>NZ_AP028669.1:0-4805000 GCF_041154485.1 Variovorax sp. V93 | reverse complement strand
GGATGAAGGTGCCGTAACAGGTACTGGAGGTCCGAACCGACTAGTGTTGCAAAACTAGCGGATGAGCTGTGGATAGGGGTGAAAGGCTAAACAAACTTGGAAATAGCTGGTTCTCTCCGAAAACTATTTAGGTAGTGCCTCAAGTATTACCTTCGGGGGTAGAGCACTGTTTTGGCTAGGGGGTCATGGCGACTTACCAAACCAAGGCAAACTCCGAATACCGAAGAGTACAGCTTGGGAGACAGAGCACCGGGTGCTAACGTCCGGACTCAAGAGGGAAACAACCCAGACCGCCAGCTAAGGTCCCTAAAATTGGCTAAGTGGGAAACGAAGTGGGAAGGCTAAAACAGTCAGGATGTTGGCTTAGAAGCAGCCATCATTTAAAGAAAGCGTAATAGCTCACTGATCGAGTCGTCCTGCGCGGAAGATGTAACGGGGCTAAGCCAGTTACCGAAGCTGCGGATTTGCAATTTATTGCAAGTGGTAGGAGAGCGTTCTGTAAGCCTGTGAAGGTGCGTTGTAAAGCGTGCTGGAGGTATCAGAAGTGCGAATGCTGACATGAGTAGCGTTAAAGGGGGTGAAAAGCCCCCTCGCCGTAAGCGCAAGGTTTTCTACGCAACGTTCATCGGCGTAGAGTGAGTCGGCCCCTAAGGCGAGGCAGAGATGCGTAGCTGATGGGAAACAGGTCAATATTCCTGTACCGATATATAGTGCGATGTGGGGACGGATCTTAATAGGTCATCCGGGTGTTGGATATCCCGGTTTAGTTGGATGTAGGCGTGCATTAGGCAAATCCGGTGCACATATACCGAGGCCAACGATCGAGCGAGCTTGCTCGCGAAGTGACTGAACGAGGTTCCAGGAAAAGCCACTAAGCTTCAGCTATATACGACCGTACCGCAAACCGACACTGGTGCGCGAGATGAGTATTCTAAGGCGCTTGAGAGAACTCAGGAGAAGGAACTCGGCAAATTGACACCGTAACTTCGGAAGAAGGTGTGCCCTATTAGTGTGTAGTGAACAACGAAGCATGAATGGGTTGCAAAAAATCGGTGGCTGCGACTGTTTATTAAAAACACAGCACTCTGCAAACACGAAAGTGGACGTATAGGGTGTGACGCCTGCCCGGTGCTGGAAGATTAAATGATGGGGTGCAAGCTCTTGATTGAAGTCCCAGTAAACGGCGGCCGTAACTATAACGGTCCTAAGGTAGCGAAATTCCTTGTCGGGTAAGTTCCGACCTGCACGAATGGCGTAACGATGGCCACACTGTCTCCTCCTGAGACTCAGCGAAGTTGAAATGTTTGTGATGATGCAATCTCCCCGCGGAAAGACGGAAAGACCCCATGAACCTTTACTGTAGCTTTGTATTGGACTTTGAACAGATCTGTGTAGGATAGGTGGGAGGCTTTGAAGCAGGGTCGCTAGATCTTGTGGAGCCAACGTTGAAATACCACCCTGGTGTGTTTGAGGTTCTAACCTAGGTCCATTATCTGGATCGGGGACAGTGCATGGTAGGCAGTTTGACTGGGGCGGTCTCCTCCCAAAGCGTAACGGAGGAGTTCGAAGGTACGCTAGTTACGGTCGGACATCGTGACGATAGTGCAATGGCATAAGCGTGCTTAACTGCGAGACTGACAAGTCGAGCAGATGCGAAAGCAGGACATAGTGATCCGGTGGTTCTGTATGGAAGGGCCATCGCTCAACGGATAAAAGGTACTCTGGGGATAACAGGCTGATACCGCCCAAGAGTTCATATCGACGGCGGTGTTTGGCACCTCGATGTCGGCTCATCTCATCCTGGGGCTGTAGCCGGTCCCAAGGGTATGGCTGTTCGCCATTTAAAGAGGTACGTGAGCTGGGTTTAAAACGTCGTGAGACAGTTTGGTCCCTATCTTCCGTGGGCGCTGCAGATTTGAGGAAGCCTGCTCCTAGTACGAGAGGACCGGAGTGGACACACCTCTGGTGTATCGGTTGTCACGCCAGTGGCATTGCCGAGTAGCTAAGTGTGGAAGAGATAACCGCTGAAAGCATCTAAGCGGGAAACTCGTTTCAAGATGAGATCTGCCGGGGCCTTGAGCCCCCTAAAGAGTCGTTCAAGACCAGGACGTTGATAGGTCAGGTGTGGAAGCGCAGTAATGCGTTAAGCTAACTGATACTAATTGCTCGTGCGGCTTGACCCTATAACTTTGATCAATCAGATCAAGGTGTTATGCCAAGTTGACGCATTCAAAATAATTCGCCAAAAGCTGATTCCAAACTCTATGAATTCGTTTGCCTGATCATGTGATCAGACAGACAACAAGTTATGCCTGATGACCATAGCGACGTGGTACCACTCCTTCCCATCCCGAACAGGACAGTGAAACGCGTCAGCGCCGATGATAGTGCGGGTTCCCGTGTGAAAGTAGGTCATCGTCAGGCTCTTACAGCCAGGAAAAGCCCAACACGGTGTGTTGGGCTTTTTTCTTTGCAGCTTTTAAAAGCGCGTCATCTTTCGGTGACGCGCTTTTTTTATTCCAGCGGACAAAGATCAGATATTGCGGATGCCTGAGGAGTCCATCTCCGCCGCCCCTGCGCCGATCAGCTCGTGCAAGACGTCTCCGGCCAACTGCGCCAATTCCGCATCGGCAAAGAAGCGCGAACGAACGATATCCAGATACGGCGTGCTGCGAACCCAGGCTTCCCAGTTCTCAAGGGCAATGGACTGCACCTCCAGCAGCTTGAACTTCATCAGCACCTTGATGGCGTGCCGCGCGTGCTTCACGGGATCGCGCTGAAGACCCTCGAGTCGGCGGCGCGCCGTGGCCAGGGCTTTGTCGACATCGCCGAAGATCGGGCCATGGCCGGGGATTACCTGCAGCGGCCCCAGCGCCTCGATCCGATCCAGCGTCGCAGCCATATCGCCGAACGCCGGTTCGCCCGCAAGCTCAGGAAAGGCAACGCCAAAGCCGTTCTCCCACAGGGCATCCGCCGAGATCAGCGTCCGTGAAGCGGGATCGAAGAGGATGATCGAGTGGGGATCGTGGCCAGGCGCGCCATGCACCTGCCACGGACTGTCGCCGAGCATGCATTCGGTCCCAGGCTGCAGGAGCCCGGTGAGCCGGAATCGCGGGCAGATCTGTCCCGTCGCTAGAAAACTCAGCCCGCGCTCATCCCACCGTTCCACCAATGCCGCCTCGCCGGGTGGAATGTCCGTCCGGATCGCGGGGTAGCGCTGCTGCAGCGCCGCGTTGCCGCCGCAATGGTCGCTGTGCAGATGCGTATTCACGATGCGGTCGAGCGGCTGGCCGCCCAGCGCGGATTCGACCAGTGCAAGTGTCTGATCGGCATGCGTGCTGTACCCGGTGTCGACCAGCGCGGTCTCGCCGGCCCCGATGAACAGGATGTTGTTCGACGACAGCCAGCCGCGCTCGAAGACCAGGAGATTCGCCGGCAGCCCGGCCGCGGCGAGCTCCTTCATTCAGGCGCCCGCGCTGGTGCGCAACTCGCGCCGCAGGATCTTCCCGACATTGGTCTTCGGCAGCGAGTCGCGGAATTCGATGTGCTTGGGCCGCTTGTAGCCGGTGAGTTGTCCATTGCAGTATTGCAGCACGGCCTCTTCGGTGAGCGCCGCGTCCTTGCGCACGACGAAGACCTTGATCGCCTCGCCCTGCTTTTCGTCCGGCACACCGACGGCCGCGCATTCGACGACGCCAGGACAGAGCGAAATCACGTTCTCCAGTTCGTTCGGAAAGACGTTGAAGCCGCTCACCAGGATCATGTCCTTCTTGCGGTCGACGATGCGGCTGTAGCCGTCCTCCTGCATGACGGCAATGTCGCCCGTGCGCATGAAACCATCGGACGTGAAGGCGGCCGCGGTTTCGGCGGGCTGGTTGTAGTAGCCGGTCATGACGTTGGGCCCCCTGATGCAAAGCTCGCCCGGCGTACCGATGGGCAGGGAGTTGCCTTCGTCATCCTTGATGGCGATCTCGATGCTCGGTAGCGGCAAGCCGATGGTGCCTGTGAAGCTGGTGTTCGACACGGGGTTGTTGGTGCCGATCGCGCAGGTCTCGCTCATGCCCCAGCCTTCGATCATCGGGCAGCCGGTGGCCTCGAACCAGCGCCGCGCCGTGCCTTCGGAGGCAGCCATTCCGCCCGCCTGCGAAACGAACAGCGTGGAGAAATCGATCGACTTGAACTCGGGATGCATCAACAGCGCATTGAAGAGCGTGTTCACTGCGGGCAGCATGTGGAAGGGGCGCTTCTTGAGTACTGCGATGAACTTGTCGAAATCGCGCGGATTGGGGATCAGCGTCATGTGCGAGCCCTGGCGGATGACCAGGAGGCAGAGCGTGAGCGCGAAGATGTGGTACAGCGGCAGCGCCGCGATGCTGTTGACCTTGGCCAGGTCGCCCGCCCGCGACAGCGCCGGCGTGAACCAGGCCTCCGCCTGCAGCGTGGCCGCGACGATGTTGCGGTGGGTCAGCACCGCGCCCTTGGACAGGCCCGTCGTGCCGCCGGTGTACTGCAGGAAGGCGATCGAATCGAGCGTGCTCTGGTCCGGCGCCGGCGCGCGTCCGCGTCCCTCCTCGATAACCTTGGAGAAAGGCGTGACGCTGCGGCCGTTGCCCAGGGGCAGCTTGTACGGCGGCACCATCTTCGCCAGGTGGCGGACCGCCACCGTGATCCAGGCGCCATAGAGCCCGCCGAGCAGGTCGCCCATCGAAGTGACGACCACGTGCTTGACGGGCGTGCGCTCGATCACCTGTTCCAGCGTTGCGGCGAAGTTCTCGAGAATGACGATGGCCGTGGCGCCCGAATCCTTGAGCTGGTGCTCGAGCTCGCGCGCCGTGTAGAGCGGATTGACGTTGACGCAGGTATAGCCGGCGCGAAGCACGCCGCACATCGTGACGGCGAACTGGGGCACGTTGGGCAGCATGATGGCGACCCGTGCGCCGGGCTCGAGGCCCAGCGACTGCAGCCATGCGCCCAGGGCCTTCGACAGGGTGTCGAGCTCGCGATAGGACATCCAGCGTTCCATGCAAACCGAGAACGGCCGATCGGCATAGCGGGCGAACGCCTCGTCGAACATGTGGGGCAGGGACCGGTACTGCCCGGGGTCGATCTCGTGCGGCACGCCGGCCGGGTAGTTCTGTCGCGCGGATGTCTGCATGCAAGCTCCTTTTGCGCGGATTGTGGGAGCCAGACACATCTGGCCGCCAGCGGGCTTGTCCTAGGAGCGGTGCATGCGCTGTCGCGCATGCGATAGCGCGCGGCAGCGCATGCTTGCCGCGGCAGTCAGGTTTTGGGGAACGACTTCAGGCCTGGCCGGACTCGCCCGACAGCAGCACCCCGGCCGGAATGTCGGGCAAGGCGTCGAGCGCCTGGTAGAGCGGCGTGAAGTCGGGTGCCGTGAGGTCGAAGAGCTGCGCGAAGCTCTCGATCACGAAGTAGTTGCTCTGGTAGGTGTCGATCTTGTAGCGCGTGCGCATGGTGCGCAGCAAGTCGAGCGGCAGCCGGTGCGGCTCGCCGCTGCGCACGGCATGCTCCAGTTCACCGACGGAGCTCAGGATGCCGGCGCCGTATGCGCGCAGGCCGTCCGGCTGCCGGATCAGGCCGAACTCGACCGTGTACCAGTACAGCCGCGCGAGCTTTTCGCCTGCGCCGAGCTCGTGCGCCTTGATGCCCCCCTGGCCATAGCGTTGCACGTAATCGGCAAAAACAGGGTCGAACAGCATCGGCACATGGCCGAACAGATCGTGAAACACGTCGGGCTCGACGATGTAGTTGAACTCCTCCGGCTTGCGGATCCAGTCGGTCACCGGAAACTTGCGGTTCGCAAGCAAGCTGAAGAACGGCAGCTCGGGAATCAGCCCCGGCACCGCGACGATCTCCCAGCCGGTGGCGCGGTGCAGCCGCTCGTTGATTTCCTCGAAGCGCGGGATGCGGTCCTTCACGCCCAGCAAGGGCAGCGCCTTGATGAATGCATCGCAGGCCAGGCCCGGCAGCTGCGCAGCCTGCCGCTCGTAGAGCCGCTTGTAGGTCTCGTGGTCGGCCGGCGTGTAGCTGGCCCAGTCCTGCGGGCAGGTGTAGTCGGCAAGCACCGCCCCGCCGCGCGAGTAGTCGCCGCGCGGCGGACGGTCCGAAGCGCCGTAGACGGCGGGCGTGGCGACAGCTGCTGCTGCAGGGGTGTCCATAAGAATGCTCTCTGATTACTTGAGCCAGCGGTCCATCACGCGCTGGAAGTCGCCGCCGGCTTTCTGCAGGTGCAGCCATTGGTCGACGTACGCCTTGAAGGCCACGTCGTCGCGCGGCAGCATCCAGGCCATCTCGCCGTATTGCAGCGGCTTGTCGGGATTGATCGCGCACAGGCCCGGCTTGAGCTTCTGCTGCGTGATGGCCTCGGCGGATTCGGTCACGAACACGTCGGCGCGGTTGGCCAGGATCTCGTCGAAGATCGTCACGTTCTCGCCGTGCAGCGTGAGCTTGGCCTGCTTGAAGTTGGCGCGCGCAAAGCGCTCGTTGCTGCCGCCCGGATTGAAGATCACCCGGGTGGAAGGCTTGTCGATGTCGGCCACGCTCTGGTACTTGGCGACGTCGGCGCAGCGCGCAATGGGCGCCTTGCCGTTCACCATGTAGGGCGCGCTGAAGAAGGCGCGCTTTTGCCGGTCGGTGGTCACGGAAACGCCGCCCACGGCGATGTCGCACTTGCCGGCGCTGAGGTCGGGCAGCAGGTTGGCCCAGGTGGTCTTGACCCACTCGGGCTTCGCGCCGAGGCTGGCGCTGAAGCCCGTCATGAGATCGACGTCGATGCCCTCGAACGTGCCGTCGGCCTTCTGGAAGCTGAAGGGCTTGTAGTCGCCCGGCGTGCAGACGCGCAGTGCCGCCGCCTTCTGCACCGTGTCGAGGTGCGAGCCTGCCGCGGGGGTGGCCGGCGCCATGGCGCAGCCCGAAAAAAGAACAACGGCGGCTGCCGCGGTGAGGGTCAAGCCGATCGAGAACGTGCTGCGCATGGAGGCTCCTGGCCAGTGAAAAAGGCGCTTATTTTGCGGCCGACAGCACGCCGCGGCGCATCTGGTCGAGCTCGATGCTTTCGAACAGCGCCTTGAAGTTGCCGTTGCCGAAGCCGTCGTCGCCCTTGCGCTGGATGAACTCGAAGAAGATCGGGCCGAGCTGGTTCTCGCTGAAGATCTGCAGCAGCAGTGCGTCCTTCTTGCCATCGATCAGGATCTTGCGCTTCTGCAGCTCGGCCACGCTTTCGCCGTGGCCGGGAATGCGCTTGTCGACCAGCTCGTAGTAGGTGTCGATGGTGTCGAGCAGCTTGACGCCGTTGGCGCGCAGCGCGTCGACGGTCTCGTACAGGTTGTCCGAGCCCATCGCGATGTGCTGGATGCCTTCGCCGTGGTACATGTCCAGGTACTCCTGGATCTGGCCGGCCTGCTCCTTGCCCTCCTCATTGATGGGGATGCGGATCTTGCCGCAGGGGCTGGTCATGGCCTTGCTCTTCACGCCGGTCACCTGGCCCTCGATGTCGAAGTACTTGATCTCGCGGAAGTTGAAGAGCTTCTCGTAGAAGCCGGCCCACACGTTCATGCGGCCGCGGTACACGTTGTGCGTGAGGTGGTCGATGTAGGTCAGGCCGTTGCCCTTGGGCGCCAGCGCATCCTGCGAGGCCACGCCCGGCAGCGGCTCGAAGTCGACGTCGTAGAAGCCGATGTTGCCGATGTCGCCCGGCTTCGCGCCGTTCTTGCCAGGCCAGCGGTCGACCAGGTAGATCAGGCTGTCGCCGATGCCCTTGATGGCGGGAATGTTCAGTTCGCCCGGACCCGCCTTGTCGGCAAAGCCCCAGGCGCCGAGCGAGATCGCGCGCTCGTAGGCCTGCTTGGCGTCCTGCACGCGGAAGGCGATGGCGCAGACGCTCGGGCCGTGCTCGCGCGCAAAGCGCTGCGCGAACGAATCGGGCTCGGCGTTGACGATGAAATTGATCGTGCCCTGGCGGTACAGCAGCACGTTCTTGTGGCGGTGCCGTGCCACGGCCTTGAAGCCCATGCGCTCGAACACCTTGCCCATCGCGACCGGATCCGGTGCCGCGTACTCGATGAATTCGAAGCCGTCGGTTCCCATGGGGTTCTCCCAGGGCGTGAAGGGGGGCGCGTCGATGTGGCTCATGGGGGTCTCCAGAAATGGGTTCGAACGAATGAAAAGCGAACGGGTGGGCGGGAACGACCAGTGCTGCACTGTAGAGCGGATGCCACTCATGTTTTCAGCGTTTTTGGGCGCCAGGGAGGGCGGCTACGCAGTAAAACTGCGAAAATAACGAAATGGAAGCACTCGACAAGATTGATAGGCTTATTCTGCGCACGCTGCAAGCAGACGGGCGCGCCACCTACGACCAGATCGCTGAGCAGGTCAGCCTTTCCCCGAGCGCCGTGCTCCGGCGCGTCAAGCGGCTGGAGGAGAGCGGCGTCATCGACCGCTACGTCGCGCTCGTGCGCCCCGAAGTCATCGGCCTGGGCCTGACGGCCTATCTCAATGTGCGCCTCGAAAAGCACACCGAAACCCACAAGCGCAACCCGATGGACCTGTTCCGCGCCAGCGTGCAGACCTGGCCCGAAGTGGTCGAGTGCGCCGCCCTCACCGGCGACATGGACTACCTGCTGCGCGTGGTGGTCGCCGACATGGGGCACTACAGCCGTTTCATCATGGACACCCTGCTCAAGCACCCCAGCGTGGAAGATTGCAAGACCAGTTTCGTGCTGGACCGTGTCAAGGCCACAACAGCCGTGCCGGTTTAGCCACCCCAATGGTTGCGTGAACGACACGCCCCCTGGTATTGATTAACGAATGTGGCCCAAAAGTACCCCTGCTGGCTTGGTGTTTAAGGGAAAACCCTTATATTTGAGCCATGCTTACCGCCAAGACCCTCCTGAAGGCGTCTCTCGGCCTCGGCTCTTTCCTGAAGGCGCCGATGGTTGAGGCGCAACCACGCGCGGCCTCCTCGCCGCCACCCGTCATGGTGCCGATCCGCTCGATCGGCCCGCGCGAACGCGACCGCATCGCGCAGCACCTGCTCGCGCTCACGCCGCACGACCGCTACCTGCGCTTCGGCTACGCCGCGGGCGACGAACAAGTGCAGCGCTATGTCGACGGGCTCGATTTCGAGCGCGACGAACTCTTCGGCATCTACAACCGCCGGCTCGACCTGATCGCCATGGCCCACCTGGCGTTCGCGCCGGACGAGCAGCACAGCGACTGCGCCGAATTCGGCGTGTCGGTGGCCGCGCATGCGCGTGGCCGCGGCTATGGGGCGCGTCTCTTCGAGCGGGCCGTGGTCGTGGCGCGCAACGAAGGCGTGGGCATGCTGTTCATCCATGCGCTGAGCGAAAACGCCGCCATGCTGAAGATCGCCCGCAACGCCGGTGCCACCGTGGTGCGCAGCGGCTCGGAATCGGAGGCGCACCTGCAGCTGCCGAGCGCCACCTTCGACAGCCGCATGAGCGAAATCGCGCTCGAGCAGTACGCGGCGGTCGACTACCACCTCAAGACCCGCGCCAAGCAGTTCTGGGCCTTCCTGGCCAGCCTGCAGGAAGTGCGCAGCGGCATGCGGGACGCGCGCAGCAAATCCGCGCCCTGAGTACCCGGAAACGGCTTGTGACGGCCGCGCGGTAGAGCCTGTCACGCGCAATCCGGTATCCTTGTATCTCTTCAACTACGCCTCCCGCAGTGGCCGACCCTCACCCTGAACGCGCACCCGTCGAACGGGAAGACAAGCGCGGCTTTCTCCAGAAGCTGGCCGAATTCATCCATCCCGGTCCCGACTCGCGCGACGAGCTGATCGAAACCCTGGCCGATGCCGAGGACAACGAGGTGATCGGCGCCGAATCGCGCGTCATGCTCGAGGGCGTGCTGCGCATGGCCGACATGACGGCCGGCGACGTGATGGTCGCGGCCCCGCGCATGGACCTGGTGAACATCGACGCGCCCTTCGACGCGCTGCTGCACCTGGTCATCGACACCGCGCACTCGCGCTTCCCGGTGTACGAGGGCGAGAAGGAAAACATCATCGGCATCCTGCTCGCGAAGGACCTGCTCAAGCTGCAGCGCGCGCCGGGGCTCAACATCCGCGCGCTGCTTCGGCCCGCGACCTTCATCCCCGAGAGCAAGGGCCTGAACGACCTGCTGCGCGAGTTCCGCGGCAACCGCAACCACCTGGCCATCGTGATCGACGAGTTCGGCCGCGTGGCCGGCCTCATCACCATCGAGGACGTGCTCGAGCAGATCGTCGGCGAGATCGAGGACGAGTTCGACATTGCCGAGGACGAGGGCGACATCTTCGGCCTGGCCGACCACACCTACCGCGTCTCGGGCGACACGCCGATCGAGCGCGTGGCCGAGGCCTTCGGCATCGTCTTCGACGAAGAACAGCTGAGCGAAGACTTCGACACCATCGGCGGGCTCATCGCGCACGAGATGGGCCACGTGCCCAAGCGCGGCGAGCACCACGCGATCGGCGGCTTCGACTTCGTGGTGCTGCACACCAAGGGCGGGGCGGTGCGCTGGTTCAAGGTGTCCCCGGCCCGCGGCAGCGACGCGGCCGACTGATGCCGCTGCCGGCAGCGGCCACGCTGCGCACCTCACCCGCCTTTTCCGCCGTGGGCCTGCTGCGCCTGCTGGGCTTTGCCTTCGCGGGCCTCGCGCAGGCCGCGGCCATTGCCTGGCCCGCGAACGGCCGGCCGCTGTGGTGGCTGCAGCTCTTTTCGCTGGCCGTGCTCGTCGGCCTGCTGGACTGGCTGCGCGCCGAAGGTGCCGGCTGGCGCCGCGCCGGGCTGCATGGCTGGCTTTTCTCGACCGCCTGGCTCACCGGCAGCTTCTGGTGGCTCTTCATTTCGATGCACACCTACGGCGGGCTGGCGGCGCCGCTCGCGGCCATTGCGGTGCTGCTGCTGGCGGCCGCGCTCGGGCTGTATTACGCAGCGGCCTGCGCCTGGTTCGTGGTTCGCGGGCCGCGCGGGCCGGTGGCCGGCGCGCTGGTGTTCGCCGCGCTGTGGACGCTGGCCGAGCTCGTGCGCGGCAGCTGGTTCACCGGCTTCCCCTGGGGCGCGGGCGGCTATGCGCATGTCGAGGGGCCGCTGGCGGCCTGGGCGCCGTGGATCGGCGTGTACGGCATTGGCGCCGTTGCCGCGCTCATGGCGGCGCTTGTCGCACTGACCCGGCCCGTGCGCAGCATCGCGCTCGCGCAGGCCCTGGTGCTTGTCGCTGGCGGATTCGCCACGCCGCATCTCGTGGCACCGCTTTCCGGAGAGGTGCAGGGCGCCAAGGGGTCGAGCGGCAAGCTGCAGCTCGCACTGCTGCAGGGCAACATCCCGCAAGACGAAAAATTCATTCCCGGCGGCGGCATCGACCTGGCGCTGCGCTGGTATGGCGAACAGCTGCGCGATGCCAAGGCCTCGCTCGTGGTGACGCCCGAAACCGCGCTGCCGCTGCTGCCGCAGCAGCTGCCCGCCGGCTACCTGGAGGCGATACAGGCGCGCTACAGCCAGGGCACGCAGGCCGCCATCGTCGGCCTGCCGCTGGGCGGCCAGGGCACCTACAGCAACGCGGTGCTTGGCTTCCAGCCCGGCGCGGCGCAGCCCTACCGCTACAGCAAGCACCACCTCGTTCCGTTCGGCGAATTCATTCCGCCGGGTTTTCGCTGGTTCATCCGCATGATGAACATCCCGCTCGGCGACTTTGCGCGCGGCGGCCTGGCGCAGGCGCCCTTTGCCTGGCAGGGCCAGCGCATTGCGCCGAACATCTGCTACGAAGACCTGTTCGGCGACGAGATCGGCGCCAACTTCAAGGACCAGGCCACGGCGCCGACCATCCTGCTCAACGTGAGCAACATCGCGTGGTTCGGCAACTCGGTGGCCATCGACCAGCACCTGGCCATCTCGCGCATGCGCTCGCTTGAATTCGCGCGGCCGATGGTGCGGGCCACCAACACCGGCGCCACGGTGGTGATCGATGCAGAAGGCCGCGTCACGCACCAGCTGCCGCGCCTTACGCGCGGCGTGCTCGAGGCCTCGGTCGAAGGCCGCACGGGGCTCACGCCCTATGCGCGCTGGGTGGCGCCCTTCGGGCTGTGGCCGATCTGGATCGCGGCGATTGCCGTGGTGGCCATCGCCTTCGTGCTGCGCCGCCGCCGGGGCTGACCCGGCGGCGCCACTTGATCGTCAGGCTGTCGCCGGCACGGCCTTCACGGGCCAGTCGCGCAGCTTGCCCGGGTTCAGCAGGCCCAGCGGGTCGAAGCGCTTCTTCATCTCGATGACCTCGGGCGGCAGCGGTCCCCCCGCCTTGCCGTCTTCCACGATGTTCACGTGCGGATTGTTGATGTGCACGCCGTGTGCGCGGTGAATGTCGATGATCTCCGCGAGCCGCTCCTCGGTGCTGAAGCGCACCAGCTGGAGCCCGCTGCAGGTCATGAGCCCGGCCACGTTGCGGATGAACTCGGTGTGCATCAGCACCTCGCCGCCGAGCAATTGCTCCATCTCGATGATCTGCTCGACGTGCCGGCCCGGCACGAAGCCGCTCTGCAGGTAGGTGAGCGTCGGGTCGACCTTCAGCGCATGCAGCGTGGTGTGGTTCCAGGTGAATTCCATCAGCGTGCGGTTGCTCTTCTGCACCTCGGCCGCGGTCCTGCGGTAGCTCGCCGTGCCGCCGTGCGCCTCGGCCAGCTGCAGCATCGCCGGCTCGCAGGATTCGGCCACCAGCGACAGCACCGTGTGGCAGCCTTTGGGCAGGTGTGCCGCAAGCTGCGCCAGGTGGTCCGAAATCGGCGCGGCGAAGAAGGCGATCTCCCGCTTCACGATGCCCGGCGCATTCGCGAGCTTGTCGGCAAAGTGCAGCGCGTCCGCAAAATTGTCAAAGCTCACCAGCGTCTCGAGCCAGGGATGCGCGGGTGCCAGTGCGATTTCGAGTTCCAGCACCAGCCCGTTGGTGCCCCAGAGGTGGTGCATGCGCATGGCCTCGGCGCCGCGCAGCTCGACCATCTGCGGCTCGGGCTCGATGGTCATCGCGCGGATGCCGAGCACGTTGCCGGGCGCACCCAGCGGCCCGTAGTTGATGGAGCCCACGCCGCCGAAGCCGCCGCCGAACAGGCCGCCGAGCGTGGCGCTGCGGTAGGTGGAGGGCATGCTGCGCATCTCCTGGCCCGAGGGCCTGGTCTGCTTCTCGAGTTCGCCCAGGCGGATGCCGGCCTGCGCACGGGCCACGCCGGGCTTCACCCACAGGAAGGCGTTGTAGCCCGTCATGTCGAGCACCACGCCACCCGCGAGCGGCGTGGTCTGGCCGTAGTTGCCGGTGCCGCTGCCGCGCAGCGTGATCGGCACGCCGCGCCGCGCGCAGGCGCCGACCACCGCGCGGATCTCGTCCTCGGTGCGCGGACGCACGGCCACGTCGGCGCGCTTGTCTTTCAGCTGGCGGTTCAGTACCGGGCTGAACCACGAGAAGTCCTGCGACAGGCGCGTGACGCGGCCCTCGTCGGTGATCCAGTCGAGCTCGGGCAGTTCGAGCAGCAGCTGTTCGATGGCGGAAATGGAAGCATTCATGGTCAAGGTTTTCAATCCTGGGAAAGTTCGCTCGCATGCCACGAGCCCAGCGCCAGCCTGGTGAGCCAGGCCATCAGCACGAAGAGCGCGACACCGGTCAGCGAGATCAGCAGCAGGGCCGCGAACATGCGCGGAATGTTCAGCTGGAAGCCGGCCTGGAGGATCTGGTAGGCCAGCCCCGCGCCGGAGCCGCCGGTGCCGGCCACGAACTCGGCCACCACCGCGCCGATCAGCGCCAGGCCGCTCGAGATTCGCAGTCCGCCGAAGAAATACGGCAGCGCGCTCGGGATGCGCAGCCGCACCAGCTGCTGCCAGCGCGTCGCGCGGTTGAGCTTGAAGTAGCTCTGCAGGTCGGGGTCGATGCTGCGCAGGCCGAGCGTGGTGTTGCTGATGATCGGGAACAGCGCCACCAGCGCGGCGCACACTGTCATCGCCGCCACCGGGTTCTTCACCCAGATGATGATGAGCGGCGCCACCGCCACGATGGGCGTCACCTGCAGCAGCACCGCATACGGAAAGAGCGCGGTCTCGATGCGCTTGCTCTGCACGAACAGGAACGAGATCAGCACCCCGGCCACGGTGGCCAGCAGGAAGGACAGCAGCGTGATCTTGAGCGTGACCAGCAATGCGTTGCCGAGTGGCGCCCAGTCGCTGACGAGCGTCTGCACCATGAGGAAGGGCGAGGGCACCAGGTAGGGCGGCAGCTCCAAGGCCACCACCATCCACTGCCACAGCGCGACCAGCACCACGCCGATGAGCACGGGATAGAGCACGCGCTGCACGCGCGGCTGGCTCAGGAGGGGCGGGCTTTTCATCGCGCATGCTCCTCGTCGGCCTGGCTGGCGCGCAGCAGGCTGTCCTGCAGGCGCCGGGCGTGGCGCGCGAATTCCGGCGTCACCATGAAGTCGGGCGTGCGCGGGTAGGGCTCGTCGATGTGGAACTGCTCCACCACGCGGCCCGGCCGCGCGGCCATCATCACCACGCGGGTCGACAGGAACACCGCCTCGTGGATCGAGTGCGTCACGAAGATCACCGTGAGCTTCTTCTTGCGCCAGAGGTCGAGCAGGTCGGCGTCGAGCTTGTGGCGCGTGATCTCGTCGAGCGCGCCGAAGGGCTCGTCCATCAGCAGCAGGTCGGGCTGCGTGACGAGGCCGCGCGCGATCGACACGCGCATCTGCATGCCGCCCGAGAGCGCGCGCGGCAAGGCATCGGCAAACTTCTCGAGCCCCACCAGCGCGAGCGATTCCATCACCCGCGCATCGGCCTCCTTGCGCGGCACGCCGGCCAGGTCGAGCGGCAGCCGCACGTTGGTACGCACGCTGGCCCAGGGCATCAGCGTGGCCGACTGAAAGACGAAAGACAGCTTGTGCGGGCAGCTGTGGATCTCCGCCACAGGCTTGCGCCACACGAGCAGCCGCCCGTCGCTCGGCTCGAGCATGCCCGCCACCATCTTGAGCAGCGTGCTCTTGCCGCAGCCCGAAGGCCCGAGCAGCGTGACGAACTCGCCTTCGGCGATCGACAGGTCCACCGGCAGCAGCGCCTGCGTGCCGTTGGGATAGGTCTTCTCGGCCGAGAGCACTTCCACCGCGGGCACGGCAGGCACCGCGGGCGGCGCGAGGGTGTGGGGTTCGATGCGGTTCATGGATGGATGGCTCAGGGCAAGACCTTGGCGTCCTTCACGAACTCGGTGGTGTAGGTCTTGGCCAGCTCCACCTTCGCCGGATCGAGCAGCTTGGCGGCGACGAGGAAGTCGTAGCTCGCCTTGGAGCGTGCATCGGTGATCACGCCGATGCCGAGCTTGGCCGCATCGCCGCCGGTGACCATGCCCATTTCCTTGAGCTTGGCGACGCTGTAGGCCAGCTGGTCGTCGGTCATGTTGGGGTTGTCCTTCTTGATCAGCGCATTGGCGGGCGCCGGGTCGGCGAGGTAGCTCTTCCAGCCCTCGGCCGAGGCCTTCACGAAGGCTTCCACCTGCTTGCTGCGGTCCTTCACGGTCTTCTCCATGCACGACACCGTGGTCGCATAGGCCGGGAAGCCGTGGTCGCTGAACATCAGCACCGTGCTCTTCACGCCGGCCTTCTGGATCGCGTAGGGCTCCGAGGTCAGGTAGCCCTGCTGCGCGGCGTTCGGATCGGCCACGAAGGGCTGGATGTTGAAGGTGTAGGGGCGCGTCTGTTCGTCCTTCAGGCCGAACCGGGCCTTGAGCCAGGGCCAGTAGCCGCGGTTGGCCTGCGCGCCGATCAGCAGCGTCTTGCCCTTGAGGTCCTCGAACTTCTTGACGTCGTCGTGCGCGATCAGCACCTGCGGGTCCTTCTGGAAGAAGGCCGCCACGTTGACCACCGGCACGCCGCCTTCGCGCACCTGCATCATCTGGATGTCGCTCGAACCCATGATGCAGTCGGCCTGGCCCGCGGCCATCATCTGCGTGATGTTGACCTGCGGGCCGCCCATCTTGATGGTCACGTCGAGGCCGTGCTTCTTGTAGATGCCCTGCGCCACCGCCTGGTAGAAGCCGCCGTGCTCGGCCTGCGCGTACCAGTTGGTCATGTAGGTGAACTTGTCTTGCGCCTGGGCCGGTGCGGCAGCGGCGAGCAGTGCGAGCGCGGCAGCGCCGGCCATGGAAAGAGCGAAGGAACGCATGGTGGGACCTCTCGAAGGCTGGTGAAGGAACGGTTGAAAAAAGCAATGAAGCGAATGCAAGTAGCGCGCCTCAGGCGGCCTCGAGGGACTGCTGGATGAAGCCCTGCTGGTGGCCGCGCTCCCAGGTGGCTTCCTCGCGCACCACCCAGCGCAGCGCATGCAGCTCGGTCAGCGCCTGCACCCAGCTGTCGGACAGCGTGTCCAGGATCTCCTGGCCCTGCTCGCGCGTGGCCGTGGTCGGGTCGCCGATCACGCCGCTCGGACCGAAGTCGCGCGCGGTCCAGGCGCAGGCCGGGCGACCGTCGGCCGACAGCAGCTTGATCGGGAAGGGCGGCGGAAAGTTGGCGACCGCGCGCTCCATGTGCACCGTCTCGGGCGCGAGCGCGAGCATCAGCGCGGTCTCGGAATGGCCGGCATGCATCGCGAGCTTCTTCTCCTGCTCGCTCACCTGCTTGCTGGCCGCGCTCGGCAGGCGCGACACGCCATGCGGCACCACCACGAAGTCGCCATGCCGCAGCCGCAGTTCGCGCGCCGCCATCTCCAGCACCTGCGGCTGGCCGCCATGGCCGTTGGCGAACAGCAGCTTGCGAAAGCCCGCGCGGTAGACCGACTCGCCGATCTCGGTCACGGTCGACAGGAGCGTGGTGCCGGTCAGCGTCATGGTGCCCGGAAAGTGCAGGTGCTCTTCCGACTTGCCATAGGTGATGGTGGGCAGCGCGAAGGCACGCACCTCGGCGGGCAGCTTCTCGAGCGCCTTGCCCATCACGCCCGAGGCGATCACGCTGTCGACCGAGCAGGGCAGGTGCGGGCCGTGCTGCTCGATGGCGCCGCAGGGCAGCACGATGACGGTGTTCTCGCGGTCGGGCAGCGCGGCGATTTCGGTCCAGCTCAGGTAGGGCAGGAAGCGGTGGGGCGGGATGTAGCCGTGGAGCATGGGGGTCCTTGTTTGTCAGCGGGGAAGGAAGGGTGCCGCATCGCCATGTGTGACGCGGCCGTCGCGCAGCACCACGCGGGTGGCGCTGCGCGACGGCCAGCCATGGCGGTCGGCCTGGGTGAACAGCACGAGGTCGGCCTTGGCGCCTGCCAGCGTCGGCGCCCCCGTGGCGGAGGCGCGCTGCAGCCAGTCGCCGCGGCACAGCGCCTGCGACCAGTCGTCGAAGGGATCGGCCAACTGCGCGGCGAGCGCGGCGGTGCCCAGCGCCTCGACGGGGTCGAAGCTGCCAAGGCGGCAGAACGGGTCTTGCACGTTGTCGCTTGCGAACAGCAGCGGGATGCCGCGTTCGCGCGTTTCCTTCACCAGCGTGAGGCCGCGCAGGCGCGGCGTGCGGCCCGTCACCGCGTCCTGCAGCAGCAGATTGGTGGCGGGCAGCGAGACGATGGTGATCGGCGCGCTTGCGACGGCATCGAGCGTGGCAAGGGCCTCGGCCTCGGGCTGGGCGGCCAGCGCGCAGGCGTGGCCGCAGACCACGCGGCCTTCGAAGCCGATCTCGCGCAGGATGCGGGCGGTGGTTTGCAGGCCGACCGCCGCGCAATTCAGTTCTTCATCGACGTGCAGGTCGACGTCCAGATCGCAGGCCTGCGCCGCCACCAGCAGGTTGCGCAGCGCGTTCTCGCTCCAGTTGGTGGAGTGCACGAAACCGCCGAGCAGCGCATGCGGCCCCGTGGCCTTCACCTGCCTGGCGAGCCGCAGAGCCTGCGCCGCGTCCTCGAACAACGGCAGCTTGATCAGGCTGACCTGCTCCAGCCGCAACCTGCCGGCCCATTCCTGCGCGAGCTCGGCCATCACGGGCCAGGCCAGCGGCACCGTATCGGGCTCCCACCAGTCGACATGCGTGCGCAGCTGCGTGGTGCCGCATTCCCAGGCCCACTGCAGGCCGCGTGCGGCGCGCTCGTGCACATCGGCGGACGTCCAGTGCACGCGGTCGGCCAGCATCGCGTCGATGGCGCCGAGCAGGCCGGGCTGCACCTTTTTCATGCGCGGCAGCGTGAAGGCCTTGTCCAGGTGCGTGTGGGCGTCGACGAAGCCCGGCAGCACGAGCGTGCCGGCCAGGTCCCACGCTTCGGGGCGGGACCCGTCCTGGCCGGAAGCAGGCTGCAGCGACTGCACGCGCCCGGCCTCGAGCGCAATGCGCGCCAGCACCGGCACGCCGTCGCGCTCGGGCCAGCCGGCCGGCAGCAGCCAGCGCGGCAGGCGCGCGTTGTCGAGCAGGGCGGGCGTCTTCATGCGAAACGCGCCATTGCAGCGCCGACCCGTGCCATGAAGCGCTTGAGCTGGGGCTCGGTCGCCACGTTCATGTGGTAGTGGGCGTCGTAGTCCACCTTGGCGCGCCGGCCCGTGAGCCGCAGCATGTAGCGCGTGACGATCTTGCGCGGCGGATCGCCCATGTACCAGGCCATCCAGCGCGGCCGCCCGTAGGTGACCACGGCGCTGATGCGCCGGATGTGCGTGAGCATCGGCTTCACGTGGGCCGGGTCGCTGATGTCGAAGGCCACCCCCGGCATGAAGAGCCGGTCGAAGTAGCCCTTGAGCATCGCGGGCAGGCCGAAACACCAGGTCGGAAAGCAGAACACGAGGCCCTCGGCCCACTGCAGCCGCTCCACGTAGGGCTTGAGCGGCAGCTGGTTGGCCGGCACCTCGTGATAGCCGAGCCGCTCCTCGCGCGAAAGCACCGGATCGAAGCCTTCGGCATACAGATCGCAGTCGTCCACCTCGTGCCCGGCCGCGCGCAGGTTCTTCAGCACCTCCTGGTGCAGGGCGGCGTGAAAGCTGGTTTCGACCGGATGGCAGTAGACGACGAGCACGCGCATGAATTTGACCGCTTAATCAGAGCAAGTGGTCAGGTTATGCAAGCGACGTGCCAGTCCGGATGCACCGGACTGGGGAGCGGGCGCTGCCCGCGGCTGTTGCGGCTACGCGGCCTTGCGCGGCCAGAGCCGCACCGCGAGCGCGGCGGCAGCCGTGCCAGTCGCGAGCCCTGTCACTCCGGCCCAGCCCCACTGCGCGAGCGCCAGCGCACCCAGCGCCGAGCCGGCCGCCATGCCGGTGAACATGCTGGTGAACAGCACCGCATTGAGGCGGCTGCGCGCACCGGGCTCGATGCCGTAGACGATGGTCTGGTGCGCGATCAGCGCCGCCTGCATGCCCAGGTCGAAGCCGACCGCGGCCAGCGCCAGCAGCCAGAGCTGCGCATGCGGCGCCATCAGCGGCGCCAGGCCCATGGCCGCGAACGACACCACCACCAGCCCGGCACCCAGGCGCGTCACCAGCTCCGGCCCGCGGCGGTCGGCCAGCCGGCCGGCCAGCGGCGCCGCCAGCGCGCCGGCCGCGCCGGCCAGGCCGAAGGCGCCCGCGGCCGCGCTGCCCAGATGGAAAGGCGCGCCGTGCAGCATCACGGCCAGCGTCGACCAGAAGGCGCTGAATCCCACCGCCAGCAGCGCCTGGGCCAGCGCGGCGCGGCGCAGTGCGCCGTGGCGCGACCACAGCGTGCCCAGCGAGCCCAGCAGCGCGGCATAGGCCAGGTGCGTGGTCGGCCGGAAGCGCGGCAGCCCGCGCCAGGCGGCCGCGCCGATGAGCGCGATGCTGGCCGCGGCCGCGATGAACATCGCGCGCCAGCCGAAGTGCTCGGCCACGAAGCCGCTCACCACGCGCGACAGCAGAATGCCCAGCAGCAGCCCCGTCATCACCGTGCCGACCGTCTTGCCGCGCGTGGCCTCGGGCGCCAGCGTGGCGGCCGCGGGCACGATGTCCTGCGCCATCGTGGCCGCCAGGCCGATGGCCAGGCTGGCCGCAAGCAGCACGCCGATCGACGGCGCGGCGCCGGCCACCAGCAGCGCGGCGCACAGCGCGGCCGCCTTGGCCAGCACGATGCGGCGCCGGTCGAAGCGGTCGCCCAGCGGCGCCAGCAGCAGGATGCCGAGCGCGTAGCCCAGCTGCGTGAGCGTGGGAACGAGTCCCACCGAGCGGGGGGAGGCGCCGATGTCGGCGCCCAGCACGCCGAGCATCGGCTGGGCGTAGTAGAGCGAAGCCGCCGACAGGCCCGCGCCCATGGCCAGCAGCAGGACCAGCGAGGCCGGCAGGCCCCGCCCCTCGGGCGCAGCGCCCGTCGCTGCATGCGTGATTTGAATGGAAGACATGGTATTAACCCTTGAATATCGAGCGAGGGTTGAAATGTGCGCCTAAGGAGCTTGGCTTGGTAGCTCCGCGGATCGCACAATGCACATACGCTATACGCATAAAGAAGGCCATGCCGACTTCCTCCCCCGCCGCCGACCGCATCGAGCTGATGCAGACCTTCGTCCACATCGTCGAGGCCGGCAGCCTTTCGGCCGCCGCGCTCCAGATGGGTGCGACGCAGCCCACCGTGAGCCGCCGCCTTCAGGCACTGGAGCGCTCGCTGGGCGTGCGGCTGCTGCGCCGGTCCACGCACGCCATGAAGCTCACCGAGGACGGCGAGCGCTGCTACGAGCGCGCCCGGGAGCTGCTCGCCGACTGGCACGCCTTCGAGGCCGACCTGCGCGGCGTAGGCGACGAGCCCGAGGGCACGCTGCGCGTGGTGGTGCCGCATGCGATGGGCCAGCTGATGCTGGTCGGACCGCTGGCCGACTACCTTCGCGCCTATCCGCGGGTGGCCGTCGAATGGCTGCTGAACGACCGCCGGCCCGACTTCATTGCCGAAGGCGTCGACTGCGCCATCCAGGTCGGCGAAGTGACCGACACCATGGCGGTGGCCATCAAGCTGTCCGAAGTGCCGCGCGTGGTGGTCGCCGCGCCCTCGGTGCTGGCCGGACGGGCGCCGCCCGCGCATGCGTCGGAGCTGGTCGAACTGCCGTGGCTCGCGCTGCGCACCTTCTATCGCAACGAGGTGCTGCTCACGCACCGGCCGAGCGGCGAGATCGTGCGGGTGCCGATCCGCCCGCGCATGAGCACAGACAGCCTCTATGCGCTGCAAAGCGCGGCGCGCATGGGCCTGGGCGCCTGCGCGGGCTCGGCCTGGCTCCTGAACGAGGACATTGCCGCCGGCCGGCTGGTGCAGCTCGTGCCGCAATGGCATGTGGCGCCGCTGCCGGTGTACCTGATCTATCCGCCGTCGCGCTTCCAGCCTGCGCGGCTGCGCCGCTTCATCGAGAGCATGCGGCTCGCGCTGGCCGACCCGGCGGGCCGCGCCTGGGAAGCGGGCGCGGCCTGAAAAAGGGCCGGGTGCGGCCTCAGCCGGCCCGCCGCGCCGCATGCGCGGCATCGGCGAACCACGATAGGAAGTGCAGCAGCCAGCTCGTCGCTTCGTCCAGGAAACGCGGCGTGAGCCGCACCTGCGCACGCCCCGCGTCATGCGCCAGGTGGCCCGCCTCCGTCGCCTCCTTCAGCAGGCCGCGCACGTGCGAGTGCGACAAGCCCAGTCCCTCGGCGAGTTCGCGGGCGCGCAGCGGGAAGGCCGCCGGGGGCGAGCCTGCCACCGGGTTGGCCTTGAAATGGTCGCGCAGCAGCAGCATCGCGACCCGGCCGCCCCCGTCGCGCTCGTCGAACCAGCTCCAGCCGCCGAAGCGGCCGCGGTGCAGCGCCACCTGGTCCAGGATGGTGCCGGCGCGGCTCACGAAGGCCGAGAAAAAGGCGTCGTCGTCCATGAGCCTGTCGGCATGGCCGGCGCCCAGCAGGCCGAGCGCCTCGCAGCAGCGCAGGTGGTGCGCGATCCAGGCGCGCAGGCCGGCAACCAGCCGCTCCTGCGGCACCAGGTAGCGCACGCGGCGGTCGGCGGGATCGGTCTCGGCCGTCACCATGCCCGTGAGCCGCAGCACGGCGACAAAGCTGGCCAGCGTGCGCGTGCCGCGGCTCGCGTGTCGCTGCAGCAGCGCCAGCGTGGGGCGCTCGGCGCCTTCTTCCTTCCAGCGGTAGTGCTGCACCACGAGGCGGCCCGCGGCGTGCGACTGCATGGCGCGGCCGAAGATCTTGTTGATGAGCCGTTCGCCCCAGTGCATGCGCACGATCGCATCGCAATAGAGCGCCACGGCGTTGGCGCGGGCCTCGTAGGAGATCGGAATCGCCAGCTCGGGCGGCGGCAGGAAATCCATGCAATGTTTGGACTTTGTTGTTCTCGATACAGAGCGTAACAATTCGTGCGCCAGTGCGAAAGCCCGGCATTCCTGCCGGATGACCCGGCGAACTCGACAACCACCAAGAACGGAGTTCCACATGTGTGATTGCCTACCTTCCGCCGCAGTGCCGGCAACCTCGCGCCGCCGGCTGCTGGGCGGCGCGGCCGCTTTCGCCACCCTGGCGTCCGGCGCCGATGCATTCGCGGCCGACACGCCGCTGCCCGACAACCGCATCGGCGGCGATGCCGCGCTCCAGCGGCTGGTGCAGGGCAATCTGCGCTATGCGCAGGGCCGGCAGACGCAGCGCGATTTCAGTGTCGGCCGCGTGGCGCGCACCTCGGGCCAGAAGCCGTTCGCCGCGATCCTCGCCTGCGCGGATTCGCGCGTGGCGCCGGAACTGGCCTTCGACCAGGGCCCGGGCGATCTCTTCGTGGTGCGGCTGGCCGGCAACTTCGTCAACGACGATGCCATCGCCAGCATGGAATACGCGGCCAAGTTCCTCGACGTGCCGCTCATCATGGTGCTCGGCCACAGCAACTGCGGCGCCATCTCGGCCACCATCAAGGTGCTGCAGGAAAACGCCGTGCTGCCGGGGCACCTGCCCGGGCTGGTGGCCTCGATCCGGCCGGCCGTGGAGGCCGCGTCGCGCCGCGAGCCCGCCTCGCTGCTGCAGGCGGCCACCGAGCAGAACGTGCGCCAGAGCGTGGCGCGCCTGGCCACGTCGGCGCCCATCCTCGGGGGCATGGCCTCCAGCGGCGCGGTCAAGGTCGTCGGCGGAATCTACGACCTGGCGACCGGCCGGGTCAGCATGATCTGATGAAGGCCTGCGGCGAGGCCGGGCTGCCGATGCCGCAGCCGGCCAGCACGAAGGCCACGAGCTCGCGCGCAATCGGCTCGCGGTCGATCGGCGCATCGGGCGGCAGGCCGAGCATCACGCGCGTCTGGATCGCGTAGTCGGCGTAGCTCTGGGTCATGGCCCAGATGTGCATCAGCAGCAGGCGCGCATCGAGCGGGCGCATCTGCCCGCGCGCGATCCAGCCGTTGATGATGTCGACCTTTTTCTGCGTCCAGGCCTGCGCGTTGGGCCAGTAGCGGTCGAGGTTGCGGCCGCCGTCGAGCACTTCGCGCGTGAAGATGCGCGAGATCTCGGGATTGTCGAAGGCGTGGTCGAGCTTCTTGCGGATGTAGTCGCCCAGCACGGTGGCCGGGTCGCTGGCGTCCTCGAACGAGAACACCACCTTCCAGGCATGCAGCACCTGCATCAGCAGCTCCTCGTAGAGCTCTTCCTTGCCGGCGATGTAGTAGTGCAGCTGGGGCTTGGTGAGGCCGGCGCGCGCGGCGATGGCCTGGGTGGAGGTGCCCTTCAGGCCATGCAGGCTGAACTCGGCCACGGCCGCGGTGCGGATCGCCGCCATGATGCGCTCGCGCCCCGGCCGCGCGCGCGACAGCGGGCCGTCGGGGGCGGGCATTTCCTGGGCGGTGCTTGGGGACAGGGCGGTGGGATCGGCGTTCATGGGATGGCGGGTTTGCGGCGGTGCGCCCGGCGATGGTAATCCTTGGCGCATGGCCGCATGCCATGCCGGCATGGAAGCGCAGGGCATGCGGGCACGGTTCATGTATCTTCTCGCCGCTTCCAGAAATTCGCGTTCCAACAAAGGAGTTCCTTCATGTACCTTTCCCCCCGTTTCCGCGCCTTCGCGGCCGGCGCCGCGCTGCTCGCAGCCAGCGCCCTGGCGCAAGCCCAGCAGGCGCTGCCCAATGTGGTGATCCTGGCCACCGGCGGCACCATTGCGGGTGCCGGTGCCTCGGCCGTCAACAGCGCCACCTACGCGGCGGCCAAGGTCGGCGTCGAAAAGCTGATCGCCGGCCTGCCCGAGCTCTCCAAGATCGCCAACGTGCGCGGCGAGCAGGTGTTCCAGGTCGCTTCCGAAAGCCTCACCAACGACAACCTGCTGACGCTCGCCAAGCGCGTCTCGGCGCTGTCGAAGCAGGCGGACGTCGACGGCATCGTCATCACCCACGGCACCGACACGCTGGAAGAAACCGCCTACTTCCTGACGCTCACCGTGCACACCAGCAAGCCGATCGTCGTGGTCGGCTCGATGCGCCCGGGCACGGCCCTGTCGGCCGACGGCGCGCTCAACCTGTACGACGCCGTGAGCGTGGCCGGCAGCAAGGACGCGGCGGGCAAGGGCGTGCTCGTGACGATGAACGACAACATCGACAGCGGCCGCGACGTGAGCAAGAACGTCAACATCAAGACCAGTGCCTTCTCGAGCCAGTGGGGCCCGCTCGGCATGGTGGTCGAGGGCAAGAACTACTGGTTCCGCGCGCCGGTCAAGCGCCACACCATGAACTCGGAGTTCGACATCGACAGCATCAATGCGCTGCCGCCGGTGGAGATTGCGATGGGCTACGAGGGCGTTTCGTCCATCGCCATCGACGCACTGGCCAAGAGCGGAGTGAAGGCGATCATCCATGGCGGCACGGGCAACGGCTCGGTGGCCAACCGGATCGTGCCCAACCTGCAGAAGGCGCGCACCGACGGCGCAATCATCATCCGCAGCTCGCGCGTGCCCGACGGCTTCGTGATCCGCAATGCCGAGCAGCCCGACGACAAGTACGACTGGGTGGTGGCGCACGACCTGCGTCCGCAGAAGGCGCGCATCCTGGCGATGGTGGCACTGACTAAAACCAGCGACACCAAGGAACTCCAGCGCATCTTCTGGGAGTATTGACCCACCCCCGATGCGGCTCACTTCGTGTAGCCGCCTCCCCCCTCGAGGGGGCAACACCGGCGGCCCGGCAAAGCCGGTTCCGCGGTGTTCCTGGCGAAGACCCCGCTATCGATGCTGCTCAGGGGCGGATGCGCCGGCGGCTGCGGTGCCGCGCGTATTCGAGGCTGCTCACGCACACGAGCAGCCAGGCGAGGCCGGTCAGCAGGCCGGCCGCCACGTCGCTGGCGAAATGCACCTGCAGGAAGATGCGGCTGCACGCGATGGTGACGATGGCCGCCGCGGCCGCCATCGCCGCCGGCACGTGCCAGCGCGCCGGCAGCAGGCGCAGGGCCAAATACAACAGCATGCCGTAGCTCACGATCGCGCCCGCGCTGTGGCCGCTCGGGAAGCTGTAGCTCGTCTCCAGCGCCAGGCCGTGGTCGTGCAGCGGCCGTGCGCGCGCGAAGATGCGCTTGAGCGCCGGGTTCAGCAGCACGATGCCGCCGAGCGCCATGACCCAGCCCAGTGCCAGGCCATGGTGGGCCTTGCGCCACAGCAGCAGGGCCACCACCAGGCACACCGGCGCCAGCAGTTCGGCATCGCCCAGGTGCGTGAGCCAGCTGAAAGCCACCAGCGCCGCCCACGGCAGGTGCTCGCCGATGGCATCGGCCAGCGCCTGGTCGGCCAGGCCCAGCAGGCGCCCGTCGCCGAGCTTCGATGCGAGATACGCCACCAGGCTGGCCGCCCCGAGGATCGACAGGAAGCCGATGGCCAGCCCGGCGGCCAGCTGCGGTTCGTCGGGCTCTTCGCTCGACGACCTTCTGATGCGCCGCCGCTGCAGCGCCCGGCAGGCCGTGCCGGCGCCGAGCACCGAGACAGCGAAGGCGCCTGCGAACCAGGCCAGTGAATGCTCGCCCAGCTGGCGGGCGAGAAGAACGAGGTCGGGGGCTTCCATCGGCATGCGGCGCACCCTAAGCGGGCGCCCCGGCGCTGGCAAGGGGAAGCTGCAAAACCTTGGCGCACACGAAGGACTTGTCGGCGGCCGAATGGTCCCAGCGCTCGGCCTGGCACGCGCGGCCATCTTCCGGCGCGCCCAGGCGCAGCACGTTCACCGAGTTGGGGTGGCCCGCGCGCACGCGCGACGACACGGCCGTGCCGGCCTGCACCGCCCATGCGGTGCGCGGGCAGCCGGCGTACGCGCCGTGCAGCGAACGCACGAACGGCAGATGGATGTGGCCGCCCAGGATCAGGTCGGCGCCGGCCGCGCACCAGCGCGCGACGGCGGCTTCGCGCCCGTGCAGCCGGTTCGGCATGTCTTCCTGCCGCGTCACCATCACCGGCTGGTGCGTGACCACCACGCGCAATTGCGAAGGCGAGGCGCCCGCCAGCCGCGCTGCCACCCGCTCGATCTGGGCCGGCGAGACTTCGCCGTCCGCATGCCGCCACCAGCGCGTGGTGTTGACCGCCACCACCAGCCAGTCGGCGGATTCGAACACCGGCTCCAGGTCGCTGCCGAAGGCTCGGGCGTAGCGCGCATAAGGCGAGAACAGGCGCGCCCCCAGCTGGAACAGCGGAATGTCGTGGTTGCCCGGAATGGCCAGCACGGCCGGCGCGGCCAGCCGGTCGACGAAGGCGCGCGCCGCCGCGAACTGCTTGCGCGTGGCGCGCTGCGTGATGTCGCCCGAGAGCACCACCACCTGCGGCGCCAGGGCCCGCGCGAGCCGCTCGAGCGCGGCCATCACCTCGGGCTGCTCGGTGCCGAAATGCGTGTCGGAGATCTGCAGCAGGCAGCTCATTGCTTCGCGGCCTCCAGCTCGGGTGCGACGTCGGGCCGCACCAGCCACAGCGGCTCGGGCGAAACCCGGAACAGCAGCGGCATCTCGGCCCAGGCGATCTCGCCGTCGATGGCCACCTTCACGCGGCGCGGCGGATGCAGGCGGCCGGCCTTCACCGTCATCGACTCGAAGGGGAAGCTCAGCACCTCGTCGGCGCTGCCCAGCCGGCCGAGCGCGCCGCGCACCAGCAGGCCGGGCATGGCCAGCACGCCCACCGGTTTCAGCGCCACGGCGGCCAGCTGGCCGTTCTCGGGCGCATCGGCATGTTCGATGCCCACCTGCAGCAGCTGCAGCGGGTTGTTGCCCACGAAAAGCGTCGTCGTGCGGATGTCGCGCTCCACCCCGTGCGAGGCGATGCGCAGGTTCCAGTGCCGGTGGCCGCGCATCACGGTGAGCAGGCCGGCGAAGAACGCGACCCAACGGCTGCGGCCATAGCGCACCTTGTAGCTCTCGCGTTCTTCCAGCAGTTCGGCATACAGGCCCATGCTGGCATTCACCAGGAAGATGCGGTCATTGACCAGCCCCACCTGCACCGGCCGCGGCTGCTCGGCCAAAAGCACCTGCAGCGCCTGCGCCGTATCGCGCGGAATGCCGTGGGCGCGGCTGAAATAGTTGAAGGTGCCCTGCGGCAGCACGCCGAAGGCCAGCCCGCTGCCGAGCGTGGCCCGCGCCACCGTGTTGATGGTGCCGTCGCCGCCCGCGGCCACCACCACGCCGTCCACGGCGCGGGCGCGCTCCACCGCCTCGCGCGCCAGCGCCTGCACCGTCGTGCGTTCGTCGACCAGGAAGATGCGCAGCCTGCGGCCCGCCGCGGCGCAGCCCTGCTCGATGATTTCGCGGGTTTCGGCGGCGTCCGCGTTGCCGGAGCCGGCGTTGAGAACGACGAACAAGGGGGAGCTCGGACCGAGGGGAGACGGCTGCATGTCGATGGAAACCGGAAAAAAGGAAGGGAAGAGCCCGGCGGGCTGCGAAAGTTCGGGCGCCAGGGGTGGGAACGGCTGGGTAAAGCGCGGTGCGCGCCCCCGCCCTGCGGTTGTCGCACGGCCGGCCGGCCCGCGCAGGCGGCCGGCATCCCGGCTTGCTGTGGGAGAGCGGCCCTCCGCCCGTAAAATCGCCTGCTTTCGCGGTGCTTCATCGCGCTACCGTCCAACGCCCGGTCACGCCGGCCTGCTTCATGTTGACCTTCCAGCAAATCATTCTCAAACTGCAGTCGTACTGGGCCGACAAGGGCTGTGCGCTGCTGCAACCCTACGACATGGAAGTGGGGGCGGGCACTTCGCACACCGCCACCTTCCTGCGCGCGCTCGGTCCCGAGCCCTGGAAGGCCGCCTACGTGCAGCCCAGCCGCCGCCCCAAGGACGGCCGCTACGGCGAGAACCCCAACCGCCTGCAGCACTACTACCAGTACCAGGTGGTGCTCAAGCCGGCGCCCAGCAACATCCTGGAGCTCTACCTCGGCAGCCTCGAGGCGCTGGGCTTCGACCTCAAGAAGAACGACATCCGCTTCGTGGAAGACGACTGGGAGAACCCGACGCTCGGCGCCTGGGGACTGGGCTGGGAAGTCTGGCTCAACGGCATGGAGGTGACGCAGTTCACTTACTTCCAGCAGGTCGGCGGCATCGACTGCAAGCCCATCACCGGCGAGATCACCTATGGCCTGGAGCGGCTGGCCATGTACCTGCAGGGCGTGGACAACGTCTACAACCTGACCTGGACCGAGGGCCTGAGCTACGGCGACGTCTACAAGCAGAACGAGGTCGAGCAGTCGACCTACAACTTCGAGCACAGCGACGCCGAGTTCCTGTTCACCGCCTTCGCGGCGCACGAGAAGCAGGCCAGGCACCTCATGACCGAGCAGCTTGCGCTGCCGGCCTACGAGCAGGTGCTCAAGGCCGCGCACAGCTTCAACCTGCTCGACGCGCGCGGCGCCATCAGCGTGACCGAGCGCGCGGCCTACATCGGCCGCATCCGCAACCTCGCGCGCAGCGTGGCGCAGAGTTATTACGAGAGCCGCGAGCGGCTCGGTTTTCCGATGGCGCCTCGCGAGTGGGTTGCACAAATCACGAAGAAGGCGGCCTGAGCGATGACGAGCGTGCAAAAGAACCTGTTGGTCGAACTCTTCGTCGAAGAGCTGCCGCCCAAGGCGCTGAAGAAACTCGGCGACGCCTTCGCCGGCGTGCTGCGCGACCAGATCGTGGCCCAGGGGCTTGCCGAGCCCGCCTCGGTGCTCACAGCCTATGCGTCGCCGCGCCGCCTGGCTGCGCACCTCACGCACGTGGCCGAGCGCGCCGCCGACAAGGCCGTGTCGCAAAAGCTCATGCCCGTGGCCGTGGGGCTCGACGCCTCGGGCCAGCCCACGCCCGCGCTGCTCAAGCGCCTGGCCGCGCTGGGCGCAGACGCCTCGGCCGTGCCCGGCCTCAAGCGCGCGATGGACGGCAAGGCCGAAGCGCTGTTCTACGAAAGCACCGCCAAGGGCGCAACGCTGGCCGAAGGCCTGCAGAAGGCGTTGGCCGAAGCCATTGCCAAGCTGCCGATTCCCAAGGTGATGAGCTACCAGCTCGAAAGCGGCTGCGAGCTGCCCGGCTGGAGCAGCGTGAGCTTCGTGCGCCCCGCGCATGGCCTGGTGGCGCTGCATGGCGACGCCGTGGTGCCGGTCGAGGCGCTCGGCCTGAAGGCCGGCCGCGAAACCCACGGCCACCGCTTCGAGGCGGCCGTCGATCCGGTCGTGCTGCGCGACGCCAACAGCTATGCGCTGCAGATGCAGGACGAGGGCGCGGTCATCGCGAGCTTCGAAGCGCGCCGCACCGAGATCGCGCGCCAGCTCGCGGCCGCGGCCGTGCAAGTCGGCGGCGCCGTGGTGCCGATCCACGACGACGCGCTGCTCGACGAAGTGACCGCGCTGGTCGAGCGGCCCAACGTGCTGGTCTGCAGCTTCGAGCGCGAATTCCTCGAAGTGCCGCAGGAGTGCCTCATCCTTACGATGAAGGCCAACCAGAAGTATTTTCCGCTGCTCGACGCCTCGAACCGGCTCACCAACAAGTTCCTGGTGGTCAGCAACATCAGCCCGGAAGACGCGAGCGCGGTGGTCGGCGGCAACGAGCGCGTGGTGCGCCCGCGCCTGGCCGACGCCAAGTTCTTCTTCGACCAGGACCGCAAGAAGTCGCTGGCCTCGCGCGTCGAATCGCTGGGCAAGGTGGTCTACCACAACAAGCTCGGCACCCAGGGCGAGCGCGTCGAACGCGTGATGCGCATTGCGCGCGGCATTGCTGAAAAGCTCGGCGGCGCCGCGCTCGTCGCGCATGCCGTGCAGGCCGCGCAACTGGCCAAGGCCGACCTCGTGACCGAGATGGTCGGCGAGTTCCCGGAGCTGCAGGGCACCATGGGCCGCTACTACGCGCTGCACGACGGCCTCTCTGCCGAAGTGGCCGACGCGATCGAAGACCACTACAAGCCGCGCTTTGCCGGCGACGAGCTGCCGCGCAACAGCGTGGGGCAGGTGGTCGCGCTGGCCGACAAGCTCGAGACGCTGGTCGGCATGTTCGGCATCGGCAACCTGCCCACCGGCGACCGCGACCCCTTCGCGCTGCGCCGCCATGCGCTTGGCGTGATCCGCATGCTGATCGAGAAAGACCTGCCGCTGAAGCTCGACGCGCTGCTGCAGGACGCCGCCGCGCAGTTCAAGGACATCGAGGGCTTCGACATCGGCAAGGCCACGGCCGAGCTGCAGGACTTCATCCTCGACCGCCTGGCTGGCAGCCTGCGCGAGCAGGGCGCCAGCGCCCAGGAAGTCGACGCCGTGCTGGCGCCGCGGCCACAGCGCCTGGGCGAAGTGCCCAAGCTGCTGGCGGCGGTGCGCGCCTTTGCCGCGCTGCCCGCCGCCGCCGCGCTGGCCGCCGCCAACAAGCGCATCGGCAACATCCTCAAGAAGGCGCCCGAAGCCGACGCGCACGTCAGCGAACTGCTGCTGAAGGAGCCTGCCGAGAAGGCGCTGCATGCCGCCATGGCCGAGGTCGTGCCCGCCGCCAATGCCCAGTTCGACGCCGGCGACTACACCGCTTCGCTGCAGACCCTGGCCGCGCTGCGCGAACCGGTCGATGCCTTCTTCGACGGCGTGATGGTCAATGCCGAGCAGGCCGACCTGCGCCTCAACCGGCTCGGACTGCTGATGTCGCTGCACGCCGCGATGAACCGCGTGGCGCAGCTCGAGCGGCTGGCTGCCTGATCCCCCCGGCGACCTCACCATGGGCGGCACTTCCATGAAACTCGTCATCCTCGACCGCAACGGCACGATCAACGTGCACCGCGAAGACTTCGTCAAGAGCGACATCGAGTGGACGCCGCTGCCCGGTGCGCTCGAGGCCGTGGCCCGGCTCAACCATGCGGGCTGGCATGTGGTGATCGCGTCCAACCAGTCGGGCCTGGGCCGGGGCCTGTTCGACATGGCCTCGCTCAACGCCATGCACGCCAAGATGCACAAGATGCTCGCGGCCGTGGGCGGGCGGGTCGATGCGGTCTTCTATTGCCCGCACAGCCCCGACGAGGGCTGCGATTGCCGCAAGCCCGCGCCGGGACTGTTCCGCCAGATCGGCGACCGCTACGGCATCGACCTGAAGGACGTGCCCACCGCGGGCGACAGCCTGCGCGACCTGCAGGCCGGCGCGGCCGCCGGCTGCGAGCCGCACCTGCTGCTCACCGGCATGGGCGCGGCCTGCCGCGGCGTCGATCCGCTGCCCCCCGAATACCCGGCGAACACCCTGGTTCACGAGAACCTCGCCGCCTTTGTCGACTTCCTGCTTGCGCGCGAAGCGCAGGCTGCACTGCAGGTGGCTGTCTGATGGCGTTTATCCGTTCCGTTGTCCATGCCCTGTGGATGCTCGTCACCGTGGTGCCCTGGGGCATCATCATGTGCGTCAGTTCGCTCTGGAAGCGCGGCATCCCGCTCTACTGGATGGCGGTGCAGTGGCTCAGCTGGGCCATCGGCGGCGCGCGCGTGCTGCTGGGCATCCAGACGCGCGTGACCGGCATGGAAAACCTGCCCGCCGACAAGCTGGCCGGCGCGGTCCTGCTGGTGAAGCACCAGTCGACCTTCGAGACCTTCCTGATGCCCACGCTGATGCCGCATCCGCTGGCCTTCGTGTTCAAGAAGGAACTGATCTACGTGCCCTTCTTCGGCTGGGCCATGGCCCGGCTCGACATGATCCACATCGACCGCAGCCAGCGCGCGCAGGCCTTCAACAAGGTCGTGAACCAGGGCCGCAAGCTGCTCGCGCAGGGCATCTGGATCATCATGTTTCCCGAAGGCACCCGCATTCCGCGCGGCCAGAAGGGCACCTACAAGAGCGGCGGCACGCGGCTCGCATGCGAGACCGGCGTGCCGGTGATTCCCATTGCCGTCACCTCGGCCAAGGTCTGGCCGCGCAAGGCGTTCATCAAGCGCCCCGGTGTGGTCGACGTGTCGATCGGCCCGGCCATTTCCAGCGTGGGCCGCAAGCCCGACGAGCTGATGCGCGAGGTCGAGGCCTGGATCGAATCCGAGATGCGCCGGCTCGACCCCGAGGCCTACCGCGACAGCCTGCCGCTGCCGCAGGCGCCGCAAGAGGCGTTGAAGTAGAAAAAAAGAAAGAGCCCGAGATGCGGGGACTGCTTCAGTTCACGATGGACCTGTTCGAAGGGCTGGGCAACGAGTTTGCGCCGGCCAAGCCGAGCGAGCCGCGCGGCAAGAAGGTCAGGAAAAAAGCGGCGCCGCCGGCCGTGCCCCAACCCCCGGTGGCCGATGCGCGGCAAGGCTGGGCCGGGGATGCCGGTCCCGCGCAGCCCGCCGTTCCGCTGCGCGACACGCTTGCGCTCGCGAGCTTCGTGCACCCGCAGGCCACGCGCGAAGCGGTGCTGGGATCGGCGCGCGTGGCCTACGAGTTCAAGCGCGGCAAGCGCAAGACCATCGGCTTCGTGGTGGGCGCCGAAGGCCTGTCGGTGCGCGCGCCGCGCTGGGTCACGCTGCGCGACGTCGACGCCGCCATCCAGGAGAAGTCCGGCTGGATCCTGCGCAAGCTGCTGGAGACGCAGCAGCGCCACGCACGCGTCGAGGCCACGCGCATCGACTGGAAGGATGGCGCGGAGTTTCCGTTCATGGGCGAGACGGTCGTGATCCGCCTCGATCCGAAGCACGGCTTTGCAAGCGTGGGCGGCACGCTCGATGCGAGCGATGACGGCGCCGGGCCGCGCACTTTGCGCCTGGCCGTGGCGCAGAACGCCGAGGCCTCGCAGATCCGCGATGCCGCCCAGGCCTGGCTCGTGCGGCAGGCGCGGCGGCTCTTCATCGAACGGCTCGACCACTTCGCGCCCCGGCTCGGGGTGCGGTGGCAGAAGCTGTCGCTCTCGAATGCCGCAACGCGCTGGGGGAGCGCGAGCGCGGATGGGTCGATCCGGCTGAACTGGCGCTTGATCCACTTTCGCCTGCCGGTGATCGACTATGTGGTGGCGCACGAACTGGCGCACCTGCGGGTGATGGATCATTCGCAGCGGTTCTGGGATACGGTGGAGAGCGTGGTGCCGGACTATGACTTGCTCAGGCAGCAGCTCAAGGATGAGGCTGTGCCTCGGTGGTCTTGATTGCTTGCTTTCTTTTGTGTTTTGGGGCCGGGGCGAGACCCGGCCCCGGAACCCAAAAGCTCACCGAGCGTGCGTAACCCCCCCATCCACCACCAACGTAGACCCCATCACATAGTCCCCCGCCCGGGAGGCGAGATAAATGGCCGCCCCCGCCATGTCCTCCGGCACCCCGATGCGCCCCGCGGGAATCCGCTCCTTCACCTCGTCGCCATGGTCGCGCGCCAGCTTGTTCATGTCCGAGGCAAAAGCCCCGGGCGCAATCGCGCTCACCACGATCCGCTCCTGCGCGAGCCGCAGCGCCATGCGCCGCGTGAGCTGGATCAGGCCGGCCTTGCTCGCCGCATATGAATAAGTCTCCTGCGGATTCACCGAGATGCCGTCGATCGATGCAATGTTGATCACCTTCGCGAGGTGATCGGTCGCCGCCTTCTTGAGCATCGGCGTCAGTGCCTTCGTCAGGAAGAACGGCGTCTTCAGGTTCAGGTCCACCACCTTGTCCCAGCCGCTCTCGGGAAACTCGTCGTACGGCGCGCCCCAGGCCGCGCCGGCGTTGTTGACCAGGATGTCGAGCGCGTCTTCATGCTTCGCATAGGCATCGACCAGCGCCTGCGCGCCTTCCAGCGTGGACACGTCGGCCGGCAGCGACACGCAATGGCCGAAGGCCGAAAGCTCCCTGGCGGTCTGGTCGCAGGCCGCGGCCTTGCGCGCCGAGATGTACACGCGCGCGCCCTGGGCCAGGAAGCCCTCGGCAATCATGCGGCCGATGCCGCGCGAGCCGCCGGTGATCAAGGCGCTGCGGCCCTTCAGCGAGAAGAGTTGGGTGGTGTCCATGGTGCAGGTGTCTCCTGAATGAAAGTTCTCAGGAAACGAGCTTAGTGCGCGGCGTGCCCGCGGGGCGTCACCTTGGCGGCAGTGCCAGGCTGCGCGGGCTCGTGAAGCTGCGCAGCGCGCCGCTCACCGGATCCTGGAACGCCACCGACTTGGCCAGCAGCTGCAAAGGCTTGTCGAAATCGTCGCTGTCGGGCGGCAGCAGCGTGGGGTAGAACGGATCGTTGACGATCGGCATGCCCAGTGCCATGCAGTGCACCCGCAGCTGGTGCTTGCGGCCGGTCACCGGCGAGAGCCTGAGCAAGGCGTGGCCGCCCGCCGTCTGTACCACGGCGATGCGCGTTTCGGAATTGGGTTCGCCGGCCTCTTCCTTCACGCGCATGAAGTGGTCGTCGTCCACCAGCCGGCTGCGGTAGGTGCCGGGCACCGACGACACGCCCGGCTGCCACGGCACCACGGCCTCGTAGTGCTTGTCGATGCGGCGCTCGGGGAACATGGCCTGGTAGGCGCCGCGCGTGTCGGGCCGCACCGAGAACAGCACCAGCCCCGCCGTGCTGCGGTCGATGCGGTGCAGCGGCACCAGGTCGTCGAGCTTCAGCTTGCGCTTGAGCCGCACCAGCAGGCTTTCCTGCAGGTACTTGCCGGTGGGGGTGACGGGCAGGAACGGGGGCTTGTCCGCCACCACGAGCTGGTCGTCCTGGAACAGCACCTGCTCGTCGAAGGGAATGCGCACCTCGGCATCGAGCGTGCGGTAGTAGTACACGCGCAGGGGCGCCTGGTAGCGGCGCTGCGCGGTCACGGGCACGCCGTGCTCGTCGACCACGTCGCGGGCCTCCATGCGGGCCATCCAGGCTTCGCGCGTGATCGCGGGGAAGCGTTCGATCAGGAACTCGGCGATGGTGGGCCATGCGCCTTGCGGAAGGCCGACGCAGCTCGGGCCGACGCCGTCGCGCGTGGGCAGGGGCAGGCGCTGGCCTGTCATGGCGGGAGCTCGCCCTGCAGCAGTGCCAAGGCCTCGGCGAACGAGGGCCGTGCGGACACGTCGGCCTGCATGCAGCGGTCCTTCAGCACGACCATCGCCTGCGGCGGTGCATCGCCGCAGCGCTCGAGCAGTTCTTCCAGCAGGCAGCCGAAGGCGCGCATTTCCAGCCGCTGCAGTGCCCGGGCCTGCGCCGCGTCGAGCGCGCCGGTCATCCAGGCCGCGCCGAAGTCGCCGAGCAGTCCGCCGCCCTGCGCATTCCAGAGGATGTTGTGCGCATAGAGGTCGCCGTGCAGGATGCCGCGTGCATGCAGGTGCTGCATGGCGGACGCGATGTCGCGGGCGATGCGCAATGCCACGCCGGAGGTCCACTGCGCATCGTCCGCATAGACGTCGCGCGTGCAGGACGCGAGGCTGGGCGGGCCGGCGAGCGTGCGGAAAGACGGATCCACCAGCGCCATGACCAGGCCCTGGGTGCCTTCGGGGTGGCCGTCGATCCGGCCTTGCGCGGCGATCAGCGTCGGATGCGCGCCGGCCGCGATGCTGGCGGCCATCTCGCTGTGCGGCCAGCCGTCGCTGGTGACTGCGCCCTTGAACAGCTTGACGGCCACCGGCTGCGACGCGGGGCCCAGCACCGCCTCGTGGATGACCCCCGATGCGCCTTCGCCGAGCTTCTGTCCCAGCGCCAGGCCGCGCCAGTCGACGTGCGGCACCGACGGCGCGGCGATGGCCGTTTCTTCGGCCTGCCTATCGAAGGGGTTGCCTGCGCCCGCGAGCCACGACAGGCGCGGCAGCGCAAGCAGCCATGGGGGCAGCGCCTCGAAACGGTTGGCCGAAATGCGCAGCAGTTCGAGCCGGCCGCAGGCCGCCAGCGATTCCGGCAGCGCACGCATTTGATTGCCGGCGAGCATGAGCTTCTGCATGGCGGTGCACTGGCCCAGCGCCTCGGGCATTGTCTCGATCTGGTTGTCGGTCAGGATCAGCCAGCGCAGCGCCGGCAGCTGCACCGCGGCAGCGGGCACGGTGCGGATGCGGTTGGCCTTGAACCCGACCATCTCCAGCGCCCGGCACTGGCCGATGGATTCGGGCAGCTGCGTGAAGCGGTTGTCGGAGCAGAACAGCACGCGCAGGCGATGCAGCCGGCCCAGGTCTGCGGGCAGCGCGTCGAGCGCATTCCCGGAGAGGTTCAGGGTCTCGAGCGAATCGGCCAGGCCGAAGATCTCGCGCGGAAACTCGGTGAGTCCGCACGAGAGGTCGATTCGTCTTGCGCCTGCCAGCCGGCCCGCGCGCAGCTCAGCCAGCGTGTCCATCCGCCGAGTCTAAAGTGCCCGGGCCGTGGCGCTGCGGGGTCCGAAGCGGTAGACGCCGTCCTCGCCCAGCTCGCGCCGGACCTGGCCCTCGAACCACAGCAGGTGCAGGTGGGCCACGGTTTCGCCCATCGCGAAGGTCATCTGGTGCAGGTCGAGTTCGCGCTTGAACAGGATCGGCAGGCCCTCGGCCGCGGTCAGCGGGCGCGCGGTGCAGGCTTCGAGCAGTTCGGCCAGGCGGTCGCGGTGGTGCGCCTGCAGCTGGTCGACGCGGCGGTGAATGCCCGTGAACGGCTTGCCGTGCGAGGGCAGGCCCAGCGTGTCGGCCGGCAGCGCCTTGAACTTGTCGATGCTGTCCAGGAAGAGCCGCAGCGAATTGGCTTCGGGCTCGCCCGCATGCACGCTCACGTTGGTCGAGATGCGCGGCAGCATCATGTCGCCGCCCAGCAGCAGCTTCAGTTCGTCGCAGTACAGCGCGATGTGCTCGGGCGCATGGCCGTAGCCGCTGATGCAGCGCCAGGCATGGCCGTTGATGGCCACGGTGTCGCCATCCATCATGCGCGTGAAGCGGTCGGGCACCGAGGGCACCATGTTGGCGTAGTAGCTGGTGCGCGCGCGGATCTTGGCGATCGCCCCGGGGTCGGTCAGGCCGTGCGAGGCAAAGAAGCGCGCCGCCGCGTCGCCGCCCGCCAGCGTGTCGCCGGCGGTGCTCAGCACGCGCGCCACGTGGTAGTCGGTCGAGCTGATCCACAGCGGCGCGTTCCAGCGCGTGCACAGCCACTCGGCCAGGCCGATGTGGTCGGGGTGCATGTGGGTGACGATCACGCGCAGGATCGGCAGGCCCTGCAGCTGGGTTTCGAACACCTGCTCCCACTGGGCGCGGGCTTCATCGTGCGCGATGCAGCAGTCGACCACCGTCCAGCCCTCGACGCCGTCGAGGCTGTCGCGCAGCAGCCAGAGGTTGATGTGGTCGAGCGCGAACGGCAGCCGCATGCGGATCCATCGCACGCCCGGCGCGACTTCCAGTGCTTCGCCGGGGGCGGGCAGGGTGTCGCCCAGGGGGTAGTGGAGTTCGCGTTCGAGGAGGTTCATGTAAGATTGACGTTTACGTAAACGTCATGGGTTGAGGGCATCATTGTAGGCAGAGCGGGGCCATCCTGCTGTCGCCACCGCAACGCCCCTCCAGACGGCTTTTCGACAGATCCCCGTCCAATGTCCGCGCAAACCTTCACCATCAGCCAGCTCGCGAAGGAATTCGACCTCACGACGCGCGCCATCCGCTTCTATGAAGACATGGGGCTGCTGACGCCCGAGCGCGCCGGCCTGCAGCGCGTCTACAGCGCGCGCGACCGGGCCCGGCTCACGCTCACGCTGCGTGCCAAGCGCCTGGGCCTGAGCCTGACCGAGGCCAAGGATATTCTCGACATGTACGACAGCCCGCGCGACACCGTGCCGCAGCTGCAGAAGTTCCTTGGCGTGCTGGGCGCGCACCGCGCGCAGCTCGAATCGCAGCTGGCCGAGCTGCAGGCCAACCTGGCGGAAGTGCGCGAGCACGAGAAAAAGGGCCGCGCGGCCCTGGCCAGGGCGCAGAAAGCGGCCAGAACGGCCTGAGATCCCGACCGAACCACGACTCATCGACAATCACGCCCATGTCCGACAATCTTGATGACCTGTTTGCCCACAACCGTGCCTGGTCCGCACAAATGGAACGCGACCGGCCCGGCTTCTTCACCAGCCTGGTGAAGCAGCAGACGCCGCGCTACATGTGGATCGGCTGCTCCGACAGCCGCGTGCCCGCCAACCAGATCACCGGCCTGGAGCCGGGCGAGGTGTTCGTGCACCGCAACGTCGCCAACATCGTGGTGCACTCCGACCTCAACGCGCTCTCGGCGATCCAGTTCGCGGTCGAGCACCTGAAGGTCGAGCACATCATGGTGGTGGGCCACTACGGCTGCGCCGGCGTGAAGGCGGCGCTCAGCGGCGCGCGCATCGGCCTGGCCGACAACTGGATCCGCCACATCCAGGACGTGCGCGACCGCCACAGCGTGATGCTCGAGAGCCTGCCCGAAGAAGTGCGCGTCGATGCGCTGTGCGAGCTCAACGTGGCCGAGCAGGTGGTCAACGTGGCCGTCAGCACCGTGATGGTCGATGCCTGGGGCCGCGGCCAGAAGGTGCAGATCCACGGCTGGACCTTCGGCGTGCACGACGGCCTGCTGCAGGACCTGGGCCTGAACGTCGACGGCGCGAAGCCGCTCGATGCGGTCTACAAGGCCGCGGTGCAGCGCATCCGGTACAAGTGGAGCAAGCCGGGCGAGGTGATCCAGTCGCTGACGCTGCAGGGCGCGCAGGTGAACCAGTCGGTGCAGGAGGCGCAGGCCATGTCCCCGCAGCCCGAGGCCGACGGCGCGGCCGACCCTGCCGCGGCCTGACCGGCCGTTCAGCATCCGCACTCGCACTGCCATGTTCCCGCAGCGTCTCGATTCACCGCTGGCCTACGACATCGCCAAGGCGATGATCGACGGGTTCAATCGCCACTACACCCTGTTCCGTGCCGAGTCGGCGCGCGCCAAGCACCGCTTCGAAACGGCCGACTGGCACGGCCAGCAGCGCGCGCAGCGCGAGCGCATCGAGTTCTACGACTTGCGCGTGAACGAGGCCGTGGCCCGGCTCGAGAAGGAATTCAAGGCCGGCGACCAGCCGATGGAGGTGTGGCACCAGGTCAAGCTGCACTTCATCGGCCTGCTGGTGGACCATCATCAGCCGGAGCTGGCCGAGAGCTTCTTCAATTCGGTGACCACGAAGATCCTGCACCGGGCCTACTTCCAGAACGACTTCATCTTCGTTCGCCCGGCCATCAGCACCGAATACATCGAGCCGCGCGGCGCACCCACGTACCGGCCCTACTACCCTTCGCACGACACGCTGGCCGACACCATCGAGCAGATGCTGGACGACTACGGCCTGCAGGGCAGCTTTGCCAACAAGCGGCGCGACGCCGAGCGCGTGGCGCACGCCATCATGGGGCGCTTCCACCAGGTGAAGCTGCGCGCCAACTTCCAGTTGCAGGTGCTCTCGGGGCTGTTCTACCGCAACAAGGGCGCCTATGTGGTGGGCAAGATCATGAACGGCTTCGTCGAGCTCCCGTTCTCGCTGCCGATCCTGCACGACAGCCAGGGCAAGTTCTACGTGGACGCGGCGCTCTTCGGCGAGGACGACCTGCAGATGCTCTTCAGCTTTGCGCGCGCCTACTTCATGGTCGACATGGAGGTGCCCTCGGCCTGCGTGCAGTTCCTGCGCTCGCTCATGCCGCGCAAGCCGCGCGCCGAAATCTACAACGCGCTGGGCCTCGCCAAGCAGGGCAAGACGCTGTTCTACCGCGACTTCCTCTCGCACCTGAACTATTCGAGCGACCGCTTCCGCATTGCGCCCGGTATCAAGGGCATGGTCATGCTGGTGTTCGACCTGCCGTCGTTCCCGTTCGTGTTCAAGGTCATCAAGGACTTCTATCCGCCGCAGAAGGACACCACGCGCGAGCAGATCAAGGGCAAGTACATGCTCGTGAAGCAGCACGACCGCGTGGGCCGCATGGCCGACACGCTGGAATACAGCGACGTGGGTTTTCCGCTCGACCGCTTCGAGCCCGAGCTGATCGAGGAGATCCGCAAGTTCGCCCCCAGCCAGCTCGAGATCGGCGACCGCGACGGCAACGGGGAGATGGAGCTCGTGCTCAAGCACGTCTACATCGAGCGCCGCATGATCCCGCTCAACATCTTCCTGCAGGAGGCCTTCGATACGCTGGCCAACCCGGAAAGCCCGGCGCATGCCAAGCGCGCGAAGGAGCAGCTCGAGCACGCGGTGGTCGAGTACGGCAACGCCATCAAGGACATGGTGGCGGCCAACATCTTTCCGGGCGACATGCTGTGGAAGAACTTCGGCGTCACGCGCGGCGGCAAGGTGGTCTTCTACGACTACGACGAGATCGAATACATCACCGACTGCAAGTTCCGCAAGGTGCCCGCGCCGCGCAACGAGGAAGACGAAATGAGCGGCGAGGTCTGGTACTCGGTGGGCCCGAAGGACGTGTTCCCCGAAACCTTCGGCCCTTTCCTGCTCGGCAACGACGCGGTGCGCGAGGCCTTCATGGCGCACCATGCCGACCTGCTCGACGCTGCCTTCTGGCAGCACCACAAGGAACGCATCCGGGCCGGCCAGATGCTGGATGTGTTCCCGTACGAAGAGTCGCAGCGCTTTCCGCACGAAGGCCATGCGACCCATTTCTGATTGAGCCCGCGGTCCGCGGCGACCGCTTTTTCTTCCAACTTTCCGAAGGAGACCACCATGCCTGAATCCATCGTCATCGTCGGCGCCGCCCGCACCCCCATGGGGAGCTTCCAGGGCGACTTCTCTTCCCTCTCGGCGCACGACCTCGGCGGCGCCGCCATCAAGGCCGCCGTGGAGCGCGCCGGCATCGCGCCCGACAGCGTGGGCGAGGTGCTGTTCGGCAACTGCCTGATGGCCGGCCAGGGCCAGGCGCCGGCGCGCCAGGCGGCCTACAAGGGCGGCCTGCCCGACAGCGCGGGCGCGGTCACGCTCAGCAAGATGTGCGGCTCGGCCATGAAGGCCGCAATGCTCTCGCACGACCTGCTCCTGGCCGGCACGCACGAGGTGATGGTGGCGGGCGGCATGGAAAGCATGACCAATGCGCCCTACCTCATGCTCAAGGGCCGCGGCGGCTACCGCATGGGCCACGACCGCATCTTCGACCACATGATGCTCGACGGCCTGGAAGACGCCTACCAGCCGGGCCGCTCCATGGGCACCTTCGGCGAAGACTGCGCCGCCAAGTACAAGTTCACGCGCGAGCAGCAGGACGCGTTTGCCATTGCGAGCGTGCAGCGCGCCAAGGCCGCCACCGAATCCGGCGCGTTCAAGGATGAGATCGCGCCCGTCACCGTCAAGGGCCGCGGCGGCGACACCGTCATTTCCATCGACGAGGGCCCGGGCAAGGTCAAGCTCGACAAGATCGCCACGCTCAAGCCCGCGTTCAAGAAGGAGAACGGCACCATCACCGCGGCGTCGAGCTCCTCGATCAACGACGGCGCCGCGGCGCTGGTGATGATGACCGAGTCGCACGCGAAGAAGATCGGCGCGAAGCCCATTGCGCGCCTGGTCGGCCATGCCACGCACGCCCAGCAGCCCGAGTGGTTCTCCACCGCGCCCGTGGGCGCCGTGGCCAAGCTGTTCAAGAAGACCGGCTGGACCGTCAAGGACGTGGACCTGTGGGAAGTGAACGAGGCCTTCGCGGTGGTGCCGATGGCGCTGATGCACGAGCTCGACGTGTCGCACGAGATCGTCAACGTGAACGGCGGCGCCTGCGCGCTGGGCCACCCCATCGGCGCCAGCGGTGCGCGCATCATGGTCACGCTGATCCATGCGCTGAAGGCGCGCGGCAAGAAGCGCGGCGTCGCCACGCTGTGCATCGGCGGGGGCGAAGGCACCGCCGTGGCACTCGAGTTGCTTTAACAAAAAACAACCACCACAAGCGCCCCTTGCCGGGGCGCTTCGTGGTTTTTCTCTCTACGAATACTGCAGACGCCAGGAGATTCTTCATGCGCCCATTCAATCAACGCACCATGCTCGCAGCCCTGCTGGCCGCCGCCTTCCTGGCGCCTGCCGCCGGCTGGGCGCAGAAGCGCGACAACGTGCTGTTCCAGGCCGCCACCGATGCGCAGCCCGCAGTGCTCAAGACGCTGGAGCAGCTGGTCAACATCGAAACCGGCACGGGCGATGCCGAGGGCATTGCGGCCGCGGGGAACTACCTCGAGGGCGAACTCAAGAATCTCGGTTTCACCGTCACGCGCAGCAAGTCCGCCGGCCTCGTGGTGGGCGACAACATCGTCGGCAAGCTCAAGGGCCGGGGCGGCAAGAACCTGCTGCTGATGTCGCACATGGACACCGTGTACCTCAAGGGCACGCTCGCCAAGGCGCCGTTCCGCATCGAAGGCAACAAGGCCTACGGCCCCGGCATCGCCGACGACAAGGGCGGCAACGCCGTCATCCTGCACACGCTGAAGCTGCTCAAGGACTACGGCGTGCGCGACTACGGCACCATCACCGTGCTGTTCAACACCGACGAGGAAAAAGGCTCCTTCGGCTCGCGCGACCTGATCCAGGAAGAAGCCAGGCAGGCCGACTACGTGCTCTCGTTCGAACCCACGAGCGCGGGCGACGAGAAGCTTTCGCTCGGCACTTCGGGCATTGCCTACGTGCAGGTGAACATCACCGGCAAGGCCTCGCATGCGGGCGCCGCGCCCGACCTGGGCGTGAACGCGCTGGTCGAGGCGTCCGACCTCGTGCTGCGCACCATGAGCATCGACGACAAGGCCAGGCACCTGCGCTTCAACTGGACCATGGCCAAGGCCGGCAACGTGTCGAACATCATTCCGGCCAGCGCCACGCTGAACGCCGACGTGCGCTACGCGCAGAACGAGGACTTCGAAGCCGCCATGAAGACGCTCGAAGAAAGGGCGCAGCAGAAGAAGCTGCCCGAATCCGATGTCAAGGTGGTGGTCACGCGCGGCCGTCCGGCCTTCAATGCGGGCGAAGGCGGCAGGAAGCTGGTCGACAAGGCCGTGGCCTACTACAAGGAGGCCGGCGGCACGCTGGGCGTGGAAGAGCGCACCGGCGGCGGCACCGACGCGGCCTACGCAGCGCTATCGGGCAAGCCCGTGATCGAGAGCCTGGGCCTGCCGGGCTTCGGCTACCACAGCGACAAGGCCGAGTACGTCGACATCAGCGCCATTCCACGGCGCCTGTACATGGCGGCGCGGCTCATCATGGACCTGGGCGCCGGCAAGTAAGCAGGCCCGCAAGAAAAAAGACAGGAGACAACGCCATGCTGCTCAGTGCCGACCAGGAAGCCATCCGCGACGCGGTGCGCGATTTCTCGCAGGCCGAACTCTGGCCCCATGCCCCGCGGTGGGACCGCGAGCACAGCTTCCCGAAGGAAGCGCACCAGGGCCTCGCGGCGCTCGGCGCCTACGGCATCTGCGTGCCCGAGGAACACGGCGGCGCGGGCCTCGACTACCTCACGCTCGCGCTGGTGCTCGAGGAGATCGCGGCCGGCGACGGCGGCACCAGCACCGCCATCAGCGTGACCAACTGCCCGGTCAACGCCATCCTCATGCGCTACGGCAACGCGCAGCAGAAGAAGCAGTGGCTCGAGCCGCTGGCGCAGGGCCGGATGCTCGGCGCCTTCTGCCTTACCGAGCCGCAGGCCGGCAGCGACGCCTCGAGCCTGCGCACCACGGCGCGCAAGGACGGCGACGGCTGGGTGATCGACGGCGTGAAGCAGTTCATCACCAGCGGCAAGAACGGCCAGGTGGCCATCGTCATCGCGGTGACCGACAAGGGCGCGGGCAAGCGCGGCATGAGCGCTTTCATCGTGCCGACCGACGCACCGGGCTACAACGTCGCGCGCCTGGAAGACAAGCTGGGCCAGCACAGCAGCGACACCGCGCAGATCAACTTCGACGGCTGCCGCATTCCGGCGGAAAACCTCATCGGCGCCGAGGGCGAGGGCTACAAGATCGCGCTGGGCGCGCTCGAGGGCGGCCGCATCGGCATTGCGGCGCAGAGCGTGGGCATGGCGCGCAGCGCCTTCGACGTGGCGCTGGCCTATGCCAAGGAGCGCCAGGCCTTCGGCGGGGCGATCTTCGAGCAGCAGGCCGTCGGTTTCAGGCTGGCCGAATGCGCCACGCAGCTCGAGGCCGCGCGCCAGCTGATCTGGCATGCCGCCAGCCTGCGCGATGCCGGCCGGCCCTGCCTCAAGGAAGCCGCCATGGCCAAGCTGTTCGCGAGCGAAATGGCCGAGCGCGTCTGCAGCGCTGCGATCCAGACGCTGGGCGGCTACGGCTATGTGAGCGACTTTCCGCTCGAACGCATTTACCGCGACGTGCGCGTGTGCCAGATCTACGAAGGCACCTCGGACATCCAGAAGCTGCTGATCCAGCGCGCGCTGGCCTGAACCGGGCGTTTCGCACGGCCGCCGGCCGGGCCCCGGGCTTGCCCCATCGGCGAAGGGCCCCGGAGGATGTTCCAATAGCGTTCTTCATGAGTGCCACCGATCCCACCACCGGACCTTGCCCCTGCGGCCGCACGGACCGCCGAGACAAGCCCATCGGCTATGCCCTGTGCTGCGGCCGCTACCTCGAGGATTTCGAGGGCACGCCCGCGCCCGACGCCGAATCGCTGATGCGCTCGCGCTATACCGCCTTCGTGCTGGAACGCGGCCCCTACCTGCTGGCCACCTGGCACGCGTCGACGCGGCCGGCGTCGATCGAGTTCGAACCCGGCGTGAAGTGGCTGGGCCTGGACATCCGCTCGCGCTCGGTGCTCGACGCCGACCATGCCGAGGTCGAATTCGTCGCCCGCCAGCGCAGCAGCACCGGCGCCGCCACGCGCCTGCACGAGCGCAGCCGCTTCGTGCGCGAGGGGGAGCGCTGGTTCTACCTCGAAGGCGATCTGCAGACCCCCGGTTGACGCACCGGGCTGCGGCCCGCACAATAGTCCCCGCTCCGGGGTGCACGCATGTGGCGTGCTGAGATGGCAAAGTGCCGACCCGCGAACTTGATCCGGGTCATACCGGCGTAAGAAGAGCTGCACTCCCCGACTCCGGTCCCGCCATCCATCCATCCAAGGTGGCGGCCCAAAGTCCTCAGAGCGATTGCGGAGCACCCTTTCCCTCAACAAGGAGTGCCCCGCATGAATGCCCCCGACAAGTTCACCTCCCTGCTCTCGCTCACGCGCGAGCCCTTTCCCGCCTCGCACAAGTGCCTGATCCCGGGCAGCCGGCCCGACCTCAACGTGCCGGTGCGCGACGTGCTGCTGACCAACGGCGAGACCGTGTCGCTCTACGACACCTCGGGCCCCTACACCGATGCCAAGGTCGAGATCGACGTGCGCCGCGGCCTGCCGGGCGTGCGCGGCGCCTGGATCGCCGAGCGCAACGACACCGAAAGCTACGAAGGCCGTTCGCACCAGGCGCTCGACGAGGGCCTCAAGCACGCGCACGACCACGATGCCCAGCGCCTGGCCGAACTGCGCGCCGGCGCCTCGGCCCTGCAGCGCACACCGCGCCGCGCCAAGGCCGGCGCCAACGTCACGCAGATGCATTACGCGCGCCGCGGCATCGTCACGCCCGAGATGGAATACGTGGCGCTGCGCGAGAACGGCAAGCGCGAGTGGATGGCCGAATACCTCGCCAACGAGGAGCGTGCGAAGCGCGTGGCCGGCAATCCCATGGGCGCCAGCATTCCGCGCATCATCACGCCCGAGTTCGTGCGCGACGAGGTGGCGCGCGGCCGCGCCATCATTCCGGCCAACATCAACCACCCCGAAGTCGAGCCGATGGCCATCGGCCGCAACTTCAAGGTCAAGATCAACGCCAACATCGGCAACTCGGCCGTCACCTCGAGCATCGAGGAAGAAGTGGAAAAGCTCGTGTGGGCGATCCGCTGGGGCGCCGACAACGTGATGGATCTTTCCACCGGCAAGAACATCCACACCACGCGCGACTGGATCGTGCGCAACTCGCCGGTGCCCATCGGCACGGTGCCGATCTACCAGGCGCTCGAGAAGGTGGGCGGCGTGGCCGAGGACCTCACGTGGGAGATCTTCCGCGACACGCTGATCGAGCAGGCCGAGCAGGGCATCGACTACTTCACCATCCACGCCGGCGTGCGCCTGCCGTTCATCCACCTGACGGCCGACCGCATGACGGGCATCGTCTCGCGCGGCGGCTCGATCATGGCCAAGTGGTGCATCGCGCACCACAAGGAGAGCTTCCTGTACGAGCGCTTCGAGGACATCTGCGACATCATGAAGGCCTACGACGTGAGCTTCTCGCTCGGCGACGGCCTGCGCCCGGGCTCGGGCGCCGACGCGAATGACGAAGCCCAGTTCGCCGAGTTGCGCACCCTGGGCGAGCTCACGCAGATCGCGTGGAAGCACGACGTGCAGACCATGATCGAAGGGCCGGGCCACGTGCCGATGCACATGATCCAGGCCAACATGGACGAGCAGCTCAAGCACTGCCACGAGGCGCCGTTCTACACGCTCGGCCCGCTGACCATCGACATCGCGCCGGGCTACGACCACATCTCCAGCGCCATCGGCGCCGCGATGATCGGCTGGGCCGGCACCGCGATGCTCTGCTACGTGACGCCCAAGGAGCACCTGGGCCTGCCCGACCGCGACGACGTGAAGCAGGGAATCATTGCCTACAAGATCGCCGCGCATGCGGCCGACGTGGCCAAGGGGCACCCTGGAGCGCGCTCGCGCGACGATGCGCTCAGCAAGGCGCGCTTCGAATTCCGCTGGCAGGACCAGTTCAACCTGGGCCTGGACCCCGACACGGCGCGCGAGTTCCATGACGAAACGCTGCCCAAGGATTCGAGCAAGGTGGCGCACTTCTGCTCGATGTGCGGACCGAAGTTCTGCTCGATGAAGATCACGCAGGAAGTGCGCGAGTACGCGGCGAAGAAGGGCGTGGCCGAGGCGGAAGCCATGGCCGAAGGAATGGCGCAGAAATCCAGGGAGTTCATGGCGGGCGGCGGCGAGATCTACATCCCGATCCAGCCCGCGTCCTGAGCCCGGCCGGGGTCATTGCTACCATGGGGGAATTCCCCGAACCCCTGCAGCGCAATGACCCCATTCCCCTTCGACGCCGTACTCTTCGACTGCGACGGCGTCCTCGTCGATTCCGAACCCATCACCAACCGCGTGCTCGCCGAGATGCTCGGCGAGCTCGGCTGGCATCTCACCACCGAAGAGTCGATGAACACCTTCACCGGCAAGGCCGTGAAGGACGAAGCCGCGCTCATCGAATCGAAGACCGGCGTCAGGATCACCGAAGACTGGCTCAAGGCCTTCAGGGCCCGCCGCAACGAAGCCCTCGAGCGCGACCTCGTGGCCATCGCCCACGCCCCGGCGGCCATCCGCGAGATCCATGCGCGGCTCCGGGGCCGCATCGCCTGCGCCTCGGGCGCCGACCGCCACAAGGTCGAACTGCAACTGGCGAAGGTCGGGCTGCTCGAGTGCTTCGAGGGCCGCATCTTCAGCGGCCACGAGATGCCGCGCTCCAAGCCCTATCCCGACGTATACCTTGCCGCCGCCGAGGCGCTGGGTGTCGATCCGAAGCGCTGCGCGGTGGTCGAGGACACCGTCACGGGCGCAATGGCCGGCGTGGCCGCGGGTGCCACCGTGTTCGGCTACAGCACCGGCGAATCGGGCCACAGCGGCCCCGAGGCGCTGCGCAGCGTCGGCGCGCTGCAGGTGTTCAGCGACATGCAGGAACTGCCTGCGCTGCTTGCTTCGCACGGCCTGCAGCCGGCCTGAAGACCAAGCCCCTGCCGCGAGCAAGCCCGCAGGGTTTCTGCTGCAATGGCATCAAGCAAGCCAGTCCACAAGGAGCCGGATCCCATGACTTCCGAATACAAGACCGAGCAGCCCGACCGCGCCGAGATCGATGCCCTGAAGGGCCCGGCCGTGGTCGAGTTCGGCACCAACTGGTGCGGCATCTGCAAGGCCGCGCAACCGAGCATCGCCGAAGCCTTTGCCAAGTACCCGGACATCCCGCGCATCAAGGTCGAGGACGGCAGCGGGAGGCCGCTGGGCCGCTCGTTCAACGTGCGGTTGTGGCCCACGCTGGTGTTCATGCGCGACGGCCAGCAGGTTGCGAAGCTGGTGCGGCCGGAAGACAGCCAGTCGATCGCCGATGCGCTGGCGTTGATTGCGCAGCCGGGCTGAGCTTCGCCACTTCGCGTAAGTGCCTTTGTTTGGGCGCTGCTGATTCAGGGCGCGCTCCCGCCGACGGGGTACGCGGCGAAGCGAATGTCCTCCGGCCTGCGGCCTCCCCCTTTATTTCGCTGCGCAAGGCACCCCATCGACGGGAGCGTTATGCAGAGCGGTCGTTGATCAGCGGTGCACCACGAGCGTGCCCTCGTGCACAGGACATCGGGTGCTCCCCGCAGCGAAATCAAGGAGGAGGCCGCAGGCCGGGGGACATTCGCGGAGGGGAGTACCCGGTGGCCTGTGCACGCGCCCTGAACAAGCGCGCAGAAGCAACCGCTACAACCCCCGCAGCCGAAAGTCCCGCGGCGCATGCCCGGTCCACTGCAGGAACGCACGCGAAAAGCTCTTCTCGTTGCGAAAGCCCACCGCCAGTGCCACCTGCTTGATCGGCCGGTTGGTGCGGCGCAGCTGCTCCACCGCCATCTCGTGGCGCACTTCGTTCTTCAGCGCCTGCAGCGAGGTGCCTTCCTCGTGCAGCTGCCGGTGCAGCGTGCGGCCCGACACATTGAGCAGCGTGGCCAGCGCCTCCGCCGTGGTGGCCTCGGCGGCGCGCGAACGCAGCAGCTCGCGCACGCGCTGGCCCAGCAGGCGGTCGCGCCGGTACTGCAGCACCGTGAGCGGCAGCGCCCGCTTGAGCATGGTGCGCAGCGCACGCTCGTCGCGCTGCAGCGGCAGCGCGAGATAGCGCTCGTCGAAGCTGATGCTCGCCTCGGGCGCATCGAAGCGCACCTCGGGCGTGAACATCAGCGGATAGGCGTCGCGGTGCGGCGGCGCTGCAAAGGGAAAGGTCGCGTCCCGCAGCGAGATACGCGAATCGATGGCCCAGCAGACGTACCCGTGCAAGAAGCGCAGGCTCGTCACCAGGCAGAACTCGCGGAACGCCTCGTCCAGCGGGCGGTGCTCGGCGATGCGCAGCGTGGCCACGCCGCCCGACACCTCCAGCGCCAGCGTGATGTCCTCGGTCAGCAGGCGGTGATGGCGGCACCAGCGCTTGATGGCCACGCCCAGGTCGGGCGAGGTCAGCGAGGCGCGGCACAGCATGCCGTAGCTGCCCCAAGGCAGCCGCCGCGAGAACCAGCCGAGCGCCTCGTCGTCGAGCTCCTGCATCGCATGGCCCGACAGCGCCTCGAACTGCGCAGCCGTCACCCGCGCGCCCGGCCGGGCCAGCTCGCGCGGCGTGATCTGTGCCGCTTGCAGCGCCGCGGACGGATCGATGCCATAGCGCTCGTAGCCCTGCACGATGGCTCTCACGAAGGCCATCGGCGTGACGGCGCGGGCAGGTCGGAGGAAGGACGGGGACGACATGGTCAGGTGGTTCCAGCGTGGCGCAATTTGCAACCATTGTGGCGCCAATTGCGGCGCGGCGAGGCGTAAGCTGCATTCTTCCAAGCGCCCATCCGCGTGGGACAGCCTGCCTGCGCGCCGACCCTTCAGAGGAGACAACACACATGCACGATCCCGGCCTGAACTTCGACCTGGGCGACACCATCGACTCGCTGCGCAGCGCGATCCAGGACTTTGCCGCGAACGAGATCGCCCCGCGCGCCGCCGACATCGACCGCGACAACCTGTTCCCGCACGACCTGTGGCGCAAGCTCGGCGAGCTCGGCCTGCACGGCATGACGGTGAAGGAAGAATTCGGCGGCACCGAGCTGGGCTACCTGGCGCACATCGTGGCCATGGAAGAGGTGTCGCGCGCCTCGGCCTCGGTCGGCCTCTCGTACGGCGCGCACTCCAACCTGTGCGTGAACCAGATCCACCGCAACGGCAGCGACGCGCAGAAGAAGAAATACCTGCCCAGGCTCGTGAGCGGCGAGCACGTGGGCGCGCTGGCCATGAGCGAGCCCAACGCCGGCTCCGACGTCGTGAGCATGAAGCTCAAGGCCGAGAAGAAGAACGGCTACTACGTGCTCAACGGCGGCAAGATGTGGATCACCAACGGCGGCGACGCCGATACCCTGGTGATCTACGCCAAGACCGAACCCGAGATGGGTGCGCGCGGCATGACGGCCTTCATCGTCGAAAAGGGCTTCAAGGGCTTCTCGGCCGGCACCAAGCTCGACAAGCTCGGCATGCGCGGCTCCAACACCTATCCGCTGTTCTTCGACAACTGCGAAGTGCCCGAAGAGAACGTGCTCGGCGGTGAAGGCATGGGCGCCAAGGTGCTGATGAGCGGCCTCGACTATGAGCGCGCGGTGCTCTCGGGCGGGCCGCTGGGCATCATGGCCGCCTGCATGGACGCGGTGCTGCCCTTCATCCACGAGCGCAAGCAGTTCGGCCAGAGCATCGGCGAATTCCAGCTGATGCAGGGCAAGCTCGCGGACATGTACTCGACCTGGCAGGCCACGCGCGCTTACGTGTACGCCGTGGGCAAGGCCTGCGACCGCAACGACCATGCGCGCACCTTCCGCAAGGACGCGGCCGGCGCCATTCTCTATTCGGCCGAGAAGGCCACGTGGATGGCCGGCGAGGCGATCCAGGCGCTGGGCGGCGTGGGCTACACGAAGGACTTTCCGGTCGAGCGGCTGTGGCGCGATGCCAAGCTGTACGAGATCGGGGCCGGCACCAGCGAGATCCGACGCATGCTGATCGGGCGCGAGCTGTTTTCGGAAACGGCCTAGATTGTTTTTCTCCCTCCCCTTCCGGGGAGGGCAGGGGTGGGGGCAAGCGGCGTTCGATGAAGCAGGTCGCCGAGCAAGCGCCGTCCGCCCCCATCCCAACCTTCCCCCGGAAGGGGAAGGAGCCAGACAAGGAGACAAGGAACATGAACATGACTGCTTCGTTGACTGAAAGCTACAGCAAGGGCGCCACCAACGTCCCCCTCATCGAGCAAACCATCGGCGATTTCTTCGACGGCATGGCCGCGAAGCAGCCCGACCGCGAGGCGCTCGTCAGCCGCCACGAAGGCAAGCGCTTCACCTACCGCGAGCTCCAGGCCGAGTCCAACAAGCTGGCCAGCGCATTGCTCAAGCTGGGGCTCGCACCCGGCGACCGCGTGGGCATCTGGTCGCACAACAACGCGCCCTGGGTGCTGATGCAGATCGCGACCGCCAAGGCCGGGCTGATCCTCGTCAACATCAACCCGGCCTACCGCACCTCCGAACTCGAATACGCGCTCAACAAGGTCGGCTGCAAGGCGCTGGTGACGATGGCGAAGTTCAAGACCAGCGACTACCTGGGCATGCTGCGCGAACTCGGCCCCAAGCGCCTGCCGCAGCTGCGCCACACCTTCTGGATCGACGGCAAGGCCGCGGCTGATGTGCAGGAGCCCGGCATGCAGCGCTTCAGCGAGCTGCTCGCGAGCGGCGACGCGGCCGACCCGCGCGTGGCACAGGTGCAGAAGACGCTCAAGGCCACCGACCCGATCAACATCCAGTTCACGAGCGGCACCACGGGCTTCCCGAAGGGCGCGACGCTCACGCACCGCAACATCCTCAACAACGGCTTCTTCATCGGCGAATGCATGAAGCTCACGCCGGCCGACAGGCTGTGCATCCCGGTGCCGCTCTACCACTGCTTCGGCATGGTGCTCGGCAACCTGGCCTGCCTCACGCACGGCTCGGCCATCGTGTATCCGAACGACGGCTTCGATCCGCTCACGGTGCTCGAGACCGTGCAGGCCGAGAAGTGCACGGGCCTGCACGGCGTGCCCACGATGTTCATCGCCGAACTCGACCATCCGCGCTTCAAGGAGTTCGACCTGTCCACGCTGCGCACCGGCATCATGGCCGGTTCGCCGTGCCCGACCGAGGTGATGAAGCGCGTGGTGAATGAAATGCATCTCAGCGAAATCACCATCGCCTACGGCATGACCGAGACCAGCCCGGTGAGCTGCCAGAGCAGCACCGACACGCCGCTCGACAAGCGCGTGTCCACCGTGGGCACGGTGCAGCCGCACCTGGAGATCAAGATCATCGACCCCGAGACCGGCGCCATCGTGCCGCGCGGCAGCTCCGGCGAGTTCTGCACGCGCGGCTACTCGGTGATGCACGGCTACTGGGAAGACGAGCCGAAGACCCGCGAGGCGATCGATGCCGAGCACTGGATGCACACCGGCGACCTGGCCACCATGGACGCCGAGGGCTACGTCAACATCGTCGGCCGCATCAAGGACCTCGTGATCCGCGGCGGCGAGAACATCTACCCGCGCGAGATCGAGGAATTTTTGTACCGCCATCCCAAGGTGCAGGACGTGCAGGTGGTCGGCCTGCCCGACAGGAAGTACGGCGAGGAGCTCTGCGCCTGGATCATCGTCAAGCCCGGCCAGGCCGCGACCGAGGACGAGATCCGCGATTTCTGCAAGGGCCAGATTGCGCACTACAAGGTGCCGAAGTACATCCGCTTCGTCGCCGAGTTCCCGATGACGGTGACCGGCAAGATCCAGAAATTCAAGATCCGCGATGCCATGACCGAGCAACTCGGCCTCCAGCAAGAAAAGACAGCATGAGCAAGATCGAAACCAAACTCAACGCGCGTTCCGCAGACTTCCAGGCCAATGCCGCAGCGATGCGCGCGCTGGTCGACGACCTGCACAAGCAGTTCGCGAAAGTGGAGCAGGGCGGCGGAGAGGCCGCGCGCGCCAAGCACACGGCGCGCGGCAAGCTGCTGCCGCGCGACCGCGTGGCCGAGCTGCTCGACCCCGGCACGCCCTTCCTCGAGATCGCGCCGCTGGCTGCGCATGCGATGTACCTCGATGCCAAGGGCGCGGAGTCCGCGCCCGGCGCCGGCCTCATCGCGGGCATCGGCCGCGTGAACGGCGTCGACTGCATGATCGTGTGCAACGACGCAACCGTGAAGGGCGGCACCTACTACCCGATGACGGTCAAGAAGCACCTGCGCGCGCAGGAGATCGCCGAGCAGAACCGCCTGCCCTGCATCTACCTGGTCGACTCGGGCGGCGCCAACCTGCCGAACCAGGACGAGGTGTTCCCGGACCGTGAGCACTTCGGGCGCATCTTCTACAACCAGGCCAACATGAGCGCCCAGGGTATTGCGCAGATCGCGGTGGTCATGGGCTCGTGCACGGCGGGCGGCGCCTACGTGCCGGCGATGAGCGACGAGTCGATCATCGTGAAGAACCAGGGCACCATCTTCCTGGGCGGCCCGCCGCTCGTGAAGGCCGCGACGGGCGAGGTCGTCACGGCCGAGGACCTGGGCGGCGGCGACGTGCACACGCGGCTCTCGGGCGTGGTCGACCACCTGGCGCAGAACGACCTGCATGCGCTCGCGCTCGCACGGTCGGCGGTGGCCAACCTCAACGCCAGGGCGGCCGATGCCCCGGCGAAGGCCGAGGTGCGCGAGCCCGCATTCCCGCGCGAAGAGCTCTACGGCGTGATTCCGACCGACACGCGCAAGCCCTTCGACGTGCGCGAGATCATCGCGCGCATCGTCGACGGCAGCGAGTTCCACGAGTTCAAGGCCCGCTTCGGCGCCACCTTGGTCTGCGGCTTTGCCGAGATCGAGGGCATGCCGGTCGGCATCATCGCCAACAACGGCATCCTGTTTTCCGAATCGGCACAGAAGGGTGCGCACTTCATCGAGCTGTGCTGCCATCGCAAGATCCCGCTGGTGTTCCTGCAGAACATCACGGGCTTCATGGTGGGCCGCAAGTACGAGAACGAAGGCATCGCGCGCCACGGCGCCAAGATGGTGACGGCCGTGGCCACCGCCAACGTGCCCAAGTTCACCATCATCATCGGCGGCAGCTTCGGCGCCGGCAACTACGGCATGTGCGGCCGCGCGTACAGCCCGCGCTTTCTCTGGATGTGGCCCAACGCGCGCATCAGCGTGATGGGCGGCGAGCAGGCTGCGAGCGTGCTGGCCACGGTGAAGCGCGACGGCATCGAATTGAAGGGCGGCAGCTGGAGCAAGGAAGAGGAAGAGGCCTTCAAGGCGCCGATCCGCCAGCAGTACGAAGACCAGGGCCACCCGTACTACGCGACCGCGCGGTTGTGGGACGACGGGATCATCGACCCGGCGGACACGCGGCGGGTGCTGGCGCTCGGCCTTGCTGCTGCGCGCAACGCGCCCATTCCAGAGCCGAAGTTCGGCATCTTCCGCATGTGACGAGGGACGCGGCATGAGCAACTTCATCAAACTGAAACTCGAAACCAGCGAAGGCCCCATCGCACGCATCTGGCTCGACCAGCCCGACGCGCGCAATGCCTTCGACGACGTGGTCATCGCCGAGCTCACGCAGGCCTTCGCCGAAGCCGGCGCCGCGCCGCAGGTGAAGGCCATCGTGCTCGGCGCCAGCGGCCCGGCCTTCTGTGCGGGCGCGAATCTCAACTGGATGCGCCGCATGGCCGACTACACGCGCAGCGAGAACATCGCCGACGCGGGCAAGCTGGCCGCCATGCTGCGCACCATTGCCGAATGCCCCAAGCCCACCATCGCACGCGTGCAGGGCGATGTGTATGCGGGCGGCATGGGGCTGGTCGCGGCCTGCGACATGGCGGTGAGCGTCGATACGGCGTGGTATTGCCTGAGCGAAGTCAAGATCGGCCTCGTGCCCGCGACCATCAGCCCGTACGTGCTGCGTGCCATGGGTACGCGCGCCTCGCAGCGCTACTTCCTCACGGCCGAGCGCTTCACGGCCGCCGAGGCGCACCGCATCGGCTTCGTGCATGAAGTGGTGGCGGCCGATGCGCTCGACGCCAAGGTCGACGAACTCCTGAAGGCGCTCACCAGCGCCAGCCCGGCCGCGGTGCGCGCCTGCAAGCAGTTGATCGCCGACGTGGACGGCCGCGAGATCGACGACGCGCTGATCGCCAAGACCGTCGAGGGCATCGCCGACATCCGCGCCAGCGATGAAGGCCGCGAGGGCGTGCAGGCCTTCCTGCAGAAGCGCAAGCCCTCCTGGCTGGGCCACTGAGCACCACGCGATGAACTCGCTCGACATGCCCCAGCTGCTCGCACTGGCCGCGGCCATCGGCTGGGCCAGCGGCGTGCGGCTGTACCTGGTCGTGCTGCTGACCGGGCTGGCCGGCTACTTCGGCTGGGTGCCGCTGCCCAGTGGCTTGCAGCTGCTCGCGCATCCGGTGGTCATCGCGGCCAGCGGCTTCATGGTGTTCATCGAGTTCTTCGCCGACAAGATCCCGGGCCTCGACTCGCTGTGGGACGTGGTGCACACGGCCATCCGCATTCCAGCCGGCGCGGCGCTCGCGGCCAGCGTGTTCGGTGCCGACCATGGTGCGATGGCCATCGTGGCCGCGCTCGTGGGCGGCGGTTTCGCGGCCACCGCGCATGCGGCCAAGGCCACGACGCGCGCGGCCATCAACACATCGCCCGAGCCGTTCTCGAACGTGGGCGCCTCGCTGGTCGAGGACAGCATGGTGCCCGCGGGCTTGTGGCTTGCCGTTGCGCACCCGCTGGTCTTCCTGCTGCTGTTCGTCTTCGTGCTGGTGCTCAGCGTGTGGCTCATCCGCAAGAGCTGGCGCTTTCTCAAGGCGCTGTTCGTCCGCGTGGCCCGCATCTTCAGCGGCCGGCCCGATCCGGGCGTCGCGCCTGCATTCCAACTGAAAAAAAATCCTCCGGGAGACACTCCGAATGTTTAAGAAGATCCTCATTGCCAACCGAGGCGAGATCGCCTGCCGTGTCGCGGCCACCGCTCGTCGCATGGCGATCCGCACCGTCGCCGTGTACTCCGATGCCGACGCGCATGCCAACCACGTGCGTGCCTGCGACGAGTCGGTGCACCTCGGCGGCAGCGCGCCCAAGGACAGCTACCTGCGCTGGGAGAAGATCCTCGAAGCCGCCAAGGCCACGGGCGCCGAAGCAGTGCACCCGGGCTACGGCTTCCTGAGCGAGAACGAGGAGTTCGCGCAGGCCTGCGCCGACGCCGGCCTGGTCTTCATCGGCCCGCCGCCATCGGCCATCAAGGCGATGGGCCTGAAGGCCGAATCGAAGCAGCTGATGGAGAAGGCCGGCGTGCCGCTGGTACCGGGCTACCACGGCCACGACCAGAACCCGCAGCTGCTGCAGCGCGAGGCCGACCGCATCGGCTACCCGGTGCTCATCAAGGCCAGCGCGGGCGGCGGCGGCAAGGGCATGCGCGCGGTCGACCGGGCCGAAGACTTTGCCGCGGCGCTCGCCTCGTGCCAGCGCGAGGCGATCAACAGCTTCGGCGACGACGCAGTGCTGATCGAGAAATACGTGCAGCGCCCGCGCCACATCGAGATCCAGGTGTTCGGCGACACGCACGGCAACTACGTCTACCTGTTCGAGCGCGACTGCTCGGTGCAGCGGCGCCACCAGAAGGTGCTCGAGGAAGCGCCCGCGCCCGGCATGACCGACGCGATGCGCAAGCAGATGGGCGAGGCGGCGGTGGCTGCGGCGCGCGCGGTGAACTACGTCGGTGCCGGCACGGTCGAGTTCATCGTCGAGCAGCGCGAAGGCGGAGAGATGAATTTTTTCTTCATGGAGATGAACACGCGTCTCCAGGTGGAGCATCCCGTGACCGAAGCCATCACGGGCCTCGATCTCGTCGAATGGCAGTTGCGCGTGGCCTCGGGCGAGACGCTGCCTGCGAAGCAGCAGGAGCTGCAGATCCACGGCCACGCGATCGAGGCGCGCATCTGTGCCGAGAATCCCGACAACAACTTCCTGCCTGCGACGGGCAGCTTGCGCGTCTACCGCAAGCCGCAGGCAACGGCGTTCCAGCGCAGCCGCGTGCGCATCGACGACGGCGTGCGCGAGGGCGGCGAGATCTCTCCGTTCTACGATTCGATGATCGCCAAGCTGATCGTGCACGGCAGCACGCGCGCCGAGGCGCTGGCGCGGCTCGATGCGGCGCTGGCGCAGGTGCAGATCGTGGGCGTGTCGACCAACGTGCAGTTCCTGCGCGGCATCCTCGCGACCGAATCGTTCTCGAAAGCGAACCTCGACACCGCGCTGATCGAGCGCGAGCGCGCCGTGCTGTTCGATCGCGAAGCGCTGGGCCTGCCGCTGGCCGCGGCCGCCGCCATCACGCGCACGCTCATCACCGAGCGGCCGGCCGGGGCACCCGACCCGTTCGAGCGGCGCGACGGCTGGCGCTCGCACGGCGAATACCGGCGCCACTTCGACTTCGAGTTCCGCGGCACGGAGCACGCGGCTGTGCTCGCCTACAAACGCGACGGCAGCCTCTGGCTCGAAGCCGGCGGCGTGCAGGGCCCGCTGGTCGTGGGCCAGTTCCCGTCGGGCGAGTTCGAGGTCGAGTTCGCCGGCACGCGGCAGACCGTGGACGTGCATCTGGATGGCGCCACGGCCCATGTGTTCGCGTCGAAGGGCGCGACGAAGATCACGGCGATCGACCGCCTGGCCCATGCCGGCGACACCCATGCCGAAGCCGGCCGGCTCACCGCGCCGATGCCCGGCAAGGTCGTGTCCTTCGCGGTCAAGGCCGGCGACAAGGTCAGCCGCGGCCAGCCGCTCGCAGTGATGGAGGCCATGAAGATGGAGCACACCATCGCGGCGCCGGCCGACGGCACGGTGGAAGAACTGATGTTCTCGCCCGGCGAGCAGGTGGCCGAGGGCGACGAACTGTTGCGGATGGCTGCGCTTGCGGCTTAGCCCACCACCACTTCGCTGATCTGCATCACCGGCGCGATGTCGGTGTAGTTCCTGATGTCGCCCAGGATCTCCTTGGCATGCGGGCCGAACGCCGCCTGGAAGGCTTCGGCCGAATCGCAGAACACGTGGCACATGCCGACATAGGTCGGCGGTGTGCCGGGCGCGCCGCCCGCCAGCCCCTTGTCGATGGTGTACGACCTGCAGGCATCGCCCATGCGTGCCTTCAGCAGCGGCATGTGCTTGTCGCGGTAGTAGGCGTGGTCGAACCGTGCGCCTTCGGTGTAGGGGTACATCACGCTGACTTTGATCATGCTGGGGTCTCCGGGTGTGTCGATGTTCTGGATGGTCGCGCACGAGCATAGAAGAAGGCCCCGGGCGCCACAAGCCGCCGGGTCGGTTCATGGCCCGGGCCCCTAAGATCCGGCTCATGAAAATCATCGTTTCCCTGACCGACAACCGCCCCGAACCCTGGATCGAAGGCCTCCGCGCCGAACTGCCCGATGCGCAGATCGAGGCCTGGAAGCCGGGCGCGGCCCAGGCCGACCATGCGGTGGTGTGGGCGCCGCCCCAGCAACTGCTCGACGAGCAGCCCGGGCTGCGCGGCCTGTTCAACATCGGCGCGGGCGTCGATGCGCTGCTCAAGCTGCGCGTGCCGGCGCACACGCGCATCGTGCGGCTCGACGATGCCGGCATGTCGGTGCAGATGGCCGAATACGTGTGCCACACGCTGATCCGGCACTTCCGCGAGTTCGACGTGTACGAAGCCGATGCGCGCGAAGGCCGCTGGAGCTACCGCAAGCCGAAGCTGCGGCGCGACTTTCCGGTCGGCATCATGGGGCTGGGCGTGCTTGGCGAGCGGGTCGCGAAAGCCGTGGCGCAGTTCGAGTTTCCGGTGCTGGGCTGGAGCCGTTCGCCCAAGGCGATCGACGGCGTGAAGGTGTTCAGCGGCGAAGCGCAGTTCGACGAGTTCCTGTCGTCCACGCGCGTGCTGGTCAACCTGCTGCCGCTGACCGAGGCCACGCGCGGCATCCTCAACCGCCACACCCTCGGCAGGCTGCGACCGGGCGGCTATCTCATCAGCATCGCGCGCGGCGCCCACCTGGTGGAAGACGACCTGATCCCGATGCTCGATGCGGGCCAGCTGGCCGGTGCCACGCTCGACGTGTTCCAGGTCGAGCCGCTGCCCGCCGGCCACGCCTTCTGGCGCCACCCGAAGATCACCGTCACGCCGCACGGCTCGGCGCGCACGCTGCGCGAGGAATCCATCGCCCAGATCGCCGGAAAGATCCGCGCGATGGAACAGGGCCTGCCGGTCAGCGGCGTGGTCGATCCGGTCCGGGGCTACTGACGACGGCATGCGTTACCGGCGATGACGCTGAAAGGAGGCGCAGCCAGGGGCAAACCCTGAGGCTTTTGTTTTTCACATACGCGAAAATTTCTTCATGGTTGTGAAAACTGCTTTTCGCGTGATCGAGATCGTCGAGCTCTTCGCCCGGGAGAAGCAGCCGCTGGCGCTGTCCGAGATGGCGCGCCTGCTCGAGATGCCGGTGTCCAGCTGCCTCGGGCTGATCCGCACGCTGGAAGAGCAGGGCTACATGTATGAGACCGGCCGCCGCCAGGGCTACTACCCGACCGGCCGGCTGCTCGCGATGGCTCAGATCATCGCGGCGCACGACCCGGTGCTCGACCGCGTGCGGCCCGCGCTCGAAGAGCTGCGCGACGGCGCGCGCGAAACCGTGCTGTTCGGCAAGTTCCGCGACCCGAGCACGGTCGTCTACCTGGAAGTGCTGAGTGCGCCGCAAAGCATCCGCTATTCCGCCGAAGCGGGCGAGACGCGCCCGGCCTATGCCAATTCGATGGGCCGCGCGCTGCTCTCCACGCTTGCGCCCGAGGCGCGCCGCAAGCTGCTGGCAGCCACTCCGTTGGCACCGCTGACCGACGCCACGCTGACCACACCCGATGCCATCGAGCAGGAGCTCGAACGCTCGCCCGCGCGCGGCTGGTACGGCAACCTGGGCGAGAGCATCCCCGATCTCGTCGGCCTCGCATGGCCGCTGCGCATCGGGGGCGAGGCCTACGCGATCTCGGTGGCGGGCCCGCGCTACCGGCTGGAGCCGCGCATCGACGAGGTGGCCGCCATGCTGCGCTCCGCCTGCCTGGCCATCGAACACAAAGGCTGAATGAAAACAATGACTGCACCACGCTACTTCGTCCGCGAAAGCGACATTGCCGGCTATCACCCGGCCAACCACACCGGCACCCTGAACAAGCGGCTGATTGGCCCCGAGACCGTGGGCGCGAAGCAGCTGGAGGTGCTGGTCGGCCACATCCAGAAGGGCAAGGGCGCGCTGCCGCATGCGCACCCGGGCATCGAGCAGGTCTGCTACATGCTCGAAGGCCGCGCGGTCGCCGAGGTGGGCGGCCAGCGGCAGGAGCTGCACCCGGGTGACAGCTGCTTTTTCCCGGCCGACGCGATGCACACCTTCACGGTGGTGAGCGACGAGCCGGTGCGCGTGCTGGTCATCTACAGCCCGCCGTACGAGGAATCGCCGGAGCGCGTGATCCGGCCCTGAACGACAACCACCCGGAGACAAGAACCATGCAGACGAAGAACGCGACAACCACGGTCGCGGTGGCAAGCCGCCGCCGTTTCATTTCCGTCGGCGCCGCCGCAGGCCTGGCCGGCGCGGCGCCCTGGGCCTTTGCGCAGGAGGGCTACCCGAAGCAGCCGATCAAGCTGATCGTGCCTTTCGCGGCCGGCAGCGGCACCGACGCGGTGGCGCGCATCACGGCGCAGATGCTGGGCGAGGCGCTGAAGGCCTCGGTCATCGTGGACAACCGCGCGGGCGCCAACGGCGTGATCGCCGCCGAGTTCGTGGCCAAGGCGCCGCCCGACGGCTACACGCTCTTCATGACCACCAACACCACGCATTCGGCCAACCCGAGCCTGATGAAGTCGCTGCCCTACGACCCGGTGAAGGACTTCGCGCCCGTGAGTCGCATGGGCAACCTGCCGTTCATGCTGGTGGTCAACAACGAGCTGCCCGTGAAGAGCGTGGCCGAGCTGCTGGCCTGGGGCCGCGCGCATCCGGGCAAGCTGACCTATGCGAGCGGCAACAGCACCGGCATCGTGAGCGGCGCCACGCTCTCGCGCATGAGCGGTGTGCCGATGCTGCATGTGCCCTACAAGAGCACGCCGCCGGCGATCGCCGACCTGATCGGCGGGCAGGTGTCGATGATGGTGGTCGACCTGGCCGCGGGGCTTGCCACGGTGAAGGCCGGCAAGATGCGCGCGATTGCCGTCACCACGCAGGAGCGCACCAAGCTCTTCCCCGAACTGCCGCCGCTGGCCGACACGCCCGAGCTCAAGGGCTTCGACATCACCTCGTGGAACGGCGTGTTCGCGCCGGCCGGCACGCCGCGCGACGTGGTGCTGAAGCTCAACAAGGTGCTGTCGGAAATGGCGAACGGCGCGGCCTTCCGCGAGCGGGTGGCGAAGCTGGGCTTCGATGCGTTCGGCAGCACGTCGGAAGAGCTGGGGGCGTTCACGGTGGCGGAGCTGGCGAAGTGGAAGAAGCTGATCCAAGCCGCGGGGATTCAGCCCGAATGAACCCGCTTTCGTATTTCTCCCTCCCCTCCCGGGGGAGGGCAGGGGTGGGGGCAAGCAGCGTACCCATGGGGCGCTCTGCCTGCCCCCATCCCAGCCTTCCCCCAGAGGGGGAAGGAGCGAAGAAATGAACACATCCGGACCCCTCCAGGGCATCCGCATCCTCGACCTCACGGCCGTGGTGATGGGCCCCTACGCCACGCAGACGCTGGGCGACCTCGGCGCCGACATCGTCAAGGTCGAGCCGCCCGCCGGCGACAACCTGCGCGCCGTCGGCCCGATGCGCCATGCCGGCATGGGCGCGATGGCGATGCACCTGAACCGCAACAAGCGCTCGATCGTGCTCGACCTCAAGCAGCCCGAAGGCCGCGAGGCCTGCCTGCGGCTCGCGGCGGGCTGCGATGCACTGATCTACAACACGCGCCCGCAGGCGATGGCGCGGCTCGGGCTCGGCTACGAAGCCGTGGCCGCGGCCAATCCGAAGATCGTCTATCTCGGCGCCTTCGGCTATGGCGAGGAAGGCCCCTATGCCGGCAAGCCCGCCTACGACGACCTGATCCAGGGGGCGGCCGGCGTGGCCTCGTTGTTCGCGCAGCAAAGCGGCGGCGCACCGCGCTACGCGCCCGTCACGCTGGCCGACCGCGCCGTGGGGCTGCAGGCCGCCATCGCGCTGCTCGCCGCCGTGCTGCACGCGCAGCGCACCGGCTTCGGCCAGGCGGTCGAGGTGCCGATGTTCGAGGCGCTCTCGCAGTTCGTGATGGGCGACCACCTCGGCGGCCACAGCTTCGAGCCGCCGCTCGGCCCCACCGGCTATGCGCGCCTGCTCGCGCCGCACCGCAAGCCCTACGCCACGGCCGACGGCTACCTGAGCGTGCTGATCTACAACGACAAGCACTGGCAGGCCTTCTTCGACCTGATCGGCCGGCCCGAACTGCGCGCTTCGCCGATGTTCGGCACGCACACGGCGCGCGCCGCGAACATCGGCGCGGTCTATGCGTTCGTGGCCGAAGTGATGGCCACGCGCAGCAGCGATGACTGGATGGCCGCATTGGAAGCGGCCGACATCCCGGTCGCGCGGCTGCACAGCACCGAGAGCCTGCTCGGCGACTCGCACCTGCGCGCGGTCGATTTCTTTCCCGAATTCGACCATCCGAGCGAAGGCCGCATCCGCACGCTCGCGCCGGTCGGCCGCTACAGCGCCACGCCCGCGGCCATCCGCCGCATGGCGCCGCGCATCGGCGAGCACAGCGTCGAGCTGCTGCGCGAAGCGGGTTACGGCGATGAAGCCATCGACCGCCTGCTCGCCCGCGGCATCACGCTGCAGCCGGCCCCACCCAAGGACAACGACGAATGAACTTCTCCCTCAACGAAGACCAGCGCTCGCTGGTGGCCGCCATCGAGCGGCTGTGCGAAGACTTCCCCGCCGACTACTGGCGCGACCACGACGACCGCGCCGCGTTCCCGCACGAGTTCCACCGCGCCGTGGCCGACAGCGGCTGGCTCGGCATCGCGATGCCCGAGGCGCAGGGCGGCGCGGGCCTGGGCATCACCGAGGCGGCGCTGATGATGCGCGCCATCAGCGCCTCGGGCGCGGGCATGTCGGGCGCGTCGTCGGTGCACATGAACATCTTCGGGCTCAACCCGGTGGTGGTGTTCGGCAGCGAGGCACAGCGCCAGCGCTTCCTGCCGCCGCTGATCGCCGGCACCGAGAAGGCCTGCTTCGCCGTGACCGAGCCCGACGCGGGGCTCGACACCACGAGCCTCAAGACGCAGGCGGTGCGCCAGCCGAATGGCAGCTACCTGCTGCACGGCCGCAAGATCTGGATCTCGACCGCGCAGGTGGCCGACCGCATGCTGATCCTCACGCGCACCACGGCGCTCGGCCAGGTGAAGAAGCCCACGCAGGGCCTCACGCTGTTCTACACGCCGCTGGACCGCAGCAAGGTCGAGGTGCGCGAGATCCACAAGCTGGGCCGCGCGGCGGTCGACTCGAACATGCTCTTCATCGACGGCCTCGAAGTGCCGGAGGAAGACCGCATCGGCGAGGAAGGGCGCGGCTTCGAATACATCCTGCACGGGCTCAACCCCGAGCGCATATTGATTGCGGCCGAGGCCATCGGCATCGGCCGCGCCGCGCTGCGCATCGCCTCGCAGTACGCGCAGGAGCGCGTCGTGTTCGGCCGGCCGATCGGCCAGAACCAGGGCGTGGCGCACCCGCTCGCACGCGCCTGGGCCAACCTCGAGGGGGCCGACCTGATGGTGTTCAAGGCCGCCACGCTGTACGACGCGGGCGAGCCCTGCGGCATCGAGGCCAACGCCGCCAAGTACCTGGCGGCCGAGGCGGCGCACGACGCCTGCCAGAACGCGGTTCTCACGCTGGGCGGCATGGGCTATGCGAAGGAATACCATGTCGAGCGGCTGCTGCGCGAGAGCTACATTCCGCGCATTGCGCCGGTCAGTCCGCAGATGATCCTGAACTTCATCGCGGAAAAGGCGCTCGGCCTGCCCAAGTCGTACTGATGCTGCCCATGCCATGAATCCATCCGCCGTCACCCGCCATCTCGTCGTCCGCGGTCTGGTGCAGGGCGTGGGCTACCGCTGGTCGATGGTGCAGGCCGCGCGGCGCCTGGGCGTGTGCGGCTGGGTGCGCAACCGCCGCGACGGCAGCGTGGAGGCGCTGGCCTGCGGCCCGGCCGCTGCGGTCGATGCGCTGGTCGCGTGGGCCCGCAGCGGGCCGGACGGCGCGCGGGTGGATGCGCTGGAAGCGGTGGAGGCGCCCGCGCCCGCCGAGCCGCCATCGGATTTCGTGCAGCGCGAAACGGTGTGAACCGCGGCGCTGGCACGATCTGCAACGCCGCTGGCAGGCATTGCAACCCCTGCGGCAGGCGCCGCCGAGCACACCGGAGCCAGACGGCCGACAATTGACGGACGCTTTTTCCTTTCCCCAGCGAACCCAGAGACATCCCATGAAACTCCCCGCCAAGGTCCAGATCGTCGACGTCGGTCCGCGCGACGGACTGCAGAACGAGAAGCAACCGGTCTCCGCCGAAATCAAGATCGGCCTCGTGCACCGCCTGCAGGACGCCGGCCTCAAGGAGATCGAGGTCACCAGCTTCGTGAGCCCCAAGTGGGTGCCGCAGATGGCCGACGCTGCCTCCGTGATGCACGGCATAAAGCGCAAGCCCGGCGTGCGCTATTCGGTGCTCACGCCCAACATGAAGGGCTTCGAGGCCGCCATTGCCGCGCCGCGCGAGGAATGGCCCGACGAGATCGTGGTCTTCGGCGCTGCGAGCGAGGCCTTCAGCCAGAAGAACATCAACTGCTCCATTGCCGAGAGCATCGAGCGCTTCGCGCCCGTGGTGGCCGCGGCGCGCGCGCAGGGCATCGCGGTGCGCGGCGCGATGTCGTGCACCGTCGGCTGCCCCTACGAAGGCGAGATCGCGCCCGAGCGCGTGGGCATGCTGGCGAAGCTGATGAAGGACATCGGCGTGCAGCGCGTGGACGTGGCCGACACCATCGGCGTGGGCACGCCGCGCAAGGTGAAGGCCGCCATCGAGGCCACGCTGGCGCACTTCGACGTGGACCACGTCTCGGGCCACTTCCACGACACCTACGGCCAGGCGCTGGTCAACACGCTGGCCTCGCTGGAGCTGGGGGTCTGGAATTTCCAGTCGTCCTCCGCCGGGCTGGGCGGCTGTCCCTACGCCAAGGGCGCGACCGGCAACGTCGCCACCGAAGACGTGGTCTACATGCTGCACGGCATGGGCATCGAGACCGGCATCGACCTCGACAGGCTGATCGACGCGGGCGTGTACATCAGCGAGGCGCTGGGGCGCGAACCGAATTCGCGCGCCTCCAAGGCGATCCGTACCAAGAGGGCGGGATGATGAGCGTCGACACAAAGCGGGAGGCGTCTGATGTGCGGCGCTGAACTTCATTCACTGCCCGAAGGCGTGCAGCGCGTTTCCCGTGTGCTGCAGGACGCGGGCCACCCCCATTCGCCGCGCATGCTCGACGACGCCTGCCGCACCGCGCAGCAGGCGGCCGACGCGCTCGGCATCGGGGTCGGGCAGATCGCCAAGAGCATCGTCTTCCGGCGCAAGAGCGACGACGCGGCAGTGCTGGTCATCACCTCGGGCGACAAGCGCGTCGACGAGAAGAAGGTCGATGTGCTGGTCGGCAAGACCGGCCGCGCCGATGCGGAGTTCGTGAAGGCGCGCACCGGCTTCACGATCGGCGGCGTGTCGCCGGTCGCGCATGCCACGCCGCCGGTGGTGCTGATCGACCGCGAGCTGTTCCGCTTCGAGGAGATCTGGGCCGCCGCGGGCCATCCGCATGCGGTGTTCCAGCTGCGCCCGCAAGACCTCGAGAAGCTCACCGGCGCGCCGGTGGCGGACGTGGTGTGACGACGTGAATCCGGACGACGCACAAGCGCTGGCCGAACGCGCCGCGGCCGTGCAGCGCCCGGTCGGCGACGATGCGTCCGATGTGCCATCGCCCTGCACCTCGGTCTGCCGCATGAGCAGCCAGAGCGGCTTCTGCGAAGGATGCCTGCGCACCCTCCCCGAGATCGCGGGCTGGAGCCGGATGGAAGACGAGGCGCGGCGCGGCGTGTGGCGCGCGATAGAGTTGCGGGCGCGGGCCGGCCTCTGGCGCATCCCGGAACCCTCAGGAGACAAGCACGCATGAAGCACATCGACTTCTACCTCGACTTCATCTCGCCCTACGCGCACCTTGCGTTCGAGCACCTGCCCCAGGCGCTCGAGGGCCTGAGCTGCAGCGTGGCCTACAAGCCGGTGCTGCTGGGCGCGATCCTCAAGCACCACGGCCAGCTCGGCCCGGCCGAGATTCCTGCCAAGCGCAGCTGGACCTACCGTCACGTGCTCTGGCTCGGCCATGCGAACGGCATCCCGATCGAGATGCCGGCCTCGCATCCGTACAACCCGCTGCCGCACCTGCGGCTCGCGCTGTCGACCTCGGACGACGGCAGCATCAGCCGCCTCGTGGCCGAAACCATCTTGCGCAACGTGTGGCGCGGCGGCGAGGAAGCCGGCGACGCCACGCGGCTGGCCGCGCTGGCAGCACAACTGGAACCGAAGCGCGACGTGAACGGCGACGAGAACAAGGCGCTGCTCAAGCGCAACACCGACGAAGCCCTGCAGGCCGGCGTGTTCGGCACGCCGAGCTGCGTGGTCGACGGCCGCCTGTTCTGGGGCTTCGACGGCCTCGCGATGCTGCGCGCCTACCTGGCCGGCGACGCCTGGTTCGATGGCCCGCAATGGGCCGCGGCCGACCAGCGGCCCTCCTTGCTGCGAAGCAGCAAAAGCTGAGCAGAAGGCCGATTTCTTACAAGCTGAAACGGACCCCGCGGGTTTCACCTTAATCCGTAAGCGTCGGTTCAGTTTCGCGAAAGGCTCGGGTCAGTCGCGCCTCCAAGAATGCTTCACGGTCCCGAATGCCGGGGCCGACCGAACGCATACACAGGAGACGACGCAAATGGCAGCAACACTGGATTCAAGGGGGGTGCCGCATCCGGCCCCCCGGCCCATGTCCTCGGAGGAAAAGAAGGTCATCTTCGCTTCCTCCCTTGGCACGGTGTTCGAGTGGTACGACTTCTACCTCTACGGCTCGCTCGCCGCGATCATCGCGAAGCAGTTCTTCAGCGGCCTCGATGCGGGCGCGGCCTTCATCTTCGCGCTGCTGGCGTTTGCCGCGGGCTTCCTGGTGCGGCCGTTCGGCGCCATCGTGTTCGGCCGGCTCGGCGACATGATCGGGCGCAAGTACACCTTCCTGGTCACGATCCTGATCATGGGCCTGTCGACCTTCATCGTCGGCCTCTTGCCCAGCTATGCCACCATCGGCGTCGCGGCACCGGTGATCCTGATCGCGCTGCGCATGCTGCAGGGCCTCGCGCTCGGCGGCGAGTACGGCGGTGCCGCCACCTACGTGGCCGAGCACTCGCCGCACGGCAAGCGCGGCGCCTACACCTCGTGGATCCAGACCACCGCCACGCTCGGGCTGTTCCTGAGCCTGCTGGTGATCCTGGGCGTGCGCGAATGGCTCGGCGAAGCGGTGTTCAACGACTGGGGCTGGCGCATTCCGTTCCTGGTGTCGATCCTGCTGCTCGGCATCTCGGTGTGGATCCGGCTGTCGCTGTCCGAGTCGCCGGCCTTCCAGAAGATGAAGGCCGAGGGCAAGACCTCGAAGGCGCCGCTGTCCGAATCCTTCGGCCAGTGGAAGAACCTCAAGATCGTGATCCTGGCGCTGGTCGGCCTTACGGCAGGCCAGGCGGTGGTCTGGTATTCGGGCCAGTTCTACGCGCTCTTCTTCCTGACGGCGCAGCTCAAGGTCGATGCGACCACGGCCAACCTGATGATCGCGGCCGCGCTTTTGATCGGCACGCCGTTCTTCGTGGTGTTTGGCACGCTGTCGGACAAGATCGGCCGCAAGCCGATCATCATGGCCGGCTGCCTGTTGGCCGTGGTCACCTACTTCCCGGTCTTCAAGATGCTGACCGAGGCCGCCAACCCCGACCTTGCCAGGGCGCAGGCCACCGCCGGCGTCACCGTCACGGCCGACCCCGCGACCTGCTCGTTCCAGGGCAATCCTGTGGCGCGCGAGATCGACTTCCGCAGCTCCTGCGACATCGCCAAGCGCTACCTCGTGCAGAACTCGGTGAGCTATGAGAACGTGGCCGGCGCGCCGGGTTCGAAGGCCATCGTGAAGATCGGCGACAAGACGGTCGAGGCGCCCGTGGGCAACGTCGTGAACCTCAAGTTCGACGAGACCTCCGCCAAGGAAATCGCCGCCTTCAAGAAGGGCGTGGCCGAAGACCTGAAGGTCGCGGGCTATCCGGCCAAGGCCGACCCCGCCAAGATCAACAAGCCGCTGACGGTTGCGCTGCTGTTCTGGCTGGTGCTGCTGGTGACCATGGTCTACGGCCCGATCGCCGCCATGCTGGTGGAACTGTTCCCCACCCGCATCCGCTACACCTCGATGAGCCTGCCTTACCACATCGGCAACGGCTGGTTCGGCGGCCTGCTGCCGACCACCGCCTTCGCCATCGTGGCGTCCACCGGCAACATGTACAACGGCCTGTGGTACCCGATCATCATCGCGGGCGTCACGCTGGTGGTGGGCACGCTGTTCATCCGCGAAACCAAGAACGTCGACATCTACGCGAACGACTGACGCACGTTCGGCACAGGAGGGCGGCGGGAGCCGGCCCTCCGTTCAACAAAGGGGCTTCATGCCGTCGGCATGAGGCCCTTTTCTTGAACCAATCAGGAGACAGAACCCATGTGGAAACTCGTTGTCGGCTTCGTCGTCTTTGCCGCCATTGCCCTTTACGTGATCTCGAAAGCCGGCGACAAGATCGACATGTCGGGCGAGAAGCACGGCGGCGACACGACGCACGAGCCTGCGCCCGCTGCCGCACCCAAGTAGGGCACCGACCGGCGGCGATCAGCGCTTGAAGCGGCCTTCGCTGACGATCGACAGGTCGACGTAGTCGATGCCCGTGTGATCGGTCGGCGAGTAGCTCACGTCGATGTTGCCGCCCAGGTCGTACTGGAAGCTGTTGAGCGTGGCGATCAGCCGGGCGCGCGTGGGCTTGGGGCCGGTGCGGCGCAGCGCCTCCACCATCACCTTGGTGGCGACGAAGCCTTCGAGCAGCGCGGGCGACAGGTCGGTCTGTCCCTTGGCCTTGGCGAGTGCCAACGCTTCCTTGATCAGCGGATGGCCGAACGAGCGCTCATAGGGCAGCACCTGCGTGACGATCACGCCGGCGCTGGCCGAGCCCAGCTCCTTGATGAAGCCCGAGGCCGCATTGTTCGACAGCGTGATGATCTGTGCCGCCGAGCCCGCGGCGCGCAGCGCCTTCACGCCTTCGGTCACCGCGGTGCCCGAGCCGATCCACAGCACGGCCTGCGCATTGGCCTTGACCAGCTGCGGCACGATCGCCGAATAGTCGGGCTTGCTGCGGTCGGCCAGCGCCAGCACGGCCGGCGTGATCCCGGCCTTCTCGAAGCCCTTTCTCGCGCCTTCCATCGCGTCCTTGCCGAACGAGTCGTCGGCCTGGACCACGGCAATGCGCTGGATGCCCGTGGTGTGCAGGTGCTGCACCGCCTTTTCGGCCTCGCGCTGGTAGGTCGAGCGCACGTTGAAGATGTTCTTCTGCACCGGCTTGTGCAGCGCCATCGCACCGGTGGAGGGCCCCACCAGCGCCACGCCGTACTTGTCGAGCAGCGGGATGACGGCCAGGGTGTTGGGCGTGCCGCGGTTGAGCAGCAGCGCCAGGACCTTCTTGTCCTCGATCAGGATGCGGGTGTTCTCGAGCGAGCGCTTCGCGTCCAGGCCGTCGTCCAGCCGGATCACCTCGATCTGCTCGCCGTTGATGCCGCCCTGGGCATTGACCTGGTCGATGACCAGCTGCGAGCCCATGATGGTCTCCTTCACGCTGGCGGCCACCGGGCCCGACAGGTCGGCCGACTGGCCGATCACGATCTGCGCCGATGCGCCGAGCACGGACAGGGCGAAGAGCAGCGCAACAGCGCGGGACGTGGACAACATCTTCATCATCGAACAGGCCTTTGGGCGAAGCGGATGCTTCTGTCAGAAGATGTGTAATGTGTTGCCGCAAGTGACATTCACTCGCTCGTGGAAACCCTGTCAAACCATAGTTGACAGTGCCCTGGCGCTGCCGCCGGCGCCGTGCTCAGCGCTTGAAGCGGCCGTCGCTGATGATCGCGAGGTCGGCGAAATCGATGCCCGAATGGTCCTGCGGCGAGTAGCTGATCTCGAGCCCGCCGAGGTCGTAGCCGCGCAGGCTGTCGAGCGCCGCCAGCACCTTGGCCCGCGTCGGCTTGGGGCCGGCGCGGCGCAGCGCCTCGAGCAGCACCTTGGCCGAGGCAAAGCCCTCGAGCGCGGCCGGCGAGAGCTCGGCCTGGCCCTTGGCGCGTGCCAGTGCCAGCGCTTCCTTGACCATGGGGTAGCTGATGGAGCGCTCGTTCGGGAACACCTGGGTCACGATCACCCCCTTGCTCGCATCGCCCAGCTGCTTGATGAAGCCCGAGGAGGCGTTGTTCGACAGGGTGACCACCTGCGCGGCCGAGCCGGAGGCGCGCAGCGCCTTGATGCCCTCGACCACGGCAACGCCCGAGCCGATCCACAGCACCGCCTGCGCATTGGCCTCCCTGATGGCCGGCACGATGGCCTTGTAGTCGGGCTTTTCGCGGTCGGCCGGCACCGTCACGACGGGCTTGGCCTGCGCCTTGGCGAAGCCGGTCATGGCGCCCTCGAGCGCGTCCTGCCCGAAGGAATCGGTCACGTGGACCACGGCGATGCGCGCGATGCCGGTGGTGAGCAGGTGCTGGATCGCCTTCTCGGCTTCGCGCTGGTAGGTGGCGCGCACGTTGAACACGTGCTTCTGCACCGGCTTGTGCAGCACCATGGCGCCGGTCGAAGGGCCGATCAGGGCCACGTCGTGCTTGTCGAGCCACGGGATGATGGCCTGCGAATGCGGCGTGCCGCGGCTCATGAAGAGCGCCGCCACCTTTTTCTCCTCGATCAGCACGCGGGCGTTCTCGCTGGCGCGCTTGACGTCGAAGCCGTCGTCCATGCGCAGCACCTCGATCTTCTCGCCGTGGATGCCGCCCTGGGCGTTGGCCGCGTCGATCAGCAGCTGGGCGCCGCCGATGGTTTCATTCACGCTGGCGGCCACCGAGCCGGTCATGCCCGCCGTCTGGCCGATCAGGATCTGGGCCGGCGCGGACGTCGCGGCCACTGCCAGCAGGGCGGCGCAAAGAACGTGCAGCTTGTTCATGGAGTGCTTCAAAGTGAAGTTTGGAACGTAAACAAAGGTGCTATTTGTTACATAAAGTGTTATTTGCTGAATCCGTACAAACCCCTGCGCGGCCGCAGACCATGTGACGGAGTGCACGAATACGTCACCGACCACTCCCTAGAATGTTTGCCCCACCCCCCAAGGCATTCATGACACAGGGCTCCATCCGGATTCGCGGCGCGCGCCAGCACAACCTCCAGAACCTCGACCTCGACATCCGCACCGGCGAGATGACCGTGGTCACCGGGCCCAGCGGCTCGGGCAAATCGAGCCTCGTGTTCGACACCCTCTATGCCGAGGGCCAGCGGCGCTACGTGGAGACCTTTTCCGCCTATGCGCGCCAGTTCCTGGACCGCATGGACAAGCCGGCCGTCGACAAGGTGGAGGGCGTACCGCCCGCCATCGCCATCGACCAGACCAACCCGGTGCGCTCCTCGCGCTCCACGGTCGGCACCATGACCGAGCTCAACGACCACCTGAAGCTGCTCTACGCGCGGGCGGCCCAGCTGTTCGACCGCGAAACCGCGCTGCCGGTGCGCCACGATTCGCCCGACAGCATCTATGCGCAGATCGCCGAGCGGGCGGCTGCGGCCGGCGATCCGCGGCTGGTCGTGACTTTCCCGGTCGAACTGCCGGCGGGCACGTCGGCCGACGAGGTGACGCAATGGCTCTCGGCCAGCGGCTTCACACGCGTGCAGGCCGAGCGCGAGGTGGCCACGCCCACCGGCCCGCGCAAGATGCTCGACGTGGTGGCCGACCGCTTCCGCATTTCGAGCGCCGAGCGCTCGCGCGTGGTCGAGGCCATCGAGGTGGCGCTCAAGCGCGGCAGCGGGCGGGTCACGGTGCACGCGACGGGTGCCGAAGAAAACGCGCCGACGGACGTGTGGAAGTTCTCGACCGGCCTGCATTGCCCCGAAAGCGACATCCGCTACGCCGACCCAATCCCGTCGATGTTCTCGTTCAATTCGGCCGTCGGCGCCTGCGACACCTGCCGCGGCTTCGGCCGCGTGATCGGCGTCGACCTGGGCCTCGTGATCCCCAACGACAAGCTCACGCTGCGCGCCGGTGCCATCAAGACCATCCAGACACCGGCCTGGAAGGAAGCGCAGGACGACCTCATGCGCCACGCCGAGGCGGCCGGCATTCCGCGCGACACGCCCTGGAACAAGCTCACCGACGAGCAGAAGCACTGGGTGATCGAGGGCACGCCCAACTACAAGGAGGGCAACTGGAACAAGCAGTGGTACGGCGTGCGCCGCTTCTTCGGCTACCTGGAGAGCAAGGCCTACAAGATGCACATCCGTGTGCTCCTGTCCAAGTACCGCAGCTACACGCCGTGTCCCACCTGCAGCGGCGCGCGCCTGAAGCTCGACAGCCTGATCTGGCGCATCGGCAGCAAGGAAGATGCGGATGCGGTGCTGGAGCCTGCCAAGCGCTTCATGCCGGCCGGCGTGAAGTGGACGCGCGCGCAGCTGGAAGCCCTGCCGGGCCTGTGCCTGCATGACCTGATGTTGCTGCCGATCGAGCGGCTGAGGAAGTTCTTCGACCGCATGGGTGTTGCTCCCTCCCCCGTCGGGGGAGGGCAGGGGTGGGGGCCGGCGGCGCTTGCAAGTGCTGCTGCCTTGAACGAGGCCGCGAGCCCCCATCCCGGCCTTCCCCCGGCGGGGGAAGGAGCAAGGCAGGGCGAAGCCCAGGCGCTCAAGCTTCTCCACGAAGAAATCACCACCCGCCTGCGCTACCTGCACGACGTCGGCATCGGCTACCTCACGCTCGACCGCCAGAGCCGCACGCTGAGCGGCGGCGAGGTGCAGCGCATCAATCTCACGACGGCGCTCGGCACTTCGCTGGTCAATACGCTGTTCGTGCTCGACGAGCCCAGCATCGGCCTGCATCCGCGCGACATGAACCGCATCACCGAGGCCATGCTGCGCCTGCGCGATGCTGGCAACACGCTGGTGGTGGTCGAGCACGACCCGGCCGTGATGCTCGCGGCCGACCGCGTGATCGACATGGGCCCGGGCCCCGGCATCCGCGGCGGGCAGATCGTGTTCGACGGCAGCACCGACCAGCTGCGCGACGCCGACACGCTGACCGGCCAGTACCTGGGCGGGCGCAAGAAGATCGGCATGGGCTTCAAGCGGCTCGTGAGCGAGAACACGCACCGGCTCATCCTCGAAGGCGTGCGCGAGCACAACCTCCGGAACATCACGGTCGAGTTTCCGCTCGCGCGGCTGGTGTGCGTGACCGGCGTCAGCGGCTCGGGCAAGTCGACGCTGATCCAGGACGTGCTGGCACCCGCGCTCATGCGCCATTTCGGCAAGGCCACCGAAACGCCGGGCGCGCACGACCGCCTGCTGGGCGCCGATCACCTGGGCGACGTGGTCTTCGTCGACCAGTCGCCGATCGGCAAGACCGCGCGCTCCAACCCCGCGAGCTACGTGGGCGCGTGGGACGCGATCCGCGAGATCTTCGCCACCGCGGCGCTCTCGCGCCAGCGCGGCTACACCGCGAGCAAGTTCAGCTTCAATTCCGGCGACGGCCGCTGCCCGACCTGCGGCGGCTCGGGCTTCGAGCACGTCGAGATGCAGTTCCTGTCCGACGTGTACCTGCGCTGCCCCGATTGCGACGGCAAGCGCTACCGCCCCGAGATCCTCGAAGTGAAGGTCGAACGCAAGGGCCGGGGCTACAACGTGGCCGACGTGCTCGACCTCACCGTGGCCGAAGCCGCAGCGGTGTTCGAGGCCGACCGCGACGTGCTGCGCGTGCTGCAGCCGATCTCCGACGTGGGGCTCGACTACGTCAAGCTCGGCCAGCCCGTGCCCACATTGAGCGGCGGCGAGGCCCAGCGCCTCAAGCTCGCGGGCTTCCTGGCCGAGGCGGCCAAGAGCGCGACCGCCAGCAAGCAGTCGGTGGCGCGCCGGGGCACGCTGTTCCTGTTCGACGAGCCGACCACCGGCCTGCATTTCGACGACATCGCGCGGCTGATGCGCGCGCTGCGCAAGCTGCTCGACGCCGGCCATTCGCTGATCGTGATCGAGCACAACCTCGACGTGATCCGCGCCAGCGACTGGTGCATCGACCTCGGCCCCGAAGGCGGCGAGGGCGGCGGCATGGTGGTGGCCGAGGGCACGCCCGAGCAGTTGCGCGAGAACCGCGCCTCGCTCACCGGCGCGGCGCTGGCCGACTACGACCTGGCGATCGGCCCCGAGGCCTACAAGGTGGCCGAGCGCGCCGCGCGGCGCTACATCGCCAATGCGAAGACGGCGCCCGGCGGCCATGCGATCGAGATCGTCAATGCGCGCGAGCACAACCTCAAGAACCTCAGCGTGAACATTCCGCGCGGCAAGTTCAGCGTGGTGACGGGCGTGAGCGGCTCGGGCAAGTCGACGCTCGCCTTCGACATCCTGTTCAACGAAGGGCAGCGACGGTATCTCGAATCACTCAACGCCTATGCGCGCAGCATCGTGCAGCCGGCCGGCCGGCCCGAGGTGGACGCGGTGTACGGCATTCCGCCGACCGTGGCCATCGAGCAGCGCCTGTCGCGCGGCGGCCGCAAGAGCACGGTGGGCACCACCACCGAGGTTTGGCACTTCCTGCGCCTGCTGTACGTGAAGCTGGGCATCCAGCACTGCATCCACGACGGCGCCGCCGTGCAGCCACAGACGCCCGACAGCATCGCCGCGCAGCTGATGCGCAATTTCAAGGGCCAGCACATCGGCCTGCTCGCGCCGCTGGTGAGCAACCGCAAGGGCGTGTACACCGAGCTGGCCGACTGGGCGCGCCCGCGCGGCTTCACGCACCTGCGCGTGGACGGCGACTTCCTGCCGACCACCGGCTTCCCGCGCATCGACCGCTTCAAGGAGCACAGCATCGAGCTGCCGGTGGCCAGCCTCGACGTGCTGCCCGCGAAGGAAACCGAGCTGCGCGAGGCGCTTGCCAAGGCGCTCGAACACGGCAAGGGCGTGGTGCATGTGCTGAGCGAGCTCGACGGGCTCAAGGCCGCGATGATGGCCGGCGTGTCGGCCTCGGGCATCGGCCGTGTGAACGTGTTCTCCACGCTGCGCGCCTGCCCCGTGTGCAGCACCAGCTACGCCGAGCTCGACCCGCGCCTGTTCAGCTACAACAGCAAGCATGGCTGGTGCCCCGACTGCGTGGGCACGGGCGTGAAGCTCAGCAAGGACCAGCGCAAGGTCTTCGACGATTCCATCCGCGATGACGACAACAAGGGCCGCGAGCAGACCTTCGCCGAGCCCGAGGTGGAAGACCTGGCCGACACCGCCTGTCCGACATGTGAGGGCACGCGCCTGAACGCCACGGCGCGCGCCGTGAGCTTCGGCGCCTCGCCGGCGGATGGCCTGAGCGGCATCGGCATCACCGAACTCGCGCGCATGAGCGTGACCGAGGTGCGGCAGTGGTTCGAAGGGCTGGCGCTCGCGGGCCGTGAAGCCGAGATCGCGCGCGACCTGGTGCCCGAGATCAGGAGCCGTCTGGAGTTTCTGGAAGAGGTGGGCCTGGGCTATCTCACGCTCGACCGCGGCGCGCCTACGCTCTCGGGCGGCGAGGCGCAGCGTATCCGCCTGGCGGCGCAGCTGGGCAGCAACCTGCAGGGCGTGTGCTACGTGCTCGACGAGCCGACCATCGGCCTGCATGCGCGCGACAACCAGATCCTGCTCGACGCGCTGCACAAACTCGGCGACAAGGGCAACACGCTGGTGGTGGTGGAGCACGACGAAGACACCATCCGCCGCGCCGACCACATCATCGACATCGGCCCGAGCGCGGGCAAGCGCGGCGGCCGGCTCGTGGCCGAGGGCTCGGTGGCCGACATCCAGCAGGCGAGCGATTCGCAGACCGGACGCTACCTGCGTGATGCGATCCGGCATCCACTGCATGCGCGGCGCCTGGTTCCATTGCCCGACCCGAAGGCCGAAGAGAGCGGCCAATGGCTCACCGTGCACGGCGCCGACCTGCACAACCTGCAGGACGTGACGGCCACGCTGCCACTGCACCGCCTCGTGGTGGTCACCGGCGTGAGCGGCTCGGGCAAGTCGACGCTGGCGCGCGACGTGCTGCTGGCCAGCGTGCATGCCATCGTGGTCCAGCGCATGACCAAGGCCGGCCGCGACGCCGATGCCGCGGGCAAGCGCCCGGCCTGGTCCGGCTGCGACCGCGTCGAGGGCTACGAGTCCATCGACCGCGTGCTCGAGGTCGACCAGACCCCCATCGGCAAGACGCCGCGCAGCTGCCCGGCCACCTACATCGGCTTCTGGGACACCATCCGCAAGCTGTTCGCCGACACGCTCGAAGCCAAGGCGCGCGGCTACGGCCCGGCACGCTTCAGCTTCAACACCGGCGAAGGCCGCTGCCCCGGCTGCGAGGGCGCGGGCGTGCGCACCATCGAGATGAGCTTCCTGCCCGACGTGAAGGTGCCCTGCGAGGTGTGCCACGGCGCGCGCTTCAACCCCGAGACACTGGCCGTGAGCTGGCGCGGCAAGAGCATCGGCGAGGTGCTGCAGATGGAGGTGGACGAGGCGGTCGAGTTCTTCGCGGCCATGCCCAACATCAGCCACCCGCTGCAGCTTCTGAAGGACGTGGGGCTCGGCTACCTCACGCTGGGGCAGCCTTCGCCCACGCTCTCGGGCGGCGAGGCGCAGCGCATCAAGCTGGTGACCGAGCTCAGCAAGGTGCGCGACGACGTCACCCGCCGCGGCCAGAAGGCGCCGCACACGCTGTACGTGCTCGACGAGCCGACCGTGGGCCTGCACATGGCCGACGTCGAGAAGCTGATCCACGTGCTGCACCGGCTGGTGAATGGCGGCCACAGCGTGGTGGTGATCGAGCACGACCTCGACCTGATCGCCGAGGCCGACTGGATCCTCGACCTCGGGCCCGAAGGCGGCAACGCCGGCGGGCGCATCGTCGCGGCGGCGCCGCCCGAAGAGGTGGTGCGGCTGGGCACGCACACCGGCGTGGCCTTGGCGCCGGTGCTGGCGCGATAGGGCAGGGCGGGGCTCGCCCCCGCCCTTCTTTTCTTCCTACTTCTGGATATCGCCCAGGCAGAGGTACTTGATCTCCACGTAGTCGTCCATGCCGTGGTGCGAGCCCTCGCGCCCCAGGCCCGACTGCTTCACGCCGCCGAACGGCACATGCTCGGTGGCGATCACGCCGGCGTTGATGCCGACCATGCCGTATTCCAGCGCTTCCGCCACGCGGAAGATCCGGCCCACGTCGCGGGTGTAGAAGTAGCTCGCGAGGCCGAACTCTGTGTTGTTCGCCGCATCGATGCCGTCCTGCTCGGTCTTGAATCGGAACACGGGTGCGAAGGGACCGAAGGTTTCTTCGCGCGCGCACAGCATGTCGGAGGTGGCGTCGGCAACCACGGTCGGCTCGAAGAACTGGCCCTGCATCCGGTGGCCGCCCGCGAGCACCTTGCCGCCCTTGGCGACGGCGTCGTCGACGTGGCGCTGCACCTTGTCGAGAGCCGCATCCTCGATCAGCGGACCCTGCACCACGCCATCCTCGAAGCCGTTGCCGACCTTGAGCGCCTTGACCTTGGCCGCGAACTTCTCGACGAAGGCGTCGTAGATGCCGTCCTGCACATACAGCCGGTTCGCGCAAACGCAGGTCTGGCCGGCATTGCGGTACTTGCTGGCCATCGCGCCCTCGACCGCCGAGTCCACGTCCGCATCGTCGAACACCAGGAAGGGCGCGTTGCCGCCGAGTTCGAGCGACAGCTTCTTGACCGTCGGCGCGCACTGGCTCATCAGGATGCGGCCCACTTCGGTGGAGCCCGTGAAGCTCAGGTGGCGCACGACGTCGCTCTCGCACAGCGCCTTGCCGATCGCGATGCTGTTCGCGCTGTCGGCCGTGAGCACGTTGAGCACGCCCGCCGGAATGCCGGCCCGCACGGCCAGCTCCGCTGCGGCCAGCGCAGTCAGCGGCGTGAGTTCGGCCGGCTTGATGACCACCGTGCAGCCAGCGGCCAGTGCCGGCGCCACCTTGCGGGTGATCATGGCCAGCGGAAAATTCCACGGCGTGATGGCCGCGCACACGCCGATGGCCTGCTTCATCACCAGCAGGCGGCGGTTGTTGTCGAACTGCGGCAGCACCTCGCCGTTCACGCGCTTGGCCTCTTCGGCGAACCACTCGACGAAGCTGGCGGCGTAGGCGACCTCGCCCTTGGCCTCGGCGAAGGGCTTGCCCTGCTCGGCGGTCATGAGGCGGCCGAGGTCTTCGGTGTTGGCGGTCAGCAGGTCGAACCATTTGCGCAGCACGATGCTGCGCTCCTTGCCGGTCTTGCCGCGCCAGGCGGCGAGCGCCTTGTCGGCAGCGGCAATGGCGAGCTCGGCGTCCGCGCGCGTGAGGTTGGCCACGTCGACCAGCTTCAGGCCGGTGGCCGGGTCGTTCACGTCGAAGCGGCTGGCGCCCTTTGTCCATTCGCCGGCGATCAGCGCATCGGTCTTGAGCAGGGTCGGGTCGTTCAGCAGCGAGAGAGGGGAAGTCTTCGTATCCATGGTGTCGTGTTGTCCTGGGAGAAATGAGTAGCCGGTGTCAGCGGAAAGGTACACCGGGGAGTACGCAGAGCATTTCGTAAAGCAGGTTGGCCCCGAGCAGCGCAGTGTTTCCACTCGTGTCGTAGGGCGGACTGACCTCCACCAGATCGGCGCCCACCACGTTCAACCCGCGGCAGCCGCGCACGATCTCCAATGCTTGCGGCACGGTGAGCCCGCCGATCTCCGGGGTGCCAGTGCCGCCAGCAAACGAAGGATCGATGCCGTCGATGTCGAAGCTGATATAGACCGGCTGAGTCGGCCCGATGCGCTCGCGCACCTGCGCCATCAGCGGCGCGAGCGACTGGTACCAGACCTCGTGCGCCTGCACCACCGTGAAGCCTTGCTCGCGCGGCCAGTCGAAATCGTCCGCCGCATAGCCGGTGCCGCGCAGGCCGATCTGCCAGACCTTGTCGCAGGCCAGGAGGCCTTCCTCGACGGCGCGGCGGAACGGCGTGCCGTGCGCGATGCGCTCGCCGAACATGTCGTCGTTCACGTCCGCATGCGCATCGACGTGCACCAGCGCGACCGGGCCGTGCTTGCGCGCCACCGCGCGCAGGATCGGCAGCGCGATGGTGTGGTCGCCGCCCAGCGTCAGCGGCGCGCAGCCGGCGGCCAGCACCGAGTCGTAGAAGGTCGAAACGATGTCGATCGACTTTTCGAGCGAATAGGTGTTGATCGGCACGTCGCCCAGGTCGGCCACGTTCAGCCGGTCGAAAGGCGCCGCGCCGGTGGCCATGTTGTAGGGGCGCAGCAGCGCCGATTCGGCGCGGATCTGGCGCGGCCCGAAGCGTGCACCCGGACGGTTGGAAGTGCCGATGTCCAGCGGCACGCCGATGAACGCCGCGTCCAGCCCCTCCGGCGAAGTTGCGGCCGGCAGCCGCATCATCGTGCCGGGGCCGGCGAAGCGCGGCATGGTGTTGCCGCCGAGCGGCTGGTTCGGTGTCGTGGTGATCGGCATCGTGTGGAGCGGGTTCAGCGCCGCCGGCCGCGCAGCCATTCGAGCGCGAGCAGCAGCGTGGTGGTGAAGATGATCAGCAGCGTCGCCACGGCGGCGATGGTGGGCGAGATGTTCTCGCGGATGCCGGTGAACATCTGGCGCGGCAGCGTGACCTGGTCGGGCCCCGCGAGGAACAGCGTGACCACCACTTCGTCGAACGAGGTGGCGAAGGCGAACAACGCGCCCGAGATCACGCCTGGCGCAATCACCGGCAGCGTGACGCGCATGAAAGTCCTGAACGGTGTCTCGCCCAGGCTCAGCGATGCGCGCACCAGGTTCTGGTTGAAGCCGGCCAGCGTGGCGAGCACCGTGGTCAGCACGAAAGGTGCACCCAGCGCCGCGTGCACCACGATCAGCCCGAAGTAAGTGTCGGCCAGCCCGAGCGGTGCGAAGTAGAGGTACGTGGCGACGCCCACCACCACGATCGGCACCACCATCGGCGAGATCAGCACGCTCATGAGCAGGCCCTTGAAGGCGAAGCTCGTGCGCGACAACCCCACCGCCGCCAGCGTGCCCAGCACGGTGGCCAGCACCGTGGCGGCCGGCGCGACGATGAAGCTGTTGCGCGCCGCACGCGCCCACTCGGGCGATTCGAAGAGGTTGCGATACCACCGCAGCGACCAGCCGGGAATCGGATAGGCCAGGAACGAACTGTCGGAGAACGACAGCGGAATCACCACCAGGATCGGCGCCAGCAGGAAGGCCAGCACCGCGACGCAGCCGGCGCGCACCAGCCACCAGCCGAGCTTGTCGGCGAAGGTGGCGTAGGCCGGGAATTGGGGAAGCTTGAACATGCTTGTCGGTCCTTCGTGCCGCTCAGCCGAGGCTCAACTCGGCCTTGCCGATGCGGCGGTAGACGGCATACAGCAGCAGCGTGGCGACCAGCAGCACGGCGCCCAGCGCGCAGGCCATGCCCCAGTTGATCTCCACGTTGGTGTAGCGCGCGATGTAGTAGCTCAGCATCTGGTCGTCCGCGCCGCCGAGCAGCGCCGGCGTCACGTAGTAGCCGATCGCCAGGATGAAGACCAGCAGCGCGCCGGCGCCGATGCCCGGATAGGTCTGCGGCACGTACACGCGGAAGAAGGCCGCCAGCGGCGAGCTGCCCAGCGAGACGGCTGCGCGAAGGTAGGTGGGCGGCACGCTCTTCATGACGCTGTAGAGCGGCAGGATCATGAAGGGCAGCAGGATGTGCACCATCGCGATGATCACGCCGGTGCGGTTGAACAGCAGCGCCAGCGGATGGTCGGTCAGGCCGATGCCCATGAGGCCCCGGTTGACCAGCCCCTCGGACTGCAGCAGCACGATCCAGGCAGCCACGCGCACCAGGATGGAAGTCCAGAACGGTACCAGCACCAGGATCATCAGCACGTTGGCCTTGCGCGCCGGCAGCGTCGACAGCCACCACGCCAGCGGATAGGCCAGCAGCAGGCAGAAGAAGGTGACGACGGCGCTGATCTGGAAGGTGCGCAGCAGGATGCCGGCAAAGGCGCGCTGGTCGGCGGGCATGCGCTCGATCTCGCCGGCCACGTCGCGCCGCAGGTCGACCGAGGCGAGCAGGTAGTCGGGCGTCCAGCGCGAGCCGTTCTTGGCGATCGCCTGCCAGTACGGCGCCTCGCCCCAGCGCGGGTCGAGCTCCAGCATGCGCGCCTTGACTTCTTCCGGCGTGCCGGCGATCGGCAGCGCCCGGAAGGTGCCCATCACCAGCGAGCGGGCGCCCGCGATCTCGGTGTTGAGGCGGCGCGCCAGGGCGCCCGCGTCGGAGCTGTCGGGCAGCTGGGCGAGATCGGCTGCTATGGCCGCAAAGGCCGCTGGCGCGGGCGCCTCCTTGCGGTTCCAGCCGTCGAGCGCACGCACGGTGCGCGGCAGCGCGTTGGCCACCTCGGGGTTCTCGACCGCGCGCTGCAGCAGCGCCACGATGGGCACCAGCAAGGTCAGCAGCAGGAACACCAGCAGCGGCACCGTGAGCGCAAAGGCGCGCCATTTGCGGCGGGCTTCGGCGCGCCCCAGCGCACGCCGAAGCTCGCCGGGCGGAGCCTGCATCGAAACCTGGGGGACAGACGTTGCCGCGTGCATGGCCTTCTTCGCGCCGCTCGTTTACTGCGTGGCCCAGGACGCGAAGCGCTTCTCGAGCGCCTCGCCCTGGTCGGCCCAGAAGCCGACGCTGAACTGCAGCGCATCCTTGGCGTTGGCCGCCGAGGTCGGCAGGTCGGCGAGCACCTTGGGGCTGAGCGAGGCCAGCGCCTTGGTGTTGGTGGGGCCGTAGGCGATGCTCTGTGCATAGACCGCCTGGTTGGCCGGCTGCATCGTGAACTGGATGTACTTCAGCGAGGCTTCCTTGTTCGGGGCGCCCTTCGGGATCACCAGGTAGTCGAGGTCGTAGATGCCGCCCGGCCAGTAGATCTTGAGGTCGCGGCCTTCGCGGTTGGCCGCGTCGATGCGGCCGTTGTACACCGTGGTCAGCACCACGTCACCGGCCACCAGGAACTGTGGCGGCTGCGCACCGGCTTCCCACCACTGGATGTTGGGCTTCAGCTCGGTGAGCTTCTTGAACGCGCGGTCGGCGCCTTCCTTGGTGGCGAGCACCTTGTACACGTCGGCCGGCTTCACGCCGTCGGCCATGAGCGCGAACTCGAGGTTGTAGCGCGCGCCCTTGCGCATGCCGCGCTTGCCGGGGATCTTCTTCACGTCCCAGAAGTCGGCCCAGCTGGTGGGCGCGGTCTTGAGCTTCTCGCCGTTGTAGGCCATCACGGTCGACCACACGAACAGGCCCACGCCGCAGTCGGTGACCGCGGCCGGCAGGAAGTCGGCCTTGCTGCCGATCTTCGAATAGTCGAGCTTCTCGAACAGGCCCTCGTCGCAGCCGCGCACCGCGTCGGGCGATTCGACTTCGACCACATCCCAGGTGACCTTCTTCGTTTCGACCATGGCCTTGATCTTGGCCTGTTCGCCGTTGTATTCGACCGGGATGATCTTGGTGCCGGTCTTCTCGTAGGGCTCGTAATAGGCCTTCTTCTGGGCATTGGCGTTGGCGCCGCCGAAGTTGACCACGGTGAGCTGCTGCTGGGCCAGGGCCGGCAGCGCGAAGCTGGCGGCGACGATGCAGGCGAGGAATGTCTTTTTCATGATGGAAATCTTCCTGGGTGATGAAAGGAAACGAGGGAACAACAACGGACCGGGATCAGGGGGCATAGATGCGCGCGTGCGCGGTGGGGAATTCGAGCACCACCGCTTCGCCGGCCCGCGGCGCAGCGGCGCCGTCGAGGCCGTCCAGCGGCAGCTTCACGGTGGCTTCGGTCTGGCCGCCGCCGACGCTGCACAAGAGCCGCAGGTGGTCGCCGTAGTAGATGACGCGCGCCACCTCGGCGGCGAGCATGTTGGTGCCCTGCGTCTCCGGCCGGCGGTGCAGCACCACGCGTTCGGGGCGGATGCAGGCCTCCACGGCCGCACCCGCGGCCGCGCCGCCGACGTTGAGCCCGCGCAGCACGCGGCCGTCGGGCAGCTTCATCTCGGCGTGCTCGCCGCCGCGGTCCAGCTGGCCCTTGAGCACGGTGCTGTCGCCGACGAAGCCGGCCACGAAGCGGTTGGATGGCGTCTCGTAGAGCCGGTCGACCGTGTCCAGCTGCTGGATCACGCCTTCGTTGAACACCGCCACGCGGTCGCTCATGGTGAGCGCTTCGCCCTGGTCGTGCGTCACGTAGACGAAGGTCACGCCGAGCTGGCGGTGCAGGTCCTTGAGCTCGAGCTGCATGTGCTCGCGCAGCTGCTTGTCGAGCGCGCCGAGCGGCTCGTCCATCAGCACCAGCTGCGGCTCGAACACCAGCGCGCGCGCCAGCGCCACGCGCTGCTGCTGGCCGCCCGAGAGCTGGCCGGGCAGGCGGTCGGTCATGCCGCGCAGCTGCACCATGTCGAGCGCGCGCTGCACGCGGCGCTGCTGCTCGTCTTTCGAAACCTTGCGCACGGTGAGCGGGTAGGCCACGTTCTGGCCCACGCTCAGGTGCGGAAACAGCGCGTAGTTCTGGAAGACCATGCCGAAGTTGCGCTTGTGCGGCGGCGTGCGGGTGATCGGCTTGCCGTCGAGCAGGATCTCGCCCGAGGTCGGCGACTCGAAGCCCGCCAGCATCATCAGCGTGGTGGTCTTGCCCGACCCCGAAGGCCCGAGCAGGCTGAGGAACTCGCCGCGGTGAATGTCCAGATCGAGCTGGCGCACCACCAGGTGCTCGCCGTCGTAAGTCTTCTGGACGCGCTGGAAGCGCACCAAGGGTTCTGCTGTCATGGAGGATTTCAGGAAAGGATCGTTCGATCAGCGCAGCGCGGCGAAGCTGTCCGCGAGAAGCGCCAGGCCTTCGTCCACAAGCAAGTCGGATGCCGTGAGCGGCACCAGCACGCGAATTACATTGCCATAGGTGCCGCATGACAGCAGGATTAACCCGCGCCGCGCCGCCTCGGCCACCACCTGGCGGGTCAGCGCGGCATCGGGCCGCGCGGTGTCGCCTGCTTCGAACAGCTCGACGGCCACCATGGCCCCGAGCCCCCGCACATCGCCGATGGCCGGCACCTCGGCCGCGATGCGGCGCAGCCCGGCGGTGAGCCGCTCGCCCAGCGCCCGGCTGCGGGCCAGCAACTGCTCGTCGTCGAACACTTTCAGCACCGCGAGCGCCGCGGCGCAGCCGATGGGGCTGCCGGCATAGGTGCCGCCCAGCCCGCCAGGCGCGGGGGCATCCATCACCTCGGCCCGGCCCACCACGCCGGAGATCGGAAAGCCGCCCGCCATCGACTTGGCGGTGGTGATCAGGTCCGGCGCCACCGGCCACTGCTCGCTGGCAAACCAGGTGCCGGTGCGGCCCGCGCCGGTCTGCACCTCGTCGGCAATGATCAGGATGCCGTGGCGATCCGCCAGCGCGCGCAGGCCCTCGACGAAGTCGTTGGGCGCCACATAGAAGCCGCCCTCGCCCTGAACCGGCTCCAGGATGAAGGCCGCCACGCGCTCGGGCTCGATGTCGTTCTTGAACAGCAGCTCGACCGAATGCAGGGCGTCGTCCACGCTCACGCCGTGCAGCGCGTTCGGGTACAGCGCATGGAACACCTCGCCCGGGAACGGGCCGAAGCCGAGCTTGTAGGGCGCCACCTTGCCGGTCAGGCCGAGCGTCATCATCGTGCGGCCGTGGTAGCCGCCGTTGAAGGCGATGACGCCGGGCCGCCGGGTGTGGGCGCGGGCGATCTTGACCGCGTTCTCGACCGCCTCGGCGCCGGTGCTCAGGAAGATCGACTTCTTCGCGAATTCGCCCGGCGCCAGCGCGTTCAGGCGCTCGGCCAGTTCCACATAGGGTTCGTAGGCCAGCACCTGGAAGCAGGTGTGCGAATAAAGATCGACCTGCGCCTTCACGGCGGCGCTGATCTCCGGATGGCAGTGGCCGGTGTTGAGCACCGCGATGCCGCCGGCGAAGTCGATGTAGCGCCGCCCCTCGACGTCCCAGACTTCCGCGTTGGCGGCGCGGCTGACGAAGATCTCATGGGCCTGGCCAACGCCGCGGGCGACCGCCGCATTGCGGCGGGCCATGAGGGCGGCATTGCTGAGGTGGGGTTCGCGTTGCATGGGTACGGCCTGTGCTTTGAAGAGGGAGTGCCGGCACTCTAGGTCGCACGAATCGATCCAGCCATGTACACCGGAAGTGATCGCCGGGAAGACTGTACTGGTCTTGTATCCTGTACATACTTTCCTCAATATGGTGCAGGCCGGACTGCCGCAGACGCCCCCGATGCTCATTCTTCGCCCCGAACAGCCGACGCCGCTGGTCAGCCAGATCGTGGAAGGGTTGCGCGGACTGATCGGCGCCCAGAAGCTCAAGGCCGACAGCAAGCTGCCGTCGATCCGCGCCTTTGCCGCGGCGCATGGCGTCAGTGTGTTCACGGTGGTCGAGGCCTACGACCGGCTGGTGGCGCAGGGCCTGCTGGTCTCGCGCGCCAATGCCGGCTTCTTCGTCAAGCGGCGCATCGAGGACAGCGCCGCCGGCGCGGCCAGCGCGCCCCGCCCGGACCCGCGCTTCGACGCCCGCTGGTACCTGCAGCAGATCTTCGAGAACCGCAACCTGCCGCTCAAGCCCGGCTGCGGCTGGCTGCCGCACGACTGGCTGTTCGAGGACGGCATGCGCCGCAGCCTGCGCCACCTGGCCTCCGAGGGGGCCGACATCGGCGGCTACGGCCTGCCCTTCGGCCACATGGCGTTGCGCATGGCGACGGCCGAGGCGCTCTCGGAGCAGCAGATCGTGGTCGATGCCGCCCAGGTGTTGCTGACCCAGGGTTCCAGCCAGGCGCTGGACCTGGTCGCGCGCCGCCTGCTCAAGCCGGGCGATTCGGTGCTGGTGGACGACCCGGGCTATCCGAACCTGATGTTCATGCTCCGCTTCCTGGGCGTGGAGATCGTCGGCGTGCCGCGCATTCCCACGGGCTACGACATGCCGGCGCTCGAGGCGCTGCTCGCGGCGCATCGGCCCAAGGCCTTCTTCACCCAGCCCCGGCTGCAGAGCCCGACCTGCTCGATGGCCTCGCTGCCGCAGCTCGTGCAACTGCTGCAGCTCGCGCAGGCGCACGACTTCACGCTGGTCGAGAACGACATCTATGCCGAGATGGACGCCTCGATGCGCCCCTCGCTCGCCAGCCTGGGGCAGCTGCGCCGCGTGGTCTACGTGGGCAGCTACTCGAAGACCATCTCGCCCAACATCCGCGTCGGCTACGTGGTCGCCCAGCCGGAGCTGCTCGAAGAACTGGCGCAGCTCAAGATGGTCTCGGGCCTGACCTCGTCCGACATCACCGAGCGGCTGGCCTTCGGCACCGTGACCGACGGCCGCTGGCGCAAGCACCTCAAGTCGCTGCGCGAGCGCCTCGCGCAGGCGCAGGGCAGCGTCGCGCGGCGGCTGGACGGGCTCGGCTTCGAACTGTTCCACGAAGCCGCGGCCGGCATGTACCTGTGGGCCCGGCACCCCGACATTGCCGATAGCGCCGAGCTCTCGCGGCGCGCCGCGGCGGAGGGCATCATGCTCGGCCCGGGCCAGCTGTTCCTGGTCAACCCGCATCCCACCGGCTGGCTGCGCTTCAACGTGGCCTTCAGCGAAGACGAGCGGCTCTGGCGCTTCCTGGAGCGCAGCATCGAAGAGCGCAGGCACGACTGAAGCTGCTTCCAGCGGGGCTCCGGCGGGGGCTCGCCACGGCCTGCAAGCAGGCGCACAATGGCTCCAACCCCTGGCGCAGGCGCATCCTGGATCAGCCATGGTGGAGTGGACACGTAAAGGAATGAAGCGCCGCGTCCGGGCTACGCAAGGAGCCGCGCCATGACCCGCTTCATCGATGTTCACAGCCTGGTTCGCCTGGTGGACGAAACCGGCGTTCCGGAATTCCTCAAGGCCCTGGCCGACGCGCTGCGCGACGACTTCATGCGCTGGCGCGAGTTCGACAAGAAGGCGCGCGTGGCCAGCCACTCGCACCTGGGCGTGATCGAGCTGATGCCGGTGGCCGACGACGGCGCCTACGCCTTCAAGTACGTCAACGGCCATCCGCACAACACGGCCGTGGGGCTGCCGACGGTCATGGCCTTTGGCGTGCTGGCCGAGGTCGACACGGGCTACCCCGTGCTGCTGTCGGAGCTCACGCTCACCACCGCGCTGCGCACCGCCGCCACCTCGGCGATGGCGGCGCAGGCGCTGGCGCGGCCCGGCGTGCGCAGCATGGCGCTGATCGGCAACGGCTCGCAGAGCGAGTTCCAGGCGCTGGCCTTCCATGCGCTGCTGGGCATCGAGGAGGTGCGCGTCTTCGACATCGATCCGCGCGCCACAGACAAGCTGGTGCGCCATTTGTCGGCCTGCACGCCGCTCGAGGTGGTGCGCGCGCCGTCGGTCGCTGATGCGGTGCGCGGCGCCGACATCGTGACCACGGTCACGGCGCACCAGGGCCACGCGGTGGTACTCGCGCCCGGCATGATCGAGCCGGGCATGCACATCAATGCGGTGGGCGGCGATTCGCCCGGCAAGACCGAACTGCACCCTGACGTGCTGCGCCTGGCGCGCGTGTTCGTCGAATACGAGCCCCAGACCCGCATCGAGGGCGAGATCCAGCAGCTGCCGGCCGACTTCCCGGTGCACGAGCTCTGGAAGGTGCTGCTCGGCAGCGTGCCCGGGCGCGAGAGCGCCGGGCAGGTCACGGTGTTCGACTCGGTCGGCTTTGCGCTGGAGGACTACACGGCACTGCGCTACATCCACCAGCTGTCGCTGGAGCGCGGCATCGGCCAGCAGATCGCGCTGGTGCCCGAACTCGACGACCCGAAGGACCTGTTCGGGCTGACCGCGTCCGGCCGGCGCCGGGCGGTGCTGCGGCGTGCGGCATGATGCGCGGCATGCTCACCATCTACAACGACCAGCACGCATTGCACCAGGGCAAAGTCGAGATGTTCCGCGGCGAACTGGTGCCGTGCTTCGAGGTGCCCGCCCGCGTCGACCATGTGAAACTCGAACTGGAGCGCCGCGGCCTCGGCCCGCTGCAGGTGCCCGATGCCTTCGACGAGGCACTGCTGGCCAGGGTGCATGCGCCGCGCTACCTCGACTTCATCGCCCATGCCTGGGACGAGTGGTTGGCGCTCGATCCGTCCAACGCATCGCGCGATGCCCTGCCTTCGTACTGGCCCACGCGCGGCATGCGCACCGATGTATTGCCGAAGAGCTTTCCCGCACGCATGGGGCTGTTCTCTTTCGATGCGGGCACGCCGCTCATGGCCGGCAGCTGGGCCGCCGCGCGCCACGGCGCCGCCTGCGCCTGGACCGCGGCGCAGCGCGTTGCTGGCGGCGAGCGCGCCGCCTTCGCGCTCACGCGGCCGCCCGGCCACCATGCGGGCGCCGATTTCTTCGGCGGCTACTGCTTCGTCAACAACGCCGCCGTGGCCGCGCAGGCGCTGCGCGATGCGGGCGTGGCGCGCGTGGCGGTGCTCGACGTGGACTACCACCACGGCAACGGCACGCAGGCCATCTTCTACGAGCGCAGCGACGTGCATTTTGCGAGCCTGCATGGCGATCCGCTGACCGACTATCCCTACTACCTGGGCCATGCCGACGAGCGTGGCGCGGGCGCCGGGCTCGGCTTCAACCACAACCTGCCGCTCACGCGCGGTGCGGACTTCGCCACCTGGCGCGCGGCGCTGAAGGCCGCGCTCGGCGGCATTGCCGAAGTGCGCGCGGGCGCGCTGGTGGTGTCGCTCGGCGTCGACACCTTCGAAGGCGACCCGGTCGCGGGCTTCCGGCTCCAAAGCGACGACTACCTGCGCATGGGCGAAGACCTGGCGCGCGCCGGCCTGCCCACGGTGTTCGTGTTCGAGGGCGGCTACGCGGTGGCGGAGGTGGGCGTCAACGCCGTCAACGTGCTGCAGGGTTTCGAGCAGCAGGCCGCGGGCTGAGCCGCAGGCGACAGCAGTCGGGTGAGCACCGATTGCCGCCGCGCCAAGGGCAGGGCCCAATGCGCCCTTTTGCTTTTTTCCCGTTCCAGGAACCCGCCACCATGTCCCGCCGATCCCTTCTCCGTGCCGCCACGCTCGCCGCAGCCCGCGGGCTTCTTCTGTCTCCGCTGGCGGCGCTCGCGCAGGCCTTTCCCTCCAAGCCGGTCAAGCTGGTCATCGCCTTCCCCGCGGGCGGGCCCACCGACATCACGATGCGCCAGCTGGCCGACAACGCGAGCAAGATCCTCGGCCAGCCCGTCATCATCGACAACAAGCCCGGCGCCGGCGGCACCTTGCCCGCGCAGGCGCTGCAGACCGCGCAGCCCGACGGCTACACGGTCGCGCAGATTCCGCTCGGCGTGTTCCGCCTCGGCTACACCACCAAGATCAACTGGGACCCGCTCAAGGACATCAGCTACGTGCTCAACGTCACGGGCTATGCCTTCGGCATCGTGGTGCCGGCCGACAGCCCGTTCAAGACCTGGGCCGACTTCGTCGCCTATGCCAAGGCCAACCCCGGCAAGCTCACCTACGGCTCCACCGGCAACCTCACGAGCCCGCATCTCACGACCGAACTGATCGCACAGAAGGCCGGCATCCAGCTGCAGCACGTGCCCTACAAGGGCAGCGCCGACCTGATGCTCGCGGTGGTCAGCGGCCAGCTGATGGCGGCCGCCGACAGCACCGGCTTCGCGCCGCAGGTCGAGGCCGGCAAGCTGCGCGTGCTCAACACCTGGGGCGAGAAGCGCCTGGCCAAGTTCCCCGATGCGCCGACGCTGAAGGAACTGGGCTACGACATCGTGCAGAACTCGCCCTTCGGCATCGGCGCCCCCAAGGGCACGCCGCCCGAGGTGGTGAAGAAACTGCACGACGCCTTCAAGCAGGCAATGGAAGAGCCGAGCTATGTGGCCTCGCTCGGCCGCTACGACATGCTGCCCAACTACATGAGCTCGGCGGCCTACACCAGGTTCGCGCAGGACACGGTGGTGCGCGAGAAGGCGGTGATCGAGAAGCTGGGGCTCGCGAAGGAAGTCAAGACGAACTGAGCACGAACAGCTCGTCCACCAGCCGCTTCGCCAGCGCCGGCTTCACGGGGTCGCCGCCGAACACGAGGCGAAACACGATCGGCGCGATCAGGTGATCGATCACCTGCTGCGCCTCGGGTGCCCGCTCGCCACGGGCGTGCGCCTGCTCGACCAGCTTCAGCGCTTCCTTGCGGCGGTTGCGCAGGCAGTCGGTGTCGGCGCCGCCGTCGGCCAGTGCGGCCGCGGCTTTCAACAGCGAGGTGTTGCAGGGGCGCGCAAGGTGCGTGATGAGTTCCTGCGCCCATGCCGTCAGGTCCTGCCGCAGCGAGCCCGTGTCGGGCAGGGGCCGGTTCGGGTCCAGCCGGTGCGCCGCCGTCTCGGCCAGCAGGCCCGACAAGTCGCCCCATCGGCGGTAGATGCTCGAGGCGCTGACGCCGGCGCGCTCGGCCACCGCCGGGACGGTCACGCGTTCGCGCCCCTGTTCGGCCACCAGTTCTTCGAGCGCAGTGCGCACCAGCGCCTGCACCTGGGCGCTGCGGCCGCCGGGACGCTTGTTCGGAAGGACGACATCGTTCATGCAAGGACTTTAACGCAAAGATATTTGCTTTAGGAGGGATGCGGGTCTAGAATCGTAAAAGCTAAAAAAATTGCGTTAAGGATTCGCCCATGCCGTCCTCCTGTCCTGAGCTTGCCGCTGCCACTGCCGCCGCGTCCCGTGCCAAGCCGTGGCGCCTGCCCGCGGCCGCCGGATTTGCGCTGCTGGCGACGGTGCTGTTCGCGTTCTTCTTCGCGGCTGCCGCGCCGTCGCCGCTGTTCGTGGTGTTCCAGCACGCCTGGGGTTTCTCGTCGTCGATGCTCACCGTGGCTTTCGCCGTCTACGCGATCGCGTTGCTGATCTCGCTGCTGGTCGCGGGATCGCTGTCGGACCATATCGGGCGCCGGCCCGTGGTGCTGGCAGCGCTGGTGCTGCAGGCGCTGGCGATGGGGCTCTTCCTGCTGGCGCATGGCATCGGCGGGCTGATCGCCGCGCGCGTGGTGCAGGGCGTGGCCACGGGCGTCGCAAGCGGCGCGCTGAGCGCGGCAGTGGTCGAGGCCGCGCCGGCTGCGCGCAAGCGGCTGGGCGCATTGATCACGAGCGTGTCGCCGCTCGCGGGGCTCGCGGCGGGAGCGCTGCTGACGGGCATGGCGGTGAAGTTCAGCGCCGCGCCGGTGGCGCTGGTGTTCGGCGTGCTCGCCGCGGTGTTCGCACTGGGCGCGGCCGCGGTGCTGTGGATGCCCGAGACCGTCACGCCGCGTGCCGGTGCGCTGGCTTCGCTGGTGCCGCGTGTGTCCATTCCCGTTCGGGCGCGGGCCGACTTTGCGCGCGGCCTGCCGGTGTTCATCGTGGTGTGGGCGCTGGGCGGCCTGTATCTGTCGCTCGCACCCTCGCTGATGCACCATGTGTTCGGCATCGACAACGGCGTGGTCAACGGCCTCACGGTGGCGGTCCTCTCGGGCTTCGGCGCGATCGCGCCCGCCCTGCTCGGCCGCCTTGGCGCGCCGCGATCGGTCATCTTCGGCACGGCCAGCATCGCGGCCGGTCTGGCGTTGCTGCTCGCATCGCTGGCCACCCGATCGCTCGCGCTGTTCTTTGCCGGCACCGCGATCGCGGGACTGGGCTTCGGCGGCTCTTTCTCGGCGCTGGTGCAGACGCTCGCACCCCAGGCCGATTCGCACGAGCGCGGCGAGCTGTTCGCCGCCATCTTCGTGGTGAGCTATCTTGCGTTCAGCCTGCCCGCAATGCTGGCCGGCTTCCTGGTGGCGCCGCTCGGATTGCTGGACACGGTGAAGGGCTATGCGGCCGTGCTGCTGCTGATTGCGGCCTTCGGCACCTGGCGCCAATGGTCGGTGCTGCGCCGCTGCGCCCGCAGCGGGCCGGTCAACGGGTAGCGCGGGCCGAGAGAATCGCGCGCACCGCCTCGGCAAAGCCCGCGCCGCGTTCCCCCTCGGTCACATGGCGCGGCAGGTGCTCCAGCTGCGGCACGAAGCGCGCGACGTTCGCCACGCCGATGCTGCTCGCGAAGGTGCGGAACATCAGCTGGTCGTTGGTGGAGTCGCCCACGTAGGCCCAGCGGTCGAGTTCGTCGTCGAGCGTTCGGCCCCAGAGCTCGCGCACGATCCAGCGCGCGCCTTCGAGCTTGTCGTTGTCGCCGTACCAGCCGTTGATGTGGATGCTGCTCACGGTGGCGTGCATGCCTTCGCCGCGCATCAGCGCGACGACCTGCGCGATGGTCTCTTCGCCCAGCTGCACGAACTCGCTGTGGTCGATGGCGATGTCGGTCTCGCGGCCCGGTGAATCGGTGGCGCGCCGCGCGCCCGGGATCTCGCGCTCGATGCGCGCCAGCACGGCCTGCATGCGCTCGAAGTTGGCGCTGCGCGTGGGCGCATCCTGCATATAGCGCTTTTCGATCTTGCCCTCGGCCGCGGGCAGCAGCGCCACCGCGCCGTTCTCGGCCACGATGGCATCGACCGGCCAGGTGTTGACGAAGGGCAGGCTCCAGCCCACGGGCCGGCCCGTGATGGCCACGATGGAAAGGCCCGCGGCCTTGAGATCGCCGAGCGCCTGCAGCGCATCGGGCGTGATCGCGCCCTCGGTGGTGAGCGTGTCGTCGATATCGGTGAACACACCCGCGAGCGCGCGGCGCACGGGCGCGGCCCAGCGGTCCAGCGGCAGCAGGTGGGTGGGCGAGGGCGGAAGGGAGGTCGGCGAAGGCATGGGGAGCGGGCAATCTCTGCAGAGCCCGTGATCGTACCGGCGGTTTCGTGTAGCATCCCGCCCCCGCCGCGCGTTCCAACGCCGGCGCGGCGCTTTCCATGCCCCACATCCTCGTCGACCAACTCCTCAAGAGCTACCGCATCTCCGAGCGCGAACCGGGCGTCATGGGTGCGCTGCGCGGCCTCGTGCAGCGCCGCCAGCGCACGGTGCAGGCGCTGTCGGGCGTGTCGTTCTCGCTCGAGCGCGGCGAACTGCTGGGCTTCATCGGGCCGAACGGCGCGGGCAAGTCGACCACCATCAAGATTCTCTCGGGCATCCTGCGGCCCGACGGCGGGCGCGTGGAGATCGACGGGCGCGATCCCTTCGCGGACCGCGAGCGGCACGTGGCGCGCATCGGCGTGGTCTTCGGCCAGCGCACGCAGCTGTGGTGGGACCTGCCGGTGGGCGACGGCTTCGACCTGCTGCGCGACATCTACCGTGTCGATCCGCAGCGCTATCGGCGCACGCGCGACGAACTGGTCGCGCTGCTGCATCTGGAGCGCGTGCTCGGCCAGCCGGTGCGCCAGCTCTCGCTGGGCCAGCGCATGCGCGCCGAGATCGCGGCGGCACTGCTGCACGAGCCCGACATCCTGTTTCTCGACGAGCCGACCATCGGCCTCGATGCGCCCTCGAAGCTCGCGGTGCGCGACTTCGTGCGCCGCGCCAACCGCGAGCGCGGCACCACCGTGCTGCTGACCACGCACGACATGCACGACATCGAGGCCCTGGCCCAGCGCGTGATCGTCATCGGCCACGGACGCGTGCTGGCCGACAGCCCGGTCGAGGCGCTGCGCGCGCAGGTGATGGCCGAGCGCCGGCTGGTGGTCGACTTCGCGCAGGATGCGGCGCTGCCCCGGCAGGTGCCCGGCGCCACGGTGCACGCGCGGGACGGCCAGACGCTGGTGCTCGACTTTGATCCCGCGGTCACCTCTGCGCCCGCGCTGATCGCGCGCATCGCGGCCGAGCACGCGGTGGAAGACATCCGCCTCGAAGGCCTGGCCATCGAGGCCGTGATCGCGCGCTTCTATGCCATGCACGGAGCGGCCGAGGCGTGAGCCCGCGCGATCTGCTTCGCCCCTATGCCGCGGCCTTCGTGTCGCGCTTCATGCAGATGCTGCAGTACCGCACTGCGGCGCTCGCCGGCTTTGCAACGCAGTGCTGGTGGGGCGGCATCAAGGTGATGGTGTTCGCGGCGTTCTATGGCGGCAGCGCCGTCGCGGGCGCGGCGTCGCCGATGTCGCTCGCCCAGGCCATCAGCTACACCTGGCTCGCGCAAGGCCTGCTGGTGCTGCTGCCCTGGCTCGGCGATCCGGAGGTGGCGCAGGCCGTGCGCACCGGCGCGGTGGCCTACGACCGGTTGCGGCCGGTGGATGCCTACGCGCTGTGGTTCGCGCGCAGCGCCGGCTGGATCGCGGCGCGGCTGTTGCCGCGCGTGGCGTTGATGGCAGCCTTCTCGGCGGTCGTGCTGCCGCTGGCGGGACTGGGCGAGTGGGCCTGGCAATTGCCCGCGAGCGCGGTGGCCGGCATGGCGTTCCTGCTCTCAGTGGGGCTCGCCCTGCTGCTGTCGACCGCAATGGTGATGCTGCTCAACGTGGCGGCCACGGCGGCGCTCAACGAGCGCGGCATCAGTGCGGTGGCCACCCCCGTGGTCATCGTGTTCTCGGGCAACCTGCTGCCGCTGGCGCTGCTGCCCGACGCCTGGCAGGCCGCGCTGCTGGTGCAGCCGCTGGCGGGGCTGTTCGACATTCCTGCGCGGCTGTATTTCGGGCAGCTGGGCGGCTGGCATGCGCTCGGTGGACTGGGGCTGCAGTGCTTCTGGATTGCCGTGCTGGTCGCGCTCGGGCGGGTGGCGATGGGGCGCACCATGCGCAGCCTGCAGGTGCAGGGTGGCTAGGGTGACTGGCGTGCGCAGGGGGCCGCTCCAACCATCGGAGGCCGTGCTGCCGTATGGTGGCGGGTGCGACAATCCCGCCGCTGCCATGCGCCCTGCCATTCCCGCTGAAGCCGATACGCCGGTGCCCCGCGCTGCGCAGATCGCGACCTGCGCGATGGAGCAGGTCGCGGTGGCCGACCTGCCGCGCAGCGCAAGCTCCCCCCTCTTCGAGCGCCTTCGCCGCGCTGTGCACGGCGTGACCCTTCGCACGCCGCCCCTGAACGAAGCCGCGCGCTGGCACACGCACACGATCGGCGGCATCGAGCGGCGCCTTGCGCAGCCCCTCACGTTCACGCCGTATGCCTCCGTGAAGCCTTGTTCGGCACGCTGCGGCTTCTGCTCGGAAAACCTGCGCAAGGCCGGGGGCGGCACCTCGGCGTCCCGGCTGCGCCCGGCGTCCGGCTACTTCGACGGCCTGTCCTGCGCGCTGCGGGCCTTGCGCGGCGTGCCGCTGTCGTGGTCGCTCTCGGGCCTGGAAACGAGCGACGACGCCGACTGGATGCTTCGGCTGCTCCACACCCTGGCCGCGGGCGAAAGCGAGGGGCCGGTGGTCGAGGACCGCGTGCTCTACACCAACGGCGCGGGCTTTGCCGGGCCGCAAGGCGAGGTGCTGCGGCGCGCGCTGCCAGGCTTCGGGATGAGCTGGCTGGAGCTGTCCCGCCATCACCACGACGGCGCGGCCAACCAGGCCATCATGCGGTTCCGTCCCGAGGTGGCCATCGGCGACCCCGCCGTGTTCGAACGCACCGCGCGCCGGCTCGCCGATACGGTGGCGCTGCGGCTCGTGTGCATCCTCCAGCGCGGCGGCGTCGCGCAGCCGCCGGACGTGGCCGCGTACCTCGCGTGGGCACGGCAATGCGGCGCCGGCACCGTCGTCTTCCGGGAGTTCTCGCGGCTCGGCGACGGCTATCGCGACAACGCCACCGCGCGCCACCTGCGCGCGGAGCGGGTCTCGATGGACGCGCTGCTGACGGCCTGCCTCGACGACCCCGGCGTCTCGCGCGGGTGGGCCCTCGAAAGCCTCACCGAGGGCTACTACTTCTGGAACCTGCGCCTGCGCACCGGGAACGGCCTGAGGGTCGTCTTCGAAAGCGCCGACTACGGCGCCATGCACGCGCGCCATGCCACCGGCGATGTCTACAAGCTCGTCTACTTTGCCGACGGCCAGCTCTGCGCCGGCTGGGAACCCGGGCACGACGTGTTGCTCGACACGCGCACCGCGCAGGCCTGCACATGACCGGTCACAGCTGGCTGAGGCTCGACCATGAATCGCCGCGCTACCGGCTGCCGGACGACCTGCGCGCGCGGGACCCGATGGGCGGGCGCGATTGCGGATGGGTCGAGCAGATGCGGCCCTTCGTGTGCCGGTTCTCGCAACCGGGCGACACGGTGTTCGATCCATTCGCCGGCTTCGGCACGACACTGCTCGCGGCGCGCCTCGATGGCCGACAGGCCTTGGGCTGCGAAGTCGATGCCGGCCGCATCGACCTCATCCGCGAGCGGCTGGAACGCCACGGCCTCGCACACGGCACGACGCTCCTGCACGCCTCGTGCGATGCGCTCGAAGACGCTGCGCTCCCGCCCTTCGACCTCTGCCTGACGAACGTGCCCTACTTCGGTTGCCGCTGGGCCGGTACGCAGACAAGCTCCCAGCTCTACGCCAGCCAGAGCTATGCGCAGCACCTCGACGGCGTGCGCAACGTCTTCCACCGCGTCCGCGCCGGATTGCGCGAGGGGGGCGCCTGCATCGCGATGGTGCAGAACCTCCGGATCGGCGATCGCGTGCTGCCGCTGGCCTTCGACCTCGCGCGCATCCTGGGTTCGCTTTTTGCGATGGAAGAAGAACGCGTGCTGGTCTATCCGCACGACGCGCAAGACAGCGACGCCGATGCCCGCACCGACCGGCGCCACGAGTACGCGCTGGTCTTTCGCAAGCAGCGCGAGCGCATCGACCTGCAAGCCACCGCTGCGCTGCTCGATGCCATGCGCGCAGAGGGACACGACTTCACGCTGTTCGGCAGCTTCGCGCGCTGGCAGCAGGACCCGCAAGGCACGCCGCCTGCAGACGCCGACATCCGCGTGGACGCCGACCCGCAGCGCCTGGATGCCCTGCTGCGATGGCTTTGCGAGCGCGGCTTTTCGGTGACGAGCTGGGGCGATCCGGTTGTCGTGCCCATTCACCTCGACAGCTACCGCGGCCGTTTTTACTTCCGAGCCGACCGCATCGATGCCCGCGGCGCACTGGTCCGGCTGGACATCTGCTACGAGCAATGAGCGGCACGACGCAATCTGCACAGCGGTGGATCGACCGGCACCACGACCGCGCTCGGTGTGCGCAGGACACTGGGTGCTTCCCGCAGCGAAATCAAGGAGGAGGGCGAAGCCCGGGGGACATTCGCGGAGGGAAGTACCCGGTGGCCTGTGCACGCGCCCTGAACCACGGCGCCACAAGCCGCGAGGGCCACTGAAGATGGGCGCACTTCCCCTTTTCTTCCGCCTCATGGCCGCCTCCATCAGCGGCCAGGCCAGGTACCCTGTGTCCGCCTTGCTGTTGACCCTGGGCCAGTTCCTCGGAACAGGCATCGAGGTCGTCGCCGTCTGGGCGCTGTTCCATCGCTTCGGCGAGGTGCAGGGCTGGGGTATCGGCGAGGTCGCGCTGTTCTATGGCCTCGTGAACTGCATGTTCGCGATTGCCGATGCGCTGGGCCGCGGCTTCGACGTGCTGGGCACCGAGTTCCTGCGCACCGGCACCTTCGACCGGCTGCTGCTGCGCCCGCGGCCGCTCGCGCTGCAGCTCATGGGACACGACGTACGGATCAGCCGCCTGGGCCGGCTGCTGCAGGGCCTGGGCGTGCTGGCGTTCGCGACTGTTCAGGCCCACATCGCGTGGACCCCGGGCGCCGTGGCCATCTTCCTGTTCGCACTGGCCGGCGGCATCGCGCTCTTCCTCGGCATCCTGGTGCTGCAGGGCACGCTGTCGTTCTGGACCGTCGAAAGCCTGGAGATCGCCAACGTGCTCACCTACGGCGGCGTGCAGGCGGCGCAGTACCCGCTGGCGCTCTATGCGCAGTGGTTCCGCCGCGTGCTGACCTTCATCGTGCCGCTGGCCTGCGTGGCGTACTACCCGGCGCTCGCGATCCTCGGCAAGCCGGACCCGCTGGGCGCGCCGGGCTGGGTGGGCATGGTGTCGCCGCTCGCGGGCTTCGTGTTCCTCGCGGCGGCATTCGGCGCATGGCGCATCGGGCTGCGCCACTACGCTTCGACGGGCAGCTGAGCCTGCGTCAGCCCGCGTTCTGCAGCGCCAGCCCCGCGTGCTCCCGCAGCGGATGGAAGTGGATCTTCGGAAAGCGCTCCTGCGCGAGCCGCACGTCGTAGGGCGAAGTGCACAGGAAGGCGAGCGTGTCGGCCGCGTCCTTGGCCATGCGCTGTGGATAGGCGTTGACGAATTCGCGCAGCTCGGCCGGCGAATCGGCCGTGATCCAGCGCGCGCCCGTGTACTGGCAGCCTTCGAGCCGCACGTCGGCGTCGTACTCGGCCTTCAGGCGGTGCTGCACCACCTCGAACTGCAGCTGGCCGACGGCACCCAGCAGCATCGGCCCGCCGATCTCGGGGCGGAACACTTGAATGGCACCTTCCTCGCCGAGCTGGGCCAGGCCCTGCTGCAGCTGCTTGGTGCGCAGCGGGTTCTTCAGGATCACCGTCATGAACAGCTCGGGCGCGAAGAAGGGCAGGCCGGTGAACTGCAGGCTCGCGCCGTCGGTGATGGTGTCGCCCAGCTGCACGCCGCCATGCGTGGTGAAGCCCACGATGTCGCCTGCATAGGCCTCTTCGACCGCCTCTCGGCGCTGGCTCATGAAGGTGACCACGCTGGTCGGCCGCAGTTCCTTGGCGGTGCGCTGCACCTTGAGCTTCATGCCCGGCGTGTACTTGCCCGAGGCCATGCGCACGAAGGCGATGCGGTCGCGGTGATTGGCGTCCATGTTGGCCTGCACCTTGAACACCACGCCCGCGAAGTCCTTGTCCTCGGGCTGGATCTCCTTCACCACGGGCTGGCGGTTGACCATCGTGGTGCTGGTGCGCGACTGCGGCGACGGCGCGAGGTCGACCAGCGCGTCGAGCACTTCCATCACGCCGAAGTTGTTCACGCCGGAGCCGAAGAACACCGGCGTCTGCTTGCCGGCCAGGAAGGCTTCGCGGTCCCAGGTCGGTGAGGCGCCGGTGGCCAGTTCCATGCTTTCCATGGCGTGCTCGAAGTCGGCGCCGAAGCGCTTGGTGAGCGTCTCGCGTTCGCTCAGCGGAATGGTCTCGAAATCCTGCGGCAGCCGCTCGCTGCCCGACTCGAACACCGTCATCGCCTGCGTGCGCAGGTTCATGATCCCGCGGAAGCTCTTGCCCTGGCCCACGGGCCAGGTCATCGGCACGCAGGGCATGCCGAGCTCGCGCTCCACCTCGTCGAGGATGTCGAGCGGCTCGCGCACCTCGCGGTCCATCTTGTTGACGAAGGTGATGATGGGCGTGTCGCGCTGGCGGCAGACCTCGATCAGCCGGCGCGTCTGCGCCTCCACGCCGTTGGCCGCGTCGATCACCATCAGCGCCGAGTCCACCGCCGTGAGCACGCGGTAGGTGTCCTCCGAGAAGTCCTTGTGGCCGGGCGTGTCGAGCAGGTTGATCACGTGGTCGCGGTACAGCATCTGCATGACCGACGACGCCACCGAGATGCCGCGCTGCTTTTCGATTTCCATCCAGTCGGACGTGGCGTGGCGCGAGGCCTTGCGCGCCTTCACCGAGCCGGCGATCTGGATCGCGCCCGAGAAAAGCAGCAGCTTCTCGGTCAGCGTGGTCTTGCCGGCGTCAGGGTGGGAAATGATCGCGAAGGTGCGACGGCGGCGGGTTTCGGAGAGAAAGGGGGATGACACGGGAACTCCAGGGAACCCGTGATTTTCGCAGATGTGCGTCTGTCGGCGCCGGGCTCGTGTCGGGGATGCCCCCCTCAACGCCGTTTGAAGCGATGAGTTCTGTGGATTGAGCAGTCATCGATCCACAGGACGCTGCCGTTACGCGGTGGCACGTGAATCAAAGGCCCGTCCAACCGTAATACGCAATTCCCTCGTACTTGTACAGCGGAAGATTTTGTTGAACGCTGTCCCGCTCGCTAGTACTGATTGTGTAGAAATGAGTATCGTTTTTCGTTTGGTAGAACCGAAACATCGGGGTAGAACCACCGGTCTGCGAGGTGTTGGCATACCAAGCCACGCCCTCGTACTGATACCGAGGCAAGGTAGCCTGCACCTGAGCACGCTCCTGCTCGTTAATGGTATAGAGGTGTGCGCCGGTGCGCGTATTGAAGAACCGATAAACCGGACTCGTACCCGACGCTGCGGCACCAAACGCGAAGAAGGCACCCCCTTCGTAGTTGTACCCGCGCAGCTTGGTAATGACGAGATCGCGCTCCGCCACGCTCGAAGTGTAGAAGTGCGCACCCGTTTGAGTGTTGTAGAAGCGGTAGACGGTCGTAGGCACCGTGGTTGAGGGAGCATCAAGCCACTGGTGTAGTGCGGCGCGGAAAGGGAGATCGAAGCGCCCGTAGAAGTCATACCCCGTGGGCTGGCTGCACGACGACGCTCCCCCCAGCAACTGCCCGACGAGATAGTCCTTGCCATTCAGCCTCCTGAACAGCCCCGAGCCGCTGCTGCCGCCTTCGGTGACGCCCCGATTCCATCTCACGGCCAGAAATTCGGCTTCGCTCTGCGTTGAGGAACTGCAGTTCGAGCTCCCGCAAGCTGCGGTTCCGAGATAGTCGCCTTCGCTGTATTTCTGGAAGTCACCTTGGGGGTGATGTACTCCGTAGACACCCCGCATCCCCTCAAAGAAGCTCGGCCCGAAGGGACTGGATCCGGCAAACAGCGCGCCGGCCGGCGGTTGCGAATTCAGCCGCATGAAGGAGGTGTCGGTCGTCGGACCGGCATAAAGCAGCGTCGCACCGGAACCGATTGCGGCCAGCTCCGGACTGACCTGCGTGCTGTTGCAACTGGCGGACTTGTAGGACCAATAAGTGTAGAGAGTCGACGCAACTGTCTGGTTGGAGATGCAATGGTTGGCGCTCAGGAAGTAGGGCGTACCCGTCGACATGCGGTCGTTGAGCAGCGTGCCGGTGCACACATAGTTGCTTCCGTCGCTGATGAAGTCCATCAACGCTACGGACTTGCTGAGGGTGTCGTATTGGGACGCACACGTAACGTCAAGATTGCACGACCCTGCTTCCCCGATTTTCTGCAACGAATCCTGTTTGGTGATGTCGACCGCCACGTGCGACAGCATGGGAACGGCCACCTTGACTGCATCCAGCACGGCGTTGGGCGGTACCTCGATGTCGACAGTGAGCGCTTCTCCTCCCATGTTGGGCGACCAATAGATTCGCGCGTTGTCGCTTGAATCGCCTGCATCGAGATTGCGTTGGATGGTCGCGAGGATTTCCTGTGCAGACACCTCGTACAGCTTTTTGCTCGTGTCTCCATAGAAGCGCACCATGGTGCCCAAGGGAAGACTCTCGACACGCAGCCCGATGCGAACACCCTTCGCATCCGGTGAAGCGAATCGCAACGCGGCCAGTTTTCCGCCTCGTTCCGACGGTGTCCAACTCATCATGCTCGACACCGATTGGACATTCGCTGTTTCGGCAATGCGGCGTGCAACGCCGATCTTGGTGGGCGTGCCGAAGATTGCAGGAGCCGACTTCAATGGAAGGGCGCTCTCTGCCGGTAGCGACGGCAGGATGACGTGCCGTGGCGCCGGCCGGGCCCCCGCGGGGCGGTCCTTGAACGGGCTGACATCGATTGCCGCGAGTTCTGGCGTCTGCACCCTGGACTCGATGAGCACGGGGGCGGCGTTGGCGGCAGGAGCCGGTGGCGTGCTCTGGGCTGCCGTTTCGGTGCCCGCCACTGCGGCGACTGGGGCGAATCCACCACTGCCACCACCACCGCTTGATCCTCCACATGCAGCCAGCAGAGCTGACAACATGATCGTGCTCAAACCTATCCCGAGACCTGCGCGCATACCTGCTCCCTGAACGTTACGTCTTGACACGTGATTGTCCAGCAAGGCAAGGTTTTTCCAAATTTGCACCGGGATTTACCGTGCGAAACATCACGGGGTCGGTGACTTTATGCAACAGATTTGCGCTTGTGCGAGCCAGCAGATTGGGCTGCCCAGAAACTCAATACCAAATGGCTACAGCCAAAGGTTCTAATTTCCTCTTTCGAGATTACTTGCGCTGCAGCAACTTCGTCACTTCATCCACATTGGCCTGGATCCGCTGGCGAACCAGTTCGAACGCGTCGGCCTGCGACTTGGCCGCGAGGTTGGCCAGTTCCTTGATGTCGTCGATGGCGCGCTGGAACGACTGGCGGCCGAGTTCGTCGAGCTTGGCGAGGTTGGCCTTGGCATCCTTGCCGGGCATTTCCTTGGCGGCCGTCTGCCATTCGGCGATGGCGCTCTTGATCATCTCGGTCTGCCGCTGCACCACGGTCTGCAGGCCCTGGTAGGACTTCTGGTTCGCCTGCATCAGCGCCTGGAGGTCCTTTTGCCCGCTCTCGAGCAGCTTGCTCGCGCCGCCGGTCAGGTTGAGGTCCTGCAGGCGGTCGGTCATGGCCTTGAGATTCTTCAAGGGGTCGAGCATGTCGGCGGCGTCGGGAGCCGCCTTGGTGCTGCTGCTGGCGGTGGTCTTCTTCGCGGCGGCTTTCTTGGCAGTGGCCATGGTGCGGTATCTCCTGTGTCGGGTGAAGAACGGGTGAGCGGCAAGGACCGGCCGGACGGCCGACGGTCCCTCGCCACGATACGCCGCGGCAGCCCGCCCGCGGCGCCGCAGCGGCAAGAATTGCCTGCGGGATTTCCCTTGGGCTACATCGGCGGCGCGAAGCCGTTGCGCCCGGCGGTGACGCGCAGCGCCGTGGGCACGCCGTTCCTTTCCTGCGCATTGACCAGCACCTTGGCGCCGGGCATCAGCAGGGCTTCGGTGCCGGGGCGGAAGGTCACGACCGGCACGTCGGGCGGCACGATGACGGTCTTCTCGCCGCCCTTGTAGGTCAGCCGCAGCTGCTGCCCGCCGCGCACTGATGTCGGCGCCGCGGCCAGGTCGGCCACGGTGGCGTTGGTCATGGTGCTCTGCGGCAGCAGGTCCCAGGGACGGTGGCCTTCGCCCGTGCCGCGCGCGGCCTCGGGGAACACCACCACCTCGAGCGCCTTTTGCGTGCCGTCGGCCTGCGGCATGGCGGCGGTGCCGATGAAGCTGCCTTGCCTGATGTCGGACAGCTTGATCGGGTAGACCTCCGACACGGCCATGTCGGCCGGCCGCGCCAGGCTGACGACCTCGCCGCCGCGGTCCTGGACCACGAGGGCCTTGGCGTCGATGCGCACGATGGTGCCGCGGATGCGCACCGGATCGGGGGCGGCCTGCGCTGAGGCCAGGACCGGCGCGCCGGCCACAAGAAGAAAGGCGGCCGAGGCCAGCAGGACGGGGGAGAGTCTGGACAAGCGCATGAGTGGAACTTCCGGCGTTGGGGTCAGGTCAATGTACGCCCCGGATGCGAAATGCGCTTTCCGGCATGTGGGATGCCCCCGGCGGTTGGCTCGCCTTGGCGGCCCGTCTACAATCCGCGGTTCCGAGGAGCGTTGCAGCGCCGCCAGGCGTGAGGCTCGGACCACATCGCAACCACGCTCACCCGCTGTTCTCGCGGTGAGTCTTTTCCCCGAACGCAGTGGCACCTTTCAAACTAGCTTTGTTGGAGTTCTCATGAGCGCTGTTCTCAAGCCCACCCCCGTTTCCTCCGCCGACCAGGCGATTGCCGACCTGTCCCTTGCCGCCTGGGGCCGCAAGGAAATCCGCATCGCGGAAACCGAAATGCCCGGCCTGATGGCGATCCGCGAGGAATTCTCGAAGGCGCAGCCGCTCAAGGGCGCGCGCATCACGGGCTCGCTGCACATGACGATCCAGACGGCCGTGCTGATCGAGACGCTGCAGGCGCTCGGCGCCACCGTGCGCTGGGCCTCGTGCAACATCTTCTCGACGCAGGACCACGCCGCCGCCGCGATTGCCGCCGCCGGCACGCCGGTGTTCGCGATCAAGGGCGAGTCGCTGAAGGACTACTGGGACTACACGCACGCCATCTTCGACTTCGGGCCCAAGGGTTCCCAGGGCGAAGGCCCCAACATGATCCTGGACGACGGCGGCGATGCCACGCTGCTCATGCACCTGGGCCAGCGCGCCGAGAAGGACCTGGGCGTGCTCGCCAAGCCCACCAGCGAGGAAGAGCGCATCCTCTACGCCGCCATCAAGGCCAAGCTGGCGGTCGATCCGACCTGGTACACCCGCAAGTCGGCCGAGATCATCGGCGTGACCGAGGAAACGACCACCGGCGTGCACCGCCTCAACGAAATGAGCGCCAAGGGCACGCTGCTGTTCCGCGCCATCAACGTGAACGACTCGGTCACCAAGAGCAAGTTCGACAATCTCTACGGCTGCCGCGAATCGCTGGTGGACGGCATCAAGCGCGCGACCGACGTGATGATCGCCGGCAAGGTGGCCTGCGTGGCCGGCTACGGCGACGTGGGCAAGGGCTCGGCCCAGGCGCTGCGCGCCTTGAGCGCGCAGGTGTGGGTGACCGAGATCGACCCCATCAACGCCCTGCAGGCCGCGATGGAAGGCTACAAGGTCGTCACCATGGAATACGCCGCCGACAAGGCCGACATCTTCGTGACCACCACCGGCAACCGCGACGTGATCCGCCACGAGCACATGGCCGCCATGAAGGACCAGGCCATCGTCTGCAACATCGGCCACTTCGACAACGAGATCGACGTCGCGTCGATCGAGAAGTACGAGTGGGAAGAGATCAAGCCGCAGGTCGACCACATCACCTTCCCCGACGGCAAGAAGATCATCCTGCTGGCCAAGGGCCGCCTCGTGAACCTGGGCTGCGGCACGGGCCACCCGAGCTTCGTGATGTCGTCGTCGTTCGCCAACCAGACCATCGCCCAGATCGAGCTCTTCACCAAGCCCGATGCCTACCAGGCCGGCAAGGTCTACGTGTTGCCCAAGCACCTCGACGAGAAGGTCGCGCGCCTGCACCTGAAGAAGGTCGGCGCGATGCTGACCGAGCTGACGGACGAGCAGGCCGCCTACATCGGCGTGAGCAAGAACGGCCCCTACAAGCCGGACACGTACCGGTACTGATGCGCGCTGACCAATTGCTGGTGGAGCGCGGCCTTGCCGCGTCGCGTTCGCAGGCCGTGCGGCTGATTGCCGGCGGCATGCGCTGGCGCGATGCGGGCAGCGCGGACGCGTGGCGCCCGGTGGTGAAGAACCGCGACGAGGTACCCGAGTCCGCCGAGGTCGAGCTCGACGATGCAGCCGAGGCGCGCTATGTGTCGCGCGGCGGGCTCAAGCTCGAAGGCGCGCTGGCGGCGAGCGGCGTCAGCGCCGACGGCAAGCTGTGCCTCGACGTGGGCCAGTCGACCGGCGGCTTCACCGACTGCCTGCTGCAGGCCGGCGCGGCGAAGGTGGTGGGCGTCGACGTCGGCCATGGGCAGCTGCATCCGAAGCTGCGCGAGGACGAGCGCGTGGTGGCCATCGAGGGCGTCAATGCGCGTGCGCTGTCGCCGGACGACCTGCAGGAAGAAGAGGGCGAAGAGCCTTCCGAACTGCGCTTCGACCTGATCGTCGGCGACCTGTCGTTCATCTCGCTCACGCTGGTGCTGCCGGCCGTGGTGCCGTTCCTGGCCGACGACGGCCACCTGCTGATGCTCGTCAAGCCGCAGTTCGAGCTGCAGCCGGGGCAGGTCGGCAAGGGTGGCATCGTGCGCGACGCGTCGATGTATGCGGTGGTCGAGAAGCGCCTGCGCGATGCCTGCGAGGCGCTCGAGCTGCGCGTGCTGCAGTGGTTCGACAGCCCCATTGCCGGCGGCGACGGCAACCGCGAGTTTTTCATTCACGCCGTTCGCGCGGACCAGGCGAACGGTTCTTAGGAGACGCAGGTGCGCCTTCCATTGAGCTTCGAATTCTTTCCGACCAAGACGCCCGAAGGGGCGGTCAAGCTGCGCGCGGTGCGCCAGCAGCTGTATGCGCGCAAGCCCGAGTTCTGCTCGGTCACCTACGGCGCAGGCGGCTCCACGCACCACGGCACGTTCGGCGCGGTGCAGGAGATCCTGTCCGAAGGCGTCGATGCCGCGAGCCATTTCTCGTGCATCGGCGCCACGCGCGCCACGGTGCGCGAACAGCTGGCCGAGCTCAAGGCCATGGGCGTGAAGCGCCTGGTCGCCCTGCGCGGCGACCTGCCGAGCGGCTACGGCATCGGCGGCGAGTTCCTGTATGCGAGCGACCTCGTGGCCTTCATCCGCGAAGAGACCGGCCGCGACTTCCGCATCGAGGTGGCCTGCTACCCCGAGGTGCATCCGCAGGCTCGCTCGCCCGAGGCCGACCTGCAGGCCTTCGCCACCAAAGTGAAGGCCGGCGCCGACTCCGCGATCACGCAGTATTTCTTCAGCCCCGAGGCGTATTTCCGTTTTGTCGACGATGTCCGCAAGCTCGGGCTCGACACGCCGATCGTGCCGGGCATCATGCCGATCACCAGCTCGGCGCAACTCATGCGCTTCTCGGATGCCTGCGGTGCCGAGATTCCGCGCTGGATCCGCCTGCGGCTGCAGGGCTTTGGCGACGACACGGCATCCATCAGGGCCTTTGGCCTGGACGTGGTGACCGACCTCTGCGCGCGCCTGCGCGACGGCGGCGCACCGGCGCTGCACTTCTACACGATGAACCAGTCGACGGCGACGCTGGCTGTATTGGAGCGCCTCGGTTGAAGGGGGCGCGTCCAGGAGGGGGGCGCCCGCTGCGCGCGGCGTTTCGGGTTGCGCTTGTCGCAGCAGCCTGTGCGCTGGCAGGCTGTGCGATGCCTCCCGCCACCGAGGGCGGGCAGACCGACAAGGACGCCAAGCTCCTGCCCTTGCCGCGCAAATTGGCAGTACCTCCGGGGGCGCCGGCTCGATCGAACGTGCCTTCGGTTCGCTACGACCTTGCCGTGTCCGGCGCCGGCGAGCTGGGGCCCGACGACGGCGTGCCCGGCGATGGCAGCTCCCGCGAGATCTTCGAGCGCGGCGGGGCCTCCTGGTACGGCATTCAGTTCCACCAGCGCAAGACGGCGAGCGGCGAGCGCTTCGACATGACGGCCATGACGGCGGCCCACAAGACCCTGCCGTTCAATACCCGTGTCTGCGTGCGCAGCCTGGTCAACGGCAGCGAGGTGCTGGTGCGCATCACGGACCGGGGGCCTTATGCGCAGGGCCGCATCATCGACCTGAGCCGTGCCGCGGCCGAGCGCATCGGGCTGATCGGGCTCGGCATCAAGCAGGTCGCGCTGACGATCATCGACCACGAGGGCATGCGTTGCGGTGGCTCCGAGATAGAGGCGGCCGACACCCAAGCGCCGGCGTCTGCCCCCGCAGCGGCACCCGCATCGCGCAAGGCCAATGTGCGGCCGCGCCGCCGCCGATAACCCGCGCAGGGAAAGCGATGGAGCCTAGCCGCCCGTATCGAGCGAGAAGGCGGCGTGCCGGTCCTGGGCCAGCCGTTCCACCAGCTGGGGCAGGGCGGCAGCCAGCAGCGGCTTCAGGGTGTAGGGCGGGTTGATCAGGAACATGCCGCTGGCCGGCAAGCCGGGGCGCTGGGTTTCGCCCGTTGGCGTGGTGGTCAGCTTGCTCGACTTGACCGTGAGCGTGGCGTGCAGCCAAGGCTTGCCGGCCTTGGTGGCCAGGGTCTTGAGCCGGCGTGGCAGGTCGTGCGCCTCGGGGCGCGGAATGATTGGGTACCAGATGGCATAGGTGCCGGTTGCAAAGCGCTTGAGCGCCTCGGCCGCGAAGTCGAGCACGCGGCCGTAGTCGCTCTTGATCTCGTAGCTCGGGTCCATCAGCACCAGCGCGCGGCGCGAGGGCGGCGGCAGGAACTTGGTGGCGCTGCCGAAACCGTCTTCGCGCAGCACCGCGATCTGCCGGCCCGCCTCGAGCTGCGCGATGTTGGCGTCCAGCGTGCGGGCATCGGTCGGGTGCAGTTCGAACAGCTTGAGCTTGTCGTGGTCGCGCAGCAGGTGCTGCACGATGAACGGCGAGCCGGGATAGATGCGGGCGCCGCCCTTGGGGTTGAAGTCGTGGATCACGCTCAGGTAGCGCGCAATCGCGTCGGCCAGGGGCGCCTCGGCTTCGGGCGCTACTTTTTTTGTAGCTGACTTTGCAGCAGGGGCCGGCGAGGCCGCTGCTTTCTTGTCGGACAGCAGGCGCAGCACGCCCTCGGCGGCCTCGCCGCTGGTGCCGGCGTAGTCGCCGTCGAGCCGGTACAGGCCAGCGCCGGCGTGGGTGTCGACCACGGTCAGTGCGGCTTCTTTTTCGAGCAGGTGGTCGAGCGTGGCAATCAGCACCGTGTGCTTGAGCACGTCGGCGTGGTTGCCGGCGTGGAAGGCGTGGCGGTAGCTGAACATGGGGTCGATGGTAACGGCTTGGGCGGCCTGCTGGCCCGAATTTGCCCCGATTGGCCGATTCTTCGTATAATCGCGGGCTTCGCAGCGTTTTTGTAGCCCCGCGGCGGAGAATTATCCCCACCTAAGAGATTCCCGTCAGAGGAACGCCGACCGTGGAAAAGGGCTCGCCAAACCCTCTTTATAGAGAAAACTCATGACCAAAACGTTCAGCGCCAAGCCCGCTGACGTGACGCACGAGTGGTTTGTGATTGACGCGACCGACAAGGTCCTCGGACGAGTAGCCAGCGAAGTTGCTCTCCGTTTGCGCGGCAAACACAAGGCCATTTACACGCCTCACGTCGATACCGGTGACTTCATCGTCATCATCAACGCATCGCAACTCCGTGTCACCGGCGCCAAGCCGATCGACAAGGTCTACTACCGTCACTCGGGCTACCCGGGCGGTATCACGGCCACGAACTTCCGCGACATGCAAGCCAAGCATCCGGGCCGCGCCCTGGAAAAGGCCGTCAAGGGCATGCTGCCCAAGGGCCCGCTCGGCTACGCGATGATCAAGAAACTCAAGGTGTACGGTGGTGCTGAGCACCCGCATACCGCCCAACAGCCCAAAGTGCTGGAACTGTAAGGAGCCTTGAGAATGATTGGTGAATGGAACAATGGCACCGGCCGTCGCAAATCGAGCGTCGCCCGTGTGTTTCTGAAAAAGGGCACCGGCAAGATCACGGTCAACGGCAAGGACATCCAAGAGTTCTTCGGCCGCGAAACCTCGATCATGATTGCCAAGCAGCCCCTGGTGCTGACCAACAACCTCGAAGCATTCGATGTCATGGTCAACGTCAACGGCGGCGGTGAATCGGGCCAGGCCGGCGCAACGCGCCACGGCATCACCCGTGCGCTGATCGACTACGACGCAAGCCTCAAGCCGGTGCTGAGCCAGGCCGGCTACGTCACGCGCGATGCACGTGAAGTCGAGCGTAAGAAGGTCGGTCTGCACTCTGCACGCCGCCGCAAGCAGTTCAGCAAGCGCTGATACTGTTCGCTACGGACAAGAGCCGCCTTCGGGCGGCTTTTTCATTGCCGCGGCTGGCGGACGTGTGTTCGACCCCACTTGCATTGGGTGCTCGCCGCCAACTGCCAACCAAGAATGCGGCATTGCAGTAGCATTGGTCCATTGGCCGCATGTCCGGCCCTCCAGGAGTTATCCCACATGAGCGCTGTTGCCGAAAACATCCAGACCCAGATGCCCGAACCGATCGTCTTCACCGACAGCGCGGCTGCCAAGGTGGCCGACCTGATCGCCGAAGAGGGCAATCCCGATCTCAAGCTGCGCGTGTTCGTGCAGGGCGGTGGGTGCTCGGGCTTCCAGTATGGTTTCACCTTCGATGAAATCACCAATGAAGACGACACCACCATGACCAAGAACGGCGTGTCGCTGCTGATCGACGCCATGAGCTACCAGTACCTGGTCGGCGCCGAGATCGACTACAAGGAAGACCTGCAGGGCGCCCAGTTCGTGATCAAGAACCCGAACGCCACCAGCACCTGCGGCTGCGGATCGAGCTTCTCGGCTTGATGCCCGGCCCAGCATTCGATCTTTAGAAGAAAGCCGCCTTCGGGCGGCTTTTTGCTGCCCGCTGCAACGGCCATGAACGCCAATGAGCCTCGGCGGGCCGACCGGTCAGGCGGGGTAGATCGCCCCGAGCACGCGGCCGCCTCTTGCGCCGGTCACGCTGGCCAGGTTGCCGGCTTCGCGGCGTACCGTGCTGCGGGCCAGCCAGGCAAAGGCCGCGGCCTCGACCTGCAGCGGGGGCAGGCCATGTGCCGTGGAGGCGGCCACTTCCACGCCGGGCAAATGCGCGCGCAGGCGCTCGAGCAGATGATCGTTCAGCGCCCCGCCACCGCAGACGATCAGCAGTTTGCTATCGTTTCCGTAGCGAAAAACGTCCGCTGCGCATACGCTGGCGGTAAACTCGGTCAGGGTGGCCTGCACGTCGGCGGGCGCCGCGCCGGCAGCCGGGCCCAGGCGGGCCGAAAGCCACGCGGGATTGAACAGGTCGCGCCCGGTGCTCTTGGGAGGCGCCTTCGCAAAATACGGATCGGCCTGCAGCCGCGCGAGCAGGTCGGGCAGCACCCGTCCACTGGCGGCCCATTGCCCGCCGCGGTCGAAGGGCTGGCCGGTATGGAGCTGGCTCCAGTGATCCATCAGGGCATTGCCGGGGCCGCAGTCGAAGCCCAGCACCGCCGGCTCTCCCGGCGCGTCGGCCGCGGGCAGCAGGCTCAGGTTGGAAATGCCGCCGATATTCAGCACCGCCACGGGTTCGCCAGCGCGTGCGAACAGCGCACGGTGGAAGGCGGGCACCAGCGGCGCGCCCTGTCCACCCGCGGCCAGGTCGCGGCTTCGGAAATCCGCGACCACGTCGATGCCGGTCAGCTCGGCCAGCAGCGAGGGGTTGTTGATCTGCAGGGTGTAGCCGACGCCGTCGAACTCGGTGGGCCGATGGCGCACCGTCTGCCCGTGCGCGCCGAGGGCCGTCACCTGGCTGGCAGGAGTGCCGCTGTCCGCCAGCAGCTGGCTGGCGACGCCAGCATAGATGCGGGCCAGGCCATTGCCGGCCAGCGCGGCACGATGGAGTTCGTTGTCGCCGGGGCTGTTGAGCGCCATCAGCTCGGCGCGCAAGGCGGCGGGAAAAGGCGCCGTGGCATAGGCCCGCACGGCGATGCGGCCATTCGCGAAATCGGCCAGCACGCCATCGACCCCGTCGAGCGAGGTGCCCGACATCAGGCCGATGAACAGTTCGGCGGCCATCTCGATGGGAAGGCGAGCCGCGCCGGGGCTCAGTCCGCGCTGGCCTGGATGACCGAGAACGCGGCCGCCAGCTCGGTGCGTGCGCCGACTGCAATGCGCTCGAAGGCCGGGCGCAGGGACGCAGTGATGGGGGCGCCGCCCTCCTGGGCGATGGAGGTCGGGTCCTGGTACTCGCCGTTCACGCGGAACTCGAAGTGCAGGTGAGGGCCCGTGGCCCAACCGGTGGAACCCACGGCGCCGATCGTCTGGCCCTGGGTGATGCTTTCGCCGGCCTTGACGTTGATGCGGCTCAGGTGGGCGTAGGCCGTCTGCTGGTTGTTGCGGTGCTTGATGATGACGATGTTGCCGTAGCCGTTCTGGGTGCCGGCGAAATCGACCGTGCCGTCGCCGACGCTGCGCACCGCGGTGCCCGTGGGGGCCGCGAAGTCGATGCCGTTGTGCTGGCGCCAGCTGTTGAGGATCGGATGCATGCGCATCGCGAAGCCGCTCGACACGCGCGAGAACTCGACCGGCGAGCTCAGGTAGGCCTTGCGCAGGCTATCGCCATTCGGGCGGTAATAGCTGCCCTTTTGGCCCGGGGGCTGGAACCAGACGGCCTGGTGCACCTTGCCGCCGCTCTCGAACTCGGCCGAGAGCACGCGGCCGCTGCGCAGCGCCTGGCCGTCGGCCTCGAAGGTTTCGTAGACCACGGCGAAGCGGTCGCCCTTGCGCAGCGCGCGCACGTCGACGTCGCCCGCAAAGATGTCGGCCAGCTGGCTGGCCACCGCGTCGGGCACGCGGGAGTCGTCGGTGGCGGCGAACAGCGAGGTGCGGATGACGCCGCTGGCCAGGCGCGTGCCCGGCGTCAGCGTGTCGCGCTCGGTGAGCGCCACGAAGCCGACCGGCGTGCGCTCGATGACGAAACGCTTGAAGCCGCCGTCGCCATCGGGAATCCAGCGGGCGCTCAGCTTCTTGAGCTGGTTTTCCTGCGTGGCTTCGGCCGTGACGGTGCGCCCGGCGCGGGCGAACAGGGCGTTGCGGGCCTCGCTGCTGCCGCGCACGAAGGCGGTGGCGGCAGGGTCGGAAATGCCCAGGCGCTTCAGCAGGGCCTCGGCCGTGTCGCTGGAGCGCGTGATGTCGGTGCGAAACAGCGTGAAGCTGAAGTTTTCCAGCGATTCGCTCTGTTCGGCGAAAGACAGCGGAGCGGTCGCTTCGAGGATCTGCTGCACCGGGAGGTCGGAGGCGTCGGGGCCCAGGGAGGCCACTGCCAGGGTTCCGGCGCTCAGCAAGGCAGCCGCGATGGCTGCGGTGATCTGCTTGGGATAGGTCCGGAACGTATAGGCCACGCGAGAAGCCAAAAGCTCCTCGGCGGCGAGAATGCCGTTGATCAAACTATGAATTCCAGCTCAGGTTCTGCAAATCCGCGCTGCAAAGCCCAGGACGGACAGGGCGGCAGGGCGGTGCGGAAAAAGCGCCGCTTAGAATTCGGCGCTAGAAAAGTCGGGCTGAGTATAGCTTCGGCAACCTGAAAATCAGCTAAAAAAGCCTATGAATGCCGAATCTGTTACATCCACAAGCCTCTCGGATGGTGTAAGACGAGCGCTCGAAATATCGCTCCGGGGCACCGACGAGCTGCTGCCGCAGGATGAATGGGTGCGCAAGCTGCAGCGCTCGGAAGCCACTGGGACGCCGCTGCGCATCAAACTGGGGCTCGATCCGACCGCTCCCGACATCCACATCGGCCACACCGTGGTGCTCAACAAGATGCGGCAGCTGCAGGATCTGGGGCACCGGGTCATCTTCCTGATCGGCGACTTCACGACCACCATCGGCGACCCCTCGGGCCGCAACAGCACCCGACCGCCGCTCACCCGGGAGCAGATCGAAGCCAACGCCCAGACCTACTACCGGCAGGCCAGCCTGGTGCTGGACCCCGAAAAAACCGAAATCCGCTACAACTCCGAGTGGAGCGACCCGCTGGGCGCCCGCGGCATGATCCAGCTGGCCGCCAAGTACACCGTGGCGCGGATGATGGAGCGCGACGACTTCAACAAGCGCTTCAAGGCCGGCCAGTCGATCTCGGTGCACGAATTCCTCTACCCGCTGATGCAGGGCTACGACTCGGTGGCCTTGAAGAGCGACCTCGAGCTGGGCGGCACCGACCAGAAGTTCAACCTGCTCGTCGGCCGGCATCTCCAGCAGGAATACGGCCAGGAACCGCAGTGCATACTCACTATGCCGCTGCTGGAAGGGCTCGATGGCGTCGAGAAGATGTCCAAGAGCAAGAACAACTACATCGGCATCAGCGAGGACGCCAACACCATGTTCGCCAAGGTGCTGTCGATCTCCGACGAGCTGATGTGGCGCTGGTACACGCTGCTGAGCTTCCAGTCGCTCGCGCAGATCGAGGCGCTCAAGGCCGAGATCGCGGCCGGCCGCAACCCCAAGGATGCGAAGGTGGCGCTGGCCAAGGAAATCACCGCGCGCTTCCACAGCGCGGCGGCGGCCGAGGCGGCGGAACAGGATTTCATCAACCGCAGCAAGGGCGGCGTGCCCGACGACATTCCCGAGCTGTCGCTGGCCGGAGCGCCACTGGGCATTGCGCAGCTGCTCAAGCAGGCCGGCCTTGCGCCCTCGGCCTCCGAAGGCAATCGGCTGATCGATGGCGGCGGCGTGCGCGTCGACTCCGTGGTGGTCAGCGACAAGGCGCTCAAGCTGCCCGCGGGCCGCTACGTGGTGCAGGTCGGCAAGCGCAAGTTCGCGCGCGTGACCCTCGGCTGAGGGGGGCGGCAGCGCGGCGAGCGCCGCGCGCCTGGCCGTCAGCGGACTTCGATGGTGACGCGCCGGTTGCGCGGCTCGTCCACTTCATCCGCGGTGGGTACCGCGAGCTCGCGCTCGCCGCGCCCCACGGCCTCGATGCGCCTGGCCGGGAACTGCCGTTCGATGAAGAGCTGCACCACTTCCTGCGCGCGCCGCTGCGAGAGCATGTCGTTCTGCTCGAGCGCGCCCTTGGTGTCGGTGTGCCCGGTCACCACGATATCGCTGCCGCTGCGGGTTTGCGCGGCAATCAGCGCCTCGTTCATGACCTGCTGCGACGCGGGCGTGAGCGTGGTGCCGCCAACCTCGAAATACACGGTGTAGCGCTGCGGCGCCGGCGGCCGCATGTCGAACAGGACCTTGTGGTCCGCTTGCACCTTGGCCGGGTCGGCCTGGTCGACCACCGGCGCACCGGAGGCGCCGATGGCGGCGGTTGCACGCTGGTAGGGCCTGGAAAGGACTTCCTCGCCGTCCTTCGCGCGCACGATCACGGCGGAAGGCTTGTCGTCCGCCTGCGGCAGCAGCACCACGCGGGTGCCTGGCGCCGAACATGCGGCCAGCAGTGCCGCGGCCAGTGCGGCAATGGAAAGAAGGCTCCGATTCGTCGTCGCCTTCCTCATGGCTGCCCGTCGGTCTGCACGATGAAGTCGGTTCCGCGGATGCCGATGGTGGCGGTTTGCGTCTCCACCCGTATCGCGTCGGGATTGGTCTTGCCGATCAGGCCGGTGATCATGCGCATGGAGCCGCGCAGCAGCGAGACGAGCACGCCGCCTTCGTGCGTGGTGGCATTGAAGTGGAATTCCTTCAGGTCCAGCCGCGACGAAGGCCCGACCACCAGCGTCGTGTCGTCGCGCAGGACCACCGAGGCGGATGAGTCGGGACCGGTCACGATGCGGTCCACGGCAGCCAGCGCATCGCCTGCGTTGGCTGCGCGGAGCGTGCCGGCGGTGCTGAGCAGCTGCACGTTGCCCCGCACCGATTTCACGAACCCCGCCTGGGGTTCCGCAGCGGGGATGGCGCCCGCAGGACGCGAAGGCGCCTGCGCTTGAGCCAACGCCGCTGCGCCCCAGAAGGCGAAGCCTCCCACGGCGATCAGGAATTTTTTCATCATCACTCTTCTGCGAATGTCTCGCGGTGCCACAAATATTAAATACATGGAGTCGGCAGATGGAGGCCGCGCTCGATAATTCGATCGCGGATGCGGACCTTTGCCGCATTCTTGCCGACTTTTATCGCCTACGCCTTCCCTGCATGACTTTCACGCCCAAGACGCTGCTTCGTGTTTCCGTGGCGGTTGCGCTCGTCACCATCCTGCTCAAGGGCCTGGCGGGCTATGTGACCAACTCGATGGGCTTGATCTCCGATGCGATGGAGTCCTTCGTCAACCTTGCGAGCGCGATGTTTGCACTGGGCATGGTGACCATCGCCTCGCGGCCGGCCGACGAGGACCATCCCTACGGCCACCACAAGGCCGAGTACTTTTCGTCGGGCTTCGAGGGCATCCTGATCGTCGGCGCCGCCGCCGCCATCCTCTGGGTCTCGGTGCAGCGGCTGCTTGCGCCGCAGCCGCTGGAGCAGCTGGGCTGGGGGCTCGGGCTCTCGGTGGTCAGTTCGGGCTTCAACGCGGCCCTGGCTTTTGCGCTGTTCCGCGCCGCGCGAACGCACCGCTCGATTGCGCTCGAAGCCGATGCGCGGCACCTGATGACCGACGTGTGGACCTCGGCCGGGGTGGTGGTCGGCATCGTGGCCGTGCACTTCAGCGGCTGGCTCTGGCTCGATCCGGTGCTGGCCATTGGCGTGGCGCTCAACATCGTGCGCGAAGGCGTCAGGCTGGTATGGCGCTCGTCGCAGGGGCTGATGGACGAGGCCCTCGACGCCGAAACCATTGCCACGCTGCGCACCACGCTCGACCAGTTTGCCGCACGCATGCCGGAAGGCACGCGCATGCGCTTCGACGACATGGTGACGCGGCGCGCAGGTCAGCGCCGCTTCGCCGACCTGCACATGCATGTGCCCGGCGAGTGGACGCTGCAGCATGCCGCCGCGATGCGCGACGAACTGGAACAGGCGCTGATGGACGCCGTGCCGGGCCTGCGCGTGACCATCCAGCTGCTGCCCCTGGGCATGGAAGCCCGCGGCCCGCGGATCGAGGAAGAAGCGGTATGAAAGCCGTCGTGCAGCGCGTGGCCAGCGCGCGTGTCGACATCGCCGGGCAGACTGTCGGCGCCATTGGCGCCGGCCTGCTCGTGCTGCTGTGCGCCGAGCGCGGCGATGCCGATGCGATGGCCGACCGCATGCTGGCCAAGCTCTTGAAGCTGCGCATCTTTTCGGACGAGGCGGGCAAGATGAACCGCAGCGTGCAGGACATCGGCGGCGGCCTGCTCGTGGTGAGCCAGTTCACGCTGGCCGCCGACGTGAGCGGCGGCAACCGGCCCAGCTTCACGCAGGCGGCGGCGCCCGACGAGGGGCGGCGGCTCTACGACTATTTCGTGGACCGGGCCCGCGCCGCGCATCCGGTGGTGGCCACCGGGGAGTTCGGCGCCGACATGCAGGTTCACCTGGTCAACGACGGGCCGGTCACCATCCCGCTGCAGATGGCGTAGCGCCGCGCGCGGGCCTCAGCGGCCGTACGGATTGCGGATGCCGAGGCCCGCGAGGATCTCGATCTCGCGCGCTTCCATGGCCTCGGCGTCGGCCTCGCCGGTCTCGTGGTCCCAGCCCTGCGCGTGCAGCGTGCCGTGGACCAGCAGGTGCGCGTAGTGGGCGGCCAGGGTCTTGCGCTGTTCCTTCGCCTCGCTCGCGACCACCGGCGCGCACAGCACCAGGTCGGCCATCACCATCGGACTCTGGGTGTAGTCGAAGGTCAGCACGTTGGTGGCGTAGTCCTTGCCGCGGAACTCGCGGTTCAGGCGCTGGCCTTCCTCGGCATCGACGATGCGCACCGTGATCTCGCCGTCGATCTCGAGCGCATGGCGGATCCAGCGTGTGACGCCGTGGCGCGGCAGCGCGGCGCGGTGCCGTTCGACGCCCTTGAAGCGCGCAAACTGCAGCGAAAGGGAAAGTGCGGGCAGCGCCATTTCAATGCGCTCCGGCGCGCTTGCGTTGCCCGTCGTAGGCATCGACGATCTTGGCCACCAGCGGATGCCGCACCACGTCGGCGCTGGTGAAGTGCGTGATCGAAATGCCGTTCACGCGCCTGAGCACGCGCTCGGCATCGATCAGCCCGCTCAGCTGCTGCTTGGGCAGGTCGATCTGGCTCACGTCGCCGGTTACCACCGCCTTGGCGCCGAAGCCGATGCGCGTGAGGAACATCTTCATCTGCTCGACCGTGGTGTTCTGCGCTTCGTCGAGGATGACGAAGGCGTTGTTCAGCGTGCGTCCGCGCATGAAGGCCAGCGGTGCGATCTCGAGCGCATTGCGTTCGAAGGCCTTCTGCACCTTCTCGAAGCCCATGAGGTCGTAGAGCGCGTCGTACAGCGGGCGCAGGTAGGGGTCGACCTTCTGCGTCAGGTCGCCCGGGAGGAAGCCGAGCCGCTCGCCCGCTTCCACAGCCGGGCGCGTGAGCACGATGCGCTGCACCGCGGCACGCTCGAGCGCATCGACCGCGCAGGCCACGGCCAGATAGGTCTTGCCGGTGCCGGCCGGGCCGATGCCGAAGGTGATGTCGTGCTTGGCGATGTTGTCGAGGTACAGCGCCTGCGTGGGCGTGCGCGCGCGCAGGTCGGCGCGGCGGGTGACGAGCAGGGCCGCGTCCTCGTCGCTCATCGAGCCGTCGCCCGCGAGCGTGAGCTGCACCACGGCCGGATCGATCGGGCGCTGAGCGATCTCGTACAGCGCCTGCAGCACGTCCATTGCGCGCTGCGCGGAGGCCTTGGGCCCATCGACCTTGAACTGCTCGTGGCGGTGCGCGATCTTCACGCCCAGCGCCTCCTCGATGCGGCGCAGGTGCGCGTCCAGCGGGCCGCACAGGTGGCCCAGGCGCGAGTTGTTGGGCGGGGTAAAGGTGTGTCGCAGAATCACGCGGTATCCATTTCCATCTTTTTGGCAGCCCTATGCAAGACCAGCCATGCTCGAAAAAACGCAATCCAAAGCGGGGAACACCGCGGAACCGGCTTTGCCGGGCCGCCGGTGTTGCCCCCTTGAGGGGGGAGGCGGCTACACGAAGTGAGCAAGCAACGGGGGTGGGCCAATGATAGGCAAACTCACCGGCATCCTGGCCGAACGCAACCCACCGCAGGTGGTGGTGGACTGCAACGGCGTCGGTTACGAGGTCGATGTGCCGATGAGCACGTTCTACAACCTGCCCGGCACCGGAGAGCGCGTTTCGCTGCTCACGCACTTCGTGGTGCGCGAGGACGCGCAGATTCTCTACGGTTTCGGCACCGCCGAGGAGCGTGCGGCCTTTCGGCAACTCATCAAGATCACCGGCGTGGGCCCGCGCACCGCGCTCGGCCTGCTGTCGGGCATGAGCGTGGGCGAGCTGTCGCAGGCGATCACGACGCAGGAGCTCGGCCGGCTGGTGAAGATCCCGGGCATCGGCAAGAAGACCGCCGAGCGGCTGCTGCTCGAACTCAAGGGCAAGCTGGGCGCCGACATCGGCCTGCCCGCGCATGCGGCCACCGACGCGCAGGCCGACATCCTGCAGGCGCTGGTCGCGCTGGGCTACAGCGACAAGGAGGCCGCGCTGGCGCTCAAGGCGCTGCCCAAGGACGCGACGGTGAGCGAGGGGATCAAGCTGGCGCTGAAGGCGTTGGCGAAATAAGGCGCCGGACCCGCTCAGGGGTGGATCTTCTCGCCCTTCGCGAGCATTTCCACGAACTGCGCAATGCGCTTCGCCCGCGTCTCGGGCTTTTTCGCGCCCTGCGTGCGGAACAGCACCGCATAGCGGTTGCGCGAATCGAGCGTGGCGAAGAAGGCGGCGGCCTTGGGGTTGGCGTCGAGCGCGGCCTGCAGGTCAGGCGGCACGGTGGCGACGCTCTGGGCATCGTAGGCCGCATGCCAGCGGCCGTCGGCTCGGGCGCGCTCCACTTCGGCCAGGCCGGCGGGCTGCATGCGGCCTTGGTCGATCAGCTCCAGGGCCTTGTCGCGGTTGATCTTCGACCAGGTGCTGCGCGGCGTGCGCGGGGTGAAGCGCTGCAGGAAATACTGCGCATCCTCGCCCTTGCGCTGGCCATCGATCCAGCCCCAGCACAGCGCCTCTTCAAGCGCCGCGGGGTGGTCGATGGAGGCGATGCCGCTGCCCTTCTTCGCGATGCGCAGCCACACGCCGGCGGCAGTGGCATGGTGGCGCTTGAGCCAGCGCTCCCATGCGGCGGCGCTGCTGCATTCGATGGGCGTGTCGTGCGGAACGCGCTGCTCGGCGGCTGCGGGCTTTCTCGTGCGCGTGCTGCTGCCTGTGCTCATGGCACCCACCAGTAGCGCAATGCGTGGAAGTAGATCGGCGCCGCGAAGATCACCGAGTCGAGCCGGTCGAGCATGCCGCCGTGGCCCTCGATCATCGAGCCCCAGTCCTTCACGCCGCGGTCGCGCTTGATGGCCGACATCACGAGTCCGCCGAAGAATCCCATGAGGCAGATGGTGAGCGCCATCAGCGCGGCCTGCCACGGGTTGAACGGCGTGGCCCAGTAGAGCGCGGCGCCCAGCGCCGTGGCGCTGGCCACGCCGCCGACCAGGCCTTCCCAGGTCTTGGAGGGCGAGAGCTCGGGCGCCACCTTGCGCTTGCCGAAGAGCTTGCCCCACACGTACTGCAGCACGTCGCTGCCCTGCACCACGATCACGAGAAACGCGATCAGCAGCAGGTTGCGGCCCTCGAAACCGGGGATCTGCAGTGTGAGCAGCGCGGGCACGTGGCTGATGCAGAACACGCACACCATCAGTCCCCATTGGATCTTCGAGGTGCGCTCCAGGAAGCGCTGCGTGTCGCCGCCCACGGCCGCGAGGATCGGCAGCACCAGAAAGGCGTAGACCGGAATGAAGATCGAATAGAGCCCGTACCAGTCGATCCACACCAGGAAATACTGCACCGGCAGCCCGATGTAGAAGGCGGCCACAATCGCATGATGGTCGCCGCGCCGCGTGTAGGCCAGGCTGATGAACTCGCGCAGCGCATAGAACGAGATCAGGTAGAACAGCACGATCACGCCGCCCTTGCCGAACGCAAAGGCCAGGCCGATCACCGCCACCATCACCCACCATGCGTTGACGCGCGCATTGAGGTTGTCGATCACCGAGTTCGGCTGCCCCGCCGCCACGCGCCACTTGAGCAGCGCGCCGATGGCCGAGGCGAGGATCAGCACGCCGGCCACGCCGCCGAACAGTTGCAGCGTGGTCTGGGTGGAAGGGGAGATGTTCATATGGACGTTTCGTCTGAACTGTTCGCGGAACACCGCGAAACCGGCTTTGCCGGGCCGCTGGTGTTGCCCCCGGCGAGGGGGTTGGCGAAGCGACACGAAGTGCGCGAAGACTGGGGGTGGTTCATGTTTCGCGGTCGTATTCGGGGCGCAGGTCGAGCATGGCGGCGCGCGCGCGGGCGATGAAGGCATTCTTGTCTTCGCCTTCTTCGAGCCGGATCGGCGTGCCGTAGCGCACCGTGCAGGCCAGCGGAATCGGCACCAGCGTGCCCTTGGGCAGCACGCGCTTGAGATTCTCGATCCACACCGGCACCAGCCGCACATTGGGGCAGGCGCGCGCCAGGTGGAAGAGGCCGCTCTTGAGCGGCAGCAGGATCTCGTCGCCGGTGTTGCGCGTGCCCTCGGGGAACATGATGAGCGAGTCGCCGCCGTCCAGCGCCTCCTTCATCTGCTCGACCGGGTTCTCGCCCTGGCCCGAGCCGTCGCGCCGGATCATCAGTGCGTTGAACACGTCGGCACCGATGAACTGGCGCAGCTTCGAGGCGTTCCAGTAGTCCTGCCCGGCCACCGGCCGCGTGAGCGCGCGCAGGTCCGGCGGCAGCGTGGCCCACAACAGCACGAAGTCGCCGTGGCTCGTGTGGTTGGCGAAGTAGAGCGTCTGCTCGGCCTTGGGCGTGGTGCCGCTCCAGATGGCGCGCACGCCGGTCAACAGGCCGGCCGCACCGATGATCAGCTTGCCCGCGACCACGGCCAGCGCGCGGCGCAGCACCGTGCTTTCGGGGCGGTGGTCTTTTTTGTTGTCGTCTTCTTCGGTCAAGAGAGGTCCTGTGTCATCAAGGCAAGAAGGAACATCGCGCTCTGGCAGGCGACCACGATGGCATGCCGCTGCAGGAGCTGGCGGGTGCCCTGCACGCGATCCTCGAGCGGGCGCAGGGCCTTCGACGCCTCCGCATTGCGCAGACCGAGCCGGTCGAGCGCGGTGTCGAGCGCGTCCAGCGATGCGATGGCGCTGCGCGCCAGGTCGGCGAACAGCGCCTGGTCGAAGCGCAGCCTGAATGCGAAATAGCGCTCGAGCGCACCCAGCACCAGCACCGCGCCAAACCCCATCGCGGCCGTGCTCGACAGCGAGCGCAGTGTGAGCGCGAGCACCAGCGCCGCAATGCACGTGAGCGCGAAGCCCCACACCGCCAGCACCGCCGCGGCGCGCAGCAACGCGGCCAGCGAGGCGCAGGTGGCGCGTTCGTTGTCAGTCATGGGGTGGTGCTCCCGAAGCGGCGGTGCCCAATGGCTCGAGCGACATCCGCCACGCATGCCGCAGCACGATCTGCGGACGCGCAAGGCGCACGGCAGCCTCGGCCTGCGCCAGTCCGCCCACCGCACCGTAGCGGCCCAGCCAGGCGATCACGGCGGCGGCGCTGCGCGAAAAGCCCAGCGCGCAGCAGACCCATACAGGCGCGCCGTCGGCGTTGCGGCGCTGACCCTCGATGACCGCGGCCGCGCGCTGCAGCCGCACGGTCGGCGGCACGGTCAGGTCGAGCATCGGCACGCAGCGCGCGTGCGGCACGCCGGCCGGCACCTGCAGCTCGGCGCACAGGCTCACGAGACGGGGCCGGCCGGCGGCAATCCATTCGGCGCGCGTGGGCCGCCGGCCGAGCAAGAGGCCCGGCACCACTTCGACGAAAGCCGGCAGCCTGCGCGTCCAGAGCCATGCGTTGACGGCCGCGCCCAGGCGATAGGGCGCGAGCAGCCAGCGCGCCGCCCAGCCCATGCGGCCCCGGCCGTTCATCTGGAAGCCGCGCGCGCCAAAGCCGATGTAGTTGAGTGCCACCAGCGCCAGCGAGGCCGAAGGCCACGCGAGCCACAGCGCAGCGCCGCCCAACTGCGTGGCCACCGCGAGGAACAGCGCGGTGCCCACGGCGTAGAAGCCCGCGAGCTTCCAGCGCTGCGCATCGCGTGTGCAGCGCCAGGCGCGCGGCATCGAAACCGTGCGCTCCAGCGGCCATAGCCAGACGCAGAACAGTCCGAGCAGCGCGCCGGTCGGAATGTCGATGAAATGGTGCTGCCAAGTCGTGAGCACCGAGGCACAGATCGCGAACGCCCACACATGCAGCACCAGCCTGGCCCACGCGGCGCGCAGGAACTGCCGGTACCAATCCCAAAGGATCACCGCCAGCGCGATGTGCAGCGACGGCGCCTGGTTGTAGGGCTGGTCGAAGCCGCGCAGCGCGTTGAACAGGAAGGCCGGCGCGCCCTCGACCGCCGGCTGCCCGAAGCTGAAATGCAGCGGCCAGATCACGAAGCAGGTGCAGGCGATGAGTGTTGCGCTCACGAGCCGCAGGGCATGCCGGTCGAGCGTGTGCCTGCTGCGCGCAAGGAACAGCGAGAGCGCGTAGAAGACGTTGATCGTCCAGTACGGAAAGATCGTCCAGGCCCAGAAGGGCAGCTGCCGCTCCCATTCGAAGGCCATCGAGGGCACCTGCGCGCGCGTGGTGGCCCACCAGTTGGCCAGGCCGTAGGTCGCATAGAACAACGGCCCCAGGAACACGAGCCAGGCGGTGGCGCGCTTCCAGGGCCGTTGTGCGAGCCGGGGTTTCATCTGGCGCGCAGCCTCGGGCTCACCCGACCCTCACCGCGAGCGAGACGGTGAAGATGCCCCACTCGTCGATGCGCTGGTCGATCTTGCGGAAGCCCGCTTCCTCCACCAGCTGGTCCATCTCGGCCTGCGTGCGGCGGCGCATCACCCAGGCTTCGCCCTGGCGATGGCTGGTGAGTGCGCGCGCAATCATCTCGAGCTGCGGATGCCAGGGCTGGCCGGTGTATACGAGGTAGCCGCGGTCTTCCACCGCATCGCCCACGCCCGCGAGCGAGCGCCGCACCATCTCGTTGTCGGGGAACAGCTCGTAGAGGCCCGACACCACCGCGAGCGTAGGGCGCGGCGTCACGGTGGCCAGGCTGAGGCGGTCGAAGGCGTCGGCCTGCACGAACTGCGCCACGTCTTCCAGGCCCTTCTCGGCGATCAGCGCGCGGCCGTCGCGCACGTTGATGTCGCTGTAGTCGCGCAGCAGGATCGAGCCGGCCTTGACGGGGCTCGCGAGCACCGCGTCGAGCACGTAGCGGCCATGGCCGGCCGCGATGTCCATCACGCGCACCTCGCGGTGCATCTCGGCCAGGCGCTCCATGGCGATGCGGATCAGCTCCTCGACGTGGATCTTGCGCTGCCGGATGCCGCGCCAGCCGATCGAATCCAGGTAGGTCCGGTCGATGGTGCGGCCCAGCGCACCCTTGCCCTGCGGTTCGTTGCGGTAGACGTAGTCGAGCGTGCTGCCCGAGTCGAAGCCGGTGTCGTGCCCGAGCTTCACGCCGCGCGAAAGCATGCCGCCCAGGCGCAGGCCGGCGCGCGTCAGCCCCCAGTAGGCGCCGCGTGGCGAGAGCGGCGCCAGCGGCTCGGCCAGCGCACGCGACTCGTCGGCGGTGTTGCCACCCAGGTGCGCGGCGCGCAGGTCGACCGGTGCCGGCGGCTGGTCGAACAGCTGCAGGATGAACTCGCGGATGGCCTGCACCGCCGGCGCGCGGTCCTTCTCGCCCAGCGTGTCGTGGAAGAAGCCCGGCAGCTCGAGCTTGGTCTTCACGGCGCTGCCCAGGCGCTCGAAGAACTGGTGCTGCGGCTTGTGGTGCACCACCCAGTCCGATCCCGAAACCAGCAGCTGCACCGGCAGCGTGATGGCGTTGGCGTCGGCCACCACGCGGTCGGCGGCTTCGTACAGGCCGAGCAGGATGTTGACCGCGATCGGCCGCGAGATCAGCGGATCGCTCTCGTAGCTTGCGATGCGCTCGGGGTCGTGCGTGAGGAACTTCGCCTTCACGTAGCTGTTGACGAAGAACAGGCCGCGCAGCCTGTGCATCAGCGCGAGGCCGGCGCGCGCAAAGGGCACGTAGAGCTTCACCTTGAAGGCCGGCGAGGCCAGCGTGAGCCCGCGCACCTTGGGCGCGTAGTCGTGCGCCCAGGTGGAGACCAGCACGGCCCCCACGCTCTGCGCAATCACGTGGATGTCGTGCTCCGCCACGCCGTGCGTGCTGCCGATGTGCTGGACGAAGGTCTGCACGTCGCGCACCGAGGTGGCAAAGCTCGGGCTGTAGCCGCGCTGGCCCGGCGAGCGGCCGTGGCCGCGCGCGTCCCACGCGAAGAAGTCGAAGTCGGGCAGGTCGAGTTCGTCGACCAGGTGCGCCATGCGCGCGCCGTGCTCGTGGCCGCGGTGGAACAGCACGATCGCGCCGCGGCGCGTGGCGCCGGTGGCCGGCCAGTGCCGGTAGAAGAGCGATTCGCCGTCGTGCGTGCGGAACTGGCGCTCCTGCGGAATGCGTTGCTGGGTGTTGTTGTCGGTCATCGGATCCCTGTGGCTATTTCTCTGTGTTCGTCGTGCGCGGGTTTACGGCGCCTCGGCCAGCGCGCGGCGGACGCGGTTGACCACCGTCCAGGCCACGAGCACCGCGGCAAGCGGCATCAGCCACGCCGCCCAGCCCGGCAGCGGCCAGCCCAGCGCCACATAGAGGCCGAGCGCGCCGAACACGAAGGCGCGGTCGCTCTTGCCGAGCGGCCCGTCGTAGCGGCGCGAGGCCCCCACCGTGGGGCCCAGCGCGCCCGCGAATTCGCAGAGGCCCGCCAGCACGATCACCGTGCCGACCCAGAACGGGCTGAACGGCTGCACCAGCGCAAACGGCAGGTACAGCGCGGCGTCGGAGACCACGTCGGTCAGTTCGTTGAGGAAGGCCCCGAGCCTGCTCTGCTGGCCGTGCTCGCGTGCCAGCATGCCGTCGATGGCGTTGAACGTCATGCGCACGAACATCCAGGCCGGGATGAGCCCGAAGGCGGCCATCGACGGCGCCGCAAAGAAAAGCCAGAGCCCGAGGACGACCGAAACCGCGCACGCGGCCAGCGTGACCTGGTTGGCGGTGACGCCCAGGGCATGCAGGCGCCCGACGAGCGGCCGCAGCAGCCCCTGGAACCGGGGTTTCAGTTCGTAGATCGACACCCTTGGCTTCCCCTCGTTTGTTATATGGCCGAAGCATTCTGCCAGTGTGGCAGGCACTAAACTCAAGCCGAAGACCCCCAAAATGACCATCCAGACCGACGACTTCGCGCCCGCTCCCCCACGCGTGGTGTCCGCCGCCCCCGCTTCACCCCAGGAAGAGGCCATCGAGCGGGCGCTGCGCCCCAAGCTGCTGGACGAATACGTGGGCCAGGCCAAGGTGCGCGAGCAGCTCGAGATCTTCATCGGCGCGGCGCGCAAGCGCAAGGAAGCGCTCGACCACGTGCTGCTGTTCGGCCCGCCCGGCCTGGGCAAGACCACGCTGTCGCACATCATCGCGGCCGAGCTGGGCGTGAACCTGCGCCAGACCTCCGGGCCGGTGCTCGAAAAGCCCAAGGACCTGGCGGCGCTGCTGACCAACCTGGAGCCCAACGATGTGCTCTTCATCGACGAGATCCATCGCCTGAGCCCCGTGGTCGAGGAAATCCTCTACCCCGCGCTGGAGGACTACCAGATCGACATCATGATCGGCGAAGGCCCCGCGGCGCGCAGCATCAAGCTCGACCTGCAGCCCTTCACGCTGGTGGGCGCCACCACCCGCGCCGGCATGCTCACCAACCCGCTGCGCGACCGCTTCGGCATCGTGGCGCGGCTGGAGTTCTACACGCCCGAGGAACTGGCGCGCATCGTGCGGCGCAGCGCCGGCCTGCTCAAGGTGGACACCGACGCGGCCGGCGGCTTCGAGATCGCGCGCCGCTCGCGCGGCACGCCGCGCATCGCCAACCGCCTGCTGCGGCGCGTGCGCGACTACGCCGAGGTCAAGGGCAACGGCCGCATCACCGAGGACATCGCGCACAAGGCGCTCGCCATGCTCGACGTCGACCCGCAGGGCTTCGACCTGATGGACCGCAAGCTGCTCGAAGCCGTCATCCATCGCTTCGACGGCGGCCCGGTGGGCCTGGACAACGTGGCGGCCAGCATCGGCGAGGAGCGCGACACGATCGAGGACGTGATCGAGCCCTACCTGATCCAGCAGGGCTACCTGCAGCGCACGCCGCGTGGGCGCATCGCCACGCTGGCGGCCTACCGCCACCTGGGTGTGACGCCGCCTTCGAGCCGGTCCGACGGACAGGACCTCTTTGGAGTCTGACAACCCATGCATACCCATGACCTGAGTGCCTGGCAGCACGACCATCACTTCGGCGCCGGCAACGAATCGGCCGAGCGCAGCACCCGCCTCGTGATGTGGATCACCGCCGCAATGATGGTGGTCGAGATCGGTGCCGGCTGGTGGTTCAACTCCATGGCGCTGCTGGCCGACGGCTGGCACATGAGCTCGCACGCGCTGGCCATCGGCCTGAGCGCCTTCGCCTATGCGGCCGCGCGGCGCTACGCGCGCGATCCGCGCTTTGCCTTCGGCACCTGGAAGATCGAGGTGCTGGGCGGTTTTGCGAGCGCGCTGATGCTGCTCGGCGTGGCGGTACTGATGGTGGTGGGCTCGATCGAGCGGCTGCTCTCGCCCTCGGCCATCCACTACCGCGAAGCCGTGGCGGTGGCCGTGCTCGGGCTGGTGGTCAACCTGGTCTGCGCGCGGCTGCTGGGGTCGGCGCACCATCACGGGCATGGGCACGACCATGGCCATGGCCATGCGCACCATCATCACGACGACCATGGCCACGCGCACGGACATGACCTGAACCTGCGCTCGGCCTACCTGCACGTGGTGGCCGATGCCGCCACCTCGGTGCTGGCCATCGGCGCGCTGCTCGGCGGCTGGTTCTTCGGCTGGTCCTGGCTCGACCCGGTGATGGGCATCGTCGGCGCGGTGCTGGTGGCCGTGTGGGCCAAGAGCCTGCTCAAGGAAACCGGCAAGGTGCTGCTCGACCGCGAGATGGACCATCCCGTGACGGCCGAGATCCGCGAAGGCGTCGAAACGATGCTGGCCGATTCGGAAACCCGCGTGTCCGACCTGCACGTGTGGCGCGTGGGCCGCGAGGCCTATGCCTGCGCGCTCACGGTGGTGACGCACTCGCCCACGCTCACGGCCGACGAGGTGCGGGCCTGCTTCTCGATGCACGAGGAAATCCGCCACTCGACCGTGGAGGTCCAGCGCTGCGCGGACTGAGCCGGTCTTGCTCCTTCCCCCGCCGGGGGAAGGTTGGGATGGGGGCAGGCAGAGGGTGCCCAGTGGCGGCGCCGCTGGCCCCCCACCCCGGCCCTCCCCCGGCAGGGGAGGGAGAAACGCGAAGTCAAACGCCCGGCCACACGTCACCGGAACGTCACGGCAACGCCATCATGCGGTCACGCGTTGGTGGGAGCCTACCCGTCCATGCAACGCGACGATGCTTTCCTGCGCGCATGGCGCGACACCGCGACCCGGGCCCCCGAGCCGGAGGACGAGGATCTTGCGCGCCCGCCGCTGCGCTGCCGCACCCTCTGGATCTCCGACCTGCACCTGGGCACCCCCGGCTGCCAGGCCCGCGCGCTGCTCGATTTCCTGAAGCACACCGAGTGCGAGACCCTGTTCCTGGTCGGCGACATCATCGACGGCTGGCAGCTCAAGCGGAACTGGTACTGGCCGCAGGCGCACAACGACGTGATCCAGAAGCTGCTGCGCAAGGCGCGCAAGGGCACGCGCGTGATCTTCATTCCGGGCAACCACGACGAGTTCGCGCGCAAGTACCTGAACCACAACTTCGGCGGCATCGACGTGGCCGAGGAATGGATCCACGAGACCGCCGACGGCCGCAAGCTCTGGATCATCCACGGCGACCTCTTCGACGGCGTGATCCAGTGCGCCAAGTGGCTCGCGCACGTGGGCGATTCGCTCTATGAATTCACGCTCAAGCTCAACCGCCACCTGAACTCGCTGCGCGCACGCATGGGACTGCCGTACTGGTCGCTTTCCAAGTACCTCAAGGGCAAGGTCAAGCGCGCCGTGAGCTACGTGGGCGACTTCGAGAACGCCGTGGCGCGCGAGGCCCGCAAGCGCGGCGTGCAGGGCGTGGTCTGCGGCCACATCCACCATGCCGAGATGCGCGACATCGACGGCATCCTCTACTGCAACGACGGCGACTGGGTCGAGAGCCTCACGGCGCTGGCCGAGCATGCCGACGGCACGCTGGAGATCATCGACTGGGCGCAGCACATGCCGGTGCCGGCCAAAGCGGGCGCGCAGAGCCAGCCTGTGGCGGCCTGAGCGGGCCTGCCAGTCCTTCAGCGCCGCATCGTGTCGAGCTGCGTCACGGGCGGGCTGTCATTGCCCCACGATCCGCGGATGAAGGTGAGCACCGCGGCCACGTCGGCCGCATCGAGCACTTGCCCGAACGGCGGCATGCCATAGGGCCGCGGATTGCCAGCGGTGGAGGGCAGGTAGCCGCCGTGGGCGATCACCTGGATCAGGTTGGTCGTCTGTGCCATGTTCACGGCGCGGTTGCCCGCCAGCGGCGGAAAGGCGCCCGGCGCGCCCTGGCCCTGGTCGCCGTGGCAGTAGGCGCATTGCTGGTCGTAGATTTTGGCGCCGCGGGCCATGGTGCCGGCATCGCGGCGCGTGGACGCGGCTGCCGTGCGCACGGGCGCCGCAGGTTGCGCCGGCACGCCGGGCAGGTCTTTCAGGTAGCTGGCCATCGCGGCCAGGTCGGCCTCGCTCAGGTACTGCGTGCTGCGAAAGACCACGTCGGCCATCGGCCCCATGACCGAGCCGCGCGGCGCAACGCCGTTCTTGAGCAGCGCGACCACGTCGCCCGTCGGCCAATCGGCCACGCCGGCCTGGTGCGGGTCGGCAAGCGATGGCGCATACCAGTTCTCCACCGCGATCAGCCCGCCTGAGAGGCCCAGCTTCGCCTGCGTTGCGCCGAGCGAATCGCGGCTGCCGTGGCAGGCGATGCAATGGCCCAGCCCGCCGACCAGGTAGGCGCCGCGGTTCCATTCGGCCGGCTTGCCCGCGTTGGCCACGAAAGCCTCGGGCTTGAAGGAGAGCGCCCGCCAGACCGCAAGTGCGGCCTGCGTGTCGTAGGGAAAGCGCAGCCGATGCGCCAGGTTGGGCACGGGCGCGGGCGGCACGTTGCGCAGGTAGGCGTAGATGGCATCCGAGTCTTCGCGCGTGACCTGCGTGAAGTTCGGATAGGGGAAGGCGGGGTACAGCAGGCGGCCGTCCTTGCTGCGGCCGTTGTGCATCGCGCGCCAGAAGTGCGCGCTGCTCCAGCTGCCGATGCCGTTCTGCGCGTCGGGCGTGAGATTGCTCGAATACACGGTGCCGAAGGGCGTCTCGATCGGCAGCCCGCCGGCATAGGGCTGGCCGCCGCGCGTGGTGTGGCAGCCGGCGCAATTGCCGGCCAGCGCAAGGTAGCGCCCGCGTTCGACCAGCTGCGGCGTGGCGTTGAAGGCTTCGGCCTGTTCGGGCAGCGGGTCTTCGCCGCGCAGGTTCAGCGCGACGATGCCGCCGGCCGCCGCACCCAGCAGCAGCACGAGAATCAACAGCGTCCAGCCGAGATGTCGCATCTTCATCGGCGCCTCACTTCGGCATGCCGCCGCAGCGCATCGGCAGTGCAGCGGGCAGCGAGGCAGCGGGCTTCGGATCGGCCGGCATCGGCTGCACCGCGAGCCAGCTGGCCACCGCATTGATGTCCGTGGTGGTCATGCGGCGGCCGATCTCGGCCATGCAGTCGGGCGCCAGCGCATGCCGCTCGCTGGTAAGCCAGGCGCCGAGCTGCGAGGACACGTAGAGGCGGGGCAGCCCCAGCAGCCCCGGAATGGCCGGCTGCACGCCGGTGAGCGCGGCGCCGTGGCATTGCACGCAGGCCGGAATTTGCCGCGCCGCATCGCCTTCGAGCGCCAGCTGGCGGCCGCGCGCCAACTGCGCGGGTGGCGCGTCGCTCACGGGCGAGACGGGCGGATAGGGCAGGTCCAGGCCCGCGAAGTATTCGGCCATTTCCATCAGGTAGGCATCGGAGAGGTGCTGCACCATGTAGCTCATGTCGGCGTTGAAGCGCCGGCCGTCGCGAAAGCTCCGCAGCTGGTTGAACAGGTAGCCCGCAGGCTTGCCCGAGAGGCGCGGAAAGTAGCCGGCGTTGGTGGTCGCGCCTTCGCGCCCGTGGCAGGCGATGCAGGCCGCCACGCGCTGTTCGATGCCGCTCGTGGAAGAGGCGGCCGGTGCGGCAGGCGTGGCCGCCATGGCGAAGATGCCGTGGCCGAGCAGCAGCGATGCAATGGCGGCGATGCGGCGGGCTGCGCTGTTCTTCTTCATGTGCCGGCCGCGAAGCGCGCCAGCGCCAGCACTCCCGCAATGAGCAGCAGCACCGTGACCAGCGCAACGCCGATCAGCGGCAAGAGCCCCACCTGTGCGGTGCGCCGGTCGGCATCCGCGCGGCGGCCGCCCAGCCCGATGAAACTCCAGAGAACCGCGCGTACCGCGCGCATGAGATTGGACATGCACCGACTGTGCCGCAAGCGCAGCCAAAAAAACAGATGCAGTTCCGAACCAAATCACCGGAGCAGATAAAGTCCCACCACCGAATGAAGACCGCCCCGCCATGAAGCGCTACGAAGCCCTTGCCGCCGACATCGAGGCGTCGATCCGCCGCGGCACGCTCAAGACCGGCGACCGGCTGCCCTCGGTGCGGCATACCGGCGAGAGCCGCGGCGTGAGCGCCTCCACCGTGTTCCAGGCGTACTACCTGCTGGAGGCGCGCGGCCTGGTGCGCGCGCGGGACCGCTCGGGCTACTACGTCACCGGCGGCGGGCTGCGCGATGCGCCGCCCGAGGCCAACCTCACGTCGCGCCCGGCCGAGGGCCCCAGGTCGCTCGACGTGAGCGACCACGTGTTCGACATCCTCGAGGCCAGCATGTCGCGCAAGGTGGTTCCCTTCGGCTCGGCGTTTCCGAGCCCGCTCTTGTTTCCGCTGGCGCGGCTGGGCCAGTTCATGGCCGCGGGCGCCAAGTCGCTCGATCCCTGGAGCACCGTGGACGACCTCACGCCCGGCAGCGCGGCCCTGCGCCGGCAGATCGCGCTGCGCTACCTGGGCGACGGCATGCAGGTGGCGGCCGACGAGATCGTCGTCACCAACGGCGCGCTGGAGGCGCTCAACCTGTGTCTTGCGGCGGTCACGCGCCCGGGCGATTCGGTGATCGTCGAATCGCCCACCTTCTATGCGGCCCTGCAGGCGCTGGAGCGCATGGGCCTGCGCGCGATCGAGGTGCCGACGCATCCGGGCGAAGGCATCGACCTGGCTGCGCTGGAGCTTGCCATTGCGGCGCACCGGCCCAAGGCCTGCTGGCTCATGACCACCTTCCAGAACCCGCTCGGCAGCCTGATGCCCGACGCCAAGAAGAAGGCGCTGGTCGAACTGCTCGCACGGCATGCGCTGCCGCTGATCGAGGACGACGTGTACGCCGAGCTCTACTTCGGCGACCGGCGCCCGCCGCCGGCCAAGGCCTTCGACACGCAGGGGCTCGTGCTGCATTGCTCGTCTTTCTCGAAATGCCTGGCACCGGGCTACCGCATCGGGTGGGCATCGGCCGGGCGCTTTGCGCGCAATGTGGCGCGGCTGAAGCTGACGACCACGCTCAGCACCTCGGTGCCCGCGCAGCTCGCACTCGCAAGCTACCTGGAAAAAGGCGGGCTCGACAAGCACCTGCGCAAGCTGCGCCAGGTCCTGGCCCTGCAGCAGGCGAGCTTCGCGCAGGCAGTGGGCCACTACTTTCCCGAGGGCACGCGTGCCACGCGGCCGCTGGGTGGCTACTTCATGTGGGTCGAGCTGCCGGCGCAGGTCGATGCGCTTGCCATCCACGCGCAGGCGCTGGAGCGCGGCATCAGCGTGGCGCCCGGGCCCATTTTTTCGGCCACGCGCGGCTTCGCGCACTGCCTGCGGCTGAACTACGGGCATGCCTGGGACGCGCAGAGCGAAAAGGCGATGCAGACCCTGGGGCGATTGGTGGCCGCGGCCGCGGCAGGCCGCCCGCCGCGCGAGAAAATCGTGCTGCCGTGACCTTCGATCTTTTCTCCGATGCCCTCGAAGATGCCGCATCGCCGCCCGGCAAGCAGTCGATCGGGCCCGGTGCGTTCGTCCTGCGCGGATTCGCGCTGCCTTGTGTCGACGAACTGCTGTCGGGCCTGCACGAGGTCGAGCATCGCGCCGCCTTCCGCCACCTGGTAACCCCCGGCGGCTTCACGATGTCGGTCGCCATGACCAACTGCGGCCGGCTCGGCTGGATCTCGGACCGGCGCGGCTACCGCTATGGCGAACACGATCCCGAAACAGGCCTGCCCTGGCCCGCGATGCCGGCCGCCTTTGCGCGCCTGGCCCAGGCCTCGGCCGCCGAGGCCGGGTTTGGGGGCTTCGAGCCCGACGCCTGCCTGGTGAACCGCTATGAGCCCGGCACGCGCCTGTCGCTGCACCAGGACAAGGACGAGCGCGACTACGGCGCGCCCATCGTCTCGGTATCGCTCGGCATGCCGGCCACCTTCCTCTTCGGCGGACTCGCCCGCAGCGACAAGGCCGCGCGCATTCCGCTGGTGCACGGCGACGTGGCGGTGTGGGGCGGGCCCGACCGGCTGCGCTACCACGGCGTGCTGCCGCTGGAAGACCGGCCGCACGCGCTGCTGGGCAGCCGGCGCATCAACCTGACTTTTCGCAAAGCGGGATGAAGCGGCCGCTCAAGTCAAATTGATGACTTGTTCCTTTTTTCTGTGCACAACTCTGTGGGTTGTCTGAGGACCAGGGTCGGCGGAGCCAGCATTGACGGGGGTTGGCACTAGGTTGCCTGCGGAATGGGCAGGGGGTGGAGCGGTGGAAAAACGCGGGGCGCCTGGAACGGATGTCTCGAAAAATCGAGCCGAATTCGTGACATACATCACGCTTGGGCGAGAGGACGCGATTTCATGGGAGCCCCTCAAGGACCTGTCGGAAAGCACTGCGCGCCGCTTCCGTCCACCGCGGAAGAGACTACTTCGCAGGCGAGAAAGAGGTTGGCGCCAAGAACGAGTTGTCCATCTTTGCAACGATCGGTCCGGCTGCCTCGCTCGCCTTTCTGACCTCGACCCATTCGGGATCGACGACGAACTTGCCCCACTTGGCCTCACGATCGGCCAGGCTCTCCCAGACAAGCATGTAGGTCAGCGCGTTGCTGTCAGGTCCGACGGCAGTCGTCCAATATCCGAGCTGACGAATTCCCAGCCGATTCCAGATGCCCACGGTGTGGTCGCGAAATCTGGCAAGAACGTCGGGTAGGCGGCCAGGCATTGCGGTATAGACGCGCAGTTCGTAGATCATCGACCTCAGTCCTGAAAAGATGGTTGCGAGTTGACGGGGTGGCGGGCACGACCGCCCGCTCACATTGTGCTGCCAGAGGTCCATCCACCGTCAAAGGAGATGGTGCAGTGACTGCGCAATGCCTCGGAAGCACCCGGACTGATGCGGGAGCAAGCGCAATGAAAAAAGCCCCAAGTAGTTGATTTACTTGGGGCTTTTAAGCTTCAGCGAGCGATCGCGGAAGCAGTGTTGGTGGCTCTTCACGGACTCGAACCGCGGACCTGTGGATTATGATTCCATCGCTCTAACCGACTGAGCTAAAGAGCCGTTCGGCACAGTTTTGTGCCGAGCCCAAGATTATAGCGCAGGCTGCGGGTCCCGAATCAAGCCCGGCGCGAAGCACTCGGTGTCTTTTTTGCGATGGCCGACCCCGAAGCCGGCCGCCGCCCGTACAACCCCGGGTGAAAATCCGCCGATGTCTGCGCTGCCCCGCGCCCCTTCCGCCAAAGCCGCCTCCGAGCGCGACGCCATGCCCGACGACCAGTTGATGCTGGCCTACGCGCGCGGCGATGGCGCGGCGTTCGACGTGCTCTATGCGCGCCACGAGGGCGGGCTGTTCCGCTTCGTCAAGCGGCTGCTGGGCACCCGGCTGGCCGCGCAGGCAGACGAGGTGTTCCAGGACACCTGGGTGCGCATCATCTCGGCGCGCGACAGCTTCTCGCCGCAGGGCGCCGCCTGGCGCACCTGGGCCTTCACGATCGCGCACAACCTGGCGATGGACCGGCTGCGCGTGAGCGGGCGCGAAGTGGCGCTCGATGCGCATCCGGACGATGGCGACGACGCTGCCCTTCCCGCGCTCGACCGCGGCGTGCGCGGCGCGATGGATGCCGCGGCGCATCCGTCTGCCGAAGAACTCGCGTTCTGGCGCGCCGCCGGCCGGCGCCTGCTGGCCTGTCTGGACGAATTGCCGCCCGAGCAGCGCGCCGCGTTCCTGTTGCACCATGAAGACGGATTGACCGTCGAAGCGCTCGCGGCCAGCCTGCAGATCGGCTTCGAAACCGTGCGAAGCCGCTTGCGCTATGGGCTGCAGAAACTGCGCGCCTGCATGGAACGCTACCTGTCGGTGCTGGAGCAGCGCGCATGAACACCGGCGGCGGCAACGGCACCCCCGGCTTTGAAGATGGCGCCGAGGACGCGGCGCTGCGCGATCCCGCACTGCGCCGCGCGCTCGACCACGCGCCCGACAGCGATGCATTGCCCGATCCGCGCACCCGCGACGCGATCCGGAAGATGGCGCACAACCTCGCGCCCATTCCCGCGGCGGCGCCGGCGGCCGAAGACAAGGGTGCCGCGCCTTGGTGGCGCCGGCTGTTCGGCGGTGGCGGAGGGTCGCATGCCCGCATGCCGTGGAACGCGGCCTTTGCGACCGTGCTGCTGGCCACCTTCGTGACCGTGCTCTGGCACCGCGAACCGGTGCCCGATGCGCGGCTGGATGGAGAGGCGGGCGTTGCCTCGGCGCCTGCGACCGCTCCGGAGGCGGCGCCGTCTGCGGCTGCAGTTCCGGGCCCAACCGCGGCTCAGGCGCCAGCGCCAGCTCAAGCACCGGCACCGGCACCAGCTGCGGTACCAGCGCCGGCTCCGGCGCAGCCCGAAGCGGCGCGAGACGCGGTGGGCGAAGAGTCAATGCGAAGCAGGGATATCGCAGTGCGCCGATCGGCGCCGCCCTCCGGCAAGAAGGAGGCTGCTGCACCGGCGCCCGAGCCCCAGACCCGCCCGGCCGCGCCAGAGCCGCCGCCCCTGCCAGCGCCGCCTCCCGCACCGGCTTCGCCGGCAGCAGCGATGGCACCGCCGCCGCCTCCTGCCGCCATGGCTCCCGCAGCGCCGCCCGTCACCCGCGAGGCGGTCAGCGGCGACGTTGCTGCTTCCTCTCCAGCCCTGTCGGCGCCGCAGCGCAGCCCCAGTGCCGAGGCCTCCAGCATGTTGCGCTCGGCCCCCGCGCCGCGCGCGGCTGTGGTGGCTGGCAAGGCCGCGGCGAGCCCGGCGGAGGGCGCCGCTGCGTTCTCGGCGCTCGACCAATGGACCTCGCTGAACGCGACACGCGCCGGGCAGGGCGTGCGCCACGCGCGCGGCGACACCGAGGGGCTGGCCGCGCTGGTCAACACGCTGGCCCGTTCGGCCACCACCGCGCCGGGCGCCGAGCTGGCCACGCCGGTCGAGGCGCGGCTGGAGCTCTACCGCGGCGGCACCTTGCTCGCGGTACTCGAGATCGCGGGCGACCAGGTGCGCTGGACGCCGCAGGGGGCGGGAGCTGGCGCCTCGGTCGGCACGCCGCCGGCGCCGGCGCTGGCCGAATTGAGGGCGCTGCTCGCGCGCCAGTAGTGCGGGGGGCGGCGAGGGGCGCGGCCCCGCGCGCTGTCGCTCAGGCGTTCTTGAAGTCCGGCTGGCGCTTGGCGAGGAAGGCGTCCATGCCTTCCTTCTGGTCGGCCGTGGCAAACAGCGCATGGAACAGCCGGCGCTCGAACATCACGCCGTCGGAGAGGCCGCTCTCGAAGGCGCGGTTGACCGACTCCTTGGCCGCCATCACCGCGATCTGCGAATAGCCCGCAATGACCAGCGCGGCACCGAGCGCCTCGTCGGCCAGCTTTTCATAAGGCACCACGCGGCTCACGAGACCCGCGCGTTCGGCTTCGGCGGCGTCCATCATGCGGGCGGTGAGCGCCATGTCCATGGCCTTGCTCTTGCCCACCGCGCGCGGCAGGCGCTGCGTGCCGCCGGCGCCGGGGATCACGCCGATCTTGATTTCGGGCTGGCCGAACTTGGCGTTGTCGGCCGCAATGATGAAGTCGCACATCATCGCAAGCTCGCAGCCGCCGCCCAGCGCGAAGCCGCTCACGGCCGCGATCACGGGCTTGCGGATCGAGCGGATGGTTTCCCAGTTGCGCGTGATGTAGTCGCCCTTGTAGGTGTCGATGAAGCTGTACTTGGCCATGGCGGCGATGTCGGCGCCGGCCGCAAAGGCGCGTTCACTGCCCGTCAGGATGATGCAGCCGATGGCGTCGTCGGCGTCGAAGGCCTTGAGCGCGGTGCCCAGCTCGGTCATGAGCGCGTCGTTGAGCGCGTTGAGCGCCTTGGGCCGGTTGAGGGTGATGATGCCGACCTTGCCTGCTTCGGTCCGCACTTCGATGTTTTCGTAGCTCATGGTGTCTCCGGGAGAAGGAAAAAACGCGCTTCACTATACCCAGCATCCGGCGCAGGCGCGCTGGCGGCGGTTGGTGCGCACAGCCGCTTGCCACCGCCGAGTCCACTTCGTCTTCGGGGCCCAGTTGAGAATTGATCTCATCTAGAATGCCCGCCATGGAGTTCCCGATGCAAGAACATGCCGTGCTGCTGCGGGCCTATGCCCGGGTCCAGGAACGCTGCTCGCAAGTGATGGCCGAGCAGGTCGCGCGCATCGCGCAACTCGAGGCGCAGGTCGTGCGGCTGCGCGGCGCGCTGGTGGCGCGCGATTCCGCCGTTGCGATCGTGCGCGAAGAACTCGCGGCGCGCGCCGCCGCGGGCCGTGCGCTGCCGAAGCGCCTCGATGCGCTGCTGGCACCGGCGGCAAGCCGCCGCCGCGCCATGCCGCGGCCCCATGACGCGGCCCCGGCCGACCTGCGCGAAAAGGCGGTGCTGTGCGTCGGCCGCGAGGACGATGCGCCATCGCTCGCGCGGCAGCTGGTGGAGATTGCCGGCGGCCGCTACCTGCACCACGACGGCGGCGACGATGCCGACGAGCTGGCACTCGAAGCCGGGCTGCGCGCCGCCGACCTTGTCATCTGCCAGACCGGCTGCGTGAGCCACGGCGCCTACTGGCGCGTGCAGGACCATTGCCGGCGGACCGGCAAGCCCTGCGTGCTGGTGGGCGAGCCGCAGCCGATCCAGTTCGTGCGGCAGCCGCCGGCCGCCGCTGCCGCGGAAAGCGAACGCTAGCGGGTTCTCAGCGCCGCGCGCCCGGCGCGAGCCAGGCCGCGATCTTTGCCGCGTCGTGCGAGAACAGCCGCCAGGTGGTTGCGCCTTCCGGCGGCACCAGCGGCAGCCTCAGCAGCTTGCGGTCGCGCGCCACCAGCGCGGTGCAGCGCGTGGCGTCGCCGAGGTACAGCGCCAGGTCGTCGAGCTTGGCGATGCGCCAGGCCTGCGCGGGGCGCTGCTGGCCCTTGCGGCCGATGGCGGGCAGTTCGATGCCGATCCACTCGTCGTTGGCCGAGAAGCCGGCCTTTTCGGCGGCGCCGCCGCGCAGCACCACCTTGACCTGGACGCTGCCGTTGGCCTCGGCCACGCGCAGGCCCAGCGCCTGCGCCTGCTGCGAGGGGTCTTCGAGCGCGGCCACGCCGTGCGAGCGCAGCAGTTCGGCCAGCGGCAGTTCGTCGGTCGAGTGGATCCACTGCGCGATTTCTGCCGCATAGGAGCGGCCGCCCACGGCCTCGAGCGCCGCGGCCACGTCGACTTCGCTGATCGGGCCGCCATCGCCTTGCGTCCACAGGTGGCGCATCACGTCGTCGAGCGTGCCCTTGCCTTCGCGGCGCAGCGTGAGGTCGAAGCACAGCGCCACCAGCGCGCCCTTGGTGTAGTAGCTGACGGTACCGTTGGGCGTCTGCTCGTCCTGCCGGTAGTACTTGACCCAGGCGTCGAAGCTCGCCTCGGCCACCGACTGCACGAGCCGGCCCGGCGTCTGCAGCACCTGGTTCACGGTCTTGTTGAGCAGTCGCAGGTAGCCGGCGTCGTCGATGCGGCCGGCGCGGCGCAGCAGCAGGTCGTCGTAGTAGCTGGTGAAGCCCTCGAAGAACCACAGCATCTGCGTGTAGTTCTCGCGGCCGTAGTCGTAGTGCGCGAATTCGGCCGGCCGCATGCGCTTGACGTTCCAGGTGTGGAAGTACTCGTGGCTGATGAGGCCCATCAGCGTGGTGTAGCCCTCGGGCTGCTTCTTCGCGCCGCGCTGCGGCAGGTCGCGCCGGTTGCAGATCAGGGCGGTGGAGTGCCGGTGCTCGAGCCCGCCGTAGCCGTCGTCCACGGCATTGAGCATGAACACGTAGCGGTCGATCGGCGGCTTGGGGCCGCCGCGCTTGCCGGCCTTGTCGCCGTGCCAGAAGCGGATCTCGGCTTCGCAGATGGCCTGCGTGTCGGCGATCAGGCGTTCGCCGTCGAACGAGGCGGCGGCACCGGCGATGACGAAGCGGTGCGGCACGCCGCAGGCCTCGAACTCGGCGCTCCAGAAGGGGCCCATCTCGACCGGGCTGTCGGCCAGCTCGTCGTAGCCGGCGGCCAGATAGCGGCCGAAGCCGTGCTTGTCGATCTTCGCGGGCACGAGCGCGGTGGCGCACGACCAGCGCGCATCGTCCCCGGGCGGCAAAGCGGGCGCGCTGATTTCCAGCACATGCGGCGCATCGGCCTGGCCCTCGACGCGCAGGCACAGGCTGGTGCCGTTGAAGAAGCCGCGGCCGGCATCGAGCCAGGCGGTGCGCACCGAGTTGTCGTAGGCGCAGACCTGGTAGTGCAGCACCAGCGGCTGGCCCGGCACGCAGTCGACCTGCCAGCTGCACTTGTCGAGCTGCGTCAGCGCGGGCTTGCGGCGTCCTTGCGTGGCGCGCAGGCCCTGCAGGTTCTTGGCGAACTCGCGCACCAGGTAGCTGCCTGGAATCCACACCGGCAGCGCCACGCGCTGCTGCGCGGCGGGGGCCTCGATGGTCAGGGTGACGGCGAACAGGTGCGCATGGAGGTCGGCGCACTCGATGCGGTAGTGCACTGCGGCGGCCGGCGCAGCCGCTCGCGCGCGCCGGGAAACGGTTGGCGCGGCCATCAGTTGATGGAGGCGGCGAGTTGCTTCTCGACCTGGTCCGCGGGAATGGCGCCCGGCGCGCGGGTGCCGTCGCTGAAGATCAGCGTGGGCGTGCCGGTGATGTTGTACTTGCGGCCGAACTCGACGTTGCGCTGCAGCGCCGTGACGTCGCAGCTGGTTGCCGCGGTGGCGGGCTTGACGCTGGTTTCCATCCAGTCGCCCCAGGCCTTGCCCTTGTCCTTGCTGCACCAGATGTCGCGCGACTTGACGGCCGAATCGGGGCCGAGCACCGGGTAAAGGAACAGGTAGACGGTGACGTTGTCGACGGTCTTCATGTCTTTCTCGAAGCGCTTGCAGTAGCCGCAGTTCGGGTCTTCGAACACCGCGAGCTTGCGCTTGCCGCTGCCGCGCACGATCTTGATGGCGTCTTTCACGGGCAGCTTGTCGAACGACACCTGGCTGAGCTTCTCGATGCGCTCCTCGGTCAGGTTCTTGCGCGCATTCACGTCGATCAGGTTGCCCTGCAGCAGGTAGTTGCCCTGCTCGTCGGTGTAGTAGATCTGGAAGCCGTTCACGCGCACTTCGTAGAGGCCCGGCAGCGGCGACTTGGTGACTTCGTCGATGGCGGGGAACTGCGGAATGCGTGCCGGAAGGTTCTTGCGGATCTCGGCCTCACCGGCCAGGGCCGTGGCGGCCGCAGCCAGCGTGCAGGCGGCGAGAAGAAGGTTGCGTGCGAGTTTCATTGGAAGTCCGGTCGATGGATTCATGCCTTCAAGCCCATCGCCTGGTTGGCGATCCAGTGCTTGAGGAGGCGCGTGCGGTCGAAGCCGCGCATGCCCCAGTTGCGCAGCGCGGGCAGGGGCCCCACGCTGTGCGAGAACAGCTGCTGCAGGCCGTCGGTGGCCAGGCTCATCTGCAGCACGTCGGCGCGGCGCGCGCGCTCGTAGCGGCGCAGCAGGCGCGGATCGCCCACGCTGCGCCAGTACTCGCGCTGGCGGATCACGTCGGCCAGCATGGCCGCATCGGCCAGGCCCAGGTTGAGGCCCTGGCCTGCGAGCGGATGCACCGTATGGGCCGCATCGCCGGCCAATGCCCACGACTGCGCAGCCGTACCCTGCGCCTGCGGCATGGTGCCGGTCCAGCGATCGGCAATGGCGCGCGCGAGCGGCCAGGCGGCGCGCTCGCTCGTGAGCCGAAGCGGGCCGAGCGCGCCATGGCTGGCTTCGCTCACCGCGGCGTTGAATTCCTCGTCGCCTTGCGCCAGCAGCGCGGGCGCGCGGAGCTGGTCGACCGACCACACCAGCGCCAGCGAACGGCCCTGCACGCCGCCCATCGGCAGCAGCGCCAGCACCTCGCCCGTGTCGTTGAACCACTGGCGCGCCACGCCGTCGTGCGGCTGCGCCGCTTCGAGCCGCGCCGCAATCGCATGCTGCGGATAGCGCGTGACGGCATAGCTCACGCCAAGCGCGTCGCGCGTGGCGCTGGCCTTGCCTTCGCACACCACGGTAAGCGGCGCGGGCACGGGTGCGGCCACGACCTCCACCTGGGGCTGGAAGCGCACCGCATCGGCCAGCTGCTGTTCGAGCGCCGGCACGTCGACGATCCAGGCCAGCGCATCGACCTTCTGCCGCACGGCGCTGAACTGCACGCGCCCGCCTTCGTCGCCGTGCACGAGCATTTCGCGCACCGGCGTGGCATGCGCGGCGTCCGGCCAGGCGCGCAGCGATTCGAGCAGGGTGCGGGAGGCGGTGTTGAGCGCATAGGCCCGGATGTCCTGCTTGCCGGCCGCGGCGGGCGGAACCACCAGCGCGACGCGCACGCGCTCGCGTGCGAGCAGCAGGGCCAGCGTGCGGCCCACGATGCCGGCGCCGCGAATGCAAACTTCAGGAGGGAGGGCCATCCGGCCATTGTAAGAACAAGCCCAATCCCGGGCTGCGCCCTGGCGGGCCGATGCGGGACAATCGCGGCCCAATTCCAAGGAATCCAAGGAACCCCACGTGCCACAGCCCGCCTTCGACATTGAAGCCACCATTGCGCGCCTGTTCGTCTACCCCGTGAAATCGTGCGCGGGGGTCGAACTTCCCGAGGCGTTGCTGACCGAAACCGGCCTGGAATTCGACCGCGCCTGGATGGTGGTCGACGCCCAGGGCGAATTCGTGACCCAGCGGCAATTGCCGCGCATGGCGCTGATCCGTCCGCAGATGAAGCACATGGAAGTGGTGCTGCGCGCGCCGGGCATGCTGGCCCTGCATCTCGCATTCGACCGGGTCGAGAAGCCGGTGCGCGTGCGCGTCTGGAAAGACGAGGTGGCCGCCTACGACATGGGTGACATCGCCGCCCAGTGGTTCAGCGACTTTCTCTCCGAACCGGGCCGGCCGCAGGCGCTGCGCCTGGTGCGCTTCGACCCCGAGCACAAGCGCCTGTCGAGCCTGCAGTGGACCGGCGGGGTCGAGGCGACGAACCAGTTCGCCGACGGCTTTCCGCTGCTGGTGGCCAGCGAGGGGTCGCTGGCCGAACTCAACGAGCGCCTGGCCGCTGCGGGCCACGACGCGGTCGGCATCGAGCGCTTCCGGCCGAACATCGTGCTGGCCGGCATCGAGTCGCATGACGAGGACCGGGTCGACGCGCTGCACATCACCACCGGCGAGGGCGAGGCCGAGCTCAAGCCCGTCAAGCCCTGCACCCGCTGCCCGATTCCCGACATCGATCCGGCCACCGCCACGAGCAGCCCCGAGGTCGGCGACATGCTGCGCACCTACCGCGCCGATCCACGTGTCGACGGACGCATCACCTTCGGCATGAACTGCATCGTGCTGCAGGGCGTGGAGCACATGCTCAAGGTGGGGCAGCCGGTAGGCGCGAACTACCGCTTCGACTAGGCCCTGGCCGGCTCTAGAAGGTCACGCCGGCGTACAGGACGATGTTGGCGTAGGGCGTGCATTCGCCCGTGCGGATCACCGCCCTGGCGCGTGCGCTCAGGCGCTTGAGTTCCTCGTGCGACACCGTCTCCGGCAGGGCGGCCAGCTGGCCTTCGCACCATGCCGGCAGCTGTCCCGCCGGCAGCTGCCCGATGGCTTCGCGCGCGATCAGCGCGCGCTCCACCTGCATCTCCGAAAGCACGACCTTGAGCACGTCCGCGACCCGCGGAATCCCCGGCGTGAGCGCCAGGTCGATGCGCCGGGGGCCGTCGGGAATCGGCAGGCCGGCATCGCCGATCACCAGCATGTCGCCATGGCCGAGCGCGGCAATCACTTGCGAGAGTTCGGCATGCAGCAGGGCGGTACGTTTCACAGCGCGGTCCAGTCGGGAGGCATGGGGCTTTGCAGCACGGCGTCGCGCTGCGGAATGGAAGGCTGGGCGCCGGGCCGCTGGATGCACAGCGCGGCGGCGCGGATGCCCAGGCGCACGGCTTCGTCGAAGGACTGGCCCTCGCCCAGTGCCACGGCCAATGCGCCCAGGAAGGTGTCGCCGGCGGCCGTGGTGTCGACCGCCTGCACCCTGGGCGCGGGATGGTGGCGCGCGCCATCGGCATCGATGGCCACGGCGCCGCGCGCGCCCAGCGTGACGACCACGCGCGCGACGCCCTTGGCGCGCAAGGCCTGGCCGGCCAATGCGGCTTCCTGCGGGCTGTCGGCGGCCTGGCCGCACAGCGCCTCGGCCTCGATCTCGTTGACGACCAGCGTGTCGATGCGCGGCCACAGCGGCTCGGCGATCGGCTGCACCGGCGACGGGTTGAGCAGCACCCTGCAGCCGGCCTCGTGCGCCACCGAAATGGCGCGCGCGACCTGGTCCATCGGTATCTCGAACTGCGTCACCAGGAAGGCCGCGCCCTGCAGCTGCTGCCGCAGCGCCGCCGCGTCGATCTCGGCCTGCGCGTTGGCGCCGGGGATCATCACGATGCGGTTCTGGCCGCCGTCTTCCACCAGGATCAGCGCGGTGCCCGTGGGCTCGCTGCTGCTCGTGCGCAGCGCGGCGGTGTCGATGCCGTCGCACATGAGCGCGCCGCGCAGCGCCTGGCCGTGCGCGTCGGCGCCCACGCAGCCGATCATGGCCACCCGGGCGCCTTCGCGCGCGCAGCTCACGGCCTGGTTGGCGCCCTTGCCGCCCGGGATGTGGGCGATCGAATGGCCCAGCAGGGTTTCGCCCGCGGCCGGTGCATGCGGCACGCGCAGCACGATGTCCATGTTCAGGCTGCCGAGCACCACGATGCGCGGCGGCTGGGCGGCGCTGGAAGAGGAAGAAGGCTTCGAACTCACGGGGTGCGGGACTTTCGGCTTGGCGCGGCTGCCGCTTCGGACGCGGGGGCGGAAGAGGACGAGGAAGAAGAAGACGGTGCAGCGGCCTCGCGGAAGCTCGCATGCCGCGCGGTCGAGGCGCGCACGCGCAGCTCGGGCTGCAGCACCACCTTGCGCGCATCGCGCCGCTTGCCGCCCACGCGCTCCAGCAGCATGTCGACAGCCAGCGCGCCGATGCGCTCCTTGGGCTGCGCCACGGTGGTGAGCGGCGGGCTGGTGTAGGCCGAGAGTTCGATGTCGTCGAAGCCCACGATCGAGAGCTCGTCGGGCACGTGCACGCCGCTTTCATGCGCGGCGCGCAGGGCGCCGATGGCCATCAGGTCGTTGCAGACGAAGACGGCCGAGGGCGCCTCTTCGGTGCGCAAGATGGCGTGCATCGCCTCGTAGCCGCCCTGGCTTGTGAAGCCGCCGCGCCACAGCAGGGCGTCGGCATTCGGCGCGGTGCCGTTCTCGGCCAGCGCCATGCGCCAGCCCTCGATGCGCTGCTCGCTCGGCATCACGCCCACCGGCCCGCCGATGCAGGCAATGCGCTTGTGGCCGAGCGACAGCAGGTGCCGCACCGCAAGCAGGCCGCCCTGCATGTGGGCTGTTTCCACCAGGTCGCAGGCCGGGTCGGCAATCTCGCGGTCGACCAGCACCGTGGGAATGCGCAGGCCGTGCAGCTGCGTGACGAGCGAGTCGTCGTCGCCGGCGCCGGTCGACACCACGATCAGCCCGTCGATGCGGCGCTCGGCCAGCACCTGCAGGTAGACGCTCTGGCGGCGCGGCTCGTCGTCGGTGTTGCACAGCACCAGCGTGTAGCCGGCGCCGAAGCAGCGGTCTTCGACGATGCGCACGATCTCGGCAAAGTAGGGGTTCGAGCTGTTCGGAATCAGCATGCCGAGCGTCGAGGTGGTGTTGCTCTTGAGGCTGCGCGCCATCGCATTGGGCACGTAGCCCAGCTCGCGGATGGCCTGTTCCACGCGCTCGCGGCCCTTGGCGCTCACATGGCGCGTGTCGTTGACCACGTGCGAGACGGTGGTGACCGAAACTCCCGCGCGCAGCGCGACGTCCTTGATGGTGGCCATGGTGGCTTCCCCTTTTGTTGCAGCGTCAGGCCAGGCGGCGATCGGCCCGGCGCTGGCGCAGGGTGTCGATGATCACCGCAACCACGATGACCGCGCCGGTGATGATGCGTTTGCTCGGCTCGCTGGCGCCCACCTGCGCGAGTCCGGCCTCGAGCACCGCGATGATCAGCACGCCGAAGAAGGTGTTGACCACCGAGCCGCGCCCGCCCATGAGACTGGTGCCGCCGATCACCACGGCCGCAATCACCTGCAGCTCGATGCCGACGCCGGCGTTGGGGTCGGCCGCTTCGAGGCGGGCCGACTGCATCAGGCCCGCGAGCCCGGCCAGCAGGCCGGTGGCCGCGAACACGATGATGCGGATCGGCCGCGGATCGATGCCCGCGAGCCGCATCGCTTCTTCGTTGGTGCCGATGCCCACCACGTGCCGGCCGAACACCGTGCGCGTGAGCACCAGCTGGCCGGCGGCCACCAGCACCACCGCGAGCACGAAGGCCGCGGAGATGCCGCCGAGCCACGGCGCGGCCAGGCCCGAGATGGCATCGCCCACGTACTGGGTGCGCGAATCGGTCACCAGGTAGGCGCCGCCGCGCACCGCCTCCAGCATGCCGAGCGAGACGATGAAGCTCGGCAGCCGCCATGCGACCGACACCGCGCCCGTCACGCTGCCGCACACCAGGCCGGTGGCCAGGCCCAGCGCCGCGGCCACCGGCACCGAGAGTTTCCACTGGAGGATGGCGGCGGCCGTGACCGCCGCGCTCAGCGCGAGCACCGAGCCCACCGACAGGTCGATGCCCGCGATGATCAGCACGAAGGTCATGCCGACCGCCATCACCGCGAGCGCGGGAATCTCGTTGGCAATGGAGATGAAGGTTTCGCGTGTGAGGAAATATTCGCTCAGCGTGCCAAAGAGCGCGACCATGCCCACGAGCACGACGGTCAGGCCCACGTAGGTGCCCAGCTGGCCCTTCAGGGCGGAGGGCGGAGCGGAGGTGGCGGCGGCTGCGGTCATGGTGTGTCGGCGGTGGCCGGTTGGCCCGGATTCGAATCGGAAATGGCGGAGCCCGCCGTGGGGGTTGCTGCGGTGGCGGCGCGGCCTGCCGCATCGCTGAAGGCGGCGGCCAGCAGCGATTGCTCGCTCCACTGGCCGCGCTCGAACACCGCGACCAGCCGGCCGGCGCTCATTACGCCGATGCGGTCGCACATGGCCATGAGTTCGCGCAGGTCGCTCGACACCATCAGGAGCGCCTTGCCGGCGTCGGTCATGCGGTCGAGCTCGGCGTACAGGTCGGCACGCGCGCCGACGTCCACGCCGCGCGTGGGCTCGTCGAGCAGCAGCACCTTGCATTCGCGGTGCAGCCAGCGCGCGAACACCACCTTCTGCTGGTTGCCGCCGCTCAGGGTGGCCACCGGCTGCTCGATGCTGCGCGAGCGGATGCGCAGCAGCTCCACCAGCCTCCTGGCAATGCCGCGCTCCTTGGCGCGCTGCAGCCAGCCGGCGTGCGAGATGGCGCCCAGGTCGCTCAGCGTGGCGTTGACGCGGATCGGCTGCGGAAGCAGCAGTCCCTGCGACTTGCGGTCCTCGGTCACCAGGCCGATGCCGGCGCGGATGGCCTGCATCGGCGAGCGCCAGCCCTTGCGCACGCGCAGCACCGGCTGCGTGGCGGCGATGCCGTCGTAGAGAAGAATTTCGCCGCGGTCGGCGCGGTCGGCGCCGAACAGCAGGCGCACGAGTTCGGTCCGGCCCGAGCCGACCAGGCCCGCCAGGCCCATGACTTCGCCCGCGTGCAGGTCGATGTCGACGTCCTTCACGGCCTCGGCCCGGCCGATGCCGCGCGCGCTCAACAGCACCGGCCCGGCCACGCGGCGGTCGCGGCCTTCGTGCTCGTGCACCGCGCGGCCCACCATGCGCTGCACCAGCTCGGCTTCGCGCACGCCGGCCATCGCGCGCACGTCCACCAGCCGGCCGTCGCGCAGCACCGCCACGCGGTCGGCAATGCGCTGCAGCTCTTCGAGCCGGTGCGACACGTAGACGATGGCCACGCCGCGCGCCTTCAGCAATTCGATCTGCTCGAACAGGTGCGAGGTCTCGCGCGGCGTGAGCATGGCGGTGGGCTCGTCGAGCACCAGCACGCGCGTGTCGTCCTGCAGGTTGCGCGCAATCTCGACCATCTGCTGCTGGCCGATGCCCAGCCGCGCCACGGGCGTGGCCGGGTCGATATGTTCCATGCCGATCTTCGCGAGCTGGCGCGCGGCCATCTCGTGCAGCTTGCCGCGGCGGATCCAGCCGGTCTGGTTGGGCAGCCGGTCGAGCAGCAGGTTCTCGGCCACCGACAGCGTGGTGACCAGCCCCAGCTCCTGCATGACCATGCGCACGCCCAGGCGCTCGGCGTCGCGGCGCGAGGCGGGCTGGAACGCCGCGCCGCCCAGCAGCATCTGCCCGCGCGTGGGCTGCACCAGGCCGCAGACGATCTTCGAGAGCGTGCTCTTGCCGGCGCCGTTCTCGCCCGTGAGCGCGAGCACCTCGCCGGCGTTCAGCACCAGCGAGACGTCGTCGAGCACCGGCGCCGCATAGTCCTTGCCGAGCGCGCTCAGCGAGAGCACGGGCACGGCAAGGCCGATGTTCATGGCGGCGGCGGTTGCGTTCAACGTCGGCTCTTTTTCTTCTGGGCTTACTTCGCGGAGGACTTGGTGACCAGCACCACGTCGGTCTTCACTTCGGCCGGCATGGCCGATTGCGGCTTCTTCTCGGCCAGCGCCTTGAGCGCGGTCTCGATGCCGAACACCGCCTGCTTGGCCGCGAACTGGTCGGCGGTGGCAAGCACGCGGCCGTCCTTCAGCATCGGCTTGATGGCGCCGATGTTGTCGTAGCCCACCACCAGCACCTTGCCGGTCTTGCCCGCGGCCTTGACGGCAGCGACCGCGCCCAGCGCCATGCTGTCGTTGCCCGCGAGCAGCGCCTTCAGGTCGGGGTGCTCGCGCATCATGCCGGCGGCCACCGTGTTGCCCTTGTCGATCTCCCACTGGCCCGACTGCACGCCCACCACCGTGGCGCCGGCGGCCTTCATGGCGTCCTGGTAGCCGAGGGTGCGCTGCTGCGCATTGAAGGTGGTCGACACGCCTTCGATGATGCCGACCTTCTCGCCGGCCTTCAGGCTCTTGGCAAGCTCGTCGCCCACCAGCTTGGCGCCGGCGCGGTTGTCGGGGCCCACGAAGGGCACCTGGATGCCCTTTTCCTTGAGCGCGGCGGCGTCGAACTGGTTGTCGATGTTGACCACCAGGATGCCGCGGTCGATGGCCGCCTTGACCACCGGCACCAGCGCCTTCGAATCGGCCGGCGCGATGACCAGCGCATTGATCTTCTGCGCCATCATCTGCTCGACCATCTTGATCTGGGCGGCCGTGTCGGTCTCGTCCTTGATGCCGTTGGCCACCAGCGTGTATTCCGAGGCATGTGCCTTCTGGTGCGCCTTGGCGCCGTCTTCCATGGTGCGGAAGAATTCATTGGCCAGCGACTTCATGACCAGCGCGACCTTGGGCTTGTCCTGGGCCAGGGCGGGCGAGGCGGCGAAGGCGCCCAGCAGCGCCAGGGCGGCTGCGCTTTGCAGCGTGCGGCGGGTGAACTTCATGGGTGATGTCTCCTGAGGTGGTTGAGCGGTTCGCCGGTCTGTGGCCGGGGCACCGATGTTAACCAACGAAAACGTTTGCGCAAACGTTTGCTAATCCGGTTTAACCCTGATTTTTCTGAGCACCTTCCAGGGCGAGCGAAGCGGCCTGAAGTACGCACGGCCGAGGGAAAACCTGGACAGCCTAAAATCCCCGGTTACCCAAGAGGACCCCCATGAGTTTGCAATGCGGCATCGTCGGCCTGCCCAACGTCGGTAAATCCACCCTTTTCAATGCGTTGACCAAGGCCGGCATCGCGGCGGAAAACTATCCGTTCTGCACCATCGAGCCCAACGTGGGCGTGGTGGAAGTGCCCGATCCGCGGCTCGCGCAACTGAGCGAAATCGTCAAGCCCGAGCGCGTGGTGCCCGCGATCGTCGAGTTCGTCGACATTGCCGGCCTGGTGGCCGGCGCCAGCACGGGCGAGGGCCTGGGCAACAAGTTCCTCGCGCACATCCGCGAAACCGACGCCACCGTGAACGTGGTGCGCTGCTTCGACGACGAGAACGTGATCCACGTGGCCGGCAAGGTCGATCCGATCTCCGACATCGAGGTGATCCAGACCGAACTCTGCCTGGCCGACCTCGCCACCGTCGAGAAGGCGCTGCATCGCCACACCAAGGTGGCGCGCTCCGGCGACAAGGATGCGCAGAAGCTGGTCGGCCTGCTCGAACGCTGCCAGGCCGCGCTGAACGAGAACACGCCGGTGCGCGCGCTCGAGTTCACGAAGGAGGAGCAGCCGCTGGTCAAGTCGTTCACGCTGATCACCGCCAAGCCCGCGATGTTCGTCGGCAACGTGGCGGAAGACGGCTTCGAGAACAACCCCTACCTCGACCGCCTGCGCGAATATGCGGCGAAGCAGGGCGCGCCCGTGGTGGCCATCTGCGCCAAGATCGAAGCCGAACTCGCCGAGATGGACGAGGAGGACAAGAAGATGTTCCTCGCCGAAATCGGCCAGGAGGAGCCGGGCCTCAATCGCCTGATCCGCGCGGCCTACAAGCTGCTGGGCCTGCAGACCTACTTCACCGCCGGCGTGAAGGAAGTGCGCGCCTGGACCATCCACATCGGCGACACCGGCCCCCAGGCCGCCGGCGTGATCCACGGCGACTTCGAAAAGGGCTACATCCGCGCCCAGACCATTTCGTTCGAGGACTACATCGCCTACAAGGGCGAGCAGGGCGCGAAGGACGCGGGCAAGATGCGTTCGGAAGGCAAGGAATACGTGGTCAAGGACGGCGACGTGATGAACTTCCTGTTCAGCTCGTAAAGCCCACGGCATATGCTCACCGTCCATCACCTCAACAACTCACGCTCGCAGCGCGTGCTCTGGCTGCTCGAAGAACTTGGCCTGCCCTACGAGATCGTCCACTACCAGCGCGACCCGCAGACCATGTTGGCGCCCGCTTCGCTGCGGGCCGTGCATCCGCTGGGCAAGTCGCCGGTGGTGACCACGGACGACGGGCTGGTGCTGGCGGAGTCGGGTGCGGTCATCGAAACGCTGATCGAGCGCCATGGCAGCGGCCGCTTGGCGCCCGCGGCGGGCACGCCGGAGGCGGTGCGCTATCGCTACTGGCTGCATTTCGCGGAAGGCTCGGCGATGTCGCCGCTGCTGCTCAAGCTGGTGTTCGACAGGATCGAGAACGGCAGGATGCCCTTCTTCGCGAAGCCGATCGCGAAGATGATCTCCGGCAAGGCCAAGGCGGCCATCGTCACGCCCAATATTGAAAGCCACCTGGATTTCATGGAAGCCGAGCTCGGCAAGAGCGAGTGGTTTGCCGGCAGCGAATTCACGGGTGCCGACATCCAGATGAGTTTCCCGGTCGAAGCCGCGCAGGCGCGCGGCGGCCTCGATGCGAAGCGGCCCAGGCTGATGGCGTACCTGGAGCGCATCCACGCGCGGCCCGCCTACCAGCGCGCGCTCGAACGCGGCGGCCCCTACGGCCTCCTGAGCTGAAGCGTTTGCTTCACGACGGGAACACGTAGAGCAGCGCGACCGTCATGCAGACATAGCGCAGGAACTTCCCGATGGCCATGTAGCCCAGGCATGGCCAGAACGGCAGCTTGAGCCAGCCCGCCACCGCGCACAGCGGATCGCCCACCAGCGGCAGCCAGCTCAGCAGGCAGGCCTTGGGCCCGAGCCGCTCCAGCCAGCCCAAGACCCGCACATGGTGTTTCGAGTGCGAATATTTGTCGGCCACCTTGTGCGCGCCGTAGCCCATCCACCAGTCGACCGCGCCGCCCAGTGTGTTGCCCACCGTCGCGACCAGGATCGCCGGCCAGAACATGTCGGGGTTGAGCTTGAGCAAGCCGAAAAGAATGGGCTCCGAGCCCACCGGCAGCAGCGTGGCCGAGACGAAGGCCGCGATGAACAGCGTGGAGAGTCCGTATTGCGGAAGCGCAAGGAGCGCCAGGAGTGCGTCGAGCCAGGCTTGCATAAGGTGAAATGAGTCGACGCAGTATAGGCAGCGAACCTTCTGCGGCAGGTCGGAGAAAACGCCGGATGCAACCGGTGCTTGCGGTGTACCGCGCGCGCAAATCGTTTCAGCGCATGGAATCGCGCGTGGCTACAATCGTGCCTCATTTTTCAGCAGCCGCTCTCGCGACGCTTTCCACTTCATGACCTTGCAGATCGGCACCCACACGCTGGAAAACCGCCTGTTCGTTGCGCCCATGGCCGGCGTGACGGACCGGCCGTTCCGCATGCTGTGCCGCGAACTCGGCGCGGGCTACGCGGTCAGCGAGATGGTCACCTCGCGCAAGGAACTCTGGAACACGCTCAAGACCTCGCGCCGCGCCAACCACGACGGCGAACCCGGTCCCATCGCGGTGCAGATTGCCGGCACCGATGCGGCCATGATGGCCGAGGCTGCGGTCTACAACATCGAGCGCGGCGCGCAGATCATCGACATCAACATGGGCTGCCCGGCCAAGAAGGTCTGCAACAAGTGGGCCGGTTCGGCGCTGATGCGCGACGAGCCGCTGGCGCTTGAAATCGTGCAGGCCGTGGTCGATGCGGCAGCGCCCCACAACGTGCCGGTCACGCTCAAGATGCGCACCGGCTGGAGCGAAGAGCACCGCAACGCGGTGAAGCTCGCGCGCGATTTCGAATCGGCCGGCGTGCAGATGCTCACCGTGCACGGGCGTACCCGCGAGCAAGGCTACAAGGGCAGCGCCGAGTACGACACCATTGCCGCCGTGAAGGCCGCAGTGCGCGTGCCGGTGGTGGCCAACGGCGACATCCGCTCGCCCGAGAAGGCGCGCGAGGTGCTCGCGGCCACCGGCGCCGATGCGGTGATGATCGGCCGCGCCGCGCAGGGGCGGCCCTGGATCTTCCGCGAGATCTCCCATTTCCTGGCCACGGGCACGCACCTTGCACCGCCGCTGGTCGCCGAAGTGCGCCGCCTGCTGCTCGACCACCTGGTGGAGCACTACGCGCTCTACGGCGAATTCAGCGGCGTGCGAACCGCGCGCAAGCACATCGGCTGGTATGTGCGCACGCTGCCGGACGGCGAAGCCTTCCGCGCGCGGATGAACACCATCGAAGACTCCGCTGCGCAGCTGCGCGCGGTCGGCGATTATTTCGACGGGTTGGCGGACCGCATGGACCGCATGCCCGTGCACCAGGCGGCCGAAGAGCTGTCCGGTGAAGAGGAGGCGGCCTGCGCCGCCGATTGAGAGGAAGAGAAGAAAAAACATGAGCAAGAAACACATCGAGGACTGCGTGCGCACCAGTCTGGACAGCTACTTTCGTGATCTGCGCGGCACCGAACCCGACGGCATGTACGAGATGCTCGTGCGTGTGGTCGAGAAGCCCCTGCTCGACGTCGTGATGACGCGCGCCGAGGGCAACCAGTCGAAGGCCGCGCAATGGTTGGGCCTGAATCGCAACACGCTTCGCAAGAAGCTGGTTGAACACAAACTCCTGAAATAAATAACTCCACGGCATATTCCATGGCCCAGACCGCACTCATCTCCGTCTCCGACAAAACCGGCATCCTCGAATTCGCGCAGGCGCTGCATGCGCTGGGCATCAAGCTGCTGTCCACCGGCGGCACCGCCAAGCTGCTGGCCGATGCCGGCCTGCCCGTGACCGAAGTGGCCGACCACACCGGCTTTCCCGAAATGCTCGACGGCCGCGTGAAGACGCTACATCCCAAGATCCACGGCGGCCTGCTCGCGCGGCGCGACCTGCCCGCGCACGTCGCGGCCATCAAGGAACACGGCATCGACACCATCGACCTGCTGGTGGTCAATCTCTATCCCTTCGAAGCCACGGTGGCCAAGGCCGGCTGCACGCTGGAAGACGCGATCGAGAACATCGACATCGGCGGCCCGGCCATGGTGCGCAGCGCGGCCAAGAACTGGAAGGACGTCGGCGTGCTGACCGACGCCTCGCAGTACCCCGTGGCGCTGGCTGAACTGCAGGCCGGCGGCAAGCTCAGCGACAAGACCAGGTTCGCGTTCTCGGTGGCCGCGTTCAACCGCATCGCCGACTACGACGGCGCCATCAGTGACTACCTCTCGGCCATCGACTTCGACGCCAGCATCGGCCAGCCCTCGCCCACGCGCTCGCTGTTCCCGGCGCAGAGCAACGGCCGCTTCGTGAAGGTGCAGGACCTGCGCTACGGCGAGAACCCGCACCAGCAGGCCGCGTTCTACCGCGACCTGCATCCGGCGCCCGGTTCGCTCGTGTCGGCGAAGCAATTGCAGGGCAAGGAGCTCAGCTACAACAACATCGCCGATGCGGATGCCGCATGGGAATGCGTGAAGAGCTTCGACGTGCCCGCCTGCGTGATCGTCAAGCACGCCAACCCCTGCGGCGTGGCCGTGGGCAAGGACGCGGCCGAGGCTTACGGCAAGGCCTTCAAGACCGACCCGACCTCGGCCTTCGGCGGCATCATCGCCTTCAACCGCCCGGTCGATGGCGAGACTGCGCAGGCCATTGCCAAGCAGTTCGTCGAAGTGCTGATGGCGCCGGGCTACACGCCCGAGGCGCTCGAAGTGTTCCAGGCGACCAAGGCCAAGCTCAACGTGCGCGTGCTCGAGATCGCACTGCCCAAGGGCGGCAGCACCGACTGGGACAACGGCCGCAACGCGATGGACGTCAAGCGCGTCGGCTCGGGCCTCTTGATCCAGACCGCCGACAACCACGAACTGGCGCTGGCCGACCTCAAGGTGGTCAGCAAGAAGCAGCCCACGCCGCAGCAGCTGCAAGACCTGCTGTTCGCCTGGAAGGTCGCGAAGTACGTCAAGAGCAACGCGATCGTGTTCTGCGCCGACGGCATGACCATGGGCGTGGGCGCCGGCCAGATGAGCCGCCTCGACTCCGCGCGCATCGCGAGCATCAAGGCCGAGCACGCGGGCCTGTCGCTCAAGGGCACGGCGGTGGCAAGCGACGCCTTTTTCCCGTTCCGCGACGGGCTCGACGTGGTGGTCGATGCCGGCGCGAGCAGCGTCATCCAGCCGGGCGGTTCGATGCGCGACCAGGAAGTGATCGACGCTGCCGACGAGCGCGGCGTGGTCATGGTGCTCTCGGGCGTGCGCCACTTCCGGCACTGAGTCTCTGCCCCTCGGGCAGGGGCGCCCTTCGGCGCCCCGCAGGAGGTCAGGGAGATGGGATCGTCCTGAAAACCTGCCGCGCAGCTTCGATGGTGGCGGCAATGTCTTCCTCGCCGTGCGCGGCGCTCACGAAGCCGGCCTCGTAGAGTGCCGGCGCGATGTACACGCCGCGGTCGAGCAGGCCGTGGAACAGCGCGTTGAACTTCGCGTTGTCGGTGGTCATCACGGTGGCGTAGTTCTGCGGCAGCTCGTTCATCAGGAAGAAGCCGAACATGCCGCCTTCGCTGTCGGCGTTGAAGGGCAGCCCTTCGGCCGCGGCGGCGGCCTTGAGGCCCTCGACCAGCGAGCGCGTCTTCTTGCCCAGCGCCTCGTAGAAGCCGGGGCGCGCAATTTCCTTCAGCGTCGCAAGGCCGCAGGCCGTGGCCACCGGGTTGCCCGACAGCGTGCCGGCCTGGTAGACCGGGCCGAGCGGCGCCAGCTGCTCCATGATGGCGCGCGGGCCGCCGAAGGCCGCCAGCGGCATGCCGCCGCCGATGACCTTGCCGAGCACGGTGAGGTCGGGCGTGATGCCCAGCACGCCCTGCGCGCCGTGCAGGCCGACGCGAAAGCCGGTCATCACTTCGTCGAACACCAGCAGCGCGCCGTGCTGCGTGCACAGCTCGCGGCAGCGGGCGGCGAACGCGGGCGTGGCGCGCACGAAGTTCATGTTGCCGGCAATCGCCTCGATCATCAGGCAGGCGATGTCGTTGCCGTGCAGCGCGAAGGCTTCCTCGAGCTGCGCGATGTTGTTGTACTCGAGCACCAGCGTGTGCTGCGTGACCTCGGGCGGCACGCCGGCCGAGGTGGGATGGCCGAAGGTGGCGAGGCCGGAGCCGGCCTTCACCAGCAGCGCGTCGGCATGGCCGTGGTAGCAGCCCTCGAACTTGATGATGTGCTTGCGGCCGGTCGCGCCGCGCGCCAGGCGCAGTGCGCTCATGGCGGCTTCGGTGCCCGAGCTCACGAGCCGCACCATCTCCATCGACGGCACCAGCGCGAGGATGGCTTCGGCCAGCTCGATCTCGCGCTCGGTGGGCGCGCCGTAGGAGAAGCCCTCGCGCACGGCCTTCTGCACCGCCTCGACCACCGCGGGATGGCCGTGGCCCAGGATCATCGGCCCCCAGGAGCCGATGTAGTCGATGTAGCGCTTGTCGTTGGCGTCCCAGAAATAGGCGCCCTCGGCCCGGCGGATGAAGCGCGGCGTGCCGCCCACGGCCTTGAAGGCACGCACCGGCGAATTGACGCCGCCGGGAATGACCGCGCGGGCGCGCTCGAAAAGAATGTCGTTTTGATCAGCGTTTGGCATCAGTGTCTGGTGTCGTGAGGGGGCAGGGCGAAGTCTTGCGGGGCGTCGGGGTCTTCATCGTCGTCTTCGTCGTCTTCCGGCTCGGCCCAGAACAGGCGGTCCGGAAGCACATGGCCCATGCCGGGCCGGAAGCCCGCGTCGAGGCAGCGGTCCATGTAGGCCAGGGCCTCGGTGGTGGCGGCCACCAGGTCGGTGCCGCTCGCGAGCAGGGCGGCCAGCGCGGCCGACAGCGTGTCGCCGGCACCGGCGAAGACGGCTTCGAGCCGCTCGTATTTCTCGCTGGCGAGCACCGACTGCGGCGAGGCCAGCACGTTGTCGATGAACTGGTCGGGCAACACCATGCCGGTCACCAGCGTGTAGGGCACGCCGAATTCGCCGGCGGCCTTGGCAATGTCGCGCGCGCCGGGCGGGCGCTCGCCGCTCCAGTCGGGAAGCAGCCAGCGCCACAGCGTACTGTGGTTTCCAACCAACACTGTGGCCTGGGGCAGGAGCAGTTCGCGAAAAGCGTCGAGATAGCCCTCGATCAGGTTCTCGTCCCACCAGGAAAGGTTGGGCATGTAGGCCACCAGCGGCACCTCGGGGTAGTCGGAGGCGGTCTCGGCGATGGTGCTCAGCGCGTCGGGCGTTCCGACGAAGCCCACCTTGATGAGCTGGACCTCCACGTCCTCGAGAATGGCGCGCGCCTGCTCGGCGATGGCCTCCTCCTCGAAGGCGAAATGGTCGAAGATCTCGGCCGTGTCGCGCGCATAGGCGCCCGTCACCACCGGCAGCATGTGCGCGCCGACCGAAGCCATGGCCAGCGCATCGGCGCCCAGGCCGCCGGCGCCACTCGGATCGCTGGCGTTGAAGACCAGCACGCAGGGCGGATTCAGGTCGCGCTCGGCCACCTCTTCGGCGTCCGGCGGGGGGTCGTTAAGATTGCCCGGTTTGCGGGCGTGGTCTGCTGGATGTAAGTAGATGGTCATACGCCGGGCGAAATCCCCTGGATGGTGGCATAGGCGCGACGTTTACCGTCCGCCAGTGAGATACGCATAGATACACTCGTTGCATTTAATGAACAAGGACTTTAAGCTCCGATGAATACGAAAACTTGGATGTGCCTGATTTGTGGGTGGATCTATGACGAAGCGGTTGGTGTACCGGAAGACGGCATCGCGGCAGGCACGGCCTGGGCCGATGTCCCGATGAACTGGACCTGTCCTGAGTGCGGTGCGCGCAAGGAAGACTTCGAAATGGTTGAAATCTGAAGCATGGCATAGGGCTACGCGATTTGCGCCGATGTACGGCGCGGCGGGCATCCAAGTCTCATCTCAGCAGGAGCATGTGCAATGGGGCCGAATGGATCAGGTTACAAGGTGCTCGTCATTGACGACAGCAATACGATCCGGCGCAGTGCCGAAATATTTCTGAAGCAGGGCGGACACGAGGTTCTTCTCGCGGAAGACGGCTTCGACGCGCTCTCCAAGGTTAACGACCACAAGCCGCATCTGATTTTCTGCGACATCCTGATGCCGCGGCTGGACGGCTACCAGACCTGCGCCATCATCAAGCGCAACGCTCATTTCTCCAATGTTCCGGTCGTGATGCTCTCCTCGAAAGACGGCGTCTTCGACAAGGCTCGCGGCCGCATGGTCGGGTCGCAGGACTACCTGACCAAACCTTTCACCAAAGACCAGCTGCTGCAGGCCGTGCAGCAGTTTGGCACCCTTCAACAGGAAGTGCAGTAAATGCCCATTCGAAAAATCCTCGTCGTCGACGACTCCAAGACGGAACTGGTGTTCCTCTCGGACCTGCTCCAGAAGAACGGCTTTGCGGTCAAGACCGCCGAAAACGCCGAAGACGCCATGCGCCGCCTCGAAGAGGACCAGCCCGACCTGATCCTCATGGACGTCGTGATGCCCGGCCAGAACGGCTTCCAGCTGACGCGCGCGATTGCCCGCGATCCGCAGTACGCCGCCATCCCGATCATCCTGTGCACCAGCAAGAACCAGGAAACCGATCGCGTCTGGGGCATGCGCCAGGGCGCCCGCGACTACATCGTGAAGCCGGTCAACGCGGCCGAGCTGATGTCCAAGATCAGCGCGCTGGCCTGAACAGGCGCCTGCCGAGTCCATGGCCAATCGCGACGCTCTCCGAGCCTTCCAGTCCCGGCTTGCGAGCCGCCTGCAGGCTGCGCGCACGACCGGCGTCGCCGCCTCGTGGCTCGCGGTCGAGGCGGGTGAGGGCAAGTACCTGTTCCCACTCGGCCACGCGGGAGAGATCTTCCCGTGGACGCCGCCTCAGCCCGTGCCCTACACGCAGCCCTGGTTCCTGGGCGTTGCCAACCTGCGCGGCGGCCTTTATGGCGTGGTGCACCTGTCGGCATTCGCCTCGGGTGCGCCGGACAACACGGCCGCCACCGAGGCGGCCCGCATGCAATCGCGGCTCGTTGCCCTCAACGAGCTGCTCGAAGTGAACTGCGCGCTGCTGGTCGACCGGCTGGCGGGACTGCGCGGCGCCGAGGCCTTCACGGCTTCGGAGCCGCCAGGCGCACAGGCACCCGCCTGGCTGGGGCATCTGTACACCGATGCGGCGGGCGAGCGCTGGCAGGAAGTCAACCTGCAGGCGCTTTCGCAGCAACCCGAGTTTTTGAGTATTGGCGCCTAGTGCTTCCGCACAGCCCAAAGACAACCACCTGAAGGACCGACCGTGAGCTCGATCGCCGACAAGTTCAAGAAATTACTGCCCGCGAACAGCGGCAACGACAAGGCCCGCGTCGACGGCTCCGGTTCCATATCGCTCGACGACGTCGACACGGTTCAGGCGCTGGAGGAAAAGACCATTCGGCTGGCCCGCAAGGACGGCGCCCCGGCCGCGCCGCTGCCCGCCGGCTTTGCCGACGAGCTGCTGGGCGGCGGCGAGGCTGCCAACGAAGCGGCGTCGCCCGAAGGGGCCCCGGCGCAGGCGGCCGGCCGCGCGGGTTCGAACCCGGCGCGCCAGCAGCGCATCCTGGCCATCATGCTGGCGGTGGTGGTGCTGCTGCTGCTGCTGGTGGCCGGTTCCGCCATTCTTCGCGCCGAGCGCCTGGCGCAGCAGGTGGCCGCCACCGGCCAGTCGCTGATGCAGTCGCAGCGGCTCGCGAAATCGATCTCCCAGGCCCTCGTGGGCAGCGCGCCCGCATTCGTCGAAGTGAAGGACAGCGCCGACGACCTCACGCGCCGCGTGCAGGGCCTGACCAACGGCGACGATGCCCTGCGCCTGGAGCGCGTGGGCAACCAGTACGACGAGGACATGGCCAAGATCAACCCCCTGGTCGTTCGTGCCGATGCCAGCGCCAAGGTCGTGCTGGCCCAGCGCCAGATCCTGACCCAGGTGGGTGCCGCTCTGCGCGACATCAACCAGCAGTCGTCCGCGCTGCTCGAAATGACGGAAACCGTCGCTTCGCTGAAGATGCAGCAGAACGCCACGCTGCCCGAAATTTCGGCGGCCGGCCAGCTCGTGATGCTGACCCAGCGCATCGGCAAGTCGACCAACGAATTCTTCACGGTCGAGGGCGTGAACCCCGACGCCGTGTTCCTGCTCGGCAAGGACCTGAACACCTTCCAGGAAACCACGCGCGGCCTGCTCGACGGCAATGCGCAGCAGCGCTTCCCCGGTTCGAAAGACCCGCAGACCCGCCAGCAGCTCGAAGCCATTCTCAAGACCTACGAGCAGATGCGCACGCAGGCCTCGGCCATTCTGGGCAACCTGCAGGGCCTGGTGGCCGCGCGCGAAGCGCAGGCGTCCATCCTGACCGACAGCGAACCGCTGCGCAAATCGCTCGGCGAGCTGCAGGACAAGCTGTCCGCGCGCACCGGCCTGGGCGCCGGAACGATCGTGATGCTGTTCGTGCTCTCGCTGGCCGCCCTGGCGCTGGCCGGCGCCATCGGTTTCGTGCAGGTGCGCGAAGGCCGCGAACGTGCCGCCGTGGCCGAGCGCGAGCGTCTCGCGGCCGAGCAGGCCAGCGAAGAGGCGGGCCGCATCAACAACGCCAACCAGGCCGCCATTCTTCGGCTGATGAACGAACTGCAGACAGTGGCCGAAGGCGACCTGACGCAGGAAGCCACCGTGACCGAGGACATCACCGGCGCCATCGCCGACTCGGTGAACTACACGGTGGAAGAACTGCGCCTGCTGGTGGGCAACGTGCAGAACACGGCCACCCGCGTGGCGCAGACCACCTCGCAGGTGGAAAGCACCTCGACCGAACTGCTCGCCGCCTCGACCGAGCAGCTGCGCGAGATTCGCGAAACCGGCCAGTCGGTGGTGACCATGGCCGAGCGGATCAACGGCGTGTCCTCGCAGGCGCAGGAATCCGCCACGGTGGCGCGCCAGTCGCTGCAGGCCGCGTCCTCGGGCCTGCAGGCCGTGCAGAACGCCATCGGCGGCATGAACTCCATCCGCGACCAGATCCAGGAAACCTCCAAGCGCATCAAGCGCCTGGGCGAGTCGTCGCAGGAGATCGGCGAAATCACCGAGCTGATCTCGGACATTACCGAGCAGACGAACGTGCTGGCGCTGAACGCCGCCATCCAGGCCGCATCGGCCGGTGAAGCCGGCCGCGGCTTCTCGGTGGTGGCCGAAGAAGTGCAGCGCCTGGCCGAACGCTCCGCCGACGCCACGCGCCAGATCTCGGCGCTGGTGAAGGCCATTCAGACCGACACGCAGGACGCGGTGGGCGCCATGGAGCGTTCCACGCAGGGTGTGGTCGAAGGGGCCAAGCTGTCCGACAATGCCGGTACCGCGCTGTCCGAGATCGACCGCGTGTCGCGCCGGCTTGCAGACCTCATCGAGCAGATTTCGCAGTCCGCCTCCCGCGAGGCCGATTCGGCCAACGTGGTGGCCGCCAACATCCAGCACATCTTTGCCGTGACCGAACAGACCGGAGAAGGTACCCGCAACACCGCCCAGCAGGTGCGCGAGCTGTCGCAGATGGCCGAAGAACTGCGCCGCTCCGTCGCCCGTTTCAAGATCGCCTGATGAAGCTCTCCCCCAGTCTTCGCGCACTTCGTGTCGCTTCGGAAAACTGACAGATAAAGAACGGCGAGCATCCAACGTGTCGACTCAAACCCCTGCCACGGCCCCCCTCGCTGGCAACGTGCCGGCCACCGAAGACCTTGGGCCGCTGGCCTGGGTTCTGGGAGAAATCCAGAAATCCCTCGACAGCGTCGGCAAGTCGCTGCGGCGCTTCGTGCGCGACGTGGGCAATGCCTCGGAGCTCGAAAGCGGCCCGCTGCAGATGGCCCGCCAGCAGCTGCACCAGTCGGTCGGCGCGCTGCAGATGGTGGGCAACACCGCACCGGCGCTGGTGCTCGGCGCCATCGAGTTCGCGGTGCAGGGCTTCATTGCCGAGCCGCAGCGCTGCACCGACAGCGCGGTCCAGAAGATCGAGCGCGCCGGCTTTGCCGTCATCGATTTCCTCAACGCGCTGCTGGCCGGCAAGGCCGTGTCGTCGGTGGCGCTGTTCCCGCAATACCGCGACGTGCTCGAACTGGTCGGCAACGAGCGCGTGCATCCGGCGGATCTGTGGAGCATGGCCTGGCGCTGGGTCGAAGTGCGCCCCGCACTGACCCAGGCCGCCGTCAGCTATGACCCGGCCGTGCGTTCGCGGCTCGACCGCGAGGTGCTGCAGCTGGTCAAGACCGGCGACCCGCAGGCTGCGCGGCGGCTGCATGCGCTGTGCCTGGGGCTCGGGCGCGGTGTGCTGCTGCCCCGCGTCGCCAGCTTCTGGACCCTGGCCGCAGGCTTCTTCGAGGCCCTGGCGCTCGGGCTGATTCCCGCCGATGCGTATGTGAAGCGCGCTGCTTCCCGCGTGCTGCTGCAGTACGCCACCCTGGCGCGCGGCGACAGCACGGTGTCCGACCGCCTGGGCCAGGACCTGCTGTTCTTCTGCGCCCAGGCCGTGCCCGGCGCGCAGGACGAAGCCGCCACCCTGCGCACCGTCCGCACCGCCTGGGGCGTGGCCGGCGAGCGGCAGGTCGACTACACGGTCGAGCAGTTCGGCCGCTACGATCCGCTGGTGCTGGCGCAGGCGCGCAAGCGCATCGAAACCGCCAAGGAAATGTGGTCGGCGCTCTCGGGCGGCGACATCACCCGCACGCGCCAGGTGGCCGACACCTTTGCGCAGCTGGGCGAATCGCTGCAGAAGCTCCATCCGCCGATCTCGCCGATGGTGGAGGCGCTCACGCATGCGGTCGAGGCCTCGGTGCGCTCCAGCCAGCCGCCCGATACCGAGCTGGCGATGGAAGTCGCCACCTCGGTGCTCTACCTGGAAGCCGCGCTCGAAGACCTGGACCCGAGCGATCCGCAGCTCACCTCCCGCACCCTGCAATTGGCCGGCCGCATCGAGCGCGTGCGCGAAGGCGGGCATTCGGAGCCGCTCGAGCCCTGGATGGAGGACCTGTACCGGCGCGTGAGCGACCGCCAGACCATGGGCACCGTGGTCGACGAACTGCGCAGCCACCTGAGCGAGCTCGAGAAATCGCTCGACCAGTATTTCCGCCGCCCCGCCGAGAAAGCCCTGCTGCGCACCGTGCCGAGCCAGCTGCTGCAGATGCGCGGCGTGTTCTCGGTGCTGGGGCTCGACCAGGCCGCCAGCACCGTCCAGCGCATGCGCGACGACGTCGAGCAGATGCTGGTGGGCAACGCTTCGCCGGTCGAGGAGATGCAGAGCTTCGATGCGCTCGGCAACAACCTGGGCGCGCTGGGCTTCCTGATCGACATGCTGGGCTACCAGCCGACGCTCGCCAAGCGCCTGTTCGTGTTCGACGCCGAGGCCGGCGAACTCAAGCCGCTGATGGGCCGCCAGGCCGCCGATGGGGCCGCGGAGGCTGCAACCCCCGGCGCTGCGCCCGCGGCCGCCGAAGCGGTGCTCAGCATCGAGGAGGTCGATGCCCAGATCGCCTCCAAGCTTGCCGCGCTCGCCACGCCCAACCGCAAGGCGAAGGTCTCGCCCATCGAGGAATTCAGCAGCAAGGCCGACAGCTGGACCCACAAGATCGCCGGTCCTGCGGCCCTGCCCGATACCGAGGTGACCGAGCTCGAAGAAGACGACCTGCAGAACATCTTCCTGGACGAAGCCCGCGAGGTGGTGCAAAACGGCCTGGCCGCCATCGACGAGCTGGGCAGCCACCCCGACGACACCGAGGAACTCACCATCCTGCGGCGCGCGTTCCACACCCTCAAGGGCAGTTCGCGCATGGTCGGCCTGACCGATTTCGGCGATGCCGCCTGGTCCTTCGAACAGGTGCTCAACACCTGGCTGGCCGACCAGCGCGCTGCCACGCCCGACCTGCTCGCCGGCACCCGCAAGGCGCTCGAGGAATTCAGCCAGTGGGTCGAGGCCATTGCGTCCGGCGCCCAGCACGGCTGGCAGTCGGCGCATTTCAGCCGCGTGGCCAATGCCCTGCTGGCGGGCGAACCCGTGCCCACCGCCCCCACGTGGGTCGCCGATGCCGACGCGCTGGCCGTGGCCGCGCGCCACATTGCCGCGGAGCCGCCGCCGGCCGCTCCCGCACCGGAACCCGCGCAGCTGCTGGAGCTTCCGGAACTGCCCGACCTGTCGCTTTCCCCCGCGGCGCCGGTGGAAACGGCACCCGCCGCGCCATCCGAACTGCCGCCGCAAACGGCGCCGGCCGCTGCAAAGCCCGAAGCCGACGACGACTTCGCCTCCACCGATTTCCTCGACTTCGAATCCCGCCCGGCGCCGGAAGCCGAAGCAACCGAGGCCTTCGGCCACAGCGCCGACTTCGATTTTCTCGCGCCCGCGAAAGCGCAGGCGCCGGTCGAGTCGATCGCGCGCTTCACGGCGGAACCCGCCGTCGAGCCGGCGGCGGCCGCCGATGCGCCCGAATCGCCGGCCCTGGAGGGGCTGCCCGACCTCGACTGGGCGACCGAGATCGTGCCGGCAAAGGCGGAAGAGCCCGTGGCGCTTGCCGAGGAGCCCGCACCGGCGCCGCCGGAAGCGCCCGCAGCAGCAGCGGTGCCCACCGAAGAACCCGTGGCCGCGCCGGCCCTGCTGCTGGAGCCTGAAGAATCCGCCGTTGCCGCCGCCGCCGACGAAGCACCGCCCGCGGCTGCAGAACCGGCGCCCGCCGTCGCCGCCGAAGAAGTCGCCCGGCCGGTGGAGGCCGAGGAAACCGCCGACGCCGCCGCGGCCTCCGGTGCCGAAGACCAGGTCAAGGTCATCGGGCCGCTGCGCATCGGCATTGCGCTCTACAACGTCTACCTCAACGAGGCCGACGAGTGGTCCAGGCAGCTCGCCACCGAAGTGGGCGAGTGGGCGCTCGAATCGCACGAGCGGCTGCCCGACTCGACCATTGCGCTCGCGCATTCGCTGGCCGGCAGCTCGGCCACGGTCGGCTTCCACAGCCTCTCGGGCATGGCGCGCCTGCTCGAAGCCGCGCTGCAGCATCTGCAGATGCAGGGCAGCGGCTCGCGCGAACAGGGCGTGGTGCTGGTGGCCGCGGCCGACGAGCTGCGCCGCCTTCTGCACCAGTTCGCCGTCGGCTTCCTGCGCGAACCGTCCGAAGGAACGCTGCAGGCGCTGCGCGACATTGCCGCCGCACCGATGCCGGCCGAGGCTGCCGCGCGCGTCGAAACCCGCACGCTCCAGCACCTGGTGGCGCAGGGCAATGTGGCCGACGTGGCGCTGGACGACTCCGAAGACGCGATCGACATGGTCGATGCGGTCGACGTCGACCTATTCCCCATCTTCGAGGAAGAAGCGGCGGAGCTGCTGCCCCAGCTGGGCCAGGCGCTGCGCCAATGGGCGCACCACCCCGACGACAGCGCGCCGCGCGCCTCGGTGCTGCGCACGCTGCACACGCTCAAGGGCAGCGCGCGGCTGGCCGGCGCCATGCGCCTTGGCGAGCGCGCGCACCGCATGGAATCCGAGATCGAAGTGCTCGGCACCCAGGGCGGCGCCGACCGGGCCGAGATCGAGAAGCTGCTCACGCGCCTCGATGCGCTGCAGGCCACCTTCGACGCCCTGCGCGCCGCGGACGATGCCACCCAGGCCGAAGTGGCCCAGCTGGTGGCCACGGCCTCGGTGACTTCGCCGGGCGTGCAGCTGGTGCAGGTTCCTGCCGATACCGGCGTGTCCGCCAACGACGAGACGCTGATGGCCGGCAACGAGAACGCCGACGCAGCCGCGGAAGCCACCGCCGCGCCATCGCTGCTGCCGCGTCCGGCCCACGCGCTGCTGGCGCCGCTGCGTGCGGTGTCGAGCCAGGCCGTGCGCATCCGCACCCAGCTGCTCGACCGCCTGGTGGCGCAGACCGGCGAGGTCATCATCACGCGCTCGCGCCTGGAGGCCGAGCTCGGCCAGCTGCGCGGTTCGCTCACCGACCTCACGGGCAACCTCGACCGCCTGCGCCAGCAGCTGCGCGACATCGAAGTGCAGGCCGAAAGCCAGATGCAGTCGCGCCTGGCCCAGGCCAAGGATTCGCAGCAGAGCTTCGACCCGCTGGAGTTCGACCGCTTCACCCGCGTGCAGGAACTCACGCGCATGATGGCCGAGTCGGTGAACGACGTGGCCACCGTGCAGCGCACGCTGCAAAAGACGGTGCAGGCCACGGAAGACGACCTCAGCGTGCAGGCGCGCCAGACGCGCGAACTGCAGCGCGGCCTGCTGCGCACCCGCATGGTGGAGTTCGAGGGCATCTCCGACCGCCTCTACCGCGTGGTGCGCCAGGCCTCCAAGGACACCGGCAAGCAGGTGCGCCTGGACATCGTCGGCGGCTCCATCGAAATGGACCGCGGCGTGCTCGACCGCATGACGCCCGCCTTCGAGCACCTGCTGCGCAATTGCGTGGCGCACGGCATCGAGGAACCGGCCGTGCGCGAGAAGGCCGGCAAGGACGCCAACGGCCTGATCGTGATCGACCTGCACCAGGAGGGCAACGACGTCTCGGTGAGCTTCCGCGACGACGGCGCCGGCCTCGACCACGGCCGCATCGCCGAGCGCGCCCGCACGCTCGGCCTGCTCGCGCCCGGCCAGGAACTCTCGCCCGAGGAAGCCACCGAGCTGATCTTCAAGCCCGGCTTCTCGACCGCCGGACAGGTGTCCGAGCTGGCCGGCCGCGGCATCGGCATGGACGTGGTGCGCGCGCAGATCGCCGCGCTCGGCGGCCGCATCGAAACGCACAGCACGCCAGGCCAGGGCACCACCTTCAAGCTGGTGCTGCCGCTCACCACCGCGGTGACGCACGTGGTGATGCTGCGCGCGGGCGAGGTGTCGATCGGCGTGCCGTCCAACCTGGTCGAGCTGGTGCAGCGCGTGAGCAGCACCGAGCTCGAGGCCGCCTACCTGCACAACAGCCATCCGTTCGGCAGCGAGCAGGTGCCTTTCTACTGGGCCGGTGCATTGCTGCAGGCTTCGGCGCGCAGCGAGCATGCCGCGAGCCGAAACAACACCGTCGTGATCGTGCGAAGCGCGGCGCAGCGGGTCGGCCTGCATGTGGACGAAGTGCTGGGCAACCAGGAAGTCGTGGTCAAGAACCTCGGGCCGCAGCTGGCCCGGCTGCCGGGCCTGGCGGGCATCTCGGTGCTGGCTTCGGGTGCGGTGGCGCTCATCTACAACCCGGTGGCGGTGGCCGCAGTGCATGGCGAACAGGCGCGCGAGCGCCAGGCCGCCGCGCTGGCCGCGCCGGCGCATGCCGCCGGCCACGGCGCACCGCAGGAACCGCTGCCGGTGCTGGCCCCCGCGGCGCCGCAGGTGCCGCTGGTGCTGGTGGTCGACGACTCCATCACCGTGCGCCGCGTGACGCAGCGCCTGCTGCAGCGCGAAGGCTATCGCGTGTCGCTCGCGGCCGACGGCCTGCAGGCGCTCGAACGCCTGCAGCAGGAGCGCCCGGCGGTGGTGCTGTCGGACATCGAGATGCCGCGCATGGACGGCTTCGACCTGGCGCGCAACATCCGCGCGGACGATTCGATGGCCGGCCTGCCGATCATCATGATCACCTCGCGCATCGCCGAGAAGCACCGCGACTACGCGCGCACGCTGGGCGTCAACCACTACCTCGGCAAGCCCTACTCGGAAGAAGAGCTGCTGCGCCTGGTGCGCAGCTATACCAGCGAGCCCGCCGCGCTGGCTGCGGCCTGAAGCCTACGGCGCGAGCAGCGCCTTGCGCACCAGGTCGACCTGCCGCGTGCAGCCCATCTTGGCCATCAGCGAGCCGAGCTGGCTGCGCACCGTGTGCACCGACACGCCTTGCGCGCCGGCATGCTGCTTGGGCGACTGGCCCGCGACGAGCGCCGCCAATACGCGTGCCTCGGCAGGGGTGATGCCGAAAGCGCTGCAGAGGCTGTCGATCGAAGGCGCCACCTGCGAACGGCCGATGCGGATGCGTGCCAGCACCAGCACCTCCTCGCCGAGGCTCAATTGCGGCGCGGCGCGTGCCATTTCCAGTTCTTGCAGGCCTGCCGGTCCGCCGGAGATGGGCAGGCGGACCCGCCGATGCGATTGCGCCGCCAGGCGCAGGCCGGCCGCGAGCGCCTGCTGCGTCTGCGCATCCGGATGCCAGAGCCGCTGGCCGCGCAGGCGCAGCGCGCGGCTCGCGCCGAAGAACTCCTGCGCGCCGGCCGATGCGCGCAGCACCGTGCCCGCGGGCGTCACCAGCACGACCGCCTCGCCGAAGGCCGCGAGCGCGGACTCGGCGCCGTCGAGCCACAGCCGGGCGCGCTCGTCGCGGCGCGCCAGCCCCTGGCGCAGCGCCTGGGTGACGCGGCGGATCCGCGTGCTGTCGAGCAGCCGGCGCGCATACGCGGCCGTGCTGCGCTGCACCGTCAGGCCGCCGCGGCGCTGCGCCCCCTGGTCGACGATGCAGGCCAGCATCTGGCGCGCGCCGTGGCGGCACATGAAGTCGGCGTAGTAGAGGTTCTTCGAGAGAAAGGCCGGCGAGAACAGCTCGTGCGTGTCGAACCAGCTTCCCGGCGCGGCGCCGAGCGTCGGCGGAATCAGGATGTCGTGGGCGCAGAAATGCTGCACATATTCGCGCTCGACGGCCGGTGAAACGTTGACCTGCTGGAAGCTCAACAGCTCGCTGCCGCGCTCCAGCAGGATGAAGGTGGCGCTGTCGCCGCCGATCACCTGCTGCATGCCCTGCAGCAGGTCGCTCCATGGCGGCTGCGGATCGTCCAGGTGCGCGATGGCATCGAGCGTGCGGTGCAGTGCGAAGTTCTGGTTCACGCGGGTCTCCCGGTTTCCAGCAGCGGCGGTTGCGCGAGCAGGCCCTTGCGCACCAGCTCGGCCTGCCGCGTGCAGCCCATCTTGGCCATGAGCGAGCCGACCTGGCTGCGCACCGTGTGCACCGACACGCCTTGCGCGCCGGCATGCTGCTTGGGCGACTGGCCCGCGATGAGCGCCGCCAGCACGCGCGCCTCGGCAGGGGTGATGCCGAAGGCGCTGCAGAGGCTGTCGACCGGGGGCGGCGTGCGCGCGCCGTCATGGCGCATCCGGATGAAGACAAGCGCTTCCCTGCCCAGGCTGAGCTGGGGCGCGGCGGGCACGAGTTCCAGGCGGCTCTGGCCGCCCCATCCGTCCGGGATGGAAAGGCGGATCGGCTGGTGGGCCTGCGGCGCTTGCGCGAGCGCCGCCTGCAGCGCGCGCTGCACCTCGGCGCCCGGATGCCAGAGCCGGCCGCCGCGCAGGCGCAGCGAATGCCCCTGGCCCAGCAGTTCGCGGGCCCGGGCGGAGGCGCGCAGCACGGTGCCGTGGCGCGTGGCCAGGCAGATCGCCTCGCCGAAGCCATCGAACGCCGACTCGGCGGTGTCGAACCACTGCCGCGTCATTGCATCGCGCTGCGCCAGCCCCCGGCGCAGCGCGCCGTCGACGCGGCGCACCGCCGCGCTCTCCAGGTGACGGCGCGCGCGGCCGGCGGGCATGTTGCGCTGGACGGTCAGGGCGCCGCGGCGCTGCGGGCTGTCTTCGACGATGAAGATCAGACACTGGCGCATCCCGTGGGGGCACATGAAGTCGACATAGAAGCCTTCCTTCGACAGCAAGGACGAGGAGAACAGCTCCTGTGTGTCGAACCAGCTTCCCGGTGGCGCGCCGAAGGTCGGGGGGATCAGGATGTCATGCGCGAAAAAATGCTCGACGTACGCGCGTTCGGCGGCCGGCGAAACGTCGTGCTGCTGGAAGTTCAGCAGTTCGCCGCCGCCGTCGATCTGGATCAGCGTGGCGCTGTCGCCGCCGACCAGCTGCTGCATGCCCTGCAGCAGTGCGGCCCAGGGCGGCTCGGGATCGCCCAGGTGCGAAATGGCATCGAGCGCGCGGTGCAGTGCGAGATTCCGGTTCATGTGATTCCCTCCCTGGGCGGCCGGTGTTTCCCGCGGTCATGATGCGCGTCCGCGCCGCCGGGTGTCAACGCGCAAGGGGTACCTGCTACCGCTTCGCCGATCGCCGCGCATCGTGCATTTGCGTGATGCGCCGCGCGGATCGCCCTCCCAGACTGTTGAGAACGAAGGTTCGCTTTTCGGGCGGCCTTCGTACTCGACACAACCTGGAGGAAAAGACCATGTCCATTCGATTCACCAGAGCCGCCGTCCCGTCGGCCTGCGCAGGCCTCCTGCTGGCGTTGTGCGCCTGTGGCGGCGGAGGAGGCGGTGGGGGTGGAGGCGGCGGCTTTGCGCCGTTCGGCCCCCCGGGCGGCGCCAACCCGCCATCGTCCCCATCGCCGGTCACGGTGTCGGGCAAGGTGCTGGTGCTCGGTCCGGTGAGCGGGGCGCTGGTCTGCGTGGACCGCAACCGCAACGGGGCCTGCGACGAGGGCGAGCCCGCCGCCGCCAACAAGACCGGAGAGGACGGCGCCTACAGCTTCGCCTACACGCCAGCCGACGCGGCCGCAGCGGCCGAACTCGCCGCCGCGCCGCTGTTGGCGCAGGTGGACGGCGGCAATCCCTCGCTGCCATCGTTCTCCCAGCCCTTCACCATGAGTGCGCCGGCCGGACACCGCGGGCAGGTCAATCCGCTGACCACGCTGCTGCAGGCGGGCGTGGCGGGCGGCCTGGCGCCCGAGCGGGCCGAGGCGCTGGTGCTGCTGCAGCTGGGCTTGCCCGAGGCCGCCCAGCTGTACGACTACCAGGGCGTGGCCGTGACCGACCCCGGCCGCTTCGAGGACAACGCCTTCACCGCCGCGCTGGTCACGGCCGATGCACTGCACAGCGGCGTGGCCTTGCGGCTGGCCGATCCGGCGACTGTCACGCCGGTGGCCTCGGACCAGCTGGCCCGGCTGGATTTCACGCGCGCCGACGACTACCGTGCGCGGACCTATCCGACCGATGGTGTTCCCGATCCGGCCACTGGCAAGCTGAAGCTCACCGACCGGCGCGAAGGCCTGACCAACGGTACGCCGACCCCCCACGACACGCTCTACGGCACCGTGCAGCTGGGCGCCAACGGCTGGGTGCGCTGCGACGAGAACGCGGCCTTCACCAGCACCCTTGGCACGCCGAGCCGCAGCGACTATTGCGCGGGCACCACGCGCAGCCTCGGCCACACCGCGGTCACCGACATCTCCGGCCGCAAGATGGCCGAAGTGGTGGCCGAGATGCAGGCGGGCGATGGCAACAGCATCTTCGGCGTCGTGCCGCCGGCCGCTTTCGCCAACCCGGACGCCACCTTCCCGGCCGGCTCGCAGCTGCGCTACCGCCGCGGCGTGGACCTGGCGCAGCCCTATTCGATCAATCTGGCCAACCCCAGCGAGACGACCGGCTTCGCCACGCTGGAAGCGTTGATCGCCGCCTTCCCGGCCTCGGGCGCCACCCTGCCGGCCGGCACCGGCACCCTCAGCCTGGGCGTGCTGAACGAGCAGCAGACGCGCCTGCTTCGCGCGGCCTTCACCGGCCCCGGCACGGTGCAGTACTACGCCTGCAACTTCGATTCCGCCACCAACGCGTACGACACCTGCGCGGCCGCCGAAACCGGCACGGTGGAGGTCCGCACCGAGGGCGGCGCGCGCGTGCTGGCCTTCAACGGCGGCCATCCGCCGACCGATGTGGGATCGCTGCGCACCTTCGGCGAATACAGCGGCAAGGTCTATGTGGTGCGCGCGACCAAGTCCGATACGCGATACAACCTCAACGCCGCGCGCCGCCTGAACGGCGTGGCCTGGGAGGCGATGAAGCCCCAGCTGGGCATCGGGAGCGCGGTATGAAGCGCATCTCGTGGCGTGCCGCAGCCTGCGCCGGCATGCTGGCCATGGCCGCCGGGCTGGCCGCGGCGCAGGCGGCCGACGGACTGGAAGGCGACTGGACCGCGCGCATCACGCTCAAGGACGGCCGCCAGATCAACGCGCAGATGCAGCTCCAGTCGGCAGGCGGCACCTGGCGCACGCTCTTGCAGAGCCCCGCCGATCCTTGCGTCGGCATCCCGATCCCGATGCTTTGGCGGCGCGTGGACAGCGGCGTCTACGAGCTGCACTTCCAGAGCAGCAAGGCGCTCACCGGCTGCCGCGACAACCTCGTCACCTTCCAGCAGCTCGACGCGGGCACGCTCAGGGGACGCTCCGACGCCGGCGCGGAGATCGTGCTGACGCGCCGCTGAGCGGCGGCTGGTCGGCGCCGCGCACGGCACCGTAGCGCCGCAGCGTCTGCTCGCGCGCCTCGGCATGGTCCACCACCGGCCTCGGGTAGGTTTCGCCGAGCTTGATGCCGGCGGCCTCCAGTTCCACCGGCGACGCCGTCCAGGGGGCGTGGATGGCCGCATTCGACAGCCCCGCGAGCTGCGGCAGGTAGCGCCGGATGAACTTGCCCTCGGGGTCGAAGCGCTCGCTCTGCGTCACCGGGTTGAAGATGCGGAACCAGGGCTGGGCGTCGCAGCCGCTGGAGCTGGCCCATTGCCAGTTGCCGTTGTTCGAAGCCAGCTCGAAGTCGTTCAGGTGCAGCGCAAAGTAGCGCTCGCCGCGACGCCAGTCCAACCCCAGGTCCTTGCAGAGGAAGCTGGCCACCACCATGCGCAGGCGGTTGTGCATGTAGCCGCTCTGGTTGATCTGCAGCATGGCCGCGTCCACCAGCGGGTAGCCCGTGCGGCCCTGGCACCAGGCCTCGAACAGCTGGTCGGCATGCTTGCCGTGGTGCCACTGGATCTTGTCGTACTCGGGCCGGAAGCTCTTCGACTCGCCGTCCGAATGCACGTGCGGAAAGTGCACCAGGATCTGGAAATAGAACTCGCGCCAGATCAGCTCGCTGAGCCAGGTGGCCGCGCCCGCGTCGCCCTGCAGGAAGAGCTGGTGCGCAATCCCGGCGAGCTGCCGGATCGACACCGTGCCGAAGCGCAGGTGCACGCCCAGGTAGCTCGGCCCCCGCACCGCCGGAAAATTGCGCGCGGCGTCATAGCGGTCGATGCGCTGGAAGAAGTCCTCGAACAGCGTTGCCGCGCCCTGGCTGCCGGTGGGAATGCCGAGTTCGGAAAGATTGCTCCGCCCAAAGCCGAGATCCTCGAGCGAAGGCACCGGCGTGCGATCGGCCGCAGGCGGCGGCGCCAGCGCGTCGGCATGGCTGCGCACCGGGTACGGCTTCAGGAAGAAGGAGTCGACCTTGGCGAGCCAGGCCCGCTTGTAGGGCGTGAACACCGTGTACGGCTGGCCTGTCTTGTTGAGCACCTCGTCGCGCTCGAAGACGGTGGAGTCCTTGTAGGTATAGAAGCTCACGCCCGCGTTGGCCAGGGCGCCCAGCACCTGGGCATCGCGCGCCAGCGCGTCGGGCTCGTTGTCGCGGTTGGCGAAGACGGCCTGCACGTCCAGGCTGTGCGCGAGCGCCGGGATTTCCTCGATGGCGTTGGCGTGCCGCACGATCAGCCCGCCGCTCAGCGCCCGCAGTTCTTCCTCGAGCTCCACCAGCGATTCCCGGATGAATTCCACGCGCCGGTCGATGCGGGGCAGGGGGTCCAGGATCGCCCGGTCGAACACGAAAACGCACACCACCTGCCGGCAGGCCCGCAGCGCGTGGTACAGGGCCGCGTTGTCGTCCACGCGCAGGTCGCGGCGAAACCACATGAGCCCTTTGGGATAGGTCTTGTCGACGGCCAGTAAAATCGGCGGCATATGGCTGCCGATTCTGCCCCGATGAACCTCACGCATCACTTCCTGATCGCGATGCCGGGGATGGAAGATAAAACTTTCAACCGCAGCGTCGTCTACCTGTGCGAGCACAGCGAGCGCGGCGCGCTCGGGCTGGTGATCAACAAACCCAGCGACATCAACCTGAAGGTGCTGTTCGAGAAGATCGAACTGCACCTGTCACGTCCCGAACTCGGCGACGCACCCGTCTTCCAGGGCGGGCCGGTGCAGACCGAACGCGGCTTCGTGCTGCACGAGCCGGTGTTCACCCATGCCGAAAAGCCCGAGGAATCGGTCTACGCCTCGACCATGACCATTCCCGGCGGACTCGAGATGACCACCTCCAAGGACGTGCTCGAGGCCCTGGCCACCGGCGCGGGCCCGCGCAAGGTGCTGGTTTCGCTGGGTTATTCGGCCTGGGGCGAGGGGCAGCTCGAGTCCGAACTGGCCGAGAACAGCTGGCTCACCGTGGGCGCCGATCCGGCCGTGATCTTCGACACCCCGGTCGAGCAGCGCTACGACAGGGCGCTGCTGCTGCTGGGCCTGGAAGCCTGGAAACTGTCGCCGGAAGCGGGACACGCCTGATGGCCGCTGCCATGCCGGACGTTCCCGCTCCCCCCGCCGCCCCTGCTGCCGTTGCCGTTCCTCCCCACTTCCAGAGCTTCCTGGCCTTCGACTTCGGCCTGAAGCGCACCGGCGTCGCCAGTGGAAACCGGCTGCTCGGCGCCGCGACGCCGCAGGCCACCATCAAGGCCGAGGGCGACGCCCGCTTTGCGCAGGTCGAGGCCCGCATCAAGGAATGGCAGCCCGACGCGCTGGTGGTCGGCGTGCCTTACCACCCCGACGGCGCCCCGCACGAGAACACCCGCCGCGCGCAGAAGTTCGCGCGGCAGTTGCGTGGCCGTTTCAACCTGCAGGTGTTCGAGGTCGACGAGCGCTACAGCACGACCGAGGCGCTGGCCTCCGGCGCCCGCGATGCCGATGCCGCCTCGGCCTGCATCATCCTGGAGCAATTCCTAAGGAGTCTTTCGTGAGTTCAATACCCGATGCCGAAGCGCTCTACACAGGGCTCCTGGCGGGCGTGAAAACGCTGATGCGCCCCGACACCAAGCTAGTGGGCATCACCTCCGGCGGCGCCTGGCTGGTCGAGCGGCTGCAGAAGGACCTGGGCCTGCCTGGGGCACCCGGCGTCATTTCGTCGGCCATGCACCGCGACGACTTCGCGCGCCGCGGCCTCTCGGCCAGCGCGCAGACCGCGCTGCCCTTCGATGTGAACGGCGCCGACGTGCTGCTGCTGGACGACGTGCTCTACACCGGCCGCACGATCCGCGCGGTGCTCAACGAGCTGTTCGACTTCGGCCGCCCGGCCTGCGTGCGGCTCGCGGTGCTGGTGGACCGCGGCGGACGCGAACTGCCGGTGGCGGCCGATTTCGCGGCCGCGAAGCTCACGCTGCCCGATACGCAGCTGCTCGCATTGGCCCGCGCCGACGACGGCGCGTTCAGCCTCAAGGTGGAAGAAAGCAAGTAATGCTCTACAAGCGAAATCCCCAGCTCAACAAGAACGGCGAACTGATCCACCTGCTGTCGATCGAGGGCCTGCCCAAGGACATCGTCACGCACATCCTCGACACCGCCGCCAACTTCACGAGCGTGAGCGACCGCGAGGTGAAGAAGGTGCCGCTCCTGCGCGGCAAGAGCGTGTTCAACCTGTTCTTCGAGAACTCGACGCGCACCCGCACCACCTTCGAGATCGCGGCCAAGCGCTTGAGTGCCGACGTCATCAACCTGGACATCGCGCGCTCCTCGGCCACCAAGGGCGAGTCGCTGCTCGACACCATCGCCAACCTGAGCGCGATGGCGGCCGACCTGTTCGTGGTGCGCCACAGCGAGTCGGGCGCGCCCTACCTGATCGCGCAGCACGTGGCGCCGCACGTGCACGTGGTGAACGCCGGCGATGGCCGCCATGCGCACCCGACGCAGGGGCTGCTCGACATGTACACGATCCGCCACTACAAGAAGGATTTTGCGAACCTCACGGTGGCGATCGTCGGCGACGTGCTGCACTCGCGCGTGGCGCGCTCCGACATCCATGCGCTCACCACGCTCGGCTGTGCCGAGGTGCGGGTGGTCGGCCCCAAGACGCTGGTGCCCGGCGACATGGCCGGCATGGGCGTGCGCGTATGCCACACGCTCGAAGAGGGCATCAGGGACTGCGACGTCATCATCATGCTGCGCCTGCAGAACGAGCGCATGAGCGGCGCGCTGCTGCCCTCGTCGCAGGAGTTCTTCAAGACCTACGGCCTCACGCCCGAGAAGCTGCAGCTGGCGAAACCGGATGCCATCGTCATGCACCCGGGGCCGATCAACCGCGGGGTGGAAATCGATTCGGCCGTGGTCGACGGAAAGCAGAGCGTGATCCTCCCGCAGGTCACCTTCGGCATTGCCGTTCGCATGGCCGTCATGAGCATCGTGGCGGGTAACGAAGCATGAACATCCTTATCTCCAACGGCCGCGTCGTCGACCCCGCATCGGGCATCGACAAGAAAACCGACATCGCCATCGCCGACGGCAGGATCGCCGGCATCGGCCGCAGCCCGGCCGGCTTCAAGGCCGAGCGCACCATCGACGCCGCGGGCTGCATCGTCGCGCCCGGCCTCGTCGACCTGGCCGCGCGACTGCGCGAGCCCGGCTACGAGCACGAAGGCATGCTCGAAAGCGAAATGGCCGCGGCCATCGCGGGCGGCGTCACCAGCCTCGTGTGCCCGCCCGACACCGACCCCGTGCTCGACGAGCCGGGCCTGGTCGAGATGCTCAAGTTCCGCGCCGAGAAGCTGCAGGGCGCACGGCTCTTTCCGCTCGGCGCGCTCACGCGCAGCCTCGCGGGCGGCGTGCTCACCGAAATGGCCGAGCTCACCGAGGCCGGCTGCATCGGCTTCAGCCAGGCCGACGTGCCGCTGGCCGACACCCAGGTGCTGCAGCGCGCGCTGCTCTACGCGAGCACCTTCGGCTACACCGTGTGGCTGCGGCCGCAGGACCGCGACCTTGGCAAGGGCGTGGCGGCCAGCGGCCCGCTGGCCACGCGCCTGGGCCTCTCGGGCGTGCCGGTGTCGGCCGAAACCATCGCGATCTTCACCATCGTCGAGCTCATGAAGAGCACCGGCGCGCGCGTGCACCTGTGCCGCATCTCCAGCGCCGCGGGCGTGGCGCTGGTGCGCGCGGCCAAGGCGCAGGGCCTGCCGCTCACCTGCGACGTCAGCATCAACTCGCTGCACCTGGCCGACACCGACATCGGCTTCTTCGACAGCCGTGCGCGCCTCAATCCTCCGCTGCGCCAGCAGGGCGACCGCGATGCGCTGTCGGCCGCGCTGGCCGACGGCACCATCGATGCGCTGGTGTCCGACCACACGCCGGTCGAGGCCGATGCCAAGACGCTGCCCTTTGCCGAGGCCGAGCCCGGCGCAACCGGGCTCGAACTGCTGCTGCCGCTCGCGCTGCAGTGGGGCGAGCGCAGCGGCGCGGGCATCGTGCGCGCGCTGGAAGTCGTCACCTCCGCGCCCGCGCGGCTGCTGGCGGCCGCCGATGCGGGCACCGGCATCGGCCGGCTGGCCGAGGGCGGCGTGGCCGACCTGTGCGTCTTCGATCCGGGCCTCGAATGGCAGGTGCAGCCCGAAGCGCTCAAGAGCCAGGGCAAGCACACGCCGTTCTCGGGCTATCCGTTGCTGGGGCGCGCGCGCCACACCCTCGTCGCCGGCCGCGTGGTTCACGGCTGAAAGGACCCGCTTCTCGATGGTTCATTCACTGAAGGCCTGCTGGCGCCTGCTGCATGCGGTCGGGCACGCGCTGGGTGGCTGGTGGACGATCCGCTTCACCTTTCCGGGCCTTTCGCAGGTGGAGCGCAACCTGCGCGTGCAGCAGTGGTCGCAGCGCCTGCTCGAGATCATGGGCATCGCGCTCCAGGTGCAGGGCACGCCGCCCGCCCAGGGGCCGGTGCTGCTCATCAGCAATCACCTCTCGTGGCTCGACATCACGGCCATCCACGCCGCCTGCCACGTGCGCTTTGTCTCGAAGGCGGGCGTGAAGCACTGGCCGCTGATCGGCACGCTGTCCACCGGCGCGGGTTCGCTCTACATCGAGCGCGAACGCCGCCGCGATGCGCTGCGCGTGGTGCACCACATGACCGAGGCGCTGCGCAACGGCGACCTGATCGGGGTGTTCCCGGAAGGCACGACGAGCGACGGGCGCGGGCTGCTGCCCTTCCATGCCAACCTGCTGCAGGCCGCCATTTCGTCGGGCGCGCCCGTGCTGCCGGCCGCATTGCGCTTTGCCGATGCGGCCACCGGGGAAACCAGCCAGGCGCCGCGCTACATCGACGACGACAACCTGCTGACCTCGCTCTGGAACACGCTGCGCGCGCCGCCGCTCCTGGCGATCGTGCGCTTCGGCGAGCCGCAGCCCTCGCACGGGCGCGACCGCCGCGCCTGGGCCCAGGCGCTGCACGAAGACGTGCAGCAGCTGCGCCGCGAGACCCACTAGCCGCACGGCGCCGGCGGCAGGCAAAAAAAAAAAGCGCTCCCGAGGGAGCGCTTAACGACGCACGGAGCGTCGTGAGGAGGAACCGCGATTCGTGCGCTCGACATTGGCCGCGCCTGCGGCCACCGCGTGCGGGAGAAATCAATCCATGCGCGTGGGCAAGTGCCTACAGGGCTGCTCGCTGGAGGGTGGCGGCTATCCCGGTCATGAGAATTGCCAAACCCGCCCGGTGCCGAAGCGTTGCACCATCGAGGCTCTACGCTGGAGAACCCGATGAGAATGCTGAGGAAAATCGTGGGCGGTGCCATCTCCCTTGCGGGAGCAGTGGTGCTCGTCGCCCGGCACCTGTGAAGGCGGCCTGCCGGCCCCTGAAAAGCGGGGGCGCACTCGCCGCGCCGGCCGCATGAATACTATGGTTTGTAGATAAGCGCACAGCAACACTACTGCCCGAGGGGCCGTGCAACCGCACCGGCATTCGGCGCCCATAATCCGCCTGCGACCGCGCCAGAGGCCGCATCGGATACCCCCGGCTCCGCTCCATTCGGGACGAGCCAGCCATATTTTTTCTGGCTTTCACGGGATGACATCATGAGCGTACTGCAGATGTTTCTACCGGCGTCCGAACCAGCGCGCAGCGAGGCCCTCGAGCTGATACGAAGAACGCACCACCTGCCACGCCACCTCGTGAGAGGCACCGGGCGAAGAGGGCTGGGCGAATCCGGACCGGGCTTGCTGGTTGGGCCGGTGCAGAGCCAGCAGCAGGCGTCGTCGCGGGGCTTGCAGATCGTGGCTGCGCCGGAAGGCCGGCAGCAGGCCGAATGAGGGCGGCGCCTTCGCGCTGATCCGGCGGCCTTGTTCGGCCGCCCTGCTCAGTAGTCTCACTCGGCCGTGGCCGGGTCGATCACGCTGTACACCCGGTCCACCCGGTCGGCCGGAAAGCCGCCGAGTTCCGCATGCCTGCGCACCAGCGCCTCGTTGGCCGCCTGGTAGATGCAGTAGATCCGGTCGTCGGTCACGTAGCTGTGGACCCACTGGATCTCGGGGCCCATGCTGCCCAGCACGCCGCAGGACTTCTGCGAAATGGCTTTCAGGTCTGCCGGCGTGAACTTGCCGGCGCCGGGGATGTGCCGTTCGATGAGGAATTTGGGCATGGCGATACTCCTGTCTGGATAAAATCGGTCGGAGCGACCAAGACCTATGGTGCCGACGCGAAGCACCGTTGTATTGCCCGCTGCGCCGGACTTGTTGACCGAAACCCCGCCCTCGCTTGCCCCGGGAGGTGACCATGGATGTCTTGTCGGACGTGCTGCGGACCATCCGCCTGGAGGGCGCGCTGTTCCTCAACGGGGACATGCATGCGCCCTGGTGCTTCAAGGTGCCCAAGGGCGCGCACATGGCGCAACTGCTCAGGCCCGGCGCGCAGCGGCTGGCCATCTGCCACCTCGTGCTGCAAGGCGAATGCTGGGCCCAGGTCGACGGCAAAGAACCGATCCGCGCGCATGCCGGCGACGTGATCGCCGTGCCGCATGGCGACTCGCACGTGCTGGGCAGCGGCCTGCTCCAGGCGGCGGTGGATGTGGCGCATGTGGTGAACCCGCGCGCGCCCGAACTGGAGCGCATCCGCTACGGCGGCAATGGTGAGCGCACGGTGCTGGTGTGCAGCTGGTTCGCATACGAAGGCGATGCGCCCAACCCCCTCATGGCGAACATTCCGCGCCTGTTCACCACGTCGCTGCGCAGCAGGCCGGCGGGCCCGTGGATCGAGCAGTCCGTCAACTACGTGCTGGGCGATGCGGCATCGCGCACGCCCGGTTCCGAGATGGTCGCCGCCAAGGTGGCGGAGGTGCTGTTCGCCGAAGTGCTGCGCGGCTACATCGAATCCATGCCCGCCAACAATCCCGGCTGGCTGGCGGGCCTGCGCGACCCCCACGTGAGCCGCTGCCTGGCGCTGATGCACGGCGAACCCGCACGCAACTGGACGGTCGATGAGCTGGCGCAGGAGGTTCACGTCTCGCGCAGCGTGCTGGCGGACCGCTTCACCGAGCTGGTGGGCGCGCCGCCCATGCACTACCTGGCGCGCTGGCGCATGATCCTGGCCGCCGGCATGCTGCGCAAGGACCAGGGCAACCTGGCGCGCATTGCCGAAGGTGTCGGCTACGAATCGGAAGCGGCTTTCAACCGCGCATTCAAGCGCGAGTACGGCGTGTCGCCGGGGGTTTGGCGGCAGAACGGGGCGCGGGCCTTGGCGCCGGATGCGGTGCCGTGAGTTCGACAGGAATCGCAGGTATGTCAAAAATCCGCATATATTGAATTTTTTGGGCTGGCACAAAAAAGATACCAACAAAAGTACCGTCGAACTTCAATCCATGGCTTGGATGCATCGTAGGAGGACCCCTTCGAGCCGATTTGTCGACGCTGCGGTCGACGGGCCTTCCGAGATCAAGCTGTACTGATCTTCGGCGTTCATTTCGAACTGCCGATCTGCTGAAAGCCTGATTCCTCGCAGCTAACGCAGGCGCCTCGGCTGATGCCGCAGCAGCCACCGCCGGCTTGCCCCACCGCTGTTGCCGCTGCTCCGGAAGACGACCGCGCCGCCTCCTCGGCCGCCAACCGCTCGGCCTGCTCCGGGTCGACGCCGCCACCGGGCGGCGCTGCCCGACGGTCCAGTACAGCCAGGTGAGCTCGGCATTGACCGCGCCGGCCAGGCGCTGGCGGCTGGCGGTGATCAGCGCGCGTTCACTAGAGTACGCGCATGTCCTTCTGCCCATGCGATCTCCTCGCCCGTTCCCTGGCCGTCAGCGCGCTCGCCCTCGGGTTCGCCCTGGAGGCCCATGCACAGCCGACGCCTTTGGACGATGGCGAAACGCTCCCCGCCATCACCGTGGATGCCAGGGGCCGTTCGGAAGCCGCCCAGCAAGTTCCGATCCCGCTGACTTCGATCGATGGGGAGGCCCTCGAGACGCAGCAAAGCTGGCGGCTCGAAGACCTGCAGCAATGGTTGCCGAGTACCAGCATCACCTTCGGCGATCCGCGGCAATCGGCCATCGCGGTGCGCGGCGTCGGCAGGAATCCATCGAACGACGGCCTCGAGGGCAGCACCGGCATCTACCTCGACAACGTCTACCTGGGCCGCGCGGGCATGGCGACATTCGACCTGCTCGACATCGAGCGCGTGGACCTGCTGCGCGGCCCACAAGGGACGCTATTCGGCAAGAACACGACCGCTGGCGTGCTGGCGTTGCACACGCGGCCGCCGAGCCGCGAGACCGAGCGCAGCCTGCAACTCTCGATCGGACAGCGCGGCCTTGCGCAGGGGCAAGCCATCTTCTCGGGCGCCTTGTCGGAAGAGACGGCGGGCCGGCTGCTGGTGTACGGCACCCATGAACGCGGCAACATCGAGAACATCTACGATGGCGGCAGCGTCAACGGAGGCAATCGATCCGGCATTCGCGGCCAGTGGCTGCTGCGCCGTGGCGACGCCTTCAGCCTGCGCCTGATCGCAGATGCGCACCGCGAGCGCTCCACGTACGGCACCCGCGTCATCTACTCGCTGGGAAGCGGACCGGCGGCAGCCCGCGCACGGGCCGGCGGCGCCACCGGCATCGTCACCGACCCGCGGCGCTATGCGGTCAACACCGACGGCGTAGAGCGGGTCGATCTCGACCAGGGTGGCGTGTCGGCCGAAGCGAGCTGGAAGCTCGGGTCCGGCGCCACCGTCACGTCCATCACCGCCGGCCGCTCATGGAAGTTCGTGCCGACGACCAATGACAACCTCAATATCCCCGTGCTGATCGACGGCGGCTCCCGCGTGCGCCAGCAGCAGTTCTCGCAGGAGCTGCGCTACGCGGGGCCCACCGGCGGTGCGGTCGACTATGTGGTGGGCGCGTTCTACATGCGCCAGCGCATGCGCAACGAGATATTCACCGTGTTCGGCCCGCGGGCGGACATCGTTCTGCAGGGAACGTCCTTGCCGGTGCTCGCCAACGCGAGCACCGTGAGCTTCGGCGCGCTCGACACGGAGAGCTTCGCGCTCTTCTCCCAAGCCACCTGGCACGCCACGTCCAGGCTCGACCTCACGGCCGGCCTGCGCATCACGCAGGAGCGCAAGGACGGGCGCACCCATCGCGGCGATTCGACCGGTGGTGCCGCTGCCACCGCGTTCCTGCGCAATCGTCCGATCGTGCTTGGTGCCTACGACACAGGCCCCCTGGCCATCCGGAAGACCAGCCCATCGGCGCTCCTGGGTTCGAGCTACCGGCTGGATGACGATGCGATCGGCTACGCGAGCTTTTCGCACGGCGAGCGATCGGGCGGGATCAATCTGGCGGGGCCGGGTGCCGCTCCCGGCCCGCTCGGCGCCTCGTCGCTGATCATCGGGCCCGAACGTGTCGACAGCCTGGACGTCGGCGTCAAGAGCAGCCTGTGGAATGATCGCCTGACACTCAACCTGAACGCCTTCTCGGCAGGCGTGCGCGGCTACCAGACGTCGATGTTCGTGCCCGCCGGCGCAGGCGCGGGCAACTACGTCGAGATCCTCACGAATGCGGGCGATCTCCGTAGCCGGGGACTGGAGCTGGATGCCACTGCGCGACCGACGCGCGGGCTGACCGTGTGGGCCAACGCTGCCTTCAACGATGCACGCTATCGACGCTATGAGGACGCGCCTTGTCCGTCAGAACGCGCGTTCATGCCGCAGGGGCGCTGCAGCCTGACCGGACGGCAGGTTGCCGGGACGCCGCGCTGGACATTCAACGTGGGCGCCGAATACCGCAGGTCCGTGAGCCCCACCACCCAGCACTTCGTTTCAGCGGCCTACGCGTGGCGGTCCGCACAGGACGGCACGCTCGACGGGTCGGTCCACTCGCGCATCCCGGCCTATGGCCTGCTGAACCTCGCCACCGGTTGGAAGGTCGCACGGGGCAATGAAATCTGGAGCATTTCGCTTTGGTTGCGCAACGCGCTCGACAAGAAGTATTTCCCGACCGTGGCCGCGACCGCGAACGGTGCCTACGTGGCATCGGTCGGGACGCCGCGCACGCTGGGACTGACAGTCCGGCTGGACTACTGACCTGTTGGATTCCGCCGATCTCTGACCCCAGGGGGTGCGGACGAAAACTTGGACCACCAAAAGGTAGTTCATGTATTCCTACGAAGATCGAATGCGAGCCGTTGAGCTCTTCAGCAAGCTTGGCAAACGCGTCAGACCCACGATCCGGCAGCTGGGTTATCCAGCAAAGAATTCTCTACCTGCACGAACCGTGCTACACGGACAGCCTGGCGGCATCGATGTGAGAACGCCTGTCTGAGGCTCTTTGCCCTTCTCAAGGCCGCAGTCGATGCGTAGGCCGTGTTCCCGTTCCCGCATGCCGTGCGACTGCGAGGGCGTAGCCCGCTACGAACGTCCTTGGAATGTGGACGGGCGAAAAAAGAGTAGAAAAAACGAAATCAATGCCGGCATCATCCCCTTGCTGCGACACTGTTCTCATCCAGATTGTCGCGCGCCTCTCAGCCAGATCGTCGCGCCACACTCGAACACCGCCCGGTCATAGGTCGGCGTTCCGGAACGCAATCCAATTTGTTTATTCATTGCGCCTCCATTCAGATGAGATCACCAGGGGCCCGCACCGCGGGCGAAAGTCTCCCACGCTCCCTCCGCTGAGGTAGGTCGGCATGGGCATAGCGATGCCGCGCAGGAGCGCGCGGACTTGGCGCTATGTCATCTGGCGCGGCTTCAAGGGAAGCACGTCGGCACCGATGCGCAGCTTGTCCAGGTAGTCCGCCCAGCGCTGCATCATTTCCCGACGCGCGGGGAGATGTGCGGTGCGGTTGTACGCACGACCGTTGGTATCCCTGACCATGTGGGAGAGCTGGTGCTCGATGAAGTCCACGCGCTCGCCGAGCACCTCGTCCATGATGGTCCGCGCGGTTGCCCTGAAGCCATGGGCCGTGTGGACTTCGGCGCTGTAGCCCATCCCGCGCAGAGCGGCGTTGATCGTGTTCTCGCTCATGGGGCGTTCACCCGTCCGTATGCTGGGAAACACAAACCGTCCATGGCCTGTGATCGGGTGGAGGTTCCGCAGGATCTCCACCGCTTGGGTTGCCAGCGGCACGACGTGATCGACCTTCATTTTCATCTTCGGGCCGGCGATGCGCCACTCGGCCGCGTCCAAGTCGATCTCAGCCCATTCCGCGGTGCGCAACTCGCCAGGCCGGACAAATAGCAGAGGGGAAAGCTTCAGCGCGGCAACGGTGGTGGGGTGGCCGCTATAGGCATGGATCGAGCGCATCAGGTCTGCGACCCGCTTGGGCTCGGTAACGGCGGCGAAGTGCTTGGTCGCTTTCGAGGCCAGAGCTTCGCTCAGATCGGTGGTCACGTCCCTCTCTGCCAGGCCTGACACCACTGCGAAGCGAAACACCTGCCCGCAAAGCTGCTTGACGCGATGGGCGGTATCGATCGCGCCGCGTGCTTCCAGCTTGCGGACAACTCGCTCCAGAATGTCGCGCGGACCGATGGTGGACATGGGCATCTTGCCGATGAAGGGGAACACGTCCTTCTCGAGCCATGTCTTGACCTTGAGCTGCGTTCCGCTCGCTCGTTTGGCCGCAGTCTTTCCCAGCCACTCGTGCGCAACCGCCTCGAACGTATTCGCCGCTGCGTCGGCTCTGGCTCTCTTTTCTTCGCGCTTGGCCGCGCTCGGGTCAGTCCCGTCTGCCAGCAGCTCGCGGGCGGCGGCGCGGCGATCCCCGGCTTTGGCCAGCGAGACCTCTGGGTAGGTTCCCAGCGCCAGCGTTTTCCGCTTGCCGGCGAAGGTGTAATCCATTCGCCAGTATTTCCCGGCAGTCTTCACCAGCAGGTACATGCCGGCGCCGTCGGCATATTTGTCGCCGATGGCTTTCCCGGTGGGCTTCACCTGCCGAACAAACGTGTCTGTCAGTGCCATCTCCACTCCTCAACGGTATCTCGTCACGGGGATTTCCGGGATACCGGCAAAAGTAACGGTATTTCCGTGCGATGGGATCGCTACGCCGCGCGTCGTCGCGAGGCAAAGAAAAACCCGCTACGCCTTGGAGCGTGCGGGTTTCTGATGCTGGGTGAGGCGCCGTGATGCGGTGCCATGGTGCCTTCGACAGGAATCGAACCTGTATCTGAGTCTTAGGAGGACCCCGTTCTATCCATTGAACTACGAAGACGGAGGGCGGCCCGGACTTTACCAGTTCGGCGCGCCGCCGCGCAGCGGCCGGCTCAGCGCAGGCCGATGCGCGAGGCGTGCCAGCGCAGCACGTCGGCGCGCAGCGGGTCGGTGGCCTCGATGCGGTTGGCGCGCACCTGCAGCGCGCGCATCTGCTCGACTTCCTCGATCACCTTGCCGGGGCTCAGCAAGGCCTGAACGAGCACGCTGGCCTCTTCGGCGAACGCCTTGAGCGCGCCAGCCAAGCCACCGGATGCGCTCGCGCTGGTCGATCGGTCAAGGGTGGACATACGGGAACTCCTGGAATGGGGTGGTCGGGAATAGAGGCTATTTTAGGGTTTACCCGGATTTCACCTGGATGCAAGGCAAAAAGTGCACGCGATCGGTGCCGTGGCATGCGCTCGTCCGCGTGCCGTTTCCCTTGATGGCTCCGCCGCCAAGCCCGTGTCTGCCCGGCAATCGGCGCGGGCTAACCCCAAGACAAAATCTTGGAAAAGTTGACCATGGTCAAGCAGGCTGAGTTCTTCCTGCGCGCACCATCGCCCCTGTTCGCATCTCGGCTCAGATCCACAAAAAAAAGAGCGCACCTTACACAGGAGACAACATGATGAAGAACTTCTTTTCGCGCACCCGCGCTTGTCGGGCCAAGGTCTTCACCGCAGCCATGTTGGCGCTCGCGGTCGCTGCGCCAGCCTCCGCATGGGAGCCCACCAAGCCGGTGGAGTTCGTGATCCCGGCGGGCACAGGCGGCGGCGCCGACCAGATGGGCCGGCTGTTGCAGGGCATCGTCATCAAGTACAAGCTGATGAAGGAGCCGCTGATCGTCGTCAACAAGTCGGGCGGCGCGGGGGCCGAGGGCTTTCTTGCCGTGAAGGAAGCCAAGGGCGATCCGCACAAGATCATCATCTCGCTGTCCAACCTGTTCACCACGCCCATGGCCACCGGCGTGCCCTTCAACTGGAAGGACATGACGCCGGTCGCGATGATGGCGCTCGACCAGTTCGTGCTGTGGACCAACGCCGAGCAGCCGTACAAGAACGCCTCGGAGTTCATCGCGGCGGCCAAGGCGGCGGGCCCGAACAAGTTCAAGATGGCCGGCACCGGCTCCAAGCAGGAAGACCAGATCATCACGGTGGCGCTCGAGAAGGCCACCGGCACCAAGTTCATCTACGTGCCGTTCAAGGGCGGCGGCGAGGTGGCGGTGCAGCTGGTGGGTGGCCACGTGCAGTCGACCGTCAACAACCCGATCGAGGCGGTGGCCCAGTGGCGTGCGGGCAAGCTGCGCGCGCTGTGCGTGTTCGACGACCAGCGCATGCCGTTCAAGGCCAAGGTGACGGAGACGCAGTCGTGGAACGATGTCCCCACCTGCAAGGAAGCCGGCGTGCCCACCAAGTACACGATGCTGCGCGGCATCTTCATGCCCGCCGGCGTGACGCCCGACCAGCTCGCCTTCTACGTGGACCTGCTGACCAAGATCGCTGCCACGCCGGACTGGAAGGAATACATGGAGAAGGGCGCCTTCAACCCGACCTTCATGACCGGCGACGCGTTCACCAAATGGCTCACGGAAGCGGAAGCCACGCACCGCACGCTGATGACGGAAGCCGGCTTCCTGGCCAGCAGCAAGTAGCAATCATCGAGCGTCGCGCGGCGCTCCTTGCCTGACGAGACGGCCGCCCGCAGGGGCGGCGGGGCGGAGCGCTGCACTTTGGGTTTCACGGCATACACACGAACGATGGGGACTCCATGGAGCACGAAGAGAATTCTGCAGACGGTCCGGTGCGCACCGGCGTAGCGACCCACGTGGTCGAAGCAGTGGTCGCACTGGTCCTGGTGGCCATCGGCCTGGTGGTGATCTACGAGAGCCAGCGGCTGGGCTCGGGCTGGACCAGCGACGGGCCCGGCGCGGGGTACTTCCCCTTCTACATCGGCGTGATCATCACGATCTCGGGCGCCGGCATCCTGTACCAGGCATTGCTGGGCAAGCACAGGAAGACCGAGGTCTTCGTCGACTCGGTGCAGCTCAAGCGCGTGCTGTCGGTGCTGCTGCCGGCCACGGTGTACGTGGGGGCGATCTCGTTGCTCGGCCTGTATGTGGCATCGGCGATCTACATCGCGCTGTTCATGGTGTTGCTGGGCAAGTACTCGTGGGTGAAGAGCGCCATTGCGGCGCTGGTCGTCAATGTGGTGTTCTTCTGCATGTTCGAGGTGTGGTTCAAGGTGCCGCTGTTCAAGGGCGCGCTCGATCCTCTCCGGTTTCTCGGCTACTGAATCTCACGGAGCAAACGCGAAATGGATGAAATCAGTGCCCTGATGCAGGGCTTCTCGGTAATCCTCACGCCGATGAACATCGGCCTGATGTTCGTCGGCATCATCCTGGGGGTGCTGATCGGCGTGCTCCCGGGATTGGGCGGCGCCAACGGCGTGGCGATCCTGCTGCCCCTCACGTTCACGATGTCGCCGACCTCGGCGATCATCATGCTGTCGTGCATCTACTGGGGGGCGCTGTTCGGCGGGGCCATCACCTCCATCCTGTTCAACATCCCGGGCGAGCCGTGGTCGGTGGCCACCACCTTCGACGGCTACCCGATGGCGCAGCAGGGCAATGCGGGCGCCGCGCTGACCACGGCCTTCACCTCGTCGTTCGTCGGCGCGCTGCTGGCGGTGATCATGATCACCTTCCTGGCGCCGCTGGTGGCCAAGTTCGCGCTCAAGTTCGGCTCGCCCGAATTCTTTGCGGTATACCTGCTGACCTTCTGCAGCTTCGTGGGCATGGGCAAGGGCTCGCCGTTCAAGATCCTGGCGTCGATGGCGCTCGGCTTCGCGCTGGCCAGCGTGGGCATGGACACGGTCACGGGCCAGCTGCGGCTCACCTTCGGCCAGTCGGAGCTGATGCGCGGCTTCGACTTCCTGATTGCGGTGATCGGCCTGTTCGGCATCGGCGAGATCCTGCTGTCGATGGAAGAGGGCCTGAAGTTCTCGGGCAAGAGCGCGAAGATCGATCCCAAGGTGGTGCTGCAGACCTGGAAGCAGCTGCCGCAGTACTGGGTGACCTCGCTGCGCAGCTCGCTGATCGGCATCTGGATGGGCATCACGCCTGGCGGCGCCACACCGGCTTCGTTCATGGCCTACGGCCTGGCCAAGAAGATGTCCAAGCGCGGCTCCAAGTTCGGCACCGGCCAGATGGAGGGCGTGGTGGCCCCCGAGACCGCGGCGCACGCCGCCGGCACCAGCGCGCTGCTGCCGATGCTGGCACTCGGCATTCCGGGCTCGCCCACCGCCGCGGTGCTGCTGGGCGGCCTGCTGATCTGGGGCCTGCAGCCCGGGCCGCTGCTGTTCGTCGAGCAGAAGGACTTCGTCTGGGGCCTGATCGCCAGCATGTACCTGGGCAACATCGTGGGCCTGATCGTGGTGCTGAGCACGGTGCCGCTGTTCGCTTCGATCCTGCGCATTCCGTTCTCGATCATTGCGCCGGTGATCATCGTGATCTGCGCCATCGGCGCCTACACGGTGCACAACGCGATGCTCGACATCTGGTTCATGCTCGGCTTCGGCGTGGTGGGCTACCTGTTCAAGAAGCTCGACTTTCCGCTGGCGCCGCTGGTGCTGGCGCTGGTGCTCGGCGACAAGGCGGAAGACTCGTTCCGCCAGGCCATGCTGGTCTCGCAGGGCGACGTGACGATCATGTTCTCGAACCCGCTGGTCGGCGGCATCACCACCCTCGCGCTGCTGCTGCTGTTCTGGCCGCTGATCTCCAAGGCGCTGGCGTTCGTCAAGCCCAAGAAGCCTGACGAGTTCGCCGTCGAGCGCCCGGTGGACTGAACGGAGAACAACCACATGCCAGTCATTGCACTCACCCAGGAGATGGGTTCCCTTGCCAAGGACGTGTCGCTTCGGCTTGCCGAAACGCTCGGGCTGGAGGTCATGCGCCACGAGACGATCGAGCGCGTGGCCGACCGCATGCAGGTGCCGACCAGCTTCATCGGCCGCCTGCGCGACGGCAAGGCCGGCTTCGTCGAAAGGCTCACCGCCGACCGGCGCAGCCTTGCGCTCTACACGGCCGAGGAGCTTTTTGCGCTGGCCGACCGCGGCAACGTGGTGCTGCGCGGCTGGGGCGCGACCTGCCTGCTGCGGCCGGTGCCGCACGTGGTGTGCGTGCGCATCACGCGCTCGATGAAGAAGCGGGTCGAATGGCTGATGGCGCACCTCGAAACCGACGATGCCGAATTCGCCGAAGCCGAGATCCGTCGCAGCGACGACGCGCACGCGGCGCGCATGCATGCGCAGTTCGGCGTGACCTGGGGCGACCCGGTGCTCTACGACCTGGTGCTCAACACGGACCGCCTCTCGGTGGACAGCTGCGTGGCGCAGATCCGCGCGCTGGTGGAGCGCCCGGAGTTCGCCGAGACACCGGCCTCGCGCGCGCTGCTGGCCAACATGGCGCTTGCGGCGCGGGTGAAGTCGGCACTGAAGGACAACGAGGCGACCGGCGACATCCGCGTGACCGTCGAGGCCGACCAGGGCAAGGTCAAGCTGAGCGGCATCGTGCTCGATGCGCAGGAGCGCGCGCTCACGCAGGATGTGGCTTCCAGGGTCGACGGCGTAAGCAGTGTCGACAACGCGCTGCGCCTGATGACCGTTCCGCGCCGCTTCGCGTCCGCCAAGCAGACCTGAAAAAGAACAGGCGAGCTAGATTTTTCCGCGCTTTCGGAGCCGGCTCAGGGTTTCCGCGGAGAGATTGAGATACGACGCGAGCTCCTTGCTGGGAATGCGGTCTTCCAGCTCGGGATGCTTGCGCATGAAGCGGTGCACGCGGCCCGGTGCGTCGAGCAGGTGAAGCGTGATGGTGTGCGCCATGATTTCGCTCATGCCGCGCATCACGCAGTACTCGAACAGTTCCTTGGTCTCGGGGTGGCGGTCGAGGAAAGCGATCCACTCCTTCAGCGGCAGGCTGGCCACCCGGGCCTTGGTGACGCAGACGATGCCGTAGGGCGTGGGCGTGCCCAGGCGCAGCGCCGCGTAGCTGGTTTCCATGTCGTGCGCATCGGCGAAGCGCAGGATCATTTCCTTGCCCTCGGGGTTGCTCACCACCCGCTTGAGGATGCCGTCGAGGATGAAGTACTGCTCCATCTCGCGCACGCCCTGGTGCAGCAGGAAGTCGCCCTTGTTGCCGTCCACGATGACGAGATGGGTTTCCAGCTCGGCGCGATCGCTCTCGCTCAGGTCCTTGAGAAGGATGTTCTGCCGGAGCTGCGCGCGAATGATGTTTTTCTCCGGGTGGTTTTCCAACAGCGTCATGGGTCCCGTCTTGCTCGAATGCGCAACAACAACTTCTGGTTCATCTGGCCGGTGCCGTTTTCCGGAAAGTTGACCGAGGTCAACGCCCGAAAGCATGCCCCCGAATCATAGTCCCGGCTCGGGCCTCGGCCATTCACCCAAGCAAGAAGGAGAGACATGTCTTCAGTAAGAACGGACAAAGAGGCATCCACCACCCTGGACGACGCCCTCAAGCCCAAGAACAGGGCCAACGACGGCGACGCGGTCGTGCTGGCCCTCAAGCAGCCCACGGAGGAGGCGCACGACACGACGATCGATGGCTTCCACCTGGTCATCGATGCGCTCAAGCTGAACGACATCGACACCATCTTCGGCCTGCCGGGCATTCCCATCACCGACCTCACGCGCATGGCGCAGGCAGAGGGCCTGCGGGTCATCTCGTTCCGCCACGAGCAGCATGCGGGCAACGCCGCCGCCGCGGCCGGCTTCCTCACGCAGAAGCCCGGCATCTGCCTGACGGTGTCGGCGCCCGGCTTCCTGAACGGCCTCACGGCGCTGGCCAATGCCACCACCAACTGCTTCCCGATGATTCTCATCAGCGGCTCGAGCGAGCGCGAGATCGTCGACCTGCAGCAGGGCGACTATGAAGAGATGGACCAGCTCGCAATCGCCAAGCCGCTGTGCAAGGCCGCCTTCCGCGTGCTGCACGCGGAGGACATCGGCGTGGGCATTGCGCGGGCGATCCGCTCGGCCGTGTCGGGCCGCCCCGGCGGCGTGTACCTGGACCTGCCGGCCAAGCTGTTCGCGCAGACCATGGACGCGGCCAAGGGCAGGGCTTCGCTCATCAAGGTCATCGATCCCGCGCCGCGCCAGATCCCCGCACCCGACGCGGTCAAGCGCGCGCTCGACCTGCTCAAGGGCGCCAAGAAGCCGCTGATCCTGCTCGGCAAGGGCGCGGCCTACGCGCAGGCCGATGCCGACATCCGCGCGCTGGTCGAGAAGACCGGCATTCCCTACCTGCCGATGTCGATGGCCAAGGGCCTGCTGCCCGACACGCACGCCCAGTCGGCCGCGGCCGCGCGCTCCTACGTGCTGCAGGAAGCCGACGTGGTGATGCTGGTGGGCGCGCGCCTGAACTGGCTGCTGTCGCACGGCAAGGGCAAGACCTGGGGCCAGGACAAGGGCGCCAAGCAGTTCATCCAGATCGATATCGCGCCGACCGAGATCGACAGCAACGTGGCCATTGCTGCGCCGGTGATCGGCGATATCGGCTCCTGCGTGGCGGCGCTGCTCGCGGGCGTGGATGCCAAGTGGGTCAAGCCGCCGGCCGAATGGACCGGCGCCATTGCCGAGCGCAAGGACAAGAATCTCTCGAAGATGGCCGTGACGCTGGCCGCGCGGCCCTCGCCGATGAACTTCCACAGCGCGCTCAGCGTGATCCGCGACCAGGTGAAGGCGCGGCCCGACGCCATCGTGGTGAACGAAGGCGCCAACACGCTGGACTTCGCGCGCAGCATCGTCGACATGTACGAGCCGCGCAAGCGCCTGGACGTGGGCACCTGGGGAATCATGGGCATCGGCATGGGCTTTGCGGTGGCCGCCGCAGTGGTCACCGACAAGCCGGTGATCGCCATCGAGGGCGACAGCGCCTTCGGCTTCAGCGGCATGGAGGTGGAGACCATCTGCCGCTACAACCTGCCGATCTGCATCGTCGTCTTCAACAACAACGGCGTCTACCGCGGCACCGACGTGAACGCGAGCGGCACACCCGACGTGGCGCCCACCGTGTTCGTGAAGAACGCGCGCTACGACAAGCTGATGGAAGCCTTCGGCGGCGTGGGCGTCAACGCCACCACCGCGGATGAACTGCAGAAGGCGCTGGCCGAAGCCGTGGCTTCCCGCCGCCCCACGCTCATCAACGCCGTGATCGACGAGACCGCCGGCACCGAAAGCGGCCGCATCACCAGCCTCAATCCGGCCACGGCCAAGAAGAAGTAAGCCTTTCCATTCAATCAGGAGATACGCAGCATGAGCAGCAACAACAAACCCCTCAACGGCATCAAGATCATCGACTTCACGCACGTGCAAGCCGGTCCGGCCTGTACCCAGATGCTGGCCTGGTTCGGCGCCGACGTGATCAAGGTCGAGCGCCCCGGCGCCGGCGACGTCACCCGCAGCCAGCTGCGCGACATTCCGAACGTCGACGCGCTGTACTTCACCATGCTCAACAGCAACAAGCGCTCGATCACGCTGGACACGAAGAAGCCCGAGGGCAAGGCCGTGCTGGAGAAGCTGATCCGCGAATCCGACGTGCTGGTGGAAAACTTCGGCCCCGGCGCACTCGACCGCATGGGCTTCACCTGGGCGCGCATCCAGGAACTGAACCCCAAGATGATCGTCGCCTCGGTCAAGGGCTTCAGCGACGGCCACCACTACGAGGACCTGAAGGTCTACGAGAACGTGGCGCAGTGCGCCGGCGGCGCCGCCTCCACCACCGGCTGGTGGAAGGGCGAGAACTCGGTGCCGACGATCTCGGCTGCGGCGCTGGGCGACTCCAACACCGGCATGCACCTGGCCATCGGCATCCTGACGGCCATCATCGGCCGCCAGCAGACCGGTAAGGGCCAGAAGGTGGCCTGCTCGATGCAGGACGCCGTGCTCAACCTGTGCCGCGTGAAGATGCGCGACCAGCAGCGCCTGGACAGCGTGGGCTACCTGGAGGAATACCCGCAGTACCCGCACGAGATGGACGCCTTCAAGGACAAGGTGGTGCCGCGCGGCGGCAATGCCGGCGGCGGCGGCCAGCCGGGCTGGATCCTGAAGTGCAAGGGCTGGCAGACCGACCCCAACGCCTACATCTACTTCACGGTGCAGGGCCACGCCTGGGACCCGATCTGCGACGCGCTCGGCAAGCCCGAGTGGAAGACCGATCCCGACTACATGACCCCCAAGGCCCGCCAGCCGCACATCGACCAGATCTTCGCGACCATCGAGGACTTCATCAAGGACAAGACCAAGTTCGAGGCGGTGGACATCTTCCGCAAGCACGACATTCCCTGCGCCCCTGTGCTGTCGATGAAGGAACTGCTGCACGACGAGTCGCTGCGCAAGAGCGGCTCCATCGTCGAAGTGCCGCACAAGGAGCGCGGCAGCTACTGGACCATCGGCAGCCCCATCAAGTTCTCGGACCTCAAGCCCGAGGTCACCGCCTCGCCGCTCCTGGGCGAGCACACCGAAGAGGTGCTGGCGGAACTGGGCTACACCAAGCAACAGATCGACAACCTGAAAGAAGCAAAAGCCGTGTAGCGGCTTCCCCGGCGCCGCCCGTTCGAAGGTACGGGCGGCGCCGGGAAATCGACATGAAGCGCCAGAGGAAAACATGCAAGCGAACGTTGATTTGAAGCAGCTCGTCGAAGGCGCCGGCGACGCGATCATGGTGTGCGACGCGCAAGGGGCGATCACGCTCTGGAACCGCGCGGCCGAGCGCATCTTCGGCTTCACCGAAGCCGAGGCGCTGGGCCAGTCGCTCGACATGATCATTCCCCAGCGGCAGCGCCAGCGCCACTGGGACGGCTACCAGAAGACCATGGAAACCGGCATCACCAAGTACGGTGCCGACCTGCTGCGCGTGCCGGCGCTGCACAAGGACGGGCACACGCTGTCGATCGCCTTCACGGTGTCGATGCTGTTCTCGCAGAGCCGTGAAGTCACGGGCATCGTCGCCATCGTGCGCGACGAAACCACCCGCTTCGCCGAAGAGCGTAAATTGCGCGCTCGTCTGCAAGAAGCAGAGGCCACGATCAAAGGAGACAGCTGATGAGCAGCAAGGCACTTGAGGGCGTTCGCATCCTCGATTTCACCCACGTGCAGTCCGGTCCCACGTGCACCCAGCTGCTGGCGTGGTTCGGCGCCGACGTGATCAAGGTGGAGCGCGCCGGCGAAGGCGACGCCACGCGCGGCCAGCTGCGCGACATTCCCGGCGTGGACAGCCTCTACTTCACGATGCTCAACCACAACAAGCGCTCGATCACGCTCGACACCAAGAAGCCCAAGGGCAAGAAGGTGCTCGATTCGCTGATCAAGACCTGCGACGTGCTGGTGGAGAACTTCGCGCCCGGCGCGCTCGAGCGCATGGGCATCACCTGGGCCCACATCCAGGAGCTCAACCCGCGCATGATCGTGGCGTCGGTCAAGGGCTTCGGCCCCGGCAAGTACGAGCACTGCAAGGTGTACGAGAACGTGGCCCAGTGCGCCGGTGGCGCGGCCTCGACCACCGGCTTCGAGGACGGCCCGCCGGTCGTCACGGGCGCGCAGATCGGCGACAGCGGCACCGGCCTGCACCTGGCGCTGGGCATCGTGGCGGCGCTCTACCAGCGCAACAGCACGGGCCGCGGCCAACAGGTGCTCGCGCCCATGCAGGACGCGGTGCTCAATCTGTGCCGCGTGAAGATGCGCGACCAGCAGCGGCTGGAGCGCACCGGCACCATGCACGAATACCCGCAGTACCCCGACGGCAAGTTCGGCGACGCGGTGCCGCGCGCGGGCAACGCCTCGGGCGGCGGGCAGCCGGGCTCGATCCTCAAGTGCAAGGGTTGGGAGACCGACCCCAACGCCTACATCTACTTCATCACGCAAGGCGCGGTGTGGCCCGCGGTGTGCAAGGTCATCGGCGAGGAAGGCTGGATCGACGACGAGGCCTACGCCACGCCGGCCGCGCGCCTGCTGCACCTGAAGCCGATCTTCGCGCGCATCGAGCAATGGACCATGACCAAGACCAAGTTCGAGGCCATGGACATCCTCAACCGGTACGACATTCCGTGCGGGCCGATTCTCTCGATGAAGGAAATCGCCGCCGATCCGTCGCTGCGCGAGACCGGCACCATCGTCGAGGTCGACCATCCGACGCGCGGCAAGTACCTGACGGTGGGCAACCCGATCAAGATGTCCGACAGCCCGACCGAGGTCACGCGCTCGCCGCTGCTCGGCGAGCACACCGACGAGGTGCTGATGCAGCTGGGCTATACGGCCGGCGACGTCGAGGCGCTGCGCGCCGAGGGCGTCATCTGAACTGAGGCGCGGTTTTTTAAAGGCACCGTAAAACCGCAGGCGGTAATACGCCTGCGATGGGAATTCTTTGCCGGTTATGTATAACTTATCAAGAATGCATTCAATAAAATAGTTTAACTATTATTTATCGATCATCGAATCTACATTTTGATCATGCCGATCCGCAAACCATTTGACGCCCGGCATTCAATTTCTAGGAGAAATTTCATGATCGATGATTTGCCAATTCAATACTGGAGCAGCGAAACCGAGCGCAACGCCTACAACGCGGCGTTCTACGAATTGGGATTCCGCTGGCACTGGGACCGTGAAGTCTATTGCCAGCTGCTGCGCGAAAGCCAGGACGGCGTCGAGCGGATCTGCCATTACCTGCGCACCCACCAGCCTCATCTTTTGCGCGCCTACGACGCCAAATTCCTGGCCGAGGTGATCGAGCAGAAAAAGGAAGAGCATCAAAAGCGCGAGCTCGAAGCCGGCGCCATGAAAAAGCGCTATTTCAACTGGGCCGAAACCCGCGGCGCCGAACTCGGCGCCTGAAAGCCATCATGAATATCCACGAATACCAGGGCAAGGACGTATTGCGCAAGTACGGCGTTCCCACGCCGCGTGGATATGCATGCTTTTCGCCCGACGAGGCGGCCGATGCCGCCGCGCGGCTTGGCGGCCGGGCCTGGGTGGTCAAGGCGCAGATCCATGCGGGCGGCCGCGGCAAGGGCGGCGGCGTGCGGCTGGCCTGGTCGGCGGCCGAAGTGCGCCGCCATGCCGACGAGCTGCTCGGCATGACCTTGCGGACGCACCAGACGGGCCCGCAAGGCCGGCTGGTGAAGCGGCTGCTGGTGGAGGAGAGCGTCGAGATCGAGAAGGAGTTCTACCTCGGCATGGCGGTCGACCGCGAATCGCGCCGCGTGGCCCTGATGGCCTCGAGCGAAGGCGGCATGGACATCGAGGACGTGGCGGCACGCACGCCGGAAAAGATCCGCAAGCTCTTCGTCGATCCCTCCACCGGCGTAAAGGCGGCCGAGGCCGACGGCCTGGCGCGCGACATCGGCTTCTCCGGAAAGCTGCTGCCGCAGGTGCGCACGCTGGTGCAGAACCTTTACCAGGCCTTCGACGCCTGTGATGCTTCGCTGGCCGAGATCAACCCGCTGGCGCTCACGCGCGACGGCCGCGTGCTGGCGCTGGATGCCAAGTTCAACTTCGATCCGAACGCGCTGTTCCGCCAGCCCGAGATCGCCGCGATGCGCGATCTCGACGAGGAGGACCCGGCCGAGGTCGAGGCCTCGAAGTTCGATCTTTCCTACATTGCGCTCGACGGCGACATCGGCTGCCTCGTGAACGGCGCGGGCCTCGCGATGGCCACGATGGACGCGATCAAGCTCTACGGCGGATCGCCGGCCAATTTCCTGGACGTGGGCGGCGGCGCCACGGCCGAGAAGGTGACCGAAGCCTTCAAGCTGATGCTGCGCAATCCGAACCTGCGCGCGATCCTGGTCAACATCTTCGGCGGCATCATGAAGTGCGACGTGATCGCGCGCGGCGTGGTGGCCGCGGCGCGCGAGGTCCAGCTGGCCGTGCCGCTGGTGGTGCGCATGAAGGGCACCAACGAGAGCCTGGGCAAGACCATCCTCGGGCAGTCGGGCCTGCGGATCATCAGTGCGGACGACATGGCGGAGGCGGCCGGGCTGGTCGTGGCTGCGGCGCGGCGGGGGGCATAGGACCATGAAGTCTTTTGTGCATCGCGTTGTGTTTGGCTTGCCCTGTTCAGGGCGCGCTCCCGCCGACGGGGTACGCGGCGAAGCGAATGTCCCCCGCCTTCGGCTCCTCCTTTATTTCGCTGCGCAAGGCACCCCATCGGCGGGATCGTTGGACAGAGCGGTCGTTGATCAGCGATACACGAGCATCGTGCCCTCGTGCACAGGGCCTCGGGTGCTCCCCGCAGCGAAATCAAGGAGGAGGCCGAAGGCCGGGGGACATTCGCGGAGGGGAGTACCCGGTGGCCTGTGCACGCGCCCTGAACAAGAACAACAGCGAGGCTGACATGTCGATCCTCATCAACAAGCACACCCGCGTCATCACCCAGGGCATCACGGGCAAGACCGGCCAGTTCCACACCGCCATGTGCCGCGACTACGCCAACGGCCAGAAATGCTTCGTCGCCGGCGTGAACCCGAAGAAGGCGGGCAAGTCCTTCGACGGCATTCCGGTGTTCGGCACCGTGTCGGAAGCCAAGGCCGAGACCGGCGCCACCGTGTCCGTGATCTACGTGCCGCCGCCGTTCGCCGCCGCGGCCATCGACGAGGCGGTGGATGCGGGGCTCGAACTCGTCGTGTGCATCACCGAAGGCATTCCGGTGCGCGACATGATCCGCACCCGCCATCGCATGGAGGGCAGCAAGACCCTGCTGCTCGGCCCCAACTGCCCGGGCCTCATCACGCCGGAGGAAATCAAGATCGGCATCATGCCCGGCCACATCCACCAGAAGGGCCGCATCGGCGTGGTGTCGCGCTCCGGCACGCTGACCTACGAGGCCGCGAGCCAGCTCGCGAGCTTCGGCATCGGGCAGTCGACGGTGGTGGGCATCGGCGGCGATCCGGTGGGCGGGCTGCGGCACATCGACGTGCTGAAGATGTTCAACGACGACCCGCGCACCGACGCCGTGATCATGGTCGGCGAGATCGGCGGCAGCGACGAGGAAATCTGCGCGCGCTGGATCAGCGAGCACATGCGTAAGCCCGTGGTCGGCTTCATTGCCGGTGCCAGCGCGCCGCCGGGCAAGCGCATGGGCCACGCGGGCGCCATCGTCTCGGGCGGCAAGGGAACGGCGCGGGAAAAACTGGCAGTGATGAAGGAGTGCGGCATCCACGTGACCGACAACCCGGCCGAGATGGGAAAGCTGCTCGCCTCGCTGGTGATCCCCGACTACCTGCCCTTCGACTGAATACAGAACCACTCCAACAGAAAGCAAAGGAAGGCGCGACATGCAGCAGCAACAGCGGCAACAACAACGGTGGGTCCGTTTCGAACACGGCGGTGAAACCGGCTTCGGCACGCTCGAAGGCGAGGCCGTGCACGAGCACCGCGGCAACATGTTCGACCGCCCGGAGCCGACCGGCCGCGTGTTCCTGCTCTCCGGCGTGCGGCTGCTCACGCCCACCGAGCCGACCAAGGTGATCGCGCTGTGGAACAACTTCCACGCGCTCGGCGAGAAGCTCAAGCTGGCGGTGCCGGCCGAGCCGCTCTACCTGCTGAAGGCGCCCAATTCCTACCTTGCGCCCGGCGCGCCCATCCGCAAGCCGCTGTGCGAGGGCAAGGTGGTGTTCGAGGGCGAGCTCGGCATCGTCATCGGCAAGGCCTGCACGGCCGTGTCCGAGGCCGACGCGCTCGGCCATGTGTTCGGCTACACCTGCGCCAACGACGTGACCGTGGCCGACATCCTGAACCGCGACGCCTCGTTCGCCCAGTGGGTGCGGGCCAAGGGCTTCGACACCTTCTGTCCGATGGGCCCGGTGGTGGCCACCGGCCTCGATCCCGCCACGCTCACCGTCACCACGCGGCTCGACGGCGAGCTGCGGCAGAACTATCCGATCAGCGACATGCGCTTTTCGGTCCAGCAACTCGTGAGCCTGATCTCCCAGGACATGACCCTGCAGCCCGGTGACGTGATCCTGTGCGGCACCTCCATCGGCGTCGGCTCGATGAAGCCCGGCAGCCTGGTCGAAGTGGAGATCGGCGGCATCGGCAGGCTCGGCAACCGCTTCGGTTGAAACCCGCGCCGGAAGAATCAACAACCTTGGGGATCGACATGAAGATAGCAGTCATCGGAGCGGGCGCCATCGGCGGCCTGGTGGGCGCGAAGCTCGCCCTGGCCGGCGAGGACGTGACGTTCATCGTGCGGGGGAAGAATCTCGACGCCATTGCCACCAACGGCTTCAAGCTCATCGGGGCCGATGGCACGGAGCAGGTGGCGCGCAACGCCCGGGCCACCGACCGCTACGAGCAGGCGGGCCCGCAGGACATCGTGATCCTCGCGATGAAGGCGCACCAGGTCGAGGCGGTCGCGAACGATGTGCCCAAGCTCTTCGGGCCCGAGACGGTGGTGGTGACGATGCAGAACGGCATCCCGTTCTGGTACTTCCACAACCACGGCGGCGCGCTGGCAGGCACGCCCGTGCGCAGCGTCGATCCCACCGGCCTGGTGGCCGCGAAGATCCCGGCCGGGCGCGTCATCGGCTGCGTGGTGTATCCCGCCTCCGAACTGACGGCGCCGGGCGTGGTGAAGCACATCGAGGGCGACCGCTTTCCGGTCGGCGAGCTCGATGGTTCTTCGAGCGAGCGCGTGAACCGCGTCTCGGCCTGCCTGGGCGCGGCCGGCTTCAAGGCGCCGGTGCTCGACAACATCCGCGCCGAGATCTGGCTCAAGCTCTGGGGCAACCTGACCTTCAACCCGATCAGCAGCCTGTCGCACTCCACGCTGGTCGACATCTGCCAGTACCCGCCGTCGCGCGAGCTGGCCGCCGCGATGATGCGCGAGGCGCAGGCGGTGGCGCACAAGCTTGGCATCGAGTTCCGCGTGACGCTCGACAAGCGCATTGCCGGTGCCGAGAAGGTGGGCAAGCACAAGACCTCGATGCTGCAGGACGTGGAGGCCGGGCGCGCGCCGGAGATCGATGCGCTGGTGGGCGCGGTGGTCGAGCTGGCCCGGCTCACCGACACGCCCACGCCGCACATCGACACTGTGTATTCCCTCGTCAAGCTGCTGGCGCGTACGATGGAAGAACAGCGCGGCCGCGTCTGCCTTCACGAGATGGCGGGCTAGCTCCACTCAGGCTGCGCAATCCGGCGCCGAGGGGGCGCCGGTCGTGCGCTGTGATCGATCGATGAAATGGAACGGATGATGCGACGTACACGCAGCGCGAAGATCGTGGCCACACTGGGCCCCGCCACCACCGACGAGCCGGCCATCCGTGCCCTGTTCGAGCGCGGCGTGGACGTGTTCCGGCTCAACTTCAGCCATGGCACGCAGCATGACCATGCGCGCCGCCTCGACACCATCCGGCGGCTCGAGAAGGAGTTCGGCCGGCCCATCGGCGTGCTGCTCGACCTGCAGGGGCCCAAGCTGCGGCTGGGCACCTTCGAAGGCGGCCGCGCGCAGCTCGATGCGGGGTCGCGCTTTCGGCTCGACATGGATGCCGCAAGCGGCAATGCGCGCCGCGCGCCGCTGCTGCATCCGGAAATTTTCGCGGCGCTGCAGGTGGGCACCGATCTGCTGCTCGACGACGGCAAGCTGCGGCTGCGCGTGGACAGCTTCGGCCCCGACTTCGCCGAGACCACGGTGCTGGTCGGCGGCCCGATCTCCGACCGCAAGGGCGTCAACGTGCCGAGCGTGGTGCTGCCGATCTCGCCGCTGACGCCCAAGGACCTGGACGACCTGGCCTGCGGACTGGCCATGGGCGTGGACTGGGTGGCGCTGTCCTTCGTGCAGCGCCCCGAAGACATCGAGGAGGCGCGCGCCATCATCGGCAAGCGCGCCTGGATCATGGCCAAGCTCGAGAAGCCCGCGGCCATCGACCACCTGGACGCGATCGTCGACCTGTGCGATGGCGTCATGGTGGCGCGCGGCGACCTTGGCGTGGAGCTGCCGCCCGAGCGCGTGCCCGAGCTGCAGCGCCTGATCGTGCGTGCCTGCCGCAAGCGCGGCAAGCCGGTGGTGGTGGCCACGCAGATGCTCGAATCGATGATTGCCGCGCCGGTGCCCACGCGCGCCGAGGTGTCCGACGTGGCCACTGCCGTGTACGACGGCGTGGACGCGGTGATGCTGTCGGCCGAATCGGCTTCGGGCAAGTACCCGCTGGAGGCCGTGGCCATGATGGACCGCATCATCTCGCGCGTGGAGGCCGACGCGTCCTACCGCATCGGCATCGACGCCACGCACGAGGCGTCGCTGTCGACCACGGCCGACGCGGTGTGCGCATCGATGCGGCAGGTGGCCGCGCTGCTTGCGCCTGCCGCCACCGTCACCTACACCTCGTCGGGCTTCACCAGCCTGCGCGCCGCGCGCGAGCGGCCGGCCGTGCCCATCATCAGCCTCACGCCCGACGTGGCCACGGCGCGCCGCATGGCGATGGTGTGGGGCGTGCATGCGGTGCTGGTCGACGACGTGCGCGACGTGGCCGAGATGATCGAATGCGCCTGCCGCAACGCGTGCACCGAAGGCTTTGCGAGCACCGGCAGCGACGTGGTGGTTGTCGCGGGCCTGCCGTTCGGGCTGTCGGGAACGACGAACCTGCTGCACGTCGCGCGCATACCCTAGGCCCTCCCCGAGAGCGGCCCCGGGGCGCAGTACGATGCCCGCTCGATTGCAGCCACTCTTTTCCGAATGAAGCACGCGACCCTGCGCCAGTTGAAAGTCTTCGAGGCGGTGGCGCGGCTGCTGAGCTTCTCGCGTGCGGCGGAGGAGCTTCACCTCACGCAGCCGGCCGTCTCCACGCAGGTGCGCAAGCTCGAGGAGCACGCGGGCAATGCGCTGTTCGAGCAGTTCGGCAAGAAGATCTACCTGACCCCCGCCGGCACCGAGCTGCTGCAGATCAGCCGCGCGATCATCCAGCAGTTCGAGGCGGCCGAGAACGCGATGCTGCAGTTCAACGGCGTCTCCGGCGGCAAGCTCAACGTGGGCGTGATCAGCGCGGGCGACTACTTCTTTCCGCGCCTGCTGGTGGAGTTTGCGAGCCGGCACCGCGGCGTCACGCTGAACTTCACGGTGCACAACCGCGAAGGGCTCATGACCCACATCGCGGAGAACCTCACCGACCTGGCGATCATGGTGCGGCCACCGACGGATCTGGACACCGTCAACCAGCCGTTCGCGCCGCATCCCTACGTGATCGTCGCGGCGCCCAACCATCCGCTGGTGGGCGTGCCGCGCATCCCGCTCGCGCGGCTCATGCGCGAGCCCTTCGTGGTGCGCGAGAAGGCCTCGGACACCTGGCATTCGATGGAGGAGGGCTTCGGCGGCGACCTCAGCGGCATCAACATCGCGATGGAGATCCGCAGCACCGAGACCATCAAGCAGGCGGTGATCGCGGGCATGGGCGTGAGCTTCGTGTCGGCCCACACTATCAGCCAGGAGATGCGCGCCGGCAGCCTGCGCGTGCTCGATGTGCAGGGCTTTCCGCTGATGCTCAACTGGTACGTGGTGCACCGCCGCAGCAAGCGGCTGCCGCCGGTGGCTCAGGCCTTCAAGGACTTCCTGCTGGCCGACGGGCCGGCGCTCATCTCGCAGATCGTGCCGTTCGAGAGTCCCAACGAAAAAGAGCGCGGCGAATGACTCGCGCGCGCTCTTGATGGAGAGTGAATCTGCTGCGGCGGCTCAACGCTGCACGGCCGCCGAACGGCGTTGCATCAGCGCGGCGCGTGCGGCCTTGTAGAAGATCACGATGGGCATGGCGGAGAACAGTTCGCGCATGGCATTGCTGGCGGTCGTCGACGAGGCCGGCGTGCGGAAGGCGCTGGAATTCAGGGTGGTGTGGCTCATGAGGGCTCCAGGAAGATTGAATCGAAAAGACCGCAGGGATTACCCTGGATTTTAGGGTTTACCCTAGACGGGCGCAAACGCCATTTTTGGGTTTCTTGACCGAGGTCAATTTTTCTGGCCACAAAACAGGTCTCTGCATCCGCGCGCTGCTGGAGTGCTTCGCGAGCGGATGCGGGCGGGCGCGCAATGCGCGATGCGCCACACGCAACGCGAAGGCCATCGCATGCGCCGCGGCGTATGCACGCGAGCCGCGCACGCGCCGAGGCCTCGTGCTAGGGATATCACGGGGGACGCGAGAGCGCGCGATTCGTGTGAACTTGACTGCGGTCAAGAGTTTTTGAGTCGCTCGGTCCGACAGTCATTCACGCGCAGAAAACTGGCGATTCCCCTGCCGCGTAGCGATGTCAAAGAAGCCTCGTCGCCTGTCGATGCGCATCGATCGCTCGACCGATTGCTCCGTATTCGCAGCCTGTCGGAATTCAACGAAAACACCTAGGACAACTCCATGACTCGGCCCACCTCCACGATCGCAGGTTCCAACCCCGCGATATATCCCCCATCCGAAACCTATGGCGCCAGCGCGACCCGCTCCGAGGCCTACCGATGGGGCCAACTGCTGATCGGCATCGTGTGCATGGCGATGATCGCCAACCTCCAGTACGGCTGGACGCTGTTCGTCAATCCGATTGCGGAGAAGCACGGCTGGAGCCGCGCCGCCATCCAGGTGGCCTTCACCATCTTCGTGCTCACGGAAACATGGCTCGTGCCGATCGAAGGCTACCTGGTCGACCGCTTTGGCCCGCGGCCGGTGGTGCTGGTGGGCGGCATCCTGTGCGGCCTCGGCTGGGTGATCAATTCGGTGGCTTCCACGCTGCCGCTGCTCTACATTGCGGCGGCCATTGGCGGCATCGGCGCCGGCGCCGTGTACGGCACCTGCGTGGGCAATGCGCTCAAGTGGTTTCCAGACCGGCGCGGCCTTGCGGCCGGCATGACGGCCGCGGGCTTCGGCGCGGGCTCGGCGCTCACGATCATTCCGATCTCCGCGATGATCCGCACCAGCGGCTACGAAGCGGCGTTCCTGTATTTTGGGATCGGGCAGGGGCTCATCGTGTTCCTGCTCGCATGGATGCTGACGCGCGCACCCCATCACGCGAAGGCCTCGAACAGCCGCAACGTGCAGCAGGCGGGCCGCGACTACGCGCCCTCCGAGGTGCTGCGCTCGCCCGTCTTCTGGGTGATGTACGCCATGTTCGTGATGGTGGCCGCGGGCGGTCTCATGGCCACGGCCCAGCTCGCGCCGATCGCGCAGGACTTCAAGATCATGGACGTGCCCGTCAACATCATGGGCCTGGTGCTGCCCGCGCTGACTTTCGCGCTCGCCATCGACCGCGTGCTCAACGGGCTCACGCGGCCCTTCTTCGGCTGGGTGTCCGACAAGATCGGACGCGAGCAGACGATGTTCATTGCGTTCGCGCTCGAGTCGGTGGGCATCCTGATGCTCTACCACTACGGCCACAACCCGATTCTCTTCGTGGTGCTTACCGGCATCGTGTTCTTTGCCTGGGGCGAGATCTACAGCCTCTTTCCTTCGACCTGCGCCGACACCTTCGGCTCCAGGTACGCGGCGTCCAACGCCGGCATGCTCTACACCGCCAAGGGCACGGCCTCGCTGCTGGTGCCGCTGTCCAGCGTGCTCGCAGCCGCCACGGGCAGCTGGCAGGCCGTCTTCATTGCTGCGAGCGCGGTCAATGCGGCCGCGGCGCTCTTGGCCTGGTTCGTGCTGCGCCCGATGCGGCGCAAGCACATCGAGCAGAGCCGGCATTCGTCGTAGTCCGCAAGCACCGCTCGCCGCCTTCAGCGCAGGCCGATGCGCGAGGCGCGCGAGCGCAGCACCTCGGCCCGCGCGGGATCGGTGGGCTCGATGTCGTCCGCCGCGACCTGCAGCGCCCGCATCTGCTCCACATCGCCGATGATCTTGTTGGGGCTCAGCAGGGCCTCTCCCAGCATCAGGGCTTCGTCGACGAGCGCCTTGAATGCTTCAAGAAAACCTTCGGTTGCGCCGGCACGAAACGGTTCGCGAAGAGTGGGCATCGATCAACTCCTGGTTGCGTTGGATGCCTTTATCTTGGGCCCGCCTTCGCATCAAGTAAAACGATATTAATTGCCAGTTGAGTGCAAAATTAATGCACTCAAACGGGATGTGGCATGGACATCAACCTGGCCCGGACTTTCCTCGAGATCGTGGAGACGCGCAGCTTCCAGCGCGCCGCCGAGCGGCTGCACGTCACGCAGACTTCGGTGAGCGCGCGCGTGCGAACGCTCGAAGAACTGCTGGGCCGGCCGCTCTTCGTGCGCAACAAGGCGGGCGCGGTGCTCACCGCGGCCGGCGAGCAGTTCCTGCCGCACGCGACCACGCTGGTGCAGGTGTGGGAGCGCGCGCGCCACCAGGTCGCGGTGCCCAGCGGCAGCCGCGCGGTGCTCGCCATCGGCTGCGAGATCAGCCTGTGGGACCCGCTGCTGCTGCAATGGCTGCTGTGGATGCGCACGGCCGCGCCCGAGCTGGCCATCCGCACCGAGGTGGGCTTTCCGCACGACCTGCTCGACAAGGTGGCCGCGGGCGTGCTCGACATCGCCATTGCCTACGCGCCGCAGCAGCGGCCCGGCCTGCGCGTGGAACTGCTCATCGAGGAGAAGCTGGTCATGGTCACGACCGCGCAGCAGCCGCGCGTGCCGCGGCCCGCGGACTATGTGTACGTGGACTGGGGCCCGGAGTTCGCGGCGCAGCACGGCCTGGCGTTTCCCGAGCTCTCCAATGCCGCGGTGAGCGCCGGGCTCGGGCCGCTCGGGCGCGAGTTCCTGCTGGCTGCGGGCGGCACCGGCTACTTCCGGCACGACGTGGTGCGCAGCCACCTCGAATCGGGCCGGCTGCGCCGCGTGCCGGACACGCCGGAATTTCTCTATCCGGCGTATGCGGTGTATGCGGTGGGAGCGGACGCCGCCATCGTCGATCCCGCGCTTGCGGGCCTCAGGCAGGTGGTCAAGGCGAAGCCGGAGGCCTAGGCGGCCAGCATGTGCCTTGCACGCTCCACGCGCTCTTCATGCGACTGCAGCAGCGACTCGTAATAGAGGCACAGCGGCATGGCAACGAACACCATGCCCGCGACGTAGACGATCAGCCCCATCAGCGGAAAGTCGTCGCCTCCCCAATAGGGAATGGACGCCACCGCGGCGCCTGCTGCAATGACTGCCATCACGCACTGGAGCGCGTGGCGCAAGAACGTGGTTCGCGAGTAGCCCGGCGGGTCGTACTTCTGACGGTCCAGCATGGAACACTCGCCCTTGTCTCCTTCACCGTGCATCGTCGTTCCTTGTTAGAAGGGCGTTAACGATTTTTAACCCTGCGAATTACCGCGGTCAAGGCGGCAGACCCGCAGCTCAGTCGTACTTGAGCGTGTAGATCAGGTCGAGCCCGCTGGTCTGACCGGCCTGCCCGCGCAGCGTGAGGCGCTGCGTCAGGTCGTAGAAGATGAAGATGGTGCCGAAGGTGCCGCCCAGGCTGCGTTCGTAGGTGAGGTAGAAATCCTTCGACAGCCGCTTGCCGAGCGTGACGGCCGACTCGCGCAGGTCGCCGCCGTTGCCGGGGCCCTTGAAGCCGAGTTCGTCGAGGCCGAAGCGGCTGGCCAGGCTGCCGCCGCTCGTGCCCTTGCTGACATGGCCGATCAATGCGAGCGCCGCCTGCTGCAGCAGCGCCGATTCGCCGCCGCTGGTGGCCGAGGCGCGGCCGAGCACCACCCAAGACAGCGTCTCGGCGTCGGACAGCGCGGGCTCGGAATAGAGCTTGACGCGCGGCGACTGTGCGGTGCCCGTGATCTGCACGCCGGCGCGCTGCGAGATGTTGGGCCGGATGGCCAGGATGTCGAGCGCGGGATTGTCGAAGGGCCCGTTGAAGCGGGCCACGCCGGTTTCCACGTCGAGCTGCTGGCCGTAGGCGCGGTATTGGCCCCGCACGGTCTTCACTTCGCCGGTGATGCGCGGCGGCGCATCGAGGCGGGTGCTGCGGATCTCGAGGTCGCCCTCGAGCCGCGTGGTGATGCCGCGCCCCTGCACCGCGAAGTCGTCGCCGAGGTCGAAGTTCACCACGATGTCGGGCGGCTTCGCGGTCTGCGGCCTGGCGGCCTGCGCCTCGTTGCGCGCGGCATCGCGCCGCGCCTGCTCGGCCATCTCGCGGTCCTTGGCGGCGGAGCGCACCACCACGTCGGTGCCAAGGCTCGGCGCGGTCTCGTCGGGCAGGATGATCACCGCGCGGTCGGTCCTGAGCTTGCCGCGCACGCTGAACTGGCCGTTGTCGAGCCGCGCCTGCAGGTTGCCCGAGAGCGTGAGCTGCCGGTCGGTGCGCACCAGCACGCGCAGCGCGCGCAGGTCGGCCTGCAGCGCCATGCGGATGCCCGTACCCGCGGCGCCGGCCGCACCCCAGGCCATGTCGCCGCGTGCCGAGAGCGAGCCGCCGTCGCTCGCGGCCTGGCTGGCCGCGGTGCTGCGGTTGCCGCTCTGGCCGCCGATGCGCACCGTGCTGCCGGCGCCGCCCTTGAGCGTGAATTCGGTGATTTCGACGCGCTCTCCGGTGAGCGTGGCGCGCAGCCGGCCGTCGCGCAGGTCCAGCCCTTCGACCGGCGCGCGCAGCGCGAGCTTGTCGGCGCCCAGCGTGCCGTTCCAGCGCGGCGCCGCGCGGTTGCCCGAGAGCGCGGCATCGGCATCCAGCGTGCCCGCCACGCGCCAGCCCGGTGGTGCGAGCATCGACCACACGCCAAGGTTGGGCAGCGTGGCCTTGACCTTGCCGGCCAGCGGCGCATCGGGCGCCCATTGCCAGCCGCCTGCGCGCTGCTGCATGCGCGTGTCGAGTTCGGCGTTGATCCTGCCCGCGCGTTCGCTGTCCCAGGCCAGCGTGGCGCGCACGGCCTCGCCTTGCGCATCGAGCCGCAGTTCGGCCTGGCGCAGGCCGGCCGGCGTGCTGGGCGTGGTGCCTTGCGCGGTGGCGGAATTCATCGTGCGCTCGCTGGCCGTGCCGGTGCCGCGGCTCGTGATGCGCGTGACCAGTGCGGCCTCGCCCGCCTGCACGCGGATGTCGCCGCTCTGGCGCGCGATCCGCGCATGGGCGCGCAGGGTGTCGCCGGCATCGATGTCCCAGTCGCCGTCGAACAGGAGGTCGCCGCTCACGCCGATCTCGTTGAAGGTGGCGCTGGCGCCGAAGGCCTCGGCCCAGGCCATCGGCAGCCCCTGCAGCTTGCCCTTGGACTGCAGGCGGAAGGCCTGGTTGGGCGCCGCGCCGCTTTGCGTGAAGCGCAGCGGCTGCCATTCGATGCGCACGGTGCCGGGCGCCGGCCCGCGCAAGGTGGCGGCAGCGGCCGAGGCTTCGAGGTCGAGGCGGCTGCTGCTGCCGCTTCCGCTGGTCTTGAGGGTGGCGGTGAGCTCGCGGCCGAGCTCCAGCGTCCAGGGCGCGCTGGCGGTGGCGGGCCGCGTGCTGTCCTGGGCCTGCAGGCGCAGGCTGGCGAGCGCCGCGCGCCACTGGTTGGGTCCTGCAAGGCCGCCGCTCGCGCGCGCGTCGAGCGCGAGCTTCTGCGTGCCGGTGCTGGCTTCGCCCTGCAGCGAGAGCGTGGCCTGCGCCAGGCTGCCGGCAAGGTCCGCGCGCAGGTCTTTCAGCTGGACCGTGGTGGCCGCTGCATTGCCGTTGCCATCGGCAGCCGGCATGCGCAGTTCCAGGTGCGGCACGCCCAGCGCGGCCTTGAGGCTGGGTTCCGCAACGCCGCGCTGGGCCGGCGCATGGGGGTTCTCGAGCCGGCGCTGGATGGTCTGCCAGCCACCCTGCCAGCTGGCGTCGAGCCGCGCAGAGCCCTTGGCAGCCTTGCCCGCGAACAGCTTCGACATCTGGGGCAGGGCTTCGATCCAGCGCTGCACGGCTTCGGCGTCGTCGATGCGCGCCTTGATCTCGCCGGCCCCCTGCGCCGGCGCGATGCGGCCTTCGAGCTGCGCACCGCCGCCCGGCAGCGTCAGGTCGAGCTTGCCGCTGGCGGCCTGCTCGGCCACGCGCACCTGGAGCCGGCCCGCGATGCTGGCGCGCTCGGCCTCGAGGCGCAGCGTGCGCAGGTCCAGCACCTGGTTCTTCCACTGGCCCTGGGCGAGCACGCGGTCGAGGCCGAAGCCCGGCATGGCCGCACTGCCGGCACCGCCCGCGGCACGCAGCGCGAGATCGAAGCCGATGGTGTCCTCGCGCTGCTGCGCCGTGGCCGTGCCGTTGATCGGCGCGCCCGACAGCTCGCTGTGCAGCAGGCCGGGCCGCACGCCGCGCACGGTGGCGCGCGCCTGCCAGGGTGCGGGCGCGGGGCTCCAGCGGCCTTCGGCATCGATGCGGCCGCCGCCCGCGCGCAGCGTGGCTTCGGGGATCGTCCAGCTGGTGCCGTCGAAGCCCACGCGCGCCTCGACCTGCTCGAGCGGCAGCGCGCCCTTGTCCCAGGGCCCGGGCAGCGCGTTGCGGATGCTGGCCGAGGCCTGCCAGGCGGCGGGCCCGGTGGCTGCGTCGGGCTGCAGCTCGACCGTGCCGGTCAGGCGGGTGCGCGGTGCGCCGGGCCAGAGGCTGGCCGCGTCGACGTTGCGCAGATCGGCCTTGGCATCGATGACGGGCTGCGGCAGCCAGGGCGCGACGTTCGCCTGCAGCTTCGCTTCCATGGGCGCTTCGGCATCGGGCTCGGCCGGCTTCAGCTCGGCCGCCACCTGCAGGCGCGCGCCGGTGCCCGCGAGAGTGCCCTTGATGGCGGCCTGGGCCAGCACCTCGATGCTGCGGCCCTCGGCCAGCGGCGCCTTCACGCGGCCATCGAGCGCGGCGTCGAGCACCATCGGCGCGGGCCCCTGCAGCTTGACGCGCGCGCTGTAGTGGCCGTCGGCAATGTCGACGCCCTTGACCTCCAGCTGGTGCTCCGCGCCGGTGTAGCGGTAGCTGCCCGCAAGCTGGTTGGCCTGCAGCGCGGGCGGGCCGGTCCAGCGCAGCTCGTCGATGCGGTACGGCAGCTCGACCTCGATGGGCAGCGCGAGCTGTTCGAGCGGCTCGGTGGGCGTGTCGCTCGGCGGGCCGCGGCGTTCGATGAGCAGCCGTGCCGCATGCACTTCGCCGAGCTGCAGCTTGCGCTGGAACAGCGGCGCCAGCTGCCAGCCGACGCTGGCCTCCTGCACCTCGACCGACAGTTTCTCGCTTTGCCAGCGCAGCCAGCCGATGCGCCCACCGGTGCGCAGCGAGCCCGTGACCTCGCGGCTTTCGAGCGTCTGGCCGGCGGGCAAATAGCGCGCGGCCTTGGCCAGCGCGAAGGCCAGCGACTGGTTGGAGCCGATCCACCACCATGCGGCCGCGCCGATCACGAGCACCAGCGCGAGCAGGCCCGCGAACGTCCAGCCCAGCGCACGCAGCGCGCGCCGCGTGCGGGAGCGCTGTGTGCGGGGCGTGGACTGGGGTTCGGCGTCGGTCTGCATCGATGCGTGCGCGCTCAGAAAGTGAAGCCCAGGCGAAAGTGCAGGCGGAACTTGCGCGTGTCCACGCCGTAGGCAAGGTCGGCCTGCACCGGCCCGACCGGGCTGCGCCAGCGCGCGCCCACGCCCACGCCGACCTTCGGCTTGAGCTCGCCGGGCTTGTCGGCCACGGCGCCGGCGTCCACGAACACCACGCTCTCCCATTCGGTGAGCTTGTCGTTGTAGACGAAGGGCCGCTGCCACTCGGCGCTCACGACGCCGAGGTAGCGGCCCGCCACGATCTGGCCGTCGCTGCGCACGGTGCCGATCTGGCGATAGCTGTAGCCGCGCACCGTGGTGTCGCCGCCCGTGAGGAACATCAGCGTGGAGGGAATCTGCGCGCTGTCCTTGGCGGCCACGGCGCCGGCCTCGGCGCGCAGCTGCAGCCGGCTGCGGCGCGCCAGCGTGGCGGCGTCGCGGTCTTCGGCGAAGCCCAGCGGCAGCACGCCGAGCCAGCGCGCATAGGTGCGCGTGAAGGGCAGGCGCTCGCCTGTCAGCGTGTAGCCGGCGCCCAGTTCGAGCGCCAGGCCGAAGCCGCGCGTGGGCACGGCGTTGTCGTCGAAATAGCGGCCGGTCCAGCCCCAGTTGGCGGTCACGGCAGAGGCCGAGGGCGGGGCGTTGGTGCCGCGGTTCTGCGCGTAGTCGTACTGCAGGAAGTAGCTGCGGTCGATGTGGCCGCTGGACTTGCTGCGCCCGCTGCGCAGGCGGCCGCTGTCGACCACGTAGCTGCCCGAGGTTTCGCTCTTGAGCCCGGCGCCCGCGAACCATCGCCAGCCGCGGTCATCGGGAATGGCGTTCCACTCGGTGCCCAGCGACTTGATGTCGCTGTCGACCGACAGGCGCGACACGGCGCGCCAGCCGAGCAGCGGCAGCCGGTTGTGGATGTGGTCCACCGACAGCCGCGGGCCGTTGTCGGTGGTGAAGCCGGCGCCCAGCACCACCTTCTGCATCGGGGCTTCGCGCAGCTGCGCGATCACGGGGGCTGCCAGCGGCGTGCCGCTTTCGGTGTCGAGCGTGAGGAACACCGAGTCGTAGTAGCCGCTGCTGGCCAGGCGCTGCTGCGCGTCGAGCAGCTTCTGCTGGTCGTAGTCGGCGCCGGTGGGAAGCTGCGCGATGCGGCGCGCACCATCGGCGTCGTAGCGCTCGGTGCCGCGCAGCACGAGCGGGCCGAAGCGGTAGGCCGGGCCCGACTGGTAGGTGACGCTGAGCCGCGCCTCCTGCCGGTCGGCATCGATCTCGGCGCGGCTCACTTCGACGCTGCCGGTCGGAAAGCGCCTGGCCGTGAGGCTGCGCAGGGCAATGGTCTTGGCGTTGTCCCAGCCCTGCTGCGTGAAGGGCTGGCCTGGGCGCAGCGTCCAGCCGGTGCGGATCGAATCGCGCTGCGCCTCGGCCGTGGGGTCGTCGGCAATCGCGCCGCCGTAGCTGATCTGCACATTGCTCACGCGCGTGAGCTCGCCCGGTTGCACCGTGATGACGATCTCGCGCGGCGCCTTGGAGCTGGCCGGCGTCTCGTTGAGCTCCAGCGTCAGCGTGGGCGTGAAATAGCCCAGCGTGCCGAGCAGTTCGCGTGCATTGCCTTCGGCCGCCACCATGAGCCGCGAGATCTCGGTGGCGCCCAGGTCGTCGAGCGTGCGGTAGCGCTGGATGTCCAGGTGCAGCGTGAGGTATTCGCGCACCGTGTCGGGCCCGCGCACGTCGATGGTGAAGGCGTCGCGCCGCGGCGCGTCCTTGCGTGCTTCGCCGGCGGCCGCGCCATCGCCGCGCACCAGCGTGGGGGTGGCCGTGTCCTGCGCGCTGTCCTTCTTCGGCAGCAGGCTGCATCCCTGCAAAAGCAGGACGCCGCAAAAAAGCAAGGCCGGCAAGCACGCCGGCGCAATGACTGGAACCACCCTGAGCATGGGCGGATTTTGACAGCAAGGCGCGACGGTTCCGTAAGCATCCGGAAACAGTTCCGGGCTTCGCGCCGCGCCTTACTTAGAAAGCATTCGCATTGCTTCTTCGAGGCCGCGCAGCGTGAGCGGGTACATGCGGTTGGACATGAGCTGCTGCATCACCGCGATGCTCTGGCGGTACTGCCACACGCCCTGCGGCTCGGGGTTGATCCAGGCGAACTTGGGGAAGGTGTGCGTGAGGCGCTGGATCCATTCGGCGCCGGCTTCCTCGTTGTTGTATTCGACGCTGCCGCCGGGCTGCAGGATCTCGTAGGGGCTCATGGTCGCGTCGCCGACGAAGATGAGCTTGTAGTCCTTGTTGTACTTGCGCAGGATGTCCCAGGTCGCGAACTTCTCGGAGAAGCGGCGCTTGTTGTTCTTCCACATGAAGTCGTAGACGCAGTTGTGGAAGTAGAAGAACTCCAGGTGCTTGAACTCGGTCTTCACGGCCGAGAACAGTTCCTCCACGCGCTGGATGTGCTCGTCCATGGTGCCGCCCACGTCCATCAGCAGCAGCACCTTGACGTTGTTGTGGCGCTCGGGCCGCATCTTGATGTCGAGGTAGCCGGCATTGGCTGCGGTGGAGTGGATGGTGTCGTCCAGGTCCAGCTCTTCCTCGTGGCCTTCGCGCGCGAACTTGCGCAGCCGCCGCAGCGCCACCTTGATGTTGCGCGTGCCGAGTTCCTGGCTGTCGTCGTAGTCCTTGTAGGCGCGCTGGTCCCACACCTTCACGGCGCTCTTGTTCTTGCCCGCGCCGCCGATGCGCACGCCCTGCGGGTTGTAGCCGCCGTGGCCGAAGGGCGAGGTGCCGCCGGTGCCGATCCACTTGTTGCCGCCTTCGTGGCGCTCCTTCTGTTCCTCGAAGCGCTTCTTGAGCGTTTCCATGAGCTCGTCCCAGCCCATCTTCTCGATCTTGGCCTTTTCCTCGGCCGTGAACTCGCGCTCCAGCGTCTTGCGCAGCCAGTCGAGCGGCACTTCCTTGGTGAAGTCGGCCAGCATCTCCACGCCCTTGAAGTAGGCGGCGAATGCGCGGTCGAACTTGTCGTAGTGCTTCTCGTCCTTGACCAGCGCTGTGCGCGAGAGATAGTAGAAGTCGTCCAGGCCGAAGGCGCCGTCGGAGTTGGGGCCCACCACGTCGGCCTGCAGCGCCTCGAGCAGCGTGAGGTATTCCTTGACCGAGACCGGCAGCTTGGCCGAGCGCAGCGTGTAGAAGAAATCGATCAGCATGGTCGGGCTTTCCTTGGACTTCTCTTCAGCTTCGCGGCTTGTCGAGCAGGTACAGCAACTGGGCCTTCACCTCGGGCCACTCGCCCGCGGCGAGGCTGTACATGACGGTGTCGCGGATGGTGCCGTCGCGGCGCATCGCGTGGCCGCGGATCACGCCGTCCTTCTTGGCGCCGAGCCGCTCGATGGCGCGCTGCGAAGCGAAGTTGAAATTGTCGGTGCGCCAGCCCACCACGTTGCAGCCGAGGGTATCGAAGGCGTGCGTGAGCATGAGCAGCTTGCAGGTGGTGTTGACGTGGGTGCGCTGGCAGCGCCTGGCGTACCAGGTGTAGCCGATCTCCACGCGCTTCACGGCCGGCAGGATGTCGTGAAAGCTCGTGGTGCCGAGCACGGTGCCGGTTTCGGCCTCGGTCACGGCAAACGCAAAGCGGTGGCCGGCTTCGCGCCCCTGCAGCGCGGCTTCGATGTAGGCGCGGGTGTCGTGCGGCTCGGGCACCGAGGTGACGCGCAGCTTCCAGAGCTCGCCGTCGGCCGCGGCGGCGCGCAGGCCTTCTTCATGGGCGAGCGACAGCGGCACCAGCGCCAGGTCGCGGGCCTTCAGCGTGACAGGTTCGACGAACGCCATCTCAATATCCCCAACGGTTGTTTTCAGCCTCTCGGCTTGCCGTACTTGCGGTCGTACCAGGCCCGCGCCAGCTGCACGCCGCCACCACCGCCAATGCCGATCAGCAGGATGCCGAAGATCTCGTGGTTGCCATAGCCATTGGGGCCGAAGGCATCGAGCCCCAGCTGGAGCCCGATCCAGCGGCCGAGCAGCGCACCCGCCACGAACAGCACCGCCTGCGCCACGCCCAGCCTGAGCAGCTGGCCCACGGGATGCGGCGCTTGTGGCTGGCTCATCGGTTGTTGCGCTGCATGAAGACGAGCTTCTCGAAGAGCGTCACGTCCTGTTCGTTCTTGAGCAGCGCGCCCACCAGCGGCGGCACGGCCACCTTGTCGTCCTTGCTCTGCAGGGCCTCCAGCGGAATGTCCTCGGCCACCAGCAGCTTGAGCCAGTCGAGCAGCTCGGAGGTGGAGGGCTTCTTCTTGAGGCCGGGCAGGTTGCGCACGTCGTAGAAGGTCTTCATCGCGGACGTGAGCAGTTCCTGCTTGAGGCCGGGGAAGTGCACCGCGACGATGCTCTTCATCGTTTCCGCGTCGGGGAACTTGATGTAGTGGAAGAAGCAGCGGCGCAGGAAGGCGTCGGGCAGCTCCTTCTCGTTGTTGGAGGTGATGAACACCACCGGCCGGTGCTTGGCGCGGATGAGCTCGCGCGTCTCGTAGCAGTAGAACTCCATGCGGTCGATTTCGCGCAGCAGGTCGTTCGGGAATTCGATGTCGGCCTTGTCGATCTCGTCGATCAGCAGCGCCACCGGCTGGTCGGCCGTGAAGGCCTGCCAGAGCACGCCCTTGACGATGTAGTTGTTGATGTCGCTCACGCGCTCGCCGCCGTCGAGGTCCTTGAGCTGCGAGTCGCGCAGGCGGCTCACGGCGTCGTATTCATAGAGGCCCTGCTGCGCCTTGGTGGTCGACTTGATGTGCCATTGCAAAAGCGGCAGCCCGAGCGATTGCGCCACTTCCTCGGCCAGCATGGTCTTGCCCGTGCCGGGTTCGCCCTTGACGAGCAGCGGGCGCGTGAGCGTGATGGCGGCATTGACGGCCAGCATCAGGTCCTGAGTGGCGACGTAGTTGTCTGAGCCCTTGAATTTCATGAGTGAACGCGAGCAAGGTGGAGAAGGCGGGGTGGAGAAAAGAACACACTCGATTCGCTTCGCGCAGCCACTTGGACGGCTTGAAGGGGTTCCCGGGGGACCCTTGCATATAATCGAATGTTGATTCGAAAAACTGTATCTCCACGAGATTGTGCGCGCAAAATGAACAAGTTGTTGACCACGATGTTTGCCTTCGCTGTCGCTTGCGTGACGGTCTCGGCCCAAGCCCAGCAAGTCACGGGCAATGCCCAGGAGGGCGCCAAGAAGGTTGCCATGTGCGTGGGCTGCCACGGCATCATCGGCTACCAGGCCAGCTTTCCGGAGATCCACAAGGTTCCGATGATCGCCGGCCAGAGCGCCAGCTACATCACCTCGGCCCTCACCGCCTACAAGGGCGGCGACCGCAAGCACCCCACCATGCGCGCGATTGCCGACACCCTGAAGGAGCAGGATATCGCCGACCTGGCCGCCTACTACAGCCAGCTGGGCCTGAAGGAAGGCGACGCGCCCCCGGCCGCGCTCGCCAAGCCCATGCCTGACAACGTGCAGGCCCTGGTGTCGCGCGACAAGGACAACAGCTGCACCAAGTGCCACGGCGCCAACTTCAACACGCCCAATGACGGCACCGTGCCCAAGCTGGCCGGCCAGCATGCCGACTACCTCTTCGTGGCGCTCAAGTCGTACCGCGTCAAGAACAACCTGCACCTGGGCCGCTCGAACGCGGTGATGGCGCAGCAGGTCGAACCCAAGAAGTTCACCAACGCCGAACTCAAGACGCTCGCCAGCTACATCAGCTCGCTGCCCGGCGACCTCAAGACGGTGCCGGAATCGCGCATCCACCGCGCCGCGCAGTAAGCGTCGGCCCGTCCCATGAAGAAAGCCCGCATCGAGCGGGCTTTCTTGTTTGCGGGGCCGGCTGTGTTCAGACGTCGAAGAACACCGTCTCCTGGGGCCCCTGCATGCGGATGTCGAAGCGGTAGCTCACCGCGCCGCCTTGCTCCACGCGCTCGGCAATCAGCGTGTGGCGCCGCTCGGCCGGCACGCTGGCCAGCACGGCGTCCTTGGCGTTGGCTTCGGCCTCGTCGCTGAAATACACGCGCGTGAAGGCATGCAGCAGCAGGCCGCGCATCAGCACGATCGCATTGATGTGCGGGGCTTCGCCCGGCGATTCGGCGCCCGGCTTCACGGTGTGGAACACGAAGCGGTTCTGGGCATCGGTGCCCGTGCCGGCGCGGCCGAAGGCGCGAAAGCCCATTTCGCGCGCTTCGGCGGGCGTCTGCGGATAGCGGCCCTCGCCGTCGGGCTGGCTGATCTCGACCAGCGCATCGTTGATGGGGTTGCCGTCGCCGTCGATCACGCGGCCTTCGAGGCGGATGCGCTCGCCGGAGGCGTTGTCCAGGGCGACCACGGTGTCGAAAGGCTGGTCGAAGTCGTAGCCGTACTGCGCGGCGGTGAGGCCGTAGGCGAAGTAGGGGCCCACGGTCTGGGAGGGGGTCTGGCCGAAGTCGGCTTCCTGTGCGGTCATCAACATGGTGTGTGTCTCCTTCTTGCTCAGCGGTTTTCGAACGGCGTCTCGTCGGCGCCGCGCAGCACGACGTCGAACTGGTAGCCCAGTGCGTAGCCTTCCTCGGTGATGTCGAGGCTGAAGTCGGCAATCAGCCGGTTGCGGTAGCGCTCGGGGGTGCCGGTGACCATGGGGTCGTACTGCAGCAGCGGATCGCCGGGGAAATACATCTGCGTGACCAGGCGGCTCGCAAAGCTCTGGCCGAACAGCGACATGTGGATGTGCTGCGGGCGCCAGGCGTTGGGGTGGTTGCCCCAGGGGTAGGCGCCGGGCTTGATGGTGAGGAAGCGGTAGCGGCCCTCGCTGTCGGTGAGGCAGCGGCCCGCGCCCAGGAAGTTGGGGTCCAGCGGCGCATCGTGCTGGTCGACCTTGTGCACGTAGCGGCCGGCGGCGTTGGCCTGCCAGATTTCGACCAGCGTGTTGGCCACCGGGCGGCGGCGTTCGTCGAGCACCTGGCCGGTGAGGATCATGCGTTCGCCGAGCGGCTCGCCGTTCCTGCGCGCATTGCGCGTCAGGTCGTGGTCGAGCTCGCCGATGCTGTCGTGGCCGTACACCGGCTGCTGCAGTTCGCCGAGCGAGGCCTTCAGCGGGACCAGGGGCTTTTGGGGGCCGCGCTTCGCGGTCGACTTGTAGCCGGGGTAGATGTAGGAAGGGTGGGCCTTCCAGTCGCGGGGGGTAAGGATGGCGGGGGAGGCCTGGGTTTTCGTCAACATGCCGTTGTCTCCTGTCGTGGGACGAATCGAATTCGGAAGCTGAACTTTAGAAGTCCCGTTCGATGATGTAAATTGAAGATTGGTCTGTTTTGCATAACCATCAGTAATTGAAAACTCCCGCCGACCTTCGCCAGGACTTTGTGCGCAATGTGCAGCTGCGCCACCTGCGCTGCCTTGTCGCGGTGGCGCAGGAGCGCCATCTCGCGCGCGCCGCCGAGCGGCTGTCGCTGAGCCAGCCGGCGGTGTCCAAGACGCTGTCCGAGCTGGAGGCCATCGTCGGGGCGCGCCTGGTCGAGCGCGGCAATGCCGGGCGGCGCGGCGTGCAGGGGCTCGCGCCGGCGGGCGAACAGCTGCTGGTCCACGCGCTGCGCGTGCTCGAGGCCATCGACGCCAGCGCGCAGGCGGTGGCGCCGGCTTCCGGCGAGCGCGTCGAGCGGCTGCGCATCGGCGCGCTGCCGAGCGTGGCGCCGGCGCTGCTGCCGGCGGCGCTCGCGCGCTTTCGCGAGCGCTGGCCTTCGGTGCAGGTGGTGGTGAAGAGCGCGGCCAACCCGGTGCTGCTCGATGAGCTGCGCGCCGGCGAACTCGACCTGGTGGCGGGCCGCATGAGCGATCCGCGGCTGATGGGCGGGCTCAGCTTCGAGCTGCTCTACACCGAGCCGCTGGTGTTTGCGGTACGCCCCGGCCATCCGCTGGCGAACCGGTCGACCCGGGCGGTGTCGGTGCAGGCGGTGCTCGATTTCCCGCTGGTGGTGTATGGCGAGGGCACCATCCCGCGCCACAACACCGAAAGCTTTCTGTCGGCCCGCGGCCTCGCGCTTCCGCCGCACGCGCTGCAGACGCTCGACGTTGCGGTGGCGCGCGGCCTGGTGGCGGTGTCCGATGCGGTCTGGATCACGCCGCTGGGCGCCGCGCGCGGCGAGCTGGCCGACCAGCGGCTGGTCCGGCTGCGCATCGAAACCGCCGGCACCGACGAGCCGGTGGGCCTGCTGCTGCGCAGCGACGCCGAGCCCTCGGCGCTGCGCAGCGCCATGGCCGCGCTGCTGCGCGAAGGCGCCAGGCAGCAGGGCGCGCCGCCTTCCCGGAAGGCCGGTTAGTCCTTGGTTGCACGCCGCTGCACGCACGCGACGTAGCCGTCGCCATCGGGCGGGCGGCCGGCGCGCTGGCTCTCCCACATCATCTGGCCGAGGCACTCCATGGCCTCGTGATGCGCGTCGAGCAGCGAGCCACGGCGGGCAGCCAGCAGCTCGACGGCCTGGCGGATGCCTCGCGGCTGGTCGATGGAGCACTGCTCGCTGATCGAAAGATGCATCGACAAGTGCAGGAACGGGTTCTCGCGGCCGTTCGAACCGTCGTACACGCGGGCCACGGCGGCATCGGCGTCGGCCAGGTCCTCGTGGTATTCGGGGTGCGCGTCGATCCATCCCGCGGCAATCGTCTCGAGCGCTTCCATCGGCAGGCCTTGGAGGTGCTTGGCGTACACGTCGCAAAAGAAGCGGCGCACGTCTTCCTGGGAGGGATTGAACATATCTGTATGGAGAAGCTGGAAAGGAAAAAGAGGGGAGAGAAAACCGCGCGCCTGCAGCTCGAAAGGTGCCCGATGTTCCGGTAGCGGGACGTTACGCCGTAACGTAACGAATGGTCAAAACAGCATCCAAAGCGCTGTTTCGGTCGATCGCGCGGACACCGGTTTTCAGAAAAATATCCATAAAAATCAATAGCTTGCGTTCTTGACGACCCGGTGGCTCAAAAGAGTTGGCAGCACGGCACGCTAGTTGCCCCTGTAGATGCATCTTTTGTCACAGAGGCTGTCATGAACGCACCACAAGCACCGACCAATTCGACCGAAGGACTTGCCGCCAGTGGCGTTGCTCCTGTGGTCATCGCCCAAGCCACCAGCACACCGCTCGGCGCACCCGCCGCGATGAGCTCGTCGGCACCTGCCGCCGCTGCGGCGGCACCCGCCAGCGTGGGCACATTGTCCAATGCTACGCCGGGCGTCGCGGTGATGCGCGAGGGTGTCCGCATTCCGGTGGACGGCAACCAGACCCTGATCGCGGGTGACCGCGTGATCGTTCCCGAAGGCGGACAGGCCAACGTCCTGTTCCCCGGCTCGGCCACCAACAAGGCGCCGCTGGCCGGCGTCTTCACCGGCGGCACCGACGCCACCATCGGCTCGACCAAGCTGCCCGGCGGCCTCGAACAAGTGAATGTGGACGTCGCCTCGGGCGACCTGCAGGTGACCCCACCCGACAGCGACGCCGACGCGGCCGCACTGGCCGTCACCAAGAAGGTCGCGGCCGGTAGCGGCCTTGGCCTCGGCGAATTCGCGCTCGGCGCACTGGGCGCGGCTGCGCTTGGCGCCGCGCTGGGCGGCGGTGGCGGTGGCGACGGCGGCGGAGTGATCCCGTTCTTCGCCGGCGGTGGCGGTGAGGGCGATGCGGATGCAGACGCCGACGCGGATGCCGATGCGGATGCCGACGGTGATGCAGACGCCGATGCCGACGCTGATGCTGACGCTGATGCTGATGCTGATGCTGATGCTGATGCTGATGCTGACGCTGACGCTGATGCTGATGCTGATGCTGATGCCGACGCAGATGCAGATGCAGATGCAGATGCCGACGCAGACGCAGATGCAGATGCCGATGCCGACGCAGACGCAGACGCAGACGCCGACGCCGACGCAGACGCAGACGCAGACGCAGACGCCGACGCAGACGCGGACGCAGACTCCGATGGCGGCGACAGCCTGCTCGATCCGGGCGATGGCGCGGCCGGCGGCCTGGTCGGTTCGATCGGCGACACCGCGGGTCTTGGCGACTCGCTCGACCCGGTGCTGGGCGTGGTCGACGGCGTGACCGACGTGGTCGACGACGTGCTGGCCCCGGTGCTCGGTTCCGAGTTCTCCGAGAACGATCCCAACCAGCTCGATCCGGCGGACGATTTCGTCGAGACCGTGGCTGAAGGCGTGGGCGGCGTGGCCAGCCCGATCGTCGATGGCCTCCTGGGCGAAGGCGCGACGGGTGCGCTGGTCGACCAGCTGGTCAAGCAGGTCGACTACGTCACCGACGCCCTCCAGAACGGTCTGGACAACCTGGTGGGCGAGGAAGGCATCCTGAGCGGCCTCACCGGCAGCCTTGGCCTGGACGGCGCGCTCGAGGAGCTCGTGGGCGACGACGGCGTGGTCGGCAACGTGGTCGAAGGGCTGCTCGGCCAGGACAGCCTCCTCGCCGGACTCGTCGGCGAAGAAGGCCTGGTGGGCGGCCTGCTCGCCGAAGGCAGCGCGCTGGACGGCCTCATCGGTGAAGGCAGTGCCATCGGCAGCCTGCTGGACAACGTGGTCGGCGACGAAGGCATCGTCGGCGGCCTGCTCGGCGACGACGGCGCCCTTGGCGGCGTGCTCGGCGGCGTACTGGGCGAAGAGGGCCTGCTGGGTGGCCTGATCGGCGGAGGAAGCCCCGTGGGCAGCCTGCTCGGCGGCGATGGCGTGGTGGGCGGCCTGCTTGGCGGCGACGGCGCGCTGTCCAGTCTGCTGGGCAGCGACGGCCTCTCCGGCGGCCTGCTGGGCCAGGACGGCGTGGTCGACAACCTCCTGGGCGCCGACGGCGCAGTGGGCGGCCTGCTCGAAGACAGCCCGCTGGGCGGCTTGCTCGGCGGCGAAGACGGCCTGCTCGGCGGCGTGACCGATGGCGTGCTGGGTGAAGACGGTCTGCTGGGCGGTGTGCTTGGCGATGACGGCGTGGTCGGCGGGCTGCTCGGCGAAGACGGCTTGCTCGGCAGCGGCGGCGCCATCGGCAGCCTGCTTGCCGAGGACGGCCTGCTCGGCGGCGTGCTCGGTGAGGATGGCCTGGTCGACAACCTGCTGGGCGACGAGGGCCTGCTGGGCGGTGTGCTCGGCGAAGACGGCCTGCTGGGCGGCCTGCTCGGTGGCGACCTCTTGGGCGGTGACTTGCTCGGTGGCGATCTCCTGGGAGGCGTGCTGGGTGAAGACGGCCTGGTCGGCAACCTGCTTGGCGGCGACCTCTTGGGCGGTGACTTGCTCGGTGGTGATCTGCTGGGCGGCGTGCTGGGTGAAGACGGCCTGGTCGGCAACCTGCTTGGCGGCGACCTCTTGGGCGGTGACTTGCTCGGTGGTGATCTGCTGGGCGGCGTGCTGGGTGAAGACGGCCTGGTCGGCAACCTGCTCGGTGGCGACCTCTTGGGCGGTGACTTGCTCGGTGGCGATCTGCTGGGCGGCGTGCTGGGTGAAGACGGCCTGGTCGACAACCTGCTTGGCGGCGACCTCTTGGGCGGTGACTTGCTCGGTGGCGATCTGCTGGGCGGCGTGCTGGGCGAAGACGGCCTGGTCGGCAACCTGCTCGGTGGCGACCTCTTGGGTGGTGATCTGCTCGGTGGTGACCTGCTCGGCGGCGTGCTGGGCGAAGACGGCCTGGTCGGCAACCTGCTCGGTGGCGACCTCTTGGGCGGTGACTTGCTCGGTGGCGATCTGCTGGGCGGCGTGCTGGGCGAAGACGGCCTGGTCGGCAACCTGCTCGGTGGCGATCTGCTGGGCGGTGACTTGCTCGGCGGTGACCTGCTCGGCGGCGTGCTGGGCGAAGACGGCATCGTCGGCGGCCTGCTCGGTGGCGATCTGCTTGGCGACGATGGCCTGGTCGGCAGCCTGCTCGGCAGCGATGGCCTGCTCGGCGGCGTGCTGGGCGGCAGCGGCCCGGCGGCCAACATCCTGGAGCCGGTGCTCGACACCGCAAGCACGCTCGGCGAGGCACTGGAGCCCGTGGTGGCCGCCGTGTCCGAGGTGGCAGAGCCCGTGACCGACATCCTGGCCGGCGCAACCCCGACGCTTGACCCGGTGATCGAGACCGTCCACAACAGCCTGGTGCACACCGTGGAGGACGCCGCGCCGATCGTGACCGACGTGGTGACCCCGATCACCAGCCTGGTGGACCAGGCCGCCGGCACCGGCAGCGTGCTCACCCCGGTGACGAACATCCTGCACGGCCTGCTGGGCTAAGGAACAAGAGCAGTAGAGGAGAAGGAAGAAAAACAACGCACCAGGGCCAGGCCGCCACCGGCCTGGCCCGAGAAAGGATTTGATATGAAGAACAGCAGCAGCTACCGGATACTGACCATCGTCGCCCTTGCAGCAAGCCTTGCCGCTTGTGGAACGGCCTCCAAGAGCGGACGCGAAGACGCGACCTACTACTACTCGAACAAGGCGCCGGTGGCGAAGGTGGAACCGCCCCCGCCCGCACCGGTGCAGAACGGTCCCGTCGCGCTGAAGATCGTGTACTTCGACTTCGACAAATACGACATCAAGCCGCAGTACCGCAACGTGGTGGAAGCGCATGCGAGCTATCTCAGGAACCGTCCCGCCAGCAAGGTGGTGATCGAGGGCCACACCGACTTGCGCGGCGGCCGCGAATACAACCTCGCGCTGGGCCAGCGCAGGGCCGAATCCGTGCAGCGCGCGCTCACGCAGCTTGGCGTGCCGGGCGAACGCATCGAGGCCGTCAGCTGGGGCATCGAAAAACCTGCATCGCTCGAAACCACCGAGGAGGGCCATCAGCTCAATCGCCGAGCCGAATTCAGCTACCGCTGAAACACGGAGAAACGCGATGCCTTCGATGGGAGTTCCCGGTCCGGGTGCGACCGGCCTCCCGCATTCGACTGGGGCCGAATGATGTCCTTCTCCGACCAGCTCCATGCCTGCCACGAGCGCCTGGTCTCGGTGTGTGCGGCGTTGCCGGCGCCTTATCCGGCCTTTACGCTTTTCTTCTCGGTGAGCGACGGGTCGCAGCGCGCGCACGTGGTGCACGCGCGCGCGGCCGACTTCGAAACCGCGTGGCACGAAGGTGCCGAGGCCGTGGAGCGCTGGGTGCGCGACTGCGGCATCGTCTCGCCATGGCTGCGCATCGACTGGGTCGAGGGCGCAAGCCCGATGGACTGGGCGCAGTTCAAGGCCCAGCTCGCCGGCGTCAAGCGCAACTACTTCCGCCTCGGCCTGGCCTTCGACCAGGACTTCGAGACCGCGTTCACCGAGCAGGAGCTCAACGCCAACGCCATGCTGAGCGGCGATTCGACCATTGCGCATGCGGTGGTGAATGTGCGCAACTTCGAGGCCTATGGCCAGGCGCGCTTCGCACGTGCGCTCCCGCTCGAGCTGCCGGCCGACCGGCGGGTCTACCTGCTGGCGACGGTGGGCGTCTTCTGCCAGGCCGACGGCGTCGTGCACAAGCTCGTGGGCACGGGGCTCGATGCCGGACGCCGCCAGGCGCCGGCCCTCACTCCGCAGTCGGCGCTCGACCTGGTGCGCAGCGGCGCGTCGTACCTCGCGCGCCAGGTGCAGGACGACGGGCTCTTCGTGTACGGCTACTTTCCGTGCTTCGACCGGCGCATTCCGACCTATGACGCGATGCGCCACGCGAGCGTGCTGAGCGCCATGATCGAGGCGTGGGAGCTCGTGCGCGACGACAAGCTGCGCCTGGCCATCGACCGCGCGCTCGATCATCTCGCGAACACGCTCATCCGCAGCTACACGCTCGCCGACGGCACCGAGGTCGCTTTCCTCGTCGACACCGGCGAAGAGATCAGGCTGGGCGGCAATGCCGCCTGCGTGCTGGCCCTGGTCAAGTACTGCGAGGCCATGGACACGCGCGACTGGCTGCCGCTGCTGGAAAAGCTGGCGCTGGGCATCGCGTCGCTGCAGGACGGCGCCACCGGCAGCTTCAGCCACGTGCTGCATGCCGGCGACCTGCGCGTGAAGCAGGCCTCGCGCGTCATCTACTACGACGGCGAGGCGGCCTACGGCCTCATGCGCCTTTACGGCCTCACGCGCGATGCAAGGTGGCTCGCCGTGGTCGAGAAGGCCTTCGACCACTTCATCGCGAGCCAGCACTGGCAGGCGCACGACCACTGGCTGAGCTGCTGCGTCAACGAACTCACGCGCTGGAACCCGCAGGAAAAGTACTTTCGCTTCGGCCTGCAGAACGTGGCCGGGTACCTGGACTTCGTGCTCGACCGCAAGACCACCTTTCCGACGCTGCTCGAGCTCATGCTCGCGGCCCAGCAGATGCTGCAGCGGCTCGAGGCCACGCCCGCCATGCGGCACCTGCTGGACGAGCTCGACACCGAGAAGTTCTACCGCGCGCTGGAGTACCGCGCCCACTACCTGCAGAACGGCTTCTTCTGGCCCGAGATGGCGATGTACTTCCGCCGGCCTTCCACCATCGTCGGCTCCTTCTTCATCCGGCACCACGCGTTCCGGGTGCGCATCGACGACGTGGCGCAGTACGTGTCGGGCTTCGTGGCCTATCGCCGCTACCTGCTGGAGCGCCCGGCCGTGCCCGGCGCGGGGAGCGCGAGGGACGACGGCGGCGCCGCCTGGACCGCGAGCGAAATGGCGCGCGTGACCGGCGGCGAATGGGTGGTGCGCCCGGAAGACGGCTGGCGCGCCAGCGGCGTGACGCAGCGCTCCTTCCTGCGCAAGGGCCGCGTGGTGTTCGAGCACCAGCCGCGGCCCTCGAAGACGCCGCTGGCCGCGGTGGCGCTCAAGGGCGTGCTGCAGCCGGCGGCCGCCGTGCTGTGCACCGATCCCGCACCGCACCTCGACAAGCGGGTACCGGTGCTCCAGGTGGACGACGTGCCGCAGGCCGTGCTCGCGCTGGGCGCGCATGCGCGCACCGAATTCACGGGGCGCGTCTGCGGCGTGCTGGGCAGCGGCACGACCGGCAGCACCGTGGCCGCGATGCTGGCCGACGCCCTGGCCGTGTGGGGCGAGGTTGGCCGGCCCGAAGGCAACGTCAGCCTGCCCTCGGGCATGGCCTGGAACCTGACCTGCATGCCGCGGCATGCGGCCTACTGGGTGCTGGAGATGGGCTCGCCGCACATGCTGGCCTCGACCCAGCTGGTGCGGCCGATGCTGGCCGTGGTGACGGGGCTGTCGGCCGCGTCGCAAAAGCACCGCGGGCCTTCGGAAGCCGCCGCGCGCATGGACAGCCGCATCTTCGAGGGCATGGCGCCCGGCGACAGCGCGGTGCTGAACCGCGACCTCCCCGAGTTCGCGACCTTTGCCGAAGCCGCCATGGCGCACCAGCTGCAGATCGTGACCTATGGCGAGCACAGGGACGCCGACGTGCGGCTGCTCTCGTTCGACCATGGCGAGGTGCAGGCCCAGGTGCTCGGCGAGCCGTTCCAGCTTCGGCTCAATGCGCCGGGGCGCCACATGGGCGCGAGCGCCGTGGCGGCGCTGGCGGCCCTGCAAGCGATGCGCCTGAAGCTGGCCGCCGCGGTCGAGCCCTTTGCGCAGTTCGAGCCGCCGGGCGGACGGGGCGCGCTGCACACCATCCACATCGGCGGCGGCAGCTTCAAGCTGATCGACGAAACCTACGACGCCAACCCGAGTTCGATGCGCGCCGCGCTCGAGCTGCTGTCGCAGGCACCCTGCGAGCCGGCACGGCGCGTGGCGATCCTCGGCGACATGCAGGAGCTCGGCCCCGCCGCGCAGCGCCACCACCTGGACCTGGAGCCCGAGCTGCTCGCATCCCAGCCCGACCGCGTGCTGCTGTGCGGCCCGCTGATGCGGGCGCTGCATGCGCGCATCCGCACCAAGGTGCGCTCGCACTGGTTCGTCGATGTGTCCGATCTGTCGACCGCGCTGGGCGGTCTGCTGCAGCCCGGCGACTGGGTGCTGGCCAAGAGTTCTGCCGGCGTCGGCCTGTCCCGGCTGGCCCGGGTTCTGAAAGCATTGCCATGATCAAACTGAATGCCCAAGCCTCCTTGCCCTACCGCCGCGAGGCGGCGCCGCAGCGCCGGTGGTGGCTGGGCTGGCTGCAGCTGCTTTGCGCCTGGCTGCTTTGCATGTTGCTGTGCGCCAACGTCGCGCTGGTGCTGGCGCAGGGCCTGCCGAAAGACGAGGCGGCGCCGGTCGCGGCAAGAAAAGCGGCGGACTGCAGCCTGTGGGTCGAGACCGCCAAGGATGCTGCGGCGGCCCATGCCGAATCGGTGTCGCACACGCTGAGACGTATGTCACGCTGCAGCACTTCGTAAGCATAGATTTTGTCTTGTAACAACTGGGTAACAGTCGATAATGGCGCAGGCGTCATTGCCGGACGGATCGGCCCTTTCCCATGATCAAGTTTCTCTTGCCCAGCCAACTGGTGGCCGAGGTGCCCGAAAAACCAGGTGCGAGTCCGTATGCGGGTGCCCTGCACACCGCGTTCCGGGCTGCCTACCCGCTGGTCAAGAGCGCGGCCTGGCGCTCGCTGCCCATCAGCCTCTTCGGCCTGCTGCCATCGATCTTCCTGCTCCAGGTGTATGACCGCGTGCTGTCGCGCAGCGGCGTCTCGACGCTGGCCGCGCTGGTGTGCGGCATCCTGTTCTTTCTTTGCATCGAGTTCTGGCTGCGGTCGGGGCGTTCGCGCCTGTTGCGCAATGCGGGCGCCATCATCGACCACGGCGTGTCGGGCGCGCTGCTGCATTCGATGCTCAATCGTCCGCTGCGTGCGCTCGAAGCGCGCCCGGCCTCGATCTGGCACCAGTTCTTCCGCGACGTGGCCTCGGTGCGCGGCACCGTCACCGGCGGCCTGGCGCAGTCGATCTTCGACTTGCCGATGGCGGTCTTCGCACTGGCCGTGATCGGCATCGTGGCCTTGCCGGTCTTGCCGGTGGTGGTGCTGTTCCTTGCCATCATGGTCTTCCTGGCTTGGTGGTGGGCCGACGAGGTGCGCAGCGGGCGGGTCGAGGAAGTGCAGCGCGGCCGCGGCCTCGACCGCATGACCTCGGAAATCTGCAACGCGCGCGAAACGCTCAAGACGCAGGCCAACGACGGTCCCACCATCGAGATGTGGCGCCAGTCCTATAACTCCTGGCTGAGCGAAAGCTTCAGCAAGAACGGGCAGATCGAAACCGCGCGCGACGGCACCACCGTGCTGATGATGGTCTTCTCGGTCATCGTGGTCACGGTGGGCGCCATTTCGGTGATGGAGCAATGGATGACGGTGGGCGGCCTGGTCGCCTCCAACATGCTGGCCCTCAAGGCGCTGCAGCCGGTGGCCGGCCTGGTGTCGAGCTGGCGCTCGCTGGCCGCGGCCAAGGAAGCGGCCAAGCGGCTCGAGACGGTGCTCGGCGAGCCGGTCGAAAAGGCACCCACCGGCATGACGCTGCCGCAGCCGCTGGGCCGCGTCACGCTGAAGGACGTGAGCTTCAGCTTCACGGAAGACGCGCACCGGCCGGTGCTCGAGAACGTCGACCTCGACATCGGGCCGGGCGGGCTGCACGTGATCGTCGGGCGCAACGGCGCCGGCAAGTCGACGCTGGTCAAGCTGCTCTCGGGCCTGTACACGCCCACGCGCGGCGTCATCAGCATCGGCGAGTACGACCTTTCGCAATTCGGCCGGGAAGAGCTCTCGCGCTGGATCAGCTACCTGTCGCAGGAGGTGTACTGGTTCGGCGGCCCGCTGATCGACACCATGCGCCGCACGGCCCCGGGCCAGAGCGACGAGCAGGTGGTGGCGGCCTGCAAGCTCTCGGGCGCGCACGACTTCATCTCGCGCATGCCCGACGGCTACCGCACCGTGGTGGGCGAGGGCGGCACCGGCCTCTCGGTGGGCGAGCGGCGCAAGCTCGCGCTGGCCATGAGCTTCCTGCGCAAGCCCTCGGTGCTGGTGCTCGACGAGCCCAGCAACGACCTCGACTTCCAGAGCGAGCGCACCCTGCTTGCCACGCTGCTCGCGGTGGCCAAGGTGCGCACCGTGGTGGTGGTCACGCATTCGCTTCGCATCGTGTCGGCGGCCAGCGTGGTCTACCACGTGACCGGGCAGGGCAACGTCGAACAGGGCACGGCCGCCGTCATGGTGCCGAAGCTCTTCGGCGTGAAGAAGGCGCTGGTGGCGCTCCCCGATTCCACCGCGGGCGAGGACGATGCCGAGGCGCATCCGCAGCAAGGCGCCGCCGCCAACCGTTCCATGGCCTGAGCAGCCGATCGATCGAAGAGTAATTGGGGACCGCGACTTGAAATCAGATTTGCCGCAGATACTTCAGGACGAGGATCACAAGCGCGCCACGCAGACATCGCCCGAGGGCCGGCGCCGAAAGTGGGTCATTGGCGGTGCGGTTGCGCTGCTGGCCGTTGTGGGCCTGGGCTTTCCGATGGAAACCGTGGTGGTGGCGCCGGGCCGCGTGATCCCGTCGGACCGCGTCAAGTCGATCCAGCATCTGGAAGGCGGCATCGTCAGCAACGTGCTGGTCAAGGAAGGCGACAGGGTCACGCAGGGCCAGTCGCTGGTGGAGATCGACCTGGGCGGCAGCGGCCTCAATTTCGAGGAACTCACCGCGCGCTATGCCGCCACCCAGGCCACCCGCATCCGGCTCATGGCCGAGAGCCGCGGGCAGCCGCTCAGGCGCGAGAGCTTTGCCGCCGACATCGACGAGAGCGTGCTCGACGGCGAGACCGGCGCCTACGAGGCGCGCGCGCTCGAGCAGCGCGGCGTAATGGCCGGTGCGGTGTCGGGCCTGGAGGGCGCGCGCAGCAAGCAGCTCGAGCAGCAGGCCAAGGTCAAGGGCCTGAACGACCGCCTCGCGCTGATGCAGAAGGAACTCGAGATCTCGGAACAGCTGCTCAATGAAAAGCTGGTCGGGCAGGTCGAGGTGCTCGAGAAGCGCCGGCAGGTCGAAGGCGTGCGAAGCGAGCTGGCCGTGGCGCGCCAGGGCGCCATTTCCGCGAGCGCCGCCATCACCGAGGCGCAGGCCAAGATGGCCGAGGCCGAAGGCCGCTTCCGGCGCCGCGCGTCCGACGAGCTGGCCGCCGTGGAGCGCCAGTTCGCGAGCCTGAGCGAAGACCTCGCGCGTGCACGCACCCAGCGTTCCCGCACCATGGTGAAGGCGCCCGCCGACGGCATCGTCAAGGGGCTGCGCAGCGCCAGCCCGGGCTGGGTCATCAAGCCCGGCGAAGCCATCATGGAAGTGGTGCCCGACAAGGACGAGGTCATGATCGAGGCCCGCCTGAATCCGAACGACCGCGGCTTCGTCGAAGTCGGCCAGGCGGCGCGCGTGAAGATCACGGCCTACGACTACCTGCGCTACGGCGCGGTCGAAGGCAAGGTCACCCTGGTGGCCGCCGATGCCGACCGCGATCCGGCCATTGCCAATTCGGCGCCGTACTACCGCATCCTCGTCAGCACCGACCAGGCCTACGTGGGGCGCGAAGAAAACCGCGTCACCGCCGGCATGGAGTCGGAGGTCGACCTGAAGGTGGGGACCGATCCGTTCATCTGGTACATCCTTCGTCCCGTGCTCAAGCTGCGGCGCGAAGCCTTCCGCGAACCATGATGGGCCGCAACCTGGCTGGCCGGCGCCGAACGGGCCCCGGTGTTCTTTGCGCAGTGCTGTGCGCGAGCTTCGCGCTTCCTCCTGGCGCCCTGGCGCAGGAGGCGCCCGCGCAGCTGGCGGCGGCGCGCCGGCTTTCCGCGCCGTCGATCGGCGCCGCCAGCTATGCGCAGCGCGTCAAGCAGGCGCTCATTGCGCTGTCGCAGGACTACCCCGAAGTGCAGACCGCGCAAGCCGCCGCCAACACCAGCAGCTTTGGCGTGGACGCCGCCAAGAAGGCCCGCTACCCGCGCTTCAAGATGGGCACCGCCTCCGGCACCTACAACAGCGGCGCGGACAACGCCAGGAGCGAGAGCTACACCGTGCTCACCGCCGAGGCGCGCCTGAGCCTGATCGACGGCGGTGCCATGAACGCCGCGGTGCGCGCCGCCGAGGCCGGCAACCAGGCCGACGACGAGGCCGTCGCCACCACCTCGCAGAAGGTGGTGCTCGATGCACTGACCGCCTACCTGCAGGTGCAGCGCTTCGACCTCAAGAAGCAGATTGCGCGCAAGTCCACCGAGGTGGTGGCCGAGCTCTCGAAGGCCGAGGCTCGCCGCGTGGCGCTGGGCGCCGCCGGCGAGAACGACCTCAACATGGCGGCCGCGCGCCGCGCCAGCGTGGCTGCGCGCGAGTCCGACTTCCAGGCGCAGCGCGACGAGGCGCTGGCCAAGTTCAACACCTACTTCAGGTTCACGCCCAACACCGATTCGCTGCCCGTGCTGGCCGCGCCCGCGTACTGGCGCATCGCCTCGCAGGAAGAGGCCCTGCGCCGCGCCGAGGAGCGCAGCACCGAGATCGCCGAAGCCAAGGGCCGCGTGGCGCGCGCCCAGGCCCTGGTCGACCAGCAGGAGGCCAGCATCTGGCCGACCGTGGACGCGGTGGTCGTCAAGAGCAAGGACCCGCGCGGCGTGTCGCCGCAAGACCCGACGCGCGCGGCCTTCGAGCTCAACTGGAACTTCGGCAACGGCTTCGACCGCCAACTGCGCCTGAAGTCGGCCCTGGCCGAAGTCGCCAACCAGGAAGCCAAGCTCGAAGGCGTGAAGCTCAACCTGCTGGAGCTCACCTCGGCCTCATGGGCGCGCACCGTGTCCGGACGCGAGCGCGAGCGGCAGCTGGCGGAGGCCGTCAGCACATCGGGCCAGGCCTTCCGCGGGCGCCGCCGGCTGATGGAATTCGGCCGCGAAACACTGCCCGCGGTGCTCGACGCGCAGCTCGACTACTACAACCTGCTGTTCGACTACGTCGACGCCGTGTTCGACCTGCGCATCACCGAGCTGCGCCTGGCGCGCACCACCGGCGAACTGCGCATCGACCCGGACGCGAGCAACGCCTGGATCGACCGCATCTTCGGCCCGCCGAACCGCCCCGCGCTGAGCGAAGACGGCCTGCTCACCGCGCTGTGCATCTCGAGCAACGCAGGCTGCGCGAGCGAGCCCGTGGCCGACCGCGGTGCCACCGCAACCGCGGCGAACCCGCCGCTGCGCCGGGCCGCGCGGCTGGCAAATCGCTGATCGTTGGTTGGCTGGATCGAAGCGAGTTCAGACATCCTCGGGGATGCCCGGCTCGCCGTCGAGGATCTGGTACTTGCGCATCTTCTCCCACAGCACCTTGCGGCTGATGCCCAGGTGCTGTGCCGTGTCCTGGCGCTTCCAGTCGTTGATCTCCAGCGCCGCGATGATGCGGTTGCGCTCGCTGCTGTTCCATCCCTTGCGCTCGCCATTGCCGTCCAGCGCCACGCCGTTCATCGCGCCGCCGCCATGGCCGTTGCGCTCCGCCGCGCCCGAGGCCAGCGTCGGCGTGCCGCGCGTGAGCGCGATGGCGCGCTGGATCAGGTTCTGGTCCCAGCTGTGCAGCTGGCGTGCGATCACACCCACCCGCTCGGCCAGGTTGCGCAGCTGCCGCACGTTGCCGGGAAAGTAGGTTTCGGCCACCGCATCGCTGAGCCAGTGCGGCGTTTCGCCGAGCGCCTCGAGCTCGTCGCCCAGCACGTTGGCCAGCAGCGCCTTGAAGATCGCGATCTTGTCGATCTCCCCGCGCTCCTCCAGGCTGGGCACGTGCAGCTCGATCACCGCGAGCCGGTAGAACAGGTCGGCTCGGAACTCGCCGCTGGCCACCATCTCGCGCAGGTTGCGGTTGGTGGCGGCCACCAGCCGGAAGTCGACCCGGATCGGCGCCGTGGCACCCAGCCGCGTGACCGCGTTGTCCTCCAGCACGCGCAGCAGCTTTACCTGCTGGTAGCGCGGCAGGTCGCCGATCTCGTCGAGGAACAGCGTGCCGCCCGTGGCCTGCTCGAAATAGCCGCGATGCGCATGCACGGCGCCCGTGAACGAGCCCTTGGTGTGGCCGAAGAACAGCGACTCGAAGAGACCATCAGGAATCGCGCCGCAGTTCACCGCCACGAACGCGCCCTTGCTGTAGTGCTGGTGCCCCAGGTGCAGCTGCTGCGCGATGCGCTCCTTGCCCACGCCCGTTTCGCCGCGCACCAGCACGCTGTGGTTGCAGTCGGCAAAGGCCGCCACTTCGGCCAGCAGCGACTTCATCGCATCCGAATGCGCCACCAGCACATCGGGCGCCTGCGGCGCCACGTCGCGCGCACGCAGCTGCCGCACCAGCTTGGCCACCATCGTGCGCAGCTCGGCGCAGGTGAAGTCGTAGGGCAGAACGTGCAGGTACTCGGGCGGATAGGTGCGCGAGTCCCGCTCCCGCGAGGCCGCCGCCACCCAGATCACCGGCATGCCCTGCAGCAGCTCGGTGGCATGCGCCAGGCCGCCGCTGTCGATCACCGTGACGCTGAGGATGGCCACCGAAGGCCGCAGCGCAGTGCCGCGGTCCTGCTGCGGAGGCGGCAAGCCATCGGCCCGGATCACCTCCACATCGAAGCTCGCCATGCACCGCGCGATACGGTCGAGGATGTCGGCCTTGCCTTCCCAGACAAAGAGGTCGAGTTCGTCGAAGTTGGGGGCGGTCATGAATCGAGGAACAAAGGGGGCACGCTAATAGACAAGCTTGGCCTCGCCGCACAGAAGAGACAGAAGGCGGACATCGGCATAGCCGAGCTGCACACCGAGCAGATTTAGCAGCGGAACGATGATCGCATCGAGCAAGCTGAACAATGGAGCCAGGATACTCAGCACGAAAGCCAGCAATGGAGACAGGACGTCGCCCAATCCGAGCGGAAGAATCCCGAGAGCCACGAGGGTCAAGTCCCACTTTGTGGCGGCGGTGAAATTGCCGAGCGTATTGGAAAGAACAGAGCCGACGGCGTTGGAGTTCACGGTCTGGATATCGTCACCGTCGCCGATAACGCCGTTGAACGTGAGGGTCTGGTAGTTGGTATCGGGGATTTCTGCTTGCACAGGTATCTTGGCATTGACCTGCAGGATGGGAAGTAGACCCCCGATCAGGGCGATCTCGCTGATCTTGACGCTCGGCATCGCCTTGCAGTCGACAGGGACAGTCGTGTTCAACATCAAGGTATCGGAAACGCTCGCGATGCAGATGCTCGCAAGCCCAGGCTTGGCCTCTATGGCGACTCTGCAGTCGGCCCGGTCATTTGCGCACTGGATATTGCTCAGTCGAGCATTCCCTTGGGCAACTTCGATGTAGATCGGTAGGCGCAGCAGCGTCACCTTGACTAACCAAGAGAGCCCCGGGATTTCGTTGGTATCCACCAGCGTGACATCGAGGCGCATTCTCACTGCGGCCGAATGTGCCTGTGTGCGCCAGTTGCCCTGGCCGTCCTTTCCCGCAGGACCGATGGCGATGGATGGCGGTTCGACAACCACAAGCTGCACATCGGCTTTGGCCAGTGCACCCAGATCGATAGCCGTGCCGAGCTTGACCAGATTCTTTCCATTGGCGATCTGGGCCGAGGTGGTCAATAAATCCAATACGTTGATCGCTGCACTGGCGGCTCCCTCTGAAGAAGGTGTGGTGACCTTGATCAGATCGCCAAGCCTTACTTCTGCAGACTTCACATTGGTAGAAATGATGGAGTTAAGTGCTTGTACCGCCAACGTATTGGAAGTACCGAGAGCCTGAACCATGGCTAGCATGAGGTCATTCAACTGAATTCGCGTGTTGAGAAGCTCATCCACCGTTCCGACATTAGGAATGACGGTGATCAGATCAAGCAACCGAATCTGTGCGCTCGCTAGGCCTTGATAGTCCACCAACCTGAGACTGATCTTGTTGCCGGTCCCGAGCAATGCACTCAGGAGTTGATTGACAGCACCCTCGTTGAGGCCAGCAACGCCTGTGCCCAGAGAAAACGAAGCGATCGGATCATTTGCCGCTACTGCCTTGGCCCGAATTGTTCGATCCGCATCAAAAAAAGGAAGAATGGCAATAGGGGCCTTGCTGATCGTGACGCGAACGGCATTCAGGTTACTGGCTGCAGGCTCAAAATGATCGATAGTTGTCTTGGCAGGATCCCATTGGCCGCATTCGATATCTCCGTCGACCAGCATAAAGGTTGGAGGGAGATTCCGGCTCGGATCTGTGTTGCTGGCGCCATTGGCACTAAGCTTTGCAGCAGTTATGGCGTTCGCACAACCGCCTGCAACTGATATCTGCTGAGCACCGGCGAGCGCGGCCAGGTCCGCAGATTTTTGTAGCTCACGCTTCATAAAAAAAAGATAGCCTAGTTCGGTCCCGATGAGAACGATGACTATCAGACTAAGTGCAATGGCGAGATTGACGAGCAATGAGCCGTGCTGAACCTTCAGTGGACTTGACGAATTGGATCGGTTTCGAAGCGCATTGAGCTTCGGATTCATGTGGACGGCTCCTCGAATGCTTGTACAGCGGTGGCTTGGCCGACCACGTCGTTGGGCATCCACAGACTGGTGTCCAGCAAGGGCAACGATGGCAGGATGCGATTGGCGCTGTAGTCATAAGCAACGGACACCGTGGCGCGGCGATCGATGCTACCCACGCTGACATTGACTTTCGTGTTCAACTTGACCCAGGCGAGGCGCTCGGCAAGGCTTCCATTGCTTTCGATCGGCACCACGAGTGCAGCGGCGAGTGAGTCATATACTGCTCCCTGGATCTTGGGATCGTTGGTGACTAGCTTTGAGGGCAACATCGTCACAGCCCGCGCACCGTCCTCCGCCGCTCGCGATACCACTTGCTGTATGTACAGGACGGCACCAAATGTGGTGATCCCATATGTGATCAGGATCATCACTAGGAAGACAAATGCGAATTCAATGGCGGCAACGCCTCGTTGGCGACGGGCGGACGTACCCTTTCGAAAGTACTCTGCTTTCATAAGGCTCTCCCATCCAACAGCATGCTTGCCTGCACCGCCAGCACATCGGGAATCGCAAAATTCGGCAGAGGTGGAAGCAGCTGTGAGAGGCCGATTGCGGTGATCTTTACTGTCACCTGGCAGCGTTGCTCCCATGCAGCACCGCAGGCACGTTTGGCCGGATCGCAGTTGTTGCCTTCGACTTGGCACACTGTCGCAACCACCGTGGGATTGGTTGGAAATAGTCCATCCATCTGGAGTTCTGCGATGGCTTTCGCCTTCTGCTCGCGTCCGGGGATATCGGTTTGGTAGCGCAATGCTGCCCGCGCTCCATCTTCAGCGGCGTTCTGCATGGCGAAGCGAAACGTGAATATGACACCGAGGCAAATAATGGCGTATACGACCGTGAAAAAGACGAGAAATACGAAGGCATACTCGATCGCATACACCCCGCGTTGGTGGCGGAGAGATGAGAAGGGTGAACCGGTCGCCTTCATGATGTAGTGGCGGGCTAGTCGTATGTCGGGTGTGCTGCGACCTATTTGGCGTCCCCACTTCCGGTGGACGTCTTCACCGTCGAACTCATCCGCTCCGGGATCGGAAAATCGAAGCTCTTCAGATAACGCTCATAGCTCCGCTGCGCGATGTTTCCTGCAATAGGACGCGGCGTCTTGGAGGCGATATCGCCGCTGCGTTGCCAGGCAAGCAAATCTTGTGTGGCGTCGCCGACTTGCAGCGGCGCATAGGCAGGCTCCTCGGGGTCCATGGCGTCGTTCTGAGACGGGTCGACCGACGTTTGGGCTGTGGTCAGCGTGCCTTCGGCCTGGGACGCGATGGCCGGTCCGGAAGGTGCCGAGCCTTGCGCAATGACCACTGGGGACGTGGCGAGGAGGGCAATGGCCCAACCGCAAGCGGACAAGGTCCGGAAGACGGTTTCGCATTCTTTCTTCATGGGGTACCTCTTGCGGGCGAAATCGGTGATGAAGGTGTCGAGGAGGCGGTTGCCGCCGGATTCGACTGGATGGCGGTTCGTATGCTGGTCAGGTTCGACCAGCGCGAGGCCTTGAGCACCAGAGGGGGGGCGGTTTCGTCACGGACTGGCATCCCTGCTGCGAGGGGCACCGTGGGAGTCGCGGTTCTTCCGCCGCGAAGCTGCAGCGCGGCTTCCTTGACAGCCGAACGCGCGGCGGGCGGCATTCGATTCGCATCCATCATTGCCGCAGCCTGCTCCTGCTGATTGGTGAGTTCCAGGTACAGCGCAAGATTGGCCTGGGCTTGCGTACTGTCAGGGCGAAGCTGCAGCGCCTGCATCAATGGAAGCCGGGCTTCATCGATCGAGCCTGCGCGCAGCTGGGCATAGCCCAGATCACTCAGCAGCAGGGCGTCCGTGGGCGTGTGGCGTTGGGCTTGCTTCAGGAGCTGCACGGCCTCGGGGTAGTTGCCGCGCGCGCCGGCCAGCAGGCCCAGTCCCCGGTAGCCTGCAGCTTCGAGCGGCGTGCCCAGCAGCCGCTTGTAGGCCGTTTCGCTCTGCGACGCTTGACCCGTCTGCCGCAAGGCGTCGGCACGCAAACGCGTGGATTCGGGTGAAATCCCCCATCGCTGCTCGAGCGCGTCAATGTGCGCCAGCGACGCGAACCAGAGGTTCTCCCGCTGCATCTGTTCGACGAGCTTCAGATAGGTCTCTTTCGTATCGACGGAGGTTCCCGCCTTGGTGTCTGCGGCGACTTCCGCGGCCAGGCGCTGCTGGGCGTCGGCGCTGGCTGCGTACTGATCCTTCGAGGTGGCACAGCCAACGATGGCGAATGCCAAAAGGCAAGAGGCTGCGCGGGCCCCGAGCGGGCCTCGCGCGCGATGCAGCCGGAGTTTCAAGGAGTGGATGTTCATTTGGCGACTACTCCCAGTGAGCGGAAGATGGCTATGAAACCGGGTCCGCCAGTCACGATGACAAGCGCGGGCAATAGCGTGACGACCATGACGACGGTCATCTTCACGGTGATCTTCCCGATGCGCTCTTTCATTTCCGAGCGGCGCCGTTCGCGCAACCGATCGCCGAAAACGCGCAGGGGTTCCTGCACCGCGCCGCCATGGCGGTCGACCTGTACCAACAAGGAGACCAGGCCGCGCAGGTCTTCGTTGCCATGGAGTGTGGCCAGGCGATGGAGTGAATGTTCGCGCGTTCGCCCCTGGCTGTATTGCCGGTTGGCAATGGTCAATTCGTAGCCGAGCACGCGCAGCACGTGCGAGAAATCTTCGGCCATGATCTGCAGGCTTTGATCGAGGCTCAGGCCCACGCCTTGCAAAAGTTTCAACAGATCGATAAAGAGGGGCAACTCGCGTGCAATCCGCTCACGTCGACCGGCCGCGATGCGGCCGAGCACCCATTTGGGCGCCATGAACCCCACCACGAATGCTGCGATCAGCACCACGGTGATCGTGCTTTCAGTCCACAGGCTCCGGCAAACGAAATAGGTGAGCACCGGCAAGAGAAACGCGAGCAGAAGGCGGGTGACCAGAAGGATCAACTGCGCTCGCTTGGAGGCGAATCCGCATCGGTCGATCAGTCGCCGGTCTTCATCGGCGACAAGGGCCCGTCCGATTCGTGAATCGAGCCAATGGAAGGGGAGTTCGATGTCGGAGGCCGCAGACTCCGATTCGGTCTCGACGGGTAGGGTGAGATCGAACGGCGCTGTCGTGTCCCGCCGGAGAGCCCGGCCGATCACTTTGCCGCTGCGCGCGCGACGCAATTCCACTGCAATCAGCGCACCAGCCGCGATCATCAGGCCCAGCGCGAGAAGCGCAAGGCTGATGGTGGCTAATTGATCGGGGGTGAAGTTCATGCCAGCTTCGCCAGTCGATAAAGGAGGCCGGCACCCAACAGCTGCAGTCCGAGCGACGAAAAAATCAAAACACGCCCGGTCTCGTCATTCCACATGCCCATGAAAAAGGCGGGGTTTGTCAGGATCAGGAATGAACCTACACCCAGCGGAAGGAGGCCCAGAATCCAGGCTGAGAGGCGAGTCTCCGCGGACATCGCGACCAGCTCGAGTTCAGACTGCTCGCGGTCGCGCATGAAGTTGGCGACCCGTTCAAGCAACAGGTCGGCGCGGCCACCGTAGCGCACGCCGAGTCCCAGGATCGATGCCAGCAGGAACATTTCTTCCACGCGCACATTGCTCGCTGTCTGATGCAGTGCGCGATCGAGATCCACGCCGGCGCGCACCAAGGCCGCAGACCGCTCCATGTGGCCGCGCAGAGGGGCTTGTGTTGTGGCAATCGCGAGCTGGAATGCGGCCTGTGTGGAGTTGCCGATGGTGATCAGACGCACCATCGCGTCGATGTACGCGGGCAACTGGCTGATCAATTGGCGGCGAACTTTCTGAAGCCGAAGCCATACCGCGAAGACCGAAGCTAGAACGAGCAGGAACAGCACTCCCACAGCAGCGATCAGTCCACCGGAGAGTCCTGCCAGCAGACTCAAGACAAGAATGCCGATCGCAGCAAACGTGGCGACCTTGGGCGGAATGATGCCGAGCAGCCACTCGGGCAAGATCGTTTCCATCAAACTCTTCCGAGGAGCCGCAGTGGCAGTGGCCTCTGTTTGGAGCCATGGATCCGAGGTGATGCCGGGAATGAAGCTGTCCGAAGGCGTATCACGCAAAGGTGTTTGCACGTTCGGGGGGGCCGCCGTCACGTCCGCATTGCTCGCCAGGATCTGTTGCTCAAGGTGCCGCCCGGTCGCTTGTTGGGTCTGCCGGTTCTTGGCCCATTGCCAGAGCAACAGGCCGCCGGCTGCCAACAGCAGCGCGATGCAGGTCACGATGAGCAATGCTTCACGCACGGCTATCCCCGTTCTGCGCGCGTGCCATGGACTGGCGGAACCGGGTGATCTTCGGCGAATGGGGCGCTATGCCCAGCGAGATCCAGCGGTCGCGTTCCTCGCCATCCGGTGAAACGATCGGTTCGTAGCGGTAGAGCTCCTGCATGGCCACTACGTTGTCGTTGACGCCCGTGACTTCGCTGAGCGAAATGATGCGCCGCTGGCCATTGGAGAGCCGGCCGATCTGAACTATGAAGTCGATGGCATTGGCAATCTGGCGGCGCAAGCTGACTTCGCTGCCTTGGTAGCCTGCGAATCCTGCAAGCATTTCCAGCCGGTACAGGCATTCGCGCGGCGAACTGGCATGGATGGTGCCCATCGAGCCCTCGTGCCCGGTGTTCATGGCCTGCAGCATTTCGATGACCTCGGCACCTCGCACTTCACCGACGATGATCCGGTCGGGCCGCATGCGCAGGCTGTTGCGCAGCAGGTCGCGGATCGACACCACACCGGTGCCGTCGAAGCCGCCGGGCCGGCTCTCGAGCCGCACCACGTGACTGGTGCCGAGCGAGAGTTCGGCCGTGTCTTCGATGGTGATCACGCGCTCGCGCGCTGGGATGAAGCTCGCAAGCGCGTTCAGCAGCGAAGTCTTGCCGGAGCTGGTGCCGCCGCTCACCAGCACATTGCAGCGTGCCCGTACCGCGATCTCGAGCAACTGCGCCATGCCGGCGTCAAAGGTGCCGAGTTTCACCATGTCGGCTGGCGTGAGCGGCTCCTTGCGGAACTTGCGGATCGATACCGAGAGGCCGTCAATGGCCAGCGGCTCGATGATGACATTGATGCGGCCGCCATCGGGCAGGCGTGCATCGACCATCGGGTTCGACTCGTCCAGCCGGCGGCCCAACGGTGCGAGGATGCGGCGCACAATTCGCATCACATGCTCTGCATCTGCGAAGCGTACGGTCTCGCGCTCCAGCATGCCGTGGCGCGATACGTAGACGTTCTGGTAGCCGTTGATCAGGATGTCTTCGACCGCGGGATCGTTGAGCAGGTCTTCCAACGGACCAAAGCCTGCAAGCTCCTTGGTCAACGCGTCGGAGATGAGCTGCATCTCGCGGTCGTTGATGGGCACGCGGCGCAGGCGGACGAAGCTGTCGACCTCCAGTTCGACGAACTGTTGGATGGAAGCACGCGACCAGCGTCCGAATTCCGCGCCGAGCTCCTCGATGCGGCTCAGCAGATGGTCGTGCGTCCAGCTCTTGATGTCCTGGAACTGCTGCGAGTTGATGAAGGCCTGGTCGTCGTCGGCAAATTCGATATCGTTGGACATATGGGCTCAACCTTCGTTTGAACTCTTCCAGAAGCCGGTGATCTGCGACATCAGCGCAGTCCAGCGTGGATCCTTGGGCGGGGGTTGGCCTGTGACGGACATGTATTCCTGATGCAGCGTGCGGGCCAGGCCGCCAACGGCCTGCGCGTAGGGATCGTTGCGGGCGGTGCGCACGAGCATTTCGCCTCGGCAACCAGCGGCCAGCAATTGGGTGCCTCGGTCAGGCAGCACATGCTGCAGCGGCAGTTCGAGACGTTCGGCGATGTCCTTGGCCGACAGGCCGACATGGCGGTCGAACTTGTTCACGACCAGCATCAGCCGCTCGATCTCTACATTGCGTGCGCGCAGTTCCTTGAGCATGTTGGCCGTCGACACGATCGCCCCGATGCTCTGGTCGCACACCACCCAGGTGTTCTGCGCTTCGCGCACGGTCTGGGCCATGAAGTCGATGGTCGAGAACCCGCCGAGATCGGCGATCTGGAAGTCGAAGAAGTCGGCCAGGCGCCGGATCAGGGTGACGGAGTCGGCATGGGAGATCTCGCGCACCTGCGCCAGGTTCGCCGGCAATGGCAGCACGGCCACGCCGCTGGCGTGGTGCGCCAGCGCCGTGTGCAGCAGGGTTTGGTCCAGCCGCCGCAGGTTGCGCACGCCATCCACGAAGCTGAAGCTGCTTTGCGTGTTCAGATACAGCAGGCCGTCGCGTGCAGGAAGGCCCAGGTCGAGCAGTGCGACGCCATGTCGTCCGCTGCGGCCAGGCGGCCGTGCGGGCGCTTGCGCCAATTGATCGTGCAGTGCAAGGGCCAGGCTCGTGGCCAGCGTGGTGACGCCCAGGCCAGCGCGCGCCCCCAGGAGAGCGAGGGTGCTGCCGCGCAGGCCGCCCGGGAGCGAGCGCCGCTTTTCGAGGAGGGCGCGCAGGGTGCTCACAGCCTCGGCAGGAGCGGCCGAAATGTCGATGAAATCGTCCACGCCGGCGCGAAGGGCCGCGAGCATTGCGGCGGGCTGCGAGGAAACGCCGGCAGCGAGGACGGGCAAGGTGGGCCAGTCGCGCTTGAGCCGTTGATGAAGCTCGCCGGCCGCTGCGCTCTGTTCGGGAGAAAAGTCGATGAACACTGCCACCGGGCCGAGCAGCGAGATGCGCTCGTCGATCGACTTCGTGTCCTGGCTTAGAACGACCACTGAGCCTTCGTGGCTCAGAGCATCGGTGAGCCAGGTGATGTGACTGCCATTGGCCGACGCGAAAAGATAGGTTTCGCTGCCTATTTCGGGGAGGTTGTCGCGAGGGGCGTTCATGGTGCCGTTCAGCGATGCGGTGATCGCATGACTTTCATCCATCAGCGAGAGAAGCCCGGTACTGCCGTGTTGGCCGCACCGCCGAGGAAATGCGAGCGCCATACGGCGCCATCGCGCTGTTCGGCCCCGCCGGGGAGATACGGCGTCAGATCGGTGTTGCGTGCAATGGGCTTGACCAGATGGGGTGTGACGAGAATGACCAGTTCCTTCTCGCTCATCTGGTACTTGTTCTGACGGAAGAAGGTGCCCAGGATCGGGAGGTCGCCGAGCAGCGGTACCTTGTCGACGTTCGACGTCGTGGTTCGGCTGACGAGCCCGCCGATGATGAAGCTCTCTCCGTCACCCAGTTCCACCGTGGTATCGGCGCGGCGGGTGGTGATCGCGGGCACGGCAACGCCGCCGATGCTGAGCGAGTTGGTGTAGTCGAGATCGCTGGCTTCCGGCGCCACCTTGAGCACGATGCGGTCGTTGGACAGCACGGTGGGCGTCAAGGTCAGGCCGATGCCGAAAGGCTTGTATTCGATGCTCGTGGTGCCCAGCCCCTGCGGCGCGGGCACGGGCAGTTCTCCGCCGGCGAGGAAGCTGGCGCTCTGGCCCGACATCGCGACCAGGGTGGGCTCGGCGAGCACCCGGGCCATGCCGTTGCCTTCGAGGAATCCGACATTCAGGCCAACACCGGCCTTGCCGAAATTGAACAACAGGCTGAAGGCTTGCGCCAGCGGATTGTGATACTCGCCACTGATGGAGCCGTTGGACGCGAAGGTGGTGCTGCCGAGCGAAGACGGCCCGAAGACCCCGAAGCTGAACCCGTTCGAATTTGCGCGCGTACTGAAGATGTTCAGGCCGGCCTGCTTGAGCACGCTTCTGTTGAATTCCACCACCTTCACTTCGACCTGGACGGTGTTGCTGCGCACATTGACGACAGACCGGTCGATGAGTTCTGCCTTGTCGGCTGCGCCGGCCATTGCCGTGTCGCGCGCCTGCTGGTGCGCGGCGACGCTGTCCATGGTTCCGGAGAGGGTCGCGCTCCGGCGCCGAACCTCGATGGCGTAGGTGGTTGCCGCAGCGCCGCCCTTTTCCCAGACCATCAGCGTGGTGCGTCCCGCCGCTTTGCCGGTGATGATCAGCCGCGCCGCGGGAGAACTCGGCGTCTTGCGTGTGACGGTGACTGCCGCCACGGCTTCATCGGCGATGGCCATCCGTTCGATGCCCTTGTCGATCAGCAGCTCCTGCTGCGTCCCGGCGTTGAGGATCAGCGGTCGCTGAGGCTGTGCGCGCACGGCCTGGGCATCCGCCGCGTTGGTGGCAAGAGGCCAGCCCACATGGGCCAGCGCGCACAGGGCGATCAGCGACGAACGCATCAGCGACGGTGCGCCCGGAAGGCTGTTCGACGGTTCGCGTGGCGTGTAGGGCATGTGGCTTCTTTTCTCGATGACGGGCGTGACGGCAGTGGAGGGGGGCGCTGCACTCAATAGCTCATGGTTTCGCTGCGGTCGCCGCGAATGACTTCGACCTGAAGGCCGCCGCGGGTGGTGCCTGGCTGGGAGCTCCGGGTGCCGCCGGAAGCGGCGCGTGCTTCGTTCAAGGCGGGGCGGCCGGCGATGGTCTTGCCGCCAGTCACGAGATCCACTGTCGTCAGACCTGCCTGTGCACGGTCGAGCCCTTCCAAAGGTGGACGCCGAGGCTCGCCAGGCCGAACCGAAGCGGGCTGCAATGCCGTGGGGAGGTCGGCGAAAAGCTTGGGGTCGGGTTCCGCCATATCGTTCGGATTGCGCAGCGCCAGCATCAATCGACCTGTCGCGTCGCCGATCGTGAGGCGGTTCACGTCATCCACGGGTACGGCCAGCACCGCCGTGCGGGCTGCTTCGGCCCGCTGGGCTTGCTGTTGCTGCTTGTCCGCTGTTTTGGAGGGAACACCATCAACGGATGCAGAGCCGAAGGCGAGCACGCGTTTGCGAGACAGAAGCAGGCGTGCCTGGCTGCGGTCCACATCTTTGCCGTCCGACTTCAATGTGATGAACACGTCGACGAAATCCCCAGGCTGGATCTTGTTGCCGACGCCCATGATTTCGTCGGCCTTGATGGCGACGGCGCGCTCGCCTTCTCCCACGCGAAGGGCCAGGCCTGACACCAACTGGTTCTCCATCACCGGCGAGCCCTCAGAGAGGTCGAGAACCGGGACACGACCGGCCGCCGTTGCCACTTCCTGGAAGGCGCCAGCGGGATTGACGGTGAGGCGTTCGACGCGCAGGGCATCGGCCGGGATGGCTTGACCTGCGGGCAAGGGCTTTGATGCGACCACGACCGGATAGGTGAGCGTCTGTTGGGTCTGGGTCTGGGGCTGATCGGATGCGGGGGGCGTCGTAACTGCCGTATTCGCAGGCGCCTGTCGACCAAGCATCCAGGCATAGCCGCCTAGCGCGATGGCCAGAAGGACCAGGATGGCGGCGACGATTTTGGTGAGATTGATCATGGGCGGCGGACTGAAGGAGGGAAGCAAGCGATCACTGAAAGTGAGATGAAGGGCCTGCGAGACGGAGCAGAGTTGGCTGTAGCTAACTCTGTCGCTCCCAAACCATCCACGCCGCCGCAGCCAGCGCTAAGTAGGCTGCGTAAGGAATGATGCGAAGCCGGCCGTCGGAGACGCCGGGTTGGGACGTGCGCGACGGACCGGCAAGCATCAAGGTTAGTCGCGGAAAAAAAGGCCAGCGTTTAAGAGCCAGCCAAAGAAAGCTATGGGCGCCAGCCATCAGACTGGCGATGATCCAGATAGGCACCAAGCCTGATAGGCCGACCCACAGTCCAAGGGCGCCGGTGAACTTCACGTCCCCTGCCCCCATGAGTCCCCTGGCATAGAACACGAGGAGGCACCCAAAACCAATAGCAGCCCCGAAAAGGCTCGAGCGCCAGCCATTGTCAAAAAGAGGGCTGCCAAACGCCAATGTCGCCAGAGCCAAAATGGCTCCGGCGAGCACCAACCAGTTTGGGACGCGGCGTTCTCGAAAATCATAGACGGCAACGGCGATGAGCCATAACAAGTATGTTGACGCGAATGCCATCATCTCGAGGGGAAATTACACCGCCGTTCCACCAAGGGCAACGAGGACTGCATTGAATTTGCTCTTGACCTGCGTGCCCAAATTGGTAAGAACAAGAACGAGAACCGCTGCAATCAAGCCCGCAATCAACCCATATTCAATTGCAGTAGCACCTTCTTCATCGCGCAGAAAACGAGTAATAGAGCGAAGCATGATTTCCCCTTAAAAAAGTGTTAACAAGTGAGGCTGGCCAGGTGGATGTTATACAGCGTAACTCCGTGTATCAACAACAGTAACCCGTGGGTTCAAGGCCTTCCTGTGCTAGGCCGTATGGTCTAAGCAGGAAGGCGGCCAGCCCCTCGCCGTCCCCAGGAAGCCCTCGCCCGGAAGCATGAGTAACAGTCCTGGAACACATTTTTCCCTCTGACACGGTGTATGCGCATCCCATGAATGAGTGAACAACGTTACGTTTCTTGGGAACATTCAGCCGGTGTTTGTTACGGGAACAAAGTCGTTACGTGTTACGTAGCACGCGGTTGTAACGGTAGATGTAACGCCCAAGATAGGTGCGTTGCTTGTGCAAAAAGTCACACCTATGGGGTACCTACCCCTCCGCCGAGAGGGGTCTCAGCCGAGGATTTCTTCGTGGAAAAGCTTCCACTCGCTGCCTTGGCGCAGCCAGTACTGGCGCCTGGTGCGCCCGCTTTTCTCGCCTTCGAAGACTTCGCCGAAGGTGGCGACCATGGTGTCGTCGCCGTCGCGCCAATGCAGGAAGGACATGTCCTTGAACTGCACGCGTTTGCCCTGGGCATATTCCACTTCGTCGTGGAGCACCGAAAAGCCGTCGGTGTTTTTCTTGCTGCTGCTGTTGCGCTGGAAATCGGGCAAATAGAATTTCTTCAATTGCGCTTCATTGCCATTGGCCCTGGCATCTTTCCAGGCCGAAATTGCACTGGTGAAGGTCTGGGCTTCCTTTTCGGCCTGGGGGCGCGAAATCCACTGCAGGCTGGGCGCGGTGACCACGGGGGTGGCGCCGATCTGCACCTTGCGCAGCAGTTGCTTCAGGTCGGGGTTGGCCATGACGACGCAGCCGTCGCTGGCCAGCGGCGCGCGCGAGAACTGCTGGGGCGGGGTGCCGTGCAGCCAGATGCCGCTGCCGGTCTTGCCGCGCCGCACGTCGTAGGGGTTGGGGTAGTTGATGGGCAGCGCGCCGGCGCCGTAGAAGTCGCGCAGCGACTTCGGGTCGAGGCTGCTGGTGACGTAGTACACGCCCAGCGGCGTGCGCGCATCGCCCTCGCTGGCCTTGCCGATGCCCGACTTGCCGACCGAAACGTAATAGTCGGCCACCAGCTGCAGCCCCTTGTCGGAGTTCTCGAGCAGGTAGAGCCGCGAGCGCGAGGCGTCGACCGCAATGGCATAGCGGCTGCGCGTGGACAGCGCCAGGAACTGCGAAGGCACGGTGCCGGCCGGCGGCCTGTCGCGCAGAGCCTGCAGGCGGCGGCGGGATTCCTCGCGCAGGTCGGCCATGGCGGGGTCGCTGCGCAGCCGCGCGATGCCGGTGGCGTCGGAAAAGGCGTGCGCGGGCGGCACCTGGGTTGCGAGCAGGTCGGCATAGACGAGCTGCGCGAGCTGAAAGTTGGGATAGTCGCGCACCAGGTCGCGGGCCTTCGCCAGCGCGGGGCGCGGCTGGCCGCGTCCGAACAGTTCGTAGACCGCGATCAGGCGGGCTTCGGCGCTGCTGGCCTGTTGCAAGGCTGCGGAAGAAGATGCGGCTGCCATCTTGCTGCGCGGGGCGCCCTTGGCTGCCGCAGCGGTTCTTGCGTCTGCGGCGGAAGCCTTTTTTGCCGTCCTGGCCTTGGCTTCCCGGGCGGCTGGACGGCCGGCCGAAGCCTTGGCCTTGGCGCCGCTGGTCTTGGCGTTCGCGGACTTGGCGTTCGCGGACTTGGTCGATGCGGCCGCGCCGTGTGTTGCCAACAGCAGGGCCGATGCCGCCATGAGCGCGGCAAGCATGTTCGCGCCGCGCCGCAGCGCGGGGTTCCGAAGCCGGCTGCGCCGGACGATGTCTGCCACTAGCCGCCGACGCTTTCCTTGCGAATGTGCCACTGGTTGCCGGCGCGCTGCAGTTCGAGCGTCTTGCGGCTCGAGATGTTGAGGTTGTCGGCGCGGTAGATCTGGCGGAACTTGGCGGTCGCGGCTTGTCCGTTGACGCTGATCACGAGGTTCTCGATGTTCACGCTGATGCTCGACTTGCCGACGATGCGCGCGCGGCGTTCTTCTTCCCAGCTCTTGCGGCTTTGTCCGCCGCCGGGGTTGAAGTCGGCGCCGTAGGAGGCAAGGTAGCGGTCCATGTCCTGGCCGGCCCATGCGGCAGCCCATCCGCGCACGGCCGATTCGACTTCGGCGGTGGCGGTGGAAGAGGGCGCGGCGGCCGGTGCTGGCGCGGGCGCCGCAGGCACCGGAGCAGCCTCGGGTGCCTTGGCCACCACCGTGGGGGGCGGTGGCGGTGCTGCAGGCGCTGGTGTGGCTGCGGGAGCCGCTGCTGCCTTGACGGGTGCCGGTGCAGGCGTGGGTGCGGGCGCGGGCGCCGGAGCGGCAGGCGCCTTCGCGACGGGAGCGGGCGCCGGAGCAGGTGCCGCAGCCTTCGCAGCCGGCGCCGCGCGGGACGTGGCATCGGGCGCTGCCGCCGCGACAACAGCGGAGGGCTTGCCGCCGGCCGGCGCCGGCGTGAACAGGGTGCGGATCACCGCGAGCTTGGGCTGCACCGCGGTGTTGTTCTGGTCGAGCTGCAGCGCCTTGCTGTAGGCCTGGCTGGCCAGCCGCGCATACACGTCGCCGAGGTTCTCTTGCGCGGTGGCATAGCTCGGGTTGGTGCGGATGGCGCTCTCGAGCGCGCTGCGCGCCTTGTCGAACTGGTTCTGGCTCGCGTAGATGACGGCGAGGTTGTTGTAGGGCTCGGGCAGTTCGGGGGCGTCCTGCGTGAGCTGGGTGAAGGCGGCAATGGCCTCGGCGCGCTTGCCGGTGTCGAGCTGGATCACGCCCTTGAGGAAGCGCATCTGCGGGTCCTTGGGCTTGTCCTTCAGGAAGGCATCGGCGCGGGTCATGGCCTCGTCGAGCTTGCCGGCCTGCATGAGCCGGTCGACTTCATCATGCTCAATGGCGGCGAGCACCGGCAACGCCATGCCACAGGCGGCGGCCAGGAGCAGGGCACGCACGGTGGGTGAAAAGCTGAAGCGCGTGCGCGGCAGGGGGCTCTTTGGCATTGCGGACGAGACCTGGTAGGGGGAAGGAATGATGCGGCAGGGATTGTAAGTGGGGGAGTAACCTTCGGACACAGTGCGGGCACCCGAATTGACCGCTTCAAACCTGTGTGGCCGAGGGGTGTGTTACGTAACAGGCGCTGTGGCAAATGCGTAACGCGAGGCCTCAAAAACGGCCGTTCCAGCCGCACCTTCCAAGCCTCTGAAAAGCAGGTCCAGAGCCGGTTCGCCAATGAAGATCGAAGTGCCTGCATGCATCGAAATGCCGGGCGCCACACTGCCTCCCCGGCCGGGCATCGTTCATGCAATGTTCAGGCCAAAGATCAATCTCGGCACGCCTTGTGCGGCCGAAAGGAAAGTGCGCGTGGCCAATCAGATATCCGCCGGCAGCCCTGGTGCCGGCATGCGCGGTGGCACCCTCGTCGTCGAGGGCAGCCCGAGCGTGTCCGAGCGCATGCGGCGCATTCTTGCCATGGCAGCGCCCGGCCTGCAGCTGGCGGCCGCTTCGACGCAGGCCGAGGCCCGCTTCATGCTGGCCGCGCAGGCCTTCAGCGTCGTTCTCGTGGGCATGGACGGGCCGGAGACCGATGGCGCGGCATTGATCCGCCACGTTCGCACGGCCCATCCGCACATCGACGCCATCGCCATGTCGGAAACCGACGATGACGGCCTGGTGGGCGCCGCCATTGCCGCGGGTGCCGTGGGCTACGTGCTGACCGAGGCCGACGATGCCGAACTCGCGTTCCTGCTGCGCTCCATCGAACGCGGCGGCGCGCCGGTGGATTCGCGCATTGCGCGCCGCATCCTCGGCCTGTTCGCGGCCTCCGCCCAGCCGAAGCCGATCGCCATCCAGCCCATGCCCGCGGGCCCGGCAGAGGGCAAACCGCTGCTGTCGCCGCGCGAGCTGAAAGTGCTGCGCCTCATTGCCCAGGGCTGGAGCAACCAGCAGATCGCCGAGGCGGTGTCGCTTTCGGTCAACACCATCGAGTTTCACGCGAAGAACATCTACCGCAAGCTGTCCGTCAAGTCGCGGACCCAGGCGGTGCACCAAGCCACGCAGCAGGGCCTCTTCAACTGACACGGCGCGGATCGAGGCGCGGAGGCTGGCGCGCGGGCGTGCCTGCAACAGGGTCAACGGTTGCGCAATGCAGCACGATCCTGTAACGTTCTGTAAGTGCGACGTCAGCAACGTTGCCGGACTCTCTCCCACTCTTTCTGGAGCCATCTTGAAGATCACCAAACGCCGCTTGCTCGAAAGCGGCGCAGCAGCAGTTGCCGCATCGCTTTTTGCACCCGGTTCGTGGGCCCAGCGCGCCGGCACCGCCGCTGCCGGCGGCGACGCCGCCTGGCCGACCAAGCCTGTTCGCATCCTCGTGGGATTTCCCGCCGGCGCATCGCCCGACCTGGCGGCGCGCGCCATTGCCGAGCCGCTGTCGAAGATTCTGCGTCAGCCGGTCACGGTCGAGAACAAGCCCGGCGCCAGCGGCAACCTGGTGGCCGACCAGGTGGCCAAGGCGACCGACGACCACACCATCGGCGCGCTGATCAACGGCAATCTCACCATTGCCAGGCTGCTCAATCCCAAGCTGAGCTTCGACCCCGAGAAGGACTTTGCGCCGGTCGGCATGATCGGCACCGCACCGCTGGTGCTGGCGGTGTCGGGCAACGCCCCGGGCAAGACCTCGGCCGAACAGCTGCTGTGGGTGCGCAACCTCGGCAGCGGCGGCAAGTACGGCACGCCGGGCGTGGGCACGGTGGGCCACCTGGGCATGGAACTCATCAAGAGCCGCGCCGCCATCACGGCGCAGCACAAGCCCTATACGGGCAACCCGCAGGTCATTGCGGGCCTGCTGGCGGGCGAGATCCAGTTGGCCCTGCTGCCGCCCGGGCTGGCCCTGCCGCACGTCAAGTCGGGAAAGATCAAGGCCATTGGCGTGACCTCGCCCGAGCGCAGCCCGCTGGCGGGCGAGCTGCCCACCATCCGCGACGCCGACGTGCGCGGCGCCGACCTGGAAATCTGGACCGCGCTGGCCGCGCCCGCGGGCATGAAGCCCGCGGCCATCGCCAGGCTCAACGCCGCGCTGGTCGAAGTCATCAGCTCGGCCGACGTGAGCCAGGCGCTGCTGAAGACCGGCTGGCAGGCCCAGCCCGGCTCGCCCGACGCGCTGGCCAAGCGCATGCGCGCCGACACCACGCGCCTGGGCGGCGTGATCATCATGAAGGGCATCCAGTCGGAGGGCTGATGCCCTCCGGGGCCCGCACCGGGGGCGTCGTCAGGTCTTCGGCGTGCCGCGCTTGAACAGCGGCTGCTCGAAGCGGATCGTGATGATCTCGGTGTCGTCCGGCTTTCCGGGCACGCGGCCGTCCTCGCTCGGGAAGTTGGTGTCGATGGCGACGGCGAGCGTGTAGTCGTCCACCACCTCGACGCTCTCGACGGAGTCGAAGGGCATGCTGAACTTGCCGTTCGCGACGTTGGCCAGCGGACCGCCGATGTCGGCGGGGTCGGAGATGTTCAGCAGGTCGACCAGCAGCGTCTTCTTGAGCGCGCCGTCGGCGTCCTTCACGTCCAGGTCCACCATGTAGAGCCGCTTGACCACGGCTTTCGAGCCGTAGAGGCTGTCGCGCTCGATCAGCACGAACCTGTTGCCGCCGATGTTGGTCATGTCGCCGATGACGATCTGGTTGTCCTTGGCAGGCCCGTCCTTCCTGTAGACCGGGTTCTTGCCGGTGTAGAGCATCGAGGCGGGATCGAACTCGAAGAAGTTCAGGTAGCGCTCGTCGTCGGCCACCGGGCGCAGCGAGGCCAGCGATGGCGCTGCCTCGGGCACCGCATAGAGGCGGGTCTTGTCGCCGTTGAAGGCCAGGCTCTCGAAGCCGCGGCTCGAAAGCGAAGTCGCGGTGGCGCCTTCGTTCATCACCAGCGGGTTGGACGGACTGCGCAGGAAGGGATGCGGCACCGGGTCGGCCATCAGCGTGCCGTCCTTGTCGAAGTGCAGGATGTAGGGGCCGAACTCCTCGCCCACGAAGTAGGTGCCGTCGTTCGCGCGGGCGATCGACTCGACGTCGAGATCGAAGCCCGTCAGCAGGCGCCCGCTGACGATGCGCGAATCCACCGGCTTGCCGCTGTCGACGAGGTTGTTGCCCGAGACCGTCTGGTAGTTGGCGAAGTCGGCGGTGATCTTCAGGTCCACGCCCTTGCCGTCCTTCAGGAAGCCCTTGGCGTCGTTGAAGGCGATGTGGCTGTTGGCCTTCACGGTGCCGGGAACGGTCGTGCCGTTGGCCACCGTGCGGAAGTCAATGCTGACGTTGTAGAAGCCGACCACGAAGTCGCCGGAGTTGCTCTTGCTGCCGTAGCCGTTGTCGGGCATGGCGGTCCAGGTGCCGTCGTCGTTCTTCAGCAGCGCCGAGAAGCCGGGCAGCGGCTGGCCGTCGACGAAGGGCGGCGTCACGCCGAGTGCGCTGGTGATGAACTGACCGGTGGTCGGGCCGGGCCAGCGGAAGCTGTCGGGCAGCGAGGCCCAGCCGGTGAGCTTGTGCGGCAGGCCGGCGCTGGGGTCCTGCGGTGGAGGCGCAGGCGCAGGCGAAGGCGCGGGTGCAGGGGCCGGCGAAGGAGCGGGCGTGCCCGCCATGGGCGGAAAGACGATGCCGTTGTTGCCACCGCCGCCGCACGCGGCGAGGACTGCGGATGCAACGGCCGCAATCGCCAGATGGCGCGGCAAGGCGGACGAGATGAAGCGACTGGACATGATTGACCCTCCGGTTTTGTTGTGGGGGTGCAATCTAGAGAGCCGGTGTGACCTGGCCGTGAATGTCCTTTCGCTCAGGGCGAATCGGGGGGGGGCGCTCAGAGCAGCCGCGAGATCCGGTCCGCCGCTTCGCGCAGTGCGGGCAGCATGGTCTCCTGCATCACCTTGGCGCTGGTGCGGTTGGCCTGGCCGCTGATGTTCAGCGCGGCCACCATGCGGCCCTGGCGGTTGACGATGGGCGCCGCCACGGAGATCAGGCCTTCTTCCAGCTCCTGATTGACCAGGCACCACTGCTGCCTGCGCGCCTGCGCCACCTTGGCCATGAGGGCATCCACGTCGGTCACCGTGTGCTTGGTGAGCGCCTGGCGGTCGGAGGCCTCGAGCCGCGCGCGCACCTCGTCGTCGCCCAGGTCGGCCAGCAGCAGCCGGCCGAGCGAGGTGCAATACGCCGGCAGGCGCGAGCCCACGCCCAGGCTGATGTGCATGATCTTCTTGGTGGGCACGCGCATCACGTAGACGATGTCGGTGGCATCCAGCACCGCGGCCGAGCAGGACTCCTGCACCTGCTGCACCAGCGCTTCCATCACCGGTTCGGCGCGGTTCCAGATCGGCATCGAGGAAAGATACGCAAAGCCCAGGTCGAGGATGCGCGGCGTGAGCGTGAAGAGCTTGCCGTCGGTCACCACGTAGCCCAGCGTCTGCAGCGTGAGCAGGATGCGCCGCGCGCCGGCCCGCGTCAGCCCGCTGGCGGCCGCCACCTCGCTGAGCGTCTGGCGCGGCGCGCTTTCGCTGAACGAGCGGATCACCTGGAGCCCGCGCGCGAACGACTGCACGTAGCTGTCGCCGGGGGCGGGGGTCTCTGTTTGCGGGGTATGGGTTGCCATGTGGAGCGATCCTCTTTAGAATTCATTATACGAACAAATGTTCTTTAGACGAACAATTTGGCGGTTCGCAGAATCGGCCGGTTGGGTCGGATGGTTTGGGCAGGTCGTTCGCACGGTTCGGTTTCTCTTTCTTTCCTCACTCCCGGAGACAAGCTTCATGATCAACAAGATCGCGCGCTCGGTCGCCGATGCCCTTGCAGGCATCCAAGACGGCGCCACGGTTCTCATCGGCGGTTTCGGCACCGCCGGCATTCCCGGCGAACTCATCGACGGCCTCGTCGAGCAGGGCGCCAAGGACCTCACCGTCGTCAACAACAACGCCGGCAACGGCGACACCGGCCTCGCCGCGCTGCTCAAGGCCGGCCGCGTGCGCAAGATCATCTGCAGCTTTCCGCGCCAGGCCGACAGCCAGGTGTTCGACGGGCTCTACCGCAGCGGCAAGATCGAGCTCGAACTGGTGCCCCAGGGCAACCTCGCCGAGCGCATCCGTGCCGCGGGCGCCGGCATCGGCGCCTTCTTCTGCCCCACGGGCTATGGCACGCAGCTCGCGGGCAACCGCGAGACCCGCGAGATCGACGGCGTGCAGTACGTGCTCGAATACCCCATCCAAGGCGACGTGGCGCTCATCAAGGCCGAGCGCGGCGACCGCTGGGGCAACCTGGTCTACCGCAAGGCCGCGCGCAACTTCGGCCCCGTGATGGCCATGGCCGCGAAGAAAACCATTGCCACCGTGCACGAGATTGCCGAGCTCGGCACCCTCGATCCCGAGGCCATCGTGACCCCGGGCATCTTCGTGCACCAGGTGGTGCGCATCGAACGCGTGGCCACCCAGGCCGGCGGTTTCAAGAAGGCAGCATGACCATGACAACTTACCAACGTCGCACCAAGGACCAGCTCGCAGCCCGCGTGGCGCAGGACATCTTCGACGGCGCCGTCGTCAACCTGGGCATCGGCCAGCCCACGCTGGTGGCCAACCACTTGCCCAAGGGCCGCGAGGTCATCCTGCAGAGCGAGAACGGCATTCTCGGCATGGGCCCCGCGCCCGAGGCCGGCGAGGAAGACTACGACCTCATCAACGCCGGCAAGCAGCCCGTGACGCTGCTGCCGGGCGGCTCGTTCTTCCACCATGCCGACAGCTTCGCGATGATGCGCGGCGGCCACCTCGACATCTGCGTGCTCGGCGCGTTCCAGGTCTCGGCCACCGGCGACCTGGCCAACTGGCACACCGGCGAGAAGGATGCCATTCCCGCGGTCGGCGGCGCCATGGACCTGGCCATCGGCGCCAAGCAGACCTGGGTCATGATGGACCTGCTGACCAAGCAGGGCGCAAGCAAGCTGGTGAAGGAATGCAGCTATCCGCTGACCGGCATCGCCTGCGTCAAGCGCGTGTACTCCGACCTGGCCACGCTCGAATGCACGCCCGAGGGCCTGAAGCTCGTCGACCTCGTCGAGGGCCTGAGCCGCGAGGAACTCGAGAAGCTGGTCGGCCTGCCGATCGCTGCCTGATCCCATTCAATCCATCAGAGAGAGACAACTCACATGACCACCCAAGCCTTCATCTGCGACGCCGTCCGCACCCCCTTCGGCCGCTACGGCGGTTCGCTCAGCAGCGTGCGCACCGACGACCTCGGCGCCGTGCCGCTCAAGGCGCTGATGGAACGCAACAAGAACGTCGACTGGCAGGCCGTGGGCGACGTGCTCTACGGCTGCGCCAACCAGGCCGGCGAAGACAACCGCAACGTGGCGCGCATGTCGGCGCTGCTCGCGGGCCTGCCGCTCGAGGTTGGCGGCGGCACCATCAACCGCCTGTGCGGTTCGGGCCTCGATGCCGTGGGCACCGCCGCGCGCGCCATCCGCGCCGGCGAAGCCGGGCTGATGATCGCCGGCGGCGTCGAAAGCATGAGCCGCGCCCCTTTCGTCATGCCCAAGGCCGAGAGCGCCTTCAGCCGCAACAACGCGGTGTACGACACCACCATCGGCTGGCGCTTCGTCAACAAGCTCATGAAGGCGCAGTACGGCGTCGACTCCATGCCCGAGACGGCCGAGAACGTGGCCACCGACTACAAGATCGAGCGCGAGGCGCAGGACCTGATGGCGCTCAACTCGCAGCTGCGCGCCGTGGCCTCGCAGAAGTCCGGCTTCTTCGACGCCGAGATCGTGCCCGTGACCGTGCCGCAGAAGAAGGGCGACGCCATCATCGTCAACAAGGACGAGCATCCGCGCGAAACCAGCCTTGAATCGCTCGCCAGGCTCAAGGGCGTGGTGCGCCCCGACGGCACCGTGACGGCCGGCAATGCCAGCGGCGTGAACGACGGCGCCTGTGCGCTGCTCCTGGCCGACGAAGCCAGCGCCGCCAGGCATGGCCTCACGCCCCGCGCCCGCGTGGTCGGCATGGCCACGGCCGGCGTGGCGCCGCGCGTGATGGGCATCGGCCCGGCGCCCGCCACGCAGAAGGTGCTGGCGCTCACCGGCCTCACCATCGACCAGATCGACGTGATCGAACTCAACGAAGCCTTCGCGGCGCAAGGCCTGGCCGTGCTGCGCCTGCTGGGCCTGCAGGACAACGACCCGCGCGTCAACATCAACGGCGGCGCCATTGCGCTCGGCCACCCGCTGGGCGCCAGCGGCGCCCGCCTGGCCACCACCGCGGTCAACCAGCTGCACAAGGGCGGCGGCCGCTATGCGCTGTGCACCATGTGCATCGGCGTGGGCCAGGGCATTGCCGTGATCCTGGAACGCGTCTGATGGACCGCGCCCGACGCGGCCTGCTGCTGGGGCTGGCGGCCGCGGCAGCGCTGCCCGCGCATGCGCAGGCCGACGCCCGGCCGATCCGCATCGTCGTGCCCTTTGCGGCCGGCGGCGGCAACGACGTGTTCGCGCGCCAGATGGCCAAGGGCCTGGGCGAGCTGCGCAGGCAGGGCGTCATCGTCGACAACAAGCCCGGCGCGGGCGGCAACCTCGGCACCGAGCAGGTGGTGCGCAGCGCGCCCGACGGCAGCACGCTGCTGCTGGGCCACACGGGCACCGTGTCGATCAACCCGGCGCTCTACAAGGGCCTGAAGTTCGATGCGCGCAAGGACCTGCTGCCCGTGGCCATGTTCGCTTCGTCCGCGCTGGTGCTCGTGGTGCCCGCCGCATCGAAGATCCGCAGCGTGGCCGAGCTCGTCGCCGAAGCCAAGGCGCGGCCGGGCCTGCTCGACTACGCCTCCAGCGGCAGCGGCACCGGCGGCCACCTGACCGGCGAGCTCTTTGCAGAGCGCACCGGCACGCGGATCAATCACATCCCCTACAAGGGCACCAACCCCGGCCTCACCGACCTGGCGGGCGGGCAGGTGCAGATGATGTTCAGCGTGGTTCCGCCCGCGCTCGCGCTGGTCAAGGGCGGCCGGCTGCGCGCCATTGCGGTCACGGGCGCAAAGCGCCTGCCTTCGCTGCCCGACGTGCCCACCGTGGCCGAGTCGGGGCTGCGCGAACTCGCGGGTTTCGAGAGCACGCTGACCTACGGCATCCTCGCGCCGCGCGGCACGCCGGACGCCTTCGTGAAGGAGCTTTCGGCGCAGATGCTCCAGGTGGCGGGCAGCGCTGAATTCCAGTCGCGCCTGGGCGTGGAAGGCGCCGTGCCGCTGCTCGGCGGCCCGGCCGAGTACGCTGCCCTCATCGCGAAGGAAAGCGCGCTGTGGGCGGATATCGTCAAGGCTTCCGGCGCCACCGTCGAGTGAGCACGCGGTCTCCAGCCCTCAACTAAAGTCGAGGGCCAGAGGCCTCCATGAAATCCAAGCCAGCAGAACCACCGCACGATTTTCCCGCCACGCTGTCCGTGGGCGAGGTCGCGCAGCGCAGCGGGGTGCCGGTGTCCACCCTTCACTTCTACGAAGCCAAGGGCCTCATTGCGAGCCACCGGGCGCCAAGCAACCACCGCCGCTATGCGCGCGACGTGCTCCGGCGCGTGGCGTTCATCCGCGTCGCGCAGCGGGTGGGCATTGCGCTGGCCGACATTGCCGATGCGCTGGCCACGCTGCCCACCTCGGCCGCGCCCAGCCGCGCCGACTGGGCGCGGCTTTCCGCCGGCTGGCGCGCAGAGCTGGACGAGCGCATGGCCCAGCTCAAGAAGCTGCGCGACACGCTCGACGACTGCATCGGCTGCGGCTGCCTGTCGATCGACCGCTGCCGCCTGCGCAATCCGGCCGACAAGCTGTCGTCGGAAGGGCCCGGCGCCCGCCGCCTGGTGATCAGGCGCGCGGAAGATTGAGGGACTGCCGCACTTCGCCGAGGGGGAGCAGCGGCATCAATTCGTTTCTTTCCGCCGCAGACATTGCGAGCATCAGCCGCTCGAATTCGGCGCGGTAGCAGGGCAGCATCAGCGTGGCCGTCAGCGCATGGACGCCGTCGTTCTGCGCAAGGTGTGCATGGCAGGCCGAAATGCTTCGATGGATCTGGAGCGCCTGCGCGACGCGGGCGGAGGGTTGCGGGTCATGGTTCATGCTGCGCAATGTGCAGCCTCAACCTAACTTGAGGTCAAGCGGGATGAAAAGCCCTGGTTCGCGGTCAGTCCATGGCTGCGACGGCCGAAGCGAGCACATAGCCTTCGCTGCGCACGGTCTTGATGTAGCGGGGCTCGCGCGCATCGTCGCGCAGGCGCTGGCGCAGCCGGCTCACGAGCAGGTCGATGGAGCGCTCGAAGAGCTCGGCCTCGCGGCCCTGGGTGAGGCCGAGCAGCTGGTCGCGGCTCAGCACTTTCTGCGGATGGTCGAGGAACACGCGCAGCAGCCGGTATTCGGCGCCGCTCAGCGCCACCATCGTGCCGCTGTCGTCGATCAGGTGGCGCGCCACCGTGTCGACCTGCCATTCGCCGAAGGCCAGTTTCTGGGAGGGCTCGACCGCGCCCATGTTCGGCGGCAGCATGCGCGTGCGGCGCATCACGGCGCGCAGGCGCGCGAGCAGCTCGCGGGCGGAAAAAGGCTTGGCCAGGTAGTCGTCGGCGCCCATCTCCAGGCCCAGGATGCGGTCGGCCTCCTCGCTGCGCGCGGTCAGCATCAGGATGGGCGTGGCCTTGTACTTGCCGGTGCGCAGGTCGCGGCAGAGCGTGAGCCCGTCTTCGCCGGGCAGCATCAGGTCGAGGATGATCAGGTCGAACGGGCCCGACTCTTCGAGCGCGGCGCGCATGTGGCGGCCGGTGGGCACCGCGACCACGCGCAAGCCGTTCTTCACCAGGTAGGTGGTGAGCAGTTCGCGGATTTCCCGGTCGTCGTCGACGATGAGGATGTGGTCGGAGGTCTTTGGCGTCATGGCAATGAGCAAAAAAAGGTGGGCGCGGGAAGCGCCCCGCAGCCGCAATGTAGCCTCCCGCCCGCTGCGGGCCGGCGGTTTTGTATTCGCAAGTATCTGGGGCGGCGGGCGCGGTACACAGGCATACGCGATCTGCGCGGGCAGGGGGAGGGCGGCTCAACAATCCGTGCGTTCCCGAACCAACCCTTTCCAAGGAAACCACCATGACCCGCATCGAAAAAGTTCTTTACACCGGCAAGACCCGCACCTCTTCGGGCGGCCGCGACGGCGAGGCGCGCAGCTCCGACGGCCGCCTGGACATCAAGCTCTCGTCGCCCGGCAGCGCCGGCAGCGGCACCAACCCGGAACAGCTGTTCGCGGCCGGCTGGTCGGCCTGCTTCATCGGCGCCATGGGCAAGGCGGCGGGCAGGATGAAGGTCGCCTTGCCGCCTGACCTGGCCGTCGATGCCGAAGTCGACCTGGGCACGGCGGGCAGCGAGTACTTCCTGCAGGCGCGCCTCAACGTGAGCCTGCCGGGCCTGGACCGCGAAGTGGCGCAGGCCCTGACGGATGCGGCGCACCAGACCTGCCCCTATTCGAAGGCCACCCGGGGCAATATCGACGTTTCCATCCACCTGGTGTGAGCCAGCGGCGGCGTGCAGAGCCACGCCGCATGAACAAGAAGGTGTCCATGTCCTCGACTTCCGCGAATCCTCCTGCGAACCCGGCCGGCGCTGTGCGCGGCTGGCACCGGCTGCTGCCCGGCTCGCTGTTCTCCCGCGTGACGCTGATCATCGTGGTGGGCCTGGCGATCGCGCAGCTGCTCACCTTCGCGGCGATCCGCTACGAGCGGAACATGGCGCTGCGCGAGCTGATGATGATCGGCATCGAGCGCGACATCGCGAGTTCGGTCGCCATCCTCGACCGCCTGCCCGCGGCCGAGCGCGCCGGTTGGCTCGACCGGCTGGAGCGGCGCAACTACCGCTTCGTGCTGGGCGGCAGCGCAGAGGGCACCGAACCGGCCTCGGAGCAGTCGCGGCAGTTTGCCGCGGCCATCGTCGATGCGATGCGCCCGTTCCCGATCGTCAAGGTCGGCGAGGTGGCCTGGCCGCCCGAGGGCCTGCAGATCCAGGTGCGCCTGGGCGACGGGTCTTCCGTGGTCGTTCATGCGATGCGCGTGGGCATGCCGGTGTCGGGCTGGGTGATGTGGCTGCTTGCGGCCCAGCTGCTGGTGCTGGCCGTGTGCGCCTGGTATGCGGTGCGCCTCGTGACGCGGCCGCTCGCGCAGCTTTCCGAGGCGGCCGACGGGCTCGGGCCCGACCTCAAGGGCCGCACGCTCGCGGAAGAGGGCCCCACCGAGGTGGCGCATGCGGCGCGCGCCTTCAATGCCATGCAGCAGCGCATTGCCGGCTACATGTCCGAGCGCGTCGAGATCCTCGCGGCCATCTCGCACGACCTGCAGACACCCATCACGCGGATGCGGCTGCGCACCGACCTGATGGACGACGAGCGCGACCGCGAGAAATTCCGCCAGGACCTCGACGCCATGCACTCGCTGGTGCGCGAAGGCGTGACCTATGCGCGCACGCTCCACGGCGCCGCGGAGCCGCCGCTGCGCATCGATGCCGACGCGCTGCTCGAGAGCATGGTGGCCGACTACGAAGACGTGGGCCAGCAGGTGCGGCTCGAAGGCAAGGCCGGCGCGCCGATCGTGAGCCGCCCCCATGCGCTGCGCCGCATCCTGATGAACCTGATCGACAACGCGCTCAAGTTCGGCAGCGAGGTGTGCCTGCGCGTGCAGGCCGAAGAAGACGGCCGGCTGGTGCTGAGCGTGCTCGACAACGGACCGGGCATTCCGCCGGACGAGCTCGATGCCGTGCTCAAGCCCTTCTACCGCGTCGAGAGTTCGCGCAACCGCAGCACCGGCGGCACCGGCCTGGGCCTGGCGATTGCGCACCAGCTGGCCATGGCCATGGGCGCCGAGCTCACGCTGAAGAACCGCGCCGAAGGCGGGCTCGAGGCCCGGCTCGCGCTGGACGCCGCGCCCGCCCGCACCGCCCTCCAGGGCTGATTCGCCACCGACGACCCCCAAACATCATGCTCGTCCTCCTCATTGCCTACCTGGGCGGGGTGCTCACCATCCTGAGCCCCTGCATCCTGCCGGTGCTGCCTTTCGTGTTCGCGCGCGCCGACCGTCCGTTCCGCTCGCACGGCCTGCCGATGCTGCTGGGCATGGCGCTGGCCTTTGCCGCCGTGGCCACGCTGGCGGCGGTGGGCGGCGGCTGGATCGTCACGCTCAACGAGTACGGGCGCCAGGCCGCCATTGCCGTGCTCGCGCTGTTCGGCGTGAGCCTGCTGTTCCCGAGCGTCGCCGACCGCATGAGCCGGCCGCTGGTCGCGCTGGGCATCCGCATGTCCGAGCCGCGCGGCGATGGCGGTGCGGTAGCGGCCTCGGTGTTCTCGCCGTTGTTGCTGGGCGTGGGCACGGGGCTGCTCTGGGCGCCGTGCGCGGGGCCGATCCTCGGCCTGATCCTGACGGGCGCGGCGCTCAATGGCGCGAGCGTCGGCACCTCGCTGCTGCTGCTGGCCTATGCGGCCGGCGCGTGCACCTCGCTCGCGGCCGCGCTGCTGTTCGGCGGGCGGCTGTTCTCCATCATGAAGCGTTCGCTGCATACCGGTGAATGGGTGCGGCGCGCGGCCGGCGCGGCCGTGCTGGCGGGCGTGGGCGCCATTGCGCTGGGGCTGGACACCGGCTTGCTCGCCCGCCTGTCGGTGGGCACCACCTCGGCGCTGGAGCAGGCGCTGGTGGACAGGATCAAGCCAGGCAAGTCGCAGCCGGAACCGGTCGCGCTGCGGGAAGACGCGGGCTTCGTGCGCGTGTCGGACAACCGAACGGCCCCGCTGCCCGCGCGCGAACTCAAGGTCGAAGGCCGCTTTCCCTCCTTGGCGGGCGCCACCGAATGGATCAACTCCGCGCCGCTCGCGCCCGAGGCCCTGCGCGGCAAGGTGGTGCTGGTCGACTTCTGGACCTATTCGTGCATCAACTGCCTGCGCACGCTGCCCTACCTTCGGGCATGGGCCGAGAAGTACAAGGACGCGGGGCTGGTGGTCATCGGCGTGCATTCGCCGGAGTTCGCGTTCGAGAAGAAGCCGGCCAATGTGCGCAAGGCCGTCAAGGACCTGGACATCGGCTTTCCGGTGGCGCTGGACAATGACTTCGCAGTCTGGCGCGGCTTCGACAACCAGGCCTGGCCCGCGTTCTATTTCATCGATGCCGAGGGCCGCATCCGCCACCACCAGTTCGGCGAGAACCGCTACGACAAGGCCGAGCAGGTCATCCAGCAGCTGCTGGCGGAGGCCGGGCAGACCCGCATCGCCGCCGGGCTGGTGGCGCCGCTCGGGCAGGGCACCCAGGCCGCGCCCGGCGCCGAGCCGCCGCTGTCCGGCGAAACCTACCTGGGCCACGAGCGCGCGCACGGCTTTGTCTCGCCCGGCGGCATCGCGCGGGACCGCGCGACGGTCTACCGGCCGGCCGCCTCGGCGCTGCGCACCAACCAGTGGTCGCTGGCGGGCGACTGGACGGTGGAGGCCGAGCGCGCGGTGCTGAACAGCACCAATGGCCGCATCGCCTATCGCTTCCAGGCACGCGACCTGCACCTGGTGCTGGGCCCGGCGGCCAATGGCAGGCCGGTGCGCTTCAGGGTGCTGGTGGATGGAAAGCCGCCGCTCGCGGACCATGGTGCCGACACCGATGCACAGGGCCACGGCGTGATCGATGCACAGAAGCTCTATCAGCTGGTGCGGCAGGCGGAGGGCAGCCGGGACCGGCTGTTCGAGATCGAGTTTCTCGACGCCGGCGCGCAGGCCTACGCGTTCACTTTCGGTTGAGCGCTGACGCGGCTCGGGCGGGCGAGGGTGCCTGAGGGTGGCTGTCAGGCGGCCCAGGCGCTCAGCGAAAGCCGCCGCAGCATGTCGGTCTGGCGCGATTCCTCGGCATCCCGCAGGCTCTTGGCGGCGCGGGCGGCCACGTAGCTGACGTACAGCGTCTCGATGGCCTTGGCCCAGTCGTGCATCTTCTGGGACACCGCGCTGGTCGAGGTGGCCGAGGCATCCTCGGCCGGACAGGCGGGCACCTCGAAGCCGGCTTTGCTGAGGATGGTGGCTTTCTGAAAAATGGTAAGCATGGGGCGGGCCTCCTGGCCTTTGGGTATGGGCATCAGGTTAGCGTTGGCGCAAGAGGCGTGCCATCCGCTGCATGACGTATGTGACTGTCGGTAAGTGACGCTCCCGCTGCGCCGCGGCCGCGGTTTTCTAGGCCTTAAGCCTTAGGCCGGCGTCGATTCGGCGTGCTGCCAGACCAGCGTGGCGGCCGCCAGGTCTTCGAGCGCGCTGCCCACGGCCTTGAAGACGGTGCGCTCTTCGCTGCCCGTGCGGCCCGCGCGTTCGCCCCGGCAGAGTGCGGCCAGCGTGCCTTGCACCGCATCGGCGCGCAGCGTGCCGGCCGCAATGGCGTCGAGCAGTTCGCCGGCCTTCTGCAATGCCTCGGTGGTGTCGACGAAGGTGCGCGCCCCGTCGAAGCAGCGCACGTCGGCCTCGCGCATGGCGGGCGTGAAGCTGCCGATCAGGTCCAGGTGCGAGCCCGGCGCCAGCCATTCGCCGCGCACCAGCGGCGCGGTGGCCAGCGTGGCGCAGCTCACGATGTCGGCCTGGCGCACGGCCGCTTCGAGGTCCGTGGCGGCCCGGGCGTTGACCCCTTCGGCCCGCCATTGCGCGGCCAGGGCCTGGGCGCCTTCGGCCCGGTGGTTCCACACGAGCACCTCGTCGATGGGCCGCACGCCCGCATGCGCGGCGGGCAGCAGCCGCGCGATGCGGCCGGTGCCCAGCACCAGCATGCGGTGCGCATCGGCCCGTGCCAGGAACGAGGCGCCCAGCGCCGATGCCGCGGCCGTGCGGCGCGCGGTGAGTTCGTTGCCGTCCATCATGGCCAGCGGCACGCCGGTGCGCGCGTCGTACAGCACATAGGTCGCATGAAGGCCGGGCAGGCCGCGTGCGCTGTTGCCCGGAAAGACATTGATGGTCTTGATGCCCAGGAAGCCCGCGTCGCTCCACGCCGGCATGATGAGCACGGTGCCCTTGTCGGCGCCGGCGGTTTCGATGCTGTGCACATGGCGCGGCGGCACGTGAGCTTCGGCCGCGAAGGCTGCGCGCAGCGCGGGCACGAGCCGCTCGAAGGCCAGCGGCTCGCGGGTGGCGGTTTCGTCGAAATGCTTCATGGCTGGCGTGGACGCAGCGAGGCGTCGAAGAATTGCACCAGCGCCTGCTGGCAGGTGGCGCCGAAGCGCTCGGTCATCGGCTCGAGGTGGCCGGCGCCGGGCACCTCGAGCAGGCGCCGGGGCTCGCGCGCGGCCTCCAGCAGGCGCCGCGAATGGGAATCCGGAATGATCCGGTCGGCCGTGCCGTGGATCAGCAGCAGGGGGATGGGCGCGACGGCGGCGACGTATTTCGATGCGGCGTAGTCGTCGCCCACCAGCAGCCCGGCACCGGGGAGCTTCTCGTTCGCAATCGAGGAATACGAATAGAAGGTCGATTCGATGGCCGCTGCCTTCACGCCGGCCCGGTTGCCCGAGCCCAGCACCGCAATCGCGTTGGCGCCGCCCAGGCTCTGGCCGAAGACGAGGAGGCGCTCGGGGTCGACGTCGCCGCGCGATCGCACGTGGCCGAGCGCGGCGCTGGAATCCTCGAACACGCCCTTGGGCTCCGGCTTGCCGGCCGATTCGCCGTAGCCGCGGTAGTCGAACACGAACACGTTGAAGTCCTGCTTCGGCAGCCAGGCCACGAAGCGCCAGTGCGTGCTCATGTTCTGGGCGTTGCCATGAAAGTGGACCACCGTGCCCTTGGCCTCCTTCGGATTGCTGCGGCCCGCGGCAGGAAGAAACCAGCCGGTCAGGCGCGTGCCGTCGGCGCTGGCGAACTGCACCGCCTCGTAGCGCAGCCCGAGCGCGTCGGGCGTTTCGTAGCGCACGCGGTCGGGGTAATAGAACATCGACTGGACGCAGCCGGTGAGAAAGGCGGACAGGGCTGCGAACAAGGCCAGCTTCCAGTTCATGGGGGAGTGCTTTCCGTGGCGCCCGGCCCGCGTGGGCGTCTTCCGGATCGGCCGCTCAGGCCTGCTGCCGGAATGCAAGGTGGTAGCCGTTGCAGTCCACCACGCCGAACTCCGTGGAGCCGTAAGGCATGTGCTGCAGCGGCCACGCAATGGAGGCCTTGTCCTTGACGGCGGCGTAACAGGCCGCCGCATCCGCCACGGCGAAATAGAAGGTGCCGGAGCAGCTGGGCGGGCTCTTCCAGAGATCCTGCTGCGTGAAGATGAGCTTGCCGCCCTGCTTCTCGACCGTCAACGTGCCTTCTGCCGAATCCTCAGCCGCGAAGCCGAGAACATCGGCGTAGAAGCGCCGGGTCTGGGCCAGATCGTGGCAGCGCAGGAGCAGTGTCAGCGGCATGGGTTTCTCCGTGGAATGCGGCAGTTCCGGCGCAGGATAGCTCAGCCCGCGCTCAGCCCGCGGTAATGCGGCTCCATTCGAGCCCGTGCTTGGCCAGGTACTTGCGCAGCCGGTCGGCATCGTTCACCACGCTGCGCTGCGCGCGCGAGGCCTGGAAGAGCTGCCGCCCCGCATCCGACAGGCTGCGCGAGTCGCGGCACACGCGCACCACCGCTTCGAGCTGCAGCCGGTCGAACAGGTCGAGCGCGGCCGCGCGGTCATCGCCGAGCAGGCTGCCGAGGCCGACGTCGGCAGCGCCTGCGCTTGGCCTTGCCGGGCCCTCGCGGTTCCAGAGCCAGCGCAGCCGCTCGATCTCCGCCTCGACCAGCGCCACCGGAATGCGTCCGCCATCCGCCAGCGTGGCCAGCCGCGTCACGCTGGCCGAGAGGTCGCGGAAGTTGCCGCACCACAGCGCCTCGCCGCTCTGCGCAAAGCGCAGGTAGGCCGCGCGCGCCTCGGCGTTGAAGCGCACCACGCGGTGGTTCTCGGCCGCATGGAGGGCCAGCAGGTGGTCGATGTTGGGCTCGATGTCCTCGGGCCGCTGTGCGAGGCCGGGCAGGTTGTAGGTCCAGAGATTGATGCGCGCGAACAGGTCTTCGCGGAACCGCCCCTCGGCCACGTCGCTGCGCAGGTCGCGGTTGGTGCCGGCGATCAGCTGGAAGTCGCTCTCCACTTCCTTGTCGGCGCCGACCGGGAAGAAGCGTTTCTCCTCGATGGCCTTGAGCAGCATGGCCTGCTCGTCGAGCCCGAGCTCGCCGATCTCGTCGAGGAACAGCGCGCCCTGGTTCGCCGTGCGCAGCAGCCCGGCCCGGTCGCTTGCCGCACCGGTGAAGGAACCCTTCCTGTGGCCGAACAAGGTGGAGGCCGCGCCGTCGCCGCGCAGCGTGGCGCAGTTCACTTCGACGAAGGGCCCGCTCATCTGGTGGCGCGCCTGCTTCAGCTCGAACATGCGCCGCGCGAGAAAGGACTTGCCCGCGCCCGTCGGCCCCACCAGCAGGATCGGCGCGCGCGATCGCACGGCCACGCGCTCGATCTCGTCGATCAGTGCGTTGAAGCGCGCGTTGCGCGTGGCGATGCCGCTCTTCAGGAAGGCGACCGCGTCGCGCTGCTCCGCATCGAAGCGCCGCGCGATCACGTCGTAGCGCGACAGGTCGAGGTCGATCAAGGTGCACTTGCCGGCCTCGCCTTCGCGCTGCTTCCGGGGCGGCGAGGTCTGCGCGAGCACGCCCGGCACCACGCGCGATTCCGACAGCAGGAACATGCAGATCTGCGCCACGTGCGTGCCGGTGGTGATGTGCGTCCAGTACTGCTCGCGCTCGGTGTCGAAGGTGTAGGCGCGCGCCCAGTCGTACAGGCGCGTGTAGACCTCGCCGAAATCCCAGGGGTCCGCGAGGTCGAAAGGCACGAGGTTGACCGTGGTCTCGGGCGACACGGCCTCGATGTCGGCCTTCACCACCTCGGCCAGCGCCTTGTGCTTGAGCGTGTAGAGCAGCTCCATCCGCGAGACCACCATGTCGTCGTGCTGCGCGAGCGAGACCGTGGGGCGCCACTTGTTCCAGCGGCCCGCGCCCTGGCCGGCGTCGAGCTGGGTGCCGAGGAAGCCGATGACGACGACTGGTTTCATGGATAAAAGACTAGCTGAATTTCTATATTTATTAGGATCCTATCAGGGCCGAAGGCGAAGCGGTACGCGCGCCGGAAGAAAAATTCCTGTTGAATATCAATGACTTGCACTGCTCGCGGGAGGATTCCGGTGCGGATCCTCATCACCTGGCACGGCGGCTGCAATGGATGAACCGTCCGGATGCAGTTCATCCGCTCGCAGGTGCCGCATGAAAGCGGCCCGGTGCCGCAGGCCAGATCCTGTCTTGGGTCCGCGGTATGCCGCTGTTGAACTGGCTGGCGACTGAACTTGATTCAGTTCTGCTCATGGTTGAGCACCGTGCTAACCACATGGCGTTGCGGGTTCGATTCCCGCGAAAAACCCTGGCAGTGCTTGCACTGCCATCTGATGGGGCGAAAGCCCCCCGCCCCGGCACACCGGAGCGTGCGGCGCAAGGCGAAGAGGCCTTGCGGGCGCGCGACACCGTGCCAAGCGCAGGCGGCTTGCGCACCGTGCGTGCGGCAAGGAGCTGCGTGCCGCCATCGGACGGCGAGGGAAGTGACGGCGTTGCCCATGCGGCGCCGGGCACCGACCGGACCCGACGACCGCTGCACGAAAGCCTGGCCCCACCGCAGTGCCCGCCGCCTGCCCTTTCGAGGGCCTGGATCGAATGAACGAACGACACGACACGAACAACTGAACCGAACAACGAGTGGGAGAAAAAAATGCTGGGTTTCAATCAATACACCGTCAAGAAGAACGAACGCGCGCTGCTGCTGCGCAATGGCGACTTCGAGCAACTGCTCGGCCCGGGAAAGCACCGGGTGTTCTCGCGCTTCGATAGCCTGAAGCTGGAGCGCTTCTCGCTGGCCGAGCCGGCGTTCGAGCACGAACTGGCCGACTACTTCCTGGCGCGCGAGCCCGAACTGGTCGAGCGCGAGTTCGTGCAGGTGTCGCTCGGCGAAACGCAGGTCGGCCTGCGCCATGAAGACGGCGTGCTGGTGCAGATCCTGCCGCCCGCCACGCGCAAGCTGTACTGGCGCGGCCTGCGCGAGCAGCGCGTGGACGTCGTCGACGTGGCGGCCGATGCGCGCCTGCCGGCGGGGCTGCTGGCAAAGCTGCAGAGCGTGGCCCTGCGTCCACGCGCGGTGCAGGGGCTCGACGGCGTGCTGCTGGTGCAGGTGCCCGAATTCCATGCCGGCGTGCTGACGCTCGAAGGGCAGATGCAGGCGATGCTGCCGCCGGGAAACCACGGTTTCTGGCGCTTCAACCGGCAGGTGGCCGTGACTTGCGTGGACCTGCGTTCGCAGATCGCCGAGGTGAGCGGCCAGGAGATCCTGACCCGCGACAAGGTGGGGCTGCGGCTGAACCTGTCTGCGGTATGGCGCTTCACCGACGTGCGCCAGGCGCTGGCGCAAATGCCCAAGCCGGCCGAACATGTCTATCGCGAACTCCAGTTCGGCCTGCGTGCCGCGGTGGGCGAGCAGACGCTGGACGCGCTGCTGGAGAACAAGGCGGCCATCGACCAGACGGTGCTGGCGCAGATGCGCGAGCGGCTGAAGGATTCGGGCGTGGTGCTGGAGAGCGTGGGCGTGAAGGACATCATCCTGCCGGGCGAGATGAAGACCATCCTGGCCCAGGTGGTGGAGGCCGAGAAGTCGGCCCAGGCCAACGTGATCCGCCGCCGCGAGGAAACCGCGGCCACGCGCTCGCTGCTGAACACCGCCAAGGTGATGGAGGGCAACCCTGTCGCGTTGCGGATGAAGGAGCTCGAGACGCTGGAACGCGTGGCCGAACGGATCGACAAGATCTCGGTGGTCGGTGGCCTGGACCAGGTGCTCAACGGATTGGTGACGCTGCGGCCGAACGGTTCCTGAGGCGCATTGAAGAACGAACGATGGAAGAGAGAAAAGAAATGGAACAGAACTACAAACTGCATGAAGTGGCCAACGGCGTCCCCGTGAAGATGTGGACGAACGGCGTGCCTGTGGAAGACGAGGCGCAGAAGCAGCTCGAGAACGCCGCGCGCCTGCCCATCGTGTTCAAGCACATCGCGGCCATGCCCGACGTGCACTACGGCATCGGCGCCACCGTGGGTTCGGTGATCCCGACCTTCAAGGCCATCATCCCGGCCGCGGTGGGCGTGGACATCGGCTGCGGAATGATGGCCTGCAAGACCACGCTCGATGCGCGCGACCTGCCCGACAACCTGGGCCCGCTGCGTTCGGCGATCGAGAGGGCCGTGCCGCACGGAAGCAATCCCAGGCGCATGGGCCGCGACAAGGGCGCGTGGGAAACGCCACCCGACGAAACCGACGCCGCCTGGGCCAAGCTGGTGGATGAGTTCGACCTGATCTGCGAGGACTACCCGCGCATCAGGAACACCAACAACCACAAGCACCTGGGAACGCTGGGTACCGGCAACCACTTCATCGAGGTGTGCCTCGACGAAGCGGGTGCCGTGTGGTTCATGCTGCACTCGGGTTCGCGCGGCGTGGGCAACGCGATCGGCACGCACTTCATCGAACTCGCGAAGAAGGATGCCGAACTGCACCAGCGCAACCTGCCTGACCAGGACCTGGCGTACTTCGAGGAAGGCGCCAGGTACTTCGGCGACTACGTGCGCGCGGTGGGCTGGGCCCAGAAGTTCGCACGTGCCAACCGCGAAGTGATGATGCAGCGCGTGGTCGCGGCCGCGCGCAAGGTCATCAGCAAGCCCTTCGAGGCGCACGTGGAAGCGGTGAACTGCCACCACAACTACGTGAACCGCGAGACGCACTTCGGCGAAGACGTGCTCGTCACGCGCAAGGGCGCGGTGAGCGCCAAGGCTGGCGAGCTCGGGATCATCCCGGGCAGCATGGGGGCCAAGAGCTACATCGTGCGCGGCAAGGGCAACCCCGAGTCGTTCATGAGCTGCAGCCACGGCGCGGGCCGCAAGATGAGCCGCACCAAGGCGAAGAAGCTCTTCACCATCGCCGACCAGATCGCCGCGACCGAAGGCGTGGAATGCCGCAAGGACGCCGACGTGATCGACGAGATTCCGATGGCCTACAAGGACATCGACGCGGTGATGGAGGCGCAGAGCGACCTGGTGGAGGTGGTCCACACGCTCAAGCAGGTGGTGTGTGTGAAGGGATGAGGGGCCCATCGGGGCCTGTGCAAGATGGCTACGACAAGAATCGATGAGAGATGCATCCGGCAAACGGAAGCGGAACTGGCGCGCCTGCAGCAAGCCTCGAACGAGGCTTTCAAGCGGCGCGGTTCTTCCGCCTCGGGAAAGGCCGCGTGGAAAGCCGCCGCCGAGCGGTTTCGCCTCTACGAGAGTCCCGTTTTTGAGCTGTGGAGCGATGAGGCCCGAAATGGCATCTTGCGAGGGGAAGGCTTTTGGCGCGAGAGCGCCATGCTCTACATCGAATTGAGTCCTCGATTCTTTCGCTCCGGCTATCTGCGCGATCGTCTGTGCCACCTGTTAAAGCAGTGCGAACTGTCTCACTCGGAGCGTGCCGATGTACGCAGAATCCTGCTGGAGACCTTGGTTCGCAGACCTTCGGTGGGGCGCTTTCGCCATGATTGCCAGCTTGCGGCACGATGGGCCGACGACGGATTTTCGGCCCGTGTTCAAGAGCTTTCGGATCGCACAGACGGATGGATACGTGGACGCGCCCAACGGATGTTGAGCGTCATAGAGCAGAACAAGAGACAGTGGAGTCACGAGCAATGAAAAGCAACAAACAACGTCGCGCCGAGATTCGCGCCCGCCGTCTGGAGCGCGCTGCGCACATCGAGGCGCAAATGCGCAAGTCAAATCAGCTACGCGCGTCCTTGCGATCGCCCGGCTTCGAGCCCGCCGACGTTGGCGTGTTGGAGCGTCATAACAACACGGTCGGGCCGCTGCCGACCTACTACGTCGATCGCGCTTTCATCTGTCGCGAGTGTGGTTCGGAGGAGGTCTGGACTGCCAAGCAACAGAAGTGGTGGCATGAGGTTGTGCACGGCAGCATCGAGAGCTGCGCGGTGCACTGTCTGGCATGCCGGCGTGCACGTCGCGCGGCGCACGCGGCATCGCGCGGGGGGAAGGAGCGAACCGAGTGGGCGAAATGTCCGAGCGGCTGCGCGTTCTGGCCCGGTCTACGCCTACACCGCAAGCGCGGGCGGAAGTTGACCTGGCTCTGGAGAGCAAGTGGTGGGGCTTGCGCGTGCTAGCCATCGCCGCGTTGGGCTGCTGGGGTGAGAAAGCCGATATCGCGCGGTTGCGCACCTTGCTCGACCTGCACCAGCCGCAGTGGGGAACTTGGGAGCAGGTGAGGGGGCGTGCGGCGGTGGAGGCACTGGGTGGGTGCCTGCGGCATCCGGGTGACGACGGCTGGGCGCTCGAGGCCTGTCTGCAAGGCCATGCGACTCCTTGGAGTTGGCGAACGTTTTTGAGCGGAATACCGACTGAGCGGATGATGGCCTGTGCCAAGGCTGAGTTCGCTTGCCAGGAAGACGATCCACAACGTCTGCTGAAACTTCTTGCGCTGCTCTATTGGATCGGGCAGTCACCGTCGTCGTCACAGATGGCTGTGGTGCGCACACACGTATGCGCCGAAGTGCGCGCGTGGGCGCGGCACTTCCCGTCGTTGACTCCGTGAGCGTTTTTGGCTTGACGGGGCAGCCCCTACAACGCGGAAAAGTAGCGACAAGAACAAGCGATATCGACAAACAAGAACGAGATTTCGAACCATGGAACTCAAAGAGCAAAGGGAATTTCTCCACTCCGCCCATCCCATCGACCCCGCCATGCGCGCGCAGATCATGCACGCCCTGCGCGATATCGAAACGCGCCATGACGTCACGGTGCTGTTCGCCTGCGAATCCGGCAGCCGCGGCTGGGGCTTTGCCTCGCCCGACAGCGACTACGACGTGCGCTTCATTTACGTGAACCGACTGCCCTGGTACCTCACGGTGACGCCGCGGCGCGACGTGATCGAGCTGCCGATCAGCGGCGAGCTCGACGTGAACGGCTGGGACCTGCGCAAGGCGCTGGGCCTGATGCGCGAGTCGAACCCCACGCTGCTCGAATGGCTGCGCTCGCCCGTGGTGTACCGCGACGATGCGGCCGCGATGCCGCGTTTCCGCGCGCTCTCGGAGGCGGTGTTCTCCAACGCGCGCGGCTGGCATCACTACACCTCGATGGCGAAGAAGAACTTCCGCGAGCACCTGCAGGCCGACGAAGTGCGCTACAAGAAATATCTTTACGTGCTGCGTCCGCTCTTGGCCGCGCGCTGGATCCGCACGCAGGCCGGCGTGCCGCCGATGCGCTTCGCCGAGCTGGCGCAGCGCACGCTCGACGCCGTGCACGACGCCGCGCTGATCGATGAAATCAACGCGCTGCTCGCAGTGAAGATGCGCGCCGGCGAGGCTGCGACCAGCCCGCGCTGGCCCGGCATCCATGCATTCATCGAGGCCGAACTGGCAGCCCATGCGGCCGAGCCGATCACGCCGCTGCCGCAGGCCGAGAACGCGGGACTCGATGCATTCCTGTACGAGACGGTGCTGCGCATCGAAGGAGGCCGCGCATGATCGAACTCGACGGTTCGCAGGGCGAGGGCGGCGGGCAGATCCTGCGCACCAGCCTGGCCCTGTCGGTCGCCACGGGCCAGCCCGTGGCCATCGAGAAGATCCGCGCAGGCCGCGCCAAGCCGGGCCTGATGCGCCAGCACCTGGCCTGCGTGAATGCCGCGGCGCAGATCAGCGGCGCGCAGGTCGAAGGGGCCGAGCTCGGCTCGCAGTCGCTGCGCTTCGTGCCCGGGCCGGTGCGCGCGGGCGACTACCGCTTCGCGATTGCCAGCGCGGGCAGCTGCATGCTGGTTCTGCAGACGGTGCTGCCGCCGCTGCTGCTGGCCGGTGCGCCGAGCCGTCTGCATCTGAGCGGCGGCACGCACAACCCGATGGCGCCGCCTTTCCACTTTCTGGAGCGCGCCTTCGCACCGCTGGTGCGCCGCCTGGGCGCGGACCTGCAGCTGGTGCTGCGCCGCTGCGGTTTCTACCCTGCCGGCGGCGGCGAGGTCGAAGCGGCCATCGTGCCGGACGTTGATGGACTGCGGTCTTTCGATCTGATGAGCCGCGGCGCGCTCCTGTCGGCCCATGCGGAGTGCCTGGCGCCGGGGCTTGCGCGCCACGTCGCCGCGCGCGAGCTGGAGACGCTGGGCAAGGCCATGGGATGGTCCGGCGAGCAGCTGCGCACCGGCACCGCGCGCCAGAACGAAGGGCCCGGCAACGCGCTGCTTGCCACGCTGGCGTACGAACACGTCACCGAGGTCTTCACGGCTTTCGGCGAAAAGTCGCTGAGCGCCGAGCAGGTGGCGCACGGGCTGGTGAAGGAGCTGCGCGGGTTCCAGAAAAGCCAGGCGGCCGTGGGGCCGCATCTTGCGGATCAGCTGGCGCTGCTGCTGGGCCTGGCGGCATGGCGAAGCGGCCGCGGCGGCAGCTTCACCTGCAGCGAAGTGACCGAGCACACGCGCACCAACTGCGCGGTGATCGAGCGCTTCCTGCCGGTGCGCTACGCCATCGCGCAAGCGCCCGATGCGGCCACGGTGGCAGTGGCGCCGGCCTGAAGCGCAGCGCGTCGGCCGGCTGCTGCTAATCGGAGCAGATCACCGCAATGGGCTCGGAGCGGCCGCGCACGGCCAGCATCTCGACCTGTCCTCCGGCATGCGCGAAGCCGGCCTGCTGCGCGGCATACACCGAGACCACCAGGCGCGACGCGGCCGTCTTGGCGTGGTCCTGCAGCCGGCTCGCGGTGTTGACCACTTCGCCGATCGCGGTGAAGGTGGTGGTGTCGAGGTAGCCCACTTCGCCCACGGCCGCGCGTCCGGCGTGCAGGCCCATGCCGAAGTCCAGGCGCTGGCCGAACTGGGCTTCGAAGCCTTCGCTCCACGCATCCATGCGCTGGCCGATCAGTTCGGTCGCGCGCAGCGCCTGCCGGCAGGCGGTGGGCAGGTCGGTGCCGAGGCCGAAGATCGCCATCACGCTGTCGCCGATGAACTGGTTCGGCACGCCGCCGCATTCGCGCACCGCGGCGCCCACGGTGGCAAAGTAGCGGTCGAGCACATAGGCTAGGTCGAAGGGCCATTGCCCTTCCGCCAACCCCGACCAGCGTCGCAGGTCCACGAACAGGATGGCCACGTCGCGCTCGCGGCCGAAGCTGCTGGCCGGCGCCGGCTGTCTTCCGCGGCTTGCGGGCGCGAACAGCGGGATGACCTCGATGTCGCCTCGCGGGCGCAGTTGGCAGGCCAGCCGCACGCCTTCCGGTGCACGCACGCGGTCGAGCGTTCGCTGCTCGTCGCGGTCGGGCGGGTCCCAGTGCTGTGCGGGGCCGAGCACGCGCACGCGGCAGGTCGAGCAGCGCGCCCGGCCGCCGCACACCGAGAGATGGGCGATGCCGTGCGACCGACTCGCTTCCAGCACGCTCCAACCGTGCGGCACGTGCACCGTGCGGCCGGGGTAGCGCAGCGCAATCGACGCGCCGCGCGCGCGGCGCGCGAACCAGTTGCGCGCCGCATAGGCTGCCAGCAGGGCGGCCAGGCCGAGCGCGTAGAAGAGCTTGATGCGGCCCTCCGCCATGCCGAGCGCCCGGCCCTGGGCCGGGGTCGGCAGCACCGCGGGCGGCACGCCGGTCCACTGGAATTCCCGCCCCATCGAGACGAAACCCATCATCGCCGCGAGCGGCAGCACCACGGCAATGGCCAGCAGCAGATAGGAAAGGCGGCGGTAGGCCGGCCGCGCCCGCAGCGCGAAGTGGATGCCGAGGCAGCCATGGGTCCAGGCCGCGAGCAGCATCGTGAACTGCGCGCCGGCGCCCGGCAGGCTCCACAGGCCCGAGACCACGCGGACATAGGAGCCCTCGATGCCATAGGCCAGGAAGGCGCCGCGCATGGCGGTCAGGTGGGTGGCCAGCAGCAGCGGCAGCGCAAAACCCAGCAGCACGCGCAGGCCCTCGAGCGGCGGCATGCGCAGCGTGCGGCGCTCCCACAGCGCGGCCACGGCCAGCGCCAGGTGCACGGCGGCCGCGCCATACAGCAGCAGCGTGCCCGGCAGGCTGTGCCAGAAGAGCTGCACGTTGCGCAGCACCGCCTCGGCCGCAGCGAAGGAGGCAATGCCCAGCGAATGGTTCAGCAGGTGCGCCGTGACATAGGCCATCAGCACCAGTCCGCTCGTCCATCGGAGGTTGCGCCGGGTCGGCGGTTTCGGCAGCCGGGCGATGGGTGGGGAGCGTCTGTCCATGAATGGCTTCGAAAGGGCACCCGAGCATAATGCGCGCGCCCCTCTCCACCGGCATGGCCTCCACTCCAATCACTCCCCGTTCCAGCCTCGCGCTGCGCCGCATCGCGCTGTTCGAAGGCCTTTCAGACCAGCGGCTCGACCTGCTCGCGCAGCAATGCCTGTGGCACAGCGTCGAGGCCGGCAAGCCCTTGCTGCTGCGTGCCGAGCAGCAGGGCGAGGTGTTCCTGCTGGTCTCGGGCCGGGTCCGCGTGACCACCTACGCGGCCAACGGGCGGCAGGTGACCTTCAGGGATTCGGAAGCCGGCGAGCACTTCGGCGACATTGCCGCCATCGACGGCGGGCCGCGTTCGGCCGACGTGGTCACGCTGCTGCCGAGCGTGCTTGCGAGCCTCGACCGCGCCGCCTTCCTGGCCCTGCTGCGCGAGGAGCCGCTGGTGGCCGAGCGGGTGATGCAGCGGCTGGCCTCGCTGGTGCGGCAGCTGTCGGAGCGCGTGATCGACCTGAGCACGCTGGGGGTCCAGAACCGGCTGCATGCCGAGCTGCTGCGCCTCGCGCGGGCTGCGGGCGTGGCGCACAACCAGGCGCGGCTGGAGCCGGCGCCCAGGCACGCAGCCCTGGCGGGCCAGATCAGCACCAACCGCGAGCAGGTGACCCGCGAACTCAACGTGCTGGCACGCAGCGGCGTGCTGCAGAAGGACGGCAAGGCCCTGCGGGTGGCCGACGTCGCCCGGCTCGAGGCGATGGTCTCGCAGGTGCGGGGCGACGCCGGCTGAGCCGGATCAGTTCCAGCGGCCGCGCAGCCCGCCAAGGCTGAATCGGCCCGCGCCCAGCAGCACCACGGTGAGCGCGCCGAACAGGTACAGGCCCTGCAGCTCGAGCGCCCAGCCGCCCTGCTTGGTCAGAGCGAACAGGTCGGCCATGTGCACCAGGCCGAAGGCCGCGAGCATGTTGATGACGACCACGCCGGCCGCGGCGCGGGTCCAGAAGCCGGCGATCATGAGGAGCGGCGCCACGATCTCGCCCACGTACACCAGGTAGGCCAGCCCGCCCGGCAGGCCGGCCTTCGCCAGCATCGCGCTCACGAAGCCCACGCCGGCCGAGATCTTGAAGATGCCGTGCAGCAGCACGAGCACGCCGATCGCCAGGCGCAGCAGCAGCTTGCCGGCGTCGTCCGGCGTGGCGGGGGAGAAGGCGGAGGAAGCCTGCGAAGGTGCGATCGGCGCACGCGCGGCGTTGGCGGCTACGGTCTGGGTGTACATGGCGGATCCTTGAAAAATGAGAGGGCGGCCGCGGAGTGCGGCGGTTGCGGTTCCAGTGTGCGCAGCCGCTGCCTGGCGGTATGTGCGTTTACGCACAGTTTCCGAAGACGGTCCACGGCCGCAAAGTGCCGTGCCGAAGCGCCTGCAGGGCCCGCGCCATCCTGCTACGCTCGGGTGGCCCGCCAGCGCCGACACGGCGGGCTTTTTTCTGCGCCGCTTCCTTTCCCATGGTCTTTCCCCTCATCACTGATCCGCATTTCTATGCGGTGGCCGTTCCCGCCGTGCTGCTGCTGGGCATCAGCAAGAGCGGCTTCGGCGCCGGCTTCGGTTCACTGGCGGTGCCGCTGATGGCCCTGGCGGTCACCGTGCCGCAGGCCGCGGCCATCCTGATGCCGCTGCTGCTCTTGATGGACCTGCTCGGCCTGGCCGCCTTCCGCAACGACTTCGACCGCGCGCTGCTCAAGTTCCTGATTCCTTTCGGACTGCTCGGCACGGTGATCGGCACGCTGCTGTTCCGCACGCTCTCGGCCCACACCGTGGCCGGCATCGTCGGCGTGTTCACGCTGTTGTTCCTTGCGCAGCGGCTCGCGTTTCCGCCCAGGCCGGACGATCCGCTGCCCTCGCGCGCGGTGGGCGCGGCGCTCACCGCGGTCTCGGGGTTCACCAGCTTCATCGCGCATGCCGGCGGGCCGCCGATCAATGCCTACGTGATTCCGCTGCGGCTCAAGCCGGTGGTGTTCACCGCCACCATGGCGTATTTCTTCTTCGTGGTGAACCTGAGCAAGTGGATTCCCTACGCATGGCTCGGCCTGATCGACCTGCGCACGCTGGCCACATCGGCGGCGCTGATGCCGCTGGCGCCGCTCGGCGTGTGGGTGGGCATCCGCATTGCCCGGCGCATCGATGCGACCTGGTTCTATCGCTTCGTGTACCTGGGCATGCTGCTCACAGGCCTCAAGCTCGTCTACGACGGATTCTTCGCCTGAGGCCGGAGCTTTCGCTCAGAACTCGACGATCGACTTGAAGCCGCCGAAGATCATCCGCTTTCCGTCGAAAGGCAGGGTCTTGGGGTCCATCGCGGCAATGCGCGGGTCGGCCATGACCTTGGCGTTGACCGCGTCGCGGTGCTTGCGCGACTTGTAGACGATCCACGAGAAGGCCACGGTTTCGTCGGCCTTCTGCTTCACGCTCTGCGGAAACGAGGTGAATTTTCCCGGCTTCACGTCGTCTGCAATGCATTCCACATATTCGAGCGCGCCGTATTCCATCCAGATCTTGCCGGCCTTGCGGGCCAGCTTGCGGTAGGCCTCGACATTGTTCGAGGGAACGGGGACGAGAAAGCCGTCGACATAGCGAGCCATTGAAAGTCTCCTTGAAAGAAACGGAAAATAGAAAAGAAAAGCGGGTCGCCGGATGGGCGGGCCCTCAAGACGCCGCTGCACGGTTTGCCGTGCTTGCGGATGCCGCGGCTCCCTTGTTGTTCTTGTCGTTCCGAGTGGACCCCGGAGATGCGGTGCGAAGCAGCAGCGCCCCAAGCAAACCTGCCAGCGCCGCGAACACGGCGCCGACAAGAAACGCGAGGTTGTAGCCGCCGGTGAGCGCAAGGGGCATCTGCGCCCCGGCCGCTTCCATCGAACTGGTGCGCGCCGCGGCGGCACTGGCCAGCACGGCGAGCCCGAGTGCGCCGCCCATCATGAAGGCGGTGTTGACCACGCCCGAGGCGAGGCCCGAATCGGCCGGGTCGACCTCGCTCATGGCCGCGAGCAGCACCGGGTTGAACGCCATGCCGGCACCCAGGCCGAGCAGCATCATCCCGGGCAGCACGTCGATGACGAAACTGCCGTTGACGGGCGCGCGCGCGAAGAGTGCAAGGCCGATGGCCGCGAGCCAGAGTCCGGCCGCGAGCGGCTTGCGGATGCCGAAGCGCATCACCAGCCTGGCCGAGAGGCCGAGCGAGAACACCGCCATGATGATGTTGGCTGGCAGGAAGGCGAGGCCGATCTGCATCGGCGTGTAGTTCAGTACCAACTGCATGTAGAGCGCGGAGATGAAGAACCACGCGAACATCGCCGCCGCCCACAGCACGCCCACCACGTTGGCGACCGACACACTGCGCAGGCGGAAGAGGCCCAGCGGCATCAGCGGATGCTGCACGCGCGCCTCGATGGCGATGAAGATCGCGAGCAGCACCACGGCAGCGCCGAGCAGGCCCAGCGTTTGCGCGGAGCCCCAGCCGGCTTCGTTGCCGTTGACCACACCGTAGACCGCGAGCATGAGCGACAGCGTGACAGTGACGGCGCCGGCCACGTCGAGCTTCTCGCCATGCGCGTGGCCGCGCGCGTTGGGCAAGAGCGCCATGCACAGTGCATACACGGCCACGCCGATCGGCAGGTTCACCAGGAAGATCCAGTGCCAGCTCAGCGAACTCGTGAGCAGCCCCCCCAGCAGCACGCCGATGCTGCCGCCGCCCGCGCAGACGAAGCCGTAGACGCCCATCGCCTTGGCACGGTCGGCCGGCTCGGTGAACAGATTCATGATGAGCGAGAGCGAAACGGCCGAAACCACCGCGCCGCCCAGTCCCTGCACCGCGCGCGCCGCGACCAGCAGCACCTGCGAATTGGCGAGGCCGCAGGCCAGCGAGGCCAGCGTGAACAGCACGAGGCCGATCAGGAAGAGCCTGCGGTGGCCATACAGGTCGCCCAGCCGTCCGCCCAGCAGCAGGAAGCCGCCGAAGGTCAGCATGTAGGCGTTCACCACCCAGACCAGCGAGGTCTCGGTGAAGCCGAGGTCGGTGCGGATCGAGGGCAGTGCCACATTCACGATCGTGGTGTCGAGCACGATCATCAGCACGCCCAGGCACAGCACCATCAGTGCGAGCCAGCGCTTTCGGTTGTTGTCGAGTGTGTCGGTCATGAAGAGCGGTTCCTGCGGGTTGCGGATGGGAGGGGCGGGGTCAGACCAGCGGCTTGCCGCCGTTGATGAGCCAGGGCGTGCCGAAGCGGTCGGTCACCATGCCGAATCCCTCGACCCAGAAGGTCTTCTCGAAAGGCATCGTGACCTTGCCGCCCTCGGCAAAGGCGTCGAACACGCGCCTGGCTTCCGCGACGGTCTCGATCGTCAGTGCCACGCCGAAGCCCTTCATGCCTTCATAGGGCTGGCCGGGCATGGTGTCGGAGGCCATCAGCATGCCGTCGCCGTAGGCCAGGGCTGCATGCATGATGCGTTTTTCGGCGCCGGCCGGAAACTGTTCGGCGCCCGGGGCTTCGCCCATGGTCATCATCATCTGCATGGTGCCACCAAGCGTCTTTTCATAGAAGCGCATGGCCTCGGCCGCATTGCCGTCGAACGAGAGATAAGCGTGGATGGGAGACATGAGGTTTTCCTTGGTTGTTTTCTTGCCGAGCCCTGCCTTCAGGCGGCGGGCGCCACCACCAGCAGCCAGCCCACGCCGAAGCGGTCCGCGAGCATGCCGAAGCTGGAGCTGAAGAAGGTCGGCGTGAGCGGCTGCATCACCTGGCCGCCATCGGCCAGCGCATCGAACCACTGGCGCGCCTGGGCGTCGGTGGAGGCGGTGAGGGCCAGCATGATGCCCTTGAACTCCGGCTGGCCCGAGCACCGGCCGTCGGAGGCCATCAGTTCGGTTTCTCCGATGCGCACCACCGCGTGCATCACCTTGTCGGCCGCCGGCGCGCCCCCGCCGCAGCTGGCGTCGGCATCGGACGAGGGCGGCATTTCGGGCGCCTCGCTGTAGCGCATGAGCTGCACGACCTCGGCGCCGAGCGCCTTCTTGTAGAACCCGAGCGCTTCGTCGCAGCGGCCTTCGAAGGACAGATAGGACTGGACTTTCATGGCATTTCCTTTGGACTGAGGATGAAAGGATGCGCAGGGACCTGCGCGCATACGGAATAACTAAGTTTGTGTACACCGTCCACAAAGAATAGCAGACATAATGGACACTGTCCACATGGAGATTTCTTTGATGAGCCCCCGCATCGTCCCGCCAGCCCCCAGTCCGCCCGCGGCCCGCAGCACCTACCGCCACGGCGACCTGCGCCGCGCGCTGCTCGACGCAGGCATCGAACTGGCGCGCGACGGCGGCCCCGAGGCGGTGGCGCTGCGCGAAGTGACGCGGCGCGCGGGCGTGGTGCCCAATGCGGCCTACCGCCATTTCGCGAGCCGGCGCGAGCTGCTGCTGGCGGTGCGCGCGGCCGCGCTGTCGGCGGCAGCCGGGGCCATGGAGAAGGAACTGGCGGTGCTGCCCTGCGACCAGCCGCCCGTCGACTTCGCGCGGGCGCAGGTGCGGGCCATCGGTACCGCCTATCTGCGCTTTGCCCAGGCCGAGCCGGGCCTGTTCCGCACCGCCTTCGTGGTGTCGTCGGAAGACGCCGAAGGCGAGGTGGGGCCGGCGAGGGCCGGCGCCAGCGGCAAGGACCCGTTCCAGCTGTTGGGTGCCGCGATCGACCGGCTCGTGGAAGCGGGTGCGCTCGACCCTTCGCACCGCCCGGACGCCGAATACCTGGCCTGGTCGGCCGTGCACGGCCTGGCGCTGCTGATCATCGAAGGACCGCTCAAGGGCATGGATGCGCAAGCCAGCCATGCGCTGGGGCAGCGGCTGATCGACATGGTGGAGCGGGGGCTCTAGCCTGGGCGGCCTCGGCTACAGATAGATCTTCTGCAGCAGCCGGATCAGCGTTTCGCGCTCGCGTGCCGTGAGCCGTGCGCTGGCGTCGGCCTCGAGCTGCGTCACGGTCTGCTCGGCCTCGCGGATCAGCTTTTCGCCGGCCTCGGTGAGGTGCAGGCCCACCGCGCGGCCGTCGTGCGGATGCGGGCGGCGCTCGATGAGTCCGCGGCTGTCGAGCGTGGCGACCAGGCTCACCAGGTTGGGCGGCAGGATGTCGAGCGTGTTGCACAGCTGGCGCGAGGTGGCGCCCGGGTTGTGCGCGAGCAGCGACAGCACCGAGAAGTCGATCTGCTTGAGGCCGTACGGCGCCATGCGCTCGGCGAACACGCTGCTCACGATGAGCCAGGCGCGGCGCGCGTTGTAGCCGACCAGGGCTTCCAGCATGCGGGCATCGAGCCGCTCAGATTTGCCGCTTGGCGCTGCGGCCGGCTCTGCTTTGGCGGGACTGTTCTTGGATGGACGGGGCATGGCCCGAGCGTAACTCGTGGCCGGCCCGGCCGGGCTTCCGTCAGCGCGCGGCGGCGGGAGTTTTTGCGGCGTCGTGCGTCATCGCGACACCTTCGCAGGCGCGCTTGACGATGGCCAGCCGCATGTCGAATTCGGGCAGCACCCAGCGCCGCAGCGCGGCCGCCGGGCCGGCCCTGGCGGCGCGCTCGGCCGGCGTTGCCTCGGCCGCATCGATGCGCGCCCAGGCCCAGGCCAGCATCGCGAGCATCACCGCGCGCAGGTAGTCGTCGGCCACTTCGTAGGGCAGCACGGGGTTGGCATGCGCGGCCATCGCGATGGTGGTGCCCAGGTAGCGCAGCTGCGCGAGCCGGCGCTGCACGTCGGCATCGGCCTCGCGCGAGGCGTCGAGCGCGTCGCGCAGTTCGAGCAGCACGGCCGACATCGCGGCGCCGCCGTCAGGCAGCACCTTGCGCACCAGCAGGTCGATGGCCTGGATCTCGTTGGTGCCCTCGTAGATCATGGTCACGCGCGCATCGCGCACGATCTGCTCGATGCCCCATTCGCGCACGTAGCCGTGGCCGCCGAACACCTGCAGGCATTCGCTCGCGCCATGGAAGGCCTGCTGCGTGCAGGCGGCCTTGAGCACGGGCGTGACCAGCGAACACCAGTGCTGCGCGCGTTCGCGCGCCTTGGGGTCGGCGTCGTGCGCGGCCACGTCGAGCATCAGTGCGCTGCGGTAGGCGAGCGTGCGCGCGCCGTCGATCCAGGCGCGCTGGGTGTCGAGAATGCGGCGGATCGCGGGGTGCTCGGCGATCAGGTCCGCGGCTTCGGCGCCGCGGCTGGCGGGCACGGCGCCGGGCGCACGCATCTGGCGGCGCTCGGCCGCATAGGCCTCGGCCTTCTGCCAGGCGGCGTCGAGCAGGCCGATACCCTGCAGCGCCACATGCAGGCGCGCCGCATTCATCATCACGAACATCGCGGCCAGGCCGCGGCCCGGCTCGCCGACCAGCCGGCCGGTGGCGTCGTCGAAGCGCATCGTGCAGGTGGGGCTGCCGTGCAGGCCCATCTTCTCTTCGATGCGCTCGCAGTGCACCGCATTGCGCGTGCCGTCGGGCAGCACCTTGGGCACGAGCACCAGCGACAGGCCCTTGGGACCGGCGGGTGCATCGGGCATGCGGCACAGCACCAGGTGCACGATGTTGGGCGTGAGGTCGTGTTCGCCGCCCGAGATGAAGATCTTGCCGCCACTCACGCGCAGGCTGCCGTCGGCCTGCGGCACGGCGCGCGTGCGCACCTGGCCCAGGTCGCTGCCCGCGTGGGCTTCGGTCAGGCACATGGTGGCGAGCCATTCGCCGGTGGCGATCTTCGAGAGGTAGCGTGCCTTCAGTTCGTCGCTGCCGTGGTGCTTGAGGCAGGCGTAGGCGCCGTGCAGCAGCCCCGGCGCCATCGTGAGGCCGTGGTTCGCTGCGCTCAGCCATTCGTAGAGGATGGCTTCGAGCACGGCCGGCAGCCCCTGGCCGCCGTCTTCGACCGCGGCCGACAGGCCGGGCCAGCCGCCGTCGACCAGGGCCTGGTAGGCCGCGCGGAATCCGGGCGGCGTGGCGACCTCGCCGTTGGCGAAGCGGCAGCCGATTTCGTCGCCGCCGCGGTTGATGGGCGCCACCGCCTCGGCCACGAAGCGCGCGGCTTCCTCGAGCACTTGTGCCTGCAGCGCTTCGTCGACCTCGGCGAAGGGCGCGAGCGCGCGCAGCCTCGAAGGTGCATTGAGCACCGCGTTCAGAATGAAGCGGCTGTCTTCGGGGCGGGGGCGGTAATCCATCGGTGTCTCAGGACTCGGCGGTGAAGCCGATCTTCTTGACCAGCGGGCCCCAGCGCTCGTATTCGGACTGGAGCGATTTCTTCATGTCCTCGGGCGAGGAGCCGTGCGCGACCAGGCCGACCGACAGCAGGCCGTCGGCCACGGCCTTGTCCTTGAGCGCGGCCTGGATCGCCGTGCTCGCGGCGGCGATGACGGGGGCGGGCGTCTTCGCCGGCGCGAAGAAGCCGAACCATTCGTCGGCCACGATTTCCGGGAAGCCCTGTTCGGTGAAGGTGGGCACGTCGGGCAGGTAGGCCGCGCGCTGGGCGCCCGAGGTGGCGAGCACGCGCAGCTTGCCGGCCTTGGCGAAGGGCAGGTAGTCGCCCACGGGCGTCATGCTCGAGGCGATCTGCCCGCCCACCACGTCGTTGATGGCCGGCAGCGAACCGCGGTAGGGAACGTGGCGCAGGTCGGTGCCGGTGTTCAGGCCCAGCAGCGCACCCAGGAAGTGCGGCGTGGAGCCCGCGCCCGGCGAGCCGTAGCTGGCCTGGCCGGGATTGGCCTTGGCCCAGGCGATGTAGTCCTTCAGCGTCTTCACGCTGGCCGGCACCATCGGCCCGACAGCCAGGCCGTGCGTCATCACGGCGCCGATGGAAACCGGCGCGAAATCGGCAAGGCCGTAGCTCAGCTTGGTATAGATGTGCGGGTAGGTCGAGAGCGCCGAGGCTTGTGCGAGGCACAGCACCGAACCGTCGGCCGGCGAGGTCTTGAGCGTGTCGAGCGCAATGCGCCCGCCCGCGCCGGGCTTGTTCTCGACCACCGCGTTGATCTTCGAATAGGGCGTGTCGCCCAGCTTCTCGGCCACCCGGCGCGCCACGCTGTCGCCCGCGCTGCCGGCCGGAAAGCCGTAGTAGATCTTGGCCTGCTGCACGGCCTGGGCGAGTGCGGCAAGCGGATGCAGGGCGCCGAGAGCGGCTGCGCCGCCGAGTGCCTGCACGAATTGGCGTCTGTTGGTCATGGTGTTGTCTCCTTGTCTTCCGGGCTCTGTTTGCTGGGGCTGAAAATCAGCGCGGCGCCATGCGCAGGGCGCCGTCGAGGCGAATGACTTCGCCGTTGAGGTGGCCATTGGTCACGATGTGGCAGGCCAGCTCGGCAAATTCCGAAGGCTTGCCCAGGCGCGGCGGAAACGGGATCGATGCGGCCAGCGATTGCTGCACGGCCTCGGGCAGTTCCATCAAAAGCGGCGTGGCGAAGAGGCCCGGCGCCACCGTGCAGACGCGGATCGCATGCTGCGCGAGGTCGCGTGCCATCGGCAGCGTCATGCCCACGAGGCCGCCCTTGGAGGCGCTGTAGGCCTGCTGGCCCACCTGGCCGTCGAAGGCCGCGACCGAGGCGGTGAAGAGCATCACGCCCTTCTCGCCGTTGTCGAGTGCTTCGAGCTTGGCGCAGCGGGCCGCAAAGAGGCGCGCCATGTTGTAGCCGCCGACCAGGTTGATGTTGACCACGCGCACGAAGTCTTCGAGCGGCGCCGGGTTGCCGTCCTTGCCGACGATGCGCTTGGCGCTGCCGATGCCCGCCACGTTCATCAGGATGCGCGCGGTGCCGTGCGCGGCCTCGGCCTTGTCGAGCGCGGCGTTCACGCTGTCGGTGTCGGTGATGTCGCAGACGCAGGCAACGCCGCCGATCTCGGCCGCCACCTTCTCGGCGAGCGCGGCGTTGCGGTCGAGCACAGCGACCCTGGCGCCCAGTCGGGCGAGTTCGCGCGCCGTGGCTTCGCCCAGGCCCGATGCGCCGCCGGTCACGAGTGCGGCTTGTCCTTCGATCTTCATGGTGTGTGTCTCCTCGGGTGGTGGTTCAGCGGGGCTTCAGGGTGAAGGGCAGGGTGTCGGCATGCAGCGCCTCGACGATTTCGGCGCGGTGCTTGAGCACGGCGCGCTGGTTGATGGAGCCCTTGTCGGTCACTTCGCCCTTGTCGATGGAAGGCGGCTCGGCCATCAGGTGCAGCCGTGCGATGCGGTTGGCGCTGCCGGTGCCCATGGCCGCCAGCGCGTTGGCCACCTGCTGGAAGTGCGCCTGCACCGGTGCGCTTTCGAGCACCTGCTGCATGGTGGCGCTGCCGGGCAGGCCGGCAAGCTCCCGCACCTTCTGCGTCGGGAAGACCAGCGCGCCGACTTCCTTCAGGTTGATGCCGGTCAGCACCGCGTCCTGCACATAGGGCGCGCCGGCCGCGATGATCTTGGCGCGCAGCGGGCCCACGCTCACGAAGGTGCCGGTGGCCAGCTTGAAGTCTTCGGCGATGCGGCCGTCGAAGCGCAGCCCGCGGTGGATGTTCGACTCGTCGATCCATTTCACCGCGTCGCCGGTCGAGAAGAAGCCCTCTTCGTCGAAGGCTTCGGCCGTGGCCTCGGGCGCGCGCCAGTAGCCGGGCGTGATGTTGGGGCCGCGGTAGCGCACCTCGGTCTTGCCGTCGACCTCGATCAGCTTGAGCTCGATGCCGGCCGCGGGCAGGCCCACGTCGCCCGACTTCACCTCGGGCCCCGTGACGTAGAGCGCGAACGGGCCCGATTCGGTCATGCCCAGGCCCGTGCCCATCACGATGCGTTCGCCGACCTCGGACTCCTGCGTGCGGTGCAGGCTGTCCCACACGGGCTGCGACAACGCGGCGCCCGAGTAGAAGAACATCTTCACGCGCGACAGCAGGTTGCGCCGCAGCACCGCATCGGTTTCCATGGCGTGCGCAATGGCCTCGAAGCCGGTCGGCACGTTGAAGTAGATGGTGGGCGCGATCTCGCGCAGGTTGCGCAGCGTCTCGGCCATGCCGCCTGGCGTGGGCTTGCCGTCGTCGATGTAGAGCGTGCCGCCGTTGTCCAGCACGATGCCCACGTTGTGGTTGCCGCCGAAGGTGTGGTTCCAGGGCAGCCAGTCGACCAGCACCGGCGGCTCCTCGCCCAGCGCGGGGATCGACTGGCGCAGCTGCTGCTGGTTGGCGCACCACATGCGGTGCGTGTTGATCACCGCCTTGGGCATCTTGGTGGAGCCCGAGGTGAAGAGGAACTTGGTGATGGTGTCGGGACCGGTGGCGCGCATCGCGGCGTCGATGGCGGGCGTGGCGGGCGTGGCGGCCAGCGCATCGAACGCTGTGACCGCGCGGCCTTCGGGCGTGCCTTCGGCGATCACGACTTCGGTGTCGGCAGGCACGGCGGCTGCAATGGCGCGGCCGAAGCGCGCGGCGTCGGCGGCGAACACCAGGCCCGGCGTGAGGGTGTCCAGCACGTGGCGCAGCTTCTCGAAGTCCTGGCTCACCACCGAGTAGGGCGGCGACACCGGGCAGTACGGCACGCCCGCATAAAGGCAGCCGAGGGCCATCAGGGCGTGTTCGATACCGTTCTCGCTGAGGATCGCGACCGGGCGCTCCGCATCCAGCCCGCGGTCGAGCAGGGCCTGGCCGATGCTGCGCGCCTTCTGCAGCGCCTCGGCGTAGCTCACGCGCTGCCAGTCGCCGGTGCTGCCGTCGGCCAGCCGTTCGCGGCGGGCGATGAAGGTGCGCTCGGGCGCCTGTTCGGCCCAGTGCGCGAGGCGGTCGGTCATGCGGTCGCGGTAGGGTCCGAGCGCTGTCTCGGCCCGCAGGTACTGCGTGCCCGGCGCACCTTGGCGCAGCACGGCGCGCGTGACGCCGAAAGCCAGCGGACGGTATCGGATGGTGGTCATTCCTTGCTCACTTTCGCGCCGCGGCCTTCGAGAAAGTCGCGCACGCGGGCCTTGGCTTCGGGCGCGTTCTGCACGATGCCGGACATCAGCGCTTCGGTGAAGAAGCCGTGGTCGGCCGACTGCTCGGCGATGCGCGGCAGCGCATGCATCAGCGCGTAGTTGGTCAGCGGGGCGTTGGTGGCCACGCGCTTCGCGAGTTCGAAGGCCTTGTCGAAGGCCGCGCCCTCGTCGACCAGGTACTGCGCGAAATTGGCACGCTCGCCGTCCTCGGCGTTGTAGACGCGGCCAGTCATCATCATGTCGGTCATGCGGGCCACGCCGATCAGCTTGGGAATGCGCACCGAGCCGCCGCCGCCCACGAAGATGCCGCGCGAGCCTTCGGGCAGTGCGTAGAAGGTGCTGCGGTCGGCCACGCGGATGTGGCAGGCGCTCGCCAGTTCGAGGCCGCCGCCCACCACCGCGCCGTGCAGCGCCGCGATCACCGGCACCGGGCCGTGCTGGATCAGGTCGAGTGCGCCGTGCCACAGCCGCGAATGCTGCATGCCCTGGCCGGCGTCGCGCTCCTTCAGCTCGCTCAGGTCGAGGCCGGCGCAGAAATGCGGGCCCTCGCCGTCGAGCACCGCGGCGCGCACCGTGGAAGGCAGCGTCTCGAAGGTGTTGCGCAGCGCGAGGATCAGGCCGTCCGAAAGCGCGTTGCGCTTGGCGCCGCGCGTCAGGCGGACGATGGCCACGTCGTCGCGGATGTCGAGTTGGAGGTCGGGATTGGTCATGATTGCATTCGTGTGTGAGTTGGATTATGGTTATGATAAATAATCAATTCAAGGCACTTGAGCCCCCCGATCCCTAGGGACTTACCCGTACTGGAGACAACGACATGGACCACCAGAACCTGATCGCCATCGACATCCACACCCACGCCGAAGTGAGCTGCTGGAACCCGTTCGACAACTACGGCGAGGAATACGACCGCGCCGCCGACAAGTACTTCGGCTCCAGCGGCCGGCCCACCATTGCCGAGAGCGTGGCCTACTACCGCGAACGCAGGATCGGCCTGGTGATGTTCATGGTCGACGCCGAATCGAACATGGGCCGCCGCCGCATCCCGAACGAGGAAATCGCCGAAGCCGCGCAGAAGAACAGCGACATGATGATCGCCTTCGCGAGCATCGATCCGCACAAGGGAAAGATGGGTGCGCGCGAGGCGCGCCGGCTCATCGAGGAGCACGGCGTGAAGGGCTTCAAGTTCCACCCGACGGTGCAGGCCTTCCATCCCTACGACAAGATGGCCTGGCCGCTCTACGAGGTGATTGCCGAGCACCAGCTGCCGGCCATCTTCCACACCGGCCACAGCGGCATCGGCTCGGGCATGCGCTGCGGCGGCGGCCTCAGGCTGGAGTACAGCAATCCGATGCACCTGGACGACGTGGCCATCGACTTCCCGGACATGCAGATCGTGATGGCGCACCCCAGCTTCCCCTGGCAGGACGAGGCGCTGAGCGTGGCCACGCACAAGCCGAACGTCTGGATCGACCTGTCGGGCTGGAGCCCCAAGTACTTTCCGAAGCAGCTGGTGCAATACGCCAACACGCTGCTGAAGGACCGCATCCTGTTCGGCAGCGACTATCCGCTGATCACGCCCGACCGCTGGATGAAGGACTTCGAGGCGGCCGGCTTCAAGCCCGAGGTGATGCCGGGCATCCTGAAGGGCAATGCGGTCAGGCTGCTGAAGCTGGAGGGCTGAGCGCCGGGAGGGCAGGCCAAGGGCGCACTACGCGTCCGCCTCTTCCTTCTCGTCGAGCAGGTTCCAGTCCATGCCCGAGCGGCGCTGCCGTTCCTCGCGTTCGCGCGCCATCTGTTCCTGGAACTGCTGGCGGCCGGCCTTGCTGGCCGCAATCAGCTTGGCGCGGTCCTTGTAGTGCGGGTACATCTCGTCGCTGAGCCTGAGATTCCGGCGGCGAAAGCGCATGGCCGATTCGCGTGCCTCGTGCGCCGGCCAGCCCAGCGCCTCGAGCGCGGTGCGCGCGCTGCGCAGCGACGATTCGAACACCTCGCGCTCCACATCCATCACGCCGCGGTCGCGCAGCTGGAAGAGGTGGTTCACGTTGCGGGCCCGCGCGATGATGCGGGCCTTCGGAAAGTGCTCCTTCACGAGGTCGACGATCTCCAGCGACTGCTCGATGTCGTCCACCGCCACCACGATGGCCTTGGCCGTGCCGGCACCCGCGGTGCGCAGCAGGTCGAGCCGCGTCGCGTCGCCATAGAACACGCGGAAGCCGAACTGGCGCAGGCCTTCGACGGTGTCGGCGTCGTGGTCGAGCACCGTCACGCGCAGGCCCTGCGACATCAGCATGCGGCCCACGATCTGGCCATAGCGCCCGAAGCCGCAGATCAGCACCTTGGCGTCCTGCTGCTCCGAGATTTCTTCCAGCTGCGTGCCGTTGCTGCGGCTGTAGCGCGGCAGCACGAACTTGTCGAGCAGCACCAGCAGGAGCGGCGACAGCAGCATCGACAGCGCCACCGCGCCGATCAAAAGCGAGGTGGTCTCGGGCGGCAGCACGTCGGGCCCCGCCGCCTGGAACACCACGAACGCGAACTCGCCGCCCTGCGCCAGCAGCAGCGTGAACACCGGCCGCTCCTGGTAGGCCAGGCCCATGGCCTTGGCCAGCGCGTAGATCACGGCCAGCTTGATGGCCATGAAGCCGACCACCAGCAGTGCCATCAGCCCGGGACTCGCGATCAGCACGCCGAAGTCGATCGACATGCCCACGGCAATGAAGAACAGGCCCAGCAGCAGGCCCTTGAAGGGTTCGATGTCGGTCTCGAGCTCGCGCCGGTATTCGCTCTCGGCCAGCAGCACGCCGGCAAGGAAGGCGCCCAGCGCCATCGACAGGCCCACGAACTGCATCAGCGCGGCGATGGCCACCACCAGCAGCAGCGCCGCGGCGGTGAAGATCTCGGGTGTGTCGCTGCGCGCGATCCAGCGCAGCAGCGGCCGCAGGGCCAGCCGGCCGCCGAGGATGATGCCGGCGATCACGCCGACGATCTTCAGGCCCTCGAGCGTGCGGTCCAGCCCGCTGAGCGACTGTTCGGCCGCCGTGGCGCCCGCCAGCAGCGGCAGCAGCGCGAGGATCGGGATGGCCGCCACGTCCTGGAACAGCAGGATCGAGAAGCCCGCCTGGCCGCTCGGCGTCTTCAGCAGGTTGCGCTCGCCCAGCACCTGCAGCGCAATCGCCGTGGAAGACAGCGCCAGGCCGAGCGCCGCCACCAGCGCCACGCGCCATGCCACGCCCGCGGCAAAGCCGACGGCGAACAGCGCCAGCGCGCAGCTCAGCACCTGCGCGGTGCCCCAGCCGAAGATCGGCCGGCGCAGGTTCCACAGGCGCTTGGGTTCGAGCTCCAGGCCCACCAGAAACAGCATCAGCACCACGCCGAACTCGGCGAAATGCAGCACGTCTTCCACGCTGGAGACGAGCCCGAGCCCCCAGGGGCCGATCGCGATGCCGGCCACGAGGTAGCCGATGATCGAGCCCAGGCCCAGCGCCTTGGACAGCGGCACCACCAGCACGGCGGCGCCCAGGTAGATCAGGCTGTTGGTCAGCCAGGCGGGTGCGTGTTCCATGCTCAGGCCATGCCTTTTTCGTCGTTCTGTTCTTCGGCTTCGGCCGGGCGGTCGGTTTCGGGCACCGGGCAGGCCACGCAGGCTTCGAGCTCCTCGAGTTCGGGCCATTGGGGATAGCTGCCGAGCCGCTGGGCGAACACGTCGACGTGCGCCGCCACCTCGTCCTCGGCGGCGCTGCGTGCGCCGTGCAAGACCAGCGGCGGCAGGAAGCGCATGCCGCACAGCGCCGCGGTCTGCTCGTAGGGCGGCAGAAAGGCGTCGAAGAAATAGCGGTGGTAGCTCTGGGGGTGGTAGCTCGGCTCGGGGCTGCCCGTGGTGGCGACCAGCCAGCAGTCCTTGCCCTGCAGGGCCGTGCCCCCAGGACCGTAGGCCCATCCGTAGCTGAGCACGTCGTCGAGCCAGAGTTTCTGCAGCGCCGGCATCGAATACCACTGGATAGGATGCAGCAGCACCACCAGGCTGGCCCTGGCGAGCCGGGCGTGTTCGGCCTCGACGTCGATCGCGAAGTCGGGGTAGCTGCCGTAGAGGTCGTTCACCTCGACCCCCGGCACGCCGCGCGCGGCGGCCAGCATGCGCCGGTTCACGCGCGAGTCGCGCCAGTGCGGATGGGCCGCGAGCACGTAGATGCCGCCGGTGTCGCCGGCGGCCGATGTTGTTGTCGTCATGCCGCGAACATAGCGCAGGTTTGGCGCTTGCCGGGGCCGGGCGCATCCCGTGTCGCTACGATGCGGGGGTTTCCAGCTCTGGAGGAGATGCTATGCCGGTGGTTCTGGTCGCCAATCCCAAGGGCGGCGTAGGCAAATCGACGCTCGCAACGAACATTGCGGGCTACTTTGCGAGCCGCGGCCATGCGGTGATGCTGGGCGACGTGGACCGCCAGCAGTCCTCGCGCCTCTGGCTCGGCCTGCGCCCGCCGCAGGCGCGCCCCATCGCCACCTGGGAAGCCACCGGCGACAGCGTCGTGGTGCGGCCGCCGCGCGGCACCACGCATGCCGTGCTCGACACTCCCGCCGGCCTGCACGGCTGGCGCTTCAAGGAGGTGCTGGCGCTGGCCGACCGGGTGATCGTGCCGCTGCAGCCGAGCATCTTCGACATCTACGCCACGCGCGACTTCCTCGACCGGCTCAAGGAGCAGCGCCGCGCCGAAAAGACGAGGGTCAGCCTCGTGGGCATGCGCGTGAACGCCCGCACCCTGGCGGCCGACCGGCTGCACGAGTTCATCGCCAGCCTCGGCGTGCCGGTGCTGGGCGAACTGCGCGACACGCAGAACTACGTGCAGCTCGCGGCGCGCGGGCTCACGCTGTTCGACATCGCGCCGGGCCGGGTGCAGCGCGACCTGGCGCAGTGGCAGCCGATCTGCGACTGGCTGGAAGGCTGAGGACCGTGGCTGTCGCAAGGCCGACAGCCAGGCCGCCGGCCTTGGCGCCAGAATGCCCCGCATGACCAAAAAGACATTCCAGACGCTTCAGGATCTTGCGGCCTGCGTCGGCCAGGAAGTTGCCGTGAGCGACTGGATCGCCATCACGCAAGAGCAGGTGAACCAGTTCGCCGAGGCCACGGGCGACCACCAGTGGATCCATGTCGACATCGAGCGCGCCAAGGCCGGGCCCTTCGGCGGGCCGATCGCCCATGGCTTCCTGACGCTGTCGCTGCTGCCGCGCTTCTTCGAGACGGCGCTCGAGGTGGTCGAATCGCGCATGGGCGTGAACTACGGCCTGAACCGGGTGCGCTTCATGTCGCCGGTGCCGGTGGGCAAGCGGCTGCGCGCGCGCATGAAGCTGCTCACGGCGGAGCCGATCGCCGACGACGGCATCCAGATGACCTGGGAAGCCACGATCGAACTCGAAGGCGTGGCCAAGCCGGCCTGCGTGGCCGAATCGGTGGTGCGCCGCTACCGCTGAGGCTCGGCTCAGCCGAAGCCGTTCTGGCGCCAGGCCTCGAAGACGGTCACCGCCACGGCGTTCGAGAGATTCAGGCTGCGCTGCCCCTCGCGCATCGGCAGCCGCAGGCGCTGCGGTTCGGCAAAGCCCTCGCGCACCGCGGGCGGCAGGCCGCTGGTTTCCGAGCCGAACACCAGCCAGTCGCCCGGCTGGAAGCGCACATCGTGCACGGCCCGCGTGCCGCGCGTGGTGAGCGCGAACATGCGCTCGGCGGCCGGCCGCTCGGCCTCGAGCAGCGCCTGCCAGCCGGCGTGGCGCTTCACTTCGGCATATTCGTGATAGTCGAGCCCGGCGCGGCGCAGCAGGCGGTCGTCCATCGAGAAACCCAGCGGCTCGACCAGGTGGAGCGTGCAGCCGGTGTTGGCGGCAAGGCGGATCACATTGCCCGTGTTCGGCGGGATTTCGGGCTGGACCAGGACGATATGGAACATGCGCCGATTGTCGCGGTGCTCAATGCGGCGGATCGGTGCGCGCGAACACGATGGCCGCGACATGCGCCGCGCCCGCCAGCCGCAGCGCCGCGGCGGCCGCGAACAGCGAGGCGCCGCTGGTCATCACGTCGTCGACCAGCACCACGCGCCGGCCTTGCAGCTCGTGGGCGCGCAAGGGCTCCACCGCGAAGGCGCCGCGCAGGTTGCGCAGGCGCTCGGCGCGCGCGAGACCGCTCTGCGCCGGCGTCTCGCGGGTGCGCAGGAGCAGCGCCGCGTCGGTCTTGCCGGGCGCGAGCCGGCGCGCCAGTTCGAGCGCCTGGTTGAAGCCGCGCTCGCGCAGCCGGGCCGGCGCCATCGGCATGGGCAGCACCCGGTCGCACTGTTCCAGCGCCGGCTCCACCCACGGCACGCTGCGCATCAGCGTGGCGAGCGGTCCGGCCCAGCCGGCCTCGCCATGGAACTTGAATTGAGCAATGCAATCGGGCCAGGGCCACACATAGGCGCAGGCTGCGAAGCAGGCGTCGAGCGGCGGCGGATCGCGCAGGCATTCGCTGCACCGGGCCACGCCCTCCGGCACCGGCAGGGCGCAGCTGCCGCAGCGCGCGGCCGGCGGCGCGAAGCGCGCCACGCAGGCATCGCAGACGCGCCGCGAAGGCCATGCGCGGCACACCTCGCACTGGCTGGGCAGCCGTGCGAGCAGAGAGGTCAAAGGCCGGTCGGCCCAACGGCTGAACATGGGCTCAATATACTCACGGCCCCATGGCCACCGACCCCGCAAGAAGACCGCCGACCATCGATCCCACGGCGGCCGCGCGCTGGAGCCAGCTCGCGCCTGCCGACGGCTCGCCCTGGCTGCACGAGGAAATCGGCCGCCGCATGGAAGACCGGCTGCAATGGATCAAGGCGCAGCCGCGCACCTGGGCCGACTGGGCGCCGCTGCGCGGCGGCCTCGAGGCGCACGAGCTGGTGGCCCGGCGCTACCGCGAAGCCGCCTGCTTCGTGATCGAACCCGAGGCGAACCTGGCCGCCGCGGCCGGCGAGGCGCTGGCCGCGCCCTGGTGGAGTGCGCGCCGCTGGCAGGGCAGCAAGCTGCGCTTCGACGCACCGCCCGAAGACGGCGTGGACCTGCTCTGGGCCAACATGTCGCTGCACATGGCGGCCGACCCCGAGGCGCTCATCGCGCGCTGGCACCGGCTGGTGGCGACCGACGGCTTCCTGATGTTCTCGTGCCTGGGCCCCGACACGGTCCGCGAGCTGCGGGCACTGCACACGCGCCTGGGCTGGCCGGCCGCGGGCCACGAATACACCGACATGCACGACTGGGGCGACATGCTGGTGCATGCCGGCTTCGCCGAGCCGGTGATGGACATGGAGCGCATCGTGCTCACCTGGGCCACGCCCGAGGCGGCGCTGTCCGAACTGCGCACGCTCGGGCGCAACCTGCATCCGGCGCGCTTCCCGGCGCTGCGCGGCAAGGCATGGCACCGGGCGCTCAAGCATGCGCTGCCCGAGCTGGCGCCGGCGCAGGAGGGCGGCGGGCGCATCGCGCTGACCTTCGAGGTCATCTACGGCCATGCCTTCAAGCCCGCGCCGCGCGTGGCGCTTTCCGCCGAGAGCGCGGTGTCGCTGCGCGAGATGCGTTCGATGCTGCAGCGCGGACGGCCCGGCGCCTGACCGGCGCGCCCGGCCAGCTGCGCATCCGCGACTGGGCGCCTGTGTCTACCCGCTACAATCCGCCGTTGCGTGAAACTCGCGGGTAGTGTTCCGCGAACGAGGTCTGTCCGATCCTGTGGAGACAAGGGGTTGGGCAGCCGTCGACGCACCGATTTGCTGAACTCGCCCGTGTCGAATTCCGTGTTTCGTTTTGCCACCGTTTCAGGCCAGAACATCCACTGGTTCCTGAAGCGCAACTGCTCGGTGACGCCGAGCCAGCTGGGCTGGCTCTACGCCTCGCTGTGCGTGGTATCGCTCGGTATCGGCGCGGTCTTCTGGATGCTCGGTGCGCCGCTGGTTCTGCCTTTTGCCTGGCTCGAACTGGCCGCGGTGGGTTTCGCGTTCATGCTGTACGCACGGCACGCAACCGATGGAGAACGGATTGCGCTGCAGGGCGGCCGGCTGGTGGTGGAGCTCGAGAACGGTGGAGACTACGAGCGCACGGAATTTCTGCCGCACCAGGTGCGGATCGAACCGCAGGCCAGCGATCGTTCGCTGATCGAGGTCTCGGGTCAGGGTCGATCGGTCAGGGTGGGGCGCTATGTACGCCCGGAGTTGCGAGCCGCATTGGCGCGCGAGATTCGCATGGCGTTGCGTGGCGCCTGAGGGCTCGCGCGGCGCTGCACGGTTGGGTTTGTTGAAAAAAATTGAAGAAACGTGAACACGATGAAGAGCATTTGGCGCAATAAGTACAGGCCGGCGAATCTGTTGCTGGCGGCCGGCGCGGCTTTCAGCGGCGCGGCGCACGCAGTCAACGATCTGCCCGGCGGTCCGTCGGTGCGCCAGCTGAATCTTCCGCTGGGCGTCACCAAGATTGCGCAGGAACAGCATTTCCTGCATACGGTGATGATGATCCTGTGCACGGTCATCTTCGTTGCCGTGTTCGCGGTCATGTTCTATTCGATATGGAAGCACCGCAAGTCGGTCGGCCACAAGGCGGCCAACTTCCATGAATCGGTGGTGGTCGAGGTCATCTGGACCATCGTGCCCTTCATCATCGTGATCGTGATGGCGCTGCCCGCCACCAAGGTACTGGTGGCCCAGAAGGACACCACCAACGCCGACCTCACCATCAAGACCACCGGCTACCAGTGGAAGTGGGGCTACGACTACCTGAACGGCGAAGGCGAGGGCCTGGCCTTCATCTCCACGCTCGACAGCTCGCAGCGCGCCATGTCCGACGCCGGCGCCAAGGGTGCCATGCCCGACGACTACCTCTTCAAGGTCGACAACCCGCTGGTGGTGCCGGTCCAGAAGAAGGTCCGCATCATCACCACTGCCAACGACGTGATCCACGCGTTTGCCGTGCCCCAGCTGGGCATCAAGCAGGACGCGATTCCCGGCTTCGTGCGCGACACCTGGTTCCGCGCCGAGACCGTGGGCGACTACTACGGCCAGTGCCAGGAACTCTGCGGCAAGGAACACGCCTACATGCCGATCCACGTGAAGGTGGTCTCGGCTGCCGACTACACGGCCTGGGTCGATGGCAAGCGCAAGGAAGCCGCGGCCAAGCTCGACGATCCAGGCAAGGTCTGGGCCCTGCCCGAGATGCTGACGCGCGGCGAGAAGGTCTATGCTGCCAACTGCGCGGCCTGCCATCAGGCCAACGGCAAGGGCGCCGGCCCGATCAAGCCTCTGGACGCCAGCCCCAAGGTGCTCGATGCGGACCACAAGGTGCAGCTGATGGTGCTGCTCAACGGCCAGAACAACGGTGCGATGCCCTCCTGGAAGCAGCTGAGCGACACCGACCTCGCGGCCGTCGCCACCTACACCAAGAACAGCTGGTCGAACAAGACGGGCCAGCTGGTGCAGCCGGCCGAAGTTCTGGCCCTGCGCGGCAAGTGACCGTGCCCAAGCGCCCCGCGACGAAGAAATTGCAAGGAACAACGAAATGAGTGCAGTCCTCGACCCCCACGGTCACGCCCACGACGGCCACGCACACGACGAGCACCACGCAGCGCCCACCGGCTGGCGCCGCTGGGTGTTTGCCACCAACCACAAGGACATCGGCACGCTCTACCTGCTGTTCAGCTTCACCATGCTGATGGTTGGCGGCGTGCTTGCGCTGCTGATCCGCGCCGAGCTGTTCCAGCCCGGCCTGCAACTGGTGAACCCCGAACTGTTCAACCAGTTCACCACCATGCACGGCCTGATCATGGTGTTCGGCGCCATCATGCCGGCCTTCGTCGGCTTCGCGAACTGGATGATCCCGCTGCAGATCGGCGCATCCGACATGGCGTTCGCGCGCATGAACAACTTCAGCTTCTGGCTGCTGATCCCCGCCGCGCTGATGCTCGTGGGCTCGTTCTTCATGCCCGGCGGCGCGCCCGCCGCGGGCTGGACGCTCTACGCACCGCTCACGCTGCAGATGGGCCCTTCGATGGACGCCGGCATCTTCGCGATGCACATCATGGGCGCCTCGTCGATCATGGGCTCGATCAACATCATCGTCACCATCCTGAACATGCGCGCCCCCGGCATGACGCTCATGAAGATGCCGATGTTCTGCTGGACCTGGCTCATCACCGCCTACCTGCTGATCGCCGTGATGCCCGTGCTCGCCGGCGCCATCACCATGACGCTGACCGACCGCCACTTCGGCACCAGCTTCTTCAACCCCGCCGGCGGCGGCGACCCGGTGATGTACCAGCACATCTTCTGGTTCTTCGGTCACCCCGAGGTCTACATCATGATCTTGCCGGCCTTCGGCATCATCAGCCAGATCGTGCCGGCGTTCTCGCGCAAGCGGCTGTTCGGCTACGCCTCGATGGTGTACGCCACCTCGTCGATCGCGATCCTGTCGTTCATCGTCTGGGCGCACCACATGTTCACGACCGGCATGCCGGTCACGGGCCAGTTGTTCTTCATGTACGCGACCATGCTGATCGCAGTGCCCACGGCTGTGAAGATCTTCAACTGGATCGCCACCATGTGGCAGGGCTCGATGACCTTCGAAACCCCGATGCTGTTCGCGGTGGGCTTCATCTTCGTGTTCACGATGGGCGGTTTCACCGGCCTCATCCTGGCCATCGCCCCGATCGACATCCAGCTGCAGGACACCTACTACGTGGTGGCCCACTTCCACTACGTGCTCGTGGCCGGTTCGCTCTATGCCATGTTCGCGGGCTACTACTACTGGGCACCCAAGTGGACCGGCGTGATGTACAACGAAACGCGCGGCAAGATCCACTTCTGGTGGTCGCTGATCTCGTTCAACGTCACCTTCTTCCCGATGCACTTCCTCGGCCTGGCGGGCATGCCGCGCCGCTATGCCGACTACCCGATGCAGTTCGCCGACTTCAACGCGGTGGCTTCGGTGGGTGCGTTCGCCTTCGGTCTCGCGCAGGTGTACTTCTTCTTCTTCATCGTGCTGCCGACCATGCTCGGCAAGGGCGAGAAGGCAGCGCAGAAGCCCTGGGAAGCGGCTGAAGGCCTCGAGTGGGAAGTGCCGTCGCCGGCGCCCTTCCACACCTTCGAGAACCCGCCCAAGCTCGATGCGACCGCCACCAAGGTGATCGGCTGAACGGCACCAGGCCGCCGGCTTGCATGACCACGATGACCACGCCCGAACAAAAAAGGAACAACCGCCGCATGGGGCTCACGCTGGCCTCCATTGCCGTGCTGTTCTTTCTCGGATTCCTGGTTCGCATGATCTGGTTCGGCGGACGCTGAAGCACAAGCCCACGGAGCCGCCTGCATCATGAGCCTCGGTGAACGCATCAAGCGCGCCAATGTCCGCATGGTCGGCAAGCTGGCCGTGGTGACCTGCGGCATGTTCGCGTTCGGCTATGCCCTGGTGCCGCTCTATCGCGCCATCTGCGAAATGACCGGCATCAACATCCTCGCGCTCAACGAGCTCGAGGTGCCGGGCGGCGCGAGCGGCGGCAAGAACGTGCGCGTGCCCGACAACACGCAGGTCGACACCACGCGCACGATCACGGTCGAGTTCGACTCCAACGTGCGCGGCGGCCTCTGGGACTTCAAGCCCGCCGAGCGGACGATGCAGGTGCACCCCGGCCAGCTCAACACCGTGCTCTACGAATTCCAGAACGTGCAGAACCGCCGCATGGCGGCGCAGGCCATTCCGAGCTATGCGCCGCAGCAGGCCGCGCCGTACTTCAACAAGCTGGAGTGCTTCTGCTTCAACCAGTACACGCTCGACCCGGGCGAGAAGAAGCAGTGGCCCGTCGCCTTCGTGATCGACCCGAAGATCTCCAGGGACGTGAAGACCATCACGCTGTCCTACACCTTCTTCGAAGTCGGCGGCAAGACGCCCGCGGCGCCGGTGGCCGCTGTTTCGAATGCTGCCCATGAGCCCCGTTCGTGACCGCGCCGAACACGCCGCCCAAGGCCACGCTGTGGGACACGGTGAAGGCCGTGTGCTGGTCGTTCTTCGGGGTGCGCAAGAAGAGCGCCTACCAGGACGACCTGGCCAAGCTGAACCCGCTGCACATCATCGCGGTGGCCTTTGCCGCGGTCATCGTTTTCATCGTCGGCCTGGTGCTGCTGGTGCGCTACGTGGTTGCGCCCTGAACCCGGTCCGCATGGCCCACGACATCCAGAACCCATCGAATCGAGAGAAGAAAGAAAGCCAGGAGCTGATATGAGTTCAACCACCCACGGCACCACGCCCTACTACTTTGTGCCCGGGCCGTCCGCCTACCCGGTCATGGCCGCGACCGGCCTGTTCTTCGTGATTCTCGGCGCGGGCCAGTGGATCAACGGCCACCAATGGGGCGCCTGGTCCCTGCTGGCGGGCATGGTCGCGTGGCTCGCCACGCTGTTCGTCTGGTTCCGCACCGCCATCGGCGAAAGCGAAAGCGGCCAGTACGGCCACAAGATCGACCTCTCGTTCCGCTGGAGCATGAGCTGGTTCATCTTCTCCGAAGTGATGTTCTTCGGCGCCTTCTTCACCGCGCTGTGGTGGACCCGCACCCATTCGCTGCCGGCACTCGGCAGCCTCGACAACGCACTGCTCTGGCCCGACTTCAAGGCCGTCTGGCCCAGCGTTGCCGCCGGCGCCACCGGTTCGCCGGCCGACATCGTCGAGCCCTTCCAGACCGTCGGCCCGTTCTGGCTGCCCACGATCAACACCGCGCTGCTGCTGAGCTCGGGCGTGACGCTTACCATTGCCCACCACGCGCTGCGCGCCGGCCATCGTGCCCAGACCATCCGCTTCATGTGGCTCACCGTGCTGCTCGGCGTGCTCTTCCTGGGCGTGCAGGGCTACGAGTACCACCACCTGTACACGGACCTGAACCTCAAGCTCAGCTCCGGTGCCTACGGCTCGACCTTCTTCATGCTGACCGGCTTCCACGGCCTGCATGTGTTCATCGGCATGCTGATGCTGCTGTTCATCACGCTGCGCCTGCAGAACGGCCACTTCACGCCGGAGCGCCATTTCGGCTTCGAGGGCGCGGCCTGGTACTGGCACTTCGTCGACGTGGTGTGGCTCGGCCTCTACATGCTGGTGTACTGGCTTTGAGCGACCCCCGCGGCATGCAGAAAAAAAGGCGCCGGAAGGCGCCTTTTTCATGGTTCTCGTGGAACGAGCACCATCTACTTGCCGAGCGGGAGCCCGGTGGGCTGGATGTAGCCGAATTTCCAGGCCAGCAGCATGCAGAGGAACAAAAACACCGACAGGCCGATCCGAAAGGTGAGCGCGCGCGCCATGCCGCCGCTCTTGGCGCGCCCGTTGCGCCCGTCTTTCAGCATGTAGAAGAGCGCGAAGGCAAGGCTCGCGAAGATGCCCACGAAAACCAGGGCGACGAAATATTTCATGACCCCGATTATCGGCCGCACGCCTCATCCACTCCAGTGACGCCGGAACCCCTTCATTCCGCCCGCCCGAGGCCCAGGCGGGGCCGCTTCCTGGTGGTCACGCTGGCCGCGGTGCTGGCCCTTTCCGCCACAGTGTCGCTGGGCCGCTGGCAGCTGTCGCGCGCCGCGCAGAAAGAGGCGCTGCAGGCCGAGATCGAGGCCCAGAAGCAGAAACCGCCGCTGGCCCAGGCCGAGTTCCTGGCGCTCGAGGCGCCGGCCGGCGAACTGCACCGGCCCGTGCGGCTGCGCGGCCTCTGGCTGACGCCCCAGACGGTCTACCTGGACAACCGTCAGATGCATGGCGTGCCGGGCTTCTACGTGCTGACGCCGTTCGCCCTGGAAGGCAGCGACCAGGCCGTGATGATCCAGCGCGGCTGGGTGCAGCGCAACTTCAACGACCGCACGCAGCTGGGCGCGGTCGAGACGCCGCCGGGCATCGTCGAGGTCACGGGCCTGATCGAGCCGCCGCCGGGCCATTTGTTCGAACTCGGCAAGCCGGCTGCGGCGGCCTCGGCACCGGAATCCGCGGGGTCTTCGCCCATCCGGCAGAATCTCGACCTGGAAGCGTTCCGCGCCGAAACCAAGCTGCCGCTGCGGACCGATGTGTCGCTGCAGCAGGTCGGCCCCGCTTCCGAGGGGTTGCAGCGCGACTGGCCGGCCCCCGCTCTGGGTCTGGAGAAGCACTACGGCTATGCATTCCAGTGGTTCGGGCTTTCGGCCCTCGTGGTCATCCTCTATGTCTGGTTCCAAATCATTTCCCCCTACCGCCGCTCGCGGCGCCGCGCACGCGATGAACGCAGCCTCTGACGAACCGCTGGGCCTGACGGTGCACTCGATGCCGTCGCCCAACCAGGCGCTCGACGGCGCCGAGGGCCGCCGCACGGTGGCCGGGCGCTGGAAGATGATTGCCGTGATGCTGATGTGCGCCGCGCCCGTCATCGCGTCCTACTTCACCTACTACGTGATCCGGCCCGAGGGGCGCAGCGTCTACGGCGAACTCATCGATCCGCAGCGCACGCTGCCGGCATTCACGGCAACGGACCGCAGCGGTGCGCCGGTCGACCTGGCCACGCTCAAGGGCCAGTGGCTGCTGGTGGCGGTGGCCGATGCGGCCTGCGACGCGCTCTGCGAACAGCAGCTCTACCTGCAGCGCCAGCTGCGCGAAAGCCTGGGCCGCGAGAAAGACCGGCTCGACCGCGTCTGGCTCGTGAGCGATGCGGCGCCCGTTCCGGCGCGGCTGGACAACGGCCTGCGCGGCGCCACGGTGCTGCGCGTGCCGCCCGAGCAGCTCGCCAGGTGGCTCGCGCCGGTTCCGGGCCATGGGCTGGCCGAGCACCTGTATGTGGTCGATCCGATGGGCAACTGGATGATGCGTTTTCCGGCCCGCATGGACGCCGCGGGCGCCAGCCGCGCCAAGCGCGACCTCGACCGCCTGCTGCGCGCTTCTGCCTCCTGGGACGAGCCCGGCCGCTAGCACCGCATGATGGACACCGGCTCGCTCTACGACCTCACCCCCGTCGCCTGGCTGATGGCGGCCGGCGTGCTGATCGCGCTCGGCCCGCTGCTGTGGGTGTGGCGCCGCAACGCGGGCGCCGGACCGGCGCGCCGGCTGCATGCGCTCACTGTGCTGACGCTGTTCCTCACCTTCGACCTCACGCTGTTCGGCGCCTTCACCCGGCTCACCGATTCGGGCCTGGGCTGCCCCGATTGGCCGGGCTGCTACGGCAACGCGAGCCCGGTGGGCGCGCGCCACGAGATCGCCATGGCGCAGTCGGCCCAGCCGACCGGTCCGGTCACGCACAGCAAGGCCTGGGTCGAGATGGTGCACCGCTACCTGGCCACCGGCGTCGGCGTGCTGATCCTCGTGCTTGCGGGCGCCACCTGGGTCGTGCGGCGGCGCCAACGCCGCGCGCCGCCCGCGCCGGGGGACGGCGAGCACGCCACGCTCAGCGCCTGGTGGCCCGCGCTCACGCTGGCCTGGGTCTGCCTGCAGGGCGCGTTCGGCGCGCTCACGGTCACCTGGAAGCTCTTTCCCGCCATCGTCACGCTGCACCTGCTGGGCGCCGTGGTGCTGCTGGTGCTGCTGTGCATCCAGGCGGTGCGCTACCGGCAGGCCGCCGCGGACCGCCTGCCCACGGCCGTGTCGCCCGCGCTGCGCAACGGGCTGATCGCCACCTCGGCCCTGCTGCTGCTGCAGATCGCGCTCGGCGGCTGGGTCAGCACCAACTATGCGGTGCTGGCCTGCACCCAGTTCCCGACCTGCCAGGGCAGTTGGTGGCCGCCAATGAATTTTGCGCAGGGCTTCGAGATCTGGCGTCACCTGGGCGTGACCGGCAGTGGCGTGCCGCTCGATTTTTCCGCGCTCACTGCCATCCACTACGTGCATCGGCTGATGGCGTACGCCGTGTTCGCCGCGCTGGGCGTGCTCGCGTGGCAGCTGCGCCGCACGCCGCCGCTGCGGCCGCAGGCGCGCTGGCTCGCGGGGCTCGCGCTGCTCCAGCTGGCCACGGGCCTGGGCAACGTGCTGCTCGGCTGGCCGCTGCTCGCCGCGGTCCTGCACACCGGGGGCGCTGCGGCGCTGGCCGTGGTGCTGACATGGGCGCTGTGCGAGAGCCGCCGCGGGGCTGCGGCTGCTTTCGCACACGACAGAGACAAGGCGCCCGGCGCCCCACACAACAACCAGAGGGAGGCCGCCGCGTGAGCACGCCGATTTCCGTGCAGCAGACAAGCACTGCCAATGTGCTGCGCCAGTTCTATGCGCTGACCAAGCCGCGCGTGGTGCAGCTGATCGTTTTCTGTGCCCTCATCGGCATGGTGCTGGCCGTGCCCGGGCTGCCCTCGTGGGCCGACGTGCAGCGCGCCGCGCTGGCCTGCATCGGCATCTGGCTGGTGGCGGGCGCGGCGGCGGCGTTCAATTGCCTGGTCGAGAAGGGCATCGACGCCAAGATGAAGCGCACTGCCTGGCGTCCCACGGCGCGCGGACAGCTCAGCGACCTGCAGGCGCTGGTGTTCTCGGCGCTGCTGTGCGCGGCCGGTTCGGCGCTGCTGTGGTTCCAGGTCAATCCGCTCACCATGTGGCTGACCTTTGCCACCTTCGTCGGCTACGCAGTGATCTACACCGTGATCCTCAAGCCGCTGACGCCGCAGAACATCGTGATCGGCGGCGCCTCGGGCGCAATGCCGCCGGTGCTGGGCTGGGCCGCGATGACCGGCGACGTGGGCCCCGAGGCGCTGATCCTGTTCCTGATCATCTTCCTGTGGACACCGCCGCATTTCTGGGCGCTGGCGCTCTACCGCGTCGAGGACTACCGCAAGGCCGGCCTCCCGATGCTGCCCGTCACGCACGGCAACGAGTTCACGCGGCTGCAGGTGCTGCTCTACACCTTCATCTTGTTCGCGGCCTGCCTGATGCCTTTCATCTACGGCATGAGCGGCTGGCTCTACCTGGCGGTGGCGGTGGGCGTGAGCATCGGCTTCACGGGCTACGCCTTCGCGCTCTGGCGCAACTACTCCGATGCGCTGGCGCGCAAGACCTTCCGGTTCTCGCTGATCCACCTGAGCGTGCTGTTCGCGGCACTGCTCGTCGACCATTACCTCCGTTGATTGATTGACTGATCGGACGCCCGTGCCCATGAACAAGCGAAATGCCCTGAAACTGATTGCCGGCGGTGCGGGATGGGCCGGCATGGCCGCCACCCTGGGCCTCGGGCTTTCGGCCTGCAGCGAAGCCAAGCCCAGCTTCAATGCGGTCGACATCACCGGCGCCGACTACGCCCGCGACTTCTCGCTGAAGGATGCCGACGGCAAGCTGCGCACGCTGGCCGACTTCAAGGGCAAGGTGGTTGTGCTGTTCTTCGGCTATGCGCAGTGCCCCGATGTCTGCCCCACCACCATGACCGAGATGGCGCAGGTCAAGCAGCAGCTCGGCAGCGATGGCGACAAGTTGCAGGTGCTGTTCGTCACGGTCGACCCGGCGCGCGACACGCCCGAGGTGCTCAAGGCCTACATGGGCGCATTCGACCCGGCCTTCGTCGCGCTGATTCCCACGGCCGACCAGCTCGCCCAGCTCGCCAAGGACTTCAAGGTCTACTACAAGAAGGTCGAGGGCAAGACCCCCACCAGCTACTCGATGGACCATTCGGCCGCCAGCTTCGTCTACGACACCGATGGCCGGCTGCGGCTTTATGCGCGCTATGGCGCCGGCGTGGCGCCCATGGTGTCGGACGTCAAGGCGCTGCTCAAGTCCTGACCGGGCCGTGACCTATCTGCCTCCCATGGACGCCGCGGTCGCCGTGGCCTCCGTCGAGCACCTGAAGGCGCGCCGGGGCGCCTTCCGCATCGCTCTCATCCCGCCCGAGGTGCTGCGCGCGCTCAACGACGGGCTGCTCGAGACCGTCAACCTCAACGAATTCATGGCGCTCGAATTGCCGCAGCTCGCGCGCAGCGTGGCGGCCCATATCGGGCTGGATCCGGCGAGCGAACGGCTGGCCGACACCATCGCCATGCTCGGCGCGTTCAAGCCGATGCAGCGGCACGGCCATATTGCGCGGGCGCTCTACGACCTGGCGGCGCTGCATGCCGAGCGCGACGCCGTTGCCCACCGGCTGGCCACGCACGCAAGCGACGTCGCGCGCTGCTGGGCCGCGCAGTGGGTCACGCTCTCGGGCCTGCCGCTGGCGGCGCAGCTGGGGGCAGTGCGGCGCTTTGCCGCCGACCCGCACTTCGGCGTGCGCGAAATCGCCTGGATGGCGGTGCGCGATGCGGTCATCGGCTCGCTCGACGAGTCGCTTGCGCTGCTGCAGCCGTGGACGGCCGACGCCGATCCGAACATCCGCCGCTTCGCCAGCGAGCTCACGCGCCCGCGCGGCGTCTGGTGCGCGCAGATCGATGCGCTCAAGGCTGAACCCTGGCGCGCGCTGCCGCTCATCGAGCCCTTGCGGGCCGACGCCAGCCGCTACGTGCAGAACTCGGTGGCCAACTGGCTCAACGACGCGAGCAAGACGCAGCCGGAGTGGGTCGACCGGCTCTGCGCACGCTGGGTGGCCGAGTCGGACACACCCGCCACCCGCTACATCGCCCGGCGGGCCCTGCGGACGCTGGCCAAGCAGGCATGAAAAAAGCCCGGCGCGCGGCCGGGCTTGTTCGGGTGAAGCGCAGGGACGGGGCTCAGGCGAAATCTGCCAGCGCCTTCTTCATCTTCTTCATGGCCGCGACTTCGATCTGGCGAATGCGCTCGGCACTCACGCCGTACACCGCCGCCAAGTCGTGCAGCGTCATGCCGCCCGAGCCGTCGTCGTTGACCTTGAGCCAGCGCTCTTCGACGATGCGGCGGCTGCGGTCGTCCAGCGCTTCGAGCGCGGTGGCGATGCCGTCGCTCGAGAGCCGGTCGCGCTGCTGCGACTCGAGCAGGGCGGTCGGCTCCTGCGTGGCATCGGCCAGGTAGGCGATCGGACCGAAGGCCTCGTCGCCGTCGTCCGACGGACCCGGATCGAGCAGCACGTCGCCGCCCGACAGGCGGGTTTCCATTTCCAGCACTTCTTCGGGCTTGACGTTGAGCCGGGTCGCCATCTGCGACACCTCGTCGGGGCTCAGCGTGTCGCGGTGCGTGCCGTTGTCGGCCGCAGCCGAGTCGGCCTTGAAGCCCTGCTTCATCGAGCGCAGGTTGAAGAACAGCTTGCGCTGGGCCTTGGTCGTCGCGACCTTGACCATGCGCCAGTTCTTCAGGATGTATTCGTGGATCTCGGCCTTGATCCAGTGCATGGCGTAGCTCACGAGCCGCACGCCCTGGTCGGGGTCGAAGCGCTTCACGGCCTTCATGAGGCCGACGTTGCCTTCCTGGATCAGGTCGCCGTGCGGCAATCCGTAGCCCAGATACTGGCGCGAAATGGACACCACGAGGCGCAGGTGCGAGAGGATCAGCGCACCGGCCGCTTCGAGGTCGTTGTGGTCGCGCAGACGGCGTGCGAAGCCCTGCTCTTCTTCGAGCGTGAGCATCGGCAGGCGGTTGGCGGCCGAAATATAAGCATCCAGGTTGCCCAGCGGCGGCACCATCGACCATGGATTGGCGACGGCGAGCTGGTTGGCAGAGGCTCCAGACAGCGTGGTCATCAGGGGAAACTCCTTTGTATTGGGCATATTAGCACTCGATTAGAGGGAGTGCTAAACCAAGGGTTCCCCCTAAGTTTCTATCGCACCGATAGCCAAAGCTGTCAGCCGGACGGCGATCCGGCCTGCGGCGGCGTCCGACCTGGGGATCACCAGCGGATACCGAGGCGCAAAAACAGCTTCGAAAGTACGAACAGAGGCCCCACCCAAAGATATTGGATGTCTTCGAAGAAAGAAGGTTTCCTGCCTTCGATCCTGTGGCCGATGAACTGGAAGATCCAGGCCACCACGAAGATGGCGGCGGAAATCGGCAGTACAAGGCTTCCCATGGCATGAACCAGCGCCAGCACGAGGGCCGTGCCGGCCAGCATGGCGGCCAGGAAGGCAGGGGAGCGCAGGGTGGCGTAGTAGACCAGGCTCGCGGCCACGAAGACGTAGGCGGCCCAGGGATGCAGCGCATACAGCAGGCCGACGAGACTCAGCATGATGGCCGGGATCGCGGCGAAGTGAATCAGCTCGTTGGTCGGATGGCGGTGGCTTTCGCCATAGTGGGCCAGCAGCCGGTCGACCTTGCGCTCGCCCGCTGCCAGCGGGACATCGGCGGTGTGCATCATGCTTGTCTCCAAAACGCCGTTCGATGCGGCGGGTAGCGCATGGTGCTCCCGCGCGCAGTGGATGGCAAGTGCTATGAAAAGAAGAGCAAGCGCTGCCCCGAAACGGCGGCTACCCCATGACTTAGTGCACTGTTGCGCGCCGGGCGCGTCGCTAAGATCGACCGCGTGGCTTCGCTCGAATCTCCCTCCAACCCGCTGCCGCCGACCCTGGAGGGCGGCATCCCCGCGCATCCGCCCGGCGCGATCCTGGTGGTGGACGACCACGACCTGCTGCGGCTCGGCGTGCGCGCGCTGATCGAGGCGCAGACCGCTGCGTCGGGGGCGGGCATCGAGGTCTTCGAGGCCGCCAGCGCGGCCGAGGCGCTGGCGCTGTACGAGAAGCACCGCGAGTCGATCCGCCTGGTGCTGCTGGATCTGGCGCTGCCCGATACCCATGGCCTGAGCGGCCTCGCGGAATTTCGCCTGCGCCACCCGTCGGCCCGCATCGTGGTGCTGTCGGGCACCGGCAACACCTCCCTGGCACAGGGAGCGGTGGCACTGGGCGCGAGCGCCTTTCTTCCGAAGTCGGCGGACCTGAAGGAGGTGGTGGGATTCATCCGCGCCTGCGGCCTGCTCGAGCCCGGCGCGTCTGAAGCTCCCCCTCCCGCCACCGTGCCGAAGGCGCCCGGCAGCTATGCCGAATCGGCCCAGGCCAGCGCCTGGCAGGAGCTCACGCCGCGCCAGATGCAGGTGCTGCAATGGGTGCTCGACGGCAAGGCGAACAAGGAGATCGCCCAGCTCGCGAACCTGAGCGAAGGCACGGTGAAGAACCATGTATCGACCATCCTGCTGCTGTTCGGCGTGCGTTCGCGTGCGCAGCTGATCAGCAGCCTGCGTTGAGCCGCCGCGCATGGCCGACACGCCGCTGAACCAGCGCGTGCTGCGCGAGCACGTGGCGTCGGTCTATTTCAACTACAACGCCACTTTCCTGGCCCGCGTCGTCTTCGTGCTGGTGCTCGGTGCGTTCATGTACCTGCAGCTGGGCGACCCGATGGTGCTGCCCTTCGTCGTGCTGCACCTGACGCTGTATCTGTGCATGTACTTCACGCCGCGCTGGAATCCGTCGGTCCCGGCGGCGGACAGTGCCTGGTGGGCGCGCAGGATCACCCGCATCGTGACCCTGCTCGGGTTTGCCGATGCGCTGGCGCCGTGGATCTTCGTGCCCGCGGGCAACCTGCCGGTCACCGCCGCGCTGATGGTGGTGATGATGGGCAACTGTGCCCGGGCCGTGCAGTCCCTGCGGCCGCTGAAGGCGGCGCTGTTCGGCCATACGCTGCCCATGATGGGCGGGCTGATCGTTGCCCTGGCGTGGCAGCGCGATTCCATCCATCTCTTTCTCGCGGCCTTTGCCTCGATCTACCTTTTTCTCATGCTGCGCGTCGGCGTGCAGGAGCACAGGCTGCTGGCGGACTCGCTGGTCCTGCGCTTCGAAAAGGAAGCCCTGGCCGTGCGGCTGGAGGAGCAGATTGCCGCCACCGAGCGCGCCAGCCAGGAAAAGACCCGCTTCCTGGCCAGCGCCAGCCATGACCTGCGCCAGCCGCTGCACGCCATCGCGCTGTTCGGCGCCGCGCTCGAGAACGAGCTGCGCGGCCGGCCGGAGGAAGTGAATGCGCAGCGCCTGATGCGCGCCGTCAATGCGCTGGGCGCCTCGCTCGACATCATGCTCGACATCTCCCGGCTGGATGCCGGCGTGGTCACGCCCGTGCTTCAGGCCGTTCAGCTCGATGCCCTGTTCCTGCCGCTCAACCACACCTTCTCGGCCCAGGCCGAGCAAAAGCAGTTGCAGTTGCGCGTGCGCGCCAGCGGCTTGTGGGTGCGCAGCGACCCCCAGCTGCTGCATCGGATGCTGTCCAACCTGCTGGACAACGCCCTCAAGTACACCGCGCGCGGCGGAGTGACGGTGACGGCCCGCGAACGAGGGGAGTTCGTGTGGATCGAGGTGCGGGACACCGGCATCGGCATTGCGCCCGAGCAGTCGAGCCGGATCTTCGAGGAGTTCTATCAGATCGACAATCCGGGGCGCGACCGCTCGCGGGGGCTGGGCATCGGCCTGTCGATCGTGCAGCGGCTCTCGCAACTGCTGGGGCATCCGGTGCAAATGCATTCGCGGCTGGGTCGCGGCACCCATTTCCGCGTCGTGCTGCCGGCCGTTGCTCCGCGCGCCGGCGCGCTGGCCGGACACTTCCCGCCCGACGCTGCGGCGCCACGGCAGGAAAAGCGGCCCGGGCGAGCGGCGCCGGCACTGCCCGCGCGGGTGCTGCTGCTGGACGATGAATCGGAAATCCGGGAAGCCATGACGGGCCTGCTGCGCTCGCATTCGATCGACGCGCTCGCCGTCGCGGATGAAGCCGCCGCCGCCGCGGCCTTGCAGCAGGCGAGCAGAGAAGGGCGGTCCTTCGACCTGTTGATGTGCGACTACCGCCTGGCCGATGGTGTCGATGGGCTGGATGTCGGCCTGCGCCTGAGCGGCCGAGGACAAGGCGGGCTCGCGACCCCGTTGCTGCTGATCACAGGCGAGACCTCGCCCGACAGGCTGCAGCGTGTCCGGGAATCGGGCGTTCCCGTGCTGTTCAAGCCCGTGGCCACCGATTCGCTGTTCCGGATGATGGTCACAGCGGCAAGCTCGGAACGCCGCAGGATTTAGTACTTTCGAGCTCGTTGCCGGCAATTGGCAGGAATTGCCGGCAATGTCATGACTTTTGGCACTGGTGGCCCTCAGGCCCCCCGACATACCTTCCATGGGTCGCACACATCGATCAGGGAGGATTCCAAATGCGTTTCAAGCTTGCAGCGGTTGCGGCCGCAGTGGCCGCCACACTGGCCCTCGCGGCCTGCGGTGGCGGGGGAGGCGGAGGCGGAGGGGGTGCCGCATTGCCGATCGGCTGGGGCAACGGCGTTCCGCCGCCTCCCGCACCCGCGCCGGCTCCGGCGCCCGCACCGGCCCCAGCGCCCGCACCAGCCCCAGCGCCCGCACCAGCACCGGCGCCCGCCCCGGCCACCCGCACCTTCATGTACGAGGCCTTGCCGCCTGCCGCCGACGCTGCGGCGTTTCTCGATCAGCTCAATGCACAGGGCGCCAGGGCCTTCCGCTTCTTCAGCGGCCTGGCCTTCCCAACCAGCCCGACCGGTGCGGAAGTCGTCGAGGCCTACGTGAAGGACGCCGGAACCACCTATGCCTTCGAGCTGCTGCCAGACACCGGCTCCGTGGCGGACCTGCAGGCCCAGCTCAACGCCCAGGGCGCCCGAGGTTTTAAGTGGGGCGGGCCATATGTGGTCGGCGGCCAGATCCGCACGCTCTACCGCAAGGACAACAGCTCGGCATCGACCTACACCTATGCCGTGCTGGCGGCACCCACCGACAGCGCCGCCTATCTGGCCCAGATCAATGCGCAGGGCGGCAACGGCTACTACAGCGTCGGCGGTGCTTACATGGTTGGCGGAGCCACGGTGCTGGTCTTTCAAAAGGACGCGCAAGGCAGCGCCACCTACGGCTATGAAGCGCTGGACCAGCCCGGCAGCGACGCCGATTTCCTGGCGCAGCTCGAGGCGAAGGGCGCCCAGGGCTTCCGGTTCAAGACCGGTTATGTCTTTTCGGACGGCACGAAGCTGCTCTACGAGAAAGATCTGTCGCAATCGGCCACGTTCAGCTACCAGAACCTGCAGCCCGCGGCCAACAGCGCGGGCTACATCGCGCAGGCGAATGCCGAAGGTGCCAAGGGCAACGCCCTGGTGGGCGACTACATGCTGCCGGGTGGCCAGATCAGGACCCTCTACGTCCGGCCCGCCAACTGCAGCGGCTTTCTCTGCGATACCCGCTCGCTCTTCGGCTTTTGAGCGGCGCGTTCTGCTGCTGGCGCGTCAGCCCAGCAGCGCCATGGCGAACTCGCGTGCGTTGAAGGTCTCGAGGTCTTCGAGCTTCTCGCCCACGCCGATGAAGTAGACCGGAATCGGCCGCTCGCGCGCAATCGCGCAGAGCACGCCGCCCTTGGCGGTGCCGTCGAGCTTGGTCACCACCAGGCCGGTGAGGCCCAGGGTCTCGTCGAAGGCCCTGACCTGCGCCAGGGCGTTCTGCCCGGTGTTGCCGTCGATCACCAGCAGCACCTCGTGCGGCGCGCTGGCGTCGGCCTTGGTGACGACGCGCTTGATCTTCTTGAGCTCGTCCATCAGGTGCAGCTGCGTCGGCAGCCGGCCTGCGGTGTCGACCAGTACCACGTCCTTGCCGCGCGCCTTGCCCGCCGTGACCGCGTCGAAGCTCACGGCCGACGGGTCGCCGCCTTCCTGGCTCACGATCTCGACCGTGTTGCGGTCGGCCCAGACCAGCAGCTGCTCGCGCGCCGCCGCCCGGAAGGTGTCGGCCGCCGCCAGCAGCACCGAGGCACCCTCGCTGGCCAGGTGCTTGGTGAGCTTGCCGATCGAGGTGGTCTTGCCGGCGCCGTTGACGCCCGCCACCATGATCACCGTCGGCGTGAACTGGCCGATCACCAGCGGCTTTTCGAGCGGCTGGAGCAGGTCGGTGATGGCATCGGCCAGCAGCCGCTTCACTTGCGCCGCGTCGGTGGCCATCTGGCGCTTGACGCGGCCGCGCAGGTCCTCGAGCAGGTACTCGGTGGCCTTGACGCCGGCATCGGCCATCAGCAGGGCCGATTCGAGTTCCTCGTACAGCGCTTCGTCGATCTGGGCGTTGACGAACACCGCCTGGATGCCGGTTCCGGTCTTGCGTAGGCCGGTCTTGAGCTTGTCGAACCAGCCCTTGCGCTCGGCCGGCATGGCGACCTCGGTGGCGAGGGCAGGCGGGGGCGGGGGGACGGTCGGAACGGCCGGCGTGGGTACCGGTGCAGCAGGCACGGGGGCGAGGTGCGGCGCCGCGGCTGGCGCCGGAGGGGGCGCGACCGGGGGCGCCATGTCTGGCGCTGCAGGCGGCGGCACCGCTTCCTCTGCGGCAGGCTTGGAGCCGAACCAGCTCGACGGAGAGAACACCGAGCGCGCCGGTGCGGCAGCGGGCGCAGGCGCGGGCTCGGGTGCAGGTACCGGCTCGACGGCCCGTGAGGGCGCCGGCGCGGCCGGGGATTCGGCAGGCGGTTTTTTCTTGAAGAAACTGAACATCGGGAGCTTTTTACAATCCGACCCATTCTATGAAACACCCCTCGCCACGCCGTGCTGCGTCCGGTGCGGTGCTGGCAATGGCGCTTTGCGCGCCGTGGGCCATGCCTGCGCAGGCCCAGTCCACACCGGTTTCCGCCGCTCCATCCGACACTGCCGCGGCCGCATCCGCACCCCAGCAATTCACCCTCGCCAACGGCATGACGCTGCTGGTGCAGCCCGACCGGCGCGCGCCCACCGCAGTGCAGATGCTCTGGGTTCGCGTGGGCTCGGTCGACGAGGTCGACGGCACCTCGGGCGTGGCCCACGTGCTCGAGCACATGATGTTCAAGGGCACCAAGGACATCAAGCCCGGCGAGTTCTCGCGCCGCGTGGCGGCGCTGGGCGGCCAGGAGAACGCCTTCACCACGCGCGACTACACCGGCTACTACCAGCAGATTCCCGTGGGCAGCCTGGAGCAGGTCATGAAGCTCGAATCGGACCGCTTCGCCAACAACCAGTGGTCCGACGACGAGTTCAAGCGCGAGATCGAGGTGGTCAAGGAAGAGCGCCGCCTGCGCACCGAAGACCAGCCGCGCGCGCTGCTCGGCGAGCAGCAGAACGCGGTCGTGTTCATGGCCTCGCCCTACCACCGCCCGGTGGTCGGGTGGATGAGCGACCTCGACGCCATGACACCCGACGACGCGCGCGCCTTCTTCCGCCGCTGGTACGTGCCCGCCAATGCCGCCGTGGTGGTGGTGGGCGACGTCGACGTGGCCCAGGTGCGCGCGCTGGCCGAGAAGTACTACGGCCGCATTCCCGCGCGCGCCGTGCCCGCGCGCAAGCCGCGCACCGAGCCGGCGCAGCGCGGCATCCGCCGCATCGAGTTCAAGGCGCCGGCCGAGCAGGCCTACGTGTCGCTCGCCTTCCGCATTCCGCAGCTGGAGAACATCGATGCCGCGGACAGCGACGTGTGGGCGCTCGAGGTGCTGTCGGCCGTGCTCGACGGCTACACGGGCGCACGGCTCGACCGTGCCCTGACCCAGGGCCCCGACCGCGTGGCCGATTCGGCCGGCGCCTACTCCGGCCTGGCCGGCCGCGGGCCTCAGCTGTTCACGCTGGTGGGCGTGCCGGCCCACGGCAAGAGCGCCGAAGCGGTGGAGGCGGCGCTTCGCGCCCAGGTGGCGCGCGTGGCGAAGGAAGGCGTGAGCGAAGCCGAACTTGCGCGCGTCAAGACGCAGTGGGTGGCCAGCCAGACCTACAAGCGCGACTCCGTGATGGCGCAGGCCCGCGAGCTCGGTAGCAACTGGGTGCAGGGGCTGCCGCTGGACACCAGCGCGCGCATCGTCGCGAAGCTGCAGGCCGTGACCCCGGCCCAGGTGCAGGCCGTGGCCGGCAAGTACTTCGGCGACGACCAGCTCACCGTGGCCACCCTGCGCCCCCTGCCGCTCGAAGCCAGGCCGCGCGGCCGCGGTTTTGCCGCCCCGCAGGACGAGCTGCGCTGAAAGGCCCGGATTCTTCAATGACCCCCATGACAAAAATCCTGCGCTCCGCGCTGTTCGCGGCCGCCACGGCCTTCGCAGGCCTGAACGCCGCACAGGCTGCGCTGCCGATCGAGCACTGGACGCTCGCGAGCGGCGCCAAGATCTACCTGGTGTCGACCCAGGCGCTGCCCATCGTCGACGTGCAGATCGATTTCGACGCCGGCAGCCGGCGCGATCCGGCAGGCCAGGCCGGCCTGGCCAGCGCGACCGCGACCATGGTCGAGAAGGGCGTGCGCGCCGGCAGGAACGGCGAGCCCGCGCTCGACGAAAACGCGCTCGGCGAAGCCTGGGCCGACCTGGGCGCCGAGTTCGGCACCAGCGCCGGCACCGACCGCGCCAGCTACTCGCTGCGCACCCTGTCTGATCCGGCGCTGCTGGCCAAGGTGGTGGCGCTGGCCTCGCGCGAGATCGGCGAGCCGGCCTTTCCCGACGACGTCTGGCTGCGCGAGCGGGAGCGCATCAATGCCTCGCTGAAAGAGGCCAACACCAAGCCGGCGACCATCGCGGGCCGTGCCTTCGCGAAGGCCGTCTACGGCAGCCATCCCTACGGGCAGGAAGTCACCGAAGCCACGCTGGCGCAGATCGACACCGCCGCGATGCGGCAGCGCTACCAGGAGCTGATCGTGCCGTGCCGGGCCAAGCTCAGCATCGTGGGCGCCGTGACCCGCGCCGAGGCCGAAGCCATGGCCACCGCGCTGCTCTCCCGGCTGCCCGGGCCCGAGGCGTGCACGCCGCTCCCGGCGATCGCACCGGTGGCCGCGCTCACCGCGCCCAAGGACGAGCGCATTCCGTTCGCCTCGGCCCAGGCCCACGTGCTGATCGGCCAGCCCGGTTACCCGCGCAAGGATCCCGACCATTTCGCGCTCACGCTCGGCAACTACGTGCTGGGCGGCGGCGGCTTCGTCTCGCGGCTGACCAACGAAGTGCGCGAGAAGCGCGGCCTGGCCTACAGCGTCTACAGCGGCTTTGCGCCGGGCCTGGACGCCGGGGCGTTCCGCGTGGGCTTCCAGACGCGTCCCGACCAGGCCGAAGAAGCGGTGAAGGTCTCGCGCGACGTGCTCGCCAGGTTCGTGGCCGAAGGCCCGACCGCCGCCGAGCTCAAGGCCGCGAAGGACAACCTGATCGGCGGCTTTCCGCTCTTGCTGGACAGCAACCGCAAGCTCATCGGCAACGTGGCCAACATCGCCTGGCACGACCTGCCGCTCGACTATCTCGACACCTGGACCGCGCGCATGGACGCGGTCACGGCGGCCGAGGTCCGGGCCGCCTTCGCGCGCAAGCTGCAGCCCGAACGCATGGTGACGGTGGTGGTGGGCGGCAAATAAGGCCGCGTTTCAGCGCAGGGCGTGCGCGCCGCTTGCAGCGGCCGCGCGCACCGCGGCCTTGAGGCGCTCGAGCAGTTGCGGCGCGGCGCGTGCCTGCTGCCAGTAGAGCGGCACCTGCAGCGCCGATCCCGGCACCAGTTCCACCAGCGCGCCCGTGCGCATCGCCTCGGCCGCCATGCTGGCCGGCAGCATCCCCCAGCCCATGCCGGCGCGCGCCGCGTCGACGAAGCCCTGGGCCGAGGGCAGCCAGTGCCGCGGCGTCTCGATGCTGCGATGGCAGATGCGTCGCACCCAGCGTGCCTGCAGCCGGTCCTTGCGGTCGAACACCAGGCTCGGCGCATGGGCCAATGTGCGCGCGCCCACGCCCCTGGCGAAGTAACGCTCGACGAACTCCGGGCTCGCGGCGGCCACGTAGTGCATGCTGCCCAGCGCCTCGCTGTTGCAGCCGGCCACCGGTTGCGCCAGGGCGGTGACGGCCGCCAGCACCGCGCCGCTTCGCAGGCGCTCGGCGGTATGGTCCTGGTCGTCCACGGTCAGGTCGAGCAGGGCGGATTCTTCCTGCCTTGCAAAGGCCGCGGCGGCGGCCATGAACCAGCTGGCCAGGCTGTCGGCGTTCACCGCCACCCGCACCGTGACGCGCTCGGCCCCCTCGCCGCTTCGGCCGCCCATGCCGAGCGCGGGCAGCGCCTCGCGCAGTTCGTGCTCCAGCATGCCCACGCGTTCGATGTGCCGGCACAGCTGCCGTCCGGCTTCCGTTGCGACGCAGGGCTGGCCGCGCACCAGCAGCGCGCCGCCCGTGCGCTCCTCGAGCAGCTTCACGCGCTGCGAGACGGCCGAGGGCGTGACGTTCAGTGCGCGGGCCGCGCGCTCGAAGCTGCCTTCGCGCACCACGGCGGCCAAGGCATTCAGGGCGGCGTAGTCGAGCATGATCGTGTGAATTAGAAAAATTGAATATGGCTTAGAAGGTTTAGTTTGAGTTAATACGAGCGAGGCGGCAAGCTGGCGCTATGGTCATCGAACAAATCTCTGCCGCATTCGTCAACGGGCTCTTGATGAGCCTGGTGCTCATCGTCGCCATCGGGGCGCAGAACGCCTATGTGCTGCGGCAGGGCCTGCGGCGCGAGCATGTGAGCGCCGTGGTGCTGTTCTGTGCGGCGAGCGATGCGGTCCTGATCACGGCAGGCGTGGCTGGAATGGCGCAGGCACTGAAGGGGCGGCCCGCATTCGCCACTGCACTCGCCGGCCTCGGTGCGCTGTTCCTGGGTGCCTACGGGCTGCGCGCGCTGTGGCGCGCCCGGCAGCCCGGCGCGCTGCACGCAAAGGCGCAGGGCGCATCGCTCTCGCGCACCGCGGTGCTGGCGCAGGCGGCGGGCTTCACCCTGCTGAATCCGCATGTCTATCTCGACACCGTGCTGCTCGTGGGCAGCACCGGCGCCCAGTACGGCGGCGCGCTCAAGGCCTGGTTCGTCGCCGGTTCGGCGATGGCGAGCGCGCTGTGGTTCTCGGCGCTGGGCTTCGGTGCGCGCTGGCTGGCACCGGTGTTTGCGCGGCCGCGCGCCTGGCAGATGCTCGACGCGCTGATCGGCGGCACGATGCTGCTGCTTGCCGCGCTGCTGGCGCGTCGGGCCTTGCTTGGCACCTGAGCTCGCATGCGGCGGCGTTAAGCTTGCCGCATGCCCCAGAAGAAAGCCGCAGCCGCCAGGCGTTCCCCCTCGACGCCGTCGCCGTCGCCATCACCAAGATCGAAATCGCTGCCGCGCGAGGTGCGCATCATCGGCGGCCTGTGGAAGCGCAGCCGCCTTTCCGTGGCTGACAAGCCGGGCCTGCGCCCCACGCCCGACCGCGTACGCGAGACGCTGTTCAACTGGCTCGCGAGCATCGCGGGCGCCGGCGGCGGCGAGCTGCCGGGCTGGCATTGCGTCGATGCATTCGCGGGCACCGGCGCGCTCGGCCTGGAGGCCGCGTCGCGCGGTGCCGCGAGCGTGCTGCTCTGCGAGCAGGACGCCGCGCTGGCGGCCCAGCTGCAGGCCGCCAAGGCCAAGCTTTCGGCCGAGGCCGTGCGCATCGAGCGCGGCAGCGGGCTCACCGCGCTCGAGCGCGCGCCCGCGGGCAGCCTGGATGCGGTCTTTCTCGACCCGCCTTTCGACAGCACCGCCCTCTACGAACCCGCGTTGCGCGCCGCCGCGCGTGCCGTGAAAGCCGGGGGCGCGATCTACCTGGAGGCACCGCGTCGCTGGAGCGACGAGGAGCTGGCCACGCTCGGCCTTGTAGGTTTTCGTTACCTCAAGGCCGGGGCCGTGCATGCGCACTTGCTGAGGCAGGCCGCAAACGGGACTGCATAATCCGCCGAACAAGCCGCACCGGCTGCATGAGGAAGAAGCAACCATGGCCAGCAACGTGATCGCGGTTTATCCCGGCACTTTCGATCCCATCACCCTCGGCCACGAGGACGTGGTGCGGCGTGCAACCCAGCTTTTCTCCAAGGTCATCGTCGCGGTGGCGGCGGGCCATCACAAGAAGGCGCTGTTCAGCCTGCAGGAGCGCATCGAGATGGCGCGCGAGGCCGTGAAGCCCTACAGCGACCAGGTCACGGTCGAGAGCTTCTCGGGCCTGCTGCGCGACTTCGTGGTGGCGCGCGGCGGCAAGGCGATGGTGCGCGGCCTGCGCGCCGTGACCGACTTCGACTACGAGTTCCAGCTCGCGGGCATGAACCGCTCGCTGATGCCCGACGTCGAAACCGTGTTCCTCACGCCCAGCGACAAGTACCAGTTCATCTCGAGCACCTTCGTGCGCGAGATCGCCATGCTCGGCGGCGAGGTCCACAAGTTTGTTTCGCCCGACGTGGAGAAGCAGCTCGCAGCCAAGGTGCGCAGCCTCGGCCGTGAGTAGCCGGTTTCCCTTGCCGCGCCTGCATCCGCTGGGCGATGCGGCGCTGCTTTGCGAGCTGCCGCCGCCCGCCACGCTGGCGCAGCAGCAGCAGATCTGGGCGCTGGGCGCCGAGGTGCGGCAATGGGCCGGCGTGGGCGAGGTGCTGCCGGGCATGAACAACCTCACGCTGACCTTCGATCCGACCGCGATCGATATCGAGGCGCTGATGGCGCACGTGAACGAGGCCTGGCCGCGGCTCGCGGCCACGGCCGTCGAGGGCCGCAGGGTGGAGATTCCGGTGGCCTATGGCGGCGAGCACGGGCCTGACCTGGCCGATGTCGCGGCCCACACCGGGCTCACGCCGGCCGAGGTGGTGCGGCGCCACAGCGGGGCCGACTACGTGGTCTACCTGCTCGGCTTCCTGCCCGGCTTCGCCTTCATGGGCGGGCTGCCGCCCGAGCTTGCCACGCCGCGCCGCGCCGAACCGCGCACGGCGGTGCCTGCGCGGTCAGTCGGCATCGGCGGTGAGCAGACCGGCATCTATCCGCTGGTGTCGCCCGGCGGCTGGCAGCTGATCGGCCGCACCTCGCTCGAACTCTTCGATCCGTCGGCCGAGCCGCCCACCCTGCTGCGGCCGGGCGACCACGTCCGCTTCGTCGTCGAAAGCGTGCAGGCATGATGCTGGTGCAGAAGCCCGGCATGCTGGCCTCGGTGCAGGACCTGGGGCGGCATGGGCACCGCCAGCTCGGCATCTGCCCCGGCGGTGCGCTCGACGTGCTGGCGCTCACGCTGGCGAACCGGCTGGTCGGCAATGCCGACGGCGCGGCCGGCCTCGAGCTCACCATGGGCGGTTGCGAGATCCGCTTCGAAACCGCCACCCGGATCGCGCTGGTGGGCGACGGCTTCGGCGCGCGGCTCGACGGCGCGCCGCTCTGGCCCTGCTGGAGCATGCCTGTCGCTGCCGGGCAAACGCTCAAGCTCGCGGGCGCCAACGCAGCCGGCGCCAAGAAGGCCGGCTTGCGCAGCTGGCTCGCGGTGGCGGGCGGCATCGACGTGCCGCCGGTGCTCGGCTCGCGCAGCACCGACCTGAAGGCCGGCTTCGGCGGCCACCAGGGGCGCGCGCTGCGCAAGGGCGACCGGCTCCCGCTGGGCGCCACGCCGCTCGATGCCGCCCAGCTCGCCCGGCGTCCGTTCGGCCTGCGCGGTCCGGACTGGGGCCTCGAGGAAAGCGATTCGGCCATCGCCCTGCGCGTCCTGCCCGGCCCCGAGTTCGACCAGTTCACCGTGGCTTCGCACGCGCTGCTCTGGAGCGAGCGCTGGCGCATCACCGCGCAGAGCAACCGCATGGGAAGCCGGCTCGCGGGCGCCGAGCTCAAGCGCAGGCGCAGCGCCGACATGCTCTCGTCGGGCGTCATTCCCGGCACGATCCAGGTGCCGCCCTCGGGCCAGCCGATCATCCTGATGGGCGACGCGCAGACCACCGGCGGCTATCCGCGCATCGGCGTGGTGATCCGCGCCGACCTGTGGAAGCTCGCGCAGGCGCCGCTGGATGGCCGGCTGCGGCTGGTGCAGGTCGACATGGCCGCAGCGCTCGAGGCGTGGGCCGAGCAGCAGCGCTATCTCGCGCAGGTGGCGCAAGGGCTCGCGGCAGCGGGCTGGCCGAGACCGGCATAGACTGTGCGAGCAGCTGGCGCGCGGGCTTGTCCTGGCGCGCCAGTCCGCCTTGACGAAGGAACAAAGCTCTATGCAAATCGACCTGAATGCCGACCTCGGCGAAGGCGCCGGCAGCGACGAAGCACTGCTCGGCCTCGTGAGCTCGGCCAACATCGCATGCGGCTGGCATGCCGGCGACCCCAAGACCATGCGGCAATGCGTGCGCTGGGCCATCGAGCACGGCGTGGCCATCGGCGCCCATCCGAGCTTTCCCGACCGCGAGAACTTCGGCCGCAGCACCATGCACCTGCCCCCCGACGAGATCGTGGCCAACGTGCTCTACCAGGTCGGCGCGCTGGCCGCGATCGCCAAGGCCGAAGGCGGCCAGCTCTCGCACGTGAAGGCGCACGGGCAGCTCTACAACCAGGCGGTGAAGGAGCCCGAACTCGCCGACGCGCTCTGCGAAGCGGTGCGGCGTTTCGACCCTTCGCTGCGGTTCTTCGGCCTCGCGGGCAGCGGCATGATCGACGCCGCGCGCCGCGCCGGCCTCACGCCCGTCGAAGAGGTGTTTGCCGATCGCGGCTACATGCCCGACGGCAGCCTGGTGCCGCGCAGCCAGCCCGGCGCGCTGATCGAGGACGAAGAACAGTCGCTGGCCCAGACGCTTTCGCTGGTGCGCGACCGCAAGGTGACGGCCATCGACGGCAGCATCGTGCCGGTCAATGCCCAGACCGTGTGCCTGCATGGCGACGGCGCCCACGCGCTGGCTTTTGCGCGCCGCATCCGCGACCGCCTGCAGCAAGAGGGCATCGCAGTTCGCGCGACCGCCTGAGCGCCCTCTCTGTTCAAGCCGTGGCACAGCGAACCAATGTCCTGCTGACCGGGTTCGATCCTTTCGACCGCGAAGCCCTCAATCCCTCATGGGAAGCCGCGCGCGCACTCGACGGCTGGAAGTGCGGCCGTGCTGCCGTGCATGCGCGCCAGATGCCCTGCGTGTTCGGCCAGGCCATCGAGGCGCTGGCCAGTGCGATGGACGAGCTGCAGCCCCGGCTGGTGCTGTGCATCGGACAGGCCGGCGGCCGCGCCGAGATCACGCCCGAGCGGGTGGCCATCAACATCGACGACGGCCGCATTGCCGACAACGCGGGCCGGCAGCCCATCGACGTGCCCGTGGTGCCTGGTGCGCCTGCGGCGTATTTCTCGACGCTGCCGATCAAGGCCATGGTGCGCGACCTGCGCGCGGCCGGCATTCCGGCGTCGGTCTCGAACACGGCCGGCACCTTCGTCTGCAACCATCTCTTCTACGGCCTGATGCACCGCATCGCCACGCATCCGGCGGCCGGGCTGCGCGGCGGCTTCATCCACATTCCCTACCTGCCCGAGCAGGCCGCGCGTTTTCCCGGCGCGCCGAGCATGTCGCTCGCCACCATGGTCGAGGGGCTGCGCATCGCGGTCGCCACAGCGCTGGCCGTTGAAAAGGACGTGGCCGAAACCGGCGGTCAGCTCCACTGAGCGAGCCAGGCGAGCAGCGCCGCATTGACGAAAGCGGGCTTCTCCATCGTCAGCATGTGGCCGCATTGCGCCACCCACACCACCTCGGCATGCGGCACCAGCGCCGCGATCTCGCGCGTGCAGTCGGGCGGGGTCAGCCGGTCCGTGTCGCCGCAGACCAGCAGCACCGGCGCTCGCAGAGAGGGCAGGTGGGTGCGTGCGTCGGGGCGCCGCATCACCGCGCGGTTCTGGGTGATGAGCTGCTGCGTGCCGGCGTCCAGCACGATGTCGACGTAGCGCTGCACCAGCGCCTCATCGGCGGCCTGTGCCGGGTGGAACGCAAACACGACGTTGGGCTCGATCACGTCGCGCAGCTCGCCGCGCTCGAACAGTTCGATCGCGCTTTCGCGCAGTTCGTACATCTCGGGCGCCTCGGGCCGTGCGTTGGTGCCCAGCAGTGCGAGCCCCGCGATGCGATCCGGCGCCTGCCGCGCAGCTTCCATCGCGACCATGCCGCCCATCGACGCGCCGCAGAGCAGCAGCGGGCCGGGGTTCTCGCGCAGCACGGCCGCGGCCATGGCTTCGATGGTGTCGTGCCGCATGTGGGCGTCGCTCACGCGCGTTTCGAACAGGGGCGCGAGCGCGGGAATCTGGGCCTCCCAGATGCGCTCGTCGCAGGCAAGGCCGGGCAGCAGGACAAGGTGGGGCATGGCCGGATTTTGCGCCATCGCCGGCGCGGCGAGCGCGGCGCTGTTCGAGTTGCAGGTGGCGGCCCTGCAACAGATGCAGCCACCCAGGTCCCCGAGCGTCACGCACGCAGTGGAGAATGGGCACTCCATGCCCATGCCTCCACCCGACTCCGCGACCGAACTCATCCTGATCCGCCACGGCGAGACCGCCTGGAACCGCGAGCTGCGCTTCCAGGGGCATGCCGACGTGCCGCTCAACGACATCGGCCACGAGCAGGCGCGCCGCCTCGGACTGCGCCTGGCGGGCGAGACCGCGCAGCACATCATCAGCAGCGACCTCATGCGCGCGCAGCAGACCGCCGCGCCGGCCGCGCTGCAGCTGTCGCTGCCGGTGGTCACGTCGGCGGGCTTGCGCGAGCAGTACTTCGGCATCGTCGAAGGCATGCGGGCCGACGAGATCCAGGCGCTGCATCCGCGTGCCTGGGAGCAATGGCTGGAGTTCCGCGAGGACCACGCCATGCCCGAAGGCGAGACGGCGCGCGAATTCCACACCCGCATCGTCGCGGCCATCGGCGCACTGGCTGCTGCGCACCGGGGGCAGCGGCTGGTGGTCGTCACGCACGGCGGCGTGCTCGACATGGTGTGGCGCACCGCGCGCGGGCTCAGCCTGAGCGGGCCGCGCCAGAGCGACATTCCCAACGCGGGCTTCAACCGCATCCGCATTGCCGATCCCGCCATGCCCGATGCCATCGAAATTCTCGACTGGGCCGACACGCGGCACCTGGCCGACCTGCCGCCGCAGCCGACCTACGACCAGCGGCGGCATCTGAAGAAGAGCTGAGCCGCCTCAGGTGCAGCTGCCGGCCTTCGGCGTGCGCAGCAGCGGCTGGCCCGCGCCCACGCCCGTGGGCTTGCCGGCATCCACCGCCAGGCGGCCGTTCACCAGCACCGCGACCACGCCTTCCGACAGCAGTGCCGGCTGCGTGTAGGTGGCCCTGGCGGCATAGCGTGCGGGGTCGAACACGACCACGTCGGCGTAGTAGCCCGGCCGCAGGTGCCCGCGCTGTCGGAGCCCCAGCGTGTCCGCGGTCAGCGACGAGCTGCTGCGGATGAACTGGCCCATCGAGATCGTGTGTTCCTTCACCACGTACTGGTCGTACTTGCGCGCGAAGGTGCCGTAGGCGCGCGGATGGCCCAGCGAGGAGTCGGACGAGGTCATGACCCACGGCCGCTTCATGAACGCGCGCACGTCGTCGTCGCTCTGGTTGAACGAGGCGATCATCAGGTCGCCGTCGCGCAGCACGGCGATGGCGGCATCCACCGGATCGGCATTCGAGGCCTTGGCCACGTCGGCCAGCGTCTTGCCCATGTACCTGGTGCTGCCGGCCGAGAACAGGATGGTCTCCGGACCGCCGCGCAGGCGCAGGTTCTCGCGCATGCCGGTGCGCAGGCGCTCCTGGACGGCCGGGTCGTCGAAGCGCTTGAGCATTGCCGCGCGGCCGCCATCGACCGCCCAGGGCGGCACGAGCGCGGCCGAGAAACGCGTGCTCGATGCCGTCCACGGATAGTGGTCGGCCGTGATGTCGAGGCCGGCGGCGCGCTCCTTCTCGATGCGGCGGATGATGTCGCCGCTCTGGCCCTGCACGTCCACGCCCAGTGCCTTGATGTGCGCCACATGCACCGGCAGGCGGGCTTCGCGGCCGATGCGGATCACTTCCTCGATGGCGCCCTTGAGCCCGATGTTGTACATCGACTCGTCGCGGATGTGGCTGTCGTAGAGCCCGCCGTGATGGGCCGCGACTTTCGCGAGCTCGATCACTTCCTCGGTCTTCGAGAAATTCTGCGGCGGATAGAAAAGCCCGGTCGAAAGCCCCAGCGCGCCGTCGCACATGGCGCGGCTCACGTGCCGGCGCATGGCGTCGAGCTGCTCGGGCGTGGGCGTACGGTTGGCTTCGCCGAGCTGGTCGATGCGCACGGGGCCGAAGCCCACGTACATGGCGACGTTGGTTCCAACGGGCGCCGATCGCAGGCGCTGCGTCTGCGCGGCGATGTCGAAACCGCCGAAGCCGTCGTTGCCGATGACCGCGGTGGTCACGCCCTGGGTGAGAAAGGGAATGTTCAGGCGCTTGTGCGGATCGGTGGAATGCAGGTCGGCATCGGCGTGGGTGTGCGCATCGATGAAGCCCGGCGCCACGACCAGGCCGGCCGCGTCGATGGTTCGCCGCGCGCTGAACTGTGGCGGCGCCTTCCGGCCAGCGAAGACGATGCGGTCGCCCGCGATGCCGACGTCGCCCACCACGGGCTCGTCCGAATCGCCGGTGTAGACGGTGCCTCCGCGCAGCAGCAGGTCGAGCTCGACGAGGGCATCGGTTGCGCCGGGGGCTGCGGATGAGAGGCTTGCCAAAGCCGCGGAGATGGCGAGCACGACGACTGATTTCTGCATGGGAGGGAGCCCGGAGCGATGTGGAGCGGGCAGTTTAGAAGTCGCCCCCGCGCGTCCGTTAATTCCTTTTGCGCCACCTCCCATGACCGGAATGCATGGCCTTCGCCCGCGCCTCAGGGACGGGGAGCGAGCTGCCCGAGGCCGAGCCGCGCATAGACCTCGCCGGCCTGGCGCCGCAGGCGCAGCGATTCGGGCTGGCCGTTGAGCTGCTGCTGCAGGATGCCCTGGGCGCCCGCGAGCGCGGCCTGGCTGCCGATGCGTATGAGCGCATCGAGGTACACCTGCTCGAACAGGTCGCGCTGCGCATGGCTGCCGCCGATCTCGACCAGGCGCGGCAGGGCGCTGCCGAGTCCTTCGATGGTGGAGGCGAAATCGCCGCGCGCATGGGCAACGAGCCCGCGCGCGGCCGGCACGCACACGCTCTGCCAGGCGGCGCGCGTCGAGAGCGGCGCGCGCGGCGCATGGGCCTCGATGTTGCGCAGCAACGCATCGGCTTCAGGGCGCCCGGCGCGCGCCAGGCCATACAGGTACTGCAGGTCGAGGAAAGGCAGCACATGGTCGGTGGTGCGCTGCAGCAGGTGGCCCGCCACGTCGTCCCACCGCGCGCCCACCTCGATGCCCGCGAGTTCGAAGCGCGCCAGCAGCGAGACGGCGCCGATCTGGTCCTGCGAATAGTCCTTCACCACGCCCCACACCTCGCGGTCGTAGAGCGCGAGCGCTTCGTCGTCGCGGCCGAGCTCGATCAGGAACAGCGCCACGTGCCACCAGTTGTGCGTGACCATGAACGAATTGAGACCGCTCCAGGTGTCGCTCACGCCCTGCATGAAGGCCAGCCCTTCGCGGAGCCGGCCTTCGGTGAGCATCACATGCGCCAGCGCATGGTGCGCCCAAGGCTCCTTGCGGCACATGCCGATGGCGTGGCGCGCGCTGGCCTCGGCCTCGCGCATCAGGTGGCATTGCTCGTAGCCGAAGGCGGCCATGCCGTGCACATAGGGCACCTCGGGCGCGGCCGGCAGCGCGGCGAGCGCGAGCCGGAGCATGCCCGGACAGTCGCCGGTGTTGAAGCAGTGGTATTGCCCCAGCTTCACCGACACCAGGTCGCGTGGGTATTCCCGTGCCTGCTCGGCGTGCAGGGCGATGGCCTTGGCGATGTCGCCCTCGGCCCAGGCCTCGATGGCTGCGATGTAGCGCCGCTCGCGCGGCGTGGCGCGCCCGGACGCGGCGCGGGCCCTTGCGAGGAAGGGGCGTGCATTGGCTGCGGCGTCGCGCGATTCCGCAAAGAGGTGCAGCGTTGCGCAGTAGGCCTGCACCATGGGGCTCGCGTCGCGGTCGGCGAGGGCCAGCAGGTTGACCGCGCGCGCCTCGGTCGACACGAAGCCCATGACGAAGTCCTCGACCAGCGGCAGGCTGGCCGCATCGTCGAGCGTGAGCGGGTTGCCGAAGCTGTCGGCGTGCAGGGTGGCGGAGGGCATGGCCGGATGGTGCCATGCCCCGCCACAGGCTTCAAACGCCCGCTTGCTGGTGGCGGTACTCCTGCGTCTTTCCGCCGTAGCCGTAGGCCGCGCCGCGGGCGTCGATCACATGGATGTACGACACCTCGTGCAGATCGGGCCGCAGCCGCGCCATGGCCGCATGCACCTCGCGCAGGTAGCGTGCCTTCTCGGCCTTGGTGTTGGTTTCGTCGGTGACGCTGATGTCGAGGTGAAAGGCCGACTTGCCGAGCGAGGCCAGCGACTGCCCGCCGATGAACCATGTGTCGGCGGCGATGTACTGCACCGTGATGGCGATCACCGGCAATTGCTTGCCGAGCACGCTCTGGGTCAGTTCGGCGACCGCGTCAACGGTCTTGCGCGTGAGCTGGGCGTCGGGTTCGCCCGAGAGGTGGACAACGATGTGCGGCATAGGGAACTCCATGAAGGGATGAGTGAACGATGGGGCTATTGTGGGAATTCCCATGACATCGGAAAAGCGGGAAGATATGATGGAATCCATCGGATATGCGGATGGATGAACCATGCAGACCTTCGACCTGGAACAGCTTCGCACCCTGGCCGCGGTGATCGATGCCGGCAGCCTCACGGCCGCGGCGCCGCGCGTCTTCCTGTCGCAATCGTCGGTCAGCGAGCAGATCCGCAAGCTCGAGCAGCGGGCGGGGCAGTCGCTGCTCACGCGCAGCAAGGCCGGCGTGGCGCCGACCGAGGCCGGCACGCGGCTCCTGGCCTATGCGCGCCGCATCCTCGCGCTCAGCGACGAGGCATTCCGCGACCTGCATGGCGAGACGCTGCAGGGCGAACTGCGGCTCGCCGTGACCGACTACTTTCGTCCCGGCGATCTCACGCGGCTGCTGGGGCGCCTTGGCGAGAGCTATCCGCAGGTGCGGCTGCACGTGAGCATCATGAAGAGCGACGCGCTGCGCGCCGCCTATGCGCACGGCGATTTCGACGTGGGGCTGGCGATGAACATTGCCGGGTCATCGCCATCGCCCGAGCAGGGTGCGAAGGCACCGGTGATCCGGCGCGAATCGCTCGCGTGGCTCGGCGCGGCCGGCATGCGGCTCGCGCGCGGCGAGCCGGTCCGGCTGCTCGCCTTGCCGGATACCTGCTCATTGCATCAGTACACCGTGGCGCTGCTGCGGCGGCGGCGCGTGCCGTATGTGCTGGCACACGTGGCCTCGGGCGTGGCGGGATTGCAGTCGGCGCTGGCCGCGGGGCTGGGGGTGGCCTGCCTTAACGAATCGGCGGTGTGCGACGGGGTCGCCCGGCTCGCGCCGCCGCACGGCCTGCCGGCCCTGCCCCGGGTCGCGTTCCAGTTCCTGCCCGCGCGCCGCGGAGAGACCGAATTCGTGACGCGCGCGCGGGAGATGCTGGCAACCCACCTGGTCTGAGGCCGCCGGGTGGCGCGGGATTTGCGTCAGGTCCGCCATGGATGCGCCACAACCCACCACGCGGCCCGAACTGCTGCGTCACTCCCGCTTCGACGACGCGCAGGCCATCTTTTCGGGCACGCTGTTCGTTGCCATTGCCATGATGCTGTTCGGCCAGGCGGGGCTGCTCACGGGCGGCACGGCCGGTGTCGCATTCCTCTTGCACTACGCCACGGGCGTGAGCTTCGGCAAGGTGTTCTTCCTGGTGAACCTGCCGTTCTACTGGTTCGCATGGCGCCACATGGGAAGGGCCTTCACGGTCAAGACCTTCTCGGCGATTGCGCTGCTGTCGGTGATGACCGACTGGGCGCCGCGCTACATCTCGATCGATTCGCTGCACCCGGCTTTCGCAGCGGTGCTCGGCGGCCTGCTGTTGGGCACCGGCTGCCTGTTCCTCGCGCGCCATCGCGCGAGCCTGGGCGGCGCGACGGTGCTGACGCTGTACCTGCAGGAAAAGCGCGGCTGGCCCGCCGGCAAGGTACAGATCGGCATCGACTGCACGGTGGTGCTGCTCGCGCTGTTCGTGATTCCGCCGCAGCGCGTGGGCTGGTCGGTGCTGGCTGCGGTGGTGATGGGGCTTTTTCTATGGATAAACCACAAGCCGGGGCGCTACGCCGCGACTTGATTTTCTGGCGCTGCTGTTTTGTTCAGGCGCTGTTGTTCAAGGCGACACAGGCCAGGGCCGCTGCGGCTCCCGTATCTGCTCGAACGCACGCGACACGCGCAGCACGCCAAGGTCGTCGAAGCGCTGCCCTGCGATCTGCAGCCCGATCGGCAATCCGCCCGCCGAGTAGCCGCAGTTCACCGACGAAGCCGGCTGCTCCGACATGTTGAACGGCACCGTGAAGCCGATGTGCTCCAGGGGCCGCAACGGATCGTTGGTGGGCGAAGGCGCCTCCGCGGCCGCGGGCATGTTCGGCGACACCGGCGAGATCACGTAGTCGAAGCGTGCGCAGGCCTGCACCGTGGCCACGCGCGTCGCATGGAACTGGCTGAAGCCGCGGAACACGTGCTCGCCGCTGAATTCGGCCGCGCTCTCGGCCCACTCGCGGATGTAGGGCAGCACCTTGGCGCGCTGGTCGGGGCGCAGCGCCTTCATGTCCACCAGCGAGCGCATGCGCCACAGGTGGTCCATGCCGTCGAGCATGGCTTGCGACATGAACGGCTGCATCGGTTCGACGATGGCGCCCGCCTTTTCGAACAGGCGCGCCGCATGCTCGACCGCCGCCTGGATCTCGGGCTCGACCGCGAGGCCGCAGCCCGCGTCCAGCAGCAGCCCGATGCGCAGTCCGCGCAGGTGGTCGGGCGATACGTCGAAGCTCTCCCAGGCTATGTCCTGCGGCGGCAGGCTCATGCTGTCGCGTGCATCGGGCTTCGAAAGCACCTGCATCATCAGCGCGGCATCGCCGACGCTGCGCGTCATCGGACCGGCCGCGCGGCCCATGTAGGGCGGATCGATCGGGATGCGGCCCAGGCTCGGCTTGAGCGTGAAGATGCCGCACCAGCTCGCGGGCAGCCGGAGCGACCCGCCGATGTCGGTGCCGATGTGCAGCGGGCCATAGCCCGCGGCGGCCGCGGCACCGGCGCCGGCGCTCGAGCCGCCGGGGGTCCGGCTCAGGTCCCAGGGGTTGCGCGCCAGCGTGTGGAAGCTCGAAAGCCCCGAAGACAGCATGCCGTAGTCCGGCATGGTGGTCTTGCTCACGATCACCGCGCCGGCTTCCTTCAGGCGCGCGGCGGGCGGTGCATCGGCGGCCGCCGGCTTCAGGTCGACGGCGGCCGTGCCGGCCGGCATCGGATCGCCGCGGGTCGCGATGTTCTCCTTGATGGTGGCCGGCACGCCGTCGAGCGGGCCGAGCGCGTCGCCGCGCTGCCAGCGTGCTTCCGAGGCGCGCGCCTGCTCGAGCGCGGCTTCGGGCCTGAAGAGCCAGGTGGCCTGCAGCTTGGGCTCGCAGCGCTCGATCTGCGCGATGACGGCCTGCGTGACCTCGACAGGGGACAGGCGCCTGTCGCGATAGGCGGCGGAGAGTTCCTGTGCGGAAAGCTCGTTCAGTGAAGAAGATGACACGTCGGCACTCATCCCCATGACAGCGCCGAGAGGTCGTTCACGAAGATCGGGTTCTCCTTCCACAGGCCCTTCACGTTCTTCTTCGCGATGGTGGGGAACTGCGGCTGGTAGAGGAAGCCGTTGGCCGCGTCGACCGCCAGCATCTTCTGCGCTTCGCCGAGCAGCTTGTTGCGCTCGGCGGCATTGGCCGTGGTCTTGATCTTGTCGAACAGCGCGTTGAAGGCCTTCGACTGGTAGCCCCAGTAGTAGTCGGGCTTGGCGTAGTTGCCGAGGTCGAAGGGCTCGACGTGCGAAACGATCGACAGGTCGTAGTCCTTGTTGCCGTAGGTGCCGCTGAGCCACTGCGCCCACTCCACGTTCTGCACCTTGACCGTGATGCCGATCTTGGCGAGCTGCGCCACGATCACCTCGCCGCCCTGGCGCGCGTAGGGCGGCGGCGGCAGCGTCATGGTGAGTTCGAGCGGCGTCTTCACGCCGGCCTCGGACATCAGCTTCTTGGCCTTCTCGACGTCGAAGGGGTTGAGGCCCGTGGTGTCGACATAGCCTGCGGCACCCGGCACGTAGTGGCTGCCGATCGGCACGCCGAAGCCGTCGGCCGCGCCCTCGATCACGGCCTTGCGGTCGATGGCCGCGAGGATGGCGCGGCGCACGCGCACGTCGTCGAGCGGCTTCTTCTTGTTGTTGATCGACAGGATGGTCTTCGCGCGCGAGCCGGCCAGGATCACCTGGAACTGCGGATTCATCTTGAACTGCGGCACCGCGCGGGTGCCGATGCGCGTGAACACGTCGACGTCGCCGGCCATCAGCGCGGCGGCCTGCGCGGCCGTGTCGGATATGAAGCGGAAGGTGACCTTGTTGATCTTGGCCGTGGCCGGGCTGCGGAAGCCCTCCCACTTGCTCAGCGTGATCGACGAGCCCTTGGCCCAGCTGTCGAGCTTGTAGGGGCCGGTGCCGACCGGCTTGGTGGCGTTGCCGTCGGCGCTCTTGGGCTCGACGATCACGGCCGTGGCCTGGCCCAGCACGAAGGGCAGGTCGGGGTCGATTTCCTTGTTGATGACCACCACCGTGTAGTCGTCCACCACCTGCGTGCTCAGGTTCGCGAAGGTGCGCTTGTCCTTGTTGGTGCTCTTCTCGCCGCCGGCGCGGTCGAAGGAGAACTTCACGGTGGCGGCATTGAAGGGCTCGCCGTTCTGGTACTTGACGCCGCGGCGGAGCTTGAAGGTGTAGGTCTTCAGGTCGGGCGAGACTTCCCAGCTCTCGGCCAGCAGCGGCGCGACGCTGCCGTCGGCGTTGATCTTGGTGAGCGTCTCCAGGATGTTGTAGTGCACCACCTCCGCGATGGCGGCTGCGGCGCCGGCGGTCGGATCGAGCCCCGGCGGCTCGAGCGCCATGCCGATCACGATGGCGTCCTTCCGCCCCTGCGCCATGCCGGCGATGGGAGAGGCCAGCGCCACGGTGGCGCCAGCGGTGGCAAGGAGGGTGCGACGGTTCAACATACGTTGTGATCTCCGGAAAAACGATGGGTGCGAATGGCTGCTTCCCATGCGCGGCGCGCCCCGATTGGAGGCGCGGCGGCACGAAGGAAGGACACGCAGCACGAAAGATGCCACGCGCGGGCAGCGAGCCATTCTCTCGCAGCGCAGGCTTTGGCGCTGGGCCGCGCAGGGGCTTTTTCCTCGGGACGTTCCCGGATGCCGGACCTCAGCTCCAGGAGAGCGCGGCGATGTCGTTGACGAAGATCGGCGTGTCCTTCCAGAGCCCGCGCAGGCCGCGCGCCGCCACCGTGATGAACTGCGGCTGGTAGAGGAAGACATTGGCCGCGTCCTCGGCCAGCAGGCGCTGCGCATCGCCCAGGTAGCGCAGCCGGTCGGCGGTGCGCGCGCTGTTGCGCGCCTTGTCGAACACCTCGTTGAACCTGGCCGACTGGTAGCCCCAGTAGTACTCGGGCTTGGTGTAGTTCACGAGGTCGAAGGGTTCCACGTGCAGGATCAGCGAGAGGTCGTAGTTCTTGTTGCCGTAGGTGCCGCTGATCCACTGCGCCCACTCGACGTTCTGGATCCTGGCGACGATGCCCACCTTGGCCAGTTGCGCGGCAATGAGCTCGCCGCCCTGCCGCGCATAGGGCGGGGGCGGCAGCACCAGCTCGAGTTCGAGCGGCGTCTTCACGCCTGCCTCGGCCAGGAGCTGCTTCGCCTTCTCGACGTTGTAGGGGTTGATGCCCGTGGTGTCGACGTAGCCCGGCGCGCCCGGCACGTAGTGGCTGCCGATGGGCACGCCGCGGCCGTCCGCGGCGGCCTCGATCACCGCCTTGCGGTCGATGGCCGCGGCAATCGCGCGGCGCACGCGCACGTCGTCGAGCGGCTTGCGCCTGTTGTTGATGGCCAGGATGGTCTTGCCGCGCGAGGCATTGAACAGCACCTGGAAGCGCTTGTCGTTCTGGAACTGCGGCAGGCTGCGCGAGACCGAGGCGTGCGGGAACAGGTCGACGTCGCCCGAGAGCAATGCCGTCGCCTGTGCGGCCGGCTCGGAAATGAAGCGGAAGCTCGCCTTGCGGATCTGCACCGCGTCGGCGTTGCGGTACCCCTCCCACTTGGCGAGCACGATGGCCGAGCCCTTGGCCCAGCCGTCGAGCCGGTAGGGGCCGGTGCCCACGGGCTTGACGGCGTTCGTCTCCACCGTCTTGGGCTCGACCATGATGGCCGAGGCCTGGCCCAGCAGGAAGAGCAGCTCGGGCTCGATCTCCTTGCTGATCAGCACCACCGTGTGCTGGTCGACCACCTGCGTGGCGATGTTGGTGAAGGTGCGCTTGTCCTTGTTGGTGCTGTTGGCCGCAGCGGCGCGGTCGAACGAGAACTTGACGGTGTTCGCGTCGAAGGGCTCGCCGTTGTGGAACTTCACGCCGCGCCGCAGCTGGAAGGTGCAGGTCTTGAGGTCGGGCGAGACTTCCCAGCGCTCGGCCAGCAGGGGCGAAACGCTGCCGTCGGAATTGATCTTCGTGAGCGTCTCGAAGACGTTGTAGAGAACCACCTCTGCAATCTCGGCACCGGCCTTGGCCGTGGGGTCGAGCCCGGTGGGCTCCAGCGTGAGCGCCAGCACCAGCGCGTCCTTTTTTCTTTGCGCGAAGGCGGTTGCAGGCAGCGCCAGGGCTGCGGCCCCGGTGGCGAGCAGGGTGCGTCGTTTGAGCATGAAGCGGCGTCCTCGGAACAAGCGGCAGGCATCTTGCGCGAGAGAGGGCGGCCGCGCAACCAGATGCTTATGACCCACTCATCCTAGAGTCGGCGCGCGAAGCTTCGATGTCAGGCCACCGCCCGGCGGAGTGTTCAGGCCGCCAGCAGCGTGCCGCCGGCGGGCGTGCGCGGCACCGCCTCGAGCAGCGTGCGCGTGTACGGATGCTGCGCATGGCGGAACAGCTCGCCGGGCGGGCCCTGCTCGACGATCTTGCCTTTCCACACCACGCAGACCTCGTCGCACAGATGGTTCACCACCGCAAGGTCGTGGCTGATGAGCAGGTAGCTCACGCCGAACTGCTGCTGCAGGTCCTGCATGAGGTTGAGCACCTGGGCCTGCACCGACACGTCGAGCGCGCTCACGGGCTCGTCGGCCACGATGAGCTTGGGCCGCGTGATGAGCGCGCGCGCAATCGCGATGCGCTGGCGCTGCCCGCCCGAGAATTCGTGCGGGTACTTGTCCATGTCGGTGGTGCGCAGGCCCACGGCGGCCAGCGCCTCGGAGGCGCGCTCGCGCTGCTCGGCGCGGCTGGATTCGGCCAGCGCTTCGAGTGGCTCGGCGACGATGCGCGCCACGGTCTGGCGCGGATCGAGCGAGCCGTAGGGGTCCTGGAACACCATCTGGAAGTCGCGCCGCGCCGTGCGCAGCTCGCCCTTGGGCAACCGATGCAGGTCGCGGCCCAGCATGCGCACGCTGCCCGAGGTGGGCGTGTCGAGCGCCATCACCAGGCGTGCGATGGTCGACTTGCCCGAGCCCGATTCGCCCACGATGCCCAGGCTGCGGCCCGCTGCGACGCTGAAGCTGACGCCGTTGAGCGCCTTCACCAGCGGCGGCGGCCCGAAGAGCTTTTCGCGCGGCAGGGCGTAGTGGCGAACAAGGTCCGTCACCTCGAGCAGGGGCTGCGTGCTGGTGGGCTGATTCATGGTGCCAGGGCGCCTTCTGCGGCAATTTCCTCGAGCCGGATGCAGCGCACCGCGTGCGCGTGCCGCAGCACGGTGGGTGGCGGCCGCATCGTGTGGCAGGCATCGACCGTGTACTTGCAGCGGCCCGCAAAAGGGCAGCCCGGCGGCAGGTCGACCAGTTCGGGCACGCTGCCCCGGATGGTGGCCAGGCGAATGCCGCGCGGCGCGCCGAGCGCCGGCCGCGCCGCGAACAGGCCCTGCGTATAGGGATGCGCGCGCTCGGCGAACACGGTTTCGGTCGGGCCGCTCTCGACCACGCTGCCGCCGTACATCACCAGCATCTTCGAGACGCTCTGCGCAATCACGCCCAGGTCGTGCGAGATCAGGATCAGTGCCATGCCGCGCTCCGCGACCAGGCCCTGGATCAGTTCGAGGATCTGCTTCTGGATGGTGACGTCCAGCGCCGTGGTGGGCTCGTCGGCAATCAGCAGGTCGGGGCCGCAGGCCAGCGCCATGGCGATGCCGATGCGCTGGCGCTGCCCGCCCGAGAACTGGTGCGGATAGGCATCGAGCCGCGAAGCCGCATCGGGAATGCCCACGCGCTCGAGCAGCGCCAGCACTTCCTTGCGCGCTGCGGCGCCCGTGAGCCCGCGGTGCAGCCGCAGCGGCTCGCCGACCTGCCGCGCAATGGTGTGCACCGGGTTCAGCGCCGTCATCGGCTCCTGGAAGATCATGCCGATGCGGTTGCCGCGGATCTGGCACATGGCTTTTTCGTCGCGGCCGACGAGCTCGGCGCCGTCGAAGCGGATGCTGCCGCTGACCTCGGCGGTCGACGGCAACAGGCCCATCAGCGACATCACCGTGATCGACTTGCCGCAGCCCGACTCGCCCACGATGCCCAGCGTTTCGCCGCGCTCGAGCGTGAAGCCGATGCCGCGCACGGCCTCGGCGGGGCCGCGCTGCGTTTGCAGTTTGACATGCAGGTCCTGGACTTCGAGAAGAGGCATATCGCTTAGCGGGCGCGCGCAAGGCGCGGATCGAGCAGGTCGCGCAGCCCGTCGCCGAGCAGGTTGAGACCGAGCACCGCCATGGCAATGGCCATGCCGGGGAACACCGCGAGCAGCGGTGACTGGAACATCATCGTCTGCGCCTCGCTGAGCATGCGGCCCCACGAGGGCTGCGGCGGCTGCGTGCCCAGCCCGAGGTAGGAAAGGGCGGCCTCGGCCAGGATGGCGATCGCGAAGCGGATCGTGATCTGCACGATCAGCACCGCCGAGATGTTGGGCAGCACATGCTGCATCGTGATGGCGAACGAACCCTTGCCGCAGGCGCGCGCGGCCGCCACGTACTCGCGCGACCAGATGGCATTGGCCGAGGCGCGCGTGATGCGGGCAAAGGTCGGGATGTTGTAGATGCCGATCGCGATGATCGCGTTGACGATGCCGGCGCCGAACACCGCCGTCATCATGATGGCCGACAGGATGGCCGGAAACGCGAGCGAGAAATCGGTGAGCCGCATGATCGCTTCCTCGACCCAGCCGCGCCGCGCCGCTGCGAGCAGGCCCAGCGCCGTGCCGACGACAAGGCCGATGCCCACCGCGATGACGCCCACCAGGATGGACGCCCGCGCGCCCACGAGCAGCAGCGAGGCCACGTCGCGTCCAAAGGTGTCGGTGCCCAGCCAGTGCGCGCCCGAGGGCGGCTTGAGCTTGCTGGCCATGTCCATCTCGTAGGGCGACCAGGGCGTCCACACCAGCGAGACGGCGGCGGCCAGCAGCAGGAGCAGCGTCAGCACGCCGCCGAGCACGAAGCTGCGGTGCCTGAGCGCGCGGCGCCAGAAGCCCGGCACCTTGAGCGCCGCTGCGCTCGGAGCGGTTATCGCGGTCATATGTCGCTCGCCTTGATGCGCGGATCGATCACGGCATAGAGCACGTCGACCACGAAATTCACGATGACCACCAGGGCCGCGAGCAGCATCACGCAATTGCGCACCACGATCAGGTCGCGGTTGCTGATGGCCTGGAAGATCAGCCGGCCCAGGCCCGGCAGGTAGAACACGTTCTCCACCACGATGGTGCCGGCCAGCAGCTCGGAAAACTGCATGCCCATGACCGTGACCACCGGGATCATCGCGTTGCGCAGCACATGGGTCCAGAGCACCGCGCGTTGCGAAACGCCCTTGGCCCGCGCCGTGCGCACGAAGTCTTCGCGCATCACCTCGAGCACCGCCGAGCGCGTGATGCGCGCGAGGATCGCGGCCTGCACCACCGCCAGCGACAGCGCCGGCAGCAGCAGGGACTTGAGGCCCGCGAAGATGCCTTCGCCCCAGCCCTCGAAGCCGCCGGCCGAGAACCACTGCAGCTGCACCGAGAACACCAGGATCAGCAGGATCGCGAACCAGAAATTGGGAATGGCGATGCCCACCTGCGTGAGCCCCATCAGGCCCACGTCGCCGAGCTTGTTGTGGCGCGCGGCGGCGGTCACGCCCACCAGCAGCGCGAGCACCGTGGTGAAGGCCATCGCGAGCAGCGCGAGCGGCACGGTCAGCGCGAGGCGTTCGAGGATGAGGTCGAGCACCGGCGAGCTGTAGGCGTAGCTGTCGCCCAGGTTGCCGGTCAGGAGGCCCGCGATCCAGTGCCAGTAGCGCGTCCAGGCCGGCTGGTCGAGCCCGAGCTTGGTGGCCAGGGCGGCGACCGCCTCGGGCGCGGCGTCGGGCCCCATGAGCATCTGCGCGGCATTGCCGGGCAGGATCTCGAGGACGAGGAAGACGATGACCGAGGCGCCGATCAGCGTACCGATCAGCGTGGCGAGGCGCTTGAAAATGAACAGGCTCATGGGGCGGGGCGCAGCATAACCCGACTCGTGCAACAACCGTGCCTTGTTCGCGATAATCGGGGCATGGCTCTCATGATCACCGACGAATGCATCAACTGCGATGTCTGCGAGCCCGAGTGCCCGAACGATGCGATCTACATGGGCGCGGAGTTCTACGAGATCGACCCGCACAAGTGCACCGAATGCGTCGGCCACTTCGACGAGCCGCAGTGCGTGCAGGTCTGCCCGGTGGCGTGCATCCCGATCAACCCGGCGCACGTGGAAAGCCGCGAAACGCTCTGGCAGAAGTTCGAGCGGCTCGCCGCGGCCAAGGCAAAGGCCGCGGCCGCCGAGCCGCCTCAGGCGCCCTCAGCCGGCGCCTGAATCATTCCGCTTTTTCCTGCGGCTGTTGCCTTGCGCGGCGGCAGGCCTGTCGTTGGCCGCACCGCTGAAGCGCGGGCTCGATTTGCGGGGTTCCGCGCCGAGTCTCTGGGCGCGCGCCCGCGCCAGCTGTTCGGAAGACGCGAGCCGGCGTTCGGCCATGGCGGCCTGCCGGGCATCGTGCGCCGAGCGGCGGCTGCGCTCGTAGGCCTCTTTTTCCTGCGACAGGCGGATGCGCTCGAGCTGGTCGGCGCGCTGCTCGGCGCGGCGCGTGGCGGCATCGGCCGCGCGGCGGTCCGCCTCGGTGCGCGCGTCGTCCAGCGCCAGCTGCTTTCCGCCTTCGCAGGGACGGTCCGTGTAGGTGTTGCCGCAGCGGTAGGTCTCGGACCTTCCCTGCGCCGCGACGGGCATCCAGAAAGTGCCGCAGGCCGCCAGAAGCAAGGCGGCACCCATTGCTTTCCTGGCCCTGGTCTTATTTTTCATTTCTTTTTCTCTCCCTTTTCTTTTCTCTCCCGCGCTCTCGTGGCCGGCTGACTAGGCTGTAGCGGGTGTGCCTCCGTCGCCGGGCTCCCGCCGCGGCGGTTTGGGCCGGGGCGGTTTGCTCGTGTGGATGATCAAGGTGGCTTTTTCCATTTCGCCCGCCACCAGCGCGGGCGCCGCGTGCAGCGTGCGCACGATCGCGTCCTCGATGGCTTCGCGCTGTTCCTTGAGCGGCTTCTTGAGCACCCAGTTGATGACCTCCGACTTCACGCCGGGGTGTCCGATGCCCAGGCGCAGGCGCCAGTAGTCGCCGGTGCCCAGCTGCGCATGGATGTCGCGCAGGCCGTTGTGGCCCGCATGGCTGCCGCCGAACTTGAGCTTGGCCTGGCCGGGCACCACGTCGAGCTCGTCGTGCACCACGAGGATTTCCTCGGGCGCGATCTTGAAGAAGCGCGCAAGCGCGCCCACCGATTTGCCCGACAGGTTCATGAAGGTCTGCGGCTCCAGCAGCCAGACGCTTTGCCCGTCGATGTTCGCGCGCGCCGCAAGGCCGTGGTAGCTGCGCTCGGGCACGAGGTTGAGCTTCCAGTCGCGCGCCAGGGCGTCGATCCACCAGAAGCCCGCGTTGTGCCGGGTGGCTTCGTATTCAGGCCCCGGATTCCCGAGGCCGACAAACAGCTTGATCATGAGGGGAATTATCTCGCCGCCCAAAAAGCAGAAGGCCCGCACGAGGCGGGCCTTCTGCAGGGACGCGAGGGAAATTACTTCTTCGCGGCGGGCTTTGCCGTCTTGGCGGCAGGCTTGCCACCGGCTGCTGCTGCGCCTTCGGCAGGTGCTGCACCTTCGGCGGCGGGGGCCGGCTCTTCGGAGACCAGCGGCGGCACGGCCGACACGATGACGGGGTTCAGCTTGCCGTGGCTCACGAACTTCACGCCCTTGGGCAGCTTGATGTCGCTCACGTGCAGCGTGGCGTTCTTCTTGAGGCTCGAGAGGTCCACCTCGATGAACTCGGGGAGGTCGGCCGGCAGGCAGCTGACTTCGAGTTCGTTCATGACGTGGGTCACGAGGTTGTGGTCGAGCTTGACGGCGTCGGACTCTTCTTCACCCTTGTAGTGAAGCGGCACCTTCATGTGCATGCGGGTCTTGGCGTCGACGCGCTGGAAGTCGATGTGCTGCACCAGCTGGCGGAACGGGTGGTACTGCACGTCGCGCAGCAGCACCTTGCTGGTGGCGCCGCCGAGTTCCATTTCGAGGATCGACGAGTGGAAGGCTTCCTTCTTGAGGGCGTGCCACAGCGCGTTGTGATCGAGCTCGATCAGCTGGGGCTTGCCTTCACCACCGTAGACGATACCGGGCGTCTTGCCCGAGATGCGGAGACGGCGGCTCGCACCCGTGCCCTGCTTGGCGCGCTCAAAAGCGACGAATTTCATAACTACTCCTGTAGGAGTCCACCGCGACCAGTGCGACTCCGGTTCAACAAGGGCGCCATTCCGAAAAAAGGAAGGTGGCGCCCGCTTTTTGCCTGGATCAGAACAGGTTGTCCTGGTCCGAGAACAAACTCATGACCGACTCGCCCTTGGCAATGCGCTGGATCGTCTCGGCGATCAGCGGTGCCACTGAGAGCTGGCGGACCTTTCCGCACGCCAGGGCGCTGTCGGAGAGGGGAATGGTGTTGGTCACGACCACTTCGTCGAGCGCGGAGTGGGTGATGCGCTCGATGGCCGGGCCCGAGAAGATCGGGTGCGTGCAATAGGCGTAGACGCTTTTCGCACCGCGCTCCTTGAGCACTTCGGCCGCCTTCACGAGCGTGCCGGCGGTGTCGATCATGTCGTCCATGATCACGCAGTTGCGGCCGTCGATTTCGCCGATCACATTCATGACCTCGCTCACGTTGGCCTTGGGACGGCGCTTGTCGATGATGGCGAGGTCGCAGTTCAGTTGCTTGGCCAGCGCGCGGGCGCGCACCACGCCGCCGACGTCGGGCGAGACCACGATCAGGTCTTCGTAGTTCTTCTGGCGCAGGTCGCCCAGCAGCACCGGCGAGGCATAGATGTTGTCGACCGGAATGTCGAAGAAGCCCTGGATCTGGTCGGCGTGCAGGTCCATCGTGAGCACGCGCTCGACGCCCACGGTTTCGAGCAGGTTGGCCACCACCTTGGCCGAGATCGGCACGCGGCTCGAACGCGGGCGGCGGTCCTGGCGGGCATAGCCGTAGTAGGGAATCACCGCGCTGATCCGCTCGGCCGAGGCGCGCTTGAGCGCGTCGACCATGATCAGCAGTTCCATCAGGTTCTCGTTGGTCGGAGCGCAGGTCGACTGCACCACGAACACGTCGCGCGCCCGGACGTTCTGGTTGATCTCGACGGTGACTTCGCCGTCGGAGAAGCGTCCAACGCGCGCGGCACCCAGCGAGGTACCGAGGTTCTGCGCGATTTCTGCGGCGAGGCCAGGATTGGCGTTGCCGGTGAAAACCATGAAATCAGGGTGATTAGCCTGCATGAGCGCGTCCCGGCAGTGCGAATTGGCTTTTAGGAAGCCGCCAAAGAGTTCGAGTCGTGGCAGCCCGAGGGCCACCGATTATTGCAGCGGGCATGCTGCAAAAGAAGCACTGCGGCCGGTGGGCCGCAGTTTGAAGAGTTTGGCAGGGGAGAAAGGATTCGAACCTTTGCATGCTGGAATCAAAATCCAGTGCCTTAACCAGCTTGGCGACTCCCCTACACGGGTCGATGGCTTTCGCCACAAACCGATATGTCGCATCGGACCCATGAGAGTCCGACTATCTTCAGGTCGCCCATCCCCAAAGTGGATGAACGGCCAGGTTGCTGCATTGGCGAACCTGCCAGCCCGGTGGGGCTTTTGCCAGTTCCGCTTCCTGCGGCGCTTGCGGCATTTTCGCGAAAACCGAACTTCCCGAGCCGGTCATCCGGGCTTTCAATCCTTGGGCGCCGAGCCATTCGATGGCGTCGGTGACCGCGGGGCAAAGCCGCTGGGCAACCGGCTGCAGGTCGTTGTGGCCGAAGTCGAAAACCTTGAAAGCGCTGCTTTCGGGGTTTGGGGCTTCAAGCTGTTCGCTATCTGCAGCAAAGCCCGAGATTATAGCAACAGGAGTGGCACGTTGAAGGTCGGGCGCAGAAAAAATTAGCTTTGTGTCGAGTCCCTGGGGTGGCTTGGCCACCACGAACCGTGCGGAAGGGATGTCCACGGGCCTGATTTTCTCGCCGATTCCCTCGACCCAGGCATTGCGCCCGCCCAGGAAGAAGGGCACGTCGGCACCGAGTTTCACGCCGATCTCGGCCAGGCGCGAGAGCGGCAGGTTCAGCCCCCACAGGCGGTTCAGCGCCAAGAGGCAGGTGGCGGCGTCCGAGGAGCCGCCACCCATGCCGGCCTGCGCCGGCACCTGCTTGGCAACGCCGATGTGGGCGCCCTGGCCGGGCGCCGCATGCGCCTGCAGCGCCCGCGCCGCGCGCAGCACGAGGTCGTCGGGCGGCAGTTCGGTCGTGAGGTCTTCACGGCTGAGCTGGCCGTCGCTGCGGAGTTCGACGTGGAGCGTGTCGCACCAGTCGATCAGCATGAAGACCGACTGCAGCAGGTGGTAGCCGTCTTCGCGCCGGCCGGTGATGTGCAGGAAGAGGTTGAGCTTGGCCGGTGCGGGAAGGTCGTAGATCGCCTTCATGACCGCTCGAAGACGATGCGCAGGTCCGCCGTGGGGCCGGGGGACTCGCGGGTGGCCTGCAGGCGGCCGTTCGCAACCTGCGCGAGGTCGGGGCGCCAGCCGGGCACGCGCTCGTCGCGGCCCGCGAGCCAGCCGAACAGCGCACCGACCGGTATGGCCGCGCCGGTGGCGGCCTCGATCAGTGCATCGACCGAGTCGAAGCGCCGGATCTCGCTGCCATTCTTGAGCAGGGCTTCGCCGGGCGACCAGTGCAGCTGGGCCAGGGTGCTGCCGATCGGGCTCGTGAGCGAGAGCTCGCCCGCCTCGGGGGAGCCGCGCAATTCGAACAATGCCGAGAAGGTCTGTACCGGCTGGCTGTCGATGCGCAGCGACATGCGGCCGCTCCAGCTGTCCGCGCTTCGGGGTGCGGAGGAGCCGCCCGCCAGCTGGGCGCAGCCGGCGATCGAGAGCAGCGCGGCCCCGCCCGCGAGCAGGAGGGCGCGGCGGCCCCCGTCGGCAAGGCGGGGGGCGGGCACGCTCACGGCTTGACCCGCAGGCGCTTGAGCGTTTCCTGCAGGGTCTCGTTCTCGGCATCGCTCAGCAGGGCTTCCTTCCAGATCGTGACCGCACGGTCCTTCTGGCCGGTGGCCCAGAGCACCTCGCCGAAATGCGCGCCGATTTCCGGGTCGGGCCGGGTCTTGTAGGCTGTCTCGAGGATGCGAATGGCCTCGGTCGTGTTGCCCAGCCGGAATTCCACCCAGCCCAGGCTGTCCGCGATGAACGGGTCTTCAGGCGCCAGCTGCACGGCCTTCTGGATCAGCGTGCGGGCCTCGTCGAGGCGGATCTTGCGATCGGCAAAGGAGTAGCCGAGCGCGTTGTAGGCGTTCTGGTTCTCGGGCTTGAGCTCGATCAGCTTGCGCAGCAGCCGCTCCATCTCGTCGAGGCGGTTGAGCTTTTCGGCCACCATGGCCTGGTCGTAGACGAGGTCGCTGTCGTTCGGGGCAGCGGCGGAAGCCTGCGCCAGCATGTCGTAGGCCGCCTGGTACTGCTTGGCATCGCGCAGCAGCTGTACTTCGGCGAGGAATTTCTGCTTCTTGTCTTCGGGCGTGCGCTCGGGCAGGCCGCGCACGAGTTCGCGCGCCTGCGGCAGCTTGCCCTGGCGCGCCAGCAGGCCCGCGCGGCGCGTCTGCGCGACCACGAGGTCGTCGGTGCTGTCGACGCGTGCGAGCCAGCGCTCCGCGGCCGTGAAGTCCTTGCGGCGCTCCGCCAGCTGCGAGAGGACGAGGTAGGCCTGCGTGGTGCCGCGCTGGCGGTCGTCCGGGTCTTTCTGGTTGGCCGCCAGCTCGATGTAGCGCTTGAGCGACGTTTCGGCCGCCGCGTCCTGCCGGGCCTGCGCCTGCAGGCTGCCGAGCAGCAGCCAGGGCTCGGCCAGTTCGGGCCGCGCCGCGGTGAGCGCCTGCAGCTGCGCGGTGGAATCCGCATAGCGCCGGTTCTCGACCAGCACGCGCGCGTAGGCGATGCGCAGGTCGGGTGGCGCCTTGGGGTTGTTGGCCAGGTAGCGCGTGACGATCGGCTCCGCGAGCGGCTGGCCGGGGTCGATCATCTCGAGCGCGAGCGCGGCCGGTGCATCGGAGGCGGGGTCCATCTGCTGGCCCTTGAACGCGGCGTCCAGGGCGCCGGAGGTGTCGCCGGCATTCAGACGCATGCGGCCGATGGTGGCCCAAGCCAGCGCGCCGGTGGCCGGGCTCTTGAGTTCGTCGGACAGCGCCTGCTCGACCACCGAGGCGGCCTGCTTCTTGTCGGAGGCGCGCGAGTAGTTGCGCGCGATCACCGCCATCAGCATCGGCTTCTCGATCTGCGGCGTGGCGGCGATCTCGGCCCGCAGCGGCTCCACCGTTTCGCCGATGCGGTTGAGCGCGATCAGTATCTGCAGCTCGATGCGCCGTGCATCGCGCGAGTTGGGCAGCGTCTCCTGCCAGGCACGAGCGGCCGCGAGCGCCGCGTCGCCGGAGCGCGACTGCAGCGCGATCTCGACCGCGCGCTGGAACAGCTTGCCGTCGCGCAGCCGCCGGGCCGCGTCGAGCACCAGCGCATAGCCCGATCCGGGATCGCCGGAGCGCGCAGTCATCTCGCCCATCAGGATTTCGTAGAACAGCTCGGCCGTCAGTGCGGAGGGCTGGGCCTCGGGGTCGCCGGCCGGCTTCGCGGCGGCTGCGGCTGCGGCCGGCGCCGGCCTGGTCCCGGGGCGGGATGGTGCCGGCCGTTCGATGGCGGGGGCCGGGCCCTTGGGCGCGGCGGGATCGGAGCTTTGTGCCTGGGCGGCACAAGCCAGCAACACGACGAAAGACGCGGCCGCCGCAAGGCGGTGTCGGCGGAGCGATGGAATCATCGAACCATAATAATCCAAGCTTTTGAGCGAGCACCGCGTGGGGCTTCGTCGCAGCCCGGAGTTTTTATTTCATGCCTGAGCTTCCTGAAGTCGAAGTGACGCGGCGCGGTTTTGCCGAACGCATCGCCGGTGCACGCATAGCTGCGGTCCGCATCGGCAAGCCCTTGCGCTGGGCGCTGATGGTGGTGCCCGAGGCGCTGGTCGGGCGCCGCGTGCTGCAGGTGCGCCGGCGCGGAAAGTACCTGCTGATCGACCTGGACCGCGGCCTGCTGCTGCTGCACCTGGGCATGTCGGGCAGCCTGCGCTTCGATGCGGCGCTGCCTCCGCCGGGCGTTCACGATCACTTCGATCTGGTGACCGAGCTCGGCACGCTGCGGCTGAACGATCCGCGCCGCTTCGGCGCCGTGGTCTACGTGGAAGACGAGGCCGCGCCATGGGCCATCAAGCTGCTCGGCGGCCTCGGCATGGAGCCGCTGGGCGACGCTTTCGACCTGGACGCGTTCCACGCAGGCCTTCGCAAGCGCAAGGCCGCGGTGAAACAGGTGCTGCTCGCGGGCGACGTGGTGGTGGGCGTTGGAAACATCTACGCGTCAGAGGCCTTGTTCCAGGCCGGCATCCGGCCCACGCTTTCGGCTGCGCGCATCAGCCGGCCGAGGGCGGCCCGGCTCCATGCGGCCGTGCGCGAAATCCTGGCCAGGGCGGTCGAGAAGGGCGGCAGCACGCTGCGCGACTTTTCCAATGTGGACGGGCAGAACGGCTATTTCCAGCTCGAGGCCACCGTCTACGGGCGGGCCGGCGAGCCCTGTCGGGTCTGCGCAACGCCGATCCGGCTGCTGCGCCAGGGGCAGCGTTCCACTTACTATTGTCCGAATTGTCAAAAATAGTGTCTTAGCCGCCAGGTTGGCATATCCTGCAATCGCCTGCTTCCCAGTTTGCAATGCTATATTTGTAAGTTCTTTCTTACATATTTCCCTTGAGCCGCTCTTTCAATCAACAACTCGATCAGCACGGTGCCTGGCGAAGCAATTTCGCGCACCGCCTGCAGTGGCTGTCCCGCTGGCTGACCGAGAACGAGCTGCTCGACCAGGCGGTGGCCGAGCGCCTGCGCGGCCTCGAGCTGCAGATCCGCACCAGCAAGGTCATGGTGGCCTTCGTGGCGGAGTTCTCGCGCGGCAAGTCGGAACTCATCAACGCGATCTTCTTCGCGGCCTACGGTCGCCGCATCATGCCGGCCAGCGCCGGGCGCACCACGATGTGCCCGACCGAGCTGGGCTACGACGCCGCGCTGTCGCCCAAGCTGCGGCTGCTGCCGATCGAGACCCGCCTGGAGCCCCATTCGCTTACGCACTGGCGCGAAAAGGCCGCGCGCTGGACCGAAATCGCGATCGACGTGGCCAATGCCGACCAGCTGGCCCAGGCCATGAGCAAGGTGGCCGAGGTGCGCTGGGTCAGCAAGGACGAGGCGCACGCGCTGGGCTTCTGGAACGAGGAGACGCCGGACGACAACCCCGTGCAGGACGCCGAGGGCCGGGTCGAGATTCCGCGCTGGCGCCATGCCATCCTGAACATGCCGCATCCGCTGCTGGAGCAGGGGCTGGTGATTCTCGACACCCCGGGCCTGAACGCCATCGGCGCCGAGCCCGAACTCACGGTGAGCCTGATCCCGCAGGCGCATGCCGTGGTCTTCATCCTGGGCGCCGAAACCGGCGTCACGCGCTCCGACCTGTCGATCTGGCGCGAGCACCTGGTCACCGAAAGCGAAGGCAGCGACACGCGCTTCGTGGTGCTCAACAAGATCGACACGATGTGGGACTCGCTGAGCACGCCCGCGCAGATCGAACTGCAGATCGAACGCCAGCGCGAGGTCGCGGCCAAGTTCCTCGAGGTGCCGCTGGTGCAGGTGCTGCCGGTGTCGGCGCAGAAGGGCCTGCAGGCAAAGATCCAGCGCGATGCGCGGCTGCTCGACGCGAGCCGGTTGCCGGCCTTCGAGACGCTGCTCGCGGAAGGCGTGCTCGGCAAGCGCGAAACCATGCTGCGGCTCGCGGTGGATGCCGGCATGGTGGCATTGCGGACCGAGGCCGAGCGCATCCTGAAAGTGCGCCAGCGCGACCTGTCGGAGCAGGCGCTCGAGCTGCAGGGATTGCGCGGCAAGAACGTGTCGGTCATCCGGCACATGCGCGCGCGCATCGACCAGGAACAGACCGAGTTCGAGGGCAGCAACACGCGCATCCTTGCGCTGCGTTCCGTGCAGGGCAAGCTGCTGCGCGAGGTGTACGCCGTGCTCGGCCGCACTGCGCTGAAGGAAGACATGGTGCGGCTTTCGGCTGCGCTCAAGCGCCCGGGCGTCAAGTTCAACGTGCGCAAGGTGTACGGCGAGACCTTCGACTCGCTGCGCAACAACCTGCGCGAAGTGCAGGCGACGACGGCCGAGATCCAGTCGATGCTGCACGCCACGTTCCGCCAGCTCAACGCGGAGCAGGGCTTTACCCTGCAGGCGCCCGCCGAGCCCGACCTGACGAGCTTCGAGCAGGAGCTCAGCCAGATCGAGCGCAGCCACATCCACTACCTGGGCGTGGGTAATCTGCTGAAGCTCGCGCAGGCGGACTTCTGCGACAAGCTGGTGCGGGCGCTCGCAAGCCGGCTGCGGCTGGTCAACGAAGCGGCCATGACCGAGGTCGAGCGCTGGAGCAAGGGCGCCAGCGCCCAGATCGATGCGCAGCTGAAGGAGCGCCGCCGCAATTTCAGCAAGCGCATCGAGGCGATCGAGCGCATCCAGAATGCGGCTGGCAACCTCGATGAACGACTGCTCGAGCTGGCCCAGCAAGAAAGCAGCCTGGCCGAGCTGCAGCTTCGGCTCCATGAATTCACCTCGGCCATTGCGCAACAGGGAAGGCCGGCAGCCGCTGCCGCCGTCGGCGAGCTGCGTGCGGCGGCCTGATCGTCCGGTGCCGGCTGCGGCCGTGCAGCCCCAGGCGCCGGCCGATTTTGCCGAGCGCGTCGTGGCCTGGCAGCGCAGCCACGGGCGCAGCGCGCTGCCTTGGCAGAACACGCGGGATCCCTACCGCGTGTGGCTGTCGGAGATCATGCTCCAGCAGACCCAGGTCTCGACCGTGCTCGGGTACTTCGCGCGCTTTCTCGAACGCTTTCCGACCGTGCGGGCGCTGGCCGACGGCACCGAGGACGAGGTCTTCGGGCTCTGGAGCGGCCTGGGCTACTACAGCCGTGCCCGCAACATGCACCGCTGTGCGCAGGAGGTGGTGGCGCGCTTCGGCGGCGAATTTCCGCGCACGGCCGCCGAGCTCGAGACCCTGCCCGGCATCGGCCGCTCCACTTCCGCGGCGATCGCGGCCTTCTGCTTCGGCGAGCGGGTCGCGATTCTCGACGGCAACGTCAAGCGCGTGCTGACGCGCGTGCTCGGCTTCGGCGGCGACATGTCTTCGTCGGCGCAGGAACGCGCACTGTGGGACCGGGCCACCCGGCTGCTGCCGCCGGCCGAACAGAAGGAAGCGATCGCGAGTTACACGCAGGGCGTGATGGACCTGGGCGCCACGGTCTGCCTGCCGCGCAAGCCAAGCTGCATGATCTGTCCGCTGAACAAGACATGCGTGGGGCTGCGCGAAGGCCAGCCGGAGCGCTACCCGGTCAAGACGCGCAAGCTCAAGCGCAGCGCCCAGTCGCTCTGGGCGCTGCTCGCGCGCGATGCGCAAGGCCGGGTCTGGCTGGAGAAGCGGCCGGCCAAGGGCATCTGGGCCGGGCTCTACTGCCCGCCCGTGTTCGAGAGCCGCGAAGCGCTGTTGGCCGCGCTGCCGCCGGCGGCGCTGGCGGGCGCCCGGGACCTGCCCCCTTTCGTGCATGTGCTGACCCACAAGGACCTGCACCTGCACCCGGTCCTGCTTCAGGACAGCCAGCCGCAAGGCGATGCCGCACGCTGGGTGGATGCCCAGGAGTGGGGCCGGCTGGGGCTGCCGGCGCCGATGCGCAAGCTGCTCGAGAGCAGCGCGGACTAGCCGGCGGACACGGGCTCAGCCCGCGTCGAGTTCGCGGTGCCGCTTGAGGGCGACCCAGCGGGCTCCGAAGGCCCGCGCGAGCTGCTCGACCAGGAACACCGAGCGGTGCTGGCCGCCCGTGCAGCCGATGGCCACGGTCACGTAGCTGCGATGGTCCCGCGCCAGCGCATCGAGCCAGCGCGAGAGGAACTGCTCGATGTCGTCGTACATGCGCGCGACGTCGTCGTGCTCGCGCAGCCATTCGACCACCGGCGCATCGCGCCCCGTGAGCGGCCGCAGCGCGGGCACGTAGTGCGGATTGGGCAGCATGCGCACGTCGAACACGTAGTCGGCATCCAGCGGCACGCCGCGCTTGAAGGCGAAGGATTCGAACACCAGCGTCAATGCGCTGCTCTGCGGCGCCGAGATCAGTGCCTTGATGTAGCTCTGCAGCTGGGCCGGCCGGATGAGGCTGGTGTCGATCACGTCGGCGCCGTCGCGCAGGTCGGCCAGCAGCTCGCGCTCGAGTTCGATGGCCTGCACCAGCACGCGCTCCTGTTCGGGCACGTCGTTGCGGCCCTCCTGGCGCGACAGCGGATGGCGCCGGCGGGTTTCCGAATAGCGCCGCAGCAGTGCGTCGGTGGTCGCGTCGAGAAAAAGCGAGCGCAGCGACACGCCGTCCTGCCGCAAGGCCTCGAGCTGCTGCGGGACGATCGGCAGCGACACGCCGCTGCGCACGTCCATCGCAATGGCCACGCGCGTGGCCTGCTGTTCGTGCTGCAGCGCGATGAAGGCCGTCAGCAGTTCGGGCGGCAGGTTGTCGACGCAGTAGTAGCCGGCGTCTTCCAGCGCATGCAGCGCCACCGACTTGCCCGAGCCCGACATGCCGGTGATGAGCACGAGGTCGAGGTCCATCACAGCGCCGCCGAAGTCTTGTGGCCCAGCATTTCACGGGCATGCGCCAGCGAGGTCTGGGAAAGCTTCTCGCCGCCGAGCATGCGGGCGATTTCACGGGCGCGGGTGTCGTCGTCGAGCCGCGAGACGCCGCTTTCGGTGCGCGGGCCGTCCTGGCCGATGGCCGTGGTCTGGCGCTTGGCCACCACCAGGTGGTGGTCGGCGCAGGCGGCGACCTGCGGCAGATGGGTGACCGCCAGCACCTGGCGATCGCGCCCGAGCTGCTTCATGAGGCGGCCCACGGTCTCGGCCACGGCCCCGCCGACGCCGGCATCGACCTCGTCGAAGATCAGCGTCTGCGCGGCGCCGAGCTGGCTGGTCGTGACCGCGATGGCCAGGGCGATGCGCGAGAGTTCGCCGCCCGAAGCCACCTTGCCGATGGGGCGCGGCGTGCTCCCGGGATGGCCGCTCACGAGAAAGGCAACGTCTTCGAGACCCGCGCGGCCCGGCTGCGCCAGCGGCTGCAGCTCGACCTCGAAGCGCCCGCCCTGCATGCCAAGCCCCTGCATCGCCTGCGTGACCGCGTCGGACAGCCGCGGGGCGGCCAGCTTGCGCGCCTTGGCGAGCGCCTTGGCTTCCTTCATGTAGGCCTGCTGCGCAGCTTGCTCGGCGCGCTCCAGGCCTGCGAGATCGCTCTGCGCGTCGAGCGCCTGCAACTCGGCCTGCCAGCCGGCCAGCAGCGCCGGCAGGTCGTCCGGCGTGCGTTTATAGCGGCGCGCGAGCGACATCCACAGCCCCATGCGCTCGTCGAGCTCGGCCAGCTGCTTGGGATCGGCCTCAGCGTCGCGCAGGTAGCTGTGCAGCGTGTGGGCGGCATCGGAAGCCTGGGCGACGCTGGAGGCCAGCACCTCGCCGAGGGCGCGGAATTCGGGCTCGATGTGCTCGCAGTTCTGCAGCAGCGTGACGGCGCGCGACAGCGCGGCGAGGGCGCCGTTGTCATCGTCTTCGAGCGCCTGGCTCGCGCCCTGCGCCGCGTCGATCAGCGCCTGCGCATTGGAGACGCGCGCGTGCTGGGTCGAAAGCTCTTCCCACTCGCCCTCGGCCGGTGCCAGCTTCATGACTTCGGCGATCTGCCATTGCAGCCGCTCGCGTTCGCGCAGCAGGGAGTCCTGTGCCGAGCGCGCATGGTCGAGCGCGGAAAGCGCCTGGCGCCAGCTCTGCCAGGCCGCGTCCAGCGCATCGGTGCGCACGCCGGCATAGGCGTCGAGCAGGCCGCGCACGGCCTCGGGGCGCGTCAGGCTTTGCCATGCATGCTGGCCGTGGATGTCGAGCAAACGGTCGCCGAGCTCGCGCAACTGGGTGGCGGTGGCCGGGCTGCCGTTGATCCAGCCGCGGCTGCGGCCCTGCAGGTCGACGGTGCGGCGCAGCAGCAGGGCGTCGCCGGTTTCGAATCCGCCCTCATCGAGCCAGGCCGCAAGCGCCGGGTCGGCGTCGAATTCGGCGCTGACGTCGAGCCGTTCGGCGCCTTCGCGCACCGCGCTCGCGTCGGCCCGGTTGCCGAGCGCCAGCTGGAGCGCATCGATCAATATCGACTTGCCCGCGCCGGTCTCGCCGGTCAATACCGTGAAACCTGCCGACAGGTCGAGTTCGAGTGATCGCACGATCACGAAGTCGCGCAATGCGATGCGTCGCAGCGCCATGTCAGGAGCCCCCTTCGTTCCAGTGAAGTTTCTTGCGCAGCGTGTCGAAATAGCTCCACCCGCGTGGGTGCAGGAAGCGCACGCGGAAGTCGGATCGGCGCACCACCACGCGATCGCCGATCGCGAGCGATGCCAAGGACTGCATGTCGAAATTGGCGCTGGCGTCGCGCCCCGCCACCAGTTCGATCACGATCTCGTCGGCGTCGGGCAGCAGCACCGGGCGGTTCGACAGCGTGTGCGGCGCAATGGGCACCAGCACCCAGCCCGGCACCGCCGGATGCAGCAGCGGCCCGCCGGCCGAGAGCGCATAGGCCGTCGAACCCGTGGGCGACGCGATGATCAGGCCGTCGGCGCGCTGGTTGGCCACGAAATGCCGGCCCACCGAAACGCGCAGCTCGACCATGCCCGAGGTGGCGCCGCGGTTGACCACCACGTCGTTCATGGCCAGCGCATCGAACACCGAGGCACCGTCGCGCATCACCTGCGCATGCATGAGGCTGCGGTGGTCTTCCTCGTATTCGCCGGCCAGCATCGGAATCAGCGTGGCCTGGTAGTTGTCCAGCGGAATGTCGGTGATGAACCCGAGCCGGCCGCGGTTGATGCCGATCAGCGGGATCCCGTAGCAGGCAAGCTGCCGGCCGATGCCCAGCATGGTTCCGTCGCCTCCCACCACCAGGCCCAGATCGCAGCGCTGGCCGATTTCCTCGACGCTCAGCGGCTGGTAGCGGCCGCCGACGCTGGCGTGTGCATCGGCCTCCTCGGCCGCCGATTTTTCGACGAACACCTCGCACCCTTGCGATTCCAGGAAGGCGCCGATATCTTCCATCACGCCGTCGCGGGCATCGGCCTGCGCCCGGGCGCCTGAAGCCTGGTATTTGCCGATCAGCGCGACGTGACGAAAGCGGGAAGTCATCTACAAATTACAACACTAAAATCTTGCAATGCTGGACGACCGTGCCAAGTTGCTCCTCAAGACGCTGGTCGAGCGTTATATCGCCGAAGGCCAACCGGTCGGGTCGCGGACTTTGTCGCGCGCCCCGGGCCTTGACCTGTCTCCCGCGACCATCCGCAACGTCATGTCCGACCTGGAGTCGCTGGGGCTGATCGCGAGCCCGCACACCTCGGCCGGACGCATTCCCACCGCGCGCGGCTACCGGCTGTTCGTCGACACCATGCTCACGGCGCAGCGCGAGCAGATGAACACACCAAGCCTTGCGCCAGACCAGCCGCAGAAGGTGATTGCCAACGCGGCCAACCTGCTGTCCAACCTGTCGCAGTTCGTCGGCGTCGTCATGGCGCCGCGGCGGGCTTCGGTCTTCAAGCAGATCGAGTTCCTGCGGCTTTCGGACCGGCGGCTGCTGGTGATCATCGTTTCGCCCGACGGCGACGTGCAGAACCGCGTGATCTTTCCGGAGGCCGATTACACGCAGTCGCAGCTGGTGGAAGCATCCAACTACATCAATGCTCACTACGCGGGCCTGACCATCGAGCAGGTGCGCGACCGCCTGCAGTCCGAAGTCGAAAAACTGCGTGGCGAGATTGCCGCGCTGATGCAGGCGGCGGTCAAGGTCAGTTCCGAAGTGCTCACCGAGGCGCAGGAAGACGACGTGGTGATATCCGGCGAGCGCAACCTGCTTTCCGTCACCGATTTTTCGAGCGACATGGGGCAGCTGCGCCGTGCCTTCGAGCTCTTCGAGCAGAAGGCGCAGCTCATGCGTCTGCTCGATGTGTCGAGCAAGGCCGAGGGTGTGCGCATCTTCATCGGCGGCGAGAGCCAGGTGGTACCGATCGAGGAGCTTTCCATCGTCAGCGCCAACTACGAGGTCGACGGGCAGGTGGTGGGCACGCTGGGCGTGATCGGCCCGACCCGCATGCCTTATGAGCGCATGATCCAGATCGTCGACATCACCTCGCGGCTGGTCAGCAATGCGCTGAGCCACCGCAAGTGAGCGGCGCCGCGAATAGAATCGTGGCCTCTCGTGGGCCGTTAGCTCAGCTGGTTAGAGCAGCGGACTCATAATCCGTTGGTCGATGGTTCAAGCCCATCACGGCCTACCACCTGCATTCATTTCTGAGCTTGGTCCGCCAAGGGCCAAAAATGGATGCTATAATCGATAGCTGTGCGGCTGTAGCTCAGTTGGATAGAGTACTTGGCTACGAACCAAGGGGTCGTGGGTTCAATTCCTGCCAGCCGCACCACTCTCTTGAATGGCCTAGAAGGTTTATCCCTTCTAGGCCATTTTCTTTTGGAGAGTCGGGTCAGACCTGCCTGCAGCGCGCTTCTTGTTCTTCGTGTTCCTCAATGACGGCTGTGGCCTGTGGAATGCGGGCCCAGCCGCTTGGCGCTAGAGTCCGGGCTCGGCCATCATCAAACGGCGCAGCGACCATGGGTATTCGGGTAAAGCGGCTTGTATTCCAGCTCCTCTTGCTGTCCCTGGCAGCTGGCTCTGCATCGGCAGGGACCATTACCTGTGTCCCGGCCGCAGGCAGTGGGGCCGCAGCGCCTTTCAACCGGGTCCGCAGGATTGCGATCGACGAGCACTCTCGCACCGTCAACATGGACGTCGTGCGCTTCAGGACAAAGGACACGGAAACCATGGGCAAGCTGCGAGCGGATCTGGTGAGCATGGAGGACAGTCAGTCCGGAGAGCCCGTCTATGTCTTCAATTCCATCCCGGCAGCAGGCGTTGAAGTCACGAGTCTTTTCAAATTGTTCAAGGCAGCCGAGTGGCGTCTGATGAGTGCCGATGTAGCCTTCGTGAACAAGGTGCCTGCCGTGCGAGCCGTCGAGCAAGGTGTGGTCTTCGACTGCAAGCGTTCGGACATGGGTTGAAGAAAATGGGAGTCTGGCGTTGCGAGCCTTTCTAAATTCAGGGGTTCTGCCTTGAGCAAAGCATTCACCAAGGAAACCGAGAGCGACGGTGACGACGACGGCGGCGAAAGCACCGCGCCCGCGCTGCCGAGCGGCAGCAAGAACTACATGACGCCGGCCGGCTATGCCCGGCTGCGCGACGAACTGCTTCAGCTGATGGACGAAGAGCGGCCGAAGGTTGTCGAGGCGGTGCACTGGGCCGCCAAGAACGGCGACCGCTCCGAGAATGGCGACTATCTCTACGGCAAGAAGCGGCTGCGGGAGATCGATCGGCGCATCCGTTTTCTCACCAAGCGGCTCGAAATCGCCGAAGTGACCGATCCCTCGGTCCATCATGGCAGCGACCAGGTGTTCTTTGGCGCGACGGTGCGCTATGTCGACGAGACCGGCGACGAGCGCAGCGTGACGATCCTGGGCATCGACGAGGCGGACAGCGCGCAGTCGCAGGTCAGCTGGATTTCCCCGATCGCCCGCGCGCTGCTCAAGTCGCGTGAAGGCGACGTGGTGAAGCTCGTGACGCCGGGCGGTGCCCATGAGGTCGAGCTGTTGTCGGTCAGCTATCCGGCGCCACCGGGCGCGGGCACGGCGCGCTAGCCTTCCTGCCCGCCGGTCAGGGCGCGGGAACCGTTCTTGCGGCGGTCAGCACCGAGGCCGTGCGCCGCGCGGCGCGCAGCACGCTGTCGAGGTGGGTGCGGTCGCGCACGGCAATCACGAAGCGCAGGTCGGTCGAATCCTGCGGCGTCTCGTCGGCCATTTCGACGTGCGTGATGTCGGCTTCGGCGTCCGCCAGGGTCGCGGCCACGCGCGCGAGCACGCCCTTGTCGTTGCGCACCGTGATGACCACGCCGGTTTCGAAGGTGCGGGTCGGTTCGTCCGCCCATTCGACCGCGAAAAAACGCTCGCTGTCCTTGTGGCGCAGGCGCTGGCCCACGCCGCAGGACTCGGTGTGCACGACCAGCCCTTCGCCATGGCCGAGGTAGCCGATGATCTCGTCGCCCGGAATCGGCCGGCAGCACAGCGCAAAGCGCACCGACGAGTTCTCGCTGCCGTCCAGCGTGACGGCGCCCTGGGAAATGGTTTCGTGCGAGATGAAGCGCTCGCGGCTCAGCAGCAGCGCATCGGGCCGCTCGCCGAGTTCGGACAGCATGGCCACCAGCCGCTTTGCCACGATGCTGGCAATCCGCTTGCCCAGGCCGATGTCGGTCAGCAGCTCGGCGCGCGTGCGGTTGCCCGTGAAGCGCAGCAGCTTTTCCCACAGCGCCTGGTGCTCGGCATCCTCGGCCGGCAGCTTGCTGAGGCCTTCGGCGCGCAGCGCCTGCGCCAGCAGCTTCTCGCCCAGGCCTTCGGATTCGGCATGGGCCAGGGTCTTCAGGTAGTGGCGGATCTTGGAGCGCGCCCGGCCGGTTCGCACGAAGCCGAGCCACGCGGGATTGGGCGTGGACACGGGCGCGGTAATGACCTCGACCACGTCCCCGTTCTTGAGCTCCGTGCGCAGCGGCACCTGGTCGCCGTTGATGCGTGCCGCGGAGGTGTGGTCGCCGATGTTGCTGTGGATGGCGTAGGCAAAGTCGACCACCGTGGCGCCGCGCGGCAGTGCCAGGATCTGGCTCTTCGGCGTGAAGACATAAACGGCGTCCGGAAACAGGTCGACCTTGACGTGGTCCCAGAACTCGGCGGCGTCGCGGGTTTCGTCCTGGATGTCGAGCAGCGACTGCAGCCACTTGGTGCCGAGCCGGTCGTTGCTGGCCGCATTCGGCTCGGCCGCCTTGTAGAGCCAGTGCGCCGCCACGCCCGATTCGGCCACCACGTGCATGGCCTCGGTGCGCAGCTGGAATTCCACGTTCACGCCGGCCGGGCCCACCAGCGTGGTGTGCAGCGACTGGTAGCCGTTGAGCTTGGCGATCGCGATGTGGTCCTTGAACTTGCCCGGCAGCGGCTTGTACATCTGGTGCAGGATGCCCAGGCCCGTGTAGCAGGCGATCACGTTCGGCACGATCAGGCGAAAGCCGTAGATGTCGGTCACCTGGGCGAAGCTCAGGTGCTTCTCCTCCATCTTGCGGTAGATCGAATAGAGCGTTTTTTCGCGTCCGGCAATGCGCAGCGTCATGTTGGCGTTGGCAAAGGCGGTCTCGACCTCGCGCTGCACCTTCTGGATCAGGTCGCGGCGGCGCCCGCGCGCCTTGGCCACGGCCTTGGACAGGGTGGCATAGCGCCAGGGTTTCAGGTGGCGGAACGACAGCTCCTGCAGTTCGCGGTAGGTCTGGTTCAGGCCCAGCCGGTGCGCGATGGGCGCGTAGATCTCGAGCGTTTCGCGCGAGATCCGGGCCCATTTCTCGCGCGGCGCATCGTCGAGCGTGCGCATGTTGTGCGTGCGGTCGGCCAGCTTGACCAGGATGACCCGCACGTCGCGCGCCATGGCCAGCAGCATCTTGCGGAACGATTCGGCCTGGTTTTCCTCGCGGGTATTGAACTGCAGCTTGTCCAGCTTGGTGAGCCCGTCGACCAGTTCGGCCACCGGCGCGCCGAAGCGCTCGATCAGTTCGGGCTTGGTGACCCCGCAGTCCTCGATGGCATCGTGCAGCAGGGCGGCCATCAGCGCCTGGGCGTCGAGCTTCCATTCGGCGCACTGCGCCGCCACGGCGATGGGGTGGGTGATGTAGGGCTCGCCGCTGTTGCGCAGCTGGCCCAGGTGGGCTTCGTCGGCAAAGCGGTAGGCGCGGCGGACCAGCTCGGTGTCTTCGGGGCTCAGGTAGTCGAGCCTGGCGGTCAGCGCGGCAAAGCTCGCGGCAGCCGCATTCAGCGCCGCCGGACTCGGCTTGGGCGTGCCCCCCGCGGGGGCATGGGACTGATGTTTGGCAACCGCGCTCATGGCTACCACTTTAGCGTGACCGCTCTATGGACGCGTCCAGACGTAAAAAAAGCACCGCTCGGCGGTGCCTTTTCGTTGCAGGGCTGCGTCAGAACAACGATCAGCCCGGCACCTTCTTGAGCATTTCGAGGCCGATCTTGCCTTCGGCGATTTCGCGCAGGGCCGTGACGGCGGGCTTGTTCTTGCTCTCGATCTTGGGTGCATGGCCCTGGCTCAGCATGCGCGCACGGTAGGTGGCGGCCAGGACCAGCTGGAAGCGGTTGGGGATCTGAAGCAGGCAATCTTCGACGGTGATGCGGGCCATGATGGAATCTTTCGGTCGGTGAGCAGGAAATCAGGGGATGTTCAGGGCGGCGAATGTGTCGGCACGTGCGCGGCGCTGTGCAGAATACCGAAGCCGCTGAGCGTGGACGATCGCCTTGAGATCGAAAAGCGCGCGCTCAAATAACTCGTTGATTATAACGAAGTCGAATTCCCCCGCCCGGGCCATTTCTTCGGCGGCGTTCTTGAGGCGCAGCTCGATGACGGCCGCGCTGTCTTCGCCGCGCCGCTCCAGCCGGGAGCGCAGTTCTTCCCAGCTGGGCGGCAGGATGAAGATCATGACCGCATTGGCGAAGGTCTTGCGGATCTGGATGGCGCCCTGGAAGTCGATTTCCAGGATGACGTCGGCCCCCTGGGCAATGCGCTCCTCGATGGCCTTCTTGGAGGTGCCATACCGGTGCCCGTGCACGTGGGCCCATTCCACGAAGCCGTCCGCCGCGATCATGGCGTCGAATTCGGAGGGCGAGGTAAAGAAGTACTCCCGGCCGTGCTTTTCCTGCCCGCGCGGCGGCCGGGTGGTGTGGGAAACCGAGGGCTGGACGGCCGTGTCCAGCTCCATGAGCGCCTTGACCAGGCTCGATTTGCCGGCACCGCTCGGTGCCGCCACGACAAAGATGTTGCCTGGATAGTCCATTCGCTCGCTCATTCGATGTTCTGTACCTGTTCGCGCATCTGCTCGATCAGCACCTTCATGTCCACGCCGATGCGGGTGAGCTCCAGCGCCGCCGACTTGGAGCCCAGTGTATTGGCCTCGCGATGCAGTTCCTGGATCAGGAAGTCCAGCCGCTTGCCGATTTCGCCGCCCTTCTTGAGCAGCCGCTCGATCTCGTCGAGGTGCGAATTCAGGCGCGTGAGCTCTTCCGCCACGTCGATGCGGATGGCGAAGGCGGTTGCCTCGGTCAGCGCGCGGTCCTGGGCGGCCTCGGGCAGGGTGCCGCCGGTCAGGCCCATGGCTTCCTGCCAGCGCTCCAGGAAACGAGCGCGCTGCTGCTCGACCAGCTGCGGGATCAGCGGACCGGCCTGTTCGACCAGGGTGCGCAACTGGGCCAGGTGGGCCTCCAGCATCTTGGCGAGCCGCGCGCCTTCGCGCTGGCGGGCCGACATCAGCGCATCCAGCGCCTTGCCGGCCACCTCGAGCAGGTCGCTGCCCCAGTCGCCGCGCATGGCGCTGTCGCCGCCGGCCAGGCGCAGCACGTCGGCCACGCTCAGTTCGCGGGCGCCGGGCAGCCAGGCCTTGATGCCGTCCTGCACGCCGTTGAGCCGCTGCAGCAGCTTGACGGAGGGCTCGACGACGCCCGCCTGGGCGGTGTTCTCGATGGCGGCGCGCACCTCGACCTTGCCGCGCTTGAGCTTGCCCGTGAGCAGCTCGCGCAGCGCGGTTTCATGCTGGCGCAGTTCCTCCGGCAACTTGAAGGTGAGGTCGAGGAAGCGGCTGTTGACCGAGCGGATTTCGACCCCGAGGCGGCCCGCGGCGGCAGGCCGTGCTTCGGCTTCGGAGTGGCTGCCGGCGGGGCCGTTCTGGCCACTGGCATAGCCGGTCATGCTGTAAACTGGCATTGCGCCTCACTATGGTTTTGCTTGCAAGCACCGAGGCGTCGGCATGGCGTTCGCTTGCCGCACCATCGCCTTCGGGCGAAACTCCCGGATTATGTCAAAGGTCAAGCCTTCGCCCCTGCTGCCCGATACGGTCATTGGCGGTTACCGCATCGTTCGCCGGCTTTCCGCAGGCGGTTTTGGCGTTGTCTACCTCGCCATCGACCCCAGCGGACAGCAGGTTGCTATCAAGGAATACCTGCCATCTTCGCTGGCTACGCGCGGGCCGGGCGAGCTCACGCCTGAAGTCGCACCCGAAAAGCTCTCGCTCTACCGGCTCGGCCTCAAGAGCTTTTTCGAGGAAGGGCGCTCGCTCGCGCAGATTTCGCATGCCTCGGTGGTCAGCGTTCTCAACTTCTTTCGCGAGAACGAAACCGTCTACATGGTCATGAACTACCTGGAGGGCGCCACCCTGCAGGACTTCGTGGTGACCGCGCGCGACCTGAAAAGGCCCAAGGTCTTCCGCGAATCGACGATCCGCTCGCTGTTCGACGAGATCCTGCGCGGCCTTCGCATCGTGCACCAGTACAAGATGCTGCACCTGGACATCAAGCCCGCCAACATCTTCGTCACCGACGACGACCGGGCGGTGCTGATCGACTTCGGCGCCGCGCGCGAGGTGCTCAGCAAGGAGGGCATCTTCATCCGCCCCATGTACACCCCCGGCTTTGCCGCACCCGAGATGTACCGGCGCGACTCGTCGATGGGCCCCTGGACCGACATCTACGCCATTGGCGCCTGCATCTACGCCTGCATGCAGGGCTACCCGCCCAACGACGCCCCGCGCCGCATCGAGAAAGACCGGCTCAGCCTGTCGCTGTCGCGCCTGCGCGGCGTGTACTCCGACAACCTCATCGAGGTGGTCGAATGGTGCATGTCGCTCGACCCGCTCTCGCGCCCGCAGTCGGTCTTTGCGCTGCAAAAGGAACTCAGCCGCGAAGGCGAGCGCCGCTACACCAAGCTCACCGTCGGCGAAAAGGTGCGGCTTTCATTCGACAACATCCGCTCCTTCGACAAGAAGGCCCTGCCCAGGGCGGCGGCACCTACCACGCGCCCGGCATGAAATTCTCGGTATTCCAGGTCAGCCGCAAGGGCGGCCGTCTCAAGAACGAAGACCGCATGGGCTACTGCTACACGCGGGAATCGGGCCTTTTCGTGCTGGCCGACGGCATGGGCGGCCACCCCGAGGGCGAGGTTGCGGCCCAGTTGGCGCTGCAGACCATTGCGGCCCTCTACCAGCGCGAAGCGCGCCCCACCGTCAAGGACGTCAAGGCCTTCCTGGCCGAATCGGCCATGGCGGCGCACCAGCAGATCATGCGCTATGCCAGCCACAAGGCCATGCTCGACACGCCGCGCACCACCGTCGTCGCGGCGCTGCTCCAGGGCACCACGGCCACCTGGATGCACTGCGGCGACTCGCGCCTCTACGTGGTGCGCGACGGCCGCCTGCTGACCCGCACGCGCGACCATTCGCATGCCGAGCGCCCGCGTCCGCATGGCGCGGACATGCCGGTCAACCGCAACCTGCTGCTCACCTGCCTGGGCTCGCCGACCACGCCGCTGTTCGATATTTCGGCCCCGCTGCAGCTGCAGCGCGGCGACCGCATCATGCTGTGCTCCGACGGCGTCTGGGGCGTGCTCGACGACGCCGTCATCGTGCACACGCTGTCCTCCGACAAGCCGGTGTCCGATGCCGCGCCCGACCTGGCCGAAATGGCATTGCGCAAGGGTGGCGCGCACAGCGACAACGTCACGCTCATCGCCCTCGAATGGGAGATGCCCGATTCCACGGGTGAAGACCGCGGCGTTTCCACCGAGACCATCGACGACGGCGTCTTTGCCTCCACCATCCAGGCCGGCATGCCCGCGGACGGCGAGCTTGATGCGCTCGACGACCTCGACGAAGACGCCATCGAGCGCTCGATTGCCGAAATCAACGAAGCCATTCGCCGCTCTGCCGCCAAGAAAACCTGATCCCCTGGCTGCTTCGGTTTGCGTAGCCGTCTGCGCTTTTTGTTCCACATACCTCTCATAGAAAATGACTGCTTTCACACGAAGCGGCGGCCGTGCCGCCGACCAGTTGCGCCCGGTGCGCATCACCCGCGGTTTCACCATCCACGCCGAGGGCTCGGTGCTCATCGAATTCGGCCAGACGCGCGTGCTGTGCACCGCCTCGGTCGAAGAGCGCGTGCCGCCGCACAAGCGCGGCAGCGGTGAAGGCTGGGTCACGGCCGAGTACGGCATGCTGCCGCGCGCCACCCACACGCGCAGCGACCGCGAGGCCGCCCGCGGCAAGCAAAGCGGCCGCACGCAGGAAATCCAGCGCCTCATCGGACGCTCGATGCGCGCCGTGTTCGACCTGGCCGCGCTGGGCGAGCGCACCATCCACCTCGACTGCGACGTGCTGCAGGCCGATGGCGGCACCCGCACCGCCGCGATCACCGGCGCCTTCGTTGCCGCGCAGGACGCCGTCAACAAGCTGCTGGCCGCCGGCACGATCCCCGCGTCGCCCATCAGGGGCCACGTGGCCGCCATTTCCGTCGGCATCGTTGCCGGCACGCCGCTGCTCGACCTCGAATACACCGAAGACTCCGCCTGCGATACCGACATGAACGTCGTGATGACCGGCGCCGGCCACTTCGTCGAAGTGCAGGGCACCGCCGAGGGCGCGGCCTTCTCGCGCGAAGAGATGAACCTCCTGCTCGGCCTGGCCGAGAAAGGCATTGGCGAACTGATCGTGCTGCAGCAGCAGTCCCTCCTTTCGAAGTGATCGGTCGATGGCGATGAAACTGGTCCTGGCCTCCAACAACGCCGGCAAGCTTGCCGAACTCCAGCAGCTGTTTGCGGAGCTGGCAGTGACGCTCGTGCCCCAGTCGGCATTGGGCGTGGGCGAGGCCGAGGAGCCGTTTCGCACCTTCGTCGAAAACGCCCTGGCCAAGGCGCGCCATGCCAGCGCCGCAACGGGCCTGCCGGCCATTGCGGACGATGCGGGGCTTTGCGTCGACGCCTTCGGCGGGCTGCCGGGCGTGGACACCGCGTTCTATGCCACGCAGTTCGGCTATGCCAAAGGCGATGCCAACAACGTCAAGGCGCTGCTCGAGCAGCTCGACGGCGTCGCCAACCGGCGCGCCGCGCTCGTCAGCACGCTGGTTGCGCTGCGCGGGCACGATGACCCCGAGCCGCTCATCGCAGTCGGTCGCGTGGTCGGTGAAATCACGCACGCGCCCATCGGCGACAACGGCTTCGGCTTCGATCCCGTCATGTACCTGCCCAACTTCGGCAAGACCTTTGCCCAGCTGCCGCCCGAGGTGAAAAACGCCAACAGCCATCGGGGCCAGGCGGCCAAGGCCATGCTGGCCCTGATGCGCGAACGCTGGTTCTGAGTGATGGCCTCTGTCGTTCCGATCCAGCCTGCGCAGCCCGCCGGCGCACCGCAGGCCAACGACGTGCTGCACTGGATGCGGCCCGGCCCGCTGCAGCTGGCGGCGCTGCCGCCGCTGTCGCTCTACATCCATCTGCCCTGGTGCCTGCGCAAGTGCCCGTACTGCGACTTCAACTCGCACGAGTGGCGCGCCACCAGCGAGGCCGAGGCTGAGGGCATTCCCGAGGCGGCGTACGTCGACGCGCTCGTTGCCGACCTGGACGCCGCGCTGCCGCTCATCTGGGGCCGCACCGTCCACACCATCTTCATCGGCGGCGGAACGCCGAGCCTTTTTTCGCCGCAGGCCATCGACCGCCTGCTCAGCGACGTGCGCGCCCGCCTCAAGCTGGCGCCCGAGTGCGAGATCACGCTCGAAGCCAATCCCGGCACCTTCGAGCGCAACCGCTTCCGCGCCTACCGCAGCGCGGGCGTCACGCGCCTTTCAGTGGGCGTGCAGAGCTTCAACGACGGGCACCTGAAGGCGCTGGGCCGCGTGCACGACCGTGCCCAGGCCATTGCCGCCCTGGAAGAAGCCGCGAGCGCGTTCGACACCTTCAACCTCGACCTGATGTATGCGCTGCCGGGCCAGACGCTCGAGGGGCTGGACGCCGACCTGACCCAGGCGCTGGCGCTCGCGCCGCCGCATATCTCGGTGTACCACCTGACCATCGAGCCCAACACCTGGTTCGCCAAGTTTCCGCCGGCCCTGCCCGAAGACGACCTGGCCTACGCCATGCTCGACCGCATCACCGAGCGAACCGCCGCCAGCGGCATGTCGCGCTACGAGGTGTCGGCCTATGCGCGCAGCGGCCACACCTGTGCGCACAACCTCAACTATTGGCAGTTCGGCGACTACCTGGGCATTGGCGCGGGCGCGCACAGCAAGCTGAGCTTCGCGCACCGCATCGTGCGCCAGGTGCGCTTTCGAGAGCCGCGCCTGTACATGAGCAACGCCCGCGCCGGCGCTGCCGTGGCGCAGAGCGACGAAGTGGCGCTGGCCGACCTGCCGTTCGAGTTCATGCTCAATGCGCTGCGCCTGAAGGAAGGCTTCACGCTGCCCCAGTTCAGCGAGCGCACCGGGCTTGCCATGACCAGCATTCAAAAGGGGCTGGAGGAAGCCGAGCGCAAGGGCCTCGTCGCGCGCGACCTCTATCGCGTGTGGCCCACCGAGCGCGGACTCGATTTTCTGAGCGACCTGCAGTCGCTCTTCCTGCCCGAGGAGTGAGCGGCCGGGGCCAGCATAAAATCGACGGTTCCGGAGAGTTGGGTGAGTGGTTTAAACCAGCAGTCTTGAAAACTGCCGACGGGCAACCGTCCGTGAGTTCGAATCTCACACTCTCCGCCAGAATCAGTCTGAGCAAGTTTCAAGAAGTCCCGCGCGGTCCATGCGACGGGACTTTTTTCATTGGGGACGCATCCGTATTCCCGCTGCTCGGCTCGGGGGGAAGCACCATCAGAAGTGTCAGGGATCTCGGTGGGTGCCGCTTTTACAGGCGTAGCGTCGCTACGCAGGCGTGGCAACGCTCGGCGGCGATTCGAGCGTGGTTCTCCACCGTCTTATCCACCGCAATGGTGGAGAACTTTCCCTCGGTGAGCGGCCCCATCGAGGGCGGCCCCCGGCGAGGTTGTACACATTTGGTAGTACATATCGACCATAACTAACTGCGGTGTGTCTGGAGGCTGCAGCTCAGGCCGTTTTTCTGTCCCGCAGACCGCGCATTGGTCTTGAGGCACCTGGCTGCTCGCCATTAAGTGTTTACGATAGTGTCGATTAAAATATCAACATCATTGTTGACAATGATGTCGACGAAACTTAGATTCGCTCCACAGCCTGCGGTCGATTGCTGAAGAACGGCAGCGACGCAGGCTGCATTCCCGCCGATGGGCCGCGGAAGCCGGATGCGCCGAAGAGCGCACGGGCGTTCCTTGCACAGCGGCCTGCCGTGCTTCAACCATGCGATGGGGGTGCGCCTTCGCGCCGGGCTCCGGGCCCTGCGGCAGTGCGCCTTCAAGGAGACAACCAATGCAATCGACAACGACGGTATCGGCGCCCGCGGCGTCCGCCAACCCAGCCCACCAGCCCACCAAGGTACGCTGGAAGATCTTCCTGATGATGTTGTTCCTGATCTCGATCAACTACATCGATCGCGCCTCGCTGTCGGTGGCCATGCCGCTGATTGCCAAGGAGTTCGACATCGGGCCCGCGGTGCAGGGCCTGCTGCTCAGTTCCTTCTTCTGGACCTATGCGCTGATGCAGATTCCCGGCGGCATGCTGGCCGACCGCTACGGCCCGCGCGTGGTGATTGCCGGCGCGACGCTGGGCTGGGGCTTCTTCCAGGCGATTGCCGCCGCCTGCACCGGCTGGGTTCCGCTGCTGCTGACCCGCCTGGGCCTGGGAGCGGCCGAGGCGCCGATCTACCCGGCGGGCGGCAAGCTCAACGGCATCTGGATGACCCAGACCGAACGGGGCCGCGGCGCCACCTTGCTCGATGGCGGCGCGCCGCTGGGCGCCGCGCTCGGCGCGATCCTGATCTCGGGGCTGATCGCCGTGCTCGGCTCCTGGCGCATGGCGTTCGCCATTGCCGGAGGCGGGACCGTGCTGGCCGGCTACTTCGCCTGGCGCTACATCCGCAATCATCCGCGCCAGCATCCCGGCGTGAACGAGGCCGAGGCGCGCTACATCGAGGCCAGCCATGCAGCCGACGCCGCAAAGGAATCGGCGGACGCGAGCGGACGGGTGCTCGACTTCTTCCGCTTCCGCTCGGTGTGGGGCATGTTCTTCGGCTGGATGTGCTTCAACGCGCTGTTCTACGGCCTGCTCACCTGGATGCCGAACTATCTGTCGAAGGTGCACGGCTTCGACATCAAGCAGATGGGCGGTGCGGTGTTCATCATGTTCTTCTCGGGCTTCGTGGGCGAGATGTTCGGCGGCTGGCTGGCCGACAAATGGCAGGCGGCCGGCGCCTCGCAGAGCAAGGTGCTGCGTACGCTGTTCGGCATCTCGTCGATCATCGCCACCATCGCCATCTTCATGGTGACGCAGATCAAGGATCCGGTTGCGGTGGTCGTGCTGCTGTCGGTGACGCTGTTCTTCCTGCGCTGGTGCGGCCTGTTCTGGTGCGTGCCCTCGATCCTCGGCACGCGCGCCCGGGTCGGCTTCCTGGGCGGCACGATGAACCTGGGCGGCAACGTGGCGGGCATCGGCGTGCCGATCGTGGTGGGCCTGATCGTGCAGGCGACCGGCTCGTACTTCATGGCGCTGATGCTGTTCACGGCCGCGGGCGCGGGCCTGTTCGTCTGCTCGACGATGCTGATCGACTACAGCAAGAAGCTGCCGGTCTGAGGCACGCAACCCTCCAGGAGAAGACAACCATGTCCATGTTCCATGTCCGCCCTGCGGCCATCGCGCTGGCCTTGCATCTGGCCCTGGCCGGCAGCGCGCTGGCCCAGTCCGTGGCCCCGGCCGACGACGCCCGGCCCGCGATCGCCGCCGCAATGCCCGAGGCCGCCGGCGTCGATTCGCGCCCGCTCGTGCGGCTGTCCGAGTGGATCCGCAAGGAAGATCTCGACGTGCGCAGCTTCCTCGTGGTCAAGGACGGCAAGCTGGTCTTCGAGCGCTACAGCCGGGGGCTCGGCCGCGACCACAACTACGAGCTGTACTCGATCACCAAGAACGTCACCGCGCTGGCCGCCGGCGTGCTGATCGACGAAGGCCGAAGCCGCCTCGACGAGAAGGTGGCGCCCGTGCTGGCCAAGGCGCGCCCGGACCTGCAGGCGGCGCTCGCGGACAAGCAGGCCATCGAACTGCGGCATGTGATGTCGATGTCGACCGGCCTGTTCTACGACTTCAAGCCAACCGACGATCCGATCTACTACGGCGCGCCCGATCGCCTGAAGCTCGCCGCCGAGACCACGCCCAGGCGCCCGCCCGGCGAAGCCTTCGACTACACCGACGTCAACCCGATTCTTGCGAGCGCGACGCTGGGCGCCGATGCCGGCATGCCGCTGCAGGCCCTTGCCGAGCAGAAGATCTTCAAGCCGATGGGCATGACGCACTACGCCTGGGAGCGCGCCGACGGCAAGGGGCTGGTGTCGGCCGGCTGGGGCCTGCGGCTGCGTGCCGTCGACATGGCCAAGCTCGGCATGCTGGTGCTCTCGGGTGGCCGCTGGAACGGCCGGCAGATCGTGTCGCAGGCCTGGATGCGGACCATGACCGCGCCGTCGTCGGCGCCGTGGTACGGGCAGTTCTGGTGGATCAACGACATCGTCGCCACCGAGCCCGAGGTGCATGCCATGGGCTTCAAGGGCCAGTTCATCGTGGCGCTGCCGGAGCGCAACGCGGTGGTCGTGATGACCAGCATGCTGCCCATCGAAGGCGGCCTGCGCGAGTCGAAGAACGTGCTGGCGATCCGCAAGATGGTCAAGGACTTCGTGCTGCCCGCGCTCGACAATCCCTCGCATGCCGCGCCGACGCCCGCCCGCCGCAAGGCCCTGGCGCACGAGCTCGACCTGGCCTCGCGCCACCAGGGAAAGCCCGGCGCACCGGCCGACCCGACCGACACCCCTCGCCTTTGAAGACGACCATGACCCCACGCAAACTCATCGGCGTGCTCACGCCCTCCTCGAACACCGCGCTCGAGCCGCTGACCAGCGCGATGGTCAGCGGCGTGCCCGGCGTCTCGGCGCACTTCTCGCGCTTCACCGTCACCGAGATCTCGATGCGCGGCGCCTCGCTCAGCCAGTTCGACGACAGCAAGATCCTCGAGGCCGCGCGGCTGCTGGCCGACGCGCGCGTCGACACCATCTGCTGGAGCGGCACCTCGGCCAGTTGGCTCGGCTTCGAGAAGGACGAGGCGCTGTGCGCGCGCATCACCGAGGCCACCGGCATTGCGGCCAGCACCTCGGTGCTGGCGCTCAACGAGCTGCTGGCCGCGCAGGGCGCGCGCACGCTCGGCCTGGTGTCGCCCTATGTCGAGGACGTGCAGCAGCGCATCGTCGCCAACTACGCGGGCATCGGCATCGACTGCGTGGCCGAGCGACACCTCGACCTGACGGTGAACTTCGCATTCAGCGAGGTCGAGCCCGACACGCTGCGCCGCATGCTGCGCGAGGTGGCGCAGCAGCGGCCCGACGCGATCACCATCATGTGCACCAACCTGCACGGCGCGCAGCTGGTGGAAGAGATGGAGCGCGAGCTCGGCATTCCGATCTACGACTCCGTCGCCACCGTGGTGTGGCGGGCGCTGAAAACCGTCGGCATCGATCCCGGCGCCGTGCGGGGCTGGGGCCGGCTGTTCGGGCCGCCGGCCTGAGCGCCTTCGCGCAGCCGCGCAGACAAGACATCGACAGACCCACAGAGAAAGAACATGACCTTCCGCGACCTCGACCTCGTGGTGCGCAACGCCCGCGTTGCCACCGCCAGCGACACCTTCGATTCGGACATCGGCATCCGCGACGGCCGCATCGTGCAGCTGGGCCTGGCACTGCCAGCCGGGCGGCGCGAGATCGATGCCGCCGGCCGCTACGTGACGCCGGGCGGCGTCGACGCCCATTGCCACCTCGACCAGCCGATGGAGCCGCCGGTGCGCATGGCCGACGACTTCGACACCGGCACCCGCGCCGCGGCCTGCGGCGGCACCACCACGGTGATTCCGTTCGCGGCGCAGCACAAGGGCCAGTCGCTGCGCGCCGCCGTGCAGGATTACCACCAGCGCGCCGAAGGCCGTGCCCACGTCGACCACGCCTTCCACCTGATCGTCAGCGACCCGACCGAGGAGGTGCTGAAGCACGAGTTGCCGCAGCTGATCGCCGAGGGCTACACCTCCTTCAAGATCTACATGACCTACGACGACCTGAAACTCGACGACGGCCAGATCCTCGACGTGCTGGCGGTGGCCAGGGAGCACGGCGCAATGGCCATGATCCATGCCGAGAACGCCGACTGCATCGAATGGCTGACCAGGCGGCTCGAAGCCAGCGGCCGCACCGCGCCGCGCTTCCATGCGCATGCGCGGCCGATGCTGGTGGAACGCGAGGCGACCCACCGCGCGATCGCGCTGTCGGAGCTGGTCGACGTGCCGATCATGATCGTGCACGTGTCGGGCCGCGAAGCCGTCGAGCAGATCCGCTGGGCACGTGCGCACGGCCTGAGCGTGTTTGCCGAGACCTGCCCGCAGTACCTGTTCCTGACGGCCGAGGACTTGGGGCTAGACGACAGCTACCTGGGTGCGCGCTGCGTCTGCAGCCCGCCGCCGCGCAACCGCGAGAACCAGCAGGTGATCTGGAACGGCCTGTCCGATGGCCTGTTCACCATCTTCTCGTCCGATCACGCGCCGTTTCGCTACGACGCGCCCGAGGGCAAGAAGCCCGGCGGCGAAGAGGTGGCCTTCCGCCACATTCCCAACGGCATTCCGGGCATCGAGACGCGGCTGCCGCTGCTGTTCTCGCACGGCGTGCTCGACGGGCGCATCACGATCAACCGCTTCGTCGAGCTCACCTCCACCAATCCCGCCAAGGCCTACGGGCTGCATCCGCGCAAGGGCACGATCGCCGTCGGCGCCGACGCCGACCTCGTGGTCTGGGGCACCACGCCGCGGCCGGTCCGCAATGCCGACCTGCATCATGCGGTCGACTACACGCCCTACGAAGGCATCGAGGTCAAGGCATGGCCCGCGCTGACATTGGCGCGCGGCGAAGTCGTGTGGGACGGCGAGCGCTTCCATCCGCGCGCCGGGCGCGGCGAGTTCCTGCGCCGTGCGCAACCGACGCTGCTGCCGGCACGCCGGACCCACTGAAACCCGAACGCCCTGGAGGCCCCCGCCATGAACCTGCTGCTGATCAACCCCAACACCTCGCAAAGCGTCTCGGACCTGATCGCGGCCGAGGCCCGGCGCGCCGCCGCGAGCGACACACGCATCGAGGTGCTGACGGCGCCCTTCGGCGTGGCCTACATCGAGACCCGGTTCGAGTCGCTGATCGGCGCCTATGCGGCCGCCACGCTGGCCGCGGAGCATCACGCGCGGCACGATGCGATCGTGGTTGCGGCCTTCGGCGACCCCGGCATCGACGGCCTGCGCGAGGCGCTCGACATTCCGGTGGTCGGCCTCACCGAGGCGGCGCTCATGAGCGCCTGCCTGCTCGGCAAGCGCTTCTCCATCATCGCGATCTCGCGCCGCATCACGGCCTGGTACCGCGAGTGCGTGCAGGCCAATGGCCTTTTGGAGCGGCTCGCGAGCATCCGCAGCCTGGAGGGACCGCTCAAGGACATCGGGCGCGTGCAGGACGACCATGGCGAGCGGCTGCAGGCGCTCGCCATGTCGGCCGTCGAGGACGACGGCGCGGACGTGATCATCATCGCCGGCGCGCCGCTGGCGGGCCTTGCGCGCTCGATCAAGGACCGGATCCCGGTGCCCGTGGTGGACGGCGTGTCCAGCGCGGTCTGCCATGCGCAGACGCTCGCATCGCTGGCGCCCGCGCCGGCGCGCCTGGGCAGTTTCGCGCCGCCGCCGCTCAAGCCGAACCAGGGGCTGCCCGATGCGCTGGCGCGCCTGCTGGCCCGCGATGCCGCCCGCGCCTGAGGCCGCAGCGGACGCCGCGCGCCACCCGGCCGCGGGGAGGGCTCGTCGATAGAATCGGCTGCGATGTCCACCAAAGCTTCAGTACGCAAGGCCAGTGCCGCCAGCTCCCGCGAGCACAGCGTCGACGAGATTGCCGAGAAGATCTCGGCGGCGATCCTCGAGCACCGGCTCGCGCCGGGCACCAAGCTCGGCGAGGACCGGCTGGCCGCGATCTTCGCCACCAGCCGCGCGAAGGTGCGCGAAGTGCTGGCCCGGCTGGCGCACGAGCAGATCGTCGAGCTGGTCCCGCAGAAGGGTGCTTTCGTTGCCAAGCCGACCATCGAGCAGGCGCAGGACGTGTTCGAGGCGCGCCGGTTGATCGAACCGGGCGTCCTGCGCCGGCTCATCCGCACGCTCGACGATGTGAAGCGGCAGCGCCTGCGCCGCCACATCGACCTGGAGGCCGATGCGCGCAGCCGCGACGACAAGCGCGCCATCGTGCGCCTCTCGGGCGAATTCCACGTGCTGCTGGCCGAGCTCGCCGGCAACTCTGCGCTGGCCCGCTCGATGCGTGAGCTGTCGGCGCTGACCTGCCTGATCATCTCGCTGTACGACGCGCCTACCGCCACCAGCTGCCGCGCGGACGAGCATGAGGAAATCGTCGCCGCGGTGAATCGCGGCGACGCCCAGCGCGCCGAGAAGCTGATGCTCCATCACCTCGACCACATCGAGCAGAGCCTGAAGCTGGACAGCAGCGCGGAAGAAGCCGATCTCGAGAGCGTGTTCAGCTGACGGGTGCGGCGAGCGGCGCCATGAAGCTCGACTCCACCACCGTCCAGCTGGTCCTGTGCATCGCCGAGGAAGGCAGCATCTCGCGGGCCGCCGACAAGCTGAGCTTGGCCGTGGCCGCTGCCTCCAAGCGCGTGACGGACCTGGAGGCGCAGCTGGGCGCCAGGCTGTTCAAGCGCGTGCCGCATGGCGTCTTGGTCACCGAAGCCGGCAGCCGGCTGATGGCGCACATCCGGCAGATCGACAACCTCATCGGCCGGCTCGAAGGCGATGCCCAGGTGCTGGGCCGCGGCCAGGACGGGCGCATCCTCATCGGCGCGCCGAAGGCGGCCATCATCCAGTTCCTTGCGAAGGACATCGCCCGGCTGCGTGACGCCTATCCGCAGATCACGCTGAAGATCCTGGAGGAGAACAGCAAGATCGTGCAGCAGCTGCTGCGCGACAAGGTGATCGACGTCGGCATCTACGAGAAGAAGAGCGGATTCCTGGACCTGCCGAAGTTCGACTACCGGCAGGACCGGCTGGTGCTCGTGTACAGCCGCCGGCATTTCCGGTTTGCGGCGGAGGGGCCGGTGGGCATCGACGACTTCCTGGACTTGCCGGTCGTGAGCCTCGGCAAGGGCTCGGCGATCCTGTCCGCCCTGCAGGGGGCCTACCGCAGCCGCGGCCGATCGTTCCCGAACAACTTCTCGACCAGCGGTTTCGACACCATGCTCGCGCTGGTGCGCCATGGCCTGGGCGTGGGCCTGATGCCGCCCGAGGTGCTGCGCAGCTTCCACCCCGAAGACGACCTGGGCTCGGCCGAGATCGAGGGCGACTGGCACCAGCGCGCCTATGTGCTGTCTTGTGTCGAAGGCCACGCGCAGGCGCAGACGCTGCGCAACGTGGTGGCCCAGTTGATCGGCGCCAGCACCTAGAAGAAAGCAGCGCTCCTGCGGCTGCGGCTTCGCGGATCACGAAGCCAGGCATGCCTTCCACGTTCTTGCGACGTTCTCTGCGCTACGGGAGAGTAGCGGCACGACTACAGCAGAGACAAAGGACGCACGACATGATGAAACGCCGAGACTTCATCGCGGCCAGCGCCGGCGCGCTGGCCGCACCCTGGGCCCTGGGAGCCACCGAGCTGCCCAAGGGCATCGTCAAGATCTACGTGGGCTGGGCGCCCGGCGGCGGCACCGACGTGTTCGCCCGCATCGTGGGCCAGCAGCTCTCGCAGCTGTGGGGCCGCTCGGTGGTGGTCGAGAACAAGCCCGGCGCCACCGGCGCGCTGGCCGCGGACTTCTTTGCGCGCACCCGCTTCACCGAGGGCGTGAACCTGCTGATGGCCCACGTCAACACGCACGCCATCTCGCCGCACATCTTCAAGAGCATCAGCTACGACCCGCTGAAGGACTTCGCGCCCGTTGCCATGGTCGGCGCCACGCCGCACATCCTCGTGACCCGCGCGAAGAACTCCGCGGGCTCGGTCAAGGAGGTGGTCGAGCAATGCAGGCAAAGCCCGGGGAAGATCAGCTTCGGCTCCTCCGGCACGGGATCGGTGCAGCACCTGGCGGCCGCGATGTTCAACATGGCGGCCGAGGTCAAGAGCATCCACGTGCCCTACAAGGGCTCGGGTCCGATGCAGACGGACCTGATCGGCGGGCAGATCGACTACAGCTTCGACACCATGACGGCGGCCACGGCGCAGGTCAAGGCCGGGCGCATGGCGGGCATCGTGCAGACGCGCCTGCAGCGGGCCAAGGGCTTTCCCGACATTCCGACCATGGACGAACAGGGCTTCAAGGGCTTCGACGTTTCCAGCTGGTATGGCGTGGTCGGTCCCAAGGACATGTCCAGGGACCTGGCTCTGCAGATCAACGCCGACATCAACAAGGTGCTGGCACTGCCGGATGTGGTTGCGCGCTTCGACGGCTATGGCGTGGAGGACGGCGGCGGATCGGTCGACAAGTTCGCGGCCTTCATGGCCGCCGAGTTCAGGAAATGGGGCGAGGTGGTGCGCACCGCCAAGGTCACCGAGGAGGGCTGAAAAAATGAACCAGGCAAGACAACTGCCGCTGCAGGGCATCCGGGTGCTGGACGTGAGCCAGGTCATGGCCGGGCCGTTCGCCTGCATGCTGCTGGCCGACCTCGGGGCCGATGTGATCAAGGTCGAGCCGCCGGGCGGCGACCAGACCCGCGGTGCCATGGGCTTCAAGATGAAGGGGCCGGACAGCATGGGCTTCCTGAACATGAACCGCAACAAGCGCTCGCTGACGCTGGACCTCAAGAGCGAGGAGGACCGCGCGGCCTTCTACAGGCTGGCCCGGACCGCCGACGTGATCGTCGAGAACTACCGTCCCGGCGCGGTGCAGCGCCTGGGCATCGACTACGAGTCGATCAAAAAGATCCATCCGAAGATCGTGTACGTCAGCATCTCCGGCTTCGGCCAGAGCGGCCCGTGGGCCGAGCGGCCGGGCTTCGACCTGATGGCGCAGGCCATGTCCGGCGTGATGAGCGTGACCGGCTACCCCGGCGAGAAGCCGGTCAAGGCCGGCGTGCCCGTGGCCGACATCGGCTGCGCGCTGTTTGCCACCTACGCGCTGCTGGCGGCCTACATCGGTGCGCAGAAGTCGGGCGTGGGCCAGCACATCGACGCCTCGCTGTTCGACGCGGCCATGGCCTTCTCGGTCTGGGACATGTCCGAGTACTGGGGCACGGGCGTGCGGCCGACACCGCTGGGCACCAGCAACAAGATGAGCGCGCCCTACCAGGCGGTCAAGGCGCGCGACGGGTATTTCGTGATGGGCGCGACCAACCAGAAGCTCTGGACCCGGCTGTGCGAACTGCTGCAGCGGCCGGACCTCGCCCTGCACCCGGACTACGCCAGCGTCTCGCTGCGCCTGAAGAACCGCGAGGCGCTGATCGAGGTGCTGGAACGGGAGTTCGGCCGGCGCGACAGCGCCGACTGGATCGACGCCATGCTGGCCGCCGGCATCCCGGCCGGGCCCATCCTGTCGTATCCGGAGGCCTTCGAGGGCGAGCACGGCACGCACCGCCGCATGTGCATGGAGATCGACCACCCGATCGAGGGCAAGGTCAGGAACATCGGCTTTCCCGTCAAGCTGCTGGGTACGCCGCAGCAGGTGCGCCGGCACCCGCCATTGCTGGGCGAGCACAACGAGGAAATCCTGGCCGAGATCAACGCGCCGGCCGGCGCGGCGGTGGCCTCATGAGTGCTGCTGAATGCGTGCAGCTCGGCGTCCATGCGTCGGGCGTGGCCGAGATCGTGATCCATCGCCCCGAACGCCACAACGCGATGACGCGGGAGATGTACGAGGCGCTGCTGGAGCACATCGGCACGTGCGCGCGCAACCCGGCGGTGCGCAGCGTGCTGTTCAAGGGGGCGGGCGGCAAGTCTTTCATCTCGGGTACGGACATCGCCCATTTCAAGGACTTCCAAAGCGGCCGCGACGGCATTGCCTACGAGGCTTTCGTGGAGCGCGTCATCGATGCGGTCGAGCGCATGCCCTTGCCCACCGTGGCCGTGGTCGACGGCTGGGCCGTGGGCGGTGGCCTGGCGCTGGCCACGGCCTGCGATTTCCGGGTCTGCAGCGACGCATCGCGCTTTGGTGCGCCAATTGCCAGGACGCTGTCCAACACCTTGTCGTCGCGCAACATCGCGCGGCTGCAGGCCGCCCTGGGCGTGCCGCGGGTCAAGCGGATGCTGCTGCTCGCCGACCACCTGACGGCACAGGAAGCGCTGGCCTGCGGCTATGTGCATGCGGCCTGTGCGGCGGGCGAGCTGGATGCCGCAGCCCATGCGCTGGCAGGGCGGCTCATGGCGCTGTCGCCGGTCACGCACAAGGCCGTGAAGGAGAGCATCCGCCGCATCGTCGCCGAGCAGCGGCTGGACGACGATGACCTGATCGACGAGGTGTATGGCAGCCAGGCATTCCGCGACGGGGTGGCCGCTTTCATTGGACGATGACAGGCGAATATCGATGCCTGAGATGACCCAAATGAGGTAACCAACAGGTCAGTTTTTAAATCGCGCAGCTTGTAAACGTATTAAAAATACTGACAGCGGAATCCAAAGTCATGTAATTCTTAAGCATAACTTGTCTCAATGCCGGCCCCGGTTTTTTGAAGGATTCAAGATGATTGGAGACATCTTATTGCCGCACGCGAGCTTGAAACGCTCGGGGGCTTACTTCGAATCGGGGCTCGAACGCAAAACCGACGCCATTACCGCCAATGCCACCTATTTTGGAAACGCGCAGTGGGCCCAGGAATACCTGGATTTCTGCCACCGCGATGCGCATTTCAAGAGCCGGTGGCTCGCGGCCGCCGGCGACTGGACCGACAAGGTGGTCATCGACCTGGGCTGCGGGCCGGGCAATATCTTTGCCACCCTCGGTGGAAAGCCGCGGCTCCTGATCGGCGTGGACGTCGCGCCCGGCTCGCTGGAACTGGCGGCCAAGCTGGGCTATACGGCGGTGCTGGCCGATGCGGCCTACACGCCTTTTCGCTCGCAGGTGGCGGACATCGTCGCCATCAATGCGTCGCTGCACCACTGCGACGACATGGCCGCGGTGCTGCGGGAGGGGGCGCGGCTGGTGAAGCCGCATGGACTTTTGGTCACCGACCATGATCCGCAGCTCACCGCCTGGGATTACAGGGGCCTCGCCAGGCTGATGTGGGATGCGCGGCTGTGGGTCTACCGGGCGATCGGGCATGGCTTCCACAAGACCGGCAGCCAGCAGTCGTGGGGGCTGCGGACCGAGGTCCATCACCAGCCGGGCGACGGGGTCACGAAGGAATTCTTCCATTCGACGCTGGAGCCGCTGGGTTTCGAGGTGCGCGTCTACCCGCACAACCACCAGATCGGCGCCGATGCGCTGCGCGGCGTGGTGGGGCCGGCGCAATGGAAATACCGCCTGGGCAACATGCTGTCCGGCCGGCGGCCCTCGTCGCCTACGAGCGCGCTGTCGCTGATGTGCGTGGCTCGGCGTCGCGGCGAGCCCGCATCGGTTGCGGCGGCCGTGCCGGAACAGCGAACACCAGGATGACCTCGCATCCGGCTGGGCCGTTTCCGGCTGCATCCCTGTTGGGATGGCTGCGCCAGGCGGCCTGAACAGCCCCGGACACGATCGGTATCGTTACTGAATCTTCCCCGCAGCCACATTTCCGCGGCTTCGCGGTCAAATGACGAGGTGCCCTGCCGTGCCGGCTTGCGGCACCTTTTGCCCCGGCCTCTCCGAGGGAAAACCCGGCCCTTGCGCCGCCGTGCATGCCCAATGCGGCCTTTTGTGGTCAATTGCGCGCAATCCGACACCAATGTAGGACTTTTTCTCGACCCTCGGTGTTGCCGGAATGTGAATTGAGCACATCTTGTTTCGCACCGAAGCAGTCCTGACCAGGGTTTGGACGTACCTTGATATTGCACCGCAACATGCGGACGCGAGTTCGTGGCTCGGCGTCCGTGTGCTGCGGGCAGGTCCTTCAATTTGATATCGCGCCGCTTCATGCGGCGCGATTTGGTTTTCACGAGAGGTGGCTATGCGTGTGTCAAAACCGGGTTCGGTTCTCTTTCCTCAGTGCCAGCGGCGCATCGCTGGTGCCATGGGCGGCCGCGTTTCCGGCGCTGGTTGCCGGCGCCGGCAATCGGGCGCCTTCGTTCCCAAGCTCGCGGCCTATGCGCTGCTGGCCTTCGTGCTGTGGCTGATGGTTGCCACGCTGGTCCAGCCGCTGTTGTCTTCGCAGGCCACCCGCGCCGTCCTGCAGGCGCCGGTGGGGCTGATCACTTCGCCGATCAACGGCGTGGTGTCGCAGATGGTGGTGCATGCGCGCGACAAGGTGGAGCCCGGCACCATCGTGGCCACGGTGCGCAACCCGACGGTGAGCCAGGAAATCCTCACCACCCTGAGGTCGCAGCGTCTTTCGCTGCAAAGCCAGCTGGCCCAGCTCGGCAACCAGTACAAGTCCGACAACCAGGAGATGCGGTCCGTCGGCCAGGAAGCCGGCGTTCACCGCGAAGCCTCGCTGGCCCAGGCCTGGGAGGCCTGGCAGATCGCGCGGCGCCAGCGCGACGTGGCGCACAGCGTGGTGGAAGAGCAGGAGAACAAGGTCCGCACCAACCAGGCACTGCTGGAGCAGGGCGCGATCAGCGAGCAGGTGATGAACGCCTCCATGGCGCAGCTGAACACGGCGCGCGCCAATGCCGCGGTGGCGGAACAGTCCTTTGCCGGCCAGGCCCAGACGGTGGCGAGCGCCGGGCAGGGCGCCTTCGTGGGCACAGGCGGCAGCAACTTGTTCCAGACGCTCGCCAGCCGCCGCGAGGCGCTGCGCAACAGCGTCGGCCGCGCCCAGCAGGACGCCTCCGCCATCTTCAAGCAGCTCAAGGAGGTCAGGGACCTCGAGGAAGAGGAGCGCCGCCGGGTCGAAAAGCTCTCCTTCTACGAAATCAAGGCGTCGCAGGCGGGGCAGGTCCATTCCGTGCTCGCACCCGAAGGCGCGTATGTCACGGCGGGTGCCTCGCTGGTGCGGGTGACCGACTGCAGCCGGCTCGGCGTGGTGGCGGTGTTTCCGGCGCGGGTGGCCAAGCGGCTGGGTATCGGCTCCGTGCTCGACGTGAAGCTCGCTGAATCCGCTAGGCCCGTGCCGGCGCGCGTGGAGCAATTGCTGCCCGTGGCCTCGGACGCGCTGCAGAGCACCTACAGCGTGCCGTTCCCGTTTGCCGAGCAGGGTTCCATCTACGCCGTGGCCCGCATCGAAGGCAAGGAGCCGCAGGAGGCTCCGCCGGACGGCGGCAGCAACATGTGCGCGCCCGGCAAGGTGGTGTCGGCCAGCCTCAGGTCCTGAGCGCAGGCGCATAGGCACCCCGTTCGCATCGGAACAGAACCATGTCGGTCTTCCCGTTTTCCCGGCCCCTGGCGTCCTGCCTTGCCGCATCGATGGCACTGGCCTTGCCGATGTCCGCTGCCCTTGCCCAGCCATCTCCGGGCCGGCAGGCCGCCAGCGCCACGCAGCAAGCGCTGGCGCGGCAAAGCTGCGAGGGGCTGCGGCGCGCGGTTGCCGAGGACCAGAAGGGCGCAGCTTCCGGCCCGCTGTTCCTGGCCAGCTACCGCGTCGCCGACCCGAAGCAGGGCGCGCCGCTGGAGCCTGCATTGGCGGGCGCCGCCTTCACCTATGACAACGCGCTCGCGGGCATCGCGTTGCTGGCCTGCGGCGACGCGGCCTCGGCCCGGCGCATCGGCGATGCCGTGGTGCGCGCCATGGAGCGCGACCCGAACACGGCCGACGGGCGCGTGCGCAACGCCTACCGCGCCGGCCTGATGACCGAGGAAAAGGCCGCGCTGCCGGGGCGCTGGGATGCGGCCAGGAACCAGTGGATCGCCGACGCCTACCAGGTGAGCACGGCCACCGGCAACGTGGCCTGGGCCGCCTTGCTGCTGCTGAACCTGAACGAGGCCGAGCCGTCGCCCGCCTACCTCGCGGGCGCGCGCCGGCTGCTCGGCTGGATCGAACAGCGCACCCGCGGCAGGAATGCACCCGACGGCTACAACGGCGGCTGGTACGGCTGGGACAACGCGCAGCGCGCCCAGACCTGGAAATCCACCGAGCACAACATCGACATCGCGGTGGCGGCCGCCTGGGCGGCGAAGAGCGCCGGTGGGCAGGCCGAAGCCGAACGCCAGCAGGCGCGCACCGCGCTCGACTTCGTCAACCGCATGTGGAACGCATCGGAGCAGCGCTTCAACATCGGCACCAAGGAAGACGGCGCCACCATCGCAACGGATGGCTCCGGCCTCGATGCCCAGCTGTGGCCGCTGCTGGCGGCGCCCGAAGGTTCCTGCCCCTGGATGAGGGGGCTCGACTGGGTGGAGAAGCACCATCGCTTCGGCGAAGGCTACGGCTTCTCGCGCAGCCCCGACGGCATCTGGACCGAGGGCAGTGCCCAGGCGGCCGCCACGCTGGTGGCGCGCAAGGGCGCGGCGCCCGAGGCCCTGTGGCAGCTGCTGGCGTCGCAGCGCGCCGGCAACGGCCTTTACTACGCCACTCCCAGTGCCCGCATATCGACCGGGCTGGCCATCGGCCCGGACTCGGCCGGGGCCGACTTCTTCTACTACCGCTGGCCACACTTGGGCGCGACTGCCTGGATCGCGCTGGCCGCCACGGGGTTCAACCCCTTCACCGGCAAGACCGCCGCAACAGGAGCTACGTCACCATGTCCCACCTGATCGCCACACCGGAGTTCCAGCTCAACGCACTCGTTGCGGGCTTGGCCCTCCTCCTGATGACGTGGGGGCGGATCGACCGCACCTCCCACCGCGCGCTGTTCGGCGCGCTGACCGCGCTGCTGCTGATGCGCTATGCCGTCTGGCGCGTGGTTGCGACCATGCCGCCTTCGGACCTGGGCTTCGAGACCCTGTTCGCCTGGGTGTTCCTGTGCTTCGAGCTGACGGCCATCGTCTACACGCTGATGTCCATCCACATGCTGGTCCGGCGGCGCGACAACCACCAGCTGGCCGACCGCGGCGAGGCGCTGCTGCGCGGCCGCGGCGCGCAGGTGCCGGCGGTGGACGTCTTCATCTGCACGTACAACGAAGAGCTGGCGGTGCTGGAGAAGACCATCATCGCGGCGCAGGCCATCGACTATCCGAACCTGAACGTGTGGGTGCTCGACGACACCCGGCGCGACTGGCTGCGCGAGTATTGCGAACGCAAGGGCGTGCACTACGCGCGCCGGCCCGACAACAGCCATGCCAAGGCCGGCAACCTCAACAACGGCCTGCGGCTGTCGGCGGGCGTGACCAATGCGCCCTACATCCTGGTGCTCGACGCCGACTTCGCGCCGCAGCGCCAGATCGTCTACCGCATGCTGGGCCTGTTCGCGGACCGCAAGGTCGGACTGGTGCAGACGCCGCAGTTCTATTACAACGCCGACCCCATCCAGCACAACCTGCGCGCCACCGACAGCTGGGTGGACGAGCAGCGCGTGTTCTTCGACGTGCTGCAGCCCGCCAAGGATGCCGTCGATTCGGCCTTCTGCGTGGGCACCTCCTTCATCGTGCGGCGCGACCTGATCACCGCCGCGGGCGGCTTTCCGGTCGGCAGCGTGTGCGAAGACATCCACACCACCTACCTGCTGCTGCGGCACGGCCACATCACGCGCTGGCTCGGCGAGCGGCTGTCGAACGGCCTGTCGGCCGAGAGCATCGTCGACTACATCAACCAGCGCAGCCGCTGGTGCCTGGGCACGGTGCAGCTCGCGCTGCTGCCCGACGGCCCGCTGCGCGGCCGGGGCTTCAGCTTCCCGGCGCGGATGCACTTCCTGCACGGGCTGCTGCACTGGCTCGGCAAGCCGTTCATGGCGATGGTCATGCTGGCGCCCGCGCTCTACTGGTATGCCGGGGTCTCGGTGTTCCATGCCACGCCGCAGGCCTTTGCTTCCTTCGGACTGCCGCCGCTCGTCATGTTCTGGGCCTACAGCTACTGGATCAGCGGGCGGCGCTGCCTGCCCGTGTTCAGCGAGGTGAGCCAGCTGGTGGCGGCCATGGCCGTCACCAGCACGCTCGCGAGCGCCGTGCTGCGGCCTTTCGGCCGGCCTTTCAAGGTGACGAACAAGGGGCTCGACCGCTCGAAGACGGTCGTGCATTGGAAGCTGGTCGCCATGTTCGGCGGGCTCCTGGTGGCGCTGCAGCTCGGCGGCGCGTCGGTCGCCTTGAGCGGCGAGGCGCTCACGCCGGGCGACGAGCTCAACCTGGTGTGGACCGGCATCGCACTGCTGCTCTGCCTGGCTGCGCTCATGGCCTGCGTCGACCTGCCGCGGCCGGAGCAGGAAGAGCGCTTTCCCTGGCGTGCGCGCACCCGGGTGCGCACCGCGGCGGGCGAGGGCGAATCACGCTTCGTCAACATCGCGGCCGACGGCGCGCTGCTGGAAGCCAAGGCCCCGCTGAAGCGCCTGCGCGTGGGACAGCCGCTGGAGGTCTACGTCGAACCGGTGGGATGGCTGCCGGCCCGCCTGGCCGCCAGAAGCTCCGCGGGCGCCGAACTGCGCTTCGCCGGCACCGAGGCCCAGCGCGAGCAATTGGTGAGCCACGTCTTCAACGTGCCGCCGAGCCACGTCGCGGTCCAGGTGCGGCCATGGAAGGCCGCGTCGGCCTTGCTGGCGAGCGCGGGCTTCGGATCTCCCGGCGCGGGCTTCGTGCGGCTGGCCCTGCGGCTGCTGCTGCTGGTGCTGGCGACCTGCGTGGTGCTGGTGGTGAGCGGATGCAATCTGACGCCGCCGCTCAAGCAGCCCGACCTGACGGTGCCCTCGCAATGGCCGGCCGGCACGACGGCGCCGAATGCGGAACCCGTCGACTGGCGCAGCTTTGTGCAGGACGACGAATTGCGCGGGCTCATCACCACCGCCCTCGCGCAGAACCGCGACCTGCGCGCCTATGCCGCCCGTGCCCGCGAAGCCCGGGCCGTGTATGCCGGCAGCCGCGCCTCGCTGTTTCCGCAGATCGGCCTGTCGGGCCATGCGCAGCGGGCGCAGACCACCACGCAGGGTTCGCTCAGCCCGCTGGGCAACGTGCCGACCGACGGCCGGGCCTCCAGCAGCTTCGACATCCAGGCTGGCGTCACCTCGTACGAGCTCGACTTCTTCGGCCGCCAGCAGAGCGCGACCCAGCAGACCGGTGCGCTGGCCGAGGCGGGCAACAAGGACTTTGCGGCTGCGCACATGAACCTGGTGGGAGAGGTGTCGAATGCCTACCTCACGCTGCGCGCCGACCGCGCCCTGCTCGCCCTGGCCAATGCCAACGAATCGGGCCTGGCCGCCAATGCCGACATGATCGGGCGCGCCAAGGCGGTGGGCGGCGCGGCGCAGCTGGACGTCTACCGCGCGCAGTCGCTGCTGCAGAACGCCCGCGTGAAGCAGGAGGAATTCCGCATGCGTGTCGCGCAGGATCTTCAGTGGCTGAACGTGCTGGTCGGCCAGCCGGTCTCGCCCGACACGGGCAGCGCCCGGCCCTGGCCGCAGCGCTCCACCGCGCAGGTGGCGGCGGGCCTGCCGTCCAGCCTGCTGCAGCGCCGGCCCGATCTGCTGGCGGCCTATTCGCGTGTCGAAGCCGCCAATTCGGGCGTGGGCGCGGCCAAGGCCGCAATGCTGCCGACCATCTCGCTCACGGCGCTCGCGGGCGGCGTGAGCCGGGAGCTGTCGACGCTGCTGGCGAGCGGCAACAGCAGCTGGGCCGGGGTGCTGGGGGTGTCGTTGCCGCTGTTCGACTGGGGCCGCCGTTCGGCCAACATCACGGCCAACGAGGAGCGGCTGGCAGCGGCCATGGCGTCCTATGAGCACGCAGCGCAGATGGCATTCCGCGAAACCGCCAACGCCCTGATTGCCGATGACCACCTGCGCCCGCAGCTGGAGGCGCAGCAGGCTCGCGTGCAGGCGCTGGAGAAGGTGGCGAACATTGCGCGCACGCGCTTTCGCAGCGGCCTGGAAGACTACTTCGCGAGCCAGGATGCCCAGCGCGAGCTCTATGCCGAGCAGCAGCAGCTGATCGAGCTGCAGCTCAAGGAGGCCGTGAACATGGTCAACCTCTACAAGGCGCTGGGCGGAGGGTGGCAGGGTGCACAGGCCTGAGCCGCCCTCCAGGGATGATCAGCCCACCTGGTTGATGGCGTCCTTCAGCGCCTTGCCGGCCGCGAATTTCGCGCTCTTGCTCGCCTTGATCGTGATCTGCTCGCCGGTCGACGGATTGCGGCCGGTGCGCTCTGCACGGTTGGCCACGCTGAAGGTGCCAAAGCCGATCAGCTGCACGGTTTCGCCGCGCACCAGGGCGCGCGAGAGTTGTTCGAGCGCCGAGTCGAAGGCGCGGCCGGCGTCGGCCTTGCTGAGGTTGGTGTCTTCTGCGATGGCGGCGATGAGTTCGGTCTTGTTCAAAACAGGAATTCCTTTCGATAGAACATTTGTGAAAACCACGGAGGGTCGTACCCGAGTTTGACCGAATGCGGCGGCCGGATTCCCGCCTCGGCCTGCAGATGTGCTTCTAAATCTGCGGACCTGTGACGGATGTCCGCTTCGCGCATTCGTGAAGTACTGGGCAGAACGGAAGGCTGGTTACTGTTTCTCACGTAAACCAAAGCTGATCGTGAAGCATTTCCTGTCTAAATGTTAGTAATTCACATATCTTCTGGCCTCGCTGACGGCCAGGGCGCCCATCCCAAGCAGCGCCAGACAATTTCAACCAAGGAGTCCGCATGAAAAAAACAGCCGCCACCGTGATCTTCTCGTTTGTGATGACCTTGCTCCTGAGCGCTTGCGTCTACCCCGTGGTGGATCCGGGGCCAGGGCCGGGCAAGGGCGGTTTCTGCCCTCCTGGGCAAGCCAAGAAGGGCAACTGCTGACCCGGTGTTCTTGTGCAGCCTGCGCGGGCGGCAGTGCCGCGCGCCAGGCCTGCCTGAATCGAAAGCCCGATCCGGGCCGGGAACACGAAGCCGCCACCTCATGACTTCTGCATACACGCTCCGCCAGAACCGGATCGCGCTCGTGGACTCCGACGCCCTGCAGCGCCTGTGCACCGGCAGTTCGCTGAAAGCCATCGGCATCGACCACGCCTCCTTCGAGCATCTTCATGGCCTGATCGACGCCGCCCGTGAAGGGCGGCGCTTCGATGCGATTCTTCTTGGACTGCACGCGGATGCAGCGCCGGTCGTGGCGCTCATTGCCGACGTGTGGAGCGCGCTCGGCCAGCGTGTTCACGTGTTCTTCATGGCGCATCCGACCGAACTGCCCCACGCGCGGGAGGCGCTTTCGCGCTCGGCTGTCAGCGGATGGCGTTCGCAGGTGATTCTTTCCCCTGCGAGCGATGCCGAATTGCGCGCCGTCTTTCATGGCAAGGGATTCCATGCGTAGTCCGTTCCTCGGAGACCTGAGTCCGGACGAGCCGCCTCCACCGCCCGAGCGGCCGGTCTGGCTGGCCTTGCTGCCCGTGCTCCTGTACGTCCTGGCGGCCATTTCCTTCCTGGCCCTGGCCATGCGTGTGCCGAACATCGTTGCCGCGGCCCTGTTCGTGACCGCGGCCATCGTGTCGCTCGGGGCGGGCCTCATGCTCGGCCTGAGCCTGTGGCTCTTCCCGGAGCTTCCGCGCTAGCGTTCTCCTGCCGCTTCGCAATGACAACGATGAAGAAGCCCGAACCGTCGATCTTCCGCATCCAGGACTGGCGCGGAACCTTGATTGCCGCCCTGGTCGGCCTCCTGATCGTGATGGCCGTGGTCATGAAGTGGCTGGTCGAATTCCAGGTTTCGGCGGCGCAGGAGCGCCGCTCGCTCGAGGCGCTTGCCCGCCGGGCCGAGGCGCACTGCTTCGGACTCGCAACGCATCGCGCCACGCAGGCCTGCCTGGCGCAGCGTGCGGTCCAGGCCAATCTCGCAAAATAGAAAGTGCCTTGAGGTCCGCAGGTCCGCGGCGCCGCTAGCGTGCCTTGGGCTGCCTGCCGGCCTTCGGCTTCTGGCGCGCGGCAGCCTCCAGCGGCGCGCATTGCGCGAACTCCTGCGAGCCCATGTTCAACAGCGGCAGCAGCGCGGCAGCGGGCGCCACCGCGCCCAGCGCAATCGCCGAGCCCAGCTTGAGCGCCACGGCGCCCTTGTCGACGCCGACGTCGGGGTTCTTGAACGTGCCCTTGACGTACAGCGGCGAGCGCAGCGACAGCACGCGCAGCGCCTTGTTCCGCGGCTGGATCTCCAGCGCGAGCTGTTCCCTGGAAAGATCGATGAGCCCGGTCACGTTGACCACCGATTCGTCCGTGTCCAGCACGAAGGAGCGCGCCTGCATGACGCCCTGCGTCACCCTGAAGTCGCTCGCAAGGCAGTTCAGCTGGACCTGCCTGTCGCCGAACAGCTGGGTTGCCACCACGCTGCCGATGTTCAGCCCCATGGCCTCGAGCAGGAACTTGCTCACCGTGCCCTTGCTCACCAGCGCCTTCACCTCGCCGTTGGACGTGCCCAGCAAGGCCGCGACGGAGTTGCCGGAGGCGGAAAGCGCTGCGTCGCCGCCGACTTCGCCCAGGCTGGCCTGCAAGGTGTCGAGCGTTGGAAAGAGTTCCTTGATCCTGAGCCGGCGCGCCGACAGCTGCAGGTTGGCGCGGATCGGGTCCTGGCTGCCGTCGAGCCTGACCGTGGCGGCCAGGGTGCCGCCCGCCACGCCAAAGCTCAATGGCGTGAGCGAGAGCACGCTGTCCTTCAGATGAAGATCCGCCACCAGGCTGTCGATGGGCAGGTCCTTCGCATGGAGGATCTTGCGGCCGGCAAACTTGACGTCCGCATCGATGCTGCCCCAGCTTGCGGTGTCGAACTTCTCCACCGGCAGCACCTTGCCCGCCGGCTGGACGGCCGGGGCGCCCCGCTTGGCCTTGCTCGCGTTCGAATCGGCGCCGATCAGCGGCGCCAGGTCTTCCAGCCGCAGCTGGTTGGACTGCACCTGGCCGCGTAGCAGCGGCCGCGGCTGCTGCGCGACGTATTCCAGCGTGCCCGCAATGTCGCTGGCACCCACGCGGCCCTTGAAGTTCTCGTACAGCCAGCGTCCGCCGGCCTTGTCGAGCTTGCCGACCAGATGGCCTTCGGTGCTGAACGGCGGCGTGTTGGGCAGCGTGATGCCGGTGATGGGATACAGATGCGCCATGCTCGCGCCCGAAAGCTTGAGCCGAAGGTCCAGTGCCGCCAGCGCGTCGGGCTTGGTCAGCGTGCCGGCGATGTCGATGCGCGTGGCACCCACCTGCACGCCGGCCTGCAACGGATAGGGCTTCGTGTCCTGCTGCAGCGAGAGCACCGCGCCGGCCTTGCCGCTTCCCTTCACAGGCGCCTGGCGGAAGGTCCCGCCGAGCTTCCAGCCGATGCCATAGCCCTCGGCGCTTTCCGCGGGCAGGCTGTCGATGTCGACCTTGAGATCGAGCCTTGCGGTTGCATCGGCAAGCTTCACCGTGCCCTGGCTCAGCACCAGCCGCTGCAGGTCGAGCTTCCATGGCGAGGGCTCCGCGCCGCCGGCTGCCAGCGTCCAGTTGTTCTTGCCGTCCGCGGTGCGTTCGAGCGAAAGAACGGGGCCGGCGAGCTCGAGCGTGGGAATGCGGATCGTGTGGTTCAACAGGGGCAGCGGGTTCAGCGAGAAGCTCAGCTGCCTGATTTCGGCCAGGTGCGGGCCGGTCTTGCCCCAATCGGCATTGCCCAGTGTGATGTCCTGTGCGCTCAGCCTCGGCCAGGGCACCCAGCGGCGCCAGCCTGTTTCGGCTTCGGGGCTCGACCATTGCAGGACCAGGTCGCCGCGGATCGCGAACGGGCGGCCCGTCGCTTCGCTCACGCGCTGGTTGATCCATGGCCTGGCGCGGTTCCAGTCGAAGCTCAGGAGGGCCGCGATGCACAGCGCCGCCAGGGCCGACAGCAGAAGCAGGCCCCAGCCCACGGCGCGGGAAAACATCGATGATTTCATTTTCACTCCCTTGAAACGGCCCTTGCGCAATGCAGCCATTGCAGGGCACTGTACCTTCCGCAGCCCTGCGCGGGCTGCGAATGGCAGTCAGGGGATGAGTCGCCCCGGAACGGCGCGTTCACGAGGGCGGCCGATGCCTGCGCCCGATCGTGAAAAATTTCACTTCGAGCGCGCTTCGATCGGGCTTCTACCGCAGCACCAGCACCGGAATGTGCGAGTGGGTCAGCACATGCAGTGTCTCGCTGCCCATCAGCAGCCGCGCCAGGCTGCGCCGGCCGTGCGAGGCCATCACGATCAGGTCGCACTCCTGGTTCTTGGCCGTGGCGATGATGGCTTCCGCCACCTGGTTGGACTTCATGACGATGGCCTGCGCACTGCGCACGCCTCTGGCGATGGCGGCGTTCCTGACCGCATCGACCAGGCGCTGTGCGGACTGCTCCACCTGTTCCTGCGAGGCTTCGATTTCGCGCTGGTTCAGCACCATCGAGCCTTCGAAATAGCCATAAGGCTGGAGGTGCGCGACGGTGACGCTCACCAGTTCGGCACCCGCCAGCAGCGCCAGATCGATGGCAGTGGCGACCGCCTGCTCGGAGAGCGAAGAGCCATCGGTGGGGACGAGGATACGCTTGTACATGGCCGGCTCCTTGGCCCCCGGCACTGCGGGTGCCTTCGCATCTCAGTCTAGTTCCCGGGCATGGGCGCTACAAGCAAAGAAGCTGGGCTCCCGCCCCTAATCGCAAACGATGAGAGCGTGCCGATGCAGGCTCAGCCCTGCCCCGGCGCTTCCCACGCAAACCCCACGCCGTAGACCGAGCGGATCCAGTCGTGCGAGGGTGTGACGGCGCCGAGTTTGCGCCGCAGGTTCTTGACGTGGCTGTCGATGGCGCGCTCCGTCACGTCCATGGTGTCGTCGTAGGCCAGTTCGAGCAGGCGGGCGCGCGAGAAGATGCGGCCCGGATGCCGCGACAGCACCTGCAGCAGCCCGAACTCGCGGCGCGTGAGATTGAGCGGCGTGCCTTCGAGCGATGCGCGCCAGTGCACGTCGTCCAGCACCAGGCCGGACATGTCCTGGCAGGCCTGGCCGCGCGCCGCGGGCGGCTCGGTGCGCCGCAGCACGGCGCGCACGCGCGCCACCAGTTCGCGCGGGGAAAAAGGCTTGCAGACGTAGTCGTCGGCACCCAGCTCCAGCCCGAGCAGGCGGTCGACCTCCTCGATGCGCGCGGTGAGCATGATGATCGGATGGCTGGTGTGCTCCCGCGCGCGGCGCAGCACCTCGATGCCGTCGAGGCGCGGCAGCATGATGTCGAGCAGCGTGAGCTCGGGCGGCGAGGCGATGAGATGGTCGAGCGCGCTCTGGCCATCGGCGAAATGCGTGGTCTCGTAGCCGGCGTGGCGCAGGTAGTCCTGCACCACCGATGCGATGTCGAGCTCGTCTTCGACGATGACGATGCGGGTCATGGCGCTGCGCTCCGGGAGAGCGGAAGGGTGATGGTCACGCGCAGCCCGCCGAGCTCGGAGGACTGGGCATCGATGGTGCCGCCATGGACCTCGATGGCCGCGCGGCAGATCGACAGGCCGAGCCCCGAGCCGCCGAGTTCGCGGCTGCGCGAGGATTCGCCGCGGAACAGCCGGTCGAACAGGCGCGGCAATTCCGCATCGGGAACGCCCGGCGCGCTGTCGTCGAATTGCAGGGTCAGGCTGTTGCCCGTCCAGGCCCCGTCGACCGTGACGCCGATGCACAGCCGGCCGCCGGCATCGGTGTAGGTGAGCGTGTTCTCCAGCAGGTTCATGAAGACCTGGTGCAGCCGGTGCGCGTCGCCGTCGATCATCGGCTGGGCGCGCGCCGAGACACGGTCGATGGCGCTGCGGTCCACCGTGATGCCGCGCGCGGCGAAGCGGTCGCGCGTATGGTCGAGCGCTTCCTTCAGCAGCGAGAGCGGGAACACGGTGGTCGCGAGCAGGTCGCTCTGCGGCTCGCGCATGCTGCTGCGCAGATCGTCCACCAGCCGGCCGAGCCGGATCACTTGCCGGTGCAGCCGCAGCGCGGTGCGCTCGTCGAAGCTGCGCACGCCGTCCTGCAGGGCCTCGATCTCCGCGCGCATGGCGGCCAGCGGCGTGCGCAGTTCGTGCGCCGCATCGGCCAGCCAGGCGCGGCGCGAGGCCTCCACCGTGTCCAGGCGCTGCGCCATGTCGTTGAAGGTCTTGCCGAGCAGGGCGAGTTCGTCTGAGCCATGCACGGCCACGCGCGTGGACAGCCGCCCGCGCGCCACGTCCTGCGCTGCCTGCGTGAGTTCGTCGATCGGCCGGAACCAGCGGCGCGCCAGCAGCCACGACAGCATCAGCGCAAAGGCCAGCCCGCACAGGCCGGTGAGGGCGATCACGCCGGACTGGCGTGCGAGAAAGGCGCGGTCGGCCTCGCTCTCCAGGCCCTGCATCGGCGCGAGCACGAGGTAGCCGACGACCGAGCGGCCGTGGCGGATCGGCAGGCGCGCGGCATTCTCCGGGTCGACCTTGGCGCCGACCACGTGCGCGCCGTGCGCATCGACCACGCCCAGGCGCTGGAAGATCGAATCGGCGGCTTCGCGCGGATCGGGAAAGAAGCCCAGCGGCGGCGGCGGTGGAAAGCGCCTGGGCAGCAGCTCGAGCTGGGGAGAAGGCGGAGGAGGCGGCCGAGATCCATTCTCGGCGCCGCTTTCGGGGCCGTTGCCGGCTCCGCCCGGCCCGCGGTTCTCGTACCAGGGCGGGAGCCTTCTTTCGTCGGCATTGCTGGCGCCGTCGAGCACCGCGGCGAGCCGGCTCATCTGCAGGCGCTGCCAGGCATCGTCGTTGCCCTGCAGCTTCTTCCAGTCGCCGTTGGCCGCATAGTGCTTGAGCAGCAGCTGCGAGAGCCAGTCCATGCGCCGGATCTCGATCTCGGCCACGTAGGAGCCGAGGCCGCGCTGCAGCGCCACGATGGAAAGCCCGGCGAAGCTGAGCAGGAGCACGATCAGCAAGGCGGCCAGCGCCAGGAAGATCTTCCTGGACAGTGTCAGGCGCGGCATGGGCTCGGGAAATGCATGGCCGCATTCTGCGGCATGCGTTCGGGGCGGGGAGGCGTCATGGGAAGCGGCCGATCATGGCCGTGAATCGAGGAGGAAATTGGGAGAGCCGCCTCTCCCACATTTCTCCCGAATCGACCCGCACGATGCGTGCCATGAATCCGCTCACGCATCGACGCTCCCTGAGGAAGAAGGCCTGGCAGGCCCTTGTTGTCCCCGCACTCGCATGGGCGGGTCCGGGGTACTGCGCGCCGGTGCCCCCCTCGCCGTGGTCCTGGGCCGAGCTCTGGTCCGACCCCGGCATCGACACGCTGTTGCTGCTGCTGGCCGCGCTTTTCTGGGCGGTGGCGCATGTCTGGGCGCTGCTGGTCGTGTGGGCAGAGGCACGCGCCACGCGGTCGGCCGCGACCGGCGTCGCGGCGGGAAAAGAGAAACCATGACGGCACAGGGCAGCAAAGCCGAGGCCACCGGATGCTAAGGTCTCTCGCTCAGGAGCGAGGCACGCACAAGGGCCCTCGGGCCCCGGCGCAACTGAGCGCCGTCCGGCACGCCCGCGCCGAAGCTGCGGAAGACGGCGGGCTCATGCTGTCGCAGCGCCTCCTGGGTTTGCTGGCTTGCTGCGGCCTGGTGATCGGCGTCGTGGTGGCGGCGAGCGGCGGATGCGTCGCGGCCGCCCGGGTCCGCGCAGGCAGTTCGACTCTTTCCACGCTGGCGCCGATCATGGCGACCGACAGCCGGGCCGCCCGGCCGCCGCGCACCGCCTGTGTGCCGTCTCAGACCGGCCGTTCCTCGAAGGCGAAACCGACACCGTAGATCGAGCGGATCCAGCCGTGCGACGGGGATGCGGCGGCGAGCTTCCTGCGCAGGTTCTTGATGTGCCCGTCGACCGCGCGCTCGTTGACGTCGAGCGCGTCGGCGAACGCGGCCTCGAGCAGCGCGGAGCGTGAAAACACCCGGCCCGGCTCGCGCGAGAGCGCCTGCAGCAGGTGCAGCTCGCGGCCCGTGAGCGCGAGCGGCCGCCCCTCGATCCTCACGCTGTGGGCGCTGCCGCCGAACGCCACGGAGGGCGAGGGCATGGCGCTGCGCTGGCGCTGCGCATGCCGGCGCAGCACCGTGTTCACGCGCGCCACCACTTCGCGCGGCGAGAAGGGCTTGCACACGTAGTCGTCGGCGCCCAGGTCGAGGCCGCGCAGGCAGTCGGCCTCGCGCGTGCGGGCCGTCAGCACGATGATCGGATGGTCGCTGTGCAAGCGCACCTTCTCCAGCACCCGCAGGCCGCCGAGGCGCGGCAGCGCGGTGTCGAGCAGCGTGAGGGCGGGCGGTGAAGTGAGGATGCGGTCGAGCGCGGCCGCACCATCGGCGATGTGCTCCACATGGTGGCCGGCGCGCTGCAGGCCTTCGAGCAGCGCGGCGGCCATCTCGCGGCCTTTTTCGGCCAGCAGGATGCGGCTCATGGGTGGCTGCTCCGCTTCAGAACGACGTGCCGATCTGGAACTGGAAGCGCTGCGTCCGGTCGGCGGCAATGCCGTTGGCTTCGTCGAGCTTCTGGTACACGAGTGGCACCGCATAGGCCAGGCGCAGCGGGCCGAGCGGCGAAATCCAGCTGATGCCCACCCCTGCCGACGCGCGCAGGCGGTTCTGCGCCTTCCACTGCGCATCGGTCATGCTCGCGGTGCGCTCGGCGAACACGTTGCCGGCATCCAGGAAGGTGTAGAGCCGCAGCGACCGGTCATTGCCCGCGCCCGGGAACGGCGTGCTGAACTCCATGTTGAAGATGGCCTTGCGCGTGCCGCCGAGCGCGCCGCCCGTGACCGCATCGGTCGGTCCGAGCGAGTTCTGCTCGAAGCCGCGGATGGAGCCGAGCCCGCCTGCATAGAAGTTCTTGAAGATGGGATACGCGGTGCCGCCCAGCGCCTTGGCATACCCGAGCTGGCCGTTGATCGCCAGCGTGTACTGCTTGGAGAGGGCGAAGTACTGCTGGTACTGGTAGCTGCTCTTCAGGTAGCGCAGCTCGCTGCCCACGCCCACCTCGAGATTGGCGCTTTGCAGCCGGCCCTTCGTCGGCACCAGTGCGCTGTCGCGGTCGTCGCGCGCCCAGCCGATGGTCGCGGGAATGCCCACCATGTTCTTCGATGCGCACACCACGCTCGGCGCAGTGCCCGTGCACTGGAAGTAGTCGAGGTAGGCCTGCGGCGTGCCGGTGTAGACGTAGGAGCCGTCGACCAGCGTGTAGGCGCCGTTGGTGCCCGGCGTGAAGCTGTAGCGTTCCACGCCGATGCCGAGGTAGACCGTGTCCAGCTCCCCGAGCGGCAGCCCGAAGCGCACCGAGGCGCCGTCGCTCGCGAGCTTGTAGTTGCCGTCCGCCTCGTAGTAGGGACGGGTGGTGTTGTGGAACACGTTGAAGGTGCGCGAGATGCCGCTCGGCGTGAAGTACGGGTCGGTGGCGGTGAGGGAGATGGTGCGGTTGTACGAGCTCGTGTTGACCTGCAGGCCCAGGTAGTTGCCCGTGCCGAATACGTTCTCCTGCGTGATGCCGAAGCTCAGCGAGACCTTGTCGGTCGACGAGTAGCCTGCACCGAGCTGCAGCGAACCAGTGGGCTTCTCGGTCACGTTGACCGCCAGGTCGACCAGGTCGGGGGACCCCGGCACCTCGGTGGTTTCGACATTCACGTCGGTGAAGAAGCCGAGGCGGTCCACGCGGTCGCGCGAGAGCTTGATCTTGTTGCCGTCGTACCAGGCGCCCTCGTACTGCCGGAATTCGCGGCGGATGACTTCGTCGCGCGTTCTTGCGTTGCCTCCGATGTTCAGGCGCCGCACGTAGGCGCGCCGCGATGGCTCCGCCCGCAGCACCAGCGTGACGCGGTTGTTGTCGCGGTCGATCTCGGGCTCTGCCTTGACGCGTGCGAAGGCATAGCCGAAGGTGCCGAAATAGTCGGTGAAGGCCCGGGTGGTGGCGCTCACGTCTTCGCCGTTGTAGGGCTGGCCCGGGCGGATCGCCACGAGCGACTTGAACTCGTCTTCGCGGCCCAGGTAATTGCCCGAGAGCTTGACGCCGGCCACCACGAACTTCTGCCCTTCGGTGATGTTGACCGTGAGCGTGAGCGCCTCCCGGTCCGGCGAAATGGCGACCTGCGTGGAATCGATGCGGAACTCGAGATAGCCGCGCGTGATGTAGAAGGAGCGCAGCGTCTCCAGGTCGCCGTCGAGCTTGCTGCGCGAATACTGGTTCGACTTGGTGTACCAGCTCAGCCAGCCGCCGCTGTCCTGGTCGAACAGGTCGAGCAGGGTGCTTTCGCCGAAGGCCTGGTTGCCGACCACGCGCACTTCCTTGATGCGCGCGGACTCGCCCTCGGTCACGGTGAAGGTCAGGTTGACGCGGTTGCGCTCCAGCGGCGTCACGGTGGTGACGACCTGGGCGCTGTAGAGGCTGCGGCCGATGTACTGCCGCTTGAGCTCCTGCTCCGCGCGGTCGGCCAGTGCCTTGTCGTAGGGCTGGCCCTCGGCCAGGCCCACGCCGCGCAGCGCCTTCTGGAGCGCGGCCTTGTCGAACTCCTTGGTGCCGACGAAGTCCACGTCGGCAATCGAGGGGCGCTCCTCGACGATCACCACCAGCACGCTGGCGTTGACGTCGATGCGCACGTCCTTGAAGAGGCCGAGCTCGAACAGCGATCGGATGGCCGCGCTGCCGCGGTCGTCGCTGTAGGTGTCGCCCGCCTTGATGCCGAGCGTGGCAAAGACCGTCCCGGGCTCCACGCGCTGCAGACCCTCGAGCCGGATGTCCCTGACGGTGAACGGATCGGCGGCCCAGGCGGGAGCGCATGCAAACGAGATGGACAGTGCGGCAAGGGCGGATGCGGTCTTGAAAGGATTCATCGCCGCATGGTCCCTGCCAAAGTCGGAGAAATCTGGGACGCCCTGCGCCCCGCGGGGGCGTGCCCGAGGCGCAGCTACTGCAGTCCGATGCCGGCGGCCGCGGCGGCCCCCGTGCCGTTCCAGCGCGTGGAGATCTGCGCGCTTCTCTCGCGGCAGTTCTGCATGTGGTCGTCGAGCGAGAGGCGGCCCTGGATGTCGAGCAGCCGCTGTGCGGTGCGGTCGATGGCGTCGGCATCCAGCAGCGGATAGGTGCGCGCAGTGCGGCCGTTGTTGCGTACCAGGCGCGCAATGTAGGGCAGGTCCTGCTGCGTGATCACGGCGGCGGGCATCACGCCTTCGAGCTCGATGCCCTCGCAGGGCAGCAGCACGAAATACTGCAGCCGCAGGTCGTCGCTCAGCAGGCTTCGCAGCTGCGTGGTCTTGCGGCCGCCCTGCCATGCGGGATCCTTCACCTCGCGCGCCCGGCTGCAGCCCTGCAGCCGCAGGAACCAGCGCGGCGGCGCTGCCTCCGATTTCTTGCGGTAGACGAAGGCATTTCGCCAGGCCTTGATCTCGAACAGGTAGACGCCGGTTTCGCACACCAGCACCGCATCGATCATGGCGGTGCGCACCGCACTGCCCTCGGGCATCGGGATGATCAGGTTGCGAAGAATGCGCAAGTGGGAAAAGGCCGGGCTGAATGCGCTGGCGAGCTGCTGCACACCCAGCGAGGCTGCGATGGTGTTCTGCAATGCAATGGTCATGTCGGGCTCCTTCGGGTGCCGAGCATTGCGTGCCATTTGGGAGATTTCTGGTACGAGGCCGTGCACGGCCGAGGGGCTTGGGCGTGCGCACAAACAACAGTCGATGCAAAGCAGGCCGCATCGACCAGATTCCTCCAAATTTGAACGGGACCATCCGTCCAGCTGCTCGATGAAGAGCTGCTGAAAACCGGAGAAACCTGAATGAAGAAACCCCTCACGGCACTCGCCGCGCTGGCCGTTGCCGGCCTGGCCTCTGCCCAATCGTCCGTCACGTTGTTCGGCGTCATCGATGCCGGCGTGACCTACCAGTCGGCCACCTCGCGCGATGCGGCCACGGGCCTGAGCTCGAAGCAAAGCAAGTGGAGCCTCGCCAACTCCGGCTACAACTCCAGCCGCATCGGCTTCCGTGGCACGGAAGACCTGGGCGGGGGGCTGGCCGCCAGCTTCTGGCTCGAAGCGCCGATCACCAACGACGACGGCGCCACCGGCATCTCCACCTTCAACCGCCGTTCCACCGTGAGCCTTTCGGGCGGCTTCGGCGAGTTGCGGCTGGGCCGCGACTACACCGCCACCTTCTGGAACGACACGGTCTTCGATCCGTTCGGCACCAACGGATCGGGCTCCAGCGTGATCAACACCGTGAGCGGCAGCACCGGCCTGAACAACGCCAATTACGCGCGTGCCAGCAACATGGTCGGCTATTTCCTGCCGCCGAACCTCGGCGGCTTCTACGGCCAGCTGCAGTACAGCCTGAACGAGAACACCAAGACCAGCGCCACCGACACCACGGCCGCAACCAGCAGCAGCGCGGGCCGCTATGTCGGCGGCCGCTTCGGCTATGCGAACGGGCCGCTCGACGTGGCGCTGTCGATGGGCGAGAACGTCGCCGTGGACACCACTTCGCTGACCCGCAAGGTGCAGACCATCAACCTCGGCGCGTCGTACGACTTCGGTCCCGTCAAGCTGTTCGGCGAACTCTCGAACGTGAAGAACAAGTTCGATCTCGCCGCCGGCAACAGCCACGACAGCTACAACGGCTACCTGATCGGCGCGAGCATGCCGGTGGGGGCGGGCCTGATCCGCGCGTCGTACTCCACCGTGCGCTACAACGAAGGCGCCGTCGGCATCTCGGGCGAAGATCCGCGCGCGCAGAAGCTGGCCATCGGCTATGTGCACAACCTGTCGAAGCGCACAGCCCTGTACGCGACGGTGGCGCGCGTGAACAACCGCAACGATGCGGCCTACACCGGCAGCCTGAGCGCCGCGAGCACCACGGGCTACGGCAGTGCCGGCGTCAGCTACACGGGCCTGCCGCGCTCGTCCACGGGCTACGACTTCGGCATCCGGCACGCGTTCTGACGACAGGCCGTGTGCGGCGGGGCAGCGCAGTGCGCAGCCCCGCTGCATGCGCCCGTGACCTTGTTCATGAGTTTCAAATGACCAGAATCCATCACCTGGCGGGCTTGCTCGCCGCTGTCGGCCTGTCCAGCTGCATCATGCTTGCGCCACCGCCGCCCCATGGCCCGCCGCCTGGCTGGAGCGGGCATCCGGGTTTTCGCGGCGAAGCGCCGCCAAGGCCGCCAATGGCCGCATGGGATGTGTGCGCCGGCCAGGCCGAAGGCGCGCGCCCGGTGCTTCCGGGTCCTCGCGCCGACAGCTTGTCGGGGACTTGCGAACGCGGTCCCGGCGGTGCGCTGGAGTTCCGGCCGTCGCAGGGGCGTTGAAGGCGCACGAGCCATGTATTCAAGCCATCTGGGCCTGGCCATTGCCATCGTCGTTGCACTCGGCCTGGCCGCGGTACTGGCCTTCATCGCCTCCCTGCTCGTTTCCAACCTCAAGGCCGGCGCGCAAGCGCGCGAAATGGCCGCGCAGGCCCGGCGCGAAGCGCAGCAGAAGATGCGCGAGAGCAGCATGCAGGACCTCCGGCCGCTTCTTGCGTCGCTGCGGAGTCTCGAAGGCTCCGAAGGCGCGTCCGGCTGGCCCATCCGCTTCGACATCCGGGTTCCGCACGAGGTGGTGCCTGTGTTCGGCATCGAAGCCGAACTGGAGGAACTGATTTCCAAGGTCGCAGGGTATGCGGCAAGGGTGATGTCCCCCGGGGCCACGCTGCAGGTCTCGGCGCGGATGGAAAGCGGCCAGGCCGTCGTCCATTGGAGGGATCTCGACGCCTCCGACGCGAGCCCGCCGCTGGCGCGCTTCCTCGAGGCGACCCAGGCCGTCGGCCATGCCAGTGCGCGCGTGTGCGAGCGCATTGCCAGCCGCCACGGCGGGCGCATCTATGCGGCGCCGCACGCGGGCGGCACGCTGGGCCTGACGCTGCGCCTGCCGCTGCCCGGACGGGCGGCATCGGTGGCGGGCTGAGCGCCGGGCTCTGCGCAAGCCGCTTGCGCGAGGGCCATTCGATCCCGCCCGGAACGGGGGGCTTCGCTCGCGCGATACTTGCGACTGTCCTGGCCGCCAGTGTTTCTTCCTGTTCCGATGTCGAAGCTGCGATTCGTTGTTCTCTTGTCTTCTCCCGGCCTTGTTGTTCGCACGCTCGCCGTCGGGGCAATGGTTTTCGCTGCCGGGGCGCTGCATGCGCAAGCCTTGCCGCCCGGTGTGCGGCTCGGCATGACGGCCAGTGAACTGCAGGCCGCGATGCCTGCGGTCGAGCGCGTGCAGCGGCCGCAGCGGCTCGCAGGCGGCCTGATCGGCAGCTGGCAGGCGGCACCGGTCTCGATGGCGGGGCTGGTGTTCGAGCCGACCTTCTTCTTTGCCGATTCGCAGCTGCGGCGCGTCGAGTTCCTCGCATCCGCGCAGGCCCTGCCTGACGGCGGTGCGGCCGCATTTGCCGAACTGCTTCGATGGGGACGCGGGGCTTTCGGCGGCGAGCTGGTGTCGAACGATCCGGGCACCGCCTACGCGGCGTGGACGAGCGCAGACGCCGACGTCTACCTGCAGCACGTGCGCGACGCGCACCGTGCGAGCGTGCGGCTCGTCTACAAGGCGCGGCAGGTCCGCGACGGCAGCGAGCTCTGAAGGGAAGCGGCTCAGGCCGCGTTGAGCATGCCGCGCTTCTCGATGAACGCCACCACCTCGGCCACGCCGGTGTGGGTCTTGAGGTTGGTCATCACGTAGGGGCGCTGGCGGCGCATGCGCTGCGTGTCCTGTTCCATCACGTCGAGGTTCGCGCCGACGTAGGGGGCGAGGTCGGTCTTGTTGATGACGAACAGGTCGCTCTTGGTGATGCCGGGGCCGCCCTTGCGCGGAATCTTCTCGCCGGCCGCCACGTCGATCACGTAGATCGTCAGGTCCGACAGCTCGGGGCTGAAGGTGGCCGCGAGGTTGTCGCCGCCCGATTCGACGAACACCACGTCGGCATCGGGAAAGTCCTCGAGCATGCGGTCGATGGCCTCGAGGTTGATGGAGGCATCTTCGCGGATGGCGGTGTGCGGGCAGCCGCCGGTCTCCACGCCCATGATGCGTTCGGCGGGCAGGGCACCGGCCACGGTCAGCAGGCGCTGGTCTTCCTTGGTGTAGATGTCGTTGGTGATGGCGACGAGGTCGTACTTGTCGCGCATGGCCTTGCAGAGCATCTCGAGCAGCGTGGTCTTGCCCGAGCCGACCGGGCCGCCGATACCCACGCGCAGCGGCGGCAGTTTCTTGGTGCGGTGGGGAATGTGGTGCAGGGCGGAGGTCATGAGGGTTGTCCGGTTCGATCAGCTTCGGAAAAGGCGGGAATATTGTGTTTCATGGCGGGCCGACAACACGGCCAGCAGGGGCGCAAAGGCCTGGCGCTCATCGTCGCAGAGGCTTGTCGCGCGCTCGACGGCGGCGGGAATCTCGTTGGCGAGCCGCGCCAGGATGCGCTGGCCCGCGCTCTGGCCCAGCGGCACGGCCTTGACGGCCGCGGCCACCATGTTCTCGGCCCAGCCGAAGGCGAAGGCCAGGCAGCCGTCGTGTGCCGAGGCACCGGTGCGGCTCGCGGCAAAGGCAAAGGCGATGGGATAGCTCGCGGGCAGGTCGGCAAAAATGGCAGCTGTGTCGCCGTGGTGCAGCTTGAGCCATTCGACAAAGGAGCGGCCCATCTGCTCGGTCTGCAGGAAGAATTCGGCCGACTCGCGGGTGGTCATCACCCATGTGTTGAGTTCGCGGATGCGCGCCGCATCGCCCGCGCGCCAGGCCGGGATGGCTTGTGCCACGAGCGCGAGGTCGCCGCGCGCGAAGCTCAGGTGCAACTGGTCGGAGAGCCACTCGATGGCCTTGGCTTCCGAATCGATGCCGGCCCATTCGACGGCCGCCTCGACGCCTTCCGAATAGGAAAAGCCGCCGACGGGCAGGGCCGGGGAGGCGAGCCAGATGAGCTGCAGGAGGCTGCGGGCGTCGGGCATGTCAGCTTTTCGCCGCGCGCTGTGTTGTGGGGTGCTCGCGGCGAAACAACAAGCAGGATCTCATTTCAGTGAGAGTGCCCGTGATGGCCGTGGCCGTGATCGTGCGAATGGTCATGGTCATCGAGCAGTTCCGGTGCGAGCACGAGCGGCTTCGGGCCTTTGCTGCCGCCGTGCGCGTGGCCATGGTCGTGCGCGTGATCGTGGCCGGCGCCGTGCGAATGCTCGTGCGAGCCATAGGCGCCGCCCTCGGGCTCGAAGGCTTCCTCGACTGCCACGACGATCAGGTGCATCGAACGCAGCATGTCGGCCAGCACATGGTCGGGCTCGATCTTCAGGTGGTCGGGCTTGAGCTCGATCGGCACGTGCCGGTTGCCCAGGTGATAGGCCGCGCGCGTCAGGTCGAACGGCGTGCCGTGGGCCGTGCAATGCGTGATGCGCAGCACCGGCTGCGGCGCCGCGATGACGCGGACCAGCGAGCCGTCCTCGGCCACCAGCACGTCGCCGCCGCGCACGGCGGTGCCGCGCGGCAGGAACACGCCGATCTGCCGGCCCTGCGAATCGGTGGCGTCGAAGCGGCTTTTCTGGCGCACGTCCCAGTCGAGTTCGACGGTGGCGGCGCGCTTGAGCAGCACGGGCGCAAGGCCGCGGCCTTGGGGCATGAGTTTGTTGGCGGTGAGCATGGGGACTTGCTTTCAGCAGGAAGACGCCGATAATATAACGTCTGTTATAACTTTGGAGCCCTTCATGTCGGCACTCAAATTGACCCAGATCGGCAACTCCGTCGGGGTGATTCTTCCCAAGGAAGTGCTGGCGCGGCTCAAGGTGGAAAAGGGCGATACGCTGTTCCTGACCGAGGCTGCCAATGGCGTCACCCTGACGCCGTACGACCCCGATGTCGAAGAACAGCTGAAGCTGGGCCGCGAATTCATGCGCGAATTCCGCGACACCTTCCACCAGCTCGCCAAATGAGCGCCTGGCGCTGGATCGACAGGCGCACCCTGATCCTGTTGCATGACGAAAGCCTCGCCGAGCACGGCGGGGCCTCGGGCCTGCGCGACGAAACGATGTTGCAGTCCGCACTGGCACGCCCGCTCCACCTCGTGAGCTACGGATCGCCCGACGTGGCCGACCTCGCGGCGGCCTACGGCGTGGGACTGGCCAAGAACCATCCGTTCGTCGACGGCAATACGCGCGCGGCCTTCCTGTCCGTCGGTCTGCTCCTTGCCCTGAACAGCCAGCGGCTGGTGGCCACGCAGGCCGAGGCCACGCTGGTGATGCTCGACGTGGCCGCCAGCGCCGTGGACGAAAGCAGCTTTGCCAGCTGGATCCGTGGCCACATGGCACCCCGTTCGGCCTGAGGCCTGCGGCATCTAGAACAGAAAATACCGCTGCGTCAGGGGTAGCTGCACCGCCGGATCGCAGGTCAGCAGATGTCCGTCGGCGCGCACCGCATAGGTCTGCGCATCGATCTCCATCTTCGGCGTGTAGCCGTTGTGGACCAGGTCCTTCTTGCGCACGTTGCGGATGTTCTTCACCGCGCTCAGGTGCTTCGAAAGGCCGTAGCGCTCCTTGATGCCCGCGGCCAGTCCGGCCTGCGAGACGAAGGTCAGCGAGCTCCTGGCCAGCGAGCCGCCGTAGCTGCCGAACATCGGCCGGTAGTGCACCGGCTGCGGCGTGGGGATCGACGCATTGGGGTCGCCCATGGCGGCCATGGCGATGGTGCCGCCCTTGATGAGGGTGAAGGGCTTCACGCCGAAGAAAGCGGGTTTCCAGATCACGATGTCGGCCCACTTGCCGACCTCGATCGAGCCCACCTCGTGCGCGATGCCGTGCGAGATGGCGGGGTTGATCGTGTACTTGGCCACGTAGCGCTTCGCGCGGAAGTTGTCGTTGCGCTCGTTGTCTTCGGCGAGCTTGCCGCGCTGCAGCTTCATCTTGTGCGCCGTCTGCCAGCAGCGCAGCACCACTTCGCCGACGCGGCCCATGGCCTGGCTGTCGGAGCTGAACATGCTGATCGTGCCCAGGTCGTGCAGCACGTCCTCGGCGGCGATGGTCTCCTTGCGGATGCGCGACTCGGCAAAGGCCAGGTCCTCGGCAATGCCGGCGTCCAGGTGGTGGCACACCATGAGCATGTCGACGTGCTCGTCGAGCGTGTTCACCGTGTAGGGCATGGTGGGGTTGGTGGAGGAGGGCAGGAAGTTCTCCTCGCCCACCACGCGCAGGATGTCGGGCGCATGGCCGCCGCCCGCGCCTTCGGTGTGGAAGGCGCAGATGGCGCGGCCGCCCACGGCCGCGATGGTGTTCTCGACGAAGCCCGATTCGTTGAGCGTGTCGCTGTGGATCGCCACCTGCGTGTCGGTGGCGTCGGCCACGTCCAGGCAATTGCTGATGGCCGAAGGCGTGGTGCCCCAGTCTTCATGCAGCTTGAGTCCGATCACGCCGGCCTCGATCTGCTCGTGCAGCGCATCGGGCAGGCTCGCGTTGCCCTTGCCGAGGAAGCCCAGGTTCATCGGGAACGCATCGGCGGCCTGCAGCATGCGCTCGATGTGCCACGGGCCGGGCGTGGCGGTGGTCGCGAAGGTGCCGGTGGCGGGGCCGGTGCCGCCGCCCAGCATGGTGGTGATGCCGGAGGCGAGTGCTTCCTCGATCTGCTGCGGGCAGATGAAGTGGATGTGGCTGTCGATGCCGCCGGCCGTGACGATGTTGCCCTCGCAGCTGATGATCTCGGTGCCGGGGCCGATGACGATGTCCACGCCCGGCTGCACGTCGGGGTTGCCGGCCTTGCCGATGGCGGCGATGCGCCCGTCCTTCAGGCCGATGTCGGCCTTCACGATGCCCCAGTGGTCGAGGATCAGCGCGTTGGTCAGCACCGTGTCGACCGCACCCTGGGCCCTGGTGCGCTGCGACTGCGCCATGCCGTCGCGGATCGTCTTGCCGCCGCCGAACTTCACTTCCTCGCCGTAGCCGCCGGCGCGCAGCGTGTAGTCGGCCTCGACCTCGATGACGAGCTCGGTGTCGGCGAGCCGCACCCGGTCGCCCACGGTGGGTCCGAAGATCTCGGCGTACGCACGCCGTCCAATCGTTGCCATGGCTTAGAGCTTTCCTTGAACGAGGCCGCGAAAGCCGTAGACGACGCGGTCGCCCGAAAAGTCGACGAGTTCGACCGTGCGCTGCTGGCCCGGCTCGAAGCGCACCGCGGCGCCCGAGGCGATGTTCAGCCGCATGCCGCGCGCGGCCTCGCGGTCGAAGCCGAGCGCGCCGTTGGTCTCGGCGAAGTGGTAGTGCGAGCCGACCTGGATCGGCCGGTCGGCGGTGTTCTGCACCACCAGCGTGAGGGTGCGGCGGCCCGGGTTGAGCGTGTGCTCGCCGTCGTCGGTGAAGAGTTCGCCGGGGATCATGGCCCGCCTCAGATGGCCTGTGCCAGCAGCGTTGCGCCCAGGCCGAGCACCGCGGCGCCGGCCATGCGCGGCAGCCATGCGTTGGCGTGGCGCAGCGCCCAGCCTGCGGCGATGCCCGCTGCGTGCAGCAGCATGGTGGCGCCGACCATGCCGGCCAGCGTGAGGGCGGCGCCGTCTTCTCTGGCCAGTTCGTGGCCGTGCGCCACGCCGTGGAAGACGGCGAACACGCCCACCAGCGCCGCGGCCGCTGCGGCCGGCAGGTGGATGCGCGTGGCCACCAGCAGGCCCAGCACCAGCAGCGAAGCCGCGATCATCGGTTCGACCGCCGGCAGCTGCACGCCCGCCAGCCCCATCAGCGCGCCCACGAGCAGCATGCCCGCGAAGGCCAGCGGCGCCCACAGCAGGTCGGGCCAGGCGCGGCGCGCGGCCAGCGCGCTCCAGAGGCCGACCGCGACCATGGCCGCGAGATGGTCGGCGCCGGTCAGCGGGTGCAGGAAGCCGGTGGCAAAGCCGTGGTGCACGCCGCCGTCGGCGCCGGTGTGGGCGCCGGCCGCGAGCGGCAGCAGCATGGCAATGAGGGCAAGGGTCTTGGAAGCGTTGTGGCGCATGGCAGGCTTTCTTGTTCTGGAGGGCGATCAGACGATGGGTTGGTGGACGGTGACCAGCTTGGTGCCGTCGGGAAAGGTGGCTTCCACCTGGATGTCCGGGATCATCTCGGCGATGCCGTCCATCACGTCGGCGCGGGTGAGCACGGTGCGGCCTTCGCTCATCAGCGCCGCGACGCTCTTGCCGTCGCGCGCGCCTTCCATCACGGCGGCGGAGATCAGCGCGACGGCTTCGGGATAGTTGAGCTTCAGTCCCCGCGCCTTGCGGCGTTCGGCCAGCAGTGCTGCGGTGAAGATCAGCAGCTTGTCTTTTTCGCGCGGGGTCAGTTCCATGGGAGGCGGCTTCGGGTGGCGGGGAGGTCGGCCATTATTGGGCAGGCTTCGTCTTTGCAACAGTCGTGCCGGTGTTCGCCAAAAGACGTATGGATGGCACGAAAGATGCACCGAAACGGTGTGAACCCGGACGCCGCCACCCCCAGCCCCGATGACGCGCCCCAGCGCATCGTCAAGGTGCGGCGCGACTACAACAGCTGGGTGGCGAGCGAGACGCTCGAGGACTACGCGCTGCGCTACACGCCGCAGCGCTTTCGCAAGTGGTCCGAATGGCGCGTGGCCAACACGGCCTTCGGCGCGGCATCGTTCCTGGTGCTGGAGGCGGTGGGCGCGACGTTGCTGGTTCAGTACGGCTTCGCCAACGCGTTCTGGGCCATCGTGGCCACGGGGCTCATCATCTTCCTGGCGGGCCTGCCGATCAGCGTGTATGCCGCGCGCTACGGCGTCGACATGGACCTGCTCACGCGCGGCGCGGGCTTCGGCTACATCGGCTCCACGCTCACCTCGCTGATCTACGCCTCGTTCACCTTCATCTTCTTCGCGCTCGAGGCGGCGGTGATGGCCTATGCGCTCGAGCTCGCGCTCGGCGTGCCGCCGGTCTGGGGCTACCTGGTGTGCGCGCTGGTGGTGATTCCGCTCGTGACGCACGGTGTCTCGGCCATCAGCCGGCTGCAGCTGTGGACGCAGCCGCTCTGGCTGGTGATGCTGGTGGTGCCCTTTGTCTTCGTGCTGGTGCGCGATCCTGGTGCGTTCGCGGGCATCGTGCACTACAACGGTGTGAAGGCCGGTGCCAAGGGCTTTGACCTGCACCTGTTTGGCGCGGCGCTGACGGTCGGCATCGCGCTGATCACCCAGATGGGGGAACAGGCCGACTACCTGCGCTTCATGCCCGCGCGCACCGCCGCGGGCGCGCGGCGCTGGTGGGCTGGCGTGCTGGCCGGCGGGCCGGGATGGGTGGTGCTGGGCGTGGTCAAGATGCTGGGCGGCGCGCTGCTGGCCTATCTGGCGATCACGCACATGGTGCCGGTCGAGCGGGCGGTCGATCCCAACCAGATGTACCTCGCGGCCTACGAGTACGTGTTTCCGAACTACGGTTGGGCCGTGGCCGCGACCGCGCTGTTCGTGGTGATCTCGCAGCTCAAGATCAACGTGACCAACGCCTATGCGGGCTCGCTGGCCTGGAGCAATTTCTTCTCGCGCGTGGCGCACAGTCATCCGGGGCGCGTGGTGTGGGTGGTGTTCAACGCGCTCATTGCCTTCATGCTGATGGAGATGAACGTGTTCGAGGCGCTGGGCGACGTGCTCGGCCTGTTCGCCAACATCGCCATCGCCTGGATGATGGCGGTGGTGGCCGACCTGGTCATCAACAAGCCGCTGGGCCTGTCGCCGCCGGGCATCGAGTTCAAGCGGGCCCACCTGTGGGACATCAACCCGGTGGGCGTCGGCGCGATGGCGCTGGCCTCGGTGCTGTCGATCACCGCGCACCTGGGCGTGTTCGGGCCGCTCGCGCAGGCTTTCTCGGCGCTCATCGCGCTGGGCACGGCGCTGGTGGTTTCGCCGCTGCTGGCCTGGGCCACGGGCGGCAAGTACTACCTGGCGCGGGGCTCGGCCGGCCATGGTGCGGTCGCCTTCGCACCCGCCGCGGGCCCGCGCGCGGTGCGCTGGGCGCGGGTCGAGCATGCCGTGGACGAGGGCGGCGCGGAAGGCAGCTACCAGCGCCTCAAAGTGCAGCACTGCGTGATCTGCGAGCGCGAGTACGAAGGCCCCGACATGGCCCACTGCCCGGCCTACCAGGGCGTGATCTGCTCGCTGTGCTGCACGCTCGACGCGCGCTGCGGCGACCTGTGCAAGCCGCATGCGAGCCTGTCGGCGCAATGGTCGTCGGTGCTGCGCTGGCTGCTGCCGCGCTTCAGCTGGCGCTACCTCGACACCGGGCTGGGGCACTTCCTGCTGCTGATGCTGATCATCGTGCCGGTGCTGGCGGTGGTGTTCGGCGTGCTCTACCAGCAGGAGCTGCGCGCATTGGCCGAGAGCGCGCAGCAGCTGGCTTCGCAGTCGGAACTGGCCGAGGCGCTGGCCGGCGTGCAGCAGTCGGCGCTGCGCTCGGGCTTTCTGAAGGCGTACATGGCGCTGCTGGTGATTGCGGGCGTGGTGGCCTGGTGGCTGGTGCTGGCGCACCAGAGCCGGAGAGTCGCGCAGGAAGAATCGAACCGCCAGACCCATCTGCTGATGCGAGAGATCGAACTGCACCGCGCGACCGACCGCGCATTGCAGTCGGCCAAGCAGACCGCGGAGGAGGCGCGCGAAGTCGCCGAGCAGGCCAAGCTTGCGGCCGAGCAGGCGCGGCGCGCCGCCGACCAGGCCAACCAGGCCAAGAGCCGCTACATCAGTGCCATCAGCCATGAGCTGCGCACGCCGCTCAACAGCATCCTGGGCTACGCGCAGCTGATGGGCGAGGACCAGTCCGTGCCGCCGCACCGCCAGCAGGCGGTGGCGGTGATCAAGCGCGGCGGCGAGCATCTGCTGTCGCTCATCGAGGGCACGCTGGCCATTGCCCACATCGAGGCCGGCAAGCTCACGCTGCATGCCAGGCCCATGCGCTTTGCCGACACCCTGCGCGAGCTGGCCGACATGTTCGAGCTGCAGGCGGCCGAGAAGGGCCTGCGCTTCCGCTTCGAGACCACGGGCAGCTTGCCCGAGGTGGTGCGCGCCGACGAGAAGCGCGTGTGCCAGATCCTCATCAACCTGCTGGGCAATGCCATCAAGTTCACGGCCGCGGGCGAGGTGAGGCTGCGGCTGTCGTACGCGCGCGAATTCGCCTCGGTCGAGATCGAGGACACCGGCCCCGGCATGACGGCCGAGGACATCGAGCGCATCTTCGAGCCCTTCACGCGCGGCGATGCGGCCGCGGCCTCCACGCCCGGCGCGGGGCTGGGCCTCACCATCGCCAAGATGCTGACCGACCTGATGGGCGGCGAGATGAAGGTGCGCAGCACCCCGGGCGAAGGTTCGCTCTTCTGCGTGCGGCTCTTCCTGCCGCGCGTGCACGATGCGGCCGGCGCCTCGGGCCGGCCGGTGCCGCTGCAGCCTGCGCGGCGCGGCTACGAAGGCCCGCGCCGGCGGCTGCTGGTGGTCGACAACGAGGAGGCCGACCGCGAACTGCTCGGCCACGTGCTGGCGCCGCTCGGCTTCGAGCTGCGCAGCGCCGCCAGCGGCCACGACGCGCTCGACCTCGTCGCGGCCGGCTACCGGCCCGATGCGATGTTCGTCGACCTCGCGATGCCGGGCATCGACGGCTGGGAGACCATCCGCCGCGCGCGCAGGCTCGGGCTGGCCGATGCCTGCGTGGCCATCGTCTCGGCCAATGCCTTTGACAAGGGCCTGGAAAACGACGTGGGCATTGCGCCGGAAGACTTCTTCGTCAAGCCGGTGCGCCACACGGAACTGCTCGACTGGCTCGAGCGCCGCCTCGGCCTGCGGTGGACCGACACGGCGGCCAAGCCCGCGCCCGCCGCCGCGGCGCGCGCCATGCGGGCGCCTTCGCTGGCGCGGCTGCGCGCACTCGACGAAGCGGTGAACCTGGGCTACTTTCGCGGCATCATGAACCAGCTCGACGAGATCGATACCGAAGAGCCCGAATGCCTGGCCTGGACCGAGGCGCAGCGCATCCTCGCGCGCCAGTTCCAGTTCGAGGCCATGAGCCGGGCGCTGGCCGCCGCGGTCAGCGCGGCCTGAAGAACAAGTCCCATGGAAACCACACCACTTGCAAGAACGCTGCGCGAACAGGGCGCCAACAGCGACCTGGTGCTGATCGTCGACGACGTGCCCGACAACCTCGCGGTGCTGCACGATGCGCTCGACGAGTCGGGCTACACCGTGCTCATTGCCACCAACGGCGAACAGGCGCTGCAGCGCGCCGCGCAGGCGCGCCCCGACATCGTGCTGCTCGACGCGATGATGCCGGGCATCGACGGCTTCGAGGTGGCGCGCCGGCTCAAGGCCGATGCCGCGACGGCGCACATCCCCATCGTCTTCATGACCGGCCTCACCGAAACCGAGCACCTGGTGGCCGCGCTCGAGGCCGGCGGCGTCGACTACGTCACCAAGCCGATCAAACCCAAGGAAGTGCTGGCCCGAATGAACGTGCACCTGCAGGGCGCCCGCCGCGCCCGGCAGGACGCGCGCCAGGCCGGCCAGGCGCGCAATGCGCTCGACGCCTTCGGCTACGCGAGCATCACGGTGCGCCTGCCCGAGGGCAAGCTGATCTGGCAGACGGCGCTCGCGCGCGAGCTGCTGCAGCGCTACTGCGACACCCGCGCACCCGAGACGCCGCCCGTGGTGCTCGAATGGCTGCGGCGCCATGCGCCCGAGGCCAGGCAGCAGGGCATCGAGCCGCCGGCGCTTTCCATCGTGCAGGGTTCCGCCGGCCCGTCCCAGGGCGCGAGCGCAAGCAGCCTGAGCCTGCGCCTGCATCGGCAGACCGGGCAGGACGACGACGGCGACGAATGGATGATCGTCATGCGCGAGGTCTCCGACACCGCCGTGATCGAGGCCATGAGCCTGAGCCTGAAGCTTACGGCGCGCGAGGCCGAAGTGCTCTACTGGGTGGTCAAGGGCAAGACCAACAAGGACATCGGCGAGATCCTGGGCAGCAGCCCCGCCACGGCCAAGAAGCACCTGGAGCGGGTGTACGTGAAGCTCGGCGTCGAGACCCGCACCGCCGCCGCGGGCGTGGCCATCAAGCGCATCCGCGAGCTGCAGCCGCAGTTCGAGATCTGAGAATCGGCCCCGCGGGCGCCGCGCCGCCGCGGCGACTTTTGCCCTCCCTAGAATGCCGGGGACTTCGGGATGACGGGCGATGAAAAAGAACAGACGCAGAACAACAACGATTCGACGGCCGCAACCTGCCTGGCCGTGGGTGGCGGCCTGCCTGGTGGCAAGCGCGGGTGCGCATGCGGCAGGCCATTTCGACGTCGACGACGCCGGCATGCTCGATCCGGGCCAGTGCCAGTACGAAGCCTGGTGGGGCCGCACCGGCACCGAACCGGTGAACGGGCTGCACATCGGTCCGTCCTGCCGCGTCGGGCCGGTCGAGCTCGGGCTCAATGCCGACCGGCTGTCGGCGCAGGGCGTGCACTCGGTCATTGCGGGGCCGCAGCTCAAATGGAATTTCTACGGACCCGCGGCCGATGCGCCGCTGAGCGCGGCGCTGTCGCTCGGCGCCGTGTTCGACCTCAGGCGCGGCGGCCGTGCCGGCGGGCAACTGGTGCTGCCGGTCACCTGGCGTCCCGCGGACAGCCTGCAGGTCCATGCCAACCTCGGCGCCGACTGGGCCACCGGCACGGGCGCGCGCACGCCGCGCGGCGGGCTGGCGGCGGAGTGGGCGCTCGATGACAAGGTCTCGCTGATCGCCGAGCGCAGCCGCGCTTCGGGTGTGTGGACTTCGCGCGTCGGCGGGCGCTTCAGCCTCACGCCGCAGGTCAGCGTGGATGTGAGCGCCTCCAGGACGGGGCCCGGCGGCGTGCGCGGCTTCGTCGTCGGGCTGAACCACGAGTTCGGGTGGAAGTAGCTGGCGGCAGGCCTGGGCCCGTTCGTTCCGGTCAACGCCCGGATTGCACCTTGATCCGGATCGTGTTCACGTCCCAGCCCTTGCTGCGCAGCCGGCTGACCAGCACCGGCGACAGCTGGCGCAGCTTGGCGGCGGCCGCGCTGCCGTTGACCAGCAGGCACCACACGTCGCCTTCGGCCGGGCCGGCCTGCACGGCCGGTCGCATGGCCGGCGGAATCAGCCCCTCGACCGCCCGCAGCCGCTCGCTCGCGTCGCGCGCACGGGCGATCAGGCTCGCCAGGGTGGGCGAACCTTCGGCGGCCTGCTGCAGCGTGAAGGGGGGGACGGAACGGCGATTCATGGGTAATCCGGAGGGTGGAACAAGGGCAGCTAAAATGCCCGGTTTGCCGACGCTTGCGCCGGCAGATCCGGTCTGGAGCCGCTTGCCTTCTTCGGAGCTTGCATTCGAAGAAGATGCGCCCAACTGCTTTCACCATATCTTAGGGAATCCGGTCGCAGTGCCTGCCTGGTCAGGTGCACGCCCATCTCCACGCCAATGGCAACCAACTTCCTGACCCAGATTTTCGGCAGTCGCAACGACCGGCTCCTCAAGCAGTATCGCAAGACGGTGGAGCGCATCAATGCACTCGAACCCGAATTCGAGAAGCTCAGCGACGATGGGCTGCGCGCCAAGACCCAGGAGTTCAAGGACCGCATCGCCAAGGGCGAAAGCCTCGACGACCTGCTGCCCGAAGCCTTCGCCACCGTGCGCGAAGGCTCCAAGCGCGTCATGAAGATGCGCCACTTCGACGTGCAGCTGCTCGGCGGCATGGCCCTTCACAACGGCAAGATCGCCGAAATGCGCACCGGCGAGGGCAAGACCCTCACGGCCACGCTGCCGGTGTACCTGAACGCGCTGTCCGGCAAGGGCGTGCACGTGGTCACGGTGAACGACTACCTCGCCAACCGCGACGCCCAGTGGATGGGCCGCCTGTACAACTTCCTGGGCCTCACGGTGGGCATCAACCTGCCGCAGATGCCGCGCGAGGAAAAGCAGCAGGCCTACGCCAGCGACATCACCTACGGCACCAACAACGAGTACGGCTTCGACTACCTGCGCGACAACATGGTGTACGAGCCCGGCGACCGGGTGCAGCGCGTGCTGAACTACGCCATCGTCGACGAGGTGGACTCCATCCTGATCGACGAGGCCCGCACGCCGCTGATCATCAGCGGCCAGGCCGAAGACCACACCGACCTCTACCTGGCCATCAACAAGGTGGTGCCCTTGCTGACCAAGCAGGAAGGCGAGGCCGATCCGCGCACGGGCGAGGGCGTCACGGTGCCGGGCGACTTCACGGTCGACGAGAAGACCCACCAGGTGTTCCTCACCGAGGACGGCCACGAGAAGGCCGAGCAACTGCTCGGCGAATTCAAGCTGCTGCCCGAGGGCGCGTCGCTCTACGACCCGGCCAACATCACGCTGATGCACCACCTGAACGCCGCGCTGCGTGCGCGGCACCTGTACCACCGCGACCAGCATTACGTGGTGCAGCAGGGCGAAGTGGTCATCGTCGACGAATTCACCGGCCGCCTCATGACCGGCCGCCGCTGGAGCGACGGCCTGCACCAGGCCGTGGAAGCCAAGGAAGGCGTGCAGATCCAGGCCGAGAACCAGACGCTGGCGTCCATCACCTTCCAGAACTACTTCCGCCTCTACAGCAAGCTGGCCGGCATGACCGGCACGGCCGACACCGAGGCCTACGAGTTCCAGGAAATCTACGGCCTCGAGACGGTCATCATCCCGCCGAACCGCATCAGCAAGCGCGACGACCAGCTCGACCGCGTCTACAAGACCACGCGCGAGAAATACGAAGCGGCCATCCAGGACATCCGCGAATGCTACGAGCGCGGCCAGCCCGTGCTGGTTGGCACCTCGTCGATCGAGAACTCCGAGATCATCGACGGCCTGCTCGCGCAGGCGGGCCTGCCGCACCAGGTGCTCAACGCCAAGCAGCATGCACGCGAAGCCGACATCGTGGCGCAGGCCGGCCGCACGAAGATGATCACCATCGCGACCAACATGGCCGGCCGCGGCACCGACATCGTGCTGGGCGGCAACATCGAGAAGATGATCGAGGCCATCGAGAACGACGAAGGCCGCGACGAAGCCACCAAGGCAGCCGACATCGCGCACGTGCGCGCCGAATGGACCAAGGACCACGAGTTCGTCAAGTCGCTGGGCGGCCTGCGCATCATCGCGACCGAGCGCCATGAGTCGCGCCGCATCGACAACCAGCTGCGCGGACGTTCGGGCCGCCAGGGCGACCCGGGCTCCTCGCGCTTCTACCTGAGCCTGGACGATCCGCTGATGCGCATCTTCGCGGGCGACCGCGTGAAGGCGATCATGGACCGCCTCAAGATGCCCGATGGCGAGGCCATCGAAGCGGGCATCGTCACGCGCAGCATCGAGAGCGCGCAGCGCAAGGTCGAGGCGCGCAACTTCGACATCCGCAAGCAGCTGCTCGAGTACGACGACGTCTCGAACGACCAGCGCAAGGTGATCTACCAGCAGCGCAACGACATCCTCGACGCGGCCGACCTCTCGGCGCAGATCGCGGCGCTGCGCGAAGGCTGCTTCACCGACCTCGTGCGGCAGTACGTGCCGGCCGAATCGGTCGAGGAGCAGTGGGACCTGCAGGGCCTGGAGAAGACGCTTTCCAACGAATGGGGCATCGACATGCCCCTGAAGCAGCAGGTCGAGGCGGCCGAGGCGGTGAGCGACGAGGACATCGTCGACATGGTGGTGAAGGCCGCCAACGACAGCTTCGATGCCAAGGTGGCGCTGATCGGCCAGGAAAATTTCACCCAGTTCGAACGCATGGTGCTGCTGCAGAGCATCGACACGCACTGGCGCGAGCACCTGGCCTCGCTCGACTACCTGCGCCAGGGCATCCACCTGCGCGGCTATGCGCAGAAGCAGCCCAAGCAGGAGTACAAGCGCGAGGCCTTCGAACTCTTCGGCCAGCTGCTCGATTCGGTCAAGAACGAAGTCACGCGCCAGCTCATGACGGTGCGCGTGCAGTCGGGCGAGCAGCTCGAGGAAGCCGCGGAAGCGCTCGAGAGCCGCGGCGAGAACGTGTCGAACATCACCTACAGCGCGCCCACCGAAACCGGCGAGGTCGAGGTGCGGCTGGATGAGGAAAACCAGCGCCGCATCGCGGCCGCCGGGCTGGGGCTGGGCACGCTCGGTGCCGAGGCCGCGGCCTTCGCCCGTGTCGGCCGGAACGACCCTTGCCCCTGCGGCAGCGGCAAGAAGTACAAGCACTGCCACGGCAAGCTCAGCTGACCCAGAAACTCCCTTCCGAGAAGAGAAAACCGCCATGCCCGTGAACCTGTCCGCCCCTGATCCTGCCGCCTTGTTCGCGGTGCCCGGCGTCCGCATCGGCGTGGCCGAAGCGGGTGTGCGCAAGGCCAACCGCAAGGATCTGACCGTCGTGCTGATCGACGAAGGCTCCGCGGTCGGCGGCGTGTTCACCCAGAACCGCTTCTGCGCAGCGCCGGTGCAGGTCTGCCGCGACCACCTGGCAGCCAACTACGGCATCCGCGCCATGGTCATCAACACCGGCAATGCCAACGCCGGCACCGGCGAAGACGGCCTGATGCGCACGCGCTCCACCTGCATTGCGCTCGCGCGCCAGCTGGAGATCGCGCCCGAGCAGATCCTGCCGTTCTCCACCGGCGTGATCATGGAACCGCTGCCGGTGGACCGCATCGAAGCCGGCCTGCCCGCCGCGCTGGCCGACGCTTCGGAGAACCACTGGGCGCGCGCGGCCGAAGGCATCATGACCACCGACACCATCCCCAAGGCGTTCAGCCAGCGGGTCCAGGTCGGCGGCGCCACCGTCACCATCACCGGCATCAGCAAGGGCGCCGGCATGATCCGCCCGAACATGGCGACCATGCTGGGCTTCATGGCGACCGACGCCAAGATCGATCCCGCGCTGATCCAGCCGCTGGCCAGGCGGCTGGCCGATGCCTCGTTCAACCGCGTGACCATCGACGGCGACACCTCGACCAACGATTCCTTCGTGGTCATCGCCACCCAGAAGGCCGCGCACGCCGCCATCAGCTCGCTCGATTCGCCCGAGGGCAAGGCCCTGGTCGAGGCCATGCAGAACGTCGCGCGCCTGCTCGCGCAGGCCATCGTGCGCGACGGCGAGGGCGCGACCAAGTTCATCACCATCCAGGTCGAGGGCGGCCGCAATGCCGCCGAGTGCAGGCAGGTGGCCTATGCCGTGGCCCATTCGCCGCTGGTCAAGACGGCCTTCTATGCGAGCGACCCGAACCTCGGCCGCATCCTCGCGGCCGTGGGTTACGCGGGCATCGAGGATCTCGACCAGACCGGCATCGACCTGTTCCTCGACGACGTGCACGTGGCCGTCAAGGGCGGGCGCAACCCGTCCTACCGCGAGGAAGACGGCCAGCGCGTGATGAAGCAGAGCGAGATCACGGTGCGCATCGGCCTGGGCCGCGGCAATGCCAGCGAAACCGTGTGGACCTGCGACTTCAGCCACGAGTACGTCACGATCAACGCCGACTACAGGTCATGATGGCCCCCACGCTACGCACTTCGTGTCTTCGCTGCTCCCCGAGGGGGCGCTCAACGCCCTTCGGGCGGCCGGGCGGTCGTCGATGAACGAAAAGTTCGAAAAGCTGATCGAGCGCGCCGAGCAGCTGATCGGCCGCATCGAATCGATCCTGCCCCAGCCGTTGGCGGCTCCTGCCGACTGGAACGCCTCGATCGCCTGGCGCTACCGCCGCCGCAGCTCGGGCCACGGCGTGCTCGAGCCCGTCAAGCACGTGGCCGCCATGGCGCTCGACAGCCTGAAGGAAATCGACGTCCAGAAGGAAAAGATCGAGCGCAACACGCGCCAGTTCGTCGAAGGCAAGCCGGCCAACAACGTGCTGCTGACCGGCGCGCGCGGCACGGGCAAGTCGTCGCTCATCCGCGCCTGCCTGCAGGCCTATGCGCCGCAGGGGCTGCGGCTGATCGAGGTCGACAAGGCCGAACTCACCGACCTGCCCGACATCGTCGAGGTGGTGTCGCAGCGGCCCGAGAAGTTCATCGTGTTCAGCGACGACCTGAGCTTCGACGAGGGCGAGCCGGGCTACAAGGCGCTCAAGTCCATTCTCGACGGCTCGATCGCCGCGGCCACGCCCAACGTGCTGATCTACGCGACCAGCAACCGGCGCCACCTGCTGCCGGAATACATGAAGGACAACCTCAGCTACACCCACACCGAGGACGGCGAAGTCCATCCCGGCGAGGTGATCGAGGAAAAGATCTCGCTGTCGGAGCGCTTCGGCCTCTGGGTCAGCTTCTATCCGTTCAGCCAGAACGAATACCTGGCGATCGTCGCGCAGTGGCTGTCGTCGTTCGGCGTCGACACCGCCGCCATCGAGGCGGCGCGGCCCGAGGCGCTGGTGTGGGCGCTCGAGCGCGGTTCGCGCAGCGGCCGCGTGGCCTACCAGTTCGCGCGCGACTACGCCGGGCGGGCCACGGCATGAGCAGCCAGCCGCAAGGCCGCAAGCACACCGAGGTGGCCGTCGGCGTGCTGATCCGTCCGGCCGACGACGCGCTGCTGCTGTCCACCCGCCCCGAGGGCAAGGCCTATGCGGGCTTCTGGGAATTTCCGGGCGGCAAGATCGAAGCCGGCGAAACGGTGGAGCAGGCACTGCGCCGAGAGCTGCACGAAGAACTCGGCATCACCATCGCGGGCGCCGAAGTCTGGAAGGTCACCGAGCACGACTATCCGCATGCACTGGTGCGGCTGCACTGGTGCAAGGTCACGGCCTGGAGCGGCGAGTTCGAAATGCGCGAAGGCCAGGCCATGCGCTGGCAGCAGCTGCCGCTGGACGTGGCGCCGGTGCTGCCGGGCGCCCTGCCGGTGCTCGAATGGCTGACCCAGGAGCGCGGCCTGCCGGCCTCGGCGGCGCTGGCGGTCTCGACGCTGGCCTGATGGACGGGGCCGCGCAGGCGGACGGGCGCGTGCAGCCGGCGCCGCGGGCCTGAAGCACCACATGATGCACCCCAAGTACCGCCCCGACATCGACGGCCTGCGCGCCGTGGCGGTGGCCTCGGTGCTGGCCTTCCATGCGTTTCCCGATGCGCTGCCGGGGGGCTTCATCGGGGTCGACATCTTCTTCGTGATCTCGGGCTTCCTGATCACGACCATCATCATGCAGAGCCACGCGGCGGGCGACTTCAGCTACCGCGACTTCTACGCACGCCGCATCCGGCGGATCTTTCCGGCGCTCACGCTGGTGCTGCTGGCCACGCTCGGCTTCGGCTGGTATGCGCTGCTGCCCAGGGAGTTCACGGAACTCGGCAAGCAGGCAGCGGGCGGCGCCGCCTTCATCGCCAACTTCGTCTTCTGGAGCGAGGCCGGGTACTTCGACACGGCGGCCGAAACCAAGCCGCTGCTGCACCTGTGGTCGCTGGGCATCGAGGAGCAGTTCTACATCTTCTGGCCCCTGCTGCTTGCGCTGGCCTGGCGCCGGCGCTGGCCCGTCCTTCGGCTGCTCTGGGTGCTTGCGGTGGCATCTTTTCTCGTCAATGTGCTGACCATCCATCCCTATCGCACGGCGGCCTTCTATTCGCCCGCTTCGCGCTTCTGGGAACTGATGGTGGGTGGCATCCTGGCCTGCATGCGCCTCAAGGCCGCGGGCAAGGCGCCGGCGCCGGCCTGGCGCAGCCACCTGCAGTCCTGCCTGGGCGTGGGGCTGATCGTGCTCGGGCTCGTGATGACCCGCAGCGACAAGGCCTTTCCAGGCTGGTGGGCGCTGCTGCCCACGCTGGGCGCCGCGAGCTGCATCGCGGCCGGGCCTGCCGGCCTGCTCAACAGGCATGTGCTTGCGAGCCGGCCGATGGTGTGGATCGGGCTCATCAGCTATCCGCTCTACCTGTGGCACTGGCCCCTGCTGGTGTATGCGCGCATCGTGGAAGAGGGCGAGCCGGCGGCGTGGATCCGCGCCTGCCTCGTGCTGGCGAGCGTGGCGCTGGCCTGGCTCACCTATCGCTTCGTCGAGCGCTTCACCCGCGCGCGGACCCAGGTGGGCATGCTGCGTTCGCTGGTGGCCGGCAGCATGGCGATTGCAGTGGCCGGCCTGCTGGCGCTGGGCGGCATGCCGCCGCGCAACGGCAGCGACCTGCTGCGCAAGGTGACCGACGCCACCGTGGACGACAACTACTACGCCGGCTTCGAGCAGCAGAAGATCGGCGCCCATCCGGTCAAGCGCGTGGGCAGCGGGCCGCGCACGGTCCTGCTGATCGGCGACAGCCACATCCTGCAATACGCACCCCGCGCCCTGGCGCTCGCGGATAGCGCGCCCGCGCGCATGGCGACGACGTACTTCTCGACCTATGGCGCCTGCCCGCCGGTGCCCGGCATGGTCGCCGAAGGCAACCCGGGCTGCGAAAAGGCGCGCGACGAGATGCTGGCGCTGGCGCTCGATCCGCGGATCGACACGGTGGTGGTCGGGGCCTGCTGGAACTGCTATTTCACGGGCAACTTCGCGCTGCCCTTCTACTTCCGCGAAGGCGATGCAGCCTACCTCGTGAACAACGGCGGCGAGGGCCTCGGCCGTTCGCTGGCCTCGCTCGAGCAGCTGCTGGCCGAACTGGTGCGGCAAAAGAAGAAGGTCTACCTGCTGCTGGACAACGCCAGCGGCCCCGAGTTCGAGCCGCGGCGCCTCATCGAAGGCAGCCGCATGGGCCGGATGGTGGCATTGCGCAGCACGCCCACGGCGTCGCTGCCGCCGGAGCAGGCGCGGCTCAACGAGCAGCTGAAGGCGCTGGCGCGGGCGAGCGGCGCGGATCCCATCGACGTGATGGCCAGGCTTTGCGGTGGCGGGCAGTGCCTGCGTGCAACGCCGGACGACGCGCCGGTCTACAAGGACCGGGAGCATCTGCGCCCGGCCTACGTGCGCCAATACGCAGACTATCTGGACGGCGTCCTGCTCGCGCCGCAGCCGTAGCGCGCCTACTGGACTTTCTTCGGATCGCCGAAAGGCTCGTCGTCGGCCGGCGCTTCGGCCGGCATCCGGAACTCCTCGCTGGCCCAGGCGCCGAAGTCGATGCCCTTGCAGCGTGCGCTGCAGAAGGGGCGAAAGGGGTTGCGTTCGGCGTAGACACTGTCGCCGCCACACGAGGGGCAGCGGACGATCCGCTCGCCGATCTTGTTCACGTCGCTCATGGGATGGATAACCTTCGTGCTTGCCCTGCGGTGCGCGCCCTGGAGACGAGCCGGCGGCTCAGGCGCAGAGCGTGAGTTCGAATGCGACGTCGTCGCTGCTCGGGTGCAGGCGGTCGTCGGCTTCGTGCCGCATCATCCGCACCGACACCATGAGCCGGTTGCCGCTGATTTCGGGAATCAGCCCCAGCTGCGGATCGATGCGCAGGCGCAGCAACTGGAAGCTGCGCCCCTGCGGCAGGTTCTGCTGGAATTGTCCGCCGGTGGCGATGACCTTGTAGGGCACGTCGGCATCGCGCAGCAGCTTGAGCAGCAGGTAGATGGATTCGGCCAGCGGCGAGAGCGTGGCCGACCAGCGTTCGAGGTCGGCGCGGCGGCTGGCCGCGCTGCGGTGCTGCCAGGCGTAGTAGGCGGGCAGGTCGAATTCGCAGGTGCCGCCCGGAATGCCCGCGCGGCTGCGAATGCTCATGAGCCACTCGTTCTCGGTCAGCGACTGGCCGGCCTTGCCGGCAACGGCATTGAGGGTGGCGAAGTTGCGTTCGAGCTGGCCGACCACCTGGTCGAGCACGGCCTCGGCAATGGCCGGATTGCCGCGGTAGCTGTTGAAGACGTTCTTGTGCTTGTCCAGGTCGCGCATCACGTCGGCCTTGAGGTCGGCGCGCGCGGCGACATCCATGATCTCGAAGATCGTGACCAGGGCGTAGTGGTGCGAGAGCGCGGACTCCGAGGGCACCAGCTCCCCGAGGCGGCGGAACAGGTGCTCCAGCCGCAGGTAGGTGCGGATGCGCTCGTTGAAGGGGTACTCGTAGAGGATCACGCGGTTCTATAGCTTTCCTGTCGAGCCATCATAGCTTCAGGGCGATTTCGAGGGAGGCGTCGGCACCACCTCGCGCACGGCCGCCAGCATGCGTTCTCCCAGCGCGAGCTGGCCATGCATGGACATGTGGGTGTCGTTCGAAAAATAGAAATCGTGGATCTGCGTGTGCTTTTCGCGCGTGAACGCGTAGAGATCCGGTCCCGCCAGCCCGGAGGTGCGGAACCCGGCTTCGAAATCCTTCGAGTAGTCGGGCTTCAGGTACACGGTGGTCTTGTTGGGAATCACCATCCACATGATAGGAAGCTTGCTGTGCGCCTTTGTGAAATTCTTCATCCATTCCAGGTGCGCAAGGGTCAGTGGCCCATTGTCGTCATCTTCAGCGAAAAAGGGCATCTTGTCGCACAGGCGGTGGGAGAAGAGCTTGCAACCGTCGGGCACCGGGCGCACCCAGGTGTTCCAGTCGAAGTGGATGTCTGTTGCAGACTTTTTCGCTTTCCAGGTGTTGTAGTAGGTCGTGATGCCGGTCAGGAACTGCACGTTCCAGTTGGGCGCAGGGCTCGGCACGGTCTCGTCGGGCGTGATCAGCGGATGGTCCATGGCGTCGTAGGGCCGGATCATCTTCTGGCACTTCATGCTGTCCTTGGTGCGGTCGCCGAGCAGGCGTTCCACGCTCTCGATGATGATCAGCTTGCCCTTGAAGCCCGTGCGCTCGATCCATTGGTCGAAGTCGCTGCACAGCGCGTTCTCGTACTGGCCCCAATAGGTGGTCGTGACGCGGTAGCCGGCCTTGGCAAGCACCGACTGCCAGCGGAAGGTCATGGAGAAGCTGTCGCCGATCACCATGATGTCGGCCTGGTCCACCGGCGTGCCCTTGAGATAGGCGGGGTCGACCTTGGGTGGCGGGGCGGTCCAGCCGAATTCGCGCTCGGACAGGCGGCCGATCCGCGTGAGGTCGCCGTAAGGCACGGGGCTGGTAAGCGAAACGATCCACAGCGCCATCAGGACGATGTAGCCGATCAGGAAGAACCGCAGCCAGACTTTCGCGGGCGTCGTCATGTCGAATCAGAATTGGAAGTAGAGGAACGGGCTGTAGTTGCCCAGCTTCGAGACGCACCAGGCGAAGAGCGCGAAGGTACCGATCGCCAGCACGGCCGAGGAGCACCACGCCATGACGCGCTGGCCGGCCACCGCCTTCGGGTGGGGAATCCAGCGCTCGAGCGTGATCGTCGGCGGCAATGCGAGGCAGATCACGATGCCCACGAGCATGGTCTGGAAGAACTCGGGCTTGCGGAACGGAACCGGCCCGAACTCGCTGAACGCGGAAGGCGGTGCGCCGTGCAGGCCGAGCATGCCCTTGTAGATGGCCATGGCCGTGTGGACGCCATCGGCGCGGAACACGATCCAGGCCAGTACCACGCACAGGAAGGTCAGGAACCAGCCCAGCACGTGCGCGACCGGCCCTGCCGGAATGTTGCGCCGCACCTTGGCGTTCCAGAGGTGGTTGATCATCAGGAACACGCCGTGCAGCGCGCCCCAGATCACGAAGGTCCAGGCGGCGCCGTGCCAGAGCCCGCCCAGCAGCATCGTGAGGAACAGGTTCAGGTAGCGCCGGGCCGGGCCCTTGCGGTTGCCGCCCAGCGGCACGTAGAGATAGTCGCGCAGGAAGTTCGACAGCGAGATGTGCCAGCGCCGCCAGAACTCGATGATGTTGGTCGACTTGTAGGGCGAGCGGAAGTTGAGCGGAAGCTGCACCCCCAGGCACAGCGACAGGCCGACCGCCATGTCCGAATAGCCCGAGAAGTCGAAATAGATCTGCAGCGTGTAGGCGAGCGCGCCGAACCACGCGGTGTAGAGCGTGGGCTCGATGCCCTTGTGCACGCCGTTGAACATCATGTCGGCGTACTGCCCCACCGGATCGGCGATCAGCAGCTTCTTGGCGAGGCCGAAGGTGAAGATCGCAATGCCGAGCGCCACCTTGTTGGGGTCGAACCGGTAAGTGGCCGCGTTGGCGAACTGCGGCATCATCTGCGCGTGGTGCAGCACCGGGCCCGCGATCAGGTGCGGAAAGTAGGTGACGAACAGCACGTAGTGGATGAAGCTGCGCTCATGCACCTTGCCCTGCCAGCAGTCGACCAGGAAGGCGATCTGCGTGAAGGTGTAGAACGAGATGCCGATCGGCAGCACGATGTGCAGCAGCGGGATCTGCGACAGGCCCGCTGCGGCCAGCCCGTCGTTCACGTTCGAAACGAAGAAGTTGGCGTACTTGAAGACCGCGAGCACGCCCAGGTTGACCACCAGCGCCGCCACCAGCAGCGACTTGCGCTTGCGGTCGTCCCGGCCCGGCGCGGGCGACAGGCGCAGCCCGAACCAGTAGTTGATGCAGATCGACGCCACCAGCAGCGGAAGCGCCTTGACGCTCCACCAGCCGTAGAAGAACAGCGAGGCCAGGGCAAGGAAGCCTGCGGCGGACCGGGCGTTGCGCTTGCCGATCAGGAAGAACCCGATCAGTACCAGCGGGAAGAAGACAAAAATGAAGGGATACGAATTGAAAAGCATCGCAGGAGGTGAGGGCACTCCGGCGAGCGCCTTTTTGTCTTGGTCGTTATGCGGCCGCTCTGGCGGCCAGTCCCGGATTATCGCGTGCCGGGCGGAACCCACCGCTTCCAGAGACTCCGGACCTCTGCAGCGAGTTCCTCCAGCGAGAGCGACTCGTTGAAAATGACCGCGTCCGCGGCCGCCCTGCGCAGCCCGCGCGGCGCCTGCTGGGCGATCACCGCGCGCACCGCCTCGGGCGTCCAGCCGGAGCGCGCCACGACGCGCCGCAGCTGTGTTTGCTCGGTGGCATCGACCACCAGCACCCGGTCGACCAGGGCCCGCCAGCGGCCGGATTCGACCAGCAGCGGCACATCGAAGACCACCACCGCGTCCGGGCCGGCGTTGGAGGCCATGCGTTCCGTCTCGGCGCCGATCAGCGGATGCAGGATCGATTCGAGGCGCTTTTTGGCGCTGTTGTCGGCGAACACGAGCTGCCGCATCGCTGCGCGGTCGAGTCCGCCGTCCGCCGCGATGACGGTGGGCCCGAAGGCGGCCTCGACGGCCGGCATCGCGATGCCTCCGGGCAGCGCAATGCGGCGCGCGATGGCGTCGGTGTCGACCAGCACGGCACCTTCGGCAACCAGCAGGGCCGCGACCGTGCTCTTGCCGCTTCCGATGCCGCCCGTCAGGCCGATGCGCCGCACCACGCGCTCCTCAGCGGGCGAATGCGCCGAGCGGGAAGGCGAAGGGAATCCATTGCCTCACGAGCTCCGGGCCCGCCACCAGGCAGACCAGGCCGGCACCGGCCAAAAAGGGGCCGAAGGCCATGGGAATGTCCTTGTGCGCCAGCTTCCCGACAAAACGCAGCGTGAGGCCGATCACGGCGCCCACCAGCGATGAGACGAGGATGATGGCAATGAGGTAGTCGGCCCCGAGCCAGGCGCCGAGCGCCGCCAGCAGTTTGAAGTCGCCATATCCCATGCCTTCCTTGCCCGTGGCCAGGCGATAGCCATGGTACACAAGCCACAGGCTCAGGTAGCCGAACACGACGCCCCAGACCGCCGAGCTCAGCGCGGTGCCGGTCCAGCCCATGGCCGCGCCGACGAGCCCGAGCCAGAGCAGCGGATAGTTGAGCGCGTCGGGCAGGAACTGGGTGTCGAAGTCGATCAGGAACTGGCAGACCAGGAACGCCGCGAACGCCGCCCAGAGCGCGCCGGTGGGCGTGAGGCCGAAGCGGTAGGCGCACAGCGCGAACAGCGCGCCGGTCACCAGTTCGACCAGCGGATAGCGCGGGCTGATCGGCGTGCCGCAGGCGGCGCAGCGGCCCCGCAGCACCAGGTAGCTCAGCACCGGAATGTTCTGGTACCAGCGGATCCCGTGGCCGCAGGCGCCGCAGCGCGAGGCAGGCCGGGTCAGATCGAACGGCGGCAGCGCCTCGATGGCCACGGCCGCCTTGTCCGCCGCGGCCTCGAGCCCGGCCGGGGGCTGCGCCTTCGGCCCGAACACCAGCGACCAGAGCGACGGAACGTCCTTGGACGACATCAGGTTGGCCACCGCGTCGGCCAGCCAGCTCCGGTACATCATGACGGGGGTGCGGTAGATCACCACGTTGAGAAAACTGCCGACCAGCAACCCGAGGACGCCGGCAAACGCGGCGTCGAACTCCTGCGACACCAGCATCAAACGACCTGGCCCAACTTGAAGATCGGCAGGTACATCGACACCACGATGCCGCCGATGATCACGCCCAGGAACACGATGATGATGGGCTCCATCAGGCTCGACAGGCCGGCCACCATGTCGTCCACCTCGGACTCGTAGAAGTCGGCGGCCTTGCCGAGCATGTGGTCGATCGAGCCGGACTCCTCGCCGATCGCGGTCATCTGGATCACCATCGAAGGGAACAGGTTGACGTTGGTCATGGCCGTCGTGAGGCTCGTGCCGGTCGAGACCTCCTGCTGGATCTTGGCCGTGGCGTCGCCGTAGACGGTGTTGCCCGAGGCGCCGCCCACCGAGTCGAGCGCCTCGACCAGCGGAACGCCGGCGGCGAACATGGTGGCAAGGGTGCGGGTCCAGCGGGCCACGCACGACTTCTCGATCAGCGTGCCGAAGATCGGCACGCGCAGCAGCGCACGGTCCATGACCCGCTGCACGCGTTCGTTGCGCTTCCAGGCCTGCAGGAAGAAGTAGGTGCCGCCGCCGATCACGCCGAAGATCAGCCACCAGTAGGAGACGAAGAATTCGCTCATCGCCATCACGAACAGCGTGGGCGCGGGCAGGTCGGCGCCGAACGAGGTGAACACCTGCTTGAAGGCCGGGATCACGAAGATCATGATGATGGCCACCACCACGAACGCGACCACCACCACGGAGGTGGGATACATCAGGGCCGACTTGATCTTCGACTTGATCGCCTCGGTCTTCTCCATGTAGGTGGCCAGCCGGTCCAGCAGGTCTTCCAGGATACCGGCCGCTTCGCCGGCTTCCACCAGGTTGCAGTAGAGGTTGTCGAAGTACTTCGGAAACTTCCGGAAGGCGGATGACAGCGAGGTGCCGGTCTCCACGTCGCTGCGGATGTCGTTGAGCAGCTTGGCCACGCTCGGGTTCGCGTTGCCGCGGCCCACGATGTCGAACGACTGCAGCAACGGCACGCCGGCCTTCATCATGGTTGCGAGCTGGCGCGTGAAGATCGCGATGTCCTTGGGCTTGATGGTCTTGCCCGAGCGCATGCGGCGCTTCTTGATCTTGGACGCGAGGACCCCCTGGCGCCGCAGGGCGGCCTGCACCTGGTTCTCGCCGGCGGCCCGGAGCTCGCCGCGCACCAGCTTGCCGTTGCGGTCCTTGCCCTCCCACTCGTAGACAAATTCCTTGAGCGTGTTCGAGGTGCGGGTGGATGCCACTGTTGCCATTCGATCTCCGATTTCTTGCAGTGTGTTCGTTATTCGTTCGTGACCGCCACCACTTCTTCGAGTGAGGTGAGCCCTTGCATGACTTTTCTCAGGCCAGACTGCCGCAGCGAGCGCACGCCCTCGGCCTCGGACTGTCGCGCGATGTCCTGTGCGCTGCCGTCGCGCAGGATGATGGCCTGGATCGCCTCCGAGATCGGCATCACCTGGTAGATGCCGACCCGGCCCTTGTAGCCATTGCTGCACGCCGCGCAGCCGACCGGCCGGTAGGGCTTCCAGGTACCGTCAAGCTGTTCTTCCTTGAAGCCCGCGTCGAGCAGCGCCTGGCGCGGCACGTCGGCCGGCGCGCGGCACATGTGGCACAGGCGCCGCGCGAGCCGCTGCGCCGTGATCAGGATCACGCTGGAGGCGATGTTGAACGGCGCAATGCCCATGTTGCGCATGCGCGTGAGCGTGGTCGGCGCGTCGTTGGTGTGCAGCGTCGAGAGCACCAGGTGGCCCGTTTGCGCGGCCTTGATCGAGATGTCGGCGGTTTCGAGGTCGCGGATTTCGCCGACCATGATGATGTCGGGATCCTGCCGCAGGAAGGCGCGCAGCGCCGCCGCGAAGGTGAGTCCGGCGCGCTCGTTGACGTTCACCTGGTTGACGCCCGGCAGGTTGATTTCAGAGGGGTCTTCCGCCGTCGCGATGTTGACGCCCGGCTGGTTCAGCAGGTTCAGGCAGGTGTAGAGCGACACCGTCTTGCCCGAACCGGTGGGGCCCGTGACCAGCACCATGCCGTAGGGGCGGCTGATCGCATGCAGCAGGCGCTCCTTTTCGTCGGCGTCGTAGCCCAGGGCGTCGATGCCCAGGCGCGCGCTGCTCGGGTCGAGGATACGGATCACGATCTTCTCGCCGAACAGCGTGGGCAGCGTGCTGACGCGGAAGTCGATGACGCGGTCGGGCCCGATCTTGAGCTTCATGCGGCCGTCCTGCGGCACGCGCTTCTCGGAAATGTCGAGCCGTGAAATGACCTTGATCCGCGAGGCCAGCTTGTCCTTGATGAGCGTGGGCGGGCTCGCGATCTCGCGCAGCTCGCCGTCGATGCGAAAGCGCACCCGGTAGTTGTGCTCGTAGGGCTCGAAGTGGATGTCCGAGGCCCGCATGCTGACGCCGTCGAGCAGCATCTTGTGCAGGAAGCGCACGACTGGCGCGTCCTCGACCTCGGCGATGGCCTGTTCGTTGGCATCGCCCGAAGTGTCCGCGGTGACGTCGTCGAACTCGAACTCGGCACCGACGATGCTGTTGATGGATTCCGCTGCGGTGACTGCTGCGGCCTCGATCATGCGCGACAGCTTGTCGTACTCGGCAATGACCCAGTCCACACCCATCTGGGAGGCGAACTTGATCTTTTCCACCGCCTGCTGGTCCGAAGGGTCGGCCGTTGCAACGATGAGGCGGTTGTTGCGCTTGCTGAGAACCACGATCCGGTAGGCGTGGCACAGCTTCGGGTCGAGCAGGTCCTTGGGCAGGCGCTGGTGATCGATGGCGTCCAGGTCCAGCAGCGGCGCACCGAAGGCGCTGGACAGCGTGTGGGCGAGGTCGGCGGCCGAGACGGCGCCGCTGCCGGTCAGCTCGGCAATGAAGCTGGTGCGGCCGTTCAGCGACTTCTGGTAGATATCTTCCGCGGTCTTCGCCGGAAGCTTGCCAGCAGAGACCAAGGCACGCGCAAGGCCCGGGAGGGCGATTTGCGTGTTTTCTTTAACAGGAAGTTCGGCAGCAGCCATTCAGCGAATTGCAAGAGATGTGAAAAAGTGCTTCACGATCATCGCTGAACCACCCGTCCCTGTAAATCGCTACGCAGCAACAGGCACGGGCATTATTTGTGCCAGCCAAAGGCTGGTCGGGGTGAGAGGATTCGAACCTCCGGCCTCTACGTCCCGAACGTAGCGCTCTACCAGGCTAAGCTACACCCCGATTGGTTGCAAAAAAAGAGAATTCGTCCTTGCCAACTCTTGTGAGGTGTTCAGGCACGTCGCTCAAGCAACTGAGCCGCCAATTGTAGCAAACCGTCGGCATGCAAATTGGACGGAAAGTCGCGCAATGCGTGAATTGCGCGTTTTGCCTCGTCGGCCGCGGCAGCGCGCGAGGCTTCCAGGGCGCCGGTGGCGTGGACGATTTCGACGATCTTGCCCAGCTGGGCGGTGTCGCCGGCCTCGATGGCCGCACGCACCAGCGCGGCCTGCGCGGGGCTGCCGCGCCGCATGGCGAAGATCAGCGGCAGCGTGGTTTTTCCTTCGCGCAGGTCGTCGCCCACGTTCTTTCCCGTTTCGTGCGCGTCGCCGGCGTAGTCGAGCACGTCGTCGATCACCTGGAAGGCCGTGCCCAGGGCCTGGCCGTAGGTGGCGCAGGCTTCCTCGACCTCGGGCGTGGCGCCCGCCAGCACGGCGGCGAGCCGCGTGCTGGCCTCGAAAAGCTTGGCGGTCTTGGAGCGGATCACGCGCAGGTAGGCGGATTCGTCCAGCGTCGCGTCGTGCATGTTCATCAGCTGGAGCACTTCGCCTTCCGCGATCACGTTGGTCGCCTCGGCCAGGATCTGCATGATGCGCATGTTGTTTGCATCCAACATCATCTGGAAGGCGCGCGAATAGAGGAAGTCGCCGACCAGCACGCTGGCCGGGTTGCCGAACGATTCGTTGGCCGTCGGGCGCCCGCGCCGCAGGGTCGATTCGTCGACGACGTCGTCATGCAGCAGCGTGGCCGTGTGGATGAACTCCACCACCGCCGCCAGGTTGAAGCGCTGCTCGCCCGTGTAGCCGAGCGCGCCCGACATGAGCAGCAGCAGCGCCGGGCGCAGGCGTTTGCCGCCGGCCGAGATGATGTACTTCGACACCTGGCTGACCAGAGGCACGCCCGTGTCGAGGCGCTGCGCGATCACACGGTCGACTTCGACCATGTCGCCGGCGATCAAATCCAGCACGGTGGCGGTGGGGGAGGTATCGGCGGCGTGAACTGGCAAGGCGTTTGCGCGCGGCGCGTCTGAATGCGAAAGTGGCAGCGGCACAAGGCCGGAAGGCGCAGATTATAGGGAGGAGCGCGCGCCGTCCCGGCGGCTCTCCGGCCCGAACCATGTTAGCGCGTGCAAACCGTGCTAGAATCTAGGGCTCTGCGGAATTCGCCGTAGAGCTCATTCCTTAAGAGGTTCACATGTACGCGGTCATAAAAACCGGCGGCAAGCAGTATCGCGTTGCTTCCGGCGAAAAAATTAAAGTAGAACAGATTGCTGCGGATGTAGGCCAGGAAATCGTGATCGATCAGGTTCTTGCAGTCGGCAACGGCAGCGAAATCAAGATCGGTACGCCCCTGGTGTCCGGCGCAACGGTGACAGTCACGGTACTGTCGCACGGCAAGCACGACAAGGTCGGCATCTTCAAGATGCGCCGTCGCAAGCACTATCAGAAACGTCAAGGCCATCGCCAGCAGTTCACGGAACTGCAAATCGGCGCGATCGCCGGCTAAGGAGCAGATTCCATGGCACAGAAAAAAGGCGGCGGCTCAACGCGAAACGGGCGCGATTCCAAGCCCAAGATGCTCGGTGTGAAGGCCTTCGGCGGCGAACTGATCAGCGCAGGCTCGATCATCGTGCGCCAGCGCGGCACCCAGTTCCACCCCGGCGTGAACGTCGGCGTGGGCAAGGACCACACGCTGTTTGCACTGGTTGACGGCCACGTGTCGTTCGGTGTCAAGGGCGCACTGAACAAGCACATGGTCAACGTGACCCCGGCATAAGCCCGAGTCACTTCGATCAGCTCGAAGCCCCGCTTTGTCGGGGCTTCTTCATTTGTACACTGGATACCCCATGAAGTTCGTCGACGAAGCCTTCATCGACATCGCCGCGGGCGATGGCGGCAACGGCTGCGTGTCGTTCCGTCATGAAAAATACAAGGAATTCGGCGGCCCCAACGGCGGCGACGGCGGCCGCGGCGGCCATGTCTACGCGGTGGCCGATTCCAACCTCAACACTCTGGTCGACTTCCGCTATTCGCGCCGCCACGAGGCCAAGCGCGGCGAGCACGGCATGGGCTCCGACATGTTCGGCGCCGCGGGCGACGACATCCTGCTGAAGATGCCGGTCGGCACCATCATCAGCGACGCCGAAACCGGCGAGGTGCTGTACGAACTGCTGAAGGAAGGCGAGGTCGTCACCATCGCCAAGGGCGGCGACGGCGGCTTCGGCAACATGCGCTTCAAGAGCGCCATCAACCGCGCGCCGCGCCAGAAGACCCCGGGCTGGCCGGGCGAGAAGAAGAGCCTCAAGCTCGAGCTCAAGGTGCTCGCCGATGTCGGCCTGCTGGGCATGCCGAATGCGGGCAAGTCGACCCTGATCAGCGCCATCTCGAACGCGCGCCCGCGCATTGCCGACTATCCCTTCACCACGCTGCACCCGAACCTCGGTGTCGTGCGCGTCGGCCCGGAGCAGAGCTTCGTGGTGGCCGACCTGCCGGGCCTGATCGAGGGCGCATCCGAAGGTGCGGGCCTCGGCCACCTGTTCCTGCGCCACTTGCAGCGCACGCGGCTCTTGCTGCACGTGATCGACATGGCGCCGTTCGACGACAGCGTTGATCCGGTTGCGCAGGCCAAGGCCATCGTCGGCGAGCTCAAGAAGTACGACGCCGCGCTCTATGAAAAGCCGCGCTGGCTGGTGCTGAACAAGCTCGACATGGTGCCCGCGGACGAGCGCGCCGCGCGCGTGAAGGACTTCGTCAAGCGCCTGCGCTTCAAGGGCCCGGTGTTCGAGATCTCCGCACTCACGCGCGAAGGCTGCGAGCACCTGGTGCAGGCCGTGTACCAGCAGGTCAAGGCGCAGCAGGCGGCGGAACACGTGCCGGTCGAGGTCGATCCGCGCTTCGTCGAGCTGCCGCCCGATCCCTCGTCTTCCTCCTCCTGACGCTCCGCACGCCGCATTCACGACCGCCACGCCTCCCATGACCTCGAACTCCGGATCCACTGCCTTGCGGGATGCCCGCCGTATCGTCGTCAAGGTGGGCTCCAGCCTCGTGACCAACGAGGGGCGCGGCCTCGACGAGGCGGCGATCGGCGAATGGTGCCGGCAGCTGGCGGTGCTGGTGCAGGGCGGCCGCGAGGTCGTGATGGTGTCCAGCGGCGCCATTGCCGAAGGCATGAAGCGCCTGGGCTGGCGCACGCGGCCGCACGAGGTGCATGAACTGCAGGCCGCCGCGGCCGTCGGGCAGATGGGCTTGGCCCAGATGTACGAGACCAAGCTGCGCGAGAACCGGATCGGTAGCGCCCAGGTGCTGCTGACCCATGCCGACCTGGCCGACCGCGAGCGCTATCTCAATGCGCGCTCGACCCTCGTCACGCTGCTCGGGCTGGGCGTGGTGCCGGTCATCAACGAGAACGACACGGTCGTCAACGACGAGATCAAGTTCGGCGACAACGACACGCTGGGCGCGCTGGTGGCCAACCTGGTCGAAGCCGATGCGCTGGTGATCCTCACGGACCAGAAGGGCCTCTACACGGCCGACCCGCGCAAGGACCCGGACGCGAAGTTCGTGCACGAGGCGGCGGCCGGCGACCCCGCGCTCGAAGCCATGGCGGGCGGGGCGGGCTCCAGCCTCGGCCGCGGCGGCATGATCACCAAGATCCTTGCGGCCAAGCGCGCGGCCGGCTCGGGCGCCTCCACCGTGATCGCCTGGGGCCGAGAACCCGATGCGCTGCTGCGCCTCGTTGGCGGCGAATCCATCGGCACGCTGCTGGTGGCTCAGACGGCCAAGCACCAGGCGCGCAAGCGCTGGATGGCGGACCACCTGCAGCTGCGCGGCGCGGTCACCGTCGATGCCGGTGCGGCCGCCAAGGTGCGCGCCGAGGGCAAGAGCCTGCTGCCGATCGGCATGACCGGTGTTTCGGGCGAGTTTTCACGCGGCGACGTGATCGCCGTGCGCGATACCGATGGCGTGGAGCTGGCCCGCGGCCTGGCCAATTACTCGAGCGTCGAGGCCCGGCTGCTGTGCCGCAAGCCCTCGTCGGAGTTCGAGCGGCTGCTCGGCTATGTGGCGGAGCCGGAAATGGTCCACCGCGACAACATGGTGCTGATGCGCGGCTGAGGCCGGGCTCAAATGGAAACGGGGCCCTTTCGAGGCCCCGTTCGAACACCGCCTGCAGCCGGCCTTATTGCAGCTGGCGCGCCGGGTCCCGCATGTTCGTGACCATGTCCTTGACCGAGACCCGGGGCGCATGGCCGCGGCACAGGCCCTGCTGCGCCAACTGCTTGGCGTAGCTCGAGTTCAGGTCGCGGAAGCTCTTCCACTCGGATCGTTCGACCTTGCTCCAGGCGCCGTTGTTGTATCGCGCGTAGCTCTTCACCTCGTCAGTCGAGCAGCGCACGCCTTCGTAGAAGGCGTTCAGCGCCGCGTCCCCGCCGCTGCGGCCGGTTGCGACCACCACGTAGCGCACCACACCGTCGCCGGTGATTGTGATGGTGGCCGGATCGACGCCGAACTTCAGCGACATGTAGGGCGGCATCGCGATTGGCTCGAGGCGCTTGACGTCGAAGGCCGGCGGCGGCGGCGCTTCGCTTTCCTTCCATTCGGCATCGGTTTCGTAGCGCTTGGGCGGCGGCGGCATGCCGGCCTGCGCCCAGTCGGGATTGCTGGTGTCGTGCGGGCCCGATGCGCATCCGGCCAGCAGGGCCAGGCACACGGCGAGCAGGGTGCCCTCAGCGCTGCGATGGAAGGAAGGGCGCTTTGTGGGGGAGAGGAGGGGAAGGGTCATCGCTCGCAGAAGTAATGTCGGGATGCGGGTCGAAACTGCCGCCGGGCGGCAGGTCCAGCCCCGCGGGCGCGCCGCCATCGGGCATGTGGCGCTCGAACTCCCGGGCGCGCACGTTGCTGCGCAGGAAGCGGTTGCGGAAATCCTGCCGCGGCAGGTAGCGAGCAAGCTCGGTCAGTGCCATCTCGTAGACGCCGCGTTTGAATTCGACGACCACATCGAGCGGCACCCAGTAGTCGTGCCATCGCCAGGCGTCGAATTCGGGGTGGTCGGTCGCGCGCAGGTTCAGATCCCAGTCGTGACCGATCAATTGCAGCAAATACCAGATTTGCTTCTGGCCCTTGTAGTGGCCCCGTGCGTCACGGCGAATGAACCGATCCGGCACCTCGTAGCGCAACCAGTCACGGGTACGGGCCACGATGCGCACGTGCTCCGGATGGAGTCCGACTTCCTCGTGCAGTTCCCGGAACATGGCCTGCTCGGGACTTTCGCCGCGGTCGATGCCGCCTTGCGGAAACTGCCAGGAATGCGTGCGTATGCGTTTGCCCCAGAAAACCTGGTTTCTCTGGTTGAGCAGGATGATGCCGACGTTGGGCCTGAAGCCGTCCCGGTCGAGCATAATCAAACCCCAATTTTTGAACTGAGTCGATTATGCATGCCGGGTTGCACTCGGCAAGCGGCCAGTTCGAGGCCCGCGGGTTCCCGGTGGTCTCTCCGCCGGCATCCGTCTTCCCCACGATCTTCGAATCCACCAGCCGATCCCGATGAAAGCTTCCCGATTTTTTGTCTCCACCCTCAAGGAAGCGCCCGCTGACGCCGAGGTCGCGAGCCATCGGCTCATGATGCGCGCGGGCATGATCAAGAAGCTCGGCACGGGCATCTACACCTACATGCCGATGGGGCTGCGCGTGATCCGCAAGGTCGAGGCGATCGTGCGCGAGGAAATGAACCGCGCCGGCGCGGTCGAACTCACGATGCCCGTGGTGCAGCCGGCCGAGTTCTGGCAGGAGACCGGCCGCTTCGACAAGATGGGCCCCGAACTGCTGCGCATCAAGGACCGGCACGACCGCGACTTCGTGGTCCAGCCCACGAGCGAAGAGGTGGTGACCGATATCGCGCGCCAGGAAATCCGCAGCTACAAGCAGCTGCCGAAGAATTTCTACCAGATCCAGACCAAGTTCCGCGACGAGCGCCGTCCGCGCTTCGGCCTGATGCGCGGGCGCGAATTCATCATGAAGGACGCCTACAGCTTCGACCGCGACCTGGATGCCGCCAAGGCCAGCTACCAGGTCATGGCCGATGCCTACCGCCGCATCTTCGACCGCTTCGGCCTGCGCTACCGCGCCGTGGCGGCCGACAGCGGCGCCATCGGCGGCGACCTGAGCGAAGAGTTCCAGGTGATTGCCGCCACCGGCGAAGACGCCATCGTCTACTGCCCCGGCAGCGACTACGCGGCCAACATGGAAAAGGCCGAGGCGCTTGCTCCGGCCGGGCCGCGCCCCGCGGCCGCCAAGGCGCTCGAGAAGACGCCCACGCCCGGCAAGAGCACCTGCGCGGCCGTGGCCGAACTGCTCGGCGTGCCGCTCTCGACCACCGTCAAGTCGCTGGTGCTGGCCACCGACATCCTCGACGAGGCCGGCAACCCCAAGGGTGCGCAGGTCTGGCTGCTGCTCTTGCGCGGCGACCACGACATGAACGAGATCAAGGTCGGCAAGGTGCCGGGCCTGGACAAGGGCTTCCGGTTCGCGACGCTGGCCGAGATCGAGGACCACTTCGGCTGCAAGCCCGGCTACCTTGGCCCGCTGAACCTCAAGAAGCCCGTCAGGCTCGTGGTCGACCGCGAAGTCGTGGTCATGGCCGACTGGATCGCCGGCGCCAACGAGATCGACTTCCACATGACCGGCGTCAACTGGGGCCGCGACCTGCCCGAGCCCGAACTGGTGGCCGACCTGCGCAACGTGGTGGCGGGCGATGCCTCGCCCGACGGCAAGGGCGTGCTCGCGATCGAGCGCGGCATCGAGGTGGGCCACGTGTTCGTGCTCGGCACCAAGTACAGCAAGGACATGAACGCCACCTACCTCGACGAAGCCGGCAAGCCGCAGTTCCTCGAGATGGGCTGCTACGGCATTGGCATCACGCGCCTGCCGGCCGCCGCCATCGAGCAGAACCACGACGAGCGCGGCATCATCTGGCCCGACGCACTGGCGCCGTTCACGGTGGTGGTCTGCCCGATCGGCATGGACCGCAGCCCCGACGTCAAGGTGGCGGCCGAGGCGCTGTACGAGCAGCTGCTCGCGGCCGGCGTCGACGTGCTGCTGGACGACCGCGGCGAGCGCCCGGGCGCGATGTTTGCCGACTGGGAGCTGATCGGCGTGCCGCACCGCGTGGTCATCTCCGACCGCGGCCTGAAGGAAGGCCAGCTCGAATACCAGCATCGCCGCGACACGGCAGCCACCAAGGTGCCCGCGGCCGGCATCGCCGAATTCATCACCGGCAAGCTCGCGAAATGAGCCTGCAGGGCGGCCTCTCGCGGCGCCAGTGCCTGGGTGGCGCGGCGGCGGCGGGCGCCCTGGCGGCGCTGTCGCTGCCGCAGGCTGCGCGCGCCGGCGCACAGATCGAGGAGCCGCTGATCGACTCGGTGCGCACCGCGCTGAGTTCGGCCGTGCACAACAAGGCGCCGCCGGTGCCCGAGTTCTCGAACACCGAGGCCCGCCTGACCTACCTGCGATGGCTGGGCGAGATGAGCGAGCGCCTCAAGAAGAAGATTGCCGACTGGCCCACGCGCAAGGAATTCCTGCAGACCGTCTGGTATGAAGCCAAGCGCTCGGGCCTGGACGTGAGCCTGGTGCTCGGGCTGATCCAGGTCGAGAGCAACTTCCGCAAGTTCGCGGTGTCCAGCGCCGGTGCGCGCGGCTACATGCAGGTCATGCCGTTCTGGACCCGCGTGATCGGCGACAGCGACCCGGCCAAGCTGTTCCACATGCAGACCAACCTGCGCTTCGGCTGCGTGATCCTGCGCCACTACCTCGACCGCGAGAACGGCGACCTGTACATGACCCTCGGGCGCTACAACGGCAGCCGCGGCAAGGCGCCGTACCCGAATGCCGTGTTCGCGAACCAGCGCCTGTGGACCTACGACGACAAGGCGCGAGAACGCGAGCGGGACCGCTCGGCAGCCTGAATATCTGTTTCAGGAATACCGCGGAACCGGCTTTGCCGGGCCGCTGGTATTGCCCCCGGTAGGGGGTTGGCGAAGCGACACGAAGTGCGCGCAGACTGGGGGCGAGCTAAGTCCTTGTCACCATCACCTGGTCGATGCGGTAGCTGTCGACGTCCATCACCTCGAAGGTGTAGCCGCCCCAGCTCACGCTGTCGGTACGTTTGGGCACGCGCCGCAGCATCACCATCAGGAAGCCCGCCAGCGTTTCGTAGTCGTCCGGATGCGGCATCTCGTCGATGTGCAGCGCGCGCTGCACGTCCTGGATGGGCGTGACGCCGTCGATCAGCCACGAGTTCTCGTCGCGCTTCACGATCTGCTCCTCGTCGGGCGTGGACACGAGGTCGCCCATCACCGTGCTCATCACGTCGTTGAGCGTGATCACGCCCACCACCAGGCTGTATTCGTTGACGATGATCGCGAAGTCTTCATGCGCCTGCTGGAACTGCTCGAGCACCTCGGTGAGCGAGAGCCGGTCGGGGACGACCAGCGCCTTGTGCAGCGTCAGGCCCTGGTCGAAGGCCAGCGGCTGGCCGCTGAGCACGCGCTGGAACATCTCCTTGGCGTCGACATAGCCGAGCACATGGTCGATGTCGCCGTCGCACACCGGGTAGGCCGAAAAAGGCTCGGCCACGATGCGCGCCCGCAGCACCGATTCCGGGTCGTCGTGCAGGAACCAGGCGATGTTGTCGCGCACCGTCATCACGCTGCTGACCAGCCGGGTGTCGAGCTCGAACACGTTGGCGATCACCTGCTGCTCGCGCACCGCGAGCACGCCCGCGCGCGCGCCGGCCTCGGTCATGGCCAGGATGTCGGCCGAGGTGATCTTGTCGTCGCGCACCAGCGGCATGCCCAGCAGCTTGAAGAGCATGTCGGTGGAGCGCGTGAAGAACCACACCAGCGGCTTGAAGGCCGTGATCAGCACCATCATCGGGCCCACCATGCGAACCGCGATGCGTTCGGGGTCGCTCATGCCCAGGCGCTTGGGGAACAGGTCGGCAAACACCAGGAACACCGCGATCACGATCACGAACGAGCACAGGAAGGCCACGTTTGCCGAGGCCTCCACGCTCATCCAGCCCTCGAGGAAGCGCGCGAAGTAGGGGCTCAGCGAGCCCTCGCCGACCACGCCGCCGAGGATCGCCACCGCATTGAGGCCGATCTGCACCACGGTGAAGTAGTGGCCCGGCTGCTCTTGCACGCGCAGCACGCGCTCGGCCCGCGCATCGCCCTCGTCGGCCATCTGGCGCAGGCGCAGGCGCCGCGAGGCGGCCAGCGTGATTTCGGCAAGGGAGAAGAACGCGCTCATCGCGATCAGCAGGACGATGATGAGCAGGCTTTGGGTGAGAGTCATGGTGGCACGGCGAAGTGCACCATGGTGCCATGACCCGGGGCACATTCCAGCGAACACCGCGGAACCGGCTTTGCCGGGCCGCCGGTGTTGCCCCCGGAAGGGGGAGGGAGAAGCGACACGAAGTGCGCGCAGCCTGGGGGAGAGCCTAGATTCCGCCGTGCGGATGGGTCGGGTCGACCCACAGCACCGATTCTGGTTTTTCCACCGGTTCGATGTCGAGGTTCACCGCAACCGCCTCGCCGTCGCTGCGGCACAGCACGCATTCGAGCGTCTCGGTGGCGCTGGCGTTGATTTCCTGGTGCGGCACGTAGGGCGGCACGTAGATGAAGTCGCCCGGACCGGCTTCCGCCGTGAACTCGAGCTTCTCGCCCCAGCGCATGCGGGCCCGGCCGCGCACCACGTAGATCACCGATTCGAGGTGCCCGTGGTGGTGGGCGCCGGTCTTGGCGTCGGCGTGGATGGTGACGGTGCCGGCCCAGAGCTTCTGCGCGCCGACGCGGGCGAAATTGATGGCCGCGGCGCGGTTCATGCCGGGCGTCTGGGCCGTGTTGGCGTCAAGCTGGTTGGCCGCGATCACGCGCACGCCGTCGTGCTTCCAGGCCGGCGCGGCCTTGCCCTCGTGGTCATGGCCGTGGTCGTGGCTCATGGCGGGCGCGGAAATCAGGCCGCGTTGCTGCTGCCGCCCAGCACCTGCTGCAGCTCGCCCGACTCGTACATCTCCATCATGATGTCCGAGCCGCCGACGAATTCGCCCTTCACGTAGAGCTGGGGAATCGTCGGCCAGTTGCTGTATTCCTTGATGCCCTGGCGGATGCCGTCGTCTTCGAGCACGTTGACGGTCTTGAGCGTCCTGGTGTCGACGCCGACCGCCTTGAGGATCTGGATCGCGCGGCCGGAGAAGCCGCACATCGGAAAGCTGGCGTTGCCCTTCATGAAGAGCACGAGGTCGTTGGACTTGACGAGATCGTCGATGCGTTGCTGGGCGTCGGACATGGGGACTCCTGAAAAATGGGCTGGGGGGATTATTTCACCGTGCGCCAGATCCCGCCGGAACAGCGCTGGATGCCGGCAAGGTCATCGCGGCTTTGCACCTCGGCAAAGCCGCGCGCCTGGAGCAGCTGGCGCACGGCCGCGGCCTGGTCGTGGCCGTGCTCGAGCAGCAGCCAGCCGCCGTCCGCAAGGTGCGCGGGGGCCTGCTGCACGATCTGCCGGATGTCGGCCAGCCCGTCGGGCCCGGCCACCAGCGCCGCCAGCGGCTCGTGCTGCAGCGCCGCCAGGTGCGGGTCGCCGGCTGCGATGTAGGGCGGATTGCTGGCAATGACCGCATAGCCGCCGGCCGCGCCGTCGAGCCAATGGGCCCGGCGAAAGCGCACCGGCAGGCCCAGGCGCTGCGCATTGGCCTCGGCGACCGCCAGCGCATCGGCGCTGGCATCGACCGCATCGACCTCGGCATCGGGGCGCGCATGCTGCAGCGCCAGCGCGATCGCGCCGCTGCCGGTGCCCAGGTCGAGCACGCGCGGGGCGCTGCGTCCCTCGAGGCATTGCAGGGCCCAGTCGACCAGCGTTTCGGTGTCGGGGCGCGGCACCAGCACCCGCGCGTCCACCTGCAGGCCGAGGCCGTGGAATTCCTTTTCGCCGAGCAGGTAGGCCACCGGCTCGCCCGCCAGCCGGCGCGGCAGCTGCGTCGAAAGCGCCGACCAGGCCGCGTCGGAAACGGCGTCGGTGTCGTGCGCCAGCAGCCAGGCGCGGTCGTTCGGCGCGCGGCCGAGCGCATGCAGCAGCAGCAGTTGCGCGTCGAGCCGGTCGATGCCCAGCGCCACGGCCGCGGCCAGCGCCTGCGCCACGGTGGACGGCGTGGTGGCCGTGGCCGTCATGCCGGCAGGCTCGATTCGAGCTCGGCCAGCTGCTCGGCCTCGCGCGCGGCGCGCAGCGCGTCCAGCACGTCGCCGAGGTCGCCCTCCATGATGGCCTGCAGCTTGTAGAGCGTGAGGTTGATGCGGTGGTCGGTGAGCCGGCCCTGCGGGAAGTTGTAGGTGCGGATGCGGTCGGAGCGGTCGCCGCTGCCGATCAGCCCCTTGCGCATGGCGGCGTCCTTGGCGGCGCGCTCGCTGCGGTCCTTTTCCTGGATGCGCGCGGAGAGCACCTGCAGCGCCTTGGCCTTGTTGCGGTGCTGGCTGCGGTCGTCCTGGCACTCGGCCACGATGCCCGTTGGAATGTGCGTGATGCGCACGGCCGAGTCGGTCTTGTTGATGTGCTGGCCGCCGGCGCCGCTCGCGCGGTAGGTGTCGATGCGCAGGTCGGCCGGGTTGATCTGCACCGCCACGGTTTCGTCGGGCTCGGCCAGCACGGCGACGGTGCAGGCGCTGGTGTGGATGCGGCCCTGGGTCTCGGTGGCCGGCACGCGCTGCACGCGGTGGCCGCCCGATTCGAAGCGCAGGCGGCCAAAAACATGGTTGCCGGCGATGCGGATCACCACTTCCTTGTAGCCGCCGAGCTCGCTTTCGCTCTCGCTCACCACTTCGCAGCGCCAGCCGGCGCGCTCGCAGTAGCGCGTGTACATGCGCAGCAGGTCGCCCGCGAACAGGGCCGATTCGTCGCCGCCGGTGCCGGCGCGGATTTCGAGGAAGGCGTTGCGCGCGTCGTCCGGATCCTTGGGCAGCAGCAGGCGCTGCAGCTCTTCCTCGAGCTGCGCGAGCTCGGCCTGCGCGGCGGCGATTTCTTCGCGCGCCATCTCGGCCATGTCGGGGTCGTCGAGCATTTCGGCCGCACCGGCGATGTCGGCTTCGCGCTGCTTGTAGCGCTCGTAGCGGCCCGCGATCTGCGTGACCTCGGCATGCTCGCGCGAGATGGTGCGGTACTGCGCCATGTCGCTCATGATGTCTTCGCGCGAAAGCAGGAAATCGAGTTCGCCGAGGCGGGCGGCGTAGCGTTCGAGTTGGTGGCGCAGAAAGGTCTTCACGGCGGAAAGGAGCTCGAAAAAAATGGGGGAAGGGCGCCGCGGTGCCGCGGCAGGGCGCATGGGGGACCGCGGCCGCGGGGCCGGGCCGCTGGCGAGCGTCGCTAACGCTCTTTGCGCAGGAACAGGCGCGAGATGGTCTGCGCGGTGTGCTCGCGCGATGCCGCATCGCCCGCGTGCAGTTCGGCCATGGCGCCGTGCAGCAGCTTCTGCGTGAGCCCCCGCGACAGGGCCTCGAGCACCGCATCGACCGGCTCGCCCCGGGCCAGCAGCTTGCGCGCGCGGGCCATTTCGGCGGCGCGCCATTCGTCGGCCTGGGCATTGAGCTGCTGGATCAGCGGCACGGTGCCGCGCTGGCCCAGCCAGTGCATGAAGCTCTGCACGCCGGCGTCGATGATGACCTCGGCCTGCGCCACGGCGGCCTGGCGGTTGGCCTGGCCCTGCTGCACCACCTGGGCGAGGTCGTCGACCGTATAGAGATAGATATCCTCGAGCGCCTTCACCTCGGGCTCGATGTCGCGCGGCACGGCCAGGTCGACCATGAACATCGGGCGGTGCTTGCGGGCCTTGAGCGCGCGTTCGACGGCGCCCAGGCCGATGATCGGCAGCGTGCTGGCGGTGCAGCTCACCACGATGTCGAACTCGGCCAGCCGGTTCGGCAGGTCGGCCAGCCGCATCGCCTCGCCGCCGAAGCGCGAAGCCAGCTTTTCGCCGCGCTCGAGCGTGCGGTTGGCAATGGCGATGGCCTTCGGGTCCTTGGCCGCGAAATGCGTGGCGGCCAGGTCGATCATTTCGCCCGCGCCGACGAACAGCACGCGCGTCTGGTGCAGGTCTTCGAACAGCTGGCCGGCCAGCCGGACGGCCGCCGCGGCCATGCTGATGGAATGCGCGCCGATCTCGGTGGCGGTGCGCACCTCTTTCGCGACCGCGAAGGAACGCTGGAACAGCTGGTTGAGCGTGCTGCCGAGTGCGCCGGCGGTTTCGGCCGCGCGCACGGCGTCCTTCATCTGGCCGAGGATCTGGGCCTCGCCGAGCACCATGGAATCGAGCCCGCTGGCTACGCGGAAGACGTGGCGCGCGGCCTCGTCGTCGTGCAGCGTATAGGCATGCGAGCGCAGCAGCGCGGGCGCGACGCCGCCGCTTTCGGCCAGCCAGCCGACCGTGTGGTCGAGCGCGGCATGCTCGGCGGCGCAGTAGATCTCGGTGCGGTTGCAGGTGGAGATGATCGCGGCCTCGACCTGCGGATGGCGGCCGCTGGCGAAGGAGCTGCGCAGGCTCTGCAGCGTGGGTGCCAGCTGATCGAGCGCGAACGCGAAACGACCGCGCAGATCGAGCGGCGCGGTCGTGTGGTTCAACCCGAGGGTCCAGACTGACATATCCACTGATTATAAAATCAGCAGCAGCCGTGCGGCCGCGGAGGGGCTTGGCCGCATGCAACTCCACATAAAACAAGGGCGCCGCGAGCGCCCTTGGCTTTATCCGGCGGCCCTCGATACCCATTCCTACCCATGTCCCTGCTGGATCTCCTCAATCACCTGCTGAACTTCGTGGCGCCCGCGCTGACCGTCGGCTTCCTGTGCGCGCTCATGGGCCGGGCCTTCCGGCGCAAGGCGGGCGGCCGGGCATGGTGGGCCCAGGGCGCGATCAATTCAGGCGTGGGAGCGCTGGTGTTGCTGGCCGGGGTGGTCCTTTCGGGCCGCGACGGCGCGATAGCGACCTACGCGGCACTCGTTGTCGCCTGCGGTACAAGCCAATGGCTGGTTTCGGACGGCTGGCGCAAGTAGTTTTCGTCAAGTCATGCGATGATGTCGCGTGTCCAGATGTTACTGACTGTTAGTATATGACTCTCATCTGGTAAATATTCACATTTTGAAGAGCGGGAAGAGTTGCAGGCAGCCGCTTTGAGCCAATATGCGGCAAGGCAGCCCATGGACGGTACAGATGTATTTGCATCCTCTTATTGCCAGCGTTCCCCCGGATGAGCGCACAGCCTTTGTCCAGCGCATCGAACTTCGGTCCTACCGGCGCAACGAAGTCGTGCTGGCGGCGGACGAATGGTCCGACCGCATCTACTGCGTGGCCACGGGCCTGCTGCGGGTGGTCGTGCAGGGGAGCGAAGACAGCGGCGACGTCACGACCGACTTCATCCGCCAGGACGACTTCTTCCTGAACTCGGCCCTGATCGAGGAGCGCTACCAGGCCGGCGCGACACTGGTGGCGGCATTGCCCACCTCGCTGTACCTGGTGCCCACGCTGGAATTCAAGGCGCTGTGCGACCGCCATCCGGCCGTGACGATGGGCCTGCTCGACGTGGTGATGAAGCGCACCACGGTGCTGCGCAGGCAGATCCGGCAGATTTCATCGGCTTCGTCGGAGCGGCTCATCAGCCGCATCCTGCACGAACTCACCGTGCTGGCCCCGGGCACCGACGGCGGCTACGACAAGCGCATCACCCAGTCGGTCATCGCCTCCTATTCGGGGCTTTCCAGGATGCAGGTCAACAAGACCATGCGGGACCTGGAACGCCGCGGCCTGGTCAGGAGGGACGAGCACGGGGTCTATGTGCCGCCGCATTTCGCGTCGTCGGATTTCCAGGAGCTGCCTTCCGCCGAGCCGAGCCGCGCTGCCAAGGACTCGGGCGGGGTGGATCCGTCGTTCTTCTCGGAGCTGTTCGAGGCGCCGCCCAAGTCGGGCAAGACCCGCAAGTAGGTTCGCGGTTCAGCCCACCGCGAGCCGCGTTCCCGCGGCGCTGGCGGCCTTGCGGATGCCGTCCGGCCCGTAGAAGGGCTGCGCGCCGGCCTGCAGGTAGTGCAGCGCGTTCTGCGTGAAATCGAGCTGGCTGTACACCATGGCACCGTTGCGGCGGTTGCTGGCCTTGGCCTGCTGCGCCAGTTCGACCAGCGCTGTCCAGGCGGCGAGCGAGGCCTCGCCGTCTGCCGCGGCGGCGGCATCGGCACCCGGGCGCCCGGGCTCGAAACCCCGCGCCACCTGGGCCGATTCGCGCGCCTGGTCGAGTGCCGCCAGGCGGTCGAGCAGGCCGGCCTTGCGCCCGGTAATCACGGGCAGCTCGGCAAAGAGGCCGTTCTTCATGGCCTGCGCCTCCTGCTCCAGCACCGACAGGAATTCCTCGACACAGGCTTTTTCGGCCAACAGGTGAACCAGCATGGCGTTCAGAGCTTTCCGTTTTCGTGGAGCAGGTCGCGCACGCTGGCGAGCAGGCCGCGCGCGATGCGGTCGGGGTGGATTTCGTAGCGCCCGGCCCGGATGTCCTCGCGGATCGAGGCAACGCGCGCCGCATCGAAGTCGGAATTGGGCGCCTCGGGCATCGAATGCACCTGGGCCGACGAGAGCTTCACCGCGTTCCTGCCGCCCTGGACGGCATCGGTGCCGCTGGCGGGCGAGGACGCTGCGCCCTTGTTCGTTCGGGGGAGCGGTGTGGCCGAAGGGGCGAATGGATCGATTTTCAAGATGGTTCCTCAAAGGGCTGCCTGATGTATCGGCAGTTCGGGCCAGAACTTTAGGGCAGTGCGCATCGGGGCATGAATGCGGCTACTGCGGCAGGCGGATCTGGCCTTCCCCGTCGGCCACGCCGCTGACCATGCGGCCGTCCACGGTCCTGGCCCGCACGGCCGCGCCCGCGCTGGCGCTGGTCATCGCCCGCGCTTCGGTGCTGACGACGTAGCCCGGGCCTTCGGCAACGACCTTGATGGCCTGGCCCTGCTGGATCACGGCCACGCCGCGCATCAGTTCGCGCCGGAGCGGCGCGCCGGCCGCGATGCGGTTGGCGGCCACCACGCCCTGCAGTTCGGCGGCGTCGGTCACGACCGAGCGCGGCAGCGCGCTGAGATCGCCGTCGCGGACGGTGAAGTCGCCCGCAGACAGGGCCTGGCCGGTATCGATGTTGCGCGCGGCCACCAGGTAGCGCCCCTCGACCGCGACATGGGCCAGCACATAGCGCGTCCAGGGCTTCAGCTCCGAATGGCAGCGCAGGCCCACCGACACCCGGCCCCACGCCGCGGCACCGCGCGGCAGGAAGGCCTCGAGCGCATCGCAGGCCGGCAGCGGACCCGATGCCGGCGCCTCGACGCGGATGGCGACCTTGCCCGGCAGTCCGGTGGCCTGGGCCTGCAGCAGCCGGTCGACGGCGGCGCGCGCATCGCCCGCGAGCGGCGCCGCGGCCACGCACATCGCCGCACTCAACCCCGCCGCCAGGGCTGGCAGCACGAGCTTCAGGCGGTGCGGGCGACAGGAGATTTTTTCCATGATGGGTGCCCGGCAATTCTAGGAAGGCGCACCCGATCCGAAGATTCGAAGTGCACGCCAAATGCCCCTTTGTTCGGGCCATTGCGAACGCAGTGCATGCATAGACTCGCTTTCCATCTGTCGCCATGCCCCGCCAGGGACGCGACGCCTCGAAAGATGGAAACACATGATCGACAAGCTGGATGCGGCGCTTCGCTTCAACCGCGAAGCGCTGAACCTTCGGACGCAGCGCCAGGAAGTGCTGGCCGCCAACATCGCCCACGCCGACACGCCCAACTACAAGGCGCGTGACTTCGATTTCGCGAGCCGCCTGACGCAGGCGGTCGAGCACGGCCGCGCGGCGCAGCAGCCGGTGCAGATGGCCGCCACGTCGGCGCGCCACATCCAGGCCGATGCGCTGCCCTCGATGCCCGAGCGCGACCTGCTGTACCGCGTGCCGAGCCAGGCCAGCATCGACGGCAACACGGTCGAGATGGATGCCGAGCGCATCAACTTCGCCGACAACGCGCTGCGCTACGAAGCCAATCTCACGGTGGTCGGCGCCAAGATCAAGTCGCTGCTCTCCGCGGCGCAATAAGAAGAGGAGCCGCACATGCCCCATCCCGGCGCATCCATGAACATCTTCAGCGTGGCGGGCTCCGCCATGGCCGCGCAGTCGCAGCGCATGAACGTGACGGCCAGCAACCTCGCCAACGCCGAGAGCGTGGCCGGCCCCGACGGCAAGCCCTACCGCGCCAAGCAGGTGGTCTTCGAAGTGGCTGCCTCGGGCCAGCAGGACATCGGCGGCGTGAAGGTGGCCGGCGTCATCGAGGACCCCTCGCCGCTGAAGATGGTCTTCGACCTGAAGAACCCGCATGCCGATGCCAAGGGCTACGTGGCCATGCCCAACGTCAACGTGGTCGAGGAGATGACCAACATGATCTCCGCCTCGCGCAGCTACCAGGCCAACGTCGAGGTGCTCAACACCGCCAAGACGCTGATGGTCAAGACGCTGAGCATCGGCCAGTAAACCCCCACATCCCAACAAGAACCATGGCCATCTCCGACACCTCTTCCATCTCCGGGCTCAACGCAGCCACCGCGGCGTCGAGCGCCGGCAACGTCTCGGGAGCGGACAGCGAGCAGCGCTTCCTGAAGCTGCTGGTGACGCAGCTCAACAACCAGGACCCGCTCAACCCGATGGAGAACGCCGAGCTCACCTCGCAGCTCGCGCAGATGAGCACCGTGAGCGGCATCGAGCGCCTCAACACCGCGCTCAGCGGACTGGTGAACCAGACCGGCGCCAACCAGGTGCTGCAGGCGGCATCGCTCATTGGCTACAACGTGCTGTCGCCCGGCAACACCATCGCCGCCGCGGAGCCGAAGGCCGGCGAGGCGCCGGCGGCCGTGCCCTTTGCCGTGCAGCTGCCGGCCACCGCCGGCACCGTCGAAGTGAAGATCGTCAATGCCGCGGGCAACACCGTGCGCACCTTGACGCTCGGCCCGATGACCGAAGGCGTCAATGCCGTCAGCTGGGACGGCAAGGCCGACGACGGCTCCACGGCCCCGGCGGGCGCCTACAGCTTCAGTGTCTCGGCTGCCAACAACGGCACGCGCGTGGAGGCCACTTCGCTGGTCTTCTCGCAAGTGGCCGCCGTCAAGCAGGGCGCCAGCGGCGTCACGCTCGAACTCATGTCGGGCCAGAGCATCGGCCTGGCCGACGTGCGCATGTTCCTCTGAGCAGCTGCCGCGTGCTGTCTTCCTCATCGGCAGCGGCCCGTGCGCCGCAGGCCATTTCTTCTTCTTCATTGCACTGAAACAAGGATTCGATCATGGGCTTTTCCCAAGGCATCAGCGGCCTGTCCGCAGCCGCCGCCAACCTGGACGTCATCGGCAACAACATCGCCAACTCCGGCACGGTCGGCTTCAAGTCGGGCGCGGCGACCTTCCAGGACGTGTATGCAGGCTCGCGCGTCGGCCTGGGCGTGGCGGTGTCGGGCATCGTGCAGAACTTCACGCAGGGCTCGGTGCAGACCAGCAGCCGGCCGCTGGACGTGGCGATCCTCAACGGCGACGGCTTCTTCCGCCTCAGCAGCCCGAGCGGCGAGGTGATGTATTCGCGCAATGGCCAGTTCACGCGCGACAAGGACGGCTTCATCGTCAACGCCGCCGGCCTGCGCCTGACGGGCTACGGCGTATCCGCCACCGGCGGCCTCGACGGCGGCACGCCGGGCCCGCTGCAGGTCCAGACCACGGCCATGAGCCCGAAGGCGACCACCGCCATCAACGCCACCTTCAACCTGGACGCGCGCGGCACGGTGCCCACCAAGACGCCGTTCTCCGCGACCGATTCGGCCACCTTCAACTATTCGAATGCGCTCGGCCCGGTGTTCGATTCGCTCGGCAATCCGCATGAGCTCGGCGTGTTCTTCGTGAAGACCGGCGCCAATGCCTGGGACGTGTATGGCGCGGCCGACGGCAGCGCGCTCAATGGCGGCGCGCCGATCTCGACGATGAGCTTCGACGGCAACGGCAACCTGCTCACGCCCGCCGGCGGCAAGCTGACGCTGCCCGCCATGAACTTCGGCAACGGCTCGGTGGCGCTCAACGCCACGGTCGACCTCTCGGGCACCACGCAGTTCGGCAACGTCAACGAGATCAAGACGCTCAAGCAGGACGGCTACACCTCCGGCACGCTGACCTCGTTCTCGATCAACCCCGACGGCACCATCACCGGCAAGTTCTCCAACGAACAGACCACGCTGATGGGCCAGGTGGTGCTGACCTCCTTCGCCAATCCCAACGGCCTGGAGCCGATGGGCGAGAACGTCTGGGGCGAAACGCTGGCCTCGGGCCAGCCGCTCACCGGCACGCCGGGCGCGGGCACCAAGCAGGGCTCGCTCGCCTCGGGCGCGCTGGAGGCATCGAACGTCGACCTGACCTCCGAACTCGTCAACCTGATCGTTGCGCAGCGCAGCTACCAGGCCAATGCGCAGACGGTGAAGACGCAGGATCAGGTCGTCCAGACCCTGATCAACATCCGCTGAGCCGCCCATGGACCGCATGCTGTATGTCGCGATGAGCGGCGCCAAGCAGGCCATGGAGCAGCAGGCCTCGGTCGCCAACAACATGGCGAACGCCTCCACGCCCGGGTTCCGCGCGCAGATCAACAGCTTTCGCGCCGTGCCGGTGACCGGTGGCACGCAAGCACCCACGCGCGCTTACGTGGTTGCCACCACGCCCGGCGCCGACTTCAGCCACGGTCCGCTCACGGAAACCGGCCGCGCGCTCGATGTCGCCATCCACGGCGACGGCTGGCTCGCGGTGCAGACGCCCGACGGCGGCGAGGCCTACACCCGCGTGGGCAATTTGCAGGTGAACGCCGAAGGCCAGCTCACGACCATGGGCTCGCTGCCCGTGGCCGGCGATGCCGGCGCGCTGGTGGTGCCGCCCGGCTCCACCGTCGCGATCGCCGCCAACGGCCTGGTCACCGCACGCGGCGCCGGCGACCCGGCCATCGGCATTGCCGAGGTGGGCCGGCTGAAGCTGGTCAACCCGCCCGTGGCCGACCTGGTGCGCGGCGCCGACGGCCTCTTTCGCATGCGCGAGGGCCTGCCGCCGGCCGAGCCCGATGCGGCCGTGAGCGTGACCACCGGCGCGGTCGAGGGCAGCAACGTCAATGGCGTGGAGGCCATGGTGGCCATGATCGCCAACGCCCGCAGCTTCGAGATGCAGATGAAGTCGATGCGCAGCGCGGACGAGAACGCGCAGTCGGCCAACAAGCTGCTGGCGTACGGCTGAGCCCGCGTCCCACTCCCAAACTTTCCAAGGATTTTTTCGCCATGATGCGCTCGCTCTACATCGCCAAGACCGGCCTGGATGCCCAGCAGACCCAACTCGACGTGGTGTCGAACAACCTCGCCAACGTCGGCACCACGGGCTTCAAGCGAAGCCGCGCCGTGTTCGAGGACCTGATGTACCAGAACCTGCGCCAGGTCGGTGGCCAGACCTCGGACCAGACCCGGCTGCCGTCGGGCCTGCAGGTGGGCACCGGCGTGCACGTGGTCGCGACCGAGCGCATCCACTCGCAGGGCAACCTCACCAAGACCGACAAGCCGACGGACGTGGCCATCAACGGCGGCGGCTTCTTCCAGGTGCTGATGCCCGATGGCACCACCTCGTACACGCGCGACGGCTCGTTCCAGACCGACCGCGACGGCCAGCTCGTCACGGCCAGCGGCTTCCCGGTGCAGCCGGCGATCACGCTGCCCGCCAACGCCACCAGCCTGACCATCGGCCGCGACGGCATCGTGTCGATCACGCAGGCGGGGCAGACCAACACGGTGCAGGTCGGGCAGCTGCAGCTGGCCACCTTCCTGAACCCGGCCGGCCTGCAGAGCAAGGGCGAGAACCTCTATGCGGAAACCGATGCCTCCGGCGCGCCGAACCAGGTCAACCCCGGCATCGACGGCGCGGGCATCCTGAGCCAGGGCTATGTGGAGGCCTCGAACGTCAACGTGGTCGAGGAGCTGGTCAACATGATCGCCACGCAGCGCGCCTACGAGATCAACAGCAAGGCGGTCCAGACCTCGGACCAGATGCTGCAGCGTTTGGCGCAGTTATGACCTCCCCCAGTCTTCGCGCACTTCGTGTCGCTGCGCTAACCCCCTCGCCGGGGGCGACACCGGCGGCCCGGCAGAGCCGGTTCCGCGGTGTCCCTGGAATGGGCCGCGGGCTGTGGATGGTGTTGGGGGCGTTGGCGGCAGCGGGCTGCGCGCAGGTTCCGCGCGAGCCGCTGGTGCATCAGCCGATGACGGCGCGGGCGGAGAGCATGGCTTCGATGCCGCGGCGCGCCAACGGCGCGATCTTCCAGGACGGTCCCGGCGGCAGCGCGCTGTTCGAGGACCGCAGGCCGCGCAACGTGGGCGACATCCTGACCATCGTGATCAGCGAGCGGGTCAATGCGAGCAAGAACTCGGGCGCCTCGGCAAGCCGCACGGGCAGCATGGCTGCCGATTTCGCCGGCATTCCGAAGCTGCTGGGCTCGCTGCTCGACGGGCAGGACGCCAAGCTGTCGGGCGGCAACAAGCTCGACGCCAAGGGCGGTGCAAACGCCAACAACACCTTCAACGGCGTGATCACGGTCACGGTGGTGGACGTGATGCGCAACGGCAACCTGCTGGTCAGCGGCGAGAAGCAGATGGGCATCAACCAGGGCACCGAATACATCCGGTTCTCGGGCGTGGTCAACCCGCGCACGGTCTCGGGAACCAACACCGTGCCTTCGACGCTGGTGGCCGATGCGCGCATCGAATACACGGCCAAGGGCTACATCGACGAGGCCCAGCACATGGGCTGGATGCAGCGCTTCTTCCTCAACGTCATGCCGTTCTGATGACTCACCCCCAGTCTTCGCGCACTTCGTGTCGCTACGCCAACCCCCTCGCCGGGGGCGACGCCAGCGGCCCGGCAAAGCCGGTTCCGCGGCATCCCACGAAAGGGAATACCACCATGAATTTTTTCCGCAATGTGCGTTCGTTGATCGGCTTCGCGGCGCTGTGCGCCATCACCCTGTGTTCGCCGGCGCAGGCCGAGCGGCTGAAGGAACTCGCGAGCATCCAGGGCGTGCGCGACAACCCGCTGATCGGCTATGGCCTGATGGTCGGGCTCGACGGCACGGGCGACCAGACGATGCAGACGCCGTTCACCACGCAGAGCCTCAACAACATGCTGCAGCAGCTGGGCATCACGATTCCGCAGGGCGTGAACATGCAGCTGAAGAACGTGGCGGCGGTGATGGTCACGGCCACGCTGCCCTCGTTCGCGCGGCCGGGCCAGAACATCGACGTGACGGTGTCCTCGATGGGCAATGCCAAGAGCCTGCGCGGCGGCACGCTGCTGATGACGCCGCTCAAGGGGGTCGATGGGCAGGTGTACGCGATCGCGCAGGGCAACATGGTGGTTGGCGGCGCGGGCGCGTCGGCCAACGGCAGCAAGGCACAGGTCAACCAGCTTGGCTCGGGCCGCATTCCGGCCGGCGCGCTGGTGGAGCGCAGCGTCGAGGCACCGGTGGGCGGCGACAGCACGTTCACGCTCGAACTCAACCGCTCCGATTTCGGCACGGTGCAGCAGGCGGTCGACGCCATCAACCGGCAGTTCGGCGCGGGCACGGCGCAGGCGCTCGACGCCCGCGTGATCCAGGTGCAGGCGCCCGCGGCGCAGCAGCGCGTGGGCTTTCTCGCGCGGCTCGAAAGCCTGGAGGTCACGCCGACGCAGGCGGTCGCGCGCGTGGTGGTCAATGCGCGCACCGGCTCCGTGGTCATGAACCAGGCCGTGCGTGTGAACGACTGCGCGGTGGCGCACGGCAACCTCTCGGTGGTCATCAACACCGAGCCCGTGGTGAGCCAGCCCAATGCGTTTTCCGGCGGCTCCACGGTGGTCGGGCAGACCTCGCAGATCTCGATCAACCAGGGTGGCGGCGCGCTGCAGATGGTGCGCGGCGGCGCCTCGCTGGCCGACGTGATCAAGGGCCTGAACAGCCTGGGCGCCAATCCGCAGGACCTGGTGTCGATCCTGCAGGCCATGAAATCCGCCGGCGCGCTGCGTGCCGAGCTCGAGATCATCTGAGCATCGCCATGGCCATCACCGAAAGCAGAAGCGGCGCGCTGGACCAGCGCCTTGCACTCGACGTGCAGGGCGTCGATGCCTTGCGCTACACCGTGCGCAGCTCGCCCGAAGAGGGCCTGAAGCAGGTGTCGCGGCAGTTCGAGGCGCTGTTCATGAACATGGTGCTCAAGAGCATGCGCGAGGCCACGCCTTCGAGCGGGCTGCTCGAGAACCGCGACCAGAAGATCTACATGTCGATGCTCGACCAGCAGCTCGCGCAGAACCTCTCGGGGCGCGGCGTGGGCCTGGCCGAAGCCATGCTCGCGCAACTCAGCCGCGCGGCGCCCTCGGGCGAAGGAGACGGCAGCGGCAGCGAAGGCATCTCGCTCGCGCCTCGCGCCGGGATTCCTCTCACGCCGCAGTCGGGCATTCCGCTCGGCTCGTCGCCCTTGCAGTCCGCGCCGCCCCGGCCAGCGGCCGCATCGGTGGACCTGGGCATCTACCAGCGCAACAGTGACCGCTCGGCCGCGGGCGCCGTGGCCTCGCTGCAGGGCAGCGTCGACAGCTTCGTGCAGCGCATGGGTGGCTCCGCGCAGGTGGCGAGCGAGGCCAGCGGCGTGCCGGCGCCGCTGATCCTGGCGCAGGCCGCGCTCGAATCGGGCTGGGGCAAGCGCGAGATCCGCGCCGACGACGGCACCCAGAGCTTCAACCTGTTCGGCATCAAGGCCGACCGCGGCTGGAAGGGTCCGGTGGTGGAGACCACCACGACCGAATACGTGGACGGCGAACCGCAGCGTGTGCGCGCGAAGTTCAGGGCCTACGCGTCCTACGACGAGGCCTTCACCGACTACGCCCGATTCATCACGCGCAATCCGCGCTACGCCAACGTGCTGGCCGCCGACACGCCCGCCGAGGCTGCGCACGGCCTGCAGAAGGCCGGCTACGCCACCGATCCGCAGTACGGGCAGAAGCTCGTTCGCATCATGCAGAAGTTCAGCTGAAGGAATTTATATGGCAGAGATCCTGACCCCCCCACCACATCGCGGCGCCGCGGCGCCTGCCACCTCGAGCCGGCTGGAGGTGGTGACCTTCACGCTGGGCCAGGAGGAGTACGGCATCGACATCCAGAAGGTGCAGGAGCTGCGCGGCTACGACGCGGTGACGCGCATTGCGAACGCGCCGGAGTACATCAAGGGCGTGGTGAACCTGCGCGGGATCATCGTTCCGATCATCGACATGCGCATCAAGTTCAGGCTGGGCACGCCGAGCTACGACCAGTTCACGGTGGTGATCGTGCTGAACATCGCAGGGCGCGTGGTGGGCATGGTGGTGGACAGCGTGTCGGACGTGATCACCCTGAGCGCGGAGCAGATCAAGCCGGCGCCGGAGATGGGCTCGGTGCTGGACACCGACTACCTGATCGGGCTGGGCACGCTGGAGGAGCGGATGCTGATCCTGGTGGACATCGACCGGCTGATGTCCAGCGACGAAATGGGCCTGGTCGAGAAGATCGCTGCCTGACCCGGCGCGCACGGAGCAACCTACATGAAGAACCTCAGGATCGGCACCCGCCTGGGCATCGGCTTTGCGCTGGTGCTCCTGCTCATGGCATGCATCGCGGGTATCGGTGTGTTCCGTCTGCAGGGCGTGGGCGATGCGGTGCAGGAGATGGTGCAGCGCTCGCTCGTGAAGGAGCGCCTGGCCGCCCACTGGCTGCTGAACACCAGCAGCAACAGCGTGCGCACCTTTGCATTGGTCAAGAGCAACGATGCGGAAGTCCAGGAGTATCTGCAGAAGCAGATGAGCAAGACCAGCGCGGGCATCTCCGAGACGCAGGCCAGGCTCGAGGCCATGCTGGATTCGCCCGAGGAGCAGGCGATCAGTGCCGACATCAAGGAAAAGCGCAGCCAGTACGTGGGCCTGCGCAACGCCATCCTCAAGCTCAAGGCCGAAGGCAGGCAGGACGAGGCGGCCCGGCTCACCAACGACAAGCTGGTGCCGATGCTCGAGGTCTACGACGCGAGCATCCGCGGCATGCTGACGCACCAGGCCGAGCGGATCGACAGGGCCGCCGATGCCGTGGAAAGCCTGAACCGCGCGGGCCGCATGAACGTGATCGTGCTGGCCGTGGCCGCGCTGCTGCTCGGCGCCGTGCTGGCATGGCTGCTGACCCGCAGCATCACGCGTCCGTTGACCGAGGCCGTGCGCGTGGCGCAGACCGTGGCGGACGGCGATCTCACCAGCCGCATCGAATCGTCGTCCCGCGACGAGACGGGCCAGCTGATGCTGGCATTGAAGAACATGAACGCGAGCCTGGCCACCGTGGTGAGCGGCGTGCGCCAGGGCACCGATGCGATTGCGACGGCCTCGGGCGAGATTGCCGCGGGCAACCAGGACCTGTCTTCGCGCACCGAGGAACAGGCGAGTTCTCTGGAGCAGACGGCCGCCTCGATGGAGGAACTCACGAGCACCGTCAAGCAGAACGCCGACAACGCGCGGCAAGCGAATCAACTGGCCTTGTCGGCTTCCGAGGTGGCGGTCAAGGGCGGGAATGTCGTGGGCCAGGTGGTCGACACCATGGCCTCGATCAATGCCTCCTCGAAGAAGATCGTCGACATCATCGGCGTGATCGACGGCATTGCGTTCCAGACCAACATCCTGGCGCTCAATGCGGCGGTGGAAGCTGCCCGTGCCGGCGAACAGGGCAGAGGCTTCGCGGTGGTGGCCTCCGAAGTGCGCAACCTCGCGCAGCGCTCGGGCGCAGCGGCCAAGGAAATCAAGGGCCTGATCGACGACTCGGTGGGCAAGGTGGACATGGGCAGTGCGCTGGTGGGCGAAGCCGGCAAGACCATGGCCGAGATCGTGGGCAGCGTGAAGCGCGTGACCGACATCATCGGGGAGATCACGGCGGCGAGCCAGGAGCAGAGCACGGGCATTGAACAAGTGAACCAGGCCATCGCGCAGATGGACCAGGTGACGCAGCAGAACGCGGCGCTGGTGGAAGAAGCGGCCGCTGCGGCGCAATCGATGCAGGAGCAGGCCGCGAGCCTGGTCGGGGCCGTCAGCGTGTTCAGGCTGGATGGAACACAGGCCGCTCGTCCCGAGATCGCATTCGCCGCGCCGAAGGCCCTGCGCCCGGCGCCGGCCAGGAAGAGCGAGGCTGCCGCAGTCCCGCAGCTGGCCACGGCCGGCACGGCGAATGGCGATTGGACGGAATTTTGAGCTGAAGGCCTCAAGTCTTGCGCGCGGATGCCGATAGACCTGTGGACAGAGCACCGCACAAAAGACATCCACCCAAGGAAGAGACCATGTTCAACCGCTTGAATCCGCGCGCCCTCAGCATCGGGCAGAAGCTCGGGCTGCTCACGGCCAGCGCCATCGTGGGCGTGGCGGCGCTGACGGCCCTTTTCCTGATGTCGGAGCGCAAGCTCATCCTGGAAGAGCGGCAGGCCAGCGTGCGCCAGGTGGTGGAAAGCGCGCATGGCCTGCTGGTTCATTACCACGCGCTCGCCGCCAAGGGCACGCTGACCGAACCGCAGGCGAAGGAGCAGGCGATGCAGGCAATCCGCGGCCTGCGCTACAGCGGCAGCGAGTATTTCTGGATCAACGACATGCAGCCGCGCATGCTGATGCACCCGATCAGCCCGGCGCTCGAGAACAAGGATCTGTCCTCCAACAAGGATGCCACCGGCAAGCAGCTGTTCGTCGCGTTCGTCGACACCGTCAAGGCCGACGGTGCGGGCTTCGTTAACTACCTCTGGGCCAAGCCGGGCAGCGACAAGCCGGTGCCCAAGGTCTCCTACGTGAAGGGCTTCGAGCCCTGGGGCTGGATCATCGGCTCCGGCGTCTACGTGGACACGGTGCAGGCCACGATCATGAGCCGGGCCATCGGCCTGTCGATCAGCGCGCTGGTGCTGGCCGCAGCACTCTTCGCGCTCGGCTGGGCGATTTCGCGCGGCCTGCTGAAGCAGCTCGGCGGCGAACCGATGGTCACGGCCGGCATCGCGCACCGTATCGCAAAGGGCGACCTGGCGGTCCGCATCGACCTGAAGCGCGGCGACCAGGCGAGCCTGCTGCATGCGGTCCAGGCCATGCGCGACAGCCTGGCCAAGGTGGTGGGCGAAGTGCGCCACGGCACCGATGCGATCGCGACGGCCTCGGGGCAGATCGCCGCAGGCAACCAGGACCTGTCGTCGCGCACCGAGGAGCAGGCCAGCTCGCTGGAGCAGACGGCCGCCTCGATGGAAGAACTCACGAGCACCGTCAAGCAGAACGCGGACAACGCACGGCAGGCCAACCAACTGGCCGTCTCCGCTTCCGAAGTGGCGGTGCGCGGCGGCGGCGTGGTGAGCCAGGTGGTGGACACCATGGGCTCCATCAACAGCTCGTCCAAGAAGATCGTCGACATCATCGGCGTGATCGACGGCATCGCGTTCCAGACCAACATCCTGGCCCTGAACGCGGCCGTCGAAGCTGCAAGAGCCGGCGAGCAAGGCCGCGGCTTCGCAGTCGTCGCTTCCGAGGTGAGAAACCTCGCGCAACGCTCGGGCGCAGCCGCCAAGGAAATCAAGGGCCTGATCGACGACTCGGTGGACAAGGTCGAGGCCGGCAGCCGCCAGGTGGCCGAGGCGGGCCGCACGATGGACGAGATCGTGGACAGCGTCAAACGCGTGACCGACATCATGGGCGAGATCACGGCCGCGAGCCAGGAGCAGAGCACGGGCATCGAACAGGTGAACCAGGCGATTGCGCAGATGGACCAGGTGACGCAGCAGAACGCGGCACTGGTGGAAGAAGCGGCCGCCGCGGCGCAATCGATGCAGGAGCAGGCCGCGAGCCTGGTCGAGTCGGTCAGCGTGTTCCGGCTCGAGGCCGGCAGCGCCGCTGCCACGCCCCAGGCTTCCGAGAAGTCCCGGCGCCTCGTGCCGGGCAAGAAGACCCACGAAGCACCTGCGTCACCGCAGCTGGCCATGGCCGGCGCAGCCGGTGGCGGGTGGCCAGAGTTCTAGCCAACAGCGACAGATATCCGATGAGCACTACAACATCCCAACAGACCGCCGACAGCCGAAACACCGCCCCGTCGCGGGCCGGCCGCCCCCTGGAATTCCTTTCCTTCACGCTGGGCCAGGAGGAATACGGCATCGACATCCAGAAGGTGCAGGAGCTGCGCGGCTACGACGCGGTGACGCGCATTGCGAACGCGCCGGAGTACATCAAGGGCGTGGTGAACCTGCGCGGGATCATCGTTCCGATCATCGACATGCGCATCAAGTTCAGGCTGGGCACGCCGAGCTACGACCAGTTCACGGTGGTGATCGTGCTGAACATCGCAGGGCGCGTGGTGGGCATGGTGGTGGACAGCGTGTCGGACGTGATCACCCTGAGCGCGGAGCAGATCAAGCCGGCGCCGGAGATGGGCTCGGTGCTGGACACCGACTACCTGATCGGGCTGGGCACGCTGGACGAGCGGATGCTGATCCTGGTGGACATCGACCGGCTGATGTCCAGCGACGAGATGGGCCTGGTCGAAAAGATCGCTGCCTGAGGCCGCCGCAGCCCGAGAGAAATCGGCCGGCGCGCACAACCTTTTCCTGCGGCAAGTGCGCACGTTGCGTGCTTGCCCTTTCCTGATCTTCTGGAGTGACGAGCATGTTTCTGAGCAATATTTCCATCGGCAAGCGGCTGGCCGTCGTGATCGGCGTCATCCTCGCCCTGTCTCTCACGAGCAGCGTGCTTGCCGTGCTGAAGCTGCGGCAGCTCGGCGAGGAAATCAATGCGATGGTCGAGAAGAACATCAAGACCGAGCGTGCGGGCGCCGACTGGCTGCGCAACACCAACTCGGGCATACAGCGCGCCGCAGCCATTGCCAAGAGCAGCGATGCGAGCCTGATCGCCTACTTCGCGCCGGCCACGGCCCTCTCCATCAAGGAGACCAACGATCTGCAGAAGTTCATCGAGGAACAGATGGACACGCCTGAAAAGAAGGCGGTGTACGACAAGGTCGGCGAGCTGCGCAAGGCCTACCTCGCGGCCCGCGAGGAGGTCAGCAAGGCCAAGCTGGCGGGCGACATGGAAGGCGCCAACCGGATCTTCAACGAACGCTTCGAGCCCACCTCGCGCAGCTATCTCGCGGGTGTGCAGCAGATGGTGGACACGGAGCGGGCGCTGCTCGATGCCGCGGCCGAACGCAGCAAGGAGATGCGCGCCAGCACCAGCCTGATGCTGGTCGTCTTCGGCGCGCTGTCGCTGGGCCTGGGCCTGGTGCTCGCCTGGCTGCTGGTGCGCAGCATCACCCATCCGCTGCGCCGCGCTGTCGAGGTGGCCGAAGCGGTGGCCGCCGGCGACCTGACCAGCCGCATTGAAGTGACGACGAAGGACGAGACCGGCCAGTTGATGCACGCGCTCAAGGGCATGAACGGCAGCCTGGCCAAGGTGGTGGGCGAAGTGCGCCACGGCACCGATGCGATCGCGACGGCGTCGGGGCAGATCGCCGCGGGCAACCAGGACCTGTCGTCGCGCACCGAGGAACAGGCGAGTTCGCTGGAGCAGACGGCCGCCTCGATGGAAGAACTCACGAGCACCGTCAAACAGAACGCCGACAACGCGCGCCAGGCCAACCAGCTGGCCGTCTCCGCTTCCGAAGTGGCGGTGCGCGGCGGCGGCGTGGTGAGCCAGGTGGTGGACACCATGGGCTCCATCAACAGCTCGTCCAAGAAGATCGTCGACATCATCGGCGTGATCGACGGCATTGCGTTCCAGACCAACATCCTGGCCTTGAATGCGGCGGTGGAAGCTGCAAGAGCGGGTGAACAAGGCCGCGGCTTCGCAGTCGTCGCCTCCGAAGTGAGAAGCCTCGCGCAACGCTCGGGCGCAGCCGCCAAGGAAATCAAGGGCCTGATCGACGACTCGGTGGACAAGGTCGAGGCCGGCAGCCGCCAGGTGGCCGAGGCGGGGCGCACGATGGACGAGATCGTGGACAGCGTCAAGCGCGTGACCGACATCATGGGCGAGATCACGGCCGCGAGCCAGGAGCAGAGCACCGGCATCGAACAGGTGAACCAGGCGATCGCGCAGATGGACCAGGTGACGCAGCAGAACGCGGCGCTGGTGGAAGAAGCGGCCGCCGCGGCGCAATCGATGCAGGAGCAGGCCGCGAGCCTGGTCGAGTCGGTCAGCGTGTTCAAGCTCGACAGCGACAACGCGCCGCGCCCGCTCGTGCAGATGCAGGCCCGCGTCCAGCCGGCGCTGCCGCCGCGCAAGGCGGTGCCCGCGCTGAAGGCGCCCGCCCGGCCGGCAGCGGCCCGCCACGCGGCCGGCACCCGTTCCGCTCCAAGGCTCGCCGCGGCCCAGGCCGCCGCGCCGGGCGACTGGACCGAGTTCTGACACGCACCGCAGGAAAAGCAAAATGAAATGGTTCCTGAAGCTTCGTGTCGCCGCCAAGCTGGTTCTCAGTTTTCTCGTGGTCGCGGCGGTAGGCGCCGCGGTCGGCGGGCTCGGCATCTTCCACATGGGGCGCATCAACGCCTCGACGGAAAACCTCTACAGCCACGACCTGCGCGCAATGAAGGCCGTGCAGGCGGCCAACATCCACCTGCTCGACGCGAGCCGCGCCCAGATGGGGCTGCTGTCGGCCGGTACCAAGGGCGAGCGCAATGCCGGCTTCACGGAATTGAAGAACGCCGTGAAGGCGCTCGAATCGAACGTGGCCGAGGTCAAGCCGCTGCTCGAAGAGACGCCCGAGGGCCGCGAACTCAGCGAGCAGTACCAGCGCCTGATGCCGCCGCTGCGAAAGCACATGGCCGATTTTGCCGACCTGATCGCCAAGCAGTCGCTGGACAGCTCGCAGTTCGAAGGCAGCGTGCCGCAGGAGAGCGAGCAGCTGCTCAAGGAGTCGCGTGCGCTGGAGAAAGTGCTTCAGCGCATGGTGGCCTACAGCGACCAGCAGGCCAGGGACAGCATGGAGGATGCCGCGCGCACTTTCAAGACCTCGCGCCTGCTGATGGTGCTGATGGCGCTGGCCGGCATCGCCATCAGTGTGGGGCTCGGCGTGGTGGTGGCGCGGCTGCTGGCACGGCAGCTGGGCGGCGAGCCCGGCTATGCCGCCGATGTGGTCGGCCGCATCGCAAATGGCGACCTGACTGAAAGTGTGCAGGCCCGCTCGGCCCGCGCCGGCAGCCTCTTGTTCTCGATCAAGCGCATGCAGGACCAGCTGACCGAGGTCGTGGTGCGGATCAAGAATTCCAGCGATGCGATCGCGACGGCCTCGGGCGAGATTGCCGCGGGCAACCAGGACCTGTCCTCGCGCACCGAGGAGCAGGCCAGCTCGCTGGAGCAGACGGCCGCCTCGATGGAAGAACTCACGAGCACCGTCAAGCAGAACGCCGACAACGCGCGGCAAGCGAATCAACTGGCCTTGTCGGCTTCCGAGGTGGCGGTCAAGGGCGGGAATGTCGTGGGCCAGGTGGTCGACACCATGGCCTCGATCAATGCCTCCTCGAAGAAGATCGTCGACATCATCGGCGTGATCGACGGCATTGCGTTCCAGACCAACATCCTGGCGCTCAATGCGGCGGTGGAAGCTGCCCGTGCCGGCGAACAGGGCAGAGGCTTCGCGGTGGTGGCCTCCGAAGTGCGCAACCTCGCGCAGCGCTCGGGCGCAGCGGCCAAGGAAATCAAGGGCCTGATCGACGACTCGGTGGGCAAGGTGGACATGGGCAGTGCGCTGGTGGGCGAAGCCGGCAAGACCATGGCCGAGATCGTGGGCAGCGTGAAGCGCGTGACCGACATCATCGGGGAGATCACGGCGGCGAGCCAGGAGCAGAGCACGGGCATTGAACAAGTGAACCAGGCCATCGCGCAGATGGACCAGGTGACGCAGCAGAACGCGGCGCTGGTGGAAGAAGCGGCCGCTGCGGCGCAGTCGATGCAGGAGCAGGCCGCGAGCCTGGTGCAGGCCGTGAGCGTGTTCAGGCTCGAAGGCGGGGCGCAAGCCCTCCATGCGCAAACACCGCGCACGCCCGAAGCGCCGGCCCGGCCGACCGCGAAGCCGCGCAAGAAGGAAGCCGTGGCCTCCGCTCCGCCGCTGACCCTGGCCGGCGGCGCCGCGGGTGCTGCGGGCGATTGGACCGAGTTCTAGACCCCACCCCACAGGAAAGAACCCTGATGAAAGCCGCAGCCACGGACTCGTCCCAGCCAACGCGCCCCTTCGTCTCGCTGGCGCGCACGCTCACCGTCAGGGCCGCCCTTGCCATTCTGCTGGTGACGGTGCTGCTGCTCGCGGCGTTCTATGCGATCGGCTCCGCGCAGCAGCAGCGCAGCGCCGCGCAATACGCCAATGCCAAGGCCGAAGCGATTGCGCGGTCGCTCGACATCTTTGACCGCACCATGCAGCTGACCGCGGAGAACGCTTACGGCGTCTTCCGGCGCCAGTTCTCGGCCACCTTCGCTGTCGAAGATGCTGCCCAAGGCATCGTGAGCAGCTACGGCACGCCGATCGATGGCGCGAGCACGGGCGAGGTGGATGCCTTCGCGCGGGATTTTCCCGGCGCCAACGCCACGGTGTTCGTGGTGCAGGGCGAAGACTTCCGCCGCATCACGACCTCGGTCAAGAAGGAGAACGGCGAGCGTGCCATCGGAACGCTGCTCGACCGCAAGAGCGCCGCGTATCCGGTGCTGCGCTCGGGCAGGAAATTCGTCGGCCGCGCCATGCTGTTCGGGCGCCCCTTCATGACGGTCTACGAGCCCGTGCGCGATGCGGCCGGCCAGGTCGTCGCGGTGCTCTACATCGGCCTGGACATCTCGCAGCAGCAGGCCTCCTTCGGCGAAGCGGTGGGCCAGAGCCGCATCTTCGACACGGGCGGGCTCTACATCGTCAACCCGGGCGCAGATCCTGCCGCTGCCACGCTCGTGTTCCATCCGTCGGCGGCCGGCAAGAAGCTGTCCGAGGTTGTGCAGGGTGCAGATCCGGCAGGTTGGCTTGCACGCCTGAAGGGCGAGGACGCCTCGTGGATCGACGATGCACCCGCTGTGCTCCTGCCGGTGCAGGCGGGACGGCGCTATGCATCCGTGAGCAGGAGCGACGCGGCCGGCTGGCTGGTGGTGGCGGAGATTCCCGCCTCGGAGGTGATGGCTGATCTCTACCGCGAGATGCGCCTGCTCGGCGGCTTCATGGCGCTGGCCGCGCTGCTGCTGGGCGCGGGGCTGGTCGTCTTCATCCGGCGCATGGTGCGGCCGCTTCGCGTATTGAGCGAGCATGTGCAGGCCATCGGCCAAGGGGACCTGTCGCGGCCGCTGTCGTCCGAGCGCCGCGACGAGATCGGCGTCATCACGCGGGCCGTCGAGTCGATGCGCGGCGGCCTGGCCACCGTGGTGAGCGGCGTGCGCCAGGGCACCGATGCGATTGCGACGGCCTCGGGCGAGATTGCCGCGGGCAACCAGGACCTGTCCTCGCGCACCGAGGAACAGGCGAGTTCGCTGGAGCAGACGGCCGCCTCGATGGAAGAGCTCACGAGCACCGTCAAGCAGAACGCCGACAACGCGCGGCAAGCGAATCAACTGGCCTTGTCGGCTTCCGAGGTGGCGGTCAAGGGCGGGAATGTCGTGGGCCAGGTGGTCGACACCATGGCCTCGATCAATGCCTCCTCGAAGAAGATCGTCGACATCATCGGCGTGATCGACGGCATCGCGTTCCAGACCAACATCCTGGCGCTCAATGCGGCGGTGGAAGCTGCCCGTGCCGGCGAACAGGGCAGAGGCTTCGCGGTGGTGGCCTCCGAAGTGCGCAACCTCGCGCAGCGCTCGGGCGCAGCGGCCAAGGAAATCAAGGGCCTGATCGACGACTCGGTGGGCAAGGTGGACATGGGCAGTGCGCTGGTGGGCGAAGCCGGCAAGACCATGGCCGAGATCGTGGGCAGCGTGAAGCGCGTGACCGACATCATCGGAGAGATCACGGCGGCGAGCCAGGAGCAGAGCACGGGCATTGAACAAGTGAACCAGGCCATCGCGCAGATGGACCAGGTGACGCAGCAGAACGCGGCGCTGGTGGAAGAAGCGGCCGCGGCGGCACAGTCGATGCAGGAGCAGGCCGCGAGCCTGGTGCAGGCCGTGAGCGTGTTCAAGCTGGACGGCCCGCCGCGCCAGGCCGCCACCGCCCTGCGGCAAACCAGCCCTGTCCATTACCACGCGCCCGAGGTGGCACCCCTCTGAGGCCGCGCCTTCGCCGTCCCTTCACCCCCATTCAGTATTCCGGTATTCCAAGATGAACTTCCTTTCCAACATGCGCATCGGCACGCGCCTGGCCATCGGCTTCGGCCTGGTTCTCGCGCTGACCCTGGTCTCGGCGGCGTTCGCCCTGGTGACCGCCCGAAGCAATGCCGAGGCCACGCGCCTGATGATGCAGAGCCCGCTCGCGAAGGAGCGGCTGATCTCCGACTGGTACGTGCTGACCTACTCGGCCATCGCGCGCACCGCGATGATCGCCCGGACCACCGACGAAACGCTTCCCATCACCTTTGCCGACGTCATCTCCGACAGCGTCAAGAAGGGCGGCGAAACCATGGCCAAGGTCGAGGCCCTGCTGGTGACCGACGTCGAGAAGTCGACCTTCAAGTCCATCGTCGAGCTGCGGGCCAAATACCAGGCCGCCAAGGACGCGGTGCAAAAGGCCAAGGCCAGTGGCACCCCGGGCGAGGCGGAGGCGGTGTTCAAGAACACCTTCCAGCCGGCCGCCAAGGCCTATGAAAGCCGCGTGCTCGAACTGCTTGCGCTCGAGCGCAAGGCGATCGACGACATGAGCCATGCGATCGATGCGGCCAACGAGCGAGGCTTCAACCTGCGCATCGTGCTCACGGTGCTCACGCTGGTGATCGGCGCGGGCTGCGCCTTCCTGATTGCGCGCAGCGTCACGCAGCCGCTGGGCCGCGCGGTGAAGGTGGCCGAAACGGTGGCGAATGGCGACCTCGGCTCGGTCATCGAGGCCCACTCGCGCGACGAGACCGGCCAGCTCATGCAGGCGCTGAAGCACATGAACGAGAGCCTGGCCAAGGTGGTCGGCGAGGTGCGCCAGGGCACCGACACGATCGCGACCGCCTCGGAGCAGATCGCAGCCGGCAACCGGGACCTGTCTTCGCGCACCGAGGAGCAGGCGAGTTCTCTGGAGCAGACGGCCGCCTCGATGGAGGAACTCACGAGCACGGTCAAGCAGAACGCCGACAACGCGCGGCAAGCGAATCAACTGGCCTTGTCGGCCTCCGAAGTGGCGGTCAAGGGCGGGAATGTCGTGGGCCAGGTGGTGGACACCATGGCCTCCATCAACAGCTCGTCCAAGAAGATCGTCGACATCATCGGCGTGATCGACGGCATCGCGTTCCAGACCAACATCCTGGCCTTGAATGCGGCGGTGGAGGCTGCAAGAGCGGGTGAACAAGGCCGCGGCTTCGCAGTCGTCGCTTCCGAGGTGAGAAACCTCGCCCAGCGCTCGGGCGCAGCCGCCAAGGAAATCAAGGGCCTGATCGACGACTCGGTGGACAAGGTCGAGGCCGGCAGCCGCCAGGTGGCCGAGGCGGGGCGCACGATGGACGAGATCGTGGACAGCGTGAAGCGCGTGACCGACATCATGGGCGAGATCACGGCCGCGAGCCAGGAGCAGAGCACCGGCATTGAACAAGTGAATCAGGCCATCGCGCAGATGGACCAGGTGACGCAGCAGAACGCGGCACTGGTGGAAGAGGCTGCCGCCGCGGCGCAGTCGATGCAGGAGCAGGCCGCGAGCCTGGTGGCGTCGGTCAGCGTGTTCCGGCTCGAGGCCGGGAGAGACCTGGCGCCTGCTGCAAGCCTGCCCGGCGACGCCCGCACGGGCCTGGCGCTGCGCACCTCGGAGCCAGCCTTCGCCTAGCGAGAAAAACAACCCTTCGATCTGGAACTGATGAGAGTCAATCTACCCGTTACCGCCAACGAATATCTGCTCGACGATGACGCAGCACTGGTGTCGCGCACCGACCTGAAAGGGCGCATCACCTACGTCAATCCGGCCTTCGTGGCCGCCAGCGGCTATGCCGTGGCGCAACTCATCGGCAAGCCGCACAACATGATTCGGCACCCCGACATGCCCCCGGAGGCCTTTGCCGACATGTGGGAGACCCTGAAGCAGGAGCTGCCCTGGACCGGCGTGATCAAGAACCGGCGCGAGAACGGGGACTTCTACTGGGTGCTCGCGAATGTGACGCCGATCCGCCGCAGGGGCGAGGTGGAGGGCTACATGTCGGTGCGCAGCAAGCCCGATCGCGCGGACGTGGCGCAGGCCGAGCAGCTTTACCGCAGGTTCAGGGAAGGCCATGCCCAGGGCCTGGCGATCCGGCAGGGCGAGGTTGTCAAGCGCGGCTGGACGAGCCTGCTGGCCCGCCTGCGCCGCCTGCCCATCCGGCTGCGCGTGCTGGGCTCGACCTCGGCCGCGGCGGTATCGATGCTGGTGCTCGGCGCTGCCGGCCATTTCGGCTGGGCCGGCCCCGAGGACTGGGCTGCCGGTGCCGCGGTGTGCGCGCTGGCGTGGGCGGGCTTCGGCTACTTCCTCGACCGCACAGTGTTCCGCCCCATGGACCAGGCGGTGCGGGTGGCGCAGGCCATCGCCGCCGGGGGCATTGCGAGGTTCGAGGTCCGCCCCGAGGACGAGATGCGCCACCTGCTTCGCGCGCTGAACCAGATGAGCGCGAACTTCTCGGCCGTTGTGGTGGATGTGGACAGCAACGTGTCGAGCGTGGTGTCGGCCTCGACCCAGATTGCGGCGGGCAACCAGGACCTGTCTTCGCGCACCGAGGAACAGGCGAGTTCGCTGGAGCAGACGGCCGCCTCGATGGAAGAACTCACGAGCACCGTCAAGCAGAACGCGGACAACGCACGGCAGGCCAACCAACTGGCCGTCTCCGCTTCCGAAGTGGCGGTGCGCGGCGGCGGCGTGGTGAGCCAGGTGGTGGACACCATGGGCTCCATCAACAGCTCGTCCAAGAAGATCGTCGACATCATCGGCGTGATCGACGGCATTGCGTTCCAGACCAACATCCTGGCCTTGAATGCGGCGGTGGAAGCTGCAAGAGCCGGCGAGCAAGGCCGCGGCTTCGCAGTCGTCGCTTCCGAGGTGAGAAACCTCGCGCAACGCTCGGGCGCAGCCGCCAAGGAAATCAAGGGCCTGATCGACGACTCGGTGGACAAGGTCGAGGCCGGCAGCCGCCAGGTGGCCGAGGCGGGCCGCACGATGGACGAGATCGTGGACAGCGTCAAACGCGTGACCGACATCATGGGCGAGATCACGGCCGCGAGCCAGGAGCAGAGCACGGGCATCGAACAGGTGAACCAGGCGATTGCGCAGATGGACCAGGTGACGCAGCAGAACGCGGCACTGGTGGAAGAAGCGGCCGCCGCGGCGCAGTCGATGCAGGAGCAGGCCGCGAGCCTGGTCGAGTCGGTCAGCGTGTTCCGGCGCGCCGCGTGAAAGCGCAACCAGCCGAAATGTTCCAGCGGGCACTTCATTTTCCGCGCCGCCTGCCGATAGACAGGAAGCAGGTATCGCAAGCGATGCCCGGTGCCAACAAGAAAACGTTCTACAGGTAAAGCCTCATGTCGATGTTCCAAACGGGCCTGTCCGGCCTGAGCGTCGCGCGATCCGCGCTCATGACCACGGCCCACAACACGGCCAATGTGTACACGGCCGGCTACAGCCGGCAGACCGCGCTGGTCTCGTCCAACGGCGGCACGACGACCGGTGCGGGTTTCATCGGGAATGGCGCGCGCGTCACCACGGTGCAGCGCAGCTACGACGGCTATCTCACGGCCCAGCTCAACGGCGCCGAAGCCGCGGGCGCCGCGCTCGCGAGCTACGGATCGCAGATCAACCGCATCGACTCGCTGCTGGCCGACAAGACCGCGGGCCTCACGCCGCTGATGCAGAGCTTCTTCGCCAGCGTGCAGGGCGTGGCCAACACGCCGGCCGACCCGGCAGCGCGCCAGCAGCTCATCAGCGCGGCGCAGACGCTGGCCAACAAGTTCCGCGCCACCGACCAGTACCTCACCGACCTGAACGGTTCGGTCAACGACCAGATCGAAGGCAGCACCGCGCAGATCAACACCTATGCCAAGCAGATCGCGAGCCTGAACCAGCAGATCAGCCAGCTCAGCGCGATGGCCGGCGGCCAGCCGCCCAACGACCTGATGGACCAGCGCGACCAGCTGGTGAGCGAGCTCGGCAAGATCGTGGGCGTGAAGGTTCTGGAGCAGGACAGCGGCCAGTACAACGTCTTCATCGGCAACGGCCAGACGCTGGTGCTGGGCGACCGGGCCGCGCAGCTGCAGGCGGTTTCGTCCGCCGCCGACCCGACGCGCAAGGCAGTGGCGCTGGTCGGCCTCACGGGCACGGTGTCCGAGCTCAACGACGACGTGATCAGCGGCGGTTCGCTGGGCGGCCTGCTGGCCTTCCGCGCCGAGACGCTCACCACCACGCAGAACGCCGTCGGCCGCCTCGCCATGGCGCTGAGCAGCGAGTTCAACGAGCAGCACAAGCTGGGCGTCGACCTGAACGGCGTGCTGGGCACCGACTTCTTCTCGCAGGCCGTGCCGGGCGTGTTCTCCAATGCGCGCAATGCGGGCGACATGGTGCTCGGCGCCAGCGTGGCCGACACCTCGCAGCTCACGACCAGCGACTATTCGGTGCAGGTGAAGGACGTGGCGGGCACGCTCACCTACAGCGTCACGCGGCTGTCGGACAAGCAGCCGATGGGCGACTTCACCACCTTTCCCGCCAGCTTCGACGGCGTCAGCCTTGCGGTGGCCAGCGGTACCGCGCAGGCCGGCGATTCCTTCCTGGTGCAGCCGACGCGCAGCGGCGCGCGCGACATGGACGTGCTGGTGCGCGATACGGCCAAGGTGGCCGCCGCATCGCCGCTGGCCACGGGCAAGGCGGTGGGCAACAAGGGCACCGGCGCGCTGAGTCCCGCCGTGGTCGACGCGGGCTACCTGGCCACGCCGCTGGCCGCGACGGTCACGCTCGCCTACGACGCCGCGGCCAACACGCTGTCGGGCTTTCCGGCCACCTCCGCCGTGACGGTGACGCTGGCCGATGGCACATCGACCAACTATGCGGCCGGCACGGCCGTGCCCTACACCGCGGGCGCCTCCATCCGCTTCGACGGCATCGAGGTCAAGCTCAGCGGCGCGCCCGCCGATGGCGACACCTTCACCATCGGCAAGAACGCGGGCGGCGTATCCGACGGCAGCAATGCATTGCTGCTTGGCGCGCTGCAGCGCAAGACCGCGATGGACGGCGGCACCTCCACCTTCAACGGTGCCTTCGCCAAGCTGGTGAGCGAGGTGGGCAACCGCGCCATGGAAATCCGCGTGGCAGAGAAGACGCAGGAGAGCGTGACGGGCCAGATCCGCGCCAGCCGCGACTCGATCTCGGGCGTGAACCAGGACGAGGAAACCGCCAACCTGCTGATGTACCAGCAGATGTACCAGGCCAATGCCAAGGTGATCCAGACCGCATCGACCATGTTCGACGCGATCCTGGGCATCCGCGGCTGAGCCGGCCGCCTTTAGAAAAGAACCTACGGAGCCGCGATGCGCATCAGCACCCAATCCTTCTACGCCCAGAGCATGAGCTCGCTGGGTTCGCAGCAGCAGCAGCTGTTCCGCATCCAGCAGCAGCTCGCCGCGGGCACCAAGTTCCTGACGGCTGCCGACGATCCGGTGGCCGCCGCGCGTGCGCTGGGCGTAAGCCAGTCGATGGCGGAGTCGGCGCAGTACGCCACCAGCCGCAGCCGCGCGATGCTCTCGCTCTCGCAGGAAGAGACCGCGCTGAAGTCGGCCACCTCGATCATGCAGAACATGAAGACGCTCGCGGTGCAGGCCGGCAACGGCACGCTGTCGGACGCCGACCGCGCCTCGCTGACCACCACGCTGCAGGGCAACCTGGACCAGCTGGTGAACGTGGCCAATGCCGACGACGGCAACGGCCAGTTCCTGTTCGCCGGCTTCAAGAGCGCGAGCCAGCCCTTCGTGGCGGGGGCCGGCGGCATCCAGTACATGGGCGACCAGGGCCAGCGCCTGATGCAGATCGACGTGTCGCGCCAGATGTCGACCACGGACGACGGACGCAGCGTGTTCCAGTCGGTGCAGGGCGGCGCGGGCTACGTGAGCTCGGCGGGTGCCGGCAACACCGGCTCCGGCGTCTTCGGCGCCGTGGGCGTGACCGATGCGAGCGCGGCCAACTACGGCAAGGACTTCGTGATCAGCTTCAGCGGCGGCAACTACACGGTGGCCACGCAGGACACGCCGCCCGTGGTGGCCGCATCGGGCGCCTACGTGCCGGGCGCCGCGATCTCGTTCGGCGGCCTGCAGATCACCATGAGCGGCGCGCCGGCCGACGGCGACACCTTCCAGGTGGCCACGGCGCGCAATGCCGGCACCGACGTGTTCGCCGCCATCGGCGAGCTGGTCACTGCGCTCAGGCAGCCGCTGGCCGGCAACGGCGACGCGGCGAAGGCCGATCTGCTCAACGCGCTGAGCACCTTCAACGTCAAGATCACCAATGCGCACGACAACGTGCTCACGGTCATGTCGTCGGTCGGCTCGCGCATGAACGAGCTCGACGCGCTCAACACCAGCGGCGCCTCGCGCGACCTGATCGACAAGGGCTACCTCTCGGAGCTGGTGGACCTGGACCCGGCCAGCGCCATCTCGGAATTCCTGCAGCGCCAGACCTCGCTCCAGGCCACCCAGCAGACCTTCGCGCGGCTGCACAGCATTGCGCTGTTCAACTACCTGTGAATGCGAGGGGCGTGCGGCTCAGGGCCGCAGCGCCTGCATCAGCTGGGGCAGCGAAGACAGCGCGGCGGCAAAGCGCGGCTCCATGAAGGCGCCGAGCTGCGGCATCAGCAGCTGCAGCATGCCGATGCCCGCCAGCAGCGTGAGCGGAAAGCCGACCGCAAAGATGCTGAACTGCGGCGAAGCCCGGTTCAGGATGCCCATCGCAAGGTTGAGCGTGAGCAGCGCGGTCACCAGCGGCAGCGCCAGCATCAGCCCGTTGGCAAAGATCCGTCCGCCGCCGGACACCAGCAGCATCCAGCCCTGCGCGGCCAGCGGCGCATTGGCGATCGGCAGCGTGTGGAAGCTCTCGGCCAGCGCCGCGAGCATCAGCAGGTGGCCGTCCACCGCCAGGAAGAGAAGAATGGCCAGCATGTGCATGAGCCGCGCAACCACCATGGTGGCGCCGCCGGCCATGGGATCGAAGAAGGACGCGAAGGACAGGCCCATCTGCAGGCCGATGTACTCGCCCGCGGCCAGCACGGCCGCGAACACCATGCGCATCGCGAAGCCGATGGCACCGCCGATGAGCACCTGCTGCACGATGATCCACACGCCGCCCGCGGAGACCACCGGCACCGCGGGCATGGGACCGAGCGTGGGCGCAATGGCCACCGCCAGCAGCGCGGCAACAGCCACCTTGGTCTGGCGCGCGACGCCGGGCTCGCCGAACACCGGTGCGGTGCTCACCAGCGCCAGCATGCGAACGAAGGGCCACAGGAAGGCCGTCAGCCAGGCGGTCAGCTCCGCCGAAGTGACGGAGAAGATGGCGGGCATGTCAGCGCGCGCTCAGGCGACCAGCTGCGGGATGCTCGAGAACAGCGTGCGGATGTAGTCGAGCATCTGCGCCAGCATCCAGGGGCCGGCAAGCACCAGCACCGCGAACACCGCCAGCAGCTTGGGAATGAAGGACAGCGTGGCTTCGTTGATCTGCGTTGCAGCCTGGAAGATGCTGATGACCAGGCCCACCACGAGCGCCACCAGCAGCATCGGCGCACCCAGCAGCAGCGAGACGTGGATGGCCTGGCTGCCCAGGGACATGACGGATTCGGGAGTCATTGCGCGCCTCTAAAGATAAAAGCTCTCGGCCAGTGCGCCGATCAGCAGCTGCCAGCCGTCGGCCATGACGAACAGCATCAGCTTGAAGGGCAGCGCGATGGAGGCGGGCGGCACCATCATCATGCCCATCGACATCAGCACGCTGGCCACCACCAGGTCGATGATCAGGAACGGAATGAAGATCGTGAAGCCGATCTGGAACGCGGTCTTCAGCTCGCTGATCACGAAGGAGGGCAGCAGGATGCGCAGCGGCACTTCCTCGGGGCCTTGCATGTCGGGGATCTTCGCGAGCCTGGCGAACAGGGCCAGGTCGTTCTCGCGGGTCTGCTTCAGCATGAAGGACTTGAAGGGCGCAATGCCCTTCTCGAGCGCCTTCTCGGCCGTGATCCTGTTTTCGGAGAAGGGCTTGTAGGCCTCGTCGTGGACCTTGTCGAACACCGGCGCCATCACGAAGAAGGTGAGGAACAGCGACAGGCCCACCAGGATCTGGTTGGGCGGCGACGACTGCGTGCCGATGGCCGTGCGCAGCAGGCCCAGCACGATGAGGATGCGCGTGAAGCTCGTCATGCTCAGCAGCAGCGCCGGCAGGAAGCTGAGCGAGGTCAGCATCACCAGCGTCTGCACGCTGAGCGACCAGGTCTGGCTGCCGCCCGGGCCGGGCGTGCTGGTGAGGCCGGGCAGGCCCTGCGTCCAAGCCGCCGTCGGCAGCGCCAGGGCGAGCAGCATCAGCGCAAAGCCGGCAAGGCTTCGCTGGCGGGCGGTGCGCATCATGGGTGGGGCCGCTGCGCAAGGCCGAGCGAGTCGCGCAGCTTCTGGGCGAACAGGCCCGCCGCGCCGGCCAGGCGGGCGTCGGGCACTGCGCGTGCAGGGGCCGCCGCGGGCAGCGCCTGCGCCGGCAGCGAATGCAGCGCATTGACCCGGCCGGCCGCAACGCCCAGCACCAGCCAGGTGCCGCCGACCTCGACCACGACCACGCGCTCGCGCTGGCCGACCATGGTGCTGGAGACCACCTTCACCGATTGGCCGCCGCCCAGGCGCTGCAGGCCGAAGCGGCGCGCGGCCCAGGCGCACAGGAAGATCAGGGCCAGCACCGCGAACATGCCGAAGCCGGCCTGCAGCAGGCTGGAGGCGCCGACGGCCGGCGCCGCCTCGGCGGGCGAGGGCACGGTCGGCAGCGCCGCGTGGGCTGCGAGGCATGCGGCAGCCGCAATCGATGCGGCGGCCTGCGGCAGCCGCCTGGCAAGGAGATTCATGACCGCCCGAGCTTCTGCATACGCTCGGAGGGCGTGACGATGTCGGTCAGGCGGATGCCGTACTTCTCGTTGACCACCACCACCTCGCCCTGCGCGATCAGGTAGCCGTTGATCAGCACGTCCAGCGGCTGGCCGGCCAGGCCGTCGAGCTCGACCACCGAGCCCTGCGAGAGCTGCAGCAGGCTCTTGATGGTGATGCGGGTGCGGCCGAGCTCGGCCGTGAGCTGCACCGGCACGTCGAGGATGCGCTCCACGTCCACGGGCGAGCCGGCGCCGGTCGCCATGGCCTGCAGCGGCTGGAACACGCGGCTGCCGGCGGGCGCGGCGGCCGGTGCGGGAGCGATCGCCGGCGGGGCGGCGGGAGCGAAGGCGGGAGGGGACGCGGAGGCCGCGGTCTGTTCGGCCAGCGCGCTGGCCCAGTCGTCCGCATCGCTGGTGGATGGGGTGTTGTCAGTCATGGTCGTTCTTCGGATCGCTGTCTTGGTGGGAGATCATCTGCAGCACGCGCAGGGCATAGCGTTCGTTCGACACCCCGTAGCCGCATTCCATGACCGGAATGCCGTCCACGCGCGCGGTGATCGAGGAAGGGAGCTCGATGGGCAGCACGTCGCCCACCTGCAGCTTGAGCACCTCGCCGATGGTCGAGGGCAGCGTGATGAATTCGGCGCTGAGCTCCACGTCGGCGCTCTGCATCTGCTGCGACATCTGGCGCACCCAGCGCTTGTCGACCTCGATCTCGTCCTGCACCGGGTTGGACAGCAGGTCGCGGATCGGCTCGATCATCGAATAGGGAATGCACACGTGCAGGAAGCCGCCCACCGGGCCGAACTCGATCTGCAGCGTGGTGTTGATCACCACTTCGTTGGGCGCGACGATGTTGGCGAGCTTGCCGTGCATCTCGGCGCGCACGTAGTCGAAGCTCAGCGGGAACACCGGCTGCCAGGCGTCGGCATAGCACTGCAGCGTGAGGTTCAGGAGCCGCTTGATGATGCGCTGCTCGGTGCGCGTGAAGTCGCGCCCCTCGACGCGCACGTGGTAGCGCCCGTCGCTGCCGAACAGGTTGTCGACCACCAGGAACACCAGCTTCGGATCGAACACGAACAGCGCCGTGCCGCGCAGCGGCTTCATGTGCAGCATGTTGATGTTGGCCGGCACCGGCAGGTGGCGCACGAATTCGCCGTACTGCTGGATGTGCACCGGCCCGACCGAGATGTCGGGGCTGCGCCGCATGAAGTTCAGCAGCGAGCTGCGCAGGTGGCGGGCAAAGCGCTCGTTGATGACCTCCAGCGTGTGCATGCGGCTGCGCACCACGCGGTCGGGCGCGCCCAGGTCGTACACCGGCAGGCCGTCCGTGCGGGCGGCGGCGCCGTCGCTCTGCTCGGGCGCGCCGCCGGTGACGCCCTGCAGCAGCGCGTCGACCTCGTCCTGGGAGAGCACTTGTTCATAGGCCATGGATCGGCGGTCCGGAAAGGGTTACTGCACCACGAAGGTGTTGAAGGACACGCTGGCGATCTCCTGCGGCGGCAGGCCTGCGCCCAGCGGGCGGCTCAGCTCGGCGCGGATCTCCTCGGCCAGGCGGGCCTTGTCGGCGGTCGTCACCAGCGATTCGGGCGGGCGGTTCGACAGCAGCAACAGCACCCGGCTGCGGATCTCGGGCATGAATTCGACGATGCGCGCCTTGGCCTGTTCGTCGCGCACCTTGAGGGCGATGCCCACGTGCAGGAAGCGGCCGCGGCCTTCGGACTGCACGTTGACAGTCAGCGGCTCGAGGGTCACGAAGATCGGCTTCTCAGGCACGGGTGCAGCGGCTGCGGCGGGTTCGGCCGGGGCGCGCTGGCGCAGCAGGAAATAGCCGCCGGCGGCGGCCAGCGCGCCGGCCAGCACGACGATCAGGAGCACGATCCACAGCCTGGACGAACGTGCGGGGGAAGGGGGAACGGGAGCGAGTGCGACAGGAGGACTGGTAGCCATATGGGTGCTGCGAAGCGAATCGGTTTCGGACTATTCTTTGCCAGGTGGCTGGCAGGCGAAGGGCTGATCAAGCGCGGGAAAAGCTCTCAGATCCCGCGTTCGCCATCTCATGCGAAGGTGTCGACGCCGGCACTGGGCCTGCGAAGCGCCGCAGGCGCCGGCATGCTGCGCAGCGGCTCGGTGGTGGCGATGGCTTGTGCGCGGCTGGCCGCGGCGTAGTCGGCCTGCCGCGGCGATCCCTGCGGCTGGGGCTGCTGGCCGAAGGCGCCGCTTTGTCCGGGCGAGGGATGCGATTCCGCGCCGACCGAGGCCTGGCCCAGGCTGATGCCGTGGTCGGCGAGGCTCGCGCGCAATTGCGGCAGCGCGACTTCGAGCGCCTTGCGCACGCTCTCGTGCGCCGAGGCGAACATCGCCTGCGCCTGGTTGTCGCCCATGGTGAGCGTGACCTTGAGCGGGCCGAGGCCGGCCGGGTTGAGGTTCAGCTCGGCCACCTGATAGCCCGCGGCGGTCATGCGCAGCACCTGGTGGCCGATGGCCTTGCCCCAGGCGGCCGAGCCGACCGACGGCTCCACGCTGAGGATGGGCGTGTGCGGCGAGGCCGGCGGCACGTTCGTGCGCGCGGCGGCGGCCGCGGCCGGCGTGAACGGCATCGGGGTGGGCACGCTGTCGGAGGCGGGCGCCGCCGCGTCGGATGCGGCGGCCAGGTCGGCGGTCTTGTCGGCGGAGATCATGGCGGTGGCCGGTGCCGAGTGGGTGTCGGCATCGGCGGAGAGGGAGGCGGTGGATGCGCCGCGTGGGTCGGTGGCGGCCGCTGCAGGAGCCGCGGCGATGTGGGTGCCGGTTTCAGGCGCCGCAGCATCGGCGGCCGGGGTCGCGGCCGTGTCTGTGCCTGTGCCAGCAGAAGCCGGCGGCGGCACAGCGGCTGCGGCCTGCACGGCGGCGCGTGCATCCGCCGGTTGCGCGGCGTCTGGGGCTGGCGCCTGCTGCGCACCGTGTGTCGGCTTCGTTTGCGCAGTTGTTTCGCCTTCGGCATCCGCCGCCATGGCTGTCTTGCCTGCCGCAGCGTCTGCGGTCTCTCCAGCCAGCGTGTCGACCGGCGCATCGCCCGGCACCACGGCCTGGATGCCGTCGGGCATCGAGGCCGCCGCGGGTGCACCGGCCGCCAGCGCAGCGGTGGCGGCGGAGGGTGGCGCCACCAGCGGCGCGAAGAAGGACATCGGCAACAGCTCGGCGGCAAGCTCGTCCTTGCGATCGCCGGCGCGCGAGGCCTTTCGGCGGTGCGTGGCTTCGAGTGCGGACGATTCGGCCTCTTCGGGCGCCTGCGCTGCGCCCGCGTTGCGCGAGCGGGCCAGCGCCGCATCGAAGCTGCGGCCGCCGGGCTCCTCGGCGTTGCGGCCGCGTGCACCGGAGGCAGCGGAAGAAGCCGCGGAGGCAGCCGCACTTGGGCTGAAGGAAGGGGCAATGGGAGAAGGCATGGCGGGGCGGGTGCGTCAGGGTGTCGGTTGGGAGGCGCGGTCGAAGAACTTGCGTGCCGTGCGTTCGTCGCTGTCGCGCTGCTCGCGCCGCGCGCCGACCACGAGTTCCTGCCGCCGCGCGCGTTCGGCCAGCGCGTCGAAGGAGTTGAGGCGCCGCTTGTGCTGCTGCCACTCGCTGCGGCCATGGTCGAGCCGGCTGGCCGCCTGCGCGGCGATGGCCTGCTGCTGCTTGATGGCGCCGTCGAGCGTGCCGAGGAAGTTGCGGTAGTTGTGCCACTGGGCCGAGGGCAGGCCGTTCGCCATCAGCACCTGCAGCTGGTCGCTGTAGTCCTGGCGGTATTGCAGCAGCAGCTCCAGCTTCTGGTGGGCGCTGACCTGCGCGTTCTGCAGCAGGCCGAGCTGGCGCGCCGCATCGTCGGTCCGGGTGCGGGCGAGGTCGGTGAGCGTGTCGAGCGGAAGCTTGTGCGGCATGGCGACTCCTGTGGAAGGGGATGGGATCAGGCGGATTCGAAGAGGCGGCCCATGCGCTCGATGGAGGCGGCGTAGTCGCAGCGCTCGTGCATCGACTGCTGCAGGAAGGCCTCGATGCGCGGATAGAGCGCAATGGCCTGGTCGAGCTGTGGGTCGTGGCCGGCCGCATAGGCGCCGACGCTGATGAGGTCGCGGTTGCGCTGGTAGCGCGAGAGCGCCTGCTTGAAGCGCCGCACGGTGTCGAACTGCGAGGGCTCGATCAGCGCCGTCATCGCGCGGCTGATCGAGGCCTCGATGTCGATCGCCGGGTAGTGGCCGGCCTCGGCCAGCGTGCGCGACAGCACCACGTGGCCGTCGAGGATGGCGCGCGCCGAATCGGCGATCGGGTCCTGCTGGTCGTCGCCTTCGGACAGCACGGTGTAGAAGGCCGTGATCGAGCCGCCGCGGCCGTTGGCATCGCGCGCGCCGTTGCCGGCGCGCTCCACCAGCGCGGGCAGCTTGGCAAACACCGAGGGCGGATAGCCCTTGGTGGCCGGCGGCTCACCCACGGCGAGCGCGATCTCGCGTTGCGCCATCGCATAGCGCGTGAGCGAATCCATGATCAGCAGCACGTCGCGGCCCTGGTCGCGGAAGTACTCGGCCAGGCAGGTGGCATAGGCCGCGCCCTGCAGCCGCATCAGCGGCGAGTTGTCGGCCGGCGCGGCCACCACCACCGAGCGGGCCAGGCCTTCCTCGCCCAGCGTGTTCTCGATGAAGTCCTTGACCTCACGGCCGCGTTCGCCGATGAGGCCGACCACGATCACTTCGGCGCTGGTGTAGCGCGCCATCATGCCCAGCAGCACGCTCTTGCCCACGCCGGAGCCCGCGAACAGGCCCATGCGCTGGCCTCGGCCCACGGTGAGCATGGCGTTGATGGCGCGCACGCCCACGTCGAGCACCGAGTCGATCGGCGCACGCGCGAGCGGATTGATCGGCGGCGCGCCCAGCGGCACCCTGCGGCTCGCGTCGAGCGGACCGAGCCCGTCGAGCGGCCGTCCGGCGGCGTCGACCACGCGCCCGAGCATGCCTTCACCCACCGGCAGCCGCTTGGTGTGGGCATCGCCGGAAGCGCCGCCCGCGAACTGCGCGGGGCCGGGCCGCGCAAACACGCGCGCACCGGGCAGCAGGCCGGCCACTTCGCTTTGCGGCATCAGGAACAGGCGGTCGCCGGCAAAGCCGACCACCTCGGCCTCGGCATGGCGCTGCGGATAGCCGGGCGGCAACTCGATCAGGCAGTCGCTGCCGACCGGCAGCTGCAGGCCCACGGCCTCCAGCACCAGGCCGACGGCGCGCGTCAGGCGACCCGAGGTGGCGATGGTCGCGCACAGGCCGACCTCGCTGCGGGCCTGCGCGAGCGTGCCGAGCCAGGACTTGAGGTGCGGGTTGACCGCGCCGGGCGCGGCGGTGATTGTGGCGGCTTGCATGGTTTCTCAGGCTCCATCGGGTTCGGCATCGTGCGAGAAGGCGCCGGCCACGCGCTTCCAGCGGGTCGCGAGCGTGGCGTCCATCTCGCCGCTCGCGCTGCGCACGCGGCAGCCGCCGCGGGCCAGGGTGTCGTCGGCGCGCAGCTGCCAGCCGGCGGCCTGCAATTCGCCGCCGAGGCTGTTCTTCACCAGTGCCAGGTCCTCGGGGTGCAGCAGCAGGCGCGGCTCGCCCTGCAGCGCGGGTTCGGTGTGCAGCAGGTCCTGCACCAGCGCCAGCACCCATTCGGGCTCGACGCGCAATGTGCGGTGGATCACCTGGCGCGCGGCATCGAGCGCGAGCGCCAGGACGGCATCGCCCAGCTCGCTCTCCGCGCTGCGCAATGCAGCCGGCAGCGCCGCGGCCAGCGCGCGCAATTGCTCGGCATGCGCGCTGGCCGCGGCCAGGCCGGCGGCCAAGCCTTCGGCGCGCCCTTCGGCATGGCCCTGGGCCCAGCCCTCGCGGCGGCCTTCGGCTTCGCCGGTGGCGCGCGCTTCCAGGCGCAGGCGTTCGAGCTCGGCCTCGCGTGCCAGCGCGGCCGGGTCCACGCGCGGCGCTGCGGGCGCTTCGATGCCGGCGCTGCGCGCCGCGATCGCATCCGCGTCCGCGTCGATCGCGCCCATCTCCCAGCGCTGCCAGGCGGACAGGCGCGGCTGGGAGAGCATCGGCGGCGTGTCCTGCCGCGCGCGAGCGCCGAAGGAATGAGGGAAGGAGGTCATCTCATCGACTTCCAGGAACACCGCAGAACCGGCTTCGCCGGGCTGCAGGTGTTGCCCCCGGCGAGGGGGTTGGCGCAGCGACACGAAGTGCGCAAAGCTTGGGGGAGAGCAACATGTCTAGACGAAATCATCGGTTCCAGGCGCGGCAACGACGATCTCGCCGGCATCGGCCAGGCGGCGCACGACCTGCAGGATCGCCTTCTGCTCGGTCTCGACCTGCGACACGCGCACCGGGCCGCGCAGCTCGATGTCCTCGCGCAGCGTCTCGGCCGCGCGCTGCGACATGTTCTTGAGGAACTTCTCGCGCAGCTCGGGCGCCGAGCCCTTGAGCGCGACGATGAGCGAATCGGACTCGATGTCCTTGAGCAGGCGCTGGATGTAGCGGTCCTCCAGGTCGAGCAGGTTCTCGAACACGAACATCTCCTCGACGATGCGCTGGGCCAGCGCCTCGTCGTGGGCGCGCACGTGGGCAATGGCCTCTTCTTCCTGCGCGCTGTTCATCAGGTTGACGATCTCGGCCGCGGTGCGCGCGCCGCCCAGGCGGCTGCGCTTGAGGCCTTCGCCCGAGAGCATCTCGGTGAGCACGTCGGTCAGCTCGGCCAGCGCGGCCGGCTGCACGCCGCCGAAGGTGGCCACGCGCAGGATCACGTCGTGGCGCAGGCGCTCTGGCAGCCTTTCGAGCACCTCGGAGGCCTTCTTGCGGTCCAGGTGGACCAGCAGCGTGGCCAGGATCTGCGGATGCTCGTCGCGCACCAGTTCCACCACTTCGCTGGCTTCCAGGTCGTTGAGCCGCTCGATGCCGCCGTGCGGCTCGTCGGGCTGCAGGATGTCTTCGAGCAGGTTGCTGGCGCGGTCGTCGCCCAGCGCCTTGCGCAGCACGGCGCGGATGTAGCTGCCCGAGCCCAGGTGCAGCGCGGACAGCTGCTCGGTCTCCATGCGGAACTCGGCCAGCACGGCCGCGAGTTCGTCCTTGGAGACCTGGCTCAGCTTGGCCATTGCGACGCCCAGCGCCTGCACCTCGGTGGCGGGCAGGTGGTGCAGCGTGGCGGCGGCGCGGTCTTCGCCCAACGACATCAGCAAGATTGCGCTTTTCCGGGTGCCTGCGTCGCTCATGAATTCATCCAATGCTTGATCAGCGTGGCGACCAGGCGCGGATCCTGGTCGGCGGTCTGGTGCGCGTAGTCGAGGTCGGCCTTCTGGCGCTCGATCTCGCGCAGCCGCGCGTTGTTCTGCGAGGCCGCCTCGTCGTCGGCTGCGCCAGGGGCGGCCGGCGCCGTTTCGGGCACCGCGGCGGCGGGCGGCGCGAGGTGCCTGCGCAGCAGCGGCCGCAGCACCGCGAACCAGGCGAACAGCGCGAGGCCGGCCACCAGCAGGTACTGCGCGATGGTCATGGCGAGCCCGAGGTTGGCGGGGTCGCGCCAGAACGGCAGCGCGGGGCCGGCCTGCTCGTCGCCGCCTTCGCGGGCGAAGGCGCTGTTGACCACGTTGAGCGAGTCGCCGCGCTCCTGGCTGAAGCCCATCGCTTCCTTGACGAGGTTCCGGATCTGCTCGAGCTCGGCCGGCGTGAGCGCGCGCTGGCTCGGCTTGCCGGCGCTGTCCGCGGCTTCGCGGTGGTTCACCACCACGGCCACCGACAGCCGCTTCACCCCGCCCGCGCCTTGCTGCACATGGCGGATCGAACGGTCGAGCTCGTAGTTGGTCGTCACGTCCTTGCGCGAGCTGCCCGGTGCCGTGCCGGCCGCCGTAGTGGTTGCGGCAGTTCCCGGCGCCGGTGCCGCGGCGTTCGGCGGCGCGGTGATGGGCGCGCTCGGCGCCTGCGGCGGCTGGTTCGACAGCGCGCCCGGCACGCCGCCCGGCGGCGTGGCGCCCTGCTGCATCGACTCGCTCGACTGCTGGCTGCGGACAGCCGCGGTGCGCGGGTCCTGGTTCGGCTTGTAGCTTTCCTCGGTGCGCTCGACCACGGAAAAGTCGATGTCGGCCGCCACCTGCGCGCGCACGTTGCTCGCGCCCACGATGGGCTGCAGGATCGCCTCGATGCGGCGGATGTAGCCCTGCTCGATTTCCTGCGCGTATTTCAGCTGGCTCACGTCCAGTCCGCGCGCGCCGGCGTTGGCGGCCGACAGCAGGTTGCCGTGCTGGTCGACCACGGTCACGCTCTTGGGGTTCAGGTCGGGCACGCTGCTGGAGACCATGTGCACGATCGCGCTGACCTGGCCCTCGTCGATGCTGCGGCCGCGGTGCAGCGTCAGGATCACCGAGGCCGAGGGCTTCTTCTGGTCGCGCACGAAGAGCGAAGGCTTGGGCAGCGCCAGGTGGATGCGCGCCGACTCGACCGAGCCGATCGATTCGACCGAGCGCGCCAGCTCGCCTTCGAGCCCGCGCTGGTAGTTCACCTGTTCAGCGAAGTTGCTGGTGCCGAACTTCTGGTTGTCCATCAGCTCGAAGCCGACCCCGCCGCCCTTGGGCAGGCCCTGGGCGGCGAGCTTCAGGCGCAGCTCGGGCACCTTGTCGCGCGCCACCATGATCGCGCCGCCGCCTTCGGCGAACTTGTAGGGCACGTTCATCTGCTGCAGCGACGCGATGATGGCGCCGCCGTCGCGTTCCGTCACGTTGGTGTAAAGCACGCCGTAGTCGGGCGCGCGGCTCCACAGCAGGAACGCCGCGGCGGCCGCGGTGATGGCGGCCGCGCCGACGATCAGCGGCAGCTTCGGCTGGGCGCGCAGGCGCTCCGCAAGGCCGGAGGCGGGCGAGGGCGCCGGGCTGGCGCCCGCGGGGGCCGCCGAACTCATTGCGCAAGCTCCGCCGCGGCCAAATGCACGGGGCGGCGCGGGGTCATGGCGAGGGGCTGGAGGCTTCGATGTTCTGGGGTCATGCCGAGGGGGCCGTGGTGTCGTCAGCGAGCTATGGGTTCGGCGTTGATTCTCAGCAGCCGGGCCATATTCGATTGGTCGAACAACTGCGGGTTTTGCCGTCAGTTGGGCGCATGTCTCCGAGGCTTCGCCTGCTACGCTGAAAACACGCGGGAAGGCCCCTGGGCCTCCTTGTCCACACCCGGATCCAACCTATCAAGAGAAAGCCCTCCATGTCGATCACCGCCATCGAATCCGTCCTGCAGCAGATGCGCGCCACCGCGCTCCAGAGCGGCATCGCGCAACCCGCCGCCGAGGCGGCCCAGCCGGGGGGATTCGCGGCCGAGCTGCGGCGCTCGCTCGACAGCATCAGCACCGCACAGACCAAGGCCTACGGCCAGGCCGAGGACTTCGAAATGGGCAAGCCCGGCGTGGCGCTGAACGACGTGATGGTCGACCTGCAGAAGGCCAACGTGGCTTTCCAGACCGGGCTGCAGGTGCGCAACCGGCTGGTGGCGGCCTACCAGGAAGTGATGAACCTGCCCGCCTGAACCCGGAGGTTGTGGGGTGCGCATCTTTTTTTGCGCCGGACTCTAAATGTTTGAAAAGCCCTGCCGATAACTAAACCAACGATGGCTTGAGTCTCACAGTGGGAGCGGGTCCAGCGTTGCGGCCTGAGGGCCGGAGTCCACAACCTTTGTCTATCAGGAGTCGAACATGGCGCAAGTCATCAACACCAACAGCCTTTCCCTGCTCACGCAGAACAACCTCAACGCGTCGCAATCGTCGTTGAACACGGCGATCCAGCGCCTGTCTTCCGGCCTGCGCATCAACAGCGCCAAGGATGACGCCGCCGGCCAGGCCATCGCCAACCGCTTCACGGCCAACATCCGCGGCCTGACGCAAGCCTCGCGCAACGCCAACGACGGCATCTCGCTGGCGCAGACGACGGAAGGCGCGCTCAAGGAAGTGAACAACAACCTGCAGCGCGTTCGCGAACTGTCGGTGCAGGCCGCCAACGGCAGCAATTCGGCCAGCGACCTGCAATCCATCCAGGACGAAATCAAGCTGCGCCTCGGTGAAATCGACCGCGTGTCGAAGCAGACCGACTTCAACGGCGTGAAGGTCCTCTCGTCGTCGGCCAAGCCGCTGACGGTTCAAGTGGGTGCCAACGACGGCGAAACCATCGACATCGACCTGAAGGAAATCAGCTCGAAGACGCTCGGCATGCAAGGCTTCAACGTTGCCGGCCCCGCCGCCACGGCCGCCTTCGCCTTCGACGGCGTGACCGGTTCGGCCGCAGGCGATGCGCCCACGGCTGCCCAGCTGAAGTCGCTCTACGGTTCCACCACGGCCGTCACCACGACGACCGTCGCCGAGAAGACCACCGACGACCTGTCGACCAAGCTCGGCCTGGCCGCCGGCGGCGCCACGCTCACCGGCAACACCGTTGCCGACAAGAACGGCAACCTGTTCGCCGAAGTCTCGATCACGCCCACCGGCGCAGGCGAAACCTCGTCGTTGATCAACCAGGGCTTCACCGGCGCGGTCGACGGCACCGCCATGTTCCGCTACATCGCGCTCGACCCGGCTTCCGCCGACACGGCCACGACCGCCGGCACGGCCGCTTTCACCGTCGATACCTCGAAGGTGTCCGTGGCCAGCCTGCAGACCGGCTCGACGGCCAGCCCGCTGGAAGCGATCGACGCGGCACTGAAGCAAGTCGACGACCTGCGCAGCTCGCTGGGTGCGGTGCAAAACCGTTTCGACTCGGTGATCTCCAACCTTGGCACCGCCATCACCAACCTGTCGTCCTCGCGCTCGCGCATCGAAGACGCCGACTACGCAACCGAAGTGTCGAACATGACCCGTGCGCAGATCCTGCAGCAAGCCGGTACCTCGGTGCTGGCCCAGGCGAACCAGACCACGCAAGGCGTGCTGTCGCTCCTGCGTTGATCTGAGAAGGCATTGCGCAGCCATCGGGCGAAAGCCCGGCTCCGGCTGCGCTGTTCCCTGCGGCCTGGCTCCGGCCAGGCCGCAGACGACAGCGAAAGCAATCAAGACAAGAAGGTGGAAATCATGTCGATCCCCGTAAGCCCCGCGGCAGACGGCCCGTGGTGGATGCAGGCGCTCTCCGGGCGCACCGCCGGCAAGGCTGCCGAGGAGGCCGTGGCCGCGCCATCGGACGCCGTGGACGAAGCCACGCCCGTGCAGGTCGCGCAGGCGGTGAAGGAGGCCAATGCTTCGCTGCAGAGCCGCTCGGTCGGGCTGCAGTTCGAGATGGACGAGGACACCGACAAGCTCATCGTCAGGGTGGTCGACCGGGAAAGCGGCGAGGTCATCCGCCAGATCCCTTCCGAGGAAGTGGTGCGCATCGCCAAGGTGCTGGGCAAGGCGCCCGGCCTGCTGGTGAGCCGGGAAGCCTGACAGGCGCCGCCTTTTCATTCACAGACATCAGGAAATCTCAACATGGCATCGATCAGCAGCCTGGGCGTTGGCGCCAACCTCGAACTGGGCACCCTGCTCACCCAGCTCCAGACGGCGGAAAGCCAGCCGCTGGTGGCGCTTCAGCAGCGCCAGGTGAGCTACACGAGCAAGCTCTCGGCCTACGGCACGCTGCAAAGCTCGCTCGGCACGCTGCAGGCCGCGGCCAAGAAGCTGTCCGACCCCGCGTTGTTCCAGGGCGTGAAGGCTGCCTCCAGCGCCACCGACGTGCTGACCGCGGCGGCCGCAAGCACGGCCGCGGCCGGCACCTACGCCATCGAGGTGACGCAGCTCGCGCAGTCGCAGTCGCTGGTTGCGGCGGGCCAGGCGAACACCACCACGGCCATCGGCAGCGGAACCATCACCATCGATTTCGGCACCGTCACCGGCGGCGCGCTCGACGCGGCCACCGGCACCTACAACGGCTCGGGCTTCACCAAGGACGCCACCCGCACGGCCGTGCCGATCACCATCGACGGCAGCAACAACACGCTCGCAGGCATCCGCGACGCCATCAACGCCGCCAAGGCCGGTGTCTCGGCCAGCATCGTGAACGACGGCAGCGGCACGCCCAACCGGCTGGTGCTGACCTCCTTGCAGACCGGCGAGGCCTCGAGCATGCGCGTCTCGGTGGCCGGCGATGCGGCGCTGCAGAACCTGCTGAACAATGACCCCGCGGGCACGCAGAACCTGCGCCAGACAGTGGCAGGGCAGAACGCCAAGCTCACCGTCAACGGCATCGCCGTGACCAGCGCGAACAACACCGTCAAGGAAGCCATCCAGGGCACCACGCTGACGCTGCTCAAGACCGGCAGCAGCAGCCTCTCGACCCAGGCCGACACGGCCGCGGTGGAGACGGCCATCAACGATTTCGTCAAGGCCTACAACAGCCTGCAGGCCACGGCCAACACGCTGACCGCCTACAACAAGGACTCCAAGACCGGCGCCGCGCTGGTCGGCGATTCGACGCTGCGCAACCTGCAGACGCGCATCCGGCAGGCGCTCACCACGCCGCAGGCCGGCGGCCCCGACGACATGAAAGTGCTGTCGGAAATCGGCGTCGCCTTCCAGAAGGACGGCACGTTGGCGGTCGATTCGACCAAGCTCAAGTCGGCGCTCGCCAGCAACCTGGCCGGCGTTTCCGGGCTGTTTGCGAGCGCCACCGGCAGCACCGCCGGCTACGGCAAGCAGCTGAGCGCGCTGGTGGACGACCTCACCTCGACCGGCGGCGCGCTCAAGGTCGCCTCCGATGGCATGACCGCATCGCTCAAGCAGCTCGACGAACAGTACGCCGACATGAAGACGCGGGTCGATGCCAAGGTGGAGCGCTATCGCACGCAATTCACCCAGCTCGACCTGCTCATGAGCCAGATGAACCGGACCAGCAGCTATCTCACGCAGCAGTTCGCGAGCATGCAAAACAGCGGCAAGTAGTAGCCATTCCAGCGGAGCAAGCAGCCCATGTACACCCCCCACACCTTCAGGACCGGCGCCAGCGCGTATGCGCGCGTCGGCATGGAGACGCGCACCATGAGCGCGTCGCCGCACCAGCTCATCGTCATGCTGTTCGACGGCGTCGTCACCAGCATCGGCATGGCACGCCACCACATGGCCACCGGCGAGATGGCCGCCAAGGGCAACGCGATCTCCAAGGCCGTGAGCATCGTCGACAACGGCCTGAAGGCCGCCCTCGATGCCAAGGCCGCGGGCGCGGCTGGCGCCGAACTGGTGGGCAATCTCTCGGCGCTGTACGACTACGTGATCCGCCGGTTGCTCTATGCCAACCTGCACAACGAGCCGAAGGCGCTCGACGAGGCGGAGGCATTGCTCGAGAACGTCGCGTCCGCATGGCGCGAGATCGGCGGCGCCAGTGCCGGCAATTGACATCTTCACATTGGAAGCGCAGGCCGTGCCCGTCCGCCACGAAGTCATCCGTTGCTATGGCGAGCTCGCTGCGGCCATGTCGCTCATGGCCTCGCTGGCCCGCGCGAGGGAATGGGACCGGCTGCCCGAGCTCGAAGCCCGCTGCGCGGCGCTGGTCGACCGGCTCAAGGCCGTTGGCGCGGTGTCGCTCGATGCGGCGCAGCTCGAAGAAGTGCGCGGCCTGATCGCGCGCATCCACGCCGACCAGGCCGAGGTGTGCGGACTGGTCAAACCGCAGCTCGAACGCCTGGTGGCCAAGATGGCCCAGCTGCAGAACCGCAGCGATCTGGGCAAGGCCTACGGCCTGCCGCACTGATCGCCCGACGCTGCGCCCATGGCCATGAACAGACCGATCGGACCTGCCGTCGATGCGCTGCTTGCCGCGAAGCTTTCTTCGACGCGGCCGGACCTGGCCGTGCTGCAGACCGAGGTCGGCACCAGCATGCCCGTCGGGCCGATGGCCGAGATCCAGAAGGTCAAGAACGATGTCCGGCTGCCGTCGCACGCCATGCTCGAGGCGCCCCTTGCGGCCGGTACGCCACCCGCGCTGCCGCGCGCCGATGCGCCGCCCTCGATCGACACGCGGTGGTCCGCGGCGGCACGCGTCATCGGCGCCGTGCTGGCGGACCTGCATGCCGAACCGGAGCCGGTGCGCGGCGCGACGCCGGTGTGGACGTCGCCACAGGAGGCGCCGGCCGGCGCCGTGCTCGCGGCCGCGCTGGGACGATCGGTGAGCGGCAGCGGACTCTTCTACGAATCGCATCTGCTCGAATTCGCCATGGGGCTGCGCACGCTGTCGCAGCTGGCCGAGGAGCCGCAGGTTCGGCTGACGCAGCTGACGCAGCCGCTTCAGCAGCCGGCCGTGCCTGGCACCGCCGAGGCGCCACCCACTGCGATGCCCCAGCCTGCTGTCGCCCAGCGTGCTGCCGCGGCGCCACTCTTCGCTGCCGGCGGGCCCACTGCGCCCGTGGCGTCCGGTGCATTGCCGCAGGCACTGCCGTCCGAAATCGCTTCGCGCGCCGGCGCGCCGTCCGCCCAGACCCACCAGGCCGCGCTTGCCTCGACAAGCCATGTGGCCGCGATGGCCGGCGAGGAGCGCACGGCCAGCCTCGGCGCCGCTGAAGCCGGTGCAGCCAATGCTCCGGCGCGCGCGGCGGCGCCCGCCGCGGCCGAGCTGATCCATCCGCAGACCGCCGCGCTGGTGCACCAGCAGCTCGACCTGCTGGCCACCGCCGTGTTCCGCTGGAGCGGCCAGGCGTGGCCGGGTGTGCCGATGGCGTGGTCGATCCACGAAGAAACCGAACAACCCGGCGATGCGCCCGAAGGCCGCGGCGATGGGGGCGGCACGCCTGCGCGCCGCTGGACGACCACGGTGTCGCTCACGCTGCCGAAGCTGGGCGCGGTGGATCTTCGCCTGAGCCTGGCTGGCGAACTGGTCCAGGCGCACCTGTGCGCCAGCGAGGCCGCGACGCTGGTCCGGCTGCGCAGCGATGGCGGCGAACTGGCACCGCGTCTCGAGGCCGCAGGCCTGCGGCTGCAGGACCTGCAGATCACGGCCATGGAGCGCACCGCATGACGACCCCCGCGCAACCGCGCCAGAGCGCAGTGGCCCTGTCCCACGCCGACACCGCGAAGGCGCCGGTGGTGGTGGCCAAGGGCTATGGCGTGACCGCGGAATCGATCCTTCGGCAGGCGCGCGAGAACGGTGTCTACGTGCACGCCTCGCCGGACCTGGTCCGGCTGCTGATGCAGGTGGACCTCGATCGGCAGATTCCGCCGCAGCTTTACCTGGCGGTGGCCGAAGTCATGGCGTGGATCCACGGCATCGAGAACGACAGGGGCCAGGCAGCTGGCCGATCCGATTAATGTTTTTTCATTGAATTGCCATCTTTGTGAGAGCCGCTCGCATCGGCGGAAGGCTCGTCGTGCGATTGCAACAAAAGCTTACATGTACTTGTAGCCCTGTTTACAGTTTGAGTAGTGCAGAAGGTTACAAGTGTTAAATATTGTGAATAATCCCAATCAGGACATGACTGAACGGAGTGCATTTTGGAAACGGATAACGTGATGAGCGTAGCCAACGGCGAAATCTCCCGGGAAATCGGCGACATCAACCTCGCCTACATGCTGCTGGCGCAGAAGCTGGTCAAGCAGGACCGCGTGGCGGCGATGTTTCGGCTCGGCGTGAGCAGCGAACTGGCCGACATGCTGGCCGGCATGTCGCTGGCGCAGATCGTCAAGCTGGCGGCGTCGAACTTCCTGCTGTGCAGTTTCAGGCTGGACGAGCATGCTTCGATGTCGGCCGTGGTTGGCGAAGGTAAGGACACGATGCTGCAACAAGCGCACATGTCGATCCTGATGTCGGCACGAAGCCTGCAGACCCGAAAAGCAGCGGTGGCCGCATGACGCGCAAGAGCGTCCTGGGCGAGGTGCGCGAAGTCCAGCTTGCGATCCAGCTGATCCAGCTGGGCGCCCGCCTGCAGTTCCTGGAGGCGGAGGTGGGCCTGAGCCGCGAGCGGCTGATCCGCCTCTACAAGGAAATCAAGGGTGTTTCCCCGCCCAAGGGACTGCTTCCCTTTTCAACCGATTGGTACATGACGTGGCTGGCGAATATCCATTCGTCAATGTTTTACAACATGTATCAATTCATGAAGATTCATTCGGACGAAGAAAAAGTCTGGATATTGATTAAAAGCTACAAACTTTATTTGCAGCAAATTGCGGCGCAGGACAGCGAGCCAATTCTGGATTTCACGCGCGCCTACACGATGGTGCGATTTTTCGACAGCGACATGCTGCAGCTGAGTACCTGCTGCCGCTGCTCGGGGCAGTTCGTCGCGCATGCGCACGACCACAAGAGCGGCTACGTGTGCGTGCTCTGCCGGCCGCCGTCGCGCGCGGGCAAGGCGCGCGGCGCCAAGCGCGGCGCGGCGGGCGAGGCCACCACGCTCGGCATCGAAGGCATGGGTTTTGGCGTGGAGGCGGCGCCGGGCGGCGCGGGGCTCCACTGACACGGACCCTGCCCGCCGGGCAGGGCTTTTGAATCGACGCCTCAAGGGCAATAGGGGAAGCGCGTGCTCCTTCTGGTTGGGTATCTGGTGGTGATTGGCGCCGTCTTCGGCGGCTATGCGCTGATGGGCGGGCACTTCGGCGTGCTGTTCCAGCCGGTCGAACTGCTGATGATCGGCGGCGCGGCACTGGGCGCCTTCCTTGCGGGCAACAACGGCAAGACGATCAAGGCCACGCTCAAGGAGCTGCCGCTGCTGCTGCGTTCGTCCAAGCACAACCGGCAGCTCTACCTGGACCTGCTCGCGCTGCTCTACGAGCTGCTGGCCAAGGCGCGCAAGGAAGGGATGATGAAGCTGGAGTCCGACGTGGAGGACCCGGCGCAGAGCCAGATCTTCAGCCGCTACCCCGAGATCCTGGCCGATGCCGGCGTGATGGAGTTCCTGTGCGACTACCTGCGGCTGGTCATCAGCGGCAATACCGACGCATTCGAGATCGAGGCGCTGATGGACCACGAGATCGAGACCATCAAGCACGAGGCCGAGATGCCCGTGCACAGCCTCTCGCGCGTGGGCGATGCGCTGCCTGCGCTGGGCATCGTCGCGGCCGTGATGGGCGTGGTGCATGCGCTGGGCTCGGCCGACCTGCCGCCCGCGGAAATGGGCGCGCTCATCGCGCACGCCATGGTGGGCACCTTCCTTGGCGTGCTGCTGGCCTACGGCTTCGTCTCGCCGCTGGCTTCGCTGATCGACCAGAAGGTGTCCGAGGGCATGAAGCTGTACCAGTGCGCCAAGGTCACGCTGCTCGCCAGCCTCAACGGCTACGCGCCGCAGCTGGCGGTGGAGTTCGGCCGCAAGGTGCTGTTCTCGACCGAGCGGCCCAGCTTCACCGAGCTGGACAGCCACGTGCGCGAAGTCAAGGCGCGCTGAGCGGCGCGGCGCATCGTCATGAGCACGGAAAAGCACAGGGTCGTGGTCAGGCGCGTCGCCGCCCATGGAGGCGGCGGGCACGGCGGCGGGTGGAAGATCGCCTATGCGGACTTCATGACCGCCATGATGGCGTTCTTCCTCGTGATGTGGCTCTTGTCCAATACCTCGCCCAAGCAGCGCGAGGGCATCGCCGAGCACTTCCGCATGCCGCTGAAGGTGGCGCTCAGCGGCGGCGAGAAGAGCAGCACCAGCATCAGCGTGGTGCCCGGCGGCGGCATGGACCCGAGCGCGCGGATCGACGGCGAGGTGCAGCGCGCCGACGCCGAGGACGACGCCGACGCGGACCGCCTGGCCAGCATGAAGGAGCGGCTGGACAAGCTCATCGAGAACAGCCCGGTGTTCCGCCAGTTCCGCTCGCAGATCCTGATCGACATCACGACCGAGGGCCTGCGCCTGCAGATCGTCGACAACGAGAACCGCCCGATGTTCGACCTGGCCAGCGCGCAGGTGGTGCCGCATATGCGCGCCATCCTGCGCGAGCTCGGGCCCACGCTCAACGAGCTGCCCAACAAGATCACGCTGTCGGGCCACACCGATGCCTTCGTCTACAGCAACGGCGACCGCTCCTACGGCAATTGGGAGCTGTCGGCCGACCGGGCCAACGCCTCACGGCGCGAGCTGGTCATGGGCGGCATGGCCGAGAACAAGGTGCTGCGCGTGGTCGGCCTGGCCGACAGCATGCACCTGGACCGCAGCAATCCGCGCAACCCGATCAACCGGCGCATCAGCATCATCCTGCTCAACCACCGCACGCAGCAGCAGATCGAGCACGAGAACAGCGGCGGCGGCGGCACTGCCGGCGCCCTCCGGCCCGCAAAGTCGAAGGCTTCGCAGCCGCCGCTCTTCGCCCCCGCAGACAACCTGAAGGTGACCGTCAAAGGATCGCCGGCACCCACGCACCCTTAAAGACATTGACGCCGGCACGCATGCACGCCGGTTCGGAGCAACGATGGATCTCAGTCAGTTCACACAGGCATTTTTCGTCGAAGCCGTCGAGCTTCTGGCGCAGATGGAGCAGCTGCTTCTCGAGCTGGACGCCGAGGCGCCCGACAGCGAGCAGCTCAACGCCATCTTCCGTGCCGCGCATTCGATCAAGGGCGGCGCGGCCACCTTCGGCTTCGTCGCGCTGACCGACACCACCCACCTTCTGGAAACCCTGCTGGACCGCGCGCGCCACGGCCAGCTGACGCTGAGCCGCTCGATGATCGATTCATTCCTGGAAACGAAGGACGCCTTGCAAGAACAACTGATGGCCTACCAGGCCGAGAACGAACCCGACCCCGAGCGCGTGGCGCACATCTGCGAGGTGCTGCGCCAGCTGGCGCTGGAGAGCGACGGTGCGCAGGCCGCGCCTGCACCGGCACCCGCACCCGCGCCCGCCGCCGTGCCCGCTGCTTCCGCCGCCGCGGTGTCCGCGTCGGGCGGGGCGCTGCGCATCCGGTTCTCGCGCCTGTCCGACAGCGAATGCGAGCTGCTCGCCGACGAGCTCGGCAACCTCGGCAAGCTGCTGTCGCGTACGCGCAGCGGCGACCAGCTCACGGTGCTTCTCGACACCAGCTGCGCGCCCGACGACATCGTGGCCGTGTGCTGCTTCGTCATCGACGAGTCGCAGATCGAGATCACGGCCGAGCCTGCTGGCGATGCGGCTCCTGCGGCCGCGCCCATTGCCGCCGCGCCAGCCGCACCGGCGGCCGCGGCATCGCAGCCCGCTCCAGCGCCGGCCGGCCCGGCGTCCAGGCCGGCGTCTTCTCCGGCTGCCGCAGCGGGCGCCAAGGATTCGAGCTCGATCCGCGTCGACGTGGAAAAGGTCGACCAGCTCATCAACCTGGTGGGCGAGCTGGTGATCACGCAGTCCATGCTCACGCAGGCCGCCACCATGCTCGATCCGGTGGAGTGCGAGCGCTTCCTGAGCGGCCTCGGCCACCTGGAGCGCAATGCGCGCGACCTGCAGGAATCGGTGATGTCGATCCGCATGATGCCGATGGACTACGTCTTCAGCCGCTTTCCGCGCGTGATCCGCGACGTCAGCGCCAAGCTCGGCAAGGAGGTGCGCCTGGACACCTTCGGCAAGGAGACCGAGCTCGACAAGGGCCTGATCGAACGCATCATCGATCCGCTCACCCACCTGGTGCGCAACAGCCTGGACCACGGCATCGAGACGCCGGCACAGCGCATCGCCAAGGGCAAGGAAGCCGAAGGGCAGCTGCTGCTGTCGGCACAGCACCATGGCGGCAACATCGTGATCGAGGTCAGCGACGACGGCGCGGGCCTGAACCGCCAGAAGATCCTCGCCAAGGCCATGCAGCAGGGCCTGCCCGTGACCGACACCATGCCCGACGACGAGGTGTGGCAGCTGATCTTCGCGCCCGGCTTCTCCACGGCCGAGCAGGTCACCGACATCTCGGGGCGCGGCGTCGGCATGGACGTGGTCAAGCGCAACATCCAGGAGATGGGCGGGCACGTGGAGATCAGCTCGCGCGAGGGCTGGGGCACCACCACCCGCATCGTGCTGCCGCTCACGCTGGCCATCCTCAACGGCATGTCGGTCAAGGTGGGCAGCGAGGCCTACATCCTGCCGCTGAGCTACGTGATCGAGTCGCTGCAGCCGCGCACCGAGCACCTGCATTCGATCACCAGCGACGGCCACGTGATCAAGGTGCGCGGGGAGTACCTGCCGCTGATCGAGCTGCACGGCGTGTTCGACGTGGCCGGCGCGCAGACCGACCCGACCCAGGGCATCCTGGTGATCGTGCAGGCTGGCGAGACGCGCTTCGCACTCCTGGTGGACGAGCTGCTCGGCCAGCACCAGGTGGTGGTCAAGAACCTGGAGACCAACTACCGCAAGGTGCCGGGCATCTCGGCCGCGACGATCCTGGGCGACGGCAGCGTGGCTTTCATCATCGACGTGGATGCCATGCCGCGCATCCAGCGCGCGCACGTGGAGCGTGCCACCGTGCTGGCCCGTGCGGCGCGCGCGGAGCCGGTCGCGGCCTGACGGATACAACCCCACGGAGACGATGCAATGCGTTTTGATTTTTTCCGGCGCGCCACGGCCGAGGAAACGCCGGCAGCCGAAGCGGCCCTGGGCCTGGCGGCTCCGCGCAATGCAGAGGGCTTTGTGGCCTACACCTTGCTGCTCGATGCGCACAAGCGCGTCGCAGGCTACAAGCTCGACTGGCGCGCGGCTGCCAGGCCCGAAGAAGCGCCGGATGCGATCAGCCAGTTCAAGTCGCTCGTGGCCTGCGTGACCGAGCACCTCAACCCGCCGGACACGCCGTGGCGGCTGGGGCGCAGCGAACTGTTCTTCGACGTGAATGCCGAATCGCTGGCGCTGGGCGCGCTGCAATCGCTGCCGCCCGAGTTCACCGTGCTCTGCCTGGAGCTCGGCGACCTGGCCAACGAGGAGCTGCGGCCGATCCTGCACTTCCTGCACGAGCAGGGGTTCAGCTTCATGCTGTGCCGCGCCAATGCGCTGCCGGAAGATCCCGAACTGCTCGGCCTGGTGAGCCATTTCGACGTGGGTGCCGGCGATCCCCTGCTGGTGGCGGCCGCGCGCGGCAAGGAGCAGCCCGACCACATGCCGATCCAGCCGATCGCCACGCGCATGGCCTCGTGGAAAGACTTCGAAGCCTGCGCTGCCCGCCGCGTCGACGTGTTCGCCGATCCGAACTGCGGCCTGCCGCCGCCTGCAGCGAGCACCGGCAGCCATGCGCTGCAGCCCGAGTCGGTGCTGATCATGCGGCTCTTGCAGATGATCCAGCGCAACGAGGACCTGCGCGAGATCGAGGCCGCCCTCAAGCGCGATGCCGCGCTCACCTACCGGCTGCTGCGCCACATGAATTCACCGGCCGTGGGGGCCGGCGTCGAGATCCATTCGCTGCACCACGCGGTGACGATGCTCGGCTATTCGCCGCTGTTCCGCTGGCTCTCGCTGCTGCTGGCCACCAGCAACCCCATGGGCAGCCCGCCCTTCATGATGAAGAGGGCCATCATGCGCGGCCGCTTCGTCGAGCTGATGGGCGAGATCATGCTGCCGCGGGGCGAGTCGGACAACCTGTTCGTGGTGGGCATGTTCTCGCTGATCGACCAGCTGCTGGGCATTCCGATGCAGGAGGTGCTGAACAAGGTGCAGCTTTCCGATTCGGTCCAGCAGGCCATCCTCACGCGCGGCGGCGTGTACGGCCCCTTCCTCTCGCTGGCCGAGGCCTGCGAACTGGACACCGGCGAGGCGGCGCGCCTGGCGGAAGCGCTGCTGCTGAGCGCCGGCCAGGTGAATGCCGCACACCTGTCGGCACTGGCCTGGTCGCAGGACGTGATCCCGGCCGAAGCCGCCTAGCGAGACGCGCGCATGACCTCCGAATTTCTTTTCACCGACAGCGATTTTTCGCGCATTCGCACGCTCATCCACCGGCGCGCCGGCATCGCGCTGGGCGAGCACAAGCGGCAGATGGTGTACAGCCGGCTCTCGCGCCGGTTGCGCGAGCTCGGGCTGCCCGAGTTTTCGGCCTACCTGGCCATGCTGGAAGACAGTCGCGACGGCCAGGAGTGGCAGCTGTTCATCAACTCGCTGACCACCAACCTGACTTCGTTCTTCCGCGAGGCGCACCACTTTCCGGTGCTCGCGGAACTGGCGCGCAAGTGCGCCCAGCCGCCCACCGTGTGGTGCGCGGCCGCATCGACCGGCGAAGAGCCCTATTCGATCGCGATCACGCTGATGGAGGCGCTCGGCGAGCGTGCGAGCGCAGCGCGCGTGATTGCCACCGACATCGACACCGCGGTGCTGGCCCGCGCGTCGGCCGGCGTCTTCACGATGGAGCAGGTCAACCGCATGTCGACCGACCGCCTGCGGCGCTTCTTCAACAAGGGCACGGGTGCGAACGCCGGCAAGGTGCGGGTGCGCCCCGAGGTGGCTGCCATGGTCAAGTTCTCGCGGCTCAACCTGCTCGATGCCTCATGGCCCGTGAAGGAGCCGGTGGACGCGATCTTCTGCCGCAACGTGATGATCTATTTCGACAAGCCCACGCAGAAGAAGCTGCTCGACCGCTTCATGCCGCTGCTCAAGCCGCACGGCCTGCTGTTCGCGGGGCATTCGGAGAACGCCTCGCTGGTCAACCAGAGCTTCAAGACGGTCGGGCAGACGGTGTACGCGCTGGGCAAGGCGCGTGCATGAGCGCAGCGCCGGGCCGCCCCAAGCAAGCTCGCACCGCAGTGCGAAGCACGAAGGTACGCCAATGAACACGAACCTCGCTGCGCAGAAGGGCTTCCTGCCCGCGGCCGTGCCGGGTTCGGTGGCCACGCACCACTACTTCGACCGCGACTTCGATTGCGCCGCGGTCAAGCTGCTGCCGGCGGAGTACTACGTGACCGATGCCGGCGTCCTCTTGACCACGGTGCTGGGCTCCTGCGTGGCCGCCTGCATCACCGACGTGGAGGCGGGCGTGGCGGGCATGAACCACTTCATGCTGCCCGACGACGCCGAGGCGGGCTCGCGCGAGCAGGCCGGCGCCATGCGCTACGGCGCCCATGCCATGGACGTGCTGATCGCCGAGCTGCTGCGCGCGGGCGCGCGCCGCGAGCGGCTCAAGGCCAAGGTCTTCGGCGGCGCCGCGGTGCTGGCGAACATGACCATGCTCAACATCGGCGGGCGCAACGCCGATTTCGTGCTGCGCTACCTCGAGAAGCAGCGCATCGCCGTCGCTGCGCAGGACCTGCGCGGCCTGCATGCGCGCCGCGTGTGCCTGCTGCCTGAGAGCGGCAAGGCGGTGGTGCGCAAGCTGCGCGCGCCGGTCGACATCCAGGCGGTCCAGCGCGACGAAGGCGAACTGCTGCGCAAATGGTCCGCCACATATGGCAAGGGAAGCTGGATCGCATGAAGAAAATCAAGGTACTTTGCGTCGACGACTCGGCGCTGATCCGCAGCGTGATGACCGAGATCATCAACAGCCAGGCCGACATGACGGTGGTCGGCACCGCGGCCGATCCGCTGCAGGCGCGCGACCTCATCAAGCTGACGAACCCCGACGTGCTCACGCTCGACGTCGAGATGCCGCGCATGGACGGCCTCGAATTCCTCGAGAAGCTCATGCGCCTGCGGCCAATGCCGGTGGTCATGGTGTCGTCGCTGACCGAGCGCGGCTCGGAGATCGCGCTGCGCGCGCTGGAGCTGGGTGCGATCGATTTCGTGACCAAGCCGCGGCTCGGCGTGCGCGATGGCCTCTTGCAATACACCGAGCTCATCGCCGGCAAGATCCGCACGGCCGCCGCGGCGCGGCTGCTGCCGGGCCGGCACGGCGCCTCGGCCAAGGGCGCGGCAGACAGCAACCCGCAGGAGCCGCTGCTGCGCAGCCCGCTCCTGAGCACCGAGAAGCTCGTCATCATCGGCGCCTCCACCGGCGGCACCGAGGCCATCCGCGAGGTGCTGCTGCCGCTGCCGCCCGATGCGCCCGCGGTGCTCATTGCACAGCACATGCCGGCCGGCTTCACGCGCTCGTTCGCGCAGCGCCTGAACGGCCTGTGCCGTATCACCGTGAAGGAAGCCGAGCATGGCGAGCGCGTGCTGCCGGGCTATGCCTACATCGCGCCCGGCGGCTTTCACCTGTCGCTCGGGCGAAGCGGCGCCAACTACGTGGCGCAGCTCGACCAGGAGCCGCCGGTGAACCGCCACCGGCCCTCGATCGACGTGCTGTTCGATTCGGCCGCCAGGCACGCCGGCAAGAACGCGATCGGAATGATCCTCACGGGCATGGGCCGGGACGGCGCCGAAGGCCTGCTGCGCATGAAGCAGGCCGGTGCCTACACCTTCGCGCAGGATGAGGCCAGCTGCGTGGTCTTCGGCATGCCGCGCGAGGCCATCGCATTGGGCGCCGCCGACGAGGTGGCGCCGCTGGCAGAGATGGGGCGCCGCGTGCTGGCCCATCTGCGCACCTTCGGCGAACGCACGAACCGGGTTTGAAAAACGAACTGTTGGAGTTGAAGAATCGTGATTGACAAGAGCATCAAAATTTTGGTCGTGGACGACTTCCCGACCATGCGGCGCATCGTGCGCAACCTGTTGAAGGAACTCGAGTTCCTCAACGTCGACGAGGCCGAGGACGGCGCGGCCGGCATCGAGAAGCTGCGCGGCGGCAACTTCGGCTTCGTGGTGTCGGACTGGAACATGCCCAACATGGACGGCCTCACCATGCTGCAGACCATCCGCGCCGACCCCGAACTGGCCAAACTGCCGGTGCTGATGGTCACGGCCGAGGCCAAGAAGGAAAACATCATCGCGGCCGCGCAGGCCGGCGCCAACGGCTACGTGGTCAAGCCCTTCACGGCGGCCACGCTCGAGGAAAAGATCACCAAGATCTTCGAGAAGCTCCAGAAAGAGGCGGCCTGACATGACACACGCAGCGCTCGAACCCGCGGAGCACGGGAACACGGCCGAAGAGTTGCTCGGGCGCATCGGGCAGCTGACCCGGCAGTTGCGCGAGGGCCTGCGCGAGCTGGGCCTGGACAAGCAGGTTGCCAAGGCCGCGCAAGCCATTCCCGATGCGCGCGACCGCCTGGGCTACATCGCCTCCATGACCGAGCGGGCGGCGCACCGCGCGCTCAACGCCATCGACCTGGCGCAGCCGCTGCAGGAAGACCTTGCCAGCAATGCCAAGGGGCTGAGCCGGCGCTGGGACGAATGGTTCGCCAACCCGGTCGAGCTGGACCATGCGCGCCAGCTCGTGATGGATACGCGGGGCTACCTGCAGGACGTGCCGCAGAAGGCCGGGGCCATCAACACGCAGCTGATCGAGATCCTGATGGCGCAGGACTTCCAGGACCTCACGGGCCAGGTCATCAAGAAGATGATGGAAGTGGTCAACGACGTCGAGACCCAGCTGCTGCAGGTGCTGATCGACAACTCGCATCTCGACAAGCACGCCGAGAAACGCCACGAGGCCGAAGCCAGCAGCCTGCAGAACGGCCCGCAGGTGGTGCCGGGCAACCCGGAGGCCGTGACGGGCCAGGCGCAGGTGGACGACCTGCTGGAGAGCCTCGGGTTCTGAGGCTGCGCGGGTCTGCCGGCTTACCATCGGGGCATGACTTCCAGCCCCAGGGCAGACCACGCGCAGAGGCTTGCCGCCATGGTGGCCGCATCGGACGAGTTGATGGCCGCACTGCGGGCCGTGCGCTCGCTCGGACTGCGGTCCTGGTGCATTGGCGCCGGCGCCATCCGGTCCCTGGTGTGGGACACGCTTCACGGCTTCGAACGGCGCTCGGCCGCCGAAGACCTGGATGTCGTCTACTTCGACGCGGAGGCTGGTCCGGAGCACGATGCCAACCTCGAGGCCCGGCTTCGTTCGACCATGCCGGGCTTTCACTGGGAGGTGACGAACCAGGCGGGCGTGCACCGCTGGCTTGCCGCCGCCCTCGGCCAGGTGGTGCCCCCCCTTGCATCCTTGGAAGAAGGCGTTGCGACCTGGCCGGAATTTGCAACCTGCGTCGGCGTCTGGCTGAACGAGGATGAATCGCTGGGCGTGGTCGCGCCGCATGGACTCGATGACCTGTTCGAGCTGCGCGTCCGGCACAACCCCCTGCGGGCGAGTGCTGCAACCTACCGGCAGCGGGTTGAGGCGAAACGGTTCGGCGAGCGGTGGCCGCGGCTTTCGGTCGAATGGCCTCCAACTCGCGCTCCACACTGAGGAGAGGAAGAAGGATATGACGCTCAAACGCATGGACAACGTTCTTGTCGTTGTCGACGACCTTGAGGCGACCAAGGCGTTCTTCATCGAACTGGGCCTCAAGCTCGAGGGCGAAACGACGGTGGAAGGGCCTTTGATCGGACAACTGATCGGGCTCAAGGATGTCCGCGCCACCCTGGCGATGTTGCGGACGCCCGATGGACAGGGCATCGAGCTGGACAAGTTCCACACGCCCGGCGCGATCAGGTTTGGTCCGGTGGACCCGCCGGTGAACACGCTGGGCATCCGCCGCATCATGTTCGCCGTCGATGACATCGACGCCATGGTCGCGCGCATGCGCGCCCACGGGGCCGAGATCATTGGCGAGATGCAGTACGAGGAAAGCTACCGCCTCGCCTACATCCGCGGGCCCGAGGGCATCATCGTCGGGCTTGCCGAGCAGCTCGGGGGAGGCGCGCCCGGCGCATCGAGCCATCGGCAAGATCCCTAAAGCGAATCCTTCAACTTCGCCCGCAGCCGGCTGATCGCCTGGCTGTGCAGCTGGCACACGCGCGACTGGGTCACCTCGAGGATCGCGCCGATCTCGCGCAGGTTCAGCTCTTCCTCGTAGTACAGGTTCAGCAGCAGCTGGTCGCGCTCGGGCAGCGCGGCAATCGCGTCGACGAGCTCATTCCGGAAACCCGCCTCGAGCAGCTGCGCGAGCGGATCGTCGCCGCCCAGCCGGCCGTCGTTGTGCGCCTGCCGCTCGAGCCAGGGGTTTTCGGCCTCGCCGTCCTGCGCGAAGTCTTCCACGTAGAGCAGCTGGCAGCCCTGGATGTCCTGCAGCAGCGACTGGTAGTCGTCCAGCTCCATCTTCAGTTCCTTGGCGATCTCTCCTTCGCTGGCGGAGCGGCCCAGCCGGTGCTCCAGCGCCTGGATCGCCTGTTCCACCTTGCGCGCCGACTGGCGCAGGCCGCGCGAGCCCCAGTCGTTCGCGCGCAGTTCGTCGAGCATGGCGCCGCGGATGCGCTGGCTGGCGAAGGTCTCGAACTGCGCGCCGCGGTTGTCCTGGTAGCGCGTGGACGCGTCGAGCAGGCCGATCATGCCGGCCTGGATCAGGTCGTCGAGCTCCACGCTGGCGGGCAGCTTGGCCAGCATCTGGAGCGCCATGCGGCGCACCATCGGCTGGTGCTGCTTCAGCAGGTGGGACTTCTCAAAGGTTCCCTGCGCGGTGTACACGGCCGCCCCTTTCTTCCTCTTGTGCCACAGCCGATTCCGGCTCCGCTGCCAGCGCCTCGGGCCGCCAGAGCGCGGTGCGGGTGTCCTGCGGCCGCACGGCCGGGCGCCAGGGCCACTGCGCAACGGCGGCGGCGATGACGCGGAAATCCACGGCCGCCGGGCTGGCCGGGAAGGCCTCCACCACGGTGCGGGCGAGGCGCCTGGCATCGGCCAGGTGCGGATCGGCGCGGACCCAGCCGGCCGGCTGTATGGAGACCGCCAGGTAGCGGCTGCCGGTGTCGACCAGGTTGGCCATGGTCTGGCGCGCGGCTTCGGGGTCGGCCACCCCATTGACCAGCAGGCGAAGCTGCCGCAGCGCGTGCGCATAGTGCAGCCGCTTGATGCCCGAATAGGTGGCGGTGATGGAAGCCGGGTGGGGCTGCAGCACCACCACCAGCTCGTCCGCCAGCCGCGCGAGCGGCGACAGGTTGCCGACGGCGTCGAGCGCCGCGTCGACCAGGATCATGCTGCCGTCCCACAGCAGGCGCGGGTCGGTGTGGTCGGGCTGGCCGCCGAGCGGCGCCGGCAGCACATGCACGCCGCACTCGGTGCGCGCGGCGGCGCCTTCGGAGGTCAGCCGCTGCGAGGCGACGTCGCCCAGCGTTCCGAGCGGATCGGCGGCCCATGCGGCACACGCCGTATCCGGCCCCGGCCCGTGCTCGTCGAGCAGCAGCACGTCCTTGCCCATGTGGGCCAGCGCGGCGCCCAGGTTCATGGCCGCCGTGGTGGCGCCCGGGCGGTTGCCCATGCTTGCGATCGCGATGATGCGTGCGGACGACTGCGCCAGCAGCCGCCGCAGCCCATCGGCTTGATCCGACACCAGCTTGCTCACGTGTCCAGCGCCTCCAGCAGGAAGAACAGCTTGCCCACGCCGGCGTACAGCACGTTGCCCGACACGGGGCGGCCGGGCCGCGCGGGCCGGCCGGTCAGCTGCGACAGCAGCGCGCGGGTGCGGCCGGCCCAGTCGCCGCCGGCCTGCTGCAGGCGCCAGACGGTGGTGGTCACCTGGCCTGCGATGAGCAGGCGCTTCATCATGTGCGGATCGCCCGCCTCGCCAAGCCCGCCCAGCACCGAGAGGCCCTGGCGCAGCAGGCGCAGGCAGGGCTCGGCCTCGGCGGCCCAGCCCTGCCACTGCGCGAGCTGCTGCGGCGCGATGTCGCGGCCGATGTTGGTGAGCGCGTAGCTTTGAGCCAGCACCTTGTGGCTGCGCGCATCGGTCAGGCGCGTGGCAATGCAGCGCAGGCCGGGCAGGCCGCCGTCGGTGCGCAGCGTGACGCGCGCCTCGGCCACCGATTGCAGCGCGGCGCGGCCCTTGAAGACCACGGCGCACGCATCGCCGAAATCGAAGTCCAGGCCGGTCAGCGTGGCGTATTCGCCGGTGCGCGGATCGGTCACCGCCGTGGAGCCCGGCGCGCGCGCCATCCATTGCTGGCGCTGCACCTGCCACTGCAGCATGAGCTCGGCCGCGGGCAGCCGCGGCAGCATGTGCACCACGGCCTTGCCGAAGTCCTGCTGGCGCAGCCACTGCACCTGCCGCACGCCGGGCTTGCGCGTGGGGTCGGCGGGGTTGCGGGTCGCGGTGGTCGAGAGCCACTGGTTGGGCGCCGCGAGCGGCTGCCCGCCGCGGTCGGACAGCAGCAGGCTGCCCTGGCACTGGTAGGCATCGCCGCCTTCGTCGGACTTGAGCCCGACCTGGCCGCTGAGCGCCAGCACGTGGGTGTCGCAGCTGGCGCCGATCTCGCTCGCCGCATGTGCCATGAGCGCCTGCAGCACCGCCTTGTGGCTCACGTTCTCGTCGGCGGCCATCCGCCAGAGCGTGCGCGCCTGCTCGAATCCGAGCGGCGCGGCCGCGAGTGCCGAGGCCGCGGCGGCCACTTCCTGCGCGTCGTGCGCCATGGCGCGGATCAGCTGCCGGTACTGCAGCCGCTGGCGTTCGGCCTCCGCGTGGGCCGCGGAAGCCTCGGCATTCGCCGATCCGTCCTGCAGGTCGCCTTCGCCGGGCACGAACAGCGCGCTGCGGCTGTTGGCCTGGAACGCACTGTCCACCAGCTGCGCGCGGTCGGCGCGCATCAGGTTCTCGGGCACCTTCTGGCCGCTGGAGACGTAGTGCACCGGCAGGCGGTGGCGGATCACCGTGTCGATCAGCGCGCCGGGATGCGTGGCCTCGTCGACCTTGGTGAAGATGCAGCCCGCGAGATCGCTGCCGCTGCCGTGCCGGTAGGCGTGCACCACCTCGTTGAGCGTGTCGCCATGGCTCGTGGCGTTGAGCAGCAGCAGCCGCTTCACCGGCCGCTGGCTGCTGCAGAGCATCGCGATCTGGTCGGACACGGCGCGGTCGCGCTGGCTCATGCCGACGGTATCGATCAGCACCATGTGCTTGCCCTGCAGGTCCTGCAGCACCAGGTGCAGGTCGGCCGCGTCCTTCACGGCGTAGACCGGCACGTTGAGGATCTGGCCGTAGATGCGCAACTGCTCATAGGCGCCGATGCGGTAGCTGTCGGTGGTGACGAGCGCGAGCTTGTCCGCGCCGAAGCGCATCACGCAGCGCGCCGCGAGCTTGGCCGTGGTGGTGGTCTTGCCGACGCCGGTGGGGCCCATCAGCGCATAGACGCCGCCCTGCGCCAGCAGCGCGTCCTCGTCCTCGTGCACCGGCAGCGTGCGGATCAGTTCGGAGCGCACGAAGGCCATGCCCTGGACGTAGCTCTGGCCCGTGGGCAGGTGCTCCAGCATGGCCTTGGAGAGGCGGGCGCTGAAGCCGGCGCCCAGCAGCGTGCGCAGCAGGCGCCCGCGCATCGGATCGCGCCGCTGCTTCTCGTTCCATGCCACGCCGGCGAGCTGCTCCTCGATCATGCAGCGCATCGAATGGAGTTCGCCGAGCACGCTGTCTGCGGCCAGGGGGGCGGGGGCTGCGGCAGGCGCTGCGATGGAGGCAAAGGCGGGCGTGGGAGCCGCCATGGCGGCCGGCAATGGCTGGGGTGCCGGCGGCGCGGCGGCCGCGCTCGCGCGCACTTCCTCCACGTCCTCCTGCACCATGGCCACGATCTCCACGCCTTCGGCGGTCACGCGGTTGGTCAGCACGATGGCTTCGTCGCCGAGCGCCTGGCGCGCGAGGCGCAGCGCTTCCCGGCTGGTGGGCGCGACGAACTTGCGCGCGCTGGTGCGGACGTCTGTCGGGATGTTCAAACTCTTCCTCCGATGGTGGCGGTGATCTTGATGTGGCGGGTGTCAGGAATCTCTGCATGCGAGAGAACCTTGAGCTGGCGGAAGCTGCGGCGCAGGAAGCGCGAGAGCAGCACGCGCAGCGAATGCTGGACGACCAGCACCGGCGCCAGGCCCAGCTGTTCCTGGCGCGCGATGGCCGCGCGGGTCTGCTGCATGAGGCTGTGGGCAAGCCCCGGCTCGATGCCGTTGTTGTTGGTGAGCGCCTGCTGCAGCACGCCGTCGAGCGCGCCGTCCAGGCCGATCACCTGCAGTTCGGAATCGCCCGGGAACAGCTGCTGCGTGATCGCGCGGCCAAGCGCCAGGCGCGTGAGCGAGGTGAGTTCGGCGGCGTCCTTGACGGTGGGCGCGTGCTCGGCCATCACGTCGAGGATGGTGCGCATGTCGCGGATCGGCACCTCTTCGTCGAGCAGGTTCTGCAGCACCTTGTGCAGCGTGCTCAGCGAGATGATCTTGGGCACCAGGTCCTCGGTGAGCTTGGGCGCGGTCTTGCCGATCTGGTCGAGCAGCTGCTGCACTTCCTGGCGGCCGAGCAGCTCGGCGGCGTGGGTCTGGATCAGGTGGTTCAGGTGCGTGGCCATGACCGTGCAGGCATCGACCACCGTGTAGCCGAGCACCTGAGCCTCCTGGCGCAGGCTGCCGTCGATCCACACCGCGGGCAGGTGGAAGGCCGGGTCCTGCGTCGGCGTGCCGAGCAGGGTGCCGCTCACCTGGCCGGGGTTGATGGCCATCCACTGGTTGGGGAAAGCCTCGCCGCGGCCGATCTCGACGCCCTTCAGGCTGATCACGTAGGTGTTGGGCGGGATTTCCAGGTTGTCGCGGATGTGGACCACTGGCGCCAGGAAGCCGATCTCCTGCGCCACCTTCTTGCGGATGCTCTTGATGCGGCCCAGCAGTTCGCCGTTCTGCGTCTGGTCCACCAGCGGGATCAGCCGGTAGCCGACCTCCATGCCGAGCGGGTCGACCAGCGCCACGTCGTCCCAGGTGGCTTCGGGCGCCTCGGCCGACGGCATGGCCGCGGCCTGGGCTGCGGCGGCCTGTTCGGCAGCGGCCTGCGGCGCGCGTCCGAGCATGCGCCGGCCGAGCCACGCCAGGCCGCCCGCGATCAGCAGGAAGGCCAGGTTCGGCATGCCGGGGATCATCCCCATCAGGCCGATCAGGCCGGCCGTGAGGAACAGCACCTGCGGGTTGGAGAACAGCTGGCCGGTCAGCTGGCGGCCCACGTCTTCGTCGGTGGTGACGCGCGAGACGATCACGCCCGCGGCGGTCGAGATCACCAGCGCCGGAATCTGCGCCACCAGGCCGTCGCCGATGGCCAGCAGCGTGTAGGTCGTGCCGGCGGTGCCGAAGTCCAGCCCGTGCTGCAGCATGCCCACCACCAGCCCGCCGATGATGTTGATCACCATGATCAGCAGGCCGGCAATCGCGTCGCCGCGCACGAACTTGCTGGCGCCGTCCATCGAGCCGTAGAAGTCGGCTTCCTGCGCGACTTCCTGGCGGCGCTTGCGCGCCACCTCCTCGCCGATCAGGCCGGCGTTCAGGTCGGCGTCGATCGCCATCTGCTTGCCCGGCATGGCGTCGAGCATGAAGCGCGCGCCGACCTCGGCGATGCGTCCCGCGCCCTTGGTGATGACCATGAAGTTGATCAGCACCAGGATGATGAACACCATCACGCCGACCGCGAAGTTGCCGCCCACCAGGAAGTGGCCGAAGGCCTCGATCACCTTGCCCGCCGCGTCCGGCCCGGTGTGGCCGTGCATCAGCACCACGCGCGTGGAGGCCACGTTGAGCGACAGGCGCAGCAGCGTCGAGAACAGCAGCACGGCCGGGAAGGCCGCGAAGTCCAGCGCCTTCATGGTGTACATGCTCACCAGCAGCACCATCACCGACATCGCGATGTTGAAGGTGAACAGCAGGTCCAGCAGGAAGGGCGGCAGCGGCAGCACCATCATGCTCAGGATCAGCACGATCAGGATGGGGCCGGCAAGGCCCTTCCACTGGCTGCCGGAGAACAGCTGCGCCTGCAGGCGCGTGAGCGTGGCCATGGCGTTCATGCGGCGGCGGCCTTCGGCGAGTATTCGAGCGATTCGGGGATCGGCAGGTCGGCCGGCGTGCGCGGCGCTTCACCGCCTTCGCTTTGCCAGCGCTTGAGCTGGTAGACCCAGGCCAGCACCTCGGCCACCGCGGTGTAGAGGCCGGCCGGGATCTCGTCGCCGAGCCGGGTGTGCTTGAAGAGTGCGCGCGTGAGCGGCGGTGCCTCGAGGATCGCCACCTTGTTCTCGCGCGCGATCTCGCGGATGCGCGCGGCCATCAGGTCGCTGCCCTTGGCCACCACGCGCGGTGCGCGCATGTCGTGGTCCACATACTTGAGCGCCACCGCGAAGTGCGTGGGGTTGGTCACCACGATGTCGGCCTTCGGCACCTCGGACATCATCCGCCGGCGCGCCACCTGCTGCTGCTGGCGGCGGATCTGCGCCTTGACGTGCGGATCGCCCTCGCTTTCCTTGTGCTCCTGGCGCAGGTCTTCGCGCGACATGCGCAGCTTGCGGTGGTAGCTCCACAGCTGGTAGGGAACGTCGACCAGCGCCACCAGGAACAGCGCGGAGGCGATCAGTGCGCAGTTGTGCGCCACCAGCACGATCATCTGCGGCAGCGCGGCGCGCTCCGACTGTGCCATCAGTGCCGAGACCTCGTCCACGTTGCCCATGATCACCAGCCAGGCCACGCCGCCGATCAGCAGCGACTTGGCCAGCGCCTTGAACAGCTCCGACAGGGCCTGCGCGGAAAACATGCGGCCCACGCCGGCCACCGGATCGAGCTTGCTGAACTTGGGCGCCAGGGCCTTGGCCGAGAGCAGCCAGCCGCCGAGCATCAGCGGCGCCGCCAGGGCTGCCACCAGCATCATGCCGAACAGCGGCGCAAGCGCGAGCAGCGCCTGCTGGCCCATGAGCCCGGCGCGCGCCAGCATGTGGGAAGGGTCGAATGCCGCGGCGCGGTCGAAGTGCATCCCCTGGGCCAGTGCGCCGCGCAGGGTGGCGCCCAGCGAATCGGCCGTGAGCCACAGGCCGGCGACGGCGGTGCCCAGCAGCACGAAGGTCGCGAGCTCGCGCGACCGCGCCACGTCCCCTTGCTCGCGCGCCTTTTCGAGGCGCTGCGGTGAGGCGGGTTCGGTTTTTTCGAGGTCGCTTTCTTCAGCCATTGATGCTCCGGGCGAGCGTTGGCGACAGCACGCCTGCTCATGGCTGATTGTTGGTTTGGGAGCCTCCGGACAATTGATCGATCAGCGCGGGCATTCGCCCGCTGCTTGGACGATCGGTGCGGCGCCTAGGCGGCCGGGGTGGCGGCGGCCGGGCCGGCGCCGTCCGCGGCGTCCGGCGCGGGCACGGACGCAGGCATTGGCGCAGGCGGCGCCGCATACGGCATCAGCGGCAGCTGCTCCGCGTCCAGCCGCTCCAGGATCGTGAACAGCAGGTCGCTGCGCACGCTGCCCGCCAGGCGCGGGCTCGGCACATAGGCAATGGCCTGGAAGATGAGCAGGCCACCCTCGATGCCTTCGAGCGTGAGCGAAGGCGCCGGCGTTTCCAGCACGCTCTCGTGTGCGCGGCAGGCGTCCAGGATGAGCTCGCGAACGCGCTGCGCGTTGGTGGTCAGCGGCATCGGCAACCGGATGAGCACCCGGCCCTCCGCGTTGGTCAGCGTCATGTTGCGCACGGTCTTCGTGATGAACTCGGAGTTCGGCACGATCACCGTCGAGCGGTCTCCGAGCTGGATCTCCGTGGCACGCACGTTGATGCGCCGCACGTCGCCCTCGGTGGTGCCCAGCACCACCCAGTCGCCCACCTTCACCGGCTGCTCGGCCAGCAGGATGAGGCCCGAGATGAAGTTCTGCACGATGGCCTGCAGGCCGAAGCCGATGCCCACCGACAGCGCGCTGGCCACCCACGCGATGCGCTCGATGCCGATGCCCAGCGCCGACAGCGAGAACGCGACCACCAGGATGCCGCCCACGTAGCCCAGCAGCGTGGTGATCGAGCTCTGCATGCCCGGCTCGAACTGCGTGCTGGGCAGGTAGCTGCGCGCGAGCCAGCGCTTGAACACCCTGAGCACGATGAAGCCGATCACGGCCACGGCCACGGCGCTCAGGATGGCGCCCGGCACCAGCTGGAACTCGCCCACCTTCACGCCGGTGCCGAACTTGCCGCTGCGCTGGAACACTTCGCTGGGACCGGTGCCCAGCGGCGCCGCCAGTGCAATCAGCATGTAGAAGAACAGTGCCACCCGGCTCAGGCCCGAGAGCACGGTGGCCGCCTGGTCGAGCGTCTGCGGCGCCAAGCCGAAGCTCTTCTGCAGTCGCTGGCCGAAAGTGCTGCGCGAGGACACGCCGGCCATGAAGACGTCGTCGGCAAACTTGAACAGCACGTAGAAGGCGGCCGCGACGATGCCGCTCCAGGTGAGCTGCGAGGCCAGGAAGCTCGCGAGCGCCACGTAGCCCACGGCCACCAGCACCCAGATGGCCACCATCAGCGCGCCGATGCAGGCCACCAGCAGGCCCACCCACATCGGCCGCTCGGGCGGATCGGCGTCCGGCGCATCGGCGCGCAGCGGCCTCAGCCGGTGGAGCACCGCGCCGACCAGGGCGGTGAGCACCAGCGCCGTGAGCACGTGCGTGGCCACCACGGCTGCAAAGCTTGCTTCCACCAGCGCGTTGATCTCCACCGGTGCCCAGGCCAGCGCCGCCACCGCCGCAACCAGCCAAGGCAGCGGCGCCAGGCGCGTGGCCATGGCGTCGGGTATCGGCGGCAGCCGCCACGACGGGCGCCGCGTGGCCAGCAGCCCGCGGCCCAGCCCGATGACGAAGGCCATGAACACCAGCGCCTGCGCCGTCGAACGCATCGCCTTGCGTGCCTGCGGCTCCCAGGTGGCGTATTCCTCGAGCACCCACACGAAGCCGTGCGCCGCCACGGCCACCAGCAGCACGTGGCTCGCGACGATGGCAATCACCAGCAGCGAACGCCGCAGCCGGCCCGCCGGCAGCAGCCGCGCGGCGATCCGCGTCAGCAGATGCTCGGCCACCCAGTTGCCGAGCACCGCGAACAGCACCGCCAGGAGCAGCGCCCAGAGCACCGCCATGCGCGGGCCTTGCTGCATGGCCTGCGAGAACCCGTCGCGCAGGTCGGAGGCCATGGCCTGCAGGCGCGCCAGGTCGCTCGGCCAGGCTTCCTGCAGGTCGCGCCAGAACTCGCCAGTGAGCGGCGAGGGCGCGCGCTCGGTGATCTGCGCCTCGAAAAGCGCGCGGCGCTGGGTCACCAGTTCGGCGGCACGCTGCCGCACGTCGATGGCCAGCAGCCGAGCGAGCCGGATGTCGGCGTCCAGCGCGTTGCGCTCCTTCGTGAGGCGGGCGCGCTGGCGCGTGATGTCGGGGTCTTCGGTGGCGCCCGCGGCCGGCGGATTGCCGAGCTCGCCGAGGCGGGCGTTCAGGTCGGCCAGCTCGCCGGTGCGCGCGGCAACGAACTTGTCGGCCTGTGTGCCGATGTCGTTGATCTGTGCGAGCAGCTGGCGCAGGTCCCCGGTGGAATCGGCATCGGTGCTGATCTTGGCGAACTGCGCGCGCAGCTCGGCCACCGTGGGTTCGGGCGCCGGGGCCGCGGCAGCAGCGGCGGTGGTGCCGCCGACGCCGCCGGTGCCCGGCTGGGCCGTCGCGGCGCCGCACATCAGCAGCAGGGCGGCCAGGCAGAAGGCCATCAGGCGGGGGATCGAACGCATGGCTGCCATCATAGAAGGCGCCATTTGCGGCCCGCGGCGGGGGGCGTGACAGCGTGTGTCTGCCGGGCCGCGCCGGCGGGAAGCGGTCAACCGGCCGGGCTGAACAGGTCGACCCGATCGGTGATGATGCCGTCGGTGCCCAGTTCAATGAGCCGCCGCGCGGCCCATTCGTCATTGACGGTGTAGCTCAGCGCGCGCATGCCCGCGCCGTGTACTTGCGCCACGGTGGCGGCGTCCCAGAGCGCGTGGTTGCAGACGACCGCGGCGCAGTCCAGGCCGGTGGCCGCGGCCAGCCAGCCGTCGCGCAGCGTGTCGAGCAGGAGCCCGCGCGGCAGCCCGGGCTGGACCGCCTTCGCTCCCGCCAGCGATTCGGCCTGGAACGAGGTGAGCAGCGGCGGTATGGCCGCGCCCTGCCACAGCCGGGCTGCGAGCCGCGCCACCGCTTCGCCGGTTTCGCGCTCGGTGCCCGGCGTGGGCTTGATCTCGATGTTGAGCAGGTGGCCGTTGGCCAGGCAGAAGCGCGCGAGGTTCTCCAGCGTGGCGAGCGGTTCGCCCGCGAAGGCGCGCGAATGCCAGCCGCCGGCGTCGAGCTGAGACAGCGCGCTCCAGGGCTGCGCACCACCGGTGCCGCGGCCGTTGGTGGTGCGCTCGAGCGTGGCGTCGTGCATGAGGAAGGCCACGCCGTCGGCGCTGAGCTTCGCATCGCACTCGAACATGCGGTAGCCGTGCGCCGCGCCAAGCCGGAAAGCGGCCAGTGTGTTCTCGGGCGCCAGCCTGCCGGCGCCGCGGTGCGCGATCCAGCGCGGATAGGGCCAGGGTTTCATCAGTGCCGGCATCGTTCAGTCGGCCCGCTTGCCGGAGCCGGCATCGAACCAATGCAGCTTGTCCTCGCGCGCCGCGATCTTCACGGTGTCGCCCGCGACCGGCGGATGGTCGCTTTCATCGGTGCGCATGATGATCTGCTCGTCGCCGATGCGGCCGTACACCAGCCGCTCGGCGCCCAGCAGCTCGACCGATTCGACCTGCACCGACCAGCCGCTTTCGTCCAGCGTCAGGTGCTCGGGGCGGATGCCCAGGATCTGGCCGGGCCGCACGCCCGGCGCGTGCTGCAGCAGGTTCATCGGCGGCGAGCCGATGAAGCTGGCAACGAAGGTGGTGGCGGGCCGGTTGTAGACCTCTTCGGGCGTCGCGAACTGGTCCATCACGCCGGCGTTCATCACGATGATGCGCTGCGCCAGCGTCATGGCCTCGACCTGGTCGTGCGTGACGAACAGCGAGGTGATGCCGAGTTCGCGGTGCAGCTTCTGGATCTCGATGCGGGTCTGCGCGCGCAGCTTGGCGTCGAGGTTGGACAGCGGCTCGTCGAACAGAAACACCTGCGGCTGGCGCACGATGGCGCGGCCCATGGCCACGCGCTGGCGCTGGCCGCCCGAGAGCTCGCGCGGCTTGCGCTCGAGCAGGTGGCCCAGCTCGAGGATCTTCGCCGCCTTGTCGACGCGGGTCTTGATCTCGGGCTCCGGCACCTTGGCGATCTTCAGGCCGTAGGCCATGTTCTTGAACACGCTCATGTGCGGATAGAGCGCGTAGTTCTGGAACACCATGGCGATGTCGCGCTCGGAGGGTTCGAGGTTGTTCACCACGCGCCCGCCAATGGAGATTTCGCCGGCCGAGATTTCCTCGAGGCCGGCCACCATGCGCAGCAGGGTGGACTTGCCGCAGCCTGAAGGGCCGACGATCACGATGAATTCATGGTCGGCGATCTCGGCGCTCACGCCGTGGATGACCTGGTTGGCTTTCGGCCCGTGGCCGTAGCGCTTGATGACGTTGCGTAGGGAGAGAGCTGCCATTTGTTATTTCTCGGTATCCACAAGACCCTTGACGAACCACTTCTGCATCAGCACCACCACCAGCGCGGGCGGCAGCATGGCGAGGATGGCGGTGGCCATCACCACGTTCCATTCGTTCTGGCTGTCGCCGCCGGCAATCATCCGCTTGATGCCGACCACCACGGGGTACATGTCTTCGCCGGTGGTGGCGAGCAGCGGCCAGAGGTACTGGTTCCAGCCGTAGATGAACTGGATCACGAACAGCGCCGCAATCGACGTTTTCGACAGCGGCAGCAGCACGTCGAAGAAAAAGCGCATCGGGCTGGCGCCGTCCATGCGCGAGGCCTCGGTGAGCTCGTCGGGCACCGTCAGGAAGAACTGGCGGAACAGGAAGGTGGCCGTGGCCGACGCGATCAGCGGCACCGTGAGGCCCGCGTAGGTGTTCAGCATGTTCAGGTCGGACAGCACCTTGTAGGTGGGCAGGATGCGCACCTCCACCGGCAGCATCAGCGTCACGAAGATGGCCCAGAAGCAGATCTTCTTGAACGGGAACCGGAAGTAGACGATGGCAAAGGCCGACAGCAGCGAGATGGAAATCTTGCCGATGGAGATCACCAGCGCCGTCACCAGGCTCACCCACATCATGTGGGCCACGGGCGCGTTGGAGCCGCTGCTGGTTTCGCGCCCGAAGAGCGCGCCCTTGTAGCTGTCCAGCATGTTGCTGCCGGGCAGCAGCGGCATTGGCGCCTGCACGATCTCTTGCGCCGTGTGCGTGGACGCCACGAAGGCCAGGTAGAGCGGGAAGGCGACGATGAACACGCCCAGGATCATCACCACATGGGCCAGGATGCCGTGGGTGCCGCGTTTCTCAACCATGGAACGCCTCCGCCAGATTCTTGTCTTGCTTCATCAGTATTGAACCTTCTTCTCCACGTAGCGGAACTGGATCACGGTGAGCGCCACCACGATCACCATCAGCACCACCGACTGCGCCGCCGAACCGCCAAGGTCCATGGCCTTGAAGCCGTCGTAATACACCTTGTAGACCAGGATCGCCGTGTCCTTGCCCGGGCCGCCCTGGGTGGCCGCATCGACGATCGCGAAGGTATCGAAGAAGGCATAGACCACGTTGATCACCAGCAGGAAGAAGGTGGTGGGCGAGAGCAGCGGAAACTGCACGGTCCAGAAGCGGCGCCACGGGCGCGCGCCGTCGATGGCGGCGGCCTCGATGAGCGACTTGGGAATCGACTGCAGCCCGGCCAGGAAGAACAGGAAGTTGTACGAAATCTGCTTCCACACCGAGGCCATCACGATCAGCGTCATGGCGTGGCCGGAGTCCAGCAGGTGGTTCCAGTCGATGCCGATCTTGCCGAGCGCATAGGCCACCACGCCCAGCGAGGGCGAGAACATGAACACCCACAGCACGGCCGCCACCGCGGGCGCCACGGCGTAGGGCAGGATCAGCATGGTCTTGTAGAAGGTGCCGCCGCGCGTGATGCGGTCGGCAAACACCGCGAGCCCGAGCGACAGCGTGATGCCGATGCCCGCCACCAGCACCGAGAACAGGGCGGTGGTCTTGAACGACTCCACATAGCTCGGATCGCTGAATATCTGGCGGAAGTTGTCGAGCCCGACAAATTCCACCGATGTGCCGAAGGCGTCCTGCTGCTGCAGCGACTGCAGCAGCGCCTGCGCTGCCGGCCAGAAGAAAAACACGAGGATCACCGCCATTTGCGGCGTCAGCAGCAGCCAGGGCAGCCAGCCCGAGCGAAAGAAAACGCGTTTTTCCATGAACCCTCTGCATAAAAAATCCCGCCTGGCCCGCTCTTGCGCACGAGCGAACGGGGGCGGGCGATATTAGCCGGACCCGCGGGCCCGGCCGTTAATCGTTAGCTTTTGTTGGCTTTCTGGAAGCGTTCCAGCTGCTCGTTGCCGCGCGTGACGATCGAATCGAGGGCTTCCTTGGCGGTCTTCTTGCCGCTCCAGACCTGTTCGAGCTCTTCGTCCTCGATGGCGCGCACCTGCACGTAGTTGCCCAGGCGGATGCCGCGGCTCTTGTCGGTGACCTTGCGGATCATCTGCGTGACGGCCACGTCGGTGCCGGGGTTCTGCTTGTAGAAACCCGATTCCTCGGTGAGCTTGTAGGCCGCCGTGGTCACCGGCAGGTAGCCGGTGCGCTTGTGGCTGGCCGACTGCACTTCAGGCGTCGAGATGAAGCTGAAGAACTTGGCCACGCCCTTGTATTCGGCCGGCTTCTTGCCCGACATCACCCAGAGGCTGGCGCCGCCGATCACCGTGTTCTGCGGTGCGCCGGGCACATCCGGGTAGTAGGGCAGGGGAGCGACCGCATAGGCGAACTTGGCGTTCTTGGCGACGTTGCCGTAGAAGCCGGACGAGGTGTTGATCATTGCGCACTCGCCCGAGACGAACGAGGCTTCCGGCACGTTGCCGCGGCCCTTGTAGATGAAGAGGCCCTGCTTGGCCATGTTGGCCAGGTTCTCGATGTGGCGCACGTGCAGCGGCGAATTGATCTTCATGCGGGCGTCGAGCCCGGCCAGCCCGTTGCTCTTGGTCGCGAACTCGACGTTGTGCCAGGCCGAGAAGCTCTCCAGCTGCGTCCAGCCCTGCCAGGCGGTGGTGAACGGGCACTTGTGGCCGCTGGCCTTCAGCTTGGCCGCGGCGGCCGTCACCTCGGGCCAGGTCGCGGGCAGCTTGGCGGTGTCGATGCCGGCGGCCTTGAAGGCGTCCTTGTTGATATAGAACACCGTGGTCGAACTGTTCAGCGGGAAGCTCAGCATCTGGCCGTTGGGCGCGGTGTAGTAGCCGGCCACGGCGGGGATGTAGGCGGCCGGATCGAACTTCTCGCCCGCGTCCTTCATCACCTGGCCCACCGGCACGATGGCGCCCTTGCTGGCCATCATGGTGGCGGTGCCCACTTCGAACACCTGCAGGATGTGCGGTGCGTTGCCGGCGCGGAAGGCGGCAATGGAGGCCGTCATCGATTCGTCGTACGTGCCCTTGTAGGTCGGCACGACCTTGTATTCCTTCTGGCTCTCGTTGAACTGCTTGGCCAGATCGTTGACCCACTCGTTGTTGACGGCAGTCATGGAATGCCACCACTGGATCTCAGTCTGGGCATGTGCCACATTGAACAGCGTGGTGGCGGCCAGCGCCGATGCCAGCGCGAGCGTCTTGAATCGCATGAAGACTCCTGATGGGAAAATGGAAGCGCGGATGCTAGGCCATGTGGATGACACGGCCGCGTCACATTTGCGCACGGACTGTTGCTAATTTCCAATCGGGAAAACCCCTTTGGCGCAGGGCTTCCCACAGGGTGCGCGCCTTCATGCTGCGGCGCAGCATGCTAGCATCGACTTCCCCCTTTTTTCGGCCTAGCCTGTTGCCGCGGCCGGGGCTTCCGCGAGTACGCCATGAGCAGCAAAACTTCCCTCGACAAAAGCCGGATCAAGTTCCTTCTGCTCGAGGGCATCCATCCTTCGGCGGTGGAGGTCCTGCGCGCCGCGGGCTACACCAACATCGAGACGCTGCCGGGTGCGCTGCCCGATGCGGAGCTCAAGGCCAAGATCGCCGACGTCCACTTCCTGGGCATCCGCTCGCGCACGCAGCTCACGGCCGAGGTCTTCGCGGCTGCCCACAAGCTGGTGGCGGCGGGGTGCTTCTGCATCGGCACCAACCAGGTCGACCTGGAGGCCGCGCGCGAACACGGCGTGGCGGTGTTCAACGCGCCGTACTCCAACACCCGCTCGGTGGCCGAGCTGGTGCTGGCCGAAGCCATCCTGCTCTTGCGCGGCGTGCCTGAAAAGAGCGCGGTGGCGCACCGCGGCGGCTGGCTCAAGTCGGCCGAGAACGCATTCGAGATCCGCGGCAAGACGCTCGGCATCGTGGGCTACGGCTCCATCGGCGCCCAGCTGTCGGTGCTGGCCGAGGCACTGGGCATGAAGGTGGCCTTCTACGACGTGGTGACCAAGCTGCCCCTGGGCAATGCGCACCAGGTGCGCGAACTGCACCAGCTGCTGGCCCAGAGCGACATCGTGACCCTGCACGTGCCCGAGACGCAGGCCACCCAATGGATGATCGGCGCGGCCGAAATCGCCGCCATGAAGCCCGGCGCGATCCTGATCAACGCCTCGCGCGGCACGGTCGTCGCGATCGAGCCGCTGGCCGAGGCGCTGAAGCAGAAGAAGCTGCTGGGCGCCGCGATCGACGTGTTCCCGGTCGAGCCGCGCACCAACAAGGACGAGTTCCAGTCGCCGCTGCGCGGGCTCGACAACGTCATCCTCACGCCCCACATCGGCGGCTCGACGATGGAGGCGCAGGCCAACATCGGCCTGGAGGTCGCGGAGAAGCTGGTGAAGTACAGCGACAACGGCACCTCGACCTCGTCGGTCAACTTCCCCGAGGTGGCGCTGCCGGCCCACCCCGGCAAGCACCGGCTGCTGCACATCCACCGCAACGTGCCCGGTGTGCTGTCGGAGATCAACAAGATCTTCTCGGACAACAACATCAACATCTCCTCGCAGTTCCTGCAGACCAACGAGAAGATCGGCTACGTGGTGATGGACATCGATGCAGCCTATTCCGACCTGGCGCTGGAAAAGCTGGCCAAGGTAAACGGCACGATCCGCAGCCGCGTGCTGTTCTAGGAAGGCACTCCCGGTCGGTCTTCCTCCCTCTCTCTCCGGGAGAGGGCCGGGGTGAGGGCAGCGGCATCCACGCCACGGCAAGCGTCCGGCCGGCTGCGCCGCACCGCCTGCCGGGCGCCCAACCAAAGGGTAACGCCACCCGCCCGAGGCAAGACCCCGCCCCCTGCCCTAAAATCCCACCCCCGGCTAGATGGGCGCGCAGCGCCTGGCCGAGGTGCCACCCCCGATGAATGCTCCGACCGCGTTGACCACGCTGTTGTCGCAGGCCGCAGAGCCTGTACGACTGCGCGAGATCCCCTATAACTACACCAGCTTTTCCGATCGCGAGATCGTGATCCGCCTGTTGGGCGAGCGCGGCTGGGAACTGCTCCAGACCCTGCGCGCCGAGCGCCGCACCGGCCGATCGGCGCGCATGCTGTACGAAGTGCTCGGCGACATCTGGGTAGTGCAGCGCAACCCCTACCTCGTCGACGACCTGCTCGACAATCCGCGCCGCCGCGGCCAGCTGGTCGATGCGCTCCGGCACCGCCTGGCCGAAGTCCAGAAGCGCCGCACGCCCGACAGCGACCTGCCGCGCGACCAGCTCGTGGGCGAACTCACGGGCCTCGTCGGCCAGGCCGTCGCGGCTTTCGACACCGCCTTCCGCGACGTGGCGGCCCTGCGCCGCAAGGCCACGCGCGTGCTGGGCCGCCTCACGGCCAAGGACAACATCAAGTTCGACGGCCTCTCGCGCGTCTCGCACGTCACCGACGCCACCGACTGGCGCGTCGAATACCCCTTCGTGGTGCTGTGCCCCGACACCGAGGCCGAGATGGCGCTCTTGGTCAAGGGCTGCATCGAGCTGGGCTTGACCATCATCCCGCGCGGCGGCGGCACCGGCTACACCGGCGGCGCCATTCCGCTCACCTGGAAGAGCGTGGTCATCAACACCGAGAAGCTCGAGGCCATGACCGAGGTCGAGCTGGTCTCGCTGCCCGGCCTCGGCAACCCCGTGCCCACCATCTGGACCGAGGCCGGCGTCGTCACCCAGCGCGTGGCCGACGCCGCCGAGCGCGCGGGCTTCGTGTTCGCGGTCGACCCGACCTCCGCCGAGGCCTCGTGCGTCGGCGGCAACGTGGCCATGAACGCGGGCGGCAAGAAGGCCGTGCTGTGGGGCACGGCGCTCGACAACCTGGCCTCGTGGCGCATGGTCACGCCGCAGGCCGAATGGCTCGAGGTCACGCGCATCGGCCACAACCTCGGCAAGATCCACGACGCCGAGAGCGCCGTGTTCGAGCTGCAGTACTACGCCGCCGACGGCAGGACGAAACTGCGCACCGAGCGACTGGAGATCCCCGGCCGCACCTTCCGCAAGGAAGGCCTCGGCAAGGACGTGACCGACAAGTTCCTCTCGGGCCTGCCCGGCATCCAGAAAGAGGGCTGCGACGGCCTCATCACCAGCTGCCGCTGGGTGGTGCATCGCATGCCGGCGCACACCCGCACTGTCTGCCTCGAATTCTTCGGCAACGCCAAGGACGCGGTGCCCAGCATCGTCGAGATCAAGGACTTCATGTTCGCCCTGCAGAAGCGCTCCGGCGAGAACTCGGAAGGACCGGCTCACTCGCCGGTCCTGCTGGCCGGCCTCGAGCACCTGGACGACCGCTACCTGAAGGCCGTGGGCTACGCCACCAAGTCGAAGAAGCACGGCGGCCTGCCCAAGATGGTGCTGTTCGGCGACATCGCGGGCGACGACGCCGATGCGGTGGCGCGCGTCACCTCCGAAGTGGTGCGCATCGCCAATTCGCGCAGCGGCGAAGGCTTCGTCGCCATCAGCCCCGAGGCGCGCAAGAAATTCTGGCTCGACCGCAAGCGCACCGCGGCCATCAGCAAGCACACCAACGCCTTCAAGATCAACGAGGACGTGGTCATTCCGCTGCCGCGCATGGCCGAGTACAGCGACGGCATCGAGCGCATCAACATCGAGCTCTCGCTGCAGAACAAGCTCGCGCTCACCGACGCGCTCGAGGCCTTCCTGCTGCGCGGCAACCTGCCGCTCGGCAAGACCGACGACGCGCACGAGATCCCGGCGGCCGAGCTGCTCGAAGACCGCGTGGCGCAGGCCGTGGCGCTGGTGCAGGGCGTGCGCGCGCTCTGGGCCGAATGGCTGCGCGACGTCGATGTGCTGTTCCCGCAGCTGCAGGACCATACGTTGCGCGCCAGCTGGAAGACCCAGCTGCGCCAGCCGCTGCAGGAAATCTTCAGTGGCGCCGAGTTCACGCCGATCCTGGCCGAATGCACCGCCATCCACCAGCAGGTGCTCAAGGGCCGCGTCTGGGTGGCGCTGCACATGCACGCGGGCGACGGCAACGTGCACACCAACATCCCCGTCAACAGCGACAACTACGAGATGCTGCAGACCGCGCATGCCGCGGTGGTGCGCATCATGGCGCTGGCGCGCAGCCTCGACGGCGTGATCTCGGGCGAGCACGGCATCGGCATCACCAAGCTCGAATTCCTGAGCGACGAAGAGCTTGCGCCCTTCATGGACTACAAGCGCCGCGTCGACCCCGAGGGCCGCTTCAACAAGGGCAAGCTGCTGCGCGCGCCCGCCGGCGAAGCCGCGCTGCCGCATGCCGACCTGACCAACGCCTATACGCCGAGCTTCGGCCTCATGGGGCACGAATCGCTCATCATGCAGCAGAGCGACATCGGCGCCATTGCCGACAGCGTGAAGGACTGCCTGCGATGCGGCAAGTGCAAGCCGGTGTGTGCCACCCACGTGCCGCGCGCCAACCTGCTGTACAGCCCGCGCAACAAGATCCTCGCGACCTCGCTGCTGGTCGAGGCCTTCCTGTATGAAGAGCAGACCCGGCGCGGCATCAGCATCAAGCACTGGGAAGAGTTCGAGGACGTGGCCGACCACTGCACCGTGTGCCACAAGTGCCTCACGCCCTGCCCGGTGAAGATCGACTTCGGCGACGTGTCGATGAACATGCGCAACCTGCTGCGCAAGATGGGGCAGAAGAGCTTCCGTCCCGGCAACGCGGCCGCGATGTTCTTCCTCAACGCCACCAACCCGCAGACCATCAAGGCGGTGCGCGCGGGCATGGTGGGCATCGGCTTCAAGGCGCAGCGCCTGGCCAACGACCTGCTGCGCGGCCTCGCGAGGAAGCAGACCGCCGCGCCGCCCGCCACGCTCGGCCCGGCGCCGGTCAAGGAGCAGGTGATCCATTTCATCAACAAGAAGATGCCGGGCAACCTGCCGAAGCAGACGGCGCGCGCGCTGCTCGACATCGAGGATGCCGACTACGTGCCGATCATCCGCGACCCGAAGGCCACCACGTCGGAGACCGAAGCGGTGTTCTACTTTCCGGGCTGCGGCTCGGAGCGCCTCTTCTCGCAGGTGGGCCTCGCCACGCAGGCCATGCTCTGGCATGCCGGCGTGCAGACGGTGCTGCCGCCCGGCTACCTGTGCTGCGGCTATCCGCAGCGCGGCAGCGGCCAGTTCGACAAGGCCGAGAAGATGATCACCGACAACCGCGTGCTGTTCCACCGCGTGGCCAACACGCTCAACTACCTCGACATCAAGACCGTGGTGGTGAGTTGCGGCACCTGCTACGACCAGCTGCAGGGCTACCAGTTCGACAAGATCTTCCCGGGCTGCCGCATCATCGACATCCACGAATACCTGCTCGAAAAGGGCATCACGCTGGCGGATGCAGGCGGCGGTGGCTACCTGTACCACGACCCCTGCCACAGCCCGATGAAGCTGCAGGATCCGATGAAGACCGTGAAGGCGCTGGTCGGCGACAACGTGCTCAAGAACGACCGCTGCTGCGGCGAATCGGGCACGCTGGGCGTGTCGCGGCCCGACATCTCGACGCAGATCCGCTTCCGCAAGGAAGAAGAACTCAAGAAGGGCGAGGCCGCCTTGCGCGCGAACGGCCAGGTCGGCGAGAAGGACAACGTCAAGATCCTGACCAGCTGCCCGAGCTGCCTGCAGGGCCTCTCGCGCTACGGCAACGACCTGAACAACGGGCTGCTCGAAGCCGACTACATCGTGGTCGAGATGGCCAACAAGATCCTCGGCAAGGACTGGATGCCCGAATACGTGGCCGCCGCCAACCAGGGCGGGATCGAGCGGGTATTGGTATGAAGGTAGAAAACTGTCCCTTCTGCGAAGGCCCGGGCGGCCGCATCGTGTTCGAGGGCGCGAAGCTTCGCGTCATCCATGCCGAGGAGGCCGGCTTCCCGGCCTTCTACCGCGTGATCTGGCGCGCGCATGCGGCGGAGTTTTCCGACCTCGACGCGGCCGACCGCGTGCTGTGCATGGAGGCGGTGACGGTGGTCGAGCAGTGCCTGCGCGAGCATCTGTCGCCGGCCAAGATCAACCTTGCCGCGCTCGGCAACATGGTGCCGCACCTGCATTGGCACGTGATCGCGCGCTTTGTGGACGACACGCATTTTCCGGGCTCCGTGTGGGCGCCGGTGCAGCGCGAAGCCGACGCGGCCCGGCAGGCCGACGTGGCTGCGCGCCTGCCCGCGCTCGAGAGTGCGATGATGGCCCGCTTGGGCACAAGGAGCTTCTGATGGCAGGTTTGCAAGCCGGCGCACCGACGCCGCAATCGATCACCGTGCACGGCCAGTCGCGCGTGCTCGAGGTCGGCTTCTCGGACGGTGCGACCTTCCGCATTCCGTTCGAGTTGATGCGCATCTATTCGCCGTCGGCCGAGGTGCAGGGCCACGGCCCGGGCCAGGAAGTGCTGCAGACCGGCAAGCGCGAGGTCGAGCTGGTCGACCTGAAGCCAGTCGGCAACTACGCCGTGCAGCCGGTCTTCAGCGACGGCCACGACACCGGCATCTTCTCGTGGAACCTGCTGTACGAACTCGGCGCCAACCAGGTTGCGCTCTGGGCCGAATACGAGCGCCGGCTCGCCGCCGCGGGCGTCGACCGCGATGCGCCGATGATCGACAAGGGCGGCTCCGCCTGCGGCAGCCACTGACCCGCCAGACCCCGTCCGCTCCTGAAAAAATAGCCCCGCACGCAGGCGCGGCGCGCCTTGCCGCGGCCCGCGATTTCAAGAAAAAGCAACAAATGTCCGCCGTCGCCGCAGGGTCGCCTTCTTGAGCTGTGTGCTTCCGGCCTAATATCAGACCAATGAGCACCACCCACTTCGGCTTCGAGAAAGTCGACGAAAGCGAGAAAGCGCAACGTGTGCGCGGCGTCTTCGATTCCGTCGCGACGCGTTACGACCTCATGAACGACCTGATGTCGATGGGGCTGCACCGCGCCTGGAAGGCCTACACCGTGATGGTGGCCAACGTGGGCGAGGGCTCGCGCGTGCTCGACATCGCAGGCGGCACCGGCGACCTCGCGCTGGCCTTCTCGAAGAAGGTGGGCGCCAGCGGCCAGGTGGTGCACACCGACATCAACGAAGCCATGCTGCGCACCGGCCGCGACCGCCTGCTCGATGCCGGCGTGGCGCTCCCCACGCTGGTGTGCGACGCCGAGAAGCTGCCGTTCCCCGACAACCACTTCGACGTCGTGACCGTGGCCTTCGGCCTGCGCAACATGACGCACAAGGACGTGGCGCTGAAGGAAATGAACCGCGTGCTCAAGCCGCGCGGCAAGCTGCTGGTGCTCGAGTTCTCGAAGGTCGCCAAGCCGCTGGCCAAGGCCTACGACTGGTATTCGTTCAACGTGCTGCCGCGCCTGGGCAAGCTGGTGGCCGGCGACGACGCGAGCTACCGCTACCTGGCCGAATCGATCCGAATGCATCCCGCGCAGGATGAACTCAAGACCCTCATGAAAGAGGGCGGTTTCGGGCATGTGGACTATCACAACATGACGGGGGGCGTGGTGGCCCTTCATGTTGGAATCAAATGTTGATGAGGCGAATTCTTCGCTCGAAAGAGGAGACGACATGAAAAGTTTGAGTTCTTTGTTCCTGGCTTGCGTGCTGGCCCTGGTCAGCGTTCAGGCAGACGCAGCTCGCATCGGCGGCGGCAAGTCGTTCGGCCGCCAGTCGTCCAACGTGACGCAGCGCGAATCCGCAGCGCCCACCGCACCCGCGCAGCAAAGCGCGGCCAATGCGGCGCCGAAGCCCGCAACGCCGGCGCCCGCCGCCGCAGCGCCCAAGCGCCCCTGGGGCGCCATGCTCGGTGGCCTCGCCGCCGGCCTGGGCCTCGCGTGGCTCGCGAATTCGCTGGGCCTTGGCGCCGGCTTTGCGAACATCCTCTTGATCGGCCTGCTCGTGATGGCCGGGCTGTTCGTCTGGCGCATGTTCAAGGCCCGCTCGGCCGCATCGTCGGGCGCCGGTCGCCCGGGCGGCTTCGCGTTCGAAGGCGCCGGCAACCCGGCAAACGCCAGCGCGCCCGCGCAGTACAGCCCCGCCAACGTCGGCAACGACGCTTCGGCGCGGCCCTGGGAGCGCAACACGGCCGCCTTCGACGCCGGCTCCGCGCATGGCAGCAGCCTGTCCGCGGCAGGCGCGGCGGCCGGCGGCAGCATGATCGGCTCGGCGCTCTCGGGCTCGCAGTCGTGGGGCATTCCGGCCGGCTTCGACGTGGACGGCTTCCTGAGCGCCGCCAAGCGCAACTTCGTGACGCTGCAGGACGCATGGGACCGCGCCGACGTCGGCATGCTGCGCTCCATGATGACCGACGACATGGTCGAGGAAATCCGCAGCCAGCTGGCCGACCGTGCAAGCCACACCGGCGGCGCCTCGAACAAGACCGAGGTCGTCATGCTCGACGCCAAGCTGCTCGGCATCGAGGAACTGGCCGATGCCTACCTCGCGAGCGTGGAGTTCTCCGGCATGATCCGCGAAGATGCCTCGGCCGGCCCGGGTCCGTTCCGCGAAGTCTGGAACATGACCAAGCCCACCAGCGGCACCAGCGGCTGGCTGGTGGCGGGCGTCCAGGCCCTGCAGTAAGCACATTCGGGCGGCCGCGGGGCCGCCTGCAGAACCGATAATGGGGACATGGCCACACCATCGTCCCCATTTTCTTTTCTCGACGAGCTGTTCAATCGCATCGGCGAGCGTCTGCAGCCGCCCGCCTGGGCGGTGCACGAGATCCAGCACCGCGCGGTGCTGTTCCTGAACCATGTGCTGCAGCAGGAACCCGAGGCCCAGCAGCGGCTGCTCAGGCAGCAGGGGCGGGTGGTGCGCTTCCAGTGGCGCTTCGTGACGATGGAGATGGTGGCCACGCCGGCCGGCCTGCTCGACCTCGCGCCCGCCGGCTCGGTGCCCGAGCTCACGCTCACCGTCACGGACGAATCCCCCTTCGAACTGGCCCGCGCCACGCTGCGCGGCGGCAAGCCTTCGGTACAGATCATCGGCGACGTGCAGCTTGCCGCCGAGGTCAACTGGCTGGTGGACCACGTGCGCTGGGACGTCGAGGACGACCTCGCCCGCCTCGTGGGCGACGTGCCGGCGCACACCATTGCCAACGGCGCGCGCCGGGTCGTGGACGCGCTGCGCCAGTTCGTTGGCGGCCGCAGGCCCGGGCAGTCCGGCGGTCCGTCGACCGGCTCGGCGAGCACGGCCGAATGAGGCGCTTCTACCGCGGAATCTTCATCGTCTGGGTCGCGCTGCGCTACGGCCTGGACGAGCTCGTGCTCACGAGCTTCCAGAAACCCTGGCTGCGCGTGGTGGCGCGCGTCGTCTCCATCGGCCGCAACCTCGACGCACCGCGCGGCCAGCGCCTGCGCGAGGCGCTCGAGCGCCTGGGCCCGATCTTCGTCAAGTTCGGCCAGGTGCTGTCGACGCGGCGCGACCTGCTGCCGCCCGACATCGCCGACGAGCTCGCCTTCCTGCAGGACCGCGTGCCGCCGTTCCCCTCGTCGGTGGCCATCGCGACCATCGAGCGCGCATTCCGACGCCCGGTGGGGGACGTGTTCGTGCAGTTCGACGAGACGCCGATTGCCAGCGCCTCGATCGCCCAGGTCCACTTTGCGACCATCCGCACCGACGAGGGCGAGGTGCGCGAGGTCGCGGTGAAGGTGCTGCGCCCCAGCATGCGCGGCGTGATCGAGAAAGACCTGGCGCTCATGGCCATGATGGCCGGCTGGGTCGAGAAGCTCTCGCCCGACGGCAAGCGCCTGAAGCCGCGCGAGGTGGTCGGTGAGTTCGACAAGTACCTGCACGACGAACTCGACCTGGTGCGTGAGGCGGCCAACGCGGCCCAGCTGCGCCGCAACATGGCCGAGCTCGACTTGGTGCTGATTCCCGAGATGTTCTGGGACTTCTGCCATCCCGAGGTGATCGTGATGGAGCGCATGGACGGCGTGCCCATCGCCCAGCTCGACCGCCTGCGCGCGGCCGGCGTCGACATTCCCAAGCTGGCGCGCGACGGCGTCACGATCTTCTTCACCCAGGTGTTCCGCGACGGCTTCTTCCACGCCGACATGCACCCGGGCAACATCCAGGTGAGCCTGGCGCCGGAAACCTTCGGGCGCTACATCTCGCTCGACTTCGGCATCATCGGCACGCTGACCGAGTCGGACAAGGAATACCTGGCGCAGAACTTCGTGGCCTTCTTCCGGCGCGACTACAAGCGCGTGGCCGAGCTGCACCTGGAGAGCGGCTGGGTGCCCGAAGGCACGCGCATCGACGAGCTCGAAGGCGCGATCCGCACCGTCTGCGAGCCGTACTTCGACCGGCCGCTGAAGGAGATCTCGCTCGGCATGGTGCTGATGCGCCTGTTCCAGACCTCGCGCCGCTTCCACGTCGAGATCCAGCCGCAGCTGGTGCTGCTGCAGAAGACCCTGCTCAACATCGAGGGCCTGGGCCGCCAGCTCGACCCCGAACTCGACCTCTGGCACACCGCCAAGCCCTTCCTCGAGAAGTGGATGGTCGACCAGATCGGACCGAAGAAGCTGTTCCAGCAGCTCAAGGCCGAAGCGCCGCGCTATGCAAAACTGCTGCCCCAATTGCCGCGCCTGCTGCACGATTTCCTGGAAAATCGGCCCGCCGACCACCGCCGCGAGCTGCTGGAACTGCTGGCCGCCCAGAAGCGCACCAACCGGCTGCTGCAGACCATCATCTACGGTGGCATAGGATTTGTATTGGGGTTGCTCGCCATGCAAGTGCTGGTGCGCGTGAAATTGTTCTAGAGGAGTGTCCCCGTGCTGCTGACGCTGGTTGTCGTTTATCTGCTGGTCACCATCGCGATCGGCCTGTACGCCGCCAAGCGGGTGAAGAACACCACCGACTTCGCCATCGCCGGGCGGCACCTGCCGCTCTACATGATCGTGACGACCACCTTCGCGACCTGGTTCGGCTCCGAAACGGTGCTCGGCATTCCGGCCAAGTTCATCGAAGGCGGCCTGAACGGGGTCATCGAAGACCCGTTCGGCGCCGGCACCTGCCTGATCCTGGTGGGCCTGTTCTTCGCGGGCAAGCTCTACCGCATGACGCTCCTGACCATCAGCGACTACTACCGCGAGCGCTACGGCCGCGGCGTCGAGGTGGCCTGTTCGCTCATCATCATGCTGAGCTACCTGGGCTGGGTGTCGGCGCAGGTCACGGCGCTGGGGCTGGTGTTCAACGTGCTTTCGGCCGGCGCCATCTCCATCCCCGCGGGCATGGTGATCGGCGTGGTCTCGATCCTGGCCTACACGCTGTTCGGCGGCATGTGGTCGGTGGCGGTGACCGATTTCATCCAGATGATCATCCTCGTCGCGGGGCTGGCCGGCATTGCGGTGTTTGCCGGCAACCTGGCCGGCGGCGCCGACAAGGTGGTGGCCTTCGCGGTCAGCAAGGAGCTCTTCAAGTTCTGGCCCGAGCCCAGCTGGCACGACATGGTGTTCTTCTTTGCCGCGGCCATCACGATGATGCTGGGCTCCATTCCGCAGCAGGACGTGTTCCAGCGCGTGATGTCGGCCAACAGCGTCAAGGCCGCCACCCGCGGTCCGGTGATCGGCGGCGTGGCCTACATCCTGTTCGCCTTCGTGCCGATGTTCCTGGTGGCGAGCGCGCTGCTGATCATGCCGGAGCAGACCGCCGCGCTGCTGAAGGAAGATCCGCAGAAGGTGCTGCCCACGCTGGTGCTCGAGAAAATGCCCTTCGTGATGCAGGTGCTGTTCTTCGGCGCGCTGCTGTCGGCCATCAAGTCGACCGCCTCGGCCACGCTGCTCGCGCCGAGCGTCACATTCACCGAGAACATCTGGCGCCAGTTCCGGCCCGCGGGCACCGACCGCCAGAACCTCATGACCATGCGCGTCACGGTGCTGGTCTTCAGTGCGGCCGTGCTGGCCTATGCCATCCGCATGCAGGGCACCCCCATCTACGAACTGGTGTCGGGCGCCTACCAGGTGCCGCTGGTCGGCGCCTTCGTGCCGCTGGTGTGCGGGCTCTACTGGCGCCGCGCCACCACGCAGGGCGCGCTGGCCTCCATTGTGCTGGGCATCGGCACCTGGCTGCTGTTCCTGGCCATGCCCTGGGGCCGCGAATTCCCGGCCCAGCTGGCCGGCGTGCTGGCCTCCTTTGCCGGCCTGGTGGCCGGATCGCTGGCGCCCCAATGGGTCGCCAACACCCGCACGCCGCACCGGATGCTGGCTGTCTAGGGCGTCCCCCCCGAAGCGCGGGGGCGCCCTTATAATCGAGGGCTTTGCGAGCGGTCCCTGCGTCATTTTTGCGCCGCTTTTTCACTCAATTCCATGCCCATCTACGCCTACAAGTGCAGCGCCTGCGGCTTCGCCAAGGACGCCCTGCAGAAAATGTCCGATGCACCCCTCACGGTGTGTCCGGCGTGCGGCGCAAGTGCATTCGAGAAGCAAGTCACCGCCGCCGGTTTCCAGCTCAAGGGTTCCGGCTGGTACGTGACCGATTTCCGCGATGGCGGCGGCAAGAAGGCCGAGCCTGCAACCGCGGCCAAGAACGGCGACGCCGCCGCCGCTCCGGCCGCCAGCACCGCGGAAGCTTCCAGCCCAGCGCCCGCCGCCGCCCCCGCCCCCAGCCCGGCCCCCGCGCCGGTTGCCGCCGCCAAGAGCGACTGAGAAGCCATCCATGCTCGCCCTGCGCAAATGGCTGTTCTCCGGCTTGCTGGTGATCGTTCCGCTGTTCATCACCCTGGCGGTGCTGAAGTGGATCATCGACACGCTGGACCAGACGCTCTGGGTGCTGCCTTCGGTCTGGCAGAAGTGGCTGTACGACAACAACGTGCGCGGGCTCGGCGTGCTGCTCACGCTGGCCATCCTGCTGGGCGTGGGCGCCATTGCGAGCAATTTCGTGGGCAAGCGCCTGCTCGGATGGGGCGACGCCGTGGTGCGGCGCATCCCGGTCGTGCGCTCGATCTACTCCAGCGTCAAGCAGGTGTCCGACACGCTGTTCTCCGAGAATGGCAACGCCTTCCGCACCGCGGTGCTGGTGCAGTGGCCCCGCGAGGGAGTCTGGACCATCGCCTTCGTGACCGGCATGCCCGGCGGCGACGTGGTCGAGCACCTGGGCGGTGGCGACTACCTCAGCGTCTACGTGCCGACCACGCCCAATCCCACGGGCGGCTATTTCGTGATGCTCAGGCGCAGCGACTGCATCGAACTCAAGATGAGCGTGGATGAAGCGCTCAAGTACATCGTCTCGATGGGGGTGGTCGTCCCCGGCGGCCCGTCCTCCCTCGCGAACAAGTAAAAAACGCGCCCCCGCGGCGCCGGAATCCAAGATATGGCCATGCGTACTCACTATTGCGGTCTCGTGACCGAAGCCCTGATGGGCCAAACCGTCACCCTGTGCGGCTGGGTCAACCGCCGCCGCGACCATGGCGGCGTGATCTTCATCGACGTGCGCGACCGCGAAGGCTACGTGCAGGTGGTGTGCGACCCCGACCGCGCCGCCACCTTCGCCGTGGCCGAGAACCTGCGCAACGAGTTCTGCGTGCAGGTCACCGGCCTGGTGCGTTCGCGCCCCGAAGGCACCACCAACGACCACCTCAAGAGCGGCAAGATCGAAGTGCTGTGCCATGAGCTCAAGGTGCTGAACCCCTCGGTCACGCCGCCGTTCCTGCTGGACGACGACAACCTGTCCGAAACCACGCGCCTCACGCACCGCGTGCTCGACCTGCGGCGCCCGGCCATGCAGCGCAACATGATGCTGCGCTACAAGGTGACGATGGAAACGCGCAAGTTCCTCGACGCCAACGGCTTCATCGACATCGAGACCCCGATGCTCGGCAAGTCCACGCCCGAAGGCGCGCGCGACTACCTGGTGCCCAGCCGCGTGCACGACGGCAGCTTCTTCGCGCTGCCGCAGTCGCCCCAGCTCTTCAAGCAATTGCTGATGGTGGCCGGCTACGACCGCTACTACCAGATCGTGAAGTGCTTCCGCGACGAAGACCTGCGCGCCGACCGCCAGCCCGAATTCACGCAGATCGACATCGAGACCTCGTTCCTCGCCGAGGAAGAGATCCGCGAGATGTTCGAGGGCATGATCCGCAACGTGTTCCGCAACGCCGCGGGCATCGACCTGCCGGTGTTCCCGACCATGACCTACGGCGACGCAATGTTCAAGTACGGCTCGGACAAGCCCGACCTGCGCGTGAAGCTCGAGTTCACCGAGCTCACCGAGCTCATGAAGCGCGTCGAGTTCAAGGTGTTCTCGAACGCGGCCACCATGAAGGGCGGCCGCGTGGTCGCACTGCGCGTGCCGGGCGGCGGCGCCGAGGGCGGCCTTTCGCGCGGCGAGATCGACGCCTACCAGGAGTTCGTCAAGATCTACGGCGCCAAGGGCCTGGCCTACATCAAGGTCAACGACGCCGCGGCCGGCCGCGAAGGCCTGCAGAGCCCGATCGTCAAGAACCTCGACGACGCCTCGCTGGCCGAGATCATCGCCCGCACGGGTGCGCGCAACGGCGACATCCTGTTCTTCGGCGCCGACAAGGAAAAGATCGTCAACGACGCGATCGGCGCGCTGCGCGTGAAGATCGGCCACAGCGCCTTCGGCAAGAAGGCCGGCCTGTTCGACGACCGCTGGGCACCGCTGTGGGTGGTGGACTTCCCGATGTTCGAGTTCGACGAGGAAGGCCAGCGCTGGAGCGCCGTGCACCATCCGTTCACCGCACCGAAGGACGGCCATGAAGACCTCATGGACACGGCTCCCGAGAAGTGCATCGCCAAGGCCTACGACATGGTGCTCAACGGCATCGAGATGGGCGGCGGCTCGGTGCGTATCCACCGCGAGGAAGTGCAGAGCAAGGTGTTCCGCGCGCTCAAGATCAGTGCCGAGGACGCGCAGCTCAAGTTCGGCTTCCTGCTCGACGCGCTGCAGTACGGCGCGCCGCCGCACGGCGGCATCGCCATCGGCCTGGACCGCCTGGTCATGCTCATGACCGGTGCCGAGTCGATCCGCGACGTGATCGCCTTCCCCAAGACCCAGCGCGCGCAGGACCTGCTCACGCAGGCGCCGAGCCCGGTCGACGAGAAGCAGCTGCGCGAGCTGCACATCCGGCTGCGCAACGTCCAGCAACCCGCCTGATGCGCCCATGACCGCCAGCGCCCGGCCCTGGAAGATTCCGGAGTCGGTGCTGGTCGTCATCCATACGCGGGCGCTCGATGTGCTGCTGATCCGCCGCGCCGACGCCGAGGACTTCTGGCAGTCGGTCACCGGCAGCAAGGACCTGGCCGACGAGCCGCTGGCGCTCACCGCCGCGCGCGAGGTGGCCGAGGAAACCGGCATCCAGTGCGGGGAGGGCAGCCCGCTCGCATCGCAGCTGGTCGACTGGCGGCTGCGCAACGTCTACGAGATCTATCCGCGCTGGCGCTCGCGCTATGCGCCCGGCGTGACGCACAACACCGAGCACCTGTTCGGGCTGTGCGTGCCCGAGCGCGTGGTGCCCACGCTGGCGCCGCGCGAGCACACCCACTGGAAGTGGCTGCCCTACCGCGAGGCGGCCGATGCGTGTTTTTCCCCGTCGAACGCCGAAGCCATTCTGTTGCTGCCAGAATTTGTGCGATGAACCTGCCGGCATACAACCTCCGGGTGGCCACCTACAACATCCACAAGGGTGTGCAGGGCATCGGGCTGGCCCGGCGCCTGGAGATCCACAACCTGGGGCATGCCATCGAGCAGCTCGATGCCGACATCGTCTGCCTGCAGGAGGTGCGCAAGATGAACCGGCAGGCCGCGCTTCGCTTCGAGCGCTGGCCCGAGCTTCCGCAGGCCGACTTCCTCGCGCCCGAGGGCTACACCGCCGTCTACGAGACCAACGCCATCACGCGCCACGGCGAGCACGGCAATGCGTTGCTCACCCGCTGGCCGGTGATCCGCACCGGCCACCAGGACATTTCCGACCACCGCTTCGAGCAGCGCGGCCTGCTGCACGTCGTCATCGAGGTGGAGGGGCGGCCGGTGCATGCCATCGTGGTGCACCTGGGGCTCATCAAGGGCAGCCGCGTGCGGCAGGTGGCGCGGCTGCGCGAATTCATCGACCGCGAAGTGCCGCCCGGCGAGGCGGTGGTCGTCGCGGGCGACTTCAACGACTGGGGCGCGCGCATGCGCTATGCCATGAACGCGATGGGCCTGCGCGACACCAGCGATCTGCGCGGGCCGCGAACCCTCACTTACCCTTCGCGCCTGCCGGTGGCGCAGCTCGATTTCGTCTACGGGCGCCAGCTCGAGCCGGTGGCCTGCTCGGTGCCGCGCGGCCCGATCTGGGCGCGGATGTCCGACCACCTGCCGCTGGTGGCCGATTTTGCGCTGGCATGAACGGGGCCGGCGCGGTGTTCCCCGCCGGCCCCGGCCGGAATGCGTTCGCTGATACCATGCGCGGATGCTGAGGAAAACCGACGTGGAACCGCGCCCTGACGGCAACAACGACGACGAGGGCACGCCCGTCTCGGTGAAGATCCGCGAGCGCCTGACGGCCGCGCGCAGGCGCTTCAATGCCAACGACAACATTGCCGAGTTCATCGAACCCGGCGAGCTCGAGTCGCTGCTCGACGAGGTCGAGGTCAAGATGAAGGGCGTGCTCGAAAGCCTGGTGATCGACCTCGAGAACGACCACAACACCGGCAACACCGCGCGCCGCGTGGCCAAGATGTACCTGAACGAAGTGTTCAAGGGCCGCTACGTGGCGCCGCCCTCGCTCACCGAATTCCCGAACGCCGAGCACCTGAACGAGCTGATGATCGTCGGCCCGATCACCGTGCGCAGCGCCTGCTCGCACCACTTCTGCCCGATCATCGGCAAGCTGTGGATCGGCATCATGCCCAACGAGCACACCAACGTCATCGGCCTGTCGAAGTACGCGCGCCTGGCCGAATGGGTCATGGGCCGGCCCCAGATCCAGGAAGAAGCCGTGGTGCAGCTGGCCGACCTGATCCAGGAAAAGACGCAGCCCGACGGTCTTGCGCTCGTGATGGAAGCCGAGCATTTCTGCATGGCCTGGCGCGGCGTGAAGGAAATGGACAGCAAGATGATCAACTCCGTCATGCGCGGCGTGTTCCTGAAGGATCCGAGCCTGCGCCGCGAATTCCTTTCCCTCTTGCCGAGAAGGAGCTGAACATGCTGGTCCGCCTTCTTTACGCCAGCCGCGCCGTCGATACGAGCCCCGAGGCCGTCGAAGCCATCCTCGCGCAATCGCGTTCGCACAACACGGCCTGCGGCATCACCGGCATTCTTTGCTACGGCGCGGGCACCTTCCTGCAGGCCATCGAGGGCGGGCGCACGGCCATCAGCGAGCTTTACGGCCATATCCAGCGCGATGCGCGCCACAAGGACGTGGTGCTGCTGCACTACGAGGAAATCTCCGAGCGCCGCTTCGGCGGCTGGACCATGGGGCAGGTCAACCTCTCGAAGCTCAATGCCTCGACGCTGCTCAAGTATTCGGAAAAGCCCGAGCTCAATCCTTACGCAGTGTCGGGCAAGGTCTCGCTGGCATTGCTCGAGGAGCTGATGGCCACCGCGGCCATCGTCGGGCGCCACTGAACCCCGTTTTTCCGGGGTGCCGCTTTCCGCCTTTGCGCTGATCCTGCTTGCCGGGATCGTCCATGCCAGCTGGAACATCGCCGCCAAGAAGGCGAACGGCGATGCGCGCTTCGCCTTCCAGAGCGGCGTGTTCATGGCCATCGTCTGGGCGCCCGTGGGCATTGCACTGGGCTGGCGCGTGGTGCCGGGCTGGGGCTTGCGGGAGTGGGGCTTCGTCGCAGTGAGCGGCGTGCTGCACGTCTTCTACTACGTCATCCTGCTGCGCGGCTACCGCAAGTCCGACCTCACGGTGGTCTATCCGCTGGCTCGCGGCTCGGGCCCGCTGCTGTCGTCGCTGGTGGCCATCCTGTTCCTTGGCGAGCGCATCAGCCTGGTGGGTGTGGCGGGCATCTTGGGCGTAGTGCTCGGCGTGTTCCTGGTGGCGGGCGGGCCGGGCCTCTGGCGCAAGACGCATGACCCTGCCCAGCGCGCGCGGGTGCACAAGGGCCTCCGCTACGGCGTGCTGACCGGCGCCTTCATTGCGGCCTACACGGTGGCCGACAGCTATGCCGTGAAGTTCCTGGCGATGTCGCCGATCCTGCTCGACTACTTCAGCAATTTCGTGCGCGTGGGGCTGCTGCTGCCCGCGGCGCTGCACGACCGCGCCGCTACCGCGCGGATGTGGCGCGCGCAGTGGAAGTACGCACTGCTGGTGGCGGCGATCAGCCCGGTCTCCTACGTGCTCGTGCTCTACGCGGTGCAGCAGGCGCCCATTTCGCATGTTGCGCCGGCGCGCGAGGTCTCGATGCTGTTCGCCGCGCTGATCGGCGGCCATCTGCTGCGCGAGGGCGACCGCCTGCTGCGGCTGCTGGGCGCCGGCTTCATCGCGGCTGGCGTGGTGGCACTCGCGCTGGGGTGACGATGAGCGCGGCGCTGCTGTTCGGCTGCGATTTCTCCTGCGCACCGACGGCGCGCAAGCCGATCGTCGTGGCCAGCGGCAGCATCGGCGATGCGGGCGAGCTGGTGCTGGCGGACCTGCGGCGTTTCGCGGCGCTCGATGCCTGGGCCGCATGGCTGCGCAGCGAACCCGCATGGATCGGCGGCTTCGATTTTCCGTTCGGGCTTCCGCGCGAGCTGGTGGAGCATCTGCATTGGCCGCGCGAATGGAAAGCGCTCATGAGCCACTACGCGGGCCTGGGCCGCGCCGAGATCCGCGCCACCTTCGCGGCCTTCTGCGCCGCCCGCCCGGCCGGCGGCAAGTTTGCGCACCGGGCGACCGACGGACCCGCGGGTTCGAGCACGTCGATGAAATGGGTCAATCCGCCCGTGGCTTTCATGCTCCATGCGGGCGTGCCGCCGCTGCTGGATGCAGGCGCGAGCCTGCCGGGGCTGCACGTCGGCAGCAACGGCAGCCGCGTTGCGCTCGAGGCCTATCCGGGGCTGCTCGCGCGCGAGCTGATCGGCCGCCGCAGCTACAAGAGCGATGAGCTCGCGAAGCAGACGCCCGAGCGGCTGGCTGCACGCACCGACCTGCTCGCGGCGCTCGAAGGCGGCGCCACGCGGCTCGGCCTGCGGCTGGCGCTCAGTGGCACCCAAGTCACCGAGCTGCTCGGCGACGCCCGCGGCGACCACATCGATGCGGTGCTTTGCCTCGTGCAGGCCGCCTGGGGCGCGCAGCGCGCTTCCACGCCCGGCCCGGGCTACGGCTTGCCGGAGCAGTTCGATCCGCTCGAAGGCTGGATCGTCACGGCTTGACCCTTCCGTCCTACAGGGTTTCGCGCCGCCGGCCATCCTTGCCGGCTCGATCCGAAAGCTAGAGTGGGCCGTGGGCGGTCCCTTCGGACCACGCCCTTTCCTGCTCCCTGCGAGCGACTGGAGGATTCCAAATGAACAATATTCGTCGAACAACCATCGCCATGCCGTCTTCGCGCGCATGGCTCGCCGTGCTGCTGGCCGGTACCGCGCTGACCCTTGCCGCATGCGACAACGCGGGCAACCGCACCGCGGGCGAGAAGCTGGACAGTGCCATCGAAAAGACCGAGAAGGCGGCTGACACGGCCGCCGCCAAGACCGCGGAAGCCCTGAAGGACGCGAAGGCGAAGATCGACGCCTCCGGCACCGCCGCCGAGGTGAAGGACGCGGCAAAGAACGCCGGCGCGGCCGTGAGTGCCACGGTGGACGATGCCGCGATCACCGCGTCGGTGTCCGCAGGCCTCGCCAAGGACCCGGACCTGAGCGCGATCAAGATCGACGTCGACACCAAGGGTGGCGTCGTGAACCTGAAGGGGCCCGCACCCACGGCAGCCGCCAAGGCGAGGGCCGAGGAAATCGCCAAGGGGGTGCAGGGCGTGACCTCGGTGAACAACCAGCTCGAGGTCAGAAGCTGACCGTTCCCTTGCCCAGCAAAAAAGCCCGGTTCGTCCGGGCTTTTTTGCTGGGCAAGAGAGAGAGGGCTGCATTCGGCCCCCCGGAGATCGTGCTCAGTGGCCGAGCCAGTCCTTGAGTTCGTCCGCGTGCTCTTCCTCGTCGGAAAGAATGTCTTCCAGCATGCGCCGGGTGGTCGGATCCTTGTCGCCGATCAGCGCGATCATCTGCCGGTACGTTTCGACGGTGATGCGCTCGGCCACGAGATTGGCGCGCACCATGGCCTGCAGGTCGGTGGATTCGTCGTAGCTCGCGTGGCTGCGCTCGAGCAGGTGCGTCGGCGCGAAGTCCGGCTCCCCGCCCAGCTGGACGATGCGTTCCGCAATGCGGTCGGCATGGGCCGACTCCGCATTGGCATGTACCAGGAATTCCTCGGCGATCTTGGGCGACGACACGCCGTTGGCCGTGAAGTAGTGGCGCTTGTAGCGCAGCACGCAAACCAGTTCGGTGGCCAGCGCGTCGTTCAGCAGCTTGAGTACATCGTCGCGCCAGGGGCCGTAGCTCGGTGTGACCGCGCCTTCGTCGAGGCTCCTGGCGGCGGCGCCGATGGCCTGCTCGTCGAGCACCAGGCGCTGATGTTGTGGCGCACCCGTGGCGGGGGAAGCATTGGCATTCATGGAGAATCCTTTCGTGGGCTGGTGTTTTTCTGCATCAACGTGTTGACGACGTCAGCCACGTCCGATGTCTTGAGCACAGCCGCCAGCACCGCCGTGAAGGAGAGCAGGCGCCACGGCTTGGTCAGCACGAGCACCGCCCCCGTGGCAGCCGCCAGCGCCATGAGCTTGGCAGGCTCCTTGCGGGCATAGTGTTCGAGCAGAGGGCGGGCGAGCTGGCCCACAGCATGGGCCGGATGGCGGCGCCACCAGCGCTCGGTCATGCTGCGGGCCATCGACACCCATTGATTGCGCCCGCGCGCCGACGAAGCTCGCCGGTGGTCCGCCGTTTCGTCGGCGGCGTGCATTTCTTCCGGACGTTCCTGCGCCGCGCGGCGCCTGCCGCGACCGCCACCATCCTCAGGCTCATCCTCGCCATTCAACTGCCTGACGAGCGCACGGCGCGAGATGGCCAGCCGCTCCTGCGGCGTCAGGAAGCTGCGCTCATTGCCGTCCATGGCGAACTCCGGCTTCGTGCAGCGCCCTCAGGTCGGCATCGACCTGGGCGCGCAGATCGTCGAATCCATAGCCGGGGAACGGCCGGGCCGCCATCCAGGCGCAAATGGCGGCGATCACCAGCGCAACGCCGGGCACCGCCACCAGCACCCAGTGGAAGCTGCCGTGGAGCACGCCCATCAGCACGGCCACGCCGATGAGCCCGAGGGCCAGCAGGGCGCTGCCGACGGCCAGCACGCCGGCCACGATGCGGGCAACGATCCCGCGCCCCGCTTCCGAGGCCTCCTGTCTTACCAGTGCCGCGTAGTTGGCGGCGTGGTCGGCGATGAGTTCCGGATGCCCGAGCACCGTGGAAAAAATCGGATGAAGCATGGTGCGCGGAACGGGTGGAACTGCGTGCGTGCCTTCAGCGGATCAAATCAGTAGTCGTCCCGGCGGTTGCGGCTGGCCAGCACGATGAGGGCGGTGATCGCGGCGCCGGCTGCGGCCGCAATCAGCACCGAGCGCACGGGCTGGTCGGAGATATAGCGTCCGGTCACGTCAGCCGCCTGCTCCAGCCGGCGCTGTGCGCGCGCGCTGGTGGTGGAGGCGGCGTCGAGGCCACGCTGCACGGCCTGCTGTACGCGTGCGGCCAGTTGTTCGACCGCGGGTTCCGCGTCGCGGCGCAATTCGCGGACCTTCTCGCCGGCCGCATTCACCGCGTTCTGTGCATAGGCCCGGGTCGTTTCCACCGCATCGTTGGCGGTCTGGCGGGCCTCGTCGGCAATTTGCGAGGGAGTCTTGGTCGTGTTCATGAATTTTTCCTTTCCGGGGAGATGAATTGCGGGAGCCTGTGGATCGTACCTACGCTACTTGCGTCGTAGCAAGCCGGCCAGGAAACTGGCGATGGCAAGCACGGCGAAGATCACGAAAAGGATCTTGGCGATCCCTACCGCGCTGGCTGCAATGCCGCCGAAGCCGAACACGGCGGCGATCAGTGCGATGACCAGAAACACCACTGCGTAATACAACATGTGGACTCCTTCGAGGCTTCGCTCGTTGTTTGGAAATTGCGCGTCCAAGAGGAAATGAACGGCACGTGGGCAACCTTAAGTGGCCCCCCCTGCGAGGGGCTGTCAGCGGCTGGGCGCGGGGAGCGTAGGAGATGGCCGAGTTCCTTGCGCGCCGATCCGTGCAGAAATGCCGAAGGGGATGCCGGCGAGCGCTCAGAGCGGCTTCGCAATGGGCAGCATGGCGCTCACGCGGGTTCCGCGGCCCGGCGTCGACGAGATCGTGAGCTTGCCCCGGGCCGCCTCGACCCGGTGGCGCATGCCGGCCAGGCCATGCGTCGAGGGGCGCAGGCGCTGGGGGTCGAAGCCCTTGCCGTTGTCGGCCACTTCCACCACTGCGTGGTTCTCGTAATTCTTCAGGACGATCGTCGCTTCGCTGGCCTCGGCGTACTTGCCGATGTTGGTCAGGCTCTCCTGCACCATGCGGTAGATCGTGAGCTGGCGCGATTCGTCCATGGCCACCGGTTCGAGCACCATCTGGACCTGGATGCCCGAGCGTTCGGCGAACTCGCGTCCGAGGATCTCGAGCGAGGCGACCAGCCCGAGGTTCGACAGAGACGATGGCCGCAGGTCCTCGATGATGCGGCGCTTGAGCGCGATGCCGCTGTTGAGCAGCTCGGTCAGGTGCTGCAGCCGCTGGGTGGCGTCGGGCGCCTCCAGCAGCCGCGACTTCAGGCGGGCCACGTCCAGCTTGGCGGCGGTCAGCAGCGAACCGAGTTCGTCGTGCAGCTCCCGCGCGAGATAGCCGCGCTCGGTTTCGCGCACGTCCTGCAGGTGCGTGGCCAGTTCGGCCAGCGATGCGGTGCGTTCGCGCACTTCGTCTTCGAGCGCATTGCGCTCGCGCTGCAGTGTTTCCTGCTGGCGCTCTCCGATGGTGCGCAGCGCGTGCGCCTGCCGCAGGTACAGGAAGAAGGCCAGGAACGCGGCAAGCGCGACGATGGCGGTGCCGATGCGCGCGAGCCGCAGCGACTTCATCACCTGGATCTGGCTCTGGTGCAGGGTCTGGTTGCTGATCTCCGCCAGTTCGCCGGCGGCCTTGCGAATGGAATCCATTTCCTCGCGCCCCACGTCCGTCGTGATGACGAATTTCCAGGCCTCGTCCTTGCCGTCCTGCCGCAGCCGCACGCTCATGTCCATTTCAGCGATCTTGCGCAGCACGTGCTTCGAAAGCTCCGCCAGCCGCGTGCGCTCGGCCGGGCGTTCGGCGTACAGTTGGCGCAGTGCCGCAAGGTGGCCGTCGACCTGTTTGACCGCCGTGTCGTAGGGTTGCCGGTAGCTGGCTTCGCCGGTCAGGAGGTAGCCTCGCTGACCGGTTTCGGCATCGAGCATGTTCTGCAGGATCTGGTTGAGCGTACCGCGCACCTTCAGCGCCGCGTCGATGTCTGCCAGGGCGCGGCTCGACTGGCGGTAGCCGGCCTCGTTGATGCCGACGAGGGCCAGCGCGGCCAGCGCCGCGAGCAGCAGGCTCACGGCCATTTTTGGAGGGGCTAGCCAATGCATGAAACTTTCGAGGGTGCTTTCAACACAAGTTCGTGAATAATCGACAACAACCAGGGGACCGGCATGCTGCGGCTTGCGCAGGCGCGGCACAACGAAGAAAGTAACAGATGATCAAAATTGGAATTGTGGACGACCACGCCATCGTCAGATCTGGCCTGAGGCAGTTCTTCTCCGAACACGTCGATTTGCGCGTGGCCGGCGAAGCCGCCAGCGGGCGAGAGGCCATCGAGCTCGTGCGCACCACGGAGCTCGACGTGCTGGTGATGGACCTTTCCATGCCGGGGCAGAGCGGCATCGACGCGCTCGCCATGATCCGCGCCAAGGCGCCGGACGTGGGCATCCTCATCCTGAGCGGCTACCCTGAAGAGCACTACGCGATGAATCTCATCCGCCAGGGTGCGAGCGGCTACCTCAACAAGGAGTGCGATCCGATCGAGATCGTCAACGCCATTCGCACCATCTCGCTGGGCCGCCGCTACATCACGCCGGCTGTGGCGGAACTGCTGGCACGCCAGCTCGACCGCAAGGACGACGCAGCGCCGCACGAGCAGCTGTCGGAGCGGGAGTTCCAGGTGTTCCTGAAGCTTGCCAAGGGCGAGACCGCGGGCGACATCGCCAAGACGCTCTCGCTGTCGGTGAAGACCGTCAGCACCTACCGCACGCGCCTGATGGAGAAGATGAACCTGTCCTCCAACAGCGACCTCACCTACTACGCGCTGAAGAACAAGCTGATCGATTGACGGCGGCTTCCGGCTTCCGGCTTTTTCTTCAGCCGGTGCCGCCGGTGCCACTGGTGGGGCGGTGAGCCACTGCCTCCAGGATGCAGAAGTCGACCAGCGCGTCGATCTCGTTCGACTTGTCGAACACCGCATCCACGCCGAACTCGGCGCAGCGCCGCCGGATGTCGGGCGTTGCATAGTTGCTGAGCACCACCACCTTCTGGTTCGCCCGGCGCGAGGTGCAGGCCTGGAGCACGCCCAGGCCGCTGCCTTGCTTGAGAAAGAGGTCGACCACCGCCAGGTCCCACTCCTCGCTGTGATCGTGCAGCCACTGCCTCGCGTGGGCTTCGGTTTCGGCAAAGCCGACCACCGTCGTGCAGGTAAGTTCTTCCAGGGTGCCAATGAGGTTTTCACGGATCGTGAGGTTGTCTTCGACGATGTAGGTCTGCAGTCTTGTCTCCATGCCGAACCGCGCTTCCTCTGACGTTGGCAGGTGTCTTCGACGCCCCGCTGGCGAATGCCTGCACACCGGAAATTTGTGGCGCCGCCAACGAGCATCATGCAAGTTTCGGGGGAAGGGTGTTGTAGGCGCGTTCTGACGAGAGGGCCGGCGAGGCCGTTCCGTAGGCAATGCCTCACGGTTTCTGCGGTCCATTGCCGACCCGCGATGCGGCGCGGCGGATATATCCAGCTTTCATGGCAACGAACGTCCTTCGCCACCGGCCGCTCTGGCTCAAGCTGCTTGCGGCTGTGGTGCTGCTGCTTGCCGCGCTGGCGGTGCTGCTGGTGTTCTTCCCGTGGGACACCTTGCGCGGGCCCGTGAATCGCTACGTCAGCGAGAAGACCGGGCGCAAGTTCGAGATCACGCGCCGGCTCGATGTGGGCATCGGCCTGCGCGGCGCCACCGTCAAGGCCGACGGCATCGAGTTTGCCAATCCGCCCTGGGCCCGCGACCCCTATCTGGTCAAGGCCGAGCGCGCCGAGTTCGACATCCGGCTGTGGCCGCTGCTCCTCACGCAGAAGGTGGTGATCCCGCGGCTGGCGCTTTCTTCGCCCATCCTGGGCCTGCAAATGGAACAGGACGGGCGCCGCACGTGGGCGCTCGGCAAGGACACCTCCGATCCCGGCACCGTTCCGGTCATCGGCCAGATGCAGGTGGACAGCGGCGCGGTCGATTTCCTGGCCACGCACCTGGGCGTCGACCTGCATGCGGACGTGAGCTACGACACCAGCCGCGGGGCGCTTCCCCTGAACTTTCGCATCAAGGGCCGCTACAAGGGCCAGCCGCTGAGTGCGGAGGGCCGCACCGGCAACGTGCTGCAGCTCAAGGCGGCCGGCCAGCCGCCGTTCCCGATGGAGATCGATGCCGCGGCCGGCCACACCCGGCTGAAGGCATCGGGCACCGTGACCGACTTCGCCGACCTCGACGGCATCGAGGCCAGGTTCGATCTCAAGGGCCAGACCCTCGGCGCCCTGTTCCCGCTGCTGGGCATCGCACTGCCGGAAACCTCTCCTTATGCACTGAGCGGCGACCTGCGCAAGCGCGGCAAGCTGTGGGAGGTGGCGGGACTCAAGGGCCGGCTCGGCCTGTCCGATATCGCCGGCGACATGCGCTTCGACAAGGCCGGCCGGGTGCCGCATCTGGCAGGCGAGTTGCGCTCCCGGCTGATGGACATGGACGACCTGGGCCCGCTGATCGGCCTGCGGCCCACCGAACGCTCGGCCCGGGCGGTGGAAGGCGTGGCGCCGCCGCCGACCATCACCCAGGCCAGGCGCCCCGGCGGCAAGGTGCTGCCCGCGGCCCCGCTCGACTTCGAGCGCGTGCATGCGATGAACGCCGACGTGAAGTACACGGCGGACCGCATCCGGAACGTACGCGACATCCCGCTCGATCGCGGCAGCGTGCAGGTCAAGCTGGCCGACGGCGTGCTGACGCTCGATCCCCTCGACCTCGGCATAGCCGGCGGCAGGATGAGCGGTGCGATCCGCATCGATGCCTCGAAGAACCCGGCAGACATCCGGGCCTCGCTCGACGTGCGCGCGATGCAGCTGGCGCGAGTTTTCCCCAAGCTCGAAACCACGGGCAACAGCGTGGGGCGGCTGGACGGGCGCATCAACCTGTCGGGCCCGGGCAGCACCGTGGCCAACTGGCTCGGGGGCGCCTCGGGCGACGTGGCGGTCATGGCGGGGCGCGGCCAGTTCGGCAACCTGCTGCCTGTGTTCGCGACACTGGTGGGCGGCGACATCATCAAGTTCCTGCTGCGCGGCGACCGCAACGTCGAACTGCGCTGCGCGGCGCTGGCGTTCGACGTGAACAAGGGGCTGATGACGGGGCGCACGCTGATGCTGGACACGACCAATGCCGTGTTCACCGCCACGGGGCAGGCCAACCTGGCCACCGAGGGCCTCGATTTCGTGGTCTACCCGGAGCCCAAGAGCAAGAGCATTTTGTCGGTCCGCACGCCGCTGGTGGTGAGCGGCACCTTCGGCGCACCGAGAGGCGGCCTGAAGGTGGTTCCGCTGGCCCAGCGTGGCCTGGCCGCGCTGGCGCTGGGTGCCGTCAATCCGCTCCTGGCACTGGCCGCGACCGTCGAAAGCGGTCCGGGCGAGGACTCCGATTGCAAGAGCGTGCTGGGGCAGGCCAACAAGCCCGGCGCCGGTCCGGCGGCCGCTGGTGCCGCCAAGGCCAAGGGCGCGAGGGCGCGCTGAGCCGCAGGCGCCCGCTCAGGCGCGCGCGCGCTGCGCGCACACGCTGCAGTGCGGATCGCGCGCGATCTTCAGCGTATCGAAGGCGGTGCGCCGCCCGTCGAACATCAGGAGCTTGCCCGCGAGCGACGGCCCGATGCCGGCGAGCAGCTTGAGCGCTTCGCTGGCCTGCAGCGTGCCGATGGTGCCGACCACCGGGCCGAACACCCCGAGCACCGCGCAGCGCGTTTCCTCGAAGGCCGCATCGGGCGGGAAGATGCAGGCGTAGCAGGGCGAGGCCTCGTCGCGCGTGTCATACACGCTCAACTGGCCGTCGAAGCGGATCGCGGCGCCCGCCACCAGCGGCTTGCCGTGTGCCACGCAGGCCCGGTTGACCGCATGGCGGGTGGCAAAGTTGTCGCAGCAATCGACCACCACGTCCGCTGCCGCGACGAGGCGCGAAAGCAGGGCCTCGTCGGCACGCAGCGCGTGCGTCTCGATCGCGATATCCGGGTTGATGTCGCGCATGGCCTGGGCCGCCGATTCGACCTTGGGCCGGCCGACGCGCGCATTCGTATGGGCGACCTGGCGCTGCAGGTTGGTGAGGTCGACCTCGTCGTCGTCGACCAGCGTGATCTGGCCGACGCCCGCGGCCGCGAGATAAAGCGCAACCGGCGAGCCCAGCCCGCCGGCACCGATGACAAGAACGCGGCCGGCGCTCACGCGCGCCTGCCCGTCGATGCCGAATTCCTCGAGGAGGATGTGCCGCGAGTAGCGCAGCAGGTCGTGGTCGTCCATGCGCGCCTCGGGCCGCCGCTGCCTCTGGGGGCTGCGCGGCTTCAGTTTTCCTTCTTCTCTTCCTTGTTTTCGACAATGACCTGGGTCTTGCTGACCAGCACCGGCTGGCCCTTGAGGCGGTTGAGCGCCTGCACCAGCGGGAAGTCCTTGTCGGTGCCGAACTCGGGCACCTTGCGGTCCTGCGGCGGCTTCTTGGCTTCTTCCTCGAGGCGCTTGCGGGCTTCGTCGCGGGCCTTTTCGCGTTCCGGGTCCTTGGTTTCAGGGCCCTGGCCGCTGGCCAGGTGCTTTTCGAGGTCGGCCTCGCGCATGCGCAGGGCGGCGAAGGGGCTGCCCTCGGCGCTTTCGTCGATCAGCACGTTGGGCACGATGCCCTTGGCCTGGATCGAGGTGCCGCTGGGCGTGTAGTAGCGCGCCGTGGTGATCTTGAGGCCCGTGTCCGGACCGAGCGGGCGCACCGTCTGCACCGAGCCCTTGCCGAAGGTCTGGCTCCCCATGATGGTGGCGCGCTTGTGGTCCTGCAGCGCGCCGGCCACGATCTCGCTCGCGGAGGCCGAGCCTTCGTTCACCAGCACCACCAGCGGCACGGTCTTGAGCGCCGCGGGCAGGTTGCGCAGCGGGTCGCTGCCGGAGCGGCGCTGGTAGAACTCGGGCGCCGCCTTGTAGACGGACTTGCTCTCGGCCAGCTGGCCGTCGGTCGACACCACGGTGACGTTCTCGGGCAGGAAGGCGGCCGAGATGGCGACGGCCGCGTCGAGCAGGCCGCCCGGGTCGTTGCGCAGGTCGAGCACCAGGCCCTTGAGGTTGGGCTCTTCCTTGTAGATGTCCTCGACCTTCTTCACGAAGTCGTCGACCGTGCGTTCCTGGAACTGCGACAGCCGGATCCAGCCGTAGCCGGGCTCCATGACCTTGCCGCGCACCGACTGGGTACGGATTTCCTCGCGCGTGATCGTGACCGGGAAGGTGCGGCTCTCGTCCTTGCGGAAGATGGTCAGCAGCACCTTGGTGTTGGCCTCGCCGCGCATGCGCTTGACGGCTTCGTTGAGCGACAGGCCGCGCACGGCCGTGTCGTCGATCTTGGTGATCAGGTCGTTGGGCTTCAGGCCCGCGCGGAAGGCCGGCGAGCCCTCGATCGGCGACACCACCTTGATGAGTCCGTCTTCCTGGGAAATTTCGATGCCCACGCCGACGAAGCGGCCGGTGGTGCCTTCCCGGAATTCCTTGAAGGACTTCTTGTCGAAGTACTGGGAATGCGGATCGAGTCCGGCCACCATCCCCGAGATGGCGTCGGAAATGAGCTTTTTCTCGTCGACCGGCTCGACATAGTCGCTCTTGACCATGCCGAACACCGCGGCGAGCTGCTGCAATTCTTCGAGCGGGAGCGGCGCAAGCGAACCGCGTGCAACCGTCTGCAACGAGACGGTGGTCAAGACGCCGGCAACGGCGCCGGCGGCAACCCAGCCGGTAATCTTCAGTTTCTGACCCATCATGAGTGATTGTCCTTGTCGGCTGTCGAACCAATATACACAGCTTGGAAGCAAATTGCCTGCCGGGGTTCCACGGGGGAGCGCCGCCGAGGGGCTTTCTTTTTTCAGCCCTTGCCCTGCGAGGCCACCGCTGCGGCGGCCTTTTCGGCGGCTGCGGCGTCGCCGAGGTAGTAGTGCCGCAGCGGCTTGAGCTCGTCGTCGAGTTCGTAGACCAGCGGGATGCCGTTCGGGATGTTCAGGCCGACGATGGCGTCGTCCGAAATGCCGTCGAGGTACTTGACCAGCGCGCGGATCGAATTGCCGTGCGCAGCCACCACCAGGCGGCGCCCGGCGCGGATGGCCGGTGCCATCGATTCGTTCCAGAACGGCAGCACGCGCGCCACCGTGTCCTTCAGGCACTCGGTCAGCGGGATCTGCTCGGGCGCGAGCTTGGCGTAGCGCACGTCGGAGCGTTCGCTGCGCGGGTCGTCGGCTTCCAGGGGCGGCGGCGGGGTGCCGTAGCTGCGGCGCCAGACCAGCACCTGCTCGTCGCCGTATTTCTTGGCGGTTTCAGCCTTGTTGAGGCCCTGCAGGGCGCCGTAGTGGCGCTCGTTCAGGCGCCACGAATGCACCACGGGCAGCCAGGTGCGGTCGAGCTCGTCCAGCGTGTGCCAGAGCGTGCGGGTGGCGCGCTTGAGCACGCTGGTGTAGGCCACGTCGAAGTCGTAGCCCTCGGCCTTGAGCAGCCGGCCGGCCTGCTTGGCCTGTTCGATGCCGGTTTCGGTCAGGTCGACGTCGGTCCAGCCGGTGAAACGGTTTTCGAGATTCCAGGTCGATTCGCCATGGCGGATCAGTACCAGTTTGTGCATGTGGGAAGCCTTTGGCAGCGCTTGGGAAAACCAGCATTCTAAAATCCCGGGTTTGCCATCCAAGGAACCCCCGTGAAATTGATCGAATTCGTCACCGCGAACTGGATGCTGATCCTGATCGCACTCAGCTCGGGTGGCATGCTGGCCTGGCCGCTCGTGCGCGGCGCCGGCGGCGGCACGCTCACGGCCCAGGGGGCGGTGCATCTCATCAACCGCGAACGCGCGGTGCTGGTCGACGTGCGCGAACCCGAAGAGTTCGCCACCGGCCACATGATCGGCGCCAAGAACGTGCCCCTGAACCAGCTCGAGGAAAAACTGACCGGCGCGGTCAAGAACAAGAACGTGCCGCTGCTGCTGGTGTGCGCCACGGGCGCCCGCGCCCAGCGCGCCGTGGCCATGGCCAAGAAACTCGGCTACGAGCAGGCCCAAGCGGTTTCCGGCGGCCTGAAGGCCTGGAAAGACGCTAACCTGCCGGTTGAAAAGGCCTGAAACCCCCCGAGATACAGCGCATGCAAGCCGTCAAGATGTACACCACCGCCGTCTGCCCCTACTGCATTCGTGCCAAGCAGATCCTCAAGTCCAAGGGTGTCGAGCAAATCGAGGAAATTCGCATCGACAGCGATCCCGCGGCCCGCAGCGCCATGATGGAGACCACCCGGCGCCGCACGGTGCCGCAGATCTTCATCGGCGACACCCACGTGGGCGGCTGCGACGACCTGGTGGCGCTGGACGGCCGCGGTGGCCTGATGCCCCTGCTGCAAGGCGCTTGATGAGGCTCTCCCCCAGTCTTCGCGCACTTCGTGTCGCTTCGCCCACCCCCTCGCCGGGGGCAGCACCTGCGGCCCGGCAAAGCCGGTTCCGCGGTGTTTCACGAATGGGTCCGGGCGCCGGGCGATAATCGTTTACCCATTCATCTGCAGCCCGCTGCGGGAAGCTCTCCCCGGCGGGCATTGTTTTGATCCTCGAAAGTTCAGCCATGGCCGACCAGCAAGCCCAAGATCCCGTTTTCCAGATCCAGCGCGTCTACCTCAAGGACCTGTCGCTCGAACAGCCCAATTCGCCCGCCATCCTGCTCGAGCAGGAGCAGCCCACGGTCGACATCCAGCTCGGCGTGGACGCCCAGCCGGTGGCCGAAGGCATCTTCGAGATCACCGTCTCGGCCACGGTGCAGACCAAGATCCAGGACAAGACCGTGTTCCTGGTCGAAGCCAAGCAGGCCGGCATCTTCGAGATCCGCAACCTGCCCGAAGACCAGATGGGCCCGATCCTCGGCATCGCCTGCCCGCAGATCGTCTATCCGTACCTGCGCGGCAATGTGGCCGACGTGATCCAGCGCGGCGGCTTCCCGCCCGTGCACCTGGCGGAAATCAACTTCCAGGCGATGTACGAGCAGCAGCAGGCGCAGGCCGCCGGCCAGCCCTCGCCGATCGTCACGCAGTAAAGCCGGCGCAGCGCCGCAACGCCGATGAAGATCTGCGTTCATGGCGCCGGTGCCTGGGGCACGGCGCTGGCTGTCAACGCGGCGGGCCGCCACGAGGTCACGCTCTGGGCGCGCGATGCGGCCCAGGCGGCGGCCATCTCCAAGGTGCGCGAAAACGTCCGCTACCTGCCCGGCCTGGCGCTGCCGCCCGCACTCACGGTGCGCGCCGGCGACCTGCACCAGGCCCAGGCGGGCGCCGAGCTCGTCGTCGTGGCCACGCCCATGGCTGCCCTGCGCCAGCAGCTCATCGCTTTGCGCGGCACGACCGCGCCGGTGGCATGGCTGTGCAAGGGCGTCGAGCCGGCGCTCGATGCCTCTTCTCCCGCTTCTTACGGCCTGCTGGCCCACGAAATCTGGGGACAGGTCGCGCCTGAACTGATGGCCGGCGTGCTCAGCGGTCCGAGCTTTGCGCAGGAAGTCGCCGAGGGCCGCCCGACGGCGCTGGTGGCCGCAAGCCCCCATGCCGCGGTGCGCGACGCGCTGGTCGACGCCTTTCACGGACCGGCCCTGCGCGTCTACGCCAACGACGACATCGTGGGCGTCGAGGTCGGCGGTGCCGTCAAGAACGTGCTGGCGATTGCCACCGGCCTCTGCGACGGCCTGGCGCTGGGGCTCAATGCGCGCGCGGCGCTCATCACGCGGGGCCTGGCCGAAATGACGCGCTTCGGACTGGCGCTTGGCGCGCGCGCCGAGACCTTCATGGGCCTTTCGGGCCTTGGCGACCTGGTGCTGACGGCCACCGGCGACCTCTCGCGCAACCGCAAGGTGGGCCTGCTGCTGGCGCAGGGCCAAACGCTCGCGCAGGCCGTGGCTTCGCTGGGCCATGTGGCCGAAGGCGTCTATTGCGCGCGCACCGTGGTGCAGCGCGCGCGTGGCCTGGGGGTGGAAATGCCCATCGCCGAAGGCGTGGTCGCGCTGCTCGACGGTCGGCTGAGCCCGCAGCAGGCGGTGGCTTCGCTGACCGGCCGCGATCCGGTCCCTGAATCCGTCAGGGGCTAAGGGACGCACACCTCGAATCGCATGCCAAGGCCCTGCCGCATGCCATGAATCACCACAAGACTGAAGAGACAAGACAGCCATGAGCCCTCGCTTTGATTTTTCGGCGCCGGCCGTGGCCGCGCTGGCCCAGGCCGACGCCGCCCGGGCCCTGCAGGAAGACGTGGCCGACGGCGACCTGACCGCCTCGCTGGTCGCCCCCGGCCGCCGCGCCCATGCCCGCGTGCTGGCGCGCGAGGCGGCCGTGCTCTGCGGCGCGCCCTGGGTCGAAGCCACCGTGCGGCAGCTCGATCCGCAGGCCCGCATCCGCTGGCTGTGTGGCGAGGGGGAGCGCTGCGCGGCCGACCAGACCGTGCTGGAGATCGAGGGCACCGCGCGCGCACTGCTCACGGCCGAGCGCACCGCGCTCAACTTTCTTCAGCTCCTGAGCGGGGTCGCCACCAAGACGACCGCCTACGCCGACGCGGTGCGCGGCACGCGCGCGCGCATCGTCGACACCCGCAAGACCCTGCCGGGCCTTCGCCTGGCGCAGAAGTACGCGGTGCGCACGGGCGGCGGCGTGAACCACCGCATCGGCCTTTACGACGCGGTGCTCATCAAGGAAAACCACATTGCCGCGGCCGGCGGCGTGGCCGCGGCGCTGCGCGCCGTGGCGCCGGTGGCGCAGCGCGCGGCCTTCGTCGAGGTCGAAGTCGAAACGCTCGCGCAGCTGCGCGAGGCGCTCGAGGCGGGCGCGCGCATGGTGCTGCTCGACAACATGGACCTGCCGACCTTGCGCGAGGCCGTCCGCATCAACGCGCAAGCTGGCGAGGACCGCAAGGCCGTGCTCGAAATTTCGGGCGGCGTGACGCTCGAGGGCCTGCGCACGCTGGCCGACACCGGCGTGGACCGCATCTCCGTCGGTGCGCTCACCAAGGACGTGAAGGCCATCGACTTCTCGATGCGCTTCCAGGAAGGCTGAGCGCGCCATGGCTGCTCCATCTTTCGTCATCGACGTCGACTACGAACAACCCGCGGCCGGGGCCGGCGCGGCCTGCGACACGCGCCACGCCTGGGCACGCGTGCCGACCGAGCCCGCGCCCGGCGAACGCATCGCGCTCAAGGAACGCATCCGCCGCCTGCTGCGCGAGCGCAATGCCGTGATGGTGTCGCACTTCTACGTGCACCCCGACCTGCAGGACCTGGCCGAGGAAACCGGCGGCATCGTGAGCGATTCGCTCGAGATGGCGCGCTTCGGCCGCGACCATGCCGCGCAGACGCTGGTGGTGTCGGGCGTGCGCTTCATGGGCGAGACCGCCAAGATCCTCTCGCCCGAGAAGCGCGTGCTCATGCCCGATCTGGACGCCAACTGCTCGCTCGACCTGGGCTGCCCGGTCGATGAGTTCAGCGCCTTCTGCGACCGGCACCCGGACCGCACCGTGGTGGTCTACGCCAACACCAGCGCGGCCGTGAAGGCGCGCGCCGACTGGCTCGTCACCTCGAGCTGCGCGCTCGAGGTGGTGAGCGCGCTGCATGCGCAGGGCCGCAAGATCCTCTGGGGCCCCGACCGCCACCTGGGCGACTACATCCAGCGCCAGACCGGCGCCGACATGGTCAGCTGGAACGGCGCCTGCATCGTGCACGACGAATTCAAGGCGCTCGAGCTCGAGCTGCTCAAGAAGGCGCATCCGGCCGCCAAGGTGCTGGTGCATCCCGAGTCGCCGGCCGACGTGATCGCGCTGGCCGATGCGGTGGGTTCCACCTCGGCCATCCTGAACGCGGCGCAGCGCCTGGACGCGAGCGAATTCATCGTTGCCACCGACACCGGCATGCTGCACAAGCTGCGTACGCTGAACCCCGGCAAGACCTTCATCGAGGCGCCCACGGCCGGCAACGGCGGCACCTGCAAGAGCTGCGCGCATTGCCCGTGGATGGCGATGAATGGGTTGGTGGAGCTGGCGAATGCGCTGGAGACGGGTGCGGGCGAGATCCACGTCGATCCGGCGCTGGGCGTGCGTGCGCGGGTGCCGATCGACCGGATGCTGGCGTTCACGGCCGGGCTCAAGAACGGCCAGGCGCCGGGCAGCCTGGTTGCGGGCATCGGCGCGACCTGATTGCGTATTGCTCCTTCCCCCGCTGGGGGAAGGCTGGGATGGGGGCGGGCAGTGCGCTCGATGGAGGCGCCGCTTGCCCCCACCCCGACCCTCCCCCGGAAGGGGAGGGAGTAAAACCTAGAACTCCAGCGTACAGCTGTCCCCCAGCGCCTCGCGCCACACGCGCACCCGCGCGAGCGAGGGACGGAATTCGGGCAGCGCGTCCGCAATGAACAGGCACAGGTTTTCGAGCGTCGGCGGATGCAGTCCCGCCACGTCGTCGAGCAGGTGATGGTCGAGCTGCTCGCGCACGTCGTCGAGCCGGCGGCGCAGCAATCCGAGGTCGACGACCATGCCCGTGACGGGGTCGCGCTGGCCCGCAAGCCAGACTTCGGCATGGTAGGTATGGCCGTGGATACGGCGGCTGCCTTCGGCTTCGATCTCGCGCTTGAGCGTGTGCGCGGCGTCGAAGAAAAAGCGTTGGCTGATGGTGAATCGCATCTGAAGAAATTCCGCGCTCAGCGGATGCCGGTGATCTTGTGGGTCTGCACGCTCAGGCGCCACGCCGGATGGCGCATGCATTCGGCAATGCACAGCTCGGTGTTGGCCGCGCGGTCGGGCCCGTCCATCGGCTGCAGGAAGCGGTGCGTGAACTCGCCGGTGTGCGCCATCGTGCCGAGGTCGAACTCGGTCTGCGGCCACACCAGCTTCAGTTCCTGCCCGCGCTGCTGCACCCAGGGTGCACCGGCCTTGGGGCTGATACAGAGCCAGTCGATGCCTTCGGGTGCGGCGACCGTGCCGTTGCTTTCCACGGCAATGCGAAAGCGCCGCGCATGCAGCGCGTCGACCAGCGCAGCATCCACCTGCAACAGCGGCTCGCCGCCGGTCAGCACGACCAACCGATGCTCGGCATCGTCGGCCGGCCACTGCGCGGCGATGGTGTCGGCCAGCAGCTCGGCATCCCTGAACTTGCCGCCCAGCGTGCCGTCGGTGCCGACGAAATCGGTGTCGCAGAAACGGCAGACGGCCGTGGCGCGGTCTTCCTCGCGGCCGGTCCAGAGGTTGCAGCCCGCGAAGCGGCAGAACACGGCCGGCATGCCGGCCTGGCCGCCTTCGCCCTGCAGGGTGTAGAAGATTTCCTTGACGCTGTAGGTCATGAGGGCATGGCCTCGATTTCGAGGTTGTCGATCAGCCGCGTACCGCCCAGCCGCGCGGCGGCCAGCGCCACCAGCGGCTCGCCGGCCGAGGGCGCCTGCAGATCGGAGCGGCGCCGCAGCACAAGATAGTCCGGTTGCCAGCCGCGCTGCGCCAGCGCCTGCATTGCCCGCGCTTCGATCGCGGCCAAGTCGCGTTCGCCAGCGCGCACCGCCTCGGCCATCGCCTTCAGCGCCTTCGACAGCTGCACGGCTTCCGCGCGCTCGGTCTCGCTCAGGTAGCCGTTGCGCGACGACAGCGCGAGTCCGTCGTCGGCGCGGAAGGTCTCGCTGCCCACGATCTCGATGGGCAGCGCGAACTGCCGCACCATGTGGCGGATCATCATGAGCTGCTGGTAGTCCTTCTTGCCGAACACCGCCACGCGCGGCTGCACGCACTGGAAGAGCTTGAGCACCACCGTGCACACGCCGACGAAGAAGCCCGGGCGGAAGTGGCCTTCGAGGATGTCGGCCAGCGCCGGGTCCGGATGCACCTTGCAGGTTTGCGGCTCGGGGTAGAGCGCCTTTTCGTCGGGCGCAAAGAGCACGTCGCAGCCGGCCGTGCGCAGCTTCTCGCAGTCGCTGTCCCAGGTGCGAGGGTAGGTGTCGAAATCCTCGTGCGGCAGGAACTGCAGGCGGTTCACGAAGATGCTCGCCACGGTGACGTCGCCCAGCGGCCTGGCCTGCTGCACGAGTGCCAGGTGGCCGTCGTGCAGGTTGCCCATGGTGGGGACGAAGGCAGGGCGCTTGAAGGCGGCCAGATGGTTGCGCAGTTCGGCGATGGTGTGTGCGATGTACATGGTCTCGTTTCCTTCCTTACCAGGCGTGGAGTTGGTCGTCGGGGAAGCTGCCGTCCTTGACGGCCTGCACGTAGGTTTTGAGAGCGGGCAACACGCCCGGCGCGTCGGCCATGAAGTTGCGCACGAACTTCGGCATCTTTCCGAGGTTGATGCCCAGCATGTCGTGCAACACCAGCACTTGCCCGGCGGTGCCCTTGCCGGCGCCGATGCCGATGGTGGCGCAGTGCTTCAGTTCATTCGTGAGCTCGGCGGCCAGCGCGGCCGGCACCATCTCGAGCACCAGCATCGTCGCGCCCGCGTCCTGCAGCGCATGGGCCTGCTGCTTGAGGAGCGCGCCGGCATCGCCCTTGCCCTGCACGCGGTAGCCGCCGAGCGCATGCACGGTCTGCGGCGTCAGGCCCAGGTGCGCGCACACCGGAATGCCGCGCTCGACCAGGAAGCGCACCGTCTCGGTGGTCCAGCCGCCGCCTTCGAGCTTGACCATGTGGGCGCCGGCTTGCATCAGCACCGTGGCGCTGCGCAAGGCCTGCTCGCGCGATTCCTGGTAGCTGCCGAAGGGCAGGTCGGCAATCAGCCAGGCCGTGCCCTGCACGCGGCGCAGGCCGCGCGAGACGCTGTCGGTGTGGTAGCGCATGGTGTCCAGCGTCACGCCCACGGTGCTCGCCAGGCCCTGGCAGACCATGCCGAGCGAATCGCCGACCAAAAGGCAGTCGATGCCGGCCGCGTCGGCCATGGCCGCGAAGGTGGCGTCGTAGGCGGTGAGCATGGTGATCTTCTCGCCGCGCGCATGCATGTCGGCCAGGCGCGGCAGGCTCACGGGCTTGCGCGAGGCGGGCGTCGAAGCGGGCGGCAGCGTGCCGTAGGGCGAGGCTGGTGTGGTCTCTGGCTGTGGGGTGGTGGTGTTCGACATGGTTGGGTTTCTCCCTGCGGGCGTCGGTGGCCGGGCATCCTTGAGTGAAGAAAAGACGAAACGGGGTGGGTCAGTCGGCCGGCGGCACCAGCACCGTGGGCGCGGTGGGCTCGGCGAGCGAAGGATAGTCGCGGCTGAAATGCAGGCCGCGGCTCTCGTGGCGGGCCTGCGCGCAGCGCACGATCAGCTCGGCCACTTGCACCAGGTTGCGCAGTTCGAGCAGGTCGCGCGTGACGTGGAAGTTCGCATAGAACTCCTGGATCTCGGCCTGCAGCAGCGCGATGCGGTGGCTCGCACGCTCCAGGCGCTTGTTGGTTCGCACGATGCCGACGTAGTCCCACATGAAGCGGCGCAGCTCGTCCCAGTTGTGCGAGATGACCACGGCTTCGTCGGCGTCGGTGACGCGGCTTTCGTCCCAGGCGGGCAGCGCGGCGCGTTCGCGCGACGGGGCCCCGGCAATGGCGTCGGCCGCGGCGCGTGCGAACACCATGCACTCGACCAGCGAATTGCTCGCGAGGCGGTTGGCGCCATGCAGGCCGGTGCAGGCGGTCTCGCCGATGGCGTAGAGGCCGGGCAGGTCGGTGCGCCCGGCCAGGTCGCTCCGTACGCCGCCGCAGGTGTAGTGCGCGGCCGGCACCACGGGAATGGGATCGCGCGTGATGTCGATGCCCAGCTCCAGGCAGCGCGCCAGGATGTTGGGGAAGTGTTCCTGGAGAAACTCCGGCGGCTGGTGAGAGATGTCGAGGTACACGCAGTCCAGGCCGTGCTTCTTCATCTCGAAGTCGATGGCGCGGGCCACCACGTCGCGCGGCGCGAGTTCGGCGCGTTCATCATGCTTTGGCATGAAGCGCGTGCCGTCGGGCAACTTGAGCAAGCCGCCTTCGCCGCGCACCGCCTCGCTGATCAGGAAGGACTTGGCGTGCGGGTGGTAGAGGCAGGTCGGGTGGAACTGGATGAACTCCATGTTCGACACCCGGCAGCCCGCGCGCCAGGCCGCGGCAATGCCGTCGCCGGTGGCGGTGTCGGGGTTGGTGGTGTAGAGGTACACCTTGCCCGCGCCGCCGGTCGCCAGGATGGTGTGCGGCGCGCGGAAGGCCAGCACTTCATCGGTTTGGCTGTCGAGCGCATAGAGGCCCACGCAGGCGGGGTCCTTCAGGCCCAGCTTGGTGCCGGTGACCAGGTCGACCAGCGTGTGGTGCTCGAAGAGCGAGATGTTGGGCGTGCGGCGCACCTGCTCGATCAGCGTGCGCTGCACGGCCGCGCCGGTGGCGTCGGTCACGTGCACGATGCGGCGCTGGCTGTGGCCGCCTTCGCGCGTCAGGTGCAGGCCGCCGCCTTCCTCCGAGAACGGCACGCCGAGTTCGCGCAGCCAGGCGATGGCCTGCGGCGCGCCCTCGACGACCAGGCGCGTGGCCTCGGGGTCGCAGAGGCCGGCACCGGCAATCAGCGTGTCTTCGACATGGGCGTCGAAGCTGTCGCCCGCGGCCAGCACCGCGGCAATGCCGCCCTGCGCCCAGGCGCTGGAGCCGTCGTTGAGCGCGCGCTTGGTCAGCACGGCCACGCGGTGCGTGGGCGCGAGGTGCAGCGCGGCGGAGAGGCCTGCAAGGCCGCTGCCGACGATGAGGACGTCGAAGTCGTGCACGGCGGAACTCTTGGATTGAGGGGAGGACTCAGGCTGGCGCGTAGGCCAGCCGCACGTAGATCGGCGCGAAGGCTTCCGCCTGCGTGATGTCGATCAGCGTTTCCTTCGCGAGCTCGAGCATCGCGATGAAGGTGACGATCAGCACCGGCGCGCCGCGCGACACGTCGAACAGCTTCTCGAACTCGACGAAGCGCTGCCCCTGCAGGTGGCGCAGCACGATGCTCATGTGCTCGCGCACGTTGAGCTCCTCGCGCGAGATCTTGTGGTGCTGCACGAGCTTGGCGCGCTTCATGATGTCGGCCCAGGCGTCGCGCAGCTCGATCACGTTCACATCGGGAAAGCGCGGCTTGAGCGACTGCTCGATGTAGACCTGCCCCTTCCAGAAGTCGCGCCCGTAGGTCGGCAGCGCGCTGATGGCGGCGGCCTGCAGCTTGGTCTGCTCGTACTCGAGCAGGCGGCGCACGAGCTCGGCGCGCGGGTCCTCGGCCTCTTCGCCGTCGGCCACCTTCTTGGGCGGCAGCAGCATGCGCGACTTGATCTCGATCAGCATCGCGGCCATCAGCAGGTATTCGGCCGCGAGCTCGAGGTTGGTCTGGCGGATCTCGTCGACGTAGCTCAGGTACTGCCGCGTGAGCCCCGCCATCGGGATGTCGAGGATGTTGAAGTTCTGCTTCCTGATCAGGTAGAGCAGCAAATCGAGCGGGCCCTCGAAGGCCTCGAGAAAGACCTGCAGCGCCTCCGGCGGGATGTACAGGTCCTTCGGCATCGCGAACAACGGCTCGCCATAGAGCCTGGCGAGCGCGACCTGGTCGACCACTTCGGGCATGCTGGCCACGAGCGTGTCGCTGTCCTCGTTGTCCTTCATCGGGTGCTTGCTATCATTTCAATAGCTGCGCACGATGGATGCCGGCTGGGCACCATTACTTGGCTTGGGTCTGGTAGACGTAGGGCTGCTGCGGCACGCGGGCTTCGCTGTACTCCTCGAGCAGGCTGCGGTCGAGGTGCTTGTCCCAGAGCAGGGCGCGGCCGGCACGCTGTTCGGCTTCCAGCGTCGGCTTCTTGGCTTTCATCTCCTCGATGAAGTTGGTGATCTCGGAGGTGTAGTGGGGGCGGCGGAAGATGGACATAGACTGGACCTTTGTGGTGCGAATTTTACCGGGGATGGAATGAAGCAGCGAAAACAGTGGCGAATCGGCATGGCGGCGGCACTGCTGGCGGGTGTGATGGGGCTTGCGGGCTGCGACAACCGGCGCATCGCAGAACTGGAGGAAGGCGTCTCCACCGAAGCCGACGTGCGCGCCCGGTTCGGCCAGCCCGAGAACATCTGGGACGCGCCGAACGGCCGCGTGTTCGAGTACAACCGCCAGCCGCAGGGCCAGAAGAACTACATGATCACCATCGGCGCCGACGGCAAGATGAGTGCGCTGCGCCAGGTGCTCACGCCCGAGAACTTCGCCAAGGTGCAGCCGGGCATGATGATGGAAGACCTGCGCAAGATGCTCGGCAAGCCCGCGAAGATCACGCCCTATGCGCTCAAGCGCGAAACTGAGTGGGAGTGGCGCTGGGTCCAGCCGCCGAATTCGCCCATGGTGTTCACTGCCACGCTCAACGACGACCAGCGCGTGGTGCGCAGCGGCTCTTCGCCCGACCGGAGCACCGAGGCCAACTAGCCTTCCGCCGCGCGCGGCTGGCCGCTCGTCAGCTCGTCGGCAAACCCCGAGCGCACGATCACCTCGAGCGGCTGCGGCTGCAGCGACTCCACCCGCAGCAGCCCGCCGCGCGCCAGCACCGCGCGGTGCAGCTGGCGCAGCGCATCGACGCCCGTGGCGTCCAGGTAGATGAGGTGCGTGGCGTCGAGCACCACCGTCATGCCGCGCGGCGCGCTTTCGGCGGCGTTGACGGCCTCGTCCAGCTTGGCCGCCGCCCCGAAGAACAGCGCCCCATAGAGCCGGTAGGTAAGCACCGGCGGCTGCATCGTGACCAGTTCGACGCTGAAGAGCTCGCTCATGCGCCGGATGAAGAGCGCGCAGGCCAGCACAAGGCCCACCTGCACCGCCACCGTCAGGTCGAACACCACCGTGAGAAAGAAGGTGCCGAGCATCAGCAGCCGGTAGTGGCGGCTGAAGTGGCGCAGCTGCCCCGGCGTGAACTCGCGCCATTCGCCCATGTTCAGGCCCACGAAAATCAGGATGCCCGCCAGCACCGCGAGCGGCACGTGGCGCGCGAGCGGCGCGGCCAGCAGCACCACCACCATCAGCGTGAGTGCATGCACGATGCCCGCGATCGGCGAACTGGCGCCCGAGCGGATGTTGGTCACCGTGCGCGCGATGGTGCCGGTGGCCGGCATGCCGCCGAAGAAAGGCGCCACCACGTTGGCGATGCCCTGAGCCATCAGCTCCTGGTTCGGGTCGTGGCGCGGCTGGCCGCTGACCTGGTCCGACACGCGCGCGCACAGCAGCGACTCGATGGCGCCCAGGATCGCGATGGTCAGCGTCGGCGTGACCAGCTGCTTGACCGTCTCCCACGAAAAGTCGGGCAGCGCAAAGGCCGGCAGGCCTTCGGGAATGCCGCCGAAGCGCGTGCCGATGGTTTCCACCGGCAGGTTGAAGCCCCACGACACCAGCGTGAGCGTGACCAGCGCGACGATCGGCCCCGGCATGCGCGCGCCCGCCTGCACCGCGCGCGTGCGCGCAACGCGCCCCGCCAGGCGCTGCACCGCATGGCCCACCTTCGATTCGTCCTGCAGCAGCAGCGGCCAGATCACCAAGCCGACCACGCAGGCCAGCCCGAGCGCGAAGGCATGGGGATTGAAGGTGCCGATCTGCAGCGCCATGGCATGCAGCTGCGAGAACACGTCTGCCGGCATCTTGGCGACCGTCAGCCCGAGCAGGTCCTTGAGCTGCGACAGAAGAATGAGCACCGCAATGCCGTTGGTGAACCCGACCACGATCGACAGCGGCACGAAGCGCACCAGCCGGCCGAGCCCGAACAGCCCCGCCGCGAACAGCAGCACGCCGGCGCAGGCGGTCGATATCAGCAGGTTCGCCACGCCGTAGCGTTCGACGATGCCGTAGACGATCACGATGAACGCGCCGGCCGGCCCGCCGATCTGTACCGCCGAGCCGCCCAGCAGCGAGATCAGGAAGCCCGCGATGATCGCCGTCCAGATGCCGGCCTCGGGCTTGAGCCCCGAGGCGATGGCAAAGGCCATGGCCAGCGGCAGCGCCACGATGCCCACCGTGGCGCCGGCCCCCAGGTCCTTGAAGAAGCGTTCCCGGCTGTAGTCCGCCATGGCATCCAGCAGGCGCGGGCGGAAGCGGGTGATGTTCAGCGGTGACTGCATGTGGCGCCCATTGTGACCCGCGCGCAGCGTGCGCGGGAAGGCTTGTGGACAGCGCGCCGGGGCGCTGACGGCTCAGTCGCTGTCTGGAATCACCGCGTCGGCGGCCGCGCCCACGGCCTTGCCGGTGATGCGCGCGGTGCCGATGGCGGCATCCGCCGCGAGGCCGACTGCGCCGGCGCCCACGCTCACGGCGGTGCCGGCCACGGTGACCACGGCGCAGCCGCCCAGCAGCAGGGCGCCCACGAGGCTGAGCGCGGCGAACACGAAAGGTCGGAAGCGGGAGCGAGGGCTTTGCATGCGCGGATTTTGCACCGTGCGCCCACGGCCGCGCTCAGCGGCCCTTGAAGACCGGCGTGCGCTTCTCGCGCCAGGCGCGGCCGCCCTCGGCCAGGTCTTCGGATGCGACAGTGCGCTGCACCTCGCGCTGGATCGAGGCGGCGTCGGCCGTGCCGCGCGCGATCTGGTTCAGGTGCTTCTTCATGCCCAAAAGCGCAAGTGGCGCCATCCCGGCGAGCGTGGTGCGCAGGCGCAGAACCTCCGCGTCGAGCGCCGCCGCGTCCTCGGCCAGGTGCGTGAGGAATCCGCATTCGCGCATCGCGCTGCCGTCGAGTTTCTCGGCGGTCAGGAAGAGCCGCTTGGCCGTGTCCAGCCCGAGGCGGGAGACATAGCGCTCCATGCCGCTCTGGTAGTAGTGCAGGCCGAGCCGGACGGCCGGCATGAACATCTCGGCGGCCCGCACGCCCACGCGGAAGTCGCAGGCCAGCACCAGGTCGGTGGCGCCGCCGAAGACGCCGCCGTGCACCGCCGCGATGGTGACGGGGCGGCAGTTTTCCAGCGCATCGACCATCTCGCCGAAACTGCGGCCCTCGGTCTGGCTGCTGGCGGCGACCTCCGAAATGTCGTAGCCGCTGCAAAAATACTTGCCCTCCGAGCGCACGACCAGCACCAGCACGTCCGGCGAGCCATTCGCCGCCTCCAGGTGGCTGACGATGGCCGGCAGATCCTCCGGCGTCAGCTTGTTGGCGGCCTGCGGACGGCGCAGGGTGAGGTAGGCGGCGTGGCCGTCGATCTGGAGCGTGGGAAGCATGGGTGTATCGAAATCAGTCCTGGCGGGTCGCCAAGCTTCTGCGTCAGCGCACGCGCATGCCCGGCGTCGCGCCCGGCCAGGGCTCGAGCACGTGGATGCCGGGGTGGGCCTTTTCGTCGCCATGGCTCGCGGCCAGCACCATGCCTTCGCTGAGGCCGAACTTCATCTTGCGCGGCGCCAGGTTGGCGACCAGCACCGTGAGCTTGCCCACGAGCTGCTCGGGCTGGTAGGCCGAGGCGATGCCGCTGAACACGTTGCGGGTCTTGCCTTCGCCCGCATCGAGCGTCAGGCGCAGCAGCTTGGTCGAGCCCTCGACCTTCTCGCAGGCCACGATCTTCGCGATGCGCAGGTCGATCTTGGCGAAGTCGTCGATGGCGATGGCGGGCGCAATGGCCTCGCCGCCCGGCAGTGCTTCCTGCGCCACGGCGGCGGCCGGCGCCGGCTCGGGCGCGTCGAACAGCTTGTCGACCACCTTGGCGTCGGCGCGCTGCATCAGGTGCTTGTACTCGCCGATGGCATGGCCCGCGGGCAGCGATTGCGCCGCATCCGCCCAGGCCAGCGGCGAGATCTTCAGGAAGGCCTCGACATTCGCCGCCAGCGCCGGCAGCACCGGCTTCAGGTACAGCGTGAGCAGGCGGAAGGCCTCGATGCACACGGTGCACACGTCGTGCAGCCGCGCCTCCTGGCCTTCCTTCTTGGCCAGCTCCCAGGGCTTGTTCTGGTCGACGTACTCGTTCACCTTGTCGGCCAGCGCCATCACCTCGCGCAGTGCGCGGGCGTAGTCGCGGCCGTCGTAGAGCGAATGCAGCTGCGGCGCCGCATCGCGCAGCGCGAACAGCAGCGCGTCGCCGTCGGCCGACACCTCGCCCAGCTTGCCGCCGAAGCGCTTGCCGATGAAGCCCGCCGCGCGGCTCGCGATGTTGATGTACTTGCCCACGAGGTCGCTGTTGACGCGCGCGACGAAGTCCTCGGGGTTGAAGTCGATGTCTTCGTTGCGGCCGTTGAGCTTGGCCGCGATGTAGTAGCGCAGCCACTCCGGGTCGAGCCCGATCGACAGGTACCTGAGCGGGTCGATGCCGGTGCCGCGGCTCTTGCTCATCTTCTCGCCGCTGACCGTGAGGTGGCCGTGCACGTACACCGCGTCGGGCGCCTTGCGGCCGCTGAAGTGCAGCATCGCGGGCCAGAAGAGGGTGTGGAAGGTGATGATGTCCTTGCCGATGAAGTGCACCTGCTCCAGGTCGGGGTCGGCCATGTACTCGGTGTACGAGATGCCGTCGCCGCCGAGCTCGATGCAGCGCTTGTCGAGCAGGTTCTTGAGCGACGCCAGGTAGCCCACGGGCGCATCGAGCCACACGTAGAAGTACTTGCCCGGCGCATCGGGAATCTCGATGCCGAAGTAGGGCGCGTCGCGGCTGATGTCCCAGTCGCCGAGGCCGCCCTTGCCTTCGTCGTCCTTGTAGAGCCATTCGCGGATCTTGTTCTGCACCTCGGACTGCACGTGGCCGGGGGCGGCGGTCCATTCCTTCAGGTAGGCCTCGCAGCGCGGGTCCGAGAGCTTGAAGAAGAAGTGGTCGGAGCTGCGCAGCTCGGGCTTGGCGCCCGACAGCGCCGAGTAGGGATTGATCAGCTCGGTGGGCGCGTACACGGCGCCGCACACCTCGCAGTTGTCGCCGTACTGGTCCTTCGAGTGGCAGTTGGGGCATTCGCCCTTGATGAAGCGGTCGGCCAGGAACATGCCCTTTTCGGGGTCGTAGAACTGCTCGACGCTCTTGGTTTCGATCAGGCCGTTGGCGCGCAGGTCGCGGTAGATGTCCTGCGCGAGCTGGTGGTTCTCGGGCGCGTCGGTCGAGTGCCAGTTGTCGAACGAGATGTAGTAGCCGTCGAGGTAGGGCTTGCGGCCGGCCGCGATTTCGGCCACGAAGGCCTGCGGCGTCACGCCGGCCTTGTCGGCCGCGATGGTGATGGCCGCACCGTGCGCGTCGTCGGCGCAGACGAAGTTGACCTCGGCGCCATTCATTCGCTGGTTCCGCACCCAGATGTCGGCCTGGATGTATTCCATCATGTGGCCGATATGGAACTTGCCGTTGGCATACGGCAGGGCGGTGGTGACGAAGAGCTTGCGCGGGGCGGACATCGGGGAGGGCGCTTTCGGGGAGTGGCGAACGAACTTGCGGGAACCGGGCATTTTAGGTGGCAGCACCGCGGCATGCCGAATGCCGTCGATCCGGGCGCCTGCATCGGCGGTTTTGCCGCGCCGGGCGGACCCAGTGACCCGCAAGGTGCCGGGGTGTCTCCGGCGCGACGTATGCTCCATGCCGCGCATTTCGCGAACGCCCTCTCTGCTGATAGGGCGAAGAGATATACAAGATGGATATACAGAAAGCGAGTTTCCGATGACCACCCCCATTCCCGCAACCCTGATTCCCGGCGATGGCATCGGCCCCGAAATCGTCGACGCCACCCTGGCCGCGCTCGATGCGCTGAAGGCACCCTTCGAGTGGGACCGCCAGATCGCCGGCCTCGGCGGCGTCCAGGCCTCGGGCGATCCGCTGCCGCAGGCCACGCTGGACAGCATCCGCCGCACCCGCCTGGCCCTCAAGGGCCCGCTGGAGACGCCCTCGGGCGGCGGCTACCGCTCGTCGAACGTGCGGCTGCGCGAGGAATTCCAGCTCTATGCCAACCTGCGCCCCGCGCGCACCATCATTCCGGGCGGCCGCTTCGACAAGATCGACCTGATGGTCGTGCGCGAGAACCTCGAAGGCCTGTACATCGGCCACGAGCACTATGTGCGCATCGACGGCGACCCGCATGCCGTGGGCATGGCCACCGGCATCAACACGCGCCAGGGCTGCCTGCGCCTGCTCGAATACGCCTTCGAGACCGCCGTGGCCACCGGCCGCAAGAAGGTCACGCTGGTGCACAAGGCCAACATCATGAAGGTGCTGACCGGCCTGTTTCTGGAGACGGGCCTGCGGCTCTACGAAGAAAAGTACAAGGGCAAGTTCGAGCTCGACACCATCATCGTCGACGCCTGCGCGATGAAGCTGGTGCTCAATCCGTGGCAGTTCGACATGCTGGTGACGACCAACCTGTTCGGCGACATCCTGTCCGACCTGGTGGCGGGCCTGGTGGGCGGCCTGGGCATGGCGCCCGGCGCCAACATCGGCGCCGATGCGGCGATCTTCGAGGCCGTGCACGGCTCGGCGCCCGACATCGCCGGCAAGGGCATCGCCAATCCCACGGCACTGCTGCTGGCCGCCGCGCTGATGCTCGAGCACGTCAGGCTGCCCGACCTCGCCGCGCGCCTGCGCAAGGCCATCGACGACACGCTCAACATCGACAAGGTGCGCACTGGCGACCTCGGCGGCAGCGCCGGCACGGCGGCATTCACCAAGGCACTGGTCAGCCGCATTCAAAACGGCTGAAGCAGGTGCGCCGCGGCTGCGGGGTTCGATGAGAAAACTGCTGCTACTGCTGGCCCTGTGCGTGGCTGGTGCGGCCGGCCTGGCCTCCGCGGCAGCCGCCGAACCGCGCTATACCGTCGTGAAGATCGATCTGCGCCGGGAACGGCTCGAGCTGTTCCTGCGCGACGACACGGGCGCCCCGTTCAAGCGCCTCGACCGCCTCGAAGCCTGGCTCGCCGCGCGCAACCGGCAACTCGTGTTCGCGATGAACGCCGGCATGTACCACGCCGATTTTTCCCCCGTCGGCCTGCTGGTGCAGGAAGGGCAGGAGGTGGCGCCGCTCAACCTGGCGGCCGGCACGGGCAACTTCTTCCTCAAGCCGAACGGCGTGTTCCTGGTGTCGGACGAAGGGCGGCCGCGCGTGGTCGAGTCGTCGGAGTACCCGGCGCTGTCCAGGGGCGTCCGGCTGGCGACCCAGTCGGGCCCGCTGCTGCTGCGCCGCGGCGTGGTGCATCCCGCCTTCATTCCGGACTCCGATTCGCGCAAGATCCGCAACGGCGTGGGCGTATCGGGCCACACGGCGATCTTCGTGATCAGCGAGCAGCCGGTGAACTTTTACGAGTTTGCGCTCTACTTTCGTGACGTGCTGCGTTGCCGCGACGCGCTCTATCTCGACGGCACCGTGTCGGCACTGCATTCGCCCGCGCTCGGTCGCAGCGACTTCACCAGGGAGCTGGGACCGATACTCGGCGTGGCGGTGCCGTGAACAAGCGGCCCTTGCCGCCATCGTTTTCATTCAGGATTCCTTCCGCAATGACCCAGGCCCTTCCCATTCTTTCGCTTGTCGAAACCCGCGTGCTCGGCGTGCTGGCCGAGAAGCAGCGCACTGTGCCCGACAGTTATCCGCTGACACTCAATTCGCTGGTGTCCGGCTGCAACCAGAAGACCAGCCGCAACCCGGTGCTCGAACTGAGCGAGGCCCAGGTGCAGGCCGCCATCGACAGCCTCAAGGGCTACAGCCTGGTGGCCGAAACCAGCGGTGGCCGGGCGTTCCGCTACGAGCACAACATCGACCGGGTGCTGCGCATTCCGTCGCAGTCGGTGATCCTGCTCACCGTGCTGATGCTGCGCGGGCCGCAAACGGCGGGCGAGCTGCGCATTGCCTGCGACCGCATGCACAACTTCGCCGACATCTCGTCGGTCGAGGGTTTTCTCGACGAGCTCGCCGAGCGTCCGGCCGGCGCGTTGGTGGTCAAGCTCGCGCGCTTGCCGGGTGCGCGCGAGAGCCGCTGGGCGCATCTCTTGAGCGGTGCGCCGGCGGAAGAGCTTGCGGGGCCGGGCGGCGCATCGGCCGAGGGGGCGCATGCATCGCACGATGCATCGCTCGGCGAGGTGGCCGCGCTCAAGGCCAACGTGGCGCGGCTCGAGGCCGAGCTCGCATCGCTTAAGGCGCTGGTGGGGCGGGTGTGCTCGGAGCTCGGGATTTCCGACGCGGGTTAGCGGGTAGATGGCGATCTACTTTTCATGAAGTACACCTGTCCGAGCTGCCGCAAGCCTGGCGTCGGCGGCATGGCCAAGCGCTGGTCCAGCCGCGGCGCCCCTGCCACCTGCGAAGCCTGCGGCGGTCTCAGCCATGTGCGGGCAAGCACTTCGAGCGGCATCTGGGCGGCGGGCGTGATGATCGTCGTGGTGTCGCTGATCGGAGCGCTCGGCCTGCATTCCTTTTTGCTTTTCTTCAGCGGGTTGGTGCTTGCCGTTGCCTGCAACCTGCGGGCCTGGAAGCGCGCGAAGCTGGTGCCGATCTCGAAGGAGAGCGCGATCCGCGCGGCGAAGGCGAACTGGTTCGTCGCGGGCATCTTCGTGCTCTTCGGACTCAACTAGCCGCCCATGACTGAGCATTCGGATCTTTCGGTGAACGATGCGCGCGCGCAGGCCTTCATCCGCGACGGCTTCCTGCGCATCGACAACGCCTTTGCGCGCGAACTCGCGGCCGAGGCCCGTGCAATCCTTTGGCGCGACACCGGATGCGATCCGGACGATCCGTCGACATGGATCAGGCCCGTCGTCCGGCTCGGCATGTACGCGCAGCAGCCCTTCGTCCAGGCTGCGAACACGCCGCTCCTGCACAGCGCCTTCGACCTGCTCGTCGGACCGGGGCGGTGGCAGCCGTGCCGCAGCATGGGCACTTTCCCCGTGCGCTTACCCTCGGCCGGGGATCCGGGCGACGCCGGCTGGCACATCGACGCGAGCTTCGGGCTGGAGAACCCCGACTTCATGACGTGGCGGGCGAACATCCGCTCGAAGGGGCGTGCCTTGCTGATGCTCTTTCTTTTCTCGGATGTGGGCGAGGACGATGCACCCACGCGCATCCGCGCCGGCTCGCATGCCGACATCGCCCGCATGCTGGCGCCGGCGGGCGAGGAAGGCTTGTCGCTGGGGGAACTGGCGCGCAATGGCTTTGCCGAATCCGCCGGGTGGCCCGAGGTGCTGGCGACGGGCGCGGCGGGCACCGTGTACCTGTGCCACCCGTTCCTCGTGCATTCGGCGCAACCGCACCGCGGCAGGCATCCGCGCTTCATGGCGCAGCCGCCGCTGCTGCCCGCAGAGCCCTTCAGTCTCGAGTCGCCCGTGCGCTGCCCGGTGGAAGAGGCGATCTGGCGGGCGCTGAACGGCTGAACGGCTGAACTCGCCCGGTCAGGCCGGCACGACCGGCGCGTCGCCCGGATTCGCCTGCGCAGGCTGCGCCTTGCGGGCCAACTGCAGCAATTCGTCCACCTCCCAGTGGTCGTCGGCATGCACGCCATACTTGCAGGCCGCGATGCGCCCGTGCGCATCGACGAGAAAGTCCGCCGGCAGTCCCAGGACGCCGTTCTCGGCCCTGGTGTAGAAGCGCCTGGCAGCCAGGATCCACCGCAACCCGCTCCAGAAGACGCGGGGATGCAAGAGCGCCCGCAAGGAGGTCTCGACCCCGAACGCCTTGAAGTGCTTCTTGCCTGCGTCGGCGACGCAATCGAAGGGCAGCTGCGCCTGGTACTTGAGCATTTCCTCGCGCGACGAATGAAAGAAGACCACCTGGCGAATGCCCGCCGCGGCAATTTCCGGCTGGCGCCTGCCCATGGTGAGCAGGTGGAAATTGCACACGGGGCAGCCCGCGAAGCGCCGGAACTGAAGGTGCACGTAGCGCGGCTGCGGGTCCGGAACCTGGACGGGCTTGCCGTGGATGGTGCTTGCGGCAATGGCGGGAGCCGTGTTCCCAGGTGCGAGTTTCATGCAATCCATTCCTTTAACGTACGATGTACGTAATTAACTATACTCGCACCTTCGAAACTGCGTCAACATCCGCTTCCATGGGACGACCCGCCAAATTCACGCATTCGCAACTCCAGGCCGCGGCGTTGGAGCTGGTCGACAGGGAAGGGCTGGCGGGCCTTTCCATGCGCGCACTGGCCGGCGAGCTCGGCACCGGTGCCATGACGCTCTACAACTATGTCTCGCAGCGCGAGGACATCGATCTGCTGGTGGTGGAGGCGGTGATCGGCGAAGCGCGCTGGCCGCTTGCCGGCCATGCGCAATGGCAGGACGAAGTCCGGGCCATTGCCACGGGGTTGTGGCAGGCGGTACGGGCGCATCCGCATGCCATCCCGTTGATCCTCACGCGCCGCAGCCGCTCGCCGGCCGTGTTCGAGGTAACCGAAGCCCTGCTGCGCGCGCTGGCCCGCAGCGGGCGCTCGGGACAGGCCCTGCTCGTGGCCTTCCGCGCCGTGTCCGGGCTGATCACGGGGCTTGCTCAATCGGAGCTCGCCGGTCTGCTGGCGCAGCAGGCCACGGAGTCGGCGGAACTCACCATCGCGCGGTTCCGGGCCTTGCCGCCCGATCGCTTTGCGCACCTGATCGACATTGCCAATGCGGCCGCAGGCAGCACGGCGGACGGCGAGTTCCAGGCGAGCCTGGATCTGCTGCTCGCGGGGCTGTCCGCAGACCGCGGCGGCGATCGCTGATCGGCTTCAGGCCGCCGCATCCCACCCGAAGAAGCGCAGCACCTCGCCCTGCTGGCGCATCGCGTCGGCCCGCCCGAGCGCCATCAGTTCGCGCGTGTAGCCCGCCTCGAACAGCAGGTAGCTCGCGAGCGCGCCGCCCTTCACATCGGCCGCAACCCTGGAGCCGCCCAGCAGATGGCGCACCGCGCCGGGCAGCGCATCGACATGGCGCGCCGCGATCACGTCCAGGCGTTCCGATGGCGCGATCACCAGCAGGTCGAGCGGGCGCAGCGTGCTCGATGCGCGCGCTTCCTCGGGAATCAGGCCGAGCGTGTGGTTGATGCGCCGCAGCCGCTCGATGTCCACCGCCAGCGCGTCGAGAAAGATGCTCGACAGCGCGTGGCCCGCGATCTGCGCCATGGTGGGATAGCCGCTGTAGGTGTTGGGCGCGTCGGCGTCGCGCGGCTCGTGCATGCGGCCCGCACCGATCACCAGGATGCGCTTGGCGCCGAGGTGGATGGCCGCCGCGATGGGGGCCGACTGGCGCATCGAGCCGTCGCCGAAATATTCGGTATGCCCCTGCATCGGCAGCGCGGTGGCTGGAAACACGAAGGGAATGGCCGACGAGGCCAGCAGGTGCGCGTGGCTGATGCGGTCGCGCACCGACAGCCGCTGCGAGCGCACCCAGGGCTCCATCGGCACCGCGGCTTCGAAGAAGGTGACATGCTCGCCCGAGCTGTAGCTCGATGCGGTCACGGCCAGCGCCTGCAGGTGGCCCTGCCGCATGAGCTGCGGCAGGCGCTCGAGCGGCACCATGCGGGCCAGCAGCTCGGCCAGCGGCGCGTTGTCCAGCAGCGAGCGCGGCTTGATGCGCATCCAGTTGGCGGCAAAGCGCCCGAACCCGAGCAGCATGCGCCAGCGCGTGCCGCTGCCGAGCACCGAGAGCGAGTCGGCGCGGTAGACCTGCCCGGCGTGGAAGTCGCGCCAGACCTGCGCGATGCGCTCGACGGCCCCTTCGAAGTCGTCGGCGCCGCAGGCCAGCGCGGCCGCATTGATCGCGCCGGCCGAGGTGCCCGTGATCACGTCGAAGGGATTGCGCCGGCCGGCCAGGCCCGCCGCGCGCCGGATCCCGGCAATGGCCTCGAGCACGCCGACCTGGTAGGCGGCCCGGGCGCCGCCGCCGGTGAGCAGGAGACCGGTGGCGGGGGGTGTCTCTGGCATTGGATTGGTGTTGTTGTCCCCGGTGGGGGAAAGGCGATGCATGCGCACCCGGGGGCGAGCCATGAGACCCACTAGACTACCCGCCATTCAGGAGTTAGATCAATGGCACTCACCCCAGAGGGGCTCATGGACGCGCTCAAGGCCGTCGCAGACCCCAACACCGGCAAGAATTTCGTGGCGACCCGGTCGCTCAAGAACCTGCAGATATCGGAGGGCGACGTGTCGTTCGACCTCGAGCTCGGCTACCCGGCCAAGAGCCAGCACGCGGCCATGCGCAAGGCACTGGTGGCGGCCGCAAAGGCGGTGCCGGGCGTGAGCAACGTCTCGGTCAACATCACGACCAAGGTCATCAGCCATGCGGTGCAGCGCGGCGTGCAGCTGATGCCCAACGTGAAGAACATCATCGCGGTGGCGTCCGGCAAGGGCGGCGTGGGCAAGAGCACCACGGCGGCCAACCTGGCGCTGGCGCTGGCCGCCGAAGGCGCGGCCGTCGGGCTGCTGGACGCCGACATCTACGGCCCGAGCCAGCCGATGATGCTGGGCATCGAGGGCCGGCCCGAGAGCGAGGACGGCAAGACCATGGAGCCGCTCGAGAACCACGGCGTGCAGGTCATGTCGATCGGCTTCCTGGTCGACCAGGACGAGGCCATGATCTGGCGCGGCCCCATGGCCACCCAGGCGCTGGAGCAGCTGCTGCGCCAGACCAACTGGAAAGACCTCGACTACCTGATCGTCGACATGCCGCCCGGCACCGGCGACATCCAGCTGACCCTTTCGCAGCGCGTGCCGATGACCGGCGCCGTGATCGTCACCACGCCGCAGGACATCGCACTGCTCGATGCCAAGAAGGGCATCAAGATGTTCGAGAAGGTCGGCGTGCCGATCCTGGGCATCGTGGAAAACATGGCGGTGCACATCTGCTCCAACTGCGGCCACGTCGAGCACATCTTCGGCTCCGAGGGTGGCAAGAAGATGGCCGAGCAGTACCAGATGGAATACCTGGGTGCGTTGCCGCTGGACATCAACATCCGCCTGCAGGCCGACAGCGGCAAGCCGACCGTGGTGGCCGACCCCGACGGCGAAGTGGCCGGCATCTACAAGGCCGTCGCACGGCAGGTGGCGGTGGGTATTGCCGAGAAGGCCAAGGACTTCTCGGCGAAGTTCCCGACCATCTCCATCAGCAAGAACACCTGATCGGCAGCGCGCCCGTGAATCTTCTCGCGTCGATGCGCTATCTGGTTGCGCTCAGCGAGCACAAGCATTTCGGACGCGCGGCGCAGGCCTGCCACATCACGCAGCCGGCGCTGTCGAACGCGCTGCGCTCGCTCGAAAGCGAGTTCGGCGTGGTCATCGTCAAGCGTGCGCGCGTCTACGTGGGGCTCACGCACGAAGGCGAGCGGGTGCTGGCCACGGCCCAGCGCATGCTGCGCGACAACGAGGTGCTGCAGCAGGAGCTGCGCAGCGAAGAGGGCCATCCGCGCGGGCGGCTGCGCATGGCGGCGGTGCCCACCGCCATTCCGATGCTGTCGCGCTTTGCCGCGATGTTGCACGAGCTGCACCCGGGCATCGTGCCGGCGGTGCTGTCGATGAGCTCGCAAGACCTGGAAACGGGGCTCGAAAGCCTCTCGGTCGACCTCGCGCTGGGCTATACCGAGCGCATGCATTTGCCGGGCATCAAGCTCACGGCCTGGCCGCAGAGCGTGGAGCACTACTTCCTGCTGCGGCGCGCGGCCAGGCCCTCGGCCGACCGGCTGCGCATCGGCCAGCCGATGTCATGGGCCGAGGCCGGCCAGCGGCCGCTGTGCCTGCTCACGCCTGACATGCACAACCGTTCCATCATCGACCAGGCGCTGCGCGACGCCGGCATTGCGCTGGAGCCGGCCATCGAGACCAACTCGGTACTTACCCTTGCATTGGCCGTGCTCGCGGGCACCGTGAGCAGCGTGCTGCCGGGGTCGATGGTGGCGGCCGTGCGCAGCTACCGCGAGCTGGAGGCCTTGCCGCTGGTCGCCCCCGAGGTCAAGACCCCGCTGGGCTTCATGACCCAGACCGGCGTGCGCCCCTCGCGCGCGCTCGATGCCGCCCTGGTGTTCCTGCAGACGCCGGCATGGCGCGAGCAGGTGCGGCTGCACAGCGGCGCCCTCGGCGAATAGCCTCGGTGCGGCGGCCGCCCCGGACGGCCATTTAGTTATTGAATCGATCGATGTGCCGATCGAATTTGACGCGCCCAGGGCCGCCCCACACACTCGGTCAGCCTCAAGCATTGTTGGGGCATTTCCGAGACATCGAAAAAAGGCCCAGGCAGTGAACAACCACCCAGCCACGACCCGCGAGACAACAACAAAGGCAGCGGCCAGCACGCACACCATCGTGCCGCTCGCCACCGCCGACGAGATGCGCGAGCGCATCCGCCGCAAGAGCAAGCTCAAGGGCCGCCAGCCCGAGGAAGCGGCACTGCTCGAAGTGCGCACGCTGATCGGCGCGCCTCCGGCCGAGGGCCACCGGCGCGACCTGCTCATCGAGCACCTGCACAAGCTCAACGACGCCTTCCGCTGCCTGCACGACCGCCACCTGGTGGCGCTGGCGCGGGAAATGAACATTCCCATGGCCGAAGTCTACGAGGTCGCGACCTTCTACCACCACTTCGAAGTGGTGCGCGGCGACGAGGCGGCACCGGGCCTCACGGTCCGCGTGTGCGACGGCCTGGCCTGCGAGCTGGCCGGTGCGAAGGACCTGCTGGCGCGGCTGCCCGAACTGCTCGGCGTCGAGGGCGGCGACGTGCGCGTGATTGCGGCGCCCTGCATCGGCCGCTGCGAGCAGGCGCCCGCAGTGGCCGTCGACCGGCAGGCCGTGCCGCTTGCGACCACGGCCAAGGTGCTGCAGGCGCTGAAGTCCGACCCCGACGAAGCCACGGTCGCGTATTTCGACGCGGCCGCGTTCGCCGAAAAAAGCATCTCGCCGCTGCCCGGCGCCATCGAACGCATGCCGGCCTTCACCGACTACGCCACCTACCGCGCGCACGGCGGCTACGCGCTCGCATCCGCGCTCGTCAACGGCGAGGAAGACGCCGAAGCCATCATCAAGACCATGGAAGACTCGGGCCTGCGCGGCCTGGGCGGCGCGGGCTTTCCGGCCGGGCGCAAGTGGCGCATCGTGCGCGACCAGCCGGCGCCCCGGCTCATGGCGGTGAACATCGACGAAGGCGAGCCCGGCACCTTCAAGGACCGCACGTATCTCGAACGCGATCCGCACCGCTTCCTCGAAGGCCTGCTGGTGGCGGCGCAGATCGTCGGCATCGAGCAGTGCTACATCTACCTGCGCGACGAATACCACGACTGCCGCGCGCTGCTCGAAACCGAGCTGGCGCGGCTGCAGGCCGATCCGCCCTGTGCGCTGCCGCGCATCGAGCTGCGGCGCGGCGCGGGCGCCTACATCTGCGGCGAAGAGTCGGCCATGATCGAAAGCATCGAGGGCAAGCGCGGCGAACCGCGCATGCGCCCGCCCTACATCGCGCAGGTGGGCCTGTTCGGCCGCCCGACGCTGGAGCACAACTTCGAAACCCTCTACTGGGTGCGCGACATCGTCGAGAAAGGAGCGGCCTGGTTCAGCGGCTTCGGCCGCCACGGCCGCAAGGGCCTGCGCAGCTTCAGCGTGAGCGGCCGCGTCAAGCACCCGGGCGTCAAGCTCGCACCCGCGGGTATCACGGTGCAGGAGCTCATCGACGAATACTGCGGCGGCATGCTCGACGGCCACGCGCTGTACGCCTACCTGCCGGGCGGTGCATCGGGAGGCATCCTGCCGGCGCGCATGAACGACATTCCGCTCGACTTCGACACGCTGCAGCCCTACGGCTGCTTCATCGGCTCGGCGGCCGTGATGGTGCTGAGCCAGCACGACCGCGCCCGCGACGCCGCGCTCAACGTGATGCGCTTCTTCGAGCACGAGAGCTGCGGCCAGTGCACGCCCTGCCGCGTCGGCACCGCCAAGGCCGCGGCGCTGATGCATGCGCCCGTATGGGACAACGCCACGCTCGAAGACCTGGCGCAGGTCATGGGCGACGCCTCCATCTGCGGGCTCGGCCAGGCGGCGCCCAATCCGATCCGCTGCATCCAGCAATATTTTCCGGAGGAGGTGGCATGAACGCCCCGTCCAAGCTCGCGGAGCTGATGCCGCAAACCATCGAATTCACCCTCGACGGCCAAGCCATCCAGGCCTTCGACGGCGAAACCATCTACAAGGCGGCCGAGCGCCATGGCGTCGAGATTCCCCACCTGTGCTTCAAGGACGGCTACCGCGCCGACGGCAACTGCCGCGCCTGCGTGGTCGAGGTGAAGGGCGAGCGCACGCTCGCACCGAGCTGCTGTCGCAACGTGACGGCCGGCATGGAAGTGAAGGCCACCAGCGAACGCGCGCTCAAGAGCCAGAAGATGGTGGTCGAGATGCTGCTGTCCGACATGCCCGACCAGGGCTACAAGTGGATCGGCGACGACGCCACCCAGCAGCACGGAGAGCTCAGCGCCTGGGCCAAGAAGCTCGACATCGCGGTGCGGCCCGAACTCAAGGCGCTGCGCCGCGAGCAGCCCAAGGCCGACATCTCGCATCCCGCGATGGCCGTCAACCTCGACGCCTGCATCCAGTGCAACCGCTGCGTGCGCGCCTGCCGCGAGGAGCAGGTCAACGACGTCATCGGCTATGCGCTGCGCGGCGGCGACAGCAAGATCGTGTTCGACCTGGACGACCCGATGGGCGACAGCACCTGCGTCGCCTGCGGCGAATGCGTGCAGGCCTGCCCGACCGGCGCGCTGATGCCCAAGAGCCACATCGGCCCGCAAGAGGTCGACCGCAAGGTCGATTCGGTGTGCCCGTTCTGCGGCGTGGGCTGCCTCGTGACCTACAACGTGAAGGACGAGAAGATCGTCAGCGTCGACGGCCGCGACGGCCCGGCCAACCACAACCGCCTGTGCGTGAAGGGCCGCTTCGGCTTCGACTACGCGCACCATCCGCAGCGCCTGACCAAGCCGTTGATCCGCAAGGCCGGCATGCCCAAGGATTTCGGCGACGCGCCGCGGCCAGGCGACTGGAGCGAATATTTCCGCGAAGCCAGCTGGGAAGAGGCGCTCGCGCTCACCACCGGCAAGCTCTCGGGCCTGCGCGACAGCTACGGGCCCAAGTCGCTCGCGGGCTTCGGCTCGGCCAAGGGCAGCAACGAAGAGGCCTACCTGTTCCAGAAGCTCGTGCGCACGGGCTTCGGCAGCAACAACATCGACCACTGCACACGGCTGTGCCACGCCTCCAGCGTGGCCGCGCTGCTCGAGGGCGTGGGCTCGGGCGCGGTGAGCAACCAGGTCAACGACGTGGAGCATGCGGGGCTGATCTTCGTCATCGGCTCCAACCCCACGGCCAACCACCCGGTGGCCGCCACCTGGATGAAGAACGCCGCCCAGCGCGGCGCGAAGATCGTGCTGGCCGACCCGCGCCGCACCGACATCAGCCGCCATGCCTGGCGCACGCTGCAGTTCAAGGCCGACACCGACGTGGCCATGCTCAATGCGCTGATCCATGCCGTGATCGACGAGGGCCTGGTCGACCAGGAGTTCGTGCGCACGCGCGCCAGCAACTACGAGGCGCTGCGCGAGAACGTGAAGGGCTACAGCCCCGAGGCGATGGCACCCATCTGCGGCGTGCCGGCCGAAACACTGCGCGAGGTGGCGCGGGCTTTTGCCACTGCCAAGGGCTCGATGATCCTCTGGGGCATGGGCGTGAGCCAGCACGTGCACGGCACCGACAACGCGCGCTGCCTCATCGCGCTGGCCACCGTCACCGGCCAGATCGGCAAGCCAGGCTCGGGCCTGCATCCGCTGCGCGGCCAGAACAACGTGCAGGGCGCGAGCGACGCGGGCCTGATCCCGATGATGTTCCCCAACTACCAGCGCGTCGACAACCCGGCGGTGCATGCATGGTTCGAGGACTTCTGGGGCACGCCGCTCGACGCGACGCCGGGCTACACCGTGGTCGAGATCATGCACAAGGCGCTCGCGCCCGACAGCGATCCGCACAAGGTGCGCGGCATGTACATCATGGGCGAGAACCCGGCCATGAGCGACCCCGACCTGAACCATGCGCGCCATGCGCTCGCGAGCCTGGAGCACCTGGTGGTGCAGGACATCTTCATGACCGAGACCGCCTGGCTCGCCGACGTGGTGCTGCCCGCGAGCGCCTGGCCCGAGAAGACCGGCACGGTCAGCAACACCGACCGCATGGTGCAGCTGGGCAAGCGCGCGCTCAACCCGCCGGGAGACGCGCGGCCCGATCTCTGGATCATCCAGCAGATCGCCAGGGGCATGGGCCTCGCGTGGAACTACGAGGGCGAGGAGTCGGGCGTGGCCGCGGTCTACGAGGAAATGCGCCAGGCCATGCATGCGGTCATCAGCGGCATCAGCTGGGAGCGGCTGCAGCGCGATTCGAGCGTGACCTACCCCTGCCTGAGCGAGGACGACCCGGGCCAGCCCACGGTGTTCATCGACGACTTCCCCACGGCCGACGGCCGCGTGAAGCTGGTGCCCGCCGACATCATTCCGGCCGACGAGCGGCCCGATGCCGAGTACCCCTTCGTGCTCATCACCGGCCGCCAGCTCGAGCATTGGCACACCGGCAGCATGACGCGGCGCGCCTCCGTGCTCGATGCGCTGGAGCCCATGGCCACCGCCTCGATGAACCAGGCCGACCTGCTGAAGCTCGGGCTCGAGGCCGGCGACGTGATCACCGTGCAGTCGCGCCGCGGCGAGGTTGCCATCCACGTGCGGCGCGACGACGGCACGCCCAGCGGCGCGGTGTTCGTTCCCTTCGCCTACTACGAGGCGGCGGCCAACCTGATGACCAATGCCGCGCTCGATCCCATGGGCAAGATCCCGGAGTTCAAGTACTGCGCGGTGCGCATTGCGCGCGGCGGCCAGCCGATGGCGGCGGCCGGCTACGGCACCGGCTCCGGCGTGCTCGCGGCGGTGGACTGAGGGCGGGGCGGCGAGGACGGCGGGGCCATGGTTTAACCTTGGCGCCAAGCTCCTCCCGCACCGTTCCTTCGCATCACCACCGGCATGAAAACCAGAGTCCAGTTCCGCCTGCGCATCTACAGGGACGACAGCATCGCCTTCGGCCCCGGCAAGGTCGCCGTGCTGGAGGCGGTGGCGGAAACCGGCTCGATCTCTGCCGCAGCGCGCCAGCTGGGCATGTCGTACCGGCGTGCCTGGATGCTGATCGATGAAATGAACAACGCCCTGAGCTCCCCGGCCGTGAACACCGCGGCCGGCGGCTCGCGCGGCGGCGGCACGGCGCTCACCCCGGTGGGCGAGGAAATCGTCAAGCACTACCGCGCCATCGAGAACGCCGCGCGCCTGGCCACGGCGGCGGACGTGCGCGCGCTGACGCGCCTGCTGGCACCCTGAACTGTCCCACGCGCTGTATCCGAAGGGATATCGGCGCCATCCTCCTGCACCTGCCACGGACGCCCCTGCATGGGGGAAAGTCCGTTCGTGCAACAATTGCGTTGTATCTTCATGAATACGACGAACTCCCTCATCGCCTCGGCCGACTGGTTCCCGCTGGTGCTGTCGCTCAAGGTGGCCGCGGTCGCGACCCTGCTGGCGCTCATTGCCGGCGTGGCGCTGGGCTGGGTGTTCGCGCGCCAGCGGTTCCCGGGCCGCATGGTGCTCGAGGCGGTGTTCATGCTGCCGCTGGTGCTGCCGCCCACGGTCATCGGCTATGCCATCCTGGTGGCGGCGGGGCGCCACAGCCCGCTCGGCAGCTGGCTGCGCGAGCATTTCGACTACAGCATCATCTTCAGCTGGCATGGCGCCGTGGTGGCGTCGGCCGTGGTGGCGCTGCCGCTGGTGCTGAAGTCGGCGAGCGCCGCTTTCGCGGGCGTGGACCGCTCGCTCGAAGCCGCCGCCAGCACGCTGCGCCAGTCGCCGCTCTCGGTTTTTCTGCGCGTGACGCTGCCGCTGGCCTGGCCCGGCATCCTGGCCGGCACCCTGCTCGCGTTCGCGCGCGCCATGGGCGAATTCGGCGCCTCGCTGATGGTGGCGGGCTCCATTCCGCAGCAGACCCAGACCCTGTCGATGGCCATCTACGACGCCGTGCAGGCCGGCCATGACGACCTGGCGCTGCTGCTGGTGGTGGTGACCTCGCTGCTGTCGGTCACCGTGCTGGTGCTGTCGAACCGCTTCTTCTCGCTGCGCTGAGCGATCCACCCCCCAACCAGGAAAACCAGGAAACCCGTCCATGCGTGCGTTGCGTCTTCTTCTTCTGCCTCTTGTGCTGGCCATGGTGTTGCCGCTGGGCGCGGCGGCCCAGCAGATCACCGTGTCCGCGGCTGCCAGCCTGACGGACGCGTTCAAGGAACTGGGACCGAAATTCGAGGCCACGAAGCCGGGCGCCACGGTGCGCTTCAATTTCGCGGCCTCGGGCGTGCTGCTGCAGCAGATCGGGCAGGGTGCCCCGGTCGACGTGTTCGCGAGCGCGGACCAGGAGACCATGGGCCGCGCCGTCGAACAGAAGCTCATCGATGCGGCCACGCGCCGCAACTTCGCGAGCAACGCCCTGGTGCTGATCGAGCCGGCCAAGGGCGCGGCCGGCGTCAAGTCGCTGCAGGACCTTTCCGGCGCGGGCGTCCGGAGGATTGCCGTCGGCAAGACAGCCACCGTGCCGGTCGGCCGCTACACGCGGCAGGTGCTGGAAGGGGCGGGACTCTGGAGCGTGCTCGAACCGAAGTTCGTGCAGGCCGACAGCGTGCGCCAGGTGCTCGACTACGTGGCCCGCGGCGAGGTCGAGGCCGGTTTCGTCTACCGCACCGATGCGGCCGTGATGAGCGAGAAGGTCAGGGTCGCCTTTGCGCCCACGGGTTCCTCGCCGGTGACCTACCCGGTCGCGGTGGTCGCCGAAAGCCGGCAGAAAACGCTGGCCGCGGATTTCGTGGCCTTTCTTTCCAGCGACGCCGCGCGTGAAGTCCTGGCGCGCTACGGCTTCGGCAAGCCATGATCGACGTCGACCTGAAGCTCACGGTCACCGACGGCACCCGCCGCTTCGACCTGGCGGCGCGCTTTGCGACCGACGTGCCTTTTGCCGCGCTCTACGGCCCCTCGGGCGCGGGCAAGACGCTCACGCTGCAGGCCATCGCGGGGCTGCTGCATCCGTCGGCGGGCCATGTGCGGCTCGACGGCCGCACGCTCTACGACTCCGCCCGCGGCATCGACGTGCCCGCGCCGGCGCGGCGCATCGGCTATCTGTTCCAGAACTACGCGCTGTTCCCGCACCTGTCGGTGCGCGAGAACGTGGCGTTCGGCCTGACCGCCTGGCACCGGCGCAGGCTGCCGCCGCGCGAGGCCGAGCGGGTGCAGGCATTGCTCGAAGGCTTTGGCCTGGCGGCGCTTGCCGACAGCCGGCCGCAGAAGCTCTCGGGCGGCCAGCAGCAGCGCGTGGCGCTGGCCCGCGCGCTGGCCTGCCAGCCGCAGGTGCTGCTGCTCGACGAGCCCTTTGCCGCGCTCAACCCCATGCTGCGCAGCGAACTGCGCCGCGAACTCGCGCAAGTCAGCCGTCAATGGGGGATTCCCGTGCTGATGATCACGCACGACATCGAGGACGTGCTGGCGCTGGCCGACGTGGCCTTCGTCTACAGCGACGGCCAGGTGGTGCGCGAGATCGACCTGCACAACGCGCAGAGCCGCGATTTCGCGTTGCGCGAGGCGGGCGGCGTGCCGGCCGCCGAGGCTTCGCCGCTGCATCGAAAGCTGCGCGGCCTGCTGCTGCAGGATGCCGGATGCCCCTCAAGCTGAAAGCGGCATGCGGCGGCGCTACGATCGCCGCATGAATCCTTCCATCGATGTTGCCGTCGTGATGCGCCGCGAGCGCGTCGAGAGCCGCTGGCAGTCCTGGCGCTGGATTCTCGAAAGCGTCGGCCCCGACCAGCCCGGCTTCGGCACCGAGCCGCGCCTGCTCGAGGCGAACGAGAGCGCGCAGCGCTGGCTGCACCCCGGCTTCAAGACCGAGCTATTCCGCGACGACGTGGAGGGCTACCACCTGAACGCCACCACGCCCGCGCCCTGCTGGTTCGTGCTGTGGCGCATGGAGGAAGAGCCCACGGTGGCCGACGAGCCGATCGCGCGGCCGGTGGTGGTGAGCCTCAGCTACAACGAGGCCGGCCGCTGGCTCGACGCGCAGGAAACGGTGGAGCAGGTGCCCGCGCCCGAGGAGGTGATCGAGTGGATGCGCGGCTTCGTGCAGGCGCATTACGTGATCGAGCCCAAGCGCCGCAAGCGTCCCGAGAGCTTCCGTCCGCTGGTCGACCGCTTCGGCAACGCGGCCAGCGTGTCGACCGAGAAGAAGCGCGGGCGCGGAGCGGGCGATGTCTGAGAATTTCTTCGACCGCTGGTCGCGCCGCAAGAAGGAAGCGCGCGAAGAGCTCTCGCCTCCTCCCGCCGTGCAAGAGGTGGAAGAGGCGGCCGGTGCGCGCGTCGAAACCCCAACGCCTGTGACCGCAGCTGCGAGCCCCGCGGCCGGCCTTCCCGCCGAAGGGCAAGCGGAAATACCCCCGCCCACGCTCGCCGAAGCGCAAGCGCTCACGCCCGAGTCCGACTTCCGGCCCTTCGTGGCCAGGAACGTCGCGCCCGAGGTGAAAAACACGGCTTTCAGAAAGCTCTTTGCCGATCCGCAGTTCAACGTGATGGACGGCATGGACACCTACGTGGACGACTATTCCCAATCGACGCCGATTCCCGACAGCGTGCTGCGCCAGATGGCCAGCGCCAAGTTCCTCAGGCTGTTCGAGCACGAGGAAGAGGCCGAGGCGCAACAGCAGGAACCCGCTGTCCCCGCGGAAACCCCGCAAGGCGCCGCACCGCCGGACGTGGCACAGTCCCAGCCTCCGGAGGAATTCCTCCCCAGCCAGCAGGTTGCAGATGCGCAGCCCGCAAGCCAGAAGACCGATGACCACAACGCTGATCTGCGACTGCAACCAGACGATGCCGCTCGAGCCGAAGACGCTCGGCGCGGCGCTGGCTGAGCCGCTGCCCCTTCATTCCACGCTGTGCCGCCGCGAGGCGCCGGCTTTCCAGCGCGCCATCCGCTCGGGCGACGACGTGGTGGTGGCCTGCACGCAGGAGCGCCGGCTGTTCACCGAGCTGGCCGAACAGACCGAGGGCGCAACCTCGCCGATCCGCTTCGTGAACATCCGCGAAACCGGCGGCTGGAGCCGCGACGCCAAGAGCGCGAGCCCCAAGATCGCCGCGCTGCTGGCCGTGGCCCACCTGCCCGAGCCCGATCCGGTTGCGACCGTGAGCTACGCGAGCCGGGGCCGGCTCCTGATCGTCGGCGCGCTCGATGCGGCCGAGAAGGCCGCCGCGCTGGTGGCCGATTCGCTGCAGGTCTCCATCTTCTCCACCGGCCCCGGCGCCGCCGGCGGCGCGCAGGAACGCCGCTGGCCCGTGATGGCGGGGCGCATCGCATCGCTCACGGGCTGGCTCGGCGCCTTTTCGCTGCGCTGGACGCGCGACAACCCCATCGACCTCGACCTGTGCACGCGCTGCAATGCGTGCCTGAGCGCCTGCCCCGAGCAGGCGATCGGGCTCGACTACCAGATCGACATGGCGAAGTGCACCTCCCACCGCGATTGCGAAAAAGCCTGCAGCGTGGCCGGCGCCATCCACTTCGGCCGCGCGTCCGAGGCGCTCGATGCCGAGTTCGACCTGGTGCTCGACCTGGGCGCGCGCGCGCTGATCGACTGGCATGCGCCGCCGCAGGGCTATTTCCACCTGGCCGGCGGGCTGGCGCATGCCGAAGGTCTGTCGACCGTGCTGCGCCTGCGCGAGCTGGTGGGTGAATTCGAGAAGCCGAAATTCTTCGACTACAAGCAGAAGCTCTGCGCCCACAGCCGCAACGAAGTGGTGGGCTGCAACGCCTGCGTCGAGGTCTGCTCGGCGCATGCCATCTCGAGCGACAAGGAGCGCCAGCGCATCGTCGTCAATCCGCAGCTCTGCGTGGGCTGCGGCGCCTGCACTACCGTGTGCCCGACCGGTGCGCTGGGCTACACCTACCCGCGCACGCCCGACCAGGGCCGCAAGCTGCGCACGCTGCTCGCCACCTATCTAGGGGCCGGCGGCCGCGACGCCACGGTGCTGCTGCACAGCGAAGAGGGCGGGCAGGCGCTCATCGAACAGCTCGGCCGCGCGGCCCAGCTGGGGCGCGGCAAGCGGGACGGTCTCGCCGGCGTGCCCGCGCACGTGCTGCCGGTGGCGCTCATGCATGTTGCGAGCACCGGCATCGACCTGTGGCTCAGCGCCATCGCCTTCGGCGCCTCGCAGGTGGCGGTGCTCGCCATCGGCGAGGAGGCGCCGCAATACCTCGAAGCGCTGAAGAAGCAGATGGCCGTCGCGCAGGCGCTGCTGACGGGCCTGGGCTACTCCGGCACCCACTTCCACCTGGTCGAGGCCGGCACGCCGGCTGCGCTCGATGCGGCCCTGGCCGGCCTGCGCGCCACGCGCCAGCGCGTGCCCGCCGCTGCCGCGCGCTTTGCCGTGGGCGCCGAGAAGCGCGGCACGCTCGAGATGACGCTCGACCACCTGATGGCACAGGCGCCCGCGTTGTCGGCGCCGCCTGCCGATGCCGCCGCAGCGCTTGAAATCGCACTGCCCGCCGGCTCCCCCTTTGGCGCGGTCACGGTCAACAGGGACAGCTGCACGCTGTGCCTGGCCTGCGTGAGCGCCTGCCCCGCGAGCGCGCTGCAGGACAACCAGAATGCGCCGCAGCTGCGCTTCATCGAGAAGAACTGCGTGCAGTGCGGGCTGTGCGCAACCACCTGCCCCGAGAACGCGATTGCGCTCGTGCCGCGCCTGCTCGCCGCCCCTGAGCGCAAGCAGCCCGTGGTGCTCAACGAGGCCAAGCCCTGGGCCTGCATCCGCTGCGGCAAGCCCTTCGGCACGCAGAAGGCCATCGAGGCGATGCTCGGCAGGCTCGCGGGCCACGCCATGTTCCAGGGCGAGGCGCTCGAGCGGCTCAAGATGTGCAGCGACTGCCGGGTGATCGACCTGTACAGCGCGCAAAACGAAATGAAGATCACGCAGCTATGAGCGAATTTCCTCCCATGACCTCGGCGCTCGACGAGGAGATCGCGCGGGCCGAGGTCTACGGCCTGCTCGCGCGCCTCTGGTATGCGGCGCCCGACGCCGAGCTGCTCGGCGCCTTCGGCGTGGCGCCCACCGAGGCGCCCGCGGCCGGCGCCTTCCTCGAGGAGCCCTGGCGGCAGCTGGTCGGCGCGGCGCGCGGCACCGACGCGGCCGCGGTGCATGCCGAGTACGACGCGCTCTTCGGCGGCATGGGCAAGCCCGAGATCTACCTGTTCGGCTCGCACTACCTGAGCGGCTTTCTCAACGACAAGCCGCTGGCGCAGCTTCGCACCGACCTGGCACGGCTCGGGCTCGCGCGCGGCGAGGCCGTGTCCGAAAGCGAAGACCATGTTGCCTGCCTGTTCGAGGTGATGCGCTACCTTATTGCCGGCGACGACGCGGCGGTGGCCAACCTCGCGCAGCAGCAGGCTTTTTTTGCCACCCACCTGCAGTCGTGGCTGCCGACGCTGTGCGATGCGGTGGCCCAACATCCGAAGGCGCATTTCTATGCGTCGCTGGCCGGCTTCACCCGGGCCTTCGCCGAGGTCGAAGTCCAAGGCTTCGACATGCTCGGTTGATCGTTCAAAGGAAGAGCTTGATGGTCGGGAATAAGGGTCTCGACTAGTATCCAGATGTATGCAAATCGGTTCATATCTGGTTTGTCCCCCAGCCACTCCTGGAGATCACATGCAGGACAGCCAAGCGGCCGGCACCCAGCCGGCCTCGCGTCGAGGTTTCTTTCTAGGTGCCGCCGGCGCCGGTGCCGCGGTTGCCGCGGTTTCGGTGCTTCCGAAGATGGCCGACACCCCCGCGGCGGCGGTCGAAGCCGCTGCGCCCGCGGCGAAGCCCGTGCCTGAAAAAGGCGGCGGCTATTCGCTGAGCGAACACGTCAAGCGCTATTACAAGACCGCTTCGGCCTGAAGCGGAAGATCCAAGATGTTGCTGACCAAGAAAACAGCCCCCGCGAACGGTGTCTCGCGGCAAGGGGAGCGCGAGTCGTCCTCCCCGTTCATCCACAGCCTGCGGCGCGGCCTTTCCGGCGCGCTGCCCACCATGGACCGGCGCGCGTTCCTGCGGCGCTCCGGGCTTGGCGTGGGCGTGGGCCTGGCCGCGGGCCAGCTCACGCTGATGCGCAAGGCCGAGGCGGCCGGCGATGCGCGGCCCGCCGCGGTCGGCGCCGGCAAGGTCGAGATCAAGCGCACCGTGTGCTCCCATTGTTCGGTCGGCTGCGCCTCCGATGCGGTGGTCGAGAACGGCGTCTGGGTGCGCCAGGAGCCGGTGTTCGATTCGCCGATCAACCTTGGTGCGCATTGCGCCAAGGGCGCCGCACTGCGCGAGCACGGCCACGGCGAATACCGGCTGCGCTATCCGATGAAGCTGGTCAACGGCAAGTACGAACGCATCAGCTGGGACACCGCGCTCGACGAGATCACCGCCAAGCTGAAGGAACTGCGCCAGGCCAGCGGGCCCGATTCGGTCTATTGGATCGGTTCGTCCAAGCACAGCAACGAGCAGTCCTATCTGCTGCGCAAGTTCGTGAGCTTCTGGGGCAGCAACAACTGCGACCACCAGGCGCGCATCTGCCACTCGACCACGGTCGCGGGCGTCGCGAACACATGGGGCTACGGCGCCATGACCAATTCGTACAACGACATGCGCGGCGCCAAGGTGGCGATGTACATCGGCTCCAACGCCGCCGAGGCGCATCCGGTCAGCATGCTGCACATGCTCCATGCCAAGGAGCATGGCTGCAAGATGATCGTGGTCGATCCGCGCTTCACGCGCACCGCGGCCAAGGCCGACGAGTACGTGCGCATCCGCTCGGGCTCCGACATCGCCTTCCTGTTCGGCATCCTGCACCACATCTTCAAGAACGGCTGGGAAGACAAGCAGTACATCAACGACCGCGTCTTCGGCATGGACAAGGTGCGCGAGGAAGTGCTGGCCAAGTGGACCCCCGACAAGGTCGAGGAGGCCTGCGGCGTGAAGGAGGCCCAGGTGCTCAAGGTGGCGACCTGGCTCAACGAGAACCGTCCCGGCACCGTCGTGTGGTGCATGGGCCAGACGCAGCACACCATCGGCAACGCGATCGTGCGGGCCTCGTGCATCCTGCAGCTTGCGCTCGGCAACGTGGGCAAGTCGGGCGGCGGCACCAATATCTTCCGCGGCCACGACAACGTACAGGGCGCCACCGACGTGGGCCCGAACCCCGATTCGCTGCCCGGCTACTACGGCATCGTCGAAGGCTCCTGGAAGCACTTCGCCGCCACCTGGGGCGTCGACTACGAATGGATCAAGGGCCGCTTCGCATCGCCCGCGATGATGACGAAGCCCGGCATCACCGTGTCGCGCTGGATCGACGGCGTGCTCGAGAAGAACGAGCTGATCGACCAGGACTCGAACCTGCGCGGCGTGTTCTATTGGGGCCATGCGCCCAACTCGCAGACGCGCGGCCTCGAGATGAAGCGCGCCATGGACAAGCTCGACCTGCTGGTGGTGGTCGACCCCTATCCCTCGGCCACCGCGGCCATGGCGGCGATGCCCGGCAACCCCGACGACCTCAACAAGAACCGCGCCGTCTACCTGCTGCCCGCATGCACGCAGTTCGAGACCAGCGGCTCGGTCACCGCATCGAACCGTTCGATCCAGTGGCGCGAGAAGGTGATCGAGCCGCTGTGGGAAAGCCGCAGCGACCACATGATCATGCAGCAGTTCGCCGACCGCCTGGGCTTCGGCAAGGAACTGAGCAAGAACTTCAAGATGCAGAAGGTCAAGGGCATGGACGAGCCCGTGCCCGACGACATCCTGCGCGAGATCAACAAGACCTGCTGGGCCGTGGGCTACACCGGCCAGAGCCCGGAGCGGCTGCAGGCCCACATGCGCAACATGGGCGCCTTCGACGTGCGCACGCTCAAGGTGAAGGCCGGCGTGAAGGACAAGGTCAACGGCTACGACCTCACGGGCGACTACTTCGGCCTGCCGTGGCCCTGCTACGGCACGCCCGAGCTCAAGCACCCGGGCTCGCCCAACCTCTACGACACCTCCAAGCACGTGATGGAAGGCGGCGGCAATTTCCGCGCGAACTTCGGCGTGGAGCGCGACGGCAAGAACCTGCTGGCCGAGGACGGCTCGCACTCGCTGGGCGCCGACATCACCACCGGCTACCCCGAACTCGACCACGTGCTGCTCAAGAAGCTGGGCTGGTGGGACGAGCTCACCGAGGCCGAGAAGCCGAAGGCCGAAGGCAAGAACTGGAAGACCGACAGCTCGGGCGGCATGATCCGCGTGTTCATGAAGAACCACGGCTGCCATCCCTTCGGCAATGCGAAGGCGCGCGCGCTGGTCTGGAACTTTCCCGACGCGATTCCGCAACACCGCGAGCCGCTCTACGGCAACCGGCCCGACCTGATGGCCAAGTACCCGACGCACGACGACAAGATGGCCTTCTGGCGCCTGCCCACGCTCTACAAGAGCGTGCAGCAGAAGAACATCGCCGACAAGGTGGCCGAGAAGTTCCCGTACGTGATGACCTCGGGCCGCCTCGTCGAATACGAGGGCGGCGGCGAGGAAACCCGCTCGAACCCCTGGCTCGCCGAGCTGCAGCAGGAGATGTTCATCGAGATCAATCCCAAGGTCGCGGCCGAGAAGGGCATCCGCAACGGCGAGCGCGCCTGGGTGCACACGCCCACCGGCGCCAAGCTCAACGTGCAGGCCCTGGTGACCGAGCGCGTGGGGCCCGACACGGTCTTCATGCCGTTCCACTTCTCGGGCCATTGGCAGGGCGCCGACATGCTCGGCTACTACCCCGCAGGTGCCGCCCCCGTGGTGCGCGGCGAGGCCATCAATACCGGCACGACCTACGGTTACGACAGTGTGACCATGATGCAGGAAACCAAGACCACGGTCTGCAACGTGGAAAAGGCATAAGGTAAAGCAATGGCACGAATGAAATTTGTCTGTGACGCCGAGCGTTGCATCGAGTGCAACGGCTGCGTCACGGCCTGCAAGAACGAGAACGAGGTGCCCTGGGGCGTGAACCGCCGCCGCGTGGTCACGCTCAACGACGGGGTGCCGGGCGAGAAGTCGATCTCGGTGGCCTGCATGCACTGCTCCGACGCGCCCTGCATGGCCGTGTGTCCGGTGCAGTGCTTCTACCGCACCGAAGAAGGCGTGGTGCTGCACGACAAGGACGTGTGCATCGGCTGCGGCTACTGTTCGTACGCCTGCCCGTTCGGCGCGCCGCAGTTCCCGTCGCAAGGCACCTTCGGCGTGCGCGGCAAGATGGACAAGTGCACCTTCTGCGCCGGCGGCCCCGAGGCCAACGGCTCCGAAGCCGAGTTCGAGAAGTACGGCCGCAACCGGCTCGCCGAAGGCAAGCTTCCGGCCTGCGCCGAGATGTGCTCGACCAAGGCGCTTCTGGCCGGCGATGGCGACGTGGTGGCCGACATCTTCCGCACCCGCGTGGTCCAGCGCGGCAAGGGCGCCGAAGTCTGGGGCTGGGGCACCGCCTACGGCTCGCAGCAGGCCGGTACCCCGCCGGCCGGCGGAGTGCGCAAATGAGGCGGCCGGGCCTCGTCTTCGCGGGCGCTGCGCTGGCCGCAAGCTGCCTCGCGGCCTGCGGCGAGAAGCCGCAGACCAACGCACAGGGCGTCAAGCACGACGCCGTGCCCTGGAGCGGCACGGGTACCCAGGAGAACGTCGGCACGGTGTTCACCGCACCCGGCTGGAAGGTCGGCGACAAGACCGCCTGGCAGCAGCAGCTCAAGACCCGCGCGCAGAACGGGCAGAACGAATACAACAAAGAGAACTGAACGGAGAGCCCATGAAGCAAGCGCTGACCGCTCTCGTTCTTCTTGCCGCGCTGGGTACGGCCTTCGCGCAGGCGCAGCCGCCGGCCGCCCCTGGAACGACGTCCGCACCCGCGGCACCTGCCGCCGCCGCCGCGCCGGAACCCGCCGCGGGCGGCATCCGCGGCCAGAACATCTTCGAGGTCAAGCCCGAAGCCAGCGCCGACCCCAACTACGCGAACCAGACCAATGGCGAGCGCATGAAGGTGCAGCCCGGCAACAACGCGCCGATGTGGCGCCAGGTGGGGCAGGGCGTGACCGGCTACAGCAGCCTGCCGAAAAGCCAGGCGCCCGAGGCCGGCAACCTGATCCAGCCTTTCGTGCAGTACCCGGGTTCGCGCCTCACCAATGCCGGCGAAGCCTGGCGCCAGGTGCGCAACGACTGGATCATTCCCTACGGTGCGGCGCTGCTGTTCGTCGTGCTGCTGGCACTGGCCATCTTCTATTTCACGCGCGGCCCCATTCGACTGCACGGCCAGGAGACCGGCCGCAAGATCGAGCGCTTCACCCCGTTCGAACGCGCCACGCACTGGTCGAACGCCATCGCGTTCGTCACGCTCGCGCTCTCCGGCATCGTGATGGCCTTCGGCAAGTTCTTCCTGATGCCGTGGATGGGGGCCACGCTCTTCGGCTGGATTGCCTACGCGCTCAAGAACGTCCATAACTTCGTCGGGCCGCTGTTCGTGGTGACGACGGTGTTCATGGTCTTCACCTTCATCCGCGACAACCTGCCGCGTGCCAGCGACCTCCAATGGCTCGCGCGCTTCGGCGGCCTGTTCGGCGGCAAGGAAGTGCCGTCGCACCGCTTCAACGCGGGCGAGAAGCTGGTCTTCTGGGGCGGCGTGCTGTTCCTCGGCCTCTTCGTCATCGGCTCGGGGCTTTTCCTGGACAAGTTGCTGCCGGGCTTCGTCTACACGCGCGGCGAGATGCAGGTGGCGCACATGGTCCACGGCATCGCAACCCTGTTGATGATCGCGATGATCATGGGCCACATCTACATCGGCACGCTCGGCATGACAGGCGCCTACAAGGCCATGCGCACCGGCTATGTCGACGAGACCTGGGCCAGGGAACACCACGAACTCTGGTACGACGACATCGCCGCGGGCAAGATCCCGGCGCAGCGCACGCCGCCGGCCGGCTCGGCCACGGCACCGGCCGCGCGGCCCGTGAGACCCGCCGAAGGAACACCCTCATGAAGCTGCCGTTGAATCTCTCTTGCGCATCGCTGCTGGTGCTCGCGCTGGCCGCGCCCGTTGCATGGGCCAAGCTGCCGCCGCCGCCCGCCACCCCCGAAGCCAAGGCCAAGGCCGCCGAAGCCGCGGCCAAGACCGCCTGGAGCGGCAAGGTCGATGCCTTCAAGCTCTGCCAGGCGCAGGACCGCGTCGCGGCCAAGTACCGCGCCAGCGCCGCCGCGGCCGGCAAGCCGGTGCCCGCGGCGCCTGCCACGCCGCCCTGCGCCGACCCCGGCCCCTTCGCCTTCACGCCGCCGGCGGAAGCCAAGCCCATCGAGGCTTCGGGCGCGCATTCGCCGGCCACCACGGCTGCATCGCCGCCCAGCACCGTGCAGCCTGCCGCCACCACCAATCCCACGCCGAAGGCGCAGTGACGACGTCGCTGCCGTTGCCGCTCCCGCGTCTCACCCAGGCCCGCGCCGCGCTGACGCGCGAGGTCGAGGTCGTCGACGAGCATGGCGCGCGCGGCACCGTCTCCATTCCCGCCGAGCGCGACCTCACGGTGTACGTGGACCGGCGCGAACTCGTCACGCTGATGACGCTCGGTGCCCAGCCCGAACTGCTGGTGCTGGGCTATCTGCTGAACCAGCGCCTGATCGAAGCGGCCAGTGACGTCGAGTCGGTCACGGTCGACTGGGAGGTCGGCGCCGCCGCCGTCAGGACGCACGCGGGCATCGACCGCATCGAGGAGCGCACCGCCAAGAAGGTGGTGACCACCGGCTGCGGCCAGGGCAGCGTGTTCGGCGACCTGATGGCCGACATCGACAAGCTCCAGCTGCCGCCCACGCGCATGACGCAGGCACAGCTCTATGCGCTGGTCAATGCGATCCGGCTCCAGGAGAGCACCTACAAGTCGGCCGGGTCGGTGCACGGCTGCGCGCTGTTCACGCTCGAGCCCGGCGGCACCGAGGCCACGATGCACTGCTTCGTGGAAGACGTGGGCCGCCACAACGCCATCGACACCATCGCGGGCTGGTGCGCCATGCAGCCGCCGGGCGCGCTGGCCGGCGACCGCGTCTTCTACACCACCGGCCGGCTCACGAGCGAGATGGTGATCAAGTCGGCGCAGATGGGCGTGCCCATCGTGGTCTCGCGCAGCGGCATCACGCAGATGGGCCATGAGGTGGCGACGCGCGTGGGCCTGTGCGCCATCGGCCGCGCGACCAACCGGCACTTCGTCTGCTACGCGGGCGTCGACCGGCTGGTGCTGCAGCCGGAACTCGCGCGCCGCAGTCCGGCCTAAGGCCTTCACCCTACTCGCGGTAAGCCCCTGAAAGGCCCCGGCCGCACGCACGTCGGCTATCGTCTCGCCCATGAATGCCTCCTTCCGCCTTGGCTGGCGCACCTTGTGGCGCGACCTGCGCGCCGGCGAACTGCGCCTCTTGATCGTTGCCGTCGTGCTGGCCGTGGCCGCGCTCACGGCGGTCGGCTTCTTTGCCGACCGGCTGAAGGGGGGCCTGCAGCGCGATGCGCGGCAGCTGCTCGGCGGCGACGCGGTGGTCGTGAGCGACAACCCCACGCCTGCGACCTTCATCGCGCAGGCCCGCGCATTCGGGCTCGAGGGCTCCGGCACCTACGGCTTCCCGACCATGGCGCGAGCCGACGACGCCCAGGGCGGTGCGAGCAAGCTGGTGGCCCTGAAGGCCGTGACCGCGGGCTATCCGCTGCGCGGCAACCTGCAGACCGCAAGCGCCCCCGATGCGCCCGGCAGCATCACGCGCGACATTCCACCGGCGGGCGAGGTCTGGGTCGATGCCTCGCTGCTCGATTCGCTCGCGCTCAAGGTGGGGGACGTGCTTCTTCTTGGCGACAGTAGTTTACGCATCGGCCGCGTGATTACCCTGGAGCCGGATCGGGGAGCGGGGTTCATGAGTTTCTCTCCGCGCGTGATGATCAACCAGGCCGACGTGCCGCGCACCGGCCTCGTGCAGCCCGCGAGCCGTGTCGGCTACCGCTATGCCGTGGCCGGCGAGAACGCGGCCGTCAAGCGCTTTTCCGACTGGGCCGAGGCCACCATCAAGAAGGGCGAGCTGCGCGGCGTGCGGCTCGACTCCTTCGAAGGCGGCCGCCCCGAGATGCGCCAGACGCTGGACCGCGCCGAGAAATTCCTGAGCCTGGTCGCGCTGCTCGCGGCGCTGCTGTCGGCCGTGGCGGTGGCGCTGGCCGCGCGCGGCTTCGCGGCCAGCCACCTGGACGACTGCGCCATGCTGCGCGTGCTCGGCCAGAGCCAGCGCACCATCGCGCTGGCCTATTCGTTCGAGTTTGCCGTCGTCGGCATCGTGGCCAGCAGCCTCGGCGTGGCGATCGGCTTTGGCGTGCACTACGTGTTCGTGGTGCTGCTCGCGGGGCTGGTGGAAGCGGCGCTGCCCGCGGCCACCTTGTGGCCCGTGGCCTTCGGCCTGGGCATGGGGCTCACGCTGCTGTTCGCCTTTGGCCTGCCGCCGGTGCTGCAGCTGGCCAGGGTGCCGCCGCTGCGCGTGATCCGGCGCGACGTCGGCGGGCTCAAGCCCGCGTCGCTCGCGGTGCTGGGCATTGGCGTGGCCGGCTTTGCGGCCCTGCTGATCGCGGCCAGCAGCGACCTGAAGCTGGGCCTGATCGCCGTCGGCGGCTTCGCGGGCGCGGTGGCCGTGTTCGCACTGCTGAGCTGGCTCGCGGTGAAGGTGCTGCGCCGCAGCGTCAATGAGACCACCGCGCCGCGCTGGCTGGTGCTGGCCACGCGCCAGATATCCGCGCGGCCGGCCTACGCGGTGGTCCAGGTCAGCGCGCTGGCCGTGGGCCTGCTCGCGCTGGTGCTGCTGGTGCTGCTGCGCACCGACCTGGTCGCGAGCTGGCGCAAGGCCACGCCGCCCGATGCGCCGAACCGCTTCGTGATCAACGTCATGCCCGACCAGAGCACGGCGTTCCAGAAGTCGCTGCGCGATGCCGGCGTGAAGAAGTTCGACTGGTATCCGATGATCCGCGGCCGCCTGGTGGCCGTCAACGACAAGCCGGTGTCGCCCGACGACTACCTGGAAGACCGCGCCAAGCGCCTGGTCGACCGCGAGTTCAACCTCAGCAACAGCGTGGAGGCGCCGCCGCACAACAGCATCGTGGCCGGCGCATGGAAGCCCGATGCGCCCGGCGAAGTGAGCGTCGAGGAAGGCCTGGCCGAGACGCTCGGCCTCAAGCTCGGCGACGTGCTGCGCTTCGACATCGGCGGCATGCAGAACGATGCGCGCATCACCTCGCTGCGCAAGGTCGACTGGGGCTCGATGCATGCGAACTTCTTCGTGATGTACACCGTGGCCGCGCTGCCCGACGTGCCGGTGACCTACATGGGCGCCTTCCGCGCGCCCGAGACCCGCGGCTTCGACAACGCGCTGGTGCGCAGCTACCCCAACGTGACCAACGTCGACATGAGCGCCACCATCAACCAGGTGCAGCGCGTGCTCGACCAGGTGATCCGCGCGGTCGAGTTCCTGTTCGGCTTCACGCTCGCGGCGGGGCTGGTGGTGCTGTTCGCCGCGGTCACGGCCACGCGCGAGGAGCGCGCGCGCGAGTTCGCCGTGATGCGCGCGGTGGGCGCGCGGGCCAGCCTGCTGCGCCAGGTGCAGCGCGCCGAGCTGGCGGGCGTGGGCCTGTTGGCGGGCTTCCTCGCGAGCATCGTGGCCTCGGCCATCGGCTGGGGCCTGGCGCGCTATGTGTTCGACTTCACCTGGACGGCGTCGCCCATCGTGCCGATCGCCGGTGCGCTCGCGGGCGCGGTGCTGGCGCTGGCGGCGGGCTGGTGGGGCCTGCGCGATGTGCTGCGCAGGCCGGTGGTCGACACGCTGCGGCGCGCGGCGGAATAGATTTTTCTTTCCGCGAGGGGCGGGCAGGGCCGGGGAATGCAATACATTCCCCGGCCCTGCATTCATCATACGAAGAGAACCCCCTTCCATGCGCTTGGCGTCATTCCAGATCACCAACTTTCGCTCGATCAACGACAGCGGCTCCATCGACACTTCGCAGATCACGGCGATCCTCGGCCGAAACGACAGCGGCAAGTCGAACCTGCTGCGCGCGCTGCACAGCCTGAACCCGGCCGAGGGCGTGGCCGAACTCAGTCCGATCAAGGACTTTCCGCGGCATCGCCGCCTGGAGGAATGCCAGGGCGACACGCCGGTCGTCGCGACGCGCTGGGCCCTCGAAGACAGCGAGCGGGCCGAACTGGCGCAGATGCTTCCGCGCGCGGCCAACGTGCGCCACGTCACCGCGGGCCGGGGCTACGGCACGGCGCGCTGGAGCGGCCTCGAAGGACTCGGCGACCTCTCGCTCGACGTGTCCGACATCAAGGGCAAGGTGCGCAAGATCGTGCCCGCGGTGAAGGCCGCGGCCGAGAAGCTCGCCGAGGAGGTGCGCGCGATGCTGGAGCAGGCGGCCGACGCCTTCGACGCCGCGATGATCCTGAGCCCCGACTACATCCGGTGGTCTGCAGGTGCGGTGGCGGCACTGCAGTCGCTGCGCAAGGCACTGGCTGCCGCAGGCGCCGAACTCAGCGACAAGCAGGAGCAGATGCTGGCCGAGCTCGAGGAGATGGCCCGCGCCATCGCCAACGACACGCCGGCGCTCGCGAAGGCGAAGCAGTGGGTGCTCGACAAGCTGCCCCGGTTCATCTACGTGGACGAGTACCCGGCGCTGCCCGGCCGGCAGAACATTGCCGAGCACCTCGCACGCAAGGGCTGGGGGCAGGCCGCGCCCGCGCAGCGCAGCTTCGAGAAGCTCTGCAAGGCCGCGGGGCTCGATCCGCAGCAGCTGCAGGAGCTGCTGGAGAAGAACGACCAGGCCACGCGCAACCAGCTCGCCAACCGCGCCGGCTCCGTCGTCACCGCCGAGATCCGCCGGCTCTGGAAGGACCGCGAGCTCAAGGTGCGCTTCAACCTCGACGGACCGTACATGGACACGCTGGTGTCCGACCCGAGCCGCGCCTACGACGTGGAAGTGAACCTCGACGAGCGCAGCCGGGGCTTCCAGTGGTTCTTCTCGTTCTACGTCACCTTCTTCGCGGATACGAAGGGTGCCGGCGATGCCATGCTGCTGCTGGACGAGCCCGGCCTGCACCTGCATGCGCTCTCGCAGGCCGACCTGCTCGCGCACTTCGAGCAGGACTTCGCCAACCAGATCATCTACACCACGCACTCGCCCTTCATGGTGCCCGTGCACCGGCCCGACGCGGTGCGCACGGCCAGCACGAGCGAAGCCGCCGGCACCACCGTGAGCAACAAGGCCGAGGGCGACGCGCGCACGCTTTACCCGCTGCAGGCCGCGCTCGCGCTGAGCCGGATGGGGGGCGAGGCCGCGAAGCCGCAGCCAAAGGAGAGCACTGCGCGTGTCGAGGTGCGATCGCGCGAGGTCAGCGAACCGGTGGCAAGTCTTCCCTGAACATGTGCTCGCTCGCGAAGTCCACGAAGGCCCGCACCTTCGGCGACAGCTGCCGGCTCGATGGCCACAGCGCCGAGAACTGCCCCTGGCGCACCAGGTGCGTTTCGAGCACGCGCTGCAGTTCGCCGCGGCAGAGCGAATCGCGCGCGAGAAAGTCGGGCATGTAGGCCACGCCGAGGCCGGCCACCGCCGCGCCGAGCATGGCCTCCATGTTGTTGCAGAGCAGCCCGGGCGGCAGCTGCGCGGGCAGGCCCGGCAGGTCCCAGTCCTCGATCTTGCCGCCGGTCACGAACTTGTAGCGCAGGCAGCTGTGCTGCGCGAGGTCGGCCGGCACCTGCGGCACACCGTGGCGCGCAAGGTAGTCCGGAGATGCGACGAGCACGAAGCAGAACGGACCGAGCCGGCGCGCCACGAGTTGCGAATCGCCCAGCTCGCCGCTGCGGATCGCCACGTCCACACCTTCGGCGATCACGTCGACCAGCCGGTCGTTGAAGTCGAGGTCGAGTTCGATCTCGGGATAGCGCGCCTTGAAGGCCGGCAGCACCGGCAGCAGGAAGCGGTAACCGATGGTCGGCAGGCTCACGCGCAGGCGGCCGCGCGGGGCCGCCGCGGCGTCCTGCATCATCGCGCGCGCATCGTCGAGCTCGTCGAGGATGCGGCGGCAGCGCTCGTGGAACATCGCGCCTTCCTCGGTCAGCCGCACATGCCGCGTGGTGCGGTTGAAAAGCCGCAGGCCCAGCTGCTGTTCGAGCCGTGCAACGTTCTTGCCCACGGCCGAGGCCGAGATGCCCAGCAGCCGGCCGGCCTTGGCAAAGCTCAGCAGGTCGGCTGCCCGCACGAAGGATTCGAGTCCGCTGAAACTGTCCATGGATTGGCAACCCTGGGTTGGGAGTGTGAGGATCGAAGGCGCCATTCTCATTCCATTGATTCCTTTCTATCTTCTGTGCCTTCGTTCTCCTTTTGAGTGAAAGCCTTCGATGTCTTCGTCTTCCCACAAGAACTGGCTGCTGGCCGCCGTCTGCCTCGCGGCGCTGGGCATGCCGCTGAGCTTCACCGGCCCGGCGGTGGTGCTGCCCGCGATCCGCGATGCGCTGGGCGGCAGCCCGGTGCAGCTCAACTGGGTGACCAACGCCTTCATGCTGAGCTTCGGCGCCACGCTGATGGCGGCGGGCGCGCTGGCCGACACCTATGGGCGCAAGCGGGTCTTTCTGCTGGGGCTGGCGGTGGTTGCGCTCAGCAGTTCGCTGCTGACGCTCGCGCCGCGCATCGCTGTCTTCGATCTCGCACGCGGGCTGCAGGGGCTGGGGTCGGCCGCGGCCTTCGCGGCCGGCACGGCGGCACTGGCGCAGGTGTTCGACGGCGCGGCGCGCACGCGGGCGTTCAGCCTGATCGGCACGTCGTTCGGCGTGGGGCTGTCGTGTGGCGCCATCCTCTCGGGCTGGCTCGCCGAATCCTTCGGCTGGCGCTCGGTGATGCTGAGCCCCGGCGCGATCAGCCTCATCGCGCTGGGCATCGCGGCGCCGGGCATGCGCGAGTCGCGCAATCCGGATGCGATGGGGCTGGACGTGGCGGGCACGGTCACGTTCACCGGCGCGCTGAGCCTGCTGACGCTCGGCGTGCTGCAGGCGCCCGACAGCGGCTGGGGCAGCCCGTGGGTGATCGCCGCGCTGGCGGGCGCCATGCTGATGGGGGCGGCCTTCATTGCCATCGAGCGGCGCGTGGCGCATCCGATGCTCGACCTGTCGCTGTTGCGCTTTCCGCGCTTCGTGGGCGTGCAGTTGCTGGCCGCAGCGCCGGCCTATGGCTTCGTGGTGCTGCTGGTGCTGCTGCCGATCCGCTTCATCGGGCTGGAGGGGCGCAGCGCGCTCGAGGCGGGCAGCTTCATGTTCGCGCTCTCGGGGCCGATCCTCGTGGTGCCGACGCTCGCGGCCTCGCTCGCGCACCGGTTCCCGGCGGGCGCGATCTCGGCCGTGGGCCTGCTGGTGTGCGCGGCGGGGCTGTTCTGGCTCAGCCGCTGCGCGCCGGGCACGCCGCTGCACGTCATCGTGTGGCCGCTGCTGCTGATCGGCGCGGGCATCGGATTGCCCTGGGGCCTGATGGACGGGCTCGCGGTGAGCGTGGTGCCGCGCGAGCGCGCGGGCATGGCGTCGGGCATCTTCAACACCGTGCGGGTGGCGGGCGAGGGGATTGCACTCGCGCTGGTGGGCGCCGGGCTCACGGCACTGGTCGCATGGCAGCTCGGCCGCCTGCCGGCGCATCCCGCCGCGACATCGCAGGCGGCACAGCGGATGACGACGGGCGACTGGTCGCAGGCCCTCGCGCTGTTGCCGGGCGTGGACCGCGCGGCGCTGTTGCAGGCCTACGGCGCGGCCTTCGGCACGCTGCTGTGCGTGCTGGCCGGTGTCACGGTGCTGACGGCGATGGTGGTGTTCGCGTTCCTGCGGGGCGAGACGCACGCCGGGGCTGGGGCGGTGGCTTTGGAGTCCTCGGCCTGTTGAACGGCGGGGTCAGGCGCGGAGCGCGGCGTCACAAAAAAACGGTGGATCTTCCTGTCCAATAGCGGCATGGACTATCCACCGAACGAACTCGCAGAGCGCCTGACCGAACTCGAGATCAAGTCGAGCTATGCCGAAGACCTCTTGGAGCAGCTCAACATGACGATCTACCGCCAACAGCAGCAGATCGACAGCCTGATCCTGCAGGTCGCGCAGCTCAAGCAGCAGAGCCAGAATGCGGGGCAGGACGGGGCGGCGCGCAACTTGCGCGACGAGCTGCCGCCGCATTACTGAGCGGTTGTCCGGCGATCTGTCTGGTCGCTTGGGGGCATTGTTCAGGGCGCACTCCCGCCGACGGGGTACGCGGCGAAGCGAATGTCCCCCGGCCTTCGGCCTCCCCCTTGATTTCGCTGCGCAAGGCACCCCATCGACGTGATCGTTATTCAGAGCGGTGGTTGATCGGCCAGCACCACAGCCGCGCCCATCGTGCACAGGGCATCGGGTGCTCCCCGCAGCGAAATCAAGGAGGAGGCCGCAGGCCGGGGGACATTCGCGGAGGGGAGTCCCCGGTGGCCTGTGCACGCGCCCTGAACAACAGCGCCAGGAACAAGAGCGTCGTTCAGCTCACCCCAACAAGATCAACCGTGCGAATGCCAGAGCACCGCAAAGAAGTGGCAGGTGCTGCCCGCCAGCACGAACAGGTGCCACACCGAATGGGCAAAGCGCACCTTGTTGTCGAACAGGAAGACCACCGCACCCGCGGTGTAGAACAGCCCGCCGGCCACGAGCCATCCCAGGCCCGCCGGCGACATGCGCTCGTACAGCGGCACCGCCGCCATCAGCGCCATCCAGCCCATCGCCACGTAGAGCCCGGTCGACCACAGCGGATGCTGCAGCCGGTTGAACAGCTTGGCGCCCACGCCGAGCGCCGCCGCGGCGCAGATGCAGCCGAACAGCATCCAGCCCCAGGGCCCGCGCAGCACGCCGAAGAGAAACGGCATGTAGCTGCCCGCGATGAACAGATAGATGGCCGCGTGGTCGAGCCGGTTGAACCAGGCCTTGGCCCGGCCCATCGGCAGTGCGTGGTACAGCGTGGAGATCAAATACAGCACGATCGCCGTGCCGGCAAAGAGCGAGGCGCCGACCACGCTCGCGGCCTGGCCCTTCTGGGCAGCGCTGTAGACCAGGATCGGCAGCGAGGCAATGGCCAGCAGCAGGCCAAGGCCGTGGCTCAATGCATTGAAGATCTCTTCGAGCGCGGTCTGGGCGCGGACCGCAGACATCGGTTTTCTGGAAGTCATGCTATTTCACCTGCTGCTTGCCCAGCTTGCGCGCCAGCGTGCGCCGGTGCATGCCGAGCCGCCGCGCGGTTTCGGAAATGTTGAAGCCGGTCTCGGCCAGCGTCTCGTGGATGCGCTCCCATTCGAGCGTCTTGATCGAGGTCGGGCGGTTGGTCAGCTCCACCTCCGTGGTGCCGGTGGCGCGGCCGAAGGCGGCCTCGATGTCGTCGGTGTTCGACGGCTTGGCCAGGTAGTGGCAGGCGCCGAGCTTGATGGCCTCGACGGCCGTGGCAATGCTGGCAAAGCCCGTGAGCACTACGATCAGCATCTTCGGGTTGTGCCGGTGCAGCATCTGCACGCAGGCCAGGCCCGAGGCCTCGCCGTTGAGCTTCAGGTCGACCACCGCATAGCCGGGCGAACGGGCCTGCAGCAGCGCCTCGACCTCCTCGGCATTGGTGGCGTGCGCGACCGCATAGCCGCGGCGCTCGAACGACTTGCCGAGCGTGCGCGCGAAGGCCGCGTCGTCCTCGACGATCAGCAGCTGGCGTTCGGCTTCGGTGGTTTCCGTCATGGCCTTGCGTTTCGATCGATGATGGTGTCGGCGGCGCCGATGGCCTGGGTCTCTTCTTCCTCGTCTTCCTCTTCGAGCACGACCGCCGCAAGCGGCAGCGTGATGACCACGATGGCGCCGCCCTCGGGCCGGTTGTGCACCGCGACGCGGCCGCCCAGGGTGCGCGCCACGTTCACCACCAGGAACAGCCCGAGCCCGCCGCCCGGGCGGCCCTTGCTCGACTGGTAGGGTTTGCCGAACTCCTTCAGGATGGCCGGCAGGAAGCCCGGGCCGGCATCGGTGACCGTGAGGGTCAGCGCGTCGGCGTCGTGCGCCACCTCGAAGCGCAGCCAGTGCGGCGAGGCTTCCAGCGCATTGTCGAGCACGTTGCAGATCATCTGCTTGAGCGCCGAGTCGGAGACCATGGGCAGGTCCTGGCCAAAGCGGTTCTCGTAGTCGAATTCCTCGACCGGACGCGTGCTGCGCCATTCCTCGACCAGTTCGTCAAGAAAGGTGCGGACGGTGGTTTCTTCCGACGATTCGCCGCGCGCCTCGCCGGCCGACAGCAGGATGCCGCTCACGATGCTCTTGCAGCGCTGGATCTGCAGTTCCATCTCGGCCACCTCGGTCAGCAGTTCGGGATCGGAACTGAAATGCGGCAGTCGGCGCCAGTCGCCCAGGATCACGGCCAGCGTGGCAAGCGGCGTGCCCAGTTCGTGCGCGGCGCCCGAGGCCAGCAGGCCCATGCGCACGATGTGCTCCTCTTCCGATGCGCGCTGGCGCAGGTCGGCCAGCCGCGCGTCGCGTGCACGCAGGTTGCGGCTGATGCGCGTGATGAACACCACCAGCAGCGCCGCGTTGAGCGCAAAGCAGACCAGCATGCCCTGCACGTAGGGACTCCAGAGCCCGCGGTCGTGGTCCAGCGGCAGCGCGAGCGGGCGCGAGAACAGCGCCAGCCCCGCAAAGCAGAGGCAGGTGACGACCACGATGGTCCAGGTCGACCAGGCCTTCAGAAGCACCGCCCCCAGGATGACCTGCAGCAGGTACAGGAAGACGAAGGGGTTGGTGGCGCCGCCGCTCAGGTAGAGCTGTGCGGTGAGCGTGGCCACGTCGACCAGCAGCGCGAGGAAGAGCTCGCCGTTGGTCACGCGGCGCGGGCTGCGCGAGCGCAGCAGGCTCACGCCGTTGAAGAGTGCGAGGCAGGTCAGCACCTGCAGCATGTGCTCCAGCGGCAGCCGGATGCCGAAGCCGTAGTGCACGACCAGGATGGTGGCGACCTGCCCCACCACCGCGAACCACCGCAGCTCGATCAGCTGCTGCATGTTCTTGTGGCCGGTGGCGTTGTCCAGGCTTGCCACGCCCGCGCGCGGCGGATGCAGTTCCCCCGCGACTGCGACGGCTTCAGTCGCGGCGGGCATCGGGGCGGGCGGTGGCGTCGACATGGGCCGTATTTTCGCCTGTGCCGCCGCCGGTCCTGCCAGCGCGCCTGCGCCCCTCGCGCCAGCCGAACCAGGCTGCGCCCAGGACCATCAGCGCAAGGCCGTACCAGGTGATCGCGTAGACGAGGTGGCTGTTCGGAAAGGCGATGACCGTGAGGCCCGCGGCGGGCCAGGCGGGGGGCGCGCCGGGCGGGGAGGGCGCGGCCTCGGCATCGACGAAGTACGGTGCCGCGTCGTGGAGGCCGCGTGCCGCGGCAATGGCCTGCACGTCGCGCGAGAACCAGCGATCGGCGGCCGGCTCGTTCCTGCGCAGGAAGCCGCCTTTGGGCTCGCTGATGCGCAGGAGGCCGGTCACGGTGGTTTCGCCCTGGGGTTCGTTGGCCGCGCGGGCGGTGCGCTCGCGCGCCTCGGGCGGCACGAAGCCGCGGTTGACCAGCAAGATGCTGCCGTCGGCGGCCTGCAGCGGCGTCAGCACCCAGAAGCCGGCGCCGAGCCGGGTGCTGGCCTGCACCAGGGTTTCCTTGCCGTGGAGGAAGCGGCCGGCGATGCGCACGCGGCGGTATTCGTCGTCGGCCGCGTTGACCTGCGGCCAGCGCTCGCGTCCGGGCGCTTCGGAGGCCGGGGCATGCACGCGCTGCTCGACGCGGGCAATGAGATCGAGCTTCCAGGCCCTGCGCTCGACCTGCCAGGTGCCGAGCGCGAAGAAGCCCGCAAAGGCCAGGGCCGCGCAGACCGCCAGTGCCACCCGGGCCGCCGCGCCGCGCGGGCGGCCGGCGGGTGTGGCGTCGTGGGTGCTGGGCTCTGGCGGCGGGGGCGTCAAGGCATGTTCTTCATGTCGTGCACCGACATCGGCATCATGTTGGCGTTCATGTGGTACATGACCCAGAGCGATCCGGCCAGCGTGATGACGACGAGCACGATCGTGAAGATCAGCGCCAGCATGTTCCAGCCGCTCTCGGACTTGGCGTCCATGTGCAGGAAGTAGATCATGTGGACCACGATCTGCACCGCGGCAAAGCCCAGGATCACGAGCGAGGTGGTGCTCGGCTTGCCGAGCACGTTGCCCATGACGAGCCAGAACGGAATCGCGGTCAGGATCACGGCCAGCACGAAGCCGGTCATGTAGCCCTTGAAGGTGCTGTGGCTGACGGGGCCGTCGTCGTGATGGTCGTCGTGCGCATCGTGTGCGCCATGGCCGTGCGCTACGGTTTCGGTGTGGGCGGTGCTCATGCCATCGATCCCATCAGATAAACAAAGGTGAAGACGCCGATCCACACCACGTCCAGGAAGTGCCAGAACATCGACAGGCACATCAGGCGGCGGCGATTCGCGGCGCTGAAGCCATGCTTGGGCAGCTGGATCATCAGCACGATGAGCCAGACGATGCCGAAGGTCACGTGCAGCCCGTGGGTGCCCACCAGCGCGAAGAACGACGACAGGAAGGCGCTGCGCTGCGGGCCCGCGCCTTCGTGGATCAGGTGCGCGAATTCGTAGAGCTCCAGGCCGATGAAGCCCGCGCCCAGCAGGCCCGTGATGGCCAGCCAGGCCAGCGTGCCGCCCATGCGCTTTCTCTGCATTTCGAGCACGGCGAAGCCATAGGTGATGGACGACAGCAGCAGCAGCGAGGTGTTGACCGCCACCAGCGGCAGGTCGAACAGGTCGGCGCCCGAAGGGCCGGCCGCGTAGCTTCGGCCCAGCACGCCATACACCGCGAACAGGCAGGCGAAGACGAGGCAGTCGCTCATCAGGTAGAGCCAGAAGCCGAGCAGCGTGCCGTTTTCCGGATGGTGGTCGTTGCCGACGTGGAACAGCTCGAACACGGGCGGCTTGCCCGTGGCGTCGCTGTGGGCGTGGCCGGCCGCGGGGGAGTGGAGGGCGGTGGTATCAGACATGGGCTGCTGCCAGGAGGCGGGTGCGTTCGTCCTCGGTGCGAACGACCTCTTCCGCGGGGATGTGGTAGTCGCGCTTGTAGTTGAAGGTGTGGATGATCACGGCCGCCAGCATGGCGAAGAAAGCCACGCCCGCCACCAGCCACATCTGCCAGATCAACGCGAAGCCGCAGGTTCCGGCCAGGGCCGCGATGATGAAGCCGGCGGCCGTGTTCTTGGGCATGTGGATGGGCGTGAAGCCGTCGACCGGGCGGGTGTAGCCGCGGCGCTTCATGTCGGTCCAGGCGTCGTTGTCGTGGATGCGCGGCGTGAACGCGAAGTTGTAGGCCGGCGGGGGCGACGAGGTCGACCATTCGAGCGTGCGGCCGTTCCACGGGTCGCCCGTGGTGTCGCGCAGCGAATCGCGGCGGATGTAGCTCACCACCAGCTGGATCAGGAACGAGGCGATGCCCAGCGCGATCAGCACTGCGCCGAAGGCCGCCACCTGGAACCAGATCTGCAGCGACATGTCCTGGAAGTGGCTCATGCGGCGCGTGACGCCCATCAGGCCCAGCACATACAGCGGCATGAACGCGAACCAGAAGCCCACGATCCAGAACCAGAACGAGCACTTGCCCCAGAACGGATCGAGCTTGTAGCCGAAGGCCTTCGGGAACCAGTAGGTGATGCCCGCCAGCATGCCGAACAGCACGCCGCCGATGATCACATTGTGGAAGTGGGCGATCAGGAACAGGCTGTTGTGCAGCACGAAGTCGGCCGGGGGCACCGCGAGCAGCACGCCCGTCATGCCGCCGATCACGAAGGTGATCATGAAGCCGATGGTCCACATCATGGGCAGCTCGAAGCGGATGCGGCCGCGGTACATGGTGAAGAGCCAGTTGAAGATCTTTGCGCCCGTCGGGATCGAGATGATCATCGTCGTGATGCCGAAGAACGAGTTCACGCTGGCGCCCGAGCCCATGGTGAAGAAGTGGTGCAGCCACACGAGGTACGACAGGATCGTGATCACCACCGTGGCGTAGACCATCGAGGCGTAGCCGAACAGGCGCTTGCCGCTGAAGGTGGAGACCACTTCCGAGAAGATGCCGAAGGCCGGCAGGATCAGGATGTACACCTCGGGGTGGCCCCAGATCCAGATCAGGTTCACGTACATCATGGCGTTGCCGCCGAGGTCGTTCGTGAAGAAGTTGGTGCCGACGTAGCGGTCGAGCGACAGCAGCGCGAGCACGGCCGTGAGCACCGGGAAGGCGGCCACGATCAGCACGTTGGTGCAGAGAGCCGTCCAGGTGAAGACGGGCATCTTCATCATCGTCATGCCGGGCGCGCGCATCTTCACGATGGTGGCCAGCAGGTTGACGCCGGACAGCAGGGTGCCGACCCCCGCGATCTGCAACGACCAGATGTAGTAGTCCACCCCCACGTCGGGGCTGAAGAGAATGCTCGACAGCGGCGGGTAGGCGAGCCAGCCGGTCTTGGCGAATTCGCCGACGAACAGCGACGCCATCACGAGGCCGGCGCCGAAGGTGGTCATCCAGAAGCTGAAGTTGTTCAGGAACGGGAAGGCCACGTCGCGTGCGCCGATCTGCAGCGGCACCACGAAGTTCATGAGGCCCGTGACCAGCGGCATCGCCACGAAGAAGATCATGATCACGCCGTGGGCGGTGAAGATCTGGTCGTAGTGGTGCGGCGGCAGGAAGCCGGCGTTGTCGCCGAAGGCGATGGCCTGCTGGGCCCGCATCATGATGGCGTCGGAGAAGCCGCGCAGCAGCATCACCAGGCCGAGGATGATGTACATGATGCCGATCTTCTTGTGGTCGATGCTGGTGATCCAGTCGCGCCACAGCACGCCCCAGACCTTGTAGTAGGTGATGGCGCCCAGCAGTGCGAGGCCGCCGAGGGCGACCGCGATGAAGGTGGCGAGCAGGATCGGCTCGTGGAAGGGAATCGCCTCCCAGGTGAGGCGGCCGAAGATGAGCTTCGTCAGGTCAAGGTTCTCGAACATCGTCATTCTTCGGTGGTGCACATCGCCGTGACGTACTTGCGCGTGGGCGAATTGGTGAGGGTGTCAGCCTGCCAGGCCTTCTTGGTGGCAATGTTGAACGCGCCGGGCTTGCCCAGCCCGCCGTCCGCATCGATGGCCATCATTTCCTTCATGCACATCTTGTTGCGGTCGACGCAGAGGTTGAGGATGGCGTCGTACAGGTCGGGCGCCACCGCGGCGTAGTGCCGCACCGGCTCGCGCTCGCTCGGCGCTTCGAGCTTCTTGTACTGCTCGCGCGTGAGTTCGCCGTCCTTGCCGGCCTTGACCTTCTGCACCCACTGGTCGAAGTCGGTGTTGCTCAGGCCGTGGAACTTGAAGCGCATGCCCGAGAAGCCCGCGCCGCTGTAGTTGGCCGAGAAGCCCTCGAACTCGCCGGGCTTGTTGATGACCGCATGCAGCTTGGTCTCCATGCCCGGCATGGCATAGATCTGGCCGGCCAGCGCGGGAATGAAGAAGGAGTTCATCACCGAGGAGGCGGTGATCTTGAAGGTGATCGGCCGGTCGACCGGCGCGGCCATTTCATTCACCGTGGCAAAGCCCTGCTCGGGGTAGATGAAGAGCCATTTCCAGTCGAGCGCCACCACTTCGACCACCAGCGGCTTGGCCTCGGCGGGAACCGGGCGCTCGGCGTCGAGCCGGCTGAGCGGCCGGTACGGGTCGAGCGTGTGGGTGCTGATCCAGGTGATGGCACCCAGCGCGATGATGATCAGCAGCGGCGCGGCCCAGATCGCGAGCTCGAGCTGGGTGGAGTGGTCCCAGTCGGGGCTGTAGTCGGCCTCCTTGTTCGACTGGCGATAGCGCCAGGCAAAGAAGAGGGTCAGCGCGATCACCGGAATGATGATGATCAGCATCAGCACGGTGGAGACGACGATCAGGCGTCCCTGCTGGTTGGCGATGTCGCCGGAAGGGTTCATGAGCACCGTGTTGCAGCCTGCCAGCAAGGCAAGCGGAAGCAACAGGGGCCATCGGCGAAGAGATTTGAGGGTGGGCATGCCGAAAGAAAGAAGTGCGTGGGCTGCGCAAAGACTCCACAATCTACGACCAAAGGCCTTCGCCGCCTATTGGACGTTTTGTCCTATGGCGGGAATCCTCATTCGGTGAGACGCTTGGACCCTGTTCAATGGTCTACCTTGGTCACTGCCGGTGACACCCGAATTAAAAAACGCAATGACGACGACGTCCAGCATCAGTCCGCAAGGCGCACAGCCTGTGCCGAACACGTCCGGAAACGACGCCCGGCAGGGCGACGAACATTCCCACATCGCACCCGGCGAGATCGCCGTGGGCGTGATCATCGGCCGGGCGTCGGAATATTTCGACTTCTTCGTCTACGGCATTGCCTCGGTGCTGGTGTTCCCGGCGGTGTTCTTCCCGTTCGAGGCGCGCCTCGAGGGAACCCTCTACGCCTTCGTGGTTTTTTCCTTCGCATTCCTTGCGCGGCCGTTCGGAACCGTCATTTCGATGGCCATCCAGCGGCGCTTCGGGCGGGAAGCCAAGCTGACCATCGCGCTGTTCGTGCTGGGCACCTCCACCGCGGGCATCGCCTTCCTGCCGGGCTATGCGAGCCTCGGGTTCACGTCGATCGTGCTGCTGTCGGTGTTCCGCTTCGCCCAGGGCCTTGCGCTCGGCGGCTCGTGGGACGGCCTGCCCTCGCTGCTGGCGCTCAATGCGCCGGAGAACCGCCGCGGCTGGTACGCCATGCTGGGCCAGCTGGGCGCGCCGCTCGGCTTTTTCGTGGCGAGCGCGCTGTTCGCCTACCTCTACGCCAACCTGCCGCTCAAGGACTTCCTCGACTGGGGCTGGCGCTACACCTTCTACGTGGCCTTCGCGATCAACGTGGTGGCGCTGTTCGCGCGCCTGCGGCTGGTGGCCACCGAAGAGTATTCCCGCCTGCTCGAAGAGCGCGAACTGCAGCCCACCAGCGTGGTCGAGCTGACCCGCTCGCAGGGCGCCAACCTGCTGATCGGCGCGTTCGCGGCGCTGGCCAGCTACGCGCTGTTCCACCTGATCACCGTGTTCCCGCTGTCGTGGATCACGCTGTACTCCGACCAGTCGATCACCGAGTTCCTGGTGGTGCAGATGGTCGGCGCGGTGTTCTGCGCCGGCGGCATCGTGGCCTCGGGCCTGGTCGCCGACCGCGTGGGACGGCGTTTCACGCTGGGCGGGCTGGCCGCGATGATCGCGGTGTTCAGCGGCTTTGCGCCCACGCTGCTCGACGGCGGCCGCCTCGGGCAGGACATCTTCATCCTGCTGGGCTTCGTGCTGCTGGGCCTGTCGTACGGCCAGGCGGCCGGCGCCGTGACCTCGAACTTCGAGCCCAAGTACCGCTACACCGGCGCCGCGCTCACGGCCGACCTGGCCTGGCTCATCGGCGCCGCCTTCGCGCCGCTGGTGGCGCTGGGGCTGTCGGCGAATTTCGGGCTGGCCTACGTGAGCGTCTATCTGCTGTCCGGTGCCGTCGGCACGCTGGCGGCGCTCGGGCTCAATAGGGCGCTGGTGCGCGACTGAGCGGCGGATCGCGGCCGTTTTCTACAGAAAGGGGCCGCCGGCCCTTTTTTTGCTTTCCGCCGCGCGGGCTTAGGATCACTCCATGTTCACCGCCGCCATTTTCGACATGGACGGGCTGCTCATCGATTCGGAACGGCCCATCATGGCCGCCTGGATCGAAGCGGCCCGCACGCTCGACATCGAGCTTTCGCACGCCCAGTACCTGCAATGCGTGGGGCTGGCCATGGCCGAGTCGAAGCAGATCCTCGCGGCGCTGCTCGGCGGCGCGGCCGCCTACCAGCATGCGGCGACGCAAGTGACCGCCGCGCTGCAGCTGCAGCGCGCCGAGGGCGACGCCCGGCCGCTCTTTCCCATCAAGCCCGGCGCGGCCGAGTTGCTCGCTGCCTTGCGCGGACGCGGCACACGCTGCGCGGTCGCCTCGTCGTCCGCGCGCGGCCAGATCGCGGCCTGCCTCGGCAGCCTCGACGTGCTCCATCACTTCGAGGCCTTCGCGGGCGGCGACGAGGTGGCGCGCGCCAAGCCCGACCCGGCGCTCTACCTGCTCGCGGCCGAGCGCCTGGGCGTGGACCCGGCGCACTGCGTGGCCTTCGAGGACAGCGAGAACGGTGCCAAGGCCGCGCTGGCGGCGGGCCTTCGCGTCGTGATCGTGCCGGACCTCAAGCACCCGCCCGCTGCGATCGTCGAGCGGGCATTCCATGTGCTCGACTCGCTGCACGAGGCCATCGCACACGTGCCGCGCTGGTTTCCCATGCCTCTGGAGAAGCTCGCGTAGCCGGGGTCAGAGCACCTCGTCGCGCAGCTGTGGAAACACCTTCGACACCTTGGCGAGCAGGTAGTCGCCATAGCGGCCGTTGAAGGCGTGCACGTTGGCGCGGTCCCAGCGCTCGGCGCTGTCGTCGCGCGCCTCGGCACCTGCAAGGCCTTCGATGCGCTGCACGCGCGCCTCGAAGTTCGGATCGAAGAACAGCGGAAACGAGAGCCGGTCGCGGCCCGAGGTGTTGCGCTTCACGCGGTGCGGCGTCGACCTGTAGAGCCCGCCGGTCATGCGGTCGAGCATGTCGCCGATGTTGCAGACGAAGGAGCCCGGAATCGGCGGCGCATCGATCCAGCCGCCGGGCGTGTGCACGGCGAGGCCACCCACGTCGTCCTGGTGCAGGATCGTGAGCAGGCCGTAGTCGGTGTGCTCGCCCACGCCCCACTGCACGTCGAGGCCCTCGGGCACGGGCTGCGAAGGGTAGTTGAAGAGGCGGAACAGGATCAGCGGGTCGGCCGTGTAGCGCTCTGCGAAGTACGCCGCCGGCAGGCCCAGGCTCAGCGCGATGCCCTCCATCAGCCGGTGGCCCAGTTGCGCGACGGCCGCCATGTAGGCGAGGATGGTTTCGCGCAAACCCGGCACGTCGGGGAACAGGTTGGGCCCGTGCACCGGTGTCTTCGCCTGTACCAGCGGATGCGAATCGGGCAGCTCGGTGCCGAGGTAGAGGCCTTCCTTCCAGTCAGGCCGGCCCGAGGTCAGCTCGCCGCCGAGCGGGAAGTAGCCGCGCCATGCGCGCCCGCCCAGGGCCATGCGCCACTGCATCTTGGTTTCTTCGGGCAGCGCGAAGAAGCGGCGGCTCAGCTCTTCGAGCCGCCGCACCAGCGCCGCATCGACACCGTGGCCCGTGGCATAGAAGAAGCCATGCGCGCGGCAGGCGGCGCCGATCTGCGCGGCCACGCTTTCGCGGCCAGCAGCGCCGGCCACGAGCGGGGCGACGTCGATCAGGGAAGCGTCTGTGTGTCGGTCATGGGCGTGGAAAGCATCTCATGCGCCGCGCGCGAAGGGCGAGCGGATGTCCGAAAGAAACTGCTGCGCGCGCGGGTGCTGCGGCCGGTTGAAGAAGTCGTCGGGCGTCGCGCGTTCGAGCACCTTGCCCTCGTCCATGAAGAGCACGCGGTCGGCCACCTCGCGCGCAAAGCCCATCTCGTGCGTCACGCAGACCATGGTCATGCCGTCGCGCGTGAGGTCGCGCATCACGAGCAGCACCTCGCCCACCATCTCGGGGTCGAGCGCGCTGGTGGGTTCGTCGAACAGCATCAGCGGCGGCTGCATGGCCAGGGCGCGCGCGATCGCCACGCGCTGCTGCTGGCCGCCCGAGAGTTCGCTCGGCCATGCGCTCGCCTTGCTGGCCAGGCCCACCCGCTGCAGCAGCGCCATGGCGCGCTCGTCGGCCTCCTTGCGCGACAGTCCGCGCAGCTGCATCGGCGCCATCGTGCAGTTCTGCAGCACCGTGAGATGCGGAAACAGGTTGAACTGCTGGAACACGAAACCGATGCGCGAGCGGAAGGCATTCACGTCGGTGCCCGGCGCATGGATGTCCTTGCCTTCGATGAGGATGCGGCCCGACTGGATCGGCTCCAGCCGGTTGAAGGTGCGAATCAGCGTCGACTTGCCCGAGCCCGAAGGCCCGCACACCACGACCACTTCGCCCTTGCGGATGGTCTCGTCGATGTCGACCAGGGCGTGGTAGCTGCCGTACCACTTGTTGACGTCTTGCAGTTCGATCATGCGGATACCTTGGGAGCCGAGACGGAGCTGGCGGTGGCCATGCCGCGCCGCGCGAGCCGGCCTTCGAGCCAGTAGGCGAAGCGCGAGAGGCCGAAGCACAGGATGAAATAGGTCAGGCCCAGGATCAGGTAGATCTGCGCGGGCTTGGTGAACACCTGCGTGTTGATCTGCGTGGCGATGAACGAGACCTCGGCCAGCCCGATGATGTAGCCCAGCGAGGTCTCCTTGATGGTCGAGACGAACTGGTTCACCAGCGAAGGCAGCATGCTGCGCAAAGCCTGCGGCAGCACCACCAGGCGCATCGCGCGGCCGTAGTCCAGGCCCAGCGCACGGGCGGTCTCCATCTGGCCGCGCGGCAGGCCCTGGATGCCGGCGCGCACGATCTCGGCCAGGTAGGCCGCATCGAACACCACGAGCGCGATCAGCATGGTGGTGAACTGGTCGGTCTTCACGCCCGTGACGCTCGGCAGGAAGAAGTAGGCCCAGAAGATCACCATCAGCAAGGGGAGGCCGCGCACCACGAAGACGAAGCCGGTCACCGGCCAGCGCAGCCAGCGCCACGGGCTCACGCGTGCCAGGCCGAGCACGATGCCCAATGGCAGCGCGAGCACCAGCCCGCACGAGGCCAGCAGCAGCGTGAGCACCAGGCCGCCGAGCGGGCCGTTCGGGTACTGGCCGATGAGGAAGTAGACCCAGTAGTCGTGGATGATTTCGAGCATCAGCGCGCCGCCTTCAGATGGTCCGCACCGGGAAGCGGTGGTGGTACCAGGTCGCCAGGCCGGTGATGGCCAGCGACACCGTCAGGTACGCCGCGCTCGCGAACGCGAACGACTCGAAGCTGCGGAAGGTCGCGCTCTCGACCTGCCCGGCCTGGTACATCAGCTCGGCCACGCCGATCACGGTGGCAATCGAGGTGTTCTTCCAGAGGCTCAGCGTCTGCGAGATCAGCGGCGGCACCGTCACGCGCAGCGCCTGTGGCAGCACCACGCGGCGCATGGTGCCCAGGAAGCCGAAGCCCAGCGCGCGTCCCGCCTCGAACTGCACCGCGGGTATCGCGCGGATGCCGCTGCGGATGTCCTCGGCCATGAAGGCGGCCGTGTAGAGCGACAGCGCGATGATGGCGCTGTAGGCCTCGATGTGTCCCGCATAGAGCCACTGCTTGATGCCCTCGGGCAGCAACTCGGGCGCGCCGAAGTACCAGAAGAGCATGTGCGCGAGCAGCGGGATGTTGCGGATGGTCTCCACGTATGCAAAGCCCAGCCAGCGCAGCGGCGCGAGCGGCGAAAGGCGCAAGAGCGCCACCACCAGCGCGATCGGCAGCGCGAGCACGAGCGAGGCCGCGAGCAGCTGCAGCGACAGCCACAAGCCCGCGACCAGCATGTCGTGGTACTTGCCGGTCAGGAGCAGCGAGTAGTCGAACAGGGGCATGGGGGGCGACAGTATCACCGCCGCGACGAGGATTCGCTCCCTCCCCTTCCGGGGGAGGGTTGGGGTGGGGGCACGGCGGCGATCGATACGCCGCAGCTTGTGCAAAGGCTGTCAGCCCCCATCCCGGCCTTCCCCCAGCGGGGGAAGGAGAAACACGCAATCAGTCGATCTTGTCGGAGTCGAGCTTGAAGTCGCGCGTCTGGAAGCCCGAGGCGGTGCTCGGCCCGTACCACTTGATGAAGATCTTCTGCGCTTCGCCCGACTTCTCGAGTTCGCGCAGCGTCTCGTCCACCACGGCCTTGAGTGCGCTCTCGCCCTTCTTGATGCCGATGGCCAGCGCCTCGGTGCTCAGGTTCTGCTTGAGCACCACGTATTGGGCCTTCTGCGGACCGAGCTTGGCGTAGCTGCGCAGCAGCGCGGCCTCGTCGTCCACGTAGCCCACGCCCTTGCCCTGCTGCAGCGCCTGGAAGGCCTGCTGGCTGGTGTCGAAGGTCACGACCTCGGCGGTGGGCACGGCCTTGCGGATGTTGGGCTCCTGCGTGCCGCCGCGGATGGTCAGCACCTTCTTGCCGGCAAGCTGCGGCACCTCGGTGATGCCGCTGTCCTTCTTCACGATGGCCTTCTGGCCGGTGACGAAGGTGGTCAGCGAGAAGTCGATCTGCGCCTCGCGCTCCTTGTTGTGCGTGAGGCCGGCCGCCACCAGGTCGACGTGGCCCTGCTGCAGCTCGGGAATGCGCGCGGCCACGGCAATCTGCTTGAGCACCGGCTTCACGCCGATCTTCTTGGCGATGGCGTTCACCAGGTCGACTTCGTAGCCGACGATCTGCCGCGTCTTCGGATCGATGAAGGTCGCGGGCTCGTCGGTGCCGAGCACGCCGACCACGAGTTCGCCCTTCTTCTTGATGTCTGCGAGCTGGTCCGCATGGGCAGCGATGCCCGTCAGCAGGGTGGAGGCGGCGAGGGCCGCGGCAAGCAGGGTGTGGCGCATGGTTGTTCTCACTCCGGATGAAAAGACGAAAGGCTGGACCCTATCAACAAAACCCGCGATTATTAAATTCTCAATCGACATATGCATATGGCCTTGCACGATCGGCCCTGGCACGGCCTGGGTTAAATTCGCGGCGCGAAATCCTGCCCCCCCCCCCCGGCCCCCCGCGGCACCCATCTTCAGCGAGCTTTTCATGATCATCAAACCGCGCGTGCGTGGCTTCATCTGCGTCACGACCCATCCTGCGGGCTGCGAGGCCAACGTCAGGCAGCAGATCGGCTACGTCGAGGCCAAGGGAAGGATCGCGGGCGGGCCGAAGCGGGTGCTGGTCATCGGCGCATCGACCGGCTACGGCCTGGCCGCGCGCATCACGGCGGCCTTCGGCTGCGGCGCCGGCACGCTCGGCGTCTTCTTCGAGCGGCCCGGCAGCGAGAGCAAGCCCGGCTCGCCCGGCTGGTACAACTCGGCCGCCTTCCACCGCGCAGCCGCGCAAGAGGGCCTCTACGCCAGGAGCATCAACGGCGACGGCTTCTCGGACGACGTGAAGCAGAAGGCCATCGATGCGATCCGCGAAGACCTGGGCCAGGTCGACCTCGTCGTCTACAGCCTGGCCGCGCCGCGGCGCACGCATCCGAAGACCGGCGAGGTCTTCAATTCGACGCTCAAGCCCATTGGCAAGGCCGTGAGCCTGCGCGGCCTCGACACCGACAACGAAGCCGTCAAGGACACGGTACTCGAGCCCGCCACGCAGCAGGAGATCGACGACACCGTGGCCGTGATGGGCGGCGAGGACTGGCAGATGTGGATCGACGCACTGCAGTCCGCCGGCGTGCTGGCCGATGGCGCGAAGACCACGGCCTTCACCTACCTGGGCGAGCGGATCACGCACGACATCTACTGGAACGGCTCCATCGGCGCCGCCAAGAAGGACCTCGACCAGAAGGTGCTCGGCATCCGCGCCGGGCTGGCCGCCAAGGGCGGCGATGCGCGTGTCTCGGTGCTGAAGGCGGTCGTCACGCAGGCGAGCTCGGCGATTCCGGTGATGCCGCTGTACCTGTCGCTGCTGTTCAAGGTCATGAAGGCCGAGGGCACGCACGAGGGCTGCATCGAACAGGTCCACGGGCTTTTTGCCGACAGCCTCTACGGCAGCGCACCGCACCTCGACGGGGAGGGCCGGCTGCGCGCGGACTACAAGGAACTGGCCCCGCAAGTGCAGGCGCGCGTGATGGCGCTCTGGCCCCAGGTCACGAGCGAGAACGTCCACGAGCTCACCGATCTCGCCGGCTACAAGGCGGAGTTCCTGCGCCTTTTCGGCTTCGGCATCGAAGGCGTGGACTACGAGGCCGACGTGAACCCCGACGTGGGAATTCCGAACCTCGTGCAGGCCTGACAGGCGCACAGAGGGATACTCCCGCCATGCAGATTCACGAAAAGCCTCCCTTCGACACTCCCTTCGAATGGATCGGCGGCGAACCCAGGGTGCAGGCGCTGGTCGATCGCTTCTACGACCTGATGGAACTCGAACCGGCCTATGCGCAGCTGCGCGCGGTGCACGGCACCAGCCTCGACAACGCGCGCCAGCGCCTGTTCTGGTTCCTGTGCGGCTGGCTCGGCGGACCGCAGCACTACACCGACCGCTTCGGCCATCCGATGCTGCGCGCACGGCATCTGCCGCAAAGCATCGGCGGCCACAGCATCGGCATCAAGGAGCGCGACCAGTGGCTGGCCTGCATGGACCAGGCCATGGGCGAGACCGGCGTGCCCGAGGGGTTGCGTGCGCGGCTGCGCGATTCCTTCTTCCAGACCGCGGACTGGATGCGAAACCGTGGCGAGCCATAGAACAAACAACGATTCCGAAAGCGACTCTTTTCAATGAATCCCATCGTCATCATCGGCGGCGGCCACGCCGCGGCCCAGCTTTGCGCGGGCCTGGCCGAAGCCGGGCAGGGCGCACGCGTGCACCTGGTCTGCGAGGAGGCCTGCGAGCCGTACCACCGGCCGCCGCTGTCCAAGGCCTTTCTCAAAAGCGCCGAGGAAACCACGCAGCCGCACAAGGCCGCCGACTGGTACCGCGAAGCGGGCATCACGCTGCACCTGGGCGATGCGGCCGTGGCCATCGACCGCGAGGCGCACACCGTCACACTGCGTTCGGGCGCGGTCCTGCCGTGGGAACGGCTGGTGCTGGCCACCGGCACGCGCGCGCGCCAGATGCCCGACCTGAAGCCGGGGCTCGAGAACGTCGCGAGCCTGCGCGCCGCCGATGAAGCGCATCGCCTGCGTTCGCGGCTGGCCGCTGCGCAGCAGGTCACGGTGCTGGGCGGCGGCTTCATCGGGCTCGAGGTGGCGGCCACGGCCAAGGCGCTCGGCAAGAGTGTGCAGGTGCTCGAAAGCGCTCCGCGGCTGCTGGGCCGCGCCGTGTCTCCCGAGCTGTCGGCGCACGTGCTCGCCACGCATCGCGCGGCGGGCATCGAGATCGTGCTCGGCGCGCGCACCGGTGCCTTCGAGGTCGAGGGCGAGCGGCTGCTGTCGCTCCAGGTCAACGGCGTGAAGCAGCCGGTGGACCTGCTGCTGCTGGGCATCGGCGCGGTGCCGGAAACGGCGCTGGCGCAGGCCTCGGGCATCGAATGCGCCGACGGCATCGTGGTCGATGGCCACATGCAGACCAGCGCGGCCGACGTGCTTGCCGTGGGCGACTGCACGCGCTTTCCCGATCGCCGCGCGGGCCGCGCGCTGCGGCTCGAATCGGTGCAGAACGCGAACGACCAGGCGCGCACGGCCGTGGCCACGCTGACCGGCGCGCCGCGCCCGCACGACGCGGTGCCGTGGTTCTGGTCCGACCAGGGCAGCATGCGCCTGCAGATGGTCGGCCTGATGCCGGCCGAGGGCACGCCGGGCCTCGCCAGCGTGCGCCGCGCCGGCCCCAAGCCCGATGCGTTCTCGCTGTTCCACTATGTCGACGGGCAGCTGGCGTGCGTCGAATCGGTCAACGCGCCGGTCGATCACATGATGAGCCGCAAGCTGCTCGAAGCGGGGCGCAGCCCCGATGCGGCGGCGGTGGCGGATGCCTCGGTTCCGCTGAAGAATCACTTGGCGTAAGCCGGCTGCGTTTCCTGCTCCCTCCCCCGCTGGGGGAGGGTAGGGGTGGGGGCACGACGGCGATGGATGAGGCGCGGCCCGTGCAAAGGCCGCGAGCCCCCATCCCAGCCTTCCCCCGGGAGGGGAAGGAGCAAGGCAGAAAGCGTCAGCGCCGCGCGGGTGCCAGCAGAACCACCAGCGCGCCGGCCCCGCCTTCGGCCGGCTTGGCTTGCACGAAGGCGATCACCTCGTTCTTCTGGATCAGCCAGCGCTGCGTCTTGGTCTTGAGCACGGGCTGCTTGCCGGGCGAGCCCAGGCCCTTGCCGTGCACCACGCGCACGCAGCGCAGCCCCTGCTTGTAGGCGTTGCGGATGAAGCCGCCGAGTGCCTCGCGCGCCTCGTCGCTGCGCAGGCCGTGCAGGTCGACCTGCGCCTGGATGCTCCAATCGCCCTTGCGCAGACGCGCCGTCACATCGGTGCCGATGCCGGGGCGGCGAAAGCTCATGGCGTCGTCGACGTCGAGCAGGGTCGTCACGTCGAACTCGTCGGAAAGCGACTCGCGCAATACGCGCTGCTCGTCGAGCTGGTGCTGCACCGGAATGGGCGCCGGCGGCTCGGGCGCAAGCGGCACCACGGCCTTGCGGCGCAGCGGCTCGGTCGCACCGATGGCGCGCGCGAACAGGTCCTTTTCGGCGGCGCGCTTGCGCTCGGCCGCGGCCTTGGCGGCTGCGGCCGCCGCTTCACGCTCGCGGGTCTCGGCCAGCGTACGCTGCACCTTTTTCAGGTCGGCCAGGTTCTTGATGGGCGGCGTGCGGGAGGCCATCAGAGCAGCCCTTTCTCGGCCATCGAATAGCTCTGGCCGGCGCTGACGATCACATGGTCGAGCACGCGCACGTCGATCAGCGAGAGCGCGGCCCTGAGCGTCTGGGTGAGCGACTCGTCGGCGCGCGAGGGCTCGATGCTGCCGCTCGGATGGTTGTGCGACAGCACCACGGCCGCGGCCTGGTGGTGCAGCGCACGCGTGACCACTTCGCGCGGGTAGACGCTGGTCTGGGTGAGCGTTCCGCGGAACAGCTCCTCGAGCACGATCAGCCGGTGCTGCGCATCGAGGAACAGCACTGCGAACACCTCGTAGGGTCGCGATCCGATGTGCAGCTGCAGGTACTGCTTGACCGTGCCGGGCGAGTCGAACACCGTGCGCTCCTTCAGGCGCTCGGCCATGGCGCGGCGCGCCAGTTCGAGCACCGCGATGAGCTCGGCGCGCTTGGCGTCGCCGCCCATGCCCTTGATCACCTTCAGGTCCTCGGCGCCGGTCTGCAGCAGGCCCGAAAGGCCGCCGAAGTGGTCGAGCAGCTCCTGCGCGAGCTGGAGCACGTTCTTTCCCGCCACGCCGGTGCGCAGCAGCAGCGCCAGCAGCTCGGCGTCGGCCAGCGCGGCGGCGCCCCGCGCGATGAGCTTTTCGCGCGGGCGGGCGTGGGCGGGGAGATCCTTGAATGCCATCGAAAACCTGGGTGAAACCTTGAAAGAGCGGGCGGAAGCCCCGGCTCCTTAAAATGCAGTCCAGTTTATCGGGACACCCACCTTGTCTTTGCCTACCTCCGCTGCACCCATGTCCCACGTTGTGACTTCCGGCTCGTTCCTGACCCTGCATTACCGGCTGGCCGGTCCGGCGGGCGACATCATCAACACTTTCGCCGACAAGCCCGCGACCCTGTCGCTGGGTACCGGCGAGCTCTCGCCCGCCATGGAGCAGCGGCTCATGGGCCTGGAAGAGGGCACACACGCCACCTTCGAGCTGCCCGCCGGAGAGGCCTTCGGCGAGCGCAATCCCGAGATGCAGCAATGGGTGGCCCGCAAGCTGCTCGCGCAGATGGGCGATCCCGACGAGCAATACGCGGTCGGCGACGTGGTGCAGTTCCCCACGCCCGACGGCGCGGGCAGCTACGCGGGCGCGGTGGTCGAATCGAACGAGACCGCGGTGCGCTTCGACTTCAACCATCCGCTGGCCGGACAGCCCGTGACCTTCGAGGTCCGGCTGATCGGCGTTCTATGAGCGGTCCGGCGGCAAGCGCAGGATACCTGGCATGAACACGAACATCGAGGAAGTCATCCTTGCCGAGCCGCGCGGCTTCTGCGCCGGCGTGGACCGCGCGATCGAGATCGTCGAGCGCGCCCTTGCCAAGTTCGGCGCACCGATCTACGTGCGCCACGAGATCGTGCACAACACCTACGTGGTGAACGAGCTCAAGGCCAAGGGCGCGATCTTCATCGAGGACCTGGCCGACGTGCCGCCCGGCGCCACGCTGGTGTTCAGCGCGCACGGCGTGAGCAAGGCGGTGCAGCAGGAGGCGCGCGACCGCGGCTTCGACGTCTTCGACGCCACCTGCCCGCTGGTGACCAAGGTGCACGTCGAGGTCGCCAAGCTCGCCAAGGAGGGCTACGAGTTCATCATGATCGGCCACAAGGGGCACCCCGAGGTCGAAGGCACCATGGGCCAGCTCGCGAGCGGCATCCACCTGGTGGAAGACGTGGAAGACGTGGCGAAGGTGGCGCCCGCGCAGACCGAGAAGCTCGCCGTGGTCACGCAGACCACGCTCAGCGTGGACGACGCGGCCGAGATCGCGGCGGCGGTGCGCACCCGCTTTCCGAAGGTGCGCGAGCCCAAGCAGCAGGACATCTGCTATGCCACGCAGAACCGCCAGGACGCGGTCAAGATCCTGAGCCCGCAGGTCGACCTGGTGATCGTGGTCGGCAGCCCCACCAGCTCCAACAGCAACCGGCTGCGCGAACTGGCACAGCGCCTGGGCACCGAAAGCTACATGGTCGATTCGGCCGACGAACTCAAGCCCGAGTGGTTCGAGGGCAAGGGCCGGGTCGGCCTCACGGCCGGCGCCTCCGCCCCCGAAGTGCTGGTGCGTGAGGTGATCGAGCGCGTGAGGGCGCTCGGCGCGGTGTCGGTCCGCAAGATGGACGGCATCGAGGAAACCATCAAGTTTCCGCTCCCCAAGGGCCTCAAGCTCGACGACATTCCCCCTCCTGGACACATCTCTTGAACAACGAAAACACCCACTGGCGCTCTGAAACGGAGAGCGCCTCCCGCAGGCTGCGCGAACGCGCCGGCGGCTTCCTGCGCCAGACCCCGCTCTGGAAGCTGCCGTCCGCGGCCTTCGGCCTGGCGGTGCCGGGCGTGGAGGTGTGGCTCAAGCTCGAGCACATGCAGGTGAGCGGCAGCTTCAAGGCCCGCGGCATGATGAACCGCCTGCTGGCCAACGACATTCCCGAAAGCGGCGTGATCGTGGCCTCGGGCGGCAACGCGGGCATTGCCACTGCGGCGGCGGCCAAGGCGCTGGGCGTGCGCTGCCAGGTGTTCCTGCCCGGCGTCTCGCCCGAAGCCAAGCGCGCCCGCCTGAGGGCGCTCGGCGCCGAGGTGGTCGTGGTCGGCGAGCTCTATCCCGACGCGCTGGCAGCCTGCCTCGCGCGCCAGAAGGAATCCGGCGCCTTGCTCACGCACGCCTACGACCAGCCCGAAGTCGTGGCCGGCGCGGGCACCCTCGGCCAGGAGATCGAGGCGCAGGGCGGCCTGCCCGATTCCGTGCTCGTGAGCGTGGGCGGCGGCGGCCTCATCGGCGGCCTGGCCGGCTGGTTCGAAAAGCGCGCCCGCGTGGTGGCGCTCGAGCCCGAAAAGGCGCCCACGCTGTACCGCGCCCGCCAGGCCGGCGAGCCGGTCGATGTCGAGGTGGGCGGCATTGCCGCCGATTCGCTCGGCGCGCGCCGCATCGGCGCCATTTCCTGGGACATCACCCGGCAATACGTGCAGGACGCGCTGCTGCTGTCCGACGAATCCATCCGCGCCGCGCAGCAGTGGCTGTGGAAGGAAATGAAGCTCGCCGTCGAGCCGGCCGCCGCGCTGCCGCTGGCGGCGCTGCAGACCGGCGCCTATGTGCCGCGCGAAGGCGAGAAGGTCTGCCTGATCGTCTGCGGCGCGAACGTCGATCCGGCCACCGTGGCCTGAGGGCGGGGCGGCCGCCGCCGGGCCGCCCCAAGGCGAGCCGCGCCTCCCCCTCGCGGGGTGGCGAATTACACGCAGCGCAGCGAAGTGAAAAGCCGAGGGGCTCTATTCATTTCTCGCAATTGACCATCCACGGCACGCCGAACTTGTCCTTCAGCATGCCGAAGCCCGCGGCCCAGAACTGCGGGCCGAACGGCATCGTGACCTCGCCGCCTTCGGCCAGTGCGTCGAAGAGCTTCTTTCCCTCGTCCACGCTGTTGCCCTGAACCGATAGCGAAAAGCCCTTGTGCCCCTCGAAGGGCATGCCGGGCGGCATGTCGGAAGCCATCAGCTGGTGGCCGCGGGCTTCCAGCGTGGCGTGCATGATCTTGTCCTTGTAGGCGGCCGGCGTTTCGGCCCCCATCGGGCTTTCGCCAAAGCTCATGCTGAAGACAACCTTGCCGCCCAGCGCCTTGGCATAGAAGGCCAGCGCCTCGGCCGCGTTGCCGTTGAATGTCAGATAGGCTTGCATCGCTCATTCCCTTCGGTTGAAGTTGCGGGAGGGCGATGCTACGCCCACCTAAAATCCCCCCATGCTTGACATCACTCTGCTCCGCAAAGACCTGGCCTCCGCTGTGGCCGGCCTCGAAAAACGCAAGAAGAACCAGCCCTACCTCGACGTGTCGGCGTTCACCGCGCTCGAGGCCGAGCGCAAGACGCTGCAAACCCGCACCGAGGAAATCCAGGCCCGGCGCAACACGCTGAACAAGCAGATCGGCCCGCTCAAGGCCAAGGGCGAATCGGTCGATGCGCTGATGGCCGAAGTCAATGCGCTCAAGGCCGAGCAGGAGTCGCAGTCCAAGCGCCTCGAGGAGATCCAGCCCGAACTGCAGGCGCTGCTGCTGGCCGTGCCCAACCTGCCGCACGCCAGCGTGCCGGTCGGCGAAGACGAGACCGGCAATGTCGAGATGCGCCGCTGGAGCCCGCAGGGCGGCGCCGGGGCGGGCGCCACGCCGCTGCCCTTTGCCGCCAGGGACCACGTCGACCTGGGCGCGCCGCTGGGGCTCGACTTCGAGATGGGCGCCAAGCTCGCGGGCTCGCGCTTCACCGTCATGAAGGGGCCGATCGCCCGGCTGCACCGCGCGCTCGCGCAGTTCATGCTCGACATCCAGACAGAGAAGCACGGCTATGCCGAGTGCTACGTGCCCTACATCGTCAACGCGGCCACGCTCAGCGGCACCGGCCAGCTGCCCAAGTTCGAAGGCGACCTGTTCGCCGCCAAGAAGGGCGGCCAGGAGGGCGAGCCCGCGCCCGACCATTCGGCGCTCTACCTCATCCCCACCAGCGAAGTGCCGCTCACCAACTTCGTGCGCGACGAGGTGGTGGCCGAGGCGCAATTGCCGATCAAGCTCACGGCCCACACGCCGTGCTTCCGCTCCGAAGCCGGCAGCGCCGGGCGCGACACGCGCGGCATGATCCGCCAGCACCAGTTCGACAAGGTCGAGATGGTGCAGATCGTGCATCCTGAAAAGAGCTACGACGCGCTCGAACAGATGACCGGCCACGCCGAGGCCGTGCTGCAGGCGCTGGAACTGCCGTACCGGGTGGTGCTGCTGTGCACCGGCGACATGGGCTTTGGCGCCACCAAGACCTACGATCTGGAGGTGTGGCTGCCCGCGCAGAACACCTACCGCGAGATCAGCTCGGTCTCCAACTGCGAAGCCTTCCAGGCGCGCCGCCTGCAGGCCCGTTTCAAGAACGCGCAGGGCAAGAACGAACTCGTCCACACGCTCAACGGCTCGGGCCTGGCGGTGGGCCGCACATTGGTCGCGGTGCTGGAAAACCACCAGAACGAGGACGGCTCGATCAACGTGCCCGCGGCGCTGCGGCCTTATCTCGGCGGACTGGAACTGTTGCGCGGCTGAACGGGCGGGCTTCAAAAACCCGGTTTAGGTCTGCTATAATCGCAGGCTCGACAGCACCGGAGAGGTGGCAGAGTGGTCGAATGTACCTGACTCGAAATCAGGCGTACTAGCGATAGTACCGAGGGTTCGAATCCCTCCCTCTCCTCCAAGAATGGCCCCGCAAAGGGGCTATTTTTTTGCCCGTTCCACGGCCCGGTCATCCGCGCTGGCGAGAAACCGGAGCCTTTCGTTCGCATGGCTTTCGCGTTTTTCGCGGCCGTTGCGCATGGCGCCCAGTCAAGCTTCGAAGCAGCTGTATCGGCCCGTTAAGATCGCCACCACCCCAGGCTCCCGCATGCCGGGATTTTTCCTTGTAGTCGAATGAACAAGAGGCTCCGCGCCACATGGCCAATCCGTCGATCGCGAGCGTGACACCGGTCCCGGCTTCGGCCGACGAAGCTGAATCCTGGGTGCGCGGCGAGCTGATCCGCAGCCTCATGCGCTCCGCGCGCGGGTCGTACATTGTCTCGGCGGCACTCATGCCGGCGATGGTCGGCCTGAACTGGAGCTATGTGCCGCGGTGGGAACTGCTGACCTGGCTCGCCGCGGGCCTCATTGCCACGGCCTGCCGTGCCTGGGGCGCCAGGGTCTATGCCGTGCGCTACGCCGGCAGGAGCGCGGCGGCGCAGCAGCAGTTCACCGAACGCTATGGCTTCATCTGGAGCACCAGCGCGGTCGTCTGGGGCCTGTCGATCCTGCTGTTCTTCGAGCGCACGCCGCAGGTCAACCAGTTCATGAGCTGGCTCATCGTGGCCGGCGTCGGCACCTTTCCGCTCAACGGGCTGGCGCTGCATCCGCCGCTGCTCAAGCGCTACGTCAACACGCTGTTCACCACGATGCTGGGGGCGGTTCTGATCCGGCTCGTGAGCATCAACCTCGTGGAGCCGCATTTCCAGTACGGCTTCCTGATGCCGATCCTGCCGATCCTGCACTGGTTCTTGCTGCTGCGTGCCGGGCGCCACATTCACGAGACGGCGCGCAACAGCCTGGAGCTGCTGTTCCACAACCACATCCTGATCAAGTCGCTCACGCAGCAGCGGCAGGCCGCGGTGGCGGCCGTGGCCATGAAGAACCGCTTTCTCGCGAGCGCCGCGCACGACATGCGCCAGCCGGTGCTGGCGTTGTCTCTCTATGCCGACTGGCTGCGCAACGAACCCGAACTGGTGCTGGAACTCGCGCCCAAGATCGTTCGTGCCACGCACGCCGTGAATGCGCTGTTCGATTCGATGTTCGACCTGGCGCGCATCGATTCGGGCCAGGTGCGGCTGCACATCGAGCGCGTGGACGTGGCCGAGCTGCTGCACGACCTCGAACTGCAATACCGCCCGGTGGCCGAGAGCCGGGGGCTCGATTTCCGCGTGCACGTGACCGAGGGCAGCTTCCTGACCGACCCGATCCGGGTGCGCCGCATGCTCGGCAACCTGCTGGCCAACGCGATCAAGTACACCACCGACGGCGGCGTGCTGCTGGCCTCGCGGCAATCGCGCGACGGCCTGCGTGTGGAGGTGTGGGACACCGGTATCGGCATTGCGCCCGAGCACCTGCGCGACGTGTTCCTGGAGTTCTACAAGGTGGCCGACCATGCCGGCACCTCCGACGGCTTCGGCCTGGGCCTGGCCATCGTCGCCCGGCTCTCGCACGTGCTGGGCCACCCCGTCAGCGTGCGCTCCCGCCTGGGCAGCGGCAGCGTGTTCCGCGTCGCCCTGCACGACGCCGACGAAGCCGTGGCCCAAGCCCGCGTCAGCGCCTCCGGCGGCTAGGGCAAGGCCGCCCAAGCAACAAAAAACCGCGCCAGAGCGCGGTTTTCAGCAGCCAACAACCCGCGCATGCCCCTTCCAGAAACACCGTGGAACCGGCTTGGCCGGGCCACTGGTGTTGCCCCCGGTAGGGGGAGGGAGAAGCGACACGAAGTGCGCGAAGCCTGGGGGCGAGCTCAGTTTCCGGAAAGCAGCCCATTGGTCCGCGCGTAGTGCAGCGCCTGCGTGCGGCTCTTCACGCCCAGGCGGCGGAACAGGCGCCACAGGTGCACCTTCACGGTGTGCTCGCTGATCTCGAGGTCGGTGGCGATGTCGCGGTTGCTCATGCCCTTGTCGAGCATCGCGATCAGCTGCGTCTGGCGCTTCGACAGCTTGCTGTTGCTGGCCAGCGCCGGCTCGTCCGCCTCTTCCGAGCCCGCCATCAGCAGGCCGCGCAGTGCGGCGGCCAGTTCGGCCGAGCTGGCCGACTTCTCGATGTACGTGTCGGCACCGGCTTCGATGCAGGCGTCTTCCATGTCTCCGGCCGGTGCCGCCGAATAGACGGCGATCGGCACGTTGGGATAGACCTGCTTGACAGCGACCACGCCCGAGACGCCATTGGTGTCGGGCAGCTTCAGGTCAAGGCAGAAAAGCGTGGGCTCGCCGCGCTGCTGGACCGCACTCGCGAGCTTGTCGAGGCGCTCGAGCTCGACGATGTTTTCGGCGGGCCGCAGACGCCGCAGCACCATCACGATCGCGTCGCGCATCAGGGGGTGGTCGTCGATGACATAAATGCTCATGTTTTCTTCCTTAGTGATCGCACGGTCTTAACTCTCGTCAATCCTCGGCGGGTGGCCGATGGATATCGTCGGATCAACTTCCGTTGGTAGAGGTTGTTGTCTCCGCCAGTGCTTCCAGCGCCTCGTTCGCGGCGCGCAATTCTTCCGGGCCGGCCGGCTCGAGCTGCTCGGTGAGCGCGGCCAGTGCCGCGCCGCGCTGCTGCTGCAGGGCGGCGATGGCGCGGCCGGCTTCCTGCGGCGAGGCGAATCCGCGGCTCTGCAGCAGGGTGGCGCCGTGGGCGTCGAGCAGCTTGAAATAGAACAGGCCGTCGCGCTCGCGGTACTGCTTGAAACTCGGCCTGGCGACCTTGGCCGCCTTGCGTGCACCGCCCTTGTCGCGGCCTGCCGCAAGGTTGCGCAGCCCCACCGCGTGGCGCAGCTCGGCCATGAAAGGGCGCGAGAGCTTGCGGGCCTTTTCGGCGCCGATGAGCAAGATCCGCTCGATCTCCGCCGGGTCGTTCATCAGCGCTTCGTAGCGTTCGCGCAGCGGCGCCACTTCGAGGTCGATGCGCTCGAACAGCATCTGCTTGGCATCGCCCCAGCCGATGCCGTCGGCGTACGCCTTGCGCAGCGCCTCGGTTTCTTCGGCGCTGGCAAAGGCCTGGTAGATCTGGAACAGCGCCGAACCTTCGGTGTCCTTGGGTTCGCCGGGCGCGCGCGAGTCGGTCACGATGCTGGCGATCTGCTTTTGCAGCTGCGCGCGCGGTGCGAACATCGCAATGGTGTTGCCGTAGCTCTTGCTCATCTTGCGGCCGTCGAGGCCGGGCAGGGTGGCCACGGCATCGTCGATCTCGGCTTCGGGCAGCGTGAAGTGCTCGCCGTACTGGTGGTTGAAGCGCTGCGCCATGTCGCGCGCCATTTCGATGTGCTGCACCTGGTCGCGCCCCACGGGCACCTTGTGGGCGTTGAACATCAGGATGTCGGCGCCCATCAGCACCGGGTACATGAAGAGGCCGGCCGTGACGTCGGCGTCGGGGTCTTCGCCCTTGGCGATGTTCTTGTCGAGCTGCGCCTTGTAGGCATGGGCGCGGTTGAGCACGCCCTTGCCGGTCACGCAGGTGAGGAACCAGGTCAGCTCGGGAATCTCGACGATGTCCGACTGGCGGTAGAAGGTGACGCGTTCCGGGTCGAGCCCGCAGGCCAGCCAGCTCGCGGCGATCTCGAGCGTGGAGCGCTGGATCAGCGCCGGCTCCTGCACCTTGATGAGCGCGTGGTAGTCGGCCAGGAAGAAGAAGCTCTCGACGCCCGGCGCGACGCTCTGGCGCACCGAATGGCGGATCGAGCCGACGTAGTTGCCGAGGTGCGGCGTGCCCGACGGCGTGATGCCGGTCAGCACGCGCAGGGGAGCGGAAGGAGACGTAGCCATGGGAGGAGGAACTTAACGCAGCAAAGCCGTGAGCGGTGAGATGAGCAGGTTGATGGCCGCGTAGCCGACGTCCATCAGCGGACGCAGCCAGAAGGTGCTGACGATGCCCGCGAGCACCAGGCCCATCACGATGAAGAAACCGAAGGGCTCGATGCGCGCCAGGAAATTCTGCGCCGGCCCGTTGGGCAGCAGGCCTGCAAGAACGCGGCCGCCGTCGAGCGGAGGCAGCGGAAAGAGATTGAAGGCCCACATCACCAGGTTGACCAGCACGCCGCCCTGCGCCATCTTGATGAAAAAGGTTTCATCGATGCCGGCCGCAACGAGTGCCACGAGCACCAGCGCCCAGATGATGGCTTGCACGAAATTGGACGCAGGCCCTGCCAGAGCCACCCAGATCATGTCGCGCTTCGGATGGCGCAGCCGCCCGAAGTTCACCGGCACCGGCTTGGCATAGCCGAACAGGAAGGCCCCGGAGGTTGCGAAGTACAGCATCAGCGGCATCAGGATGGTCCCGATGGGATCGATGTGCTTGATCGGGTTGAGCGTGACGCGGCCCATCGCCTCGGCGGTGTTGTCGCCGAAATGGCGCGCCACATAGCCATGCGCCGCCTCGTGCACCGTGATCGCGAAGACCACGGGCAAAGCGTAAATAAGTACGGTCTGTATCAGGTTGGAAATATCCACTGCGCGATTGTGTCAGACGGAGTGAAGGCTGCGGTGCCGCTTGTCAGAGGCCAAGCACCGCCAGCGCGCCGCGGCCCTGCCGCACCACCACCGGATCGTCGCCCGAGCCCATGGGCGTGAGGTCCACCACGGTGGTCGGTTGCGAGGGGCAGGCGCCGGCGTCGATGACGGCGCCGATCTGCTTTTCGAAACGCTCGCGGATGGTCTGCGCGTCGTTCAGCGCCTCGGTCTCGCCGGGCGCGATCAGGGTCGTGGCCAGCAGCGGCGCGCCGTGCAGCATCAGCAATTCGAGCAGCACCTTGTGGTCGGGCACGCGCAGGCCGATGGTCTTGCGCTGCGGATGGCTCACGCGCCGCGGCACCTCCTTGGTGGCTTCGAGCAGGAAGGTGTAGGGCCCGGGCGTGGCGGCCTTCAGCAGCCGGTACTGCTTGTTGTCGACGCGCGCGTAGTTGGCCAGCTCGCTCAGGTCGCGGCAGATGAGCGTGAGATGGTGCTTCTCGTCGACCTGGCGGATGCGGCGCAGCTGGTCGACCGCATCCTTGTCGTCGAGGTGGCAGGCCAGCGCGTAGCTCGAATCGGTAGGCACGGCCACGATCTCTCCGCGCTGCAAAAGCGCGGCGGCCTGCTTGAGCAGCCGCTGCTGCGGGTTCTCGGGGTGGACTTCGAAATACTGGGCCATGAAAAAGACTCCTGATCAGGATTCGGCCGGCTCGATCGGCACGCGGCGCTCGCGCACCGTGAGCCAGGCGCCGGCCGCGCCGCAGACCGCGATCATGGCCATGCCGATGAGCGAGAAGCGGTCGGGCACGTGGGAAAAGACCAGCCAGCCGCCGAGCATCGCAAAGGCGATCTGCGCATAGAGATACGGCGTAAGCGTGGATGCGGGTGCGCGCTGGTAGGCCAGGATGAGGATGAAGTGTCCCACCGTGCCCATGAACCCCATGAGGCACAGCAGCGCCCACCAGTGCCACGAGGGCAGGGCCGTCCATACGAAGGGCAGCGCCAGCGAGGCGATCAGCGCGCCCACCCAGCCGGTATAGAAATGCATCGTGAGCGGATTCTCGGTCTGCGCCAGCTTGCTCGTGAGCACCTGGAACCATGCGTTGGTCAGCACCAGCCCGATCGGCAGCAGCACGGCCCAGCTGAATGCATCGCCGCCCGGGCGCAGGATGACCAGCGTGCCGGCGAAGCCGCCGGCCACCAGCACCCAGCGCAGCGCGGAGACCTGCTCCTTGAGCGTGGTGGCCGCAAGCAGGGTGATGACGAGCGGGGCGATGAGCACGATGGAGGTGAACTCGGCCAGCGGCATGTAGCGCAGGCTCAGGAAGGCCAGCGTGCTCGACACCAGCAGCAGCGCGCCGCGCAGCAACTGGTAGCGCGGGTGCTGCGTGCGCAGCAGGGCCGTGCCGTGCCGCGGCAGCAGCACCGCGGTGGTGGCCACGGCCTGGAAGGCATAGCGGAACCACACGCCCATCAGAATGGGCACGGCGGCGGTGGAGGTCTTGGTGGCGGTATCGAGCGTGGCAAAGCAGGCCACCGCCACCAGCACCATGCCGATGCCCGCGAGGATGCGCTCCGATTCGAGATCGCGCGTCTGCCGCGCCGCGGCGCGGGCGTTCGCCAGTGCCGCCGTTGCCGCGCTGCCGCTGCCGGACCCGGGGCTCTCGCTCACTGCTGGATGCGGTGGCTGAGCAGTTCCCACACCGGCGTGAGCGCACCGGGCAACGGTGGCAGCTTGCCGAGATCGCAATGGCTTTCGTCGGGGCTGTGGAAATCGCTGCCGCGCGAGGCGGCGAAATCGAACTCGAGCGCCTTGTCGGCGTACTCGACGTATTCGGCTGTCGTGTGGCTGCCGGTGACGACTTCGATCGCCTGCCCGCCGTGCGCCTTGAACTCGAGGAACAGCGCGTATTCCTCGTTCGCGGTGAACTTGTAGCGTCCCGGATGCGCGATGACGGCCATGCCCTTGGCGGCCGTGATCCAGTGCACCGCATCCTTGAGCGAAGCCCATCGGTGCGGCACATAGCCGGGCTTGCCTTCGGTCAGGTACTTGCGGAACACCTCGGGCGTGTCGCGGCAGTGGCCCTGCTCGACCAGGAAGCGTGCGAAGTGGGTGCGCGAGATCAGCTCGGGATTGCCGACGAACCTGAGCGCGCCGTCGTAGGCGCCGTGGATGCCGACCTTGGCCAGCCCCTCGGACATTTCCTGCGCGCGCTTGCCGCGGCCGCCGCGCGTGTCGTAGAGGCCCTGCGTCATCGCGGCGTCGTCGGGGTCGAAGCCCAGGCCGACGATGTGCACGGTCTCGTTGGCGAAGGTCACCGAGATCTCGGTGCCGGTGAGATAGCGGATGCCGTGGGCGCGTGCCGCGGCGGCCGCGCGGTGCTGGCCGCCGACCTCGTCGTGGTCGGTGAGCGCCCAGAGCTCGACCCCGTTGGCGGCGGCGCGCGCGGCCAGTTCTTCGGGCGTCAAGGTGCCGTCGGAAACCACGGAATGGCAGTGCAGATCGGCATTGAGAATGGAGGACACATTGGCATTCTATTGGGTCTGGAACATCGATGCGGGCGCATGGATGCTATTGTGGTTGCTATTAAATAAATAGCATTACTGCGGCGGACGACGCGGCTCAGCGCTTCTTGCGAAAAGCCGCCCAGGCGGCCACCGCGGTGAAGCTCGCGACGATCGCCACCACGATCCAGAACCCGTGCCTGTGCTCGGCCAGCGGAATGCCACCCACGTTCATGCCGAACAGGCCCGCCAGGATGTTGATCGGCAGCGCGAGCACGGTCACCACCGTCAGCACGAACAGGCTGCGGTTGTTGTCCTCGTTGACGTTGGCAGCTATTTCTTCCTGCAGCAGCTTGATGCGCTCCTGCAGCGCCTGCATGTCGCGCAGCACCACCGAGAACTCCTCCGTCGAGCCGCGCAGCTCCTGCGCGTCGGGCTCCGACATCCAGGCCGGCGGCCCCTGCAGCAGGCGGAAGAGCGCGGCGGGTTCGGGCGCCAGCAGGCGCTGCAGCCGTACCAGCAGCCGGCGCAGCACGCCGAGCCGCGCGCGCTTGTGGTCGAGCCGGCCGGCCAGCAGCTCGTCCTCGATGCGGTCGATGCGCGACGTGACGCCGCGCACGATCTTCACCAGCACGTCGGCCTGCGCGCGCAGCAGGTGCTCGAGCAGTTCGGTGCTCGAGCGCGGCGCGTCGCCGGCCTTGACCGCCGTGCGCAGCGCGTCGACCGAGCGCAGCGGCTTGGTGCGCGCCGTGACCACCAGGCGCGGCCCCACGCTGATCCAGAGCGTGGAGATGTCCGAGGGCTCGAAGCTGAACTCGAAGTGCACGTCGTTGATGACCGCGATCAGCGAATCGTCGGCGCGCTCGATGCGCGTGGAGGGCAGGCCCTCGTGCAGCGTTTCGTAGAAGGTGTCGGAGAGCTTCGCGTGCCGCACGAGCCAGCGCTCGGCCTGCGCGTGGCTCAGGTTGAAGTGCAACCACGCGTAGGCATTGCTCGCGATTCCGTTGCTGCCCTGCTCACCGAGCCATGCCGCAGCCTGCACCGAGCCGATCGCCCGCACGGGCTCCGGCGCCATGGCGTCGAAGAGATAGCCGCAGATCAGTCCGGCTTCGTCGCCGCCATATGAATTGGCGGCCAGGTCATGGAGTGCCGGCAAGGTGCGTTGAGTCAGGAAAGACGGAGGGCGTGCCCCGGATGGTGTCCGCCGCATGTGACAACTTCGTGTCGGTGGCCCGCGGAGCGTCACGCAATGGTCATATGCGGCGGGCAGCATGCCCCGTTCCACTCCACACCGCCCTTTTTCCCATGATGCTGACGAGCGCACTTCCAGACCACGAAGACCTGATGCAACGCATCGCCCGCGACTTGATCGACAGCTACGACGAGGAGCTCGAACTGGAGATCGAGGACCGCAACATCGACGGCCTCGACCCCGCCGCGCGCATGGGCGACAAGGCCGCGCGCCAGGCCTACTTCAAGGAACTGTTCCGGCTGCAGGGCGAGCTCGTGAAGCTGCAGGACTGGGTGCAGCACAGCAAGCAGAAGGTGGTCATTCTTTTCGAAGGCCGCGACGCGGCGGGCAAGGGCGGTGTCATCAAGCGCATCACGCAGCGCCTGAATCCGCGCGTGGCCCGCGTGGCCGCGCTGCCGGCGCCCAACGACCGCGAACGCACGCAGTGGTATTTCCAGCGCTACGCCGCGCACCTGCCGGCGGCCGGCGAGATGGTGCTGTTCGACCGCAGCTGGTACAACCGCGCCGGAGTGGAGCGCGTGATGGGCTTTTGCTCAGACGACGAATACGAGGAGTTCTTCCGCACCGTGCCGGAGTTCGAGAAGATGCTGGTGCGCTCGGGCATCAAGCTCATCAAGTACTGGTTCTCCATCACCGACGACGAGCAGCACATGCGCTTCCTGGGCCGCATCCACGACCCGCTCAAGCAATGGAAGCTGAGCCCCATGGACCTCGAGAGCCGCCGCCGCTGGGAGGAATACACCAAGGCGAAGGAGATCATGCTGGAGCGCACCCACATTGCGGAAGCGCCGTGGTGGGTGGTGCAGGCGGTCGACAAGAAGAAGGCGCGGCTGAACTGCATCAGCCACCTGCTGGGCCAGCTGCCCTACCAGGAGGTGCCGCATCCGCCGGTGGAACTGCCCGCGCGCGAGCGCCATGCGGACTACTTGCGCCAGCCGGTGCCGGCCAGCATGATCGTGCCGGAGATCTACTAGGGCCGCCTGTTTGGACGGCCTGCGCTTTGCCCTCACACTGCGCCCATGGCCCGTCGTTCCACCGCTTCCCTGTTCGCCCGCGCCTATGAGCGCAACCTGAAGGCACTCACGAAGATCACGCTCGGCAACAGCAAGCGCGTGGCGGGCCAGGTGCAGCGCGCAGCGGCCAAGCGCCTGAAGCCGCCGCCGGGCAAGGGCGACTGGCTCGGCGGCATGGCACTGGGCCCCGGCGGTGCGCGCGGCTACCACCTGTTCCGTCCGGCCGACCTGAAGCTGCAGCCCGGCGAGAAGCTGCCGCTCATGGTCATGCTGCACGGCTGCGGCCAGACCGGGCGCGACTTCGCGGCCAGCACGCGCATGAACGCGCTCGCGGTGCGCCAGCGATTCCTGGTGCTCTACCTGGAGCAGGACAGGCTGGCCCATCCCCAAGGCTGCTGGAACTGGTACGAGCGGCGTTCGGGCAAGGCCGACGCCGAAGCCGCCACCTTGATGGCGGCCATCGACCAGGCCTGCATGCTCTATCCGGTGGACCGCGAGCGCATTGCGCTGGCCGGCCTGTCGGCGGGGGCCAGCATGGCGGCGCTGCTTGCCACGCGCTATCCGCAGCGCTTTCGCGCCGTGGCCATGCATTCGGGCGTGGCGCCGGGCGCGGCGAAATCCTCGGCCACGGCCCTGGGCGCAATGCGCGGGCAGCACACGCCGCCGATGCCGACCACCGCGGTCGGCAAGGCCATGGGCGCGGCCGCCGTGTTCGCGACCCTGCCGCCGATGCTGGTGATCCATGGCGACGCCGATGCCGTGGTGGCGCCGAGCAATGCCGTCAACAGCGCGGCCGTGTGGGCCACGGCCATGGGCGCCAAGCCGGGGCTGACGCGCACGCTGCAGCGCGGCAAGCGGCATGCCATGCGGGTGACCGAGTTTCGGCGCAAGGGCCGCACGCTGGTCGTGCTGTGCGAGATCGCGGGACTCGGGCATGCATGGAGCGGCGGCGCCGCCGCGACGCTTTTCAGCGACCCGGGCGGGCCCGATGCCACGCGCATGGTGTGGGCCTTTGCGGCGTCGCAGTTCAAGCTCGCGGCCAAGATCAAGGCAGCGAGCCTTGCAGCGAGCGCCTAGGCGGCAACGCCCTCGCGCGCCGCCGCACGCCATGCGCCGGGGGCCATGCCCATCCGGCGCTTGAAGGCCTTGCTGAACGCGGCTTCTGATTCATAGCCCACCGCGCCCGCGATCGCGCCGACGGCCGCATGGCCCTGGCCGAGCATGTTGCCGGCCTTGAACATGCGCCAGTGCGTCAGGTATTCGAGCGGTGCCTGGCCGACCTTCTCGCGAAAGCGCTGCGCAAATGCCGAGCGCGACAGGCTGGCCGCCGAGGCCAGCGTCTCCACCGTCCAGTCGCGCGCCATGTCCTTGTGCATGGCGCGCAGCGCAGGGCCGATGCGCGCGTCGGCCAGTGCGCCGAGCCAGCCCGTCTGCGCCTGACCTTGCGCCGCGGCGTGCGCGCGCACCGCCTGCACGAACACGATGTCGGCCAGCCGGCTCACGAGCAGGCCCGAGCCCAGGCCCGGCTCGCCCGTTTCCATCGCAAGCAGCTGCAGGGTGCCTTGCAGCGCGATGGCGCGCGCCTGCTCCATCTTGACGTGCAGCAGCACGGGCAGCAGATCGAGCAGCGGCCGGGCCGCACGCTGGTCGAAATGGAACCAGCCGCAGATCACCGATGCGGCGGTGCCGGTGCCGCCCAGATCGACCACGCCGCCGATGCGGTCGCGCACCACCGAGGCGCAGCTGACCGTGGGCGTGTCCGGATGGTCGCGCAGCACATAGGGCGTGCCGTGCGCGAGCACATAGCAGTCGCCTGCGGCCAGGGCCACGGGCTGCGCCACGCCCGGCACTTCGAGCAGGCAGCTTCCGCGCACCACCAGGCCGAAGCGGGCGCTCTCTCCGCCGGCCAGGCTCACGCCCCAGGGCGCGCGCGCCTCGAGCCGCGCATAGAGCGCGCTGCGTACGCGCATGGCGGCGAACACGTCATCGAGCGGATCCAACGGAGCTCCTGTGGCGGTGGACGAATGGACAAGATTATCGGCTTCGCAGGCATTCACTGTCCACTCCTGGGGCTGGAAACTGCAGCCTCGCTCTTCCACTTCGCCAAGCCAGCAAGGATTCCGATCATGACCACCGACATCTCTTTTGCCGAACTCGCCGATCGCTACGTCGCGGCCTGGAACGAAACCGATGCCGCAGCGCGCCGCGCCGCCATCGCCCGGCTGTGGGTGCCCGAAGGCGAACACTTCGTGCGCACGCTGCAGGTGAAGGGCTACGAGGCACTGGAGCAGCGCGTCACCGGCTCGCACGAAAAAAACGTGCGCGATGGCGGCTTCCGCTTCGTGGCCGCGGGCGATGCGCAGTTCCTGCATGGCGCGGTGATGTTCCATTGGCACATGGTTCCGGCCGCCGGCGGGCCCATTGCCGCGCTCGGCCTGGAGTTTCTCCTGCTCGCCGAGGACGGCCGCATCGCCGCGGACTACCAGTTCATCCTGCCGACGCCCGCGGCCTGAAGCCCGGCGATGACCTCCGAGGTCATTGCCGCGGCGCCGCTCCATCCCAACACTCGAACCCATCATGTCGCAGTCATCCAACATCGCTGCCCCGGCAGCATCGTTTTCCTCCGCCGCAAGCCGCGGCGCCGGCACCCTCGGCCTCTGGGTCATGCTCAGCGGCACCTTCCTGGTGGTGCTCGACTTCTTCATCGTCAACGTGGCACTGCCTTCGATGCAGCGCGAGCTTCGCGCCTCCGCGGGCACCCTGCAGATGGTGGTGGCCGGCTACGGCCTGGCCACGGCCGCGGGCCTGATCACCGGCGGGCGGCTCGGCGACCTGTTCGGCCGGCGCCGCATGTTCATGCTGGGCCTGCTGCTGTTCACGCTGGCGTCGGCCGCCTGCGGCCTCGCGCCCAACGCCGAGCTGCTGGTGGCGGCCCGCGTGCTGCAGGGCCTGGCCGGTGCACTGCTGCAGCCGCAGGTGCTGGCGATGATCGGCCTGGCCTACACCGGTGAAAGCCGCGCGCGCGCCTTTGCGGCCTACGGGCTCACGCTGGGCCTCGGGGCTACGCTCGGGCAGCTGGTGGGCGGGTTGCTGATCCATGCCGATCCGGGCGGGCTCGGCTGGCGCAGCTGCTTCCTCATCAACGTTCCGATCGGCCTGCTGGCGCTGGTGCTCGCACCGCGCGTCATTCCGCCGCTTGCCAACGGCGGCAACAGCCGGCTCGACCTGGCCGGCATGCTGCTGGTGGCGGCCGGCTCCGTGGCCGTGGTGCTGCCGCTGGTCGAAGGCCGCGAGCAGGGCTGGCCGCTGTGGAGCTGGCTGTGCCTGGCCGCCTCGCTGCCCCTGCTCGCTGCGTTCGCTTTCCAGCAGCGTCGGCTGGCCGCGAACGGCGGTGCGCCACTGGTGGCGCCCGTGCTGCTGGCGAACCGGCGCTTCGTCATGGGCCTTTTCACCACGCTGGCCTTCTATGTCGGCAATGCCTCGCTCTATTTCGTGCTGGCGCTGTACCTGCAGCAAGGCCTGGCGCTCGACCCGCTGAGTTCGGGCCTCGTCTTCACGTCGCTGGCGGTCGGCTTCTTTGCAACCTCGATGGCCGGCGCGCGCCTGGCACGCCGCTTCGGCAGCCAGCCGCCGATCGCGCTCGGCGCTTTGGTGCTGGCTGTGGGCCATGCATTGCAGTTCGTCAATGTGGCGGGGTGGGCCGGACACGCGCACGTGGTCGCATGGATGGTGCCGCTGCTGCTGGTGCAGGGCGCAGGGCTCGGCATGGTGATGGCGCCACTGGTGTCCACCGTGCTGGCCGGCCTGCCGCCGCAGCATGCCGGCGTGGCGTCGGGCGTGCTGTCGATGGTGCAGCAGGCGAGCAATGCGCTGGGCGTGGCGCTGATCGGCATCCTGTTCTACGGGCGGCTGGGCGGTGCGCCGGATGCTGCGGGCTTTGCGAGCGCGTTCGGTGTGGCGCTGGTGTACCTGATGGCGTCGGCCCTGCTGGTGGCGCTGCTGCAGCGGCGGGGCAGCCGGCCGCAGCCGAAGGCGTGAAAGTGCGGCGGCCACCATTGCCGCCTTGAGTACCTCCGTGTACGCCACCCGGCGTATTTCTCGCGGGCGGGCGAATCCGCAGACTCCTCTCCATCGTCCGGCCCGTACCGGCGACCAGGTTTCAACCACCCCGGAGCAGGAGTCCACATGCAACGTCGTTTCACACTCAAGGCGCTCACCGCCGCCGTCGCCCTGGCCAGCATTTCCGCTGCGCCGGCCTTTGCCGCCGACACCATCAAGGTCGGCGTGCTGCACTCGCTGTCGGGCACGATGGCCATCTCGGAAACCGTGTTGAAAGACACGGTCCTGATGGCCATCGACGACATCAACAAGAAGGGCGGCGTGCTGGGCAAGCAGCTCGAGCCCGTGGTGGTCGACCCGGCTTCCAACTGGCCGCTGTTCGCTGAAAAGACCAAGCAGCTGCTGGGCCAGGACAAGGTTTCGGTGATCTTCGGCTGCTGGACCTCGGTGTCGCGCAAGTCGGTGCTGCCGGTGGTCGAGGAAATGAACGGCCTCCTGTTCTACCCCGTGCAGTACGAAGGCGAAGAGCTCTCGAAGAACGTGTTCTACACCGGCGCCGCGCCCAACCAGCAGGCCATTCCGGCGGTCGACTACCTGATGAGCAAGGAAGGCGGCGGTGCCAAGCGCTGGGTGCTGCTGGGCACCGACTACGTCTACCCCCGCACCACCAACAAGATCCTGCGCGCCTACCTGAAGAGCAAGGGCGTGAAGGACACCGACATCGACGAGAAGTACACGCCCTTCGGCCACAGCGACTACCAGACCATCGTGGCGGACATCAAGAAGTTCTCCTCGGGCGGCAAGACGGCGGTGGTCTCGACCATCAACGGCGACTCGAACGTGCCCTTCTACAAGGAACTCGGCAACGCCGGCCTCAAGGCCAAGGACGTGCCGGTGGTCGCCTTCTCGGTCGGCGAGGAAGAACTGCGCGGTGTCGACACCAAGCCGCTGGTGGGCCACCTGGCCGCGTGGAACTACTTCATGTCGATCAAGAACCCGACCAACACGGCGTTCATCAAGCAGTGGAGCGAGTACGCCAAGGCCAAGAACATCGCCGGCCACAAGGACAAGCCGCTCACCAACGACCCGATGGAAGCCACCTGGATCGGCATCCACATGTGGAAGCAGGCGGTCGAGAAGGCCAAGTCGACCGACACCGACAAGGTGATCGCCGCCATGGCCGGCCAGACCTTCACGGCCCCCTCGGGCATCGTCTCGAAGATGGACGAGAAGAACCATCACCTGCACAAGAGCGTGTTCATCGGCGAGATCAAGGCCGACGGCCAGTTCAGCGTGGTGTGGAAGACGCCGGGCCCGGTCAAGGCCAAGCCGTGGAGCCCGTACATCGAAGGCAACGACAAGAAGCCGGATCAGCCGGCTGGCAAGTCGCTGTAAGCGTGTTTCTCCCTCCCCTTTCGGGGGAGGGCAGGGGTGGGGGCTGACGGCGGTCGCCACGGGCACTGTGCCTGGACAAGCGCCGCGTGCCCCCACCCCGACCCTCCCCCGGAAGGGGAGGGAGCCAATTCAACTTCCGGTTTCATGATGCTTCGACGATCCCTTCACTGCGCACTCGCCGCCATGCTGCTCATGGCATCGGCCGTCCACGCGCTGACCGCCGACGAAGCCCGCGCCATCGCCTCGGGCGAATCCGAAGCGCGCATCACCGCGCTCAACCAGGCGGTGCTCACGGCCGACGACAAGACCGCCGCCTTCATCCAGGCCATGTCCGAGGACGCGGTCAAGTACACCGAAGACAAGGTCTTCGTGATGAAGGACGACAAGGGCTACGACCCTGTGACCGGCGCCGAGCTGCAGGTGCCCGATACGGCCGAGGACGTGGTCAACAACAACCTCATGCGCGGCGCGCTCGATGCCGCGCAGGCCGCGCTCAAGCTCACGAGCAAGGACGACGCGGTGCGCGCCGAAGCCGCGCAGGCGCTCTTCAAGGAGCCCGACGAATCGCGCATTCCGATGGTCGAGAAGGCGCTGGCCGCCGAGACCAATCCCGGCATCAAGGCGCAGCTGCAGCTGGTGCGCGCCGCCAGCATGCTCACCAGCGCCGACAAGGCCCGGCGCCTTGCCGCAGCCAGGGAACTCGGCGCCAACACGAGCCCCGACACCAAGCTCCTGCTCAACCAGCGCCTGGCCGACGAGACCGAGGCCGACGTCAAGGCCGCCATCGTCGCCTCCATTGCCAGCATCGATGGCGCGCTGGTGTGGGGCGACCGCATCAACGCGGTGTTCAGCGGCATCAGCCTGGGATCGGTGCTGCTGCTGGCCGCGCTGGGCCTGGCCATCACCTACGGGCTGATGGGCGTCATCAACATGGCGCACGGCGAGCTGATGATGATCGGCGCCTACGCCACCTACGTGATGCAGGGCATCTTCCAGCGCTATATGCCCGAGGCGGCCTTCGGCTGGTACCTGGTGGCGGCCATTCCGGTGGCCTTCCTGAGTTCGGCGCTGGTGGGCGCGGTGCTCGAACGCGGCGTGATCCGCTTCCTTTACGGCCGGCCGCTGGAGACGCTGCTGGCCACCTGGGGCATCAGCCTGATGCTGCAGCAGCTCGTGCGTTCGCTGTTCGGCGCGCAGAACGTCGGCGTCGAGAACCCCGGCTGGATGAGCGGCGGCTTCACCATGCTGAGCAACGTGACGCTGCCGTGGAACCGCATCTGCATCATCGTCTTTGCCGTGCTGGTGCTGCTTGCGATGGGCTGGCTGATCGGCCGCACGCGCCTGGGCTTGTTCGTGCGCGGCGTCACGCAGAACCGGCCGATCGCCTCCTGCATGGGCGTGAACACCGCGCGCATCGACACCTACGCCTTCGCGCTCGGCTCCGGTATTGCGGGCCTCGCGGGCTGCGCGCTGAGCCAGATCGGCAACGTCGGCCCGGACCTCGGCCAGAGCTACATCGTCGACAGCTTCATGGTGGTCGTGATGGGCGGCGTGGGCCAGCTCGCGGGCACGGTGTATGCGGCCATGGGACTGGGCATTCTCAACAAGTTCATCGAAGGCTGGGCGGGCGCGGTGCTCGCGAAGATCGCGGTGCTTGTCTTCATCATCATCTTCATCCAGAAGCGGCCCCAGGGCATCTTCGCAATGAAAGGCCGGAGCGCTGAGGCATGAGCAAGGTCGTACTTCCAACCAAAGGGCCGCTGCTGAGCGGCAAGGGCTGGACGGCCTTCTTCGTCGCGCTGATCGTGGTCTGCGCCGTGGCGCCGGTGCTCAACATGTGGGTGCCCGCCGGCAGCCCGCTGCACATGAGCGACTACGCGGTGGCGCTGGTCGGCAAGATCATGTGCTATGCGATCTGCGCGCTGGCCATGGACCTGATCTGGGGCTACACCGGCATCCTCTCGCTGGGCCACGGCCTGTTCTTCGCGCTTGGCGGCTACATGATGGGCATGTACCTCATGCGCCAGATCGGCCGCGACGGCAACTACAAGAGCGACCTGCCGGACTTCATGGTGTTCCTCGACTGGAAGACGCTGCCCTGGCACTGGACCTTCAGCGACAGCTTCATCGCCACGCTGGTGCTGATCGTCGCGGTGCCGGGCCTGATCGCCTTCGTGTTCGGCTTCTTCGCCTTCCGCTCGCGCATCAAGGGCGTGTACTTCTCGATCATCACGCAGGCCATGACCTTCGCAGCCATGCTGCTGTTCTTCCGCAACGAGACCGGCTTCGGCGGCAACAACGGCTTCACCGACTTCAAGCGCATCCTGGGCATTCCGATCGCCACGCAGGAAATGCGCATGACGCTCTTCGCGCTCACCGGCCTCACGCTGCTGGGCTTCTTCCTGTTCGCGAAGTGGCTCATCGCCAGCAAGTTCGGCCGCGTGCTGCAGGCCATCCGAGACGCCGAGACGCGCGTGATGTTCTCGGGCTACAACCCGCTGCCCTACAAGCTCACGATCTGGGTGATCTCGGCCGTGATGTGCGGCGTGGCCGGTGCGCTGTACGTGCCGCAGGTCGGCATCATCAACCCCGGCGAGATGAGCGCGGCCAACTCCATCGAGATTGCGATCTGGGCCGCGGTGGGCGGACGCGCCACGCTGATCGGGCCGATCATCGGCGCCTTCATCGTCAACGGCGCGAAGAGCTGGCTCACGGTGGCCTACCCCGAGTACTGGCTGTACTTCCTGGGCGCGTTGTTCATTGCTGTCACGCTGTTCCTGCCGAACGGCATCGTGGGCCTGGTGCGCAAGTGGCTGTCGAGGGAGAAGGTGCCGGCCGGCGTGAGCGCCGGCCGCGAAGAGGCGCAGCGCGCCATGGCCGCCGCCCAAGGCGTGGAGCCGGAGGCGCTGCACGCGCCGCTGGTGGCCGAAGTGAAGGGAGCGCGCGCATGAATACCGCAGCGCGAAGCGCGGAGGTTTCTGAATGACGCCCGACCTGATGGAAGCCGGCGCCGAGCGCGCCGCCCGCGCCAAGGGCGTGCACTACGCGGGCGGCAGCACCGAATCCGGCGGGCGTTCCGCGGACTTCGGCCGCATTGCAACGCCGGGTGAAGTGGACGTGACGCACGGCCGCATCCTCTACCTCGAGGACGTGAGCGTGAGCTTCGACGGCTTCAAGGCCATCAACAAGCTGTCGCTCGACATTGCGCCGGGCGAGCTGCGCTGCATCATCGGCCCGAACGGCGCAGGCAAGACGACGATGATGGACATCATCACCGGCAAGACGCGGCCCGACGAGGGCACGGTGTTCTTCGGCAGCACCATCGACCTGCTGCGCCATCGCGAGGCCGACATCGCCCAGCTGGGCATCGGGCGCAAGTTCCAGAAGCCGACGGTGTTCGAGCATCTCACGGTGTTCGAGAACCTCGAGCTCGCGCTCAAGACCAACAAGGGTGTGCGCGCCTCGATGCTGTTCAGGCTCGACTCGGCGCAGAGCGACCGGCTGGCCGAAGTGCTGCAGACCATCCACCTGGCCGACAGCGTGTCGCGCCTGGCCGGCAACCTGAGCCATGGCCAGAAGCAGTGGCTGGAGATCGGCATGCTGCTGATGCAGGACCCGAAGCTGCTGCTGCTCGACGAGCCCGTGGCCGGCATGACCGACGAGGAAACGGCGCGCACCGCCGAGCTGTTTCTCACGCTCAAGGGCAAGCACTCGCTGATGGTGGTGGAGCACGACATGAGCTTCATCCGCACCATTTCCGAGATCGTCACCGTGCTGTGCGACGGCTCCGTGCTGGCGCAGGGCACGCTGGACGAAGTGCAGGCCGATGAGCGCGTGATCGAGGTTTATCTTGGGCGTTGAGGCCATTGCCGTGGCCAGGACCGACGGCATCAACGTCACAGCCAGCGCCCGGCATGCGGCGCGGTGCGGGCGGCCCCTCTGTGCCGCCGAGGAGCGCAGTGTTTCGCGGATCAGGGCTCGCAGCTGTTTGAGCGAAGCGAGTTCTGCGAGACCCCGCGAAACGCGAGCACCGCAGGGGAGCCCGAAGGGCCGGCACAGTGGGGCCGCCCGCACCGTGCCGCGTGCCGGGCGCCTCCAACAAGGACAAAGGAAGGCGCCCACAAAATGCTGACAGTCAAGAACATCCACCAGTACTACGGCGGCTCCCATATCCTCAGAGACGTGAGCTTCGAGGCCACGCTAGGCAAGGTCACGGTATTGCTGGGCCGCAACGGCGTAGGCAAGACCACACTGCTCAAGTCGCTGATGGGCCTGGTCCCCATCAAGAGCGGCAGCATCGAGCTCGAAGGCAAGCCGATCCACAAAGCCACCCCTTATGAAAGGGCAAGGGCCGGCATCGGCTTCGTCCCGCAGGGCCGCGAAATCTTCGCCAGGCTCACGGTCGAAGAAAACCTGCGCATGGGCCTGGCCTACAAGAGCGGCAGCACGCCCATCCCGTCGGAACTGTTCGACCTGTTCCCCGTGCTCAAGCAGATGATCAACCGAAGAGGCGGCGACCTTTCCGGCGGGCAACAGCAACAGCTTGCCATTGCGCGCGCGCTGGCGCCCAAGCCCAAGCTGCTGATCCTCGACGAGCCCACCGAAGGCATCCAGCCCAGCATCATCAAGGACATCGGCCGCGTCATCCGCATGCTGGCCGACCGCGGCGACATGGCCATCGTGCTGTGCGAGCAGTACTACGACTTCGCGCAGGAACTGGCCGACGACTACCTCGTGATGGAGCGCGGGGAGGTCATCGCGCGCGGCCTCGGCAAGGACATGGAAGCGCAGGGCGTGCGCCAGCTCGTGGCCATCTGAGGCCCTGCAGTACCGGGCCTGCGGCAAATCCGTATCGGCAGAAATTCAGGGTTTACCCTAAAATCAGGCCTCTGCCCGCTGCCGCCGGGCACCTCCCAGGAGCCTGGCCTTGAACGCCTCCCCACCCGCGCTGGACAGCGCGGACACCGACATTTCCGTTGTTTCCCCCTCCGCACGGCCCGTGAATTTCCTGCGCGCCGTGCTCGCGCTCGGCGTCGGCGGCTTCGCCATCGGCACCGGCGAGTTCGTGATCATGGGCCTCTTGCCCGAAGTGGCGAAGGACATCGACGTCAGCATCCCCCAGGCCGGCCACGTCATCAGCGCCTATGCGCTCGGCGTCGTCATCGGTGCGCCGGTGCTCGCGGTGCTCGCGGCCGGCTGGCGCCGCCGCGCGCTGCTGATCGCGCTCATGGCCGTGTTCGCCGCCGGCAATTTCGCGAGCGCGATGGCGCCGGGCTACATGTCGCTCAACCTGCTGCGCTTTGCGACCGGGCTGCCGCACGGCACCTACTTCGGCGTGGCCGCACTGGTGGCCGCCACGCTCGCACCGCCCGGGCGCCGCGCACGCGCCGTGGGCCTCGTGATGCTGGGGCTCACCGGCGCCACGCTGGTGGGCGTGCCGATCGCGGCCTGGCTCGGCCAGCTGTTCGGCTGGCGCGCGGCCTTCGTGTTCGTCGGCCTCATCGCGCTGGCGGCGGTGGCGCTGCTGCGCCGCGACATCCCCGACCTGGCGCCGCCCGCGGGTGCCAGCCCCTGGCGCGAGCTCGGCGCGCTCAGGCGCAAGCAGGTGTGGTTCACGCTCGGCATCGGCGCCATCGGCTTCGGCGGCATGTTCTCGGTGTTCAGCTACATCAAGCCCACGCTCATCGAAGTGGCCGGCCTGCCGCTGGGCGGCGTGCCTTTCGTGCTCGCGCTGTTCGGGTTGGGCATGGTCACCGGCAACCTCGTCGGCTCGCGCCTGGCGGACAAGTCGCTGATGCGCACCATCGGCGGCCTGCTCGTCTATGCGGCGCTGGTGCTCGCGATGTTCTCGTTCGCGGCGCACCACGTGGTCACCGCGGCCATCAACGTGTTTCTCATCGGCACCACCGTGGCCATCGGCCCCGCGCTGCAGATCCGCCTGATGGACGTGGCCGGCGACGCGCAGACGCTCGCCGCCGCGCTCAACCACTCGGCCTTCAACATGGCCAATGCGCTGGGCGCCTGGCTCGGCGGCGCGGCCATTGCGGCCGGGCTGGGCTGGACCTCGACGGGGTGGGTCGGTGCGCTGCTCGCGCTCGCGGGGATGGGGGTGTTCGCCTGGGCGCTGATGAGCGCACGGGCGAGCGAAAGAGCCCACGCGCGGCCGAACGACGAGGTGGCCTGCGAGGGCTCCGCCGGCTAGCCGGTCCTTCTTCTTCTTCAGGCCTGCGCGGCCAGCGCCTGGTAGAGCTTCAGCGCCGTGCGCGCCGTCTGCTCGTCGCAGATCAGCACCGACAGCAGCCTGGCCTGCAGCACCGCGGCAATGATCGGTGCCTTGTTCTCGCCGCCCGAAGCAACGATCACCGTCGGAATGCGCGCCAGCTCCTCGAGCGAAGGCGCCACCACGCGCAGGTTCAGCGCATGCTTCACCGGCTTGCCGTGGCGGTCGAGGAACTGCCCGATGATGTCGCCCACCGCCTTGGCCTGCCGCAGCTCGGCCACCGGCACGTCCTTTGGCAGGCCGTAGCGCACCAGCAGCGAGCGCGTGCTCAGGTCGCCCACGCTCAGCAGCGCGACGTCGTTGGCCGCGATCTGGCCGAACGCTTCCTTGAAGACATCCTGCGAAACGATGGTGTCGCGCGACTTGGCGCTGCCTGCGTACAGGGGCGCGGCCAGGTAGCTGCATTGCGCGCCCAGCCGGGCGGCCAGTGCGCTGGCCGTTTCGAAGGTGTTGATCTCCAGGCCGCGCGTCAGGCCGCCCATCATCGAGTTGACGTGCACCTCGGGCCATTGGCCGGATGCGACGTGGCGGATGGCCTCGCGCAAGGTGGCGCCCCAGCCCACGCCCACGCCGCGCACGCGGTTCGTCTCGATGTGCTTCGATAGATATTCGCCGGCCGTGCGTCCCAGCAGCACGGGGATGAGCTCGGGGCTCTCGGGCGTCGGGATGATCGTTGCCTCGCGCAGGCCGCAGACGCTGCGCAGTTCTTCTTCCAGCCGCAGGCAGCTCTCGTGGCGCGAGTTGATCTTGATGCTGACCAGCCCGCTCTCGCGCGCCTCGCCCAGCAGGCGGTTCACGCGCAGCCGCGTCAGGCCGAGCTTCGTGGCGATGCCGTCCTGCGTCAGGCCTTCCATGTAGTAGAGCCAGGCCACGCGCACCGCCACCTGATCTTCCTCAGCCATCCGAATTCTCCGTGGTTGTCGTCGTTGATTCTGCGGCCGCGATGGTGGCACGAGCGCGCCGGACTACGGGTAGTCACGTGGTTGAAACAAATGTCTTTCAAACTATACACTTGTTCATCGACCGGAAAACGGCGTCCAGATTGCAGGAGACATGAGCGACTCGTCATCCCCGCTGAAGGCCGCGCTGCGCGATGCGGCGGTCACCAAAGAAGTCGTCATCGAGCACGCCGCAGTGCGCTTGCTGCCCGGGGTGCTGCAGCGCTGCGCGCCGGGCCGGCGCTGGATGCTGGTGGCCGACGAGAACACCTGGGATGTGGTGGGCGCTTCGGCGCAGGCCCTGCTCGAATCGCAGGGCGTGCCCTGCGCGGCGCCGCTGGTCTTTCCTGCGAAGCCTCGCCTGAAGCCGCGCGTGCAGCGCTCGGCGGCCATCGCGCAGCAGCTTTCCACGCAGGCGGCCACGCCTCTCGCGGTGGGCTCGGGCGTGGTCAGCGACCTGGTCAAGCATGCGGCCTCGCTCGCCGGCAAACCCTACGCGTGCCTTGCAACCGCCGCCTCCATGGATGGCTACGCGGCCTCGGGCGCCGCGCTGCTCGGCGAAGACGGCTTCAAGCGCACGCTCGCATGCCCGCCGCCCGTGGCGGTGCTGGCCGACCTCGACGTGCTGCGCGCCGCGCCGCCGCGCATGACGGCCTGGGGCTACGGCGACCTGGCCGGCAAGGCGGTGGCCGGCGCCGACTGGCTGCTGGCCGACGCGCTCGGCGTGGAGCCCATCAACCCGCGTCCCTATGCCCTGGTGCAGGACCATCTCGGCGATTGGCTCGGCGCGCCGCAGCGCCTGGCCGTGCATGAACCGCAGGCGCTGGCCGGCTTGCTGGCCGGCCTGCTGGTCAGCGGCTTTGCCATGCAGGCCCATGGCAACTCGCGTCCGGCGAGCGGCAGCGACCACCAGTTCTCGCACCTGTGGGAAATGGAGAACCTGCAGGTCGATGGCGAGCCCGCGGCGCATGGCGCCTGCGTGGGCGTCGGGTGCGTGGCCATGCTGGCGATGTACGAATGGCTCCTTGCGCAGCCCGAGGCCGCCATTGCGGCCGCCGCATCGCAGGCGCGCGACGGCCGGGACGAGGCCGCGCTGTCGCGCGAGATCGAGGCCGCCTTCGGCAACGAGGAATTCAGGGCCGCCGCACGCGGCGAAATGGATGCGAAGGCCGCGTCCGGCAGCCGCCGCGCACGCCTCGAACAGCTGGTGTGCGCCTGGCCCGCGCTGCGCGCGCAGCTGAAGCGCCAGCTGATCGGTGCGCGCGACATGCAGCAGCGCCTGGCCACCGTCGGCGGCGCGAGCCATTTCCGCGAGCTCGGCATCGGCGCCGCCAGGTTTGCCGCCGACCACCGCCGCGCACGCCTCATCCGGCGCCGCTACACGCTGCTCGACCTGCTCGACGACCTGGGCTGGCTCGACCGCGCGATCGCCGAGCAGTTCGCTCCCGGCGGCTTCTGGGCCGCATGAGCGCAAAGCAGATAGCGACATCGACACACACCCTACAGGAGAACGCGATGAAGATCCAACGACGCAGCACGCTGGCCATGCTGGCCCTTTCCTCCACGCTCTGGCTGGCCGGCGCCATGCCGGCCGCCGCGCAGCCGGTGCAGGTTCAGTGGTGGCATGCCATGGGCGGGGCGCTCGGCGAGCGGGTCGAAGAGCTGGTGAAGAACTTCAACGGCTCGCAGAACAAGTACGCGGTCACCGCCGTCTACAAGGGCAACTACGACGAGGTCATCAACGGCACCATCGCCGCCTACCGCGCCAAGCGCGCACCGGCGCTCGTGCAGATCTACGAGCGCGGCTTCATGACCATGCTGCTGTCGGACGCCACGATGCCGGTGCAGGACCTGCTCGACCAGCGCGGCTACAAGATCGACTGGGCCGATTTCGTGAAGCCGGTGGCCGGCTTCTACAGCTACAAGGGCAAGCTGATGACGATGCCCTTCAATTCGTCCTCGCCCATCCTCTGGTACAACAAGGCGCACTTCGAGAAGGCCGGTTTCGCCAAGCCGGCCGAGACCTGGCAGGAGCTGGAGAAGCAGCTCTATGCCATCAAGCAGAAGGGCATCTCGGCCTGCGGCTCGGTGCTCGCAGGCGACTACCACTGGAGCCTGCTCGAGAACTACAGCGCCATCAACGACCTGCCCTACGCCACCAAGGCCAACGGCTACCAGGGGCTGGACACCGAGTTCGTCTACAACAAGACCTCGGTCGTCTCGCAGGTCGCGCGCATCAAGAAATGGATCGACGACGACGTGATGCAGATCGCCGGCCAGGGCCTGAGCCCCGAGCAGCTCTTCACCTCGGGCAAGTGTTCCACCTACTTTGCCTCGACCGCCGCGCACAGCGGCATCGAGCGCGAATCCAAGATCGACTGGAGCGCCACCTACCTGCCGTGGGAAGAGGGCAAGCAGCCGAAGAACAGCACCATCGGCGGCGCCTCGCTGTGGGTCATGAAGGGCCAGAAGCCGGCCGAGTACGAGGCCGTGGCGGCCTTCCTCGCCTACATTGCCAAGCCCGAGACGCAGTTCTGGTGGGTCAAGGCCACGGGCTACGTGCCGCTGACCAACAAGGCCTACGAACTGGCCAGGTCGCAGGGCTACTACAAGGAGCACCCGACGCGCGAGATCGCGATCCTGCAGCTCACGCGCGGCACGCCCACGGCCAACTCCACCGGCTTTCACTTCGGCAACTTCACGCAGACCATGATGGCGCAGCGCGACGAGTTCCAGAACGTGGTGGCCGGCAAGAAAACGCCGCAGGCGGCCATGGACGATGCCGTCAAGCGCGGCAACGAGATCCTGCGGCAGTACGAGAAGCTCAACAAGGGCCGCTACTGAGCGGACGATATCCATGGCGGCAATGATCGAAGCGGGCCTGAAGCGCGCGCACTTCAAGGACGTGCGCCTGCCCGTGCTGCTGCTGTTGCCGCAGCTCGCGATCCTGCTGTTCTTCTTTTTCATTCCGTCGTTCCGCGCGCTCGGGCAGGCCTTCTTCCTGTCCGATCCGTTCGGCAACACGGTGCATTTCGTCGGCTTCGACAACTTTGCGCAGCTGCTGCAAAGCGACACCTACCACGAGTCGGGCCGGGTCACGGTGGTGTTCACCATCCTGCAGAACCTGCTGACCCTCGCGGTGGCACTGGTGCTGGCCTTCGCGAGCGACCGGGTGATCCGCGGCCGCGGCATCTACAAGGCGATCATCCTGCTGCCCTATGCCATTGCGCCGGTCATCGCGGGCATTCTCTGGGCCTTTCTCTTCAACCCCGCGGTGGGTCCGCTCGCGCAGCTGCTGCATGCGATCGGCCTGGCCTGGGATCCGAACCGCGTGGGCTCGGACGCGATGATCCTGGTCATCCTGGCCGCCTCGTGGAAGCATGTGTGCTACGACTACATCTTTCTGCTGGCCGGCCTGCTGGCGGTGCCTTCCTCGCTGCTGGAGGCGGCGGCGGTCGACGGCGCCGGGCCGCTTCGGCGCTTCTTCACCATCGGGCTGCCGCTGCTCATGCCCACGATGTTCTTCCTGGCCGTGATGAACTTCGTCTACGGCTTCTTCGAGATCTTTGCCATCGTCGATGCGGTCACGCAGGGCGGGCCGGCGGGCGCGACCAACGTGCTGGTGTTCAAGGTGTACGTCGACGGCTTCATCAACCTCGACCTCGGCTCGTCGGCGGCGCAGTCGGTCATCCTGATGGTCTTCGCGCTGCTGATGACCTTGCTGCAGTTCCGCTACGTGGAGCGGCGCGTGAGCTACGACGTATGACGCACCGGCCCGAGGATCCATCGCATGGTTGAACGCGCCCCCGTTCTCGACGGCATCTGCCACGCCATTCTTCTGGTGGGCGTGGCCTTTGTCTGCGTGCCGCTCTACCTGGCCTTCGTCGCAGGCTCGCTCACCATTGCCGAGGTGCAGCAGGTGCCGCTGCCGTGGCTGCCCGGCGACCAGTTCGTGCAGAACCTGCGCACCGCGTGGACGCAGGCCAACTTCGGCCGGCTGTTCTTCAATTCGTTCGTCGTGGCGGCGGGCATCACCGTGGGCAAGATCGCGGTGTCGCTGCTGTCGGCCTTTGCCATCACATACTTCCGCTTCCGTTTTCGCATGACGGCGTTCTGGCTCATCTTCGTGTCGCTGATGCTGCCGATCGAAGTGCGCATTTCGCCCACCTACGAATCGGTGGCGAACGCGGCGCTGCCGCTGCAGTGGGTGGTGGAGGCGCTGCACCTTTCGTCGGCATGGAACGCCGTCACGGGCCACACCATCGATATCCAGCTGCAGTGGAACATGGTGGACACCTACCCGGGCCTGATCCTGCCGCTGATCGCCTCGGCCTCGGCCACCTTCCTGTTCCGCCAGTTCTTTCTCACGGTGCCCGACGAGCTGTGCGAGGCGGCGCGGATCGACGGCGCCTCGCCGATGCACTTCTTCTGGACCATCCTGCTGCCGCTGTCGCGCTCCAACATTGCGGCGTTGGCGATCATTCTTTTTCTGTACGGCTGGAACCAGTATCTCTGGCCGCTGCTCTTCACCACCGACAAGGACATGGCCACCGCGGTGATCGGCCTCAAGCACCTGATTCCGCGCGCCGATTCGCAGCCGGCCTGGAACGTGGCCATGAGCGCCGCGCTCCTCACGATGCTGCCGCCCATCGTCGTGGTGGTGGCGCTGCAGCGCTCGTTCGTCAAGGGGCTGGTGGACAGCAGCAAATAAGCAAAGGATATTGCAGCCATGATCATCGTGGGACACCGCGGCGCGCGGAACCTCTGGCCCGAGAACAGCATGAGCGGTTTTCGCCGCCTCATTGCACTGGGTGCGGATGCGGTCGAGTTCGACGTGCAGGAAACGCGCGACGGCCAGGCCGTGGTCATTCACGATCCGCTGCTCGACCGCACCACCGAGGGCACGGGCGCGGTGCGCGGCCACGACGCCGCCCGGGTGCTGGCGACGCGCCTGCGCAAGGGACAGGGCGCGCCGGGGGAACAGCGAGGCGGCGAAGCCGGCGAATGCGTGCCCTCGCTGGCCGAAGTGCTCAAGCTCTTCGCGCCCACCCGCATGGAACTGCACGTCGAGATCAAGACCGACGCTGCCGGCGAGCTGCCGCCCGGCGCCATCGCGCGCACCGTGCAGGCGCTGCACGATGCGGGCGTGGCCGAACGCAGCATCCTGACCTGCTTCGTGCCCGAGGTGCTGGCGCAGGTGCTCGCCCACTGGCCGCGCGGGCGCGTGCTGGCCTCGCTCGACCATCGTTCGGCCGAGATGCTGGGCGGCATCACGCGGGCGCTGGCGCGCTACGCGGCGCTGCCGGGCTGCATCGTCGCGGTCGAGAAGAAGCTGCTGGCTGCCACCTGGCCGCAGTGCCTGGCCGCGCTTGGCAGCGAGCGGCTGGGTGCCTGGGTCGTCAACGAGCCCGATGAAATTGCACAATGGCTCACCATGCCCCTGCGCCAGATCACCACCGACCGACCCGACCTGGCGCTGGCCGCGCGCGCAAGAACATGAGGGTCTCGCGCCGCCGCCTGCTGCTCGGCGGAGTGGCCGCCGCCTCGCTCGGCCAGCCTTTCCTCTGTCTGAATGCGCAGCAGGCCTCGCGCGAGTTTCCGTTCACGCTGGGCGTGGCATCCGGCAGCCCCAGGCCCGATGGCATGGTGCTATGGACCCGGCTCGCGCCCGATCCGCTGCTGGGCGGCGGCATGGGCGAGGCCCCGGTCGACGTGCAGTGGGAAGTGGCACACGACGAGGGCTTCTCGCGCCTCGCCGCAAGGGGCAGGGCGACGGCCACTGCGGCGCTCGCGCATTCGGTGCACGTCGAAGTGCAGGGCCTCGCGCCCGGCCGCCCTTACTGGTATCGCTTCACGGCCCTTGGCGCGCGAAGCCCCGCCGGCCGCACCCGCACCGCGCCGGCCGAGGCCGATGCCGCGCCGCAGCCGCTGCGCTTCGCCTTCGCGTCATGCCAGCAGTACGAGCAGGGCTACTACGCGGCCTACCGCGACATGGCCATGCAGCCTTTCGACTTCGTCGTGCACCTGGGCGACTATATCTACGAAAGCTCCTGGGGCTCGCGCCACGTGCGCCACCACCAGGGCGGCATTCCCACGCAGCTCGGCGAGTTCCGCGACCGCTATGCGCTCTACAAGAGCGACCCGCACCTGCAGGCCGCGCACGCCGCGTTTCCCTGGCTCGTGACCTGGGACGATCACGAGGTGGCGAACGACTACACCGACGACGTCTCGCCGCGCAGCATCGATCCCGCGCAGTTCCTTGCGATCCGCGCCGCGGCCTACCAGGCGTGGTACGAGCACATGCCCGTGCCCGCCAGCATGCGGCCGGCCGGCGCCGCGGCCACCATCTACGGCCGCCATCGCTTCGGCCGCATGCTCGACGTGTTCCTGCTCGACGGGCGGCAGTACCGTTCGCACCACGCCTGCCTCGCGGGCCGCAGCGCCTCGCCGCTGGCCGACTGCGCCGACCGGCTGGCGCCGGAGCGCAGCTTCCTCGGCGCGAGGCAGGAGGCCTGGCTCGCGAACGAGCTCGCCGCGCCGCCCGCCCGCTGGACCGTGATCGCGCAGCCCACGCTGCTGGCCGAGGCCGACCGCAAGCGCGGCCCCGAGCACGGCTACTGGATGGACGGCTGGGACGGCTATGCCGCGTCGCGTGCACGCCTGCTCGACGGCCTGGCCGCGAACAAGGCGCGCGGCGGCGATGCGCTGGTCATCAGCGGCGACGTGCATGCCTTCTGGGCCGCCGACCTGCGCCGCGAGCCGCAGGGCCCGGCGGTGGCCACCGAATTCGTCGGCGGCGCCATCACATCCGAAGGGCCCAGCGCCGCCAACGTGGCCCACATGCTCGCCAAGAACGACCACCTGCGCTACGGCCGGGGCGACAAGCGCGGCTACGCGCAGATGGAGCTCGACGCGCGCGGCTGCACGGTCGAGTTCCGCGCCGTGGACGACGAAAAGGCCGCAGACGCCGCGGTCGCGCCGATGGCGCGCTTCGCGGTGGAGCGCGGCGCGCCCGGCGTGCATCTCGAAAGCACCTGAGCGCTGCAGCCTTGCGCTGCCGTGACTATGATGGCCGTCGCCCTTCAATCGCCTGGAGCGACACCCTCATGAGCATTCCGACCACCCGACTCGGCCGCACCGGCCTCACCGTCTCGCGCCTTGCGCTCGGCACCATGACCTTCGGCCTGCAGACCGACGAGGCCGTGTCGCACCAGATTCTCGACAAGGCCGCCGAGGGCGGCATCAACTTTCTCGATACCGCCGACGTGTACCCGCTCGGCGGTACCGTCGAAACCACGGGCCGCACCGAGGAGATCATCGGCCGCTGGCTGCAGAAGCAGGGCCCCGCGGGCCGCCGGCGCTTCGTGGTGGCCACCAAGGCGGTCGGCAAGGTCGGCCCCAACAGCTGGGACCAGGGTGCCTCGCGCAAGCACCTGCTCGACGCCATCGATGCCTCGCTCAAGCGGCTGCAGACCGACCATGTCGACCTGTACCAGCTGCACAGCGACGACCGCGAGACGCCGCTCGAAGAGAGCCTGGAGGCGCTCGACGTCATCGTCAAGTCAGGCCGCGCGCGCTACATCGGCGTGTCCAACTTCCTGGCCTACCGGCTGGCCCGCGCGCTCGGCAAGGCCGAGCTGCAAAAGCTCACGCGCTATGTGTCGGTGCAGCCGCGCTACAGCCTGCTGTTCCGCGAGATCGAACGCGAGCTGCTGCCGCTCGCGGGCGAAGAGGGCCTGGGCGTGATTCCCTACAACCCGCTGGCCGGCGGCCTGCTCACCGGCAAGTACAAGCCCGGTGCCGCGCCCGAGCAGAACACCCGTTTCACGCTCGGCACCGCCGGCGGCATGTACCAGGACCGCTACTGGAACGAGCGCAGCTTCAACACCGTGACGCAGCTGCACAAGCTCGCCGACGAAGCCGGCGTGCCGCTGGCCACGCTGGCGGTGGCCTGGGTCATGGCCAATCCGCTCATCACCGCGCCGCTGCTCGGCGCCAGCCGCCCCGAGCAGCTAGACGCCACGCTGGCCGCGGCCGACTACAAGCTGGACCCGGCGCTGAAGCAGAAGCTCGACGAGCTCACGGCCGAATACCGCAAGGGCGACGCGCCCAGGTAGGCAGCCAAGGAGTGACCCCCCCCCAACTCGCGCTGCCGCCATGGCACAGCTGATGTCGCTGCTGGTGCAGAACGCGATCGCGATCGTCTTCGCGGCGAGCTTTGCCGCGCGCCTCGGCTTGCCGGTGCCCGCGGCCGCGGTGCTGGTGGTGTCGGGTGCGCTGCTGGCGGCCGGCAATGTCTCGGTGGCTGGCGTGGTGCTGGCCGCGGTGCTGGCCAATGTGCTGGGCGACGGCGCCTGGTTCTATGCCGGGCGCCGCTTCGGCTACCGCTTCATGCGGCTGCTGTGCCGCATCTCGCTGTCGCCCGATTCATGCGTGCGGCGCGGCGAATCGCTGATCGGCCGGTGGGGCGGCCTCTCGCTGGTGGCCGCCAAGTTCGTGCCGGGCGTGTCGGTGGTGGCGCCGCCGATGGCCGGTGCGCTGGGTATGTCGGTGTGGCGCTTCATCGGCTTTGACATCGGCGCCGCGCTGGTCTGGACCGGCGTCTTCCTCGGGCTGGGCTGGGTTTTTCGCGACCAGATCCAGGAAGTGCTCGCCATGCTGGCCCAGGCCGGCGGCATCGCCACCCTGGCGCTGGTGGTGGTGCTGGCCGTGATGCTGGCGGTGCGCTACTGGCGCCGGCGGGCGTTCATGCGGCTCACCGGCATGCCGCGCATCAGCGTGGACGAACTGCACGAGCTGCTGGCCAGCGAGGCGCCGCCGCTGGTGATCGACGTGCGCGGTGAGGCCGGCGTGCAGGTCGATCCGCGCCGCATTCCCGGGGCGCTGCCATACACGCTCAAGGCGCTGCAGCAGCGGCATCCGGAACTGCCGCTGGTCGGCGGGCGCGACGTGGTCCTCTACTGCAACTGCCCCAATGAGGTGTCGGCCGCCCTGGCCGCACGCGTGCTGCTGGCGCGCGGTGCGCGGCGCGCGCTGCCGCTGACGGGCGGGCTCGATGCCTGGGTGGCCTCGGGCCGGCCGACGAGCCTGCACTGAGGCCTTCAGCGACGACCAGGAAACGGGGGGCTCAGTCCAGCCGGACCATCGGGCAGGACAGGACCATTCGGTCATCGCGGGGCGAATGGTGCCAGCCGGGCAGGGCGCGCTTCCGGTAGGCCTCGAGCGACGGGTAGCCCTGCACGCTCCAGCCGTAGGTGCTGATCTGCTCCGCCTCGATCACCTCGTAGCGGCACTGCCGGCTGCGCGCCGAGAGGCGAAAGACGATGCGTCCATGGTCCGCGGCAAGGTCTTTCTCCAGCACGCGGTAGCGCCTGGGCTTGCAGATGCTGAAGCTCGAATTCCATTCGATGGTTTGCGTTCGAACGTACAGCCCGCCCGAACATGCGCGGCCCGTTCCGCCGAACACCGCCGTGAACGGTGCGCCGGCAATGGTGGTGCCGGTGCCGGCCAAGGCAAGAAAGGCCAGCACGGCCACCCAGCGGTTGTGCATGCGATCTGCTCCCGTGTGTTGCGTCCCCCGTGCCCTTGCGATCTTAAGGTTCGCGGCCCCGCCCGGTGGTAGTCTTGCCTCCCGATGAACCTCCGCACCAAGATCGTCGCACTGGCCGTTGCACCGCTGCTGGTTGCACTGGTGCTGGTGGCCCTGGCGGTGCGCCACCAGGAGCATGACCTGGCGCAGCGCGAGCGCGCGCTGATCGAGAAAAGCTACATGGCCCAGCGGCGCAGCGAACTGCGCAGCTACGTCGACCTTGCCGTGAGCACCGTGCGGCCGCTGTACGACGCGGGCCAGGACGACGAGGAAACCCGCAGCGAGGCCCTGCGCCGCCTGGCCGCGCTCGACTACGGCGACGACGGCTACTTCTTCGTCTACGACATGCAGGGCCGCTCGCTCATGCATTCGCGCCAGCCCGATCTGGTGGGCCAGAACCTCTGGGACATGCGCGACTCCCGCGGGCGCTTCACCATCCAGGACCTGATCGCGGGCGCGCGTGCGGGCGGCGGCTATGTCGAATACGAATGGCGCAAACCCTCCAGCGAGCAGATGGCGCCCAAGCTCGGCTACGTGACGGCGCTGCCGCGCTGGAACTGGATGGTCGGCACCGGCCTGTACCTGGACGACATCGAGGCCACCATGCAGGCGCTCGACCGCCAGATGAGCGCCAACGTCACCACCACGCTGCTCTGGATTGCCGGCATCGCGGCGCTGTGCCTGGGCGTGGTGAGCGCCACCGGGCTGTTGCTCAATCTCAGCGAGCACCGCACGGCCGAGGCCAAGATGCGGCTGCTGGCGCGGCGCGTGGTGCAGTCGCAGGAAGAAGAGCGCGGCCACCTCGCGCGCGAGCTGCACGACGGCACCAGCCAGACGCTGGTGTCGGCCAAGCTGCTGATCGAATCCGCGGTGGACGCGCTCGACCGCGAGCGCCAGCCCGCGCCGCCCGCACTGAGCAAGGCGCTGCAAAGGCTCAACGATTCGCTGATCGAGGTGCGCCGCATCTCGCACCGCCTGCGGCCGGCCCTGCTCGACACGCTCGGCCTGCCGGCCGCGCTCGAGCGCCTGGGCGACGAATTCGCCGAAGACGGCGCGATCGATGCGTCGATCATGATCGAGGGCGAGGCCTTCGAGCTCTCGCAGGAAGCCAAGACCGCGCTCTTTCGCGTCACGCAGGAGGCGCTCACCAATGTGCGCAAGCATGCCCAGGCGCACCGCGTGCACATTGCGCTGGGCTTTTCCGACGAGGACGGCGTGCGGCTTGCGATCGGCGACGACGGCACCGGCTTCGACGTGGAGGCGATGCAGCTCGATGCGCGGCGCGGCATCGGCCTGCGCAACATGCGCGAGCGCATGGAGTCGATCGGCGGGCGCCTGGACGTGCAGTCGGGCGAAGGCGGAACCACCATCGTGGCCGAAGTGCCGGCGCGCAGCGCGAGGCCTGAACCGGCATGAAGAACGACGCCGCCCCGGTCCGCCTTTTCCTGGTCGACGACCATCCGCTGGTGCGCGACGGCCTGCGCGCGCGGCTCGGCGCCGTGGCCGGCCTGGAGATCGTCGGCGAGGCCGGCAGCGCGGCCGAGGCGCTGGCGCTCATCGAAACGCTCCAGCCCGACCTGCTGCTGATGGATGTGGGCATGAAGGACATGAACGGCATCGACCTGGCCGCGCTGGTGCTGCAGCGCCATCAGCCCGCGCCGCACGTGGTGATGCTCAGCATGTACGACAACCCCGAGTATGTGCAGAAGGCCCTGCAGGTAGGCGCGCGCGGCTATGTGCTGAAGGACGCGCCCGCGGCCGAGATCGTCGCCGCCATCGAGGCGGTGTCGGCCGGGGGCACCTTCCTGAGTCCGGCCGTGTCGAAGAAGCTGTTTCGCAACCAGGCGCCCAGGCCGCTGCTCACGCCGCGCGAGGGCGAGATCCTCACTGCGCTGGGCCGCGGCGAATCGAGCAAGCAGATCGCGCGCGACCTCGGCCTGAGCGTTCGCACGGTCGAGGCGCACCGGCAGAGCATCAAAAGGCGGCTCGGCATCGAGGGGCAGGCCGAACTCATCAAGTATGCGGTGGAGCATGCGCGGGAGTTCGGGCAGGGCTGAGTTGCGCTGCCTTGCCAAAATTCCTGTCCCGATCAACCACACCTGTCCAGGCCCGATTCGCATGCCCGACCTTCCCCACAGCCCCGCCGCCGACCGCAACAAGCAGCCCATCCTCGAGGTGCTGACCGGCATCCTCGGCGAGCACGGCAGCGCGCTCGAGATCGCATCCGGCACCGGCCAGCACGCCGCCTGGTTCGCCGCCGCAATGCCCGGGTGGACCTGGCAGCCCACCGACGCAGACGCGCGCATGCTCCCTGCGCTCGCAAGCCGCGTCGCGCAGGCCGCGCTGCCCAATCTCCGTGCGCCGCTGCTGCTCGACGTGATGGCGCCTCGATGGCCGTCGAAAGGCGCCGCGTTTGCTCGAGGAGAAGAAGAAAAGTTCGATGCGATCTATTGCGCCAACATGCTGCACATCGCGCCCTGGGCCGCGTGCGCCGCGTTGATGCAAGGCGCTGCGCGGCATCTGCTTGCCGATGGATTGCTGATCACCTACGGCCCCTACTTCGAAGAGGAAGGCACACCGGCGCCGAGCAACCTGGCGTTCGACGAAGACCTGCGCGCGCGCAATCCCGAATGGGGCATACGGCGCCTGGAGCAGGTGGTGGCCGAGGCGAACCGCCAAGGGCTTGCGCTGCGCGAGCGGCATGCGATGCCCGCGAACAACCTGCTGCTGGTCTTCGGCTTCTAGGCTCAGCGCACGCGGGGCACCGCGGTGGTCAGCAGTGCCAGCGCCTTGTTCAGCGTCGAGCCCGCGAAGCGCTCTCCCTTCGAATGCCCGATCCGCACCACGACGAGATCGTGCGATGGAATCACCAGCACGAACTGGCCGCCGGCGCCGAGCATGTAGTAGGCCGACGCCGGCACCGCCAGCGAGTTCATTCCGTTGATCCAGAAGAAGCCGCCGTAGATCGGGCGCTTGTCCGCGGCCCAGGCGGGTGCCACGCTGCTCACGAAGTTGACGAAGCCCTCGGGAAGAATGCGCTCGCCGTTCCACACGCCGTCCTGCAGATAGAGATTGCCGAGGCGCGCCCAGTCGCGTGCCGACATGAAGTCGTAGCCCTGCGTGAGAAAGTTGCCGTAGGGGTCGGTCTCGATCACCATCGAGCGGATGCCGATCTTGTCGAAGAGCGCGCGCTGCGGAAACGAAAGATATTCCTCGCCGCGCTTTTCCACCGCGAGGCGGACCAGGTAGTTGGCCAGCACGGGATCGGTGTTGCGGTAGCGGCCCACGGCGCCGGGCGGCCATTGCTGCGGCCGGGTGGCGGCGTAGTTGAAGGCGTTGATGCGGCCCGTGTAGTAGTAGACGTGATCGGGGTAGGTGCCGTTGGGGTCGAAGTCCGGATCGTCCGGCGCCTTGATGCGCAGGCCGCTCGACATCTGCAGGATGTCGGAGATCTTGATCTGCTGGCGCGCATCGCCGGCGCCTTGCCATTCGGGAATGGGCGCCGGCTGGTCGAGCTTGTACACGCCCTGCTTGATGAGCACTCCCATCATCGTCGCCACGACGCTCTTGCCCATCGACCACGATTCGAGCGGCGTGGCCGGCCCGATGCCGTTCATGTAGCGCTCGGCGACGATGCGGCCCTTGTGCGTGACCACGAAGGCCGATGTGTAGGCCTCCGGCACGCCGAACGCGGCATCGACGGCCTGGTTCACCTTGGCCGTGTCGACTTCGGCCGGCGGCGGGTCGCCCGGCAGCACGTCGCCCATCGGCCATGGCTGGGTCGCGGGATCGGGCAGCGCGCTCCTGACTTCGACGGGCGTGAAGAGAACGTCGTCCCGGCCGGCCGGCAGCGTGACGCAGCCCTGCGAACCGAAGTGGCGCGCCACCAGCGTCGGGCCGTTGGGAATCGAGATGCGAACCTCTTTCTTCACGCGGTCGACCACGGGCTTGCCGACGTTCTTGCGCTGCTCGTACGGCCCCACGAAATAGCCCAGGCTTTCGGCGGCGACCTCGGGGTCGATGCCGGTGATGAACACGGCGGAGCACATCGTCTTGGCATAGCCGGAGGTGTGGTGCTCCAGCACGTTGCCGGGCGGCGGCACGTAGGGCGTGTTGAGTTCGAGGGCCCGCGCACGGGCAATGAGCGCCTCGCGTTCCGGCAACTGCGCCGTGGTGGTGGGCGGCGCGGACGTCAATGGAACGCCGATCCCTCCGCCACCTCCACCCCCGCCGCCACCGCAGGACGCCAACGCGGTTGCCAGGCCGACGGCCGCGGCGGTTGTGGCGAGGAAACGGCGGATCGAGCAGCTCATGGGCGGTCCTTGGGGTGCGCGGTTTGCGGGGTGCAGACGGCAGCGCCGGCGGCATTCTGGGGGAAGACCCTGCAGCCGCCTAGCTCTTTTCGAGCGAGGCACAAGCCGTGTAGCTCCAAGGTTCTCACCCTTTGATCCGACGGCCGAGGAGTTCCAGCATCGTGCTTGCCTGCAGAACGCGGCAATAGTTCACGGTCAGAGGAAAGAGCCTGTTTGGACGTAGCCTTTTTGGTGGCTGGCGGCATAAGCTTGAGCCGATAAGATGCAGCGGACTCGCGGTAGTCGATAGTCAGTTCGCTGCACCGGGCTAGATAAGCACAGGAAGGAAAAAAGATGCCGCTCCCAGAAATGGCAAAGCCGATATCGTTCGCGGCGATATGGAAAAACTACCCGAGTGATGACCCTTGCGTGAACCCTCGCACGGGAAAGAAGGCGTATGACGACCAATGCGCGATACGGGTCGGCATTGCGTTGGAAAAGTCGGGTGTCAGTTTCAAGACATTTCCCGGCCCACGTTGCGAATTTGGCCCTTCCGGAAACGGAATGGTGCTCCGCGCGACCGAATTGGCCAACTGGCTGATGCGTCGCCCATTCGCTGGCTGTCCAGATGCCGAAACACACCAGGGAAAAAGCTTCGACAAGAGTCTTTCCGGTCGCACAGGCATCATATATTTCGAGGACTACTGGTTGCGTACCGCTGAGGCAAAGTTTCCCACTGGAGATCACATCGACCTGTGGGATCGGAATCGACTGACGCCGTCGTGGACGACGTTCCTTCGCTTCTCCCTCGGCATTGATACCTTTCGATCACCGTGGAGCAGCAACGGATACCTCTACTCTGATCTGCACGCGTCGCGTCGCGTGGTCTTCTGGCCGATCAGCTGATGAAGCGTCCGATCTTCACTCTGTGCGGGGCTTTGCTCGGCGTCGCCTTGTTTCTGGGCCTGCCAATCCTCTTTTCACTCGCGTTTCCAGGTACGGGGATTGGGCGTCACGGCGAGGATGAAGCCGCTCGAATGCTGCGCGTGTATGTCCTCATGGGCGGTGCGGCCTCTGCCGTGTTGGGTGGTTGGGTCGGCGGCGTCGCCGCGGCGAGTCCACGTCGGGCGCTTGGAATGCTGGCTGCCATTGCAGCCGCCAGCATTGTCTTTGGCATCGTTCCGATTCAATTACCGATGAAGCCCGAGAACGCGATGGCCGTTGGAATTGGGGCCTGGACCATCGTCAGTGCAGGTCTCGCAGCGTGGGTCGCACGCAAGAAGAGCAAAACCACTGCGTAGTGCCCACGCTTCAAGATGCTGGCGCATTGGCGCCACCTCCCTGGTGTGCCAGCTAGCGGCACATGTCGTACCCGCCGGTCTCCAGATGGAAGTGGTCGCTGTGCGCGGCGTTGTAGTCGGGGCCCAGCACCCCGTTGAAGAAACGGCAGGCGCCGCGGTGCGCATCGCGCAGCAGCAGCGCCGCCGGATCGTCCGTACTCGCGGCGCTGCTGCGGGGCCAGGCTTGCAGCACCGTGATGCGGCGGCCGTCGGCCAGCGTCAGGCCCGCCACATCCAGCGCATCGGCCGTGGCGTGCCGGCTGCGCGAAGCACCGGGCACGGCGCCTTCGCCGCGGTTCACGTTGCGGCAGGCATAGCTGCCAAGGTGCTCGATGGCCGCCACCGGCTGGCCGAAGCGCTGCCTGGCGGCCGGCTGCAGCGCGTGGTGCTCCCACATGAAGAAGGACAGCGCCATCGGGCAGCTCAGCGAAGGCGCCGTGCCCAGGCGCACGCCGGCGGAGCGCAGCCTCACGGCGTTCTTGAAGCCGCAGCCGGGGCCGGTGACGCGGTCGGGCAGCAGGTCGTACTGCATGCCGGTCTGCGCCAGCGCCGCAAGGCAGCGCGCGGGCTCGCGGCGGGCCCGCTCGAGCTTGAAGCCGGTCAGCCAGTTGGGCGGCGCCGCCACGTCGAGCGGCGCCCACGGATTGAAGCGCTCGGGAATCTCGACGATGCCGGTTGCGACGGCCCATGCGCCCACGGCCAGCACGGCGCACGCCGCGGCCGTGACAAGCAGTCCGCGCCTGCGGCGCGAAGGCGCGGGCTCTGCCGGACGCTCCGGAGGATCCAGGGCCATGGTCCCGATCCTCAGGGCTGCGCGGCGATGAGCGGATCGAGTTCGGCGCGCACGCGCCGGATCGCCACTTCATGCCGCAGCGTCTGCGCACCGCGTCCATAGGTCATGGCCTTGCGGATCAGGCGCAGCTGCTCGCGCTGCAGCTGCGTCTTCAGCCGCCTGGCCCGCAGGCCGAAGGTCCAGCCCATCTGCCTGCGGATCCGGTAGCGCTGCAGGGGTGCGCCCAGGCGGATCCATTCGTCGTCGCGGATCAGCTCGCGCTCCGGCACGAAGTAGGCGGCCAGCGCATGCAGGTAGGCGCCGTTCTCGCGCGCGGCAACGCGCCAGAAGAGCCCCGCCGCAACCAGCGCGGGAATGCCCTTGACGGCGAGCAGCACGGCCATGTCGCCGTAGCCGCCGTCGAAAAGGTCTTCGAGCCACGGCGAGTTCCAGATGAAATGCATCGCCCACGCGAGCGCAAAGCACAGCACGGCGCAGGCGATCCTCGCGGCCATCGAGCGCTCCGGATGCAGCAGGAACCAGGCGACGCCGAAGGACGCGATGGTCGTGTAGGCCGCGTGGCTCCACAGCCCGCTCAGCAGCCCGCGCGTCAGCAGGTTGATGAGTACCGGGGACACCTGGTTCTCGAGCGGAAAGTGCATCGAGGCGTTGACGGTGTAGCTGAGGTTCTCGACCACCTGGAAACCCAGGCCTGCCATGGCGCCGACGATCAGCACCGACAGGTAGGTCTGGAACTGGTTGCGCGCCACCAGCACCAGCAGGATGACGCCGGCGATCTTCAGGAACTCCTCGGTGATCGGGCCCGCGACGGCCGCCCCCCAGAGCGCCGCGAAATCCGGCGACACCAGCTTGGCGCACAGGCTCTGGATGGCGATGTTCGCCGGCGCGGCAAAGTAGACGGCGCCGAGCCCGCCCCACGCAAAGGCCAGCACGAAAGCTTCCGGCGGATGCTGCTCGAGCAGGTCGAGCGTGCGAAAGACCAGGAGAAAAAGCAGCGTGTAGATGCCCCACACCAGGATGCCCAGCAGGGCCGTGACGGGGACGACACGGAAACCCATCGAGAACATGTTGACGGTGTAGAACAGGCCATTGACGATCAGCGCCGCCAGCAGCCAGAAGGCCGCGCGCTGCGGCTGGAAGAACGAATCGGTGCCGATCGGCCATTCGCCGCGGTCCTGCTGGCCTTCGAAGGCGGGCGGGCTCACTGCGGTGCCTCCAGGTCCATGGATTCCAGCATGCTGCGGGCCTCGGCCATTGCCTCGTTCAGGCCCTCGCTGGCGCCGTAGCAATCGATCTGCACGAGCGACTGGCGCCGGAGGTCGACCACCTGCCAGAAGCGGCCAGCCAGCTTCGATCCGTAGTAGGCAAAGGTCTTGCCCTGCAGGCCCCACGAGGTGACGAAGTCGGACACGTCGCCATCGATGTTCAGGCGCTGGCCGCGCTCCATGAGCCTTTGCTGCCGCATCAGCGGTCCGTCGGGTCCGCCGGCCCACGCACGCGTGGTCACCAGGAACTTGTGGCCGCCCTTGAACAGCATCAGCGACTGGCCGGCCCTGGAGCGCGACACGTCCATTTCCCATCCGCTGGCGGGAACGAACCTGGCATGGCCGACGGCCACCGTTTCCCCCGTGGGCAGCGGCCGGCTGCCGGGCGTGCGGCGGTCCCAGAAGCTCAGGCCGCCTACGTAGGCGGCAATGGCAAGCAGCACCGCAAGCGCGCCTGGCCAGGTGCGGTACGGTATGCGGCGGGAGGGCTCGGGCATGCGGCGATCGTGCCATACGATGGCCGGTGCCGGCCCTCTGCGCTTTGCATTGATTCGATGCATGGCTATCCTCCACGGTCATTGCAAATGAAGCACCTTCAGACATGAAAAAGTCGGACGCGAGTAGCCCGGACCAGCCGGCATCGGCGCTCATCTCGAAAAGAATCGCCGAGCTCGGCGGCTGGCGCGGCGAAACGCTGGGCCGCATGCGCAAGCTCATCCAGCAGGCAGACCCGGAGGTCGTCGAGGAGTGGAAGTGGATGGGCACGCCGGTGTGGTCGCACGGCGGCATCATCTGCACGGGCGAGTCCTACAAGGACAAGGTGAAGCTCACCTTCGCCAAGGGCGCGTCGCTGCCTGACCCGGCCGGCCTTTTCAATTCGAGCCTGGACGGCAACATGCGCCGTGCGATCGACATCTTCGAAGGCGAGCAAGTCGACGCGGCCGCTTTCAAGGCGCTCGTGCAGCAGGCGGTCGCGCTCAACGGTGCCGGCAAGACGAAGCCTGCGAAGAAGACAGCCAAGTCCTGAAGGAGCCGCATGTCCGATGCATCCGCCCCCACGCCGCGCCCCCGCATGCCGCTTCTGCTTCTTCGGCTGCTTCCGATCGGCGCCTGCCTGCTGGTGCTGGGCTGCGCAGGCCCGCGGGTGCCAGAGTCCGCGGCCGCCTACGGACCTCCCGTGCTGACGGCCGAGCAGTCGAGCAACGTCGCGATCCATGCGCTGGGCCTGGTCGGCACGCCGTACCGCTATGGCGGCAACACGCCGGAGGGCGGCTTCGATTGCAGCGGCCTCATCGGCTACGTGTACAGAAGCAGCGCGGGCCAGGCCACGCCGCGCACCGTGGCGCGCATGGCCGGCTTCGGCCGTCCCGTGCCCACGTCCGAACTGCGCTCGGGCGACCTGGTGCTCTTCGGCGCCGCCACGCCTTCGCACGCGGGCATCTACGTGGGGGCCGGGCAGTTCGTGCATGCGCCCTCGACCGGCGGCGAGGTGCGGCTCGACCGGCTGGACGGCATCTACTGGTCGCGCCAGCCGATGCAGGCGCGACGGCTCTAGCGCTTGAAAAGCGCCACTCAATCCAACTCAACGGATCAGCGGAGCCATGGGCCTACAGGGATGCCTGCCTTGGGGCGGCCTGATCGGTGTGGCATGCTGTGCCGGTGTCACCGAACCTCGGAGAGGTCCCCATGAAAAAACTCATCGTCCTGGCCATTCTGGGCCTTGCCACCACGCTCCCGGCCCTTGCGCAGCGCGATCCCGATTCGTACGAGAACGACCGCCGCTATTGCGCCAGCGGCCGCTCCGGCGTCGACTTCAACACCTGCATGTGGCGCATCCAGCGCGACCGCGAGGAGCGCTATGAGCGCCGCGAGCAGCGCGCCTACGAACGCGAGCAGCGGCGCGAATACGAACGCCGCGAGCGCTGGGCCGAACAGCCGCCGCCGCCGGTCTACCGCCAGTGGGACGGCCCGCCGCCCGGCGAGCAGCCCCGGCTCAGCGACATGCAGCAGCGCGCGCTGGACAACTGCAACCTGCTGGCGCCGCGCGACCAGCCCCGCTGCCGCGCGACGGTGATGTCGACCGTGCGATAGGGCCGCAGCGTCAACCGGCGCTGAGGGTTTTCCATTACGCAAAGCCACGCACGCGGGCCGCGCGGTCCGACGGATGCGCCCGCGCGCGCCTGCGGCAAAACTCCCGGGTTCATTCCCAGGAGACATTCCCATGCACAGCATCCGCCGCCATCTGGTGTGGCTCGTCGTGGCCGTGGCCGGCGCATTCGCGCTGGGCACCGTGGCCCTCACGCGCGGTGAAAGCGTCAACGCCCTGTGGGTGGTGACCGCCGCGGTCTGCACCTACCTGATCGCCTACCGCTACTACAGCCTGTTCATCGCCGAGAAGGTGCTGGGGCTGGACGGCAACCGCAAGACGCCGGCGCACCGCCACAACGACGGCCTCGACTACGTGCCGACCGACAAGAACGTGCTGTTCGGCCACCACTTCGCGGCCATTGCGGGCGCCGGTCCGCTGGTGGGCCCGGTGCTCGCCGCGCAGATGGGCTACCTGCCCGGGCTGCTGTGGGTGCTGGCGGGCGTGGTGTTCGCGGGCGCGGTGCAGGACTTCATCATTCTCTTCATCTCCACGCGGCGCGACGGCCGCTCGCTCGGCGACCTCGTCAAGCAGGAGATGGGCACGGTGCCCGGCATGATCGCGCTGTTCGGCACCTTCATGATCATGATCATCATCCTCGCGGTGCTGGCGCTGATCGTGGTGAAGGCGCTGGCCGAATCGCCGTGGGGCACCTTCACGGTGGCGGCGACCATTCCGGTGGCGCTCTTCATGGGCGTGTACCTGCGCTTCATCCGGCCGGGGCGTATCGGCGAGGTCTCGCTGATCGGCTTCGTGCTGCTGATGCTCGCCATCTTCGGCGGCCAGGCCGTGAGCCAGGACCCCGCATGGGCGCCGCTCTTCACCTTCGACGGCAAGGCGCTCACCTGGATGCTGGTGGGCTACGGCTTCATCGCCGCCAGCCTGCCGGTATGGCTGCTGCTGGCGCCGCGCGACTACCTGTCGACCTTCCTGAAGATCGGCACCATCATCGCGCTGGCGCTGGGCATCGTGTTCGTCATGCCCACGCTGCAGATGCCTGCGCTCACGCAGTTCGCGAACGGCAACGGGCCGGTGTGGTCGGGCAGCATGTTCCCGTTCCTGTTCATCACCATCGCCTGCGGTGCGGTGTCGGGCTTCCATGCGCTGATCTCGTCAGGCACCACGCCCAAGATGCTCGACAACGAGCGCCATGCGCGCTTCATCGGCTATGGCGGCATGCTGGCCGAATCCTTCGTGGCGGTGATGGCGCTGGTGGCCGCCTCGTGCATCGAGCCCGGCATCTACTTTGCAATGAACAGCCCGGCCGCGCTGGTGGGCAGCACCGCCCAGCAGGCGGCGCAGACCATCTCGAGCTGGGGCTTCGTGGTCACGCCCGAGATGCTGATGCAAACCGCGAAGGACGTGGGCGAAAGCACCATCCTCGGCCGCGCAGGCGGTGCGCCGACGCTCGCCGTGGGCATGGCCCACATCCTCCACCAGGTGATCGGCGGGCAGGCCATGATGGCCTTCTGGTACCACTTCGCGATCCTGTTCGAGGCGCTCTTCATCCTCACGGCCGTGGACGCCGGCACCCGCGCCGGCCGCTTCATGCTGCAGGACCTGCTGGGCAGCTTCGTGCCCGCGCTCAAGCGCACCGATTCGCTGCCGGCCAACCTGTTTGCCACGGCGCTGTGCGTGGCGGCCTGGGGCTACTTCCTCTACCAGGGCGTGGTCGATCCGCTCGGCGGCATCAACACGCTGTGGCCGCTCTTTGGCATCTCCAACCAGATGCTGGCCGCGGTGGCGCTGCTGCTGGGCGTGGTGGTGCTGTTCCGCATGAAGCGCGAGCGCTATGCCTGGGTGGCGATTGCGCCGGCCGCATGGCTGCTGGCCTGCACGCTCACGGCCGGCTGGCAGAAGATCTTCTCGCCCGATCCGAAGATCGGCTTCCTCTCGCACGCGGCCAGGTACGTCGACGGGCTCGCCAACGGCGTGCTGGTGGCGCCGGCCAAGACGCCCGAAGCCATGTCGCGCATCATCTTCAACGACCGGCTCGACGCCGCACTCTGCGCGCTCTTCATGTTCGTGGTGCTGAGCGTGCTGGTGTACAGCGTGAAGGCCTGCCTCGCGGCGCGCGCAGCCCACCGCCCGACCGCGCAGGAGACGCCGTTCGAGCCGCTCGCCACGTCGGCGGCACGCTGAGCGACACCATGGGTCTCGCATTGCCGGAAGCAGGGCGCTACTTCGCCCGTTCGCTCAAGCAGTCGTTGCGGCTCATGGTCGGGCTGCCCGACTACGACGCCTACCTGACCCACATGGCGGCCACGCACCCCGAGCAGCCGCCGATGAGCTACGAGGCCTTCTTCCGCGAGCGGCTCGAGGCGCGCTACGGCGGGGGCAAGGGGCGCTGCTGCTGAAGGGCGGCGGCGGCATTTAGAATCCCCGTCGGTCGCGCGAAGCGACTCTTTTGCTGCGAGACGCCTCGGCCATGTGCCGGGGCGGGCCGGCAAAGGCACCCAACCCAGATTTCTCCAGGCAGGGCGCATGCGGTTTCTCCATCCGATCGATGGAGCGGCTGCATGGCGCTTCGCGATTTCGAAAAAATCGCCCTGAGGGAATTTCTCCATGTCCGTTCGCCCGCATGCCGTGCGTCTTCGTCTGCGCCGCACGCCGCTCTTTCTTGCCACGCTCGCCGCACTGCATTGCGCCGCCCAGGCCCAGACCTCCGAGGCCACGCTCAAGGAGATCACCGTCACCTCCGAGCAGGAGCCCGGTTATGCCCCCTCGGTCGGCAGCACGGCCACCAAGGGCAGCGCGCCGCTGCGCGACATTCCCCAGGCGGTCAACGTGCTGCCCGCGCAACTGCTGCGCGACCAAGGCGCAACCTCCATGCAGGACGCGCTGCGCAATGCGCCCGGCGTTTCCTTCAACGCCGGCGACGGCCAGCGCGACCAGGTGGTCATCCGCGGGTTCACCGCCATCGCCGACTGGTTCGTGGACGGTGTGCGCGACGACGCGCTCTACTTCCGCGACCTGTCGGACACGGAGCGCATCGAGGTGCTCAAGGGCCCGGCCGCCGTGCTGTACGGCCGCGGCTCGTCGGGCGGGCTGATCAACCGCGTGACGAAGAAGCCGATCTTCGAACGTCCCTTCGGCGAAGTGTCGCTGGGCCTGGGCACCCACGACTTCAAGCGGCTCACGGCCGACCTCAACCGCCCCATCGGCGAGAACATGGCCTTCCGCCTCAACGTGGCGCGCGAAAAGTCGGGCAGCTATCGCGACCAGCAGTTCATCGACCGCTACAGCATCGCGCCCTCGCTGGCTATGAAATTCAGCCCGCAGACCGACCTGCTGCTGCAGTACACCAATGCCTACGACCAGCGGCTGACCGACTTCGGCATTCCGGCGCTCAACGGCCGCCCGGTGAACGTGCCGATCGGCACCTACTACGGCTCGGCCTTCGCGAAGCGCGACGACACCACCACCACGCGCGTGCAGTCTTTCACCGCCACGCTCAACCACCGCTTCAGCGACACGCTGAGCCTGCGCAACACCACGCGCTACTACAGCTACAAGCTCGACCGCTTCAACACCCTGCCCAGCGGCACCACCGACCCGGTGCGCATGACCGTGGGCCGCACCCGCGGCTTCGTCGACCGCGACGAGAGCGGCTGGTTCAACCAGACCGACCTGACATGGCGCAACGAGCTCGGCGGCTTCAAGCAGGAATGGCTGATCGGCGCCGAGCTGGGCAAGCAGGACAAGCGCGCGTACACGGTGTCCTCGGCCACCGGCTTCGAGCGCGTGAGCATCCTGAACCCGGTCTCCGCGCCGCCGCCCATTCCGCTCGCCAGCTACCTGGCCAGCAGCGCGATTCCGAGCAACACCGCCTTCAAGACGGCTGCGCTCTATGCGCAGGACCAGATCACGCTGGCGCCGCAGTGGAAGGCGCTCGTCGGCGGACGCTACGACGACTTCCGCCAGGAGACTTCCTTCGAGCGCACGCTGGCCCCCTTCTCGCGCACCGACCGCAAGTTCAGCCCGCGCGCGGGCCTGGTCTGGCAGCCGAGCGACTCGCAGTCCTACTACGTCTCGTACAGCCGCTCGTTCCAGCCTTCGGCCGAGACCTTCGCGCTGTCGGCCAACAACGCGGCCAACGATCCCGAGATCACCGTCAACAAGGAGATCGGCGCCAAGCTCGACTTCCTGGACGGCGCGCTCAACTTCACGGCCGCGGTCTTCAACCTGGAGCGCTCGGGCATCAAGAACACCGATCCGTCCAATCCGGCACGGCAGATCAACGTGGGCACGCAGCGCACCAACGGCATGGAGCTGGCGCTGGCCGGCAAGCTGCCGGGGCGCTGGGACGTCAGCGCGGGCTACGCCTACCTGGACGGCCGCATGGTCAAGTCGCTGGCCACCGTGAGTTCGCTGCAGCTGCCCGTCGGCGCCGCGATGCCGGTGCAGGGCAAGGTGGCGCCGCTCACGCCGCGGCACTCGGCCTTCGTGTGGCTCATGAAGGACCTGGGCCATGGCCTGAGCGCGGGCGGCGGCGTGAACTACGTGGCCGCGCGCTATGCCTCGCTCAGCAACCTGGTGACGCTGCCTTCGTACGTCACGGCCGACCTGGCCGCGAGCTACAGGACCGAGCGCTACGAGCTCTCGGTCAACCTGAAGAACATCACGGGCCGGAAATACTACGTGTCCGCGCACGGCAGCGTCGACAACCTGATCATGCCGGGGCCGGGACGTGAGCTGCAGGTGGCGCTGACCGCGAAGTTCTGAAGAGGATGACTCGCAAGGGCTCAGGCCCCGGCTGAGCCTGGCTGCGCGAAATCCAGTTTCTTTTTGCAAGCGCCTGCTGCCACGATGGCCTCCACGCAACTGAATGGTGGAGAACGCCGATGGCATCCGAATCGAATCAAATCGCAAGCTGGTCGCTGCGCTGGCGCATCGGGCTGTCGGGCGCCCTGTGCCTCGCAGCGGCGCTTTCCGCGGCGCAGCCGCCCGATGCGGGCGTCGTGCTGCATGCCGAGCAGCGCTTCCAGCTGGCACTGGAAGCGCAGGCGGCACGCGACTACCGCTCGATGCTCGAACAGCTTCGGCAAGCGGCGGCCGAGGACCACGCCGAGGCGCAGGAGATGCTGGGCATGGTGCTGCTGGCGGGGTCGACACTGTACGGCCCTGCCATCAGGGCCGACCGCTGCGAGGCCCGCGAGTGGATGCTGCGCGCCGCCTCGCAGGGCAGTGAGACGGCCAGGGTCCAGCTCGCGTTCCTCAACAGGCTGCGCCAATCCCCGGCCGGCAGGAACGCCTGCGGCTGAGCCTGCGAATGCGCTGTGCGGGCGGTGACGCCTGGTTACCGCATGGTGCGCGAGGATGCGTCGCTGGAAAATGAAGGGCTAGACTCTTCGTTTGCCATACCCTCCGCTGCGAGGCCGATTCATCATGAAACCCTGGTTGATTCCCATGGCGCTTGCCCTCGCGGGCGCCGCCCACGGCGCCGAAAACTGCGAAGCCCTGCGCACCCAGATCGAAGCGAAGATTGCCGCGGCCGGCGTGACGCGCTTTACCGTCGTCACCGTCGATGCCAATGCAGAAGCGGCCGGACAGGTGGTGGGCAGCTGCGATCTCGGCAGCAAGAAGATCGTCTACCAGCGCGAAGGCGCACCCGCAGCAGGCGCGGCCCCGGCGCGCCCGGGCGCGGGCCCGGCCGGCGAAGAGATACTGACGGAGTGCAAGGACGGCACGGTGTCCGTCGGCGGCGACTGCAGGAAGTAGGCGGGAGCACACCTTGTCATCTTCCAAAGCCTTTCGCATCGCGCTCTCGGCCTCGGCCGCCGCCATTGGCGGCATTGCGGCGTACTGGACCCTGCTGGCCGCGCGGCAGGGGCACATCCTCTTCAACGTCCGGAAACTGCCGGTCGTCCACCTGTCCGACGATTTCTCCACCTACTCCCACACCGTGCCGGGCGGCATGGTGCGCGGCTATGTCTATCACCCGCAGGGCGAAGACGCGCTGCAGGACCTGTTCATCTATTTTGCCGGCCGGGGCGAGGACGTTCGCGCCACCGCGCAGGCGCTGCACTGGCTGCCGGAGGGCTTCGGATTTGCGGCCGTCAACTACCGCGGCGTGGCCGACTCCGAAGGGCATCCCTCGGAGATCGCCTCCGTGGCCGATGCGATCCAGTTTGCGAACCACCTGCGCAAGGCCTTTCCGCAGGCGCGCCTGCACGTGGTCGGCCGCAGCCTCGGCACGGGCGTGGCCATCCAGCTGGTGGCGCAGCAGGACTTCTCGAGCCTGCAGCTGGTCACGCCCTACGACTCGATGCTCGAAGTGGCCAAGAGGCGCTTTCCGCTGGTTCCGCTGGCACTCCTGCTGCGCCACCGCTTCGACTCGCTCACGCACTGCAAGGAAGTGGCCGCGAAGACCCAGGTGCTGCTGGCCGAGCGCGACGACGTGGTGCTGCCCGAGCGCTCGCAGAAGCTCATCGCCGCCTGGCCCACGCCCATCAGCGTGCAGACCGTGCCCGGCTCCGACCACCACAGCATCATGGGGCTCGAAGCGACCTGGCTCCATCTGGTCGACTTCGCGCTGACGGCCATTCTTCCCGAGCCGGTCGCGGCCTGAGCCGCAGCGCAGCTGCCTTCAGCCGGCACCCAGGACCGCGAAGCCGCCTTCGAGATCGCGCAGCAGGTCCGAAGGCGCCTCGAGCCCCACGTGCAGCCGGATGACCGCGCCGCGCGCGCTCCAGTCGGTCACGCTGCGGGCCGCGCGCATGTCGGCCCAGGCCACCAGGCTTTCATAGCCGCCCCAGGACGAGCCCCGGCCGAACAGCGACAGCGCATCGACGAAGCGCTCGACCGCGGCGTTGCCGATGCCCGGCTGCAGCTCGAACGAGACGAGCCCGTTGGTGCCGCGGCAGTCGCGCTGCCAGAGCACGTGGCCCGGATGCTGCGGCAGCGCGGGGCAGAACACGGCCGCCACCTCGGGCCGCGCCTGCAGCCAGTGCGCCACCTCCATCGCATGCCGCTCGTGCATCTGCAGCCGCGCGGACAGCGTGCGCATGCCACGCAGCACCAGCCAGGCATCGTCGGGACTCACCGTCATGCCGAAGGCGTCGCAGCGCTCGTTGAGCGGCTGCCAGGCTTCGCGCGTGGTGGCGACGGTGCCCATCATCACGTCGGAGTGGCCCGAGAGGTACTTGGTGGCGGCCATCAGCGAGATGTCGGCGCCCAGTGCGAGCGGCCGGTATTGAACGCCCGAGCCCCAGGTGTTGTCCGCGGCAACCAGCGCGCCGCGCGCATGCGCCAGTTCGGCCAGCTTCGGCAGGTCGCACATCTCGTAGACCAGCGAACCGGGGCATTCGGCATACACGAGCTTCGTGTTCGGCTCGAACAGTTCCTCGATGCCGCGGCCGTCCGCGGCAAAGAAGCTGCAGCGGATGCCGTAGGGATCGAGGAAGGAATGCACGAGCTTGCGCGCCGGCTCGTACACGCTGTCCGACATCAGCACGTGGTCGCCGGGCTTCAGATACGACAGCAGCACCATGCCGATGGCGGCAAGGCCGGTGGGAAAGAGGCGCGTGCGGTGGGCGCCTTCGAGCTCGCTCACCGCATCTTCGAGCGCGAAGGTGGTGGGCGTGCCGCGCGCGCCGTAGCTGAAGGCGCGCTCTTCGCCGCGGCGCGCGCGCGTCTCGCGCATCGCGGCCACGCTGTCGAACAGCACGGTGCTCGCGCGCACCAGCGGTGTGTTGACCGGCGAGCCGCCGAAGTAGGCCGGAGCCTTGCCGGCGTGGGCGAGCCGGGTGTCGAGGGACTGGCCTGCGGTGTCTTTGGGCGAATCGGACATGGTGTGTTCCAGCGGGCACGGGCCTCTATGGTGCGTCAATCCGCCTTTGCGCCCGACAGCTTGACGATGCGCGACCAGCGGTCGATGTCCTGCCGCAGCTGCGCGGCGAAGGCTTCGGGCGTGTTGGCGACCACCTCGCTGCCGCCGTCGTTCACGAGCTTGGTCACTTCGGGCAGGCGCAGCGTGCGCACGATGGCTTCGTTCAGGTAGGCCACGCGCTCGGGCGGCGTGCCGGCTGGCGCGAAGAAGCCGTACCAGTCCTCGAAGCGGGCATTGGCATAGCCCAGTTCCTCGAGAGTGGGCACCTTGGCGAACACGCCGATGCGGCGCGGGCTGGTAACGGCCAGCACGCGCAGCTTGCCGTTCTGCACCATGCCCGCGACCGAGGAGGTCGAGGTCACGAGCACGTCGACCTGCCCGCCGAGCAGGTCGGTGAGCGCGGGGCCGGCGCCCTTGTAGGGCACGTGCGTCATGTCCACGCCGCTGTCCTTCTGCAGCACCACGCCGACCAGGTGCGAGAGCGTGCCGTTGCCCGGCGTGGCATAGGTCACCTTGCCGGGGCTGGCCTTGGCGCGCGCGGCCAGGTCGGCGAAGGTCTTGTAGGGCGAATGGGCCTCCACCACCAGCGCGAGCGGCGCCGCGTTGATCTGCGTGATCGGCACGAAGTTCTTGATCGGGTCGAAGCCCGGCGCCGAGTAGAGCGATGGGTTCACCGCCATGATCGACACCTGGGAGGTCAGCACGGTGTAGCCGTCGGGCTTGGCCTCGGCCACCGACTTGGCGCCGATGTTGCCGCCTGCGCCGCCGCGGTTGTCCACCACTGCGGCCTGGCCCATGATTTCCGGCAGCCGCGTGGTCACCAGCCGGGCCGTGGCGTCGTTGCCGCCGCCCGGAGGAAAGGGCGAGACGAACTTCACGGGCTGCGACGGAAAGCCGTTGCGCGCGGGCAGCGGCTGGGCCGCGGCAGGCTGCAGGGCCATGGCCGCGAGCCATGCGGCAGCGACCGAAAGACGGGCAAGACTCGGAATGCGAAGGACAGACGACATGACGGGACTCCTGGAATAGGAACTGACAACGACGAACGGAGAAGGCGAAACCGGGGGAGCTAGACGTGCCGCGCGGCGGAAGCGGCCGGCAGCCTGAAGGCCGAGCGCTCCTGCGCGTCGAGCTGCGCGACCAGGCCGGTCTCCCACGCCAGGTAGCGGCGCGCCGCTTCCTTGTTGCCGTCGTGGCGGTCGTGCACGAAGAACAGGTAGTCGATGCAGTCCGCGTCGGCGGGCAGGGTGGGCGTGGCTTCCACCGGCAGGCCCGCGGCGCGCCATGCGGCCATGCCGCCTTCGAGCAGCAACGGGGCTGGCGAGCGGCCGGCCAGTTCGGACGCCGCGGCCCAGGCGGCGAGCGCAGCGTCGTCGGCCACCAGCACGAGCTGGCGCGTTTCGGACTTCAGGTCGTTGGCCAGGCGCGGGCGTATCGACCAGCGCGCCTGCGGAATGTGACCGGCGCGGAACTGCATGCTCGGGCGCAGGTCGACCAGCGCCACGTTGCCTTGCGCAAGGCGGGCGGCCAGCGCCTGCGCGTCGATCGTCGCCAGCGCGGGCGCGGGCGTCACGGCGGCGGGCGCCAGCGACAGCCCGCTCGCAAGTCCGCCTTCGAGCACGCTCGCCTCGTGGCCCATCTGCCGCAGCCAGTGCGCCACGGTGGGTGCGCGCACGCCGTCGTTGTCGAACAGCACGAGCCGCGCGCCGCGCACGCCGAAGTACTGGTCGCCGGCCTGCATCAGCTGCCCGCCCGGCGTGTGCTGCGCACCGGGCAGCGTGCCGGCCGCGAATTCCTCGGGCGTGCGCACGTCGCAGAGAAACAGGCTGCGGCTGCCGTCGCCGGCCCACTGCTGCACGGTCTGCGCCGTGACCGTGGGCACACCGAAGCGCTCGGCCAGCGCCTTGGCGGCCGGCCGCAGGTCGGTGTTTCCGCTGTCGTCCGCATAGCGCCGCGTGCTGCCGTGCTCCAGCGCGTGGTCGTTCAGGTACCAGCCCTGCGTGCCGTTCTCCAGCGCGTAGACGGGGTTGGGCAGGCCCAGGTTGATGAGCGTCTGCGCGCCGATGATGCTGCGCGTGCGGCCCGCGCAATTGACGACGATGGGCGTGGTGGTGTCGGGCACCAGCCGGCGCACGCGGTAGGCGAGCTCGCCGTTGGGGCAGCAGGTGGCCGTGGGGATGTTCATCTTGTGGAACTCGCTCACCGGCCGGCCGTCGAGCACCACCACCTTCTCCTTGCGCGCGAGCATCTCGGCCAGCTGGTCGGCGCTCACGCGGGGCGTGTGGTAGGCCTCTTCGGCCAGCTCGCCGAAGGTCTTCGAAGGCAGGTTGACGCCCGCGAAGAGCGCATGGCCCGCGGCCTTCCAGGCGCGGGTGCCGCCCTGCAGAACGTGCACGCCGGTGTAGCCCAGCACGGCAAGCCGCCGGGCGGCGCGTTCGGCCACGTCGCCTTCGCCGCCGTCGTATGCCACCACCCGCACGCTGCGGCGCGGCACGAGGTGCGGCGCATCGAGTTCGAGCCGGCTGAAGGGCAGCGGGATGCCGTAGAACAGGTGCGCCTCGCCGTACTGGCCGTGCTCGCGCACGTCGAGCAGCGCGATCTCGCCGCCGTCGTGCAGCCAGGATTTGAGGGTCTTCGGATCGATGAAGGAGGTCATGGGAAGCAAGCCGTTGGAACGAACGCGGTCCTGCGGGGCCGCGCGCCGCACGGTCCGCATGAACGAAGACGAGGTTGAAAGAGGAGCCTAGCGGCGCGTCTGCACGCCGATGCCCATCGTCTGGTACGTGCCGGCCGCCAGGTCGTACGCGGTGCGCTGGTTCAGCGTCTCGAGCGCCCGGCCGTACATGTGCAGGTGCCGGATGACCTGGTCGCCCTGGATCTCGACCGAGTGGATGTCCTCGGGCATCAGCGCAATGCCCTGGCCGGGCGCGACCACGACCAGCGCGGTTTCCTCGAGCTTGCCGACGCCCGGCACCGAGCCGTCGTCGCGCCGCTCGTACACGCGGTTGTGCTCGGTGCCTTCCACCGCGGCAATGCAGGCCCAGGTGGTGTGGTTGTGCGGCACGATCTTCTTGCCCGGCCGCATCACGTTGAGGTAGAGCGCGTAGCTCTGGTCCGGGTCTTCGGCTATCAGGTAGCGGGCCTGGTGCTCGCCGGCCTCCGGCGCCGGAAAGTCGGCGGCGCCCCAGTAGTCGGTGCGCGCGGCCAGCCCTTGCAGCGCTTCGAGCACCGCATCGAGCTTTTCTCGGGTTGGTTCAGCGCCGCCAATGGCTTTCTTCATCCGGGCGATGGACGCGGCAACCGCCTCGCGGCGTTGGTCGGACAGGGTGCTCATGCAGATTCTCCAGTGGGGATGCTTGTCGTGGTTGCATTCACTGTAGTGACCGGGGCGTGACACGACAATCCATCTCGCGCAAGAAATACATCAATAAAATTAATGTATGTCCACGCTCGATCTCGAACTGCTGCGCTCCTTCGCGGCTGTCGTCAGCCACCACAGCTTTGCCGCGGCGGCCGTGCACCTGGGTCGCACGCAGTCGGCCGTCACGCAGCAGATGCAGCGGCTCGAAGAGCAGGCGGGCCACGCGCTGTTCGCCAAGCAGGGCCGGCAGAAGCGACTCACCGAGCATGGCGAGCGGCTCCTGAGCTATGCGCACCACCTGCTCGCGCTCAACGACGAGGCACTGCGCAGCCTGCGGCAGGGCGAGCTCGAAGGCAACCTGCGCATCGGCGCGCCGCACGACGTGGCCGAGACCATGCTGCCGCTGCTGCTCACCGAGGTGGCGCGCACCTCGCCGCTGCTGCAGCTGGACATCCACATCGGCCGCAGCCCCTACCTCATGACTTCGCTCAAGAGCGGCGAGGTCGACATGATCATCTCCAACCGCGCCGATGCGCAATCGCAGTTCGAGGGCGTGGTGCTGCGCAACTCGCCCACCGTGTGGCTGTGCGCCGCGAGCTACGTGCACGACCCGTCCAAGCCGGTGCCGCTGATCATGGCCGACGGCCCGAGCATCTTTCGCCGCATCGGCCACGAGGCGCTCGATGCCGCGGGCGTGGCCTGGACGCCGCGCTACACCTCGTCGAGCCTGATCGGCATCAAGGCCGCACTGCGCGCCGGCCTCGGCGTGACGGCGCGCGGCGTGGAGCAGCTCGACGCCGGCCTGCGCGTGCTGGGCGCCGGCGACGGCATGCCGCGCCTGCCCGACCTCGCCTACTACCTGTACGTGCGCAGCCACGTGGTGAACCCGGTCACGCGGCAGGTGTTCGAAACCTTGAAGAAGCACCTGCGGCTGCCGCGCACCGACATGCCGGCCTGAAACGCTAGGTCGCCCAGATGCGCGGCGAGCTCGCCGGCAACTGCCACAGCTCCGCGCGCCATGCCTGCCACACCTGCCGCAGCAGCTGCATCGCGGGCTCCACCACGGGCGCCAGTACGCGCAGCACGACGATCTCCGCATGCGGGCTGGTTGCGCCGGCGCTCTGCTGCAGCCCGTGCGCATCGATGGCGGTGCGTGCGAGCGCAAGCAGCGCCTCGCGCCGCGCCCGCGCGGCCGGCGAGCCCGACACGAAGAACAGCGACGCGATGCAGCGATGCCCGCCGAAGCCCAGCGGGCTCTGCAGCAGCCGCTGGTCCGCCGCGTCGATGCGCCCGCGCTCCAGCCAGACGCCGGGCACTTCGATGTGCTGCAGGTAGGTGCCGCGTTCGAATGGCTGATTGGCATGCGGCAAGCCGAGGGCCGTCACGTCCCAGCCGATCATCTCGGCGCCGGGCTCGGCCTCGATGGTGAGCCGGTTCTCTGCGCGGCAGCCGCTGTAGCAGATGGCCTCCAGCGGCAGCCACTCGAGCCGCGCGCCCTTGGCAAGCCGGATGCGCGTGCGCTGCAGCGCGAGTTCGCCTTCGGAGCGGTAGAAGCGCGAGGCGCCGGGCGTGGTGATGAGCCCATGGCTTGCGCCGGCTGCCTCGATGTCGATGTCCAGCGTGTCGCCGCCCACCAGTCCGCCCGGCGGATGCACCAGCACGTTGTGGCAGATCGCATCGCCCTCGGGATAGAGGCTCTGCAGGATGCGCAGCGGCCCGTCATGGCGAAAGCGCGCGACGCTGCGGGCGGCTTCCTGTCGGTAGTCGAGATGAAGATGGGCGTGCCAGGACATCCAACGAGTCTATTCGCCCCGCCCCGAGCGGCTAGCTGGCCCAGGCGCCGTCGTGTGCAGCACTGGCCTCGTCGAGCAGCGCGGGTCCGATGCATTCGATCGGATGCGGCGAGGCGCGGAACACGTCGCGGCACGACAGCTCCGCATCACGCTGGTCCTGCCGTTCGCCGCGGAACACGCGCAGCCGCTCGGCGTCGATGCCGAACACCACGCGGCCGATGTTCGACCAGAAGATGGCGCCCGCGCACATCACGCAGGGCTCGCCCGACGCGTAGATGGTGGCGCCGGCGAGCTCTTCGCGCGTGAGGCCGCGCCCCGCGAGTGCGCGCAGCGCGTTCACTTCCGCATGCGCGGTGCAGTCGCCGGTCTCGGTGTTGCTGTTGCCGGCTTCGGCGAGCACTTCGCCGGCGGCCGAGACGATGACCGAGCCGAAGGGCCGGTTGCCGCGGCGGCGCGCCGCATGCGACCAGACGATGGCCTTGCGCAGGTAGCGTCCGTCGCGTTCGTCGAGCGTGGCTTCTTCGGGGAGGGTTGAATGGAGGTTGATGTTGCTGGAGTTCATGCCTTGGTGGAAATCATGCGTTCGCTGCGCGATGGCAGCATCGAGGTGTTGAAGATGGCGTCGGACGAGGGCTTGACCTTGAGGCCGAATACGTCGGCGACCTCGTCGACCTGCTGCTCGAGCGTGAGCTTCCTGATGTCGCCCAGGCCATGGCTGCGCGTATCCGCGGCACCCACATATTGCGCCGTGACACTCCAGCGTTCAAGCTCCATCCTTTCGTCCAGGATGGGTTCGCGCTGGCGCATGGCCGCGATGCCGGGCGCGGGGTTGGCAAAGGTCTCGACGATGGCGCGGTTGGTGGCGCGCAGGAAGGCCGCAACCACCCTGGGGTTCTGCGCGATCATGTTGCTGCTCGCGAGAATGGCGTTGCCATACAGGTTGACGCCCGCGTCCGCATATTTGAGCACCGACAGTTCTTCCTGCTTCATGCGCGCGAAGAGCGAAATGGCGGAATCATGAAAGTAGGTGGCGGCGTCGACGTCGCCGCGCACCATCACGTTGTCGCGCGCGCTGAAGTCGGTGGTCTGCCACTGGAAGGCGTCGCTGCGCATGCCCTGCTTGCGCGCCACCATCGGCCACGCGCGGCGGGTCGATTCGACGGCCGCGGCCGCCACCTTCTTGCCCGCGAGGCTCTTGAACTCGGCCGTGACGCCGCGGTCCTTGCGGCCGATGATCACGAAGGGCGCGCGGTTGTAGTACTGGTACACGGCCTGCACCATCGGCGTGCCGGGGTTCTGCGCATTGAACTCGACCAGCGAGCTGATGTCGCCCAGGCCCATCTGGTAGACGCCGCTCGCGATGCGCGTGATGGAAGCGACCGAACCGGCGCCGGTGTCGATGCTCACGTCGAGGCCTTCGTCCCTGTAGTAGCCCTTGCTGTGCGCCAGGAAGAAGGGCGCGGTCTGGCCGTTGATGCGGAAGTCGAGCGTGAACTTGAGCGGGGTCGGCTTGCCGCCGCCCTGGGCGAAGACGGCGGGAGCGGCAAGGGTGGCGGCACTGGCCGCAAGAAAGAATCGACGTTGCATGTGGGGCCTCGGAATCCTCGGGTCTTGAATCCCTCCGCACACGGCGGAAGGCACTTCAAGAGCAATTTCCGGGCGGGCGCACAACGGTGGTGCGTGCGCTGCTGAACGCTTCTACTCTTGCGGGAGCCGATGCACGAGCCATGCCAGGGCGGGCCGCGTGCTTGGAGGCGCGGCCGACCTGCGCCACAATGCAGGCGCGCAATTTGCATGGCAGGTGGCGCAGAGTAGAAGCGTTCAGCCCTCGCGGCAGGAAATTGCTCTTTCAGGTTCGTTCGTACCCACGCGCAACAACAGAAGGAGTCCACGCATGCTCGTCACCCGACAACCCGTCTTCCGCAAGTTCTGGCATGCCGTCATGCCGCTCACCGAGCTGGCCAGCGGCCCGAGGCCCTTCAGACTGCTGGGCGAAGACATCGTTCTCTTCCTCGATGCCGGCGGCCAGCCTGCCGCATTGCGCGACCGCTGCTGCCACCGCACCGCGAAGCTGTCGAAAGGCTGGTGCGTCGATGGCGAAGGCCAGGCCTGCGGGCAGGGCGCGATCCAGTGCGGCTATCACGGCTGGACCTACGACCGCAGCGGCCAGGTGATCCGCATTCCGCAGTACGAGGCCGACCGCAAGATCTCGCCGGAGTACCGCACCACCGCCTACCGCTGCACCGCGCGCTACGGCTACGCATGGGTGGCGCTGGAAGAGCCCATCGCCGACATTCCCGCCATCCCGGAGTTCGGCGACCCGGGCTACCGCACCATCTTCCAGTTCTACGAAGAGTGGCAGACCAGCCCGATGCGCGCGCTCGAGAATTCGTTCGACAACTCGCATTTCAGCTTCGTGCACCGCGCCACCTTCGGCGTGGCCGCGAGCCCGAAGCCGAGCAAGTACGAACTGGTCGAGAACGATTCAGGCTTCTATGCCGAGACGGTGATCGAGGCGGCCAACCCGGTGAAGTTCCACGCCATCAGCGGCGTGACCGAGCCGATCACCACGCGCCACATGCGCAACGCCTACTTCCTGCCGTTCTCGCGCCGGCTCGACATCGAATACCCGAGCGGCGTGCGACACATCATCATCAACTGCTTCACGCCCATCGACGACGGGCGCATGCAACTGTGCCAATGGCTGTTCCGCAACGACACCGAGGCCGACTGCACCGCACAGATGCTGATCGACTTCGACGAGGCGGTCACGCGCGAGGACAAGGACATCCTCGAATCGACCGACCCCGATGCCTTGGTCGACACGCGCCGGCGCGGCGTGGAGTATTCGATGGAGTCGGACCGGCCCGGCATGCTGATCCGCAAGCACCTGATGCAGCTGCTGGCGAAGCACGGCGAGGCCGAGGTCTACCGCGGCATGGCCAGCGAAACGATTCCGATCGCGAAGGCTGCCTGAGCGGCCGCTGCCTCAGGCGTGAGCCGTGGCCGGGTTCGGGTGCGCCGCGTGCGATGAGCCGGACGCGTAGCGGTCCATCGCCAGGCCATCGGTGCGGATCTCCGGTCGCTGTCCGGTCACGAGGTCGGAGATGAGCTTGCCCGAGCCGCAGGCCATGGTCCAGCCGAGCGTGCCGTGGCCGGTGTTGAGGAACAGGTTCGCATAGCGCGTGGCGCCGACGATGGGCGTGCTGTCCGGCGTCATCGGGCGCAGGCCGGTCCAGAAGGTGGCGCGCGGCAGGTCGCCGCCCGGGAACAGGTCGCTCACCACTTTCTCGAGCGTGGCGCGGCGGTGCGGGTTCAGCCGCAGGTCGAAGCCGCCGAGCTCGGCCATGCCGCCCACGCGGATGCGGTTGTCGAAGCGCGTGACGGCCACCTTGTAGGTTTCGTCGAGCACGGTCGATTGCGGTGCCAGCGATTCGTCGACCAGCGGCACGGTGAGCGAGTAGCCCTTGACGGGGTAGACCGGAATGTCCAGCCCCAGCGATGCGATGGCGGCGCGCGAGTAGCTGCCGAAGGCCATCACGTAGCGGTCGGCCGTGAGGATCTTGCCGGCACTGGTTCGAACGCCCGTGATGCGGTCGCCCGCCATCTCGAGGCCTTCGACCGACTGGCCGAAGCGGAAATCCACGCCCAGGCCGCGGGCGATGTCAGCCAGGCCGCGGGTGAACAAATGGCAGTCGCCGGTCTCGTCGTTCGGCAGGCGCAGGCCGCCCGCGAGCCGGTCGCGCGCGCCGGCGAGCGCGGGTTCGACGCGCGCGAGCGCATCGCGGTCGAGCAGCTCGTAGGGCACGCCGCATTCCTCGAGCACCGCGATGTCGCGCTGCACCGCGTCGAGCTGCGCCTGGGTGCGGAACAGCTGCAGTGTGCCGCCGGTGCGGTGCTCGTACCGCAGGCCGGTTTCGGCGCGCAGCTGCTGCAGGCAGCCGCGGCTGTATTCGGCCACGCGCATCATGCGTTCCTTGTTGACCGCGTAGCGTTCGGGCGAGCAGTTGCGCAGCATGGCGGCCATCCAGCGCAGCTGGAACAGCGTGCCGTCGGGGCGGATCGACAGCGGCGCGTGCTTCTGGAACATCCACTTGATGGCCTTCAGCGGAATGCCGGGCGCCGCCCATGGCGTCGAGTAGCCCGGCGACACCTGCCCGGCGTTGCCGAAGCTGGTTTCCTCGGCAGGGCCGGTCTGCCGGTCGAGCAGCGTCACGTCGGCGCCGGAGCGCGCGAGGTAGTAGGCCGTGGTGGTGCCGATCACGCCGCCGCCGAGAACGATGACTTTCATGGGTATTTACGCGAATGAAGGTGGATGAGTGGAATCTAAAGTGCACAATGCAGTGGATTTCATTGTTTTTTGACGATTGACAGTGAAATTCACTGCAGATAGCAAGCCAATTGCCAGCCCCGGAGTGAAATGCCCGAACTCGACCGCATCGACCGCAAGATCCTCGACCTGCTGCAGCGCCAGGGCCGCATCTCCATGACCGAACTGGCCGAGCGCATCGGCCTGTCGGCATCGCCCTGCGCGGAGCGCGTGAAGCGCATGGAGCGCGAGGGCGTCATCAGCGGCTACCACGCGCATGTGTCGCCCGAGGCGCTGGGCAAGACGCTGCTGGTGTTCGTGGAGATCAAGCTCTCGGCCAAGTCGGGCGAGGTGTTCGACAAGGTGCGCAAGGAACTGCTGCACATGCCCGAGGTGCTCGAGTGCCATCTGGTCTCGGGCAGCTTCGACTACCTTGTGAAGGCACGCCTGAGCGGCATGAGCGAGTACCGGCACCTCCTGGGCGACATCCTCAAGAAGCTGCCCGTGGCGGCGGAATCGCACAGCTACGTGGTGATGGAGGAGATCAAGGAAACGCTGATGCTCGCGGTCGACCGCTGAAGCGGGTGGCGGGCTAACATCGCGCCCGGCATCCACACCCCACAAGGACATCGGCATGAGCATCTCGGTCCGGCGCGACGGCATCACGGGCACGCGCCACATTCTCAAGATCCGCAACCACGAGATTCCCATCGATGCCTCGCCGGCCGGCGGCGGCAGCGATGCGGGGCCGGAGCCGCACGACCTGTACGACGCGTCGCTGGCCGCCTGCAAGGCGCTCACCGTGCTGATCTACGCGCGCCGCAAGGGCATGGCGGTGGAAGACATCGAGGTGATCGTCGACCGCGACGACAGCGAGGAGCGCAAGGGCGTCTACCGGCTGAAGTCGAGCCTGCGCGTGACCGGCGAGCTGACCGAGGCGCAGCGCGACGAGCTGCTGCGCGTGGCCGGCAAGTGCCCGGTGCACCGGCTCATGACCGAGGTGAAGACCGAGATCGAGACCGGCTGGGCCTGAGACGGCGCCCACCCGCGCAGGGCGCGGCCTGCGGGGCCGGCATGTCCCGGACGGGGGCAAAGGGCGTGGTCAGCCCAGGTTTGGGGCAACGATTTACACTACCCGGCTACCCCCGCGCCGTCTACAGGACACTTTCACCAATGAAGTGGGTCATTCTCGCCATCTTCGCGCTCAGCGCGCTCTACGTTCACTTCCGCGGCCAGGTCCGGCACCGCTTCTTCAGGCAGCTGTCCGACCACTCGACCTTCCTCGCGCCGCTGAACGCCTTCATGTACATCTTCTCGAAGGTGCCGAGCACGCCGTACCTGTCGCCCGCGCAGTTTCCCGAAATGCGCGTGCTCGAGGAGAACTGGCAGGTCATCCGCGAAGAGGCGCTCGCCATGCGCAACGGCGGCAGCATCAAGGCCTCGAGCCAGTTCAACGACGTGGGCTTCAACTCCTTCTTCAAAAGCGGCTGGAAGCGCTTCTACCTGAAGTGGTATGACGAGGCGCATCCCTCGGCCGCCATCCTGTGCCCGCGCACCACCGAACTGCTCAAGGGCATCGGCACCATCAAGGCGGCCATGTTCGCCGAGCTGCCACCGGGCAGCCGCCTGGTGCGCCACCGCGACCCCTTCGCCGGTTCGCTGCGCTACCACCTGGGCCTGTGGACGCCGGGCGTGGAGGGCTGCTACATCGACGTGGACGGCCAGCGCTACCACTGGCGCGACGGCGAGGCCGTGGTGTTCGACGAAACCTACATCCACTACGCCGAGAACACGACGGACAAGGACCGCGTGATCCTGTTCTGCGACATCGAGCGCCCGCTGAAGTACCGCTGGGCCAGCGCCGTGAACCGCTGGTTCGCGAAGAACCTGCTGGCCGCCGCCGCCTCGCCCAATGATGCCGGCGACAAGACTGGCGGCATCAACCGTGCGTTCAAGTACATCTACCAGATCCGCGTGATCGGCAAGCGCCTCAAGGCCTGGGACAAGCGGGTGTACTACCTCGTGAAATGGTCGATCTTCGGCGGCCTCGCGCTCTGGATCTTCTGGTAAGGCGCAAGCCCGATGCCGCGCGGCGCCTTGGCGCCGCTGCCAGCCCATGTCGTTTGCAGACAAAGACCTGCCCGTTCCAGTCGACCTTGCCAGCGCACAGGCGCTGATTGCGGCCGTTCAGTTGGAAGCCGCTGCGCAGCGGCTCGCCTTGCGCGTGCCGCCGCCCGAGCCCACCACCTGCTGCGGGCGCGGCTGCAACGGCTGCGTGTGGGAGGGCTGGCTGGCCGCCGTGGCCTACTGGCGCGACGAGGCCACGCTGTTGCTGGCCTAGCGCCGCGGAGCTTTTTTTGGCTACGCGCAATACACGAGGGCCATCTGCTTGCTCCCCATGCCCGAAGTTCCAGCCGACCTCCAAGCCTTCTTCCTTGCTGCTGGCTGGTATCCCGGCAGGGTGGTGCCGGTCCCCGAGGGCGTTCCCGCAGGGCATCCTGCGGCAGGCATCCTGGCCAGCTTTCTGGGTCTGAAGGTTTTCAATCCGGGCGCAGGCGAGGAATGCCCAACGTCCGACATCGACTTCATGTCGCAGCCCTTCGAAGACTCGGGCCACGAACTCTACGAAGCGACCGTCGGCGAGCACCTCGTCACGGTGGCGGAGGTCGGCCAAGGCTACAGCTTGCTCTTGATCGACGGCAAGGGACGGTGGTTCGGCGCCAGCCTGGTCCACGATGCGTTCTGGCTTTGCGGCGAGTCGATGGCCGATGCGCTGCGCACGCTGTTGCAGGGGCGAAGGGTTCGTCCGGTGCTGCTTCACGGACAGGCGAGCACGAGTCTCTATGGGATCGACCATGATGCGTCGCATCCCGCCGTCTACCGTCCCTGATCATTGCGGGCGGACTCGGCTTCAATGCCCGCGCGCTTCCCAGAAGCCGCGGTGCGTGGCGATCATTTCTTCCGCCACCTCGGCGACCGGCCCGATCACCTCGATCTTCTTCTGCCCGCGCGCGAACACTTCGCGGCAGGGCAGGCTCAGCGTGGGGTTCTCGGGGTGGTCGCCCGTGAGTGCGAGCAGGGCCGATTCTTCCGCGCCGTAGACGATGCGGCCGATGTGCGCCCAGTAGCTGGTGCCCGCGCACATCGCGCAGGGCTCGAAGGTCGTGACCAGCGTGCATTGCCACAGGTACTCCGCCGGCCAGTTCTGCGCCGCATGGCGCGCCAGCGTGGCTTCGGCGTGGTTCACCGTGTCGATGTTGCCCTGCTCGGCCAGGATCGTCTCGCCGTCGGGCGCCACGAGCACCGCGCCGAAGGGATGGCGGCCCATCGCCATGGCGCGGCGGGCGACCTCGTTGGCGCGGCGAAGCGCGCGGATGATCTGTTCGTGGGTCATCCGTGGATCATGCGCGAATCACTGGTTCTGGGAGCCGCGGTGCGCCCAGCCCGTGGTGTGCTTCTCGATCACGCTGAAGAGCTCGTACATCAGCATGGCCATCGCGCCCACCACCATCAGCCCCGCGAAGGCCAGGCCCATCTGCATGGCCGAGCCGGCTGAAATGAGCAGGTAGCCGATGCCTTCGTTGGCGGCGGTCATCTCGCTCACCGTGGTGCCGACGAAGGCCAGCGTGATCGCCACCTTGAGCGAGCCGAAGAAGTAGGGCATGGAGCGCGGCAGGCCGATCTTCATGAGCACGTCCCAGCGCTTGGCGCCGAGCACGCGCAGCACGTCTTCGAGCTCGGGCTCCAGCGTGGCCAGGCCGGTCGCGATGTTGACCATGATCGGGAAGAAGCTGATCAGAAAGGCCGTGAGGATCGCCGGTCCCACGCCGATGCCGAACCACACCACCAGGATCGGCACGAAGGCCGCCTTGGGCAGCGCGTTGAACGCCGTCATGAGCGGATAGATCGCCGCATACGCGATGCGCGAACTGCCGATCACGAAGCCCAGCAGCACGCCCACCACAATGGCCAGGCCGAAGCCCGCCATCGTGACCCAGAAGGTGCGCCACGCATGGCCCGCGATGATTTCCTTGAACTCCCAGAACTGGTTCCAGATGCGCAGCGGGCTCGGAAAGATGAAGTCCGACACGCCGAAGCCCGCGCAGATCACCTGCCACAGCAGGATCACCGCAATCAGCAGCAGCCAGGGCGACCAGCGTTCGATTTGCTTGGTGTTCTTCATGGCGCGCCTTCAGTGGGACACCGCGGCGGCCGTCTGCGCCGCGCTGATGCCCGTGTTGCGGATGGCGCCGATGTGGCCGCGCAGCTCCAGCACGATGTCGGTGAACTCCTTGGTGTAGGTGAGCTCCAGCTCGCGCGGGCGCGGCAGCTCGATCTCGCGCTTGACCACGAAGCGGCCCGGGCTCTTGCTCATCACGTACACCGTGTCGGCCAGGAATACCGATTCGCGCAGGTCGTGCGTCACCAGGATGACGTTGAACTGCTGCTCGGTCCAGAGGTCGCGCAGGATGCACCAGAGCTCCTCGCGCGTGAAGGCATCGAGCGCGCCGAAGGGCTCGTCGAGCAGCAGCATCTTGGGCTCGTGGATGAGCGCGCGGCAGATGCTCGCGCGCTGCTGCATGCCGCCCGAGAGCTGCCATGGAAACTTGTCTTCATAGCCCGCAAGGCCGACCTTCTGCAGCAGCTTGCGCGCCCGCTCGACGTATTCCTTGCGTTTGGCCTTGAAGCTCGAGCGATAAGGCTCGACGATCTCGAGCGGCAGCAGCACGTTGTCGACCGTGGTGCGCCACGGCAGCAGCGAAGGCGCCTGGAACGCCATGCCCGAGATCTTGAGCGGCCCGGTCACGGGTTGGCCGTCGATGCGGATCTTGCCCATCGACGGCATCTTCAGGCCCGTGGTGAGCTTCATGAAGGTCGACTTGCCGCAGCCCGAGGGGCCGACGATGGCGATGAATTCGCCGCGCTTGACCTTCAGGTCGATGGCCTCGACCGCGAAGTGGTTGGCGCGCAGCAGCTCCTCGTTGTAGGCGAGCCAGACGTCCTGGAAGTCGACGAAGGGAGCAGCGGCCGCGCCCGATGCGTCCGCCTGCATCACTTGCGCAGGACGCCGTTGAGTTCGGCCGCGGGCGGCAGCAGCGCGGCGGTCCACACGGCGTCGGGGCTCACGCGGGTCTTGGTGTTGAACGCGTCCGACACCTGCGAGGCCATCAGCGACATGCGGCCGGCGTTCACCGTGCCGAAGCCTTCGCTGCGCGCGTCGGCGCTGTTGATCACGGTGTCGATGGCCAGCTGAAGGCGGCGGGTCTCGAGCTTGCTGTCGATGATGCCGTCGCGCGCCTTGACCGATTCGATGGCCACGGCAGGATTGGCGATGACTTCCTTCGCGCCCTTGGCAAAGGCCGAGAGGAATTTCTTCACCGCTTCCGGGTTCTCCTTGATGAGCTTGGGCGAGGCGATGATCACGTTGCCGTAGAGCTTCACGCCGTAGTCGGGGTAGGGCAGCACGACGATGTCGGCGGCCTTGGCGCCACGCGCCTCCAGGTTCAGCAGCGAGGTGAAGGTGAAGCCGGTGATGGCGTCGATGTCGCCGCGCATCAGCATGGTTTCGCGCAGCGTCGGGTCCATGGCGGTCCAGTTGACCGCGCCGATGTTGTTGGCCTTGGCAAAGATCGGGAACGCGCGGCGGCCCGCGTCGAACACCGGCGCGCCGAGCTTCTTGCCGGCCAGGTCGCCCGGCTTGGCGATGCCGCTCTTCTTGAGCGCCATGACCGAGGCCGGCGTGTTGTTGTAGACCATCATCACCGCGACCGGCTTGTTCGGGCTGTCGGGGTTGTTGGCGTGGAATTCCATCAGCGCGGCCAGGTCGGCAAAGCCCATGTCGTAGGCGCCCGAGGCCACGCGCGTGACCGTGCCGCCCGAGCCGTTGCCCGCGTCGATGCTCACGTCGAGGCCCGCGGCCTTGAAGTAGCCCTTGGCGGCGGGATGCAGGAACAGCGCGGCCGGTCCTTCGAAGCGCCAGTCGAGCTGGAACTTGATCGGCGTCGGGGCTTGGGCAAAGGCCGGGGTGAGGCCGAAGCTCAGGGCCGAGGCGGCGAGGAAGGACTGGAGCAGTTGGCGCTTGTTCATGCAGGATCCGTTGGAGGTGAATGCTTCTGCATTCAAGCAAAAACGGTGCCCGCACGCGATTGGTGCGAACCTTTCCGTGGAACTGTTGTGGTGCGCGATGGGGCGGCGGCGCACCGGCCTGGTTCAGAGCGTCGCGCCGATCTTGCGCAGCTCCGCGATCTGCGGCGCCTTGGGCAGCCAGATCTTGTCGAACTCCGCGATGACCGGCGCGGGGTTGTAGCCGGCATCGCTCTTGATCGTGATGCCGCTGGCCTTGAACTTGTCGATCAGGCCGAGCTCGGTGGTCACGATGTCCTTGATCTGCGCATCGAGCGACTGCTTGACGAGGTCGGTGATGAGCGCCTTGTCCTTGCCGTCGAGCGTTTTCCAGATGCGGCCCGACACCAGCGGCGCGAAGGGCATGAAGAGCGCATTCATCGGCAGCATTGTTTTTGCGACGCGGTCGAAGCGCTGGTTCCACGAGAACTCGATGTCCGCTTCGAGCCCGTCGACCTGGCCGTTCGACATGGCGTCGAAAACGGCCGGCGTCGGAATGGGCGTGGGCGCGGCGCCCAGCAGCTGGTAGAAGTCGCGGTATACGGGCGTCGGGTTGATGCGCAGCTTCATGCCCTTGAGGTCGGTGGGCGTGGCGATGGGCTTGGTCGCGAACACCACGCGCATGCCGGTGATGCCCCAGCCCAGGCCGATGGTGCCGGTCTCGCGCGGCAGCACGTCGAGCAGCTTCAGCGCGGCGGGGGTGCGCACCAGCGAGGCCACGTTGGTGGTCGAGCGCACGAGGTAGGGCGCGTTGATGGCCGCCACGCTGGACACGCGCGAGCCGAGTTCGGCGGCCTGGATCCAGCCCATGTCCAGCGCGCCGGACTGCAGCTGCTGCATCATCGCCGACTCGTTGCCCAGCTGGCCCGAATGGAACACCGTGGCGCTCAGGCGGCCGTCGGTCGCCTTCTTGAGCGCTTCGCCAAAGCCCACCGCGGCGCGATTCCACGAGTGGCCGGCCGGCGTGATGAGGCCGAGGCGGAATTCCTTGGCGGCCGCCGCGCGCGACACGGTGCAAAAGAGAGCGGACGACGCGGCAGCGGTACCGGCTGCGGCCTGGACGACGAATTTGCGGCGAGAGAGGGACATGCGAGGCTCCGGTTGAGAAGGGAAAGGGAGGGCGACGGCGCTTACTTGATGAGCGCGAGCGACAGGCTCGGGAACAGCGACAGCAGCACCAGCGCGGCGCAGCAGATCAGGAAGAAGGGCAGGGTGACGATGAACATCTTTCCGGGCTTGGCGCCGGTCACGGCGGAGGCCACGAAGAAGCTCAGGCCCACGGGCGGCGTCATCAGCCCGAGCACGAGGTTGATCACCACCACCACGCCGAAGTGGCGCGGGTCGATGCCGTAGATCTCGGTGGCGATGGGCAGGAGGATGGGCACCGTCATGATCAGCCCCGGAATGCCGTCGATCACGGTGCCGATCACCAGCAGGATCAGGTTCACGAGCAGCAGGAACGCGATCGGGTCCCTGGCCACGGTCTGGATCCATGCGGCCGTGGCCTGCGGCACCTTGCCGTAGATCAGCAGCCACGAGAACACGGCCGCCGCGGCCACCAGGAACAGCACCACCGCCGAATAGATCGCCGACTTCAGCAGGATCTGCGGAATCATCGCGAAGCGGAATTCCTTCGTGACGTAGCGGCCCACCAGCACCGCGGCCACCGCGCCCACAGCGGCCGCCTCGGTCGGGTTGGCGAAGCCGCCCAGAATGGAGCCGACGATCACGATCGGGATCAGCAGCGTCGGGCAGGCCGTGAGCATCGTGTGCAGGCGCTGCCGGAGGGTGCGCTTCTCGGTGCGCGGGTAGTTGTAGAAGAAGCCCATGCACGCGATCACGATGAAGAACAGCACCGTGAGGATCACGCCGGGGATGATGCCGGCAATGAGCATGTCGCCCACCGCCACCTGCGCGAGCACGCTGTACACCACGAACATCACCGAGGGCGGAATGATCGGCCCCAGCATGCCGCCATACACCGTGATGCCGGCCGCGAAGGTCTTGTCGTAGCCCTGCTTCTCCATCTCGGGCACCATGATCTGGCTCATGATGGCCACCTGCGCGGTGGCCGAGCCGATGATCGACGACACCAGCATGTTGGCCAGGATGTTCACGTAGGCGAGCCCGCCCTTCACCGAGCCGATGAAGGCCAGCGCGAGGTCGACCAGCCGCTTCGTGATGCCGCCGCCGTTCATGATCTCGCCGATCAGGATGAACAGCGGAATCGCAATGAGGCTGTAGCTGTCGACGCCGCCGAACATCTGCACCGGGAACGACTGGAACAGCACCGTGTCGCCGGAATTGAGGATGTAGACGATGCCCGCCAGGCACAGGCAGGCGCCGATCGGCACGCCGACCAGCATGATCACCAGGAAGAAGAGGGAGGTCAGCATGTCAGTTCACCGCGTCAGCGTTGGTCACGTGGAACTCGGTGTGCGTGCGCCTGGGCTGCAGGCCGAGGTCCTCGATGAGGTTGGACAGCGCATGCAGGCTGAGCGTGAGCGAGAACACCGGCAGGATCAGCTGGATGGCCCAGGTCGGCCAGTTCAGCGTCTGCGTGCGCTCGGTGTAGAGAAAGTTGAAGGACTCGGCCGCGTACTCCTTGGCATCGAAACCGTAGCGCGCGATGCCCAGCGGATCCATGTAGAGCCAGCACATCGCCAGCAGCGCGAAGCCCAGCAGCAGCACGCCGCCGGAGGCGGTGGCCTTGGCGATGCGCACGGCCTTCTCGCCGAGCTTGTCGGTGAGCAGCGTCACCGCAAAGTCCAGCCGCAGCCGCGTCATCGCCGAGGCGCCGATGAAGGTGAGCCACACCACGCAGTACACCGAGGCTTCGTCGACCCAGTAGATCGGCACGCCGGCGTAGCGCGTGGCCACGTTCAGCAGCACCAGCGCGATGAGCAGGCCCATCAGAGCCGAGAGCAGGTGGCGCTCGCAGCGCAGCACGAAGTCGGACGCATCGAGCACCCGGCGGGAGAAGCTCCCGCGTTCCAGGGCGTGTTCTGCCATGTGAGAAGAGAGGAAGGGAAGGTTGACGAAGGACGGGGACCGTGGTTTCTTTAAATATATTAATAAGATATTTAAAATATCCGATCAGGGTATTAGCAGATTGCATGCCAGCCAAAAAAATGATGAGCGGGCGAAAACGGTGCGTGCACCGGCCGGGGCCGCAATGAAAAACGCCCCGCTGCGCGCTGCAGCGGGGCGTCGGCTTCAACGGGAGAGGGGGTGGCCTACTTGAGCGCGGTCGTCGCGTTCGCCACCGCGAGCGCCGTCATGTTGACCACGCGCCGCACGGTCGACGACGGCGTGAGCACGTGCGCCGAGCCTGCGGCCCCGAGCAGGATCGGGCCGACCGTGATGCCGTTGGCGCCCGTCATCTTCAGCACGTTGTAGAGGATGTGGGCCGAGTCGAGGTTGGGGCACACCAGCAGGTTGGCCTCGCCCGTGAGCGTGCTTTCGGGCAGCGCGGTGCGGCGCACTTCTTCCGACAGCGCCGCGTCGCCGTGCATCTCGCCGTCGCACTCGATGTCGGGCGCCATCTGCGCGAACAGGTCGCGCGCGAGCCGCATCTTGCGCGCCGAGCCGCGGCTCGAGGTGCCGTAGTTCGAGTGCGAGAGAAAGGCCACCTTCGGCGGCAGGCCGAAGCGGCGGATTTCCTCGGCCGCCATCATGGCGATGCTGGCCAGCATCTCGGCGCTCGGGTCCTCGTTCACGTTGGTGTCGGTGATGAACACCGTGCGCTTCTCGAGCGTGAGCGCGTTGAGCGTGGCGAAGCCCGGCGCGCCGCGCTTCAGGCCGATCAGGTTGCGGATGTGCTCCAGGTGCACGTCGAAGCGCCCGACTAGGCCGCAGATCATCGCGTCGGCGTCGCCCAGGTGCATCATCAGCGCGGCGATGGTGGTGTTGGAGCGGCGCACCATGGTCTTGGCGGCCTCGGGCGTGACGCCGCGGCGGCCCATGACCTTGTGGAAAGTCTCCCAGTAGGTGCGAAAGCGCGGATCGTCCTCGGGGTTGACGATCTCGAAGTCGGTGCCCGCGCGGATGTGCAGGCCGGCCTTCTGGATGCGCGCCTCGATCACGGCCGGGCGCCCCACCAGGATGGGCTGGGCCAGGCCTTCGTCGATGGCCCACTGCGCGGCGCGCAGCACGCGCTCGTCCTCGCCCTCGGCATAGGCCACGCGCTTGGCGGCCGCGATCTTGGCGGCGCTGAATACCGGCCGCATGAACATGCTGGTTTGGTAGACGAAGCGCGTAAGGTGCTGGCGGTAGGCATCCATGTCCTCGATCGGGCGCGCGGCCACGCCGGAGGCGGCCGCGGCCTTGGCCACGGCCGGCGCAATGCGCAGGATGAGCCGCGAGTCGAAGGGCTTGGGAATGATGTAGTCGGGCCCGAAGGACAGTTCCTGCCCGGCATAGGCGGTGGCCACTTCCTCGCTGATGTCGGCCTTGGTGAGCTCGGCGATCTCGCGCACGCAGGCCAGCTTCATTTCTTCCGTGATCTTGCTGGCGCCGCAGTCGAGCGCGCCGCGGAAGATGTACGGGAAGCACAGCACGTTGTTGACCTGGTTCGGGTAGTCCGAGCGGCCGGTGGCGATGATGCAGTCGGGACGCACCGCCTTGGCGAGTTCGGGGCGGATCTCGGGCTCGGGGTTGGCCAGCGCCAGGATGATGGGCTGGCCGGCCATGGTTTTCACCATCTCGGCGCTCATCACGCCGGGCGCCGAACAGCCCAGGAACACATCGGCGTCCTTCACCACGTCGGCCAGGGTGCGGGCGCCGGTGTCTTTCTGGGCGTAGCGCGCCTTGGAGTCGTCGAAGCCGCCCGCGCGGCCCATGTAGATCAGGCCCTTGGAGTCGCAGGCATGGATGTTGGCGGGCTTGGCGCCCAGGCCCACCATCACGTCGAGGCAGGCAATGGCGGCCGCGCCAGCGCCGGAGACGGCGATCTTGACCTCCTCGATCTTCTTGCCGACCAGTTCGAGGCCGTTGATGAGCGCCGCGGCCGAGATGATGGCCGTGCCGTGCTGGTCGTCGTGGAACACCGGGATGTTCATGCGCTCGCGCAGCTTCTGCTCGATGTAGAAGCACTCGGGCGCCTTGATGTCCTCGAGGTTGATGCCGCCCAGCGTGGGCTCGAGCGCCGCGATGATCTCGACCAGCTTGTCGGGGTCGTTCTCGGCCAGTTCGATGTCGAACACGTCGATGCCGGCAAACTTCTTGAACAGGCAGCCCTTGCCCTCCATCACGGGCTTGGCGGCCAGCGGACCGATGTTGCCCAGGCCCAGCACGGCGGTGCCGTTGGTGACCACGCCCACCAGGTTGCCGCGCGCGGTGAACTCGGCCGCCATCGACGGATCGGCCGCGATGTCGAGGCAGGGGTAGGCCACGCCGGGCGAATAGGCCAGCGACAGGTCGCGCTGGTTCAGGAGCGGCTTGGTCGGGCTGATGGAAATCTTGCCCTTGACGGGCGAGCGGTGGTATTCGCGCGCTGCTTCGCGAAGTGCTTCTTCGGCGGGTGACAGGTTAGCAGCCATGAAAAGTCTCCTTGTTTCTGACGGGCAATGAGGCTACCGCAAAAAGCCGCCGCTTCTTCTCCGGGCAGGCACGGGTTTTGGTGCAAAGGGCGCGGATTCCCGGCCTGCCGACTCGCTAAACTCCCGGCTGTTACCAAGCTTTAACGCTTGGCGGACACAGCATGCATCGGCCTTGCGGCCGGCCATCGTCAACAACGAAGAACGACCCAGGAGGGGAGCGCATGACGCCCGGACCTTTCACGAGTACAGAGCCCGACGTCGTGGTCATCGGCGGGGGCCCGGCGGGCTCCACCGTGGCCGCGCTGCTGGCGGACAAGGGCCACGACGTGGTGCTGTTCGAGAAGGCGCACCATCCGCGCTTTCACATCGGCGAGTCGCTGCTGCCGATGAACATGCCGCTGTTCGACCGCCTGGGCGTGCGCACCGAGGTCGAGGCCATCGGCCTCAGGAAGCATGGCGCCGAGTTCGTCTCGCCATGGCACGACCATTCGAGCCACTTCGACTTCGGCCAGGCGATGGACAAGAGCTTTCCCTATGCCGTGCACGTGCGCCGCTCCGAATTCGACGAACTGTTGTTCCGCCACGCCGGCAAGCGCGGCGCGCGCACCTTCGAGGGCCAGCGCGTCATAGGCGTGGACATGGACGCCGGCAAGGGCACGCCCGACAACCGCGTGCTGGTGAAGATCAAGGCCGAGGACGGCACCGAAACCAGCTGGCGGCCGCGCTTCGTGATCGATGCGAGCGGCCGCGACACGCTGCTGTCGAACCAGTTCGACGCCAAGCAGCGCAACCGCAAGCACGCGAGCGCGGCCCTGTTCGGCCACTTCGAGAATGCACAGCGCCGGCCGGGCCGCTACGAAGGCAACATCTCGCTCTTCTGGTTCGACCATGGCTGGTTCTGGTACATCCCGCTGAAGGACGGCACCGTGAGCGTGGGCGCCGTGGCTTCGCCCGCCTACTTCAAGCGCCGCAAGGGCTCGCTCGAAGAGTTTCTGATGGAAACCATTGCGCTCGCGCCCAAGCTGGCCGCGCGCCTTGCGAACGCCACGCTGATGGAGGGCGCCACCTCCACTGGCAACTACGCCTACGACTCCAGGTTCTGCCGCGGCGACCGCTTCATGATGGTGGGCGACGCCTATGCCTTCGTCGATCCCATGTTCTCGTCGGGCGTGTACCTGGCGATGAACAGCGGATTCGAGGCCGCCACCGCGGCCGACCACTGGCTCAGAGGCGAGATGAAGGAGGCCGAGAAGGCTTTCCGCCACTACGAGAAGATCATGAAGCACGGGCCGAAGATGTTCTCGTGGTTCATCTACCGCATCACCTCGCCCGCGATCCGCAGGCTCTTCATGGCGCCGCGCAACATCTGGCGCATGCAGGAGGCGCTGCTGTCCATATTGGCGGGCGACCTGTTCCGCAACACGCCCATCGGCCCGCGCTTCTGGGGCTTCAAGGTGACGTACTACGCGTCCTGCCTGGGGATCCTGCCGCAGGCCGTGAAGACCTGGGCATGGCGGCGGCGCAACCTCAAGGAATCGCTCGAGGCGGCTGCAAAGAGCTGAGCTTCAGTCAGGGGCGACCGTGTGCTGCGCGAGCGCCTCGAGCGCGCGCACCAGCGCCGAGTGGTCCTGCTGGCCATGGCCCAGTGCGGCGCAGGCATTCATGAGCTGCGCCGCGCCCGCGGTCTGCGGCAGCGCCATGCCCAGCGAACGCGCGCTCTGCAGCGCGAGGTTCAGGTCCTTCTGGTGCAGCGAGATGCGGAAGCCCGGCGCGAAGGTGCGCTTGATCATGCGTTCGCCATGCACCTCGAGGATGCGCGAGCTCGCGAAGCCGCCCATCAGCGCCTGGCGCACCTTGGCCGGATCGGCACCGGCCTTGGACGCGAACAGCAGCGCCTCGCCCACGGCCGCGATGTTGAGCGCCACGATGATCTGGTTGGCCACCTTGCAGACCTGGCCGTCGCCCACGTTGCCCACCAGCGTGACGTTCTTGCCCATCTTCTCGAGCAGCGGCCGCACCTGGCCGAAGGTGCTTTCGTCGCCGCCGCACATGATGGTGAGGCTCGCGGCCTTGGCGCCCACTTCGCCGCCCGAGACCGGCGCGTCGATGTAGCCGCAGCCGAGCGCGATGATGCGCTTGGCGAAGCCCTTGGTGGCTATCGGATCGATGGAGCTGCAGTCCACCACGATCTTGCCGCGCGAATCCTTCAGCCCTTCGGCCACGCCCTGCGTGCCGGGCTCGCCGAACAGCACCTTCTCCACGTCGGGCGTGTCGGGCACCATGATGAAGATCACGTCGGCCTGGCGCGCCACCTCGGCCGCCGAGGCGCAGATGGTGGCCTTCGAGATGAAGGGCTCGGGCGTGTTGCCCTGGGTGTTCACGAAGAGCTGGTGCCCGGCGTCGAGCAGGTGCCCCGCCATGGGCGCGCCCATGATGCCGAGGCCGATGAATCCGATTTTTTGCGATTGCGACATGTCTCTGTTTCCGGTTTGAAGTTGTCTTTTATTGCGTGAGCGCTTTGCGCCAGCCGAGGCCGTTCACGGTGTCGGTGCGCGGCTTGTATTCGCAGCCGATCCAGCCGTCGTAGCCGATCGCATCGATGTGCCTGAAGAGCCACGGGTAGTTGATCTCGCCCGTGCCCGGTTCGCCGCGCCCGGGGTTGTCGGCCAGCTGGATGTGGCCGATGCGCGCGAGGTGCTTCGCGAGCGTGTTGCCCAGTTCGCCTTCCATGCGCTGCGCGTGGTAGATGTCGTACTGCACCCGCAGGTTGGAAGAACCGACCTCGTCGATCAGCGCCAGGGCCTGGTCGGTGCGCGTCAGGAAGAAGCCCGGGATGTCGAAGGTGTTGATCGGCTCGATCAGCAGGCGCAGGCCGGCTGCCTCGAGCTCGCCGGCGGCAAGGCGCAGGTTCTCGACCACCGTCTTGTGCGCGGCCTCGGTGCCCACGCCCGCCGGCAGCTTGCCGACCAGGCAGTTGAGCTGCGGGCAGCCGAGCGCCGTGGCGTAGTCGATGGCCATGGCGATGCCTTCGCGGAACTCGCCGGTGCGATCCGGATGGCAGGCGATGCCGCGCTCGCCCTTGTCCCAGTCGCCGGCCGGCAGGTTGTGCAGCACCTGCTGCAAGCCGTTGGCGCGCAGCGCGGCCGCGAGCTCCTTCTTTTCGAAGGGGTAGGGGAACAGGTATTCCACCGCCTCGAAGCCGGCCTTGGCGGCGGCCTCGAAGCGCTGCATGAACGGCAGCTCGGTGAAGAGCATCGTGAGGTTGGCTGCGAACTTGGGCATGTGTGCTTCTCCTTGCTCAGTCCAGCATCTCGGCCGCGACGGCCGTGGGTGCATCGGCCGGGTGCTCGGCCAGCGGCTCGAACTCGGTGATGTTGTCGATCTCGGTGCCCATCGCGATGTTGGTCACGCGCTCCAGCATCACCTCGATCACGACCGGCACGCTGAACTCGGCCATCAGCGCTTCGGCGCGCTGGATGGCCGGTGCGATCTCTTCCTGCTTGTTCACGCGGATCGCCTTGCAGCCCAGGCCCTCGACCACTTTCAGGTGGTCCACGCCGTAGCTGCTCTCGATGCCCGCGTCGGGCCCCGCGTTGATGTTGTCGAACGCGAGCTGCACGCAGTAGTCCATCTCGAAGCCGCGCTGCGCCTGGCGGATCAGGCCGAGGTACGAGTTGTTGACCACGATGTGGATGTACGGCAGCTTGAACTGCGCACCCACCGCGAGCTCCTCGATCATGAACTGGAAGTCGTAGTCGCCCGAGAGCGCAACGATCTTGCGCGCCGGGTCCGCAGCGCGCACGCCCAGCGCGGCCGGAATGGTCCAGCCCAGCGGACCGGCCTGGCCGCAGTTGATCCAGTGGCGCGGGTTGTACACGTGCAAAAACTGCGCGGCGGCGATCTGCGAGAGGCCGATGGTGCTCACGTAGCAGGTGTCGTTGCTGAAGTTGTTGTTCATGCACTGGTACACGCGCTGCGGCTTCATCGGCACATCGTCGAAGTTGGTCTTGCGCAGCATGGTCTTCTTGCGCTCGATGCACGATTTGGCCCACGCGCGGCGGTCGCGCAGCTTGCCGGCGGCCTTCATTTCCTCGGCCACGGCCACGAACTGTTCCAGCGCGGCCTTGGCGTCCGACACGATGCCGAAATCGGGCGTGAACACGCGGCCGATCTGCGTGGGCTCGATGTCCACGTGCACGAATTTGCGGCCCTTGGTGTAGACCTCGACCGAGCCCGTGTGGCGGTTGGCCCAGCGGTTGCCGATGCCCAGCACGAAGTCGCTCGCGAGCATCGTCGCGTTGCCGTAGCGGTGGCTGGTCTGCAGGCCGCACATGCCGGCCATCAGCGGATGGTCGTCGGGAATCGCGCCCCAGCCCATCAGCGTGGGGATCACCGGCACGCCGGTGGCCTCGGCAAAGCGCACGAGCAGGTCGGCCGCATCGGCATTGATGACGCCGCCGCCGGCCACGATCAGCGGGCGCTCGGCGGCCTGGAGCATGCCGATGGCCTTCTCGATCTGGGCCCGCGTGGCGGCGGGCTTGTAGGGAGTGAGCGGCTGGTAGGCGTCGATGTCGAATTCGATCTCGGCCATCTGCACGTCGAAAGGCAGGTCGACCAGCACCGGGCCCGGGCGGCCCGAGCGCATCAGGTGGAAGGCCTGCTGGAACACCTGCGGCACCTGGCCGGGCTCGCGCACCGTGACCGACCATTTGGTGACCGGCTTGGAGATCGACTCGATGTCGACCGCCTGGAAGTCTTCCTTGTAGAGCCGTGCGCGCGGCGCCTGGCCGGTGATGCAGAGGATCGGGATCGAATCGGCCCAGGCCGAATAGAGGCCCGTGATCATGTCGGTGCCCGCGGGCCCCGAGGTGCCGATGCACACGCCGATGTTGCCGGCCACGGCACGGGTGTAGCCCTCGGCCATGTGCGAGGCGCCCTCGACGTGGCGCGCGAGGATGTGCGAGATGGTGCCGCGCTGGCGCAGCGCGGAATACATCGGATTGATGGCCGCGCCGGGCACGCCGAAGGCCTGCGTCACGCCTTCTTTTTCCATCACCAGCACGGCGGCCTGGACCGCTTTCATTTTTGCCATGGGACTGTCTCCTTGAGTGAGGTCCACTGTAGGAAGGGGAGACCATTCGAAGAAGACGGCTGCGGACCATAAAACCTATTCCAAGCTGGAATAAGTGATTACGATGCCGGCCATGGACAGATTGTTGGCAATGGAGATGTTCGTGCGCGTGGTCGAGACCGGCAGCTTCTCGAAGGCGGCGCTCGAGTTCCACACCACGCAGCCCACCGTGACCAAGCAGGTCGCGGCCACCGAGGCGCGGCTGAAGGTGCGGCTGCTCAACCGCAACACGCGCGGCGTGAGCCTCACGGAGCCGGGCGCGCTCTACTACGAGAAGTGCAAGAACATCGTGCGCGAGGCCGAGGAGGCCGAGAGCATCGTGCAGCTGCGCCAGAACCAGGCGCAGGGGCTGCTGCGCATCGGCACCTCGGTGGCCTTCGGCCGCCGCGTGGTGGTGCCGCTGGCGCTCGAATACATGCGCCGGCACCCGCAGGTGCAGCTCGACCTGAGCTTCGAGGACCGCTACGTCGACCTGATCGCGCAGGGCATCGACGTGGCCATCCGCATGGGCAAGCTGGCCGATTCCTCGCTGGGCGCGCGCTACCTCGGTACCAACCCCTGGGCCATGGTCGCGGCGCCGGGCTACCTGAAGAAGCACGGCACGCCCCGGCGTGCGCAGGACCTGAGCGCGCACGTGGCGCTCATCTACAGCAGCGTGGTGGGCGACGAGTTCTGGCGCATGCACACGCCCAAGGGCGATCCGGTGACGGTGCCGGTCTCGGGGCGCTTTCGCTCCAACAACCTTTCCGCGGTGCTGGCCGCGGCGCGCGACGGACTGGGCATTGCGCTCATGCCGCGCTACGTGGCGAGCGAATCGCTGGCCTCGGGCAAGGTGCTCGAAGTGCTCGGCGACCATAAGCTGCCCGAGCAGGAGATCCACGCCGTCTTCCCCTCGCCCAAGCTGGTGCCGGGCAAGGTGTCGGGCTTCGTGGCCTTCCTGCAGGGGCGCTTTGCCGAAGGCTGGTGGGGCGGCTGAGCGCGCTCACGCCTGCTTCAGGCCGGCACGAAGGCGCCGTGCAGGCCCAGCGGCAGGGCGTAGGGCAGGGTGGCTTGTGCCACCGGTCCCGCCGCCAGGTGGTCGGCCGCGAAGCACGACAGCACGGTCTTCTGCCGGCCGAAATCGAGCACCGTGCCCAGCACCCAGCCCGGCTTGGTACCGTCCGGCACGAAGACATGCTCTTCCACCATGGCCTGGGCGCCGTAGCTGAAGCGCTGGCTGCGGCCGCTTTCGACATCGGTGCGCGCAATCGCGCCGAAGCCCGGCACGTCGGGGCGCGTCTGCGTGGCATGAACCACATGGCGGTGGCGCAGGCCGACGCGCCGCGGGTCGATGCGCGGAAACTCGGCTTCCTGCGCCAGCGCCTGCTGCGTGGCCTTCCCGGTGCCGAGGTTCAGCGTGGCGACGGTCAGGCGCGGGTCGGTGCTCTTCACGCGGCGCGCGCGCATCACTTCGCGGTTGGTCGTGAACACCGAATCGGCGTTGTCCGAACGCACGTAGTCGATGTGGACGAGGGTGCCGCGCGGCGTGTCTTCCTCCCATGCATTGCCGACGTGGAACAGGAAGCCGGCCGGCAGCGTGAGCAGCTGGCGCCGCTCCCAGTCCTGCTTGTCGACCACCAGGGCGCGCATGCCGAGTTCGGGCCGCCAGACATGGGCGTCGAGAAAGCTCGCACCCGCCTCCTTGCGCTTGCCGTCGTAGACCAGCGGCGGCATCAGGAACACCAGGTGCCGCCCGGTCACTGCGAAGTCATGGACCATCGGCATGTCGGCCACCGGCACCACGGCTGCGCGCCGCAGCGCGCCTTCGGGCGCAATCTCGTACAGCGCCAGCAGGCCCTGGCCGGAGCTCACGCCAAAGTTCCACACCGTACCGTCCGGATCGACCTTGGGATGGGCCGAGAACGGCATGCCCGCGAGGTCGGACCGCCAGGTCTTCACGCCCAGCGTGTCGAGCGTGCGCGCGTCGACGCGCGTGGCCGAGCCGCCTTCCCACAGCGCCAGCACCTCGCCCTGCATCGGCAGCACGCTGGTGTTGGCGACGTTGATGCTGTCGGCCGAGGTCGGCGGCTCGACGCCCGGCGGCATGGTGCCGAAGGCCTCGAACAGGCGGCGGCCGGCCCGCACCTCGGCCACGCGCTTGGGCGTGGCGACATAGCGGCCCTGGTGCCGCACGTCGGTCCCGTCGATCACGAAGCGGTGCACCATGCCGTCGCCGTCGAACCAGTGGTGGTAGCGCTCGCCGCCCAGGTCGTGGCCGGCCGGGCCGATGCGAAACAGCGTGCCGGCCACGGCATCGGGAAAGCGCCCGCGCACCATGGCGCGGGTCAGCGGCAGGTCGTCCGGGGGCGTGGCGAAGCCGGTCTTCCAGGGCGCACCGGCGGCTTCGAACCGGGCTTGCCAGTCGTCGGCAGTGCCGGCGGCGCGGGCCAGCGGTGCCAACAGGGGCAGGGCGCCGGCCGAGGCCAGCAGGCGCAGGAGTTTGCGTCGTTCCATGGCGTCTTGCTCCTCAGCGCAGGTGAATGACGGTCTGCAGGTCGGCATCCACGCTGATCGCCGCGGCTTCGAAGGCCGGCGCGGCGCGGTTGCCCTTCGCGTCGTTCGAGAAGCCATAGCGCTCGGTCGGCATGCCCAAGAGGTTGGCGTCGAGCCTGCCGTTGCCGTTCTCGTCGGCAAAGGCGCGCAGCGCATACCGCCCCGGCGCCAGTCCCGCGAACACGAGCCGGGCCTTGCCGCCTTGCATCGGCGCGGTCTGCGAGGCCACGGCCTTGCTGTCGGCATAGCTCGCAGCGTCGTTGTACAGCGCGACGTACAGCGTGGCGCCGGTAGCCGGGCCGTCGGCCACGGTCACGCTCAGGTCGGCCGCGAGCGCGGCCAGCGGGGAGAGCAGCGCGACGCTGCACAGGGCGCACAGGCCCGCTCGGGGCAAAGGAAAGTTCATGGAGAGCCTCGTCGGAAGTTGGAGGCCCCGACGATCCCTCAAGCGCCGCGCGCCGCCCAGCGCCATGCGACGAAGCGCGCCAACGTCCGCGCGAAATGCGCCCGGCCGGCGCAGGGCGCGCCTGCTTCCGCGGCCTCGCGGGCCCGCGGCCGCGAGCCCGCCGGGCTTCAGTGGCCCTTCTTGTCCTCGCCGGGGCTGGTCTCCAGCTGGCCCGACTCCGCGAACAGGCTCCACGCCGCCATGAACAGCGCCGCGATCACCGGACCGATCACGAAGCCGTTGATGCCGAAGATCGCCATGCCGCCGATGGTCGACATCAGCACGATGTAGTCGGGCATCTGCGTGTCCTTGCCCACCAGCACGGGGCGCAGGATGTTGTCGACCAGCCCGATCACGAACACGCCCACGAAGATCAGGATGCCGCCCTGCCAGAAATGGCCGGTGGCAAGGAAATAGATGGCCACCGGCCCCCAGATGAGCGCCGCGCCCACCGCGGGCAGCAGCGAGAGAAAAGCCATCAGCACGGCCCACAGCAGCGCGCCCTGCACGCCCAGCAGCCAGAAGGCCAGCCCGCCGATCGCGCCCTGCGCAATCGCCACGGCCACGTTGCCCTTGACGGTGGCGCGGATCACGGTGGTGAACTTGTTGAGCAGATAGTGCGTGTGCGGCCTGGCAAGCGGCACGGCCTCGCGCATCGATTTGGAAAGCGCCGCGCCGTCGCGCACCAGGAAATAGAGCAGGTACAGCATCACGAAGAAGCTGATGACGAAGTCGAAGGTGTTCTGGCCGATGGTCAGCGCCTGGCCGGCGATGAGCTGGCTGCCCTGTGCCGCGCCCGCGGAGATGCGGGCCTGCCAGGCCTCCATGTCGCCGAGGTTGAAGCGGTCGAACAGGTTCAGCAGCCATTGCGGCACGGCGTTGAGGATCTGCTGGAAGTAGGCCGCGAAATTGATCTGCCCCGAACGGATGCTCTGCGTGACCTGCACGATTTCCTGCACCAGCGACACCCCGACCATGGCCAGCGGAAGAATCACGATGAAGAGGCAGATGGCCAGCGTCGAGAGCGCCGCGGCGTTGTGCCAGCCCGGCATTTTCTTCAGCAGCCGCTTGTAGAGCGGCGTGAACAGGATGGCCAGGGACACGCCCCACAGCACCGCGCCGAAGAACGGCATCAGCACCCAGAGGAAGGCGACCGTGACGGCGGCGAGCAGGGCGAGGAACACGCCGCGCTGGAGTTGGGGTGAATTCATAGGTGATTCGGACTGTAGCCGAGCCTGAATGCACCGCCGTGTCGGTGGGCACCCCTTCGTGCGGAAGCGCCCCGGGGCGCCGGCGCTCAGCGCCTGGCGCGCGGCAGCGCCACCGGCGCCAGCGTGGCGCGCAGCCGGGCGGGCGCGTCGGGCCCGGCCGAGGTTTCGACCTCGAGCGAGCGCTCCACGTTGCCGATGTGCTCGATCATCAGCTGGCGCGCCTTGGCCGTGTCGCCGGCCTCCAGCGCGGCCACGATGGCGCCGTGCTCCGCGCAGGACTGCCCGGCCTCGTGCCTCGACTGGTAGAGCGTGGCGGCCAGCGTGGTGCGGGCCGTGAGGTCGCGCAGCACGTCGACCAGCAATTGGTGGCCCATCTGCTCGGCCAGGCAGACGTGGAAATCGGCCAGCAGAAAGGCGCGCGTGGCCGCGTCGGCGCCCTCGATGGCGCGCTGCTCGTCGGCGATGTGGTCGCGCAGCTTGCGGATGGCCTTCTGCAGCGGCCGGCCTTCGCTTTCGGCCAGGATGCCCGCCTCGACGATGCGCCGCGCCGAAAAGGCGTCGCGCGCTTCCTCGGCGGAGGGCTCCACCACGTACCAGCCGCGGCGCGACTGCACCTCGACGAAGCCGCGCGCCTGCAGCTGCATGAGCGCCTCGCGCACCATGGTTCGGCTCACCGCGAAATTTTCGGCCAGCGCCTGCTCGCCGAGCCGCTCGCCCGGCGCGAGCTTTTGCGCCAGGATGGCCTCGACCACGCGCTCGGCGATGGAGGTTGGGTTGACGTCGGCGGCCATCGGTCGTTTTCAGCGGCTGGCGGCGCCCGCGCCCACGGGGACTGCAGGCACGTCGGGCTCGGCCAGCGGCTCGTCGTCGGGAGAGTAGGAGCCGTCGAGCACCGCATGGGCGCGCTCGCGGTCGATGTCGCCTTCCCAGGCCGCGATGGCCACCGTGGCCACGCAGTTGCCGATCAGGTTGCCCAGCGCGCGCGCAATGCCCATGAACCAGTCGACCGAGAGCACCAGCACCAGGCCGATGGCCGGAATGGCGGGAATCGCGTGCAGCGTGGCGGCCAGCACCACGATCGCCGAGCCCGGCACGCCGTGCGCGCCCTTGGAAGTGACCAGCGCGATCGCAAGGATGGTCAGCAGGTCCGCCATCGAGATCGGCGTGTTGGTGGCCTGAGCGATGAACACCGCCGCGAGCGTGATGTAGATCGAGAAGGCGTCCAGGTTGAACGAATAGCCCGTGGGAATCACCAGGCCCACCGTCGAGTCGCGGATGCCCATGCGGCGCAGCTTGGCCATGATCTGCGGCAGCACGCTGTCCGACGAGGTGGTGGCAAACACGATGGCGAGCTCCTCGCGCAGGTAGCGCAGCAGCTTCCACAGGCTGAAGCCCGACATGCGCATGACCAGCCCGAGCACCACGAACACGAAGACCAGCACCGCGCCGTAGAACAGGGCGACCAGCATGCCCAGCTGCTTGAGCGAGCCGATGCCGTACTTGCCCACCGTGAAGGCGATGGCGCCCAGCACGCCGAGCGGCGCCAGCTTGATGAGGATGCCCATGATCTTGAACAGCACCAGCGAAAGCGCGTCCACCACCGTGGCCACCGGCTTGCCGCGCTCGCCCAGCAGCGACAGCGCGCAGCCGAACAGCACCGCGAACAGCAGCACCTGCAGCACGTCGCCGGTGGCAAAGGCGTTGACCACCGTGGTGGGGATCAGCTTCATCAGGAACTCGACCGTGCCGCCGCTCGTGAGCTTGTCGGCATTCGAGGCGTAGGCGCTCATGGCCGTGGCGTCGAGCTTGCCCGGATCCACGTTCATGCCCACGCCGGGCTGGAACACGAAGGCCAGCACCAGGCCCATGGCCAGCGCGACGGTGGTGAGCACCTCGAAGTAGATCAGCGCCTTCACGCCGACCCGGCCCACGCGCTTCAGGTCGCCGGCGCCCGCGATGCCGTGCACCACCACGCAGAACACCAGCACCGGGATGATCATCTTGATCAGCTTGATGAAGCCGTCGCCGAGCGGCTTGAGCTTGACGGCGAACTCCGGCATGAAGAGGCCGGCGAGCACGCCGAGCACCAGGGCGATGACGACCTGGCCGAAGAGCGATTTGGCGAAGCGAGGCATGGAAGTCTCCTTGGATGTCTTGGCGATGTTTGCATGCAAGGATCGCTTCTCTTGCATACAAGCAATGTAGGCAAGAAGACTTCGAGACAGCCAGAGGGTATTCCCGGGCTCCACGGGGGAGAGGGCAGCGCGGAGCGCCTTCCAAGTGTTGTTAACAGTCCCCAAGAATGTAACCAGACTGTTCACACTATTTGTCGGGAGTTACATTGGCGGGAACACTCGAGAGCGACATGAACGAAGAAGGCCAGAAGGCGCTGCAGCCAATGATTTACCTGCCGGTGTCCGGCAAGTTTGTTATTGCGTTGATTGGCGCCAGCGCCTGGATGTGGTTCTCGATATGGGCCGCGGGCCCCTGGCTGGCCGATCTGACGAATCGGGTGGGAATGGCCCTGGCCATTTTCCTGGTGTATGGCATTGCCGTCGTTCCGGGCTTCATGAATGCATTCCTGGCCATCAGCCTGCTGCTGGACAAGAGGCCGGCGCATCCCGCGTTGGCCGTCTATCCCCCGATCTCCATCCTGATTGCCGCCTACAACGAGGAGGCGTCCATCGAGGAGACGCTGGTCAGCATCGATCGGCAGAATTACCCGGGCGAGCTGCAGGTGATCGTGATCAACGACGGGTCCGCGGATGGCACGTCTCTTGTGGTTCAGCGCGCCCGGGAGCGCTACCCGTGGCTGACCTTCCTGGACCTGGAAAAAAATGGCGGCAAGGCGCGCGCGCTGAACATCGGGTTCAAGGAGGTGGCGCACGACCTGGTCATCACCGTGGATGCGGACTCCTTCCTTTACCGCGGCGCGCTGGCCAGCATCGTCGAGCGCTATCGCGCCGACCCGCCCCATACCCGGGCCGTGGCGGGAAAAATCCTGGTCCGCAACTCGCGGCTGAACTGGATCACCCGCTGCCAGGAATGGGATTACTTCCATGGCATTGCGGCCATCAAGCGCGTGCAATCGCTGTTCCAGGGCACCCTGGTGGCCCAGGGTGCGTTTTCCATCTACGACCGGGCCGCGCTGATCGAGGTTGGCGGATGGCCCGAATGCGTGGGCGAGGACATCGTGCTCACCTGGGCCCTGCTCAAGGCCGGCTACCGGGTGGGCCACTGCGAGGACGCGTGCCTGTTCACCAATGTGCCCACCACCGTCAAGCAACTGGTCAAGCAGCGCCAGCGATGGGCGCGCGGCATGGCGGAAGCCTTCATCAAGCACCCGGGGATCCTGGTCAAGCCGCGGTTGTCGACCTTCTTCATTTATTGGAACCTGCTGTTTCCGTGGCTGGACCTGGCATGCACCATCGGCTTCATCCCCGGAATCATTCTCGCGTTCTTCGGCCACTACTGGATCGTGGGAATCATGACCCTTGCATTGATACCGGCCACGTTCGCATTGAGCCTGCTCATGTTCCGGATCGAGCGCCGGATGTTCCGGAAGACCGGCCTGGTGGTGCGAAAGAACGTCCAGGGCTTCTTTGTCTACGTGCTGCTGTACAGCCTGATCCTGCAGCCCGCCAGCGTGCTCGGCTACCTCGACGAACTGTTCAGGAAGCCCAAGGCCTGGGGAACCAAATGACGGGGCTGCCGAGGTATCTTGCCGCAGCTTCGCTGGGTTGCCTGGTGCTGATCGCTCCCTGCAGGGCGGAGGAAGAAAAAAAAGCAAACGAAAAACCGGCCGGCATGGCCTTTGGCCCGGAATTCTTCCTCACCAGCGACAGCGACAATTTCCAGTCGCGCCGGGTGTCGGTGGAATTCTTTCCCGCCTTTGAGAATGCCGACCGCTACCTCGGGTTCCGGCTCGGCGACTACCAGTACAAGCAGGACCACTGGCAAAGGGCCGGCAAGAAGATCTCGTTCCTGGCCCGCTCGGTCGAAACGAAGACCACCGACGGAGGCGCGATCGAGGTCGGCGCGTTCGAGCAGGGCGGGCACACCTTGCTCACGCTCGACGGCAGCTATCGCCTGTCGCCCACCAAGAGCACGGCGGTGGAGTTCCTCGTGACGCGCGACTGGGTGGAGACCCCGAAGTCGCTGGACCGCGGCATCGATTTTTCGTTTGTCGGGGTGGCCGTGGACCAGGGGCTTGGAAGCCACGTGACCCTGGTCGGGCTGGCGGCGCAGCAGTATTTTTCCGACGGCAACCGGCGCGACCACGGCCGCCTGCGGCTGATCTACCAGCCGTCGCTCGACCTGGGGCTGACGCTGCAGGCGCGCTATCGAACCTACCGCAGCAGCCACGAGGACGTGGACAGGGCCTATTTCAATCCGAAGAACTACAGCGAGGCGATGCTGGCGGTCGGCTGGCGGCAGCGTTTTGCGGGCTGGACCCTCGCGGTCACGGCCGGGCTCGGCACCGAGACGATCAACCACGAGTTCCGGCAGCCGACGCGACTGCTGGATGTGAACCTGCAAAGCCCCGTCAGGGGATCGCAGGTCTTTCGCTTCGGCGCCGGCTACAGCCGCAGCACCACCTTCTCGGGGCCCAGCTACCAGTACCGGTACCTGCGCGGCGAGTGGGTGATCCTTTTCTGAGCCTGGGCTTCCTCGGGCCTCCTGCCTGGCGGGGTTCACCGCCGTGGGCCGGACTTGCCCCGGCCAGCGCGGGCATCAGGCTCCGTCCGGCTCGCACTGCAATGCGGGACCGTGCGGGTGCGCGGCGTCCGGCGGGAAGCGGGTGAGCCAAAGATCGAGTGTGGGGCCTGGAGGCGCGGCCTTGCGTTCGCGGCGGCGCGGGGCGGTGCCGGCGTCGCGCGGGTCGTGTCCCACTTCGTCGCCGGCGAACCATCGGAAGATGTGAGTCTGGCTTATGGGTCCGTCGACGAGCCGCACGAAGAGAAAGCCTTGCCGTGCGTTGCCTTCCGCGTCGACCGGGATGCCCGCGGCGCGCAGTGCCGCGACCCGCGCGCTGGTGCCCATGTCGAAGGGCAGTTTCAAGGTGATGGTTGCGCTGTGGACCGTCCGTCTCGACATGGCTTGCCCTCATGCTTGCGGGTGGCTCGGCGGATCCGGGAGTACGTCTGTGCGGATCCCGCGGTCATGGGCGACCGCGCTGTGCTACTTGTCGTTGTGCAGGTACGTCGCTTGCCGCGGCAGCAGCAGGCTCACCATGAAGGCCACGCCCATCATCGCGGTCACGTACCAGTAGAAGTACGACTCGTGGCCAATCGACTTCAGGCCCAGCGCCACGTACTCGGCGCTGCCGCCGAAGATGGCATTGCCCACGGCATACGACAGGCCCACGCCCAGCGCGCGCACCTCGGGCGGGAACATCTCGGCCTTCACGATGCCGCTGATCGAGGTGTAGAAGCTCACCACCGCCAGCGCCAGCGTGATCAGCACGCCGGCCATCAGCGGGCTGCCCACGCTCTGCAGGTTGCTCAACACGGGCACCGTCATCAGTGCGCCCAGCGCGCCGAACAGCAGCATGTTGCTGCGGCGGCCGATGCGGTCCGACAGCGCGCCGAACAGCGGCTGCATGCACATGTAGATGAACAGGCAGGCGGTCATCACGTTGCTGGCGGTCTTGATCGACATGCCGGCCGAGTTCACCAGGTACTTCTGCATGTAGGTGGTGAAGGTGTAGAAGATCAGCGAGCCGCCGGCCGTGTAGCCCAGCACCACGAAGAAGGCGCGCTTGTGGTGTTTGAACAGCTCGGCGATGCTGCCGGCGCCCTTGGCGGCGCGGGTCTGGGTGCTGGCGGTCTCGGTCAGCGTGCGGCGCAGCATCAGCGCCACGATGGCCGCCACGGCGCCGAGCACGAAGGGAATGCGCCAGCCCCAGGCCTTGAGCTCGGCCTCGTCGAGCAGCTGCTGCAGCACCACCACGACGACCACGGCCAGCAATTGGCCGCCGATGAGCGTGACGTACTGGAACGACGAGAAGAAGCCGCGCTGGCCGCGCATAGCCACTTCGCTCATGTAGGTGGCGGTGGTGCCGTACTCGCCGCCGACCGACAGGCCCTGCAGCAGCCGCGCGGCCAGCAGCAGCGCGGGCGCCCAGGCACCGATCTGCGCATAGGTGGGCAGGCAGGCGATGACCAGCGAGCCCACGCACATCATGACGACCGAGGTCACCATCGAGGTCTTGCGGCCCTTGCGGTCGGCCAGCCGGCCGAACAGCCAGCCGCCGATCGGGCGCATCAGGAAGCCGGCGGCGAACACGCCCGCTGTGTTCAGCAGCTGGACCGTGGGGTCCGACTTGGGAAAGAACGAGGGCGCGAAGTAGATCGCGCAGAAGGCGTAGACGTAGAAGTCGAACCACTCCACCAGGTTGCCGGACGAGGCGGCAAAGATGGCGAAGATGCGCTTGCGCTTTTCCTCGAAGGTGTAGTGCGTGGTGTTGGGAACGTTGGCGCTGGTCGCGTCCGGGCTGGAGGCACCGGCGGTGGCGCTGGCAATGGCGGTCATTCGGGGGTCCTTGTCTCTGGCTGGGGCGCCCCGCGGAGCCGCGGAAAGCCGTGCCAGCGAGTCTGTGCCGCCGCGGCGGCGCTGTCGTCCGTAGGCGCCCGCCGCGCCGCTACGTACGTGTACGCAAGGGTAAATACCTAGAAAGCGCTACAAACTGTGTTCGCGCAGGAAGCGGTCGAGTTCGTGGCTGTTCGACAGGCCGAGCTTGGCGAACACATGGGCGCGGTGCGTTTCCACCGTGCGCTGCTCCAGCGGCGCGAGCTCCTGCGCAATGCGCTTGTTGGCCAGGCCCTGGGCGACCAGCCGGGCCACCTGCATCTCGCGCGGCGTGAGCTTGGACCACAGGGCCTCGGCGGCCTGGCGGGCCTGCCGGCGCACGGCGATCTCTTCGGCCTTCTGCAGGGCCTTGGCGATGCTGTCGAGCAGGCGCTCGTCGCTGCAGGGTTTCTCGAGCCAGCCGAAGGCGCCGTTCTGTACCGCCTCCACGGCCATCGGAATGTCGCCGTGGCCGGACAGGAAGATCACGACCAGCGGGCTGTCCTGCGCACGCAGCGCATCGAACACCTGCAGTCCGCTCATCCCCTCCATGCGCAGGTCCAGCACGACGCAGCCCGGGCGCTGCAGGTCGGCGCCGGCCAGGAAGGCCTCGCCCGAGGCAAAGGCCTGCACCGCATGGCCGCGCGACAGCAGCAAAAGGCCCAGCGAGCGGCGCACGGCCTCGTCGTCGTCGACGATGCACAGGTGGTTGGCAAGGGCGGTCATGGCGCCGAGATTTCCAGTTCGAGGGTGAAAACGGTGCCACCGCCGGCCCGGTTGGCAAAGGACAGCCGGCCGCGGTGGGCTTCGACGATGGTGCGGCAGATGTTCAGCCCAAGCCCCAGCCCGCCGGCCTTGGTGGTGAAGAAGGGCGCGAACACCTGTTCGGCGAGCGCTGCGTCGATGCCCGCTCCGCGGTCGGCCACGTGGATGTGCATGCGGCCTTCGCTCACCTCGGCGTCGATTTCCACCAGCCGCTGCTCCGGCGGCGCGGCCTGCATGGCGTGCAGGCTGTTGGACAGCAGGTTCAGCAGCACCTGCTCCAGCAGCACGCGGTCGCCGCGCACCTCGGGCAGGTCCGCCCGCAGGCGCACCTCGGCGCGCGCCTGGCGCATCCGCATCTCGCCCTGCAGCAGCGCCAGCGCGTTGCTGACCAGCGACGCCACCGCGCAATCCTCGGTGCCGATGGTGCGCTGGCGCACGAAGCCGCGGATGCGCCGCACGATCTCGGCGCTGCGCCGGGCCTGCGCCATGGTTTCGTCGAGGCTGCTGGCCAGCAGCGCCTGGTTGCCCTGTTCCGCGAAGGCCTTGGCGGCGCTCGCGAAATTGCTCAGCGCCATCAGCGGCTGGTTCAGCTCGTGGGCCAGCGTGGAGGCCATCTCGCCCAGGCTGGCGAGGCGCTGCGCATGCTGCAGCTGCTCGTCGTTCTGGCGCTGTCGCAGTTCGGCGCGCTTCTGCTCCGTGATGTCGACCACCGAGCTCATCCAGCCGCTGTGGCGGCCGTCGGCATCGATGAGCGGCGCGGTGTAGACCATGGTGATCACCTCATGCCCGTCGCGGTGCCGCAGGCGCGATTCGAAGCCCGAGCGCGCGGGCTGCCCGCTCATCATGGCCTGGTAGTGCAGCCAGTGCTGCGCCACGTCGTCGGGATGCCAATAGGGGTAGGGCGGCAGCCGGCCGAGCAGTTCGTCGGCGCCGTAGCCGGTCATCTCGCAGAAGGCGGGGTTGACGTAGATGATGCGTCCCTCGAGGTCGCGTGCGCGCATGCCCACCAGCAGCGAATCTTCCATCGCCTTGCGGAAGGCGTGGGCCTCGTCCAGCGCGTGCGTGCGCTCGCGCACCCGCCGCTCCAGGTCGCGCCGCGCATCGCGCTGCTCGGCGAAGCGGCGCTCGCGCAGCTGCCAGTACAGCCCGCCCAGCAGCAGCACGCCCGCGCACAGCAGGCCGAGCATCCAGGCGCGTTCGCGCGCGCGGGTGACCTCGGCGTGGTCGGCCATCACGGTCAAGGTCCAGCCGAGGTCGGCCAGCGGCTCGTCGAGTGCGAGGAAGCGGCGCGCCTTGCCGCCGATCTCGGTGCGCACGAGGTAGCCCGGGTGTCCTTCCTCGCGCTCCACCGTCCATGGCAGCGGCAAGAAGCCGGTGCGGGCGCCGTACTGCTGGTCGCGCTTCATGCCCTCCAGGTCGGCGGCGGCGAGGGGCCGCCTGGCCTGGTACATCCACGCCGGCACCGAGCTCAGGAACACGATGCCGCGCGCATCGGCCAGCAGGATCGGTTCGCGCGCGAAGGTCCAGGCCTCTTGGAGCTGGCGCAGGCTGATCTTGACCGTCAGCACGCCCAGCACGGCGCCGGCCTCGGAGCGCACCGGTGCCGACATGAAGAGCCCGGGCTCGCCAGTGGTCTGGCCCACGCCGTAGAAGAGGCCGCTGCGGCCCGCGCGCGCGTCGATGAAGTAGGGCCGGTTGGCATAGGACTCTCCGACGAAGCTCTGCGGCGTGGCCCAGTTGCTCGCCGCCAGCGTGAGGCCCTGCAGGTCGATCAGGTAGAGCGCGTCCGAGCCCGCGTGGCGGTTCACTTCCTCGATGTAGCGGTTGGCGCGCTGCTGCGCCGCCGGGTCGCGCGGATGGGCCAGCACGTCGAAGACGTCGGGGTGCATGCCCGCGGTGCGCGGCAGGTAGCCGTACTTGCCGGCGGCATCGCGCAGGCCCAGCACGTGGACTTCCATCGCGCGGCGGATCGAGTCCGCCTGGAAGCTGGCCTCGCGGGCCGCGGCCCACTGGCCTGCCGCGCCGATCAGCAGCAGCGCCACGGCCACGGCGGCCGCCCAGGCGAGCAGCGTGCGCCAGCGGCCGGGGCGGGAGCGGGCCGTGGGCGTTTCGGGCGGAAGGGGAGACAGGGGCGGCATGGGAGGCGGGGGCCGACCGGAGCGGCGACCGGGATTTTGCCTTGATCCCCGGATCGGCCGGCAGGGCCGCCGTACCATCGCCCTCATGCGAACCCTTTCACTCCCCACCGGCGGCGAGATGCCGGTGCTCGGCCTCGGCACCTGGCGCATGGGCGAGATTGCGGGCCGGCATGCCGCCGAAGTGGCCGCCGTGCGCGAAGCCATCGCCATGGGCTACCGGCTGATCGACACCGCCGAGATGTACGGCGAGGGCGGCGCCGAAACCGTGCTCGGCCAAGCCATTGCAGAGGCCCTGCGCGCGGGCGACGTGCGGCGCGAGGAGCTCTTCATCGTCAGCAAGGTCTACCCGCACAACGCGAGCCGCCGCGGCACGCCCGAGGCCTGCGAGCGCAGCCTGAAGCGGCTCGGCCTCGACAGGATCGACCTGTACCTCTTGCATTGGCGCGGCAGCCATCCGCTGCGCGAAACGGTCGATGCGCTGCAGGCACTGGTGGCCAAGGGGCGCATCGCGCGCTGGGGCGTGAGCAACTTCGACACCGACGACATGCAGGAGCTCGCATCGCTCGCCGATTCAGGCCCCGGCTGCGCGGCCAACCAGGTGTACCTGTCGCTGGCCGAGCGCGGCCCCGAGTTCAGCCTGCTGCCCTGGCTGCGCGAACACGGCATGCCGCTGATGGCCTACAGCCCGATCGACCAGGGCGCGCTGGCTTCGGACGAGGCGCTGCAGGAGCTGGCCAGGCGGCTCGGCATGAGCGCCGCGCAGCTTGCGCTGGCCGCGGTGCTCGCGCGGCCCGGTGTCGCCGCGATTCCGAAGGCGGTGCGCAGCGCGCACCTTCAGCAGAACCTCGCCGCTGCCGACCTGAAGCTCGATGCGGCCACCCTCGCCGAACTGGAGCGCCTCTATCCGCCGCCGCGCCGCAAGGCGCCGCTGGCGATGATCTGACAGTCTCTAGTGGGCTTCGGCCTGCTTGGCCGCGGCGATCACGGCCTCTTCGTCGTGCTTCGCGCCATTGAGGAACAGGTTCAGCAGCACCGCGCTGATCGACGCCAGCAGGATGCCCGACTCGATCAGCGAGTGGATCGCATGCGGCATCCACTGCTTGAAGTTGGGTGCAATGAGCGGAATCATGCCGATGCCGATCGACACCGCCACGATCATCGCGTTGTGGCGGTTGGTCTTGAAGTCCACGCCCGAGAGAATGCGGATGCCCGTGGCTGCCACCATGCCGAACATCACCAGCCCCGCGCCGCCCAGCACCACGGTGGGCAGCGATTCGATCAACGCCGCCATCTTGGGCAGCAGGCCCAGCACGATCAGGATCACGCCGCCGGCCACGCAGACGTAGCGGCTCTTGATGCCCGTGACCGCCACCAGGCCCACGTTCTGCGAGAAGCTGGTGTACGGAAAGGTGTTGAAGATGCCGCCGATCAGCGTGCCGAGGCCGTCGGTGCGCAGGCCCTTGGCCAGGTCCTTCTGCGTGATCTTGCGGTCGGTCATTTCGCCGAGCGCGAGGAACATGCCGGTCGACTCGATCATCACCACGATCATGATCAGCGTCATCGTGAGGATCAGGACCGGGTCGAACTGCGGCATGCCGAAGTGGAAGGGCAGCACGATGTCGACCCAGGCGGCCTTGCCCACCTTCTCGTAGGTCATGAGCCCGGTGATGGAGGCCACCACCGCGCCGATCACGATGCCCAGCAGCACCGAGATGTTGGCGATGAAGCCCTTGGCGTACTTGACGATCAGCAGGATCGACACCAGCACCAGCGCCGCCACGCCGAAGCCAGAGAGGTCCGCGTACTTGGGGTTGGGCACCGTGGGCATGATCGCGAAGCCCTTGGGCACCGCGGGAATCGAGCTGCCCGGCGAGGTCACTTCCGCGAGCCACTTCGCATACACCGGGTCGACCAGCGCGGGCGCCGTCGGCCCCACCGGGTTACCGAAAATCCAGTTGATGCCCACGCGCATCAGGCTGATGCCGATGACCGCGATGATGGTGCCCGTGACCACCGGCGGAAAGAAGCGCAGCATGCGGCTCACCAGCGGCGCGATGATGATCGACACCACGCCCGCGCCGATGATGGCGCCGAACAGCAGCTGCGCGCCGTTCTGCCCCGGGTTGGCATTGGCAATGGCCACCATGGGCGCGACCGATGCGAAGGTCACGCCCATCATCACCGGCAGCCTGATGCCGAACCACTGCGTGGCGCCGAGCGCCTGGATCAGCGTGGCAATGCCGCAGCAGAACAGGTCGGCCGAGATCAGCAGCGCAACCTCGTCGGGCGAGAGCTTGAGCGCACGGCCCACGATCAGCGGCACCGCGACGGCCCCCGCGTACATCACGAGCACGTGCTGCAGGCCGAGGGCCGCGAGCTTGCCCGAAGGCAGGCGCTGGTCCACGGGATGGACATTGCTGGAAAGGGAATCTGCCGTCATCGTTGTCTCCTGGCGCGGCGAGGGGAACGAGCAGTGATGCGCGTCGCAGAGCCGTCGCGCACACCAGTTGTGTACGCGAAACTGTATACAATTTATGCGGCAATCCGGATTCAGGTAAACCCGAATCAGTCTCCCATCTCGATCTTCAGTCGCCGAATGAGCCAGTTCGCCGTGAACTCGAAGTGCTCACTCATGTTCGATTCCGCCGTGTGGCCGTCATCCCCGAACACCAGTTGCGTCACGTTGAAGCCGAGCGCTGCCAGAGCGGCGGGCTCATCTCTGGAGACGAGATCCTCGTGCGCGCCGTTCACCATGAGAATGGGTTTGCGCAGCTGCACCGCGGTCGGCATCTTCAACTGGCGCGAGAGCTGGAATGCTTCGTAGTATTCGCACATCGCTTCACGCGGTGTGGTCTGCGGATTCATGTTCGCAAACACGGTGTAGGGCGCGACGATCCAGGCAGGCGCCACCTTGCAATGCGCTTGTCCAAAGCTCGCATCGCTGGGGCCGCCCACATTGACCACGGCCTTGTAGAAGTCGTTGCTCAGCCCGCCAAGCGTTCCCAGATAGCCGCCCATGCTCCAGCCGTACAAGGCCACCCGGCTGGCGTCCAGGTCGCTGCGGGTCTTGATGTAGTCCGCCACGGCGTCGAACATCACATGGGACTCCGGCCGGAACCCGAGCTGGTTCTCTCCGGTGTCCGGGTTTTCCACAATGATGGTTGCGAAGCCACGACCCATGAAGTAATCACTGTGCCGGATCATCTCGGTCTTCAGGTTGTCGAGGCCGCCGAGAATCACCAGTACCGGCAGCTTCTCGTTGCGGCCTGTTCGTGCAGGCGGCGCCCGGAAGTAGCCGGTGAATTCTTTCGCGCCGGTCTTGAATGCGATGCGTTGGAGCGGCTTTCCCAGGAGCGCATGGGCTCGTTCGGTCGCCTGCAGATCGGCGGTGGGAACACGCTTGGGAAGCCGGTTCATCCGCAGGTAGAAAGCGGCCTTCCTGTATTCGACCGATGCGGCAGCATTGTTTCCTCGCGCTTCGGATGCGCGGGCTCGTTCCAGGTGCAGTTGGGCGGGCTGGCTGAAGGTCGCCTGCCAGATCGCCTGCGATGGCCCGCCGTGTTCCGGCAGCGCTGCGGCGATGTCGTCGAAGGTGCTTGCATCGATGCCGGCATCCTCGAGCCACCAACAGATGTTGAATTTGAACGAGGGGTGCATGCGGGCGATGCCCTGCGGATACTCCGCCTGCCCCTTGCTGCAGAACTCGGCCATGCTGTCCGCGGCCTTGGCGGCCGGGAGACTCCGGGCCGCGGATGCTTGCGGCGCTGCTGCGATGCAAAGAAAAGCTGCGAAGGCTGTCGAGAGTTTCAGGATCAATCTGTTCGTCACGGTTTTTCCCCTTGTTCAGGATTCGGTTCGGGTCGGCACACCAGGCAGCCAGCCATTGCCGCGATACCAGGCGAGCGTGTCGGCCACGGTTTGCTCGATCGGGCGAAACTTCAGGTGAAGCTTCTGCTCGCTCTTGGTGTGGTTGAAATGGCTGCGCCCTGCCTCCTTGCGCATCAGCCGCACGGTGGCCAGGCTGAGCAAGATGGGCTTTCCGGTGGCCCGCGCATAGAGTTCCTGCACCGCCGCCAGCAGGTACAGGAGCGGAAAGGGCAGGTGGCGTGTCGGCGTGCGGATGCCCGCGATCTTTCCCACCAGGGGCACCAGTTCCTGCATCGTCATGTGGCGCCCGGCTGCCAGATAGCGCTCGCCGCGCTGGCCGTTTTCCGCGGCCGAGATCTGCGCCTTTGCCACATCGCGGGCATCGACAACGGAAAAGCTGCCGGGCACCAGCCCGGGCAGTTTGCCGAGCACCACATCGTTGACGAACTGTCCTGACGAGGTGGGACCGATGTCGGCCGGTCCCCACATCCATCCGGGCAGGACAAAACTCGCATGCATGTCCGGGTGCGTGCCCAGAAAGGCCCGCACGACCTGGTCGGCCATGATCTTGCTGCGGTAGTAGTCGTCTGTGGCATCCGCCAGCTCGCGCAGGCAGGTCTCGTCCATGGGCACGCCCGGCTCGCCGTTCAGCACCGCGATGGACGAGGTCTGGACGAAGCGCCGGATGCCGGCACCGTAGGCCTGCTCGATGAGCTGCCGGGTGCCGTCCACATTGATGCGCTTGAGCTCTTCCCAGTGGCTGCCGCCCTTGAAGTTGTCCCGGAAGAACGCGGCGGTGTGGAACACCACGTCGCACGCTTGCAGCGCACTGGAGAACGCGGGCACGTCGGCCATGTCGCCCAGCACCAGCTCGACGCCTTTCACCCCCGCAAACTGCTGCTGGCCTTTGGCCTTCGAGCGAACAAGGGCTTTGACGAAGACGCCGCGCGCGACCAGCTCGCGCACGAGGTTGTTGCCGAGAAGGCCGGTCGCGCCAGTGACGAACGCGGTCCTCAGGGGCTTTGGATTTTCCATATCAATCGAACTTCAAAAATCAAATGAGTTTTGAATGTACCTTCGCCGTTTTCAAATATCAAGTGATATTCGAATGTGAGATTCCGGACTGTGACCTGGAAGGCAGGCGCTATTCAAAGTTCATGTGATATCTTTTCGACCATGACCCCGACGACAGCAAAAACGCGCCTGACCCGCGAGGAAAGCCGGGCGCAGACGCGCGAGCGCTTGATCGAGACCGCGCAGCACCTGTTTGTGTCGAACGGTTATGGGGGCGCGTCGATCCGCGACATCGCGGACAAGGCGGGCTACTCCCAAGGCGCCTTCTATTCGAACTTTTCGAGCAAGGAGGACGTCCTGCTGGAGTTGCTGCGGCGGCACATGGAAGCCGAAGCGTTGCAGCTTTTCAAGGTCATGGGCGACGAGCGGCAAGAGCCCGAGCAGATGCTTGCCGAGCTGGAAGCCTGGGCTTCCACGCTCAATCGCGATGCCGACTGGTGCATGCTTTCCATCGAGCTTCAGCTGCATGCCAACCGCAGTCGAAGCTTCGCGCAGGAGTACCAGAAGGTGTGGGACAGGCACCGATCCGAAATCGGCGGCGTGATCGGTCAGTTGTTCGACAAGCTCGGGCGCACGCCTCCTGCCGCACCGGACGAATTGGCCGCAGCCTTCATGGCCCTGTCGCACGGGCTGGCATTGCAGCGGATGAGCACGCGCCCCGATCCCTCGGGACGCCTGATCATGGTTTTCCTGCGCGGGCTGATTGCAGGTGCGCAAGGCCTGGAAGCGGTTGCCGTCGCATCGGATGGCCCCGCTGCGCGCGAGCCGAAGAAGCGCGCTGCGAAAACCAGGCGCTGAGCTGGAACAGGGGCTCGGGAAGCCCTTTTCAGGCCAGCAGGGCCTTCACCAGGTCGAGCTGGCGGTCGGGCTTCTCGGTGCCGAGCTCCAGGCTGGCCTCGATGCGCTCCAGGTGGTCGATCATGCAGGCCACCGCGCCTTCCGTGTCGCCCTTGCGGCAGATGCGCAGGAAATCGGAGTGCTCGTCCGACGAGCAATGCGGGTCGTTCGACGAGTGGTAGAGCATGGCAATCAGCGAGCTGCGCGCCACCAGCTCACGCACCAGCTCGGCCAGCGTCTTGTTGCCCGTGGCCTCGGCCAGCGCCACGTGGAAATCGCCCAGCACCTTTTCCCGCACGGTGCCCGTGGTGGTGGTCTGGCGCAGCGCGGTGCGCTCGAAGCGGATGTGCTGCTCCAGCACCTGGTAGTCGCGCGGCCGCGCATTGGCAATGAACAGGCGCACCACTTCGCTTTCGAGGATGCGGCGCACCGCGAACACCTCGCGCGCCTCCTGCACCGTGGGCTGGCACACGAAAGCGCCCTTGTCGGGAATCATCTCGATGAGCTTGTCCTTCGAGAGCATCAGCAAGGCCGCGCGAATCTTGGTGCGGCTCACCGAATAGACGCGGCCCAGCGCCTCCTCGCGCAGCCAGGTGCCGGGCGGCAGGCGCTTCTCGACGATCGCGGTAGCGATGTCCTGCGCGATGCTTTCGATGGAACTGGCCTTGTCGTTGGCGGGCGCTGCGTTCTCGGCCGCAGCGGCGGTGGCAGGGGGTGCGGTGGATTTGGTGCTGGCGCGGGGCATGCGCAGATTGTGGCTCAGCGGGTGGCCGCCGCGCTCGCGCCGGGCACCGTCAGCCGCGCAGCGTGAAGCCCTCGAGCGCGCCCTTCATGGCCTTGGGCAGCGGATGGGCCAGCTCGCCTCGCTTGCTGGTCGAAAGCTTCAACGCCACCAGCGACTCGACGAGCCTGGTGGCCGCGGCCACACCGTCGATCACCGGCACGCCGAGCAGGCCGCCGATGTGCTCGCACAGGTCGGTCATGCCGGCGCAGCCCAGCACGATGCAGTCGGAGCCGTCTTCCTCGAGCGCGCGCCGGCATTCGTCGACGATGCGTTCGCGCGCGTTGGAGCCGGGCTCCTCGAGTTCGAGCACCGGCAGTTCGCAGGCGCGCACCTTGGCGCAGAAGCGCTCCATGCCGTAGATCTCGGCCAGGTGCCAGGCCTGGCCCATCGTGCGGCCCAGCGTGGTCACTACGCTGAAGCGGCTGCCCACCATGCTGGCCAGGTGCATCGCCGCCTCGGCAATGCCCACCACCGGGCCGCGCGCCAGCTCGCGCGCGGCCTTCAGGCCCGGATCGCCGAAGCAGGCGATCACGTAGCCGTCGATGCCCTCGCGCTCGCCGGCCGCAATTTCCTGCAGCAGGCCGGGCACGGCCAGCGCCTCGTCGTAGTGGCTCTCGATGGAGACCGGCCCCATGGCCGGGCTGACCGCGACGATCTCCGTGCCGGCGCTCGCCACCGCGCGGGCGCAGGCGCCGATCTTCTCGGTCATGCTCCAGGTGGTGTTGGGATTGATGATCTTGATGCGCACGGCGCGGCCCTTTCTTTCTCTTTCAGTGTTTCAAGTCTTGTTGTTGCGGTTCAGCAGGGCATAGATGACGAAGCCCAGTGCCATGCCGATGAACCATGCATAGTTCGCGCCACCGCGCAGCGCCGGCACCATCACGCAAAGGATCGGCACCAGCGCGGAGGGGATCAGCGCCTGGATCGCCTTCGGGTTGTAGCCGCCGCTGTACCAGTATTCGCCCTTGGGGCTCATGGTGTAGAGCGCGTCCACGTCGATCTGCTGCTTGCGCACGATGTAGTAGTCGGCAATCAGGATGCCGAACAGCGGGCCGATGAACGAGCCCAGCACGTCCAGCGTGTAGTGGATGACCTCGGGGCTGTTGTAGAGGTTCCACGGCGTGAGGAACACCGATCCCACCGCTGCGATCATGCCGCCCGTGCGCCAGCTGATGTGCTGCGGCGCCACGTTCGAGAAGTCGAAGGCCGGCGAGACGAAGTTGGCGACGATGTTGATGCCGATGGTGGCGATCATGAAGGTCAGCGCGCCCAGCACCACGGCGGTGGTGCTGTCGATCTTGCCCACGGTGTGCACCGGATCGGTGATCAGCTCGCCGAACACCGGCAGCGTGGCGGCGGTGGTGATCACCGTGAGCAGCGAGAAGAACACGAAGTTGACCGGCAGGCCCCAGAAGTTGCCCTTCTTCACCGCGTCGAAGCTCTTGCCGTAGCGCGAGAAGTCGCCGAAGTTGAGCATCGGGCCGCTGAAGTAGCTCACCACCAGTGCAATGGCCGAGAGCATCACGGGCAGCGCGTCCCAGCCCTGGAACTTGATCCCGCCCAGGTTCAGGTCGATGTTGCTCCAGCCGGCCTTCCACACCAGCCAGCCGCAGAGCACGGCCATCACCACGTACACGGCCGGTCCGGCCCAGTCGATGAACTTGCGGATCGCTTCCATGCCGTGCCAGAACACGAAGGCCTGCAGCACCCACATGATCATGAACGCCACCCAGCCCAGCGTCGACAGGCCCACGAAGCCGTGCTGGGCCACGTCGGCATACGGCGCGAGGTTCGGGAACATGTGCAGCGCCAGCACCATGAAGGCGGCCGAGGCCAGGTAGGTCTGCACGCCGTACCAGGCCACCGCGATCAGCCCGCGGATGATGGCCGGGATGTTGGCGCCCAGCACGCCGAAGGGCGCGCGGCACACCACCGGGTAGGGCACGCCCGTCACCTGGCTCGGCTTGGCCACCAGGTTGCAGAAGAACTGCACGATGACGATACCCACCAGCAGCGACACCAGCACCTGCCAGCTCGACAGGCCCAGCGCGAACAGGCTGCCGGCCGTGATGTAGCCGCCCACGCTGTGCACGTCGGACATCCAGAACGCAAAGATGTTGTATTGGCCCCAGGTCTGCTTGCGCAGCGGGGCCAGGTCTTCGTTGGTCAGCCGCGGGTGGTAGCCGGGCTTGATCAGCGCATTGGATTCGGCATGCGGCGCATGGCCGGCTTCGCTTGCCCCCGCGGGGGCCTGGCTGACGACTGTGCTCATGGTCTTTCCTCGTGCGAATGGGTGGATGGAGGGACCGTTCCAGCGCAAATTTCCGCACCGGCTATCGGGTGCGTTATTTGTATACAAAAACAGTGTGCAATCAAGTCCATCCGGCGGATCATATATCCGTAGATTCCCTGAGGGACCTTCAAACAGTGAAATCTATAATATGGACATATATCCACAATATGGACAACGCATATGCCTCTCGATGATTCCGACGCGAACCCGAAGACCCCTTATCAATACCCGAACCCGCCGGATGCACTGCCCGAGATCGTGGTTCCTCACGCCATCCCGACGGACGAGCGCCTGTGGGTGCCACAGGCCGAGAACGTTTGGTTCCGCCCGCTGTGCCTGAATGCGAGCCAGGGCTACTGGATGAATCTGCTGCGCGTGCGCAAGTCGGGCGTGCTGAGCCGCCATCGCCATCCGCAGGCGGTGCATGGCTTCGTGCTGAAGGGCCGTTGGCGCTACCTCGAGCATGACTGGGAAGCCACCGAAGGCAGCTACGTCTTCGAGCCGCCGGGCGAAACGCACACGCTCTACGTTCCCGAAGACGTCGAGGAAATGATCACGTACTTCCAGGTCAACGGGGTCATGTACTACACCGATCCCTGGGGCAAGGGCATGGGCTACGAGGATGTGTTCACCAAGATCGACATGTGCCGCAAGCACTTCGAGTCCGTCGGTCTGGGCGCGGACTACGCCAAGCAGTTCATTCGATGACCGGCGGGCGCCTTGCAATGGCCCGCTACGACTTCGCGGGCCGGTTCGGTGTCGTGACCGGCGGCGCCAGCGGTATCGGCGCGGAAGTGGTCCAACGCCTTCGAGAAAGCGGAGCGCATGTCGCCGTGTGGGACCTGGCCGAGCCTGGTGCAAGCGACGACGACGCCTGGCGCGTCGACGTGAGCGACCTGGCCAGCGTCGAGGGCGCGGCCCGCGAAACCGCGGCCCGTTTCGGCCGCATCGATTTCGTCGTGAACAGCGCGGGCTTTGCCGGCCCGACCGTGCCGTTGGCCGAGTACGACCCGAAGATGTGGCGCCGCATCGTCGATGTCAACCTGGTCGGCACGTTTCACGCCTGCCGCGCGCTGGTGCCCCATCTGCGCCGGGCCGGGGCGGGGCGCATCGTCAACATCGCCTCGCTGGCCGGCAAGGAAGGCACGCCCAACGCCTCCGCCTACAGCTCGGCCAAGGCGGGCGTGCTCGCATTGACCAAGTCGCTCGGCAAGGAACTGGCGGGCACGGGCATCCTGGTGAATGCGATTGCGCCGGCGGCCGTGCGCACGCCCATCCTGGAGCAGATGGCGCCCGCCCATGTGCAGGCCATGATCGACAAGAGCCCCATGCAGCGGCTGGGCGAAAGCAGCGAAGTGGCCGAGATGGTGGCCTGGCTTTGCTCGGGGTCCTGCAGCTTCAACACCGGCGCCGTGTTCGACCTGTCCGGAGGACGGGCCACGTACTGACCGAGCGCCGACGGATTCCCTTCTTTCCTTTTACAACCACGGAGACTTTGTCCATGATTCGCTTCGCCCAACGCCTGCGCCGCCTGGCGGTGCTCGGCATGCTTCCCGCCGCGGCCGTGCTGGCTGCCGGCACCGCGTCGGCACAGCCGGCCGGCTTTCCGAGCAAGCCCATCGAGTTGGTGGTGCCCTTCCAGCCGGGTGGGGGCACCGATGCCCTGGCACGTGCCTTTGCCGATGCCACCCGCAAGCACATGCCGCAGAGCATGATCATCGTCAACAAGCCGGGCGCCAGCGGCGCGATCGGCTGGCAGGACGTGGTCAACGCCAAGCCCGACGGCTATCGCCTGGCGGTCGTCACGGTGGAACTCACCACGCTGCCGCACATGGGCCTCGCGAAGTTCACCTATGAGGACCTGACGCCCATCGCCCGCCTGAACGCCGACCAGTCCGCCATCACCGTGCGCGCGGATGCCCCGTGGAACACCATCGAGGAATTTCTTGCCGCGGCCAGGAAGGACAGCGGCAAGCTGAGCATGGGCAATGCCGGCAACGGCTCCATCTGGCATCTCGCGGCCGCCGCGCTGGAAGACAAGACCGGCGCCAAGTTCAACCACACGCCGTTCCAGGGCGCCGGCCCGGCTGTGCTGGCGCTGCTGGGTGGCCACATCGACGCCGTCGCAGTGAGCCCCGCCGAGGTCACGACGTACGTGCAGGCCGGCAAGCTCAAGACGCTGGCGGTGATGGCCGAGCAGCGCGTCAAGGGCTTCGACAAGGTGCCGACCCTGAAGGAGCGCGGCATCGATCTGGTCATCGGTACCTGGCGGGGCATTGCGGCGCCGAAGAACACGCCGCCGGAAGTCGTGGCCTACCTGAAGAACCTGAGCCAGAAGGCCGCCGGCGAGCCGGCCTTCCGCGAGGTGCTGGACAAGCAGAACCTGGGCTTCTCGTATGCCGATGACGTGGCCTTCAAGGCCAACATGGCCAAGGACAACGCCTACTTCAAGGCGCTGATGGGCAAGCTGGATATCAAGAACTGAGAGTGCCGGCGCCATGACCTATCAAGCAGGACTTTTCAACGGCAGGCGCGCGCTGGTCAGCGGTGCGACCCAGGGCATCGGCGCCGTCATCGCCAACCATCTGGCCGCGCTGGGTGCCCGGGTCACCGCCATCGGGCTGGGCAAGGGCGACGGCACGCTGGACGCCACCGTCGAGGTGAAGGAGGCCGACGTGACCTCGGCGCAAAGCCTCGACGCTGCGCTGGCAGGCATCGACCGGCTCGACATCGTCTTCAACTGCGCCGGCATCATCCAGCGCGGTGCCGAGCATGACCTCGAAGTTTTCGAGAAGGTGCTCGCGGTGAACCTCACCGGCACCATGCGGGTGTGCAGCGCGACGCGCGAGCGGCTCAAGGTCGGCGGTGGCTGCATCGTCAACACGGCCTCGATGCTGAGCTTCTTCGGTGGCGGCCTGGTGCCCGGCTATGCGGCCAGCAAGGGTGGCGTGGCGCAGCTCACCAAGTCGCTGGCGATCGCCTATGCGGCCGATGGCATCCGCGTCAACGCGGTGGCACCGGGCTGGATCGCGACGCCGCTGACGCAGGCGCTGCAGGACGACCCGGCGCGCGCCGGTCCCATCCTGGCGCGCACGCCCATGGGCCGCTGGGGCACGCCGGACGATGTGGCGCGCGCTGCGATGTTCCTGTGCACGCCGGCCGCGGCCTTCATGACCGGGGTGATCCTGCCGGTCGACGGTGGCTATATGGTGAGCTGAGAGCGCCTCGCCGACACGACCTGGCTGAAGGAAGTTGCATGACGGAGTTCGTGGGGATAATCGAAGGCCTCCACCCGAGCCGTCCCTCCTTCCGATCGTCGTTTGATGCCCGCATCGTCCAGTTCCCGCGCCGCGCCGGCGCCCGTCAAGCCGCAAGTGGCGGGCACGGCTGCGTTCTCCAAGTTCATGCAGGTGCTGCAACTCGTGGCGGATGCGCAAGAGCCGATGAACATTGCGGCCCTGATGCGCGCGACCGGCTTTCCGCGGCCGACAGTGCATCGGATCGTCGCCGCCCTGGTGGCCGAGCGCCTGCTGGTGGAGCAGGCGCTCGGCGCCACCTTCGCTCTGGGACCGCGCCTGATCCAGCTGGCGAGTCGCAGCTGGGGCCGCTCCGAGCTGCGCCTGGCGGCGGTGGACGAACTCAAGCGCCTGCGCGACATCACCGGCGAGACGGTGCACCTGGCCGTGCCCAACGGCACGAGCATGGTCTACATCGAGAAGCTCGAGAGCCCGAGTGCGGTGCGCATGGCCTCGCGCATCGGCACCAGCGTGTCCCTGCACTCGACGGCCGTCGGCAAGGCCTACCTGGCAGCACTCGATGACAGCGCGGTCAAGAAGCTGCTCAAGGACTTGCCGATGCCGCGCTATACCGCCAACACGCCGGTCGACCCGGCGCAGTTGCACGCGCTGATCCGCGAGGCCCGCGAGCGTGGCTGGGCGGTGGACAACGAGGAAAACGAACCCGGCATCTACTGCTTCGGGGCCGTCATCCGCGGCGCGGGCGGTGCGCCGGTGGCGGCGATCAGTGTCAGCACGCTAGTGTTTCGCCAGAAGGAAGATCCGCTGCAGAGCTATGTCGCGCCCTTGTTGGAGTCCTGTCGCGTGATCTCGGAGCGCATCGCCCAGACGCCCTCGATCTCTGCCAGCGACATGCTCTAGCAGGTGCTTTTTCGGCGGGTGGTCAATCCGCGTCCACCGGAGCCAGCATCGTCCCCCGGCAGTTCGGCGAGCCGCAATGGCAGGGGTATTTCTCGGCGGTCGATCCATCGTCCGCGGTCAGGGAATAGTCGATGAACAACTCGTCGCCCGCGTCCACCGCCACGAGGGTCTGGAACTTGAGCATCAGTTCACCCGCGTCGTCGTACTCCTCGACCGCTTCGCAGTTGGGGTCGCAGGCGTGGTTCAGGTGGCGCGTGCCGTTGCCGCCCTTGGCGCCATCGATCGTTTCCTGGTTGGAGAGCGTGAACAGGTAGGTGAGCTGGTCGTTCCACGTCCTGGCGGCGATCTCCTGCTGGGTGTAGCGCCGGCCTTCGTAGAGGCCGAGGAAGGCCTGGGCGGGCAGGTCGCGTGTCGCGAAGGCGCCGAGCCCGTGCACGCCGCTGGGGCCGACGCGGATGTGGGGCGTGGACGAGGTCTGCTTGCGGGGTTTCATGCCGCTCATTTTGCAGGCTCTTCGTCGGCCTGCGCCTGGAACATGCGCGTGAAATCGCAGCATTCCTGCGCCAGCATCACGATGGAGGAGGTCAGCGCGCTGCGGTGCTCGCCCTTGTGCATGGCCACGTAGCGCACCACCGGCAGGGCGGGCGCCACGTCGATCACCGCAAGCATGCCGGCCGAGACGAGCGGGTCCAGGCACTGGCGTGGAAGGTAGCTCACGCCCAGGCCCGACACCGTGAGCCCGGTCAGCGCCACGAGGTTGCTCACCACGATGGTGTCGGCGGGCTGCACGCCCTGGTCCTTCATCCAGGCGTCGTAGGCGCGCCCGGTGCCCGAATTGCTGCCTTGCACCAGCATGCGGTGGCGCGCGAGTTCGTGCAGCCGCACGGCGCCGGTGGCACGCACTACGCCGGGCTTGCACATCCAGGCGCTCTTCACTTCGCCGATGGCCTTGCTCTGCATGCGCGAATCGGCGAAGGTGTCGGGCACGATCACCAGGTCGAGCTCGTCGGCCAGCAGCTTGTCGCGCAATTGCAGGCTGTCGTCCACGTCGGGCTCGAGGATGACCTTCGGGTAGTGCTGCTGGATCAGGCCCACCAGCCGAGGCAGCCATGTCATCGCCGTGAGCTCGGTGACGCCGATGCGCAGCCGCCGCTCCACCACGCCGGGCTTGCTGAACTGCTCGACCGCGGCGTCGCGCTGCTCGAGCAGCCGGGAGGCGAGCACGAACATCTCCTCGCCCTTTTCGGTGAGCCGCGCGGTGCGCTGGCTGCGGTCGAACAGCTCGGTGTCGAACAGCAGCTCGAGTTCGTGCACCCGCTTGGACACGGCCGACTGCGAGGTATGGAGCTGGTTGGCCGCCTGCGCAAAGCCGCCCAGCTTGGCGATCCAGTACAGGGCCTCGAGCTGCTTGAAGGTCATCATGATGCAGGCCCTTGGATTGAATACTTTTATTCATCTTATTCAATCACAAAAAATCGCTTTTGGAAATTTGAAGCCACGCCGAAGATGCGCCCGTGTTGTCCCGTGTACTTCCTGCCTCATCTTCAAAGGAACATCCCATGAACTTCAAACTGTCCCTCGCATTCGGCGCCAGCATTGCGCTGCTCTGCGGCGCCGCGGCCGCACAGGAGAGCCCCACGCTGCGCAAGATCAAGGAAACGGGCACGGTGCAGATCGGCAGCCGCGACACGCAGATTCCGTTCTCCTACAAGACCGGCGCCGAAAGTGCGCCCATCGGCTTCACCAACGAGATCTGCCTGAAGGTGGTGGACGCCATCAAGGCCAGGCTCGGCCTGCAGAAGATCGAGGTGCGCTACACGCTGCTCAACTCGACCAACCGCATTCCGCTGGTGCAGAACGGTACGGTCGACCTCGACTGCGCGACCACCACCAACACCGTGCAGCGCCAGCAGCAGGTCGACTTCGCGCCGAGCCATTTCGTCACCAACATCACGGCCGCGGTGAAGAAGAATTCGGGCATCAACTCGATCGCCGACCTGCAGGGCAAGACCGTGGCCACGGTGGCCGGCAGCACCTCGATGCAGCTGCTGCGCGGCTTCCGAAAGACCGAGAACATCGAGGTGCAGGAGATCGCGGGCAAGGACACGGCCGATGCCTTCCTGCTGCTCGCGAGCGACCGTGCCGCGGCCTACGTGCTGGACGACGTGCAGCTGGCCGGCCTCATCGCCAACCAGCCCAACGCCTCCGACTACAAGCTGCTGAAGGACGTGCTGCGCCAGGAACCCTACGGCATCATGATGCGCAAGGACGACCCCGAGTTCAAGGCGATCGTCGACCAGACGGTGACCGAGATGATGAAGTCCGGCGCCATCGACAAGCTTTATGCGAAGTGGTTCATGTCACCCATTCCGCCGCGCAACGTGAACCTCAACTTCCCGATGTCCGACGCGGTGCGCGAGGCCTACAGGAACCCGAACAACAAGGGCGTTTGAAGAGATGCCGGCAAACACGCAGCACGCCAATGGCCTGGCGTTTTCCGATGCGCTGATGCGCGAAGTGAAGCAGCGCTTTCTCAACGTCGACCACGACCACCACGGGCGCGAGCGCCTCTATTTCGACAACGCAGGCGGCTCGTTCCGGCTCAAGGCCGCGGCCGAGCGCTTCGCGCAGGTCGATGCCATTCCCGACAACGCCGAGCGCATCCACGCCACCGCCGTCGAGCTGCAGCAGATCCAGGCCAGGGGCACCGACGACGTGCGCACCATCCTCAATGCACGGGGCGGCAGCGTCTATGCGTCGCTGACGGCATCGGGCGCGATGTTCGACATGGTGCGCGCAGTGGCCGAGAACGTGCCGGGCACCAACATGGTCACCACCGTGCTCGAGCATCCCTCGTCGTTCGATGCGATGAGCCTCTATGCCCAGAAGGCCGGCCGCGAACTGCGGGTGGCGAAAAGCAACCGCGAGACCGGCGGCGTCGATGCCGACGAGATCGTGCGGCTGGTGGACGAGAACACCTGCCTGCTCAACGTGATCCATGCCTCGAACATCTCCGGCGCCAAGCTCGACCTGGAACAGATCGTGCGGCGCGCGCGCGAGATCAAGCCCGATCTCTACATCGTGGTGGACGCCGTGCAGCATGCGCCGCACGGCCTGATCGACCTGCAGAAGACGCCGGTGGACGGCATCAACATGGCGCCCTACAAGTTCTTCGGCTGCCGGGGCTCGGGCCTGTCGTGGGTGTCGGACCGCGCGGCGCGGCTGCCGCACCACAAGCTGGCGGGCAAGAAGCCCGACTTCTGGGACCTGGGCAGCTCCGCGCCCTGGCAGTTTGCCGTGCTCACCGAGATCGTGGACTACGTGTGCTGGCTCGGCGGCCATTTCTCCGATGCCACCGAGCGCCGGGCCTTGTTCGAAGCGGGCATTGCGCACATCGAGCTGCACGAGCGGGCCTTGCTGTCGGCGCTGCTGGACGGAAGCGGCGGCGCCGCCGGCCTGCGCAGCATCGAGGGCGTGAAGGTCTTCCTCGACCATCCGGACCTGACGAAGCGCGACCTGATCATCGGCATCGGCTTCGAGCACCTCGACTGCACGCAGGCGGTGGTCGAGTACGGCAAGCGCGGCGTGACGGTCTACGAGCGCGTGGCGAGCAGCATCTATTCGAAGCGCATGCTCGATTCCTTCGGCCTCGAAGGCACCGTGCGGGTTTCGCCGCTGCACTGCCATTCGGCGGCCGACATGGAGAAGTTCCTGCGCGTGACGCGGGAGATCGCGCTCAGCGCGAATGGACCGCGGACAGGAAGCGCCGGATGACAGGCACCACCTGCGCGAGATGCGTCTCCAGCAGCCAGTGGCCGCCGTCGGTCAGCACCAGCTCGGCCTTCGGAAGGTCGCGCAGGTAGGCGCGCGCGGAGGCCTCGGGCATGTAGCCGTCGTTCGGCCCCCAGACGATGAGCGCGGGCGGCTGGTGTTCGCGCAGCCAGGCCTGGTAGCGCGGAAACCATTCGAGGTTTTCCTTCAGGCCTTCCATCAGCAGGCGTGCGAGCTCCCGGCGCTGCGGCGTGTTCATCAGCGGCCAATGGAGCCTCCACAGGTCGAGTGGAATCTGCGCGGCCTGGGCTTCGGAAACCTCGCCGACGAACTCGGCGCGGAAGCCCTCTTCGCTCACTGCTTCTTCGAGCACCGCGCGGTTCTTTGCGGACGGGTCGCGCCAGAAGGCCTGGATGGCCTTGTACTTGGGTCCGAGCGTGTCTTCGTAGATGTCGCCGTTCTGGATGATCACAGCGGCCACGCGCTCCGGATGCCGGATGGCCAGGCGCAGGCCGATCTGCGAACCGTAGTCGTGCAGGTAGAGCGCGTAGCGATCGAGGCCCAGCTTGCGGCAGAAGGCCTCCAGAAAGCCCGCATAGGCATCGAAGTCGAAGCCGAAGGCCTCGGCGGGCGGCGTGTCGCTGAGGCCGAAGCCCGGGTAGTCCGGCGCCACCAGGCGCCACCGGTCCGCCAGCGCGGGCATGAGCCGGCGGTACTGGAACGACGAGCATGGATAGCCGTGCGGCAGCAGCAGCACCGGCGCATCGCGCGGGCCGGCTTCGCGGTAGAAGATCTGCATCCCCTCGACTTCGACGAAGCGATGCGCGACCGCATGGGCATCGGCCGTGAGGGTGGGCGTGGAACTGCGTTCGATCATGCAACCCATGCTGCACGCCGGGGCGCGAAGGCGCTTGTAGGCGCCGACTGATGCGCGGCGTCGGACGCCCGCAACGCGGGCGCTGCGTTCGATCAGGCCAGCAGGTCGCTCAGCGTGCGCGCAATCACCTTGGTGGCGCGGCGCAGGTCCTCGAGCACCACGCGCTCGTCGCTGCGCTTGGCGTGCGACTCGAGCACGGTGCGCGGGCCGGCGCCGTAGATCACGCCCGGAATGCCGGCTTCGCCATAGAGACGTACGTCGGTGTACAGCGGCGTGCCCATGGCCTTGATCGGCTCGCCGAAGACTTGCTGGCCGTGCTTCTGGATCGCATCGACCAGCGGCTTGTTGCCGGCCAGCGGTTTCATCGAATTGGCCAGCAGCAGGCGTTTGATCTCGACCGTGATGCCGGTGCTTTCCGCGGCCGCACCGGCGATCACCTGGCGGATGGTGGCTTCGACCTCGGCCGGGTTCTCTTCGGGGATCATTCGGCGGTCGAGCTTGAACACCACCTTGCCGGGCACCACGTTGGTGTTGGTGCCGCCTTCGATGCGGCCGACGTTGAGGTAGGGGTGCGTGATGCCCTCGACCTTCGACGTCACCTGCTGGTAGAGCGTGTTCTGCGCGTAGAGCGCATTGAGGATCTTCACCGCGCCCTGCAGCGCATCGACGCCGGTGGTGGGGATGGCGGCGTGGGCCATCTTGCCGTGCACCGTCACTTCCATCTGCAGGCAGCCGTTGTGGGCGGTGACCACTTCGTAGCTGAAGCCGGCCGCGATCATCAGGTCGGGCTTGGTCAGGCCCTGCTTGAGCAGCCAGCCCGGGCCGAGGATGCCGCCGAATTCCTCGTCGTAGGTGAAGTGCAGTTCGACGCTGCCCCTGGCGGGCCTGGCCACGGCCTCGAGCGCGCGCAGCGCGAAGGTGAAGCTCGCGAAGTCGCTCTTGCTCACGGCGGCCGCGCGGCCGTAGAGGCTGCCGTCGGCAATCTCGCCGCCGTAGGGGTCGTGCGTCCAGCCTTCGCCCGGGGGCACCACGTCGCCGTGGGCGTTCAGGGCCACGGTGCGGCCACCGTCGCCGTCCTTGCCGTACTTGCGGCGCACGATCAGGTTGGTGATCGACTCGAGGCCGTAGTCCTTCACTTCCTGCGCAGGCACGGCGTGCTTCTCTGCCTCCAGGCCGAAGTCCTTCAGCAGCTCGGCCGTGCGCTCGGCATGCGGCGCATTGTTGCCGGGCGGCGTGTCGGTGGGCACCTGCACCAGTTGCTGCAGGAACTGCACTTCCTCGTCGAAGTGGGCGTCGATCCAGGCGTCGAGCTTGGCGTAGTCGGTCATGGTTTTCTTTTCAGTGGGCTTGTTCGGCGGCGAGGTTGTCCAGCAGGTGCTGGAAAGCCTGCACCGCGAGCTGGATGTCGTCGTTGGTGCTCGATTCGAGCGGGTTGTGGCTGATGCCCGAGTTGATGCCGCGCACGAAGAGCATGGCCTGCGGCATCACCTCGTGCAGCTTCATGGCGTCGTGGCCGGCGCCGCTGGGCATGCGAAAGAGCGGCACGCCGAGCGATTCGACCGCCTTTTCCCAGCGCTGCTGCCATTCGGGGGCGCTGGGTGCGGCGGCTGCGCGCATGGCCTCCTCGATGACGAAGCGCACGCCGCGGCGATCGGCAATCTCCTGCAGCGCGGCCAGCACGTCGCGCACCACGGCGTCGCGCTGCGGATCGTTGGGTGCGCGGATGTCCAGGCTGAACTTGCAGCGTCCGGGCACCACGTTGATCGAGCCGCTCGGCACTTCGAGCATGCCCACGGTGGCGACGGAGTCGCCGTCCTTCGCCGCACGCTGCTCGGCGAAAAGGATCAGCTCGGCCACCGCAGCGGCTGCATCGCGGCGCCGGCCCATCGGCGTGGTGCCGGCATGGCTGGCCATGCCGATCATCTCGCCCACGTAGCGCACGCCGCCGTTGATGGAGGTGACGATGCCCAGGGGAACGTCGAGCTCGGTGAGCACCGGACCCTGTTCGATGTGCACCTCGACGAAGCCGAGGTAGCGCGCCGGGTCGCGCTGGATCTTCGGAATTTCTTCTTCCTTCAGGCCCGCGTGCCGCATGGCCTCGCGCATGGTGATGCCGTCGGCATCCTTCTGGTCGAGCCAGCGCGGATCGAAGTGGCCGATGAGCGCGCCCGATCCCAGGAAGGTGGCCTTGTAGCGCTGGCCTTCTTCCTCGGCAAAGCCCACCACCTCGAATGCGAACGGCAGGCGCCGGCCCTGGCGCTTGAGCTCGCGCACGCAGGCTACGGCCACGAAGATGCCCAGGCGGCCGTCGTATTTGCCGCCGTTGCGCACGGTGTCGTAGTGCGAGCCGGTGAGCAGCGCCTTGGCACCGGGCGTCGCGCCTTCGTAGCGCCCGACCACATTGCCGACCGCATCGATGTGCACCGAGTCGAAGCCGCAATCGCGCATCAGGTTTGAAATTTGCGCGGCGCAGGCGCGGTGCGCATCGGTCAGGTAGGTGACGGTGAGCTGGCCCTTCTCGGCATAGCCCGGGTCGGTGTGCGCCGAGAGCGCTTCGTGCCAGTCCCACACGTCGTTGCCGAGCGAGACATCGGCGCCGAACTTGTCGTCGAGCCGGATCTCGGCGATGCGGTGGATGTTGCGCAGCGCCTCGCCAAGCTCGAAGTCCGGGTGATGGTGCAGCCGGCGCTCGAAGGTGTCGATGATCTCGCGCTTCGAAAGCCCCGTGCCGCGCGGCCCGCGCACCGCCAGGATGAACGGAAAGCCGAACTTCGCGTTGTAGTCGGCATTGAGCTGCTGGATCTTCGCGAACTCTTCGGGCGTGCAGTCGGTCAGGCCGGCCTTGCCCTGCTCATGGGTCGATTCGGCCGTGAGCGTCTTGCTGACCATGGCCTTGCCCGCGAGTTCGGGGTGGGCGCGGATCAGTCCCAGCTTTTCGTCGGCCGAGGCCGCGGCCACCGCCTGCACGAGCGCATGCTTCAGCTGCGCGAGCGAGCGGAACGGGCGCGCTGCGAGCGCGCGCTCGGCGATCCACGGCGAATGTTCGTAGGTGCCGTCGAGCATCGCCAGGGCATCGCCCGGCGTTGCGGCGTTCAGTTGGTCGAGGGTCAGGCTCATGACGGGTCTCCTGTGGCGGCCGCTTCGAAGGGATGCGCCTGCTTCCAGTGGCGCGCGATGTCCACGCGCCGGCAGACCCACACGCCCTCGTGCTGGCCGATGTGATCGAGAAAGCGCTGCAGCGCGGTGATGCGGCCGGGCCGCCCGAGCAGGCGGCAGTGCATGCCGATGCTCATCATCTTGGGGCTGTTGTCGCCTTGCGGGTCGCCTTCGGCATAGAGCGCGTCGAAGCTGTCCTTCATGTACTGGAAGAACGGGTCGGCGTGCGAGTAGCCCTGCGGCAGCGCAAAGCGCATGTCGTTGCAGTCGAGCGTGTAGGGCACGATGAGCTGCGGTACCACGGTGCCGTCGGTCTTCTGCACCTTCATCCAGAAGGGCAGGTCATCGCCGTAGTAGTCGCTGTCGTATTCGAAGCCGCCGTAGTCGGCCACGAGGCGGCGCGTGCGCGGGCTGTCGCGGCCGGTGTACCAGCCCAGGGCGCGCTCGCCCGTGAGCTTCTCGATGGCTTCCATGCCCAGGCGCATGTGCTCGCGCTCGGTGGCCTCGTCGAGGTTCTGGTAGTGGATCCAGCGCCAGCCGTGGCAGGCGATCTCGTGGCCGAGTTCCTTGAAGGCCGCGGCCAGCTCGGGGTAGCGCTCGAGCGCCATGCCCACGCCGAACACGGTGAGCGGCAGGCCGCGCTTCTCGAACTCGCGCAGGATGCGCCAGACGCCCGCGCGCGAGCCGTATTCGTAGATGCCTTCCATGCTGATGTGGCGGTCCGGGAAGCTCGCCGGATTGAACATCTCCGAAAGGAACTGCTCGGAGCCCGCGTCGCCGTGCAGCGTGGCGTTTTCGCCGCCCTCTTCGTAGTTGAGGACGAACTGCACCGCGATGCGCGCGCCGCCAGGCCACTGGGCATGGGGTGGGTTGCGGCCGTAGCCGACGAGGTCGCGCGGGTAGGGCAGGGTGGTGTCGTAGACGGTCATGGAATGTTCAGGACAGTGCAAGCGAGATGTCGTTGGTCGGCACCTTGCGGTCGAAGGTCAGGTTGGCCTCGACGTGCTCCAGGTGTTCGGTCATGAGGCGCACGGCGCGCTCTTCGTCGCGCGCGGCCAGCGCCTTCACGATGTCGGCGTGCTCGTCGTTGGAGTGCTCGGCCGCGCTGGTGCTCTGGTACATGAGCGTGATGAGGGCGCAGCGCGAGATCAGCTCGCCGAGGATCTGCGCCAGCACCTGGTTGCCCATGAGCTCGGCCATGCGCACGTGGAAGTCGCCGAGCAGCTCGGTGCGGCCCGAGATGTCCTCGCCCGACACGGCGGACTTCTCCAGCGCCACGTGCTCCTTGAGCGCCTTGATCTTGGCCGGCGTGACGGTGCGAACGAACTCGCGCGTCATTTCGGCCTCGAGCATGCGGCGCACCGCGAACACCTGCCTGGCCTCGTCGACCGCCGGGGCCGCCACGAAGGCGCCGCGTGCGGGCTCCAGGCGGATGAGCTTGTTCTGCGACAGCTGGAACAGCGCCTGGCGCACCAGCGTGCGCGACACGCCGAAGTGGTCGGCCAGCTTCTGCTCGGCCAGCTTGGTGCCGGGCTGCAGCCGGTGCTCGACGATCGCCTTGGTGAGCGCGTCGACGATCGAACGGGTGGTGGAGGACTCCATGTTTTTCATGATAGACCCAAAGCCGGTAACTGTATACACTTTTGTCCACCGGAATTTCCCGCACCTGATTCGACCTTCGAAGGAGCACCCCATGGGCTTGAGCACTCACGTACTGGACACGATGCACGGCGGCCCCGCGGCCGGCATGGAGGTGGCGCTGTACACCACCCAGGGCGACGACGCCACGCTGGTGAAGCGCTTCACGCTGAATTCGGACGGCCGCAGCGACGCGCCGCTCTACGACAGCCACTCGCTCAAGGCCGGCACCTACCGGCTGGTGTTCGACGTGGCGGGCTACTTCAAGGCGCGCGGCGTGAAGCTGCCCGAGCCCAACTTCCTGAACAAGGTGTCGCTGGACTTCGGCGTGGCGCACACCGACCAGCACTACCACGTGCCGCTGCTGGTGAGCCCGTGGAGCTACTCGACCTACCGCGGGTCGTGATCGTCCACGGAGTCAAAGGGGGAGGTATTGCTCCTTCCCCTTCCGGGGGAAGGCCGGGATGGGGGCTGCCCCCGTGCCCGATGGATGCGCCGCGTGCCCCCACCCCAACCCTCCCCCGGAAGGGGAGGGAGCCAAACCGGGGACTCGGCTCGCGCTCAGTCCCCCTGCTGCTGACCTTCCGTCAGCGTATCGAGCTGGAAGCGCCCGCTCTTGTCCCAGAGCCAGGTGTCGGTCCAGGTGACCGGCCCGAGACGGGTGGCGGCGGGGAAGGGCGCGGCCTTCAGCACCATGCGTTCGATCTCGGCGACGACCTCGGGCGCATGCTTGGGCGCGCGCATCCAGTGCATCGACACCACGCGGCCGCCGGCATCGAGATTCACCTGCAGCGTGCCCACGGCATAGAGCAGCGGCGGCAGCTGGCCGCCATAGATGCGCGAGCGGTTGATCTCGTAGATATGGCGCGCGGCATCGCGCCGGTAGTCGCGCGCGGTAGCCGCGTTGGACGCGCGCGGCGCGGGGCCGCTGGCGCCGCGGTCGGCCGTGGCGCTGCTGAGCTGGCCGGGCACCGAACCGGTGGTGCCGCATCCGGCGATCCAGAGGGCACAAAGGGAAGAGGCCAGGAGGGCGAGACGGCGCGGCGTAAGCTGACGGTTCATCGTCTGGTTTATACCGTGAGTCACCCGCACCCCCGCAACCGAAGGTATCGAGAATGAACGGCCTGGTCGATCAGCTGATGGCACGCCTGGCCCGCGAAGACGCGGTGCTGGTGCGCGTCGAATCCACGCAGGGCTCGGCGCCGCGCGAGGCGGGCACCTGGATGGCGGTGTGGGCCGAAGGGCTCACGGGCACCATCGGCGGCGGCCAGCTCGAGTTCCAGGCCACGCAGGAAGCGCGCGAACTGCTCGCCGGGCGGCGCGCCATCGACGGCGTCGAACGCTATCCGCTCGGCCCGAGCCTGGGCCAGTGCTGCGGCGGCGTGGTGTTTCTCTCGTACCGCCGCATCACGGCCGCCGATGCGCCGGCCTTGCAGCGTGAGCTGGTCGCGCAGCTCCAGCCCGTGGCGCTGTTCGGCGGCGGCCACGTGGGCGCGGCGCTCGCGCGGCTGCTGGCGGGGCTGCCGTTTTCGGTGCGCTGGATCGACAGCCGCGACGGCGTGTTTCCCGAGGCGCTGCCGGCGCAGATCGAGACCGAGCATTCGGAGCCCGTGCAGGACGCCGTGGCCGGGCTCGCGCCGGGCAGCCGCGTGCTGATCATGAGCTTCAGCCACGCCGAAGACCTGGACATCGTCATCGCCTGCCTGAAGCGCCTGCGCGCGCACGGCGACCTGCCCTACATCGGCCTGATCGGCAGCAAGACCAAGTGGGCCACCTTCAGCCACCGGCTCGAGGCGCGGGGCTTCACGCCCGACGAGCTGGCCCGCATCACCTGCCCGATCGGCGTGCCCGGCATCACGGGCAAGGAGCCCGAGGTGATCGCGGTGGCGGTGGCGGCACAGTTGTTGCAATCGCTGGGCTGAACAGGGTTTTCCCGGCGGCGACGCCATCAAAAAAGCATCCCGTCACTTGCCAAAACTGTATACACTTTCGGTCCACAACAAGCCGCAGCGGAGCGAGGCCCATTTTTTCATGGAGCCTGCGTTCGCGGCACTTTCTCTGCTTACAGCGCCCGCAGTGGTGAGCAGGCTGAAGAAACCCCTTCGCGGCGTTCCCACGCGCCGAAGGGGTTGAGAGAGAGCACCACATGGAAAGCTATTACCTCGACTGGGCCAACCTGCTGCTGCGCTGGGTCCACGTCATCACCGCCATCGCCTGGATCGGCGCTTCCTTCTACTTCGTGATGCTGGACAACAGCCTCGAGAAGCCGCAGGACGCCGAGTCGCTCGACAAGGGCGTGGGCGGGGAGCAGTGGGCCGTGCACGGCGGCGGCTTCTACAACATGCAGAAGTACGCGCTGGCGCCCAAGAGGCTGCCGGACCACCTGCACTGGTCGTACTGGGAGAGCTACAGCACCTGGCTCACGGGCTTTGCGCTCTTCACCATGTCGTACCTGTGGAACGCGAGCACCTACCTGATCGACAAGTCGAAGATGGACTGGCAGCCCGGCGCCGCCATCGGCGTGGCGCTGGCCTTCTTCGTCGTGTTCTGGATGGTCTACGACGGCATCTGCCAGATCTTCGGCCGCCGCAAGAACGGCGACACCATCGTCGGCGTGCTGATCGCGCTCTTCATCGTGTTCGCGACCTGGCTGGCCTGCCAGTGGTTCGCGGGCCGCGCGGCCTTCCTGCTGGTGGGCGCGATGATGGCCACCACGATGAGCGGCAACGTGTTCTTCTGGATCATTCCGGGCCAGCGCAAGAACGTGCAGGCCCTGCGTGAAGGCCGGCCGGTCGATCCGGTGCACGGGCAGCGCGGCAAGCAGCGCAGCGTGCACAACACGTACTTCACGCTGCCGGTGCTGTTCGCGATGCTCAGCAACCACTACAGCTTCACCTACACCCACAAGTACAACTGGATCGTGCTGCTGCTGATCATGCTGGGCGGCGCGGCGATCCGGCAGTTCTTCGTGGTGCGGCACCGCTTCAAGCTTGGCAACGCGGGCAATCCGCTGCCCTATGCGCTGATCGGCATCGTGGTGCTGGGGCTCACCATCGTCTGGATGAAGCCCGAGCCGGCGGCCGCGCCCGTCGCCTCGGCAGCGGCGCCCGCCGTGGCGTTCAAGGACGTGCAGAAGGTGCTCGAGCAGCGCTGCTTCATGTGCCACGGCGAGGCCGTGCAGATGAAGAACGTGCGCGTCGATTCGCCCGAGCAGGTGGCAGCACATGCGCAGGCCATCTACCAGCAGGTGGTGGTGACGAAGATCATGCCGATGAACAACGCGACCGGCATCACCGACGAAGAACGCGCGCTGGTCGGCCGCTGGTTCCAGGCCGGCGCGAAAACGAACTAGACCGGAGTCAGGAGCGGGGGGCGCCGTTCCCCGCACAATTGCCGGTTGGAGACAAAGCAAGCCATGACCGCATCGAACCCGTCCTCACTGCCCACCCCCGATCCGCGCGAGGCCCCGCGCGCCTTCCTCGAACATCTCTACCGCGTGGCGGTGGACCGCGCGCTGCCGCTGTCCACATTGGGCGCCCATCTGCCCAGGCCGCCCAAGGGCCGCACGCTGGTGCTGGGCGCCGGCAAGGCCGGCGGCTCGATGGTGCAGGCGCTCGAAGCCCTGTGGCCGGCCGACGCGCCGCTCTCGGGCCTCGTCGTCACGCGCTACGACCACATCCCGCCGCGCCCCGAGGGCGTGCCGCAGCGCATCGAGCTCGTCGAAGCCGCGCATCCGGTGCCCGACGCGGCCGGCCAGCAGGCCGCCGAGCGCATCCTCGCGCTCACGCAGGGTCTCACGGCCGACGACCTCGTGCTGTGCCTGATCTCCGGCGGCGGGTCCTCGCTGCTGGTGCTGCCGGCCGAAGGCCTGACGCTGGCCGACAAGCAGCGTATCAACAAGCAGCTGCTGGACAGCGGCGCCGGCATCGGCGAGATGAACTGCGTGCGCAAGCACCTGTCGCGCATCAAGGGCGGCCGTCTGGCCGCGGCCTGTGCGCCGGCGCGCGTGGTGACGCTCACCATCAGCGACGTGCCGGGCGACGACCCGGCCGTCATCGCGAGCGGCCCCACGGTGCCCGACGCCACCACCTGCGCCGACGCGCTCGCCATCCTCGACCGCTACGGCATCGAGCTGCCGGCGCCGGTGCGCGCGCGGCTCGAGAGTGGCGAACTCGAAACGCCAAAGCCGGAGGACGCGGTCTTCAAAGGCCATGAAGTCCACCTGATCGCCACGCCGCAGCAGTCGCTCGAAGCGGCCGCCAAGGCAGCACGCGAGGCCGGCATCGAGGCCCACATCCTCAGCGACGAGATCGAAGGCGAATCGCGCGAGGTCGGCAAGGTGCATGCCGCGCTGGCGCGCGCCGTGGCGCACCGCGGCCAGCCGTTCGCACGGCCCTGCGTCATTCTCTCGGGCGGCGAGACCACCGTCACGATCCGCCCGCGCCAGCCCGGCCAGGCCAAGGGCCGCGGCGGGCGCGCCGGCGAACTGTGCATGGGCCTGGCCTGCGCGCTGATGGGCCAGCCGCAGGTCTGGGCGCTGGCCGCGGACACCGACGGCATCGACGGCGTGGAAGACAACGCCGGCGCCTTCGTCACGCCCGACACGCTGGCGCGCGCCACGGCCGCCGGAAAGAAGCTGTCGGACCACCTGGACCGCAATGACGCCTACGGCTACTTCGACGCCATCGGCGACCTGTTCGTGACCGGCCCCACGAACACCAACGTGAACGACTTTCGCGCGCTGCTGATCCTGTAGCGGCTGTAACGGCCAAAGGGGCCGGTTTCCCGGCTCCGGCGGGCTTCGCGAACTCGGGTTAATCTATGCACCCGGCGGCAATTTGCCGCCGCTGTCGCAAGCGCACCTTCCGGGTGCCGCGCCGCGCACCCAGATTTCCCCTTTTCATCATCCAGTCCTCGAAGGAAAAGTTCGCCATGACCGCCACCTACACCGACACCCGCCTGCTGATCGACAACGAATGGGTCGACGCCACCGGCGGCAAGACGCTGGACGTCGTGAACCCGGCCACCGGCAAGGCCATCGGCAAGGTGGCGCATGCCAGCATCACCGACCTCGACCGCGCCCTGGCCGCCGCCCAGCGCGGCTTCGAAACCTGGCGCAACACGCCCGCCAACGAGCGCGCCGCCGTCATGCGCCGCGCGGCCGGCCTGATCCGCGAGCGCGCCCCCGAGATCGCCAAGCTGCTGACGCAGGAGCAGGGCAAGCCGCTGGCCGAGGCCAAGGGCGAGACGCTGGCCGCCGCCGACATCATCGAATGGTTCGCCGACGAAGGCCGCCGCGTCTACGGCCGCATCGTGCCTTCGCGCAACCTGAATGCGCAGCAGCTGGTGATCAAGGAGCCGCTGGGCCCGGTCGCCGCGTTCACGCCCTGGAACTTCCCCATCAACCAGATCGTGCGCAAGCTCGGCGCCGCGCTGGCCACCGGCTGCTCGTTCCTGGTCAAGGCGCCCGAAGAAACCCCGGCTTCGCCCGCCGCGCTGCTGCAGGCTTTCGTCGATGCCGGCATTCCGCCCGGCACCGTGGGCCTGGTGTTCGGCAACCCGGCTGAAATCTCGAACTACCTGATCTCGCATCCGATCATCCGCAAGGTCACCTTCACAGGCTCCACCCCGGTCGGCAAGCAGCTGGCCGCACTGGCCGGCTCGCACATGAAGCGCGTCACCATGGAGCTGGGCGGCCACGCACCGGTCATCGTGGCCGAGGACGCCGACGTGGCGCTGGCGGTGAAGGCCGCAGGTGCTGCCAAGTTCCGCAATGCGGGCCAGGTCTGCATCTCGCCGACCCGCTTCCTGGTGCACAACAGCCTGCGCGAGGAATTCGCCCGCACGCTGGTCAAGTACACCGAAGGCCTGAAGCTCGGCGACGGCCTGGCCGAGGGCACGACCCTCGGCCCGCTCGCCAACGCGCGCCGCCTCACGGCCATGGCCCACGTGCTGGAAGATGCGCGCAAGAAGGGCGCCACCGTGGCAGCCGGCGGCGAGCGTGTCGGCGACACCGGCAACTTCTTCGCACCCACCGTGCTGACCGACGTGCCGCTCGACGCCGACGTGTTCAACAACGAGCCCTTCGGCCCCATCGCGGCGATCCGCGGCTTCGACACGCTCGAGGAAGCCATCGCCGAAGCCAACCGCCTGCCATTCGGCCTGGCCGGCTATGCCTTCACCAAGTCGATCAAGAACGCGCACCTGCTGAGCCAGAAGCTCGAACTCGGCATGCTGTGGATCAACCAGCCCGCCGCGCCCTCGCCCGAGATGCCGTTCGGCGGCGTGAAGGATTCGGGCTACGGCTCGGAAGGCGGCCCGGAGGCGCTCGAGGCCTACCTGAACACCAAGGCTGTTTCGATCATGAGCGTCTGAACGGCCGTTCGGTCCGCTTCGGTTCTTGTAAAAAACGGCATCGCTTTGCGGCGGTGCCGTTTTTTTTATGCTTTATTTCAGGGCGCGCTCCCGCCGACGGGGTACCTTGCTCCGCGAATGTCCCCCGGCCTTCGGCCTCCTCCTTAATTTCGCTGCGCAAGGCACCCCATCGACGGGAGCGTTATGCGCAGCGGTCGTTGATCAGCGATACACCAGCAGCGTGCCCTCGTGCACAGGACATCGGGTGCTCCCCGCAGCGAAATAAAGGAGGAGGGGCGCAGCCCCGGGGGACATTCGCGGAGGGGAGTACCCGGTGGCCTGTGCACGCGCCCCGAATGAAGCGCCCTGAATAAAAGCGCCCAAAACAGAACATCACTGCCACCCAAACCGTCGCGCATACCACCCCTTGACCGCCTGCGTGAGCGTCGCATACCCCGCCAGCATCGCGGTCAGCCACGGAAAGTAGGCCAGCGGAAGCGCCTGCAGCCTGAAGTAGTGCGCGAGCCGCCCCATCGGCAGCCAGATGCCCGCCGCGGCAATCGCTGCGCCCATTGCCAGCAGCGGCCAGGCCGCGCGGCTTTGCAGGAACGGGATCTTGCGGGTGCGGATCAGGTGCACGACCAGCGTCTGCGACAGCAGGCCCTCGACGAACCAGCCCGACTGGAACAGCGCCTGGTGCGCCACCGTGTTGGCCGAGAACGCGAACCACATCACCGCGTAGGTCAGGATGTCGAACACCGAGCTCAGCGGCCCGAAGAACAGCATGAAGCGGCCCAGGTCGGCCGGGTTCCAGCGCTGCGGCTTTTGCAGGAATTCGGCGTCGACGTTGTCGAACGGAATCACGATCTGCGACACGTCGTACAGCAGGTTCTGCACCAGCAGATGCAGCGGCAGCATCGGCAGGAAGGGCAGGAACGCGCTGGCCACCAGCACCGAGAACACGTTGCCGAAATTCGAGCTCGCGGTCAGCTTGATGTACTTCAGCATGTTGGCAAAGGTGCGGCGGCCTTCCACCACGCCCTGCTCCAGCACCATGAGGCTCTTCTCGAGCAGGATGATGTCCGCCGACTCCTTGGCCACGTCCACTGCGCCGTTCACCGAGATGCCGATGTCGGCCGCACGCAGCGCGGGCGCGTCGTTGATGCCGTCGCCCATGAAGCCCACCACATGCCCGTTCGCATGCAGCGCACGCACGATGCGTTCCTTGTGCGCAGGCGTGAGCTTGGCGAACACCTGGTGCTGCTCGGCCAGCGCGCGCAGGCCGGCGTCGTCCAGCGCCTCGATCTCGCGCCCCAGCACCACGCGGCCGGCCTCGATGCCGACGTCGACGCAGACCTTGCGCGCGACCAGCTCGTTGTCGCCCGTCAGCACCTTTACCGCCACGCCGTGCGCGGCCAGCGCGCGCAGCGCGGGCGCGGTCGATTCCTTCGGCGGATCGAGAAACGCGACGTAGCCCAGCAGCGTGAGCGCCGTTTCGTCGGCCACGCCGTAGGCGACCTGGACCGGCCGTTGCGCCCCCGCGGCCAGCACGCGGCTGGCCACGGCCACCACGCGCAGGCCCTGGGTGTTGAGCTCCGACGCGATGCCGTGGATGCGCGCGAGAACATCAGCATCGAGCGGCAGCACCTCGTCGCCGCGCTCGACCGAGGCGCAGGCCGAGAGAATCTCTTCCAGCGCGCCCTTGCAGATCAGCAGGTGCTCGCTGCCGCCGTTCTCCACCACCACCGACATGCGGCGGCGCGCGAAGTCGAAGGGCACCTCGTCGATCTTGCGCCAGGCCGTCTGCAGACGCGTTTCCAGCTGCATCTCGGCGTGGCTCAGCACGGCCTTGTCGAGCAGGTTCTTCAGGCCCGTCTGGTGGAAGCTGTTCAGGTAGGCCATCTGCAGCACGTGGTCCGAGGCTTCGCCCCAGGCGTTGGTGTGGCGCTCCAGCACGATGCGGTCCTGCGTCAGCGTGCCGGTCTTGTCGGTGCACAGCACGTCCATGGCGCCGAAGTTGTGGATGGCTTCCAGCCGCTTCACGATCACCTTCTGCCGCGACATCACGACCGCGCCCTTGGCCAGCGTGGCGGTCACGATCATCGGCAGCATCTCGGGCGTGAGGCCGACCGCGATCGACAGCGCGAACAGCGCCGCCTCCCACCAGTCGCCCTTGGCCACGCCATTGATCACCAGCACCAGCGGCGCCATCACCAGCATGAAGCGGATCAGCACCCAGCTCACGCGGTTGATGCCGGCCTGGAACGCGCTGGTGCCCTGGTCGACGGCGGTCACGCGCTGCGCCAGTGCGCCGAAGAAGGTGCGGCTGCCGGTGTGCACGATGAGCGCGGTGGCGCTGCCGCTGACCACGCTGGTGCCCATGAAGAGCAGGTTGTCGCGCTCGAGCACGCCGGCTTCATCGCTGCTGCGGTCGGCGCTGAATTTCTCCACGGGCATCGCTTCGCCGGTCAGCGCGGACTGGCTGATGAACAGGTCCTTGGCGGCGAGCAGCCGGCAGTCGGCCGGGATCATGTCGCCGGCCGAGAGCGCGATCACGTCGCCCGGCACCAGTTCGCGCATCGGCACCTCGGCGCGCACCGCCTCCGCATGCGGGGCGCCGGCGCCTTCGGCGGGCGCGGGCCGCAGCACGGTGGCGGTGTTGCTCACCATCGCCTTGAGCCGCTCCGCAGCCTTGCCAGAGCGCGATTCCTGCACGAAGCGCAGCACCGTCGACAGCACCACCATGCTGCCGATCACGAGCGCGGCCTTCATGTCCTCGGTCACGTAGGAGACCAGAGCCAGCACCGTCAGCAGCAGGTTGAACGGATTGCGGTAGCACTGCCACAGGTGCGTCCACCACGGCAGCGGCTGCTCGTGGCGCACCTCGTTGCCGCCGAACTGCTTGCGCAGCGCCTGCGCCTCGTCTTCGGCCAGGCCTTGCGGCGAGCTGTGCAGGCTGGCCAGCATGGCGCCGGCATCGGCACGCGATGCGGCGGACAGTGCCCTGGCGATGTCGGGCGGCATGGCCGCCGAAGCCGTGCCTGCGGGCTTCGAGCCCAGCAGCGTCTGCCAGCGCTCGAAGTGGTGCAGCATGCGGCGGCTGCGCAGGAAGCTCTCGAAAAGGGACTTCAGGACGTTCTTCATTTTGTATTCCTTCACGGCGCCGGCCGCGAAGGGAAGAACCTCCCGCGTCAATCAGGCGTGGGAATCCCCTGGCGGCGCGGCGCGCTGCATTTCGGTGTGGTCGATCGGGCGGGCGAGGGGTGGCGCACAGGGGCGCCAACGAGAAGCGGGATCCATCAGGCCTCCTTGTTTCTTGCGTGTCCGGCGGTGGGGGCGGTGCGGCGCGTCAGCGCTGGCCGGCGCGCGGCGGCCGCTCGAGCAGCAGGAAGAAGCTGCGGATGCGCCGCGTGGTCCAGAGCGCGGCGGCGCGGTCCAGCATTTCGTTGTCGATGTCCTGCGCCGTGACCGCACGCGTCGGCGCATGCGCAGACGCGCGAGCGGATTCCTGCACCGGCTGGTGTTGCTGCTGCAGGTGCTGCTGACGAGACTGGAATTGACGCATGGCAAGGCTCCTTCGCATGAAGGAGCCTCGTGCACGGACACACGCAAGCTGACTGAAAAAGTCAGTGACGAAGAACGGCGGGATTCGGAAGGGAGAACCGCTGGCCTGGAATGGCGAACGGGTCAGGCTGCGTGCACGGCGGCCGCAGCGCAAAAGAGCCTGCGCTAGAGGGCCGGATGTGTCACGCCTGCCGAGGCACGCGTCTTGTCACTGATCCAACTGGCACTGTCCACGCACGGGGCTCCGAAGTAAAGATGCGGGATTGTTGCACCGCATCACAAAGAGCGTCAACCTTTTTGGCGATGTCCTGTGGCGCGGGCAGGTCGTTGCCGCGCGGCGGCCAGGCTCAGTAGCACTGGAACAGCACGCCGGCCTCCGCTGGCGCCTTGCCGAGCCAGCGCGGCGCCTGGCCCTTGGCGCTGCAATGGTCGGCCGCCTGCGTGTACGTGGGAGCGCGCAGCACGCCTTCGCGCACGGGCACCACTTCGTTGGGGAGCGTCGAGCAGCCGGTGGCGAGCAGAGCGAATGGAAGAAGAGTGCGCCAGTTCATCGGGCCATTCTAAGATGCGGCCTCGTCGCAGAGCGCGCGGATCGCGGGTGGAATGGGCACCGCGCGGATGCCGCCGCCTTCGCGCTTCGCCGCGAAGATGCGCACCTCCTCGCATTCGAGGATCAGTTCGTCGCCGCGCAGCACGCGGTAGGTCTGCACGAAGCTCTTGTCGCGCCATTCGGTGATGCGCACCGCGATCTGCAGCGTGTCGCCGTAGCTCGCGGCCTTGACGAAGCGCGTGTGCGTGTCGACCAGCGGCGTGCCGATCACGCCCAGTGTCTGCGCCGTTTCTTCCCAGCGCGGCACGCCGCATTCGGCGAAGAAGTGGCGCGAGGCCGCATCGATCCAGCGGAAGAAGTTGGGGAACCAGACGATGCCGGCCGGGTCGCAGTCGCCGAACTCGACGCGTGCGGTGTAGGTGATCTCTTTGCTGTTGCTGCTCATCGGTTCATTCTCGCCGTCGGCGGCCACGGGGGGCGATGCGCGCGCTCAATCCGCGACGATCTTGCGGTCGCGGATCAGCGCGCCGAAGCGCTGCGAATCGGCCGCCGCGCGCCGCTGGAAATCGGCCGGCGAGCCCGGCAATGCTTCGCCGCCAAGCGAGGCGATGCGTTCCTTCACGGCCGGCAGTACGAGCGCGCGGTTGATCTGCGCGTTGAGTTGTGCCACCACCTCCGGCGGCGTGCCTGCGGGCGCATAGAAGCCGAACACGGTGTCGGCGTCGAAGCCGCGCAGTCCGGCCTCGTCGAGCGTGGGCACGTCGGGGAACTGCGGCGAGCGGTGCGGGCTGCCCACCGCCAGCAGCCGGAGCTTGCCCGCGCGCACCTGCTGCAGGCCGATGCCCGGGTCGAACGCATAGTCGATCTGGCCCGCCAGCAGGTCCTGCAGCGCGGGCGCCGCGCCGCGGTAGGGCACGTGCAGCGCGAAGACGCCGGCCTGGCTCTTGAACATCTCGCCCGCCAGGTGCGGTGAGCTGCCGTTGCCCGGCGAGCCGTACGACAGCTTGCCCGGGTTGGCCTTGAGGTACGCGATGAACTCCCGGATGTTGGTGGGCGGCAGCGCGGGCCTGGTTACCAGGAACACCAGCACGCGCGCGGCCGCCGCCACCGGCACCAGGTCCTTCGCGGGATCGAAGCTCATGCGCGAATACAGATGCGGGTTCACCGACACCATGCCGCCCGAACTCATGAGCAGCGTGTAGCCGTCGGCCGGTGCGCGCGCCACCGCTTCGCCGCCGACGTTGCCGTTGGCGCCCGCGCGGTTCTCGATCACCACCGGCTGCTTGAGCGCCTCCTGCAGCGGCTGCGAGACCGCGCGCGCGATCTGGTCGGCGGCGCCGCCGGGCGGAAAGTTGACGACCACCTTGATCGGCTTGGCGGGCCAGGTGTCGGCATGCGCCGGTGCCTGCGCACAGGCCAGCAGCGCGCAGGCGGCGGTGAACAGCAGGCGTCGCCGCCAGGGAAGGGCGTGGTGGGGCATGGGTGGTGTCTCCTGGGTTGTTTGTTGTGGAATCAGGGTCGGCCGGCGGTGGACGGCGGCCGCCTCATCCAGCGGATAGGCTGCGCCTGCACCGGCCGCGGTGCGGCACCGTGGCGCACCAGCGCGGCGTCGAGCGCCGTGCCGCCCTCGTCGGCCAGGGCTGCTTCGCGCGCTGCGGCAATCGCCTCGGCGCGTGCCGGCGCGGCGAGCGTTGCGCGGCCTGCGAGTTCGCCGATCACGTGCAGCAGGTTTTCCTTGCCGCGCTCGTTGGTGCTGCCGTAGCCCTTGATGAGCCGTCCGCACAGCGCCAGCTCATGGCCCAGCACCCAGGCCTCGCGCGTGCCGGCCTCCACCGCCGCGAGCCAGCGCTCGATCAGCGCCTGTTCCTCGGCAAAGCGATGGCCGCGGCGGCGCAGCCACTTCAGCGAAGACAAGAGGCGCAGGGAGGCCATGCCGAGCACCGAGTGGCTGCCCACCTTCAACGGCAGCGCCCAGGGCGCGAGGCCGCGTGCCTGCCGGCCGCGGTCCCATGCGGTGACGCGGCGCGCCAGGCCCGGCGGCAGCAGCGCGGCGAACTCGGCCGCGCCGGGCTTGAAGTGGTCGTAGACCTTCACGATGTCTTCGTCGGCCGCGCGCACCTCCTGCCGCACGCGCTGTGCGCGGCTGGCGCGGCCCTTGAGCGCGGCCACGCGCACGATGTCGTCGAAGGCCATCCACAGCGCGAGCCAGCGCGCGGCTGCGCGGGTGATGGCAAAGCCCTGTGCGCCGGCCGGGTCGGCGGCGCGCTCGGCATCGAGCAGCCGGCCCAGCCGCTCGGCATAGAGCGCGGCGTAGGCAGCGTCCTGGTAGTCGAGCACGCGCGCATGGCCGAGCGCAAGCATGTCGTGCACGGCGGGCGGAAAGCGCCGCGCGAGTTCGTCCGGCAATGCGCGCGGCGGTGGCGGCGCGTCGCGCGTGTCGGCGGCCAGCACGCTGCTCACGAAGGCGGCCTGCGCGCGCGGCGTGCCCACGGCCTCGAAGCCCGCTGCGAAGCCGCGCAGGCTGGCTGCAGCCATCCTGCCGAGCTTCTCGGGCGCGCGGGCATCGCCGCCGCGCACCACATGCTCGAAGGCCTCGCGCGGGAACGGGAACAGGCCGCTGCCAGCGATGGCGCCGAGCATCACCGCGCTGACCACCGTACCGGTCTCGCGCGCCACGGCATTCATGTCGAACACATGGTGTTCGCGGCTGAAGGCTTTCACCACGTCGAGCAGTCGCTGCGCATCGGCGCGCCCGTCGCCAGGCTGCATGCGCTCGGCGGTGGTGAAGATGCGCGCCGACGAACTGATGACCAGCGTGCGCAGCGGCGCGCTCATGCCGTTGCCGATCTGGCGCGCGGTCTCGAGCAGCTCCGACGACACGATGGCGTCGAGCGCGCCCGGCACCGGGCTCAGGCTGAACACCGGGCGCTGGCCGCCGAGTTGCGCGATCGGCACCGGGAACACCTCGATGTAGTAGGTGGTGGCGCCGGTGCGCTGCGCCACGCCGGGAATCGAAGTGCTCTGCGCGGCATAGCCGGCATGGCGGGCGATGTCGACCAGCCATTCGGTGAGCACGCCGCCGCCTTCGCCGCCGAGGGCGCAGACGAGCAGGGTGATGGGGCGGTTCTGTTCCATGTCGTCTCTCATGCGGGTTGCAGCACGCGCACCATGGCGCCGCGCAGCGCGTGCAGCAGGCGTTCATGCCACTTCGGGTTCTGCACCACCTCGGCGCGGTAGAAGCTCGGGCACAGCGTGGCCGCATGCGCGTTCTCGCCGCACAGGCCGCAGCCCACGCAGCCGTCGATCACGGTGGCCACGGGGTCGACCTTGAGCGGATCGGGGTTGTCCCTGAGCGTGAGCGTGGGGCAGCCCGACAGGCGGATACAGGCGTGGTCGCCGTTGCACACGTCCTCGTCGACGCCGTACTTCACGCGCACCACGCGCTCGCCGCGCTGAAGCAGGCCGGCAATCCAGGGCTTGATGCGGCGCTGGCGCTCGAGCTGGCATTCGCCCTCGGCAATCACCACCTTGAGGCCGTTGAAGTCGCTGGTGAGCGCCTCGGTCAGCGTCTTGCGCATGCGCTCCACGTCGTAGGTGGTGACGGTGCGCATCCACTGCACGCCCAGGCCCTTGAGCGTGGCCTCGATGGTCTGGTTCTTGTCGACCAGGCTCTGCTGCTTGTCGACGGCGCGCTCCTTCATCTCGTCGTCGGGCGTGGAGATGATGTCCTGCGTGCCGGTGGCCGAGGTGTAGCCGTTCTTGAAGATCAGCAGCACCGCGTCGTCGCCGTTGAACAGCGCGCTCTGCACGCCCGTGAGCAGGCCGTTGTGCCAGAAGCCGCCGTCGCCCATGATCGACAAGGTGCGGCGGTTCATCATCGGCGCCACGCCCGCGCGGCTCGCCAGGCTCATGCCGTAGCCCAGGATCGAATGCCCCATCGAGAAGGGCTCGAAGGTGCCGAAGGCATGGCAGCCGATGTCGGCCGCGATGTGCACCGGCCCCGTCTCCTGCTGCGCGAGCTTGAGCGCCGAGAACACGGGGCGCTCGGGGCAGCCGATGCAGAAGCTCGGCGGCCGGTTGGGCAGCAGCGTCTCGAGCTGGCGCGCCACGGCCTCGCGGCGCGCGCGGTTGCCGGCCAGCCAGGCCTGCGCGGAAGATGAAGCCTCGCTGGCCTCGATGTATTTCGCGGCGAACGCGCCGAGGCCGCCAGCAAGCACCTCGACGCCGTATTCGCCCGCTGCGGGCAGCATGTCCTTGCCGTGCAGCGGCGTCTGGATGTCGCGCCGGCGCAGCAGGGTGGCGATGTCCTGCTCGATGTATTCGGGCTGGCCTTCCTCCACCACCAGCACCGCGCGCTTGCCCACGCAGAAGTCGGCCACCTGCTCGGGCACCAGCGGGTAGGTCACGTTGAGCACCAGGATCGGGATGTCGGTCTCGCCGAAGGCGTCGGCCAGCCCCTGCTGCTGCAGGCTGCGGATCAGCGCGTTGTAGAGCCCGCCCTGCACCACGATGCCGAGGTCGGCATGGGCGCGGCCCGGAATCAGCTCGTTGAGCGCATGTTCGACGATGTAGCGCCGTGCGGCCGGAATGCGCTCGTCGCCCTTGAGCTTTTCATGGCGGAAGGTGACCGGCGGATGCGCGAGCCGCATGTAGTCGAAGCCCGCGGGCTCGCTCATCAGCGCGCGGGTCGACACCGCGGGCGCGATGTTGTCCTTGCACTCGAAGCTGCCGCGCACGTGGCAGGTGCGGATGCGCAGCTCCATCAGGCAGGGCATGTTCGAGGTCTCGGACAGGCGGAAGCCTTCTTCCACCATGCGCACCATCACGCCGAGGTCGGGCCGCGGATCGAGCAGGCACATGCTCGACTTGAGCGCATAGGCATGCGTGCGCTCCTGGATCACGCTGGCGCCTTCGCCGTAGTCCTCGCCCACCACCACCAGCACGCCGCCGGTCACGCCGGGCGACGACAGGTTGGAGAGCGCATCGGCCGCCACGTTGGTGCCGACTATCGACTTCCAGGTGACCGCGCCGCGCAGCGGGTAGTGGATGGAGGCGCCGAGCATGGCCGCGGCCGAGGCTTCGTTGGAGCAGGCTTCCACGTGCACGCCGAGCTCGTCCATGTAGGCCTTGCCCTGCACCATCACGTCGAGCAGGTGCGACACCGGTGCGCCCTGGTAGCCGCCTACGTAGGCCACGCCCGACTGCAGCAGGCCCTTGGTGATCGCGAGGATGCCCTCGCCGTGGAAGGTGTCGCCTGCGCCGAGGCGCAGCGTCTCCACTTCCTTGCTGAATGAAACTTCCATCGTGTCTCTTTTTTTCTGGGGGTCTCGCAGTGTGGTCGGCGCGCCGCCATACATCAATAAAATAAGCCAGCTATCCAACATGAACGCCATGCATATCGAAAAGCTCGACCTCAACCTGCTGCGGCTCTTCGATGCGGTCTTCCGCGCCCGCAGCGTGAGCCGTGCCGCCGAGGCCCTGGGCCTGACGCAGCCGGCGGCCAGCCATGGCCTCACGCGGCTGCGCCTGCTGCTGGGCGATGCGCTCTTCACGCGCACCCCCGGCGGCGTGGCGCCGACGCCGCGGGCGGAGCGGCTGGCGGTGCCGGTGCAGGCGGCGCTGGCCATGCTGCAGCAGGCGTTGGCCGAGCCCGAGCGCTTCGACCCGGCCGCCTCGCGCAAGCTGTTTCGCATCCACATGAGCGACATCGGCGAGGGGCGTTTCCTGCCGGCGCTGATGGTGCGGCTGCGCGAGCTGTCACCGGGCGTGCGCGTCGAGACCATGCCGCTGGCCACCGGGGACATTGCCACGGCGCTCGACAGCGGCCGGGTCGACTTCGCCTTCGGCTTTTTGCCCAAGGTGAAGGACACGCAGCGCGCCCAGCTCCTGAAAGACCGCTACATCGTGCTGCTGCGAAAGGGCCATCCCTTCGTGAAGCGGCGCCGCAGCGGGCAGGCGCTGCTTGAGGCCCTGCAGGAGCTCGACTACGTGGCAGTGCGCACGCACGCCGAGACGCTGCGCATCCTGCAGCTGCTGAACCTCGAAGACCGGCTGCGCCTGACGACCGAGCACTTCATGGTGCTGCCGGCCATCGTGCGCGCCACCGACCTGGCGGTGGTGATGCCGCGCAACATCGCGCGCGGCTTTGCCGAGGAGGGCGGCTACGCCATCGTCGAGCCGCCGTTCCCGCTGCGCGACTTCACGGTGTCGCTGCACTGGAGCAGGCGCTTCGAGGCCGATCCGGCGAACCGCTGGCTGCGCCAGGTGATCACGGCGCTGTTTTCCGAGCGGGCCGGATAAGGGAAGAAGGAAAGACGCAGGAGCGGCGCGTTTTTTTAGCGGGCGACTGCGAAAGATCATCTGGCAGTCAGGCTCGGCATGCCACCATCGAGGCACACATGAAGAAACGTATTCCGTCGTTCCTGCGCCACGTTGGGCCTGGCGTCGTCACCGGTGCGGCCGACGACGACCCCTCCGGCATTGCCACCTACACCCAAGCGGGCGCCCAGTTCGGCACCGGCCTGCTCTGGACGGTGTTCCTGTCGCTGCCGTTCATGGTGGCGATCCAGCTGGTGTCGGCGCGCATCGGCCGGGTCACGGGCAAAGGTGTGGCGGCCAACCTGCGCGAGCACATGCCGCGGGGCTTTCTGTTCGTGCTGGTGGCGCTGCTGGTGGTGGCCAACACCATCAACATCGCGGCCGACATCGCGGCCATGGGCGAGGCGCTGCAGCTGGTGGTGGGCGGCGGGGCGCATTTTCTTTCGCTGATCTTCGGCGTGGTCACGGTGCTGCTGCAGGTGTTCGTGCCGTACCGCAAGCTGGCCCACATCCTCAAGTGGCTGACGCTCACGCTGTTTGCCTACGTGGCGGCGGTGTTCGCTGTGCAGGTGGAATGGGGCCGTGTGCTGCACGACCTCGTCGTGCCCCGGCTGCAGTGGAGCGGCAGCTACTGGATGATGATCGTGGCGCTGCTGGGCACCACCATCTCGCCGTACCTGTTCTTCTGGCAGGCCTCGCAGGAAGTCGAGGAACTCCGGCTCAAGGGCGGGCGGCGCGGCACCGACCAGGAGGTGTGGCGCGACCTGCGGCGCGTGCGGCTCGACACTTGGCTGGGCATGACCTTCTCGAACCTGATCGCGTTCTTCGTGATGGTGGTGGGGGCGGCGGTGCTGTTCGCGGCGGGGGTGCACGACGTATCTTCGGCGGCGCAGGCGGCCGAGGCGCTGCGGCCGCTGGCGGGCGATTTCGCGTTCTGGCTCTTCGCGGGCGGCATCATCGCGACCGGTTTGCTGGCGGTGCCGGTGCTGGCCTCGTCGGCCGCCTATGCGGTGGCGGAGGCCTTCGGCTGGGAAGAAGGGCTGGAGCGGCACTGGCGCGAGGCCAAGGAGTTCTACGGCATCATCGCCGTGGCCACGCTGGTGGGAACGGCGCTCGACTTCACGCCGATCGACCCGATGAAGGCGCTCTACTGGAGTGCCGTGATCAACGGGGTTGTCGCGGTGCCGATCATGGCCGCGATGATGGTCCTGGTGACGCGCGAGAAGGTGATGGGCGTGTTCACCTCGGGGCGCCGCACGCGATGGCTCGGCTGGGGCGGCACGGCGCTGATGGGGTTCGCCGCCCTGATGATGGGGTGGGACTTGGTGCGCTGACGCGAGTCGCACGCGCGGCCCCGCCCATGGCCCGGGAATTGCTCTCGCTCTCCAGGGTTTCCCCCTAGGCCGCATACCCGCGTCCACATACGCAATATGGCTCCTGCGGTATGTGGGCGGGGGCACAAGCGGCTAACGTCCAGGCTTGGCCGGGAAAACCGGGCCGCCCACGAGGCCAAAGAGCATGAGCACAGAGAGCAGCAGCAACAACAACAGCACGCAACCCGTCCGCTTCTTCCACCGCGGCAGGATCGTCGACGTCAGTGGCGTCCATCCGACCCGCTCGGTGCTCGACTGGCTGCGCGAGGACGCACATTGCACGGGCACCAAGGAAGGCTGCAACGAAGGCGACTGCGGCGCCTGCACCGTGGTGATCGGCGAACTGGCCAGCGACGCCAACGCGCCGGGCACGGTCGGCGGGCTGCAACTGCAGACGGTCAACGCCTGCATCCAGTTCCTGCCGACGCTGCACGGCAAGGCGCTGTTCACGGTCGAAGACCTGAAGGCGCAGTGCGCGGCCGCCCAACCGCAGGACAAGAAGCACGCCGTCCACACGCTGCACCCCGTGCAGCAGGCGATGGTCGACTGCCATGGCTCGCAGTGCGGCTTCTGCACGCCCGGCTTCGTGATGTCGCTGTGGTCCGCCTACGAGCACCACCAGGCCGAGGGCACGCAGCCCACGCGCCAGCAGCTGGCCGACGAACTGTCGGGCAACCTGTGCCGCTGCACCGGCTACCGGCCGATCCTCGATGCGGGGCAGCGCATGTTCGACCTGCCGGCCGTGCGGCTCGACACGAAGCCCGTGGTGGCGGCGCTCACCGCCTTGCAGAACGACGGCCTGGACTACGCGGCGCCGCTCGGCGCCCGCGTCGACCACTTCCACGCCCCCAAGACCATCGCCCAGCTCGCCGCATTGCGCGAGCAGAAGCCGCGTGCCCAGCTGCTGGCCGGCTCGACCGACGTCGGCCTCTGGGTCAACAAGCAGTTCCGCGATCTCGGCGACATCATCTACGTGGGCGACGTGGCCGAGATGAAGACCATCGAGACCCGTGCCGACGAGCTCTACATCGGCGCCGGCGCCTCGCTCGAAGCCGCCTTCGAAGCCCTGGTGCAGCGCGTGCCGAGCCTCGCGGACGTGTGGCTGCGCTTTGCCTCGCCGCCGATCCGCCATGCCGGCACCATGGGCGGCAACGTGGCCAACGGCTCGCCCATCGGCGATTCGCCGCCGGTGCTGATGTCGCTCGATGCCGAGATCGAGCTGCGCCGCGGCGACGTGCTGCGCCGCATGCCGCTGCCCGATTTCTACATCGACTACATGAAGAACCAGCTGCAGCCCGGCGAGTTCGTGCAGGGGCTGGCGGTTCCGCTCGCGGCCATGCGCCGCCAGGTGCGCGCCTACAAGATCAGCAAGCGCTTCGACTGCGACATCTCGGCCCTGTGCGCAGGCTTCGCGATCGAGCTGGAGCAGGGTAGCGACACCGTGAAGGCCGTGCGCCTGGCCTTCGGCGGCATGGCCGCCATCGTCAAGCGCGCCGCGAACGCCGAGGCCGCGCTCGTCGGCAAGCCGTGGACGCAGGCCAGCGTCGCCGCCGCAAAGCTCGCGCTGGCGCAGGACTTCAAGCCGCTGTCGGACATGCGCGCCTCGGCCGACTACCGGCTGCAGGTGGCGCAGAACCTGATCCAGCGCCTCTGGCTCGAAACCCGGGCCGAAGACCCGCTGTCCCTCGAAGAAACCAGCGTGTGGAGCGTGATGCCTCATGCCACGGTCAAAGCCGCGGCCGAAGGAGCCTGACCATGAACAAACCCATCGACGCCCGCCTGCTGCAGCCCGCCGAGGCCTTTGCCGACTACCTGAAGAACACCGCCGCGCGCATCGACCCCGTGGCCGAAGCGATCGCGCATGATCTTGGCGCGCGTGTCGGCATCAGCCGGCCGCACGAGTCGGCGCACCTGCACGTGGCCGGCGAGGCGACCTACATCGACGACATTCCCGAGATCACCGGCACGCTGCACTGCGCGCTGGGCTTGTCGCCGGCCGCCAACGGCCGCGTCACGGCGCTGTCGCTCGACGCCATCCGTGCGATGCCCGGCGTGGTCGCGGTGCTCACGGCCGACGACATTCCGGGCACCAACGACTGCGGCTCGATCGTGCACGACGATCCGATCCTCCTGCCCGTGAGCGAGGGCGGCCAGATCCGCTATCTCGGCCAGCCCGTGTTCGCGGTGATCGCCGAGACGCGCGAGGCCGCGCGCCGCGCCGCTTCCAAGGCCAAGGATGCGATGACAATCGAGGCGCAGCCGCCCGTGCTCACGCCGCAGGAGGCGCATGCGCGCGGCCAGTACGTGGTGCCGCCGATGCACATCGTGCGCAGCGGCGGCAGCGCCAACGAAGGCGACGAGGCGGCCGTGCGCGCCGCCATCGCGCAGGCGCCGCACCGCCACAAGTCCACGCTCGACGTGGGCGGGCAGGAGCAGTTCTACCTCGAAGGCCAGATCAGCTACGCCATTCCGAAGGAAGGCGGCGCGCTGCACATCCACTGCTCGACGCAGCATCCGAGCGAGATGCAGCACCTGGTGGCGCATGCGCTGCATTTGCAGTCGAACGAAGTGCACGTGGAATGCCGACGCATGGGCGGCGGCTTCGGCGGCAAGGAATCGCAATCGGCGCTGTTCGCCTGCGTGGCGGCCATCGCGGCACGGCAGCTGCAGCGCCCGGTCAAGCTCCGGCTCGACCGCGACGACGACTTCATGGTCACCGGCCGCCGCCACTGCTTCTGGTACGAGTATGAAGTGGGCTACGACGGCGAGGGCCGCATCCTCGGCGCGGAGATCACCATGGTCTCGCGCGCCGGCCATTCGGCCGACCTCTCGGGCCCCGTCATGACCCGCGCGCTCTGCCACTTCGACAACGCCTACTGGCTGCCCAACGTGGCCATGCACGGCTTCTCCGGCAAGACCAACACGCAGAGCAACACCGCCTTCCGCGGCTTCGGCGGGCCGCAGGGCGCCATTGCCGTCGAGAACATCATGGACTCGGTGGCGCGCGCGCTGGGCCGCGATCCGCTCGACGTGCGACGCGTCAACTTCTACGGCAAGGACCAGAACAACGTCACGCCGTACCGCCAGACCGTGACCGACAACATCGTCCACGAACTGGTGGCCGACCTCGAAGCCAGCAGCGGCTACCGTGCGCGGCGCGAAGAGATCGCGGCCTTCAACCGGAAGAGCGTGGTGCTCAAGCGCGGCCTGGCGCTCGCGCCGCTCAAGTTCGGCATCTCGTTCAACGTCAAGCATTTCAACCAGGCCGGCGCGCTGGTGCATGTGTACACCGACGGCTCGATCCTGGTGAACCACGGCGGAACCGAGATGGGGCAGGGCCTCAACACCAAGGTGGCGCAGGTGGTGGCTCACGAGCTGGGCGTGAGCTTCGAGCGCGTGCGCGTCACCGCGACCGACACCACCAAGGTGGCCAACACCTCGGCCACCGCCGCATCGACCGGCGCCGACCTCAACGGCAAGGCCGCGCAGGATGCCGCACGCCAGATCCGCGAGCGCCTGGCCGAGAGTGCGGCCGAGCGCCACGGCGGCAAGGCGAGCGAGGTGCGCTTCGCCAATGACAAGGTCGAGGTCAACGGCCGCTCGCTGGCCTTCAGCACCGTGGTGGGCGAGGCCTACCTCGACCGCAAGCAGCTCTGGTCCGACGGCTTCTATGCCACGCCGGGCCTCAGCTGGGACAAGGACAGGATGCAGGGCCGCCCCTTCTACTACTACGCCTACGGTGCGGCGGTGAGCGAGGTGATCGTTGACACGCTCACCGGCGAATGGAAGCTCCTGCGCGCCGACATCCTGCACGACGCCGGCAAGTCGCTGAACCCGGCCGTGGACATCGGCCAGGTCGAAGGCGCCTTCATCCAGGGCATGGGCTGGCTCACGACCGAGGAGCTGGTGTGGCATCCGCAAAGCGGCAAGCTCACCACGCACGCGCCGAGCACCTACAAGATTCCCACGGCCAACGACTGCCCGCCCGTCTTCAACGTGCGCCTGTTCGAAGGCCAGAACTTCGAGGACTCGATCCACCGCAGCAAGGCCGTGGGCGAGCCGCCGCTGCTGCTGCCGTTCTCGGTGTTCTTCGCGATCCGCGACGCCGTGTCGGCGGCCGGCGGCCACCGGGTCGATCCACCGCTGAAGGCGCCGGCCACGAGCGAATCGATCCTTCGCGCCATCACCGCCGTCCAGTCCGCCTAGCCACTCGTAGACTTTGGCGCATGTCCAAAGTCCTCCCAATGCCCCACGCCCTTGTCCTCTTCGCGAAACACCGCGGAACCGGCTGTGCCGGGGGGGGAAGCCATGCGTGATCAAGCGCTGTTCGACAAGATCGACCTTCATCTCATCAGGGTGCTTCACACCGTGCTGACCGACCGCAGCGTCTCGCGCGCCGCCATCCGCCTGGGCATGTACCAGCCGGCCGTCTCGGCCGCGCTGAAGCGCCTGCGCGAACTCTCGGGCGATCCGCTGCTGGTGCGCTCGGGCTCGGGCATGGTGCCGACCGATGCGGGGCTGCGGATGATCGAGCCGGCCGCGAGCATCCTGCGCGCGGCCGAGATGCTGTTCTCCGATGCGCGCGGCTTCGAGCCGCAGTCGGCGGCCACCACCTTCCGCATCGCCGCGAGCGACTACATGGACCCGCTGTTCCTGCCGATGCTGGTGGCGCACGTGAAGCGCGAGGCGCCGCTGTGCCAGATCGAGATCCATGCGCTCACGCCCGACTCGGACTATCACGGCCATCTGGCGCTCGGGCAGGTCGACCTGGTGATCGGCAACTGGCAGAAGCCCCCGGAAGACCTGCACATGGCGCGGCTCTTCGGCGACGAGGTGGTGTCGCTGGTCAACCAGGACCACCCGGCGGTGCGCCGCGGCTGGGACCTGGAGACCTGGCTCGCGGCCGAGCACATCGCGCCCACGCCCATGCACCCGGGCGGGCGCGGCATCATCGACCAGATGCTCGACGAGCTGGGCCGGCAGCGCAACATCACGGCGCGCTGCGCGCACTTCAGCCTGATCCCGGACATGGTCGCCTCGAGCCTGCTGGTGCTCACCACCGGGCGCCAGTACTGCGAGCGCTTCGCCACGCGCCTGCCGGTGAAGATCCTCGAATGCCCGGTGGCGCTGCCGCGCCTCATGTACTACCAGCTCTGGCACGAGCGCACCCATTCGTCGAGTTCCGCGCGCTGGCTGCGCGAATGCATCAAGGACGTGGCGGCCTCGCTGCGGCCCGCCTTCACCACGCCGGCCTCGCGGGCCGTTGCGGCCGAGGCCCCCGACCCGCCTTGACGAATCCTTCGGCCGCGCCGGCGTCGCGGCCGAGGCATGTTTGAACGAACCGCCACATACAACAGCTGGAGACAAGCGACATGAACAGGTTTGAAGAGGTGCCCAAGGTCACCGATCCCCACGCCTCGGGGACAGCCGCGCGCCGCGCGCCGCAGGGCGCGAACTGGCTTGAACGCATGTTCAAGCTGACCGAGCACAACACCACCGTGCGCACCGAGGTCATCGCAGGGCTCACCACCTTCCTGACGATGGCCTACATCATCTTCGTGAACCCGGCGATCCTCGGTGACGCGGGCATGCCCAAGGGCGCGGTCTTCGTGGCCACCTGCCTGATCGCGGCACTGGGCACGCTGATCATGGGCCTGTATGCCAACTACCCGATCGCGATGGCGCCGGGCATGGGGCTGAACGCCTACTTCGCCTACGTGGTGGTGCTGGGCATGGGCTACACGTGGCAGGTGGCGCTGGGCGCGGTGTTCATCTCGGGCACGCTGTTCCTGATCGTCACGGTCACGGGGCTGCGGGAGCTGTTCATCGCCGGCATACCGCAGTCGCTGCGAACGGCGATCACCGTGGGCATCGGCATGTTCCTGGCGCTCATCGCGCTGAAGAGCGCGGGTGTGGTCGCGGCCTCGCCGGCCACCTTCGTCACGCTGGGCGACCTGCATTCGGCGCCGGTGGTGCTGGCGACGCTGGGCTTCCTGGTGATCGTGACGCTCGACCGTCTCAAGGTGCGCGGCGCCATCCTGATCGGCATCATGCTGGTGACGGTGCTGTCGTTCTTCTTCGGCGGCAACAAGTTCCATGGCGTGTTCGATGCGCCGCCCTCGATCGCGCCCACCTTCATGCAGCTCGACATCCTGGGCGCGCTCAAGGGCGGCATCCTGAACGTGGTGCTGGTGTTCTTCCTGGTCGAGATGTTCGACGCCACCGGCACGCTGATGGGCGTGGCCAAGCGCGCGGGCCTGCTGGTGCCCGGCAAGATGGAGCGCATGAACAAGGCCCTGCTGGCCGACAGCGGCGCGATCTTCGCGGGCTCGCTGCTCGGCACCTCGAGCACCACGGCGTACGTGGAAAGCGCGGCCGGCGTGCAGGCCGGCGGGCGCACCGGCCTCACGGCCGTGGTGGTGGCGGGGCTGTTCCTGGCCTGCCTGATGATCTCGCCGCTCGCGGGCTCGGTGCCGGCCTATGCCACCGCGCCGGCGCTGCTCTTCGTGGGCTGCCTGATGCTGCGAGACCTGGTCGAACTCGACTGGGAGGATACGACCGAGGTGATCCCCGCGGCGGTGACCGCGCTGGCCATGCCCTTCACCTACTCGATCGCCAATGGCCTGGCCTTCGGCTTCATCACCTACGCGGTGCTCAAGCTCTGCACCGGCCGGGCACGGGAAGTGCATGCGATGGTCTGGGTGATCGCGGCGATTTTCCTGTTCAAGTTCGCCTACATCGGCGGACACTGAGGGGGAGCGCCGTCGGGCGCCGATGGACGGGGGACGCTATTAAACTCATAGCTGCCCCCGCTTGTTGCTGTTGAACGAGACAAACCCACGAAACCCGGCATGACAACCCCCAGACTCCAGCTCGCGAACATCACCAAGCGCTACCCCGCGGTGGTGGCGAACAGCGACATCTCGCTGGCCGTGGCACCCGGCGAGATCCATGCCGTGCTTGGCGAGAACGGCGCCGGCAAATCGACGCTGATGAAGATCATCTACGGCTCGGTCAAGCCCGACGAAGGCACGGTCACCTTCGACGGCCAGCCCGTCACCCTGCGCAACCCGCAGCAGGCGAGGGCGCTGGGCATCAGCATGGTGTTCCAGCACTTCAGCCTGTTCGACACGCTCACCGTGGCCGAGAACGTGTGGCTGGGCCTGGACAAGTCGCTGCAGCTGGCGGAGGTGGCGCGCAGCATCACGGCCAAGGCCAGCGAATACGGCCTGGACATCGATCCCTCGCGGCCGGTGCACACGCTGTCGGTGGGCGAGATGCAGCGTGTGGAAATCATCCGCGCGCTGCTCACCAACCCCAAGCTGCTGATCCTCGACGAGCCGACCTCGGTGCTCACGCCGCAGGCGGTCATCAAGCTCTTCGGTGTGCTCAACAAGCTGGCGTCGGAAGGTTGCAGCATCCTCTACATCAGCCACAAGCTGCACGAGATCCGCGAGCTGTGCACGGCCTGCACGGTGCTGCGCGGCGGCAAGGTCACGGGCGTGTGCAATCCGCAGAACGAGAGCAACGAGTCGCTCTCGCGGCTGATGATCGGCGCCGAACCGCCGCCGCTCAAGCACCGGCCGGTGCATGCCGGCGCGGTGGCGCTGCGCGTGAACGGGCTCGCGCTGGCGCGCGAGGACCAGTTCGGCGTCGATCTCGACGGCATCTCGTTCGAGGTGCGCGCCGGCGAGGTGGTCGGCATTGCGGGCGTGTCCGGCAACGGGCAGAAGGAACTGCTCTACACGCTGTCGGGCGAAGACGTGCGTGCCGAGCCCGCCATGGTTCAGGTGTTCGGCAAGCCGGCCGGCCGGCTGCGGCCGCGCGCGCGGCGCGCCATGGGCCTGCACTTCGTGCCCGAGGAGCGGCTGGGCCGCGGTGCGGTGCCCACGCTCGGACTTGCGCACAACCTGCTGCTCACGCGCGGCAATGCGGTGGGCCGGGGCGGCTGGATCCGCACCGGGGCGCTCGAAAGGCATGCCCGGGCCATCATCGAGCGCTTCAACGTCAAGGCCGGCGGCCCGAATGCTGCGGCGCGCTCGCTCTCGGGCGGCAACCTGCAGAAGTACATCGTCGGCCGCGAGATCGACGCCAACCCCAAGCTCTTCATCGTGTCGCAGCCGACCTGGGGCGTGGACGTGGGCGCGGCCGCGCTCATCCGTGGCGAGATCCTCGCGCTGCGCGATGCCGGCTGCGCGGTGCTGGTGGTCAGCGAGGAGCTCGACGAACTGTTCGACATCAGTGACCGCCTGCACGTGATTGCCAAGGGCCGGCTCTCGCCCTCGATCGACCGCGCGGCCGCCACGCTGCCGCAGATCGGCGAATGGATGAGCGGCCTTTGGGAGAAGAAGAACAACAACAAGGAGGCGACCCATGCTTAAGCTCGAACCCCGCCCGGAGCTGTCGCGCTTCTGGACCTTTGCCTCGCCGATCCTGGCGCTGCTGATCACCGTGCTGATCGGCGTGGCGCTGTTCGCCGCGCTCGGCAAGGACCCGGTCAAGGGCCTGCTGGTGTTCTTCTACGAACCGATCAAGAGCGGCTACGCGATCGGCGAGCTCACCATCAAGGCCACGCCGCTGCTCATCATCGCGCTCGGGTTGGCGGTGTGCTTCCGCTCCAACGTCTGGAACATTGGCGCCGAGGGACAGTTCGTGTTCGGCGCCATTGCCGCGGGCGGCGTCGCGCTGATGGCCGACAAGACCACGGGCTCGTGGATCGTGGTGGCCATCCTCGTTGCGGGCACGGTCGGCGGCATGCTGTGGGCCGGCATCGTGGCCTTCCTGCGCGACCGGTTCAACGCCAACGAAATCCTCGTGAGCCTGATGCTGGTGTACGTGGCGACGCTGCTGCTCGGCTACATGGTGTTCGGTCCCTGGAAGGATCCGCAGGGCTACAATTTTCCGCAATCGAAGACCTTCGAGGCCGTGACGCAGATCCCGCGGCTCTTCAAGGGTTCGCGCGTGAGCATCGGACTGATCATCGCGCTGCTGGGCGTGGGCGCGCTCTGGGTGTTCCTGTTCCGCACGCGGGCCGGTTTCGCTCAGCAGGTCGGCGGGCTCGCGCCGGCGGCCGCGCGCTATGCAGGCTTCTCGGCACGGCGCGCAATCTGGATCGCGCTGCTGACCTCGGGCGGCGCGGCGGGCCTGGCGGGCGCGCTCGAGGTGGCGGGCCCGCTCGGCCAGCTCACGCCCTACGTGCCGGCGGGCTATGGCTTCGCGGCCATCATCGTGGCCTTCGTCGGCCGTCTGCATCCGGTGGGCATGGTGTTCTCGGCCATCCTCATGAGCATGTTCTACATCGGCGGCGAGCTGGCGCAGTCGCGTCTCGGCCTGCCCAAGTCGCTGACGGGCGTGTTCCAGGGTTTGCTGCTCTTCACGCTGCTGGCCTGCGACACGCTCATTGCCTATCGCATCCGCCGCAAGGCGGCTGCGAAGGCGGTGGCCTCCAGCATGACGACGAGTTCGCTGCAAGCCAGCACGCCGTTGACGGCGCCGGCTGCCCATTCGACCGAAGGAGCGCTCTAGGATGAACGCCTGCTTCTTGCTTCAACGCGTTGTGCGTGCTTGTTCGGGGCGCGCTCCCGCCGACGGGGTGCCTTGCTCCGCGAATGTCCCCCGGCCTTCGGCCTCCTCCTTGATTTCGCTGCGCAAGGCACCCCATCGACGTGATCGTTGGTCGGAGCGGTCGTTGATCGGCCAGCACAAGCGCTGCGCCCATCGTGCACAGGGCATCGGGTGCTCCCCGCAGCGAAATAAAGGAGGAGCCGAAGGCGGGGGACATTCGCGGAGGGGAGTACCCGGTGGCCTGTGCACGCGCCCTGGACAAGAGCGCCAAGAACGCATCCGCTCGAACAACAGCAACCCGCGCCGGAGCAACTGAAAAATGGACAGCTACGCACTCCTGCTGGGCTCCACCCTGAGCGCCGGCACCGTGCTCGCGATTGCGGCATTGGGCCTCCTCATCAACGAAAAGGCCGGCATCGTCAACCTGGGTGCCGAGGGCATGATGCTCTGCGCCGCCATCGCCGGCTTTGCGACGGTCGTCATCACGCACAACCCCTGGCTCGGCTTCCTGGCCGGCATGGCGGCCGGCGCACTGCTTGCGGCCTTCTTCGGCGTGCTGGTGATCTGGCTCAACACCAACCAGTACGCCACGGGGCTCGCGCTCAGCCTGTTCGGCGTCGGCTTCTCCGCGTTCGTGGGCATCAACTTCGTGCAGGCCAAGCTGCCCGAGAGCGTGTCGTACGCGGTGCCGGTGCTTGGCGACATTCCGCTCGTCGGACCCGCGCTGTTCCGCCACCACCCCATGGTGTACTTCGCCGTGGTGCTGACCTTCGGCCTGATCTGGTTTCTCTACCGCACCCGCGCCGGGCTGGTGCTGCGCTCGGTCGGCGAGTCGCCCGAGTCGGCGCATGCGCTGGGCTATCCGGTGCGGCGCATCCGCTTCATGGCGGTGATCGCGGGCGGCGCGCTGTGCGGGCTGGCGGGAGCGTACCTGTCGACCGTCTATACGCCGCTGTGGGTCGAAGGCATGGTCGCGGGCCGCGGCTGGATCGCGCTGGCGCTCACCACCTTTGCCACCTGGCGGCCGATGCGCGTGCTGCTGGGCGCCTACCTGTTCGGCGGCGTCTCGATGCTGGGTTTCCACCTGCAGAGCAGCGGCGTCGACGTGCCGCCGCAGTTCCTCAGCATGCTGCAGTACATCGCGCCCATCGTGGTGCTGGCGCTGATCTCGCGCAACCCGGCCTTCATCCGCATCAACATGCCGGCTTCCATCGGAAAACCGTTCTACCCCGGCTCATAATCTCGCTTCTCGATTTCCGCCAACCTGTCCTTTTTGAGGATTTCCGACAATGAATGATCTGAACAAGCGCTCCCTGCTCAAGCTGGCCGCCCTCACGGCGGTCGCTTCGGCGGCCCTGATCGGCTGCGGCAAGAAAGAAGAAGCGGCTGCACCGGCTGCGGCCCCCGCACCGGCGCCGGCACCCGCTGCCGCCGCACCGGCACCGGCGGCGCCGCTCAACATCGCATTCGCATACATCGGCCCGGTGGGCGACGGCGGCTGGACCTTCGCGCACGACAACGGCCGCAAGGCGCTCGAGAAGGAATTCGGCGACAAGATCAAGACCACCTTCGTCGAGAGCGTGCCCGAGGGCGCTGACGCCGAGCGCGTGTTCCGCGACATGGTCGGGCAGGGCAACAAGCTGATCTTCGGCACCACCTTCGGCTACATGGAGCCGATGCTCAAGGTGGCCACCGACAGCAAGGACGTGAAGTTCGAGCATGCCACCGGCTACAAGACCGCCGAGAACATGCGCACCTACGACAGCCGCACCTATGAAGGCGCCTACATGGCCGGCGTCATTGCCGGTGCCATGACCAAGAGCAACACGCTCGGCGTGGTCGGCTCGGTGCCGATTCCCGAGGTGCTGCGCAACATCAACAGCTTCACGCTGGGCGCGCAGTCGGTCAACCCGAAGATCACCACCAAGGTGGTGTGGGTGAACGAATGGTTCAGCCCGCCCAAGGAAACCGAAGCCGCCACCGCCCTCATCAACGGCGGCGCCGACGTGCTGTTCCAGAACACCGACTCGCCGGCCGTGCTCAAGACCGCGCAGGAAAAGGGCAAGCGCGCCTTCGGCTGGGATTCGGACATGACCGCCTACGGCCCCAAGGCCCACCTGGCCTCGGCCACCATCAACTGGGCGCCGTACTACATCAAGGCCACGCAGGACGCGCTCGACGGCAAGTGGGCCACGGGCCAGAGCTGGTGGGGCGTGAAGGAAGGCGCCATCGACATCGTCTCGATCGCCGAGGACGTGCCGGCCGAAACCAAGGCCAAGGTCGAGGAAGTGAAGAAGGGCCTGAAGGACGGCAGCTTCGTGATCTGGAAGGGCCCGATCCTGGGCCAGGACGGCAAGGAAGTGGTTGCCAAGGATGCCGTGGCCGACGACAAGTTCCTCTCGGGCGTGAACTTCTACGTCAAGGGCGTCGAAGGCAAGGTGCCGGGCGGGGACAAGAAGTAAAGCGCGCAGCGCTTTCCATGAAAGGGTCGCCTGCGGGCGGCCCTTTTCATTTGTGGGTCGTGCCGCGCGGCTTCCCTTCGGTCACCATCCGCGCGCTGTCGACAAAGCCCTGGATCAACCGCAGGCGCGGCGATGCGCGCTGCCACAGGACGCCGAAGCGCCGCGGCTGCGAAGGCAGCGGCAGCGCGATCTTCGCGACGCGCTGGCCGTCAAGCAGCGGCGAGGCGATGTCGGGCACCAGCGAGACGCCCAGGCCGCGGTCGACCATCATGGCAATGGCCAGCAGCGAGCTGAGTTCGAAGCGCTCCTGCGGCACGATGCCCGCGGCGCGCAGGTAGCGGTCGGCCTGCTTGCCGCCGCCCAGGTTGCGGTCGTAGCGGATGAGCGGCGAGGTCCGCAGCAGCTCGTGCGGATCGCGCCGCGCGAGGCGGCTCGGCGCCAGCAGCACCAGCGGCTCCTCGCGCAGCAGCGACCAGTCGAAGGTCTTGGCAAGCACATAGGGCGGGTAGAGGCACACGGCCGCGTCGAGCTCGCCCTGCTGCACCGCCTTGTAGAGCGTGGCCGTGGTGCCCGACTGCAGGAACACCTTGACGCCGGGATGCGTCTTCACGAAGCGCGCGAGGATGTCCGGCAGCAGGCTGTGGATGGCCGTGTTGATGGTGCCGACCAGCAGCTCGCCGCCAGCCGCGTCGCTGCCGAGCAGCGCCTTGATGTCGTTCACCTCGCGCAGCAGGTTGCGGGCCCGCTGCACCAGCTGGTGCCCGGCCTCGGTGGGCTGCACCGTGCGGCCGGCGCGCGCCAGCAGCGGGGCGCCCAGTTCGCGTTCCAGCGTGCGGATCTGCTGCGCCACGGCCGCGGGCGTCAGGTCGAGGCGGCGCGCGGCCTCCGACATGGAGCCCGATTCCACCACCAGAAGAAAGCTTTGCAGATAGGCTGTTTCCATGAAAGATAGATTTTCTATCATCTGATCATAGGGAGCGTGTGTTTTTCCGATCTCGTGAACCGCACACACTGCGGCGCATGAGAAGCAAACTCTTCGTTCCCGGCACGCGCCCCGAGCTGTTCGCCAAGGCGCTGGGCAGCGCGGCCGACAGCGTCTGTTTCGACCTGGAAGACGCGGTCGCCGAGCCGCGCAAGGGCGAGGCGCGCGACGCCGTGCGGCAGCTGCTGCAGGACGGCGGCACGGCCGCATCGGGCAAGACCGTGATCGTTCGCGTCAACGCGATGGACACGCCGCATTTCGCGGAGGACGTTGCGGCCGTGGCACGGCCCGGCGTGCACCTGATCAACATCCCGAAGCCCGAAAGCCCGGCCCATGTGCGCAGCGCGGTCGAGGCGATCGAACGCGCCGAGCGCGCCAACGGCGTGGCCGCGCTCATCGGCCTGCTGCTGAACATCGAGGCGCCCGCGGCCTTGCGCACCGCGGCGCAGCTTGCGCTCGCGCATCCGCGCGTGGCGGGCCTGCAGCTGGGCCTGGGCGACCTGTTCGAGCCGCTGGGCATTGCACGGCGCGAGCCGGCCGCGATCCAGCAGGCGATGTTCGCGATGCGCATCGCCGCGGGCGAGGCGGGCGTCTATGCCTACGACGGCGCGTTCGCGGACATCCGCGACGCCGACGGATTCCGTGCCGAGGCGATGCTGGCGCGCAACCTCGGCTTCCTCGGAAAGACCTGCATCCACCCGAGCCAGATCGCCATCGCCAACGAGGTGTTCCGTCCCACCGACGAGGAAATCGCGCACGCATGCAAGGTGGTCGAGGCCGCCCGCGCGGCCGACGACAGCGGCACGGGCGCCTATGTGGTGGACGGAAAGATGATCGACATTCCCTTCGTGATCCGCGCGCGCGCCATCGTCGCGAGCGCGCGCAGCCTCGGCCTGCTGCCGGGCTGAGCCTTTCGCTTTCAATAAAACCAGGAGACAAGACAGATGCACATCCACTCGCCCCTTCGCCTGCGCGCGCTCGCCATGGCCGCCTTCGCCGGCGGCTTGCTGTTGAGCGGCGGCGCGTTCGCGCAGACCGCGGCCTACCCGAGCAAGCCCGTCACCATCGTGGTGCCCTATCCGGCGGGCGGCTCGAACGACACCTTCGCGCGCCAGGTGGCCAAGGAACTGGGCGACGAGCTCAAGCAGCCGGTGATCATCGACAACCGGCCCGGCGCGAGCGGCAACACCGGCACCGGCCAGGTCGCCAAGGCCGCGCCCGACGGCTACACGCTGGTGGCCGTGTCCTCCAGCATGACGACCAATGCGGCCGTGCAGTCGAAGCTGCCGTTCGATCCGATCAACGGGCTGGCACCGGTGGCCATGTTCGCCAAGGGCCCCTTCATCGTCGCGGTGAACAACGAGTTTCCCGCGAAGACGCCCACCGAGCTGATCGCCGCCATCAAGGCCAGGCCGGGGCAGTACAACTATGCGTCGTCGGGCTCGGGCAGCGTCAACCAGTTCGGCACCGAGCTGCTCAAGGCCAAGGTCGGCGACATGCAGATCACGCACATCCCGTACAAGGGCATGGGCCCGGCGGTCACCGACCTGGTCGGCAACCAGACGCAGCTGCTGATCTCCAGCGGCCCCTCGCTGCTGCCGATGGTGCGCGCGGGCAAGCTGCGCGCCGTGGGCATCACGAGCCTGAAGCCGAGCCCGATCGCGCCCGAGCTCATTCCGATGTCCACCGCCGTGCCGGGCTACGAGTTCGAACTGTGGTGGGGCCTGCTGGCACCGGCCGGCACGCCACCCGACGTGGTCGCCAGGCTCAACACCGCCGTCAACAACATCCTGGCCAAGCCGGAGATCGCGGCCAACTTCCTGCGCGAAGGCGCCATCGCCACGCCGCTCACGCCCAAGCAGTTCGGCGCCGTCATCGCCGAGGACGTCGAGCGCTGGAAGAAATTGGCCAAGCAGCAGAACATCACCGCCGACTGAGGAAGAAAGAACCGATCCATGAGCTTCGACGCCCCCCAAGACGACGCACGCCTGCCGGCACGCAGCGGCCCCGCCGGCCCGCTCAGCGGCCTGCGCGTGCTCGACCTCAGTGCCTACATCGCGGGTCCGTACGGCTGCTCGCTGCTGGCGGACCAGGGCGCCGAAGTCATCAAGATCGAGCCGCCCACAGGCGACAACCTGCGCAAGTACCCGTCGACGCTCGAAGCCGAGAGCCGCGCCTTCATCGGCGTGAACCGCAGCAAGCTCGGCGTGGTGCTCGACCTGAAGAAGGCCGACGACCTTGCCGCGCTGATGGCGCTGGTGCGCACGGCCGACGTGCTGGTGCACAACTTCCGGCCCAGCGTGCCGCCGCGGCTGGGCATTGCCTACGAGCAGCTGAAGGCCGTCAATCCGCGCCTGATCTATTGCAGCCTCACGGGCTATGGCGAGACCGGGCCGCTGCGCGAGAAGGCGGGCTACGACCAGGTGCTGCAGACCATGACCGGCATGTGCGCGCTGCAGGGCAAGCGCGGCGAGCCGCCCGAGATCATCTATGGCTCGGTGGTCGACTACTACGCGGCCGCGCTGGTGGCCGCCGGCGTGGCCTCGGCGCTGTACGAGCGCGAGAAGAGCGGCGAGGGCCAGTTCGTCGGCGTGTCGCTGCTGCGCTCCGCGCTCACGATGCAGTCGGCGCGCATGGTGTGGGCCGAGGGCGAACCCAAGGACGTGGGGCGCGACATGCGCTCGGGCGGCATCACCGGCATCCATCCGACGCGCGAGGGCCACCTCTACATCTCGGCCAACACGCCGCATTTCTGGCGCGCGCTGTGCGACAAGGTGGGCCTGCCCGAACTCGCGGCCGACGAGCGCTACGACTCGGTGCGCAAGCGCGCGCAGCATTTCGCCGAGATCGTGCCGCGGCTGCGCGAGGCGCTGGCCGCGCACAGCGCGCTCGAATGGGAAGAACTGTTCGGCGAGGAAGTGCCCTGCGCCGCAGCCCGCACGGTCGAGGACATGTTCGACAACGAGCAGGTGCTGGCCGAAGACATGGTGGCGACCTTCTCGCATCCCACGCTCGGCACCTACCGCGGCTTCACGCGGCCGGTGCAGTTCGGCCGCACGCCCGGGCCCGAGCCCTTTGCGGCGCCCACGCTGGGGCAGCACACGGGGGCGGTGCTGGCGGCGCAGAAGGCTGCCGACGCGGCCGGCTGAGCACCGCGCATGCAGGCCGAATATCCCCACAGCAGCGGCAGCCGCAAGCCCGCCAGCACTGCACCGGAGGGCGCGTGCGATGCGCACATGCATGTCTACGACCGCCGCTTCGCGCTCCACGGATCGCCCGATGCCATGGTCGACCAGGCCACGGCCGCCGACTACCGCGTGGTGCAGCAACGCATCGGCACGCGGCGCACGGTCGTCGTGCAGCCGCGCGTGCACGGCACCGACAACAGCGTGACGCTCGATGCCATTCGCACGCTCGGCGCGGCGCATACCCGAGGCGTGGCCGTGGTCCGGCCCGACGTGAGCGATGCCGAGCTCGAGCGCCTGCATGCGGGCGGCATTCGCGGCATCCGCTTCACGCTCTATACGGCCGCCAACGCGGCGACCGGCTTCGAAATGGTCGAGCCGCTCGCGCAGCGCGTGCATGCGCTGGGCTGGCATGTGCAGCTGCACTGGAATGCGGACCAGATTGCCGAACATGCAGCCCTGCTGGCACGGCTGCCCTGCATGATTGTGTTCGACCACCTCGCACGGCTGCCATTGCCCGATGCGAAGGCGCATCCCGCCTTCGGCATCGTCAGCCGGCTGCGCGACGGCGGCCGCACCTGGATCAAGCTCTCGGGCGCCTACCTCGACTCGAAGGCGGGCGCCGCAGGCGGCTATGCCGACACGACAGCCATCGCGCAGGCCTGGGTCCGGCAGGCCCCGGAGCGCGTGGTGTGGGGCAGCGACTGGCCGCACCCGACCGAGCCCGCGGCCGCCAAGCCCGACGACGCGCTTCTGTTCGACCTGCTGGGCCAATGGGTTCCCGACGAGGCCCGGCGCCGCCGCGTGCTCGTCGACAACCCCGCGCTGCTTTATGACTTTTCCTGAAACGACAAAGACCGAGACCACCGAATGACGAAGAAACGCATCCTGAAATCGATCGCCGCGCTGGCCGCCTGCGTGCCGCTGCTGGGCTGGGCCGCATGGCCCGAGAAGCCCATCCGCATGGTGGTGCCGTATGCCGCGGGCGGCGGCGCCGACAACACCGCGCGCGTCGTCGCGCAGCAGATGAGCATCGCGCTCGGCCAGCAGATCGTCATCGACAACCGGCCGGGCGCGGGCGGCGTGATCGGCGAGGACAACGTGGCCAAGGCGTCCGCCGACGGCTACACCGTGCTCTACGACGCCTCGGCGTTCTCGGTGAACCCGTCGCTGCGCAAGCTGCCTTTCGATGCGGGGAAAGACTTCATTCCGGTGTCGCTGGTGGCCACCGCGCCGCAGATCCTGGTCGTGCCCGCCACCGCGCCATACAGCACGGTGGCGCAGTTCCTGGACTTCGCGCGCAAGAACCCCGGCAAGCTGAGCTTTGCCTCGGCGGGCGGCGGCACCGGCTCGCACCTGGCCGGCGAGGCGCTGAACGAGCAGGCCAAGGTCAGCCTGATGCACGTGCCCTACAAGGGCGGCGCACCGGCGCTGACCGACGTGATGGGCGAGCAGGTCTCGGCCTACTTCGGCAACGTGGCGTCGACGCTCGGCTACGTGCAGTCGGGCAAGCTGCGCGCGCTGGCCGTGAGTTCCGCCAGGCGCGTGCCCGGCCTGCCCGACACGCCGACGCTCGCCGAGTCGGGCCTGGCGGGCTACAACGTGGTCGAGTGGAACGGCGTGTTTCTTCCCAAGGGCACGCCGCCCGACATCGTGCAGCGGCTCGGCAAAGCGGTGCAGGCGGCGGTCAACGAACCCCAGGTCAAGCAGAAGCTGCTGCAGCTCGGCCTGGAGCCCGCCGGCAGCACGCCGGAGGCTTTCGCGAAATTCGTGCAGAACGAGATGGGGCGCGTGGGTGCGCTGGTGAAGGCGCGCAACATCCGGGTCGATTGAGTCCGACCCCTTCATGCGGCCGGCCGCTCAGCCTGCGCAGGCAGCGATCGGCCCGGGGTACTCCATCTCCTGCATGACCCAGTCACGCCGTGCCGCGCCATAGCGTTGGCCGATCTCGCACAGCGCGCGGTCCAGCTGCGGCAACGGCTTCAGCGACGAGGCGAGGGGCAGGCGGCCCGTCCCTTCGCGAGGCGGCTGTGCCAACAGCACCAGCCCGCTGCGCAGCCGGACCGGGCCCGAGGCCGAAGCCGCATCGACGCCGATGTGCCCGGTGCGCGTCCACGCATCGACCGCCAGCGCAAGGGCGACGTCGTCGGCGCCGTCCTGCACGTCCACGCGCCAGCGCTCGGCGCGCCACAACGCGGCCTTGTTGAGCAGGAAATCCACCCTGCGGCCGGTGTCCAGGTAGAACGGCGAACTGTCGTGCGCCGGCGTCCACGAGGCCACGCCGAGTTCCGTTGCAAGGGACCTGGCCTTCTCCTGCCCGCCGACCGCCTCCACCAGCGCCAGCATCGCCGGCACCGAGGCGGTGATGCCCGTGGTGGTGGCGACGCCGCGGTCCACCACGTAGCGCTGGTGCGGCACATAGCTGGCGCCGGCGTGGCGCGCGAGCAGCGTGCCGCGGTCGTACCAGTGGCCCGCGAAGCGGCGGCCGTCGAGCAGGCCGGCGCGGCCGACCACGCGTGCACCCGAGCAGACACCGATCACACGCGCACCGCGTGCCGCCTGCTGCTTGAGCCATGCCGCCACCTGGGGGTTGTCGTCGGCGATCATCGCCGGCACGATCACGTAGTCGGCGCCCGAAGGATGAAGCCGCTCGAATGCGGCGAAGTCCTGCGCGCCATCGACCTCGAGTGCGGGATACAGGCTCACGCGCCCCGCGTGCGGCGCCACGATCCGCACCTCGGCCACATCGGCACGCTGGAGCACCGCATGCGGCAGCAGCAGGTCCGTCATCTCGGTGCCCTCGTTCAGCGCAAGCACGGCCACCACGGGCCGGCCGGCGCGATGCGGCTTCAGGGCCTCGACAAAAGCCTGCTTCTCGCGCTCGCTGCGCGCCGCATCGGCCTGCGCGGGCGGCAGCGGCGGCGCCCCTCCCGTGCAGGCTGCCAGCGCAAAGGCTGCAATACTTGCACCGATCAGCGCTGCTATCGATCTCCACATGGCCGTTCCCCTGTCGACTTGATGACGATGCCCCGAGACTACGAATGCCCACCCTGACCCGCAAGGACGAAGTAACCGCGGTTTCTGCCAGCGACGTGGTGCTGGTGGTGTTCGACGGCGTCGAGGTGATCGACGTCGCCGGTCCTGCCAGCGTGTTCAGCAAGGCCGAGCAGATGCACCCCGGCCGCTACCGCCTGCACATCGCATCGCCGGCCGGCGGCACCGTGGCGACGAACGGCGGCCTGAGCTTTTCGGGCACCTGCAGCCTGCAGCAGCTGCCGGCGTCGATCGACACGCTGATCGTGGCGGGCGGCGACGAGCCGGCCGTGCGCGCGGCCATCCTCGAGCAGCACATCGGCGCCTGGCTCCGGCAGGTGGCGCCGCGCACGCGCCGCATGGCGAGCGTGTGCAGCGGCGCCTTCGCGCTGGCCGCGGCCGGCCTGCTGGACGGCCGCGAGGCCACCACGCACTGGCGCGTCTGCGACCAGCTGCAGGCGCTGCGGCCGCAGGTGCGGGTGCAGCGCGAGCGCATCTACGTGCACGACGGGCCGGTGTGGACCTCGGCCGGCGTCACCACCGGCATCGAGCTTGCGCTTGCGCTGGTCGAGGACGACCTAGGCCATGCGGTGTCGATGGAGATCGCCCGCACGCTGGCGCTGCCGATGCTGCGTGGCGGGGCGCAGCCGCAGCTGACGCAGGCGCTCCAGGCGCAGGCCTCGGCCAGCCACCGGCTGCGCGAACTGGTGGCGTGGATCGGCACGCATCCGCAGGACGACCTGTCCGTCGAGGCCCTGGCCGGGCGCGTGCAGATGAGCCCGAGAAACTTCGCGCGCGCCTTCGCGGCCGAGACCGGCTGTACACCGGCGCGCTTTGTCGAACAGGTCCGCGTGGCCGCGGCCGCGCAGCTGCTGCGCCAGACGCGGTGGCCACAGGACCGCATCGCGAGCCGCAGCGGCTTCCGCTCGGTGGACGCACTGCAGCGCGCCTTCGCGCGGCAGCACGGCCTCACGCCGCAAGCCTATCGAACCCATGACGACACCTGACCCTTCTTCCCTCGCACTGATCGACGACTGCTCCCGCGCTTCGCTGCAACTGCTCGAACGCAACCTCACGCCGCACGGCATCCTGGCCGCCAGCCGCACCGAGGCGGCCGTTGCGCGGCGCTACACGCGCATCTTCGGGCGCGACGCGGCCATCTGCGTGATGGCCATGTGCGGCAGCGGCGTGCCCGCGCTGGAGCAGGGCGCCGTCGCCAGCCTCGACGCGCTGGCCGCGCAGCAGGCGGCCAACGGACAGATTCCCAAGTACGTCGACCCCGACGGCCAGGATGCCGACTTCTGGTACCTGGGCTGCATCGACGCCACGCTGTGGTGGCTGATCGCGGTGGACCACGTGCGCCGCCATGGCCAGGTCGGCGCCTCGCACTGGAGCGGCGCAGTGGCGCGCGCGATCGGCTGGCTGCTGGCGCAGGAGCACCAGCACTTCCGGCTGCTGCAGCAGAACGAGGCCAGCGACTGGGCCGACATCATGCCGCGCTCGGGCTATGTGCTCTACACCAACGCGCTCTGGTACGAGGTGAAGCGCCGCTTCGCGCTCGACGATGCGGAGGCGACGCAGCACCATTTCAACCACCTGTTCAATCCATTCCAGCAGGACCTGCCCGAATACCACCGCGCCCGGCTGCTGCGGCACTATGCGCGCCGCGGGCGAGCCGATCCGGGCCTGTACCTGAGCTTCGTCAACCTGTCCTTCGTCGGCGACGAGGGCGACGTGTTCGGCAACGTGCTGGCCATCCAGGGCGGGCTGGCCGATTCGGAGATGGCGAACCGCATCGTCCGCACCATTGCCGCGGCGCGCGCCTGCGAGCCGTACCCGGTGCGCGTGGTGCTGCATCCGCTGACGCGCGAGCATGCGCTGTGGCGGCCATACATGGCGCGCCACCAGCAGAACGTGGTGCACCAGTACCACAACGGCGGCATCTGGCCCTTCGTGGGCGGCTTCTGGGTGATGGCGCTGGCCCGCCTCGGACTGCACGACATGGCCTGGCCCGAGCTCGCGCGCCTTGCGCATGTGAACCAGCTCGGCGGCTGGCGCTTCACCGAGTGGTTCCATGGCCGCACGCTGGCGCCGATGGGCATGGCGGGCCAGAGCTGGAATGCCGCGGCCTTTTTGCTGGCCCGGCGCGCGCTGGAGGGCAGCGAGGCGGCCTGGTGATGCGTTGCGCTGCGGCCCGGTCGATCAGACCGTGAGCACGACCTTGCCGATGTGTCCGGCGCGCTCGAGGTAGTGGTGGGCCTGCACCACCTCGTCGAGCGCAAAGCGGCGGTCGATGCGCATCTGCAGGGCGCCGCTGGCCAGGCCCTCATTGACGAAGGCCAGCGCGCGGCCCAGCGCAGCTTCGTCGCGCGGCAAGCCCATGGTGGCCGAGCCGGTGAATTCCAGCACCGTGTAGACGTGGAAGCGCCAGCTCTTGCGGAACTGCGCGAGCACGGGGTAGCTGAACTCCGCGCCGCCGGAGAGCCCGTACAGCACGTACCAGCCGCGCTGTGCGACGGCATTGCCGAGCCGCTCGAGCTGCGGACCACCCACGCCGTCGTACACCAGGTCGGCGCCGCGGCCGCCGGTCAGCGCCAGCACGCGCTCCACCACGTCTTCGTCCTGCGTCACCACCACATGGGCTGCGCCCGCATCCAGCAATGCCTGGCGCTTGGCTGCCGTGCGCGTCGTGGCGATGGCGGGGAGGCCTGCCGCGCGCGCCATCTGCAGCGCCGCAATGCCCGTGCTGGATCACGCACCCGTCACCAGCACCGTCTGGCCGCGCTGCAGGCGGGCCATCTCGAACATCGGGAAGTAGCCCGTCAGGTAGGCCATGTAGGCACCGGCGGCCTGCTCGGCCGAGAGCTTGCCGGGGTGGCGCACCACATGCGAGGCGGGAAAAAGAATGCGCTCGCCATAGGTGGGATACAGGCCCTGGTTGGCTCCGGGCAACAGCGCGACGCGGTCGCCGATGTTCAGGCCCTCGACGCCCGCGCCTACCGCTTCGATGAGCCCGGCGGCCTCGTTGCCCAGGCCGGCCGGCAGGACCGGGTCCTCGATGTACAGGTTCTGGCGCCACAGTGCGTCGGCCCGGTTCAGGCCGATCGCCTGCACCGCGATGCGCACTTCGCCGGCGCCAGGCTCCGGCGTCGCGACCTGCTCGACCTTCAGGACATCGGCGCCGCCGAACCGGTGAAAGCGAACCATCCTGCCCATACGAAAATCTCCTTGGAAAAGCCGGCGGCCCCGGAATGAAGCGGCCGAAGGCATCAATCTAGAAGCCGCAGGGCCATCAAGGAAATCGATTCATACGATATTCACTATGCATGGAATCGATGACTTCAAGGCGCCTGGATGAAACCGATCGAACTCAGCCGGATTGACCTCAACCTGCTCACCGTGCTGGCGGCCCTCATGCGCGAGCGTCACGTCAGCCGGGCTGCGCAGCGGCTGCACCTGGGACAGCCGGCCGTGAGCCACGCGCTGGCGCGGCTGCGCGAGCTCACGGGCGATCCGCTGCTGGTGCGCCAGGGGCGGGTGATGGAGCCGACCGAACGGGCGCTGGCGCTGATGCAGGGACTGGGTCCGGCGCTCGACCAGATCGAGGCCACGTTCCGCGCGCAGGCGGACTTCGAGCCCGCGCGCGCCGCGCCGGTGTTTCGCATCGGGCTGACCGACGACCTGCAGATCGCGATGCTGCCGCGGCTGCTTCGCGCGCTCAGCGTGGAAGCACCCCGGGCCAGGCTCGTGACCCTGACGGTCTGCTACCGCAACGCCGCGCGCCATCTCGACGAGGGGAGGGTCAGCGCGGTCATGAGCTTCCTGAAGGACCTGCCGGCGGGCGCCAAGATACGCAAGGTCCGCACGGCGCGCTTTGCGCTGCTGCGTGCCGACACCGCAGCCGCAAGACTGACGCTCGACGACTATTGCCGGCGGCGGCATGTGCTCGTGACCTACGCGGGCGACCTGTGCGGCACCGTCGATGAAACATTGAACAGCCTTGGCCGGCAGCGCGAGGTGGCCTTCTCGGTGCCGCAGTTCGGCAGCCTGCCTGCCGTGCTCGCGGGCACCGAACTGCTGGCCACGGTGCCGGAGCATGTGGCGCAGGCACTGTCGGCGCAGGGCGGGCTTCGCTGCGAGGCGCTGCCGTTCGAGAGTCCTAGCTACCAGATCAAGCTGGCCTGGCGCGCCGTGACCGACAAGGACGCGGCGGAGACATGGCTGCGCAAGGCGATGTTGCGGGCCTTCAACGACTGATCTATCAGACCGCGGCCGCGCTTCATGGCGGCGGCTGCGAAAGAACCCATCCGGCCAGGGCCTTCGCCTCTTCATCGCTCAGCTGCGGCTGGCGCGGCATGATGACGCGCCCCCAGGTGCCCACGCTGCCGCCTCGGATCTTGCCGGCCAGCCGGGAGGGCGCCGCCGCGTCGCTGCGGTAGCGCTCGGCGATCTGCGCGAAGCCGGGTCCGACCTGCTTTCGGAGCATGCCGTGGCAGGCGAGGCAGCCGTGTTCACGGGCCAGTGCCTGTGCGCCGTCGACAGTGGCGGCGAATGCCGGAGCGGAAATCGACAACGAAGCCAGCAGCGCGAGCAATGGAAGTTTCCGCCCGTTGCTTGATGGCCGTTTTGAAATGAGAAGCATGGGCCCTATACGTTCTGGCGCATCTCCCGCGGGGCGGCTGCGCTTATGCTGTGCGGAATCACAACGCCGATTTTCCCACCATGACCGACTACCGCCCCGTCTTCGACCAGAGCTTCGGCAAGATCGCCGCCGAGCGCCTGCCCGAGCTGCTGCGCGCCATGCCCAAGGCCGAGCTGCACATGCATATCGAGGGCTCGCTCGAACCCGAGCTGATCTTCGCGCTCGCGCAGCGCAACGGCGTGGCCATACCGTACGCGAGCGTCGAAGAGCTGCGCCGCGCCTATGCCTTCACCAACCTGCAGAGCTTTCTCGACATCTACTACGCCGGCGCCAGCGTGCTGCTGAAGGAGCAGGACTTCTACGACATGGCCTGGGCCTACCTGGAGCGCGCCGAGGCCGACAACGTGGTGCGCACCGAGATGTTCTTCGACCCGCAGACGCACACCGCGCGCGGCGTGCCGATGGAGACGGTCGTCAACGGCCTGCACCGCGCGTGCACGGATGCAGAGGCGAAGCTCGGCGTGAGCGCGGCGCTCATCCTGTGCTTCCTGCGCCACCTGAGCGAGGAAGAAGCCTTCGAGACGCTGGAGCAGGCGCTGCCGTACCGCGACAAGTTCATTGGCGTGGGGCTCGATTCGAGCGAGGTCGGCCATCCGCCCGAGAAGTTCGCCCGCGTGTTCGCGCGCTGCCGCGAGCTGGGCTTCCGCCTCGTCGCGCATGCGGGCGAGGAGGGCCCGCCGGCCTATGTGTGGAGCGCGCTCGACGTGCTGAAGGTCGAGCGCGTCGATCATGGCGTGCAAAGCGCCAAGGACCCGGCGCTGATGAAGCGGCTCGCGCAGGACCGCATCCCCCTCACCGTGTGCCCGCTGTCGAACCTCAAGCTCTGCGTGTTCCCCGACCTGGCGCAGCACAACCTCGGCGCGCTGCTCGACGCGGGGCTGGTCGCCACCGTCAATTCGGACGACCCGGCCTACTTCGGCGGCTACATGAACCAGAACTTCACGCAGACCTTCGCGGCCACCGGGCTCGGCGTGCAGCAGGCCTGGCAGCTCGCGGCCAACAGCTTCGAAGGCAGCTTCATCGACGCGGCCGCCAAGCGCGCCTACGTGGACCGGCTCAACGCCGTCTTCGCGGCCTTCTGATCGGCCGCGGCGGGCCGCGGCACCAGCAGCGGCATCGCCACCAGCGCGCAGGCGCTGGCCACGAGCCACACCAGCGGCCAGCCCTGCAGCGCCAGCAGGTGCGGGATCGAGAAGGGCGTGAGGAAGCACACCAGGAACACGCTGGTGTTCGCCATGCCAAGGGCGGTGCCCGCGCGGGCCGCACCGGCCAGCGTGGCCAGTTCCGTATAGGCCACGCCGTGCCATGCCGACACGCAGACGCCGCTGGCCGCCAGCAGCGCCACCAGTGCCATGCGCAGCGCTACCGAATCGGCCCCATGGGTGCCCGCCGCCAGCACCAGCGCCGCGAGCCCCGCGAACAGCAGCACGCTGAGGGCGCTGCAGGCGCGCAGGTAGGCGGGACGGTTGCGGCGGCGGTCGGTCCAGCGGCCGCTCCATACGCGCATCACCATCGCGCCGACCTGCACGAAGACCATCGTGGCCGTGATCGCCGCGAGGCCCGCATGGCCGAAATCGTGCAGGAACACCGTGCCGAAGGACAGCACCGCGAACTGCGGCGCGCACAGAAGGCCGATGCCGGCCGCAATGCGCCACACGCGGGCGTCGTGCAGCGGGCCGCTGGCTCCGGGCACCGAGGGCATTTCCGCGGTGCTGGCGCGCCGGGCCACCGGCGGCTCGTGCACCCAGGCCCAGCATGCGGCCGCGCCCAGCGCGCACAGCAGCGCGAGCAGGCCGTACAGCGCGGCAAAGCCGAAATGCAGCGTCACGAATGGCAGCACCAACGCGCCGATGCCGCCACCCAGCGGCACCGCGGTCTGGCGGATGCTCATGGCGAGCCCGCGCTCTCCGGCGTCGAACCATGTCATCAGCGCGCGGCCACTCGCGCCGTTGACGCTGCCTCCCAGCAGGCCGACCAGCAGCAGTCCGCCGCCGAGCCAACCCATGCCCGGAATGCGTGCGGCGCCAGGCACGGCCCACAGCGCCATCGCCACGAGCGCGACGGCCATGCTGCCCAGGCCCATGAGCAGCACCGGCCGGTCGCCCCAGCGGTCGGTCAGCAGGCCCCACGGCAGCTCGCTCATGGCGATGCCCAGGCCCATGAGGCCAAGCACGAGGCCGAGCGCGGCGTTGTCGAGCTGGTAGCCGGTGCGCATCAGCACAGCCGTCATCGGGATGCCGTTGATGGCCACGGAGAACGCCACGTTGGCGGCCACGCCCGCGGCCAGCACCTTCCAGCGGTGGTGCGGCGAATACGAAAGGGAGGAGGTCGAATGGATCATGTTGCGGCGCAGTGTCCGCCGTTGCAAAGCTTTTGAAAATCAGAAAATAATGAGTGAATCGTCCCAAAAATCAGGACGATCAACGAAGGGTGAATCCATGTCCCAGGTGATGTTCGATCTCGACGTGCTGCGCAGTTTTTCCACCGGCATCGCGCTTGGCAGCTATGCGCGCGCCGCCGACAGGCTGGGCCGCTCCACATCGGCCGTGAGCGCGCAATTGAAGAAGCTCGAGGCGCAGGCCGGCACCGCGCTGTTCCGCAAGGCCGGCCGCGGGCTGGAGCTCACCGACGCGGGCGAAACGCTGCTGGCCTACGCCCACCGCATGCTCGAACTCAACGCGGAAGCCGGCGCCGCCATGCGCGGTGCGGACCTGCAGGGCTGGGTGCGGCTCGGCCTGCAGGAAGACTTCGGCGAAACGCTGCTGCCCGCGGTGCTCGGCCGCTTTGCGCGCGCGCATCCCAAGGTGCGCATCGAGGCCTGCGTGGCGCGCAGCGCGGAACTGCGCGAACGGCTCGAGCTGCGGCAGCTCGACCTGGCCCTGGTGTGGGACACCGGCGAGCAGATGACGCCGCATGGCGAGCGCGTGGCGCGGCTGCCCCTGCAATGGATCGGCCCCAGGGCGCCCGATGCGCTCGACGCGGCCTGGTGGAAGGAGCGCGAACGCCGCCCGGGCGTGCGCAAGAGCCGGGAGCCGCTGCCGCTGGTGCTGCTCGATGCGCCATGCCCGCTGCGCGAGATCGTCGTTGCCGCGCTCGACCGCGCCGGCACGCCGTGGCGCCATGCGTTCACCAGCGCCAGCCTGGCCGCGCTGTGGGCCGCCACCTCGGCCGGCCTGGGCCTGTCGGTGCGCACGCCCTTCGGCCTGCCTGCGCATGTGCGTGCCATCGAGCGCACGGTCATCGGCCTGCCGGCGCTGCCGCAGATGTCGCTCATGCTCTATCGCGCGCAGCCCGCGGCCGAGGCGCCGGTGACCCGCCTTGCCACGCTGCTGCTGGAGGCGGTGCGCGAGCATGTGCAGGCGGAGCCCGCGCAGCTTCACTGAACCGCACCGGGCACAATCCCGTAGCCCTTGCGCCGTGCCGATGCATGAGAATCCGTCGCCGGAGACAAGACAAAAAAACGAGACACGGCATGACCACGCAGCAAAACTTCCTGCATCTCTGGGACGACAGGTTTCTCTACATCACGCCGGCGATCCAGTCGGGGCTCACGGCGCGCTCGTCGGCGACGCTGCTGGCGTCGGTCAGCGGCCATCCGTTCATGCTCGAGGCGGTCGATGGCACGCGCGTGCATTGCACCGCCGCGCTGGTGGCCCCGCATGTGTCGCGCCGGCTCGATGTCGATGGCTGCGGGCTGCTGTCGCTCAACCTCGATCCGGCATCGAGCGCCTACCGCATGCTCGCGCGCTGCATGGGCGGCCACGGCATCGAGCCGATCGATGCGCGCCGCTTCGGCAAGCTGCGCGACGACTTCGACCCGGCGCAGCGCGGGCTGCTCGGCGACGCCAGCCTGCAGTCGCTCAGCGCGAAGATGGTCGAGGCAATCACCGGATGCCCCGAGCTCGTGCCGCCGATCGACCGGCGCATCGAGCGCGTGCTGCAGGCCATCCGCGAACACGCGGGCCAGATCCCGCTGAAGAAACTCTCGGCCGTGGCCTGCCTCTCGCCCGACCGGCTGACGCATCTCTTCGCCGAGCAGGTGGGCGTGTCCGTCAAGCGCTATGCGTTGTGGACCAAGGTGCGGCGCACGGTGCAGCAGTTCACCGGCCACCGGCCGCTCACGGATGTGGCGCTGGTCAGCGGCTTCACCGATGCGGCGCACATGAGCCGCACCTTCCAGCGCTACTTCGGGCTGCCGCCGTCGTTTCTCGCGAGCCGGGTGCATGTGACGGCGGACGCGCAGGCGTCGCATGCGTGGGGCCACGCGACCGTCCACTGAACCGCCCGCACGACAGCGGCTGCGTTCAAGCCGCCGCCTGTCTCCATGCGTAGGCTCCAGGTTGCTCCATCAAGAGAGCATCAACCGGAGACATCCATGAGACAGACATCTTCGCGCGGCGCCATGCCGCCGTTCCTGCTCGCGTTGGCCACGGCAGCCGCGCTCACCGCCTGCGGTGGCGGAGGAGGCGGCAACGGGTTCTCGTTCCCGCCCGTCACCGGCAATCCGCCCGGCAACCCGCCGGCCGACAGCACCTACAAGGCCGAGATCCGCCGCACCGCCATGGGCGTGCCGCACATCAAGGCCGACACCTGGTCCGGCGCGGGCTACGGCTATGGCTACGCGCAGGCCGAGGACAACCTCTGCACCATGGCCGACTCGTTCCTCACCTACCGCGGCGAGCGTTCGCAGTACCTCGGCGGAGAGGCCCAGCTCGTGGCCGGCAGCACCATCGGCCGGCCGAAGAACATCGACTCCGACTTCTTCCACCGGCACGTGATCTCGGCCGACGTGCTCGAGAAGATGATTGCCGCACAGCCCGACAACCTGAAGCAGCTGGTCGAGGGCTTCGCCGCGGGCTACAACCGCTATGTGCGCGAGCTGAAGGCCGGCGGCGCGGCGCACGAGGCCTGCCGCAACGAGCCCTGGGTGAAGCCCGTCACGGCCGAAGACATCTACCGCCGCATGTACGCGGCCAATCTCGCAGGCGGCTACAGCAACTTCCTGCCGAACATCGCCAACGCGATCGCTCCGGCACCGGCGGCGTCCACCAAGACCGCCGCGCGCGGCAGGCTCGACAAGAGCGCGCTGCAGCTCGCGAGAGCAGGCATGCGCATGCCCGGGCTGCAGGTGGGCGGGCACGAAGGCGTCGGCAGCAACATGATCGGCTTCGGCACCGCGGCCACCGGCGACGCAAGCCCGCTGCTCTTCGGCAACCCGCACTGGTACTGGCGCGGGCCCGACCGCTTCTACCAGGCGCAGCTCACGATCCCGGGCCAGCTCAACATCAGCGGCACCTCGTTCCTGGGCATTCCGGTGATCCTGATCGGCTTCAACGACAACATCGCGTGGAGCCACACGGTGTCGACCGCGCGCCGCTTCGGCTTCTTCGAACTCAAGCTCGCGGCGGGCGACCCGACCCGCTACATGCGCGATGGCAGCGCCGTGAAGATGCAGGCGCTGGAGATCACGGTCAAGGTGAAGCAGGCCGACGGCAGCGTGGCGCCGGTGACGCGCACGCTCTACAAGTCGGAGTACGGGCCGATGGTCAACCTGGCGCCGCTGAACGCCGCGCTGGCCTGGAGCCAGACCACGGCCTTCGCGATCCGCGACATCAACGGCGAGAACTACCGCACCTTCCGGAACTGGCTGCGCTGGAACCAGGCGAAGTCGCTCGACGAGTTCATCGCGATCCAGCGCGAGGAGTCGGCCATTCCGTGGGTCAACACCGTGGCCGTGGGCCGCGGCGCGCCCAAGGCCTGGTATGCCGACATCGGCGCGATCCCCAATGTGTCGCCCACCCAGGTGGCGAGTTGCACGACGCCGCTGGGCGCGGCGATCGGCGCCTCGCTGCCGCGCGTGCCGGTCTTCGATGGCTCGAAGAGCGAATGCGACTGGCAGACCGATGCCGATTCCGCGCAGCGGGGCGCGATCGGCCCGGCCCGCATGCCCAGCCTGATGCGCGACGACTACGTGGCCAACATGAACGACAGCTACTGGCTCGCGAACCCCAAGGCACCGATGACCGGCTACCCGGCCATCATGGGGCCTGCGGGAACCGAACCGGTCACCTTCCGCACACGCCTGGGCAACCTGCTGGCACAGGGGCGCATCGACGGCGCCGATGCGTACGGCGCCAAGGGGGCCACGGCCGACACCGTCAAGCGGATGGTGCTCGACAGCCGCGTGCTGACGGCCGAGCTGTTCAAGGACCAGGCGCTGGCCATGGTGTGCGCGACGCCGACGATCAACGTCGCGGCCGATCCGCAGGGCGGCGCAGCCATCGGACGCGACGTGGACACCGGTCCGGCCTGCGCGGCACTCCAGGCCTGGGACAACACCGGCACGAGCGGGGCGCGCGGCGCGCACATCTGGGACGAGTTCTGGAACCGCGCATCGTTGCAGTCCGCGGCCACGCTCTACAGCGTGCCCTTCAGCGCGAGCGACCCGATCCACACGCCGCGCGACCTGAAGCCCGGTGCGCAAGCCGCGCTGCAGCAGGCTTTCGGCGCGGCCATCGCGCGCGTGGAAGCCAGCGGCTTTGCGCTCGATGCGAAGCGCGGCGACTACCTGTTCGCCACGCGCGGCGGCCAGAAGATCCCGCTGTACGGCGGCTGCGGCGGGCCGGGCTACTTCACCATCGCCTGCTCGGAGAACCGCCTCGACAAGGGCGGCTACACGATGGACGGCAACCCCAACGGCAACAGCTACATGCAGATCGTGCGCTTCCCCGAGGGCGGCGTGGAGGCGCATACCTTCCTCACGTTCTCGCTGTCGGACGACCCGGCCTCGGCCCACAGCGCCGACTACACGCGCGCCTACAGCGCGGGGCAGTGGCTCAAGGTACCGTTCTCCGAAGCCGAGATCAAGGCCGATGCGGCCTACCGCAGCGCGGTCGTCAGCGAGTAGCCGGCGCGGGCCGGTCGGCCTGAAAACCGCCGACTAAAATCCGCACCCCGCAGCCGGGCGTCCCGGCCGGCTGCGGGTTTTTGCTTTTCCGGGGCCATGTAGAGGAACACCATGTACAAAAACCTCGCGGGCCGCGCCGTTCTGGCGTGGGCAGCCGCCTGTTTTCTGTCTCCCGCCCTGTCGCAACCGCAGGCTCCGAAAGAGCCGCTGAAGATCGGCTTCGTCTACGTCACGCCGGTCACCGATGCCGGCTGGGTGCGCCAGCATGAAGAGGGCCGCAAGGCCGTCGAGGCCGCACTTGGCGGCAAGGTCAGGACCACCTTCGTCGAGAACGTGCCAGAGGGCGCCGACGCCGAGCGCGTGATCCGCGACCTCGCACAGCAGGGGCACCGGCTGATCTTCACGCCCAGCTTCGGCTACATGGAGCCCACGCTCAAGGTGGCGCGCGATTTCCCCGACGTGAAGTTCGAATCGATCACCGGCTACAAGGCCGCGCCCAACGTCGCCACCGCCAATGCGCGCTACTACGAAGGCCGCTATCTCGCGGGCATCGCGGCCGGCCGCATGACGAAGACGAACGTTGCGGGCTATGTGGCGGGCTTTCCGATTCCCGAGGTGCTGCAGGGCATCAACGCTTTCACGCTCGGCATGCGCTCGGTGAACCCGGATGCCAAGGTGGCCGTGGTGTGGCTCAACGAGTGGTTCGATCCGCCGAAGGAGCGCGACGCGGCCATGGCGCTGTTCAACCAGAACGCCGACGTCATCGCCTTCCACACCGGCTCCACGGCCGTCATGGCCGCGGCGCAGGAACGCGGCAAGATGGCCGTGGCCTACCACTCCGACATGCGCAGGATCGCGCCCGACGCGCAGATCGTCGCCGTCACGCACCAGTGGGGCGGCTACTACACCGAGCGCGCCCGTGCCGTGCTCGACGGCAGCTGGAAAAGCGGCAACGTGTGGGGCGGCGTGAAGGAGGGAATGATCCGCGTCGGCGACTTCGGCAGCAAGGTGCCCAAGGCCGTGCAGCAGGAAGTTTTGGCGCGGCAGAAGGACATCGCGGAAGGCAGGCTGCAGCCGTTCCGCGCGGTGGTGGCCGATGTGCGCGACAACGAGGGCCGCATCGCCATCGCCAAGGGTGTGCAGCTGAACGACGAGCAGATCCTCAAGATGAACTGGCTGGTCGAGGGCGTGCAGGGGCGTGTGGGGCGCTAACCGGCCGGCGTTTGCCGAGTGGCTTTGCCATATAGCATTCATACGCACATGGAAATTGCGGCGCCGCGGCGCTGGATTACCCTCGGAAGTCACGATGAAAAAAGCCTACCGCGCCTCCCTCCTGCGATTCGACGACGCCGGACGGCCCGTTTTCGATGAAGACGGCCTGCTGGTCGTCGCGCCCGACAGCGCCGGCCGCCAGCGCGTGCTCGACGCCGGCAGCCATGCCGCCGTGTCGCCGCGCCACCCCGATGCCGAGCTGAGCCATCTGCCAGGCCGCATCCTCGCGCCGGGCTTCGTGGACATGCACATCCACTTTCCGCAGACCGACATCATCGGCTCGCCCTCGCCGGGGCTCCTGCCCTGGCTCGAGAACTACACCTTCCCGGCGGAAGCGAGGTTTGCCGACCCGACGCATTCGAACGAAGTGGCCGACGTGTTCTTCGGCGAGCTGCTGCGCAACGGCGTCACCACCGCGCTGGCCTTCGCGACTTCGCACGTGGCCTCGGTCGATGCCTTCTTCGAGGGCGCCCAGCGCCGCGGCTTGCGCATGATCAGCGGCAAGGTGCTGCAGGACCGGCATTCGCCCGACGGCGTGCGCGATGAAACCGAGCAGAGCCTCGTCGATTCCGAGGCGCTGATCCGCAAGTGGCACGACACCGGCCGCCTGGGCTACGCCATCACCCCGCGCTTCGCGCCCGCGAGCACCGACGCCCAGATGCGCGGCGCGGGCGAGCTGGCCGCAAAGTACCCCGGCACCTGGATCCAGTCGCACGTGGCCGAGAACCGCGACGAGGTGGCGTGGGTGCGCGAGCTTTATCCCGAGGCGCGCTCCTACCTCGACGTGTACGCCGGCTTCGGGCTGATGCGCGAGCGCGCCGTGTATGCGCACTGCATCTACCTGGACGACACCGACCGCGCGCTGCTGCGCGACACGAAGACGGCCGCGGCCGTGAGCCCGACCAGCAACCTGTTCCTGGGCAGCGGCTTCTTCGACTTCGGCGCGGCCGACCGCGTGGGCTACCCCTACGGCCTGGCCAGCGACGTGGGCGGCGGCACCAGCTTCAGCCCCTTCCACACGATGATGGCGGCCTATTACGTGGGCCGCGAAGGGCAGACCAAGGCCGGCCTGAGCATCGCACCTTCCGAGCTCTGGTGGCGCCACACCGGCGGCGCGGCGCGCGCGCTGGGGCTGGGTGGCGTGGTCGGCAACCTGCAGCCCGGCTGCGAGGCCGACTTCCTGGTGCTCAACCCGCAGGCCACGCCCCTGCTGGCGCGCAAGGCCGCGCGCGCGAACAGCCTCGAGGAGCTGCTGTTCGCGATGATCGTGCTGGGCGACGACCGTCTGGTGGAGCGCACGGTGATCTCGCAGGCGGGATAGCCGCAAGCTCGCCGCAGGGCCGGGGCATGGCGCATGCCACAATTCGCGCCATTCCTCCCCGCAGCAGCATCAGCGACCGCATATGAGCATCAAGAGCGACAAATGGATCCGGCGCATGGCCGAGCAGAACGGCATGATCGAGCCCTTCGAGCCCGGACAGGTGCGCGAGGCCGCCGGCCACAAGATCATCAGCTATGGCACCTCGAGCTACGGCTACGACATCCGGTGCGCGCCTGAATTCAAGGTTTTCACCAACATCCACAGCACCGTGGTCGACCCGAAGAACTTCGACGAGAAGAGCTTCGTCGACATGCACGGCGACTACTGCATCATTCCGCCCAACAGCTTCGCGCTGGCGCGCACGGTCGAGTACTTCCGCATTCCGCGCAACGTGCTCACCATCTGCCTGGGCAAGAGCACCTATGCGCGCTGCGGCATCATCGTCAACGTGACGCCCTTCGAGCCCGAATGGGAGGGCTACGTGACGCTCGAATTCAGCAACACCACGCCGCTGCCCGCCAAGATCTATGCGGGCGAGGGCTGCGCGCAGGTGCTGTTCTTCGAGAGCGACGAAGTCTGCGAAACCAGCTACAAGGACCGCGGCGGCAAGTACCAGGGACAGCGCGGCGTCACGCTGCCCAAGACCTGATCCGCGCATTCTGACCGCCGGTTACGCAGCCGGCGGCCGGGCCAAGTACCATCCAGAGGCGATCCGGCAAAACCCTGCAAGGCCGGCAAGGAGACTGCGATGAGATGGGAAGGCAATGAACAATCCGAGAACGTCGAGGACCGCCGCGGTGAAGACGGCGGCGGCGGTGGCGGCGGCTTCATCGGCGGGCGCAGCATCGGCATCGGCACCATTGCCGTCGCGCTGATCGCGGGCTGGATCTTCGGCATCAATCCGCTGACCGTGCTCAGCCTGCTGAGCGGCGGCGGTGGCGAGCAGGTCCAGGTGCAGCAGCAGCATCAAGGCCCCGCGCCCAAGCCGCCTTCGAATGACCGCGAGGCGGCCTTCGTCTCGACCGTGCTGCGCAACACCGAGGTGGTCTGGACGGACATCTTCCGGCAGAACGGCGGCAGCTACCAGCCGCCGCGGCTCGTGCTGTTCCGCGGCGCCACGCCCACGGCATGCGGCACCGGCCAGGCGGCCATGGGGCCGTTCTACTGCCCCGGCGACAAGAAGGTCTACATCGACCTCGGCTTCTACGACACGCTCAAGAACCAGCTCGGCGCGCCCGGCGAATTCGCGCAGGCCTACGTCATCGCGCACGAGGTCGGCCACCACGTGCAGGACGAGCTCGGCGTGACCGCCAAGGTCGACGGCATGCGCGGGCGGCTGAGCCAGTCGCAGAACAACGCCCTGAGCGTTCGCGTCGAACTGCAGGCCGACTGCTTCGCCGGCATCTGGGCGCACCATTCGCAGGAGTCGAAGAAGTGGCTCGACCCGGGCGACATCGAGGCCGCGATGAATGCCGCGCAGAAGATCGGCGACGACGCGCTGCAGCGTTCCGCGGGCCGCGCGGTGGTGCCCGACAGCTTCACCCACGGATCGAGCGCGCAGCGCCAGCGCTGGTTCGGCGCGGGCTACCAAAGCGGCGACGTCAAGTCCTGCGACACCTTCAATGCACGCAATCTTTGAGCCTCTAGGTCTTCAAAGGCGCGTGGATATTAGGCAAGTTGCTACAAAATAAGTAGCAATGCGGCCGGCGCGGAGTTTGTCGCGCCGCTGTCACTGCCATTTTTTGCGGCAGTGCGACAATAGAAGGCTTAATGACAAGCTCCTTCTCCAATCTATCGCTGGCGGAACCGCTGGCGCGCGCCGTAGCCGAAATGGGCTACGAGACCATGACTCCCATCCAGGAGCAGGCCATTCCGGTCGTGCTTTCGGGGCAGGACGTGATGGGAGCCGCGCAGACCGGCACCGGCAAGACCGCGGCGTTCTCGCTGCCGCTGCTGCAGCGCATGCTCAAGCACGAGAACGCCTCCACCTCGCCCGCGCGGCATCCGGTGCGTGCGCTGGTGCTGCTGCCCACGCGCGAACTGGCCGACCAGGTGGCCCAGCAGGTCAAGCTGTATGCCAAGTACACCAACCTGCGCAGCACGGTGGTGTTCGGCGGCATCGACATGAAGCCTCAGACGCTCGAGCTCAAGAAGGGCGTTGAAGTGCTGGTGGCCACGCCGGGCCGGCTGCTCGATCACATCGAGGCCAAGAACGCCGTGCTGAACCAGGTCGAGTACGTGGTGCTCGACGAGGCCGACCGCATGCTCGACATCGGCTTCCTGCCCGACCTGCAGCGCATCCTGAGCTACCTGCCCAAGCAGCGCACCACGCTCCTGTTCTCGGCCACCTTCTCGCCCGAGATCAAGCGGCTTGCAAACAGCTACCTGCAGAACCCCGTCACCATCGAGGTGGCGCGGCCGAACGAAACGGCCTCCACGGTCGAGCAGCATTTCTACAGCGTGATTGACGACGACAAGCGCCGCGCGCTCAAGCAGATCGTGAAGCAGCGCGGCATCACGCAGGCTTTCGTGTTCGTCAACAGCAAGCTCGGCTGCGCACGCCTGGCGCGTTCGCTCGAGCGCGACGGCCTTCGCACCACCGCGCTGCACGGCGACAAGAGCCAGGACGAGCGGCTGAAGGCGCTCGCCTCGTTCAAGGCCGGTGAGGTCGACCTGCTGGTGTGCACCGACGTCGCGGCCCGCGGCCTCGACATCAAGGACGTGCCCGCGGTCTTCAACTTCGACATTCCGTTCAATGCCGAAGACTACGTGCACCGCATCGGCCGCACCGGCCGCGCCGGCGCCTCGGGCCTGGCCGTGAGCTTTGCGAGCGGTGGCAACGACGCGCGCCTGGTGGCCGACATCGAGAAGCTGATCAAGAAGAAGATCGAGCTCGAACCCGTCGAATTCGAGGAAGACCGTCCGCGCGGCCGCATCAACGACGGACGCCGCCACTGGCGCGAAGAAGGCGAAGCCGGCGATGCGCGCGACGTGCTCGACCAGCCACGCGAGCGCCGCGAGGCCGAAGTCCGCCGCGGCGGCGGACGTCCGCACCGCGCACCCTCCGCGCCGCGCGATCCGTTCTTCGACAAGCCCTACGAGCCAGGCCAGGCCGACGCCACGCCGGCCTGGGAAGCCGCCGCCAAGGCGGCGCCTTCACGCGGCATCTCGAGCAACATCAAGACCAAGCGCAAGGTCGCGGCCCTCTTCAAGAGCGCCGAAACCAGCTGATTCCCCCCGCTGGGCTACCTCCATCCGCGGTGCCAGCCGTAGCGGGGGTGGTACCAGCCATACCCGTAGCGCGGGTGGTAGTTCCAGACGAAACCCACGCCCGGCGACACATAGGTCGGGGCCACGTAGGCGACGCCGGGTGGCGCTGTGTAAACAGGTTGCGCCGGCGCGACCACGCAGCCGGTCAGGATGGCCGCCAGCGCGGCGGCCGAAAGGGCGAGAACAGGCAGTCTCATGGCGATGCTCCTGGGACGAGTTGATCGTTATTCCCAGAAAACGCCCCGCGCCACCGGCGGATGACCTGCTTTACCCTCGCGAAATAATGTGACCGGCCGGTTGCAAGCCGGGGCGGCGCGCCGCGCCTCAGATCACGTGGAAATGGTGCGTTCCGTCGCGCGCCAGCTGCGCCACAAGGCCGTATTCCCAGTCCAGGTAGGCCTGCATGGCCTCCGCCGGCGCATCCGTGCCTTCATAGGGCCGGCGGTAGCGGTCGGTGCGCGGCGTCCCGAGCCGCGTCTCGCCCGATTCGGCTTCGAGGCCTGCCGCAAACCATGCCGCGTTGCCACCGGCCAGCACCAGCACTTCGACGTCGCGCTGGCCGCGCGCATCGAGCAGCAGGCGCAGGTCGGCCGCGGCGTAGCGTGCGAGCAGGCTGCTGCCGCAGGTCAGCACATAGCGTTGCGATGCAGGAATGGCCGCATCGATCGCACCCGCGAGCTGCGCGCGGATCGCATACCAGGCGCCGGGGATGTGGCGCTTCACATAGTTGGCGCTGGTGGTCACGTCGATCACCGCCGTGCCGCTCTGCTGCTTCAGCAGGGCCGCCAGCTCGCTTGGCGAGATCTCTCCCACGATGGCCGCGGCGGGCGGAAAGGCGGGCGACGGCGCGGCCGTCTCGGCGAAGGCCGAAGCGGCAGGCACCGTGTCGAGCACGTAGGCCTCCCATCCCATCTGCGCGAGCCAGGATGCGCTCATCGAGGCCCGCACGCCATCGTCGTCGGCCAGCACGATGCGCGCGCCGCGCACCGGCACCTGGTGATCGGTTTCCTGCACCAGCTGCCCGCCGGGCGCGCTCGCAAAGCCGGACAGGTGGCCGGCCTCGTATTCCTCGGGCGTACGCACGTCGAAGCGGTACACGGTGCGCCCCGGGGCTTCCAGCGCATGCAGCGCATCGAGCGCGATGCGGCGCACGCCGGCCCTGTCGGCCACGCGCCGCGCATCGGCCTGGGCCTGCGCGCGGTGCGCATCGGAGATCTCGGCCGGCGCCTTGCGTTGCGCTCCATGGTCCAGCACCTGTCCTGCGAGCTTCCAGCCGATGGTGCCGTTGCGCAGTGCCGCCACCGGGTTCGGAATGCCCGCATTCACCAGCGACTGCGTGCCGATGATGCTGCGGGTGCGGCCCGCGCAATTGACGATCACCTGGGTCGACGGATCGGGTGCGAGCTCGCGCACGCGCAGCACCAGTTCGGCCCCGGGCACGCTGGTGGCCGAGGGAATGCTCATGGTCTGGTATTCGTCGAAGCGGCGCGCGTCGAGCACCACCACGTCGGCCTTGCCGTCGACCAGCGCCTTCACCTCGGGCGCGGAGAGCGAGGGCGTGTGCCGCTCGTGTTCGACCAGTTCGCCGAAGGACTTGCTCGGCACGTTCACGTCGCGGAACAGCTCGCCGCCGGCCGCGCGCCAGCCCTCGAGGCCGCCTTCGAGCAGGTGCAGGTTCGTGTAGCCCAGCGAGGCCAGCGTGCGCGCGGCGAGCGGCGCCAGGTCGATGCCGCCATGCGCGCCGTACAGCACGATGAAGGTGTCCCGCCGCGGAATGCGCCGCCAGGCCTCGATCTCGATGCGCGAGAGTGGCAGGTTGGCGGCCCACAGCGGATGCTCCTGCGCGAAGGGGCCTTCCTCGCGCACGTCGAGCAGCGCGGTTTCCTCGCGTGCGAGCAGGCGTGCGCGCACGGCGGCGAAGGGCAGCAGGGGGAAGGCAATGGTCGTCATGCGGATGTCGTGGTCGATCTGAGTTCGGCTGAGCGGTCCCACAGGTTGGGCAGCAGCGTGTTGGAGTAGCCCGAGACGAATGGCTTGCGCCCGCCGTCGGCCGGGTAAGTATGCCGCCGCACGGCGCCGATGTTGGCGCCGTACACGTGGATGCTGATCGATACGCGGCCTGCATGCGCGTTGTGCACGCGATGCAGGTCGCCGATGGCGGGCGACACGGCCTCCACGTCGCCGGCGCCCAGCCGCACCGCTTCGCCTTGCGGCCGTGCCCGGCCGTCGCTGCCGACGGCATAGCCCTGGCTGTATTCGGCGCCGCGCAGCATGCCGATCAGACCCCATACGGTGTGGTCGTGCACCGGCGTGGCCTGGCCCGGTCCCCAGACAAAACTCACAACCGAGAAGCGCTCGGTGCTGTCGGCATGCAGCAGGAACTGCTGGTAGCGCGACGGGGCGGGCTGGGCGAAGGCGTCGGGCAGCCAGTCGTCCTGCGCCACCAGCGTTCGAAGCAGGGCGCCGCCTTCGGAAAGAATGCGCGGCTCCTCGGGGCCGCTGTCGAGCAGGCGGCCGAACGCGGTGACGAATTCGCGCAGCGGCGCGATGGCCGAGGTGCCGCTCATGCGGGGCGCTTCCACAGCTGCGCATCGGTGATGGCGCGCACGTCCACCCGCAGCGGCAGGATGCCGTCGCGCGCCGAGCGGTCGGCCACCGTCTGCAGTGCGGCGATGTCGGCCTCGGTCACAGGCCGGCCCGTGACCGAGGCGCGCGCCGTGATGATGCGCGCCGATTCGATCGGCAGGCGCGTGAGCTGGCTGTAGGCCTGCGCATAGGCCTCGGGGTTGGCCAGCGCCCATTCGCCTGCGCGCGCCAGCCGGTCGAGAAACTGCACGATGGCGGCGCGCTTGGCGGGATCGGCCAGCGACGGCTCGCTCGCGGTGATGAAGCCCAGCGCCGTGTTGATGCCGTGTCCGTCGCGCAGGATGCGCCCGCCCTGCTGCAGCGCGATCGTGTAGTAGGGATCGAAGACGGCCCAGGCATCGATCTGCTTCGAGGCGAAGGCCGCGGCCGCATCGGTCGGCAGCACGAACTTCACCGTGACCTCGTCGCGCCGCACACCGGCTTCCTCGAGCGCGCCGTAGAGCTGGTATTGCGAGATGCTGCCGCGCGCGGACGACACGATCACGGTCTTGCCGCGCAGATCGGCCACCTTGCGCAACGGCGAATCGGGCTGCACCACGATGCCCAGGGCATCGGCCTTGCCAACGCGCGTGGCGACGATCTTCAGCGGCGTCCGGCCGACCGCCGCGGCAAGCACCGGCAGGTCGCCGGCCACGGCGGTGTCGACGGCCGCGCTGCGTTGCGCCTCGAACAGTGGCGCCGCGCCCTGGAAGTTGGCCCAGCGGTACGCAAAGGGCGCATCCTCGAGCGCCTTCGAGGCCTCGAACAGAGCGCGCAGGCCGCCGGCCTGGTCGCCGAGCACCAGCGTGGTTTGCGGTTGCGCCCATGCGCGCAGCGGTCCGGCCGCGGCAAGCGAGAGGGCCGCGCCCTGCTTGAGCCAGCGGCGGCGCGAGGCCTTGGAGAACGGCAGATTGGTCATGCGGCAGCTCCCTCGGACAGCAGCGCACGCCTGCCCGCCACGACCAGGATCGCGTCGTTCTGCGGCGTGTGGATGCGGCTGCACAGCACGTCGCGGTAGTGCCGCTCGAGCGGGTTCTGCCGCGCGAGGCCGTGGTTGCCGCTGAGCTGCAGCGCGAGTTCGACCGCGCGGATCGCATTGCCCGTCACGGTGTACTTGAGCAGGCCGCTGTCGGTGGCCGGCGGTGCACGGCCTTCGTCCACGGCATGCGCGGCCTCGTCGAGCAGCACGCGGTTGGTACGAAGCAGCGCCTCGATTTCTCCCGCATGCTCCTGCACGCGCGCAAGGCTCGCGAGCGGCGCGCCCAGGCTGCCGGGGGAACGACGGTTCAGGAAGTCCACCAGCCAGCCACGCGCAGCCTGCGCCACGGCGTCGTAGAGGCTGCCGAGCAGCACCGTCATCCAGGCCTGCTGCGCGGCGTGGGCATCGATGTCGGTCTGGCTGCCGGCGTCGGGCGCCCAGTCGGCCGGTGCACGCAGGTCGACCGCATGGTCGAGCTCGATGGCCACGTTCTCGAACACCACTTCGTGGCTGCCCGAAGCGCGCAGGCCCAGATGGTCCCAGCTCGCGATCACGCGCACGCCGGGCGCATCGCGCGGCACCAGGAACACGCCGGTGCGCGGCGCGGCTTCGTCGGTGCGGGCCCACACGGCGAGCCAGGAGAGGCCTTCGATGCCCGTCGTGTAGAGCTTGTGGCCGTCGATCCTCCAGCCGCTGCGTTCGCGGCGCGCGACGGTTGCGGGCAGCCCGCCGCGCGCGGGCGAGCCGAGCGCGGGCTCCACGCGCAGCGCATTGATGAGCGCGCCGCGTTCCACCGCACTGCGCAGCACCCGTTCGCGCAGGTGCGGCGGCCAGCGGCTGTCGCTGCGCGCGAGTGCATGGTGCTGCAGGTAGGTCATCGTGAGGATCAGCGCGGTCGCCGGCTCGCCGCGCGCCACGGCCGCAATCACGCGGCGTGCCGTGGCCAGCGTGGCGCCGCCGCCGCCGTGCGCCGCGGGCGCCACCAGGCCGATGAGCCCATGCGACTGCAAGGCCGCGAAGTTCGGATGCGGAAAGGCGCCGCTGCGGTCGTGGTCGGCCGCGGTGGCGGTGAACTGCGCCGACAGATGCGCGAGCAATGCGGCATCGACGGTGGCAGGCGCGGGGTCTTCATTCGTGGCCGGCGGGCGGCGCAAGGGGAGTGCACTCATGGCTGCGCACAGTACCGGGACCGCGCCACACCGGAAACGACGCATCCCGCATATGCAAACTCGTTTTTCTGCGTTCGCTTTTTCCGGCTGCCTCGGTACGGTCCGGTGCATGACATCTGACTTCCCGATCGACAGGCGCCGCCTGCTGCAGGCCGCCGCAGGCTGGAGTGCCCTGGGCGCGGCGCGGGCTGCGGCACCGGCGCGCGACCTTTCCGGCGTGACCTTGCGCGTCGGCACCTACAAGGGCCTCTGGCGGCCGCTGCTGCAGGCTTCCGGCCAGGCCAACACGCCCTACAGGATCGACTGGCGCGAGCTCAACAACGGCGTGCTGCACATCGAGGCCATCAACGGCGATGCGCTCGACCTGGGCTCGGGCAGCGAAATTCCACCGGTGTTCGCGGCGCGGCAGAAATCCAGTGTGAAGCTGGTGGCCGTGACGCATGAGGACCTCAACAACCAGGCCACGCTGGCACGCAAGGATTCGCCGATCCGCCGCATTGCCGACTTCAAGGGCAAGCGCGTGGGCTATGTGCGCGCCACCACCTCGCACTATTACCTGGCCCGGCAGCTGGCCGAGGCGGGCCTGTCGTTCAGCGACATCCAGGCCGTGAGTCTCACGCCTTCGGACGGCCTCTCGGCCTTCGCGCGCGGCGATCTCGATGCCTGGGCCATCTACGGCTACAACGGCCAGATCGCGCGCATCCAGTACGGCGCGCGCACCATCAAGACCGGCGTGGGCTACCTGTCGGGCAATTTTCCGATCTACGCCAACCCGCGTGCGCTCGACGACGAACTGCGCCGCGCGGCATTGAGCGACCTGTTGCAGCGCCTGCAGCGCGCCTTCGCATGGATCAACGGCAACTTCCTGGCCTATGCGCGTGCGCAATCGGCCGAGACGCGCGTGCCGGTCGGCGACCTGGTCGAACTCTTCAACGGCCGCAGCGACGACTACAGCCTCGGCCCCGTCACCGACGCCGTGGTGCGCAGCCACCAGCAGGTGGCCGACACCTTCCTGAAGATCGGCGTGCTCGACGGCCCGGCCGACGTGACGCCCCTGTGGGACCGCAGCTTCGAGAGCGTGCTGCGCCCGCCTGCCGCTTGACCCACCACGCATCCATTCTGAAAACACGAGGACACCATGAGCCAGAACGACGTTGAATTCATCGGCATGATCCAGGGCCAGAAGGTCTCGGAGATCCACGCCGCCAAGGGCCCGGCCATCGACCGCGACTACGTGCGCGCCTTCGCCCAGGCGCACGAGAACGCCGGCTTCGACCGCGTGCTGGTGCCGCACCATTCGACCGGCCCCGATGCCACGCTCACCGTGGCCTACGCCGCCTCGGTCACCGAGCGAATCCACTTCATGCTTGCGCACCGCCCGGGCTTCGTCGCACCCACGCTGGCGGCGCGGCAGTTCGCTTCGCTCGACCAGTTCAGCGGCGGCCGGCTCGCGGTGCACTACATCTCGGGCGGCTCCGACGAGGAACAGCGCCGCGACGGCGACTGGCTCGGCCACGACCAGCGCTATGCACGCACCGACGAATACCTCGACGTGCTGCACAAGGTGTGGACCGCCGACAAGCCCTTCGACCACGAAGGCGCGCACTACCGCTTCCAGAACGCCTTCTCCGAAGTGAAGCCGGTGCAGACGCGCAATGGCAGGCCGCATGTGCCGGTGTATTTTGGCGGTGCTTCGGAGGCGGCGATTCCGGTGGCCGGCAAGTACGCCGACGTGTATGCGCTGTGGGGCGAGTCGCTCGACCAGGCGCGCGAACTCACGACGCGCGTGCGTGCCGAGGCCGCCAAGCATGGGCGCAGCGTGCGCTTCTCGGTCTCGTTCCGCCCGATCCTCGCGCAGACCGAAGAGGCCGCGTGGGCGCGCGCCGAGAACATCTTGGCTGAGACGAAGCGCCTGCGCGTGGTGCAGGGCTACAACCGCGGCGGACCGCAGCAAAGCGAAGGCGCGAAGCGCCTGCTCGCCGCGGCGGAGAAGGGCACGCGGCTCGACAAGCGCCTGTGGACGGCGGTGGCGCAGGAGATCGGCGGCCGCTCCAACAGCACGGCGCTGGTCGGCACGCCCGAGCAGGTGGCCGATGCGCTGCTCGACTACTACGACCTGGGCGTGACCACCTTCCTGATCCGCGGCTTCGATCCGCTGGAAGACGCGATCGACTACGGCCGCGAGCTGATTCCGCGCACGCGCGAGCTGGTGGCGCAGCGCGCGGCTTTGGCTCGCAAAGCGGCGTGACCTGACTTTCTCCCTCCCCTTTCGGGGGAGGGCAGGGGTGGGGGCTCGCGGCCTCGACCACTGCCACTGCATTGGAAGCCGTCGTGCCCCCATCCCAGCCTTCCCCCGGAAGGGGAAGGAGCAACACCCAATACCCCAAGAGATCTCCGATGAATGTCGTTCTTTCCATCGACCGCCACGCGGCCCAGCCGCTCAAGCTCAACCCTCACCCGCAGCAGAAATACTGGTTCGACCCGATCCCGCCGCGCACCAGCGTGCAGGCCGAGCGCCGCCACCGGCAGGAGCGTCTCGCAGGTGCATTCCGCCTGTTCGCGCGCTTCGGTTTCGCCCAAGGCTTGGCCGGCCACATCACTGCGCGCGACCCGGAGCTCGGCGATCACTTCTGGGTCAATCCGCTGGGCGTCCACTTCTCGCGCATCAAGGTCTCCGACCTGCTGCTGGTCAATGCGAAGGGCGAGACGGTGATCGGCGACCGGCCGCTCAACAAGGCCGCCTTCGCGATCCATGCCGCGATCCACGAGCACAACCCGAAGATCGTTGCCGCCGCGCATACGCATTCGACCTACGGCAAGGCCTGGTCGACGCTCGGCCGCAAGCTCGACACGATCACGCAGGACAGCTGCGTGTTCCACGGCGACGTGGCACTGTTCGACGACTTCACCGGCATGGTGGTCGACACCAGCGAGGGCGAGCGCATCGCGCGGGCGCTGGGCGACAAGAAAGGCGCGATCCTCAAGAACCACGGCATCCTGACCGCGGGCCCCACGGTCGAGGCCGCCGCCTGGTGGTACATCGCGCTCGACAACGCCTGCCACACGCAACTCCTTGCCGAGGCCGCCGGCAAGCCGCAGCCCATCGACGAGGAAACCGCGCGCCACACGCACAGCCAGATCGGAGGGCCGGAGGGGGCCATCCATTCCTTCGACAGCCTCTACGAAGGCCTGGTCGAAGCGGAGCCCGATCTGCTGCTCTGAAGAAAAACTACTGGAGTTCCCGATGACCGCATCTCTTTCACGCCCTATATCGCGCCGGGGTGTCCTGCGCGCAGGCGGCGCCGCTGCCGTGGTCGCCTCGGGCGGCCTGATCGCCTCGCAGGCCTTCTCGCAGCAGGCACGCAAGCTCACTTTTGCATGGAACGCCGCCGCGTTCTGCCTCTCGCCCGTCGTCGTTGCACAGGAGCGCGGCTACTTCGAGCGCAATGGCCTGCAGGTGGACCTGATCAACTACACCGGCTCCACCGACCAGCTGCTGGAGTCGCTGGCCACGGCCAAGGCCGATGCGGCGGTGGGCATGATCCACCGCTGGCTCAAGCCGCTGGAGTCGGGCTTCGACGTGAAGATCGTCGGCAGCTCGCACGGCGGCTGCGTGCGGCTGGTGGGTGCGAAGAACGCGGGCGCGACCAGCCTTGCGAGCCTCAAGGGCAAGATCATCGGCGTGTCGGACATCGCGAGCCCGGGCAAGAACTTCTTCTCGATCCTGCTCGCGAAGAACGGCATCGACGCCGACAAGGACGTGACCTGGCGCCAGTACCCGGCCGACCTGCTCGACATCGCGGTGCAGAAGGGCGAGATCCACGCCATTGCCGATGGCGACCCCAACGTCTACCTGATCGAGAAGCGCAACAAGGGCGCCTTCGTGGAGATTGCGAGCAACCTCTCGGGCGAATACAAGGACAAGGTCTGCTGCATCGTCGGCGCGCGCGGCGAACTGGTGCGCAAGGACAAGCCGACCGTCGCGGCCCTCGTGCGCGCCATCGCGCAAGCCTCCGACTACGTGGCCGAGAACCCGAACGAATCGGCGAAGCTGTTTGCGAAGTATTCGCCCAAGGTGCCGGTGGAAGACCTGCGTGCGCTGCTCGGCACGCTCACGCACAGCCACCATCCGCTCGGCAAGAACCTGCGCGACGAGGTGGAGTTCTACGCGCGCGATTTCCGCGGTGTCGGCGTGCTCAAGAAGACCACCGATCCGGTGCGCTTTGCCGAACACGTCTCTTTCGATCCACTCGCATGAGCACCCCAGACCCCGCATTGGGCTTCGATTCACTCCCCTTCCGGGGGAGGGCGAGGGTGGGAGCCGCGGCGCCCGAACGCGCGCCGGCTCCTGCTTCGACATCGACCCGCATTCAAGCAGCTGCGCCCGCATGGGGCATCGGCTTCGCCGCCGCTGCGGCATGGTTCGCCCTGGGCCTGCTCACGCTCTGCTGGCCGAACAAGCCCGTCGGCTTCAGCGACTGGGCCTACACCGACGAGTTCGGCATCGCCGCCATTGCGGTGGGCGCATTGCTGCTGGCCGTTGCATCGCTTGGGCCGCGCGCCGGCCGCGTTGCGCGCACGCTGCGGCCCGCGGGCCCATGGCTGGTCGCGCTGCCCGTGCTGTTCGCCATCTGGGAGATCGCGACCGCCAAGCTCGCGCTGCTCCCCACGCCGTTCTTCGCGCCGCCGCAAAGCCTGGTCGAGACCTACATCGACGACTGGCGCCGCCTCGGAGAAAGCCTGCTGCACTCGACCCGGCTGCTGGCCCACGGCTTCGTGCTGGGCGCGCTCGCGGGCTTTCTCACGGGCGTGACCATCGGCTGGTCGCGCATCGCGGGCTACTGGGTGCATCCGGTGCTGCGCTTCGTGGGGCCGGTGCCGGCTTCGGCGCTGCTGCCGCTGGCGTTCTTCTTCTTTCCGTCGAGCTATGCGGCCGCGGTGTTCCTGATCGCGCTCGCCACGGGCTTTCCTGTGGCGGTGCTCACCTGGTCGGGTGTCGCTTCGGTCAACCGCAACTACTACGACGTGGCGCGCACCATGGGCGCGAGCGAGCGCTTCCTGGTGCTGCGCGTGGCGATTCCGGCTGCCTTGCCGCAAGTGTTCGTGGGCCTTTTCATGGGGCTGGGCGCGGCGTTCTCGGTGCTCGTCACGGCCGAGATGATGGGTGTGAAGGCCGGGCTGGGCTTCTATCTTTCGTGGGCGCAGGGCTGGGCCTCGTACTCGAACATGTACGCCGCGCTGATCGTGATGGCCGTGCTGTGCTCGGGCCTGATCACGCTGCTCTTCAAGGTGCGCGACCGCGTGCTGTCGTGGCAGAAGGGGACCGTGAAATGGTAGCCATTGCCGATGCAAACGTGCGCCAGGCCGGCGCGCACATCGACATCCGCGGCGTGAGCCATTGGTTCGATGTGCCTGCGGGGCCGCTGCAGGTGCTCGACGACATCGACCTCACGGTGAAGCCCGGCGAGTTCGTCGCGCTGCTGGGGCCGAGCGGCTGCGGCAAGTCGACGCTGCTGCGCCTGGTGGCGGGGCTCGAGCCTGCCACGGCCGGCCGCATCACGCAGGACGATGCGCCCATCACGCGGCCCGACCCCTCGCGCATCGTCGTGTTCCAGGACCCGACGCTCTACCCCTGGCGCAGCGTGTGGGACAACGTGGCGCTGGGCCTGCAGGCGCGCGGCGTGCTCAAGGCGCAGCGCGGCCGCGTCGACGAGGCGCTGAAGCTTGTCGGCCTCGCCGACTTTGCCAAGGCCTTTCCGCACCAGCTCTCGGGCGGCATGGCGCAGCGCGTGGCGCTGGCGCGTGCGCTGGTCAACGATCCACAGCTGCTGGTGCTCGACGAGCCGCTCGGCAAGCTCGACTCGCTCACGCGCATCGCGATGCAGAGCGAGCTGGTCAACCTGTGGCAGCGCGCGGGCTTCTCGGCGCTGCTGGTGACGCACGACGTGGAGGAGGCGCTGTTCCTCGCCAACCGCGTGATCGTGCTCAGCGACCGGCCGGCGCGCATTGCGGCGGAGATCGTGGTCGACCTGCCGTATCCGCGGCACCGCGGCCATGCGAGGCTCGCCGAACTGCGGCACGAGGCGTTGCGGCACCTGGGGCTCGACGCCACCTGGTGAGATGAACAGCACGCCCGAGGCCGATTGGCTCAACCTGCTGATCGGCCTGCTGCAAGGCGCCCAGCTGCAGCTGCTGCGCGTGCTCGATGCACTCGGGCTCGCGCAGCATGTGCACGGCCAGCCGGCGTGGCCGTGGGCGCGGCGGCTGTCGGGCGAGAACCTGCTGATCGACCTGGGACAGGCGCGCAGCTTGGCGTGGACGCTGGTGTTCGTCGCAGTGGCGGTGCTCGCTTTGCTGCTCGCGCTGCTCTGGCCGCGCCTGCGCTTCTACTTTCTCGCGCTGGTGCCGATGCTGCTGATCGCAGCGCCCTGGCCCGAGTCGCGCGTCGTGCTGGTGCCTGCAACGCCCACCAGCTTTCAGGCATCGCCGACCGGCTTCACGGCCGAATCCATCGCCCGGGGCCGTGTGATCTACCAACAGAACTGCGTGGCCTGCCACGGTGCGGACGGCAAGGGCGAAGGCCCGCTCGCAGCCTCGCTGGCGGTGTGGCCGCCGGACCTCAGCGGTCCGTTGCTGTGGCGGCGCGCCGATGGCGACCTGCTCTGGCGCATCCTCCACGGCACGCGCGATGCGCAGCAGGGCGGCCAACCCACGATGCCCGGCTTCGCCGGAAAGCTCGGTGAGGCCGACGCCTGGGCGCTGGTCGACTACATGAAGGCGCAGGGCGCGGGCCAGAGCCTGCGTGCGCTTGGCAGCTGGCCGCAACCCATCGGCCTGCCCGACATGGCGGTGCGCTGCGGTTCACAGCCGCCACGGCTGCTCGCGAGCTGGCGCGGGCAGCGCGTGCGCATCGTGGCGGGCGGCGCGGTGCCGGCCGAAGACCCGCGCCTCGTGACCGTGCTGCTGCGGCCGCCTGCGAGCGCGGTTGCAACGGCTGCCGATTGCGTGGCCGACTCCGCCGCCGGATGGGAGGCGCTGGCGCTCATCGCCGGCACCGAGCAACTGGCCGGCACCCAGCTCATTGCCGATCGCGACGGCTGGCTGCGCGCACGTGGTGCGCCCGGCAAGGCGGGCTGGTCGGACGACGACCTGCTGTGCCGCAGCGAGCGTGCGCCCGACGCGGTGGAGCAGGGCGCTGCTGCACTGCCTGCCGACGGCCTGGGCGCGCTGATTGCCCGCATGGACGCGCAGCCGGTGCGCTTCGTCAAGGGCGGCTTCATCCACTGACTTTTTTCTTGTCTCGACTGAACACGGAGAACCCATGAACCCACATCTCGACCGATCACGCCGGCAGTTCCTTGCACGCGGCCTCACCGCCGCCGTGGCCTTGCCCGCCTTCTCATTGCAGGCCCGCGCACAGGGCCGCCCCCTTCTCAAGGCCGGCGACCAGAAGGGCGGGCTGCGCGCGCTGCTCGAAGCGGCAGGTGGACTCGAAGGCCTGGGCTACGACATCCAGTGGTCCGAGTTCCCCGCGGCTGCGCCGCTGGCCGAGGCGCTGAATGCCGCGGCGGTCGATTCCGGTCCCATCGGCGATGCGCCGCTCATCTTTGCGCTTGCGGCCGGCACGCGCGTCAAGGCCATCGGCGCGAACCGTTCGGATTCGTACGGCACGGCAGTGCTGGTGCGGCCCGATTCGCCGCTCAAGACCGCCGCCGATCTCAGGGGCAGGAGCATCGCGACCAACCGCGGCTCCATCGGCCACTACGTCACGCTCAAGGCCATCACTGCGGCCGGCCTGAAGCCCGAGGACGTCAACATCCGCTTCCTCGCGCCGGCCGACGCCAAGCTCGCGCTCACGCAGGGCTCGGTCGACGCCTGGGCCACCTGGGAGCCCTACACCGCGCTGGCCGAGGTCAGCCGCCATGCGCGCGTGCTCGTGAGCGGGCGCGGGCTGCTGCCGGGGCTCAGCTACCTCGCGGCCACCGATGCAGCCATTGCCGCCAAGCGGCCGGTGCTGCAGGACTTTCTGCAGCGCGTGGTGAAGGCCCAGCTCTGGTCGTACCGCAACGTCGATGCCTATTCGGCCGCGCTGGCCCGCATCATCGGCATTCCGCCCGAGGCGGCCAAGCTGCAGTTCGAGCGCCGCCAGCAGAAGTGGGTGCCCATCGATGCGCAGGTCATTGCCGACCAGCAAGGCACGGCGGATTTCTACCGCCAGGTGGGGCTCATCAAGCAGCCGCTCGATGTGAAGAGCACATTCGACACGGGGTTTGGCGTGGCGGGCTGAGCAAGAAGCGCAGGGCCGCGTTTGGCATTCGCACAGATACGTCCGGCGCGCGGTGCTTGCGCGGTCGCTTCACGCCTTGCGCGACATCGCTTCTTGCAGCGCCTCGGCCGTTCCCCAGTGCTGCAGGAACTCGATTTCGTCGGCCTTGCTCAGCTTGCCTTGTGCCCGGTAGACAAGTGCCGTCATCACAGCGCCTGCCTGTACCGGCTTGTCTTCCGGTTCGCCCATGCCTGAATCGCTTTGCCATTCCTTCGGGAACGTAGGCCATGAGCAAGTCACTTGGCTCATCATGTGGAAGCTTGTTTCCATGAAGCCCGGTTTCTGCTCCAGTTGGTACTGGCGCCGGCTCGGCTTGCTGCAATAGGTGGTGTAGTCCGGATGCAGGTAGCGGGCGATGCCTTTGTAGGTAGAGGAAGCATCGGCAGGCACGTGATCGACCGTGGGGCCGGCCTCCATGTATTGGCGGATGTACTCCCACAGGGACGCTGCCTCTTGCGGACCCGACAGCCCCGGTCCGACGAAGATGCAGTCTTCGCCCTCAGCGCTCGGATCGGTCGGATTGAACGGCGGGTGGTAAAGCGCCAGCGCCTTGATGGTCTGCTTGGCGCCTGCGCTGGCCCCTTCGGATTCGAGCAATGCCACCAGGCGCTCCCAGTCCAGCACCACGTTGCCGCCGCAGTAGGCAGGCCGCAGCACATACACCTTGCGGGTGAGCCGGTTGAAGCGGATGCGTCCCCGGGCATGGGTGAAGAAGCAGGTGCGCATGCCCATGTAATGGAACCACGCGAAGATCATGAAGGCGCTGGCCGATGCGAGGGGAAATAGCAGGAGCCAGCCGAGCCACAGATCCGTTGACGAAACACGATCGCTTCTCACGAAGAAGAAGATGATCTGATTGAACAGCAATGGGTGAATGGCCAATCCATACCACATCCATATCAGCACGAGAGCCGGCAGGAGGACATAGAGATTCCCCATTCCGGCACGCCACTGCAAATCCCAACCCGGGTTGCACAGTTCCAGGTACGCATCGTTCTGGGCGTAGGCAGCCCGACCTGGCATCTCGACACCGCGCGCACCGGAGCGCTGGGTCGGCCAGTGTTTTTGCCCTTGCAGGTTGATGTGGGCGCGGCCTTTTTCGGGGGAGCGGCGCCTGGCCAGCCAGTAGCTGTTTTCTCGAACGAACATGAAGGGTTCTCAAGTAGGGTGCAGTTCGGCCTGCACGTTACTCAGTTCCTGCAGCGTCTCTTGCAGGTCGTGATGAATTGGTTTCTGGCCTTTGCGATTCACGCTTAAAGGAATGTCGCGCAACCAAGTGATCCATTTGTCTTCGCTTAGAAGCAAGATCGCGATGGTTGCGCCGATGACCAGGACGGCACCAACTAGGCCCAATACAACGGCGGCAGCGGCCCAGGCTGCGCTGCTGACGCCGAGGACTGCAGCGCCGGTGCCGAGAATGGTGAACACTGTTCCGGCGGCACTTGCAACTTGGGCCGCATACAAAGCATTGTTGCCCCGCTCTCTCGATTTCCACGCATCCATAGCATCCAGCACCGCCGACACCGCCGCTGCCGGCCCCAGAAACTTGAAAGCCGTCAGTCGCAGGCTCCTCAGATGCGCGGCGTTGATCGAGTCCAGCCCTTGCTGTAGGGCCTTGTACTTGTAGATGTCCGCACTCTTCACTCCCTTGTAGATCGTGTCGTCATAGGCCTTGGCTCGCCAGTCGTACAGGCTGCCGATGCCTTGAAGGGTCTGTCCCATCAGGTCGGCGCCGCTGCGCGCGTCCAACTTGGTGCCGAACTGATTGCCCTTGATGATGGCGCTCGCCACATCGAACAGTCCACCCAGCATGGCAGCGCGCGTGCCGGGTGCAGCTTTGCGAGCGCGCCGCAGCGCCTCTGCTTTGCCTGCACGGGTGGTTGGTGCGGCGAGACCCTGCAGCTTTCTGGCGCGCAGCTCGATACGCTTGGCGTTGTCGGCGACGTCGCTCCTGAGCTGTGCGACTTCATCTTGCACGGTGCTGCCCATGGTGCTCATGCCGGCAAGTGCCAAATGCTGTGTCAGCCGGGCGCCGATGGCCGAGGCGGGCAGGTCGTTGATGCCGGTCATCGCTCGCGCGCTCAGCAGGGAGAACACATGACCGACCCAAGCCGATTTTCGCAGCAAGGCCGGTGCGTCGGGTTGGTTCGCTTGCTCGATGAAACCCAGTGCCTTGTCTCCCAGCGCCAAACGGCCTGCGACGAGCTTGAGAGTATTGGCCAGCCCGTCGGCGAGCGCGGTTTCGGGATCCGGCGCCGGCAGAGGCTTCGGTGCACCATCGATTTCCTTGTAGGTGGCCTTGAGCGTGCTGCTGTTGAAAGACAGCATGCGGGACAGTGCGTGATCGTCCCAGAGAGCGATCTTTTGAAGCCATGTTCGTCCCCAGGCGTGGCTCTCCAGGTTGCCCATGCATTGGGCAAGCTGCAGGCTCAAACTGGCACCACCGCCCGGCTTGTCGATCTTGTTGTCCTTGCTGCTGTAGCGGTCCATTGCCTTCCTGGTTTCCGCGCCGGCGAGCCAGTTGCCTTGATCAAGTCCGAGTCTGTCGCGCAAGGCGGAAAGGCGGTCGTACGCGGGCTTGTGGGTGTGCTCCAGGAAGGTCTTGGCTGTGGCGGCATCGAAGAGCTCCGTGAACTTCTCGTCGATTTCCTTGATGGATTCATCCAGTGCTCTTTTTCTGTTGTACTCCCGGTTTTCGTTGCGCGTAGCAAGTGCCGCCGCGCGTTCGCGTGGATCGTGCGGCAATGGGGCGTAAAACATCTTGGATTCTTCGTAGCCCCTGTTCACGGATATCGCGGCCCCCTTCTTGATCAGGTCGCGCAGGCTTTGCGCACCGATCGCCGTTTGGAGCACCCATTCGTTTGTGACGTCCGTAGCGAACCCTTTCGCTTGGTGCACTTGCCAATGGGTATAGGTGACCTGCACCTCGGATTGCAATTGTCCCAACTCCTGGCAAATACCAATGGCATCGCTGCAGGCCACGACCGCTCCCTTGTGGGTCTGCAGAAACTCGACCATCTTCCTCAGCCGCTTGCCATGGGCTTTGTCGTAAGTTGGACCGGTGCGTTTGCGGGTGTCGTAGGACACGTCCTCGGTCCCGGTGAAGTCACCCATGGCTGTAACCGCCGGCGTCCGGACTTCCACCTGTTCCTCATAGTCTCCCCAACCCCGCTCCTGCGCATTGCTGCCCATCAAGCCATACATGAGGGGCTCGCACGCATCGCGGACCGCCTCGCTGCTCGATGCGCTGAACTCCACCACCTGCCCATTCAACTGTCCAGGCTGCAGCGTGTCCTTCTGGCTCGTGCTCCCGCCCGCCCATCCTGCAACGTCGAAGCCTTGCATGTATTTGCCCAGGTTCGGCTCGATCTCTTTCTTCAAGTGCTCGTAGTCGATCGGGTCGGGGTGGAACATGTAGTCGAGCTTGGTGACGTTCTTTGCGTCGCCCACCCACACCATGGAGCTGTTGGCGCCGCGGAACTCCATCTCGCAGGCCGGATGAGAGGCTGCCGCCTGCGGCAGCGCCACCGGGAATTCGCCCAGGTAGCCATGCGGATGCACGATGTAGCCCTGCCACTCGGGGCTGACGCCTTTGCGCTCGATGCGCAGGTAGAGATAGCCCGCGCGCAGCATGCGCACGTTGTACAGCGCCGTTTGCATGGCGATGTCGCCAGGGGTGGCCTGCAGCTGGCCCTTGGGTTGCAGCGGCTTGAGGGCCTCCATGCCCTTGGCCTGCGCGCTGTAGGCCGCTGCATAGCGGACAAACAGAATGGGCAGGCCTTTACGGTCGCAGTTCTTGCAGGGTGTGGCGCAGGGCATCGGGTTTCTCTTCTTTCCTATCTTGCGTGTCGCGCAGCCAGGGCTTCGGCGTACAGGGTGCCGAAACGGGCGTCCGGCTGCCGGCGCAGCGCATCCAGAATCTGCGCGAGCAGGTCGGCCTCGCTTGCCGACTGCCACCAGACCTCGCGGTTCGCGTCCTGGGGCAGGTGTGCCCGCCAGCTGACCTCCACGAAGTCCTCCAGGTTGTCGTCGTTCAAGCCGAGCTTCTGGCCCAGCGCCAGCATGCGGCTCATTGCGGCGCCGTCCGGTTGCCGGTCGACGGGCACGTCGTTGCCGGCAAGGCGTGCCCAGGCGCGGTGGCCTGCCGGCGCGGAATGCGCTGCGTGCCATTGCACCAGGTCGAAGCCTAGGCGTCCGACTGCGGATGACGGCAGCGCTTCGGCGTCGTCGGGTCTGACGAAGGCCTGGAACCATTCGGGTTCGCGGGAGGTCGCGATGACGTCCTGCTGCACCAGGTCGGCCAGGGACCATGGCCGCCATGGCTGCTCCAGCGTCCACCAGCGGCGCACGGGGCCGAGCCACTGTTGGCGCTGTGCGTCGGACAGCCCGGGCCATGCGCGCTGCATCACGCGAGGGTCCTGATAGCGGAAGAGGCGCGCGCTGCCATCCGCAGGCGACAGCTGATCGCCCAGGTCCGCCAGGTGGCTGGCAATGGCCACGGCATTGGATTCGCTGAAGAGTACGCCGCACAGGGGTTGTCGCCTCTGGCGTTGTTCTGCGTGCAGCCAGGCTTGCGTCAGCCATGCGGGGAGGTCTTCGGCGATCAGGCGCACGACCGCCGGGTCGGTGGACGGGGCGGCCCAGCCCTGCAGCAGCGGCACGAGGCAAGGCGCGTCGTCCTCGCGGTGCTCGAAGTGGCGATCGGGCACGGCCACGCGCTCTTCAGCCATGGCGGGGTAGCGGTCCTCGATGGCGGCCGTCAATGCATTGGCTTGCCAGTGTTCGAGCAACAGATAGGCGCGCAGAGGGCGTCCGCCGGCGGCGGCGAGCAAGTGAGCCGCCGGGTTGAATGCCGCTCTCAGGTGTCGAACCAGTGCGGCGCAGCGCGGGTCCGCCGGGGAGGTGTCGGGGGATGCCATCGGGTCAGCGTGCCAACGAGCCCGCGCCCTCGTCGGACGCGCCGCCTTCCCTGAGCTTGCACTCCGATTCGCTGTGCGGCTTGACCGGCAGGCTGGCCGGCCCCGCGAGGTTGTGGCTGCCCGCATGCGCACGCCACTGCCCATTGGTGCCGCTCTCGATGCCATCCGCATTCCACCGGGTGTAGCTGGAGCCGCCGTTGATCAGCACCTCGTCCCGGGCCGTGATCGTGATGCGGTTGGCCTCCAGCTTGATGTTGAGCTTGGCCAGCGCATGGATGCTGGCCTTCATGGCCGTGATGTCGATGTCGGCCTTCGCCGCGGTCACGCGGATGCCGGTCTTGGCGGCGGACAGGCGCACCGCCTCCTTGGCGCTCACCAGGAAGCTGTTGCCGGCGGCAATGCTGGTGTGCGCGCCGCTGGTGAGGGCCGTGTGCTCGCCGCTCACGAGGTGGGTCGAGCCCTGCGTCGTCGTCTGGATGCCCGCGGGGCTGGCCAAGGTCAGGTGCGGCTCCTGGAACTCGGGGAAGAGGCCGTGCGCCTTGTCGCCGCCGCTGCCCGCGATGGCGTCGTTCTGTGCCTTGAGTGCCTTGGCCACCTCGTCCTGGTCGCCGGCCTCGTGCGCCCGGGCCTGCTGCGCGGCCTGGCCCAGGCTCTCGTGCAGGTCGCGCCCCTGCGTGAGCCGGGCGGTGGTCTCGGCCATGTCGGTGATGTGGCCCTGGGCGTTGGGCCGCGCCTCGGTGCTCAGCAGCAGGCCCTGGCCGGCCCGCAGGGCGCCATGGCCGTCGGTGCGCAGCTCGGCCCCTTGGCCGCGGTCGTCCTTGCGGCCCGTGACGTCGTCGAGGCGGCCGATGTGCCCCAGGCTCAGGCTGGAGCTCTGGTGGTCGCTCTTGAGCTGGGCCTGCACCTTGCCGCTGGAATCATCGAGGGCGAGGTGGTTGCTGCGCCCGCCGCCCAGCTCGCGGCTTCGGATGCCCGTGAGCTGCTTTTGCTGGGGCAGCTGCCAGGCCGGCATCTGGTCGGCGTTGTGCACCCGGCCGGTGACGATCGGGTGGTCGGGGTCGCCGCTCAGGAAATCGACGATCACCTCCTGCCCGATGCGCGGCAGCGCGGCCGCGCCGAAGGTGGCGCCGGCCCAGGATGTGGACACGCGCACCCAGCAGCTCGAATGCTCGTCGCGCTGGCCGAGCCGATCCCAGTGGAACTGCACCTTGATGCGGCCGTAGCGGTCGGTCCAGATCTCCTCGCCCGCCGGGCCGACCACCATCGCCGTCTGCGGGCCGCGGGTGCGCGGCTTGGGCGTGGTGCGCCGCGGCCGCCAGGCATAGCTCGTGGGCTGGGCCTCGAAGGCAAAGCGCTGCACCGAGCCCTCGGAAGGGGCGGCGCCTTCGCTGGCCTGCAGGTTCTCCTGCAGCTCGTAGTCCACGGCCAGCAGCAGGTGCTGGCGGTTCTGGTCCTCGCGCGGGTGGTGCGTGAGCCTGAAGAGGTGGCCCGGGGCCAGGTCGCGCCGGTTGGAACGGCCGCTGGCCCGGCTGCGTTCGCTCAGCTGCTCTTCGGTGCGGATGCGCGCATAGGCCTCGCCGTCCTCGTGCTGGGTGAAACCGCCGGGCCATTCGTAGCGCTCGAAATCGTCGTGGTCGTGCCCGGGCGGCATCTGCCGCAGGCTCGTGAGGTCGGCCCGGGGCTTCTCGAAGTCGTGGTCGTCGGTGTAGTAGTGGCCGGGGCGCACTTCGTCCGAGGACGTCCATTCGGTGATGCGCTCACTGGCCTCCAGCCCGCCGGTCATGCCGGCCTTCTCGTGCGGGTGGTAGCGCACGGCCTCGCCGCCGGGCAAGGGGGCGTGCGAACCCGCGATGTCGTCGGCGAAGACCAGCACCTGCTGCCCGGCCTCGTGGCGGAACCAGTAGTAGATGCCTTCGTGTTCGCAGAGGCGGGACACGAAGGAAAAATCGTCCTCGTGGTACTGCACGCAGTAGGTCCAGGCGCGGTAGCTGCGGTGGAGCTTCTGCTCGAGCGGGTGGCCGTAGCGTCCGAGCACGGCCGCAACGATCTCGGGCACGGTCTGGTCCTGGAAGATGCGGAAGTCGCTGCGGCGCGTGGCCAGCCACAGCCACGGTCGCAGGCGCATGCCGTAGAAGGCCTGGCGGTCGTCCTGTCGCGCAAGGCCGAAGCGGGTGACGAGGCCGCCCAGGTGGCGCACGCCGCCGCTCTCGGTTTCCATCACCACGGTGGCGGGCTGGCCCAGCAGGGCCTTCGCGTCGATCGCGTTGTGGCGCCCGAGCAGTTCGAGGTCGAAGGCGTACAGCTGGCTGAGCGCCTCGCGCCCCGCCAGGCGGTGGAATTGCAGTGCTTCGCCCAGCGGTGTCTGGAGGGTGACGCGGCGGCTCACGGATTGCATCTCCACGGGATCGACAAGATCGCCGGGGACGCGACGGACGATGTCGCAATGGCGTTTTTCACGCGGACTCCCTGCAGACTTTTTGTTGATTACTTTTTGCTTAAGAGAGCGAAATGGCCGCTCTCGATGTGTCGTCGTGCGCTGCGACAAGACGTTTCAAGCGACCGCAATTATGCGATTTCAATGCGTGGCAAGGCGCGAGTCTTCTTTCGCTTTTTGGGGATTTTGTTGCAGTTGCACCAGCGATTTGAATTGCGCAGCAATTGCACTCATACGACGTATGTAGTCAATGGATTTCGGCCGCACTTTTTATTTAAACGAAAGAACTCCTAGCCGCGCTCCACTGCACGCGCCAGTTGCGACAGCCGCTTGACCAGCGGCTCGAAAAGTTCCGCTGAAGTGTTGCCATAGCCCAGCACCAGCCCGTTGTCCGAAGGCCGCGGCCGGATCGCAAAGCCCGACAGCGCGGCGGGCGCGAGCCGGTAGCGCAGCGCATCGGCCGCGATGCGGCGGTCGTCGAAGCGCGGCGGCAGCCGCACCGTGAGGTGCAGCCCGCAATGGCCGCCGTCGATCTCGTGCGGCACCTTGAAATGCCTGTCGAGCGCCGCCCGCAGCGCCTGTTGCCGGTCGCGATAGAGGCGCCGCATGCGGCCCAGGTGCCGGCTGAACTGGCCGCTCTCGATGAAGTCGGCCATCGCGAGCTGCGCGTGGCGGTGCCCGCCGCGCAGCATTTCCTCGAGCGGTTTCTGCACCGCGGCCATGAGCGGCGCGGGCAGCACCACGAAGCCCAGCCGCAGCGACGGAAACATCGTCTTGCTGAAGGTGCCCACGTAGAGCACCGGCGCGTCGTCCACCAGCCCCTGCATCGCGCCGATGGGTTCGCCGGCGTGGCGGAACTCGCTGTCGTAGTCGTCCTCGATGATCCACGCGTCATGCCGGCGCGCCTGCGCGATCAGCGCCAGGCGGCGCGCGATGCTCAGCACCGCACCGGCCGGGTACTGGTGCGAAGGCGTGGTGTAGACCAGCCGGGGCGGGTGCTTCTGCCACTCGCGCTCGCTCGCGCACAGGCCTTCGGCGTCGACGCGCATCGGCACGATGCGCATGTCGCCGGCGTGCATGGCCGCCTTTGCGCCGCGGTAGCCCGGGTCTTCGACCCACCCGGTATCGCCGGGGTTCGACAGCAGCCGCACGCACAGCGCGATGGCTTCCTGCGCGCCCTCGGCCATCACGACCTGGTGCGGCTTGCAGCGCACGCCGCGCGCAATGGCCAGGTGCCGCGTGATGGCCGCGCGCAGCGGTGGTTCGCCCAGCGGATCGCCATAGCCGAGCGTGGCGGGGCTGGCATTGCGGATCGCGCGGTCGATCGCGCGCCGCCATGCGGCCGCCGGAAAGTGCGAGAGCGCGGGCATGCCGGGCCTCAAGGCCGCGTCCATCTCGGCGCGGGGCGTGCCGGGCTGGATGCGGACGAGCCGCTGCGCCGCGGCCGGTGCGGCACCGGATCTGGCGGGGCGCAGGGACTTTGCTGGCGGGGCCAGCTCGGTCACGCGCGTGCCCTTTCGATCGGGCTGAACATAGCCTTCGGCCGCCAGGTGCTCGTAGGCCGCAGTGACGGTGTTGCGGGAGATCGAGAGTGCCTCGGCCAGCGCGCGCGAACCGGGCAGCCGGCTGCCCGGCGCCAGGCCGCCGCCGAGAATGGCGCGCTTCAGGCGCTCGTGCAGCTGGCGCTGCATCGGGCCGGCCTCGCGCTCCTTGGCCAGAGGGGATTCGAACAGTGCCGCGGCGGCAAGATGGGGCGGGTTGCTCATGAGCGAAAACGTGGCACCATGAAATTGAACGAGCGTGGTGCTTCCGGTGGAGCCACGCAGGGCGTACTTTATCGTTCCCCGGCACTGCCGCCTCATTGCTTCCGAAAGCCTCCCATGTCAGCTCGCCACAACGAATACGGCCAACCCATCGGTCCCCTGGTGCCCGGATGGACGCCGCGCTCCCTGCCGCCGCGCCGCCCCATCGCAGGCCGGTGCTGCGTGCTCGAACCGCTCGACGCCGCCAGGCACGCCGACGACCTCCACGCGGCCTACGCGCAGGCGCCCGACGGCCGCGACTGGACCTACCTGTTCGTCGAGCGGCCCATCGATCCGGCGAGCACCCGGGCCCACATCGAACGCGCCGCACAGAGCGTCGATCCGATGCACTTCGCGGTGATCGACCGGCGCAGCGGCCGGGCCATCGGCACGCTCGCACTGATGCGCATCGACCCGGTCCACGGCGCGATCGAGGTCGGCAGCGTCACTTTTTCTCCGCTGCTGAAGCAGACGCCGATGTCGACCGAAGCGCAGTACCTGCTGATGAAGCTGGCCTTCGACGAACTCGGCTATCGGCGCTACGAATGGAAGTGCGACAACTTCAACGAGCCTTCGAAGCGCGCGGCCGCGCGCCTGGGGTTCCAGTTCGAAGGCGTCTTCCGGCAGGCGATCGTCTACAAGGGCCGCAGCCGCGACACCGCATGGTTCTCGATCACCGATGCCGAATGGCCGATGCTGCGCACGGCCTTCGAGCGCTGGCTTGCCCCCGAGAACTTCGATGCCGAGGGCCGGCAGCGCATGGCGCTCGACCGCTTCCGGCTGCCGCGCGCCTGAGGCCAGTCAGGCCGGCTGCCCGGGCTTTTGCGCCTGCTCGCACTTGACCTGGATCAGCTCGCGTTCATCGAGCGTCGCGCCAATGCGCACCGCGCTGAGGCAGCCGCCCCAGACGCAGCCGGTGTCGGTGGAGAGCAGGTCGGGCCGCGAGAGCCAGCCCAGCGTGGACCAGTGGCCGAAGGCGATGGTGGCATTGGCGGTCTTGCGGCCGGGCACGTCGAACCAGGGCATGAAGCCCTCGGGGCCGGGCAGCATGCCGTCCTTGCTCTCGAACTCCATCACGCCCTCGGCGGTGCAGAAGCGCAGCCGCGTGAGCGCGTTCACGATGGCGCGCAGCCTCGTGCCGCCGGTGAGCGTGTCGCTCCACTGCGCCGGCTCGTTGCCGTACATGCCGAGCAAAAATTCGCCCAGCGCCGGGCCGCGCAGCACCGATTCGACCTCCGCCGCCAGCGCGAGCGTGTCGCCGACCGTCCACTGCGGCAGCACGCCGGCATGCACCATGAGCAGGTCGCCGCCATCGATCTGCATGTGCAGCGCCATGTGCTGCTGGCGCACCCATTCGAGCATGGCTTCGCTGTCGGGCGCTTCGAGCAGGCCGGCCAGCGTGTCCTTGCGGCTGGACTTGCGCGCGCCGTGCGCCACGCCCAGCAGGTGCAGGTCGTGGTTGCCGAGCAGGCTCAGCGCCGAGGCGCCGTAGCCCTGCACGCGCCGCAGCACGGCGGCCGAGTCGGGGCCCCTGTTGACCAGGTCGCCCAGCAGCACGAGGGTGTCGCGGCTGGGTGAAAAACCGATCTTGTCGAGCAGTTTCTGAAGGGCGGCGTCGCAGCCCTGGATATCTCCGATCAAGTAAAGTGCCATGTCCTCATTTTCACCCCCCGTTCATGGATGTTCTCCTGCTGGCCTTGCTGACCACGCTGAATGCGTTGTTTGCGATGTCCGAAATGGCCCTTTCAACCAGCCGGCGTGCGCGCCTGGCAGCACTGGCCGAAACGGGCGATGCCGGCGCGGAGGCCGCGCTCCGGCTGATGGAGGAGCCGACCCACTTCCTGTCGACCGTTCAGATCGGCATCACCTCGATCGGCATGCTCAGCGGTATCGTGGGCGAGGCCGCCTTTGCGGAGCCGCTCTCGGTCTGGATGGAGAGCCTGGGCATGGGCCGCGGCACCGCCAGCGTGGTGTCCACCGCGGTGGTGGTGACCTGCATCACCTTCTTCACCATCATCTTCGGCGAGCTGGTGCCCAAGCGCATCGGCCAGCTCTACCCGGAGCCCGTGGCGCGCTGGGTGTCGCGCCCGATGCGCGGGCTGGCCAAGGGCGCCAAGCCGTTCGTGTGGCTGCTCGCGAGCGCTACCGCCGCCGTGCTGAAGCTGCTGCGCATCGACGCCAATGCCGCGCGCTCCATGACCGAGGAAGAAATCTCGGCCAGCCTGGAAGAGGGCGTGGACGCCGGCGTGATCGAGCAGCACGAGCACCAGATGGTGCGCAACGTGTTCCACCTGGACGACCGCCGGCTGTCGTCGCTGATGATCCCGCGGGCCGACATCGAATGGCTCGACGCCTCCGACACCGTGGCCGAGGCGTTGCAGAAGGTGGCCGACGCGGGCGCGCTCAACCTGGTGCATTCCTGGTATCCGGTGTGCCGCAATTCGCTCGACGACGTGGTCGGCGTGATCAGCGTGGCGCACCTGCTGCGGCTCGGCACCGGCCATGACGGCGTGCTCGGCCAGGAGGCCGCGCCAGCCGTGTTCGTGCCCGAGACGCTCACCGGCATGGAGCTGCTCGAACAGTTCCGCGAACGCGGCGGCCGGCTGGTGTTCGTGGTCGACGAATACGGCGTGGTGCAGGGCCTCATGACACCGCGCGACATGCTCGAAGCCATCACCGGCGAACTGCAGCCGGGCACCTTGACCGATGCCTGGGCGCGCGAACGGCCCGACGGCGTGTGGGAGCTCGACGGGCTGATGCCGGTGTCGGAGCTGCGCGCACGGCTCGGCATCCGCGAGCTGCCGGAGGAGGAGCGCGGGCGCTACAACACCGTGGCCGGCCTGCTGATGGCAGTCTCGGGCCACCTGCCCAAGACCGGCGAAGTCATCGACTGCGCGGGCTGGCATTTCGAGATTGCCGCGCTCGAGGGGCGCCGCATCGACCGGGTGCTGGCCACGGCCGACAAGTCGGCGTCGACGAACGGCTAGAGCCCGTTCACTTCATCAGAAATCAGAAGTCCACACACCATGAACCCCACCGAAGACATCTACACCGAGCCCAACGCCGATCCTGACACGCTCGCCAATCTCGGGCCGCTGCGCGCCATGGCGGGCATCTGGGAGGGCAGCCGCGGCGTGGACGTCAAGCCCAAGCGCGAAGGCCCCAAGACGCAGGTCTACGTCGAGCGCTACGAGCTGCAGCCGATCGATCCGCAGACCAACGGCCCCCAGCTGCTGTACGGCCTGCGCTACCACACCTACATCCACAAGCCCGGCCTGACCAAGATGTACCACGACCAGGTGGGCTACTGGCTCTGGGAGCCGGCCACCGGCACGGTGCTGCACACGCTGGCCATTCCGCGCGGTCAGGTGGCCATGGCCAGCGGCCATGCCAAGGCGGACGACACGCGCTTCACGCTGAGCGCCGAGCGCGGCAGCCTGGTGAACGGCATCGTGTCGAACCCCTTCATCGAGCACGCGTTCACCACGCTGGCGTGGAACATCACGGTGACCATCAACGCCGACGGCACCTGGTCCTACGACCAGGACACGGTGATGCAGATCCAGGGCCGGGCCGAGCCCTTCCATCACACCGACCGCAACACGCTGACGCGCGTCGAGGGGCCGGGGCGCAATCCGCTGGCCATGCCCGACGCGCCGGCCGCCGTGGCCGTGCAGAAAAAGTAGCGGCGAAGGCGCCCGCCGGGCGCCCCGCACTCACCAGCGGATCTTCAGGCCCACGCTGCCGTTCAGGCCGCTCTTCACGCGCGCGCCGCTGCCCGAGGCCCAGAACTTGCCGACCTCGCCATACAGGCTCATGCTTTGTGTGAGCTGCAGCGTGGCACCGGCCGCCAGTTCGGTGCTGGTGCCGCCGGTGCGCGTGGCAATGTCGGTATAGGCCGCGGGGCCGATGAAGCGCGTGACGTCCGTGCCGCTGCTGCTGCGGTAGAGGTTCAGCCGCGCATAGGGCTGCAGCGGGCCGGCGCTGGTGGTCATCTCGCCCTTGACCCGCACGCCGGCGCGCACCAGCCAGCCGCTGTGGCTGTGCTGCTGCACCACGGCGCCGATGATGCCGGCGTCGTCCAGGCTCACGCGCTGATGCACCAGCTGCAGCTGCGGCTCGACGATCCACTCCGGCGAGATGTGGAATCCCTGGCCCACCTCGACGGAAGCCAGCAGGCTGTGGCCCTTGCCCGAGCCGGCCGAACCCAGCGTCGTGGCCGCTGTGTAGCGGTGGCGCCCTGCCTGCAGCACGCCGTCCACGTACAGGCCGCTGTCGTTCTTCCAGGTGGCGTAGGCGCCCAGGTACTGGCTGCGCAGGTCGCTGGAGCCGACCCCATAGCCCTGCACGCCGCGGGCAAAGCCGGTCACGCGCATGTCGCCCTCGAGCTGGCCGACATAGATGCCGACGCGCCAGTGGGGATCGGCCCACAGGTCGTTGCCGGCCTGGAAGCCCGTGAGGCGCCCCTTGCTGGTGGGGCTCACGGTGCCGGCCTGGGCGATGGTGCGGTCCATGCTGATGATGCGGGCCCAGCCCTGGCGGTAGCCCTGCTCGGGCGTGGCCGTGGCGAGGCCGGCCGCGCCGTCGTCGCCCACGCGCTGGTGGAGGTTGCCCACCATCGCCAGGTTGGACTGGCGGAACTGCCCGGGCAGCGCCGCGTACAGCGGGACTTCGGCACGGTAGGTGGGCACCGTCACGCCCGCAGGCGGGGAGCCGCCATCGCTGCTTCGCGGGGGGCCGCCATCGTCCGGTGCAGGTGCAGGTGCAGGTGCAGGCGCAGGCGGTGCAGGTGGCGCAGGTGGCGCAGGTGGCGCAGGCGGTGCAGGCGGTGCAGGCGGCGCAGGTGGTGCAGGCGGCGCAGGTGGCGGTGGGGGTGGCGGAGGAGGAGGAGGCGGCGGCGGCGCGACGATGACGCCGGAGCGCAGGTACCAGTTCTCGCCGGCGCCGCTGGCGTCGGCGGCGTGCAGCCGGTACTCGTAGGCGCCGGCGTCGACGTGGCCGCCCGCCAGGCGGAAGGCGTCGCGGGTGGTCTGCGCCGTGGTGGTGGCGCCGTTCATCGCGGTCACCACCTCGATGCCGTTGCCGCTGGTCAGTGCGCCCAGGCCGCCCAGGTTGGTGATCTGGATGTTGGTGGTGCCGCTGGCAATCGCGGTGCAGCCGCTGAGGATCAGCCGGTCGCTCAGACTGGCGCTGGTGCCCAGCGCGGTGCCCAGGCGCAGCGTGCCGTCGTTGCCTACCCAGGGGCCCTGTACGGTGAGCGTGGCGCCGGGCGTGCCGCTTAACAGCGAGACGATGCCGCTGTTGGCCATCGATGCGATGGTCTGGCTGTGGCCCGCCAGGTCGAGCGTGGCGCCCGCGTTGACCGTGAAGGCGCTCGCGCTGCCGAAGGTGCCGGCCGCGCCGGCGCGCAAGGTGCCGGCCGCGACGTTGGTGGCGCCGGTGTTCGTGTTGGCGCCGCTCAGGGTGAGCGTGCCCGCGCCGACCTTCACCAGGTCGCCGGCGCCCGAGATCGGGCCCGACCAGCCCATGCCGTGGCCGTTGGTGTCGATGGTGCCCGTGCCTCCCAGCAGCAGTGCGTTGTCCAGGCTCAGGCCGTCGGCTCCGGCGATCACGCTGGCGCTGGCACCGCTTCCGATGGCAATGGCGCCCAGCATCGATGAGCCCGTGTTTACGGTCAGGCTGTTGCTGCCGCCGGTGAATGCCACGGCCGGTGCGCGCGTGGCGCCGTCGCCGCCGAGCCCGCCAGAAATGGTGCCGCTGTTGCTGATGTTCAGGTTGGCGCCCGCGATGCCGGCGCCGCCGGTGCCGTGCGCGCCGCTTGCGCCGCCGTTGCTGTTGGCCCCGCCGGTGCCGCCCGCGCCACCGGCGATGGTGCCGCTGTTGGCAATCGCCGCGCCGCTGCCTATGGAGAGAAGGCCCACGCCGCCGTCGCCGCCGCTGCCGGGCGCACCGGTGCCGCCCAGGCCGCCACCACCCGCGCCGCCAGCGCCCCCGGCGCCGCCGGTGATCTGGCCGGCGTTGGTCACGGCGAGGGTGCTGCCGGCCAGCGTGGCACCGGCGCCGCCCGCGCCGCCGCCGCCGCCCGCGGCATTGCTTCGGGCCGGCAGCAGTTCGGACCCGCCCGCGCCGCCGGCACCGCCTGCGAGCGTGCCGCTGTTGCCGAAGCCGAGCCCCGGCGTTGCGGCGCTGATGAAGAATCCGCCGCCGCCACTGCCGCCGCCGCCGCCCTGCGAATAGGCGTCGCCGCCCTTGCCGCCGGCGCCGCCGGTGGAAGTGCCGGCCGCATCGTAGTTGTTGACCAGGCCGATCAGCGTGGATCCATAGCCGCCGGCGCCGCCGCCGCCGGCGGCCCAATAGCCGTTGCCGCCCGCGCCTCCGCTGCCACCGGTGTAGCTGCCCCAGGACGCGATGGTGGTGGAGCCCATCAAAAAGCCGTGGTATCCGCCGCCGCCGCCGCCCCCGTATCCATTGCCGTTGCTGAAATCGCCGGTCTGCGATTCGCCCGCGCCGCCATCGGCCCCCTGCAGCACGCCGGGGGAGACGATGGTGCTGGAGCTGCCCGCCGCACCGCCCGCGCCCGCGGTGGCGCCGCCGAAACTTCCGACGTCGGCGGCGGACCCCGCCGTGACCGCGGCATCGGTCGACGACCCGCCGTCCCCGCCGTGCGCGTTCACGGAGCTGTCGTTGAATCCGCCCGCGCCGCCGCTGCCGTTGCTGCCGCCGGTACCCGCATGCAGCGTGCTGTCCACGGGCTGGCCGCCCGCGCCGCCCCCGGCCAGGGTCGAGCCGGCACTCAGGCACAGCACCGCCATGGCAACGGCATGCAGGCCGGTCGTGCGCACATGGCCGCGTGCGATTTCTGGCGCGGCCACCCATGCGCGGAGCGCCGGATTCCAGAGGGTTCGGAAGGTCTTGTTCATGGATTTACCTTTTTCACGGCTTGTTTCCCTAAGTGATCTGCCAACTGGCGACGTCTGCTGTCCATGGCGGACCCAGGCGTTTTCCCGTGAAATCACTGTAGGAATTGCGGCGCCTGCGCACATGAGCGGTGCGTCCCTTCTGCGGGGAGACAAGCGTCCCGCCCGTGCGCGCCGCAGCCATGACAAAGCGCCTGCCGGCCGGGCTGCCTCTTGTCCTACAGGAAAGGCGCGGCCCAGCCGCGAGGATCGAGGGCATGAGCAATTCGATCTTTGCGTGGGTAAGTGCGGCCGCGTGCTGCGCAGCCGCCACCGCCGCGATGGCGGAGCCGGTGAAAGTGCCCCTGGACAGCGACGACAAGGGCACCATCTACGTGGCGCCCAACGTCAATTCCACTGAAACCTCGGCCTACACCAAGGGCGCGACCGTCGGCGTGCAGCGGCCCGACGGCAGCGGCAGCTACATCGGCACCGACACCTCCACGCCGCGGCCCACCTACTCGCTGGGCGCGAGCACGGGCGGCAATGTGTCGCTCACGGGCGGCGTGCTGACGGATGGCAAGAGCAACAACGGCGTGAAGGCCGGTGTGACCATCAAGTACTGAGATTCCTCAGGCGAGGTTCAGACGAAGGTGCCGTACACGATGAACCCGTCGTGCGTGGCGACCTTGTCGTAGAGCGCGCGTCCGGCAAGGTTGGTCACCTGCGTCTGCCAGTAGACGCGGTGCGCACCCACGCGCTTCACGTGCGCATACACGCCTTCGATCAACTGCCGCCCCACGCCCCGGCCGCGCTCCGACGGCAGCGTGAACAGGTCCTGCAGGTAGCAGTTCGGCTCGATGCGCGTGGTGCTGCGGTGAAAGAGATAGTGAGTGAGGCCCACCAGCCGGCCGTCGCGTTCGGCCACCAGCGCGTGCACCGGCTCGTAGGCGTCGAAGAAGCGCTGCCAGGTGACGCGCGTGATCTCCTCGGGCAGGGCCGTGGGGCCCTCGCGCTGGTAGAAGGCGTTGTAGCCGTCCCACAGCGGCTTCCATGCGGCGTAGTCGTCGGGTGTCGGAGGGCGGATCAGGAGGGAAGCGGTCGTCATGCGTCGGTGGCCTGCACGTTGAAAACATGCGATTGCAACACGGCCCGGGTCAACGCGCGAAGAAATGCTCCAGTGCCTGCGTGGGCAATCGGTGCCGCAGGCCGATGGCGACCACGCCGGCGCGCGCGTCCCGCGGCGGGCTGGCCTTGCGCAGCGAGCCATGGCGGCCGGCGAACTGGACCTCGGACCATTCGTCGCCGCACGCGCCCTGGCCGGTGCGCAGCAGGCCCTTGAGCCGCAGCACGCCCAGCGGCACGTCGCGCAGCCATGCGCGCAGCAGCTCGGCAGGGATGGCGGCCGCGGGCTGCGCGCTCCAGGTCTGGAACATCGCGCCATGGTCGGGGGCGTGGTGGTGGCCGTGGTCGTGCTCGTGTTCGCATTCGCCCGCGCAGGGCCCGCGACCCACGGCCGGCAGCGCCAGGCCGGACAGCAGCGCGAGCGGCACCGCGGACTGGGTGGCTTCGATGCGCGGCGTGCCGGGCGCGGTGGCCTCGGCCCAGGCGTTCGCCTGCGCGAGCGCGTCCGCGTCCGCGAGATCGGCCTTGTTGAGCACCACGAGATCGGCGGACTTCAACTGCCGCGCCAGCGTGTCCGCCAGCAGCACGTCGCGCGATTGCTGCGCCACCGCGGTCGCATCGACCAGCACGATCACGCCCTCCAGGCTCAGCTCGGGCGCGGCCATGCCGATCTGCGCAATGCGCCATGGATCGGAAACGCCGCTGGCCTCGATCACCACCGCATCGAAGGGCGTGGCCGACTCGATGACCTGCACCAGCGCGCGACCCAGGTCGTCGCCGATCTGGCAGCACACGCAGCCGTTGGTCAGCGCCAGCGTTTCGCCGTGGGTGGCGGCGACCAGCTCGGCATCGATGTTGAGCGCGCCGAAGTCGTTCACCAGCGCCGCGATGCGCAGGCCCTGCGCCTCGCGCAGCCAGCGGTTGAGCAGCGTGGTCTTGCCCGCGCCCAGGAAGCCGCCGATGACGGTGAGCGGCAAGCGCCTGTTCCCTTGCGTCACGCGATGCTCAATTTCTTTGTGCTTCGAACACGCGGCCCGACAGTACCGTGCCCCACACGCGCGCATCCTTCAGCGCCATCGGGTCCATCTCGAGCGGATCGTCTTCCAGCACGCAGAAGTCGGCGCGCTTGCCGCATTCGATGCTGCCGATCTCGCCGTCGAGCTTCAGCGTCCAGGCCGCGCCGAGCGTGATCGCATGCAGCGCCTGCGGCACCGAGATGCGCTCCGATTCGCCGAGCAGCCGGCCCTTGGGCGTGATGCGGTTCACGGCGCACCACGCGGTGAACAGCGGCCCGAGCGGCGTGACCGGCGCATCGGAATGGATGGCCAGCGGCACACCGGCTGCCAGCGCGCTGCCGCAGGCGTCGAGCCGGTTCGCACGGTCGGGGCCCATGGTCATTTCGTAGTGCTGGTCGCCCCAGTACCAGAGGTGGTTGGCGAACAGGTTCGCACTGAGGCCGAGCGAGGCCATGCGCCGGAACAGCGGCGCGTCGATCATCTGCCCGTGCTGCAGCGTGTGGCGATGGTCGGGGCGCGGCGCGCGCGCGAGCACGCGCTCGATGGCGTCGATGGCCACCTCGCTGGCCTCGTCGCCGTTGGTGTGCGTGTGGATGGTGAGCCCTGCGCGATGGTAGGTCTCGAAGTCGGCCTCGTACTGCGCGGGCGCCGTCACCCAGATGCCGTTGGGCGCGCCGTTGAAATGCCCCGGCCAGCGCAGCCGCGCCGAGAAGCCCTGGATCGAACCATCGAGCATCATCTTCACGAGGCCGTAGCGCAGCCGGTCGGTGCTGCGCGGCACCAGCGCCCTGACATGTTCGGCGCCCTGGGCCGCGCCGTGCGTGCCGTGGAAGGCCTGGAACGCCGGCAGGATGCGCACGCCGAAGCCCTCGTCGCGCGTCGCGTTCTCGAGCACGCCGCAGTCTTCGTCGCTGAGCTTGTTGACGAGGTCGGTCGCGGTCGTCACGCCCTGCATGCAGGCCAGGCGCGCGAAGGAGCGCACGCCGGCCTCGGTCATCGGCGCGAGCAGGCCGGCATTGCCGATCCTGCGCAGCACCAGGAACATCGCGGCCGGCTCCTGCAGCTCGCCGGTGGGCTCGCCCGCCATCTCGCCGGACGCGAACTTGACCACGCCCTCGACCTCGTTGTCGCGCGTGATGCCGGCGATGCGCAGCATGGCGCTGTTGACGTTCATCAGGTGGCCGTTGGCGTGGCCGATGACGACCGGCCGCGTGGCGCTGGCGCGGTCGACGTGCGCCACCGTCATGCGCTCGCCGCCGAAGTAGATGGGGTCGAAGCCCCAGGCGATCAGCGGCTCGGTGTCGGGAATGCCGTCGGCCGCCATCTGCGCGGCCACTTCGCGAAGGCGCGCCACCACCTCGTCCATCGAGCGCAGGCCGCTCCATACCTTGCCCTGGGGGTCGCGCCGGTCGAACCAGCCGAGGTACGTCCAGTCCCACATGCTGCCTTCCTTGAGGTGGCAGTGGCCCTCGACCAGGCCCGGCATCAGCACCTTGGCGGCAAAGCGCTCGTCGAGCGTGAAGGCGCCCCAGGCCTGCATGTCCGCGAGGGTGCCCACGGCCAGCACGCGGCCGCTGCGCACCGCCACGTGCGTGGCATGCGGCTGCATCGGGTTCATGGTGATGATCCTGCGCGCGGGGTAGACGGTGGTGATGGGGGTGCTCATGGCAGTTCAGGCATCGAAAGAGGAGGAAGGGCCGTGCCGTCGACGATATCGACTCGCCTGCAGCGTACCCAATGGTCGGGCGCCACTTCGCGCAGCGGCGGCAACTCGGCCGCGCAGGCTGGCTCGGCCACGGGACAGCGCCCGGCAAAGCGGCAGCCGGGCGGCGGATTGATCGGACTCGGCGGATCGCCCGAGAGCTTGATGCGGCTGGCGGCGCGGCGGCGCCCGCCGCCCACGGTCGGCACGGCCGACATCAGCGCCACGCTGTAGGGGTGCAGCGGCCGCGCGAAGAAGCTGCGCCGTGGCGCGCGCTCCACGATCTGGCCGAGGTACATCACGGCGATGTCGTCGCAGATGTGCTCCACCACCGCCATGTCGTGCGAGATGAAGAGGTAGGTCAGCCCCAGTTCGCGCTGCAGCCGCACCAGCAGGTTCAGTATCTGCGCGCGGATCGCGATGTCCAGCGCCGACACCGGCTCGTCGCACACCACCAGCTCGGGGTTGGTGGCCAGCGCGCGCGCAATGTTGATGCGCTGGCGCTGCCCGCCCGAGAACTGGTGCGGGAACAGGTGCTGCTGCTCGGGCCGCAGGCCCACGGCCTCGAAGAGTTCGGCCACGCGGCGCGTGCGCTCTTCGGGCGTGCCCACCTGCATCAGCTCGAGGGGCGCGCGCACCGTGGCACCGGCGCGCTCGCGCGGATTCAGCGAGGAGAACGGGTCCTGGAAGATGATCTGCATGCGCGTGCGCGCCCGGCGCAGCGCCTCGCCCTGCAGCGCGCCCAGGTCGGTGTCGCCCAGCCGCATGCGGCCCGAGGTGACGGGCGAGAGCCGCATCACCGCGAGCGCGGTCGTGGTCTTGCCCGAGCCCGATTCGCCCACCACCGCCAGCGTGGTGCCCCGCCGGATCTCGAACGAGACACCGTCCACCGCCTTCACCACTTCCGCGGGCTTGCCCCAGCCTGCCTTGCCGCGCGCGAAGTGCACCTTGAGTTCGTCGACCGAGAGCAGCGTGTCGGCCTTGCCGATGAATGTCATGCGGCCTCCTTCATGCGCGCCTGCGGCGCCTCGGCATGCAGCCAGCAGGCGGCGCCGTGCGGCGTGCCCGCGCCTCCTGCGGGGCCTTCGAGTGCGAACATCGGCGGCACCTCTGCGGCGCAGCGCGCCATCGCATGCGGGCAGCGCTCGCGGAATGCGCAGCCCCGGCCCAGCTCCCAGATCGACGGCACCACGCCCGCGATCTCGGCGAGTTCCGGCCGCGCGCCGTCGCCGAAGGCCGCGCTGCTGCCGAGTTCGGGCAGGCAATCGATCAGGCCGCGCGTGTAGGGATGGCCCGGCTGCGAAAGCACCTGTTCGGTGCTGCCCTGTTCGATCACGCGGCCCGCATACATCACCATCACGCGGTTGGCCATCTCGGCGACCGCGCCCATGTCGTGCGTGATGAGCATGATGGCCGTACCCTTCTCGCGCTGCAGCTCGCGCAGCAGGTCGAAGATCTGGGCCTGCACCGTCACGTCGAGCGCGGTGGTGGGCTCGTCGGCAATCAGGATGTCGGGCCGGCAGGCCAGCGCCATGGCGATCATCACGCGCTGGCGCATGCCGCCCGAGAGCTGGTGCGGGTACTCGTCGACGCGCCGCCCGGGCGCGGGAATGCCCACCTGCCGCAGCATCTCGATGGCGCGCTCGCGGGCCGCCTGGGCATTCATGCCCGCATGCAGCCGCAGCGATTCGCCGATCTGGTCGCCCACGGTGAACACCGGATTCAGCGAGGTCATCGGCTCCTGGAAGATCATCGAGATGCGGTTGCCGCGCACCTCGCGCATGCGGGCATCGGTGGCCTGCACCAGGTCTTCGCCCTGGAACATCACGCGCCCGCCGCTGATGCGGCCCGGCGGCGAGGGAACGAGCCGCAGCAGCGCGAGCGCCGTCATGCTCTTGCCACAGCCCGATTCGCCGACCACGCACAGCGTCTCGCCGCTGCGGATCTCGAAGTCGACGCCGTTGAGCACCAGCGCCTGGCCGCGGCGGGTCTTGAACTCGACGTGCAGGTCGTGCACCCGCAGCAGTGCGTCGTCGCTTGCCATCAGCGTTCCCTCAGCTTCGGGTTGAGGGCGTCGTTGAGCCCGTCGCCGATCAGGCTCACGGCCAGCACGGTGATGAAGATGGCCGCCCCCGGAAAGGCCACCGCCCACCAGCACGACAGCACGTACTGCCGGCTCGAGCCGATCATCAGCCCCCAGCTCATCTGGTTGGGATCGCCCAGGCCGAGGAACGACAGCCCGGCTTCGAACAAGACCGCCGCGCCGATGGCCAGCGTGGCCGACACCACCAGCGGCGGCAGCGCGTTGGGAAGGATCACCTTCCAGATGATGCGGGCGTCGCGCGCGCCGATGGCGCGCTCGGCGCGCACGAATTCCAGGCCGCGGTACTTCATGAACTCGGCGCGCGTGAGCCGCGCGGTGCCGGTCCAGCTCACGATGCCGATGGCCAGCGTGACCGTCACCAGCGTGGGCGAGAACAGCGTGACCACCACCATCGCGAACAGCAGCGCGGGCAGCACCTGGAAGAACTCGGTCACCTTCATCAGCGCCGCATCGACCTTGCCGCCGTAGTAGCCCGCGAAGGCGCCCAGCGTGATGCCGATAAGCACCGACAGCAGCGCGGCCACCGCGCCCACCAGCAGCGTGGCGCGCCCGCCATAGATCAATGTCGTGAGCACGTCGCGGCCGAGGTAGTCGGTGCCGAGCCAGGCTTCCTCGCTGAAAGGCGGAGTGAGCGGCGCGGCCCTGATCTCGAAGGGGTCGGCCGGATGGAGCCAGGGTCCGGCGATGGCCACCGCCAGCATCGCGAGCAGCATCGCCATGCCCGCAATGGCCGCGGGATTGCGCAGGAACATGCGCATCGCCTCCATGCCGGGGTGCTCGACGCGCAGGGCCGGCTTCGCGGGCGCATCAGGTGCGGCGGAAACGGAGGGCATCGTTGCAAGCTTGTTCATGAGGCCTTGATCCGCGGATCGATGAAGCGATAGCACAGGTCGGTGAGCTGGTTCATCACCACCACCACGATGGAAGAGAAGAGCAGCACGCCGAGGATGGTCGGGTAGTCGCGCCGCAGCACCGACTCGAAGGCCAGCCGGCCGAGGCCCGGCCAGTTGAACACCGTCTCCACCAGGATCGCGCCGGCCAGCACGTTGCCGAACTGCAGGCCCAGCACCGTGACCACCGGCAGCAGCGCATTGCGCAGCGCGTGCTTGTAGAGCACGACGCGGTCGGCCAGGCCCTTGGCGCGTGCGGTGCGGATGAAGTCGGAGCCCAGCACGTCGAGCATCGAGGAGCGCGCGAGCCGGCTGTATTGCGCGAGGTACACCAGGCTCAGCGTGAGCGTGGGCAGCACCAGGTGGTGTGCCACGTCGAGCACGTCCTTGAGCCCGCCGCCGGCCGAGTCGATGGAGCGCATGCCCGCCACCGGAAGAATGGGGAACACCGAGGCCAGCAGGATCACCAGCATGATGCCGAGCCAGAACACCGGCGCCGCGAAGCCCACCAGCGACAGCACCGTGATGAACTGCGAGAGCCAGCCATTGGGCTTGCGCGACGACAGCACGCCCAGCGCGGTGCCGGCGAAGAAGGCCAGCAGCACCGAACTGAGCACCAGCAGCAGCGTGGCCGGCACGCGCTCGGCGATCATGCTTGTGACCGGCAGGTTGAAGAAGTACGAATAGCCCAGGTCTCCCTGCACCACCTTGCCCAGGTACACGCCCAGCTGCACCGGCAGCGAGCGGTCGAGCCCGTACTGCGCACGCAGCTGCGCCATCAGCTCGGGCGACATGCCGCCGCTGGCGCCGGCAATGGTTTCCACCGGATCGCCCGGCGCCGCGTGCACCAGCACGAAGTTGAGCACCACCACCGCAAGCACCAGGCCCAGGGCCTGGAGCAGTCGCGAGGCGGCATAGCGCAATGTGCCCATGTCGTGCCGCCTTACTTGAGGTAGACCTCGTCCAGCGGCGACAGCGGCCCCCAGATGGTGGCGGGCACGTTGCCCACCTTCTTGCTCGCGATGGTGTGGTAGGGCACCTGGTTGATGAACTCGATCGGCAGCTCGTCGGTCACGATCTTCTGGAAGGTGGCGTAGTAGGCCTTGCGCTGCGTCGGGTCGATCAGCCCGCCCGCGGTGTTGAGCAGCTCGTCGACCTTCGGGTTGGCATACGACTGGGTGTTGGTCCAGACGATGGGCTTGATGTTGGTCGACAGGTAGGTGCGATGCACGCCGATGATCGGGTCGCCCCAGTTGAACACCAGGTCCATCGACAGGTCGAAGTCGTGGGAGGCCAGCCGCTTGGCCCAGGCCGGGAAGTCGGCCGAGGCGCGCACCTCCACCGCGATGCCCACCTTCTTGAGCTGGCCGCGGATGTATTCGGCCACGTTCTTCTGCTGGTCGTCGGCACCCGGCAGGTAGTCGATGGTGAGCTTGAAGCGTTCGCCGTTGGCGCTGGCCTTGTAGCCCGCGGCATCGAGCATCTCGGCGGCCTTCTTCAGGTCGAGCGGATAGCGCACCAGGTCGGGCACCGCGAAGGGGCTGCTCGCCACCAGCGGACCGTCGGACACCGTGGCAAAGCCGCCCATCAGCGCCTTGGCGATGAAGTTCTTGTCGATGGCGGTGGCGATGGCCTTGCGCACCTGCACGTCGGAGAGCGGCTTCTTCGCCGTATTGAAGGCCAGCCAGTTGAGCGCGCCGATGCCGTCGTAGCCCTTGGGCGTGAGCGACACCTTGGGGTCGTTGGCGAAGCGCTTCAGGTCCGTGGGCAGCGTGGCGAAGGGCAGCATCTGGATGTCGCCGCGCTCCAGCCCGAGCACCAGGCTGGCCATGTCGGGCGTGACGTTGACGATCACCTTGTCGAGATAGGGCTTGCCCGCAAGGAAGAACTTGTCGAAGCGTTCGAGCACGATGCGCTGCGCGGGCTTGAACTCGGTCACGCGGAACGGGCCCGAGCCGACCACGTCGGTGGTGTTGCGCGGATGGCTCTTCAGCTCCTGGCCGTCGCCGTAGATGTGCTTGGGAAGAATGGGGCACAGCGCGGGCGACATCGCGAGCACGATGGCCGGGTGCGGCACGCTCATGCGGATGACGGCGGTGTACGGATCGGGTGTCTCCACCTTCTCGACCGGGCCGAGCATGGTGGTGAACGGATGGTTGGCCTTGATGGCCATGATCGAGAAGGCCACGTCGGCCGAAGTGACCGGCTTGCCGTCATGGAACACCGCGTCCTTGCGCAGCTTGAGCGTGAGCGACTTGCCGTCGTCGGCCAGCTTCCACGACTCGGCCAGGTAGGGCTGCGGGTTCCACTTGTCGTCGAAGCGCAGCGGGCTCGCGAAGATCTGCGTCGACGGCAGCGCGGTGGCAATGCCCGACTGCACCGCGCCGTTCAGGTGCCGTGGCGTCTGCGTGCTGCCGATGACCAGCGTGCCGCCGCGCCTGGGCTGCTCCTCGGCGGCGGAGGCGGGCAGCGGCAGCAGGCTGCTCGCGGTCATCAGCGCGGCCCAGAGCAGGGTGGCGCGGCGCGCAAGGCGGAGAAGGGGCATGGCGGGACCTCTGGAAGTTCGACACAAGTCAGGCGGACGGATTCGGCCCGTGGGCCTTGCGCTCGAAGATAGGCGCTTGCCCCGTGCACGCGAAGAGCCAGCCGTGCGCGACCTGCAGGGCCAGAAGCCACGGGTTTGCCCCGTTGTGCGGCGGAGCGATGCGCCACTTCGGTGAATGCGCACCGCACGCGCGGCTACTTCTCGTCGCGCAGCCAATACCACTTGTAGAGCATGCGCTGGCCGATGCGGCGGAACGGCGCGAAGGCGGGCGATTCCACCAGTCCCAGCACATTGGGAAAGGGCAGCGCAGACTTGTAGATGGGAAGCTCGAACACCTCCTTGCCCATGTCCTTGCCGGCCACGCGCTCGGCCAGCCGCTTGCCGGCCCAGGTCGAGAAGGACACGCCGTTGCCGCCATAGCCCACGGCATACCAGATCTTCCTGTCCGCCTCGGGCTGCGTGATGCGCGGCATCATGTCGTGGCTCATGTCGACCCAGCCCCACCACGAGTAGTCGATGCGGATGCCCGCGAGCGGCGGGAACTTGCGCGCGATGGCATCGGTGAGCAGCTTCAGGTGCACCGGGTGCTCGGCGTCGGCGCCGCTCACCGAGCTGCGGCTGCCGATCTGCAGCCGGTTGCCCTTGAGCAGCCGGTAGTAGAAGCGCAGCGTGCGCGTGTCGGTCAGGAAGGTCAGCGACCTGAAGTTGGTGGCCTGCAGCTCGGCCTCGGTGAGCGGGCGCGTGACCACCGAGTTGGAGAGGATCGGCATGATGCGGTTCTTCAGCAGCGGGCTCAGCGCCTGCCCGGTGTAGCCGCCGGTGCACACGGCCACGCGGCGCGCGCGCACCACGCCGCCGGGCGTCTGAAGGTGGTGCACGCCGTCGATGGTCTGCCAGCCCTGCACGGGGCTCGAGGTGTGCACCTTCACGCCCAGCGCACGGGCCCGGCGCATCAGGCCGAAGGTGAACTTCAACGGATGGATACCCACGCCTTCGGGCTCGAACATGGCGCCGGCCGCCTCGCGTTCGTCGCAGTAGTCGCGCCGCACTTCCTCGGCCGTCAGCATGCGGGTGGCGTAGCCGAACTGTTCGCGCATCACGCGCGCCTCGGCGTCGAGCACCGCGAGCTTTTCGGGGCGGTGCGCAAGATAGAGATGGCCGCCGTCGAAGGCGTCGCAGTCGATCTGGGTGGTGAGCTGCCTGAAGTTCTCGAAGCCGCCGCGGATCTCGGCGTCGAGCCGCCTGGCGGTGTCGAGGCCCCAGCGCTGGATCCACTGCGAGCGCTTGAGCCGGCCGCTGGCGTTCTGCCCCTGGCCGCCGCTGCGGCTGGAGCAGCCCCACGACGCCTGGTTGGCCTCGAGCACCGTGGCCTGGATGCCGTGCTCCTGCGCCAGGTAGAGCGCGGTCGACATGCCGGTGGCGCCCGAGCCGATGATGGCCACGTCGACATCGACGTCGCGCAGCAGCGGGCCGTCGTCCTCGGGCGGCGTGCCGGCGCTGGCCACCCACCAGGTGGGCGCGTAGGCGCGGCCGGCGCCGGGATCAGGCGCGACCAGCGGGTCGTAGCGCGGGTCATAGGGACGGCTCGCGGGCTGCTGCTGCGGTTGCGAGGCGGAGAAAGAAGCGGTGCCGGACAGGGTCATGATGCGGGGCTCCCGGAACGGCGGGCCTAGCGGGCCGCCGGCAGGTTGGGGCGGGCCTTGCGGAACACGTTCTTCAGGTGGATCTTTCCGCCCCTGAAGGTGAAGACGTCGATGCCGTCGGTCTCGATGCGGCTGCCGTCGGCCGCGGTGCCGGTGAAGGTCCACTGCGAGGTGCCGAAATCGCCATGCACGAAATGCCGGCCATTGATCCACTGCGCATCGGGCACGGCCTGCCATGCCGCCGCGAACGCCTTGCGCACCGCCTCGGTGCCCACGTGGCGGGTGCCGCAGGCGTCGGGGCCGGCGGCGGTCTGGAAGATGCAGTCCTCGGTCATGAAGCCCATCAGCGCGTCGATGTCGTGGCGGTTCCATGCATCGCTGAACGCGGCCAGGGTGTCGGTGGTGACGGAAGAAGAAGAGGAAGAAGGCTGTGCGGTCACGCGGAGCTCCGGGATTGAATGCCGCAAGCGTAGGCAGCCGGCCGTCCGCGCGATAGGGCCAGATGCGGGAATTCGACCGAGCCAGAACGCCGTGCTTGCCCTAAACTGCGGCGCACCATGGCCAACCCCAGAGCCACTCAATGGGCGCAGCTCTTCGCGCTGCCCGACCAGCCCGCCCTGCCGCTGCAGGCCCGCCTGCGCGCCGCCGTGGTGCAGGCCATCCTCGAAGACCACCTGAGCGCCGGCGCCTCGATGCCCTCGTCGCGCGAGCTTGCGGCGCTGCTGGGGCTGAGCCGCAACACGGTGACTTCGGCTTATCTGCAATTGATCGACGAGGGCTTTCTGGAGGCGCGCCCGCGCAGCGGCGTGTTCGTGGCGCGCAACGCGCGGCCACTGTCGGCTGCGCTTGCCGAGCCGCTGGTGGGCCGCAGCGGCCAGGCCAGCCAGCCGCCCGACTGGTCGGGGCGCGTGCTGCGTTCACTGGAGGGCAAGCCCACGCTTGCGAAGCCCGACCGCTGGCGCGACTATCCGTTCCCGTTTGTCTACGGCAACTACGACCCGCAGCTTTTTCCGACCGAGGATTTTCGCGAGTGCTGCGCGCGCAGCCTGGCGCGCTCGCAGCTGCCGCACTGGACACCCGACTTCGAGACCGACGACGTGCCCGACCTGATCGAGCAGATCCGCACCCGCTTGCTGCCCAAGCGCGGCGTGTTCGCGCTGAAGGAAGAGATCCTGGTGACGCTCGGCGCGCAGCATGCCTACTACCTGCTGGCCGATGCGCTGTTCGACGAGCGCACCCGCGTCGGCCTGGAAGAGCCCGGCCATCCGCATGCGCGCAACAGCTTCTCGATGCGCAACCCCAAGTGGGTCGAGGTGGCCGTGGACGAGGAGGGCCTGGTGGTCGATGCGCTGCCCGCGGCCGACTACCTCTTCGTGACCCCTTCGCACCAGAGCCCGACCACCGCCACGCTGAGCCTGGAGCGCAGGCAGTGGCTGCTGCGCAAGGCCGAGCTGCAGGACTTCGTGATCATCGAGGACGACTACGAGGCCGAGAACCTGTACGAAGGCACGCCGATGCCGGCGCTCAAGAGCCTGGACAAGACCGGGCGCGTGATCTACGTGGGCTCGGTCTCGAAGAGCCTGTCGCCCGCGCTGCGGCTGGGCTTCATCGTGGCGCCGCGCGCGCTGATCAGGGAGCTGCGCGGCATACGGCATGCGATGGTCCGGCATCCGAGCGCCTTCCTGCAGCATGCCTATGCGCTGTTCCTTTCGCTCGGGCACCACGAGTCGCATGCGCGGCGCGTGAACCATGCGATGCAGGAGCGGCTGGCGCTGGCGGCCCAGGCGCTGCGCGAGCATCTTCCCGAGTTCGAGTTCACGCTGCCGCAGGGCGGGGCGTCGATCTGGGTGCGGGCGCCGGCGTGGGTCGACGCGGGCGAGCTGTCGCTGATGGCGCGCAGCCATGGGGTGCTGATCGAAGCGGGGGATGTGTTCTTTGCGAAACCGCCTTATCCGTGTCCGTTCTTTCGGCTGAGGTTGTCGTCGATTGCGGCTTCGCAGATTCCTTTGGGAATTCAGGCTTTGGGGATGGCTGTTGGGGAGTTGGCGTTGGCTCGGGGGGAGGTGAGGGCGCATTGAGTTTTTTTGTGTTCCGGGGCCGGGTCTCGCCCCGGCGGGCGACTCACTTTCTTTTGCTTCGCCAAAAGAAAGTAAGCAAAGAAAAGGCGACCCCACTGTCTGCGACCCCTGCGCTGCGCTACGGGGCAACCTGCGGTGCTCGGGTTTCGCGGGGTCTCGCAGAACTCGCTTCGCTCAAACAGCTGCGAGCCCTGATCCGCGAAACCCTGCGCTCCTCGGCGCAGCCAGAGGGGAGGGCAAACCGAACGGGCCTTTGCTTCGCTCGGCCGCCAAGCCACCGCAGGCGCGCAGCGCCTGCGGTGGTTGGGCTGTTGGTATTGAGTTGGGCTGTTGGTATTGGGGCCGAGCGAAGCGAAGGCCACCCGCTCCCACCCCTTCTGTATGCGCCGAGGAGCGCAGATGGAGGCGGGATCAGGGCCGCAGCTGTTTGAGCGAAGCGAGTTCTGCGGACCCCCACCGGAATCGAGCACCGCAGGTTGCCCGTAGCGAAGCGGAGGGACGCAGACAGTAGGGTCGCCTTTTCTTTGGCTACTTTCTTTTGGCGAAGCAAAAGAAAGTAGCTCGCCCGCCGGGGCGAGACCCGGCCCCCGCCCCCAAAAAACGCACCGCCCCCGTGCACTCGCACCAGAACAAGGGTATTCACCGACAAGCTGGCTCCATACCCCCCACAGCGCTGGTACTTTCTGCAAAGACCCAACAGGTGCAAAGTCCGCCCAGACTCACCACCAGGAGAAAACAGATGACCATGCCCCGACGTCTTTCCCTGAAACGCGCAGCGCTCGCAGCCGCCGCGATGCTGATGATGAGCAGCGGCGCCGCGCTCGCACAGCAAGCCAAGGAGCTCACCTTCGCCCACCAGGACATGCTGGTCCCCCTGCGCCTCGTCATGGAATCCGGCGAGGTCGAAAAAGCCACGGGCTACAAGATCAACTGGCGCATGTTCTCCGGCGGCGGCGACGTGATCCGGGCCATGGCGTCGGGCGACGTGCAGATGGGCGAAACCGGGTCCAGCCCGCTCACAGCCGCGGCCAGCCAGGGGCAGGACATCAAGCTGTTCTGGATCTCGGCCGACATCGCCAACGCCGAGGCACTGGTTGCGCGCAACGCGTCGGGCATCAACAGCATGAAGGACCTCGCCGGGAAGAAGGTGGCCACGCCCTTCGTCTCGACTGCGCACTACCAGCTCATGGCCGGCATGAAGATGGACGGCGTCGACCCCAAGAGCGTCAACGTGATGAACATGCGCCCGCCCGAGATCGCGGCGGCCTGGGAGCGCGGCGACATCGACGCCACCTTCATCTGGGACCCGGTGCTTTCCAGGATCAAGGGCACGGGCAAGACCATCGCCACCTCGGGCAGCATCGGCAAGCGCGGCGCGCCCACGTTCGAGGGCATCGTGGTCAATGCCAAGTGGGCCGCGGCCAACGAACCGTTCATGATCGCCTTCGTGAAGGCGCTCAACCGCGCGAACGAGGAATACAAGGCCACCGGCAAGAGCTGGACGCCCGATTCGCCGCAGACCAAGGCCATGGCCAAGTGGACCAAGGCCGATCCGAAGGACGTGTCGGCCGCAATGGCGCTCTACACCTTCCCGACCATGGCCGAGCAGGTCTCGCCCACCTGGCTGGGCGGCGGCGCGGCCAAGGCGATGGCGGGCACGGCGGCGTTCCTGAAGGAGCAGGGCCGGGTGCAGGAGGTCAAGCCCGACTACAGCGCCTTCGTGACCACGGCCTACGTCGAGAAAGCCATGGGGAAGTAAGCCGCATGCCCACGCTCGACATCCGCGACCTCACGGTCAACTACGCCGTCAAGGGCGGCACGCTGCAGGCGCTGGCGCCGGTCAACCTCACGATGCGCGACGGCGACTTCGTGGTGGCGCTCGGCGCCTCGGGCTGCGGCAAGACCACGCTGCTCAACAGCATTGCCGGCTTCCTGCCGCCTTCCACCGGCGACATCCTGCTCGACGGCAAGCCCGTGATCGGCCCCGGCGCCGATCGCGGCGTGGTGTTCCAGAAGCATGCGCTGATGCCCTGGCTCAACGTGCGCGACAACGTGGCGCTGGGTTTGCGCCTGGCCGGCACAGGCAAGGCCGAGCGCGACCGCATCGCGGAAGAGAAGCTGGGGCTCGTCGGCCTGCAGCAGTACGCGGACCGTGCGGTGTACGAACTCTCGGGCGGCATGCAGCAGCGCGTGGGCATTGCACGCGCGCTGGCCAGCGACCCGGCCGTGCTGCTCATGGACGAGCCCATGGGCGCGCTCGACGCATTCACGCGCGAACAGGTGCAGGAGATCCTGCTCAAGGCCTGGTCCAAGTCGAACAAGATGGTGTTCTTCATCACCCACTCGGTCGAGGAGGCGCTGTTCCTGGCCACGCGGCTGATCGTGATGAGCCCGAGCCCGGGGCGCATTTCGCACGTGTACGACGAGGTTCCGTTCTCGCGCCAGTTCCTGTCGCATGGCGATTCGCGCAAGGTGAAGTCGGAACCGGAATTCATCCGCATGCGCGAAGAGGTTCTTTCGATCATCCATCATCGCGAGGCTGCCCATGCCTGAGGCCACCATTGCAACGCCTGTCGCCATGACACCTCCTTCCAAGCCCGCCGCGCCGCCGCCGGTGGCGGCCGGCGCCAAGCTCAAGACCAGCGCCTTCAAGGTGCCGGGCGAGGGCTCGAGCCTGACCATCAGCGTGGTCACGGTGGTGGCGCTGGTCGCGCTGTGGTTCCTCGTGACCAACATGGGCTGGGTCAAGCCGCTGTTCCTGCCGACGCCGCAGGCGGTGTTCCAGCAGTTCTACGAATACCTCACGGGCCAGGCCAACGACAAGCCGCTGTGGCAGCACTTCCTCGCGAGCATGTTCCGGGTCTTCTCGGCCTTCCTGCTGGCCTGCATCACGGCCATTCCGGTGGGCATTGCGATGGGCATGAGCCGCTTCTGGCGCGGCATCTTCGATCCGCCGCTGGAGTTCTACCGGCCGCTGCCGCCGCTGGCCTACCTGCCGCTGATCATCATCTGGTTCGGCATCGACGAGCTGCCGAAGGTGCTGCTGATCTTCCTGAGCTGCTTCGCGCCGCTGGCGCTGGCCGCGCGCTCGGGCATGCGCAGCGCGTCGCAGGAGCAGATCAATGCCGCGTATTCGATGGGCGCGAGCTATATGCAGGTGATCCGGCACGTCATATTGCCCTCGGCCCTGCCCGACATTCTGGTGGGCATGCGCATCGCCATCGGCTTCGGCTGGACCACGCTGGTGGCGGCCGAGATGGTGGCGGCCAACATGGGCCTGGGCCAGATGGTGCTGAACGCGTCGAACTTCCTGCGCACCGACATCGTCATCATGGGCATCATCGTCATCGGGGTGGTGGCCTATCTGTTCGACCTGCTGATGCGGTGGCTCGAGCGGCGTCTTGTTCCCTGGAAAGGGCGAATGTAGGCGGCACCACGCGCGGCAGCGGCGGCATCGCCGGCATGACGGGCAGCTCGCCCGCGGCGCCCATCGACTGCTCCAGGAAGTCCAGCATCGCGCGCATTGCGGCGCTGTTGTGGCGGCGCTGCGAATATGCCGCGTACAGCCAGTGTTCGCGCGGCATGTGCTCGCGCAGCACCGGCACCAGCGCGCCGCGCTCCAGGTGCGACTGCGCCAGCGGCTCGGGCACGTAGGCCACGCCCACGCCGCGCAGCGCCAGCTCGATCAGGGCCACGGCGTCGTTGGCTTCCATGCGGCTGTGCACGGGCACGTCGTACGGCTTGCCGTCGGTCTCGAAGGGCAGGTGGGTGGTCGGCTTCGCCGAGTAGCTCAGCACATCGTGCCGGCCCAGCTCCTCGGGCGTCTGCGGCATGCCGCGCTGGGCCCAGTAGGCCGGCGTGGCGCAGACCACCATGTCGAACTGCACCAGCCGGCGCACGATCAGATTCATGTCGTCGATGCGCCCGCCGGTCAGGTGGATGTCGATGCCTTCCTCGATCAGGTCGAGGTCGTCGTTGGTGAACACCAGGCTCACGTACACGTCCGGGTAGCGCTTGATGAAATCGGCGATCACGTCCGAGAGCCAGCCGCAGATCAGCCCGTGCGGTGCGCTCATGCGCAGCCGCCCCTGCGGGTGCGAGCCATGGGCCTGCAGGTCGTTCAGCGTGTTCTCGGCCATGGCCACCAGCTCGGTGCTGCGGTCGAGCAGCACCTGCCCGGCATCCGTCAGGCTCAGCGAACGCGTGGAGCGGTTCAGCAGGCGCACGCCGCTGCGGGTTTCGAGCTCCGCCACGTAACGGCTGACTGTGGCTTTCGACATGCCCAGCGAAATCGCCGCGCGGGAGAAGCTGCGCCGGAACGCGACTTCACGGAATGTTTTGATGAGATCGAGGCCGTCCATGGTGGACGCATTGTTCCAGCATCGGGGGAGGGGCCGCAGGCCGTAGGGGCATCCCCCCGTTTCGCCTCTTCAGCGTGCGCGCTGTTTCGCCACGAACTCCGGGGTCACCGTGCCCTGCTTGTTCCCGAACTGCGCAATGACGTAGTTGGCGAGCGCCGCGACCTCGGTGTCCGTGTAGGCCTTGCCGAACGCCGGCATGTAGACCTCGTCGCCGCGCACGCGCATCTTCACGCCCTGCAGGATCATCTGCGTGACGTTGGAGCCGTCCGGGTCGTTCACGCCGCGCGCCCCCAGCAGCGACGCGTTGGCGCTCTGCTGGCCTTGTCCGTTCCACTGGTGGCAGCTCGCGCACGCCGCCGCGAAGAGCCTGAGCCCCTGCTCGTGGCCTTCGGCCGTGTTGGCGGCGGGTGCTGCCGCGCTCGCGGCCACGGCCCACGGCGCCTTCGCATCGACTTCGATCGGATTCTTTCCGGCCTTCGCGGGCACCGTGCGCAGATAGCTCACGAGCGCCGAGGCGTCTTCCGGCTTCAGGTACTGCAGGCTGTGCTCCACCGCCTCGCCCATCGGCCCCGAGGCCGAGCCGCGGCCCTCCGCGTGGCCGGTCGTCAGGTACGAGGCAATCTCGGCATCGCTCCAGGCGCCGATGCCGTGCTTCGCATCCGAGGTGATGTTGTAGGCGCGCCAGCCCTGGATCGATTCGCCCGCAAGGTTGTTGCCCGCATCCATCGCGAAGGCGAAGTTGCGCGGCGTATGGCATTCCGCGCAGTGGCCGAGCGCCGTGGCGAGGTACTTGCCCTGGTTCCACGCGGGCGGCTTCGACGCATCGGCCTCGAAGCGGCTGCTCTTGAAGAAGGCCGCGTTCCAGAAGCCCATCGCCCAGCGCTGGTTGAACGGGAAGCCCAGGTCGGCCTCCCGGTTCGGCTGGCTCACCTTGGGCAGGCTGAACAGGTAGGCCTTGATCGCGAGCACGTCATTGCGGCTCAGCGCGGTGTACGAGGTGTACGGGAACGCCGGGTACAGGCGCTTTCCGTCCGCGCGCACGCCGTCGTGCAGCACGCGCACGAAGTCGTCGTCGCTCCATTTGCCGATGCCCGTTTCGGGGTCCGCGGTGATGTTCGACGAGTAGATCGTGCCGAAAGGCAGCACGAAGGGCAGGCCGCCGGCGAAGGGCTGTCCCTTGCCGGGCACCGTGTGGCACGCGACGCAGTCGGCCGCCTTGGTGAGGTATTCGCCGCGCACGAGCAGCGCCGCATTGCCGGGCGCACCGGCCAGCACCGGCGCTTCGCCTTCGGACTTGTCGGTGCGGTTCAGGAAGAAATACAGCGCCACGCCCACGACGAACACCGCCACCAGCACGTTGAGTAGCCGCTTCATGCTGCGCTCCTTGCGCCGGGCCCGGCGGGCTTGGCACCGGCAATTTTCTTCTTCAGCGCCTCCTTGTCCTGCGCCAGCAGTGCGCGGTTCACCGGCAGCGCGCGCAGTCGCACGCCCGTCGCCGCGAAGATCGCGTTGGCCAGCGCCGGCGCGGCGATGGCGGTGCCGACTTCGCCGATCCCGCCGGGCGCTTCGCCGCTCTTGACGGTGTGGACCTCGACCGGCGGCGCTTCGTTGATGCGCAGCATCCGGTAGTCGTGGAAGTTGCTCTGCTCGATGGCCCCCTCGCGCAGCGTGATCTCGCTGAAGAGCGCCGCGCTCAGCCCGAACAGCAGCCCGCCCTGGATCTGCGCCTCGATGGAACCCGCATTCACTGCAATACCGCAATCGACCGCGACCACCGCACGCCGCATGCGAACCTCGCCCTGCGGCGTGACCTCGGCCTCGACAATCGCGCACACGCGGCTGCCGAAGGCATCGCCCACGGCCACGCCGCGCCCGACGCGCGCCGCCAGCGTGCCTTGGCCCCAGCCGATCTTGCTGGCCGCCAGGTCGAGCACCGCGAGCGTGCGCGGGTTCTTCTTCAGCATGGCGCGCCGGTAGGCCACGGGGTCCTTCTTCGCGCGTTGCGCCAGCTCGTCGATGAAGCTCTCCATCACGAAGAGGTTGTGCGTCGGACCCACGCCGCGCCACCAGCCGACGTTCAGGCCTGTCGGCATGTCGTGCCGCACCCACTCGACCTTGAGGTTCGGCAGGTCGTAGCAGGGTTCGGCGACGCATTCGATCAAATCGCTGTCCATGCCGTCCTTGCCCATGAAGGCGGGGGCCCAGCGGCCCAGCACCGTGCCGCCCGCGATGCGGTCGCCGAACCAGAGGATCCGGCCGTCGCCGTCGACCACGGCCGAGATGTCGTCGTGGTACATCGGGCGCACGATGTCGTGGCGGATGTCTTCCTCGCGCGTCCACACCACCTTGAGGGGGTAGGGCACCTGTTTCGCGAAGGCCACGGCCTGCTCGACCGAATCGGTCTCGAGCCGGCGGCCGAAGCCGCCGCCCAGGTACTGGTTGTGCAGCACGACCTTGTCTTCGGCAATGCCGGCGATCTTGGCCGCGGCGCTCACGCAGCGCGTCGGCACTTGCGTGCCGACCCAGATCTCGCACTGGTCGGGCCGCACGTGCACCGTGGTGTTGAGCGGCTCCATCGTCGCGTGGGCCAGCATCGGCAGGTCGTAGGTGGCTTGCACCAGCGTGCCCTCGGGCCGCTTGCCGGTTTCCTTGCCGACGATCGCCTTGTCCTTCGCCAGCGCGTTGGCCAGCGCCGCGCGCAGCTGCTGCGTGGTGAGTGCGGCGTTCTGGCCCGGCGTCCACTGGATATTCAATGCATCGAGGCCGCGCTTCGCGGCCCAGAAATGCTCGCCCACCACGGCCACCGCGTCCTTGATGCGCAGCACGTCGATCACGCCGGGAATCGCCCGCGCTGCCTTGTCGTCCACCGAGGCCAGCACGCCTCCGAGCGTGGGGCAGGCCCTGACCGTCGCCACCTTCATGCCCGGCAGGCGCACGTCGATGCCGAACTGTGTCGTGCCGTCGACCTTGCCGGCCGAATCGACCCGCCGCAGCGGCTGGCCGATCAGCTTGAAATCCTTCGGCTCCTTCAGCGTCACCTTCGCCGGCATCGGCAATTTGGCGGCGGCGCCGGCCAGCGCGCCGAAGCCGAGCTGCCGGTTGGATGCCGCATGGCTCACCACGCCGCGCGCGACCGTGCAGCTCGCAGGGTCGACCTTCCACTGCTCCGCAGCGGCGCTCACCAGCAGCGTGCGCGCCACGGCGCCCGCCTCGCGCAGCACGCCGTAGGTGCCGCGCGTGCTGGTCGAGCCGCCGGTGATCTGGCCGCCGAGCAGCGGCATGCCGTAGAGCGCCTCGTTCGGCGGCGAATGCTCCACGCGCACCTGGTCGAGCTCGACGCCGAGTTCCTCGGCCAGCAGCATTGCCGAGCCGGTGTAGATCGCCTGGCCCATCTCGGCCATCGGCATCACGAGGCGCACGGCGCCGTCGGCATCGATGCGGATGAAGGCATTCGGCGCGAACGCGGGGTTGCCGTCCGCGAGCGCGGCGGCCGCATCGGCAGCTTGCTGCCGGGGGCTGATCGCCGCGAAGGCCTTGCTGCCGCCGACCCAGGTGAAGGCCAGCGCCAGGCCACCGGCCTGCAGGGCGCTGCGCCGGCTGATGCCTGCGGCGGGCTTCACGATGCGCTCCTTGCCGGCATCGCGACCACCGACTGCAGCACCTCGGCCTTGCCGGTGGCGGCCTGCTTGATGGCCGCGCGGATCCGCGAGTAGGTACAGCACCGGCAGACGTTGCCCGCCATGGCCAGGTCGATGTCGGCGTCGCTCGGGTGGGGCGTGCGCTGGATCAGCGCGGCCGCCGACATGATCTGTCCCGATTGGCAGTAGCCGCATTGCACGACATCGACGTCGAGCCAGGCCTTCTGGATGCTCTTGCCCGCAGGGGTCTGCGAGACGGCTTCGATGGTGGTGACGGCCTTCTTGCCGATCGAGCCGACCGGCAGCACGCATGAACGCACGGGCTGGCCGTCGAGGTGCACGGTGCAGGCGCCGCACTGCGCAATGCCGCAACCGAACTTGGTGCCGGTGAGGCCGACGATGTCGCGCAATGCCCAGAGCAGGGGCATGTCTTCCGGCGCGTCGAGGGCAACGGACTGGCCGTTGATGTTGAGATCGATCATGGGCCCCGCCTTTCTTCTGGTTCGCCGTGGGTGGCAGCGAACCATAGCGCGACTTCGGAAAGCGCGCTTGGCGGGCAGCGCAACGCTCGACCGGGTGGCCCGGACTTCATCGACGGGTGCTCATCGAAAGCACCCGAAGGTATTCATCGCCGTGCCGAAACGGCGGCCGAGACCCCGCAGGGGCGTCAGGCAGGCACCTTCTGCGCGGCCGGAGCTTCCAGCGGCGGCGTGCCGGTCTTGAACATGCCCGCCAGTTGCTTGCGAAACTCCGGCGTGTCGGTATGGCCGTGGACGGCCACGGCATGCTGGACGGCGGCTTCGAGCAGCTCGCCCTCGGTGTCGGCAGAGAGCGCGACACTGCAGTTCATCGTGCTTGGAAACTCGCGGCAGTCGATGTATTGGCGTGACATGGTGGCTCCTGGAATGTCCTCGCGGACGTGTTTCGAAGACCGGGCCGGTGGAAGGGGGCTGGCTCGAGGCTACCCCTGGACGCGTCAGGCGGTGTTTCATCGATGGCCATGTGTATCCCCTTCGCCGGCAGGCGATCTGCGCGCCCTTGCGTGCCTATACTGGGTCGCGGCCAAGGGCCTGCAAGCATCCTGCGTCTCGATGCGTGCGGGCGCCATACGCAGCAATGCGTATGCACCGTGAAAGGGGCATGCCATGGCGTATCTGACACACAGCGACCGTGCAGGCGCGCTTCGCCTGCTGGAGCAACTGGAGTCCGGGCGTTCGCCCATGCGGTACCACGGCGCCGGCAGCCATGGCCTGCGCGCAACCCGCCGCATCGCAACGAAAGCGCCGGGCCGGCGCGAGCTCCGCCGCGCCGCGCTGCAGGCCGACTACTACCGGCGCATGGGGCTGGAGCATGCGGTGGCGGTGGCCTTCCTGTACCGGCTGGCCTGCGGCGCCGTGCCGCCGCTGCCCGAGCCGCCGCTGGCCGGCCTCACGCCCCGCGAGGGCGATGTCATGCACTGGCTCTCGCGCGGCAAGACCGACGCCGAGATCGCCGCCCTGCTGGAGATCAGCCCGCGCACCGTCCACAAGCACCTGGAGCATGTCTACGTGAAGCTGGGCGTCGAGACGCGCACCGCGGCCGTGGTGCGCGCGCTCGCCATGGGCAGAAGCTCCTGAGGATCAAGACAAGCTCAGCGCGAGGCCACCGCCACCGGTGCATCGGCCGGCGACGCGGACCGCCCGATCATCCATGCGCACGCGGCGGACACCACGCCCGCGAACAGCACATACATGCAGATCTGCCACGGCTGGCCGCCGCCCGACTTGAGCAGCGCGGTCGCGATGATCGGCGTGATGCCCGAGGCAAAGATGCCCGAGAACTGGTAGACGAAGGAAATACCGGTGTAGCGCACCTTGGCGTCGAACAGGTCGCAGAACAGCGCCGCCTCCGGCCCGTACACCGAGGCATACAGGATGCCGAACGGGATGATGATCGCGAGCCACACCAGCAGCACGCTGCCGCCGCTGTGCGTCATGAGCCAGAAGCCCGGGAACGCCGACACCGCCGTGACCAGCGAACCCCACATGTAGACCTTGCCGCGCCCCATCCGGTCGGACAGGCGGCCGAAGAAGGGAATGAAGAAGATCATCACCACGGCGGCAGCCATCACGCCCAGCAGCGCATCGGTGCGGCTGATCTTGAGGGTACCGGTCAGGTAGTTGATGGAGAACACGCCGAAGATGTTGAAGAACACCCCGTCGATGTAGCGCGCGCCCATGCCCTTGAGCACGTTGCCGGGGTAGCGCCGCAGCATGTCCATGAACGGAATGCGCAGCTCGGCGTTGCGCGCCTTCACGGCCGCGAACTCCGGCGTTTCCTGCACGTGGAGCCGGATGTACATGCCCACGCCCACCATCACGCCGGAAATCAGGAACGCGATGCGCCAGCCCCAGGAGAGAAACTGCTCGTCGGTCAGCAGCCACGACAGGAGCGCCACCACGCCCGAGGCCATGCACAGGCCGATGGCCAGCCCGATCTGCGGCAGCGATGCATAGAAGCCGCGCTTGCCCTTGGGCGCGTATTCGTAGGCCATCAGCACCGCGCCGCCCCATTCGCCACCCAGGCCAATGCCCTGCGCCACGCGAAGCAGAAGCAGCAGCAAGGGCGCCGCGATGCCGATCTGCGCATAGGTGGGCACCAGGCCGATCAGGAAGGTGGCCACGCCCATGATCATCAGCGTGATGATGAGCATGCTCTTGCGGCCGATCTTGTCGCCGAAGTGGCCGAAGATCACGCCGCCCAGCGGCCGCGTGACAAAGCCCACCGCGAAGGTGGTGTAGGCCAGCAAGGTCGACACCACCGGGTCGCTGCCCGGGAAGTAGAGCTTGTTGAACACGATGCCGGCCACCACGCCGTACAGGAAGAAGTCGTACCACTCGATGGTGGCGCCCACCAGGGCCGAAGCCACCACCCTGCGAATCGCTTTCTCGTCGCTTGTGCTGCTCATGTCGTAGTCTCCGATGTGGTTGTCGCGGCGGCTGCCGCCCTCACGTCCTCCCTGATCATGTCGACGGCCTTCTCGGCCATCATCACGGCCGGTGCGTTGGTGTTGCCCGACACCAGCGTGGGCATGGCCGAGCAGTCGATCACGCGCAGCCCGGCCACCCCATGCACGCGCAGGCGCGCATCGACCACCGCGAGCGGGTCCCTGCCCATGCGGCAGGTGCCCGTGGGGTGGAAGATGGTGGCGCCGTTGTTGCGGCAGAACTCCAGCAGGTCGGCGTCGCTCGCGGCCTCGGGGCCGGGCTTGACCTCGCGCTTCACATAGGGCCGCATCGCGGGCGCCTCTGCAATGGCGCGCGCCGCCTTCACGCCGGCCACGGTGGTGGCGCGGTCGAGCTCGGTGGCCAGGTAGTTGGGCTGCATCTCGGGCGGCTCGGCCGCGTCGAGCGAACGGATGCGCACATGTCCGCGCGACTCGGGCCGCAGCTGGCACACCGACATCGTGAAGCCCGAATACGGATGCACCTTGCCGCCCGCCATGTCGGCCGAGAGCGTGGCCACGTGGAACTGGATGTCGGGCGTGGCGGCCACCGGCCGGCCGCTGTCGTCCTTCAGCGCGCGCATGAAGCAGCCGCCCTGGTTGATGCCCACCGCGAGCGGGCCGGTGCGGCGCATCAGCCATTCCAGGCCCATGCTCGCCTGGCCGAACCAGGAGTTGAGCTGGTCGTTGGTGGTGATGGGCTTGCTGCACTCGTAGCCGAGCCGGATCTGCAGGTGGTCCTGCAGGTTCTCGCCCACGCCGGGCAGTTCGTGAACCGCCGGGATGCCCATGCGTTCGAGCAGCGCGCGCGGGCCGATGCCCGAGAGCTGCAGCAGCTGCGGCGACTGGATCGAGCCGGCCGAAAGCAGCACCTCGGCGCGGCAGCGCGCGGTCTTCATCTCGCCGCCCTGGCGGTAGCTCACGCCCACGGCGCGCCGGCCGTCGAACACCAGCCGACTGGCCAGCGCGTCCGTCTCGATGCGCAGGTTGGGCCGGTGGCGCGCCGGCACCAGGTAGGCCTTGGCCGTGCTGCAGCGCCAACCCTTGTGCGTGGTGAGCTGATAGTAGCCCGCGCCTTCCTGCGCGGCGCCGTTGAAGTCGTCGGTGCGCGGCACGCCGATCTGCTGCGCGCCGCCGATGAAGGCCTCGATGAGTTCGTGCTTCGCCGCGATGTCCGACACCTTCAGCGGCCCGTCGCCGCCATGGAAGGCGTTCGCGCCGCGCTGGTTGCCTTCGGAGCGGATGAAGTAGGGCAGCACGTCGTCGTAGCCCCAGCCCGCATTGCCGAGCGCGGCCCAGTGGTCGTAGTCCTCGCGCTGGCCGCGGATGTAGATCAGCCCGTTGATCGAGCTCGAGCCGCCCAGCGTCTTGCCCCGGGGCCAGTAGATGCGCCGGCCGTTCATGTTCGGGTCGGGGTCGGTCTCGAAGCGCCAGTTGTAGGTGGGGCTCCACATCGTCTTGCCGTAGCCGATGGGCAGGTGGATCCAGAGCGACCTGTCCACCGGGCCCGCCTCGAGCAGCAGCACGCGCGTGGCCGGGTCTTCGCTCAGCCGGCCGGCCAGCACGCAGCCGGCCGAACCGGCGCCGACGACGATGTAGTCGAACTCTTCATCACGCATGCAGGGCACCCGGGGAGTGGAACAATCGCTTCGCTTGCTTGCATCCTAGGTCATTGATTTTCGGAACGCAATGTTCCATTTTTAAGGTTTACCCGCATGCCACGTCCCGCGCGCCCCGCAGCCGCCGTGTCTTCGCCCTCGCTTTCCGTGCCCGCCGCGGAGGAGTCCGCCTCCGGCTCGTCGGCCGAGCGCAGCCTGCGCCTGCTGGCCCTGTTGGCCAGCGAAGGCCGCCCCCTCACGCTCGCCGACCTGGCCGCGCAGCTGGGGCTGCCCAAGGGCACGGCGCACCGCATCTGCACCCAGCTGCTGGCCACCGGCTTCCTGGCGCGCGACGTGGACGAGCGTTCGTTCAGCGTCGGCCCTGCGCTGCGCAAGCTGGCCTTCGACACCCTGAACCACGGCACGGTGCGCGGCCTGCGGCACGAGGTGCTGTCCGAACTCGTGCGGCAGGTCGGCGAGACCTGCAACCTCACCACGCTCGACGGCGCCCAGGTGCTGTACCTCGACCGCGTGGAGGCGCAGTGGCCGCTGCGGCTCACGCTCGACGTGGGCTCGCACGTGCCGCTGCACTGCACCGCGAGCGGCAAGCTGTTCCTGGCGCAGATGCCGAAGAAGGAGCGCGATGCGCTCATCGACCGGCTGCCGCTCGCGCGCATGACGGCCAACACGCTCGTCAAGGCCGATGCGCTGCGCGCCGAGTGCGATGCGATCGCGAAGCGCGGCTATTCGCGCGACTGCGAGGAATTCATCGCGGGGCTGGTGGCCGTGGCGGTGCCGGTGCGCGACGCGGCCGGGCAGGTGCGCGCGGCGCTCGCGGTGCATGCGCCGACGGCGCGCATGTCGATGGAAGAGGCGGTGAAGCGCATCGATGCGCTGAAGGCCGCCGCGCAGCGCATGGGCGCGCTGCTCTGAGCCCGGGCCGTTGGCCGCCAGCGCTACGCGTCAGCGCCACTGCAGCAGCAGCGGCCACGGCTGCCCGCGAAGAAGAAGTGGGCATGTCGCGCGCAGCATAGCCAGGGCGGGGCGCCCTTGCCGGTCAGGCCATTGCCAGCGAGACCACCGAGCGCGCCACGCTCACCGCCGCCAGTGCCACCAGCAGGTTCAGCACATGCCGGCGGAACTGCGCGGGCGACACGCCCTTGAACGAGCGCTGGCCCCACCAGATGCCGGCCAGCATCGCGGGCGCGAGCCACAGCGCCCACTTCAGCGTGCCGGCCCCGAGCAGGTGGCCCGAGGCATGCGCGGCCGTGGGCATGAGCGCGGCGCTGGCGAGCGACACCACGTCGCTGAAGAGCAGCAGCGCAATCATGGTCGCGCGCAGGGCGGCCGGCGCCATGGCGGTGGTGCTCAGCAGCACCGCAATGGCAATGCCGCCGATGGCCGCCACGCCGTTGATGAAGCCCGAGACCAGCCCGGCCGCGAAGCGCACCGCGCGCGTGGGCACGAGCGTGGCCCGCGTGCCGGCACGCAGCAGCAGCGCGGCGGCCATCAGTAGCGCGCCGATCAGCAGGCGCAGCGGCGTTTCGGGCAGCCAGGCCAGCAACGCGACGCCGAGCGGAATGAACAGCAGGTTGCCCAGCATCAGCCAGCCCAGCCAGGGCAGGTCGACGTCGCGCGCGATGCCGCGCAGCTGGCTCAGGCTTGCAAGGATCTCGAGCATGAAGATGGCCGGCACCACGAGCGCGGGCGACACCACCAGCGAGAGCCCCGCCACGGTGACAGCCGAGAAGCCGAAGCCCGCGAAGCCGCGCACCACACCGGCCGCGAACACCACGCACAGGCTGTAGGCGAGCAGCGCCGGCGCCAGCGGCGGCACCAGCAGTTCCGCCGGCGTCACCGAATGACCTCCGCGCTGCGCGCTGCGGCGCGAGCCGTCTTCGGAACGGCCGGGCGGCGGCTCATGCTTCGAACAGCGGCAGCAGCTTCAGGCGCTGCACCTTTCCGGAAGGCCCGCGCGGCAGGTCCGCCACGAAGCGGTAGTGGCCCGGCGCCTTGTAGCGGCCGAGCACCTCGGCGCAGAAGGCGCGCAGCTCGTCTTCGGTGCAGGCGCAGCCGTCGCGCAGCACGATGCACACGCCGATCTCCTGGCCGTAGTGGCGGTCGGGCACGCCCACCGCCGCGGCCTCGAGCACCGCGGGGTGCCGCAGCAGCGCCTCGTCGATCTCGCGCGGCGCGATGTTCTCGCCGCCCTTGATGATCAGCTCCTTGATGCGGCCGGTCACGAAGAAGAAGCCATCGGCATCGCGGTGGCCGAGGTCGCCGGTGCGCAGCCATCCGTCGGGCGTGAAACTCGCGCGCGTGGCTTCGTCGTTCTTGTAGTAGCCGCGCATCACGTTGGGGCCGCGGATGGCCAGCTCGCCGGTGCTGCCGTCGGGCACCTCGGCCAGCGCGGCATCGATGACGCGCGCCTCGCAGCCCGAGGCGCGGCCCACCGAGCCCAGTTTGCGCAGCGCGGGGTCGAGCGGGTTGGAAAAAGCGGGCGCTGCCGTTTCGGTGAGCCCCATGGTCTCGATGATGCCGATGCCGAACTTCTGTTCGAAGGCGCGGTGGTGCTCCGGCGGCAGCGCGGCCGATGCCGAGCGGCAGAAGCGGATGGAAGCCGTCTGCGCGCGCGGCGGCTCTTCGCCTTCGAGCAGGTACGAGATCATGGTGGGCACCACGTTGATCCAACTGCATCGCATGCCCGATGCCTGCTGCCAGAAGCGGCCGGCCGAGAACCGTGGCGGCATCGCCAGGCTGCCGCCGTGGGCGAGTGGCGCGAGCATGGTCACGCAGAAGGCGTTGATGTGATAGAGCGGCAACACGGCCAGCACCCGGTCGGCGGGCTGCAGCGCGTGCTCGGCGCTGATCGCATGCGCGTTGGCCGCGAGGTTGGCTTGCGTGAGCATCACGCCCTTGGGCATGCCGGTGGTGCCGGAGGTGTACATCAGCAGGGCCACGTCATCGGGCGCGGGCGGTGCCGGGAACGCGCCGTCCACGCCGCTCGCATCGGATTCGCCCGGCAGCACGTGCGCGTCGGGATCGACCACCAGCAGGTCCACCGGCCGGCCGACGTCCACCATCATCGCGCGCACCCGTTCTTCCCACTCGGGCGCCACGCACGCCACGCGGCAATCCGAATGCGCGAGCACGTAGCGCATCTGCTCGGGCTGCGACAACAGGTTGACCGGATTCACGCACAGGCCGCCGTGCATCGCGCCGAGCAGCACGCGCAGCGTCTGCAGCCCATTGGGCATGACGACCGACACCGTGTCGCCCGGCCGCGCGCCTTGCGCGCGCAGCACCGCCGCCACCGTGCGGCAGCCGCGCGCGAGTTCGCCGAAACCGATGCCGTGCCCGCTTTCGGTGGACAGCGCGTACGCCGCCTGCGGCTGTGCCGCCGCCTGCAGCTCGATCAGCTCATGAACGGTGGAGGCTGTCACGGTCATAAGGCAACCTCCGTGCTACGCACTGCGGTATTCGCCTTGGGAGCGGCCCAGCGGCTCATGCCGCACCGTATTCGGCGAAGAACGCGCCGAAGATCTCGTCCTCGCTGGGCACCCGCTCCGGAATCGGCCGCGAAACGCGCGTGATGTTCAGGTAGTGCCGGTAATTCATGTTGTCCGAGAAGTTGTTCCTGCCCCAGGTGCCGCAGCCCATCGAAAGCGAGAACGGCAGGCCGTTGTCGAAGCTGCCGCCGGTGGCGATGCAGTGCGCCTGGTCGACGATCACGCGCGACACCGGCAGCGTGAGGCCCAGCGTCAACGCGCGTTCGGGCACCGTGCTGTGCAGGCCGACCGAATGGCCCGCGCCCTCGTAGGCGTAGATGCGCTCGACCGTGGCGGCGGCTTCATCGAAATCGCGCGCCGAATAGATCGCCAGCACCGGGCTCAGCTTCTCGCCCGAGAACGGATGCGCGTGGCCCACGCCGTCCTCGGCCACCATGAGGATGCGCGGATCGCGTGCCGCAATGGCCAGCCAGCCTTCGCGGTTGGCGCCGTCGAGGGCGGCCGCGCGCTCGGCGATCACGCGCGCGGACTGGCCGATGACGGCGGCGGAGAGCTTGCCTTCGGGCCACATCAGCGACTGCAGCGTGGCCTTCTGCGCGGCCGCGAGCATGAACGCGCCGCGGTCCTTCAGCGCCGAGAGCATCTGCGCGCGCACCGCGTCCACGATCACCAGGCTGTTCTCCGATGAGCAGCTGGTCGCGTTGTCGAAGGTCTTGGAAAGCAGGATGCGATCGGCTGCCGCGTTCACGTCGGCCGTTTCGTCGACGATGCCCGCCACGTTGCCCGCGCCCACGCCGAAGGCCGGCGTGCCGCTGGCGTAGGCCGCACGCACGTTGGCCTGCGAGCCGGTGGCCACCACCAGGTCGCACAGGCGCATCAGCTCGGCGGTCGACTGCTTGTTGACCGGCGAAGGCAGCAGCTGCACCAGGTCGCGCGGCGCGCCGATGCGGTCGAACTGCGCATGGATGAACTCGATCAGCCGCGCCGCGGTCGACCAGCCCTTGGGCGATGGCGCCACGATGACCGCGTTGCGCCCCTTGAGCGCATTGATGATCTTGTTGGCCGGCGTGGCGCCGGGGTTGGTGGACGGCGTGACCGCGCACACCACGCCCACGGGCCGCGCGATCTCGACGATGCCGCGCGCCGGATCTTCGGAGATCACGCCCACCGAGCGCGCGCCGCGCAGGTCGCGCAGCAGGCCGAAGGTCTTGCGGTGGTTCTTGCGCACCTTGTCCTCGACGTTGCCCACGCCGGTATCGGCCACGGCCAGCTCGGCCAGCTCGCGGTTGCGCGCGGGCTCGATGATGGCCCAGCCCGCGGCCACCACCGCGGTGTCGACCTGTTCTTGCGACCAGGTTTCGTAGATGCGTTGCGCAGCGCGGGCGCGCGCCACGAGCTCGGCGATGGGGGAAGAGGGTGCGGATGAGTTTTCCATGGGTCTGCCTGTTGCGGGTCAATCCACCTTGATGCTGGCTTCCTTGGCGAGCTTCTGCCAGCGCACGAGCTCCGTCGCCACCACCTTGCCCAATTGCTCCGGCGTGCCGCCGACGCCTTCGCTGCCTTGCGCCAGCAGCTTGTCGCGGATCTCCGGTTCCTTGACCACCGTGTTGATGACGCGGTTGAGCCTGTCGATGGTGGGCTGCGGCGTCTTCGCAGGCACGAACACCGCGTACCAGGAATCGACGTCGAAATCGGCAATGCCCGCTTCCTGCATCGTGGGCACGTCGGGAAAGGCCGCGCTGCGCCTGGTGGTCGACACCGCCAGCGCCTTGAGCTTGCCGGCCTTCACGAACTGCGCGGCCGCGGGAATCGACACCCACAGCAGCGGCACCTGCCCGCCCATCACGTCGGTCACGGCCGGGCCGCCGCCGCGGTAGGGGATGTGCGTCATCTGGGTGCCGGTGCGCAGCTTCAGCAGCTCGCCCGCCAGGTGTCCGGGCGAGCCGTTGCCCACCGAGGCGAAGGACAGCGATCCCGGCTTGGCCTTGGCGAGCGCCACCAGTTCGGCCACGGTATTGGGTGCGAACTGCGTGTTGGCCACCAGGATCTGCGGCAGCGAGGCGACCAGGCCCACGGGCGCGAAGTCTTTCGCGGTGTCGAAGGAGAGCTTGGTGTAGATCGCCGGGTTGATGGTGTGCGAAGACAGCGTGAACAGCACCGTGTAGCCGTCGGGCGCGGCCTTGGCCACGATCTCGGTGCCGATGGAGCCGGCCGCGCCGCCGCGGTTGTCGATCAGCACCTGCTGGCCGAGCAGCGACGAGAAGCGCTCCTGCACGATGCGCGCGATCACGTCGGTGCCGCCGCCGGGCGGGTAGGGCACGACGAGCCGGATCGGCTTGTTCGGATAGTCGGTGCCGTTTTGCGCCTGCGCGGCAAAAGGCACAGCCAGCGTGGCGGCCGCCAGCAGCGCGGCGCGCAGCCAGGGGGCGGGGAACAACAGCTTCATTCGAGTCTCCTTCTCCTTGTGGTGGATGCCGGCAGCGGCGCCGAGGCCGGCACCGGGCTTGCCCGGTAGCCGAGCGTGACGCTCGCGTCGCGCGCGCAGGCCATGAGGCGGTCGGCCAGTCCGCGCGCCTGCGTCCGCGCGAAGCGGATCGAGGGCACGCTCATGCCGACGGCCGCGACCGCCTCGCCGCGCGCGTTGAACACCGGCACGCCGAGACCGCAGACGCCCAGGCGCCATTCCTCGCGGTTTTCCGCATAGCCGCGAACGCGCGTGCGTTCGAGTTCCGAGAGAAGGGCATCGAAGCTGGTGATGCTGTGCTTCGTGTGCGCCGCGAGCGTGCCGAGGCGCTCGTGCAGCGCGGAAAGGTCCGGCGCGGCCGCGGCGAGCAGGGCCTTGCCCGAGGCCACGCAATACGCCGCCGCCCGGCCGCCGATGCGCGAGTAGGCGGCCACGGGCAGGGGGCTGTCGAACTTGTCGAGGTAGACGATCTCGGCGCCGTCGAGCACTGCAAGGTGGATGGTCTCGCCGGTCTGCTGCGCCAGCGCGGCGAGGTGCGGCCGCAGCAGCGAACCCATGTCGGTGGCCTCGGACACCAGCGCGCCCAGTTCGAACAGGCGCAGGCTCGGGCGGTAGGCGCTGGTGCCCGGGTCCTGCACGGCCCAGCCGCAATCGACCAGGGTCTGCAGCGTGCGGTGCGCATTGCTGCGCGCCATGCCGAAGGCCTGGGCCAGGTCGGTGACGCGGCAGTCGCGCTGTTGCCGCGTCATCCATTCGATGGCGGCAAGGCCTTTGGCGAGGGTGGAATCCATGGGGCTCCGGATGTTCCAAATATTGGAACGTTGTTCCTGGATATGAGACGCAATGTTTGAACTGATCGTCCGCTTTGTCAATCGGGGACTTGGATGTAGTTCTAAACGTTTCAGGTTTTGCTTCTTTCAGGGCGCGTGCACAGGCCACCGGGTACTCCCCTCCGCGAATGTCCCCCGGCCAGCGGCCTCCTCCTTGATTTCGCTGCGGGGAGCACCCGATGCCCTGTGCACAGGGCACGCTGCTCGTGTACCGCTGATCAACGACCGCTCCGAACAACGATCACGCCGATGGGGTGCCTTGCGCAGCGAAATCAAGGAGGAGCCCGAAGGGCGGGGGACATTCGCTTCGCCGTGTACCCCGTCGGCGGGAGCGCGCCCTGAACAGCAGCGCCCCAGGCAGGCTTCAGCGCCGATACCGCCCCGCCATGAGACCGGTCACTTCGCGGAAGATCGTGTTGCCGGTAGACGTCGCAAGGTCGAGCACATGGCTGCGGCTGTAGTACGGGCTCAGGTCCAGCCCGACACCGATGCCCGCGATCTCGATATCGCCGCGCTGTTCCTGCCGCGCCACCACGTCGCGCAGGTGGTGGTCGAGGTAGTGCGCGTCGTTGGCCAGGTGCGTCGCGCTGTCCATCGGCGAGCCGTCGGAAATCACCAGCAGCAGCTTGCGCGCCTCGGGTCGCTGGCGCAGGCGCGCGCAGCCCCAGTCGACCGCCTCGCCGTCGATGCCTTCGCGGAATAAGTCGGCCTTCAGCAGTGCGGCCATCGCGGGGCGCGCGCGGCGCCAGGGCGTGGCGGCGGCCTTGAAGACGATGTGGCAGCGCTCGTTGAGGCGGCCGGGGTGAGGCGGCCTGCCGGCGCGCACCCACTCGCGCTGCGCACGGCCGCCGTTCCAGGCGCCGGTGGTGAAGCCCAGCACCTCGCTGGCCGCGCCGGCCTGCTCGAGCGCGCGCGCGAACACGTCGGCCATCATCGCGACCGATTCGGCATGCTCCTTCATCGAACCCGAGCAGTCGATCAGGAAGGTCACGATGCAGTCGGCGACCGGCTCCATGCGCTCGGTGCGGAACAGGCGGTGCTCGGTGGGCGAGGCCACCAGCTGCGCGAGCCGGCGGCCGTCGACCAGGCCTTCCTCCTGGCCGCCGTCCCAGCCGTCGCGTGTCGGGTCGGACAGCAGGGCACGCAGCTCGCGCGCAAGGCGGGCGATGTTCACGCCCTGCGCGGCGATGCGGCGGTCGAGCTTTTCGCGGTGGCCGGCGAGCACTTCCTTGCGCGCCAGCGCGGCGGCGTCGTGCTCGCGGTCGTAGGCGGCGGTGAAGACGCGGTAGGCGCCGCCCGCGTCGTCGAGCACGGCGCTGCGGCCCGATTCGGCGGTGGTGAAGCGCTCGATGATCTCGCGGTCCATGTCGGCGACGAGCATGAACACGCTGCGCTTGTCGTCCACATGCGGGCCGCGCGCGTCGCTGCTGTCCTCGCCGGCCTCGTGCAGCATCGCGGCGACGGTGCGCGCGATGGCGAGTGCGTGCACGGCATAGGCAGCCTGGTCGGCACGGTCGCGGCGCAAACCTGCCAGCTGGTGGCCGATCAGCGGCGCGAGCGCGAAGCGCGTGGCTTCGAGCATGTCCTCGGTTTCTTCCACCACCTGCTGGCCGCTCACGCGGGCGCGGCAGATCTGCGCCACGGCATAGAGCAGCAGGCCGCGCGCGGTGTCGGTCAGCCCCGAATGGTGGAAGGCCAGCGACCACTGTTCATGGCGATGCCGCAGGTTGCGCCGCATGCCCGCCATGACCTCGGGTACGAGCGCTTCGGCGCGGAACTGCTCGAGCATCTCGAACAGCATGCGCTCGACCGGTTCTTCGGGCCGCAGGCTTTCGTGCAGCGCGGCATCGGACAGCGTGAGCCGCAGCGCCAATCCGTCGGCCACGCCGCGGAAGGAGGCGAGGTCGTCGGTCTCGGGCGAGGGATGCAGGTGCGGCGCGAACCACGGCAGCGCCACGCGGCCGCGATGCAGTCGCCGTCCGCGAAAGTGCAGCTCGCGCTCGCCGCTGAAGGCGCGCACCACGCCCGCGCAGAGTTCGGCGACCTGCTCCTCCTGCCGCACGCGGCGCTGCATGGCACTGGCCGATGCGGTAGCGGGGGCAGGTGCCTCGGTCATTCGCGCGGTCCCGGCGACAGCTGGTGCGACTCCTCCAGCTCCTGGTCGAAGCAGCGCTGAAAATATTCGGCCACGAGCGGCCGCTCGGCGTCGTCGCATTTGTTGACGAAGGACAGGCGGAACGCGAGCGCCGGGTCCCTGAAGATCTCGACGTTCTCGGCCCAGGTGATCACGGTGCGCGGCGACATCAGCGTCGAGAGGTCGCCGGCCGCGAAGCCCTTGCGCGTGAGATCGGCCACGGCCACCATCGATGCGACCAGCGTGCGGCCCGCATCGCCCGCCAGCGACGGCACGCGCGCCTGCACGATCGCGATCTCTTCATCGGCCGGCAGGTAGTTGAGCGAGGCCACGATGTTCCAGCGGTCGATCTGCGCATGGTTGAGCCGCTGCGCGCCGTGGTACAGGCCGTTGAGGTTGCCCAGGCCCACCGTGTTGGCGGTGGCGAACAGCCGGAAGAAGGGGTGCGGGCGCAGCACCTTGTTCTGGTCCATCAGGGTGAACTTGCCGTCCCGCTCCAGGATGCGCTGGATGACGAACATCACGTCGGGCCGGCCCGCGTCGTACTCGTCGAACACCAGCGCCACCGGCCGCTGCAGCGACCACGGCACGATGCCTTCCTGGAACTCGGTGACCTGTTTTCCTTCGCGCAGCACCACCGCGTCCTTGCCGACAAGGTCGAGCCGGCTGATGTGGCCGTCGAGGTTCAGGCGCACGCAGGGCCAGTTCAGCCGCGCCGCCACCTGCTCGATGTGGCTCGACTTGCCGGTGCCGTGCAGCCCCTGCACCATCACGCGCCGGTCGCGCATGAAGCCCGCGAGGATGGCGAGCGTCACGTCGGGGTTGAAGCGGTAGACCGCATCCACCTCGGGCACGTGGTCGTCGCGCTCGCTGAAGGCGGGCACCTGCAGCTCGGTGTCGATGCCGAACACCTCGCGCACGCTCAGCATGCGGTCGGGCCGAAGGTCTGCGATGTCGGTCACGGTGGGCTTTCGAAGGAAATGGAGTGGTCAGGCCTGCGCGCGGCTGGTGGTGCCCGCGTCGGCATCGATGCGGCTCAGCGCCTGGGCGGCGCGCTGCAGCGCGGGCAGCAGCGTCTTGGCCTTCGCGGCATCGAGCCGCATGACCGGCGCCTGCACCGCGATGCACAGGTTCGAGGGGCCGTCGTCGCCCGAAGGCACCAGCGCGGCAATGCACAGCAGGCCGGGCAGGAACTCCTCGTTGTCGATGGCAAAGCCGTCCTTGCGCACGCGCTGCACTTCCTTTTCGAGCGCGTCGGGGTCGGTCAGCGTGCGGGGCGTGTAGGGCTCCAGCGGCGCGTTGGAGAGCAGGCGGCGGCGCTGCGCCGCGCTCATCTGCGCGAGAAAGATCTTGCCGCTGGCCGAGCAGTGCACCGGCACGCGCGAGCCCGAGTGCAGGTAGAAGCGCAGCGGCGCGGCGGTTTCCACGCGGTCGAGGTACACCACCTCGCTGCCCGAGAGCGCGGTGAGGTTGCAGCTCTCGCCGATTTCCTCCACCAGTTGACGCAGCACCGTATGGCGCGCACCGTGGAGGCTGTCGTTGAGCAGCAGGTTCTCGGCCAGCCGCCGCAGCCGCGTGCCGATGCCGTAGTGGCGGCCGTCGCCCTCGCGCTGCAGCAGGCCCGCGCCTTCGAGCTGCTGGAGCATGCGGTGCAGGGTGGGCTTGGGCATGCCGGTCTCTTCCACCAGGCCCTGCAGCGAGTAGCGCTGGTCCTTGGCGGCCATGACTTCGAGCAGCCCGAACAGGCGCATGGTGGGCGTGTCGCCCGGCGCCGGCTCAGGGATTTCGGGCACAAGCCCTTTGACGATCTTCATGGGGCGGATCATAGTCTTTTTACAAAAAACAAGACAAGGCGTACCGATTTTTGTAAATTGTTTGACGCCAAGGCCTTGCCGACCTATATTCCGCCGGAAAGAAATTCGGAACAACCCGTTCCGGCTTTTGAAACCCGCAGACCGCCCCATCCCCTTCAGGAGACGCCTTCCATGAGCCAGAAGCAACCCGCCGCACCCACCCGCGAAGCCGTCGCCGGCGTGCAGAAGATGACGCCCTCCGAGGCCTTCGTCGAGACCATGGTCGCCAACGGCGTGACCGACATCTTCGGCATCATGGGCTCGGCCTTCATGGACGCGATGGACATCTTCGCGCCCGCCGGCATCCGCCTGGTCCCGGTGGTGCACGAGCAGGGCGGCGCCCACATGGCCGACGGCTATGCGCGCGTGTCGGGCCGCCACGGCGTGGTGATCGGCCAGAACGGCCCCGGCATCAGCAACTGCGTGACGGCCATCGCGGCCGCCTACTGGGCGCACAGCCCGGTGGTGATGATCACGCCCGAGACCGGCACCATGGGCATGGGCCTGGGCGGCTTCCAGGAAGCCAACCAGCTGCCGATGTTCCAGGAGTTCACCAAGTACCAGGGCCACGTGAACAACCCCAAGCGCATGGCCGAGTACACGGCGCGCTGCTTCGACCGCGCCATCTCCGAGATGGGCCCGACGCAGCTCAACATTCCGCGCGACTATTTCTATGGCGAGATCACCACCGAGATCCCGAAGCCCATGCGCGTGGAGCGCGGCGCGGGCGGCGAGATGAGCCTGAACGCGGCCGTCGAGCTGCTGGCCTCGGCGAAGTTCCCGGTGATCCTTTCGGGCGGCGGCGTGGTGATGGGCGATGCGGTCGAGGAGTGCAAGGCGCTGGCCGAGCGCCTGGGCGCACCCGTGGCCAACGGCTATCTGCGCAACGACTCGTTCCCCGCGAGCCATCCGCTGTGGGCCGGCCCGCTCGGCTACCAGGGGTCCAAGGCCGCAATGAAGCTGATCGCGCAGGCCGACGTGGTGCTTGCGCTCGGCTCGCGCATGGGGCCCTTCGGCACCTTGCCGCAGCACGGCATGGACTACTGGCCGAAGGACGCGAAGATCATCCAGGTGGAGGCCGACCACACCAACCTGGGCCTCGTGAAGAAGATCACCGTCGGCATCCACGGCGACGCCAAGGCCACGGCCAAGGAACTGCTCAGGCGCCTGCAGGGCAAGACGCTCGCCTGCGACGCTACCAAGGCCCAGCGCGCCGACAAGATCCAGGCCGAGAAGGCCGCGTGGGAAAAAGAGCTCGACGAGTGGACCCACGAGCGCGACCAGTTCAGCCTCGACGCCATCGAGGAAGCCAAGGGCGAGAAGACGCCCACCGGCGGCACTTACCTGCACCCGCGCCAGGTGCTGCGCGAGCTCGAGAAGGCCATGCCGCCGCGCGTGATGGTTTCCACCGACATCGGCAACATCAACGCCATTGCCAACAGCTACCTGCGCTTCGAGGAGCCGAGGAGCTTCTTCGCGCCGATGAGCTTCGGCAACTGCGGCTACTCGCTGCCGACCATGATCGGCGCCAAGTGCGCGGCGCCCGACCGCCCGGCGGTAGCCTATGCCGGCGACGGCGCCTGGGGCATGAGCATGGTCGAGATCATGACTGCCGTGCGGCACGACATTCCGGTGACGGCCGTGGTCTTCCACAACCGCCAGTGGGGCGCCGAGAAGAAGAACCAGGTCGACTTCTACAACCGCCGCTTCGTCGCGGGCGAGCTCGAGAGCGAGAGCTTCGCGGGCATCGCCAAGGCCATGGGCGCCGAGGGCATTGTGGTCGACAGGCTCGAAGACGTGGGCCCGGCCCTCAAGAAGGCCATCGACATGCAGATGAACCAGGGCAAGACCTGCGTGATCGAGATCATGTGCACCCGCGAGCTCGGCGATCCGTTCCGCCGCGATGCGCTGTCCAAGCCGGTGCGCTTCCTCGACAAGTACAAGGACTACGTTTGAGCGAATCGCTGTTCACGCTGAATGCCGGGTCGTCGTCGATCAAGGTCGCGCTGTTCGATGCGCCCGGCGAGGGCGGTGCGCTGCCCGCCGCGCGCTGGTCGGGCCAGGCCGACGGCCTGGGCGCGGGGCTGAAGGCGCGGCTGCGGGTGCGCGATGCGGAGGGCCGCACGCTGCACGATGCGGCGCTGGAAGGCGGCAGCCGCTCGCACCAGGGCGCCTTGGCCGCGCTGCTCGCATGGCATGCGCAGCAGGGCGAGGGCGGCCGCATCGCAGCGGTCGGCCATCGCATCGTGCATGGCGGCGCCAACTTCATAGAGCCGGTGCGCATCGACGATGCGGTGCTTGCCGAGCTGGCCGCGCTCGAGCCGCTCGCGCCGCTGCACCAGCCGCACAACCTCGCGGGCGTGCGCGCCGCCATGAAGGCTTTCGATGGCGTGCCACAGGTGGCGTGCTTCGACACCGCCTTCCATGCGACCCAGCCCGATGTGAACCGCCGTTTCGCGCTGCCGCGCGCGCTGCACGACGCGGGCGTGCGGCGCTACGGCTTCCACGGCCTGTCCTACGAGTCGATCGTGACGCAGTTCGCGCAGCTGGCGCCGCAGCTCGCACGCCAGCGCGTGATCGTCGCGCACCTGGGCAATGGCGCGTCGATGTGCGCCATGGCCGAGGGGCGGTCGGTGGCAACGACGATGAGCTTCTCGCCGCTCGACGGCCTCACCATGGGCACGCGCTGCGGGCACCTCGATGCGGCCGTGGTGCTGTATTTGATGCGCTCGCAGGGCATGTCGGTGGACGGTGTCGAGAAGCTGCTGTTCCGCGAGTCGGGCCTGCTCGGGCTGTCGGGAATTTCCAGCGACATGCGCGAGCTGGAGGCTTCGGCCGCGCCCGCCGCGGCCGAAGCCATCGCGCATTTCACCGAGCAGGTGGTGCAGCACATGGGCAGCCTGGCCGCGGCGCTGCGCGGCGTGGACGCCATCGTGTTCACCGGCGGTATCGGCGAGAACGCCGCCGCGCTGCGCGAGCGCATCCTCGAGGAATGCGGCTGGCTCGGCCTGCGTGTCGACGCAGCGGCCAACCGCGCGGGCCATGCACGGCTCACGACGCCTGAAAGCCCCGTGAGCGCCTGGGTGCTGCGCACCGACGAAGAGGCCGTGATCGCGCGCCACACGGCGCGGCTGCTCAGCCAGGCTGGATAGACGCGGCCTTGATGACGTGCGCCCAGCGCGCGATCTCGTCGGCCAGGAACGGCGCGAAGCGGTCCGGCCCGCGCGCATCGATCACGAAGCCCTGCTGGCGCATGCGCTCGTCGAGGCCGGGCTGCGCGAGGATCTTCACCACCTCCGCGCCCAGCTTCTGCACCGCGGCATCGGGCATGCCGGCCGGCACCATCATGCCGGTCCAGTTCTCCACCTGCAGCGCGGGCATGCCGGCTTCGGCGGTGGTCGGCACCTCGGGCAGCAGCGGATAGCGGGCCTTGCTCGCGATGGCGAGCGCGCGCAGCTTGCCGCCCTTCACGTGCGCGATCGACTCCGGGAGGTTCGAGAACACCACGTCGAGCTGGCTGCCGATGAGATCGGTGATGCAGGGCGCACCGCCCTTGTAGGGCACGTGCTGGATGCTCGACTTGTTGAGGTCGTTGAAGAGCGCGAGCGTCAGGTGGGGCGGCGTGCCGTTGCCGCTGGAGCCGGCGTTGAGCTTGCGCTCCTTCGCCGCCGCGGCCAGGCCCTTCAGGTCCTGGATGGGGCTGGCCACGGGCACCACGACCAGCATCGGGCTGCCGGCCAGCAGCGCCACCGGCCGCAGGTCCTTCTGGAAGCTGAACGGCGACTTCGGGAACAGCGTCACGTTGGCCGCATGCGTGAGCGTGACCGCGAGCAGCGTGTTGCCGTCGGGCGGCGCCTTGGCCACGAGGTCGGCGCCGATCTGCCCGTTGCCGCCGGGCCGGTTGTCCACCAGCACGTTGACCTTCCAGCGCTCGCCCAATTGCTGGCCGATCTGCCGCGCCATCACGTCCGTCAGGCCGCCCGGGGGAAAGGGCACCACGTAGCGCAGCGTGGCGTCCGGCCGGGGGTAGTCGCCGCCTTGCGCCCGGGCCAGCACCGGTATCAGCGAGCCCAGCGATCCCGTCGCCGCCAGGGCGGCGGTCCCCTGCATCCATTCGCGTCGTTTCATCGTGTTGTCTCCTGTTGTTGTGTGGGGTAGTGGCGCCTAGCTTCGCCACTGCGCGAGCAGCACCTCGGGCACCTCGATGCCCCCTGCCTCGGCGCGCAGCCGCAGTTCCTCGCGCCGCGCGCCGGGCAGGCGCACGCCGTCGTCGCGCAGCATCTCGGCCACCAGCACCTCGACGCGGTCGAGGTAGCTCGCAGAGCCCGCGAGCGCGCCGGGGTCGATGACGATGAAGGCCTGGCCGATGCGCGGCCGGTTGCCGGCATCCTCGAAGAAGCTCGAGGCCTCGAAGCCGAACTGCGCACCGATCAGCGCAGTGACGAGCAGCTCGACCACCAGTGCCAGCATCGCGCCCTTGGGGCTGGTGGCCGCACCGATGGGCAGCATCGAGCCTTCGAGCGCCGCCTGCGCGTCGGTGGTCGGCAGGCCGTTGCGGTCGACGGCCCAGCCGGCCGGTATGGCCTTGCCCTGCTTCGCGGCCACCATGACCTTGCCGCGCGCCGCTTCCGACAGGCTCAGGTCGATGGCGAGGGGGAGCGCACCGCGGCGCGGAAAGATCGCCGCCACCGGATTGGTCCCGAAGATGGGATGGCGCCCGCCGGCCGCCGGCATCGCGGCCGGCGAGTTGGCAAAGCCGAGCCCGACCATGCCGGCCTCCGCCACCGGCCGCAAATGGTCGACCACCACGCCGCAGTGGTGGCTGCCCGTGACGCCCGCAATCGCAATGCCGAAGTCGCGCGCGCGGCCGATGGCCTCGGCAACGGCCATCTCGCAGGCCGCGAAGGCCAGGCCCTCGTGCGCATCGATCAGCGCCGCCGCGCCTTTCTGGCGGCGCAGCGCCGGCACCGCGCTGCCATTCACCCGGCCGTTGCGCAGGTGCGTGGCGTACTGGGCCACGCGGGAGAGCCCGTGCGAGCCCATGCCTTGCGCCTCGGCCAGCACCAGCGCACGCGCGGCGGCCGCCGCCGTCGCATCGTTCGCGCCGGCCGCGCGCAGTGCCGCGGCCACGGCGTCGCGCGCCTGCTGAAGACTCAGCATCGTCATGGTTCCAGCGCCTCCAGCACCTTCTGCGCAATCAGGCTGCTCACGCGCTCGTTCGACTCGGCCGTCACGCCTGCGATGTGCGGTGTCAGCAGCAGATTGGGGCAGTCCACGAAATGCGGGCTGGCCGCCAGCGGTTCGGCCTCGAACACATCGAGCGCCGCGCCGCCGAGCCGGCCTTCGCGCAGCGCAAGCGCCACGGCGGCTTCGTCGACGATGCCGCCGCGCGAGGTGTTGACCAGCACCGCGCCGCCCTTCATGGCCGCGATGCGCGCCGCGTGGAACAGGTTGCGCGTGCCGTCCACCAGCGGCAGGTGCAGGCTCACCACGTCGGCCTGCGCCACCAGCGCGTCGAGGCCCAGCGGCTGCGTGCCCGTTGCGGCGAAGGCCGGGTGGCTGCCGTCCATCATGGCGTCGAAGGCCACCGTGCGCATGCCCAGCGCCCGCGCGAGCCGCGCCGTCAGCTGCCCGATGGCGCCGAAGCCGACCAGCCCGAGCGTCTTGCCCGCCAGCTCGCGCCCGTTCGACAGCGCGTTGCGCGGCCAGCGCCCCGCGGCCACCGCGGCGGTGGAGCCGTAGGCGCCGCGCAGCAGCATCATCGCGCTCGCGATCACGTACTCGGCCACGCTCAGTGCATTGGCACCCGTGGCCGGAATCACCCGGATGCCGCGTGCTTCGCAGCCCGCCACGTCGATGTTGTCGAGGCCCACGCCCAGGCGGCCCACCACCGTGCACTGCGTGAGCGCATCCAGCAGCTCGCCGCGCACCTGCGTGCGGTTGCGCACGATGAGCGCATGGGCCCACTTCGCTTCCTGGTAGAGCCGGGCGCCGTCGTCCACCAGGGCGACGTCGTGGAGCACGTCGTGCCGCTCGCGCAGTTGCGCAACCGCGGCGGCGTCCATGAACTCCGCAATCACTATTCGCTTCATGATGCTTTCCGTTGCGCGGGCGCCGTCAGGCCGACTCGTACAGCCGCGTCAGCACGAACTCGCGGTGGCCCAGCGCTTCGGCCGCGGTGAGCCGGCCGTTGGCGGTGCGTAGCATGCATTCGAGCAGCTGGTCGCCGGCCTGGTCGAGCGTCATCTCGCGTTGCAGCAGGCCCGAGGTGTCGACGTCGACGTGTTCGCTCATGAGCCGCACGGTGCGCGGATTGGCGCAGATCTTGATGACCGGCAGGATCGGGTTGCCGATCACGTTGCCCTGGCCCGTGGGGAAGAAGTGCACCGCGTAGCCCGAGGCGGCGCACAGCGTCACCATCTCGGCCGCCGCGCTGGACGAGTCCATGAACCACAGGCCCGGGCCGGTGGGCATCTCGGCCTTGTCGAGCACGCCGTCCACCATGCACTTCTTGCCGATCTTCTGGATGTTGCCGAGCGCTTTTTCCTCGATGGTCGTCAGGCCGCCCGCGATGTTGCCCTTGGTGGGCTGCGAGTCCGACAGGTCGCTGGTCTTGTGGCGGTTGATCATGTCCTGGTAGCGGTTGAACATGAACATGAAGCGCTCCTTCACGTCGGGCGTGCGGCAGCGCTCGGCCACGATGCGCTCGCCGCCGGTGATCTCGGAGGTCTCGCCGAACACCAGCGTGTTGCCGGTCTCGTAGAGCTTGTCGAAGGCGTTGCCCACGGTGGGATTGGAGCCGCAGCCCGAGGTGGTGTCGCTCTCGCCGCACTTGGTCGAGACCCAGAGTTCGTGGATGCCGCAGGGCTCGCGCTGCTTCTCGCTCGCGGCCTGCACGAACTCGCGCGCCACCTTGCTCGCGCGCAGGATGGTGTCGTGGTCGCCATGGCCCTCGATGCCGAAGCCGGCCACCGGCTTGCCCGTGGCGGCGATGCCGTCGACCACCTTCTGCGTCCAGCTGTCCTCGATGCCGATGACGACGACCGCCGCCACATTCGGGTTGCAGCCCGCGCCGATCAGCGTGCGGAAGTGCAGCTCCAGGTCGGCGCCGAACTGCAGGCGGCCGTAGGGATGCGGAATGGCGAGCGCACCCTTGATGTTGTGGGCCACCGCCTCGGCGGCCGCGTTGGAGAGATCGTCCAGCGGCAGGATGATGACGTGGTTGCGCACGCCGACGCGGCCGTTTTCGCGGCGGTAGCCGAGGAAGGTGGTGTCTTTGGAAATGATGGACATGCTGTGCTTTCGGGTTCGTGGTGATGTGGAATTGGCGAAGCGGGGCAGGGGCCTACCAGCGCTTGGTCTTGATGTTCTGGACGTGCGCGTGCTCGCCGGCCTTGATCGGCGCCACCACCTTGCCCATGTCGATGCCGTACTTCCACACCGTGTCGCCGGGCGCCATGTCCTTGAGGGCGACCTTGTGGCCAATCGGGATGTCCTGGCGCGCATCGACGCTGGTCATGCGGTCCTCGTCCATGATCCAGCCGCTGAGCGACATGCCGGCCTTGACGCCTTCCACCACCACGACCGCGACCGTGTCCTTCGCGTCATGCAGAACGAAATGAATCATCGTTGTCTCCTGTTGTGACTCGCTGAGAATTTGCAGCCGGGCCAGTGTCCGAGTGCGCGTCTCCGCGTGTCAAACAGGTCATATGGATGACTTGGATGAATCGCGATCCGGCCGCCACAATGCGCCATGCCCCGCTCGACAGACATCTCCGCGTTCGAACCGATTTCCGCCGAGTCCGCGGGCGCGCCGCTCTACCGGCTCGTCAAGCGCTCGCTGCTGCGCGCCATCGAATCGGGACGCTGCGCGGCCGGCAGCGTGCTGCCGAGCGAGAGCGAGCTGGCGGCGGCGCTCGGCGTGTCGATCGGCACGCTGCGCCACGCCACCGACGACCTGGTGGCCGAGCACATCCTCGTGCGGCGGCAGGGGCGCGGCACCTTCGTTGCAGTGCACAACGACGACCGCTTCATGTTCCAGTTCTTCCATGTGGAGCGCAGCGACGGTCTCCGGCAGGCGCCGCAGGTGGAGTTCGTCGCCTTCGAGCGCGTGCGCATGGACGAGGAGCCCGCGCAGGCGCTGGGCCTGCGAACCGGCGAGCCCGCCATCCAGATCGACAACCGGCTGCTGCTGCAGGGCCGGGCGGTGATCCACGACCGGCTCACGCTGCCGGCGCTGCTGTTCAAGGGCCTGACCGAGAAGCGCTTTCGCGAACGGCCGAGCACCATCTACCACCTCTACCAGACCGAGTTCGGCATCACGGTGACGCTGGCGCGCGAGCGTGCACGCGCGATCGCGGCCGACCGCAGCGTGGTGCGCATCCTTGGCGTGGCGCCGGGCGCGCCGGTGATGGAGGTGCGGCGCACCGCGCTCAGCTTCGGCGACAAGCCGGTGGAGTACCGCGTCTCGACCATCAACACGGCGCAGTACGAGTACGTGCACCTGCTGTCGCGGCCGGCCTGAGCGGCGCTGCGCAGCCTAGCGCGCGGCCGGCATGCGCGGCACCGTCGCCCCGCAGTGCCGCAGGAAATCGGCGGTGGCGCGGCCGAGCAGCTTGTCGCGATGCATCACCGTGGCCAGCCGCCGCATGCCCGCCGGCAGCCGCGTGCGCAGCTCGATCAGGTGGCCGTCTTCCAGCGCCTGCGCCACCGTGTAGCGCGAGAGGCAGGCCAGCCCGGTGCCCGAGGCCACCACGCGCTTGATGGCCTCGGTGCTGCCGAGCTCGAAGCCCACGCGCACCTGTTCCAGATTCTGGATCAGCCACGCATCGGTGACCTGGCGCGTGCCCGAGCCGTGCTCGCGCAGCACCCAGGTGGCCTGCGAGAGCTGGTGGTGCGTGGCGATGCGCCTGGCGAGCGGATGCCCCGGCGCGGCCACGATCACCAGCTCGTCCTCGCGCCATGCGCGCACCACGAGGTCGGGGTGGGTCTGCGGCCCCTCGATGAAGCCGACGTCGACATCGAACCCCGCCACCGCCTCGATCACGTCGCGCGTGTTGGCGATGTGCAGGTGCACCTGGCTCTGCGGATGCAGCGCCGTCCATTGCGATACGCGCTCGGGCAGCAGGTATTCGCCGATGGTGAAGCTGGCTGCCACGCGCAGCGGCGCCGCATGCTCGCCGCTGAACAGCGCCTCCACTTCGCCGGCCTGGTCGAGCAGGGCCTGGGCCCTGGGCAGCAGCGCGCGGCCGTTCTCGTTGAGCACCAGGCGGCGGCCGAGCCGGTCGAACAGCAGGGCGCCGACGGAAGACTCCAGGTCGGCCAGTGCGCTGCTCGCGGCCGACTGCGAGCGCGCGACGCGGTCGGCCGCGGCGCGCGTGCTGCCGCCCCGGGCCGTGGCCACGAACACCTCGAGCTGGCGCAGGTTGAGGCGAAGCCGCTGGGCGGTGTGCTGCTGATCTGTTTTTCCGGTCATCGTGAGCGATATTCTCCGCTTTTTCGTTTGATCGAGGCTCTCTAACATCGGCGCAGCCCCGCAAAAAAAGAAGGACCGCCAGTGTTCAGCTTCCTGTCCCGAGAGCCCGTCCACGATCCGCTCGACGCCCCCACGCCCACGGCCCACACCCAGGTCAAGACCACCACCTGCTACATGTGCGCCTGCCGCTGCGGCATCCGCGTGCACCTGCGCGATGGCGAGCATGGCCCGGAGGTGCGCTACATCGACGGCAATCCCGCGCATCCGCTGAACCAGGGCGTGATCTGCGCCAAGGGCTCGTCGGGCATCATGAAGCAGGTGTCGCCCGCGCGCCTGACGCAGCCGCTGCTGCGCAAGGCCGGCAGCGAGCGCGGGGCCGGGGAGTTCGAGCCCATCAGCTGGGAGCGCGCCTTCGACATGCTCACCGAGCGGCTCGGCAAGATCCGTGCGACCGACCCGAAGAAGTTCGCGCTCTTCACAGGCCGCGACCAGATGCAGGCGCTCACGGGCCTGTTCGCGCGCCAGTTCGGCACGCCCAACTATGCGGCGCACGGCGGCTTCTGCTCGGTCAACATGGCCGCGGGAATGATCTACACCGTCGGCGGCAGTTTCTGGGAATTCGGCGGGCCCGACCTCGACCGCGCCAGGCTGTTCGTGATGATCGGCACGGCCGAGGACCATCACAGCAACCCGATGAAGATTGCCATCAGCAAGTTCAAGCGCGCGGGCGGCCGCTTCATTTCGATCAACCCGGTGCGCACGGGCTACTCGGCCATTGCCGACGAATGGATTCCGATCAAGCCCGGCACCGACGGCGCCTTGTTCATGGCGCTGCTGCACGAGCTGATCGCGAGCGACCTGATCGACCACGCCTTTCTCAAGCGCTTCACCAATGCGCCGCAGCTCGTGGTGCTGGACGACTGCGAGCGCCAGGGCCTGTTCGCGTTCGACCCGGACCCCGCGCGCGGGCCGCCCGGCGACGGCCGCCATCCGCACAACAAGCTGGTGTGGGACTTGAGCGAAGGCAGCGTGAAGAACGCCTACCCCGAAGGCATTGCCGACGGCTGCGACCCGGCACTCGAGGGTCACTACACGCTGGCCGACGGCACGCGCGTCGCACCCTCGTTCCAGCTGCTGCGCGATCGCGTGGCCAGCTGCACGCCCGAGTGGGCCGAGGCCATCACCGGCATCGATGCGCAGCGCATCCGCAAGCTCGCGCGCGAGATGGGCGAGACCGCGCTCAGGCAAGCCTTCGAACTGCCCATTGCATGGACCGATGCCTGGGGCAAGAAGCGTGCGACCACACAGGCGCGGCCCGTGGCCTTCCACGCCATGCGCGGGCTCGCGGCGCATTCGAACGGCTTCCAGACGGTGCGCGCGCTGGCGGTGCTGATGAGCGTGCTCGGCACCATCGACGCGCCCGGCGGCTTCCGCCACAAGGCGCCGTACCCGCGCCACATCGTGCCCAACTACCGCGCCTTCAACGACCCCGGCATGATCCAGCCCAACACGCCGCTCAATGCCGCGCCGCTGGGCTTTCCGGCCAACCCGGAAGAGCTGGCCATCAACCCCGACGGCTCGCCGATCCGCATCGACCATGCGTTCTCGTGGGAGCATCCGCTGTCGGCCCATGGGCTCATGCACAACGTGATCACCAATGCGGTCAAGGGCGACCCCTACCGCATCGACACGCTGCTGATCTTCATGGCCAACATGGCCTGGAACTCCAGCATGAACACCATGGCCGTGCGCGAGATGCTCAACCGCAAGGACGAGAAGGGCGAGCACATGATTCCCTTCCTGGTGGTGTGCGACGCCTTCCAGAGCGAGACCGTGGCCTTTGCCGACCTGGTGCTGCCCGACACCACGTACCTCGAGCGGCACGACGTGATGAGCATGCTCGACCGGCCGATCTCGGAGTTCGACGGGCCGGTCGATTCGGTGCGCATTCCGGTGGTGCCGCCGACCGGCCAGTGCAAGCCTTTCCAGGAAGTGCTGATCGAGCTGGCCTCGCGCCTGAAGTTTCCGGCCTTCACCACGCCCGAGGGCGGCCGCAAGTTCACGGGTTATCCGGACTTTGTCGTCAACTTCCAGCCGCAGCCGGGCATCGGCTTTCTGATGGGCTGGCGCGGCAAGGACGGCACCGAGCACCTGCGCGGCGAGCCCAACCCCAAGCAGTGGGAGGCCTATGCGCAGAACAACTGCGTGTTCCAGTACCACATGCCCGAGACCATGCACTACATGCGCAACTGGAACCGCGAGTACCTCGACTTCGCAAAGGACAAGGGCTGGCGCCAGCGCAACGACCCGGTGCAGCTGGCGCTGTACTCCGACACGCTGCAGAGCTTCCGCCTGGCCGCGCAGGGCAAGAGCGCGGGCCGGCAGCCGCCCGATGCGCTGCGCGAACGCATCGACACGTATTTCGATCCGCTGCCTTTCTGGTACCCGCCGCTCGAGGAGGCCTCGACCGATTTGGACACCTACCCGCTCAACGCCATCACCCAGCGGCCGATGGCGATGTACCACTCGTGGGATTCGCAGAACGCGTGGCTCAGGCAGATCCACAGCCACAACTACCTGCACGTGAACCCGCTCACCGCGCAGGCCGCGGGCATTGCCGACGGTGGCTGGTGCTGGGTCGAGAGCCAGTGGGGCCAGGTACGCTGCATGCTGCGCTACAGCGAGGCGGTGGAGCCCGGCACGGTGTGGACCTGGAACGCGATCGGCAAGGCCGATGGCGCCTGGCAACTGGCACCCGGTGCGGACGAGGCGCGCAAGGGCTTTTTGCTCAACCACCTGATCAGCGAGGAGCTGCCCTGCGCGGGCACCGCGAGCGGCCGCATCAGCAACTCGGATCCGGTCACGGGCCAGGCGGGCTGGTACGACGTGCGCGTGCGCATACGGCCCGCGGAACCGGGCGAGCCGGAAGAAAGCTTTCCGCAGATGGCGAGCATGCCGAGTGCGCCGGGAGTGCTGGGGAAGGCGGCGAGCGTGTTGACGTACTTTGCGGGGAGGGGGAAGAAATGATGCAGTGGCTCAAGGATTTGATGTCCCCGGATCTACTCCCTCCCCTTCCGGGGGAGGGCAGGGGTGGGGGCAGCGGCGCTGGAACCGATCGCCATGCTTCAATGAAAGCCGCCGCGCCCCCACCCCAGCCCTCCCCCGGAAGGGGAGGGAGAAATGCCAGCGTACGCGCCGAACCGGGCGAAACCCTCGCCAAACAACTCGCCCTCGTCATCGACCTCAACGTCTGCGTCGGCTGCCATGCCTGCGTCACTTCGTGCAAGCAGTGGAACACCTCCGGCAGCGCCGGCCCGCTGGCGGACGCGCAGCCCTACGGCGCCAATCCCACCGGCACCTTCTTCAACCGCGTGCAGACCTACGAGGCCGGCACCTTCCCGGCCACGCAGACGGTCCACTTCCCCAAGAGCTGCCTGCACTGCGAAGACCCGCCCTGCGTGCCCGTGTGCCCCACGGGGGCCAGCTACAAGCGCAAGGAAGACGGCATCGTGCTGGTCGACTACGACAAGTGCATCGGCTGCAAGTACTGCGCATGGGCCTGCCCCTACGGCGCGCGCGAGCTCGACGAGGAGCGCCAGGTCATGACCAAGTGCACGCTGTGCGTCGACCGCATCTACGACGAGCACCTGCCCAAGGAAGACCGCAAGCCCGCCTGCGTGAAGGCCTGCCCCACCGGCGCGCGCCTGTTCGGCGACGTGAAGGATCCGGACTCCGAAGTGTCGAAGGCCATCCGCGAACGCGGCGGCTACCAGCTGATGCCCGAGTGGGAGACCAGCCCGGCCAACCAGTACCTGCCGCGCCACGTGACGCAGCAGACCGCAGGGCAGGAGTAGCCCGATGCATCCCGCGTTCTCCATTCTTTTCTTCACCACGCTGGCCGGCGCCGCGCAGGGCCTGGTCGTCGCGCTCGCGCTCGCGGTGCTGCTGGGCTTCGCGCCCGCGCCCGGCTTTCTCGCGCTGGCGCTGGGCGTGGCCGAAGTGCTGCTCGCGGCCGGCCTCGCGGCCTCGTTCATGCACCTGGGCCGCAAGAGCCGCGCATGGCGCGCGGTGCTGATGTGGCGCACCTCGTGGATGTCGCGCGAAGTCATCGTGCTGCCGGCCTTCATCGCGCTGGTGGCGCTGTGGTGGCTGTCGCTGCGCTTCGGCGCCGGCGCGCCATGGTCGTGGCTGCTGCCGGTGCTGGTGCTGTGTGGCGCGGCCGCGCTCTGGTACTGCACCGCCATGATCTACGCCTGCCTGCGCTTCATCGAGGAATGGGCGCATCCGCTCACCGTCGTCAACTTCACGCTCATCGGCCTGTCGTCGGGGCTGGTGCTGGCCTGTGCGCTGGCCGCATTGGCGGGCGAGTCGCGCTTCGTGCAGTTGTTCGGACCCTGGGCACTCGCCGCCACGCTCGCTGCATGGGCCGCGCGCGGTGGGGCGCTCAAGCGCAACGCGGCGATCCGCCACAAGTCGACGCTGCAATCGGCCACCGGCATCCGCGCCGAGAAGCTCACGCAAAAGTCGATGGGCATGTCGGCCGGCTCGTTCAACACACGCGAGTTCTTTCATGGCGCCACGCTGGCCGCGCTCAAGAACATGAAGCTCGGCTTCCTGCTGCTGGCCTTCGTGCTGCCTTCGCTGTTGCTGCTGTGGGGCGTTGCCAGCGGGGCCGCGTGGCCGTGGCCGCTGGCGGTGCTGGTGCAGGCGCCCGGCCTGCTGGCGGAGCGCTGGTTCTTCTTCGCGCAGGCGAAGCACCCGCAGAACCTGTACTACCAGGTGGTGTCCTGAGGACCGGACCAAGGGCTTCGTTCAGACCTGGAAGTTCAGCTTCAGCCCCGGCGTCGGCCAGTCGTCGATGGCAATCAGCCGCCCGCTGCCCGACAGCGTGACGTAGGCCGTGCGCAGGTCGCGTCCGCCAAAGCAGATGTTGGTGGTGTAGCGGTCGGGCAGCGGCATGTGCTCGCAGCTGCTGCCGTCGGGCGCGACGATGGTGATGCCGCCATGCAGCAGCGTGGCCACGCACAGGTTGCCCAGCGCATCGGTTGCCATCGAGTCGAAGCGCTGGTAGTGCCCGCCCGGCGATGCGCACAGCATGCGCCCGCCGTGCGGCGAAGGCCAGCCGTCCTTGCGCACGCGCCCCGGCGCCGTGATGTCGAAGGCCCAGAGCCGCGCGCCTTCGGTTTCGGCGTAGTAGAGCGTGCGGCCGTCGGGCGACAGCGCGATGCCGTTGGGCGTCATCACCGGCCGCGCGATCGCATGCGCGCCGCTGCCGTCGCTGTGGCCGTAGAACAGGCCGCCGCGGTCCATGTCGCGTTCGCGCGTCTTGCCCAGGTCGGTGAAGTAGAAGCCGCCCTGCGCGTCGAACACGATGTCGTTCGGCCCGCAGAGCGCGCCGCCGTCGGCCTTGTCGTAGAGCCGTTCCGCCCGGCCCGTGGCCAGGTTCACGCGCTCGATGCGTCCGCCCGAATAATCGTCGGCCTGGCCCACCGGGCGGTGGCAGCCGTCGGCCTCGGTGTGCCAGCGAAAGCCGCCGTTGTTGCAGACGTACACCGCGCCGTCCGGCCCCATGGCCGCGCCGTTCGGCCCGCCGCCCAGGTCGGCCACCACCTGCACCAGCCCGTCGTGCCGCACGCGCGTGAGCGTGCCGCGCGCAATTTCGACCAGCAGCACGGAGCCGTCGTCCATGGCAACCGGCCCTTCGGGAAACTGCAGGCCGGTGGCGAGTTCGCGGATGTGCATCGGGAGCCCCTTTTCTTCTTTGCAGGGGCTCCGAGTTTGCTTCTTCCTGGCTATTTCGTCATGCCTGGACCGGCATCAGTAATTTGTCGGGCGTGATGGGCAGGTCGCGCACGCGGCGCCCGGTGGCGTTGTAGACCGCGTTGGCAACGGCGGCGGCCACGCTGGTGATGCCGATCTCGCCCACGCCCTTCACGCCCATGCGGTTGACCCGGGTGTCGGTTTCGGGCGCGAAGAGCACCTGCACGTCGCCGATGTCCGCGTTCACGGGCACGTGGTAGTCGGCCAGCGTGCGCGTGACGAAGTGGCCGCTGCGCTCGTCGAGCACCGACTCTTCCATCAGCGCGTTGCCGATGCCCCAGACGATGCCGCCGACGATCTGCGATGCCGCGGTCTTGGGGTTGAGGATGCGCCCGGCCGCAATCACCGCCAGGTAGCGCGGCACGCGCACCAGCCCCAGGTCTTCGTCGACCCACACTTCGGCAAAGTTGGCACCGAAGGCGTAGTGCGACCAGGCGGCGATGTCCGCGCCCGGCGTGGCCGTGTTGCTGGCGCGCCATTCGTTCAGCTGGGCCGCCTGCAGCAGCTCCGCCACGCTGGGTTCGCGCACGAAGCGCAGGCTCACCTTCTCGCGCAGCTGCTGCTTGGCCGCTTCGCAGACCGCGAGCGCCGCGGTGCAGAAGGTGTTGGCGCCCCAGGAGCCGCCCGAGCCGGGCGTGGGCGGCAGGGCCGAATCGCCGAGCCGCACCTGCACCTTGTCGAGCGGCAGGCCCAGCGTTTCGGCAGCGGTCTGCGCAATGATGGTGTAGCTGCCGGTGCCGAGATCGGTCGCGCACATCTCCACCACCGCGCGCACGTCGCGGCCGCTGCGCGTGAGCAGCAGGTTGGCCGAGGCGCCGCGATGCGGTGCGCCGCGCGATGCCGCGCTCATGCCGTAGCCCACCAGCCAGTGGCCCTGCCTGCGGCTGCGCGGCATTGCGCTGCGGTTGCTCCAGCCGAATTTCTCGGCGCCGATGCGCATGCATTCGATGAGCGAGCGGCTGCCGAAGGGCTTGCCCGTGTCCAGGTCGGTCCTGGCGTCGTTCCTCACGCGCAGTTCCACCGGGTCGATCTTCAATTGCTCGGCCAGCTCGTCCATCGCCGATTCGAGCGCAAAGCTGCCGGGCGCCTCGCCCGGTGCGCGGGTCCACTTCGGCGTCTGCACGTTGAGGCGAAAGGCGCGGTGGGTGACCTGCGAGTTGGGCACCTCGTACATCATCCGCGAGATGACGCCGGTCTGCTCGACGAACTCCTCGTGCACCGAGGTGTGGGTGACGGTGTCGTGGCCCAGCCCCGTGAGCCGGCCGCTGGCATCGGCACCCAGCCGCATGTGCTGGCGGTTGTGCTGGCGCAGTCCGACCACCATGAACATCTGCTGCCGCGTGAGCACATGCTTGACCGGACGCTTCACGAGGCGCGCGGCCAGCACCGCCAGCATTGCGTTGTCGCGCGTGAGGATCTTGCTGCCGAAGCCACCGCCCACGAACGGGCACACCACGCGCACGTTCTCGCGCGGAATGCCGAAGGTGGCGGCAATGGCGGGCGCGGCATCGCTCACCATCTGCAGCGAGTGGTGCACCGTGACCCTGTTGTCGCCCTCCCATGCGGCCACCGTGGCGTGCATCTCCATCGGGTGGTGGTGCTCGATGGGCGTGTTGTAGACCGCGTCGACCGTGCCCGCCGCGGCGCGCAGGCCCTGGTCGAGGTCGCCGCGCCGCGTGTCGGTCTTGTAGCCGGCGTTGATGGCGGCCGGCGCATAGGCATCCTTGACGTTGGCATCGAAGCCGATGCGCGGCTTTGCCGCGTCGTAGCTCACCTTCACCAGCGTGGCCGCATGGCGCGCCTGCTCCAGCGTCTCGGCCACCACGAAGCCGATGAGCTGGCCGTGGTGGTGAATGGCCGTGTCCTGCAGCAGTGGCGTGGCGCGCGTGAAGCGGTTCTGCGGCGTCTCGGGCGCGGGCGGTGGCATTTTGGGCACGTTCTTGTGCGTGAGCACCAGCAGCACGCCGGGCGATTGCTCCGCCGCCGCGGTGTCGATGTCGCGCACGCGCCCGGCCGCCACGGTGCTGCCCAGCGACACGCCGTACACCAGCCCCGGGTAGCAAAACTCGGCTGCATAGCGCGCCTGGCCGGTCACCTTGAGGCGGCCGTCCACGCGGTCGACCGGCTGGCCGATGAGGGGAAGAGCTTGCCTGTTCATGCCGTGCTCCTCGTCGTGGTTTCCAGCGCGCGCACGATGCTCCGTTTGGCCAGTTCGATCTTGAAGCGGTTGTGCTCGAAGCCCGTGGCGCCCGCCAGCGCAGCATCCGCCGCCTGTCGGAACAGCGGCAGGCCGGGCTCGGCGCCCTGCAGCAGCGCCTCGGCCTCGCGCGCGCGCCAGGGCATGTGGGCCACGCCGCCCAGGCAGATGCGCGCCTGCCGGATGCGGCTGCCCTCCATGTCGAGTGCGGCCGCCACCGACACCAGCGCAAAGGCATAGCTGGCACGGTCGCGCACCTTCAGGTAGTGCGAGCGCTGCGCGAAGCGGGCGCTCTCGGCCGGCAGGTCGATGGCGGTGATCAGTTCGCCCGGCGCCAGGTTGGCATCGAGCTCGGGCGTCTCGCCCGGCAGGCGGTGGAACTGCGCGATCGGAATCGTCCTGCGGCCTGAGGGCCCCTGCAGCTGCACCACAGCATCGAGCGCGTGCAGCGCCTGCGCCATGTCGCCCGGGTAGCTCGCGATGCACTTCGCGCTGGTGCCCAGCACCGCGTGGTTGCGGTTGAAGCCCTGCAGCGCGCTGCAGCCCGTGCCCGGCGCGCGCTTGTTGCAAGGCTGGGTCACGTCGTAGAAGTAGGGGCAGCGCGTGCGCTGGCGCAAGTTGCCGCCGTTGGTGGCGGCGTTGCGCAACTGGCCCGAGGCGCCTGCAAGAATGGCCTGCGCCACCAGTGGGTAGCGCGTGCGCAGCACGGGGTGGTTGGCCGTGTCGCTGTTGCGCGCCAGCGCGCCCAGCCGAAGGCCGCCCCCGGGCTGCGCCTCGATGGCCGCCAGCGGCAGGCGGTTGATGTCCACCAGCCGGTCGGGCGCTTCCACGCCTTCCTTCATCAGGTCGACGATGTTGGTGCCGCCGGCCAGGAATCTTGCCCCCGGCTGCGTGGCTGCTTGAACGGCCGTGTCCGCGTCGGTGGCGCGGGTGAATGCGAAGGGCTTCATGCGCGGCTCCTTCGGCTGCTGGCCGCGCGCGGCATCGCCAGGCTCACTTCGCGCACCGCGGCCACGATGCCGGGGTAGGCGCCGCAGCGGCAGATGTTGCCCGACATGCGCTCGCGGATCTCGGCGTCGCTCAGCGGCGCCATCGGCCCCGTGCGCCGCACATCGGCCGTGACATGGCTCGGCGCGCCTTGCTCGGCCTCGCGCAGCATGCCCACGGCCGAGCAGATCTGCCCCGAGGTGCAATAGCCGCACTGGAACCCGTCGTGCTTGATGAAGGCCGCCTGCATCGGATGCAGCTCGCTGCCGCGCGCCAGGCCTTCGATGGTGGTGATCTCCGCCCCGTCGTGCGAGAGCGCGAGTGCCAGGCACGAGTTGATGCGGCGGCCATTGGCGAGCACCGTGCACGCGCCGCATTGGCCGTGGTCGCAGCCTTTCTTCGTACCCGGCAGCGCCATCTGCTCGCGCAGCAGGTCGAGCAGCGTCGTGCGCGGATCGACCTGCTGCGCATGCGGCTTGCCGTTGACGCGCAGGGCAAGGGCCATGGAAGAAGAGGGTGGCGCTGCGTCGGCATTCGCCTGCGCAGCCGATGCCACCGACGCGGCCATGGGCGCGGACGCCAGGATCCCGGCGATGCCGGTCGTTCCGCTTTCCGCAAGGAAGGCGCGGCGCGTCAACTGGCCGGCGGGTGCAGGGAGAAGAGGGCTGTTGGCGTCGTCAGGCAAGTCATCGGCCTGCCGTTCATCGGGAAGGAGGGATGTCATCGTGTGGCAACTGGGGATCGATCGATGAAGGGACCTCGTCGCGCGGGCAGTGGCCCTTGCGCTTTTTTTCGAGGCGTCGATTCCTCAGCTTAGCCATCGATAACTTGTTGCAGGCATCGGTTTTTTTTATACCTGCGGGGTGCTCAGGCCATCCTGCGCCGCGTGTCGTCGTCGACCAGTTTGCGCAACGCGCTGAACAGCGGCGTGGTGTCCGTGTGCTTCCTGCCGTAGCCGAGATTGAAGGCGTAGTCGAAGTCCGCGGGGTTCGCGCCCTGGTTGTGCTGCAGGATCGTCTCGAGCTTGTCGAGTGCCTTCACGGCTTTCGCCTCGGGGGAGGTAGCGTTTTCGTACTCGTCCCAGAGCGACAGCAGTTCGGTGCGCAGCTTGTCGTCGAGCGGCGCCATGAGTGTGAGCAGGTCGTTGCGTTCGCGCTCGCTCTTGTCCGGATGCACATGCTGGCTCACCGCCGGAATGTCGCCATGAATGGCCTCGCCCAGGTCGTGCACCACGCACAGCTTGAGCACCTTCGACAGGTCGAGCCCGGCCAGCTCTTCCTCGAACGCCATCGCCATCAGGCACAGCCGCCAGCTGTGCTCGGCCGTGCTCTCCGCGCGGCCGGAGGAGGTGTGGCCGCTGCGCAGCACGTCCTTGAGTTTTTCCGCTTCGCGCAGGAACGCGAGCTTGCCCTTGAGTCTCTCGATGTTCATGGCGAGGGATCGTAGTCAGGCCGCGGGCGGGTGTCTACGCATGAGATATGCGCGTGGGGATGCTCCTCTTGGGATGGGTCGCGATGTGGGCGACCTTCGTCGTCATGCTGGCAATCTACGGCGCGTGATGCCTTTCAATCCCCCCCGCACCCGCTGCGCTCCAGTACAGGCAGCAGCTGCGGCCCCAGCGACTTCAGCAGCTGCGTCGGCAGCGCGCTCGTGAACCGATAACGCGCGGCGTACGGTTCGTTCGCATAGACCATGATGGTGCCGAAGTAGCGGTCGCCGATCGTGAACACGAAGGTGGCCGAGCGGCTGATCTTGCGCTCGGCGCCCGCCCGTCCGCCGCGGCCGTTGTGCCCGTAGCGATGGTCGCCGGTGCCGGTCTTGCCGCCGATCTCGATCACGCGGCCGTTCGCGTCCACGAGCGCATCCTTCAGGCGCCGCGCCGTGCCGTCCTGCACCACCTGGACCAGTGCGCGGCGCACCGTGGCGGCCACCTCGGGGGGCAGCACCTGTTCGGCGCCGGCGTCGCGCGGTTCGAGCCGCGTCTCGTAGGGCGTGTCGCGCGCGAAGTGCAGCGCGCCGACCCGTTGCACCGGCCGCCGCACGCCGTCGTTGGCGATGATGCCCATCAGTTCCGCCAGCGCGGCCGGCCGGTCGCCCGAGGCGCCGATCGCGCTCGCATAGGAGGGCGTGAGCGATTCGAACGGATAGCCCAGGCGCTGCCACGAGCGGTGAATCTGCGCGAAGGCATCGAGCTCGACCAGCTCGCGCAGGCGCTTGTCCTGCGCGCTCTTGTGGCGCGTCTTGAAAAGCCAGGCGTAGACCTCCTGGCGTTCGTTCGCGCTCGCCTCCAGCACCTCGGCCAGGGTTGCGCCAGGGTGGCGCCGCAGGAACCCCACCAGCCAGAGCTCCAGCGGATGCACCCGCGCGACATAGCCGCGATCGCCGAGCGACAGGCCGGCATAGGTGGTGCGCAGCGCCCGCAGTGCGCGCGGCGAGCCGGCGCCCTTGCCCAGCCGCTGGGCGAGCAGCTCGTCGAGCCGTGCGTCGCTGGCCTCGGGCTCGATCGTGAACAGCGCGCTCGCCAGCCGCGGCGCCGATGGCTTCAGGCTGCGCATCAGCAGCGCTTCGGCGCCCGCGGCCGACTGGTGCTGGTACTTGCGATAGAAGCGGATCAGGAAGGCCGAGCCCTCGCGGTCGGCAAAGCGCGCGAGCATCTCGCGCCGGCCCGGGTCGGCCGGGTCATTCAGCAGGCGCTCGGCGTCCGACGTGCCGCCGAACATGCGGTGGCGCACCACGTCGCGCATCAGGCGGATGAAGACCAGGTTGACCGAATGCTTGAAGCCTTCGCGCACCGTCATCGATTCGCTGTTGCGTGAGCGCTCGAAGTTTTCGAACTGGTGCAGGCCGCCGCCCGTGAAGAACGATTCGCCCGGGTTCGCCGAATACTTGCGCTCCATGGCCGCCTCGAGCATCGGCGTGAGGCGGCGGTCCTTGGCGCGCAGCAGGTACTGCCGCGCCCACGCGCCCAGCGGGTCGCGCGGGTTGTTCGGCAGCGCCGCCAGCTGGGCGGGGCCCAGCCCGGCCCAGCGGGCGTGCAGCTCGGCCACGAGCTCCAGGTAGCTCACCAGCGTGCGCAGCTTGGCGGTCGAGCCCAGGTCCAGCCGCGCGCCCTGGTTCACGTCGAAGGGCTGGTTGATGTTGTCGGCCTGCACGCGCAGCAGGTTGGCCTGCGCGCCGCGCTCGAACAGCGTGAAGCTGTAGATCAGCGGAGCCGGGTCCGCACCCGGGTCGAGCAGATGGGGCCCGAACAGGCCTGCGGCCTTGGCTGCAGCGGGGGTGCGCAGGCCGGCCAGCACCTGCGCCGCGAGCGCCTGCGCTTCGCCGTCCAGGCTGGTTTCAGCTTCGAGGTCGAGCCGCTCCAGGTCATAGGCGCGCGGCACGTCGAGCAGCGTGGAGATGTGGGTGCGCAGCGCGATGGTGGCCTTGCGCTGGACGAAGTCGGTCCGCGGCGCGGCCGGCAGTTCGGGCCGCAGGTGCAGCGGCAGCGGCAGTGCCGCATCGCGCAGCGAGGGCGCGATCAGGCCCGCCTCGGCCATCAGCCGCAGGTAGCTGTCGGTCAGCCGGGCCAGGCCCGCGCCGTCGCCGAGCAGGTGCTGCGACGGGCGGCGCTGCGCGATCATCAGCGACAGCGCCTGCTTGAAGGCCTCGGCCTGGCGCCGCAGCGCCTCGGGCGTGGGCGCCGCCGCCCCTTCCGCGTTGTCGGCGAGCAGGCGGTTGACCTCGCGGAAGTCGCGCCCGTACCAGGCCCACAGGCCATCGCCCAGGCCGTGCACCTCGCCCATGCCCGGGCGCGCGGCCAGGGGCACGGTGTCGAGATAGTCGACGACGATCTGGCGGCGCCGCGCCAGCGTGTCCTCGCCGTCCTGGTAGGCGCGCACGGAGGCGGACATCATCTGGCGCAGCTTTTCGCGCACCGACGCGGTGCGGCCCTGCGGCGAATGGCGGTACTTTTCGATCTGGGTGGCCAGCGTGCTGCCGCCCGTCGCCGTCCCCCCCGGGTTGAACACCCGCAGCCCCTGCTCGACCGCGGCCTTGGCAAAGCGCTCCGGATCGAGCGCGGGGTTGCGCTGCGCCGGCTCCGCGTCCAGCAGGTGGCGGTCTTCGACGAACAGCAGGGCGCTCACCAGCAGTGGTGGCACGTCCTCGAAGCGCTCGTATGCACGCTGGGGCACGCGCGTGTGCAGCAGCGCCGCATTGCGGCAGTCGCGCACGGTCAGGCCGGCCTGGTTCTTCTCGCGGTAGGGCATGAACAGCCCGCGCTCCTGCAGTTCGATCATCCGCGGCGACAGGCGGGCCTGGCGGGTGATGGCGTAGCCGTGGGGCTCCAGGCGCTGGATGAAGTCGGGAAGATCGTGGTAGCCCAGCCGCTCGTCGTAGGGCCCCGTGTGGGGGAAGCGAATGGCATCGCTGGCACCGGCGCCGACGCTGAAGCCGGCACCGCCGGCAAAGTCGCGCCAGAAGGCCGATTGCCATCGGGAAGTCTTCAGCTCGTCGACCACCGCGTAGGCGGCAAGCGCACCCAGCACGGCGAATCCGCCACCGATCCACAAGACCTTCTTGAACCTTGTCATGCTGCCTCGCACACAGTCTGAACCACGGGTTCGTGCATCGCGATGATGCGCTTTCCGCGGCCGCTTGGCGCGTGTGCGCGGCGTTCTTCGGCGCCGGAGAACTACCTATGGCGAATCAGCGCTGCCTTGGCATACAAGGTGTAGTTGGATTGTTTTAATGGCAACAAGGCGTGGCCTTTCTCTGCCCACCGCCTTGATGAGCCGTTCGCGCCCCGCCTTGGCCAGCATGGACGCCACCGCGCACGAGGCCAGGCGGGCCGGCTCCGAGTCGGCCCGGCTCGTCAGGATCACCGGCACCTTGGTGCCCAGCACGATGCTCGCCGCATAGGCTCCGCCCAGGAAGCTGAGGCTCTTCGCCAGCATGTTCCCCGCGTCCAGGCTGGGCACGATCAGCACGTTGGCGCGGCCTGCCACCGGCGAGGCGATGCCCTTGATGCGCGCCGCCTCGGCGTCGATGGCGTTGTCCATGGCCAGCGGCCCGTCGAGCTGCGCGCCCGTGATCTGGCCGCGGTCGGCCATCTTGCACAGCGCGGCGGCGTCCAGCGTGGAAGGCACCTTGGGGTTGACCGTTTCCGTGGCCGAGAGAATCGCCACCCGCACCGCCGGCATCTGCAGCGCATGCGCCAGGTCGATCGCGTTCTGCACGATGTCGACCTTCTCTTCGAGCGTGGGCGCGATGTTGATCGCGGCGTCCGAAATGATCAGCGGCTGCGCGTGGCCCGGAATGTCCATCACGAAGCAGTGACTGATGCGGCGCGACGTGCGCAGCCCGCCTTCGCGCCGCACCACCGCGGCCATCAGCTCGTCGGTGTGCAGGCTGCCCTTCATCAACGCATCGACTTCGCCGCGCAAGGCCATGGCGACGGCGGCATCGGCTGCGGCGTGGCTGTGAGGGGCGTCGACGATGGGGATGGCCGAGAGGTCTGCGTTGGCCTCGCGTGCTGCAGCTTCGATCTTTGCGCGGGGGCCGATGAGCGTTGGGGCGATGAGGCCGAGTGCGGCTGAAGCCAAAGCGGCTTCGAGCGACACGGCGCTGGCCGGGTGGACGACCGCGACGCGGAGCGGTGGGAGGGCGCGGGCTGCGGCGATCAGGCGGTCGTAGTGGGGATGGGGCGCGGAGGAGGAGGGGGCCATGCGGGCTCCGGAGGGTTAGGCGGTTCGAGCAGTTTGCTGCAAGCAACTCATTGGAGGCTGTCCGCACACGTCAAGTCGGCAACACGTTTCGACCAGCTGCGCTGCCGTGCCGTCGGAGAGCGTGAACCACCGCGGGCTTTTTTTAGATGCTTGCGCTGAGATCTTCAGCCCGAGTCCGCAGCCAGTTCGCGAGTCACGACGTTTGATGGTTAGCCACCTAACACGTGGGTGAGCTCAAAGAGGCTCGGGTTTCCCCAGTCGAGATATTTCCCCTAGTGCCCGAAAACAACGCAAACGAAAAAGCCCCGTTGCTATCGGCTTGATAGCAACGGGGCTTTTAATTGGTGCCGGAGAGATGAATCGAACACCCGACCTTCTCATTACGAATGAGCTGCTCTACCGACTGAGCTACACCGGCGAAGCCTCGGATTATAGCAACACCGTCAGGCCTTTTCGGCGTGGTACTTGGTCAAACGCTCGACTTCGTTACGCGAACCCAACATCACGCTCACGCGCTCGTGCAATTTGGTGGGCTTCAGGTCGAGGATGCGCTGCTTGCCGTTGGTGGCCGCGCCGCCGGCCTGCTCGACCAGCCAGCTCATCGGGTTGGCCTCGTACATCAGGCGCAGCTTGCCGGCCTTTTCGGGCTCGCGCTTGTCCCACGGGTACATGAACACGCCGCCGCGCATCAGGATGCGGTGCACGTCGGCCACCATGCTGGCAATCCAGCGCATGTTGAAGTCCTTGCCGCGCGGGCCTTCCTTGCCGGCCAGGCATTCGTCGATGTAGCGCTTCATGGGCTCGTCCCAGTGGCGCATGTTGCTCATGTTGATCGCAAATTCCTTGGTGTCGGCCGGAATCTGGATGTCCTCCTGCGTGAGCACGAAGCTGCCTTGCTCGCGGTCGAGCGTGAACATGGCCACGCCGTTGCCCACGGTGAGCACCAGGGTGGTCTGCGGGCCGTAGATGCAGTAGCCGGCCGCCACCTGCTGGGTGCCGGGCTGCAGAAAGTCGGCTTCCTGCACGCCGGGGGTGTCGTCGGGCTTCTTCAGCACGCTGAAGATGGTGCCGATGCTGACGTTCACGTCGATGTTGCTGCTGCCGTCGAGCGGGTCGAACATCAGCAAATATTCGCCCTGCGGGTAGCGGTTGGGCACCACGTAGATGCTGTCCATTTCCTCGCTGGCCATGGCCGCGAGGTGGCCGCCCCATTCGTTGGCCTCGATCAGCACTTCGTTGGCGATGATGTCCAGCTTCTTCTGGATCTCGCCCTGCACGTTCTCGCTCTCGGCAGTGCCTAGCACGCCGCCCAGCGCGCCCTTGTTGACGGCCTGGCTGATGCTCTTGCAGGCGCGGGCGACCACTTCGAGCAAGAGGCGCAGCTGGCCGGGAATGAGGCCGTCGGCGCGCTGCTTTTCGACGAGGTAGCGGGTGAGGGAAATCTTCTGTTGTGCCATGGGATATGTCCTATGCAATGTGGGGGTCTGTTCGCGAAACACCGCGGAACCGGCTTTGCCGGGCCGCTGGTGTTGCCCCCGGCGAGGGGGTGGGCGAAGCGACACGAAGTGCGCGAAGCCTGGGGGTGAGCTTAATTCCCGGCCAGGGCGCGGGTCACCACTTCGTGGGTGTCCTTGCTCAGGTCGGGCTTGGCCGCCACGCGGGCAATCGCTTCGCGCGCGGCGCTGCGGTAGGGTTCGGCCAGCTTGCTCCAGCGGTCGAGCGCGCGGGCGAGGCGGGCGGCCACCTGGGGGTTGATGGCGTCCAGCTCGATGACGCGCTCGCTCCAGTACACGTAGCCGGCCGCGTCGGGGCGGTGGAACGCGCCGGGGTTGGCGCTGCAATAGCTGAAGATCACGCTGCGGGCGCGGTTGGGGTTCTTGATGGAGAAGTCGGGGTGCTTCATCAGCTGCCTGACCAGCGGCAGGACGTCGCCGCCGCGGTCGGGCGCGCCGGCCTGCAGCGAGAACCACTTGTCGATGACCAGCGCCTCGTCCTTGAAGATGGCATGGAAGCGCGCCAGCGCCTGCGCGGCCAGGGTGTGGCCCGACGACACCAGCGCATTGAGCGCGTTGAAGCGGTCGGTCATGTTGCCGGCATCCTTGAAGCGCTGCAGCGTCTTGCCGGGCCACACGGTGTCGCCCGAGGAGCGCGCCGCCAAGCACAGGAAGTTGAGCGCCATGCCGGCCAGCGCGCGGCGGCCCGACGAGGTCGGGTCGGGCGTGTAGGCGCCGGTGTCGTGGTTTTCTTCGTAGGCCTGCTGCCAGTCTTCGAAGAGGGCGGTGGCCAGCTGGGCGCGCATGGCTTCGCGCACCAGGTGCACGCGCTGCGGATCGACCACGTCGAGCTGCTCGGAAATGTAGGTTTCCGAAGGCAGCGTGAGCACCAGTTCCTTGAAGGCGGCGTCGAGTTGCGGGTTGCGCAGCACGCTGCGCATGGCGTCGATGTAGGCGTCGTTCAGCACCGGGGTGGTGTCGGTCGCCAGCGCTGCAATGCCCTGCAGCGCGGCGCGCAGGCCCAGGCGCTGGCCGGCTTCCCAGCGGTTGAACGGATCGGGGTCGTTGGCCAGCAGGGTGAGCAGCTGGGCGTCGGTGTATTCGAAGTCCAGGATCACCGGTGCGCTGAAGCCGCGCAGGATGGAAGGCACTGGCTCGGCGTCGAGGCCGACGAAGGTGATCTGCTCGCCGGCGCGCGAGAGCACCAGCGTGCGGGTGCCGCGCGTGACTTCGTTTTCGCCCTGGAGCTGCAGCGGCAGTTCGCGCCCGCTCGCATCGAGCAGGCCGATGTTCACCGGAATGACGAAGGGTTCCTTGGTCGCCTGGCCCGGCGTGGGCGGGCAGCTTTGGACGATGCTCAGGGTGTAGCTGCGGTTCTGCGCGTCGTACACGCCGTGGGCGGCCAGGCGCGGCGTGCCGGCCTGGCTGTACCAGCGCTTGAACTGGGGCAGCAGGCGGGCGAGTTCGGAATCGGGGTTGGCGTCGGCAATGGCCTGCGCGAAGTCGTCGCAGGTCACGGCCTGGCCGTCGTGGCGTTCGAAGTAGAGCGTGATGCCGCGCTCGAAGCCCTTGCGGCCGACCAGCGTCTGCATCATGCGCACCACCTCGGCACCCTTTTCGTAGATGGTGACGGTGTAGAAGTTGCTGATCTCGATGTAGCTGTCGGGCCGCACCGGGTGGGCCATGGGGCCGGCGTCTTCGGGGAACTGGGCGGTGCGCAGCACGCGCACGTCCTCGATGCGCTTGACGGCGCGGGCCGACGCGTCGGCGCACAGGTCCTGGCTGAACTCCTGGTCGCGGAAGACGGTGAGGCCTTCCTTCAGCGACAGCTGGAACCAGTCGCGGCAGGTGACGCGGTCGCCGCTCCAGTTGTGGAAGTACTCGTGGCCGACCACGCTTTCGATGTTGCTGTAGTCGGCGTCGGTGGCGGTGGCCTGGTTGGCCAGAACGTACTTCGTGTTGAAGATGTTCAGGCCCTTGTTCTCCATGGCGCCCATGTTGAAGTCGCTGGTGGCGACGATCATGAAGCGGTCCAGGTCCAGCGGCAGGCCGAAGCGGGCTTCGTCCCACAGCACGGAGTTGACCAGCGAGTTCATCGCATGCTCGGTCTTGTCGAGGTCGCCGGCGCGCACGTACACCTGCAGCAGGTGTTCCTTGCCGTTGCGCGCGGTGATGCGCTGCTCGCGCGCCACCAGCTTGCCGGCCACCAGCGCGAACAGGTAGCAGGGCTTCCTGAAGGGGTCGACCCACTTGGCGAAGTGGCGGCCTTCGGGCAGCTCGCCCTGCTCGACGAGGTTGCCGTTCGACAGCAGCACCGGGTAGGCGGCCTTGGCGGCGCGCAGCGTCACGGTGTACATCGCCATCACGTCCGGACGGTCGAGAAAGTAGGTGATGCGGCGGAAGCCCTCGGCCTCGCACTGCGTGAAGAAGGTGTCTTCGCTCACGAACAGGCCCATCAGCTTGGTGTTCTTGATGGGGCAGCAGGTGGTGAAGATCTCGAGCTCGAAGGTCCCTTCTTCGGCGGACGGCAGGCCGTCCAGCACGAGCTGGTCGCCTTCCATGCGGAACGATGCGCCCTGGCCGTTGACCAGCACGCGCGCCAGGTTCAGCTCGTCGCCGTCCAGGCGCAGGGGTTGGGCCGGCGCGTCGGGGTTGCGGCGCAGTTGCATGCGGTTGAGCACGCGGGTCTTGGCGGGGTCGAGGTCGAAGGTGAGGTCGACGGTGTCGATCCAGAATGCCGGGGCGGCATAGTCTTCGCGGCGAATGGCAATCGGTTGCCCTTGGGCGTCACGCTGCAGCAGCATCGAGTGTCTCCAGAAAATTCGAATGGGCGAGTTCGTCGTAGTCGCGAACGGCGGCAATCACATGGGGGCCGGCAAGCTCGGCGGCGGTATGGGTGCTGCACACGGCCACGGCACGCATGCCGCCGCGGCGCGCGGCCTCGATGCCGAAGGGGGCGTCTTCAAAGACGATGCAGCGCTCGGGCGCCACGCCGATGCGGCGCGCGGCTTCCAGAAAGATCTCGGGCGTGGGCTTGCCGGCAAAGCCTTCGTCGCCGCCGACGATGGCCAGCGGCAGCGGGTCCATCTTCAGGCGCGACATCGCAAACTCGATGTTGTGCCGGTCGCCGGCCGTGCCCACCGCCACCTTCAGGCCGCGTGCGACGGCGGCCCTGGCAAAGGCCGTGAAGCCGGCCACCTCGGTGAAGTTGTCGTGGAAGAGGGCGCGGTAGATCTCTTCCTTCTCGTGCACCAGTGCCTGGCACTCGTCGTCGGCCAGCTCGCGCTCGAACAGCTCGCGCATGCACTCGGCGCCGGTGCGGCCCGTGGTGCGCGCAAGAATGTCGGTCACGTCGAGCTTCAGGCCGTGGCGTTCGACAAACTCCACCCACGAGCGCGCATGCCAGGGCATGGAGTCGATCATGGTGCCGTCCATGTCGAAGATCAGGGCTTCGACCTTCCCGTGCGTCAGGCTCATCGGTTACACGCCTTGCTTGAGGGAGGCTTCGATGAACACGTCGAGGTCGCCGTCGAGCACCTTCTGCGTGGCCGAGACTTCGACGTTGGTGCGCAGGTCCTTGATGCGGCTGTTGTCCAGCACGTAGCTGCGGATCTGGTGGCCCCAGCCCACGTCGGTCTTGCTGTCCTCGAGCTTTTGCTGCTCTTCCTGGCGTTTGCGCATCTCGTGGTCGTACAGGCGCGAGCGCAGGCGCTTCCACGCCACGTCGCGGTTGCTGTGCTGGCTGCGGCCGTCCTGGCACTGCACCACGATGCCGGTGGGGATGTGCGTGAGGCGCACGGCCGAGTCGGTCTTGTTGATGTGCTGGCCGCCCGCGCCGCTGGCGCGGAAGGTGTCGGTGCGAACGTCGGCCGGGTTGATCTCGATCTCGATGGAGTCGTCGATTTCCGGGTACACGAAGATGCTGGCAAAGCTGGTGTGGCGCCCGCCCGAGGAGTCGAACGGCGACTTGCGCACCAGGCGGTGCACGCCGGTCTCGGTGCGCAAGAGGCCGAAGGCGTAATCGCCCTCGACCTTGATGGTCGCGCCCTTGATGCCGGCGGTGTCGCCCGGGGTTTCGTCCTCGATCTGCGTCTTGAAGCCCTTGCGCTCGGCGTACTTCAGGTACTGGCGCAGCAGCATGCTGGCCCAGTCGCAGGCCTCGGTGCCGCCGGCGCCGGCCTGGATGTCGACGAAGGCGTTGAGCGGGTCGGCCGGGTTGTTGAACATCCGGCGGAATTCGAGCTGCTTGATGTCGGCTTCGAGCGCGGCGGCGTCATCGGCAATGGACTGCAAGCCGTCCAGGTCGCCGTCTTCCTTCGACATCTCGTAGAGCTCGGTGTTGTCCGACAGGCCGCTGGTGAGGCGGTCGAGCGTGACGACCACGTCGTCGAGCGACTTCTTCTCGCGGCCCAGTTCCTGGGCCTTCTTGGGGTCGTTCCAGACGTTGGGATCTTCGAGCGATGCGTTGACTGTCCTCAGTCGTTCAGCTTTGGCATCGTAGTCAAAGATACCTCCGTAAATCCGCAGTCCGGGCGCTCAGGTCTGCAAGCGTTGCGCCGATCTGGTTGATTTGTTCTGCGTCCATGGGGTGTCCTGACTGTGTTCGGGGGAAACCGGGCATTTTCTCATGGACCGATAACCCACCCAGGAACGGCGCTGTATTGCTCCTTCCCTCTTTGGGGGAAGGCTGGGATGGGGGCGGGCAGGGCGCCCATTGCGAGTGCCGCTTGCTCCCACCCCAACCCTCCCCCGGGAGGGGAGGGAGAAGAAAAAGAAAGTCAGAACGCCGGGACCAGCGAGCCCTTGAACTGCGTCTCGATGAAGCTCTTCACCTCCGGCGACTGGTAGGCCGCCACCAGCCGCCTGGCCCAGGGCTTGTCCTTGTCCGCGCGGCGCACGGCAATCAGGTTGGCGTACGGGCTCCTGGCCGATTCCTTGATGACCGCATCCTTGTTGAGCGACAGGCCCGCCTTCTCGGCGTAGTCGTTGTTGATGGCGGCAATCGCCAGGTCGTCGAGCGAGCGCGGCAGCTGGGCGGCATCGAGCGGCACCAGCTTGAGCTTCTTGGGGTTCGAAACCACGTCCAGCGGCGTGGCCGTGTTGTTCTTCACCGCCTCGGGTTTCAGCGTGATGAGGCCGGCCGACTGCAACAGCAGCAGGGCGCGGTTGCCGTTCGACGGGTCGTTCTGGATGCCGACCGAGGCGCCCTCGGGCAACTGGTCGATCGTCTTGATCTTGCGCGAGTAGAAGCCCAGCGGCGCGGTAATGGTGAGGCCCACGGGCACGATGTCGAAGCCGCGTGCCTTGTTCTGGTTGTCCAGGAAGGGCTGGTGCTGGAAGGCATTGGCATCGAGGTCGCCCGAGGCCAGGGCCGCGTTGGGCAGCTGGTAGTCGTTGAACACCACGACCTGGATGTTCAGGCCGTCCTTGGCGGCGACCTTCTTCACCACTTCGAAGACCTGCTCGGCGCTGCCGACGGAAACGCCGACCTTGACGGTGTTCTTGTCTTGCGCAAGCGCGGCGTTGCCGGCAAGAAGGGCGGCGGCCAGCGTGGCAAGGGCGAGGGTGCGGCGGCGGAAAGTGGTGTGCATGTTGTTGCGCGAAATCAAAAAAGGAGGGCGCGAATGTGGCATTGCCCGGCGCATTTGGGAACGAACCAATGGACATATCGATATGGCGTCTGCGTCGGGCAATTCGGGCGTCTTATGCGTTTTCATGCATATGCATGAGCCGATTTGTTCGTTCCCTTTTGGCGCCTTTGTTTTCATACTCGGCCCCTTTTCGCGAACCTTTGTGGCCGGCTCCGCGCCCGCCGCTGCCTTTTTCATGAGCAACCTTTCTTCCGATGCGGGCCGCGGCAACGCGCAGCCCGTGATCCGTCTTCAATCCGTGCAGAAGTCCTTCGCACTGCCCAGCGGCGAGGTGTTCGACGCCGTGCAGTCGCTCTCGCTCGACATCCACCCCGGCGACGTGTTCGGCCTGATCGGCAAGAGCGGCGCGGGCAAGTCGACCTTGCTGCGCCTCATCAACCTGCTGGAGCGGCCCGATGCGGGCCGGGTCTTCGTGGGCGGGCGCGACCTCACGACGCTCTCGCGCCGCGAGCTGCGCGACACGCGCCAGAACATCGGCATGATCTTCCAGCAGTTCAACCTGCTGCAGAACGCCACGGTGTTCGACAACGTGGCCTTCCCGCTGAAGATCCATGGCCGCCATTCCAGGGCCGAGATCGATGCGCGGGTCCGCGAATGCCTGGCCCTGGTGGGCCTGGCCGAGAAGATCGACACCTACCCGGCGCAGCTCTCGGGCGGGCAAAAGCAGCGCGTGGCCATTGCGCGTGCGCTGGCGCCGCGGCCGCAGGTGCTGCTGTGCGATGAGCCTACCTCGGCGCTGGACACCGAAACTACGCGCGCGCTGCTCGAGACGCTGCGCGACATCAACCAGAAGATCGGTGTGACCATCGTGATCGTCACGCACGAACTCTCGGTGGTCGAGGTGCTGTGCCGCAATGTGGCCATCCTGGAGAAGGGACGGCTGGTGGAGCAGTTCGCGGTGGTCGATGCGCCGAGCGAAGAGCGCAAGACGGCGCTGGGCCGCGAGATCGACGCGCTGGTGCGCCGCCGCGAACGCGAGGCGCGCGAACCCATCGAGCCTCACCCGCCGTCGCTGCAGCGCAGCCCGCAGGAGGTGGCCTATGTTTGAGAACATCGCGCCCATCCTCCCCGAGCTGTGGACCGCCACGGGCCAGACCTTCCTGATGCTGGCCATCGGCCTCTCGGCCGCGGTGCTCATCGGCGGGCCGCTGGGCATCCTGCTGTTCCTGCTGGGGCCGGGCCAGTCGCTCGAGAACAAGCCGGCGTTCCTGGTGCTCAACTGGATCGTGAACACCGTGCGCTCGTTTCCCTTCATCATCCTGCTGGTGGCGCTGGTGCCGTTCACGCGGGTGATCGCGGGCACGTCCATCGGGCCGCTGGCGGCCGCGGTGCCGCTGTCGTTCGCGGCCATTCCGTACTTCGCGCGGCTGGTCGACCAGTGCCTGCGCGAAGTGCCGCGCGGCGTGATCGAGGCGGCGCATGCCATGGGCGCCTCGGAGCTGCAGATCGTCTGGCGCGTGCTGGTGGTGGAGGCGCGCTCGGGCCTGGTGCTCGCGCTCACGGTGCTGGCGGTGAGCTTTCTCTCCTACTCGGCGATTGCCGGCGTGGTGGGCGGCGGCGGCATCGGCGACCTGGCGATCCGCTATGGCTACTACCGCTTCCAGACCGACGTGATGGTGCTCACCGTGGCGCTGCTCGTGGTGCTGGTGCAGATCCTGCAGTTCGTGGGCAACACCACGGCGCGCAGGCTGGACAAGCGTTGAATCTTTTTTCTCTCGTTCCTTCTCTTTTTTGATTTCATGAAAACCGCTCTGCTGCGCCGCTCCGTCCTTGCCCTGTCCCTGGTTGCCCTGTCGTTCGGCGGCCTTTCGCTGGCGCAGGCCCAGGAAGCCAAGAAGAACCTCGTGATCGGCGGCACCGCCGGCTCCAACATCGACCAGCTCAAGGCCGGCATCGTGCCCATCCTCGAAAAGAAGGGCTACAAGGTGAAGCTGGTCGAGTTCAACGACTACGTGCAGCCCAACCTCGCGCTCGCGCAGGGTTCGCTCGATGCCAACTTCTTCCAGCACCAGGTCTATTTGAAGAAGTTCTCGGCCGACCAGAAGCTCGACCTTGCCGAACTGGTGCAGGGCCCGATCGCGCCGCTGGGCGTGTACTCCACCAAGCGCAAGACGCTGGCCGAGGTGAAGGAGGGCGACCGCTTCACGCTGCCCAACGACCCGAGCAACCTGGCCCGCGCATTGGTGCTGCTGGAGCAGAACAAGCTCATCACCATCAAGCCCGGCGTCGATCCGCTGCGCGCGTCCGAGAAGGACGTGGCCGAGAACCCGAAGAAGCTCAAGTTCATTCCGCTCGAGGCCGCGCAGCTGCCGCGCTCGCTGGGCGATACCGAATACGCCATCGTCAACGGCAACTTCGCGATCTCGTCGGGCCTGAAGCTCAATGAAGCCGTGGTGCTCGAGAAGACGCCCGACTACTACCTGAACGTGGTGGCCGTGAAGAGCGCGGACAAGAACGCGCCCTGGGCCAGGGACATCGCCGAGGCCTACCGCTCGAAGGAATTCAAGGCCGTGGTCGACAGCAAGTTCCAGGGCTATGCCAAGCCCAGCTTCCTGCAGTAACTCCCCTTGAGCTCGGCGCGCGCGCTCAGGGCGAGAGGATCATCACCTTGCACTGGCTGGGCACGAGCCGCATGCCCACCATGTTGCTGCGGTTCTGCGTGCTCAGGCTGGTCATGCGCGTGGCGGGCGTCCCCTTGATGAGCACGGTGAACGCGCCCGTCACATGCCGCGACTGGCTCATGAAGGTCTGCGAGACGATGCCGCCCCCGGCGCCGGTGGTATCGCCCAGCGTGATCGGCGTGGTGGTCGCCATGTTGTGCGCGGGCATGCACATGAAGAGGATGTTCCACGCGTTGGGCACGGCCGTGGGGCCGAACGCCATGTTGGGGTAGGGAATGGGCGCCATCGCGGCAGGCGGGGTCTTGCAGACGTCAGGGAAGGCGAGGTCCATTCCCATCAGCTGGCAGTTGGCAAACATCGCGGTGCTCCTTTTGTTGCGGGCCGGGTCAGCCCATGTGGATTTGCGCGGCGTCGACCTTCACGAGCTCGCTGGCCGTGACGACCGTGTGCCGGGCATGCAGGCGCGCCGTGCCGCTGGCTTCGCAGTCGAGATGGCCCACACGGACCTGCTCGGTCTCGTCCACCACGCGCAGCGCGTTGCGCGCCATCTGAACGAGGCGATCGCTCACCGATTCGAAGACGCGCCCGACCAGCCGCAGCCGGCCCACCGTGGCGTCGAGGGCCTGGCCGGTGAAGTGCAGGTCGTCGACGCGGCACTGTCCGCTGCCGGCCTGGAGCTTCCATTGCGCGGCGTGCATCTGGAGCTCGCCGCCGCTGCGCAGCCGTACATCGCCAGGGCTCTCGATCGAGAGGGCGCCTGATGTTTCGACGCGGCTGACCGCGCCATCGGCCTGCTCGAGCACGGCGATCAGGTACACCCGGGCTCCATCCGGTCCGGACAGCAGCACGGTGTCGCCCACCTCGGGCCGCAGCAGGCAACTGGCGGCCCGGCGGCAGCGCCAGGTCGCGCCGTTCTCGTCTTCGACATCGAAGTGCGCATCGGGCAGTGCGGCCGCCAGCCGGCCCACGAAATGAACCGGCGCGACGGCTGCCGCAAGGGCGGGGCGCAGTGGAATGACATTCATGGTGGATTCCTTTTCTTGATTTGCTGGGGGCGTCTGGAAAGCGGGTGGCCGGGTGCGGGGCTCAGTGCGAATCGGACCAGGCCTGTGCCTTGAAGAGTTCGGGCTCGTTGTCGATGATCCCGTCGCGGCTGGAAAAGCGGGCGCCCTGCTGCTGGGCGCGGTGCAAGCGCGTGCGCAGGAAGTGCGCACCACCCAGGTCGGCACCGGTCAGGTCGGCATAGGAAAGATCGGCGTCCTGCATGTCGGCGTGGCGGAAGTTCGCGCCGGCACAGCGCGCGCGGTGAAACACGCCGAGCGGCATGCGGGCTTGCGAGAAGTCGGCGCGTTCCAGCAGGGCCTCGACCCAGATCGACTGGTCGAAGCGCCCGCCGCTGCAGTTCGCATCGCTCAGGTCGGCTTCCGGGAACAGCGTCTGGCATGCATCCACCTTCGAGAAGTTCGCGCGTTTCAGCGTGGTGCCCTTGAAGTTGCCTTGCGTGATCGTGGCGCCGCTGAAGTCGGCGTCGTCCAGGCGGCTGTCCGTGAACTGGCACATGCGCAGCGAGAGGCCCGCGAAGCGCTGGCCGCTCAGGTCGCATTCCAGGAACATCGCGTTGATGCCGGATGCACCTTGGAAGATCGCCGTCTTCAGGTCGAGGCGGTAGAACGTCACATAGCCCAGCGCCGCGCCGGTGAAATCGGCCCTGTCGAGTTGCGATTCCATGAAGCTCGCCCGCTCGAACTGCCGCGGCTGCAGGCGGCTTTCCGTCAGCTCGCAGCGAAAGAACTTGGTGAGATCGAGCGTGGCCTGCGCGAAGCTCGCCTGGGCCGCATGGCACTCGACGAAGGAGGCTCCCTCCAGCGTGGCGGCATCGAACCGCGCTGTCTCCATGCGGCTGCGAAAGAACTGCGCCTCGTTCAGTCTAGCGAAGGAGAAGTCGCACCCCGAGAGCTTGCAGTGCGACAGCGAACTGCCTTCAAGATTGGTCCGGGCGAAGTTCGCGCCGCTGAAATCGACGTCGTCCATCATCGCGCCGGAGAGGTCGAGGCCGCTCAAGTCCCACCCCCTGCAATCGGCGTTGCCAACCTGGGTGCCGTGGCGGATCCTGTCGACCAGTTCATCGCGGGTCATTCGGGCGCTGCGGCGCGTCGCGCGGGCCAGGTCTTGGCGTGCCGTGTGTAGGCGCCGAGCAGATGGGTGGTGCCGTCGATCAGGCTTTGCGACACGTCGGCGCGAAACAGGTTGGCGCCGCTCAGGTCGGCCTGCGTGAAGACGGCCTTCGAGAAGTTGGCGTCGATGAGGTTGGCGCTGCGCAAGGTGGCGCCGGTGAGGTCGGCGCGCACGAAGAGGCTTTCGCCCGCGACGAGCCGCTCGAGGTTGGCGCTCTGCAGCGCGCATTCCGAAAAATCGCAGTTGTCCAGACGCGCTTCGCGCAGGTCTGCCTGTGGCAGCGGCGTTGTTCGCAGGCCGCATTGCTTGAGTGCGGCGCGGCGCAATACCGCGCCGGCCAGCGTGCTGCCGTGCGCGAAGCTGCAGGCATCGAGCCGGGCGTCGGAGAAATCGACCGACCGGCTGCAGTCGCTCGTGACGAAGCTGCAGCGCACCAGGGACGCGTTGACGAAGCGCACATCCTCCAGCGTGCACTCGAGCCATACCACCTGCTGGAAAGAGGCGCCGTCGAAAGCCATGCCGTTCATGCGCAGCTTGGTCAGGAAGACCTGATGCCAGTCGGAGCCGCGAAAGTCGCAATGGCTCATCTCGCTCTCGGTGAAGCGCGTCTGGTCGAGCGCGGTGTTGGCCATGTTGCAGGACGTGAAGCGCGTCTTCTCGCAGTTGGCGCCGCTCAGGTCGGCGCCGGAGAAATCGGCGAATTCGCAGTGCGCTGCGCCAAGGTTGGCGTTGCGGAAGGTTGCACTGGCCAGCGACGTGCGCGAGAGCCGGGCCCGTGCCAGCACCGCGCCGTTGAAGTTGGCGTCCGACAGTTGCGCGTTGTCGAGGTTGGCGTCTTCGAGGGCGGCGCCGGAGAAGTCGGCCCCGCGCAGGTCCATGCCCGAGAGATCGGCCCCAACGAGCCGCATGCCCGAGAAATTGCGCGCGCCGGGCGCGGCCTCGGCCAGCCGCCGCCGGATCTTCGCGGCTCGGAACGAGGGCATGGGCGGTGCGGCGTCGGACAGATGGGCGCCGTGAAGGTAGCCCAGCCTGATCTGCGCGGTCATCCGGTCCCTGGTGCCGAGAGAGACGGACGCGGGCGCGGGGCTTGCGTGATTCCCGGCGGGTGGCGTGGCGGCAAGCTGTTCGAGCTGCCGGATCAGCGCGTCGGGATCGAAGCGCTGCGGCTGCTCTCGGCTTTTCTGCAGCAGCGCGGGGTCGATCTCTTCCTCCTGCCTGCGGCGCATCTGTTCGCCCTGGGCTTGCAGGTTTTTTCGGGCTTCCATCATTTCCCCTTGCATGCGCTCGAAGTATTCGGGCACGTCGTCGAATTCCAGCGGCGGGGCGGGGGGCTGGGGCGCCGGCAGGTACTTGTCGGGATCGACGCCCAGCGCGATGAGTTCGGCGCGGCGGCTTTCGTGGTCGCGCTGCTGGCCGGCACGCAGGTTGCGCAGCAGTGGTCGCGCCATCGGGTCGGGTGTGTCGAGGATGCCCCAGCGCCCGAGGACCGCCTTGGGTGCAAGGTCGCTGTCGCGAAAGGCGAGCAGGCCTCCGCGCGCGGTGTCCAGGCGCTGCAGCAGCACGGATTGGTAGTGTGCGAGCTCACGCGGCTCCTGTGGCAGCTCGAGTGCCGGCATGATGTGCCGCACGTCTGCCGCATCGTCCTCGCGCACCGGCAGCACGCCGTGCCAGATCAGCGCCACGCGCTCGCGGTGCGGAAAGAACCAGGCTGTGGTCAGGCGCAGGCTGATCTCGTGCAGGCCGCGGCCTTCCTTGTCGAAGCTCGCGAAGCAGCGCGCGCGCCAGTCGGGCAGGTGGCCGCTCAGCACCGGCTTCTGCGGGTGCATGTTGAGAATTTCGTAGAACGCACCGGGCGGGAGCTCCTGCCGCGCGGGCCAGCGCTGGTCTTCGGGTGCGGCGTTGAAGAAGCGCCAGTCCATGTCTTGCGCGAAACCGGGGAAGTGGTGCTCCAGCCAGTGCCGTCCGAACTTGCTGCCCATCTGGGCCATGCGTTGCGGGCTGTCGATGGGCACGGCGCCGAAGCTCGCGGGCGGCACCGCCTGCCTGCGCGACCGTACGCGGGCATGGACGGCTTCCACGTTGGGTGCGCGGCGCGTGTGGATGCCGTTGATCAGCTCGTCGAACGCCCCGATCCCCGCCGGGTTCTCCGGCACGCCCGGTCCGCCATAGGCGTGCGCCCAGTCCAGCGGCATGGCCTCGAAGGGCTGGGGTGCGGTCAGGCGGCCGTCGAGCCAGTAGCGGTCGCCCGACACGTGCAGGCACTTCTCGAGATCGGCGACGCGCAGGCGCACGGCGCAGACGGTCTTGTCTTGTTGGTGGTGGGTGTAGCCATGGCCGCTCGCGAGCACCTCCGGCATGCACTTGGGCACGCCCGCGTCGAACACGCCCAGGCCGCCTATCTCTTCGCCGACGGTCTGCCACAGCTCCTGGTCAGCCATGAGCTTCGGTTCCGCCTCGAGGCTGACGAGTGCCGTGACGGCCACGCCGAGCTGGTCGACGCCCTGCCAGCGGTACGGCCGGGTGAGGATGCCCAGGCGCAGCGGCTTGACGGTTTTCATCGGCCGGAAACCTCCGAAGGTGCACGAAGCCGGGAGCTGTCGGCGCCGTAGTGGGCTGCCGACGTACCGCTGCGCTCGACGGCGACCTCGCGGCTCGCGGGATCGAAGCGCACCGCGATGGTCTGGCCGGCCGCGTGGCCGGGCAGTTCGGCGAGGGGAATGGCGGTGGTCTGGTCTACCTCGAAGATCTCGCCGGTCTCGGCAACCTGTACGCGAAGGCGCAGCTTCGCGATCGCCCAGGTCGTGCCTTCGCCCGAGCGGCGCTGGCCGGTGTCGGAAAGGGCGATCACCTGTGCCATGGCAGGCGTGCCGCGCGAGAGGATGCCGAGGGCGCTCTGCGTGCGCGACAGTCTCTCGGCGTGCTTGCGGTGTTCGCGCACGAGCGTGACGCAAAGAGTGAACCCCAGCCACGCAAGGATCGGTGCCAGCACCCACCAGATCGAGAAGGAGACATCCGGCATCGGGCCAGGGCGTTCAGCCGAAGAGCACGAAGCCCTTGAGCGCCCCCCAGAAGCCGCCGGTATGCTCCGAGGCCACCACGTTCGAGAAGCTCACCGCGCCGAAGTTGGCCTGGTGCGCGTACATGTTCATGATCTGCGCGGTGGCATCCATCTTCTTGATGTTGGTCGTGAACGTGAAGCCGGCGTTGCTGTTGTTCACGCCGTAGGTCGCGCTCGACAGGCCGGTGGCCGTCACCGCGGTTGGCGACCAGTCCCACAGAAGCACGCGGTTCACGCGCTTGACGTGATTGCCCTCGAAAGTGAAGTCGCCACTGGCCTTGATCTCGACGTCGCCCGCCGTGGCCTCGATGGTCACCTTCTGGGCCTTGCCGTGGTAGTCGCCGGCCGAGACGGTCGAGTTGTGGTCGCCTGTCTCGATGGTTTCCTCGAGGCCATCCTTGATGTTGTCCTTGCCGCCGCCGCTCACGATGGTTCGCTGCCAACCGGTCTGGTAGGTTTCCTGCCGGTTGCCGTCGAGCGTCTTCAGTATGGAGTTGCCGGTGTGGATCTCCTCGTCCATGCCGAGCTTCACGTCGACCAGCAATCCCTTGTCGAAGGTCTCGTGGCGCAGGCCGCCGTTGACCGTGACCTCCGACAGGCCGCTGAGCACCGTCTCCTTCGAGCCGAGCTTGGTGGTGGTCTCGATCCGGTTGTCGAAGAAGTGCTCGGTGAGCGCGCCCGAGACGGTGAGCTTGGAGCCGTTGCGGTATTCGGCGGTGTCCTTCTGTTTGACAAGGGTATCGCGGGTCTGGTCGACGGTGAGCGTGTCGGTCTTCAGGATGTGGGTGTTGCGGTGGCCGTCGACGGTTTCTGTCTCGTCGTTCTCGACGTGGATCCTGAGGTCGTTTTCGACGTCGATCTCGAAGTCTTTCTCGGCATGGATGCGCACCAGCTCGCAGCCCGGCGCGTCGTCCAGGATGAATTCGTTCGCGTTGGCCGGCGAGCCGTCCTGGCTGCGGCTCACGAAGCCGCTCACCGTCACCTGCGCCGGCAGTTCGAGCGGGGGCATCTGGTCGGCGTTGTAGACGCGGCCGATGATGATCGGGCGGTCGGGGTGGCCGCCGATGAAGTCGACCACCACCTCCTGTCCCTTGCGCGGATGGTTGACGGCGCCGTAGTTGGAGCCGGCCCATGCGCTGGAGACGCGCACCCAGCAGGAGCTGTTCTCGTCGCTCTTGCCGTAGCGGTCCCAGCGGAACTGCACCTTCACGCGGCCGTACCGGTCGACCCAGAATTCCTGGCCCGCCTTGCCGACCACCGTGGCCGTCTGCGGTCCGTTGGTGCGCGGCAGCGGTGTGACGCGCGGCGCGCGGAAGACGCAGGCGGCGGGCTGCACGGCAAAGTCGAAGCTGTAGTGGCCTTCGGCGCTGCCGCTGGCGTAGCCGCCTTCGCGCAGCGCATATGAGACCGACACCACGAGGTATTCGCGGTTGTCTTCCTGCCGCGGGCAGTTCTGCATCGTGAAGCGGTAGCCGGGCGCCATGCCGCGCACGTTGGTATGGCCGATGTCGCGCTCGGCCTGCGCCTGCGCTTCCTCCAGGCGGATGCGCGAATAGTGCTCGCCCTGTTCCGCCTCGCTGAAGCCGCCGAGCCATTCGTACATCTCGTACTGGCCGTGATCGTTGCCGCGCGGCTGGCTGCGCATGTTCATCAGCTCGGCGCGGGGCTTCTTGAAATCGAAGTCGTCCACCACGTAGGTGCCGGGGCGGATCTCTTCGGTGACCTGCCACTGGTCGATCACTTCCTGCCACGGGTCGGCGCCGCGGTCGGCGGCCAGATAGCTGATCTTGGCATAGCCGGGCAGGGTTTCGTGGGCGCCGATGTCGTCGGCCAGCACCAGCGTGTGCTGGTCCTTGTCGTGCGTGAAGTAGTAGTAGATGCCTTCGTGCTCCATGAGGCGGCTCACGAAGGCGAAGTCGGTTTCCTGGTATTGAACGCAGTACTCCCACTGCCTGTAGCTGGCGCTGAGCTTCTTCTCGAACGCAAAGCCGTAGTCCGCAAACACCTCTTCGAGGATGTCGACCACCGACTTGTTCTGGAATATCTTGCAGTCGCTGGTGCGCGTGAGATACCAGAGCCATGGCCGCACCGTGGCGCGGTAGACCACGTAGCGCGAGGCACCGCCTTCCTTGCCGATCATCGTGAAGCGGACGATCTGGCCATTCAGGAAGCGTGGCGCACCCGCGGTCTGTATCTCGAGGGCGAGCGGCTTGCCCAGCACCGCCTTCATGTCGATCGACATGCTGGGGCTCAGCAGTTCGACCTCGAACTCGAACAGCTGCGACAGTCCCTCGGTTCCGTGCATCGAACGGAACATGAGCTGGTCTTCGCCCAGCGGCGTGTGTGCGCGTACGACTCGGGGCATGCGAAAAACTCCCTTGCTCAAGACCGCACCTCCTGCACCAGCATCGACCACTGCATGGCGGCCGAAGCAATGTTTGCGAACTTATGTTTGAAGCGCTCGTTCACCGGTGAACCCGCATGGGGCCAAGGGTGCTTCATCGTTGTGCCCTTTGCATCTGGCATATCCGCTTCATTGCAAGTAGCAGGCCAGCGTGCGGCGGACCTCATGCGCGTTGCGGTCCCGGCGCCACCGCCTGTAGCATGTGCGGATGACCCAGCACATCGGAATCGTCGGGTGTTCCGCCGAAGGCGCGGCGCTCTGCTACCAGACCATCTGCGTGGAGGGGGCCGAGCTGCTCGGCCCGCATGCGCATCCCGAAGTGGCCATGCACACGCCCTCGCTTTCCGACTACATGGCGCACATCTACCGCGGCGACTGGCGTGGCGTGGGCGAGGTGATGCTTGCCTCGGCGAGCAAGCTCGCCAAGATCGGCGCCGACTTCCTGGTCTGCCCTGACAACACCATTCACCAGGCGCTGCCCTTCATCGAGGCGCGTTCGCCGCTGCCCTGGCTGCACATTGCCGAGTGCGTGGCCGACGAAGCGGTGCAGCGCGGTTTCCAGCGCCTCGCCATCACCGGCACGCGCTGGCTGGTGGACAGCGAGGTCTATCCCGAAAAGCTCTCGGCCAGGGGGCTCGCGTACGTCCGGCCCACGGCCCTGGAGCGCGAGGAAATCAACCGCATCATCATGGACGAACTGGTCCGCGGCGTCTTCACGCCCGACGCGGTCCTCGCGTTCCGGCGCGTGATCCAGCGCATGAAGGACGAAGACGGCTGCGATGCCGTGGTGCTCGGCTGCACCGAGATTCCACTCATCATGAACGACGTGAATTCGCCGCTGCCCACGCTCGACTCCACACGGCTGCTGGCGCGCGCGGCGCTGCGGCGCGCCGCGGCCTGACGCGCCGGCCGGCTCAGCCGGCCAGGAACTGCTCGATCAATCCGGCCACGCGCTGCGGCTGGTCGTGGTGCAGCATGTGGCCCGCCTCGGCCACCTGCTCGATGCGCACCGAAGGCACGGACTTCAGCCGCTCGTGGAATTCTTCGAGCGTGTAGCGGTTCTTCCACCAGCCCTGCAGGCTGTCGTCGGCAGCCTCGACCATCAGCGTGGGGGCCGAGATCCGCGCATAGAGCGCCAGCGTTTCGTCGACCCTGAAGATGTTGGCATTGATGATCTTGTGCGCGGCGTCGCCGAGGATCTGCCAGCGCTCGCTGCCGTCGGCCTGTACCTGGAGCGCGGACCAATGGCTCGCGAGCCAGCCGGCCTTGTCGGGCGTGAGGCGCGGGTTGGTCTTCATGAGCCGCCGCGCCACGCCGTCCACCGCCGAGTAGCCCGCCAGCGCCATCTCGCCGCGGTGCAGGCGCTTGAGCTCGTCGATCCACTGGCCGTAGCGCGCGGGCGCTTCCTCGGGCTTGCGCGCCGGCATGCCGAAGCCTTCGAGGTTGACGAGGCGCCGGATGCGCCCGGGCCGGGCGCCCGCGTAGTGCATGGCGACATTGCCGCCCATGCTGTGGCCGACCAGGTCGACCGGCCGCGCCGCGTCGCCTTCGCCCGCGTAGTGGTCGAGCAGCCATTCGAGATCGGCAAGGTAGTCGGGCAGCCAGTAGTTGTCGACGCCGCCGCCGTCGGTGAGGCCGAAGCCGCGCCAGTCGGGCGCGATGATGCAGCGCTCCTCGGCCAGCGCATCGACCACGAACTGCCAGGAGGCCGCCACGTCCATCCAGCCGTGCAGCAGCACCAGCGGCGGCCGTGCGGCCGAGGGCTCGCCCCAGAGGCGCACGTGATAGCGGAGGTTGCGCACGGGCACGAATTCGCTGCGCGAGGGACGGAGGGCTTGGTACATGGGCGCCGATGATAAGGAGCCCGGCGATGGGGCGCAGTCCGGCACAGGACAGCGCCCGCTCGGGTTTTAGGCCCGCGGCCAGCGCATCGGGGAGGAGGGCGGTAGCATCCCGCGCATGAAAAAAATCCAACTCGGCCAGAGCGACCTGCACGTCACCCCGATCTGCCTGGGCACCATGACCTTCGGCGAGCAGGTGGACGAGCCCACGTCCCACGCCATCCTGAGCCGCTCGCTCGAGCGCGGCGTCGATTTCATCGACACGGCCGAGATGTACTCGGTGCCCACGCGCCAGGAAACCTACAGCGTCACCGAAACCATCATCGGCAACTGGTTCGCGGCCAACCCCGGTGCGCGGCAGAAGATCACGCTCGCCACCAAGGTGGCCGGCCCGCTGCGCAACACGCCATGGGTGCGCGAAGGCGTGGGCATGACGGCGGCCGACATCGTGGCCTCGTGCAACGCGAGCCTGAAGCGGCTGAAGACCGACGTCATCGACCTGTACCAGATCCACTGGCCCGAGCGCCACGTGCCGGCCTTCGGCAACATCTACTACGACCCGGCCAAGGAGGTCTCGCAGACGCCGATCCGCGAACAGCTCGAAGCCCTCGGCGGGCTGGTGAAGGCCGGCAAGGTGCGCGCAATCGGCCTGTCGAACGAGACGCCCTACGGCGTGCACGAGTTCGTGCGGCTGGCCGAGCAGCACGGGCTGCCGCGCGTGGCCACGGTGCAGAACGTCTACAACCTGGCGAGCCGCGGCGTCGAGAACGGGCTGGACGAGACGATGCACCGGCTGGGCGTGTCGCTGCTGGCGTATTCGCCGCTGGCCTACGGCCTGCTCACCGGCAAGTACGACAAGAGCGGCATCACCGGGCCCGATGCGCCCCAGGATGCGCGCATCACGCGCTACGAGTCGGTGCGCAAGCTGCGCTGGGGCCGCCCCGATGCGCTGAAGGCCGCGCGCCTGTACAACCAGCTCGCGCGCGACAACGGCCTCACGCCGGTGCAGCTTGCGCTGGGGTTCTGCTACACCAAGTGGCAGGTGGCGAGCACCATCATCGGCGTGACGACGCTGGCGCAGCTCGACGAAGACATCGATGCCTACGGCACCACGCTCTCGCCCGAGGTGCTGGCCGAGATCGACAGGATCCGGTGGGAGATCCGGGACCCGGCGGCGTGATGGATTGGCTCTCCCCCAGGCTTTGCGCACTTCGTGTCGCTTCGCCCACCCCCTCGCCGGGGGCGACGCCAGTGGCCCGGCAGAGCCGGTTCCACGGCATCCCGCGAAGGGGAGGGAGAGATCGCCGGGTCGGCTGTTTCCGGGACGCGTGAGATGGCAAAGAAGAGCGCAGTTCACGTGAGCGAAACCCCCGCGACGCAGCTGCTGCGCGCGAACAAGGTCGCCTTCACCGAGCATCCGTACGAGTACCTGGAGCACGGCGGCGCGCAGCACAGCGCTGCCGTGCTGGGCTTCGATCCCTTCACGGTGGTGAAGACGCTCGTGATGCAGGACCAGGACGCCAAACCGCTGATCGTGCTGATGCACGGCAACCGCACGGTGTCGACCAAGAACCTCGCGCGGCAGATCGGCGCCAAGTCGGTCGAGCCCTGCAAGCCCGAGGTCGCGCAGCGCCACAGCGGCTACATGGTGGGCGGCACCTCGCCCTTCGGCACGCGGCGCCGGATGCCGGTCTACATCGAGTCGACCATCCTCGAACTGCCGAGGATCGCGATCAACGGCGGGCGGCGCGGCTACCTGGTGGGCATCGACCCGCAGGTGTGCATCGCCTTGCTGGGCGCCACGCCGGTGCAGTGCGCGCTGGCAGAATAGCCGGCGCGGCGCAGCCCGGCACGGGCCGGCGCCGCTGAACAAGAACAACCATTCCCCCGCGGAGCGCCGCCTTGAGCTTTCACCTGCCGTCCCTCATCGCCATCGTGGCCTCGTACCTGATCGGCTCGCTGTCCTTTGCGGTCATCGTGAGCAGGGCGCTCGGCATGGCCGATCCGCGCAGCTACGGCAGCAAGAACCCGGGCGCCACCAATGTGCTGCGCTCGGGCAACAAGGGCGCGGCGCTGGCCACGCTGCTGCTCGATGCGGTCAAGGGCTGGCTGCCGGTGTTCCTGATCCGCCATTTCGGCGCGCAGTGGGGGCTGGGCGAGGGCGTGGCCGCGCTGGCGGGCCTGGCGGCCTTCCTGGGCCACCTGTACCCGGTGTTCTTCGGCTTCCAGGGCGGCAAGGGCGTGGCCACGGCGGCCGGCGTGCTGGTGGGCATCGCGCCCTGGCTGGGGCTGGCCACCGGTGCCACCTGGCTGATCATTGCGGTGTTCTTCCGCTATTCGTCGCTGTCGTCGCTGGTGGCGGCCTTCTTTGCGCCGGCGTATTACCTGCTGGGCGGAAACATTGCGTGGCCGCTCGACCGCACGGTGCTGATTGCGGTCATCATCATGAGTCTGCTGCTGTTCTGGCGGCACCGCGAAAACATCCGCCGGCTCGCGGCCGGCACGGAGTCGAAGCTCGGCTCGAAGAAAAAGGCTTGAAAACACCATGGCATCCATCACCCGCTTCCACGTCGGCCCTCGCCTGTCCGAGACGGCCGTGCACAACGGCACCATCTACCTCGCGGGCCAGGTGCCCGACGACACCACGCAGGACATCCGCGGCCAGACCTCCCAGGTGCTGGCGATGGTCGACCGCCTGCTGGCCGAGGCCGGCAGCGACAAGTCGCGCATCCTCATGACGCAGATCTTCCTGGCCGACATCAGCGACATCACGGCCATGAACGAGGTGTGGGACGCGTGGATTCCCGCCGGCAACACCCCGCCGCGTGCAACGGTGCAGGCCAAGATGGCCAATGCGGCCTACAAGATCGAGATCGTCGTCACGGCCGCCCAGGCCTGACGCGGACGGTCAATAGCGCTTCTCTAGGACCATCTGGTCCGCGTCGCGGCGCATCGAGAAGCGGTTGATGAAGCTGTTGCCCAGCAGCACGAAGGGCATGGGCTGCGGCGAGACGATGGCGTCGATGTCGTACACCTCGACGTCGCCCACGCGCACCGATTGCAGCCGCAGCCTGTAGCCGGTGGACACGCCGTTGGCGGTGCTGATCTGGATGCGCTGCCCCTTGCTGTAGTCCAGGCCGATGCGCTGGGCGTCGTCGGCCGACAGGGCGATCGACGTGGCACCCGTGTCGAGCATGAAGGTGACGGGGCGGCCGTTGATGGCGCCCTGCGTCATGAAGTGGCCGCGGCTGTCGGCCGGCAGCACGATGCGGCTGCCCCCGCCGCCCGAACCGCCCCCGCCGCCGATGCTGACCGGCGTGTCCATGCGCAGGTTGACGCGCTTGCCCTCGAGCTCGACCACCGCCTGCTCGGCCTGCAGCGACACCAGCTTCACGCCCTGGAAGGTCTCCCCGACCGCCACCGTCTTGGGCGGTGCGCCGTTCACGATCAGGATTGCGCGGCTGCCGATGGTGCCGGTCAGCATCACGGAGCCGGCCGCATGCGCCCCGGCAGCCAGGAGCTGCGCTGCGACGACGAGGGCTTTCATCCGCGGCTCAGTCGCGGAAGTTGTTGAAAGACAGCGGCATGTCGGGCACGTCCTTCTTGATAAGTGCCATGGCAGCCTGCAGGTCGTCGCGCTTGGCGCCGGTGATGCGCACCGCGTCGCCCTGGATCGCGGCCTGCACCTTGAGCTTGCTGTCCTTGATGATGCGGGTGATCTTCTTGGCCTGCTCGGACTCGATGCCGCTCTTGACCTTGATGACCTGCTTCACCTTGTCGCCGCCGATCTTCTGCACGTCGCCCTTGTCGAGGAAGCGCACGTCGACGCTGCGCTTGGTGAGCTTGGCGCGCAGGATGTCCTCGACCTGCACGAGCTGGAACTCGGCGTCGCCGATCATGGTGATTTCCTTGTCCTTGAGCTCGACGGCGGCGGCCGTGCCCTTGAAATCGAAGCGCGTTGCGATTTCCTTGGCGGCGTTTTCGACCGCATTCTTCACTTCGGGCAGATTCGGTTCGCAGACGGTATCGAACGACGGCATGGGCTCTCCTGAATTCACGGGTGCTGGATGCGACAATTCTCCCATGATCGTGGAGAACAACGTCCCGCTGCAGCCGTACAACAGCTTCGGCATCGTCGCGCGCGCGCAGAACCTGGCGCGCATCGCCAGCGAGGCGGACGTGGCCGAGCTGCGGGCCGACCCCCGCTGGCGCGACGCGCCCCGCTTCGTGCTGGGCGGCGGCAGCAACATCGTGCTCACCGGCGACGTCAAGCCGCTGGTGCTGAAGGTCGAGATCAAGGGGCTGCGGCTGGTCGAAGAGTCCCCGCGCGCCTGGATCGTGGAGGCCGGCGCGGGCGAAATCTGGCACGACGCGGTGCAATGGATGCTCGAGCATGGCTATCCGGGGCTCGAGAACCTGGCGCTCATTCCAGGCACGGTGGGCGGCGCGCCGGTGCAGAACATCGGCGCCTACGGCGTCGAACTGCAGGACCGCTTCGATTCGCTCGATGCGATCGACCTGGACACCGGGCGCAGTTTCACGCTCGATGCCGCCCAGTGTGCCTTCGGCTACCGCGACTCGGTGTTCAAGCACGTGCGCAGCGGCCCCAACGACTTCGGCCTGTCGGGCCGGGCGCTCATCACCCGCGTGCGCTTTCGCCTGCCCAAGCCCTGGAAAGCCGTGGTGGGCTACCTCGACCTTGAGCGCAAGATGGCCGAAACCGGCAACTTCACGCCCAGCGCCACTGACGTGTTCGACTGGGTCTGCGCCATCCGCCGCGCCAAGCTGCCCGACTGGCGCGTGCTCGGCAATGCCGGCAGCTTCTTCAAGAACCCCACGGTCACGCCCGAGCAGTGCGCCGACATCATCGCGCGCGACCCCAAGATCGTGCACTACCCGATGGACGACGGCAGCATCAAGCTCGCGGCCGGCTGGCTCATCGACGCCTGCGGCTGGAAGGGCAAGTCGGTCGGCAATGCCGGCGTCTACGAGAAGCAGGCGCTGGTGCTGGTGAACCGCGGCGGCCTCGAGAACCCGGTCACGGGCGGCGAGGTCATGACCCTGGCCAAGGCCATCCAGACCAGCGTGTACGAGCGCTTCGGCATCCGGCTGGAGCCGGAGCCGGTGGTCGTCTGATGGACCTCGACTTCCTGCACCTGAACTACCGGCGGCGCATTGCCGCTTTGATCTGGACCCGCCGGGCCGTGGTGGCGGGAGCCTTCGTTTCGGTGTTCTTCGCCTTGCGCCACGGCCGGCTGGCGCTGGTGCCGTTGATCCTGGCCGCCTGGGCGCTGGCAGCCGCGCTCGGTTTCATGGAAACCAGCCTGCGCCGCCAGTTCATCCGCGAGGCCCGCATGCCGCCCTTCCTGGCCGGCAAGCTGCGCGCGGCCCACCCCGGGCTCAGCCAGCGCGACGCCGAACTCGTGCTGCGCGGGCTGCGCCAGTTCTTCATGGCGCATCTGCGCAGCGGCCGCAAGTTCGTGGCCATGCCGTCCAAGGTGGTCGATACGGCCTGGCACGAGTTCATCCTGCACACGCAGGGCTATCAGAACTGGTGCAAGGCGGCCTTCGGCGGCATGCTGCACCACAGCCCGGCCGAGGTGCTGGGCAAGGACCCGAAGCGCAACGATGGCCTGCGCCGCAGCTGGTATTGGGCCTGCAAGGAGGAAAGCATCGATCCGCGCACGCCGGCGCGCCTGCCGCTCTTGTTTGCGCTCGACGTGAAGTTCGGCATTCCGGGCGGCTTCGACTACGTGCCCGACTGCAAGGCTGTCGATCGGCATGCCGGCTCCGACGCCCACTGCGGCAGCAGCTTCGGCGAGTCGTCGTCGGATGGCGGCAGTTCGGGCGATGCCGGCGGCTTCGGCGGCAGCGAATCGAGCAGCGGCAGCGGCGATGGCGGTGGGGGAGGGGATTCGTCCGGCGGCGACGGCGGCGGTTGTGGCGGCGGCTGCGGAGGCGGCGGCGGCGATTGACCGGCGGGCGCGCACTCCAGCGCACCAATGCAAACGGGCCCGCGAGGGCCCGTTTGCATTGGAAGAGAAAGAAGCGCGTTGGCTTACTTGGTCTCGTCGTCGTTCGAGAGCCGCGGCACGGCGGTGCCCTGGCCCGGCGACAGCAGCCCGGTACGGGTGTAGATGGCCAGCTTCTCGCGCGTGTCGACGATGTCGAGATTGCGCATCGTGAGCTGGCCGATGCGGTCCAGCGGCGTGAACGCGCCCTCGACCTTTTCCATGCTCAGGCGCTCGGGCTTGTAGGTGAGGTTGGACGAGACGGTGTTGAGAATCGAGTAGTCGTTGCCGCGGCGCAGCTCGATCGTCACTTCGCCGGTGATGGCGCGCGCCACCCAGCGCTGTGCGGTCTCGCGCAGCATGATGGCCTGCGGGTCGAACCAGCGGCCCTGGTAGAGCAGGCGGCCGAGCTTGCGGCCGTGGTCGCGGTACTGCTCGATCGTGTCTTCGTTGTGGATGCCGGTGACCAGGCGCTCGTAGGCGATGAACAGCAGCGCGAGGCCGGGCGCCTCGTAGATGCCGCGGCTCTTGGCTTCGATGATGCGGTTCTCGATCTGGTCGCTCATGCCCAGGCCGTGGCGGCCGCCGATGCGGTTGGCTTCCAGGATCAGCTCGACGAGGTTCGCGTGCTCGACGCCGTTGAGGGCGACCGGGCGGCCTTCCTCGAAGCGCACGCTGACGGTTTCGCGCTTGACCTCGACTTCGTCCTTCCAGAACGCCACGCCCATGATCGGCTGCACGATCTGGATGCCGCTGTCGAGGTTCTCCAGGTCCTTGGCCTCGTGCGTGGCGCCGAGCATGTTGGAGTCGGTGCTGTAGGCCTTCTCGGCCGACATCTTGTAGCCGAAGCCGGCCTTCGTCATGAAGGCCGACATCTCGGCCCGGCCGCCGAGCTCGTCGATGAACAGCTGGTCGAGCCAGGGCTTGTAGATCTTGAGGTTCGGGTTGGTGAGCAGGCCGTAGCGGTAGAAGCGCTCGATGTCGTTGCCCTTGTAGGTGCTGCCGTCGCCCCAGATGTGGACGTCGTCTTCCTTCATGGCCGACACCAGCATGGTGCCGGTCACTGCGCGGCCGAGCGGCGTGGTGTTGAAGTAGGTGACGCCGGCGGTGGTGACGTGGAAGGCACCGGCCTGCAGCGCGGCGATGCCTTCGTTGGCGAGTTGCGCGCGGCAGTCGATCAGGCGCGCGTTCTCGGCGCCATAGAGCATCGCCTTGCGCGGGATCTCGTCGTAGTCGGGCTCGTCGGGCTGGCCGAGGTTGGCGGTGTAGGCGTAGGGGATCGCGCCCTTCAGCTTCATCCAGTGCAGTGCCGCGCTGGTGTCCAGGCCGCCCGAAAAGGCAATGCCGACCTTCTGGCCGGCGGGAACGTTTTGGAGAATGGTCGACATGTGGGTGTTCCGTTTGTGGTGGCGCTGTTCAATGACTCATGGCGTCGGTGGCGCGCTCTGTGCCGGGGATACCGTGGAACCGGCTTTGCCGGGCCACTGGTATCGCCCCCTGCAAGGGGGTTGGCGAAGCGACACGAAGTGCGCGAAGCCTGGGGGTTTATCCAAAATGGCAGATGTAGCTGTAGGGCTCGCCAGTGACCCGGATCTGGAAGCTCGAATTGCCCGGCACGCTGAACTTCTGTCCGGCGCCCGAGGCGATCCATTCGGTGGTTCCCGCCAACTGGTATTCGCAGCTGCCGGCGGTGCCTTCCATGATCTCGGGCGCGCCGGTGTTGAAGGTCAGGGTGGATGGAAGGATCACGCCGACCGATTTCCTGGTCCCGTCGGCCAGCGTGAGGCTGTGGCTCACGCACTTGCCGTCGAAATACACATTGGCCTTGGTCGCCACTGCGGCGCTGTTGAGAGTGTCGGTAGTCGTCGTCATTGGAGGGCGCCGGCGCATGCGCGGTCGGCTGGTCGAGGACGCGCCACCACGGCGGCGCACCCCTTGGGGGTTGGAAAAGTCCTCGATTTTAGGGCTTGGCCGGCACGGCCGGCCGGCCGTACCGCTGCGGGCGGCTCAGCGCCAGTGGCGGTAGCCGTATCCGCGATAGCCGCCCCAGCCCCGCGAGTAGCCGAGATTCAGCGAAATGCCGACCGGCGGGTATGCGTAGGGATAGGCATAGGGATAGGTGTAGGCAGGCTGCACGTAGACCGGCGGCGCGTAGACCGGGGCCGGCTGTACATAGACCGGCGCCGGTGCATTGGAGACCACCACGCCAGGTTCGGGCACGACGTTGTCCCAGGCCGAGCCGCCTGGTTGCGCGTATTGCGGCTGCTGCTGGTACTGCTGCTGGCCGCCGTTGTAGGCCTCGACCGGGTAGGGCTGCAACTGCGGCTGCGGCGCGACCGGCGAGGTCGTCACGCCATAGGCGCTGACCTCGACCGGGATGGTCGCGCCCGGCCGGCTGTTGGTGCGGGTGGTGTACTGGCGGCCGTTGTATTCGTAGGTGACGTTGTAGCTGACGTCGCTGCCGGTCGTTTCGCGGACCGGGGTCGCGGAAATCACCCGGGCCTGGACCACCTGCTGGGCCTGCGCGACACCGGCGCCCGTTGCCAGCAGGCCGGCCACGGAAAGACCCGCGAGGGTGCGAAAAACGTGCTTGTTCATGGTGTGCTCTCCTGCAGATCGGGGTTGGAGGCCGGCCGGCGAGGCGGGGTTCCGGCGTTTACACGGCGTTCACGGTGGCCCAGGTTTCGGCATCGAACCCTGCCGTAACGCCGGTTTTCGGCCCCCAGTTGACCACCGGCCGCTTGATCAGGCTGGGGTTGGCCAGCAGCACGGCCCGCGCCGAAGCGGCGTCGACCACCGCGTTGCGGGTGGCTTCGTCGAGCTGGCGCCAGGTGGTGCCGCGGCGGTTCACCAGTGCCTCCCAGCCGGGCTTCCTGAGCCACTGGTCGAGCTCGGCCTCGGGCACGCCCTGTTTCTTGAAATCATGGAAGGTGTAGGCGACGCCGTGGTCGTCGAGCCAGGCGCGGGCGCGCTTGACGGTGTCGCAATTCGGAATTCCGTAGAGGGCGATCATTACGAGGGAAAACAGGTGTCGGATTGGTTGCGCAGCTAGGAATCGTACTAGGCCGTCGCCACGCGGGTCTTTTTGACTCTACGGGCTTTGTTGGCCGCACGAATGACATTCTTGGGTTGCGACTCTTCCCACTCGTCGGTCGTGACGACCAGCTTCTGACGTGCCGCCAGCAGTTCTCCCTCGCCGCCCAGCTTCACGTAGTACAGATCAGCCCCGTTCATGAAATACACGTAGTAATTACCACGGCCCGAGGTCGTCCATGCTTCGCGCGGCATGCCGTTCACTTCGGCCTCAAATTGATTCGTCCGAGGGGCTGCGGTGTACTTGGTGGCCTCCACATTTGCCAGCCGCGTGGGCTCGTTGAGGCCGATGGTCAGGTTGAAGCTGCTCATGTCTGTTCCTTCAGAAAGTTGATCGGAACAACCTATTCTGATGTTGGCAACCCGCTGTGGGGAAGCCATTCACAGACGCAATTAGGTGTGAATACGGTGTAACTTGCCGGGACCCACTCAGCATTTTGTTACGTATGCCGGCGCTGGCGACTTTAAGGCCCTTGATTGCCTCCTTTTCTCACGGCTATATTCGCCCTGCCAGCAGCTCATCGGATGCCATAGCCGTAAGCGCGCTGGACTTGATTGGTTCCCCGAAGGTCATCCTCAAATCTCGGGATGTATGCGACTCATCTACGTCGCTGTGGTCGATGGCGGGCCTCAAAAAACCCCAAATCGTGTCGCTCCCTACTCAAAAATACATCCCGACTAAGACGGCAGCGAGCCTGCTCAACATTGCACCCAAGACCCTCTACAACTCGCACAGTCGCGGCGCGAGTTGGGCGCCGCCTCGCTACAAGATTGGTAGAAGAGTCGTTTACAAGCTGGAAGAAGTTCTAGCCTGTATTCGTCCCGCGTAGGTCGGGCGGCCAGCTAAAGAAAGACGGCGGCACCCGAGTATTTCGCTCGCGTTCGGCCCGTTCGATCTCTACGATCTAAAGGTATTAGTCCTCGCGGATTAACAGCCTTCGTCCCGGACCGCGCCTGTGGCGGCCACCGGGCTCCCCCTCAACATTTCGCAGCTTCAACCTATCCGGTTGGGCTGCCGCATGGAGATTTTTAAATGACCAATGCATCGCAATTGCCCGATCTCAGCGAAGTGCCTGCATGCACGAAGACTGACCCTGACTCGCCCTTGCCCGGCTTCGTCACCTTCGCCCATTTAGCCGCGCGCGTAGGAACCACCGCCGGCCATTTGCGAGTGATTTTGAGCCAAGTCGATGCGCCCAGGATCGAGCCGTCATATCGAATCGGTGGAGCGCACCTTTACAACGAGTCCGAGGCGAACGACTGGCTTAAGCGTCTTCAAGAATGGCGTGATGCCGCTCCCCTTCGAGCCGCAGCCAGGAAGCTTGAGCAGGAGCAGCGCGTCCTGCAGAAGCTGGAAGAAGGTCAAAAGAGACATAAACAGCAGCAGGAGGCCGACGCTGCCCTGAAGAAGATGCAGGACGAATTCGCGGCTCGTGATGAGGCCCTGCGCAAAGAGCAAGAAGAGACAAATCGGCGCGTGGGCCTTCTGTAAGCAGGAGCCGATCATGAACGATCAAATCCTGCGAAGCCTCGGCGAAGTGCGGTTCCATATTGCAACCCATCGGTGGAGCCTAGTTGCGCCCGATGGGTCGATCAAGACGCTCACTCAGCACCGCATGCGGATGCGCGTACAGCGGCTGGTGAAAGAGGCGGCGGCGCGGCGGGCGGCAGAGACTTACCCCGACGCCATCATGCCTCGGGCCGAAGTACGCCGACGAGCCGTTGCGCTGTTGAACGAGATCAAGGCCAAGCAGCGCAGGAGGCTGACATGACTGAGCCGATCCTCAAGCGCGCTCTGGCCAAACCGCCTGCGGCGGATCGAGACGCCACCCCCGGGCTGGGCATGCTGACCTACGGGCCCGGATACCAGCCGAAGAAGCTGCCAGTGCGCCGCGCGCCGGGGCAGCGTGTGGGCCGGAATGGAGGTGCACCGTGAGCGCGCTGTTTCGTCCGGCTCTCGACAAAGAGTCTGAGGACATGATTGCCTTGGCGTCTCAGGAGTTCAAGCCGGCGGTGGATTACCTGCTTGAGCGCGGGGTCATGCCTATGGATTGGGAGCCGAACGGCGTCGAGTTCATCGAAGTCAAAGATGCGTGTGATCGGCTCGGCCTGGATGACCGCAACAAGCATCGACTAGCTGAAAGTGCGATTTGGCTTTCCGGCTGGCGCGCCGATGGCACGATCAATCCCGCGTACGGGCATGCGATCTTTTTCACGAAGCTGCCAGGAACGAAGGAGTACACGCGCAGTCGCCCCAGTCCTTCGCGCGAGCGGCACCCGCAGGACATCGTGTTCATGCCGACCGCGAACGGGAAGCCTTGGAATGAGCAGCCTACCGGCAGCAACGTGATCGTTTGCGAGTCATGGATTAAGGCTTTTGCGATCAACAAGCTTGGCTATCTGGCGGTCGCCATGAACGGCGTGTTCGGCTGGTGCGTCGGAGATGGAACGGCAGGGGAAATGGCGGCCGGCTTTTGCCTACCGCTTTGGGCGGATCGAAAGTTCACCGTGACGATCCTGACCGACAGCTACAACACCCGCAACGCCAAGAGCCGGGAGAACGTGAGGCGCGCTAAAACGATGCTCGCGTCTCGGCTCGTGGGCGATGAAGGCGAGGGTATCGTGGCCCGCGATGCAATCTTTTTCGCCGAAATGCCTGAGGCGCCTGGAGGCGGCGACTGGGGCGTGGACGACATGCTCGCAAACAAGGAGTTCGGTCCCGCCGCAGTCAAGAAGATGATCGCGGAGCGCGTGCCTGCGACGCTGCTTCCGGGACGCGAGATGGTGCTTGCCGAGATGAATCGGAAGCACTACTGGATCCAGACGCTGGGCCGCGCGGTTGATTTGTTCGACGGCAGTCTCATGAGCAAGCAAACGATGGCCGACGCCTACGCCAACGTCACCTATAAGGAGCTGGTGCCGATGACGAAGCGCACGCCGGCCCGGTGGGACACCGTCAGGGCGTTCGACTCGTGGTTCACCAGCCCAGATCGCAATCAAGCCCACGGCCTCAGTTTTAAGCCAGGTTTGCCTGCCCTTGTGCCGGTTGCGAGCGCGGGCGAGCAGCGCTACAACTTCAATCTGTGGCGCGGATTTGACGCCGAGCCTTGGACCGCCAATGCCGACATCGAGGCCGGTACAGAGCGCGCGCAGCGCTACTTCTTCGACATGGTGCGCGAGGCGATGGGCGAAAAGGAGGGCAACTACTTCCTTGACCTCATGGCGAGCGTGGTACAGCACCCGGAACGCGCTCTTGCCGTGACCGCCTACCTGTACGGCGATGGCGGCGTGGGGAAGAACTTCATCGCGCATGCTTTCCGTGGTCTTCTCGGCGTCCACGCGGTGAGTCTCACTATCGAGCAGTACAGCAACGGCTTCAACTCGCACATGAAGCTCGCGCGCGTTGCGCTGATCGAGGAAGTGCCGAGCAGCATGGACAAGCAGCAGCAGTCGCGCGCGGTCAGCCTGCTGAAGGAGGATGCGGACCCAAACAGCAGCACGCGGCAGCTGGAGATGAAAGGCGTCGATATCCGCACCGTGGATCGAAACTGCCTGACCGTCGCGCTCGCGAACCACGCGCCGCCGTGGACGTTCGATGACGGGATGCGCCGACGCTCGTTTGTCGTGCGGCTTGACCCGAAGATGGCGAAGCACGATCCCGACCTGGCGCCCTGGGGCAAGAAGGACATAGCGTGGTGGAATGAACGTTGGTCATGGCTGTTCACCACTGGCCCGCGCGATCTCATCACCGCGTTGCGTGCGCGAGATTTGAGCCGGTTCGATGCTTCGGCGGATGCGATGTCGACCCGGTGGCTTACGGATGCGCTGATCGGCGACTCGACCCGGGACATTGACGGCTTCGTGACCTCGCTGCGTCGCAACGTCGAAGTGACGCTGGCCGCCTGTGATCTGCCCGAAGAAATGATCAAGGGCATCACACACCTTTCGGCAACGGATGTGCTGAAGCTCTACAGGGGCGTGAACCCCACGAGCCCCGTTGGGCTCAAGTCGGTCGGACAGCGGATGCGCGCAGCGTTCGGAACCCGCAAGCTCAACGCAAAGCAGCCGGATGGGAGGCAGCGCACTGAGGAACTGTATGAACTGCGTGAGCGGGCGATTGCTGGCAATCCATTCGAGCAGATCGATGCGCTTCGCAAGCTCGTTGGGGAGAAGTACTGATGCGACCGCATAGCTTAGGGGGGTTTAGGGGAGTAAGGGCTATAAAAAATATAGCGCCTAAGCCTTATTCCGTAAGGGTTCCGAGAGGTCTAGGGGAGATAGGGGAGTTAGGGGGGTTAGGGCCGCTTCTCCGGGACGTACCGTCCCGAGTTCAGACCCCTGAGAAATCCTACCTAACCCCCCTACGCCCTCTAGCGATACCTACCTAGAACCCCCCTAGAACCTACCTAAACCCCCCTAGAAATCCCCTAAATCCCAAATAAATCAAGGATGAAGATGATGGACCCCCTGGACCCCACCACTTGGCTCGTGAGCGACTATGAAGCCGGCCTCTGTACTCGGGAGCAGATCGGCGGCCCTCGGACCATGGAAGTCGCTGTCGCGCCTGCCGCACCCATCGACGCTGATGCGCCTCCGCTCGCGCTGCGCGATCTGTTGCGCAATGACGCGCGGCAGGCGTATATCGAGCTGGGCGGTGCGGCCTATCTCAAGCGCAATCCTGAGTTGCTCGACAAGATTCTGGCCAAGGCAGTGGTGCCTGAGACAGCGTCACCAACGGTCAATATCCGACTCGATGAAATGCCATGGATCACTGCCCAGCGTCACGCGTACCGGCTCGGCGCAGATGCCGTGAAGCTCATCGAGACGGGCTTAGCGGCCGTGACCGACGCGACCCCTAAAACCGCCCCGAGCGTCGAAACCGCTCATGACGATCCGGCCTTGCCAGAGGCTGGCAGAAGCGGCTTTCCCGGCGAATAGGTACTCGGGTATCGGTCCGGGCGATAGCGCGCCTACGGCCCGATTTTCGCGTCGAGCGACTCGGGTCTAGTCCACCGAATAGCCACGCAGAGCTAAGTCATTGCGGTGCAATGATGACGGCGTTCCGAAGGGGAAGAGCGTGTGCGCCGGGGCCTTCTGCGACAGGGTGGTTAGGCGCACCTGAAGGTTGAGCTCTGCTGCCTCTGATCCATGACCCAGCACGACCATGCGCGACACGCGGCAGGCTCGCCATGGGGGTGGGCTGACCAAGCCTTCACAGCCATACCCATGAAGCGGCGGGGCCGGGTGGGTGGCTGTACTGTGTTGAGCCCCTCGGTCGAGTACACAGTGTTCGGTGCACACATCAACGTGAGGCGTCCGCAAGCTGCCATTGGAAGTGCATGCAGCTATCGACGTTGCATCATCGCATCTTGATGCGATTGATTGGGGTCGGTTGGACGTGACTCCCAGCGCTGTCCTCCCACATCAATTCGCAAGTATGGCCATCCCACTTTTCTGGTTCGTTCAGGTCTATAAAGACCCGCCCTCCAGGCAGTAGTCGCGTGAGAGGAAAAACGTCACCTAGAGGCGACGTAGGAACAAGACCTTGTTCAAGAATAAGTTGAACATTGCGTGCGGCGCTCTGTCCCGAGTTAATAATTTCCAGTCTAAAGGAAATGATGCGATTGCCGTGAAGCAGAGCCGTGAGCTTTGCCTTCTTTGCGTCCTCCATCGCAGCCTGTTTCTCGGCCAACTGAATCTTGTTGAGTTGGTGCTGTGCGCGCGCATAGAAGGCGGTGAACCCCGCACTCGCCAGGGAAACTGCGAGTGCACCTAAAGAAATCCAATCGCTGGTTTGCATCTTATCCTAGCGCAGCATCTGCTTCTGCGAGGAATTTTAAATTCGCAGCAGTCATGTGCATGATATAGCTCACGATATGCGGTGGCACGCTTACCGGCTCCGCTCCTTGCCCGTGGCCCGCCAGCTTATTCCTGCCCGTGGGAACCCCGCCTTCCAGCAGTGCTCGCAACCCTGTCATCTCAGATTCCCAGAAGCTGGGTATCAGATGATTGGCGAAGCAGATTCCGATCAACGTCTTGGCATTGTCCTTCGGCTCATAGGCCCAGCCGCGCTTTTTGCAGATACTCATCATCGCGCTTTCGAAGGCTTTTAAGCATTCGTTAAGAGCCTCCTTGGAGTTTCCATGCCGGTAATGTTCGTGCGCCTTTAAATACTCTTCCTGGGCACCTTTAAAGTGAGGTTGGCTCAGTAACTTTAACGTCGGTTTAACAACTTCGGCATGAATTAATTCGGAGTCAATTCTTATTATTTCATTGTTTGAGAATTGGTATCCGATGCTGTGCTCGCGAAATCTTGTGTTGAGATCGTTGATGGCCTTATCAACAAATGCGCTTGCATTTGGACGGCGAGCGTAATACTTCTTGCGGGCAATCTCATTCATTACCCTGAATGAGAGCTCAATTGCATCTAGAATTTGGCTGGGACCAATGCTGCTGAGTAAATATCCTTGCAATTCTTCGGACGAGGTTTTTCCGTTGTACCCCAAGTCGATCAAAGCAAATTTTCCGGATTCCTCGCGAAGTATTTTTACAATTATATTGTAGCATTCGTAAATCTCGGGGAAGTGAGAGTCTCCGAAGCCGTAATTCCATAAATATATGACTTGTACTCGAAACGCGCTAGGAAAATTATCGTAGGTAAATATATCGGAAGTTTCTTTTTCGAGCTGCCGTTTTCTTTTTGAATAAAGGTTGTAAACCATTTTCACCAATTAGGGGTAAAACCTAATTCCCTCAATTATCGATTTTAATTTACCGATTTTCGTAATTCGGCGAGAATTAAATATTCTCAGGCAATTGCGAAATGAATCGGAATTCTTTGTCAGCCGTTGATTCTGCAAGTAACGGGACGTACCCAGATGGTGGCAGGGAGCGGCTCGCTAGGGAAGATGGATTGCATCAATCGCTGCAAATTTATGAGCGCCACGCCGTTGAAGCCGAGCGTGAGTTGCTTGAAGCGTTCGCCGCCGATCCAGCGGCTATGGATCGGCTCTATCCCCATCTGCGCAAAGCCCACTTCCCTCGGCTGAAGCCCGACGCGTCCCTGAACGCCGCCTTCACCACGGTTGAAGCCGCGCTCTCTCAAGTCGCTTTGCCGAAGAGCCCCCAGCGCACGCCGACGCCTATGCCGGTGTTCTCGCCGAATCACCCAGAGCATGTGCCTCTCACCCCCGACGAGGAATTGCGCCCGTACGTGAAGGACAGCCCCGAGTCCGGCTTGATCGGCTTGCCCCCGCTGCTGGCCGAGTATTTCGGAGTCGCTGACGCGGCTCGTGCCGCTGAGTCGCGGTTCCGCAAGCAAGAGCAACGCACCCCGATGTATTCGCCCGGTGCATCCATTTCTCACACGGGTCCGCAGCCGTGGAAACCCGCAACCCACAGGAGTTGAAATGCCTCCAAACATCCACCCGAACTATCTGGCCGACGATGAGATGGCGGTGCTATCGCGGCCCGGCATCCTCACGCACCTCAAATTGCTGCGTAAATCGAACCCCGAGGCATACAAACATTTCGTTCGGGACTTTCAACAGTTCCGCCGCGCCGAGAACGGGGAGCGTGCTCGGCCTGACGCGATCAACAACTCATCGATGACCGATGAAGACCACAAGGCGAACCCGGCGTGGGCCGCTGGTCTCGCGATGCCGTTCGCTCCCCGGGATACGCACCGCCCCGACCGCGCCGCCAATCCTGAGGTGATGGCCTATCTCCGTGAGGCCAACCAGCGGCTGGAGGACGAGCAATTGACCGATGCGCTCCAGCAACGAATGGGTACGGACGCGGATCGCCCGCTGCCCCCGGAGACGTTGCGCGATCACATCGAGGCGGCGGTGAATGTCGTGGGTACGCAGGGCAACGAGTAACAGGAGCACACCATGTCTTCAATGGACTACTACGGCGACGTTGACCAACTGCCCGCCAGCTTTGGCAATGCCTCACTCATCCTGCAGCAGCATCGCCTGCGTGACCGCGAAGCCGACCTCAAGGAGCGGATCAAGGCCGCCCGGGAGAAAGCCGCACCGCAGGGGCAAATGGTCTCGGGCTACTACGTGGCCCCATCCAAAGCGCAGATGCTGACCCCACTGGTCGAGCAACTCACGCAAGCGTTGGAGAAGAAGGGCTTGGACGCCGACCAGACCGGGTATGACAAGTATGAGATGCAGGCTGTCAACCGGCACATGGCGTCGAAACCTTCGGACGATGCCCCGCAACCGACCAAGCTCGCCTGGGCCCAACAGGGCGCTCAAATTCCCGCGCTGCGGTCCCTCATGATGGACTACGCCAAGGATCAGCTTGTCAACGAACCGGAGCGGGTCGCGGTCCGCACCGATCGCAAGGAGGCCCGTGCCGAAACCATTGCGGAGGCTCGGCGTAGGCAGCAGGAAGACCTGGAATACAAGCGCGAGCATGACGCTGCCAACGAGCAGTTGCGGCGTGACCTCGCAGGCGACTCCAACGACCTTCGGCGCACGCTTGCCGCGGCTGTGCGGGCCAATAGCGGCGGGAGCAGCGACAAGGCCAGCAATTACCAGATCGTTCAAGACGCACAAGGCAGCGCGTATCGGGTCAATAAGCTCACGGGGGAAGTGAGTCCCCTTGGCGCCATCGGTCGAGAGACGGCATCGCTCACGGCGGACCGCACGAAGCAGGGAGAGAACAAGAGCAACGCGGCCAAGGCGCTCGAAGACCTGAACGAGGCCGAAACGCTGCTGAAGACAGCCACGGGTTCCAAGGTCGGTTCGCTCCGCGATGCTATCGCCGGTGCTGCAGGCATTTCGACGGAAGGCGCGAAAGCCGCCGCCGCTCTGGAAACCGTGGCGAACGGGATCGTGGCGAACATTCCCCGCATGGCCGGTCAGGTGTCGGACGCGGACTTGGCGTTTCTCAAGAAGCAGGGTGGCGAACTCGCGAACAAGGAGTTGCCAACCGAGACGCGCCTTGCTGCGCTCAAGCAGGTGCGTCGGATCATGAGTCGCGCCGCGAACGGCCCAGCACCCGCGCAGCCGCCTGCCGGGCCATCGATCCGCGATGCAGTCAAGGCCGCTACCGATCAGCAGTCCGCGCCCGCCCCCAAGATTCGGGTCTACAACCCCGCAACTGGTCGGCTGGAGTAAGCCATGGCGAAGCTCATCGCGCTCCCGGACGGGTCTACCGGCTCGTTCCCGGATGACATGGATGACGACGCGATCACAGCGGTGCTTCGCAAGCAGTTCCCGCCGAAGGAGTCCGCATCCAATCCAGCCGAGGGGATGTCAGCCACCGAGCGGTTCATGACCGGCGTTGGCGGCTCGGCGGCGCGGCTGCGGGACAAGATTTTCCCGCCCGGATCGCCCATTGATGCGATGACCTTCAGCCAGACCGGTGACAACGGCAGGGCGCGCAGGGCGGACCTCGCCACCTACGAAGCCAACAAAGAGGCCTTGGGCGCTGCGGGGAAGGTGGGGGAAATCACGGGCGAAGTCGCCGCCACCGCTGTTCCGATTGGACGCGCAACCTCGCTCGGCGGCAAGGTACTCGCTAAAACACTCGGCCGCATGGCTCCGGCGACCGCCGACATCCTTGCAAACGCAGGCTATGCCGCTGGAACTGCTGAACCCGACGAACGCGGCACTGCGGCGCTCGCAGGCGGGGCCGGGGCGGCTGGCGGCAGGGTGCTCACGCGCACGCTCGGGGGCTTGGCTCGGCCGTTCGTTTCCAAAGAGGCCCAAGCGCTTATTGACGCTGGCGTGCGGCCGACACCGGGGCAATTGTTCGGGGATGGTCCCATCGGCAGCGCCGTTCGCGGCATAGAGGACAGCGCCACGTCGATCCCACTCGTGGGCAGCGTCATCAAGTACGCCCGTGGCCGCTCCATCAGCGAATACGGCAACGCAGAAATCAATGCCGCGCTCAAGCCGCTCGGCGTCACCGTCAAGGGTTCCGGCGCGGAGGCGGTCGAGCAGGCGAGCAGGGTCGTTTCGGATGCATATGACCGCGTGCTCCCGCAGACCTTCATTCAGCCGAATAAGGTGAAAACGGCGCTGTCGAGTGCCCTCGTGTCCATCGACAAAATCCCGCTCATCACGGACGAGCAGAAGGGCGCGATCATGAAATACGCGGCCCAGAAGATCATGCCTGCGATCAGCGAAGCGGCGCAGCGCGGCGGCCCGATCAGCGGTGACGTGGCGAAGGGCATCGATTCCGAGATTGGCTTTCTCGCAAGAAAGAACAGCGCCTCGATGAACCCCGCCGACCATTCGTTGGGCGAGGCTCTGTACCAGCTTCAAGCGTCGTTGCGGGACACGGTTGAGGGCGTGACGCCGGAGGCGATCAAGGTGCTCGGCGCGGCCCGCAGCGCTTATCGCAACCTGCTGCCTGTCGTCAGCGCGGCTGACAAGAGCGCCACCGGCCAGTTCACGCCCCGTCAGCTCAACCGGGCCAGCAGCCAATACAACCAAACGCCCGGCGCTCTCAATCGTGCCGGTCAGAGCGTGCTGCCGAATACTGTGCCCGACAGCGGCACGGCAGGTCGAGCCTTGCTGGGCGCGGCTGCGGCGGGAGGGGTATCTCTGGGTGGGCCTGCTGCGGGAGCAACGCTCGCTGCGGCGCTCTACTCGGGCCCCGGCATGTCGTTCTTGGTGAATGGGCTTCGGGGTGTCGTGCCAGACAGAGTCATCAGCCATATCGCGTCGCTGCCGCCAGCCGGCCAACGGACGGCGCTCGAACAACTCGCGGCTCAAATTCCCGCCGTGGGCGACCGGTTGAAGGAACTGGTGCCCCAGGTGGCCCGAGCCATGGCGACCCAGAACCCCTCGACTCAGGAGGCGCAATGAGCTTCGTGAACCCAAGCGCGATACCGTTCTCAGGACAACCGCACTACAAGTTGACCCCCGAGCAGTTGCGGCAACGCGAACGGTGGATGGCCGACGAAGCCAGCCGCCTCATAGAGGCACGGCGTTCGACCGTTCGTCCCAACCCTCCCGTCACCATCATGGGGCAAACCGGCACCCCCTCCGCCACGTTGGCTTCGGCGGACAAATCGGACACCTCCGCTATCGCCGCAGAGTTGGTCGCGCGCCTCGCTCAACGAGACAAGGAACCCCGTGGCTTCTAATCCTTCCCGGCACGTCGCGTATCTCGGCACCTTCGCCATCGAGGACCACGTCTACATCGGCCATCTGTTCGATCATCCGGAGGTTGGCCCCGACGCGTACTCGATGAGCGTGCGGTCCGTGGACGCACAAGGCAATCAGATGGTCGCCAGCATGCGAGGGCGGTTCGGGCGGTTAGACACAGCCGTCACGTGGGCGCTGCTTCAAATGCTGGAATACATGCTCTCGGTCGGCATCGACATCGGCGATCTGGTCACGATCCACCCTGCGTCGGCGGCGGGCATCGACCAGGACCAGGTGTGCCTCGCCATCGTTGCGGAGGCGCAGCGGATTCGTGAAGAGAGCGCTGGAGCCACCAAGCACTAAGGAGCGAATGGTGGATTCAACGCCGTTCTGCACAAATGTAGAGGCGCTTTCGGAGGGTAGTCCGGAAGTTTCGCCCGTAGAGCCCCCCGATCAATGCCCCGTGCAAGCTGGCAGATCGGCGCTGGCAGCGACGGCGGGCGGGGAGGGTACTCGGGTACCGTCCGGCCCGGTCGGCGCGTTTACGGGGCTCGATCTACCGAAGGCGACCTTACACAAGGGGCCGGTCGGTCCAGACCTCCCGCCGCTGCGCCCCGGCCTGCCGTACACGCCCATCGAGGCATGCCAAGAACTGATGCTCGCCATCGTGGCGCAAGGGCTTGCCGACGACGACCTTGCCTATGTCGTGAGCCCCACGTTCATCCACCATCTTTTGTACGTGGGGCTCGACCCGGACGTGGCGCTTCAGGTCAAGGTCAAGTACCTGCGGGGGGAGATCAGACCTGCGCGTATTAGGGCGGATTTGCTGGCGGCGGAGCGGGTGAGTGCGGCGGGGAAATAGCTTGCACTTCGCTGCGCAGCTTCGCAACCTGCAGGTTGAGCATTTCGTCTTGCAGCGGTTGTATCTCGCGATGCCATTTGAAGAATCCAAACCCCATGAGAAAGAATCCCACGGCGGCAAGCGCGGAAAGCGAATTGTTGAAGTAGTCCTTGTCACTCTTGGCTACGTCAATCAGCCGCTCAAGCAATTGCTTCTTGATAGTGTCAGCTGCCGTGGGTTTCTCAACCGACTTGACCGCCTCTAGATCGATGAGCGACTTGTACATGAAGTCGTTGGTGCTTCTCTGGACTGCAATTACGCCGCCTATCGAGAAGATGAATACAAGAAGTCCGAACAAAGCGTAGAACTTGTAGATATTGTCGGTAGGTAGCGGGATTCGGCTCTCCATGGGCCCTCACTTTGTATGGAGCTTGAACCGTCCGACTCTAACCGTTGCATCATCCGCTTCGAGCACATCGGAGTAGGCCGTTTCGGTCCAATAAAAGCGTCCGGTTTTCTTCATCAGATGAAGTAGGCTGACCCCGCTGAAGTACACGGGATTTTGAAGAATGACGCTGTATTGGTCTTCGCGTACTAGCCCAAGTTCAATCCGCTGATTGCTGCCTGGATTCCGACCAAACCACTTGCCGCGTTGTTTGGTGACCACCGTGAGGGGGTGGTCTGTCTTCTCGCAAGGGAAGCTACGCGATTCCGTTTTGTAGCTGCACGATTGATCGAAGACGAGTTCATATTCAAACCCATGCGCCGCCGCCCCAGCCAACGCCATAACGCAGGCGATCGAAAAGTGTTTCATTTTGTGTCCTCCGAAGCGAGGATAGCGCGTTCACAACGTCACTCGGTCGATGTGCGAGTCGATGGCTCTTTTGTTCAAGAACGCGTAGTGCTTCTCTGTGACGGCGATGGACTTATGCCCGAGCGCATCCCGCACTACAGCCATTGGCACGTCCGCCTGTAGCAGCGTGGAGCCGAACGTGCGCCGTAGATCGTGCAGGGTTGCGTGCTTCTTCAGTCCGGCAAGTTCCTGCACGCGGTTCCATGCGAATGAAGGCTCCTCGATATGACCGCTGCTGGAGTTTTTGGGGGAGGGGAAGACCCATTCCCCGGCAGTACCGTCCAGTTCTTGGTACGCAGCCCAGTCCTTGAGCACCTGGACGGCATCGGGCCGCAAGCGCACGCGGATTTCTTCCCGGTTTTTGCTCTTCTGCCAGGGAATGAGCCACTCGCCTGTGTCGAGGTCCATGTCTTCCCAGCGGGCTGACGCGAGGTTGCCCCAGCGGACTCCGGTCAGCATGAGCAGCCGGATGAATGGCTTCACGTAGGGAAGGAGGGTAGGGTCGTCAAGGGCGGCAATGACGCGTGCGCGTTCGTCGCTGTCCAGTATTCGGGTGCGCTGCGGGGACTCCTGAATCTTGAGGCCGAGGGTAATGTCCCGGCCCTGATAGCCGCGCTTCTTCCGCGCATAGGAAAAAACAGCCTTAAAAGCTTTCGCTGCCCTGCCAGCCGCCGAAGGCCCGTTCGCGACAACTGCTCGCGAATGGCGGTCGTCTAGCATGGCCTGTGTGATGGACGCCAAGGGCTTGTCCAGCCAGTCTTTGTAGAAGCGATTGAAAATCTTTTCGGCCCACCGGGGGTCCCCAGTCGTCGGATCGGCTTTGAGCGCAGTCGTGTACGCCGTCAGGTACTCGCGCAGGATGAGCGGTTTCTCCGGGTCCGGTAAGCCTGCCTTGCGGCATTTGGCCTTCACTTCGTGAGCCCGAAAGACCTCAAGCGCTCGGTCCCGGAGTACTGACGCCTCTTCCCCCATGTACTCGCCCAGCGAAATGCGGACGGGCCGTTGAAGCTCGGGGCTCCATTTGTAAACGCCGAGGGTGCGCTTGCCCTTGTCGGTGACATACAGGCGAAGGTAGGACCGCTCGGAGTCCGTGTGCTCGCCGGGACCGGCGCTGAGGATTTTTGATTTGGTGAACGCGAATGTGGTCATGGCTAGGAATCCAGCTAGAACCTCGCGGGAACAGCCGGGAATCAGAGAGAAGTCGTTGGGCCTAATTGGAGGCCTGCTTCCCTCGGAAATCGCCACTTCACGGAAACGCGGGAACATGCGGGAACACCGCAGCCACTTTCAATTCGGAATGCCGTAGAGGGTTGTCATGGATGCCAATGATGCCGATAAAACGTGGGGCGCCGGGCGCTTTCCGGGTCGGCGACAATGCCGGGCTCCATGGAAACCCTTAACGACTGGCTCGCGCGCGCCGAGCAACTCCATCCCAAGAACATCGAGCTCGGCCTCGACCGCGCCAAGGAGATGGCCGCCCGCATGGGCCTGCGCTTCGACTGCCCGGTGATCACCGTGGCCGGCACCAACGGCAAGGGTTCGACCTGCGCCATGCTCGAATCGATCCTCACGCATGCCGGCTATCGCACGGCGGTTTTCACGTCGCCGCACCTGGTGCGCTTCGAGGAGCGGCTGCGGCTGGCGGGCGAGGCGGTCGATGCTTCCAAACTGATAGCAAGCTTCGAGGCGGTGGAAGTGGCCCGGGGCGACATGCCCCTGACGTACTTCGAGTTCACCACCCTGGGCATCCTGCGCTGCATGATCGAAGAGAAGCCCGACGTGGCCATTCTCGAGGTCGGGCTCGGCGGCCGGCTCGATGCGGTCAACATCATCGACACCGACTGCGCGGTCATCACCAGCATCGACCTCGACCACATGGACTATCTCGGCCCCGACCGCGAAAGCATCGGCTTCGAGAAGGCCGGCATCATGCGCCCGGGCAAGCCCGCCATCGTGAGCGACCCGATGCCGCCGCAAAGCGTGGTCGACCATGCAGCGGCCATCGGCGCCGACCTCTGGCGCTTCGGGCACGATTTCAATCTGTCGGGCGACAAGCAGCAGTGGGGCTGGTCGGGCCGCGGCCGGCGCTACAGCGGGCTGGCCTATCCGGCGCTGCGCGGCGCCAACCAGCTGCTCAATGCCGCGGGCGTGCTTGCGGCGCTCGAAGCACTGCGGCCCCGGCTGCCGATCACCGCGCAGGCGGTGCGCACGGGGCTCGCGATGGTCGAGCTGCCCGGCCGCTTCCAGATCGTTCCGGGCGAGCCCGCGCTGGTGCTCGACGTGGCGCACAACGCCCATGCGGTGGCGGCGCTGGCCGAGAACCTCGACGCGATGGGTTTCTACCCCACCACGCACGGCGTGTTCGGCGTCATGGCCGACAAGGACCTGGCCCCGATCCTCGCGCGCATCGGGCCGATGATCGACCGCTGGTACTTCACCGACCTGCCGACGCCGCGCGCCGCCAAGGCGAGCGATCTGCTCGCGCGCTGGCAGGCGCAGAACGCCCGCACCGACGTCTCCGGCAGCGTGCATGCGAGCCCGATGGAAGCGCTGCGCGCAGCCATCGAGCACGCGGACCCCGCTGATAGAATCGTGGTCTTCGGATCGTTCTTCACCGTGGGTGGCGTGCTGGAGCATGGCACTCCGCGGCTGCAAGCCAAACACCTGCTGCCCGGCGGCTGATCGCCGGCCCGTCCGCACCATCTGGCACACACCTCGCTGCACTCCTTCAGGGATCGAACTTCATGGCGTTTTTCAAGTTCCGCACGCGCGGCCCGCAAGGCAACGAAGGACGCAGCGCACCGGCCGCCGTCCCCGCGGAAAGTGTCGAAACCATGCGTCGCCGTGCGCGCCACCGGCTGGTGGGCGCGGCGGTCCTGGTGCTGCTTGGCGTGATCGGATTTCCGCTGTTGTTCGACACCCAGCCGCGCCCCATTGCGGTCGACATTCCGATCGAGATTCCCGATCGCAACAAGGTCAAGCCATTGCCGGTGCCCGCCACGCCTGCGCCCGCCGCACCGGCGACCGGCGCGGCCGACCCCGGCACCCGCGTGGCCACGGCACCGTCCGGGAGCGGCGGCATGATCACCGAGCGTGCCGACGGCACCGAAATCACCGACTCCGGCAAGCCGGCGGCCAGCACGCCTGCGGCCGAGACGCGGCCCGCGGCCGAAGCCAAGCCGGAGCGCAAGCCCGAGCCAAAACCCGAGCCGAAGCCGGAACCCAAACCCGAGCCGAAGCCCAAGCCGGAAGCCAAACCCGAACCCAAGCCCGCAGCCCCCAAGCCGGCCTCGGCCGACGACGGCAACCGCGCGCGCGCCCTGCTCGAAGGCAAGCCGTCCAACACCAGCACCAAGCCCGCCGCGTCCGAAGACGGCGGCCGCTTCGTGGTGCAGGTCGGCGCCTTTGCCGATGCCGACAAGGCCCGCGAAGTGCGGCAGAAACTCGAGAAGGCCGGTCTCAAGACCTATGTGCACGTGGCCAAGACGGCCGATGGCGAGCGCACGCGTGTGCGTGTCGGCCCGTTCGGCTCGCGTGCCGAGGCGGACAAGGCCGCCGAGAAGGTCAAGGGCTTGTCTTTGTCGGCCGCGATCCTCACGTTGTAGTAGCCATCGCCCGCCGCCGTGGCCCTGCTCGACTGGATTGCTGTCACGCTCGTTCTCGTGTCGATGCTGTTCGGCCTGGTGCGGGGCCTGGTGTTCGAGGTGATTTCGCTGGCGGGCTGGGTGGCTGCATTCATTGCCGCCCAGTGGCTGGCGTCGGATGTGGCGGCCTGGCTGCCCTTCGGCGACCCGCAGGCCACCTGGCGCTATCCGCTGGCCTTTGTGCTGGTGTTTGTTGGCGTGGTATTCGGCGTGGGCCTGGTGGCGGCGCTGACGCGCAAGCTGATTGCGGCTGTCGGCCTCAGGCCGGTGGACCGGATATTGGGTGGGGCCTTCGGAGCGGCGCGGGGTGTGGTTGCCCTGCTCGTGCTGGCGGTCATTGTTCATTTGCTGGCGTTGAGCGACAGTGCCTGGTGGCACGAATCGCACAGCGCCAATGTTCTCGATGCGGCATTGCAGGGCCTGAAACCCGCGCTGCCTGAAAAGTTGGCAAGCTACCTGCCCTGAGAGGAATCGTTCATGTGTGGAATCGTCGGCGTTGTCAGCAACGCACCCGTCAATCAGCTGCTCTATGACGCCTTGCTGCTGCTGCAGCACCGCGGCCAGGATGCGGCCGGCATCGTCACCCTGCTGGAGCGCAAGTTCTTCATGCACAAGGCCAAGGGCATGGTGCGCGACGTGTTCCGCACGCGCAACATGCGCGCGCTGCCGGGCAGCGTGGGCCTGGGCCAGGTGCGCTACCCGACCGCGGGCAACGCCTACAGCGAGGAAGAGGCACAGCCCTTCTACGTGAACGCGCCCTTCGGCATCGTGCTGGTGCACAACGGCAACCTGACCAACGCGCATGCGTTGCGCTCGGAGCTGTTCTCCACCGACCACCGCCACACCAACACCGAGAGCGATTCGGAAGTGCTGCTCAACGTGCTCGCGCACGAGCTCGAGCGCGCGTCGCGCGGCGTGCCGCTGAATCCGGCCGAGGTGTTTGCCGCGGTCAAGAACATGCACAAGCGCCTGCGCGGCTCCTATGCCGTGGTCTCGCTGATCGCCGGCCACGGGCTGCTGGCCTTCCGCGACCCGTACGGCATTCGTCCGCTCTGCATGGGCCGCAGTGCCGACGGCACCGTGATGGTGGCCAGCGAATCGGTGGCGCTCGAGGGTTCGGGCCACGTGTTCGAGCGCAACATCGCGCCGGGCGAAGCCGTGTTCATCGACCTGCAGGGCAACGTGCATTCGATGCAGTGCGCCGAGGCGCCCACGCTCAACCCCTGCATCTTCGAGTTCGTCTACCTGGCAAGGCCCGACTCGGTGCTCGACGGCATCTCGGTGTACCAGGCGCGGCTCAACCTGGGCGAAACGCTGGCCAAGCGCGTGGTGTCCACCGTGCCGCCGAACCAGATCGACGTGATCATTCCCATCCCTGAATCGAGCCGCCCGAGCGCCACGCAGCTCGCGCACCTGCTGGGCATTCCGTACCGCGAAGGCTTCGTGAAGAACCGCTATGTCGGCCGCACTTTCATCATGCCGGGGCAGGGCGTGCGCAAGAAGTCGGTGCGCCAGAAGCTCAACGTGATCGCCAGCGAGTTCAAGGGCCGCAACGTGCTGCTGGTGGACGACTCCATCGTTCGCGGCACCACCAGCCGCGAGATCGTGCAGATGGCGCGCGACGCCGGTGCGCGCAAGGTCTACCTGGCCAGCGCGGCACCGCCCGTGCGCTACCCCAACGTCTACGGCATCGACATGCCCACCAAGGACGAACTGGTGGCGCATGACCGCACGGTCGAGCAGATCCGCGAACTGATCGGCTGCGACGCGCTGATCTACCAGGACGTCGACGCCATGAAGCGTGCCATCGGCTCGCTCAACCCCAAGCTCGACGGCTTCGATGCCTCCTGCTTCGACGGCGTGTACGTGACCGGCGACATCGACACCGAAGCCATCTCGCGCATGAACGGCAACCGTCCGCGCGTCGAAGAGACCGAAGAGGATTCTTCGCGCCTGGCGCTTCCCAACCACAGCGAGTGAGAGCAGACGAAGTGACCGACGAAGAACGAACACTGCCGCCCGGGTTGCATCCGGAGACGCTCGCGCTGCGCACCGGGCTCGCGCCGAGCCAGTACGGCGAGCATTCCGACGCGCTTTTCCTGACCAGCGGCTTCGTGCAGCCCGACGCCGAAACCTCGATGCGCCGTTTCGCTGGCACCGAGCCGGGCTTCACCTACTCGCGCACCTCGAATCCGACCGTGACCAGTTTCGAGCAGCGTATCGCGGCGCTCGAAGGTACGGAAGCGGCGATCGGCGCCTCCACCGGCATGGGCGCGATCCTCATGATGTGCATGGGCCTGCTCAAGGCCGGCGACCACGTGGTCTGCTCGCGCTCGGTGTTCGGCTCCACGCTGAACCTGTTCGGCAAGGAGTTCGCCAAGTTCGGCGTCGAGACCACCTTCGTGTCGCAGACCGACGTGGCCGAATGGCGCGCAGCCGTGAAGCCCAATACCAAGCTGCTGTTTGCCGAGACGCCGACCAACCCGCTGACCGAGGTCTGCGACATTCGCGCGCTGGCCGATGTGGCGCATGCGGCGGGCGCGCTGCTGGCGGTCGACAACTGCTTCTGCACGCCGATCCTGCAGCGTCCGGCGGCGCTGGGCGCCGACCTCGTCATCCACTCGGGCACCAAGCACCTCGACGGCCAGGGCCGCGTGATGGCGGGCGCGATCTGCGGTCCCTCGAAGCTCATCGTCGACGTGTTCGGGCCCATCGTGCGCACCGCCGGCATGGCGCTGGCACCGTTCAATGCGTGGGTCGTGCTCAAGGGCATCGAGACGCTCGGCATCCGCATGAAGGCGCATTGCGCGAACGCGATGGACATTGCTCAATGGCTCGAGAAGCAGCCGGGCATCGCACGCGTCTACTACCCCGGGCTCGCCTCGCATGCGCAGCACGAACTGGCGATGCAGCAGCAGTCGGGGCAGGGCGGCGCGGTGGTGTCGTTCGACGTGGTCGGCGACTCGCCCGAGACGGCGCGCGCCAATGCCTTCCATGTCATGAACAGCACGCGCGTGGTGAGCCTTGCCACCAACCTCGGCGACGTGAAGACCATCATCACGCACCCGGGCACCACCTCGCATGGCCGCCTCACCGAGGCGCAGCGCCAGGCGGCTGGCATCGGCCAGGGGCTGATCCGCCTCGCAGTCGGCCTCGAGCACGCCGACGACATCAAGGCCGACATTGCGCGCGGTCTGAGCACCCTGAATCCACGATAACGAAATGACCGGCAAAGTACGCACCCGCATCGCACCATCCCCCACGGGTTTCCTTCATCTGGGCACGGCGCGCACCGCGCTCTACTCATGGGCCTATGCGCGCCACCATGGCGGCGAGTTCGTGCTGCGCATCGAGGACACCGACGTGGCCCGCTCCACGCAGGACTCGACCGACCAGATCCTCGCCTCGATGCACTGGCTCGGCCTGGATTACGACGAAGGCCCGATCTACCAGATGCAGCGCCTCGAGCGCTACCGCGAAGTCATCGCGCAGATGCTCGCGGCCGGCACGGCCTACCACTGCTACTGCACGCCGGCCGAGCTCGACGAGATGCGCGAGGCGCAGCGCGCGCGCGGCGAGAAGACGCTGTACGACCGCCGCTGGCGCCCCGAGCCCGGCAAGGTGCTGCCGCCCGTGCCAGAAGGCGTGCCGCCCGTGGTGCGCTTTTGCAACCCGCCCGAAGGCGACGTGAGCTGGAACGACCTCGTCAAGGGCGAGATCACCATCAACAACCGCGAGATCGACGACCTCATCATCTTGCGGCCCGACGGTGTGCCCACCTACAACTTCGCGGTGGTGGTCGACGACTGGGACATGGCCATCACGCATGTGTTCCGCGGCGACGAGCACATCAACAACACGCCGTGGCAGATCAACATCTTCCGCGCGCTTGGTGCACCGCTGCCTGCGTTCGGCCACGTGCCGGTCATCCTGGGCGACGATGGGCAGAAGCTCTCCAAGCGCCGCGGCGCGGTGAGCGTCACCGCCTATGAAGAGAACGGCTACCTGCCTGAAGCCATGCTCAACTATCTTGCGCGCCTGGGCTGGAGCCACGGCGACGACGAGCTCTTCACGCGCGAGCAGATGGTGAGCTGGTTCGACGGCTCGCACCTTTCGAAGAGCCCCGCGCAGTGGGACGCCGCGAAGCTCGCATGGGTCAACGCGCAGTACATCAAGGCCAAGGCCGACGCGGAGCTCGCGCCGCTGGTGGCCGCGCAGCTGAAAAAGCGCGGCATCGAAGCCGACGATCGCCTGCCCGCCATCTGCGCGCTCTTCAAGGACCGCTGCGAAACCACGGTCGCGCTGGCCGACTGGGCCGCCGCGTTCTACGCGGACGTGACGCCGGGCGAAGCCGACCTCGCGCAGCACGTGACCGATGCGGTGAAGCCCGTCATCGCAACGCTCGCCGAGAGGCTCGCGAGCGTTGCGTGGGAAAAAGCTTCGATCGCCGCGGCCATCAAGGAAGTTTTGGCCGCGCATTCGGTGAAAATGCCCGTGTTGGCCATGCCGGTTCGTGTCCTCGTGATGGGAACACCGCAGACGCCATCCCTCGATTCGGTGCTCGCAATCTTTTCTCGTGAAAAAGTTGTCGAGCGTTTGAAAAGGGCCTGATTTTTCGGTCTATAATTTGAGGCTCGACAGCGACGCAGGGTGATTCTGAAAAGAAAAGCCTGAAAGTCAAATGGGGGTATAGCTCAGCTGGGAGAGCGCTTGCATGGCATGCAAGAGGTCATCGGTTCGATCCCGTTTACCTCCACCATCAAAAGTGTCGAGAAGATAAGTGCTGATCGCAGCACGGTTCCTAAGGTTTTGACCCTATCGTCTAGAGGCCTAGGACACCACCCTTTCACGGTGGCTACCGGGGTTCGAATCCCCGTAGGGTCGCCAGTTTCGCGCAAGTGAAGCAGGCACAAGTCGTCAGCACTTGGCTCCGCAAGGAGTGAACGTTGTCTACCAGGAGTGGTAGTTCAGTTGGTTAGAATACCGGCCTGTCACGCCGGGGGTCGCGGGTTCGAGTCCCGTCCACTCCGCCAGTCAAAGAGCGGGTTGCATCAGAAATGGTGCAACCCGTTTTTCTTTGGGCTTCTTCGCGCTATGCGTACGAGCGCTTGATGCCGCCGGGAGCCGAATCCCGGCTCCCACCCAGTCTCGCCTGCAGGAGGGCCAGGAGCGCGAGCACCGGCAGGGCCAGTTCCAGGATTTCCTCGAAGCTGAGCATCAGGTAGCCGCGAAAGGCCGTAGCAGAGCCTGCGTCGACCAAGCCCGGCTGCTCCGCAAAGGAAAAGGGTGCCTGATCGAGGATGATCGCAGCCCCGATGACCGCGACGAAGGTCAGCGAGGTCGTGGCTTCGGGCCGCCATTGCCGCCAGGCGCGCATCGCACGGCTTGCGGACCAGGCGCGTCCGGCCAGCCACCCGGCCGCAATGGCGACGGGCGCGAAGGCGGCCATTGCCGCAAGAACGTGCGAGCGCGGTGCTTCCAGCAAGCTGGTGCCCCAATGCGCCAGATGCCAATCCGCCTCCCGGGCCGCGAACGCAAGAAGCAGGACGCAGATGGCCACGCGGTCCGGCCGCGAGAGAAACGCCACGCGAACCATCAAGACGCACAGCACCGCGGCCAGGTACAGGAGAACCGTGCTCTTCTCGACGGGCCCGTTTTCCTCCAGCACCGCCGGCCCGATCGCCTGCGGCGTGTTCAGGCCGACCCAGGCAGCGGCGAAGACGAACACCAGCATCAGGCATGGCCCGGCCCTGCCGTCGGCCAGGACGCGCAACGGCCGCGCCAGGGTTGCTGCAACGTGGGGAGCGAGCTTGGGCGCAATCGCCTGCATCGCAAACAGCGCCGCGGCAATGGCCGCACCCAGCAGCGCACCTGCCGCGACATCGAACGGAAAATGAATGCCGACATGGATGCGAGCCCAGCCCGTGGCCACGGCCGCGCCAAGAATGACGAGCCCGACGTCGCGCGTCGAGCGCCGCCGCAGCAGCATGAAGGCCATGGTGAACATCACCGAGGCATGCGTGCTGGGCAGCCCCGCGCGCAGGCCGTGGGGAACGTGCGCAGGGCTCAGCCCCATCATGAAGGGACGGGGCATGCCCACGGAGGCAGCGATCTCCTGCGAGATCAGTGAAGCCGCACCGCCGGCGGCCAGCACCGCCAGCACGCAAGGCCGCTGCGCGACCCGCCGCCACGCGACCCAGGCAAGAACCACTGCACATGCCCACGACGAACCCAGCGCGATGGCCGACGCCAGCTGAAGCATTGCGGGCGAGGGAGCGAAGCCCGCCGCAAGTGCATCGAAGAGGGCGAGATTCAGCGGATGCATCCTTTTTGATTCACTTTCCTTGCGGGTTCGGGTCGTCCACGCGAACGACGTGGCTGCATCGTAAAACGAGCTTCGCCACGCGGCTATGACACAACACTTCTTCGGTCTCGATCAATCGATGCGGTCGACGCCGCACCAGCGCGCCATGAACACCGCCAGCACGGCGCTCACCTGCACCAGGCTGTCGATGGAAACCCACTCGTCGATGCCGTGGATGCTGGAGCCCGTGGGGCCATAGCAGACCGCGGGCGTCTGCCCATAGATGTTGAAGAACTTCGCGTCCGTCGTGCCCGTGAAGGCCGTGGGTTCGAGTGCCTGCCCGACGATGTCCTGGTGGCACTTCGAGAGCTCGGTGACGATCGGCGAATCCAGGTCGAGGTCGAAGCCGTCGGCCTGGAAGCCTTCGTAGATCAGCCGGTAGCGCAGGCTCTCGCGAGCCGGATGCGCGGCGTAGGCGGCAGCCAGCACGGCCTCGACTTCGGCCTTGGCGCGGGCCACGTTCATGTCGGGATAAAAGCCGATGCGGATGTCGCTGCGGCATGCCGAGGGCACCGACGAAGCCCATTCGCCGCCCTGGATCTTCCCGAGGTTGAAGTTGATCGGATGCGCGTGATGCGCGTAGCTGCGATAGCGATTGGCAGGCTCGTTCCAGCGCTGCTCGAGCTTCTTGAGTTCCGAGAAAAGGTACAGCGAGAAGTCGATCGCGCCGACACCGGTCTGGGCCACCGAGGCGTGCACCGGCTTGCCCAGCACCTCGAGCGCGAACCACAGCACGCCCATCTGGCAGGTCATCACGCCGCCGAGCGGCTCGGGGATGATGGCCGCGTCGGCACGGTAGCCCTCGACCAGACAGGCCAGCGCGCCGTTGCCCGTGCACTCCTCTTCCACCACCGACTGAAAGTACACCGGCGATGCCGGTTCGAGCCCGAGCGATTGCAGCGCCGCATACGCCATCGTGTAGGCCGCAATGCCGGCCTTCATGTCGGCTGCGCCGCGGCCGTAGAGCCGGTCGCCCTCGATCACGGGTTGGAAAGGCGGGTGCTTCCAGAGCAGCTCGGCGCCGGTCGGCACCACGTCGATGTGGCCGTTGAAGATCAGCGAGCGGCCCTTCTGCGGCCCGCGGGGCTGGTGAATGCCCACCACGTTGGTGCGCCCTTCGTACGAGGCGATGGAGGGCGAGTAGCCCGGATGCCGGCGGATCTTTTGCTCGTCGATCTCGAACTGGTGGACGCGCAGGCCCAGCTTCGCGAAGGACTGGGCCATGAAGGCCTGTGCATCTTGCTCGTGCCCCAGCAGCGAAGGATGCGCAACGAGCTGCTCGAGCATTCGAACGGCCGGCGCGCGCAGCGCGTGGGCGGCCTCCACGATGGCGGCTTCGCTGATCCGGTCTTCGGCGGGCTGGGGCATGGCGTCGGGGCCGCCTGCGTTGGCGGCGCTGGAAGAAGGAGCTTCATTCTTCCACGCCGCGCAGGCGCGTGACGGAACCATGTTGGCTGCGCCCTGGTAATTCTCGCGCGCATGGCCAGCCGGCGCCCAAGGGCTCCAGCCGCCAATCGGCCCAGTCATGGGGCGGCCGATCGGGCCCATCGTTCCTGGATGGCTCGACTTCGCGTAGGCCGTTTTCCCAAGTCGGCTTCAGCGGTATTTTGCGGTCTTAGCATGAGTGTTCGAACAGGCTGCCGAGGCCGCGAAAGAAAGCGCCTCGGCCTTTCCATCGTTCCAGCCAGCAAAGGAGAGCGTCATGCGATCCATCCAGTTCCGAAGCCTTGCGCTTGCGTGTGCCGTTGCAGTGGGCGGTGCCGCGGTGGTGGGCTGCACCACCACGCGGCCCCAGGACCAGGCCAGCAGCGCTTCCACGCGTGCATCGATCGATGCCCAGGTCGACGCCGCATTGTCCAAGTTGTACGACACGGTCAAGGGCTCGCGCGAGGTTGTTTCCTCATCCAGCGGCGTGCTGGTGTTTCCCGCCGTGGTCGGCGCCAGCATGGGCATCGGCGCCGAATACGGCCGGGGCGCGCTGCGCGTGAACGGCCGCACGCAGGCCTACTACAGCACCACTGCCGGCTCGATCGGCTTCCAGGCCGGCGCCCAGTCGAAGGCCGTGATCTACGTGTTCACCACGCAGGCCGCGCTCGACAAGTTCCGCAACAGCAAGGGATGGACGGCCGGGGCCGATGCCACCGTGGCCGCCGCAACCATGGGCGCGAACGGCAGCATCGACACCAACACGCTGCGCCAGCCGGTGGTCGGCTTCGTCTTGACCAATGTGGGGCTGGAAGCGGGCGTTTCGCTGTCGGGCGCGAAGATCACCGAGATCCGGCTGTAGCCAGCTGCGCCTGCAGTTCGGCGACTTGCTGGCGCAGGCCCTCGTTCTCGGCCGTGAGTTCGGCCACGCGCTGTTCCAGCAGCTGAACAGTGTCGGGCTGCCTGGCAGATGGATCGGCCGGATCCGATTCGGCCGACTCCTCGCGCGGCTTGCGCTTGGCCTCGCGAACCCGCTTGGCGGCCTGCCTGAGTTCGTCCTTGCCCGCATTCGCCGCCGACACCTGCTCTTCGGCAGGCAGGCTCGCCACGGCCGCCGCCGTGTTGATGGAGATCACGCCCGACTTCACGGCCGCCACCAGTTCAGGCGCGGCCTGCTTCTGGATCTTCTCGATCATCACGACCTGGTTGCTGCTCAGGCGCGCGGCCCTCGCGATGGCCTCGCGGCTGCTCAAGGGGGCAGGCGGGGGCAGGACCGCGGCGCTGCCGGCAGACGACTCGGCAGCAGGCGCATCGGCATCGAAGGGCGCGCCGTCGCCGTCCGACGGCGCCGTCTCGGCCAAGGCGCGCGCACGGCGCTCGTCGACGATGTCTTTCTTCCTGAGTGCCAGCACGCCGCGCAGGAAGTCCGAGATGCTGCGCCGCCCGAGGTGCTGGTCGATCATCCACAGGTGCACGTCCTCGATGGTCTTGAAGCGCGTGTTCTGCACCGTCTGGAACGGCAGCCCGTGCTTCTGGCAGATGCCGTAGCGGTTGTGGCCATCCACCAGCACGTCGCCCCATAGCACCAGTGCGTCGCGGCAGCCTTCGGTGAGGATGCTGCGTTCCAGCGCCTCGTGCTCCTCCGGAGTCAATGGATCGATATAGGCTTTGAGTTCTTCGTTGACGACGATGTTCATGGGGCAGGGATCGGGGAAAGGGGCGGAATTCTAGTTGCGCGGTGGACCCGATCATCCTGCCGTCATGCAGGCGCTCCACCATCGATGAGCGGACCGGCCGATTTCCGGCACTCGCCTGTCTCGCTTTTGCGTGCTCAAACGTCTAACGGACATGGGACACGAAGAGGGCGGGATATCGGGTTTTTTTGTACCCACAAGTAGTAATAGTTCTCATTTGCATTGAATACTTCAGGAGTAGCGGCTTCATGTTCACCTGTCTGCATCCTCGCCGACGTTCTCTTGGGCGATCCGTGCCCCGCCTCGCATGATGCGAGAGCCGATCGACAGCGCGCTGCACCTTTCGGAGCCCACGCTCGCGGAGGTCTTCATCGCAAATCGTGCTCAGCTCCTGCGCGTGGCGCGAAGAATCGTTCGCACCGCGGAGCTGGCCGACGATGTCGTGCAGGACGCCTACCTCAAGATCACCGACGGCCCTTGCGTACGCAAGGCCGATCGGCCGATCGGCTATTGCTGCCAGGTCGTGCGCAATGTCGCGCTCGACTGCTGCCGGCGCCACACCGTCGAGGCCAACTACCGCACCTTCGATGTCGATGTCGAAGTGCTCGATGTCGCCGGTGCGCCCACCCCCGATCGCCTGATGCGCGAACGCCAGGCGATCCAGGCCATCGACAAGGTGCTCGCCGGGCTCCCTGCGCGCACGCGCCTGGTGTTCGAGCTCTACCGGCTCGAAGGGCTCACCCAGCGCGACATCGCGCAGCGCCTGGGATGCGCGCTTGGGCTGGTGAACGGCCTGATTGCCGAGGCGGCGCAGGCGATCAAGGAATGCGGCCGCCTGCTCGAGGACGACTGAGTCTTTGCACGCCCGTGGGCTTGGTGTAGGGTAAAAGCCTTAGCCCCCGCGCGACGTGCCGATGTACTGTCGCGTGATGCCTCACACCCTTCACGCATGACACAAGAACAGGACGACCCCATCTGGAGCACCGCATGGCAGTGGGTGCAGCGCGAGTACGACCACGAGAGCTTCGATGCCCGCGCGCGGGCCGAGATGACGGCCTGGCTTCTTGCCGATCCCCGGCACCGCAAGGCCTACGACAGAGCCGCCCGGCTGTGGCTGCTGGCCGGACTGGTGCCGCCGGCCGCTGCGGAGTGAACAGATCGTGTCCTGAAACGTCTTGTTGATCAGGAGCGACGAGATGGCCAGCCGGCCGTCGACTCGCCTTTCATCCTGTTCAACCGCATAAGGACGCACCCATGTCGACGAGTTGCTTCGATCGCGAAGACGAGACCTTCATCGTTCTGGTCAACCACGAAGACCAGTATTCCATCTGGCCCCACTGGAAGGCCGTGCCGAAGGGCTGGACGGCGGTAGAAGGCGTCAAGGGCGACAAGAAGACCGTGCTTGCCCACGTCGAGCAGAACTGGACCGACATGCGTCCGCGTTCGCTGCGCGAGTGGATGGCGCAGCAGAACCCGGCGACCGGAGGAATCGCAGCCCAAGCCGCGGCGGGTTGACGCGCGTGGACGCGAGCGTCTCGCTGCTGTGCCTGCCTTGTGCGGGCGCCAGCGCAACGATGTACCTGCGCTGGCGGCGGCTGCTGCCGCGCTGGCTCCGCATCGTGCCCGTGGAGTTGCCCGGCCGTGGGGGCCGGCTGTCCGAGCGCCTGGTCCGGAACTTCGATGAGCTCGTTGCGCAGGTCTGCGTAGAGCAGGCCGAGGCGCTGCGCGGCGAGTTCGCGATCTTCGGCCACAGCATGGGATCGTTGCTGGCCTACGGCATCACCCGCCGGCTGCAATCGTTGGGGCGCCCATTGCCGCTTGCGCTGATGGCTTCCGGCAGCTGTGCGCCTTCGCGGCGCGATCCTGCGCGCTTCGCAGGCAAGACCGACGACGCATCGCTCACGGCCGAGTTGCGCAGGCAGGGCGGAACGCCCGAGGAAGTGTTCGCGAGCGCGGAGCTCATGCGCATCACGCTCGACATGCTCGGCGCCGACTACCGCGTGTGCGAGAGCTTCCGATACCGCGAAGATGCGCCGCTGCCCATGCCCGTGCATGTCTTTGCCGGGCGCGAGGACGACATCGACGCGGCTTCCGTCCATGCATGGTCGGCCGAGGCGGGGGGTGTCTTCACGCTCGATTGGTTCGACGGCGGCCACTTCTTCATCCGGCAGCGCGAAACAGCATTCCTGGCCGCGCTCACCGAGCGACTCGGCCAGGCCGTTGCAGGAGCGCGCCATGCGTCCCGTGTCCTGGCCTGACCCGCTTCCCGCAGGCATCGAGGTCTACCGCCTCGACTTCGACCTGGACGCCGATGTCTCGGCCGAGCGCCGGCTGCTGGCACTCGCCGAGCGCGCGCAGGCCGACAGATATGCGCGCACCGCCGACCGCGTGCGCTTCACGGCCACGCGCGCGGCCCTTCGCGGCCTGCTTGCGCGGCGCGTGGGCTGCCAGCCGGCCGACGTGCGGTTCGCGGCGGGCCTGCATCGCAAGCCCTTCCTCGACGTGGCCGGTGGCGATGCGACGCTCTTCAACGTCTCGCACTCGGGCGCTCATGCACTCATCGCACTCGCCGATCCCCGCGTGGTCAGCGCGGTGGGCATCGACATCGAGGCCTGCAGGAGCGACGTCGACGCCGAGGCCGTCGCTTCGCTCGCCTTCACCGGCAGCGAACGCCGCGCGCTGCAGGAAGCCGGCGATCCACTGCAGGCCCTCTACAGCCGCTGGGTGGGCAAGGAGGCGGTGCTGAAGGCCGTCGGCGTCGGCGTGGCCGAGCACCTTCAATCCATCGGCATCCACTCCGGTGCGAACGGGCGATACGTCCTCGAATGCGCCGTTGCCGAATGGTCCGGTCTTCAAGCCGTGGCGCTCGATGCGCCCACGGGCTATGCCGCCGCGCTCGCGTGGCGTGCCAAGGAATCGACATGAATGAAACGCTCACACGGTTCGTGCGCAGCAAGGCGCCCGCCGGCTCCGACCTCCCGGTCCTCATGACACCCGCGCATGCCGGCGAAGACCTGCTCTCGGCGGTGCAACGCCTGCGTCCGCAGATCGAGGAGTCGCTCCTTGTCGCCGGCGGCGTGCTGCTGCGCGGCTTCTCGGTGCCGGCGGTGGAAACTTTCCAGCAGTTCGCCTCGTCGTTCGGCCATCCGCTGCTGAAGTACGAGTTCGCCTCCACGCCGCGCTCCGCGGTGTCGGCCTCCACCGGCGCAGGTGTCTACACCTCGACCGAATACCCGGCGCACCAGAGCATCCCGCTGCACAACGAGCAGGCCTACACGCGCGAGTGGCCGATGAAGATCTGGTTCCACTGCGTGACCGCCTCGCCCGAGGGCGGCGAGACACCCATTGCCGACAGCCGCGCCGTCTACCGCCGCATGCCCGGGCACATCCGCAAGCGCTTCGAGCCCGGCATCCTGTACGTGCGCAACTTCGGCGAGATGGACGTGCCATGGCAGCAAGTGTTCAACACCGAAAGCCGCGCCGAAGTCCAGGCCTTCTGCGAGCGCTCGGGCATCTCGTGGGAATGGAAGGACGACGGCGGCCTGCGCACCCGGCAGCTTTGCCAGGCTGTGGAGACGCATCCCGTGACCGGCGAGCAGGTGTGGTTCAACCAGGCCCACCTGTTCCACATCTCTGCGCGCGAGGCCGAGGAGCGCGAAGTGCTCGAAGAAATCTACGGCATCGAGAACGTGCCGCGGAACACCTTCTTTGCCGACGGCTCGACCATCAGCGATGAGATCTTCGCAGAGGTGCGCGCCGTGCTCGATGCGGAGACGGTGGCCTTCCCGTGGGAGGAGGGCGACGTGCTGATGCTCGACAACATGCTGGTGGCGCATGCGCGCTCGCCGTTCAAGGGGCCGCGCAAGGTGATCGTGGCCATGGCCGAGCCGTACGGCAATCTGGGCCGCTTCTAGAAAAGCAGGGAGTCCGCAGGATGGAAAAGAAAACGCAGGCGCTGCAGGCGCCGATCTCGCCGCGCCCGAAGAACTTCGTGGCGCACCTCCGCACACTGGCCGACACGCGGCACGACGACGTCTGGCTCACCGTTGTGAGCGCGGCGGATGGCGAGGACCACGCGGAGCCGATCAGCTACGGCGCCTTCGAGCGCCGCGTGCGCGCACTTGCGGCCCGGCTGCAGCAGCAGTTCGCCAGGGGCGAGCGCGCCCTGGTCATGCTGGACAACGGCGACCACTACGCGGTGGGCATGCTGGCCTGCTTCTACGCGGGCGTGATCGCGGTGCCGGTGTTCCCGCCGGAATCGGCGCGCCCGCAGCACCTCGCACGGCTGAGCGGCATCGCCGCCGATTCGCAGGCGCGCTGCGTGCTGACCTCCGACGCCATGGCACGCGCGATGAATGCAACGAGCGCGGGCTCGCGCCAGTTCGGCGATGCGGACATCGTCGCCGTCGACACCGTGGACATCGCGCTGGCCGACGGATGGGCCCCCTTCGAGCCGGCCGGCGGCGACGTCGCCTTCCTGCAATACACCTCGGGCTCCACCTCGGCGCCCAAGGGCGTGATCGTGACGCACGGCAACCTGATGGCCAATGAGGAGGCGATCCAGCGCAGCATGGGTGTCGGGCCGGGCGACAGCTTCGTCTCCTGGGCGCCTCTCTATCACGACATGGGTCTGATCGGCGGACTGTTGCAGCCGCTCTACAGCGGCATTCCGCTGGTGCTCAGCTCTCCGGGTTACTTCCTGGAGCGTCCGGTGCGCTGGCTCGAACTGATCTCGCGCCATCGCGCGACGCTCAGCGGCGGCCCCGACTTTGCCTACCGCCTGTGCCTGGAGCGCGTGAAGGACGCGCAACTGGCCCGGCTGGACCTGTCGAGCTGGCGCGTGGCCTACACCGGCGCCGAACCCGTGCGCGCCGATACCGAAATCGAGTTCATCTCGCGCTTCGCACCCGCGGGCTTCGACCCGGCGGCCGTCTATCCCTGCTACGGCCTCGCCGAAGCGACGCTCTTCGTCACCGGCGGCCGCCGGGGCGGCGGACTGGTTGCGCCCACGTTTTCCGCCGCCGGCCTCGCCAGCGGCGCAGGAACCCCGGCGGACGAGGGCGCGACGCTGGTCGGCTGCGGCGATGTCGCGCCCGGCCATCGCCTCGAGATCGTCGATACCGAATCGCTCTCGGCCGCGGCCCCCGGAAAGATCGGCGAGATCTGGACCTGCGGCCCGAGCATCGGCCACGGCTACTGGGGCAAGGAGCGCGAGACGCGCGAGACCTTCGTCGAGCGGGACGGCCAGCGCTGGCTGCGCACTGGCGACCTCGGCTTCATGCACGAGGGCCAGCTCTACGTCACCGGCCGCATCAAGGACCTGATCATCGTCCGCGGCCACAACATCTACCCGCAGGACATCGAGCGGCTCATCGAGGCCGAGGTCGATGCCGTGCGCAAGGGCCGCGTCGCGGTCTTCGCCACGCAAGGGCCGGGAGGCGAGGGCATCGGCGTGGCCGCCGAAGTGTCGCGCAGCATGCAGAAGCTGGTGCCGGCCGCGGCGCTGGTCGATGCGCTGAGTGCCACCGTGGGCGAAGTGTTCGGCGAGACGCTGTCGGCCGTGCTGTTGCTCAATCCGGGGGGCATGCCCAAGACCACCAGCGGCAAGCTGCAGCGCAGTGCCTGCCGTGCGGGCTGGCTCGACGGCAGTGCCGACGCGTATGCCGTCTACCAGCACGGCGCCTTTGTGCGCGGAGGCCCGGTCGAGGCCGTTGCCGAGGCGCCGCTCGACGAGGTCGAGCAGGCCGTCGCCGCCATCTGGCGCGAGGTCTGCAGGTACGGCGACGACCGTGCGCTCGGCCGCGATGCCCACTTCTTCAACTGCGGCGGTAGTTCCCTCACCGCCACGCAGGCGGCTGCGCGCATCGGCGCGCGCTGGCAGATCGGCTTTCCCGCGCGCAGGCTCTTCGAGCAGCCGCGCCTTCGCGATTGCGCGGCGGCCATCCGCGAACTGCAGCTGCAGGGCGTGCACCCGCAGCCCGCGCCCATCGCCGTTCTCTCCGCAGAGCGGCGGCTGTTGCCGTTGCCGCTCTCGCACGCGCAGGAGCGCCAATGGTTCCTCTGGCAGATCGATCCCGGGAGTCCGGCCTACCACGTGAGCGGCGCGCTGCGCCTCACTGGCGCCTTGCGGGTCGATGCGCTGCAGCCGGCCTTTGATGATCTCGTGGCGCGCCATGAATCGCTGCGCACGGTGTTCAGTGCCGGCGTCGATGGCAGCGTGGAGCAATGGATCAAGCCGGCCGGCTCGGTGCCGCTGTCGCTGGTCGACCTGCGCGGCCCCGAGGCCGAAGCCGATGCGCAACTGGAAGAAGCCACGCGGCGCCTCAAGGCCCAGCCCTTCGACCTCACGCAAGGCCCGCTGCTGCGCGCCGCGTTGATCCGCATCGCCGATGAGGTGCATGTGCTCGCCGTGGTGATGCATCACATCGTGTCCGACGGCGCCTCGATGCAGTTGCTGATCGACGAACTGGCCGCAGGCTACGCAGCGCACCTGAAGGGCAATGCCGTGCGCGTGCCCGCGCCGCGAATCCAGTACGCCGACTACGCGCTCTGGCAGCGCGAGTGGCTGGCGGCAGGCGAGGGCGAGCGGCAGCTGGCCTGGTGGCGCGCGCAACTCGGCGACACGCACGCCGTGCTCGACCTGCGCACCGACCACCCGCGCAAGCCGCAGGCCGGCTACAGCGCCGCGCGCCATGCCTTCGAACTCCCGGCGAGCCTGCTCGCGCAGTTGCGCAAGACCGCGGATGGCGGCAACGCCACGCTCTTCATGGTGTTGCTGGCGGGCTTCCAGGCGCTGCTGCACCGCTACACGGGGCAGGAAGAAATCCGCATCGGCGCGCCGATTGCCAACCGCAACCGCGTGGAATCCGAAGGCGTGGTCGGCCTGTTCGTCAACACGCTGGTGCTGCGCAATCCGATCCATGGCCGCCTCGGCGCATCGAGCGTGCTCGCGCAGGCGCGCGATGCAGTGCTGGGCGCGCAGGCGCACCAGGATCTGCCCTTCGAGCAGCTCGTGCAGATGCTGCAGCCCGAGCGCAGCCTGAGCCGCACGCCGCTGTTCCAGGTGATGTTCAACCACCTGTTCGAGGACTACCGCGCGCTCGGCCAGTTGCCCGGCATCGCCGCGCAAGAGCATGCGCTGCCCGATCTCGCGGCGCAGTTCGAGCTCACGCTCGAGGCGCGCGAGCGGCCCAGCGGCCAGCTCTCGCTCGCCGTGATCTACGCGGCCGAGCTGTTCGAGCCCGACACCATTGCGCGCATGGCCGGCCACTACGTCGCGGTCCTGCAGGCGCTGGCCGATCGTCCTGATCAACCCGTCGGCGACATCGCGCTGCTCGGCGCGCCGGAGCAGGCACGGCTCGCGCAGTGGGGCGTGAATGAGCATCGCGAGCCGCAGCCCGAGCCCGTGCACCGCATGATCGAGCGGCAGGCCCGCACGCAAGCTGATGCCACCGCGCTGCTCTACGCCGACGAGTCGCTCGGCTTCGCGGAACTGAACCGCCGCGCCAACCGGCTGGCGCACCGGCTGATCGCGCTGGGCGTGAAGCCCGAGGTGCTCGTGGGCATCGCGATGGAGCGCTCAATCGAAATGGTCGTCGCCATCCTGGGCGTGCTGAAGGCGGGCGGCGCCTATGTGCCGCTGGACCCCGAATACCCCGCAGAGCGCCTGGCCTACATGGTGCAGGACAGCGGCATCGGCCTGCTGCTCACGCAGAGCAGCCTCGCCGATTGCGTGCCCGACCGTCGTGGACTCACGGTGCTGGAGGTGGACGCCGCCGATTTCAGCGCCGAGCCCGAGAGCGATCCGCAGGTCGGCCTGCACATCGAGAACCTCGCCTACGTGATCTACACCTCGGGCTCCACCGGAAAGCCCAAGGGGGCGGCCATCCGCCACAGCGCGCTGCACAGCTGCATGGCGTGGATGCAGGGCATCTACAAGCTCACGCGCGCCGACACCGTGCTGCACAAGGCGCCGTTCGGTTTCGACGTGTCCGTGTGGGAGCTGTTCTGGCCGATGACCGCGGGCGCAAGGCTGGTGGTGGCCAACCCCGGCGATCACCGCGACCCTGCGCGACTGGTCGAACTGATCCAGCGCCACCAGGTCACCACGCTCAACTTCGTGCCCTCGATGCTGCAGGCCTTTCTTGCGCACGAGGGCATCGAGACCAGCACGCGCCTGCGCCACATCATCTGCGGCGGGGAAGCGATGCCGGCCGAGACCCAGAAGGAAACGCTCGTGCGCCTGCACGGCGCGGGCCTGCAGAACCTCTACGGCCCCACCGAGACCACGATCCACGTGACGCACTGGGCCTGCCGCAACGACGGCCGGAGCCAGGTGCCCATCGGCAAGCCGATCAGCCACACCAGCACCCACGTGCTGGATGCCGATCTCAATCCGGTGCCGCAAGGCGTGGCGGGCGAGCTGTACCTGGGCGGCATCAGCCTCGCGCGCGGCTACCTGAAGCGGGCCGGCCTGAGTGCCGAGCGCTTCGTGGCCGATCCGTTCGACGGCGCCGGCGGCGGGCGGCTCTACCGCACCGGCGACCTCGTGCGCTGGAACGGCGAAGGGCAGCTGGAGTATCTGGGCCGCATCGACCACCAGGTGAAGATCCGGGGCTTTCGCATCGAGCTCGGCGAGATCGAGGCGCAGCTGCTTGCACAGCCCGCCGTGCGCGAAGCCGTTGTAATCGCCAAGGAAGGCCCCGCCGGTGCGCGGCTGGTTGCCTACCTCGCGCCGCATGCGGGCGAGGCCATCGACACCGCGGTGCTGAAAGACCGGCTTGCGCAGGCGCTGCCCGACTACATGGTCCCGCGCGCCTTCGCGGTGCTCGATGCATTGCCGCTGAACGCCAACGGCAAGGTGGACCGCAAGGCACTGCCCGAACCGGCTATTGCCGGCGGCCAGGCCTACGAGGCGCCGCAAGGCCATGTTGCGCAGACGGTGGCCGCGGTGTGGTCCGAGGTGCTGCAGGTCGCGCAGGTCGGCTTGCACGACAACTTCTTCGACCTGGGCGGCCACTCGCTGCTGCTGATCCGCGCGCACCGGCTGCTGGAAGACCGGCTGCACACCGCCATCCCCGTGGTCAATCTCTTCAAGTACCCCACCGTCCAATCCTTGGTCCAGTGGCTGGAGCAGGCCCCCGCGCGCGCCGCCGCATCGGCCACCGCGGCCGCGGCCGGCGACGACCGGGCCCTGCGCCAGCGCGCCGCCATGCTTCAACGCCGCAAAGCGGCAGAGAGAGTCAACTGATGTCCCAACCCTTCGAACCCTCCGAGCCGAGCGGCATCGAGATCGCCATCGTCGGCATGGCCGGGCGCTTTCCCGGCGCCGACGACGTGGACGCCTTCTGGCGCAACATCCGGGACGGCGTGGCCTCGGTCTCCCGTTTCACCGACGAGCAGCTGCGCGCGCAAGGCGTGCCGCAGTCGCTGCTGGACGATCCCGACTACGTGAAGGCCGGCGTGATGCTCGAGGGCTTCGACAAGTTCGATGCCGGCTTCTTCGGCTACTCGCCGCGCGAGGCCGAAACCCTCGATCCGCAGCAGCGCATCTTCCTGGAGTGCGCCTGGGCCTCGCTGGAGCACGCGGGCTGCGACGCCGCCCGCTGGCCGGGCAAGGTCGGCGTGTATGCGGGCGAGGGCGCCAACGTGTACCTCATCCGCAACCTGCTGCCGTCGTTCGGCCTCGGGGCGGCGAGCGGCATCGCCGACTTGCTGGGCCTCATGAGCGGCAACTCGGGCGGCTCGCTGTGCACCCGCGTGTCGTACAAGCTCGACCTGCGCGGCCCCGCGGTCACGGTGCAGACCGCCTGCTCCACATCGCTCGTCGCGGTCCACACGGCCTGCCAGGCGCTGTTGAGCCACGACTGCGACATGGCCCTGGCCGGCGGCGTGTGGCTCAACCTGCTGCAGGAAGGTGGCTACCGCTACCAGGCTGGCGCCATCCTTTCGCCCGACGGCCACTGCCGCGCCTTCGACGCCAAGGCGGCCGGCACCGTCATCGGCAGCGGCGCGGGCATCGTGGTGCTCAAGCGGCTGGACGACGCGCTGCGCGACGGCGACACCATCCATGCGGTCATCAAGGGCACCGCAGCCAACAACGACGGCTCCGCCAAGGTCGGCTTCACCGCGCCCAGCGTGGACGGTCAGGCCGAGGTGATCCGCGCGGCACAGCTCATCGCGGGCGTGCCGGCCGACACCATCGGCTACATCGAGGCGCATGGCACCGCGACCACGCTCGGCGACCCCATCGAGCTCGCCGCGCTCACGCAGGCATTCCGCGCCGAGACCGCGCGCCGCGGCTTCTGCGCCGTGGGTTCGGTGAAGACCAACATCGGCCATCTGGACGCCGCAGCCGGCGTGGCCGGGCTCATCAAGACGGTGATGGCGCTCAAGCACCGCATGCTGCCGCCCAGCCTGCACTACGAAAACCCCAATCCGCAGATCGATTTCGCCTCCAGCCCGTTCTACGTCAATGCGCAGCTGCGCCCGTGGCCCGAGGGCGAGGCACCGCGCCGTGCGGGCGTGAGCTCGTTCGGCATCGGCGGCACCAACGTGCACGTGGTGCTCGAAGAGGCGCCGGCAGTTCCCGCGGCACGGACCGCTTCCGGCTGGCAGGTGCTGCCCGTGTCGGCAAAGGACGAAGCAGCGCTGGTGCAGGGCCGATCGCAACTCGCGGCGCATCTGCAAGCCCATCCGGAACTGGCGCTGGACGATGTGGCCCACACGCTGCAGAGCGGACGCCGCCCCTTCGCGTGGCGCAGTGCCGTGGTGGCCAGCCAGCCGGCGATGGCCTCGGAAATGCTGGCTTCGCCGATGACCCGCTCGTCGCGCGTGCCCGCCGCCGCGCCCGAGGTGGTGTTTCTGTTTCCGGGCGGTGGTACGCAGCATGCACGCATGGGCGAGGCGCTCTATCGGGACAGCGCCGTGTTCCGCGAAGAGTTCGACCGCTGCGCGGCGTTGCTGAAGGCCGGCACCGGCATCGACCTGCTCGCGCTGGTGTTCCCGGCCGACGGCGACGAAGCCGCAGCGAACGAGCGGCTGTTCCGCATCGAATACGCGCAGCCCGCGCTGTTCGCCGTCGAGTACGCGATGGCGCGCTGGTGGATGAGCTGCGGCGTACAGCCCGCGCTGATGCTTGGACACAGCCTTGGCGAATACGTGGCGGCCTGCCTGTCGGGCGTGTTCTCGCTCGAAGACGCGCTGCGCATCGTCGCCGCGCGCGGCCGCCTGATGCAGACGCTCGCAGCGGGTGCGATGACGGCGGTGTCGCTGCCCGAATCGGCGCTGGCCGAATTCCTTCGCGACGGCTGCGACCTGGCGGCGGTGAACGGCGAGCAGCTCTGCGTGCTGGCCGGCCCGGTGGACGCCATCGAGCGCGCGGAGGAGGCCTTGCGCGCGCGCCAGCAACTGCCGCGCCGCCTGCATGTGGCCATCGCCTCGCATTCGAGCCTGGTCGATCCCATCGTGGCCGAGCTGGAGCAGCTGATCGCTTCGCTGCCGCGCCATGCGCCGCGCATTCCCTTCCTGTCGAATGCGACCGGCCAGCCGATCACCGAAGCAGAGGCAACCAGCCCGGCGTATTGGGGCCGCCATCTGCGCGGAACCGTGCGCTTCGCGGACGGCCTGCGCGAGATCTTCGCCGCGCCCGGCCGCGTGGTGCTCGAGGTGGGCCCCGGCGAGACGCTTGCGGGCCTCGCGCGCCAGCATCCGCAAAGCCGCGAGGCCGCGGGCATCTGGGCGAGCCAGGCCCACCCGCAGCAAACGGCGCGCAACGCCCAGCAACTGGCCATTGCCGTGGCCGGGCTTTGGACCGCGGGCGTCGACATCGACTGGGCGGCATGCCGCGCGGAGGGCGCAAGCCGTCGCCGCGTGCCGTTGCCCACCTATGCCTTCCAGCGCAAGCGCTTCTGGATCGAGGCGGGCGAGGCCGCGCAGCCTGCGAAGAGCACCTCGCCGAGCCTCTTCTACACGCTCCGCTGGGAGCGCAGCGCACCGCTTGTACCCGCAGGAAAGCAGGGCGCGCGCGCAGGTTGCACGCTGGTGCTGGGCGATGCAAACAGCTTCACCGACCGGCTCTCGCGCACCCTGCGCGAGCGCGGTGAAAAAGTGGTGCTGGCCTTGCGCGGGCCGCGCTTTGCCCGCACCGCGCCGGGCCAGTACGCCCTGCGCGCAGCCGAGCGCTCCGACCACGAAGCACTGCTGCGCGAGGTCGAAGCCGAAGCCGGGCCGGTGCTGCGCCTGCATCACCTGTGGAGCCTGGACGGCGACCGGCCCGCGGCATCGCACGCGCAAGTCTTCGAGGCCGGCTACTTCAGCCTGCTCGCACTCGCGCACGGGCTCGATGCGGTAGGCGCAGCGGGCCGCGGAACCATTGCGCTCAATGTGGTGACCGACCGGGTCGAAGACGTTGCCGGCACCGAGCCGCTCGCACCCGAGAAGGCCACGCTGCTCGGCCTCGCGAAGATCCTGGGCCAGGAGTACCCATCGATTGCCTGCCGCGTCGTGGACGTGGTGCTGCCCGCAGCCGAGAGTGCAGCCGAGGCCGAGCTCGCGCGCCGCGTGGCCGACGAGGCATGGGCGGCGCCCGATGAATTCCTGGTGGCTTACCGCGGCCCGCATCGCTGGCTCAAGCGCTATGTGCCGCTGTCCGATGTGCCCGCGCCCGCCGCGAGGCAGCGCCTGCGCGAAGGCGGCGTCTATCTCATCACCGGCGGCATGGGCGGTGTCGGCCTTGCGATGGCACGCTACCTGAGCCGCACCTGGAAAGCGAAGCTCGTGCTGCTCGGCCGCACGCCCCTGCCCGGGCGCGGCGATTGGGAGCGCCTCGTCGCGGATGCTGCCCAGCCCGTGGTGCTGCGGCGCAAGCTGCAGCAGCTGATCGATCTCGAAGCGGACGGCGCCGAGGTGCTGCCGCTCGCGGCCGACGTGAACGATGCCGCGCAGCTGCGCACCGCGCTCGCGGCCGTGCACGCACGCTTTGGCGCAGTCCACGGCGTGGTGCATGCCGTCGTGCACCCCGACCGCGGCATGATCGCCCAGCGCACGCCGGCACTGGTCGAAGCGGCCTTCGCGCCCAAGATCGCGGGCACGCTCGCGCTGCTCGACGCGCTGCGCGCCGAGCCGCTGGACTTCGTGCTGTTCTGCTCGTCGATCTCGGTGCTCATCGGCGGCCTCGGCCGCAGCGACTACGCCGCTGCCAATGCCTACCTGGACGCACTTGCCACGGCCAGCCGCCGCAGTTCGCCGCTGCCGCTGTTCTCGGTCAACTGGGACGCGTGGCGCGACGTTGGCGTGGCCGTCGACATGGACCTGCCCGAGGGCGTGGGCCTGGACGAACGCACCGGCGTGCTCGCTTTCGAGCGCATCGCCAACGGCCCCGACCTGCCGCAGACCATCGTGTCCGCCTCGCCGCTGGCACAGCGGCTCAGGCCGCTCGACGACCTGTTCGATTCCCTCGACGACGCGCCCGCAGCCGAGCTGCGCACCGGCCATTCGCGCCCCGTGCTGCAGACGCCGTATGCCGCCCCTGAAGGCGAGCTGGAAGGCGTGCTTGCCGGCTTCTGGAGCGATGCGCTGGGCATCGTGCCCGTGGGCGTGCACGACAACCTGTTCGAGCTGGGTGGCGATTCGCTGCTCGCCATTCGCCTGCTGGCCCGCGTACGCAAGGCCTACGGCGTGGAGCTGCATCCCGCCGCGTTCTTCAAGGCGCCGACCATCGCCGAGCTGGCGACCCTGGTCGAGCTGCGCCTGATCGAGGACATCGAACGCGAAGCCGAAACCGCAGAAACCACCGAAGGCAGCGCACCATGAGCGAGACCCAGAACCTCTCCGAACGACGCGCCCGGCTCACGCCGGCGCAACTGAGCCTGCTGCAGCAGCGCCTGAAGCGCGATGCGGCCCCGGCGCCTGCGCGCGCGGCAATCGTGCGCGGCCAGGACGATGGCGTCGGGGCCGCCGCGCCCGTGTCCTTCGCGCAGCAAGGGCAGTGGTTCCTGTGGCAGTTGAACCCGGGCAACACCGCCTATCACGTCGGCGGCGGGCTTGGCTTCTCGGGGCCGCTCGACATCGCTGCCTTGCGCGATGCCATGCAGGCGCTCGCGGCGCGGCACGAGGCGCTGCGCACCGTCTTCCGGTCGGGGGCGGGGGGACTGCCCGAGCAATGCATTCAGGCGGCGGTCGAGATCGCAATTCCCTTCATCGACCTGGCCGCACTCGACGCAGCGGCGCGCGAATCGCGCTACGCCGAAGTGGTGGCGGACGTCTGCCGCACACCTTTCGACCTGAGGGCCGGCCCCTTGCTGCGCGGCACGCTGCTGAAGATGGCGGAGGGCGAACACCAGTTGCTATTGATGATGCATCACATCATTTCCGATGCCTGGTCGGTCGAACTGATGCTCGACGAGCTGGCCCAGCTCTATGCGATGCGCGTTCAGGGCGTGCCGGCATCGCTGCCGCAACCGGAAATCCGCTACGTCGACTTCGCCCGCTGGCAGCGCAAATGGCTGGACGACGGCGAGGGCGAGCGCCAGCTCGCCTACTGGCGCGGCCGGCTCGGCGACAGCCACCCGGTGCTCGCGCTCGCCACCGACCGGCCGCGCGCCGCGGACGCGGACTACAGCGCGGCGCAGCACACGCTGGACGTACCTGCCCAGCTCGTGGAGGCGCTGAAGCGCCAGTCCCGCGAGCAGGGCGGCACGCTGTTCATGGCCTTGCTCACCGCGTTCCATGCCTTGCTGTTTCGCCACACCGGGCAGCCGGAGATCCGCGTCGGCGTGCCCGTGGCGGGGCGCGGCCGGCCGGAGACCTCGGGCGTCATCGGCGCCTTCATCAACACCGTGGTGCTCGATGCGCGCATGCACGGACAGCTGCGCCTGGCCGACCTGTTGCAGCAGGTGCAAGGCGTGTCGCTCGAAGCGCAGGCGCACCAGGACCTGCCGTTCGAGCGGCTGGTGCAGGCCCTGCGCCCCGAACGGGGGCATGCGGGCTCGCCGCTGTTCCAGGTGATGTTCAACCACCTGGGCCAGGGCGACCGGCTGTTGCAAGGCTGGCCCGCACTGCGCGTGCGCCGGATCGATCTCGCCCAGCGTGCCGCGCCGTTCGAGCTCACGCTGGAAACCATCGAGCGCGCAGACGGCGGCATCCAGGCCAACTTCCGCTATGCGGCGGAGCTTTTCGAGCCGCAGACCATGGAGCGGCTTGCAGGCCACTATTGCCGCGTGCTCGAAGCCTTGGCCACGCGCCCCGCATCGACGCTGAACGAGCTCGATCTGCTGGGCGATGCGGAAAAAGTGCAGCTTGGCCGGTGGAGCGTCAACACGCACAGCCACGGCGAGGCCGTGCCGGTGCACCGCCTCATCGAACGGCAGGCGGACCGGCGTCCGGATGCGGTCGCAGTGCTGTTCGGCGACGTGTCGCTCAGCTACGGCGAACTCAACCGCCGCGCCAACCAGCTCGCGCACCGGCTGATCGAAGAGGGCGTGGGCCCCGAGGTCAAGGTGGGCATTGCGCTGGAGCGCAGCCTGGAGCTGGTGACAGGCCTGCTCGCGGTCCTGAAGGCCGGTGGCGCCTACGTGCCGCTGGACCCCGAGTACCCGGCGGAGCGCATCGCCTACATGGTCGAAGACAGCAAGCTCGGCCTCGTGCTCGCGCACAGCAGCCTGGCCGATCGCCTTGCGCTGCCGGCCGGTATCCCGGCGCTCGCGCTCGACAAGCTGGACCTCGGGAGCATGGCGCAGACCAACCCCGTGGTCGCGCTCAACGGCGAAAACCTCGCCTACGTGATCTATACCTCGGGCTCCACCGGCCGTCCCAAGGGTGCGGCCAACCGGCACGCCGCGTTGCACAACCGGCTGGCATGGATGCAGGCGGCCTATCCGATCGACGGCGCGGACACCGTGCTGCAGAAAACGCCGTTCAGCTTCGACGTGTCGGTGTGGGAGTTCTTCTGGCCGCTCATGGCCGGCGCGCGGCTGGCCGTGGCGGCGCCCGGCGATCATCGCGAACCCGCACGCCTTGCACATCTGATTCAGCGCCACGGCGTGAGCACGCTGCACTTCGTGCCCTCGATGCTGCAGGCCTTCCTGGCGCACGACGGCATCGAGGCCTGCACGAGTCTGCGGCAGATCGTCTGCAGCGGCGAGGCATTGCCTGTCGAGGCGCAACTGGGCGTCTTCAAGCGGTTGCCGCAAGCAGCGCTGCACAACCTCTACGGTCCTACCGAGGCGGCCATCGACGTCACGCACTGGACCTGCCGCAGCGACGGCCGCAGCCAGGTGCCGATCGGCCGGCCCATTGCCGGCACGCAGGCCTTCGTTCTCGATGCCGACCTCAACCTTGCAGCGCCGGGTGTGGCGGGCGAGCTCTATCTGGGCGGCATCGGGCTTGCACGCGGCTATGTGGAACGCGCGGGGCTCACGTCCGAGCGCTTCGTGGCCGACCCTTTCGGCACGGCCGAGGGCGCCCGCCTGTACCGCACAGGCGATCTCGTGCGATGGAACAGCGAAGGGCAGCTCGACTACCTCGGGCGCATCGACCACCAGGTGAAGATCCGCGGCTTTCGCATCGAGCTCGGCGAGATCGAGGCCCAGCTGCTCGCGCAGCCCGAAGTGCGCGAGGCTGTCGTCGTCGCCAGCCAAGGGCCGGCTGGCGCGCGGCTCGTGGCGCATGTCTCGGCGCAGGCTGGCCAGGCCGTCGACGCCGCGCAGCTGCGCGAACGCCTCGGCCGCGTGCTGCCGGACTACATGGTGCCGGCCCTCGTCGTCGTGCTGGACAGCCTGCCGCTCAACCCGAACGGCAAGGTGGACCGCAAGGCGCTGCCGCAGCCCGAGCTGGCGAGCGCGCGCGCCTACGAAGCGCCGCAGGGCGAGGTGGAAGAAGCGCTGGCCGCCATCTGGGCCGAAGTGCTCGGCGTGGCGCGCATCGGCCGCCACGACAACTTCTTCGAGCTCGGCGGCCATTCGCTGATGTCGGTGCAGCTGGTGGCCCGCGTACAGCGCGCAATGCATGCGGAGCTCTGCGTGAAAGACGTCTTCCAGCATCCGGTGCTCGCCGCCATGGCGGGGCTCGTTGCTGCAGCGGCGGCCAGAAAGCCCGTCGCCCAATCCCTTTCGGACATTGATTCCTTCATCGACAGTTTGGAGATCGCTTGATGGAAATCACGGCAACCCACCTTCACATCGGCAAACGCTTCTCGGGCCTCGCCCCCGCGCAGCGCCGCGCGGTCTACCAGAAGATCCGCGCGGAGGGCCTGGCCATCGGACAGTTTCCGATTCTTGCGCGCGATGCGGCTGCGCAGGCGCAGTGCCCCGCCTCGTATGCGCAACTGCGCCAATGGTTCCTGTGGCAGCTGGAGCCCGGCAGTTCGGCCTATCACATCTCGGGCGGTCTCAAGCTCAAGGGCCGGCTCGACCGGCAGGCGCTGCAGGCCAGCTTCGACGCTTTGCTCGAACGCCATGAGTCGCTGCGCACGGTGTTCCAGGCGGATGCCGGCGGCCATGTCGAACAGCGGATACGGGAGGGCGTGACGCTGGAGATTCCGCTGACCGATCTTTCGGGCCCGGAGGCTGAAGCTCGCGACGCCCGCGCGCGGGAAGAGGCCGTGCGCCTGGCCGAAACGCCCTTCGATCTCACGGCCGGGCCGCTGCTGCGCGTCGCAATCATCCGCCTGGCCGCCGACGAGCACCTGCTGGTCGTCGTCATGCATCACATCGTGTCGGACGGCTGGTCGATGCAGATCCTGGTCGACGAATTCGTCGCGCAATACCGTGCGCGCGCGGCCGGGCAGGCGCCGCGGCTCGCCCCCCTGCCGATCCAGTACGCCGACTACGCGCTGTGGCAGCGCCACTGGCTCGAAGCCGGCGAGAAGGATCGCCAGCTCGGCTACTGGAAGGCGCAGCTGGGCGCGGCGCATCCGGTGCTGCAGTTGCCCACGGACCACGCGCGGCGCAGCGACGGCAAGTACAGCGTTGCCCGCCACGAGTTGGCGCTGCCGCTGCCCCTGGCCGATGTGCTGCACCGGCGCGCGCAGGCCGAGGGCAGCACGCTCTTCATGGTGCTGCTCACTGCGCTGCAGGTGCTGCTGCACCGCTACACCGCGCAGCAGGACATCCGCGTCGGCGTGCCCGTGGCCAACCGGCACCGGGTGGAGTCGGAGCGCGTCATCGGCTTCTTCGTCAACACGCAGGTGCTGCGCAATGTGCTCGACAGCCGCACCAGCCTGCGGCAGGCACTGCAGCAAACCCGCGAGGCGGCACTCGGCGCACAGGCCCATCAGGACCTGCCGTTCGAGCAGCTGGTCGAAGCCCTGCAGCCCGAACGCAGCCTGGGCACGGCACCGCTGTTCCAGGTGATGTTCAACCACCAGCGCCGCGACAACGCGGCGCTTGCCACGCTGCCTGGCCTCACGTTGGAAGACTATGAGATCGGCACGCAGGTGGCCCAGTTCGAGCTGACCCTGAGCACCGTCGAAGATGCGCAGGGCCACCTGCAGGCGAGCTTTCATGTGGTGCAGGAGCTGTTCGACCCCGAGACCGTCGCCCGCATGGCCGCGCATTACCTGGGCGTGCTGCGCGCGCTTGCCGAACGGCCCGAGCAAGCGGTGGGAGACATCGACATGCTCACCGCGGGTGAAAAGGAACGGCTCGCGAACTGGGGCGTGAACGGTTCCGGTGATCGCAGCACCGAGCCTGTGCACCATCTGATGGCCCGGCACGCGAAGACCAACCCGGATGCGCCCGCGCTGCTCTTCGGCGACGAGGTGCTGAGCTACGGCGAACTCGACCGCCGCGCCAACCGCCTGGCGCACCGGCTGATCGCGATGGGCGTGAAGCCCGAGACGCGCGTCGGCATCGCGGTGGAGCGTTCGCCCGATATCGTGGTCGGCCTGCTCGGCATCCTGAAGGCCGGCGGCGCCTATGTGCCGCTCGATCCGGAGTATCCCGCCGACCGCCTGGCCTACATGGTGGAGGACAGCAGTATTGCGCTGCTCGTCACGCAAAGCCATGTGATGGCGGGCCTGCCGCTGCGGGACGGCCTGCGCGTGCTGCAGCTGGACACCGCCGACCTGGCCGGCGAGCCCGACAACGCACCCCATGTGCCCGTGCATGCGGGCAACCTCGCCTACATCATCTACACCTCGGGTTCGACCGGCATGCCCAAGGGCGTGATGGTGTCGCACGGCCCGTTCGCCGCGCACTGCGTGGAAACCGCGGTGCTCTATGAAATGGGCCGGCAGTCGCGCGAGCTGCACTTCCTGTCGTTCTCGTTCGACGGGGCGCACGAGCGGCTTTTTACGGCGCTGTGCTGCGGCGCATCGCTGCTCCTGCGCGATGCCTCGCTCTGGAGCGCCGAGCAGACGCTCGACGCCATGCAGCGCCACGGCGTGACCAATGCCGGCTTCCCGCCGGCCTACCTGCGGCAACTGGCCAACTGGGCGCGCGACACCGGCCGCTGCCCACCGGTGCACCTGTATTCCTTCGGCGGCGAGGCGATGTCGCGCGAAGGCTTCGACGCCGTGTGCCGGCACCTGAAGCCCGCGCTGCTGATCAACGGCTACGGCCCGACCGAGGCGGTCGTCACGCCGATGCTGTGGAAGGTTGCAAACACCGCGACATTCTCCGAGGGCTATGCGCCCATCGGCCGGCCCGTGGGCAACCGCAGCGCCTACGTGCTCGACGTGGACCTGAACCTGGTGCCGCGCAACGTGGCCGGCGAGCTGTACCTCGGCGGCGAGGTCCTGGCGCGCGGCTACCTGCACCGCGCGCCGCTCACGGCCGAGCGCTTCGTGGCGAATCCCTTCGATGCGCAAGGCGGGCGCCTCTACCGCACCGGCGACTGGGTGCGATGGCGCGACGACGGGCAGCTCGAATACCTGGGGCGCATCGACCACCAGGTGAAGATCCGGGGCTTTCGCATCGAGCTCGGCGAGATCGAGGCGCAACTGCTGGCCCAGCCCGAAGTGCGCGAAGCGGTGGTGGTCGCAAGGCCCGGGCCGAGCGGTGCGCGGCTGGTGGCTTATGTGTCGCCGCGGGACGGCCGGCTCGCCGACGCGGCCGTGCTGAAGGAGCGGCTTGCCCGCGCGCTGCCCGACTACATGGTGCCGGGCTCGCTGGTGGTGGTCGACGCGCTGCCGCTCGCCCCGAGCGGCAAGGTCGACCGCAAGGCGCTGCCGGAGCCGGCCGCCGAACACGGCAAGGCTTTCGAGCCGCCGCAGGGCGCAGCCGAAGAGGCCATTGCGGCGGTATGGACCGATGTGCTGGGTCTCTCGCGCGTGGGCCGCGACGACAACTTCTTCGAGCTCGGCGGCGATTCGATCCTGAGCCTGCAGATCGTGGCGCGCCTGCGGCTGGCGGGCTGGAAGGTCGCGCCCAGGCAGATCTTCGAGCGGCAGACGGTGGCGCAGCTCGCGGCTGTCATGGCACCGGCCGATGCGTTGCTTGCCCCGGTGGGTGATGTGCAGGGTGAAGCCCCGCTGCTGCCGTTCCAGCATGCGTTCTTCGGGATGGACATGCCGGTGCGCGCGCATTGGAACCAGGCAGTGCTGCTGAAGAACCGCGAGCCGCTGCAATTGCCGGCCTTCAGGCAGGCGCTGCGCGCGGTGGTGCAGCAACACGACAGCTTGCGCCTGCGCTACCGGCAGGACGCCGGCGGGCTGTGGCACCAAAGCTATGAGACCGTGCCCGAAGACCAGTTCGCGGAGCTGGTGTGGGTGCGGCGCGCGGCGGATGCCGCGCAGGTGGCGCCGCTGTGCGAAGAGGCGCAGCGCAGCCTGGACCTGGCGCACGGCCCGCTGGTCCGCGCGCTCGCCGTCGAGCTGCCGGACGGCGACTCGCGGCTGTTGCTGGTCGTTCACCACCTGGTGGTCGATGGCGTGTCGTGGCGCATCCTGCTCGAAGACCTGCAGGCCGCGTACCGGCAGAGCCTTGCGGGCCAGGCCATCGCGCTGCCCGCTGCGGGCAGCAGCTGCAAGGACTGGGCCGTCGCATTGCAGGGTTATGCAAAGGCCCATGGCGGCGAGCTCGCCCACTGGCAGGCGCTGGCCGACGTGCCGGCTGCGCTGCCATGCATGCGTCCGCATGGATCGAACACCGCGGCCGACCAGGAGAGCGTCGAGTGGCGGCTCGACAAGGCCACCACGGAGGCGTTCCTGAAGGATGCACCCGCGGCCTACCGCACGCAGGCCAACGACCTCCTGCTGACGGCACTGGGCCGCGCGCTGTGCGCGTGGAGCGGGCACGACAGGCTGCTGGTCGACCTGGAAGGCCACGGACGCGAAGACCTGTTCGCGCACATCGACCTGTCGCGCACGGTCGGCTGGTTCACCGCGCTGTTCCCTGTGGCGCTCGATCCGCTCGGCGCAGAAGGCGAGGCGCTCAAGCGCGTGAAAGAAAACCTGCGCCGCGTTCCGCGCAAGGGCGTGGGGCACGGCATTTTCAAGCATCTGGGCGATGCCGCGCAGCGCGAGGCGGTGCGCGCACTGCCCAGGGCGCAGGTGGTCTTCAACTACCTCGGCCAGTTCGACAACAGCGGTGCCGATGCGCAGGCGCAATGGAGCCTCGCGCAGGAGCCCAGCGGCGCGCCGGTGGATGGCGCCGCGCCGCTCACGCACGAGTTCTCGATCAACGGCCAGGTCTACGGCGGCGAGCTCTCGCTGCGCGCGAGCTACAGCCGCGCACGCCACGACCGCGACGCGGTCGTGGGCTGGATGCAGCGCTTCCGAGAGGAACTCGAAGCGCTGGTGCGGCATTGCACAAGCGGTGCCGAAGGGGTGACGCCGGCGGATTTTCCGCTGGCCGCCATCGACCAGCCGCAGCTCGACGCGCTGGCGCTGCCGGTGGCAAACCTTGCGGACCTGTACCCGCTCTCGCCGATGCAGGCCGGCATGCTGTTCCACAGCCTGTTCGCGCCCGGCGGCAGCGCTTACCTGAACCAGTTGCGCGTGGACATCGACGGGCTCGATGCCGAACGCTTCAAGGCGGCTTGGCGCGCAGTGCTCGAGCGGCACGAGGTGCTGCGCACCGGATTCGTCCAGGGCGAAGCTGGGTGGCAATGGGTGGCAAGGCAGGTCGAGGTGCCGCTGGCCGAACACGACTGGCGGGGGCGCGTCGATGCGCCCAGGGCCCTGGACGCGCTGGCCACCGAGCAGCTTGCGCAGGGTTTCGACCTCGCGCGGCCGCCGCTGATGCGGCTCGTGGTGGTGCGCGTTCGCGATGAGCGGCACCACTTCGTCTGGACCATGCACCACCTGCTGCTCGACGGCTGGAGCACGTCGCAGCTCATGGGCGAGGTGCTGCGGCATTACGCGGGCGAAGCACCCGCGGCCCCCGGCGGGCGCTATGCCGACTACATCGCGTGGCTGCAAGGGCGCGACGGCGCTGCCGACGAGCACCACTGGCGCCAGGAACTCGCCTGCCTCGAAGGTCCCACCTGGTTGGCCAACACCTTGCCCAAGCCAGCGGTCGAACAGGGCGGGCACGGCATGCACCGCCACGAGATCGACGCGCCGCGCACGCGCGCGCTGCTCGAAGCGGCCCGGCGCGAACGCGTGACCCTCAACACGCTGGTGCAGGCCGCGTGGGCGCTTCTGCTGGCGCGCCATACGGGACAGCGCAGCGTGAGCTTCGGTGCCACCGTGGCGGGCCGGCCGGTGGATCTTCCCGGCGCGCAGCAGATGCTGGGCCTGTTCATCAACACGCTGCCGGTGATCGCCACGTTGCAGCCGGACCAGCGCGTGGGCGATTGGCTGCGGGCGCTGCAGGCGCGCAACCTCGCGGCGCAGGACCACGAGCACACGCCGCTCTACGAAGTGCAGCGCTGGGCGGGGCAGGGCGGACAGGACCTGTTCGACAGCCTGGTGGTGTTCGAGAACTATCCGCTCGATCAGGCGCTGAAACAGCAGGCGCCCGGCGGCCTGCGCTTCGGCGAGGTGCGCAACCGCGAGGAAACGAACTATCCGCTGACCCTTTCCGTGCACCAGGGCGACACGCTGGTGCTGAGCTACAGCCACGCGCGCAGCCAGTTCGACGAGGCAGCGGTGGGCGCGCTGGCCGCGCACATGGACAGGCTGCTCGGGCTGCTGGCCCACGCGCCGGACGCGCGGCTGGGGGACATGGGGCTTGCGGACACGCTGCCGCCGCCGGGTGAGGCGATGCGCAATACAAGGGGCGATGTCGAACCCGTGCACCGCTGGATCGAGCGCCAGGCCAAGGCGAATCCGCAGGCCATTGCGCTCGTGCTCGGCGATGAGACGCTCGGCTACGGCGAGCTCGACGCCCGTGCCAACCGGCTGGCGCACCGGCTGGTCGCGCTCGGCGTGAAGCCCGAGGTGAAAGTCGGCATCGCGGTCGAGCGCTCCATCGAGATGGTGGTGGGCCTGCTCGCGATCCTGAAGGCCGGCGGCGCCTATGTGCCGCTGGACCCCGAGTACCCGGCCGACCGGCTGGCCTACATGATCGAGGACAGCGCGATCCGCCTGCTGCTCACGCAAAGCCATGTGAAGGCGAAGCTCCCGGCGGGCGATGCCCTGCAGGTGCTGGAGCTCGACACGCTCGACCTGCGCGCCGAACCGGCGCACGCACCCGAATGGGCGGTGCACGCCGACCACCTCGCCTACGTGATCTACACCTCGGGATCGACCGGCCGCCCCAAGGGCGCGCAGCTCACGCACCGCAACGTGGCGCGACTGCTGGGCGCCACCGACGGCTGGTTCCGCTTCGGCGCACAGGACGTGTGGACGAATTTCCATTCCTACGCGTTCGACTTCTCGGTGTGGGAAATCTTCGGCGCGCTGTGCACTGGCGGCAAGCTGGTGATCGTGCCGTACTGGGTGAGCCGCTCGCCCGACGACTTCGTGGCCTTGCTGCGCGCACAGCGCGTGACCGTGCTGAACCAGACGCCATCGGCCTTCCGCCAGCTGGCCCACAGCCCGGCGCTGGAGGATGGCGAACGCCTTTCGCTGCGTTGCGTGATCTTCGGCGGCGAGGCGCTGGAGCCGGAGAGCCTGCGGCCCTGGATCGATCGCTTCGGCGATGCGCAGCCGCAGCTGGTCAACATGTACGGCATCACCGAGACGACGGTGCACGTGACCTACCGGTCCATCGTGCGGTCCGATCTCGAACAGAAGCGCAGCCCCGTGGGCGTGTGCATCCCGGACCTCGGCCTGTGGGTGCTGGACAGCGACCTCAACCCGCTGCCCGTGGGCGTGCCGGGCGAGTTGCACGTGTCCGGTGCAGGCCTGGCGCGGGGCTATCTCAACCGCGCCGGCCTCAGTTCGGAGCGCTTCATCGCCGCACCGTTCGGCGAGCCGGGCAGCCGGCTGTACCGCACCGGCGACCTGGTGCGCTGGCGTGCCGACGGCCAGCTCGACTACCTCGGGCGCATCGACCACCAGGTGAAGATCCGGGGCTTTCGCATCGAACTCGGCGAGATCGAGGCGCAGCTGCAGGCCCAGCCCGAGGTGCGCGAAGCGGTGGTCCTGGCCAAGGACGGCCCGGCGGGGGCGCGGCTCGTCGCGTATGTGTCGCCGCGGGCCGGCCGGGAGGTGGATGTCGCGGTGCTGCGCGAGCGGCTCTTGCAGCACCTGCCCGACTACATGGTGCCCTCGGCCATCGTGCGGCTCGACGCGGTGCCGCTCAACGCGAACGGCAAGGCCGACCGCAAGGCGCTGCCCGATCCGGAACTCGCGAGCGACACGGCCTATGCCGAGCCGCAGGGCGAGGCCGAGACCGCACTCGCGGCGATCTGGTCCGAGGTGCTGGGCGTGGAGCGCGTCGGGCGCCACGACAACTTCTTCGAGCTCGGCGGCCATTCGCTGCTGGCGGTGCAACTGGTATCGGGCGCCAAGCGGCGCTTCGGCATCGAGCTGCCGCTGCGCACGGTGTTCGAGCAACCCTCGCTGATGGCATTCGCCGTCGCCGTGGCCGCGGTGGCCACTGAACCGCCAGACGGCGCCACGGTCTCCCAGGACCGCGGCGTCGAGCGCATCGATGCCCTCCTGGGCGAACTGGAGATGGAAGACCTATGAGCCTGGAAATGACCGCGCTCTCGCGCCGCTTCGCTGCCTTGCCTGCGGCCAAGCAGCGCGTGTTTCTCGAGAAGCTGCGCGCGAGCGGCGTGGGTTTCGACGCGCTGCCCATCGTGCCGCGCGATCCCGCAGCGCCGGTGCCGGTGGCCTATGCGCAGCGCGCCCTGTGGCTGGTGTGGCAGCGCGCGCCGCAGTCGCCCGCGTACAACCTGTCGGGGCGGCTGGCACTGCCCCTGTCGTGCACGCCGCAGCAGGTGCAAGCCTGCCTCGCCCAACTGGTGGCGCGGCACGAGGTGCTCTGCACCACCTACCCGGCCGGCGCCGAAGGGCAGCCGCTGCAGCACATCGACCCCGGGCATCGCTTCGGCTGGGTGGTGCGCGAATGGACTGGCTCGCGCGCGGACAGCGAGCGCGAGCTTGCGGGTGCCGCCACCGAGTTCGGTGCGCGGCCGTTCGATCTGGAGCATGGCCCCGTGTTCCGCGGCCAGCTGAACGTCTTTGCCGACGGCGTGCCCGAACTCTTTCTCGCGGTGCATCACATCGCGGCCGACGGCCAATCGGTGGCGCTGCTCGTCGCCGAACTGCAGGCGCTGCTCGCCGCGCCCGCGGGAAGTGCACAGCCTGCGGCGCCGGCCCTGCAGTACGCCGACTACGCCGTGTGGCAACGCCAGTGGCTCGAAGCCGGCGAACTCGAAAGACAAACCGCGTACTGGCGCGAACAACTGCGGGGTGCGCCGCAAAGCACGCCGCTGCCGCTGGACCGTCCGCGCCAAAGGGTGCGCGATGCGCGCGGCGGGCAGATCAGCTTCGCGCTGCCGCCGGATGTGTCGCAGCGCCTGAAGGAGCTGGCGCGCAAGCAGGCCGCATCGCCGTACATGGTGGCGATTGCGCTGCTCGGCCTCCTGGTCTACCGCTACAGCGGCGAGCGTGACGTGTGCATCGGCTCGCCGTCGACCACGCGCGACCGCCCCGAGCTGGCTGCCCTGGTGGGCCACTTCACCAACGTGCTGGTGCTGCGCATGAAGGTGGACCCCGCGGCCGGCTTCGTCGCGCTGCTGTCGCAGGTGCGCGAGCGCGTGCTCGAAGCCAAGAGCCACCAGGACCTGCCGTTGGACATGCTCGTCGAGGCGTTGGCGCTGGAGCGTACGCCGGGGTTGCATCCGCTGTTCCAGATCAAGTCGACGCAGCAGGCGGCGGGGGCTGTGCCCGCCGATCCGGCGGCTGCCGCGCACGGCATCGGCGTGGACGAAGTGCACTTCGACCTGAGCTTCGACCTGGTTGACGCCGGCGGTGCACTGTCCTTCGTTCTGGCGTATGCCGTGGACATCTTCGACCATGCGACCATCGAGCGGCTGGCGGATGCGCTGCGCAGCCTGGCGGCGCAGGTTGCGGCCGATCCGGCGCGCGCGTTGAGCGGCATGCAGTTGGCCGGCGATTCGAGCCTGCGCGGGGAACGCGCCTGCTGGCCCGCCGACAACGTGCTGGCCCTGTTCGACCAGGCGGCCGCAAGGCGCCGCGGCGCGACGGCGCTCACCTTCGGCGACCGCGCGCACAGCTTCGATGAACTGGCGCGCGCTGCCGGCCACTGGGCCGCCGAGCTCGAAAGCCGCGGCATCGGTACCGAGCAGCGCGTGGCCGTCTGCATCGAGCGCACGCCCGAATTCGTGCTGGCGGCGCTGTCGGTGCTGAAGGCCGGGGGCGTCTACGTGCCCATCGACCCGGCGCTGCCACAGCAGCGCATCGACGAGCTGCTGGCCGATTGCGGCGCTGTGCTGGTGCTGGTGTCCGGCGGCAAGCCGCGGCAGGCCGCGCTGCCGTGCCTGCAGGTGGGCTTCGACGTGCCGGGCGGCTTCGTGCCGCACCGTGCACGTGCGGTGCATCCTGCGCAGGCCGCCTACCTGATCTACACCTCGGGATCGACCGGCCGGCCCAAGGGCGTGGTCGTTCACCACGGCGCGCTGGCCAACTACGTGCAGGGCGTGCTCGAGCGGCTGGCGCTGCCCGAGGACGAGAGCTTCGCGATGGTGTCCACCGTCGCGGCGGACCTGGGCCACACCTCGCTGTTCGGTGCGCTGTGCTCGGGCGGTGCGCTGCACCTCGTCTCGAGCGACGCGGCCTTCGATCCCGATGCATTTGCGGACGGCATGGCGAAGACGCGCGCCGGCGTGCTGAAGATCGTGCCCAGCCATCTGAAGGGCCTGCTGAACGCGCAGCGCGCGGCCGCGGTGCTGCCGTCGCATACGCTCGTGCTGGGCGGCGAGGCGACGGACGCCGCGACGCTGCAGGCCATTCGGGCGCTGCGGCCGGACCTGCGCATCTTCAACCACTACGGGCCGACCGAGACCTCGGTCGGCATGCTGACGCATGCGGCGCCGGCGCAGGCCGACGGAGCCGGCAGCCTGCCGCTGGGCAAACCCATTGCGAACATGGACGCCTGGGTGCTCGACGACGCATTGCAGCCCGTGCAGCCCGGCATGGCGGGCGAGCTCTACATCGGCGGTGCCGGCGTGGCGCGCGGCTATCTTTCACGCGCCGGTCTTTGCGCCGACCGCTTCGTTGCTTCCCCCTTCGGCGACGGCCAACGCCTGTATCGTGCGGGGGACCGCGTGCGCCAGCGCAGCGACGGCACGCTGGAGTTTCTGGGCCGCAGCGACGACCAGGTGAAGATTCGCGGCTACCGCGTCGAGCCGGGCGAAGTGGCGGGCCGCATCCGCGAACTCGATGGCGTGGCCGATGCAGTGGTCGTTGCAGAGCAGGGCGCGCAGGAGAGCACAGTGCTGCGCGCCTACGTGGTTGCCGGACCGGGCGGTTCGCCCGACGTGGAACAGCTGAGGCACGCGCTGGCGGACAGCCTGCCGGCGTGGATGGTGCCCGAGCGCATCGTGCTGCTCGACGCGCTGCCGCTCACGGCGAACGGCAAGATCGATCGCAAGGCGCTGCCGCGCCCGGCGCAGCCCGAGCCCGCGCGGCTTTTCGACGCCCCGCGGGGCGCGACCGAAGAGGCGCTGGCCCGCATCTGGAGCCAGGTGCTCGGCGTGGACCGCATTGCACGCGGCGACAACTTCTTTGCGCTGGGCGGCGACTCCATCCTGAGCTTGAAGCTGGTGGCGCGCATCCGCAAGCAGTTGCCCGGCGGCGGCCAGCTGAGCCTGCCGGATGTGATGCAGGCCAGCAGCCTCGGCAGCCTCGCCGAGCGGCTGCGGCAGAAGTTCGAGGGTTCGCACGACGCCGTCTGCCTGAGCGCGAGCGGCACCGGCGTGCCGCTGTTCTGCCTGCCGGGACTCATCGTGAACACGCGCGAGTTCCTGCCGCTCGCGCAGGCGCTGCAGGGCGAGCGCGTGGTGTACGGCTTCGTGAGCCACGTCTACACGCGCAAGCGCTGGCGCGGTTTCGATCTGCAGGCGCTGGCCGCCGAGTACGCGAGCTTCATCCTCGCCACGGCCACCGAGGGGCGCTGCGCGCTGCTGGGCTGGTCGTCGGGTGGCGACCTGGCCTTCGAACTCGCGCGGCAACTGCAGGGACGCATCGAGATCGTGTTCACCGGCATGCTGGACGTGTTCGAGACCGCGCCGCTGCGCGCCTCGACGCCGCTCGATGCTGCCCGGCGCGCCCAGGCCGACGAGGTGCTCTCGGAGTGGTTGGGCCGCTCGGAAATGGCCGGGCACTGGAAGGCGCTCTTCGCCCGCATGGACGACGAGGAACTTGCCTGGGTGGCCGAGCAGGTGCTGGATTCGGCGCAGCCGCTGCCGCTCGACGGCACCGGCGACGAGGCGGCCGAGTACCTGTTGTGGACGACGCTCGACAAGCGCGCGCAGGCCGCGCGCTACACCTATGCGCGCTCACCGCTGCCGCTGCACGTGTTCCTCGCGGACAGCTCGCTGCGCCGCGAGGAGACGCTGCGCAACTGGGCCGACCACGCGCCGGTGGTCTCGGCCGAAGTGCTGCCGCAGGCCGATCACCTGGACATCGTTCGCCATCCCGCGCTGTGCGCTGCGCTGAAGGGGCTGCTGCGCGAGGCCGATGCGGCGCATGGCGCCGTGCAGGCAGGCCTGGCCGCGCAATCGGCCTGAGCCGGAAGGAACCACGCAAAAAAGGGGGCGCAGCGCCAGCTGCGTCCCTTTTTTGCGTTTGGAGGCCGCTGCGCGGCTTACCAGCGGTAGGTGGCCGTGGCCGTGACCTTGCGCTGGTCGCCGTAATAGCAATTGCCGTACTGGTCGCAGTTCGCGAAGTAGGTCTTGTCGGTCAGGTTGCGCACGTTCAGCGCAAGGCTCCAGCGGTCGATGTCGTAGCCGATCATCGCGTCGAACAAGGTGTACGAAGGCACCTGGATCGGCGCCTTGTTCAGGTCGCCGCGGTTCGAGCCGTTGAAGCGTGCGCCCAGCCCGACCTTGATGCCGTTGTCGAAGCGGTAGTCCGCCCAGAGCGCGGCGCGGTGCCTGGACACCGCGAGCAGCGGCGTGCCGATCTCGCTCGGCGTGCTGCTGGCCGTGATCTCCACCTTGGGCGTGTAGGCGTAGGACACCGTCACGTTCATGCGCTTGACGGGCTGGAAGGCCGCTTCGAACTCCAGGCCGCGTACCAGCACCTCGCCGGTCTGGCGCGGGCGGAAGTTGGCATCGGCGGTGATGTAGTTCTGGCGGCGCAGGTCGAAGATGGCGGCGCTGTAGCTGTCGGTGGTGCCCACGGGCTGGTAGCGCACGCCGGCTTCGTACTGGCGGCCGGTCTCGGGCTTGAACGGGCTCTTGGTGTCCGGGTTCAGGCGCGCCGAGGGCGAGAACGATTCGGAGTAGCTCAGGTAGGGCGCCCAGCCGCTCGGGAAGGTGTAGACCAGGCCGCCGCGCTTGGTGAACTTGTGCTCGGGGATGTCGCTGCGCGTGCCGTCCAGGTTGCTGTGGATGATCGTGGAGGCGCGGTCGTAGCGGCCGCCGAGCGTGAGGCTCCAGCGCTCGCCCCACTTGATCTGGTCCTGGATGTACAGGCCGGTCTGCGTCAGGCGGGTGTTGGCGTCGACATAGGGCGCGGGCACGAAGAACGGACCGCCGTACACGGGCGCGTAGATGTTGATGCTCGGTGCGCTGCCGCCGCTGTAGCTGGCCTGCTCGATGCCGGTGCGCTGGTGGTCCAGGCCGATCAGCACCTTGTGCTTCCAGTCGCCCGAGACGAAGTTGGCTTCGAGCTGGTTGTCCAGCGTGAAGGTCGAGACGCTCTCGCGGCTGCCCGAGATGCTCCGGCGCAGCATCTGGTAGTTGCGCGGATCGGAGACATTGCCGTTGAGCGGCACGATCGCGCGGCCCTGCACGGCGCCGTAGTCGACGTCGAGCCGGCCGTAGCGCAGGTTCTGGCGCGCGGTGAACGTGTCGTTGAAGCGGTGCTCGAACTCGTAGCCGACCATCCACTGGTCCACGTCGAAGTGGTTGAAGTTGGGGTCGCCCACGAAGAGCGAGTCGGGAATGTAGTTGCCGAAACGCGTGGGAATCAGCGAGCCGACCGTCGGGCGCCCGCGCGTGTACACGCCGCCACGCACGCGGTTGAAGTGCGACAGCAGCGTGAGCGTGGTGTCCGCGGAGGGGCGCCAGGTGAGCGAGGGCGCGATGTAGAAGCGGTCGTCGTCCATGCTGGCGGCCGGCAGCTTGCTGTCGCGGCCGACGGCCGTCAGGCGGTAGCTGAGCTTGCCTTCGGCATCGATGGGGCCGGAGAAGTCGGCGGCGATCTGGGTGCGGTGGTTGCTGCCCAGTTGCAGCTGCACTTCGCGCAGCGGCTCGGTGGTGGGGCGCTTGCTCACCACGTTGACCACGCCGCCGGGGCTGGCCTGGCCGTAGAGCACCGAGGCCGGTCCGCGCAGCACTTCGATGCGCTCCATGCCGTAGGGTTCGATCTGCCAGACGCCCCAGTTGCCGTTGTTGCGCAGGGGCATGCCGTCCAGGTAGAAGCCCGGCGCGTAGCCGTCGAAGCCGCGGATCGAGATCCAGTCGTAGCGCGAGTCGGCGCCGAAGACGGTGGTGCTCACGCCGGGGGTGTAGCCCAGCGCGTCCTTCACGGTGGTGGCGCCGATGGCGGCCGCGCGGTCGGCCGTGACCACCGAGATCGACTGGGGGGTTTCCAGGATCGGGGTGTCGGTCTTGGTGCCGGTGGCGCTGCGCTTGGCCACGTAGCCGCTCACATGGCCCTTGGCCGATGCTTCCGTATCGGCCGTGACGGTCACCGCCGGCAGGTTGCTGTCCTGCGAGAAGGCGGGGGCCGCCCAGAGGGTGCAGGCGGTTCCGAAGGCCGAGGCAAGCGCGGCGCTCAGCAGGCGGGGTCGGGGCAGGGGACGCATAGGTTGAGGTACTCCAGGAGCAGTGAAAAAACGACGTGTTCGGGTTTCAGCGCAAGGCCTGCCGTATCCCGCAGTTCTGGCGCTTCCGTACATGAGACGTTTGAACTACAAAAAGAGAGACACCCTGTACCAAATGCTTCAGCACGTACCCGCCACGCGCACCGCCGCGCCTCGGCGGCGGCCTAGACGCGGACGGCCTGGCGCTCGCTCCGGCCGGCGTTGGCGGCGCTGGCCGCGCCCGCCGTGCCCGGCATCGCCGGAATGGCCTTCAGCAGCGCGCTGCCGATCTCCCCCGTACGCACCGAGGTCACCGACAGCAGCGTGTCGCTCAGGCCGTGCGAGGACTCGCAGGCGCCCTGCAGGAAGATGGCGGGGCGGAAGTCACCGGTGCTGCGCACGCGGTAGTGGCGGTCCACCGAGAAACCATCCAGGTACGGCGCGAGGGAGGTCAGCAGTTCCTTGTGCTGCTCGCGTGCGTAGCCGGTGGCGAGCACCACGGCGTCGTAGCGCGAGGTGCTTTCGCGGCCGGTGTTCCGGTCGCACATGGTCAGGTGGATGCCCTCGGCCGTGGCGTGGGCGGCGTGGATGTCGTGCCGGCGCAGGAAGCGCATGCGGTTTTCGCCGCGCACCTTCTGCTGGTAGAACATCTTGAAGATCTGCTGGATCAGTTCCAGGTCGGCCACTGCGTAGTTGGTGTGGCCGAATTCCTCGAGCAGGGCGGCGCGCTCGTCGTCGGGCCGGCTGTACATGTAGTCGGTGAACTCGGCGTTGAACACCTCGTTCACGAAGGGGCTGTCGTCCGAGGGGCGGATGGAGCGGGCCCGCATGACGAGGTCGACCTGCGGCGCATGGGGGCGGCCCTGCAGGTCCATGAAGATTTCCGCGGCGCTCTGGCCGGCGCCGACGATGGCGATTCTTTGCGCGCCGTCCTGCGCGGCGATGCCCTGCAGGTAGCTGCTCGAATGGAACACGCGCGGGTCGCTGCGCAGCGCCCGGAAGCAGTCCGGAATGTTGGGCATGCCGCCGATGCTCACCACGAGGTTGCGCGCGAGGCGCTCGCTCACGTGTCCCGTGCGGTCGCGCGAGCGCACGCGCAGCAGCGTCACGTCGCCGCCGTGGGCCTCGCGCTCGGGCAGCACCTCGAACACTTCCTCGCCGTAGACGCAGGCATCCTCGAACTGCGCGGCGGCCCAGGCCAGGTAGTCGTTGAACTCGTGGCGGCTCGGGAAGAAGGTCTTCAGGTTGATGAAGTCCTGCAGGCGCCTTTTCTCGTGCAGGTAGTTGATGAAGGTGAAGCGGCTGGTCGGGTTGCGCAGCGTGGCCAGGTCCTTCAGGAAGGAGATCTGCATGTGCGCATGCTCCAGCATCATGTCCTTGTGCCAGGCGAAGGTGGGCTGCTTCTCGATGAACATTGCGTCGAGCCGGCGTCCCTCGCGCCGCTTCTCGTCGAGCGCGATCGCCAGCGCGATGTTCGAGGGGCCGAAGCCGATGCCGATGACGTCGTGAATGACCATGGCGGATTCCTTTTGCTGCGAAGCGGTTGAGCGGGTTAAACGGGCGTGGCGGACGCGGCTGCTGCCGCCGGCGCGTCGCTGCGCGGCAGCCAGAGGCCGTCGATGAAGTAGCGTTCGCGCAGCATCATCACGAGCTGTGCGCGCTTGTGCGGCAGGTCGAACTCCTTCACCTTGGCGTAGCCCGACTTGTCGAGGTTGCGGATCTGCTGCACGTGGTCGATGCGCGGCTCGCCCACGGCGCGCTGGGTGCGCGGGTCGCACAGGAAGATGTAGTGCGAGATGGAGGTGAGCCACGCGGTGGCACAGGCCTTGCCGCGGAACGACGGCTCGCCGACCAGCACGTGCCAGCCGCGGTCGTAGTCCTGCACGTCGTAGAAGGGCGCGATGCGGCTTTCCTTGGCCCAGTACATCTCGAAGTAGGCAAAGGGCTCGCCGTCGAAGCTCGCGATCATCGAGTACATGTGCGGGTCGCGTTCGATGCCCGAGAGGTAGGCGCGGTGCTTGTCCAGGTCGCCTTCCTCGTCCCAGATCTCAGCCACGTCGGGGTCGTTCATCCAGCGGTTGAAGATGTCCAGGTCGCGCTCGAGGTCGATGCTGCGAAACGAGAAGGTCTTGCCGAGCCACGGAATGAAGCGCTGGTAGAGCACGCCGCGCGGCTTGGGCGTGCGCAGCGGATGCACCTTGCCGTTGGTGAGCGCATAGCGCTGCGCCATCGGGGCATGCACGGTGGGAAGCCACAGGCGCGGCTGCTGCCAGAGCATGTCGCGAAAGGCGCGCACGCCGCCGTCCGGCGACGCCAGCAGGACGCCGGTGTGGGTCAGCTCCTCGGCCGGCGCGGGCGCCGCCACCGCGAGGCTCTTGTGCGCGGGGCGGTACTCGAAGGCGGCTTCCAGCGCCGCGAGCAGGTGAGGGGTGGAGGCCGCACTGCCGTCGACCCATTGGAGCGCGGCATCGGCCCCGCCGGCTGCGAGCTTCCAGAGCGAGCGGCTGCCGCCCTGGCGGCTGCGCACGGCGAGCATCTCGCCGTCCAGGGTGATGTCGTGCGGCGTGCCGTCGGCGTAGGAGGTGAGGGTCATGGGGTTCCTTCGGTGGACCGGTGGCTCGCGAGCAGGGCCAGGCCCTGGTGGAGTGCCGGAAAGAGGCTGTGGTTGAAGTTGTTCCAGCGCAGCTCGAGGATCGAGTCCGTGGGGTCGATGTGCGTGCCGAGCACGTCGTGGATGACCTCGCCGGAGTCGATGCCGTTGTCCACGTAGTGCAGCGAGGCGCCGGTCTTCAGGAGCAGCGGCGCGGGGACGCTTTCCATCGTCTGCCAGTTCACGACCTTGCGGCCCTTGGCGCCGTGCAGCGCATCGAGCGTGGCGCAGGCGCCGCGGCGCTCGTAGGGCGACTCGATGCGCGTGATGCCGGGGTGGATGTTGACGATCCTGCGGTGAAAGGGCGCACCCGGGCGCACGAGTTCGTCCAGGATGACCAGGAGCCCGTCGAGCACGACGATGTCGGCCTGCAGCGTGAGCAGCTTGTCCAGCAGGCGGCGCTCGAAGGCGCTCTTGGCGGCGGGTCGCTCTTTCGCGTCGAGCGGAAGCCGCCGGTACTCGGACGGCACCGCGTGGAGCATGCCGTTGAGCAGCTTGCCCTGCGCCTTCAGGTCGCCCGGAAAGATCCACTGGCGGCCGGGCTGGCAGGAGAAGCCGTAGTCCTGCAGCGCCGCGCGGTCCCGCGGCGAGCCTTCGTCGTCGTCGTAGACGATGCCTTCGAGCGAATAGGCCGCTCCCAGCGAGCTTTCGTCCAGTGCCTTGGCCAGGTATTCGAGCGGGGACGCCATGTAGCGCTGCGTGCCCTTGAAGTCGATGCACTGGCCGGCCTTGTCGGCGGCCGCGTTTCTCAAGGACAGGATGTAGACGAGCTTTGCCTGGGACATGGGTGTGGCGTGAAGGATGGATCGGCGTTGGAGTTGGCTTGGGAACAAGCGGGCGTGGGGCCTTCAGGAGAAGACGTGGCAGCGCGCCATCTGTTCACGGCTGCAGGATTTCGCCGGCGCTCTTGCGGTGCTGCGGCGCGAGCGGGCAGGCGCCGCAGTAGTCCTCGCACGGAAGCAGGTAGTAGAGGCAGCACTGGCGGTGCAGCTTGACCGGCCGGCCCTGGCCGGCGTCGACCGGCCGTACCTCGCGGCGGCGGGCGTGCAGCGGGTTGACCGGCCGGGCCTCGTCCGGCCAGGCGGGGTGGTGCAGGAGGCGATCGCGGTCGTGCGCGATGTGGGCTGCACCGCCGGTCGCGGCCAGCGCCATGTCGAAGATCGGTTCGAGGTGGCGCGCGGTGTTGCCCCACAGGATCTTGGGCGCAAGCCGCGTGAGGCTGCACAAGGCGGAAAAAAGCGGTTGCAGGTGCTGCCACAGCAGCGGCGCATAGCGCTGCGCGGTGTCCGCGCCGCGCCGCGCATCGCCCGGATGCAGCACATGAAAGCTCGAGGGTGCGCCCTTGTCGTCGAGCCGCACCCAGATGTGCTCCGCCGAAACCGGAAACACATGCTGCAGCACGCTGGCGGCCGCCACCACGGGCGGCAGCAGCGCGGAAAGGTAGTCCAGGCTCCACGCCGAGGCGACCGGCCGCAGGTCGCGCGCGCCGGCCGCGCCACGTGCGCGGGCATGAAGGCGCAGCACGTCGGCCAGGAGCGAAGGCGACTGCGCCAGCTCGGCCACGCACAGCGCGTCGGCCGGTACCGCGTCCGCGCACTGCAGCCGTTCGGCATGCACGGCGAGTGCGCCCGGGAACAGGGGTTCCAGCAGCGCGATCACGAGGCGGCCTGCAAGAGGTGCGGGGAATGCATCCCTTGAAGACGGTTTGGCGGCGGTGGTGTTCATCCGTCACATCGCATGAACATTGCCGGGACCCAGCCGTCTATGCAGTAAGCGGCGTGCAGCCGCCCGGGCGATGTCGACGGGGCATGGCCGTTTTCAAGCCGTTTTGCCCCGGGTGGGCGGAAAGAGCCTTTGCATGACACCGACCACCACGGCCCCCCGTGGCCACACCTCCGAGCTCGGGCGCCTGCTCAAGCCTTTTTTTCCATGGATTGTCCTGTCCGCGGTCACCGGCATCAGCGCGGGTGCGGCCACCGTCGCGCTGCTGGGCACCATCAACCAGGTGCTCAACCGAGAGGGCGGCATGGCGGGCGGGCTGCTGCTGACCTTCGTCGGGCTGTGCGCGGTGGCGCTGCTGGGGCGCATGGCCTCGGACGTGTCGACCAACTTCGTCGGCCAGCGGCTGGTGGCACAGGTGCGCAAGAGCCTCGCGCAGAAGATTCTCTCGGCGCCCATCGATGCGCTGGAGCGCTACCGCACGCATCGGCTGATGCCGGTGCTGTCGCAGGACGTGGACATGATCAGCGACGTGGCCTTCGTGCTGTCGTCCACGCTCATCGCGTTCGCGATTGCGCTGGGCTGCCTGGCGTACCTCGCGTACCTGTCGCTGCCGCTGTTCTGCCTGCTGGTGGTGGCGCTCGCGATCGGCGCGACCATCCAGACGCGCGCGCAGGTGCGCGCCGAGGCGGGTTTCTGGAAGGCGCGCGAATGCGAGGAGCAGCTGCACAAGACCTACCGCGCGATCAGCGAAGGCGCGAAGGAATTCCGCATGCACCGCGCGCGCCGCACGCGGATGTTCGGCGGGCAGATCGAGCGCATCGTGGACAACATCCGCACCGTGAACGGACGCGCCATCAACACCTACGTGATGGCGACGGCCTTCGGCTCGGCGCTGTTCTTCCTGCTGATCGCGCTGATCCTCGGCTGGGCCGCGTTCCGGCCGACCGAGCCCGCGGTGCTGAGCGGCTTCGTGCTGGTGATGCTGTTCCTGAAGGGACCGGTGGACCAGATCGCGGGCGCGCTGCCGGGCGTGGGCCGGGCCAAGATCGCGTTCCGGCGCATCGCCGACCTGTCGGCGCGCTTTGCAACGCCGGAGCCGCACCTGCACCTGGAGCGCGCCTCCAACGGCGTGATGCTGAACCGCGAGATCGCCATGCGCGGCGTGCGCTACGGCTTCGATGCGCCCGAGGGCGGCGAGGCTTTCACGCTCGGGCCGATCGACCTGTCGCTGCGGCCCGGCGAGATGGTGTTCATCGTGGGCGACAACGGCTCCGGCAAGACGACGCTGATCAAGCTGCTGCTCGGCCTCTATGCACCGCACGGCGGCGAAGTGCTGCTCGACGGCGGCGTGGTGACGCCGGAAGGGAGCGACGACTACAGGCAGCTGTTCACGACGGTGTTCTCGGACTTCTACCTGTTCGAGGATCTGGCGGCCGGCGAAGAGGGCGCGGGCACGGCCACGCTGCCGCAGACGGCGCTGCCCTACCTGGAACGCCTGGAAATCGCGCACAAGGTGAGCGTGAAGGACGGCGCCTTCACCACCACCGATCTTTCGACCGGGCAGCGCAAGCGGCTGGCGCTGGTGCATGCATACCTGGAAGGCCGCCCGGTGCTGGTGTTCGACGAATGGGCCGCCGACCAGGATCCGGCCTTCCGGCATCTGTTCTACACGGAGCTCTTGCCCGAACTGCGCGCCAAGGGGCATCTGCTGGTGGTGATCTCGCACGACGACAGGTACTTCCACCTGGCCGACCGCGTGGTCACGATGCGCGCCGGAAAGATCGAGGAGGACAAGGCGTACGTCCCGCTGGAAAGCCTGGCTGCATGATGCGTGACCGTGTGCCCGACGATCCCGCTTTCGACGCCGCGTGGACGCTCTTTCGCACGCTGCACGATGCGCCCTCGCCGGAGCGCGCCGAAGAGCTCATCCGCTGGCTCGGCGTGGACCCCGGGAACATCGGCGCGCTGAACGACGTGCTCACCCTCTGGGCACTGACCGGGGCCGCGCTGATCAAGCCCGTGCTGGAACAGGCGTGCCACGAAGAGGGGCGCCTGCAGTGAGGGCAAGGGCGCCCACGCTACTTCCGCAGCCCGCGCAACTGCGCAGCCATGCCGCCGAGGGCATCCCAGCGGCGGCGCGCTTCCTGGGCCGCGGCCGCATGCTCCGCCGACCGGCTGCGCCACCGCGCAAGCGCCAGGCGGGCCGCCATGGCGGCGTCGTGCGCAGCGATCTCGCTCTCCACGATCAGCGCGAGGGCACGCTCGATGAGTTTCTCGTTCGGGACGCTTGCCACGATGCGGCCGGCCCGTCAGGCGAAGTCTTCGGCGAAGCTTGCGTCGAAGCCCGGGCGCGTCGAGATGACCGGCTGCTCGATCAGCTCCGAACGCAGCCGGGCGAAGACGCGCGAGCAGTCGATGGCAGCGCGCAGCAGGTGCTTGGCGACCGCCATTTCAGTGATCTTCAGCTGCTGGGCGATTTCGGCGCGCGTGTGTCCGTAGGCCCGGAACAGCAGGAACACTTCGCGCCGCCGGGGCGGCAGCTTTTCAAGCGTCTCGACCACGCGCGCCAGCACCTGCTGCTGCGCGGCGATGTATTCGCAGGACGGCACCACCTGGCGCGAGCCCGAGTTGAAATGCGTGCCGACCCAGTCCTGTGCCACCTTGCGGCGGCGCGCATCGTCCACGCACAGGTTGCGCGCCACGCGAAAGAGCAAGGCGCGTGGCGATTCGATGCCGGAGCCCTGGGTGCTTTCAGGGGCCGCGTCGATGCGGATGTCGCCGCCCTTCATCTTGAGCGCGTGCGCATACACGCGCTCGAAGCTGGATTGCGCGATGTCCGCCGCATAGTGCGGGTCGCGCAGGTCGCGCGTCAGTTGCCGGCGCAAGTCCGCATAGTGAGCTACCAGTTCCTGGACGAGGTCGCGCATCCGATCGCCTTCTCGCAAGCATCAACGTGTTGGTTTCCCTGGGCCGGCCACCGGCGCGTGGTGCGGGTGGTTCGGATGATTGAATAAGAATTATTCTTATTGAAGTGTAACCTCAACCGCTTCTGGGCGAAGCTGGAAAAGGCGAGGGAACCCCGTGCGCGTGCCTGAAAAAGACACTCGAGTCGGAAAGTGAGTAGCTTTGTTTTCGTTCGGGGCGCGCTGCGCCCCGAAGGCCCGGTCAACCGCGTTTGGGAATGCCCAGACCCTTCACGACGGCCGGCCGCGCGACGAAGGTTTCGAGCACCCGCGCCACGTTCTTGAACTCGCTGAAGCCCACCAGCTCGCCCGCTTCGTAGAAGCCGATCAGGTTGCGGATCCACGGGAACGAGGCGATGTCGGCGATGGTGTAGTCGTCGCCCATGATCCATGCGCGATTGGCCAGGCGCTTGTCGAGCACGCCGAGCAGCCGCCTCGCTTCGGCCACATAGCGGTCGCGCGGACGCTTGTCCTCGTAGTCCTTGCCGGCAAACTTGTTGAAGAAACCGAGCTGGCCAAACATCGGACCGATACCGCCCATCTGGAACATCAGCCACTGGATGGTTTCGTAGCGGCCGGCGGCATCCTGGGGAATCAACTTGCCGGTCTTGTCGGCCAGGTACAGAAGAATGGCGCCCGACTCGAACAGCGCGAGCGGCTTGCCGCCGGGCCCGTCGGGGTCGAGGATCGCGGGAATCTTGTTGTTCGGATTGAGCGAGAGGAATTCCGGCGACATCTGGTCGTGGCCCTCGAAGCTCACCAGGTGCGGCTCGTAGGCGAGGCCGGTCTCCTCCAGCATGATCGAGACCTTCACGCCGTTGGGCGTGGGCAGCGAATACAGCTGCAGCCGGTCAGGGTGAAGCGCGGGCCATTTTTGGGTGATGGGAAAGCGGGACAGGTCGGTCATGGGTGGTTCATGAAAAGCGGAGTTGGAACGCCGCGCCCGCAGGGGGTCAGATGCCCAGCCAGGTCATCAGGGCCGTTTCGACCTCGGCCGAGGGTGCGACAAAGCCAGTGTAGGTCGATGTGGCGAGTGCGCGCTTGCCGGCATCGCTTTGCGCAAGGCCCAGCAGGGCGTCGCGCGCCGCGCTGGCCGTGGCGGCATCGAGCTTGCGCGACACCAGCCATTGCTTGATGGGCACCGCGCGCGATTCCGCGCAGACGTTGCCGCCGCTCTCCTTCCAGGTCTTGACCACGCCCGATGCCGCCGTGGCGCCATAGGCGGCGAAACCGTTCTGCACGTAGAACGGCACCGCGTCCTGGTAGCGCGTGTTGGTGAGCTTGAGCGCGGCGGGCTGCAGGCCCTGCTCGCGCAGCATCGCGCGCGTGATCACCGAGGTGATCGAATCCGCGTCGGGCATCACCAGCCCCTTGCCGGCGATGCTCTTCCAGTTGGAGATGGGCTGCGGCTCCTTGCACAGCAGCGACACCTTGTAGGCCGTGAAGCCGCTGGTCCAGGCCAGCGCCTGGTAGCGGCCGCTCTTGACGGCCTCGAGCGCCACGTGGGCCGGGTGGATGAAGGCCAGGTCGACCTGCTGCTCCTTCAAGGCCTCGCGCGCGCTGGCGTAGGAGATCAGCACCTTGATGGTCACGGGCTGCTTCAGTGCCTTGCTCAGCACTTCGGCAATGGGCTCGAAGCGCGGTGCGATCTGGCTTTCGGCGGCCTGGTAGCTCACGCCTTCGGTCACGCCGATGACCAGCGCGTGCGCCGGTACGCCCGCTGCCAGCAGCAGCGCTGCCGCCGCCGGGACGGCAAGGCGAAGCGAGCGTGGTTTGCGGATGCCGCGCGCACTGGCGGCGCAACCGCCGGGTTTGTTGGAGCGGATGGGGGCTGGGATGTACATCAAAAGATCATAGGGGCCCGCGCGCGGCCCCCGATGATCGCAAGCACCTATGCGCGCAGCCGCCCGCCCATGGCATGGCGCCGCGCCGCCGCGGGCCTCAGAACCGCGCCTTGAGGAAGGCCGAGGGTCCGTGCAGCTTGACCTTGACGCGGGTCTCCGCCGTGCTGCTGTCGCGCGCCATGTCGATGTTGGTGGCGCCATAGGCCAGCACCACGCCGACGTTCTTCACGGGAAACCATTCCACGCCCGCCGTGGCGTTGTAGATGCTGCCGTGAAAGCGGCCGCCGCCCTTGCGCACGCCGGAGAGGTCGGCAAACAGGCGCAGGTCGGGAGTGATGGCATGCCGCACGCCGACCTCGAGCAGCGGCGCGATCGCGTCATCGCTCGAGTCTTCGTTCAAGGTGCGGACCCGTCCGTTCACCACGATGTTGGCGTTGGTGCCGACGCCGATGCGGTAGTAGGCCGCGCCGGCGCCGAGTCCGAACACCGTGTTGCCCGAGCCGAGCCACCATTTGTACGAGAGCTTGGCGAAGTCGAGCTTCACGTTGAGGTTGGCATTGCCCACCGCGGTCACGCTGCCGAAGCCGCCGAAGGAATCGCTGCCCGAGGCCTGGCCGAAGTAGTCGCGCTTGTAGCGGTAGTAGTCGAAGGAGATGCCATGGCTGTCGCCGATCAGCAGGTCGGCCGTGATGCGCGGCATGGTCACGCGGCCGGGCTCGAGGTCGCGCGTGCGCAGCGCGCCGTACGGCGAACTGACCGATGCGTTGAATTTCGGATCGGCGCTGAAGGCCCCCACCGAGAAACTGAAACGGTCCAGCGCGGGCGACGGATCGGCCCAGGCCAGTGCGGGAGCAAAGAGAAATCCAACGCTAGCCAGTGCGCCCAGCTTCGTCAGCCTTGCGGGGCTGGCAGGCGGGCAGGTGCGGAACAACAGCATGGAGAGGTCCTTAGGAGAGGAGAAGAAAGAAGGCAAAAAAATACGCCTCGGGCTCGACACGCAATTTGTGTGCGCGCCGGGCATCCGGGCGGTTGCTCCCTGTTGTTGACCGCCAAGTTAATAGCGCCTTCGCGCAACGCCCATGCGCCGATTGCCGTTGTGCGTGTAGGACGGCGTTGATGCCGATGCGGGGCATGTCCCAGAAAGTACTAGAGGTAAGCTTTGAACATGCACAAGCACCTTTCCGCGACGACCGGCCCGCAGCGGCTTTTCTATGGCGGCGTGGCCGGGATCGCGGTCGCCGCCGTCTCCTGGCCGCTCGACGCGATGGCGCGCGGGCTTGCGGGCTGGTGTGCCGCTGTCGCGGTCTACCAGGTGCTCACGTGGTGGCTGGCCGATACCTTCGATGCGCGGCGCACCCGCGAGCGCGCCCAGTCGCTGGACCAGCCCAACGTGCTGATCCTGGTGTCGATGCTGGTGCTGATCGGCGCGAGCGTGGTGGCCATCGCAATGCTGCTGCAGCAGGTCAAGCTGATGAGCGGGCCGGTGCGGGCGGGGCACATCGCGCTCGGGCTGGTGGCGCTGGTGGGCTCGTGGCTCATGATGCACACGATCTACGCCTTCCACTATGCGCATCGCTACTACATCGACCGGCGCGACGGCTCGCCGGACGGCGGGCTGGACTTCCCGGGCAAGGATGAGCCCGACTATTTCGATTTCCTGTACTACGCCTATGTGGTCGGCATGACCACGCAGGTGTCCGACGTGCAGGCCACCTCGCGCGAGATGCGGCGCCTCACGCTGGTGCACAGCGTGCTCGCCTTCGCCTTCAACATGCTGGTGCTCGCGCTGTCGGTCAACGTGGTCGCGGGGGCGATGTAGCGGCCGCGCCGCCCGCGCGCGGCCACAGCTTCACGAGGCCGGTGGACAGCGCCACGCCGCAGACGATCACGCCCGCGCAGATCAGCATCCATTGCGTGATGTTTTCGCCCAGGAACACGGCGCCGTAGAACACCGCGAACACCGGCACCAGGAAGGTCACCGTCAACGCGCGCGCCGGTCCCGCATTGGCGATGAGCCGGAAGAACAGGATGTACGCGAGGCCGGTGCATGCGATGCCCAGGGCCAGCAACGCCAGCCAGGCGCGCAGGCTCGGCATCTGCGCGGGCCAGAACCAGAGCGCCGGAAGCGCGAGGAACAGCGTGGCGCCGATCTGGCTGCCGGTGGCGGTGGCCAGTGCGGGTACGCCGCCCAGGTAGCGCCGCGTGGCGCTGGCCGCCACGCCGTAGCTGGCGCAGGCGCCCAGGCAGGCCAGCACGGCCCACAGAGCGGCGTTGCCGTTGGCGTCGGCGTGCAGGCCCGCGCTGCGGCTCGCCAGCATGGCGACGCCCGCGAAGCCGATGACCAGGCCGACGATGCGCGAGCCGTCGGGCCGGTCGCGAAACCAGGCCCACGCCACCAGCGCGCCGAACATCGGCACCGTGGCATTGATCACCGCCGCCAGGCCGCTGTTGATGGTCAGCAGCGCAAAGCAGAACAGCGCGAACGGAATGCCCGAATTCAGCACGCCGATGGCCATCGAGGCCTTCCAGTGCTGTGCCAGCGCCGCGCCGTGGCCGCGCATGAACAAGAGTGGCAGCAGGAACAGCGTGGCCACCGCCACGCGCACCGCAGCCGCAGGCAAGGCGCCGAACTCGGCCGCGCCGATGCGCATGAAAAGAAAGGACGCTCCCCAGAGCGCGCCGAGCAGCACGAGGTCGATGAGCCAGGCCTTGGGCTTCGGCGACGGATGGGCGGTGGTGTTGTCGTTCGTTGTCGTGCTCATAAGGTCTTCGCAGCCCTGCGGCGGGCCCTATTTCGATTCGAGTTCCAGCAGCGCAGTCTTGCGGTGGAGCCCGCCAGCGTAACCGGTCAGCGAGCCGTCGGCGCCCAGCACGCGGTGGCAGGGCACGATCACGCTGATCGGGTTGCGCCCGACGGCCGCGCCCACCGCGCGCACCGCGGCCGGGTTGCCCACGTTCACGCTCAGCGCACCGTAGGTCATGGTCTCGCCCGCCGGAATGGCGAGCAGCGCCTGCCACACGCTCTGCTGGAACGCGGTGCCGTGCGAGAGGTCGAGCTTCACGTCGAAGGTGTCGCGCCTGCCCGCGAAGTAGTCGCGCAGCTGGGCGCCGGCCTCGACCAGCGCGGGATGATCGTCCTGGGTCTGCCAGCCCGTGGTGTCGGGCCAGTGGCGCTGCTGGTCGAACCAGACGCCCGCCAGGCCTTCGTCGGTGGCCGCCATCGTGATGCCGCCGAGCGGCGTGTCGATGTGCGAGGTGTAGATGACTTTGCTCTTGAACTTCATGATATTTCAGGCGGAGGCGCCTGCCGTTGTGAGGTTGTTGAAAGGCTCTGCCGCCGCCAAGGGGGCTGTTGCGGCGCCGGCGGGAGAGGAGGGGGACGGCGCATGCCAGGCGCGCAGCACCGCATAGCTGCGCCAGGGCCGCCAGGCCTGCGACGCCTGGCTGGCCGCGCGTTCGGTGCTCACGCCCAGCGCCTTCTGCAGCGCCACGTCGCCCGCGGGAAAGGCGTCGGGCCAGCGCAGCGCGCGCATCGCGATGTACTGCGCGGTCCAGGCGCCGATGCCGGGCAGCTCCTGCAGCGCGGCAATGGTCGAGGGCACGTCGGCGCCCGCATGCAGCGCCAGCCTGCCGCCGGCGACCTCGCGCGCAATGGCCTGCAGCGCGGCCTGGCGCTGCCGCACGATTCCGAGCTTGCCGAGTGCGTCGCCGCTCGCGCCCGCCAGTGCCGCGGGCGTGGGAAACAGGCGGTCGAGGCCTTCGATGGGCGTGGCGATGGGTTCGCCGAAAGCCTCCACCAGCCGCGAGCCCAGCGTGCGTGCCGCGGCCACGGTGACCTGCTGGCCCAGCACCGCGCGCACCGCCAGTTCAAAGCCGTCGACCGTGCCCGGCACGCGCAGGCCGTCGCCGTGCGGAAAGGCCTCGTGCAGCGCCGCGTTGATGGCCATCGGCTCGGCATCGAGGTCGAGCATGGCGCGCGCGCGGCTGATCACGATCGGCAGCACCGCGGCGAGCGAGTCGCTGACCGACAGCAGCATCTGCTCGCGCGCCATGTCGAAGCGCAGCTGCAGCCAGCCGGCGTGCGCCTGTCCGCCCTGTTGCACGCGGAGCGTCCGGGCCAGGTGAACGAAAGCCGGGGTGCTGCCCTTGGCGGGCTCCTTGCCATCGGCCGTGGTGGCCAGCTCGACGCCACGCAGCGCGCGCCGCGCAAAGAAGCCGAGCATCGCGTTCACGTCGTAAGGTGGCCGAAAGCCCAGCCGCACCTCGATGGCCTTCCCCTGGCCCCCCTCGGCGCCGCCGGCACGCCGCAGCGCGCTCGGGTTGAGGCCGTAGTGCTCCAGGAACGCAGCGTTGAAGCGGCGCACGCTCGCAAAGCCGCTGGCCAGCGCCACCTGCGTCATCGGCAGGCGCGTGTCGGCGATCAATTGCTTGGCGGCCAGCAGGCGGCGCGTCTGCAGGTATTGCAAGGGCGAGACGCCGAACTGCGCCTCGAAGATGCGCCGCAGGTGGCGGTCGCTCACGCCGAGCCGTGCGGCGATCTGCGCTGCGCCCGGCCCGTCCTCGGACCAGGCATCGGGCTCGTCGATGAGCCGCGCGGCCTGCAGCGCGAGGATGCGCGAGGCATCCTCGGTGGACCAGCTCGCCGCCCGCGGCGCGAGTTCGGGCCGGCAGCGCAGGCAGGGGCGGAAGCCCTCGGCTTCGGCCTGCGCCGCGTGGCGGAAGAACCGGCAGTTCTCGCGCCGCGGCAGCTTCACGCGGCAGACCGGCCGGCAGTAGATGCCGGTGGAGGTCACCGCGGTGAAGAACGAGCCGTCGAAGCGCGCATCGTGCGTCTTCATCGCCAGGTAGCAGGCGTCGCTCTCGAGTGCTTCGGTGGATGCGTGAGGAGTAGGCATGGGCAAATGATACGGTTTCGACTCGTTTCAACTGGCCGTTTTCGGACATGTGGGCACCGGAGCGCTTGCCTACAATGGCCCGTTCTCAAGAACCTACAGGGAATGCTTCTTCATGCAACTCAGTGCGTCGATTTTCAAGGCCTATGACATCCGAGGCGTGGTGCCCGTCACGCTCGATGCCGAGGTCGCGGAAGCGCTCGGCCGGGCTTTCGGCAGTGCCGCCCGCGCCGCCGGTGAAAAGACCGTGGCCGTGGGCCGCGATGGCCGGCTCTCGGGGCCCGCGCTCGTCGAAGCACTGATCAGCGGCCTCGTGGCCACCGGCGTCGAGGTGATCGACGTGGGCGCGGTGACCACGCCCATGCTCTACTTTGCGGCCCACACGCTGTGCACGAGCGGCATCCAGGTCACGGGCAGCCACAATCCCAAGGACTACAACGGCTTCAAGATGGTGCTGGCCGGGCGCGCCATCTACGGCGACGAGATCCAGGGCCTGCGCAAGGTCATGGAAGACGGCACCGCCAGGCTCGCACCCGGCGGCAGCGTGCGCAAGGTCGACGTGACCGAGGCCTACACCCGGCGCATCGTCGGCGATATCAAGCTGGCCCGTCCGCTGAAGATCGTGGTCGATTCGGGCAACGGCATTGCGGGCGCCTCGGCGCCGGCCATCTTCCGCGCCATCGGCTGCGAAGTGACCGAGCTGTTCAGCGAGGTCGACGGCAACTTTCCCAACCACCACCCCGATCCGAGCAAGCCCGAGAACCTCAAGGACCTGATGGCCGCGCTGGCCGAAGGCGACGCCGAACTGGGCCTGGCCTTCGACGGCGACGGCGACCGCCTGGGCATCGTCACGAAAGACGGCCAGAACATCTTCCCCGACCGCCAGATGCAGCTCTTTGCGCAGGACGTGCTCTCGCGCGTGCCGGGCGGCACCATCGTGTACGACGTGAAGTGCTCGCAGCGCCTGGCGCCGGCCATCGAGGCCGCGGGCGGCAAGCCGGTGATCTTCAAGACCGGCCATTCGCTGATCAAGGCCAAGATGAAGGAAATCGATTCGCCGCTCGGCGGCGAGATGAGCGGCCACATCTTCTTCAAGGAGCGCTGGTTCGGCTTCGACGACGGCACCTATGCGGGCTGCCGCCTGCTCGAGATCCTGAGCAAGACGCCCAATGCGAGCGACACGCTCAACGCCTTGCCCACGAGCTTTTCGACGCCCGAACTCAACGTGAAATGCGCCGAAGGCGAGCCGCATGCAGTGGTCGAAAAACTCGTCGCAGGCGCGAGCTTCGCGGCACCCGCGGTGGTCTCGACCATCGACGGCCTGCGCGTTGACTGGCCCGATGGCTTCGGGCTCATTCGCGCTTCCAACACCACGCCGGTGCTGGTGCTGCGCTTCGAGGGCCAGACCGATGCGGCCCTCAAGCGCATCGAAGCCGAGATGCTCGCGCTCCTCAAGACCGTCAAGGCCGACGCGACGCTGGCCGAAGCGTCGCACTGAGCACCGTGCGTTCGCTGCTGCTGCGTCTCTACGGCGCCTTCACCACCGCCGTGCAACCGCTGGTTCGCCGCAAGCTGCGGCGCCGGGCGGTGGCCGAGCCCGGCTACGGCGTGGCCGTCGAGGAGCGCTTCGGCTATTACGACGACGCCACCACCGGCGAGGGCCAGTGCTGGGTGCATGCGGTCTCGCTCGGCGAAACGCGCGCGGCCGCCATCCTGATCGCGGAACTGCGCAGGCAGTACCCGGGCATACCGATCCTGCTCACGCACGGCACGGCCACGGGCCGCGAAGAAGGCGCCAAGCTGCTCGAACCCGGCGACACGCAGGTCTGGCAGCCCTGGGACATGCCCGGCGCGGTGCAGCGTTTTCTCGACCGTTTCCAGCCGCGCATCGGCGTGCTGATGGAAACCGAGGTCTGGCCCGAGATGGCCGCCGCCTGCGCCGAGCGCCGCATTCCGCTGGTGCTGGCCAATGCGCGGCTCAACGAAAAATCGCTGGCCGCGGCCGAACGCCTCGGCTGGCTCGCGCGGCCCGCTTACTCGGCGCTGGCTGCCGTGTGGGCGCAGACCGAGGCCGACGCGCACCGGCTGGTGTCGCTGGGCGCCAAGGTGGCCGGCATCTACGGCAACCTGAAGTTCGACGCCTCGCCCGATGCGCGCCAGCTGGCCGCGGCCGCGACGCTGCGCGAGCGGCTGCCCAAGCCGATGGTGGTGCTCGCGAGCTCGCGCGACGGCGAGGAGCGCATGCTGCTCGACGTGCTCAGGCGCTTCGGCGCCACCGCGCCCGTGCCGCCCGAGCAGGGCGCCATCCGTTCGATTGCCAAGCGCGTGCACGACGTGCAGTGGATGATCGTGCCGCGCCATCCGCAGCGCTTCGACGAAGTGGCCGCGCTGATCGAAGCCGAGGGCTTTGCGGTGGCGCGCCGCAGCGCCGCGGGCGAGCCGTCGGACGCCGAGATCTGGCTGGGCGATTCGCTCGGCGAAATGGCGCTGTACTACGGCCTGGCCGACGTTGCGCTGCTCGGCGGCAGCTTCGAACCGCTGGGCGGGCAGAACCTGATCGAGCCGGCCGCCTGCGGCTGTCCGGTGGTCATGGGCCCCTCCACCTTCAACTTTGCCGAAGCGGCGCAGCTTTCGCTGGCGGCCGGGGCCTCGCTGCGCGTCGAGAACATGGAGCAGGCGGTCACCGCGGCGCTCAAGCTGGTCGAGAACCCCGAACGCCGCGCCGCCATGGCCGAGGCTGCGCTGTCATTCTCGTCGTCGAACCGCGGCGCCGCCGAACGCACCGCAGCCGCGGTGCTGGCGATCGCGCAGGCGGCGGATCCCGTGGCGTCGGAACACGCGCCGCTCGAAAGCGAAGCGCCGCGCGCCGAACCCACACTCGACTGAGTGTGCATGGCTCCTGGGAGGGAGAAAATCCTCAGCGTACTGGGGGATTGAGGATGACCGGCGGCGGCGGTGCCGAAGGCATCGTGGGTGCCGGCGGATTGAACGGCTGCACCGGCACCGGCGGCACCACGGGAATGGGTGGCGGCGTCACGGGCACCGAAGGCGCGGCCTGCGGCCTTTCGCCGGGCGCTGGCGGCACCGTGCTGCCATTCTTCGCCAGCGTCGCGTTGATCGCGTTCATGTCGTCGACCGTCAGCGTGCCGTTGGCCTGGCGCAGCTTCAGGTTGCCCAGCAGCACGTTGTAGCGCGCCTGCGCGAGATCGCGCTTGGTCTGGTAGAGCTGGCTCTGCGAATTGAGCACATCGATGTTGATGCGCACGCCCACTTGGTAGCCGAGCCGGTTGGCATCGAGCGCGCTCTGGCTCGAGGCCTCGGCCGCTTCGAGCGCCTTGACCTGGCCCGCGCCCGACACCAGCCCGAGGTAGGCCGCGCGCGTGGCCTGTGCGACGCTGCGGCGGGTGCCTTCGAGCACGCTGCGCGACTGGTCCTCGAGCGCGAGCGTTTCCTTGATGCGGTTCTCGGTGGCAAAGCCGGCGAAAAGCGGCAGGTTGAACACCACGCCGACCGACGCTGCATCGATGCGCGTGCCCACGGTGCTGGTGCTGGTGCCGTGCGGATTGCGCGTGATGTTGTAGCCCAGGTTGGCGTCGAGCGTGGGCTTGTGGCCGGCTTCGGCCTTGCGGATTTCGAGCCCGGCCACGTCGAGCCCGAGCTGCGCCTGGCGGATGGCCGGGTGGGCTTCCTCGGCCTGCGCGACCCAGGCTTCGATGTTGGCCGGCGTGGCGGTCGGCAGCACCACCGGCTGCGCCAGCGGCACCGGCACGCTGCCCGGTCGGCCGACCAACTGGTCGAGCACCACCTTCTTCACCTGCAGGTCGTTCTCGGCGGCGATCTCCTGCGCAATGACGAGGTCGTAGCGGGCCTGGGCCTCGCGCGTGTCGGTGATGGTGGAGGTGCCGACCTCGAAGTTGCGCTTGGCCGACGCGAGCTGCTCGGCCACCGCCACCTTCTGCGCGCGCACCAGCGTCAGGCTGTCCTGGCTCGCGAGCACGTCGAAGTAGGCCTGGCTCACGCGCACGATCAGGTCCTGCTCGGCAAGGGTGAGCACCGCCTGCGCGATCTCGGCCTGGCGCTTGCCCTGCTCGTAGGTGGCCCAGTTGGCGGGCCGGTACAGCGGCTGCGTGGCGTTGATGCCGATGTTCTGCGTGGTGAAGTCGCGCGGCGTGGTCGTTCCGCGGCCGGCGCCGGTGAGCGTGTCGATGTCGAGGTTGTTGCGCGTGGCGCCGGCCGTGAGCCCCACGGCCGGAAGGATGCCGGCCTTGGCCTGCGCGGCGCGTGCCACGCTCGCGTCGTACTGGGCCCGCGCGCCCTGGTAGGTGGCGTCGAAGCCGCGCGCGGATTCGTAGAGTTCGTTCAGTGTCTGGCCTTGGGCCGGCAGCGCGAGCAGGGTGGCAAAGAGACTTGCAAGCGCTGCGGAAAGAGGCAAAAGCCTGGGCCTGAAAGGCATTGAACGTCCTTGAAGAAAGAATCAGTAGCGCGGCACGGAGGGATCGTGCTGTGCCGACCAGGCGTCGATGCCGCCGGCCACGTTGGCCAGCTCGGCAAAGCCGTTCTGGCTCAGGAACGCCGCCACGCGCTGGCTGCGCGCACCGTGGTGGCAGAGGCAGGCGATGCGCTGGCCCTCGTCGAGTTCGGCAAGCCGTGCCGGAATCTCGTTCATCGGGATGGCCACGAGCGTGAAGCCCTGCGGCGCAACGCTGGCCGTCTGCAGCTCCCAGGGCTCGCGCACGTCGAGCAGCACGGGCGGCGCCTCGGGATGCTGCGCAAACCAGGCGGCAAGATCGGCGGGGCGGACTTGGTCGATCATTCGGTGGCGCCCGTTCAGAACGAAAAGCGCGAGGGCTCGGGGAAGTTGAGCAGCCGCGGCGCCACGGTGTCCCAGGGCTGGACGGTGTCCCACTTGCTTTCGCTGCTGCGGGTGACGATGTGGGCGCGCATCATCGGCTCCTCGCCCACGATGGCGGCGAGGCGGCCGCCCACCTTGAGCGAGCCGAGCAGGTTCTGCGGAATGCGCGCCACCGAGCCGCTGAGCACGATCACGTCGAAGCTCGGACCGCTTGGCAGCGGCACGGCGCCGTCGGCGTTGCGCACCTCGACATTGGCCACGCCGTTCTGGCGCAGCGTCTCGGCGGCGCGGGCGGCCAGCGCGGGGTCGATCTCGAGCGACAGCACCTGGGCCGCGCGGTGGGCGAGCAGGGCGGCCATGAAGCCCGATCCGGTGCCGATCTCGAGCACCGACTCGTGCTTTTGCACGTGCAGGTCCTGCAGCATGCGCGCCTCGACCTTGGGCGAGAGCATGACCTGGCCGGGAACGGAGCCGTCGCCGAGCGGAATCTCCATGTCGAAGAAGGCCAGCGCGCGGTGCTCGGGCGGCACGTAGTCTTCGCGCCGGATCGCAGCCAGCAGGTCGAGGATTTCCAGATCGAGCACATCCCAGGGCCGGATCTGCTGTTCGATCATGTTGAAGCGCAGGCGCTCGAGGGAGGGGGTGGGGTTCATGGGAGGCTTTTCCTTGTGGGGCTCAGGACAAACCTTCAATTTTAGGTTGCGCGGCGCAAGCCCGCGGCTGGCCGGCGATGCATTTGCGCGTCATGCGGCGGCTCCGGGCTGCCGGGTGAGGCCGTAGAGCACGGTCTCGGCCTGCGTGGCGAGGTATTTTTCGGGGTCGAGCGAGGTTTCCGCGTCGACGCAGACCATGGCCGAGTGCTTCCAGAGCATCAGGAAGACCATCGGTGCCACCACCGCGTAAATGGCGTGGTCGACGTCGACCGGCGCGAATTCGCCGCGGTCGATGCCGCGCTGCAGGATGCGCCGCAGCAGCGAATGGCCCGGCCGCACCACCTCCTTGCGGTAGAACTCGGCCAGTTCGGGAAAATTGGTGCCTTCGCTCATCATGAGCTTGGTCAGGCCCGAGGCCTTGGTCATGCCCACGCGCTCCCACCAGACGCGCATGCAGTAGCGCAGCATGTCGGCCGTCGTGCCCTCGAAGGCCTCGAACTCGTCGTTCCACTCGGCAAACCGGCCCCCGAGGTTCTCGATCACCACGGCCTTGAAGAGCTCTTCCTTGCTCGGAAAGTAGAGAAAGAGGGTGCCCTTGGAGACGCCCGCGCGCGCCGCCACTTCCTCGGCGCGGGTGGCGGCAAAGCCTTTTTCGACGAACAGGTCGAGCGCCGCTGCCAGCAGTTCGCCCGGACGCGCCTCCTTGCGGCGCTCGCGCTTGGCGCGCACCGGGCAGATCTTGTCGGCAAAGAATCGGGGGGTGGGCATGATTTAATGACTCGCGGGTTAGTAATGTAGTGACCAGCATCCAGCCCGTCAAGCCGCGACAATATCGGGTTCGCTTTTTCCCCACCTGCCGGAGCAGCCATGTCCTCTTCATCGTCGCCCACTGAAACCATCGTGCTCGGCGGAGGCTGCTTCTGGTGCACCGAGGCCGTGTTCGACCGGGTGCAGGGCGTGGTGGACGTCGAATCGGGCTACTGCAACGGCCAGACGGTCAACCCGAGCTACGAGCAGGTCTGCACCGGCCGCACCGGGCATGCGGAGGTGGTGAAGGTGGAATTCGACCCCGCGGCCATCAGCCTGCGCGAGATTCTCGAGATCTTCTTCGTGGTGCACGACCCCACGACCCTGAACCGCCAGGGCAACGACGTGGGCACGCAGTACCGCAGCGGCATCTACTTCACGGGCGACGCGCAAAAGCAGGTGGCCGAGGAGGTCATCCGCGAGATCGAGGCAAGCAAGACCTACAGCGCGCCCATCGTGACCGAGGTGGCGCCGCTCGCCAACTACACGGCGGCCGAGGCCTATCACCAGGACTACTTCCTCAACAACCCGAACCAGGGCTACTGCGCCTTCGTGGTCGGCCCCAAGGTCGAGAAGTTCCAGAAGACCTTCGCATCGCGCGTCAAGGCCTGAGCTTCCTTTTCAGCCCTGCTTCCCGTGCACGTCGCCAGCCCCATCCCGACCCGGACGATCGCGTCGACTCGCGCGATCGCCATCGCGCTGATGGTTGCGCTGTGGTTCGCGGGCACGCTGGGGCTGATCCACCGGACGCTGCACGTGCCCGGCCTGGCGCAGGCCCACGCGGCTGCGCTGGCGGCGCATCCGGAGGGCGCGCACGAGCATGCGGCCCATGGCATCGGCGACCTGTTCGGCCATCACTCCGATGCCGAGTGCCGGCTCTACGACCAGCTCTCGCATGGCTCGGGCGCGCCCGGCGTGCCGATGGTGGTGCTGCCGGTGCTGCTGCCGTCGGCCACCTTTGCCTACCTGCAGGGCGAGGCCATCGCCCGCTGGGTTGCGCTGTTCGACGCGCGCGGCCCGCCTTCCACTCGCTGAATCCCCCTGTGTTCCGGTTGCTGCCCCGCGTTGATGCGGATGGCGGCGGCCGCCCCTTGGTTCAACGAGTGTTCATCATGATTCCCAAATTCCGTCGCAACGCCATCGGCGCTGCCATTCTTTCGCTGGCTTCCTTCGCGGCCATGGCCCAGGCCCAGCCCCAACCGGTACCCCAGGCGCAGCCCGCCGAAGCGGCCGCGCCGGTCCTGCCGGAGATCGCCGTCACCGGCAATCCGCTGGGCGCGAGCGAACTGATCGCACCCACCACCACGCTGTCGGGCGACAGGCTCCTGATGCGCTCCGAATCGACGCTCGGCCAAACGCTCGACAACCTGCCCGGCGTGAGCAGCAGCTACTTCGGGCCCAATGCGAGCCGGCCGATCATCCGCGGCCTCGACGGCGACCGCATCCGCATCCTGCAGAACGGTGGCGGCGCGCCCGACGCCTCGTCGCTGAGCTACGACCATGCGGTGCCGATGGACGCGCTGGTCACCGAGCGCGTCGAGGTGCTGCGCGGCCCATCGGCGCTGCAGTACGGCGGCAGCGCGGTGGGCGGCGTGGTCAACGTGATCGACAACCGCATTCCGAGCGAGCCGATCAACGGCTTCGGCGGCCGTGCCGACCTGGGCTTTTCCACCGGCAGCAAGGAGAAGAACGGCGGCGTGGTGCTCGAAGGCGGCAACGACCGCTTCGCGCTGCACGTCGATGCGTTCAACCGCGACTCCAAGGATGTCTCCGTGCCCATCGACCTGGAATGCAGCAAGCCCGGACGGCCCTGGCTCGCGCGCAAGATCTGCAATTCGGCCAACGAGGCGCACGGCGGCGCGGTGGGCGGCACGCTGTTCTTCGACCAGGGCTGGATCGGGGCCTCGGCCAGCACCTACCGCAGCACCTACGGCACCGTGGCCGAGGACGACGTGACCATCGGCATGAAGTCCGACCGCCAGGCGATCGAGGGCGAGTGGCGCCCGGGCGGCTTCATCAGCAGCATCCACGCCAAGGCCAGCCACACCAACTACCGCCACACCGAGTACGAAGGCGGCGAGGCCGGCACCACCTTCTCGAACCTGAGCAACGACCTGCGCATCGAGGCGCGCCACCAGAAGATCGGCAACTTCGAGGGCCTGGTCGGCTTCGCGAGCGAGAGCAACCGTTTTGCCGCGGACGGCGCGGAAGCCTTTGCGCCGCACAGCCGCACGCGCTCCAACGCGCTGTTCCTGTATGAGGAACTCGGCACCTCCTGGGGCCGACTGAGCTTTGGCGCGCGCACCGAGAAGGTCCGCGTCACCTCGCTCGGCTATCCGGACGACCCGACCGTGACGCGCTTTGCCATCGGCGAGCGCACCTTCAATCCGCACAGCGCGGCCGTGGGCGCGCTCGTCAATCTCACGCCGCAGTGGCAGCTCACCTCGAACCTGGCCTACACCGAGCGGGCACCGAAGGACTACGAGCTGCTCGCCAACGGCCCGCACGTGGCAACGGCGGCCTGGGAGGTCGGCAATCCGAACCTCGACAAGGAAAAATCGGTCGGCTTCGACGTCGGCGCGCAATGGAAGTCGGGCGCCAACACGGCCCGCGTCAACGCCTACGTCACGCGCTTTCGCAACTACATCGGCCTGACGGCATCGGGCCGCACGCTCGACGAAGAAGGCCAGGTGGTGACCGACCCCGAAGCCACCGACACGCTGGCCGAGTACCTCTACAGCGGCGTGCGCGCGCGCTTCACCGGCATCGAGGCGAGCGGCAACCTGCGCCTCCTGGGCACCGACGGCTTCGCGCGGCTGGCTGACGCCGCAACGCTCGACCTGGAATGGCGCGGCGACGTGGTGCGTGCCAAGAACCTCGACACCGGCGAGCCGCTGCCGCGCATTGCGCCCTTCCGCGCGGGCGCGACGCTGGCCTACGGCAACGGCCCCTGGAGCGCGCGCTTCGGTTTCGACTACAACGCGGCGCAGCGCCACGTGCCCAGCGTCGGCGCGCGCGAGACCGACGCCTACACGCTGTGGAATGCCTCGATCGCCTACCGCATGAAGGTGCAGCGGGCCAATCTCACCTGGTATGCGCGCGTCGACAACATCACGAACAAGCTGGCCTACAGCCCGACGTCGATCCTGACGACGACGGTGTACCCGAACGCGCCGCTGCCGGGGCGTTCGCTGAAGGTCGGGCTGCGCGTGACCTTCTGAACGAACCCGCCGGCGCTGCCTGCCGGCATGAGGCTATCCTCGGCGGGTGAATTCGTTCGTCATCTCTTCGCTGCTGCCGGTCGTCGTCCTAATCGCGGCAGGCTATCTGGCCGGCCGGCGCCGCTGGATCGGCGGCAGCGCCGTCAAGGACCTTTCCAACCTGATCTTCCTGCTGCTTGCGCCGGCGCTGCTTTTCCGCGCGATGAGCACGGTGCACGTGCAGGAGCTGAGCCTGAAGCCCGTGGCGGCGTATTTCATCGCCTCGGGCCTGCTGTTTGCGGGCACGCTGGCGCTGCGCGGCTTCAACCGCACGGCGGCCGTCATCGCGCTGGCCAACACCTACAGCAACACGGTGATGATCGGCATCGTGCTGGTCGGCCTGGCCTATGGCGAGCAGGGCATGGTGGTGCTGCTCACGCTGATCTCGCTGCATTCGCTGGTGCTATTGACCAGCGCCACCGTGGTGCTCGAGCTGGCCGTGGCGCGCGAGCATGCGCAGCGGGAAGGCCACGAGCAGCGCCCCATGGCGCGCACGGTGTTGCGCGCACTGCGCAACGCCATCATCCACCCGGTGCCGATGCCGATCATCGCCGGGCTGCTGTTTGCGCAGACCGGGCTCGCGATGCCCGAATTCCTCGACAAGCCGATCCTGCTGCTCGGCCAGGCTTTCGGTCCGGTGGCGCTGGTGATGGTGGGCATCACGCTCGCGCTGACGCCCGTCGGGCGGCACTGGCGCGAAGCGACGGGGCAGGCGCTGGTGAAGAACCTGCTGCATCCGCTGCTGGTGGCCGGCATCGGCTGGCTGCTGGGCGTGCGCGGCATACCGCTCACGGTGATGGTGGTGGCGGCGGCGCTGCCGATCGGCGCCAACGTCTTTCTCTTTTCGCAGCGCTACCGCACCTCGGAAGACCTGGTCACGGCCAGCGTCGCGGTGTCGACGGTGCTCGCGCTGGCGACGCTGACGCTGGTCATGACGCTGGTGCAGTGGCTGCCGTAACGCATCCGTTGCCGTGCCACCTGGACAGTAGTGCGCGCTCCCCGGGCTTCACAGCCCGAATAACACCGTTACAAGGGCAATGCCTGCCCCAAGCGCGAAGTGACCGACGACTCCCATGAGCACAATGAACCCGGCCAGATAGAGCAGGCGCCGCACGAGACCCGAGGCATGGGGCACGCACCGCCAGTAAATCAGGGCCGCCAGGAGAGCAAGCACAACTTCAATCGTGTGGGCCATAACGATTTCGGCCCGGACAGAGGGGAATGCTGCTCGCTTCAGCCACGACCCAACGATTCCCATCACCGGGATCGAAATGGCCCAGGCGGCCACAGCAAGCGCGAGACGCCAACCCGGCTTCATCGGATCGCCTCGCCCTTGAAGAAGTGAAGGGGCATCGGATTCTCCCAGCCTGGCACCTGATATCCCGCGACCCGAATAACGGGCACCGTACCCATCACGCTCCTGAGCAGCGCAGCGAGGTACGAACTGCTGTTGTACTCGCCGGGGTGCATTTGTCGCCACGCAGATTGATCGGGAAGCTGTAGGGCGACACGTAGCTGGCGAAATTCGTGGCCCGCTTCACTAACTCCTGGGCGAATGTCTCCGGGCTCATGCTGTGGGGCGGATCGAGCGGGATCTTCACGATCACGTCCGCTGGCAGTGCGTTGGCGTAGATGTTGGTCCGGATGCGCAACGCGTTCTGCAAGCCCACCTCGGCGTAAGTAGGCTGCCCATCGATGACCGTGATGCCGCTGTAAGCGTCGTCGATGACGAGAGAAAGGTGAAGGCTCGGGTCCGGTTTGCTCACGCGCCCGAGAGGAGCCGCAGCTATCCTCCCGTACAGCGTGAACGTGGGCGCTGAATGCTGCGCTCGACCGACCGAGATTCCGTCTGTAGTCATAAGCACTCCCTGCTTTTTTTAAGTTCGAAACCGATCGCCGCGCCATCATATCGGCTCGAAAAACACACCCTCCCTGGCCTTCAGCGGCATCGCGGAACACCTCGACGCAGCCCCGCAGGCTCGGCGTCCCGGCGCCTGGGCCGTGGTCGTCGCACCCAAGGTCTGCCCCTTCACGCGTCCGTCGGCACCCCTAGGCCATTCGGCAGGGTGGCCATTTGGCGAGATGGCGGGCGGCGCCTCTCGCTCTACATTTGCCCGCTGATGAAATACCCGCCGCGGTCTTCGCCGTTTTCCGCCATGGCGCCGATTGCGATGGTGATCGCGCTGTGCGCCATGCCGGCGGCCGCCGATACGAAGCCGTGCCGGACGCCCTGCCTTTCAGCCGCCGTGCCGCGCGAACCGGCGCCGGCCGGGCCGCCCGCGGCCAGCTCGGTGGAGCCCAAGCCGGCGCCCGCGCCGGCTTCGAAGCCGAGCGCCAGGCCCAAGCCGCAGGCGGTGGCCGTGGTCGCGCCGCCGCCGACAGCGGAGGTGGAGAAAGCCCCGGCCCCGAAGAGGCCGCCGCCCTCCAGGCGCTGCAGCGAAATCAACATGCGCGCAGCGGTGGGGGAGCCGCTGTCGGACGAGGACATGAAGATCTTGAGGAGCCAATGCTGATGACGAAGACCATCCACCCGATCCGCACGGCGCTGCGCGCGCTTGCGCTGTCGTGCGCCGCGCTGCTTTGCGCCGCTTGCGCGCACCGGCCGGCGCCGGGCAATGCCATGCCTTTCGATCAGGCCGTCAACCAGGCCGTGGACGACCTGATCGTGCAGACGCAGAAGCTGCCGGCCTTCCTGGCCAAGGTGGAGTCGTCGATCAAGCAGAGCCGCATCGTGATCGACCCGCTGCTCGAAGGCGCGAGCGGCCAGCAGACCGAGGTCACGCGCGTGGCGGAGCAGCGCATCGTGCAGCGCATGCAGTCGCAGTTCAAGCAGTTCACCGTCACGCCCTTCAACAACACCGAGATCGAGCGCGCGCAGTACGTGCTCAACGGCACGCTGGTGCGCGACAAGGACTCGGCCGACGGCCGCTACCGGCTGAACCTGGCGCTGACCGAGATCAAGAGCGGCGTAGTCATCGCGCAATCGGTGGCGCGCATCAGCGATGCAACGCTCGACACGCGGCCCACGGCCTTCTTCCGCGACAGCCCGGTGAATGGCAAGGACCGCGGCGTGGAAGGCTACATCCGCACTGCCGAAACGCAGCCGGGACAAGCCGCCGATGCGCTCTACCTGGAGCGCCTTCCCACGTCGACCGTGCTGCAGGAAGCCACCGCCGCCTACGAGGCCGGCCGCATGAGCGAGGCGCTCAGCCGCTACGAGGCCGCTTCGCGCCGGCCCGACGGCCAGCAGCTGCGCATCTACAGCGGCCTGTATCTCACGCAGGCCCAGCTCGGCCGGACGGCCGACGCGGAGAAGACCTTCGGCACCCTGGCGCGGCTCGGGTTGGAAACCAACAACCTGAGCGTGAAGTTCCTGTTCAAGCCCGGTTCGACCGATTTCCTGGCCGACCCGAAGATCAGCGCCGCCTATCCGATGTGGCTGCGGCAGATCGCGCGCCAGGCGGCGCAGATCGACGCCTGCGTGGTGGTCACCGGCCACACGAGCCGCACCGGTTCGGAGTCGGTCAACGAGCGCCTGTCGCTGCAGCGCGCGCTCAGCGTGAAGACCCGGCTGGTGGGCGAGGCGCCGCCGCTGTCGAAGAAGCTGCGCGAGTCCGGCATGGGATTCCGCGAGAACATCGTGGGCACGGGCGCCGACGATGCGAGCGATGCGCTCGACCGCCGCGTCGAGTTCAAGGTTGCGCCCTGCGAGGCTTGACCCACCCCCGTAGCTGCTCACTTCGTGTAGCCGCCTCCCCCTCAAGGGGGCAACACCAACGGCCCGGCAAAGCCGGTTCCGCGGTGTTCCGCGAAAAAGACGGGGAAGCTCAGGCTCAGGGGGCCAGGCGTTCGCGCACCCAGTTGCTGCCTTCGAGCCGGTAGCGCAGCCGGTCGTGCAGGCGGCTCTTGCGGCCCTGCCAGAATTCCCAGCGGTCCGGCACGAGCCGGTAGCCGCCCCAGTGCGGCGGGCGCGGCGGCGAGAGCAGGTGCTTGGCGGCGGCCACGGCCGCGTTCTTGACCAGTACGTCGCGGCCGCTGATCACTTCGCTCTGCGGGCTGGCCCAGGCGCCGATGCGCGAATCGAGCGGGCGGCTCGCAAAGTAGGCGTCGCTTTCCTCCGCGCTCGCCTTTTCCACGCGGCCCTCGATGCGCACCACGCGTTCGAGCTCGACCCAGTGGAACTGCAAGGCTGCGTACGGATTGCCCGAGAGTTCGCGGCCCTTGCGGCTTTCGTAGTTGGTGTACCAGACGATGCCGCGCGCGTCATAGCCCTTGATGAGCACGATGCGGCTCGAAGGCCGCAGGTCGCCGCCCACGGTGCACAGCGTCATCGCGTTGGGCTCGGGCACCTGCGCATCGATGGCTTCGCCGAGCCAGCGCTCGAACTGCCTGAGTGGATCGTCGGCGCTGTGCGTCTCGCCGAGCTCGGCGCGCTCGTAGCTCTTGCGCAGTGCGGCCAGCGCTTCGCTGGTGGGAGGGGAAGAGGAAGAACTCATGTCGGCATTGTTGCGCATGCGCCGCCGCCGCAAGGCACCCCGGGGCATTCCGCGCACATACTCGGCGCATGGCGACAAAGGCGAATTCTCCGTGCGTGATCGTGCTGGCCTCGGGCCGCGGCGAGCGCTTCATCGCGGCCGGCGGCACGGGCCCCAAGCTGCAGGCGCCGCTGGCGGGCAAGCCGCTGCTCGAGCGCACGCTGGATGCGGTGCGCGCGAGCGGCCTGCCATGGCGGCTCGAAGACGCCGGCCATCCGGGCATGGGCGACTCGATTGCCGCCGCGGTGCGCGCCACGCCGGACGCCGCCGGCTGGCTCATTCTCCCGGGCGACCTGCCGCTGGTGCGCCCCGAGACGCTGCGGGCCGTGGCCGGCGCGCTGGCCGGCCGGGTGCGCGCTGTGCAGCCGCAATACAGGGGCGAGCGCGGCCATCCGGTGGGCTTTTCGGCCGGCTGCGGCGCGCAGCTGGCGGCGCTGAAGGGGCCGCTGGGCGCAGTCTCCATCCTGAAGGCGATGCGTGCCATCGATGCGGTGGCCGACCTCGCGGTGGACGACGTCGGCATCGTGACCGACATCGATACGCCCGAGGCCCTGGCCGCTGCCGAGGCGCTCTGGCTGGCGCGCTTCCCGGGCCAGCCCTAGCCGCTCAGCGCCGCGCGATCACTGCGCAGGCGGTGCGCGGGCCGGAGTTGCCGGCCGGCTGGGTGGTGAAATCGTCGCGGTCGCGGTGCACCACGAGCGCGCGGCCCACCACGTTGTTGGCGGCGCCTTCGGTCAGCGAGATCGTGTGAACGTCGACGCTGAAGCGCGCCACGCCGCTGCCGTCGGCCACCAGGCTCGGCATTTCGCCGGCATGGCTGCCCGGCGCGCTGAACTTGCCGTGTGTGCCGCCCGTGGGATTGAAGTGGCCGCCCGAGGCGTTGCCGTTGTCGCCGCAGTCGCCCTTTTCGTGGATGTGGAAACCGTGCTCGCTGCCCGGCGCCAGGCCGCGCACCTCGCCGGCCACGCGCACGCCATGGTCCAGCGCGGTGAAGATCACCGTGCCCCGCGTGGGGTTGGGCGAGATCGCGGCCGTGGGCATCAGTTCGGCGGCCGCGCTCGGCTTGCCGCCCATCATGCTGCCGCAGGCCGAAAGCAGGGCGCTGGCGAGAAGGGCGGTGCCGGTGGCGACGAAAAGACGATGGTTCATGGTTTTTCCTTGGACGGTCCGGAGGATTGTTGGGGAAGGGGGGAAGAAGGAGATTTGTCCGGAGACCCTGGAACATATACCGGAGGCTGCGGCATCCCGCAATCGGCCGCCGCCCCGGCCTGCGCCTGCCGCTCCTGCGCGAGGGCGACCAGCCGCGCCAGCGCCGCATCGTGGATCGAGTGGCGGCGCAGCTCCAGCAAGGTCTGGCGCGCATAGTCGAGCGAGCTGCCGTAGCGGCCGACGGCATGCGTGAAGATGTGGCGGTAGCGCTCGTCGCTGAGCTCGCCGGTGAAGTTGGGGCTGCGCCTGGACAGCGTGAAGGCCAGGGCGCGCACCGGGCCTTCGGGCGTGTTGCACTTGAGCCACCGGGGGTCGTACACGCCGGTGGGCATTTCGCGCAGCCAGAGCCTGCGCAGCGTGTCGAGCCCGTGGGCCGACGGCACGCGGAACACCATGCCGCGGCAACTGCCGCCCGACAGCAGGCCGAAGACGAGGCCGGGCGTCTGGACGCTGCCGCGGTTGATGCGGCTCCACATCTTGAGCGCGCGATGCCAGCCGTGCACCCAGGCCGGCCGGCGCTCCACGAAATCGAAGTCGGGCCGCCAGATCAGCGACCCATAGCCGAAGAGCCACAAGTCGTCGCGCCCGCCCCAGTCGGCAATGGCCTGTTCGAGCATCGGCTGCGGGTCGCGCAGCGGCCTGGGCATGGGGTCCAGGCCCGGCGGTCCGGGATCGGGTGCGGGGCCCGAGGGGGCGCCGCCTACAATTTCGCGATCATGGTTCACCGCACCATTATTTACCGGCCCCTTTCTTCTTACGGAGTACGACCCCTCATGAGCGACGACGACAGCCAGCAAAACTTCATCCTCGGATTTCTCCTGGCATTGATTGCGCTGGTGATTTTCTTCGTGCTGGGCATCGTGCTCTGGCACAAGAGCCATGGGCCGGCAACGGGCGGCATGCCCGCCGTCGCGGTGGCCGCGGTGTCTGCAAGGCCGGCGACCACCACCACGGTGGCTGAAGTGACCGAGACGGTGACGGTCGTCATTCCCGACGGAGCCAGCATCCGCGTGGCCGACGGCGTGGTGAACTTCTACTTCGCCAGCGGCAGCGCCGACCTGGCGCCCGGCGCGGCCGAGGCGCTGGCCGCCGTCATCAAGGGCGTGGAAGGCGGGCGCAAGGCCGTGGTCTCGGGCTTCCATGACACCACGGGCGACGCGGCCATCAACGAGCAGCTCGCGAAGAAACGCGCCGAAACAGTCCGTGACGTGCTGGTGGGCCTGGGGGTGCCGGCCGACAAGGTCGACCTGCAGCGACCTGCCATCACCGCCGGCTCGGGCAACGACGCCCAGGCGCGGCGCGTGGAAGTCAAGCTGGTCGACTGAGCCAGCAGCGGGGCGGCAGGAAAGGGCCGTGGGGGCCCGCCAATCCGTATTGCCGGAGTGCGGATTTCCATCGGCCTCGGTCGCAGGGTCTTGGTACCATTGACTTCCACGTCGAAGGTCGCAAAAGCGACAGTGGCCAGATGCCGGCAGCACGACCGAAACCATCCCCATGAGCACACATCCCACCGTCCTTGACGTTACCGATCGCATTCGCGAGCGCAGCCGGGGGCCGCGCAGCGCTTACCTCCAGCGGCTCGCGGAAATCCGCAACCGCGACAGGGGCTCCGACCGCATGGGCTGCGCCAACGTCGCGCACGCCGTGGCCGGCATTCCGGCCAACGACAAGTTCAAGGTGGTGACGGAGCGGGCGCCCAACATCGGCATCGTCACTGCCTACAACGACATGCTTTCGGCCCATGCGCCGTACCAGGGCTACCCCGACATCATCAAGCAGGAGGCGCGCAGCCTCGGCGCCACCGCGCAGGTGGCCGGCGGCGTGCCCGCCATGTGCGACGGCGTGACCCAGGGCACGCCCGGCATGGAGCTGAGCCTGTTCAGCCGCGACGTGATCGCCATGGGCACCGCGATCGCGCTCACGCACGACATGTTCGACGGCGCGCTGCTGCTGGGCGTGTGCGACAAGATCGTGCCGGGCCTTTTGATCGGCGCGCTGCATTTCGGGCACCTGCCCACCGTGTTCGTGCCCGCCGGCCCCATGCCCTCGGGCCTGTCGAACGGCGAGAAATCGAAGGTGCGCGAGCAGGCGGCGCAAGGCTTGGTCGGCCGGCAGGGCCTGCTCGACGCAGAGATGGCGGCCTACCACACCATGGGCACCTGCACCTTCTACGGCACGGCCAACAGCAACCAGATGCTGCTCGAGGCCATGGGCCTGCACGTGCCGGGCACCGCCTTCATCCAGCCCGGCGACGCCATGCGCGAGACGCTCACGCGCGAGGCCGTCCGCACGGTGCTCGGCCGCGCGGGCGAGGCGAAATTCAGTTGCCCTCCGATCGGGGAAATGGTCGATGAGCGCTGCATCGTCAACGCCATGGTGGCGCTGCTGGCCACCGGCGGCTCCACCAACCACCTGATCCACTGGGTGGCCGTGGCGCGCTCGGCCGGCATCGTGATCGACTGGGACGACTTCTCCCGGCTCTCCGACGTGATCCCGCTGCTGACGCGCGTCTATCCCAACGGCAGCGCCGACGTGAACGCCTTCCAGGCCGCAGGCGGCCCGGGCTTCGTGATCGGCGAGCTGCTCGATGCCGGCCTGATGCACGCCGACGTGCTCACGGTGCGTGCCGGCGGCATCCGCGAGTTCGCGAACATCCCGTCCCTGGCGGACGACAAGCGCCTGGTCTGGACCTCTGCCGCGCCTTCCAGGGATGAAGCCGTCGCGCGGCCCGTGGAGAATCCCTTCAGCGCCACCGGCGGCCTCAAGCTGCTCAACGGCAACCTGGGGCGCAGCGTGATCAAGGTGTCCTCGGTGCCCGACGACCGCCACGTGATCGAGGCGCCGGCGCGCGTCTTCGATTCGCAGGCCGCGCTGCACCAGGCCTTCACCGCCGGCGAGCTCGAGCGCGACGTGGTCTGCGTGGTGCGCTGGCAGGGGCCGCAGGCCAACGGCATGCCCGAGCTGCACAAGCTCACGCCGCCGCTGTCGGTGCTGCAGGGCAAGGGCTTTCGCGTGGCGCTGGTCACCGACGGCCGCATGAGCGGCGCCTCGGGCAAGGTTCCGGCGGCCATCCATGTTTCTCCGGAAGCCGCCGCGGGCGGCCCGCTCGCCAAGGTGCGCGACGGCGACGTCGTGCGCCTGGATGCCGTGGCGGGCACACTGGCGGTGCTGGTGCCCGACGACGAATGGGCCGAACGCGAGATCGCCAAGCTGCCCGAGGCCAAGCGCATCGCCGACGGCCATGGCCTGGGCCGCGAGCTGTTCGCGGGCATGCGCCGCAATGCGCTGACGGCGGAAGAGGGCGCATGCTCGTGGCTGTGAACATTGGAGCAATGAAATGACAGACAAACTCACCGCACTCGAGGTCATGCGCGATGCACCGGTCATTCCGGTGATCGTGCTGCACGACGTGAAACATGCCATTCCGCTGGCGCGCGCGCTGGTGGCCGGCGGCATCCGCATGCTCGAGGTCACCTTGCGCACGCCGCAGGCGCTCGAATGCATCGAGGCCATCGCCAGGGACGTGCCCGAGGCCGTGGCCGGCGCGGGCACCATCCGCAGCGCGGCCGATGCGCAGGCCTCGGCGCTGGCCGGCGCGAAGTTCGGCGTGAGCCCGGGCTATACGCGCGCGGTCGGCAAGGCCTGCCACGATCTCGGCCTGCCGCTTTTGCCCGGCGTGGCCACCGGCAGCGAGATCATGACGGCGCAGGAAGACGGCTACACCGAACTCAAGTTCTTTCCCGCGCTGCAGGCGGGCGGCATTCCCATGCTGAAGGCGTGGCAGGGCCCGTTCGGCGACGTGACCTTCTGCCCGACCGGCGGCATCCATGCGGACAACGCGGCCGAGTTCCTGGCGCTCTCGAACGTGGCCTGCGTGGGCGGCTCGTGGATCGTGCCGGCCGATGCCATCCGCAGCGGCGACTGGGCGCGCATCGAACAGCTCGCACGCGCGGCGAGCCAACTCGCACGCTGATCCGGCCATGCGTGCGGATTTCGACGCCAGTGACCTGAAGGTCATTGCCTTCGACGTTTTCGGCACCGTGGTCGATTGGCACAGCGGCATCGCCGCCGAGGCCGAGCGCGCATTGCCGGGCGTCGATGGCGCTGCCTTTGCGCTCGCCTGGCGTGCGGGCTACCAGCCCGCCATGAGATCCGTGATGGAGCGCATCGCGGCGGGCGAGGGCGGCTTCACGCTGCTCGACGAGCTGCACCTGAGCATGCTCGAACAGGTGCTGCACGACTTCAGCCTGGCCGACCGGCTCGATACCGCCGCCAAGCGCGACCTGAGCCGCGCCTGGCACCGCCTGCCTGCGTGGCCCGATGCGGTGGAGGGGCTCACGCGCCTCAAGAAGAAATTCACCATCTGCACGCTCTCCAACGGCAACATCGGCCTGCTGACCGAAATGGCCAAGCGCGCAGGCCTGCCCTGGGACTGCGTGCTGTCGGCCGAAGTGTTCAAGGCCTACAAGCCCGACCCGCGCACCTACCTTGGCGTGGCGGGCGTGTTCGACGCGACGCCGGGGCAGGTCATGCTCGCGGCGGCGCACCACGACGACCTGGCGGCAGCGCGCACCTGCGGCCTCAAGACCGCCTACATCGAGCGGCCCCATGAATTCGGCCGCGCCCAGCCGAAGGACGTTTCGCCGAACCCGGACAACAACCTGCACGCGCGCGACATCAGGCAGCTGGCCGACCTGCTGGGCTGCTGAACCATCGGCATCTGCGCGGGCGGCGCCGTCACCTGGCCCTGGCTGCGCTGAAGGATTTCGCGGACTTGATCATTCCCCGCATCATCTGCGTGAGCGGGAATTCCACGAACCTGTAGACCATGTGCGAAGCCCAGATCGACGCGATACAGACCGCAACGGAAATGACAAGGATCTGAGGCACCGAGGTGAAGCCGAGCAGTTTGACCGCGAGGGGGATGGCCACCAGGATGAACGGGTGAAACAGGTACAGCGAGTAGGAGCTGTCCCCGATGGCCAGGATCACGCGCAGCCTGGCCCAGAACGATCCGAGCGATATCAACCCGAAGAAAATCATTGCGGAGGGAATTGCCAGCGCAAATCCCCGGAGTTCGCTGCTGCCAAGGCCTTCCGAAATTGCCAGATGCGCAAGAAATGCTCCGGCGGCCATCAAGACGATCGACACCGGCATGCTCTGCCGGATCAGCCCCTTCTTGAACGCCACGCCAATGGCCACGCCGAAGGCGAACTCCAGGAACAATGAAAAATTCATGATCTTGTAGTCGAGGCCGGAAAGCAATCCAATGAACGACGCAGCGGCCAATACCAGGCACGCGAGATAGGCGTTCTTCGGCCTTGCGGTCGGCAGCGCGACCAGCGCCCACAAGCCGTAGAAAATGATTTCATAGGTGAGCGTCCATCCGTTATTGACCAGGTACGGGGCGGACGTGGGCCACAGGAAGAACGACGCGGCAATGTCGGTGGGCTCCTGGGCATTGCTGTTGATCAGCTTCGGCGCAAGGATGAAGACCAGCAGGGCCAGCAAGGACAGCCCCCAATAAAGGGGAAACACCCGGATGATCCGTTTCTCCATGAATTCCACGTGGGTCATGGTCTTGTTGGCCGTGACAAAGTAGATGATGAAGCCGCTGATCATGAAGAAGATATCGACTCCGATGATTCCGAAATCGAACAGCGGAATGGCTCCGCCGGAAAGTGCATGTGCTTTCTGCGCCGCGTGATGGACCACGACCAGCAGCGCGGCAATGCCTCTGCCTGCCTGAATGGATTCGACGTACTGTGGCTGGTCCACCGCAATGGATTGGGATTTCACGAAATTCGATCCTGACGGGTGGGACGGACAAAGAGCGGGTTGTTCGAAATGGCGGCGGCCTGCCTGCGCCGCAGGAGCCTCTTTTCGGCCAGCTCGGTTTTCTGCGCCAGCGCCATGGCCGAAAAGACGAGCGGGCTCACGATGGCGAAATGGCGCGCAAACGAGCCGAAGTCGGGCTCGAACACCCCTTCGATGATGAGGAAGGACAAAGGCGCAAGGGCCACCTTGCCGGCCTGGACCAGGTTCCTATTGCCCGACTTCGCGCCCTCGACGACAACCTTCACCATCCATATGAACGTGAAAGGCATGATCGAGATGAACGCCAATTGGCTGACCGAGCCGAAGCGCAGAAGCTCGAGCGGAAATGCCAGCCGGAAGAAGGTGATCGTGGCATTGAGCGCCTGCAGCAGGGCGTTGTCGGAGGCGATGACTGCCTCGATGACCGTTCGCGATCCTTCGGCGCCCACTTCCCGGTTCTCATTGACCGTTGCGCGGGCAAAGTCGAGCGTGGCGCCAAGTGCGATCTGGAAGGTCAGCGCGAGCGCGATATAGACGACGACGATGATGACCAGGAGCCTGAATACGGTGAGCTGCTTTCTGATCAACCGCAGCCCGAGCCACACGGCGCTGACCAGGAGCCAGTACTTTCTGACCACCCAACCGTAGATCGTCGACGACAGGAACCACGTCAGCCCGAACCCGCTGTGCTGCGCCGCCATGACCGAGAGCAGAACCACGCAGGCCGACAGCATGTCCTTCGAAAGCACCGAAAGAAAAATGGCCCTGATGAATCCCCATCCAAGCGAGACAAAAAATACGCCAAGGGGAATTCGGCTGAATTGGAGTATCGGTATGACAGTCAGCGTGACGCTCAGAAAAGCGCCGGCAATGGGCGCCGTCTTGGCGCTGAGCCCGGCCGATTCCAGCAGGAATGCGCTGCAGGCGTAGGAGTTTCTTTCCTCGATCGTGGTGGAAGTGAGCTGGCACAAATCGGCGCCGAAGAAACTCAATAGCGTTTCTTCATCCGGAAAATTCTGGGCCGCCGTATCGTGGTAGAGAAATGGAATGACACCGACGATCAGGGCGGAAAAGAAAAAGATGATCAGCGATATGGCCGGATCAATTGGCTTGCCGCGTATGCTCAGAATCGTCAATTTTCATTCCGCTTGGAAGGAAGCGCTCATGTAGAAGATAGTTCAAGGAGTAAGGAGCATTCGGCGTCGCGTCCGAATGGACGATCTTGCTGAACTGTGAAGCTCTTTGATCGCGATTCCGGGTATCAGAATGTGATGCGTCCTGCATCAGCACTACCCCTTGAAAATACCAGCAAAGAATATGCCGATCGCCTTTAAAAGGTGATCATTTGTATCCTTAATTCAGCGGCCGCGAAGCGCTGATGGCGGCGCCGGAGCGCGGGCGCCGCTGTGGCCCGGCTAGGACGCGCGCAGGGCGTCCGAGCCGCCGGGGCCGCCGTCGCCGGAAGCCTTTGCCTTGTCTTGTATCAGCTCGATCTTGTAGCCGTCGGGATCGGTCACGAAGGCGATCACCGTGGTGCCGCCCTTCACGGGGCCGGCTTCGCGCGTGACGTTGCCGCCGGCGGCCTTGATCTTTTCGCAGGCCGCGTAGGCGTCGGGCACGCCCAGCGCGATGTGGCCGTAGGCGGTGCCGAGTTCGTAGCTTTCGGTGCCCCAGTTGTAGGTGAGCTCGATCTCGGCCTGCCCCGGGTTGCCGCCGCCGTAGCCGACGAAGGCGAGGCTGTATTTGTACTCGGGATTTTCCGAAGTGCGCAGCAGGCTCATGCCAAGCACCTGGGTGTAGAAGTCGATCGAACGCTGGAGGTTGCCGACGCGCAGCATGGTGTGGAGGAGTCGCATCTCGTGGGATCTCTGTTGTTGCGGGGGAAGAATTCCATTGTCGGGGCTAGGGCCTGTTAACGCTATTTCTGGGGATCGCGTTGCCCGGCCAAGGGGCTGGCTGCAAGGCGCCCGTGCGCCGCAAGGCGTGCGCCTTGCAAGCGCGGCCCTAGGCGAGCGCGAGCAAGTGCGCCTCGTGCTTGCGCAGGAATTCGCGCAGGTGCTGCGGATACTCCGGCACCACCGCGCTGCGCACGCTCGGCCGCGCCGCCAGCGCCTTGCGCCAGGCATTCACCTTGGGCAGGGCATCGAAGATGTGCGAATTGCTGATTTCGTCGAAGACCTCGAAGTAGCGAAAGATCGGCGCGAACACCGCATCGACCAGGCTGAAGTTTCCGCCTGCAAAGTAGGGGCCGGCACCCAGCGCAGCCTCGACGCGCTCGAACTTGGCGGCCAGGGCCAGGCGCTTCTGCTCGAACACTTCGGCGTCGCGCGTGGTTTCGTAGCCCCACAGGTCGCCCAGGATGGCCGAGCCGAACTCCATCCACGCGCGATGCTCGGCGCGGGTGAGCGGATCTTCGGGATGCAGGCGCGGGCCGGGCTGGGTCTCTTCGAGGTACTCGCAGATCACGTTGCTCTCGAACAGCACCGCCTCGCTGCCGTCAGGGCGCTGAAGCCGCAGCAGCGGCACCTTGCCCAGCGGCGAGATGGCAACGAACCAGTCCGGCTTGTTCGCCAGGTCGATCACCACGCGCTCGAAGGGCACGTTCTTTTCGGCCAGTGCGATGGCGGCGCGCTGCACATAGGGGCACAGCAGGTGGCTGACGAGCGTGAGGGGCTTGCTGGACATGACGTTGGGCTCTCCGGAAAGTTGAAAGTGGAACCGCGGCAATTCTTGCGGCCCCGAACAACCTTTTCCCGAAAAGCCCATTCGCTGAACGGGCGCCTTGTGCTATTTGAGGGTGTCCAGCCAATGCGTGATGCGGCCGCCGTGCATCACGCCGATCCGGTCGGCCATGGCATGGGCCTCGGCTTCGTTGTGGGTGACCAGGATCGCGGTCTGCCCGGCGCGCCGGAGGATGCCGCGCACCTCGGCCGTGAGGCGCTCGCGCGTGCCGCCATCGAGGTTCGAGAACGGCTCGTCGAGCAGCAGCAGTTCGGGCGAAGGCGCCAGTGCGCGGGCGAGCGCAATGCGCTGCTGCTGGCCGCCCGAGAGTTCGTGCGGAAAGCGCTCGCCGGCATCGGCCAGGCCCACCAGCGCCAGCATCTCGGCCACGCGCGCCTGCTGCTGCGCACGGCTCGAGCGGCGCAGGCCGAAGGCCACGTTCCGGCTGGCGGACAGGTGGGGAAAGAGCGCGTACTCCTGGAACATCATGCCCACGCGCCGCTGTTCGGGTGGCAGGTGCACCCGGGTGGAGGAAAGCAGCACGTCGCCGAGCCGGATGGTGCCGGCGCGCAGCGGCTCGAAGCCCGCGATCGCCCGCAGCACCGTGGTCTTGCCGCAGCCCGAGGGGCCGAACAGGCAGGCGATCTCGCCGGCGCGCAGCGAAAGCGAGAAGTCGCTGACCACGGCATGCAGGCCGCGCGGCGTTTCGTAGGCGAGCTGGATCGATTCGATGGAAAGGGGGGAACTCATTGTGTCTTTGCAGCTGGCGTGCCCAGCTGGTTGCGCGCCAGCAGCACCACCGGCAGCAGGCCGGCCGCCACGATGGCGAGCGCCGCGATCGCGCCTTCTTCGTAGGTGCCGCGGGCGGCCTCGGCATAGAGCCAGGTGGCCAGTGTGTCGAAATTGGCCGGCCGCAGCAGCAGCGTGGCCGGCAGTTCCTTCATGGCATCGACGAAGACCAGCAGCGCGCCCGTGGCAATGGCGGGCTGCAGCAGCGGCAGGTGCACGCGCCTGAGGGTGCCGCCGCTGGTTTCGCCCAGCAGCCGCGAGGCCTGCTCGATGGCGGGCGGAATGCGGGCGAGACCGGCCTCGATGCCGCCGACCGGCATGGCGAGGAAGCGGATCGCGCAGGCCGCCACCAGCACGATGCCTGCGCCCATGAGCGGCAGGCCCTGCAGGCCGAGCATGCCGGCCAGCGCGGCATCGAAGGCGAGCGCAGGCGTGAGCAGGCCGATGGCGAGCACCGTGCCGGGCAATGCGTAGCCGAGCGTGGCCGCGCGCGCCTGCCACCGTGCGCGGTTCGGGCGCGATCCCTGGCTGCGCGTGGCCCACGCCACCACCAGCCCCGCGGCCACGGCCGCCACGGTGACGCCGGCGGCCAGCGTGATCGTGTTGCCCAGACTTGCCAGCAGGCCTTGCGACACGCCGCCGCCCTGGCGCAGCCGCTTGGCGCTTTCCCAGACCAGGTAGAGGGCCGGCGCCACGAAGCCGACCAGCACCGGCAATGACGCGGTGGCGGTGGCGAGCCAGGCGGTGCCGCCGTGCAGGCGCCGCGGCTGCATGGCGCGCATGCGCTGCGCCGAGCCGAAGCGCTGGTGCCGGCGCCCGTTGCGTTCGAGCCAGACCAGTGCGACCACCACGAACAGCATGGCGCAGGCGATCTGCGCCGCACCGGCCAGGTCGGAGCGCGTGATCCAGGTGGTGTAGACCGCCACCGTGAGCGTGTTCACGCCCAGGAATTCGGAGGCGCCGATGTCGTTGAGCGTTTCGAGCAGCGCCAGGCTCAGCCCCACTGCGAGCGCCGGCCGCGCCAGCGGCAGCGCCACGCGAAAGAAGGCGCCGCGCCGGCTTTCGCCCAGCGTGCGCGCCGCTTCCATCAGGTGCGCGGGCTGCGTCATGAACATGGCGCGCGCGGTCATGTAGACGTAGGGATAGAGCACGAAGCCGAGCACGAAGATCGCGCCCGGCATCGAGCGCAGGTCAGGCAGGCGGAACTGGCGCGGGCTGTCGAAGCCCAGGGCCCAGCGGATCGCACCCTGCACCGGGCCGATCGGATGCAGCAGGTCCAGGTAGGCAAAGGCAACGATATAGGTCGGCATTGCGAGCGGCAGCAGCAGCGCCCAGTTCAGCACGCGGCGTCCCGGAAAGTCGCAGGCCGTCACGAGCCATGCGCAGCCGGTGCCGATCAGCAGCACCAGCGCACCCACGCCCATGAGCAGCAGGGCCGTGTTGAGCGCGGCCTGCGGCAGCACGTGCGCGAACAGCGGCCCCCAGTGCGCGACGCCCGAGCCGAAGGCGAGCCATGCGAGCATGAGCACCGGCGCGAGCACGCCGAGCGCGATGGCCATCGAGGCGAAGCGCCAGAACGGGCCCGCCGCTTGCAGGACTGGCGGCTGGCGCCTCGCGATCAACATCCGGCCACCGGCAAGGCGTGCCCTGCCAGGTTCATCACTGATCGAAACCGACCTTGTCGACCAGCGCACTGGCCTGCTTGCGGTATTTGGCAATCTCGGCCACCGGCAGCGGGTCGGCCTTCAGTTCGCCGATGGTCTCTCCGATGATCGGATCGAGCGCCACGCCCTTGCGCACCGGGTACTCGTAGTTGGCCTGCGCGTAGAGCGCCTGTGCCGGCTCCGATACCAGGAACTCGAGCAGCTTGACCGCGTTGGCGCGCTGCGGGGCATTCTTGGCCACGGCCGCGCCGCTGATGTTGACGTGCGTGCCGCCGCCCTTGGCGCCGGCAAAGGTCGGGCGGACCACCTTGATGGCGTCGCCCCACTTGCGCGCGTCGCTGCCTTCCTTGGCGCTCTTCATCTGACCGACGTAGTAGGAGTTGGCCAGGCCGATGTCGCAGATGCCGCCCAGGATGTCGCGCGCCACGTCGCGGTCGCCGCCCGTGGCCTTGCGGGCCAGGTTGGCCTTGACGCCACGCAGCCATTGCTCGGTCTTGGCCTCGCCGTCGTGCGCGATCATTGCTGCGATCAGCGCCGTGTTGTAGGGGTGCTGGCCCGCGCGGATGCAGACCTTGCCCTTCCACTTCGGGTTGGCCAGGTCTTCATAGCGGAAGCTGGTGATCGGCTGGTTCCTGTCGGCGTAGAGCACGCGCGCGCGCAGCGAGAGCGCGAACCACTGGCCGTCGGCGCCGCGCAGGTTGGCGGGCACGGCCGATTCGAGCGCGGCCGATTTCACCGGCTGCGTCACGCCGCCGTCGACCAGGTCCATCAGGTTTCCGATGTCCACCGTCATCAGCACGTCGGCCGGCGAGCGCGCGCCTTCGGCCTTGACCCGTTCGAGCAGGCCGTCCTTCACGAACACCGTGTTCACCTTGATCTTGCTCTGCGCGCTGAAGGCCGAGATCAGGGGCTGGATCAGCGCGGCTTCGCGCGTGGTGTAGAGCGTGAGTTCGTCGTTGGCGGCGTGCGCGGGCAGGGCGGTGGCAGCCAGCCAGGCGGCGGCGGTGCCGATCAGTGCGCGGGCGGCGCGGCCTTGGACGCCGGGGCGGTCGGTCATGAAGGATCCTCCAGGTGCAGAGACGTGTTTTGGGGCATCGCCACCGTCAAGGTGACGATGCGAATCATTATCACTGCGTTTGAGGCTGCTTTTTACGTCCTTGCACTTACATCCAGGAAAGAAGCGCGCCGCGGCACGGGGGACCGGAGGATGACTTCCACAACTTTTTCATCGACATCGACCGCGTCGAGAATCTGGCCGTTATCGCTTTGTCCGCAGTCCTGATGATTGGCTGCAGCATCCACCAGCAGTTCGAAACCTGCTGCTGACCGGCCGTCTTACACACAACCCAAACCAATTCGTTAGGTACTCGCAATGAACTGCGTGACAGTCGAAGAACTGGAGTTGTTGAGCTTCTTCGGAGTCGAGCCCACGCGGGCCGATCGAGACATGCCTTGGCCATACAACGACTTCTCCTACCTGATCGAGGTGGGCGGGTACACCGTCTCTTTCCGCATTGCCCCGGCCTACAAGGATCTATCCCTGTCGGTTGCCCACGACGGCTCCGAGCTATATGGCGTCAGAAGCGTTTCGATAAAAGACGTCCGATATCACAGGGATGCTGATCGAGAGACATTGGAGATTGCCGTCTCTGACCGAGACACGATCTGGTTCCGGCTTCGCCCAAGCCTGCTCATCACGCAGGAAGCGGGCGAGTGCAGCATTCCATCGATGCGTCTTCCCTGACAAGCATTCCTTGATCAGCGCTGCACGCTCTCGACATGAACGACGTGCGGAGAATAACGGCCAGCAACGCGCACTTGCTCGGATGGACGCAATGAGGACCAAAGCTCCTTGGATATGCAAAGGCCCAAGCGTCCGGTTTCAGGAAAGTCGCGGAGCTGAACCCGGTAGGTGCAGAAACATTTGCCTTTGCATTCGTTGAGGTCTGCCACCTCATAGGTTCGAACTTGATGCCCGCCTCGACCGGCAATGGAAACAAGGGCAAACACGACCAGGCTCCAGCTGTAGAGCGCCAGCAAACTGCTGATCCAGACAGCAAAGTATTTGCTCATCGGCATCGGCGAGCCGCGGCGAAAGTGAGGATGTATGCCAAGCCCGATGAGTCGCCGAGATCGATAGGCCATGAAGGTCGTAAATGGCAGGCTGGCGACAAATGCGCTTGCAAGGCACCACAGCTTGGCCCCGGAGGAGAAAAACACGCTGGGCAAATACACAACCAGCAAGCCCATCGGCAGCAGAAAAAACAGCACGACGGCCCAAGAAGAATTCTTCAGTTCTTTGGCGCTGGCAGGAAGCAACAGTCCCATGATGGCTGGATATTAGAGGCGGTTGCATTCTCCCGAGTACTAATCCACCCAGCGGCAAACCTGTGCCAGCGGCGCGCGCGACGTGCGGAACCGGTTGGCCGGGTGCGATGGATCCTCGTAGCCGAAGGCAATGCCGCAGACCACCTGGCGATCGTCCGGGATGTCGAACCAGCGATGCAGGAACTTCGAACGCGAGGCCACGGCCGCCTGGGCGATGCTGGCCACGCCCAGGCTGCGTGCCGCCAGCATGAAGTTGTTGACATAGGCGCCGCAGTCGAGCGCGCCATAGGTGCCGAGCAGCGCCTCGGTGGTGACGAGGGCCACGTGCGGTGCGCCGAAGAACCTGAAGTTCTCCTGCGCCTGCCGCTGCGAGGCCTCGCGGTCGCCGCGGGCCACGCCCACACTTTCATACAGCTGGAAGCCGCATTCGCGGCGGCGCTCGCGGTACACGCCGCGGTATTCCGCCGGCGGTGCAATGTCGAATGCGGCATCGGCCGCGGCTTCGTCCGAATCGAAGGCCCGGCGCAGCCGTTCGGTGGCCGCGGCACTGGCCATGATCACCTGCCAGGGCTGCGAGTTGCACCATGAAGCGGTGCGCTGTGCCAACTGAAGGATCGCATCGATCGTCTCGCGCGCGACGGGTTCGGCAAGGTAGCCGCGGCAGCTGTAGCGCTCGGCGAGGAGGGTCTCGAAGGCTGGCGCGGGCGAGGGGTCGCGAGGGATGGAGGAGGGCATGGACTGCGGCCGATCGATCAGCGTGGCAAGGGGGTCTCGAACACCAGGCAGGTGGTGGTGGCGTGCGCATACAGCGTGCCGTCGGGCCCCACGAGCCGCGCTTCGGCGGTGGCGAGCTGCCGGCCGCAATGGATCACCTTGCCCTCGGCGCGCACCCGCTGCACCTTGGGCGTGAGGCCCTTCACATAGTTCACGCTCAATTCGGCGGTGGTGTAGGCGCGCCCCGCCGGCATCATGGTGTGGACCGAGCAGCCCAGCGCCGAGTCGAGCAAGGTCGCAATCCAGCCGCCATGGATGGTGCCGAGCGGATTCAGGTGTTGCGCAAGCGGCGTGCCCTGGAACACGGCCCGGCCCGGGCTGACTTCCAGCAGGGCGAAGTCGAGGGTCTTGGCGATGGCGGCGTAGGGGATTTCGGCGCGCAGCATCGCTTCCATCATTTCGAGCCCGGTCTTGCCGGCGACCAGCTCCGGGCGTGCCAGGCCAGGTCCCGGCCCCGCGTCCAGGCGCTGGACGATCTCGGCCTCCTGGGCGATCCAGGCGTTGAGGGTGGCGTGCGGCTCGGCCATGAAAAAACTCCTTGATAGTTGCATATACAATTATTGTAGCTACAATGAACGGCATGAACGCTGCTCTGAAGCCTCCTCAGCTGAGGCCCCAAGGATGTACCAATTTCCGCCTGCGCCGGCTCTCCAGGCTGGCCTCGCGCCTCTACGACACGCATGTCGCGCCCAGCGGGCTCAAGACCACGCAGTATTCGCTGCTCTCGCACGTGCTGCATCTCGGGCCGCTGCGGCCGGTCGACCTGGCGCGCGAGATGAACGTCGACGCCTCCACGCTCACGCGCAATCTCAGGCCGCTGCTGGCTGCCGGCTTCCTGGTGCAGACGGAGGGGCCCGATGCCCGCAGCCGCATGCTGGCGATCACCGACGCAGGCCGCGACAAGCGAGCCGAGGCACAGCGCCTGTGGCACGGCGCGCAGCTGGCGCTCAACGACATCCTCGGCACCGAGCGCGTGCTGGCGCTGCATGCGCTGCTCGACGAGAGCCTGGAGCTGCTGCAGCGCGCCGGGCTGGGCGATGGACAACCGGAAGACGCAACGGGAGCCGGCGATGAATGAAACCCCTTTGCGGCGCCACGCGCTCTGGCTCGTGCTGCTGGCGGCCGCGGGCGCCTTCGCACTCACGATGGGGGTGCGCCAGACGATGGGCCTGTTCCTCTCGGCGCTCAACACCTCGACCGCGCTCGGCATCGGCAGCATCAGCCTGGCGTTCGCATTCGGGCAGCTCTGGTGGGGCCTCACGCAGCCGTTCGCGGGCGCCGTGGCCGACCGCATCGGCACCGGGCGCGTGGTGTTCCTCGGTGTGCTGCTGGTCGCCATCGGCACGCTGATCACGCCGCTGATGACGAGCACCGCCGGCCTGATCTTCGCGATCGGCGTGCTGGCCGCCGGTGGCGCCGGCATGGCCGGCCCTTCGGTGCTGATGGCCGCGACCACGCGCCTGGTGCCGGCCGAGAAACGCGGCCTGGCCACCGGCTTGGTCAACGCCGGCGGCTCCTTCGGACAGTTCGCGATGGCGCCGATCGCCGTCGGCCTGACGGCCGCCGTGGGCTGGGCCGGTGCCATGCAGTGGCTCGGCGTGCTGGTGCTGCTGGCGCTGCCGGCGGCATGGGTGCTCAAGGGCAACTCGAACGCAATGGCCGCGGCCTCGGCGGCCGCATCGGGCACGAAGCCGCTGAGTGCGCGCCAGGCCATCGGCCAGGCGCTCGCGACGCCCAGCTACCGCTACCTGAGCCTGGGCTTCCTGGTCTGCGGCTTCCACGTCGCCTTCCTCGCCACGCACCTGCCCGGCGTCGTCGCGGCCTGCGGGCTGCCGGCCGAGGTCGGCGGCTGGGCACTCGCGATGATCGGGCTCTTCAACATCGTCGGCAGCCTGGCCATGGGCTGGGCCGTGGGGCGCTGGCGCATGAAGTCGCTGCTGTCGCTGGTCTATGCCACGCGCGGCATCGCCGTGCTGGTATTCCTGCTGGCGCCGAAGACGACCGTGGTGATGCTGGTGTTCGCCGCCGTGATGGGCGTGACCTTCCTGTCGACCGTGCCGCCGACCGCCGGCCTGGTCGCCAAGATGTTCGGCCCGGCCAACATGGCGATGCTGTTCGGCATCGTGATGCTGGCGCACCAGGTCGGCGGCTTCCTGGGCGCGTACCTGGGCGGCTACGTCTTCCAGGCCACGGGCAACTACGACATCGTCTGGTACATCGACATCGCGCTCGCCGCGGGCGCCGCGCTGGTGCACCTGCCGATCCGCGAAGCGCGGCTGGCGCGTGCGAAGCTGGTGGCGGCATGAGCGGAGGACTCGATCCGCGCACGCGCATGCTGCTCGAGGCGCCGATCGTGCCGACCCTGCTGCGCCTGGCTGCGCCCAACGTGCTCGTGATGGTGGCGCAGGCATCCGTCGGGCTCATCGAAACCTACTTCGTCGGCAAGCTGGGCACCGATGCGCTGGCCGGCATGGCGCTGGTGTTCCCCATTGTCATGCTGATGCAGATGACCTCGGCCGGCGCCATGGGCGGCGGCATTGCCTCGTCGATCGCCCGTGCGCTGGGCGCGCGCCGCCGCGGCGACGCCGATGCGCTGGTGTGGCATGCGGCGGTCATCGCGATCGGCTTCGGCCTGTGCTTTTCGCTTGTGCTGCTGGCCGGCGGGCGATGGCTCTACGCCATCATGGGCGGCACCGGCGCGGCGCTCGACGCGGCCCTGACGTACTCGAACTGGGTGTTCGCTGGCGCGATGCTGGTGTGGCTCTTCAATTCCCTCTCGGCCATCATCCGCGGCACCGGCAACATGGCGGTGCCGGCGAACGTGACGGTGGCGGGCGTGGTGTTCCTCATTCCGGCGTCGCCGCTCCTGATCTTCGGCTGGGGACCGCTGCCGGGCATGGGCATCGCGGGCGGCGCGATGGCGTTGCTGCTGTACTACCTGCTGGGTTCCATCGCGCTCATCGTCTACCTGCGCTCGCCGCGCAGCCTGCTGCGCCCCACGCTCTCCGCACTGAAGCTGCGCTGGCCCCTGTTCCGCGACATCCTGCGCATCGGGCTGGTGGGTGCGGTGTCGACGGTGGCGACCAACCTCTCGATCGGCATTGCCACGGCCTTGACGGGGCACTTCGGTTCGGGCGCGCTGGCAGGCTACGGCACCGCCTCGCGGCTCGAGTACCTGCTGGTGCCGCTGGTGTTCGGCCTTGGCGCGCCGCTGGTCGCGATGGTGGGCACCTGCATGGGCGCGGGGCAGCGGGAACGCGCGCTTCGCGCCACCTGGGCCGGCGCGGCGCTGGCCTTTGCGCTCACCGAAACCATCGGCCTCGCCGCGGCGCTGTTCCCGCGCCCCTGGCTGCTGCTGTTCGGCAGCGACCCCGCCATGCTCGAAACCGGCGCGCACTACCTGCGCGTGGTGGGACCGTTCTATGGCTTCTTCGGCGTCGGCCTGGTGCTGTACTTCGCCTCGCAGGGGGCAGGGCGCCTGCTGTGGCCGGTGCTCGGCAACATCGCGCGGCTCGCGGTGGCCGGCGCGGGCGGCTGGCTGGCCCTGCGCTGGGGCGGCGGACTGGCCGGCGTTTTTGCGGCGCAGGGCGCGGCGCTGGTGGTGTATGGCATCGTCATTGCCTCGGCGATTGCCGGCGGTGCCTGGTTCGGCCGCGTGGGCTGGCCGCGCACGACCCGCGGCCTGCTGCGGCGCGTGGCGCAGGCGTGAACCGCTTCAGGCCGGCACCGTCGGATCAGTAGCGGTAGGGATTCTCGGGCCGGCGGTCGTAGCGGTTCGGCACGCCGTCGCCGTCGTAGTCCCTGCGGCCATAGCGGCGCTCTTCCCAGTGGCGATGCCGATGTTCGTAGCGGTCGCGCCCGTGGTAGTAGCCGGGGCCGTAGTAGTGATGCCGCGGGGGCGGCGGCGCGTAGTAGTGGTGGCGCGGCGGAGGCGGCGGTGCGGGCACCACATACACCTGGGCCTGGATGAAGCGGCCGCCGGTCTGGGCCTGTGCCGGGGCGGTGAGTGCAGCCAGCGACAGCAGGGCCGCGGCGCCGATGGCGTAAGTGAGCTTTTTCATGGCAACTCCCATGGAGTGGTTGGAAGCCCTATCGTGGAGGCTTCATGTGAACGCTGTGTAAGGCTGGAGCGAAATCGGATGAAGAGCTGTAAGCCGCTGCGCGGCCATGCCGCCATCCTGGACGCCCCCTCCACGGTCCGCAACCAGCCGAACGGACGTCAGCCGCGTGGCGGAGGCAGCATCCGCCGGAGTGCCTCGAAGAACAGGTCGGACTGCTCGCGTTCGCCCTGGATCTGCGCCGCAACGCGCGCGGCCAGCCCGGCCTCGACGGGAACCAGCGGGCGTCCGGTCGATTGCGCAATCACCTGGTGCAGGCTCGCGCGTTCGAGGTAGTAGAGATCGTCGTAGGCATGCGCAATGCAGGCGCCCGCCACGATCACGCCATGGTTCGCGAGAAAGGCAATGTCCTTGCTCGCCATGGCGCGCGCGATGCGCTCGCCCTCGGCATCGTCGAGCGCGAGGCCGTTGTAGACCGCATCGACCGCGATGCGGTTCATGTAGCGCATCGCGTTCTGGCTCAGCGTGGGATCGAGCGCGCGCTCGGCCGTGAGCGTGAGCGCCGTGGCGTAGGGCATGTGGCAGTGCAGCACGACCGCATGGCCCGTGAGGCGGTGCACCGCGCCATGGATGAACAGGGCGGTCGGCTCCACCCTGTGGCGCCCGGCGAGCACTTCGCCGTGCACGTCGATCAGCACGATGTCGTCGGCGCCGATCTCGCTCCAGTGCAGGCCGCGCGGATTGATCAGGTAGCGGTCCTGCGCGCCCGGCAACAGCACGCTGAAATGGTTGCAGACCCCTTCGGACAATCCGTGGTGGGCGGCTGCGCGCAGCGCGAGTGCAAGGTCTTCGCGCAGCTTGCGCACGGCGGGACTGGCGTAATCAGAATCGGCGGACATCGACGCTCCCTCGTGAACGTGGAAAGAAGGTTTTCAGGCGTGGGCTGCGTCCGTGAAGGCGGCAACGAACCGCTCGGCATCGGCGCGCACGGCCGAAGCCTGCTTGCCCGGCTTGTAGAGCGCGGAGCCGATGCCGAAGCCGGCCGCGCCGGCCGAACGCCATTCGGCCATGTTGGTGGGCGTGATACCGCCCACGGGCATCACTGGCGTGCCTTGGGGCAGCACCGCGAGCAGGGCTTTCACCACCGCGGGCGATGCGAGTTCGGCCGGGAACAGCTTGAGTCCGGTCGCGCCCGCGGCCAGCGCGCCGAAGGCTTCGGTCGGCGTCATCACGCCGGGCAGGCAGACCATGCCGAGCCGCACGGCTTCGGCGATCACCTCCGCATTGCAGTTGGGCGAAACGACCAGCTCGCCGCCGGCCGCATGCACATAGCGCACCTGCTGCACGTCGAGCACCGTGCCGGCGCCCACCAGGGCCTGCGGAAAGCGCGTGCGCATCAGCGTGATGCTGGCGTAGGGCTTGGGCGAATTGAGCGGCACCTCGAGCAGCCGGAAGCCCGATTCGACGATGGCATCGCCCACGTCGCCAGCCTCGGCAGGTGTAAGCCCGCGCAGGATGGCAACCAGCGGCAGCGCGCGCATCGCGGCTTCGAATTTTTGTTGCGGTGTGGTCATGGCGGATTTCTGTCTGCGTCGAGAAAGCCGGACAGCGCATGCAGCCCGGCCCAGGTGGCTTCGGCGCCGAGCCTGCGCGTGGCGATGCCGGTGGCGCTCAGCGCGAGCGTGTAGCGCTGCGTCAGCGCGGGGGAACCGATCAGCACCACCTCGCCGAAGGCATGCAGCGACTGCGTGCGCAGTTCTTCGCCAATCAGGAGGCCCGAGAGGTAGCTGGCGAGTTCCTGCGTGGGCATGCGCTCGAACAGCGCCAGCGTGCGCGCACCGAAGGCGTTGTGCAGCAGGCCCTGGCCGTTGTCGGCACGCGCGACGCCCTGCACGAAAGCGGCTTCGTCGAGCGGCGCATCGGCATCGAGCGTGCGCGCAAGAATCGAATGCTGGCTCAGCAGCGCGTAGAACTCGCCGGTCATGAAGGTGCGAAAGCCCGTGACGCGGCCCTTCTTGACCGTGGCCCACTTGTTGTGCGTGCCCGGCAGCACGAAGACGCCCTCGTCGACGTCCATCAACGCCATGGCGCCGAAGATCTGCACTTCCTCGCCGCGCATGACATCGGGAACGCCGTCATGCTCGTCGTTGAGGCCCGGCACGATGGAGATGCGCGAGCCCGGCCGCACGTCGATGTCGATGATGCTGCGGCCCACCTCGACGCGGCCCGCGGGGCAGGCGCAATACGGTGCCTCGACCCAGCCCTGCTTGCTGCCGGCCATGCCGGAGATCAGGCAGCGCGCACCTTCGAGGCGCATCCAGTCGCCGAACAGCGCTTCGAAAACCGCGGGGAACCCGCCTTCCGGCACCTTGAGGATGCCGCGCGCATCGCTGCGCTCTTCGAGCACCTTGCCGCCGGCATCGAGCAGTGCGCCGCGCAGTGAGCTCGTGCCCCAGTCGATGGCGACCAGTCTTGTCATGTCAGTGATTGTCGCGCGGCACGAAGGCCCCGCGGCGACCGCGCAGGAAGGCCAGGTCGGCTCCCTGGTCGGCCTGCAGCACCGTGTCGACGTACAGCTTCCAGTAGCCCGAGTCGAGCGGCGCCTTGGGCGCGATCCACTTCTCGAGCCGCCTTGCGAGCTCTTCGTCGCTCACATGCAGATGCAGCTTGCGGTTGGGCACGTCGAGCTCGACGATGTCGCCGTCCTGCACCAGCGCGAGCGGCCCGCCCGCGGCCGCCTCGGGCGCCGTGTGCAGCACCACCGTGCCGTAGGCCGTGCCGCTCATGCGCGCATCGCTGATGCGGACCATGTCGGTGATGCCCTTGCGCAGCACCTTCGGCGGCAGCGGCATGTTGCCCGACTCGGCCATGCCCGGATAGCCGCGCGGGCCGCAGTTCTTCAGCACCATGACGCAGTGCTCGTCGATGTCGAGGTTCTCGTCGTCGATGCGCCTGTGCAGGTCGTCGGCGTTTTCGAACACCACTGCCCGGCCCTTGTGCACCAGCAGTTCGGGCGTGGCGGCACTGGGCTTGATGATGGCGCCGTTGGGGGCGAGGTTGCCGCGCAGCACGCAGATGCCGGCCTTGTCCTTGAAGGGTTCGGCCAGCGGGCGGATCACCTGCGGGTTGTAGTTCTCGGCGTCCTTCACGTTGTCCCACAGCGTCTGGCCGTTGGCCGTGATGGCGTCCTTGTGCAGGTACTGCGCGATCTCCTTGATGACCACCGGCAGCCCGCCCGCGTAGCAGAAGTCTTCCATCAGGAAGCGGCCCGAGGGCTGCAGGTCGACCAGGCAGGGCAGCTCGGAGGCCAGCCGGTCGAAGTCGTCGAGCGAGAGATCCACGCCGATGCGCCCTGCGATGGCCAGCAGGTGAATGACGAGGTTGGTGGAGCCGCCGATGGCCGCATTGACCTTGATGGCGTTCTCGATCGCCTGTCGCGTGAGGATCTTCGACATGTGGAGGTCTTCGTGGACCATGTCGACGATGCGCCGGCCGGCCATTCGCGCCAGCACGTTGCGCCGGCCATCCACCGCAGGGTAGGCGGCATTGCCGGGCAGGCCGATGCCCAGCGACTCGACCATGCAGGCCATGGTGCTCGCAGTGCCCATGGTCATGCAGTGGCCGTGGCTGCGGTGCATGCAGCTCTCGGCTTCAAAAAAGTCCTGCAGTTTGAGCGTGCCGGCGCGCACCTGCTCGCTCATCTGCCACACGCCGGTGCCCGAGCCCAGCTCCTGGCCGCGCCACTTGCCCGAAAGCATCGGGCCGCCCGAGACGCCGATGGTCGGCAGGTCGACGCTGGCCGCGCCCATCATGAGCGCGGGCGTGGTCTTGTCGCAGCCCATGAGCAGCACCACCCCGTCGAGCGGATTGCCGCGGATGCTTTCTTCCACGTCCATGCTCGCGAGGTTGCGGTACAGCATGGCGGTGGGGCGCAGCAGCGTTTCGCCGAGCGACATCACCGGGAATTCGAGCGGGAAGCCGCCCGCTTCATACACGCCGATCTTCACCTGCTCGGCGAGCGTGCGGAAGTGCGAGTTGCAGGGCGTGAGCTCGCTGAAGGTGTTGCAGATGCCGATGACCGGACGCCCGTCGAACTGGTCGTGCGGCACACCCTTGCCCTTGACCCAGCTGCGGTAGATGAAGCCATCGCGGTCATGGCGGCCGAACCATTGCTGGCTGCGCAGGTCTTCGGGTTTTTTCTTGGGGGAATTGCTCATCGGTTTGTCTCCGTTTACGACCGCTTACGGCCCCAAACCTCAGGGTTTGTCCTGCCGATCGGCCATTTCAATCATCATATGATAAGTGCGAACAACATGCCGGACCCTTAGTGTTTTCGAGCGTCGGCATAGCAAATTTCACATCACGCACATGATCAAGAACATCCACGGTCGCACGCTCGAACTGCTCGGCGAAGCTGTCGTGGCCGGCCGCTATGCGATCGGTGCGTCGATCCCGGCCGAACCCATTCTGGGCGAGGAGCTCGGCGTGAGCCGCACCGTGGTGCGCGAGGCCATCAAGTCGCTGGCGGCCAAGGGCCTGATCGTGACGGGTCCCAAGGTGGGCACGCGGGTGCTGCCGCAGGACAAGTGGAACTGGTTCGACCCCGATGTCATCACCTGGCAGTCGCGTGCCGGGCTCACGCCCGAGTTCCTGCGCGACCTGCAGGACCTGCGGCGCGTGGTCGAGCCGGCGGCCGTGCGGCTTGCGGCCGAACGGGCCAGCCCGCAGGACATCGAGGAAATAGAGCGCGCCTACGCCGGCATGAAGGAAGCCGTGGAGAACGGCGGCGACTACGTCACCTTCGACCTGCGCTTTCACACCGGCCTCCTGAGCGCGGCGCGCAACCGCATGCTGGCGCAGATGAGCAAGGCACTCAACGCGCTGCTTCGCACCAGCTTCGAGATATCGACCAGCAAGCCCGACGGTCCCGCGCTTTCGCTGCCGCTGCATCGCGCGGTGCTCGATGCGGTGATTGCGCACGATCCGGCCAAGGCCGAGCAGGCGGTCATCCGCCTCATCGACGGCGCGCGGCAGGACATCGAAGACGTGCTCGGCTCGCGACGCCGGCTGCCGCGGCTCGGCCGTCCGCCGCCGCGGCTGAAGGCCCACTAGCCGGGCAGCCCGGGACCAGGTGCGAGCCCGCGCAGGTTGCAACAGATTTTTTTCACCCACGCTCGTGTTCGAGCATTTCCACCGAAGAAGAAGGAGACACCATGAAAGTCGTCAAGTCGCTGATAGCGCCGACGTTGTTCGCGCTGGGGTTGTTGGCGTCGGCAGGTCCCGCCGCCGCGCAGGAAAAGCTCACCGTCTGGTGGGTGAAGGGCTTCTACAAGGCGGAGGACGATGCGCTGTTCGCCGCCATCAAGAAGTTCGAGGAGAAGAACAAGAACGTGAAGATCGAGCTGTCGCAGTACCCGATCCAGGACATGATCCCCAAGACCGTGTCCGCGCTCGATTCGGGCAGCCCGCCCGACGTGGCCTATGCCGACGTGTACGACTTCCAGGTCACCGGCAAGTGGGCCTTCGACGGCAAGCTCGAAGACCTCGGCAGCGTGCTCACGCCCATCAAGGACCGCTTCGCGCCCAACACGATCGAGACCACCTACCTCTACAACGACCAGACCAAGAGCAAGGCCTACTACGCCTTCCCGATCAAGCAGCAGACGATGCACATCGAGTACTGGCGCGACATGCTGGCCGAGGCGGGCTTCAAGGAGTCGGATATCCCGACCACCTGGAAGGAGTACTGGTCGTTCTGGTGCGAGAAGGCTCAAACTGCCAGCCGCAAGGCAAGCGGCAAGCGCACCTTCGGCATCGGCATGCCGATGGGCGTGGATTCGAGCGACTCGTTCTATTCGTTCCTGACCTTCATGGACGCCTACAACGTCAAGCTGGTGGACGACAACGGCAAGCTGCTGGTCGACGACCCGAAGGTGCGCACCGGCCTGATCGGCGCGCTGACCGACTACACCACGCCCTACACCAAGGGCTGCACGCCGCCGTCGTCGACGAGCTGGAAGGACCCGGACAACAACGTCGCGTTCCACAACAAGACGACCCTGATGACGCACAACGCGACCATCTCCATCGCCGCCAAGTGGCTCGACGATTCGGACAATGCCTCGCTCACGCCCGAGCAGCGCGAGGAAGCGCGCAAGAACTACACCGAGCGCATCCGCACGGCGGGTTTCCCGAGCAAGCCTGACGGTAGCAAGATGGTGTACCGCACGGCCGTGAAGACCGGCGTGGTGTTCAAGGACGCGAAGAACAAGGCGCGCGCCAAGGAGTTCGTCTCCTTCCTGATGCAGGAAGAGAACCTGACGCCGTACGTCGAAGGCTCGCTGGGCCGCTGGTTCCCGGTGACCAAGGCCGCGCAGCAGCGCGATTTCTGGAAGGCCGATCCGCACCGCCTGTCGGTCTACAACCAGTACGCCGCCGGCACCGTGACCTTCGAGTTCACCAAGAACTACAAGTTCACCGTGCTCAACAACGAGAACGTCTGGGCCAAGGCCATGAGCCGCGTCGTCACCGACAAGGTGCCGGTGGACAAGGCCGTGGACGAGATGATCGCGCGCATCAAGACGGTGGCGGCGCAGTAAGCCGCGCGCACGCGACACCCGAAACCACCAGCAGCTGCATGCCATGAGCGCCACTGCCACCGCCGCCGCGTCGACCCCGACGCCTGTCGTCAATCCCGGAGCGCGGCATGCGCGCTGGCAGTTCTGGGGCGCGGTCATGGTCGTGCCCTACCTGCTGGTGTTCGTGGTGTTCGTGCTGTACCCGGTGGGCTACGGGCTCTGGCTCGCCCGCCATCCGCAAAGCTACGTGAAGCTGGTCGAGGACCCGATCTTCTTCCGCTCGGTGATCAACACGGCCATCTTCCTGGTCGTGGCGATCAATCTCAAGATGCTCGTAGCCCTGGTGCTCTCGGGCTTCTTCGTGACATCGCGCTGGTGGATCAAGATCGTCTCGGCGATCTTCATCCTGCCATGGGCGATGCCCTCGATTCCCACCATCCTGTCGATCCGCTTCATGCTCAACCCCGAGTGGGGCGTGATCAACAGCACGATCTTCCGCCTGACCGGCGCCGACGGCCCCAACTGGCTCAACGATCCTGCGCTGGCCCTGGCCTTCGCGATGGTGGTCCATGTATGGAAGTCGCTGCCGTTCTGGACCCTGATCCTGGTGGCGGGGCGGCTCGCCATTCCATCCGAACAATACGAGGCGGCCTCCGTGGACGGCGCCTCGTCGTGGCAGAAGTTCCGCTTCGTGAGCTGGCCGGCGCTGAAGACGCTCTACATCACCTCGACCATTCTCTCGATGATCTGGACGCTGGGCGACTTCAACAGCGTCTACCTGCTGACCGGCGGCGGACCCGCGGACTTGACGCATGTGCTCGCCACGCTGGGTATCCGCTATCTGCGCCTCGACCAGGTCGACCTGTCGATGGCGTCCATCGTGGTGGCCTTGCCGCTCGTTCTCCCGCTCGTGTACTTCATGATGAAGAGGCTCTCGAAATGAAGCGCTGGACTCCGAAAGCCGTGCTCACCGAGGCCCGGCTGCTGCTCATCGGCATACCGGTGCTGCTGTGGACGCTGATTCCGGTCTACCACATGGTGCTCTTCGCCATTTCGTCGAAGGACTCCGCGACCTCGGGCCACCTGTGGCCCAAGAATCCGACGCTGGACAACTTCCGCATCGTGTTCCAGCAGAAGCACTTCTACCTCGACCACTTCTGGTTGCAGCTCGGGAACTCGCTGCTGATCGCGCTCACGGTAGGGGCGCTGACGCTCTTCGTCGCCACCACGGCCGCCTTTGCGATCAGCCGGCTGCGCGTGCGGGGCGGCCGCACGGTGATGAACCTGGCGCTGTTCACGTACTTCATTCCCGCGGCCTTCCTGGCCGTGCCCATGTACAAGACCATGGGCAACTACGGCCTGCTCAACAGCCAGTGGGCGCTGATCCTTGCCATGGTGACCATCGCCTCGCCGTACTGCATCTGGGTGCTCAAGCAGGCCTCCGACAAGCTGCCCTACGAGCTCGACGAAGCCGCGCGCATGGACGGCGCTTCGCCGCTGCAGCTGTTCCGGCTGGTGTACCTGCCGCTGATGGTGCCGTCGCTGGTGGCGGTGGGCACCTATTCGCTGCTGCTGGCATGGAACGAGTACCTCTACGCCTTCCTGCTGCTGTCGAACGACAGGAGCGTGACGCTGGCGGTGGCGCTCGGCAACTTCCTTTCGGCCGACGATTCGCCGTGGGAACTGCTGATGGCCACCGGCCTCATCTATGCATTGCCGCCTGCGGCGATCTACTACGCCTTCAAGCGCTACATGGTGGGCGGACTCACCGCTGGTGCCGTCAAGAGCTGAGCGAACCCTGGGAACAAAAATGGCATCCGTATCCTTTCGCAATATCCAGAAATCCTTCGGCAAGGTCCAGATCATCCAGGGCCTGAGCTTCGACATCACCGACGGCGAGTTCGTCGTGCTGGTCGGGCCTTCGGGCTGCGGCAAGTCGACCCTGCTGCGCATGCTCGCGGGCCTGGAGGACATCAGCGGCGGCGAGATCATGATCGACAGCCGCGTAGTCAACGACCTCGAGTCGAAGGACCGCGACATCGCCATGGTGTTCCAGAGCTACGCCCTCTATCCGCACATGACGGTGGGCGAGAACATGGGCTTCAGCCTGCGGCTGCGCAATGCCGAGAAGTCGGTGACCGACGAGCGCGTGTCGCGGGCCGCGAAGATCCTCAACCTCGACGCGCTGCTCGGGCGCTATCCGCGCGAGCTGTCGGGCGGCCAGCGCCAGCGCGTGGCCATGGGGCGCGCCATCGTGCGCGACCCCAAGGTGTTCCTGTTCGACGAGCCGCTATCCAACCTGGACGCCAAGCTGCGCGTGGCGATGCGCGCCGAGATCAAGGCGCTGCACCAGCGCCTGAAGACCACCACCGTCTACGTGACGCACGACCAGATCGAGGCCATGACCATGGCCGACCGCATCGTGGTGATGCACGACGGCATCGTCGAGCAGATCGGCACGCCGCTCGACCTGTACGACCGCCCCGACAACCTGTTCGTCGCGCAGTTCATCGGCTCGCCGTCGATGAACGTGATCGAAGGCACGGTGCGGCGCTCGGGCGGCGAATGCCATGTCGAGGCGCATGGCGCGCGCTGGCCCGTGCCGCCGGGCACCTCGGCGCCCGACGGCCAGCCGGTGCACTACGGCATCCGCCCCGGCGACATCACGCTGGGCGGCGGCAGCGGCGTCGATGCGCAGGTGATCGTGGTCGAGCCCACGGGCGCCGAGACCGAACTGCTGGTGCAGGTCGGCGAAGCGAAGCTGGTGCTGGCGGTGCATGGCCGCGTCGACGCGCAGCCCGACCAGACCGTGGGCCTGGCGATCGATGCCGACCGCGTGCACCTGTTCGACCGCCAGAGCGGCCGGCGCATGCCCTGAACCTTGCCCGTCAGCCGGTGCGCAGCCGCAGCAGCGCGCGCACGAAGCCGTGGTCCGAGCGCGAGCGGTCCCGACCTTCGTGCAGGTGGTCGTTGAAGTAGTCGACCCGGCGCACGTCGCCCAGGCTGCGCCGGCTCGTCGCAACGAACTCCTCGCTCACGAAGATCTGGTCGAGCACGGCCGGAAAGCCCTGGTGGATGTGCGAATAGGCCACGTCCTTCTTGAGCGCTGATTCGCCCTGCATCTCGTAGGCGTTGAACAGCGCCACGTCGCGCGCGGCCTTGTCGTAGGCCACTTCGGAGGTGGCGGCCACCAGTTGCGTGGTGACGCTGTGCGGGTCGTCGTTGAAGTCGCCCATCACCACCAGCGGCGTGCTGGTGCCCTGCAGCAGGTCGATCACGATGCAGCGCAGGGCCGCCGCCTCGACGCCGCGCATGACGAGCGAGCGCAGCGAAGCCATCACGCCGACCTTGCGGTCCTCCCGGTCTTCCAGGGCATTGCCCTGCGCGTCCTGCAGGAACTTCGGCCGCTTGGACTTGAGGTGCACCGTGAGCACGTGCACCTGCTGCCCGTGCTTCATGCGCAGCGTGGCCAGAAGGGGCGGGCGCTCGAAGCGCATGTGCGGGCCCAGGCCCGGCACCTCGACCCCGAAGCCAGGCGGAAAATCGACGAAGGAGCGGACCTCGTCCACCTGCAGCCGCGTGGCAATGCCGACCCGCGGCGTGCCCTGCGCGCCGTTGTGCGGCGGCGTGTTCTCCGCGCCGGGAACCGAGACGAAGTCGTAGCGCAGCCCGCTGCGCGCAATGGCGGCCTTCAGCGCGCTTTCGTCCCAGACCTCCTGCACCGCGAGCACGTCGGCATTGAGCGCATGGAAGCGCTCGCCGGTCCAGGCGATCTTGCGTTCGTAGTCGCGTTCGTCGTAGGCGTCCTGGTTCTCGTAATACACCCGGTGCGGGTTCGCGAGATTCAGCAGGTTGCAGGTGGCAACGAAGAGCGTGGCGTAGTTGGGCGGGATGTCTTGCATGGCACGCGATTGTGTCCGCAGCGGGCGGCAGTCGGGAGGCGCCGCGCCGGCGGCGCAAAAGACAAAGGGCACCGAAGTGCCCTTTGTCTTTGTCGCGGGGCAGATGTTCCATCTACCCGCTGCGCCGGTCAGCGCCCGAACGAGCGTCCGCCGCCGCCGGAGCGGTTGCCACCGCCGCCGCCGCCGTAGCCGCCGCCACCCGAACGGCCACCACCGCCGGAGCGGTTGCCGCCGTAGCCGCCACCGCCGCCGCCCGGGCGTCCGCGCCCGCGGCCGCCACCCATGTGGTCGACGCTGGTGCGCAGCGGATCCGGCTGGCCGTCGCCGCCGGCGACCGCTTCGGCGCGCAGGTGCGCGACCTGGTTGGCCTGCGTCGGGCTGTGGCTGTTGCCGTGATGGCGCGGCTGGCGCTCGTCATGCGGCAGGTGATTTTGCGGCGCATGGTGCGGCGCGCGTGCCGGGCCTTGCGGTCCGCGGCCTTGTGCCGGGCGGGCGCCCTGGCCGCGCGGGCCCTGGCCCTGTCCCTGGCCGCCGCCGTTGGCATTGCGGCCCTGGCCGCCACCGCCCTGGCCGCCACCGCGGCGCTGGCCGTTGCCGCCACCACCACCGCCTGCGCGTTCGCCGCCGCCCTGGCCGGCCTTGTTCTCGCGGATGCGCTGCAGCATCTCGGTGCGGGCAGCCTTGGCGGCCGCCTGCATCACGTCGCGGCTCGGCGGGCGGCCGGCACCGCCCCAGATCGTCTGGCGACCCATGGCGATCGGCTCGGCGCGTTCGCCTTCCTCGGGGCCGAAGCCTTCGACGAACTGCACCGGAATCGTCTGCTTGGTGAAGCGTTCGATTTCCTGCATGAAGCCTTCTTCGTCCATGCAGACGAAGCTCACGGCCTCGCCGCTCGAACCGGCGCGGCCGGTGCGGCCGATGCGGTGCACGTAGTCTTCGCTGACGTTCGGGATTTCGTAATTGACGACGTGCGGCAGCTCGTCGATGTCGATGCCGCGGGCCGCGATGTCGGTGGCCACCAGGGCGCGGATGTCGCCGCTCTTGAAGCCGGCCAGCGCCTGGGTGCGGGCGCTCTGGCTCTTGTTGCCGTGCAGCGCCATTGCCTCGATGCCGTTCTTGGTGAGGAATTCGGCCACGCTGTTGGCACCGAACTTGGTGCGCGTGAACACGAGCACCTGGCTCCACTTGTTCTCGTTGATGATGTGCGCGAGTAGCGCCTTCTTCTTGCCGCGGCCCACCGGGTGGATCACCTGGGTGATGCGCTGCACGGTGGTGTTGCGCGGCGTGACCTGGATGCTCTGCGGGTTCTTGAGCAGCGTGGCGGCCAGGTCGCGGATCTCGTCGCTGAAGGTGGCCGAGAACAGCAGGCTCTGCTTTTCCCGGGGCACCAGCGCCAGGATCTTCTTCACGTCATGGATGAAGCCCATGTCGAGCATGCGGTCGGCTTCGTCCAGGATCAGCATCTGGACCTGACTCAGGTCGAGCATGCCCTGCTGCTGCAGGTCGAGCAGGCGGCCGGGGGTGGCCACGAGGATGTCGACGCCCTTCTTGAGCTTGCTGATCTGCGGGTTCATGCCCACGCCGCCGAAGATCACGGTGGAGTCGAGCTCCAGGTACTTGCCGTAGGTGCGCACCGACTCTTCGACCTGGGCCGCGAGTTCGCGCGTGGGCGTGAGCACCAGCGCGCGGATGCCGATGCCGCCGAACTTGTTGGTGGCGCTCGCGCCCACGCTGAGCTTGTGCAGCATGGGCAGCGTGAAGGCAGCGGTCTTGCCGGTGCCGGTCTGGGCGCCGCCCAGGAGGTCGTGGCCTTCGAGGACCGCGGGAATGGCTTGCGCCTGGATGGGGGTGGGGGTGTCGTAACCGTGCTCGTGCACAGCCTTCAAGATGGCGGGAGCCAGCTTCAGTTCGTCAAAATTCATTGGAAACAATAAGCGCCATACACGGCGCAGTGGCATCGGCCCGCTTGGCGTCTTTTGTGACGCCGAGCCAGTCAAGGCTGATGAAGGTCAGGGGTGGGAGCCGGAAAGTCCGCCCTCGCAAGAGGGTTGAAAGGCGCTTTCTTCGTCCCCGGCAGAGAGCCGGTGTTGCGGGCAACTGGACCCGGCAACGGTGCCTATTGTCGCATGAGTCGATAATCCATGGTTTGCCGCGTTCGAAAGCTTCTTCGGGCGCCCGCGCTTTTCCCCCAATTTCCGCTACCCAAGGTAACTATTCACAGATGGCTCAATACGTCTATTCGATGAACCGCGTCAGCAAGACCGTGCCGCCCAAGCGGCAGCTCTTGAAAGACATTTCGCTCTCTTTCTTCCCCGGCGCCAAGATCGGCGTGCTCGGCCTCAACGGCTCGGGCAAGTCGACGCTGCTCAAGATCATGGCGGGTGTGGACAAGGAGTTCGAGGGCGAGGCGCTGCCCATGCCGGGGATGACGATCGGCTATCTGGAGCAGGAGCCCAAGCTCGACCCCGAGCACACGGTGCGCGAATCGGTCGAAGAGTCCATGGGCGCGGTGTTTGCGGCCAAGGCGCGCCTCGAAGAGGTGTACATCGCCTATGGTGCCGAAGACGCCGACTTCGACGCGCTGGCAGCCGAGCAGGCCCAGCTCGAAGCCATCATCGCCACCGCCGGCACCGATTCCGAACATCAACTGGAAATCGCCGCCGATGCGCTGCGCCTGCCGCCGTGGGACGCGAAGATCGGCCTGCTGTCAGGCGGCGAAAAGCGGCGCGTGGCGCTGTGCCGCCTCTTGCTGTCCAAGCCCGACATGCTGCTGCTCGACGAACCCACCAACCACCTGGACGCTGAATCGGTGGAGTGGCTCGAAGTGTTCCTGCAGCGCTTCACGGGCACCGTGGTGGCCATCACCCACGATCGCTACTTCCTCGACAACGCGGCCGAGTGGATCCTGGAAATGGACCGCGGCCGTGGCATTCCCTGGAAGGGCAACTACAGCACCTGGCTCGAGCAGAAGGGCGAACGCCTGGCGCAGGAGCAGAAGAGCGAGGAAGCCCACGCCAAGGCGCTGAAGAAGGAACTGGAGTGGTCGCGCCAGAACCCGAAGGCGCGCCAGGCCAAGAGCAAATCGCGCCTGGCCCGCTTCGAAGAGCTGAGCGACATGGAATACCAGAAGCGCAACGAGACGCAGGAAATCTTCATTCCGGTGGCGGAGCGGCTGGGCCAGCAGGTGTTCGAGTTCCACAACGTCAGCAAGTCCTTCGGCGACCGCATGCTGATCGACAACCTGAGTTTCACCGTGCCGCCGGGCGCGATCGTCGGCATCATCGGCCCGAACGGCGCCGGCAAGTCGACGCTGTTCAAGCTGCTCGCGGGCAAGGAAAAGCCGGATTCGGGTGAGGTCGTCATCGGCCAGACCGTGAAGATGGCCTTCGTCGACCAGCACCGCGACGAGCTCGCCAACAACAAGACCGTGTGGGAAGACATCTCGAACGGCCTGGACATCATCAACGTCGGCAAGTTCCAGATGGCGAGCCGCGCGTATGCGGGCCGCTTCAACTTCAACGGCGCCGACCAGCAGAAGAAGGTCGGCACGCTGTCGGGCGGCGAGCGCGGCCGGCTGCACCTGGCCAAGACGCTGATTGCGGGCGGCAACGTGCTGCTGCTGGACGAACCGTCGAACGACCTGGACGTGGAAACCCTGCGCGCGCTCGAAGACGCGCTGCTCGAGTTTGCCGGCACCGTGATGGTCATCAGCCACGACCGCTGGTTCCTCGACCGCATCGCCACGCACATCCTGGCGGCCGAAGGCGACAGCCAGTGGACCTTCTTCGACGGCAACTACCAGGAGTACGAAGCCGACAAGAAGAAGCGCCTGGGCGAAGAGGGTGCCAAGCCCAAGCGCATGCGCTACAAGGCGCTGAAATAGGCTCGCCCCCAGTCTTCGCGCACTTCGTGTCGCGCGCGCCTTCCCCCTACCGGGGGCAACACCGGAGGCCCGGCAAAGCCGGTTCCTCGGTGTTTCTGGAAGAGACCTCAGGGTGCCTCGACAAGAGCGCGTTGTTCCGCAAGGGGCCGCGCGCTTTTTTCATGGGGCGGGCAAGCCGGCGCGTTTCAACGTGGCCGCGCCAGCCGAAAGGCCGCGTTCGCTCCCCATGTGGCGACCAGCAGGTTGCCGTCGGGGGTGCGCGCAAGGCCCACCGGGCTGGACAGGCCGTCGGCCAGCACGACGCGGCCTCCTTCGCGGTCGATGCGGCTGACGGTCGTGCCGCCGTAGTCGACCACATAGGCGGCAGTGCCCTCGGGGTCCGCGACGATGCCGGGGCCCGGGCTGCGCAGCCCGTCGTGGATGCTTCGCGCGCGTCCGTCCGGCCCGACCAGCGAGATGCCGCCCGCGATGTTGCTGACCATCAGCTCGCCGCCCGGCAGTTCGACCGCGCCGACCGGCGTTTGCAGTCCCTGCGCCGCGACTTCGATCCTGCCGTCGGGATGCGCCGCGAGGATCTCATTGGTTCGGCGGTTGGCGATCAGCAGCCGGCCCTTGCGGTCGAAGCTCAGGCCCGCCGGCGTTGCCAGGCCGCTCACGAACACGCTCTGCCTGCCGCCGGGCGTGAAGCGCCACACCAGGTCCTGGCTGTACGACGCGACGAAGATGTCGCCGGAAGGGCCGATCGCCAGCCCGCTGGGGCCGCTCAAGCCCGATGCGAACACCGAGCGGGCACCGTCGGGCGCAAAGCGCAGCACCGTGCCGGCCGACCAGTTGGCGACATAGAGATGGCCTGCCGCGTCGTAGGCCATGCCGACCGGCGAGGACAGTTCGTCGTGCGCGGGGCGTTTTTCCAGCGTCCAGGCCGGCGGGGCGGGCGTTCGCGCCGAGGTGGTCGCATGGGTCGCGGTCGCAAGCAGCGCGAGGCCGAGCAGAGGCAGGCGGATGCGAAAACTGCGGTGTTTCATACGGGCTCTCCCACCGGTGCATCGGCAGCAAACACCTCGCGCGCGGCCGCGAGGCCGTTGAGCGCAGCCGGAAAGCCCGCATACACCGCCATCTGCATGATGGTCTCGACAATCTCGGTGCGCGTGACGCCGACATTGAGCGCGCCCTGGATGTGCACCTTGAGCTGCGGCGCGGCATTGCCCATGGCCGTGAGCGCGGCCACCACCGCGATCTCGCGCGAACGCAGGTCGAGGCCGGGGCGCGAGTAGATGTCGCCGAACGGAAACTCGATCAGGAGGCGCGCGAAATCGGGTGCGATGCCGGCCAGGCTCTCGACCACCTTGACGCCGCCTTCACCGTCGATCTGCTGAAGCTTGGCGAGCCCGCGCTCGTAGCGCAGGTTGTTGTCGTTGTGGCTTGCTTGTGTGTTGGTCATCGCTCGTCTTTCCTTCGGGGGCTGTGCCCGGTGACGAGGGACGCTTCCTGTCGATGGCGCGGTAGTGCGCGATCTTCAGCGACAGCGCCTGCATGGATTGCTGCAGCGCCGCCACCTTGGCCTGGACCTCGGCCAGATGCTGTTCGAGCATCTGCCGCCGCTCCCCGACACTGGCGTCCCCCTGGCTTCGAAGCCTGGCGAACGCCTGCATGCCCTGGATCGGCATGCCGGTCTCGCGCAGGCGCAACAGGAAGGCCAGCCAATCCATGTCGGCGCTCGCATAGCGGCGCTGGCCGCCCGGTGCACGGGGCACCGCGGCGATCAGTCCGATGCGTTCGTAGTAGCGCAGCGTGTCGGCCGTGAGGCCGGTGCGCCGCGCGACTTCCGCAATGGTCAAGTGGGCTTCCATGGCGGGAATTCTCGAAGTTGGAGCGCGCTCCAAGTCAAGCGCTTTTTGCGGTTTCCGCGGAGGGCGCGGTCCGGGGCGCGAAATCGCCGGGCTGCGGCCAGCGCATCTGCACGCGCTTTTGCACCGTGTGGATGTTGTTGCGCAGCGCATAGAGCTCGTCGGCATACGACAGCGGAACGGCCACCTTGTTGACCACGCGGTCGAGCTCCTCGAGTTCGTCGAGCAATTCGTCGCGCCCGCCCTGGCGTGCATCGACCTTGGCCTCGATGTCGCGCAGCCGCGCATACCAGCGAAACACGCGGCGGCGCACGCGGAACTGGTAGAGCGGCGGCACCACGCGGCTCAGTGGCAGCATCAGCACCAGCAGGCCGCCGAGCACCAGCCACATGCGCTCGATCAGGTTGCTGGCCCAGAACGGCAGGTAGCGCTGCCAGAACGGCGGCGTGCCGTTGATGGCGCGGTCGCCCTCGGGGCTCACGGGCAGTTCGCTGGTGCGTGTGTTGGGAAAATCGCGCGCGCGGTTGAACCAGCCGGCGTCGCTGTGCACGCTTTGCGCGGCCTGCGCGAAGAGCTGGCGCAGCGCGGAGTGGGTCTTGTCGCGCGAAAGCAGCGAGGTGGTGGCCGCGAGCAGCGAGACGTCCGTAGGCGGCAGGTCCTTCGACAGGTCGACCACGCCGCGCGGCAGCGTGACCGCCGACAGAAACGGAAAACGCCGCGTGTACGCATCGGCCTGGCCGAAGTCCATGAGCTTGATGTCGGGCGCGCGCAGCAGCCGCTGCACCTGCGGCGACTGCGGCGCCGAGGACAGCACGATGGCATCGAGCAGGCCGGCCTGCAGCGCTTCGGCCGCGGCCGCCTGTTCCAGGTTGGAAAGCAGCAGCGCATCGGGCTCGAGGTGGTTGGCCTTGAAGAGCCTTTCCATGATCTCGGGCAGGCCGCTGCCCGCCAGGTCGACGTTCACGCGCAGGCCGCGCAGCTGGGCGAGCGAAGTCAGCGTGGCCGTCTTGCGGTCGATCTTCTGCGCGCTGTCGGCGCGGTAGAAGAGCCAGATCGGCTCGAAGAACAGGCTGCCGAGCGAGGTGAGGCCGGCTTCCTCATCGGCCACCGGGTCGGCGCTGCCGCCGCGCACGAAGCCCACGTCGGCGCCGCCGCTGCGCAGCAGTTCGAGGTTTTCTGAAGAGCCCGTGGTGGCCTTGAGCTCCACCTCGATGCCGCTCGCCTTGAGCAGCTCGGCATAGCGCTTGCCGAACTGCGAATAGGCGCTGCCGGTCGGCCCGGTTGCCAGCGTCACGTGCTTGGGCGGCTGCGGCTGCAGCCACCAGTAGGCGGCAATCAGCAGGCCGATCACGAGGAACACGACGGGACCGGCCGATGCGATCAGGTCGCGGATCGACAGCAGGATCAGCTTCAGTGTCTTGGGCATGGCCATGGGGTACTCAACCTTTCGTTGCGGCGAAGTCGGCCGCGCATGGCACGTGCAGCTCGCCGACGGTGATGGAGCGCGCCGCCAGCACCGCGCGCAAGGTGGCGCGCGCCACCGCCTCGGCGGCCATGGTGCCGAGCACGGTCATGCCGGGCCTGGATTCGGAAGAAGGGCCTTCGAGCGGAATGCGGCCGGTGGCCAGCGCAAACAGCGTGTCGCCGTCGCTCATCGTGTGCACCGGGTTGATGGCGCGTGCCAGGCCGTCGTGCGCCACGCTCGCAAGGCGGTTGGCCTGCACCTTCGTCAGCACCGCGTCGGTCGCGATCACGCCGAGCGTGGTGTTGGTGCCCGCGAGCAGCGGCTGGGGCGGGTCGCCGCGCAGCAGGGCGCGGCGCGTGTCGAGCAGCGCAAGGCCGTCTTCGGTGCGCGCGCCGGCCACCGGCTGCGCGGTGTCGGGGTCGATCACGTCGCCCAGCGCATTGACCGCGATGAGCGCGCCCACCGTCACGCCGCCCACGGTGACCGAGGCGGTGCCGATGCCGCCCTTCATCGCGCGGTGCACGCCGAAGAGCTTGCCCACGAGCGCGCCGCTGCCGGCGCCCACGTTGCCTTCTTCCGGCGCATCGCGGGTGGCCGCCTCGCAGGCCGCGTAGCCGGCGGCGGCGTCGGGCCGGATGCGCGCGTCGCCCATGGGCAGGTCGAACAGCACGGCGGCCGGCACGATCGGCAGGGTGCCGAAGCGCACGTCCATGCCGATGTTGCGCTCCTCGAGCCAGCGCATGGCGCCTTCGGCCGCGGCCAGTCCCCAGGCGCTGCCGCCCGCCAGCATCACGCCGTGCACCTGCTGCACCAGGTTGCCGGGCGAGAGCAGGTCGGTCTCGCGCGTGCCCGGTGCGGCGCCGCGCACGTCGACCCCGGCCACCGCCCCTTCGCGCGCGAGGATCACGGTGCAGCCCGTGGGCCGGCGCGTGTCGGAAAAATGGCCGACTTCGATGCCGGCCACATCGGTGATGGCGCCGGAAGACGAAGCAGGAGAAGAGGAAGCGGATGACGGAGCGGGCATGGCGGCCGATTATGGGACCGCGCCCTCTACGATAGGCCCCCATGACAGTTGCAAGAAGTTTCTCCGCCGAGGGCGCGGGACGCCATGTGGTCGTGATCGGCGCAGGCGCCGTGGGCAGCGCGACCGCCATCGAGGCCTTGCGCGCCGGCCTGCGCGTGACGGTGGTGGAGCCCGGCGAGCCGGGCGGTCCGCAGGCCACGAGCTACGGCAATGCGGGCTGGCTCTCGTCTCATTCCGTGGTGCCGCCCGCGCTGCCCGGTGCCTGGCGCAAGGTGCCGGGCTGGCTGACCGATCCGCTGGGGCCGCTCGCGCTGCGTTGGCGCCATCTGCCGCGGGCCTTGCCCTGGCTGCTGCGCTACCTGGCCTCGGGCTGGACCGAGGCGCGCGTGCAGCGCACCGCCGACGCATTGCGCACGCTGCTGGCCGATGCCCCGGCCCTGCATGCCCGGCTCGCCGCCGAGGCCGGGATGCCGCAGCTCATCGAGCAGCGCGGCCTGCTGCATGCCTACCGGTCGCGCGAGGAGTTCGAGGGCGACGCGCTCGGCTGGCGCGTGCGCCGGCGCACTGGTGTGCAGTGGGAGGAGTGGCCGGCGGCTGAATTGCGGCAGCGCGAACCCGACCTCGACGCGCGCTACACGCTCGGCATCTTCGTGCCCGAGGCCGGGCACTGCCGCAATCCGGGGGCCTATGTGGCGGCGCTGGCGCGGCACGCGCAGGAGGCCGGTGCGCAGCGTGTGGCGGCGCGCGCCACCGGCTTTCGCATCGCGGGCGGGCGGCTGCGCGCGGTGCGCACCGAGGCCGGCGAGATCGCCTGCGACGCCGCCGCCATCTGCGCCGGTGCGCGCTCGGGCCCGCTGGCCGCAGCGGCCGGATCGCCGGTGCCGCTCGAATCGGAACGCGGCTACCACGTGGTCGTCGAAGGCGCTTCGGCGGGGCCGCGCACGCCGACGATGGTGGCCGACGGCAAGCTCATCGCGCACTGGATGGACGGTGGCCTGCGCGCGGCCGGCCAGGTCGAGATCGGTGGGCTCGATGCCGCGCCCGACTGGCGGCGCGCCGAGATCCTGCACCGGCACCTGCGGTCGATGTTTCCGGCGCTTGGCACCCAGCCGCCGGAGGCGGTGGCCGTGAAGCACTGGCTCGGCCACCGGCCCAGTCTGCCCGACGGGCTGCCCTGCATCGGCGCATCCGCGGCCAGCACGGACATCGTGCTGGCCTTCGGGCATGGGCACGTCGGCCTGTGCGGCTCGGCGCGCACCGGCAGGCTCGCGGCGCAATTGCTCGCGGGCACCGCGCCCGAGACGGCGCTGGCCCCTTTCGATCCCGCCCGCTTCAGCTGACGCGCGGCGCGGTCTTCCTCAGCGGTAGCTCTGGAAGACGCGGCTGCCGCCGTCGGCCAGCACCAGCAGAACGTCGTAGGGATCGTGCCGATCGCCGTAGGCGGCGCCGTCCATGCCCGGCGATCCCACCGGCATGCCGGGCACGGCGAGGCCGATGGCTTTGGGCTTTTCGCGCAACAGCCTGTGCACCTCGCGCGCGGGCACGTGGCCTTCGAGCGCATAGCCGCCGACCAGGCCGGTGTGGCATGAGCCCAGCCTGGCGGGAACGCCGAGCCGGGTGCGCGCGGCGCTGTTGCCAGCGTCGTGCACGCGGGTCGCGAAGCCGTTGGCCTCGAGGTGCCTGACCCAGTCCTGGCAGCACCCGCAGTTCGGGTCCTTCCAGATCTCGACCATCGGCGCGGCGGCCGATGCGGCCGGCGGCCATGCCGCCGTGGATGCGAACGCGAGCAGCGGGGCGGCGCGCAGAAGAAGGGTGCGTCTTTGCATGGTTTGTTTCTCCTCAGGACGCCAGCTGCGCGCGGGCCTTGCCGGCCCACGCCTGCAGGTTGTCGAGCAGGTCTTTCTGGCTGAAGGAACAGCTCTCTTCGCTGAACAGCGCGCTCGACTCGAGCCGGTCGAGCAGGTTCAGCAGCACCTCGCCATAGCGCGGCGGCAGCGCCGCGAGCAGTTCGCTGCTCGCGCGCGCCTCGTTCGAGAGCGCGGCGACCGATCCGCCGCCGCCTTGCAGCGCCGCGATTCCGCTGCTGACGGCTTCGAGCTGCCGTGCGGCGGTGCTCATAAGGCAACCTCCGCGCTACGCGCTGCGGTGCGAGCCCCCTTCGGAGCGGCCGGGCGGGGGCTCATGACGAAGCCTTTCCAGGTGGCGGCAGCGAGAGGCCGCGTTCGCGCATCAGGTCGCGCAGCACGTCGGGGTAGTCGGTGATGATGCCGTCCACACCCCAGTCCATCAGCCGCAGCATGTCGGCGCGCTGGTTCACGGTCCAGGGCAGCACCTTGAGGCCGAGGCCCTGCGCTTCCTTGATGGCGGGCCGTGTCAGGTCGTTGTAGGCGGGCGACCAGATGACGGGCCCGCCCGCCGTGCCGGCCGCGGCCTTGACCAGCTGCGGCGTCGAGGCGAACTGCGCGGCGTCGAGGCCGGCCGTCCAGCGGCTGTCCTTGAGCGTGCGCGGGGAGCTCAGGTAGGCCCGCGGCAACTGCGGCGCAAGCTGGCCGACCAGCGCGAGCGTGCGCCAGTCGAAGCTCTGGACGGTCACGCGGCCGCCCATCTGCGCCTTGTCGATCTCGGCGAGCAGGGCGCGCACCATCGGCTCGGGCGCGGCGGTCTCGTCGGGCTTGGTGGGATCGATCTTGGTCTCGATGTTGAAGCCCACCGTGGCGGCCGCGGCGCCGCGTGCGCGCACCTGCTCGAACAGTGCGGCCAGGGTCGGGATGCGCTCGCCGTCGCGCGGCAGCTGCAGCGCGAACTGCTTGCCGTAGCTGCTCGCGGGGTTCAGCCGGCCGACGTCGTAGCGCTGCAGTTGCGCCAGCGTGAGAGAACGGAGGGTGGGGCCGGTCTTCGATGCGAGCCAGGCGCCGTTCGCGTCGCGTGTGTGGTCGGCGTTGAGCGCGGTGTCGTGCGAGATCACGACCACGCCGTCGGCCGTGAGCCCGATGTCCAGTTCGAGCGTGCTCACGCCCAGGTCGATGGCGTTGGAGAAGGCCGCCAGCGTGTTCTCCGGCGCGAGCCCGCGCCCGCCGCGGTGCGCCTGCAGGTCGAAGTGCTGCTTGGCCGTGGGGAGAATGGCCGCGCAGCCCGCGATGAGCAATGCGGCGGCAAGCAGTGGGTATTTCATTTCAGCTGCACCTTGATGCCGTCGTCCTGCACCGTGATGTCGCCGATCTCGTAGGTCTTGCGTCCCACCGTGAGCTCGTCGGCCGTGAAGCTGCGCAGCACCTGCCCCTGCAGCAGCTCCTGCGCCACCACCGCGCCCACCTGCTGCAGGCGTTCCGCATCGCGGCCCTGCACGCCCTGCAGCTCGAGGCGCTCGGCCTTGGGGCGGTCCAGGCGCAGCGCGCGCGCTGCGGCGTCGTAGCGCAGCGCGCTGCTGACCGAGACCACGCCCTGCACCGGCGAGGCGGCCAGCAGGGGGCTGGCAATGGTCAGCGTGGCCGTGATGGCCGCGCGGTTGCTGCGCGCGTCCAGGCCCAGCTGCGGATCGCGCAGCCCGACCATGAAGATCTCGGCATAGCGCTCGGCCACCGGAAAGCGCTTGGCGATCTGCGCCTGCAGTTCGTCGCGCGTGGCGGTGTATTCGCTGGTGAAGAAGTTGAAGCCGGCCAGCGCGCAAAGCGGCGCCTGCAGGGCCGCGGCGCCGCACAGCGCGCGCAGCATCCAGCGGCGGGAGGTGGTGAAGGGCAGGGAGCGGATTTGCATACTGCTCGGAGCTTGCCACAGCCCGCGGGGTTCCGGGGAGTCCGGACCTCCGGCCGGCGCGCCGGGCGCATGCTGCTATGCGGACAGGAAAATCTCCTACGCCACGGCGCCGTTCGGCAGGCCACGTTCGAGGCTCCGGAAAAAAAGACCAACGATGCAGGGCACGACGCGAATCGGTATCTCTGGCTGGCGCTATGCGCCATGGCGCGGCCGTTTCTATCCCAAGGGGCTCCCGCAGCGGCTCGAACTCGACTTTGCCTCCCGCATGCTGCCCACCATCGAGATCAACGGCTCGTTCTATTCGCTGCAGCGCCCCGTGTCGTACCAGGCATGGCACGACGCGACGCCCGACGGTTTCGTGTTTGCGGTGAAGGGGCCGCGCTACATCACCCACAACCTGCGGCTCAAGGAACCGCACGGTGCGCTGGCCAACTTCTTTGCATCGGGCGTGTTCGCATTGGGCGCCAAGCTGGGCCCGATTCTCTGGCAGCTGCCGCCGTCGTTGGCCTACGACGCCGGTCGGATCGAGGAATTCCTGGCGCTGCTGCCCAGGGATGGCCGTTCCGCCCTCAAGCTCGCGCGCCAGCACAACGAGAAGCTGGCCGACGACCGCGCGTTGCTGAAGGCACCCGCGAAGCTGCGCATACGGCATGCGGTGGAAGTGCGCCATGCGAGTTTTGCAAATCCGGACTTCATCGCGATGCTGCGCCGCCATGGCGTCGCGCTGGTGGTTGCCGACACGGCGGGGCGCTGGCCGCTGCTCGAAGACCTGTGCGCCGACTTCGTCTACATGCGGCTGCATGGCGACAAGGAGCTCTACGCGAGCGGCTACGGCGATGCCGCGCTCGACCGCTGGGCCGAGCGCATCGATGCCTGGCGCCATGGACGCCAGGTGAAGGACGCAAGGCTGGCCGTACCTTCGCGCCGGTCCTCCGGGCGCAAGGGGCGCGACGTGTTCTGCTACTTCGACAACGACGTCAAGGTGCACGCGCCCTACGATGCCGCGCACCTGGCGGCCCGGCTTGGCGTGGCCACCGGGCTGGGGGCAGGCGACCGCTTCGAACTGCCGCCGGACATGGCCGTGCGAAAGCCGGCGCGCGCGCGGCCGGGCAGGAAGTAGTGCGGCGCTGCGTACCGCCTCAGTCGTGCAGCGACGAAAGGAATTGCTTCAGCTCGGCCGTCTGCGGATTCCCGAACATTTCCGCCGGTGGTCCCATCTCGTGCACGCGGCCCTGGTGCATGAAGATCACGCGGTCGCTCACCTTGCGCGCAAAGCTCATCTCGTGCGTGACCATCAGCAGCGTCATCCCTTCGTCGGCCAGCGACTCCACCACGCGCAGCACCTCGCCCACCAGCTCGGGGTCGAGCGCCGAGGTGATCTCGTCGCACAGCAGCACGGCCGGTTCCATGGCCAGCGCGCGGGCGATGGCCACGCGCTGCTGCTGGCCGCCCGAGAGCTGCTCGGGCATGGCGTCGAACTTCTCGGCCAGGCCCACGCGTTCGAGCAGCTTGCGCGCCTGCGATGCCGCCTCCATGCTGCTGCGCTTCTTCACCAGCGTGGGTGCGAGCATCACGTTCTTGCCGACCGTGAGATGCGGAAACAGGTTGAAGCTCTGGAAGATCATGCCCACGTGCTGGCGCAGCTCGCGCATCGCCATGGCGCTCTCGTGCAGCAGCGGCTTGCCGTCGACCGTGAGCGAGCCTTCCTGGAACACCTCGAGCCCGTTGATGCAGCGCAGCAGGGTGCTCTTGCCCGAGCCGCTCTTGCCGATGATGGCAATGACCTCGCCGCGCTTCACGTCGAGGTCGATGCCCTTGAGCACCTCGTTGGCGCCGTACGATTTGCGCAGCGCGGTCACGCGCACGATCGGCGCGGCGGAGGTCTGGTGGGATTCAAGCACGGCGGCCATGGGATTTCCTCTCGAGATTCTTGGCGTACAGGCTCACCGGGAAGCACAGTACGAAGTAAAGCAGCGCCACGCAGCTGAACACCACGAAGGGCTTGAAGGTGGCGTTCGAAATCATGCTGCCGGCCTTGGTGAGTTCGACGAAACCGATCACCGAGGCGAGCGCCGTGCCCTTGATCACCTGCACCAGGAAGCCCACCGTCGGCGCGATCGCGATCTTCACCGCCTGCGGCAGGATCACGTGGCGCATCTGCTCGCTGAAGCTCAGCGCCAGGCTGCCCGAGGCTTCCCACTGGCCCTTGGGAATGGAGGCCACGCAGCCGCGCCAGATTTCGGTGAGGAAGGCGCTGGTGTAGAGCGTGAGCGCCACGCTGGCCGCGGTCCACGCCGACACGTCGACGCCGAACAGCGCGATGCCGAAGTACGCGAGAAACAGCTGCATCAGCAGCGGCGTGCCCTGGAACAGCTGCACATAGAGGCCGACGGCGCGGCCCATGGCGCTGCCGCCGCGCAGCCGCAGGAACAGCAGCAGGGCGCCCACCAGCCCGCCGCCGATGAAGGCGATGAGCGAGAGCACGACGGTCCAGCGCAGCGCCATCAGCAGGTTGCGCAGGATGTCCCAGAGAGAAAAATCGACCATGGTGGTGGCGTCCTGCGTTCAGCGGCCGAAGAAGAATCTCGGCCCGGCCCAGTTGAGCAGCCTGCGCAGCCCAACGGCCAGCGCCAGGTAGAGCAGCGTGGCGACGATGAAGGCCTCGAAGGCGCGGAAGTTGCGGCTCTGGATGAGGTTGGCCGCATAGCTCAGCTCCTCGGTGGAGATCTGGCCGCACACGGCCGAGCCCAGCATCACGATGATGATCTGGCTCACCATGGCGGGCCACACCTTCTTGAGCGCCGGCGGCAGCACCACGCGCGTGAACACCTGCACCTTGTCGAGCGCCAGGCTCACGGCCGCCTCGATCTGCCCCTTGGGCGTGGCCTCGATGCCGGCGCGGATGATCTCGGTGGCGTAGGCCCCGAGGTTCATCACCATCGCGATCACCGAGGCCACCTCCGGCGTGAGCTTGACGCCCGCCGCAGGCAGCCCGAAGAAGATGAAGAACAGCTGCACGATGAAGGGCGTGTTGCGGATCAGCTCCACATAGCTGCCGACCACCCAGCGCAGCCACGCCGGCCCGCTGGCGCGCGCCCAGGCGCAGGCCACGCCCACGGCCATGCCGATGACGGTGGCGATGGCCGTCAGGCCGACCGTCCACGCGATGCCCTTGGCGAGCAGCCGCCAGTCGACGAGAACTGCACCGAAGTCGAATTCCATGGCCGCGCCCTTGTTCGAGGTTCAGCGGCGCTCAGACCGGCAGGTCGCCGGCGGCCTTGCCGAGCCACTTCTTCGACATGGCGTCCAGCGTACCGTCCTTCTTGGCGGCGGCAATGATCTCGTTGACCTTGGTCTTCAAGGCGGTTTCGCCCTTGGCCACGCCGACGAAGCAGGGGCTGTCCTTCAGCAGCAGCTTGAACTCGGCGCTCACCTTCGGATTCTTGGCGAGCATGTCGCCGGCGACCGCCGCGCTGGTGGCGATGGTTTGCGTCTGGCCGGCCACGAAGGCCGCGATGGTTGCGTTGTTGTCCTCGAAGCGGCGGTAGTCGACGTTCGGCGGCGCCACCTTGTTCAGTTCCTGGTCCTCCATCGCGCCGCGCGTCACGGCAACGGTCTTGCCGGCCATGTCGGCGAAGCTCGTGAGCTTCATGCTCTTGGCCGCATACACGGCCTGGAAGAAGGGCGCATAGGCCGAGGTGAAGTCGATCACCTTCTCGCGCTCGGCGTTCTTGCCGAGCGTGGAGATCACGAGGTCGGCCTTGCGGGTCTGCAGGTAGGGAATGCGGTTGGCGCTGGTCACGGGCACCAGCTCGACCTTGACGCCCAGCTTGGCGGCGATTAGCTCGGCCATCTCGATGTCGAGGCCTTGCGGCTTCATGTTCTTGTCCACCGAGCCGTAGGGCGGATAGTCGGTGGGCACGGCGATCTTGATGGTCTTGGCCTTCAGCACGTTGTCCAGGGCATTCTGGGCCTGTGCGCCGCCGGCGGCGGCCAGCATGGCGATGGATGCAAGCGCGAGCGAGAGATGGCGTTTGGACGAAGAGAAAGTCATAGCAGGGCTCCTAGGTAAGTCGATGAATCGGTGTCGTCGGGGGAGGGCGTGGCGGCCTTGCGCCGCCTGGGAACGGCCGCGGTTTTCTTCTGCTGCAGCGGCGCCAGCGCGTCGCGCAGCTGCGCCAGCGGATCGGTGGGCGCCTGCACGCGCAGGGCCGACTGCACCGTGCCGATGTGCGCGGCCATCAGCGCCTCGGCGGCGGCATGGTCGCCTCGCTCGAGGGCGGCGACGATCTGCACGTGGTCCTCGCAGGACTGCACGGCGTCGTGCGTGGACTGGTAGAGCATGGCGATCAGCGTGGTGCGCGCGGTGAAGTCGCGCAAGGTGTCGGCCAGCAGCGTGTTGCCCAGGCATTCGGCCAGGCACACGTGGAAGTCGCCGAGCAGGAAGCTGCGGTTGCCGACGTCGCTCTCTTTCAGTGCGGCCTTTTCACGCTGCAGGTGCGCCTTCAGCTGGCGCAGCGCGGCCTTGTCGATCTTGCCGGTGCTGCGGATGAGGCCGAGCTCGATGACGCGGCGCGCCTCGAAGGCTTCGCGCGCCTCGTCCTGCGAGGGCTCGATCACGAACCAGCCGCGCCGTGCGCTCACCGTGACGATGCCGCGCGCCGCCAGCCGGGTGAGCGCCTCGCGCACGATCGTGCGGCTGCAGTCGAACAGCATGGCGAGCGGCTGCTCGCCCAGGCGCGAGCCCGGCGCGAGCTTCTGCGCCATCACCGCCTCGACGATGCGTGCACTGATTTCGGATGCGGATGTAGACATTGGCATGCATACCAGCAGCTTTTGTGCCAACTGGTATGCAAGATCTGTGCACCGAAATGGGCCGGCGCCGCGTGCCGGTGGTGCATGCCGCTGCTGTTCAGGGCGCGCTCCCGCCGACGGGGTACCTTGCTCCGCGAATGTCCTCCGGCCTGCGGCCTCCCCCTTTATTTCGCTGCGCAAGGCACCCCATCGACGGGAGCGTTGGACAGAGCGGTCGTTGATCGCAAGATCATTAGCAGCGTGCCCAGTGCACAGGGCATCGGGTGCTCCCCGCAGCGAAATCAAGGAGGAGGCCGCAGGCCGGGGGACATTCGCGGAGGGGAGTACCCGGTGGCCTGTGCACGCCGCCCTGAACAAGAGTGCCCCGAAGAACGACGGCGCCCCGAACCGCCAGCAATCAATCCATCCGCGCGCCCGAAGCCTTCACCGCCTTGTCCCAGCGCGGCGTCTCCGTGGCCAGGAAGCGCGCGAAGTCCTCGCTGCCCAGATAGGCCGGGTCCGCGCCCTGGCTCACCATCCGGTCGCGCACCTCGGCGCTCGTCAGCACCTGCCTGAATGCGTCGCTGAGTCTGGCGACCACGTCCCTGGGCGTGTCCTTGGGTGCGAAGAAACCGTAGAAGCCCACCACCTCGAAGCCCTTGACGCCCGACTCGATCACCGTCGGCACATCGGGCAGCGCGGGGTTGCGCTCGCGGCTGGTCACGGCCAGCGCGCGCACCTTGCCCTGCTTGTGGTAGTTGGCCGCCTGCGGAATCGACTCGGCCATGAACTGCACCTGCCCGGCCATCAGGTCCGTGAAGGCCGGAGCGCTGCCGCGATAGGGGATGTGCACCATGAAGATGCCGGTCGCGGTCTTGAACATCTCGGGCACCAGGTGGCTGATGCCGCCGTTGCCGGCCGAGCCGTAGTTGACCTGGCCGGGCCGTGCCTTGGCGTAGTCGATGAACTGCCGCAGGTTCTGCACCGGCAGCTTGGGCGTGACCAGCAGGGCCAGCGGCTGCATCGCGGTGCGCGCGATGGGTACGAAGTCGCGCTGCGTGTTGTAGGGCAGCTTGCTGTAGAGCGCGCCGTTGATTACGGCCACGCCGGTGTTGGCCAGCATCAGCGTGTAGCCGTCGGCCGGGCTCTTGGCGACCGCGTCGGCGCCCACCGAACCGCCCGCGCCGGGCTTGTAGTCGACGATCAGCGGCTGGCCCAGCACCGCCTGCAGCTTGTCGGTCAGAAGGCGTGCATGCTGGTCGAGCGGGCCGCCGGCCGGAAAGCCGATGACGACCTTGATCGGCTTGTCGGGGTAGGCGGCCATGACGGCGCCACCGATGCCGAACGAGGCGATTGAAAAAGCCGCCAGGAGGGCGGCGCGCACGGGTCGGGTCATGGATCGTCTCCTCTTTTTCAAGTGGAGACGATCATAAGCAGCGGCTCAGCCCGCGAGCGTGGCCTTCAGCGTGATTTCCGGCACGCTGGCCAGCGCCTTCGACAGCGGGCAGCCGGCCTTGGCGGCGGCCGCGATCTGCTGGAACTTCGCCTCTTCCAGGTTGGGCACGGCGGCGTCGAGCTCGAGCGCGATGCGGTCGATCTTGAAGCCCTCGCCGTCCTTGGCCAGCCGCACCGCGGCCTTGGTGTCGATGCGGGTGGCGGTGAAGCCCTCCTTCTCCAGCGCGAAGGCAAAGGCCATCGTCAGACAGGCCGCATGGGCCGCGCCGACGATCTCCTCGGGGTTGGTGCCGCGCTTGTCGTCCTCGAAGCGGCTGGCGAAGCCGTAGGGGTAGTCCTTGAGGGCGCCGGTCTCGGTACTGACCTGGCCCTTGCCGGTCTTGCCGGCGCCTTCCCAGTGAACGCTTGCGTGCTTGTCTGCTGCCATGAAAACTCTCCTTCATTCGGGTGACGGGTGGTGGGAGACGCAGGTATCGCGCGGAACGCCGCGCTTGTCTGTAGTCGCAGGGCGCGTGCGATGAAGATTGCGCGATGGCGGGCAGGCGTCGCCAAGGTGACGCTCCCGGGGGCTTCCCCGATGGGAGCGGCGCGCGGCTCGGCTTAGGCTGCGGCCTGTCTTCCTTCCCTCTCTCTCCTTCTCCCGCCTGCCTTGACCATGCAACCACGCCCGCACTACAAGTTCTGGCCCAAGCGCCTGCCGCATTCGATCACCGTTCCCGCCACCTCGCTGTGGCACAACCTCGCAACCTCGGCGGCGCGCTATCCGGACAAGGCCGCGCTGGTCTTCTTCGGCCGGGTGCTGAGCTATCGCGATTTCGCGGTCCAGGTCGAGCGCCTGGCCGGCACGCTGCATGCGCTGGGCGTGAAGCGCGGCGACCGCGTGGTGCTGGACATGCAGAACTGCCCGCAGCTCGTGATCGCGCATTTCGCGATCCTGCGCGCCAATGCGGTGGTGGTGCCGGTCAACCCGATGAACCGGGCCGAGGAGCTCAAGCACTACATCGTCGACCCCGACGCGAAGGTGGCCATCACCACCGGCGACCTGGCCGGCGAACTTGCCAAGGCCAGCAACGCGCTGCCGCCGGCGCAGCAGCTGGCCCACATGATCGTGACCCAGTTCACCGACGCCTTCGACGCCGATGCGAGCGGCGACGACGCCCCGGCGCCGGCCTGGAAGGAGTGGCTCGCCACGCGCCATCCGCTGCCCGAACTGGCGGGCGGCAAGGCCATGGCCTGGACCGATGCGCTGGCCGCGGGGCATGCCGCGCCCGAGCACGTGGTGGGCGCCAACGACATGGCGCTGCTGCCCTACACCAGCGGCACCACCGGCCTGCCCAAGGGCTGCGTGCACCACCATTCGAGCCTCATGCACAACGCGGTGGCCAGCCAGCTCTGGGGCCAGGCCACCTCGGAAGCGGTGGTGCTGGCGGTGGTGCCCATGTTCCACATCACGGGCGTGGTGAGCATGATGCACACCTCCATCCTCGCGGCGGCCACGCTGGTCATCATGCCGCGCTGGGACCGCGAGGTGGCGGGCCGGCTCATCTCGCGCTGGAAGGTCACGAGCTGGACCAACATCCCCACCATGGTGATCGACCTCATGGCCAGCCCCAACTTCGCGAGCTACGACCTGTCGAGCATCACGCACATCGGCGGCGGCGGCGCGGCCATGCCGCAGGCCGTGGCGCAGCGCCTCTTCGAGCAGTACGGCCTCAAGTACCAGGAGGGCTACGGCCTCACCGAAACCGCCGCGCCTTCGCACACCAACCCCTCGGACCACCCCAAGCAGCAGTGCCTGGGCATTCCGTTCATGAGCACCGATGCGCGCGTGGTCGACCCCGACACACTGGCCGAAATGCCCATTGGCGAATCGGGCGAGATCATCATCCATGGCCCCGAGGTGTTTCAGGGCTACTGGAAGCGCCCCGACGCCACCCAGGCGGCTTTCGTCGAGTTCGAGGGCAAGCGCTTCTTCCGTTCGGGCGACATGGGTCGCATGGACGAGGACGGCTACTTCTTCATGACCGACCGCCTGAAGCGCATGATCAACGCGAGCGGCTTCAAGGTCTGGCCGGCCGAGGTCGAGCTGCTGATGTTCCGCCATCCCGCCATCCAGGAGGCCTGCGTCATTTCCACCCGGGACGACTACCGCGGCGAATCGGTCAAGGCCGTGGTGGTGCTGCGCGCCACGCACAAGGACACCACCGAGCAGCAGATCATCGACTGGTGCCGCGAGAACATGGCGGTCTACAAGATCCCGCGCAAGGTGCAGTTCGTCGACGCGCTGCCCAAGAGCGGCAGCGGCAAGGTGATGTGGCGGCTGCTGCAGGAAGACGAAAACAAATGATTCAGCCGGGCGGGGCGGGCACTTCGCGCCGAGAATCGACGCTCCTTGCACCCTGTGCGTTCCGTTCCTGCCTGCATGCGCTTTCGCCCGGTTTTTTCTCTTCTTCTTTTTGCATTCGTCTCTCTGCCGCTGCTGGCTCGCGCCGAGCCCCGCAGTTGCCTGGTGGTCGGCATCAGCGACGGCGACACGCTCACCGCGCGCTGCGGGCGTGCCGGCTCCTATGAGCAGATCAAGGTGCGCATCGCCGCGATCGATGCGCCCGAAAGCAGGCAGCCCTATGGCCAGCGCAGCCGGCAGGCGCTGAGCCGGCTCTGCCACGCCGTAGAGGCGCAGATCACGCCGCGCGACACCGACCGCTACGGGCGCACCGTGGCCGACGTGGCTTGCAACGGCGAGGACGCCGCAACCCGCATGGTGTCCGGCGGCTGGGCCTGGGTCTACGACTACGACGGCATCGCGACCAGGCGCGGCGGCGGGCTCTTCAAGCTGCAGGACGCCGCGCGTGCGCAAGGCCTGGGGCTGTGGGCCGATTCGAAGCCGACGCCGCCCTGGGACTGGCGGCGCGAGCGGCGCGAGCACCACTGGAGCGACGCCTTTTTCTGAGCCCCCGGCCGCTGTCATGGCGGATTCATGCGGGCGCGAGACCATCATGGGTTCTCGCAACCCATGACGACAAGAAGATGGCCAAAGATTTCGAGCAAATGGAGGACTCCAATCCCTCCGCCAATCCCACCATCCACGAAGTTTCCGACCCGCAGCGCCGCGTGTTCGTGCGCGGCGGCCTGGCGGCGGCCGTGGCGGGCCTTTTCGGTCCCCTGGCGGCCGGCACGCTGGCCGGCTGCGCCAGCACCGGCCCTTCGGTGAGCACGCTGGGCCGGGCCATCGGCTTCAAGAGCGTGCCCATGGCCGCCGTCGACCGCGTCGTCGTGCCCGAGGGCTACAGCGCGCAGGTGCTCTACCGCTGGGGCGACGCCACCGGCATCGCTGGCCAGATGCCCGCATTCAAGACCGATGGCTCCAACACCGCGGACGAACAGGCCCTGCAGGCCGGCATGCATCACGACGGCATGGCCTTCTTTCCGCAGGGCGGATCGAACCGCGGCCTGCTGGTGCTGAACCACGAATATGTCGACGACGGCCTGCTGCATCCGGACGGCATGAAGACCTGGACGGCCGAGAAGGTGCGCAAGTCGATGAACGCGCATGGCGTCTCGGTGATCGAGCTGCAGCGCGAAGGCACGAAGTGGACGCAGGTGCTGCCGTCGCGCTTCGCGCGCCGCATCACCGCGCTCACGCCGATGACGCTCACCGGCCCCGCCGCCGGCCACCCCATGCTGCGCACCGCGGCCGACCCCACGGGCACGCAGGTGCTCGGCACCTACAACAACTGCTCGAACGGCCAGACGCCATGGGGCACCTACCTGACCTGCGAAGAAAATTTCGCGGATTACTTCGAAGGCATCGACACGCCCGACGCGCACCAGAAGCGCTGGGGCATCAAGAAGGGCAACGGCGCCAAGTACCGCTGGCACGAGCACGACGCGCGCTTCGACGTGGCGAAGCACCCGAACGAATCCAACCGCTACGGCTGGGTGGTCGAGATCGATCCGCAGGACCCGGCCTCGACGCCGCGCAAGCGCACCGCGCTCGGCCGCGCCGCGCACGAAGGCGCCGCCACCGCGCTCACCAACGACGGCCGCGCGGTCATCTACATGGGCGAGGACTCGCGCTTCGAATACATCTACAAGTTCGTGAGCCGCGACAGGGTGCAGCCCGGCGGCGCGGCCGCCAACCGCGACCTGCTCGACCACGGCACGCTGTACGTCGCCCGCTTCGACGTGGACGGCACCGGCGAGTGGCTGCCGCTGGTGCAGGGCAGGAACGGGCTCGTCGCCGACAAGGGCTTCGCGACCCAGGGCGACGTGCTCATCAAGGCGCGCCAGGCCAGCGACCTGCTGGGCGCCACCAGGATGGACCGTCCCGAATGGACCACCGTCGATCCGCTGACGAAGGAGGTCTATTGCACCCTCACCAACAACAGCAACCGCGGTGCGCCGGGCCAGCCCTTCATGGACGCGGCCAATCCGCGCTCCAACAACACGATGGGCCAGATCATCCGCTGGAAGGAAAGCGGCGACCTCGATGCGACGAAGTTCGCCTGGAACCATCTCGTGCTTGCGGGCGATCCGAAGCAGCCGCGCTACGAAGCGCAGGGCAACATCAAGGGCGACGCCTTCGGCAGCCCCGACGGCCTGATGGTCGATGCACGCGGCGTGCTGTGGATCGAGACCGACGTCTCGACCTCCACGCTCGGCAAGGGCGAATACGCCAACCTGCCGAACAACCAGATGCTGGCCTGCGACCCGACGAAGGGCGAAATCCGCCGCTTCCTGCTCGGGCCGGCCGGCTGCGAGATCACAGGCCTCACGGCCACGCCCGATCTGCGCACGCTCTTCATCAACATCCAGCATCCGGGTGAGCCGGCCAACGAGCGCAGCGACCCGGAACGTCCGCTCGCCGTGTCGAAGTGGCCGGACGGCGCCGGGCGCCCGCGCTCGGCAACGGTCGCCATCACGAAGAACGATGGCGGCGTGGTCGGAACCTGACGCGGGAAGGGGCAGGGCGCTCCGAAGGGGCCTTCGGGCGCGCCGCTAGGACTCGCTCCTGCCCTGCACGTCCGCCACCACGCGCGCATTGCGCTGGAAGCTCCAGTAGGCGCTGGCCCAGTCCATCATCACCACGATGCGGTTGCGGAATCCGATCAGGAAGTACGCATGCGCGAACAGCCAGAACAGCCATGCGAGCCGGCCGCTGAAGCGCAGCGGGCCGAGGGGCGTTTCCAGGTCCACCACCGCCGAGTTGCGGCCGATGGTGGCCAGGTTGCCGTAGTCCCGGTAGCGGAAAGGCACCGTCGGCTCGCCCGCGATGCGGCGAAGAATGTTGGCGGCCGCCGCGCGGCCCATCTGCTTGGCGCCGGGCGACACGCCGGGCACCGGTTTGGGCGGCTTACCGGGCGCGTAGCTCAGGGCCGCGGCCAGGTCGCCCACCACGCTGATCTCGGGATGGCCCGGCAGGCTCAGGTCGGGCTCGACCTTGACGCGGCCGGCGCGGTCGCATTCGGCGCCGGTCGCCTCGCCCAGCATGCGCCCCAGCGGCGAAGCTGCGACGCCTGCCGCCCACACCACGCAGCTGGTGTCGATGCGGTAGCCGGTGGCGGGTGCGCCGTCGGCGCCACCGCCGGACTGCACTTCGAGCCCGCCGGCGTCGATGGCGGTCACGCGCGCATTGAGCCGCACTTCGACGCCGAGTTTTTCCAGTTGGTCGAGCGCCTTCTGGCTGAGGTTCTCGGGCATGGCCTGCAGCACGCGCGGTCCGCCTTCGATCAGCAGCACCTGCGCGCTCCCGGGGTCGATGTGGCGGAACTCGCCGGCGAGCGTGTGCTTGGCAATCTCGGCCAGCGTGCCTGCCATTTCGACCCCCGTCGGGCCGGCGCCGATCACCGCGAAGGTGAGCAGGGCGCGGCGGCGCTCCGGGTCGGTTGCGGTTTCGGCCGCCTCGAACGACATCAGCACGCGGCGGCGGATCTCGAAGGCGTCGGCCAGCGTCTTCAGGCCGGGCGCGACGGGCGCCCATTCGTCATGGCCGAAATAGCTGTGCGTGGCGCCGGCCGCGACGACCAGGTGGTCGTAGCTCACCAGGCTGCCGTTGGCCAGCCGGACCGCGCGCGCGGCCGGATCGATGGCACTCACTTCGCCGAGCAGCGTGGTGATGCGCGGCTGCTGGCGGAACAGGGCGCGCACCGGCGCCGCGATCGACGGCGCGGCCAGGCCGGCGGTCGCCACCTGGTAGAGCAGGGGCTGGAACAGGTGGTGGTTGGTCTTCTCGATCACCGTCACGTCCACGTCGGCGCTTTCGAGCCGGCGCGCGGCTTCGAGTCCACCGAATCCGCAGCCGACGATGACGACATGGGGGCGGGCGGAGGCGTTGGTCGTTTGCATCGAACAGATGATACGCAGCCGCCCTGCACGCCGGCCGATCTTGTGCCAAAGTGGCTCCCCCACCGATGCCTGCATTGCGGCGCGGCGTGACGCCGCGCTTCAAGGGCGCGAACTTGTCCTACGCGCTGCTGCAACGGCCATCGGCTACAAATTGCGGTTGACCCGACTGGAGACACCATGACGCTTTCCCGGCCGATCACCCAGGCGGCAAGCGCGCTGCGCGGCAAGTTCCGCGAAGTGCGCGCCGCCAGCCTGGCACTCGCCGCGCCGCTCTCCGCCGAAGACCAGTGCATCCAGTCGATGCCCGACGCGAGCCCGACCAAATGGCATCTCGCGCACACGACCTGGTTCTTCGAGACCGTCCTGCTCCAGCCGCATGCGGCGGGCTACGGGCCTTTCGACGAGCGGTTCCATTACCTCTTCAACTCGTACTACGAAGCGCTCGGCCCGCGCCATCCGCGCCCGCAGCGGGGGCTGCTCACGCGCCCTTCCGTGGACGAGGTGCATGCCTATCGCACCCATGTCGACGAGGCGGTGCTCGCGCTGCTCGACGCCGGCGCCGGCGAGCGCGACTGGGCGGCCATCGAGCCCATCGTCACGCTCGGGCTGCATCACGAACAGCAGCACCAGGAGCTGCTGCTCACCGACATCCTGCATGCCTTGTCATGCAATCCGCTGTTGCCCGCCTACCGGCCCGCGGCAGGGCCCGCGCTGCGGCTGGCTGCCGTGCCGCCGGCCATGCGCTGGCTGCCGCAGCCCGGCGGCCTGGTGCAGGTGGGCCATGAGGGTCCGCAGCAGGGCTTTGCCTTCGACAATGAAACGCCGCGCCACGCGGCCCTGCTGCAGCCCCATGCCATTGCCGACCGGCTGGTGAGCTGCGGCGACTATGCGCAGTTCATTGCCGACGGCGGCTACCAGCGCCCCGAGCTCTGGCTCTCCGACGGCTGGGCGGCGGTGCAGGCGCAGGGCTGGCGCCATCCGGCCTATTGGCTTGCAGCCGACGATCCCCGGCTGCAAGCCCAGCAGTCGCAGGGCGGATGGCAGGTGTTCGGCCCGCATGGCGTGCGGCCGATGGAGGCCGATGCGCCCGTGTCGCAGCTGAGCTTCTACGAGGCCGCCGCCTATGCCGAATGGGCCGGTGCGCGCCTGCCGACCGAATTCGAATGGGAAGCGGCCTTCGATGCGCCTGGCATCTCGCAAATGACGGGCCACGTCTGGCAGTGGACGCGCTCCTCCTACGACCCGTATCCCGGATTCAGGCCCATGCCCGGCATCGCGGCCGAATACAACGGCAAGTTCATGGTGGGCCAGCTGGTGCTGCGTGGCGGCAGCGTCGCCACGCCGGCCGGGCACACGCGGCCCAGCTACCGCAATTTCTTTCCGCCGGCGGCGCGCTGGCAGTTCTCGGGGCTGCGGCTCGCGAAAGACATCTGAATCATGCGCAATCCAAGCTCCTCGTCCTCCTTTTCGTTTGCCGCCGCCCAACAGCAGCAGCGCCAGCCTGTCGCACCCGCCGCCCCGGAAAGTGCGGCGCTCTCCGAGTTCGGCCGCGAGATGCGGGCGGGCCTTGCGCGCAGGCCGCGCAGCATTTCGCCCAAGTATTTTTATGACGCCGCGGGGTCGCAGCTGTTCGACCGCATTTGCGAACTGCCCGAGTACTACCCCACCCGCACCGAGCTGCGCATCCTCGGCGAATGCGCGGGCGAGATCGCCGCGCAGGTGGGGCCGGGCGCCGAGATCGTCGAGTTCGGCGCCGGCTCGCTCACCAAGGTGCGGCTGTTGCTCGATGCGCTCGAGGCGCCCCGGCGCTACCTGCCGATCGACATCTCGGGCGAGCACCTGGCGGCCGCGGCCGAGCGGCTCAAGGCCGACTATCCGGAGCTGGCGGTGCAGCCGATTGCGGCGGACTACACCATGCCGCTGGTGCTGCCCGCGCCGCTCGCGGGTGCGGGCAAGCGGGTGGGCTTTTTCCCCGGCTCGACGATCGGGAATTTCGAGCCCGACGAGGCGCTGGCCTTCCTGCAGCTCGCGGCGCGCATGCTGCGCGGCGGCGGGCTGCTGATCGGCGTCGACCTGGTGAAGGACCCGGGCCGCCTGCATGCGGCCTACAACGATGCGCAGGGCGTGACCGCCGCGTTCAACCTCAATTTGTTGCGGCGCGCCAATACCGAGCTCGATGCGAATTTCGACCTCGACGGCTTTGCGCACGCGGCGTTCTATAACGCGCCGAAGCAGCGCATCGAGATGCACCTGGTGAGCCGGCGGGACCAGATCGTCTCGCTGAACGGCGAGCGCTTTGCGTTCGAGGAAGGGGAGACCATCCACACCGAGTACTCGCACAAGTTCACCGTGGAAGGGCTGCGGGCTTTGGCGGTGAAGGCGGGGTTCCGGCCGGGGGCGGTGTGGACGGATCCGGAGAGGCTCTTCAGCGTGCATTGGCTTGGGGCTTGATTTGTTTTGAGGTCGCCCGCCGGGGCGAGTCCCGGCCCCGAACCTCAAACGGCATAACCCAGGCCGGAATCGTCTGCCAAACGCAACGGGCACAATACCCCTTCCCCGCGCGGCCCCGCACCCGCCAAGTGCGCCCCCCCGCCACCCCCGTTGGAGTGCAAAGACCATGAAAGCAACCTGGAACGGCGTCACCATCGCCGAAAGCGACGACACCGTGCTCGTCGAAGGCAACCACTATTTCCCGATGAGCTCGCTCAATCGCGACCATGTGACCTTCAGCAACCACAAGACCACCTGCGCCTGGAAGGGCACGGCCAGCTACTACTCGCTGCTGGTCAATGGCGAGCTCCACACCGACGCCGCCTGGTACTACGCCGACCCGAAGCCCGAAGCCGAGGAAATCCGCGATCGCGTGGCGTTCTGGAAGGACGTGAAGGTCACCGCGTCGTGACCACGGCCGCATTCGCTCCACCCTTCGTCCAGCCTGCCGAGCTGCAGGCCGCGCTGCGCGAGCAAGGCTATGCCGTGTTGAGCCCGCAAGGCGTGAGCGACTGGCTGGGCGTGCCGCTTGCGCAGCTCGAGGCGCTGCATGCCGACTGGAACGATCTCCCGCCGGATGAATACCTGAAGGACGGCGGGCGCTATCGCACGCGGCGCCACGCCTGCTTCACGGTCGAAGGAGATTCGATCGCGCAGGCGCCGCACCGCGCGCACTGGCAGCCGGTCGAATACAACGCGCTGCATGGCGGCATGCAGCGCTGGTTCGCGCCCATGCATGAAGCCACCGTGGCGCAGCCGGCCTGGCAGCGTCTGCTGCAGCGCCTGGGCGAAGCCGCGAGCGGCATGCGCGGCGCAGCGGCGGCGCAGCCCTGGTTCGTCGAGGCGCACCAGTTCCGCATCGACACCGCGGGCGGCATCGGACGGCCCACGCCCGAAGGCGCGCACCGCGATGGCGTCGACCTGGTGGCGGTGGCACTGGTCGGGCGCAGCGGCATCAAGGGCGGCGAAACGCGCGTGTTCGAAGCCAGCGGCCGCCGCGGCGAGCGCTTCACCATGACCGAGCCCTGGACGCTGCTCCTGCTCGACGACGCGCGCGTGATCCACGAGTCCACGCCGATCCAGCCGCTCGAGGAGGGCGGCGCAGGCTGGCGCGACACGCTGGTCGTCACCTGCCGCGCCGGAGGTTTCCAGGGGGATTGATCCCGCTGGCTTGAGTCCTACAGCCATCGCCCGGCGCAGAGGTTAAATTCGGGGCCCGGCCCGGTTGCGAGCCGCGCCTGTCCGCGAACGAAAAAGTGAGGTCCGCCATGTTCAATCACATCCTGGTTCCGATCGACGGCTCCGAAACTTCCATGCTCGCGGTCAGCAAGGCCAGCGGCCTGGCGCTGGCGTTCGGAAGCCGCATCACGTTGATCCACGTGATCGACAACTATCCCTTCATCGGCGTGGGTGCGGACTACGCGCTGGGCCAGAACGAATACCTGGCCGCGGCCACCGCGAGCGCGAATGCGGCGCTCGCGCGCGGCGTGGCGGCGCTCGCCGCCGAAGGCCTGCACAGCGACCAGCGCGTGATCGACGGCCACGTGGTGCACGAAGGCATCGTCGACACCGCCATCGCCATCGCGGCTGACCTGATCGTGATGGGCTCGCACGGGCGCAGCGGCATCGAGAAGCTGCTGCTGGGCAGCGTCACGCAGCGCGTGCTGCAGGACGCGCCGATGCCGGTGCTCGTGGTCAAGGGCGGGCTGTAAAAAAAGAGACGCCGAAGAAGAAGTCCGGCGGACTCCGCAGGCAAAGGGCCTGCTGCGTGACGGGGTGCACGAAACCCAGTTCGCTGGCGTGCAACAGCAGGCGCGGTGCACGCGCCCGGACATCGGCGTCGCCGTAGAGCGCATCCCCCAGGATCGGATGGCCGATCGACAGCAGGTGCACGCGCAATTGATGCGAGCGCCCCGTGAGCGGCTCCAGCAGCAGGTGCGTGGCCTCGGTCTTTCCATCCGGCGCTGAAGACGAAGACAGCGCACGCCAGCGCGTGAGGCTGGGCTTGCCGGCCGGGTCCACCTTCTGCAGTGGACGGTTGGGCCAGTCGGCCATCAGCGGCGCATCGATGACCGACCATTCCTCCTGCACCGGCAGCGCGCCGTCCACGATGGCCTCGTAGCGCTTGTGCACGCGGCGCTCGGCAAAGGCGTCACCGAGCGCCCGCTGCATGGCGGCGCCGCGCGCCATCAGCACCAGGCCGCTGGTCGCCATGTCGAGCCGGTGCACGACCAGCGCGTCGGGCCAGCGCCGCATGGCGCGCGCGCTCAGGCAGTCCTGCTTGTCTTCGCCGCGCCCGGGCACGCAGAGCAGGCCGGCGGGCTTGTTCAGAACCAGCAGGTGGGCGTCTTCGTGGATGAGGTCGATGTCCGGCATAGGTAGACGGGAGTGTAGGGAGCAGAGCCCGCGTTCACTGCTGCACCTTGGCGCTGCGCTCATGCGAAGCTCATGAAGCCTCGGCTATCCTCGAGCAGATGTCCGGCCCTGCCTCCCCCGTTCCCGCTCCCGTTTCCCCGGGCTTCACCGAACTCCGGCGCGAGCGCGCGTTCATGCAGATGTGGGTGGCGCGGCTGTTCGGCACGGCGGCCTCGCAAATGCTGCTGGTGGCCATCGGCTGGCACATGTACGAGCTCACCGGCAGCGCCTGGGACCTCGGGCTCGTGGGCCTCTACCAGTTCGTGCCTGCCTTGCTGCTCGCGCTGCTGGCCGGCCATGTGGTCGACCGCCACCATCGCGGCCGCATCGTGGCGGCCTGTTTTGCGGTGCAGGGGCTGGTGGCGCTGGTGCTGCTGCTCGCGGTGGTGCAGCGCTTCGACACGCGCGGCCTGCTGCTGGGGCTGTCGCTGGTGCTGGGCGCGGTGCGGGCCTTCCAGATGCCGGCGCAGCAGGCGCTGACGCCATTGCTGGTGCCGCCCGCCATGCTGCCGCGCGCCATGGCTTTCAGTTCGGCCGGCATGCAGGGCGCGATCATCGGCGGGCCGGCGCTCGGCGGCCTGCTGTTCGTGGCCGGCATGGCGGTGGTGTATGGCGCCAGCGTGCTGTGCTTCGCGGTGGCCTGCGCGCTGGTGTTGCGGCTGCGCTATGCCTACACGCCGGCCGCGCGCGAGCCGGTCACGCTGGCCACGGTGTTCGCGGGCGTCGATTTCATCTGGAAGCGCAAGCCGGTGCTCGGTGCCGTCTCGCTCGATCTCTTCGCGGTGCTGCTGGGCGGCGCGGTGGCGCTGCTGCCGATCTACGCCAAGGACATCCTGCACACGGGGCCTTGGGGGCTCGGCCTGCTGCGCGGAGCGCCGGCGGTGGGCGCGCTGGTGATGTCGATCGCGCTCACGCGCCGGCCCATCGAGCGCAACATTGGCCGCACGCTGCTGATGGCCGTCGGGCTCTTCGGGCTCTGCATGGTGGTGTTCGGCATTTCGCGCAGCTTCATCGTTTCCCTGGTTGCGCTGGCCGTGTCCGGCGGGGCCGACATGGTCAACGTGGTGATCCGCCAGACCCTGGTCCAGCTCGAGACGCCCGATGCGATGCGCGGGCGGGTGAGCGCGGTCAATTCGATCTTCATCGGCGCGAGCAACCAGCTGGGCGAATTCGAGTCGGGCGCCACGGCGGCGCTGCTCGGCCCGGTGGGCTCGGTGGTGGTGGGCGGCGTCGGAACCATGATGGTGGCGCTGGGCTGGTTCAAGCTGTTCCCCTCGCTGGCGCAGCGGGACCGGCTGGTGGTCGCGATGCCCGCGGCGGCCAAGTAGAGCGCAGCGCCGCGGCGGTCAGAAGACCGAAAACGCCAGGGGCGCATCGATCGTGAGGTCGCTCTGCGCCTCGGCCACGCAGGGCAGGATCCAGCCCTCGGCCTTTTCCTCGGCGCTCAGGCCGGGCCATTCGATGATGTGGCGGATGGAGCCCGACACCAGCTGGCAGATGCAGGTGCGGCAGGTGCCGTTGCGGCAGGAGCTCGGCATCTCGATGCCGGCCGCCTCGGCCGATTTCAGCAGCGTGGTGCCGGCCTCGGCGTCGAAGCCGAGGCCCGACGGTTCGAGCCGGACCCTCATCGCTGCGGAGGCTGTGGTTGCTGCTGCTGCTGCTGCTCGCGGCGCTGTTCGCGCAGCATGAAGAGATAGAGGCTTTCGACCTTCTCGCGCGCCCATGGCGTCTTGCGCAGGAACTTGAGGCTGGAGCCCACGCTCGGGTCGATGGCGAAGCAGCGGATCGGAACGAGTTCGCCGAGCCGCTCCCAGCCGTAGTGATCGGCCAGCGCCGTGACGATGGCCTCGAGCGTGAGCCCGTGCAGCGGATTGCGGGGCTGGGCCGGCTTGGCGGGCGCCGAGGCCGGCCCGGCGGGGGCCTCGTCGGTCACTTGTTCTTGAGCTTGCCGCGCGGGATCACCGCCGTGGTGATCGTGCGCACGGGTTCGATGCCGCCGGTGCCCACCGGCTTGGGCGGCGAAGTGTCCTTCTTCGGTTTCTTGGCTTCCTTGTTTGCGCGCTGTTGACCCTTGGCCATATCGACTCCTTTTGATGCTGCGTATGCGGCGTAGTAGCGGGCAGTTTAGCGGTGCGGCGACAATACGCAGTTCCTTTTGATTTCCCCGCATCCATGTCAGATCACGAAGTTCGCCCCGCCACCATGCGCGACGCCAAGGCCGTCGCCGAAGTCCATGCCCTGGCCGCCAAGGCTGCCTACGAAGGCATCCTGCCCGAAGAAGAGCTGCGCGTGCTGGCTCCCGCCTCGCGCGAAGCCAAATGGCGCGAAGCCATCGAGTTCAGCGAGCCGCAGGTGCAGGTGGCGGTGCAGGCCGGAGAAATCGTCGGCTTTGTCGGCTTCGACCGCTCGCGCGACCCCAAGACACCGTCCACCACGGGCGAGATCTGGGCCCTGTACGTCAAGCCCGAGCATTGGGGCCAGGGCATCGGCGTCGCCCTCTGGGACGCCGCGCGCGAAGGCCTCGAGGAAGAAGGCTGCACCACGGTCACGGCCTGGGTGCCCATCCGCAACGACCGCGCCATGCGCTTCTTCGAACTCGCCGGCTTCAAGCGCGAAATGAAGACCGCCAAGACCACCGCGCTGGGCACCGTGCGGGTCGAAGAGATCCGCCTCAAGCGCAGCGTCGCCTGAAGCCTGACGCCCGACGGCCGCCCGCGTACGGGTATTGCCGGCGCGCGCCGCGGTTGCGGCTAAGCTCGCCGCTTCTTTTTTCCCCACACCGACCCTTGCCATGGCCACCAGCCTGCTTCTGCTGCTCGACGACATCGCCACCGTCCTGGACGACGTCTCGGTCCTCACCAAGGTGGCCGCCAAGAAGACGGCCGGCGTGCTCGGCGACGACCTTGCGCTCAATGCGCAGCAGGTCTCGGGCGTCAAGGCCGACCGCGAGCTGCCGGTGGTCTGGGCGGTGTGCAAGGGCTCGTTCGTCAACAAGCTCATCCTGGTGCCCGCGGCGTTGGCCATCGGCACCTGGCTGCCCTGGCTGGTCACGCCGCTGCTGATGGTGGGCGGTGCCTTTCTTTGCTTCGAGGGTTTCGAGAAGCTCGCCCACAAGTTCCTGCACAAGCAGGAGCACGAGGCCGACACCGCGCGCCACGAGCGCGCGGTGGCCGACGAGGCCGTCGACGTGGTGGCGGCCGAGAAGGACAAGATCAAGGGCGCGGTGCGCACCGACTTCATTCTGTCGGCCGAGATCATCGCCATCACGCTGGGCACCGTGCAGGGCCAGTCCTTTGTCACGCAGTTCACCGTGCTCGCGGGCATTGCGCTGGTCATGACCATCGGCGTCTACGGCCTGGTGGCCGGCATCGTGAAGCTCGACGACGCGGGCCTCTACCTGAGCCGGCAGGCGGGCAAGGCCGCGCAGGCCCTGGGCCGCGGCATTCTCGCGGCCGCGCCCTGGCTCATGAAGGCGCTGTCGGTGGCCGGCACCGCGGCCATGTTCCTGGTGGGCGGCGGCATCCTGGTGCACGGCGTGCCGGCCCTCGGCCATGCCGTGGAAGACTGGGCCAAGGCCACCGGCGGCGTGTTCGGCGCGCTCGGGTCGATGGGGGTGAATGCGGGCATCGGCATCGTGGCGGGCGCCATCGTGCTGGCGTGCGTGGAACTCGCCGGCAAGCTGCGCGGCAAGAAGGGCTGAGCCCCGCCGGCTGCAGGGCCGGCCCGTTGCCGCTCTATTTGCCGCGCTGGAACAGCCCGACCGCCACCAGCGCCACGCCCAGCACCAGCGCGAACCAGCCGACCAGGTACGCACCGGCCACCATCTCGAACCAGCGCGTGCCCTGCAGGAAGCGCGGCGCCAGCAGGACGGCGGCGCCGATCACGAGGCAGAGAATGCCGCGCTCGAGCGTGCGGAGTTGTCGTTTGGGTTGCGCCATGGCTTCTTCGCTTGGGAATGGTGGGTTGCGTCAGTGCGACATTGTCCCGCGCATTGCCGCCGGATGGCCCTGCAGCGGGAACGACTTGCCCGTGGGCACCAGCGTGTCGCCGTCCACGCGCAGGATCGTGATGTCCTGGTCGATGAAGTTGCCCACGTAGAGGTACTTGCCGTCGGCGCTCCACACGGCGCCTTCGGGCAGGCCGCGCACCACCACCTCGTTGGCGCGCGTGACCTTCTTGCCATCGATCTTCAGCAGCACCACCGAGCCGTTGCGGTTGTAGAAGTAGGCGTTCTTCGCCGAGTTGCTGCCGCGCAGGATCACGGCCACCGCATGCTTGCCGGTCGGGCTCACGGCCAGGCCCTCGGGCCCGTCGCCGACCACCACCTTGTCGACCACGCGCGGCGGCGCCGCTTCGAGGTCGATCACGCTCACCGTGTCGACCTGCCCGTCGGAGGCGCCCGAGCTGCCGTTGTCGGCCGTGAGCGCGAGCTTGCCGTCGGGCGTCACGTCGACGTTGTAGGGCCAGAGGCCGGCCGCGAGGTCGACCTTGTTGTAGCTGACCTTCTCGCCGTTCACCTCGAGCAGCGCGATCTTGTGGCTGGTGAACTTGGCCGCCAGCGCGCGCTTGCCGTCGGGCGTGAAGCGCACGTGCGCCACCGAATCGCCCATGGCGACGGTGTCGATCAGCGTCACCTGCTTGCCCGCGATGCGCAGCACGCTGACCGAGTTGTCGGCGCGGTTGGCCACCAGCGCGAGGTTGCCGGCGCGGCTGATCGACAGGCCCGAGGGCTGCTTGCCCACGGTGAGCGTGTCGAGCAGCCGGGGCGGGGCGGTGCTCAGGTCGAGCACGAAGAGGCGGTTGTCGGGCACCTGCCTGCGGATGCCGTTCTCTTCCACCACGTTGAGCGAATTGGCCACCAGCGCCAGCGTTTCGCCGGGGGTGATCGCGAGGTTGACGGGCGGGCCGGCGATGGTGTTGTCCAGCTGCAGGCTGCCGACCAACCTGGGCGCCAGCGGATCGGTGCCGATGTCCAGCACCTGCACCGTGTCGCGCCCCATCGGCGCGAGGATCACGGCGCCGGCGTCGCTCCACGACTGCTTCTCGTCGTTGGCCACCAGCATCAGCTGGCGCTGGGGCACGGTGGGGGTCAGGTTCGTGCAGCCCGTGAGGGCGGCCAGGGCAAGCGCGGCCAGTCCGGCTGGATGGAATTTCATGAGGCGGTCTCCGTGTTGTAGGTCTTTGTGCGGCGGGCCGCAGGCGCCCGCAGCGCATGGTAGCGGCACAATCGATCGATCCACCATCGAGAGCGGCACGCATGACCATCGAGATCTCCAAGGAAGCCCGCCAGCAGGCGATCGCGTCGATCGAGCGCTACTTCAACGAGAACATGGAAGAAAAGATCGGCAACATCGCGGCCGGCGCGCTGCTCGGCTTCTTTCTTGAAGAGGTCGGCCCCATCGTCTACAACAAGGCCGTGGCCGACGTGCAGGAGCGGCTGCAGTCGCGCATCTCGGAGGTCGATCTCGAAGTGCACGAGGACGAGTTCCAGTACTGGCGCAAGTTCGAACGGCAGAAAAAGAGCCGGTAGCCTGCGCCGGGCGTCGTGCGCACGCATCGTCCGGCGTTCAAAGATGCTTCCAAACGTTGCAGAATCCCAAGCCATGCAACCACACCGTCCCATTTCGCGTTTTGCTCCTTCTTCGCTGCTGCGCACCCTTGCCGCCTTGCCGCTCGTCCTGGCCGCTTCCCTCGCGGCTGCCCAGCAGGACCCGGCGTCGTTCCCACTGGATTCGGTCGGCTACCTGAACGAGGAGCTGCCGCGCATGGAGGCTGCCATCGCCGCCAGGGACCGCAGCTTCTTCCACGGCGCGATGGCCCGCACGGTGGAGTTCTCGGAGCGCTGGGGCTTCAAGGCGCAGGCCAATCCCGACCTGGCCAAGTACCCGATGTGCACCGAGGCGGTGATGGACTACGTGGTCGTCGGCATGTGCAGGCTCAATCCCGCGAGCGACGGCTGCGAGCCCGGGCTGGCGCCGCGCTTCGAGGCGAATGTGCAGCGCTGCCGCGAGGTGGCGGCGCGAAAATAGGCGTCCCGTCCTTCGACGCCAAAGAAAGTCCCCGCATGCGATGCGGGGCGGAGACACCATGGACTACTCCCGCTACCAGACCCTTGCCATCACGCGCCGCGGCGCCCACGGCGCGGTGCTCGACATCCAGATGCGCGCCACCAACGGCAAGCTGCCGACGGCAGGCCACGACGGCCATCGCGAACTGGCCGAGATCTGGCGCGACGTGGCGGCCGACGACACGGTGCGCTGTGCGGTGCTGAGGGGCGAGGGGCTGGGCTTCTCGGGCGGCGGCGACCTGGCCATGGTGCAGGACATGACCACCGACGACGCGGTGCGCCAGCGCGTCTGGAAAGAAGCCCGCGACCTGGTCTACAACATCATCAACTGCGACAAGCCCATCGTGAGCGCAATGCACGGCCCGGCCGTGGGCGCGGGCCTGGTGGCGGGGCTGCTGGCCGACATTTCCATCGCGAGCAAGGACGCGAAGATCGTCGACGGCCACACGCGCCTGGGCGTGGCGGCGGGCGACCACGCAGCCATCGTCTGGCCGCTCCTGTGCGGCATGGCCAAGGCCAAGTACCACCTGCTGCTGTGCGAACCGGTGAGCGGCGCGGAGGCCGAGCGCATCGGCCTGGTGTCGCTCGCGGTGGACGAGGCCGATCTGCTGCCGCGCGCCTACGAAGTGGCCGACCGGCTCGCGGCCGGCAGCCAGAGTGCGATCCGCCTGACCAAGTACGCGCTCAACAACTGGCTGCGCCAGGCCGGCCCGACCTTCGACGCCTCGCTGGCGCTCGAATTCATGGGCTTCGCGGGCGCCGACGTGCGTGAGGGCGTGGCCTCGCTGCGCGAACGGCGCGCACCGAACTTCGGCTGATCGGTCAAGCCTTGCGCAGGCCCTGCAGCGTCTGCAGCAGCACCACGCGCGTCTGGCCCAGCACCATGCCCTTCCATTCGTCGTTGTCGCAGTAGAACGCGTCGCGCAGCTGCTGGCGGATCTCGCGCTTCTGCGCATCGGTCGCCTCGGGGTGGCGGCGCAGCCAGGTGTCGGCGCGCAGGCGGGTCAGCACTTCGCCGTCGGGCAGCGTGCCGAACTCCAGGCCCATGGGCGCGATGCTGGCGTTGGGGCACTCGTCGTAGGCGGTGGAGACCACCGGTCCCGATACGTCGGCCGAGGCCGAATCGCCGGCAAAGGGCGCGAACACGTCGGCGCCCCACCAGGCATGCGCCTGCGCAAGATCGGCCGGCGCATTGCGGCCCGGGTAGATCTTCTCGCCGTGGCCGTAGGGACCGAGGCCGGTATGGATGTCGATCCAGCCGATGTGCGTGGCCGACGCGGCGTAGCTGCGGAGAATGGCGCGCATCGTGCGGTTGCTCCACGAAGGCGCGGTGCCGCCGTAGAACAGGCCGTCGGGCGAGCTGTATTGGCCCCGGGTGACGGCTGCGCGGAAAGCGCGCATGCCGTGCTTTTCGACATAGGCGGCCATGGCGGCATCGTCGGCCGGCGTCGGCGGCCAGGTGGCGGGCAGCACCAGCGGTTCGACCTCGGCGTACTCCGCATTCACCGGCAGCGGCGCGCCGAAGTCGATGTGGTTGCGGTTCAGGTCGATGTTGTCCTCGTTGGTGCGGTGCAGGTGCGAAAAGCCGTGCGGGTTGACCGCATGCACCAGCAGCAGCGCCACGCCCGCCTGTTCGAGCCGGCCCAGCAGGTCGGCGTCGTGCAGCGTGGCGAGCTGCGCGCCCGAGCCGCAGAAGCCCTCGGGGCCGTGCGTGCCCGAGGTGACGAGCAGCAGCTTCTTCGCATCCCTGGTGCCGATCAGCGCCACGTCGGTCGCCAGTTCCTCGCCGAGCGCGCCGCGATGCGTCGGCAGCACGAAGGATTCGACCGCGGCGCCGCGCATTGCCGCGGCATCGAGGAACTTGGCGCGCGCTTCGGCGTAGGTGCCCGAGAAATGGCGGGTGGCGGCAGTGGAGGGGGTGTGCATGGGGGCTCCTGTGCGTGGATGTCGTGAGTGTTGTTCGTCAGGCGGCTGCGTGTGCGCCGGCCGCATCGATGTCGCGGCCTGTGTGGTCGCGCAGCCAGACGAGGCCGAGCAGCGACACCACCGTCATCGCCACAAGGTACCAGGCCGGCGCGAGCTTGCTGCCGGTGGCATTGAGCAGCCAGGTGCTGATGAAGGGCGCAAAGCCGCCGAACAGCGCCACGCCCACGCTGTAGACCAGCGACATGCCGCTCGCGCGCACCGCCTTCGGGAACATCTCCGGCAGCATCGTGATGCCCGGCACCGTCTGGACCACGAGGCCGACGCTCAAGACGCCGAGCACGATGAACAGCACGGCAGGTGTCGGCGAGGCGTTGAGCCACAGGAAGCCCGGATAGATCAGCACCGCCATCGCCATGCGGCTCCAGAGGATCAACGGCTTGCGCCCGACCACGTCCGACAGCCGCCCCACCAGTGGCGCCAGCGCGAACGAGATCAGGCCCGTGAGCGCAGCGCCGAACAGCGCCACCGAGGGCGTGAGCCCGAGTTCGCGCACCGCATAGGTCGGCATGTAGAAGGTCACCACATAGGCGGCCGTGGTGCCGCCGACCAGCGAGAGAATCGCGGCCAGCACCGTCCGGCCGTGCCGCGTGCAGACGATCTTCAGGCTGCTTTCGCGCGGCGCGACGGCCGCCTCCGGCGAGATGTGCAGCGACTCCTCGAGGTGGCGGCGGATGTACATGCCCACGGGTGCGATCAGCATGCCCAGCACAAAGGGCACGCGCCAGCCCCAGCTCTGCATGGCCTCTGGCGTGAGCGAGAAGCTCAGGCCGCCCACCACCACGGCGCCGAGCATCACACCCAGGCCCTGGCTCGCGAACTGCCAGCTGGCCATGTAGCCGCGGTTGGCCGGCGTGGCGTGCTCGACCAGCAGGGTGGTCGATGCGCCCACCTCTCCGCCGGCCGAGAAGCCCTGGATCAGCCGCGCCAGCACGATGACGATGGGCGCGGCTACGCCGATGGCCGCATAGGTGGGCGTGAAGGCGATCAGCGCGCAGCCCAGTGCCATCAGGAAAATGGTGAGCGTCATGGCCTTCTTGCGGCCTGCCCGGTCGGCGTACGCGCCAATCACGATGCCGCCCAGCGGCCGCATGATGAAACCCACGCCGAAGCTCGCCACCGTGAGCAGCAGCTGGCCGTAGGAATCGAAGGTCGGGAAGAACAGCTTGCCGATCACCAGCGCGAGAAAGCCGTAGATGGTGAAGTCGAAGAACTCCAGGCCGTTGCCGATGGTGGTGGCGACGATGGTGCGGCGCCGGCTGGTGCTCGTGGCGGCGGGGATCGCGGAGTTCGCGGGGAAAAGGGCGCTCATGTCTCTCCAGTGTCTTGTTGCGATGGCAGGCCGGGGGAAGTGCCTGATCGGCGTCGGATGCTAAAGAGTGGGTCCGCTGCTGAAAAGACAATAATTGGGCGATGACGATAACTTTTGGTTGTCATTCCCTCCGATGAAACCCAATCAGCTGCATGCCTTCGTGGCCGTGGTCGAGCAGATGAGCATCCGCGCTGCGGCGCGCGTGCTGGGGCTTTCGCAGCCCGCGGTGACCAAGATCGTTCGCGAGCTGGAGCGCGAGGTGGGCGCGCCGCTGGTGGAGCGCAGCGTCAAGGGCGTGCGGCTCACCGAATACGGCGAGGCCTTTGCGCCGCGCGCGCGGCTGCTCCTGGCCGACATGCGCCGCGCACGCGACGAGATCGCGCAGATCCGCGACGGCGTCAAGGGCACGGTATCGATGGCCGTGAGCGCCTCGTTCGCGCTCACGGTGCTGCCCGTGGCGTTCAAGGATTTCCACACCCGCCTGCCCGCGGTCCATGTGCAGTTCAGCGAGGCCGTGCTGCCGATGATGCTGTCGCGGCTGCGCGAGGGCTACCTGGACTTTGCCGTCGCGCATGTGGTGCCCGGCACGCTCGACGCGGAGTTCGAGGCGCTGGAGCTCTTTCCGGTGCAGCTGGTGATCGGCATGCGCGAGCGGCATCCGCTGCGCGCGAGCCGGTCGCTGCGCGAGCTGTACACGGCCGAATGGATACTGCCCGGCGACGGCGACCACTTCAGCGGCCGCGACACGATCTCGCCGCTGCTGCCGCTCGGCCTGCCACCGCCAGCACGCGTGATCCAGGGGCAGTCGGTCACCGTGGCGCTGGCACTGGTGGGCACCATGGACCTGATCGGCATGTTCGTGGAGCCGCTGGTGCGCCTGACCTTCAAGCGCCACGGCATCCGCCGGGTCGAGGTGGAGGAGCCGCTGCCCGTGCTCAGCGTGTGCGTGATACGCCGGCGCGGCCAGTTGCTGACGCCGGCCGCGCGGCACTTCGTGGAGTGCATCCAGCGCGCTTCCTTGGCTGCGATGAATGCCTGATCAGGCCGGCGGGTAGGCGGCACCCGCTTCGCCCGGAACCCAGGGCGCGTACTTGTGCATCGCACGCTCGAACAGCGGCGAGGCGGTCCAGCCCGCGAGCCAGGCGCGCAGCAGCGGCCAGGGCTGGCTCTCGAACCATGCCGGCTCGACCATCGCGAACTGCCGCACGAAGGGCATGACGGCGGCATCGGCCAGCGCCGCCCGCGCGCCGAAGAGCTGCGGCCCGGCACTGGCGAGCCGAGCTTCCAACTGCAGCAGGAACTGCGCACCCAGCTCGCGCGCGCCGCCGGAGGGCGCGTCCGCGAAGCGGCCCGGGTACTTGTAGCGGTCGAGCTGCGGCTTGAAGTGGTTGTCGCATGCGGCCACGAGCGCGAGCATGCCGTCGAGCGTGCCCGCCTCGGGCGCGAGCCAGCGCAGCGGATCGTTGCGGCGCAGCGCCCACAGCATGATGTCGAGGCTCTGCTCCAGCGCGGTGGCGCCGGGCAGCACGAGCACCGGCACCGTGCCCTTGGGCGAAGCGGCGAGCATCTCGGCCGGCTTGTTCTTCAGCACCACTTCGCGCAGTTCGCAATGCTCGCCGCTGGCGGCCAAGGCCAGCCGGGCGCGCATCGCGTAGGGGCAGCGGCGAAAGCTGTAGAGGATGGGCAGGCGAGGGTCTTGCATCGAGCGCAGGAGTCTATGCGCGCGGCAGCGCCGGTGGAAGACCGGTCGAACTCAAACGCAACTGTGTTGCGATGGTTCATATAATGCAATTCTGTTGCATATAGGGCCATCCCCATGACCGACCGCCTCCCCGTCACCGTGCTGTCCGGCTTTCTCGGCGCCGGCAAGACCACGCTGCTCAACCACATCCTGCACAACCGCGAGGGCCGCCGCGTGGCGGTCATCGTCAACGACATGAGCGAGGTCAACATCGACGCGGCGCTGGTGCGGAACGGCGGCGCCGAGCTCTCGCGGACCGACGAGAAGCTGGTCGAGATGAGCAACGGCTGCATCTGCTGCACGCTGCGCGAAGACCTGCTGCTTGAAGTGGGCCGGCTCGCGAGGGAAGGGCGCTTCGACCAGCTGGTGATCGAATCCACCGGCATTTCGGAGCCGCTGCCGGTGGCCGAGACCTTCACCTTTGCCGGCGAGGACGGCAAGAGCCTGGCCGACGTGGCGCGTCTGGACACCATGGTGACGGTGGTCGATGCCTTCAACTTCCTGCGCGACTACGGCTCGCCCGACAGCCTGGGCCAGCGCGGCCAGTCGCTGGGCGACGAGGACACGCGCACCGTGGTCGACCTGCTGATCGAGCAGATCGAGTTCTGTGACGTGCTGGTGGTCAACAAGACCGACCTCGTGAGTGCCGAGGAGCGCGCGCGTCTGGTGGCCATTTTGCGCAGCCTCAATCCGCGTGCGCGCATCGAAATTGCGGCGTTCGGCCGCGTCGGGCTCGACCGCGTGCTGGACACCGGCCTGTTCGACTTCGAGCAGGCCGAACGCGCACCCGGCTGGCTGGCCGAACTGCGCGGCGAGCACCCGCCCGAGAGCGATGCCTACGGCATCCGCAGCTTCGTCTACCGCGCGCGCCTGCCGTTCCATCCGCAGCGCTTCTGGGAACTGGTGCAAGGCGAGTGGGAGGGTGTGGTGCGTTCCAAGGGATTTTTCTGGCTGGCGAGCCGCGCCACGCGGGCCGGTTCATGGTCGCAGGCGGGCGGTGCCTGCCGCTACGGTGTGGCGGGTTTGTGGTGGGCCGCCGTGCCACGCGAACATTGGCCTGCCGACGAGGAAGCGCTGGAAACCATCCGCAGGAACTGGGACCCGGCCACCGGCGATGCCCGCCAGGAGCTGGTGCTGATCGGTATCGGAATGAACGAGGCGGCCCTGCGTGCGCGGCTCGATGCCTGCCTGTTGACCGAAAGCGAAATGCGCCACGGCGCTTCGTCGTGGGCGAATCTGCCCGATCCTTTTCCGTCCTGGAACGTGTAGCCGGCCCCTTGGGCTCAGCCCCTGCATTCCCCGCAGGTGCCATGCAGCGTGAGCGCGGTGTGGCGGGTGTCGATGCCCTGCTTGCGCAGCTCGCGGCCGAGCCGGCTCATCACCTTGGGCAGTTCGGGGTCGGAGGGGAGCGCGAGCACCTTGTGGCACTGGTCGCATTCGAAGGTGTTGCCCGAAGCGGCTTCCACATGGCGCGAGAAGCGGTTGACGCGGTCCGCGCCCACGCGCCGGTCGCACAGGCCGGCGTCGACCAGGCGGTCGAGCACGCGGTACACCGTGACGCGGTCGGGCGCCTCGCCGGCGGCGGCGGTGTAGGCGGCCACCACGTCGTCGTGTGTGAGCGGCTGCGAGGCGTGCTCCAGCAATTCGAGCACGGTCTGCGCGGCGCGCGTCACGCGCAGCCCGCTGCTGCGCAGCAGGGTTTCGCTGGCGGACGCCGTCGCGGCGATGGAGGGCTTCGGATGCGGGCTCATTGGTTTTCCTGGAACCGACATTGTGTTGCATTCCGTGAGCCCGTGCCCCGGGCGGCCCGAATGCGCTAAGGTCTGGTTTTTCGCGTTCCTGAATACCTTCTACCGACCATGTCCAGATCCCCGATCGAAATCGAGACCGCTCCGAGTCCCACCGCCACGGTGATCGTGATGCACGGCCTGGGCGCCGACGGGAACGATTTCGTGCCGATTGCCAACGAGCTCGAGCTTTCGAGCGTGGGCCCGGTGCGCTTCGTTTTTCCCAATGCACCGGTGATCCCCGTCACCATCAACGGCGGCTACCGCATGCCGGCCTGGTACGACATTGCCGTGGCCGACCTGGCGGCGCGCGAGGACGAGGCCGGCCTGCGCCGCTCGCAGGCCACCATCGAGGCCTTGATCGCCAACGAGAAAGCCCGCGGCATCGCGGCCAACCGCATCGTGGTGGCGGGCTTCTCGCAGGGCTGCGCCATGGCGCTCCTGACCGGGCTGCGCCACACCGAGCGGCTGGCCGGCATCGTCGGCCTGTCGGGCTACCTGCCGATTGCCGCCACCACCGCGGCCGAGCGGCATGCGGCCAACCACGACACGCCGGTTTTCCTGGCCCATGGCCGGCAGGATCCGGTGGTGCCGCTCGAACGGGCGCTGCAGTCGCGCGACGCGCTCGTCGCGCTGGGCCATCCCGTCGAGTGGCACGAATACGCGATGGCGCACTCGGTCTGCATGGAAGAAATTGCCGACCTGAACCGGTTTCTCCTGCACGTGCTGGAGACGAAAAAATGATCCTCGTCATCGGACACGCCATGGCGAAACCCGAAACCCTGCAGGCGATGCTGGCCATCAGCGTGGAGCACGTGCTGCGCTCGCGCACCGAGCCCGGCTGCATCTCGCACGAGGTCAGCGCCGACGTGCAGCAGCCGCTGCGGCTGAGCTTCGTGGAGCGCTGGAGCGACATGGCGGCGCTGAAGGCGCATTTCCGCGTCGAGGCGTCGCGCGCCTTCGGCAAGGCGCTGGCCGCCATGGCCGACGGCACGCCGCAGATCTCCATCTACCAGTCGGAAGAGATCGAGCCCGCATGAGCCAAGCTATCAAAACAATAGCGGCGCGCAGCATAGCGGAAGGCGGGATTCCCTGCACGAGCAGCGCCCGCGCGGCCGTGCTACCTTCCAGCCCCTCAGAGATTGACGGGTCATAACAATATGAGCAGCAGATTGCAGGAGAGGCTGGGTGCGCTCTCAGCCGCGCGGTTGAAGGGCATGCGGCGCGGCATCGAGAAGGAAAGCCTGCGCGCGCTGCCGGACGGCAAGCTCGCGCTCACGCCGCACCCGCTGGCCCTGGGATCGGCGCTGACCCATCCGCACATCACCACCGACTTCAGCGAATCGCAGCTCGAGCTCATCACCGGCGTGCATGCCAGCGCCGAGTCGGCGCTGGAGGAGCTCACGCGCGTGCACCAGTTCACCTACCGCGTGCTCGCCTCGCTCGGCGACGAGCGCCTCTGGGTGTCGAGCATGCCCTGCGGCCTGCCGACCGATGAGACCATTCCCATCGGCCGCTACGGCTCCTCGAACGTCGGGCGTGCCAAGAGCGTCTACCGCATGGGCCTGAGCCACCGCTACGGGCGGCGCATGCAGACCATCTCGGGCATCCACTACAACTGGTCGCTGCCCGACGTCTCCAGCGAACAGTATTTCGCGCTCATCCGCAATTTCCGGCGCCATGCCTTCCTGCTGCTGTACCTGTTCGGCGCTTCGCCCGCGCTGTGCTCGAGCTTTGTCGCGGGGCGCCCGCACGAGCTGCAGCCACTGGGCGACGGCAGCATGTTCATGCCGCACGGCACGTCGCTGCGCATGGGGCGCCTGGGCTACCAGAGCGACGCCCAGGCCTCGCTGGCCGTGAGCTACAACAGCCTCGAGGGCTACGCCGCCTCGCTGCAGGACGCGCTCACGCGGCCCTGGCCGGCCTACGAGGCCATCGGCATCCGCAATCTCGGCGGCGACTACAACCAGCTGGCCACCAGCCTGCTGCAGATCGAGAACGAGTTCTACGGCACGATCCGGCCCAAGCGCGTGATCCACCCCGGCGAGCGCCCGCTGCATGCGCTGCGCGAGCGCGGCGTCGAGTACGTCGAGGTGCGGCTGATGGACCTCGATCCCTTCGAGCCGGTGGGCATCAACGCGCAGACCATGCGCTTTCTCGACGTGTTCCTGCTGCAGTGTCTGCTGAGCGACAGCCCGGCCGATACGCCCCAGGAAATCGCCGAGCTGGCCCACAACCAGCACCTCACGGCGGCGCGCGGACGCGAACCGGGCCTGCAATTGCTGCGCGGCGGGCGCGAGGTGGGGCTGGCCGACTGGGGCATCGAGCTGGTCGAGCAGTGCCGGCCCATCGCCGCCGCGCTCGATGCCGCGAGCGGCGGCACGCAGCATGCCGATGCGGTGCGCGCCGCGCTGGCCGCCTTGCAGAATCCCGGCAGCCTGCCTTCGGCGCGCGTGCTGGCGGCGGTCGAAGAGCGGCACGGCAATTCCTTCATCGGCTTCGTGCGCGCGCAGGCGGAGCAGACCCGCGCCACGCTGCTGGCGCTGCCGTTCTCGGCCGAGCAGCAGGCCGAATTCGAGCGCATGACCGAGGAATCGATCCAGGAGCAGAAGCGCATCGAAGCCGCCGACACCATGCCTTTCGAGATCTACCGGGAGCAGTACGTGTCCCCCGCGCGCCTGGGGCTGGGCCGCGGGCGGGTGGCCGTCGCGGCCTGACCGTCCAGCGCGTCCCACTGCCACACGGCCCGCCTGACGACAGGCGCGAGGCGCGATGGCCTACAGGCATTGGCCGGCATCGCCCACCGTGCGCGCTGCCACCGCGGCGACCATGGGTGGCATGCATTCCGAACGCTTCAGATTTTCACTCCGGCCCGTGGCTCGGCCGGAGATTGCGGCATGACTTTCAAGGCCTACCTTGTCGAGGACAGCCCTCTCATCCGCGAAAACCTCGTCGGCTTCCTGCACGACGTGGCCGACGCGGACGTGGTGGCCTGCGCCAGCAGCGAGGAAGAGGCCGTGCGCTGGCTCGACAATCACCGCGACGACTGGGACCTCACCATCGTCGATCTTTTCCTGCAACGCGGCAATGGCCTGGGCGTGGTCAGGGCCTGCCGCGGCCGCGCGGCCAAGCAGAAGGTCGTGGTGCTGAGCAACTACGCCACCTCCGAAATGCGCCAGCGCTCCGCGCAGCTGGGCGCCGATGCCTTCTTCGACAAGTCGGCCGAGCTCGACCAGCTGGTGGCCTACTGCGAAACGCTGCGTCACGCGCGCGACTGAGCCCGCTTCCGGGCGGCCCCGCCGGGACGCCTTTCTGGGGTAAAACGCCACGCGGCCGTCGTGGCGGCCTTCGGCACACCCATTCCCAAGGAAAGAAAGCAGCGAGATGAGCAACAGCACCATCGACTTCAAGGGCCGCGTGGCCATCGTGACCGGCGCGGGCGGCGGCCTGGGCCGCCAGCATGCGCTGGCCCTGGCGGCGCGCGGTGCCAAGGTGCTGGTCAACGACCTGGGCGGTGCCCGCGATGGCTCCGGCGCCTCGGTGAGCGCGGCGCAGGCCGTGGTCGACGAGATCGAGGCCGCAGGCGGCCAGGCCATGGCCAACGGCGCCTCCGTCACCGATTTCGAGGCGGTGCAGGCCATGGTGAAGCAGGCGGTCGACGCCTGGGGCCGGGTCGACATCCTGGTCAACAACGCCGGCATCCTGCGCGACAAGAGCTTTGCCAAGATGGAGCTCGCCGATTTCAAGCTGGTGGTCGACGTGCACCTGATGGGCGCGGTGAACTGCACCAAGGCCGTCTGGGCGCTCATGAACGAGCAGAAGTACGGCCGCATCGTCATGACCACCTCGTCTTCCGGCCTCTACGGCAACTTCGGCCAGAGCAACTATGGCGCCGCCAAGCTCGCGCTGGTGGGGCTCATGCAGACGCTGAGCATCGAAGGCGCGAAGAACGACATCCGCGTCAACTGCCTGGCGCCGACGGCGGCCACCCGCATGACCGAGGGACTGATGCCGCAGGAAGTGCTGGACGCGCTCAAGCCCGAGGCAGTGGTGCCCGCCATGCTGGTGCTGGCGGCCGAGAACGCGCCGAACCGCACCATCCTCTGCGCCGGCGCCGGCACCTTCGAGGCCGCGCACATCACGCTGACGCAGGGCGCCTGGCTCGGCATCGGCGTGGACACGCCCGAGCAGCTGGCCGCACGGCTCGCCGAGGTGACTTCGCGCGAGGGCGAGATCGTGCCGCAGAGTGGTTCGGCCCAGGGCAGCAACGAGGTCGGCAAGGCGATGGCCAACGCCCGCAAAGGCTGATCCGCAATCCGGTCCATGGCCGCTTGACCTCGAGTGCACTCGAGCATTTCCAATGGGTTTCACCGGGCCTTCCGGTTCATTCATTCCCCAGGAAAGCAGCCATGAACACGACAGACGACAGCAGGGCGCTGGTGCAGCGCATCCATTCCGAGCTGGACCAGGGCAACGGCCAGTTCTTCATCGACAGCCTGGCCGACGACGCCCGCTGGACGCTCCAAGGCAGCACGCCGTGGTCGCGCACCTACGCGGGCAAGGCCGCCATCCGCGAAGAGCTGCTCAAGCCGCTGTTCGCGCAGTTTGCCGGGCCCTACGTGAGCAAGACCGAGCGCATCATTGCCGAGGGCGACCGCGTGGTGGTGCTGTTCAGCGGCGACGTGCCCACCCGGGCCGGCAAGCGCTACAACAACCGCTACTGCTACATCTACCGCATCGAAGGAGGCAAGGTGAAAGAGCTGACCGAGTACTTCGACACCGCACTGGTCGAGCAGGCGCTCGAGGCGCCGCCGGCTGCGGTTCCTGCCCATGCCGGCTGAGGGCGGCGCGCCCTTTCACATCGGGGAGCTGGCACAGCGCACCGGCCGCACCGTGCACGCCATCCGCTGGTACGAAACGCAGGGCCTGGTGCCGGGCGTCGTGCGCGACGATGGCGGACGGCGCCTGTACGGCGAGCTGCACGTCGGCTGGCTCGACCTGATGGACCGGCTGCGCCGCACCGGCATGTCGATCGCCGGGATGCGCGAATACACCGCGCTGGCACTGCAGGGCAAGGCCACGCTGCGCCAGCGCCGCGACCTGCTTGCCGCGCACCGCGCGCGCGTGGCCGAGACCATTGCGGATTGGAACCAGGCGCTGTCGCTGGTCGAGCGCAAGATCGATTTCTACGACGACTGGATGCAAAGCGGCCACCGGCCGCCCCTGCTGCCCGCCGAAGCGCCGCGCGCGCCGCCGCCCCGGCGAAAGGCGCGGTAGCCCGGTTGCCTACTCCGCGATGAAGCCCGTGTCCTTGCGGATCGAATCGCGGTCTCGGTGGTTGTTCAGGCGGCCCAGCGTGTTGTCGAGCAGGCGCTTGAGCTTGTCGGCTGCGCCGCGGAAGGCCTCGTCGAGGGTGGTGGCGTGCTGGGTGACGGCCAGTGGCTGATGGTGGGCCAGGCGTGCTTCCATTACGCAGCACTTGTCTCCGGCGCCGGCCTTGTCGTGGTTCTCGTCGCTCAGGTGCACTTCGACGCGGGTGACGTCGTCGACGAAGCGGCCCAGCTGCTGTTTGATCTCGGCGTCGGCCCAGCGCTCCAGCGCGTCCTTGTTGTTGACACCATTGCTCGTGTTGACCTGGATCTGCATGCCTTGTCCCTGATGATGGATGAACGAGCCTCTACTGTGCGCCCTAAACGCCCCAGGTACGCGTAGGCATGTTCCCCAACCCCCGGAGCGGGGCGGGATTCAGCTCTGGATATAGGTCGTGAGCTGCGCGATGGTTGCCTCGTGGTCGGCAATGATGTCGTCCATCAGGTCCTGGATGGAGATCATGCCCACCACCTTGGTGCCATCGACCACCGGCAGGTGGCGGAACTTGCGCTGGCTCATCAGCGCCATGCAGGCGCGCGTGCGGGTCTGCGGGGTCACGGTCATCACGTCGGGCGTCATGATCTCGCGGACCTTCATCTCCTTGGAGTTCTTGCCTTGCAGCGCCACCTTGCGGGTGTAGTCGCGCTCGGACAGGAAGCCCACCAGCCTGTCACCGTCCATCACCATCAGCGCGCCCACCTCGAAGCGCGCCAGCGTGGCCAGCGCATCGAACACGCTGGTGTCGGGCGAGGTGCGCCAGGCCGCGGAATCGTGGCGCTTGAGCAGTTCGGAGACGGGTTTCATCGCGGTAACTCCATCAAAAAGGTTCGGCTTCGACCGGCGCGTCCATGCGCCGCACTCGGTCAAATGATAGGGGCGGAACCTCCTCCGCGATGCAAAAACCTCCAGGAGATTGCGTGTGCCGCGCCGGCACGCGCACCCACGCGAACTAAGGTGTTGCTGCGAGCACGCGGCTGAGCGCCACCGGGTCGCCCACCACGGTCTTGACCAGGCCCTTGTCGTCGAAGCTCACCTGGTACTCCGACCAGCTGTCGCGCCAGTAGCGCCAGATGGGCGCATCGAGGCTGGGGTTCTCGCTGGCCACCGGGTAGCCGATGGCCATCAGCACCTGTTCGCGCGTCATGCCGGGCGCCACCTTTCCGGCGGCGATGGCGTCGCGCACGGCGGGCGGGAAGGCGGCCATCTTCAGCTTGGGGTCTTCGGTCACCACGTAGCGCTGCGCGAAGTCGATCAGGGTGATGTTGCGGCTGTAGTCGTTCTTGATGCGCTGGGGCTTGCCCGCGAGATCGAGGTTGAACCAGCGAAAGTCGTAGCCCGTGATGCGCGCCGGCGTGCCCACGGCCACGATGCTGGTGCCCTGCTCGTCGTAGTTGATGTCGCTGATCGAGTTGCCGTAGGTGCGCATGTTGCAGCACAGGTAGCCGCTGACCAGCGGGCCCGGCGGCGGCGAGGGACGCTGGGCGTGGACGACGGTCGCGGGAACGACGGTGGCTGCCAGCAGGGCGGCAGCGGCAAGGCGCTTGAACATGGATTTCCCTCGGTACTTATTGAAAATGGCTGCGCATGCAGCGCGCGGATTCTAGAGGGCGCAGTGCGCCCAGGCGCAGGCAAAATGGGCCCGTGCAGCTACAGAAAGCGTAGCGGCGTGATTTGCCGCACAGCGCGGTCCACAATGCGCACCCGGCCTTCAGGCCCGCACCTTCCCCCACAGAGCGAAAGAAAGAACACCCTCGATGGCGATCCAGTGGTTCCCCGGGCACATGTACACGACCCAGAAGGCCATCACCGAGCGGGTGAAGGACATCGACGTGGTCATCGAGCTGCTCGACGCGCGCCTGCCCGGCTCCAGCGCCAACCCGATGCTGGCCGAACTCACGGCTGGCCGGCCCACGCTCAAGGTGCTCAACAAGCAGGACCTGGCCGACCCCGCGCGCACGGCGCTCTGGCTTGCGCACTACAACGCGCTGCCGGCCACGCGCGCCATTGCGCTCGATGCGAGCCTGACCACACCCGCACAGGCCATCGTGCGCGCCTGCCACGAGCTCTCGCCCAACCGCGGCGGCATGGCCAAGCCGATGCGCGTGCTGATCTGCGGCATTCCGAATGTCGGCAAGTCGACGCTCATCAACACGCTCACCGGCAGCCGCAAGGCCAAGACCGGCGACGAGGCCGGCATCACCAAGCTCGAGCAGCGCATCACGCTGGCCGACGATTTCTACCTGTGGGACACGCCCGGCATGCTGTGGCCGCGCATCGTGGTGCCCAAGAGCGGCTACAACCTGGCGGCCAGCGGCGCCGTGGGGCGCAATGCCTTCGACGAGGAAGAGGTGGCGCTCGAACTGCTCAACTACCTGAAGGCGCATTACGCGGCGGGCCTCACCGAACGCTTCAAGCTGGCCGAGCACGACGCCGCCGCCATCGCTGCCATGAAGGACGAAGAGGTGCTCGACGCCATCGGCCGCAAGCGCGGTGCGCTGCTGGGCAAGGGCCGCGTCAACCTGCAGAAGGCCGCCGAGATCGTGATGCACGAGTTCCGCGCGGGCAACCTCGGACGCGTCACGCTCGAGACGCCCGAGGAGTTTGCGCAGTGGCTCGCCGAGGGGCTGCGTGCCGATGCGGAGCGTGCAGCAAAGAAGGCGGCGCGCGGCAAGAAGCGCAAGCCGGCCGCCGAGTCCGCCGAGGGCGAAGGGCCACCGCCGGACTGACCAGCCGCAGGCCGCCCGCCCACTATCATCGAGCCATGCAACGCCTCACGCGCCAACGCAACGCTGTCTTTTCGGCCTTCAGCGACACCGGCCTGGTGCTGACCGCGCCGGAAATCCTCGAGCGCGCCCGTGCCATCGTGCCCGAGATCAGCCTCTCCACCGTGTACCGCCAGGTGTCCATGCTGCTGGCCGACGGCGAGATCGCCAAGGTCGAGCTGCCGGGCGAACCGGCGCGCTACGAAGTGGCCTGCAAGCCCGATGCGCACCCCCATTCGCGCCATCACGGCGAAGAGGCCGACCACCACCATCACTACTTTCACTGCAGCAGCTGTGGGCAGGTCTTCATGCTGCATGCCTGCCCCGGGCCGATGACCGACCTCGTGCCCAAGGGCTTCCAGGTGAAGAGCCATGAAGTGACGCTGCATGGCGTGTGCGCGGCCTGCGCCGGTGCCACCCGCAAGGCGCGGACGCCCAGGGCCCACTGACGCTCGGCGGCAGGTCAGCGCATCTGCAGGCGCGCGTCCTTCGGATAGCTGATGGTGTAGTCGGCCGCGACGCGCGCGGTCTTGCCGGCATCCAGATCGAAGCGCCACATGGCCAGTCCAGGCTGCTTGTTCCAGGCCAGCTCGGCGGGCTGCGGCGAGAACTGCGCGGCCACGCGCACCTGTTCGTCGACCGAAACGGGAGCCGCCTCGAGCACCTGCACCGCGATCGGCGTGCGGTGGCGGTTCTCCACCACGTAGGCGCGCTGCACCTTGCGCTCGGCGCGCGAGCCGGCAAAGCCTCCCGTGCCCTGGCTGTCGTTCTCGGGCTCGGCCTGCACGCGCACGAGTTCGTCGCGGCCGAAGGACAGCGTGAGCCTGGCGTCGCTCGGCGCGCTCCAGCGGCCGCTGCCGACGAAGTTGCCGTCGCGGTAGAGCTGCAGCGGACCGGCCGGCCAGACGCCTGCCGGCTGCGCAAGCTCGGCCACCAGGAAGGCGCTGGCGTCCACGCGCGGGCTGGTGCGGGCCGCGAGCTTGGCCGTGTCTTCGTGCTGGCCCAGTGCCAGCGTCACGCGCTGGCCGCTGGAGGGCACGTCGATGCTCTGGCGCACCGCGAATTCGGTGGCAAAGCTGTTGTCGAACACGTTGACGTCGAACAGAGGCTCCGTGGCTTCGGCCATGGCGCGCCGGTCGGCGGATGCGGCGGGCGCGGGCGCCGCCATCATCGCGGGCATGCCCCCCTGGACACGCGGCGGCGGCTCGATGCCGATGCGCCACGCGCTGGGCGTGCGGCCCGCGGTCTCGCGGCGCGGCTGGCCGGTGGAGAGCACCAGCTTCACGCCGCGCCAGTCTTCGCCCGTGGCCTGCGCCACCAGCGCCTGGCGCTCGATGCGCACCTTGCTCGTGGCGGTGTCGAGCAGCGCGCGGTAAGTGGGCGTCCAGCCGGGGCCGGCGACCTGGTAGCTCAGCTTCACGTCGGCATCGGCGCTGGCGGCCAGCGTCACGGTCACGGCCATCACCTGCGCGCCATGGCCTTGCGAGCGCTTGCGTTCGGCCAGCAGCGGGTTCAGCTGCCGGTCGATGTCGGCCTGCCTGCGCTGGATCTGGTGCTGCTTGAGCAGCGAATCCTGCCCGGTGCGGCGCATCGCCTCGGCCATCGCGGCGAGGTTGCGCGCATCGATCGGCGTGCGGGCGCCCTGGGCCGATTCGCCGCTGCCGCCCGAGAGCCCTTTCAGGTAGCCCGTCACCATGCCGAGCGCGTCGTTCTCGGCCTGCAGCGCGGCTTTCTGGTCCTCGAGTTCGCGGATGCGGCCATCGAGCGCGCTGGTGGCGCAGCGGGGCGACAGTTCGCGCGCCTCGCTCAGCACCGAGGTCTCGCCCACGCGCACCGATGCGCCGGCCGACACCTGCAGGCTCTGTACGTCGAGGCCCGCGGGCAGGCAGGCGAAGGTGACCGACCGGCTGCCGGCCGCAATGCGCGCGACGCGCTCCACGGTGGCGCTGCCGGGGTAGACCTTGACCTGGGTGATGCGCGAGTTGTCGGCTGCGGCTTGCGCGTGGGCGCCGGCGCTTGCCGCCAGCCAGGCGGTGGCGGCGAAGCTGGCACGGAGAAGAAGGAAGGCGGTGGAGGGTGCTTGCATGGAGAACCTTCGGAAGTGGATGGATGGCTTGTCTCCACTCATACGGCCGGGCTCGTCCAACGGGGTTAAGTCATTGCGGATTTTTTCGTCGCGGGCATTGCTGTCGCCCATGCAACCGCGGCGGCGCGGCCGGTCGCACGCGCGACGACCTGCGGCGGCTGCGCTTCATAAAGTAGGCCGTGCCCATCGCCGATGCACTTCTGCCCAGAGGAGACCTTCCATGCTCGACACCATCCAGGCTATCAACAAGACCGCCGCCTTCAACCGCTGGGCCGGCTTCGAAGTCACCCGCGCGGCCGAAGGCGAAGCCGAACTGCGCATGCAATGGCGCGAGGAAGACATGGGCCAGTACGCCGGCTTCCTGCATGCGGGGCTCATCGGCGCCATGCTCGACACGGCCTGCGGCTTCGCGGCCGCCACGGTGGCCGGCCGCGTGCTGGCCTCGCACTTCTCGGTGAACTGTTTGTCGCCCGCGCTGGGCCGTGCCTTCATTGCGCGCGGCAAGGTGGTGAAGGCCGGACGCAAGCAGGTGTTCGCCACCGCCGAACTCTATGGCCAGGGCGATGGCGACAGCCTCAAGCTCGTGGCGACGGGGAGCGCCATCCTGGTTCCGGTGCAAGAACCTCCGCCGGCGAAGTGACTGCGGCCCTGCCGCCGGCGCGCCGGCGCTTGAGCCCGAACAGCGGCCGCAGCCAGTTGAAGCGGCGGATCAGCCCGTCGGTGAGCAGCCAGCAGCCCACGATGGTCAGCACGACCAGCAGCGTGGGCTCCAGCACCGGCCCCAGCGCGAGCGGAGCCAGCAGCGCAATGCCCGCGATGATCAGCGTCTGGTGCAGCACGTACCACGGGTACACCGACTCGTTGGCCCAGCGCAGCCACGGCCACGGTCGGTTCAGGTGGCGGTGTCCGTGGCCGAGGATGGTGGCGACCGCCAGCCACAGGTAGAGCACGCGCAGGCTGTCCATCAGCACGCCGGAAGGCGGCCCCTTGGCGCCGAGCCTCAGCGCGATGAAGGTGGCGATCGCCGCCGCAGCCAGTGCCAGCGACACCCGCCGCAGGCGCTCCAGTTCGCGCCACACGCCCGTGTCCACACCCATCCAGTAGCCGTACAGGAACACGGTGAAGTAGATGCTGTGCAGGTGAAAGTCGCGGATCAGGTTGTGCGTGGGCGGAAAGTGCCGGGCCAGCAGCATCGTCCAGGCCAGCAGCGGAAGCGCCGGCAGCAACAGCAGCTTCCAGCCGCGCAGCCCGTTGAAGCGGCGGCGCATCCATTGGCCGGCCGGCGACTTCCACAGCGGCAGCGTCAGCGCGATGAGCGCCGTGTAGCTGAACAGGTAGGGCAGGTACCAGAGGTGGTTCCAGGTGATGCCGAACTCCGCGCCGTCGAAGGCCGCTTTCGGCCACGGATCGCCCATCGAAAGATAGCGCAGCAGGAAGGCGCCGAAGCCTGGCGCCACCAGGCCGCTGGCCACGCCCTGCGCATAGGCCTGGTAGGGCACGACCACCGCCATGCCGAAGGCCAGCGGCAGCATCAGCCGCACGCCTCGGCTGCGCAGCAGGCCCCAGGTGCCCTGGTGGCGGCTCAGGAAGCCCAGCGATACCCCCGAGACCAGGAACACCAGGTCCATGCGCCAGAGGTTGAGCATGCGCATCGGCCACTGCAGCCATTCGGCCGCATGCGGGCTCTTGAGATGCCAGGGCCAGTCGGCCACGTAGTACATCGCCACGTGGTACAGGATGACCAGCAGGAAGGCCAGCGCGCGCAGCGCGTCGATGTCGTGCCGGCGGTCGGGCAGGGGGGCTGGGGTTGTGCTCATCGGTCGATGGTTGCGTCCACCCGCCGCGCGCCGACTGCACAAGGGACGGATCCCGGCCCTTTTGTGACGAGCGGTGGCCTGCGGGGACGAAATTCGCCCATGGGAAGCGCGGATCGCGAGAATCCCGGGCATGGCAGATTCCCGGAAGAACCTGTACGAGCGCTACGAACCCATCCGCCGCCGCGTGGAAGTGGGCTTCTGGATCGTCTTCATGGCGCTGCAGGCGGTGTTCAACACCACCGTGGCGCTGATCGACGCGCGCGACCGCGCCGTGCCCCGCGCCGCGTGGGAAATCGTCACCTGGGAGATGTCGAGCCACCTCGTGCTGCTGGCACTGGTGCCGGCGGTGGTGGCCATCCAGCACCGGCTGTCGCCGCTGGCGCGCACCCATCTGCTGCGCTACCTGGGGTGGCACCTGGCGGCCAGCGTCGTTTTCAGCGTGGTGCACGTGGCGGCGATGTTCGCGCTGCGCGCCATGGTCTATGCGGCGGCCGGCGAGCGCTACGACTTCGCCGGCTGGACCGGCCGCTGGGGCTACGAATACCTGAAGGACGTGCGCGCCTACCTGTCGATGGTGTTCGGCATCTGGGCCTACGGTGTGTTCATGCTGCGGCTGCAGGGCGAGGCGCGCGTGCTCGACCCGCCCGAGGCGGCGGCAGCAGCGGCCGCCGAGCCCGCCGAAGCCCATCAGGCAGTTGCGCCGCCCGCGCGCCCCGAGCGCTTCCTGGTGCGCAAGCTGCGGCGCGAATTCCTCATTGCCGCGAGCGACATCGACTGGCTCCAGGCCGAAGGCAACTACGTCGGCCTGCACGTCAACGGCCACGACTACCTTCTGCGCGCCACGCTCACCGATTTTCTGGCGCAGCTCGACCCCGCCCATTTCGTGCGCGTGCACCGAGGCCATGCGGTCAATCTTGGCCGCATCAAGGAAATCGAGCCGCTCGACGGGGGCGATGCCCGGCTGCACATGCACGATGGCAGCACGGTGCCGTGCAGCCGGCGCTATCGCGAGGCCTTGCGCGCCGGGGCGAGCTGATTGGGGCCGATCCGTCCTGTTCCGGTGCGAACGCTGCACTGGGAACGCCCATTTCCACCTGTGACGCACCACTAATGAGCTTTTAGGCACCATTTTTGCTTTCTTGCGGCGCTGGCCCGAGCAATTCGGGTGCATGCACCAATTCAAAACCAAAAACTGCAAGAAGCTCCAATGGACGCACTCAAACAGGGCGCAGACGCGCTGTTCATCCTTCTCGGCGCGATCATGGTGCTGGCCATGCATGCCGGTTTCGCCTTCCTGGAACTGGGCACCGTGCGCAAGAAGAACCAAGTCAATGCGCTGGTCAAGATCCTGGTCGACTTCTCGGTCTCGACCATCGTGTACTTTCTCGTGGGCTATGGCGTGGCCTATGGCACCCACTTCTTCGTGGGGGCCACCGAGCTTGCGGCCAGGAGCGGCTACGAGCTCGTGAAGTTCTTCTTCCTGCTCACCTTTGCGGCGGCGATTCCGGCGATCATTTCGGGCGGCATCGCCGAACGCGCCAAGTTCTGGCCGCAATTGATCGCTACGGCGGTCATTGTCGGTTTTGTCTATCCGCTGTACGAGGGCATTGCCTGGAACAAGGCCTTCGGCATCCAGGCCTGGATCGCCTCGGCCACGGGCAGCGAGTTCCATGACTTTGCCGGTTCGGTCGTGGTGCACGCGGTGGGCGGCTGGCTCGCGCTGCCGGCCGTGCTGCTGCTGGGCGCGCGCCGCAACCGCTACCGCGGCGACGGCTCGCTGAGCGCGCATCCGCCCTCGAACATTCCCTTTCTGGCGCTGGGCGCCTGGGTGCTGTGCGTGGGCTGGTTCGGCTTCAACGTGATGAGCGCGCAGAGCATCGACAAGATCTCCGGCCTGGTGGCTGTCAATTCGCTGATGGCAATGGTCGGCGGCACGCTGGTGGCGCTGGCGCTGGGCAAGAACGACCCCGGCTTCGTCTACAACGGCCCGCTCGCCGGGCTGGTGGCCGTGTGCGCGGGTTCCGACCTGATGCATCCGCTGGGCGCGCTGGTGGTGGGTGGCGTGGCCGGCGCCATCTTCGTGGTGATGTTCACGCTCACGCAGAACAAGTGGAAGATCGACGACGTGCTCGGCGTCTGGCCGCTGCACGGCCTGTGCGGCACCTGGGGCGGCATCGCGGCGGGCATCTTCGGCACCCAGGCGCTGGGCGGCATCGGCGGCGTGAGCGTGTGGGCGCAGCTCATCGGCACCTTGATGGGTGTGGCATGGGCGGCGCTGGCGGGCGCGGCGGTCTACGGCGCGCTCAAGGCCACGCTGGGGCTGCGCCTCACGCAGGAAGAGGAATACGACGGCGCCGACCTGTCGATCCACCACATCTCGGCGACGCCGGAGCGGGAGGTCAATTGGTGAGTGCTGCGCGGTAGATCGGCTTGGGCTATTCTCGGCGCCCTTTGCAACCGCCCGAGGAGAAGAACCCATGACAACATCCACCCGCTGGCTGCGACGCGGCATTGCCGCAATGGCCGGCAGCATGCTGATGCTTTCGTTTGCAGCCCACGCCGGCGCCCCGCAGGTCAAGACCCAGGCGCCGGGCTTCTACCGCACGATGCTCGGCGACTTCGAGGTGACGGCGCTGTTCGACGGCACCATCGACCTGGAGCCCAGGAAGCTGCTCACCAACACCACGCAGGCACAGGTCGGCAAGCTGCTCGATCGCGGCTTCGAGAAAGACACTGTGCCCACCTCGGTGAACGGCTATCTCATCAATACCGGCAGCAAGCTGGTGCTGGTCGACACCGGTGCCGGCGGCCTGTTCGGCCCCACGCTCGGCAGCCTGCAGGCCAACCTCAAGGCTGCGGGCTACCAGCCCGAGCAGGTCGACGACGTGCTCATCACCCACATGCACGGCGACCATGTCGGCGGCCTCGTGCAGGACGGCAAGCTGGTGTTCCCCAACGCCACCATCCACGCCGGCCAGGAAGACGCCGACTTCTGGCTGGACAAGGGCAACCTGGAGAAGGCCTCCGCCGAGATGAAGGGCTTCTTCCAGGGTGCGATGGCCTCGCTGAACCCGTATGTGGAGGCCGGCAAGTTCAAGGGCATGAAGGGCAGCACCGACCTGCTGCCCGGCATCAAGGCCGTGCCTGCCCACGGCCACACGCCGGGCCACAACATCTACGTGGTCGAGTCCAAGGGCCAGAAGCTGGTGCTGTGGGGCGACCTGGTGCACGTGGCCGCCGTGCAGTTCGCGCAGCCGCAGATCACCATCTCGTTCGACGTCGACTCGAAGCCGGCGGCGGCGGAGCGCAAGAAGGCCTATGCCGATGCGGCCAAGGGGCGCTACCTGGTCGGCAGCGCGCACCTGCCGTTCCCGGGGCTGGGCCATGTGCGGGCCGAGGGCAAGGGCTATGTCTGGGTGCCTGTGGATTACCAGCAGCTGCGATAGACAGCCAGCCGGCTGAAGGTTGAACGGCGCGGGCAGGTGTTGCCGCGCCAGCAGCACGAATGTGCGCGCTGTAGCAAACTCGCCCGACCGCTCCGTTCCACACCCCACGCCAACATGACCCAATCTCCCCCCGCCCTCGAAGTCCTCCCGCGCGACCTCTCCGCCTACCGCAAGGGCAACGTCGGCATCGACTACGTGCACCGCTTCGAGTCCGGCAAGCCGGGCCCGCACGTGCTGATCAACGCGCTCACGCACGGCAATGAAATCTGCGGCATGACCGCCGCCACGCACCTGCTCGACACCCAGGTGCGCCCGAAGATCGGCACGCTCACCGTGAGCTTTGCCAACGTGGAGGCGTACGAATCCTTCGACCAGGCGCTGCCTTTCGACAGCCGCCAGCTGGTGCACAACCTCAACCGCATCTGGTCGCCCGAATGGCTCGACGGCACCGAGGACAGCCCGGAGCTGCGCCGCGCCCGCGCGCTGCGCCCGGTGGTGAGCGCGGCCGACCACATCCTGGACATCCACTCCACCAGCCAGCCGGTGATTCCGTTCTGGGTGTATCCCGCGTTCGATCGCAATGCCGAAGCGGCGCTGGCCATCGGCCGTCCGTCGGTGCACCTGGTCATGCCCGACGGCCTGGGCTCCGGCACCCCGCTGATCCAGCATGGCCGCCACGGCCTGCCCGATGGCAAGGGCGTGGCGCTGGTCGCCGAATGCGGCCAGCACTTCCTGCGCTCGGCGTCCGAGCTGGCCACCGCCATCTCGCTCGACTTTTTGGCGCACTTCGGCCTCATCGACAAGGACCCCGCCGTGCCGGCACCCGGCCCGCAGCGCCGCTTCGAACTGCTGCAGACCCACGTCATCAAGTCGGAAAACTTCGCGTTCGTGCGCCCGCTGATCGGCTTCGAGACCTTTGCCAAGGGCGAGCTGATCGCCACCAACGGCCCGGACGAGATCCGCGCGCCCTGCGACGAGTGCACGATCTTCATGCCCGCGCAGCGGGTGATCGTGGGGCGCGAGGCGGTGTACCTGACGAAGCCGATCTAACGTGCCCCTTGCTTTGCATATGCTTCCAGCTCAAGGGGCGATCTAGCGTAGCCCATCATCTCAAGTTCTATCAGGTAGCGGCGCAAGAATGCTGTGCGCCCCATCCGATCCTGTTGGGCGAGATGAACCAGTTCATGCCGAAGCACCACGGGGGAATGCGTAACCCGTGGCTTCAGCAAGATGACGCGGCCATTACTGCGGCCACCTTCGGCCCAACCGCCCAGACCATGCTTCTTCGCTTCGGCGAGTAGTTGCTCGTCCTTGGGCATCGGAAATTCGTCAAGCACGACCACCCGAACTTTTTCCGGTTCGGTCACGCCGAGTTCAATCGCAGTTCTTACCTCGTCCGCTGTAAGAGAGCGCCCAAGAGGCGCAAGTTGAATCTCTGTCTCTGAATACCAGGCCTCCGCCTTTGGCAAAAGGTGCGCAACTTTGGACTGAACCTCGAATGGTGGGTCATCGAGTGCGGACAACTCCTGCGGCGTGGGATTGCGAACGATCATGCAGCCCGACAGAGCCATGGTGCAGGCAAGAAGAACAACGGTGAAACGCATCGATGGTGCGGCCTCCGTACAACCAGCGCGCGGGGCAATCTCCTTTGGGTTAATAGTACTGCATTCCCATTAGTGGGAGTCAGGCCGGATTCGGCGTTTTGGCTTTCCAGATAGGTTTGGCTCCGCAGCGCCGATAGTTGTTGCATCCCCAGAAGGCGCCGCGATTGCCCTTGGCTGGCCGCTCCATCATCTTCGTGCCGCAACTGGCGCAAGTTGGCCGCCAGTATTCGCCCTCATAAGCCACCGCGAGCAGCGCTGCCTGCTGCTCGGGCGTACGAAGGTGAATTAATTTGAGCAATGCAGCACCGTCCTGCGCCTGGATACCATTGGCTTTGGCAAACGCCAGCGCTTCCCGGGTGAAGGTCGAACTGGTGACGAACGTCCCGTTCTGCAGCTTGTGCGATGCCATCACACCGAGAAATTCGCGCATGTCCTTCAGCGCGACCTGCGTGTTGCGCCAATGCTTGCATTGCACGATGCGCGGCGCAACGATGTGCTTGGACTGAAGCCAGATATCGACACCGCCGTCAGGGCCGTGCGATTGGCTTCGGGTGGTAAATCCGGCCTGGGCGTAGAAGGCTTCGCACAATGCCTCGAAGCGGCGCCACTCGATGGCGAAGAGCACGGCGGCGCTCCATTGCTGCTCCTGTCGTGGCGCGGTCTCCTCCGCAGACAAGGTCGGTTCGGGGGCAAAGACCGGCTCGCGCCTCGAAGCGGAAGATGCGGACGGTCGAGCCGATTTAAGGGCCGATGCTTGTTCCACCTTCAGGGATGTCGTGCCACGGCCGGTGAGGTAGTGAATGCCCAGCAGCACCGCTCCAAGGGCCAACGCCATCCAGCCGACCGGCCGAAGAGCCGGCCCGAGCATGTTCCCGAAGGGGCCTTGCACGAAGGCAGGAACGATCATCAGCATTAGGACGCCGATGGCGATCGCAGTCCAGCCCTTGCCGGCAAGCTCCTGCCTCGCGCGCTCGCGGCGTCGCTCGGTTCTTGTTTGTTTAGCCATTGCCTCGACCCCGCCCCTCGTGTGAGTCAGGCGAGTTTATGAGGCAAGCAGGCGTTAAGGGCAAGTACAGCAGAAGGTGCTGCGCTTCGTGCTCGAAGAATCAGGTCGAAATAAACAGCGCCGGATCCACCATCGCCCGATTGAGCATCACGGACCAGTGCAGATGCGGCCCCGTCACGCGCCCGGTGGCGCCCACGGCCGCCAGCTGCTCGCCGGTCTTCAGCACATCGCCCACCTTTGTGTCGATGCGGCTCAGGTGGCAATACATGGTCAGCAGGCCGCCGCCATGGTCGAGCCATACCGTGCCGCCGTTGAAGAAATAGTCGCCGGTGTCGATCACGCGTCCCGGCAGCGGCGCCAGCACGGGCGTGCCGGTGCCGGCCGCGATGTCCATGCCGCTGTGCGGATTGCGCGACTGGCCGTTGAACACGCGGCGCAGGCCGAACGAACTGGAACGGCGGCCCGGCACGGGGACGCGCATCTGCAGCGAGGCATCGGGCCGCAGATCGGTGAAGGTGGCCATCACGGCGGCCAGGTGCGCGCGTTCGCGTTCGTAGCGTGCCTCGTCCTCGGGCGACAGGTCGACGGTGCGCGGCGGCACCGTCAGGCGCTGCTCGCGGTATTGCTTGGGGCTCACCGTGTAGGCGATCTGCTTTTCATTGCCGCCCTCGTACCGTACGGCGATGCTCGCCTCGCCCGGCACGGCCGCGAGCGGAATGCCCACCAGTGCGGTCCACTCGATGGCATCACCCACCACCAGCAACGGCACGTCGCCGGAGAAGGCCTTCGGGCGCCGGGCTGCGGGACCGAGCGACAGGCGGGCCACGCCGCCCGGTACCTGGGATGCATGCGGCCAGACCTCCGGCGGCTTCTTTCGGGGCGAGGGAGCCGCACCGGCGTGCGTCGAGGCCAATGCCATGAGGCCGAAGGTGCCGAGCAGGGCGCAGCGGCGGTCGAGGCCGGTCGAGCGGGAATCGGGAAGCGAGGGATGCATGGCGTTGAACTCAAGGCTTGCGAAGCGAACAAACAAGGGCGCAGCGAACACAAGGGGACCGGAAATGAACATCCGAGCACTGGGCCGATGGGTCTTGATGGTAAGCGCGGCCGCCGTGGCCGCCGGGTGCAACAGCACCGCGATCCGTGTAGGCGGCGCGCCCGAGGCGAGCATCAGGAACTGCGTGGCCGCGGCCGCGCGCGAATTTCGAGTGCCGGCGTCGAGCGTTCTTGCGGACAAGGGCACGACGCCGCGCGACGGCGTCTACACGGTCAGTCTGAAGATCGGCGCGCAGGGGCGACCGGCGCTGTGCACGACGGATGAAAACAGCGCGGTGCTGGGCGTGGTCTACAAACGGCACGAATGAATGACAAAAAAGCCGGCGCCATCGCGGCCGCCGGCTTTGTGCAGACAGAGGGCGGCTACTTGCCCCAGCTGTCCCGCATGCCTGCAGCGCGATTGAACACGCGCTTGCCATCGGCACTTGCCTTCGCATCGAGCACGAAGTACCCGTGCCGCTCGAACTGGAACGCCACACCGTCCTGCGCCTTGGCCAGCGACGGTTCGACGTACGCGGAGCAAACCTCCAGGCTCGCCTTGTTGAGTTCGTCGAGCAGATCGCCGCTGCCGGGATTGGCCGCCGCGAACAGGCGCTCGTAGAGCCGCACCTCGGCCTCGACCGCATCGGCCGCGGCCACCCAGGTGATGTTGCCCTTCACCTTGATGGCGTCCGCGCCGGGCGTGCCGCTCTTGGTGTCGGGCACCAGCGTGGCCTGCACTTCGACGAGCTTGCCGCTGGCATCGCGCGTGGCGCCGGTGCATTCGATGACGTGGCCGTACTTCAGCCGCACCTTGTTGCCGGGGAAGAGGCGGAAGAACCCCTTGGGCTGCACGTCCTCGTAGTCGGTGCTTTCGATCCAGACCTCGCGGCCGAGCTTGAACTCGCGCTTGCCCATCTCGGGGTGGTGCGGATGCACAGGGGCGGAGCAGTCGTCGAGCACCTCGTCGCCGCCCATCAGTTCGCCCCAGTTGGTGATCACCAGCTTGACCGGGTCGAGCACGGCCATGGCGCGCGGCGCGATGGGGTCGAGGGTGTCGCGCAGCGCGGCTTCCAGGCTCGCGTAGTCGATCCAGCCGCCGGACTTGGTGGTGCCGCTGCGTTCGCAGAACAGGCGCAGCGCCTCGGGCGTGTAGCCGCGGCGGCGCAGGCCCGCGAGGGTGGGCATGCGCGGGTCGTCCCAGCCGTCGACGTGCTTTTCCTCGACCAGCTGGCGCAGCTTGCGCTTGCTGGTGAGCACGTGGGTGACGTTGAGGCGCGCGAACTCGTACTGGCGCGGATGCGGGCTGGCGATCAGGCCGCCTTCGGCCAGGCGGTCGAGTAGCCAGTCGTAGAAGGGGCGCTGGTCTTCGAATTCGAGCGTGCAGATGGAATGGGTGATCTGCTCGAGCGCGTCCTCGATGGGGTGCGCAAAGGTGTACATCGGGTAGATGCACCACTTGTCGCCGGTGTTGTGGTGGGTGGCCCGGCGGATGCGGTAGAGCGCGGGGTCGCGCATGTTGATGTTGGGGCTCGCCATGTCGATCTTCGCGCGCAGGATGGCGGCGCCGTCGGGCAGCTGGCCGGCTTGCATGGCGCGGAAGCGGGCGAGGTTTTCTTCCACGCTGCGGCTGCGGAACGGGCTGTCGGTGCCGGGCGTGTTGAAGTCGCCGCGGTTGGCGCGGATTTCCTCGGCGCTTTGCTCGTCCACGTAGGCCAGGCCCGCGCCGATCAGGTATTCGGCGGCGCGGTACATGAAGTCGAAGTAGTCGCTCGCGAAGTATTCATGCGGCTGCAGGGTGCCCGGGGCGCTCGGGCGGTCGGCCAGGAAGGTTTCGTAGCCGAGCCACCGGACGGCGTCGCGGATGGAGTCGACGTATTCCTGCTCTTCCTTCTCGGGGTTGGTGTCGTCGAAGCGCAGGTGGCAGACGCCGCCGTATTCCCTGGCCAGTTCGAAATTCAGCCAGATGCTCTTGGCATGGCCGATGTGCAGGTAGCCGTTGGGCTCGGGCGGAAAGCGCATGCGCACCCTGGCCGGGTCGGCCATGCCCTGGGCGTGATGGGCGGCGTCGCCGGGCGAGCCACCCCATTTGCGGCCAGAATAGGCCCCCTGCGCAAGGTCGTTTTCGATCACGTGGCGCAGGAAATTGCTCGGTGCAGCGGCTGTTTTTGCGCTGTCTTTGTCGGTCGGGGAGGTCATTGCGGCATTCTAGAACGCACCCCCTGCCAGTTACCTTTGGCTACGTTCTTCACATTGCGGCGGGCAACCGCTTTGCATTTGGCGCGTTCAATACACACATGGGCGGAAAACGCCCCAACAAGGAGTCCAACATCATGAGCCTCACACGTTCAACCTTCTTCAAATGGGCCGCCGCGGGTGCCGTGGCAGCCGGTGCATTGTTTGCGGCCACCTCGGCCAGTGCCCGTGGCGACGTGAGCTGGTCGATCGGCGTGGGTCTGCCAGGAGTTGCCGTGGGCGTGGGCGCTCCGGCCTACTACCCGGCCCCGGTCTATGCGGCCCCTGCGCCGGTGTACTACGCACCGCCGCCGCCCGTGTACTACCGTCCGCCGCCGCCGGTCTATTACCGTCCGGCCCCGGTGTACTACGCGCCGCCGGCTTACTACGGACCGCCGCGCTACTACGGTCCGCGTGGCTACTACCACGGCCATCGCCACTGGCGTTGAGCGGTTCCGCAGGCGGCAAACATCCGCCCAATAAGAAAGGCCGACCTTCCGGGGTCGGCTTTTTTTATGCGCCCGCGCCGTGCCCGCCATTTCACATGGCGCGAAACAGGTGGCCGTAGAGCCGGCTGACAGGGATTTTTTCGGGCCGGCCGCGCAGGTCGAGGTGCAGCTTGCCGGCCTCGTCGCGGTGCACGGCCTCGATGGCCGAACTGCGCACCACCACCGCGCGATGCACCTGCCAGAAGGTTTCGGGATCGAGCTGGGTCAGCAACTGCTTGAGCGGCGTGCGGATCAGGTATTCGTGCGCGGCGGTCAGCACGCGGATGTATTTGTCGGCGGCCTCGAAATACAGCACCTCTTCGATCGGAACCATGCGCACGGTGCTGCCGCCGGCGTCGCTGGCGGCGATCATCTTCAGCAGGGCGGTGGAAGTGGCGGGCGGCGCCGACGCGCCGTTGCCTGCTGCGGCGGCAAGCACCTCGCGCCATTGCGCAAGCGTGCGCTCGAGCGCCTCGTCGGCGGCGGCGGGCGCTGGCTTTGCCTGCTGCTGCGCAGCCAGCGCCTGCTGAAGCCGCAGCACGGTCTTGCGCAAACGCTCGGGCTGCACGGGCTTGAGCACGTAGTCGATGGCCTGGGCTTCGAAGGCGCGGGCGGCATATTCGTCGTACGCAGTCACGAAGACCAGCTGCGGCATGGGCGCCTCGTCCACAGGCCAGCGTTCGGCCAGCTCGGCGGCGGCGCCCAGGCCGTCGAGGCCCGGCATGCGGATGTCGAAGAACAGCACCTGTGGCAGCAGGCGCAGCGCCTCCTGTACGGCGCTGCGGCCGTCGCCCGTGGTGGCGAGCACCTGCAGTCCGGGCCATGCGGCAGCGAGTTCGGCCTTGAGGGCCTGGGCGAGCAGCGGTTCGTCTTCGGCGATGAGGGCGGTGGGATTCATGGACGGGGCTGCAATGGAAAGCTGAGTGTGGCAAGGGTTCCGCCCGAAGGGCCGGCGGCCAGGCTCATGCGGCCCTGGTCGCCATACACGGTGGCAAGCCGTTCGCGCACCTGCTCGAGCCCGAAGCCGCTGCCTTCGGAAGTTTGCGCTGCATCGAGGCCGACGCCGGTATCGCGCACTTCGACGATCAACCGGCCGTCGAGCTGCCGCGCACGCACATCGATCGCGCCGCCTTCGACCTTGGGTTCGAGCCCGTGGCGGATGCTGTTTTCGACCAGCGGCTGCAGCAGCAGCGGCGGCACCGGCGCGTCACGCAGTTCGGCGGGCAGATCGAGCGTGTAGCGCAGTCGCTCGCCCATGCGCACGGACATCAGCTCGAGGTAGTCGGCCAGCCGTTCGAACTCGGCCGCGAGCGGATGCGCAAGTGCGCGCGAGCCGCTGAGCGTCATGCGCAGGTAGTTGTTGAGGCGGTCGAGCATGGCCACGGCGCGCGGCGGATCGGTGGTGATCAGCACGCGCAGGTTGGCCAGCGTGTTGAACAGCATGTGCGGCTCGAGCTGCGTTTCGAGCAGCTTGAGGCGTGCCTCGGTGGCATTGCGCTGCGCCAGCTCGATCTGGCTGCGCAGGTGCTTGCTCCGGCCCAGGCTGTAGAAGAAGAAGCACATGCAGACGGTGGCCGTCACGGTGATGACGATCGTGGTTGCGAGCTTGCGTTCCGTGAAGCTGCCGAAGTCGAGCAGGGGCTGGTGGGTCCACGCGTCGCCGATGGCGTTGCCCCCGAGGAAGCCCACAGTCACGCCGCCCGCCACCAGCAGATAGCCCCAGGGGCCGGACGGCCAGAGGATCTCCCGGTGGCCGCTGATCAGCAGCCGGCCCACGTCGATGAAGAGCCAGCTGATCAGCCCGATCGACAGCGAATACACCATCTGCGCATCCCAGTTCCCGTGCTGCGTGATGGCCAGCGCGGCGGCAATGAAGCAGCAGAACACGACAGTGATCAGGCCATGCCGCAGCATGCTCCGGATGTTCTCCGCGCGGAAACGGGGGAGCGCTTCGGCACTCATCCGCGGGTTCCGGAGCGCAGCGCCCGCCGTTCGCGCTCCACCAGCCGGTCATGGAAGTTGCCGCCGGGCGCAACGAACCAGATCACGGCGCCGTGGATCAGGAGGCCCAGGCCCCAGCCCATGAGCGGATACACGGCCCAGGTGTGGCCGCGCGATGCGGAGAGCGCCACCAGAGCGAGGTTCACCAGCACATAGACGAAGGCATGGATGTACCAGCCCATCTTGGCGCCGGCGCGGCGGCGGGCGAGCTTTTCGATGTCGGGAAGAGACGAATCCGAACGGGATGCAACGGGGTTCATGACAGCTCCTTGAACTGGACGGGAATGAGAGTGGCGGCGGTTGATGACGGTGATGATGGCGGCTGCAGCGCAGCCCGCCGCCGCAGCTCCTCGGTCGTCTCGCCCGGCCCGTCGGGCCGCCAGCCCGGCGGCTTGAGCAGGTAGCCGGCGAAAGCCCGCACCGAGCGCGCCGAGCGCAGGTCGCGCAGCAGCGCGCGCCAGTGGGTGAACTCGATCTCGAAGAGGTTGTTGGAGGTGATCGGCCTCACCAGCCCATAACGGCAGGGCAGGTCGGCGCGCTCCGGAATGTAGGTGCCGAACAGGCGGTCGAACACGATCAGCACGCCGCCGTAGTTGCCGTCCAGGTATTCCAGGTTCGAGGCATGGTGCACGCGGTGGGCCGATGGCGTGTTGAGCACCCATTCCAGCGGGCCGAGCTTCGGAATCCAGGCCGCGTGGATCCAGAACTGGTACAGCAGGTTCAGCGTGAGCATCAGCAGGATCACCTTTGGCGGCATGCCCAAAAGCGGCGCGAGCATGAAGAAGGCGAGCGTGCCGGTGAGCTTGCCCGTCCAGCCGAAACGGTAGGCGGCCGACAGGTTGAGCTGGTTCGGCGAATGATGGATGGCATGCGTGCACCAGAACCAGCGCACCCGGTGAGCCGCGCGGTGGTACCAGTAGTAGCAGAACTCCTGGCCGATGAAGCAGGCGACCCAGCCGCTCCAGTGGCCCATGGGCAGCGTGAAGAGGCGGTGGTTCCAGAACCAGTCCATGGCGCCGGTCCAGAGGGCGAGCGGCAGCAGCCAGCGCAGCGGGTACTCGCGCACCAGGAAGTCGACCACCGAAACGCCGGCGGCCTTCCAGTCGTAGCTGCGCCATCCATGGCGCCACGACAGCACCAGCGCCTCTGCGATGGAGGCGGCCAGCACCACCGAGACGGCAATCTTGAGGATCAGAAAGAGCACTGTCATGGCGGTTCCTGGAGTGTGGCCGGCGGCGATCTTAGGCTGCGCGGGCGGCCACGGCCATGGCGTCGCTACGGATCGCCAACTTCCACAGCCGCACCGCCCGCGCCGCGAACACGCCGCTGAAGGCGCCGTACACCATGGGAACGGCGACGCTGAAGCCGGCCTGCTGCCGCAGCTCGGGGTGCATGGCCAAGGCCACGCCCACCACGTACTTGGTGAAGAAGATGCCCATCATCAGCAGCAGCGGCACCACGCTGCCGGCCAGATGGAATTCGCGGGTGGCCCGGTCGTAGCGCGTGCTGGCGGGCAGCGGCTGCTGCAGCACCACCAGCACCAGGGCGGCCGCCGCCACGGCCCAGCCGAGCAGGGCGCCGGGCGAATCGCCGAAGGCCGAGATCACGCCGGCCAGCGAGAGGCCGGTCATGGCAATCGGCATCAGCGTGACCTTGGCCAGGCTGACGCTGCCGGACATCAGCTGCTTGCAGCCAAGCCACAGGAGCAGCACGAAAACGGCGAAGACCCACTTCGGGGTGTGAAGAATGATTTGCAGCAGCATGGCGTTTCTCCGGTTGAAAAGACGATTCGATGGAGCGGACTGTGCCGGCGCCCCGGCGCCGCCGCCACGCTCCTGCGACGAAATGCGGAGCGGCGGCGCGAGCTGCGGCGAACCGGCGCGAAATGCAGCCCTTGTCCGCAGCTTTACCGGCGCTTTACGGTTCATAAGACAGGCGCGCTACGATGCGGCGCTCCACTAGCGGCTGTACTTGCGCACTGCCACACCCCATGGAATCACCGAACTCCGAGCCTTCTTCCGGCGATTCGCCTGCTGTCCAACCGGCAACCCCACCTTCTTCGTCCCCGCCTGCACGGCCACCCTCGCGCCGCAGGCTCTGGCTCGGCAGCCTGATTGCGCTGGTGCTGCTGCTGGTGCTGGGGGGCGGCGCCTGGTATCTGATCAACCGCAAGGGCAGCCCTGCCGGCGGACCGGGCTTCGGCGGCGCGACCGTCACGGTGGGCCATGCGGCGGCGCGCGAGATCGAGCTGCCGGTGACCATCGATGCGCTCGGCACGGTCACGCCGCTCGCGACCATCACGCTCAAGGCGCAGGTCGGCGGCGTGCTGACCGAAGTGCTGTTCACGGAAGGGCAGACCGTGGCAAAGAACCAGCTGCTCGCCCGCATCGATCCGCGGCCCTACGAGCAGGCGCTGATGCAGGCCCGCGGCACGCGCCAGCGCGACGAGGCGCAGCTCGATGCCGCGCGCGTCACGCTGGCGCGCTACCGCACCCTGCTGGGACAGGACTCCATCGCCCGGCAGGACGTCGACACCCAGGCCGCGCTGGTCCGCCAGCTCGAAGGCACGGTCACCACCGACCTGGCGGCCGAGGCCGCCGCCAAGCTGAACCTCGACTACACCCGCATCACAGCGCCGGTGGCCGGCCGCATCGGCCTGCGCGCGGTGGATGCGGGCAACACCGTGACGGCCAACGCGACCACCGGCATCGCGGTCATCACGCAGATGAACCCGATCGACGTGCAGTTCTCGATGCCGCAGGACCGCGTGCCCGACATCCAGGCGCAGCTTGCCAAGGGCGAGCCGCTGCCGGTCACCGCCTTCGACCGCACCCGCGCGGCAACGCTCGACACGGGCACCTTCTCCACGCTCGACAACGTGGTCGACACCACCACCGGCACGGTGAAGGCCAAGGCGCGCTTCGGCAATGCGCAGACCACGCTGTTCCCGAGCCAGTTCGTCAACGTGCAGATGCTGCTGCGCAAGGTGCGCGCGGTGGTGGTGCCGGTGACGGCGGTGCGCACCGGCCCCAACGGCGACTACGTCTATGTGATCAACGAGGACCGCACGGTGTCGATGCGCGCGGTGAAGCGCGGCGAGGCCAACGTCGAGGTGGTGGCCATCACCTCGGGCCTGAAGGCCGGCGAGAACGTGGTGACCGAGGGCGGCGACCGCATCAAGGACGGCGCGGTCGTGCAGCTGCAGGGCGACCGGCCCGCGGCAGGCCCGCGCGGCGGCGCATCCGGGCCGCACGGTGCGGCCTCGGGCCCGCGCGGACAGCGCGGCGAAGGCGGTGGAGAGCGGCGGCGCCAGCGTCCGCCGCAATGATGAAGAGCAGCCGCCACAACAACCCCCGGAACAAGCGAGCGCGTTCGCGATGAGCCCCTCCCGCCCCTTCATCGAACGGCCGGTGGCCACGGCGCTGCTGATGGTGGCCATCGTGCTGGCCGGCCTGGTGGGCCTGCGGCTCTTGCCGCTGGCCGCGCTGCCGCAGGTCGACTACCCGACCATCCAGGTGCAGACCCTCTACCCCGGCGCCAGCCCCGAGGTCATGAGCCGCACCGTCACGGCCCCGCTCGAGCGCCAGTTCGGCCAGATGGCGGGGCTCAACCGCATGAGCTCGGTGAGCTCGGCAGGCGTGTCGATCGTCACGCTGCAGTTCGCGCTCGACCAGACGCTGGACGTGGCCGAGCAGCAGGTGCAGGCCGCCATCAATGCCGGCGGATCGCTGCTGCCGGCCGACCTGCCGGCGCCGCCCGTGTACGCCAAGGTGAACCCGGCCGACGCACCCATCCTCACGCTGGCCGTGAGCTCCCAGACCATGCCGCTCACCGAGGTGCAGAACCTCGTGAACACGCGGCTCGCGCAGAAGATCAGCCAGGTCAGCGGCGTGGGGCTGGTGTCGCTTTCGGGCGGACAGCGGCCGGCGGTGCGCATCCAGGCCGACACCAACGCGCTCGCGTCGGTGGGCATCGGGCTGGACACGCTGCGCAGCGCGATCAGCGCGGCCAATGCCAACAGCGCCAAGGGCAGCTTCGACGGACCTCGTCGGGCCTACACCATCAACGCCAACGACCAGCTCGTGACGGCGGACGACTACAAGAACCTGATCGTCGCGTGGAAGAACGGCGCGCCGGTGCGCATGACCGACGTGGCGCGCGTGGTCGACGGCGCCGAGAACACGCAGCTGGGCGCCTGGGCCGCATTACGCGCGGGAGAACAGCGGCCTGTGCTCTACCCGGCCATCATCCTGAATGTGCAGCGGCAACCGGGCGCCAATGTGATCGGCACGGTCGACGCCATCAAGAAGCAGTTGCCCGAGCTGCAGGCCTCGCTGCCGGGCTCGCTCAAGGTGGAGGTGCTGAGCGACCGCACCACCGGCATCCGGGCCTCGGTCTCGCACGTGCAGCTCGAGCTCGGGCTGGCCGTGGTGATGGTGGTGCTGGTGATCTTCTTCTTCCTGCACAGCGTGCGCGCCACGGTGATTGCCAGCCTGGCGGTGCCGATCTCGCTCGTGGGCACCTGCGGGCTGATGTACCTGCTGGGCTACAGCCTCAACAACCTGAGCCTGATGGCGCTGACCATTGCCACCGGCTTCGTGGTGGACGACGCGATCGTGATGATCGAGAACATCGCGCGCTACCTGGAGGAGGGCGATCCGCCGTTCAAGGCGGCGCTCAAGGGGGCCACGCAGATCGGCTTCACCATCATCTCTCTCACGGTGTCGCTCATCGCGGTGCTGATTCCGCTCTTGTTCATGGGCGATGTGGTGGGGCGGCTGTTCCGCGAGTTCGCGGTCACCTTGGCCATCACCATCCTGATTTCCGCGGTGGTGTCGCTCACGCTGGTGCCGATGATGTCGGCGCGCTGGCTCAGGCCGCAGGCGGAGGAGGGCGGGCGCTTCGGTGCCAGCGTGCAGCGCTTCTTCGATGGTGTGATTGCCCGCTACGACGTGTGGCTGCAATGGGTGTTGCGCCACCAGCCGCTGACGCTCATCGTGGCGGTGGCCACGCTGGCGCTGACCGTGCTGCTCTACGTGGTGATTCCGAAGGGGCTTTTCCCGACCCAGGACACCGGGCAGCTGCAGGCGCGCATCGAGGCCGCGCAGGATGTGTCGTACACGCGCATGGCCGAGCTGCAGCAGCAGACCGCCAACGCGATCCTGGCCGACCCCGAGGTGGCCAGCGTGAGCTCGGTGGTGGGCGTGGATGCGGCCAACAACACGGCGCTGAACACCGGCAGCATGCTCATCAACATGCGCGCCGACCGCGGCAACCAGGAAGCCACGATGCAGCGCCTGCGCGAGCGCGTGCGGGCCGTGGCCGGCGTGACGCTGTACCTGCAGCCCACGCAGGACCTGACCATCGACGCCGAGACCGGCCCGACCGAATTCCGCGTCTCGCTCGAAGGGGTGGACACCAACACCGTCGATGCCTGGGCGCAGAAGCTGGTGGAGCGCCTGCGCACCGAACCGCTGGTGCGCAACCCCACTACCAACGCAGGCGCGAAGGGACTGGCCGCCTACGTGGACATCGACCGCAACACGGCCTCGCGCCTCTCGGTCACGGCCAGCTCGGTGGACGACACGCTCTACAGCGCGTTCGGCCAGCGCATCGTCTCGACCATCTTCACCGAGACCAACCAGTACCGCGTGATCCTCGAAGCGCAGCGCGAGGCCCTGGCCTCGCCGCAGCTGCTGGGCAACCTGCAACTGCGCACCGGCAGCGGCGGCGCCACCACGCTGTCGTCGATTGCCACGGTGCGCGAGCAGGCCGCGCCGCTGCAGGTGACGCATGTGGCGCAGTATCCGGCCGCCACCGTGGGCTTCGACACGGCCGACAACGTGGCGCTCGGAAAGTCGGTGGCGGCCATTCGCGCGGCGGCCAGGGAGATCGGCATGCCCGCGAGCATGACCATGACCTTCCTGGGGGCAGCGGGGGCCTACGAGAAATCGCTTTCCAACCAGCTGTGGCTGATCCTGGCGGCGGTGGTGTGCGTGTACATCGTGCTGGGCGTGCTGTATGAGAGCTACATCCATCCGCTGACGATTCTCTCGACGCTGCCCTCCGCCGGCGTGGGTGCGCTGCTGGCCTTGATGGTCACGGGCAACGACCTGGGCGTGATCGGCATCATCGGCATCATCCTGCTGATCGGCATCGTCAAGAAGAACGCGATCATGATGATCGACTTTGCCATCGACGCCGAGCGGCGCGAGGGCAAGTCGCCGCACGAAGCCATCCACCAGGCGGCGCTGCTGCGCTTCCGGCCGATCCTGATGACCACGCTGGCGGCGCTTTTCGCGGCGCTGCCGCTGATGTTCGGCTGGGGCGAGGGCGCCGAGCTGCGGCGGCCGCTGGGCCTGGCCATCTTCGGCGGGCTGGTGGTGAGCCAGGTGCTCACGCTGTTCACCACGCCGGTGGTCTACCTGGCCTTCGACCGGCTGGGCCGCCGGTTCGGACGCAAGCGGGAGGCTGCGGCCGCATGAACCTGTCCAGGCCCTTCGTCGAACGCCCGATCGCGACGGTGCTGCTGACCATCGGCATTGCGCTGGCCGGGATCGCGGCGTTCTTCGTGCTGCCTGTGTCGCCGCTGCCGCAGGTCGACTTTCCCACCATCTCGGTCACGGCCAGCCTCTCGGGCGCCAGCCCGAGCACCATGGCCTCGAGCGTGGCCACGCCGCTGGAGCGCCGTCTCGGCGTGATCGCGGGTGTCAACGAACTCACCTCGACCAGTTCGAACGGCTCGACCCGCATCAGCCTGCAGTTCGATCTCAAGCGCAACATCGACAGCGCCGCGCGCGAGGTGCAGGCAGCCATCAACGCGGCGCGGGCCGACCTGCCGGCCACGCTGCGCAGCAACCCGATCTACCGCAAGCGCAACCCGACCGCCGCGCCCATCGCGATCCTGGCGCTCACGTCCAGGACGCGCACGCCGGGCCAGATCTACGAGGCCGTGTCCAACATCGTGAGCCAGAAGCTCTCGCAGGTGGAGGGCGTGGGCGAGGTCGAGATCGGCGGCGGCTCGCTGCCGGCCGTGCGGGTGGAGCTCGAGCCGTTCTCGCTCAACCGCTTCGGCATCAGCAGCGAGGACGTGCGTGCCGCCATCCAGGCCAACAACGCCAATCGGCCCAAGGGCGCGATCGAGAACGACGAGCGCCGGCTGCAGATCTACACGCCCTCGCCGGGCCGCCATGCGGTGGAGTACCGCGACATGGTGATCGCCTGGCGCAATGGTGCGGCCGTGCGGCTGGGCGATGTCGCGCGGGTGATCGACAGCGTGGAGAACACGCGCACCCTGGGCCTCTTCAACGGCCAGCCCGCGGTGATCGTGCTGGTCACGCAGGAGCCTGGCGCCAACATCATCGAGACCGTGGATGGCGTGCGCGAGCTGCTGCCCGAACTGCGCGCGCAGCTGCCGCAGGACATCGAGGTGCAGGTGGCCTCCGACCGCACCAACTCCATCCGCGCCTCGCTGCGCGAGATCGAGGCTACGCTCATGATCTCCATCGCGCTGGTGGTGCTGGTGGTCGGCCTGTTCCTGCGCCGGGCGCGCGCCACCATCATTCCGGCGGTGGCCACGGTGGTGTCGCTGCTCGGCACCTTCGGCGTGATGCACCTGCTGGGCTACAGCCTCAACAACCTGAGCCTGATGGCGCTCACCGTGGCCACCGGCTTCGTGGTGGACGACGCCATCGTGGTGCTCGAGAACACCAGCCGCCACATCGAGGCCGGCATGGGCCGCATCGAGGCGGCCCTGCGCGGCGCGCGCGAGGTCGGTTTCACCGTGCTGTCGATCAGCCTGTCGCTGGTGGCGGTGTTCATTCCGCTGCTGTTCATGGACGGGCAGATCGGCCGGCTGTTCCGCGAATTCGCGGTCACGCTGTCGGTGGCGGTGCTGATCTCGCTGGTCATTTCGCTCACCACCACGCCCATGCTGTGCGCCATGCTGCTGCGGGCCGAGGAGCCTGGCGCCAGGCCGCCGGGGCGCCTGGCGCGCATGGCGGAGAGCGTGTACCAGTGGAGCCTGCGCACCTACGCCCACAGCCTGGACTGGGCGCTCGCGAGCAAGACCGTGGTCATGGTGGTGCTGCTGGCGGTCATCGGGCTCAACGTGTACCTGTTCTCCGCCATTCCCAAGGGCTACTTCCCCGAGCAGGACAACGGCCAGCTCAACGCAGGGCTGCGCGCGGACCAGAGCATTTCGTCGGTGGCGCTGAGCGAAAAGCTGCGCCAGGCGGTCGACATCATCCACAAGGATCCGGCCGTGGACACCGTGGTGGGCTTCGCGGGCGGCAGCCGCTCGGGCGGTGGCTTCATGTTCGTCAACCTGAAGCCGCTGTCGCAGCGCACCGAGAAGACCGCCGCGGTCATCAACCGGCTGCGGCCGCAGCTCAACCAGCTCACCGGCCTGCGGGTGTTCCTGAGCCCGGTGCAGGACCTGCGCATGGGCGGGCGCTCGAGCAACTCCACCTACCAGTACACGCTCAAGGGCGACAACCTGGCCGACCTGCGCACCTGGACCGCCAAGCTGGCCGACCGGCTGCGCCAGGAAACCGCGCTGACCGACGTCGACAGCGACCAGGCCGACAACGGCGTGGAGACCTACGTCGACGTCGACCGCGACAGCGCCGCGCGCCTTGGCGTGACCTCGAGTGCTGTCGACAACGCGCTCTACAACGCCTACGGCCAGCGCTCGGTCGCCACCATCTACGACGAGCTCAACCAGTATTCGGTGATCATGGAATGGGCGCCGCGCTACCAGCGCGCGCCCGTGGTGCTGAAGGACCTGTACGTGCCTTCGACGCTCACCACCAGCACCAGCGCGAGTGGCGCCACCACGGTGAGCTCGCTCGCCAACACCACCGACGCGAGCACCGGCACCTCGACCACCACCTCGGCCAACCCCGGCCTGCGCACCGCTTCCACCGGCCAGGCGCTGGCGGCCAACACCACGCTGATGGTGCCGCTCTCGGCCATTGCCAAGGTCAGCGAGCGCGCGGTGCCGAGCTCCATCGACCACCAGGACACCGAGCTTGCGAGCACCGTCTCGTTCAACCTGGGCGAAGGCGTCACGCTGCAGGACGCGCGCCGCATCGTCGCGCAGGCCGAGGCCGATATTGCGATGCCCGTCAACGTGCGCGGCAGCTTCCAGGGCACGGCGCTCGCAGCGCAGCAGTCGCAGGGGCAGCAGCTGGCGCTCATCCTGGCGGCGATCGTGGTGATCTACATCGTGCTCGGCGTGCTCTACGAAAGCCTGATCCATCCGATCACGGTGCTGACCACGCTGCCTTCGGCGGGTGTGGGCGCGGTGCTGGCGCTGCTGCTGTTCCGCATGGATTTCTCGATCATTGCGCTGATCGGGCTCTTCCTGTTGATCGGCATCGTGAAGAAGAACGCGATCCTGATCATCGACTTTGCGCTCGATGCCGAGCGCGCGCGCGGCATCTCGGCCGTGGAAGCGGTGCGCGAGGCCTGCCTCTTGCGCTTCCGGCCGATCCTCATGACCACGCTGGCCGCCGCGCTGGGTGCGCTGCCGCTGGCCATCGGCTTCGGCCAGGGCGCCGAGCTGCGCCAGCCGCTGGGCGTGGCGATCATCGGCGGCCTGATCGCGAGCCAACTGCTCACGCTGCTGACGACGCCGGTGGTCTACGTGCTGCTCGACAAGCTGCGCCGGCGCTCGGGCAACGAACGGCACCTGAGCCGCGCCGCAAGCATATGACCCACCCCCGTCCCTCGCTCACTTCGTGTAGCTCGACTCCCCCCTCAAGGGGGCAACACCAGCGGCCCGGCAAAGCCGGTTCCGCGGTGTTCCTGGCCTGGGGCTGCGTGGTTTCAGCCGCCGCGGGCAAAGCGGTCGCGTGGTGAAAGACCCGGAAGAATGAATGAAGCTGCCATGAAACACCGACAACGCATCCTTTCGCATCTGCCCGGCAGGCTGTCCGCCCTGGCCTTGGCTGCTGTGCTGGCCGGCTGCGCCGTAGGGCCCGCCTACGAAGTACCAACCTCGGCCGCACCCGCCGGCTGGAAAGAGCAGAGGACCGCCGAGGGCTGGCTCCCCGCCGCGCCGGCCGATGCGCTGGACCGCGGCGAATGGTGGAAGCTCTTCGGCGACGCCACGCTCGACGAACTGGCCGCCCGCGTGCAGGTGTCGAACCAGAACATCGCCGCGGCCGTGGCCAACTATGCGCAGGCCCAGGCGCTGGTGCGGGGCGAGCGCGCCGCGCTGTTTCCCACGGTGTCGCTCGACGGCAGCGGCCGGCGCAGCGGCAACGTCGGCGGCACCAGCAATGCGTCCAATGCCTTTTCGGCGACGCTGGGCGTCGACTGGGCGCCCGATGTGTGGGGGCGTCTGCGGCAGGCCGTGAGCAGCGCGCAGGCCAATGCACAGGCCAGCGAGGCCGACCTGGCGTCGGCGCGGCTGTCGGCCGTCGGCGACCTGGCCACCAACTACTTTTCGCTGCGCGAGGCCGATGCCGAGATCGTGCTGCTCGACCAGACCATCGAGGGCTACCAGCGCGCCTTCGAGATCACGAGCAACCGCTACAAGGCCGGCATTGCCGCGCAGACCGACGTGCTGCAGGCGCAGACCCAACTCGTGAGCGCACAGGCCGAACGCGTGGGCCTGCAGCGCACCCGGGCCACGCTGGAGCATGCCATTGCCATGCTGGTGGGCGTGGCGCCGGCCGACTTCAGCCTGCCCGCGGCACAGTGGACGCCCACGGTGCCCGGCATTCCGACGGGCGTGCCTTCCACGCTGCTGCAGCGCCGGCCGGACATTGCGGCGGCCGAGCGCGCGGTGGCCGCGGCCAACGCGCAGATCGGCATTGCGCGTTCGGCGTACTTCCCCAACTTCGGCCTCAGCGCCTCGGTGGGCAGCAGCGCGAGCCGGGTGAAAGACCTGTTCAACGCATCCAACACGCTGTGGGCGCTGGGCCTGTCGGTGGCGCAGGTGGTGTTCGATGCGGGTGCGATCGGCGCCAGCGTCGATTCGGCCAAGGCGGCCCACGAAGCCAGCGTGGCGCGCTACCGCCAGACCGTGCTCGCCGCCTTCCAGGCGGTGGAAGACCAGCTCACCGCGGGCGCCGCGCTGGCGCAGCAGGAGGGCCTGCGGCGCGAAGCCTCGGCCGCGGCCGACAAGACCGAGCAGCAACTGCTCAACCGCTATCGCGCGGCCCAGGTGAGCTACACCGAGGTCGTCACGGCGCAGGCCGCCGCCCTCGGCGCGCGGCGCACGCTGGTGCAGCTGCAGGTGAATCGCCAGACCGCCGCGGTGGCGCTGATCCAGGCCCTGGGCGGCGGCTGGCAAGCCGGCTGGACGGGCGAAACCTTGTCGTCCGCGCCGCCGACGGCGCAGGCTGCCCCTTCTCCGCAGAGCGGAGTGAAGTAGCTGCCCGGGGAGGGGCGGCTGCCCCGTCCCCCTCAGCCCCGCTGCGCCAGGCGCGCGGGGCCGCTTCTCACGACGCGATCGCCTGCGCGCTCAATGCGCGTGGCGATCCATGCTCCCGCCGAGGTAGTCCTTGTCGGTGACAAGCACCCACAGCGCGAGCACCAGGATGGCCGCAGCCACGAGCACCGCGTTGACCATCGCCTTCTCCACGGTGGCAAAGCCGAGCACCCAGGGTGACACGGCCAGCCAGATGGCGAGCGCGCCTTCGGTCCACTCTTCCCATGCACGCGGTACCAGCGTTGCGCCCAGCGCCACGGCGCCCAGCAGGACACCCGTCGCCACTGCGCTCCACATCGCGGCTGTGACGCCCTGGAAGCCCAGGACCCAAGGCGAGATGATCAGCCACGCGCCCAGGGCGACGTTGACCGGATCTTGCCAATGCTTCACTTGCTTCATGGTCATTACCTCCTGTCGCGACACACAACCGCGACAGCGGTTGGACCGTGCCGATCCGGCGGGGTTCCGCGATGCGGCACTGCAGCATGCAATCGGATCCGATCTGTGCCTAGCCCCCGCGCGCCACCGGCGCCACCAGATAGGCGCCCGACTCGAACAATTGCGCCTCGGCCTGGTCGATGCGCCGGATCACCGGCTTGCCCGCGCGGCTCGCGAGCAACTCGACCAGTGCTTCGGTCACGGCCACGCCAGCCGCCACCGAGGGAAAGAACGAGGGGCTGTTGATCGTGAAGAGCAGCGTTTCGTCTGCCAGCAGCGACAGCGGCGAAGCCACGCTGTCGGTGATGGCCACGATGCGGCAGCCGGCGGCCCGGGCCGCCTCGGCCACCTGCAGCGCCTCGCGCGAGTAGGGCATGAAGCTGGCCACCACCAGTGCGTCGCCCTTGGCGAAGGCGCGCTGCTGCATTTCGAGCGAACCGCCCTGGCCATCGACCAGGTGCACGCTGGCGCGGAAGAGCCGGTAGACGTAGACGAACGAGAACGCGATCGGAAAGCAGGCCCTGAAACCCGCCGCATGCACCGCGGGAGCCTTCTCGATCAGCGCGCAGGCCTTTTGCAGCGCCTGCTCGCTCTGCTGGTGCGTGGCTTCCAGGTTGCGGCGCTGCACCTCGAACATCTCGGCCGTGAGGCTGCGGTCCTGCGCGCGGCCGATGAGCTGCTTGGCGCGCCCGCCGTAGGTTTCGCTGCCCAGGCCCATGTCGCCGGCAAAGGCTTCCTTGAGCTGCGGCCAGCCCGCATAGCCCAGGTGCTGCGCAAAGCGCACCAGCGTGGCGGGCGTGCTCTGCGCGCGCGTGCCCACGCTGCGCATCGAGGCGGTCACCACCTCGTTGGGATGGTCGAGCACATAGCGCGCCACCTGTTGCAGCGCGGGGCTCAGTTCGTTGAAACGCTGGCGGATCTGGTCTCTGGCGCCCATGGCGGTGTCTCTCTTCTAGCGGTCGTTGGAACGAATGTACCGGACGTGGAACGACGGAACAGTTGACGGAACAAATGTTCCAGATAACAATATCGTGGAAACGTTAGTTCCAAACACAAATCCGCCAGCCACCCGCCATGACGCACGTCTTCCACCGCCACCTTCGCCACACCCCGCCGGTTGCCGCCGGCTCCAGCGGCATGTTCATCCGCGATGCCGAAGGGCGCGAATACCTCGACGCCTCGGGCGGCGCGGCCGTGTCTTCGCTCGGCCACGCGCACCCCGAGGTGCTGGCCGCCATGCATGCGCAGCTCGACCGGCTGGCGTATGCGCACACCAGTTTCTTCACCAGCGAAGTGGCCGAGCAGCTGGCCGACGAGCTGGTCGCTTCCGCCCCCGAGGGCATGAGCCACGTGTACCTGGTGAGCGGCGGCTCCGAGGCGGTGGAGGCGGCGCTCAAGATGGCGCGGCAGTATTTCGTCGAGACCGGCCAGCCGCAGCGCACGCACTTCATCGCGCGCCGCCAGAGCTACCACGGCAACACACTGGGCGCGCTGGCCGTGGGCGGCAACGCGTGGCGGCGCGAGCCGTTCGCGCCCATCCTGGTGCCGGCCACCCATGTGGCGCCGTGCTACCCGTACCGCGAGCAGCGTGCCGATGAGAGCGCCGAGCAGTACGGCCTGCGGCTCGCGGCCGAGCTCGAAGCAGCCATCCTCGCGCAGGGCGCCGACCGCGTGATCGCCTTCTTGGCCGAAACGGTGGGCGGTGCCACGGCCGGCGTGCTCACGCCCGTACCCGGCTACTTCAAGGCGGTGCGCGCGGTGTGCGACAAATACGGCGTGCTGCTGATCCTCGACGAGGTGATGTGCGGCATGGGCCGCACGGGTTCGCTGCACGCCTGCGAGCAGGAGGGCGTGGTGCCCGACCTCATCACCATCGCCAAGGGCCTGGGCGGCGGCTACCAGCCGATCGGCGCGGTGCTCGCGCAGCGCAGGATCGTCGAGGCCATGTCGAAGGGCAGCGGCTTCTTCCAGCATGGCCACACCTACCTCGGCCATCCGATGGCCTGCGCGGCGGCGCTCGCGGTGCAGCAGGTGATCCGGCGCGACGGCCTGGTCGCCAAGGTGCGCGAAGACGGCGCAGCCTTCGGCGCGATGCTGGCCGAGGCGCTCGGCGGCCACGCGCATGTGGGCGACATCCGCGGCCGCGGCTTCTTCTGGGGCATCGAGCTGGTGGCCGACCGCGCGAGCAAGGCACCGTTCGATCCGGCGCTGAAGGTCCATGCGCTGGTCAAGAAGGACGCCATGGCGCGCGGCCTGCTGTGCTACCCGTTCGGCGGCACGGTCGATGGCCGGCAGGGCGACCACGTGCTGCTCGCGCCGCCCTTCATTGCCACGCGGCAGCAGCTGCAGGACATCGCGGCCCGCCTCGCTGCTTCGATCGATGCGGTGACGCGCGCCGCCGCGCGCTGATCCTTTCGTTGCCGATTTTCTTTCGTCTGTTTTCTTCAACGCCGTTCCGAGGAGCGCTTCCATGCCCAAGCTTCGTCTGCCGATCCCTTTCGGTGCTGCCGCTCTCGCGGTGGCCTTTGCCGCCCTGTTGCCGCACGCAGCCGCGCAGGCCCAGGAGAACGACACGCTCGCCAAGATCAAGGCGAGCGGCGCCATCACCTTCGGCTACCGCGAGTCGTCGTTCGGCTTCTCCTACCTCGACGGCAACCTGAAGCCGGTGGGCTACAGCATCGAGATCTGCAATCGCATCGTCGAGGCGGTGAAGACCGAACTCAAGCTGCCGGCGGTCGAGATCAAGTACCAGGCCGTGACCTCGGCCAACCGCATTCCGCTGGTGCAGAACGGCACGGTGGACATCGAGTGCGGCTCCACCACCAACCTGGTCGAGCGCCAGAAGCAGGTGGCGTTCTCGCCCGACATCTTCCGCTACAACGTGCGCATGCTGGTGAAGGCCGATTCGGGCATCAGGAGCATTGCCGACCTGCAGGGCAAGACGGTGGCCACCACCACGGGCACCACCTCGTTCCGCCTGCTGCGCGAGGCCGACAAGGGCCGCAACCTCGAGGTGAACAACCTGGGCGGCAAGGACCACAGCGATTCCTTCCTGCTGGTGGAAAGCGGCCGTGCGCAGGCCTTCGTTCTCGACGACATCCTGCTGGCCGGCCAGATCGCGAATGCGCGTAATCCGAAGGACTTCATCATCACCGGCGAGAGCCTGCGCACCGAGAACCAGTCGCTCATGTTCCGCAAGGACGATCCGGCCTTCAAGGCATTGGTGGACCGCGTGGTGTCGGGCATGATGAAGTCGGGCGAGATGGAAAAGCTCTACAACAAGTGGTTCATGTCGCCGATTCCGCCCAAGGGCATCAACATCAACTACCCGCTCAATGCCGAGACGAAGGAGGCCTTTGCCAACCCCTCGTCCAAGGGCATCTGACCAATCCTGCCGCATGACCCGCATCGCCCTGATCCACGCCCTCTCGCACTCGGTTGCGCCCATCAACGCCGCCTTCGAGCGCGACTGGCCCGAGGCGGTGCGCATGAACCTGCTGGACGACAGCCTCTCGGCCGACCTCGCGCGCGGCGGCCGCGGGCTCGACGCGGCGATGCATACGCGCTTTCAGCAACTCGCGCAGTACGCGGTCGACACGGGTGCCGGAGGCATCCTCTTCACCTGCTCGGCCTTCGGGCCCTGCATCGAGGTGGTGGCGCGGCGGCATGCGGGCATGCCGGTGCTCAAGCCCAACGAGGCGATGGTGGCGGAGGCCGCGCAAGGGCAGGGCCGCCTCGGGCTCATCGCCACCTTCGCGGCCACGCTGGTATCGATGCCGCCGGAGTTTCCGGCCGGCACCGCACTCGAGCCCGTGCTGGCCGAAGGCGCGCTCGACGCGCTGAACGCCGGCGACACGCAGCGGCACGACGCGCTGATCGCCGCCCAGGCAGTGGCGCTGCGCGAGCGCGGCTGCACGCGCATTGCGCTCGCGCAGTTCAGCATGGCGCGCGCGCGCGCCGCCTGCGAAGAGGCCAGCGGCCTGCCGGTTCTCACCACCGTCGACAGTGCGGTGCGGGCCCTGCGGCTGCGCACGAATCAAGCTGCGCGATAAAGCCCGCAGATGCCAGGGGCCAGCTGAACCTGGCCTGACTCGATGCCTCGCCATAATTGGTGCTCTTTAAAGGAGTAAGCGTGGACATCGTTTTGCTGGTGAAGGCCGCCGTCATGGGCATCGTCGAGGGGCTGACCGAGTTTCTGCCCATCTCGTCGACGGGACATCTGATTCTTGCGGGCTCGCTGCTCGGTTTCGACGACGACAAGGCGAAGGTGTTCGACATTGCCATCCAGACCGGTGCGATCTTCGCGGTGATCCTGGTGTACTGGCAGAAGATCCACTCCACCGTGGTGGCGCTGCCGAGGCAGCCCAAGGCAAGGCGCCTCGCGCTCAACGTGGTCATCGGGTTTCTCCCCGCCGTGGTGCTTGGGCTGGTGTTCGGCAAGATGATCAAGGCGCACCTCTTCACCCCGGTGGTCGTGGCCAGCACCTTCATCATCGGCGGCTTCATCATCCTGTGGGCCGAGAAGCGGCCACCGGGTTCGGTGCGCATCGAGCATGTCGACGACATGACGATGTGGGACGCGCTCAAGGTCGGCCTGGTGCAGTGCTTCGCGATGATTCCGGGCACCAGCCGCAGCGGCTCGACCATCATCGGCGGCATGCTGCTCGGCCTGTCGCGCCAGGCGGCCACCGACTTTTCGTTCTTCCTGGCCATCCCGACGCTGATCGGCGCCGGTGCCTACAGCCTCTACAAGGAACGCGCGCTGCTGTCGGTGGCCGACATTCCGCTGTTCGCCGTGGGGCTGGTGTTTTCCTTCATCAGCGCCTGGCTCTGCGTGCGCTGGCTGCTGAAGTACATCAGCACGCACGATTTCATTCCCTTTGCCTGGTACCGCATCGCCTTCGGCATCGTGGTGCTGGCCACGGCCTGGACCGGCACGGTGGTCTGGGCGGAATAGGAACAGGCGCAGCGGCTGTCCCGGCGCTCAGGCGCCGTTCCCGTGCCCCAGGATGGCGCTCGCGGCGCGGGCCTCCTGGCGCACCGCGGCGGCGATCGGGCCATCGATGGCGGGGTCGAAGCCGCCTGTCGCACCCAAGGCCGTCAGCACCGCGCACACGCGGCCGGCATAGTCGTAGACCGGCGCCGCCACGGCGCTGATGCCGCGCAGGTAGGTGTCTTTCACGCTCGCGCAGCGCGCCTTCTGCACGTCGCGCCGCAGCTGGCCGATGGGGTCCTTCGCGTCCAGCGTGGCCCGCATGTCTTCCGGTGATTCCGCCAGTTCCTGCTCGGCGAGCGCCAGCACCCGCGACTCGTCGAGCAGGCCCAGGAACGCGCGTCCGGTGGCCGACCAGAGCATCGACATCACCGAGCCCGCGCGCACGTTCACCGTGACCGGCAGGCCCGGTTCCTCGAAGCGCACGATGGTCGGCCCCTTGTTGCCCATGACCGCGACGAAGCAGGTCACTTCGAGCGATTCGCGCAGCCGGACCAGGCTGGGCTCGGCCGCGCGGATCGGGTCGGCCTGGCGCATGGCGGCCAAGCCGATCTGGATGGCTTCCGTGCCCAGGTAGTAGTGCTGCGAGACGGCGTCCTGCAGCACCAGGCCTTCCTCCATCAGGCTGGCAAGGTAGCGGTGTACCTTGGCCGGGCTTTCGCCGACGTGGGCCGACAGGGCCGTCAGGCTGCTGCGGCCGCCCAGGTGGGCCAGGCCCTTGAGCACCGCCATGCCGGTTTCGGCCGATTGCACGCGCTGGCGGCGTTCGCGGGTTGCGGGGGAAAGAGGGGGGAGCTCCGGAGCTTGGGTCATGTGGGCTTCATGTTAGGCGCTGGGAGCGGGCGTCCAGGAGCCGCCCAGGTTCAGGGTTGTCCCTTGAACCATGATTACGCAATGCGTATGATACTTACGCAATACGAAATCATGTCGGAGACATCCATGAAAAACCGCCTTGCTCGGTGCCTTGCCGTTCTTTCCCTTGCTGCCGCGGCAAGCGCCAGCGCCCAGACCTTTCCCGCCAAGCCGATCCGCTGGCTCGTTCCGTACGCGGCCGGCGGCGGCTCCGACTTTCTCGCGCGCACGGTCGCGCAGACGCTCTCCGCCCAGGTGGGGCAGCCGGTGCTGGTGGACAACAAGCCCGGCGGCAACACCGCGCTGGCTGCGGCCGAGACGGCGCGCGCGCCGGCCGACGGCTACACGGTGCTGTCGGCCGACAACGGCACGCTGGTGTTCAACCCGGCGCTCTACAAGTCGCTCTCGTACAGCCCGACCAAGGACCTGGCCCCCGTCACGCTGATGGGCAAGTTCCCGATGATCCTGGTCGCCGGCGCCAATTCCGGCATTGCCACGGCCAAGGATTTCATCGCCAGGGCCAAGGCCAAGCCTGGCGACCTGAGCTACGCCTCGGCCGGCGCCGGCAGCCCGCATCACCTGGCGATGGAACTGCTCAAGGTGGAGGCCGGCCTCTTCATGGTCCACGTGCCGTACCGCGGCGCGGCGCCTGCGCTGGCCGATGTGGTGGGCGGGCAGCTGCCGGCCATGATGGTCGACCTGGCGGCCGGCGCGGGCTTCATCAAGGGCGGCAAGGTCCGCGCTCTGGCGGTGGCCAACCCGACGCGGCTGCCGCAGCTGCCCGACGTGCCCACTTTCGCCGAGCTCGGCTACAGGAACGTCGAGGCCGCCGCGCTGGTCGGCGTGGTGGTGCCCTCGGCCACGCCGCCGGAGGTGGTGAACACGCTCAACCGCCAGCTGGTGGCCGCGATCAACGAACCCTCGGTGCGCACGCGCATGACCGACTTCGGCGTGGAGCCCGTGGGCAGCACGCCCGCGCAGTACGCCGCGCTGCTCAAGAGCGAGACCGTGCGCTGGCACAAGCTCATCCGGGACCTGAAGATCACCCTCGACTGAGCCCGCCGCCATGTCCGCCGACACCGCCTTGCCTCCACGCACCTCCGGCTGTCCCGTCGCGCACGGGCCGCTGTCTTCCGAGCGCACGCCCACCGGCTGTCCCGTCAGCGCGCGCGCGGCCGAGTTCGACCCCTTCGAGGACGGCTACCAGCAGGACCCGCCCGAATACGTGCGCTGGGCGCGCGAGAAGGAGCCGATCTTCTTCAGCCCCAGGCTCGGCTACTGGGTGATCACGCGCTACGACGACATCAAGGCGGTGTTCCGCGACAACATCACTTTCAGCCCCTCGAACGCGCTGGAGAAGATCACGCCCACGAGCGACGAGGCCAATGCCGTGCTCGCCTCCTACGGCTTTGCTTTGAACCGCACGCTGGTGAACGAGGACGAGCCCGCTCACATGCCGCGCCGCCGCGCGCTGATGGATCCGTTCACGCCCGAGGCGCTCAAGCACCACGAGCCGATGGTGCGCGAGCTGGCGCGCAGCTATGTCGACCGCTTCATCGACGACGGCCGCGCCGATCTCGTCGACCAGATGCTGTGGGAAATTCCACTGACCGTGGCGCTGCATTTCCTTGGCGTGCCCGAGGAAGACATGGATACGCTGCGCAAGTATTCGATTGCGCACACCGTCAACACCTGGGGCCGGCCGAAGCCCGAAGAGCAGGTGGCCGTGGCGCATGCGGTCGGCAACTTCTGGCAGTACGCCGGCAAGGTGCTCGAGAAGATGCGCCAGGACCCCGACGCGCCCGGCTGGATGCAATACGGCATCCGCAAGCAGAAGCTGCACCCCGAGGTGGTGACCGATTCGTACCTGCACTCGATGATGATGGCCGGCATCGTGGCCGCGCACGAGACCACCGCCAACGCCACCGCCAACGCGGTCAAGCTGCTGCTGCAGCATCCGCAGGTGTGGCGGGAACTGTGCGAAGACCCGGGCCTCATTCCCAACGCGGTGGAAGAGTGCCTGCGCCACAACGGCTCGGTGGCCGCCTGGCGGCGCCTCGTCACCAGGGACACGCAGGTGGGCGGCGTCGATTTGCCGGCCGGCTCGCGGCTCCTGATCGTCACCTCGTCGGCCAACCACGACGAGGCGCATTTCGCGGATGCCGACCTGTTCGACATCCGCCGCGACAACGCCAGCGACCACCTGACCTTCGGCTATGGCTCGCACCAGTGCATGGGCAAGAACCTCGCGCGCATGGAGATGCAGATCTTCCTCGAGGAGTTCACGCGGCGGCTGCCGCACATGCGCCTTGCCGAGCAGCGCTTCAGCTACGTGCCGAACACCTCGTTCCGCGGGCCCGAGCACCTGTGGGTCGAATGGGACCCTGCGGCCAATCCGGAGCGCGCGAACCCCGCGCTGCGCGAGGTGCAGGTGCCGGTGCGCATCGGCGAGCCCTCGCGGCACGCGATCGCGCGGCCGGTGGTGGTGGAGCGCGTGACGCCGGTGGCCGAGGGCATCGTGAAGCTGCGGCTCGTGTCGCCGGACGGCAAGCCGCTGCCGCGCTGGACCGCGGGTTCGCACATCGACGTGGAATGCGGCTCGCCCGAGCTGTCGCGCCAGTATTCGCTGTGCGGCGATCCCGACGAAGCCGGCGTGCTGGAGATCGCGGTGCTGCACGAGCCCGGGGGGCGCGGCGGCTCGGCCTGGGTGCACACGCAGGTGCAGGCCGGCGACCGGCTGCGCATCCGCGGGCCGCGCAACCACTTCCGGCTCGACGAGTCGCTCCGGAAGGCGATCTTCATTGCGGGCGGCATCGGCATCACGCCCGTGAGCGCCATGGCGCGCCGCGCGAAGGCGCTCGGCATGGACTACGAACTGCACTACAGCGGCCGCAGCCGCAGGGGCATGGCCTTCCTGGACGAGCTCGCGGCGCTGCACGGCGAGCGGCTGCATGTCCATGCGAGCGACGAAGGACGGCGCTGCGATCTGCGCGCGCTGCTCGCCGAGCCGGTGGCCGGTGCGCAGGTCTATGCCTGCGGCCCGCTGCGCATGCTCGAGGCGCTCGAAGACTGCTGCGCCGCCTGGCCCGAGGGTGCCTTGCGCGTCGAGCATTTCGAGTCGACGCTCGCCACGCTCGATCCGTCGAAGGAGCATGCGTTCGAAGTCGAGCTGAAGGATTCCGGCCTGGTGGTCACCGTGCCGCCCGACCAGACCCTGCTGTCGGCGTTGCGCGCCGCCAACGTCGATGTGCAGAGCGATTGCGAAGAGGGCCTGTGCGGCTCGTGCGAAGTGCGGGTGCTGTCCGGCAAGGTCGATCACCGCGACGTGGTGCTGACCCGCCCGGAACGCGAGGCCCACAACAAGATGATGGCCTGCTGCTCGCGCGCCTGCGAAGGCCGGCTGGTGCTCGAACTCTAGGGTTGGTCAGCGCGCCTAGGCGTGCCCGCCGGCCATGTGCGCCGTCTCGGCGCGCGAGCCGAGTGCCAGCTTTCTGTAGATGCCCTTGATGCGGCATTCCACCGCCAGCCGGGGCATCGCCAGCGCTTCGGCGACGTCGCGATGGCCGAGCCCCTGCACCACGAGTTCAAGCGTCTTGCGCTCCTGCGGCGTCAGCGCCGCGTCGGGAACCGACCCCGGATCGGCCGCGTGCCCCGCATGCCAGGCAAGCACGCGGCGCGCAATGGCCGGATCGATGGTGGCGCCGCCCTGCTCGATGCTGCGCAGGCCGATGCTCAGTTCGAGGTCGTCGCGCTCCTTCAGGAGATAGGCTACCGCGCCGGCGCGAAGCGCGGAAAAAATGGCTTCTTCGCTGCGGGAGGCGGAAATGGCCACGGCCGGCACCTGCGGATGGTGGGCCTGCAGCCACTCGACGAGCTCGACCGCTTCGTCACCGGGCAGGCCGATGTCCACCAGCACCACGCCGAAGCTCGGCTTTTCCAGCAGATGCATGGCCATCTCGGCATCGTCGGCCCAGATGATCTGCGGCTCGTCGCATCCGAGCGTAGGCAGGATGTAGCGCAGACGTTCTTGCATCGCCGTGTCGTTTTCGACCACGAGCACCGAGCTCAGCGAGACGGTTTCGACGGCTTCCGAGGAGAACATTTGGGCGGCATTCTGAGGCTGTGGCCGAGAAACTGGGACGTTTCGACTTATTTTCCATGAATGTTGCCTTAGTTCACATCTGTGGCGCCTCGTTTGTCCATGCGGTGGTCAGGGCTTTGCGACAGCGAGTGCTGAGGCCGACGCCGCTGGTGCGCGGTTCGAAGGCAAGGCTGCGGTCGAGGCTTCTTCATCTACCAGTTCTCCGGGATGGTCTTGCCGAAAACAAAAAGACACACTTTCCACGTTTTGTTCTAACTGTTCACGGGGAAAAGTCCATGGCCAACCAGACGACGGCAAAACAGCAGCAGTTCGCACGCAGGCTCGGACGGCTGCTGCCGATGACCCTGCTTCTTGCGGGAAGCGCACACGCCGCCGGTTATGCAGCCGGCGATGCGGGCAACCCAGGCCCTATTCGGCCAGGCTGGTCATCGAGCAGCGGCGGCAGCGCGGCCGTGGCCACCGCAGATGGCGCCACCGCAATCGGTGCGGGTGGAGATGGCAGCAACGGAACTGCCGGCGGCATCGGCGGAACCGGCGGCGCGGGAGCCAGCGCAACCGCCAATGGCTCGACGGCCATTGGAGGCGGTGGAACCGCTGGGCAGGGCTTTGCAGGAGGCACCGGCGGAGCTGGCGGCAGCGGCGCCCGGGCTTCGGCAAGCGGGGCTATCGCGCTGGGGGCGGGAGGCGCGGGCCCGGAAGGCTGCTGCGGCTACCCCGGCCATGCAGGTGGCAGCGGCGCGCAGGCCACGGGCAACGCGGCGGTCGCCATCGGAAGCGCCTCGGGCACCCAGCAGGGCGCCGTGGCGTCCGGCAGCGGCAGCACGGCGATCGGTGGCGCCAACGATGGCGTCTCGGGCGCGGCGGCGCTTGCAACGGGCGGCGTGGCCATCGGCTCTGGCAGCCAGGTCGCAGGCGGCGCGACCGGAAGCGTGGCCATCGGCGCGAACTCCTCTGCCACGGCGCCCAACACGGTCTCTTTCGGATCGACCGGCCAGACGCGCGGCCTGGTCAACGTCAGCGCCGGATCAGTGACCGCCACGAGCACCGATGTCGTCAACGGCAGCCAGCTGTACACCGTGCAGCAAGCCGCCAATGCGGCTTCCAACGCAGCGGACACCGCGCAGGCCACCGCCAGTGCCGCAACGGGCACGGCGGTTCTTGCCCAGACTGCGGCGGCGGCGGCCCAGGGCACGGCGAGCACCGCGCTTGCCAATGCGGCCACGGCACAGGCCACGGCCAATGGCGTCCAGAGTACGGCGAACACTGCCCTTGCCAATGCAGCCACTGCGCAAACCACGGCCAACGGCGCCCAAACCGCGGCAGCGGCCGCCCAGGGCACGGCCAACACCGCCTTGGGCGTGGCGAACAATTCGGTCCAGTACGGTCCGGGTGGCACGACTGTCAGCCTGAATGCCAACGGCGGCGCGGGAACCACGCTTGGCAACGTCCGAGCCGGCACGGCCGCGACGGATGCCGCTAACGTCGGTCAGGTCCAGCAGGCGGAGCAGGGTGCCGTCGCGGCCTCCAACAGCTTCACGGTGCAGCAGGTGACGGCCTTGCAGAGCGTGATGAACCAGGCCCTTGCCAACGGCCTGTGCAGCTTCAGCGGGGGCAGCGTGACCTGCGGCACGGGCAGCAAGGCCACCGGTGCGGGTGCCACGGCGCTGGGCACCAATGCCACGGCCAATGGCGACAGCACCACCGCGGTGGGCAGCGGCGCCGAGGCCCGCCATGCCGGCTCGGTGGCCATCGGCGCCGGCGCCAGGGCCCTGGCCGATCCCACCACCGCCGTCGGCAACAACGCGGTGGCCACCGGCAACAACGGGGTGGCGCTGGGTGCCAACACGCTGGCCGCGGGCAGCAATGCGGTCGCGCTGGGCCAGGGCTCGGTGGCGGATCGCGACAACACCGTGTCGGTGGGTAACGCGGCCACCGGACAGCTGCGTGGCATTGCGAACGTCGCGCCTGGGTTGCTGGGCACCGATGCGGTCAACGTGAACCAACTGCAGCAGGCGGTGAGCAACGCGACCAGCCAGGCGAACGCCTTTGCCGCAAAGGGCGTGGCATCGGCATTGGCCATGCCGTCGATGCCGACCCTGCCGGCGGGCAAGAAATGGATGGGGGCGGCCGTGGGCGGCTACGCCGGCGCATCGGCCATCGGCTTTGCTTTCGGCTATCAGGTCAGCGACAACCTGAACCTGGGGCTGGGGGTCTCCACCGCCACCAGCAGCGGCAGCAGCAACCGCATTGCCGCCCGCGTGCAGGCCGGCTATTCTTGGTGAGGTGCGCCGCGAAGACCAGGCGCGCCTGTGTTGCCGCTGCCGATCAGCCCATCAGGTTGCGCAGCGCCGCCTCGACCGCCGCCGCTGTGGCCAGCGGCTTTTCCATGGGAAACAGGTGCGTGCCGTCGAGCATGGCGATGCGTCCCCTGGTGACCTTCTGGGTCATCGCCATGCCCACCTGCTTCATCTCCGCGGACTGGCGCCCGCCGATGAAGGCCGCCTTGCACTTGAGCGGATGGCGGCGCAGCAGCGCGCCCAGGTTGTGGGGCAGGGTGTTGTAGATGGCCGTTTCCACGTCGCGGTCGAAACTCAGTTCGCGCATGTCTTCGCTCGCGAAGGTGCCGTGGTCGATGTAGTCGTGCAGCACCTGCTCGTCCCACCTGGCAAAGGCCTTCTTGCTGCGGAAGTGCTCGAACACCGCTTCGCGGTGCGCCCAGCTGTTCCTGCGCTTGCGGCTGATGGCGCCGGGCGAAATGCTCTTCATGAGCGGTGTGCGCTTGACGACATTGAGCGTGTTCGCGCGCCAGCCGCTGAGAACCGGCGAGTCGAGCAGCACCACGCCGCAAGCGAGCGCCGGATGCAGCGCCGCGCACATCAGGCTCAGGATTCCGCCCAGCGAATGGCCGACCAGGAACACCGGGCCGCCGGCGCGGTCGGCGCGCTGCTGTGCGAAGTCGGCCAGCTGCTGCACCAGGTGCGGCCAGTTGTCGGTGACGGGGTACTTCGGGTCGTGCCCGAATTTCTCGATGGCATCGACCTCGAAGCCGCGGCTGCGCAGGCTGTCGAGGACGACGCGGTAGGTGCTCGCAGGAAAGCTGTTGCCGTGCGAGAACACGACGGGAGGCATCGGCATGGCCGCGGTCGGCTTCAGATCAGTTTTTCGTCGGGCGTCGAGATCTTGCGCAGCGGGCTGTGCCGCGTGGCCGGCATCTTCAGCGGATGCTCGGTGGCGGAGTCGTCCCACACCGGATCCTCGATGCTGTCGAACACCTCGCGCAGCTTCTGGCCCCAGCTGTTGTGCATCATGCGGTAGTAGGGGTTGTCGGCGTCGATGCAGATCACGCGGTCGGTCTCGAGCTTGTTGGCCTCGTACACCACCAGGTCGAGCGGCAGTCCCACCGACAGGTTCGACTTCATGGTCGAGTCCATCGACACCAGGGCGCACTTGGCGGCTTCGTCGAGCGGGGTCTCGGGCGTGAGCACGCGGTCGAGCACCGGCTTGCCGTACTTGGATTCGCCCACCTGGAAGTAGGGCGTCTCGGTGGTGGCCTCGATGAAGTTGCCGGCCGCATAGACCAGGAACAGGCGCATGCCTTCGCCCTTGACCTGGCCGCCGAAGATGAAGGACACGTTGAAGTCCAGCCCCGCATGCTTGAGCGCCTCGGCGTCGCGGTCATACACGTGGCGCACCGCCGAGCCGAGCACGCGCGCGGCGTCGAACATGCTCTTGGCGTTCCAGATGGTGATGGGGTCGCCCTGCGAGCCGTCTTCGCGTGTTTCGCGCAGCTCCTCGATCTGCAGGATTTCGCGCACCGACTGCGAGATGCTCAGGTTGCCCGAGGACAGCAGCACCATGACGCGGTCGCCCGGCTGCTCGTAGACGATCATCTTGCGGAAGGTGCTGATGTGGTCCACGCCCGCATTGGTGCGCGAGTCGGAAAGAAACACCAGGCCGGCGTTGAGTTTGATGCCTACGCAATAAGTCATTTTTTCATCTCGCACGAAGGATGCCCGCTACGCAGCGCTGCGTTCGCGCGTGTTCAGTTTTTGTAAGGCATAGAGCGCGTCGAGCGCCTCCCGTGGCGTCATCGCATCGGGGTCGAGCGCGGCCAGGGCGGATTCTACGGCGCTGGCCATGGGCGTTTCAGCCGCCGGGGGCGGGGCGAACAGGTCGACCTGCGCCCGCGTCTGGGCATGCTGCGACTCCAGCGCCTCGAGCGCCTGCCGCGCATGGTTGACCACCGCGGCCGGCATGCCCGCGAGCCGCGCCACCTGGATGCCGTAGCTCTTGCTGGCCGGACCGGGCTGCATTTCGTGCAAAAACACGATGTCGCGCCCCGCCTCGGTGGCGCTCACGTGCATGTTCACGGCGCAGTGGTGCGTGGCCGGGAATTCGGTCAGCTCGAAGTAATGGGTGGCAAACAGCGTGAAGGCCTTGCTGCGGTCGTGCAGCTGGGCCGCGATGCCCGCGGCCAGCGCCAGCCCGTCGAAGGTGCTGGTGCCGCGGCCGATCTCGTCCATCAGCACCAGCGACTGGGCGGTGGCGCTGTGCAAGATTTGCGCGGCCTCGGTCATCTCGAGCATGAAGGTCGACTGCGCGTTGGCCAGGTCGTCCGCGGCGCCGATGCGGGTGTGGATGGCGTCGATCGGCCCGAGCCGGCAGGCCGCCGCCGGCACGTGCGAGCCGATGGACGCCAGCAGCACGATGATCGCCACCTGCCGCATGTAGGTCGACTTGCCGCCCATGTTGGGGCCGGTGATCACCTGCATGCGCTGCTGCGGCCCGAGCTGCGTGTCGTTGGCGATGAAGCCGCCCGACGATTTTTCGGCCAGCCGCGCCTCCACCACGGGATGGCGGCCTTGCTGGATCTCGATGCACGGATGCGAGACGAAGCTCGGCGCGCGCCAGTGCAGCGTGTGCGAGCGCTCGGCCAGCGCGCACAGCGCGTCGAGCGTGGCAATGGCGCCGGCCAGCTGCGTGAGCGCCGGCACCGAGGGCTGCAGCGCATCGAGCAATTGCTCGTAGAGCCACTTCTCGCGAGCCAGCGCGCGGTCTTGCGCGCTCAGTGCCTTGTCCTCGAAGGCCTTGAGTTCGGGCGTGATGAAGCGCTCGGCGTTCTTCAGCGTCTGGCGTCGGCGGTAGTTGTCGGGCACCTTCGAGAGCGCGCTTTGCGTGACCTCGATGTAGAAGCCGTGCACGCGGTTGAACTGCACCCGCAGGTTGGAAATGCCGGTGCGCTCGCGTTCGCTGACTTCGAGCTTCAGCAAAAAATCGTCGCAGTTCTCGCTGATGGCGCGCAGCTCGTCGAGCTCGGCGTCGTGGCCGGTGGCGATCACGCCGCCGTCGCGCACCAGCGCCGACGGGTCGGGCTTGATCGCGCTCGCCAGCAGGTCGGCACAGCCCGGCGGCGGCGCGAGCCGTTCGATGATGCGGCCCAGCAGCTCGCCAGAGGCCGGAAGCGCCGGTGCCAGCTGCTCGGCCTTCGCGAGCGCGAGGCGCAGTGCCAGCAGCTCGCGCGGACGCACCTGCCGGAGCGCGATGCGCGCCGCGATGCGTTCCACGTCGCTGGTGTTCTTGAGCTGCTCGCGCAGGGCGCGCCAGGGCGCGGCCGTGCCGCCCAGCACGGTGGACTGGAGCGCGGCAATGGCTTCGAGCCGGGCCTGCGCCTCGCTGCGGTCGCGCCGCGGCGACAGCAGCCAGCGCTTGAGCAGCCGGCTGCCCATGCCCGTCATGCAGGTGTCGAGCAGCGAGAACAGCGTGGGTGCGTCTTCGCCTCGCAGCGTTTGAACCAGCTCCAGGTTGCGCCGCGTGGTGGGCGGCAGTTCGATCAGGTCGCCATCGCGTTCCACCGACAGGCGCTGCACGTGGGAGAGCGCGCGGCCCTGCGTGTGCTCGGCATAGCCCAGCAGCGCAGCCGCGGCGGCATGCGCATTGGCGAGCGATTCGGCATTCCAGGCCGCGAGGCTGTTGCTGCCCATCTGCTCGCTGAGCTTGCGTTCGCCCAGGCCGCCGTCGAACTGCCATGCGGGCCGGATCGAGAGCGTGAAGGGCGTGGACGCACGCGCGGCCTTCAGGCGCTGCTCGAAGGCCGGCGTCACCTCGGCGCTGTAGAGCAGTTCGCTCGGCGCGATGCGCGCGATCCAGGCTTCGAGCGCATCGGCCGGGCATTCGGCCAGCCGCAACTCGGCGCCGGTCACGCTGAGCCAGGCCAGGCCGCAGAAGTTGCGTGTGCCCGCATGCACCGCGAGCAGCAGCGATTCGCTCTTGTCGTTCAGCAGTTCCGAATCGGTCAGCGTGCCGGGCGTGACCACCCGCACCACCTTGCGCTCGACCGGCCCCTTGCTGGCGCCGACTTCGCCCACCTGCTCGCAGATGGCCACCGATTCGCCCAGCTTGATGAGCCGCGCAAGATAGGTGTCGACCGCATGGAAGGGCACGCCGCACATCACCACCGGCTGGCCGGCCGACTGGCCGCGCTGGGTGAGCGTGATGTCGAGCAGGCGGGCGGCCTTTTCGGCGTCGGCCCAGAACAGTTCGTAGAAATCGCCCATCCGGTAGAACAGCAGTGTGTCCGGATGGTTCGCCTTGAGGCCCAGGTACTGCGCCATCATGGGCGTGTGCCCGGAGAAGTCGCTGGTGGAGGGGGAGGGTTGCGCGGTCGTCGTTTTCACTCGGACGATTATCGGGGACGGCGAACGGTCCGGCCGGGCCGGCAGCCCACCTTTAAAATCCGCCGGCGCGAACCCCGCGTGAAGAAACAAGGCGCCCATGGTCCACCCGGATGAATTCAAAGGCCCTGAAGCGGACGCGCTGCCCGACACCGCCACCGTGCCGGCAGAACTCGCTGCGCTGTACCTCTGCATGACGCCAGCACAGCTCGCCGACCTGCGCAAATCGAAACGGCCCGACGGGCGGGCAGGCCATGGCGCGTCCATCATCAGGCCGGTGGAAGGCGGCGCTGCAGCCGGACCGAAAGACGCGGTGCTCTATCAGCTCGGCACCTTGCGCGGCTTTGCGAAGGCGCACACCGCCCCAACGGCCTTCGACACCGCGTCGGATTCCGGGTTGCTGGGCTGGCTGTCCGCCAGGCTGCCTTTCTTTGCCGAGCGCGAACCGCGCATCAAGCGCGGGCGGCGCGTGCTCATCGGCGGCGCCTGGGACAGGGCGGACCCGCTGCGCGAGAAACGCTTCGCCGAGCTGGCGAAGGGCCGCATCCGATTCACATCATTGACATGCGCCGAAGCCGCCGCGAGCCTGTGGGCCGACGTGGCAAGCCATCGCGCATTCGCCGAAAAGGGCCTCGCGCTGCTCAGGAGCGAGACGCAGGCCATCGAGGCCGCGCTGGCCGACACCGGCCTGCTGCTGGCCGCGGCTTCGAATCCGGAGACGGTGGCCTGACCCGCCTCCTTCAAGACCGACCATGGACGAGTACCGATGCTGATCAACTGCGTGGCCTACGAGAACGGCGCCAAGCTCGCCGACATTCCGGTCGAGGACATCAGCGAGTACATCTCCCGGCCCGGCTGCTTCGTCTGGGTGGCGCTGAGCGACGCCACGCCGCAGGAGCTGGCCCAGATGCAGGACGAATTCAACCTGCATCCGCTGGCGGTGGAAGATGCCCACCACGGCCACCAGCGGCCCAAGGTCGAGGAATACGGCGATTCGCTCTTCGTCGTGATGCACCTGGTCGAGCCTTCTGCCGAGGGCGAGCACTGCGTGAACGTGGGCGAGGTCGACGTGTTCGTCGGCCGCAACTACGTGCTCTCGGTGCGCAACCGCAGCCAGCAGGGCTTCCTGGGCGTGCGCGAGCGCTGCGAGCGCGAGCCCGAGCTGCTGCGCAACGGCGCGGGCTTTGTGCTGTATGCGCTGATGGATGCGGTGGTCGACCGCTACTTTCCCGTCATCGACGCGCTCGAGGTGGAACTCGAATCCATCGAGCAGCAGATCTTCGCGCAGGGCGGCGCGGCGCGCGACAAGATCAAGCAGCTGTACGACCTGAAGCGCCGCAGCATGATCCTCAAGCGCGCCGTGGCGCCGCTGGTCGAGGCGGCGGGCAAGCTGCACGGCGGGCGGGTGCCGCAGATCTGCGTGACCTCGCAGGAATACTTTCGCGACGTGGCCGACCACCTGGGCCGCATCAACGGCTCGATCGACGCGATGCGCGACACCATCGGCACGGCCATTTCGGTGAACCTCTCGATGGTCACCATCGAGGAGAGCGAAGTCACCAAGCGGCTGGCGGCCTGGGCCAGCATCTTTGCGGTGTGCACCGCGTTCGCGGGCATCTGGGGCATGAACTTCGAGCACATGCCGGAGCTGAAATTCCGCTACGGCTATGCGGTGGCGCTGGCGCTGATTGCGGCCACCTGCAGCTATCTCTACTACCGGTTCAGGCGCGCCGGCTGGCTCTGAATTTTCTTTCTCCCTCCCCTTCCGGGGGAGGGCAGGGGTGGGGGCAGGCGGCGTATCAGGTATCGGCGGCCTTGCAAGCGCCGCGTGCCCCCATCCCAACCTTCCCCCGGGAGGGGAAGGAGCAATATGCCAGGGGGCTTACTCGTCGTGCGTATCGTGCGTGGCCGCCGCGCCGCGCCGCCAGTAGCCGGAGGCGCGCGTCCACTTGGGGTTGGCGCCGCGTTCGCCCACGAGATGCGCGCGCAGCGACTTCGCGATCGCCGATTCGCAGCCCATCCAGGCGTGGAAGTCGCCGGCCGGCAGTTCCATGGCCTTGAGCGTATCGAGCAGCACCGGGCTCAGGCCCGGTTCCGCGCCGTTGCGGTGCACCCACTTCAATGTGAGCTCCGCCTGCGTTTCGAACGGAACCTGGTCGGCCTCGCTGTCGACCTCGACCAGCACCACCACGCGTGCGCCGGCCGGCAGCTCGGCCAGGCGCCGCGCAATGGCGGGCAGGGCGGTGTCGTCGCCGATCAGCAGGTGCCAGTCGAACGCCGTCGGCACGATGAACGAGCCGCGCGGGCCGCCCACGCCGAGCACGTCGCCGGGCTTGGCCCGCTCGGCCCATTGCGTGGCGGGGCCGGCGTCGTGCAGCGCGAAGTCGAGTTCCAGCGTGTTGGCGCGGGGGTCGTGGCGGCGCGGCGTGTAGTCGCGCATGGCGGGCCGGCCGCCCGCGGGCCACACCGGGCCGTCCGGCCCCATGGTCGGGAGCGTGAGCTGGCCGGCCGCGTCGGGGAAAAAGATCTTTGCGTGGTCGTCGAAGCCCGGGCTCGCGAAGCCTTCGAGGTCGTCGCCCGCGAGCGTGATGCGGATCAGGTGCGGCGTCAGGCGCTGCACGGTCTGGACCGTGAGCCGGCGAAAGCGAAGCTCGTGGCGCACGCGGCGCGGCGTGCGGTCGGGCGTGATGGAGGCAGAAGTGGTTGTGAAGTCGGTCATTTCAAAGAAAGAAGTTCAGATGCGCTCTAGCTGTTGAGCGGCGCTGTCGAGCACCGCGGCGAAATCGTGGGCTTGTTGTTCGGTGAGGGGGGCGCCAGAGAGGCGCATGCGCATCGCGAGCTTCAGGTTCTCGATGGCGCGCGTGACCTGCGGCGGGCGGCCGCCGCGCGGGCCGGCGCCATCGACGCCGCCGTTCATGCGGGCCATCATGGCGTCGGCCGTGTCGCGGTTGGCGGCCAGGAATTCCCGGCCGCTCGCGGTGATGCTGTAGCGCTTGCGCCCGCCGGTGTCGGCCGTTTCCACGCTCAGGTAGCCCATCTCCTCGAGCAGCGTGAGGGTGGGGTAGACCACGCCGGGGCTCGGCGCGTAGCTGCCGCCCAGGCGGTCCTCGATGGCCTTGATGAGTTCGTAGCCGTGGGCAGGCTTGTCGGCGATGAGTTGCAGCAGCACGAAGCGCAGCCCGCCGTGGCCGAACACCCGGCTGCCGCCGCGTCCGCCGCGGCCTCCGTGCATGCGCTCGTCGCCGCCGTGGCGTCCGCGGCCGCCCGAGAGGCCGTCTTCGTGTTCGCCGCGTGGAGAGTGGCAGTGGTGATGGTGGTGGTGGCCGAAATGGAAGTGCCGCATATCGATGTCCTCTTGAGGTATATCTAAATTATTTTCGATATATCTAAAAAAGTCAAACAGCTCTGCCTTTCGCATCACTGCGGCGCATCCATGGGCGGGTAAGGCAGTGGGGCCGAGGCCCCGGCAAACGGGCGGGCGGCGCCCGTCCGGTGATCAGGCGATCATCGATTCCAGGTCGGACGCCAGTTCGCGCGGTGCCGGCATGTCCTGCATCACGTCCTCGGAGAGGCCGATCGCGTCGGCAGGCTGGGCTGGCCATACGTGTTGCGCGTCGCCGATGCGCAGCCCTTCGCGCTCCAGGGCGACGCGCCAGACCGCCAGGTGCAGCACGCTGGCGAGCGGATCGACGTGTTCGGCCTCCATCGGGTTGGCGAAGGAGGAGAGGGCGCTGACGAACTCGGGTGCGAATTCCCAGCGGGCCGCCAGCCGCGCGCCGACCTGGCCGTAATGGAAGCCAAACTTCTGCCGCTCCACTTCGAGCCGTCCCATGCGGTCGAAGGGATGCACGGCGTTGAGTTCGGCCATCGGCTGCTTCATGGCGCCGGCCATGATCAGGTGGCCGATGGCGTGCATGCTGCCGACCGTGAAGGCCAGGCTCTGGTCCACGCGGCGCGTCTTGCCCGCGAGGTAGCGGGCCACGGCGGCCACGCGCAGGCTGTGCGACCAGAAGGCCGGCAGGTGCACGCCCTCGACCTTGCGGAAGGTGCCCGTGAGGCCGGAGCTCACCACCAGGGAGCGGATCGAGGAGAAGCCCAGCAGCTGGATCGCGTCCTGGATCGAGAGGATCTTGCGGCGCAGCCCGAAGTACGGCGAATTCGCCATGCGCAGCACGCGGGCCGTCAGCACCTGGTCGAGCTCGATCTTGCGTGCCACCACGGAAACCGCGGCGTCCTCGTTGCGCAGGAGCTCGATGAGATCGAACACCACCTTGGGCACCGTGGGAAGCAAGTGGCTGTCGGTAAACAGTTCGTCCAGGGTCATGGCGATCTCGGGCTGTAGTTTTTTGCTGCCCGGGATTGTCCTGCAACCTTAGTGTTACATGTTGATGTCTTCGGAATCAGGCCCCCTCTCGCGGCCCGGTTGCAGACTTCCAGCAACACCGATGCGGTCGCGGCGCGCCAGGCACGGCGTTGCCTGGCTGCCGAGACAAATCGCGTGACGTTCTTGCACCGGCCCTATATATTGCGCCAACGATACAACCTGTTGCGTTCTCTGCCGTGCCGCGCTGCTGCACACGGAACCAACCGGCCTGCTTCGAGGACAGGATCAAATCCGATGTCATCGTCCGTCTGGATCAGGATTCGCTTGCCGCTGGTGATTTTCGCGGCTGGCACGGCGCTGTCGATCGTCCTGGGCGCTTCCGCCCGCCAGGAGATCGGGCGCAGTGCCCAGGCGCGCTTCGACGCAACCGCCCTCGACCTGGCGCGCAAGGTCGAAGCCCGCTTCGACGACTACATTGCCGTCCTGATCGGCCTGCGTGCGCGATTCAACACTTCCGAGACCGTGACCCGAAGCGATTTCAGGGACTATGTCGCGGGGCTGAACCTGGCGAGAGCCTACCCCGGTTTCCAGGCCGTCACCTATGCGCCCCGCGTTGCGGCCAACGACAAGCAGGCCTTCGAGGAACAGGTCCGCGGTGATGCCAGCCTCGACGCTGGCGTGGCCTCCCGCTTCGCCATCAAGCCGCCCGGTGAGCGGGACACCTACTACCCGCTGGTCTACATCGAACCGCAGGCCGGCAACGAGAGGCTGCTCGGCAATGACCTGGGCGCGATGCCCGACAGGGGAGATGCGCTCGAGCAGGGGCGCGACACCGGCGGCCTCGTCACGTCCGGCCGCAAGGTCCGCATCGCGGGCCGCGAGTCCGACATCGGATTGGCGATGCGGCTGCCGGTCTATCGGCCACGGCAGCCGCTCGATACGCTCGAGCAGCGGCGCAACGCCTATATCGGTTCGGTCGGCTCGGGCTTCAGCGTCGCAGGGATGCTGAGCGACGTGGTGGGGGCCGATGCCAGCAGGACGTTCCGGCTGCGCTTGATCGATGCCGGGCCGGGCCGCGGGGCGATCGGGACACGCGTCGAGACCAGGTTTGTCGCGGCGACCTCATTCAGCGAGCGGCAATTGCTGTTCGACAGCGCGGCCTTGGCCAAGTCCGCTGCGGCACCGGCGCGCAGTCTCGAACGCATGCTCGGCTTCGAGCTGGGCGGCCACTCCTGGCTTGTGGAAGTCGCTCAAGACGAAAACCAGGTCTTCGGCCCGCTCGACAAGGCCATTCCGTGGTTCATCGTCTTCGGCGGCCTGGCCACCAGCATGCTGCTTGCCGGCATCGTCTTTTCGCTGACCACCGCACGCAGCCGAGCCCAGATCCTGGCGAACGAGATGACCCGCCACCTGCGCACCAGCGAACGGCAGCTGGAGGAAGCGCAGCACCTGGCAAGCCTGGGCAGCTGGATCCTCGATCCCGAAACCGGAACCCTGCAATGCTCCGACGAAGCTTTGCGCATCCTGGGCTTCGAGACGGGCCCTTTGCAGCCCGACCTGCCCACGCTGCTCCTGCGTGTTCCGGCCGCAGAACGCCCCGCGGTCGAACAGCAGCTCGCGCTGGCCTCCGGGTCCACGGAACGCAGCGAATTCGAGCATCGCCTGTGCCTGCCCGATGGCACCGAACGCTGGCTCCACGTCATCGCACAGTCGGCCGAAGAAGACGGAAAGACGATGGTGCGCGGTACCGTGCGCGACGCCACCCGGCCGCGCAAGGATGCATTGCGCCAGGGGCTCGAATACAGGATCGCGCGTCTGCTTGCCGGCGATGGCAGGGCCGAGACGGTGATCTCGCAGGCGCTGGAAGCCGTATGCACCGACCTGCGCTGGGACTGCGGCGCGTTGTGGAGCGTTGGCGAGGACGGCGTGGTTCGCTGTGCCGCCGCCTGGCATGCCGAGCACATTCCCCCGGCGGTGCGGCAATTCGCTTCCGACAGCCGGTCGTTCGAATACCAGGCCGACGAAGGCTCGCTGGGCCGCGCCTGGAAAACCGGCGGCATCGTGCAGATCAACCTGTTGGCGGCTGCGGGCCATTTCGCGCGCGATGCGATGGCCCGCGAGGCCGGGCTGGCCGTCGGCGTCGTCGTGCCGATGGCCGTTACCGATTCGATCACGGCGCTGGAGCTCCTTGGTTCCAACCCGTACGCCGTCGACGCCGAGACGCAGGAGTCGCTGCGTGTGATCGCCTTGCAGATCGCCCAGTACAAGCAGCGCAAGCTGGCTGAGAGAAGCCTTCGTTTCATGGCCAGCCACGACGGACTGACCGGCCTGTTCAACCGCGCCGCGCTGCAACACGAGCTTGCTCGCGCCATCAAGCGCAGCAACCGCCATCAGAAGCAGTTCGCGGTGATATTCGTCGACCTGGATCGCTTCAAGCACATCAACGACACGCTGGGCCACGGCGTGGGCGACGAGATGATCAAGATCTGCGGCGAGCGCCTCACGGCGCTGCTGCGCGAGACCGATATCGTGGCGCGTTTCGGTGGCGATGAGTTCGTGCTGCTGCTGGAGAACCTGTCCAGCGCGAACGATGCCGCGGGGCTCGCCGAAAAAGTGCTGGCCTGCTGCGCCGAGCCTTTCTTCCTCGCCGGACGCGAACTGCACGTCAGCGCCAGCGTCGGCGTGAGCATCTACCCGGACAACGGCGGCGATGCAGAAGCACTCCTGAAGAACGCCGACACCGCGATGTACCGGGCCAAGGAAAGAGGCCGCAACACCTTCCGGTTCTACGCCGCGAAGATGAATGCACAGAATACCGAACAGCTGATGCTTGAAAGCGCACTGCGCCATGCCTTGGAACGTGGCGAGCTCGAAATGCACTACCAGCCGAAGATGAATCTGCAGACCCAGCACATCGTCGGCGTCGAGGCGCTGATGCGCTGGCACCACCCTGTCCTGGGCATGATTCCGCCGGTGCAGTTCATTCCGATCGCCGAAGAGCTCGGCTTGATCGTGTCCTTGGGCAAATGGGCGCTGGAGAGGGCTTGCGCCGATGCGCGATCGTGGCAGAAATCCGGTTTGCCAAAAGTGCTGATGAGCGTCAATTTGTCGCCGCGCCAATTCGGAAGCCGCACGCTCATCGCTGACATACAGGCCGTCCTGGAAGCCTCGGGCCTGGAGCCGTCGCTGCTGGAGCTGGAAATCACCGAAGGCGCGGTGATGGCGAATCCCGAGCGTGCGGCGAAATTGCTCCGGACGATCCGGGACATGGGCGTCGGCCTCGCCATCGACGATTTCGGAACGGGCTATTCGTCGCTCTCCTACTTGAAGCACTTCCCGCTGTCGACGGTCAAGATCGACCGCTCCTTCATCAACGACCTTTCGCAGGACGCCGACGCGCGGGCGCTCATCGACGGCATCATCACGCTGGCCCACGGGTTGCGGATGAAGGTGGTCGCCGAAGGCATCGAGACCACGGCCCAGCTCGATTACCTGCGCAGCCACGGTTGCGACGAGGCACAGGGCTATTGGCTGTGCAAGCCCGTCCCTGCCGACGAGGCACGCAACTTCATGGCGCGTCACTTGCGCAACCAGTTTGCTCCATCGGAGGCCGCCTGACGGCCGAACTTTTGAAGCAATCGTCGCCGGGCACGTTCGCTCGGACCTTCCTCAACCTTCACAGGAGCATTCATGATCCATTCCAGCCAGCGCAAGACACTGGAGCAGACGATCGCCGCCATCGAGGCGATCGACCTCACGCCGATCAAGTTCAAGGCCTGCCGCAAAGAGGATGGCTACGGCTGGTCGGCAGGCTACGCGGACCAGATGGAGGTGGCCTACAAGCGCTACTTGATACTGCACGCCAAGCACCCCGACCTGACGCTCGCTCCCGAGCAGGACGTCGACCGCTTCTGGCACATGCACATCCTCGACACGAGAAAGTACGCAGCGGATTGCGAAACCGCTTTCGGCTACTTCCTGCACCATTTTCCGTACCTCGGCCTGCGCGGCGAGGAAGACGCCAAGGCGCTGCAAGCGGCCTTTCTGGAGATGCAGCGCTTGACCGCCGAGGAATTCGGCGAGCCGGCGGCCGCAGCCCGGCACGAGCCGGGCAAGGATGCGGCGGCATGGTGCTCGCTCGAGGCGGGCAAACCCGCAGCGGCATGGTGTTCGCTTGAGGCAGGCAAACCCGCAGCGGCATGGTGTTCGCTCGAGGCGGACAAACCCGCGGCCGCGTGGTGCTCGCTCGAGGCGGACAAACCCGCGGCCGCGTGGTGCTCGCTGGAGGCGGGCGCTGCCTCCGCGGCAGACCCCTTGGCGATGGCCGGCGCCTCCGAGCTGGCCGCTTCCGCTCGCAGGTTCGAGCTTGGCGTGAACAGGTGAAGGATTGGCGAAGGGACGAGGCGGCGGAGCCGCTCGTTCCTTCGCCTGGGTTCAGCGCTGCGGCATGTCCTTGACCGAGTAGCCCAGGCTCACCGTCGCATCCTCCGGAATCGCGGGCATCCTGGCATTCCAGGCCAGCCAGTCTTCCCGCATGGCCGCGAGCCGCCCAGGCTCCTTCTTGCCCAGGTTCGCCCGCTCGCGCTCGTCGGCCGGAATGTTGAACAGGTATTCGTTGCCGTCCACCTTCAGGTACTTCCAGTCGCCATCGCGCATGGCCTGCTGGCCGCGATGGTTCATGCGCCAGTGCAGCGGGCGGCGGAAACTGTGCTTCGCGTCCTTCAGCACCGGCATCAGCGACACGCCATCGAGCGGGTAGTCCGCATCGGCCTTGACGCCGGCCGCGTCGAGCATGGTGGCGGACCAGTCCATGGTCATGCACAGTTGCCGGCTCTCGCCGCCCTTGGCAATCACCGCGGGCCAGTGCGCGATCCATGGCACGCGGATGCCGCCTTCGGTCAGGTCCATCTTGCCGCCGACCAGCGGCCAGTTGTCCGAAAAGCGCTCGCCGCCGTTGTCGCTGGTGAACACCACCAGCGTGTTGTCGGCCATGCCGTGCTTCTCGAGCGCGGCCATGATCCAGCCGATGCCTTCGTCCATGTGGTGGATCATGCGGCGGTAGACATGGATGTTGCCGCCGGCCAGGTCGAACAGGTTGTCTTTCACGAGCGGCGCCTTCCCGGCGTCGTCGCGCGTTTCCCAGGGCCAGTGCGGCGCGGTGTAGTGCAGGCTCAGGAAGAAGGGCGCGTCCTGCTTCGACATGCGCTCCACGTAGTCGACGGCGCGCCTGGAGAGGATGTCGGTGAGGTAGCCCTCTTCCTTTCTGTCTTCCTCGCCGAACCACAGGTCGTGGCGGCCGGTGGAGTCGCAGTGCGTGAAGTAGTCGACGCCGCCCGACATCGGCCCGAAGAACTCGTCGTAGCCCGAGCGCAGCGGCCCGAAGGTGGGCGGATAGCCCAGGTGCCACTTGCCGATGAGCGCGGTCTGGTAGCCGCCGGCCTTCAGCAGCGAAGGCAGCGTGGGGTGCTCGGTCGGCAGGCCGAGCGTGGTGCTGCCGCGGCTCTTGCTGTTGATGGGCTCCTCGGCCGCGCCGCGCAGGCGGTACTGGTAGCGCGCGGTGATCATCGCGAAGCGCGTGGGCGAGCACACGGGCGAGTTCGAATAGCCCTGCGTGAGCTTCAGGCCGTTGGCCGCCAGGCCGTCGAGCACGGGCGACACGGGGCCGAATGCGGCGTCGCGGCCGCCGTAGCAGCCGAGGTCGGCATAGCCGAGGTCGTCGGCCACGATGAAGATGATGTTGGGTCGGGTCATGTCTTTGGAAAGGCTCAGGGCTGGTAGCCGGATTTCTGGACGACGGGGGCCCATTGCGCCTTGTAGGCCTTGAGCATCGCGGCGGTCTGCGCCTGCGTGCTCACCACCGGCGTCATGCCGGCGTCCTTGAACTTGCGCTGCGTGTCGGCATCCTGCATGACTTCGTGGATGGCGGCGGCCAGGCGCTCGGCCTTGGCCTTCGGCATGCTGGCCGGCGCGAAGAAGGTGTTCCAGCCGGTGGCGGCCAGGTCGAGGCCGGCTTCCTTGAAGGTCGGGATGTTCGGCGCGAAGGGCGAGCGCTTTTCGCCCGAGAGCGCGAGGATGCGCAGCTTGCCGGTGTCGTGCAGCGGCAGCACCACGTCCTCGGTGTCGACCGAGATGGGCACCTGGCCGCCGATCAGGTCGTTCAGCAGCGGGGCCGAGCCGCGGTAGCCGATCACCTGCGTCTGCACCTTGGCCTTCTCGCCCACCATCAGGCCGAAGAAGTGCGGCAGGCTGCCGGTGGCCGGCACGCCCACGTTGGCCTGGCTGGGATTGGCGCGCATCCACGCCAGCAGGTGGTTGAGCTCGCGCACCGGCAGCGTGGGCGACACCGACAGCGCGAAGTTGTAGGTGTTGACGTGCGACACGGGCACGAAGTCGCGCTCGGCGTCGTAGTTGTTGTCCTTGAAGACGAGCGGCGCCACCACCATCACGGCCGGATTGGCGAGCATCAGCACGTTCTGGCCGGCGGGTGTGAGCTTGACCTGCTGCGCGGCAAGGCGGCCGCCGGCGCCAGGCTTGTTGTCGACGATGACCGGCACGCCCAGTTTGGCGCCAAGCTTGTCGCCGACGATGCGCGCCACGCGGTCGGTGGCGCCGCCGGGCGCGTAGCCGACGACGATGCGCAGCGGGCTGTCGAGCGCCTGGGCGCCCGCGCTGGCGGGCAGGGCGGCGATGGACGCCATGAAGCCGGCCGCGGCAAGCAGCGCGGCAAGGCGGCGGGTGATGGGGATGGTTTTGGGCATGTGGGGGTTCCTCCTCGGTTCGGTCGTTCGTTCGGTTGTTCAGTCGGTGGCCTGGAAGTTCACGGCCTTCATGATGCCCGCCCAGCGCGCGGTGTCCTCGCGCATGGTCTTGAGCAGCGCCTCGCTGCCGTCGCCGACCGGGTACATGCCGTTCTGCAGCAGCAGCTGGCGCACCTCGCGCGCATTGACGGCCCGGGTGAATTCGGCGCGCAGCGTGTCGATGACGGGCTGCGGCGTCTTGAGCGGCGCATAGTAGGCAAACCACGCGGTGGCCACCACGTCCTTGTAGCCGGCCTCGACGAAGCAGGGCAGGTTGGGCATGAGCGGCGAGCGCTTCTCGCCGCTGGTGGCCAGCACCTTCGCGCGGCCCGTGGACAGCATCTGCTGCGCACCGCCGACGGTGTCGAAGTAGACAGGCACGGTGCCGCCCATCAGGTCCTGCCGCGCGGGCGTGGAGCCGCGGTAGGGCACGTGCACCATCTTCAGTCCGGCCGCGCGGTTGAGCATCTCGCCGAGAAAGTGCGAAGGCGTGCCCGCGCCATAGGAGCCGAAGCTCAGCTTGTCGCCCTGCGCCTTGGCCCAGGCGATGAACTCGGCCAGCGTGTTGGCAGGCACGTCCTTGTGCACGGTGAGGGCCAGCTCGAAGCGCGCCGCGTTGATGATCGGCACGAAATCCTTGATGGGGTCGTACGAGAGGCTGCGGTACGCGCTCGGGAACATGGTCATCATGCTGGCCGTGCCCAGCAGCAGGGTGTGGCCGTCCGGCGCGGCGGTCTTGACGGTTTCCGCCGCAATCCGGCCCGCCGCACCCGCGCGGTTGTCGATGATGAGCGGACCCAGCGTCTCGCGCACCTGCTGCGCGATGGCGCGCGTCAGCACGTCCTGCGTGCCGCCGGCGGGCACGCCGATCAGCACCTTGACCGGCTGGCCGGGCTTGAAGGCCTGCGCCCGCGCATCGAGGGCGAGCGGCGCCAGGGCGAGCCCGCCCAGCGCGGCGAGCGCGCGGCGGCGGCCGAAGGTGGAAGAAAGAAGGGGCGTGCTGGGCATGGGGCGGTGTCTCCGGGATCTTCTGGGGTTGGTGCTGGATCCCGAAGGACTTTAGAGACGCTACATTCGATTGATCTAATCAACCATCCCCCGGACTAACCCCCAATGACCGCGCCGCGCCGCTCGCTGGACGACCTGCTGCTGTACCGGCTTTCGCGGCTGGTCGGGGTGGCGGGCGGCATGGTGATCCGGCTGTGCGAGGGCCGCTTCGGCATCACGCGGCGCGAATGGCGGCTGATCGCGGTGCTCGCGAGCCGCGGTGAACTGGGCTCCTCCCAACTGGCCGAGCATGCCCAGCTCGACCGCGCGCGCACCTCGAAGGCGGTCGGCTCGCTGGTCGAAAAACAGCTGGTCTCGCGCGTGGCCCGCGCGGGCGACCGGCGGCAGGTGCTGCTGGGCCTGACCGAGAGCGGGCAGGCGCTGTACGGCGAGCTTTTTCCGCTGGTCACGAAGATCAACGCCGAGCTGATGGAGGCCCTGGGCGAGGAGGACGCCACGCGCCTCGACGAATCCCTGCGCCGCTTGCAGGCACAGGCCGAGCGCATGGTGCAAAAGGCCGTGCTGCCCAAGGCCGACCGCGGGCGCCGCGGCGCAGCCGGCATCAGTCCACCTTCATCCCGGTCGCCTTGACGATGCGGCCGTAGCGCGCCTGGCTGGCTGCCAGGCGCTCGGCCGCGGCGGCGCCGGTCTCGCCGAGCGCCACCATGTCGAGCGAGGCCAGGCGCGCCTTGACCTCCGGCAGCGCCAGCGCCTTCTGCAGCGACTGGCGCAGCACCTGCATCACGGGCTCGGGCGTGGCGGCCGGCACCATCGCGAGGTAGAGCACCTCGAATTCCAGGTCCTTCAGGCCGAGTTCGCCCACCGTGGGCACCTCGGGCAGCAGCGGCGAGCGCTGGCGGCCGGTTACGGCCAGCGCGCGCAGCTTGCCGGCCTGCACCTGCGGCAGCAGGCCCGGCGTGGCGAGGATGCCGGCCTGCACCTCGCCGCCCAGCAGCGCCATCACGGCCGGCGCGTTGCCCTTGTAGGGCACGTGGGTGATCTTGGCGCCGGTCGCGGTCGAGAAGATGCCGGCCGCAAGATGCCCCGGGCTGCCGTTGCCGGCCGAGCTGAAGGTGGCGGGCTCGGCCTTGGCCTGCGCGATGAATTCCGGCAGCGTCTTCGCCTTCACGGCGGGCCCGACGCCGAAGCCCAGGCCCGACGAGCTGAAGATCATCAGCGGCTTCAGGGCGTTTGCCGCGAAGGGCATCGACGCATACAGGTGCGGATTGATGGTGAAGGTGCTGTCGATGCTCAGCAGCACCGTGTAGCCGTCGGCCGGGCTCTTGGCCACGAGGTCGGCGCCGATGTTGCCGCCGGCGCCGGGCCGGTTGTCGACCACGAAGGGCTGCCTGAGCTCTTTCTGCAGCACGTCGCCCAGCGCGCGGCCGAGAATGTCGAGCGGACCGCCGGCCGGGAAGTTGGTGATGAATTTCACCGGCTTGGCGGGGTAGGCCGCGTCGGCATGCGCGGCCGGGCTGCCGAGCGCAAGGCAAAGCGCCGCGCAGGCAGCCGTGGCGGCAAGGGCCAGGCGGCGCGATGCGCCCGGGGCGTTCTTCTTCGAGAAACCGGTGGTCATGTGTTTGCTTGTCTCCGTACAGCCGGCACTCTAGGAGGCAGAGGCGGCCCGCACAACTGAAAGCTCTTCTGCCAGCTATTCCAGCTGGTTATATTTGGATGGCCGCCTCACAGGGAAGCCTCCCATGTCAGCCATGAACAACTTTGCGCGCCTCAAGCTGCGCCACCTGCAATGCCTCGTGATGGTGGCGCAGGAGCGCAATCTCGTGCGCGCGGGCAAGGCCCTGTCGCTCACCCAGCCCGCGGTGTCCAAGACCATTGCCGAGCTCGAGGAGATCGTCGGGCGCCAGCTGCTGCTGCGCCGCCGCCGCGGCGTCGAGCTCACGCCGGCGGCCGAGGTGCTGGTGCGCCATGCCGTCTCCGCGCTGCGCGGGTTGCGCGAAGGCATGGGCCTGGCCATGGACCAGCCCGAAGCCGACCAGCTGCGCGTGGCCGTGGGCGCGCTGCCCAACATGGCGGCCAACCTGTTGCCCGAGGCCGTCGCGCAGCTGTATGCATCGCATCCGGCGCTGCGCGTGCGCGTGGTGAGCGGCACCAACGCGCAGCTGATGACGCAGCTGCGCCAGGGCGAGATCGATCTCGTGCTCGGCCGGCTCGCGCAGGCTTCGGCGATGGCCGACCTGGCGTTCGAACAGCTCTACAGCGAACCGCTGCTGCTGGTGGTGCGCCCGGGCCATCCGCTCGCGGCGCGGCGCAGGCCCAGGCTCGACGCCCTGGCCGCCCATCCGCTGGTGCTGCCGGTCTCGGGCACCCTGATCCGGCACACGGCCGATGCCTTCCTGATCGCGCAGGGCATGGCGCTGCCCAGCCGGCTGGTGGAGGCGACGGACACCAGCTTCGTGGTCGGGCTGCTGCAGCGCTGCGACGCCGTGTGGTTCGCGCCGCAGGGTGCCGTCGAGGGCTTCATTGCGCAGGGCGCGTTGAAGCGCGTGGCCATCGACACCTCGGGCACCGAGGGGCCGGTGGGCTTTACCGTGCGGCGCGGCGGCGAAGCGGGCGAGGGCGCACGGCTGCTGGTCGAAGCGATCCGCGGCATCGTCGCGGCTGCGGCGGGCGGCAACCGGGGCAGTGCCGGCGTCAGGAAACCCGCATGAACACCGCCCCGAGCGAACGCCAGCAGATGGTCGATGCGCTGCGCGGCTTTGCGCTGCTGGGCATCCTGGTGGTCAACATCGCGAGCTTCGCGTCAACCTACTACGGCCTGGGCATTCCCGATCCGATGGCCGTCTCGCCGGCCGACCGCGGCGCCTCGTTCGTGCGGGCCCTTGTGTTCGAGAGCAAGTTCTATCTGCTGTTCTCGTTCCTGTTCGGCTACAGCTTCACGCTGCAGATGCGCGCGGCCGAGCGCGACGGCAAGCCCTTCGTGCCGCGCATGGTGCGGCGGCATGTCGGGCTGTGGGCCCTCGGCGTGGCGCATGCCGTGCTGCTCTACTACGGCGACATCCTCACCGCGTATGCCGTGCTGGGCGCCGTGCTGCTCGTGCTGCGGCGGCGCAGCGATGTGTTCCTGGCGTGCACGGCCATCGTGCTGGTGCTGCTCACTTCATTGCTGTGGGCCGCGGTCGGCCAGATGTACACGCACGCGGACATGCAGATGGCGGCGCAGGCGGCCTACGGCGAAGCCGCCGCGGCGCTGGCCGCCTACCGCGCCACGCCCGCCATGGTGGTGGTGCAGCATCTGCGCGATCTCTCGCAGACCTGGTGGATCACGGCGCTGGTGCAGGCGCCGGAGGCGCTGGCCATGTTCCTGGCGGGCTTCATCGCCGGCAAGCGCGGGCTCCTCGCACATGCCGAGGCGCATCGCACACTGTGGTGGCGCGTGTTCTGGTGGGGCCTTGCCATCGGCCTGCCGGGTGCGCTGGCCTACGCCTGGCCGACCTTGCGGCTGAGCGATCCGGTGCGCGACATCCAGGCCCTCGCGCTCACGCTGCTGACGGCGCCGTTCCTGTCGGCCGCGTATGCGGCCGGCATGCTGCTCGTGTTCCAGAGCGCTCGCGGCCGGTGGCTGGCGCAGCTGCTGGCGCCGGCGGGGCGCATGGCGCTGTCGAACTACCTGCTGCAATCGGCGGCTTGCGCGTGGATCTTTCTGGCCTACGGGCTGCGCTGGATCGGAACGGTCGGGCCGCTGGCGACATTCGCGGTCGCGTTCGCGATCTTCGCGGGCAACCTGGCGCTGAGCCACTGGTGGATGCAGCGCTTCGCCTACGGCCCGGCGGAGTGGCTGCTGCGGGCCTTCACCAACCTCCAGCGCCCGCCGCTGCGGCGGCGCCGGCATGTGGATCAGCGCGACAGCAGCGCCGAGAGCTGAAACACGGCAAAGCCCAGCAACAGCACGCCCGACAGCCGGTTGATGGACTGGAGCACCCGCGCACCGAGCTTGTGCCGCACCATCGACACCACGGTAGAGAGGCCCAGCCACCACATGGCCGACCCGAGGAAAACGCCCGTCACCATCGTCACGGCAGCGCTGCTGCTGCCGCTCGCATGCCCGGTGCCGATCGACGCGAACACCGCGACGAAGGACAGGATCGTCATCGGGTTCGCGAGCGTGAGCATGAACACCGACAGCGTGGCTTTGAGCGGCGTGGCGGCGTCCTGCGCGCTGCGGGCCTGGGTGGCGGCCGGTGCGCGCAGCAGCTGCACACCCATCCACGCCAGGAAGGCCGCGCCGCCGAGCGCCAGCGGCACGCGCGCCGCCACCATCGACGAGATGACCGCCGACACGCCAAACGCGCCGATCGCGCCGTAGCACGCATCCGCCAGCGCGGCCCCGAGGCCGCTGAGAAAACCGATGGCACGGCCGTGCGCGAGCGTGCGCTGGATGCAGAGCAGGCCTATGGGACCCACGGGTGCGGCAATCGACAGCCCGATGACCAGGGCCTTGAGGAAAAGAGAAAAGTCCATGCCTGCAATTGTTCGGCGCAGGCTGGATAGCGAGAATGGCGAAATTCAGGCGTGCAGCCTGCCCAGCCTGAAATCGGAAGTGAAATTCCCAACTGCACCTTAGATTCATGGAAATCGACTCCAAGAACTGGCAAATCCTCGACGCGCTCCAGCAGGACGCGCGCACCTCGCTGACGGCGCTGGCGCGGCAGGTGGGCTTGTCCGTGCCCTCGACCTCGGAGCGCGTGAAGCGGCTCGAGGAGGCCGGCGTGATCGAGGGCTACCGCGCGGTGGTTCCGCCGCGCAAGGCGGGCTATACGGTGACGGCGCTGATCGGCATCACGACCGCGCAGCCCGACAAGGCCCGGCTGCTGAAGCTGCTCGATGGCCGGCGCGAGGTGCTCGAGTGCTTTCACGTCACCGGGCAGGACTCCTATGTGCTGAAGGTGGTCGCCCGGGACATCGAACATCTCGAGGCCTTCGTGAGCAGCATCAACCACCTGGGGGAGACGCGCACATCGATCGTCATGTCGGTGCCGATTCCGGCGCGCGCGGTGGCGGTGCCGGCGGGCGCCGTGCCCGGATGACGTGCGGCGGTGCGCTGCTTCAGGCCGCCGCCGCGCCCGGGAGCGGATCGGCCTCGATGCGCATCTTCGGCAGGAACTGCGGGTACTCGCGCTGCATGAAGTCGAGGAGGCCTTCGCGCACGGTGCAGCGCAGGTCGAAGGCCAGGCCCGAGGTGGCGGCGGTGCACAGCACCCGAACCTGCATGCTGCGCTCGGTCGCATCGGTGACGCGCATGTTGAAGAAGCGGCCGTCCCATTCGGGCGCCGCCTTCACGATGCGCTCGGCCGCTTCGCGCAGCGGCGCCAGCGGCATGCCGTAGTCCACGTAGATGAAGACCGAGCCGAGCAGCTGAGCCGAATGGCGCGTCCAGTTCTGGAACGGCTTCTCGATGAAGTAGCTGAGCGGCAGGATCAGGCGCCGGTCGTCCCAGATCTTGAGCACCACGAAGGTGCCCGTGATCTCCTCGACGCGGCCCCATTCGCCCTCGACCACCAGCACGTCGTCGATGCGGATCGGCTGGGCCAGCGCAATCTGCAGCCCGGCAATCAGGTTGCTGAACACCGGCTTGGCGGCCAGGCCGGCCACGATGCCGATCACGCCGGCGGAGGCCAGCAGGCTGGCGCCGACCTGGCGCGCGCCCGGAAAGGTCATGAGCATCATCGCGCCGCCGGCCACCAGCACCATCGACATGGCCGTGCGCGCCAGTACGCGCGTCTGCGTGAGCACGCGGCGCGCCTGCAGGTTGTCGGCGATGTCGGACGGATGCTGCGCGAGCACGCCGTCGGCAAAGCCGCTGATGGCCCTCACCGCGAGCCAGGTGGTCGCGGCAATCAGCAGCAGGCCGTTGAAATGCCGCACGCTGCCGAGAAAGCGCAGGTCCTCGGGTGCCGCCTGGAAGATGAGCAGCAGCGCCAACAGCGGCAGTACCAGCCGCGCCGGTGCGTTGCAGTTGATCACCATCGCGTGCACCGCGGGCGCGGGGCGGGTGATCCGTTTCAGCACGAGACCGCCGATGCGGTGGACCAGAAGAGCGAGCGGGACGGCGACGAGAACGGCAATCCAGGTGCCGAACCAGGGGTGGGCAAGTATCTCTTGGGTCATCAGGCGGGGGTCGTTGCTGCGTCTGTTGTCTCGTCCAGGTGTTGAAGAATGCGCGCCGCGTCGTCGCGCAGCTGCGTCGAAAGTGCCGTGGCCAGATCGAGCCGGCGCAGCAGCCAGGGGCTGATGTCGTTGTCGAACGGGTCGGGCAGGGGAATCGGGCCGCCCACGGTGGTGGAGCCGGTGCTTTCGGGCAGCGAGGGACCGGTGGTCGGCGCGCTGCCGATGGCGGCCTCGATGCGCTGCGCGGTGCGCGCGAGCGGGCCTTCGATCTCGGCGGCCGTGAGCCGGTCGCGCCGCAGCACCAGCATCGACTTGACGGCGCTGAGCTGCGCCAGCAACTGGTAGCTGTGCGCCTGCAGGTGTTCGAGCGGCTCCAGTGGCGGCTGCACCGCGCGCGGCTCCGACAGCGAGCGCTGCGTGGCCTGCACCAGGGCCGAGAGGCTGTCGTAGGCCTCGCGGCGCGCGAGCCGCCATTCGAGTTCGGGGCTGCTGTCGATGGCCTGCAGCTGGCCCAGGCCGAGCGCCAGCCGCGCATGGCGCGCCTGCGCGGTGAGCGTGCGCGCCACCAGCGCCGGAATCTGCCCGCGCTCCCACGAGGGCAGCACATAGCAGAAGCCCCAGGCCAGCGCGGCGCCGATCAGCGTGTCGGCAATGCGCTCGAACAGCGCGAAGATGGGCGCGGCGCCGGTGTTGAGCATGTGCGCCTGCACCAGGCCCAGCACGGTGGCCGCCACCGCCGTGATCAGGTAGCGCCGCACCGCAAAGCTGTGGGCGATGGCCTGCGCCACCGTGAGGATGACCAGCAGCGCGAGCGGCGACGGATGCGCCGAGAGCAGGCCCACCGCGAGCACGCTGCCCAGCAGCGTACCGGCGACGCGGCTGTTGCGCCGCTCCAGCGTCTGCGAAAGGCTGCCGCGCAGCACCACCACGATGGTCAGCAGGATCCAGTAGTCGTGCGAACCCCAGGGCAGCGACACCGCAATGGCGTAGCCGGCCGCAATGGCCAGTGCCGCGCGAATGGCGTGGCGCAGCGGCGGCGCGTCCCAGCGCCACAGCGTGAGAAAGGGCCGCAGCGACCAGTCGGTCGGGCTCACGAACATCTGCCAGTTGGCGCGCACCACCGCAAGGTTGGGCTCGGCATCGCCGCGCGCCATGGCCGACAGGCGCAGCACCTCGTCGTTGATGTGGCCGATGCGGCTGGCCAGGCCGCGCGCGAGCATGGCGGCGTTCGGGCCCGGCAGGCCGTGGCTCGGCGCATGGTCCTCGCCCGGGAGATGGATCGACGCGAGCCGCGGCCGCCGGTCGGCCACCACTTCGGGCTCGCGGCCCATCAGCAGCGCGTCGCCGAGTGCGGTGGTGTCGTCGGCCAGTTCCTCGAGCACCCGGCGCATCTCGATGAGGGCCTGGGCATGCGCGGGATGGCTCTTGAGCGCGTCCAGGTCGAGCTCGCTCGCGAGCAGCTGGTCGCGCATCTCGAGCACGATCACCAGCATGGCGGCGAGCCGCTGACGGCGCGGCGTGCGCGGCGATTCGAGCACGATGTCGCGCGTGGCCTGCAGCTGGTCAGCCAGCGCGGCCTGTTCGCGCAGCAGCCGGCCCAGCAGGGGCGCGGGGGTTTCGCGGATGTCGCTGGTGTCGTCGCGCGGCGTGAACTGGCTGGCCTCGGTGCGCATCAGCGCGGCCAGCGAATACAGCACGTCCGAGACCGACTGCACGCGGAAGCGCGAATTCAGCGCATGGTTGGCGAGCGTGGCCCAGATCACGTAGAGCCCGGCGCCCAGCCCGAAGTGCCAGGTGCGCTCGAGCGCCTCGGCCATGCCGCTGGGTGCGGGCGTGGCCATCGAGAAGATCATCGAGAACATCACCGCAATGGCGATGGGAATGCCCCGCTTGCCCCATGCCATGGCCAGGAAGGCGACGAAGGTGGCGGGCACCAGCACCAGGCCCAGGCGGATCGGCGCGGCGTGCAGCAACTGCACCAGGAAGAACAGCGGCAGCCCGATCAGCGGGGCCGGCAGCATCTGGAAGAACTTGCCGCGGCGCGGGCCGGGCAGGTCGGGCGGGGCCGTGACGATCACGCCCACCGCGGCAGTGGAGGCCGCGATGGCGCCGAGCCACAGGTGCACGCCGGCCGAGATGACGAGCAGGCCGAGCGCGACCGTGAGGCCGCTGGCGACGTACTGGCTCAGCGCAATGCGCAGCGCCGCACGGAACCGGAGGGCGGCACCTGGCCCCTGCATCACTTGGCGGAAGCGTCGCCTTCGGAGGAGCCGCCTGCAGGCGCGTCGCGGCGCACGCGCGTGAGCTTGCGCTGCACGGGCGCGGCCGGTGCGGCGGCGGGAGCGGGCGCCTCGCCGTCGAGCGGCGCGGCCGTCAGGTCGGTGACGGTGCTGCGGGCGTAGAGGTCGACCGATTCGTCGGCACCGGGCCGCGCGGCGGCCGACACGGCGCGCACGCGGTCGCTGGCGCGCATCTTGTCGTCGATGCCCGCGAACTTGGAGTACTTGGCGAGCAGCGGCACCAGCTGGCCGTAGATGCGCGGTGCGCCGGCCAGGCATTCGCGCTGTTCCAGGAAGTCGGGCTCGCCCGTGAAGTTGCCGATCAGGCCGCCGGCTTCGGTGACCAGCAGCGAACCCGCGGCCACGTCCCAGGGGTTCAGGCCGGTCTCGAAGAAGCCGTCGGTGAAGCCGGCCGCCACGTAGGCCAGGTCGAGCGCCGCGGCGCCGGGGCGGCGCAGGCCCGCCATGCGGGGCATCATGTCGGCCATGATGGCCAGGTACTGCTTGAAGTTGTCGCCGCTGCGGAACGGAAAGCCCGTGGACACCAGGCATTCGCTGAGCCGGGTGCGCTTGGACACGCGGATGCGGCGCTCGTTCATGTAGGCGCCGCGGCCCTTGGTGGCGGTGAACAGGTCGTTGCGGCTCGGGTCGTAGATGACCGCCTGCTCGATCTTGCCGCGCACCGCGAGCGCGATGGACACGCAGTAGACCGGGAAGCCGTGGATGAAGTTGGTGGTGCCGTCGAGCGGATCGATGATCCAGACGTACTCGGAATCCTGGGCGCCATGCTGGGTGCCCGATTCCTCGGCCAGGATGCCGTGCCCCGGATACGCGCCAAGCAGCGTTTCGATGATGACCTGCTCGCTGGCGTGGTCGACTTCGGTGACGAAGTCGTTGACCTGCTTTTGCGAGATGCGCACGGCCTCGACGTCGAGGGCGGCGCGGTTGATGATGGCGCCGGCGGCGCGTGCGGCCTTGACGGCCACATTGAGCATGGGATGCAGGTTGGGGGACGACATTCTGGATTGTGAGAAGAACGGTGGGGTAGGTCCCCCGGAGGCGGTCCGGCGATGCGGGCGGCGAGAATCGGGCATTTTACCGGCTCCGCCCGTTAGTGTCTCCCAACCCGCCATGCGCACCCGTTTCATCCTGATCCAGACCAGCCACGCCGGCAATGTGGGCGCCGCCGCCCGCGCCATGAAAACCATGGGTTTCGACGACCTGGTGCTGGTCGCGCCCCGATGGGCCAACGTGCTGCGGCGCGAGGAAACCATCCAGCGCGCGAGCGGCGCCCTCGACGTGCTGACCAACGCCCGCATCGTCGAGACGCTCGACGATGCGCTCGACGGCGTGACCCACCTGTGCGCCACCGCCATGATCCCGCGCGACTTCGGACCGCCCACCCGCACGCCCCGGGAGCACCTGGAGCCGCTCGCGAAGCAGGGGGAGCAGCACGTGGCCTTCCTGTTCGGCTCCGAGCGCTTCGGCATGCGCAACGAGGATGTCTACCGCTGCAACGTGGCGCTGAGCATTCCGACCGATCCGAAGTTCGGTTCGCTCAACCTTGGGGCCGCGATCCAGGTGGTGGCCTACGAATGGCGGCTTGCCCTGGGCGGTTACGAGGTGCGCGATGCCACGGCGCCCATCGAGGCGGCCGATGCCAAGGCCGTGGCCGGCATGCTCGACCACTGGGAGCGTTCGCTGGTGGAGATCGGCTTTCTGGACCCGGCGGCGCCCAAGAAGCTGATGCCGCGGCTGCAGCAGCTTTTCAACCGCGCCCAGCCCACGCCGGAAGAAATCCACATCCTGCGCGGCATCGCCAAGGCGATGGCCGATGCGGCCCGGACGCCCCGCAACGGCTAAAACCCCCATCGTTCGTACGCGAAGAACCCGGGCTTTAGACTGCCCTCCCCATATCGATATAACGACAAAAGGCAGCGATGTTCTCTCGACTGCGCGCCGACATCCGGTGCATCCTCGAACGCGACCCGGCCGCGCGCAGCGCCTGGGAAGTGATCACGGTCTATCCCGGCTTCCATGCCGTGGTGCTGCACCGCTGGGCGCATGCCTGTTGGACGCACGGTTTCAAGTGGCCGGCCCGCTTCATCGCGCACGTGGCGCGCGGGCTCACGGGCATCGAGATCCACCCGGCCGCCAAGATCGGCGAACGGGTGTTCTTCGACCATGCGATGGGCGTGGTGGTGGGCGAGACCGCCGAGATCGGCGACGGCTGCACCATCTACCAGGGCGTGACGCTGGGCGGCACCTCGCTCTACAAGGGCACCAAGCGGCATCCGACGCTGGGGCGCAACGTGGTGGTGAGCGCGGGGGCCAAGGTGCTGGGCGGTTTCGTCGTCGGCGACGGCGCCAAGATCGGCAGCAACGCGGTGGTCATCAAGCCGGTGCCCGCAGGGGCGACTGCGGTGGGCATTCCCGCCCGCATCATCCCGTCGAAGGCCGGCGAGAGCGCCGATGTGGCCGCGCCGCAGAAGTTCTCCGCCTACGGCATCACGCAGGACGACGACCCGCTGAGCCTGGCGATGCGCGGGCTGATCGACAGTGCCGCGAGCCAGGAACACCAGATCGCGCTGCTGTGGCAGGCCATCGAGAAGCTGTCGTCGCAGCCAGGCACCAAGGACTGCGTGCCCTGCGACGCGGCGCGCGACGAGAGCTTCGAGGCGGAGAAGCTGACGCAGCTGGTCGGGAAGTGACCGGGCTGGAGGGCCCTCCTGTTCCTCAAGCCGAACGCTTCGCCGCCGCGTTGTGCAGCGGCCCATGCACATGCCCCGCGTGTTGTCCGAAGGGCTCGGTGGCGGGTGCGGCCGTGTCCAGCTCCTGAAGGATGCCGCAGTTGCGCGCCGATTCGGAGCCGCAGCATTGCTGGCGCAGTGCCTTCAGCTGCTTCTCCAGCGTCTTGAGCTCGCGGATGCGCGCGGCCACGTGGCCGATGTGGTCGTCCAGCAGCTGGTTGACCTCGCCGCAGTCTTCCTGCGGTGCGTCGCGGAATCTCAGCAGGCTGCGGATCTCGTCGAGCGTCATGTCCAGCGAACGGCAGCGGCGGATGAAGCCCAGCCGCTGCGCATGCTCGTCGTCGTAGATGCGGTAGTTGCCCTCGGTGCGCGCGGGCTCGGGCAGCAGCTGCTCGCGCTCGTAGTACCGGATGGTTTCGACCGGCGTGTTCGCGGCCTTGGCCAGTTCTCCGATTTTCATGATGCGGCAAGAATGAAGTGGAGGAATCGTCGTTTGACTCTACACCTGCTTCAGGGTTTCCAATCGGCTTCATGACGAACCAGAATGCCCTGAAATCGATGGCGCCGCATGCTCACTCCCATGCGCAGGCCGCTCCCGAAACGGCCTGCTGCGGCAACCCGGCCTGCGGCTCGCCGGCCGTCGCCATGCCTGCTGCCGACATCCCGAAGGGCGCCTTGCTTTTCCGCATTCCCACGATGGACTGCGCGGTCGAAGAGTCCGAGATCCGGCGCGCGCTCGAACCGATCGCGGGTGTGCGGGGGCTGCGCTTTCGGCTCGGCGACCGCACGATGGCCATCACGGCCGACGACGGGGCCTTGTCCGGCGCACTCGACGCCATCCGCAAGGCCGGCTTCAAGCCCGAACCGCTGAACGATGCGGCAGGCAGCCCGGCTGCCGGCGCGCAGGCCGCCGCCGCTCCCGCAGGCATCGCGGGCATGGGCAGCGGCCTCGTGCGCCTCATTGCCGCGCTGGCGCTGGCCATCGCGGCCGAGGCGGTGTCCTTCCTCGCACTGGAGGGCGCCGGGTTCATGGCGGCGGAGATGGGGCTCGCGCTCGCAGCCATCGCGCTGGCCGGCCTCGACACCTACAAGAAGGGCTTTGCCGCGCTGCTGCGCGGGCGCCTGAACATCAACGCGCTGATGGCCGCGGCGGTCACGGGCGCTTTCCTGATCGGGCACTGGCCCGAGGCCGCGATGGTGATGGCGCTCTATGCCATTGCCGAACTGATCGAGGCGCGCGCCGTCGACCGCGCCCGCAACGCCATCCAGGGCCTGCTGGCGCTGGCGCCCGAGCTGGCCGAGGTCAGGCAGTCCGACGGCAGCTGGAAGACGGCCAAGGCCGATGCGGTGGCGCTCGATGCCGTGGTGCGCATCCGGCCCGGCGAACGCGTGCCGCTGGACGGCGTGGTGACCGAGGGCGCGAGCGCCATCGACCAGGCGCCGGTCACGGGCGAGAGCATCCCGGTCGACAAGACGGTGGGAGATCCGGTGTTCGCGGGCACCATCAACCAGACGGCCGCACTCGAATTCCGCGTGACCGCGGTGGCGGCCAACACCACGCTCGCCCGCATCATCCATGCGGTCGAAGAGGCCCAGGGCACGCGCGCGCCCACGCAGCGCTTCGTCGACCGGTTCGCGGCCGTCTACACGCCCGCGGTCTTCGTGCTGGCCGTTGCCGTTGCGCTACTCACGCCCTGGCTCATGGGCTGGAGCTGGACCGAGGCCATTTACAAGGCGCTGGTGCTGCTGGTCATCGCGTGCCCGTGCGCACTCGTCATCTCGACACCCGTCACGGTGGTGAGCGCGCTGGCTTCGGCCGCGCGGCGCGGCATCCTGATCAAGGGCGGCACCTACCTCGAAGAGGCGCGCAGGCTCAAGGCCGTGGCGCTCGACAAGACGGGCACCATCACCGAAGGCAAGCCCAAGCTGGTCGCATCGCGCCTGCTCGACCGCGCATCGGATGAAGCTGCGGTCTTTGCGATTGCCGCGAGCATCGCGGGCCGCTCCGACCATCCGGTGTCGAAGGCCATTGCCGAAGGCCTGGATCGCGAGCACCAGCCGGTCGGCGATTTCACCGCCTTGCCCGGACGCGGCGTGCAGGCCACGCACGAAGGCCGCAGCTATGTGCTGGGCAACCACCGCCTGATCGAAGAGCAGGGGCTGTGCAGCCCCGCGCTCGAAGCCGAGCTGAAGCAGCACGAGGAAGCGGGGCGCACCGTCACGCTGCTGGCCTCCGGCCAGGCCGTGCTGGCGCTGTTCGCGGTGGCCGACACCATCAGGCCCTCCTCGCAGGCGGCCATGGCCGAGCTGCGCGCGCTGGGCGTCACGCCCGTGATGCTGACCGGCGACAACGCCGCCACGGCCAGGGCGATCGGCATGCACGCGGGCATCGACGACGTGCGCGGCAATCTGCTGCCCGAGGAGAAGCTCGAGGCCATCAAGGCGCTGCAGCAGCGCCACGGCATGGCCGGCATGGCGGGCGACGGCATCAACGATGCACCCGCGCTCGCGCAGGCCGACATCGGCTTTGCGATGGGCGGCGCCGGCACCGACACTGCCATGGAGGCGGCCGACGTGGTCATCATGAACGACGACCTGCGGCGCCTGCCCGAAACCATCCGCCTCTCGCGCCGCACGCATGCGGTGCTGTGGCAGAACATCACGCTGGCGCTCGGCATCAAGGCCGTGTTCTTCGTGCTCGCGGTGTTCGGCAGCGCCACCATGTGGATGGCCGTGTTCGCCGACATGGGCGCGAGCCTGCTGGTGGTGGCCAACGGATTGCGGCTGATGCGCTCCCCGAAGACCGACTGAGCGGCACGCGCGGGGCAAACTAAGATCGAGCGATACCCGTCACCGCCGTATCGTCCATGTCCGTCACCTCGCTGCTGCTGCAGCTCGTCGTCATCCTCACCACTGCGCGCATCTGCGGCTGGGTGCTTCGCCATGTGGGCCAGCCCAGCGTCGTGGGCGAAATGGCCGCGGGGCTCATGCTCGGGCCGGCGGTCATGGGCGCGCTCTTTCCGTCGCTGCACGCGCAGCTGTTCGCCAAGGACCTGCTGCAGGGCCTTTCATCGCTGTCGACGGTGGGGCTGGTGCTGTTCATGTTCGTGGTCGGCCTGGAACTGCGCGCCTCGCGGAACATGCGCTCGCAGCTCAAGGCGGCGGGCGCCGTGGGCGTGCTCAGCGTGATCGTGCCGCTGGCGCTGGGCCTCGCGGTCTCGCCGGCGCTGTATCCCACGCTCGCGCCGGCCGGCGTCGCTTTCTGGCCCTTTGCGCTGTTCATGGCGGCGGCGCTCTCCATCACGGCCTTTCCGGTCATGGCGCGCATCCTCAAGGACCGCGGCATGACGCGCACTTCCTTCGGCCAGCTTTCGCTCAGCGCCGCCGCGGTGGTCGACGTGTTCGCCTGGATCCTGCTGGCCTTCGTGGTGGCCCTGGTCGGCGCGGGCGAGGGCTACGCCGGCCTCATCAAGATCACGGCCGGCGTGGCCGTCATGCTTGCCCTGCTGTTTTTCGGCCTGAAGCCGGCCTTTGCCTGGTTGCTGCGCGTGAAGGCGCCCGATGGCGAGCCTTCGACCACGGTGATGGCCTCGCTCATGATCGGCCTGCTGGTCACCGCGCTGCTGACCGAATGGCTGCATCTGCATGCGGTGTTCGGTGCCTTTTTGTTCGGCGCCTGCCTGCCGCGCGACGACCGGCTGCTGCGCTCGCTGAGCGAACGCATCGAGCCGATTTCCATCGTCGTGCTGATGCCGCTGTTCTTCGCCCTCGCCGGGCTGGGCACCACGGCGAATGCCTTCTCCGGCGCGAGCCTGGGTGCGATGCTGCTGATCGTGGCTGTTGCCACCGTCGGCAAGATCGCCGGCGGCGCGGCCGGCGCGCGCATCGCCGGCTACGGCTGGCGCGACAGCCTGGCCACCGGCTCGCTGATGAATGCGCGCGGCCTGATGGAACTCATCGTGATGAAGATCGGACTCGACGTGGGCCTGATCGGCCCCGAGCTCTTCACCATGCTGCTGGTGATGGCGCTCGCCACCACCGCGATGACGGGGCCGCTGATCAACCTGGTGATGGGGCGAGCCAAGGCTCCCGCCAAGGCCGAAGAGGCCGAGGCGCGCGCCAAGCCGTGATGCGCCGTCAGCGCGCGAGCGGCACCGCGAAGCCGATGCGGGTCTCGCCGTTCGCGCTGGAGGCGAACACGCGGCCGCCATGCATGCGCGCAATGGCCTCCACGATCGAGAGCCCCAGGCCGTGGTGGCGCGCCGACCTGTCGCGTGCGGGGTCGGCGCGGTAGAAGCGCTCGAACAGGCGCGGCAGCGTCTCGGCCGCGATCGGGGCGCCGCGGTTCACGACGGTGAGCGTGGCTTCGTCCGGGCCCGTGCCGATTTCGATGCCGATGCGCGACGCCGGCGCCGCGAAGCGGATCGCATTGCCCAGCAGGTTGGAAAGCGCTCGCCGCACCAGGGACGCGTCGACGTCCGCCACGGCCTCCCCCGTGACAACGGCCGCGAGCCCGGCCTCCTCGAGCATGGCGTCGTGGAAGTCGATCACGTCGCGCGCCTGCGCGGCCAGGCTCGTGCCGGCCTTGACGCGCAGCGGGGCGCCGCGCTCGGCCTGCGAGAGAAAGAGCATGTCGGTCACGATGCCCGAGAGCCTGCCGACTTCCTCGAGATTGGAGGCGAGAACGGCCTGCAGTTCGTCGTTCGGCCGTGGGCGTGACAGCGCAAGCTCGGTGGAGCCGATCAGGTTGGCGAGCGGCGTGCGCAGCTCGTGCGCGACGTCGGCATTGAACGATTCGAGCTGCACATAGGCCTTCTGCACGCGCAGCAGCAGGGCATTGAACTGCGTGATCCACGGGTGCAGTTCCCGCGCGAACGCCGATGCGTCGATGGGCCGGTTGATGTGGTCGGGCGTCAATGCGGCGGTGCGTTCGGCCAGCGCCTCGAGCGGCCGCAGCCCGCGCCGCACCAGGTGCGCGCCGGTCAGCGACACCAGCAGCGTGCCCAGCACGGCGGCCGCAAGCAGCGTCCATGCAAGCCGGCGCAGCAGCACCACGTCCCTTGCCACGTCGATGCCGATGCGGATCGAAAGCGGCGTGCCGCCGCCCGCCTGGCCCCACGTATGAACGAAGTCGCGCTGGATCCAGCGCCCGCCTGGGGGCGGTGCCGAGCGAAAGAAAACACTGCCGTCGGACTGCCGCGCGATCGACAGGCTGACGTCGTCCTGCAGCGAGAAGAAATCCTCCAGCTTGTGGCGCAGGAACGAGAGATCACCGTCCTTCTCGCCTTCCTCGAGCAGGTGCCGCACCAGCTGCGCCTTGTGGTCGAGTTCGCCGTCCTGCTTCTCGCCGAAGCTCCATGCCGTCACCAGGTAGACCGCGAGGCAGGCCACGCTCAGGCAGAAGAAGGCCTGCGCGGCAAACCAGGAGGTGAGCCGGTTGCGGATCGAGTGCGGCCGTGCCGGGCTCACGACCAGGAACGATCCTCGAGCACGTAGCCCATGCCGCGCACCGTGTGCAGCAGCTTGACGTCGAAGGGATCATCGATCTTGCTGCGCAGCCGGCGGATGGCCACCTCGACCACGTTGGTGTCGCTGTCGAAGTTCATCTCCCACACCTGCTCGGCCAGCGTGCTGCGCGAAAGTATCTGGCCGCGGCGGCGCAGCAGCACCACCAGCAGCGTGAACTCCTTGGCCGTGAGGTCCAGCCGCGTGCGGTTGCGAAAGCACTTGCGGCTGGCCAGGTCGAGCTCCAGGTCGGCCAGGCGCAGCACGGTGGACTCCTGCGGCTTGCCGCGGCGCAGCAGGGCCTGGATGCGCGCCAGCAGCTCGGAAAAGGAAAAGGGCTTGACGAGGTAGTCGTCGGCGCCTTGCTGCAGGCCGTTGACCCGGTCCTCGACCTTGTCGCGCGCGGTGAGCACCAGCACGGGCACGTTGCTGGTGCGCCGGATCGCCTGCAGCACCGCGAAGCCGTCGATGCCGGGAAGCATCACGTCGAGCAGGACCAGCGCGTAGTCGCCCTCGGTCGCGAGGTAGCGGCCTTCGATGCCGTCGCGCGCGATGTCGACCACGTAGCCGTTCTCTTCCAGGCCCTTCTTCAGGTAGTCGCCCAGCTTGGGCTCGTCTTCAATGACCAGAATTCGCATCGACGGATGTTAACGATGGGACAGGGCCCGTGGAGGTTACGAATTCGTAATCCCGGCGACGGACAAAGCCCGGCGCGTTCGTCTTACATTGCGCGCAACCTGCAAACCGCGGGGGCATTGCAGACCGGCATGCCACGTGCCGCCGATATACTTTTTGCTCCATGCGCCGCTGGCTTCCGATCTTCCTGCTGCTTCTGCTGCCGTTCCAGTTCAGCTGGGCGGCATCGGCCGCCTATTGCCAGCACGAGCGCGATGCCCAGCCGCGCCACTGGGGCCATCACGAGCACGAGCCGGACCGCAGCGCGGGCAGCTCCCGCACCGACGACGCGCAGAACAGCCCCGGCAACCAGCCCAACACCGTGCCCGGCGATTGCGCCGCCTGCCACCTGGGCCAGGCCCAACACCTGCCGTCGGCTTCCGATCGCGCGCATGCGCTGCTGCCGACGGCGCAGGCGCTGCGCGCCGTGACCGCCGAACATTTCATCTCGCACATCTCCGAAGTGCCCGTACCGCCTGCGTGGCCTCTTGCCCTTTGATTCGGCGAGAGAACGACCCATCCCCCTGATACCCGACATCAGCTGAGCTCTCGCCGAATTCGTCCGTCCGTTGTTTTGCAACCCAGGAGAATTCGATGCGCACGCTCTTCGTGCCGCTGGCCGTGATGGCCTTGGCGGTGCCCCCGGCATTTTCACAACCCATTGCCGGTTCCCACCTTTCGCCGATCCGGCACACGGCCGCGGGAACGGCGGAGCCCGCCGGCCCGCTCGACCTGCGCAGCGCGCTGGCGCTCGCACAGCAGTTGAACCCCGGGCTTTCGTCCGCCTCGCGCGAGCGGGAAGCCACCGATGCGGCCGTGGTACAGGCCGGTGCATGGCCCAACCCGGTGCTCGAGGCGCAGGTGGAAGACCTGCGCCGCGGCAACCGCACCACCACGCTGCAGCTGAGCCAGCCCATCGAGCTGGGCGGCAAGCGCGCCGCCCGCGTGACGGCGGCCGAGCGTGCGCGCGACCAGGCCGCATCGGCACTGCTTGCGCGGCGTTCCGAGCTGCGCGCATCGGCGATCACGCTGTTCTTCGAAGTGCTGGCTGCGCAGGAGCGCTTGCGCCTGGCGCAGGACTCGGTGGGACTTGCAGAGGCGGCCACCCGCGCCGCCGCCAACCGCGTGGCGGCCGGCAAGGTCTCGCCGCTGGAAGAAAGCCGCGCGCGCGTGGCCGAGGCCGGCATCCGGGTCGAGCTGCTGCAAGCCGAAGGCGCGCTGCGTTCGGCACGCCAGCAATTGGCCGCGCTCTGGGGCAACCCGAACCCGCGCTTCACGCAGGCGGACGGCGCGCTCGACCGGCTGCCGGCTGCGGCGGGGAATGTGGAGAGCCGGCTCTCGGCGGCGCCGGTGCTGCGCCAGGCGCGGCTCGAGGTCGAGCGGCGCCAAGCGCTGTCAGACCTGGAACAGGCCCGGCGCGTACCCGATGTCACCGTGTCGCTGGGTGCGAAGCGCGTGCCGGCCGATGAGGGCATGGGCAGTGGCAGCGGCCGCAACCAGGTCGTGGTGGGCCTGTCGGTGCCGCTGCCGATCTTCGACACCAACCGCGGCAATGTGGCCGAGGCACTGAGCCGCGAAGAGAAGGCGCGCGACGAGCTCGCCGCGGCCGAACTGCAGTTGGGCGCCGACGTCGCGCAGGCCACTGAACGCTTGCGCTCGGCGCGTGCCACCGCCCAGACCTTGCAGCGCGATGCGCTGCCCGGCGCTGAAGCCGCCTACAAGGCCGCCGCCAGAGGCTTCGAGCTCGGCAAGTTCAGCTTTCTCGAGGCGCTCGATGCGCAGCGAACGCTGTTCCAGGTTCGCAACCAGCACCTGCTTGCCGTGGCCGACGCGCATCGCGCGGCCGCCGAGCTCGACCGGCTGCTGGGCACCGGCGGCGAAGAAGAAACCCCGCATGCGGCACCCGCCGCGCGCTGACAAGGAATGCACGAATCATGAACACCGAAGAAGAACGCAAGACCTTCGCCGAGCGCGTCGGCAAGAAGCAGTGGACGGCCATCGTGGCCGTGCTGGTCGTGGGCCTGGCAGCCGGCGCAATGATCCTGCGCACCGCGCCGTCCACGCCCGAAGCCGCCGGGCATTCGGAAGCCGAGGGGCATGCCGATGGCGAGCACCATGAGGAAGGCGGCGCCGAGGGCAAGGACGAACACGGCCACGGTCACGGCGAAGCCAGGGGCCACGCCGGCGAGGAGCACAAGGAAGAAGAGAAAAAGATCGCCTTCACCGACGCGCAGATCCAGGCCGCCGGCATGGCCATCGAAAGCGCCGGCCCGGCACGCATCCGGTCGTCGCTGCAGCTGCCAGGCGAGATCAAGTTCAACGAAGACCGCACGGCCCACGTGGTGCCGCGCGTGGCGGGCGTGGTCGAGAGCGTACCGGCCAAGCTCGGGCAGGAGGTGAAGCGCGGGCAGGTGCTGGCTGTGCTGTCGAGCCCGACGCTTTCGGAGCAGCGCAGCGAGCTTCAGTCGGCGCAGCGCCGGCTCGAGCTGGCCCGCACCACCTACCAGCGCGAGAAGAAACTCTGGGAAGAAAAAATCTCGGCCCAGCAGGACTACCTGCAGGCGCAGCAGGCCATGCAGGAGGCGCAGATCGCGGTGGCGAATGCGAACCAGAAGCTGCTGGCGCTGGGCGCTGCGCCCGCTTCTTCGGCCCTGGGCCGCTACGAGCTGCGTGCGCCCTTCGACGGCATGGTGGTCGAAAAGCACATTTCGCTCGGCGAATCGGTGAAGGAAGACGCCAGCGTCTTCACCATTTCCGATCTCTCGACCGTGTGGGCCGAGATCAGCGTGGCCGCGAACAACCTCAACCTGGTGCGCATCGGCGAGCCGGTGACCATCCGCTCCAGCGCATTCGAGCAGGCGGCCAGCGGCACGGTGTCCTACGTGGGCTCGCTGATCGGCGCGCAGACGCGCACCGCCACGGCGCGCGTCACGGTGACGAATCCGCAGCGGGTCTGGCGGCCCGGGCTGTTCGTGAATGTGGAACTCGTTTCGTCGGAGGCAGAGGCCCCGGTGACGGTTTCGGCTGACGCGGTGCAGACGGTGGAGGAAAAGCCCACCGTCTTCCTCAAGGTGCCGGGCGGCTTCCTGCCGCAACAGGTGCAGACCGGCCGCAGCGACGGCCGGCGCATCGAGGTCTTGAGCGGCCTCGCGCCCGGCGCGGCCCATGCCGCGAGCGGCAGCTTCGTCGTGAAGTCGCAGCAGGGCAAGAGCTCTGCCACGCACACCCACTGAGGACACCGCATGTTCGAACGAGTCATCCGGTTTTCCATCGAGCAGCGCTGGCTGGTCCTGCTGGCCGTGCTGGGCATGGCCGCGCTCGGCATCTTCAGCTACCAGAAGTTGCCGATCGACGCGGTGCCCGACATCACCAACGTGCAGGTGCAGATCAACACCGCCGCGCCCGGCTATTCGCCGCTGGAGGCCGAGCAGCGCGTGACCTACCCCATAGAGACGGTGATGGCCGGCCTGCCGGGGCTGCAGCAGACCCGGTCGCTGTCGCGCTACGGTCTCTCGCAGGTGACGGTGATCTTCGAGGACGGCACCGACATCTACTTTGCGCGGCAGCTCGTGAACGAGCGCATCCAGTCGGCGAGGGAGAACATGCCCAGCGGCATCTCGCCGGTGATCGGGCCGATCTCGACCGGGCTGGGCGAAATCTATCTCTGGACCGTGGAGGCCGAAGAGGGCGCGAAGAAGGCCGACGGCAAGCCCTACACGCCCACCGACCTGCGCGAGATCCAGGACTGGATCATCAAGCCGCAGCTGCGCAACGTGAAAGGCGTGACCGAGATCAATTCCATCGGCGGCCACGCCAAGGAGTTCCAGATCGCGCCCGACCCTGCCAAGCTGCTGGCGCACGGCCTCGCGATGACCGATCTGGTCACCGCGCTGGAGCGCAACAACGCCAACGTGGGCGCGGGCTACATCGAGAAGCGCGGCGAGCAGTACCTGATCCGCGCGCCGGGCCAGGTGAAGTCGGTGGAGGACATCGGCAACGTGATCCTCGGCAACGCCGGAGGCATTCCGCTGCGGGTGCAGGACGTGGCCGAGGTCGGCATCGGCCAGGAACTGCGGACCGGCGCCGCCACCGACAACGGCCGCGAGGTGGTGCTGGGCACGGTGTTCATGCTGATCGGGGAGAACAGCCGCACCGTCTCGCAGGCGGTCGATAAAAAAATGCAGGAAATCAACCGCACGCTGCCCGCGGGCGTGAAGGCCGTCACCGTGTACGACCGCACGGTGCTGGTCGACAAGGCCATCGCCACGGTGAAGAAGAACCTGTTTGAGGGCGCCGTGCTGGTCATCGCGATCCTGTTCATGTTCCTGGGCAACATCCGCGCGGCGATCATCACCGCGCTGGTGATTCCGCTGTCGATGCTCTTCACCTTCACCGGCATGGTGAACCAGAAGGTCAGCGCCAACCTCATGAGCCTGGGTGCGCTGGACTTCGGCATCATCATCGACGGCGCGGTGGTGATCGTGGAGAACTGCGTGCGGCGTCTCGCCCACGCGCAGGCGAAGCATGGGCGGGCGCTCTCGCGCAGCGAGCGCTTCCACGAGGTGTTCGCGGCCTCGCAGGAGGCGCGGCGCCCGCTGCTGTTCGGCCAGCTGATCATCATGGTCGTGTACCTGCCGATCTTTGCGCTCGCGGGTGTGGAGGGCAAGCTGTTCCACCCGATGGCCTTCACCGTGGTGATCGCGCTGCTGGGCGCGATGATCCTGTCGATCACCTTCATTCCCGCGGCCGTGGCGCTCTTCATCGGCCACAAGGTGAGCGAGAAGGAGAACCGCCTGATGCAGTGGGCCCGGCGCGGCTACGAACCGCTGCTGGCGCGCGCGATGGCGGCCAAGCCGTTGGTCATCACCATCGCGGTGGTGGCGGTGCTGCTCTCGGGCCTGCTGGCCACGCGCCTGGGCACGGAGTTCGTGCCGAGCCTCGGCGAGGGCGACTTCGCGATCCAGGCGCTGCGCATCCCGGGCACCAGCCTCACGCAGTCGGTCGAGATGCAGAAGCAGATCGAACGCACGCTGAAGGCGAAGTTCCCGGAGATCGAGCGCGTGTTCGCGCGCACCGGCACGGCCGAGATCGCGTCGGACCCGATGCCGCCGAACATTTCCGACGGCTACATCATGCTGAAGCCGGAGAGCGAGTGGCCCGAGCCGCGGCGCACGCGCGCCGAACTGCTGGCTGCCGTGCAGCAAGAGGTCGAGAAGCTGCCGGGCAACAACTACGAGTTCTCGCAGCCGATCCAGCTGCGCTTCAACGAGCTGATCTCGGGCGTGCGCAGCGACGTGGCCGTGAAGATCTTCGGCGACGACATGGAGGTGCTGGACAAGACGGCGGCCGAGGTGTCGCAAACCCTGGGCAGGATCCCCGGCGCGGCCGAAGTGAAGGTCGAGCAGACCAGCGGCCTGCCGATGCTCACGGTGAACATCGACCGCGGCAAGACCGCGCGCTACGGCCTCAACGTGGGCGACGTGCAGGACGCGGTCTCCATCGCAGTGGGCGGGCGCGAGGCGGGCACGCTGTTCGATGGCGACCGGCGCTTCGGCATCCTCGTGCGGCTGCCCGAGAACCTGCGCACCGACCTGGAGGCGATCAAGCGCCTGCCGGTGGCGCTGCCCAAGAGCGTTGGCGCTGAAACGCAGCGCACCAGCTTCATCCCGCTGGGCGAGGTGGCCGCGCTGGAGCTTGCGCCCGGCCCGAACCAGGTGAGCCGCGAGAACGGCAAGCGGCGCATCGTGGTGAGCGCCAACGTGCGCGGCCGCGACCTCGGCTCCTTCGTGGCCGAGGCCGAGGAAGCGATGCGCAAGGTGAGCATTCCGCCCGGCTACTGGACCGCATGGGGCGGCCAGTACGAGAACCTGGCGTCGGCCACCGAGCGGCTGCAGGTGGTGGTGCCGGTGTCGCTGCTGCTGGTGTTCACGCTGCTGTTCGCGATGTTCGGCAACCTGAAGGACGGGCTGCTGGTGTTCACCGGCATTCCGTTCGCGCTCACGGGCGGCATCGTCGCGCTGTGGCTGCGCGGCATTCCGCTGTCGATCTCGGCGGCGGTGGGCTTCATCGCGCTGTCGGGCGTGGCGGTGCTCAACGGGCTGGTGATGATCTCGTTCATCCGCAAGCTGCGCGAAGGCGGGCTGCCGCTCGATGCGGCGATCCGCGAAGGCGCGCTCACGCGGCTGCGGCCGGTGCTGATGACCGCGCTGGTCGCGTCGCTGGGCTTCGTGCCGATGGCCATCGCCACGGGCACCGGCGCCGAGGTGCAGCGCCCGCTGGCCACGGTGGTGATCGGCGGCATCCTGTCATCGACCGTGCTGACGCTGCTGGTGCTGCCGCTGCTCTATCGCATCGCGCACCGGCGCGATGATGATGATCAGGCCGGCCCGCTCAGCGCCTGATGGCCGACTTGGGCCGGAAGGCCTTGCAGACCGTGTCGTCCGTCTCCAGGTACGGCCCGCCGATCAGGTCGATGCAGTAGGGCACCGCTGCGAAGATGCCGGGCACGACCTGCACGCCTTCGGTGTCCTTGAGCCCTTCGAGCGTTTCCGCGATCGACTTGGGCTGCCCAGGCAGGTTGATGATCAGGCTCTTATCGCGGATCACCGCCACCTGGCGCGACAGGATCGCGGTGGGCACGAAGCGCAGGCTGATCTGGCGCATCTGCTCGCCGAAGCCGGGCATCTCCTTGTGGGCCACGGCCAGCGTGGCCTCGGGCGTCACGTCGCGCAGCGCCGGGCCGGTGCCGCCGGTGGTCAGCACCAGCGAGCAGCCGGCGTTGACCAGCTCGATCAGCGTGGCGCTGATGAGGGCCGCTTCGTCGGGGATCAGCCGGGCCTCGAAATCGATCGGGTTTTTCAGCGCCCGGGCCAGCCATTCCTTCAGCGAGGGCAGGCCCTTGTCCTCGTAGGTGCCGCTGGAGGCGCGGTCGCTGATGGAGACGATGCCGATGCGGACGGGGTCGAGTGCGCTCATGGTGTTGCTCCTTCCCCTTCCGGGGGAAGGTTGGGATGGGGGCGCGCAGAGCGCCCGATGGTGGCGCCGCTTGCCCCCACCCCGGCCCTCCCCCGGGAGGGGAGGGAGAAAGACGGCGCGGTCATGCGTCCTCTTCCCGGTCTTGCGCCGCCGCCGCAGCAGCATGGTCTGCACCGCCGTGCACCGCGAGCTGCGCGCGCACCAGCTGGAAGATCTCGCGGTAGGCCTTGCCCTGGCGCGGCGCCTCGCCGGCCGGGCCGGCCTTCATGTCCTTGCGGGCCTGGCGCACCAGGGCGCGCAGCTGCTGGGAATCGGTGGCGGGGTGGGTCTCGATCCAGCCGCCCAGCGCATCGTCGTCGGCAATCAGCCGGTCGCGCCAGCGTTCGGCCTCGTGCAGCGCGGCGGTTTCGGCCGCCGGCACGCTGTTCTGCTCGGCGAGGGCGGCGCGCACGGCTTCGAGCACCTCGGGTTCGAGCTTGCGCATCAGCTTGCCGATGAACTGCATCTGGCGGCGCTTGCCCTCGAAATTGGTGATGCGCTTGGCTTCGGCGACGGCGTCGACCAGTTTTTCGTCCAGCGGCAGCGCGTCGAACAGGCCGGCGCGCAGGCCCAGCAGCTCGGTGCCGAGCTTTTGCAGTTCATCGCTTTCGCGCTTGAGATCGGTGCGGCTGGCTTCGTCGGTGCCCTTGAGCTCGCGCTTGAGCTCAAGGTCGAGCTCGCTGCCTTCGGCGACGAACTGGCCACGGACGAAATAGCCTTTTTTGGGTTTGCGGGACATGGGGTGGATTCTGGGCCGCACCGTGCGGCGTTGCAACGCGTGCAATGCGCAACGGGAAGCCGGGGGCAAAACGGGATTTGGGGGGCGCAAGTATCATAGCCACCACATGACGACATCTTCCTCGCGCGCCGATTCCGGCTTCGCCTACAGCCGCTCCTTCTTCGAAAACCTGGTCGACACGGCCCTGGCCCACGCCAAGAAGCTCGGTGCCACCGATGCCGGCGCCGAGGCCTCCGAGGGCTGCGGCCTCAGCGTCTCGGTCCGCAAGGGCGAGCTCGAGAACGTGGAGCGCAACCGCGACAAGTCGCTGGGCATCACGGTCTACGTGGGCCACCGCCGCGGCAACGCCAGCACCTCCGACTTCTCCGAGGCTGCCATCGCCCAGACCGTGCAGGCGGCCTACGACATCGCCCGCTTCACCGCCGAAGACCCGGTCAGCGGCCTTCCCGACGATGAAGACATCGCCAAGGAACACCCCGAACTCGACCTGTTCCATCCCTGGAGCGTGACCAGCGAAGAAGCGGCCAGGCTCGCGCTCGAATGCGAAGAGGCGGCGCTCTCGACCGACAAGCGCATCACCAACAGCGAAGGCGCGGGCGTCTCGGCCCAGCAGAGCCATTTCTTCAGTGCCCACACCCACGGTTTCCGCGGCGGCTACGCCAGCTCGCGGCATTCGATGTCGGTCGCGCCCATCGCCGGCAAGGGCGACGACATGCAGCGCGACTCCTGGTACAGCTCCATGCGCTCGGCCGGCGAACTTGCCAGCCCGCAGGCGGTGGGCCGCTATGCCGCCGAACGGGCGCTGAGCCGGCTCAAGTCGCGCAAGATCAAGACCACCGAATGCCCGGTGCTGTTCGAGTCGCCGCTGGCCGTCGGGCTGCTGGGCGGGCTGGTGCAGGCCGTGAGCGGCGGGGCGCTGTACCGCAAGAGCACTTTCCTGCTCGATTCGCTCGGCAAGCCCGTGCTGCCCAAGCACGTCGACGTGGCCGAAGACCCGCACATCCTGCGCGGCAAGGGCAGCTCGCCCTTCGACGACGAGGGCGTGGCGACCCGTGCGCGCAAGGTGGTGGATGCCGGCCGGCTCGAAGGCTACTTTCTCTCGACCTATTCCGCGCGCAAGCTGGGCATGAAGACCACCGGCAACGCCGGCGGCTCGCACAACCTGATCCTGAGCTCGCGCCTCACCCAGCCCGGCGACGACCTCGACGCGATGCTCGCCAAGCTCGGCACGGGTCTCTTCGTGATCGAGCTGATGGGGCAGGGCGTGAACTACGTGACCGGCGACTACTCGCGCGGCGCGAGCGGCTTCTGGGTCGAGAAGGGCAAGATCGCCTTCCCGGTGCACGAGATCACCATTGCCGGCAACCTGAAGGACATGCTGATGGGCATCGAGGCCATCGGTGCCGATGCCTACACCTTCGGCGCCAAGACCACGGGCTCGGTGCTGGTCAACCGCATGAAAGTGGCCGGCAGCTGAGAAGGTGTGAATGAACCTGCTGCGCACCCCGATCTCGCATCTGCGGTCCTCACCGTACGCGAGTACGGTTCCGGTCCTCGACGCAAGCTCGGGGCGCTCGCGACGGTTCCTTCACACCTTCTGAGCGCCACGCTCGTCCTTCAGACGATGCGCACCGACAGGTTCGGCAGGCCGTCGATGTGGATCTCGATCACGTCGCCGCGCACCACCGGGCCCACGTTCTCGGGCGTGCCCGAGTAGATGATGTCGCCGGGCATCAGCTCGAAGGCCTGCGACAGGCGGCTGATCTGCTCGGCCACCGACCAGATCATGTGCTTGAGCGTGGCATTCTGCTTGGTCTGGCCGTTCACCTTGAGCCAGATCGCGCCGTCGCTGTAGTGGCCGACCTTGGCCACCGGATGGATCGGCCCGATGGGCGCCGAATGGTCGAAGCTCTTGCCGATCTCCCAGGGCTTCTTCTGGTCGCCCATCTCGCGCTGCAGGTCGCGCCGGGTCATGTCCAGCCCGAGCGAATAGCCGTAGACCAGGTCCAGCGCATCCGCCGCCGCGATGTTGCGCCCGCCTTTGCCGAGCGCGACCACCAGCTCCACCTCGTAGTGGTAGTTCTTCGTCAACGTGGGGTACGGATGGTCGGCCACGGTGCCGGGCATGACGACCTGGATCGCGTCCGCCGGTTTCTGGAAGAAGAAGGGCGGTTCGCGGCTGGGGTCGGAACCCATCTCGCGCGCATGGGCCGCATAGTTGCGGCCGATGCAGTAGATGCGGCGCACCGGAAACGCCTGCTCGCTGCCGGCGATCGGCACCGTGGCCTGCGCCACGGTGAAGGGCGTGGGCGCCGAGCGCGATGCGCCGCCGGCCGGCAGCGCGCAGCCTGCCATGGCGCTGGCGGCCACGGCGGCGGAGCCGGCCAGCAGGCCGCGTCGTGAATTGGACATGGTCTTTGTCTCCTGGATCTTTGATGAAAGGCGATGAAGGCCGGCCGCAGCCGGCCGGGCCATTCTGGAGCGCACTGCGGCGGTGCGTGCGTACGCATCTACGCAAAAACAGGACGCAGGCAACACCGCGCCGCCTGCAGGGCCAGCCTGGGCTGGGGCTTACCATCGCGCCATGTCGGCCCTTCCATCCAGCAGCCTGCGCCTCTACGGCATGCAGGAGCGCGCGAACCACCTCGACTTCGACATCCGCTTCGAAGGCGCGCGCGACGTGCTGGCGCGACCGCACCGGCACGAGTATTTCCAGATCCAGGTGAGCATCCACGGCGGCTCGCAGCAGGTGATCAGCGGCGCGGTGCGCCCGTTCACCGCGGGGCACCTGAGCTTCGTGCTGCCGTATCGCGTGCACGTGGTGCCGCATCCGCCCGGTGCGCGCTATGCCATCGTGAACTTCGACCAGGGCTTTCTCTGGCCCGAGCTGGCGGTCGAGGCGCTCGACCTCGAGGAGGTGCCGGCCGCGCGCCAGCCCGAGCTCGCGCCCTTCCTGTTCCAGGAATACCTGGACTTCCATTTCGGCGACGCCGATTTCGCGCGCATCCTCGGATGGCTCGATGAGCTTGCCGTGCTGAACCGGGAGCGGCGCTTCGGTACCGTCGGCGCGATCCGCGGCATCCTGCTGCAGCTGATGGCGCTGGTTTGCCACCGGCACGAGGGGCCGCTGCTCGCGCAGTCGGCGCTGCAGGGTGGCCGCAGCGCGGGCCACGCTGCGCTGCAGCGCGTGATGCGCTACGTGCGCGAGCACCTGGCCGAGGAGATGTCGCTCAACGATGCCGCGGCGGCGGCCATGCTCTCGCCCAACTACCTTGCGCACCTGCTCAAGAAGCAGACCCAGCGCACCTTCACCGAGCTGGTGACCGAACGCCGCCTCGAACGCGCGAAGGAACTGCTGGTGACGTCGAACGCCCGCATCGGCGACATCGCGCGGCAGTGCGGCTTCGGCGACGCGGTCTACTTCGCCCGCCGCTTCAGGTTGCAGAACGGCGTCACGCCGCGGGAGTTCCGCAGCCAGGCGGATGCCGGACTGGCCCAGGCGGCGCAGGCGCTTTCCAGCCGCTAGGGCCGCGCGCTGCGAAGCGCCTCGGTCATCGCATCCACGACGGCCGCGTTGGCCGCATCCTGCAGCCGCACCACGCCCACGGGCGGCAGGTTCCACTGCAGGCGCTGGGGCATCACGCGGGCGCCGCTCGCATCGGCCACCTCCTGCGCAATGTCGTCGGGCAGGATGGTGATCGCATCGGGCATGTGCCGCAGCACCGACACCAGCGTCTTGTGCGCGTAGGCCTCCAGCAGCGGCACCGGCACCGGCTGTCCGGCCGAGGCGAAGATCGAATGAATCATCTGGCGGATCGGCGTGTCCGCCGGCGGGAAGATCCAGTGCAGGGACACGAAAGCCTCCCAGTCCAGTCCGCGCCGCAGCAGCCGCTGGGCGGCCGCGCGCGACACCACGAGGCGCGGCTCCTGCTTGTAGAGGAACTGCTGTGCCAGCCCGGCTTCGGCGCTGGCCGGCGTGAAGCGGCAGATCGCGCAGTCCAGCGTGCGCGCCTGCACGGCCTGGACGAGCGCATGGGTCGTGGCCTCTTCGACCATGAAGCCCAGGCGCGGCCGCACCGCCAGCAGGTGCTGCCAGATGGCGTCCTGCGTGACGCCCGAAAGAAAGGGAATGACGCCGATGCGCAGCCGCCCCTGCAGCCCCGTGCCGAGCGCTGCCAGGTCCTCGCCCAGCGATTGCGCATCGGCCAGCGCAACCCGTGCCCGCGCCAGCACCAGCAGGCCCGCGGCCGTGGGCTCCAAGCCGCGCCGGCCCCGGGTGAACAGCGGCGTCATGAAGATGTTCTCGATCTCGCCCAGCGCGCGCGTGACGGTGGGCTGGCTCAGGCCGAGGTGCTGCGCCGCGCGGCTGACCGAGCGCTGGCGCTCGAGCTCCGCGAGAAGGGCGAAGTGGCGCAGCTTGAGCCGCGGCGTGAGGTGTTGCAGTGTCGGCGCCGGCATGCCGCCATCCTATGCGAGAGGTATAGCAATCAATGCATGCATTCATCAGAAAATATGCAGTGGCCGCTATTCGTTGTTTCTACACTCGGCCGGATGTTCACGACCCGTCCTGAAATCGCCGGCACCTTCGGCGTTGCCTCCTCGACCCACTGGCTGGCCTCGCAGACCGCGATGGGCGTGCTCGAGCGCGGCGGCAACGCCTTCGACGCCGCCGTGGCCGCGGGCTTCGTGCTCCAGGTGGTGGAGCCGCACCTCAACGGCCCCGGCGGCGAGGCGCCGATCCTGCTGTGGAACGAACGCGAGCGGCGCATGCACGCCATCCGCGGACAGGGCTGCGCGCCGGCCGAGGCCAGTGCGGCGGCATTCCGCACGCTCGGCTTCGAACAGGTGCCGGGCATCGGCCTCCTGGCGGCCACGGTGCCGGGGGCGTTCCCCGCCTGGCTCACCATGCTGCGCGAGCACGGCACCTGGTCGCTCGCCGGGGTGCTGGCACCGGCGATCGGCTATGCGCGCGATGGCTTTCCGCTGGTGTCGCGCGCCGCCGAGGCCATTCTTGCGGTGCGCGGCCTGTTCCTCGAACACTGGCATTCGTCGGCCGAGGTGTGGCTGCCTGGAGGCAAGCTGCCGCAGCCCGGTTCGCTGTTCCGGCTGCCGGCGCTGGCCGCCACCTACAGCCGCATCGTCGAGACCGCCGAGCGCGAAGGCAGCGGCCGCACCGGCGTGATCGATGCGGCAATCCGCATCTGGCAGCAGGGCTTCGTGGCGCGCGAGATCGACAGCTACTGCCGCGGCACGGCCGTGCGCGACAGCAGCGGCGAGGCGCATGCCGGCCTGCTGCGCTACGAGGACATGGCCGCGTGGCGCGTTGCCACCGAGGCGCCACTCACGGCGCAATTCGGCCGCTACACGGTCGCGAAGTGCGGCTTCTGGAGCCAGGGGCCGGCGTTCCTGCAGCAGATCGGCATGCTGCGCCACGCGGGGCTCGAGCATCACCTGCCCGGCACGGCGGGCTTCGTGCACCGCATCACCGAAGCCGCCAAGCTGGCCTTGGCCGACCGGCTGGCGTGGTATGGCGCGGCGTCCGGCGCGCGCGCCGATGCGCAGCAGGCGCTGCTGTCGGATGCCTACCTGCGCGAACGCTGGGCCATGGTCGATCCAGAGCGCGCGTCCGACGCGCTGCGGCCCGGCGAGCCGCTCGGCCTTGCGCCGCGCCTGCCCGACCTGGACGTGAGTGCGCGGACCCTGCGCACGGCCGACACGCGCTTCGGCGTCGGCGAGCCCACCTTCGCCGCGCTGCCGCCGGTCGCCGAATGGGCGGAGCGCGAGATCTTCGTGGGCGACACCTGCCACATCGACGTGATCGACCGGCACGGCAACATGGTCGCGGCCACGCCTTCGGGCGGATGGCTGTCCTCGAGCCCCGCGATTCCGGCGCTGGGCTTTGCGCTCAACACGCGGCTGCAGATGAGCTGGCTCGACGAGGGGCTGCCCAGCTCGCTCGAGCCGCGCGTCGCACCCTGCACCACGCTGTCGCCGTCGATGGCGCTGCGCGACGGCGAGCCCTACATGGCGTTCGGCACACCCGGCGGCGACCAGCAGGACCAGTGGTCGGTCGGCTTCTTCCTGCGCCATGCGGTGCACGGCCTCAACCTGCAGCAGGCCATCGATGCGCCGGCCTGGCACGTCAAGCACGCCCCCGGCTCCTTCTGGCCGCGCCAGACCACGCTCAACACGCTGACGCTGGAATCGCGCTTCGACCCCGAGACGCTCGAACAGCTGCGCGCAATGGGCCACCAGGTGCAGGTCGGCGATGCCTGGTCCGAAAGCCGCATGTCCGCCTGCAGCCGCGAACATGACGCACAGGGCCGGCTGGTGCTGCGCGCCGGCGCCAACCCGCGCGGCATGCAGGGCTATGCCGTGGGCCGCTGATTCCCGCCGCCCTTGCTTCAATTTCCTCACCTTCGTTCCAAGGACATCACCATGCTCCAACGTGCCTTCCGGGGCCTGCTTCTGCTGGCCCTTTCATGCGCCGCGCAGGCTGCGCTGGCTGCCTATCCCGAGAAGCCGATCACGCTGATCGTCCCCTGGGCCGCCGGCGGCTCGACCGACATCCTGGCGCGCGCCATTGCCGAGCAGCTCGGCAAGTCGATGGGCCAGCCGGTGGTGGTCGACAACCGCGTCGGCGCTTCCGGCAACATCGGCTCCAACTTCGTCGCCAAGGCCAGGCCGGACGGCTACACGCTCCTGATCGGCTCGATGAGCACGCATGCGATGAACCCCGCGCTGATGCCCGGCATGCCCTTCAAGGGCGCGGATGACTTCACGCCCATTGCGCTGGTGGCCAACGTGATCAACACGATGGTGGTCAACCCCTCGGTGCCGGCCAAGGATCTGCGCGAATTCATCGCCTACGCCAAGGCCAACCCCGGCAAGCTGGCGTACGCCTCGGCCGGCGGCGGCTCCACCAACCACCTGAGCGCCGAGATGTTCAAGAAGGCGGCCGGCATCGACATGCTGCACGTGCCCTACAAGGGCGGCGCGCCGGCCGTGCTCGACACGGTGGGCAACCAGACCCAGGTGCTGTTCTCCGCCGGCACGCAGACGCTGCCGCACGTCAAGGCGGGCAAGCTGCGCCTGCTGGCCGTGACGGAGCCCAGGCGCTCCGCGCTGCTGCCCGACACGCCCACCGTCGCCGAGACGCTGCCCGGCTACGAGATGAGCGTGTGGTACGCCGCGTTCGGACCCGCGGGCATGCCCGCCGAGCTGGTCGCGCGGCTCAATGCCGAGATCAACAAGGCGCTGGCGGTGCCCGAAGTGCGCGCCCGCATGGATGCGATCGGCGTCGAGCTGGTGAAGAGCACGCCCGAGCAGCTGGCCGCGGCGCTGCGCAGGGACACCGAGCGCTACGGCAAGGTCATCCGGGACCTCGGGATCAAGCTTGACTGAGGTGCTGTCCGTCGAGGTGTGCGAGCAGCTGTGCGACGCGCTGCCGCGGGCCGCCACGGTCGACGCCGCGCTGGGGCACATCGAGTCGGCGCGCCGCGTGCTGCTTGGCCCGGGGCTTCTCACGGTGAACCTGAACGCGACGGCCCCGGACGATCCGCCCGACGAAGTGCAGCTGCAGCGCCTCTGGTCGTCCGACCCGCAGGCCTATCCGGTGGCCGGCCGCAAGCGCAAGACGCTCACGCGCTGGACGCAGCACCTGCTGCTGCGCGCCGAGGTCTTCGTCGGCGAAGGCGAGGCGGCGCTGGCCGAGGTGTTCGACGACCATGCGCTCATTGCCGCGCTGGGCCTGCGCGCGGTGGTGAACGTGCCGCTGCTGGAAGACGGCCGATGCGCGGCCACCTTCAACGTGCTGGGCACCCGCGCGCGCTGGACGCCGCAGGAGATTGCGCTGGTGCGGCTGCTGGCCCTGCTGGCCACGCCCTGGGTGCTGCGCGCGCGCCGCGATGCCCGGGCATCGCCGCCGGAGCCGGGCTCCCGGCCTCCCTCCACCGTCGCGTAAGTCCTAAGTCCTACGGCCACTCGCCGCGCGCAGACTCGCTCTTGCCGGTCCCATGGCCGGCAAGCACAAGGAGCGGCATGGTTGCACTGGACCGGATCGGCTGTCATCGCTGCGGGCGCGTTCGCCTGCACGCCGATGCCTCATGTCCGGCCTGCGGTGCGGCGCCTGCCGCAAGAGCGGCGGTGGCGGGCGCGAGCGAGCCCTTCGTCGGCCGCCGCGGCGAATTGCAGCTGGCGCACGATGCGCTCGGCGGGGCGCTGGCCGGGCGCGGCCGCGTCGTCATGCTGAGCGGGGAGGCCGGCATCGGCAAGACGCGGCTGGCCCAGGAGGTAGCAACGCTGGCCCTGCGGCGCGGCATGCTGACCCTGTGGGGCCGCTGCCTCGAGGAGCCGGGTGCGCCGCCTTTCCTGCCGTGGACCCGCGCGATGCAGGCCTGCCTGCGGGCCTGCCGCGACGAGCGCCTGCCCGCGCTGCTCGGGCGCGAGGCCGCGGCGGCCGTCGAGATTGCGCCCGAACTCGCCGAGCGGCTGCCCCCCGGCACCGCGGTGCCGGCGATCGGCGAGGGCGACCAGGCACGCTTCCGGCTGTTTGCCGCGGTTGCGCATTTCTGGCGCCAGGTGGCGACCCTGCGCCCGCTGCTGCTGATCCTCGACAACCTGCACTGGGCCGATGCATCGTCGCTGCGGCTGCTGGCCTTCATCGCCCAGGACGTCGGCGAATCCCGCATCCTGCTGCTCGGCTCCTACCGCGAGGCCGGCCTGTCGCGCCAGCATCCGCTGGCGGCCACCCTGGCCGAGCTGCTGAACACGCGGCAGTTCTGCCGCCTGCCGCTGCAGGGCCTGAGCCTCGACGAAACCGAGCGGATGGTGGCCGCGGCCAGCGCCGTGACGCCGCCGCCCGCCGTGATCGCGACCATGCATCGCCGCACCGAGGGCAATCCGCTCTACCTGGTCGAGATGCTGCGTTTCCTGCAGCAGGGCCCCTGCGGGGATGATCCGCACGCCGCCGCGGCGCGGGCCGGGACCGTGCCGAGCGGCATCCGCGCGGTGATCGGCCAGCGGCTCAACCAGCTCTCGGCGCCGTGCTGCGAACTGCTCGCGATCGCTGCGTGCATCGGCCGCGACTTCGACCTGCCGCTCTTGGCCGAGCTGGCCGGGGCCGGCAGCGAGGCCACGCTGCTGGGCAGGCTCGACGAGGCGCTGGCGCAGCGCGTCATCGAGGCCGTGCCGCCCGGGCCGCAGTACCAGTTCAGCCACGTGCTGATCCGCGAGGTGCTCTATGACGAGCTGCCCGCGGCACGCCGCGTCGCGCTGCACGGGCGCATCGCCGAGTCGCTCGAGGCGCGCCATGCCGGGCGGCTCGACGCCGTGCTGGCGCAGCTCGCCTACCACGCGGCCGCGGCCCTGCCCGCGGGCAATGCGGCGCGCGCGCTGGACATCGCGCAGCAGGCCGCCGCGCGGGCCGTGGCGCTGATGGCGCACGAAGAAGCCCTGCGCTGCTACTGCCTCGCGCTGCAGTTGCAGGAGCGCTGGCTGCCGGCCGAGCGCGCGCGGCATGGCGTGCTGCTGCTGGCGCTCGGTGCGGTGCAGACGCACGCCGGCGAGAACGATGCCAGTGCCGCCACCTTCCTGGAAGCGGCCACGCTGGCGCGCGCGCTCGGCGACGCGGACCTGTTCGCGCAGGCGGCGCTCGGCTTCGAGAACAACGGCTGGCGCATCAGCCGCCCGGGCGAGCAGGCGGCGGCACTGCTCGAAGAGGCGTTGGCCTCGTCGGACGGTTTCGACGCCGCGCTGCAGGTCGACCTGCTGGCCGCGCTGTGCCGCGCCTGCATCTTCTGCGGCCGGCAGTCGCAGGCCAACGCGGCGCAACACCAGGCGGTCGCGCTGGCGCGCGGGCTGGCGATGCCGCACCCGCTGTTCAAGGCGCTGGCGGCGATCCTGCCGGCGCGCGCCGATCCCACCCAGCTCGACGAGCGCCTGCGCTGCGCGCGCGAGGCACTCGAAGTGGCCGAGCGTGCCGGCCACATGGAATGGGTCGACGCGCTGACCGGCTGGTACTTCGGCGACCTGGTCGAGAAGGGCGAGCTCGCCGCGGCGCGCCCGCTGGCCCAGGTCCATGCGCGGGTGGCGGACGCGATCCGCCAGCCCTTCATGCAGGCCATGGGGCTCGCCAGCCTCACATTGCTCGCCGCCTACGAGGGCCGCTTCGCAGATGCCGAGCGGCTGGCTGGCCAGACCTTCACGATCGGACAGCGCTTCCTGCCCGGCAACGCGCAGGGCGCCTACAGCCTGCAGATCTTCGTGCTGCGGCGCCACCAGGGCCGCCTCGGCGAGGTGCTGCCGGTGCTGCGCGGCCTGGTCGGCAGCGTGCCGCGCGACAGCCTCTGGCAGCCCGGTCTCGCGCTGATCTGTGCCGAACTCGACCTGCACGAACCGGCCCGAGAGGCCTACGAGGCGCTCGCGGGCGACGGCTTTGCCGGCGTTGCGCGTGACGGCATGTGGCTGACCAATATCGTCTTTGCGGCCGAGGTCTGCGCCCGCCTCGGCGACCGGCCGCGCGCGGCGCTGCTGTACCGGCTGCTCGCACCCTACGCCGGCCGCAACGTGGTGACCGGCACCAACATCGCCTGCTTCGGCGCCGTGGACCGCTACCGCGGCATGCTGGCCGCGCTGGCCGGCGACGACGCGAACGCCGCGGTGCATCTGCAGGCCGCGGTTGCGCTGGACGAGCGCTGCGGCGGCCGTCCCTGGCTCGCGCACAGCCGCCTGGAATGGGCGCGCTGGCTGGCCGCGCGCGGCGATGCGGCAGCCGCAGGCACGCAGCTCGATGCGGCACTCGCGCTCGGCCGCGAACTGGGCATGGCCAGCCTGGCGCGGCGCTGTGAGGCGCTGCAGCGCGAACTCGAGGGCGCCGGCGCGGCGCCGTCGGCATCCCCCGAGGGCCTGAGCCGGCGCGAGCTCGCCGTGCTGCGGCTGCTCTGCGCCGGCTGCAGCAACCAGGCGATCGCCGAGCGCCTGTTCATCAGTCCGCACACGGTGGCGCACCACGTGCGCCACATCCTTGCCAAGACCGAGTGCCGCAGCCGCACCGAGGCCGCGGCCTGGGCGCACCGCCACCGCGTCGCGGCCGAGGGCCGCGAGCCATCCTGATGGCCGGGGCGGCACGGCGCGAAATGGTCAATTCGGGCGATGCGCGGCCGCGCGCCCAAGCCTAACTTCGGGTCTCGGGCTCGGCGCCGCCGGGTCCTCAACCCGAAGGAGTGCGCCCCATGCCTGCAACCCTGTACGAACGACTTGGCGGAGAGGAGCGCATCCAGCGCCTCGTCACCGACGTCGTCGAGAACCACTACGCCAACCCGCTCATCCGTTCGCGCTTTGCGAACAGCAACCGCGCCGAGGTCGAGCGCCATGTGGTCGAGTTCCTCTGCTCCGGCAGCGGTGGCCCGCAGTGCTACACCGGCAAGGACCTGGTGTCGGCCCACAAGGGCATGAACATCAGCGAGCAGGAGCTGGTCGCCGCCATGGACGACATCGTCGCGGCCATGACCAAGAACGGCTACGACCAGGCCGAGAAGAACGAGGTGGTCGCGATCCTCTATTCGTTGAAGGGCGACGTGGTGCGGCTGTAGACGCAGCCGCGGCTCTCGCTCGCGCCCCGGCGGCGCTTCGCCGGTGACACGGAAAGGAAAGGAACCTCACCATGACACGCCAGCCATTTGCCGCCTGGGCGATCGGCGCCGCCCTGATCGCGGCCATCGCCACCAGCTGGGCCCAGTCCGGCGACCACCAGATGATCTCGCCCGCCGACCTCAAATGGGCCGACGTTCCCTCGCTGCCGCCCGGCGCGAAGCTCGCGGTGATCGAAGGCCCGATGAGCGAGGCCGTGCCCTTCACGGTGCGCCTCAAGGTGCCGGCCAACTACCGGGTACCGTCGCACTGGCATCCGGCCGTCGAGCGGGTGACCGTGCTCTCGGGCACCTTCCACATGGGCCTGGGCGACAAGCTCGACATGCAGAAGTCGATGCCGGTGGTGGCGGGCGGCATGATGATCCTGCAGCCCAAGACGCCGCACTTCGCCTGGACCAGCGAAGAAACGGTGGTGCAGCTGCACGGCACCGGGCCCTGGGGCATCACCTACGTCAATCCGGCGGACGACCCGCGGGCGAAATGAACTTCAGGCCGACAGGAGGTCGGCCGGCAGCGGCGGCGGGCGCAGCTCGCCGACCTCGATCACCACGTCGGCCGGCAGTCCGTTGCGCCGTGCCGCCTCGCGGATCGGCTCGATGCCGGGGGCTTCGTACAGGCAGTAGGTCTTCTTCTTGTCGGCGCTGAGGAACGAATACAGCCAGCGCACGCCGACGTCGTCGTTGACGCGGATGATGCCGGCCGCGGCCTCGGGCGAGACCTCGAGTTGATCCGCAAAATTGCGCTCGATCAGGTAGAGAGGCATGGCGGCTCCTTCGTCGTGAGGAAGTGCCATCGTAGTACGGCTGGCCGCAAAAACCTAAGATGTGCCCTTCATGGACACATCCCCCGACAACCCGGCGCGCCCGCGGATCTACCTTGCCGGCCCCGACGTCTTCCGCCCCGACGCCAGGGAGCACTTCGTGCGGCTCGCGGCCGCCTGCGATGCGCTGGGGCTGGCAGCCCTGCTGCCGGCCGACGGCAACGAGGAGCCGGGTGCGCAGGCGCCGGAAATGCAGATCTACCAGGCCAACATGCAGCGCCTTCGCGGCGCCGACGGCGTGGTGGCCAACCTCGCGTGCTTCCGCGGCCTGGAGCCCGATTCGGGCACGGTGTTCGAGGTGGGCGCCGCGGTGGCGCTGCAGATTCCGGTCGTGGCCTACGGCGTGCCCGCGGGCAGCTATGCCGACCGCGCCCGCTCGGCGCTGCAGTGCGCGCCCGATGCGGCCGGGGTGCTGCGCGAGAGCGGCAGCGGCATCGCGGTGGAGGATTTCGGACAGCCGCTGAACCTGATGCTGGCCTGCTCGATCCACATCGCGCCGACGCCGGAAGCGGCGCTGCAGAAGATGGCGCAGCTGCTCGCCGCGCCTGCGCGCTGAGCCGCCCGGGGAAGGGCGCTGCGGCTATTTCGCCGCAGCCTGTTCCACCGGCGCCACCAGGTGCTCGAGCATGCGCCGCGCATTGAGCGGCAGTTCCTGCGACGAGCGCACGCATGCCATCAGCGTGCGCTCGGCCCAGGTGTCGCCGAGCGCGGCGCGCGCGATCTTCATCGAGCGGGCGCAGCGTTCGGCCGCCGTCTGCGGCACGATGCCCACGCCGATGCCGTTCTCCACCATGCGGCACACGGCCTCGAAGTTGCCCACGCGCACGCGATAGGCCAGGTGCCTGCCGAGCGCACGGGCATGCTGCGTGAGCAGCAGCTGCAGCGCGCTGTCGGCGGGCAGGCCGACGAATTCGCTGTCGATCACCTCGGCCAGCATCACGCGCCGCCGGCCGGCCAGCGCATGGCCGCGCGGCATCACCAGCACCAGGTCGTCGCGGCGGAACGGGTGGCATTCGAGGCCCTCGGTGTCGATGGCGTCCGAGACGATGCCGATGTCGCAGCGGCCGCCGCGCAGCGCGTCGACGGTGTCCGGGCTGGGCCGCTCCTCGAGGTCGACCGAGATGCGCGGATGCTGCATGAGAAAGCGGCTCAGCACCTCGGGCAGGTGCTCGGTCAGCGCCGAGGTGCCGCACATGAAGCGCACGTGGCCCTTGAGGCCCTGGCCGTACTCGCCGAGCTCGCCGCGCAGGCGCTCCATCTGCTGCAGCACGACGCGCGCATGGTGCAGCAGCGTACGGCCGGCCTCGGTGGGGCGCACGCCCTGCGCGTGGCGCGTGAGCAGCGGGCTGCCGAGGGCGTCTTCCATGCCGCGCACGCGCTGGCTGGCCGAGGCCAGCGTCATGTGCGAGCGCGCCGCACCGGCCGTGAGGCTGCCGGCCTCGACCACGTGGAGAAAGAGCCGCAGGTCGGTGAGATCGAATCGCATCGCCGCAAGGTAGCACGGGAGCCTCAGCCTGTGCCTGAGGCCGGCTGCGCGAATGCCGCATTTCCAGGCGCCGCCGTGGCCGGCAGACTGCGCCGCAATGACGATCTCGAACGAACTGGCAACAGGCCACTGGGCCGCCGCCGCCGCGGTATTTCTTCTGGCCGGTGTGATCAAGGGCGTGGTCGGGCTCGGGCTGCCGACGGTGTCGATGGCGCTGCTCGCGCTCTGGATGCCGCCGGTGCGCGCGGCGGCGCTGTTGATCGTGCCTTCGCTGGTCACCAACCTCTGGCAGACCGGGCCGCGCGCGAGCTTCTGGCCTGTGCTGCGCCGCATCGGTGGCATGCAGGCGGGCATCGTGGCGGGCACCCTGGGCGGCGCGCTGTGGCTGGGCGTGCCGGCGGGTGAATGGGCCTCGGTGGCGCTGGGCGTGGCGCTGGTGGCCTATGCGCTCTGGGGTCTCACGGGGCGGCAGCTGCAGGTGCCCGCGGCGCACGAGCGCTGGCTCGGGCCGGTGGTGGGCGCAGCCACGGGCCTGGTGACCGCGGTGACTGGCGTGTTCGTGGTGCCGGCCGTGCCCTATCTGCAGGCCCTGGGCTTGCAGCGCGACGCGCTGATCCAGGCGATGGGCATCTCGTTCACCACCTCGACCGTGGTGCTCGCCATCGGGCTCGCGGGCAACGGCGGCTATCCGGTGGCGGCGGTGGGAGGATCGCTCGCGATGCTGGTGCCCGCCCTCGGCGGCATGGCGATCGGCACCTGGCTGCGCAAGCGGCTGCCGGTGTCGGTGTTCAGGCGCTGCTTCCTGGCCGGGCTGGCGCTGCTGGGGCTCTACATGGTGGTTCGCGCGCTGGCGTGAACCCGACGGGCTTTACCTTGCGACCAGGGCCGCGCGAACGCGCTCGATGGCCTGCCGGTAGGGCAGGGTGAAATTGGCCGTGTCGTCGCCGGCTGCGAGCCAGCTGAACGAGAACACCAGGCCGTCCTCCTCGGGGCTGCCCATGGCCACGTGGTCGAAGGTTTCGGGCAGCGGGCCGTCGGCGCGCATCAGGAACAGGTGCCACAGCTGGGGGTGGCGCAGCGTATTGCCTTCGATGCCGGCTTCGCAGTCGCGCTGCAGGGTGCCGAGCGGCAGCAGTTCGCCGACGTGGTCGATGCCCGATTCCTCCAGCAGCTCGCGCCGCACCGCCACCTCGGGCGATTCGCCGGGCTCGATGGTGCCCTTGGGCAGCTGCATGTTGCCGTCGCCGGGGTGGCGGAACACCAGCAGCCGGCCCCTGGCGTCGACCAGGCAGGCGCAGGCCTTCAGGATCGGGCTGGTGCGGCCGCTGCTGCTGTCGTTCATCAGGCGTTCGCGAGGGCGGCCTTGACGGCGGCGCTCACCTGGCCCATGTCGGCCTTGCCTGCGAGGCGGGTCTTGACCGCGCCCATCACCTTGCCCATGTCGCCGGGACCCTTGGCGCCCAGTTCGGCCACGATGGCCTTCACTTCGGCGGCCACCTCATCGGCGCTCATGCGCTGCGGCAGGTAGACCTCGAGCACCTTGATCTCGGCGGCTTCCTTGTCGGCCAGGTCGGTGCGGCCGCCGGTCGTGAACGCGGCGATCGAGTCCTTGCGCTGCTTGACCATCTTGTCGACGATGGCAACGACCATGGCGTCGTCGAGCTCCACGCGCTCGTCGACTTCCTTCTGCTTCATTGCGGCCAGCAGCAGGCGGATGGTGGCCAGGCGCTCCGAGTCCTTGGCGCGCATCGCGGTCTTCATGTCTTCGGTGATCTGTTCTTTGAGTGTCATTCGGCACAACCTTTCGGAAAAAACAAAAGCCGCGGCAGGTTTCCCTGGCGCGGCTGGGGCAACGGGGGCTGGCGGCGACTTTCGTCGGCGGCCGGGCCCGGGTGTTGCTTAGTACAGCTTCTTGGGCAGCTGCATGCTGCGCACGCGCTTGTAGTGGCGCTTGACGGCGGCTGCCTTCTTGCGCTTGCGCTCGGCGGTCGGCTTTTCGTAGAACTCGCGGGCACGCAGGTCGGTCAGCAGGCCGAGCTTTTCGATGGTGCGCTTGAAGCGGCGCAGGGCGACGTCGAAAGGCTCGTTTTCTTTAACGCGGATGGTGGTCATTGATGAATCGTTGAACTGAATTTGGCCTGGGGAGATCGAGGCCCCAAGCCGGGGTTCCTCAACTGAAAAATTTTTGCGGCCGTTGAGGGGAGGCCAAAGTTAGCCCGCGATTATAGCGCGGTTGCGCACGCGTGTGCGCTCGCCCAGGCCCATTGGAAGTTGTATCCGCCCAGCCAACCCGTCACATCGACCACTTCGCCGATGAAATACAGGCCCGGCTGCTTCGATTCCATGGTCTGGGAGGACAGATCGCGGGTGTCGACGCCGCCGGCCGTGACTTCGGCCTTTTTGTAGCCCTCGGTGCCGCTGGGGGTGATCTGCCAGCGGGCAATGCGCTCCGCCAGGGCCGCCAGGGCCTTGTCGGCCGCCTCGTTGACGGGCCGCTGAAGAGCCGGGTCCTGCCCGACCCAGGCGTCCGCCAGCCGGGAGGGCACGAGCGCGGCCAGCTCGTTGGCGATGCGCTTCTTCGAGCGCAGCTTGGCTTCGCCCAAGGCTTCGGCCACGTCCACGCCGGGTGCAAAGTCGAGCGTGAGCGGGCTGCCGGGCTTCCAGTAGCTCGAAATCTGCAGCACCGCCGGGCCCGACAGGCCGCGGTGGGTGAACAGCAGGTCTTCGAGGAAGGCCATCTTTTCCTTCCTGGCGCCGGTCTCGATGCGCACCGGCAGCGCCAGCCCGGCCAGTTCGGCATACGGCGCCCAGGCTTCGCCGCCGAAGGTCAGCGGCACCAGGGCCGGGCGCGGCGCGACGACGCGCAGGCCGAACTGCTCGGCCAGGCGGTAGCCGAAGTCGCTGGCGCCGATCTGCGGAATCGACAGGCCGCCGGTGGCGACCACCAGCCTGGGTGTCTCGATGGGGCCCCGGGTGCTATCGATCCTGTAGCTGCCTGCGCCCGCCGTGCCCTCGCCGGGGGCCGAGAACACGATCTTTCCGAGCTTGCACGGCTGCCAGCGCATGACGCTGCCCGTATCGCACTCCGCCAGCAGCATGTCGATGATCTGCTGCGAGGAGCCGTCGCAGAACAGCTGGCCCTTGTGCTTTTCGTGATACGCAATGCCGTGCTTGTGCACCAGGTCGATGAACTGCTGCGGCGCATAGCGCGACAGCGCCGAGCGGCAGAAATTCGGGTTGTCGCCGATGAAGTGGCGCTGCGGCGCGCGCACGTCGAGGTCGCGGTTGGTGAAATTGGCGCGCCCGCCGCCCGAGATGCGGATTTTTTCCGCGATCTTTTCACTGTGGTCGACCAGCAGCACCTTGAGCCCGCGCTGCCCGGCCAATGCCGCGCAGAACAGGCCCGCGGCACCGGCGCCGACCACGACGGCGTCGAATAAATGAACCGAAGACGAATTGCTCAAGGCGGTCAGGGGCCGTCTGCGGCAAGCAGCGGCGGCGGGTTGTATTTGAGGTGGCCCACGTAGCGCAGCGGCTGCGTGGCGGCAATCGAGGGCACGTCGCCCTCGCGCATGTGCAGCAGGTCGGCCGGGCTGACCCAGCGCGGGTCGGCGTCGGTGATCGGCAGGCCGGCCCGCCGGTAGGCCTCGAGCACGAACTGGGAACAGAAGAACTGGTCGTCGCGGCTCGCGCCCAGCTGCACCATGGCCATGCCGCTGATGCAGTAGTGGCTGACGGCGGAGGGAACGAGCGGCAGCTCGCACAGGCGCCGGTTCAGCACGAATGGCGCATTCAGCAGCACGCCGGTGGTGTTGTAGCGGATGCCCACCTGCGAGTTGGCCCAGGCGCGCAGTTTCTGGGCACCCGAGGCATCGAGCCCGGGCACCCGGAAGGCCACGACCATCTGTTCTTCGTCCACCACGTCGGCCAGCGGCCGCGCGCGCACGCCGCTGCCAACCGCCTCGGCGACCAGGCCATCGCCCAGGTAGAGCACGGCATGGCTCACGGGCGAGAAGGTGCCCAGCCGGATGCCGAAGGAATTGACCGTGGCGATGGAGGTCAGCAGGATGTCGCCGGGCTGCAGCGCGTCGGCGGCAATGAGCTCGCCGCCGTTGCCGGGCGCGATGACCGAGCTCTGCACGCGCAGGCGCAGCCCCGCGTCTTTCGAGGGCAGGTCGACGCGGGTGGCGCAGGCCGACAGCAGCAGCAATGCGGCAGCGCCGAGCGCCGCCACGCGGAGATGGCGCCGCATCATCCCTTCCAGACGAAAGGAAACTTCAACTGCTTGAAGAAGCCGTTCGGCACGTAGTCGCCGAGCACGCCGTACTTCTCGGGCCAGAGCTTGGTGCTCTTCACCGCGGTGCCGAAGAGATAGTCGAGAAAGGCGTAGTGCGCCGAATAGTTCTTGTCGAGCGCCTCCACGTCCTGGCTGTGATGCCAGTGGTGGAAGTTGGGCGTGACGATGACGTAGCGCAGCGGCCCGAGCCGCACGCTCACGTTGCAGTGGTTGAACACCGCCTGGAAGCCCACCACCACGATGTACGCGTCGATCACTTCCTTGGAGAAGCCCAGCACGTAGATGGGCGCCAGCACCAGCGTGCGCGTGATCAGCAGCTCGAGGATGTGCTGGCGCGAGCCGGCCATCCAGTCCATGCTCTTCACGCTGTGGTGCACCGCGTGCAGGCGCCACAGCACCGGCACCTCGTGGTAGGCGCGGTGGGTCCAGTACTGCACGAGGTCGGCCACCAGGATGATCAGCAGCAGCCCGGCCCAGAACGGCAGGTTGCCCACCCAGCCGCGCACGCCGTCGTTGGCGGCCCAGCCGAAGAACTTGTGCACCATCAGGTTGGTGGCCAGCAGGACGAAGCCCACGATCATGTGGTTGACCACGAAATGGTGGAAGTCGGTCTGCCATTCGGCGCGGAACACCGGCTGGTCCTTGCGCAGCGCGAACAGCTTCTCGATGAAGATGAAGATCAGCGAGGAGCCCAGCAGGTCCAGGATGAACCAGTCCAGGCCGATGTAGGGCGTGTTGTCGGCAAAGTCGTTCACCGGCACCTTGTGGCCGCCCAGCAGCGCGGCCGCGGCCACCAGCAGGAAGGCGGCCGAAGAGAGCCAGCGCGAGCGGTTGAAGATGATGTTCACCAGCGCCAGCCCGCCCGACACCACCATGGCCGCCAGCAGGATGAAGCGCATCACGTCGACGTTGTAGCTCTTGCGCAGCTCGGGCGTCGTGAGGTATTGGGGAAAGTGGAAGGCCAGCACGCCAAGGAAGCACAGGATGCCCAGGCTCAGCGCGATGGTTCCCGTGACGAGGCCTCGGCCGCGGCGCAGCTCGCCATGGGTCTGGGTGAATTCGTTGAGTTTGTCGATGTCCAGCATTGCCCGCCTCTCTCTCGCTCGTGTTGTGTCTTGTTGGGCGCGATTTTAGGCGGCTGTAGGAAAACTCTCACGTCGGCCGAACGGCCAGGCATGGCCATGCCATCCGGGCCTCAGCGCGGCCGCACGGCGCGCCGGCGCAGCAGCGCAGCCGTGCCCAGCGCCACGGCCATGACCAGCAGCGACACGACAGTGGTCACCGTCCCCAGCGCATAGATGGAAGGCGTCGTGACGGTCGAGGTCAGGCCCTGCAGCTCGAGCGGCAGCGTGTTGACGTCGCCGATGGCCTGCGAGGTGCGGGCGATCTCGTCCCACGACAGCGTGAAGCCGAACATGCCGATGCCGACGATCGACGGGCCGATCAGCGGAAGCACCACGAAGCGGAAGGCCTGCCACGGCGTGGCGCCGAGGTCGCGCGCGGCTTCCTCGTAGGCCGGGTTGAAGCGGTTGAACACCGCGAACATGATGAGGAGGCCGAAGGGCAGGGTCCAGGTCAGGTGCGCGCCGAGCGCGGAACTGAAGAGGCCGAGCGCGGTGCCGTAGCCTTCGAGCAGCGTGGTGGCATCCATCGCCCCGAGCAGGCTCTTGATGCCGGTGTCGAGCAGCCGGAACTGCAGGCCGATGCCGAGCGAAATGATGATCGACGGCATGATCAGGCTCGCCACCGTGACGAAGAACAGGGCGTTGCTGCCCGCGAGCTTCTTGCGGAACGCGAGCCCGGCCAGCACCGACAGCACCACGGTGAAGCCCATGACCACCGCGCCCAGCGCCAGCGAGCGCCGGAAGGCCGCGCCGATGTCGACGGTGCCCAGGCCCTCGGCCAGCTTGTGGAACCAATGCAGCGAGACGCCGCGCAGCGGGAAGGTCAAGCCGCCTTCGGGGCCCTGGAAGCTCAGGATGAAGATCGTGATCATCGGGCCGTAGAGGAACAGCACGAAGAGGGCGAACACGATCGCAAGCGGCCAGAAGCCGGGTCGGCGTTCCATCTCAGAGCTCCTTGCGGATATCGACCAGCCGGGTGAGGCCCCAGATGATCATCAGCACCACCGCCAGCAGGATCATGGCGTTGGCCGCCGCCAGCGGAAACTGCAGGTACGAGGTCTGCACCTGGATGATCTTGCCGATCGATGCGATCTGCTGCCCGCCCATCACGCCGATGGTGACGAAGTCGCCCATCACGATCGTGATGACGAAGATCGAGCCGATCAAAATGCCGGTGCGCGACAGCGGCACCACCACGTTCCAGAGCGTCTGCCAGCCCGAGGCGCCCGCGTCGCTGGCCGCTTCGAGCAGCGAGCGGTCGATGCGCATCATGCTGTTGAAGATCGGCACGATCATGAACATCGTGTAGAGATGCACGAAGGCGAGCACCACCGAGAAATTGGAGAACAGCAGCCACTCGACCGGCTGGTTGACGACGCCCAGGCCCATCAGCGCCTGGTTCACCAGCCCGTTGCGGCCCAGGAGCGGCACCCACGAGATCATGCGGATCACATTGGAGGTCCAGAAGGGCACCGTGCACAGCACGAACAGCGCCGTCTGCATGCCCGGCGAGCGCACGTGGAATGCAAGAAAGTAGGCCACCGAAAAACCGACCAGCAGCGTGATGCCCCACACCAGCAGGCAGAACTTGAAGGTGCTCAGGTAGGTGTTGAGCGTGACGCACAGGTCGCCGTTGTCGGTGAGCTGCGCACAGCCCTCGAACAGGCTCAGGTAGTTGCGCAGCGTCACCGCCGGGATCAGCTCGTACTCGTTGAAGTTCCACAGGCTGACCATGGCGATCAGCGCCAGCGGGATCAGGAAGAACAACAGGAACACCAGCGCGAATGGCGCCGCCTGCCACCACGCCTTCAAGGCGTGGGTGGACGGGCTGGGCGCGTGTGCGCTGGCGGTGGGGGCGTTCACGGGATCAGGCTGCGACGAACTCGTTCCACTTTCTGACCATATATTCGTTCTCGTCCATCACCGCGTTCCAGCAGGCGATGCCGCCCATGCGCTGCTCGTAGCTGCCGCCGTCGCGCACCGCGCCGGCCTTGGCGAGCAGGTCGCCGTTCGGGCTCTTGATGTCCTGCGCGGCGGGCTTGCCTTCCATCCAATAGGCCCATTCGTAGGCTTCCATCTTGGCCTTGGCGGTGTCGAGCACGGCGCTGTAGTAGCCCTGGCGGTTCAGGTAGGCGCCGGCCCAGCCGTCGAGGAACCAGTTGATGAATTCATAGGCGCCGTCGAGCTTCTTGCCCGAGAGCGTGGCCGGCAGGCCGAAGCCGGCGGCCCAGGCGCGATAGCCCTCCTTGAGCGGCTGGAAGTTGCAGGCGATGCCCTTGGTGCGCACGGCGGTGACGGCCGGCGACCACATCGACTGGATCACCACTTCGCCCGAAGCCATCAGGTTGACCGACTCGTTGAAGTCCTTCCACAGCGCGCGGAACTGGCCGGCCTTCTTGGCTTCGATCAGGGTCTTGATCGTGAGGTCGATCTCGGCCTTGGTCATGTTGCCCTTGTCCTTGTACTTGTGGATGCCCTTGGCTTCCACCACCATCGCCGCGTCCATGATGCCGATCGACGGAATGTTCAGGATCGCGGCCTTGCCCTTGAACTCGGGGTTCAGGAGCTCGGCCCAGGAACCGATCGGGCGCTTGATGAGGTCGGGACGGATGCCCAGCGTGTCGGCGTTGTAGACCGTGGGAATGAGCGACATGAACTGTGTCGGCGCAGTCGCGAACTTCTTGCTCTTCTCGCCTTCGAGATAGATCACCTTCTTGGGCGCGGTGCCCTGGTCGCCCACGGCCTTGCCGGCGACTTCGCCCTTGGTGAAGAGCGTGGTGATCTTGTCGGCGTTCTTGATCTTCCGGGTGTCGATGCCCTTCAGGTTGCCGGTGGGCACGATCTTCTTGAGCGAGAAGAACTCGGTGTCGATCAGGTCGAAGCTGTTGGGCGCGGTGACGGCGCGCTTGGTCACGTCGTCGGTGGTCACGGCCACGTACTGGATCTCGATGCCGGTGTCGGCCTTGAACTTCTCGGCGATGGCCTTGTCCTGGTTCACCGCCGTGCCCAGGTAGCGCAGCACGATCTTTTCCTGTGCATGCACGAAGGGTGCGATGCCCGTGGCCAGGATGCCGGCGGTGCCTTGCAGCAGGGTGCGGCGCTGGAGGCCGGCGGACGAGTCGATGGGGTCGGTCATGGAAGAGTCTCCGTGGAAGAAAAAGGCAGGGGAGGGAAAGTGGGAAAAAGCGAATGGAAATGCAGGCAATGCCAGAACGGCCGCGCGCTCACAGCGGCATGCTCGCGAGCGCGGCCAGGTCGTCGCGTGCGGGGCGGCTGCCGCTCGCGGCCGGCGCCGGCGCGCGCTCGGCAGGCGGCTTGGCACCGGGGCCGAGCACGCGCACATCGGCCTCGGCCCAGGACAGGTGCACCGCATCGCCCGGCGCATGGGGGCTTGCAAGAAAGGCGGCCTCGCCCAGCAGCACCGAGACGCTGCCGCGGCCGGGCGCGGCGTCCTGCAGCGCGAGGCCGAGCAGCACGTAGGTGCCCTGGTACTCGACGTCGGTGACCGTGGCGGCCAGGCCGCCCTCCGCGTCGCCGCGGGCGATCCGCATGTGGTCGTTGCGCACGGCGATCGGGCCAGCAGGCGTGTCGAACACGTTGTGGCCGCCCATGAAGCGCGCCACGAATTCGCTCGCGGGATGGTTGTAGACCTGGTGCGGCGAGCCGGCCTGCTCGATCACGCCGTGGTTCATGACCACCATGGTGTCGGCCAGCGCCATCGCTTCTTCCTGCGAGTGGGTGACATGCACGAAGGTCAGCCCCAGTTCCTTCTGCCAGCGCCGCAGCTCGGCGCGCATCTGGATGCGCAGGAACGGATCGAGTGCCGACAGCGGTTCGTCGAGCAGCAGCACGCGCGGCTCGGTGATGAGCGCACGCGCGAGCGCCACGCGCTGCTGCTGGCCGCCGGAGAGTTCGCCGGGCTTGCGTTCGGCCAGGTGGCCCATCGCCACGCGCTCGAGCAGCTCGCGTGCGCGCTGCTGGCGCTCGGCTTTGCCGACGCCCTTCATCTTGAGGCTGAAGGCCACGTTGTCGAGCGCCGAAAGGTGCGGGAACAGCGCGAAGCTCTGGAACATCATCGCGGTGCCGCGCGCGGCCGCGGGCAGGTTGGTGATGTTGCGGTTGTCCAGCAGGATGTCGCCGCTCGTGACCGATTCGTGGCCCGCGATCATGCGCAGCGTGGTGCTCTTGCCGCAGCCCGAGGGGCCCAGCAGGCAGCAGTAGCTGCCGCTCGCGATGCGCAGGTCGATCCGGTCGACGGCGGCGGGCGTGCCCGCGGCGTAGCGCTTGCTGAGCGCGACGACCTCGACGGCGGCGGGCGGAGGCGCGATGGCGGCGGTCATCGCTGGGCCCCGGGCGCGGGAAATGATCGGAAGGCGAGCATGCTGGCGTTAAGCACGCTCCATGCCACGTTGGCGGCTCGAGGGGCCCATGGCCTCGAGCGGGGATGCCCGGCGGCCCTCGCCCCGAAACCCCGGAAACCTAGGTGCCGAAGCGGTTCGCGTCCGCCGGCAGCGCCGCTGCGGCCAGTCCGCGCAGCACGTCGCCCACCACGATCACTGCAGGGCTCGCGATGCCGGCTTCGGTGATGCCGGCCTGCAGCTTGTCGAGCGTGGTCGCGACCTGGCGCTGGTTCGGAAGGCTCGCATGCTGCACCACGGCCACGGGCGTGTCGCCCGGCAGGCCGTGCAGCAGTTCGCGTTCGATGTGGCCGGCGCCCGCCACGCCCATGTAGATCACGAGCGTGAGCCGCGCGCTGTGCGCGGTGGCGGCCAGGGCGCGCCAGTCGGTCGGGTCTTCGGCCGCGCCGGCACCGGTCTTGGCATGGCCGGTGACGAACACCACGCCCTGCGCATGGTCGCGGTGCGTGAGCGGCACGCCGAGCGAGGTGACGGCCGCGAGGCCGGCGGTGATGCCGTTGACCACCGTGCATTCGATGCCGGCTTCGCGCAGGTGCTCGACCTCTTCGCCGCCGCGGCCGAAGATGAAGGGATCGCCGCCCTTGAGCCGGACCACGGTCTCGCCTTCGCGCACCGCGGTGATCATGAGCCGCTCGATGAAGGCCTGCGGCGTGCTCTTGCAGCCGCCGCGCTTGCCCACGTGCACGATGCGCGCATCGGGCCGCGCATACGAGGCCAGGATGCTGTCGCTCACGAGGTCGTCCACCAGCAGCACGGTCGCGGCCCGGATCGCCTTGACGGCCTTGAGGGTCAGCAGTTCGGGATCGCCGGGGCCGGCGCCCACCAGCGTGCAGCTGCCGGCGGTGGATGAAGAAGCGGCGTTGTTCATGCGTGGGATGCCAGTTGCGTGATGTGCCTCACCTGGGTGGCGATGGCCTCCGGCACGGGAAGCTCGCCATTCAATACGCGCCGCGTGTACGCGGCCGTGGTCGCGACGTCGATCTCCTTCGGCAGGCCCGGCACTTCGCTGGCCGTGCCGCTTTCCTGGGCCTGCAGCTCGCTGCGCACGCCGCGCACGAAGCCGTCGATCTGCGCGGTGCGGCGCGGGTCGGACACCACTTCGCCCTCGAGGCCGCGCGAGAGCAGGGCGGTCATGCCCATGAGCTCGAAGGTTTCGCCCATGGTGCGCGCGTATTCCGGATGGGTGTAGCTTGCCACGATCACGCAGGGGCCGGTGGTCGGCTGCATCAGCTTGACCACGCTGTGGCCAGGGTTGCGCAGGCCCACCACGCGGCGCACGTCGAGCAGCCGCTTGAGGGCGGGGTTGAGCAGTTCGGTCGGCGCAAAACCCACCTCGCCGCAGGGGATCTTGCGGATGGCCGGCAGCGCGGGCACGCCCAGCGCCTCCAGCACGTTCGACGCCAGCACGCGCGAGGTTTCGGTGGCGCTGCCATGCACCAGCACCGGCAGGCCTTCGCGGGCCAGCAGCAGTGCCAGCAGCGGCGTGAGCACCGGCAGCCGGCGCGCGCCGTTGTAGCTCGGCAGCACGACGAGCGGGCGGTCGGCGGCGGGCAGGTGGTTGAGCCGCGCATGCGTGGCATCGAGGAAACCTGCCATCTCCTCGGGCGTTTCGCCCTTGATGCGCATGGCCAGGCAGAAGCCGCCGATCTCCAGGTCGGTGACGGTGCCGTCCAGCACCTGGCCGAACAGGTCCGTGGCCTGCTCGCGCGTCAGCGGCTTGGCGCCGCGCGCGCCGCGGCCGATTTCCTTGATGTATTGGCTGATTCCCATGGGTGCGCCGATTGTCCCGCAATGCTTATGCCGGAATGCAAGTCGGCTTATGCACCCTCGGCCACGGTTTCGGCGGGCGTTGCGCGCACCATGCGCTTGAGCTCGGGCAGGCAGGAGCCGCAGTTGGTGCCGCATTTGAGCGCGCCCTGCAGTGCGGCCAGGCGCTCGTCGGGTGTGCCGGTGCAGCGGCCCAGCTCGGCCTGGATCGCCAGGTCGGTCACGTTGAAGCACGTGCAGACCGGATGTCCCCGCGACTGCACCGCCACCGGCGCGCGCGCGCCCGGCGACAGCAGCAGCCGGCCATAGGTCTGCGCCGGGATTTCCTCGCGCAGCAGGGTGCCGATCCATGCTTCGGCGCTGGTGTCGCCGCCCAGCAGGAAGGCTTCGAGGCCGGCGTTGCCGTCGGCGCGCCGCACCAGCCGCGCCACGCGGCGCTGGCCGCGCCGGCGGTCGGCGTAGCGCAGGGCATCGCTGCCGCGCAGGCCGAGCAGGCCTTCGATGCGGTCGATGGTTTCATCGGCCGGCGCATCGTGCGCGGCGGCGCGGAACAGGATGCCGCTGCGCTCCTCGCCCGGCGTGTTGCCCGAGAACGGCACGCAGGTGGCAAACGGAAACATCGCCATCATCGGCTTGAGCGCCTGGTGCGCGGCCAGCGCGGCGTCGGGCGGCAGCCAGGCCATGGCCAGCAGCGACCACGGCAGCTCGGCCTTGAGGATCTTGACCGGCGTGTGCTTGAGCTCGGGCTGCTTCGAGGTGGGGCAGAAGGCCGAGGTGGTCAGCGCATTGATGCCCGCCAGCGGCGTGCCGGTCGAAGAGCAGCCGCTCAGGTATTCCTCGCCCCAGTGCATGGCGACGAAGGCCTGGCTCAGGCCGATCTCGGCACTGGCCTGTGCGGGCAGCAGGATCGAGCCGCGCTTGGAGGTCAGGTGCACGAGGTCACCGTCCTTCAGCTGGCGGCGCGCCATGTCCTGCGCGTTCATCTGCACCACCGGCTCGGCCACGTGGCCGAACAGCCGGCCGACCGTGCCGGTGCGGCTCATGCCGTGCCACTGGTCGCGCAGGCGGCCCGTGTTGAGCGAGAACGGATAGCGCGCCTCGCGCGCCTCGGCCACCGGCTTGTAGACCGTGTCGACGAAGCGTGCGCGGCCGTCCGGCGTGGGGAAGATGCCGTCCTCGTAGAGGCGTGCGCGGCCGCTGGCCTCGCCTTCCTTCAGCGGCCATTGCTGCGGACCTGCGCTGTCGAGCATCGCGTAGCTCATGCCGGTGATGTCGAGGTCGCGGCCGCGCGTGGATTCGCGGTGCTCGTTCCACACCCGTTCGGCGGAGTCGTAGGGAAACAGCGTGTCGGCGCGGCCGAGCCGCTGTTCGAGCCGGCGCGCGAAGTTGACCGCAATCGACCAGTCGTGGCGCGCTTCGCCGGGCGCCGCCACCGCGGGGCGCACACGCGAGATGCGGCGCTCGCTGTTGGTCACGGTGCCTTCCTTCTCGCCCCAGGTGGTGGCGGGCAGCAGCAGGTCGGCGAAGGCGCAGGTGGCGGTGGTCGAAAAGGCTTCCTGCACCACCACGAATTCGGCGCGCTCGAGGGCGCGGCGCACCGTGGCCTGGTCGGGCATCGACTGGGCGGGGTTGGTGCAGGCGATCCACAGCGCGCGGATCTCGCCGTCGGCCGCGGCCTGGAACATCTCGACCGCGGTCTTGCCGGGCTTTTCGGGCACCGAGGGCACGTTCCACAGCGCCGCCACCTCGGCCCGATGCGCCGGATTGGCCAGGTCGCGGTGCGCGCTCAGCAGGTTGGCCAGGCCACCCACTTCGCGCCCGCCCATCGCATTGGGCTGGCCGGTGAGCGAGAACGGGCCGGCGCCGGGCTTGCCGATCTGGCCGGTCGCAAGGTGCAGGTTGATCAGCGCCGCGTTCTTCGCGGTGCCGCTCGACGACTGGTTGAGGCCCTGGCAATAGAGGCTCAGCGTGGCCGGCGATGTGGCGAACAGGCGCGCCGCGGCGAGCAGGTCGTCCTTCGAGATGCCGCAGATCTGCGCCACCTTGTCGGGCGTGCATTCGCGCACCGTGGTCTTCAATGCATCGAAGCCGCTGGTGTGGGCCGCGATGTAGCTGTTGTCGGTCCAGCCTTCCCACAGCATCAGGTGCAGCATGCCGTTGAACAGCATGACGTCGGTGCCGGGCTGGATGGGCAGGAACAGGTCGGCAATTTCCACCGTGTCGGTGCGGCGCGGATCGGCCACGATGATCTTCAGCCCGGGGTTCGCTGCCTTCGCATCCTCGATGCGGCGGAACAGGATCGGATGCGCCCACGCGGCATTGCTGCCGACGATGAAAAGGCAGCTCGCATGCTTCAGGTCGTCGTAGCAGGCCGGCGGCGCGTCGGCGCCCAGCGTCTGCTTGTAGCCGGCCACCGCGCTGCTCATGCACAGGCGCGAGTTGGTGTCGATGTTGTTGGTGCCGATCAGGCCCTTGGTGAGCTTGTTGAAGACGTAGTAGTCCTCGGTGAGCAACTGGCCCGAGACGTAGAAGCCCACGGCGTCGGGGCCGTGGTCGCGGATGATCTGTTCGAACTTGTCGACTGCCATGTCGAGCGCGGTGTCCCACGCGATGGGCGCCGGCTCGGCGCCGCGCTCGGCGCGCAGCATCGGCTGCAGCAGCCGTGTCTGGCGCGTGACCGTGGCCGTCGCCGTGAGATGCAGTGTCGAGCCCTTGGTGCAGAGGCGCCCGAAATTGGCCGGATGGTCCGGGTCGCCGCGCACGCCGGTGATCTGCGTGCCATCGGATTCGATGATCACACCGCAGCCCACGCCGCAGTAAGGGCAGGTGGAGCGAGTTTCTTCCATGGGTGGTGCCTTGGTTTCGCGCCTAGCTGCTGTGCGGCGCCTGCACGTCGAAGGTCTCGTCGCCCAGCTTGCCGGCCGTGGCGGCGCCGGGGCCGGCACGCGGCGGTGCCAGGTCGAGCGCATGCGTCTTCAGTTCGAGCACGTTCATCATGACCTGGCCATCTTCGACCTTCACAGCGAACCTCGGCGTGCACCCTTCGTCGGGCGACTTGGCGCAGCCGTCGTCCAGTCCGATGGCCCAGTTGTGCAGCGGGCAGGCCACGCTGGTGCCGAACACGATGCCCTGGCTCAAGGGGCCGCCCTTGTGCGGGCAGCGGTCGAGCAGCGCGAACACCTGGTTCTCGGCGTTGCGGAACACGGCGACGTCCACCCCCACGGGCCGCGCCACGCGGCGGGCGCCGAGCACGGGGATGTCGTCGATGCGGCAGATGGCTTTCCATTCGCTCATGGTGGGGCTCCCTAGATCTTGAGGTCTGAATACAGGCCGGTCACGCGGTCCATGATGGCCAGCAGGTTTTCGCTGCTCACGAACACGTCGGACATGAGGGCGGGCGAGGCCCCGGCGCCTTCGAGGCGCTGGAGTCCGCGGTTGAAGAACATCCATTGCGCGTCGGCCAGCACCAGTTCCTGGCGGATCTGCGGCGTGGCTTCGGGCGCGTTGCGCAGGATGTCGAGCGCGGCCAGGAATTCGGCGCGTGACTTGGCGATCTCGGCCGTGCTGCCGGCCGCGTCGATCTGCATCGCGCCGGCCAGGTAGAACTTGGCCATGCGCTGCGACAGCATGCGCTGCCGGCCTGCGATGTTGACCAGCCGGCCTACGGGCTTGCCCGAAGCGGCTTCGTACTGCGTGGTGCCCTGGTTCGCGAGCGCGAGCACGGCGGCATCGAGCTTGACGATCCGGGCGGCTTCTTCCTTGCCGGGCGTCGGGCTGGTGAGCTCGCGCCTGAAGTCGCCCCAGGCGCCGTCGAGTGCGTCGTAGGTACTGCGGATGGCCGGGCTTGGCGCGAAGGCCTTGAGTTCGACCAGCTGCCTTTCGAACAGCGCAATCGACTTGTCGAGCACCTGCTGCGCATTGCGCGTTTCCACCTTCTGCACCAGCGCGAGGTAGGCCTTGCTCGCGCGCTGCGACAGCATGCGCTGGCGGCCCGCCTTGTTGATGGCGTCGTTGAGGTCGGCCACCTGCGCGCGAGCGCCCGCCGCAGCCAGCGCGGAGGAAGCGAGGAAGAGTCTTCTTTTCAAGCCTTTTTCTCCGCTTACACCGTCAGCGGCGTGAACTGCCGCACATCCACCTGTGCCTGGCTCGATTCGAACCACGGATCGGGCTCGCCGTCGAGCGCGAACTGCAGCCGCTCCCACAGCGCCTTGCGGCCAGCTTCGTCTTCGAGGATCTTCTTCTTCACGTAATCCAGCCCCACCCGCCCGATGTAGTGCACCGTGCGCTCCAGGTACCAGCCTTCCTCGCGGTACAGCTGCAGGAAGGCGCCCGAATACTCCATCACCTCGGCGGCCGTCTTCACCTTCACCAGGAACTGCGCCACCTCGGTCTTGATGCCGCCGTTGCCCCCCACATACAGCTCCCAGCCCGAATCCACCCCGATCACCCCCACGTCCTTGATCCCGGCCTCGGCGCAGTTGCGCGGGCAGCCCGAGACCGCCAGCTTCACCTTGTGCGGCGAATACATCGCCCACAGCGCGCGCTCCAGGTCCTTGCCCATCTGGGTGGAGTCCTGCGTGCCGAAGCGGCACCACTCGCTGCCCACGCAGGTCTTCACCGTGCGCAGGCTCTTGGCGTAGGCAAAGCCCGAGGGCATGCCGATGTCCTTCCACACGCCCTCCAGGTCCTCCTTCTTCACCCCCAGGAGGTCGATGCGCTGGCCGCCCGTGACCTTGACGGTCGGGATCTGGTACTTGTCGGCCGCGTCCGCGATGCGCCGCAGCTCGTCGGGCGTGGTGTGGCCGCCCCACATCCGGGGAATGACGGAATAGGTGCCGTCCTTCTGGATGTTGGCGTGGCTGCGCTCGTTGATGAAGCGGCTCTGCGGATCGTCCCTGGCCTCCTTGGGCCAGGTGCTGATCAGGTAGTAGTTGATGGCCGGGCGGCAGGTGGCGCAGCCGTTGGGCGTGCGCCAGCCGAGGTTGCGGTAGACCTCGTCGTGCGTCAGGTAGTGTTCCCGGCGGATGGCGTCGCGCACGTCCTGGTGGTTCGCGTCGGTGCAGCCGCACACCGCCTTCTTCTTCGGCGTGGCCGAGTAGTCGCCGCCGGCGGTGAACATCAGGATCTGCTCGACCAGGCCCGTGCACGAGCCGCAGCTGGCGCTGGCCTTGGTGTGCTTCTTGACCTCGTCCAGGGTGAACAGGCCCTTGTCCTTGATGGCCTTGCAGATGGTGCCCTTGGTCACGCCGTTGCAGCCGCACACCTCGGCGTCGTCGGGCATGCTGGCGGCCTTGCTGTGGCCCTCGTGGCCGGTGTCGCCGATGTTGGACTCGCCGAACATCAGCTTGTCGCGGATGTCGTGCACGCTGCGCCCGTCGCGCAGCAGCTTGAAGTACCAGCTGCCGTCCACCGTGTCGCCGTACAGGCACGCGCCCACCAGCTTGTCGTCCTTGATGACGAGTTTCTTGTAGACCCCGCCGAAGGGGTCGCTCATGACGATCTCCTCGGTGCCCTCGCCGCCCATGAACTCGCCGGCGGAGAAGAGGTCGATGCCGGTGACCTTGAGCTTGGTGGAGGTGAGCGAGCCCAGGTAGCGCCCGATGCCGAACTGGGCCAGGTGGTTGGCCGCGACCTTGGCCTGCTCGAACAGGGGGGCGACCAGGCCGTAGGCGATGCCGCGGTGGGCCGCGCATTCGCCCACCGAGTAGATGCGCGCATCGGTCACGGTCTGCATGGTGTCGGTGACGACGATGCCGCGGTTGCAGTGCAGGCGCATCTGCTCGGCCAGCTCGGTGTTGGGGCGGATGCCGACAGCCATGACGACCAGGTCGGCGGGCACTTCGGTGCCGTCCTTGAAGCGGATGGCTTTGACGCGGCCCTGGTCGTTGCCCACCAGCTCCTGGGTCTGGGCGCCGATGAGGAACTTCAGGCCGCGGTCTTCGAGCGACTTCTGCAGGAGCTTGCCGGCGACGTCGTCGAGCTGGCGCTCCATGAGCCAGGGCATGACGTGCACCACGGTGACGTCCATGCCGCGCAGCATCAGGCCGTTGGCCGCCTCCAGCCCGAGCAGGCCGCCGCCGATGACGACGGCGCTCTTGTGGGTCTTGGCGGTCTCGATCATGTAGTCGGTGTCGGCGATGTCGCGGTAGGCGATGACGCCCTTCAGGTCGCGGCCGGGCACGGGCAGCATGAAGGGGTTGGAGCCGGTGCACATCAGGAGGCGGTCGTAGGGCGCTTCGGTGCCATCTTCGGCGCGCACGATGCGCCTGACGCGGTCGACCTCGACCACCTTCTTGCCGGCGTGCAGGGTGATCTTGTTCTCGGCGTACCACTCCCAGCTGTTGAGCACGATCTCGTCCACGGTCTGCTCGCCCGCGAGCACGGGCGACAAGAGGATGCGGTTGTAGTTGGGGTGCGGCTCGGCACCGAAGACGGTGATGTCGTACAGGTCGGGGGCGAGCTTCAGGAGCTCCTCCAGCGTGCGCACGCCGGCCATGCCGTTGCCGACCATCACGAGCTTGAGTTTCTTCATCATGGGTGGGCCTTTCGGGGATTAAGCAATCGGAAGCGCACGGCGCGCGTAGAGAATCGCGCCATGAGCTTTGAAGTGGACATCGGCTACAGCAGCCAGCGCGGACCGCGCGACGTGAACGAAGACTTCGCGGGCGCCGTGAACGCACCGCCGGGCGAGGAGTCGCGCGGGCTCATCGCGGCCATTGCCGATGGCGTGTCCACCGGCGGGCGCGGCCTCGAGGCCGCGCAGACCACCGTCATGGGCCTGCTGGCCGACTACTTCGCGACGCCCGACACCTGGGAGCCGACTGCCGCGCTCGACCGCCTGGTCGCGGCGCAGAACGCCTGGCTTGCCGACCACAACCGCCGGCGGCAGGGCGGCGCCACCGCGCTCACCACGCTGACGGCGCTGGTGCTGCACGGCCAGAGCTACACGCTCGCGCACGTGGGCGACACGCGCGCCTGGCGCGTGCGCGCCGGCGGCGAGCCGGCCATGCCGCTGACCCAGGACCATGCCTTCGAACACCCCGACATGCGCAGCCGCCTGACGCGCGCCATCGGCCTCGACGACCAGGTGCGTGTCGACTACGCGCAGGGCGACGTGCGCGTGGGCGACTGCTTCGTGCTCAGCACCGACGGCGTGCACGGCGTGCTCAAGCCGCAGCGCCTGGCCGCGCTGGCCCTGCAGGGCGGTGCAGAGGAGGCGAGCGAGGCGCTGGTGCGCGCGGCGCTCGATGCCGGCACGCGCGACAACGCGACCGCGCTGGTCATCCGCGTCGTCGGCCTCGATGTGCGGCAGCTCGACGACGAGCTCGGCGATGGCCGCCGCCTGGCGCCGCCGCCTTTCTTGAAGGTGGGCGACGTGCTCGACGGCTACGTCGTCACCGGGCTGGTGGCCGACACCGGCGTGCACCTGCTCTACCAGGCGCGCAATGCGGCCACGCGCGAACTGGTGGCGCTCAAGACGCTGCATCCCTCGCGCGCCAGCGACCCGCAGGAGCGCGCGATGCTCGCGCACGAGGCCTGGCTGGGCCAGCGCGTGGGCAACAGCGGATTCGTGCGCGTGCACGAGCGCGCCGAGAACGCCAGTGCGCTTTACATCGTGTTCGACTGGCACGGCGGGCGCACGCTGGAGCAGATGCGCAAGTCCGGCGCGCGCGGCGCGGTGGCCGAGGTGGTTGCCGCGGCCATCGAGCTCACCAAGGCCCTGGGCCGGCTGCACCGCCACGGCGTGGTTCACCGCGACATCAAGCCCGGCAACCTGCACCTGGGCGACGATGGCCGCTGGCGCATCCTCGACCTCGGCGTGGCGCTGTCGGGCCGCGAAGGCGCGGCCCAGCGGGAGCTGCATGCCGGCACGCCCAGCTACATCAACCCCGAACAGTGGGAGGGCGCCGAAGCCGACACCGCGAGCGACCTGTTCGCGCTCGGCGTCACGCTGTACCAGTGGCTCGGCGGCCACCTGCCCTATGGCGAGATCGAGCCCTACCAGGTGGCGCGCTACCGGCGCGATCCGGCTGCGCTCTCGCGCCTGCGGCCCGACGTGCCCGTGTGGCTCGACCACCTGGTGCGCAAGGCCGTCGCGCGCGATCCGCGCGAGCGCTTCGAAACCGCCGAGGAAATGCTGCTCGCCCTGGAGCGCGGCGCTTCCCGCCCCGTGAGCGCGCCCGCCGCCACGCCGCTGATCCGCCGCGATCCGGCTGCGCTCTACAAGATCGCGCTGGCCGTGTCGCTGCTGTTCAACGCACTGCTCGTGGTGTGGCTGCTGTTTCTGCCACGTTGAGAGATGGGAGGGCGCGCGCTTCATCGGATGCCTTTTTGTCTACGGCCGCGCTCCGCGTTTAACTTCGCCGGAGGCGAAGTTAGCCTGCGACGAAAAGGCGGTCGTGCGGGCACGGCCGCCTTTTTCGGCCCAGGTGCGGGTCCAGCGGATCTGCATCACGCGCATGACGCCCAGCATCACCAGCGACAGCGCGCCGAAGAACACGAAGCCCCAGACGTAGCTGCCCAGGTACTGCTTCGACAGGCCCATGGCGTTGGGCACCAGGCCGCCGCCCAGCGCGCCGATCTCGCCGATCATCGAGCCCGCCACCGCAGTGCTCGTGGGCCAGCGCAGCGGCACCAGCTGGAACAGCGCGCCGTTGCCCGCGCCCAGCGCAGCGAAGCACACGATCAGCAGCAGCGTGGTGAGTGCGAGCGATGCCGACGAGATACCCACCAGCACGAGCCCGGCGGCCACCACCAGCAGCACCACGGTCAGCGTGTTGACGCCGCCCCAGCGGTCGGAGATCCAGCCGCCCACGATGCGCACCGCGGCGCCCATGAAGGCGGCCAGCATCGTGAGCTGTCCGGCCTGCACCTTGCTCACGCCGAACTGGTCGTAGTAGTAGGAGGGCAGGAAGGTGGTGAGCCCGATGAAGCCGCCGAAGGTCACGCCATAGATCAGGCTGAACACCCAGCCGTCCTTCTCGAACAGGCAGGCGATGTGTTCGCGGAAGCTGGCGTGGCTGTCGACGTCGGGCGGTTCCTTGGCAAAGACGATCATCACGATCATCGGCACGAGGATGGCGCCGGCCGCCACGCCGTACACCGCCTGCCAGCCGAGCCACTGCGCGAGCGGCGGCGCCACCAGCACCGACACCGCCGTGCCCACGTTGCCGGCGCCCACCAGGCCCATTGCCAGGCCCTTGTGCTGCGGCGGGAACCAGCCCGAGCCCAGCGACAGCGCCACGCCGAAGCTTGCGCCCGCAATGCCCAGCAGCACGCCCATGGCGAGCAGGTCGTTGAAGCTCTTCACGAAGAAGAAGCCGAACAGCATCGCCACCGCGATCAGGCCCATCTCGACCAGCGTCGCGTTCTTGCGGCCGATGTACTGCGACAGGATGCCGAGCGGAAAGCGCATCAGCGCGCCCGCGATGATCGGCACCGACAGCATCAGCCCCTTCTGTGCGGGCGAGAGGTCGAAGCTCTCGCCGATGAAGGGCGCCATCGCGCCGTTGAGCACCCAGATGCAGCACGAAAACGAGAAGTACAGGAAGGACGCAAACAGCGTCGGCCCGTGGCCGGAATGCAGAAAGGTCTTGAAGCTGGACATGGCGTTCAATCGTGCGAAATGCCGCGGCGCGGCCTTGCAGGAGCCGTGTCGGCGGACGGGGTTGGGGCGGGATGCCGGTGGCGGACGCTGCCGGCGTGGGGGTGCTTCCCGGCACGTACGGTGCCGGGATGGATGCAGGAGCCTGCAGCCTCACCAAAGCGGTGCTTCGTTACACCGCACCCCGTTCGATGCAAGAGGCGTGCCTGCGAAAACGCGCGGGCCTGGCCTATGCTTGCGCTGCTCTCCGACACCTCGCCATGATTTCCCTTCTCGCCGTTCTGCCCAATGAATTCGCCGGCTCCGCGCCCTTGCCGGAGCTGCCGGAGCCGCTGCGGCTGGCGCTGGAGGGGACGAATGCCACCATGCTCGGAGTGGCCACCTGCCACACGCTGGTGCAGCAGGTGGGTGCGCTTGCACCGCAACAGGCATGGGTCCATCTGCCCGAGCCGGCGGATCAGCTGCCGGCGCTGGTCGAAGCACTGCAGGCCTGGGGCGGCGCGCCGCCTTGCGCGCTGAGCCTGGCCAGCGCGCCGCTGAGCAGAGAACAGCACGAGGCGCTGGCCGCGCTCGGCGTGCATGCCTGGGCGCCCATCGATGCGCTGGACGCCGTGTCGCTTGCTGCACTGCTCGCCCGCGCGCAGGCCCGCTGGCAGCGCGAGGCCGCGCTGCGCACCGAGCTCGACGCGCTGCGCACGCGCATGGACGAGCGCAAGTGGGTCGACCGCGCCAAGGGCCTGCTGATGTCGGCGCGCGGCATCGGCGAAGACGAAGCCTTCGGCCTGCTGCGCGGTGCCGCAATGCATGCCAACCTGCGGCTGGGCGAGGTGTCTCGCTCGGTCATCGAGGCCGCGCAGTGGGCCGATGCGATCAACCGCGCCGGCCAGCTGCGCATGCTCTCGCAGCGGCTGGTGCGCGTGGCGGCGCAGCTGCTGTCGGGCATCGACGTGCAGCGCGCGCGGGTTCTGCGCACGCAGTCGACCGAGCGGGTGCAGCAGAACCTCGATCATCTGGGCACCCTCGAGCTGGGCGCGGCCGGCGTGCTCGCGCTGGGCGAAGTGCAGGCCGCCTGGAGCGCGCTCGCCGCGTCGCTGGCCGCGCGTCCCGCGCAGCAGGGGCTGGCCGAGATCGACGCGCGTGGCGAGGCCTTGCTGTCGGCGGCCGAGGCCATGACGGAGGCGCTGGAAGCATCCGGCGCGCGGCGTGCGCTGCGCATCGTCAACATCTGCGGGCGCCAGCGCATGCGCGCGCAGCGCCTGGCGAAGGACGCATTGCTCGCGTCGATCATCGGGGCAGAGGCTTCGCGCGGCCGGCTGCTGCCGACCATGAACGAGTTCGAGGCCGCGCTGCTGGAGCTGGAGCGCGCGCCCCTCAGTTCACCCGAGATCCGCGCCGCACTGGCGGCCGCGCGCGACGAATGGCTGCGCCTGGTCGGCGGCGTGCAGGCGCTCGAAAGCCCCGAAGGCCGCGCAACGCTGGTGCGTTCGAGCGAGGCGCTCGTCGACACCTTCGAGCGCCTCACGGGTTGGTACGAGCACAGCCTGCAGGTCATCATGTCCTGAGCCTGGCTCACCCCCAGTCTGCGCGCACTTCGTGTCGCTTCGCCAACCCCCTCACCGGGGGCAACACCAGCGGCCCGGCGAAGCCGGTTCCGCGGTGTTCCACGAAGGGCTGGCATCGCGTCATGCGCCTTGCGCGCCGGGTCAGGCTGCGACTTTTTCTACGTGCGCCTGGCGCGTGTAGAGGAAATCGATCACCGCCTTGCGGGCGTGCACATAGGCCGGGTCCTCGGCCAGCTCGACGCGGTTGCGCGGCCGGGCGATGTCGACCTTCAGCACCTCGCCGATGGTGGCGGCCGGGCCGTTGGTGAGCATCACGATGCGGTCGGAGAGCAGCACCGCCTCGTCGACGTCGTGCGTGACCATGACGACGGTGCTCTGCGTCTTCTGGACGATGGCGAGCAGCTCGTCCTGCAGCTTGGCGCGCGTGAGCGCGTCGAGGGCGCCGAAGGGCTCGTCCATCAGCAGCACCTTGGGTTCCATCGACAGCGCGCGCGCAATGCCCACGCGCTGCTTCATGCCGCCGGAGATTTCGCCGGGGCGCTTCTGCGCGGCGGCCGAGAGGCCGACCATCGCGAGCGCCGCATCGGTGCGCGCGCGCAGCTGCGCCTTGCCTTCGGTGGCGGCAAAGACGCGCTCGACCGCGAGGTACACGTTCTCGAAGCAGGTGAGCCAGGGCAGCAGCGAGTGGTTCTGGAACACCACCGCGCGTTCCGGGCCTGGGCCCTTGATTTCCCTGTTCGCGCACAGCAGCACGCCCTGCGTTGGCGTGGTCAGGCCGGCGATGAGGTTCAGCAGCGTCGACTTGCCGCAGCCCGAATGGCCGATCAGCGTGACGAACTCGCCCTTGGCCACGTTCAGGTTGACGCCCTGCAGCGCAAGGAAGCTGCCCTTGGCGGTCTTGAAGCGCTGCTCGACGTTGTGTATCTCGATGTACTTCGAATCATCATTCATGACTTCACCTCTTCGAACGTGAATGCGGTTGCAAGCTTGATGAGCGCGAACTCCAGCACCAGGCCGACGATGCCGATCACGAAGATCGCGATGATGATGTTGGCGACGTTGAGGTTGTTCCACTCGTCCCACACCCAGAAGCCGATGCCCACGCCGCCGGTCAGCATTTCGGCCGCCACGATCACCAGCCATGCGGTGCCCACGGCCAGGCGCACGCCGGTCAGCATGTAGGGCAGCACGGCCGGGAACAGAATTTTTGTGAAGATCTTCCACTCCGACAGGTTCAGCACCTTGGCCACGTTCATGTAGTCGCTCGGCACGCGCTGCACGCCCACCGCGGTGTTGATCACCATCGGCCAGATCGAGCAGATGAAGATGGTCCAGATGGCCGCCGGGTTGGCACCCTTGAACACCAGCAGGCCGATCGGCAGCCAGGCGAGCGGCGAGACCGGGCGCAGCAGGCTGATGAGCGGATTGAACATGCGCGAAAGGAACTCGAAGCGCCCGATCGCAAAGCCCGCCGGAATGCCGACCGCCGCGGCCAGCCCGAAGCCCAGCGCCACGCGCTGCAGCGACGAGAGCACGTTCCAGCCCACGCCCTGGTCGTTCGGCCCCTTGCTGTAGAACGGATCGCTGAACACCGTGAGCGCCTGCTGCCAGGTGGCCAGCGGCGATGGAAAGCCGGTGGTGCTCTTCATGGCCACCAGCTCCCAGATCAGCACCAGCAGGCCGAAGCCCGCGAGCGGCGGCAGCACGCGCATCCAGAAGGCGCGCAGGTCGATGGGGGTGCGCGGCTTGGGCTCCCTGGCGGCAGCGGCGGGTTGCGAGGGCGCCTCGGCGCGGGGCACACCCTCGCTCCGACCCTCTCCCGCGCGCGGGAGAGGAAGGGATGCGTCCATCGGCGAATGAAATACAGCGCTGACCATGATGTGTTTCTCCTCAGGCATGCAGCTTGAAAGACTCGGCGTACTTCTTCGGATCCTTGCCGTCCCACACGGTGCCGTCGAACAGCTTGCTGCTGCGCATCACGTCCTTGGGCACCGGGGTCTGCGTGGCGGCGGCGGCCTGCTTGTAGATGTCGATGCGGTTGATCTCGGTGGCCACCTTCAGGTAGTCCGGATGCTCCTTCAGCAGGCCCCAGCGCTTGTGCTGCGTGAGGAACCACATGCCGTCCGACAGGTAGGGAAAGCTCACGGCGCCGCCGTTGTAGAACTTCATGTGGTTGGGGTCGTCCCAGCTCTTGCCCATGCCGTTGACGTAGCGCCCCAGGATGCGCTGGTTGATCGCGTCCACACTGGTGTTGACGTAGCTCTTGTCCGCGATGGTCTCGGCCATCTTGTTCTTGTTCTGCAGGCCGGTGTCGATCCACTTGCCGGCCTCGATGATGGCCGCGGTGACGGCGCGCGCGGTGTTGGGGTACTTCTTGACGAAGTCGGCCGTGGTGCCGAGCACCTTCTCGGGGTGGTCCTTCCAGATGTCCTGCGTCGTGATGGCCGTCACGCCGATGCCGTCCATGATCGCGCGCTGGCCCCAGGGCTCGCCCACGCAGTAGCCGTCCATGTTGCCCACGCGCATGTTGGCCACCATCTGCGGCGGCGGCACCGTGATGTTCTTGACGTCCTTGAAGGGGTCGATGCCGGCCGATGCAAGCCAGTAGTAGAGCCACATTGCATGCGTGCCAGTGGGAAAGGTCTGCGCGAAGGTGTATTCGCGCTTCTCGCTCGCGATCAGCTTGGCGAGCGAGGCAGCATCGACCGCGCCCTTGTCGGCCAGCTTCTTCGAGAGCGTGATGGCCTGGCCGTTGTTGTTGAGCGTCATGAGCACGGCCATGTCCTTCTTCGGGCCGCTCAGGCCCAGGTGCATGCCGTAGACCAGGCCGTAGAGCACGTGCGCCATGTCCAGGTCGCCGTTGGAGAGCTTGTCGCGCACGCCGGCCCAGCTGGCTTCCTTGCTGGGCACGATCTTCACGCCGTACTTCTTGTCGATGCCCAGCACCGAGGCCATCACCACGCTGGCGCAGTCGGTCAGCGGGATGAAGCCGATCTTCACTTCTTCCTTCTCGGGCTTGTCGGAGCCCTGGGCCCAGACTGCGGCACGCAGCGCAGGATTGACTCCCACGGCGCCGATGGCGGCGGCTTGCAGTACGCGGCGGCGGCTGAGGCGGGTTTTCAGCGGGTCGGTCATGTGGCGGGCTCCGGTTGAAGAACAACAAACAAAGGAAGGCAAAAAACAAAAAGGCGTCCCGCACCGCGCAGGGGCTGCTCGAAAACGAGCCCTTGCGGGATGGGGGACGCCTTTGTCCGATCTCGGCGGGCAACACCCGCCGTTGGGTGCCACCTGCCTGGGGACCCGAAGGTCCATGTACTACTTCAGCAAACTGTGTGCCAGCTTTTGCCGCCGCCAATTGCTATCGAATCGGCAGCAGGAGAGCGGTTGCCGGCATGAGCGCAAGGGCCGCAGGGCGGAAATCCGGATGCATGCACGGTTGTTGTGCACTGCACCAATCCGAACGCTTTTTGGGGCGGCGCTCAGCGCCGGGGCGCCGCATCGAGCGGCAGGTAGTCGGCCATCGCGAGCATCGACTCGGCCACGTCGACCAGGCGGCGCTTCTGGTTCATGGCGGTCTGCAGCAGCATCTTGTGCGCTTCGTTCTCGCTCATGCGGCGGTGCGCCATCAAGAGGCCCTTGGCGCGCTCGACCAGCTTGCGCTCGTTGAGGGAGGCGCGCACGGTCTCGAGCTCGTCGCCCATGGCCTGCAGCCGGCGCGACTGCTCCTGGACCATGTCGAGCACCGAGCGCTCCAGGTGGCGACCGTATTGCGCGGGCTCGGTGGCCCGGGTGTCGGCGTCGTCGAAGAACAGCGCGCCCTCGGGCTGCGGCGCCAGGTTGCCGAGCACCTGCTGGTAGCGCTGCAGTTCGCTGCGTGCCTGCGCGGTCTTGCGGGCGCAGAGTTCGCGCAGGTCGGCGGCCAGCCGGTCCTCGACGGTTTTCATGGCGTCGATGCGGCGCGTGCACCAGTCGAACCAGGCCTGGCTCAGCCGCGGGTCGGGAGCGGCCGCCGAGGCCGTCTGGGCCGGGCTCACGCTCATGCGGCGCTGGCGCTCGATCTCGGCCATGACAGCCTCGGACTGGCTTTGGTGCCAGAGCGCCAGCACGCCGCTGCTCGAAAACTCGGTGAAGACCTGGAAGCAGCGCTCCTGCAGTTCGATGAGATGCAGCCATTGCTGGCGCTGCGCCTCGTCGCTGCGGCCCACGGCCAGCGAGGCGGCGCCGAAAGCACGCTCCTGGCCGGCGAATTCCTTGCCCTGCATGAAATTGAACATCGCCACCAGCAGGCGCGAGATCTCGGGATCGGTGGCGCCGTCGGCTGCCTCGAACACCACCGCCAGCAGGCCGGCCACGAGCTTGGCGAAGGCGGCGGTGGCCTGCGCGGGCGTCAGCTCAAGCGCGCCGATGCGGCGGCGCAGGGCGGGCAGGCCGTCCAGTCCCGGAAGCACCCAGGCGATGCGGCTGAAGAGGCGGGCGCTGTTGCCCGCGGTGGCGCCGGGGTGCGCTTCGGTTTCGAGCTGGTCGAACCCGGCGCGCACCTCCTGCTCGAGCGCCAGGCATTCGGCGATCTGCGGATCGCGCTGCTCGGCGAAGCGGCCGCCGCGCGAGGCGAGGAACACGTTGGACATGCCGCGTTCCCGCTGCAGCGCATGGACCAGCCGCGCGATCAGGCCGACCAGGTCGCTGGTGCGCGCGAGCTGGTCCAGCTCGTCGATTTCGCACCTTCGGGCGGCGATCAGAAAACTCAGTCCGGATTTCATGGCGGGGGAGGGGGAGCACAAGGCCTGCTGCAACATCCGTGCCGCACGGGCATTCCGCGCCGCCTACACTCCCGGGCATGCTCCTCCTGGGAATCGAATCATCCTGCGACGAAACCGGCGTGGCGCTGGTGGAAACGCATGGCGATGCACTGCCGGTGCTGCGTTCGCACGCGCTGCACAGCCAGATCGCCATGCACCAGGCCTATGGCGGCGTGGTGCCCGAACTGGCCAGCCGCGACCACATCCGCCGCGTGCTGCCGTTGACCGAGGCCGTGATGGCCGAAGCAGGCCGCTCGCTGGCCGAGATCGACGTGGTCGCCTACACGCGCGGGCCGGGCCTGGCCGGGGCCTTGCTGGTGGGCGCCGGCGTGGCCTGCGCGCTGGGCGCGGCGCTGGGCAAGCCGGTGCTCGGGGTGCATCACCTCGAGGGGCACCTGCTGTCGCCGTTCCTGAGCGCCGATCCGCCGGAATTCCCGTTCGTGGCGTTGCTGGTGTCGGGCGGCCATACGCAGCTGATGCGGGTCGACGGCGTGGGCCGCTACGAGCTTCTGGGCGAAACCATCGACGATGCGGCCGGCGAGGCCTTCGACAAAAGCGCCAAGCTCATGGGCCTGCCTTATCCAGGCGGCCCCTGGCTGGCCAAGCTGGCCGAGGCGGGCGACCCCACGGCGTTCAAGCTGCCGCGGCCGCTGCTGCACAGCGGCGACCTCGATTTTTCGTTCGCGGGCCTGAAAACGGCGGTGCTGACGCAGGCCAAGAAGCTCGGCGCTGAACTCGAAGCGAACAAGGCCGACCTGGCCGCGTCCACGCAGGCGGCGATCGTCGAGGTGCTGCTGAAGAAATCGCTGGCCGCGCTCGGGCAGACGGGCCTCAAGCGGCTGGTGGTGGCCGGCGGCGTGGGCGCGAACCGCAGCCTGCGGGAGCAGCTGAACGCCGCCTGCGCCAGGCGCGGCGTGCGCGTGCACTATCCGGAACTGCACCTGTGCACCGACAACGGCGCCATGATTGCGATGGCGGCCGCCATGCGGCTGCAGTCTGGCCTGGCCCAGGCGAGCGAGCGCTATGCCTTCGACGTCAAGCCGCGATGGCCCATGGCTTCGCTGATGGCGCCATCCGAGACGCCGCGGCCGGTGCCCGCGTAGCCGCCGACGGGCGCGAGCGGCCGAGCGACGGCAGCGGCAGCACGTCGAGCACATTGCGCCAGAGCTGGCGCCATTGCGGCCAGTCGTGGCCGCCCTCGGTGGTGAAGACGCGACCTTCGGGCAGGGCGTCCGCCAGCAGCTTGTGGTTGCTGGCAAATCGGTCGCTGAGGCCGAAGCCGAGGTAAAGCTGGGGCAGGCTCTGCGACTTCTGCGGCTCCAGGTACTGCTGGAACCAGGGCCAGAGTTTGCGGTCGACTTCCTCGTCGGGCAGGGGGCCAGCCGGCGCCTGCCAGGTGCGCAGGCCGCCGGCCTTGAGGATCTCGGCGCCCAGCACGCGGCGCCCCAGGTAGGGCGCCAGCGCGACAATGCCGTCGACCGAGCCCGGCCGCGACAGCTCGTGGATCAGCGCGCCGAAGCCGCCAATGGAAATGCCGACCAGCCAGATCGACTTGTAGCCCCTGGCGCGCTGCGGCTCGATGACGTCCGCATGCAGGCGCTCGCTGAGCGTCTGGTCGTAGTAGTAGGAAACATCGGCATCCACCAGCAGCGAGTCGGCCGCCAGGTGGCGCTCGCGCACGGCGCTGATGAAGCCCTCGCGCTCGAACTCGTCAGGTTTCAGGTAGGCGCCCGGAAGGAAGACCAGGAGCGTATCGGACCGTTCATCGTCTTTGGCTGACTTGAGGTGCGTGATCATGGCGTGCCTTGAGGGGCACCCGAATCCGCACCGTCATGGATTCGGTGCGTCTGTCGAAACGCCCACGAAGAAAGAAAATGTGAAAACGTCACATGATGTGACGTTATTCGCTGTCGTATTGTGATTAGGGAGCGTCTTCAAAGTCAAAAACAATAGATAACGACACTTTCCTCTTGTGGGCTTTGCAGGCTCAGTTGATCTGCAGCTGCGAAACCTGGCTGACCGGCACCCGCTTGCCCAGCTTCAGCGTGAGCACGCCATTCTCGAGCTTGGCTTCGCTCGAGGACACGTCGATGTCCAGCGGCAATTCGTAGGCCGCCTTGAACTGGCGCTTGGCTTCTGCCTTGCTGTCGATGCGGACCACGGCGCCTTCGATGCCGATGGCGAGGTCTTCGCGCGAGAGGCCCGGCACGTCGACGGAAAGCGTCCAGCTCTTGTCGTCCTGCTCGACGAGCGGCGAGGGGCGCGTGCCGGCGAAGGCCTCGTTGACGAAGCGCTCGAAGGCGCGGTCGTACGAACGGGGTGCAAAGCGGGCGGTGCGAAGGGTGGGTGCGAAAAACATGTGAGAACTCCTGAATGAACACAATGGGGACAAGGAATGTGTGTCCCTTACACTGCGCGGCCATTCCATCCTGAGTGCCGCTTGTCACCTCATCTAGGCACAGCCGCACTCGTTTCAAGACAATGAATCCTCCCTTTATTTGGCGTCGCAAGGCCTTGAAATTTGCGGCGCTGGCGCTATGCGCGGCGCCCTTCGCAGCACAGGCGCAGACAGCGCCCGCGCCGATCCGCCTCGCGCTGATCGAAAGCATGAGCGGGCCGTTCGCCAACACCGGCGAGGCGGTGTTCCGCAACCTGCTGTGGGCCGTGGAGCGCGTGAATGCGCGCGGCGGCATCAAGCTGCCCGGCGGCGCGCGGCCGCTGCAGCTCGACCGCTACGACAGCAAGGGGCAGAACGAGGAGGCGCTGTCGGCGCTTCGCGCGGCCATCGACGACGGCGCGCGCATCGTGCTGCAGGGCAACTCGTCGGCCACTGCCGCGGCGCTGATCGATGCCATCGAGAAGAACAACGAGCGCGACCCCGCGCGGCGCGTGATCTTCCTCAACTACGCGGCGGTCGACCCGGCGCTGACCAACGAGCGCTGCAGCTTCTGGCACTTCCGCTTCGACGCGCATGCCGACATGCGCGTGGCGGCGCTGATGCAAGTGGTGAAGGACGACGCGGCCATCAAGCGCGCCTACCTGATCGGGCAGGACTACAGCTTCGGCCAGGCGGTGCTGCGCGAATCGAAACGCCAGCTTGGCGTGCAGCGGCCCGACATCGAGATCGTCGGGGAAGAACTCCATCCGATGGGCAAGGTGAAGGACTTCGCGCCCTACGCCAGCAAGATCATTGCGAGCGGTGCGCAGGCGGTGTTCACCGGCAACTGGGGCAACGACCTCACGCTGCTCGTGAAGGCTGCGCGCGAGGCCGGCTTCAACGGCAGCTTCTATACCTTCTACGGCAACGCGCTCGGCGCGCCGGCAGCCATCGGCGACGCCGGCATCGGCCGCGTGATCGCGGTGGCCGACTGGCTGCCCAATGTGCAGACTGCGCAGTCCGAGGCCTTCTACCGCGCCTTCCGCGCGCGCTTTCCCAAGCCCGCCGACGACTATGTGCACATGCGCATGCAACTGCTCGTGGAGTCGCTCGCGCAATCGATCGCGCGCGCGGGCAGCGTCGACGCAGTGGCCGTGGCGCGCGCGCTCGAGCAGGCCGACGTGAGCCTCTACGGGCAGCGCGGCCGCATGCGCGCGGCGGACCACCAGTTCCAGCAGCAGCTGGTGGTTGGCGCGATGGACAAGCAGGGCAGTCCGGGCGTGCAGTTCGATGTCGAGGGTTCGGGCTACGGCTTTCGCGTGGTCAAGACCATCGCCCCCGAGCGCGCCGAGCTGCCGACCACCTGCAAGATGAAACGAATCTAGGAAACCAAGACATGCGTGAAGCCATCCACAACCTCGAAGCCTCCAAGATCCGCGAGGTGGCCAATGCCGGGCTCGGCCGCGACGACGTGCTCGCGTTCTGGTTCGGCGAAAGCGACGAGGTCACGCCCGAAGTGATCCGCCAGGCGGCCATCGATTCGCTGCAGCGCGGCGAAACCTTCTATGCGCACAACCTCGGCCTGCCCGAACTGCGCGATGCCATTGCGCGCTACACCAGCGCGCTGCATCCCGCGGTCGATGCGTCGCGCATCGCCGTCACTTCCGGCGGCGTCAGCGCGCTGATGCTGGCGGTGCAGGCGCTGGTCGATGCGGGCGACGAGGTGGTCGCGGTCACGCCCGTGTGGCCCAACCTCACGGCGCAGCCCGCGATCCTCGGCGCCCACGTGCGCACGGTGCCGCTGGTGCCCGCCGATGGCCAATGGACGCTCGACCTGGCCGCGCTGCGCAAGGCGGTCACGCCAGGGACCCGGCTGCTGATCGTCAACGCGCCCAACAACCCGACCGGCTGGACCATGACGCGCGAAGAGCAGCAGGCCGTGCTCGACCACTGCCGCGAAACCGGCACCTGGATCCTGGCCGACGAGGTGTACGAGCGGCTGTACTTCGAGCCCACCCCGAACGGCTGCGCGCCGAGCTTCCTCGATATTTCCAGGCCCGACGACCGGCTGGTGGTGACGCACAGCTTCTCGAAGAGCTTCCTCATGACCGGCTGGCGCCTGGGCTGGCTCGTGCTGCCGCCCGCGCTGGTCGACGGCATCGGCAAGCTGATCGAATTCAACACCTCCTGCGCCAGCGTCTTCACGCAGCGCGCCGCCGTCGCCGCCATCGCGCACACCGCGCAGATCACGCCCCGCGTGGTGGCCCACCTGAAGCAGTGCCGCGACACCCTCGTGCCCCTGCTGGCCGCACTGCCCGGCGTGCAGGTGGCCCCCGCCAAGGGCGGCATGTACGCCTTCTTCCGCCTCGAAGGCTTCGGCGACTCCCTCGACCTCGCCAAGCGCCTGGTCGTCGAGGCCGGCCTCGGCCTGGCCCCCGGCAATGCCTTCGCCCCCGAGGCCCAGGGCTGGCTGCGCTGGTGCTTTGCCTCCAAGGATCCCCAGCGCCTTGTCCAGGGCGTCGAGCGCCTCAAGACCTGGCTCGCCGCTCAGAAATAGCGAGGCCGAAGGCGAGCCCTCCGTTCCAGGGATGCCGCGGAACCGGCCCCGCCGGGCCGCAGGCGTCGCCCCCGGTAGGGGGAGGGAGGAGCGACACGAAGTGTCGCGGAGCCTGGGGGCGAGCTATAATTCCATGGCTTTGCATACGCAAGGCGCACGGTGAGGGCAGTTCCAGCGCTCACCGCAAGTCAAACATCCCGGAACAAAGGAAATTCAATGATCGCAGCCTCCATCAAGGCCGAAGTCGTCAAGGACAACGCCCGCGCCGCCAACGACACCGGCAGCCCCGAAGTGCAAGTTGCACTGCTGACCGCCCGTATCAACGAGCTCACCCCCCACTTCAAGACGCACGCCAAGGACCACCACGGCCGTCGCGGCCTGCTGCGCATGGTGAGCCGCCGCCGCAAGCTCCTGGACTACCTCAAGTCCAAGGATGCCGACCGCTACACCGCGCTGATCGCCAAGCTGGGTCTGCGCAAGTAAATCGAATCGCATGAAAAAACGCCTGGGTTAGTCCGCTAGCTCAGGCGTTTTTTACTTCGCGATCCACTTTCGGAGTGCCAAAACAGAGCGAAGCTGTGTCATTCCAATGAAGTTCCCGCCGAGCTTCGCTGGAATGGCATCGTGTTCTGAGAAGCCTCCGTCCCTGCGGAACCTGCGCCCAATGCAGGTCATCCGCTCTCAAAACAGGAGCAAAACATGAGCCTCTTCAACAAAGTCACCAAGTCCTTCCAATGGGGCGACAAGACCGTCGTCATGGAAACGGGTGAAATCGCCCGCCAGGCCAGCGGCGCCGTGGTGGTCGACATCGACGGCACCGTGATCCTCGCGACCGTGGTGGCCTCCAAGACCGCCAAGCCGGGCCAGGACTTCTTCCCGCTGACCGTCGACTACATCGAGAAGACCTACGCCGCAGGCAAGATCCCCGGCAGCTTCTTCAAGCGCGAAGCCAAGCCCAGCGAACACGAAACCCTGACCAGCCGCCTGATCGACCGTCCGATCCGCCCGCTGTTCCCCGAAGGCTTCCTGAACGAAGTGCACGTGGTCATCCACACGCTGTCGCTCAACCCCGAAGTCGACGCCGACATCGCCGCCATGATCGGCGTGAGCGCTGCGCTGTCGATCTCCGGCATTCCGTTCAGCGGCCCGATCGGCGCCGCCCGCGTGGGCTACATCAACGGCCAGTACGTGCTGAATCCGGGCCAGACCGCCCGCAAGGATTCGCAGATGGACCTCGTCGTGGCCGGCACCGAAGCCGCCGTGCTGATGGTCGAATCCGAAGCCCTGCAGCTCAGCGAAGAAATCATGCTGGGCGGCGTGGTGTTCGGCCACGAGCAGGCCAACATCGCGATCAACGCGATCCATGAACTCGTGCGCGACGCCGGCAAGCCGGTGTGGGACTGGCAGGCACCGGCCGAAGACGAAGCCTTCGTCGCCAAGGTCAAGAGCCTGGCCGAGGAAAAGCTGCGCGCCGTGTATCAAATCCGCAGCAAGCAGGCCCGCACGCAGGCCCTGCGCGAAGCCAACGCCAGTGTGATGAACGCGCTGAAGGAAAGCGGCGAACCCTTCGACGCCGGCAAGGTCAACGACCTGCTGTTCTCGATCGAAGCCAAGATCGTGCGCAGCCAGATCCTCTCGGGCGAACCCCGCATCGACGGCCGCGACACGCGCACCGTGCGCCCCATCGAGATCCGCAATTCCGTGCTGCCGCGCACCCACGGCTCGGCGCTGTTCACGCGTGGCGAGACCCAGGGCCTGGTCGTGACCACGCTCGGCACCGAGCGCGACGCGCAGCGCATCGACGCGCTGGCCGGCGAGTACGAAGACCGCTTCCTGTTCCACTACAACATGCCTCCCTTCGCCACCGGCGAAGTGGGCCGCATGGGCTCGACCAAGCGCCGCGAAATCGGCCACGGCCGTCTCGCCAAGCGCGCGCTCGTCGCCGTGCTGCCGACCAAGGAAGAATTCCCCTACACCATCCGCGTGGTGTCGGAAATCACCGAATCCAACGGCTCCTCGTCGATGGCCTCGGTGTGCGGCGGCTGCCTCTCGATGATGGACGCCGGCGTGCCGATGAAGGCCCACGTGGCCGGCATCGCCATGGGCCTGATCAAGGAAGACAACCGCTTCGCGGTGTTGACCGACATCCTGGGCGACGAAGATCACCTGGGCGACATGGACTTCAAGGTGGCCGGCACGACCAACGGCATCACCGCGCTGCAGATGGACATCAAGATCCAGGGCATCACCAAGGAAATCATGCAGGTCGCACTGGCCCAGGCCAAGGAGGCGCGCATGCACATCCTCGGCAAGATGCAGGAAGCCATGGGCGAGGCCAAGACCGAGGTGTCGCAGTTCGCACCGCGCCTGACCACGCTGAAGATCAACCCCGAGAAGATCCGCGACGTGATCGGCAAGGGCGGCGCCGTCATCCGCGGCCTGCAGGAAGAAACCGGCACGACGATCAACATCGACGAAGACGGCACCATCACCATCGCCTCGACCGACCCTGAAAAGGCCGAGTTCGCCAAGAAGCGCATCGAGCAGATCACGGCCGAAGTCGAAATCGGCAAGGTCTACGAAGGCCCGGTCACCAAGATCCTGGACTTCGGCGCGCTCATCAACCTGCTGCCCGGCAAGGACGGCTTGCTGCACATCAGCCAGATCGCGCATGAACGCGTCGAGAAGGTGACCGACTATCTGAGCGAAGGCCAGATCGTCAAGGTCAAGGTGCTCGAGACCGACGAAAAGGGCCGCGTCAAGCTGTCCATGAAGGCCCTGACCGAGCGTCCGGCCGGCATGGAATACAGCGAGCGCCCGCCCCGTGAAGACCGTGGCGACCGCGGCGGCGAGCGCCGCGAGCGCTCGGACCGTGGCGGTGATCGCGGTGGCGATCGCGGCGAGCGTGCTCCGCGCTTCAACAACGAGCAGCAGCCGCCGCGCAACGAGCAGCCGCAGGCGCCCGTCGGCGAGTACGCACCGCGCGAATCGCAAGAGTAAGAAAGAAGGCGCGACGGCAGCCATGCCGTTGCCAATCCTTTTTTGATTCGCTAACCGCGCCCTGAAACGGGCGCTGCAGGCCAAAGACCATGAAAGCCATTGAAATCACTTCGTACGGCGCCCCCGAGGTGCTGCGCGCCGTGGAGCGCCCCGATCCGGTGGCCGGCGTGGGCGAACTGCTGATCCGCGTCGCGGCCAGCGGCGTGAACCGTCCGGACGTGCTGCAGCGCAAGGGGCACTACCCGGTTCCGCCCGGCGCCTCCGACCTGCCGGGCCTTGAGGTGGCCGGAGAGATTGTGTCGGGCGACGCCGCGGCGCTGGCCGAGGCGGGGTTCAAGATCGGCGACCGCGTCTGTGCGCTGATCGCGGGCGGCGGCTATGCCCAGCTGTGCGTGGCCCCCGTGGCGCAATGCCTGCCGGTGCCCAAGGGTTGGAGCGACATCGAGGCGGCCTCGCTGCCCGAGACCTTCTTCACCGTCTGGAGCAACGTGTTCGAGCGCGGCCGCCTGCAAAAGGGCGAAACCCTGCTGATCCAGGGCGGAACGAGCGGCATCGGCGTGACGGCCATCCAGATCGCCAAGGCGCTGGGCGCCACCGTGATCGCCACGGCCGGCAGCGACGACAAGTGCGAAGCCTGCAAAAAGCTGGGCGCCGACCACGCCATCAACTACCGCACGAGCGACTTCGCCGAAGAAGCGAAGAAGCTCACCGGCGGCAAGGGCGTGGACGTGGTGCTGGACATGGTCGCGGGCGACTACGTGGCGCGCGAGATCGAGTGCATGGCCGAAGACGGCCGGCTCGTGATCATCGCGGTGCAGGGCGGCGTCAAGAGCGACTTCAACGCGGGCCTGGTGCTGCGCAAGCGGCTGGTGATCACCGGCTCCACGCTGCGTCCGCGGCCGGTGGCCTTCAAGGGTGCCATTGCCAAGGCGCTGCGCGAGAAGGTCTGGCCGCTGCTCGAAAGCGGCGCGGTCAAGCCCGTGATCCACAGTACTTTCGCGGCCGATGGCGAACCCAGCGGAGCGGCGCAGGCGCATGCGCTGATGGAATCCAACCAGCACATCGGCAAGATCGTGCTGACATGGTGACGGACGACAACACGATGACCACGAAAAAGAAGCTGATCGCGGGCAACTGGAAGATGAACGGCGGCCTCGCTGCCAACGAGGCGCTGGTGAAGGCCCTGCAGCAGGGGCTGGCCGCGGCGCCGGCCGGCTGCGACATCGCGCTGTGCGCGCCGGCCCCGTATTTCGCGCAGCTGCAGTCGCTGCTGGCGGGCTCCACGGCCATGGCGCTGGGCGCACAGGACATCTCGGCGCATCCGCAAGGTGCGTTCACGGGTGAGCATTCGGCGGCCATGCTGAAGGATTTCGGCGTGCGCTATGCGATCGTCGGCCATTCGGAGCGCCGCCAATACCACGGCGAGACCGACGAGGCGGTGGCGGCCAAGACGGCGGCTGCGCTCGCGAACGGCATCACGCCGATCGTCTGCGTGGGCGAAACGCTGGCCGAGCGCGAAGCAGGGCGCACCGAAGAGGTCGTCAAGCGCCAACTGGCCGCGGTGATCCACGTCAATGGCCATTGCATCAGCGAGATCGTCGTGGCCTACGAGCCAGTCTGGGCCATCGGCACCGGCAAGACGGCGACGCCGGAACAGGCGCAGGCGGTGCATGCCGTGCTGCGCGCGCAGCTGCACCATGCCGCGAGCGAGCACGCCGCCGGCATCTGCATTCTTTATGGCGGCAGCATGAACGCGGCCAACGCCGCGCAGCTGCTGGCGCAGCCCGACATCGACGGCGGGCTGATCGGCGGCGCGTCGCTCAAGGCCCCCGACTTTTTGCAGATCATTTCCGCCGCTTCCCGCTGAACGCGGGCCGTGGCCGACATCAATTAGGAGTAAGAACGAATGAATGTGGTCCTCAATCTACTGGTCGGCGTGCAGATGCTGTCGGCCCTTGCAATGATCGGGCTGATCCTGATCCAGCACGGCAAGGGTGCCGACATGGGCGCGGCCTTCGGCAGCGGCAGCGCGGGCAGCCTGTTCGGTGCGAGCGGCAGCGCGAATTTCCTTTCGCGCACCACGGCAGTGCTGGCGGCGGTCTTCTTTGCCTGCACCTTGCTGCTGGCCTACTTCAGCCACGCACGGCCGGTGGGCGGCGGCAGCCTGCTGGAGCGCGCGGCTGTCGGTACGCCGGCAACACCCGCTTCGGGCGCGGCAGGGCAGATTCCGGGCGGCACCTCGGGCGCAGCGCCTGCCGGTGCGCCTGCTTCGGCGCCTGCCGCACCCGTTTCGGGCGCGGGCCAGATCCCGAACAAATAATCAAGTTGTTTTCATGAAGCTGTCGGTGAGAAACTGCTTCATTTCAGGGTAAACTCTAAAGCTGTTCGGAAAGCCAAACACCTTTCCAGGTACCTCATGCCATCCGAACAAAAAACCGCGGTCGTGGTGAAATTGGTAGACACGCTATCTTGAGGGGGTAGTGGCGAAAGCTGTGCGAGTTCGAGTCTCGCCGACCGCACCAAATCTCACCGGCAGAAAACCTCATCCAGAGTGTTTTCCTGCCGGTGGCAAGCGGTGAAAAATCTCCCGATGAACCTCGATTCCTATCTCCCCGTCCTCTTGTTCATTTTGGTCGGTGTCGGTGTAGGTGTCGCACCGCAAGTCATCGGCTACATCCTGGGTCCCAACCGGCCCGACGCAGCGAAGAATGCTCCCTACGAGTGTGGCTTCGAGGCCTTCGAGGATGCGCGCATGAAATTCGACGTGCGCTATTACCTCGTTGCCATTCTCTTCATCTTGTTCGATCTCGAGATTGCCTTTCTCTTTCCATGGGCGATTGCGCTCAAGGAAATCGGCGCCGTCGGCTTCTGGGCCATGATGATCTTTCTCGCCATCCTCGTCGTGGGCTTCGCCTACGAGTGGAAAAAAGGCGCGCTCGACTGGGAATGACAAGGAATCGACAAAATGGCCATTGAAGGCGTCATGAAGGAAGGCTTCGTCACCACCACCTACGACTCGGTGGTGAACTGGGCGAAGACCGGATCACTTTGGCCGATGACTTTCGGTCTGGCCTGCTGTGCCGTCGAAATGATGCACGCAGGCGCAGCCCGCTACGACATCGACCGTTTCGGCATGCTGTTCCGGCCCAGCCCGCGCCAGTCCGATCTGATGATCGTGGCCGGCACGCTGTGCAACAAGATGGCGCCGGCGCTGCGCAAGGTCTACGACCAGATGCCGGAGCCGCGCTGGGTTCTTTCCATGGGCTCCTGCGCCAACGGCGGCGGCTACTACCACTACAGCTATTCGGTGGTGCGCGGCTGCGACCGCATTGTGCCGGTGGATGTCTACGTGCCGGGTTGCCCGCCCACCGCCGAAGCGCTGCTTTACGGCGTGATCCAGCTGCAGCAGAAGATTCGCCGCACCAACACCATTGCGCGCGCCTGAGGGATTGCCGACGATGACTGATTTTGCAATTTCGCCGGAGGTGCTGCGCGCCACCATTGCCGAGACCCTGGGCGCCAAGGCCAGGAGCGTCACGGTTGCGCTCGGCGAGGTGACCGTGGTGGTCGGTGCTGCCGACTACATCGAAGCCGCCATGCTGCTGCGCGATGCGCCCGGCTGCCGCTTCGAGCAGCTGATCGACCTCTGCGGCATGGACTACTCCGACTACCGCGAAGGCGAGTGGCAGGGCGAGCGCTATGGCGTCGTCACGCACCTGCTGTCGGTGAGTCTCAACCAGCGCGTGCGCCTCAAGGTATTTGCGCCGAACGAAGACCTGCCCGTGGTCGATTCGCTCCAGCCCGTCTGGAATGCCGCCACCTGGTTCGAGCGCGAAGCCTTCGACCTCTACGGCATCGTGTTCGAAGGCCACGACGACCTGCGCCGCATCCTGACCGACTACGGCTTCATTGGCCATCCGTTCCGCAAGGACTTCCCGGTGTCGGGCCATGTCGAAATGCGCTACGACGAAGAGCAGAAGCGCGTGGTCTACCAGCCGGTATCGATCGAGCCGCGGGAAATTACCCCGCGCGTGATTCGCGAAGACAACTACGGCAGCGGGTTGCATTGATATGGCCGAAATCAAGAACTACACACTCAACTTCGGTCCCCAGCATCCTGCGGCCCACGGCGTGCTGCGCCTGGTGCTCGAGCTCGACGGCGAAGTGATCCAGCGCGCCGATCCGCACATCGGCCTCCTGCACCGTGCGACCGAGAAGCTTGCCGAATCGCGCACCTTCATCCAGTCGCTGCCCTACATGGACCGTCTCGACTACGTGTCGATGATGTCCAACGAGCACGCCTACTGCCTGGCCATCGAGCGGATGCTGGGCCTGGACGTGCCGATTCGCGCGCAGTACATCCGCGTGATGTTCGCCGAGATCACCCGGCTGCTGAACCACCTGCTGTGGCTCGGCGCGCACGGTCTCGACTGCGGCGCGATGAACATGCTCATCTACTGCTTCCGCGAGCGTGAGGACCTGTTCGACATGTACGAAGCCGTGTCGGGCGCGCGCATGCATGCGGCCTACTTCCGTCCGGGCGGCGTCTACCGCGACCTGCCCGATGCGATGCCGCAGTACAAGGTCAGCAAGATCAAGAACGCAAAGGCGATCGAGAAGCTCAACGAGAACCGCCAGGGCTCGCTGCTCGACTTCATCGACGATTTCTGCAAGCGCTTCCCCGGCATGGTCGACGAGTACGAGACGCTGCTCACCGACAACCGCATCTGGAAGCAGCGCACCGTGGGTATCGGCGTGGTGACGCCGGAGCGCGCGCTGAACCTCGGCTTCACCGGCCCCATGCTGCGCGGCTCGGGCGTCGAATGGGACCTGCGCAAGAAGCAGCCCTACGACGTCTACGACCAGATGCAGTTCGACGTGCCGGTCGGCAAGACGGGCGACTGCTACGACCGCTACCTCGTGCGCGTGGAAGAAATGCGCCAGGCCAACAAGATCATCCAGCAGTGCTCGGCCTGGCTGCGTGCCAACCCCGGCCCGGTGATCACCGACAACCACAAGGTCGCCGCACCCGCGCGCGAATCGATGAAGGCGAACATGGAGGAGCTGATCCACCATTTCAAGCTCTTCACCGAAGGCTTCCACGTGCCCGAAGGCGAGGCCTATGCCGCCGTCGAGCACCCGAAGGGCGAGTTCGGCATCTACCTGGTGAGCGACGGCGCCAACAAGCCGTACCGCCTGAAGATCCGCGCGCCCGGCTTCCCGCACCTCGCCGCCCTCGACGAAATGTCGCGCGGCCACATGATCGCCGACGCTGTCGCGGTGATCGGCACGATGGACATCGTGTTCGGCGAAATCGACAGGTGAGAAAGAGCGAATGACGACTTCCTCGACCCACCATGACACGGCGCCCTCGGCGCCTTCTGCTCCTCTGAAGCCTGCGATTCTCGAGCGCTTTGCGCGCGAAGTCGCCAAGTACCCTGAAGCCGGCAAGCAGTCGGCCGTGATGGCCTGCCTGGCCATCGTGCAGCAGGACGAAGGCTTCATCAGCATGCAGCGCGAGCGCGAGATCGCCGAGTACCTCGGCATGGCGCCCATCGCCGTGCACGAGGTCACGACCTTCTACAACATGTACAACCAGCATCCGGTGGGCAAGTTCAAGCTCAACGTGTGCACCAACCTGCCGTGCCAGCTGCGCGACGGCGTCACCGCGCTGGTCCACCTCGAGAAGAAGCTCGGCATCAAGATGGGCGAAACCACGGCCGACGGCATGTTCACGCTGCAGCAGAGCGAATGCCTGGGCGCCTGCGCCGATTCGCCCGTGATGCTGGTCAACGACCGCACCATGTGCAGCTTCATGAGCAACGAGAAGCTCGACCAGCTCATCGATGGCCTGCGCGGCTCCACCAAAGGGGAGGCTGCCTGATGTCGCCCGAACAAGTGCTCCAGCAATTCCAGGCCACGGGCGTCCAGACCTGTTTCCATGGCCGCCACATCGAGCCGCAGATCTATGCCGGCCTCGACGGCACCAACTGGCGCCTGGCCGACTACGAGGCGCGCGGCGGCTACAAGGCGCTGCGCAAGATCCTCACCGAGGGCCTCACGCCCGACCAGGTGATCGCCGAAGTCAAGGCCTCGGGCCTGCGCGGCCGCGGCGGCGCAGGCTTCCCCACGGGCCTGAAGTGGAGCTTCATGCCGCGCCAGTTCCCGGGCCAGAAGTACCTCGTCTGCAATTCGGACGAAGGCGAGCCGGGCACCTGCAAGGACCGCGACATCCTGCAGTTCAATCCGCACATCGTGATCGAAGGCATGGCCATCGCCGCGTATGCGATGGGTATCAGCGTGGGCTACAACTACATCCACGGCGAGATCTTCCAGAGCTACGACCGCTTCGAGGAAGCGCTCGAAGAGGCGCGCGCCGCCGGCTACCTCGGCGACAAGATCATGGGCAGCACGTACAACTTCCAGTTGCATGCCGCCCACGGCTTCGGCGCCTACATCTGCGGCGAGGAAACCGCGCTGCTCGAATCGCTGGAAGGCAAGAAGGGCCAGCCGCGCTTCAAGCCACCGTTCCCGGCGAGCTTCGGCCTGTACGGCAAGCCGACCACCATCAACAACACCGAGACCTTCGCGGCGGTGCCCTGGATCATCAACAACGGCGGCCAGGCCTACCTCGAATGCGGCAAGCCGAACAACGGCGGCACCAAGATCTATTCGGTGAGCGGCGACGTCGAGCTGCCCGGCAACTACGAAGTGCCGATGGGCACGCCGTTCTCCAAGCTGCTCGAGCTGTGCGGTGGCGTTCGCAAGGGCCGCACGCTCAAGGCCGTGATCCCCGGCGGATCGTCGTCGCCGGTGCTGCCGGCTTCGATCATGATGGAATGCACGATGGACTACGACTCCATCGCCAAGGCCGGCTCCATGCTGGGCTCGGGCGCGGTGATCGTGATGGACGACAGCCGCTCGATGGTCGAGTCGCTGCGGCGCCTCTCGTACTTCTACATGCACGAGTCCTGCGGCCAGTGCACGCCGTGCCGCGAAGGCACGGGCTGGCTGTACCGCGTGGTGGACCGCATCCACAACGGGCAGGGCAGGGCGACCGACATGGACCTGCTCAACTCCGTGGCAGACAACATCCAGGGCCGCACCATCTGCGCCCTCGGCGACGCGGCGGCCATGCCGGTGCGCGCCATGATCAAGCACTTCCGTCACGAGTTCGAGGCCCTGATTCCGGGCTACGTCCCGAAAGCGCCCGTCAAGGCCTGAGCGCGAGAAGAAACATACTCATGATCGAAATCGAACTCGACGGCAAGAAGGTCGAAGTGACCGAAGGCAGCATGGTGATGCATGCGGCCGACAAGGCGGGCACCTACATCCCGCACTTCTGCTATCACAAGAAGCTCAGCATCGCGGCCAACTGCCGCATGTGCCTGGTCGACGTGGAAAAGGCGCCCAAGCCGATGCCGGCCTGCGCCACGCCCGTCACGCAGGGCATGATCGTTCGCACCAAGAGCGAAAAGGCCATCAAGGCGCAGCAGTCGGTCATGGAGTTCCTCCTGATCAACCACCCGCTCGATTGCCCGATCTGCGACCAGGGCGGCGAGTGCCAGCTGCAGGACCTGGCCGTGGGCTACGGCGGTTCTTCTTCGCGCTACGAAGAAGAAAAGCGCGTCGTCTTCCACAAGGACGTCGGTCCGCTGATCAGCATGGAAGAAATGAGCCGCTGCATCCATTGCACGCGCTGCGTCCGATTTGGCCAGGAAGTGGCCGGCGTGATGGAGCTCGGCATGACCCAGCGCGGCGAGCACTCCGAAATCGAAACCTTCCTCGGCGACTCGGTCGACTCCGAACTGTCGGGCAACATGATCGACATCTGCCCGGTCGGCGCGCTCACGAGCAAGCCGTTCCGCTACAGCGCCCGCACCTGGGAGCTGTCGCGCCGCAAGTCGGTGAGCCCGCACGACTCCACCGGCGCCAACCTGATCGTCCAGGTCAAGAACAACCGCGTGATGCGCGTGGTGCCGCTCGAGAACGAAGACGTCAACGAGTGCTGGATCGCCGACCGCGACCGCTTCTCGTACGAAGCGCTCAACGGCCCGGAACGCCTCACGCAGCCCATGCTCAAGCAGGGCGGCCAGTGGCACCAGGTCGACTGGCAGACCGCGCTCGAATACGTGGCCAACGGCCTCAAGCAGATCAAGGCCGACCACGGTGCGCAAAGCATCGGTACGCTGGTGAGCCCGCACAGCACGCTCGAAGAGCTGCAGCTGGCCGCCATGCTCACGCGTGAACTCGGCAGCGACAACATCGACTACCGCCTGCGCAATGCCGAATTCACGGCCTTCGAAGGCGTGCGCTGGCTCGGCACCTCGATCGCATCGCTCACGCAATTGCAGCGCGCGCTGGTCGTCGGTTCGAACCTGCGCAAGGACCATCCGCTGTTCGCGCAGCGCATCCGCCAGGCCGTGCGCAAGGGCGCCGCGCTGTCGGTGATCACCTCGGCCGGCCTGATGGCCGACCGCGACGCCTGGGCCATCAGCGTGGCGCAATCGACCATCGCCGAAGCCGACCAATGGGTCGAGGCGCTGGCCGCCGTGGCCGCTGCCATCGGCAAGACCAACGGTGCGGCTGCACCGCTGGCACCGAAGAACGAACCCGATGCCGCCGCGCAAGCCATTGCCGCCTCGCTGCTGAGCGGCGAGCGCAAGGCCATCCTGCTCGGCAACGCCGCCGCCCACCATGCGCAAGCGAGCAGCCTGCTGGCCCTCGCCAACTGGATCGGCGCGCAGACCGGCGCCACCGTCGGCTACCTGACCGAAGCCGCCAACACCGTGGGCGCGCAGCTCGTCGGCGCGTTCCCGAAGAACGGCGGCCTCGATGCCGGCCGCATGCTGGCCGCGGGCTCGGGCCTCAAGGCCGTGCTGCTGCTCAACAACGAACCGGTGTTCGACTCGGCTGCGGGCGCCGCAGCCGCCGACGTCATCGGCAATGCACAGATGGTCGTCACGCTGAGCCCCTTCAAGGCCAACCTCGAGTTCAGCGACGTGCTGCTGCCGATCGCGCCGTTCACCGAAACGCCGGGCACCTTCGTCAATGCCGAAGGCCGCGTGCAGGGTTTCCATGCCGTCGTGAAGCCGCAAGGCGAAACGCGTCCGGCCTGGAAGGTGCTGCGCGTGCTGGCCAACCTGCTCGGCCTGCCGGGCTTCGCATTCGAATCGACGGCTGACGTGCTGCGCACTATCGGCGACAACGGCGCCGTGCCTGCCAACGCGCTGAACAACGCCACCGCGGCCAAGGCCGTCGCTTCCAGCGGCGCCGCTCCCGCTCCCGTGGTCGCGAGCATCTATCAACTCGACTCGATCGTGCGCCGCGCACCGTCGCTGCAACTCACCGCCGATGCGCGCAACGCATCGGCTGCTCCGGCCCGTGCCGAGGAGGCATTGGCATGATCGACGCAGTGCATGCTTTCGGCCAGGGACTGGTCCACGCGGGCTGGTGGACGGGCCTGGCCTGGCCGGTGATCTGGACGCTGATCAAGATCATCGTGGTCGTGCTTCCGCTGATGGGGGCCGTGGCCTACCTCACGCTGTGGGAGCGCAAGGCGATCGGCTTCACGCAGATCCGCATCGGCCCGAACCGCATCGGGCCGCTGGGCCTGCTGCAGCCCATCGCCGACGCGCTCAAGCTGATGACCAAGGAAATCATTCTTCCGACGGTCGCCAACAAGGGCCTGTTCCTGCTGGGCCCGATCATGACCATCATGCCGGCGCTCGTCGCATGGGCTGTGATTCCCTTCGGTCCGGACGTGGCGCTGGCCAACATCAACGCCGGCCTGCTGTTCGTGATGGCCATCACCTCGCTCGAGGTCTACGGCGTGATCATCGCGGGCTGGGCTTCGAACTCGAAGTACGCCTTCCTGGGCGCGCTGCGCGCCTCGGCACAGATGGTGAGCTACGAGATTGCGATGGGCTTCTGCTTCGTCGTGGTGCTGATGGTCTCGGCCAGCCTGAACATGACCGACATCGTGACAGGGCAGGGCAAGGGCACCTTCGCATCGATGGGCATCGGCTTCCTGTCGTGGAACTGGCTGTCGCTGCTGCCGATCTTCGTCGTCTACTTCATCTCGGGCCTGGCGGAAACCAACCGCCACCCCTTCGACGTGGTCGAAGGCGAGTCCGAGATCGTTGCGGGCCACATGATCGAGTACTCGGGCATGAGCTTCGCGATGTTCTTCCTGGCCGAGTACGCCAACATGTGGCTGGTCTCGATCCTGTGCACCGTGCTGTTCCTCGGCGGATGGCTGCCGCCGTTCGAGTTCCTGAGCTTCATCCCGGGCTGGATCTGGCTCGGTGCCAAGACCTTCTGCGTGGTCACCATGTTCCTGTGGGTCCGATCCACCTTCCCGCGCTTCCGCTATGACCAGATCATGCGGCTCGGCTGGAAGATCTTCATCCCGGTCACGCTCGTGTGGCTGGTCGTGGTCGGTGCCTGGATGCAGACCCCGTTCAACATCTGGAAATAACTGGAAGCGCCAACATCATGACTGCTGCGCATACCGCCGGCGCGCTCGCGCGCCCTTCCAAGCTCGCGTCCGCCCCGTTCTCGCTCAAGGACTTCCTGGGCAGCTTCATGCTGTTCGAACTGTTCAAGGGCCTGGCCATCACTGGCAAGTACGCCTTCGCCCGCAAGATCACGGTGCAGTTTCCCGAAGAGAAGACGCCGCTGTCGCCGCGCTTTCGCGGCCTGCACGCGCTGCGCCGCTATGAGAACGGCGAAGAGCGCTGCATCGCTTGCAAGCTCTGCGAAGCCGTGTGCCCGGCGCTGGCCATCACCATCGAATCCGATGTGCGCGACGACGGTTCGCGCCGCACCACGCGCTACGACATCGACCTGACCAAGTGCATCTTCTGCGGCTTCTGCGAAGAGAGCTGCCCGGTCGATTCGATCGTCGAGACCCACATCTTCGAATACCACGGCGAAAAGCGCGGCGACCTGTACTTCACCAAGGACATGCTGCTGGCCGTGGGCGACCGCTACGAAAAAGAAATCGCAGCGAACAAGGCGGCCGACGCCAAGTACCGCTGATCCCGATCAGTCCGAACCCCGTACCAATTCGAATTCCAATGGACGTCAAGACCGGTCTGTTCTATCTCTTTGCCGCGGTGCTGCTGTTCGCAGCCTTCCGCGTCATCACCGCCCGCAATCCCGTGTACGCCGCGCTGTACCTGGTGCTGGCCTTCTTCCAGGCTTCGGCGATCTGGCTGCTGCTGCGCGCCGAGTTCCTGGCAATCTCGCTGGTGCTCGTCTACGTGGGGGCCGTGATGGTGCTGTTCCTGTTCGTCGTGATGATGCTGGACATCAACGTCGACGGCCTGCGGCAGGGTTTCTGGAAGCACTTTCCGCTGGCAGCCGGCGTGGGCGCGCTCATTGCGCTCGAAATGGCCGCCGTGCTGATGGGCGGCTTCCGCCTGGCGGAGCCGCCGCGCGCCGGAGCCGCCATGGCGGCCAGCAACTCGAACACGCTCGAGCTCGGCAAGCTGCTGTACTCCGAGTACCTGTATCCGCTGGAGATCGCGGCCGTCATCCTGCTCGTGGCCATCGTGGCCGCCATCGCGCTGACGCTGCGCACCCGCAAGGACAGCAAGTACGTCAACCCGTCCGACCAGGTGCGCGTGAAGGCGCGGGACCGCGTGCGCATCGTGCAGATGCCGGTCACGCGCGCCGCCGAGCCCGTGGCAGAAGCAGACGCAGCAGCGGCAAAGGAAAACAAGGCATGACGCTCACGCTCGGACACTTTCTATCGCTCGGCGCCATGCTCTTTGCGCTGTCGGTGATCGGCATCTTCCTGAACCGCAAGAACCTCATCGTGCTGCTGATGGCCATCGAGCTGATGCTGCTCGCGGTAAACATGAACTTCGTGGCGTTCTCGTACTACCTGGGCGACATGCACGGCCAGATCTTCGTGTTCTTCATCCTGACGGTGGCCGCGGCCGAGTCGGCCATCGGCCTTGCGCTGCTGGTCCTGCTGTTCCGCAACAAGTCGAACATCAACGTGGACGAACTCAACTCGCTCAAGGGTTGAAATCAGTATGAGCGCAACCCTTTCCGCATCCGCCCTGCTGGCCGTGCCGCTGGCACCCCTGGTCGGCGCCGTCGTCGCCGGCCTGTTCGGCACCAAGTTCGGCGGCAATCACATCGGCCGCAAGGTCACGCATTCGCTGACCATCCTCGGCGTGCTCGTCGCCTTCATCATCTCGGCCATGACGCTCAAGAGCGTGGTGGCCGATGGCGCGCGCTTCAACGCCACCATCTACGAATGGATGGTGGTGGGCGGCCTGAAGATGGAAATCGGCTTCCTGGTCGACGGCCTCACGGCCATGATGATGTGCGTGGTGAGCTTCGTCTCGCTGATGGTGCACATCTACACCATCGGCTACATGGAAGAAGACGAGGGCTACAACCGCTTCTTCGCCTACATCTCGCTCTTCACCTTCTCGATGCTGATGCTCGTCATGAGCAACAACATGCTCCAGCTGTTCTTCGGCTGGGAAGCGGTGGGCCTGGTGTCGTACCTGCTGATCGGCTTCTGGTTCAACCGGCCTACGGCGATCTTCGCGAACATGAAGGCCTTCCTGGTCAACCGCGTGGGCGACTTCGGCTTCATCCTGGGCATCGGCCTGATCGCCGCCTATGCCGGCACGCTGAACTACGGCGAGGCCTTCGCCAAGGCCAACACGCTGGCCGGCATCACCTTCCCCGGCACCGAGTGGATGCTGGTGACCGTGATCTGCATCTGCCTGTTCATCGGCGCCATGGGCAAGAGCGCGCAGTTCCCGCTGCATGTGTGGCTGCCCGACTCGATGGAAGGCCCGACCCCCATCTCCGCGCTGATCCACGCCGCGACCATGGTCACGGCCGGCATCTTCATGGTGGCGCGCATGTCGCCGCTGTTCGAACTCAGCGACACGGCGCTCTCGTTCATCCTGGTGATCGGTGCCATCACGGCGCTGTTCATGGGGTTCCTCGGCATCATCCAGAACGACATCAAGCGCGTGGTGGCGTATTCGACGCTCTCGCAGCTGGGCTACATGACCGTGGCGCTCGGTGCCTCGGCCTACTCGGTCGCGGTGTTCCATCTGATGACGCATGCCTTCTTCAAGGCGCTGCTGTTCCTCGGCGCGGGCTCGGTGATCATCGGCATGCACCACAACCAGGACATCCGATGGATGGGCGGCGTGCGCAAGTACATGCCGATCACCTGGATCACCTCGCTCCTGGGTTCGCTCGCGCTGATCGGCACGCCGTTCTTCGCCGGCTTCTACTCGAAGGACAGCATCATCGAAGCGGTACACGAAAGCCACCTGTGGGGCGCACAGTTCGCCTACTACGCGGTGCTGGCCGGCGTGTTCGTGACGGCGTTCTATTCGTTCCGTATGTATTTCCTGGTGTTCCACGGCAAGGAGCGCTACGACCAGAATCCCGACGCGCACCACCATGACGAACATGCGGAGCACGACGACGATCACGGCCACGGCGACAAGCCGCACGAATCGCCCTGGGTGGTGTGGCTGCCGCTGGTGCTGCTCGCGATCCCGTCGGTGGTGATCGGCTTCATGACGATCGAGCCGATGCTGTTCGGCGAGTTCTTCAAGAACGCGATCATCGTGGACGGCACACGGCACCACGCCATGAAGGAACTGGAAGAGGCCTTCCACGGCCCGGTGGCCATGGCCATCCACGGTCTGCAGGCGGCGCCGTTCTGGCTGGCACTGGCTGGCGTGGTCCTGTCCTGGTACATGTACATGATCAATCCGGCGCTGCCGGCCGCGATCAAGCGCGCCTTCGGCCCGATCTACCGCCTGCTCGAGAACAAGTACTACATGGACTGGTTCAACGAGAACGTCGTCGCCCGCGCCACGCGTGGGCTCGGCACCGGGCTGTGGAAGGGCGGCGACCAGGCGCTGATCGACGGCGCGGTGGTCAATGGCTCATGGAAGGTCGTGGGCCGCATCTCGGGCGCCGTACGCTGGCTGCAGTCGGGCTACATCTATCACTACGCCTTCGCGATGCTGCTCGGCATCTTCATCCTGATGACGTACTTCGTCTGGTTCAAGCGCTGAGTCAAGCGCTGGAGAAAAACAAAAATGGGTTTGTTGAGCCTTGCCATCTGGGTGCCGATCGCATTCGGTGTCGCGTTGCTGGCGTTCGGCCGTGACGAGCATGCCAGGGGCGTGCGCTGGGTCGCGCTGGTCGGCGCGATCGTGAGCTTCCTGGTGACCGTACCGCTCTACACGGGCTTCCAGAACGGCACCGCCGCGATGCAGTTCGTCGAGAAGGCCGGCTGGATCGCGCGCTTCAATGTCAACTATCACCTCGGCATCGACGGCCTGTCGATCTGGCTGGTGCTGTTGACTTCGTTCACCACCGTGGTGGTCGTGATCTCGGCCTGGGAAGTGATCACCGAGCGCGTCAACCAGTACATGGCCGCGTTCCTGATTCTCTCGGGCTTCATGATCGGCGTGTTCGCCGCGCTCGACGGCATCCTGTTCTACGTGTTCTTCGAAGCCACGCTGATCCCGATGTACCTCATCATCGGCATCTGGGGCGGCCCGAACAAGATCTACGCGGCCTTCAAGTTCTTCATCTACACCCTGCTCGGCTCGCTGCTGACGCTGGTGGCGCTGATCTACCTGTACAACAAGTCGGGCGGCAGCTTCGACATCCTGAGCTGGCACAAGCTGCCGCTGGGCTCGACAGCGCAGACCTTCCTGTTCTTCGCATTCTTTGCCGCCTTTGCCGTCAAGGTGCCGATGTGGCCGGTCCATACCTGGCTGCCGGACGTGCACGTCGAGGCCCCCACCGGCGGCTCGGCCGTGCTGGCCGCCATCATGCTGAAGCTCGGCGCCTACGGCTTCCTGCGCTTCTCGTTGCCGATCGCGCCCGACGCCTCGCACGAATGGGCCTGGCTCATGATCGCGCTGTCGCTGATCGCGGTGATCTACGTCGGCCTGGTGGCGCTGGTGCAGGAAGACATGAAGAAGCTCGTGGCCTACTCGTCGGTCGCCCACATGGGCTTCGTGACGCTCGGCTTCTTCATCTTCAACGAACTGGGCGTGTCCGGCGGCATCGTGCAGATGATTGCCCACGGCTTCGTGTCGGGCGCCATGTTCCTTGGCATCGGCGTGCTCTACGACCGCGTGCATTCGCGCCAGATCGCCGACTATGGCGGCGTGGTCAACACCATGCCCAAGTTCGCCGCATTCGCGCTGCTGTTCGCCATGGCCAATTGCGGCCTGCCGGGCACCGCCGGTTTCGTGGGCGAATGGATGGTCATCCTGGGTGCGGTCAAATCCAACTTCTGGCTCGGCTTCGGAGCCGCCACGGCGCTGATCTTCGGCGCGGCCTACACCCTCTGGATGTACAAGCGCGTGTACCTCGGCCCGGTCGGCAACGACCACGTCAAGGAGCTCACCGACATCAATGCCCGCGAATTCCTGATGCTGTCGCTGCTGGCCATTGCCGTGCTGTGGATGGGCATCCATCCGAAGCCGTTCACCGACGTGATGGACGCTTCCGTGACCGAGCTTCTTCGCCACGTGGCGATTTCGAAGCTGCCCTCCTGATGCCACGCTGAAGAAGAGAACGAGATGATTGACAAACTCAGCTGGGTCGCGATCTACCCCGAAATCGTGCTGCTGGTCATGGCCTGCATCATTGCGCTGGTCGACCTGTCGAGCACCAGTGCGCAGCGCACGCGCACCTACATCCTGACGCTGCTCACGCTGGCCGTGGTGGCCGTGCTGACCGGCCTGGCCGGCAACGAGGGCAAGACGGTCTACGGCTTCGGCGGCATGGTCGTGAGCGATCCCATGGGCAACTGGCTCAAGTGCTTTGCCACGGTGGCCCTGATGGTCACGCTGGTCTACGGCCGGCCCTACGCGGCCGATCGCGACATGCTGCGCGGCGGCGAGATGTTCACCATCAGCATGTTCGCGCTGCTGGGCATGTTCGTGATGATCTCGGGCAGCAACTTCCTCCTGATCTACCTCGGGCTCGAACTGCTCACGCTGTCGAGCTATGCGCTGGTGGCGCTGCGCCGCGACAACGCGGTGGCCAGCGAAGCAGCCATGAAGTACTTCGTGCTCGGCGCCATGGCCAGCGGCTTCCTGCTCTATGGCCTGTCGATGCTGTACGGCGCGACCGGCTCGCTCGACACCAACGAAGTGTTCAAGATCATCGCCAGCGGCAAGGTGAACCACCAGGTGCTGGTGTTCGGCCTCGTGTTCATCGTGGCGGGCCTGGCCTTCAAGGTGGGGGCGGCGCCTTTCCACATGTGGGTGCCCGACGTGTACCAGGGCGCACCGACGGCGGTCACGCTGCTGATCGGCGCGGCGCCCGAGCTGGCCGCCTTCGCCATCATCATCCGCCTGCTGGTGGAAGGGCTGCTGCCGCTGGCCATCGACTGGCAGCAGATGCTGGCGCTCTTGGCCATCGCCTCGCTGCTGGTGGGCAACCTGGCCGCCATCGCGCAGACCAACCTGAAGCGCATGCTGGCCTACTCGACCATTGCGCAGATGGGTTTCATGCTGCTCGGCCTGGTGGCGGGCGTGGTCAACGGCAACACCTACAACGCACAATTCGCCTACAGCGCCTCGATGTTCTACATCGTGACCTACGTGCTGACCACGCTGGCGAGCTTCGGCATCATCCTGCTGCTGGCGCGCGAGGGGTTCGAAAGCGAAGAAATCACCGACCTGGCCGGCCTGAACCAGCGCAGCCCGCTGTATGCCGGCGTGATGGCGATCGCGATGTTCTCGCTCGCGGGCCTGCCGCCGCTGGTCGGGTTCTACGCCAAGCTGGCGGTACTGCAGGCGCTGATCGCCTCGGGCCAGGCGCTCTACATCGGCCTGGCGGTGTTCGCGGTGGTCATGTCGCTGATTGGCGCCTTCTACTACCTGCGCGTGGTCAAGGTCATGTACTTCGACGCGCCGGTCACGGCCAGCACCGTGTCGGCGCCGCGCGACGTGCGCACCGTGCTGTCGATCAACGGCCTGCTGATCCTCGTGCTGGGCATCGTGCCCGGCGGCCTCATGACGCTGTGCGCCAAGGCCATCGTGGCCACGCTGGCGAACTGATCCCAGCCTGCCCACGGTGTCGCAAACCGCATCGGTCTGGGTCGTTCTCCTGGTGGCGCTGGTGGCGGCCAACCTGCCGTTCTGCAACGACCGGCTGTTCGGCGTCGTGCCCCTGGCCACGCGGCCCAAGCCGCTGGCAGTGCGGCTCGCCGAACTGGTGGTGCTGTACTTTGCCGCGGGCGGCGTGGGCTTGCTGTTCGAAAGCCGGGCAGGGCAGATCGCCCCGCAGGGCTGGGAGTTCTATGCGGTGACCGGCGCGCTTTTCATCGTGCTGGCCTTTCCAGGGTTCACCTGGCGCTACCTCATGAAGCACAGGCACGGATGACCGACATGACTTCTCCCATCGCCGATTCGCACCTGAAGGAAGAACGCACGGCCAGCGAGCTGCTGGTCAAGGGCAACTTCCTCCAGGTCTGCCGCGACACCGTGCGCCTGCCCGACGGCCACAGCGCCACGCGCGAGTACGTGATCCATCCGGGCGCGGTGGTGGTGATTCCACTGCTCGACGACGGCCGCGTGGTGCTGGAGCGGCAGTACCGCTATCCGGTCGGGCATGTGATGGTCGAGTTTCCGGCCGGCAAGCTCGATGCGGGCGAAGATCCGCTGGTGTGCGGCCAGCGCGAACTGCTCGAGGAAACCGGCTACACCGCGAGCGAATGGGCCTACGCCGGCGCCATGCACCTGGCCGTGGCCTATTCCACCGAGATCATCCACATCTACTTTGCGCGCGGCCTGTCGCTCGGCAAGCGGCAGCTCGACCACGGCGAGTTCCTGGACGTGTTCACGGCCACGCCGGCCGAAGTTGCACTCTGGTGCCGCGACGGCACGCTCACCGATGCCAAGTCGCTGACCTGCATGCTGTGGCTGCAGAACGTTCTTTCGGGCGCATGGTCACTCGATTGGCGAGCCACCGCTTCGCAAGGCGGCGCGGGATAATCCGCGCATGAAGGTTCTCGATCTGCGCTGCTCGCATGGCCACGGCTTCGAAGGCTGGTTTGCGTCCAATGAAGCTTTCGAAACCCAGCTGGCCGCCGGACTGGTGGAATGCCCGGTGTGTGCCGACACGCGCATCGTCAAGCTGCTGAGCGCGCCGCGCCTGAACCTGGGCAACGCGAAGGCGCCGGCAGAGGCCGCTGCTGCGTCGGCTTCGGCATCTTCGGCACCCGCCAAGGCCCAGGCACCGGCCGAACAATCTCCCGAGGCCCGCTGGATGCGCGCCGTGCGCGAGGTTCTCGCAAAGACCGAGGACGTGGGCGACCGTTTTGCCGACGAGGCGCGCAGGATGCACTACGGCGAAGCCGAAGAGCGCGGGATCCGCGGCCAGGCGACCCGTGAGCAGACCGAGGCGCTGCTCGAAGAGGGCATTCCGGTGATGGCCCTGCCCATCCCTGCGGCGCTCAAGGAAACGCTGCAGTAGCCTGCAGCCGGCCCATCAAGCCGTGAACTGCAGGGCGGCCAGGCGGGCATAGACCCCGCCTTGCGCCACCAGCGTGGCGTGTGTTCCCTGTTCAACAATGCCGCCATGGTCCAGCACGATGATGCGGTCGGCCTTCTGCACGGTGGCCAGGCGGTGCGCAATCACGAGCGTCGTACGGCCTTCCATGGCCGATTCGAGCGCCGCCTGCACCATGCGTTCGCTCTCGGCATCGAGTGCGCTGGTGGCTTCGTCGAGCAGCAGCAGCGGCGGGTTCTTGAGAATGGCGCGCGCAATTGCAATGCGCTGGCGCTGTCCGCCCGACAGGCGCACCCCGCGCTCGCCCAGGAAGGTGTCATAGCCCTCGGGCAGCGCCTGCAGGAAATCGTGCGCAAAGGCCGCGCGCGCGGCGGCATGCACCTCGTCGGCCGTGGCGTCGGGGCGGCCGTAGCGGATGTTCTCGAAGGCGCTGGCCGAGAAGATCACGGCGTCCTGCGGCACCAGGCCGATGCGGGTGCGAAGCTCGGGCAGCGCGAGCGAGGCCAGCGGCGCGCCGTCGAGCAGCAGGCGGCCGGACTGCGGATCGTAGTAGCGCAGCAGCAGCTGGAACACCGTGCTCTTGCCGGCACCGCTCGATCCCACCAGGGCGACCGTTTCGCCGGGTGCGATGTCGAGGCTGAAGTCCTTGAGCGCCGGCGTGCCTGGCCGCGAGGGGTAGTGGAAAGTCACCGCTTCGAGCTTGACCGCGCTGCCCGCCGCCGGGATGGGCGCAGCCACCGGATCGGGCGGTGAAACGATGGCCGCCGGGGCATGCAGCAGTTCCATCAGGCGCTCGGTCGCGCCGGCTGCGCGCAGCAGGTCGCCATAGACCTCGCCGAGCACTGCGGTCGCGCTGGCAAGAATGGCCACGTACACCACGGTCTGGCCCAGGTGGCCGGCCGTGATGTCGCCGCGCAGCACCGCCTGCGTGCCCTGGTAGAGGCCCCAGAGCAGCGCCGCCGAGGTGGCGATGATGATGAAGGCCACCAGCACCGAGCGCGCCTTGGTGCGGCGCACCGCGGTCTTGAAGGCGTTTTCGGTCGAGGCCTTGAAGCGGCCGGCCTCGCGCGATTCGGCCGTGTAGCTTTGCACCACCGGAATCGCATTGAGCACCTCGGCCGCGATGGCGCTCGAATCGGCCACCCGGTCCTGGCTCGCGCGCGAGAGCTTGCGCACGCGCCGGCCGAACCACATGCTCGGCAGCACCACCAGCACCAGGATGCCCAGCACCTGGACCATCACGTAGGGATTGGTCCACACCAGCACCGCCAGCGCGCCCACGCCCATGACGGCATTGCGCAGGCCCATGCTCAGCGACGAGCCGACCACGGTCTGCACCAGCGTGGTGTCGGCCGTCAGGCGCGACAGCACTTCGCCGGTCTGCGTGGTCTCGAAGAAGGCCGGGCTCTGGCGCAGCACATGGCCGTAGACCGCGTTGCGCAGATCGGCCGTGACGCGTTCGCCGAGCCAGCTCACCGTGTAGAAGCGCGCGGCCGAAAAAAGGCCGAGCGCCACGGCCACCGCGAAGAGGGCGCCGAAGTGCTCGCGCAGCGCCATGGTCTGGGCGCCCTTGTCCGCGCTGATCAAGCCGCCATCAATCAGGCTGCGCAATGCGATAGGAAACACCAGCGTGGTGATGGCCGCCATCACCAAAAAAATGCCCGCCAGGGCGATCTGGACGCGGTAGGGCCGGAGAAAAGGGCTCAGGCCCGACAGCGATCGGGGCGAGCCCTTGGCCGGTGAAGACAGGGGGGAGGAAGCCATGCCGCGGATTCTACCGACCCTTGCCGTCGCAAAGGCGGCCTTGACAATAATTGCCATGACAATTAATATTTTGAGCATGAGCGATGCAGATATCCCGCCAATCCCGCCGGTGTCCGGCGAGCCCGAGCCCCGGCCGGCCGACTTTTATCGCGCCGAGACCTACAGGGCCGAGGAAAGCATCGGCTACCTGATGCGGCGCATCGTCACCGCGGTTGGCCAGTCGGTGGGAACCCGTATGTGCGAGCCAGGTAGTCCGACCTATCCGCAGTGGGTGCCTCTCTACAAGCTGCATATCGGTGCCGCGACCACGGTGGCGGAATTGGCTCGCGCCTGCGAACTCGACGCCGGCGCCATGACGCGCCTGCTCGACCGACTCGAGGCCAAGGGCCTGTGCCGCCGCGTGCGCTCGCTCGAAGACCGGCGCGTGGTCAACATCGAGCTCACCGAGGAAGGCCGTGCCGCCGCCCAGGAAGTGCCCTATGTGCTGAGCCGCGTGCAGAACGAGCACCTGGCGGGCTTCACCAGGGAAGAGTGGGAGCAGCTCAAGGGCTATCTGCGCCGCATTCTCGACAACGCCCAGGCCCTGGCGGCCCGTGGAGATAAAAATGACTGAATCCCTTGCCGCGCGCGCCGTGCGCCGCACCCCCGTTGTTGCCGCCGTGCTGCTGATGGCTGCGCTGGCCGGATGTGCCGACATGGCGGGCATCGGCTCCGAGGCCAGGCTGCGCGATGCTTCGTCGCTCGGCATTGCCGCGGACCGCAGCGCCGCCGCCGTGCCGACCGTCGAGCGCCAATGGTGGCTCGCCTTTGGCGACGCGCAACTCAACACGCTGATCGACCAGGCCGTGGCCGGCAATCCGAACCTGCAGGTGGCACAGGCCCGCCTTGCGCGCGCCCAGGCCTCGGCGGACGTCGCCGGCGCCGCGCTACAGCCGCAGGTCAAGGGCGACCTCGACCTGAAACGCCAGAAATTCAACAGCAACTACATCTACCCGGCGCCGCTCGGCGGCTCCACGCAGAACATCGGCCTGTTGCAGCTCGGCGCCAGCTGGGAACTCGACTTCTTCGGCAAGAACCGCAGCGCGCTCGACACCGCCATCGGCGCGGCCAATGCCGCGGCTGCCGATGCGGATGCCGCCCGCGTGCTGCTGGCCAGCAACGTGGCGCGCAGCTATTTCCAGTGGGCGCGCCTGAACGACCAGCTGGCCGTGGCGCGGCGCACGCTGGCCCAGCGCGACGAAACGCTCAAGCTCGTGCGCGACCGCGTGTCCGCTGGCCTGGACACCCGACTCGAACTGCGCCAGAGCGAAGGCGGCCTGCCCGAGGCGCGCCAGCAGATCGAAGCCCTCGACGAGCAGATCGCGCTGCAACAGCATGCGCTCGACGCGCTCGTGGGCCAGCCCAACGTATCGCAATCGCTCAAGCCGCCGGCGCTCGAGAAGCTCAAGCCGATGGCGCTGCAGGCCAACATTCCGGCCGACCTGCTGGGCCGCCGCGCCGATATCGCCGCCGCGCGCTGGCGCGTCGAAGCCGCCACCAGCGACGTGAAGAACGCCAGGACGCTCTTCTATCCCAACGTGAACCTCACCGCCTTCGCGGGCTTCCAGAGCCTGGGTTTCGGCAAGCTGCTCAAGTCGGGCAGCGAGCAGTGGGGCGTGGGCCCTGCCATCAGCCTGCCGATCTTCGAAGGCGGCAAGCTGCGCGCCAACCTGCGCGGCAAGTCGGCCGACCTCGACGTGGCCATCGAGAGCTACAACGCCGCAGTCATCGATGCCGTGCGCGACGCGTCCGACCAGGTCACGAGCGCGCAGTCGATCGCACGCCAGCAGGCCGAGCAGCGCGCCGCGCAGACAGCCGCCGAAGGCGCCTACGACATCGCCGTGCAGCGCTACCGCGCGGGCCTGGGCAACTACCTCAACGTGCTGACCGCCGAAACCGCCGTGCTCGCGCAGCGCCGGCTGGCGGTCGATCTGGCCGCGCGCGCGCTCGACACGCAGGTGGGCCTGGCGCGCGCGCTCGGCGGCGGCTGGCAGCCGCCGGCAACCGCCACCGCCGCGGCGCCCGCGCCGTCCGCATCGAACTGAACTGAACCGACTTTTTTCGTCTTCGGAAAGAACTCCATCATGAGCGACAACAACACTCCGACGCCCGCTGCAGCCAACGCTTCCGCAGCTCCCGAAGCACCCGCCGGCAACGGCAAGCGCCGCCGCGCCCTGACCGCGCTGGCGGCCGTGGTGATCGTTGCCGGCGGCGGCTGGGGCCTCTACGAATGGCTGGTGGCCAGCCACTACGAGGACACCGACAACGCCTACGTGCAGGGCAACGTGATCCAGATCACGCCGCAGATCGGCGGTACCGTCATGGCCATCAATGCCGATGACACCGACTTCGTGAAGGCCGGCCAGCCGCTGGTGCAGCTGGACCCCGCTGATGCGAAGGTGGCGCTCGAGCAGGCCGAGGCCGCGCTCGCGCAGGCGGTGCGCCAGGTGCGCACGCTCTACGCCAACAACGGATCGCTGGCCGCGCAGGTCACGCTGCGCCAGTCCGACATCGTCAAGGCGCAGAGCGACATCGCCAAGGCGCAGGACGACCTGCAGCGCCGCCGCGCGCTCTCGGGCAACGGCGCGGTCTCGAAGGAAGAACTCAACCATGCCGAGACGGCGCTCGACAACGCCAGGAGCCAGCTCGCCGCCGCGCAGGCCGGCGTGGTGGCCGCGCGCGAAGCGCTGGCCAGCAACCAGTCGCTGACCGAGGGCACCAGCGTGGCCCAGCACCCGAGCGTGCTGGCCGCCGCCGCCAAGGTGCGCGAGGCCTACCTGGCCACGCAGCGCGTCGCGCTGCCGGCGCCGGTCGACGGCTACGTGGCCAAGCGCACCGTGCAGCTCGGCCAGCGCGTGGCCGCCGGCACGCCGATGATGTCGATCGTGCCGCTGAACCAGCTGTGGGTCGACGCCAACTTCAAGGAAGTGCAGCTGCGCAACATCCGCATCGACCAGCCCGTAAAGCTCAGGGCCGACGTCTACGGCAAGAAGGTGGAATACACCGGCAAGGTCGCGGGCCTGGGCGTGGGTACCGGCAGCGCCTTTGCGCTGCTGCCCGCGCAGAATGCCACCGGCAACTGGATCAAGGTGGTGCAGCGCGTGCCCGTGCGCATTGCGCTCGATCCGGAGCAGCTCAAAGCCAATCCGCTGCGCATCGGCCTCTCGATGGACGCCGAGATCGACATCTCGCAGAAGAGCGGCAAGATGCTGGCCGACGCGCCGCGCCCCACCGCCATCTCGCAGACGCAGGTCTACAGCAAGCTCGACCAGGGTGCCGACGCCGAAGTCGACCGCATCGTGGCCGCCAATCTCGGCCGCGGCGCGCCGGCCGCCTCTGCGGCACCTGCGGCGGCGGGGCGCTCCGCCGTGCCCGCGGCCGCCGCCGGCGCTGCGGCGCAGGCTGCTTCGCAATCCCATCCCGGCTGATCGCCGTCCACGGAACCCGAGGCAAAGCCAATGGCCACTGCTGCTCCCGCTTACGTCGCGCATCCGCCGCTCGAGGGCGCCGCCCGCATCTGGGGCACCGTCGCGCTGTCGGCCGCCACCTTCATGAACGTGCTCGATTCGTCGATCGCGAACGTGTCGCTGCCGGCCATCTCGGGCGACCTCGGCGTGAGCACCACGCAAGGCACCTGGGTCATCACCAGCTTCGCGGTGGCCAACGCCATCGCGGTGCCGCTCACCGGCTTCATGACGCAGCGCTTCGGCCAGGTGCGCCTGTTCATGGCCAGCGTGATCCTCTTCATGATCAGCTCGCTGCTGTGCGGCCTGGCGCCGAACATGACCACGCTGATCCTGTTCCGCGCGCTGCAGGGCTTTGTCGCGGGGCCGATGATCCCGCTGTCGCAGACGCTCCTGCTGTCGAGCTATCCGCGCGCCAAGGCGGGCCTCGCGATGGCGATGTGGTCGATGACCACGCTGGTCGCGCCGGTGATGGGGCCGCTCTTGGGCGGCTGGATCACCGACAACATCTCGTGGCCGTGGATCTTCTACATCAACATCCCGGTGGGCATCGTCGCGGCCGGCATCACCTGGGCGCTCTACCGCCATCGTGAGAGCGGCACGCACAAGGTGCCGATCGACGCCATCGGGCTGGCGCTGCTGGTGCTGTGGGTGGGCTCGATGCAGCTCATGCTCGACAAGGGCAAGGAGCTCGACTGGTTCCACTCGCCCGAGATCGTCACGATGGCCGTGATCGCGGTGGTCGGCTTCGCCTTCTTCCTGATCTGGGAGCTGACCGACAAGCATCCGGTGGTCGACCTCTCGCTGTTCAAGCGCCGCAACTTCTGGTCGGGCGCCGTGGCCACGGCCGTGGCCTACGGCCTGTTCTTCGGCAACGTGGTGCTGCTGCCGCTGTGGCTGCAGCAATGGATGGGCTACACCGCCACGCAGGCGGGGATGATCATGGCGCCGGTGGGGCTGCTGGCGATCTTCTTCTCGCCGGTGGTCGGGCTCACGGTGGCCAAGATCGATCCGCGCCGCTATGCCACGTTCTCGTTCCTGGTGTTTGCGCTGGTGCTGTGGATGCGCTCGAACTTCAACACGCAGGCCGACTTCGTGACGATCATCATCCCGACGATCATCCAGGGCATTGCGATGGCGTTCTTCTTCATACCTCTGGTGACCATCACGCTCTCGGGCCTCACGCCCGACCGCATACCGGCCGCGTCGGGGCTGTCGAACTTCCTGCGCATCACCGCGGGCGCCATGGGCACGTCGATCACCACCACGCTGTGGGAGAACCGCGCGGCGCTGCACCACGCGCAGCTCGCGGAGTCGGTGAACCAGGGCAACAACGCCGCGGCCAGCGCAATGTCGGGGCTGGCGGGCAGCGGCCTGAGTACCGAGCAGGTGATGGGCCAGATCAACCGCATCGTCGACCAGCAGTCGTTCATGCTGGCCACCAACGACATCTTCTATGCGTCGGCGATCCTGTTCCTGCTGCTGATTCCGCTGGTGTGGCTGGCCAGGCCGCAGCGCGGCGGTGCCGGCGGCGACGCCGCAGCCGGCGCGCATTGACCGGGCTCTCCCCCAGGCTACGCGCACTTCGTGTCGCTTCTCCTTCCCCCTCACCGGGGGCAACACCAGCGGCCCGGCAAAGCCGGTTCCGCGGTGTTTCACGAAGGGCACGTGTCCCTATTCAAGCGCCGAGTGCGCGCAATACGTCGTGGCATGCGCCCATGGTGTGATAGTCGGTCTTGCCGGCCGGGCTCTTCTCGTCGCTGATCTTGCGGTTGTCGGGCGCGAGGATGCGGTACCACGCGCCATGCCGGTGGTCGACGAAATGTGCCCAGCTGTAGGCCCAGATGCGGTCGTACCAGCCCCAGTAGCCGGCATCGCCGGTGCGCACGGCCAGCAGGGCCGCGGCGGCAAAACTCTCGGCCTGCACCCAGAAGTACTTGTCGCCGTCGCACACCGCGCCATCGGGGCCGAAGCCATAGGCGAGGCCGCCATGCGCCGCGTCCCAGCCGCGCTGCATCGCGGTGTCGAAGAAGTGCCTGGCGCGCGGCACGGCCCAATCCGCTTCGCGGCCCGTGGCAACGAGCGCGCGCTCCAGCTGCAGCAGCAGCTTGGCCCACTCGGTCAGGTGCCCGGTCTGGAAGCCCCAGGGCCGGAAGATGTTGCTCTTGTCGCCGCGGTTGTAGTCCCAGTCGACCGACCAGTCCTTGCGGTAGTGCTCCCAGACCAGCCCGCCGGCCAGCGCGGCCTGCCGCCCCGTGACCGACTCCGCGAGCGCGAGCGCGCGATCGAGGTAGCGCGCCTCCCGTGTGGCCTTGAAGGCCGCAAGCATCGCCTCGCAGGCATGCATGTTGGCGTTCTGGCCGCGGTACGCGCCCACGTGCCAGTCGGGGGTGGCTTCGTCGGCATAGAGCGCGTGCTGCGGCTCCCAGAAATGCTGTTCCATCAGCTGCCAGGCGGCCTCGAGCCCCGGGCGCGCCTCTTCGATGCCGGCCATGAGCGCATGCGCATGCGCGAGCAGGACGAAGGCCATGCCGTAGCAATGCTGCGTGCCGTCCTGCACGGCGGCGCGGCCGTCGTGCCAGTCGATCTGCCATGCGTAGCCGCCGTCCGGCTGCGCATGCGCGCGCTGCACGAAAGCCAGGCCGTGGCGCGCAGCGTCGAGGTGCTTCGGATCGCCGAAGCGCCGATACGCCGTCGCATGGTTGAAGACGAAGCGCGTGCTGCTGACGAGGTGGCGCGTGCGCCGGTCGTACACGGTGCCGTCGTCCTTGAAGAAGTGGAAGAAGCCACCTGATGGGTCGCGGCTGACCGGCTCGTAGAACGCCAGCGTGTGCTGGATGTGGCCGGTCAGGAATTCGGGCGAGCGGAAGTTCGGCATGGGCATGAGGGTTCGAACCGATGAGTCATTGTCATTGTGACGACAGTCGTGCGCCGCCGGAGACAGTCGCGGCGGCAGGTTGCACTGCAGCATAGGCATTTGCCCCAGTATGCAAGCGGGAGGCGGCCACGAACAATCGGTCCGCGTTCGACAGTGGCGCAATGAGATGGACCGCATGACCGACATATCTTTCCTGAACCCGGGCGACTTCGCGAGATGAGCGACGTCATCCTCGAAACACGGCAGCTCACCAAGGAGTTCAAGGGGTTCACTGCGGTCAGCAAGGTCGACCTCTCGGTGGTGCGCGGCTCGATCCATGCGCTGATCGGCCCGAACGGCGCCGGCAAGACCACCTGCTTCAACCTGCTCACCAAGTTTCTCGAGCCCACCAGCGGCACGATCCTGTTCAACGGGCACGACATCACGGGCGAGCGTCCCGCGCAGATCGCGCGGCGCGGCATCATCCGATCGTTCCAGATCTCGGCCGTGTTTCCGCACCTCACGCTGCTGGAGAACGTGCGCCTCGGATTGCAGCGCGCGCTCGGCACCTCGTACCATTTCTGGAAGAGCGAGAAGACGCTCGAGCCGCTCAACACGCGCGCCCGCGAACTGCTCGACGAAGTCGGCCTGGCGCACGAGGCCGACGAGCTCACGGTGAACCTGCCCTACGGCCACAAGCGCGCGCTCGAGATCGCCACCACGCTGGCCATGGACCCCGAACTGATGCTGCTCGACGAACCCACGCAGGGCATGGGCCATGAAGACGTGCACCGCGTGGCCGAACTCATCAAGCGCGTGTCGGCCGGCCGCACCATCCTGATGGTCGAGCACAACATGAGCGTGGTCTCGACCATTGCCGACACCATCACGGTGCTTCAGCGCGGTGCCGTGCTGGCTGAAGGCCCCTATGCCGAAGTCTCAAAGAATCCGCAGGTGATGGAGGCTTACATGGGCACGACCGACGGCCAGCTGCAGGGGGCCCATTGAGATGAACCCCCACGCTCCTCACTTCGTGTATGCGCTGCCCCCCGAGGGGGCGCGGGCCTCCTTTGGGGCGGCCCGGCAGGAGACCCGATGACCGCGGCCCTGGAAATCAAGGATCTGCACGCCTGGTACGGCGAATCGCACGTGCTGCACGGCGTGAACATGGTGGTGCAGCCCGGCGAGGTCGTCACGCTGCTCGGGCGCAACGGCGCGGGGCGCACCAGCACGCTGCGCGCCATCATGGGCCTGACCGGCTCGCGCAAGGGCAGCATCGAAGTCAACGGCGCGCAGACCATCGGCATGGCCACGCACCGCATCGCGCACCTGGGCATCGGCTACTGCCCCGAGGAGCGCGGCATCTTCGCGAGCCTCTCGGCCGAGGAGAACCTGCTGCTGCCGCCGCCGCTCAAGAGTTCGAAGGGCGTGGGGCAGGGCATGTCGGTGGCCGAGATCTACGAGATGTTCCCCAACCTGGCCGAGCGCCGCCATAGCCCGGGCACGCGGCTTTCGGGCGGCGAGCAGCAGATGCTGGCGGTGGCGCGCATCCTGCGCACCGGCGCCAAGCTGCTGCTGCTCGACGAGATCTCCGAAGGCCTGGCGCCCGTCATCGTGCAGGCGCTCGCGCGGATGATCCACACGCTGCGCGCCAAGGGCTACACCATCGTGATGGTGGAGCAGAACTTCCGCTTTGCCGCACCGCTGGCCGACCGCTTCTACGTGATGGAGCACGGCCGCATGGTCGAGGCCTTCGGCGCCAGGGAGCTCGACGCCAAGATGCCCGTGCTCAGCGAACTGCTGGGTGTGTAGGCGCGTCCGCGCCACCTTTTTTTACGCTGACTCTCTCAACCATTCCAGGAGACACCATGCAAACCAAGCTCAAAATCATCGCTCTCATGCTCGGGGCCGCGGGTCTTGCGAGCCATGCCGTGCAGGCGCAGGAGAAGGTCGTCATCGGCTACATCAGCGACCTGTCGGGCCTGTACGCCGACCTGGAAGGCAAGGGCGGCGCAACGGCCATCCAGATGGCCATCGACGACATGGGCGGCAAGGTGCTCGGCCAGCCGGTGGAGGTGCTGAGCGTCGACCACCAGAACAAGCCCGACATCGCCGCCTCCAAGGCGCGCGAGTGGATCGACACGGCCGGTGCCACGATGATCTTCGCAGGCACCAATTCGGGCGTGGCGCTGGCCACCGCCAAGGTGGCGCAGGAAAAGAAGCGCGTGTTCTTCACCAACGGCGCGGCCACCTCGGCGCTGACCAACGCGCAGTGCAGCCCCTACACCGTGCACTACGCCTACGACACCGTCGCGCTGGCCAAGAGCACCGGCGGCGCGGTGGTCGACACCGGCGGCAAGAGCTGGTTCTTCCTGACGGCCGACTATGCCTTCGGCCATGCGCTCGAAGCCGACACCGCCAAGGTCGTCAAGGCCAAGGGCGGCTCGGTGGTGGGCACGGTGCGCGCGCCGCTCAATGCATCGGACTTCTCCTCCTTCCTGCTGCAGGCGCAGAACTCCAAGGCGCAGGTGCTGGGCCTGGCCAATGCCGGCGGCGACTTCATCAACTCGATGAAGGCATCGAAGGAATTCGGCATCGACAAGTCGATGAAGATCGCAGGCCTGCTGGTGTTCCTCACCGACGTGAAGAGCCTGGGCCTGCCGGCCACGCAGGGCCTGCTGCACACCACCAGCTGGTACTGGGACGCCGACGAAGAGTCGCGCAAGTGGGCCGCGCGCTACGAAGCCAAGACCAAGAACAAGCCGACCGACATCCAGGCCGCCGACTACTCGGCCACCATGGCCTACCTCAAGGCCGTGGAGGCGGTGAAGAGCACCGATGCCGACAAGGTCATGGCCTACCTCAAGAAGACGCCGATCAACGACTTCTACGCCAAGGGCGTGATCCGCGCCGACGGCCGCATGGTGCACGACATGCTGCTGGCCGAGGTCAAGAAGCCGTCCGAATCCAAGGGTCCGTGGGACCTGCTGAAGATCGTCAAGAAGGTGCCGGGCGACCAGGTCTACACGACCAAGGAAGAAAGCACCTGCGCGCTCTGGAAGTAATTGTTGCCTGAGCGGGAGGCTGCCGTACCCGGCGGCCCCCGCGCGAAGCCGCTGCCACCTTTCTGAACCTCGATTCCATACACGATGAATATTTCCATGCCTGCCCTGTTGAGCCAGCTCCTGCTGGGGCTGGTCAACGGGTCGTTCTACGCGATCCTGAGCCTGGGGCTGGCGGTGATCTTCGGGCTGCTCAACGTCATCAACTTCGCGCATGGCGCGCTGTTCATGATGGGGGCGGTGCTGTCGTGGATGGCGATGAACTACTTCAACGTCAACTACTGGGTCATGCTGGTGGCGGCACCGATCATCGTCGGCCTGTTCGGCGTGCTGATCGAGCGGCTGCTGCTGCGCTGGATCTACAAGCTCGACCACCTCTACGGCCTCCTGCTCACGCTCGGCCTCACGCTGCTGATCGAAGGCGGCTTCCGCTCGGTGTACGGCGTCTCCGGCCTGGCCTACAGCACGCCCGAGGCGCTGAGCGGCGGCACCAACCTGGGCTTCATGTTCCTGCCCAACTACCGCGCGTGGGTGGTGGTGGCGTCGCTGGTGGTGTGCTTTGCCACCTGGTATGCGATCGAGAAGACGCGGCTTGGCGCCTACCTGCGCGCCGGCACCGAGAACCCGCGGCTGGTCGAGGCCTTCGGCGTCAACGTGCCGCTGATGGTGACGCTGACCTACGGCTTCGGCGTGGCGCTGGCGGCCTTTGCCGGCGTGCTCGCGGCGCCGGTGATCCAGATCTCGCCGCTGATGGGGCAGAACCTGATCATCATCGTGTTCGCGGTGGTCGTGATCGGCGGCATGGGCTCGATCATGGGCGCCATCCTCACGGGCCTGGGGCTCGGCGTGATCGAGGGGCTGACCAAGGTGTTCTATCCGGAGGCTTCGGCCACCGTGGTGTTCGTGATCATGGTCGTGGTGCTGCTGATCCGCCCGGCCGGCCTGTTCGGCAGCGAGAAGTGAAGTCCATGAAGAAAATATCGCTCGTCGTCTACGGGGTGCTGCTGCTGGCGCTCGTTGCCGCACCCTTCATCGGCTTCTATCCGGTGTTCGTGATGAAGGTGCTGTGCTTCGCGCTCTTCGCGTGCGCCTTCAACCTGCTGCTGGGCTACACCGGCATGCTGTCCTTCGGCCATGCCGCGTTCCTGGGCGGCTCGGCCTATCTCACGGGCCATGCGCTCAAGGTCTGGCACCTCACGCCCGAGCTCGGCCTGATCGCGGGCACGCTGGCCGGTGCGCTGCTCGGGCTGGTGTTCGGCTGGCTGGCGATTCGCCGCCAGGGCATCTATTTCTCGATGATCACGCTGGCGCTCGCGCAGATGATGTACTTCGTCGCGCTGCAGGCGCCGTTCACGGGCGGCGAGGACGGGCTGCAGAGCGTGCCGCGCGGCAAGCTCTTCGGCCTCATCGACCTGCGCGACGACCTCACGATGTACTACGTGGCGCTGGTGATCGTGGTGGCGGCCTTCCTGCTCATTGCGCGCACCGTGCATTCGCCGTTCGGGCAGGTGCTCAAGGGCATCAAGGAGAACGAGCCGCGCGCCATCTCGCTCGGCTACGACGTCAACCGCTTCAAGCTGCTGGCCTTCGTGATCTCGGCCGCGCTGTCGGGCCTGGCCGGCTCGCTGAAGACGCTGGTGCTCGGCTTCGCTTCGCTGAGCGACGTGCACTGGACCGCTTCGGGCCACGTGATCCTGATGACGCTGGTGGGTGGCCTCGGCACGCTGTCGGGCCCGCTGGTGGGCTCGGCGGTGGTGGTGCTGCTGGAAAACAAGGTGGGCGATTTCGGCAGCTTCATGGCGCACCTCACCGGGGTCGACTGGTTCAATACGCTCGGCGAGTCGGTCACCATGGTCACGGGCCTGATCTTCGTGATCTGCGTGCTGGCGTTCCGCAGGGGCATCATGGGCGAGGTCATCGCTTTCCTCGATCGCCGCAAGGGCAGGAAAGCCTGAAACGAAAGAAGGCGGACCCTCCTGTCCGCCTTCTTCGCTTCTGGAGGAGCCGGCCCGTTCAAGGCAGTGCCGTGATGCGGTTGGCCGCGGGCGGCGCCAGCGGGCTGTTCGCCTTGATGTAGGCCTCGAGGGCGTCCACGTCCTGGTCGCCGCCGAGCGTGTCGGTGCCCTGGTTGAAGACCGTGAAGTTGTCGCCGCCGGTGGCCAGGAAGCTGTTCATCGTCACGCGGTAGCTCGCGCCGTCGCTCATCGCGGTTCCGTTGAGCGCCATGTTGCTGATGCGCGAGCCCGCGGGCGCCGAGAGGCTGTAGCTGTAGCTCAGGCTGCGCGAAGGCAGCAGCACCCGCGGCGAAGCGACCGTGTTGCTGCCGCTGTTGAACTGCTGCTCGAGCACGGCCTTGATCTGCGCGCCGGTCATCGTTTTCACCACCAGGCTGTTGCCGAAGGGCTGCACGCTGAAGATCTGGCCATAGGTCACGCTGCCGTCGCCGGCCGGCACGAGATCGGCACGCACGCCGCCCGGGTTCATGAACGCGATCTGCGCGCCGCCCTTGTTGCTGGCGCTGGTCGCGGCGAGCTGCGCATCGGCGATCAGGTTGCCCAGCACGCTTTCGCGCGAGGTCGTCTGCGTGCGCGTGGCCGGGCCGGAGAGCGTGCCCACCACCCGCTGCACCAGCGGCGCCGCGACCGACAGGTACTGGCTGACGAGCGCGGCCACTTCCTGGTTCTTGCCGAACACCGGGTACTGATCGGTCACGGCCACCGTGTTCGCGCCGCTGATGTAGGCCTCGCCCTGGACGATCACGTTGTCGGCCGACTTGGCCGTGACCTTGCGGGTGCGCGTGTCGATCGTCAGGTTGATGTCGGTCAGCAGGGTGCCGTACTGGCCGGCGCTGGTGAGCAGGAAGGGCTTGGCCGGATTGGTCTTGCCGTAGTCGCAGACGTAGGAGCGGTGCGTGTGGCCCGAGATCACCACGTCGACCGAGGCGTCGAGCTTGTCTAGGATCGGCAGGATGTCGCCGCTCAGGCCGGCGCAGCTCTTGTCGTTGTAGCCCACCGTGGTCGTGCCGCCTTCGTGGACCACGACCACGATGGCGTCCGCGCCCTGGGCCTTCAGCTGGGGGATCAGCGCATTGGCCGTATCCGCCTCGTCCTTGAAGCTCAGGCCCGCGACGCCGGCCGGCGTCACGATGCTGGGCGTGCCCTTGAGCGTCATGCCGATGAATGCCACCTTCACCGTGGCGCCGTCCTTGGTGAAGCTCTTCATGCCCGTGGCGGGAAACAGCGTGGTGCCGTCGGTCTTCACGGTGTTGGCCGCCAGGAAGCCGAAGTTGGCACCCGGGAAGGCCTTGTTCACGCGGCAGGGCTCCAGCGGCGTGTTCTTGGCGCAGCCGCCATTCTTCATGCGCAGCAGTTCGGTCTGGCCCTTGTCGAATTCGTGGTTGCCGACCGCGTTGAAGTCGATCTTCATCGCGTTCACGGCTTCGATGGTGGGCTCGTCGAGGAACAGCGCCGAGACCAGCGGCGAGGCGCCGATCATGTCGCCGGCCGAGACCACGGCATTGTTCTCGTTCTTCGCCTTGAGCGACGCGATGGCCGAAGCGAGGTACGCGGCGCCGCCCGCGGGCACCGCGACCGTGCCGCCCTGCCTGGCCGGCGCGGTGATGGAAAGCCGGGGCGGCTCGAGGTTGCCGTGCAGGTCGTTGAAGGCAATGAGCTTCACGTCCATGCTGCCGGGCGTGGCGGGAGCCGGCGCCGGGGAGGGCGCCGGTGCTGGTGCGGGCGGCGGAATGAAGGGAATGAACCCGTTCGAATTGCTGCTGCTTCCGCCGCATGCGGACAAGGTGGCCAGGACCACCCCCGCCATGGCGAGATGTTTCAACGATGCGTGCATGAGCCTCTCCTCTTTGGATGGAATGCAGCGCATGCTGGGCATGGCAGATGACGTCGCCATGACCGCCCCGCGCAGGAAGAGTGATCAGGGCAGCGGAACCACGCGAATGGCCACACCGGGGCCGAAGGTGCGCCGCAGCAGTTCGCTGGCCTGGGCGCTCTGCGCATCGCCAGGCGACTGCACGGCCAGCCATCCCTCGGTGGCTCGTCGCTGCAGGTGCCAGCCCTCCTGCCCGATGCGGATCAGGCTGGCGAGCGAAGCGGCGTCCGCGATGGGCGGCGCCGTGGGCACGATGTCGAGCCAGTCCACCACCTGGTCGGCTTCGCCGCCGAGCCGCGCGGCCGCGCCGTCCACCAGCGCGCGCTGCGTGGCCGCATCCCTGACAGTGCCTTGCAGGATGATGCCGTTGCCGTGCCAGCGGATTTCAAGCGCTGCGGTCGTTGCCGCTGGGGCAGGCCGCGCCGCTGCGAACACCCACGCGGCGCCCGCGGCGGCCAGCAGCACCGTCAGCAGCGCGACGAGCCGGGATCGTCTGTTCATTCAAGCCTTGTTGGCGCACGACCATCGTGCAAACGTCGAATGCCGAGTTCAGGGGCCCCGCATGACGGCGTGATGACAGACAGGGCGGCGCGGCCTCAGAGCCGCAAGGGTGCGGCGTAGCCGGTCATCTCCAGGTAGCCGCGGCCGACGCGGCGGCCTTGCGCATCGACGAGGTCACTCAGGCCTTCCCAGTACACACCGCCGGTGGAGCCGCGGCTGTCGAGCTCCTGGTCGTCGAGCAGCGCGCGCACGTTGAAGCTGCCCGATGGGGTCTGCACGTGCCACTGGGTCGGGTACCTTGCCTGTGTGCGCGGGCTGGTCCACGTGTTCGCACCGTCGAAGCTCACCTCGTCGTGGCCGAAAACGCGCAGCGTGCCATCGCGGGTGCGGAACGATCCGCCGGCCCACAGCGCACTGCCGTCGCGGCGCCGCAGGCGAAAGGCGGTGAGGGCGCTGCCGTCGTCCAGATTCATGCCGATCCAGTCCCAGCCCACGGCCTCGGGATGCATCAGCGCCTCGCTCCATTCATGGTCGAGCCAGGCGGTGCCATCGACGTCGAAGGCCTGGCCCTTGAGCGCCAGCCTGCCTTGTGTCTTGAGCTGCGGCTCGCTGTAGTAGTAGCTCGCCTGCGCCTCTTCGGGGCCCTTGCGCGAGAGCCCGGCCTTGCCTTGCAGCAGCACCGGCTGCGTAGGCGTGAATCGCAGGTCGAGCGAGAACTCGCCGGCCGGGACGCGCGCCGAATAGACGCCATCTTCCTTGCGCACCAGTGACCAGTCGCGCAGGCGCACGTCGGTGTCGGCTTCGCCGGCCGAAGCAATGCCGAAGCCCGCGCGCGCAATGCGCTGGTCATGCAGCAGCACGCGGCCTTCGAGGTCGGTGACGGCCGCATGTGCGAACACGAGGTGCCTGGCCGCGAAGGCCGAGCGCAGACTTTGCGTTGCCTCGACGCGCGAGCGGAAGAAGGTCACCTGGAAGCCGAATCCGCGTCCCACCGGGGTCTTCGCGTGGCCCGTGATGTACCACCACTCGGTCTGCAGATCGGGGTGGCTGCCGAAGTCGCGCGGGAACTGCAGCGTGCGCGCGGGCAGCGCCCAGCCTGCGGGCGCAGCGGCCAGCGCCGCGAGCAGCAGGCTGCGCCTGGAGAGATTGGCGAAGGCAGGCGGCGGCATCACCCCGCGACCAGTGCGTCGATGCGCTGCTGCGCCGGGCCGATGTCGCCGAACGCGTTCTGCACCCAGGCCGCATCGTGATAGCTCGGCAGGTAGCGCTCGCCCGCATCGCACAGCAGCGAAAGGATGGAGCCTTGCCGGCCGGCCGCGCGCATCTCGCCTGCAATGGCCAGCATGCCGACGAAGTTGGTGCCGGTCGACGGGCCCACCTTGCGGCCGAGCAATGCCGAGAGCGCATGCATCGCGGCCACCGAATCGAGATTGGGCACCTCGATCATGCGGTCGACCAGCGAGCGGATGAAGCTCGGCTCCACGCGCGGCCGGCCGATGCCTTCGATGCGCGAGCCTGCCGCCGTCAGCGTGGCATCGCCGGTGCGGTGGTAGGCCGAGAACACCGAGCCTTCGGGATCGGGCACGCACACCTGCGTGTCGTGGCAGCGGTAGCGCACATAGCGCCCGATGGTGGCGCTGGTGCCGCCGGTGCCCGCCCCCACCACGATCCAGGCCGGCACCGGATGCCGCTCGCGCGCCATCTGCTGGAACATGCTTTCGGCGATGTTGTTGTTGCCGCGCCAGTCGGTGGCGCGTTCGGCATAGGTGAACTGGTCCATGTAGTGGCCGCCGGTCTGCTCGGCGAGCGCGTGCGCTTCCTCGTAGACCTGCGCCGCATGGTCGACGAAGTGGCAGCGCGCGCCATAGAAGGCGATCTGCGCCACCTTCTCGGGCGAGGTGCTGCGCGGCATCACGGCGATGAAGGGCAGGCCCAGCAGCCGCGCGAAATAGGCTTCGCTGACCGCCGTCGAGCCGCTCGAGGCCTCGACGATGGTGGTGCCCTCGCGCACCCAGCCGTTGCACAGCGCATAGAGGAAGAGCGAACGCGCGAGCCGGTGCTTGAGGCTGCCGGTGGGATGGGTCGACTCGTCCTTCAGGTAGAGGTCGATGCCGACCGCGGCAAGCGCGGGCAGCGGCAGCGGGATCAGGTGCGTGTCGGCGCTGCGCTGGTAGTCAGCCTCGATGCGGCGGATCGCGCCGCCAAGCCAGCCGCCGCAGGAGGAAGAGAAGGGTGTTTGCTGCATGTAGGAGGAAGTCTACAAGTCATCCCTCGCAGCACCCAGCGAACGTGCAAATCGGGATACTGTGCGCTGCCAAATTCCACCCGGCAGGAGACAAGACGCATGAGAACAATACACCTGCGCCCCACGTCGCGGCGCTCGTTAGGTCAAAGGCATTCCATTGGCGCCACAGCGCTCGCGGCCCTCGTGCTCACGGGCTGTGCATCGGGGCCTCCGGGTGTGCAGACGCCACCGCGCGCGCCGTCGTCCTTCGCGGTGCCCGGCCTGGAGAAGCCGGCCGAGGTGCTGGTCGACCGCTGGGGCGTACCGCATCTCTATGCCGGCACGCTCTACGACGCCTTCGTTGCGCAGGGCTTCATTGCCGCGCGCGACCGGCTCTGGCAGATGGACCTCTGGCGCAAGCGCGGCCTCGGCGAAATGGCCAGGGACTTCGGCCCCGCCTGGGTCGAGAGCGACCGCGCCGCGCGCGCCGTGCTCTACCGCGGCGACATGTACCGCGAATGGCTGGCCTACGGCTCCGATGCCAAGCGCGTGGCCGAGGCCTTCACGGCCGGCGTCAACGCCTATGTGGCGCAGGTGCGCGCGCAGCCGGCGCTGCTGCCGAAGGAATTCGCGCTGCTGGGCTACCAGCCGTCGCTCTGGTCGGCCGAGGACGTGGTGCGCATTCGCCATCACGGCCTCACGCTCAACTTCACGTCCGAGATCGACCGCGCGCGCGCCTTCTGTGCCGGCGGCCAGGGCATCAAGGCCGACTGGCTGCGCCGCGAGCTCGATCCGCCGATCACGCCCAAGGTGCCCGTGGGGCTCGACCCCTGCACCCTTCCGGCGGCCGAGTTGCGCGCGGCCTACCTGCGCGCCACGGAGCCGCCGCGCTTCACCAAGGACAACACGCGGCTGGCCGGCACCGCGACCGCATCCGCGCTCCTGCCGCCCGGCAGCGCCGAAGCCGCGGCACGCAGCGCCGAAGAGGAGCAAGAGCGGCAGCAGGCTCTGCAAGGCGATCCGACGGCCGCCTATGGCAGCAACAACTGGGTCATCGCGCCGAGGCTCACGGCCACCGGGCGCCCGATCCTCGCCAACGATCCGCACCGCGCCCACGGTGTCCCGAGCCTGCGCTACATGGCGCATCTCAGCGCGCCCGGCATGGACGCCATCGGCGCCGGCGAGCCCTTCCTGCCGGGCCTTTCGATCGGCCACAACGGCACTATCGCCTTCGGCCTCACGCGCTTCTACATGGACCAGGAAGACCTGTACGTCTACCAGCTGAATCCGCGGAACCCCAACGAATACCGCTACCAGGGCCGATGGGAGCCGATGACGCGCGTCACCGAGCGCATCGCGGTGCGCGGCGAGAGCGCGCCGCGCGAGGTGGTGAACACCTTCACGCGCCACGGCCCGGTGCTGCTGTCCGAGCCCGGCAAGCGGCGTGCCTTCGCGCTGCGCGCCGCATGGCTCGAGCCCGGCATGGCGCCGTACTTCGGTTCGATGGACTACATGCGCGCGCAGAACTGGGACCAGTTCCGCGCCGCCATGAACCGCTGGGGTGCGCCCGGCGAGAACCAGGTCTATGCCGACCGCCATGGCAACGTCGGCTGGATACCTGGCGGCCTCACGCCGATCCGCCCCAACTGGGACGGCCTGATGCCGGTGCCGGGCGATGGCCGCTACGAGTGGTCGGGCTTTCGCAACGGCGACGAACTGCCCTCGGAGTTCAACCCCGCGCGCGGCTATGTCGTGACCGCGAACGAGAACAACATTCCGCCCGATCATCCGGCGGCGAAGAAGGGCATCGGCTACGAATGGAGCGACGGTGCGCGTGCGCGCCGGCTCAAGGAACTGTTCGAGAAGAAAGCGGCCTCGGGCTCGCGCTTCACGCTCGAGGATTCGGAGCGCATGCAGAACGACATCGTTGCCACGCCGGCCCAGCGGCTGCTCAAGCTGCTGGCTGGCCTGCGCGGCGACGATGCGCGCACGGCTGCCGGGCTGCGGCTGCTGCAAGGCTGGGACGGCACCATGGACCGCGACAGCGCCGCCGCTGCGCTGTACGAGGTGTGGAGCGCCAAGACGCTGCGCGCGGCAGTGCTCAAGGCCGGTGCGGGCGAAGCCGCGGCCTCGCTGGCTGCGCCGGGGGACAACACGCGCATGGTGCTGCTGCTGGAGAACCCTTTCGGATGGGTCAGCGATGCGCAGCGCGATGCGCTCCTGCTGGAAACCCTGCCGCCCGCGATGCAGGAACTCACGGCCAAGCTCGGGCCCGACATGTCGGCGTGGAAGTGGGGCGCGCTGCACCGCGCGGAGTTCCGCCATCCGCTCGGCGGCGTGGTCGACGCGGCCACGCGCAAGAAGCTGGAAGTCGGCGACTGGCCGATGTCGGGTTCGGCTTTCACGCCCATGGCGGCGAGCTACCGCGCGAATGACTACAAGCTCGCGTCGGGGGCTTCGTTCCGGATGGTGCTGGATGTGGGGAATTGGGATGCCTCGCGGGCGATCAATACGCCGGGGCAGTCGGGGGATTCCGACAGTCCGCACTATCGGGATCTGGCGCCGCTCTGGCTTGAGGGGAAGTATGTGCCGCTGGTGTACAGCCGCTCTGCGGTGGAGAGGGAGACTGTGGAGCGGATTCGGTTGGTGCCTTCTTTGCAGTGAGTTTTTTTGGGTTCTGGAGCCGGGTCTCGCCCCGGCGGGCGACCTACTTTTCTTTGCTTCGCCAAAGAAACGTAGGCAAAAGAAAGGCGACCCCACTGTCTGCGACCCTTCGCTTCGCTACGGGCAACCTGCGGTGCTCGGGTTTCGCGGGGTCTCGCAGAACTCGCTTCGCTCAAACAGCTGCGAGCCCTGATCCGCGAAACCCTGCGCTCCTCGGCGCAGCCAGAGGGGAGGGCAAACCGAACGGGCCTTTGCTTCGCTCGGCCACCAAGCCACCGCAGGCGCGCAGCGCCTGCGGTGGTTGGGCTGTTGGTATTGGCTGTTGGTGTTGGTCTTGGGGCCGAGCGAAGCGAAGGCCGCCCGCTCCCACCCCTTCTGTATGCGCCGAGGAGCGCAGATGGAGGCGGGATCAGGGCCGCAGCTGTTTGAGCGAAGCGAGTTCTGCGGACCCCCGCCGGAGTCGAGCACCGCAGGTTGCCCGCAGCGAAGCGGAGGGACGCAGACAGTAGGGGTCGCCTTTCTTTGCTTACTTTCTTTTGGCGAAGCAAAAGAAAGTGAGTCGCCCGCCGGGGCGAGTCCCGGCCCCGGAACTCTACCAATCTTCCTTCACAGCAAGAACAACATCCCTCCCCGCAGCAGCCCGCCCCGCCAGCCATGCAGTCACCGTCCCCGCCGCAACCACGGCAGCGCAAAGCACCAGCAGCCGCCCCCAGGGCACCAGCAAGTCCATCGTCCAGTGAAAGCTCTGCGGATTGACCACCTTCACCAGCACCACAGACACCGCGAGCCCGAGCAGGAGTCCCGCCACGGCGCCGATCGCGGTCCACGCCGCGCCTTCGCCCGCCACCACCGCCAGCACCTGCCGCCGCGTGAAGCCCAGGTGCGCGAGCAGCCCGAACTCCTTGCGCCGGGCCAGCACCTGCGCGCTGAAGCTCGCGGCAATGCCGAACAGGCCGATGGCAATGGCCACGGCCTGCAGCCAGTAGGTCACCGCAAAGCTGCGGTCGAAGATGCGCAGCGAGGTGGCGCGGATCTGTCCGACCGACGAGATCTCGACGTTCGTGGTCGAATCGGAACCGCCGCCGCGTGCCGCCAGATCGCGCACCGCCGCCTGCACCGCGCCCTCGGACGCGCCGGGCGCGAGCCACAGCGACACATCGCTCACGTTGCGTTCGCCCGTCAGGTGCTCGAAGTCGCGCGCGTCCATCGTGATGGCGCCGAACTGCCGCGCATAGTCGCGCCACACGCCCGCGACGAAGAAGGCCGCCGGAGCGGAGCCCGCGGTGGCCAATGCCGGCGACAGCGGTGCGAAGAGCGAACCCGGCTTCGCGCCATACAACTCGACCATCGGTTCACTCACGTAGATGCCGACCTGGCCGGCGGGCACCGGCAGCGCGGGGCCCACCAGCGGCAGCGCCTGCGATGCGCCGCCTTCGAGACTTCGCGCGATCAGCGTGACCGCGGGCTGCGCGGGGTCGAGCTGCAGCGAGCGGGTTCGCAGCGTGCCGATGCGCTCCACACCGGGCAGTTGCGCCAGCGCCTGCACGAAGGCCGGCGCAAAGGTGGCCGTGTCGCTGCTGCTCTGGGTGCCCGAATTGCCGGAGCGGCCGCTCGAGGTGGCGCGAACATAGAGGTCGGCCGGCAGCACCACGTCGAGCCAATGCGTGACCGAATCTCGAAAGCTCGCCACCATCACCGTGAGCGCCACCGCGAGGCTCAGGCTCGCGACCACGCCGCTCACCGCCACGGCCGCGGTGCCGCGCATGCGCCGTGCGCGCTCGATGGCCAGCATCGGCAGCACGCGCTGCGCGAACGCAGGCGCAATGCGGTCATACAGCAGTGCAATGAGCCAGGGCAGGGCGGTGATGCCGCCCACCAGCAGGCAGCCCACCGAGAGGTACGCCGCAACCGGAATGCCGCCGACAGCCGGCATGTTGGCCAGCGCCGCGCTGGCGGCAATGAGGCCGAGCGCCAGCCAGTGGCTGTGGCCCTGCACGGGCGCGGCGCCCAGGCCCTTGAGCGTTTGCGCTTCAGGCAGCGCCTGCGCCGCGCGTGCGGGCCACCAGCCGCCCACCAGCGCCGCAAGCACGCCAAGCGCGCCATACAGCAGCGCCGAGCCGCTGCTCCAGTGCAGCGTGGGCGCCACGCCCTCGAAGTACCCGCCACCCAGGTCGCCGCCGAGCACGCGCAATGCGAAGGCTGCGAGCGCCGTGCCCAGCGCGAGGCCGGCGCCGCTTCCGATCAGGCCCAGCACCAGCGATTCGACCAGCACCAGGCGCAATCGCTCGCGCGGCGTCAGGCCCAGCACGCCGAGCAGCGCGAACTGCTGCGCGCGCTTGGCGACGCTGAGCGCCAGCACCGAGAACACCAGGAAGGCCCCGGTGAAAAGCGCCACCAGCGCGAGCACCGTCAGGTTGACGCGGTAGGCGCGCGAGAGATTGCTCACGCGCTCGGCCGCATCGCCGGGCTCGGCAAACTGCAGGCCGGCGGGCCAGCCCGGCGAACGCTGCAGCGATGCGGTGAAGGCCGCGCGATCGGTGCCGGGAGCAAGCTTCAGGTCGACGCGGCTGAGCTGGCCGAGCTTGTCGAACAGGTCCTGCGCCGCCGCGATGTCCAGCACCGCCAGCGCCGCGCCGCCGGCGGCGACGTGGCCCGCCACCTCGAGCCGCTGCCAGGCGCCGCCGCCGCTGCGCAGCTGCACCGTCTCCACGCGGCCTTGCGCCGCTTCGGCCGGAAGCCCGAGCGCGTTGCGTGCCGCGGCGTTGAGAAACACATGGCCGGGCGCGAGCATCGCGAAGCGCGCGGCGTCCCTGCCGGGCTGCGGCATCAGGGCCGGCGCGATGGTGGGCAGCGCCAGCGCATCGATGCCGATCACGCGCATCGGCAGCTGGCGTTCGCCGGCCAGCGCCAGCCCCTGGAACTCGAGCACCGGACTCGCGAGCGCCACCTGCGGATGCTGCGCGAGCCGCGCGAACACCGCCTCGTCGAAGCTGCCCTGCACGGCGCGCACCTCGAGATCGGGCTGGCCGTTGACCGAGCGCACCGCGCTCGAGAATTCGTCGAGCGCCGAGGCATTGATCAGCTGCACCGAGAACGCGAGCGCCACGCCCAGCATCACGGCCAGCACGGCCGCGGCGTTGCGCCAGGGATGGTGGCGCAGTTCCTGCCATGAGAAGGTGGAGAGCAAGGCACGCATGCCGCGATTGTGGCCGGCGCGCGCGAGGTTCCGCGGCCGTGGCACCATGGCGCCTCTTCGATGCCTGGGAACTCCACGATGCGGCTTTCTTGCCCCACCCTGGCCCGCCGATGGACGGCGGCCTGGCTTGCTGCCCTGCTGCCGGTGGCCGCTGCCTTGGCACAGCCGCTGCCCATCACGCTGGCCAGCGATCCTGCCGCCATCGCGAAGATGGCGCTCGGCGCCGAAAGGGGGACGCTCGTGGTCGGCGTGCTGCGCGGCGACAAGACCGCCTATGGCGTGGCCCACAACCCCGAGCCGTCAGCCGCGCCGCGCGCCATCGAGCCGAACAGCGCCGAGCAGCCGATGTTCGAGATCGGCTCCGTGACGAAGGTGTTCACGGGCCTGCTGCTGGCGCAGTCGGTGGAGCGCGGCGAAGTGAAGCTCGACGACACCGTGGGCCAGCTGCTGGCCGGCAAGCTGGCGTCGCCGCTCCCGCCCGCGGTGGCCTCCGTGACGCTGCGCCAACTGGTGACTCACACCGGCTGCATGCCCGTGATGGCCGATGGCGTGACCGGCGGGCCCGCGCTGGCCGCGCAATTCCGTGCCTTCGACAAGGCGGCGTTCTGGGCCGCGCTGTCGCGCATCCGACTCGCGGCGCCGGCGCCGCCGTGCGAAGCGGCATACAGCAATTTCGGGATGGCGCTGCTGGGACAGATCCTGGCCGAGCGACTTGGCACGACCTGGGGCGAACTGGTGCGCGCGCGCATCACCGAGCCGCTGGGCATGAACGACACGGTGATCCAGCTCGGCGACAAGGCCTCGCGCATGGCCCCGGCCTTTGCCGGCGACCGGCGCCAGCGGCTGCTCGACATGGCGGCCTACGCGCCGGCCAGCGCGCTGCGCTCCACGGCTGCCGACATGCTCACGCTGAGCCGCGCGATCCTGGCCGGCGCCAGCGGTCCGCTGGGCCCGGCGGCCGTGCGCATGCTCACGCCGCTCGCACGCTACGAAGGCGCCGAGATCGGCTATGCGGTGATGGTGCGCGGCCCCGAAGGCGGCCGGCGCACCTACTACCACGCCGGCGTGACCGAGGGCTACCGCACGCTGTGGCTGCTTGCGCCCGACACCGGGGAAGCGCTGGTCGTGCTCGGCAGCAACGCGCGCGCGCCGCTGCAGTCCGTGATGCTGGCCATCGGCAAGAGCCGCTACCCGGTGCCGGGCGTGGAGGTGCCGATCGATCCGCAGCGCCTTGCGGATTACGAAGGCGAGTTCCGCATCAACAAGGCCAAGACGCTGGGCTTTGCCGTGCGCAGCGGCCGCCTGCTGGTGCGCGAGACGGGCCGGGGCTACAACGCGCTCACGCCGATCGGCAGCGACCGCTTCGCGGTCACGGCGATCGGCGCCGAGCTCAGGTTCCGGCGCGGCGAGGGCCATGCGGTGGTCGGCGTGACGCTGGCGCAGGGCGGCAGCCGGCTGGATGCGCGAAGGGTGAGCGAGGCCGTGGCGGTTCCGCAGGATTGACCGGTCCTCCGGCGCTGAAGGTCAGAGCCGTTCCGACATTGCGTTCAGATAGGCGCGCACGGCGGCGTTGCTGCTGAGGCCGATCGCGCGGTCATAGGCCTGGCGCGCCGCCGCGCGCGCACCGCCGGCCGCGAGCAGGTGGGCGCGGGCGGCCCAGAACGGCTGGTAGCTTTGCACCTCGGCCGCCGGAATGGCCTCCAGCGCGCGCAGGCCGACGTCGGGGCCGCGCGCATTGGCCAGCGCGCAGGCCAGGCTGACCTGGGCACCGATGCTGGGCCGCAGCGCCAGCAGCCCTTCGTAGAGCGACACCAGCACTTCGGGCGGCACCGGTGCGCCGACGCGGCGCTCGCAATGGGCCGACTGGATCGCTGCCTCCAACTGGTAGGGGCCGAGCGATTTCATCTCCGAGGCCCGGCGCAGGCAGCGTTCGGCTTCCGCGAGCAGGTCGGGGTTCCAGCGCAGCGGGTCCTGCTGGTCGAGCGGCACGTAGGCGCCGGTTTCGCTGCGCCGGGCCGCGGTGCGGCTCTCGCAGAACAGCATCAGCGCGAGCAGGCCCAGCGGCTCGGGCTCGTCGGGCATCAGGCTGCACAGGATGCGGCCGAGGTCGATGGCTTCGGCGGTGAGGCCGCGCGGCAGGGCGTCGGCGCCGTCGACATCGTCCCAGCCGGTGCCGTAGGCGGCGTAGATGCCGTCCAGCACGTCCTGCAGCCGCTGCGGAAGCTCGCGCGCCTGCGGGTACTCGAAGGGAATGCCCGCGGCCCGGATGCGCGCCTTGGCCCGTACCAGCCGCTGGCCCAGCGTGGAAGGCGCGGTGAGAAAGGCGCCGGCCATGCGGGCCGCGTCGAGCCCGAGCACGGCCTGCAGCATCAGCGGTGCGCGGGCCGCCGCGTCGATGGCGGGGTGCGCGCAGACGAACATCAGGCGCAGCCGCTCGTCAGGAACCGCCGCGCCCTCGGGCGCATCGTCCATCTCGCCGGCCAAAAGCAGCAGGGACTGGGTCGCCTCGTCCTGCACGCGGCTGTGGCGCCAGGCGTCGAGCTTGCGGTGCCGCGCCACGCTGAGCAGCCAGGCCTCGGGCTGCGCGGGAATGCCGTCGGCCGGCCAGCGCTCCAGCGCGCGCGCGAAGGCTTCGGCGAGCGCGTCTTCCGATGCCGCGATGTCGTGCGTGCGCGCGGACAGGATGGCCAGCAGGCGGCCGTACGACTCGCGCGCCGCACGTTCGGCGGCCTGGTGAGCCGCCGGGTCGTTCACGGTGCGGCCGCCGCGATGGCCGTGGCCGTGAAGACCGGCCGCACCTCCACGCCCCCGCTGGCCGCGCAGGGTGCGCGGGCCGCCCATTCGAGCGCGGCATCGAGGTCCGGCACGTCCACCACGAAGTAGCCGCCGAGCTGCTCCTTGGTGTCGGCGAAGGGGCCGTCCTGCACCTGCCGCTTGTCGCCGCGCACGCGCAGCGTGGTGCCGGTCATCGGCGGGAAGAGGCCGTGCCCGCCGAGCGAAATGCCCGACTGGCGCACCGCATCGGCATACGCCACCCAGCTGGCCCGGTAGGCCTGCGAGGACGCGTCGTTCCGTTGTTCGAATTCGGCCGCGGGCTGATAGAACATCAACATGTACTGCATGGTGTCTCTCCATCGTGGAAAAGAGGCTGAGCAGGATCGCTCACCACAATGACGGCCCGCTGCCGGTCATTTCGACACGGCTTCCGTGTCGAGCAGATGATTTTTTACGCTGTTGACGCGTGGCGCAATGGTTGGGCTACTTAATTCTTTAGGCTGCCTTGGCCTGGCCGGCGGGCGCGAACATGGCCTCCATTTCGCTTCGCAGCCTGTAGGCGGAGGTCGAGGTGTCGATGGCCACGTCGGCCCAGCAGAGGCTCTGGCCTTTCTTCACCGGGCGCAGCAGCTTGACGTTGTGTGCCAGCCCGAGCGGCAGGCCGCCCAGGCGCAGCGAGCGCTCGGCCGGCAGCAGCTTGCCCCAGACCGTGTAGCCGCCTTCGCCGTCGAGCATTTCGCCGGGCGCGAGGTCGCGCTTGGCCGTGGCCACCACGTCGGCGTTCCAGCAGGTGGCCACGCCGGTCGGCTCGCCGCGCAAGGCGACGCTGGCCACCGACATGCCGACCTCCAGGCCGATCAGGTGCCAGCGCTTGTAGAGCGTGAAGTAGCGCCCGCTCGGGTCGGTGTGGGCGTTGTATTCCTCGAAGCAGTTCCTGATGTAGTCGGTCTCGGCCTCGACCGTGACCCACACGCCCATGCGGATGTCGTAGGGGATCTTTCGCCCGTTGGCCTCGAGCGATGAAATGACCTCGACCATGCCCTTGCGCTCGAGCACGCCGCCCTCGCTCTGCGGGCGCGTGACGAAGGGAATGTCCTCCACGCTCGCGGGCGGGTAGAGCAGGCCGTCCGAAGGCACGGTGAGTCCGGTGGCGTTGGCCACCGCCGAGCTTTCGATGGACGGCTTGGAGCCGTCGAGAAAGCTGTTGAACATCTTCGGATTGAGGCCGCCGCGCAGCGCCTGTTCGGGCGTGAGGCCGTAGTTGCCCCAGACGGTCTCGGGCGTCGATTCGGTGAAGTGCGGCAGCCACTTGTGGCCGCGTCCGGCTGCGGCCACCGGAAAGCCGCAGGTGCGCGCCCAGTCGACCAGGTCGCAGATCAGCGCGGGCTGGTCGCCGAAGGCCAGCGAATAGACCACGCCGGCCTGCTGCGCGCGGCGTGCGAGCAGCGGACCGCAGAAGGCATCGGCCTCGACCGTGACGTTGACCACGTGCTTGCCGTGCGCAAACGCGTCCAGGCAATGCTCGACGGCCGCCACCGGGTTGCCGGTGCACTCGACCACGATGTCGATGGCGGGCTCGCGCGTCACGGCCTGCCAGTCGTCGGTGATCCAGGTGCTGCCCGTCGTCAGGGCCTCCTGCACCGACCCCGCCGCGGCGCGCTCCGGGTTCCAGCCGACGCGCTCGAGGTTGGCGCGCGCCGCTGCGGGCGAGAGGTCGGCAATCGCCACCAGCTGCACGCCGGGCGTGCGCGGAATCTGCGCGAGGTACATCGAGCCGAACTTGCCGGCGCCGATCAGGCCGATGCGGATGGGGCGGCCTTCGGCGGCGCGCTGCTGCAGGCGGGTGTGGAGGCTCATTGCTTCAGGCCTCCGCGGTGTCGAGGACTTCGAGCGAGGTCTTGAGCGCGCTTTCGGGCAGTCCGTTCTTCCACGGCACCTCGACCGGGTAGGGCTTCAGCAGGCAGTCGTCGGGCAGCAGCTCGATGGGCGTGAAGTTTCTGTGCGCGATGTACTCGGGCCGCTTGTGGCGGCGGATGTGGTTGCTGACCGCGCACAGGCTCAGGTACACCGCCACGCGGTTGAACGGCGAGAGGTTGCTGCCCGAGGCATGCACGAGGCAGCTGTGGAACAGGATCATCGAGCCGGCGGGGCCCTTGGGCGAGACGATGCCGCCGTGCCGGCCGCCGGCGCGGTCGACCAGCTGCCGGATCAGGTCGTTGTCCACCGTCCAGAGCGGATAGCTGGTGGTCGTGAGGTCGTGCCTTGCATCCACCACGCCCTTGCGGTGGCTGCCCGGAATGAACATCAGCGGGCCGTTGTGCTCGTTCACGTCATCCAGGAAGATCGCGACGTTCATCGCGCGCTCGGTGGGCATCAGGTCGTCGTTGAGCCAGGTGCCGTAGTCCTGGTGCCACTGCCACACGTCGCCTTCGAAGGCCATCTTGCCGTTGATCTTGAACTGGTGCATGTAGACCTCTTCGCCGAAGAGATCCATCACCGGTTCCACCATGCGCGGATGGCGCGCGAGCCGCGCGAAGGGTTCGCTGATCAGGTGCGCGGCAAAGTTGGTGCGCACCGCATCCGAGCCTTTCTCGCGCACGTTGAAGGCCTCGCGCCTGCTGTACAGGTCGGGCACCGCATCGGTCAGCGCCTTGGTTTCTTCGGGCGAGAAATGGCCGGGGAAGAACAGGTAGCCGTCGCGCTCGAATTGCGCGCGCTGCTCGGGGGTCAACTTCATGCCTTGTCTCCTTTGCGGGTGGGGATGGTGGACGCGGCGCGTGCGAGCTGCTGCGCGAGCCGCCGGCCCAGTGCCTCGCTGGCCCGGGCGACGTGTTCCTCGCTCAGCTGCGCGGCGCGCTGCGCATGGCCGGCCGCAATGGCGGCGGCGATGGCTTCGTGCTCGTCCCACAGCGTCTCGCGCTGCGGCTCGGCCTGCAGCACCGCGCCCATCGCGCGGCGCAGGTGGCGCCAGTGCTGGTCCGCGCTCTGGCCGATCAGCGGATTGCCCGAGGCTTCGTAGATGGCCTGATGGAAGGCCATGTCGGCATCGATCATGGCTTCGACGTTGCGCCCGCGCGCCGCGCGGCGGCCGCGTTCCATCAGCCTGGGATCGATGCGAAAGCGCTGTGCGGCCGCGAGCCGCGCGGCCAGCACGTCGAGCGCGCCGCGCACCTGGTAGACCTTGCGCATCCAGTCGGCGTCGAGCGGCGCCACCAGCACGCCGCGGCCGGGCGCGTCATGCACGAAGCCGTCCTTCTTGAGCAGGCGCAGCGCCTGCAGCACGGGCTGGCGCGACACCGACAGGCGCTGCGCGATGTCTTCCTGCGTGATCCGCTCACCGGGCGCCAGCGCGCCACTGCTGATGGCGCCGAGCAGGGCGCGATAGACCTGGTCGACGAGGTCGGGCGCGGCTTCGATGCTGACGAGCTGGGCTGGCATGGACGGCTTTCTTCGAACTCTGTATACAGAGTACGGAATTCGAGGCCGCCGCGTATCCCGGGTTTTTACCCATGGGGCCTGCAAAAGAACGTAACCCGCCGCTAAGCTCGGCCCATGCAACTCCCTACCTACGACGACGTCATCGCCGCGGCCGCGCGGCTCGAAGGCCATGCCCACCGCACGCCGGTGCTGCAATCGACCACCGCCAACGAACGCTGGGGCGCGCAGTTCTTCTTCAAGTGCGAGAACTTCCAGCGCATGGGCGCATTCAAGTTCCGCGGTGCATTCAATGCGCTGTCGAAGTTCGACGCCGCGCAGCGCAAGGGCGGCGTGATCGCGTTCTCCTCGGGCAACCATGCGCAGGCCGTTGCGCTGTCGGCCCGGCTCCTGTCGATGCCGGCCGTGATCGTCATGCCCAAGGACGCGCCGGCTGCCAAGGTCGCGGCCACCAAGGGCTATGGCGCCGAAGTGGTGATGTACGACCGCTTCACCGAAGACCGCGAGGCGCTCACGAAGCGGCTCGCACAGGAGCGCGGCATGACGATGATCCCGCCCTACGACCATCCCGACGTGCTCGCGGGGCAGGGCACGGCGGTGAAGGAACTGATCGAGGCAGCCGGCCCGCTCGACCAGCTGTTCGTGTGCCTGGGCGGCGGCGGGCTGCTGTCGGGTTCGGCGCTGTCGGCGCGTGCGCTGGCGCCGGATTGCAAGGTCTACGGCGTGGAGCCCGAGGCCGGCAACGACGGCCAGCAATCGCTGCGCGCCGGCAAGATCGTGCACATCGACACGCCCAAGACCATTGCCGACGGCGCGCAGACGCAGCACCTGGGCGCCTACACCTTCGGCATCATCCGGCGCGACGTGGACGACATCTTCACCGTGACCGACGAGCAGCTCGTCGAGGCGATGCGCTTCTTTGCCGAGCGCATGAAGATCGTGGTGGAGCCGACCGGCTGCCTCGCCTTCGCGGGCGCCATTGCGGCGGGCAAGGCCATCGCGGGCCAGCGCGTGGGCATCGTGGTCAGCGGCGGCAACGTCGACCTCTCGCGCTACGCGGCACTGCTCGCCTAGGGCCTGTTAACAGGCCCTAGCTCGCTCAGGCGCGTATTCCCTCGGCCGTGAGGTGCAGCAGGCGGTCCGCGCGGGCTGCCGCGCTCTCCGAATGCGTCACCAGCACCAGCGAGGCGCCGTGCTCGCGCGTCTGGCCGATCAGCAGTTCCATCACCTTCGAAGCGGTGCCCGGGTCGAGGTTGCCGGTGGGCTCGTCGGCCAGCAGCAGGGCGGGCCGGTGCACCAGCGCGCGCGCGATCGCGACGCGCTGCAGCTGGCCGCCCGAGAGCGTCTGCGGCAGGCGCGCGCCCATGCCGGGCAGGCCCACCGCGTCGAGCATGTGCGCGACGCGGCCTTCATCGCGCTTGCCGCCCAGCAGCATCAGCGGCAGCGAGACGTTCTGCGCCACGTCCAGGTGCGGCAGCACGTGGAAGGCCTGGAACACGAAACCCACATGGCGCCGGCGCCAGAGCGCGCAGGCTTCGCCGTCGAGCGCGCCGATGTCGGTGCCGTCGTGCATGACCGTGCCCGCGTCCCAGTGGTCGAGCCCGGCCATGCAGTTGAGCAGCGTCGACTTGCCGACGCCCGATTCGCCCACGATCGCGACGAACTCGCCGGGTTCGACGCTGAGCGCCACGTTCTCGAACACGGGCACGTCGCCGTAGTGCTTGGCGAGCCCGGAAATGCGCAGCGTCATGCGGTGGTGCCTGCCATGCGTTGAACGGCCGTTTGCACGGCATCGGGCGCGTCGCAGGCGATGACGGTGCGCGCCGGCATGCTGCGCAGCCAGGTGATCTGCCGCTTGGCGAGCTGGCGCGTGGCCGCGATGCCGCGTTCGCGCAGCTCGTCCATGGCCTTGGCATCGGGCTGCGCGCCGCCGCAGGCGTCGAGCATTTCCCAGGCCTGCCGGTAGCCCACGCAGCGCATCGAGGGCAGCTCGGTCGACAGGTCGCCGCGTGCGCGCAGCGCCCTGACCTCGTCGAGGAAGCCGGCGGCCAGCATGGCGTCGAAGCGCTCGGCAATGCGCGCATGCAGCCACGCGCGGTCCTCGGGTTCGAGTGAAAAGAGAACGCCGCCATCCACTGCCTTCGCGGCCTTGTTGTCGCTCGCATGGAAGCTCGACAGCGGCTGGCCGCTGCTCTCCCATACCTCGAGCGCGCGCTGGATGCGCTGGCTGTCCTGCGGCGCGAGGCGCGCGGCCGTCGCAGGGTCGACCTTGGCGAGCCGTGCATGCATCGCGGGCCAGCCCAGCGCGGCGGCTTCGGCATCGATGCGCGCGCGCACGGCCGCGTCGGCCGCGGGCATGGCGTCGATGCCGTCGAACAGTGCCTTGAAATAGAGCATGGTGCCGCCCACCAGCAGCGGCAGTGCGCCGCGGGCGCGGATCTCGCCGATCAGCCGCGTCGCATCGGCCACGAAGGCGGCCGCGCTGTAGCTTTCGCGCGGGTCGAGGATGTCGATCAGGTGATGCGGCACGGCGGCCTGCTCGGCCGGGCTCGGCTTGGCGGTGCCGATGTCCATGCCGCGGTAGACCAGCGCGGAATCGACGCTGACGATCTCGATCGGGCGCACCCGCGCGAGCGCGAGCGCCACCGCCGTCTTGCCGGAGGCGGTCGGCCCCGCGAGCGCGATGTATGTGGGGTTTTCAGGAAGGCCGGAGGCGGCAGCGGAGGGCGGCATAAGCGCCCGAGGGTAACAACAAAATCGGAAGCCTCAGATCGCCTGCGCGCTGGCGCTGGCCTTGGCGCGCGCTTCCTGCGGCAGGGCCGGCGAATCGGTGCGCGGAGCGGTCGGCGCGGCCGGCAGCGATGGCGTGCCGCGCAGCACGGGCGTGCCTTCCCCTTGCCGCGAAGCCAGGGTGGTCTCCGGCTTCATGCGGAACAGCTGCGACAACGCCGAGCGGTATTGCGCCTCGCCGATCGAATTGGTGTTGTGGTGCGATCCACCCTCCACTAGCACGAAGAGCTTGGGCACGGTGGCCGCGTTGTAGAGCTTGCGGCCCAGCGTGGGATTGATCAGGCTGTCGGCGGTGCCATGCACCACCAGCAGCGGCGCGCCGATGTCCTTGACGCGGTTGATCGCCTCGAAGCGCTGCGTGATGAACGGGCCGAAGGGCAGCCAGCCCCACTTGAAGCCGCTCACCACGTCGGCAATGGAGGTGAAGGTGCTTTCGACGATGGTGCCGCTCTCGTCGTTGACGCTGGCGGCCAGGTCGATGCCGATGGCGCCCCCGAGCGAGTGGCCGAAGATGTAGCGGTGCTGCCGCGGATGACGGGCCGCGAGCCAGGTCCAGGCGGCGCGGGCGTCCTCGCGCGCCGATTCTTCCGACGGCAGGCCCTTGGAGCTCTTGCCGAAACCCCGGTAGTCGATGGCCAGCACCGAGAAGCCGAGCTCGTGCATGCGCTGGATGCGCGGCGCCGATCCGGCCACGTTGTAGCGGGCGCCGTGCAGGTACAGCATGACCGGCCGGTCGGTGGTTTCTGGCTCGCCGCCGAGCCAGAGGCCGTGAAGGCGGGCGGATTCGCCGGTGATGGAGGACTGGAAGTCGATCCAGACGTCCTGCATGCCCTCGGTCATGGTGGCGGTGTTGCCCCAGCTGCGGTCGCTGGGTTGGAAGATCCACTCGCGTTGCTGTTCGTCGAATGTGGAACAGCCGGCGGCCAGAAGGGCGCACAGCGAAAGAACGGAGGCAAGGAGGGACCAGCGTTTCATGGACTAGAGGGACAGCGAAGCCGGCGGAAAGTTCATGCTCGGGCATGGAGCGCGCCGACACTGCGCCCCAGCACTTCCCCCCAAGTGCCCTCGAGTGGCACTTTGTTCTACATACGCAACGCCCGTGCCCACTTTCCGGATGACGGCCAAAAACCCCGGAAAAACCCTCAAAATGCCCTGATTTGCTATCTGCCGCGCATAAAAAGCGCGTCCAGCTCCCGAATCGACAGCTGCCGCCAGGTCGGTCGGCCATGGTTGCACTGGTCCGAACGCTCGGTGGCTTCCATTTGACGTAATAAAGCGTTCATTTCGTCGATCGTGAGCTTGCGGTTGGCCCGAACCGCACCATGGCAGGCCATGGTCGAGAGCAATTCGTTCTGCGCCCGCTGCACCACGGTGCTGGCGTCGTGCTGCGCCAGCTCGGCCAGCACGCTGCGCGCGAGCTCCACCGGATCGCCATCGGCCAGGGTACCCGGCACCGCGCGCACCGCAAGGGTGCGCGGCGAGAACGGCGTGATTTCCAGCCCCAAAGTCGGCAGCACCGCGGCGCAGGCCTCGGCGGTGGCCACTTCCTGGGGCGTGGCCGCGAATGTGGCCGGGATCAGCAACGGCTGGCTCGTGATGGCGGCGCCGTCGAGCTGGGTCTTGAGGCGCTCGTAGACGATGCGTTCGTGCGCCGCGTGCATGTCGACCACGATCAGGCCCTGGCTGTTCTCGGCCAGGATGTAGATGCCCTGCAGCTGCGCCAGCGCGCGGCCCAGCGGCCAGGCCTGCTCGTTGGTGGACAGGGCGCTCGGGGCCGTCGATTCGGCCGGCTGCCCCATGGCAGGGGCCCGGAACGCCGCAGCGGCGGCGGGCCATGGTGAAGAACCGCCGGTTTCGGAGTCGGGCTCCGATCCGCCGGTCCGCTGGGGCCACATGGCCTCGAAATCGCCGGCGCCGCGCTCCGCCGCGACGAAATTGATGCCCGGCTGGGCCCAGGTCGCACCCGAAGCGGGCACGTTCGGCTTGAAAAAGGGCTGCGGTGCTGCCGGCGCGACGGCATCGCCCGCGCGCGGTGCCGCAAGCGCGTTCTCGATCGCATGGCGCACCGCCTGGTGCACCTCGCGGCCATCGCGAAAACGCACCTCGATCTTGGTCGGATGCACGTTCACGTCGACGCGCGACGGGTCGATGTCGAGGTACAGCGCATACACGGGCTGGCGCTGGCCGTGCAGCACGTCTTCATAGGCGCTGCGCACGGCATGCGAGAGCACCTTGTCGCGCACGAAACGGCCGTTGACGTAGAAGAACTGCTGGTCGGCACGCGAGCGCGCCGCATCCGGAATGCCGGCACGCCCGGCCACGCGCACCGCGCCGCCCAAGTGCTCGACGGCCACGCTCTGCGCCACGAAGTCGTCGCTGAGCGCATCGGCCAGGCGCTGCTCGCGCCGCTCGGCGGCGCGCCACTGCTCCATCAGCTTGCCGTCGTGCCACACCGAAAAGCCGACTTCGGGCCGCGCCAGCGCGTGGCGGCGCACGGCCTCGATGCAGTGGGCCAGCTCGGTGGCGTCGGTCTTCAGGAACTTGCGCCGCGCCGGCGTCGCAAAGAACAGTTCACGCACCTCGACCGTGGTGCCGACCGCGCGGGCCACCGGCCGCAGTTCGCCGGTGCGGCCGTCGAGCGCGAAGGCACCATCGGCGCCCGCAAAGCGCGAAAGAATGCTGAGCTCCGCAATGGCGTTGATGGCCGCGAGCGCCTCGCCGCGAAAGCCCATGGTGCCCACGGTCTCGAGATCGTTCAGGCTCGCGATCTTGCTGGTGGCATGGCGGCGCAGCGCCACCGTGAGTTCTTCGCGCGGAATGCCCTGGCCGTCGTCCTCCACCGAGATCAGCCGCACGCCGCCCGAAGCCAGCCGCACCGTGACCTGGCGCGCACCGGCGTCCAGGGCGTTGTCGAGCAGCTCGCGCACCACGGAGGCCGGGCGTTCGACCACTTCGCCCGCGGCGATCTGGCTGATCAGCTCGTCGGGAAGTTCGCGGATCGGGCGGCGTTCGGGGGACGGAATGGAAGAGGGAAGGGCACTCACGCGAGCATTCTAGAAGCCGGCTGGCGCCGCGGCGCCGCCCTCCCCGGAGAGGCCTTTCAGCCCGGCATCAGCGTGTTCGACGGCAGCGTTTCGTCCAGCAGCTTGCGCGCCGTTTCCACGCCCGCCACCGGCAGCAGCTTCGGGTCGAGCAGGCCCACCTGCACCAGCACGCTGGCCTGGTCCCAGTAGATGTGCTCGTGGTAGAGCTTGTCGCCGCGGAACTTGACCACCGCCAGCAGCGGAATCTCCACGCGCCGGCCGGTCGGCGCCACGCCCGGCAGCATCCACGGAATCTCGGTGGTGTGCGTGAAGCTGAAGAGCAGCTCGTCCACCACCTGCGTGGCGCCCACCGTGCGCGAGATCGACACGAGCGTGGTGTCGGGGGGATTGCTGTTGACGAAGTGGTTGCTGTAGAAGCTGTGCAGCGCCTGGTAGCCCACGCCGCCGGTCATGGTGGGAATGTGGTTGACGTAAGGCTCGGCCACCATGGTGGACATGGTGTCGTCGACGTTGCGGGTGCCGAACTCGTACTCGCAGTGCTTGTCCCACAGCGCCGAGAGGTCGTAGTGCGGGCCGATGGCGGCCTTCAGCGCGGCAATGCTGCGCTCGTGCGCCATCAGCGCCGAGGGCTTGTGGAAGTGCTCGCCGCCGGCGCGGGCGAAGGCATGGTCGACGCCGGGGTAGACGTGCAGCGTCACGCCGGGGCGGTCCCGCAGCGCCTGCACGATGCGCTCGCGGGCTTCGGGCGGGCAGAACTTGTCGAGCTCGGCGATGTGCAGCGTGAGCGGCCGCTTGATCTGGTCGGCCTCGTCGAGTGCGGCCTCGATGCCCACGCCGTAGTAGCCCACCGACACGTCCGCGTCGGTGCGGCAGGCCGCCAGGTAGGCCAGCTTGCCGCCCAGGCAGAAGCCGAGCACACCGACCTTGGCGCCGCTCACTTCGGGCCGGGCACGCAGCGCGCTGATGGAGGCCTGCATGTCTTCCATGCCACGGGCCTCGTCGAAGCCCTGGTAGAAGCCGAAGGCGCGCTGCCAGTCGGCCTCGCTGTAGCCGAGCTCCACATCGGGCTGCTGGCGCCAGAACAGGTCGGGCACGAGCGCCACGTAGCCTTCCTCGGCGTAGTAGTCGGCCACCTCGCGCATCGTGTGGTTGACACCGAAGATCTCCTGCGCAATCACGAGGCCGGGGCCGCTGCCCGAGCGTGGCAAGGCCAGGTAGCCGCGAAACCTGCCGCTGCCGTCGGTGGCTTCGATCTGGATGTATCGACCTGTCATGTTGGATCTCCGAATTCGTCATGGGACGCCATGCGGCGCGCAGCAAGGATAATCCGCGACCATGGAAATCATCAGCTTTCTCGTCGACTTCATCCTGCACGTCGACAAACACCTCGAGGCCTTCGTCGTGGCCTACGGCCCCTGGGTCTATGCGCTGCTCTTCCTGATCGTGTTCGTGGAGACCGGCGCGGTGGTGATGCCCTTCCTGCCCGGCGATTCGCTGCTGTTCATCGTGGGTGCTCTGTGCGGCGTGGGGCTCATGAGCTTTCCGCTGGCCTGCGCGGTGCTCATTGCCGCGGCCATCCTGGGCGATCAGTGCAACTACAGCATCGGCCGCTACTTCGGGCCCAAGGTCTTCAAGTGGGAGGACTCGCGCTTCTTCAACCGCAAGGCCTTCGACCAGGCCCACGCGTTCTACGAGCGCTATGGCGGCATCACGATCATCCTTGCGCGCTTCATGCCCTTCATTCGCACCTTCGCACCCTTCGTGGCCGGCGTGGCGGAAATGAGCCGCGCGAAGTTCACCATGTTCAATGTGGTGGGCGGGCTGATCTGGGTGCTGGGCATCGCGACGGCGGGCTACTTCTTCGGCAACCTGCCGTTCGTGCGCGAGCATCTGGACAAGATCATCTGGGCGCTGATCTTCGTGCCGGGCCTGATCGCGATCTTCGGTGCCTGGCGTGCATCGCGCGCAGAGAAGGCGCGCGCGCAATTGCCTTCGAAGGCTTGATCGGTACCGGACAAAAAAAGCGCGCCCGTGGCGCGCTTCGATGAGAGTGGAATCGGATCAGTATCTCGGCCCGTTGTAGGGGTAATAGCCGCTCGGCGGATACGCGCGCTGGCTCTCGTAGTAGTTGCGTTCGTCCACACTGCGACCCACTTGATTGCCGATCACACCACCAATGGCTGCACCACCCAGCGTGCTGCCGGTGTTGCCGCCGATGGCGTGGCCCACCGCCGCACCGCCAAGCGCGCCAATGCCGGTGCCCAGGTTCTGGTTGGGACCGGATGCGCAACCCGCCAGCGCCATGACCGCGGTTGCCGCTGCCGCGGTCGTCCAGATTCGTGCCTTCATCATCATGGTGTCCACCTTTCTAGAGTGATGCAGCCATGATGGACAAAAGGCACCACCCCGCCGTGTAGGAGCCTGCCGCGCTTGGCTGTGCGTTGCCTCGGGCCGCTCGGCGTGGGACAGCAGGGCGAGCGAGGCCTAGAGCTGGCGGCTGCGCGCGAGCGGCGGGTTCTGCGCAAAGTAGCGCTGGATGCCGCGCATCAGCGCATCGGAAAGGCTCTCCTGGTAGCTGACGCTGCGCAGGTTCGCTTCTTCTTCGGGGTTGCTGATGAATGCCGTTTCGACCAGCACGCTGGGAATGTCGGGCGCCTTGAGCACCGCGAAGCCGGCCTGTTCGACCGCGGGCTTGTGCAGCCGGGCACCGATGCCGCGGATCTCGCCGAGCATGGCGCCGCCGAGCTTGAGGCTGTCGTTGATCTGCGCCGTGGTGCTCATGTCGAGCAGCGCGCGCTGCACCTGCACTTCATGGTTGCCGACGTTCACGCCGCCCACCTTGTCGGCTTCGTTTTCCTTGTTGGCGAGCCAGCGCGCGGCGCTGCTCGAGGCACCGCTCTGGCTGAGCGCAAAGACGCTCGCGCCGCGCGCGGCGGGCGTGGTGAACGCATCGGCGTGGATGCTCACGAAGAGGTCGGCCTGCACGCGCCGTGCCTTCTGCACGCGCACACCCAGCGGCACGAAAAAATCGGCGTCACGCGTGAGAAACGCGCGCATCGGGTTGCCGTTGACGCTGCTGGCGTTGATGCGGTCGCGCAGGCGGTGCGCGATCTGCAGCACGATGTCTTTTTCGCGCGTGCCGTTGGGGCCGATGGCACCCGGGTCTTCGCCGCCGTGGCCGGGATCGAGCGCCACGATGATGATGCGGTCGGTGCGGCTCGCGGTGGCGCCGCCGCGCGCGGACGCGACGGGCGCGGGAGGCGCCGCAGGTACGGCAGGCGCAATGGGCGGCGCGGGCGGCATGACGGGGCCGGGCCGCGTCGACTGCTGCGCCATCAGCTCGCCCAGCGGGTCGGGTGCGGGCCCGGCCGCCGTGGCCGGCGGGGCCGGCGGGCGGGCCGGAGATGGCGCGATGCTGTCGGGCACAGGGCGCGGCGCGGGCACGTTGGGCGAAGGCCGCACGAGGATCGGCGGCCCGCCGTCGGGTGCGAGGCCCGAGGAGGGCGCGGCCGGCGGCGGCACCGCGGGCGCGCTCGCCACGGCACCGTTGTTGCCGCCGGAGCTGCTGCCGCGCGGTGCTTCGCGCAGGCGCTCGGTGATCAGCGCTTCCATCGGGTCGATGGCTTTTTCGGGGTAGAGGTCGAGCACCAGCCGGTGCTTGTACGCGGCAATGGGCGCCAGCGAGAACACCTGCGGCACCACGGCCTGCTTGAGATCGAACACGATGCGCACCACCTTGGGTGCGTTCTGGCCGACGCGCAGGCCGTTGATGTACGGGTCGCCCGGCTTGATCTTGCCGACCAGGTCGCGCAGCTCGGGGTTGAGGTCGATGCCTTCGATGTCCACCGCCAGCCGCGGCGGACTGCCCACGACCAGCTGCTGCGAATGCAGCCGCGCGTCGGATTCGATGGTCACGCGCGTGTAGTCGGCCGCGGGCCACACGCGCACCGCGAGGATGGTGGCGCCGCGCGCGATCTGGTGCACGCCGAGCATCAGCGCGATGCTGCCGCCCTGCAGCAGCACACGCCGTTTGAGGCCGCTGGCCTTCATGCGCCGAGCTGCGTCAGCAGGTCGCTGCCGCGGGGAGTGTTCGCCAGGAGGGTCACGCTGCGTGTGTCGTCTGTCATTGCTTCTATTTTAATAGCGAGGTCGGCAATTGGTGTGCGGCCGGCAGCGTTTTCTGGCCACTCCGCGAGCTTGAGGCCCGGTCCCGCGAAAATGTCACGGAAGCCGGCGTCGTCCCACTCGCGCGGATCGTTGAAGCGGTAGAAGTCGAAATGGAAGATGGCAAGCCCGTCGGGCGCTTCGTGCGGCTCGACCACGGCATAGGTCGGGCTCTTGATGCGGCCCTCGATGCCGAGCGCGCGCAGCAGGTGGCGCACGAAGGTGGTCTTGCCGGCGCCGAGGTCGCCGTGCAGCGCGATGAAGGCATCGCGCAGCGCGGGCGAGGCCGCCAGCGCGCGCGCGAAGGCGCCGGTGTCGTCCTCGCTGCGCCAGTGCAGCGTGCGGCCGGCGTTCTTCGGCGTTTCTACAATCGGCAAGTGATCGTCAGCCATCCACTCGTTGCTCGTATTCAGGCATTGGCCCGGGAACTCGGATTCTCCCAAATCGGAATCGCGGGCGTCGATTTATCGAGCGCCGAGGAAGGTCTGATGCAATGGCTGGCCCATGGGTTCCATGGCGAGATGAAATACATGGCAACGCACGGCACGCGCCGCGCCAGGCCGGCCGAGCTGGTGCCGGGCACGGTGAGCGTCATCACGGCGCGCATGGACTACCTGCCGCGCGGCACGCCGCCGGATGACTGGCAGGCCGTGGAGTTCGATCGCCTCGCGCGCCCCGGCGAAGCCATCGTCTCGGTCTATGCGCGCGGCCGCGACTATCACAAGGTGATGCGTGCGCGGCTGGCCAAACTGGCCGAGCGCATCGCCGAGGAAGTGGGCCCGTTCGGCCATCGCGCCTTCACCGATTCGGCGCCGGTGCTCGAAGCCGAGCTTGCCTCGCGCAGCGGCCAGGGCTGGCGCGGCAAGCACACGCTGGTGCTGGACCGCAGCGCGGGCTCGATGTTCTTCCTGGGCGAGATCTACGTCGACATGGCGCTGCCCGAAAGCAAGCCGGTCAGCGCGCACTGCGGCAGTTGCAGCGCCTGCATCGACGTGTGCCCGACAAAGGCCATCGTCGCGCCATACCGGCTCGATGCGCGGCGCTGCATTTCGTATCTCACCATCGAGCACGGCGGCCCGATCCCGCTGGAGCTTCGGCCCCTGATGGGCAACCGCATCTACGGCTGCGACGACTGCCAGCTGATCTGCCCCTGGAACAAGTTCGCGAAGAAGAGCGCGCTGCCCGACTTCGATGCGCGCGAAGGGCTGACCGGCCAGTCGCTGGCCGCGCTCTTTGCCTGGAGCGAGGAAGATTTCCTGCGCTTCACCGAGGGCAGCCCGATCCGCCGAATCGGGCATGAACGCTGGCTGCGCAACATCGCCGTGGCCCTCGGAAACGCACTGCGTGCGGGCGAGAGCGGCGCCGCAGAGGCACTGGCCACGCGGGCATCGGACCCGAGCGAACTGGTGCGCGAGCACGTGGCGTGGGCGCTGGCGCAGCGCCCCGGGCGCTGAACCAACTCAGCGCGGCAGCGCCAGCGCAAACGGCAGGCTCGCCACGCCCAGCAGCGTGGACAGGGTCACGAGACCCGCCACGTACGGTCCGTTGTAGCCCATGCGCGCTGCCAGCACATAGGCGCTCGAGGCCGTGGGCACGGCGGAAAACGCCATCAGCACGGCAGCCTGCGTCGCGTCCAGCCGCAGCGCGAGAGACAGGCCCCATGCCACCAGCGGCAGCAGCAGGTGCCGTATGGACAGCACCGACACCGCAAGCACCTTGCCGCGCCCCAGGCTCGCGAACTGCATGCCCGCGCCGGCGGCCAGCAGGCCGAGCGCGAGCGAAGCGGCGCCGATGCGCGCGAGCGTGGGCGTGGCCCAGTTCGGAACGGTGAAGCCCAGCACGTTGGCCAGCAGGCCGGCCAGCGTGGCGACGATCAGCGGATTGCGCACCAGCTGCCGCGCGAAGCCGCTCTGCGCATGCCGCGCCATCGGCCAGACGGCCGCGATGTTGAACATCGGCACGCACACGCCGATCAGCACCGCGATCAGCAACAGGCCCTGCGCACCGGCCAGCCGCTCGGCGAGCGCAAGGCAGATGAAGGAGTTGAAGCGGAACCCGATCTGCGCGCTGGCCGCATGGTCGCGGCGGTCGATGTGAGAGCGCAGGCCGGGCACATGGGGCAGCGCGTAGGCCATCGCGATGCCGCTGAGGCCGATGCCCACGCCCGCGGTGAGCAGGCTCGAGGTGGCGGCAAAATCGAGCGGGCTGCGCACGATCGAGTGGAACAGCAGCACCGGAAATAGAAAGTAGTAGACCAGGCTTTCGACCTGGTCCCAGACGCGGCGGTCGAGCGCCGTGTAGCGGCAAAGCAACCAGCCGATGGCAATGAGCGAAAAATCCGGAAAGAGCAGCTGTGCGAAGTTCACCGCCTCGAGCATAAACCGCGGCGGACCATGGGTAATCCACAGCACCGGCGAGGTGCGAAGCCGCTAGCATCCGGGGCTTTGGTTTTTCGACATCAATCAGTCAATCAAGGAGTTATAGATGCAACGTCGTCAATGGGGCGCCATGGTGGGAGCCGCCGCGCTGGTCGCGGCTGCGGGCCAGAGCTTCGCGCAGGGCTACCCGAACAAGCCGGTCGAACTGAGCGTGCCCTTTGCACCGGGCGGCACGACCGACATCGTGGCGCGCGTGATTTCCGATCCACTCGGCAAGGTGCTGGGCCAGCCGGTGGTGGTGATCAACCGCGCGGGTGGCGGCGGCATCGTGGGTGCGGCCGAAACGGCGCGCGCTACGCCCGACGGCTACAAGCTCGGCGTTGCCACGGTCTCGAGCACGGCCGCCAACCCGGCCATCAATCCCAAGGTGCCGTACGACCCGATCAACGATTTCACGCCGATCATCAACATCGCGGCCACGCCCAACATCATTGCGGTCAACCCGAGCTTCCCGGCCAAGAACTACGCGGAATTCGTGGCCGAGCTCAAGAAGAATCCCGGCAAGTATTCGTATGCCTCGTCGGGCACCGGCGGCATCGGCCACCTGCTGATGGAGCTCTACAAGAGCCTCACCAACACCTTCGTCACGCACATTCCCTATCGCGGCGCGGGCCCGGCCCTGAACGACGTGGTGGCCGGCCAGGTGCCGATCATGTTCGACAACATCCCCTCGGCCATGCCTTTCATCCAGAGCGGCCGGCTGGTGCCCATCGTGGTGTCGGCGCCGCAGCGCCTGGCCGCGCTGCCCAACGTGCCGACCTTCAAGGAAGTGGGGCTCGAGCCGGTCAACCGCATGGCGTACTACGGCATCCTCGGCCCCAAGGGCCTGCCGAAGGAAGTGGTCGACAAGATCAGCGCCGGCGTGAAGAAGGCGGTGGAAGACCCGGCCGTGAAGAAACGCATCGAAGACACGGGTTCGCTGATCGTGGCCAATACGCCCGAGCAGTTCGCCGCGCAGATCAAGGCCGAATACGAGGTCTACAAGCAGGTGGTGGTGAAGCAGAAGCTCAAGCTGGACTGAGCCTCGCCAACCCTGCCGAAGCCGCCCGCGCCACGGGCGGCTTTTCTTTTTGTTATCTTGCAGCGCATGACCGAGGCCGCCGCCACACGAACCCCCGAGATCGACGACTTCATCGATGCCCTCTGGCTCGAGGACGGGCTGTCGAAGAACACGCTGGCCGCCTACCGCCGCGACCTCGCGCTGTTCGCGCAGTGGCTTGGCAGCCAGCGCAGCGGCGGCGCGCTCGATACGGCGCAGGAGTCCGACCTGCAGGCCTACATGGGTGCGCGCCTGTCGACCAAGGGCAAGGCCACCTCGGCCAACCGGCGGCTCACGGTGTTCAAGCGCTACTACCGCTGGGCGCTGCGCGAGCGCCGCATCGCGGCCGATCCGAGCATCCGGCTTGCGCCCGCGCGGCAGATGCCGCGGGCCATCAAGACGCTGTCGGAAAAACAGGTGGACGACCTGCTGGCCGCACCCGACGTGGAAACCCCGCTCGGCCTGCGCGACCGCGCGATGCTCGAGCTGATGTATGCGAGCGGCCTGCGCGTGAGCGAGCTGGTGGCGCTCAAGGTCATCGACATGAGTTTGAACGACGGCGTGCTGCGCGTGCTCGGCAAGGGCAGCAAAGAGCGCCTCGTGCCCTTCGGCGGCGAGGCGCGGCGCTGGATCGAGCGCTACCTGGAAGAGTCGCGCCCCGCCATCCTCGATGGGCAGCAGACGCCCGACCTGTTCGTGACCGCGCGCGGCGCGGGCATGACGCGCGTGATGTTCTGGATCATCGTGAAGAAGCAGGCCGCCGCGGCCGGCATCCACGTGCCGCTGTCGCCGCACACGCTGCGCCATGCCTTCGCCACGCACCTGCTGAACCACGGCGTGGACCTGCGCGCGGTGCAGCTGCTGCTCGGCCATGCCGACATTTCCACGACCACCATCTACACCCACGTGGCGCGCGAACGGCTCAAGCAACTGCATGCCGCACACCATCCACGCGGCTGAGCCGCTGCCCGCATCGCTGCGCATCGGTTGCGCTGGCTGGAGCCTGCCGCGCGCGCTGTGGAGCGAGTTCCCGCCCGAGGGCTCGCACCTGCAGCGTTATGCACAGCGCTTTGGCGCGGCCGAGATCGACACCTCGTTCTACCGCCCGCACCGGCGCGAGACCTACGCGCGCTGGGCCGCGAGCACGCCCCCGGACTTCCGCTTCGCGGTCAAGCTGCCCAAGGCCGCTGGCCGGCGCAATGCCGGCCTTCGATGAATTCCTGGCGCAGGCGATGGGGCTGGCCGACAGGCTCGGCTGCCTGGTCGTGCAGCTGCCGCCGAGCCTGGCCTTCGACGAGCGCGTGGTCCGCCGGTTCCTTGCCGACCTGCGGCGAAGGCACGGCGGGGCGGTGGCGCTGGAGCCGCGGCACCGCAGCTGGTTCGTGCCCGCGGCAGAGTCGCTGCTGGCGCGCTGGCGCATCGGGCGGGTGCTGGCCGATCCGGTGCTGTTCGGCGAAGCGGCCGCGCCCGGCGGATGGCCCGGCCTCGTCTATCTGCGGCTGCACGGATCGCCGCGGCGCTACTGGTCGGCCTACGACAATGCGCTGCTCGCGCGGCTCGCACAGCGCTTGATGCAAGCGCGGGAGGAGGGCGCCGCGTGCTGGTGCATCCTCGACAACACCGCGGGCGGCGCGGCGGTGGGCAATGCGATGACGCTCGCGCGCCTGGTTCAGAATGGCTGATCCGTTCAGCTTTTTTCGAGATCATGCATTTTCCGTTCAAGCCGTCGTGGCTCTTCGCCGCCGCGACGCTCTGTACTGCCGCCGTGGCCCAGGCCCAGGCCGTTCCCAAGACCATCCGCCTCATCGTGGCGTACCCCGCGGGCGGCGTCAGCGACGTGGTCGCGCGTGCGCTCGGCGACAGGCTCGCCGCGCAGATGGGCACCACGGTGGTGGTCGACAACCGCGCCGGCGCCAGTGGCGCCATCGGCATGGATGCCGTCGCCAAGGCGGCACCCGACGGTGCCACGCTGGGCTTCTCGGCCATCAGCCCGCTGGTGCTGAGTCCGCACCTCGGCAAGCTGCCTTTCGATCCGCTGAAGGACATCGCGCCAGTGGCGAGCGTGATGTATTCGCCGGTGCTGTTGATCGCCACGCCGGCCAGCAGGGCGCGCGACTTCCGCGCGCTGATCGCCGATGCCAAGGCACAGCCCGGCGCGGTGCGCTGGGCCACCTCGGGGCCGGCATCGCTCGGCCACATCGTGCTCGAGCAGGTGAAGGCGGCCGCGGGCGTGGACATCACGCACGTGCCCTACAAGGGCGGCGGCCAGCAACTCAATGATGCGCTTGGCGGCCAGTTCGAGATTCTCTCGAGCAACGCGAGCCCCACGCTCACTTCGCACATCCGGTCGAGCAAGCTGCGTCCGCTGGCCGTGGGTGCGCCGGCGCGGCTCGAGAGCCTGCCGCAGGTGCCCACGCTGGGCGAGCTGGGCTTCAAGGCGGCGAACATCAATTCGGTGTTCGGCGTCTTTGCGCCCGCGGCCACGCCGCCCATATTGATCGAGAAGTACAACGCCGAGATCAACAAGGCCCTGGCCAGCCCCGAGCTGCGCGCCAAGCTCACGGCCACCGACAACGTGCCGACCGGAGGCAGCCCCTCGGCCTTCGCCGCGGAGATCGCCTCGGAGTTCGAAGGCAATGCGCGCATCGTGAAGGCCGCGAACATCAAGGCCGATTGACCCTGCGGCTTGCGCGCTCAATTTCCCTACCTTATAGTAGGTAGATGAGCAGCGCCATCGCTTCCTCGACCGCACTCGCCGCCGGCAGCACCCGGGAGCAGATCCTCGGGGTGGCGCGGCACCTGATCGAAACGCGTTCCTACCTGGGTTTCAGCTTCCAGGACGTGGCCGATGCGGTCGGCGTCCGCAAGGCGAGCCTGTACCACCACTTTCCGACCAAGGAAGCGCTCGGCATCGCGGTGATCCGCCAGGCCACGCAGCTCTTCAAGGACTGGGACGCGGCGCGGGTGCGCACGCCGAAGGACGCGCTCGAATCCTATTTCCGCATGTACCGCGACACGCTCAAGGCGGGCTCGGGCATGTGTCCCGCGGGGGCACTGACGCCCGGCTGGGACTGCATCGACAAGGAACTGCGCGAGGCCGTGCAGGAACTGCGCAACACGCAGGTGTTGTGGCTCACCGGCGTGCTGGGCACGCTGGCGCCGGCCCGGCAGAAGAAGGGTGCATCGCTTGCATCGCAGGCGGCCTATGTGTTTGCGGTGTGCCAGGGCGCGCTGCTCGCATCGCGCATGACGGGACGCGTCGAGGACTTCGACGAGGCCATTGCGCAGCTCAGGAGTTCATTGCCTGGCTGATCGCCGGGCGGCATCGCGGGCACGCAGCGCGTGCCTATTTTTTGACCTCGTTGCCTACCGATTGGATGGTAGGGTTTTGATCAAGGAGTGTTCCCATGAAAGCCGTCATTTCCGCCTATGCGCGCTCGCCTTTCCACTTCGCGAAGAAGGGCGTGCTCGCCGAGGTGCGCCCCGACACGCTGGCCGCCGGCGTGGTTCGCGGCCTGCTGCAGCGCACCGACCTCGATCCCGCGCTGCTCGAAGACATCATCCTGGGCTGCGCCTACCCCGAGGCCTCGCAGGGCAACAACCTCGCGCGCATCGTCGGCCTGTTGGCCGGCCTGCCGCACGAGGTGGGCGGCATGACGGTGAACCGCTTCTGCGGCTCGTCGATGCAGGCGGTGCACATTGCCGCGGCGCAGATCGAGGCGGGCATGGGCGAGGCCTTCCTGTGCGTGGGCGTGGAGTCGATGACGATGGTGCCGCAGGGCGGCTTCAACTTCTCGCCGAACCCGGAGCTGAAGGAAAGCACCGATGCCTACATCTCGATGGGTGACACCGCCGAGAACGTCGCGCAGCGCTGGAACGTGAGCCGTGCCGACCAGGAGGCCTTCGCCGTCGAGTCGCACCGCAAGGCCGCCGCCGCGCGCGCGCAAGGGCGTCTGGCGGGCGAGATCGTGCCGGTGCGCCTGGCTTCGGGCGAGATGGTCGATGTCGATGGCTGCATCCGCCCGGCCACCTCGGCCGAGGCGCTGGCGGGCCTCAAGCCGGCGTTCCGTGCCGATGGCGTGGTGACGGCCGGCACCTCTTCGCCGCTCACCGACGGCGCCGCCGCCGTGCTCGTGACCAGCGATGCCTTCGCCGCGAAGCACGGCCTGCAGCCGCTCGCGCGCATCCGGTCGTTCGCGACCGTGGGCGTCGATCCGGCCATCATGGGCATCGGCCCGATTCCCGCAACGCGCAAGGCGCTGGCGCGCGCCGGGCTCGGGGCCGCCGACCTCGACGTGATCGAACTGAACGAGGCCTTCTCGTCGCAGGCGCTGGCCTGCATCCGCGATCTCGGCCTCGATGCGGCGAAGATCAATCTCGACGGCGGCGGCCTTGCCATCGGCCATCCGCTGGGTGCGACCGGTGCGCGCATCACGGGCAAGGCGGCGTCGCTGCTCGCGCGCGAGAAGGGCCGCTATGCGTTGGCCACGCAATGCATCGGGGGCGGGCAGGGCATTGCCACGATTCTCGAGCGCGTCTGAGCGCTTGTTCGAGAATGCGCGCAGGCACTACAAGGAACTCCCATGGCGGCACTCCCTGACGACACGGACGCCAAGCGCGCGCTGTATCTCGAAGACCTGTCGGTCGGCGACCGCTTCCAGAGCGGCGAATACGCGCTGGACGCGGCGCAGATCAAGGCCTTTGCATCGCAGTTCGATCCGCAGCCTTTCCACACCGACGAAGAGGCCGCGAAGAACACCTTCTTCGGCGGCCTTGCGGCCAGCGGCTGGCACACGGCGGCGCTCACCATGAAGCTGATGGTGGAAAGCGGCATTCCGCTGGCCGAAGGCATCATCGGCTCGGGCGGCGAACTGCAGTGGCCCAAGCCGACGCGGCCCGGCGACGTGCTGCACGTGGTGAGCGAGGTGCTCGACATCACGCCCTCGCGCTCCAAGCCCGGCCGCGCGATGGTGACGATGCGCTGCCGCACGCTCAACCAGCGCGGCGAGGTGCTCCAGTACTTCACGCCCAAGCTGGTGGTGCACGCCAGGCCCGCGTAGGCCTCCCGTTCAGTCCTTGGCGGCGGCCGAGAGCGCGCGCAGCTCCTCGGCACTGAAGCCCGCCCGGCCGCGGGCTTCGAGGTTGAAGGGCGGCTTCAGGCGCGGCGCTTCGTAGCGCGCCACGAGTTCGGGATAGGTCGCCTCGGGGTCGCGGCCCGCACGCTTGCAGAGCCAGCGGTACCAGCGATTGCCGATGGCCACATGGCCCACCTCGTCGCGCAGGATGATGTCGAGGATCTCGACCGCGCGCAGCGCATCGGGCGTGTCGACGCGCCTGAGCTTGGCCTGGATGAGCGGCGTGGCGTCGAGCCCGCGTGCCTCGAGCGTGCGCGGCACCAGCGCCATGCGCGCGAGCACGTCGTCTTTCGTCTTCTCGCACATGCTCCAGAGCCCGTCGTGGCCCGGGAAGTCGCCATAGCGCCAGCCCATGTCCTGCAGGTGCGCATGCAGCAGTGTGAAGTGCTGCGCTTCCTCGTCGGCCACGCGCAGCCAGTCGCGGTAGTAGGCCTCGGGCATGCCGTCGTAGCGCCAGACGGCGTCGAGCGCGAGGTTGATGGCGTTGAACTCGATGTGGCAGATCGAATGGATCAGCGCGGCGCGGCCTTCGGGCGTGAAAGGCGAGCGCTTTTGCACGGCGGTGGCGGCCACGCGCAGCGGCCGTTCGGGGCGGCCCGGCACGCCGATGTCATCGCCCACGACGCGCAGAGGGTCGGTTGCTATGGAATCGGTAGCGGCGAGGGCAGCGGTGGCGCGCGTTGCGGCAATCTTCTGTTCAGGGTCGGTGAGTCGCAGCGCGGCCAGCGCGCTCAATCGGGGGTGCATCCCTACAATTCTAGGTTTTGCCCCCGGAGACTCCACGATGGCCCTCTATGAACTCGACGGCGTTGCGCCGCAACTCGGCACCGGTGCATGGGTCGCCGACAGCGCGGAGGTGATCGGCAACGTGCAGTTGGGCGACAACGCGAGCATCTGGTTCGGCGCGGTGCTGCGCGGCGACAACGAGAAGATGACCATCGGGCGCAACAGCAACGTGCAGGACATGTCGATGCTGCATTCCGACCCCGGCAGCCCGCTCACCATCGGCGAGAACGTCACCATCGGCCACCAGGTCATGCTGCATGGCTGCACCATCGGCGACAACTCGCTGATCGGCATCCAGGCCGTGGTCTTGAATAACGCGAAGATCGGCCGCAATTCGATTGTTGGCGCCGGCAGCGTCGTGACCGAGGGCAAGGAGTTTCCCGACAATTCCCTGATCTTCGGCTCGCCCGCCAAGGTGATGCGCACGATCAGCGACGAAGACGCTGCCCGACTGCGGCACGGCTCCGACCATTACGTAGCAAATGCCATTCGCTATGCGAAGGGCTTGAAGAAAATCGCCTGACACTGCGCAGGCCCAACAGAAAGAAGAATCCGTTTTGAGCGAGCTGCACAAATTCCTGTTCGATGGCCTGCCGGTGCGCGGCATGATCGTGCGCCTGACAGATGCGTGGCAGGAAATCCTGGCGCGGCGCGCCTCCAACACCGCCACCGGCGCCTACCCGCCGCCGGTGGCCGAACTTCTCGGCGAGATGACGGCCGCGGCCACGCTGATGCAGGCCAACATCAAGTTCAACGGTGCGCTGATCCTGCAGATCTTCGGCGACGGCCCGGTCAAGGTGGCCGTGGCCGAAGCCAAGCCCGACCTGAGCCTGCGCGCTACCGCCAAGGTGATCGGCGACCTGCCGGCCGATGCGCGCCTGCCCGAGATGGTCAACGTCGGCAACAAGGGCCGCTGCGCCATCACGCTCGACCCCAAGGACAAGCTGCCGGGCACGACGCCCTACCAGGGCGTGGTGCCGCTATTCGACGACGAGGGCGAGAAGCTCGGCCGGCTCAGCGACGTGCTGCAGCATTACATGCTGCAGAGCGAGCAGCTCGACACCACGCTGGTGCTCGCGGCCGACGACCAGGTGGCGGCCGGCCTGCTGATCCAGCGCCTGCCGATGAAGGGTGAAGGCAATCTCGAAGGCACGTCCGGCAAGGACCACGACCAGACCAACCAGGACCAGATCGGCCGCAACGAGGACTACAACCGCATCTCGATCCTCGCCTCGAGCCTCACGCGCGACGAACTGCTCACGCTCGACATCGAGACCATTCTTCGCCGCCTGTTCTGGGAAGAAAAGCTGCTGCGCTTCGAGCCGCAGGCGGGCCTGCTGGGCCCGCACTTCGCGTGCACCTGCGGGCGCGACCGCGTGGCGCAGATGATCCGGGGGCTCGGCGTCGAGGAGGCGGAGGAAATCCTGGCCGAGCGCGGCGACATCGAGGTGGGCTGCGACTTCTGCGGCAAGCAGTACCGCTTCGATGCAGTCGATGCGGCGCAGATCTTCAGGCCGCCGACGGATCAGATTCCGGGCAGCCCGATCGTCCAGTAACGCTCTTCGCCGAGCGAGGTTCGGTGCGCCGATGTGCCGGCCGCGCGCTCGCTCAGCGCGGCGCCTTGTCGTCGAAATCGCTGAACGCGATGTCGGGTGCGCTGGTGTTGTGGCGCGAAGGCAGGCTGCGGCCGAAGCGCACCTGCGTGGCGTTCAGCGTCTTCACCTCGGGCAGCGGCAGAACCTGTTCCGCGGCCCCGGGCGATTCCTGCCAGCGCAGCTCGCTCACGTCGGCGTTGTCGGGCGCCACGTACATCGAGCGCAGCACGGCAAAGGGCCGCGCGCTGGCCGTGGGCTTGGAAAGCGTCACGTCGAGCGCGGTGCGCTCGCGGCTGATCTCGGACACCTTGGCCACGGCGCTGCCGCCGCCGACGAAGCGCAGGTGGATGGCCAGCGGCTTCGGCACGATGCGGATCGACGCGATGTCGACCACCGGCCGGCTGCCCTGTTCGACCGGGCCGAGCAGGAACGACGAGCCATACACCCCGTCGCCGAAGCGCGCCTGCGGCAGCGGCTTGATGCGCCAATAGCCGTCGGCCGGGTAGAGCACCAGCGCTTCGAGCGCCTTGCCTTCTTCCTTGCGGAAGATCTGCAGCAGGTGGAAGCCGCGGTCGGTGCGCGCACCCACGCGCACCGGCACCTGCTGCGGCCGCCAGAAGCTGGGCAGCGTCATGCCGACGATGCGCCACTGCGCGTCGTCGAGCAGCACCACGCGGCGCGGCTTGAACTTGTGCGCGGGATCGGTGGGATGCGCGCCGCCGTCGAAGTTGCAGCCCGAGAAATCGGGCGCAGTGGTGTCGTTGCCGATGCTGTCGAGATAGGCCGGCTGCAGCGCCTCGACGCGCATGCGCCGGATGCCTTCGCCGCGCAGCACCAGCGAGACATTGTCTTCCTCGGCGCAGGCGGTGGCCGTGGTGGCGTTCTCCACGGTGGCCGCGACGGGCGCGGCCGTGGCAGCCGTGGCCAGCAGCGCGGCCAGGAGGAAGCCGCAAGGGCGAGAGAAACGAGGCGGGAACATCGATCAGGTCTCCGAACTGGGGGTTGAAGGCGTGTCGTCGCGGCGTCCGATCAGGTCGCTGAAAAGCCGATGCTCGCATTCCGGATCGGAGCATTTCTCGCAAGGCCATGACCAGGAGGCGGGTTTCGATTCGGCACGGCCGCGCGCGCGGGCCCGGCCTTCGTTGCCGGCGATGGAATTGATGGCGTTCCATGCATTGCGGAGCCTTTCGCTGCCGGTGCCATGCACCACGGCGAAGGAAAGCCCCGCACGCGCCAGCGCCGCGCGCACCAGCGCATCGGTGGGTTCGCGCGCGTGGTCGCCATCGCGCAAGGGGTCTGCGATCCACGGGATGTCGAGCGCGGTCAGCAGGGTGATCGCGCAGCGCGCCTGCGCGGCCAGCGCGTCGGCGTGCAGCGAGGTGTCGCCGAACAGCAGTTCACTGTAGACCGCGGTCATGAGAGCCGTGGTGTCGGCCACCACCACCACACCCGAAACGGCCGCGGCTTCGATGCGGCGCGTCTGCTCCTGCGCGATGGCCTGCTGTTCGTCAGGGCGCGGCGTGCGGCCTTCGCGCTCGCACCATTCGCGCAGGTATTCGCCCACCAGCGTGGTGGCAATGCCGCGTTCCTGCAGGCGCTGCGCGAGCGCGCGGGCGAGTTCGGTCTTGCCGGTGCTCTCGGCCCCGAGCAGCGCGATCACGCATCCGGACGGCAGGGTGGGCGTCATGCGCGCGCTGCCGCCCCGCCGTGCATGCGCGCGCGCCACGCAAGAAAGCCCGCCACGCTGAGCACCGCGAACACGGCATAGAGCCCGACCGTGAGCCACAGGCCCTTGTGGATGAACAGGCCCACGCTCACGACGTTCACCGCCAGCCACACCAGCCAGTTCTCGATGAACTTGCGCCCGAGCAGGAACTGGCCGACGAGGCTGAGCCCGGTCGAGAACCCGTCCCACCAGGGCACGTCGGTGTCGGTGAAGCGGCGCAGGAAGAGGGCGACCGCGGGCCATGCCAGCGCGCAGGCTGCGAGTGCCAGCGCGATGCCGCGCGGCGAAAGCCGGCTGACCCGCAATGCGCTGCCATCGGCACGGTGGCCGCGCAGCCATTGCGCCCAACCCCAGAGCGCGACCACGGCGAAGAAAACCTGCAGCGAGGCGTCGCCGTAGATGCGCGCCTGCGCGAACACGGCCACGTAGAGCAGCGAACTGATGATGGCCAGCGGCCAGCCCCAGTGGATCTCGCGCATGTTGCAGCCGACCATCGCGAGCGCCAGCACCGCGGCCACGAGTTCGAGCCAGCTGACCGGTGAGCCCCAGAGCGCGAATGCGGGGGCCGAGAAGAACTCGGGCATCAACGCACCAGCGGTCGGCCCCGTGCAAACATACCGAGCGTGGGGGTCATGTTCAGTGGGTGACCTGAACGAATACTTCGTTGGGCTTGACCATGCCCAGCTCTTGCCGCGCACGCTCTTCGACCATCTCGAGGCCGATCTTGAGATCGTTGACTTCGGAGGCCAGCCGCTCGTTGTTGACCACGGCCTTGGCGTTGGCCGCCTTCTGGTCCGCCAGCTTGGACTGCAGCTGCGCCACGTCGCGCACACTGCCGCGCCCGTTCCACAGCTGCCACTGCAGGATGGCCAGCAGCAGCAGCAGCACGATGGGTGGAACGAGGCGCGAGCGCATGCCGCCGGCTTCGCGTGCTACTTCAGGTTGTAGAACGCGCCGCGGCCGGGATAGCTGGCGATGTCGCCGAGGTCTTCCTCGATGCGCAGCAGCTGGTTGTACTTGGCGATGCGGTCCGAGCGCGAAAGCGAGCCGGTCTTGATCTGGCCCGCGTTGGTGCCCACCGCGATGTCGGCGATGGTGCTGTCCTCGGTCTCGCCCGAGCGGTGCGAGATGACGGCCGTATAGCCCGCGCGCTTGGCCATCTCGATGGCGGCGAAGGTCTCGGTCAGCGTGCCGATCTGGTTGATCTTGATCAGGATCGAGTTGGCAATGCCCTTGTCGATGCCTTCCTGCAGGATCTTGGTGTTGGTGACGAACAGGTCGTCGCCCACCAGCTGCACGCGCTTGCCCAGGCGTTCGGTCAGCAGCTTCCAGCCGTCCCAGTCGCCTTCGTGCATGCCGTCTTCGATGCTGATGATCGGGTACTTGTCGACCCAGGTCGCGAGCATGTCGGCCCAGTTGCCGGCCGAGAGCGTGAGGTTCTCGCCGGAGAGCACGTAGTTGCCGTCCTTGTAGAACTCGCTGGCGGCGCAGTCGAGGCCGAGCGCAATCTGCTCGCCCGCCACGAAGCCGGCCTTGTCGATGGCTTCGAGGATCAGCTGGATGGCCGCTTCATGGCTTTCGACGCTGGGCGCGAAACCGCCTTCGTCGCCGACTGCCGTGCTGATGCCGCGGTCGCCCAGGATCTTCTTGAGCGCATGGAACACCTCGGCACCGTAGCGCACGGCTTCGCGGAAGCTCGGCGCGCCCACGGGGATGATCATGAACTCCTGCAGATCGAGGCTGTTGTTGGCGTGCGCGCCGCCGTTGATGACGTTCATCATCGGCACCGGCAGCTGCATGCCGCCCATGCCGCCGAAGTAGCGGTACAGCGGCAGGCCCGACTCTTCGGCCGCGGCGCGTGCCACGGCCATCGAAACGGCGAGGGTGGCATTGGCACCCAGGCGGCCCTTGTTGTCGGTGCCGTCCAGGTCGATCATCGTGCGGTCGAGGAAGGCCTGCTCGCTGGCGTCCAGGCCGAGCACGGATTCCGAGATCTCGGTGTTGATGTTCTCCACCGCCTTGAGCACGCCCTTGCCAAGATAGCGCTTCTTGTCGCCGTCGCGCAGCTCGATGGCTTCGCGCGAGCCGGTCGACGCGCCCGAGGGCACGGCCGCGCGGCCCATGGTGCCCGATTCGAGCAGCACGTCGCACTCGACGGTGGGATTGCCGCGGCTGTCGAGGATTTCGCGGCCGACGATGTCAACGATTGCACTCATGCGTTTCTCTTCTTTCTTTTCAGTCTCTATTCAATTGATCAAAGGCCTTCGACTGCGACCATGCGCATCACCGCGGCACCGGCACGGGCTTCGCGCGCCTTCAGGTATTCGGGCGTTTCGTAGAAGGCCTTGGCCTTCTCGAAGCTCGGAAATTTCAGGATGACGAGGCGCGAGGGCGACCAGTCGCCCTCGAGCACTTCGACCTGGCCTCCGCGCACGCACACTTCGGCGCCGTGCGCCTGCATGGCGGCACTCGACCACTTCTTGTATTCCTCGTACTGCGCCGGGTTCGTGACCTCGACGTGGGCGATGACATAACCACTGCTCATGATTGAAAGACGTCCTCTAGAAATGCGTTCTTCTTGGTGACCTGGTCGAGCGCGAGCAGCGTTTCGAGCAGGGCCTTCATGTGCTTGAGCGGCACGGCATTGGGGCCGTCGCTCAGTGCCTTGGCGGGATCGGGGTGCGTTTCCATGAAGAGGCCGGCCACGCCCACGGCCACGGCCGCGCGCGAGAGCACCGGCACCATTTCGCGCTGGCCGCCCGAGCTCGTGCCCTGGCCGCCCGGCAGCTGCACCGAGTGGGTGGCGTCGAACACCACGGGCGCGCCGGTCTCGCGCATGATCGCAAGCGAACGCATGTCCGACACCAGGTTGTTGTAGCCGAAGCTCGCGCCGCGCTCGCAGGCCATGAAGCTGTCTTCGGGCAGGCCGGCTTCCTTGGCGGCAGCGCGCGCCTTGTCGATCACGTTCTTCATGTCGTGCGGTGCGAGGAACTGGCCCTTCTTGATGTTCACCGGCTTGCCCGACTGCGCCACTGCGCGGATGAAGTCGGTCTGGCGGCACAGGAAGGCGGGTGTCTGCAGCACGTCGACCACCTTGGCGGCCTCGGCGATGTCTTCCTCGGTGTGGACGTCGGTCAGCACGGGCAGGCCGAGCTGGCGCTTCACCTTGGCCAGGATCTCCAGGCCCTTTTCGCGGCCCGGGCCGCGAAAGCTGGTGCCCGAGGAGCGGTTGGCCTTGTCGAAGCTGCTCTTGAAGATGAACGGAATGCCGAGCGAGGAAGTGATTTCCTTCAGCGTGCCGGCCGTGTCCATCTGCAATTGCTCGGATTCGACCACGCAGGGGCCTGCAATTAAGAAAAAGGGCTGGTCGAGCCCGATGTCGAATCCGCAAAGTTTCATGCCACCGCCTTCAGGTTCTTTGCACCGCCCGCGCTCCGGGCCTTGTGGTCGAGCGCCGCCTTGATGAAGGCGTTGAAGAGCGGATGGCCGCTCCACGGCGTCGATTTGAATTCGGGGTGGAACTGCACACCCATGTACCACGGGTGCACGTCCTGCGGCAGCTCGACGATCTCGGTCAGGTGCTCGCGCTGGGTGAGCGCCGAGATCACGAGGCCGGCAGCGCGCAGTTCGTCGAGGTAGTTGACGTTGGCTTCGTAGCGGTGGCGGTGGCGTTCGGTCACCACGTCGCCGTAGATGCTGTGGGCCAGCGTGCCGGCCGAGACGTCGGAGCTTTGCGCGCCCAGGCGCATGGTGCCGCCGAGGTCGGACTTCTCGTTGCGCGTCTTCACGGTGCCGTCGGCGTCCTTCCACTCGGTGATCAGCGCGATCACGGGGCAGGGCGTCTCGGGGTCGAATTCGGTGCTGTTGGCGTTCTTCAGGCCCGCCACGTGGCGCGCGTATTCGATGGTGGCCACCTGCATGCCCAGGCAGATGCCGAGGTAGGGCACCTTGCCTTCGCGCGCGAAGCGGGCGGCCGAGATCTTGCCCTCGACGCCGCGCTGGCCGAAGCCGCCGGGCACCAGGATCGCGTCGTACTTGGCGAGCCGCGAAACATCTTGCGGGGAGATGGTTTCGGAATCGATGTAGTCGATCTTCACGCGCGCATGGTTCTTCATGCCGGCGTGGCGCAGCGCTTCGTTGAGCGACTTGTAGCTGTCGGACAGGTCGACGTACTTGCCGACCATCGCAATGCTGACTTCCTGCTGCGGATGCTCGACCTCGTACACCAGCTCGTCCCAGCGCTGCAGCTTGGCCGGCGGCGTGTTGATGCGCAGCTTGTCGCAGATCAGGCCGTCCAGGCCCTGCTCATGCAGCATGCGCGGCACCTTGTAGATGGTGTCGACGTCCCACATGGAGATCACGCCCCATTCGGGCACGTTCGAGAACAGCGAGATCTTGGCGCGCTCGTCGTCGGGGATCGGGCGGTCGGCGCGGCACAGCAGCGCATCGGCCTGGATGCCGATGGCGCGCAGTTCCTTGGCGGTGTGCTGCGTGGGCTTGGTCTTGAGCTCGCCGGCGGCGGCGATCCAGGGCACGTAGCTCAGGTGCACGAAGGCCGAGTTGTTCGGGCCCATGCGCAGGCTCATCTGGCGCACGGCCTCGAGGAAGGGCAGCGATTCGATGTCGCCCACCGTGCCGCCGATCTCGACGATGGCCACGTCCACTTCATGCGCGGTGCCGAGGCCGGCGCCGCGCTTGATGTATTCCTGGATCTCGTTGGTGATGTGCGGAATCACCTGCACCGTCTTGCCGAGGTAGTCGCCGCGGCGCTCTTTCTCGAGCACGGTCTTGTAGATCTGGCCGGTGGTGAAGTTGTTGGCCTTGCGCATCCGCGTGGTGATGAAGCGCTCGTAGTGGCCGAGGTCGAGGTCGGTCTCGGCGCCGTCGTCGGTGACGAACACCTCGCCATGCTGGAACGGTGACATCGTGCCGGGGTCGACATTGATGTACGGATCGAGCTTGATGAGAGTGACCTTGAGGCCGCGCGATTCGAGGATCGCGGCGAGGGAGGCGGAGGCGATTCCCTTGCCAAGGGAAGATACGACACCACCGGTGACGAAGACAAATTTGGTCATGCCAGTTCCGGACCAGAGATCCGGGCAGTGGGAAATTGCGATTATAGGTGTCCCCTTTGCGCCCCTCCGGGCCAAGGGCATCCCGTTCCTGATCTTGTCGGTATGTGAGCAACAATATGACTCATGCAAGATCTCGCCGGCAAACACATCGTCCTGGGCCTTACCGGTGGTATCGCCTGCTACAAATCGGCGGAGCTGTGCCGCCTGTTCGTGAAGGCGGGCGCCACCGTCCAGGTCGTGATGACCGAGGCGGCCGAGCAGTTCATCACCCCGGTCACCATGCAGGCGCTCTCGGGGCGTACCGTCTACACCTCGCAGTGGGACGCGCGCGAGCCCAACAACATGCCGCACATCAACCTGAGCCGCGAGGCCGACGCCATCGTGCTGGCGCCCTGCAGCGCCGACTTCATCGCGCGGCTGGTGCAGGGCAGGGCCGACGACCTGCTGAGCCTGATGTGCCTCGCCCGCCCCATGGAGCGCGTGCCGCTTCTGATCGCGCCGGCCATGAACCGCGAGATGTGGGCGCATCCGGCCACCCAGCGCAACCTGATGCAGGTATCGGCCGATGGCGCCACGGTGCTGGGTGTGGGCAGCGGCTGGCAGGCCTGCGGCGAGACGGGGGACGGCCGCATGCTCGAGCCGGCGCAACTGCTCGAGGACATCACGGCCTTCTTCGTGCCAAAGCTCCTCGCGGGCCAGAAGGTGCTGGTGACCGCGGGCCCCACCTTCGAGCCGCTCGATCCGATACGCGGCATCACCAATCATTCGTCCGGGAAGATGGGATTTGCCATTGCGCGCGCCGCGCGCGAGGCCGGCGCCGAAGTCACGCTGGTGGCCGGTCCGGTGCACCTGCCGACGCCGCGCGGGGTGAGCCGCATCGACGTGCTTTCCGCGCAGGACATGCTTGAAGCCACCCTTCATGCCGCGCAGTCCGCTAGCATTTTTGTAGCGACGGCCGCGGTCGCCGACTGGCGGCCCGCCACCCACAGCGAGCAAAAGATCAAGAAGGACGGCAGCGGCAAGACGCCGGTGCTCAATTTCGTCGAGAACGCCGACATCCTGCTGGCTGTGGCCCAAAGCGAGCGCGCGCAGTCCCGCAAGCTGTTCTGCGTGGGCTTCGCGGCCGAGAGCGAGAACCTGGCCGAGCACGCCAAGGCCAAGCGCGAGCGCAAGGGAATTCCGCTGCTGGTCGGCAACATCGGTCCGCTGACCTTCGGGCAGGACGACAATGCGCTGCTGCTGGTGGACGCAACGAGCACGCGCGAACTGCCGCGTGCGCCCAAGCTCACCCTGGCACGCGAACTCATGACCGAGATTGCCGCCCGGCTGCCTGACTGGAGAGTCTGATGAACCCCCAATGGAACACGCCGCCCAATGGCGATTTCGCCAGCTACGTCGAGCGGCTGTCGGCCCAGGCCGCATTGCCGAAGCGGGCAGCGCACGAGGGCGACCACGGGCTGGACGTGGGCATCACCCCCGCACCGGGCGCGCAGGGCGCGGCGGCCGCCGCCGCCCAGCGCCGCGAATCGTCGAACGGCGATACCTCCGCGCCAGGCGGCGGAGCGCTGCCACCCGCGGCGCTCAAGATCCTGGCCGCCGTGGGGGCCGTGGTGCTGCTGGCGCTGTGGTCGGCCGGCGTGTCGCTCGTCGTGCTGGTGTTCCTGGCGGGCGCGGCTTTCTGGCTCACCAGCAAGTTGAAGGGGCTGAAGCTTTCACCCGGCGTCGCCAAGTGGCAGCAGGTGCTCGAGGAAGCCGCCCGCAAGCAAAGAGAACAGCAACAGAAGCAAGGCAAGTAGAAGTGAAAGTAGACGTTCGTATCCTCGACCCACGCATGGTGGACCAATTGCCCGCCTATGCCACCCCCGGCAGCGCAGGGCTCGACCTCAGGGCCTGCCTCGATGCGCCGGTCACGCTGGAACCCAACGCCTGGCAGCTCGTGGGCACCGGCATTGCGATCCACCTGGCCGACCCGGCCTATGCGGCGCTGATCCTGCCGCGCTCGGGCCTCGGCCACAAGCACGGCATCGTGCTCGGCAACCTCGTGGGGCTGATCGACAGCGACTACCAGGGCGAACTCAAGATCAGCGCCTGGAACCGCAGCGACACGCCTTTCGTGCTCCAGCCGATGGAGCGGCTCGCGCAGCTCGTGATCGTGCCGGTGGTGCAGGCGCAGTTTCGCGTGGTCACAGAATTTGCAGCTTCGCAACGCGGCGAAGGGGGCTACGGCTCCACCGGCAAGCACTGACCGTTCCTCGTCCTCGCCCGGCTTGGTGTCGGGCCCGTAAAGACCGGAACTGACGGTTCGCGGCGCGCTCTTACGTTTCGGTGTGTGTCTTGCGTCATCCCCACAGCGGGCAAGACGTTGGATACAGGCTTTGGCGCATCGGGATGCGCCGATTTATCCGAGGAGCCTCTCAACATGAAAATTTCAACGCGCTTCGTTTCCATTGCCGCTTCCGTGGTGGCGCTTGCCACGCTCACGGCCTGCGTCGCTCCCGCGCCGGTCTATCACACCACGCGCTATCCCTACCAGGCACCGCCGCAGGCCGTTCCCTACCAGGAGGCGGCCTATGTCGAATACGGCCACGTGGCCAACATCGAGGTGCTGCGCAGCGAAACCGCGGGCACCGGCACCACCGGCGGCGGCGCCGTGGCGGGCGGTGTGATCGGCGGCGTGGTGGGCAACCAGTTCGGGCACGGCAGCGGCCGCGCCGCGGCCACCGCCCTGGGCATCGTGGGCGGTGCGCTGCTGGGCAACACCATCGAGGGACAGGCCAGCGGGCCGCGGGCCTACGAGAGCTACCGCATCTCGGTGCAGACCGACCGCGGCGGCTACCGTGCCTTCGACGTGCAGCATCCGGGCGACCTGCGCATCGGCGACCGCGTGCGCATCGACAACGGCCAGATCTCGCGCATGTAGCAGCGGGTGTGCCGCAGCAAGCAAAAAGCCGGGCACTGCCCGGCTTTTTGCTTGCTGCCGTGGTTTGCTCAGCCGGCAGTCAGTGCAGCAGGTCGTTGCCCGGCGCGGTTGGCGGCACCTTGAAGAAGGCTGTGCCCGCCGTGCCGCGGCCGACTTCTTCTTCGGTGGCCTCGCGCACCGAGCGAACCGTGATGTCGAGCCGGACCGCGATGCCGGCGAGCGGATGGTTGCCGTCGAGCACCAGGTGGTCCGGATAGATCTCGGCCACCGTGTAGATCACGTCCTTGGGCATGGCGTCGCTCACGCCTGCGGGCAGGGCGGCACCGTCGAAGGTCATGCCTTCCTCGGTGCCTTCGGGGAACAGCGAACGCGGCTCCAGAAAGAGCAGCTGGTCGTTGAAGTCGCCGAAGCCCTGTTCGGGCTCGAGCTGCAATTGCACCCGTGCGCCGGGCTCGTGGCCCATCAGGGCAGCTTCGATCACGTCGAAGAGGTCATCGCCCCCCACCATGAATTCCACCGGTTCGTCGAGCACGTCCAGCACTTCGCCCAGGGTGTCTTTCATCGTCCAGGTCAGGCCGACCACGCATTGTTCAGAGATTTCCATTGCAGAATTCTCCCATGGAGATTACACAACCGCTGCCGTTGCTCGGCGGCCTGAGCGCCGCGCAGTTCATGCGGCGGCATTGGCAGAAGAAACCGTTGCTGGTGCGCCAGGCCATACCCGCCATGGTGCCACCGATAGAGCGCAGCGCGCTCTTTGCCCTGGCCGAGCGCGAGGACGTCGAATCGCGCCTCATCCGCCACGGCAAGGCCGGCTGGACGCTCAGGCACGGGCCGCTCGCGCGGCGCGCGCTGCCGCCGCGCAAGCAGCCGGCCTGGACGCTGCTGGTGCAGGGCGTCGACCTGCATCACGACGGCGTGCATGCGCTGCTGCAGCAGTTCCGCTTCCTGCCCGATGCGCGGCTCGACGACCTGATGATCAGCTATGCGAGCGATCAGGGCGGCGTGGGCGCGCATTTCGACAGCTACGACGTGTTCCTGCTGCAGGCGCAGGGCAGGCGGCGCTGGTCGATCGGCCGGCAGAGCGACCTGCGCCTGCAGCAGGGCGTGCCGCTCAAGATCCTCGAGAACTTCGAGCCCGAGCAGAGCTTTGTGCTCGAACCGGGCGACATGCTGTATTTGCCGCCGCGCTATGCGCACGACGGCGTGGCGGTCGGCGACGACTGCATGACCTGCTCCATCGGCCTGCGATCCTCCGCGGCCGGCGAGCTTGGCGCCGACCTGCTGGCGCGCGTGGCGCAGGCGTATGCGGAGGCCCTGGAAGATGCAGGGCCCGCCGAGCTGGCGCGCTACCGCGATCCGACGCAGCCCGCGGTCGAGGCGCCGGCCGCCATGCCGGCCGCGCTGCAGGCTTTTGCGCGCAAGGCGGTCGATGCCGCGCTGCGCGATCCGGACGCCGTCGACCGCGCGCTGGGCGAATCGCTGACCGAACCGAAGGCCAATGTCTGGTTCGATCCGCAAGGCGCCGAGGTGCCGGCCGAACTGCACGCCGTGGCGCTCGACCGCCGCACGCGCATGCTCTACGACGCGCGGCACCTCTACATCAATGGCGAGAGCTTTCGCGCAGGCGGCGCCGATGCAACGCTGATGCGGCGGCTGGCCGACCGGCGCGCGCTCGGGCCGCGCGAACTGGCGCGCGCGAGCGACGGCGCACTCGCACTGCTGGCCGAGTGGTGCGAAGCGGGATGGGCCCATGCCGAGTGAGAGTTCCACAGCGGCCGCGCCGGCCTTGCCCGAAGGGCGCTTCGATGGCCCCGAAGCCTTCGCAGGCATGGTGCGGGCCGCGCTGTCGAGCGCAGCCCGGCAGGGGTGGAGGGAGCTGGTCTTCTGCGATCCCGACTTCGCCGACTGGCCGCTCGGCGAGCGGGCCAGCATCGAGGCGCTCCAGGCCTGGTCGGCCACGGGCCGCCGCTTCGTGCTGCTGGCGCAGCGTTTCGATGCGGTCGAACGTTCACATGCGCGCTTCGTCGCATGGCGGCGCACCTGGGATCACATCATCGAATGCCGCGCGGTGCGTGCAGAGGCGGCGGGCAGCACCGCGCTGCCGAGCGCCATCTGGACGCCCGGGTGGTTTGCCCACCGCACCGATGCCGAGCGCAGCCGTGGCCTGTGCGGCGTCGATCCGCGTGCGCGGCGCGAACTGCGTGAAACCATCGATGAGTCGTGGCGAGCGGGCGTTGCTGCATTTCCGGCGTCGACACTGGGCTTGTAAGCCAATGCCGCGAATGAGGCCACGAGACACAAACGGGCGGCGATGCGGGTCTAGAATTTTTTCGTCCTGACATCCATTGCCAAAGGAGATTCCATGAAGAAGTCATCGTCCGTCCTGCTCGCTTCGTTGATCGCCGCTGCCGCGCTCGTGGCCTGCGGAAAGAAAGAGGACGCCGCGCCGGCGGTTGTGACACCCCCGCCCGCTCCGGTGACCGAGCCGGCCCCGCCGCCGCCGGCAGCTGCGCCGGCCCCGTCGACCAGCACCGATTCGTCGGCCGCAACCACGCCTTCGCCGGGTGCATCCTCGGCGCTGGACGCCGCCAATGCCGCGACCGAGGCTGCCAAGAAGAACGAAGCACCGAAGCAATAAACCGGGTGTTCATTCACCCCAGCAAAAAGCCGCCTCGTGGCGGCTTTTTGCATGGAGGCGCGGAACAGGGCCGCACCGCGATCAGACGTCCAGCCAGGGCGAGCCTTCTGACGCACTGGCCGTGAGCATCTCGGCCTCGTGCCCGCCGAGGGCTTCGGCCATCAGGCGCCGCACGATGTCGGGACGGTTGTTCTGCTCGCTCAGATGGGCCGCGACCACGTGGCGCAGACCGTCGTGGCGCACCGCGCGCGCGATTTCCGCAGCCGCATCGTTCGAAAGGTGCCCGTGCCTGCCGCCGACGCGCAGTTTCAGGAAGGCCGGATAGGCCGAATTGGCGAGCAGTTCGCTGTCGTGGTTGAACTCGAGCAGCAGCGCATGCACGCCGTGGAGGCGGGCCAGCACATGTGCGGTGGCATGGCCCAGGTCGGTCAGCACGCCCAGCGTGCGCGCGCCGTCGGAGCAGCGAAGCTGCAGCGGCTCGCGCGCATCGTGCGGCACGGTGAAGGGCCGCACCGCAATGTCGCCGACCGCAAACTCGGCGTCGTCCCGCGCCAGGTTGAGCCGGCCTTCGAAATCGCGCGCCCCGGTGGCCAGCCAGGTGCCTTCGCTCATCCAGACGGGAATGCGGTTGCGCCGCGACAGCGAGTGGGCGCAGCCGATGTGGTCGCCGTGCTCGTGGGTGACGAAGACCGCATCGATGTCGCCGGCTGCGAGGCCGGCCCTGGCAAGCCGCAGGTCGAGTTGCCGCAGGCCGAATCCGCAGTCGATCAGCAGCCGCGAGGTGCGGCCGCCGCTGGTGGATTCCACCACCGCGGCATTGCCCGTGCTGCCGCTGCCGAGGCTTCGGAAGCGGAGCATGCGGCTTACTTCAGGTCGTCGGCGATGACCTGGACGATGCGCTGCGCGTTGGCCGAGGTTTCGGGCGCGCCGTTCGCGTTCAGCACCGAGACCGTGGTGCTCTCGCCCTGGCCGCCCTTCACGAGGATACGGAACTTGATCGGTGCTTCGTTCTTCTCGGAGCTGCCGAACAGCTTGCCGAAGAAGCCGGGCTCCTTCTTGTCGGGGTTCGGGGTCACGTAGCGCACGTAGTAGATGCCGGCGCTGCGGTCGCGGTCTTCCACGGTGAAGCCGGTGCGGTCGAGTGCCAGGCCCACGCGGCGCCATGCGCGGTCGAAGCCTTCGCTGATCTGCACGACCGGCTGGCCGCCCACGTTGGCGACGGCGGCGGTCTTGGACGGTGCGGTGGTGGCGGCCAGGATCTTCGACTGCTCTTGCGTCACGCCGAGCTTGACCATCAGGCGGCGCAGGAACTCGGTCTCGAGTTCAGGGTCGCTCGGGCGGGGCTGCCACACGGTCTGGTCCTGGCGGCTGTTGTTGTAGACCTCCTGCATGCCGCGGTGGCTGATGAAGATCTCGGTGCCCGTGGGCGTGCGCTCCAGGCGCGTGCGGAAGCGGTCGAGTTCGCCGGTCGAGTAGACCGAGTCGACCAGCTTGCCCAGCGTGCCGCGGATGATGTCCTGCGGCAGCTTGGCGCGGTTCTCGGCCCAGTCGGTTTCCATGATGCCGAGGTTGCGCTGCTCGGTGGTCAGGAGGAAGCCGCTTTCCTGCCAGAAGTCCTTCACCGGGTCCCAGAGCTGGTCGGGCGAGCGGTTGATGACGATCCAGCGCTGCGTGCCCGAGCGCTCCATGCGCACGTCGCCGATGTTGGCCACCGCGGTGGGAATGCCCGGCGCGTTGGCCGCACCGGCCTGGTAGGCGTTGGCCGTGACCGCACCGCCCGGCACCGCGTAGCGGTTCTCGCGCGAGAGCTGCGACAGGTCGGGCGGGACTTCGAGGGTCGGGGCCTTGCCGGCGCTCTTGTAGTCGATCTTGTCGCTCTCGAGAACGGAGCAGGCGGCGAGGCTGACAACGAGGGTGGCCAGCAGTGCAGCTCGCGAAATGTGCGAAAGGTTCTTCAACGTCGTCTTCCTTGTTGGAATGGGTTCGGTCAATCTGTGGGCCGCTTTGCCCGCACTCTCTGAGCGCGGTTCAGGCAAAAGGTTGCGTAACCTCGATGCGGCAAGGGGAAAAGAGATCGGGGGTGTCGGGAAGAATGCCGGGTCAGCCCTTGAGCAGGCCGGTGGCGCGCAGGGCGGCCTCGACCACGGGCCGGTTCGTTTCCGCCAGCTCGGTGAGCGGCAGCCGCAATGCGCCGCCGCACAGGCCGAGCCTGGACATGGCCCACTTGAGCGGGATCGGATTGGGTTCGACGAACAGGTGGCGGTGCAGCGGCATCAGCTCGAACTGGATCTGCATGGCGCGCCGCACGTCGCCCGCGATGGCCGCGACGCACAGCTCGTGCATCTTGCGCGGCGCGATGTTGGCCGTGACGCTGATGTTGCCCTGGCCGCCGCAGAGCATGAGTGCCACCGCGGTCGGGTCGTCGCCCGAGTACACGGCAAAGTGCTTGGGCAGGTCGCGGATGAGCCATTGCGCGCGCTCGATGTTGCCGGTGGCTTCCTTGATGCCGATGATGCCCGGCACCTGCGCGAGGCGCAGCACGGTGTCGTGCGCCATATCGGCCACGGTGCGGCCGGGCACGTTGTACAGCACGGTGGGCAGGTCGCCCACGGCTTCGGCGATGGCCTTGAAGTGCTGGTACTGGCCTTCCTGCGTCGGCTTGTTGTAGTAGGGCACGACCTGCAGCTGCGAATCGGCGCCCACGCCCTTGGCGAACTTGGCGAGCTCGATCGCTTCCTTGGTCGAGTTGGCGCCGCAGCCGGCCATCACGGGCACGCGGCCCTTGGCCTGCTCGACCGCCACGCGGATGATTTCGCAATGCTCTTCCACGTCGACCGTGGGCGATTCGCCGGTGGTGCCGACCACGCCAAGGCAATCGGTGCCTTCGTCGATGTGCCAGTCGATCAGCCGGCGCAGGGCGGGGTAGTCGACACTGCCGTCGTCGTGCATCGGCGTGGCAAGAGCGACGATGCTGCCTGTCAGTTGCTCCAAGGGGAATCTCTCTGTCGGGTGGACGAAAGCGCCGATTCTACTTACTCCGGCGTCCCCGGAAACGGCGGCCCCGGCGGGCTCAGTTTCCCTGCAGCAGATGGCGTGGGGGCTGGCCCGCGCCGGCATCGCCGGCACGGATGGCCGCGATGCGCTGCACGAAGCGCGCCGGTTCGGCAAGGAAGCCATCCTCGTAGGCCACCACGCGCAAATCCTTGCATGCGGCCAGCAGTTCGCCGGGCTGCAGCAGGAAGTCGGGCCGCGAGGGCTTGCCGACCGTCTCGTTGCCGGCCGCGAAGGTTTCATACAGCAGCACGCCGCCCGGCGCGACCGCGGCCACGATGTCCGCCATGCGCGGGCGCCACAGGTAGTTGGTGACGACCACCGCGCCGAAGGCCTGGCCCGCGAACGGCCAGGGGCCGGCCTCGATGTCGGCGGCCAGCACGCGGCCGAAGGCGCCCGCGGCTTCGGCGGCTTCCACCGAGCGGTCCACGCCCGTCACCGCATGCCCGCGCGCCGCGAACCACCGCATGTGCCGTCCGTGGCCGCAGGCCACGTCGAGCACGGCGGCCCCGGGGGCGAGCAGGTGCGACCACCGCTCGATCCATTCCGACGGCGCTGTTCCGCCATGCGGAGGTGCTGCATTTTTCATAGCAATCATCAGAAGCAGGACCAGACCTGGTCGACCAGCGTCACCAGGAAATCCGGGTGCACGTAGAGCGCAAAGACGCCGCCCAGCGCCGCCAACGCGGCCGCCAGCCAGCCGGCCTGCACGAGGCGGTGGCGCATCTGCGGAATCATGGGGCCATTGTCCTTCGCCAGGATCAGCCGGGCACGGCGACCGGCCGGCCGCCGCGCGCAATGGCGCTTTCCTTCACCGGCAGGTTGATCAGCGCCGCGAACACGCCCAGCGCGATCGCGATGTACCAGACGATGTCGTAGCTGCCCGTGGTGTCGTACAGATAGCCGCCCAGCCAGACGCCGATGAACGAGCCGACCTGGTGGCTCAGGAACACGAAGCCGCTGAGCATCGACAGGTGCGCCACGCCGAAGATGCCCGCGATGATCGCGTTGGTGGCGGGCACCGTCGACAGCCACAGGAAGCCCATGGCCGCCGAGAACACGTACACACTGAGCGGCGAGATCGGCGCCAGCAGGAACAGCGCGATCGAGACCGCCCGCGCAAGGTAGATGGCCGCCAGGATCTTGCGCTTGGCCAGCTTCTGGCCCAGCAGCCCGACCGTGTAGGTGCCGAACACGTTGAAGAGCCCGATCAGCGCGAGTGCATAGCCCGCCACCTCGGCCGGCAGGCGCTGGTCGCGCAGGTAGGTCGGCATGTGGATGCCGATGAAGGCGAGCTGGAAGCCGCAGACGAAGTACCCCGCCATCAGCAGCCCGAAGCTCGGATAGCGGAAGGCCTCGCCCACCGCCTGCAGCACCGACTGGTCGCGGTGCCCCGCGAGCGCGCCGCGCTGCGGCTCGCGCAGGCCGAAGGCCAGCGGCACGATCACCAGCGCCAGCATCGCCACCGCCGCGAGCGCGCTCTGCCAGCCCAGCTGCCTGATGAGCAGCCCCTCGATCGGGGCCAGCAGGAACTGCCCGAAGGAGCCGGCCGCCGCCGCCACGCCCATGGCCCAGGAGCGCCTTTCGGCCGGAATCTGGCGCCCGATCACGCCATAGACGACGGCATAGGTGGTGCCGGCCTGCGCCGCGCCGATCAGCACGCCGGCGCTCAGCGTGAACAGCAGCGGCGTGGGCGAATACGCCATGCCCAGCAGGCCCAGCGCATAGAACGCCGTGCCGGCGACAAGCACCCGGAAGGCGCCGAAGCGATCGGCCACCATGCCTGCGAAGACGCCGAAGATGCCCCACGACAGGTTCTGCACGGCCAGCGCGAACGAAAAGGTCTGGCGGCTCCAGTCCTGCGCCTGCGTGATCGGCTGCAGCCAGAGGCCGAAGCCGTGGCGGATGCCCATGGAAAGCGTGACGATCATGGCGCCGCAGATCAGCACCTGCTTGACCGAGAGAGTGGGAGAGGAGGCTTGCATGCCGTCGAATGTAGCGACTCGGGTACTTTGGCGGGCGCGCTGGCGGCCAAGGCCATTGATGATTTGTGGCGCCGGCTTTGATGCGCGCCGCGCATCAAAGCCGGCGGCCCGGCCGTGAACGCGCAGTGTGCCTGTATGGGTATCCAGTTGTTTGGTGGCGACTGACTACAATCCGCCCCCATGGCGACTCCCCCCAAGACTCCCCCCAGTTCATCGTCCGCGTCCTCCGGGTACTCGGAAGGTTCCATCCGCGTGCTCAAGGGCCTCGAGCCCGTGAAGCAGCGCCCGGGCATGTACACCCGGACCGACAACCCGCTGCACGTCATCCAGGAAGTGCTCGACAACGCCGCCGACGAGGCGCTGGCGGGCCATGGCAAGAAGATCAAGGTCACGCTGCATGCCGACAACTCGGTCAGCGTCGAGGACGACGGCCGCGGCATTCCCTTTGGCCTGCACCCCGAAGAAAAAGCCCCGGTGGTCGAGCTCGTGTACACCCGGCTGCACGCCGGCGGCAAGTTCGACAAGGGTTCGGGCGGCGCCTACAGCTTCTCGGGCGGCCTGCACGGCGTGGGCGTGTCGGTGACCAACGCGCTGTCGAAGCGCCTCGAAGTGACGACGCACCGCGAGGGTTCGGTCGCCAGGCTGGCCTTCAGCGGCGGCGACGTGATCGAGCCGCTGCAGGTGCGCAAGCTCGAGGCCGGCGAGCGCAAGCAGGGCACCACCGTGCGCGCCTGGCCCGACGCCAAGTATTTCGAGACCGCGGCGCTGCCGATGGCCGAGCTCACCCACCTGCTGCGCAGCAAGGCCGTGCTGATGCCGGGCGTGAGCGTCACGCTCACGGTCGAGAAGACCAAGGAAACGCAGCAGTGGCTCTACAAGGGCGGCCTGAGCGACTACCTCATGCAGACGCTCAACGGCGACCCCGTGATCCCGCTGTTCGAAGGCAGCGGCCATGCCGACAAGAACGCCGACAACTTTGCCGAGGGCGAGGGCGCCGACTGGTGCGTGGCCTTCACCGAAGACGGCCAGCCGGTGCGCGAGAGCTACGTCAACCTGATTCCCACCAGCGCCGGCGGCACGCACGAGAGCGGCCTGCGCGACGGCCTGTTCACCGCGGTGAAGGGCTTCATCGAATTGCATTCGCTGCTGCCCAAGGGCGTGAAGCTGCTGCCCGAGGACGTGTTCGCACGCGCCTCGTACGTGCTGAGCGCCAAGGTGCTCGACCCCCAGTTCCAGGGCCAGATCAAGGAGCGCCTCAATTCGCGCGATGCCGTGCGCCTGGTGTCGAGCTTCGTGCGCCCGGCGCTCGAGCTCTGGCTCAACCAGCACGTCGACTATGGACGCAGGCTCGCCGAACTCGCCATCAAGGCCGCGCAGACGCGCCAGCGTGCCGGCCAGAAGGTCGAGAAGCGCAAGGGCTCCGGCGTGGCCGTGCTGCCCGGCAAGCTGACCGATTGCGAGAGCAAGGACACCAGCCACAACGAAGTCTTCCTGGTCGAGGGCGATTCGGCCGGCGGCAGCGCCAAGATGGGCCGCGACAAGGAGAGCCAGGCCATCCTGCCGCTGCGCGGCAAGGTGCTCAACACCTGGGAGGTGGAGCGCGACCGGCTTTTTGCCAACACCGAAATCCACGACATCTCGGTGGCCGTGGGCGTCGATCCGCACGGCCCCGCCGACACGCCCGACATGAGCGGCCTGCGCTACGGCAAGATCTGCATCCTCTCCGATGCCGACGTGGACGGCTCGCACATCCAGGTGCTGCTGCTCACGCTGTTCTTCCGCCACTTTCCGAAACTCATCGAAGCCGGCCACGTGTATGTCGCAAAGCCGCCGCTGTTCCGCGTCGATGCGCCCGCGCGCGGCAAGAAGCCGGCTTCCAAGGTCTATGCGCTCGACGAGGGCGAACTCACGGCCACGCTCGATAAACTGCGCAAGGACGGCGTGCGCGAAGGCGCCTGGAGCATCAGCCGCTTCAAGGGCCTGGGCGAAATGAGCGCGGAACAATTGTGGGAAACCACACTCAATCCCGATACCCGGCGCCTGATGAAGGTCCAATTGGGGCGCTTCGACTTCAGCTCCACCCAGGGCGAGATCACCAAGCTCATGGGCAAGGGCGAGGCAGCCGCCCGGCGCGAACTGATGGAACTGCGCGCCGACGATGTCGATATCGATGTTTGACCACCCTCGTGAAAATTCCAGACCTCATGCGTCCGTTGCTCCTGGCCCTGCTGCTGTGCGCGCAGCAGGGGCTCGCGCACGCCGCTGACGTCTACGGCTACATCGACAGCAAGGGCGTGGCGCACTTCGCGTCGGAAAAGATCGACGAGCGCTACCAGGTCTTCTTTCGCCGCGGCCAGAGCTTCGACACCGCGCAGGGCCTGGCGCCGTTCGCGCGCGGCGGGCGCAAGCTCGACGGAAAGGTGCCGCAGGCCTCGCAGACCCTGCTGGCGCTGTTCGAAGCCTCGCCAAGCTACAAGACCGCCAAGGCCGCGCTGCGCGATGCGGCCAACAAGCATTCGATCGACTACGAATTGCTGCAGGCGCTGATTGCCACCGAATCGGGCTTCGATGCCCAGGCCGTTTCGCCCAAGGGCGCGATGGGGCTCATGCAGCTCATGCCGGCCACCGCGCAGCGCTATGGCGTCGCGGCCGACAAGCGCAGCACCATCGAGAAAAAGCTGTTCGATCCGCGCGTCAACATTGCCGCGGGCTCGCGCTACCTGCGCGACCTGATCGCGATGTTCCCGGGCCAGATCGAACTGGCGCTGGCTGCCTACAACGCAGGCGAAGGCGCGGTACAGCGCGCGGGCAACAAGATTCCCAACTACAAGGAAACGCAGAACTACGTGCAGACGGTGCTGCAGCTCTATGCCTACCTGAAGCCGTCGGCGGCGGGATCGTCGGCCGTGGCAGGCGGCAGCGGGCGCGGCGGCAAGACGCCGGGGCGCATCCGCATGGAGCTCACGGTGCCCAAGGGCGGCGCCCTGGGCCGTGGCAACATGCCGCCCGATTCGCCGGGCGCCATGCCGGCCATGCCCGATGCGCCCGAGTCATCGACGGTGCCGGACGGCGGTTCGGACACGCCGGTGTCCTGATGGCCCGCCCCGCCTTTGCTCGCCGATGAAGGAACCCTTTTTCGTGCACCGCCGAAGCTTCGTTCTTGCGACTGCCGCCTGCGCGGTGGCCGGTGCCGCGCGCGCGCAGCACGCGGCCACGCATGACACGCTGCCGCCGGCGTCTTCGTCGAAGGAGCCCTACGCGCGGCTGCAGGGCGGCGTTCCGCATCACATGACGCCCGAGCAGGAAGCCCAGCGCGTCACGGACAGCGCCGCACCGGCCGGCCCGGCGGGGCGCTGGGAGCCGCGCGCGGCGCTGCCCATTCCGCGCAGCGAGATGGCCTGGGCCACCGCGGCGCAAGGGCGCATGCACGTGGTCGGCGGCTATGGCGAGGGCGCGGTCAACCGCGACTACCACCACATCTACGATCCCAAGGCCGACCGCTGGCTCGACGGCGCACCGCTGCCGCGCGGCGCCAACCACGTGGCGGTGGCGGCCGATGGCGACCGGGTCTACGCACTGGGCGGCTTCGTCGAGCAGAACCGCCGCTCCGACACCAACGCCTACGTCTACGAGATCGCCGCCAACCGCTGGAGTGCCATCGCACCGCTGCCACGCCCGCGCGGTGCCGCGGCCGCGGTGATGCAAGGCGGCGTGCTGCACCTGATCGGCGGCGCCTCCGAGCCTGCCGCCGAACGCGCGAGCGTCGGCTGGCACGAGGTCTACGACCCCAAGGCCGACCGCTGGTCCTCCGCCAAGCCGCTGCCCGGCGCGCGCGACCACGTGGGCTGCGTGGCGCACGGCGGCCAGATCCACGTGATCGGCGGGCGCTTCAACACCTTCGAATACAACACCGACCTGCACCACGTCTACCTGCCCGCGCGCGACACCTGGGAGCTGCGTGCGCCGCTGCCCACGGCGCGCTCGGGCCATGGCCTCGTGGTGTACCGCGGCCGCTTCTTCGCGATGGGCGGGGAAGGCGGCTTTCTGGTGGGCGGCATGCCGCGGCAGGCCAAGGTGTTCGGCCAGATGGAAAGCTACGATCCTGTGGCCGACAGCTGGCAGCGCCATGCGCCGATGCCCACGCCGCGCCATGCGGTGGGCGCCGCGGTGATCGGCGACTGGATTTACGTGGCCGGCGGCGGCGCGGTGCTCGGCGGCGCCGTGCAGTCCGCCGTACACGAGGCTTTCACACTGGGCTGAGCGCGCAAGCGCACGGCCCGAAACCGTTTCTCTTTCTCTCTTCTCCATGGACGACTCCCAACCTCCGCTCGATCTCCAGGGTCCCACCGACGGCGACACCACCCTCACGCTGGCCGACTACGCGCAGACCGCCTACCTCGAATACGCGCTCAGCGTGGTCAAGGGCCGCGCGCTGCCCGACGTGTCCGACGGGCAGAAGCCGGTGCAGCGGCGCATCCTGTATTCGATGTCGCGCATGGGCCTGGGCTTCGGCGGCGCCAACGGCACCGTGGGCGCCAAGCCGGTCAAGAGCGCGCGCGTGGTTGGCGACGTGCTCGGCCGCTTCCACCCGCACAGCGACCAGGCCGCCTATGACGCGCTGGTGCGCATGGCGCAGGACTTCTCGCAGCGCTATCCGCTGGTCGACGGCCAGGGCAACTTCGGCAGCCGCGACGGCGACGGCGCCGCGGCCATGCGCTACACCGAAGCGCGCCTGGCCCGCATCACCAGCCTGCTGCTCGACGAGATCGACGAAGGCACGGTCGACTTCATCCCCAACTACGACGGCAGCACCGAAGAGCCGCGCCTGCTGCCCGCACGCCTGCCTTTCACGCTGCTCAACGGCGCGAGCGGTATCGCGGTCGGCCTGGCCACCGAGATCCCGAGCCACAACCTGCGCGAGATCGCCGACGCCTGCGTGGCGCTGATCAAGTCGAACGGCAAGCTCAGCGACGAGGAACTGCTGCAGATCGTGCCCGGCCCCGACTACCCGGGCGGTGCGCAGATCATCAGCGGGCCGGCCGACATCGCCGACGCCTACCGCACCGGCCGCGGCTCGCTCAAGGTGCGCGCGCGCTGGAAGATCGAGGACCTCGCGCGCGGCCAGTGGCAATTGGTGGTCAACGAGCTGCCGCCGGGCGTCAGCACGCAGAAGGTGCTCGAGGAAATCGAGGAAATCACCAACCCGAAGGTCAAGGCCGGCAAGAAGGCGCTCTCCGCCGACCAGACCCAGCTCAAGGCCGCGATGCTCTCGGTGCTCGACGTGGTGCGCGACGAATCCAGCAAGGACGCCGCGGTGCGCCTGGTGTTCGAGCCCAAGACCTCGCGCATCAGCCAGGAAGAGTTCATTACCACGCTGCTCGCGCAGACCTCGCTCGAGACCTCGTCGCCGATCAATCTCACGATGGTGGGCATCGACGGCAAGCCCACGCAGAAGTCGCTGCGCCAGATGCTCAACGAGTGGATCGCGTTCCGCGAGGTCACGGTCGAGAAGCGCTCGCGGCACCGGCTGGGCAAGGTGCAGGACCGCATCCACATCCTCGAGGGCCGGCAGCTGGTGCTGCTGAACATCGACGAGGTGATCGCGATCATCCGCGCGGCGGAAGACCCGAAGGCCGCGCTCATCGCGCGCTTCAACCTCAGCGAACGCCAGGCCGAGGACATCCTCGAAATCCGGCTGCGCCAGCTCGCGCGGCTCGAAGCCATCAAGATCGAACAGGAGCTCAAGGGCCTGCGCGACGAGCAGAAGAAGCTCGAAGACATCCTCGGCAGCCCGGCGGCGCTGCGCCGCCTGCTGGTGAAGGAAATCGAGGCCGATGCCAAGACCTTCGAGGACCCGCGCCGCACGCTGATCCAGGCCGAGAAGCGCGCCGTGGCCGAACTGAAGGTGGTCGACGAGCCCGTGACCGTGATCGTCTCGCAGAAGGGCTGGGTGCGTGCGCAGAAGGGCTGGGCCAGCGAGAAGAACGGTGCCAACGGCACGGCGGCGCCCGAATACAGCTTCAAGTCCGGCGACGCGCTCTACGGCGCCTTCGAATGCCGCAGCGTCGACACGCTGCTGGTGTTTGGCTCCGCCAAGGACAAGTCGGTGCGCGTCTACACCGTGCCCGTGGCCTCGCTGCCCGGCGCGCGCGGCGACGGCCAGCCCGTGACCACGCTGATCGAGCTCGATGCCGGCACGCATGTCACTCACTTCTTCGCGGGCCCGGTAGGCGCCAGCCTGCTGCTGGCCAACACCGGCGGCTACGGCTTCATCGCCACCGTCGAGAACATGATGTCGCGCCAGCGCGGCGGCAAGGCCTTCATCGACGTGGGCGAGGGCGAGCAGCTCTGCCGCCCGTCGCTGGTGGGCGGCGCGAGCGGCGCGGAGCCGATGCCGGCCGCCACGCACGTGGCCTGCGCCTCGACCGGCGGCCGCATCCTGACCTTCGACATTGCCGAGCTCAAGAGCCTGCCCAAGGGCGGCCGCGGGCTCACGCTGATCGACCTCGACGCCAAGGACACGCTGGCGGGTGCCGCGGCCTACACGCGCAGCGTGAAGATCGAAGGCATCGGCCGCGGCGGCAAGGAGCGCGATGAAACCCTGGAAATCCGCACGCTCAACAATGCGCGCGGCAGCCGTGCGCGCAAGGGCAAGGCGGCCGACCTCGGCTTCAAGCCGACGGGCATCGTGCGGGTGCTGTGATGGGAGGCATCGACATCAGCGTCATCGGCCTCGTCGTTGCACTGGTCACGGGCCTTGCCAGCTTCTGGTTCGGCCGGCGCATGCGCCTGAAGCGCGGGGCCAAGAAGCGCGAGAAGGACCGCATCGCGGCGCAGGCCAGCGAGACCCGGCAGCAGCGCCGGGCGCGCGAGCGCAAGGAACGCGGCTAGCGCCTGTTTTCCTAGCGCAGGCCCTGCCACCAGCGCTCGTTGGTGCGCGCCTTGCCTACGGTCAGGACTTCGCCGATCACCGGCGTGGCCAGCTCGATCTTCTTTGCCTGCGACAGGTCGGCAATGCGGTCCAGCGGATCGTGCCAGGTGTGGAAGGCGAGGTCGAAGGTGCTGTTGTGCACCGAATAGAGCACCTTGCCGCGCAGGTCCTCGAAGGCCTGCACGCTCTGCTCGGGCGTCATGTGGACGGCGGGCCAGTAGGCGTCGTAGGCGCCGTTTTCCATCAGCGCCAGGTCGAAGCCGCCGAAGCGTTCGCCGATCTGCTTGAAGCCCGCAAAGTAGCCTGAGTCGCCGCTGTAGAAGATGCGCTGGCCGCCGCTTTGCACCACCCATGAAGCCCACAGCGTGCGGTCGCGGTCGGTCAGCGTGCGGCCCGAGAAGTGCTGCGCCGGCGTGGCGGTGAGCTTCACGCCGCCGTGCTCGCCGCCTTGCCACCAGTCGAGCTCCGTCACCCGCTCCGCGGGCACGCCCATCGCCACCAGCCGCGCGCGCACGCCCAGCGGCACGAAGTAGCGCTGCACGCGCTGCGCGAGGTACTCGATGGTGGCCACGTCGAGGTGGTCGTAGTGGTCGTGCGAGAGGATCAGGCCTTCGATCGGCGGCAACTGCTCGAGCGTGAGCGGCGGCTTGTGGAAGCGCTTGGGGCCCACAAAGGTGAACGGCGATGCGCGCTCGCTGAACACGGGATCGATCAGCCAGTACTTGCCCTGCAGCTTGAGCAGGTGCGACGAATGGCCGAGCCGCACCACGTGGTTGGCCTTGGGGTCGAGCGCTTCCAGGTCGGCGGTGGCCAGCATGCGCACCGGAATCGGATCGACCGGCACGGTGCCCACCTTGTCGCCGACGATGAAGCGTGACCAGATCCGCCAGCCGCTGGCCGAAGGCAGCACGTCCGGATTCGGCAGGTTCTGGAAGCTGCAGCCCTTGAACTGCGGCGATGCGTCGTAGCGCGCCTCGCATCCGCTGTTGCTGGAACAGCCCGCGACCAGTGCGCAGCCGGCCGCAAAGAGCGAGGTGCCATAACTGCGAAGACGGTGCTTCAGAAAGGAGATCATGGCGAGGTGTTGTCGGGTTTTTGCGGCGCGAGCTTAGCCGCCGCGTGGCGGCCAATGGTTTCAGCGGCAGAAACATTCGGCGCACAGGGACATTCCCGTGCCGCTTGTCGTAGGCCATGCGTTCTATGGCTGCCTGCGGGATCGCGCGGCACACTGAAGCGCGCCACGTTCCGCGGGCTTCAAGGAGGCGATCACACCATGAGCAGCAACCGCTATCCCATCATCTACGTGCGCGGCTATGCCATGACAGAGGCCGAGCGCGACGACACCGCCGCCGATCCGTTCTGCGGATTCAACGTGGGCTCCACGGTCTACCGCGCCACCGTGAAGAAGGATGCGCCGGCGCAGAAGTTCGTCTTCGAATCGCCGGTGGTGCGCCTCCTGGCCGACTTCCAGTACCAGAGCGTCTACCAGAACGGCCTGGACATTCTCGACAACGACTGGAAGCCTTCGCCCGATGAAACCGGCAAGGACGTGGACGGCATTCCGGCCGCATCGATCGTCATCTACCGCTACTACGACAGCGGATCCGAATTGCTCGGCGATGGCAAGTCGCGCGACGTGAAGGTGTATGCGCAGGGTCTGAGCAAGCTGATCCTTCGCGTGCGCGACCTGGTGGCGCTGCGCGAGGGTCCCGCTTTTGCAGCGGCCGATTTCCGCTGCTACCTGGTGGCGCATTCGATGGGCGGGCTGGTGGTGCGTGCCTTCCTGCAGAACCCGGCGCTCGGCGATGCGGCGGCGCGCGCCTGCGTCGACAAGGTGTTCACCTACGCCACGCCGCACAACGGCATCGACATGGGCGGCATCAACGTGCCGGCCTGGCTCACGGCCAACGAGATGAACACCTTCAACCGCGAGCGCATGTCGGAGTTCCTGGCCACGGCGCCGGTCGACGGCCGCATGGACTACCTGCCGGCGGCCGCGTTTCCGGCCGAGCGCTTCTTCTGCATGGTGGGCTCCAACCGCGGCGATTACGAGGCCGCCAAGGGCCTCTCGCGCATGTTCGCGGGCCACGGCAGCGACGGACTGGTGCGCATCGAGAACGCCTCGCTCTGGTCCATCGACGATGCGAAGCGCAGCAAGCCGGTGGCCACCGCCTACGCCTTTCGTTCGCATTCGGGCTACTTCGGCATCGTCAATTCCGAGGAGGCCTACCAGAACCTGGTGCGTTTTCTCTTCGGCGACGTGCGCGTCGATCTCTGGTTCGAGGTCGAGGGCGTGACCCTGCCGCCCGACTTGCCCAAGGACGCCGATATCGACGCGCTCTACCAGGTCGAGCTTTTGGCCGCGCCCCGCGGCAAGCGCTGGTACCTGAGCCGGCGCGTGGCCGAAGAGGATTCGCCCGCCTGCCGCACGCACAAGGAACTGACCGACCCCGAGAAGCCCGAGCGCCGCTCGATCTATCTCTCGACCGTGTTCCTCGCCAACAAGGCGCGCGTGAAGCAGGACCGGCCGACGCTGGCCTACGCGATGACGCTCGGCGTGCGCGTGCCCGACTACCAGGTGAACAAGAAGTTCTGGCTCGACGGCCATTACGAAGGCAGCTCGCTGTTCCGCGACACGCTGGTGATCGAGATCGCGCCGCCCCGGGCCGACGACCCGGCGCAGAACTGGAACGTGAAGTACGGCTGGCAGACAGACACCGCGGGGCAGGCGTCGCTGCCGATCAGCCCGAAGCAGCTGGCCGACGGCAAGCTGCAGTTCATCGTGCCGCTGTCGAGCCTGGGCGCGGCACCGGCGGCGCCCGGCATCAGCGGCAAGGTGCGGCTGGAGGTGAGCGCCTGGAGTTGAAGAAAGCGCCCTCCGGCGGGCACCGGCGTCATACTCGGGGCGGTCCAGGGTCCTGCCTTCTCCTCCCCCCATGAAAACTGCCGTTCTCGTCATCGACATGCAGCGTGGCCTCTATGACGACCTGCCGCGTCCCCACGAGGCTGCCGAGGTTGCGCAGCGGATCAATGGCCTCACCGCGCGTGCCCGTGCCGCGGGCGTGCCGGTGGCTTTCATCCAGCACGAGAACGCCGTCGACCTCGAATTCGATTCCGAGCGCTGGCAGCTTTCCGGCGCGCTGGAGGTCGATCCGCGCGACACCAAGATCCGCAAGGCCACGGCCGATTCGTTCCTGCGCACGCCGCTGCAAGCATGGCTCGCGGGGCATGGGGTGCAGTGCGTGGTGATCTGCGGCTACTCGTCGGAGTTCTGCGTGGACACCACCGCGCGGCGTGCCGCTGCGCTGGGCTACGAGGTCGTGCTCGCGGCCGACGCGCACACTTCGCACGACAAGCCGCACGCCACCGGCGACTTCATCCGCGCCCACCACAACGCCACGCTGTCGGATATCACGAGCTTCGGCGTGCCGATCCGCGCGGTGCCCAGCGCGAAGATCGTGTTCTGACCGTTCAATCCGCGCCGCGCCGCCACACGCGCGCGAGCGCGGCCAGCTTGCCCTTGAAGCTCAGCCGGTCGTTCGACAGCGCGTCGATGAAGTCCGACAGCCGCTGCGACTTCACCATGGTGTAGATCGTGAGCCAGGTCGTGAAGACGAACACCACGCCGAACCAGAGCGCCTTGCGCCACAGCGGCGCATCGGCCTCGGCCAGCAGGTTCATGCCGAGGAAGCCCGTCGTCACCGTGCCGATCAGGCCGAACAGCGTGACCACCGTGAGCCGCACCACGGTGCTGGCCTGCCGGCGCAGGCTGTCGGCGTCCAGGTAGGTGTTCATGTCGGCGATGCGCGCCTTGACCTCGTCGTAGAGCGGGTCGAGCCCGAGGTGCGCGGTGCACATGTGGGAGAGCGCGCGCACCTGCGCCTGCTCCGAGATCTCGTGGAACCAGTAGCGGTGCGTGAAGCGCAGGAAGCGCTCGAAGCTCGAACGGATCGCGCGCTTGAACTGCTTCACGCTCGGTGTGCTGTGGATGTCGAGCCGCTTGAGCGCCTCGACCAGCTGGTCCGAGAACATCAAGAGCGCCGCCTTCTGGAAATGCGCAATCAGGAACAGCAGGAAGTGCTGGTGGCGGAACTGCGCGAGCACGCCGCGGTCGCGGCAGCAGAAGAACTCCGAGCGGGCATCGCCCACCACGATCAGCGCATGGCCGTTGCACAGGTAGCGCGTGTTGGGCGCGGCGCCCGCATCGACCCAGAAGCGGTCGTAGCAGTAGCGGCGTTCGAAGTCCTCCAGATGCTGCTCCGCGTAGGGCAGGTGGGCGCGTTGCGCTGCATCGGCCTCGGCGGCGCCGGTGACGAGACCGAGCCGGATGAAGTCGTTGCGCGAGAGGCGCTTGGGATCGTCGAGCGAAAGGTAGGCCATCAGCGGCATGCGGTAGTACTCGATCTGCCGGTAGCGCAGCGCGCCGGGCTCGTCGGAATGGTCGCTCACCAGCGGCTGCATCAGGTAGGCCCAGTGGGCCGAGATGCGCGGTGCGCGGTGCTGGGCCACGTGCGAGAGAAAGGCTTCGCGCTGCTGCGCATCCGAGCGCGCGAGCACACGGCCGTCGGCGGCCAGCCATTCGACGCTGGCCATGCAATGCAGCGCGCCGCCCTCGGCGTTCCAGCCCGCGGGGTAGGCGCGGCCGAAGCGGTAGAGCAGGTCCTGCGCCTGTGCAAGGCTCAGGTGGTTGGCGCCGACCTCCAGGTTCAGCAGCACCACGTCGATGTCGAAGAAGAAATACAGGTCGCAATGCACCACGTCGAGCGTGATCGGCGCGTCGCCCTGCTGCGCCACCACGCGCACGGCCGCGATGTCGTGGCGGCGGAAGATGCGCATCGGCGAATCGCCGTCGCTGCCGGTGTCCGCGCCGTTCTTGTTCTTCGAGCGGCCCTCGCCGTAGAGAAAGCGCTGCACGTAGGGCAGGAAGCTCACGAACTCGTTGTAGTGCCGCTCGTGGAAGCGGCTGCTGTCGCCGGTGTATTCGTCGATCTCCTCGCGCCAGGGCGAGGCTTCGCCCATCTCGCGCAGCAGGTGCCAGGGGCCGTGGTGCGTGGGCTTGGCGTCGGGCGCCGGCACGAGCCGCAGGGGCCAGAGCAGGGCCTGCCGGAAATGCTGCACGGCAGGGGGGGCAACTGTCCCTGCGGACGCGATGGCCTCGGATGTATTCAGCATCGCGCGAGTGTAGGCAGAAGGGCTGTCGAAACACTGACCTAGGGAAATCCCTGGCTTGGCCTGAAACCGGTTTCATATAAGCTGCAAGCATTGCTTTCGAGGCATGCGCGCGGCCATGCCGTGCTCGCCCCACCCATGAACTACCAGTTTCAATTCGACGCCGTCTTCGCTGCCTGGCCGCTGCTGCTCAAGGGCACCTGGATCACGATCCAGCTCTCGCTCGTGGCCACGCTGCTGGGCCTGGTGGTCGCGATTTTTTGCGCCTGGGGCAAGACCTCGGGGCCGGGCTGGCTGCGCTTCATCGTCAACGCCTACATCGAGGTGATCCGCAACACGCCGTTCCTCGTGCAGCTGTTCTTCTTTTTCTTCGCGCTGCCGGCCATCGGGCTGCGCTGGTCGCCGCAGACGGCCGCGCTGGTGGCCATGGTGGTGAACCTCGGCGCCTACGCCACGGAAATCATCCGCGCGGGCATCGAGTCGATTCCCAAGGGGCAGATCGAGGCGGGCCGGGCGCTCAACCTCAAGCCCTGGGAGATCTTCCGCTTCGTGATCATCAAGCCCGCGCTCAAGGCCATTTACCCGGCGCTCACGAGCCAGTTCATTTTGCTGATGCTGAGCTCGGCCGTGGTGTCGGTCATCTCGGCCGACGACCTGACCTCGGTGGCGGCCAACCTGCAGTCGCAGACCTTCCGCAGCTTCGAGATCTACATCGTGGTGGCCGCCATCTACCTGGCGCTGGCGCTGGCCTTCTCGGCGATGTTCAAGCTGATCTACAAGCGCACGCTCAATTACCCGGACCGCCGGTAGCAGGCCCCAGAGCGGAGCAGGAAAAAACCATGCGTACCTTCGGCTTTCCCGAATTCCTTTTCATCCTCGAAGCAGCCAAGTGGACGCTTGCGCTGTCGGCCATTGCCTTCGTGGGCGGCGCGATCCTGGGGTTGATCATCGCGCTCATGCGCACGTCGGAGTCGGCGTGGGCGCGCGGCGTGTCGACCACCTTCATCCAGATCTTCCAGGGCACGCCGCTGCTGCTGCAGCTGTTCCTGGTGTTCTTCGGCGCGCCGGTGCTGGGGCTGGACATCAACCCCTGGGTGGCGGCCGGCGTCGCGCTCATCCTGAACAGCGCCGCCTTCCTCGGCGAGATCTGGCGCGGCTGCATCGAGGCCATTCCGCGCGGCCAGTGGGAGGCCGCTCAGGCGCTCAACCTCAAGTATGCGGCGCGCATGCGCGACGTGGTGCTGCCGCAGGCGCTGAAGATCGCGCTCGCGCCCACGGTGGGCTACGTGGTGCAGATCATCAAGGGCACGTCGCTTGCCGCGATCATCGGCTTCGTCGAGGTCACGCGCGCCGGGCAGATCGTCAACAACGCCACCTTCCAGCCGCTGGTCGTGTTCTCGGTGGTGGCTGCCATCTACTTTGCGATCTGCTGGCCGCTGTCGCTGCTTGCAGCCCGCATGGAGCGCAAGCGTGCCCGTGCGTTGGCCCGCTGATTCCTTTCCCTTTCTCATTGCTTCCTTCTTTATCCAGGAGACACTTTCCATGACCCGTACCACCACCCGCCGCGCAGCGCTGGCAGCCCTCGCATCCCTGGGACTGGGCGCCGCGCTCACCGTGTTCGCCTCCTTCGCCTCGGCACAGTCCGTGGCCGACATCAAGAAGAAGGGCGAGATCACCATCGGCATGCTGGTCGACTTTCCGCCCTACGGCACCACCAATGCACAGAACCAGCCCGACGGCTACGACGCCGACGTGGCCAAGCTGCTGGCCAAGGACTGGGGCGTCAAGGCCAACATCGTGCCGGTGACCGGCCCGAACCGCATTCCCTTCCTGCTGACCAACAAGGTCGACGTGCTGGTCGCCTCGCTGGCCATCACGCCCGAGCGCGCCAAGCAGGTGCAGTTCTCGCAGCCCTATGCGGCCGCCACCATCGTGCTGTACGGCGCCACCAAGACGCCCATCAAGGCGGCCGGCGACCTGAAGGGCCTGCGCGTGGGCGTGGCCCGTGCTTCCACGCAGGACGTGGCCGTGACCAAGGCCGCGCCCGAAGGCACCGAGATCCGCCGCTTCGACGACGACGCCTCGGCCATGCAGGCGCTGATCTCGGGCCAGGTCGACGCGATCGGCTGCTCGGTCACCGTGGCGGCGCAGATCGCCAAGCGCGTGCCGGCCGGCACCTACGAAAACAAGTTCACGCTGGTGCAGCAGTCGATGGGCATCGCGATGCGCCCGGGCCAGGAAGAGCTGCACAAGGCCGTGAACGAATTCGTGGCGAAGAACACCGCCAATGGCGAGCTCAACAAGCTCTACCAGAAGTGGCTGCAGGCCGACCTGCCCAAGATGCAGTGAGCTTCGAAGGCTGAAGAAGAAGGAATCCTGGCATGACGACGGAATCGATCATCCGCATGGAAGCGGTCAACAAGTGGTACGGTGAATTCCAGGTGTTGACCGGCATCGACCTGTCGGTGCGCCAGGGCGAGCGCATCGTGATCTGCGGGCCTTCGGGCTCGGGCAAGTCCACGCTCATCCGCTGCATCAACCGGCTCGAAACGGTGCAGAAGGGCCGCATCGTGGTCGACGGCATCGACCTCACGGCCGGTGGCAAGAACGTCGACGCGGTGCGTGCCGAAGTGGGCATGGTGTTCCAGCAGTTCAACCTGTTCCCGCACCTCACCATCCTGGAGAACTGCACGCTCGCGCCGATGCGTTCGCGCGGCATGACCAAGGCGCAGGCCGAAGAAGTGGCCATGAAATACCTCACGCGCGTGCGCATTCCCGAGCAGGCGAACAAGTACCCGAGCCAGCTCTCGGGCGGACAGCAGCAGCGCGTGGCGATTGCGCGCGCGCTGTGCATGTCGCCCAAGATCATGCTGTTCGACGAGCCCACCTCGGCGCTCGATCCCGAGATGGTCAAGGAAGTGCTCGACACCATGATCGGCCTGGCCGAAGACGGCATGACCATGCTGTGCGTGACCCACGAAATGGGCTTTGCCCGCAGCGTGGCCGACCGGGTGATCTTCATGGCCGACGGCAAGATCGTCGAGCAGGCGCCGCCGCAGGAGTTCTTCGGCCACCCGAAGGACGAGCGCACGCGCCAGTTCCTCGGCCAGATCCTGAGCTCGCACCAGGCGCACTGATGTCCCTTCAGGTATTGGTTTCTCTGTCGTCCTTCGGTGCGGCCGAGGTGGGGCGGCATGGCCAGCTCTGGTGCGCGCAGATGGCGCTGGAGGCCGGCGCCGATTCGGTCGAGGTGCGCGGAGAGATGCTGCGCAACGCCGAGGCGGAGCTGCCTTTGCTGGCGGGCCTGGCCTCGGTGTATTCGAGCCCCGAGGGGCTCTGGGCCGAAGGCGGCTGGCTCGACAGCGCAGCGCTGGCACGCGGCGTTGCCGCCGCAACCCGGCTCGGTGCCCGGCGGCTCAAGATGTCGATCGGCGACTTTCGCGCGTCTTCGCATGGCTCGCTCTGGGGCCTGAAGGTGCAGCTTGCCGAAACCCGCGTCGAACTGCTGATCGAAAACGACCAGACCGTGCGCGCCGGCACGCTGCCCGCGCTGCAGGCCTTCTTCGATGCGGCCGACCGCGCTGGTGTCGAACTGGGCATGACCTTCGACATGGGCAACTGGCACTGGCTCGGCGAGTGCCCGCTGCAGGCCGCACAGGCGCTGGGCCGCCGCGTGCGCTACGTGCATTGCAAGGGCGTGCAGCGGCTGCCGCACAAATGGGTGGCGGTGCCGCTGGCCGACTCGGCCGCGCCGTGGCGCGCGGTGCTGCGTGCGCTGCCGGCCGACGTGTCGCACGCCATCGAATATCCTCTGGCGGGAGACGACCTGCCGGCTGTCGTGCGCGCGCAGGTCGACTTCATCCGCGCCGCGCGGGCCTAGGGAGAAACACATGACAGAACCCACTGCTTTCGACGTCGCCCTGTTCGGCGAAGCCATGCTGCTGCTCGTGGCCGACCGGCCCGGTCCGCTGGAGGACGCGCAGGCGTTCCACAAGCGCACGGCTGGCGCCGAGACCAACGTGGCCATCGGGCTTTCGCGCCTGGGGCTCAAGGTGGGCTGGGCCAGCCGCCTGGGCACCGACTCGATGGGGCGCTACCTGATCGCGGCGATGAAGGGCGAGGGCATCGACTGCTCGCACGTCATCTGCGATCCGGCGCAGCGCACCGGCTTCCAGTTCAAGGGCCGCGTCACCGACGGCAGCGATCCGCCGGTCGAATACCACCGCAAAGGCTCGGCCGCCAGCCAGATGGGTCCGGCCGATATCGACGAGGCCTGGCTGCGCTCGGCGCGCCACCTGCATGCCACCGGGGTGTTCGCGGCCATCTCCGACACCAGCCTGCAGGCTGCGCTCAAGTCCATGGAGGTGATGCGCGCGGCGGGCCGCACGATTTCGTTCGACACCAACCTGCGGCCTACGCTGTGGTCGTCGACCGAGACGATGCGCCACTGGATCAACGAGCTGGCCTCGCGCGCCGACTGGGTGCTGCCGGGCATCGAGGAAGGCTTGCTGCTGACCGGCGAGAGTACGCCGGAAGGCATTGCGCATTTCTACCGCCAGCGCGGCGCGAAGCTCGTGGTCGTCAAGCTTGGGGCGGCGGGCGCCTACTATGACAGCGACGTGGCCGGCATCGGCCGCGTCGATGGCTTCCCGGTGAAGGAAGTGATCGACACCGTGGGCGCGGGCGACGGCTTTGCGGCCGGCGTGGTGAGCGCCTTGCTCGAAGGCAGGAGCGTGCCCGAGGCCGTGCGCCGCGGCGCCTGGATCGGCGCGCGCGCGGTGCAGGTGCTGGGCGACACCGAAGGCCTGCCGACGCGCGCGCAACTCGAAGAAGCGGGACTCTGACCATGACGACAAGAAAGAACGTGCTGGTCTTCCGGCCATTGCCCGAAGACCAGCTGGCGCGCCTGCAGGCCGCCCACCACGTGACCGTGGCCGATCCGCGCAAGGAGCCTGAGGCCTTTGCCGCCGCGCTCGCCACCACGAACGGCCTGATCGGTGCGAGCCACACGGTCGATGCGGCGCTGCTCGACGCGGCGCCGCAGCTCGAGGTGATTTCGAGCGTGTCGGTCGGCGTCGACAACTACCCGCTCGCGGAACTGCACAAGCGCGGCATCGTGCTGTGCCACACGCCCGACGTGCTGACCGAGACCGTGGCCGACACGGTGTTCGCGATCCTGATGGCCACGCAGCGTCGCGTGGTCGAGCTCTCGAACCTCGTGCGCGAAGGCCGCTGGACGAAGAACATCGGCGAAGAACTCTTCGGCACCGACGTGCACGGCAAGACGCTCGGCATCCTCGGCTTCGGCCGCATCGGCCAGGCCGTGGCGCGCCGCGCCGCGCTGGGCTTCGGCATGCCGGTGCTCTACCACGCGCGCCGCCCGGTCGATCTGGCCAAGCAGGCGCCCGAGCTGCAGGGCCGTGCCACGCACACGCCGCTCGATGAGCTGCTCGCGCGTTCGGACATCGTGCTGGCGATGCTGCCGCTGACCGACGCCACGCGCGGCATGATCGACGCCGCCTTCTTCGCGCGCATGAAGCCCGGCGCGGCCTTCATCAACGGCGGCCGCGGCGCCACGGTGAACGAAGAAGCGCTGCTGCACGCGCTCGACCACGGCACGCTGCGCGCGGCCGGCCTCGACGTGTTCGCGAAGGAGCCGCTGCCCGCCGATTCGCCCTTGCGCACGCATCCGCGCGTGACGCCGCTGCCGCACATCGGCTCGGCCACGCACGAAACGCGGCACGCCATGGCGGAACTCGCGACGACCAACCTGCTGCAGGTGCTGGCCGGCGAGAAACCGACGGCGCCGTACGACACGGCGGCCGCATGAGTCCCTCAAGGCTTTTCTCCCTCCCCTTCCGGGGGAGGGCAGGGGTGGGGGCAAGCGGCGCATCCATCGAGTGCTCTGCCTGCCCCCATCCCAACCTTCCCCCGGAAGGGGAAGGAGCAAATCCATGAATCCGAGCGGCCGCGCCACCATCGCCGACGTCGCCGAGGCGGCGGGCGTTTCCAAGGCCACGGTCTCGCGCTTTCTCAACCACCGCGAGCGGCTGCTGAGCCGCGATATCGCGGCGCGCGTGGAGGCGGCCATCGCCAAGCTGGACTACACCCCCAGCCCGATGGCGCAGGCGCTGAGCCATGGCCGTTCGCGCCTCATCGGCCTGATCGTGGCCGACATCACCAACCCCTATTCGGTGGCGGTGCTGCGCGGCGCCGAGAAGGCCTGCCAGGACGCCGGCTACCTGGTGATGCTGTTCAACCTGGGCAACGAGAGCGAACGCGAGCGCGAGGCCATCGATGCGCTCGCGGGCTACCAGGTCGACGGCTTCATCCTCAACACGCTGGGGCGCGGCAGCAACGTGGTCGATGCGGTCACGCTGCACGGCAAGCCCGCGGTGCTGGTGGACCGGCGCCACACCGGCATGCACACCGACTTCGTCGCGCTCGACAACGATTCGGCCATGCGCGACACCTGCGGCCACCTCGTCGAGGGCGGCTACCGCGAGCTGCTCTACGTGACCGAGCCGCAGAAGGGCGTGAGCTCGCGGCGCGAGCGCACGGCCGCCTTTGGTGCCTGCGTGGCCGCGCACGAGCCGCGCGTGGCGGGCGAGGTGTTCGAAAGCGTGGAGGGCGACAGCGATGCGCTCGACGAGGCCTTGCGCGCGCTGCGCCGGCGCGCTGGGCGGGGGCGCCGGGCGGCCGTGGTCGCGGGCAATGCGGTGGTCACGCTGCGCGTGGCGCAGTCGATGGCGCGGCTGGGCTGGCGGTTCGGAGAGGACCTGGGCTTCGTCGGCTTCGACGATCCCGAATGGGCTTCGCTGATCGGCCCCGGCCTGAGCACCGTGGCCCAGCCCACCGACGCCATCGGCCGCACGGCCGCCACCTGCCTGATCGAGCGGCTGCAGGGACTGGACGCCGCGCCGCGCCAGCTGCTGCTGCCGGGGCAGTTGGTGGTGCGAGGCTCGTCGCAGCCGGCGTAGGCACCGGCCGCTCAGGCGACTTCGGCGATCAGCTCGATCTCCACGCAGGCGCCCATCGGCACTTGCGCCACGCCGAACGCGCTGCGCGCATGCGCGCCCTTCTCGGGGCCGAACACTTCGGCGAAGAACTCGCTCGCGCCATTGGTCACGAGGTGCTGTTCGGTGAACGTGCCCACGGAGTTGACCAGGCTCATGACCTTGACGATGCGCGTGACCTTGTTCAGGTCGCCCACGGCCGCATGCAGCGTGCCGAGCAGGTCGATGGCGATGGCGCGCGCGGCCTGCTTGCCTTCTTCGGTGCCGATGTCCGCGCCGAGCTGGCCGGCCCAGACCTTGCCGTCCTTCTTGGCGATGTGGCCCGAGAGAAAAACGAGGTTGCCGGTGCGCACGAAGGGCACGTAGGCCGCGGCGGGGGCGGCGACCGGGGGCAGGGTGATGCCGAGGCTGGAAAGCTTGTCGTAAACGCTCATTGAAGATCCTTGTCAGGGGGTTGCGGTTGAACCTGTGATTGTGACTGCGCCGCCTGCGCGCGCAGCTCTTCGATCGGCCGCACCGTCACGCCCACCTTGAGCGTGTGGCGCGCGCCGCCATGCAGCACGCCGCGCATCGGCGAGACGTCGGAATAGTCGCGCCCGATCGCGAGTGCGACGTAGTCCTCGCCGGGCTGGCGGCCGTTGGTGGGATCGAAGTCGGCCCAGCCGCCGGCGCTTTCATGGCCGTCGCCGTCGCCTTCGCCCGGCAGGTAGACCGACACCCAGGCGTGCGAGGCATCGGCGCCCACCAGCCGCGGCTGGCCCGGCGGCGGCTGCGTGAGCAGGTAGCCGCTCACGTAGCGCGCCGGCAGGCCCATGGCGCGGAAGCAGGCGATCATGATGTGGGCGAAGTCCTGGCACACGCCCTTGCGCTGCGCGAGCGCTTCAACGGCGGGCGTGTTGATCTCGGTGCTGTCGGCGTCGTAGGCGAAGTCGCGGTACATGCGCTCGGTGAGGTCCATGGCCACGTCGAAGGTCGGCCGCTCCGGCGCGAAGCTCGCGCGCGCATAGGCCGCGAAGTCGTCGTGGCGCGGCACGTAGGGCGACGGAAACACGAACTCCGAGGCCGGGTCGAAGGTGGCGTCCTTGCGGTAGCGGAAGCGCTCGCGCACGGCCTCCCAGGGCAGCTCGCGCGCAATGCCGGGCGCAAGCTGCGGCGTTGAAGTCTCGACCACGCTTTCGGCGGTGACCACGAGGCTGTCGTGCGTGGCCTCGAGCGCGAAGAAGGCGCGCGTGTTGCCGTAGACATCGGGCACTTCGCTGCGCTGCGCGGGTTGCGGCTCGATCGCGAGCCTGTGGCTCACGAGCCGCTGCGAACCGGTGGCCAGCGGCTTCAGGTGGGCCAGGTGCTGCGCCGTTTCGACCGCGGGCGAATATTCGTAGCGGGTTTCGTGCGTGACGTGGAGCAGCATGGCGAAGTCGGCCTCCCTGGATTCATCGTGGAACGCCGCGGAACCGGCTTTGCCGGGCCGCTGGCGTTGCCCCCTCGAAGGGGGTTGGCGAAGCGACACGAAGTGCGCGAAGACTGGGGGTGAGCATATTCAGGCGCCGACCGAGCGCAGCGATTCGGAAGTGAGCGTGAAATAGCGCGTGCCGATGGCGTCGGACACATGGTAGGCCGCGGTCTCGCAATGGGCCAGCAGCTCGACCAGTGCCGGGTAGCTGGCCTCGGCGCCGGCCGCGCAGAGATGCTCGAGCGTCCAGCTGGCGGGATCGGAAAGTTCGTACGACAACGCTGTGAGCTTGCCGGGCGCGCTGCCGGCCAGGCGCGCTATGCGCCCGCGCAGCGTCTGCGTGACCCAGGCCAGCGAGCGCGGGTTCTCGGCATCGAGCACCAGCAGGTCGACCAGCGTGGCGACGTCGCGCCGCTGCTGGTAGCGCGCGTGGAAGGTGATGGTGCTGTCGAACAGCGCCACCATGGCTTCGAAGCCGCTCACCTCGTGCACGGCGCCGTTCTCGAAGCCGGCCTCCAGCGCGCTCGAAAGAAAGCCCAGGCGCTCGATGTGGCGGCCGATCGACAGCAGGCGCCAGGCGTCGTCGCGCGTCATGCGGTCGGTCTGCGCGCCGGTCATGGCGGCGAGCGCGGTGCTTGCGGATTCGAGCGCGCGCAGCGCAGCGCCGGTGGCAAAGCTGCCTTCCCCAGCCTGTTCGGCCGCGCGCCGCAGGAAGTCGGCTTCGGCGCGCACGATCTGGTTCCAGGTGTCCTGCGAGAGCCGTTCGCGCACGGCGGCGGCGGCCTGCCGGATGCAGCGCAGGCTGAAGCCCACGCTGCCGCCGCGTTCCACGTCGCCGAGCTCGGCGATCAGCGCGCGTTCGAACACGCGGCGCGACTGCGGCGCGCTGGGCACTTCGGCCGGCACCAGCGCATTGCGCAGCGCCATGCGGTGCAGCCAGTCGAGCAGCGGCCGCGAGGACTGGTCTTCGCTGCCCAGCAGGTTGAGCGTGAGGCGCGCGAGGCGCACTGCGTTCTCGGCGCGCTCGGTGTAGCGGCCGAGCCAGAACATGTTTTCGGCCGCGCGGCTGGTCACGGGCGCGCGGTGCCGCGCGAGCGAGGCCGGCGTGGCATGCGGCTGCAGCAGGGTGGTGCGGTCGACCTCGCCGTGCGTCTGCACCCACACGTCGGCGCTGCTGCCGCCGCGCTGCATGGAGGCGATCTGCGCATCGCGGCCCGCCAGCCGGGCCAGCCCGCCCGGCAGCACGCGCCAGGACTGCGGCCCGTCGCTCACCGCGAAGACGCGCAGCAGCACCGCGCGCGGCGCGATGTGGCCGGGGCCCATGTCGTTGGCCCAGGTGGGCATCTGCGACAGCGGCAGGTAGCTCTGGACCGTGTGGGCCTCGCCCTCCCGCACGATGCGGCCGGCCCATTCGTCGAGCTGGCGCCGGCTCAGCTGGCTGCCGAGCACCGCGTCGAAGCTGGTCTGGCCGTCGGACCCAGGGTAGGTGGGCTTGATGGCGCAGTCGCCGAGCTGCGGCAGCACCGCCTCGAGCGCGGCGCGCTCGCCGCACCACCAGGTCGGCAGAGCCGGCAGCTTGAGCTTTTCGCCGATCAGGCGGCGCGCCAGCCCGGGCAGGAAGCCCAGCAGCGCGGGCGATTCGAGGAACGCCGAGCCCGGCATGTTGGCCACCAGCACATTGCCCGCGCGAATCGCCTGCAGCAGCCCCGGCACGCCCAGCGTGGAATCGGGGCGCAGCTCGAGCGGGTCGAGGAACTGGTCGTCCAGCCGCTTGATGAGCCCGTGCACCGGCCGCAGCCCCTGCAGGGTCTTGAGGTAGAGCCGCTGGTCGCGCACCGTGAGGTCGCTGCCCTCGACCAGCGTCAGGCCGAGATAGCGCGCCAGGTACGCATGCTCGAAGTAGGTCTCGTTGTAGGGGCCGGGCGTCAGGAGCGCGATGTGCGGCGGCACGCCGGCCGGGCACATGCGCTGCAGCCCGTCCATCATGGCGCTGTAGGTGGCGGCCAGGCGCTGCACCTGCAGGGCCTCGAAGGCCTGCGGAAACTGCCGCGTGATGGCCAGCCGGTTCTCGAGCAGGTAGCCCAGCCCCGAGGGCGCCTGCGTGCGCTGCGACACCACCCACCAGTTGCCGTCGGGCCCGCGCGCAAGGTCGAAGGCCGCGATGTGCAGCCAGGTGTCGCCCGGCGGTTTCACGCCGTGCAGCGCGCGCAGGTAGCCGGGGTGGCCGTGCACCAGCGCCGCGGGCAGCAGGCCCTCGGCCAGCAGCTGCTGCGGGCCGTAGACGTCGGCCATGACGCGGTCGAGCACGCGCACGCGCTGCAGCACGCCGGTCTCGATCTGGCTCCAGCTCTCGGGCGAGACGATCAGCGGGAACAGGTCGAGCGACCAGGGGCGCTGCGGCCCGTCGGCGTCGGCATAGACGTTGTAGGTGACGCCGTTGTCCCGGATCTGCCGCTCGAGGCTGACGGCACGCCGTGGGAGATCGCTGAAGCCGCCCGGGCCGAGCTGCTCGAAGAAGGCGTTCCAGGCGGGTGTGAGGGGCGGGTTGTCGTTGGAGGAGGGCTGGAGGACCTGGGTCTGCGTCTGGGATTGGGCTGGGGGCAGGTCCGGCGGCATCGCGGGCCGCTCCGCCGCAGCGTCGTAGAGCATGGGCGGCAACGGAGCCATGGGCGCCGTGCCCGCAACCGGTCGCGCCGGCGTGGCCTGCCCGCGCAGTTCGTCGAAGTGGCCGGGCAGGGCGGCCGGCGCGAGCGCCGACGCCAGGGCGGCTGGAAATTCCAGCGCCTGGGCGTCGAACAGGGATTCGTTCAAAGGTTCCACAGGAGGTGGATTGTCACATTGCCGTCACCGGCCGGATGGCGGCAATGTGCGGAATGTCCTCTTGCGGGTTTTTTTGAGGCCCTCTCAGCGCCGCAGATCGAGCGTGAACGGGAATTCGCGGCTGCCCGCGAGTTCGATGGTTGCGGGCGGCGTGCGCATCAGCCCCGGCGTGTGGCCCATGCGCGTGAAGCGCGACATGCGACGGCTTTCCGCCTCGTAGGCATTGACCGGGAAGGTGTCGTAGTTGCGCCCGCCGGGGTGGGCCACGAAGTACTGGCAGCCGCCCAGCGAGCGCTTCATCCAGGTGTCGACGATGTCGAAGGTCAGCGGCGCATGGGCGCCGATGCTCGGATGCAGTGCCGACGGCGGGTTCCAGGCCTTGTAGCGCACGCCCGCCACGAATTCGCCGACGGTGCCCGTGGGCTGCAGCGGCAGCACCTTGCCGTTGACGGTGATCACGTGGCGGCTTTCGTTCAGGCCGGTCACGCGCACCTCGATGCGCTCGAGCGACGAATCGACATAGCGCACCGTGCCGCCGGCCGAGCCTTCCTCGCCCATCACGTGCCAGGGCTCGAGTGCATTGCGCAGCGACAGCTCCACGCCCATGGCCTGCACCTGGCCCACCAGCGGAAAGCGGAACTCCAGGTGCGGCGCGAACCAGTCGGCATCGAACGCGAAGCCGGCCTGGCGCATCTCGCTGATCACGTCGTCGAAATCCATCTTGACGAAGGTGGGCAGCAGGAAGCGGTCGTGCAGTTCGGTGCCCCAGCGGGTGACGGGCGCCTTGTACGGTTCGTCCCAGAAGCGCGCCACCAGGGCGCGGATCAGCAGCTGCTGCGCAATACTCATGCGTGCATGCGGCGGCATCTCGAAGGCGCGCAGCTCCAGCAGGCCGAGGCGGCCGGTGCTCGAGTCGGGCGAGTAGAGCTTGTCGATGCAGAACTCGCTGCGGTGGGTGTTGCCCGAGACGTCGATCAGGATGTTGCGCAGCGTCCGGTCCACCAGCCAGGCCGGCATGTTCTGGCCGTGGATCTCGCGGTTCCTGGCGATTTCCTTCAGCGCGATCTCGAGCTCGTAGACCTGGTCGTTGCGCGCTTCGTCCACGCGCGGCGCCTGGCTGGTCGGGCCGATGAACATGCCCGAGAACAGGTAGCTCAGCGAAGGGTGGTTGTGCCAATAGAGCAGCAGGCTCGCGAGCAGCTCGGGCCGGCGCAGGAAGGGGCTGTCGGCCGGCGTGGCGCCGCCCATCACGAAGTGGTTGCCGCCGCCGGTGCCGGTGTGGCGCCCGTCGGTCATGAACTTCTCGGCCGAGAGGCGGGTTTCGAACGCGGCGTTGTAGAGGAACTCGGTGTGGGCGACCAGTTCCTTCCAGTTGTGGGCCGGATGGATGTTGACTTCGATCACACCGGGGTCGGGCGTGACGGCCAGCATCTTCAGGCGCGGATCGCGCGGCGGCGGATAGCCTTCCATCACGATGCGCATGCCGAGCTGCTGCGCCGTGGCTTCGACGGCCGCGACCAGGTCGAGGTAGTCTTCCAGGCGCGCGAGCGGCGGCATGAAGACGTAGAGCACGCCCGAGGCGCTGCCTTTTTTCTCGGCCGCGGGGCCGTTGGCGCGGCGCGGGTCGCGCACTTCGACGCACAGCGCGGTGCGCGTGACCCAATGGGCCGATTCGCCGCGCACCGGCTGGCGCGTGGCTGGCGTGGCGGAGGAGCGGATGGCTGCTGCTGCGTCGGCTGCGGCGGCATCGCCGCTCGCGGCTGCCGTTTCGCCCGGCGCCTGCATGCGCAGGGCCGCGGGCACCACCGGCGGCGCGCCGAAGGCATAGGGCACCGTGCCCAGGTCGGCACCCGCTGCGCCGCCGGCCGGCACGGCATAGCGCGCACGGTAGTCGGCCGAGCTCGGCAGCGCGGCGCGCGGCGCGGTCGGGTCGCGCTCGACGAGGTAGGGGTAGTCGCCCTTGCTGGCCCAGGGCTGCGAATCGAGCGGCAGGCGATAGCCCATCGGCGAATCGCCCGGGATCAGGTAGAGCCGGTCGTCGCGCAGGAACCAGGGGCCGGTCTTCCAGCCCGGACCTTCGAGCGCGGGCGCGTCGGCATTGGCGTTGCCGGGTTCGAGCGGCAGCATGTAGCCGATGACCGCGTCGAGCTTCTGCGTGAACACGCGGCGCAGGCGAACGCGCTCGAGCTCGTCGTCGAGCTTCGACTCGAAGGGATCGACGTTGACCGGCAGCCGGCGTTCGCGCCAGAGGTAGTAGTAGACGTCTTCGTAGCCGGGCTGGATGTAGCGCTCGGTGATGCCGAGCTTGTGCGCCAGCACGGTGGTGAAGCGGCGCGCGTCTTCGCTCGTGTAGTGCGTGGGCACGCGCTCGTCGGCGAAGAGTTCGGGGTCGTGCCAGAGCGTCTGGCCGTCGGCGCGCCAGAAGATCGACAGCGCCCAGCGCGGCAATTGCTCGCCCGGGTACCACTTGCCCTGGCCGAAGTGCAGGAAGCCGCCCTGGCCGTACTCGGCGCGCAGCTTGTGCACGAGCTCGGTGGCATAGCCGCGCTTGGTGGGGCCGAGCGCATCGGTGTTCCACTCGGGCGCGTCGCGGTCGCTGGTGGCCACGTAGGTCGGCTCGCCGCCCATCGTGAGCCGCACGTCGCCGGCTTTCAGGCGCGCATCGACCGCATCGCCGAGCGCGAGCACCTCGGCCCATTGTTCCTCGGTGTAGGGCTTGGTCACGCGCGGCGATTCGTAGATGCGCGTGACCTTCATCTCATGGCCGAAATCGACCTCGGCTTCGTCCACCGCGCCTTCGATGGGCGCGGCGCTCGAAGGCGTGGGCGTGCAGGCGAGCGGGATGTGGCCTTCGCCGGCAAGAAGGCCCGAGGTGGCGTCAAGGCCGATCCAGCCCGCACCGGGCAGGAAGACCTCGCACCAGGCGTGCAGGTCGGTGAAGTCGACCGTGGTGCCGCTCGGGCCGTCGAGCGCCTTGACGTCGGGCGTGAGCTGGATCAGGTAGCCCGAGACGAAGCGCGCGGCCAGGCCGCAATGGCGCAGCAACTGCACCAGCAGCCAGCCCGAGTCGCGGCAGGAGCCGCTGCCGCTGGCGAGCGTTTCTTCCGGCGTCTGCACGCCGGGCTCCATGCGGATCAGGTAGTTGACGTCCTTCTGGACCTGCTGGTTGAGGCCGACCAGAAAATCGATGGTGCGCTGCTCCTTGCGCTCGATCTTGTCGAGGTAGGCCTGCAGAAGCGGCGTGGGTTCCTCGGTGACGAGGTAGGGCGCGAGTTCTTCGGCCTGCGAGGCGGTGTACTTGAACGGGAAGTTCTCGGCCTGCGGCTCGAGGAAGAAGTCGAAGGGGTTGTAGACCGCCATCTCGACGACCAGGTCGACCGTGACCTTGAACTCGCGCGTCTTCTCGGGAAACACGAGCCGCGCCTGGTAGTTGGCGAACGGGTCCTGCATCCAGTTGACGAAGTGCTCGGCCGGCTCGACCTGCAGCGAATACGAGATGACGTTGCTGCGGCAGTGCGGCGCGGGACGCAGGCGCACGACCTGCGGGCCCAACTGCACCAGGCGGTCGTATTTGTAGTGGGTGACGTGGTGGAGTGCGGCGTGAATGGACATGCGTTTTGTGTGCAGTACTGCGAGATTGCATCGAAAAGATGTCTCTTGTGAGACGCATACTAGCCCAGTTGCATAGCAATTAACGCGCCACTGAGCGCGAGCACGGGGAGGGTTTGCAGCATGTGTTCGGGAGTTTTCCTTTGACGCCGCGGCGCGCGTCGGGCGGCGCCGCGGCATCGTCGTGGGCCTTTGCTGCGCTGGGCGGATCGCTTCTCGGCGCGGCCTTGCAGTTGCACCAGCCGAGGCTGTGGGGCGCGGGTGCCTATGCGGCGCTGCTCTTCGCCGGCCTGGCGGGCCTGGCGGCACTGTCGCGCCGATGGCGGCGGCCGCTTCGGGCGTGGCGCATGCCGGCAGGGCTTGCGATCGTCCTTGCGCTGGCCTGCGGTGCGCTTGCCGCCGGCGGGCTTGCGGGCTGGCGCGCGGTGGCCTATGCAGAGAGCGCACTGGACCCGGCGCTCGAAGGCCGCGACCTGCAGGTGGTGGGCGTGGTCGCGCAGATGCCCCAGCGCAACGAGGGCGGCACGCGCTTTCGGCTCGATGTGGAGTCGGCGCGCTGGGCCGACGGGCGCGCCGGGGCTGCGCCGCGCGTTCCGGCGCGCATCGCGCTCGGCTGGTACCGCGAGGACAGCTCTCTCTGGGGGCGCGCGACCGAAGGCCGTGCCGCCGCCGGCGATGCGGCCGCGCTGCATGCGGGCGAGCGCTGGCGTCTCACGGTGCGGCTCAAGGCGCCGCACGGCAATCTCAATCCACACGGCTTCGACAACGAACTGTGGCTCTGGGAGCAGGGCGTTCATGCCAGCGGCTACGTGCGAACGGGTGCCCGCGATGCGGCGCCGGCGCGGCTGCAATCCACATGGCTGCATCCGATCGAACGTGCGCGGGAGGCGGTGCGCGATGCGGTGTTCGAGCGCGTGGCCGATGCGAGGCAGGCCGGCGTCATCGCCGCGCTCGTCACCGGCGACCAGGGCGCCATCGACCGCAGCGACTGGGATGTCTTTCGCGCCACCGGCGTGGCCCACCTGATGTCGATCTCGGGGCTGCACATCACCATGTTCGCCTGGCTTGCCGCGCATGTGGTGGGCGCGCTGTGGCGCCGCAGCGGCTGGCTGATGCTGCGCGTTCCCGCGCCGCAGGCCGCGCTGGCCGGCGGCGTTCTGCTGGCCGGGCTCTATGCGCTTTTCAGCGGCTGGGGCGTGCCTTCGCAGCGCACGGTCTGGATGCTCGCGACCGTGGCGCTGCTGCGGTTCACGGGGCGGCGCTGGCCATGGCCCCATGTCTGGCTGCTGATCGCGGCGGTGGTGGTGGCCGTCGACCCGTGGGCGCTGATGCAGGCCGGCTTCTGGCTCAGCTTCGTGGCGGTCGGCATCCTGTTCGCGACCGGCTTCATGCGGCCGGCCGGGGAGGCGGCGGGAAAATGGTCCCGGCTGCTGGGGTTCTTCCGCGAGCAATGGGTGATCACGCTGGCGCTCACCCCGCTCAGCTTGCTGCTTTTCCAGCAGGTGTCGGTGGTGGGCCTGCTGGCCAATGCGGTGGCGATCCCCTGGGTCACGCTGGTGGTCACGCCGCTGGCGATGCTGGGTGCGGTGGCACCGCCGCTCTGGGAGCTTGCCGCCTGGTCCGTGCAGTTGCTGGCCCTGCTGCTGCGGTGGCTGGCCGCGCTGCCCTATGCCACGGTCTCGATGGCGGCGCCACCCGTGTGGATGGCGGCCTGCGGGGTGGCGGGCGGCGTTCTGCTGGCCATGCGCCTGCCGTGGTCGCTGCGCACGCTGGGCCTGCCGCTCCTGCTGCCGGTGCTGCTCTGGCACGCCCCCCGTCCGGCCGAGGGGCAGTTCGAACTGCTGGCCGCGGACATCGGGCAGGGCAACGCGGTGCTGGTGCGCACCGCAGCGCACAGCCTGCTGTACGACGCCGGCCCGCGCTACAGCCTCGAGAGCGACGCCGGCCATCGCGTGCTCGTGCCGCTGCTGCGCGCCTTCGACGAGCGGCTGGACATGCTGGTGCTGAGCCACCGCGACAGCGACCACACCGGCGGCGCGGCCGCGGTGCTCGCGATGCAGCCGCAGGCGGCGCTGTTGAGCTCGATAGAGGCCACGCACCCGCTGCAAGCGGTGCGTCCGGCGCGGCGCTGCGAGGCGGGGCAGCGCTGGACCTGGGACGGCGTGGATTTCGAGATCCTGCATCCGGCGGCGGACGACTACCTGTCGTTCACCAAGCCCAATGCCATTTCCTGCGTGCTGCGCATCGCCAACGGCCGCGCCACGGTGCTGCTGGCCGGCGACATCGAGCGCCTGCAGGAGGCCGCGCTGGTGTCGCGCACGGCCGATCTGCGCGCCGACGTGCTGCTCGCGCCGCACCATGGCAGCAAGACTTCGTCGAGCGCGCCGTTCCTCGAAGCGGTACGCCCGCGCCTCGCGCTGGTCCAGGCGGGCTACCGCAACCGTTTCGGCCACCCGGCCCCGGAAGTGGTCGAGCGCTATGCCGCGCAGGGCGTGAAGCTGGTCGAAAGCGTGCCCTGCGGCGCCGTGCTCTGGCGCAGCCGGGAACCGGGCGAAGTCGGCTGCGAACGGGAGCGCAATGCCCGCTATTGGCACCACCGCCTGCCGTGAAAGCGGGCGGCGGCGCGGTGTTTCGCCTCAACATAGGGCTTTCACTGGCCTCGAACTTGCTAAGCTATGGCTCAAGGAGATTGGTCGTTCCATGCACAAATTCGACGAGATGTATGAGCAGTTGCCCTATGCGGGGGCTGCAATCCGGCAGCACTACAAGCGCTACGACCAATGGCTCGCGAAGCAACCCGGCGAGGTGATGCGATCGCGACGCGAAGAGGCGGAAATGATCTTCCGCCGGGTCGGCATCACCTTTGCGGTGTACGGCGCCAAGGACGAGGACGGTTCCGGCACCGAGCGGCTCATCCCGTTCGACCTGCTGCCGCGGATCATTCCAGCCCACGAGTGGGAGAGCATGGAAAAGGGGCTGGTGCAGCGCGTGACGGCGCTCAACCGCTTCCTGCATGACGTCTACCACGACCAGGAAATCATCAAGGCCGGCATCATCCCGGCCGAGCAGATCCTCCACAACGCGCAGTTCCGCCCCGAGATGATGGGCGTCAACGTGCCGCACAACGTGTACTCCAACATCTCGGGCATCGACATCGTGCGCGCCCCCGATGCCCAGGGCAACGGCGAGTACTACGTGCTCGAAGACAACCTGCGCGTGCCCAGCGGTGTGAGCTACATGCTCGAGAACCGCAAGATGATGATGCGGCTCTTCCCCGAGCTGTTCAACCAGAACCGCATCGCGCCGGTGGCGCACTACCCCGACCTGCTGCTCGAAACCCTGCGTGCCAGCGCGCCGCCCGCCACGGCCGAGCCCACGGTGGTGGTGCTCACGCCCGGCATGTACAACAGCGCCTACTTCGAGCATGCCTTCCTTGCCCAGCAGATGGGCGTGGAACTGGTCGAAGGGCAGGACCTGTTCGTCAAGGACAACTTCGTCTACATGCGCACCACGCGCGGGCCGCGGCGCGTCGACGTGATCTACCGCCGCGTCGACGACGACTTCCTCGACCCCGAGGTGTTCCGTCCCACCTCCACGCTCGGCTGCGCGGGCCTGATGCGCGCCTACCGCGAAGGCAACGTCGTCATCTGCAATGCCGTGGGCACCGGCGTGGCCGACGACAAGTCGATCTACCCCTACGTGCCCAAGATGGTCGAGTTCTACCTCGGCGAAAAGCCGATCCTCAAGAACGTGCCCACCTACATGTGCCGCAACAAGGACGAGCTGCAGTACACGCTCGACAACATGAAGGACCTGGTCGTCAAGGAGGTGCACGGCGCCGGCGGCTACGGCATGCTGATCGGCCCGGCGGCCACGCAGGCCGAGATCGAGGACTTCAAGAAGGCCGTGATCGCCAAGCCCGACGGCTACATCGCCCAGCCCACGCTGAGCCTGTCGACCTCGCCGACCTTTGTCGATGCCGGCATCGCGCCGCGCCACATCGACCTGCGACCCTTCGTGCTTTCGGGCAGCGAGGTGCAGATGGTGCCCGGCGGCCTCACGCGCGTGGCGCTCAAGGAGGGCTCGCTGGTGGTCAATTCATCGCAGGGCGGCGGCACCAAGGACACCTGGATCCTCGAAGCCGACCGCACGCCCAGGCCCAAGGCGGCCACGCAGTCGCAAAGCCAATCGTAGGAGCACAAACGATGCTGTCACGCACCGCCGACCATCTCTACTGGATGTCCCGCTACACCGAGCGCGCGGAAAACACCGCCCGCATGCTCGACGTCAACTACCAGACCTCGCTCTTGCCCCAATCGGCCGAAGTGGCCAAGTACGGCTGGCAGGGCGTGCTGTCCATCAGCGAGCTGCTGCCTTCGTACAACAAGAAGTACGAGCAGATCACGCCGCACGACGTGATGGAGTTCATGGTCAAGGACGAGAGCAATCCGTCTTCCATCCTTTCCTGCCTCAAGGCCGCACGCGAAAACGCGCGGGCGGTTCGCGGCGCGCTCACCACCGAGGCCTGGGAAACCCAGAACACCACCTGGCTCGAAGTCAACCGCATGCTGCGCGCCGGCGACTTCGAGCGCGATCCGGCCCAGTTCTTCGAATGGGTCAAGTTCCGCTCGCATCTGTCGCGCGGCGTCACGCTCGGCACCATGCTGCAGGACGAGGCGTTCTACTTCTCGCGCCTGGGCACCTTTCTGGAGCGCGCCGACAACACGGCGCGGCTGGTGGACGTGAAGTTCCACGCGCTCAACAGCGAGTTCTTCGGCACCGCCACGGAAGAAGACCAGGAGTACGACTTCTATCACTGGAGCGCCATTTTGCGCAGCGTCTCGGCCTTCGAGGTGTACCGCAAGGTGTACCGCGACGTGATCAAGCCCGAGCGCGTGGCCGAGCTGCTCATTCTTCGCGCCGACATGCCGCGCTCGCTGCATGCGAGCCTGGTCGAAGTGGTGAACAACCTCGCCAAGGTGCAGAACGAGCAGAGCGCAGAAACCCAGCGCCGCGCCGGCAAGCTGCTGGCCGACCTGCAGTACGCACGCGTCGACGAAATTCTCGCGACCGGGCTGCATGCCTACCTCACGCAGTTCCTCGACCGGGTGAACGAACTCGGCGGGCGGATCAGCCAGGATTTCCTGGTTCCGGCGCACTGAGCGGGCGTTCGAGTCCGGGCCCACCGGCCGCGCTACGGCGCGCAGCCGGCCGCGGGGGGCCGGGGCGATGGTCAATGCGGCAGCGAAAGGCGCGCGGCCTCCTGCGCAGCCGGAAATCAAAGAGCCGCCGGCTCGTGCTGCAGGCGCTTCTAAGGCGTTGAGGGATATCCCGGCGGAACTTATTCGCCTTCGAGTGCCCAGACGGGCTCGCCCGGCATCGCCGGACATTCTTCTTGAAGCTCGATAGAAAAGGACCCCCCGCTCCATGTCCAGATCCAGCCGACTGCCCGCGCTGCTCCTCGCATTCGTTCTCTCGTGGATGGCATTGCCGTTCGCATTCGCCGCCGAGCGGCAGATGGTCAGTTCCGCGGCCAAGACCCTGAACATGCGCACCGGTCCCGGCCAGCGCTACGAAGCGCACTGGACCGTGGGCAAGGGCTACCCGTTCCGCGTCATCGGCAGGAAGGGCGACTGGCTGCGGGTCAGCGACTTCGAAAACGACAAGGCGTGGGTCTACCGCCCGATGACCAGCAGGACGCCGCACCATGTGGTGAAGGCGAAGGTGGCCGTGCTGCGCAGGTCGCCAAGCGCGCGCAGTCCCGTGGTGAAGCGGGCGGTCTATGGCGACGTGCTGCGCACGCTCGAGCGCCGCGGCGACTGGGTCAAGGTCCGGCACGAAGGCGGCGGCACCGGCTGGGTGGCGCGGCGCCTGGTCTGGGGCTGGTAGCCTGGCGCTGGCAGCGGGCCTCAGGTTGCCGTGGCCTGCCGCACCGCGCGCTCCCAGCGCGCCATCGATTCCTCGGCCTGCGCGCGGCCCATGGTCGGCATGAAGCGCCGCTCCACCTTCCACAGCTTCGACAGCTGTCGCGCGTCGCTGTAGACGCCGGTCGACAGGCCCGCAAGGTAGGCGGCGCCGAGCGCGGTAGTCTCGATGACTTCGGGCCGCACCACGGGAATGCCCAGCAGGTCGGCCTGGAACTGCATCAGCAGGTCGTTCACGCTCGCGCCGCCGTCCACGCGCAGTTCGGCCACGGGCGTGCCGCCGGCCGCGACCGCATCGCGGCTCATGGCCTGCAGCAGCGCGGCGCTCTGGTAGGCGATGCTTTCCAGTGCGGCGCGCGCGATGTGCGCCACCGTGGTCCCGCGCGTGAGGCCGGTGATGGTGCCGCGCGCATCGGCGTCCCAGTAGGGCGCGCCGAGGCCGGTGAAGGCCGGCACCATCATCACGCCGCCCGCGTCGGGCACGCTTTCGGCGAGCGACTGCACTTCGGCGCTGCCCTTGATGGCCTTCAGGCCGTCGCGCAGCCACTGCACCACGGCGCCGCCGACGAAGACGCTGCCTTCCATTGCGTACTGCGGCGTGGCGTCGGTCTGCGCGGCGCTGGTCACGAGCAGGCCGTTGTGCGAGGGCTGGAATTCGCTGCCCGTGTGCATCAGCAGGAAGCAGCCGGTGCCGTAGGTGTTCTTGGCCATGCCCGCTGCAAAGCAGGCCTGGCCGAAGAGGGCGCTCTGCTGGTCGCCGGCCACGCCGCCGATGGGCAGCGCGCGGCCGAGCAGCGCGGCATCGGTGTCGGCAAAGTGCGAGCTCGACGGCTGCACGCTGGGCATGAGCGCGGCGGGAATGTCGAGTGCCTTGAGCAGGTCGGCATCCCATTCGTTGCGGTGCACGTTGAAGAGCATGGTGCGCGAGGCGTTGCTCACGTCGGTGACGTGCACCTTGCCGCCGGTGAGCTGCCACATGAGCCAGCTGTCGACGGTGCCGAAAGCGAGCTCTCCGCGCTCGGCCTGCGCGCGCGCGCCGGGCACGTTGTCGAGCAGCCAGCGCAGCTTGGTGCCGGAGAAATACGCATCGATGACCAGCCCGGTCTTCTCCTGGATGGTGCCGGCCATGCCCTGGTCGCGCAGCTGCGCGCACAGCGGTTCGGCGCGCCGGTCCTGCCAGACGATGGCGTGATGCACGGGCTGGCCGGTCTTGCGGTTCCACAGCACGGTGGTCTCGCGCTGGTTGGTGATGCCGATGGCATGGATGTCCGCGGGCTGCAGCTTGGCCTTGGCGAGCACGTCGCGCGCGGTGGCAAGCTGGCTCTGCCAGATCTCCATCGGGTCGTGCTCGACCCAGCCGGGGCGCGGATAGATTTGCGTGAGTTCCTTCTGCGCGATGGCGACGATGCGGCCTTCGCGGTCGAACACGATGCTGCGGGAACTGGAGGTGCCCTGGTCGAGGGCGAGCAGGTAGGTCATGGCTTGAAGGGTCCTCGGGGTCGGGTCATGTCATTTGTTCCTGGCGCTGTTGTTCTTGTTTTCTTGTTGTTCAGGGCGTGTGCACAGATCACCGGGTACGCCCCTCCGCGAATGTCCCCCGGCCTGCGGCCTCCTCCTTTATTTCGCTGCGGGGAGCACCCGATGCTCTGTGCACCTGGGCACGCTCTGGGTGCACAACTGATCAACGACCGCTCTGTCCAACGATCACGTCGATGGGGTGCCTTGCGCAGCGAAATAAAGGAGGAGGGCGAAGCCCGGGGGACATTCGCGGAGCAAGGTACCCCGTCGGCGGGAGCGCGCCCTGAACGCAGCGCCAACCGCACAACAGAAGAGAAGCAAGGTTCCATCTTCAATCGCGCGCAATCTCGAGCCGAACCTGCGCCGCATGCAGCAGATCCGCAAAAGGCGCCGGCGGCTCCGCGTCGGTGAAGAGGCGGTCGATCTGCGACAGCGTGCCCAGCTGGATCATCGCGGGCCGGTTGAACTTGCTCGCGTCCGCCGCGAGCCACACCTCGCGCCCCTGCGCAATGATGGTCTGCGCCACCTTCACCTCGCGCAGGTCGAAGTCGCGCAGCGATCCGTCGGGCTCGATGCTCGACACGCCGATCAGCGCGATGTCCACCTTGAACTGGCGGATGAAATCGATCGTCGCCTCGCCCACGATCGCGCGGTCGCGCGGTCGCACCGAGCCGCCCGCCACGATCACCTCGCACGACGTGTTGCCGCTCAGGATGGTCGCCACGTTCAGGTTGTTGGTGATCACGCGCAGGCCCGTGTGGCGCAGCAGCGCCTTGGCGATGGCTTCGGTGGTGGTGCCGATGTTGAGGATCAGCGAACAGTCGTTGGGCACCAGCTCGGCCACGCGCCGCGCAATGCGCGCCTTGCCCTCTGCATGCAGCGTTTCGCGCTGCTGGTAGCCGATGTTCTCGGTGGTGGAGCTCGGCACGCGCACGCCGCCATGAAAGCGCGTGAGCAATCCCTGGTCGGCCAGCCGCTGCACGTCGCGCCGCACCGTCTGCAGCGTGACGCCCAGCATGTCGGCCAGTTGCTCGACGGTGACCGAGCCGCGCGTGCGCACGGTATCGAGAAGATTGATCTGGCGCGGATTGGAGTTCACAGAGACGTCGTGGAAAGCAGGAAGACTCTCCAGAGAGTACAGGCCGTGCCACTTTAAAACGAACGAAAACGAATCTTACTAAGGGAAAACTCGGAGGAAAATCGCGCCAAAAGGAATCCAAATGAAAAGACACGAAAATACAATGGCGCCCTTCCGTGACCGAAGTCATGAACCAACGGGCCCATCTTCTGTGAGCGATTTCTCCTCCAATCCGCCTTCGCCGGCAACCGATTGCGACGTGCTGATCGTCGGCGGCGGCATCAACGGCTGCGGCATTGCGCGCGACCTGGCCGGCCGGGGCTGGCGCGTGGTGCTGTGCGAGAAGGACGATCTCGCCTCGCACACCTCGTCGTCATCCACCAAGCTGATCCACGGCGGCCTGCGCTACCTGGAGTACTACGAGTTTTCGCTCGTGCGCAAGGCGCTGCAGGAGCGCGAAGTGCTGCTCAAGAGCGCGCCGCACATCATGTGGCCGCTGCGCTTCGTGATGCCGCACGACCCTTCGATGCGGCCGGCCTGGATGATCCGCATCGGCCTGTTCATGTACGACCACCTTGCCAGGCGCGAAGTGCTGCCGGGCTCGCGCAGCATCGACCTGCGCAGCCATGCCGCCGGCGCGCCGCTCAAGCCGCAGTTCAAGCGCGGCTTCGTCTATTCCGACGGCTGGGTCGACGACGCGCGGCTCGTGGTGCTCAACGCCATCGACGCCAGGGCGCGCGGCGCCGAGGTGCTCACGCGCACCCGCTGCGTGCATGCGCAGCGCGATGCCGATGGATGGACCGCCACGCTCGAAGCCGCCGACGGCGGCATCCGCGTGGTGCGCGCGCGCGCCGTGGTCAATGCCGCGGGACCGTGGGCGGAATCGTTCCTGCGCGGCGTGGCGCAGTCGGCCAAGGGCGAGCCGCTGGCCACGCGGCACCTGCGGCTGGTCAAGGGCAGCCACATCGTGGTGCCGCGCCTGTTCGAGCACGACCATGCCTACATCTTCCAGAACCCCGACAAGCGGATCATCTTCGCGATTCCCTACCAGGACGAGTTCACGCTGATCGGCACCACCGACATCGAGCTGAACGGCGACGATCCCGGCGCGGCGCGCATCGCCGAGGAAGAAATCGCCTACCTCTGCATGCAGGCGAGCCGCTATTTCGAGAAGCCGGTCAAGCCGGCCGACGTGGTCTGGACCTACTCGGGCGTGCGCCCGCTGCTCGACGATGCATCGGGCGACCCGTCGGCCGTCACGCGCGACTACATGCTCGAGTCGAACACCACGGCGGCGCCGCTGCTGTCGGTGTGGGGCGGCAAGATCACCACCTTCCGCAAGCTGGCCGAGGACGCGGCCGACGAGGTCGGCAAGATGCTCGGACAGTCGAGCGCGCAGCGCCCGCCCTGGACCGATGGCGCCTTCCTGGCCGGCGGCGATCTTTCCGCATGGATCGGCGCCGCCACGCGGCCCGACGACGATTTCGAGCGCTTCGTGGCCGCGGTGCAGGCGCGCCATGCATGGCTGGACGCGCGGCTCGCGCGCCGGCTGGCACGTGCCTACGGCGCACGCGTGGCCGAGCTGCTCGGCGATGCGCAGTCCATGGCCGACATGGGCGCGGCCGTGGCGCCGGGGCTCCACGAGCGCGAACTGCGCTTCCTGCAAGAGAGCGAGTGGGCCATGAGCGCCGACGACGTGCTCTGGCGCCGGTCGAAGCTCGGCCTGCGCTACACGGCCGAGGAGCGCCGGCAGGTGGCCGCCTGGCTGCAGGCGCGCACTACCAACAACAGCTACATGATCAACGGGGAGCGCTGATGCAATTGACTCTGGAGCGCGTCACCAAGAAGGTCGGCGCGCAAACCTGGCTCTACGAGCAGAGCATCGCGCCCAAGAGCGGCGCGGTCACTGTGCTGCTGGGCGCCACCCAGGCCGGCAAGACCAGCCTGATGCGCCTGATGGCAGGGCTCGACACGCCCAGCACGGGCAAGGTGCTGGTCGATGGCAAGGACGTGACCGGCATGCCGGTGCGCGAGCGCAACGTCGCCATGGTGTACCAGCAGTTCATCAACTATCCGTCGCTCACGGTGGCCGACAACATCGCCTCGCCGCTCAGGCTGCGCGGCGAAGCGAACATCGATGCCCGCGTGAAGGCGCTGGCCGACAAGCTGCACATCGGCATGTTCCTCGACCGCCTGCCGGCCGAGCTGTCGGGCGGGCAGCAGCAGCGCGTGGCGCTGGCGCGCGCGCTGGCCAAGAACGCACCACTGATGCTGCTCGATGAGCCGCTGGTGAACCTCGACTACAAGCTGCGCGAAGGCCTGCGCGAGGAGCTCACGCAGCTGTTCGCCACCGGCGATTCGACGGTCATCTACGCCACTACCGAACCCGGCGAGGCGCTGCTGCTGGGCGGCTACACGGCCGTGATGGACGAGGGCGAGCTGCTGCAGTACGGCCCGACCGCCGAGGTGTTCCATGCGCCGCAATCGCTGCGCGTGGCGCGCGCCTTCAGCGATCCGCCGATGAACCTGCTGGCCGGCACCGCAACGGCCGGCCGCGTGCAGCTCGCGGGCGGCCCGTCGCTGGCACTGGCGGTGCCTGAAAGCGTTTCGGGCGCGGTCACGGTGGGCTTGCGCGCGAGCGCATTGAACGTGAATGCGGGGGAGGGCGACATCGCCTTGCCCGGCAAGGTGGAACTGGCCGAGATCTCGGGCTCCGACACCTTCGTGCACGTCGAGACGGCGGTCGGCGAACTGGTGGCGCAGCTCACCGGCGTGCACCGCTTCGAGCTGGGCACGCCGATCACGCTGTACTTCAGCGCCTCGCAAGCCTATGTGTTCGATGCCGGCGAAAAGCTGGCGCTCGCGCCAGCCTGGCGCAAAGGAAGCTGACATGGCACGCATCGATCTCGACCTGGCCCACGCCTACCGTCCCAACCCGAAGCAGGACAGCGACTATGCGCTGCTGCCGCTCAAGATGAGCTTCCGCGATGGCGGCGCCTATGCCTTGCTCGGCCCCTCGGGCTGCGGCAAGACGACCATGCTCAACATCATCTCGGGCCTGCTGGTGCCTTCGCAGGGCACGGTGACCTTCGATGGCCGCGACATGACGCGCGCCACGCCGCAGGAACGCAACATCGCGCAGGTGTTCCAGTTTCCGGTGATCTACGACACCATGACCGTGGCCGAGAACCTCGCGTTTCCGCTGCGCAACCGCAAGGTGCCCGAAGACCAGATCAGGAAGCGCGTGGGCGAGATCGCCGAGATGCTCGACATGAGCGGCCAGCTGAACCAGCGTGCCTCGGGCCTTGCGGCCGATGCCAAGCAGAAGATCTCGCTCGGCCGCGGCCTGGTGCGCAGCGACGTCTCGGCCGTGCTGTTCGACGAGCCGCTGACGGTGATCGATCCGCATCTCAAGTGGCAGCTGCGCCGCAAGCTCAAGCAGATCCACCGTGAGCTCAAGCTCACGCTGATCTACGTCACGCACGACCAGGTCGAGGCGCTCACCTTCGCCGAAGAGGTTGTGGTCATGACGCGCGGCAAGGCCGTGCAGGTGGGCAGTGCCGAGGCGCTGTTCGAACGGCCGGCGCATACCTTCGTCGGCCACTTCATCGGCTCGCCGGGCATGAATTTTCTTTCGGCGAAGAGCGCGAACGGCGCGCTCGAGGTGGCGGGTACGCCGCTCGTGCCGACGCGCGAACTGCCGCAGGGCGCGCTCAAGATCGGCATCCGGCCCGAGTACCTGCGCCTGTCGAATGCGGGCGCAGCCGGCGCCGTGCCGGCCGTGGTGAAGCAGGTGCAGGACGTCGGCACGCACGCCATGCTGAGCGCCGAGGTCGACGGCGGCGTGGTCAAGGTGCGGCTGCATTCCGACGACCAGCCGCCGGCAGCGGGCGACACCGTGTGGCTGCGGGTGCTCGACACCCACACCTGCTACTACAAGGACGAGGAGCTGGTGGCATGAACCCCCCGATCACAGGCAGCGTGGTGCCTTTGTCTTTCTCCCTCCCCTCCCGGGGGAGGACCGGGGTGGGGGCAAGCGGCGCCCCCATCGGGCGCTCTGCCTGCCCCCATCCCCACCTTCCCCCGGAAGGGGAAGGAGCCAAGCCATGAACGCAACCAACAAGCCCATCAATCAAAAGGCCTGGTGGCTCGTGCTGCCGGTGCTGATCTGCGTGGCCTTCTCGGCCATCGTGCCGCTGATGACGGTGGTCAACTATTCGGTGCAGGACATCATCTCGCCCGACCGGCGCGTGTTCGTCGGCACCGAATGGTTCGCCTCGGTGATGCGCGACGACGAACTGCACCAGGCGCTGTGGCGCCAGCTGGGCTTCTCGCTTTCCGTGCTGCTGGTGGAGATTCCGCTGGGCATCTGCCTGGCGCTGTCGATGCCGGCCAAGGGCTGGAAGTCTTCGGCGGTGCTGGTGGTGGTGGCGCTGTCGCTGCTGATCCCGTGGAACGTGGTCGGCACCATCTGGCAGATCTACGGCCGCGCCGACATCGGCCTGCTGGGCCATGCGCTGCAGACGCTGGGCATCGACTACAACTACACGGGCAGTGCGGCGGATGCCTGGCTCACGGTGCTGGTGATGGACGTGTGGCACTGGACGCCGCTGGTGGCGCTGCTGTGCTTTGCCGGCCTGCGCTCGATTCCGGACGCCTACTACCAGGCCGCTCGCATCGACGGCGCGAGCAAGTTCGCGGTGTTCCGCTACATCCAGCTGCCGAAGATGCGCGGCGTGCTGATGATCGCGGTGCTGCTGCGCTTCATGGACAGCTTCATGATCTACACCGAGCCTTTCGTCCTCACGGGCGGCGGGCCGGGCAATGCCACCACCTTCCTGAGCCAGTACCTCACGCAGAAGGCCGTGGGGCAGTTCGACCTGGGGCCGGCGGCCGCGTTCTCGCTGATCTATTTCCTGATCATCCTGTTGTTCTGCTTCGTGCTCTACAACTGGATGCAGCGTGTGGGTACGCAGGAAGCGGAGGTGGAGAAATGAACAGCCATTTTTCGGGGCGCGCTCCCGCCGACGGGGTACCTTGCTCCGCGAATGTCCCCCGCCTTCGGCTCCTCCTTTATTTCGCTGCGCAAGGCACCCCATCGACGGGAGCGTTATGCGCAGCGGTCGTTGATCAGCCGTACACCAGCAGCGTGCCCTGGTGCATAGGGCATCGGGTGCTCCCCGCAGCGAAATCAAGGACGAGCCCGAAGGGCGGGGGACATTCGCGGAGGGGAGTACCCGGTGTCCTGTGCACGCGCCCCGAACAACAGCGCCAAGAACAAAAGCAACATGCCGTGGAGCAACCGACATGAACGAAAAGAGATTCCGCAAGCGCAGCATCTTCCTGGTGCTGTACATCCTGTTCGCGCTGCTGCCCATCTACTGGATGGTCAACATGAGCTTCAAGACGAACGAGGAGATCGTCTCCAGCTTCTCGTTCTTTCCGCACGAGCTCACCTGGGCCAACTACGCGCGCATCTTTACCGACGAGTCGTGGTACTCGGGCTACATCAACAGCCTGATCTACGTGGCCATCAACACGGTGATCTCGCTCACCGTGGCGCTGCCGGCGGCCTATGCGTTCTCGCGCTATTCGTTCCTGGGCGACAAGCACGTCTTCTTCTGGCTGCTGACCAACCGCATGACCCCGCCCGCCGTGTTCCTGCTGCCGTTCTTCCAGCTCTACAGCACGGTCGGCCTGATGGACACCCACCTGGGCGTGGCGCTCGCGCACCTGCTGTTCAACGTGCCGCTGGCAGTGTGGATCCTCGAAGGCTTCATGAGCGGCATTCCGCGCGAGATCGACGAGACGGCGTACATCGACGGCTACTCGTTCCCGCGCTTCTTCGTGAAGATCTTCCTGCCGCTCATCAAGGCCGGCGTGGGCGTGGCGGCGTTCTTCTGCTTCATGTTCAGCTGGGTCGAGCTGCTGCTCGCGCGCACGCTCACCAGCGTGAACGCCAAGCCCATCGTCGCGACGATGACCCGCACCGTGAGCGCCTCCGGCATGGACTGGGCCACGCTGGCCGCCGCGGGCGTGCTCACCATCGTGCCCGGTGCGATCGTGATCTGGTTCGTGCGCCACTACATCGCCAAGGGTTTCGCGATGGGCCGCGTTTAAGAGGAGGCAAAAGACATGTTCGACTGGATGGTCTGGACCACCCCGGTGGCCGTTTTCTTCATCTGCATCGCACTCATGCTGGTCGGCATGACGGTGTGGGAGTTCAAGTCGCCCACCACCATGCGGCGCGGCTGGCTGCCGATTGCCACCACGCGCGGCGACCGGCTCTTCATCGGGCTGCTGGCCGCGGCCTACGTGAACCTGGTCTTCATCGGCCTGGCCGGCAAGTTCCAGGAATGGCTGAGCCTGGAGGCCGAGCCCTCGATCTGGATCAGCTTCGTGCTGTCGATGTTTCTTCTGGCGCTGGTGATGCGCAAGGGCTGAGCCCGACGATTTCTTTTCAGACGCGACCGGCTCTCCGCCTCCCCGGAGCCGCGATCGAAAAAACCGGGGAAGCTTTCAACCGAGGAGACACATTCATGAAGATGCGCTACACGGCATTGGCAATGGCAGCGGCGATGTTCGCCGCGCAGGGTGCATGGGCCGCAGAGCCCGAGGCCAAAAAATGGATCGACAGCGAGTTCCAGCCATCCACGCTCAGCAAGGACCAGCAGGCTGCCGAGATGAAATGGTTCATCGATGCGGCCAAGAAGCTGCAGGCGAAGGGCGTGAAAGAGATCTCGGTGGTGTCGGAAACCATCACCACGCATGAATACGAATCGAAGACGCTGGCCAAGGCCTTCGAGGAGATCACCGGCATCAAGGTGAAGCACGATCTGATCCAGGAAGGCGACGTGGTCGAGAAGCTGCAGACCTCGATGCAGTCGGGCAAGTCGATCTATGACGGCTGGATTTCCGACTCCGACCTGATCGGCACGCACTACCGCTACGGCAAGATGATGAACCTGACCGACTACATGGCCGGCGCGGGCAAGGAGTTCACCAACCCGGGCCTGGACATCAAGGACTTCATCGGCACCAAGTTCACCACCGCGCCCGACGGCAAGCTCTACCAGCTGCCCGACCAGCAGTTTGCCAACCTCTACTGGTTCCGCGCCGACCTGTTCGACCGCAAGGACCTGAAGGACAAGTTCAAGGCCAAGTACGGCTACGACCTGGGCGTGCCGCTGAACTGGAGCGCCTACGAGGACATCGCCGAGTTCTTCAGCGTCGACGTCAAGACCATCGACGGCAAGCCGATCTACGGCCACATGGACTACGGCAAGAAGGATCCGTCGCTCGGCTGGCGCTTCACCGACGCCTGGCTCTCGATGGCCGGCACCGCCGACATCGGCAACCCCAACGGCATGCCGATCGACGAGTGGGGCATCCGCGTGGCCGACGACAAGTGCACGCCCGTGGGTGCATCCGTGTCGCGCGGCGGCGCCACCAATTCGCCGGCCGCCGTGTACGCGCTCACCAAGTACATCGACTGGATGAAGAAGTACGCGCCCAAGGAAGCCATGGGCATGACCTTCGGCGAAGCCGGTCCGGTGCCGGCGCAGGGCCAGATCGCGCAGCAGATCTTCTGGTACACGGCCTTCACGGCCGACATGACCAAGAAGGGCCTGCCCGTGGTGAACGAGGACGGCACGCCCAAGTGGCGCATGGCGCCCGGCCCCAACGGTCCGTACTGGAAGCAGGGCATGCAGAACGGCTACCAGGACGTGGGTTCGTGGTCGTTCTTCAACGGCCATGACGCCAACAAGACGGCGGCCGCCTGGCTCTACGCCCAGTTCGTCACGTCCAAGAGCGTCTCGCTCAAGAAGACCATCGTGGGCCTGACCCCGATCCGCGAATCGGACATCCAGAGCAAGGCCATGACCGACCTGGCGCCCAAGCTCGGCGGCCTGGTCGAGTTCTACCGCAGCCCGGCCCGCGTGGCGTGGACGCCCACCGGCACCAACGTGCCCGACTATCCGAAGCTCGCGCAGCTCTGGTGGAAGAACGTGGCCGAGGCCGTCACGGGCGAGAAGACCCCGCAGAAGGCCATGGACAACCTGGCCGACGAGATGGACAACGTGATGGCCCGCCTGCAGCGCGCCGGCATGGCCCATTGCGCGCCCAAGCTCAACGCCAAGGGCGATCCGAACAAGTGGCTCAGCGATCAGCACGCTCCATGGAAGAAGCTGGCCAACGAGAAGCCCAAGGGCGAGACCATTGAATACAGCAAGATGCTGACGGCTTGGAAGGAAGGCAAGGCGCGCTGAGCGGCTGCTTCTTTCCGAACAGCGTCCGACGAAGGGCCGCGCCGTAGGGTGCGGCCCTTTTTTTCTTCGCTGCCCTTTGCGCAGCCAATCACCCGCCGCGTGAATTTGTGCACTGAAACGGCGGGTGTCCGGCTCCCAATTGCTACTTTAGGGTGCTTCCGCCGCAAGAACATCGACTTACATAATCCCTGCACAAAAGCCAGCCCGTATCCGGAGCGGCAGGACACATTCAGGGAGTCCCATGTTCAACAATCTTCACGGCGTGCCTGCACGCCTGCGGCAGCCATGAAGCGCCGCGTCACCCTCCAGACGCCGCTGGGCGCGGCACTGCAATTCCATCGGCTGGTCGGACGAGAGACGCTCAGCCAGCCATATGTCTTCGACGTCGACTTGCTGGGCGGCAGCAATGCGATCGACCCCGCCGCTCTTCTTGGCCAGCCCGCCACCGTCGTGATGGAAACCGAGAGCGGCGCTCCGCGCTACCTCGGCGGCCTTGTCACCCGCTTCGGTCTTTCGCACGAAGACAACCGCCAGGCTTTCTACAGGATGCGCCTGCGGCCCTGGCTTTGGCTGGCCACGCGCCGCTCCGACTTCCGCAACTTCCAGGACCAGACCGTGCCCGAGATCGTCATGGCCGTGCTCGGGCACTACGGTTATCCCCTCGAGCACAGGCTGAGCCGCAGCTATCGCACATGGACCTACTGCGTGCAGTACCACGAGAGCGACTTCGACTTCATCTCGCGCCTGTGCGAGCACGAAGGCATCTACTACTACTTCCGCCACGAGGCCGAGCAGCATGTGCTGGTCTTCGCCGACGACATCGCCACTTCGCACGGCCCGCTGCCCGGTGGCGAGGCCGTGCACTACCACCCGCACGAGAAGGCCGGCATGACCGGCGGACTGACGCCCAGCGAGCGCATCTACGAATGGGCATTCTCGGAAGAAGTGCGCTCCGGCCACCACTACACCAACGACTACGACTTCGAGAAGCCAAGGGCCGAACTCACGAGCCTGCGGCAGATGCCATCGGGGCACGATCACGACGCTTTCGAGCGCTACCAATGGCCCGGCGGCTTCACGCAGCACCACGACGGCGAGGCTTGCGCGCGCATCCGCATCGAAGAACAGCTGAGCGCACACGCCCGGGCCAGCGGCCACGCCAACCGGCGCGATCTCGCCCCGGGCCACACCTTCACGCTCACGCACCATCCGCGCGCGGACCAGAACAGGGAGCACCTGCTGATCAGCGTGGCGTACGAGTTGCAGGAAAACCTGCAGGCCAGCGAAGGGGCGGCCGGGTCCGAGGGCTCGGTCCAGCGTTTCGCCTTCGAGGCCCAGCCCACCAGCTACGCCTGGCGCCCGCGCCGCAGCACGCCCAAGCCGCGCACCCGCGGCCCGCAGACCGCCGTGGTGGTGGGCCCGGCCGGCGAAGAAATCTGGGTTGACGCATATGGGCGCGTCAAGGTTCAGTTCCACTGGGATCGCATTGGCCAGCGCAACGAGAATTCGAGCTGCTGGGTGCGCGTGTCCACGACCTGGGCCGGCGCCACCTTCGGCGAAGCCGCCTTGCCGCGCATCGGGCAGGAGGTCATCGTCGACTTTCTGAGCGGCGACCCCGACCACCCGATCGTCACCGGCCGGGTGCACAACGCCGACGAGATGCCGGCCTGGCAGCTGCCCCAGCAAAAGCAGCTCACGGGCATCCGCAGCCGCGAGCTCGGCGGCAGCAAGAGCAACCACCTGGCTCTTGACGATACGAACGGCAAGGCGCAGGCCCAGCTCAAGAGCGACCACCAGAGCACCAGCCTGAGCCTGGGACACATCGGCCGCATCGACGATGTCTCCGGCCGCCGGGACGACCGGGGCCAAGGCGCCGAGCTGCGCTCCGACGGCCACGGCGTCCTGCGCGCCGGCCAGGGTCTGCTGTTGAGCACCGAGGCGCGTCCCAACGCCCAGGGCCACATCACCGACATGCGCGAGACGGTGGGCCGGCTCACCGAGGGGCGCGACCTGCACGAAAGCCTGAGTCAAGCCGCGCAAGCGGCCAAGGCGCACGAGCCCGGCGACCAGGACGAAGTGACCAAGGCGCTGAAGGCGCAGAACGACTCCATCAAGGGCAGCGGCGGGGACAAGGCGCACGGCCTCTTCCCCGAATTCCAGGAACCGCACCTCACGCTGGCCAGTCCCGCGGGCATTCAGACCACCACGGCCGGCAGCACCCACATCGAGAGTGCCGAGCACACCGCCATCACCAGCGGCGCGCACACCAGCATTGCCGCCGGCAAGAGCTTTCTTGTCACCGCACAAGATGCGATCCGTGCATTCGCCATGAAGGCCGGCATCCGCATCGTCGCCGCGCAGGACAACATCGACATCACGGCATTGAAGGCCAGCATCAATGCATTGGCCAAGCTCAACATCAAGATGGAGTCCAACCAGATCACCATCACGGGCAAGGACGAGGTCGTGATCAGCGGCGGCGGCAGCTACACGCGGTGGAACGCGAATGGCATCGAGCATGGCACCACTGGCCAGTCGCGCGTGCATGCGGCCAGCCACAGCTTCGTGGGGCCGGACAGCCTGCCCGTGGTTCCGTCTCCCATGCCCACCGCGCTTTGCCTGGACTGCCTGAAAAAGGCGCTGGCAGGCGGCTCGCCGCTGGCGAAGGTCTGAACGCCATGGACTTCGCACAAGACCCCATGTCGCCGCACATGGCCAATACGCTGCTGGCGCAGGTCACGCAAGAGGCCGGCCACCACTGGTACCTGCTCTGCGACAGCGCCTTCAACAATCACAGCGTCGATGTCACCTACCGCGACGAAAGCGCCAATTGCTACGGCCAGGAGCCGGTGCTGGATCTTGCGCGGGGCGGGCCAAGGCTCATCCTGCTGCACCAGCCCGGAGACACAGTGTCCGTTGCTGCCGAGCGGCTCGCACCGTGGCTGTCGCACTGCTCCGGCCGGCCGATGCTGAGCGTCATTTCCAGCCCGGCATCGGCGCACGACATCGCGCAGCACTGGTCCAGCCTGCACCTGGTGCGCACCGAGAGCGGCGAGCGCTATCTGCTGCGCATGGCCGACACCCGAACGCTGCCGCTTCTGGCGTACTTCCTCAAGCCGGCGCAATGGGCTGCATGGACGCAGCTCCTGGCGCGCTGGCTCTACATCGACAGGCTGGGAGACCTGCGCGAACTGCCGATGCCGGCCGCCGGCGTTGCGCCCGCACGCGCGCCGCTCATGCTGGACGACGCCCAGGTCGACCAGCTGGCCCTGTATGCCGAACCGGATTCGATGATTGCCTACCTCAGCGAATCGATGCCGGACATGAGGTCCGGAGCCGAAAAAATGCGCGCCAGCCGCTGGTACCAGATCGTCGACGACGTGCTGGAAATTGCCCGCCAGCATGGCGTCGATCGCATCGAGGACAAGGTGGCCATGCTGCGGGTCGCGTGCTTAACGCGCGGCACAAGCACAACGGACGCGCGCGTGCTCGCGATGCTGCGCAACAAGCGGTGGCAGCCGGGCGCCATGGATGACGCGCTGCTGGCGACGGGCGTGCTGGGATGAGCGGTGGGTGAAACGCTGGCTGGCGAATCCATGAAGCGAAGCAACGCGGGGACCGGATTTTGTAGCTGGGCAGTGTTGCGCGGGCTGGCCCTGGGCGCATGCGCGCTGCTGATCGGATGTGGCGATGAGAGGGTTCCGGCGTCGGTGGAGGGGTACAACCACATGACCGATCGGAGCATCCTTAGCTTCACAGTCGATGGTGCTGGAGGGCCGAACATAGGTCCCGAATCTGGCGGTGGCAAGTCCTCATGCTGCGCAAGCATCCCTGCGCGATGGCGACCCGGTATGAAGGTAAAGGTCGAGTGGAGCTACGGATCGGGTGCCGAGGGAACACCTCCACCTCCGCCTCCTCAGGAAGCGGAGATTGAAATTCCGGAGTACTCATCCAGAGCCGGCAGCATCCAGGCGCACTTCTATCTCAACCATAAGGTGAAGGTGGTGGTTGCGACCTATGGGATCGAGCATCCCCGCTATCCCATGAGCGACGAAGACAAGCTTCCCTGGGAAACCAGCAAACAGCTGCTGGAATACGAAAAACAAGGGAGACTTCCTGAATAAGCGACAGCATCGACGCAGCTATGAACCCTGCACTTAATCCAATCATCTCCCGGAGAACACCTTGCTCAGAGAATTTATAGAGATCGGTAAATCGAACTTCCGCCTTGCCCGTAGGCAGAAGCTAGGTTTGCTGGTCGCAGGCGCATGCGCGCTGCTTGCCGGCTGTGGCGATGAGAGGGTCCCTGCGTCGGTGGAGGGATACAACCATATGAGCGATCGGAGCATCCTCAGCTTCACAGTCGATGGTGCGGGGGGGCCTAACTTAGCGCCGAGGTCAGGGGGAGGTGGATCTTCGTGCTGCGCCAGCATACTTGTGCATTGGCGCCCGGGTATGAAAGTGAAAGTCGAGTGGAGCTACGGGTCTGGCGCCCCAGGAACACCATCACCGCCACCCCCTCAGGAAGCCATCGTTGAAATCCCCGAGTACTCCAAGCGTACCGGAGATATTCAAGCGCATTTCTATCCAGATCACAAGGTGAAGGTCGTGGTCTCCAACTATGGGATTGAGCATCCCCGCTATCCCATGAGCGAGGAAGACAAGCTCCCCTGGAAAACCAGCAAACAGCTGCTGGAATACGAAAAGGAAGGGAGGCTGCCTGAATGACCGACAGCATCGATGCGGCTTTGAACCCCGCACTCGGGCTGACCCGGAGCCGCGAGCGTCCGTTGACACCTCGCGAGATATTGCAGCGCGACAAGGCGGTGTGTGCTGCCAACCCCGTGAGTTCGAGGCCAAGCTGCACCGGCGTCATCTTCGTGGGCATGTTCTTCGATGGGACAGGTAACAACGAAGATGCGGACTATAAAAAGCCTCCACGTCCTCCGCGCCAGCAAAAGCACAGCAACGTGGTGCGGCTGTATCACGCGTTCCCCGGCCAAAATGAGGGCGAATACACGTCCGGCACTACTGGCTACTACCGCTACTACATTCCCGGCGTGGGCACGCCCTTCGAGGAAATCGGCGACGACGGCAAGGGCATCGGCGGCCAGATCTCGCAAACGCTGGGCTCCACCAGTGCGTGGTATGGCGAGCCACGGATCATCTGGGGGCTGACGCGGGTGTTCAATGCCGTCAGTCGGTATGCCTACAAGTCCAACATCATCGACAACAAGACGGCCTCCTCGCTGGCCAACAACCTCAGCGGCGTGACGTCCTTCGGCTCGGAACGACGCAAGGTGCTCAAGGACACCTGGCAGACCAAGCTCAAGGCCCAACTGGTCAACCGCAAGCCCGAGATCACCCAGATCAACCTCAGCGTCTTCGGGTTCTCGCGTGGCGCGGCCGAGGCGCGGGCTTTCGTCAACTGGCTCTGCGAAATCTGCGAACACAAGGATGGCGGCTATCTCTTTGCCGGCATCCCGCTGCGCGTGCAGTTCCTCGGCATCTTCGACACCGTGGCCTCGGTCGGCGCGGCCGGCCTGTACAGCGTGTTCGAAGGCCGCCAGAGCTGGGCCTGGAACAACATGCAGGTGCACCCGGCCGTGGAGCAGTGCCTGCACCTGGTGGCGGGCCACGAGGTGCGCGCGTGTTTTCCGCTCGACTCGGTGCGCATCGACGGCAGGTACCCGCCCAACGTGCGGGAGTACGTGTATCCCGGCTCGCACTCCGACGTGGGCGGCGGCTACATGCCGATGTGCCTGGGCAAGAACGACTGGGCCGAGGACGACCGGCAGCTGGCGCGCATTCCGGGCTACGAGATGTATTGCGCGGCGATGATCGCGGGGGTGCCGTTTGAAACGCCGGCCCGCCTGGTCGACATGGGGCAGGCTGAAGTTGCCAAGGCACTGGCTCCCCACCCCGACACCCTCGAAGCCTTCCACGCCTACTACAAGGCCGCGGCCATCACGCCCGGCCCCGTGGAGGAGATGCACCGCCAGCACATGGGCCACTATTTCACCTGCCGCTGGCAGTTGCTGGACCGTGGGCTGCAGGCCTCGCCGGAGTGGGCGCGCGCGAGCCGGCATCCCAACAAGGGCAGGAACTACGACGGCGAGCTGCAGTGGCTGCAGGCCACGCAGCGCGCGCTGATCCATGTGATTGCGGCGGTGCTGGCCGAAATCGACCGTCGCATCGAAAGCGGCGACAGCCGCTGGAGCTGGAGCAAGGACGAGCGCCTGAAGCAGCCGCTGGCCTTCGATCTGGGCGTTCAGTTGCTGAGCCCGGTGGCGACCCTCGCTGAACTGGGCGGCAAGGCCGATGCGCGCATGGATCGGCTCAAGGAAGGCGAGCTGCACGCCAGGGCCGCCGCGCTGGCCCGCCAGGCGCCGGCGTACCTGGCCAGGTGGCGCAAATGGCTGGCCGACAACCAGCAGGCCGAGGTGCACGACACCGACATCGAGCGCGAGCCGGTGCTGCTGCTCGAAAGCCTGAGGTCGACGCCGCTGCCCGCGGACGTGTCGGCCTTCTTCTCGAGTTTTGTGCACGACTCGATGGCGGGCTTCATCGGCTTCGGCATGCCCGAGTTCGAGGCCAACGGCTTTGGGCTGGCGAAGTTCCGGCGCATCTACGCGGGGAACAGGGGCGACGATTTCCTGCGCGGGATGGTCGTCAGGGCGAACGAAAAGAAGATCGCCGAGGCCCAGGCACTGCGTACGCAGACGGCCCAGTGGCGGATGGAATCGGAGAACTACAGGCGGGCCAATCCGAATCCTTGGTAGCCCGGGGGAGGGGAGTGCGGCGGTAACGTCCGCCTCCATGTCCGGCGGTTTTTTTCGTCCATCCGTGGGATCGACGCGACGGCATGACCAATGGCAGATGCGCCAGTGCGACGGTTGGCTTACATTCGACGGCCCCCGCCTCGCCCCAGCAAGTGAACTCAAGCATTTCCAGCCCCGCCGCGCGCGTCAAGCGTGTCCTGGTGATCCACTATTCGCAGACCGGCCAGCTCGGCAGCGTCGCCGAGCAGATCGTCGCGCCGCTCAGGGCCGACCCGGGGATCTCCGTGCACGTCGAAACCCTGCGCCCCGAGGCGGATTTTCCGTTCCCGTGGCCGTTCCTGACCTTCTTCGACGCGTTCCCGGAGTCGGCTCACATGAAGCCGCCGCCGCTGGCACCGCTCTCGCTCGCTGGCGACGAGGATTTCGACCTCGTCATCCTGCCGTACCAGGTGTGGTTCCTGGCGCCGTCGCAGCCGGTCGTCGCCTTTCTCAAGCATCCGCTGGCGCGGCGCCTGCTCGAGGGCAAGCCGGTGGTCACGGTCATTGCCTGCCGCAACATGTGGCTGCTGGCCCACGAGAAGCTCAAGGGCCTGCTCGATGCGGCGGGCGCGCGCCTGATCGACAACGTGGTGTTCACCGATCCTGGCCCGACGCTGGCCACCTTCTTCACCACGCCGGCCTGGCTGATCTGGGGCCGCAAGCGTGGTTTCTGGGGCATGCCCGATGCCGGCCTGAGCGACGCACAGATCCGGGGCGCGGGCCGTTTCGGCCGGGCGCTGCGCGAGGCGCTGCATGGCGACCGGGAGCGCGGATCGCAGCCGCTGCTCGCGGGCCTGGGCGCGGTGCGGGCCGATGCGCGGCTTCTCATCAGCGAAAAGGCCGGCACGCGCAGCTTTTTCCTCTGGGGCAAGCTGATCATGGCGGCGGGCCGGCCCGGCGCCTGGCAGCGCAAGCCGCTGCTGCTGCTCTACGTGGTGTTCCTGCTCGTGCTGATTGTCACGGTCGTGCCGGTGAGCCTGAGCTTCCAGGCGCTGCTGCGGCCGCTGTTCAAGGGGTGGCTGACTAAAATGACAGCCAGCTTCGAACGCCCTTCGGGCTCGGCCACGGACCGCTTCCCCCTCTATGACGACTGAAGTCTTCCTGACCCGCACTGCCGCCTTCCTGCCCTTTTCCCCGGTCAGCAATGAAGACATCGAAGACGTCCTCGGCCGCATCGGCGGCAAGGCGTCGCGCGCGCGGCGGCTGATTCTCCGCAGCAACGGCATCCAGTCGCGCCACTACGCAATCGACCGGGCCACCGGCCGGCTCGCCATGAGCAATGCGCAGCTCACCGCCGAGGCCATCCGGGCGCTCGGCGACACCGGCCCGGTGGATTGCCTCGTCACCGGCACCTCGCTGCCCGACCAGCTCATGCCCAACCACGCGGTGATGGTGCATGGCGAGCTCGGTTGGCCGCGCCTGGAGGTGGTGGCTTGCGCGGGCATCTGCCTGGCGGGCACCACGGCGCTCAAGCATGCCTGGCTCTCGGTGCGCTCGGGCGACGCGCGGCGCGCGGTGGCCACCGGCTCGGAACTGGCCTCGGCCGTGATGCGCGGCTCCCGCTTCGAAGCCGAGCTCGAGCACAAGCTCCAGGCGCTCGAGGAGCGGCCGGAACTCGCCTTCGAGAAAGATTTCCTGCGCTGGATGCTTTCCGACGGCGCCGGCGCGGTGCTGCTCGAGCGCGAGCCGCGCGGCCCGCTGTCGCTGCGCGTGGAATGGATCGACCTGTCTTCCGCCGCGCACGAACTGCCGGTGTGCATGTACGCGGGCGCCGACAAGAATGCCGAGGGCGGGCTCGACGGCTGGGCGCGCACCGACCCCGAAGACTGGCGGCGCGAGTCGACCTTCGCCGTCAAGCAGGACGTGCGGCTGCTCAACGAGAACATCGTGCGCGCCACGCTGGGCGAGCCGCTGGCGGCCATCGTCGAGAAGCGCGGCCTGAAGGCGGCCGACGTCGACTGGTTCCTGCCGCACCTGTCGTCCGGCTATTTCGTCGAGCCCGTGAGCCGCTGCCTCGAGTCGATGGGCTTTGGCATTCTGCGCGAGCGCTGGTTCAGCAATCTTGCGACCAAGGGCAACACCGGGTCGGCATCGCCCTACATCATGCTCGACGAGCTGTTCCGCTCGGGCCGCATCAAGCCCGGCCACAAGCTGCTGATGTTCGTGCCCGAAAGCGGCCGCTTCTCGAGCGGCTTCATCTACATGGAAGCCGTGTGACATGAACCACGCCACAACTCGCCGGAAGGCCTGACATGGACCTCGATGCCGTTCCGCAGGAAGGCAACGCCACGCTCGACGGCCACGCCAAGCTCATGTACGCGCGCGACGCGCAGGGCCGCGTGGTCACCACGCGCTCGCGCGGCTGGGAGGCGGAGGAAATCGTCACCAGCCATGCGGTCGACGTGCTCGTCGAGCAGGCCCGCGAGGCCAGGGAGCGCGTGGCCCGCGGGCTTGCGTCGCCGCTCGAATACTGGATGTACGAGCGCCGCATGGACGTGGCGCTGCTCTCGCAGACCAGCGGCTTCTGGCAATGGCGCGTGCGGCGCCACCTGAAGCCGAAGCACTTTGCAGCGCTGTCCGCGAAGCAGCTGGCGCGCTATTCGGAGGCGCTGGGACTTCCCGTTTCCACCTTGCAGGGCCTGCCGTGACATTCGAACACCAGCAAGCGGCGCATTGCGAAAGCGGCGTCATCTCCAGCCTCATGCGCCACCACGGCGCGCCCATGACAGAGAGCATGGCGCTCGGCCTGTCGTCGGCGCTGTCCTTCGCCTACCTGCCTTTCATCAAGCTCTCGGGCCTGCCGCTCATCTCGTACCGCATGCCGCCCAAGGCCATCATCAAGGGCCTCCTGGCGCCGATGGCCGCGCGCTTTCGCTTCGAGACCTTCCGCAGCCCCGAGGCCGGCGCGCAGCGCCTCGATGCACTGCTTGCGGGCGGGCAGATCGTGGGGCTGCAGACCTCGGTCTACTGGCTGCCGTACTTTCCGCCCAACATGCGCTTCCACTTCAACGCGCACAACCTGCTGGTGTACGGCAAGGAGGGCGACGACTACCTGATCAGCGATCCGGTGTTCGAAGAGCCGGTGCGCTGCGCCAGCGCCGATCTTTCGCGTGCGCGCTTCGCCAAGGGCGTGCTCGCGCCCAAGGGCCTCATGTACTACCCGCAGGCCATCGAGCGCAAGACGGTTGACGCGGTCTCGGTGACCAAGGCGATCCGCAAGACGGTGCGCACCATGCTCGCGCCGATCCCCATCGTCGGCGTGCGCGGCATGCGCACGCTGGCCCGGCGCATGCAGAAGCTGTCGCCGTCCGATCCGCGCAGCGTCGATTTCATCGGCCACGTGGTGCGCATGCAGGAAGAAATCGGCACGGGCGGGGCGGGCTTCCGCTTCATCTACGCGGGCTTCCTGCAGGAGGCGGCGCAGTTGCTCGACAAGCCGCAGCTGCAGCAGATGTCCGAGCGGCTGATCGCCATCGGCGATGGCTGGCGCGCCTTCGCGCTCAAGGCGGCGCGCATGGTGAAGGGCCGCGAGCCGGTCGATCCCGCGGCGCTGGCCGGCAAGCTGCGCGAGCAGGCGCAGCAGGAAGAAACCTTCTTTCGCGACCTCAAGGCCGCTGTTGCCTGAATGAAGGCTTGTTTTTCCGTTCGTCGCGTGGAAGGACACTCAGGGCGCGCTCCCGCCGACGGGGTACCTTGCTCCGCGAATGTCCCCCGGCCTGCGGCCTCCTCCTTTATTTCGCTGCGCAAGGCACCCCATCGACGAGAGCGTTATGCGGAGCGGTCGTTGATCAGCGGCGCACCAGCAGCGTGCCCTCGTGCACAGGGCATCGGGTGCTCCCCGCAGCGAAATAAAGGAGGAGGCGAAGCCGGGGGACATTCGCGGAGGGGAGTACCCGGTGGCCTGTGCACGCGCCCTGAACAACAGCGCCCCGAACAAGAGCGGCAAGAACAACACCGCCCTGACCAGGCGACAGCCCGATGCTCGAACTGAAGAACCTCGGCCACCGCTATCCGCACGCCGACGCCGCCGCGCTGGCCGGCGTCTCGCTCGCGGTGCCCCGAGGCTGCGTGATGGGTTTGCTCGGCCCCAACGGCGCGGGCAAGACCACGCTGATCTCGCACTTGTCGGGTGCGCTCGCGGTGCAGTCGGGCGAGATCCGCATCGACGGCCAGCTGCTGCAGCAGGTGCGCGCCAAGACCCCCACGCGCATCGCGGTGGCGCCGCAGGACCAGGCCTTCTATCCGATGCTCACGGTGGCCGAGAACCTCGCATGCTTCGCCGCGGCGGGCGGCCTGGCCGGTGCGCGCAGGAAGGCGCGCATCGAGGCCTGTACGCACTTCGCCCAGCTCGAGCAATTTGCCGGCGTGCGCGCCGAGCGGCTCTCGGGCGGCCTCAAGCGCCGCCTTAACCTTGCCATCGCCTTGTTGCCCGAGCCCGAGCTGATGCTGTTCGACGAGCCCACGGTGGGCGTCGATCCGCAGTCGCGCGCCTTCATCCTCGACGCCATCAAGAGCCTGGCGCAGCAGGGCGCGGCGGTGATCTATGCCTCGCACTACATGGAGGAGATCGAGGCCATTGCCGACCGCGTGGCCATCCTCGACCATGGCCGCGTGCTGCGCGAAGGCTCGCTCGAACAGCTGCTGTCGAAGAGCGCCATGCTGCTCACGCTGGCGGCCGACGGGCTCGACGCGCAGAGGCTCTCGCGCTTCGGTGCGGTGGAGCAGGGCGGCGTGCACTGGCGCATCCACCTGCGCGAAGGCACCGGACCCGGTCCCGTGCTGGCGGCCCTGGAAGCCGAAGGCATCGAGGTGCGCCACGCCGAGTTCGGCCGCCACGATCTCGAGCAGCTCTTCATGGCGCTCACCCATCGCTCGCTGCGCGATTGAAGAACTCCATGCTCTTCGCGCTCATCAAGAAGGAACTGCTCGCACTGGTGCGCGACATGCACGGGCTCGCGGCGCTGTTCCTGATGCCGATGGTCTTCATCGTGCTGATGTCGCTCACGCTGAAGGACATCTACCGGCCGCCGCTGGCCGAACTGAGCTATGCGGTCGACCGGCGCGACACCGAAACGCCCGCGCAATGGCTGCAGCAGATCTGGCAGCGCAGCCACGGCGCGCCCAGGGCGCTCGATGCCGACTGGCAGGCGCAGTTGCGAAGCGGCGCGCTCAAGTACGTGATCGTGCTGGAGCCCGGCCTGTCGGAGGAACTCGAATCGGCCGCGCTGTCGACCCAGGCCCACATCCGGCTGCTGACGGAGCCCGGCATCGACGCCAACCTGTTCAACGCGCTGCGCGCCGAACTCATCGGCGCGTCCGGCGAACTGAAGGCGCGGCTGGCGCTGGCGGTGCCCGGCACCTCGGGCCCGCCGCCGGGCGCCTCGATCCAGGCGCTGGTGAAGGCCGAGCGCTATGCCACCGCCGGGCCGCGGCCCACTTCGGTGCAGCAGAACGTGCCCGCATGGCTGGTGTTCGGCATGTTCTTCGTGGTCGCCTCGCTCTCCAGCCTGTTCGTGCAGGAACGCAGCTCCGGCGCGCTGGGCCGGCTGCGCAGCCTGGGCGTCTCGCGCGTCATGCTGCTGATGTCAAAGGCGCTGCCCTACCTGGGCGTCAACGCACTGCAGGCCGTGCTGATGCTGGCCGCCGGCATCTGGCTGATGCCGCTGATCGGCGGCGACGCGCTTTCGCTCGCGGGTATCCATTGGGGCGCGCTGGTGCTGGCGCTCGCGGCCGTGAGCCTGGCCGCGGTGAGCCTGTCGCTGGCGCTCGCATGCGCAGTGCGCAGCCATGCGCAGGCCGCCACCATCGGGCCGATGGTCAACGTGCTGATGGCGGCAGCCGGCGGCATCATGGTGCCCAAGTTCGTCATGCCGGCCTTCATGCAGCGGCTGGTCGAGATCTCGCCGATGAACTGGGGGCTGGAGGCGCTGCTCACCGTGCTGCTGCGCGGCGGCGGCGTGGCCGACACGCTGCTGCAGGTCGGTCGGCTCGTGGTGTTTGCGGCAGCCATGTTCCTTCTCGCCGTCTTTCTGTTTCGCAGGCGCGCATCGTGACCCACTCCCATTCCGCTGAATTCATCGCCAGCCTGAAGGCCATGGTGCTCGAGGCCGTCGAAAAGGACGCACCGCCGGGCGGCCTTGGCGACGACGAGCCGCTGTTCGGGCCCGAGGCCCGGCTCGACCTCGATTCGCTCGATGCCCTCCAGGTATCGATGACGATCCAGCAGCGCTTTGGCGTGCGCATGCCCGACAGCAAGGAAACGCGCCGCGCGCTCAGCTCCATCGCCCACCTGGCCGACCACCTGGTGCAAGCGGGCAGGGCATGAGCGGCAAGAGCGTGTACCTTGCCGGCATGGGCCTGGCCTGCGCGCTCGGCAACGATCTTCCGTCCGCCGTGGCCGTCCTGGCGCGTGGCGGCGTGCGGCCCGTGCCGGTCGCCGTCTCGGATGGCGTGCAGTGGCCGGTGCACAGGCTGCCGCCGCAGGAGGGCGACTGGAAGCAGCGGCTGGAGCGCATCGTGCGCGGCGTGGCCGCGCAGGCGTACGAAGGGGCGGCGGCGGCGCGGTCCGGGCCGCTCTTCGTCGCATCGTCCTCGCTCGACATCGGCGGCATGGAACACACGGTGCAAGACTTGCGGCTGGGCGGCGACCTGCAGGACTTTGCCGGCCTCGTGGCCGCTGCGCTCGACTGGCAAGGGCCGGTCTTCACCATCTCGACGGCCTGCACCTCGGCGCTCAACGCCGTGCTCGCGGCCTGCGACCTGATTCGCAGCGACCAGGCCGGCGAGGCACTGGTGATCGGCGCCGAGCTGGGCAACCGCTTCACGGTGGCCGGCTTCGGCGCGATGCAGCTGCTCTCGCCCGACAGCGCGCGGCCCTTCGGCGCCGGACGCAACGGGCTGGTGCTTGGCGAGGCGGTGGCCGCATTGCGCCTCGGCTCGCGCGCGGCGCGCTGGCGCATCGCGGGCGGGGCCAACGTGGTCGACGGGCGCAATCCATCGGGCACCGAAGCCAGCGCGGTGCTTGCGATGTGCCATCAGGCACTGGCGCAGAGCGGGCTGCGGCCGCAGGACATCGACCTGATCAAGGTGCAGGCTGCGGGCAGCCCGGCCAACGATGCGATCGAGGCGATGGCATTGAAGCAGGTCTTCGATCCGCTGCCGCCGCTGGTGTCGCTCAAGTCGGCGATCGGCCACACGCTGGGTGCCTCGGGTGCCGCCGAGCTGGCCTTGCTCGTTGCCTGCATCGAGAGTGGCGTGTGGCCGTCGGCCGGCTATGCGCTCGACGATGAACTCGGCATTGCCCTGAGCACGCAGGCGCCGGCCGGGCTGCGCCACATCCTGCTCAATGTGGTCGGGTTCGGCGGCGGGCACGCCTCGCTGGTGCTGGAGGATGGCCGATGAACGCCGGTTCCGCCCAGGCATGGCGCACCGTCGCCCACTTCACGGCCGATCCGCTGCCCGTGGACTGGCGCGACCGGCTCACGCACCGGCTCGGCCGGCGGCCGCGGCGCGTCGGCCTCTGGACCGAGCTTGCGATGTTCGGGGCTCGGCAGTGCCTCGATGCCGCGGGCGAGGCGGCCTTGCCCGCGGGGGCGCGCCTGCGCGTCTCGAGCCTGCGCGGCGCCTGGGGAGCGACGCATGCGGGCCTGGCGCAGCTCGACGCCGGCATGCTGATGCCGTTCACCTTCATGCAGGGCCAGCCCGCGCTGATGCTGGCGGAGGTCGGCCGCTGCCTCGAATGGCAGGGCGACGCGAGCTTTGCGCTCAGCCGCGATCCGCAGCAGCTGCTGCAGCTCTCGAAGCTGGGCGCCGGCAGCGCCGGCCTGCTGGTCGGCGTGGTGGAAGAGGAGCGCAATGGCGAGAAGCCGCGCTCCGAATGGTGGCGGCTGGTGCCGGCCTGAAGCATCGAAGGCCCGCCCTCAAGCGGCGAGATCAGGCCACTGCCGCGATCGACCGGGCCAGGTTGGCGCGAGCCCGAGTCTCCAGCAGCGCGTGCATCCGCGGCGTGGCGTAGATCGCCTCCCGCGCGAGGAAGCGCTGCAGGATCGCGCGGCGGCGCGGCAGGCGCACTTCGTCGGGCACGAACGCATATTCGGCATGCACCTGCCGTTCGTACTCGTCGAAGCGCGCGGGGTCCGCGCCGAGGATCGACAGGTCGATGTCGATCAGCAGTTCGGCATCGCGGCCCTCGGGCACGGCATCGTGCCGCGTGGCCATCACGAGCGCATGCACGCGGTCGGCCGCGTCGGCCGGCGCGCCGGCCGAGAGGATGGCGCCGCGCGCCCATTCAGCGCTGCGGGCCTCGTTGTCGTGCGCATGCACGTCGTAGACCGCGTCATGGAACCAGAGCGCGAGCGCCACTTCGCCGGGGCGTTCGGCCAGTTCCTTCTCGCGCTCGAACCAGGCCAGGCATTCGCCGAGATGCTGCAGCGTGTGATAGTGGCGCTGCGGCTCGCCGTAGCGGCACTGCAGTTCGATGCACAGCGCCTCGTCGGCAGCGGCCACGCCCAGCGCGCGCCAGGCGGCATTCCAGTTGTCCCGCAGTGCCTCGGGTGCCATCGGGCTATTGCTCCATGGCGGCCTTGACCTCCTGGCCGAGGTCGAGCACCGACATCGCGTAGTAGCTGCTCCAGTTGTAGCGCGTGATCACGTAGAAGTTGCGCGTGCCGGCCACATAGCTTGGCGGCGCATCGGCGCCGTTCTGCAGTTCGATCAGCGCGAGCAGGCCCTTGTGGCGCAGGCCCTCGCCTTCAGGGACCGCACCGGCCGCCACGAAGCTGTCGGTGCTGAAGCTCGGCAGGATGTCGGGCGCCAGCAGCAGCGCCTTCTGGAGGCGGGCCTCCTCGAAATGCACGGGGTAGGTGGCGGGCATCCCGGGCGTCCAGCCAAAGGCCTTGAAGTAGTTGGCCACCGAGCCGATCACGTCGGCGGGGTTGTCGACCAGGTCGATGCGGCCGTCGCCGTCGAAGTCGACCGCGTACTTGGCGATGCTGCTGGGCATGAACTGCGGCATGCCCATGGCGCCCGCATAGCTGCCCACGGGCCGCAGCGGGTTGTCCGAAGTGCGGCTTTCGGTGCTCAGGAAGCTCTCGAGCTCGCCGCGGAAGAAGGTCTCTCGCTCGGCCGCGCGCGGATGGGCCTGCGGGAAGTCGAACGACAGCGTGGCCAGTGCATCGATCACGCGGAAGTTGCCCATGTTGCGGCCGTAGATGGTTTCCACGCCGATGATGCCCACGATGATCTCGGCCGGCACGCCGTACATCGCCTCCGCGCGCGCGAGCGTGTCGGCATTGTTGCGCCAGAAGCGCACGCCGGCGGCAATGCGCGTCGCGTCGATGAAGCGGCTGCGGTAGGCCTGCCAGTTCTTCACCGTGCCGGCCGGGCCCGGCAGCATCAGGCGCGGCACGTTCGGCAAGAAGCGCGCGCTGCCGATGGTGGCGCGCACCCATTCGCGGTCGAGGCCGCGGCGCTCGGCCACCTCGTCGGCAAAGCGCATGGCGTCCTCGCGCGTGGCGTAGGGCATGCTGCCGGCCACGGTTTTCACGCTGCGGGCGCTGGGGGCTTTCTGGGCCTGCGCCCCCATGGACCCTGCGCAGCAGGCGGCGAGGAGGGCAACGGCGGCGGCGCGGCGCGGCGTGGGAAGAAGAAATCGCATGGCGCTGATTGTGCCGTCCGCGCGAGCCTGCCTCGGCGGGACGCACGCGGCATCAGCGGGCAGCGGAGGGCGCGGCGGGCCAGTCCAGGCGCCGGAACTCGGCCCGCAGGGCCGCGAGCGAAGCCGGCGAGGCCTGTGCGTAGCGCTGGGCCTCGAGCTTCAGCAGCCATTCGCCCACCGCCTGCGCCGCGGGGCCGAAGCGGGCCTCGGCCTGGGCGGCCATCTGGCGCGGCGGTGCCGTGCCGGACACCTCGAGGCCGGCCTTGGCGAGGCGCGCGCGCGCCTGGCCGAGCAGGCGCAGCCACGGGTCGTGCTGGCTGCGCTCCCACAGGGCCCATGCCGCGCCGGCAAGGCTCGCGCCCACCAGCAGGTAGAGCAGCACGTAGGCCAGGTCCTCGAGGCTGGGCGCGTTGAAGCCGATGCTCTTGAGCAGGTTGAGCTGCCGGCTCTGCGTGTAGTTGAGCACCCACTGGTTCCAGCCGTTGTTCACCGCTTCCCAGGCGGCGCGCAGGTTCTGCGCCAGCGTGGGGCTCATCGCGCCGATGGCGCCGGCGAACAGGCCCGGCTGCGGCACGAGCCGCTGCTGCTGGCCGACCCGGCCCGGCGACACCGCGCCCGTGGGATCGACGCGCACCCAGCCCACGCCGTCCTCCCAGACCTCGGCCCAGGCGTGCGCGTCGCTCTGGCGCAGCACCCAGTAGTTGTCGACGCCGTTGAGTTCGCCGCCCTGGTAGCCGGTCACGATGCGCGCCGGAATGCCTGCTCCGCGCATCAGCACCACGAAGGCCGAGGCAATGTGCTCGCAGAAGCCTTCCTTGCGGTCGAACCAGAACTCGTCGGCCGTGTCGTTGCCATAGACGCCGGGCTCCAGCGTGTAGCTGTAGCCACCGGTGCGCAGCCGCTGCAATGCGGCGCGGATGAAGGCCTGCGTGCCGCCGCTGGCCAGCGCGGGCTGGGCGCGCATTTCCGCGGCGAGGGCGGCGGTGCGCGGGTTCGATCCGGGCGGCAGCGCGAGATAGGGCCGCAGCGCGGCCGTCTGCCGCATGGGGCCACTGTGGAACTGCGTGTAGCTCTCGGCGCGGTAGCGCACGAGGTCGGCGATGGGGCGGTTCGCCACCCATTGCAGGTCGGGTGTGCCCGTGACTTCGAAGCCGGGCGCCTGCGGCGCGGCGGGCGCCGCATCGAGCGTGAGCAGCCAGGGGCGGTGGTTGGGTTCGAGCGTGACCTCGTAGCGCACCGGTTGGCCGCTGGTGCGCAGGTTGCCCGATGGCGGCGCGCCGCGCGCCCAGGACGGCAGCGCCGTCCATTCGCGCCCGTCGAACTGCGCGAGCACCGGGCCGCGGAAGTACAGCTGATTCTGGGGCGGCGCGCGGTTGTCCTCGAACTTGATGCGCGCCGCAATGCTGTCGTCGAGCGCCAGTTCGGCGATCGCGCCCACGCGCATGGTGTTCGACAGGCCCGTGCGCCCGGCCATCGCATCGGCGGGCGTGCCCCATAGCGGCGCGAAGCGCGGAAACAGCAGGAACAGCGCGAGCATGATCGGCGCGCCCGCCAGGGCCATCCAGCTGGCAGTGCGCGCCGCCTGCATCAGCGGCGGCTTGCCCACCGGCATGTGCGCATTGACCAGCGCGGTGAGCAGGCCCAGCAGCGCCAGCAGCATGGTGACCGCGGTCATCAGCGACTGCGAATAGAAGAAGTTCGTGAGCATCGCGAAGAAGCCCAGGAAGAAGATGACGAAGGCGTCGCGGCGCGCGCGCAGCTCCAGCGTCTTGAGCGCGAGCAGGATCACGACCAGCGTGACCCCGGCATCGCGTCCCAGCAGCGTGCGGTGGGTGGCGAAGGTGGCGGCCAGCGCCAGCACCAGCAGGCCCACGCGCGCCCACTTGCCCGGCAGCGGACGGGCCTCCACGGCGAGCGTGCTGCGCCACACCAGCACCATCGCCGTGATGGCGGTGCACCACCAGGGCAGGTTCGCGGCCTGCGGCAGCACGATGAGCGCGATCACCGCGAGCAGGAACAGCGTGTCCCGGGCGTCCCTTGGCAGCGCGGAGATTTCCCGCATGAACTTGTTCATGGGCGCGGCTCCAAATTCAACATAGCGCCAGCGCCTCCAGGCAAGCCCTTCGGTGGGCTTCTCCCTGCGAGGGCTGCACCACGCGCGCGGCCACGCGGATGCCGTAGTCCACGCCCAGCCGGTCGGCCATCAGCACCCAGGCACAGAGCCGCGAGAGCCGGGCCTCGGTGTCGGCCAGCTGGGCGGCCTGGGCGTCGAGCCACAGCTCCTCGCGCTGCGTCTGCTGCGTGTCGCGGCTCACCAGGTCTTCCGAGCCGGTGGCTTGCGCGCGGGCCGCCTTCTTCCAGACCACGAGCTTGAGCGGGTCGCCGCGCCGGTAGGCCCTGAGGCCGTCGTACTCGCCGGCGGCCTGGGCGCGCAGCGCGGCCGAGGTGGCGGCCGGGCCCGACAGCGGCTCGCCCGGCGGCAGCGGCGGCGGATGCGCCTCGGGCGCCGGATAGACCAGCATCTTCGCGGCCGGCCGCCACACCGTCCAGACGCGGAAGGTGCCCAGTGGAAAGCGCGTTTCGGCGGTGAGCGCAGGCACCGGGTGGAGCCCGCGCCGCTCGGGCTTGAATGCGATCTCGACCGTGGCGCTGCCTTCGGCCGGAACGTCGGTCCAGGCCCACTGGCCGCTGCCGCGCACGGCCATGCCGATGCCGTAGCGCACGCTGCGCCGCGTGTTGTGCAGCACCACGCGAAAGACCGCGGCGGCGCCTGCGTAGTGCGCCTCGGGCGGCATCATGTGCATGGCCAGGCCGCGCAGCGTGGCGTGGCTCACGTGCATGCCCACGGCCACGCTGCCCGCGAGCAGGAAGGTCAGCAGGTAGCCGAGGTTGAGCTGGTAGTTGATCGACGCGATCAAGAGCACCAGCAGCGTCGCGCCCAGCGTCCAGCCGGCGCGCGTGGGCACGATGTAGACGTTGCGCTGGGTGAGCTCCAGCGTGTCCGAAGGCGGCCGGCGCGACAGGAACCAGCCGTCGATGCGCGAGCGTAGCGACGCGATCATCGGTGGCCGGAAGGCGTGCTCGTTTTCACGGCAGCGGCACGTCCGCAATCATTGCGCGCACCTGCTCCACGGCACCGCGGCCCGCGTCGCCCACCGGGGTGAGGCGGTGCGCAATGGTCTGCGGCAGGATCGACTGCACGTCGTCCGGTGCCACGTAGTTTCGGTTGGCCAGCAGCGCCTGCGCCTTGGCGGCGCGCAGCACGGCGATGCCGGCGCGCGGCGAGAGGCCCTGCAGGAACCAGCGGCCGGAACGCGTGGCGGCGATCAGGTCCTGCACGTAGTTCAGCAGCGGCTCGGCCGCATGCACCTGCTGCACGCGCTGCTGCAGCGCGGTCAGCTCGCCGGCGGTCAGCATGGCGGGCAGGGTGGCCAGCATTTCGCGGCGGTCGGCGCCCGAGAGCAGCTCGCGTTCCGCGGCGCGGTCGGGGTAGCCCAGCGAGATGCGCATGAGGAAGCGGTCGAGCTGCGATTCGGGCAGCGCGAAAGTGCCGAGCTGGTCCTGCGGGTTCTGCGTGGCAATCACGAAGAAGGGCGTGGGCAGCGGCCGCGTCTCGCCCTCGATGGTGACCTGCTTTTCTTCCATGGCTTCGAGCAGCGCGCTTTGCGTCTTGGGGCTCGCGCGGTTGATCTCGTCGGCCAGCAGCACCTGCGCGAAGATCGGCCCGGGGTGGAACACGAAGGCCTGCTGGCCGCGGTCGTAGATGGCCACGCCCGACAGGTCGCCCGGCATCAGGTCGGCGGTGAACTGCACCCGGGAAAACTGCAGCCCGAAGGTGTGCGACAACGCATGGGCGAGGGTGGTCTTGCCGACCCCCGGCACATCCTCGATCAGCAGGTGACCGCCCGCGAGCAGGCAGGCCACGCAGTCGCGTACCTGGGGCTCCTTGCCCACGATCACCGTGTTAAGCTGACTCAGCAAAGTGGCAAGCTTCGCAGCAACGTCCATATTTGTATCCATATGCAAACGATACCGTAAGACTGCGCGGCCCCATGCCGTGTGAGGTCTAGATACGACAGAGACACGGCAAACACATGGGCAAGACCGGCTACTTCACACATCGCGATTGCTGGAAGCACGACATGGGCCGGGGCCATCCCGAATGTCCCGAGCGGCTCGACGCCATCGAGGACAGGCTGCTGCTCACCGGCGTGGGCGACGCGCTCGAACACCGCGACGTGCCGCTGGCCACCCTGGCCCAGATCACGCGCGCGCACAGCGAGGCGCACCTCGAACATCTCGAATCGCTGCACCAGCGCCTGGTGGCCGACGAGCCGGCCGGCGGACCCCGGCATGCGCAGCTCGACCCCGACACCATTCTGAACCGCTTCACGCTGCTGGCCGCGCGCCGCGCCGCGGGCGCCGCCATTGCCGCCACCGATGCGGTGATGGCGGGCGAGATCGAGAACGCGTTCTGCTCGGTGCGCCCGCCCGGACACCATGCCTGCCGCGAGCAGGCCATGGGCTTTTGCTTCCTCAACAACGTGGCCATTGCGGCGCGGCATGCGCTCGAGGTGCACGGGCTGGAGCGCGTGGCCATCGTCGACTTCGACGTGCACCACGGCAACGGCACCGAGAACATTTTGTCGAACGATCCGCGCGTGCTGATGGTGGGCTTCTTCCAGCATCCGTTCTATCCGTACAGCGGCACCGAGCACCCGGCCTCGAACATGCTGAACCTGCCGATCCCGGCCTACACCAGGGGCATGGACGTGCGCGAGCTGATCGAGGCTGCCTGGATGCCCCGGCTCGAAGAATTCGCGCCGCAGATGGTCTTCGTGAGCGCGGGCTTCGACGCCCACCGCGAGGACGACCTGGGCCAGCTGGGCCTCACCGAGAGCGACTTCGCCTGGATCACGGGCCGCATCCGCGATGTCGCCCGGCGCCATGCGCAGGGGCGCATCGTCTCGATGCTCGAAGGAGGCTACAACCTGGACGCCCTGGCGCGCAGCGTCGAAGCCCATGTCCGTGTCCTTGCCGACCTGTAGAGCCGCCGGCGCGAACGCCGCGCCCTGTTTTTCCAAGAGATGAATTTCAACGATTTCACACAACGCCTGGGCCAGGTCGACGCGCGCGGCCTGGGCATCGAGCTGGCGGCACTGGTCGCCTGCGTGGTCATCGCCTGGGTCGTCACCCGCTGGTTCGGGCGCGACCAGCCGAAGGATTCCATCTGGTTCGGCGAGCGCACCTTCGATGGGCTTTTGTTCCCGCTGCTGGCACTGGTCTTCGCCGAACTGGCCCGGCGCCTGGTGAGCGGCTACCAGCCCGTGCTGGTGTTGCGCATCGGCGTGTCGGTGTTCCTGTCGCTGGCGGTCATCCGGCTGTTCGCGCGCGTGATGCGGGCGGTCTTTCCCGCCTCCAACCTGGTCCGGCTGCTGGAGCGCACGATCTCGTGGCTGGCGTGGATCGGTGCCATCCTCTGGATCGTCGGGCTGCTGCCGCCGGTGCTGGCCGAGCTCGACGACATCACGCTGGCCTTCGGCAAGACGCGCGTCAGCCTGCAGACCATCTTCCAGGGCGTGCTGTCCGCCGGGCTGGTGCTGGTGATCGCGCTGTGGATCGCCGCCACCATCGAAAAGCGCATCCTGCGCGAAGCCGTGACCGACCTCTCGATGCGCAAGGTGGCGTCGAACGCGGTGCGCGCCTTCCTGCTGCTGGTCGGCCTGCTGTTCGCGCTGTCGGCGGTGGGGGTCGACCTCACGGCGCTCTCGGTGCTGGGCGGCGCGCTGGGCGTGGGCCTGGGTTTCGGGTTGCAGAAGCTGGCCGCCAACTACGTGAGCGGCTTCGTGATTCTGCTGGAGCGTTCCATCCGCATCGGCGACAACGTCAAGGTCGACACCTTCGAGGGCCGCATCACCGACATCAAGACCCGCTACACGCTCATCCGCGCGGGCAACGGGCGCGAGGCCATCGTGCCGAACGAGTCGCTGATCACCAGCCGGGTCGAGAACCTCTCGATGGCGGACCGCAAGTTCAACATCACGACCAGCATCGTGGTGGGCTACGACAGCGACGTGGCGCAGGTGCAGGGCATCCTGTGCGAGGCGGCCAAGGCCCAGGCGCGCGTGATCACCGATCCGGCGCCCGTGGCCTTCCTGATGAACTTCGCGCCCGACGGACTGGAGTTCACGCTGAACTTCTGGGTCGCCGACCCCGACAAGGGCAAGGACAACCTGCGCTCGGCCATCAACATCGCCATTCTCGAAGGCCTGCGCAGCGCGGGCGTGGACATTCCGTATCCGCAGCGCGTGCTGCGGGTGGAGTCGCTGCCGCCGGGCGTTTCCGCAGCGCGCGGCCCTGCCGTATAATCACGAAAAAGCACGGTCGTTCTTTTTTGTTGCACCACGATACCAGTCGCCATGGGCGCAGGTGCGGCAAAGGCCGGACCCTAAAATGACCGGCTGCCCTCGAAGCCCCCTTTTTGCAATCCCAATGGAGTCAAGTCAATGAAGGTTCTAGTGCCTGTCAAACGGGTCGTCGATTACAACGTCAAGGTGCGCGTGAAGAGCGACGGCACCGGAGTGGACATTGCCAACGTCAAGATGAGCATGAACCCCTTCGACGAGATCGCCGTTGAAGAAGCGGTTCGCCTGAAGGAAAAGGGCGTCGTGACCGAAGTGATCGCCGTCTCCTGCGGCGATGCCAAGTGCCAGGAGACGCTGCGCACCGCCATGGCCATCGGCGCCGACCGCGGCATCCTGGTGGAAACCTCCGAGGAGCTGCAGCCCCTGGCCGTGGCCAAGCTGCTCAAGGCCCTGGTCGACAAGGAACAGCCCCAACTGATCATCCTCGGCAAGCAGGCCATCGACGACGACGCCAATCAAACGGGCCAGATGCTCGCCGCGCTGGCCGACCTGCCGCAAGCCACCTTCGCCTCCAAGGTCGAAGTCGCCGACGGCAAGGCCACCGTCACGCGCGAAGTCGACGGCGGCCTGGAGACCATCACGCTCAGCCTGCCGGCCGTCATCACGACCGACCTGCGCCTGAACGAGCCGCGCTACGTGACCCTGCCCAACATCATGAAGGCCAAGAAGAAGCAGCTCGACACCTTCAAGCCCGAGGACCTGGGCGTGGACGTCAAGCCCCGCCTGAAGACCCTCAAGGTCAGCGAGCCGCCCAAGCGCGGCGCCGGCATCAAGGTGCCCGACGTCGCCACCCTGGTGGACAAGCTCAAGAACGAAGCCAAAGTGATCTGAGGAAGACAACGACATGACCGCACTAGTTATTGCCGAACACGACCACGCGACCGTCAAGCCCGCGACCCTCAACACCGTGACCGCGGCGCTGGCCTGCGGCGGCGACGTCCACGTGCTCGTGGCCGGCGCCAACGCCGCCGAAGCCGGCAAGGCCGCCGCCCAGATCACCGGCGTGGCCAAGGTCATCGTGGCCGACAGCCCGAGCCTGGCCGAGAACCTGGCCGAGAACGTCGCCGCCCAGGTGCTGGCTTTACAAGGAAGTGGGGCCGGCAACTACAGCCACATCCTGTTCCCCTCGACCGCCAACGGCAAGAATGTCGCGCCGCGCGTGGCCGCCAAGCTCGACGTGGCGCAGATCAGCGACATCACGCTGGTGATCAGCCCCGACACCTTCGAGCGCCCGATCTACGCCGGCAACGCGATTGCCACCGTGCAGAGCGCCGATGCCACCAAGGTGATCACCGTGCGCACCACCGGCTTCGATGCCGCCGCCGCCACGGGTGGCAGCGCAAGCGTTGAAACGGCCGAAGGCGTGGCCGACAGCGGCAAGAGCACTTTTCTGGGCCGTGAAGTCACCAAGAGCGACCGCCCCGAACTCACCGCCGCCAAGATCATCGTCTCCGGTGGCCGGGCCCTGGGCAGCGCCGAGAAGTTCACCGAGGTGATGACGCCGCTGGCCGACAAGCTCAACGCCGGCCTGGGCGCGAGCCGCGCCGCCGTGGACGCGGGCTACGCCCCGAACGACTGGCAAGTGGGCCAGACCGGCAAGATCGTCGCGCCGCAGCTGTACATCGCCTGCGGCATCTCGGGGGCGATCCAGCACCTGGCCGGCATGAAGGACTCCAAGGTGATCGTGGCGATCAACAAGGACGAGGAAGCGCCGATCTTCTCGGTGGCCGACTACGGCCTCGTGGCCGACCTGTTCACGGCCGTGCCCGAACTGGTGAAGGCGCTCTGACGCGATTGCCGCATTGAGCCGGAGGGCATCGTTCGCGATGCCCTTTTCGTATCCGCTGTATCTGGAGACAAGAGATGAGCTACACCGCCCCCCTCAAGGACATGCTGTTCGACATCGAGCACCTGGCCAACATCGGCGAGATCGCCAGGCTGCCGGGCTTCGAGGACGCCGGCCTCGAAACCGCACAGGCCGTGCTCGAGGAATGCGCGCGCTTCAACCAGGACGTGGTGGCGCCGCTGAACATCGAGGGCGACCGCAACCCCTCGTCCTTCAAGGACGGCCAGGTCACGACCACGCCGGGCTTCAAGGAAGCCTTCGCGCAGTACGTGTCGGGTGGCTGGCAAGGCCTTCAGCATCCGGCGGATTTCGGCGGCCAGGGCCTGCCCAAGACCATCGGCGCGGCCTGCGGCGAGATGCTCAATTCGGCCAACATGAGCTTCGCGCTGTGCCCGCTTTTGAGCGACGGCGCCATCGAGGCGCTGCTCACGGCCGGCTCCGACGAACTCAAGGCGGTGTACCTGGAGAAGCTCGTGAGCGGCCAGTGGACCGGCACCATGAACCTCACCGAGCCGCAGGCCGGCAGCGACCTGGCGCTGGTGCGCAGCCGCGCCGAACCGCAGCCCGACGGCACCTACAAGGTCTTCGGCACCAAGATCTTCATCACCTACGGTGAGCACGACATGGCCGAGAACATCGTGCACCTGGTGCTCGCACGCGTCACCGGCGCGCCCGAAGGCGTGAAGGGCATCAGCCTGTTCGTGGTGCCGAAGTTCCTCGTGAACAAGGACGGTCGCTTAAGCGAACGCAACGACGTGCACTGCGTGAGCATCGAGCACAAGATGGGCATCAAGGCCTCGCCGACCGCCGTGCTGCAGTATGGCGACCACGGCGGTGCCGTCGGGTATCTCGTCGGCCAGGAAAATCGTGGCCTCGAGTACATGTTCATCATGATGAACTCGGCCCGCTACGCCGTGGGCATGCAGGGCATCGCGATTGCCGAACGCGCCTACCAGCACGCCGTGGCCTACGCGAAAGACCGCGTGCAGAGCCGCCCCGTCGACGGGTCGATGAACGCGAGCGCGCCCATCATCCACCACCCCGACGTCAAGCGCATGCTGATGACCATGCGCGCCTACACCGAAGGCTGCCGCGCCATGGCCTCGGTGGCCGCCGCCGCCTACGACGCTGCGCACCACCATCCCGATGCCGAGGCGCGCAAGCAGAACCAGGCCTTCTACGAATTCATGGTGCCGCTGGTCAAGGGCTACAGCACCGAGATGAGCCTCGAAGTGACCTCGCTCGGCGTGCAGGTGCATGGCGGCATGGGCTTCATCGAGGAGACCGGTGCGGCGCAGTACTACCGCGACGCCAAGATCCTCACGATCTACGAAGGCACCACCGCGATCCAGGCCAACGACCTCGTGGGCCGCAAGACGGCGCGCGACGGCGGCCAGACCGCCAGGGCCATTGCGGCGCAGATCGAGAAGACCGAAGCCGAGCTTGCCAAGAGCGACAGCAGCGCGGCCGCGGCGGCGGTGCTCAAGCGCCTGAAGGCCGCGCGCGAGGCTTTTGTGGAAGTGGTGGATTTCGTGGCGGGCCAGACCAAGGCCTCGCCCAACGCGGTGTTCGCAGGCAGCGTGCCCTACCTGATGCTCGCGGGCAACCTCGTGGCCGGCTGGCAGCTGGCGCGCTCGCTGATCATTGCAGAGGACCTTGCGTCGCACAACGTCGACGTGGATTTCATGCAGGCCAAGATCGCGACCGCGCGTTTCTATGCCGAGCACATCCTCGCCAAGGCGCCCGGGCTGCGCGACAGCATCGTCGATGGCGCGGAAAGCGTGACGGCGCTGGCGCTCGACGCCTTCTGATGACCCAAGGCCCCGTGTCGCCCACCTGACGGGCGATGCAGGCCTTCCTCTTATATAAAACCGAACCCCATTCCCGGAGACGACATGTCGAAGCTGCCCCCCGTGCTCGCCAACCTGCCGCTGCCCATCATCGGCTCGCCGCTGTTCATCATCAGCAACCCCAAGCTCGTGATCGCGCAATGCAAGGCCGGCGTGGTCGGCTCGATGCCGGCGCTCAACGCCCGCCCCGCGGCCCAGCTCGAAGACTGGCTGGCCGAGATCACCGAGGAACTCGCGGCCTACAACAAGGCCAATCCGGACAAGCCCGCCGCGCCCTTCGCCATCAACCAGATCGTGCACAAGAGCAACGACCGGCTCGAGCACGACATGGAGATGGTCGTGAAGTACAAGGTGCCGATCGTCATCACCTCGCTGGGCGCGCGCACCGACGTGAACGATGCGGTGCACAGCTACGGCGGCGTCACGCTGCACGACATCATCAACAACAAGTTCGCGCAGAAGGCGATCGAGAAGGGCGCCGACGGCATCATTGCCGTGGCGGCCGGCGCCGGCGGCCATGCGGGCGTGAAGAGCCCGTTCGCGCTGGTGCAGGAAATCCGCCAGTGGTTCGACGGCCCCATTGCGCTGTCGGGCTCCATCGCCACCGGCGGCGCGGTGCTCGCGGCGCAGGCCATGGGCGCCGACTTCGCCTACATCGGCACCGCCTTCATCGCGACCGAGGAAGCGCGCGCGAGCGACGAGTACAAGCAGGCCATCGTCGAAGGCACTTCCGACGACATCGTCTATTCCAGCCTCTTCACGGGCGTGCACGGCAACTACCTGGCGCCCAGCATCGTCAAGGCCGGCATGGACCCGGCCAACCTGCCCGAAGGCGACGTCAAGACCATGAACTTCGGCGGCGGCGAGGGCAGCAAGGCCAAGGCCTGGAAAGACATCTGGGGCTCGGGCCAGGGCATCGGCGCCGTGACCGAAGTGGCAAGCGCGGCCGCGTTCATCGAAAAGCTCAAGCGCGAATACCAGGAAGCAAGGCAGCGGCTCGCACTTTGAACGGCGCGCGCAACCCGGCGCCTGCCGCGGAGCCCGCGCAGCGCGGGCGGATGCCGCTGCTCGACATCGCCAAGGGCGTCGCTTGCGCGGTGATCGTCGGGCACCACCTGTCGCGCTACGGCACGATGCCGGTGGGCGCCTTCCTGCTGGCACCGGGCCTGCTGGGCTGGCTGGCCGATGACGGCCGGCTCGCGGTGCAGGTCTTCCTGGTGATTGCCGGCTTTCTTGCGGCTTCCAGCCTGGCACCCGACGGCTTGCTGCGCGTGGAGCGGCCGATGGCGCGCATCCTGCAGCGCTACGGCCGCCTGGTCATGCCCTACCTGGCGGCGCTCACGGTGTCGGTGCTGGTGGCCGCCCTGGTGCGCCCCTGGATGGCGGGCGACGACGTGCCGGCCGCGCCGAGCATCGGCCAGTTGCTTGCGCACGGCTTGCTGATACAGGACCTGCTGGGCTACGAGGCGCTGTCCACGGGCGTCTGGTACGTGGCCATCGACTTCCAGCTGTTCGTGCTGGCGCTGGTGCTCATGGGGCTTCCCGCGATGCTGCGGCGCGCACCGGCACCGGCTGCGGCTTCGTACGAGCGCTGGATTCCGGTGGCGCTGGTGTTGTGCCTGGCCACCGCTTCGCTGCTGCTCTTCAACCGCAACGCCGATCTCGACGGTACGGGGTTCTATTTCTTCGGCGCCTACGGGCTCGGCATGCTGGCCTTCTGGATCGGACGCGCGACGCGCGCGAGCACCTGGCGCAGTGCCATCGTGCTGCTCGCGCTGACCGGCGCGGGCGCGCTCGCGGTCGACTGGCGCAGCCGCATCGCCACCGCCCTGGTGAGCGCGCTGCTGATTGCCGTTGCGCAGCGGCGCGGCTGGCTCTCGCTCGGGCGCTGGCCGGATGCGGCCATGCCCTTGCAGCGGCTGGGCCGCATGTCGTATTCGCTGTTCCTGATCCATTTCCCGGTGCTGCTGGCCACCAATGCGGCGGCGGCACAGCTGGGGCCGCATCCCGCCTGGATCGATGTGCTGGGCCTGGCCGCCACCTTCGGGCTTTCGGTGGCCGCTGCGCAGTTGCTGCACCGCAGCGTCGAGCTGCGGCCCGCGTCGTGGCGCGTGGTCGCGGTGCTGTTCGCAGCCCTGCTGGTCAGCGGGATGCTCGTCTCGCTCTGACCTGAGCCGCCCGCGCTGGCAGCGCAGGGCGCGGGCGGTTTTCACTGAAATGGTTGCAAGAGGGCGCCGGAGCGGTCACGCTCCCGGCTGCTTCAGGGTTTTTCCGCCTTTGATAAGATTGCGAATATTCAGTAAATACTGAAAATACAAAATATCAAGGAATGATCAAGCATCCTCCGCCACGGCCGCCGCTGCAGTTTTCTGCACGGCCGGATGCCGCAAGCCTCGTGCAGGGCGCCGCGGCGCTCACGTGGATTCCGCAGGCGGCGTTGCTGGCCATGGCCGTGCAGGGGCTGGCCTCGGGGCAGGGGATTTCGGCGGTGCAGTGGCCGGCCTGCGGCATCCTGCTGCTCGGCGTGCTGCGGGCTGTGTGCGAGGCATGGGGCGCAAGGCGCATCTTCGGACATGCAAGGGCGCAGCTCTCGGCGCTGCGCGCCCAGACTGCCTTGGCGCTGGCGGCCGGTTCGCCGCTGGACCGCGAGCGTGCCGCATCCGGGCGCGCGGCCAGCGTTCTGGCCGAGCAGGCGGAAGCACTGGTGCCGTATCTGGTGCGTTACTGGCCGGCACGCTGGCGCGCGATGGTGGTTCCGGTCGTCATCCTGGCGGCAGTGGCCAGCCTTTCGTGGGTGGCGGCACTCGTGCTGCTGGTGGCCGCTCCGCTCATCCCGCTTTTCATGGCCATCGTCGGCTGGCGCGCCAAGGCGGCGAGCGAGGCGCAGATGGTCGAGATGGGCGGCATGAACGCCTTCCTGCTCGACCGGCTGCGCGGGCTGGCCACGCTGCGCGCGCTCGATGCGGTGGATGCCGCCGCACTGCGGCTCGGGCAGGCGGCGCAGTCGCTGCGGGAACGGACCATGGCGGTGCTGCGCATCGCCTTCCTCTCGTCGGCGGTGCTGGAGCTTTTCTCGGCGCTGGGCGTGGCCATGGTGGCGGCGTACGTCGGTTTCCATCTGCTGGGCACCTTGGGCTTCGGTGCCTGGGGAGGCCAGCTGAGCCTGGGGGAAGGGCTGTTCATCCTGCTGCTCGCGCCGGCGTTCTTCGAACCGCTGCGCGAACTCTCGGCGGTCTGGCACGACCGCGCGGCCGGCGAGGCGGCACTGCAGGCGCTCGATGCGCTGCGCGCCCGCGCATTGCCGCTGCCCGGAGCGCACGCCCCGGTCGCCAGTGCTGCGACAGGCGCGGCCCGCGCAGGCTGCGCACCCGCCATCGTGATCCGCGGCCTGCATTTCGCATGGCCGGGCGACGAGCGCCAGGTCTTCGAAGGCTTCGATCTGCGCATTGCGGCCGGCGAGCACGTGGCGCTCACGGGCGCGAGCGGCACGGGCAAGACGGCGCTGCTGTCGCTGATGGCGGGGCTGCTGCCGGCCGCGCGCGGCGAAATTTCCATCGGCGGCGTGCCGCTGTCCGATCGCACGGTGGGTGCGCTGCGCCAGCGCATCGCGTGGATGGGACAGAAGCCGCATGTGTTCGCGGGCTCGGTTGAATCCAACGTCGCGCTCGGGCGCGCCGGCGTGGATGTCTCGCAGGTTGCGGCCGCGATGCGCTTCGCCTCCCTCGAGACGGTGGCGCAGGCGCATCCGGGCGTGGCGCTGGGCGAGGGCGGCATCGGCCTGTCGGGCGGCGAGGCGGTGCGCCTGGCGCTGGCGCGCGTCGCGGTCCACCGGCATGCCGACCTGCTGCTGGTGGACGAGCCCACCGCCCACCTCGACACTGAAACCGCCAGCCAGGTGGCCGACGCGCTGCTGGACCTGGCGCGCGGAAAGACCCTGGTCGTTGCCACGCACGACCCGGTCCTGGCGGCGCGCATGAACCGCTCGATCTGTCTCGACGCCGATGCCTTGGAGCGCGCCGCATGAGCCCGCGAAGCGACTGGCGCGACCTCCGGCTGGTGCTGCGGCCGTTCCTCGCCACGCAGCCCCGCGCGCTGCTGTGGGGCGGCCTGCTGGCGGCGGCCACGGTGCTGGCCGGCATGGCCTTGCTCGGCCTGTCGGGCTGGTTCATCACCGCGACGGCGCTGGCCGGCCTGCACGCGGCCACGGCCTTCACCTTCGACGTGTTCATGCCCTCGGCCGGCATCCGGCTGCTGGCGCTGGGACGCACCGCATCGCGCTACGGCGAGCGCCTGGTCACGCACGATGCGACCTTCGGCGTGCTCGCGGCATTGCGCGTGCGCCTGTTCCGCGGCTGGGCACGCCCCGGCGCGGCGCTCGAACTGGCGATGCGGCCGTCGCGGCTGCTGTTCCGGCTGACCTCCGACATCGATGCGCTGGAGTCGCTCTACCTGCGGCTGCTCGTGCCCGCCGCCGCGGCACTGGGCGCGGCGCTGCTCGCGGGTGCGGTGCTCGGGTTCATGCGCGTCGGCGTGGGGCTCGTGCTGCTGCTGTGGCTGGTGGCCGTCGGCTGGGGCATGGCGCTGTTCATCGCGCGGCGCGCCCGGCGCCCGGCGGTGCGCCGCGCACATGGCATCGAGGCGCTGCGGGCGCGCACCGTCGACCTCGTCGCGGGCCAGACCGACCTGGTGATGGCGGGGCGTGCCGATGCCCAGCGCGAAGCGTTGATGAATGCGGATACGCACCTGGCCAAGGCCGACCTCGCGCTGAACAGGCTCGAGACTTCGGCCGGCGCGGCCTACGGGGTGGCCGGCACGCTGACGCTGGTGGGCGTGCTGCTGGCGGTGGGCGCGCTCGCGGGCGAGGGCGCCATCGGCGCACCTGCCGCTGCGCTCGGGCTGCTCGTGGCCCTGACGGCCACGGAGCCTTTCGCGGCCCTGCGGCGCGGTGCGCTCGATGCCGGCCGCACCTGGCTCGCGGTCCGGCGCCTTGCGCCGCGCATGGCGCCGGACGAGGCGTGGCCAGGCGTCGTCGCCGTCGAACCCGGAGTGCCTCGCGCGGTGAGCCTGGTCCACCTGAACGCGGCGCATGCCGGCAGCAGCATCCCTGCGCTGAGCGATGTCTCGCTGGCCATTGCCCCGGGCGAACGGGTGGCGCTGATCGGCGCGAGCGGCGCGGGCAAGTCGACGCTGCTTTCGGTGATTGCCGGAGAAATCGCGCCGCGGGCCGGCATCGCGAGTGCACAGCCCTCATGCCTCCTGACCCAGCGCACCGAACTTTTCCAGGACAGCCTGCGCGACAACCTCCGGCTCGCCGATCCCACCGCGGACGACGCCCGCCTCCGGGCCGCCTTGCAATCCGCCGGCCTTGCCGGCGATGTGGGTTCCTTCCCTGCCGGCCTCGATACCGCGCTGGGTGAAGGCGGCCTGGGCCTGTCGGGTGGGCAGTCGCGCCGGCTCGCACTGGCGCGGCTGCTGCTGCGCCCGGTGCCGCTCTGGCTGCTCGACGAGCCCACCGAGGCGCTGGACGCGGCCATTGCGCACGACGTGCTGCGGCGCCTGTGCGCGCAGGCCGGTTCGCGCACGCTGCTGATCGCCACGCACCTGCGGCGCGAGGCCGCGCTGGCCGACCGCCTGGTGTGCATGCGGCAGGGGCGCATCGTTGCCGAACTGCGGCGCGGCAGCTCCGCCTTCGACACCGCGCTGAACGCGCTGCGGCCCGACTGAACCGACCGAAGCCAAAGACCGAAACAGGGAATACAAAGGAAGCCACCCCATGGACCTCGACATCGTTGCGCTATCGCGCCTGCAGTTCGCCGCCACGGCGCTCTACCACTTCTTGTTCGTGCCGCTGACGCTCGGGCTGTCGATCATTCTCGCAATCATGGAAACCGTCTACGTGATGACGGGCCGCGTGATCTGGCGCGACATGACCAAGTTCTGGGGCGTGCTGTTCGGCATCAACTTTGCGATGGGCGTGGCCACCGGCGTGGTCATGGAGTTCCAGTTCGGCATGAACTGGAGCTACTACAGCCACTACGTCGGCGACATCTTCGGCGCGCCGCTGGCCATCGAGGGGCTGATGGCCTTCTTCATGGAAGCCACCTTCGTGGGCCTGTTCTTCTTCGGCTGGGACAAGCTCTCCAAGGTGGGCCACCTGATCGCCACCTGGGCCGTGGCCATCGGCTCCAACTTCTCGGCGCTGTGGATCCTCATCGCCAACGGCTGGATGCAGAACCCCGTGGGCGCGGCCTTCAATCCGCAGACCATGCGCATGGAGGTGACCGACTTCTTCGCGGTGCTGACCAATCCGGTGGCGCAGGCCAAGTTCGTGCACACCGTGTCGGCGGGCTATGTGTGCGCGGCGGTGTTCGTGCTGGGCGTGTCGGCCTGGTACGTGCTCAAGGGCCGCCACCTCGAATTGGCCAAGCGCTCGATGACGGTGGCGGCCTCGTTCGGCCTGGCGGCGTCGCTGTCGGTGGTGGTGCTGGGCGACGAGAGCGGCTACCTGTCGACCGAACACCAGAAGATGAAGCTCGCCGCCATCGAGGCCATGTGGGAGACGCATCCCGCGCCGGCGGCCTTCACCGCCTTCGGTTTTCCCGACCAGGAATCGCGCGAGACGCACTACGCGATCCATATTCCGGCGGTGATGGGGCTGATCGGCACGCGCTCGCTCAACACCGTGATCCCCGGCATCGACGAGCTCGTGAAGCGCGCCGAGACGCGCATCCGCGAAGGCATCAAGGCCTACGACGCGCTGCAGCAGATCCGGTCCGCCGGCAGCACCCAGACCGTGACGCAGGGCGTGCGCGACACCTTCGAGAACGGCGGCGCCGACATGGGCTATGCGCTGCTGCTCAAGCGCTATGTCGACGATCCGCGCAACGCAACCCCCGAACAGATCACCAAGGCCGCATGGGACACCGTGCCGCAGGTGGCGCCGCTCTTCTGGCTGTTCCGGATCATGGTGGGCATCGGCGTGCTGCTGATCGTGCTGACGGCCACCTTCTTCGTGCTTTCGACGCGGCGCCGGCTCGACAGCCACCGCTGGCTGCTGAGGATCGCAGTGCTTGCCATACCGCTGCCGTGGATCGCCATCGAGTCCGGCTGGCTGGTGGCGGAGTTCGGCCGCCAGCCGTGGGTGATCGAAGGCGTGTTGCCGACCGCGGTCGCCGTCTCGAACCTGGGCGTGAAGACGCTGCTGCTCACGCTCGCCGGCTTCGTCGCGATCTACACCACGCTGCTGATCATCGAGATGAAGCTGATGCTCAAGGCCATCCGCAAGGGACCGGAGGCGGAGCATGCACCCGACGAGGGCGACACGCTCTCGCACATTCCGCCGGCACACGCAGGTGCCGCCGTCATTCCTTCCACCGGGAGCGCCGCATGATCCTCCACACACTTCTAGACTACGACACCCTGCGCATCATCTGGTGGCTGCTGATCGGCGTGCTGCTGGTGGGTTTCGCCGTGACCGACGGCTTCGACCTGGGCAGCGGCATGCTGCTGCCTTTCGCGGCACGCAACGACATCGAGCGCCGCGTCGTCATCAACAGCGTGGGCCCGGTGTGGGAGGGCAACCAGGTGTGGCTGATCCTCGGCGGCGGCGCGATCTTCGCGGCGTGGCCGCAGCTGTACGCCGTGTCGTTCTCGGGCTTCTACCTGGCGATGTTCGTGATTCTCACGGCGCTCATCCTGCGGCCCGTGGCCTTCAAGTTCCGCAGCAAGCGCGAGTCGCCGCAATGGCGCGCGCGCTGGGACTGGGTGCTGTTCTTCAGCGGCTTCGTGCCCGCGCTGATCTGCGGCGTGGCCGTGGGCAACGTGCTGCAGGGCGTGCCGTTCCGCTTCGGCGCGGACATGCACATCTTCTACGACGGCGGCTTCTTCGGCTTGCTGAATCCGTTCGCGATCCTGTGCGGCCTGGTGTCGGTAGCGATGCTCGTGATGCACGGCGCTGCGTGGCTGCTGCTCAAGACGGCGGGCGCAGTGGCGGAACGTGCGCGCACCTACGGCATCGTTGCCTCCGTGCTCACCGTCGCGCTGTATGCGCTGGCCGGCGTTCTGCTCGCGACGAGCATCGGCGGCTACCGAATCAGCAGCGTGGTGGACGCCGTCGGGCCGTCGAACCCGATGCTCAAGACCGCCGAGCTGCATGCCGGCGCATGGACCGCCAACTACGCGGCGCACCCGTGGACGCTGGCTGCACCGGTGCTCGGCTTCGTCGGTGCGCTGGGTGCGCTGCTCGGGCTGGTGTTGCGGCGGCCGGTGCTTGCGCTGCTGGCGGCCGCACTCGGCATCGCCGGCATCATCCTGAGCGTGGGCGCATCGATGTTCCCGTTCATCCTGCCGTCGTCGATCGACCCGCGCGCCAGCCTCACGGTGTGGGACTCGTCGTCGAGCCATCTCACGCTGTTCATCATGCTGGTGGTCACGGCCATCTTCATTCCCATCGTCGTGGCCTACACCACCTGGGTCTACCACGTGCTGTGGGGCAAGGTCGACGAACAGGCCATCCGCGACGAGAGCGGACACGCCTACTGAAAGGACGAAAAAGAGATGTGGTACTTCGCCTGGATTCTCGGCCTGCCGCTGGCAGCCGCCTTCGCCGTGCTCAACGCCATGTGGTACGAGCTCATGGACGACGACGCCATCCGCAAGGAAAAGCTCGCCACGCCCGAAGCGTCGCAGGGGCAGGAGCGGCTCTGAAACCTCTCAACCGGCAGCCGGCTTGTTCTTCTTGGGGGCGCTGCCGGTGATGCGGTCCTTGAGGCCCAGCACCTTGGTCACGGTGGCGCCCATGCCCATCAGCTGCAAGGCGGTCTCCGGTGCGAGCCGCTGCACGTCGTCGAACCACTTCATGAGCCGGTCGATCAGGTCGTGCATCTCGCGCATGCGCTCCTGCGCATGCCGCTCGGCATCGCTCGCGGGCGATTCGAGCAGCGCGTTGCGCAGCATCGAGAGCGTGGGCTCGATCTCGCGGCGGCGGCGCTCCTCGGCCAGCACGCGAAAGATCTCCCACACGTCCGCGGGCGCCTCGAAATACTCGCGCCGGTCGCCGGGGTGGTGGCGCAGGTGCACCAGCCGCCAGGCCTGCAGCTCCTTCAAGCCCATGCTCACGTTGGAGCGCGAGAACTCGAGCAGTTCGGCAATCTCGTCGGCATTGAGCGCACGTTCGGAAATGAAGATCAGCGCGTAGATCTGGCCGACGGTGCGGTTGATGCCCCACTTGCTGCCCATCTCCCCGAAGTGGGCGACGAACTGGCGGCTGAGCGGGGGAAGGGTGGCGGTGGGCATCGGCGGATTTTCGTTGCGAATTGCTGTAGCTTCAAGAAAGACTGAATCTTGCCGGGGCGCGAGGCCGACTGGGCTCAGGCGGCCCGCGTTTGCACATCCGCGAAGTGCCGCAGGTGCGCAATGAAGGTTGCGGCCGTTTCCGACAGCGGCTCGCCGATGCGCGTCAGCACGCCGAAGCCCTTGAGATCCTTGCCGATGGGCACGGGCAACACGCGCAGCAGCTTCGCGCGCACATGGTCGCGGACGACGGATTCCGGCAGGGCCCCCACGGCGTCGCTGGCCTGCAGCAATTGCAAGGTGGCGAAGACCGATGCGCATTCCACGAGATTGGCCGGCGTGCTCCGTCCTACCGAGGTGAATTCTTCTTCCATCAGTTGCCGCGCCGGGCTGGTCAGCGGCTGAAGAATCCAGGGCCAGGCCGTGAGCGCTTCGAGTGTCAGGCCGCGCTGGCGTGCGCAAGGGTGCCCGCGCCGCACCACCACCTGCATGGTCTCGTTGGCCAGCGGTGCAAAGGCAAAGGTGTTGTGCTGCTTGAGCGAGGAGAAGCGCCCGACGGCGAATTCGATCTCGTGCCGCTCGAGCAGGGCGCCGACCTGGTCGCTTGTTTCGCCGAGGATGCGGACGTTGAGGAGCGGGCGCTCGCGCTTGATCTGCGCCATCGCACGTGCAACGAGGTCGGGGGCCGCGCCCATGATCGCGCCGATGACCAGCTGTCCATGGCCGCCGCGCCGCTTGATCTCCAGGCCTTCGAGGAAGCGGGACAGGCCGGCCTGCGATTGGCGCGCGTAGGCGACGACTTCCTCGCCGAGCGGCGTGGCGCGCAGGCCCCGCGAATGTCGTTCGAACAGTGGAAACCGGAACGCCGATTCGATGTCCGCCAGCATCTTGGTGGCCGAGGGTTGCGTCACGCTGATCGCCGAGGCGGCCTGGGCGAGCACCGGGTTGTCCGCCAGAGCGGAGAGAAGCGCCCAGTGCTTCAGGCGCAGGCGATTGATGAGCCGGGGCGCGCTGTTCGGGCTGTCGATTCGATATTCCATTTTGGAAATGCTCATGCCAAATTTTCGATTGGATCGTAATGGCGACGGCTTCTAGAGTCCAGGCCATCGAACACCAAGGAGACAACATGAGACTGCTGCGATATGGCCCCGCGGGCCAGGAACGACCGGGCCTGCTCGACGCCGACGGGATCCTTCGGGATCTTTCATCCTTCGCGCCGGACATCACCGGCGAAGTGCTTTCGCCCGCGAGCCTTGCCAGGCTCGCGGCGCTCGACCCGCAGGGCTTTCCGGCGGTGCAGGGCCAGCCGCGCCTGGGCCCACCGGTCGGGAACATCGGGAAGTTCATCGCGGTCGGCCTGAACTACGCGGACCATGCGGCCGAATCGAACCTGCCGCTGCCGACCGAGCCGACGGTATTCACCAAGGCGACTTCCTGCATCGTCGGACCCAACGACGAGGTCACCATTCCGCGCGGATCGGCCAAGACGGACTGGGAGGTCGAACTGGGCTTCGTGGTCGGCACGCGCGCGAGCTATGTGCCCAAGGAACGCGCGCTGGAGCACATCGCGGGCTATGTGCTCGTCAACGACGTGTCCGAGCGCGCCTTCCAGATCGAGCGGGGCGGCACCTGGGACAAGGGCAAGGGCTGCGACACCTTCGGCCCCATCGGCCCCTGGCTCGTGACGCGCGATGAAGTGGGGGATGCGCAGCAACTCGGCATGTGGCTCGACGTGAACGGCCAGCGCCGCCAGACCGGCCACACCGGCACCATGGTGTTCGACTGCGCAACCATCCTGAGCTACCTGAGCGAGTTCATGACGCTGATGCCGGGCGACGTCGTCACCACCGGCACGCCGCCCGGCGTCGGCATGGGCATGAAGCCGGAGCCCGTCTACCTGAAGGCCGGCGACGTGATGACCCTGGGCATCGACAGGCTCGGCACGCAGAGGCAGGCCGTGGTTGCGTGGAAGGAGGCCGCATGACCGCCGCTCCTTACGCCAACCGCTTCGCGGGCCGCCGCGCCGTCGTCACCGGCGGCGCCGCCGGCATCGGCCTGACCTTTGCCACGCGCTTCGTCGCCGAAGGCGGCTCGGTGAGCCTGTGGGACATGAACCAGGAAGCGCTGGACCAGGCGCGCGCCGCGCTCGGCGCCAAGGCCTCCGGCGTCAAGGTCAACGTGGCCGACTGGGCCGAGGTTGAGGCCGCGGCCGCCGCTTCGGCCGCGCAGCTCGGCGGCGGCATCGACGTGCTCGTGGCCTGCGCGGGCATCACCGGCCCCAACGTGCCGCTGGCCGAGTACCCGGTGGACCAGTGGCGGCGGGTGGTCGACGTCAACCTGAACGGCCTTTTCTACTGCAACCGCGCGGTGGTGCCGTATATGCAGGCCGGCAACTACGGCCGCATCGTCAACGTGGCCTCGGTGGCGGGCAAGGAGGGCAATCCCAACGCCTCGGCCTACAGCGCGTCGAAGGCGGCGGTGATCGGGCTGACCAAGTCGCTCGGCAAGGAACTCGCCAAGGCCAACATCACGGTCAACGCCGTCACGCCGGCGGCCGTGAAGACCGCGATCTTCGACCAGATGTCGCCCCAGCACATCGAGTTCATGCTGTCGAAGATCCCGATGGGGCGCTTCGGCACGGTCGACGAGATCGCGGCGGTGATCGGCTGGCTCGCGAGCGAGGAGTGCTCGTTCACCACGGGCAGCGTGTTCGACGCCTCGGGCGGCCGCGCCACCTATTGAAGAAGAAGGCGCGCGGCCGGCACGCCGCGATTTCCTGCCTCATGCATACAGGGTGCCCGCCAGGCGGCGGCGCACCTCGAACAAACACAAACAACGGAGACCTCGATCATGAATTCAATCGCCGCGGGCACTGCGCTCGACAAGGTGATCGCCAAGGCGATACGCCGCCTGGTGCCCTTCCTGCTGCTGATGTACGTGCTGGCCTTTCTCGACCGCGCCAACGTCGGCTTCGCCAAGAAGGCCTTCCAGCTCGACACCGGCCTTTCGGACGCCGTGTTCGCCTTCGGCGCCGGCATTTTCTTCATCGGCTATGCGCTGTTCGAAGTGCCGAGCAACCTGATCATGCATCGCGTCGGCGCGCGCGTCTGGATGTGCCGCATCATGGTGACCTGGGGCCTCGTGTCGGCCGCGCTCATGTTCGCGCACGACGAGACCAGCTTCTACGCACTGCGCTTCCTGCTCGGCGTTGCCGAGGCGGGTTTCTTCCCCGGCGTCATCTACTTCCTCACGCGGTGGTTCCCGGCCAGGGCGCGCACACGCGTGATCGGCATGTTCTATTTCGGCGCGCCGCTCGCGTTCATCTTCGGCAGCCCGCTGTCCGGCCTGCTGCTCGAACTGAACGGCGTGTGGGGCCTGAAGGGCTGGCAATGGCTGTTCCTGGTGGAAGGCGTGATGGCGTCGCTGGTCGGCGTGTGGGCCTACTGGTACCTGGACAACAAGCCGCTAGATGCGCGTTGGCTGTCTGCCGGCGAGCGCCAGATGCTGGAGCGCGCCATCGATGCGGAAGAGGAACAGAAGACCGCGCACGGTCCCGCCACGGTGCTGAAGGCGCTGGCCAATGGCCGCGTGCTGTTCCTCTCGCTGATCTACTTCCTGATCCAGGTCAGTGTCTACGGCGTGGTGTTCTACCTGCCGACCCAGGTGGCGGCCCTGCTCGGCAAGAACGTCGGGGTGCTGGTGGGCTTCGTCGCCGCCATTCCATGGGTCTGCGCACTGGTGGCCGCGTACTTCGTGCCGCGCCTGGCCGAGCGCAGCGGCAGGCATGCGCTGATCGCGCTGGTGGTGCTGGCCGTCTCGGCGGCCGGCATCGCGGTGTCGGTCAATGCCGCCTCGCCACTCGTGGCACTGATCGCGCTGTGCTTCGCGGCGGCCGGCTTCATCGCGGTGCAGCCCGTGTTCTGGAGCTTCCCCACCGCGTACCTCGGCGGTGCGGCGGCGGCGGGCGGGATCGCGTTGATCAACTCGCTCGGCGCGATGGGCGGCTTTGTCGCCCCGAACGTCAAGGCCTGGGCCGAGCGCGCCTTCGCGTCTCCCAGCGCCGGGCTCAACCTGCTGGCGGCCACCACGGTGATCGGCGCCATGCTGTTCCTGGCACTGCGCCAGACGCGCAGCGCCGCAAAGGCCGTCGCGTAGCGCCACCCTTCATTTCTCTGCTCGACGAAAGGATTCCCCATGAGCATGCCCACCATCAAGCACGTGCGCGCCTTCACCATCCGCGGTGGCGGCGCCGACTACCACGACCAGGCCGACGGCCACTGGATCGACGACCATATCTCGACGCCGATGAGCAAGTACCCCGAGTATCGCCAGAGCCGCCGGAGCTTCGGCCTCAACGTGCTCGGCACGCTGGTGGTGGAGATCGAGGCCAGCGACGGGACCGTCGGCTTCTCGGTGACGACCGGTGGCGACCTCGGCTGCTGGATCGTCGAGAAGCACCTGGCCCGCTTCATCGAGGGCGCCAGGGTGACCGACATCGAGAAGATCTGGGACCAGATGTACAACGCCACGTTGTTCTACGGCCGCAAGGGCATCGTGCTCAACACCATCTCCGGTGTCGACCTTGCGCTGTGGGACCTGCTGGCCAAGGTCCGCAAGGAGCCGGTCCATGCACTGCTCGGAGGCCCGGTGCGCGACGAACTGAGCTTCTACGCCACCGGCGCCCGGCCGGACCTGGCGAAGGACATGGGATTCATCGGCGGCAAGATGCCGCTGCACCATGGGCCGGCCGAGCGCGAGGAGGGGCTGAAGAAGAACCTCGGCATGCTGGCCGACATGCGCGCCAAGGTGGGCTCCGACTTCTGGCTGATGCTGGACTGCTGGATGAGCCTGGATGTGGAATACGCCACGCGCCTGGCGACGGCCGCGCGCAACGAATTCGGCCTCAAGTGGATCGAGGAGGCGCTGTCGCCCGACGACTACTGGGGCTACGCCGAACTGCGCCGCAACGTGCCGCGCGGCTTGCTGGTGAGCACCGGGGAGCACGAAGCCACGCGCTGGGGCTTCCGCCTGCTGCTGGAGATGGAGTGCTGCGACATCCTGCAGCCCGACGTCGGCTGGTGCGGCGGCATCACCGAGCTGATCAAGATCTCGAACCTGGCCGACGCGCACGGCAAGCTGGTGGTGCCGCACGGCTCGTCGGTCTACAGCTACCACTTCGTCATCACGCGCCACAACAGCCCGTTCGCCGAGTTCCTGATGATGGCGCCGAAGGCGGACGAAGTGGTGCCGATGTTCAACCCCCAGTTGCTCGACGAGCCGGTGCCCGTCAATGGCCGCATGAAGGCCTCCGCGCTCGATGCGCCGGGCTTCGGTGTGCGGTTGAACCCGGACTGCATGCTGCATCGCCCCTTCCCGAGGTGATGCGCGCCTAGGGCCAGGGCGTGGGCGGCGGAATGTCGCACACCGGCTCGACATCAATGCTCTTGAAGTCCGCCGGCGAGACGATCTCCAGGTATTCCATGTCGGGCGAGTAGTCGAACAGGAAATGGCGGATGCCCGGCCGCTGGTGCACCACGTCGCCGGCTTCGACCAGCGTTTCCTTGTCTTCGTACATGAACCGCGCCCAGCCCTTGAGCATGATCACGATCTGGAAGTCGGCCTCGTGGCGGTGCCAGCCGGTGCCCGTTTCCGGTGCCATGTTGGCCTTGACGAGGTGCGCGATGACCTTGCCGTGGGTGGCCTCGGCAATGCCGAGGTCGCGGTAGAGGAAGAAATCGCGCAGGCCGCCCGAGACGTACGCTGTGTCGCCGGGCTTGACGTGGGAGAACTGGGTGGCGGATCGGTCCGGCATGGGGCGCTCCTTCGCGGGTGGTGTGTGCCGTGGTGCGGCACGCATAAAGCGTTCCCGAGACTGGCGCCCGCAACGCCGTCTCAAGAAAAACACCATATACTCAACCATATGGTTCACTCAGACAATGCCACGCTCGACGCCGTCTTTGCCGCGCTCTCCGACCCGACACGCCGCACCGTGCTGGAAACCCTGGGCGAGCGCAGCCTCAGCGTGACCGAGCTCGCCGAGCCGCATGGCATGTCGCTGACCGGCTTCATGAAGCACCTGCGGGTGCTGGAGGACGCCGGGCTCATTTCGCGCACGAAAGAGGGCCGGATCGTGCGCTGCGAACTCTCGCCGCGCCCCATGCAGGAGGCTGCCGTGTGGTTGTCTCGCTACGAGAAATTCTGGACCGGGCGCCTCGACGCGCTGGCGCGCTTTCTCTACCACCAAGAGGAGACCGAATGGCAAAACCTGCCGCCCCCGCCAAAGAGCGACCCTCGCTCACCCTCCGCAGGCACTACCCCGTCGCCCCCGAAAAAGTCTGGCGCGCGTGGACCGACCCGCAAGCGCTGAAGGCCTGGTTCGGCCCCGAAGAAATCGTTTCCGTGCCGCTGGCCGAAGTCGACCTGCGCGTGGGCGGCCGCTTTCGCGTGGCCATGCGCGCGGCCGACGGCGAGACGCACGACGTGAGCGGCGTCTACCAGGAGCTCGTGCCCAACCGCAAGCTGGCCTTCAGCTGGGCCTGGCGCAGCACGCCGGAGCGCGAGTCGCGCGTCACGGTACGAATCGAGCCCGACGGCACCGGCTGCGAACTGGTCCTGCTGCATGAGCAGTTCTTCGACGAGGCCGCGCGCGACGGGCACAGCCATGGCTGGACCGGCGCCATGGTCAAGCTCGAGCGGTGGCTGGCGCAGCAGCAGGGCGCATGACCGGCTTCCACGCATTGCCTGGGCGCTGGCGAAGACCCATACTGGGGCCTCCACGAGACGACGAACGGAGCCTCCCATGAGCAATGAACTTCGCAAGAAGCTGCACGACCTGGCGGAACTGGCCGACAACACCTCGGACCCGCAGACCAAGGCCATCGTCGAGGCCATACGGCTGCAGACGGCCGTGCTGAACGAGCGGCTCTTCGCCATCGAACTGCAGCTGGGCACGCTCACCAGGCGCATGGAAAACACGACGGACTGAGTGGCCGCCGCTTTGTAGGGATAATCCCCACCATGAGCGGCAACACCTTCGGAACTCTCTTCGCGGTCACCAATTTCGGCGAGTCGCATGGCCCGGCCATCGGCTGCGTCATCGACGGCTGCCCCCCGGGCATGGCACTGAGCGAGGCCGACATCCAGGGCGATCTCGACCGCCGCCGTCCCGGCACCAGCCGACACGTCACCCAGCGCAACGAACCCGACGCGGTGCAGATCCTTTCCGGCGTCTACGAAGGCAAGACCACCGGCACCCCGATTGCGCTGCTGATCCAGAACACCGACCAGCGCAGCAAGGACTACGGCCAGATCGCCCAGCAGTTCCGCCCCGGCCACGCCGACTTCACCTACTGGAAGAAATACGGCATCCGCGACCCGCGCGGCGGCGGGCGCTCTTCGGCGCGGCTCACGGCGCCCATGGTGGCCGCGGGCGCGGTCGCCAAGAAGTGGCTGGCCGAGAAATACGGCATGGTGTTTCGCGGCTGCATGACGCAGATCGGCGAGATCGCCATTCCGTTCGAGAGCTGGGACCATGTGCCCAACAACCCTTTCTTCGCACCCGTCGCCGACGTGAGCGAGCTCGAGGCCTACATGGACCGCCTGCGCAAGGCCGGCGATTCCTGCGGCGCGCGCATCCGCGTGACGGCCGGCAATGTGCCCATCGGCCTGGGCGAACCGCTGTTCGACAAGCTCGACGCCGAGATCGCCTACGCGATGATGGGCATCAACGCCGTGAAGGCGGTGGAGATCGGCGCCGGCTTCGACAGCATCACGCAGCGCGGCACCACGCACGGCGACTCGATCACGCCCACGGGCTTCGTCACCAACAACGCGGGCGGCATCCTGGGCGGCATCAGCTCGGGCCAGGACCTCGAGGTGAGCATCGCGATCAAGCCCACCAGCTCGATCATCAGCCCGCGCCAATCCATCGACATCCACAACAACCCGGTCGAGGTGGTCACCAAGGGCCGCCACGATCCTTGCGTCGGCATCCGCGCGACGCCCATCGCCGAGGCCATGCTCGCACTGGTGGTCATGGAGCACGTGCTGCGCAACCGTGCGCAGTGCGGTGATGTGCAGGCCCAACCCGAGAAGCCGGAATCCGCCTCGCCGCAGGCGTCCTTCCTCTAGTGTCTACTGCGCCACCCGTGGCCGCCGGGCGCGGCCACCTGCTGGCGTTCGCTGGTCTGTCGGCCAGCTATTTCGCGCACATCGGTTTCTTCAACCCCTACCTGCCGCTGTGGCTCCAGGACCTGGGGCTGCCGATCTTCACGATCAGCCTGCTGGCCTCGGTGCAGTCGATCACGCGCGTGTTCGCGCCCTATGCCTGGGGTGCGCTCAGCGACCACACCGGGCAGCGCGTGAAGCTGCTGCGCTTCAGCGCCGCCGTGGCGCTCGCCAGTTCGTTCGGGCTCTGGTGGCACGGCGGCGCCTGGTGGCTGGCGCTGGTGCTGCTGGTGATGTTCACCCACACCAGTTCGATGATGTCGCTCACCGAGGCCGCCATGGCGCAGCTGGTGGCGGGCGACTGGGGGCGCTACGGACGCATTCGCCTTTGCGGCTCGGCCGGCTTCCTGGTGACCGTGTTCTTTGCGGGCGAGTGGTTCGAGCACTTCGGCATGAAGCACTTTCCGGCCTGGGCCGCGGGCACGCTGGCCATCGTGCTGATCGCGACGATGAAGCTGCCCGACATCCGCGAGCCGGTGGCGGCGCACGACGCGGTCAAGGAGCCGATCGGGCCGGTGCTGCGCATCCCGGCGGTGCGGTGGTTCTTCGCGTCGCTGTTCTTCCAGGTGATGTCGCACTTCTCCGTCTACGCTTTTTTCTCGCTGTACCTCGATTCGCTCGGCTACGGCAAGAGCGTCATCGGCCTGCTGTGGGCGTTGTCGGTGGTGGCCGAGATCGTCTGGTTCTTCCTGCAGGGGCGGCTCATCGGCCTCTTGCCGATGCCGCGCTGGATGCTGGTGTGCGGCATTGCCGCCGTGGCGCGGCTGGGCCTCACTGCGGGGCTGGGCGGCTCGATCGCGGCGCTCGTCGTCGCGCAATGGCTGCATGCGCTGAGCTTCGCGGCGCACCACACGACCTGCATCGCCGTGGTGTCGCGGCGCTTTCCGGGCCGCCTGCGCGGAAGGGGACAGGCGCTCTTCACGGTGATCGGCTATGGCTTCGGCGGCGTGCTGGGCGTGCTGCTGGGCGGTGCGGTGGCGCAGGAGCTGGGCTACCGCACCATGTTTGCGCTGGCGGCCGTGCTGGCGGCGGTGGGGAGCCTGTGCGCGTGGCGGGTGGTGAGACTGGAGCGGGTGGGCAAGGCCTGAGCTTCTTGCGGCGTGCGCGCGGAAATCGCACGGCAAACAAAGTGTCACGGGCCCTCAATGCCCACGTCATCGGGCTTGCCTACGCTGCGCGCTTTCCAACGCTTTGCCATCCCCATGTCTGTTTCCGACGATCCGCGCGGCGCGCGCACTCCGAGCCATCCTTCCCTGCCCGAATCCCATGGCGAACCGGCGGCCCCGCCGCGCCGCCAGGTCCTCAAGCTCGGCGCATCCCTGCTGGCCGTCGGCGGCAGCAGCGCCATGCTGGCCGCCTGCGGCGGAGGAGGCGGCGGTGCGCCCGGCTTCGGACCGTTGCCGGCCCCTGCACCCGCTCCGGCGCCTGCACCGCCGCCGCCCGCGGCGCCGGCCGACACCAGGGTCTCCAGCTTCGCGCTCGCCGTGATGCCCGACACCCAGTTCTATGCGCGCTATGCCACGGCCGCCGAGAACGACCAATACGACAAGCGTTTCGGCAGCGCACCCTTCGCCGCCCAGACGAAATGGATCGCAGCCAATGCCAAGGCGCTGAACATTCCCTTCACCATTCACCTCGGCGACGTGGTCGACCAGGTCGGCAAGCCCGACCAGTGGAAGGTGGCCGATGCTGCCATGAAGGTGCTCGAAGACGCCAGGCTGCCCTACAGCGTGCTCGCCGGCAACCACGACGTGCTGAACGACGTGGACTACAGCGTCGACCCGAACAGCGGCACCGACGCGACCCGCACGCTTGCCAACGAGCCCTACCTGCAATGGTTCGGCACCGAGCGCGCCAGGCGCCAGTCCACCTTCGGCGCGCGCGACGCCAGCGGCTTCCACGAATACCACGTGTTCGAGGCGCAGGGCCAGAAGTTCATGGTGCTGTCGCTGTCGTGGCGCATCTCGGATGCCGGCATCGCCTGGGCGCGCCAGGTGATCGCGAAGAACCCCACGCTGCCGGTGATCCTGGTCAACCACCAGCTGCTCAACATTGCTGCCGACGGCACCAGCCCGCTCGAGACCGACTACGGCAAGATGCTCTGGGAGAAGCTGATCCGCGACAACGACCAGATCTTCATGACGCTCAACGGCCACCATCACGGCGCCGCGCACCTCACGAAGACCAACGACTTCGGCCACCAGGTCGAGGAGATGGTGGTCGACTACCAGATGGCCTACCAGGGCGGCAACGGCCTGATGCGCCTCTATGAATTCGACCTGACCCGCAAGCAGATCAAGGTGCTGTCGTTTTCGCCCTGGGTGCCGCAGAAGCCGGCCGCCACGCTGACGTCCTTCGACCAGGCCGTGCTCGCCACGCCCAACGAGGCCTTCACCATCGAGATGGACTTTGCGCAGCGTTTCGCAGGCTTCAACAAGAGCTTCGGCACGGGCAGCGCCACCATCGACGGTTCGCTGGTCGACCAGGCCAGGGCCATGATCCTCGCGAACTACACCGAGCCCGAGGTGCTCGCACAGCGGCCGGCCTCGAATCCGGACGACTATCCCAAGGTTGCGAACACGCTCGCGCACTGGCGCTTCTTCGGCGGCACCGCCAACCAGCCGGTGCTGCCTGGAACCATCATTGCAGACGTGGCCGGCGCCAATCCGCTGCACCGCGACGCGCTGAACCAGGGCGGCATCCAGGGCGCGGCGGACGGCGACATCGTCTGGACCGACGACCGCCACCATCTCTCGGCGGCGCCGGGCTCGGTGCGCTTCCTGAACACCGACAAGAACCTGCCGCGCCTGAGCTACTTCCTGACCGAGGCAGCGGCACCGATCAATGGCCAGACGCTGGACAACGGCTACACCGTCGAGGCCTTCGTGAAGATCGACAAGAGCTGGACCAGCAGCAAGCAGGCATGGATGAACATCATGACGCGCGACGGCCGGCGCGGCGAGCTTGCCGGCTACCAGGGCGGAGACCCGGAAGCGCCGCCGATGCTGTTCGCGATCTCGAGCCTGCGCGAAGTGCAGTGGGAAGTGGTGCCGAGCGCGGCCGGTGTGCGCTCTCCCAAGACCAACTGGTCCGGCGAGGTGATTGCCGACCGCTGGGTGCATATCGCCATCGTCAACGACCCGGTGTCGCACGACACCACGATGTATGTCGAAGGTGCGCCGGTGCTGCGCAACATCGGCAACGCACCCGGACTGGCCACGCTCTCGGCCAGTTCGCCCTGGGTGGTGGGCGGCGGCTCGTGGGACGGCGCCCGCGCCGACGGCTTCTTCGGCAACATCGGGGAAGTGCGCGTGGTGGGCGCTGCGCTGGCGCCTGGGCAGTGGCTGACGGCGCGCGCGGGTTGAACCAGAACAGATAGGGGCGGGGCTGCTGCTTCCGCCCCGCCTTTTCGGGTTTCCTGCGCGCGACGCCCATCGCCGAGGCCATGCGGCTGGACGATGTTTGTGCTGGCCTTCATGCAAAAGAAAAGCCGCGTTGCACCGCAAATGCGGCGCAACGCGGCGTGCGCGAATGTGAACGGCGCCAGCAACAAGTGCCGGCGCCGCACGATCAGGGCACCAGTCCGATCTGGAGGTAGCCGCTGGCCGGGTTGCTGCGTGCACCCACGACGACCGACAGCGAGCCGTCCTGGATCGCGAAATAGCGGTCGGTGCCCGCACTATTGATGAGTTTCAGCGCGGGAATCGAGGCGCTCGCCGCGTTGAGGCCATAACTCACGTTGGAGACGGTGCCATCGGCCTTGGTCAGCGCTGCGGTATAGGTCGTCGCGTCGAAGCCGAAGGTGCCCCAGGTGCCGTTGTTGTCTCCACCGCGTGCCGTGGTGTTGAGCCACGTCGGCGAATCGACCAAGCCGATGCGGAAGATCGAGTCGTTCGGCGCGACGGAGTTGATGCCCGCCGAGAGGTAGACATTCTTTCCGCCCACGAGGATGACCGAGAAAGCGCCCCTGTCGTTCGCGTTGGTCACGTTCACCGTGCTCCATGAACCTGCTGACGAGCCAGCCGAAATGCTGTAGGTTGCGATCGAGGCCGTTGGGCAGGCTGCAATGGAGGTGATGCCGACTTCATTGCACAGCAGCAGCGACGTGCCACCTCCAGTCACTTGAACCTGGCGGATCTGCGAATCGAGCACACCTGGCCGCAGGTTGATGCCGAGGCGGTTGTAGACCCCATCGAGTGCGCTTTGCGTCGTCACCGTGGTGCGGGCCCCAATGAACGGCTGGACGGCGTAGCTCCCCGGAACCTGTGCCACCTGGAACGGGAACGAGCCCACCACGGTGTCCGTGGTCAGCCGGAACCGGCTGTTGTTTGCCGCCGCCGTATTGCGCGAGCTCTTGAAGACATAGCTTCCCGACTGCGAAGCATCGGCGCTGAACGAGTCCGATGCGGCGACGCCGGTTTCATCGGTCATCACGTACGACATCGTGTCGAAGTTGAGCGCGAGCGTCTGCTGGCTGCCGTTCGTCGCGAACACCTTGTAGGACAGGTTCCGGGCATCGCCGGCGGCAACATTGAAGACCGTGTCCTTGGTCAGGGCTGCATTGGATGTCGCCTTGGCGCTAACGGTGAACAAGCTTGCGGAATTGGTGTTGTTCGCAATCTGCGCCGACCACTTGGTGCTGGAAATGTCCGGATTGCGCAGGCTCACGGAGCCGGCGGGGTCGGAGGTGCTGGTCCAGTCGGATCCCAGGTTGGGGGTGACCGTGATCACATCGCCCGGCTTGACGGAATACTTGCCGTCTCCATTGGCCGTTGCCGAACTGCCATTGACCTGAACAGTCATGCTCAATGTCGCGGCGGGCAGGATCGGAAATGGCACGCCGCCGCCTCCGCCACCACCCCCGCCTCCACATCCCCCCAACGCCCCGACCAAAGCGGCCGCGGCGGAAATATAAAACCATTTCATTACATTTTTTCCATTTTTGATTGAAGTCGATGCCCGTCGGAAGACAGGCGACTCGACGCTTTGATCGTAAATGAATACATGAAAATGTAAGAATTTATGGGCACCGGGATATCCCGAGTGTTGCCCTTCCGCCTCGGTTTGGTACGTAGGGCCCCGGTCGATGTTCGCCTCATGAAGCCCCCAAATCAATTATTCTTTATGGCGCTGACGATAAATAAATATATAAATAATTTAAATATTATTTAAGATTTTATTGAATTTCAAAATGAAACAATAATATCATTCTTAATTGGTATTGCCTGGACCCTCGGTCGAAGCGCCTTCAGGACCTTCCAATCGAAAACGTGTGCGAGATCACCTCGCGAGGGCCAAGGAAGGCGCGAGGCAAACTTGCGCCCCCTCGGGTTTTCGATAACTAAAACCACTTGATTTAGTCGCTTCGCTCGCCGATAGTCTCCCTGCGTCCGGCCGCCGCGCTCCTTCCACACAGGGGCCGCTGCCGGTTATCCAGCCCCGCGGGCGCTTGCCGCCCGCCAACGAACGTACGGAGACAAACCATGTTCAGCTCCCGCTCCATCCTGGCCATGGCGGCCATGTCCCTGGCCGCATCGTCTGCCGCCTTCGCCGCCGACCAGCCCGTCATCGGCCTGGTCACCAAGACCGAAACCAATCCCTTTTTCGTCAAGATGAAGGAGGGCGCGCAGGAAGAGGCCAAGAAGCTCGGCGCCAAGCTGCTCTCGGGCTCGGGCAAGGCCGACGGCGACAACGCGGGCCAGATCACCGCCATGGAAAACATGATCGCCGCGGGCGCCAAGACCATCCTCATCACGCCGAGCGACGCCAAGGCCATCGTGCCGGCGATCAAGAAGGCGCGCGACAAGGGCGTGATGGTGATCGCGCTCGACAGCCCGGCCGATCCGCCGGATGCGACCGATGCGCTCTTTGCCACCAACAACTACACGGCCGGCGTGCTGATCGGCGAATATGCCAAGGCCGCGATGGCCGGCAAGACGCCGAAGATCGTCGCGCTCGACCTGCTGCCGGGCCACCCGGTGGGCGCGCAGCGGCACAACGGCTTCATGAAGGGCTTCGGCCTGCCGGCCAACGACGCCAAGTCGAACGAGCTGTCGAAGGCGCCCGAGATCGTCTGCATGGCCGACAGCTTCGGCGACCAGGCCAAGGCGCAGACGGCGATGGAAAACTGCCTGCAGAAGGCGCCCGACGTGAACCTGGTCTACACCATCAACGAACCCGCCGCGGCCGGTGCCTACAACGCGCTGAAGCGGGCAGGCAAGGAGAAGGGCGTGCTGATCGTCTCGGTGGACGGCGGCTGCCAGGGCATCAAGGACACCAGCGCCGGCATCATCGCCGCCACTTCGCAGCAGTACCCGCTCAAGATGGCCGCGATGGGCGTGGCGGCGGGCGTGGAGTTTGCCAAGACGGGCAAGAAGGCCTCGGGCTACGTCGACACGGGCGTGACCCTGATCGCGGGCAAGAGCGTGGCCGGCGTCGACAGCAAGGACACCAAGACCGGCGCCGAGCTGTGCTGGGGCAAGAAGTAAGCATCGGAGCGCTTTGATGGCGAAATCTCCAACGCACCACATTCCGTGGGGCGCCCTGGGGCCGTGGCTGGCCCTGCTTGGCGCATGCATCTTCTTTGCGACCCAGTCCGACCGTTTTCTCACGGGGGACAACCTCTCGCTGATCCTGCAGCAGGTGATGGTGGTCGGCGTGATCGCCATCGGCCAGACGCTGATCATTCTCACGGCGGGCATCGACCTGTCGTGCGGCATGGTGATGGCGCTGGGCAGCATCATCATGAGCAAGTTCGCGACCGAGCTCGGGCTGCCGGTGCCGGTGGCCATTCTGTGCGGCGTGGGCGTGACGACGCTGTTCGGGCTGGTCAACGGCCTGCTGGTCACGCGCATCAAGCTGCCGCCCTTCATCGTGACCCTGGGCACGCTGAACATCGCGTTCGCGATCACGCAGCTGTATTCGTCATCCCAGACCATCACCGACCTGCCCGCCGGCCTCACGGGGCTGGGCACCACCTTCGCCGTCGGCGGCGCCGCGGTGGCCTGGGGCGCGGTGCTGATGCTGGTGCTCTATGCGCTCGCATGGTTCGTGCTGCGCGAGACGGCCGCGGGGCGGCACATCTATGCGGTGGGCAACAACGCCGAGGCCACGCGCCTGGTCGGCATTCCGACGCAGCGCGTGCTGCTGGGCGTGTACGTGGCGGCGGGCGCGCTGTACGGCATTGCCTCGCTGCTGTCGGTGGCGCGCACCGGCGTGGGCGATCCGAACGCGGGGCAGACCGAGAACCTCGACGCCATCACGGCCGTGGTGCTCGGCGGCACCAGCCTGTTCGGCGGCCGCGGCGTGGTGCTGGGCTCGCTGATCGGCGTGCTGATCGTGGGCGTGTTCCGCAACGGGCTCACGCTGATGGGCGTGTCCTCGATCTACCAGGTGCTGGTGACGGGCGTGCTGGTGATTCTGGCAGTGGCGGCAGACCAGCTGTCGCGCCGGGGAGCACGTTGATGAATACCGTGGCAAACCCCAAGATCGTGATGCAGGCCAAGGGCCTGGTGAAGCGCTACGGCCAGGTCACGGCGCTCGACGGTGTCGACTTCGAACTGCGCGAAGGAGAAATTCTCGCGGTGATCGGCGACAACGGCGCGGGCAAGTCGTCGCTGATCAAGGCGCTGTCGGGTGCCATCGTGCCGGACGAGGGCGAGATCCTGCTCGACGGCGCGCCGGTGCACTTTCGCAACCCGCTCGACGCGCGGCGTGCAGGCATCGAGACGGTCTACCAGGACCTGGCGGTGGCGCCCGCCATGACGATCTACGAGAACCTCTTTCTCGGCCGCGAGCTGCGTCGCCCCGGCTTCCTGGGCAACATGCTGCGCATGCTCGACAAGAAGAAGATGCTGCACGAAAGCGCGGCCCGCATGGCGGACCTGAAGGTCGGCATCCAGTCGATGACGCAGGCCGTGGAAACGCTCTCGGGCGGCCAGCGCCAGTGCGTGGCGGTGGCGCGCAGCGCGGCCTTCGCGCGGCACGTGGTCATCATGGACGAGCCCACCGCGGCACTTGGCGTGAAGGAGGGCAACATGGTGCTCGAGCTGATCCGCCGCGTGCGCGACCGCGGCCTGCCGGTGGTGCTCATCAGCCACAACATGCCGCACGTGTTCGAGGTGGCCGACCGCATCCACGTGGCGCGCCTGGGCAAGCGCGCGGCGGTGCTCAACCCGAAGAACATCAGCATGAGCGACACGGTGGCCGTGATGACCGGTGCCATGACCGCCGACCAGCTGCCCGCGGAGGCGCATGCCTGATGCAGAAGCCCCTGCGCGCTCGCCCGACCTGCTGCGGCCTCGCGGGTCCAACCAGGTCGGCATGCGCCAGTTCAACGAGCGCACCGTGCTGCAGGCGCTGCGCGTTCACACCAGCCTGCCCAAGGCCGACCTCGCGCGGCTCACGGGGCTGAGCGCGCAGACCATCGGGCTCATCACCGCGCGGCTCGAGGAAGACGGGCTCATCATCAAGCAGGGCCGCGTGCGCGGCCGCATCGGGCAGCCTTCGGTGCCGCTCGCGCTCAACCCCGACGGGGCCTTTGCCATCGGCATCAAGGTGGGCCGGCGCGGCGCCGAATGGCTCTTGATCGACTTCACCGCGAAGGTGCGCGAGCGGCATGCGATCAGCTACGACTTTCCCGATGCGGACGAACTGCTGCCTGCCATCGCGCAGCACATCCACCGGCTGCGCGAGGGCCTCGGGCCGCTGGCGGTGCGCAACGTGGGTGCGGGGCTGGCCGCGCCGTTCCAGCTCGGAGGCTGGCATCGCACGCTCGGGCTGTCGAAGGCGCAGGCCGACCTCTGGAACCAGATGGACCTGGCGGCCGAGGTGCGCGCGCGCACCGAGCTGCCCGTGAGCTTTGCGCGCGACACGGTGGCAGCCTGCGTGGCCGAGCTGGTGGGCGGGCGCGGCCATGACCTGAAGAGCTTTCTCTACATCTTCGTCGACACCTTCGTGGGCGGCGGGCTGGTCATCAACTCGCACCTGCACACCGGCGCGCACGGCAACGCGGGCGCATTGGCATCGCTGCCGATGCAGCCGGCGCAGGCTGGTGCGGGCGCGGCGCTGCCGCCGCAGGTGATGGCCGAGGCCTCGCTGTGGGAACTGGAACAGCGGCTGCAGGCCCAGGGCCTGGATACCACCGCGGCCTACGACGACCGCGCGCTGCAGGCGCCCTTTGCCGCAGCCACGCAGGCCTGGCTCGGCTCCGCATCGCTGGCGCTGGCGCATGCCATCGTGAGCAGCACGGCGGTGCTCGACCTGGCCGATGTGGTGATGGACGGCTCGATGTCGCGCTCGCTGCTGCAAGCCCTGCTCGAGCAGACCCGTGCCGCGCTGGCCCGGTGCAACTGGGAGGGCTTGTGGGCGCCGCAGCTGCATGGGGGCAGGGTGGGTGCGCAGGCCTGTGCGCTGGGCGGCGCGATGCTGCCGCTGCACGCCAACTTCGCACCGGACCACGATGTGTTCCTGAAGGCGGCTTGAGGCGCGGCGCCGGTCCGGTTCTGAACCATGCCGCCTATGGCCGCGCCGCTGCTGCATGCAGGTTGCGTGGCAGTCGCAGCGTGCTTGCGCGTGCGCTTTCGGGGCAGGGCCCATCGGAATAGAGGGCATCGCCCTCGGGCATGACACACTTTTGCACTTCGACGAAGGCCGGCGGCTCTGCTGGAGCGACCGCCGGGCTTTCGATGACGGCGTTCACGAGTGGCGCGCGAAATGGCACCGGCGGGGCAGGCGTTTCCCTGGCCGGCACCGGGGGCTCGACATGGGCCGGCATGGTCGCTGCCGGCAAGGCCGGTGCGCGCGCGGTGCTTTCGTGCACCAGGTCTTTCAAGGCCACATAGAAAAGGGATGTCGCCAGCAGCGCCACGGCCAGGCAAGGCGCCCAGTACCGTTGCGAGCCGGATCGGCGCCCAGCATCCGGGTGCCTGGACGGGTCGATCGCGTGTTCCGGGCTCATGGCTGAAGCTCCTTGGTTGTCTTCAGCCGTTCTTACCGGCGCCCGCCGGGCGCTGCTGTAGGCCTGCGCCATGTGGCGCTAAGGAATCCGCCGCGTCGATGCCGTGGAAAGGACCGCTGCGGGGCCTCGCCCGCCCGGGTTCTTCAGGGCTTCCAGCGCCGCAGACCCAGTTCTTCGGCGAGCTGCCGGTAGGCCTGGATGCGGGCCTGCACGTAGTCGTCGAGCGCGGCGCCGGTCAGCGCGAAAGGATAGAGGCCATGCCGTTCGCGCAGCGCCGCATAGCCGGGTGCGGCCGTGGCTTCGGCGAACGCCGCGGTCCATGCGCGCACCGCGGCATCGGGCACGTTCGCGCTGAGGTACAGGCCGCGCACGGTCGGCCAGACGATGTCCACGCCTTGCTCTCGCGCGGTCGGCACACCGTCGAGTGCACCGCCCAGCCGCGCCTGCGAGAGCACGGCCAGCAGCCGCACCGCCGCGCCGCCCGCGATGGCCTGCAGCGCCTCGGCGGCGTCGCCGGGGAACGCATCGACGTGCCTGCCCTGCAGCGCGCCCAGCGCGTCGCCGCCGCCTTCGAAGGACACGAAGCGCATGGCGCGGTGGTCGCGGCCGGCGGCGCGCACCAGCAGCGCGGCCTTCACCCAATCCTGGCTGCCGACCGTACCGCCCGCGCCAAAGGCCACGCGCGAGGGGTCCTGGCGCAGCGCGGCCACCAGGTCCTGCAATTGCCTGTAGGGCGAGTCGCGGTGCACGGCGATCACGCCGTAGTCGGTGCCGAGCGCGGCAATCCAGCGCACGGCCGCGGGCGCATGTGGACCGAAGCGGCCCTGCGCGAGGTTGAGCAGCGAGCCGCTGGAGAACGCCACCAGCGTGCCCGGCCCGCCGAGCCGGCCGGTGGCGATGCGGTCGAAGGCCACCGCGCCGATGCCGCCCGGCAGGTAGCGCAGGCCGAGCGGCGGCCGCGCGGGGCGCACGGCCTGCAGCGCATCGCGCGCCAGCGCGCAGGTCAGGTCGAAGCCGCCGCCGGCCTTGGCGGGGATTACGCATTCGGCCGCGGCCAACGACGGATCGGTGGTGCTCTGCGCCATGGCCGTGCGCGCGATGCCGGGCATCAGCAGTGCAGACAGCGCGCTGAGCGCATGGCGGCGGGTGGCGAAAGGAATCGGCATGGGAGCGTTGGGCGGCGCGGCGTCCCGGCTAGCTGGCCGCCGGACGGGGCCACCAGATGATCGCATGCAGCCCCGTGCCGGACTCGCGTGCCTCGAGCCGCAGTTCCCCGCGGTGCCGCTGCGCGATGGAGCGCGCGATGGCCAGGCCGAGCCCGAAGCCGCCCTTGCCCGCGCGGGCCCCGCGGCGAAAGCGCTGGCCCAGCGCGGTGCGCTCCTCATTGCTCAGGCCGGGGCCGTCGTCCTCGACGTTGAGGCTCCAGCCCGCCGCATCGCCCGCCGCGAAGAGGGTGATCGTGCCTTCGGCCGGCGTGTAGGCGATGGCATTCGCCACAAGGTTGCTCAAGGCTTCGCGCAGCAGTGCCCGGTCGGCCACCGCGAAGAACTCGGGCGCGGGCGCATGGATGCCCAGGTCGATGCGCTTGGCGCGCGCGAGCGGCAGCAGGTCGACGGCCACTTCGCGCAGCAGCGCCGCCAGGTCGAACTCGGCGGGCTCCACCGCCACCGTGTCGCTGCGGCCCAGCGCCAGCAGCTGCTGCGCGCTGCGCGTCGCGCGGCCGATCTCGGTGCCGAGCGCGTCGAGTGCGGCCTGCACCTGCGCCGGGTCTTCCTCGCGCCTGGCGTAGTCGGCCTGCATCTGCAGCGTGGTGAGGTGCGTGCGCAGCTGGTGGGACGCATCGTCGAGAAACTGGCGCTGCTGCGCCGCCAGTTCCTGCGTGCGCGACATCTGCTGGTTGACGGCGGTGACCAGCGGCCGGACTTCCGCGGGCAGGTCGGCGTCCGCGATTCGGGTCAGGTCGTCGGACGCGCGGGCCTGCACCTCGCGCGCGAGCCGCGACAGCGGCCGCAGCGCCGCGGCCAGCGCCAATGAGGTGCTGCACAGCAGCAGCGCGAGCACCAGTCCGTCGCGCAGCGCGGCGCTTCGGACAAAGCGCGCGCTGAATTCCTGCCGCGAGCGCGTGCTCTCGCCCACCTGGATCAGCACGCTGCGCCCGGTGCTGCCGGCCGGCGTGCGGTCGAGGTCGCGCCGGTAGGCCGCGAGCCGCACGGACTCGCCGAAATAGCTTGCGTCGTAGAAGGCCGGCACGCCCGTGCGCAGCTCGGCGGGCGGCGCGGGCAGGTCGGCGCTGCCGAGTTCGACCAGGCCGTCGGAGGTCGCCACGCGAAAGAACACCTGGCCGCTGGCCGTGAGCTCGAAGAACTCGAACATCGTGTAGGGCAGTTCGACCGAGAGGCCGCCCGAGACGGTGGAGATGTTCGCGTCGATCGACTTGAGCGCGCCGAGCAGCGAGCGGTCGTAGGCCGCGTTGGCGGCGGCCAGCGCGTCGTGCCGCGTCATCCACAGCTCGATGCCGGTCACCAGCAGCAGGGCGGGGAACAGCAGCAGCGCGAGCCGCCGCCACAGGCTCGTGCGCCGCAGGCGCTGTGCGAATGGGCGCAGCGCACTCACTCAGTCGGCTTCCAGCACGTAGCCCAGGCCGCGCAGCGTGACGATGCGTACCCCGCTGCCGTCGAGCCGCTTGCGCAGCCGGTAGACCAGCACCTCGACTGCTTCGAGATGCACCTCATCGTCGTCGGAGAACACGCGCTCGAGGATCTGCTGCTTGGACAGCGGCTCGCCGCTGCGCTGCACCAGCACGCGCAGCACCGCCTGTTCGCGCGGCGACAGTGCCAGCGCTTCGCCGTCCAGCACGAACTGCCGGCGCGCGCCGTCGTACGCGAGCGGCCCGCAGGCCAGGCGCGGATGCTCCACGCCGCGCGCGCGGCGCACCAGCGCATGCAGCCGCGCCTCGAGTTCGGCCAGCGCGAAGGGCTTGGCCAGGAAGTCGTCGGCGCCCGCGTTGAGCGAGGCCACGCGCTCGCTCAGCGAATCGCGTGCGGTGAGGATCAGCGCGGGCAGCCGCTGGTCGCGCTCGCGCAGCCGCTGCAGCACTGTGTGGCCGTCCATGCCCGGCAGGCCGAGGTCGAGCACCAGCGCATCGTGGTCGCGCTGCTGCAGCGCGCGGTCCGCGAGCCGGCCGTCGTCCACCCATTCGACCTGGATGCCCGCATGCTCCAGCGCCTTGCACAGCCAGGTGCCCAGGGTGTGTTCGTCTTCGGCCAGCAGGATGCGCATGGCGCGATGCTAGAGGCTGCGCAATCAGTCCGGTTTGATGTTTGCCCTTGCAATCACCTTCTGCCAGCGCGCCTGCTCGGCCGCGATGAACTGTGCGAACTGCTCGGGCGTGCCGCCGACGGCCTCGGCCGCATCGGCCGTGAGCCGCTGCATCGAATCCGGCGACTTCACGGCCTTCATCGTTTCGGCCGAGAGCTTGGCGAGGTTCGCGGGCTCGATGTTGGCCGGTGCGAGCATGCCGTACCACTGGGTCATCTCGAAGCCCGGGAAGCCCTGCTCGGCCACCGTGGCCACGTCGGGCAGTTGCGCGAGGCGCTTGGCCGAGCCGGTGGCGATGCAGCGCACCTTGCCTGCCTTGATGAACGGAATGATGGCCGCGGCGCCGATGGCCGAGGCGTCGAGCCGGCCCGAGAGCAGGTCGGTCACCATCGGCCCGGTGCCGCGGTAGGGCACGTGCAGCATGAACACGTCCGCCGTCATCTTCAGGTATTCGAAGGCCAGGTGGCCCGCGCTGCCGTTGCCTGCGGAGCCGTAGCTGAGCTTGCCGGGCTTGGACTTGGCGTAGGCGATGAATTCCTTGAGGTTCTTCGCGGGCACGTCGGGGTGCACCACGTAGAGGCTGGGCACCTTGGCCAGCAGGCTCACGGGCTTGAAGTCCTTGTTCGCGTCGTAGGGCAGCTTGGCGAAGATGTACGGGTTGACCGCCAGCGTGCCGATGTGGCCGAGGATGATCGTGTGCTGGTCGGTGCTGCGCGCCACCTCGCTCATCGCGATGTTGCCGGCCGCGCCTGGCTTGTTGTCGACGAAGACGCTCTGGCCCAGCGTGCGCGAGAGTTCGGCGGCGGTGGAGCGCGCCACGATCTCCGAGCTGCCGCCCGGCGCAAAGGGCACGACGAAGCGCACCGACTTGCTGGGCCATGCCGACTGGGCCAAGGCGAGAGAAGGAAGCAGGCCGCCGAGGGCGAGCGCGGACCCGCCCTGCAGCCATTGGCGGCGCGTGGGCTGCAGGTCGTTCGGGAAGAAGTTGTCGGACATGGTGCTTGTCTCCATCGATCTTGTAGAAAAGGAAAGCCGCCATCCTGCCCGGCGGATGCTGTCGGAATGCTGTCAGTCCGCGATTCAGATCAGGTTGCGCATGGCTTGCGCCGTCTCGCGCAGCACCGGCAGCACGCGGGCGACCGCGTCCTCGGAGCTTTCGTGGCCCATCGGCATGGTGATGTTGAGCGCGCCCACCAGCGTGCCGTGCCGGTCGCGCAGCGGCACCGCAATGCCGCGCGAATTGAGGTCCAGCTGCTGCTCCGACAGCGCCCAGCCCTGGGCCCGGATGCGCGCGAGCTCCAGCTTCATGCGCTCCTTGCTTGCGATGGTGTGCGAGGTGAATACCTGCAGCTGCCGCGTGGCGAGCCAGCCGGCCAGCTCGGCGTCGCTGCGCAGCGCGAGCATCAGCATGCCTGCGGCCGTGACCTGCGCCGGCACCCGCGCGCCCAGCACGTAGCCCGTGCTCATGCTGCGGTTGGGTCCGTTGCGCGCGATGTAGACCACCTCGTCGCCGTCCATCACGCTGAGGTAGGCGATCTCGCTGGTGCCCGCGGCCACGCGCTGCAGGAAGGGCTGGACGATGCGCGGCAGCCGCGCCGAGTCGAGGTACGACTGCCCGAGCCGCAGCACGCGCGGCGTGAGCCAGAACAGCTTGCCGTCGCTTGCCACGTAGCCCATGTGCTGCAGCGTCAGCAGATAGCGCCGCGCGGCGGTGCGCGTCATGCCGGTGCGTTCGCCGGCCTGGCTGGCGGTGAGTCGCGGATGGGCGTCGTCGAAGGCTTCGATGATGCTCACGCCGCGTTCCAGCCCGGCGATCCAGTCGCGCTTGTCGAGGCCGGCCGGCGCGGGGGAAAGATCGGTGGCATCGGTGCTCATGGCCCGAAGTGTGCCGTGCGGCGGGCGGTGCGGCGGCCCGGCTGGATAAGGACAAACCCTGTTTATGTACGATCATCGAACGAATAAGGACGATTGTCGATCGATGTGGGCTTGATTCCTGAGCGAAATCCATGGAGAGGTGGCTAAAGTTCGCCTTGGCAATGGTCCTGGAGCGATTGCCGTACAAAAAAAGAGGCAAGACATGACCACCTCCATCAGCGGCAGCACCCTGGCGTACCTGATCCCCGGCGACCCCGTGCGGAACGTGCGCCTGCCCCGGATGTTCAACGCCGCCTTCGAGCGCTTCGGCATCGACGCGGTGCTGGTGCCCGTGCAGGTGCCGCTGCGCGATTTCGCGGTGTTCTTCAAGTCGGCCTTCCTCGCGCGCAACGTGCGCGGGATGGTGATTGCACCGCCGCACAAGCCGCTGGCGGTCGACCTGCTCGACGGCTGCGGCCTGTTCGGCCGCGTGGCGGGCTCGGTCAACGTGGTGCGCCGCATCGAGAACAACGAGCTGGAGGGCGACCTGTTCGACGGCGAGGGGCTGCTGGGTGCGCTGGACCACTTCAACATTCCATTTCGCGGCAAGCGGGTGCTGATCCTGGGCGCCGGCGTGAGCGCCGCGGCCATCGGCGTGGCGCTGGCCGAAGGCGGCACGGTCGACGGCGCCGAGCACATCGCGTTCTACGACACCTCGGCCGGCAGGGCCGCCGGCGTGGCGGCCAAGCTCGACGCCTTCTTCGATGCCAACGTGGTGGCGGTCGACCGCAATGCGCCCGAGGGCTACGACCTCGTCATCAACGCCACGCCGCTGGGCCTGGACGAGGCGGACGCGCTGCCCGTCGACGTCGCGCGCATGGACGCCCATGCCGCGCTGTTCGACATCCTGCTGCGCAACCAGCCGACGCCGCTGGTGCGCGCCGCGCGCGCGCGCGGCCTCAATGCGCAGGCCGGCTTCGAGATGCTGATCCAGCAGATGCCGCACTACTTCGGCTACTTCGGCCACAAGGATGCGGCCGAAGCGCTGCGCAAGGACGCGGATTTCCTGCGCGAGCTGATCTATCCGGCCGCCATGGCCGCGGAGATTGCCGCCCCCTTGCGCTATCGCTCCGCCAACGTCGCCTGAAAACGCGGACGGACCCAGAACAATTTCAACAGGAGGCAAACAATGACAAGGATCTTCTCGTGGTACTGCCGGGGGCTCGAAGGGCTCATGGCGCTGATGCTGGCCCTCATGGTGGCCATGGTGTTCGGCAATGTCGTGCTGCGCTACGGCTTCAATTCGGGCATCACCGTGTCGGAGGAAGTGTCGCGCTGGCTCTTCGTCTGGATGACCTTTCTGGGCGCCATCGTCGCGGTGCGCGAGCACGGCCACCTGGGCACCGACATGCTGATCTCGAAGCTGCCCACCTGGGGCAAGAAGCTGTGCCTGGTGGTGGCCCACGGGCTGATGCTGTTCGCCTCGTACCTGCTGCTCACGGGCAGCTGGCAGCAGACGCTGATCAACTGGGACGTGAGCGCGCCCACCACCGGCGCCTCGGTCGGCATCTTCTATTTCGTCGGCGTGGTGTTCGGCGTCTCGGCCATCGTGTTCCTGCTGTACGACCTGTGGCTGGCGCTGAGCGGAAAGCTCAGCGACGCCGAACTCGTGATGGTGCACGAGTCGGAAGAGCAGGGCGACATCGACCGCATCAACGCCGAACTGGCGCGCCGCGATGCGGAAGAAGAAGCACGCACCCGCCAGGGCAGCGGCAACGACACGCGAGGCCGCTGACATGACGATCGCCATCTTCCTCGGTGCCCTGCTGGGCGCCATGGCCATCGGCGTGCCGATCGCCTATTCGCTGCTGCTGTGCGGTGTCGCGCTGATGTGGCACCTCGACCTGTTCGACGCGCAGATCCTGGCGCAGAACGTGATCAACGGCGCCGACAGCTTTCCGCTGCTGGCCGTGCCTTTCTTCATGCTGGCCGGCGAGGCCATGAACCAGGGCGGGCTGTCGCGGCGCATCGTGAACCTGGCGCTGGCGGTGGTCGGCCACGTGCGCGGCGGCCTCGGCTACGTCGCGATCGTGGCGGCCTGCATCCTCTCGGCGCTCTCGGGGTCGGCGGTGGCCGACGCGGCCGCGCTGTCGGCGCTGCTGATCCCGATGATGGTGGCCGCCGGCCACGACAAGGCGCGCTCGGGCGGCCTGATCGCGGCCTCGGGCGTGATCGGGCCGATCATCCCGCCCTCGATCGGGTTCGTGATCTTCGGCGTTGCCGCCAACGTGTCGATCTCCAAGCTCTTCCTTGCGGGCATCTTCCCGGGCATCCTGATCGGCGCCTCGCTCTGGTTCACCTGGTGGTGGCTGGTGCGCAAGGAAAACGTGCTGCCGCCGCCGCGCAAGTCCGGCGCCGAGATGCTCACCGCGCTGCGCGAGGCGACCTGGGCGCTGCTGCTGCCGCTGATCATCCTGGTGGGCCTGCGCTTCGGCATCTTCACGCCCACCGAGGCGGCCGTGGTGGCCGCGGTCTACGCGATCTTCGTGGCCACCGTCGTCTACCGCGAGCTCAAGCCCTCGCAGTTCTATGCCATGTTCGTCTCGGCCGCCAAGACCAGCGCGATCGTGATGTTCCTGGTTGCGGCGGCCATGGTCTCGGCCTGGCTCATCACCGTGGCCGACCTGCCGGCCAAGCTGGTCGCGCTGCTCGAGCCGCTGATCGCGAGCCCGATGCTGCTGATGGTCGTGATCATGGTGCTGGTGATGGCGGTCGGCACCGCAATGGACATGACGCCCACCATCCTGATCCTCACGCCGGTGCTGATGCCGGTCATCAAGGCCGCGGGCATCGATCCGGTCTACTTCGGCGTGCTTTTCATCATCAACAACTCGATCGGCCTCATCACGCCGCCGGTGGGCACGGTGCTCAACGTGGTGGCCGGCGTCGGCCGGATGAAGATGGACGAGGTCACGCGCGGCGTGTGGCCCTTTGCCGTTGCGGAGTTCGGAATGATGTTCCTGATGGTCATGTTCCCCCAACTCGTCATCTGGCCGGCCCGGCTGCTGAGCGGCTGACGTCCACCCTTTCTTTTTTCCCAGATCAACCCAAGGAGACTTTCACATGAACAGCTTTTTCAAGCGCACGCTGGTCGCCGTCGTCACGCTCGCGGCCATGGGCGGCGCCGCGGCCCAGGTGAAGGAACGCACGCTCAAGTTCGCGTTCCAGAACCAGACCGGCCATCCGCAGGCGCAGGGCGCGCAGAAGTTCGCAGACCTCGTCGCCGAGAAGTCGGGCAAGAAGATCACCGTCAAGCTGTTCCCGGGCGGCACGCTCGGCGGCGACCTGCAGACGGTTTCCGCGCTGCAGGGCGGCACCGTGGAGATGACGGTGCTCAATGCCGGCATCCTGACGGCGCAGGTCAAGGAGTTTGCGGCCTACGACTTCCCGTTCCTGTTCAACAACGCGCAGGAAGCCGATGCCGTGACCGACGGCCCCTTCGGCCAGAAGCTGCTCGCCAAGCTCGACGAGAAGAACCTGCACGGCCTGGGCTACTGGGACCTTGGCTTTCGCAACCTGACCAACAGCAAGCGCGCGATCGCCAAGGCCGACGACATCGCGGGCCTGAAGATCCGCGTGATCCAGTCGCCGATCTACATCGACCTGTTCAACACGCTGGGCGCCAATGCCACGCCGATGCCCTTCCCGGAGCTGTACTCGGCGCTGGACCAGAAGGCGGTGGACGGCCAGGAGAATCCCAACACCGTGATCGCATCGTCGAAGTTCGCCGAAGTGCAAAAGCACATCACGCAGACGCGCCACATCTACAACCCGCAGGCGCTGATCATCAGCAAGAAGGCCTGGGACGGCATGAGCGCCGAGGAGAAGAAGATCATCGGCGAGGCCGCCGCCGAAGCCACCAAGTTCCAGCGCCAGGCGTCCCGCGACGCGGCCGACACCGCGCTCGACACGCTCAAGAAGGCCGGCATGACCGTGACCGAGCTCCCGCCCGCCGAGATGGCCAAGCTGCGCGACAAGGTCAAGCCGGTGATCGACAAGTACACGGCCACCGTCGGCGAGGCGACCGTCAAGGAACTGATGGCGGAGATCGCCAAGGTTCGCAAGTAAGGACGGCCTACCGACATGATTTCCGGCAAGACCACACTCGTCGCGCACCTGGGCTTTCCCACCGAAAGCTTCAAGGCGCCGATGATCTACAACCCCTGGTTCGAGAAGCAGGGCATCGACGCCGTCGTGGTGCCGATGGGTGTGAAGCCCGAGGACTATCCGGCTGCCTTCGCCGCGCTCTTCCGGCTCACCAACATCCGGGGCGCGCTGGTGACCATGCCGCACAAGATCACGACCATGGGCCTGGTCGACGAGGTCACGCCAACGGCAAAGATCGCGGGCGCCTGCAACGCCGTGCTCAAGCGCGCCGACGGCACGCTGGTGGGCGACCAGTTCGACGGCGCCGGCTTCGTGCGCGGCGTGCTGCGCAAGGGCTGTGCGCTCGAGGGCGCACGCGTGCTGGTCTCCGGCAGCGGCGGCGTGGGCTCGGCAATCGCAGCCTCGCTGGCGGCGGCCGGCGTGGCGCAGATCGCGCTCTTCGATGCCCACGCACCGTCGGCCGAGGCGCTCGCCGGGCGCCTGCGCACGCACTATCCGGCGTTGGCCGTGTCCACCGGCTCGAACGATCCGGCCGGCTTCGACCTCATCGTCAATGCCACGCCGCTGGGCATGAAGGAAGGCGATCCGCTGCCTTTCGATGTGGACCGCATCGCGGCCTCGACCTTCGTCGGCGAAGTGGTCATGAAGTCGGAATACACGCCGCTGCTGCGTGCCGCCCGGGACAAGGGCTGTGCCGTGCAGGTGGGCACCGACATGCTGTTCGAGATGATTCCCGCGTACCTCGAGTTCTTCGGCTTCGGCACGGCCACGGCCGATGCGCTGCGTGCCGAGGCGAAGATCAGCTACTGAGCAGTGTGCAACGCCGGCCCTGCGCCGTGCGGCGCGAGGGAAGACGCGGTGTAATGCTGTTGCGATCACTCGATTTTTTTGACGCAAGAAGACATTCACCATGAGTATTTTCGAAGGCTTCCTTTCCACGTCCGAGACGCTTTCCGCCTTCAGCGACCACAATTTCGTCGGCGCGATGCTTCGCTTCGAGGCCGCACTGACCCGCGCGCAGGCCGCGCTCGGGCTGGTGCCGGAGGCGGCCGCCCATTCGATCGTCGGCAGCTGCAAGGTCGAGCTGTTCGACGTGGCCAAGATCGTGCGCGACAGCGGCCGCGCCGGCAGCGTCGCGATTCCGCTGGTCAAGGCCTTGAAGGAGGCCGTGGGCCTGTTCAATCCGGCTGCCGTGCCCTTCGTGCATTTCGGCAGCACCAGCCAGGACGTGATCGACACCGCGATGGCGCTGGTCACGCGCGAAGGCATCGCGCTGATCGAAGCCGATGTCGACCGCGCCATCGAGGCGCTGCTGCAGCACGCGACGCAGCATGCGGCCACGCCGATCCTGGCACGCACGCTGATGCAGCCCGCGTCGGTCACGAGCTTCGGCCTCAAGTGCGCCGGCTGGGCCGCGCCGCTGGTGCGCAGCCGCGCCCGCCTGCGCGAGGCCGCACGCCACGCGCTGAGCGTGCAGCTCGGCGGTGCCGTCGGCACGCTCTCGCAGATGAAGGGGCAGGGCCCGGCCGTCGTGCAGCGCGTGGCCGACGAGCTCGGCCTCGGCAATGCCGGCGCCACCTGGCACACGCAGCGCGACGAATGGGTCGCGCTCGGCTGCGAGCTGGGGCTGCTCACGGGCAGCCTCGGCAAGATTGCGCGCGACATCGCGCTCATGGGCCAGTACGAGGTCGGCGAGGCGGCCGAGCCCACGGAGCCGGGCCGCGGCGGCTCCTCGGCCATGCCGCACAAGCGCAACCCGGTGGCGGCGATGGTTGCGCTGGCCGCGGCCCAGCGCGCGCCGCAGCGCGTGGCCGCGCTGCTGGCGGCCATGCCGCAGGAACACGAGCGCGCGCTCGGCGGCTGGCAGGCCGAGCTGGCCGAATGGCCGCAGCTGCTGATGTCCGCGCACGGCAGCGCGCGTGCGCTGGCCAGTGCGCTGCCGGGCCTGCAGATCGACGCGGCGCGCATGCGTGCCAACATCGACACCCTGCGCTCGGAGCTGCCGCGCGAGGCGGCGGACGAATGGTTCGACCCCGCGCTGGCCGGCCCTGCCGGCGAAACCGCGCTGCGGCAGGTCGCGGCACTGCGCGCCCAACTGATTGCGAAAGACACCCCCCGATGACCGACGAAGCAAGCACGACCACACCTCCCAACGACTACGAAGCCGGCCTCGTCAACCGCCGCCGCGTGCTGGGCGACGCCTGGGTCGACAAGTCGCTCGCCAACCGCAACGCGTTCAACGCCGAGTTCCAGGAGCTCATCACGCGCCATGCCTGGAACGACATCTGGGGCCGGCCCGCGCTGGGCGACAAGACGCGCCGCTACATGGTGCTGTCGATGATGCTGGGCATCCACGCCTATGAAGAATTCGCGATGCACGTGCGCGCGGCGCTCGACGGCCCGCCCGAGTCGCGCCTCACGCCCGAGGACATCAAGGAAGTCATCATGATGGCGGCCATCTATTGCGGCGTGCCGGTGGCGAACCACGCCTTCGGCATCGCGACCGGCATCCTGCGCGAGAAGGGCTTGCTGGCCGCGGCCCCGCAGTGAGCGGGCCGCGCACCCGCAAGGACCGGTTCGAGCCCGGTTTCGGCCTGCTGCTGCCGCTGCTGCTGGCGGCGCAGCCCGTGGCCACCGACAGCTACCTGCCCGCGCTGCCCGCTATTGCCAGGGAGCTGGGCTCGGCCAGCACCAGCCTCACGCTGTTCGTGCTGGCCTTCGGCTTTGCGCAGTTGCTGTGCGGCCCGCTGGCCGACCGCTTCGGCCGCCGGCCGGTGCTGCTGGCGGGGCTTGGCTGCTACGCGGCCGCGGCGCTGGGCGGCGCCTTCGCCGGCAGCGTGGCGGTGCTCGCGGGCTGGCGCACGCTGCAGGGCTTTTCGATGGCGGCCATCCTGGTGTGCGCGCGCGCCGCGGTGCGCGACCTCTACCCCGCGCACGAGGGCCCGCACGTGATGGCGCGCGGGCTCACGGGCCTGGGCGTGGTGGGGCTGCTGGCGCCGCTCGTGGGCGCATGGCTGGTGCAAGGCGCCGGCTGGCGCTGGGTGATGGCCTCGATGGCGCTCTACGCGCTGGTGCTGCTGGCGCTCTGCTGGCGTTCGTTCGCGGAGACGCGGCGGCCGCTGGCGGGCGAGCCCTCGGCGCCGCGCGGCAGCACCCGCGCCGTGTTCGCGAGCCGCAGCTTCCGGGCCTGGGCCTCGGTGGCTGCAACCACCTATGGCGGCCTTTTCTGCTTCCTGCTGCTGTCGCCGATGGTCTACATCGGCTACCTGGACTGGTCGCCCGCGATGTACGGCTGGATCCCGGCCGGCGGCTCGCTGGTCTACATCTTCAGCACCACCCTGTGCCGGCGGCTGCTGCGCAGGTACGGCCCGGTGGGTACCGTGCAACTGGGCGCCACGCTGAGCATGGCCGGCGCAGCGGTCCAGGCGCTGGGCTGCTGGCTCGCGCCGCACAGCGCACTGCCGCTGCTCGCGGGCCACGCGGTGTATTGCCTGGGCCACGGCATCCACCAGCCCTGCGGCCAGGCCGGCGCCGTGGGCGACCTGCCGCACCTCGCGGGGCGGGCCGTGTCGTGGTCCGGTTTCGGCATGATGATGGTGGCGTTCGGCGTCGGGCAGATGGCCGCGCAGTTCGTCGACACCGATTTTTCGAACGGCGCCTGGCCGATGGTCGTTCCGATGCTGCTCGCAGGCTGCGGGTTGCTGGCCATCGCGTTCCTCTGGCTGCCGCGCCTGCAACATCCGATGAAAGAAAAGGAATCACCATGACCCGTTTGAATGTCGTCCGCGAAGGCAGCGGTCCTTTCGTCGTGCTGAGCCATGCGCTGGGCTGCGACCTGCACATGTGGGACGGCGTGGCCGAGCAGCTTGCGCGCGCCCACACCGTGATCCGCTACGACCACCGCAACCATGGCGGCTCGCAGGTGGTGCCGGGCGCGCTGCGCGTGGAGACGCTGGCGCAGGACGCGGCCGAGCTCATCCAGCGCGAGGCGGGCGGGGAGCCGGTGCACTTCGTCGGCCTGTCCATGGGCGGCATGACCGCGCAGGCGCTGGCGGTGCGCCATCCCGAGCTGCTGCGCAGCGTGGTGATCGCGAATTCGTCGGCCCACTACCCTGACCAGTCGCCGTGGCGCGCGCGCGTCGAGACGGTGGCCGCCAAGGGCGTGGCCGCCATTGCACCAGGCGCGGTGGCGCGCTGGCTCACGCACGGCTACGTCACCACGCAGGAGGGCAAGGCCGCGGCCGAGGCGCTGCACGACGTGCTGGTGCGCACCGACGCGCAGGGCTACATCGAAAGCTGCAACGCGGTGGCGGCGATCGATTTCCGCGACAGCAATCGCCGCATCGCCGTGCCCACGCTGGTGATCGCGGGGCTGCAGGACGAGGCCACGCCGCAGGTGATGTCCGAAGCCATCGCGGCCGCCATTCCCGGCGCGCGCCTGGCCACCATCGACGCGGCGCATCTGAGCGCGGTGGAGCGGCCGGTCGAGTTCACGCAGCTGCTGATCGATTACTGGCGCAGTCTTTGAGAAACGCGGCCTCCACGCCCTGGGTCGGGCCTAGGTCTAACCCCTAATCCGTGCGAACAATGCACGCATGCGTTCGATGATCGAACGCTGGGTGCATGTGGAGCGTTGTGGGCGGCGGTGGGTGTTCCTACAGTCACCCCCATGCATCGCTCCATTGCCACCGTCTCCCTCAGCGGCACGCTTCGCCAGAAGCTCGAAGCCGTTTCGGCCGCGGGCTTCGACGGCATCGAGCTGTTCGAGGCCGACTTCGTCAACTTCAAGGGCAGCGCCGCCGAACTGCGCCGCATCGCCTCGGACCTCGGCCTCTCGATCGACCTGTACCAGCCGTTCCGCGATTTCGAGGGCATGCCCGAGGCCCAGTTCCGCCGCAGCCTGGAGCGCGCCGAGCGCAAGTTCGACCTGATGGAGGCCATGGGCGCGCCGCTGATGCTGTGCTGCTCCAACACCTCGCCGCTCTCGGTGAACGACCCCGCGCTGGCCGCCGCGCAGCTGCACGAACTCGCGGAGCGTGCCGCGCGCCGCAATCTGCGCGTGGGCTTCGAGGCGCTGGCCTGGGGCCGCCACACCTCGTTGTACGGCCAGGCCTGGAACATCGTGAAGCAGGCCGACCACCCGCAGCTCGGCCTGATTCTCGACAGCTTCCACACGCTGTCGCTGAAGGACGATGCCACGGGCATCGCCGCCATTCCGGGCGACAAGATCTTCTTCCTGCAGATGGCCGATGCGCCGCTGCTGTCGATGGACGTGCTGCAATGGGCGCGCCACCACCGCTCGTTCCCGGGGCAGGGCGATTTCGACGTGATCGGCTTCTTCGAGCAGGTGCTGCGCGCGGGCTACACCGGCCCGCTGTCGCTCGAGATCTTCAACGACCTGTTCCGCGAAACGCCCAACCGCCGCACCGCGGTGGACGCGATGCGCTCGCTGCTGTACCTCGAAAGCGAGGCGCGGCAACGGTTGGCTCCGGCGGCCGATGCGCAGGCGTCCGCGCAGCCGGTCGCGGTCGAGCTGTTCAGCCCGCCGCCCGTGCCGGCGCTCTCGGGCCTGTCGTTCATCGAGTTCGCGGCCGATGAGGCCTCGGCCGGCACGCTCGGCGCGTTCCTGGAGCAGATCGGCTTCCGCCGCGTCGGCCGGCACCGCTCGAAGGCCGTGGTGCTGTACCGCCAGGGCGAAATCAACCTGATCGTCAACGCGCAGCCGGATTCGTTCGCGCGCAGCCGCTTCGAGGCGCACGGCACCTCGGTGTGCGCGCTGGGCGTGCGCTGCGCCGATCCGCAGGCCGCCGTCGAGCGCGCCACGGCCATGTGCTCGCAGCGCCATGACAGCCCGGTCGGACCGAACGAATTGCGCGTGCCGGCCATCGTGGCGCCGGGCGGCAACCTGATCCACTTCGTGCCCGAGGCCCTGGGCACCAACGGCCTGTACGAGGCCGACTTCATCCTCGAGGAAGACGCGGCGGCCGATGCCGGCGGCGCCGGCCTCGCGCAGGTCGACCACGTGGCGCTGGGCCTGGCGCTCGACCAGCTCGACACCTGGGTGCTGTTCACGCGCGCCGTGCTGGGACTGGAGCCCGGCGAAAGCCTGGAGCTGGCCGACCCTTTCGGCCTGATCCGCAGCCGCGGCGTGGCCAATGCCGACCGCAGCGTGCGGCTGGTGCTCAACGTGTCGCTGAGCCAGCGCACCCGCACCGCGCGCACGCTGAGCCTGACCGGCGGCGGCGCGGTGCACCACATCGCGCTGCGCTGCGACGACATCTTCGAGAGCGTGGAGCGGCTGCGCGCGAGCGGCACGCGCTTCGTGCCGATTTCGGACAACTACTACGACGACCTGGCCACGCGCGTCGACCTCGACCCGGCGCTGCTCGCACGCCTGCGCGCGGCGGGCGCGCTGTTCGACCGTTCGCCCGCGGGCGACTACCTGCACATCTACACCGAGAACATCGAAGGCGGGCTCTTCTTCGAACTGGCACAGCGCACCGCGGGCTACGACGCCTACGGCGCGCTCAACGCACCGGCGCGCATGGCATCGCAGGCGCAGCAATAAAGATTCTTTTCGTCAACCCGGAGACAAACCATGGCAACCATCACGGCCCACGAGCCGAAAGGCAAGCACCAGTCGAAGAAAGCCACCGCGAGCGGCTGGATCGGCTCGGCGCTGGAGTACTACGACTTCTTCATCTACGCCACCGCGGCGGCGCTGATCTTTCCGCAGATCTTCTTTCCCAAGGGCGACCCGCAGATCGCGATCATCGCGTCGCTCGCCACCTACGGCGTGGGCTACGTCGCACGGCCGATCGGCGCGCTGCTGCTGGGCCACTGGGGCGACACGCACGGCCGCAAGACGGTGCTGATCCTGTGCATGTTCCTGATGGGCTTTTCCACCGTGGCCGTCGGCCTGCTGCCCACCTACGACCAGGTCGGCCTGTGGGCGCCCGCACTGCTGGTGGTGCTGCGCCTGATCCAGGGCTTTGCGGTGGCCGGCGAGATTTCGGGCGCGAGCTCGATGATCCTGGAGCACGCGCCGTTCGGACGCCGCGGCTTCTTCGCGAGCTTCACGCTGCAGGGCGTGCAGGCCGGCCAGATCATGGCGGCCGCCGTGTTCCTGCCGCTCGCGCACTACATGGACAAGGATGCCTTCAACGCCTGGGGCTGGCGCATTCCGTTCCTGCTGAGCTTCATCGTCATCGTGGCCGGCTACATCATCCGCAAGGAAGTGGACGAGACCCCTGCCTTTGCCGAAGTCGAGAAGAGCGCCAAGGTGCCGAAGGCGCCGGTGATCCAGGCCGTGACCGAGAGCTGGGGCGACATGCTGCGCGTGCTGCTGTGCTCGCTGATGAACGTGATCCCGGTGGTCGCGACCATCTTCGGCGCCGCCTACGCGGTTCAGCCGGGCTACGGCATCAACTTCGAGAAGGACATCTACCTCTGGATTCCGGTGATGGGCAACATCCTGGCCGTGATCGTGATCCCGTTCGTCGGCAACCTGTCGGACAAGGTCGGCCGCCGCCTGCCGATCGCCGTCGGCGCCATCGGCTCGGGCCTGCTGTCGTTCGGCTACCTGTACGCTATCAGCATCCACAACGTGCCGCTGGCCATCGTGATGTCGCTCCTGATGTGGGGCGTGGTCTACCAGGGCTACAACGCCGTGTTCCCGAGCTTCTATCCGGAGATGTTCCCCACGCGCACCCGCGTCTCGGGCATGGCGATCTCGCAGAACATCGGCACCGCGATCACCGCGCTGCTGCCGGCGCTGTTCGTGGCGGTTGCGCCTCCCGGCGCCGCCAACATCCCGCTGACCGTCGGCGCCATCACGCTGGCGATCTGCGCCATTGCCGCGATCTCGGCCCTGAGCGCACGCGAAACCTACCGCGTGCACATGAACGACCTGGGCAAGCCCGATGCGGTGCCGGTCGACAAGCTCGAGTACGACCGGCTGCGCGAAGAAACGCTCGCCTCCGCACGCATGGCCGCCAAGGCCGTGGCCTGAAGACCTTGCGCGCACCAAGGGCGTCGGCGCCATGAAGAATGGCGCCCATGACCTCCCATCTCAAGATCGATTTCGTCTCCGATGTCTCCTGCCCCTGGTGCGCCGTCGGCCTGGGTTCGCTCGAGGCGGCGCTGCGGCGCGTCGCGCCCGGCATCACGGCGGAGCTGCATTTCCAGCCCTTCGAGCTGAACCCGCAGATGCCGCCCGAAGGCCAGGACACCTTCGAGCACCTGAGCCAGAAATACGGCTCCACGCGTGAACAGCAGGCGCAGTCGCGCGAGATGATCCGCCAGCGCGGCGCCGAAGTGGGCTTCGAGTTCAGCCCCGAGGGCCGGCCGCGCATCTACAACACCTTCGACGCCCACCGCCTGCTGCACTGGGCCGAGCTCGAAAGCCCGGCCAGGCAGGCAGCGCTCAAGAAGCTGCTGCTGAAGGCCTACTTCACCGACCGCCAGAACCCCTCCGACCACGAGGTGCTGGTGCGCCTGGCCGCCGAGGCCGGGCTCGATGCGGCACGGGCCCGCGAGATTCTGGCCAGCGACGAGTTTGCGCGCGAAACCCGAGAGCGCGAACGCATGTACACCGATGCCGGCATCCATTCGGTGCCCGCGATCATCATCAACGACCACCACCTGATCTCGGGCGGCCAGCCGGTCGAGGTGTTCGAGCGCGCCTTGCGCCAGATTGCCGGCGCTGCACCTGCCAGCGTGGCAGTTGCCTGACTTAGCCGGGGCTTAGGCGCGGCGCTGCGAAGGTAAAGAGCGTCAACGCGGAGCGGGGCACGGCGGTTGAGGAAGCGTCCTTGAACCGCCGTTACCCGCAGGAGCTCCGAAGATGAAGAAGAAAAGCCTCATCGCCGCACTCGTTCTCATGGCCGCGGCCTCGCTGCCCGCGTTGGCCGACGAATACGGCAGGCACCCGTTCTACCTGCACGCCCTGTCGGACCTGCGCACGGCCGCCTGGAAGGTGGAGCACCGCCGCCCCGAAGACGGGCAGGTCTCGCGCGACGAGCAGGTGGTGCTCGACGAGATCCATGCCGCCATTGGCGACCTGCAGCACGCGGCGTGGCTCGATGGCAAGCCCGTCGAATGGCGCGAGCCCACCGATGCGTGGCTGCCGCGCGAGGGCCGCCTGCATGCAGCGGTCGACCTGCTGCGCAAGGTGCGCTCCGACGTGGCGCGCGAAGAAGACGACCCGCGCTCGCGGCCGTTCCAGCAGCGCGGCCTCGCGCATGTCGACGCGGCGCTTGGAACCGCGCAGCACGCCATCGGCGACGTGCGCCGCCACGACCTGCGCACGGAGTGAATGCGGTGGCAGCCGGCGCTTCGCAGTGGTTGTTCTCCATGCGCCGCACGGCGATGGCGCTGGCTGCATGTGCACTGGCGCTGCTCGCGGCCTGTGCGGGCGCGCCGGGAGACCATCGGCCGCTGGTGTCGGTGTCCCTGTCTTCTGCCCCCATGAACGAAGCCGCGCGGCTGCGCTGGCTCGACCGCGTGGGCTGGGGTGCCAATGCGAGCAGCGAGGCGCAGCTGGCGCGGCGCGGCCTCTCGCCGTGGATGCGCGACCAGCTCAATCCGCGGCCCGCGCCGCTGCCGCCGGCCGCGCAGGCGCAGGTCGATGCCATGGCCATTTCGCGCACGCCGCTCGACCAGCTCGTGACCGAACTCGACGCACAGCGCAAGGCCGCCGACGCCTTGCCCGACGAAGACCAGAAGAAGGCCGCGCGCCAGGCCTACCAGCAGCGGCTCAATGCGCTGGCGCGCGAGGCGCAACAGCGCTTCGTGCTGCGCGCACTCTATTCGCCCAACCAGCTGCAGGAGCAGATGACGTGGTTCTGGATGAACCACTTCAACGTCAACCTGCGCAAGGACAACATCCGCGCGATGGTGGGCGACTACGAAGAGAACGCGATCCGCCCGCATGCGCTCGGCCGGTTCCGCGACCTGCTCGGCGCTACGCTGCACCACCCCGCGATGCTGCGCTACCTGGACAACGCGCAGAACGCCGCCAACCGCATCAACGAGAACTACGCGCGCGAGCTGATGGAACTGCACACCATGGGCGTGGGCGGCGGCTATTCGCAAGCCGACGTGCAGGAACTCGCGCGCGTGCTCACCGGCGTGGGCGTGAGCTACCAGCCGCTCGATGCACCGCCTCCCAGCGTGCGCCCGGCCCTGCGCGCCGATTACCTGCGCCGGGGCCTGTTCGAATTCAACCCCAACCGGCACGACTACGGCCCGAAGACGCTGCTGGGCCAGCCTATCCAGGGCCGCGGACTGGCCGAGGCCGACGAGGCGCTCGACCGCCTGGCGCGCGCGCCGGCTACCGCGCGCTTCATCTCGCGCAAGCTCGCCGTGTACTTCGTCTCCGACGATCCGCCGCAGGCGCTGGTCGAGCGCATGGCTGCGGCCTTCACGCGCAGCGACGGCGACATCGCCGTCACACTCAAGGCGATGTTCGAGTCGCCCGAGTTCGCCGCCTCGCTCGGACGCAAGTTCCGCGACCCGGTGCACTACGTGATCGCGGGCGTGCGGCTTGCGTACGACGACCGCGTGGTGTCGAACGTGAATCCGATGCTCGGCTGGATCAACCGCATGGGCGAACCGCTGTACGGCCACGAGACGCCCGACGGCTATCCGCTCAACGAAGCAGCCTGGGCCAGCGCGGGACAGATGAACACGCGCTTCGAGATCGCGCGCGCCATCGGTGCGAATGGCGCCGTGCTGTTCCGCACGGACGACAAGGCGCCGCTCGAGAAACCTGCATTCCCGCCACTGGCCGATTCGCACGCGGTGCGCGCCATGCAGGCGGGCCTGGGCGCGGACACGCGCGAGGCGCTGGCACAGGCGAAGAACCCGCAGGAGTGGAACACCTTCCTGCTGGCGTCGCCGGAGCTGATGCGGCGCTGATCGAGGTTTTTCTCCCTCCCCTCCGGGGGAGGGCAGGGGTGGGGGCCAGCGGCGTTCGATGACGCACAAGGCGAGACAAGCGCCGCCGGGCCCCCATCCCAACCTTCCCCCGGAAGGGGAAGGGGCAAGGCAGAAGAAAGGACATGTCTCATGCAACGTCGAGAACTCTTGAAGCTCCTGGCCGGCGCGCCACTCGCGGGCGCCGCCGGCCGGCTGGTGGCCGCGCCCGCGGCCGAAGGCACCAAGCTGCTGGTCGTTTTCCTGCGCGGCGCCTACGACTGCAGCAACCTGCTCGTGCCCACCGGCAGCGACTTCTACTACGCATCGCGCCCCAACATCGCCATCGCCCGGCCCGGCTCGCCCAACGGCGCGCTGCCGCTGGACGCCGACTGGGGCCTGCACCCCGCGCTGGCGCAGAGCGTGATGCCGATGTTCGAGCAGAAGCAGGCGTCCTTCATCGCCTTCGCCGGCACCGACGACCTCACGCGCAGCCACTTCGAGACGCAGGACTCCATCGAACTGGGCCAGGCGCTCGACAAGCGCCGCGACTATGGCTCCGGCTTTCTCAACCGCCTGGCCTCCGTGCTCGGTGCCGGGCCGCTGGGCCGCGTGTCGCCCATTGCCTTCACCGAGCAGCTGCCCCTTTCGCTGCGTGGCGGTGCCAAGGCCGCGAACATGGCGCTCGCGGGCAATGCGCGTGCCGGCATCGATGCACGGCAGAGCCAGGTCATCGCGGCCATGTACCGCAACACCCCGCTGGCCGGGCCGGTGGCCGAAGGCTTCGAGCTGCGCGACGAGGTGGCGCGCGCAGTGCAGGCCGAGATGGACGCCGCCAGCCGCAACGCCATGAGCGCCAAGGGCTTCGAACTGGTGGCGCGCCGCATGGCGCTGCTGATGCGGGACCGCTTCGACCTCGGCTTCGTCGACGTCGGCGGCTGGGACACGCACGTGGGGCAGGGCGGCGCCACCGGCTACCTCGCCAACCGATTCGAGGAACTGGGCCGTGGCGTGGCCGGCTTCGCACAGGAGATGGGCGACGACGCCTGGCGCCAGACCGTGGTGGTGGTCATCAGCGAATTCGGCCGTACCTTCCGCGAGAACGGCAACCGCGGCACCGATCACGGGCACGGCACCGTGTACTGGGTGCTCGGCGGCGGCCTCTCGGCGCAGGCCGGCGGGCGCATCGTGGGCGAGCAGCAGGAAGTGGCGCAGGCCACGCTGTTCCAGAACCGCGACTACCCGGTGCTCAACGAATACCGCGCGGTGTTCGGCGGGCTGTTCAAGCGGATGTACGGCCTTTCGCCGGCCCAGCTCGCGCGGGTGTTCGAGGGGGTGGCGCCGAAGGATCTGCAGCTGGTTTAGCTGCCCGGCGCATTCCTGCGGACCGGGCGTCCAGGAGCCGCCGAGAATCGGTGCATGCCTCATGCCGTCTCCTTCCTTCGCGCCGCACGCCTGGCGCGAAGCGCCAAACCCTTTCTCGCCCGCGGCGGCTTCAAGCGCGAGCGCTGCGCGGGCTGCCGCCTGGTGCCCAGCCATTGCATGTGCGCCGTGCGCCCTTCGGTGGCAACGCGCGCGGGAATGTGCCTGCTCATGGCCGACATCGAACCGCTCAAGCCCACCAACACCGGATGGCTGGTCGCCGACGTGGTGGCCGATACCTTTGCCTTCGGCTGGGCCCGCACCGAGACCGATCCCGCGCTGCTGGCGCTGCTGAACGATCCGCAATGGCAGCCCTACGTGGTGTTCCCGGGGCAATACGCGGCACCCGAGCGCGTGGTCCTGGCCGTTCCGGCGCCTGGAACGGACGGCAGCGGCACTTCGAAACGGCCGCTCTTCATCCTGTTCGACGCGACATGGGCCGAGGCACGCAAGATGTTCCGCAGAAGCCCTTACCTCGACCGGCTGCCGGTGCTGAGCCTGCAGCCGGAGCGGATCACGCAGTACAAGCTGCGCAATTCCGGCCGCGACGACCACTTCTGCACCAGCGAGGTGGCCGCGATGTGCATGAGCCTGGCGGGCGAAAGCGTCGCCGAACAGACGCTGGATGCCTACCTCGCGGTGTTCACGCACCACTATCTGCATGCGAAGAACCAGCAGCCCGTTGCCTGGGACGGTGCAGCGCATCGGCGGCTGCGCGAAGTGTCCATTCGACCGCCGGCGTAATGTCGCCGAACTTGCCAGCGATCATCGTCAGGCCTCGGCTTGCGGCACTTCCCGCATCGCCTGCCTGCTCGGCGCCAGGGCTTTGGGCTTCGCCGCAGAATAGGCGCCGGCGCGCACGGCGCATCCAGAAGGAACATCCGACATGACTACGCCCTTACAGCAACTCCTCGGCACCGATCTGCCGCTGATCCAGGCCCCGATGGCCGGCGTCCAAGGCAGCGCCATGGCCATTGCGGTCAGCAACGCGGGCGGGCTCGGCTCGCTGCCCTGCGCCATGCTGGCCCCCGATGCCATGCGCAGCGAACTCGCCGCGATCCGGGCCGGCACCGGCAAGCCCTGCAACGTCAACTTCTTCTGCCACACGCCGCCGGAGCCGAGCGCCGAGCGCGAGGCGGCATGGCGCAGCGCGCTGGCGCCGTACTACGCCGAATTCGGCATCGATGCCGCGAGCATCCCCACCGGTCCCGGGCGCAATCCGTTCAGCGCCGACGTGGCCAAGGTGCTGGCCGAGTTCCGCCCGGCGGTGGTGAGCTTTCATTTCGGGCTGCCTTCGGAGGCGCTGATGGCGCAGGTGCACGGCTGGGGCGCGAAGGTGCTGGCTTCGGCCACCACGGTCGAGGAGGCGCGGTGGCTCGAAGCGCGTGGTGTGGATGCGGTCATCGCGCAAGGGCTGGAGGCCGGCGGGCACCGCGGCCATTTCCTGTCGCATGACCTGACGAGGCAGCTCGGCACCTTTGCGCTGCTGCCGCAGCTGGTGCATGCCGTGAAGCTGCCGGTGATCGCGGCCGGCGGCATTGCCGATGCGGCGGGCGTGGCCGCGGCCATGGCGCTGGGCGCGGCGGGCGTGCAGGTCGGCACCGCCTATCTGCTGGCGCCGGAGGCGACCACCAGCGCCGTGCACCGCGCGGCGCTGAAGAGCCAGGCCGCGCGCCACACGGCGCTCACTAATCTCTTCACGGGCCGCCCCGCGCGCGGCATCGTGAACCGCGTGATGCGCGAGCTGGGCCCGATCGGTGCCGCGGCGCCCGAGTTTCCGCTGGCCACGTCGGGCATTGCGCCACTGCGCGCCAAGGCCGAGGCGCAGGGCAGCGGCGATTTTTCTCCGCTGTGGTCGGGGCAGAACGCCACCGGCTGCCGCGAGCTGCCGGCCGCCGAGATCACGCGCGCATTGGCGCAAGGTTTTCAATCTCTTACGGCCTGACGCCATGACGCAACTCCACCTGCCTTTCAAGTTCCTCGAGCAGGCCGCGGGGCCGAACGTGCGCGAGCCCTGGCTGCTGGTGCTGATGCACGGCGTTGGCAGCAACGAGCAGGACCTGTTCGGCCTCGCGCGGCTCATGCCGACGCAGTTCCACGTGCTGAGCCTGCGCGCGCCCTATGTGCTGTCGCCCGATGCCTATGCGTGGTTCGAGTTCGAGGTGCTGGCCGATGGCGAGCGGCGCATCAACGAGGAGCAGGAGCGCGAAAGCCGCTTCCTGGTGGGCGAGATGGTGGCCTCGGCGTCGCAGCAGCTCGGCGTGCCGCCCGAGCGCGTGGTGGTCGGCGGTTTCAGCCAGGGCGGCATCATGGCGCTGTCGCTGCTGCTGACCCAGCCCACCAAGGTGCGCGCGGCGATGGTGTGGCACGGCCGGCTGCTGTCGCAAGTGGCGGCGCACGTCGCGCCGCCCGAGGCTTTCGAAGGCAAGGCGCTGTGGGTGAGCCACGGCAGCGGCGACAACGTGATTCCGCCAAGCGCCGCGCAGGCCACGCGCGAACTCGCGCGCGGCCTGCCGCTGGCGCTGTCGGGCGCCGATTTTCCGGGCGGCCACGAGATCCGTCCGGCCGAACTGCAAGGCACGCTGGCGTGGCTGCAGGCGCTCGGCGCGTCCTAGCGGTCGAACTTTCGGGCGATCGGCGCGTCACAGGGCGTTACGGGACCAAGCCGCGGCCGGGCGCCGATCTGGTGCACCATAGCCGCTCGTCTCCCATTGCAATCCTCCAAAAAGGAAACCGCAGACATGTCCGACCGAGACATCCCCGAAATTCCCGACGCGCGCGATCCGCGCGATGCGCCTGCGTACAGGCCGCGGCGCGAAACATCGACCGGAACCATCATCGTGATCGTGCTGCTGGCGATCGCGGCCGGATTCCTGGGCTGGCGCTGGTACCAGCAGCAACAGCCGCTGCCGGTCGAACCGCCGGTGGCCGCCGCCCCGAACGACGGGCTTGCACCTGCGCCGCCCCCGTCCCTGCCCGAATCCCCCGAGCCGCAGAACCCCATCGACGCGATCGCGCTGCCCGAATCGGGGCTGCCCAAGGTCGCCGATTCCGATGCGCGTGTGATGAAGGCGCTCGTCGACCTGATGGGCAGCAAGAACGTGGCGGACTTCCTGCAGTTCGAAGGCATCGTGCGCCGCTTCGTGGCCACGGTCGACAACCTCGCGCGCGAGCAGTCGCCCGCGAGCACCTGGCCCGTGCAGCCGACGAAGCAGCGCTTCACCACCCAGGGCAAGGGCGAGAAGGAAACCATCGCACCCACCAATGCCGCGCGCTACAGCCCCATCGTGATGCTGGTCGAGTCGATCGATCCGGCCAAGGCGGCCAAGGTGTATGCGCGGCTCTATCCGCTGTTCCAGCAGGCCTACGAGGAGCTCGGCTATCCGGGGCGCTACTTCAACGACCGGCTCGTTGCCGTGATCGACCATCTGCTGCAGGCGCCTGAACCCGCCGGGCCGGTGCCGGTGCGCCTGGTCGAGGTGAAGGGCAAGGTGCCGTCGCAGCGGCCCTGGGTGCGCTACGAGTACGCCGATCCGCAGCTCGAGTCGCTCTCGTCGGGCCAGAAGATCATGGTGCGCGTGGGACTGGAGAACGAGCGCAAGCTCAAGGCCAGCCTGCGCGGCTTCCGCGACCAGATCGCCACGGGCGAGCTGGCGAAGAAGAAGCAGCAGCAGCGCTGAACGGGCGCGCCGTGTAGGCGCGGGCCGATTGCATGCGGCGCGGATGCCGGGGATGATTCGCCGGATCCCCAGATTTCGAGGACACCCATATGAACCTGATGAGCGTCGACCTCTACCAGAGTGCCACCGATCCCGAGAAATTCCTGGCGCTTCCCGCGGGCACCGACCCCGCCGAGCTCATGGGTCCGATGACCTTCGACCGCGACTTCGCGCATGTCAGGTGCTACAAGGAAGGCTTCGAATTCGATCCGTCCCAAAGCTACGCGGGCGTCAACGCCGCGAAGATCGCGGCGGACATCCTCACCGTGAAATGGGCGATGTACCGCCGCGAAGCCTGAGCGGCCTTTTTCAGGCCTCTTCGGTTTCCTTGTAGTCGCCCACCGGCACGCAGCTGCAGAACAGGTTGCGGTCGCCGTAGACGTTGTCGACGCGGCCGATCGGCGGCCAGTACTTGGCCAGCTTCAGTTCGGCCAGCGGAAACGCGCCGAGCTCGCGCGAATAGGGGTGCGCCCATTCCGTGCCGAGCAGGCTGGCCGCCGTGTGCGGTGCGTGCTTGAGCGGGTTGTCGTCCTTCGGCCAGACGCCTTCCTCGACGCGGCGGATCTCGCCGCGGATCGCGATCATCGCGTCGATGAAGCGGTCGAGTTCGGCCAGCGGCTCGCTTTCGGTGGGTTCCACCATCAGCGTGCCCGGCACCGGAAAGCTCAGCGTGGGCGCGTGGAAGCCGTAGTCGATCAGCCGCTTGGCCACGTCCTCGGCGGTGACGCCGCTGCTGTCCTTGAGCGGGCGCAGGTCGAGGATGCACTCGTGCGCGACATGGCCGTTGGGGCTCGCGTACAGCGTGGGATAGTGGTCCTTGAGGCGCGCGCTGATGTAGTTGGCGCTCAGGATCGCGGTCTCGGTCGCCGCCTGCAGGCCCTTGGCGCCCATCATGCGGCAGTACATCCAGCTGATCGGCAGCACCGCCGCGTTGCCCAGCGGTGCCGCCGACACGGCGCCCACGCCGTTGGAAGCGACACCCGCGGTCGCATGCCCTGGCAGGTAGGGCACGAGGTCTTCCACCACGCACACCGGCCCCACGCCCGGGCCGCCGCCGCCGTGCGGAATGCAGAAGGTCTTGTGCAGGTTCAGGTGGCTCACGTCGCCGCCGAACTCGCCCGGCGCGGCCACGCCGACCAGCGCATTCATGTTGGCGCCATCGACGTACACGCGGCCGCCGTGTTCGTGCACGAGCTCGCAGAGTTCCTTCACGCGCGTTTCGAACACGCCGTGCGTGCTCGGGTAGGTGATCATCACGGCCGCGAGCTTGTCGCTGTGCTTCTCGCAGGCGCGCTTCAGGTCGTCCATGTCGACGTTGCCCTGCGCGTCGCAGGCCGTCACCACCACCTGCAGGCCCACCATCTGTGCGCTCGCGGGGTTGGTGCCATGCGCCGACGACGGAATGAGGCAGATGTTGCGGTGCCCCTGGCCGTTGGCCTCATGGAAGGAGCGGATGGCCAGCAGGCCCGCGTACTCGCCCTGCGAGCCCGCGTTGGGCTGCAGGCTGATGCCCGCGTAGCCCGTGGCTTCGCAGAGCCAGGCGCGCAGCTGGGCGTCGAGCTGGGCGTAGCCCACCAGCTGCTCGGCCGGCGCAAAGGGATGGATGTTCGCGAATTCGGACCAGGTGATCGGGATCATCTCGCTGGTCGCGTTGAGCTTCATGGTGCAGCTGCCGAGCGGGATCATGCTGCGGTCGAGGGCGAGGTCCTTGTCCGACAGGCTGCGGATGTAGCGCAGCATCGCGGTTTCGCTCTTGTGGGTGTTGAACACCGGGTGCGTGAGAAAGGCGCTGGTGCGGCGCAGGTCCTCGGGCAGGCGCGGCGCCGTGTTGGCCAGGTCGTCGAAGCGCGGCATCGGCGTGCCGGCCGGCACGAACAGCGCCCAGAGCGTCTCGATGTCGGCGCGCGTGGTGGTCTCGTCGAGCGAAATGCCCAGGTGCTGCTGCAGGCGCTGGCGCAGGTTGACGCCCGCAGCCTGGGCGCGCTCGATGATCTTCGGCGTGTCGTCACCGGTGCGGATGGTCAGCGAATCGAAGGCGGTGGCATTGACCGGCTCGCGGCCCATTTGCGCGAGGCCCTGCGCGAGGATGGCCGTGAGCGCGGCCACGCGCTGCGCAATGCGCGTGAGGCCGTCGGGCCCGTGGTACACGGCGTACATGCTGGCCACCACGGCCGGCAGCACCTGGGCGGTACAGATGTTGGAGGTGGCCTTCTCGCGGCGGATGTGCTGCTCGCGCGTCTGCAGCGCGAGGCGGTAGGCGGGCTGGCCGTGCGTGTCGACGCTCACGCCGACCAGGCGGCCCGGCAGCGAGCGCTTGAACTCGTCGCGGCAGGCCAGGTAGGCCGCGTGCGGGCCGCCGTTGCACATCGGCATGCCGAAGCGCTGCGTGGTGCCGCAGACGATGTCGGCATCCCATTCGCCCGGCGGCGCGAGCAAGGTGAGCGCGAGCAGGTCGGCGGCCACGCAGAAGGCGGCGTCGCACTGGTGCGCATGGCCCGCGAGCGGACGCAGGTCGTGCACATGGCCGGTGGTGGCCGGGTACTGCGCGAGCACGCCGAAGAATTCGCCGCTCACCATCAGGTGCGGCAGCGTCTCGGAGACGGTGCTGACCTTGACCTCGATGCCCAGCGGCGCGGCGCGCGTCTTGATGACCTCGATGGTCTGCGGGTGGCAGTCGCCCGACACGAGGAACACATTGCTCTTGCTCTTGACGCTGCGCTTGGCGAGCGTCATGGCCTCGGCCGCGGCCGTGGCTTCGTCGAGCATCGAGGCATTGGCGATGGCCATGCCCGTGAGGTCGCACACCATGGTCTGGAAATTGAGCAGCGCTTCCATGCGGCCCTGCGAAATCTCGGCCTGGTAGGGCGTGTAGGCCGTGTACCAGGCGGGGTTCTCGAGCACGTTGCGCAGGATCACGCCCGGCGTGTGCGTGCCGTAGTAGCCCTGGCCGATGAAGCTCTTGAAGACCTTGTTCTTCGCCGCGATCGCCTTCAATTCGGCCAGCGCGTCGGCCTCCGCGATGGGCGCCGGCAGCCGCATCGGCTTCGCCCGGCGGATGGCCGCAGGCACGATGCCGTCGATGAGCTCGGCGCGCGTTTCCGAGCCGATCACCGGCAGCATGCGCGCCTCGTCCGCCGCATCGATGCCGATGTGGCGGGCGAGAAACTCTTCGGCGTTCTCCAGTTGTTGCAAAGAGGGAAGGGCGGGAATCGGCATGGCGGTGAAGGCTCGGGGATGAGGAAAAAGCGGCTTGCGAACTCGGCGGATCAGGACTCGGCAGCGAACTTGTCGTAGCTGGCAGCGTCGAGCAGCGCGTCGAGCTGCGCCGGCTCGCTGAGCTTGACCTTGAAGAACCAGCCCGCGGCCAGCGGGTCGGTGTTGGCGAGCGAGGGATCGGCGCGCAGGGCTTCGTTCACTTCGGTGATCTCGCCCGACACGGGCATGAACACATCGGCCGCGGCCTTGACCGATTCGACGACACCGGCAACCTCGCCCTGTGCAAAGGTCTTGCCGACTTCAGGCAGGTCGACAAAGACCACGTCGCCGAGCGCGTCCTGCGCATGCACGGTGATGCCGACGGTGGCTGCGCTGCCTTCGGCCGAGACCCATTCATGGTCCTTGGTGTACTTGATGCTCATGGTGGAAAACTCCTCGTGGAAAAAATGATGGTTGGGGCGCAGCGCCTAGCCGCGGTAGTAGCGCGTGGGCACGAAAGGCAGGGTCGAGACTTCCATCGGCACCGGCTTGCCGCGCACGATGGCCTGAACGCGCGTGCCGGGCTCGGAAAACGCGGTGGCCACGTAGCCCATGGCAATCGGGCGGTCGGCCGTCGGGCCGAGCAGGCCGCTCGTGACAAAGCCGATGTCGTGGCCTTCGAAGGATTGCAGCACGGTGCCGTCGCGCACCGGAATGCGTTCCAGCGCCACGAGGCCGACGCGCTTGCGCTTCAGCGTGTCATGGTCGGTGTGGCCCGCGGCGCCGGCCGTGGCGGCGGCGAGCTGGGCCAGGACTTTGGCCGCGCCGGGGAAGCCGCCTTCGCGCGCGCCGCCCGTGCGGCGCACCTTCTGGATCGCCCAGTTCAGCGAGGCCTCGACCGGCGTGGTGGCGGTGTCGATGTCGTTGCCGTAGAGGCACAGCCCCGCTTCCAGCCGCAGCGAATTGCGTGCGCCCAGGCCGATGGGCTTGACCTCGGGCTGCGCCAGCAGCAGGCGGGCCAGCGCCTCTGCATTCTGGCCGGCCACCGAGATCTCGAAGCCGTCCTCGCCGGTGTAGCCGCTGCGCGTGGCGAAGGCCGGAATGCCGCCGATCTGCACCGCGCCGCCCGTCATGAACACGAAGCGCTCGATGCCGGGCGACAGCCGCGCCAGCACCGTGGCTGCCTGCGGCCCCTGCAGCGCGAGCAGCGCGTGGTCGGGCATGGGCTGCACCTCGCAGCGTGCGCCGATCTGCTGCTGGATGTGGGCGATGTCCGCCACCTTGCAGGCGCCGTTGACGATCACGAAGATCGAGCCGTGGCCTTCGTTGAAGAACATCAGGTCGTCGAGGATGCCGCCCTCGTCGTTCAGCAGCAGGCCATAGCGCTGCTTGCCGGCGGCGAGGTCGATCACGTCGACCGGCATCAGGGTTTCGAAGGCGGCCGCCGCGTCCGGACCGACCAGGCGCAGCTGGCCCATGTGCGAGATGTCGAACAGGCCGGCCGCATCGCGCGTGTGCCTGTGCTCGGCCATGAGGCCGGCGGGGTACTGCACCGGCATCGAATAGCCGGCAAACGGCACCATGCGGGCGCCGAGCTCCACGTGCAGGCCGTACAGCGGGGTCTTCAGGAGTTGTTCGGCGGAAGAGGCGTCGGAGGATGCGGCCACGGGGCACTCCAAAGGGGCAGACGAATTCCATGGCGCGAGCCATGGGCCACCCCTGCTGTCCGCTTTACCTGAGAGATTCGCCCCACGATCGGGGTTTGCTCCTTCGGTGGGCTGGTGCATCGCATTGATGCAAGCAACAGCCTCTCTCCAGCAAGGAAACGCCGGCATGCGCCAGCGCTGTGTCAGTCCTTTTGCCTGAGCGTTCGGGAAACCCCTGCGCCTTCGGCGGCCCCGGCTGGCGGGGCTCTCTCCTGACCATGGGAGTGTAGTGGATCGCGGCCGTCCGGTCTGCGGCTCAGTGCACGGTCTCGGCCGGCGGCAACAGCCGGTCGATGCGCTCGCGCAGCGATTCGGCCCGCTCGGCGCCCGCGGCTTTCTCGACCTCGGTGAGCATCAGCGCGGCAATGCTCAGCATCGCGCCGCGGTCGCGCGCCTCGCGCAGGGCGTCGCGCATCTGCAGCGCGAACCTGGGGTCGCGGCGCACGAACATGCGCTCGCAGATGTCGAACAGGAACATGCGCGTCGTGGCCAGGGATCGCTTGCCGTCGAAGTTGTCGGCCGAGGTGGCGAGCCGTATCGGGTCGGCTGCGGGCACCGGGGCGGGCGGCGGGGCCACGGCCTGCGCTGCCGCGGCAGCCACCGCCTGCGCGTCCTGCAGGTAGCCCTGGCGCATCAGCGCCTGGATCGCCTGCTCGGCTTCGGTCCGGCTTGCGAACAGCGGGCTGAAATCGGTCAGCGAACGCCGGCCGTCGGCCATCAGCAGCAAGGCGCGTTCGCGCTGGCTCAGCGTGCGCTGGCGGCCCTGGAGTTCGTCGCGTGCCTTGTCGGTCTTGGTGGGAAACATGGCGCCACAGCTTTCGGGAATCGAGGGCTGCAGCATCGTTGCAAGCGGTGACATCTTCGTGAAACGTTTGCCTTACAGCGGCGCCGCCGCACAAAAAAAGCAGCCTGCGAACAGGCTGCCGTTTCTTCCTTGTTTTTCGCGCCGTTCCGCTACTTGGCGTACACCAGGTCGCGCAGCGCCAGCGATATCCATGGCACGTAAGTGATCACCATCAGGCAGGCCAGGATCACGAGCACGAAGGGCACCAGGTACTTCACGATCCGGTCGAGCGAGATGCGCGCCACCGTGCAGGCGGCGAACAGGTTCACGCCGAAAGGCGGGGTGATCATGCCGAGCGCAAGGTTCACCACCATGACGAGCCCGAAGTGCACCGGGTCGATGCCGAAGTGCACCGCCACCGGCGCGAGAATCGGCGCGAGCACGATGATGGCCGCGCTGGTCTCGATGAACATGCCGATGACGAACAGCGCCGCGTTCACGCCCAGGAGGAACATCGCGGGCGACTTCAGCACTTCCTGCAGCCAGTGGCCGATGGCATCGGGCACGCCCGCGCGCGTGATCAGGAACGCGAACAGGCCCGCGTTGGCGATGATGAACATGATCACCGCCGACGACAGCACCGACTTGCGCAGGATCACGTACAGGTCCGCGGGCTTGATCTCGCGGTAGATCACGACGCCCACCACCAGCGCATAGAACACCGCCACGGCCGAGGCTTCGGTGGGCGTGAAGATGCCGCCGTAGATGCCGCCCAGGATGATGACGGGCATCAGCAGCGCCCAGCCGGCCTGCCACAGCGCCTTGCCGAAAGGCATGCGGCCGTCGCCGTCGTTCTTGCCCCAGCCCTTCCACTTGCAGTAGATCCAGACGAACAGCATCAGGGCCAGGCTGATGAGAATGCCCGGGCCGAAACCCGCGATGAACAACTCGCCGATGGACACCTCGGCGCTCACGCCGTAGAGGATCATCGGGATCGAGGGCGGGATGATCACGCCCAGTTCGGCGCTGGTGGCCTGCAGCGCGGCCGCGTAGGCGGTGGGGTAGCCGTGCTTGATGAGCGCCGGGATCAGGATCGCGCCGATGGCGAAGGTGGTGGCCACCGACGAGCCCGACACCGCCGCGAAGATCATGCAGGTGAGCACGCAGGTCATCGGCAGGCCGCCCTGCACGCCGCCCACGATGCTCTTGGCAAACTCGACCAGCCGCCGCGAGATGCCGCCGGTTTCCATCAGGTTGCCGGCCAGGATGAAGAACGGAATGGCCGCCAGCGGAAACTTGTTGATGGAGTTGAACATCTCCTTCACGGAGATCAGCATGTTGGCGTTGGCCATCTGAATGCCCATGATCGAGGCCAGGCCGATCGACACCGCCACCGAAACCGACAGTGCGAAACACAGCACCATCGTTGCAACCATCACGGGCGTCATTGCGCGGTCTCCAGTTCGAGCCGCTTGGGATCGAGAAAATTACCGACGATGCCGAACAGGCAGAAAACGGAGCCCACCGGCAGCGCCAGGTATGCCCACACCATCGACAGGCTTTCGAGCCCGGCCATCGACTGCACGCGGCCGCGCATCGCGTAGTCCCAGCCCCACCAGAGAATGACCAGCATCAGGATGAGGGCGGCAATGCTCACCACCGCGTCGAGCACGCGCTTGATGCGCGGCGGGCTCCAGCGGTAGAGCACGTCCACGCTGACCATGGCACCCTGGCGAAACGCCATCGGTATGCCCAAAAACACCATCCAGATCAGGCTCACGCGGATCAGGATCTCGCTCCACTCGGCGGGCTGCTCGAGCACGAAGCGGGTCACGATCTGGAACACGCCCAGGGCCGATGCAATGACCAGCATCAGGCAGGCGGCAAGCATCGAGGCGCCGGTGGTCCAGCGTTCGATGCCGAGGAATTTTTCTTTCATCTGCACTCGCGTTCAAAACAAAAAAGCCCGCCAGACCGGTCTGGGCGGGCGGGGGCATGCCGCCGGGCGGCGGCAGCCGGGGTTACTTGTAGTCGCGGATCTTGTCGAGATTGGCCTTGCCGAAGTCCTTCTCGAACTGCGCATTCACCGGAGCGAGCGCGGCCACGAACTTGGCCTTGTCGACATTCTCGATCACGGTCATGCCCTTGGCGCGCAGGTCGGCCACGCCCTTGGCGTCGTCCTCGTCCACGCGGGCGCGGTTGGCCTTGGTGCCTTCCTTGGCGGCGTCGAGGAAGGCCTGCTTGTCGGCCGCGCTGAGCTTGTCGAACGAAGCCTTGTTCATCAGGAAGATGCAGGGCGAATAGACGTGGCCCGTGAGCGACAGGTGTTTTTGAACCTGGTCGAACTTGGCGGAGATGATCACCGGCAGCGGGTTCTCCTGGCCGTCGACCGTGCCCTGCTGCAGCGCGGTGAACACCTCGGGGAAGGCCATGGGCGTGGTGATGATGCCGAAACCCTTGTAGGCGGCGATGTGCACCGGGTTCTCCATGGTGCGCATCTTCAGGCCCTTGAGGTCTTCGGGCGCCTTCACGTCGCGCTTGCTGTTGGTCATGTGGCGGAAGCCGTTCTCGGCCCAGGCCAGCGCCTTGAAGCCCTTGGCGTCGAACTTGGTGAGCAGGTCCTGGCCGATCGGGCCGTCGAGCACGGCGCGCGCATGGGCCTTGTCGCGGAACAGGAAGGGCACGTCGAGGATCTTGGTCTCGGGCACGAAATTGGGCACCGGGCCGGTCGAGGAGAACGCGAGTTCCTGCGTGCCCAGCTGCACCGCCTCGATCGATTCGCGCTCGCCGCCGAGTGAGCCGTTGTAGAAGGTCTGGACCTTGTAGCGGCCGCCCGTGCGCTTTTCGACTTCCTTGGCGAAGGTGTCGATGGCCACGCCCTGGTGCGAGTTCTGCGCGGTCGAGATGCTGATCTTCATGGTCGTCTGCGCAAAGGCCGCGCAGGCCATGCCCATGCCCAGAACCAGGCCAGCGGCCAGTCGGGTCAATTTCATTCTTCTGTCTCCTGAGATGGAAAGGGGGTGTCGCAAAGCGTCGGCTTCGCGCGCAACCGATGACTATGCCGCAATAACCAGTTTGACTGCGTCGGGATTTTCACGGACGTAATCGCGAATGACCGCCTCGAAGCTGGCGTCGGGCACGAGCCCGAGCTTGCCGGCGCGCGCGGTTTCGATGCGCCCGGGCCAGGTCTTCACGATGCGCTGGATGGCCGGATCGGGCGTGCGGTCGAGCAGATCGGTGGCCGCCTTGCCGGCCACGCGTTCGAGCGCGGCGGCCATTTCGCCCACCGTGGTGGAAAGCGAGGGCAGGTTGAGCGCGGTGCGCGGTCCCCATTGGGCGTCGCTGGCCTGCGCGGCGCGCAGGATGCCTTCGACGGTGCGCGCCGGCGACGCGATGGCCACCGGCGTCTCGTCGGGCACCGGGCAGGCGGCGCGGATGCCCGCGAGCGGCTCGCGGATCATGCCGCTGAAAAAGCCCGAGGCCGCGCCGTTGGGCCGGCCGGGGCGCACGCTCACCGTCATCAGCCGCACGCTGCGCCCGCGGATGAAGCCCTTGCGCGTGTAGTCGGCCACCAGCTGCTCGCCGATGAATTTCTGGATGCCGTAGCTGGTCTGCGGCGTCGGCAGCGTGTGGTCCTCGATCACCGGCGGCAGCGGCTGCTCGGGCGAGTCGCCGAACACTGCGAGCGAGCTGGCAAACACCAGCAGCGGCCGGGTGCCCACGGCGCGCGCCTTCTCGAGCAGCGCATGCGTAGCGGCGAAGTTGCTGCGCATGCCCAGGTCGAAGTCGGCCTCGCATTCGCCGCTGACGGCTGCGGCCAGGTGAAAGATGGCGTCGGCCTCGCGCCAGGGCGCCGCATCGGACGAGGCCAGCTGTTCGTTCAGGTCGCCGAGCGCGGTGGCGATGCGCGGCTCGGCCGCCAGGTCGGCCGGCGGCGCGGCGCGGTCGACCAGCGTGATGCGGGAAATGGTGCGTGCCGGCGCACCCGCCAGCGAAAGCTCGCCCTGCTTCAGCAGGGTGCGGGCAAGGCGTGCGCCCAGGAAGCCGGCGCCGCCCGTGATGACGATCTGCATGGTGGTCTTGTCTCCTTCGCCAACGAGCATAGCGCAGCGAAGGGCGCGGCTCAGGCGACACTTGCACCATGAACCTGCGATTCGTCGAAGCCTTCCATTGGGCCGTGGCGCTCAAGAGTGTCACCCGTGCGGCCGAGAAGCTGCACCTCACGCAGTCGGCGCTGTCCAGCCGCATCGCCGCGCTCGAACGCGAGCTGGGCGTGCTGCTGCTCGACCGGCGCGACAAGCAGTTCCGCCTCACGGTGGCGGGGCAGCGCTTCCATGCCTTCGCGCAGAAGCTGCTCGAGATGCAGATGCACATCAAGGCCGAGATGGGCTCGGGCACGGTGCGCGAGGCCGTGCTGCGCGTGGGCGCCATCGAATCGGTGGTGCACAGTTGGCTGACCGGCTGGCTCAAGCACATGCAGGCGACGCATCCGGACTTCGAGCTGGAGCTCACCGTCGAAACCACGCCGGTGCTGGTCGACCAGTTGCAGCGCGGCAAGCAGGACCTGGTGTTTGCCGCGCTGCCGGCCGCCGGGGACGGCGTGCGCACCCGCGCCGTGCCGCCGATGCCCATGTGCTTCGTCGGCCACCGCGAGCTGCACCTGAAGCGGCGCTACCGCCTGCCGGACCTGCTGTCGCTCGACCTGCTGACCTTCCAGCGCGGATCGCAGCCGCACGTGGCGCTGCTCGAGCTGTTCCGCGAAGCCGGCAGCCCGCCGCCGCGCGTGCATGCGATCTCGTCGATCTCGGCGATGGCGCAGCTGGTGGAGGCGGGCTTCGGCGTGGCCGCGCTGCCGCGCGCGGTGGTCGAGCCGCTGGCGCGGCGCCTGCCGCTGCGCGTGCTGCCTTGTGACGTGACGCTGGAGCCGCTGCCCATCTACGCGAGCTACCGCGACGACCCCTCGTCTCCGCTGCCGGAGGCCGCGCTGGGCTCCGCCGTGGTGCATGCCTCGCACCGCATGGGGTCATCGAAAAAATCGATGAGTTGAGAAAGAAACTTTGCGTTGGCGTTCGTGAGCGCGGATTCCCACAATCCGGCGCATCACACCACAGCGATGCCTCGGGCATCGAGAACGCCAAATGTCGAACCGTCCATCCTTCGCAGAACAGCCCGGCGCAGGCAGCAGCGCGCTGGCCGTGCGCCAAGCCTGCCGCAGCGGCGCGCTGAGCTCCCACACCAGCGGGCTCGCGAGCGCCCATGTGCAGGGCAACCTCGTGATCCTGCCGCGGGCACATGCGGCCGACTTCCTGCGCTTCTGCCAGGCCAACCCCAAGCCGTGCCCCTTGCTCGGCGTCTCGGAAGCCGGTGACCCGGCGCTGCCGGCGCTCGGCGAGGACATCGACATCCGCACCGACCTGCCGCGCTACCGCGTGTGGCGTGACGGCATCCTGGCGGACGAACCCACCGACGTGCGCGCGCTCTGGAGCGACGACCTGGTGAGCTTCGTCATCGGCTGCTCCTTCACCTTCGAGCATGCGCTGATGGCCGAAGGCATCGTGCTTCGTCACGTGGCGCAGGGCCGCAACGTGGCGATGTACCGCACCTCGGTGGCCACCACGCCGGCCGGTGCCTTCCATGGGCCGATGGTGGTGTCGATGCGCCCGCTGCGCGCGGCCGATGCCATTCGCGCGGTGCAGATCACCTCGCGCTTTCCGGCCGTGCACGGCGCGCCGGTGCACATCGGCAACCCGGCGCTGATCGGCATCCGCTCGATCGGCGATCCCGACTACGGCGACGCGGTCGAGGTGATGCCCGATGAGCTGCCCGTGTTCTGGGCCTGCGGCGTCACGCCCCAGGCCGCGCTGGCCGCCGCCCGCCTGCCGTTCGCCATCACGCACGCGCCGGGCTCGATGTTGGTGACCGATCTGCTGCATCACAGCCTGGCCGCGTTCTAGCTCCGCCGTTTTCACCCATTCATACCTGGAGACAAAACCATGAAAACCACCCTCGACGCCGCCCAGGCGGGTGACGCCACCCAAGCCGAAGGCAGCTGGCTGCGCACGCTCAACCCCAACGAGAAACGCACGCTCGCCGCATCCTTCAGCGGCTACGCGGTCGATGCCTTCGACTACTACACGCTGCCGCTGGTCACGCCCATCCTGCTGTCGCTGTGGGGCATGAGCAAGACCGAGGTGGGCCTGATCGGTACCGCCACGCTGGTGGCCTCGGCCATCGGCGGCTGGGTGGCCGGCATCCTGGCCGACAGGTATGGCCGCGTGCGCATCCTGCAGCTCACCATCCTGGTGTTCGCGATCTTCACCTTTGCCTGCGGCCTCGCGCAGACACCCGAGCAGTTGCTGGTCGCCCGCACGCTGCAGGGCCTGGGTTTCGGCGGCGAATGGGCGGTGGGCTCGGTGCTCATCGCCGAGATGATCCGGCCTGCCTACCGGGGCAAGGCGGTGGGGTTGGTGCAGAGCAGCTGGGCCGTGGGCTGGGGCGCGGCGGTGCTGGTGTCGATGGCGCTGTTCTCGTTCCTGCCGCCGGAGTATTCGTGGCGCGCGATGTTCATGCTGGGCCTGCTGCCGGCGCTTTTGATCGTGTTCATCCGTCGTTCGATCCGCGACCCGGAAATCTACGTGCAGAGCCGCGCCGCGGTGGCGCGCGGCGAGCGCAGCGGCAATTTCCTCGCGATCTTCAAGCCCGGCATGCTGGGCACCACGGTGCTCGCGAGCCTGCTGTTCACCGGCATGCAGGGCGGCTATTACGCGATCGGCGTCTGGCTGCCCACCTTCCTCAAGAACGAGCGCCATCTCACAGTGCTGGGTTCGGGCGGCTACCAGTTCATGTTCATCATCGGCGCCTTCATCGGCTACCTGTGCGGCGCCTACCTGTCGGACCGGCTCGGGCGCCGCCGCGCCTTCATCCTGTTCGCGGTGGGCGCCGGATCGCTGGTCTATGCCTACACGCTGCTGCCCATCACCGACGGCCTGATGCTGCTGCTCGGCTTTCCGCTCGGCTTCTTCATGTCGGGCATCTTCAGCGGCGCAGGCGCCTTCCTGGCCGAGCTCTTCCCCAATGAGCTGCGCGGATCCGGGCAAGGCTTTTGCTACAACTTCGGCCGCGGCATCGGCGCCACCTTTCCGGCGCTGGTCGGCGTGCTGAGCGACCGCATGCATCTTTCGCTGGGCACGGCCATCGGCGTGTGCGCCGCTGTGGCCTACGCCATGGTGGTGATCGTGGCGCTGTGCCTGCCCGAGACGCGCGGACGCGACCTGCGGCAGAACTGATCCGGACCGCCATTCCTTTTTTGCGAAGACTCTTCCTTTCCCATGACCACGCATTCCCTTCTCCCGTCCCGCTGGCAGTTCTGGATCGACCGCGGCGGCACCTTCACCGACCTGGTCGGCCGCGACCCCGAGGGCGGCCTGCACACGCTCAAGCTGCTGTCCGAGAACCCCGAGCAGTACAAGGACGCCGCCGTCGAAGGCATCCGCCGCCTGCTGAAGCTCGCGCCCGGCGAGGCCGTGACCCCCGAGCGCGTCGAGTGCGTGAAGATGGGCACCACGGTGGCCACCAACGCACTGCTGGAGCGCAAGGGTGAGCCGACGGTGCTGGTCACCACGGCGGGTTTTCGCGATGCGCTGCGCATCGCCACGCAGGCGCGTCCGCGGCTGTTCGACCGCCGCATCGTGCTGCCGGAGCTGCTCTACGAGCGCGTGATCGAGGCCGGCGAGCGCATGGATGCGCAGGGTGGCGTCGTGCAGCCGCTCGACGAGGACGCATTGCGCGCCGAACTGCAGGAGGCCTTCGATGCCGGCCTGCGCGCCTGCGCCATCGTCTTCATGCACGGCTGGCGCCACACCGCGCACGAGTTGGCGGCCGAGCGCATCGCGCTCGCCATCGGCTTCACGCAGGTGTCGGTCTCGCACAAGACAAGCCCGCTCATGAAGCTGGTGCCGCGCGGCGACACCACGGTGGTCGACGCCTACCTGAGCCCGATCCTGCGGCGCTACGTGGAGCAGGTGTCGCGCCAGATGCCTGGCGTGCCGCTGTTCTTCATGCAGAGCTCGGGCGGGCTCACGCAGGCCGACCGCTTCCAGGGCAAGGACGCGATTCTCTCGGGCCCGGCCGGCGGTATCGTCGGCATGGTGCGCACCGCGCTCGATGCCGGCCATCCGCGCGTGATCGGTTTCGACATGGGCGGCACTTCCACCGACGTCTCGCATTACGCCGGCGAGTTCGAGCGCTCCTTCGAAACCCAGGTGGCCGGCGTGCGCATGCGCGCGCCGATGATGAGCATCCACACCGTGGCCGCGGGCGGCGGCTCGGTCATCGCCTTCGACGGCGCGCGGCTGCGCGTGGGGCCGGAGTCGGCCGGCGCGAACCCCGGGCCGGCCAGCTACCGGCGCGGCGGTCCGCTCACCACCACCGATGCGAACGTGCTGCTCGGCAAGATCCAGCCTTCGCACTTTCCGCGTGTGTTCGGGCCCAACGCCGATGAACCGCTCGACCTGGCGGCCGCGCGGCGCGGCTTCGACGCCATGGCGCGCCGCATGTCGGAAGCCACGGGCCGCACCGTGAGCGCCGAGGAAGTGGCGAGCGGCGCGCTGCGCATCGCCGTGGCCAGCATGGCCAACGCCATCAAGCGCATCTCGGTGGCGCGCGGCTACGACGTCACGCAGTACACGCTGCAGTGCTTCGGCGGCGCCGGCGGCCAGCACGCCTGCCTGGTGGCCGATGCGCTGGGCATGCGCAGCGTCTACCTGCATCCGCTGGCGGGCGTGCTCTCGGCCTTCGGCATGGGGCTGGCCGACCAGCTCGCGATGCGCGAGCTCGCGCTGGAACGCCGGCTCGATGCGCAAGGCCTGGCGGCGGCGCGCGAGGCGGCGGGTTCGCTGGCGGCGCAGGCCAAAGGAGAACTGCGCGAGCAGGGCGTGGCCGATGCAGCCATTGCCACGGTGCACCGCGTGCAGCTGCGCTACGAGGGCACCGACACCGCGCTGGCCTGCGCGCTGCCCATGGCGGGTTCGGCCGGCGAGGCGATTGCCGCGATGCGCGAAGAGTTCGAAGCCGGCTATCGCCGCCGCTTCGCCTTCCTGATGGCCGAACGGGCGCTCGTGATCGAAGCCGTGACGGTCGAAGCCGTGGGCGCCGGCGAGCGCGCCGCGGCGCCGGCCGCGCAGGCCGCGCAGGCCGAAGCGGCCTCGCATGCACCGGAGCCGCTGGCGGCCGTGCGCATGTACTGCGAGGCCGACGAAGAAGCCGCGGGCTGGCGCGGCGCCGCGCTGTTCGACGAGGCGGCGCTCAAGCCCGGCGCCTCCATCGACGGCCCCGCCATCCTCGCGGGCCGCAATGCCACCACGGTGATCGAGCCCGGCTGGCAGGCGCGCGCCACCGCGGCCGGCATCGAGCTGCACCGCGTGCGCCCGCGCGTGGCCGCGCAGGCCCTGGGCACCAGCGCCGACCCGGTGATGCTCGAGGTGTTCAACAACCTCTTCATGAACATTGCCGAGCAGATGGGCCTGCGGCTGCAGAACACGGCCTATTCAGTCAACATCAAGGAGCGACTCGACTTCTCCTGCGCGTTGTTCGACGTGCAGGGCAAGCTGATCGCCAATGCGCCGCACATGCCGGTGCACCTGGGCTCGATGAGCGAGTCGATCAAGACGGTGATCGACGGCAACCCCGGCATGAAGCCGGGCGACGTCTTCGTGCTGAACGACCCCTACCACGGCGGCACGCACCTGCCCGACATCACGGTGGTCACGCCGGTGTACCTGGAGGCGGGCGACGCGCGGCCCTCGTTCTACGTGGCGTCGCGCGGCCACCATGCCGACGTGGGCGGCATCACGCCGGGCTCGATGCCGCCGTTCTCCGCCACCATCGGCGACGAGGGCGTGCTGATCGACAACTTCAAGCTGGTGGAAGGCGGCCGCCTGCGCGAGGCCGAGCTGCGCGCGCTGCTGGTCAGCGGCGCGCATCCCTCACGCAATATCGAGCAGAACCTGGCCGACCTGCGCGCGCAGATCGCCGCCAACGAGAAGGGTGTGCAGGAGCTGCAGGCCATGGTCGCGCAGTTCGGCCGCGAGACCGTGGCCGCCTACATGGCCCACGTGCAGGACAACGCCGAGGAATCGGTGCGCCGCGTCATCACGGCGCTCAAGAACGGCGAGTTCACGCTGCCGCTGGACAACGGCGCGCAGATCCGCGTGCGGGTCACGGTCGATGCCGTTGCGCGCTCGGCCACGGTCGACTTCACCGGCACCAGCGCGCAGCTGCCCAACAACTTCAATGCGCCGCGGGCCATCACCATGGCGGCCGTGCTGTACGTGTTCCGCACGCTGGTGGACGACGACATCCCGCTCAACGCGGGCTGCCTCAAGCCGATCGAGGTGATCGTGCCGGACGGCTGCATGCTCAATCCGCTGCCGCCGGCCGCGGTGGTGGCGGGCAACGTCGAAACCTCGAGCTGCGTGACCAATGCGCTCTACGGCGCGCTCGGCGTGATGGCCGCGAGCCAGTGCACCATGAACAACTTCACCTTCGGCGACGGCGAGCACCAGTACTACGAAACCATCTCGGGCGGCTCGGGCGCGGGCCCGGGCTTCGATGGCACGAGCGTGGTGCAGACCCATATGACCAACTCGCGCCTGACCGACCCCGAGGTGCTCGAATTCCGCTACCCGGTGCGCCTGGACAGCTACCGCCTGCGCACCGGCTCGGGTGGGGCGGGCCGCTGGCGTGGCGGCGACGGCGGCGTGCGGCGCGTGCGCTTCCTGGCGCCGATGACGGCATCGATCCTCAGCAATGGCCGGCTCTACGGTGCCTTCGGCGGTGCGGGTGGGGAGGCTGGTGCGGTGGGCATCAACCGTGTCGAACGGGCCGATGGGACGGTCGAGACGTTGGATCACATCGGACAGGTGCAGATGGCACCGGGGGACGTGTTCGTGATCGAGACACCCGGTGGGGGAGGGTGGGGCGAAGCTGGGCGCTGAACTGTGCGTTCTGTCGGCGGGGGTGCGCTCCCGCCGACGGGGTACCTTGCTCCGCGAATGTCCTCCGGCCTGCGGCCTCCTCCTTGATTTCGCTGCGCAAGGCACCCCACCGACGGGAGCGTTATGCGCAGCGGTCGTTGATCAGCGGTACACCGGCGCCGTGGCCTGTGCACGCACCCCGAACAAGAGCGCACAACAACCAACAAAAAGCAAAAAGCCCTCCGAAGAGGGCTTCCAAGAAGGTAGAGAAGCCTCACATCCCCACGTAATTCGGCCCGCCGCCCCCTTCAGGCGTGACCCACACGATGTTCTGCGTCGGGTCCTTGATGTCGCAGGTCTTGCAGTGCACGCAGTTCTGCGCGTTGATCTGCAGGCGCTGCTTGCCCGCGCTGGCCTCGTCGGGCACGAACTCGTACACGCCGGCCGGGCAGTAGCGGCTTTCGGGGCCCGCGAACTTCGAGAGGTTGATGTTCACCGGCACCGACGCGTCCTTGAGCGTCAGGTGCGCCGGCTGCTGCTCCTCGTGGTTGGTGTTGCTGATGAACACGCTCGAGAGGCGGTCGAAGGTCAGCTTGCCGTCCGGCTTCGGATAGGCGATGGGCTTGCACTCCGCCGCGGGCTTGAGGTACAGGTGGTCGGGCTTGTGGCGGTGCAGCGTCCATGGGATATGGCCCTTCAACAGCCACTGCTCGATGCCGTTCATGAAGGTGGCAATGCCCAGCCCCTTCTTGAACCAGGCCTTGAAGTTGCGCGCCTTGTTCAGCTCGGTGTAGAGCCAGCTCTTCTCGAAGGCGGCCGGGTAGGCCGTGAGCTCGTCGTGCTGGCGGCCGGCCTGCACCGCGTCGAAGGCGGCTTCGGCGGCCAGCATGCCGGTCTTGATGGCGGCGTGGCTGCCCTTGATGCGGCTCACGTTGAGGTAGCCGGCCTCGCAGCCGACCAGCGCGCCGCCCGGGAACACCGTCTTGGGCAGCGACATCAGGCCGCCGGCCGTGATGGCGCGCGCGCCGTAGCCGATGCGCTTGGCGGGCTTGATGCCCTGGGCCTCGTCGCCTTCGAGGTACCAGCGGATGTTGGGGTGCAGCTTCCAGCGCTGCATTTCCTCGAACGGGCTCAGGTAGGGGTTGCTGTAGTCCAGGCCGGTGATGAAGCCCATGGTGACCTTGTTGTCTTCCATGTGGTAGAGGAAGGCGCCGCCGTAGGTGTCGCTCTTCATCGGCCAGCCGGCGGTGTGCAGCACGAAGCCGGGCTGGTGGCGCTTGGGGTCGATCTCCCACACTTCCTTCACGCCCAGGCCGTAGGTCTGCGGATCCTTGCCCTCGTCGAGCTTGAATCTGGCGATCAGCTGGCGGCCCAGGTGGCCGCGCGCGCCTTCGGCAAACACCGTGTACTTGCCCAGCAGCTCCATGCCGAGCTGGAAGTTCTCGGTGGGTTCGCCGTCCTTGCCCACGCCCATGTTGCCGGTGGCCACGCCGCGCACCGAGCCGTTTTCGTTGTAGAGCACCTCGGCCGCCGGGAAGCCCGGGAAGATCTCCACCCCCATGTTCTCGGCCTGCTGCGCGAGCCACTTGGTGAAGGCGCCCAGGCTGATGATGTAGTTGCCGTGGTTCTGGAAGCAGGCCGGCAGGAAGAGGTTGGGCGTGCGCAGGCCCGATTTCTCGCCGAGGAACACCATGGCGTCGTCGGTGACGGGCTGGTTGAGCGGGGCGCCCAGTTCCTTCCAGTCGGGCAGCAGCTCGTTGAGCGCGCGCGGGTCCATGATGGCGCCCGAGAGGATGTGCGCGCCGGGCTCGGAGCCCTTTTCGAGCACCACCACCGAGATTTCCTTTTCATGGTGGGCGGCCAACTGCTTGAGCCGGATGGCGGTCGAGAGGCCGGCCGGGCCGCCGCCGACGACGACCACGTCGTATTCCATGGATTCGCGGGGGCCGAACTGGGCGAGGATTTCGTCGTGGGTCATGTGGGTCTCGTCGATAATGATTTGAGGCTCGGACGCCTCGAGGGCGCGAAACATTTTATGTGGAGTGCCGGGCGTCGCCTCGGCGACTCGGCAACGGCTCAACAGGACCCCCTTTCATGGCTTACAGCATCGATCTTTCGGGCCGCGTGGCCTTCGTCACCGGCGCTTCCAGCGGACTGGGCGCACAGTTTGCCAAGACGCTGGCGCGCGCCGGCGCCGCAGTGGTGCTCGCGAGCCGCCGGCTCGAGAAACTGAAGGAGCTGCGCGCCCGCATCGAGGGTGAGGGCGGCGACGCGCACGCCGTCGAGCTCGACGTCACCGACATCGGCAGCATCAAGGCCGCGGTGGCGCGCGCCGAAACCGAGGTGGGACCCATCGACATCCTGGTCAACAACTCGGGCGTGAGTACCACCCAGCGCCTTTCGGACGTTACGCCGGACGACTACGACTACATCTTCGACACCAACGTGAAGGGCTCCTTCTTCGTCGCGCAGGAAGTGGGCAAGCGCATGCTGGCACGCGCCGACGGTTCGGCGCCCGGCACCTACATCGGCGGGCGCATCATCAACATCGCCTCGGTGGCGGCGCTCAAGGTGCTGCCGCAGATCGGCACCTACTGCATGAGCAAGGCCGCGGTGGTTCAGATGACCAAGGCCATGGCGCTCGAATGGGGCCGCTTCGGCATCAACGTGAATGCGCTGTGCCCCGGCTACATCACGACCGAGCTCAACGAGGACCACTGGGCCTCCGAGGGCGGCGCCAAGCTCGTGAACATGCTGCCGCGCAAGCGCGTGGGCAAGCCCGAAGATCTCGACGGCCTGATCGTGCTGCTGGCCAGCGGCCAGAGCCATTTCGTGAACGGCGCGGTCATTGCGGCCGACGACGGGTTCGCGCTCTGATCCTTTCCATCAAAGCCCACCGATGAGAATCGAAATCCCCGAGAAGAAAAAGTTCGTGTTCGAGATGTCCATCCCCATCCGCTGGGGCGACATGGACGCCATGGGCCACCTCAACAACGGCACCTACTTCCGCTACCTCGAAACTGCGCGCATCGACTGGATCCGCTCGCTCGGCATCGAGCCCGCGCCGGGCGGCGAAGGCATGGTGATCGTCAACGCCTTCTGCAATTTCTACCGCCAGATCGAATATCCCGGCGACGTGCTGCTCAAGATGTACGTGAGCGATCCGGCACGCACCACCTTCGAGAGCTGGGCCACCATGGCGCGCGCCGAGGCGCCCGAGGTGATCTGCGCGGCCGGCGGGGCCACCACGATCTGGGTCGACTTTCCGAAGCAGAAGGCGCTGCCCTTGCCCGACTGGCTGCGCGCGGTGGTGAGCGAGTAGGCCTGGCCGCTAGGCCGGCCGCAGCACGATGCGCGCCTCGAAGCCGTGGGCGGCGCCGGGCGGGGGCGATGCCAGTTCGAGCCTGGCGCCGTGCTTCTCGACGATCGTGCCCACGATCGACAGCCCCAGTCCGTAGCCCGCGCGATCGGAGCTGTGGCGTACATGGCGCTGCTGCAGCGTGGCGAGCTGCGCGGCGCTGACGCCCGCGCCGAAGTCGCGCACCGCGAGCGTGCAGGGCGCCATCACCTCGATCACCACGCGGCCGCTGCCGCCGTAGCGCAGCGCGTTTTCCACCAGGTTGCGCAGCGCGATCGCCAGCGCGTCGACGTCGCCCGAGGCAACCGGCGCGGCGTCGTCGGGCACCTTGAGCGCGAGCCGCTCGCTGATCTGCGGGTCGTTCCAGAAGTCCTGCGCCACGGCACCGGCCAGCTGCACCAGGTCGACCCGTGCGCGAGCGAGCGAGGCGGCCGATTCCGCGCGCGAGAGCTGCAGCAGCTTCTCGGTGCGGTGGCTGAGCATCTGCAGCGCATCGAGCGCCGCCTGCACGTCGTTGCGCTGCAGGTCGTGCTCGAGCGCGGTCTGCAGCCGCAGCCGTGCGGCGGCCAGCGGTGTTCGCAACTCGTGCGCCGCGTTGGCGGCCAGCGCGCGCTCGACGTCCAGCGAGTGCGACAGGCGTTCCAGCAGGCTGTTGACGTGGTCGCCGACCGCGCGCAGTTCGTACGGCAGGCCGGGCAGCGTGATGGGGCGCAGGTCGGAGCCGCTGCGCTTCTCGATCTCGCCTGCGAGCTGCTGCAGCACGCGCAGCTCGTTGCGGGCCACCCTGCGCAGCACCAGCGCCAGCAGCGGCAGCACGGCACCCAGCGGAATGATCAGCCCGAACAGCGTGCGGTTCAGCGCCGAGCGCCGCTCGTCAAGCGGATCGGCCACCTGGAAGTAAAGGCCCAGCGTGGGATGCCGCACCGTATAGATGCGCCAGGTCTGGTTGTTGGCGAAGCCCGCGGCCAGCGGCACGTCGAAGGCATCGGTGGGCGCCTCGGCCGAGCGCAGCAGCACGTGCTCGTGGATGTCCACCACCTGGTACATCACAGCGTCTTCCGAGAACAATTGCTTGGGCGCGATCATCGGCGCGTCCGGCGTGGCGCCCGAATGCTGCAGCTTGCCGAGCTCTTGCAGCGCCATGTCGAACATGCGGTGCGAGACCTCGACCAGTTCGTTGTCGAAGTTGTGGTTGATCTCGCGGTCCACGTACCAGACCACGGCCAGCACGCAGAGCATCCACACGCCGCCGACCCAGAGGATCAGTGTGCGCGTCAGGCGGCCGGCCAGCGTGTCGCGGTCGTCCTTCGGGCGTGCCGCGGTCATTCGTCGTCGCCCGACGAGGTCGACAGCCGGTAGCCCAGGCCGCGCAGCGTCTGGATGTGGTTCTTGCCCAGCTTGCGCCGCAGGCGGCTGATGAACACTTCGAGCGTGTTGCTGTCGGCCTCGTCGCCGAAGCCGTAGAGCGCGTCGGCCAGGTTCTCGCGCGTGTGGATGCGCTCGGGCCGTGTGGCCATCACGCGCAGCAGGGCCCATTCCTTCTGCGTGAGGACGACCGGGTTGCCGTCCTTGCGGACCCTGTCCTGCGCCAGGTCGATCTCCAGTGTTCCCAGGCGCAGCACTGGCGAGCTGCCGGCGCTGCGCCGCCGCTCCACCGCGCGCAGCCGGGCCAGCAGTTCGGCCGGGTCGTAGGGCTTGATGAGGTAGTCGTCGGCGCCGGCGTCGAGCCCGCGGATGCGGTCGGTGACCTGGTCGCGCGCCGTCAGCACGATGACGATGGGCGGCTCGCGCAGCGCGCGCACCTGGGGCAGCAGCGACAGGCCGTCGCCGTCGCCCAGGTGCAGGTCGAGCAGCACGGCGGCGTACTGCACCGAGAGCAGGGCACCGCGTGCCTCGGCGAGGCTGGACGCCACGTCGACCACGAATGCCTTCGCAACCAGGTAGCTGCAGACGGCGTCTGCCAACGCACTGTCATCTTCGACGAGCAATATGCGCACGCGATGGGGTCTTTCAAAAAAAACGCAGTCTAGCGCCGACTGTCGCGGGGCCGGGCGGCGTCAGTTTCCGTTCAGGGCCGCTTCAGGCTCGGTTCAGGCCACGAACGTAGGCTCTGGGGGTTTTCAGGCTTGCTGGTTTCTCTGTTCTCATGACGCGTGTCCCCAATCATCCAAATCCCTCGAATCTCCGCCTGGGAGCACTGACCTTCCTTGCATTGGTCCTGCTGCTGGCGTGGGACGCCACCGGAGGCGATCTCGCGCTGGCCCGCCTGGCGGGCACCCCCGTGGGCTTTCCGTGGCGCGACAACGCCTTCCTGGTGCATGTGATGCACGAGGGCGCGAAGGACCTGAGCTGGCTGTTCGTGATCGCGCTGTTCGCCGCCATCCGCTGGCCGCTCGGCGTCCTGCGGCAGCTGCCGGTTCGCGCCCGGGCGCAGCTGGCATTCACCGTGCTGCTCTCGGTTGTGGCCATCAGCCTGCTCAAGCATGCGAGCCACACGAGCTGCCCCTGGGACCTGAAGGAATTCGGCGGCGCGGCCAGCCATGTGTCGCACTGGGCATGGAAGGTCTATGACGGCGGCGCGGGCGGGTGCTTCCCGGCGGGCCACGCTTCAGCGGCCTTCGCCTATGTGGGCGGCTATTTCGTGCTGCGCCGGGTATCGCCGCGCGTGGCCATCCTCTGGCTCTGCGCGTCGCTGGCCGCGGGGCTGCTGCTCGGCCTGTCGCAGCAACTGCGGGGGGCCCACTACATGAGCCACACGCTCTGGACCGCCTGGATCTGCTGGGTGGTGGGCTTTGCCATCGACCTGGCCGCCGCACCTCGCGCTTTGCGGTTGGCCGCAGCCGAACCTGCTGTGCTGCATGCAGGCCCTTGATGCCGCCCTGTTCGCGCTGATCAACGCCAGTGCCGCGGCACCGGCGTGGAGCATCCATTTCGCGCGCTTTGCCTCCGACGTGCTGCCGGCCTTGCTGGCCACCGCGATCATCGGCGCGGCGGTGCTCGACCGCCGCCTGCGCTATGCCTGCTTCACCGCGCTGGTCAGCGTGCTGGCGGTCTGGCTCTTCGTGAACGTGTTCCGCTCGGCCATGCCGTTCCAGCGGCCCGCCTTCTACGGCCTGGGAATCCAGTGGGCGCCGCAGGGCGCGCGGCCGGGCTTTCCGAGCCTGCATGCCGCCTGCACCTTCGCTGCGGCGTTTTCGCTGTGGTGCCTGCCGTGGCGCGCGCCCATGCTGGCCGCGCTGGCGGTGGCCGCGGTGGTCGGGTGGAGCCGCGTGTTCCTCGGACTGCACTTTCCGCTCGACGTGGTCGTGGGGGCGATGCTCGCCGCCCTGATGTCGATCGTGGTGGAGCGCGGCCTGAGCCGGCCGCTCAACCTGGCGCTCAGGGCCTTCATGCGGCCCCGCTTGAGGGCGAGGCGGGCGCGAACCTGAACGCCGGCTGAACGCGCAATTCAGGCTGGCTTCAGTTGCGCTTCTTACAGTCGGTAGATGTCATTTTCAAGAATCGAGCCCGCGCCGGGGCGGGACGTGGGCGTGCCGGCGTCCGGCGCTTCCTTCCTGGCGCCCGCACGTGCGCTCTGGGCGCACATCGACCTCTGGCTGGCGCGGCCACGCTCGGCGCAGAGCGTGGTCGTCTGGCTCGCCATCTACCTTGCCGTGGCCGCCAACTGGCCGCTCTGGAACGAACTGGCGCGCATCGGCGGCGCACCCAGCACCTACCTGCCCACGAGCGCCGCCATGGCGGTGCTCATGGTGTGCGCCACGGTCGCGCTGCTGTCCTTCACGGCCTGGTCGCGCTGGATGAAGCCCTTGTGGTTCGCGGTGGTGCTGCTGGCCGCGTTCGTGCAGCACTACATGCTCGAGTACCGCGTGGTGATGGACCCGACCATGATCGCCAACGTGCTGCAGACCGACCCGAACGAGGCGCGCGACCTCATGAGCTGGCGCATGGCCTACCACGTGCTGCTGGTGGCGCTGCTGCCGGCGCTGGCGCTCTGGCGCGCGCGCATCGTGCCGATGCGCTTCGTCTCCAAGCTCTGGCGCAACGCGGCGCTGCTGCTGCTTGCGGTGGCCGTGGCGCTGGTGGCTGCGGTCTCGATGAACCGGCAGCTCGCGCCGCTGATGCGCAACAACGTCCACCTGCGCTACATGATGAACCCGGTCGCGAGCCTCTACTCGGCCGGCTCGGTGGTCATCAGGCCGATGTTCAAGCGCAGCCGCAAGCTGATTCCCATCACGGCCGGAACGGCGCTGGGCGCGAGCTACGCGGGCCAGGCGCGGCCGCCGATGTTCGTGCTGGTGGTGGGCGAGACGGCGCGGGCCGACCACTTCGGCCTCAACGGCTATGCACGCAACACCACGCCCGAGCTGGCGGCGCGCGGCGTGCTGAGCTATCGCGACGTGCATTCGTGCGGCACCAACACGCTCGCCTCGGTGCCGTGCATGTTCTCGCCGCTTGGCAAGCAGGGCTACGAGTCGCGCAGCGACGACTACGAGAACCTGGTCGACGTGCTGCAGGCGGCCGGACTGGCGGTGCTGTGGCTGGACAACCAGGCCGGCTGCAAGGACGTGTGCACGCGCATTCCCAATGCCTCGGCTTTCGACAGCCTCTCGCCCGCGCAGAAGAGCGCGCTGTGCGACGGCGAGGAATGCCTGGACGACGTCATGCTCAAAGGCCTGGACGCGCGCATTGCCGCGCTGCCCGCCGAGCGCCGCGCGAAGGGCGTGGTGCTGGTCATGCACCAGATGGGCAGCCACGGGCCGGCCTACTACAAGCGCTCGGCGCCGGAGGTCAAGCGCTACCTGCCCGAGTGCAAGACCAATGCGCTGGCCGAGTGCGGCCACGCGGAGCTGCAGAACGTCTACGACAACTCGATCGCGCAGACCGACCATTTCCTGGGCCAGACCATCGACTGGCTCAAGGCGCAGTCGAGCCAGTACGACCCGGCCTTGCTCTACCTGAGCGACCATGGCGAGTCGCTCGGCGAATACGGCCTGTTCCTGCATGGCGTGCCCTACAGCTTCGCACCCGAGGCGCAGAAGCACGTGCCGATGGTCACCTGGTTCGGTGCCGGCATGAGCGAGCGCCGCAAGCTGTCGCGCGCGTGCATGGAGGCGGGGCTCGACACGCCGCTCACGCACGACAACCTTTACCACACGGTGCTGGGGCTGATGGACGTGAGCAACCCCACCTACAAGCCCGCGCTGGACGCGCTCGCGTCCTGCCGGGGCAAGGCCTGACCCCCGCGCGGTCTATTTCTTCTCGCGCGGCAGCCGCCCCATCAGGAAGAACTCGGTGTTCGGCTGCATGCCGCTGAAGCTCGCGAGGCGGTTGCTCAGGCCGAAGAAGGCGGTGATGGCGGCGATGTCCCAGATGTCCTCGTCGTCGAAGCCGTGGGCGTGCAGCGCGGTGAAATCCGCGTCCTCGACTTCGTGCGAGCGTTCGCAGACCTTCATCGCAAAGTCGAGCATGGCGCGCTGGCGCGGCGTGATGTCGGCCTTGCGGTAGTTCACCGCCACCTGGTCGGCCACCAGCGGCTTCTTCTCGTAGATGCGCAGCAGCGCGCCGTGCGCCACCACGCAGTAGAGGCACCGGTTGGCCGCGCTGGTGGTGGTGACGATCATCTCGCGGTCGCCCTTGGTGAGCGAACCTTCCTCCTTCAGCATCAGCGCGTCGTGGTAGGCGAAGAAGGCGCGCCACTCGGCCGGGCGGCGCGCCAGCGCGAGGAACACGTTGGGCACGAAGCCGGCCTTTTCCTGCACCGCGAGGATCGCGGTGCGGATGTCTTCCGGCAGGTCTTTCAGCTCGGCGAGGGGGTAGCGGTCGGCCATGTTCTGTCTCCTGGGTGGCAATGCCAGGATCATAGGCAACTGCCCGCCGCCGGGCCTGCCGCCTACTTCAGTGCCTTGCCCTGGGTTGCGCCCAGCGACGTGTGCAGCTGCGAAGCCACCCACTGGCCGGTGTTGTCGTCGCGGCCCTGCAGCAGGTAGCGCGTGTCGGGCTTGCCGTAGTTCTGCACCGCCATGGCCGAGAACTTGCCGATGTCGGTCTTGGGGTCGCGCAGGCGGTTCACGATCAGCACCTTCTTCGTGTCGGCGAAGTCGGCCATCATGTTCTGGTCGCCCTCGCTGTCGCCGGCAATGAAGCTCGGGCCGTAGCCGTACTTGCTGACCAGGAAGCGCTGGATGTTCTTGGTCTTGCCGGGGCCCTGGGTCTGGTCGTAGCCGTGGCGGTACTCGGGCTGGATCACGCCGTTGGCGTCGCGCTCCAGCTCCATTGCCAGCACGCGCTCGGGCGGGTTGTTGTAGCCGAAGGCGGGGTTCGAGGAAATCTCCTTGATCACGTCGACGAAGGAGGCCGAGCACACCCACACGTCGAAGCCTGCGTTGCGGAACGCGGCATACAGCTCCTGCATCTCGGGCTGCAGCCGCAGGCCGTTCTTCCAGCTGACCGAGACCACGCCGGCCTGGCCCGGCAGCGCGGCCGGCGAGGTCCATTTCACCTTGGCCACGGGCTCCTTCAGCTGCCAGGCCACGGTGGCGGCCGTGAGCTTGCGCACCTGGGCTTCGGTCATGCCGGCGAAGAGGTAGGTGACCCAGGGGTAGGCGGTGTCGTGGTCGAAGGTGTCGCCGATGGCTTCGTAGAGAAAGCGCACCTTGGTGGTGAAGGCGATGTAGTGCGGGCTCAGCTTCACCGCGGCCAGCGGCTGGCTGCCCTTGAGACCGCTGTAGTTCTGGTAGAGCCAAGTGTAGCTGGCCACGATGTCGGGCACCACGCGGTCGATGTTCACGCTCTGGCCGGCCGCGTTGTTGTAGGCGGGAAGAAAGTCCTTCTTCGGAATGTTCTTGCGCAGCGCCACTTCGAGCTGCGCGGGCGTGGCGCCGAATACCAGGTTCTCGAGCTGGTAGATCAGCGAGGCTTCCTCGATGTCGAGGAACACGCTGGTGTTGTCCCAGTCGAAAACCACATAGGGCGGCCTGGCCGCGTTGTAGCCCGGGCTTCCCTTGCCGAGGCTGGCGATCAGGCCTTCGATCTGCGCCCGGTTGAAGGCGTCCCAGTGGCCGGTGTTCAGGCGCTGGGAAGGCACGCTGGCGCAGCCGGTGGCGACGAGCGCCGCGGCCAGGGGGGTGAGAAGGACGAGTCGGCGTTGCATTGTTTTTGACCTTGTACTTGTGCAGGGATGAACCAGGCCGCGAGCGTACGGAACGCTCGTGACAATTTGGCAAGGGGCTTGGCGCTCAGCGCGGCAGCGGTGTCGCCTGGCGTGATTCGAGCACCGCGAGATCGCTCTCGTCCTTGAGCCCGACGCCGGTCAGCCCCCGGCGTAACGCCTCACGCATCAGCCATGCCAGCTTGAACGCGGCGGCTTCGCAGGGCAGGCCTTCGGGGCGCACGTTCGAGATGCAGTTGCGCTCGGCGTCGTGGCGGCCGCGCTTGGGCGAATGGGTCAGGTAGATGCCGAGGCTGTCCGGCGAGCTGAGCCCCGGGCGCTCGCCGATCAGCATCACCGAGAGCGCGGCGCCGAACAGCTCGCCGACCTCGTCGGCCAGCGCCACGCGCGCCTGGGTGGCGATGACCACGGGAGAGAAGCGCGTCTCGGGCGGCAGCTGCGCGCGCAGCGCGGCCAGCAGCGGCGCGGCATGGCGCGCCACGGCGAGCGAGGAAAGGCCGTCGCCGATGACAAGGCACACATCGCAACCGCCTTTCGCGGCGGTCCGCAGGCGCTGCGCATCCGCGGGGTCGAGCTGGCGGCCGAGGTCGGGGCGGCGCAGGTAGGTGGTGCGGTCTTCGGCGCGGCTGCGCGCCCGCATCACCTGCCAATGCTGTTGTTGCAGCGTGGCTTCGAGTGCATCGACGTCGAGCGCCGCATGGATCGCATCGCGCGCCATCGCATGGGCCCAGCCGAAGCGCAGCGTCTCGTCGGTCGGCATGCCGGCGCCGGCGCGGCCCAGCGCGAGGCGCGCGGGGGTGGCCGAACGCCATTGCGCCCAGGGATTCGGCGTGACGGCGTCCTTGCTCATGGCGCGAGCGCGGCGAGCCCGCTCATGTCCGCCAGCAGGCGGTTGGCCGAAGGCGGCGCGAGTTGTCCCGCGGCATCGGTGATCTGCATGCGCTGCAGCCAGGCCTCGAACTCAGGGGCACGCTTCAGGCCCAGCGTCTGGCGCAGGAACAGCGCGTCGTGGAACGAGGTGCTCTGGTAGTTGAGCATCACGTCGTCGGCGCCCGGAATGCCCATGATGAAGTTGATGCCCGCGGTGCCCAGCAGCACCAGCAGGTTGTCCATGTCGTCCTGGTCGGCCTCGGCATGGTTGGTGTAGCAGATGTCGCAGCCGATGGGCAGGCCCAGCAGCTTGCCGCAGCAATGGTCTTCGAGGCCGGCGCGGATGATCTGCTTGCCGTCGTACAGGTATTCAGGCCCGATGAAGCCGACCACTGTGTTGATGAGCAGCGGCTTGTAGCGCCGCGCCAGCGCATAGGCGCGCACCTCGCAGGTCTGCTGGTCGACGCCGAAGTTGGCATTGGCCGACAGCGCGCTGCCCTGGCCGGTCTCGAAATACATCACGTTGTTGCCGACCGTGCCCCGGTTCAGTGCCAGTGCCGCGGCATAGGCTTCGTCCAGCAGCTCGGGCGTCACGCCGAAGGACAGGTTCGCCTTCTCGGTGCCCGCGATCGACTGGAACACCAGGTCCACCGGCGCGCCGGCCTCCGCGAGCTTGAGCGTGTTGGTCACGTGCGTGAGCACACAGCTCTGGGTGGGGATCTCGAAGCGCTGGATCACCTCGTCGAGCATGTGCAGCAGGCGGCCGAGCACCTGCATGCTGTCGGACACCGGGTTGAGGCCGATCACCGCGTCGCCCGCGCCGTAGAGCAGCCCGTCGAGCGTGGAGGCCGCCACGCCGCGCAGGTCGTCGGTCGGGTGGTTGGGCTGCAGGCGCACGGCCAGGTGGCCGGGCAGGCCGATGGTGTCGCGAAAGCGCGTGACCACGCTGCATTTTTTGGCGACCGACACCAGGTCCTGGTTGCGCATGAGCTTGGACACGGCTGCCACCATCTCGGGCGTGAGGCCTGGTGCCAGCGCCGTCAGCGCTTCGGTGGTGGCCTGTTCCGAAAGCAGCCAGTTGCGGAAGTCGCCGATCGTGAGGTGGGCCACCGGCGCAAAGGCCTGCGCATCATGGGTGTCGATGATGAGACGCGTGATGTTGTCGCTCTCGTAGGGAATCAGCGCTTCGCTCAGGAACTGCCTGAGCGGCGTTTCGGCCAGCACGTGGCGCGCCGCCATGCGCTGCTGCGCGGTGGCCGCGCCGATTTCCGCCAGGTAGTCGCCCGAGCGCGCCGGGCTGGCCACGGCCATGACCTGCTTCAGGTCGTCGAAGGCGAAGACCTGGCCGGCGATGGTGGTGCGGTAGCGCATCTTTCCTTCCTCTTCACAGAGTGCGCGTCGAGGAAAGCATCTCGTCGGGCGCCGCCGCCTTGCGCTGCGCCGAGGTCAGCAGGAAGTAGCCGTAGGCCAGGGCCATCAGCACCACGAACAGCAGCGTGAGCATGGCGTTGAACCAGACCATGGCGCCGAGGCAGACCACGCCGAGCCCGAGCGCGATGGCCGGGAACACGGGATAGAAGGGCGCTCGGTAGGTGCGCAGCAGGTCGGGCTCGCTCCTGCGCAGCCTGAAGAGCGCAGCCATCGAGATCAGGTACATCACGATGGCGCCGAGCACCGCCATGGTCACGATGTTGGCGGTGAGCGTCTGGCCGCCGAACTGCACCCACTCGTCGCTGAAGATGGCCACCACGCCGATCACGCCGCCGGCCAGCAATGCGCGGTGCGGCGTGTCGAAGCGCGGGCTCAGGCCGGCGAAGTAGCGCGGCAGGTAGCCCGCGCGCGCCAGCGCGAAGATCTGGCGCGAATAGCCCATGATGATTCCGTGGAACGAGGCGATCAGGCCGAAGAGGCCGATCCACACCAGCATGTGCAGCCAGCCGCTGTTGTCGCCCACCACCGCCTTCATGGCTTGCGGCAGTGGGTCGTTGATGTTGGCGAGCTTGCGCCAGTCGCCCACGCCGCCGGCGAAGATCATCACGCCGAAGGCCAGCACCACCAGCGTGACGATGCCCGTGGTGTAGGCGATGGGAATGGTGCGGTGCGGATCGCGCGCCTCTTCGGCCGCCATGGCCGCGCCCTCGATGGCCAGGAAGAACCAGATCGCGAACGGAATGGACGCGAAGATGCCCGAGATGGCCGCGCCGTTGAGCACGCTGCCGCCGGCCCAGCCGTTGGCAACGAAGTTGGCCATGGTCCAGCCCGGCGTGACCACGCCCATGAACACCAGCAGCTCGACGATCGCGAGCACCGTCACGAACAGCTCGAAGGCCGCCGCAATGCCGATGCCGATCCAGTTGAGCGCGATGAAGATCACGTACGCGCCCAGCGCGAACCACTTGGGGTTGATGCCCGGGAACTGCACGTTGAGGTAGGCGCCGATGGCCAGCGCGATGGCCGGCGGCGCAAAGACGAATTCGATCAGCGTGGCAAAGCCCGCCACGAAGCCGCCGGTCGGACCGAAGGCGCGCCGCGCATAGGCAAAGGGGCCGCCCGCATGCGGGATGGCGGTGGAGAGCTCGGTGAAGCTGAAGATGAAGGTGGTGTACATCGTGGCCACCAGCACCGTGGCCACCAGGAAGCCGAGCGTGCCGGCGGTGTTCCAGCCATAGCTCCAGCCAAAGTACTCGCCCGAAATGACCAGGCCCACGGCGATGCCCCAGAGCTGGACGGGGCCGAGGACCTTCTTCAGGTGGCCGGTACCTGCGGGAACAGCGGCTGCGGCCGGCGTGACTGCGGTGGACTGCATGGGGCTTCCTCCTTTTGCGGATGTTGACAGTGCGTATCCGGCAAAGCAAGGCCCGTTCCACCGCTGGCCATAATCGTGCCTTTCCAATCTCCCGAGGTGTTCAGTGAAGTCTTCCTCTTCTTCCTTGTCTGTCTTCTGTGCCGTCCTGGTTTCTCTGTGCGCGGTGTCCTCCGCCTGGGCGCAGTCGGCACCCGTCACCACGCCGAGCGGCCTGGTCTACCAGTCGCTGAAGGAAGGCACCGGTGCATCGCCCGCCGCCACCGACGTGGTCAAGGTGCACTACCGCGGCACCTTCCCCGACAGCGGCAAGGAATTCGACAGCTCCTACAGCCGCGGCGAGCCGACCGAGTTTCCGCTCAACGGCGTGATCCCCTGCTGGACCGAAGGCGTGCAGAAGATGAAGCCGGGCGGCAAGGCCAAGCTGACCTGCCCGCCGGCCATCGCCTATGGCTCGCGCGGCGCAGGCGGCGTGATTCCGCCGAATGCCACGCTCAACTTCGAGGTCGAGCTGGTTTCCGTCAAGAAGCGCTGAACCGGAGTGCTCGGTTCGTGAGCCTGGGGCGGGGCGTGCCTATATTTGCGCCATGCCTCCGTCGACGAAGAGCTCCGCTCCGTGCACGAAGCTGCTGTCGTCGGAGGCCAGGAACACCACGGCCTTGGCGATTTCGTCGGGCGTGCCTACCCGGCCAAGTGGAATGTTCTGCGCCTGTCCCTCGATGAAGCCTTTCACCTGTTCCGCCGTGAGGCCCAGCAGGTCGTAGGCCGGGGTCGGCACCACGCCGGGACTGACCGCGTTGACTCGGATGCCGGCATCCTTCAGGTCCACCGCCCAGCTGCGCGCGAAGCTGCGCACCGCCGCCTTGGTCGCACTGTAGACGCTGAAGGCGGGCGTGCCCTTGATGCTGGTGATCGATGCGTTGAGGACGATCGACGCGCCCTTCGGCATCAGCGGCAACGCCTTCTGCACGGTAAAGAGCAGGCCGCGCACGTTGGTGCCAAAGATCTTGTCGAAATGCTCTTCGGTGATCTGGCCCAGCGGCAGCAGGCTGCCGCCGCCTGCGTTCGCGAAGAGCACGTCGAGTCGGCCCTTTTGTTCCTTGATGGCGGCATAGAGCCGATCGAGATCGGCGGTCTTCGACACGTCGCCGAGCACGCCGGTCACGTTGCGGCCGATGGCTTTGACGGCTGCGTCGAGCTCGGCCTGGCGGCGGCCGGTGATGAACACGTGGGCGCCTTCGGCCACGAAGCGTTGCGCGGTGGCAAGGCCGATGCCGCTGGTGCCGCCGGTGACGAGGGCGATCTTGTCGCTGAGCTTGAGGGTCATGGTTTCCTTCTTCCTTGATGGCTGCAATGCAGCGTTGACGACGGAACGAAGTTTGGGCGCGACCCGCTCGCGGACCAAGACGCCTCGAAGGATATGTTTATTCACGAATCACTAATAATCCAGCGATGGACCAGATCACCGCCATGCGCGTCTTCGCCAGGGTGGTCGAGGCGGGCACCTTCACCCGCGCGGCCGACTCGCTGCAGATGCCCAAGCCCACCGTGACAAAAATGGTGCAGCAGCTCGAGACGCATCTGCGCGTGAAGCTGCTGCAGCGCACGACGCGGCGCGTGACGGTCACGCCCGAGGGCGCGGCGTACTACGAGCGCACCGCGCGCGTGCTGGCGGAGCTCGAAGGCATCGAATCGGACCTCACCAACGCGCAAGCCAATCCGCGCGGGCGGCTGAGGGTGGACGTCGGGTCCTCCTTTGCCAACATGATCCTGATTCCACAACTGCCGGCGTTTCATGCGCGGTATCCGGAGATCGAGCTCGAGATCGGCGTGAGCGACCGGCCCGTGAACCTGATCGGCGATGCGGTCGACTGCGTGATCCGTGCGGGCGAACTGAGCGACCAGTCGCTCGTGGCGCGCCGCATCGCGACCTTGCGCTTCGTGACCTGCGCGACGCCGGCCTATCTGGAGCGCCACGGCATGCCGAAGACGCCGGCGAACCTCGGCGACGGCACGCACTGCGTGGTGGGCTACTTCTCCTCGCTGAGCAACCGACCGATTCCGCTGCGCTATGTGCGTGGCGACGAGCGCATCGAGATCCATGGCCACACCGTGGTGGGCGTGAACGAGAGCACCGCGCACCTGACGGCCATGCTCACCGGCATGGGCGTGGCGCAGACCTTCGACGTGATGGCTGCTCCGTACCTCGCGAGCGGCGCACTCGTCGAGATGTTGCAGGGCTGGGCGCCGCCGCCGTATCCGCTGCACGTGGTGTACCCCACCAACCGGCACCTGAGCGCGAAGCTGCGGGTGTTCGTCGACTGGGCGGTGGAGCTCTTCGCGCCCTACAACCAGCCGGGCAGGCGCTGAAGTATCGGCGGCCTCAGGCTGGCTGGTACTGGAACAGCCAGGTTTCGGTCAGCGTCTTGTCGCCGGTCTTCAGGTAGAGCCGCATGTCGATCGGCTCGTTGCCTTCGGGCGTGAAGTCGAACTGGGCGCGCCAGTGGCCCGGCACACCGTTGGGCACGGCCTCGGCAAAGACGTAGGAGAACTTGCCGCGCGGCGCCGTCAGCACCAGCTCGGGCTTCACGCCGAAGGGCACGGTGGTGAGCGGCTGGCCCACGAATTCGACCATGAACTTGCGCACGCCCGGCGGGCGCGGCTGGCCGGGCTGTCCGCCGCGTCCGATGCGCGTGGCCACGCAGCGCGCGAGCGGCGAGGGAAAGGGCTCCTGATCGGTCCAGTGCAGCCGGTACTGCAGGCTGTAGCTCGCACCCGCCTTGGCCTCGGCCTTGGGCACCCAGAAGGCGACGATGTTGTCGTGGATCTCGTCGTCGGTCGGGATCTCGATCAGCTGCACCGAGCCTTCGCCCCAGTCGCCCAGCGGCTCGATCCAGAGGCTCGGGCGCTTCTCGTAGTTGACGCCGTCCTGGTAGTTGTCGAACGCACGGTCGCGCTGCAGCAGCCCGAAACCGCGCGGCCGGGTGTCCGCAAAGGCCGAGGCGCGCGTCTGCGTCGGGTTGTTGAGCGGGCGCCAGATGCGCTCGCCCGCACCGTTCCAGATGGCCAGGCCGTCGGAGTCGTGCACCTCGGGGCGCCAGTCGATGGCGGTGGGCTTGATGGTCTCCGAGTACCAGTACATCGAGGTGAGCGGCACCAGGCCCAGGCGCGACACGTCGCGGCGCAGGAAAACGCGTGCGTCGATGTCCATGATCACGGCCTTGCCGCGCTGCATCACGAACTTGAACACGCCCGTGACGCTCGGCCCTTCGAGCAGCGCGTAGACGGTCATCGATGTGGTGTTGTTCGCGGCCGGCGTCTCGAAGTAGAAGCGCGTGAAGGTGGGGAATTCCTCGGGCTTGTCGGGCACCGCCACGTCGAGCGCAAGGCCGCGCGCCGACAGGCCGTACTGGTAGAGCTCGCCGATCGCGCGGAAGTAGGAGGCGCCCAGGAAGGCCACCCAGTCGTTCTTCTGCCAGTCGAGCTTGCTCTGGTCGCCCAGGCGGCTTTCCTGCAGCCGGAAGCCCGCAAAGCCAGCGCCGGCCGGCAGCGCGCGCGCCGGGCTGTCGGGCGGCATCGAGAAGTACGAAGGGCTGTAGAGCACCTCGCGTGCGAAGGCATCACCATCGGAATTCTCTAGCACGTGCATGCGCACGGGTGTCTGGAAGAAGCGGCCGAGGTGGAAGAAGGTGACGGGAAAGGCCCCCGGGCCGTCGCGGAAGAGGGCGTTGGCCGGGTCGAACTTGATCTTGCCGTGCGCGTCGTAGTCGATCTTCTCGAGCACCTCGGGTGCGAGCGGCGCGGCCGCGGCATAGGGCTGCCCGGCCAGGCGCCTGGCCTGCGCCACGAGGCGGTCGAACGAGAAGGGCGAAGGCTGGCTCAGCTTCAGGCCGTTGGCGGCCAGTGCCTCTTCGGGCAGTCCAAGGGCGGCGAGTGCGGCGGCGGCACCACCTGCGGCAAGGAAGGATCGGCGATCAAGCATGTGTTTCTTGAGGGTTGCGGTCTTGGGAGTACGTCGTGGAGTACGAAAAGGAATGAGCGGAAGCCGATGCGGCCGGAGAAACCATCCTAATGCAGCCGGCGCCCTGGATTTTCCGCGCACAGGAGCGGCGAGCATGCCGCGGCCGCGGGGTTTGGCGCGTCAGCCAAGCTGCGCAGCGCGAGCCGGACAAGGCCGGGATTTGAGAAATTTGTGCGTTTATGTATCGGCGCGGTCGGCCACGCCCAGTGCGTAGACGGCATAGAGCGGCAGGCCGAGCAGCATCAGCACCAGTGGCGCGAACAGGGTGTAGGCCAGGCCGCTGCCTTCGAGCACCCGGTAGGTGGCATCGAGCCGCAGGCGCGGATGGGGCTGAGTCAGCTCGGCGGTCTTGCGCAGCCCCCAGTGGAACTCCGCCCCGGTGGCGCGCAGCGAGGGATGCTGCGCGGCGCGGCCCACGGCAAGCCAGCAGACCGCATCGAAGGCCAGCACCGAGCCCGCGGGCGCGCGTTCGCCGAAGGTCGCAAGCACGGCCTGCGCCTGCTGCGGCTGAAGGTACATCAGGACGCCTTCGGTGAAGAGGAAGACCGGCTGCGCCTGGCGCTTGCGCGGCAGTTCGAGCGCGTCCCACCAGCGCGGCGATGTGAGGTCGAGCTCGCGCGCATCGTGGCGCGGGTGGGTCTCGGGAATCAGCTCGCGGCGCAGCGCCATCACCTCGGGCAGGTCGGCATCCGTCATGCGCGACCTTCCGTCGTCCAGCCACTGGAAGTAGTGGCTCAGGCCGCAGCCCATGTTCACCACGCGGCCGCCCGGATGCTGCTTGAGGAACTCCTGCGCGAGGCTGCGAAAGCGCCGCGTGCGGCTCAGGATGCTGTAGATGGTGGTCCGGTCCTCGGGCAGCGGATGGCCTTCGTCGCGGATCTTCTCGAGGATCGAGGCGGCGTAGGCGTCGCGCACGGCCATCTGCGGAAACATCGCGTCGCCCGAAGCGCGTGCGGCGAGCGGGATCCGCAAGGTCGACGGCACGGCCGACAGGCTTCGCGCGGCTCTCTTGCTTGCTGTCATGGGCGCAGGCACCGGTTCATGCGCAAGTCTGGCCGCTCCCACGCCGCGGAGCAAGTCAGCCTTTCGTTAGCCCGCGGGCAGGCCGGCATGCCCCGTGCCGGCCGCCGCTGCATCTTCTACTTGGCGGTGGGCATCACGAACTCGGCGCCCTTGCCAATGCTCTCGGGCCAGCGCTGCATGATCGACTTCTGCTTGGTGTAGAAGCGAACGCCTTCCTCGCCATAGGCGTGCATGTCGCCGAACAGGCTGCGCTTCCAGCCGCCGAAGCCGTGCCATGCCATGGGCACCGGGATCGGCACGTTGATGCCGACCATGCCCACCTGGATGCGGCGGCTGAATTCGCGCGCCACGTTGCCGTCGCGCGTGAAGCAGCTCACGCCGTTGCCGAATTCATGGTCGTTGACCAGGTCGACCGCGTCCTTGAAGCTGGCCACGCGCACGCAGGAGAGCACCGGGCCGAAGATCTCTTCCTTGTAGATGCGCATCTCGGGCGTGACGTGGTCGAACAGCGTGCCGCCCATCCAGAAGCCGTCGCCGCAGCCAGCGCCTGCCTTGCCGGCGTCGAACTGGCGGCCGTCGACCAGCAGCTTCGCGCCTTCCTTCTCGCCCTGGGCGATGTAGCCCGTGATGCGCTCATGCGCCGCGCGCGTGACGATCGGGCCCATCTCGGCCGCGAGGTTCTCGCCGTCGAGCACCTTGAGCGTCTTCGTGCGCTCGACGAGCTTGGGAATGATCTTGTCGGCCACGTCGCCCACCAGCACCGCCACGCTGATGGCCATGCAGCGCTCGCCGGCCGAGCCGTAGCCCGCGCCGATCAGCGCATCCACCGTCTGGTCGATGTCGGCGTCGGGCATCACCACCATGTGGTTCTTCGCGCCGCCGAGCGCCTGCACGCGCTTGCCGTTGCGGGCGCCGGTTTCGTAGATGTAGTTGGCAATGGGCGTGGAGCCCACGAAGCTCACGGCCTTGACGTCGGGATGCTCGAGCAGCGCATCGACCGCTACCTTGTCGCCCTGCACCACGTTGAACACGCCGTCGGGCAGGCCCGCTTCCTTCAGCAGCTCGGCCATGCGCAGCGACGGGGTCGGATCGGTCGGGCTGGGCTTGAGCACGAAGGTGTTGCCCGCGGCAATGGCCACCGGGAACATCCACATCGGCACCATCACCGGGAAGTTGAAGGGCGTGATGCCGGCGACCACGCCGAGCGGCTGGCGCAGCGTCCAGTTGTCGATGCCGGTGGAGACCTGGTCGGTGAAGTCGCCCTTGAGCAGCTGCGGGATGCCGCAGGCGAACTCGACGATGTCGATGCCGCGCGAGACCTCGCCCTGCGCGTCGGTGAACACCTTGCCGTGCTCGGCGGTGATCATGTGCGCGAGCTCGTCCTTGTGCAGGTTCAGCAGCTCCAGGAACTTGAACATCACGCGGGCGCGGCGGATCGGCGGCGTGTCGGCCCACTTGGGGAAGGCGGCCTGCGCGGCGGCCACGGCGGCATCGACGTCGGCCTGGGCGGCAAGCGCCACCTTGCCAGTGACCTTGCCGGTGGCCGGGTTGGTGACATCCTGCGTGCGGGTGGAGCCGCCAGCGGCGTGCTGGCCGCCGATGAAATGAGCAATCTGTTGGGTCATGGGTACCGCCAAGGGTGAAATGGTGTGCCAGTCTAGGAGAGGGAAGGGCGCCTGCCTATACTCGAAAGTTGAACTGTTTGTTCGCTATAGTGAACAATCTCATCATGGATCTGCAAAAAGCCGAATCGCTCTGGATGCACCTTCACTGGCTGATCGTGCTCGGCCAGCAGGGCAGCTATACCGCCGCCGCGGCGCGCCTGGGCGTGAGCAAGGCGGCCATGAGCCAGCGCATTGCCGAACTGGAGCGGGCCGTGGGCGTTACCCTCGTGCGCCGGACCACCCGCAGCATGCGGCTGACCGAGGCCGGGCAGCAGCTCGTCGACCAGACCCGGGAGCCCTTCGAGCAGATCGCCCACAGCTTCCTGGAAGCGCGGGACCATGCGGGCGAACCGCGCGGCCTGGTCCGGGTCACCGCGCCGGTGGCGCTGGGGCGGCAGCAATTGCTGCCCAGGCTCGCCGACTTCCTGCTGGCGCATCCGTCGATCCGCATCGAGATGGAGCTTTCCGACCGGCTGAGCTCGCTGGCCACGGAAGGCTTCGACCTGGCGGTGCGGCATGCCGCATCGCCGCCCGACACGCACGTGGCCTGGCGGCTGTGCGACACGCGCTCGGTGCTGGTGGCCAGCCGGGCCTACCTGCGCCGCCGGGGAACCCCGCTGGCACCGCCCATGCTGACGGAGCACGACTGCCTGCACTATCCCCGGGGGCAGGAAACCAACGTGTGGTCGTTCGAGCGGCGCGGCGGCCGCGCGCGCCAGGCCGAGCGCGTGACCGTGCCCATTGCCGGGCCGCTGGCGGCCAACAACAGCGAGGCGCTGCGCGACGCGGCCCAGGCGGGGCTGGGCATTGCGCTCTTGCCCGACTTCAGCGCGCAATCGGGCCTGCAGGCGGGCAAGCTGGTCGAGGTGCTCCCCGACTGGCAGCCCACGGGCGCCTTTGCCGACCAGATCTACGCCATACGGCCTTATTCGCTGCACATTCCGCGCGCGGTCAACCTGTTCGTGAGCCATCTGCGCGAGACGCTCAAGGCCGGATTCCAGCTGCCCCAGGCGTGATGTTTCAGGGAGGCCATTCAGGCCTCGTCTCAGGTGGACGACGCAAGCAGCTGCCGAACCAGCAGCTGCGCCGCCGGCGACAAGGTCTCGCCCGTCTTGGTCGCCATCAGCAGTCGGCGCACGGCCCAGGCGTCGCTGAGCCGCACCACCTTGAGGCCGAGCGCGCTCACCTGCGCCTTGCAGGCCGCGAGCGGCACCACGCCGATGCCGAGGTTGGCCGCGATCATGTGGCACATCGCATCGAAGCTGCGCACCTGCACGCGCAGGCGCATCGGAATGCCGGCCTGCTCGGCCGCGCGCGAGGTGAGTTCGAGCAGCGAGCTGCTGCGGTTCAGGCCCACGAACTCGTGCGCGAGGCAGGTCTTGAAGTCGGTCCGGCGGGTGCGCGCGAGCGGATGCTGCCGGGCGCACAGCACCACCAGCTCGTCGGTCTGGAACGGCGCCACGTCGAGCCCGTAGGCCGGCGTGTTCTCGGCGAACACGCCCACGTCGGCCAGGCCGTCGACCAGCGCGCGCACGATGTCGCCGCTCAGCTGTTCCTCGACCTCGACACGGATGTCCGGGTGCTGGCCCAGGAAGGCGGCGAGCGTGGCCGGCAGGAACTCGGTGAGCGCCGACATGTTGGCCCACAGCCGCACATGGCCGCGCACTCCGCTCGAGTAGTCGCCGAGCTCGTTGCTGAACTGCTCGAAGCCCTGGAACAGCCGCATCGCATGCTGCATGGCCACGTGGCCGGCCGGGGTCAGCGCAATGCCTTGCGAGCTGCGCTCCAGCAGTTTCGATCCCGTGGCCGCCTCGAAGTCCGAAAGCCGCCGGCTGGCCGCCGAGAGCGCCAGGTGGCAGGCCTCGGCGCCCTTGGTGATGCTGCCCGATTGGGCTACCGCACAGAACAGGCGCAGCGTGACGAAGTCGACGCGGGCAGGGTTGATGGGGACGGCCATCCGTCCATTCTAGAAAGCCTTCGCATTTTGCGAAGGCCTCCTGCCATCAAAGCAATTCCGCTCGCCGCGATCTGTTCCTAGAGTTGGGGCAACCAACCAGGAGACAGACGCAAGATGAATGCACTCGAAGGCCTCAAGGTGCTGGAGCTCGGCCAGCTCATCGCCGGCCCGTTCGCGGGCAAGACGCTCGCGGAATTCGGCGCCGACGTGATCAAGGTCGAGCCGGCCGGCGTCGGCGATCCGCTGCGCAAGTGGCGGCTGCTGCGCGAAGGCACCTCGGTCTGGTGGGAGGTGCAGTCGCGCAACAAGCGCTCGGTGTGCCTCGACCTGCGCAGCGCCGAAGGCCAGCAGGCCGTGCGCGCGCTGGCGCTGGAGGCCGACGTGCTGATCGAGAACTTCAAGCCCGGCACGCTCGAAGGCTGGGGCCTGGGCTGGGAGCAGCTGCATGCGCTCAACCCGCGGCTCATCATGCTGCGCATCTCGGGCTACGGGCAGACCGGGCCGTACCGCGACAAGCCGGGCTTCGGCGTGCTCGGCGAATCGATGGGCGGGCTGCGCTACCTGAGCGGCGAGCCGGGCCGGGTGCCGGTGCGCGTGGGCGTCTCGCTCGGCGACACGCTGGCGGCGCTGCACGGCGTGATCGGCGTGCTCACGGCGCTGCACCACCGCACGGCCCACGGCGGCGAGGGGCAATTCATCGACGTGGCGCTCTACGAGTCGGTCTTCAACGTGATGGAAAGCCTGCTGCCCGAATACGACGCGTTCGGCGCGGTGCGCGAGCGCGCCGGCAGCGCCCTGCCGGGTATTGCGCCGACCAATGCCTACAAGTGCAGCGACGGCCACTATGTGCTGGTGGCAGGCAACGGCGACAGCATCTTCAGGCGGCTGATGCGCGCCATCGGCCGCGCGGACCTGGAAAACGATCCGCAGCTCGTGCACAACGACGGCCGCGTGCAGCGGGTGGAAGAGATCGACGCCGCCATCGAGGCCTGGACGCTGCAGCGCAGCCGCGACGAGGTGCTCGCGGTGCTCGATGCGGCCGGCGTGCCGGTCGGGCGCATCTACACGGTGGCCGACATCGCCACCGATCCGCAGTACCTGGCGCGCCAGATGATCGTCGAGACGGCCACCGCCGACGGCGACATGCTCAAGGTGCCGGGCGTGGTGCCCAAGCTCAGCGCCACGCCGGGGCGCATCGCGCATCCCGCGCCGCGGCTCGGCGAACACACCGATGAGCTGCAGGGCGCGGGCTGGCCGGCGCGCCGCACCGAAGAAAGCGAGGCCGTATGAAGGAAGGCAAGGGCAAGCGGCTCTTCATCAACGAAGTGGCCACGCGCGACGGCGTCCAGATGGAGAGCCGCTTCATTCCCACCGACGACAAGATCGCGCTCATCGATCGGCTGGGCACGCTGGGCTACGCCAAGATCGAGGTGACCTCGTTCACCTCCGCCAAGGCGATTCCGGCGCTGCGCGATGGCGAGGAGGTGATGCAGCGCATCGTGCGCCGCCCCGGCGTGGTCTACACCGCGCTGGTGCCGAACCTGCGCGGCGCCGAGCGTGCATTGGAGAGCCGGATCGGCGAATTCAACATCGTCATGTCGGTCAGCGAGACCCACAACCTCAGCAACCTGCGCATGACGCGCGAGCAGTCCTTCGCGCAGCTGGCCGAGGTCATTGCGCTGGCCGGGCAGGCCGGCGTGCCGGTGAACGTGTCGCTCTCCTGCGTGTTCGGCTGCCCGATGGAGGGCGAGGTGCCGCTGGCCGCCGTGCTGGAATGGATCGACCGCTTCGCGGCGCTGCAGGTGCAGGGCATCACGCTGTGCGACACCACGGGCATGGCTTTTCCCACGCAGGTGCAGGCCGTCTGCGAGGCCGCGATGGCGCGGCACCTTGGCCTGCAGTGGACGGCGCACTTCCACAACACGCGCGGCATGGGGCTCGCGAACACGGTGGCGGCAGTCGAGGCGGGCATCGAGCGGCTCGACATGTCGCTGGGCGGCATCGGCGGCTGCCCGTATGCACCCGGCGCGACCGGCAACGTCGCCACCGAGGACGTGGTGCACATGCTGCAATGCATGGGCTACGACACCGGCATGGATCTGGACGGCCTGATCGATGCCGCCTCGGAACTCGAAGCGCTGGTGCAGCACGAATTGCCGAGCCAGGTTTCCCGCGCCGGCCACCGGCTCACGCGGCATGCGCCGCCGGCGGATTTCAACGACATCGCGGCGCGCGCGCATGCGCGCCGGGCCAAGGAGCTGCACGCATGATCGACCATCTGGACCACCTGGTGCTCACCACCGCTCACGAGGAGGCCTGTACCCGCTTCTATGTCGACGTGATGGGCATGGCGCTGGAGACTTTCGGCGCGAACCGCAAGGCCTTCCGCTTCGGCAACCAGAAGATCAACCTGCATGTGAAGGGCCATGAGTTCGAGCCCAAGGCGCAGGTGCCGACGCCGGGCTCGCTGGACCTGTGCTTCATCGCGAGCGTGCCGCTCGAGGACGTGATCGCGCGGCTGAAGAACAATGGCGTTCCGATCCTCGAAGGCCCGGTGATGCGGACCGGCGCCACCTCGCGCATCCGATCGGTCTACGTGCGCGATCCCGACCTGAATCTCATCGAGATATCCGAGCTGGCGCCCTGACGCGCCGGCTTCGAATGCAACCCTAAAAACACCGGAGACAGACAAACCATGAAACCCACTCATCGCCTTCTGGCGGCAGGCCTCGGCCTTGCAATGGCGGCCACCGCGGCCAGCGCCGACACCTGGCCCTCGAAACCAATCACCTTCATCGTGCCCACCGCGCCTGCCGGGTCCACCGACATCATGGCGCGCATGGTGGCCGAGCCGCTGCAGCGCGCACTGGGCCAGCCCATCGTGGTGGACAACAAGCCCGGCGCCAGCGGCAACATCGGCACCGAGGCGGTGGCGCGCGCCGCGCCCGATGGCTACACGCTGCTGATGCAGTACTCGGGCTACCACGTCGGCAACCCCGCGCTCTTTCCGCAGATCAAGTGGAGCCCCACCAAGGACTTCGTGCCGGTGGCGCTGGTGATGCGCGCGCCGCACGTGGTCGCGGTGAGCGGCAAGCTGCCCGTGAACTCGATGAAGGAGCTGATCGAGTACGGCAAGAAGAAGAAGGAGGGCGGCCTGTTCTACGCCTCGTCGGGCAACGGCTCCATCCAGCACATCGCGGGCGAGCTGTTGTCGCGGCAGGCCAGGCAGCCGATGACGCACGTGCCCTACAAGGGCTCGGGCCCGGCCATCAACGACCTGATCGCGGGCAACGTCGACATGTTCATCACCACGCCGCCCTCGGTCATCGGCCATTTCGCGGGCGGCCGCATCAAGCCGCTGGCCTACACGGGCAGCAAGCGCCATCCGTCGATGCCCGACGTGCCGACCTCGGCCGAAGCGGGGTTGCCGGGCTACGAGGTGGAGTCGTGGTTCGCGGTGTTCGCACCGGCCCGGACGCCGCCCGAGGTCGTCAACAAGCTCAGTGCGGAGATCAAGAAGATCGTCGAGAGCGAGTCGTTCCGCAAGAAAGTGGACGAGCAGGGCGCCTTCGCCACCTACATGGACCCGGCGGCGCTCGGCAAGTTCGTCGACCAGGAACTCGCGGCCTGGGCGAAGGTGATCAAGGCGGCGGACATCAAGCCCGACTGACGGGCTACGGCTTGACGCCGAGCACCGACAGGATGATGGCTGCCAGCGTGAGCGTCACGGGCAGCCGGTGGGCGGCGAGCGCATGCACGCGTGCAACCGACAGCTTGGACGACAGCAGCAGGTTCTTCTCGGAATGAAGGGGTGTGGTCATAACGGCTCCTGAGTGGCTGCGGGCGGAGTGCTCGCATGCCTCCAAGATAGCCATCGGCGAGCCCCGTGGCGCAGGCCTTTCGCCGACACCGCGTTTCCGTTTCTGCAACGATCAGCCCGCGATGAGCTTCTGCACCAGCTCCGCCGTGGTCGCCGCCGCGTACTTGCGCATCAGCCGCGCCCGGTGCAGTTCCACCGTGCGATGGCTGATGCCCAGCGCCTTGCCGATTTCCTTCGAGGTCAGCCCGCGCATCACCTGCGCCGCCACCTCGCGCTCGCGCGGCGTGAGCTCGGCCTTCACGGCGCGGCGCGAGCCCAGGTCCTCGAAGGTCCAGATGCCGGCCTCGTGCGGCGCGGCGCGGTTCATGGCATGGCCCGTGACGTGGCACCAGAAGGTCTCGCCGGCAATGGCGCCGTGCAGGCCGCCCAGGCGCTTCATCATGCGGTTGTCGGCATAGCGGCCGCTGGCGTTCAGGAACGGTTCCATGCGCTTGCCGATGCGCTCGAACTCGGCCACGCTCGGGTACAGGATGCTGAACGAATGCCCGACCAGGGCGGAGGGCGTTGCACCGAAAATCTCGCATACACGCTCGTTGCAGGCCACGATGGTGCGGTTGCTCGACACCACCATGCCGACGGGCGCATGTTCAAAAGCCAGCCGGTAGTCGATCTCGGGCATCGGGGGTCACCATTACGAAATACTACGTATGCGACTACGTAGTATCGTTCAAGGCTTGCAAAAGGCTTTCGCCAACTCTCCACCATCCATCAAGGAGCCCGAGTGAACAAGATTTATCCCTCCGCAGACGCGGCACTCAAGGGGGTCGTGGCCGACGGGCAGACGCTCGCGGTCGGCGGCTTCGGCCTGTGCGGCATTCCCGAGGCGCTGATCGACGCGCTGCACGACTCGGGCGTCAAGGATCTCACCTGCATCTCCAACAACGCGGGTGTCGACGGCTTCGGCCTCGGCAAGCTGCTCGAGACGCGCCAGATCAAGAAGATGATCGCGTCCTACGTGGGCGAGAACAAGGAGTTCGAGCGCCAGTACCTCGCGGGCGAGCTGCAGCTCGAATTCACGCCCCAGGGCACGCTGGCCGAGAAGCTGCGCGCGGGCGGCGCGGGCATTCCGGCCTTCTTCACCAAGACCGGTGTCGGCACGCAGGTGGCCGAAGGCAAGGAACTGCGCGAGTTCGACGGTGAAACCTACGTCATGGAGCGCTCGCTGGTGCCCGACGTGGCGCTGGTCAAGGCCGACGTGGCCGACAAGTCGGGCAACCTGCGATTCCGACTCACGGCGCGCAACTTCAACCCAGCCGCCGCCATGGCCGGCAAGATCTGCATCGTCGAGGTCGAGAAGATCGTCGAGGTGGGCGAACTGGCCCCTGACGACATCCACCTGCCGGGCATCTACGTGCACCGCATCGTGCTCAACGCCAACCCCGAGAAGCGCATCGAGAAGCGCACCGTGAGCGCCGCCGCGCCGGCCGACGCCGCGGCCGCCAAGGTCGAAGCCCAGGCCGCCATTGCGCAGGCCGCCGCCGGCAGCGAAGTGCCTGCCCCCGTCAAGAACAACAAAGGAGCCTGAAATGAACCACCCCCACGTTCGGCACTGCGTGTCCTCACTGCCCCCCAGGGGGGCGCAAGCCTCCCTTGGGGCGGCCCGGCGGGAGGCTTGATATGCCCTGGACCCAAGACCAAATGGCCGCGCGTGCGGCGCAAGAGCTCGAAGACGGCTTCTACGTGAACCTGGGCATCGGCATTCCCACGCTGGTGGCCAACTTCGTCGGCGACAAGGAAGTGTGGCTGCAAAGCGAGAACGGCATGCTCGGCATCGGCCCGTTCCCGACCGAAGACCAGGTCGACGCCGACCTGATCAACGCCGGCAAGCAGACCGTGACCACCATCCCCGGCTCGGCCATCTTCGGCAGCCATGACAGCTTCGCGATGATTCGCGGCGGCAAGATCAACCTGTCGATTCTCGGCGCCATGCAGGTCAGCGTGAAGGGCGACCTCGCCAACTGGATGATCCCGGGCAAGATGGTCAAGGGCATGGGCGGCGCCATGGACCTGGTGGCCGGCGTGAAGCGCGTGATCGTGCTGATGGAGCACGTCGCCAGGAAGAAGGACGGCACCGAGGACCTCAAGATCCTCGAGAAGTGCACGCTGCCATTGACCGGTGTGGGCGTGGTCGACCGCATCATCACCGACCTGGCCGTGATGGACGTGGTGCCCGAAGGCCTCAAGGTGGTCGAACTCGCGCCAGGCGTGAGCTTCGATACGCTGCAGGCCAAGACCGGCGCCAAGCTGATCCAGTAGGGCGGCGGCGCAACGGCGACGAAGGGCAGGGCCGCGATAGCGGGCCCTGCCTTTTTGCTTTGGACGTTCCGGAGAAATGAAATGAATGCGAGCGACGCCCTGGACAACATCTGGCGGCAGGCGGGCCTGCCGCCAGATGCCTTGCGACACGCGCGGCTTACGGGCGAAGACCCGGTGCTGCCGTCGTCCTTCGCGGTGGGTGCGGCCGCGCAGAGCACCATCGCGGCGGCGGCACTCGCGGCCTGTGAACTGGGCCACTTGCGCGGCGCCGGGCGGCAGGAGGTGGCGGTCGACATGCGGCACGCGGCGCTCGACTGCACCGGCTGGTTCAGCCTCGACGGCCGCGTGCCCGAGTTGTGGGACACCTTCTCCGGGCTGTACCGCTGCGCCGACGGCTGGGTGCGCATCCATGCCAACTTCGCGCACCACCGCGACGGCGCGCTGCGCCTGATGAAGCTGGATCCGGCCACCGCCACGCGCGCCGAGGCCGAGGCGGCCATGGCGACGTGGCGCGCGCTCGACTTCGAGGACGCCGCCGCCGCGCAAGGCCTGGTGGCGACCGCGCTGCGCCGCTTCGACGAATGGGACGCCACGCCGCAGGGCCGGGCCATTGCGGCACAGCCGCTCTTCACGATCGAGCGCATCAGCGATGCACCGCCGCGCGTGCTGCCGCCGCTGCGCGAAGACCAGCGGCCGCTCGAGGGCCTGCGCTCGCTCGACCTGACGCGCATCCTCGCGGGCCCCGTGGGAGGCCGCGCGCTGGCGGCCTATGGCGCCGACGTGATGCTCGTCAATTCGCCGCACCTGCCCAACATCGAATCGATCGCCGACACCAGCCGCGGCAAGCTGTCGGCGCACGTGGACCTGCGCACCGAGGCGGGCCGCGCCGTGCTGCGGCAGCTCGCCGCGCAGGCCCATGTCTTCGTGCAGGGCTACCGGCCCGGCGGCATCGCGGCACTGGGCTTCGGGCCGACGGAACTCGCGCGGCTCGCGCCCGGCATCGTGTGCGTGTCGCTCACGGCCTATGGCACGCAAGGCCCGTGGGCGCATCGCCGCGGCTTCGATTCACTGGTGCAGACCGCCATGGGTTTCAACCATGCCGAAGGCGAAGCGGCCGGCGACGGCAAGCCCAGGCCGCTGCCGATGCAGATCCTCGACGAGGCCACGGGCTACCTCATCGCCTTCGGCGCCGCCGCGGCGCTCTGGCGGCAGCAGCAGGAGGGTGGCAGCTGGCATGTGCAGGTGTCGCTGGCGCAGACGGGGCAATGGCTGCGCGGGCTCGGTCGCGTGGCTGGCGGCCTGTCGATCGCCCGGCCCGACCTGAAGCCCTATCTGGAGACCTCGGCCTCAGGCTTCGGCGAACTGACCGCGCTGCGCCACGGCGCGCAGCTGTCGCGTACGCCGGCCACATGGCCGCGTCCGTCGATGCCGCCGGGCAGCCATGCGCCGGCCTGGCCGACGTCCTAGCGGCCCCGGGCAATGAGAAACTTGGCGCATGCAGACGACGAACAGATACGAAGGAAGGCCGTTGCTGCGGCTGGTGGATTGCCTGGTGCTGGACGCCATCGACCAGCTCGACGACGCCAAGCGCGCCAAGCTCGAGGCGCTGGAGCCCACGCTCGCCCAGACCTTCAATGCGAGCGGCACCTGGCAGGAGATGGTCGGCACCCAGATGGGCTTTGCCGATGACGTGCAGGACCAGATCCGGCAGTTCTGGCGCAGCTACCTCGACCGGGCAGAGGAGCAGCAGCTGCGCGCGGATCCGCAGGAGTTCGTGATCGAGTTCGTGGCGCTGAACTTTCCGGACCTCGCGCCGCCGCGGCGCTGAGCCTTCGGCATCATGCGGGTGCGGGCAGCAGCAGTTGCCGCTGCGCCTGCACCGTCTCGCGCAGGAACTCCCACACCGCCTGCATCCGCACCAGGTGCTTGGTCTCCGCCGGCATCGACATCCAGAACGTGCGCGTGAAGTTCGCCTGCCCTGGCAGCACGGGCTTGAGCGCGCCGTCGTTCTCCGCGATGAAGGCCGGCAGCACCGCGATGCCCGCGCCCGCCAGCACCGCGCGGTGCTGCGCGAGCACGCTGGTGCTGCGCAGCGCGAAGGCGTCGGGGCGGTGCAGTTCGTCCAGGTACTGCAGCTCCTTGCTGAAGAGCAGGTCGTCCACGTAGCTGATGAAGGTGTGGCCGCGCAGGTCTTCGCGCGTCTTGATCGGCTTGTGGGCGGCCAGGTACTTCTTCGATGCATAGAGCCTGAGCGTGTAGTCGGTGAGCTTGGTCACAACCACCGGCCCGCGCGCCGGGCGCTCGAGCGAGATCACGATGTCGGCCTCGCGCCGCGACAGGTGCACCAGCCGCGGCATCGCGAGCAGGTCGATGGTGAGCCTGGGGTGCTGCTGCGCGAAAAGCGCCAGCTGCGGTGCCAGCACCACGGTGCCGAAGCCCTCGGTCGCGCCGATGCGGATCAGCCCCGACAGGCCCTCCTGCGAGGCCGGCGCGGTGCTCTCCACCGCCTGGAACGCGCTTTCCATGGCCTCGACCTGCGGCTGCAGCTTGCGGCCCGCCTCGGTGAGCCGGTGGCCACCCGACTCGCGCGAGAAGAGCGGCGCGCCCACTTCCTTTTCGAGCGCCTGGATGCGCCGCGCCACCGTGGTGTGGTCCACCTCGAGCCGGCGCGCGGCGCTCATCAGCGTGCCCGAGCGGGCCAGTTCCAGAAAGTAGCGGAGGTTGTCCCAGTCCATGTGTTCGCGTGTTCTTGGGTGGGCTCTGCATTTTTGCAAAGCAATGGCGCATATTTGTCTATTGTCATGGCAAATCTGCAAAGCTAGGATGCGTGTTGAACCTGCATGCAGGCCCCGTATTCACAGGAGACAAAACCCCATGGACGCCACCACCACCCCCAAGACCCAGGTCGCCACCGTCAAACTGCTGATCGGCGGCAAATTCGTCGAATCCAAGACCAGCGAATGGCGCGACATCGTCAACCCGGCCACGCAGGAAGTGCTGGCCCGCGTGCCGTTTGCCACGCAGGCCGAGCTCGATGCCGCCGTGGCTTCCGCCAAGGACGCCTTCAAGACCTGGCGCAAGACGCCGATCGGCGCGCGTGCCCGCATCTTCCTGAAGTACCAGCAGCTCATTCGCGAGAACATGGGCGAGCTGGCCGCCATCCTCACGGCCGAGCAGGGCAAGACGCTGCCCGACGCCGAAGGCGACGTGTTCCGCGGCCTCGAGGTGGTCGAGCACGCCTCGAACATCGGCAACCTGCAGCTCGGCGAACTGGCCAACAACGTGGCCAACGGCGTCGACACCTACACGCTGCTGCAGCCGCTGGGCGTGTGCGCCGGCATCACGCCGTTCAACTTCCCGGCCATGATCCCGCTGTGGATGTTCCCGATGGCCATCGTCACCGGCAACACCTTCGTGCTGAAGCCCTCGGAGCAAGACCCGATGGTCACGATGCGCCTCGCCGAACTCGCGCTCGAAGCCGGCATTCCGCCCGGCGTGCTCAACGTGGTGCATGGCGGCGAAGCGGTGGTCAACGGCATCTGCGACCACAAGGACATCAAGGCCATCAGCTTCGTCGGCTCGACCAAGGTCGGCACGCACGTCTACAACCGCGCCACGCTGGCCGGCAAGCGCGTGCAATGCATGATGGGCGCGAAGAACCACGCCATCGTGATGCCCGACGCCAACAAGGAGCAGACGCTCAACGCACTGGCCGGCGCGAGCTTCGGCGCGGCCGGGCAGCGCTGCATGGCGGTGTCGGTGGCGGTGCTGGTGGGCGAGGCGCGCAACTGGGTGCCCGAACTCATCGAGAAGGCGAAGACGCTGAAGATCGGCGCGGGCACCGAGAAGGGCGTGGACGTGGGACCGCTGGTTTCCTGTGCAGCCTACGACCGTGTCAACCATCTCATCGAACGCGGCGTGGCCGACGGCGCCAAGCTGGAGCTCGACGGCCGCAAGCCCACGGTGCCGGGCTACGAGAAGGGCAACTTCGTGGGCCCGACGATCTTTTCGGGCGTGAAGCCCGGCATGACGATCTATGACCAGGAAGTGTTCGGGCCCGTGCTCTGCGTGGCCGATGCAGAGAACATCGACGAGGCCATCGAGCTGATCAACAGCAACCCGAACGGCAACGGCACGGCGATCTTCACGCAGTCGGGCGCCGCGGCGCGCCGCTTCCAGGAAGACATCGACGTGGGCCAGGTCGGCATCAACGTGCCGATCCCGGTGCCGGTGCCGATGTTCTCGTTCACCGGTTCGCGCGCATCGAAGCTCGGCGACCTGGGCCCGTACGGCAAGCAGGTCATCATGTTCTACACGCAGACCAAGACCGTGACGGCCCGCTGGTTCGACGACAGCACCGTCTCGCACGGCGTCAACACCACGATCAGCCTCAAGTGAGCCGCGCGTTCCGCGCTGTCGCGTCATCGGCCGTGCTGCTGCTCGCCGCCGGCGTGCATGCGGCCGATGATGCAAACCCGCTGGACTGCAGGCCCGACGGCAACCAGCAGCAGATGAACGCCTGCGCGGTGCGCGACTTTCGCGCCGCCGACGCCGCGCTCAACATCCGCTACGGCGAGGTGATGAAGACGCTCTCGCCGCAGATGCGCGTCGCGCTGCGCACCGAGCAGCGCGCCTGGCTCAAGGGCCGCGACCCCTCTTGCAAGCGGGCCTCGAAAGCGAGCGAAGGCGGCTCCATCTGGCCGCTGGTGTTCAATTCATGTCTGGAGGAATCGACCCTGAAACGGACGGCCGAGCTGGACCACTGGAAGGGTCGCGAACAATGAACTTCGAATTGTCCGAAGAGCAGAACGCCTTTGCGCAGACCGCGCGCGATTTCGCACAGGCCGAGTTCGCGCCCCATGCGGCACGGTGGGACGCCGAGGCCATCTTCCCGAAGGAGGCCATCGCCAAGGCCGGCGAGCTGGGCTTCTGCGGGCTCTATGCGCCCGAGCGCATCGGCGGCCTCGGCCTGCCGCGGCTCGATTCGGCGCTGGTGTTCGAGGAGATGGCCGCGGTCGACCCCTCGACCACGGCCTTCATCACGATCCACAACATGGCGACCTGGATGCTCGGCACCTGGGCGACCGACGCGGTGGCGCAGCAGTGGGGCGAAGACCTCACGAGCGGGCGCAAGCTGGCTTCCTACTGCCTCACCGAGCCGGGTGCCGGGTCGGACGCGGGCTCGCTCAAGACGCGCGCCGAGCTGCAGGGCGCCGAGTACGTGATCAACGGCGGCAAGGCTTTCATCTCCGGTGCCGGGTCGACCGACGTGCTGGTGCTCATGGCGCGCACGGGCGGCGCGGGCGCCAGCGGCATCTCGGCCTTTGCGGTGCCGGCCGATGCGCCGGGCGTGAGCTACGGCAAGAAGGAGCACAAGATGGGCTGGAACAGCCAGCCCACGCGCACCATCAGCTTCGACAACGTGCGCGTGCCGGCCGAGAACCTGCTGGGCAAGGAAGGCGAGGGCTTTCGCATTGCGATGAAGGGGCTCGATGGCGGGCGCATCAACATCGCGACCTGCTCGGTGGGCGCGGCGCAGGGCGCGCTCGATGCGGCGCGCCGCTACCTGCACGAGCGCCAGCAGTTCGGCAAGCCGATCGCGAGCTTCCAGGCCCTGCAGTTCAAGCTGGCCGACATGGCGACGGAACTGGTCGCCGCGCGGCAGATGGTGAGGCTCGCGGCAAGCAAGCTCGATGCGGGCCATGCGGATGCCAGCACCTACTGCGCGATGGCCAAGCGCTTTGCGACCGATGCGGGCTTCAACGTCTGCAACGACGCGCTGCAATTGCACGGCGGCTACGGCTACCTGAGCGAGTTCCCGCTCGAGCGGCTGGTGCGCGATACCCGCGTGCACCAGATCCTCGAAGGCACCAACGAGATCATGCGCGTGATCGTTGCGCGAAAATTGCTGGAAGGGGACAGCGATATCCGCTGAAGCCCCGCATCCAGAACCTCTCAAGACAATGACCGACTCCGTAGTTCTCTTCGACGAAATCAAGACCGCCGGCGGCAAGCGCTTTGCCACCGCCACGCTCAACGCACCGGCCTCGCTCAACGCGCTGTCGGTGGACATGGTGCGCCTGCTCACGCCCAAGCTGCGCGAATGGGCGAAGGACGACGGCATCGTCGGCGTGCTGCTGCAGGCCGACGGCGAGAAGGCCTTCTGCGCCGGCGGCGACCTGCGCCAGCTGTACCAGACGCTGCTCGAGTGCGGCCCCGCGCGCAACACCTACGCCGAAGAATTCTTCCGCGAGGAATACGAGCTCGACTACCTGATCCACACCTTTCCCAAGCCCTTCCTCTGCTGGGGCCACGGCATCGTGATGGGCGGCGGCGTCGGGCTGATGGCGGGCTGCTCGCACCGCGTGGTCACCGCGCAGAGCCGCGTTGCCATGCCCGAGATCAGCATCGGCCTGTACCCCGACGTGGGCGGCAGCTGGTTCCTGCGCCGCACGCCGGGCCGCACGGGCCTGTTCCTGGCGCTCACGGCCGCCAACCTCAATGCGGCCGATGCGATCTTCTGCGGCCTGGCCGACGTGCTGGTGCCGCATGAGCGCAAGGGCCAGGTGTTCGAAGCGATTGCCGCCGCGCACTGGCGCGGCGAGCAAAAGGCCGACCGCGCCGAGCTTTCGCGCATCCTCGCGCGCGCCGGCGAGGGCGCCGAGATGCCGCCCTCCAAGGTGCGCGAACACTACGACACCATCAACGCGCTGATGGCCGGCGACGACCTGCTCGACATCGCCGGGCGCCTGCGCAGCCTGCAGAGCGACGATGCCTGGCTGCAGTCCGCCGCCAAGACCTTCGCCAAGGGCGCACCCAGCTCTGCGGCGCTGAGCTTCGAGCTCTGGCAGCGCGTGCACCACATGTCGCTGGCCGAGGTGTTCCGGCTCGAATACTGGGCCTCGCTCGGCTTCTGCGCGCACAAGGACTTTGCCGAGGGCATCCGCGCGGTGCTGATCGACAAGGACCGCAATCCGCGCTGGAACCCCGCCGCCCTCGAAGAGATCACGCCCGCCTTCATCGAGGACCACCTGCGCCCGCGCGGCCAGATGCCCGCGGAGCTGGCCGCGCTGGCCTGAGCCTCTTTCACGAATACAACGGAGACATCAAATGAAAATCGCATTCATCGGCCTTGGCCACATGGGCGGACCCATGGCCCTGAACCTGCGCAAGGCGGGCTTTGCGGTCAAGGCCTTCGACCTGTCGGACGAGGCCTGCAAGAAATACGCGGCCGAAGGCCTGGCCATTGCCGCATCGGCCGCCGAATCGGTGACCGATGCCGACGTGGTCATCAGCATGCTGCCGGCCAGCGCGCACGTGGAGGGCCTGTTCCTGGGCAGCGGCGGCAGCAAGCCCGGCCTGCTCGACAGCATCCGTGCCGGCACGCTCGTGATCGACAGCAGCACCATTGCCGCCGCCACCTCGCGCAAGGTGGCGGAGGCGGCTGCGGCCAAGGGCATCGCGATGATCGATGCGCCGGTTTCCGGCGGCACCGGCGGCGCGATTGCCGGCACGTTGACCTTCATGGTCGGCGGCGAGGCCGACGACCTCGAACGTGCGCGCCCCGTGCTCGAGAAGATGGGCGCCAACATCTTCCATGCGGGCGGCATCGGCGCGGGCCAGACCGCCAAGATCTGCAACAACATGCTGCTCGGCATCCTGATGATCGGCACCTCGGAGGCGCTGGCGCTGGGCGTGGCCAACGGGCTCGATCCCAAGGTGCTGTCCGAAATCATGCGGCGCAGCTCGGGCGGCAACTGGGCGCTCGAAAAGTACAACCCGATGCCCGGCGTGATGGAAGCTGCGCCCGCATCGAAGAACTACGCGGGCGGCTTCGGCACCGACCTGATGCTCAAGGATCTGGGCCTCGCGCAGGAAAACGCCACCGCCGTTCGCGCTGCCACGCCGCTGGGCGGGCTCGCACGCAGCCTTTATGCGGCGCACAGCCTGGCGGGCCATGGCGCGCTCGATTTCTCGAGCGTGCTGAAGCTGCTGCAGAAGGCTTCGTCCTAGGCGTCCCCGCTTCTAGCCGAACAGGGCGTCGCTGGCCCACAGAAGGCCCAGCACACCCACGAACAGCAGCAGGAACACGGCCCATGCGCGCGTGAACGCCTGCGTCTCCGTGATCTCGGCGGGAGCCGTTTCGGGCGGCTTAGGAGCGCTGGGCGTTTGTGGGTTCATTCCCGACTGTACCCCGCGCGCCCGGTTTTGCCGCCGTGCGCGTCTTCGACATGGCCAGCAGCACCCCGGCCGCGACCAGGTTGGCGCCGATGCTGGCGAGGATCGGCAGCAGGTAGCTGCGGCTGATGTCGAATGCGAAGCCCGCCGCGCTCGGGCCGACCAGGGTGCCGAAGGCCACGCTGGTGTACAGCACGCCCAGGATCGCGCCGATGCTGCAGCCGCCGAAGTAATCCATGACGAGGGCAGGCAGCAGCGCAACGAAGCCGCCGTAGAAAACGCCGTAGGCAAACGCGAACGCGGCCAGCCCCCAGAACCCGCCGGACACCGCCCACACCACCAGCGAAAGCGCCATGCCGCCCGACATCAGCGGCAGCGCCAGCTGCCGGCCCAGCCGATCGGCCAGCCCGCCAAGAAAAAATCGCCCCGCCGTGCTGCCGACGCCGATGGCGCCGAGCAGCAGCACGGCTGCGCTGGCCGACTGGCCGTGGTCGAGCGCGTAGGGCACGAGGTGGACGAAGGGAACGAACAGCCCGAACGAGCTGATCAGGCAGGCCGCATAGAGCCCGGCGAAGCGGCGCGACCTGATCGCGTCGCGCAACGTGGAGCCTGCGGGCAAGGCCGACGGTGCTTGCGGCTGCGGTGGATCGCCGTCGGGCCCGAGCCCGCGGTGGCGCGGATCGTCCTCGATCAGCAGCGCCATGCCGGCGCCCACCACCACGGCCATTGCGCCCAGCGCCAGGTAGGCGTGGCGCCATCCCAGCGCCTCGATGAGAAGCGAGGCCAGCGGCGGCATCACCAGCGTGCCCACGCCGATGCCGCTCACCGCCAGCCCCGAGGCGAATCCGCGCCGCCTGACAAACCAGCGCTGCACCGCGCCCAGCACCGGCACATAGGAGGCGCCGACGCCGAGCCCGACGCCCAGGCCGTAGGCCAGGCAAGCCTCGGTCAGGCTGCGCGCCTGTCCCGCGGCGGCCAGGCCCAGGCCGACCAGCACCATGCCCGCGACCGCCAGCCGCCGCGCACCCCACCGGTCCGCGAGCGGGCCACTGACCACACCCAGGCCGAAGTAGAGGAAGCCCGCGAGCGAGAACACCAGCGAGGCCGATCCGCGCGAGGCGCCGAAGTCGCGCTGCAGCGATTCGAGGAAGGCGCTGAAGGTGTAGGCGCTGCCGAAGCCCACGAGCGTGACGGCGAAGGCGCCGGCCACTACGAACCAGCCGCGGAAAAGGCGTGTGCGTGGCGCTGAACGGGAGGAGAAGGAGGTCAATGCGGGTCTCCGGGTTTGCTCAGAATATCTATTGGTTGGAGAATGGGATCCGGCGCGCAAGAGTGCTTCTTCTTCATGCGCCAGTGTGCGGATCCTCCTCGTTCCCGTACAGCCTCGCAAACCAGATTTTCTGAGGCGATCGGATCAGATCAACTAAACCATGGAACACCAGCTGCCGCCGCTCAACGCGCTCCGCGCCTTCGAGGCGACCGCCCGCCATCTCTCGGTGAAGAACGCGGCCGACGAGCTGTGCGTGACCGCCGGCGCCGTGAGCCAGCTGATCAAGTCGCTGGAGCTGCACCTGGGCATTGCGCTGTTCCGGCGCGCGAACCGCGGCATCTTTCTGACCGATGCGGGCCAGGCCTACCTGCCGCCGGTGCGCAATGCCTTCCGGCAGATCAGCGACGCGACGCGCCGCATCGCCATGCCTGCGGAAACCGGCATCCTCACGGTGAGCACCACGCCGTTCTTCGCGTCCATGTGGCTGGTGCCGCGGCTCAAGAGCTTTCACGATGCGCATCCGGACATCGATCTGCAGGTGGTGAGCAGCACCGCGCTGGCCGATTTTTCGCGCGACGGTGTGGACGTGGCGATCCGCCATGGGCTCGGCCGCTATCCCGGCCTGATCAGCCACCGCGTGCTCACGGTGGAGATCGTTCCGGTTGCCGCGCCCGCGCTGGTTCGCAGCCTCGGGCCGCCCGCGGCACCGGCCGATCTCATGTGCTGGCCGCGCGTGAACGATGCCGAGCGCAAGGGCTGGGCCATGTGGTTCGAGGCGCAGGGCATCGATCAGGCCGCGCCGGTGCGCGGCCCGTCCTTCGATGATTCGGGCCTGTTGCTGAAGGCGGTGCTTGCGGGGCAGGGCGCGGGCTTGCTGCCGGCGGCGCTGGTGGCGGACGAGATGGCCGAAGGCCGGCTGGTCCAGCTGTTGGAAGCCGCGTGGCTCGAAGACTTTGCCTACTACCTCGTGTACCCCGAAGACAGCCGCCACAGGCCGAAGGTGGCCGCCTTCAGGGCGTGGATGCTCGGCGCCGCGGGTGCCGGTCAGACCGCGGCAAGAAAGGCCTCGGCGTCGCCGGCTTCGCACTTCCAGTCGGCAAATACGCCCACGAGATTGCACGCGGTGCAGCGGCAGCCCAGGTAGTACCAGCGCACGTCGCTGCTGTCGCTGTAGAGCGCGACGCCCGACAGCAGCTCGAAGCTCTCGGCCGCGCAGACGCATTCATGGCCGCCGAACTCGGCCTCGTCCGCAAACTCCGCGCTGTCGCCCATCAGCTGAACCGTGCCGCAGGCCAGGCAGGTGCGCCGTGCGGCACCTGCGTCTTCGTCGGTCTCGAGCCTGAACGCGCGGTGGCCGCAGGCGCACACCGATTCCGCGAACCGGGTCGCCGGACAGGCGTTGGCCTTGCTGTAGCGCAGCAGTTCGGCTCGGGTGTCGTCCGGGCCGCTGCCATACCAGTACCTGCCCTTCTTCGTCAGTGCCATGGGAAGCTCATCCTGTTGTCGAATCGATGGCCATGATTCTGCTGCAGGGCCGCGTCAGAGCAGCTCGATGCCCGGCAGGCTCTTGAAGCAGCTCTCGCGCGTGATGCGCACGAAGTCCGCCAGCCACGGCTGGCCGGACGTGCCCTGCGTGCAGGCCATGTAGAGCCGCCCCGTGAGGCCCCGGGCGCCCACGCGCCGGGCCGTGACATAGCCGCGGTCCAGGTAGTTCTGCACCGCCCACAGCGGCAGGGTGGCCACGCCGCGGCCGCTCGCCACCAGCTGCAGCATCGCCACCGTGAGCTCGGTCGTGCGGCGGTGCGCAGGCGCCACGCCGGCCGGCGCCAGCACCTGGCGCACGATGTCGAGCATCTCGTCGGGCACGGGGTAGGTGATGAGCGTCTGGTCGGCAAAGTGGCGCGCCGTGAGATGCGCCTTGGCCGCGAGCGCATGGTCGTTGGCGAGCAGCGCCACGATCTCGAAGCGGAACAGCGCGTGGTAGTCCACGGTCTCGTCGGGGTCCTGCTCGGAGACGATCGCCACCTCGGCGCGGTTCTGCATCACCAGCGCGATCGGGTCGGGATGAAAGCCCGAGACGATGTCCAGCTCGATCTCCGGCCAGCGCTGGCGGAAGGCATCCATGGCCGGCATCAGCCAGTCGAAGCAGGTGTGGCACTCGACCACGATGCGCAGCTGCCCGCTGCGGCCCAGCGCCAGCCGCGCCACGTCGCGCTCGGCTTCTTCGACCAGCGGCAGCGCGGCATCGGCCAGCTGCAAGAGCCGCAGCCCGGTGGTGCTGAACTGCGGCGGCACCGACTTGCGCTCGAAGAGCTGCGCGCCGTAGCGGTCTTCGAGCAGCTTGATCTGGTGCGACAGCGCCGACTGCGTGAGGTTCAGCAATTGCGCCGCGCGCACCAGGCTGCCGGTGTCGCGCAGCGCAACGAGCGTGCGCAGGTGGCGTATCTCGAGGATCGACTGCAACATGAATGATTTTCAAGCGAATGGGCAAAAGGTTTCGTTTGAATCATATGCCCCAAAGCCCGACCATTGCCGATTCTCAAAGATCCAGCGACCGGAATATCTGCAATGACCACCCGTACCCACATCCTCGGCTTTCCGCGCATGGGCGCCCACCGGGAACTCAAGTTCGCCCTCGAAAAGCACTGGCGCGGCGAGATCGACCGCGCCGCGCTGGAAGAAGCTGGCGAACAGCTGCGCGCGCGCCACTGGCAGGCCCAGCGCGACGCGGGGCTCGACTACGTCACCGTCGGCGACTTCGCCTGCTATGACCACGTGGCCAACCACATCCAGCTCTTCGGCTGCGAGCCGGCGCGCTTCGGCTTCAAAGGCGACGAGCCCGAGCTGTCGCGCTATTTCAAGATGGCGCGCGGCGTGGAAGACGAGGCCGGCCATGTGCACCAGGCCGGCTGCAGCCACGGCGCCGAGGGCACTTTCGCCTTGGAAATGACCAAGTGGTTCGACACCAACTACCACTACCTCGTGCCCGAGTTCACCGCGGCCACGCAGTTCAGGCTGGCCTCGACGCGGCTCTTCGACGAGGTGGCGCAGGCGCAGCAGGCCGGCCATGCGGTCAAGGCCGTGCTGCTCGGGCCGCTGAGTTTCCTGTACCTCGGCAAGGAGAAGCAGGCGGGCTTCGACCGTCTGTCGCTGCTCGATGCATTGCTGCCCGTGTACGAACAGGTGCTGAACCGGCTCAAGCAGCAGGGCGTGGAATGGGTGCAGATCGACGAGCCCATCCTGGGGCTCGACCTGCCCGATGCCTGGCGCAATGCCTTCGAGCGCGCCTACTGGCAACTGGCCCGCAGTGCGCCGAAGCTGCTGCTGGCCACCTACTTCTCGCCGCTGTCGGACAACCTGCGCCTCGCCTGCCAGCTGCCGGTGGCCGGCCTGCACGTGGACGCCGTGCGCGCGCCGCAGGAGCTGACGGGCGTGGCCGACTGGCTTGCCACGCACAAGGTGCTGTCGATCGGCATCGTCGACGGTCGCAACATCTGGCGCACCGACCTCGACGCCGCGCTCGCCACGCTGCGCCCGGTGATCGACAAGCGGCGCGGCGAACTCTGGATCGCGCCATCGTGCTCGCTGCTGCACGTGCCGTTCAGCCTGGCTGCGGAAGACAAGCTCGATGCGGAGCTCAAGTCATGGCTCGCCTTCGCCGTCGAAAAGCTCGGCGAACTGCGCGTGCTGCGCGCCGTGCTCGACGGCCGCGAGGACTCGGTCGCGCAAGAACTCGAAGCCGCGCGCGCCGCGGTGGCCGCAAGGCGCAGCAGCCCGCGCGTGCACCGCGCCGACGTGGCGCTGCGGCTCGCCCGCAGCGTGGCCGGCGACGACCAGCGCGCATCCCCGTTCGGCCAGCGGCAGCGGGTGCAGCGCGCGCGCTTCGCATTGCCCGCGCTGCCTACCACCACCATCGGCTCGTTCCCGCAGACCAGGGAGATCCGCGCCGCGCGTGCCGCCTTCAAGCGCGGCGAGCTCGATGCGGCAGGCTACCGCGAGAAGATGCGCGCCGAAATCGCACTGGCCGTGCGCAAGCAGGAAGCGCTGGGCATCGACGTGCTGGTGCATGGCGAGGCCGAGCGCAACGACATGGTCGAGTACTTCGGCGAACAGCTCGACGGTTTCGCCTTCACCGCCAACGGCTGGGTGCAGTCGTACGGCTCGCGCTGCGTCAAGCCGCCGGTCATCTTCGGCGACGTGGCGCGCCCTGCGCCGATGACGGTCGAATGGACCGCCTATGCGCAGAGCCTCACCAAGCTGCCGATGAAGGGCATGCTGACCGGTCCCGTCACCATCCTGCAATGGTCCTTCGTGCGCAACGACCAGCCCCGCAGCACCACCTGCGAGCAGATCGCCTGGGCCATCCGCGACGAGGTGGTGGACCTCGAGGGCGCCGGCATCGGCATCATCCAGATCGACGAGCCCGCGATCCGCGAAGGCCTGCCGCTGCGCCGCGCCGGCTGGCCGGCCTACCTGAAGTCGGCCACGCGCGCCTTCCGCATCAGCGCTTCGGGCGTGCGCGACGAGACGCAGGTCCACACCCACATGTGCTATTCGGAATTCAACGACATCCTGCCGGAAATCGCGGCCATGGATGCCGACGTGATCACCATCGAGACCAGCCGCTCCGACATGGAGCTGCTGCGGGGCTTCGGCGGCGAGAACAATGCGGGGGGCTTCCGCTACCCGAACGAGATCGGCCCCGGCGTGTACGACATCCATTCGCCGCGGGTGCCCTCGGTGGACGAGATCGTGCGCCTGATGCGCAAGGCGGCCGGCGTGGTGCCGCTCGAGAACCTGTGGATCAACCCCGACTGCGGCCTGAAGACCCGCGGCTGGCCCGAGACCGAGGCCGCGCTGTCGAACATGGTTGCGGCGGCGAAGCTGCTGCGCAGGGAACTGGCAGCGGCCTGAAGCAGAAGGGCGATCATGCGGGGCGCCAATAATGGCGCCATGCTTGCCATTCCAGTTTCACCGAGACGTCTTCTTCTCGCGCCTTTTTTTCTCCTGCTGTCGCTGTTGTTCGCACCCGTCGTGGGCTGGGCGCAAGACCGCGCCCAGGCCCTGCTGCAGTTCGAGGGCGTACAGGCGCGCTACCAGGCGGCCTATACGCCGGGGGCGGTATCGCGCGACGCGCACCAGTTGCTCGAGCCTGCCGACCAGGCCATTGCCGGCAAGGCGCTCCAGGCGCTGGACGCGGCCGCTGCGCGGTCCTTCGACGTGGCCGCCTCCGTCGCTGCCATCCAGCAGGAAGTGGCCGCTGCCGGCAAGGGCGGCGCGGCACCGAATGCGCAGGTGCAGGCCGCGGTGGCCCGCTTCTCGAAGCTGCGCGCCGACTACGCTGCCATGGACGACGCAGGCAAGCAGGCGTTCTTCAACCGCGAACGCGCGAAGCCGGCCGATCCCGCGCGCACGGAACTGCTCGAGCGCATGGCCGTGGCCGACCTGCGCGAGGTCGATTTCTCGAGCCAGCTGCTGCTGAGCTCGGTCGTCAAGCAACTGGCGCGCGGCAACGCCGGCCAGTTCACTTCGCTGCCGGACCGCACGCTCGACATGGCCGTCGACACGCTGTGGTCGCGCGGCATCACCTCGCCGCGCCCGCGCAACCTGCTGACGGTGGCGCGCGAGTTCGAGAGACAGGTCACGCAGGCGCTGCTCGCGGCCCTGCCGGATGCGGACGTGGCCGCCTTGCTGGCCTGGCGCAACGACCCGCAGGCCGCGGCCGAGCGCGAAGCGCTGGTGGGCAGCTACCGCGCCGAGGTCAAGGGGAGCGGCGCCGTGGCGATCCGGACGCTGGTGCGCGGCTAGCCGCGTTCCTGACGGCGGTGCGCGCAGTGGCGTACCTGTCGGGCGCCGCGGCATAGGGCATGAAGCGGCTCTGGTTCTCGTCCACGTCGAGCGGGCGCCCCACGAACGGAAAGGCGCGCTGCGGACAGGCTTCGCGCTCGCACACCTTGCAGCCCGCGCCGATGGGCGTCGGTACCTCGGGATCGCGCAGGTCCATGCCCTTGGAATAGACCAGCCGCGTGGCATGGCTGATGTCGCAGCCCAGCCCGATGGAAAAGGTCTTGTTGGGCGAACCATAGCCTCGGTAGCCGTGCGACACCGTGCGCGCGATCCAGAGGTAGGCGCGGCCGTCGGGCATGCGCGCGAGCTGCGTCAGCACGCGGCCGGGCTGCGCGAAGGCCTCGTACACGTTCCACAGCGGGCAGGTGCCGCCGGTCTTCGAGAAGTGGAAGTGCGTGGCCGACTGCCGCTTCGAGATGTTGCCCGCCCGGTCGACGCGGATCAGGAAGAAGGGCACGCCGCGCGCCTCGGGCCGCTGCAGCGAGCTCAGGCGATGGCAGATGGTCTCGAAGCCCACGCCGAAGCGCCGTGCGAGCTGGTCGATGTCGTAGCGCAGCTGCTCGGCCGCTTCAAGAAAGATGCCGTAGGGCAGCAACAACGCGGCAGCGAAGTAGTTGGCCAGGCCGATGCGCGCCAGCGAACGCGCGGTGTCGCTCGACAGCGGCGCCTCGGCCACGAGCTGGTCGATCATGCCGCTGAGTTCGAGGAACGCGAGCTGCGTCGCGAGCTGGAAGGCGTGCTGGCCCGGCTCCAGGTAGCGCGAAAGCCGCAGTACGCGCGTGGCCGGGTCGAAGCGGCGTTGCGCGCCGCCCTCGTCATCCTCCGCCGGAATCACTTGCACGCCATGCGCGTCGAGCAGGCGATGCGCGAGCCGGTCGCCCGGATTGCCTTCGCGCAGCCGCCATTGCGCGGAGAAAGCCTCGGCGGCGTCGTCGAGCGGGGCGATGTGGTTCTGGTGTGCAAAGAAGAAGTCGCGCACCTCCTCGAAAGGCATCGGCCGCGCCTGCGGCATGCGTGCGAGATCACCGCGGCCGTCGCCGAGCTCGGCGGCCAGCGCTTCGAGCCGCTCCATGGCATCGCGGTGCCGCTGATGCAGTGCCACCAGCGCGCGGCCCACGGCCGGCATCTGCGTGGCCACTTCGCGCAGCTCGGCGAGCGCGACCGCATCGCCGCCCGCGTTGTCGGCCAGCGCCTCGCGCAGGCTGGCGACGAGCCGCGCCTCTTCGTCTTCCGAGAAGGCCTGGATGTCGACACCCAGTGTGGCGTGCAGGCGCAGCAGCACCGGCACGGTGAGCGGCCGCTGGTTCTGCTCGATCTGGTTCAGGTAGCTGGGCGACAGGCCGAGCTGCTGCGCCAGCGCGAGCTGGCTCAGGCCGCGCTCCTCGCGCAGGCTTCGGAGCCGCACGCCCATGAAGGTCTTCTTCATCGTTGATCCGTTCTTCGCAACATTCGCAAATCGATGGCGATCCGTTCGCAATCATTCGCCAATTCAGGTCTTCATTATGGGCACGATGTTGCGTAAATTGCGAATCATGCAAAACGCACGCGGCACTGTCCGTTTGATCGAGGTGGTGTTTCCGGAACACACCAACCACTACGGCACCTTGTTCGGCGGGCAGGCGCTGCAGCTGCTGTCGAAGGCGGCGTTCCTGTCGGGCCGCAGCTTCGTGCGCGGCGACGTGGTGATGGCACGCTGCGGCGAGGTGCTGTTCCATGCGCCGGTGCGGCTGGGCAGCACGCTCGTGCTCGACACGCAGGTGTCGCGCGTGGGCCGCAGCTCGCTCACCGTGCGCGTGGCCGGCAGCGTGCAGGACGTGGCCACCGAGGCGCTCGTGCGTGTGCTTGACGGCGAATTCGAGATGGTGGCGGTGGATGCCGCCGGACGACCGGTGCGGCTGGCGAATACGCCGCGCCTTCATGAAGAAACATTCGAGGAGACCGTATGACACTGGCCACGGAGAACCCGCCCGCCGCCGGCTTCAAGCCGAAGAAATCCGTCGCGCTTTCGGGCGTCGCCGCGGGCAACACCGCGCTGTGCACCGTGGGGCGCACCGGCAATGACCTGCACTACCGCGGCTACGACATCCTCGACATTGCCGATGTCTGCGAGTTCGAGGAAATCGCACACCTGCTGGTGCACGGCAAGCTGCCCAGCGCGTCGGAGCTGCGCGCCTACAAGAGCCGCCTGAAGGCCATGCGTGGCCTGCCCGCGAGCGTGAAGGAGGCGCTGGAGCGCCTGCCCGCCAGCGCCCATCCGATGGACGTGATGCGCACCGGCGTCTCGGCGCTCGGCTGCGTGCTGCCCGAGAAGGACGACCATTCGCTGCCGGGCGCACGCGACATCGCCGACCGGTTGATGGCGTCGCTCGGCTCGATGCTGCTCTACTGGTATCACTGGTCCACGCAGGGCCGGCGCATCGAGGTCGAGACCGACGACGACTCGATCGGCGCGCACTTCCTGCACCTGCTGCATGGCCGCGCGCCATCGGCGAGCTGGGAGCGGGCGATGCACACCTCGCTCAATCTCTATGCCGAGCACGAGTTCAACGCCTCGACTTTCACTGCGCGCGTGGTGGCGGGCACGGGCTCCGACGTGTATTCGGCCATCACCGGGGCCATCGGCGCGCTGCGCGGTCCCAAGCACGGCGGCGCCAACGAGGTGGCCTTCGAGATCCAGAAGCGCTACGACACGCCCGATGAAGCCGAGGCCGACATCCGCCGCCGCGTGGAAACGAAGGAAGTCGTGATCGGCTTCGGCCACCCGGTCTATACCGTGTCGGACCCGCGCAATGCGGTCATCAAGCGGGTCGCGAAGCAGCTCTCCGACGAGGCCGGGTCCACGCGCATGTACGACATCGCCGAACGCATCGAAGGCGTGATGTGGGATGCGAAGAAGATGTTCCCGAATCTCGACTGGTTCAGCGCCGTGAGCTACCACATGCTCGGCGTGCCGACGGCCATGTTCACGCCGCTCTTCGTGATTGCGCGCACCAGCGGCTGGGCCGCGCACATCATCGAGCAGCGGCAGGACAACAAGATCATCCGGCCCAGCGCCAACTACACCGGGCCCGAAGACCTGATCTTCGTGCCCATCTCCGATCGCCGCTGAAAGCACCCGTCCCGTTTACCGCCACAGAAAAATCATGTCAGCTCACATCAGCAACGTCCGCCCCGAACCCGACCAGGTGCTGGTCGACATCGTCGACTACGTGCTTGCCCACCAGCAGATCACGAGCGCGCTGGCTTACGAGACCGCGCGCCACTGCCTGATCGACACGCTCGGCTGCGGCCTCGAGGCGCTCGAATACCCGGCCTGTACCAAGCTGCTCGGCCCGGTCGTGCCGGGCACGGTGGTGCCGCATGGCGCGAAGGTGCCCGGCACGCCGTACCAGCTCGACCCCATCCAGGCCGCCTTCAATATCGGCACGATGATCCGCTGGCTCGACTTCAACGACACCTGGCTCGCGGCCGAGTGGGGCCATCCGAGCGACAACCTCGGCGGCATCCTGGCCACGGCCGACTGGCTCAGCCGCAATGCGGTGGCCGTGGGGCGCCAGCCGCTCGTGATGCGCGACGTGCTTACCGCCATGATCCAGGCGCACGAGATCCAGGGCTGCCTGGCACTGGAGAATTCGTTCAACAAGGTGGGGCTCGACCATGTGGTTCTGGTGAAGGTGGCCTCCACTGCAGTGGTGGCGCGCCTGATGGGGCTGTCGCGCGACGAGATCGTCAATGCCGTGTCGCTCGCATGGGTCGACGGGCAGAGCCTGCGCACCTACCGCCATGCGCCCAACACCGGCAGCCGAAAGAGCTGGGCCGCGGGCGACGCCACGAGCCGCGCGGTGCGGCTCGCGCTCATCGCCAAGACCGGCGAGATGGGCTACCCGAGCGTGCTCACCGCGAAGACCTGGGGCTTCTACGACGTGCTGTTCAAGGGCCAGCCGTTCAAGTTCCAGCGCCCGTACGGCAGCTACGTGATGGAGAACGTGCTGTTCAAGATCAGCTTTCCCGCCGAGTTCCACAGCCAGACGGCGGTGGAGGCGGGCATGGCGCTGCATGCGCAGCTGCAGCAGTCCGGCAAGACGGTGGACGACATCCGGAAGGTGAGCATCCGCACGCACGAGGCCTGCATCCGCATCATCGACAAGAAGGGGCCGCTCGCCAACCCGGCCGACCGCGACCACTGCATCCAGTACATGGTGGCGGTGCCCATGATCTTCGGGCGTCTCACCGCCGCCGACTACGAGGACGGCGTGGCGAGCGACCCGCGCATCGATGCGCTGCGCGACAAGATCGTGTGCGTGGAAGACCCGCGCTTCACGGCCGACTATCACGACCCCGAGAAGCGCAGCATCGCCAATGCGCTGACCGTGGAGTTCAAGGACGGCACCAGCTTTGCGGAGGTCGCGGTCGAATACCCGATCGGCCACAAGCGCCGCCGCGCCGAAGGCATTCCGCTGCTCGAAGCCAAGTTCCGTACCAACCTGGCGCGCCGCTTCGCGCAGAAGCAGCAAGAGGCCATCCTCGGCGTGTCGCTCGATGCGAGGAAGCTCGAGGCCATGCCGGTGCACGAGTACGTGGATCTGTACGCCGCATGACCATGACCCAAGACAACGAGTCGCCGAAGAAGACCCTGCGCCGCCTGGCCGAGGCGCGCCGCGGCGTGCTGGTGCCGGGCGCGTTCAATGCGCTGTCGGCCCGCGTGATCGAGGACCTGGGCTTCGAGGCCATCTACGTCACCGGTGCCGGCGTCACCAACATGCACTTCGGCCTGCCCGACCAGGCCTTCATGGGCCTGCACGACATCGCCGAGCACACCGCGCGCATCCGCGATGCGGTGAACCTGCCGCTGCTGGTCGATGCCGACACCGGCTTCGGCAACGCGCTCAACGTGCGGCATGCGGTGCGCGTGCTCGAGCGCGCGGGGGCCGACTGCATCCAGCTCGAGGACCAGGTCAGCCCCAAGCGCTGCGGCCATTTCGCCGGCAAGGCGGTGATCGACACCGCAGAGATGCTGGGCAAGATCAAGGCCGCGGTCGATGCGCGCACCGACGCCGGCATGCTCGTCATGGCCCGCACCGACGCGGCGGGCGTGCACGGCTTCGAGGCGGCCATCGAACGTGCGCAGCAGTTCAGCGAGGCCGGTGCCGACATCCTGTTCGTCGAGGCCGTGACCTCGGCCGACGAAGTGCGCGCCATGCCGCGGCTTCTGGACAAGCCGCAGCTCATGAACATGGTGATCGGCGGCAAGACGCCCACCTTCGGCGCCGAAGAACTGGGCGCGCTCGGCTATGGACTGGTGCTGTACGCCAATGCCGCGTTGCAGGGCGCAGTGGCTGGCATGCAACGTGCATTGACCGTGTTGCGCGATACTCGCCGCCTCGACGAAGACCCATCGCTCGTGGCTTCGTTTGCCGAACGGCAGCGCCTCGTCGGCAAGCCCGCGCTCGACGAGCTAGAGAAAAAATACGCAGGTTGAGCCAAATTTCTTGAGGAAAGTGTGGACTTTGGCGCTCACGTCAAAAAGTTCCCCGTTATTGTTTCAGTTTCATGAACACTGCGATTCGGTTTGGCTAGGGTTTTCCCTTGTCATCCTGGTGCAAACTTGAGGGCATCCAAAGCCCAGTCAAGAAGGAAATTGAAATGAAGACCTCGAACATCCTCGCCGCCGCCGCTCTGTCCCTGCTCGCCGCTGCCGGCGCCCACGCAGAAACCTACGAAGGCGTGCAGCCCCTGAGCTCCGGCTACAGCCGCGCCGACGTGGCGCCCCAAGCCGCCGCCGCTGCCCGCGAAGGCAACGTCTACAGCGACGCCGCTTCGTCCACCGTGGCGCCAGTGCTGGCTGCTTCGACCGACCGCGCCGCAGTCCGCAGCGAAGCTGTTGCTGCCGCTCACGCGCCCGGCCAGAACCTGCGCCGCGAAGCTTTCGCCGGCAGCGTGGTTCCCTCGCAGGCACGCACTTTCACGCGCCAAGCCGGCCTGTAAGAAGGCGGGCACAAGAGAAGAGACGGCGGCATCGCCCGCGCGTCTTTCCTCTGCAGTAAAAAAGCCGGACGGCGCCCCAGGTGCCGTCCGGCTTTTTTGCGTTTTCAGCGCTGCCGCGGCGCGGCGTGGTGGCAGAAGCACTCGGGTGCGTGGTCGTCCACGATGCCGGTGGCCTGCATCCATGCATAGACGATCACCGGCCCCACGAATTTGAAGCCGCGCTTCTTCAGGGCCGCCGACATCTGTTCCGAAAGCGGCGTCTTCGCCGGCACTGCGCCGGTCCTGTTGACGATGGGCCTGCCGCCGGCCATGCCCCAGACGAACTCCGAAAAATCCTCGCCTGCAGCCTGCATCGCCAGATAGGCGCGGGCATTGCCGATGGTGGCCTCGATCTTGGCGCGCGAGCGCACGATGCCCGCGTCCAGCATCAGCCGGTCGACGTCGGCCGCGGTGAACCGTGCCACCTTTTCGGGCACGAAGCCCTCGAATGAAGCACGGAACGCATCGCGCTTGCGCAAAATCGTGAGCCACGAGAGGCCCGCCTGGAAGCCGTCGAGCATGAGCTTTTCCCACAGCGCGCGGCTGTCGCGCTCGGGCACGCCCCATTCGGCGTCGTGGTAGGAGGCCAGCAGCGGATCGCTCCGGGCCCAGGTGCAGCGGGGCTTGGTCTCTGGGGTCATCTGGTTGCGGGTTTCGTTCTTCGGCAGGGGGTGCTTCGGACTTTAACCACCGATACTCGAGCCTCATGATCTCAGTCCATCTCCACGGCCAGCGCTTTCAGGTGCGGGCCGCCGCGGTCATCCTTCATGCGGGCCACGCGCTCCTTCACCGCGCGCCGGGCGACGACTACTGGGCCTTGCCGGGTGGCAGGGTCGAAGTCGGCGAAGAGGCCTCGGCCACGATCGTGCGGGAGATGAGGGAAGAGCTTGGCGAAGAAGTCGAATGCGGCCGGCTTCTTCATGTGGCGGAGAACTTCTTCGACCTCGCGGGCCGGCGCAACCACGAGATCGGGTTCTATTTTCTCGTCTCGCTGGCCGAGGACTCGCCCCATCTCGACAAGGCGCGAAGCTACCGCGGCATCGAGAGCCACCTGGATCTGGAATTCCGCTGGTTCCCGATCTCGGAGCTGGCGGCCGTCAACCTGCGGCCGACCTTTCTCCCGGCCTCGCTGGCGGCCGATCCGCTGGCCTTCTCGCACGCGGTCCAGCGTGAATACCCATGAGCGGCGAGCGCTATCTGTTCAACGTGTTCGGCCAGGTCATGGCCATTGAAAGAGCCGCGGACCGCTGGGAGAGCTACTTGACGGGGCCCGACGGCAAGCGCCGCAGGATCCAGCTGGCAATTCCATCCGACGTCCCCCGCGCCGAGCTTTCGCAGTATCTCTACGACATCTATCACGAGCAGGCGACGCCGACCAACGGCGATGTGTTCGAGATCTTGCAATGACAAACCACCATCGGCTGCACAGGTCCCGCCGCGAGGCGCTGCCCCCGGGCGCGCGCGTGGCCGGCCTCTATCGCGGCGCCTTTCTGGCCGACGCCTTCGCCATCGACCTGCCTCAGGGCGCCACCCGCGACGTGCTGGCGCTGGCGCGCTTCACTTTCGAGCGTCCCGCTCCCTGGGTCAACGCGCTGTTGGCGCTGCGCGACCGCTTGGTCGGCGGCTTCGGCCTCAAGACTGCCAGCGCGCTACGCGCCGGCACGCCGGACGGTGCGCCGCGCGTCGGCATCTTTCGCATCTACGAAACGCATGCCAACGAGGTGGTGCTCGGCGAGGACGACCGGCACCTGGATTTCCGCGTTTCGGTGATGCGCTCCGTGGCGGGGGATTCGCTCACTGCCGTCACGGTGGTGCACTGCCACAACCTCTTCGGCCGCAACTACATCCGGCTGATCGCGCCGTTCCACCGGATGGTGGTGCGTTCTGCGCTCGAACGCGCGGCGCGCTCAGGCTGGCCCGCGGAAGCGGCGGTCTGAATCCAACGGAACGCCTGGTTACCGCCTGGAACGTTTGCTTGAACTTTCCCTCCCGGCAGCAGCCGTGGAGCGGGGAGGCCAAGCAGAGCTGCCGGTGTAGACTGCCAGGTTTTTCGTTCTGGCGGGTATGGCGCAAGTTTCACAGCGCACAGTTTTCAACGGCTCGGCGCTTGTTCGCTTGCTTTCCCGGCTGACCGAGGTCGACGTCCGCGAACCCCGGCAGGCCACCGCGGATCGATTGAGCCAATGGTTCGGCTGGACCGACGCCATCTCGCTGTCGGCCGCGCTGGACGGCGCCGTGGCGGCGGCTGCGCCTTCGCGCGCACGGGCTTCCGCGAGCGCCGAGGAGCGCGAATGCGTGCGTGCGCGGGCCGCGTTGGCCAAGGCGGTGGCCGAAGACGGCGTCGTCGCGGCGGCCGTTGATTTCACGCCGTTTCGCCGCCGCCATCTCACGCTGCAACAGGCCATGGAAGCAGGCATCGGCCCGCTGCGCGGCCGTTTGCGGACGCTGCTGGCGGCCAGGTCGCCGGCCATGGCGCGGCTTGCGGCGGTGGACGTGGTGATGGAGCAGGTGCTGGCTGCGCGCGAGCACAGCCTGCTCGCGGCCGTGCCCGCGCTGCTCGAAAAGCATTTCACGCGCCTGCGCCAGGCCAGCCCGGAGACGGTGGGCGAACCCGGCAGCGAGGCAGAGGCCGGCGAGTGGCTGCATGTGTTCCGCAAGGACATGAAGAACGTGCTGCTCGCCGAACTCGATTTCCGATTTCAACCGATCGAAGGGCTGCTCGAAGCCCTTCGCATGAGGCCACCAGAGTGCCATGAATAGATTTCTTCACTACGCTGTTTTTGCTGCGGGCCTGGCCGTCGTCTGCTGGGTCGGGGCCGGATACGTCGGCTCGCACACGCTGGCGCTCGCCGTCACGATGCTGGTCGGCGCGTTCTACCTGATGGGCGCGCTGGAACTGCATCGCTTCCAGCAGGCCACCGCCACCTTGTTGCGCGCCGTGGCGGATCTTTCCGACCCTCCCTCGAGCCTGGGCGCCTGGCTCGACCGGCTGCATCCCACGCTGCGCAATGCGGTGCGCCTTCGCATCGAAGGCGAGCGCGTGGGCCTGCCGGGGCCCGCGCTCACGCCGTACCTGGCCGGACTGCTGGTGCTGCTGGGCATGCTGGGCACTTTCCTCGGCATGGTGGTCACGCTGAACGGCACCGGCATGGCGCTGGAGAGCGCGACCGACCTGCCGGCCATCCGCGCCTCGCTGTCGGCGCCCGTGAAGGGCCTGGGGCTGGCGTTCGGCACCTCGGTGGCCGGCGTGGCCGCTTCCGCGATGCTGGGGCTGGCCTCGGCGCTGTGCCGGCGCGAGCGGCTGCAGGCGGGCCAGATGCTCGACAGCAAGATCGCCACCACGCTGCGCGCCTACTCGCTGGCCCACCAGCGCGAGGCCTCGTTCCAGCTGCTCGAACAGCAGGCCCACCAGATGCCGCGGCTGGTGGACCAGCTGCAGGCCATGATGGCGGCGATGGAGCGGCAGAGCCAGGCCCTGAACGAGCGCCTCGCCGCCGGCCAGGCGCAGTTCCACACCAAGGCCGAGGCCGTGTATGCCGGGCTGGCCTCTTCGGTCGACCAGTCGCTCAAGCAGAGCCTGAGCGAAAGCGCGCGCATCGCGGGCGCGACGCTCCAGCCGGTGGTCGAGGCCACCATGGCGGGCATTGCGCGCGAGACGGCCTCGCTGCACGACACCGTCGCGCGCACCGTGCAGCAGCAGCTCGACGGCCTTTCGAGCCGCTTCGAGGCGGCCACCGCCAGCGTGGCAGGCACCTGGCAGGCTGCGCTCGCCGAGCACCAGCGCACCTCCGAGGCGCTGTCGAGCGACCTGCGCGCCTCGCATGACCGCTTTGCCGAAACCTTCGAGCAGCGCTCGGCCTCGCTGGTGGAGGGCGTCTCGAAGCGGCTCGAAAGCACAGCGGCCGGTGTGTCGGACACCTGGGGCAGCGCGCTCGCACAGCACCAGCGCGTCAGCGAGAAACTGTCGCAGGACGCGCAGCAGTCGCTCGCGGCGGCCGCGGCCGGCTTCGAGCAGCACTCGGCTTCGCTGCTGCGCACCGTGGAACAGGCGCATGCCGCGCTGCAGAGCGACATCGCAGCGCGCGACGAGCAGCGGCTGTCGGCCTGGACAGAGGCGCTGGCCACGGTGTCCGCATCGCTGCAGCAGCAGTGGCAGCAGGCGGGCGCGCACACGGCAGGCCAGCAGCAGCAGCTCTTCGATGCGCTCGCGCAGACCGCGCGCGACATGTCGACCCAGGCCGAGGCGCACGCGAAGAACACGGTCGGCGAGATCGCGCGGCTGCTGCAGGCCGCGTCGGAAGCGCCGCGGGTGGCCGCCGAAGTGGTGGCCGAGCTGCGCCAGAAGCTGTCCGACAGCATGGCGCGCGACAACGCCATGCTGGAAGAACGCAGCCGCATCATGGAAACGCTGGGAACCCTGCTCGATGCCGTGAACCACGCCTCCACCGAGCAGCGCTCGGCGGTCGATGCGCTGGTGGGTGCATCGGCGGACGTGCTGGACCGCGTGGGCAGCCGCTTCACCGAGAAGGTCGACGAGGAAACCGGAAAGATGGCCGCGGTCGCCGCGCAGATCACCGGCAGCGCTGTTGAAGTGGCCAGCCTGGGCGAGGCCTTCGGCTTTGCCGTGCAGCTGTTCAGCGAGTCGAACGACAAGCTGGTGGCCCACCTGCAGCGCGTCGAAGGGGCGCTCGGCAAGTCCATCGCGCGCAGCGACGAGCAGCTGGCGTACTACGTGGCGCAGGCGAGGGAAGTCATCGATCTGAGCATCATGTCGCAGAAGCAGATCGTCGAAGACCTGCAGCAGATCGCGGGCCGGCAGGCCGCCGTGGGCAGCGAGGCGTGATGCGGGACGATCTCGACGCCGGCCTGGAACCGAGCGTGCCGGTGTGGGCGGTCTTCGGCGACCTGATGTCGGGGCTGGTCGGGGCCTTCGTGCTGATACTCGTGGGCGCGCTGGGCATGCAGCTGGACCTGGCGGCCAAGCTGCAGGCCGAGGTGCAGCAGCGCCAGGCCGAGACGCAGCGCCGCGAGGCGCTCGAGCAGGCGCTGGCCGGGCCGCTCGCGGCGGGCCGCGTCACGCTGAACAACGGGCGCATCGGCATCAGCGGCAGCGTGCTGTTTGCCTTCAACTCGGCCGACTTGCAGCCCGAAGGCCGGCAGGTGCTCAAGAGCCTGGCCGCGCCCGTGGCCACGTACCTGCGCGCGCGCGACGAGGTGCTGATGGTGAGCGGCTTCACGGACGACCGGCAGATGCGGCAGTCGAAGGACGGCAACCGTCCGTTCGCGGACAACTGGGAGCTCTCGGCCCAGCGCGCATTGACGGTGACGCGGGCCTTGATCGAGGAGGGTGTTCCTTCGTCATCGGTGTTTGCCGCGGCCTTCGGCTCCGAGCAGGCGGTGGCATCCAATGCCGACGCCGAAGGGCGCGCGAAGAACCGCCGCGTCGAGATGGCGCCCACGCCCAGGCAGGCTGGCGCCGGCACCAGGTCCCGTGAGTAGCGCCAGCCGCATGGATCCCGCCGCAACACTCGACGCCTGGCGTGCGCAAGGCGGGCATCTTCGGGATCCCGTGCGCTTTCGCTTCATCGAGGCGCTTGCGAGGCGCGCGGCCGCCCATGAGGGTGATGCGCGGCGCATTCTCGACGAGCGGCTGGCCATGCTGCTCGCGGCGTATCGCGGGAATCTCGAAGAGGCCCGGCACGCGGACGGTCTTCCGGCGGTTCGCGATGCGAGCGCGAAACAGGCGGCCCGGCTTCCCCGCGGCCCGCTCGCGGAGCTCGTGGAGCACATGGCGCGGCAGGCGCCGCCGCAAGGCGATGATGGCGCGGCGGCCGATGGCGCCGCACCCGCCACCCCCGAGCTCAAGACGCTGCGCTACTTCAGGAGCACCTGGTCGCGGCTCAGCGCCGACCGGCGGCTGACGCAGTCGCTGGCCAAGGTGCCGGAGAATGCGGGCCCGCTGAATTCGCACCACCTGGTGCACCGGTCGCTCATGCTGATGCACGAGCTGTCGCCCGAATACCTCAACCGGTTCATGTCGTACGTCGACACCCTGCTGTGGGTCGATCAGCTGAATGGCAGCAATGGCCCGGCAACCGCGAATGCGCCGCGCGCCGAAGGCCCGAAGAAAAACGCGCGCGGCAAATCCGGCTGATCTGCGCTTTGCGCGGCGGCTAGCGAAGCCCGTGCGCCCGGATCACGGCCTTGAGCCGCCGCACTTCGTGCTGCAGGTCGAGGATCAGCGCGGCGGCATCGAGGCCCACGCCAAAGTCGCGCTCGAGGCGGCGCGCCTCGAGCGCGGATTGCAGGTCGGTGCTCGAGAACTGCCAGTGCTCGGGCGGCGCCTCGGCCGCGGCGATCTGCACGATGCCCACTTCGACGAGCTGCACCACCCATTCGGTATCGGCACCGCAGGCATGGGCCAGTTCGCTGGCGGCGAGCGGCTGCGAGGCACTGATGGCTGTTGTCACGGAAACGATCGCCATGCTCACACTCCCAGATGCTGGCGTGGGTTGAACGAAGCCGACGCCTGCGCCAGCTGCTCATAGGCCTTGCGCGCGGCCTCGCTGTCGGCCGGGGGCAGCGCGATGTCGAGCAGCAGGTACAGGTCGCCGGGCTGCTTGCCGGCCAGCCCGCGGCCCTTGAGCCGCAGCTTGAGGCCGCTGCGTGCGTTGCGCGGCACAGTCACCTCGACCACGCCGCCGGTGGGCACGGGCACCTTCACCTGCGCACCGAGCGCGGCCTCGGTCGGGGTGACGGGCAGCGTCATGTAGAGGTCGCGTTCCTCGATGCGATAGAGCCTGTGCGGCGCGATGCGCACCTCCAGGTAGAGATCGCCCGCGGGTTCGCCGCCATGGCCGGGCATGCCCTGTCCGGCGAGCCGGATGAACTGCCCCGGATGAACGCCGGGCGGAATCTTGACGCTGAGGGTGCGCGTCTTGAACGTGGGACGGCCTTGCGCGTCGAGTTCCTGCGCGCGCAGCGTGATCTCGCGCTCGGCGCCGTTGAGCGCATCCTCGAGCGCGATCTCGATGGCCGCGTGATGGTCTTCGCCGCGTGCGCGGTAGTTGCGCCTTGCCGCGCCGCGCCGCTCGGCCTCGCCGAAGAGCGACGAAAAGAATTCGCTGAATTCGGCGTGGTCGGCCGGGCCCTGGTTCGGCCTGCGGTGAAATTCGAAGCCGGCGTCCCAGCCCGGCGGCGGCTGGAAGTCGCCCTCGGGATGGCCGCCGCGCGCCACGCGGTCGGCCAGCGCGTCGTAGGCGGCGCGCTTCTCCTTGTCGCGCAGCACGTCGTTGGCTTCGTTGATGTCGCGCATGCGCTTCTCGGCGTCCGGCTCCTTGCTGACGTCGGGGTGGTACTTGCGCGCGAGCTTGCGGTAGGCCTTGCGCACCTCGTCGTCGGACGCGGTGCGGTCGATGCCCAGGGCGCTGTAGTAGTCCTTGAATTCCATGCTTGTCGGTGGTGTGAACGCCGAACAGTATGCTCCCCGGCCGGTTCAGGCCAGGTTCGAATCGCCGTCGGCATGCCGCAGCAGCGGCGTCACAGCCCATGTGGGGCCGCTGCGCGAAAAACGCAATGGCTGCGCGTTGCCGAGCAGGCCCAGGTCGATGGGCAGGCCGATCAGCCCGGCCAGCGCGTAGAGCGTGCCTCCGTGGGCCACCACCAGCACCGGCGCGGGCTGCGCCAGCGCGGCGTCCAGCGCACGCCTCTTGCGCGCCACGAACTGCGCCAGGGTTTCGCCGCCTTCGGGTTCGCAGGCCCAGTCGATGTCGACCGACGAGGTGCCGATGAGCGCGCCGAAGTTGCGTTCGCGCAAGGCCGCCTGCGGCGTGGGCACGAGGCGAAGCGCTGTTGCCACGGCATGCGCCGTGTCGTGCGCGCGGCGGGCGTCGCTGCAGACGATGGTGCGGATCGGCTCGCCCGCCAGCAGCTGGGCGGCGCGCGCGGCCTGCTGCAGGCCGAGTTCGCTCAGCGGCTCGTCCACGGCCTGGAAGATGCGCTGCGCATTGCGGCCGGTCTGGCCGTGGCGCAGGAAATAGAAACGGTCGCAGGCCGGTGCCAGCGGCTGCCCGGCGGCGATGCGGACCAGTTGGTCGAGGCCGGTCGCCGCGCCGTGGGGGAAGGGTGCTTTTGACATGGGATGGGTGCGGGTCAGCCGAACTTCATGCCCTTGGGGCGGGCCTGCAGGCGGTCGATGTAGGCGTCGATCTTGGGGCGGTTCGAGCGCCCGCCGAAGGCGCGGTGCCAGATGAACATCGAGCCGATCATCACGTCGGCCGCGGTGAATTGCGCGCCGAAGAGATACGGGCCGTAGCCCAGCTCGTGCTCCACCACATTCTTGGCCTGCTCGAAATGGGTCCAGCCGCGCGCGCTGTTGTTGCTGTGCAGCCCGAGCAGGCTGTCGCCCATCGAGGGTTCGAGCTGCGCCGTCGAATAGACCATCAGCGACAGGTAGCGGCCGCGCTCGGGCGAGCCTACCGATGGCGCCAGCCTGGCCTGCGGAAACTTCTCGGCCACGTACATGCAGATGGCCGCATTCTCGAAGACGCGGGCGCGGCCGTCGACCAGCGCCGGCAGCTTGCCCGAGGGATTGATCTTCAGGTAGCCGGGCTTCTTGTGCGCCTTCTCCCGGATCAGGGTGGGCACGATTTCGTAGTCCACGCCGGCTTCGTCGAGCATCCATTTCGCGACCTGCGAGCGGCTCTGTGGATCGAAGTACAGCTTCATCATTTGACGGGGTTCCTTGGAGTGGATGGACGGTCAGAACTTGGGAATGCGCAGCGTCTTGCTGATCATCAGCGTGCCCGACAGCGCGAAGAGCAGCGTGAGCGGATGCAGCTGCCAGGGGCCGAGCACCCAGGCGCCGCCCCACACCGCGTCGCCGATGCGGCCCTGCCACGCGGCCCAGGCCAGCACGCCGACCAGCACCACGCTGGTCGGGATGGGCGTGCCTTCGAAGTACTTGACCTTGTCGGCGCCGGCGGAAAGCGCCTCGGCCGTGACGTTGTAGCGCGCGAGCCGGCTCACGCCGCAGCCGACGAAATAGATCAGCAGCACGCAGTCCCAGCCGCCGTCCAGGCCCGCCGCGAAGGCGAGCGCGGCCGGCGCCACGCCGAAGGAGATCACGTCGGCCAGCGAATCGAGCTCGCGTCCCAGCGCGGAATGCGTCTGCCGCCAGCGCGCGATGCGGCCGTCGAACACGTCGAACACGAAGGCCGCAGGCGCGAGCGCGGCGGCCCAGAGGAAGTGCGCCAGCGACTGGCTCGCCATGAAGGCCATCGAAAGGAACACTGCGCCCACCCCGCACGCCGCATTGCCGAGCGTGAATACGTCGGCCAGGTGAAAGCCGCGGATCATCGAGAAATGCTTGCGGACCGGTACGGGGGAAGGGGTGGTGGCCATGGGATGCTTCGGAGTCGCGGATGCTGCGAACCTTAACGCAAGCGCGGGCGCTTGCCTGTAGTCGCCATCCGACTCCGCAAGGGGCCGGGCGCGCCGGATGGAGCGGCGCGGCTTTTTTCGTCCGCTCAGGCCGGAAGGCGTTCGTCGTAGGCCTCCTCGAGCGCCGCGTGGTTGGTCCAGAACCCCCGCGGCTTGCGGCCGTGCAGCACGTCGTCGAGCACGTCGAGGTGGGCGTGCCAGCCGCTGGAGACGCTGAGGGTTTCCTTGCGGTCGGGCAGGCGCCGGTGCGTGAGCACGAGGTGCGTGGCATCGCCCTCCTGCGTGAACTCGAAAGTGACCTCCGAGGCGGTGGCGCTTTCGCTGCCCCAGCTGATGGTCAGGCGCTTGAGTGGCTCGAATTCGACGACACGCGATTTCTGGACGATGGGGCTGCGGCAGGCGCTGAAGCGCTCGGGGGCCACTTCGCCGGAAAGCCGGGTGTGGTCGAAGCGCAGCTCGAACACGCTGCCGGGCTCCTCCGCCATGGTGCCGCCGGCCAGCCAGGCGGCGCGCTTGCCGGGGTCGACGAAATAGGCCCACACGCGCTCGACGGGGGCGGGCAGGGTGCGCTCCATGCGCAGGGTGCCGGGTTCGATCAGGGTTCCGAGTTGGCTCTTGGCCATGGCTTGCTCCTTGAAAAAGAAGGGGGACTTCACTTGCCGCGGGATGCTTCGCGCCGCAGTTCCTTCTCCAGCGCGTCCAGGTGGTTGTTCCAGAAGCCTTCGTAGTAGCGCAGCCACGCGTTGGCCGATGCGAGCGCCGCCGGCTCCAGCCGGCAGACGTGCGCGCGGCCCTGCACCGTGCGGGAGACCAGGCCGGCGCGCTCCAGCGCCTTGACGTGCTTGGATGCGCCCGCGAACGACATGCGGAACGGCGCGCCGAGTTCGCCCACGCTGCATTCGCCCTGGGCCAGCAGCTGCAGCATGGTGCGGCGCGTGCTGTCGGCCAGGGCCTGGAACACGGCGTCGAGCCGTTCATCGTCTAGTTCAACCATGAGGTTGAATGTAGCCGTGCCTCGAAAATTATTCAACCGATAAGTTGAATGATTCTTGCGGTTACACCCGATACAGGCGAGACGCGGCAGCGCCGCCTGGCGCTGGAGCCTGCGCGATGGCGCTCCTACGATTCGCTCCGTTCCATCCACTCGCAGAAAAGAAGACCCATGAAATCCTCCGCCAATCGCCGCACCTTCCTGCTCGCCGCCTCGGCCTTGCCCCTGGCCGGCGCCTGTACCGCATGGTCCGCCAAGGGACCGCAGGCCGCCACGTTGTCGAGTGCCGAAGCGCAGCTCGCGGCCCTCGAACGCTCCGTGGGCGGGCGGCTCGGCGTGGTCGCCTTCGACACCGCCACCGGCGCACGCGTGCAGCACCGCGCCACCGAGCGCTTCCCGATGTGCAGCACCTTCAAGATGATGGCGTCGGCCGCCATCCTCGCGCGCAGCAGCCGCGAGCCCGGCCTGCTGGAACGGCGCGTGAGCTACGCGAGGAGCGACATTCTTCCCAACTCGCCCATCACCGAGAAGCACCTGGGGCAGGGCATGACGGTCTCCGCGCTGTGCGCCGCCACCATCCAGTACAGCGACAACGCCGCGGCCAACCTGCTGATGAAGATGCTCGGCGGCCCGCCCGCGGTGACCGCGTTCGCGCGCTCCATCGGCGACCAGACCTTCAGGCTCGACCGCTGGGAGACCGAGCTCAACAGCGCCATTCCGGGCGATCCGCGCGACACCACCTCGCCCGAGGCCATGGCCGCGAGCCTGCAGCGGCTGGTGCTGGGCGACGGGCTCGGGGCGGCGCAGCGCAGCCAGCTCGAGGCCTGGCTGCTGGGCAACACCACCGGCGCCACGCGCATCCGCGCGGGCGTGCCGGCCGACTGGAAGGTGGGCGACAAGACCGGGGCCGGCTCCTACGGCACGGTGAACGACATCGCCGTGCTGTGGCCGCCGGCCGGCGCGCCGCTGGTGATGGCGGTGTACCTGACGTTCCCGGCGCAGGATGCGCCGGGCCGCAACGACGTCATCGCATCGGCGGCGCGCATCGCGGTGGAGGCGCTGCGGGGCTGAGCCGCCCCGCGCCCGCCCGATGATTCACTCCTCGCTCGCCCACTCCACCTGCGCGCCCAGGCTGCGCAGGTTCTCGGCGAAGCGCGGATGGGCCCGGCGGATCGGCGTGGCATTGCGGATTTCGGAGCGGCCCTCGATGCTCGCCGCCACCATGAAGAGCGCGATCGCCACGCGGATGATGTAGGGGCTCTCGACCACGGCGGGCGTCAGCGGGCTGCCGCCGAAACTGATGAGCCGGTGCGGGTCCGAGGAGAACACGTGGGCGCCGAACTTCGACAGCTCGCCGGTCCATCCCAGGGCGCCGTCGTACACCTTGTTCCAGAACATCGCATTGCCCTGGGCGCGCACGCCCAGCGCGATGAAGATGGGGAGCAGGTCGACCGGGAAGTACGGCCACGGGGCCGCCTCCACCTTGGTGAGCACGTTGCTGGTGAAAGGCGTCTGCACCTTGAGCGGGCCGGTGCTGCTGGCGCGCGACCAGCCGTCTGCGTGCGTGACCGTGACGCCGAACTTGGCGAAGGTGCGGTCGATCAGCGGAAAGTTTTCGGGCGCGCTGTTGCGCACGACCACGTCGCCGCCCGTGATGGCGCTCAGCGCCAGGAAGGTGGTGATTTCGTGGAAGTCCTCGTCGAAGCGGAACTCTCCGCCGCCCAGCGCGCTGCCGCCGTGCACCGTGAGCCGCGACGTGCCGATGCCCTCGATGCGCACGCCGAGCATCGTCATGAAGCGGCAGAACTCCTGCACGTGCGGCTCGGACGCGGCATTGGTGAGCGTGGAGGTGCCGTTGGCCGCCGCCGCGCACAGCACGAAGTTCTCGGTGGTGGTGACGGAGGCGTAGTCGAGCCAATGCTGCGCGGGTGTCAGCGGCCCGGCGCAGCGCACGAGCAGCGAGCCGCTGGCACGCTCCACCTTGCCACCGAAGCGCCGGAACACATCGACGTGCGGATCGATCTCGCGCACGCCCAGCGTGCAGCCCTTGACGTTGTCTTCGAGCCGCGCAATGCCGAAGCGCGCGAGCAGCGGCGGCACCAGCATGATCGACGAGCGCATCTCCTCGGGCAGCCGGTCGCGCGTGGCATCGAAGGCCGTGTCGCGATGGTGCAGCTCCAGCGTGCCGGTGGCGTGGTCCATGCGTGCCTCGCTGCCCAGGCTGCGGAAGATGTCGAGGATCTTGCGCACGTCGGTGATGTCGGGCACGCCATGCAGGCGCAGCGGCTCGCGCGTGAGCAGCGTGGCGCACAGCACCGGCAGCACGGCATTCTTGTTGGCGGAAGGCGTGATGCGGCCACGAAGCGGCGTACCGCCGTGCACGATGAGGCTGGACATGAAAGAAGAGCGCGGCCGGCTTATCCGTTCAGCTGCTCGGCCACTTCGCGGCGGCCGAGGCCCCGCACGGCGGCCAGGCCTTCGAGCTGGGCCTTGCGCGGCCTGGCCTTGCCTTGCTCCCATTTGTAGATGGTCTGGCCGGTCACGCCCACCAGCTTGCCGTAGGCGGCCGCCGAGAGGCCGAGCTTGACGCGGTGCGCGGCCAGCCGGCTGGCGCTGAATCGCCGGTGCGGGCCTGATTCGGCGGCTTCGTCGGCATCGCCTGCGGGAGTGGCGCGCGCCACGGTCCTGGTGGCGCGGCGCAGTTCCTTCTCCAGCTTTTCGACCTGCCGGCGCAATGCGGCGATCGAGGCGCGGTGCAGCGTGGAGGCTTTTCTGAGCGTTTCGATCTCCGCGCGAACTTCCTTGCGGGCGACACGGGAAATCTCGGATTTCAGGATGGAGGCGATATTTGGCATGGGGCGCATTGTGCACATCTCACGACGCGAAACTCCGCGAGAGGTGGTAACAGGTGCTTACGGCGGGGTCCTGTTCGCCCGCGGCTGCGCATCAAAGCACGAACCACCCCACGCACACGTAGTGGCTCGCCGTACCCGCAAGCACGAACAGGTGCCAGGTGCCGTGCGCATGCCTGAAGCCCCGCCGGTTGCGGTAGAACACCGTGCCCACGGTGTAGAGCACCCCGCCGGCCAGCAGCCACGCGAGCCCGCCGCTGTCGAGCCGCGCGGCCAGCGGCACCGCGGCCAGCACGCCGAGCCAGCCCATGGCGATGTAGAGCGCCAGCGGCGGCTTCGAGGCTGCGCTACCTGCCTGCAGCAGCTCGCGCCCGATGCCGAAGAAGGCCGCGCCCCATACGGCGACCATCAGCAGCCAGCCCCAGAGCCCGTGCAGCGTGACCAGCGCGAACGGCGTGTAGGTGCCCGCGATCAGCAGGTAGATGGCGCAGTGGTCCACGCGCTCCCAGAAGCGTTTGCGCGGCCCGCGGGTGCTGTGGAACAGCGTGGACGCCGCATACAGCACCACCGCCGAGAGCGAGAACACCAGCGCGCCGGCAATCCGCGCGGCGTCGCCGGTGGGCAGGGTCTTGGCGAGCAGCAGCGCGGTGGCCGCGAGTGCGAGCAGCAGGCCCAGCAGATGGCTGTATCCGTTGAGCCGTTCGCCGGGGTACATCGCGTGGGTGGGGTGCAGTCTGGGTGGATGGCGGCAAGGGCCTGCGGATGCTAGGTGCGCCGCATGACTGAGCGGTGACCACTGCGCCGGCGCCTATGCGGCCGCGCTGCCGAAGCGCTCCGCATAGAGCTGCGCGATCCAGTCGATGAACACCCGCACCCGCGGCGAGAGCTGGCGATGGTGCGGGTACAGCACCGAATAGACCATGGGCGGGCAGGGCGTGTGCGGCAGGATCTCGACCAGCGTGCCTTCGCGCAACTGGCTCTCCACGCTGAAGCGCGGCACCTGGATGATGCCGCAGCCCTGTTCGGCGCAGCTCTTGTAGACATCGGCGTTGTTGACGCTGATCCAGTCCTTCAGCATGCAGGTCTCGAGCTTGCCGTCCACCATGAACTCGTACGGAAACACCTCGGGCCGCGAGGCCGAGAAGAAATTGACCGCGAGGTGCCGGGCGAGGTCGGACGGCTGCGTGGGCGTGCCGTACGCGGCCAGGTAGCCCGGGCTCGCGCAGGTCACTTGCGGCAGCAGCGCCAGGCGGCGCGTGACCAGCGACGAATCCTTGGGCTCGCCCGCGCGCACCACGCAGTCGACGCCTTCGCGCACCAGGTCCACCAACCGGTCGCCGCTGCCCATGGCCAGTTCGATATGCGGATAGCGCGCATGGAACTCCTGGATGCGCGGCAGCACGATCGCCTGGGCGGGCGCGCCGTGGATGTCGATGCGCAGGCGCCCGCGCGGGTTGACCGACAGCTCCGCCAGTGAGGACTCGGCCTCTTCGAGTTCGCGCAGCAGATGGCGGCAGCGCTCGTAGAAGGCCTGGCCGTCGACGGTGGTGCGCACCTGGCGCGTCGTGCGCTCCAGCAGCCGCACGTGCAGCCTGGCCTCCAGCTCCTTGATGGCATGCGTGGCCGTGGCACGCGGAATGTCGAGCGCGGCCGCCGCCTGGGTGAAGCTGCCCAGATCGACGATGCGGGTGAACAGCTGCATGGCGTCGAAGCGGTCCATGGTTTTCTCGATTGTTGAGATTCATTGAATTGTATTGGCGAGATTTGCATATTTATTCGCCCAGAGAGAACAGAGAGACTTTCTCTCGCGCCATCTTCGAAGGCGCTTCCCGCAACCCCTTCGACCCAGGAGCAATCCCCATGCAACTGATCTTTCCACGGCTGCGCAGCGTCTATGAGCGGCTGGAGCCGCTGAGCTATGCGCTGCTGCGCATCGCCTTCGGCCTGATGCTCATGACCCATGGCATCCCCAAGCTGCTGGGCCGAAGCCACGGCAGCATGGCCGATCCGATGGCCGGCTCGGTCAACCTGATTGCCAACGTGCTGCACCTGCCCGCTGCGCCGCTGATCGGCTGGTTCATCGCACTGCTCGAAGGCGTCGGCGGGCTGATGCTGGCATTGGGTTTCCTGACGCGCGTCGTCGCGCCGATGGTGGTGGTGCAGATGCTGGTCATCTGCTACCTGCTGGCACCCACCTTTCCCTGGATCGACCGCGGCTACGAATACCCGCTGATGCTGGTCTTCGCCGCGCTGTGCATCGCGGCGCGCGGCAGCGGCCCTGCGTCGGTCGATGCGCGCCTCGGCCGCGAATTCTGAAGAAGCAAGAAAAGGAAAGCCCCATGAGCCATCCATCCCTGCAGAACGCGGCAGGCCCGTTGCCTGCCGTCAATCGGCGCATGTTCATGATGACCACGGCGGCCGGCGCAGGCGCCGCGGCTTCGGCCGGCGCGAGCGCGGCCGCGGAAGCCGGCAGCGCGGCACCCGGCCCCGGCACGGGCTCCCAGGAGACCCGCGTCACCATCAACGGCAGGCGCCACGAACTGAAGCTGGAGCCGCGCGCCTCGCTGCTCGACGTGCTGCGCGAACAGCTCGGCCTCACCGGCGCCAAGAAGGGCTGCGACCACGGCCAGTGCGGTGCCTGCACGGTGCATGTGGACGGCCGCCGCGTGGCCTCGTGCCTCACGCTGGCCGTGAAGACCGACGGCTGCGCCGTGACCACCATCGAGGGCATCGAGTCGCCCGACGGCACGCTGCATCCGATGCAGCAGGCCTTCCTCGACCACGACGCGCTGCAGTGCGGCTATTGCACGCCCGGCCAGATCATGGCCGCCATTGCCTGCGTGCGCGAAGGCCATGCCACCAGCGACGCGCAGATCCGCGAATACATGAGCGGCAACATCTGCCGATGCGGTGCGTACACCGGCATTCTCGAAGCGATCCGCGAGGCCGCGCCACGGATGCGCCGCATGGAGGGCAGCCGCCATGCATGACTTCGCCTACCTGCGTCCGCGCAGCACCGGCGAAGCCATGCAGCTGCTCGCGCAGAACCAGCCCGGCGCGCGCTACTTCGCGGGCGGCACCACGCTGTTCGACCTGATGAAGCTCGGCGTGGAAGCGCCGGCCACGGTGATCGACATCACCCGCATCGAGGGCCTGCGCGAAGTCGACACCGCCAGCCGCGGCGAACTGCGCATCGGCGCGCTCGCGGCCATGAGCGACGTGGCGGACAACCCCGTGGTGCAGCGCGAATTCCCGGCCTTGTCGGAGTCGCTGTGGAAGGCCGCCTCGCAACAGCTGCGCAACATGGCGACCGTGGGCGGCAACCTGCTGCAGCGCACCCGCTGCGACTACTTTCGAGGCGGGCCCGAGTTCGCCTGCAACAAGCGCGTGCCCGGCAGCGGCTGTTCGGCCGTGGGCGGCCAGAACCGCGGCCATGCGGTGCTGGGCGGCAGCGACGCCTGCGTGGCCGTCTATCCGGGCGACTGGGCCGTTGCATTGGTGGCCTTCGATGCGCTCGTCGACACCGTCAGCCCGCGCGGCGAACGCACGGTGCCGGTGCGCGAACTGCACCGCGCACCGGGCGCGACGCCGCACCTGGAAACGGTGCTCGCGGCCGACGAGCTGATCGTGCGCATCCGCGTGCCGCGCGGGGCGATCGGCCGGGGCTCCACGTACCACAAGATCCGCGACCGCGAGTCCTATGCCTTTGCGCTCGCCTCGGCGGCCGTGGCCCTGGAGCTCAGGAGCAACCGCGTGTCCGACGCACGCATTGCGCTCGGCGGCGTGGCAACACATCCGTGGCGCGCGGCCGAGGCCGAGCGCAGCCTGGTCGGCCAGCCGTTCACACGCGCGGCCGCGCGGCGCGCTGCCGAGCTTGCCTTCGAGGGCGCGAAGCCGCTCGAGCACAACGCGTTCAAGGTGGCGCTCGGCATCGAAACGGTGACCGATGCGCTGATGCTGGCCAGGGAAAGGAGCTGAAGATGGCAACGAACCTCAAGACGGTGATGACGAAGCGCACGACCCGCGCGGGCGCCGAGCGCGTCGACGCACGCGACAAGGTGCGCGGCGCCACGCGCTATGCGGCGGATGATGCGCGCGCCGGGCTGCTGCATGCCGCGCTGGTGCCCTCGCGCATTGCGCGCGGCAGCGTCACCGCCATCGACACCGCAGCGGCGCAGCGCGTGCGCGGCGTTCGCACGGTGTTCACGCACGAGAACATCGGCAGCTTCGACACCGGCGGCTTCCTGATGGGCGGCGGCTTCGGCTTCCAGAGCTTCTATCCGCTGCGCTCGCCGCAGATCGCCTACCGCGGCCAGACCGTGGCGATGGTGGTGGCCGACACGCCCGAGGCCGCGCGCGAGGCCGCGGCGCTGGTGGCCGTGACCTACGCTGCCGTCCCTTTCGTGGCGACCATCGATGCGCCCGACGCCCAGCCGCAGGCGCAATCGGCCCTGCTGCCGCAGCCCATGTTCGCCGACCGGCGCGCGGGCGACGCCGAAGCCGCGCTTCAGGGCGCGGCCTTCACGGTGGACGCGGCCTACGAGCTGCCGATCCAGCACCAGAACCCGATGGAAATCATCGCGACCGTGGCCGAGTGGAGCGCCGACGGCGTGCTCACCATCCACGAGCCGACCCAGAATGCCGAAAGCGTGCGCCACGGCCTGGCGAAGCAGCTCGGCATCGAGCCGGCCAGGGTGCGCGTGCTGTCGCCCACGGTGGGCGGCGGTTTCGGCCAGAAGAATTCGCTGCAGTCGCACACCGCGCTGGTGGCGATTGCGGCGCGTGCGCTGGGCCGGCCGGTCAAGCTCGTGCTGTCGCGCAGCCAGCTGTTCCACAACGCGAGCTTCAGGCCGGCGAGCCGCCATCGCGTGCGCCTGGGCGCCGACCGCGGCGGCAAGCTGGTCGCCGCCATCCACGAGATCGACCAGCAGACCTCGCGCCACGACCTGTTTCCGTCGAGCGGCACCGAGATCACTTCGCGGCTCTACGGCATCGGCAATTTCCTCGGCCGCGAGCGGCTCGTGCGCACCGACGTGCAGACGCCCGGCTACATGCGCGCGCCGTTCGAGCATCCGGCCGCCTTCGCATTCGAAAGCGCGGTGGACGAGATGGCCTACGCGCTCGGCCGCGACCCGGTCGCGTTCCGCCTGGCGAACGACACGGCCGTCGATCCGCTCAGCAGCAAGCCTTTTTCGTCGCGCCACCTGGCCGAGTGCCTTGCCAAGGGCAGCAGCGCGTTCGGCTGGGCGCGCCGCACGATGGCGCCGCGCTCGATGCGCGCGCCCGACGGCGGCCTCATCGGTTGGGGCGTGGCGGCCGGTGCCTACAAGGCGGCGATTGCACCGGCCGTGGCCAAGGTGCGGCTCGACGCGAGCGGCATGGTGCGGGTCGCGGTGGGCGGCCACGAGATGGGGCAGGGCATTCGCACCGCCATTGCATTGACGGTGGCGCGCGTGCTTGGCGCGCCGGTGGCCGCGGTGGAGATCCTGGTCGGCGACACCGCCGCCGCGCCGCAGCACCTGACCGCCGGTTCCTGGGGCACGGCCACCGCCTTGCCGCCGGTGCAGGAAGCCGCGCAGCGGCTCATGGACGACCTGCGCCAGAACGCGGGTGCGCAAGGCGATGCGAACGGCGCCACGGCCGTGGCGCTGCTGCGTGCCTCGGGCCGTCCCTTTGCCGAGGCCGAGAGCCGGATGCGCGCGCCGGGCCAGCCGGAGCAGGTCTTCGGACGGCTCACCGGCGGCCTGCCCGCCGCGGCGGGGCCGGTGTACCCGGATTTCGTCGCCTTCAGCTTCATTGCGCACTTCGTCGAGGTGCGCATCGAACCCACCACGCGGCGCATCCGCGTGCCGCGCGTGCTCAGCGTGGCCGACTGCGGCACGGTGGCCAGCCTGCGCACCGCGCGCAGCCAGGTCGAAGGCGGCGTGGTGTGGGGCATTGGCGCCGCCCTGCGCGAGGCGAGCGAGGTGGACGCGCGCTACGGCGGCTTCCTCAACGCGGACCTTGCGGAATACGTGCTGCCCGTGGCGGCGGACATCGGCCGTATCGATGTCGACTTCGTCGGCAAGCCCGACACGCGGCTCAACGCCATGGGCGTGAAGGGCCTGGGCGAAGTGGCCATGGTCGGCGTGGCGCCCGCCATCGTGAATGCGGTGTTCCATGCCACCGGCAAGCGCCTGCGCCGGTTGCCGCTGCGGCCGGAGGATCTGCTCGAAAGCTAGGACTGGAGGCTACCTGCCGGTGCCGAACGAGTTGACGTGCACCTCGACGATGTCCACGAATTCCGGCAGCTCGAGCAGGAACTCGGCATCGCGCGCCAGCGGCGCCACGCGCAGCGGATCGCCGCGTTGCGCGTGCATCGCATGCATGTGCGCTATCGATTGCCAGTAGGAGACGGTCCTGAATTCGGCGGTCTCGCCGTTCAGCTTGCGAAAGTACTGCACGCCCAGGCATTCCGGTTTCTTCGCGATCTCCTGGATGCCATGCTCGAAGCTGTAGCGCAGGTATTCGTCGGCGCGCGCAATGGGGGTGCGGCCTTGCCACACGCGCCCGATCAAGGGGGTGGCGAGCAGTTTGCATTCGACGGCCATGGATGCTCCTTCTTCGGTGAAGACCAAAAGGCGAACGGCACCCCGCGTGCCGTCGATGTCTTCGAACAAAGCGTGGGGCGCACGGCAGCGCCAGCACGTAGGAATCCGGCGCCTCCGCCTGCAAGCGAAGGCAGGAGCGGCGCTCAGGGCTCGAAGGCACCCTGCAGCATGCGCGCGAGATCGGCCGCGAGTGCGTCGCGCTGCGGTGCCGGGCGCCAGAAGCCGCGCGAGGCCAGGCCCGCCGATTCCCATTCGGGATGGCTGCGTGCAGGCCGCGCCGCGCGCACCGCGGCGGCCGTGGCGCGCGTCGGCGCGTCCTGCGTCGCGCTCGTTTCGGCCGCGATGCGCCCCGTGGCCGCATGCCCGCGCTGCTCCAGTGCGCGCGTGAGCTTCAGCTGCCAGGCCACCAGCGCAAACAGCACGCCGTCCTCGACCGTGAGCTCGTGCACGTTGCGCAGCCGGTTCGCCAGCTTGCGGCCGAACGGGCCCCAGCCCTGCGACACCGCGCCGCCGATGGCGCCGCCCAGCGCCGCGCCCGTGCCCAGCGAAATGCCGGCCACGGCCAGGTCCGCCACCACGCCCACGGCCGCGCCGATGGCCGCGCCCTTGCCGAGCCGCAGGCCTGCGTCCTTCAGGGCTTCGGGGCTGAAGAAGTCCAGCGTCCAGCGGCCTTCGATGAGCGGCAGCGGCGCCTCGCCCGCATCGTCCTGGCGGAAGCCGTAGAGCGCGAGCAGGTCGTCGGTGCAGCGCTGCGCCTTGTCGAACACGTCCTTCTGCAAGGCCGCGACGAAGGCCTTGCGGCGCGCCGTATCGGCGAACTCCTCGGCCGGCACCGTGCGGCGCAGCGCGGCGGCATCGACCAGCAGTTCCGCGATGCGCGCGCAGGCCGCGCCGCGGCGCTCCGTGGCTTCGGCGGCGAGTGAATCCACCACCGCGCGCAGCTGCTCGCGGCGGTCACGCAGCAAGGTCGACAGGTCGCCGTAGAGCTCGCGCTCGGCCCCCACGAAGGGCGCTGCGGCGTCGAAGCGCACCTGCACGTGCAGGCCGTAGGCAGAGAGCAGTTCCTTCCAGTCGGGCTCGCGGCTGGCCGCATCGCGCACGAAGTTCAGCACCGGCAGCACGGGCCGGGCGCAGGAGTTGAGCAGCTCGATCTCGTCGCGGAACTTGGGCAGTACCGGTTCGCGCACGTCGATCACGAGGAAGGCCGCATCGATGCCCTGCATGGTGCGCAGCACCTTGGCTTCCTGCTCGAACACGCCATGCGCTTCGGGGCCTTGCAGGAACTGGCGGATGCGCTCGGGCGGCGTGGCCTGCGCATCGAAGCCGGCCAGGTGCTCGCGCAGCGCCACCGCGTCCTCGAGGCCCGGCGTGTCGAAGAAGCGCACGGCGGCCTGGCCGTTCACCTCGAGATCGATGGACTCCACATGGCGCGTGGTGCCGGGGCGCTGCGACACTTCGCCGAAATTGGCGCGCCGCGTCAGCGTGCGCAGCAGCGAGGTCTTGCCCGCGTTGGTGTGGCCGACCACGGCGATGCGGATGGCTTGATGCTGCTGCGTCATGGGGTGGTGCCGAGGCCTTGCAATGCGTCTTCGAGCCGGGGCGTGGCTGCGACGCGCAGCAAGCCGGTGCCCTGCAGCCAGTCGATCCAGCGCTGCGATGCGTTCGCGTCGGGCATGTCCCTGGCGGCCGGTGCCAGCCAGAGCCGGCATTCGCCGCAATGGGCCAGCACTTCGCGCAGGAAGCGTTCGGTGCCCCGGTCGGGGCTCGATGCGGCGTGGCACACCAGCAGCACGGTACGCGGACGGGCCTGCGCCAACTGGTCGAGCAGCGCGCGGCGCGCGGGGGCGCTGCCGTCGATGCGCTGCACCTGGGCAGGGGTGATGGCGGGCAGGCCCTCGGGCGGCCACGGCGTATCCGCAGGCAGCTCGAAGCCGATGACGAACAGGCTATCGCGCAGATCCGAAGGCGCAAGGCCCGCGGGCGCCGAGCCCGGCGCACGCCCCGGATCGGCATCGACGATGGCGGGCGGCGCGAGCGCAGCGAAGCGCGCCGCGAGCCTGCGGTAGTAAGGATCGCTCCAGTCGGGCCGCAGCGCGGCGCGGCGCCGCTGCCACATCGCCGCGCTCAGCAGCACCAGCGCCAGGCGCGGCAGCAGCCCGTACACCACGATGCAGCCGGTCAGCCACAGCGCCCACGTGCGCTGGCCCGCGGCGCCGGGAGAAGCAGAGAGCACGGTCGCGGCGTCGGGAACCGGAAAGCCGATCTGCGACGGCGCCCAGCCCAGCACCTGCACGGCGTGTACGAAGAAGGCCGGGTCGAGGATCGTCGTCTCCCAGCTCAGCGTGTAGCTGCGGAACGCCAGCGCGAACAGCAGCGCGGCCAGCACCACCGCGAACGAGAGCGACCAGATGCCGTGGCTCACCAGCCCCAGCGCCCAGGGCAGCAGCCTGGCGCGCGCGAGCAGCCCGGTGGCGGCCCGTACCAGCACCGGCGCCTGGCCGCGCTTGCCGCCGGCCACGCGCGCGGTGAGCGACAGCCAGATCCAGCCGAGCGAACTGGTGTTGAACGCGCCCAGCGGCAGCCACAGGCCGGCCAGCCAGAGCAGCAGCGTGAGCGCATGCAGGCCGAGCAGGCTCGCGAGCGCGACGATCACGTTGATGTGCCGCTCGCCGCCGCCGACCACGTTGCCCGCGAGGCCCAGGCCGGCCATGACGATGAGCGCCACCAGCCCGAGCAGCACCCATGGCGCCCAGTGGCGGGCGCGTGCCAGTTCGGATTGCAGCCCGATGCGTTCGCCGAGCAGGAGCGCGCGTGCGGTGATGCGTGCCGGCGCGCCGGAAGCGCGGGCGAGGGCCGCGCGCAGGACCTCTGCGTCGTCGAGCGGACCTTTCTCCTCGGTCCATCGGATCGCTTCGGTGACGACCGCGTCCGGAAAGGCAGGTTCGCGCAACGCGGTGTTGGTCAACAGGGTCCCTTCGCAGCAAGTGGTGCCCCGCAAGTGCCGGGGCGCGCGAATTATGCCCGGCGCGCTTTGGGTGACCCATGAGAAACGGGGCCGCGCGAACGGCCCCGTTGTTGTTCAGCAGGCGAGTCGAAAACGCGTGCCCGGTTTCAGCGCAGGCCGAAGAACGAAAGCACGGCCACGACCACGACGACCAGACCGACGATGTAAATGATGGAATTCACGCGAGGACTCCTCGTTGTTGACGACAGCTCCAGCATCGCGCCCGGGATGTCCGGTTGCTGTCGGCGGGTGGCGGCCTGTGCTGTAGGACTCGCGAAGACCGTCCGGGCGCCCGCCCCGCACGGCCGTAACTCTTGCTGACAAATCGCCGGCATAGGCTCAGGCACTCAGGCCCGCAGGGCTTCTTCTTCCTCGTCGAGATCGTCGCCCAGGAAGCCGCCGCTCTGGTGCGCCCACAGCCGTGCATAGAGTCCGCCCTGCGCCATCAGCGTGCGGTGGTCGCCTTCCTCCACCACGCGGCCCTCGTCGAGCACGATGAGCCGGTCCATCGCCGCGATGGTCGACAGCCGGTGCGCGATCGCGATCACGGTCTTGCCTTCCATCAGCCGGTAGAGGCTCTGCTGGATGGCGGCCTCCACCTCGGAGTCGAGCGCGCTGGTGGCCTCGTCGAGCAGCAGGATCGGCGCGTCCTTGAGCATCACGCGCGCAATGGCCACGCGCTGGCGCTGGCCGCCCGAGAGCTTCACGCCGCGCTCGCCCACGTGCGCCTCGTAGCCCTGCCGGCCGCTGGCGTCGCCCAGCGTCTGGATGAAGTCGTGCGCTTCGGCGCGCCGGGCGGCCGCTTCGATCTGGGCCGGCGTGGCATCGGGCCGGCCGTAGGCGATGTTGTCGGCCACCGAGCGGTGCATGAGCGAGGTGTCCTGCGTGACCATGCCGATGTGGCTGCGCAGAGAATCCTGCGTCACGTGCGCGATGTCGCGCCCGTCGATCAGGATGCGGCCGCTCTCCAGGTCATGGAAGCGCAGCAGCAGGTTGACCAGCGTCGACTTGCCCGCGCCCGAGCGGCCGACCAGGCCGATCTTTTCGCCGGGGCGCACCACCAGGTTCAGGTCGTCGATGACGCGGCGGCCCGCATCCGCATAGCGGAAGCTCGCATGCTCGAAGCGCACCTCGCCGCGCGGCACCTCGAGCACGCCGGCATCGGGCGCGTCGAGCACGGTGCGCGGGCGCGACAGCGTCTTCATGCCGTCCTGCACCGTGCCGATGTTCTCGAACAGGCTGGTCATCTCCCACATGATCCAGTGCGACATGCCCTGCAGGCGCAGCGCCATCGCGGTGGCCGCTGCCACCGCGCCCACGCCCACCGTGCCGTTCGACCAGAGCCACAGCGCGGTGCCGGCCATGCCCGCGGTCAGGCCCATGCTGAGCGTGTGGTTGACGATCTCGAAGGCGCTCACCAGCCGCATCTGGCCGTAGCCCGTGTGCATGAACTCGCGCATCGCCTCGCGCGCGAAGCCGGCCTCGCGCTGCGTGTGCGAGAACAGCTTGACGGTGGCGATGTTGGTGTAGGCGTCGGTCACGCGCCCGGTCATCAGCGCGCGCGCATCGGCCTGCGCCTTGCCCACCTTGCCCAGCCGCGGCACGAAGTACATCAGCGCACCCGCGTAGAGCACCAGCCAGACGATGAAGGGCAGCACCAGCTGCACGTCGAGCACGGTCACCAGCACGATGATGGTCACCACGTACACGCCCATCGCCACCACCACGTCGGCCAGCACGAACAGGGTGTCGCGCACCGCGAGCGCGGTCTGCATCACCTTGGCCGTGATGCGGCCCGCGAACTCGTCCTGGTAGAAGGCCATGCTCTGGCCCAGCATCACGCGGTGGAAGTTCCAGCGCAGGCGCATCGGCAGGTTCACCGCCAGCGTCTGGTGCTTGACGATGGTCTGCAGCGCGACCACGCCGATGCTGATCACCAGCAGCGCGGCCAGCCACGCCAGCGTGTCGCCGCGCTCGGCCCACAGCCGCGACGGCACCTGGCCGCCGAGCCAGTCGACGATGCGCCCGAGGATCGCGAACAGCAGCGCCTCGAAGCCCGAGATGGCCGCGGTGAGCGCCGCCATGACGGCCATCTTGAGGCGCAGGCCCTGGGTGCAGGCCCACAGGAAGGCGAAGAAGCCCGTCGGGGGAGGCGACGGTTCGGCCGCGGGATAGGGATGGAGCAGTTTTTCGAAGAAACGGAACAAGGCGTGCGGTCTCCAGGGGAAGCCGCGACTTTAGCCCGGGGTGGCATGTCCTTGCCCCGAAAGGGTGCGTTTTGCCGCCGCGTGCGGCTGGCCGCCCAGCCGCTCGCCGAGAAAGTCGATGAAGCTGCGCAGCTTGGGCGCCATGTACTGGCGGCTGGTGTACACGGCAAACAGCGTGACCGGCGGCGAGGCGTGGTCGGGCAAAAGCCGCACCAGCCGGCCCGTGGCCAGGTCGTCGTCGACCAGCCATTCGGGCAGGAAGGCAATGCCCATGTCCGCGCGCACCGCATGCAAGGTGAGCGTGGTGTCGTCCGAGCGCAGCGCCGGCGTGAGCCGCAGCGCAAACATCCGCCCGCCCGGCCCCTTGAGCGAGAGGTTGTCGAGGTTCACGTAGCTCGGCACGATGGCGCCGAGCCGGCCCACGTCGGCCGGCAGCGTGGGGTTGCCGCCCATGCGGCGCAGGTAGGCGGGCGTGCCTGCCAGGTGGAAGGGCACGCGGCACAGCGGCCGCGCGATCAGCGCCGGGGAGGGCTCCTGGGTGGCGCGCAACGCGAGGTCGTAGCCATCGGCCGCGAGATCGACCTTGCGGTTCTCCAGGTGGATGTCGACCAGCACTTCCGGAAAGCGCTCGCGGTAGTCGGCCAGCACGCGCGCGAAGCGCGGCGTGGCACACCACACCGGCGCGCTCACCTTGAGCTGGCCGCGCGGCGCCTCGCTCGTCTGGCCGATGGCGGCCTCGGCGGCATCGAGCAGGTCGAGTGCGCGCCGGCTCTGCTCGTACCAGGCGGTGCCGGCCTCGGTCAGGCTCAGGTGGCGGCTCGAGCGGTGCAAAAGCCGCGCGCCCAGGGATTTCTCGAGCTGCGCCACATGCTTGCTGGCCATCGGCGGCGACATCGACAGCCGCTCGGCCGCGGCCACGAAGCTGCCCGATTCGACAACCTCCCGAAACACGCGCAGGCTGGTCAGACGGTCCATGGATGGTTTCCTGTGAGGAAATGAATCGATGCATCGTAGCCTGTCGATTTCCTGGTGGGAAATGTCTACAGTCGATGCAACGCCTTCAAGGAGCATCGGCTTGACCCACGACAACACCACCTCGCGCCTGCCCACGTACTTCATCTCGCACGGCGGCGGCCCCTGGCCCTGGATGAAGAAGGAGATGGGCGGCGTCTATGACCAGCTGGCCGCGGCGCTGGCCGACATGCCGCGCCAGATCGGCCGCACGCCCGCCGCCATCCTCATGGTGTCGGCACATTGGGAGGCGCCGGTCTTCACGGTGCAGGGCAACCCGCGTCCGCCGATGATCTACGACTACGGCGGCTTTCCCGCCCACACTTATGAAGTGCGCTACGACGCACCGGGTTCGCCCGAGCTGGCGCGGCGCGTGCAGTCGCTGCTGGAGGCGGCCGGGCTGCCGGCGGCCATCGATCCCGAGCGCGGCTTCGACCACGGCATGTTCTCGCCGATGAAGGCGATGTACCCCGAGGCCGGCGTGCCGGTGGTGCAGCTGTCGCTGCGTCGCGGGCTCGATCCGGCGGAGCACCTGGCGCTCGGTCGCGCGCTTGCGCCCCTGCGGGACGAGAACGTGCTCATCGTGGGCAGCGGCCTGAGCTATCACAACCTGCGCAACTTCGGCCCGCAGGCGCACGGCGTATCCAAGGCCTTCGGCGACTGGCTCGACCACACGGCAGTGCAGTCGCCGCCGCAGGAGCGCGTGCAGCGGCTGCAGGACTGGGCCGCCGCACCGTCGGCGCGCATGGCGCATCCGCGCGAGGAGCACCTGATCCCGCTGATGGTGGCGGTCGGCGCGGCCGAGCAGGAGCCCGGCGAACGCGTCTATCACGAAGAGGCCTTCATGGGCGGCCTCGTGGTGTCGAGCTACCGCTTCGGCGCCGGCGCCAGCTGAAAAGGCTGCGCGTTGGCAGAATCGGGCGATGCCTTCCATTCCCGATTCAGATTTCAATACCGAAGCCCGCCTGCTGATCGAACGCATCGCCGCGAGCGGCACGCGCCATGACGTGGTGCACGGCGGCGTTCGCGTCTGCTGGCGCCGCTTCGGCGACGACAACACCGATGCGCCGCTGGTGCTGCTGCACGGCGGCCACGGCAGCTGGATGCACTGGCTGCGCAACGTCGAGGCGCTTTCGGCCGGGCGCACGCTGTGGCTGCCCGACATGCCCGGGTTCAACGATTCCGACGCGCCGCCGCGCGCAGCGCCCGGCGAAGATCCGCTCGGCCCGCTGCTCGATGCGCTGGGCGGATCGCTCGACCAGCTGATCGGCGCGGGCACGCCCATCGACCTGGGCGGCTTCTCCTTCGGCGGGCTCACCGCGGCGCGCTTCGCGGTGCGGCGCGGTGCCATCCGGCGCCTGGCGCTCGTGGGTAGCGGCGGCCACGGCACGATGCGGCGCATGGCGGTAGAGATGATCAACTGGCGTGCTGCGCCCAGCCGCGAGCAGGAACGCGCCGCGCTGCTGCACAACCTGGCCGCGCTGATGCTGCACGACAAGGCCGCGATCGACCCGGTGGCGTTCGAGATCCACGACATTTCCTGCCACGGCACGCGCTTTCGCAGCAAGGACGTGTCGCAGGCGGGCGGCCTGCAGGCCGCACTCGACACGCTCGGCGGGCCGCAGCTGCTGCTCTGGGGCGAGTACGACGTCACCGCCGATCCGCGGCCGCTGGTGGCGCAGCTCACGGCCGGCCATCCGCGGCGCGAAGGCGTGGTGATCGACGGGGCAGGACATTGGGCGCAGTACGAGCGCGCCGATGAATTCAACCGGATGCTGCTGCGCTTCCTGGGCTGAGCGCCGGGCCATTCATCGAATCTTAAAAAGCCTAAAGAGTTATTAAAGCCTCAGGGTCAGCATCGGCGGCGAGGCGGCGATGCCGCTTCGAACCTTCGACTTTCCACCCTGAGGATCCTGATGAAGAAGCCAACCCGCCTTGCCGCCCGAGGCCCCCGTTTCCATGGCCGCTCGGCCTTCGCGGCCATTGCCATGGGCGCCGTCTCCGCCACCTGCATGCCACTCGCCTGGGCGCAGTCCGACGAAGAGAAGTTCCAGGCCGGGGGGTCCCAGTGGGGTCTCGGTATCGCGGCGGGCATGGACCGCAAGCCCTACCGCGAATTCGACGACAAGACGATCGCCATTCCGATGGTCACCTACGAGAACCGGTGGGTCAGCGTTGCGGGCCCGAGCCTCGACCTGAAGCTCCCTTCCGCGGGTCCGGTGTCGTTCCGGCTGCGTGCGCGCTACGCGTCGGACGGCTACGAGGCCGAAGACTCCCCCTACCTGGCCGGCATGGAGGAACGCAAGGCCAGCATCTGGCTTGGGGGCGCCGCGATCTGGCGCAACGAGTTTGCCAACCTGTCGGCCGAGCTGCTGGCCGACGCCTCCGGGCACAGCAAGGGCACCCGGTTCAAGCTGCAGGCCGACCGCCGCTTCACCTCGGGTGCCTTCAGCTTCACGCCACGGCTCGCTGTGCATTGGGTCGACCGCAAGTACGTCGACTACTACTACGGCGTGCGCGCAGCGGAAGCCCGCCCGGACCGCGCCCGCTACGACGGCGACGCCGCCGCGAACGTCGAACTGGGCCTGCGCGTGGACTACGCCGTGGCGCCGAAGCAGACCCTGTTCCTGGACCTCAGCGGCACCCGCCTCGGCAGCGGCATCAAGAACAGCCCGCTGGTCGGCCGGTCGAGCCAGACCGGCGTGCGCGTCGGCTACCTCTACAGATTCTGAAGCGCGGGAGCCTCGGCGGAGCCCAACGCCGGAAACAGCACGCGAATGCCGAGGCCGCGGCCGTCGAGTCCGGCGCCGGTCTCGATGGTCGCGCGATGCACCTCGGCGATGCCCGCCACCAGCGACAGCCCGATGCCGCTGCCGCGCGACGGCGTGCCGGCCACGCGGTGAAAGCGCTTGAAGATCGAGGCGCGCTCCGCGGCCGGCACGCCCGGGCCGTCGTCGGCCACCTCGAGGTAGACGCGCCGGGCCTCGTCGGGTTCGGTGCCCGCCGTGTGGCCGCAGCTCACGCGCACGCGGCCGCCCTTGGGCGTGTAGCGCAGCGCGTTGTCGACCAGGTTGCGCAACAGGATGCCGATCTCGTCGATGTCGCAGCGAATGGCGCACGGCCGCGCGTCGAGCAGGATGGTGCGCGCGTGCTGGAGCGCATGCACGTCGAACTCGTTCGCCACGTGCATCACGAGCGCCCCCAGATCGGCCGGCGCATGCTGCGGCGCGTTGGCGCCCGCATTGAGGCGCGCCAGGTCGAGCAGCTGCTCCGACAGGCGCGTGCTGCGCTCGGCCACGGCGAGCAGCTTGGCGAGTGCGATGTCCTTCTCGGCCGCGGTGAGTGCGCGCAGCGCGATCTGGGCCTGCGCCTGCAGCGCCGAGAGCGGCGTGCGCAGCTCGTGCGCCGCATCGCCGATGAAGCGGCGCTCGCCCTCGACCGCTTCGTCGAGCTGCCGCAGCGCATGGTTGAACGACGCGACCAGCGGATGCAGTTCGCGCGGCAGCGGCGCCGGAGAGAGCGGCGTGAGGTCGAAGCTGCGCCGCTGGCGCATCTGCTCGCCCAGCGCCAGCACCGGCTTCAGCGAACGGCGCACCACAAACCACATCAGCGCACCCACCAGCAGCAGCAAGAGCGTGTTGATGACCAGCGCGGTCATCGCGTCCCCGCGCAGTTCGGCGTCGACCACGCTGTGCAGATTGCCCACCTGCACATGCACGCGGCCAGTCTTGTCCGAGGCGGAGTAGACGCGCCATCGCGCGCCCTCGATCACGCTGGTGGCCGCGCCTCCGGCGAAGCCCGGCCGCAGCGGGGTGTCGGGCGCGCCGGGCGAGCGCACGAGCAGGCGGTCGCCGTCGAGCCAGATCTGGAACGCGAACGCCTCGCTCTCGGGCAGCGCCTCGTCGCGCAGCTGAAGGCCGTTGGCGCGCGGCCGCAGCCCCTTGAGCTTGTCTTCGCCGGGAATGGTCAGCAGGATGCGCGTGGCGACGGTCTGGAGCTTGTCGTCCCAGATGCTGTTCCTGTTGTGCGTGAGGTAGACGAACAGCACCGTGAGCGCCACCGCCCAGCACAGCGCGATGGTCGCGGCGATCACCATGATCATCCGCGCCTGCAGCGAGTTCAGCCTCATGGACGCGGCTGGCCCACCACGTAGCCGTGCCCGTGCACGGTCCGGATCAGGTCGTCGCCGAGCTTGCGGCGCAGCTGGTGGATGAAGACGGCGATGGTGTTGCTCTCGACCGCGCTCGCATTGCCGTAGACGGCGTCCTGCAGATGGTCGCGCGTGACCACGTGGCCGGGCCGCTCGAGCAGTGCCAGCAGCGTGCGGTATTCGTGCGCGCTCAGCGTCACCTCGACCCCGGCCTTCGACACCACGCGGCGGCTGCGGTCGACCTCGATGTCGCCGTGCGAGAACACCGGGACCACGCGACCCTGGCTGCGGCGGATGACCGAGCGCACGCGCGCCCAGAGCTCGTCGAACTGGAAGGGCTTGACGATGTAGTCGTCGGCGCCCGCGTCGAGCCCGTGGATGCGCTCGCTGAGCTGGCCGCGCGCGGTCAGCATCAGCACGGGCGTCGGGTCGTAGCGGCCGCGCATCGCGCGCAGCACCGAAAGCCCCGACTCGCCGGGCAGCCCGATGTCGAGCAGCACGGCGGCATAGGCATGGTCGATCAGCGCGAGCCGGGCCGCGGGCGCGTCGCAGACATGGTCGATGGTCCAGCCGCCCTGGCGCGCGCCGTCGCACACCGCCTCGCCCAGCATGGCATCGTCTTCGACCAGGAGCAGGTGCATGGGGGCGTGGCGCGTGAAAAGCAGTGCGAATGATGCCCCAGAGTTTTTAATATCTCTTTAAGCGCGAGCCCGGAGCCTCGCTATTGCTTCACCAGGCCCAGCCTGCGGATCGTGTCGCCCCACTGGTCGTAGGTCGTACGCGTGAGTTCGGCCAGTTGCGCGGGGCTCGACGACTCGGCCTCGTAGGCGCCCTGGCGGAAGAAGTCGCGCGTGGCGGGCATCGCCAGCACCTGCGCGAGCGCGCCGTTGAGCCGGGCGACCACCGGCGCCGGCATGCGCGCCGGACCGAAGAAGCCGAGCCAGCTCGGCATGTCGACCCCGCTCACGCCTTGCTCGGTCATCGTGGGCACGTCAGGCAGCATCGCGCTGCGCTTCGGCGCCGCCACTGCCAGCATGCGGACCTTGCCGGTGGCGGTGTTCTGGATGGCGTTGGGCGCGGCGTCGAAGTAGTACTGCACGCGGCCCGCGAGAAAGTCCTTCGCGGCATCGGCGCCGCCCTTGTAGGGCACGTGCACCACGTCCAGCCCGGCCTGCTTGGCGAAGGCCTCGCCGTAGATGTGCGACGAGGTGCCGGTGCCGAAGGAGGCATAGCTCATCTTGCCGGGGTTGGCCTTGATGTAGGCCACCAGCTCCTGCACCGTGCGCGCGGGCACGCTCGCATGCACCGTGAGAACCAGCGGCCCGCGCGCGCCGAGCGAGATCGGCGTGAGGTCCTTGAACGGGTCGTAGCGCACCTGTGCCAGCGTCTGCGGGTTCTGCGCCACCACCGAAGAGGGTGCGTACATCATCGTGTAGCCGTCGGGTGCGGCGCGAATCACTTCCTCGGTGGCAAGGATGAAGCTCGCGCCCGGCCGGTTCTCCACGATCACGGGCGTCTGCAGCACTTCGCCGAGCTTGTTGGCGACGAAGCGCGCCTGCGCATCCGAGGCGCCGCCCGCCGCCAGGCCGAGCACGATGCGGATGCTGCGGCCTTTCTCGGGGAAGGGGGCGGGCTCGGCCGCGAGCGCGCCGCACGGCAGCGCGGCAGCGCCCAGTGCGAACCCGAGCCACGCGGCAACGCGCCGGCGGGCGATGAAGGAGTGCGGCCCGGCGTTCATTGCTTCGCCAGCCCGACCTGCTGCACCATCGCGCCCCAGCGCTCGTAGGTCGAGCGCGTGACGCCGGCAAACTCCTCGGGGGTGCTGGCCCCGGCTTCATAGCCGCCGCTGCGATAGAACTCGCGCACCTGCGGCATCGCCAGCACCTGCGTGAGCGCCGCGTTGAGCCTGGCGACCACCGGCGCCGGCATGTGGGCCGGCCCGTAGAAGCCGAGCCAGCTCGGCAGGTCGAGGCCTGCGAGGCCCTGCTCGGCGAAGGTCGGGACCTCGGGCAGCGCGGCGATGCGCTCGTTCGCGGCAATTGCCAGGATCTTCACCTTGCCGGTGCCCGAGGTGATGATGGCCGAGGAGGCCGAATCGAACATGTACTGCACGCGGCCGCCGATCAGGTCCTTGGCCGCATCCGAGCCGCCCTTGTACGGGATGTGCACCGCGTCGATGCCGGCCTTCTTCACGAAGGCCTCGCCGTAGATGTGCGACGAGGTGCCCGCGCCGAAGGAGGCATAGCTCACCTTGCCGGGGTTCGCCTTCACGTAGGCGATGAGTTCCTTCACGTTGTGGGCCGGCACGCTGGTGCTCACCGACAGCACGAGCGGCCCGCGGCCGCCCATCGAGATGGCGGTGAAGTCCTTGAACGGGTCGTACGGCACCTGCGAGAAGGTGTGCGGGTTCTGCGCCATGGTCGACGAGGGCGCATAGAGCAGCGTGTAGCCGTCGGGCAGCGCGCGCGCCACCTCGCTCGCGGCCAGCATGGTGCTGGCGCCGGGCTTGTTGTCGACGATCACGCCGGTGCCCAGCACCTCGCCGAGCTTCTGCGCCACGATGCGCGCCTGCGCATCGGTGCCGCCGCCGGCCGTGAAGCCCACCACGATGCGTATCGGCTTGCCGCCGCGCACGGGAAAGTCTTGCGCCAGCGCCAGGGGCGCCACGCCCAGCAGGGCCGCCGCGCCGAGCGCCGCGCCGAATGCGCGGCGGGTGCCGCAGGGTTTCTTCATCAATGTCTCCGTTGGAATGTTCTTCTTATATTGGTTTAGAAAACCATAAAAATCCATATCGATTAGGGAATACCCCGAATAAACGCCTTTTTCAGGCTTTTGTGTTTGACAAAATGAACATTGAAATCAAAATACGACGCAACAGCCCATCAAAGACATTCATCCATGAAAACTGTCGTCCGCACCGACGAGCGCATCCTGTCCTCCGACATCTTCGACCGCGACAGCCGCGTCAAGCGTCCTGACCACGGCAGCTGGGCCGAGCCCGGCAAGAACATCCCGGTCTACCACCGCTGCGGCGTGCTGGTGGTGGGCGGCGGGCCTTCGGGCACCGCGGCCGCCGCGGCCGCCGCGCGCGCCGGCGCCGACGTGGCGCTGCTCGAGCGCTACAACCACCTGGGCGGGCTTTCCACCGGTGGCCTCGTGATCTGGATCGACCGCATGACCGACTGGGAAGGCCAGCTCGTGATCCGCGGCTTTGCCGAAGAACTGTTCGACCGCCTGCCGGCCGATGCCATTGCCGGACCCGCGCGCGAAGACTGGGGCTCGCAGGACGCGGCCAAGGCCGCCCACTGGTCGCAGCGCACGGCCGCGTACCACGGCGTGGTCACGTGGTCGCCCACCATCGACCCGGAGCGCCTCAAGCTGCTGTCGCAGGAGATCGTGCTGGAGCGCAAGGTCAAGCTCATCTACCACTCGTGGGCCGCGATTCCGATCGTGCAGGACGGCGCCGTGAAGGGCGTGGTGTTCGAGAGCAAGGAAGGCCGCATGGCGATCATGGCCGACGTGGTGGTCGACGCCACCGGTGACGGCGACCTGTTCGCGCGCGCCGGCGCGGCTTTCGTGAACGACATCGAGGAGGCCGACGTGCACCACTGCATGAACACCTCGTGGCTGTTCGGCGGCGTGGACATGAACCGCTGGATCGAGTTCAAGGCCGGCCAGCCCGAGGCCTTCAGCGCCTTCATGGCGCGCGGGCGCGAAGTGTGCGGCCTGTTCGAGCGGCCCTTCGTCTCGTGGCGCAACGACGTGGCGCTGTTCATGGGGCCGCGCCAGTCGGGCTACTCCGCGCTCGACGTGGACGACCTCACGGCCGTGGAAGTGCGCTCGCACCGCGCGATGGCCGCCCACCTGGACTACTTCAAGGCGCATGCGCCCGGCTTCGAGGAGGCCTACCTGATGCTGAGCGCGCCGCAGATCGGCGTGCGCCATGCGCGGCGCCTCTCCGGCGTGGGCGCGGTGCTGCGCAGCCAGTGGCCCGACGGCGTGGCACTGGCCGACGAGGTGGGCGTGACGCCCGCGGTCTCGCCGAAATTTCCGAACATCTCCATTCCCTACGGCGCGCTGGTGCCGCAGCAGCTCGACGGCCTGCTGGCCTGCGGGCGCCACATCTCGTGCGACCGCAACTCGCACGGCTTCATGCGCGAGATCCCGCAATGCTGGATCACCGGCCAGGCCGCGGGCGTGGCGGCGGCGCTGGCCTCGCAGGGCTGCATCGAGCCGCGCTTCATCGACGTGGGCGCGCTGCAGTCGGCGCTGCTCGCGCAGGGCGTGTACCTGCGTGCCGGCGCCGGGCAGGGCGCGCAGGCGCGGGCCGCGGCCGAAGCCGGTATCTGAATCGCATGAACCCGGCCGACGCGCTTTCGCCAGCCTCTACATTGCAGAGTCTTGCAAAGGGTTCTTCCATGTCCACTGACAAAAACGACACCTCTTTTTCCGCCGCCGATTCCGCCGATGCGCGCGGCGACCGCGCCGACACCGTGAGCGCGCTGGAGCGCGGCATCTCGGTGCTGCGCTGCTTCAGCGAGGCGCGCCCCGTGCTGGGCCATGCCGACATCGCGCGCATCACCGGCATCCCGCGGCCCACGGTCAACCGGCTCGTCGCCACGCTGCTCTCGCTGGGCATGCTCAAGGCCGCGCAGGTGGCCGACCGCTTCATGCTCGGACCGGGCGTGGTGTCGCTGTCGCGCGTGTTCCTCGGCAGCCTCGACGTGCGCGCCGCCGCGCGGCCCAGCATGCAGGCGATGGCCGAGGAGGTGGGCGCCTCGGTCTACCTGGCCATACGCGACGGCATGGAGATGGTGCTGATCGAGGCCTGCCGGCCGCGCTCGTCGATGCTGTCGGCGCGGCTCGACGTGGGCTCGCGCGCGCCGCTGGCCAACTCGGCGCTGGGCCGCGCCTATCTTTCGGCACTGCCCGAGGCGCAGCGCAACCAGCTGGTCGATTCGATGCGCCTCCTGCGCGGCCCCGAGTGGGACAGCATCGCACCCGGCATGACGCGCGCCATCGGCGAGGCCCGGCGGCTGGGCTACTGCCTTTCGCTGGGCGAGTTCCACCGCGAGATCAACTCGGTGTCGGTGCCCCTCATCGGGCCCGACGGCGAAGTGATGGCGCTCAACGGCGGCGGCGCGGCCTTCGTGTTCACCGAGGAACGGCTGCGCAACGAACTGGCACCGCGCCTGCACGACATCGCGCTCACCATCGCGCGCGACATCGGTGGCCACGTGCCCACGCCCTTGCCGGGCTAGCCCCGGCCGACCCCCACGACACAAAAAAACGGAGACACAGGGCCATGCACCTGAGCGATGAAGAAAAAGCCATGATGGACGGCCGCGGTGGACCGGCCGTGCAGAAGGCGATGGACCTGCTGGTGCGCTACGGCGAGGCACTGGGGGCCGAGCGGCTGGTGGAAACGCGCAACGTCTGCGCCACCATCACCTCGACCACGCCGTTCCAGCGCGACTTCGCGCTGGCCAAGGGCGGCGGCATGGACGCGGTGTTCTCCGAGTTCAGCCTCGACAGCCAGGAGACGGTCGAGATTCCGAAGTTCAAGGTCTTCACGAGCCACCTGCAGCTGGGCTTCGACCCCGGCCAGCCCGAGCGCATGGGCGTGAGCGAGGAGATCGTGCAGTTCTACAACAAGAGCGAGCGCCATGCCGCGGGCCTGGGCGCGCAGATCATGAACACCTGCACGCCCTACCAGGTCGGCAACATCCCGACGCGCGGCGAGCACTGCGCGTGGATGGAATCGTCGGCGGTGGTGTATTGCAACTCGGTTCTGGGCGCGCGCACGAACACGGAAGGGCGCGAAAGCACGGGCGCCGCCATGCTCACCGGGCGCATTCCCTACTGGGGCTACCACCTCGACGAGAACCGCCACGCGACGCATGTGGTCGAGCTCGATGTCGAGGTCGAGTCGGTGCAGGACTGGGGGCTCCTGGGCTACTACATCGGCGAGCATGTGCAGGAGCGCGTGCCGGTGGTGCACAGCCAGCGCGGCATCGGCCGCGTGCCCAACCTGCCGCGGCTCAAGCACTTCGGCGCGGCGGCCTCGTCCTCGGGCGGCGTGGAGATGTACCACATCGCGGGCATCACGCCCGAAGCACTGACGCTCGAGCAGGCGCTCGGCGGCCGCGCGCCGGTGGAGGTGCTGCACTACGGCGAGGCCGAGCGCCGCGCCACCTACGAGAAGATCAACGCGACGGGCAAGGATGCTGAGGTGCAGTACGTGATGCTGGGCTGCCCGCACTACACCATCGAGCAGATCTGGGAAGCTGCGCAGCTCATCGAGGGCCGCAAGGTGCACCCGGATTGCGAGCTGTGGATCTTCACGCCGCGCGCCATCAAGTCGCTGGCCGACCGCAACGGCTACACCCGGATCATCGAGGACGCGGGCGGCATCCTCATGACCGACAGCTGCTCCGCCATGAGCCGCGCCGTGCCCAAGGGCACGAAGACGGTGGCGCTCGATTCGGCCAAGCAGGCGCACTACCTGCCCGCGATCCTCGGCGTGCAGGCGTGGTTCGGCAGCACGGCCGAATGCATCGATGCGGCGTGCACGGGGCGGTGGAATGGAGGCATGCAATGAGCTTCAGGCTTGCGTTGTCTTTCTCCCTCCCCTTCCGGGGGAGGGCCGGGGTGGGGGCCGGCGGCGCACCCATCGAGCGCTCTGCCCGCCCCCATCCCTACCTTCCCCCAGAGGGGGAAGGAGCAAAACCATGAGCGCAATCGCACACAACATAGTTCCTCTGGTCATCCGCGGCCGCAAGGTGGTCGGCGGCGTGGCCGAAGGCGAGGCACTCGTCACGCGCGACCGCATCTCGGGCTGGGGCGGCATCGATCCGCGCACCGGCACCGTCATCGAGACGCGGCACGAACTGCGCGGCCAGAGCTTCGCGGGCAAGGTGCTGGTGTTTCCGGGCGCCAAGGGCTCGTCGGGCTGGTCGGCCATGTTCCACATGACGCGGCTCATGAACTCCGCGCCGGCGGCGTTCCTGTTCAACGAGATGACCACCAAGATGGCGCTCGGCGCCGTGGTCACGCACGCGCCCTCGATGACCGACTTCGAGCGCGACCCGCTCGAATGCATCGCAACCGGCGACTGGGTGCGCGTGGACGCCGACCGCGGCGTGATCGAGATCACCAAGAAGAACAAACCCGGAGACCGCCCATGACCACCCGTCCCCTGCGCAGCAACTTCCCGCGCGGCTCCTACCTGTGGTCGGTGCGCAATGCGCACTGGCGCGCGCTCGGCATTCCCGAAGAGGACTGCGAGAAGCCCAAGATCGCCATCGTCAACAGCTCGTCGGAACTGGCTGCCTGCTTCAGCCACCTCGACCGCGTGGCGGCGGAAATCAAGACCGCGATCCGCGCCGCGGGCGGCGTGCCCTTCGAGATCCGCACGGCCGCGCCCAGCGACTTCATCACCGGCGCCGGCGCGCGCGGCGCCTACATGCTCGGCGCGCGCGACCTCGTGACCAACGACATCGAAGTGGCGGTCGAAGGTGCGCAGCTCGACGGCATGGTCTGCCTCACCTCGTGCGACAAGACCGTGCCGGGCCAGCTCATGGCGGCCGCGCGGCTCAACATTCCGACCCTGCTCGTGCCCTGCGGCTACCAGCCCAGCGGCGAATACCGCGGCAAGCACATGGACATCGAGGAAGTGTTCATCGGCGCGATGCATGCGGTCACCGGCCACCTGCCGGTGGAAGAACTCGTGGGCATGAGCCGCGAGGCGATCCGCGGGCCGGGCGTGTGCTCGGGCCTGGGCACGGCCAACTCGATGCACATCGTCTGCGAGGCGCTCGGCATGGCCTTGCCGGGCAGCGCGCCGGTGGCCGCGCTGAGCCCGAAGATGATGGACGACGTGCGCGCCGCCGGCACGCGCATCGTGCAGATGGTGTGGGACGACCTGAAGCCGCGCGACATCCTCACGCCCGGCGCCTTTGTCAACGCGGTGCGCGCGGTGCTGGCCATCGGCGCTTCGCTCAACACGGCCAAGCACCTGCAGGCCGTGTCGACCGAGGGAGAGTGCGGCGTCGACGTGTACGGCCTGTTCGAAAGCCTCGGCCCGGCGACGCCGGTGCTGGCCGGCGTGCGGCCGATCGGCGAGCACAGCATCGAAGCCTTCGAGGCGGCGGGCGGTTGCCGTGCGCTGATGAAGCAGCTCGCGCCCTTGCTCGACACCGGTGCGTTGACCGTCACGGGCGGCACCGTGGCCGACAACCTGCGCGGCGCCGAAGTCGCCAGCGCCGAGGTGATCCGCCCCATCGAGCGCCCGGTCGCGCCGCATCCCGCCATCGTCCTGCTGCGCGGCAACCTCGCGCCCGAATCGGGCCTGATCAAGACCGGCATCGTGGAGCGCAAGGTGCGCAGCTTCACGGGCCCGGCCGTGTGCTTCTGGACCTCGGACGCGGCCATTGCGGCGCTCAAGAAGGGCGAGATCGCGCCGGGCCAGGTGGTGGTGATGCGCGGCGCCGGTGCCTGCGGCGGTCCGGCGATGGGCGGCGGCGCCTCGCGCGTGGTGTTCGCGATCGACGGCGCGGGCCTGGGCGACCAGGTTGCGATCCTGACCGACGGGCATCTCTCGGGCCTGGTCTGCAAGGGGCTGGTGGTGGCCGAGGTGTCGCCTGAGGCCGTGCTCGGCGGGCCGCTCGGCCTGGTGCGCGACGGCGACACGATCACCATCGACCTCGATGCGCGTCGCCTCGATATCGCATTGACCGATGCGGAACTCGCTGCCCGCCGCGCCGACTGGCAGGCGCCGCCGCCGGCCTTCGACACCGGCTGGCTGCAGCAGTACCGGCGCAACGTGAGCCCGCTCTCGAAAGGCGCCGTGCTCGTGCGCACCGAACGCCCCGAGCCCTCGGGCTAGACCTTTTTCACCCCGGCCTTCGCCAACCGGTGCGCAACCCCGCGCGCACCCGGTGGCGCAGCCCTGCGCGCGTTCCCGAGTTTTTCAACCAAGAGAAGAAGCAGGAGACAAGAAAACATGAAGAGATTCTTGATGGGGTCGGCGCTGGCGCTGGCCGGCAGCGGCGCGGCGCACGCGCAGTCCAGCGTCACCGTGTTCGGCGTAATGGACCTCGGCGTGCAATACACGAAGGGCGAGGGCGGCGGCTCGGTCAGGGCGCTGTCGAACGGCGGCCTTTCGACCAGCCGGCTCGGATTCCGCGGCACCGAAGACCTGGGCGGCGGCCTGCGCGCGGGCTTCTGGCTCGAAGGCAGCCTGAACCCCGACAACGGCACCGGCCGCCCGAGCAACAGCAACAACCAGGCGAGCGGCGCGGGCACGGCAGGGCCGATCACCTTCGACCGCATGTCCTTCGTGAGCCTGTCGCACCAGAACTTCGGCGAGCTGCGCCTGGGCCGCGACTTCATCCCCACGCACTACAACAGCATCTACTTCGATCCCTTCAATGCCAACGGCGTGGCGCGCGCGGGCAACCTCACGTTCGCGGGTGCGGGCACCGGGCCGCTGCCCACCGGCATCACGGGCAGCAACACCGTGAGCTACTGGCTGCCGGCCGGGCTCGGCGGCTTCTACGGCATGGCGATGATCGGCACCGGGGAGAACGACTCCACTGCGCCGAACCGCGACGACGGCAACTTTGCCGGTGCGCGCTTCGGCTTTGCCGCGGGTGCGTTCGACATCGCGGCGGCCGTCACGCGCACGCACTTCGACGCCACCGCCGCCATCGGCAACTACACGCATGCCAACATCGGCGGCACGTGGGATGCGGGCTTTGCGAAATTCTTCGCGCTCTACAACAAGGTGACGGTGAAGCTTGCTGCCGGCACGGTGCGCAAGAACACCGCCGAGATCGGCGCGCACATTCCGGCCTTCGAGGTCGGCCGCATCCGCCTGAGCTACGCCTACCTGGACGACCGCAGCGACGAGAGCCTGCGCAACGCCAACGGCATGCCGCGCAACCGCGACGACGCGCGCCAGTTCGGCATCGGCTACGTGCACAACCTCTCGAAGCGCACCGCGCTCTACGGCACCTATGCGCGGCTCATGAACGGCGGGCAGGCGCGTTACGTGGTGAGCGGCGGCGTGGCACCGGCGGGCGGGCGCCGCTCGTCGGGCTGGGAGCTCGGCGTGCGGCATCTCTTTTGACTGAAGAAGGAGCAACGACATGCGACGCAGAAACCTCACTCTGGCGGCCCTCGCGGCCGGCACGACGCTGACCATGCTGCCCGGCGCGGCGGCCTGGAGCGCCGAAAGCAGCTACCCGGACAAGCCGCTGCGGCTGATCGTGGGCTTCGCGCCCGGCGGCGGCGCCGACGCGCTCACGCGCATCATCGCGGAGGGGCTCGCGAAGCAGCTCGGCCAGCAGGTGATCGTGGAGAACCGCCCCGGCGCCGACGGCGTGCTGGCGGCGCAGGCCACGTCGTCCGCCAAGCCCGACGGCTATACGCTGCTGATGGGCACCAACACCGCAATGGTGGCGGCGCCCACGCTGCGGCCGACGCCGCCCTACGACCCGTTCAAGGCCTTCACGCCGATCAGCTCGGCCGGCCAGTTCTCGATGTTCCTGGTGGTGCCGGCCAGCCTGCCGGTGAAGAGCGTGAACGAGCTGCTGGCCATGGTGGCGGCCAGGCCCGGCGCCTACAACTCGGCATCGAGCAACAGCGCTTCGGAGCTGGCCATGCTGCAGCTGCTGGGCGAGCGCAAGGTGGTCAACGCGCGCTACAAGGGCGACATGCAGGCCATGACCGACCTGCTGGGCGGACAGATCCACATGATGTTCACCACCGGCACGCTGGCGCCGGGCTTCGTGAAGGAGGGGCGCATCCGCGCGTTGGTCACGCTGCTGCCGCAGCGCAGCGCCTTGCTGCCCGACGTGCCCACGGGCGGCGAGCTCGGGCTGGGCAAGCTCACCATCACGCCCTGGGCCGGCTTCTTCGGGCCGCCGGGGCTGCCGCAGGCGATCACCGACAAGCTGTCGCAGGAGTTGCAGAACACGCTCAAGCGGCCCGAGGTGCATGCACAGCTGGTGCAGCAGGGCTTCGAGGGCTACGGCATGAGCCCCGCGAAGTTCGCCGAGTTCTTCCGCGCGCAGTACGAGGCCTTCGGCGCCACCGTGCGGCAGCACAACGTGAAGTTCGAATAGCGGCGGCGGCTCAGAGCCCGATCGATTCCGCGTTGCGGCGCCAGAACGCCGCATCCGGGAACGCGCCCGCGCCGGCCGCGGCGTTGTCGGCCATGTGCTCGGCGCGGCTGGTGCCGGGAATCGTGCAGGTCACGGCCGGGTGGCTCAGCACGAACTTCAGCAGCACCTGCGCCCAGCTCGCGCAGCCGATCTCGCCGGCCCAGGCGGGCAGGGGCTTGCCGCGCAGCCGGCGCAGGAGGCCGCCGCCGCCGAAGGGCATGTTGACGATCACCGCCACGCCGCGCTCGGCCGCGAGCGGCAGCAGGCGCTCTTCGGCCTCGCGCGCGTCGAGCGAATAGTTGATCTGCAGGAAGTCGAGCTTCTCGGCGCGCAGCACGGCCTCGACCTCGCGGTAGGCCGAGGCCGTGTAGTGCGTGATGCCGATGTAGCGCACGCGGCCTTTCTCTTTCCAGCCGCGCAGCGTGGCGAGGTGGGTTTTCCAGTCCATCAGGTTGTGCACCTGCATCAGGTCCATGCGCTGGGTGCGCAGCCGCGCGAACGACTGCTCCATCTGCGCGATGCCGGCCTCGCGGCCCGAGGTCCAGACCTTGGTGGCGAGAAAGGCCTGGGTCTCGCGCGGCTTCGCTATGGCGGCCAGCAGCTCGCCGGTGCTTTCCTCGGAGCGGCCGTACATCGGCGAGCTGTCGATCACCGTGCCGCCGGCTGCGAAGAGGGCGTCGAGCACGCCGGGCAGGCGCTGGTATTCGTCGCTGCCGGGGCGCTGGTCGAAGCCGATCCAGGTGCCGCAGCCGACCACCGGCAGGGCTTCTTGCGTGGAGGGGATGGGGCGGGTATTCATCTTCAGGCTGCCTTGCTGCGCGGATGCGGGGGGAAGCGCCGCGCCGGCGCACAGCGCCATGCCCAGCCGCAGCAGCCGGGCGCGCGTGAGGGAAAGACCGTTTGCCTGCAGGGTCACGGGAAAAAAAGTCCTCCGGGGGTGGCTTTGCCGTTCGAGCTTTCAGTATCGGCCGGGACGGCGCAGAGGGCCACCGCGCGAGAAAAGCCCCTCCAGCCGGCTTTGCGGTTGCGATGCATGGAATACTGTATAAAAATACAGTTAACAGTTGAATCATGGGCCTCCCTTTCCTCGACTCCTTTTCCGCTGCCGCGGGCCGCGGCGTCTGGCATGCCGACGAGCTCGGGCTGGCCGACGCGCAGGTGGTTGCCACCGGCCACGCCGCGCTCGACGCGGAGTTGCCGGGAGGCGGCTGGCCGGTCGGCGCCATGACGGAGCTGCTGCAGACCGCGCCCGAGGCGCATGTCTGGCGCCTGCTGCTGCCCGCGCTGGCGCAGGCGGTGGCCGCGCACGGCGGGCCGGTGGTGCTGATCGGCGCGCCCTACGAGCCCTGCGCGGCGGCGCTCGCGGCGCAGGGGCTGCCGGTGGAGGCGCTGATGTGGGTCCGCAGCGAGGCGCCGGCCGCGCGGCTGTGGGCCTGCGAGCAGGCGCTGCGCTGCGCCGACGTGGCGGCCGTGCTGGCCTGGCTGCCGCAGGCCAGGGTGGGCGAGCTGCGGCGGCTGCAATTGGCGGCCGCCCAGCACGAGGTGCTGCTCTTCGTGTGCCGGCCCGCATCGGCCGCGCAGGGCGCATCGCCGGCACGGCTGCGCCTTCAGGTGGAAAGCTGCGAGGCCGATGCGTCGCAGATCGAACTGCGCATCTTGAAGCGCCGCGGTCCGCCGCTGGCCGCGCCCGTCATGCTGCCCGCGCGCAACGAGCGCATGGCCGCATTGCTGGCCGCCGCCCGGCTGCGCCGCAAGCTGCGGCTGCGGCAGCAGGGCACGGCGCCGGCCGCCGAGGCAGCCGGGTCGGCCACCGTGGTGCGCATCGACGCGTGGAAAGGAAACGGAAATGCACTGGATCGCGTTGCGGTGGTCGCTTGATGCCGACGCGCCCGATGCCCCGGTGCTTCCCACGCCCGAGGCGCTGGGCTGGTGGGCGCTGCGCTACACGCCGCACGTCGCCTGGCAGGACGAGGCGCTGATGCTCGAAGTCTCGGCCTGCGAGCGCCTGTGGGGCGGGCGCTCGTCGCTGATGCGCCAGCTGGCCCACGAGAACCCCGCGCCCGGCGCCGTGATGCGCGGCGCGCAGGGCGCCACGAGCCTGATCGCGCTGGCGCGGCTGCGCCTGTTCGAGCGCAACGAGAGCCGGCCCAGGGACATTCCCGCCGGCCTGCCGCTGGACACGCTGACGGCCGCGCGTCCCCACCTCGACCTGCTCGCGCGCCTGGGCTGCCGCACCTGGGGCGAGGTGGCGGCCCTGCCGCGCGGCGGCCTCACGCGGCGCTTTGGCGTGGAACTGCGCGAAGCGCTCGACACCGCCTGGGGCCTGCGACCTGAAAGCCACGACTGGCTCACGCTGCCCGACGTGTTCGAGCAGAAGCTGGAGCTGCCCGCGCTGGCCGAGACCGCACCCGAATTGATGTGGTCGGCCAACCGCCTGCTCGCGGCGCTGCAGATCTGGCTGCGCGCGCGCCAGCGCGGCGCGCGTGCGCTCGAACTGCAGTGGACGCTCGATCTCAAGCGCTTCAATGGCGTGAACCTGCCGCCGCACCAGCAGGTCACCGTGCGCACGGCCGAGCCCACGCAGGACATGGCGCACCTGCGCCGCCTGCTGTCCGAAAAGCTGGCTCTCACCACGCTCGCGGCACCTGCGAGCTGGCTCCGGCTGCGCACGCTCGAGACCGATCCGTGGGCCGGCGCCAGCACCAGCTTCCTGCCCGAGGACAACCGCAAGGGCGACAGGCTGCACGAGATGGTCGAGCGGCTCAGCGTGCGGCTCGGAGCGCACCAGGTGGTGGTGCCCGCTGCGCAGGCCGACCACCGGCCCGAGCGCAAGCAGGCCTGGCGCCCCGCGCTGCAGCAGGACAAGGCGCTGGCGGACAAGGCCGGCAAGCAAGCGAAGGCCGCGGCTTTGCAGCCCGATGCCCTCTACCCGCCCTGGCTGCTGCCCGAGCCGCTGCTGCTCGAGATGGATGGCGAGAGCCCGTGCTACCGCGGCCCGCTGCGCAAGCTGGTCGGGCCGCAGCGCATCGAGGCGGGCTGGTGGGGCGGCAAGGAAGACGGCGGCCAGCCGGCGATGCGCGACTACTACGTGGCGGAAAGCCCCGAGGCCGGCCTGGTGTGGATCTTTCGCGAGCGGCCCTCGGCGCGCTTTTCTCCGGCCGAGGTGCGCTGGTACCTGCAGGGGTTCTATGCCTGACCTGAGCGAAAAGCAGCCGCGCGGGCGCAACTCGGCCAAGGTGCATGCGCTGCCCTTGCCTTTGCGCAGGAAGCCTGCCCCCACGCTGCCCGACTACGCCGAGCTGCACTGCCTCAGCAACTTCAGCTTCCAGCGCGGCGCCTCGACGCCCGAGGAACTGGTCGAGCGCGCCTACCAGCTCGGCTACACGGCGCTGGCCATCACCGACGAATGCTCGGTGGCGGGCATCGTGCGCGCCCATGTCTGCCTGCGCGAGCTGCCGGCCAAGCTCGCGGAATACGAGCGCGAGCATCCCGACGAAGCGCCGCTCCCGCGCAACCCCGGCTTCCGGCTGCTGTTCGGCAGCGAATTCCGCTTCGAGCGCTTCAGGCTGGTGGTGATCGCGAACGGCACGGAAGGCTGGGGCAACCTCTGCGAGTTCATCACCGCCGCGCGCAACACCGAACTGCCCAAGGGCGAGTACCGCGTGAGCTGGGAGCACAGCGACGTGGCCTCGCTGCAGGACTGCCAGGTTCTCTTCGTGCCGCACCGCGCGCCGGGCGCCGCCGCGGACACGGCCACGCTGCATGAAGACCTGCTGGCCGCCAAGACGCTCTACGCAGGCAACCTCTGGCTGGCGGTGGAAATGCTCAACGAGCTCGACGACGACCTCTGGTTCGCCGCGCTGCTGCAGGCGGGCGAGCAAACGGGCGTGCCGCTGGTGGCGGCCGGCGACGTGCACATGCACGCGCGTTCGAGCAAGCCGCTGCACGACGTGCTGACGGCTGTGCGCGAAGGAAAAACGGTGGCCGAATGCGGCTTTGCGCTGCAGCCCAATGCCGAGCGGCACCTGCGGCAGCGGGTGCGGCTGGCCGAGCTCTATCTGCCCCAGATGCTGCTGAATACGCTGGTGGTGGCCGAACGCTGCCGGTTCGATCCCGAGGTGATCCGCGAGAACTACAAGTACCCGCTCGAAACCGTGGGCAGCAGCGAGACGCCGGCTGAGACGCTGGTGCGCAAGACGTGGGAGGGGGCGGCGCTTCGCTACCCCGAGGGCATTCCCGCCAAGGTGCGTGCGCAGCTCGAGAAGGAACTCGCGCTGATCGTCGAGATGAAGTACGAGATGTTCTTCCTCACGGTGGAAGACATCGTGCGCTTCGCCAAGTCGCAGGACATCCTCTGCCAGGGCCGCGGCTCCTCGGCCAATTCGGCGGTCTGCTATTGCCTGGGCATCACCGCGATCAATCCTGAAAAAGGCCACCTGCTGTTCGAGCGCTTCCTGAGCCGGCACCGCCACGAGCCGCCCGACATCGACGTCGACTTCGAGCACCAGCGGCGCGAAGAGGTCATCCAGTACATCTACGAGAAGTACGGCCGCGATCGCGCAGCCATCGCGGCCGTCGTCATCTGCTACCGCGCGCGCAGCGCCCTGCGCGACGTCGGCAAGGCCATGGGCATCGACGAACGGCTGATCGACGAATTCGCCAAGGACCACTACTGGTTCGACGACACCGTGCTGGGCGAGCAGCTGTTCAAGGCGGCCGCGCGCGTCGGCGTGGAGGAAGACGAGCTCAAGCTGGTGCAATGGATCGAAATGACGCAGCGGCTCAAGGGCTTTCCGCGCCACCTGAGCCAGCACGTGGGCGGCTTCGTGCTCACGCACACCCGGCTCACGCGGCTGGTGCCGGTCGAGAAGGCGTCCATGAAGGACCGCTCCGTCATCCAGTGGGAGAAGGACGACCTCGAAGCCATGGGCATGCTCAAGGTCGACGTGCTCGCGCTCGGCATGCTCAGCGCGATACGTCGCGGGCTCGATCACATGAACCGCTGGCGCGGCTCGACGGTGCAGATGCACCAGATCCCCAACGACGACCGGAAGGTGTTCGACATGATCTGCGACGCCGACACCATCGGCGTGTTCCAGATCGAGAGCCGGGCGCAGATGTCGATGCTGCCGCGGCTGAAGCCGCGCTGCTACGAAGACCTGGTGATCGAGGTGGCGATCGTGCGGCCCGGGCCCATCCAGGGCGGCATGGTGCATCCCTACCTCAAGCAGCGCGAGCGGGTGGCCAAGGACCTGGCGATCCACTACGAGAAGGAAGAACTGAAGCCCGCGCTCGAGCGCACGCTGGGCATTCCGATCTTCCAGGAGCAGGTGATGCAGATCGCGATGATCGCGGCCAGGTTCACCGCCGACGAAGCCGACCAGCTGCGCCGCGCGATGGCGGCATGGAAGCGCAAGGGCGGCCTCGAGAAGTTCCACCACAAGCTCGTGAAGGGCATGACCGACCACGGCTACAAGGCCGAGTTCGCCGAGGCCATCTTCAAGCAGATCCTCGGCTTCGGCGACTACGGCTTTCCCGAAAGCCACGCCGCGAGCTTTGCCTTGCTGGTCACCGTGAGCAGCTGGCTCAAGAACTACGAACCCGCCTGCTTCCTCGCGGCGCTGCTCGACTCGCAGCCGATGGGCTTCTACAGCCCCTCGCAGCTGGTGCAGGATGCGCGGCGGCATGGCGTCGAGGTGCGGCCGGCCGACGTGACCTGCAGCGGCATCGACACCACGCTCGAAGCCCGCGCCCCCGATGCGCCGCGCATGCCGCCGGGCACCGATGCGCGCTATGCCGATCGCCTCGGCCGCGAGAACCAGCCCGCGGTGCGGCTCGGCCTGAACCGCATTTCAAGCCTCAGCAAGGAGGGCGCCAGGCGCCTGCTCGAAGCGCGCGCGCAGGCACCCTTCACCAGCACCGAAGACCTCGCGCTGCGCGCCGAGCTCGACGGCAAGGACATGGCGGCGCTGGCCGCGGCCGATGCGCTGATGTCGCTCTCGGGCCACCGCCGCCAGCAGGTGTGGGACGCCACCGCGCAGCACCGCTCGCCGGCCCTGCTCAAGGGCGTGCCGATCAACGAGCCGGTGCTGCAGCTGCCCGCGGCGCCCGAGGGCGAGGAGATCGTCGGCGACTATGCCGCGCTCGGCCTCACACTGCGCCGCCATCCGCTCGCGCTGCTGCGCCCGCGCCTCGCGCGCATGAGGCTCATGAGCGCGGAGCAATTGCGCGCACAGCCCAGCGGCCAGACCGTGCGCGCCTGCGGCATCGTCAAGGGCCGCCAGCGCCCGGGAACCGCCAACGGCACCATCTTCGTCACGCTCGAGGACGAGACCGGCAATGTCAACGTGATCGTCTGGAGCCACGTCATCGAGGCCTGGCGCGAGCCGCTGCTGAAGTCGCACCTGCTCGCGGTGCAGGGCACCTGGCAGCGCGACGACGACAGCGGCGGCAAGGTGCAGCACCTGATCGCCACCGGCTTCAAGGACCTGACGCCGCTGATGGGCCGGCTGGCGCAGAGCAACACCAGCCGCGACTTCCATTGAGGGCAGGGCATCGAATGCAACCGATCGTTCCATGCCTCGCGCACCCCACGACTTTTCGCTAACCTGTTTCTCCCATGCCCGCATTCGCCCTCGATCCCGTCGTCGACGCGCCGATCGGCCCGCCGCCGCCCGCGCCCGACGTGCCCATTCCCGTGCCGCCGCCACCGCCGCCCGGGCCTCCGCCCGAGGGCGATCCGCCACCCGTGGAGCCGCCGTTCACCGACCCCGGTTTTCCGCCGCCCGTGATCGATCCTCCGCCGCCGATGCAGCGCACCGGCGAGCTGCCATTCGGCAAGCTGCATGCACGGCGGCTGCGCGAGATCTACCGTTCGGCGGGCTGGCCCTGCTGCGACGCCATCGAGGTCGAGCTGCTTGCGGGCGGGTTCCTCGAACGCATGCGCACGCCGCATGGCCACGAGACCCTGCGCGTGACCGATGCCGGCATTGCGCGCATTGCCACCACGCTCACCCTCAACCGCGCGGCGCTCTCGCCGCACGAGGCGCTGGTCGAGCGCGTGGCGCGCGAAATGACCCGCGGCGGCCGCATTGCCTGGCGCGGCCTTGGCCTGCGGGCGCGCCTGCCGCCGCTCGAAGAGGGCGGCAAGCCGCGCTGGTGCATCGCGAAGCCCGACGTGTTCTCGATCCGCAATACCAGCGTCGAAGCCTATGCGCATCCCATCGTTCACGAGGTGAAGGTGAGCCGCGCCGACCTGCTGGGCGACCTGCGCAGGCCCGACAAGCGCGCGGCCTACCTCGACCTGGGCGGCGAGTGCTGGTACGTGCTGGGCAACGATGCGCGCGGCCGCTGCATTGCATCGCCCGACGAGGTTCCGCCGGAGTGCGGCGTGCTCGTGCTCGAAGGCGAAAGGCTGGTGGTCGCGCGCGCCGCCGTGCACCGCGCCTTCGATCGCATTCCGTTCGGCGTGTGGCTCGCGCTTGCCAAGGCCCAGCCCATCGCGGGCTTCGATGACGACGCGCAGGACCTGCTCGGCGAGGCCGGCGCAGAGGACGGCATCTAGGCAATTTCCATTCAGCCGGCCGGTGGCCACCAGTGCTCGGCGGTGGTGCGCAGCACGCGCGCCGCATGCAGGCGCACGTCATTGCCATCGCAAGGGAGGCCGCCGCCATCGCGGTCTTTTTCCGTGGCCACGCGAAAGGGCCAGGTCGAGATCCGGCCCACGGGCTGGCGCGGCTGCGAGCGCCGCAGCGGCGAGAAAAACAGGATTCGCGCAGAGGACGCCGGCGGGCTGGCGGTGGTCATGGTGTCGCCTTGAATGTTTGCTCTTGGAGACGAGTCATTCTAGAGGAAACACTGTATGAAAGAACAGTATTTTCGCAGCACCGCGGCGCACCGGGCTCAGGTGTCGAAAAGCGGCTGCGCTGCCCTCGGCATGTCCGGCCCGCTGCGCAGGTTGTGCTCGATGAACTCGCGCGCAATGGCATCCACGTTGGCCGGCGCCGGCGTGTCGAAGGACATGCGGTACTTCAGCAGCCGGCCGTCGCGGGCCGTGAGAAAGGTGAACGACTCGTAGGCCTTGCGCGTGACGGCATGCACGATGCGCAGGCTCACGCGGCGAAAGTCCTGCCCCTCGATCCGTACGTCGGTGATGGGGCCGACCTCCACCTCGGCGTAGAGGCCGCGCGCCACCGCGAGCCGGACCTCGTTCACCGAAGACTCGAACTGCGCTGCGAAGCGCGGATCGTCGACGCCGGCCTGCCAGTGGCCCTGCTTCAGGTCGTACAGGTAGACGTCGACCCAGCCCACGCGGCTCTCGTAGCGGTGGCTGACGCCCAGCCCCGGCAGCCGTGCCTCGTGCCAGGTCGAGCGCACGTACTGCCACGTCACCGCGCCGGCCGCGGGCGCCGCCGGCACGGGCGTGGCTGGCGGCGTGGCGCTGGGCGCCGCGCAGCCCGAGAGCAGGGCGGCGGCCAGCAGCGCAGGCCAGAGCTTGGTCATGGCGGATGCTGCGTGGTGCCCGTGCGGCGGCGCTACGGGGCGGGGGCCAGCTGCGGCGCGGCCACGGGCATGACGGCCACCACGGGCACGGCCGGTACGCCGGCATCCGGCAGCGCATCGCCGTTGCGCGCCTTGATCGAAGGGCAGCGGCCGTAGGTGTCGTCGAAGCGCACGATGTCGTCCTCGCCCAGGTAGCCGCCGGTCTGCACCTCGATCACTTCGAGCATCGTCTTGCCCGGGTTCTCCAGCCGGTGGATGGCGCCCAGCGGCAGGTAGATGGATTCGTTCTCGCGCACCAGCGTGACCTGCCCGTCGCAGGTGGCCTTGGCCGTGCCCTGCACCACGATCCAGTGCTCGGCGCGGTGGTGGTGCATCTGCAGCGACAGCTTGGCGCCGGGCTTGACGGTGAGCCGCTTCACCTGGAAGCGCTCGCCGAAGTCGAGCTTGTCGTAGGCGCCCCAGGGCCGCACCACGCGCCGGTGTTCCGTGGCCTCGGCCCGGCCGTCGGCCGTGAGCATCCGCACCACGTCGCCGACCTGCTCGGCGCAGTCCGCGCCCGCCACCAGCACGGCGTCGGGGGTGTCCACGATGATCAGGCCGCGGGTGCCCAGCGCCACCACGCGGCGGTGCGGCGCGTGGATGAAGGTGTCGCTCGAACGCAGCGCGCTGGCGTTGCCGCTCAGCCGGTTGCCGCTGCCGTCTTCCGCGTGCAGCGTGGCCACCGCGTTCCAGCTGCCGACGTCGCTCCAGTTGCCGGTGAACTTGACGACCGAGATGGCCTCGTGCTTTTCGAGCACCGCATAGTCGATGCTGTCGCTGCGGCAGGCCTCGAAGGCCTCGCGGTCGAGCCGGTCGAAGCTGCCGTCGGCCGTGACGGCAGCGGTGGCGCGTTCGCAGGCCTCGAGGATGTCGGGTGCATGCTTGCGCAGCGCCGCAACGAGGGTGTCGGCGCGCGCCAGGAAGATGCCGGCGTTCCAGCTGTAGCCGCCGTGCAGGATCAGCGACTCGGCCACGGCGGCCGTGGGCTTTTCCACGAAGCGCACCACCGCGTGGCTGTGGCCGTCGGCCGAGGGTGCGCCGGCCTCGATGTAGCCATAGGCCGTGCTCGCGAAGCTGGGCGCCACGCCGAAGGTCACGATGCGCCCGGCCAGCGCGGCGTCGATGCCGCTGCGCACCGTCTGCGCGAAGAGCGCGGTGTCGGGAATGTGGTGGTCGGCCGGCGCGAACAGCAGCAGGTCGTCCGGCCCCGCGCGCAGCGCCGCGGCGGCCATGGCGGCCGCCGTGTTGCGCGCCACAGGCTCCAGGATCTGGCGGCCGGTCGCGCCGGCCCTGTCGACCGCCTCGCGCACCAGGAAGCGGTGGTCTTCCGATGCCACGCAGGTGATGTTGCGGTTCAGGCTGCACAGGCGCTCCAGCGTCAGCTGCAGCAGGCTCTTGCTGCCGATCAGCGGTGCGAACTGCTTGGGCAGGGTCTTGCGCGAAAGAGGCCACAGGCGCGTGCCGCTGCCGCCGCACAGCACGACGGGATGGATGGTGGGGGTGGTCATGGCGTCATCCTCGTGAATTGGAGGTACTTCGGTCAGAGCTGGCCGGTGTGGGTGGCCAGGCTCACCGCCTGCGCGCGCGAATGCACGTGCAGCTTCTTGTAGATGTTCTTGATGTGGGCGTTGACGGTCTGCCCCGAGATGCCGAGCCGCATGCTGATCTCCTTGGAAACGCAGCCGCGCGCCACGAAGCGCAGCACCTCGCGCTCGCGTGCGGTCAGCGTGGCTTCGCGCAGCGGCGTTTCCGTGGCCGGCCGTTCGCCGCTGCCCTGCAGGTTCATGCGCGTGAGCAGCCGGCGCGTCAGCTTGGGCGTGATGGCCGCGCCGCCGTTGACCACCTGCAGCACGGCCTCGGCAAAGCTCTGCAGCCAGGCGTGCTTGAGCAGGTAGCCGGTGGCGCCGAGCTCGAAGGCGTGCATCACGTGGGCATCGTCCTCCAGCGCGGAGATCACGATGATCTCGCAGTAGCGGTGCAGCTTGCGCGCCTCGCGGATCAGGTCGAAGCCCGAGCCGTCGCCCAGCCGCAGGTCGACCATCAGCACGTCGAACTCGTGGGTGGCCAGCAGGCGGCGGCCGTCGCGCACGCTGCTGCCTTGCCCCTCGAGCTGGATGCGCATGTCCGACAGCAGTTCCTGGGCGATCACGCGCCGCATGAATTCGTCGTCGTCGATGAGCAGCACGCGCACCGGCGCGTCTTCCTGCCCGGTGAGGAAGTGCGGCCACAGCGGTTCGGGCGGTGGGCACAGGCCAGGCGGGCTGGCTTTCCGGCGCTCCGGCAGGCGGCCGGGATCCGGCGTGTCGGAAGGAGGAGTGGTGTCGGACATGTGGATCCCCAGGTTGGAGTTGGAGGGCGTGGATGTCGTGGGTGGCGTGTGTTGTGGTGTCAGTCGGCAAGGCAGCGCAGCAGCTCGCGCTCCAGGCGCTGCAGGATGGCGTTCTGGTCCAGCTCGGTTTCGGCGAAGGAGCGCGCGGCCGCCCCCATGGCTTCGCGCTCCGGGCGCGAGGTGGCGAGCTGCGCGATGGCCTCGGCCAGCGCATCGGCGTCGCCGGGCGCAACCACCAGGCCGCGGCCCGACACCACGTTGCTCAGTTCGGTGCCCGCATGCGCCGTGACGATCACGGCCTTGCCGCTCGCGAGCATGCCGCCCAGCTTCGAGGGCATCACCAGGTCCGCTGCGTCGGCGCGCTGCGGCAGCACGTGGATGTCGGCCATGCCCAGCAGCTCGTTGAGCCGCTCGGCCGGCTGCAGGTCGAGAAAATGTACGTGGTCCAGGCCGGCGCATGCGGCCTTCAGCGGCTCGCGGCTCGGCCCGTTGCCGCAGAGCACGAAGTGGATGTGCCTGGCGGCCGCCAGCCGGCCCGCCGCCTCGGCCAGCAGCTCGATGCCCTGCTTGTTGCCCAGGCTGCCCGCATAGAGCACCACGACCGCGTCGTCCGGAATGCCGAGCATGGCCCGGTAGCCGTTCGCGCCGTCGCCGGAGCCCGGGGCCGCGGCCGGCTGCGGGTAGATCGAGCGCACGTCCACCCAGTTGGGAAGCAGCACCAGCCGGGCCGCGTCGATGCCCTTGTTCCTGGCCTTGTCGAGCATTGCGGCGGAGATGGTCGACACCCGGCTGAAGCGGCTCAGGAGCCAGCGCTCGGCCGAGAGCGCGAAGCGCCGCACCCGCGCACCGCGCACCAGGCCCAGGTCGAAGGCCGCGTCCACCTCGTAGTCCTGGATGTGCAGCCATGACTTGATGCCCAGCATCCGCGAGAAGAACAGCACCGCCGGCGCGCAGAAAAGAGGCGGTTCCACGACGAAGACCAGGTCCGGCTTCCAGCGCAGCTGCCCGAAGAGCAGCGGCATGCTCGACAGCATGAAGGAGAACAGGTGCACCATGCGCGCCAGCGCGCGCGGCCGGGCGGGCACCCAGGTGGGGGCGCGCCAGACCGTGATGCCGTTCCAGTCCGTCTTGCGGTAGGCCCAGGCCGAGTGCCCTTCGAACGGCACCCAGTGCGGAAAGAACGGCGGCGAAGCGATCACCCGGACCGCGTGGCCCTTGGCATGCAGCCACTGGGCCATCTCGCCCGAGTACTTGCCGATGCCGACGAGCTCCGGCGTGAAGTTCATCGAATAGAGCAGGATTTTCATGAAGGTCTCTGGAAGGAACCGCGAACCAGCCGCGCGAGCGGAAAGAAGCCGAGCAGCGCACGCATCCGCACCTCGTAGAGGAGCAGGTCGGACACGGCGGCAATGAAGAACACGTAGTGCGGCTTGCCGGGAAACACCGACACCACCACGCCGTAAGCCAGGAGCCGCAGCAGCACCTCGGCCAGCGCCCACCACCCCAGCGAGCCCATCGGCACCTTGAGCGCGAGCAGCATCTCGTGGTGGACCGTGTAGGTGCGCAGCAGGAAATAGGGCGCCATGCACAGGAAGATCTCGAGCGCCTCGCGCCCCACCTTCAGCAGCGGCGCGGCGGCCGTGATCACGACGCCGAGCCCGGCGAAGAGCGCGCAGCCCAGCAGGAAAGAGTGCCTGGCGAGCCGCAGGTCCGTGCCGTCCGCGTCCGCGGGATCGGTGCCCAGCATCGGGCGCGTCTTGGTGTAGAGGAAGGCCTGCACGAATTGAGAGGGCGCCTCCGCCAGCAGGAAGGCGATCTTGAAGGCGCCCACATACCCGAGCGGCATGAAGAAGGCCACCACCAGCAGGTCCGACTTGCGCAGCAGGAATATCAGCAGCGAATAGACGGTGGCTTTGCCCTGCGATGCCAGTTCGAGCGCGGCGGGCCCGGCCGGCGGGCCCGCGACCCAGCGCGTCTGCATGCAGGCCGCGCCGACCAGCACGAAGGCCAGCAGGTTGATCAGCAGCAGCTGCGTCGCGCGCAGCTCGGCGCCCCAGGCGGCGAAGGCCGCCACGCCGATCACCAGGATGGTCGAGCGGATGCCTCCCTCCAGGTTGAGCAGGCCGGCACGGCCCAGCCCCCGGCTGTACGACAGGCGCAGGCTCATGAACGAGAAGACCGCGAGCGCCGCCATCAGCAGCGCGAAGGGCGCGCCCACCACCGGCAGGTGCTGGATGCGCAGCACGACGGCGCTCAGCAGTGCGGCCAGCGGAAACCCGATGGCCAGCGTGCGGACCACGTCGCCGCGGCGCACGCCCGGCGGCACGGTGGCGGCATGGCGCGCGAACAGCAGCGGACTGCCCAGCATGGCCACCACCAGCGCCACTTCCATCACCGACTGGTAGATCGAGTACTCGCCGAAGTCCGACGGCGAGACATGCGCGGCCATCAGGAACAGCGCCGCAAAGCCTGCAAGGTACACATAGAGCCGCGAAGCCAGCGCCCCCACGCCGTGGAGCTGCACCGCGCGCATGCCGGTGAGTTGAACGGTGCGGTTCAGGATGTTCATGGCCGTGCTTGTTTGCCCGCGGGAGTCGGCGTCATTTCGGTTCGGCCGCGCCGGCAAAGCGCCCGCCGCCCGCGGGGCGCTGCGCCAGCTGGCGCGCGCCGAAGGCCCAGTTCTTGGCCCGGCGCGCCAGCCGCAGTGCATAGGTCAGCGCGGCGACCGTGTGCACCCGGCCGTGCAGCACGTGCGCCATCGCGATCTTGGCGCCGCCCTGGAAGTGCAGCGCCAGCACGTTCACCAATTCGCCCGCCGGCGTGACCAGGCAGGGCTGGCCGTCGACGAACACGAGGCGCTTGGCGCCGCCCCGGTCCTGGAATTCGTTCACGAGCAGGTTGTGTCCGCCGTTGATGTTGTGGTCGATCACGCGTCCACCGAACACCCGGTTGATGGGCGCTGCATTGCCGCTCGCATGGGCCCAGAGGTGCAGCAGGGTCATGTCCGAGACCCCGCCGCGCACGCCCCGCGCGGCAAACCGCGCCGCGATCGCGCGCAGCTTCCTGCGGCCGCTGGGCGTTGCATACGTGTTGAGCAGGAACGCGATGAACTGCTGCAGGCCTGCGGCGGTCCAGTAGCTGACGTGCGGCGAGATCTGGCAGGGGTCCCAGCCGTCGACAGGGCGCAGGTACGAGCCCGAAAAATCCGCCTTGCCCGCCACGCGCCGGATGTGCGCGCCGATGCCGCGGAACAGCAGCACGTCGCTGTCGATCAGCACGAACTCGCGGTGCTCGGGGTGGGCACGCAGATATTCAGACAGCAGGAAGTAGCGCCGGAAGCAGATCTTCTCGAACTCCGGCAGATTGCTCGACAGGTGCACGTAGGTGCGGCACAGGCGCTCGTAGCCGGGCCCGGCATCGGTGCCCGACAGCACGATCAGCGGCTCCCCGGCACGTGCCGCCGATTCGCGGCACAGCAGCAGGGACTTGTTCTGGCGGTCTTCCACCACGATGAAGGCAAGGGAATGGGTCATGGTCATCTGTCAGGGCCGGGGTGCCGTCGCGTTGCGGACCAGCGCGACGTGCGCGGGGAGAAATCGGAAGTCGTCGTCCAGCGGCAGGTCGAGCGTGAAGAGCCCGCCGCGCGCATTCGCCTGCGCGATCCAGCCGCGCACCTGGGCGGCGGTGAAGCGCGGCGGCGTCGGCTGGCCCCAGGAGGCGCCGAGCGGCGTCAGCAGATGGAACTTCAGCTCCGAACGCGGTGCGCTCAGCTGCGCGGGAGGCTGCATGAATTCGCCAGCCATCAGGTTCTGGCACGGCGCGGCCTTGGCGCTGAAGCGCGCCGGGCCTTCGCCCGTATTGAAGGCCAGCCACCGGTCGGGGGCGCCGCTGCGCGCCGCGGCGCACAGCGCATCCCAGCCGGACGGCGAGATGCCCCGGGTGTTGTAGACGCCGTCGAACCACCAGCCCCTGGCAAGCGCGCCGTAGTGCTGCGACCAGTCGCGGATCACCGCCGTCCATGCGGCGATGAAATCCGCCGGCGGCGGCTTCTGCTCGGAGATGTCGCCCAGGCACTCCATCAGCGCTGGGTCTGCCTGCGGCGCACGAAACGGCAGGTAGAGCACCAGGGCAATGCCGCGGCTGCGCAGCGCGCGGCCGATCTCCAGCGGCAGGTCGCGCGGCGGCCGGTCCGCGGCAGTGTGCGGGCACAGCGCCTCGAGCGCCGCATTCGGCGCGATGTACTGGCCGTTGTTCTGCCCGAGCGTCAGGATGAGGTGGGACGCGCGCATCTGCGCGAGCGACGCCGCAAACGCTTCGACGTCGAAGCGGGCGGCATCGGCGATCGACTGCCTGTCGGGCAGGTAGTGCACCATCACGCCAAAGCCCGAGTCCGCCGCTGCCGAGGTCGACGCGCAGGCGGCACCGAGCATCCCCGCCGCGAGCAGCTGTCGAAGAACGCCTGCGCTGCGTGTCATTGCATGGCTCCGGCAAGCGAGACGGCCTCGCGCTTGAGCATGAGATAGCGCCTGGCCACCGCGCCGGGCGCGCAGGCTTCGGCATGCAGCCAGGCCGGCTGCGTGTCCCGGTGCTCGTCCAGGTACCGGGACAGCTGGTCCATGTCGCACGGCTCGCTGCCGATCAGGAAGGCGTAGCCGCCGAACAGCTCGCGGTGCACCGGAATGTCCGAGAGCAGCAGCGGCACACCCAGCGTGGCGGCTTCGGCGGCCGAGAGATTGAAGCCCTCGAAAGCCGACAGCGAGATGAAGGCCGTCGCGCCGCAATAAAGCCGCGTCAGATCCTGGCGCGGGACCAGTCCGCGGTGCCGCACGCAGTTGCCGAGTTCGGGTGCCATGCTGGCGACCATCCGTTTCACCTCGGCCGCGCCGTTGCCCGTGATGTCGAGCCAGTCGACCAGCCCCGCGCGCTTCATGCGCTCGAAGAGCTTCAGCGCGGCGCCGAAATTCTTGTGCGGGTAATAGTGGTAGGACGCGATCAGGTAGCGCTCGCCCGCAGGCGGCTCGCGGGACGGTCCGGCCGCACTGGCCGAGCCTGCGGCGCGCGTGGCCTCCACCGGGTTGAAGATGACGCTCGCGTGCTCGCAGCATCCGAAGTGCTGCTCGAAATCCTGCTGGCTGCTCCTGCTGATGAACACCACGTCGGCCGCGCTGCGGGCCACGCGCCTGAGGTTCCAGTCGAGCCACAGGCGCTTGGTGCGGCTGAAGTACGCGGGGTAGTAGCGGTACTGCAGGTCATGGACGATCACGATCGAATCCCGGTGGCGCCCGAAAAGCGTGAACGGCAGGAAGTAGTTCGGAAACAGCGAGAACACCCGCTCGCCCGAGGCCAGCGCCCGCAGCCGGTGGTAGTTGTAGAGCAGTATCTCGACCAGGAACCGGCTGATGCGCAGGCGCCGCGCCACCGCAAAGAGGCGCGGATGCCGTTCGCTGACCGGCTGGATGTGGTCGCCCTTGCACAGGCGCATCCGGCGCAGCAGCAGGTCGGACACGTTCAGCACGCCGCCCGCGCCGCGGTTGAGGCGGATCGTGTCGTAGAACAGGTACTTGTACATGCTGGACCTCAGGCTGAGCGGGGGACGTAGCGGGCCGCGCGGCGGCGCACCGCGCGGAAGCGCGAACTCAGCAGGCCGGCGAGCAGCGCCGCGATCAGCCCCGATGCCGCGAACGGCCCCCAGCCGAGGATCGGCCCGCGCAGGAACGGCACGTAGGCGGCCAGCAGCACCAGTGCGCACAGATAGCTGCCTGACAGCGCGGCGCGCGGATCGACCATCCTGTCCAGCACCCGGAAGCCGCCCGAGATCGCGAGGCCGAACATCACCGGCCCGGCCAGCCCGAAGTCGAAGTACACGGTGGCGAAGGGCGGCAGCGACAGGTTGGACTGCGAGAAGTTGCCCAGGATGGCCGGCCACCCCAGCGGATCGAAGTCCGGAAACAGCTTCAGGTCGCGCGGCAGGATGAACGAGAACGCCGACAGCAGATAGCGCCCCCACCCGAGCTCGGGCTCGGATGCGCGCTCCAGGATGCCGGCCACGACGTACATCGCGTCGAAGTCGGGGCTGAAGGGAAAGGTGGTGAGCGTCTCGCCCCAGAAGCTGCCGCGCGACACCAGGTTGAGCACCGGGCCAAGGCCGGCGATGGCGCCGAAGATCAGCAAGCCCAGCGTCCAGCGCCAGCCCCGGCCGAAGAGATGGATGAAAAGAGGCAGCAGGCCGATCAGCAGGACCTGCCGTGCCGTGTTGACCGGGTTCGCGGCGAATGCGGCCATTGCCAGCGCAAGGCCCGCGGCGCACCACGACCATAACGTACCGCGGCGCATGGCATGGATCGTCAGCGCCACGAAGCAGATCAGCACGATCAGCTTGGGCAGCGTCGAATAGATGATGTAGTCGACAGGAAGGCTTTCCTCGGTTCCCGGGATGCCGCGCGCGATGAAGTTCAGCTCGGGGCGGATGAACAGCGAAGCGAAGGCCGAGACCGCGCCGCTCAGCAGCAGCAGGGCCGGGTGGGCCACGCCGGCCGCCGGCAGCTCGGGCGCCGCATGCGCGCGCGCCGGCGCCGGTGCCTCGGGCAGGCCCAGCCGGGCTGCTTCGACGCCCGCCATGTAGAGCAGCAGCAGCGTGAGCGCCTGCATGTGCGCGACCGGGCCGATCACCCCCGTGTCCCAGAACGAGACGTCGGCGGCGATCTGCATCGCCGGTGCCAGCGAGAAGTAGGTCAGGATCGTGGCGTAGTGGATCAGCAGGAAGACACTGGCTCCCGGCGCGCGGAGCATCGACAGCTGGAGCAGCGACAGCACGCACACCGCCGCATAGCCCCAGGCCGGCTCGAGCAAGCCGCACAGGAAGGCGATGGCGATGCCTGACCAGAAGGAGAGCGCTCTCATGGGAGGCCTTGTGCTTGTGGTTGAGTGCGGGGAGCCGGTGCGGGCTCAGGCATGCGCCAATTCCTGGGCGGCGGGCTGCAGCGACTTCTGGTAGTCCGCATAGGTGCGATGCAAGCCCTCGGCCAGCGACACCGTGGGGTGCCATCCGATGGCAGCCGCGCACGACACGTCGAGCAGCTTCTGGGGCGCACCATCCGGCCGCGAGGGATCGAAGCGGATGCGGCCCCGGTAGCCCACGACCTCGCCGACCAGTTGCGCCAGTTCGGCGATCGACTGGTCCTCGCCCATGCCCAGGTTGATGTGGGCGCACATCGGCGTGGTGTGCTGCTCGTAGCCCGCGCGGCTCAGGCCCATCACGGTGGTGCAGCCTTCGGCCATGTCGTCGACGTAGAGGAACTCGCGCCTGGCCTGGCCCGTGCCCCAGATCAGCACCTCGGGCGCATTGGTGGTTTTGGCAAGATGGAAGCGGCGGATCAGCGCGGGCACCACGTGGCTGTTCTCGGCGTGGTAGTTGTCCCCGGGGCCGTACAGGTTGCACGGCATCACGCTGCGGTAGTCGATGCCGTGCGAGGCGCCGTACTGGCGGTTGTAGCTCTCGCACAGCTTGATGCCGGCGATCTTGGCGATGGCGTAGGGCTCGTTGGTCGGCTCGAGCTGGCCGCCGAGCAGCGCGTCCTCGCGGATCGGCTGCTCGGTCAGCCGCGGATAGATGCAGCTCGAGCCGAGGAACAGCAGGCGCTTGACGTTCGCCAGAAAGGCCTGGTGCGTGACATTGGCGGCAATCAACAGGTTCTGGTAGATGAACTCCGCCGGATAGGTCATGTTGGCGTGGATGCCGCCGACCTTCGCTGCCGCCAGGTACACCTGGTCGACGCGCTCGGTGGCGAAGAAACGGCGAACGGCCTCCTGGTCGAGCAGATCGAGTTCCTCGTGGCTGCGCGTGACGACCTCGTGCCCGAGGCTGCCCAGACGCTTCACGAGAGACTGCCCCACCATGCCGCGATGACCAGCAACGTAGATACGCATATGTTCTTTCGGTTGAGGGTTGAGGGTTGTGGCGCCTAGCGCGAGCCGCGCGCTCCGGCCACCACGAGAAAGGTCTTCAGCAGGATCGCGATGTCCTGACGGATCGACAGCGTGGCGACGTAGTCGGCATCCATCGCCGCGCGGCGCCGGTAGCTGACCTCGTTGCGCCCGCTCACCTGCCACAGTCCGGTGATGCCGGGCCGCACGGCGCAGTAGCTGCTCCAATAGACGCCGTACAGCTCCTTCTGGGCAAACATGCAGGGCCTCGGGCCGACCACGCTCATGTCGCCCTTGAGCACGTTCCAGAACTGGGGCAGTTCGTCCAGGCTGTACTTGCGCAGCACCGCGCCGAAGCGCGTGATGCGCGGATCACGGTCGAGCTTCTGGTACATCTCCCATTGCCGCCGGGCCGCCTCGTTGCCGCGCAGGTAGCGCTCCAGCACGGCGTCGGCATCGGGCACCATGGTGCGGAACTTGTAGAAGCTGAAGACGCGCCCGTCCCGGCCGTAGCGCGGCTGCTTGTAGATGCCCGGCTTGCCGGAAGTCAGCAGCACGCCGATCCAGACCAGCGCGAACGCCCATCCGAGCACAAGGAAGAAGCCGCCTGCCAGCAGCACGTCCACGGCCCGCTTGGTGCCCATCAGCAGCCGTGAATTGCCAGACGGATGGACGGTGGCATTCGATCGCAGCGTGTTCATGATGCGGCGCTCGCACGGGCAGGTTGGGGAAGCTCGGCAACCGCGCTCGGGTACTCGTGCACCCGCGGCTGGTAGCCGCCGTAGCGGTAGGCCAGCTTGCCGTAGTAGCGGCGGCTGGTGTCCATCGCGTTCAGCACCACGCCCTGGAACTGCGCGCCGGCATGCCGCAGCTGGTTCGCGCTTTCCGACAGGTCGCCCAGTTCGTTGTCGCCGGCGCGCGCCACCATCAGCAGCGTGCCCATGCAGGCTGCCAGCTCGGCCGTCTCCGAGGCGAGCAGCATCGGCGGCGTGTCCACGATCACCACGTCATAGCGTTCCGAGGCCTTTTCGAGAACCTCGGCAAAGGCGTCGCTCGTCAGGAGCGCGCTCGGGTCCGTGGGCAGCGCCCCGGTGGTCATCACGTCCAGGTGCCCGAGCACGCCCGTGTGGATGGCGTTCTGGAATTCGATCGAGCCGCGGATCAGTTCCGACAGGCCGCCGCGGCGCTTCAGCCCGAACATGGCTGCCACGCTGCTGCGCCGCAGATCGGCGTCGATCAGCAGCACGCGGCGGCCGGTCGAGGCGATCACGGCCGCGAGATTGCCCGACACGAAGGTCTTGCCCGCGCCCGGCGTGGCGCTGGAGATCATCACGCGGTTGTTCGAGGCCTTGGGCATGGCGAACTTCAGCGCCGTGCGCAGCCGCCGCAGCCCCTCCAGCGCCGGGTCGTTCGGATGCTGCGCCGCCAGCAGGTGCACGCCGGGCTTGCCGTGGCGAATGGCGCGGTCGAGCAGGGGCTGGTGCGCGCTGAGCGTCACGGTGCTGTAGACGTCCAGGCCCGTGTGGGTCTCGATCTCGGCCGGGCTGGCGATGGTCTTGCGCCACGACCGGCGCAGCAACGCCGAGCCCGCCCCGAACGAAAGGCCCGCGATCAGCGCGATGCCCATGACGATCGAAGGCTTGGGCCGGATCGGCTTTTCCGGCAGCAGCGCCTGGTCGAGCACCCGCACGTTGCCGATCCGCCCCTCCCTGGCGAGCCGCATCTGCAGCGAGCTGTTGAGCAGCGACACGTACAGGTCGGTGTTGACCTTGATGTCCCGCTGCATGCGCAGCGAGTTCTGCTGCAGCATGGGCATGCGGCGGATGCGCTGCTCCACGCCCCCGAGGGCCTTCCTGAGCGAAGCGATCTGTGCGTCGATGGTCATCACGCTCGGGTCCCTGGACGTGAAGCGCTCGGAGAGCTCGATGCGCTTCTGCGTGGCATCGAACAGCTTCGTCTGCAGTTCCAGGTTCTGCGACAGCGCATTGCGCGCCTCGTCGTCCAGGCTGACGGTTCCGTTCTGGTTGCGGTACTGGTTGTAGATTTCCTCGGACTGCTCCAGCTGCAGCTTGAGCTTGGGCAGCTCGGAGCCCAGGAAGTTGAGGGCGCGCTGTGCCTGCGCCGTCTTCTGGTCGATGTTCACGCGCACATAGAGCTGTGCGATTTCATTGAGCAGGTTGGCCAGCTGCGTCCGGTTGCCGTCGCGCCAGCTCACTTCCACCACCGATGACTGCTTGCCCTTCTCGATCACGCGCAGCTCGCGCTGCAGCTCGAGCAGCACGAGCTGCTTGGACTGGCGCACCAGCTCGAAGGCCGCGCCGGGCAGGCCCGAGATCGAGCCCACCAGCAGATGGATCGGGCCGAGCGGGGTCTGCGCATCGAGCGGCACGCCGACGGTGCCGGCGAGCGGCTTGTCCAGCTTGGGGTGGGTCAGCGTGTACGCACCGTTCGCGCCCGCGGTCAGCAGGAAGCGCTTGCCTTCGAGGTCCGCCGGCACGTCCATCTGCGCGACCACGATCCGTTCGTTGCCGCTCACGTAGCCCGACAGGCCCGCGAAGCCCGGCTCGGAGAGCGTCTTGGCGCGGCGCGCCAGCCAGGCGCCGACGAGCGGCACATACAGCGGCTGTGCCTCGATGTAGAGCTTGGTGTTCTCGATCGCCTGGTCGAGCACCAGGCGCGACTTGAGGATCTCGGCCTCGCCCGCGGTCGGCGTCTTGGCGTTGAGCGCGTTGCTCGCGGAGTCGCCCACCAGCGTGCCGCCCGAGCGGTCCGGGTCCTCGACCTGGATCAGCACGTTGGCTTCGTACACGCGCGGGCCGAGCATGGCGTAGGCCGCGCCCAGCAGCAGCGCGACAGCGGTGATGCCCGCGATCTTCCATCGGCTGTCCAGCAGCAGGTCGACATGCTCCCGGAGCCTGGAAGGAGGGTTGTCGGAGGCCTCGGCGTCCGGGGCCGAGGGAGCGGGGAGTACAGGTTGCCAGTGCGCATTCATGAGGATCACCTTTGTGTGTTGCCTGGACGGGTGGGGCGCGGCTTCAGCGGCGGCTGGTGGTGCCGCCGAGGTTCACGATCTGCGCGGCGGGAAGGATCAGGCTGATCACCCGGTTCCAGCGCGCCAGCGGCACGGGGTCGACGTAGACCACGTCGCGTGGCTGCAGCTCGAAGCGGTCGGCCAGCGCCAGCGCCACGGGGTTCTTCGCATCGAGGTGGAACACCTCGGGCACGTCGCCGCTCGAGTTGCGCACCACGTAGATCTGGTCGGTCGACGCGGTCTGCAGCGCCGGGCCGCCCGCATCGCCCAGCGCCTCGTTCAGGCTCAGCCGGCCGTCGCGCATCGGCAGGGCGGTGGGGCGCTGGATCTCGCCCATCACGTAGATGCGGCTGTCGTCGCGGCTGCCCACGTTCACGATGTCGCCGTTCTGCAGCGGGATGCGGGTCGGGTCGAGCCCCAGGCGCCGAAGCAGCGGCAGGTCGATCACCATCGTGCGTTCTCCGCGCGTCAGCGACACGCGCGAACGGTCGCCGGCCGGGGTGATGCTGCCGGCGCGGTTGATGGCCTCGGCCAGCGTCATCGGCACGTCGGTGAAGATCTGCAGGCCCGGCGTGCGGACCTCGCCCTCCACATAAACGCGCCGGCTGCGGAACGTCTGGATCCTGACGCTCACGAGCGGATCCTTGACGAAGGGCGCGATCTTGCGCGAGATCATCTCCGCGGCGGACCGCTCCGTCATGCCCTCGATCTTGGTGCGGCCGACGTAGGGAAAGCTGATCTCGCCCTCGCCATCGACGATGAAGCCGGGCGCGACGCTTACCCCGGTCGGGTCCGACTGCTGCGAGATGACCGTGCCCGCGTTGGGCATCAGCTCGGGATGGCGGTAGACCACGATGCCGACCACGTCGCCCGGGGCGATCGTGTAGGCCGGCGCCTTGCCGAACAGCTGCCGCACCTCGGCCGGCAGCGCGGCGGGGTTGCGCGTTGCCATCGTGCGGATCAGCTCGGGCGTGATGGAGACGATCTTCGGTTCGCCCCGCGCGCCGCTGCCGCTCGAGCGGTAGGCGCCCCAGTTGCCGCTGTCGGGCGGGCCGAAGCCCGGAACCCCGCAGCCGGCCAGGCACAGCGGCAGCAACAGCAGCGCCGCCGATCGGATGCGGACGCGGGCGCGGGCGGGAACGGCGCGGGCGATGCGCAAGGAACTGGCCGGAGCGAGGTGTGCCATGGGATGTGTCCTTTCTTCCTGGGGAATCGGTTCACTGCGGGACGTAGGCGCCGCGCGCGGGGCGCTCCACGAGGGGTGCGAGCGGGCTCGGGCTGGTGCTGGGGCTGCGGCGCTCGGGGCCGGCGCTGATGGCGCAGGCGGCCACCCAGCCGCCGACGGAGCGCAGGAACAGCTGCTGTCCCCGCACCGTGCACAGCGTGTGGTCGGCATCGCGCATGAATTCGTACTGCACGGCCTGCGCGAACGGCTCGCCGCGGAACGGGCCGAGCTGGTCGCGGTCGTGGTCGCAGACATGCAGCGAGCCCGAATAGAGCAGTTGCACCGCCACCTTGCGCTCGACCAGGCGCCGCATGGTGGCGCCGAACCACACGGCGTTGACCTCGGGCGGCTTGCGTTCCACGAAGAAGCCGGGCAGCGGCTTGTTCGAATGGCTGGGCAGCAGGTGGCGCTGCAGCCAGCGCTTGGCCTTGCCCGCGAACGATGGATGCGCGGGCGCCGCCAGGGCGCGCCGCAGCGTGCGTTCCCAGCGCGAGCGCCGGTCCGGAAAGGCGAAGCCGTCGAACAGCGAGAGCGCCACCACGCGCGTGTCCGTCGCGGCCGTGGTCATGGCGTGCTCCACGCCCGAGCACATGCCCACGATCGCGAACTTGCGGATGCCCAGCATGCTCTCGAGAAGGTCCATGCCGGCGCGCAGGTCGCGCACCGCGCGGACCTGCACGTCGCACGAGGCGTCGGATGCGTCGCTGTCCCCCAGGCCCCCGAGGTCGAGGCGCAGGCTGCTCACGCCGCGCGCGGCCAGGACGTGCGCCAGCTTCACGTTGATGCGGCGCGGCCCGACCCGGTGGTTGACGCCCATGTTGAGCATCAGGCAGGCGACGTCGGCCGGCGCCCGGTACATGGGAATGGTGATCATGCCCATCAGTGCGTTTCCCGGTCCGAAGCGGACGGGGCATTGCGTCATGTCATTCATGGAGGGCACCCTGCAGGCGGTTGAGCGCGTCGGCCGGAACCATGGCGCTGTTGGGATAGGGATCGGCGGTCCAGTCGAGCCGGTGCTGGAAATAGGCGAGCCGCACCGGCATGTGGCGCGACTGCTGCTCGGCCGCCCATTGCGCGGTGTGCTGGTCGTCGGGCGAGGTCAGCACCAGCGTGTCGTGCAGGGCGGTGAGCGGCAGCGACTCGGGCGCCAGCGCGCCGAGCTGCGTGCGCAGCGTGGGCGACAGCACGGTGCCCAGTGCTTCCTCGGGCAGCGCGTCGGGATCGTGCGCGAGGTTGCGGCGCCAGGCCAGGTCCGGAATGCAGAAGGTCGTGTCGATGGCCACCACATGCCGCTCGCGCAGGTGGCGCGCATAGCGCCGGCCGTCGATCACCGGCTCCCACAGCACGAGCCGCGCCGGGTCGCAGCGTCCGTTGCGCGCCGCCAGCACGGCCAGGGTGGCGCCGAGCCGCGCGCCGATCCAGACGATGCGGCTTCCCGGGGCCCTGCGGCGCAGCTCCTCGTGGGCCGAGCACAGGTCGCGGCGCCAGCCATCGAGCTCTCCTTCGCTCTCATCGCCGGGCGAGTCGCCCGCACCGTGGAAGTCGAAGCGCAGGGTGGCGATGCCCGAGCGCGCGAGGCGCTCGGCCAGCACCTTGAAGAAGCGGTAGGTCCGCAGGCCCTCCTGGCCGAAGGGCGGGCACACGAGCACCGCGGTACTTCCGGGCCGCCCGTCGCCAGCGGCATGGAACACGCCGAAGATCTGGCGCGACGCCGGCCCGAACATGAAGGGGTACGCGTTCATTGCGGCGTCCTTGGCGCTGCGCGCCTTTCCGCCGAGCGGGAGCGGGCACAGGTCTGGGCCGCGAAACCCGGCATGCTGGCGCGCACATGCGTCTGGCGCCATTCCGCAATCGCTCCCACGCTGTCCACGCGCAGCGGCGCGGGCTGCAGCACGAGCCACAGGATCCGGCCGGCCACGGGCACCTCCACGCTCCGGCAGTCCGGCTCCAGCCCCACCTCGAAGCGCTCGGTCGGCACGACCAGCCCGAGGCCGATGGCCTTGAGGCAGGCTTCCTTGCGCGTCCAGCAGGTCAGGAAGGCGTGCTCGCGCTCGGCGGCGGGCAGGGCCAGCAGCGCTTCGTTCTCGCTGTCCGTGAAATGCTGCGCGGCAAGCGCGAGCGCATCGGGAATCGGCCGCAGCAGTTCGACGTCGGCCCCCAGCGGACCGCGTTCGCCGATGGCGAGCAGTCCCAGCCCCAGGCTGTGGCTCAGCGAGAACCGCACCCGCGGCCAGCCCGACAGCGAAGGCTTGCCGAATGCGCTGCGGGTGAAGCGCAGCGCCTCGGGGCGCTCGCCGGTGTGCACGGCCAGCGCGCAGCGCAGCGCGGCATGCGCGGCCACGAAGCGCTGCCGGTCGGCCTCGAAGCGGAACTGCGCGGCGCGCTCCAGTTCCTCGTCGCAGAGGAGCCGCTCGGCCTCGGGGCCGGGCTCGCCGTCCAGCTCCAGATACCGGCAGACCGGCGCATCGACGGAAGTCAGGGAGAAAGCTGCGGAGCCCATGATGAATCACTCCTTGCGCAGCCAGTTGCCGAAGGCGCGGCTCAGCAGGCCGTCGCCGCGCGCCGCACCCTTGAGGTTGCCGAGCGGCAGTTTTCCGAGATCCGAGAGCTCCGCGTCCTCCGCGGCCTGGTGCGCGGACGAGGCGATCTGCCCGAGGTTCTCGAACAGGTAGCGGCGCGACTGCACGCGGTAGCCCAGCGTCGTCTCGGCCTGCTGGATCGCACGCAGCACCAGCAGCGAATCTCCGCCGAGGTCGAAGAAGTTGTCGCTCGGGCGGATGTCGTTGACATCGATCCCGATCACCGAGGCCCAGATCTGCGCGAGCCGCGCGTGCTCGGGGTTCAGGATGGTGCTTTCCGCCGCGGCACCGGCCGGCGCATCCACTGGCGCCGCAGCCCTGAGCGAATCGACGGCGGCGAGCCTGCGCAGGTAGACGGCGCTCGCGGAGCCTTCTTCGCTCGCAAGCTCGGCCAGCGAGGCCTCGGGGCGATCAGCCACTTTCTGCAGCAGCTCGAGATAGCGGTCGCGCAGCTGTGCCCCGGTCTCGCGCAGGTAGATGTCGGCGTTGTAGATCAGTGCGCCTTCCAGCCCGTGCGGCTTGTCCATCAGCCACACGCCGATGTCGTCGGTGGCGCCGCGCTGCATCAGGTGCAGCTGCCGCGTCTGCAGGCTGCCGAGCCGGCGCGCACGGTCGCGCGCATCCTGGAAAGAGAACATCGCCTGGTAGGGCCCGACCGCGCGGATGCGCGCGGCCAGCGCGGGCTCCGCCATCAGGCGCTCGAACGGCACCTGCTGGTAGTTCATGAGCGAGAGCAGCTCGCGCTTCACGTAGCGCATGAACTCCGGGAGCGGCTGTTGCAGGCCGACCTGCAGCGACACCGGCAGCACGTTGTTGAAGAAGCCCATCACGTCCTCGGTCTCGGGCTGCTGCCGGCCCCGCACCGGGTTGGCGATGACGATGGTCTCGGACCTGATGATGCTGCTCATGGCAAACGCATACACGCCGAAGGTCAGCATGCTGAGCGTCACGTCCATGTCGCGCGCCACCTTGCGCAGCTGCTGCGTGATGGCGAGGTCGACGCGGATCCAGTGGGCGCCGCCCTGGCCGCTCTTGCCGGCGCGCCGCGGCATGTCGGTGTTGGGCAGGCGCGGCATCGGCGCGCTTGCAAAGCGCTTGAGCCAGAAGTCGAGCTGGTCCTGGAACGAGGGCTCCTTCATCCAGTTGGCCAGCCACTCGGCATAGTCGCCCTGCGTGGTGGCGATGGGCGCCAGCGCATGCGGCCGGCCGCGCTCCGCCGCGTCGTAGATGGCGGAGAGTTCGCGCTGCAGCAGGTCGAAGGACCAGCCGTCCCAGATCAGGTGGTGCGGCACGAAGACGAACACATGCTCGTGCACGTCGAGCTGGAACACCGCCGCATGCAGCATCGGCGCGCGGTGGATGTCGATCGGCCGGTCGGCGAGCTCCTGCATGCGTTCGGCCAGCTCGGCCTCGCGTTGGTCGGCCGGCAGGTTGCGCAGGTCGATGAAGGGCAGCGAGAAATCCACCGACTCCGCGATCAGCTGGGCCGGCTGGCCGGTGTGCGGATCGGTGCCCATGCGGGTGCGCATGGCGGGCTGGCGGCGGATGATTTCCTTGAACGCGGCCTCGAAGCGCTGCGCATCGAAGACGCCGGTCAGGCGCTGGGCCGCGGGCGCGTTGTAGACCGAGCGGCCCGGGTGCAGGTCTTCCATGAAGCGGATGCGCTCCTGCGCGGGCGTGAGCGGTGCCGTCTTGCGATCGATGCGGCAGGGCAGCGGTGCCTGCGCGCCGGCGCCCGCGTTCTGCAGGCCCTCGACCACGGCGGCCAGCTTCTCGGGCGTGGGCGCCTCGAACAGCGAGCGCAGCGGCAGCGTGATCTGGAATTCGCGGCTCAGAAGCGTGGTCAGGCGCGAGGCCAGCAGCGAATGCCCGCCCATCGTGAAGAAGTCGTCGCGCATGTCCAGGCCCGGCAGGCTCAGCACCTTTTCCATGGTGGCGAGCACCTTGCGTTCGCATTCGGTGCGCGGGCCGGCGCCGCGCCGCGCCTCGTCGCGCGACACCGCCTGCGGCGCGGGCAGCGAGATGCGGTCGATCTTGCCGTTGGGCAGCGTGGGCAGTGCGTCCAGCGCCACCACGTGCTGCGGCAGCATGAAGGCCGGCAGGTGTTCGCGCAGGTGCGCCATCAGCACGTCCAGTTCGAAGTCGACGCCGGGCGTCAGCGCCAGGTAGGCCACCAGCCGGACATCGCCCGGGCTGTCTTCGCGCGCCACCACCACGCAGCGCGACACGCCGGCCACCTCGCAGCAGCGTGCCTCGATCTCGCCGGGCTCGATGCGGTAGCCCCGCACCTTGAGCTGGAAGTCGAGCCGGCCCAGGTGCTCGATGAGCCCGTCGTTGCGCCAGCGGCCGCGGTCGCCGGTGCGGTACACCGTCTTGGCGCTGCCGAAGATGCGCGCGGCAACAAAGCGCTCGGCCGTGAGTTCGGGGCGGTCGATGTAGCCCAGTGCGAGGCCGTCGCCCGCGATGCAGATTTCGCCCGGCACGCCGATCGGGCAGGGCTGCAGGTCGGCATCGAGGATCCATATCTCGGTGTTGTCGACCGGGTGGCCGATCGACACGCCGCGCGATGCAACGACATCGGGGCGCACCAGCCAGGCCGTGGAATACACGGTGGTCTCGGTCGGCCCGTAGCCGTTCCAGAATTCGTCCGTGCGCTCGCACAGCGCGAGCGCCATGCTGGGCCGCAGCGCTTCGCCGCCAGTCCAGCCGCGGAAACCGGGCGCGCCGGGCCACTGGGCGTCGAGCAGCAGCTGCCACATGCCGGGCGTGGCCTGCAGGAAGGTGATGCGCTCTTCCTTGAGCAGCCGGCACAGGCGGTTGCCGTCCATGGCCACCTCGCGCTGCACCATCACGATCTCGGAGCCGCCCGACAGCGGCAGCAGCAGGTCCGGCACCGCCATGTCGAAGGACAGGGTGGTCACCGCGGCGATCCGGTCGTTTGCGCTCAGGCCCGACTTGCGCTGCATCCACTGCAGCAGGACCACCACCGAATGGTGCCGCGCACACACGCCCTTGGGCACGCCGGTGGAGCCCGAGGTGTAGATCACGTAGGCGCCGTCGTCGGGGCCGGCATCATCGCCGCTCGGCGGCAGCGGCTCGCCGCTTTCCTGCTGCCAGGTGCTGTGGCGGTCGATCTCGAACACCCGCTCGGCCGCGTCGGCGCGCCAGTTGCGCGGCGCCGCCCCGATGTCCGACGAGGTCAGCAGCAGGCAGAGCCCGGCGTCCCTGGCGTAGTGCTCGAGCCGAGCCTGCGGAAACCCGGGATCGAGCGGCACGTAGGCCGCGCCCGCCTTGAGCACGGCCACCAGCGCGGTGACCATCTCGATGCTGCGCTCCAGGCACAGCCCCACGCGCTCGCCGCGGCGGACACCGCGCGCGCGCAGCGCCCGCGCCAGGCGGTTGGACTCGGCATCGAGCTCGGCATAGCTGCAGACCCGCGCACCGTCGCGCACCGCGGGGCGCTCGGGCTGCAGCGGCACGCGCGCCAGGAAGCGGGCCAGCGCATGCGGCGCGCTCTCCAGCGGCGTGCGCGGCGGCTGCAGCGCGATCAATTCCTGCGCGGCCTCGGCCGACAGCACCTCGAGCCGGCCGACCGTCTCGCCGGGGTTGCGCACCGCCGAGCGAAGCACGCATTCGTAGATGTCGAGCCAGCGCTGCACCGTGGCCTCGTCGAACAGGTCCGAGTTGTACTGCGCCTCGATCTGCAGGCCGCCGTCGAGCGGACGCAGGTTCAGGAAGAGCTCGAAGTTCTCGTACTGGCGCGCGATCGTGTCCTGTGCGACTTCAAGGCCCGGGAAGGTTTGCGCGCTGCTTGCCACGTCGGGGTCGACGTTGAACGCCACGCTCACCAGCGGCAGCCGGCTCGGGTCGCGCTGCAGCGACAGCTTGCCCAGCAAGGCGCCATAGGTGAGCGCCTGGTGCTCGAAGGCGTCGAGCACCGTGGTGCTGCATTCGCTCAGCAGGGCATCGAAGCGAAGCTGGGCATGAACCGCCACGCGCAGCGGCAGCAGGTTCACGCAGTGGCCCACCAGGCCGGGCATGTCGCGCGCGACCTGGCCCGACGCGGGAATGCCCACCACGATGTCGTCCTGCCCCGTGAGCCGGTGCAGCGTGGCGATGAAGCCGCTGAACAGGCCCGCGAACAGGCTGGCGCCGGTCTTCGCGCTCATGGAGCGCAGGCTGCTCACGAGGCGGCGGTCGAGCAGGCGTTCGGCGCGCTGCGAATGGAAGGTGCGCACGGCGGGCCGCGGATGGTCCACCGGCAGCTCGAGCACGGGCAGGGTGCCGCCGGCGAAGCGCTCCAGCCAGTAGTCCACGTGCGGCTGCATGTCCGGATGCGCGGCCTCGGCGGCTTCCTCTGCCGCGAACTCCGCATAGCTGGGCGCGGCCTTCAGCGGCTGGCCGCTGCCGGCCTGCTCGGCATAGAGATGGCCGAGCTGCTCGGTGATGACCATCCAGGACCAGCCGTCGCACACCACGTGGTGGGCCGACATCACGAGTTCATGCTCGGCCTCGCCGAGCCTGCAGAGCACCGCGCGGAACAGCGGGCCGTGCTCCAGCGAGAAGGGCGTGCAGACCGCTTCGTCGTGCGCGGCCTTCAGCGCCTGTTCGCGGGCCTCGGGCAGGAGGCCGCTGAGGTCCTGCTGCTCCAGCAGGCCTTCGCCGGGCCGGCCGACCAGCATGCAGCTGCCGTCCGGCGAGATGGTGGCGCGCAGCGCCTGGTGGCGTTCGACCAGCCGCGCAACGGCACGTCCCATGGCGGCGGTGTCCAGCGGCCCGCGCAGGCGCAGCAGCACCGATTCGTTGTAGGCCAGCGAGGCGTCGGTGCTCATCGTCGCGCCGAGCCAGATCTCGCGCTGCGATTCGGTTGTCGGTATGACGCACTCGATGAGGCCGCCGGTGGCGGCGGGGCGGAGAACGGCGTTCATGCTGCGGCCTTTCCATTGATGAGGGGGGAGGGGCTCGCGGCGTCGGGCACGTACCAGAAGGGCTGGCCGTCGACGTCGCGGGCGAGGACGGAGCCGTCTTCCTCGCAGCGCCTGCGGTAGTCGAAACCCGTGATCACCGTGGCGCGGCGCGGCAGGAAGCCGGATTCCTGCATCTCGGCCACCGACTCCTTGAAGACGCGCTGGATGGTGGCGATGTCCTCGGCGCTGTGCGCGCTGGTGAGGAAGCAGGGGAAGTTGTCCAGGATGTGCACGCCGCGGCTGCGCATCATGGCGAACAGCAGGTCCTGCAGCGGATGCTCCTCGAGCCAGCTCACGCGCCAGAGCGAGGCGAACTGGCGGATGGCGATCGGCGCACCCACCTCGGCGCACCAGGCCGTGAGCTCGTCGGCCATGGCGGCGGTGCTGCCGGTGAGGCCGGCCTGCAGCGAGGGGCCGGCTTCCTTCAGGTGCGTGAGCGAAGCCTTGGCCGCGGCCAGCGCGAGCGGATGCCGCACGAAGGTGCCGGCAAAGTAGGTCACGCCGACGCCGGGAATCGAGTCGTCGCCGTACTGCCAGGCGCCGCCGTCGAGCGCGTCCATGAAGGTCCGCTTGCCGGCGATCACGCCCACCGGAAAGCCGCCGCCGATCACCTTGCCGTAGGTGGCGAGGTCGGCGCGCACGCCGAACAGTTCCTGCGCGCCGCCAAGGCCGACGCGAAAGCCCGTGATGACCTCATCGAAGATGAAGCAGGTGCCGCTCTTCTCGGTGATGGCGCGCACTTCCTGCAAAAACTCGCGCGGCTGGAAGTCGGGCCGGCGGCTTTGCACCGGCTCGGCCAGCACCGCGGCCAGGTCGTCGGCGTTCTCGCGGATGAAGGCCAGCGCCTCCGCCGTGCCGTAGTCCAGCACGCGGATGTCGCCGAACATGCCGCTCATCACGCCCGGCGCGGCCGACAGGCCACGGCCGCCCTTGCCGGCGCGCACCAGCACCTCGTCGAAGGTGCCATGGTAGGAGCCGGTGAACACTACCACGGTGCTGCGCCCGGTGACCGTGCGCGCGATGCGCAGCGCGGCCATCACGGCTTCCGAGCCGGTGTTGCACAGGGCGGCGCGGTCGCAGCCCGTGAGCTCGCAGATGAGGCCGGTGACGTCGGCCGCCAGCGGATGCTGCGGCCCGATCTCGTAGCCCGCATCGAGCTGCTTGCGCACCGCTTCCTGCACGAAGTCGGGCTGCCAGCCGAACATGTTCATGCCGAAGCCGTTGAGGGCGTCGACGTATTCGTTGCCATCCAGGTCCCAGAGCCTGGAGCCCTTGGAGCGCTCGATGACGATCTGGTAGGTGATCTCCTTGGTCAGCGGCCGGAAGCCGTTGACCACGCGCGGGTCGGCCATGTGCGGCCGGTTGGCCTGCGTGAACTGCTTGCTCTTTTGCGTGCGCTCCACATAGCGCCGCATGAAGGCCGCGAGCCGCGCCTTCTGCCGGCCGCTCGGCTCGGCGGTGCGCTGGGTGTGGATGCGCGCGATCGCGCCGAAGGCCTTGGTGACGTCGTAGCGCTGCGGTTCCCTGGCCGGTGCTTCGTCGGCGGCGGGCTGCGCCGCGACGGTGGCGGCGGCAGCGGTGCTTGCGGCAGCCGCCGGCATGGCGGGCGCAGCGGGCAGCGCGTCCATGCCTGCGCCCGACAGCAGCGCGAGCTGGCGTCGCATCAGTTCCATCTGCTGCGCCACCAGCTGCACGATCGGCCCGCTGCCGATGTCGCCGCCAGCGGCCGGTGCGGTCACCCCGGGCAGGAACGCGGCCGGCGGCTGCGCGGCCGCCACCTGCACCGGCGCGGCCATGGTCAGCGGCACCGCGGCGGTGGATGCAGGCACGGCCGCAACCACGGGCTCGGGCGGCAGGCTCTCGCGCAGGAACGCGGACAGGGTGTCGAAGCTGCGGTAGTTCTCCATGAGCTGGCGAAAGCTCAGGTTCACCTTGAAGCGTTTCTTGATCTGCGTGGCGACCTGCGTCAGCGTGAGCGAATCCAGGCCCAGCTCGCCGAAGGCGGCATGTCCCTCGGCCTGCATCATGTCGATGCCGGAGATGTCCTCGAACAGGGATCGCAAGCGCGCGTCCATGGACTCGGTGGACGCAGTGGAAGCAGGTGAAGGAAGTGGCGGGGACACTGCAGCTGTCACGGTCGGCTCCAAGAAGGTGGGTGGAACGAAGAGCGCGGGCGTGGGTGGGGCAACGGGCAGCGAGGCCGGTGGCGAGACCGGCGACGCAATGGCCGGGCTCGCCGCGGCCGCTGCGATGTCGACCCAGAAACGCTTGCGTTCGAAGGGGTAGGTGGGCAGGCGCACGCGCTGTGCGCCGGTACGAACGGAAAGGCGCGACAGCTCCACGTCCGCGCCGCATGTCCAGAGGCGGGCCAGTGCCAGGCGCAGCGTGCGGGCCTCGTCGGCGGGCTCGCCGTGCAGCAGCGGCATCACTTCGGCCGCGCCGTGCTGGCGCACCAGCGTGGCCAGCGTGTTGCGGGGGCCCACTTCGATGAAGAGCGGGCGGGCCGCCTGCGCCATGGCGCTGCGCACGGCGGGCGAGAACTGGACGGTGCTGCGCAGGTGGCGGGCCCAGTAGGCGGGGCTGGTGGCCTCGGCGTCCTCGAGCAGGCGGCCCGTAAGCGTCGAGAAGATCGGCACCGTGGGCGCATGCAGCGCCACCTCGCCGACCAGCGCCTCGAACGGCGCGACGGCGCCATCCATCATCGAGGAATGGAAGGCATGCGAGGTCTGCAGCTGGCGGCTCGCGATGTCCTCTTCCTGCAGCGAGGCGCGCAGCGTTTCGATCGCGTCGAACGGGCCGGCCACCACGCAGGCCGTGGGGCCGTTGTCCGCGGCCAGCGAGAGCAGCGGGCCGAGCCGGGCCGAGAGTTCGGCCGCGCCCAGGCGCACCGACAGCATCGCGCCCGCGGGCTGCGCCTGCATGAGCGCGCCGCGGCGGGCCACCAGCCGGGCCGCGTCTTCCAGCCGCATCACGCCGGCGATCACCGCGGCAACGAACTCGCCCACGCTGTGGCCGATGAGCGCATGCGGCCGCACGCCCAGCGAGAGCAGCCGGCGCGCCAGCGCGTACTCGATGGCGAAGATCGCGGGCTGCGTGACGGCGGTGGGCAGCAGCGCCTGCGGGTCGTCGCCGAACATGCGCTCGCGCAGGTCGAAATCCACCGCGCTGCCGAAGGCCTTCAGGCAGGTGTCGAAGGCGGCCGCGAACACCGGGTCGTTGGCATGCAGGATCTTGCCCATGCCGGTGTACTGCGCACCCTGGCCCGGAAACATCAGCACCGGCTGCGGCGCGCGCGCATCGACGCGGCCGCTGGCGCGCCACGGGCTGTCGCCTGCGCGCAGCGCGGCCACGGCTTGTGCGGCATCGCCGGCCACCACCGCACGGCGGAAGGCATGCGCCTTGCGGCCCACGCTCAGCGTATAGGCGACATCGGCCAGCGGCACGCCGGGCGTGGCATCGAGATGCGCGGCCAGCTGTTCCGTGGCCACGGCCAGCGCGGCTTCCGAGCGGGCCGAGATCGGCAGCACCTGCGGCCCTGCGGCGCTGGCCGAGGTGGGCCGCGCGGGTGCTTCCTCGAGGATGACGTGCGCATTGGTGCCGCCCACGCCGAAGGCGCTGACGCCGGCGCGCCGCGGCTGGCCGGTGCGCGGCCAGGCCTGCAGGCTGCCGCTCACGTAGAAGGGCGTGCGCGCGAAGTCGATCGCCGGGTTGGGTGCGCTGAAGTGCGCGGTCGGCGGAATCGCTTCATGGTGCAGCGAGAGCGCCGCCTTGATGAGACCGGCCGCTCCCGCGGCCGTCACCATGTGGCCGACGTTGCTCTTGAGCGAGCCGAGCGTGCAGTAGCCGAGCGCGCCGGTGTGCTCGGCATAGGCGCAGGTCAGCGCCTCGACCTCGACCGGGTCGCCCATCGGCGTGGCGGTGCCGTGCGCCTCGACGTAGGAGATGCTGCGCGCGTCCACGTTGGCCGCCGCCAGCGCCGCGCGGATCACCGCGGCCTGCCCGTCCACGCTGGGCGCGGTGAAGCTGGCCTTGGTGCCGCCGTCGTTGTTGACGCAGGCGCTGCGCAGCACCGCGTAGATGGTGTCGCCGTCGGCCTGCGCATCGGCCAGGCGCTTGAGCAGCACCACCGCGGCGCCGTCGCTGAAGACCGTGCCCTGCGCCTGCGCGTCGAAGCTGCGCGTGTGCCCGTCGGGCGAGAGCATCGAGCCTTCCTGGTACAGGTAGCCGCTGCGCGGCGGGCAGGTGACGGACGCGCCGCCGGCCAGCGCCATGTAGCACTGGCCGGTGCGCAGTGCATGGAAGGCATGGGCCACGGCCACCAGCGAGGTCGAGCAGGCGGTATGGATGCTCACCGCCGGCCCCGTGAGATTGAGCCGGTTGGCCACGCGCGTGGTGATGTAGTCCTTCTCGTTGGCCAGCATCACCTGGAACTCGCCCACCGCTTCGATCAGGTCGGGCCGCGTGGCGACGTGGCGCTGGAAGTAGCTGGCGTTGTACATGCCGGCATACACGCCCACCGGGCCCGGTGCGGCATCGGGCACGTAGCCCGCGCGCTCCAGGCATTCCCAGCAGATCTCGAGGAACACGCGCTGCTGCGGGTCCATCAGCGCGGCTTCCTTCGGGCCGATGCCGAAGAAGGCGGCATCGAAGTTCTCGATGCCCTCGATCACGCCGCGGGCCCGCACGTAGGCCGGGTCCTTGCGCAGCGCTTCGCTCACGCCGGCATCGAGCGTGTCGTCGTCGAAGAAGCTGATGGTGTCGCGGCCGGCGACGAGGTTCTCCCAGAACTGCTCGACATCGGCCGCCCCCGGGAAGCGGCCCGCGGTGGCGATCAGCGCGATGGCCTCCGACATGTGGGCGTCGGGCTCGGCGAGCGGCTGTTGTTGCGGCTCGTGCCCCGTGCGCGGCACTGCGGCCGGTGCGGGTGCCGCATCGTCGGCGCCGGCCGTCTCCAGTTCGGCGGCGATGGCGCTCGGCGTCGGATGGCGGAAGAAGAGGTTGGTCGACAGCGGCTGCGCGCTGTCCTGCTGCAATTCGGCCAACACCTGCAGCACGCGCAGCGAGTCGCCGCCCAGGTCGAAGAAGTTGTCGTTGCGCCCCACCTTCTCGATGTGCAGCGCGCGGGCGAAGGCTTCGCACACGCGCTGCTCGGCGGCGCTGCGCGCTTCCTCGAAGGGCTGCGCGAGATCGGGCCGCTCGGCCGCCGGTTCGGGCAGCGCGCGGCGGTCGAGCTTGCCGTTGGGCGTGACCGGCAGCTGCGCAAGCCAGACCTGCGCGGAGGGCAGCAGCGCCGCGGGCAGGCGTGCGGCCAGGTGCGCGCGCAGCGCATCCCACGAGAGCCTGTGCGAGCGCGCGACGAGGTAGGCCACCAGCCGCAGCTGCCCATCGGCGTCGGGCCGCGCATCGACGGCGCAGGCCTGGATCGCGGGATGCGAGAGGATGGCCATCTCGACCTCGCCGGTCTCGATGCGGTGGCCGTGGATCTTGACCTGGCCGTCGCGCCGGCCGATGAATTCGAGGGTGCCGTCAGGCAGCCAGCGCGCCAGGTCGCCGGTGCGGTAGAGGCGCTCGCCCGGCGCGCCGAACGGATCGGGCACGAAGCGTTCCGCGGTCAATTGCGGCTGCCGCAGGTAGCCGCGCGCCAGCCCGTGCCCGCCGATGCACAGCTCGCCCACCAGCCCGGTCGGCAGCAGGTCCATCGAAGGGCTCAGCACGCGCAGCACGGTGTCCTTGATGGGCCGGCCGAGCGGCACCGAGCGCAGCTCGGCGGGCAGTGCGGCCGGAATGCGGTGGGTGGCCGCGAAGGTGGTGCATTCGGTCGGCCCGTAGCCGTTGCTGAGCGCAAGCGCAGGAAGCGCGGCCAGCGCGCGCCGCACGTGCGGCACCGAGAGCGCTTCGCCGCCGGTGATGAGATGCCGCAGTCCCGAAAGATGCGCCGGGTCGTCGTCGATCACCGCGTTGAACAGCGCCGCAGTGAGCCAGGCGGTGTGCACGCCGTGGCGCGCAATGGTGCGGGCCAGGCCCGCGCCCGTGGGCACGCGCTCGCCGTGCACCACGCAGCAGCCGCCGTTGAGCAGCGGTCCCCAGATCTCGAAGGTGGCGGCATCGAAGCCGAGCGGCGCCGCATGCAGCACGCCGCGGCCCGGCGCCAGTTCCGCATAGTCGACGCCGATGACCAGGCGCAGGATCGCGCGGTGGCAGATCTCGATGCCCTTGGGCGTGCCCGTGGAGCCCGAGGTGTACATCACGTAGGCCACCGATTCGCCGTCGATCGCGGGAGCGCTCCAGGGCGCGGGCCCGGTCTCCCCGGCTTCATCGAGCAGCAGCAGCGCACGGGACGCGGGCACCAGGTGGCGCAGCGCCGAGGTGCTGACCACCTGCTGCGCGTTCGCCTGGTCGAGCATGAAGGCGATGCGTTCGGGCGGGAAATCCGTCGGCACCGGCACATAGGCCGCGCCGGCCTTGAGGATGCCCAGTTGCGCCACCACGGCCTCGATCGACCTGTCGAGCACCAGTCCCACGTTGTCGCCCGCACGCACGCCCAGGTGCTGCAGGCGGTGCGCGAGCTGGCCGGACTGGCGCTCGAGTTCGCCGTAGCTCATCTGCGCATCGCCCTGCGCGAGGGCCACGGCATCGGGCGCGGCCGCGGCCTGGCGGGCGAACATGCCCACCACGGTGAGGCGCCGGTCCAGGGGAGCGGGGGGCGTGTTCCAGCCGGCGAGCTGGTGCTCGCGGTCGGCGGGGGGCAGGGTGCGGATCTCGTCCAGCGGGCAATCGGGCCGGTCGATCAGATCGGCGGCTGTGTCGGCAATGGCCGCGAGCAGCTGCTGCACCGATGCCGCGTCCAGCAGGCTTGCTGCCGCACTGGCGCGAAGGCGCGGCGCGTCCGATGCGGTGGTGCTCAACCAGAGAAGGAGGGGGGCCTGGACGCCGTCGGCGCCGGGGTCGCCGCGCAGCCAGAGAACTTTCGGCGATGGCTCAGGCGAGCCTGCGGTGGCGGCCTGGCGCCGTTCCTGGTCGAGCGATGCCAGCCAGGTGCGAGCCGATGGGGTCGGATCCGGCTGCTGCTCGCCGAGCCAGCGCGCCTGGAGCAGGAGCCACGCCGCCGAGAAGGGGGTGTCGGGCAACTGGCCGGTGGCGTCGATCCAGTGCGTCCAGCGCTGCATGCCCTGCTCCCCGAGCGCCACCGAACCCTGGATCCGTTCGTCCGGCCTGTCCGAATTGAGGCGGGAGACGAACAGATCATCCAACGAAAGTCGGGGGGGCGCGGATTGCGCCGAATCGGCTATTTGAATTTTCATAGAAAAGATGAAAAAAAGAATTCATGCAATAGACGAGGGTTCATGAATTGGCAATTGGCCAATAAAATTAGGTAGTACGTTAGTTTCTATTTCGAGGTAATCCTAGAGGCTTTGTCCGACGCGGTGTTGATCAAAGTTTGTCGGGTTACATTACCGAATCATTCGTTACATATTCGTACTACCTCATATCGCTCGAACAGGGTAACCAGCGCCAAATTCGGGCGCCTTTCCCCGATTCCGTCCGAACCGGGGAGTAGGCGTTTTTCCCGGAAAGGCACCGGCCCAGGAAACCCACTGTATGAATTGCGCCCCCTATGCGCATGAGCAATGCGCCCCCTTCCAAGGGAGACAATCGCCCCCGCCCACAGTGCCCGGAACCATGACAAAGCGCCTGCCGAACGCAGCGCAAGCCGCTGCGGCCAAAGCCGAATGCGCCAGAAAGCTGGGGAGACGGGTAGAAGCGAAACAGGGGAGTGCGGACGCCTTGCGTTCCCTGCGCCGGATACGGCGGCGGGTTGACCGGAAGCTGAATTGGCGGAGGACGCCTGGTGAAACGGATGTAATCCCCACCCTGTTCCGGATGCGGTAGCCATTAATTGGCCTGATACCGAAGAACTTTGAAGCTATTCACGGAAGAATCCCCTCGTTGTGTAACTCGGAGGCTGCCGCTGGCCTCGTTCTTGGGGGGATTCAATCCGAAGCTTATGTTAATTTAATAAAATCAATGAAATTTGTGGCATTCTGATTGCAATTCGGCAGCCGAAGGCCGGGTCGAACAGGAAAAAAGCCCGCTTTTGCGGGCGCGATGCGAAGAAGTTCATCCGCGCGGCGCCGGAATCGCTAGGATTCGGGGGTTCGCATTTCTCCGCGCAGCGCCGCACGCCCGCCGAGGCGCTGCGAGGAGGCGGCCCTTCAGCCAACGAGGAAACCAGCCCATGCTTCCCAACCTGCTGCCCTTGCGTCACCGCGCCGAAGCCTATAGGCGCAAGTTCCTGGTCAACGAGACCGAGAACCTCTTCATGGGCTCGTTCGAGAGCTTTGCCGCCGCGGAGGCCGGCGCGCCGGGGTCGAAGGCCGTCGGCTACAGCAATGCCAAGGCGGCGGGCGAGCTCTACACACATCAGATCTACTTCTACGACTACCCCGGCCTTTTCTGGCTCGGGAGATCGTTCGACGAGGGCATGCGGCGCGTGTTCGACCTGGGCGGCCACGTGGGCATCAAGTACTACGCATTCCGCCGCGTCCTGCCTTACCCCGACAGCCTGCGCTGGACGGTCTGCGACGTGCCGGGGGTGGTGCAATCAGGGAAGGAACTGGCCGTGCAGCGCGACGCCACCGCACAGCTGGACTTCACCACCGACTACCAAGGCGCCAGCGGCTGCGACGTGCTCTATGCCTCGGGCAGCCTGCAGTACTTGCCGCAGCGCATCTCCGAGATCCTCGCGGGGCTCGCGGTCAAGCCCAGGCGCATCGTGCTGAACACGACGGCGGTGCACCCCGACCGCACCATCTACACGATCAACAGCATCGGCATCGCGTTCTGTCCCTACCGCATCCAGCACGTCGAGGAGTTGTGGGCCGAACTCAGGGATGCCGGCTACAAGCGCCGCGATGCCTGGCGCAACGAAGGCAAGCCCATCGAGGTGCCGTTCGTCGAGGGCGGCGACAAGCCCTACTACGCGGGCTGCTGCTTCGATCTGGCAGGATAGTGGGTACCTAGGTACCATCTGTCTAGGTACCATCTTTATCTGTCTAGGTACCATCTCTGTATCTGTCACTCGGCCCCTTGGTCACGCCAGCCTCGGCGGCCCGAGCCCCCGGCCTTCCGTCTCGGAGGCCTCCCTTGCTTTAGTGCTTAAGTTGGCGTCTTCGCTACAACGCGGCTGGCTTGCGTCCGACAAGCCAACGCGGCAGGGAAATACTTTTTTCGAAATTCACGCGAAGGAACATTTGCAGCAACAACGCCAATCGAGGGATCCGCATGCCTCTGACTTTCCTGATGAGCCTCCAGCACGTTCCGCTGCCCAAGAAAGTAGTGTCTCCCGAAGACGTTCGACACGTATCGGTCCTCAAGGCAACGGGTCTGATCGAAGCGGAAATAGCGCCGGCGCTGGACGGCTCGGGCAAATACAAGAACGCACGCAATGCCATCGTGACGCGCATCACCAAGGAGGGGATGGCCGAGATCAACAGGATGCGGACGGAGGAGAGCCGGTCGAAGCTTGCGCGGCGGCCATGAGCGGCATGCAGGCCGCGCAGGAGTGCGGGGCTTGTGGAGCGGGTGAAGGGAATCGAACCCTCGTATGAAGCTTGGGAAGCTGCCGTTCTGCCATTGAACTACACCCGCAGCAGGCGCGGATTCTACCCGTCAGTCCGGGTGCCCGGCGGCCGCCGGAGACTACCGCCGAAAAGCCGAAGGCTCGTTCTGTCCCTTTGCTGCTGCAAGGCATTTGCTCGCCGCTTCCGCAGCCTCCTGCATCAGCTCCTGATCGAGTGCATCGGGCGCGGGCCCAAGGCCGCGGAAGTAGGCGATCTGCTTCCTGTGCAGGTCGCTCGCGGCTTCGCGGGAGCGCTGCTCCAGTTCCTTCCACAGCCGCAGTACGCGACGGTGGCGGGCACAAGCTCCGGTGCAGCCGGGCGGAGGGCGGCGGCTATATCGATCTCGTCCGCATGTGCGAACTGTTCCTCGGCCCAGTCCGGCTTGGAGGGCATGTCCCCGGCATGGGCCTCTTCGCCGATGCCGGCGGCAAACCAGCGGTAGGTATTCTTACGCTTGCCGACGCGGCCCGTGGTTCGCACGAACAGGTAGCCCGCAGTGGCGTTTCCCGTTTCATCGACCGGTATGCCGGCTGCCCGAAGCGCCTCGACCCGCTCGTCGACGCTCAAGTAGAAGGACAACTGCAACGTGACTGTTGCGTTGTGAATGACCTGATGGACCATTTCTCCGCTCACATTGGTTGGCAAAGGGCGAAGCATCCCTTTCCCCGCTCCCCAAGTGAAGACATGGAGGAGGACAAAAGTGTGAGTTTTTCCACGAATTGCAAAGAAAGTTTGCAATTGAAGGTTCGTCAGCGCAGGAAGACGTGCTCCATGAACTGTCTGATCGGGTATTGCACCACGGCCTGCACGCCGGCCGGCAGTTCCAGCGGCCGCATCAGCATCTTGAGCGTGGCGCCCGGGCTCAGGTGGGTGCGCACGGTGCTGTTCATGCGCGCGCTCAGCTGCTGGATGTAGGCGGTGTCGGCGGCCCGCTCCGGGGTGCGGGCGCGCACCACGTGGCGGATGGCGCAGTCGGCGTCCTCGCTCTTGAGTTCCAGCGTGCGCCGGCCGATGGTGCCCAGCACGCGGAAGCGGCCCAGCCCTTCCTCTTGCCGGTAGCGCCGGAAAAACCGGTAGAAGTGCTTGTAGTGGCTGACCTCGTCGGCCGCGATGCGGCTTGCCAGGTCGCACAGCACCGGTTCGGCGGTGCTGCGCGCCAGCGCCCGGTAGTAGCTGGCGGTGCCGGTCTCGATCACGCAGCGCGCGGTCAGCTCGAGCCCGCGCGTCGGCGCGAGCAGCTCCACCTTGCAGTAGGTGGCGTATTCCTCCAGGAAGCTGCGGTAGGCGCCTTCCCAGTCGAATTCGGGCCAGACGTGGGACACGTAGGCGCGCAAGGCCCGGCCATGCTGCAGTTCCTCGGCTTCCCATTGATGGGTGAGCCAGGCTGTGACTTCGTCGTCGCCGCGGAAGAAGTCGACCAGGTTCTGGGTGTACAGGTCCGAGCCGCTTTCGACGAACGAGGCGCAGGCCACGAGGTAGAAGAGATTTTCGTCCCGGCGGACCTCCGGCCGCGCGATGCGGGAGAAATCCAGATCCTCGATCTTCCAGTGTGCTGCCTCATGGCCTGCCATGCATGCTCCTTGATTCACGTTGAAATGAATGGGACGAAGCCGGGCGCATTTGGTTCTGCGCGCTCATTCCCATATTAGCCTTGGCACCCGCGCGGCGCCGGCGTGTCCTGGCGAAGGCGCGGCCCGCAAGCGAAACCTATAATCGATTGTTCAAGCAAATCAAGCAGTCAGGTCGGTTCGCCGCAGTGGTTTCGACGAGAGGGTCGCCATCGCCAGGCCGCCCTCGACAGAAGACGAAATCCAAAGATGAGCCAGCCCACAATCACGGTCGCGGACATCCGCAAGACCTTTCTCGATTTCTTCGCTTCCAAGGGCCACACGGTGGTGGCCTCCAGCTCGCTGGTGCCGGGCAACGATCCCACGCTCATGTTCACCAACTCGGGCATGGTGCAGTTCAAGGACGTGTTCCTGGGCGAAGACAAGCGCCCCTACGTGCGCGCCGCCTCGGTCCAGGCCTGCCTGCGCGCCGGCGGCAAGCACAACGACCTGGAGAACGTGGGCTACACCGCGCGCCACCACACCTTCTTCGAGATGCTGGGCAACTGGAGCTTCGGCGACTACTTCAAGCGCGACTCCCTGAAGTGGGCCTTCGAACTGCTGACCCAGGTCTACAAGCTGCCAGCCGAAAAGCTCTGGGCCACGGTCTACATCGAGGACGACGAGGCCTACGACATCTGGACCAAGGAAATCGGCCTGCCGCCCGAGCGCGTGGTGCGCATCGGCGACAACAAGGGCGGGCGCTACATGTCCGACAACTTCTGGATGATGGCGGACACCGGCCCGTGCGGGCCGTGCTCCGAGATCTTCTACGACCACGGCCCCGAGATCCCCGGCGGCCCGCCTGGTTCGCCCGATGAAGACGGCGACCGCTACATCGAGATCTGGAACAACGTGTTCATGCAGTTCGACATGCAGCCCGACGGCTCGGTCAAGAAGCTGCCCGCGCCCTGCGTGGACACCGGCATGGGCCTGGAGCGCCTGGCCGCGATCCTGCAGCACGTGCACAGCAACTACGAGATCGACATCTTCGACGCGCTCATCAAGGCCGCCGCGCGCGAAACCGGCGAGAAAGACCTGGGCAACAACTCGCTCAAGGTGATCGCCGACCACATCCGCGCCACTTCGTTCCTGGTGGCCGACGGTGTCATTCCGTCGAACGAAGGCCGCGGCTACGTGCAGCGCCGCATCGTGCGCCGCGCGATCCGCCATGGCTACAAGCTGGGCCAGAAGAAGCCCTTCTTCCACAAGCTGGTGCCCGACCTCGTCAAGCTCATGGGCGAGGCCTACCCCAAGCTGGTGGCCGACGAGAAGCGCATCACCGAAACGCTCAAGGCCGAGGAAGAACGCTTCTTCGAGACCCTGGCCAACGGCATGGAAATCCTCGACGCAGCGCTGGCCGGCGGTGCGAAGACGCTGCCGGGCGAGGTCGCCTTCAAGCTGCACGACACCTACGGCTTCCCGCTCGACCTGTCGGCCGACGTGTGCCGCGAGCGCGGCGTGAGCGTCGACGAGGCCGGCTTCAATGCCGCCATGGAAAAGCAGAAGGCCGCGGGCCGCGCCGCCGGCAAGTTCAAGATGGACCGCAACGTCGAATACGGCGGCGCGGGCAACGTCTTCACGGGCTACGACAAGCTGGAAGAAAACGCCAAGGTCGTGGCGCTGTACTTCGAAGGCGCGGCCGTGCAGCAACTGAAGGAAGGCCAGCCTGGCATCGTGGTGCTCGACACCACGCCCTTCTATTCGGAAAGCGGCGGCCAGGTCGGCGACCAGGGCGTGCTGGTGGCCGAGGGCGTGCAGTTCGGCGTGGACGACACGCAGAAGATCAAGGCCGACGTGTTCGGCCACCACGGCACGCAGACCCAGGGCACGCTCAAGGTGGGCGACACGGTCAAGGCCGCGGTCGACACCGCGCGCCGCGCCGCCACCATGCGCAACCATTCGGTCACGCACCTGATGCACAAGGCGCTGCGCGAAGTGCTGGGCGCGCACGTGCAGCAGAAGGGCTCGCTGGTCGATGCCGACAAGACGCGCTTCGACTTCGCGCACAACGCGCCCGTCACGCACGACCAGATCCTCGAGATCGAGAAGCGCGTGAACGCCGAGATCCTGGCCAACACCGAGACGCATGCGCGCGTGATGGACATGGAGTCGGCCCAGAAGACCGGCGCCATGATGCTGTTCGGCGAGAAATACGGCGAGAGCGTGCGCGTGCTCGACATCGGCACCAGCCGCGAACTCTGCGGCGGCACCCACGTGGGCCGCACGGGCGACATCGGCCTGTTCAAGATCGTGAGCGAAGGCGGCGTGGCCGCCGGCGTGCGGCGCATCGAAGCCGTCACGGGCGCCAATGCGCTCGGCTACCTGCAGGAGCTCGAAGCCACGGTGCAGAGCGTGGCTGCCACGCTCAAGTCGCCGGCCGCCGAGCTGCAGGGCCGGCTCACGCAGGTGCTGGAGCAGGTGAGGGCGCTGGAGCGCGAGGTGGGCTCACTCAAGGGCAAGCTCGCGTCGTCCAAGGGCGACGAGCTCGTGGCGCAGGCGGTGGACGTCAACGGCATCAAGGTGCTCGCCGCCAAGCTCGACGGCGCCGACGCCAAGACGCTGCGCGACACCATGGACAAGCTCAAGGACAAGCTCAAGACGGCCGTGGTCGTGCTGGCCGCGGTCGATGGCGCCAAGGTGCAGGTGGCTGCGGGCGTGACGAGCGACACGGTCGGCAAGGTCAAGGCCGGCGAGCTGGTCAACTTCGTCGCGCAGCAGGTGGGCGGCAAGGGCGGCGGCAAGGCCGACATGGCCATGGCCGGCGGCACCGATGCCGCGGGCCTGCCGGCCGCGCTCCAATCGGTGCAGGCCTGGGTGGCGGAACGCACCTGATGGCCCGAGCCGAGGCGCCCGACCGGCCTCCCGGCGAAGTGCTGGTGATGGGGGCGGGCACCATCGGCTGCTTCGTGGGCGGCAGCCTGGCGGCGACCGGTGTGCCGGTGACCTTCGTCGGCCGTCCGCGCGTGCTGCAGGGCCTGGCGGCACACGGCCTGGCGCTCACCGACTTGGAAGGTGGCACGCATCGCCTGCCGGCCGCGAGCCTTCGCCTCAGCGAGCAGGTGCCCGTGGGCGCAGTGCCGGCGCTGGTGCTGCTGTGCGTGAAGAGCGGCGCCACGGCCGAGGCCGCTGCCGAACTGGCCTTTGCGCTGCCCGCAGGCACGCTGGTGGTCTCGCTGCAGAACGGCATCTCCAACTGCGCCTCGGCGTCGCGCGTGGGCCCCACGCTCCAGGTGCTGCCGGGCATGGTGCCCTACAACGTGGCCGAGATCGGACCCGGTGCCTTCCACCGCGGAACGGCCGGCCGGCTGGCGGCGCAGGACGATGCGGCGCTGCGGCCCTGGCTGCCGGTCTTCGAGCGGGCCGGCGTGCCGCTCGACCTCTATCCTGACCTGCTGCCCGTGCAGTGGGGCAAGCTGCTGCTCAACCTCAACAACCCGGTCAATGCGCTGTCGGGCCTGCCGCTGCGCGACGAGCTGCTGCAGCGCGGCTACCGGCGCTGCTTTGCGGCGCTGATCGACGAGGCGCTCGGCGTGCTGGGCAGCGCCGGCATTGCGCCCGCGCAGGTGGCCGCGGTGCCGGCGCAGCGGCTGTCGGCGGTGCTGCGGCTGCCCGACTGGCTGTTTCGCATCGTCGCGGCGCGCATGCTGCGCATCGATGCCAAAGCCCGCTCGAGCATGGCCGACGACCTGGCGCTCGGGCGCCGCACCGAGATCGATGCGCTCAGCGGCGAGGTCGTGCGGCTCGCGCAGGACCAGGACCTGGAGGCGCCGCGCAACGCCAGGATGTTCGCGCTGCTCGAGGAATGGCCCGCGCAGCCCCGGCGCTGGACGGCACGGCAATTGCAAGACGCACTGGGCCTGTAGCCGCACGGACGCTGTACCCTCTGGGGGCCATCGGTGCGCATGGTTTCAAGGGAGTGCTCTCATGCAGGTTCTGATCCTCGGCAGCGGTGTCATCGGTACCTCGGTGGCGTACTATCTGGCGCGCGCCGGCCATGACGTGACGGTGCTCGAGCGGCAGCCCGCGCCCGCGCTCGAAACCAGCTTCGGCAATGCGGGCGAAGTGTCGCCCGGCTATTCGGCGCCATGGGCCGGACCCGGCGTGCCGCTCAAGGCCATCAAGTGGATGCTCATGCAGCACAGCCCGCTGGTGATCAAGCCCATGCTCGATCCGGCCATGTGGCGCTGGGGCCTGTCGATGCTGTGCAATTGCACGCAGGCGCGCTATGAACTCAACAAGGGCCGCATGGTGCGGCTCGCCGAATACAGCCGCGACTGCCTGAAGGCGCTGCGCGCCGACACCGGCATCCGCTACGACGAACGCGCGCTCGGCACGCTGCAGCTCTTTCGAACCCAGAAGCAGCTCGACGGCATCGCCAAGGACGTGGAAGTGCTCGAGGCCTCCGGCGTGCCCTACCAGGTGCTCGACCGCGAAGGCTGCGTGCGGTACGAGCCGGCGCTCGCGGCCGTGAAGAACAAGTTCGTCGGCGGGCTGCGCCTGCCGGGCGACGAGACCGGCGACTGCTTCAAGTTCACGCAGGCGCTGGCGGTGCTGGCCGAGGCGGCCGGCGCGAAGTTCCGCTTCGGCGCGGCCATCCAGGCCATCGAGCACGACGCCGGCGGCGTCACGGCGGTGAGCACCGATGCCGGCCGCTTCACGGCGGACCGCTACGTGGTGGCGCTCGGCAGCTACTCGCCGGCCATGGTCAAGCCGCTGGGCATCGACCTGCCGGTGTACCCGGTCAAGGGCTTCTCGATCACCGTGCCCATCTCCGACGCCAGCGGCGCGCCCGAATCCACCGTGATGGACGAGACCTTCAAGGTGGCCGTCACGCGGCTGGGCCAGCGCATCCGCGTGGGCGGCACTGCGCAGCTCTCGGGCTTCGACCTGCGGCTCGACGCGAAGCGGCGCGACACGCTCGAGCACGTCGTGACCGACCTCTTTCCAAAGGGCGGCAATGTGCGCGACGCCTCCTTCTGGACCGGCCTGCGCCCCATGACGCCCGATGGCACCCCGGTGATCGGCGCCACGCGCATTCCCAACCTGATGCTGAGCACCGGCCACGGCACCCTCGGCTGGACCATGGCAGCCGGCACCGGCCGCGTGATGGCCGACCTGATCGACGGCCGAAGCCCCGCCATCGACATGGAAGGGCTGACGGTCGCGCGCTACGGCGCGTGAGTTGAGCAGCACCGGCCGGCGCGCGGGGCAGGAGCCCGCGGCCCTCCGGACAACCCGTCGAGAACCACCTGTGGGCCGCACGGCCGCCCGGGGCTGCGCGCCTTGGATTCAAGGGTTTGTACCTAGATTGACGAAGCCATTGGTACTCGGTATTCTTCGCTTCGTTCCATTAATAAATCACTGTTTCATTAGTGAAACAAACAGATCAACCCACGAACGCCATGCCATCCACACGCCGACAAGCCATTGCAACCGCGCTCGCCCTGGCCGCCGCCTGCGCCACCGGGCTCGCCCGGGCCGACAGCTATCCGAGCAAGCCGATCACGCTGGTTGTCGCCTATCCGGCCGGCGGCGACACCGACGCGCTCGCGCGGCTCTTCGCCGAAAAGCTGTCGGCGCGCGTGGGCCAGCCCGTGGTGGTCGACAACCGTCCCGGCGCCAGTGGCATCATCGGCAGCGCCTATGTCTCCAAGGCGCAGCCCGACGGCTACACGCTGCTGCTCGCGCCCAGCACCTTCTCGATTGCGCAGCTGGTGCTCAAGAAGGGCGGCACCTCAGGCTACGACGTGCTCAACGGCTTCACGCCCATCGTGCAGACCGGCAGCCTGCCGCTGTTCCTGGTGGCGAGCAGCGCCAGCGGCCTGGCGAGCGTGAAGGACCTGGCGGCAGCGGCCAAGGCCGGCAAGCCGCTGACCTATGCGAGCCCGGGCAGCGGCTCGCCGATGCACATCCTGGGCGAGATGTTCAACCGCGCAGCGGGCGTGAACCTCGCGCACGTGCCCTACAAGGGCGTGGCGCCCGCGGTCAACGACGTGCTGGGCGGCCACGTGCCCGCCACCTTCATCACGCTGGGCCCGGTGGCGCCGTACCTCGCCAACGGCAAGATGCTGCCGCTCGCGGTGGCATCGCGCGAGCGCTCGGCACTGGCGCCCAAGGTGCCGACGCTGCTGGAACTCGGCTACAAGGACGTGGAGGTCACGGCCTGGAACGGCCTCTGGGGCCCGCGCAACCTGCCGCCCGAGATCGTCAAGACGCTCAACGGCCACTTCAACGAGATCCTGAAGATGCCCGACATCGTCTCGCGCATGGCCGTTCTCGGCACCACGCCCGTGGGTGGCGGTGCCGACGTGCTCGGCAAGATCAACGCCGCGGACTTCGAGCGTTTCGGCAAGGTCATCAAGGAGCTCGGCATCCAGGCCGACTGAACGCACATGACCGAACTCAAAGCCGTTCCCGATCCCTCGAGCCTGCAAGCCCTGCTGGCTGAGCTGCCCGCCAACCTGCTGGCGGGCCGCCGCATCCTCGTGACCGGCGGCGCGCGCGGGCTGGGGCTTGCCTTTGCGCAGTGCATCGCGGCGGCGGGCGCGAGCGTGGTGCTGGCCGACATCCTCGGCGAGCTGGCGGAGAGCGAAGCCAGGGCGCTGCGCGATGCCGGCCACAAGGCGCACGCGCTGGCCGTCGACCTGTCGGATCCGGCTTCGATCGAGGCCTGTGCCACGGAAGCCGTCCGCCTGCTCGGCGGGCTCGACGGCCTCGTCAACAACGCGGCCATCACCAATTCGGGTGGACGCGATGCGCACCAGCTCGAGATCGACACCTGGGACCGCGTGATGAACGTCAACGTGCGCGGCACCTGGCTCATGGGCCGGGCCTGCCGGCCCGCGCTCGCGGCCAGCGGACGCGGCGCGGTGGTCAACCTCGCGTCCGACACCGCGCTGTGGGGCGCGCCCAACCTGCTGGCCTATGCGTCGAGCAAGGGCGCCGTCATTGCCATGACGCGCTCGCTGGCGCGCGAGTGGGGCGGCGACAACATCACCGTCAACGCCGTGGCGCCCGGCCTCACGCTGGTGGAAGCCACCGAGTACGTGCCGATGGCGCGCCACCAGAAGTACCTCGAAGGCCGCGCCATCCCGCGCGAGCAGCAGGCCGCCGACGTCTGCGGCGCCACGCTGTACCTGCTTTCCGGCCTCGCACGCTTCGTGACGGGCCAGCTGCTCGCCGTCAACGGCGGCTTTGCGATGCACTGAATCAAATTTTTCCGACGACGAATGGAGTGAACACGATGAGCGATTTGTCCGAACAGCAGAAGATCACCGACACCGCCGGCAGCACGCTGGCGCAGCCCGAAGGCAGCAGCCTGGCCGAGTGGATGAACAGCCGCATCGCGCGCTACGAAACCCGCAAGTACGACTGGGATGCGCTCAAGTTCCAGGCCGACCTTGATCCCAAGTTCCGCCGTGCGCAGATGCGCTACGTGGGCACGGGCGGCACCGGCGTTGCCAAGGACGTCAACACCGTGCCGGCCGAGCACTTCACCTTCTCCACCATGGTGATCCCGGCCGGCCATGAAGGCCCGCCGCACCTGCACACCGACGTGGAGGAAGTGTTCTTCCTGATCCGCGGCAAGCTCAAGGTGGTGATCGAGAAGGACGGCGAGCGCTTCGAAACCATCATGACCGACCGCGACCTGATCTCGGTGCCGCCGGGCGTGTACCGCGAAGAGATCAACATCGGCGACGAAGACGCGCTGATGTGCGTGATGCTCGGCGCGAAGAAGCCCGTGACGCCGACCTATCCGGCCGACCATCCGCTCGCGAAGATCAAGCGCTGAAGAAGAAGCAGGCCATGAACGACGCCATCGCCACCGACGTGCTGACCGCCTTGCCCGCTTCCGAGCTGGCGCTGCTGGAGGCCCGCTTTCCGGCGCGCGCCGTGCCGGTGGGCGGCGGTGCCGTGGTGTCGGTGCGCGAACGCGGCGCGGGCCCGGCCCTCGTCTGCCTGCACGGCATCGGCTCCGGTGCAGCCTCGTGGCTCGGCCTTGCCTTGCAGCTCGCGCCGCAGGCCCGCGTGATCGCGTGGGATGCGCCGGGCTATGGCGCATCGACGCCGCTCTCGGCCGCGCAACCCTCCGCGGCAGACTATGCGCAGCGGCTGCACGGCCTGCTCGATGCGCTCGACGTCCAGTCCTGCGTGCTGGTCGGCCACTCGCTCGGCGCGCTCACTGCCGCGTCTGCCGCGCGCAAGGATTCGGCGCTGGCTTCGCGCATCCGCCGACTCGTGCTCATCAGCCCCGCGGCCGGCTATGGCGCCCCGCAGCGCGAGGAAGCCCGCCGCAAGGTGCGCGCCGAGCGGCTCGCCACGCTCGACGAGCTCGGCATCGCCGGCATGGCCGCGAAGCGCGCGGGCCGCCTCGTGTCCGCCGGCGCCAGCGAGCTCGCGCGCCAGTGGGTGCAATGGAACATGGCGCAGCTGAACGAGGGCGGCTACCGACAGGCCGTCGAGCTGCTGTGCAACGCCGATCTGCTGGCCGACCTGCCGCCCGCCATGCCGGTGCGCGTGGCCTGCGGCACGCTCGATGCCGTCACCACGCCAGAGGCCTGCGCCGAAGTCGCGCGCCGCTGCGGCGTGCCGCTCGAACCGATCGCCAATGCAGGACACGCCAGCTACGTGGAGCAGCCGCAGGCCGTTGCCGCACTGCTGCGCGAAGTGCTCGCCGCCTGACAGGCCTGACAGAAGACACACCACAAGACAAGCAAAGGGAAGAACGAACCACCATGGCCACCAACGACAACGAGACAATGGAAGAGGGCGGCGAGCGCTACAACGTGCCGGCGCTCGAACGCGGCCTGCGCGTGCTGTGCGAGTTCAGCCGCGAGAGCCGCACGCTCTCCGCGCCTGAACTGGCGCGCCGCCTCGACCTGCCGCGCTCGACCGTGTTCCGGCTTCTCACCACGCTGGAGAACATGGGCTTCCTCGAGCGCGCCGAAGGCGGGCGCGACTACCGCCTGGGCCTCGCCGTGCTGCGCCTGGGTTTCGAGTACCTGGCCTCGCTCGAGCTCACGCAGCTGGGCGCGCCGCTGCTCAACCGCCTGTGCGACGAGCTGCGCACGCCCTGCAACCTGGTGGTGCGCGACGGCCGCTCCATCGTCTACGTGGCCAAGGTGGCACCGCCCACGCCGTTCGCAAGCTCGGTCACCGTGGGCACGCGCCTGCCGGCCCATGCCACGGTGCTCGGCCGCGTGCTGCTCGAAGACCTCACGCTGCCGCAGCTGCGCGCGCTCTACCCCGAGGACAAGCTCGAAACCTTCTCGCCGAGCACGCCCAAGACCGTGAGCGAACTGTTCGACATGGTGCAGGCCGACCGCACGCGCGGCTACGTGCTGGGCGAGGGCTTCTTCGAATCGAACATCTCCAGCATCGCGGCGCCGGTGCGCGACCACAGCGGCCACATCGTGGCGGCGCTGGGCGCCACCATCACCTCGGGCCACATCGAGGAGAACCGCATGGACGAGATGGTGCAGCGCGTGCGCGCCACCGCCGAAGAAATTTCGGGCCTCCTGAACTACTCGCCTGCCCGCGCGCAAAAAGTGGTGCCGCTTCGCAGCGCATGAACCACGCCATGACACAGCCATCTTCTTCTTCCTTCCTTGCCGCCGATGCACTGGCGGGCCGCGTGGCCGTGGTCACGGGCGGTTCCTCGGGCATCGGCCTGGCCACGGTCGAGCTGCTGCTCGAATGCGGCGCCGCGGTGGCGCTGTGCGGCCGCAATGCCGGGCGGCTCGACGGCGCGGTGGCCGGCCTGCGCGAAAAGCACCCGGACGCGCGGCTCTTCGCGCAGTCCTGCGACGTGCTCGACGGCCACTCGGTGCGCGCCTTTGCGGCCGCCAGCGAGGCCGCGCTCGGCCCGGCCTCGATGCTGGTCAACAACGCAGGGCAGGGGCGCGTCTCCACCTTTGCCGATACCGACGACGCGGCCTGGACCGAAGAGCTCCACCTGAAGTTCTTCTCGGTCATCAACCCCACGCGCGCCTTCCTGCCGCAGCTCGCGGCGCAGCGTGCCGTGGTGGGCGATGCCGCCATCGTCTGCGCCAACTCGCTGCTTGCGCGCCAGCCCGAGCCGCACATGGTCGCCACCTCGGCCGCGCGCGCCGGCCTGCTGAACCTCGTGCGCTCGATGGCCATCGAGTTCGCGCCGCAGGGCGTACGCGTGAACGGCATCCTGATCGGCCTGGTCGAGTCGGGCCAATGGCGCCGCCGCTTCGAGGCGCGCGAAGACCCGTCGCAGGACTGGGCCGCATGGAGCGGCCAGCTCGCGCAGGACAAGCACATCCCGCTGGGCCGCCTGGGGCTTCCGAGCGAAGCCGCACGCGCCATTCTTTTTCTTGCTTCACCGCTCGCGTCATACACGACCGGCAGCCACATCGATATTTCCGGAGGCCTTTCGCGCCATGCATAACCCCAACAACAACACGGTCACGGTCGGCGCAGTCGTCGCGGCCTTTCTCGAACAGTGCGGCGTCAAGGCGGCGTTCGGCGTGATCTCGATCCACAACATGCCGATCCTCGATGCCTTCGCGCAGCGCGGTGCGATCCGTTTCGTGCCCGCGCGCGGCGAGGCCGGGGCCGGCAACATGGCCGATGCCTATGCGCGCTCCACGGCCAGCCTGGGCGTGTGCCTCACGAGCACCGGTCCCGCGGCCGGCAACATCGCGGGCAGCATGGTCGAGGCGCTGACGGCCGGCGCGCCGCTCTTGCACATCACGGGCCAGATCGAGACGCCGTACCTCGACAAGGGCATGTCGTACATCCATGAAGCGCCCGACCAGCTCACCATGCTCAAGGCGGTGTCGAAGGCGGCGCTGCGGGTGCGCAGCGTCGAGACCGTGCTCGGCACGCTCAAGCGCGCGGTGCAGCTTGCATTGACGGCGCCCACCGGCCCGGTGAGCGTGGAGATCCCGATCGACATCCAGTCCGCGCTCACGACCATGCCGGCCGACCTGTCGCCGCTGCCGATCGAGCGGCCCGTGCCTTCTGCCGCTGCGATCGATGCGCTGACGGCGCGCCTGACTGCCGCCAGGCGCCCGATGCTGTGGGTCGGCGGCGGCGCGCGCCATGCGGGGGCTGCCATCCGCCGGCTGCAGAAGCTCGGCTTCGGCGTGGTCACGACCACGCAGGGCCGCGGCACCGTGCCCGAAGACGATGCGGGTTCGCTCGGTTCCTACAACATCCACAAGCCCGTCGAGGCGCTCTACCAGCGCTGCGATGCGATGCTGGTGGTCGGTTCGCGCCTGCGCGGCAACGAGACGCTCAAGTACGAGCTGAAGCTGCCGCGCCCGCTGCTGCGCATCGATGCCGACGCGGCCGCCGAAGGCCGCGGCTATGCCACCGAGCTGTTCGTCTGCGGCGATTCCGCGCTGGCGCTCGAGGGCCTGGCGGACCGGCTCGAAGCTGCGAAGTACCGGGCCGACCCCGAGCTGATCGCCGAGCTGCGCGCCGCGCATGCGCAGGCCGTGGCCTCGCTGACCGACGGCCTCGGCCCCTACGCCGCGCTCGTGAAGGAACTACAGGCCGCAGCCGGCCGCAGCTTCAACTGGGTGCGCGACGTGACGGTGTCGAACAGCACCTGGGGCAACCGCGAGCTGCGCATCTTCGAACCCAGCGCGGGCGTGCACGCGACGGGCGGCGGCATCGGCCAGGGCATGCCGATGGCCATCGGCGCGGCCATCGGTGCGGCCGAGACGGGCTCAGGCCGCAAGACCTTCTGCCTGGCGGGCGACGGCGGCTTCATCCTGAACCTCGGCGAGCTTGCCACCGCGGTGCAGGAGCAGGCCGACATGCTGATCGTGCTCATGAACGACAAGGGCTACGGTGTCATCAAGAACATCCAGGACGCGCAATATGGCGGCCGGCGCTGCTATGCCGACCTGCACACGCCCGACTACGCGATGCTGTGCGCCTCGCTGGCCCTGCCGCATGCGCGCGTGCAGCGAATCGACGAGCTGAAGGCGAAGCTCGGCGAGGCGCTGGCAAAGAAAGGTCCGTTCCTGCTCGAGATCGACATGCTGTCGATCGGTGAGTTCAAGAGCGCCTTCGCCGGCCCGCCGACCAACACCGTGACCCAGATCCCGGCGCTCGGCAAGGCTGCCGCTGCGTCGGTGGAGTGAAGGGCATGACCGTGCTGCGCGTTGCACTCATCGGCTGCGGTGCCATCGGCACCTCGGTGCTCGAACTGCTCAAGGGCGACACGGCCCTGGCGGTGGTGGCGATCGTCGTGCCTGAAGAAGGCGTGGCCGCCGCGCAGAAGCTGGTGCCCGGCGTTCCGGTCGCAAGCCGCGTGCCGGCAACGGGCATCGACCTCGTGGTCGAGACGGCCGGCCATGCCGCCATCGAGGAGCATGTGCTGCCGGCGCTCGCGCGCGGCACGCCCTGCATCGTCGCCTCGGTGGGCGCGCTGTCGGCTGCGGGCCTCGCTGAAAGGCTCGAGGCCGCCGCGGTTGCCGGCCGCACGCAGGTGCAGCTGATCGCGGGTGCCATCGGTGCCATCGACGCGCTGGCGGCCGCGCGCATCGGCGGGCTCGACAGCGTGCGCTACACGGGCCGCAAGCCGCCGCAGGCCTGGAAGGGCACGCCGGCCGAGCAGGGCCGCGACCTCGATGCGCTGACGCAGGAGACCGTGATCTTCGAAGGCAGCGCACGCGAAGCGGCGCAGCTCTATCCCAAGAACGCCAATGTCGCGGCCACCGTGTCGCTCGCGGGGCTGGGGCTCGACAGGACGCTCGTGCGGCTCGTCGCCGATCCGGCCATTGCCGAGAACGTGCACACGGTCGAAGCCGAGGGTGCCTTCGGCAGCTTCGCGCTGACCATGCGCAACAAGCCGCTCGCGGCCAACCCCAAGACCTCCGCGCTCACCGTCTACAGCGCGGTGCGTGCACTGCGCAACCGGGCCGCGGCCCTGGCCATCTGAGTCATCCCCATGATTTCTTCCGAACTTCTTTCGATCTGCATTGCCGGTGAATGGCGCCTGGGCGGCGGCGACGTGTACGAGAGCCTCTATCCCGCCACGGGCGAGCCGATCGCGCGCCTGAGGGCCGCGAGCCTGTCCGACGTCGAGGAGGCCATCACGCGCGCCGACCATGCCTTCCGCACCAGCGGCTGGGCCCAGCGCCTGCCGCATGAGCGCGCCGCGGTGCTGCACCGCGTGGCGCAGCTGATCCGCGAAGAGAGCGAATCGCTCGCGCAGAAGCAGCGCCTGGACAACGGCAAGCCGATCAACGAAACGCGCAACCTCGTGGCCAGCGCGGCGGGCACCTTCCAGTTCTTCGCGGCTGCGCTCGAAACGCTCGAAGAAACCATCACCCCGTCGCGCGGCGCCTTTGTCACGATGAGCGTGCACGAGCCCATGGGCGTGGTCGCCGCGATCACGCCGTGGAACTCGCCGATCGCGAGCGAGGCGCAGAAGCTGGCGCCCGCGCTGGCGGCCGGCAATGCGGTGGTCGTCAAACCCGCCGAGGTCACGCCGCTGATGGCGCTGGAGCTCGCGCGCATCTGCGAGCAGGCCGGCGTGCCCAAGGGCATCGTCAGCGTGCTGCCGGGCAAGGGCTCGGTCATCGGCGATGTGATCACCCAGCACCCGCTGGTCAAGCGCGTGTCGTTCACCGGCGGCACCACCACCGGCAAGCACATCGCGCACATCGCGGCCGACAAGATGATGCCGGTGTCGCTGGAGCTGGGCGGCAAGTCGCCCACCATGGTGCTCGACGACGCCGACCTCGACCATGCGGTGAACGGCGTGCTCTACGGCATCTTCAGCTCGTCGGGCGAATCGTGCATCGCGGGCTCGCGGCTTTTCGTGGCGCGCGGCATCTACGACGAGTTCCTGACGCGGCTGGCCGAAGGCGCCAATGCCTTGCGCGTGGGCGATCCGGCCTCGGAGCGCACGCAGATGGGCCCGCTCATCACCGCGAAGCACCGCGAGGGCATCGAGCGCTATGTGGAGCTGGGCGTGTCCGAGGGCGGGCGCATCCGCACCGGGGGCGTGCGGCCGCATGGCGGCGACTACGACAGGGGCTACTTCTACCGGCCGACCATCATCGAAGGCCTGGACAACAGCGCGCGCACCAGCCAGGAAGAAATCTTCGGCCCGGTGCTGGTCGCGATGCCTTTCGACGACGAGGAGTCGCTGATCGCGCAGGCCAACGACAGCGTCTACGCGCTGGCCGCGGGCGTCTGGAGCCGCGACTTCAAGCGCGCCTGGAAGCTCGGCCGCGCGGTGCAGGCCGGCACGGTCTGGGTCAACACCTACAAGCAGTTCTCGGTCTCCACGCCGTTCGGCGGCTGGCGCGACAGCGGCCTGGGCCGCGAGAAGGGCCGCGAAGGCATCTTCCAGTACATGGAGCAGAAGAGCATGTACTGGGGCACCAACGAACAACCTCTGCCCTGGGCACTGACATGAGCGTACTTGGCATCGACCAGATCACCTACGGGGCGGACGACCTGCCCACCTGCCGCCGCTTCTTCGAGGACTGGGGCCTCGCGCTCAGGTCCGAAGCGGCGGACGAACTCGTCTTCGAATGCCTCAACGGCTGCAAGGTGGTCGTCGCGGCGTTGGACAAGGCGGGCCTGCCGAGCGCGATGGAAGAGGGCCCGACGCTGCGCGAAGTGGTGTGGGGCGTGCAAAGCGAAGCGGACCTCGACCGCTACGCTGCCGCCATCGCCCATGACCCGGCCTTCTTCGACGGCACCGTCGACGGCGCGCGCCGCATCGGCTGCATCGACCCCAACGGCCTCGCCGTGCGCCTGCAGGTCAGCCGCAAGCATGCGGTCGAGGTCGACTGCGGTGCGATGAACACCTGGAACGCCAAGCCGCGCGTCAACCAGCCCGCGCCGATCTACGAACGCGCCACGCCGATCGAGGTCGGCCACGTCGTGTTCTTCGTGAGCGACGTGAAGGGCACGAGCGCGTTCTATGCGCAGCGCTTCGGCTTCGTGTCGTCCGACAGCTATCCGAACCGCGGCGCGTTCATGCGCTGCGCGCCGGAGGGTGGCCACCACGACCTGTTCCTGCTGCAGATCCCTTCGGGCAAGCGCGGGCTCAACCACGTCGCTTTCACCGTGCGCGACATCCACGAGGTGTTCGGCGGCGGCCTGCACTTTTCGCGCTGCGGCTGGGAAACGCAGCTGGGCCCGGGGCGGCATCCGGTGTCGTCGGCCTACTTCTGGTACTTCAAGAATCCGGCCGGCGGCCTGATCGAGTACTACGCGGACGAAGACCAGCTCACGGCCGACTGGCAGCCGCGCGAGTTCGAGCCGGGGCCCACGGTGTTTGCCGAATGGGCGGTCGATGGCGGGCTCGACGGCAACACGCGCCGGCAGAAGAACGCGGAAGGCCCGAAAGGCGCTTTCCTGACAGAGAAAAAGTGACCCCGATAACCACCATCATGCAACGACGTCTTTCCCTTTCCCTCGTGTTCGCCGCGCTGTCGGCCTTCGTCATCGCTTCGCCCGTGCAGGCCCAGGGCGACGCGCAGAAGCAGCTCTCGAGCGATCGCTTCACCATCGTCTCGCCGTTCCCGCCCGGCGGGCCGGTCGACACGCTGGCGCGCGTGCTCTCGGACGGGCTCGCCAAGCGCTACGGCCAGGCCGCGGTGGTCGAGAACCTGGTCGGCGCGGCCGGCAACATCGGCATCGACAAGGTCAAGCGCGCCAAGGGCGACGGCCACACGCTGCTTGTGGTGCCCGCAGGCAACCTCACGATCAACCCCACCTTGATGCCGAACTTCCCGTTCGACATCGAGAAGGACTTCGTGCCCGTCACCATGCTGGCCAAGGCGCCCAACGTGCTGGTGGCTTCGCCCTCGTCGGGCATCAAGAGCGCGAAGGAACTGGTGGCGCGGGCCAAGGCCAAGCCCGATTCGCTCTCGTACGCCTCGCCCGGCGTGGGCAGCGGCCTGCACCTGGCGGGCGAGCTGTTCAAGCAGCAGGCCGGCATCGAGATGCTGCACGTGCCCTACAAGGGCACCGCCCCCGCGCTCAACGACGTGCTCGGCGGCGCGGTGCCGCTGATGTTCAGCAACCTGCCCGCGACCATGCCCTTCATCAAGAACGGCAAGCTGGTGGCACTGGGCGTGACCGAGGCCGCGCGCAGCCCCGCCGCGCCCGACATTCCGACGCTGGCGGAGCAGGGCATCCAGGGCGTGGCCGTGACCTCGTGGTATGGCCTGCTGGCACCCAGGGGCACGCCGCCCGCGGTGGTCGAGCAGCTCGCGAAGGATGCCGCCGAGATGCTGGCCCAGCCCGACGTGCGCGAACGCCTCAAGGCGCAGGGCATGACCGACGCGGCCATGAAGCCGGCCGCATTTGCCGCGCATATCCGCGACGAGACGGCCGTGTGGGCCCGGATCATCAAGGCCCGCAACATCGTGGCCGAATGAGCCGCAAACAACAAAAAGGGGAGACACCCATGAAGACAAGCGAATCCACCATCGGCATCGTCGGCGCGGGCATCGGCGGCCTCGTGGCGGCCATCGCGCTGCGGCGCGCGGGCCACGACGTGGCCGTGTTCGAGCAGGCGAAGCAGTTCGCCCGCGTCGGCGCCGACATCAACCTCACGCCCAACGCCGTGCGCGCGCTCGATGGCCTCGGCGTGGGCGAGGCGGCCCGCGTGACGGCGGCACGTCCCTCGCACCGCATCAGCCGCACCTACGACACCGGCGAGGAAACCTCGCGCCTGGAGATGGCCGACTCGGCGGAGCAGCGCTACGGCGCACCCCAGCTCACCATCCACCGCGCCGACCTGCTGGCGGCGCTGGCCGACATGTTCCCGATGGAGCACGTTGCTCTCGGCAAGCGCGCCGAGAAGATCGCCGCCGATCGGAATGGTGTGAGCCTGTCGTTTGCTGACGGTACGACAGCCCGCGTCGGCGCGCTGCTCGGCGCCGACGGCATCCACTCCTGCGTGCGCAGCGCGATGTTCGGTGCCGAGAGCCCGCGCTTCACCGGCATCGTCGCCTACCGCGCCGTGGTGCCCGCCGAGCGCGTGGCTGGCGTGCCGAACCTCGGCGCCTTCACCAAGTGGTGGGGCCCGAATCCGCAGAGCCAGATCGTGACGTTCCCGCTCAACCGCGGCAGGGACATCTTCATCTTCGCGACCACGCCGCAGGACAGCTGGCACCTCGAATCCTGGACCGCGCCCGGCAGTGTCGACGAGCTGCGGGAGCAATACGCGGACTACCACCCGGAGGCACGGGCCCTGCTCGACGCCTGCGACACGGTGCTGAAGACCGCGCTGTACGAGCGCGACCCGATGCCGGCCTGGACCGCGGGCCGCATGGCCCTGCTCGGCGATGCCGCGCACCCGATGCTGCCATTCATGGCGCAGGGCGCGGGCATGGCGATCGAGGATGCCGTGGTGCTGTCGCGCCACCTCGAAGGCGTGGCAATGGCCGACGCGGCCGCTGCGCTGAAGGGCTACGAAAAAGCCCGCATCGAACGCGCCGGCCAGGTTCAGCTCGGCTCGCGCGGCAACAACTGGCTGCGCGAAGGCGGCAACGCCGACTGGGTCTACGGCTACGACGCCTGGGCCGTGCCGCTGGGTGCCCCCGCCGCTGCCACCGCCTGATTCACATCCACCTCACCCCACGGAGGCAACCATGCAACAAGACCGCTACCTGCAACCGCACCAGGCGCGCCAGCGCCCCGCGACCACCTATGAAGACCTGCTGGGCGACGTGATCGAGCGTGCCTTTGCCGACGGCATCCACGACCTGCCCGGCCTGGTGCAGCGCCTGAACGACAGCGGCCTGGCCACGCCCGGCGGCCAGCCCTGGACCGAGGCGCTGTACCGCAAGGAAATGGCCACGCTGGCCGCCTGAGGAGCATCACACCATGACCATCGCCATCACCCCCGTTGCCGCAGACCCGGTCGACCACCTGCTCGAGATCGGCCTGAAGGATCTCTGGTACCCGATCTGCCCCTCCCACTTCATCAAGGAGAACCCCGTCTCGCTGCGCCGCCTGGGCCGCAAGATCGCGCTGTGGCGCGACGGCGAAGGCGTGCTGCATGCGCTGGAAGACCGCTGCCCGCACCGCGGCGCGCCGCTGTCGCAGGGCGTGGTGCTGGGCGACCGGCTCTCGTGCCCGTATCACGGCGTGGAAGTGCGGCATGACGGCGTCGTCACGCGCGTGCCCGGCAGCCCGGGCTGCAAGCTCGAAGGCTCGCAGGCCACGCGGCACTTCCATGTGCAGGAGCGCGCGGGCGCCGTGTTTCTCTACAACTCGAAGGAGCCGGTCGACGTGCCGCCGCCGCTCGTGCTGCCCGAGCAGCTGACCGATGACGCCGAGTACAGCAGCTTTCTCTGCTACACCGAGTGGAAGGGCGACTACCGCTACGTGCTCGACAACGTGATGGACCCGATGCACGGCACCTACCTGCACAAGCAGTCGCATTCGATGGCCGAGGGCGATTCGTCGGCCAAGTTCGGCATCCGCCAGACCGACACCGGCTTCGTGTTCGAGAAGGAGGGCCAGCGCAACGTCAACTTCGACTGGACCGAATGGGCCGACACCGGCATCCACTGGATGCGGCTGGAAATTCCGTATCCGAAGACCGGCGGCCCCGGCGGCAATTTCATCATCATCGGCGCCTTCTCGCCGATCGTGAAGGGCATGACGGCCACCTTCTTCTGGCGCGTGCGCAAGCTGCCGCCGGGCTGGGAGCGCGACACCTGGCGCTTCCTGTACAAGAACCGCCTCGAGGCGCGCCACTGGCACGTGCTCGAGCAGGACCGGGTGATGCTCGAAGAGATGGAGCCCGACGCCAACCAGCACGAGAACCTGTACCAGCACGACCTGGGCATCGTGCGGCTGCGCCGCCACATGCGCAATCTCGCGCAAGCCCAGCTCGCGGAAGCGGCCGCGGCCTGATCCATAGAAAGCCTTGCCATGTCTTCCCCCACGCTGAACGCCCTGGTGCACACGATGCGCTACGAGGCCGACGGCATCATCAGCGTCGAGTTCCGGCCGGCTTCGCCGGACACGGACTTTCCCGCTTTCGAGGCCGGCTCCCACATCGACCTGCACCTGCCCAACGGCCTGGTGCGCAGCTACTCGCTGTGCAACCCGCCGACCGACCGCCAGCGCTACGTGGTCGGCGTGCTCAACGACCGCAAGAGCCGCGGCGGCTCGCGCTATGTGCACCAGCAGCTGCGCGTGGGCATGACGCTGCCGATCTCGGCGCCGCGCAACAACTTCAAGCTCGAAGAGGGCGCGGACCATTCGGTGCTGGTGGCCGGCGGCATCGGCGTGACGCCCATCTGGTGCATGCTGCAGCGGCTCGTGGCCGCGGCCAAGCCGGTGGAACTCGTCTACTGTGCGCGCACCCGCAAGGAGGCGGCTTTCTGCGACGCGATCGAGGCCCTGGCGCGTGAGCACGCTGTGCCGCTCACCTGGCACTTCGACGACGAAAAGGGCGCGCCGCCCGACCTCGCCGCGCTGCTGGGCGGCAAGGGCGCCGCCTGCCACTACTACTGCTGCGGCCCCACGCCGATGCTCGATGCCTTCGAGAAGAGCTGCGAGAAGCTGGGCTACGCCCATGCGCACATCGAGCGCTTTGCCGCGGTGCACGTGGAGGCGCCGAGCGCCTCGCAGGGCTGCGTGGTCGAGTGCGCGAAGAGCGGCCGGAGTGTCGAGGTGCCGCCCGGCAAGTCGATCCTCGACAGCCTGATCGATGCCGGCCTGAACCCTGACCACAGCTGCAAGGAGGGCGTCTGCGGCGCCTGCGAGACAGCCGTGCTCGAAGGCGAGATCGACCACCACGACGGCATCCTCACCAAGATCGAACGTGCGTCCAACAAGACCATGATGATCTGCGTCTCTCGCTGCAAGGGCGAGCGGCTGGTGCTCGACATCTGAGGCCGCAGGCCAGAGAAAAACCAACCCGAAAATCCAATGAAAAAGTACTTGATCGCGCTGGCTGCGGCCAGCGCGGCTGGCGCAGCGCTGGCCCAATCTTCCCTCACGCTCTTCGGCGTGGTCGACGCGGCCGTCACCTACACACGCGGCAGCGGCGACGGATCGGCCCGCAAGGCGCAGCTGACCAACAGCGGCAACATGTTCAGCCGCCTCGGCTTTCGCGGCACGGAGGACCTGGGCGGCGGGTACTCGGCCAACTTCTGGCTCGAGATGGGCCTGCAGAACGACAGCGGCACGGGCTTTCCCTCGAACTCGAACAACCAGGCCAGCGGCAACGGCCCGGCGGGCGTGCTGAGCTTCAACCGCCGCTCGACGGTGAGCCTGGCGGGCCCGTTCGGCGAAGTGCGCCTGGGCCGCGACTATGTGCCGGCGTTCTGGAACACGGCCATCTTCGATCCCTTCGGCACGGGCGGCGGCATCGGCGCCAACCAGATCTATTTCTCGGGCCTGGGCGGCCTGGTCGCGCCGACCGGCACGCGCGCCTCGAACAGCATCGGCTACTTCCTGCCGGCCAACCTCGGCGGTTTCTACGGGCAGGTGATGTATGCGATGGGCGAGAACGATTCGAACGCGCTGCTGCCGGGCGCGCGGGTGTCGAACAGGCACGACGGCGAACACACCGGCGCGCGCTTCGGCTACCAGGACGGCGGACTCAACATTGCCATTGCGACCGGCCGCACGCGCTATGTGCTCGGCGACCTGCGCGTGACCAACCTGGGTGCGGCCTATACCTTCGGGCCCTCGCTCATGAACCTCAAGCTCACCAGCGAGCTGTACAAGGAATCGAAGGGCAGCACCGACGCCAAGGGCGCGCTGATCGGCTTCCACCTGCCCGTCGGGCCGGGCGAGATCAAGGCCTCGTATGCACGCTACAAGCTGGCGCCCGCCAATGCGGCACTGCAGCCGACCTCGTCGAAGCTGGCCATCGGCTACGTGCACAACCTGTCCAGGCGCACGGCGCTGTATGCGACGGTGGCGCGCATCAGCAACAGGAACGGCGCGACGCAGGCGCTCTCGGGTGCGATCACGGCGCCGAACCGCGCGTCGAGCGGTACCGAGTTCGGCATGCGGCACATGTTCTAGGCGCGCAACGCGCCAGCACCACCCACGCAGGAGAGGCACAGGCCATGCAGAGCAGACACTTTCGTTGGTACGGCGTCGTCACGCTGTTCGTGATCGTCGCGATCTCCTACGTGGACCGCATCAACATCGCGGTGCTGATCACCGATGCCGCGTTCCTGGAGCACGTGGGCGTGGCGGCGTCCGACCGCGTGAGCCAGGGCTTCCTGGCCACGGCCTTCATGCTGGGCTACGGCGTGTCGGCCTTCGTGCTCACGCCGTTCTGCTCAGCCTTGTTCGGCGTGCGCCGCAGCCTGGTCTACGGCCTGGTCCTTTGGGGCGTGGTGACCTGGGCCTCGCCCATGTTCGACAGCTACGGCCTCCTGCTGGCCTCGCGCGTGCTGCTGGGCGTGTCGGAGGGGCCGCTGTTCTCGCTCGCGTCGTCCTATATCAAGGCGCACTTCAAGAGCGACGAGAACGGCAAGCCCCACGCGCTCGTGAACATGGGCACGGGGCTGGGGCTGGCGGTGGGCTATCCGCTGGTGGGCTACCTGCTCACGCGCTTCGCGTGGGACAGCTCGTTCCATGTGCTGGGCGTGCTCAACATCGCACTCGGCATTCCGCTGGTGCTGGCCTTCGTGCGCATGCCGGCGGGGCATGAAGGCGGGGCCAGGCCGTCCTCGCTTGGCGAGGCAATGGCGCGCGTGGGCGGCATCGTGCGGGGTGCGCTGCACACGCGCAACCTGTTCGTCATCACGCTGCTCACTTCGGCGGCGCTGGCCTATCTCTGGGGCAGCAGCAACTGGCTGCCGACCTACCTGCGCGAGGCGCGCGGCTTCTCGCTGCGCGAGATGGGCTGGATCGCGTCGGCGCCGCAGTACGCCACGGTGCTTGCGGTGTTCGTGGGCGGCGTGCTGATCGACAGGCTCGGGCGCGACCGCGTGCCGTTCATCTTCATGGGTGCGAGCGCGGGCGTGGCGCTGTCGGTGCTCATGGCCATCAATGCACGCGATCCGTACGCGGCCGCGAGCTGCCTGGTGGCGGCCAATTTCTTCTGGGGCCTGCAGAGCCCGGCCATTCCGAGCACGGTGCAGCATTGCTCGCGGCCCGAGCACACGGCCAGCGCCTTCGGCGTGACGAACGGCGCAGGCAGCCTGGTGGCGGCCTTCATGCCGGCGCTGATGGGCGGCGTGATCAGTGCGGTGTCGCATGGCGGCGCGGGCGCGGCCGTCACCGCGTTTTCGTCGGCGGCGGGCTTCTTCGCGGGCTTTGCGCTGCTCATCGGCACGCAGGCGGTGGTGTTCGCCTGCGGACTGCTGTTGTGGTGGCGCGAACGCGCGCAGCGCGTGGCTGCAGTCTCTGGTTCACAGCTTTCGTAGCGGCGGCGCGCGCTGGAACCTTCGTACTGTGGCCGCTGTGTCACAGCGAACGGTCCCTGTGCTTGCGGATCATGCGAGCCGATGCCGCGGGCGCAGAACCATCTTCGTATCGCAAGGCCTGCGGCGCGGGCCATGACGCCATTCGGCTTATGGCGCGCGAACATTTTGAGAGAGAAAAGTTCCGCGGGTCGTTGAGCTGCCAGATTCGATCAGCTACAACTGTGCGCACTTCAACGGACGAGGGAATGCGCGTGAAAACAAAGACAAGAGCCGCTTGCAGGCCTGCCGCTGCCGTTCCGGCACCGGCCATTCTTTCTTCGGCGCGGCAGGGCGCCGCATCGATGCACGGGCACTGAGCCCGCTTCCACGCGCCACCATCCGCGCCCGCACATCTTCCATCGCCGTGCCTTGACGGAAATGGCTCCGGTCACTCCGCGCATCCTGGGGCCGCCGAACCCCGAGCGGTGCGATCCGGCTTGAGCGTGCGTTCCTGACGAACCTGGTGTTCGACGGGAGGGCGCCGTGCCGCCCGCCGTTTTCCACGGTTGGCTTTTCATCTCATCCCGCGTGCCATGTGCAGCGCCGGCTATCCGCTGGCGTCCGCAGTGCTGCGCATGTTCCTTACCCAGAGTACCCAGAGGCGATCATGAAAAAACTGAATACACCCGTCGTTCATCACCTGGCTCTCTCCGCCGTGATGCTTGCCGCCTTGACGGCATGCGGCGGCGGAGACAGCGGCGGCGGCGCATCCTTTGGCGGCGCCGGCATGGGCGCATTGTCGTCGCTCACGGCCGGCGCGGAGGATCCCGCCAAGGCACCCGAGGACGGCGCGCCTTCATCGCAGGAGTCGAGCCTGGCGGCGATCGACCGCTCGGTGAAACCCATGGAGCTGCCCGACACCGTCTGGCCCGTCAACTACAAGCTGTGGTTCAGGCCCGATGCGGCGCTGAAGACCTTCGTGGGGCGCGGCGACGTGGAGATCGAAGTGCTCAAGCCGGTCGATGCCATCGTGGTTGCCGCGCACAACCTCAAGTTCGCGAACGGCCGCACCACCTTGCGCAAGCTGTCGAATCCTTCGGAAGTGATCGCGCTGGTGCCCACGCCGCAGACCCTGGGTGACTTCGTGCAGCTGCGGCGCAACGACGGGCAGATCGCCAAGGGCAAATACCTGCTGCACATGGAGTGGGACGGCAAGATCCAGTTCTCCGACGCGGAATACTGCCCGCCCGAGGAGATGGCCCGCAATCCGTTCTGCTCGGCCGCGACCGGCGTCTTCAAGGTGGGCCTTTCCACGCCCGAGGGCGTGAGCAGCGACGCGATCGTGACGCAGGGCGAAACCAACTATGCGCGGCAGTGGTTCCCGGGCTGGGACGAGCCGGCCTTCCGCCACAGCTTCGAGATCTCCGCCGAGGTGCCGGGCGACTGGCAGACGGTGTCGAACGCCGCGCAGAAGTCGGCCGTCAAGCTGCCCGACGGCTACCAGCAGGTGTCGTTCGAGAAGACGCCTTCGATGCCGATGTACCTCGCCTTCTTCGGCGGCGGCAAGTTCGACGTTCTGTCGGACACCTTCAAGAGCCCGCTCGACGGCAGCGAGATGCCGCTGCGCTGGTTCACGCCGCCGGGGCGCTCCACCTGGGCCACCTTCGCGATGGAGTGGACCAAGGTGGCGATGGACTACTACTACAACTACACCGGCATTGCGCTGCCGTTCAAGAAGTTCGACACCGTGGCGGCCAATGACAGCTACGACAACAAGCCCAACACCGGCTTCGGCGGCATGGAGAACTGGGGCTCCATCTTCGAGTTTGCCGACCGCGTGCTGACCAAGCCGGGCGACACGCCCACGCTGTACTCGGTGACGGTGGTGACCCACGAGATCGCGCACCAGTGGTTCGGCGACCTCGTCACGCTCGACTGGTGGGACAACGTGTGGCTCAACGAATCGTTCGCGCGCTGGTTCGACCGCCGCACCACGATCAAATTCCATCCCGACTACTACAGCTTCTCCGACTATGTGCTCGACAAGCACACCGTGATCGTGGCCGACCTGAAGGACACGGCGGTCCCGGTGCAGCGCAACCTCAACGATGCGGGATCGTTCGGTTTCATCAGCCCGTCGATCTTCGTCTACAACAAGGGCAGCCACGTGCTGGAGACGGTGCAGAACTACATCGGCGAGGAGGCGATGCAGAAGGGCCTGCAGATCTACCTGAAGGACTATGCCTTCGGCAACGCCACGCCGTCGCGGCTGTGGACATCGCTGGAGAAGGCGAGCGGCGGCAAGAAGGTGGCGGACATCGGCGACAGTTTCATCCGCCAGACCGGCGTGCCGCTGCTGACGGTGGACGCGCAGTGCGCGGGCGACCGCACCTACGTGTCGATCAGCCAGGAGCCGTTCCCGAACCAGAACGCCTATCCGGCCTCGACCTGGACCATTCCCGTGACGCTGGCCTACGGCGACGCGATGGAGCAGCGCAAGACCTTCGTCATGGCCACCAGCACCACGCAGCTGGAGCTTCCGGGCTGCACCGCGGTGCTGGCCGGGCCCACGGGGCAGGACTACTACGTGAGCAACTACAGCACGCAGTCGTGGAGCGACCTGCTGGCCAAGGCGCAGAACTTCGCGGACAACAAGCCGCTCCTGCTCAACATCGAGCGCGACGCGTTCCGCCTGCTGTCGGCGGGGCGCGTCACGCAGGGGCAGTACGACCAGATCAAGGGCGTTCTCAACCTGCCGACGACGCTGCTGGCCAAGACCGAGGCCAGCCAGCAGAAGATGATGGCGCAGGACGCGGGGGGCAAGGAAGACTATCCGCACGCGCTGCGCTACCAGGGCAGCCTGAAGCTGCGCGAGAACCAGAAGCGCTGAGGCCGCACGACCATGAAAAACACCCTCAACTGTGTTGCGGCCGGCCTGTCGTCGCTGCTGTTGCTGGCCGGCTGCGGCCCGCGCGCCGAGCCCGAGGCGCAGCTGGTCGGCGTCTACGCCGTGAAGACGAACGGCGCACTGCGGGAGCTGGTCAAGATCGAGCGGCAGGGCGGCCGCTACATCATGCGAGACAAGGTGCGCACCCCCGAGTGGAGCGAGCCAAAGATGCAGATGCAGCCGGTGACGCGCGAGCGCTGGAACCGGATCACCACCGACACCGGGAACACCGCGTTCATCGGTGTGTCGAGCGACCAGCTCGCGATCTTCAAGGTGCCGCCGGGGTGGCAGAAGAACAGCTTCAGGACGGAGACCGGCTACTTCCTGTTCTATTCGCAGGGGCCGGTGGAAGCCTACAAGCTGTGATGCCCCGCTAGCGCCAGGCGCTACAGCGCCGCGCCAATCGAAGACGGTGCGACGATCGCGCCTTCGATGCGGTGGCGCTTGAGCGCATCGGCAACAAAGCCGCTCGCCTTCATCTCTTCGACGAAGGAAGACAGCAGCGCCTGGGCCTCCGCACCGCGGCTCGCGGGCGTGCCCATGGCCTGCTGGATCACCATGAAGCGGCCGGGCAGCACGCGCACGCCCGGTTCGCGCCGCGCCTCGGCTTCGAGCAGCTGGCGAATGCCGGCGGCCACCTCGACCTCGCCTGAACGCAGTGCCGCCAGCGCGGCGGCCGCGCCCTGGAGCCGGACGATGCCGGCCTGCCCGATCTCGCGCGTGAGGAACAGGTCGTAGGCGCTGCCCGCGCCGACCGAGATGCGATGGCCCTTGGCATCGACCTGCGCGTTGTCGGTGAGCTCCGACGATTCGCGCACGAGGTAGCTGCCCTCGATCAGCACGTAGGGCGCGGTGAACAGCAGCCCTTCGCTGCGCGCCGGGTCGATGGCGAAGAAGCCGATGTCGGCCTTCTCGTTCTTCACCGCCTCGACCGATGCCGCCGCCTTCTCGAACACCACGAGCTCGATGCCCACGCCGATCCGGCGGGCGAACTCGCGCGCGAGATCGATCGACACGCCCACAGGCTCGCCCGTGGCCGCGTCCTTGTTCGCGAGGATCGGATTGCCGAGATTGATGGACGCGCGCAGTGTGCCGCCGGGCGCGAAGGCGGAAACAAGAGCAGGTGCAATGGGCTGGGGCTGGGTCATGGCGTCCATCGTTTCAGGAAGAGGATGGGCGCCAGTTTACTGACCCGCCGCATCGGCGCATCAGCGTGCCGTCAGTGGTTCGAGGCCGGTCTTTGCAATGGTCGGGGCGGCCTCGGGCGAGTTGAGATAGCGGATCAGCTGGCGTGCCGCATCGGGCTGCTTCGAGGCCGTGGCGATGCCGGCCGAGAACACCGTCACCTGCTGCACCTCCGCGGGCAGCAGCCCGATGTAGTCGATGCCCGCGATCGGCAGCAGCTCGCTCACCTGCTGCAGCCCGAGCGCCGCGTCGCCGCGCGCCACCACCGTGCCCACGCGCTCGCTCAGGATGCGCTTGCTCTTGGGCTTGACCTGTTCCTCGATGCCGAGCTTCTTGAGCAGCTCGGTCTCGTAGTAGGTACCGCTGGCGCTGGCCGAGTAGGCGATCGAAGGCGCCGCCAGCAGCGTGCGCTTGAGCGCATCGACCGTCGAGATGTCGGGCTTGGGCGCGCCCTTGCGCACCGCAAAGCCGATCGACGAGCGCACCAGGTCGACCTGGCTGCCAGGCACCACCTTGCCTTGCGCCACCAGCGAATCGAGTGCGGGCCGCGCGAGGATCACCACGTCGGCCGGTTCGTTGCGCGAGAGCCGGCTCGGAATGGAATCTTCGGCATTGCCCATGGAAGCGCCATACGCGGTCTTGACCGTGCGGCCGCTGCTGCGCTCGAAGCCGGGGCGCAGTTCGTTGTACGCGGCGGTGAAGCCGCCCGAGGTCATCACGTGGATGTCGCCGGCCGCGGGTGGTGCGCTGCCGAAGCTGCCGCACGCGGCAAGAACGGAGGCCGCCGCCAGCAGGCTGGCGCGGCGGGTCAGGCGGTTGAACGAGAAGGTCTGGGGCTTCATGGTGTCTCCTGGTGAATCTGCCTCGATCGTAGGCAGTGAGGCTGTCAATCGGCCTTCAGCGTTTTCGGGGTAAACACCAGGGCGGCGACCCGGCTGGCAGAATCCGGGCGGGCGGTACTGCTGCCTTTCACACCCATGACCTACCTTCGCAGCGTGCTCTTCGAAAGCGGCTCCGCCAGCTGCCAGCTGGTCACGCTGGAGACGGCCGAGCCCGGCTGGAGCCCACCCTATCGCGTGCAGGGGCCCCGCCTGCTGCTGCCGCTGAGCCAGCGCTTCGAATGCCGGCTGGGCGCGGACGCCTTCGTCTGCGATCCCGCGGCCGCGCTGTGGCTGTCGCCCGATGGGCCCTACCAGTTGAAGCACCCGATGGCGGGCCAGCGCAGCGTGGTGGTCACGCTGGCCGAAGACCTGGCGCCGGCGGGCCGGGTGTACCTGCCGCTGGGCGGCCAGCTGCTGCTGCGCCGATGCCTGCAGGCCCATGCGATGCAGGCCATCGATGCGCTCGAGGTGCAGGAGCATCTTGCCGGCCTGGTCCAGAGCGTGCGGCCGGCCGATCGGCCGGCGCCGCCGAAGATCCACCGTGCGGTCGAGCGCGCCCGCGACCACATCGCCGCGGCACCGGAGCGCAGCGACACGCTCGACGAGATCGCCAAGGCGGTCCACTGCTCGGCATTCCACCTGGCGCGCCGCTTCCGCATGCACACGGGAACGAGCCTGCATGGCCTGCGCAACCAGCTGCGCATGACGCTCGCGCTCGATCGCCTGCGTGAAGGCGAGCGAAGCCTCAGTGCGCTTGCGGCGGACCTGGGCTTTGCAAGCCACGCGCACTTCACGGTGGCCTTCCGCCGCGCGTTCGGCATGGCGCCGAGCCAGATGCGCACGAATCTGGAAGCACGCCGCCTGCATTGACCGGACACTGCGGGCTTCGCATTCAACGGAGCCAGCAGATGACGGTCAACGTGCGCCTTTCAGCCGGCCTGGCCGCCGGCGCGGCTTCGGCGCTGATCGCGGGCATCTGGCAGGTGGCCACGCGCCACTCGACCACCACCACGATCGCGCCGGCCGACCTGGCGATCCTGCGCTACGGCATACCGGCGATCGTGCTCATGCCTGTGTGGCTGCGCGTGGGGCTGCTGCCGCGCGGGGTGCCGCTGCGGTGGCTGGCCGGGATGGTGCTTGGCGCGGGGCTGCCGTTCGGACTGGTGGCGATGAGCGGCAGCAGGTTCGCCCCGTCGGCGCACATGGGCGTCTTCATGGCGGGCGCATGTCCGCTCTTTGCTGCGGGCCTGGCCTGGATGTTCTGGCGCGAACGCCCGGACCGCGCGCGCGCATCGGGGTTGCTGTTCCTTGCGGCGGGCATCGGCATCCTGGGAGCGGGCAGCTTCCGAGGCATCGATGCGGGCGCCTGGCGCGGCGATCTGCTCTTTCTTCTTGCGGCCGCGCTGTGGGCCGGCTTCTCGCTGTCGTTCAGGCGCGCCGGCCTCGGCGCATGGCAGGGCGCGGCCGTCGTCAGTGCGTGGTCGGCGATCCTGCTGGTGCCATGGCTGCTGTGGCGCGGCGGAACGGGCCTCGTCGATGCGCCGCTGCGCGACGTGCTGTGGCAGGCACTGATGCAGGGCGCGGTTGCGGGCCTGCTGGGGCTGTGGATCTTCGGCGCCGCGGTCGTGCGTCTTGGTGCTTCGCAGGCGGCGGCATTCGGAGGGCTGGCACCCGTTTTCTCCGCGTTGGGCGGATGGTGGTGGTTGGCCGAGCCCGCCACGGGCATCGATCGGATCGCCATTGCCAGCGCCGTGATCGGCGTGACGCTGGCCAGCGGTGCCTGCACGCGCGGTGCGCGCGTGGATTCAATCGCGGGGTAGATCGAACTCGCGCAGCATCACGGGCTCGATCGAGCCCTGCGCCGCCCGCCGGCGCACGGCCGCTTCGAGCTGGTCCGCGTACTGCGCGTAGATTTCCATCGGGTCGTCGCCCTGCGCGCCGGGCCGGAAGCGGTAGCGCAGGACATCCCTGCTGATGCTCGCGCCCATGTGCTGGCCATCGATGAGCACCCAGAAGCGGACCGTGCCGGAGGCCTCGTGGAAGAAGGGAGGATCGAGGGGATCGGTCCCGGATGGAGGCTGTTCAGGCATGGAATGTGTTCCGGTTCGAGAGGCCCCAGGATACGCTTCATCGATTACCCCTTTTTCCCGGCGCCTGTCCAGCCGTTGTTCGCCGTGCCTCTTGCCGCCCTGCACGGGGTGCATACTCCGCCCTGCATGCGCCTGAGCCAATTCATCAAGGACAACATCGAACCCATTCTTGTCGAGTGGGAATCCTTCGCACGAACGATGATCCCGCCGGCGGAGACCATGTCCGTCGTCGAACTGCGCGACCATGCGCATGAAATCCTGCTGGCTATTGCCGGCGAAATGGAATCGGCCCAGTCGGAAAAGGAGCGCGAGGCAAAGTCCAAGGGGCTCGCGGTGCCGTTCCTGAAAGAGACTTTTGCCGCCGAACACGGCGGCCTGCGCCAGCGCGTGGGGTTCGACCTCTCCCAGCTGGGCGCCGAATATCGCGCGCTGCGGGCCACGGTTCTTCGCTTGTGGATGGGGCACATCGGCACGGTCGATGCGGCGGTCCTGGAAGAAGTGGTGCGCTTCAACGAAGGCATCGACCAGGGCCTGGCCGAAGCCATGGCCACCTATTCGGACCATGTGGCCAATTCCAGGGACACCTTCCTGGCCGTGCTGGGCCACGACCTGCGAAACCCGTTGAGTGCGCTCAGCTCCTGCATCCATCTGCTCGAGCTGGGGGGCGAGGCCAAGCCCAGGGCGCGCACGCTCCAGATCGCCAGGCGAAGCATCGCGTCGATCAACGACATGGTCACCGACCTGCTCGAGTACACGCGCACCCGGCTCGGCCGCGGCATCGAGGTGATTCCCCAGCAAGGCAGCCTGAGCGCCCTGTGCCAGGAGGCTTTCGACGAGGTCTGCGCGGCCTATCCCAAGCGGGTGCTCGTCGCCGAGATTCCGACCGACGTGGTCCTGATGTTCGACGCACCCAGGATGCGCCAGGTCCTCACCAACCTGCTGAGCAACGCCGTGCAGCATGGAGACCCCTCCCATCCCGTCGCGCTGGTGATCCGGGACGAGGGCGCGCATGTGACCCTGATCGTCAGGAACCAGGGAAGGCCGATTGCTCCCGATTCGATGCAGGTGATCTTCAATCCGCTGGTGCAGGTTGCAACGCGCGAATCGGCACCGCATGAGCGTCCCGCCACGAGCCTGGGCCTCGGCCTCTACATTGCGCGTGAGATCGTGACAGGACACGGTGGCACCATCACGGTGGCCTCCTCCGCGGAAGAAGGAACGGCCTTCACCGTCCATCTGCCCCGCGGCGGCAAGCAGGTGGCCCCGGACGGCGCGTGAGGCCGACGATCTGATTCGGAGGGCTTGCAGACAGGCCCCGCCCAGCTGTCCATTGCATGGCACCGGCGACTGGACCGGCCTGCCATGAAGACTTTGGACTACAAGCCGGGTTTCCGGCTGCGTCTAGCTTGGCCTTGTCGAAACATCAACAAGGAGACTTCGATGAAGCTGACACGACGTATTGCACCGACCCTGGTTGCGGTTCTCATGGGCGCCTGCGTGGCCCCGCTTGCATTGGCTGCGGGCGGCGGCTCGGGAGGCGGCGGTGGGGGCGCTGGCGGGGGCGGGGGCGGGGGAGGTGGCGGCGGCAGTGCCGGCGCAGGCGTGGGTGCCGGTGCGGGGGGCAATGGCGCCGGCGCGGCCAGCGGGTCCAATGCCTCGGCCAATGCAGCCACCCCGGCGACACCCGCCACGCCCGCGACGCCAGCCACGAGCACATCGCCTGCAACGCCAGCCACGCCTGCGACGCCGGCCACCCCGTCGCAGCAGTCTTCGTCGTCGTCCACGATGTCAGCCACGCCCGCGACGCCGGCAGTGCCCGGTTCCAAGGCCGACAGCACGACGACGACGCCTGCGGTGCCTGCAACGCCGGCACCGAAGAGGTAACGAACGGGGCCAGCCTGTCTGCCCGCCCGATGGCTGGATCAGGCCAGTTGCCCGCTGGCCAGTGCCGCGGCGGCAGCGCGCGTCTCGACGCCCAGCTTCTCGAAGATGTGCTCGAGATGCTTGTTGACCGTGCGCGGACTGGTGCCGAGGATCTCGCCGATGTCGCGGTTGGTCTTGCCCTTGGCGAGCCATGAGAGCACTTCGGTCTCGCGCGGCGTGAGCGCCGCTTCGGTCAGCCGGGCCGAGGGCGTGCCCGCGGTCCCCTCGCGCTGCGTCGCGAACAGCAGCATGGTCTCGCCGAGCGCCGCGGCGCCGAGGTTGCGCACCGAGATGCGTGCACCCGCCGTGGTGACCAGCGCAATGGCTGCACCAGGCGCCAGCGCGGGTTCGAGCGAGGCGGGCAGCAGCCCGGCGGCCGGCGGTGCATCGAGTGCGTGAAGCCACAGCGCAGCCTGCGGCGAGCGCCATGCGATGCGCCCGCGCGCGTCGACGAAGACCACGCCCATGCCGGCCACGTCGACCGCGTCGCGCACCATGCGCGTGATGCGTGCGTTGCGCGTGTGGGTGTGCAGCCGTGCCAGCACCTCCTGCGCGCGGATCGGCTTCACCACGTAGTCGACACCGCCGCATTCGAAGCCCTCGACCACGTGCGCCGTCTCCGAGAGGCCGGTCATGAACAGCACCGGAATGTGCGCAAGCGCCGCATTGGCCTTGATGCGCCGGCAGGTCTCGAAGCCCGACAGGCCGGGCATCAGGCCGTCGAGCAGGATCGCGTCGGGCACCACCAGTTCGAGGCGCTGCAGCGCAGCCTCGCCATCGGCCGCGACGAGCACGGTGTAGCCGCTGGATTCGAGCGTGTCGCACAGCATGCCGAGGCTGCTGGGGGCGTCATCCACCACCAGCACCACGGGGCGTTCGGTTTCAGGGGGCGAGAGTGTCTGCATCTTGTTCTGCGAGTGCCTTGCGGAGCTTGTCGAGTTCGAAACGGTTGACCATGCCGCGCAGCCAGGTGCAGGTGGCCGCGGCCGGCGGGGATGCGGCGGCGAGCCGGTCGAGCACCTGGTGCAGGCCGCGCACGTGGCCCATCTGCACCAGCCGCATCAGCTCGGCGCGGTCGTCTTCCGAGAGCGCGAGCTGCACCGGCCGTGGCGCGATGTCGACGGCGGGCGGCATTGCGGCGTCGCTCGACGCCAGCCATTCGAGCCCGAGGTGGCGTTCCAGCGTGGCGATCAGCTCCGACTCGATGACCGGCTTGCCCACGAAGGCCTGGCAGCCCGCGGCGCGCAGCAGCTCGCCCTGGTTCTCGAACATGTTGGCCGAGACGATGATGATGGGCAGGCGGTCGAAGCCCGAGGCGCGCACCAGTGCCGCGGTCTGCCAGCCATCCATGTCGTCCATGGTGAGGTCCAGCAGGATGGCGGAAGGCAGGTTCTCGCGCAGGCTGTCCAGGCATTCGGTGCCGCTCGCGGCCTCGCGCACCTCGAAGCCCAGCGGTGCGAGCATGCCGGCCAGCATCTGGCGCTGCACCGGCTGGTCGTCGACCACCAGCAGCGTGCGGCGCGCGCCGATGTAGCCCGACACCGGCCGCCGTGTTTCTGCCTGGGGGCCGGGGTCGGCCACTTCGCGCAGGTACACCCGCACGCTGAAGGTGCTGCCCGCGGGCGAGGTGGCGGCCAGCGCGAGTTCGCCGCCCATCAGCGATGTGAGCAGGCCCGTGATGGTGAGGCCGAGGCCCGTGCCGGGCTCGCCGCGCCGGCGCCCCGCGGCGCCGCGCTCGAACGGAAGAAAGATGCGCTGGTGGTCCTGCGGCGCCACGCCGATGCCGGTGTCGACCACGTCGAAGCGCAGCACTTCGCGCCGTGCGTCGACATGCAGCGTGACTGTGCCGCTGTCGGTGAAGCGCACCGCGTTGGCCAGCAGGTTGATGAGGATCTGGCGCAGCCGCTTGGCATCGGCATGTACCCAGGGCGGCAGCCGCCCGCTGTGGGTGTAGACGAACGCAAGGCCCTTGTTCTCCGCCTGCGGCCGCACCATGTGCACCACTTCGTCGAGAAACGCCGGCAGCGCGAGCGGGGCGGGCTCCAGCTGCAAGCGTCCGGCCTCGATGCGCGCGAGGTCGAGCAGGCCGTCGATCAGCCCGAGCATGTGCTCGCCGCTGCGCTGGATGGTCTGCACGGCTTCCCGCGGCGGCGCCACGGCCTCGCCCTTGAGCAGGATCTGCGAGTAGCCCAGGATGCTGTTGAGCGGCGTGCGCAGCTCGTGCGTCATGCCGGCCACGTAGCGGGTCTTGGCCTGGTTGGCGGCTTCGGCGGCTTCCTTCGCAGTCTGCAGGGCGGCGTCGGTGCGCTGATGCGCCTCGATCTCGACGGTGAGCAGGTGGTTGTGGCGGTTCGATTCCTCCTGCGCCATCTGCCGGCTCTCGCTGCCCAGCACGATCCACCAGGCGGCCACCGCCGCCACCAGCGACAGCAGCGCGAACACCTTGAGGAAGGCGCTGCGCAGGGCCGGGTCCACCGCATCGGCGCCCACGATGGCCTCCTGCGCATACACCACGCCCATCACCGTGGCCAGCAGCGCCACCAGCGAAGTGGCCACCATCAGGTAGTGCGCCACGCGAAAGTTGAGGCGGCCCGACAGCGCGGGCGGCAGCAGCGCCTGGAGCCAGCCGCTCATCTGCTCGGCCGCGCGGGAATCGGTCTTGCAGCGGTCGTGGCAGCGCGATTCGAGCGTGCAGCACAGCGAGCAGATCGGCGCGCTGTAGGCCGGGCAGTGCGCCATGTCTTCCGACTCGAAGCTGTTGTCGCACACCGAGCATTTCACGATCTGCCCGGGCGTCCAGCGCCGGATGTCGCTGCGCGCCAGGTAGTAGCGCCCGCGCGTGCGCCAGGCCAGCAGCGGCGAGACCAGAAGCGCCGTGATCAGCGCGATGAAAGGCGAGAACGCGCGCGCCCACTGGCCCAGCACGCCGGAATACGCCAGCATGGCGAGCGCGGCCGCCACCAGCATCGCACCCAGGCCGACCGGATTGATGTCGTACAGGTGCGCGCGCTTGAACTCGATGGTGCGCGGGCTCCAGCCCAGCGGCTTGTTGATGACCAGGTCGGCCACCAGCGCGCCGACCCAGGCAATGGCGATGTTGCTGTAGAAGCCCAGCACGTGCTCGAGCGCCGCGAACACGCCCAGCGTCATCAGCAGGATCGCGATCACCACGTTGAACACCAGCCACACCACGCGCCCCGGGTGGCTGTGCGTGAGCCGCGCGAAGAAGTTCGACCACGCCAGCGAGCCCGCATAGGCGTTGGTGAGGTTGATCTTCATCTGCGAGACCACCACGAACAGCGTGGTGATCGCCAGCACCCAGGCCGGGTCGCGCAGCACGTACGAAAAGCCCGTGAGGTACATCAGCGTGGGCTCGACCGCGTGCCTGGCGGGAATCTCGTGCTGCAGCGCCAGAAAGGCCAGGAAGGCGCCGCCCATCATCTTGAGCATGCCCGGCACGATCCAGCCCGGGCCCGCCACCAGCACCGCGGCCCACCAGCGGCCCCGGTTGGCGGCTGTCTTCTCGGGCAGGAAGCGCAGGTAGTCGACCTGCTCGCCGATCTGCACCACCAGCGAGAAGGCCACCGTGGCGGCGGCGCCGAACATCAGCGGATCGAAGCTGCTGCTGTCGGAGCTGCGGCCCACCAGGCCGGTGAAGTCGGCATACAGCCCGGGCTTCTTCACCAGCACCGCGATGAACGGGCACACGAACAGCACGATCCAGATCGGCTGCGTCCATAGCTGCAGGCCCGAGATCAGCGTGATGCCGCGCATCACCAGCGGCACGATCACGATCGACGACATCAGGTAGAGCAGCGGCAGCGGCCAGTCGAGGTACAGCTGCAGCGCCAGCGCGAGGATGGCCGCCTCCAGCGCGAAGAAGATGAAGGTGAAGCTCGCGTAGATCAGCGAGGTGAGGGTGGAGCCCAGGTAGCCGAAGCCCGCGCCGCGCGTGAGCAGGTCCATGTCCACGCCATGCCGGGCCGCGTAGTAGGAGATCGGCAGGCCGGTGAGGAAGGTGATGAGCCCCACCACCAGGATGGCCCACAGCGCGTTCGAGAAGCCGTAGCTCAGCGCGATGGCGCCGCCGATGGCCTCCAGCGCCAGGAACGAGGTGGCGCCGAAGGCCGCGTTGGCGACGCGGAACTCCGACCACTTGCGGAAGCTGCGCGGCGTGTAGCGCAGCGCGTAGTCCTCCAGCGTCTCGTTCGCAACCCACGCGTTGTAGTCGCGGCGGATGCGAAAGATCTTCTGGCCGGTGACGGATGGCATGGTGGGCTCTGGCGGTGAGGGCGGCGGTGGCATGGCAGGCAGACACAGCAAGAAGCGCTCCCTGCATTCGGTCCGCCTGTGCACGGCCTGCGAGTCTGGATGCAGGCGTACCTCTGGCCGCTACGTTGAATGACGTATTCGCGGCGGCGCAGGTGATTTCTAAAGTACCAGCCATGGTGCTCGGGGCACCGTCCGATGCACTGTGATGGTGCGCGGCTCACCCTTCCAACAACCTGCCTGGAGTTTCCCGATGTCGCGTGATTCAGAAGATCTTTCCCTCGATGCCCTGGCATTGCGCCGCCGCCGATTGCTGCAAGGCGCCGCCGCGCTGCCGGTGATGGGCCTGAGCGGCCTGAGCTTCGGCCAGTCGCAGTTCCCCACGGCCAAGGTCAACACCACCAAGCTCGCGGTGACCGACACCGAAGTGACCGTGGGCCAGCTGCATTCGTCCTCCGGCACCATGGCCATTTCGGAGACCGGCTCCATCCAGGCCGAGCAGCTTGCCATCGACCAGATCAACGCGATGGGCGGCATCCTCGGGCGCAAGATCAAGGTCATCAAGGAAGACGGCGCCTCCGACTGGCCGACCTTTGCCGAGAAGTCGAAGAAGCTGCTGGTCAACGACCATTGCGCCGCAGTGTTCGGCTGCTGGACCAGCGCCTCGCGCAAGGCTGTCCTGCCGGTGTTCGAGAAGGAGAACGGCCTCCTGTACTACCCGACCTTCTATGAAGGCCTGGAGCAGAGCAAGAACGTGATCTACACGGGCCAGGAAGCCACGCAGCAGATCATCTGGGGCCTCGATTGGGGCGCGAAGGAGAAGAAGGCCAAGACCTTCTTCCTGGTGGGCTCCGACTACATCTGGCCGCGCACCTCGATGAAGATCGCGCGCAAGCACATCGAGAACTTCCAGAAGGGCTCAGTCAAGGGCGAGGAGTACTACCCGCTGGGCCACACCAACTTCAACTCGCTGATCAACAAGATCAAGGTCGCCAAGCCCGACTGCATCTTCGCGGCGGTGGTGGGCGGCTCGAACGTGGCCTTCTACAAGCAGCTGAAGGCCGCGGGCATCACGGGCGACAAGCAGTTCCTGCTGACGCTGGCCGTGACGGAAGACGAGATGACCGGCGTGGGCGGCGAGAACTTCGCGGGCTTCTACTCGTCGATGAAGTACTTCCAGACGCTGGACAACCCGAACAACAAGAAGTTCGTGGAGGCCTTCAAGGCCAAGTACGGCAAGGACGCGGTGATCGGCGACGTGACGCAGGCGGGCTACCTGGGCCCGTGGCTCTGGAAGGCGGCGGTGGAGAAGGCCGGCAGCTTCGACGTGGACAAGGTGGTGGCCGGCTCGCCGGGCATCGAGCTGAAGACGGCGCCTGAAGGCTACGTGAAGCTGGACGCGAACCATCACCTGTGGAGCAAGGCGCGCATCGGGCAGGGGCAACTGGACGGGACGTTCAAGGTGGTGGCGGAGTCGAGCGAGCTGATCAAGCCGGATCCGTTTCCGAAGGGGTACCAATAAATCCCTGATGACTTTCTCCCTCCCCTTCCGGGGGAGGGCAGGGGTGGGGGCAAGCGGCGTTGCCAATGGGCACGCCCTGCCTGCCCCCATCCCAACCTTCCCCCGGAGGGGGAAGGAGCCAATACCCAAACACCTGGAACCTGTCGCCATGACTCTGTCGGACATGATGAACATCGGCCTCATGCAGGGCTTCGCGGGGCTGAGCCTTTTCGCGGTGCTGTTGCTGATGGGCCTGGGGCTCGCGATCATCTTCGGCCAGATGGGCGTGATCAACATGGCGCATGGCGAGTTCATGACCATCGGCGCCTATTCCATCTACCTGGCCGCGCGCGTCACCGAAAGCCTGGCGCCGGCGTTCATGCCGTACTACTTTCCGATCGCGATCGGCCTGGCCTTCGTGTTCGCCTTCATCGTCGGCTGGATCGTGGAGTGGGTGCTGATCCGCCACCTCTACAAGCGCCCGCTCGACACGCTGCTCGCCACCTGGGGCGTGAGCCTGGGGCTGCAGCAGATCTTTCGCACCTTCATCGGCCCGAAGGAAGTGAGCCCCACGCTGCCCGAGTGGCTCATGGGCTCGTGGACGCCGCACGAGGGCCTCGACATTCCGATCAACGGCCTGTTCGTGCTGGCGCTCACCGCGCTTGTGACCGGCGGCGTGCTGATCGCACTGCACAAGAGCCGTTGGGGCCTGCGCGTGCGTGCCACCGTGGCCAACCGCACCATGGCCAACGCTACCGGCATCGACACCATGAAGACCGACCGCCTGACCTTCGCGATCGGCTGCGGCATCGCCGGCGTGGCGGGCGCGGCCTTCACCACCATCGGCTCGACCGGGCCGACCTCGGGCTCGCTCTACATCGTCGACGCTTTCCTGGTCGTCACTTTCGGCGGCGCGGCCAGCCTGCTGGGCACCGTGGTCTCGGCCTTCGGCATTGCGCAGACGCAATCGGTCTCGGAGTTCTTCATGACCGGCTCGATGGCCAAGGTGCTGACGCTGTCGCTGATCGTGCTGATCCTGATGATGCGGCCGCAAGGGCTCTTCGCCGTCAAGGTCCGCCGCTGATGAACCCGAACCCTTCCTGGAGAACGTTCCGATGATGAATTTCATCAAGGCCTCGATCCTGCGCTACCAGCTCGGCAGCCTCTTGCTGCTGGTGCTGCTGCTGGCGGTCGTGCTGCCGCTGTCGCTCGACATCTTTCGCCTCAACCTGGTGGGCAAGTACCTTACCTATGCCTTCGTGGCCGTCGGCCTCGTGATGGTGTGGGGCTACGGCGGCGTGCTGAGCCTGGGGCAGGGCGTGTTCTTCGGCATCGGCGGCTACGCGATGGCGATGTTCCTCAAGCTCGAAGCCTCCGACCCCGTTACGACCAAGATCCAGTCGACGCCCGGCATTCCGGACTTCATGGACTGGAACCAGATCACCGAGCTGCCCGCGCTGTGGCTGCCGTTCAAGAGCCTGCCGCTGAGCCTGGCGCTGGTGGTGCTGGCGCCGATGGCGCTGGCCTGGCTGGTGAGCTTTGCGATGTTCAAGCGCCGCGTGGGCGGCGTGTACTTTGCGATCATCACGCAGGCGGTGGCGCTGATCTGCACCGTGCTCATCATCGGCCAGCAGGGCTACACGGGTGGCGTCAACGGCATGACCGACCTGAAGACGATGCTGGGCTGGGACACGCGCACTGACGGTGCCAAGTACGTTCTCTACTACGTCTGCGTCGGCCTGCTGATCGCCAGCATCGTGCTGTGCCGCTGGATCCAGACCAGCAAGCTCGGCACGCTGCTGCTCGCCATGCGCGACAAGGAAGACCGCGTGCGCTTCTCGGGCTACGACGTGTCGAACTTCAAGGTCTTCATCTTCTGCCTGGCGGCCGGGCTCTCGGGCATCGGCGGCGCGATGTTCGCGCTGCAGGTGGGCTTCATGTCGCCGAGCTTCGTGGGCATCGTGCCGTCGATCGAGATGGTGATCTTCTGCGCCGTGGGCGGCCGCATGAGCCTGGTGGGCGCGGTGTACGGCGCGCTGCTGGTCAATGCGGGAAAGACGCTGTTCTCGGAGAGCTTTCCGGACCTGTGGCTGTTCCTGATGGCCGGCCTCTTCATCGGCGTGACCATGGCGTTCCCGATGGGGCTCGCGGGCCTTTGGGACGAAAAGATCAGGCCTTGGTGGAAGGAGCGCCGCAAGGCGCTGCGCGAGGCCGCGGTGAAGCCGCCCGTATCCACGCCGATGCCGCCCACACCTGTCTCTCTTTCCTCGCCGTCTTCGCCCGCACCGCAGTTGCCTGAAGGCGTTGGCAGCCAGAGCGCCTGAACCCGGAGCCACACCTCATGAGCAACACCGACTTCGCGCTTGCCGTGGAAGACCTCAGCGTTTCGTTCGACGGCTTCAAGGCCATCGACGACCTCACGCTCTACATCGACAGGAACGAGCTGCGCGTGATCATCGGCCCCAACGGCGCGGGCAAGACCACGCTGCTCGACCTGATCTGCGGCAAGACGCGCGCCAGCGGCGGCAGCATCAAGTTCAAGAACACCGAGCTCACGAAGATGGCCGAGCACAAGCGCGTGCGGCTGGGCATCGGCCGCAAGTTCCAGACGCCGTCGATCTACGAGAACCTCAGCGTGTTCCAGAACCTCGAGGTGTCTTTTCCGAAAGGCCGCTCGGTGCTCGGCGCGCTGGCGTTCAAATGCGACGACGAGGTCAAGGCCAAGGTGCAGGCGGTGGCCGAGGACATCGGCCTGGCCGACCGGCTGCGCACCGAGGCGGGCCTGCTGAGCCACGGCCAGAAGCAGTGGCTGGAGATCGGCATGCTGCTGATGCAGGAGCCCGAGTTACTGATGCTCGACGAGCCCATTGCCGGCATGAGTGCCCGTGAACGCGAGCTCACGGCCGAGCTGCTCAAGCGCATCTGCCAGAACCGCGCGGTGATCGTCATAGAGCACGACATGGCGTTCGTGAAGCAGATCGCGCACAAGGTCACGGTGATGCACCAGGGAAAGATCCTGGCCGAGGGGCCGATGGAGAAGGTGCAGGCGGATCCGAAGGTCATTGACGTTTATCTGGGGCACTAGATGAAGCGCTGTCTCTGTCTTTCAGGGCGCGAACACGCCGACGGGGTACCTTGCTCCGCGAATGTCCCCCGGCCTGCGGCCTCCTCCTTTATTTCGCTGCGCAAGGCACCCCATCGACGTGATCGTTATGCGCAGCGGTCGTTGATCAGCTGTCCATCTGCAGCGTGCCCAGGTGCACAGGGCATCGGGTGCTTCCCGCAGCGAAATCAAGGAGGAGGGCGAAGCCCGGGGGACATTCGCGGAGGGAAGTACCCGGTGGCCTGTGCACACGCCCTGAACACGAGCATCAAAGGAGCCACCCGATGAGCAACATCATGCTGAAGGTAGAAGACCTGCACGTAGCCTACGGCCAGAGCGAGGCGTTGCATGGCATTTCCTTCGAGGGCCATGCCAACGAGACCGTGGCCATCATGGGCCGCAACGGCATGGGCAAGACCACGCTGTTCAAGAGCCTCATGGGCGTGCTGCCCATCAGGAGCGGGCGCATCGAGGTCGCGGGCCAGGACGTATCGCGCGACGAGAGCTTCAGGCGCGTCGCCAAGGGCATCGCCTACGTGCCGCAGGGCCGCATGATCTTCCCGACCCTCACGGTGGAAGAGAACATCCAGACCGGCCTCGAGAACTCGAAGACAAAACGCATCCCCGAAGAGATCTACGCCCTGTTCCCCGTGCTCTGGGACATGAAGCGCCGCAAGGGCGGCAACCTCTCCGGCGGCCAGCAGCAGCAGCTGGCCATTGCGCGCGCCCTCGTCACCGATCCCAAGGTGCTGCTGCTCGACGAGCCCACCGAAGGAATCCAGCCTTCGATCATCAAGGACATCGCCAAGGCGCTCAACGAGATCCGCAAGCTGCGCGGCATCACCATCGTCGTGTCCGAGCAGGTGCTGAGTTTTGCGTTGGACGTGGCTGACCGGCTCTTCGTGATCGAAGGCGGTCGGCTCGTACACGAAACGGCGCGCGACAAGACCGATGTCGATCACATCAAAGCCTATCTCTCCGTTTAACCACAACCCAACCAGGAGCCACTGCAAATGACGGACACGCTGATCAAGGTCGACCTGACCAAGCCGCCCACCGAGAACGAGATGATCCACAACCGCTGGCATCCGGACATTCCCATGGCCTGCTGGGTCAACCCGGGCGACGATTTCATCCTCGAGACCTTCGACTGGACCGGCGGCTTCATCAAGAACAACGACAGCGCCGACGACGTGCGCGACATCGACCTGAGCACCGTGCACTACCTCTCGGGCCCCGTGGGCGTGAAAGGCGCCGAGCCCGGCGACCTGCTGGTGGTGGACCTGCTCGACATCGGCGCCAAGCAGGACAGCCTCTGGGGCTTCAACGGCTTCTTCTCGAAGAAGAACGGCGGCGGCTTCCTGACCGACCACTTTCCCGAAGCGCAGAAATCCATCTGGGACTTCAAGGGCATGTTCACCAGCTCGCGCCACGTGCCGGGCGTGAACTTCGCGGGCCTGATCCACCCCGGCCTGATCGGCTGCCTGCCGGACAAGCCGATGCTTGACATGTGGAACGAGCGCGAGGGCAAGCTCATCGCCACCGACCCGGACCGCGTGCCCGGCCTGGCCAATCCGCCGTTCGCCGGTACCGCCCACATGGGCAAGATGACAGGCGAAGCGCGCGCCAGGGCGGCGGCCGAAGGCGCGCGCACCGTGCCGCCGCGCGAGCACGGCGGCAACTGCGACATCAAGGACCTGTCGCGCGGCTCGAAGGTGTTCTTCCCGGTGTACGTCGATGGCGCGGGCCTCAGCGTGGGTGACCTGCACTTCAGCCAGGGCGATGGCGAGATCACCTTCTGCGGCGCCATCGAGATGGCCGGCTGGGTGCACATGAAGGTCACGCTCATCAAGGGCGGCATGGCCAAGTACGGCATCAGGAACCCGATCTTCAAGCCGAGCCCGATCACGCCGCAGTACAACGACTACCTGATCTTCGAAGGCATCTCGGTCGACGAGGCCGGCAAGCAGTACTACCTGGACGTGAACGTGGCCTACCGCCAGGCCTGCCTGAATGCCATCGAGTACCTGAAGAAATTCGGCTACTCGGGCGCGCAGGCCTACTCGATCCTGGGCACCGCGCCCGTGCAGGGCCACATCAGCGGCGTGGTCGACGTGCCCAACTCCTGCGCCACGCTCTGGCTGCCCACGCAGATCTTCGACTTCGACATCAACCCGAACGCAGCGGGGCCGATGAAGATGATCGACGGCAGCATCGACATGCCGCTCTCGCACGACCTGGCCTGACGGACGCGCCATGCCCACCTACGACTACGCCTGCGGCCAGTGCGGCGGCTTCGAGGCGCTGCGGCCTTCGGGCCAGCGCGACGATCCCGCCGCGTGCCCCGACTGCGGCTGTGCATCGCCGCGCGTGCTTTCGGCGGCGCCGCGGCTCGCGCTGATGGCCTCTGGCACGCGCCGCGCGATGGAGACCAACGAGCGCGCCCGGCACGAGCCGGGCAGCTCGCGCGACTACGCGCGCTTCAAGCATCCGGCGGGCTGCGGCTGCTGCTCGGGTTCGTCGTCGCGGCGCAGTGCGACAGTCACGGCGGCGAACGGCGCCAAGTCGGCGCCTTCGAAGCGGCCCTGGATGATTTCGCACTAATGCCGGGCTAATAATTTGTGGCGTGCAGCGGGCCGGCGCCGGCCGATTGTTTCAATCCCGTGAACGCCGCGATTCCGTTTGCGGCGGTTTTTTTGGGGCCTTCAGGATCACACTTCATTTCACCAACCAACCCATTAGGAGATTGAAATGAATGCCTCGAAAGTCCTCGCTGCTGCTGCCCTCTCGCTCCTGGCTGCCGCCGGTGCGCATGCAGAAACCTACGAAGGCGTGCTGACCGTGAACTCCGGCGTCTCGCGCGCCGAAGTCGCGCCGCAAGCCGTTGCCGCCGCCCGCGCCGGCAATGAATACAGCGACGGTGCCGCCGCTGGCGCACAAGCCTTCACCTCGACCGCCGACCGTGCAGTGATCCAGGCCGAAGCCGTTGCCAAGGCGCACGACCCGCTCGCAAGTCTCGACCGCCGCGCGTTCTACCGCGACGAAGTGCCGCAAGCCTACAAGAAACCCAGCGTGTCGTTCACGCGCCAGGCCGGCCTCTGAGCCGAAGCTGGCCCTTGATCGGCGCAATGAAGAACGGGCCCTCGACGGGGCCCGTTTTTTCGTTTTTCCGCGCCGGTCATCCGATCCTGAATACCTTGGCCTGGCCGTTGCACAGGGCGCGCAGCTCGTCTCCCTCGATCTCGATGTGCGTCCAGGTGGCGAACACGCCATCGCCGTCCGACAGTTCGATGCTGTCGTCAGACAGCGCGCAGTAGCGGAAGATGGGTGCGCAGGCGGGGCCATCCCTTTCTCCGAGGACCGCGGCGACGGTGCCGTCCGGATCGAAGCGATAGCTCTCGACCGCCGTTTCGGAGACCAGTGCCAGGCGGCGCGCGGTGGGCACGGGTGGTTTCATCGGCGCTCCCTGCCGCGCATCATTCGCGCGTGAGCGCGAAGCTCTTCCTGATGCCGCCCGTGGCCGAAGGCGCCACCCACAGATCGAACTCTCCGGGCTCCACCGTCGGCTTCATGTCGCGGCCGACGAACTGCAAGTCGTCCGCGCGCAGCGTGAACTCGACCACCTTCGACGCCCCGGGCTCGATGCGCACCTTGCGGAAGTTCTTGAGCTCGCGCACGGGCCGCGTCACGCTCGCGGCGCGTTCGGCGGCATACAGCTGCACCACTTCCTCGGCCTCGCGCCGGCCGGTGTTGGTGACGGTGGCGCGCACACGCAGTGTGCCGCCGAGCGGCAGCCGGTCCTGGCTCAGTTCCACACTGTCGTAGCGTACCGGCGCATAGCCGATGCCATGGCCGAAGGGGTAGAGCGCCTGGTTCGTGGTGTCCACGTAGCGGGTCTTGAAAGCCATGGCCTGGTCGTTGTCGGGCAGCGGCCGGCCGGTGCGCTTCTGGCCGTAGTAGAAGGGCACCTGGCCGGAGGCCCGCGGAAAGCTCACCGGTAGCCGGCCCGAGGGATTGAAGTCGCCGAACACCACGTCGGCAATGGCCGTGCCGGTCTGCACGCCGAGAAACCAGGTGACGAGGATGGCGTCGGCATCGCGCACCGCGCCCCTGAGCGCCATCGCGCGGCCGTTGCTCAGCAGCACGACCACCGGCTTGCCGGTGGCGGCCACGGCCTCGGCCAGGTCCTGCTGGGCCTGTGGAATGCCGATGTCGGTTCGCGAGCGGGCTTCGCCCGACATGCGCTCGCTCTCGCCGATGGCGAGCACCACCACGTCGGCCTCGCGCGCGGCGGCCACGGCGGCCTCGATGCCATCGGCGAGCGGCGCATCGATGCCCGAGCCGCGCACCACCGTCAGCGCAGCGGGATCGGCCAGCGCGGCGCGCAGGCCTTCGTCGATGCCGACCGGTGCCGACTGGCCCGGGAACAGGCTCCACGCGCCGAGCAGGTCCTGCGTGCCCGAGGCGAAGGGTCCGATCAGCGCGATCTTCCGGCCCGACCTGGGCAGCGGCAGCACCGCGCGCTCGTTCTTCAGCATCACGATGGAACGGCGCGCGTCCTCGCGCGCGAGCGCGATGTGCGCGGGGTTGTCGGCCCGGGGCTTTGCCGGTGCGGCATCGAGCCCGCGAAAAGGTGCATCGAAGAGGCCCAGCCTCTGCTTGACCCACAGCACGCGGCGCACCGCGTCGTCCAGGCGCGCCATCGGCACTTCGCCCGAGGCCACGAGCTCGGGCAGGTAGCGCATGTACAGGCCGCTCTGCATGCTGACGTCGGTGCCGGCCAGGAACGACTGCTTGGCCGCCTCGCGGCCGTCGGCCGCATAGCCGTGCGCGATCAGCTCCTCGTCGGCCGTGTAGTCGGACACCACGAAGCCCTTGAACTTCCACTCGTCGCGCAGCACGCCCGTCAGGAGCGCCGGGTTGGCAATGGATGGAATGCCCGAGATCTCGTTGAAGGCGCTCATGACCGAGAGCGCACCCGCGTCCAGCGCGGCGCGGAACGGCGGCAGGTAAACCTGGCGCAGCGTGCGCTCGGAGATGTCGGTGGCGGCATAGTCGAGCCCGCCTTCGGCGGCGCCATAGGCCGCGAAATGCTTGGGCGTGGCCAGCAGCGAATCGGCGTGCGACAGGTCTGTGCCCTGGAAGCCGCGCACGCGCGCGGCCGCGAACTGGTTGGCCAGGTACACGTCTTCGCCCGCGCCCTCGATGCCGCGGCCCCATCGCGCGTCGCGTGCAATGTCCACCATGGGTGCGAAGGTCCAGCGAAAGCCGTCGGCGCTGGCTTCCACCGCGGCCGCGCGCGCGGTGCGCTCGGCGAGTTCGGGCTCCCAGCTCGCGGCTTCGGCCAGCGGCATCGGGAAGATGGTGCGAAAGCCGTGGATCACGTCGGCGCCATAGAGCAGGGGGATGCCCAGGCGCGATTCGCGCACGGCCACTTCCTGCAGCACCCGCTTGCGCTCCAGCCCCTCGTTATTGAACAGGCCCGTGAGGCGGCCGGCGCGCACGTCGTCGATCTCCTGCTGCCCATTGCGCTGGGCGGCCTGCGGGTTGCCGGGAATGTTGGTGTTGGCCGGGCCGTAGAGGCTGAGCTGGCCGACCTTCTCCTCGACCGTCATGCGGGCGATGAGCGATTCGACGCGGGCATCCGCGCCCGCGGCGCCCTCGGCGGTGGCCGGGGCTGCTTGGGAGACGGGGGAGAAGGGAAGAAAACAGGCCAGGCCCAGCAGGGCCGCCATGGCGGGGATTCGAACGTGCATGGCCCGCCATTGTCCCGCCAAAGCGAGGCCGCACGGTCTGCTCGGGCTTTTGGCGGTAGGCGCGCAAGCCTATTCGGCAGTCGCGCCGGCGTCGCGGGCCACCTTCACCCACTTGGTGGTTTCGCTGCCGATGAAGGACTTGAGCTCGGCCGGCCGCATGTTGCCTGCTGTTACGCCTTGCTCCTCGAAGCGCCTGGCCACGTCCTGCTGCTGCAGCGCGCGGGCGACTTCGGCGTTCAGGCGCGTGACGAGGTCCGGCGGCGTGCCGTGGGGCGCCATGAGCGCGAACCAGGTGGTCATGTCGTAGCCCTTGAGGCCGGCCTCGTCGAGCGTGGGCACGCCCGGGTAGGCCGGCGATCGCTTCAGCGTGGTCACGGCCAGCGCATGCACTTTGCCGCCGCGCACGTGCGGTGCGGCCGACGGGCTGGTCTCGATGGCCATCTGGATCTGGCCGCCGATCAGGTCCGCCATCATCGGCGCGCCGCCCTTGTAGGGCACGTGGGTGAGGTCGGTCCGGGTCATCGAGCGGAACAGTTCGCCCGAGATGTGCTCGGTGCTGCCGTTGCCGGCCGAGCCGAAGTTCACCTTGCCGGGATTCGCCTTGATGTAGGCCACCAGTTCCGCCACCGACCTGGCCGGCACCTTGTCGTTGACCACCAGCACGTTGGGCGTGGAGGCCACGAGCGCCACGGGCTCGAAGTCGCGCTGGAAGTCGTAAGGCAGGCGCTTGTAGAGGCCCGGCGCGATCGAATGCGCGATGGTGGCCAGGAACAGCGTGTAGCCGTCGGCCGGCGCCTTCGATGCGATGGCCGCGCCCACGGTGCCGCCGGCACCGCCGCGGTTGTCGATGATGACCGGCTGCCCGAGCGATTCCGAGAGCTTCTGGCCCACGGTGCGCGCGACGATGTCGGTGGTGCCGCCGGCCACGAAGGGCACGACGATGGTGATGGGCTTGGCCGGCCAGCCGGCCGCGAGCGCGGTCGATGCGGCAGCCGCCGCGAGCAGGGCGGCCATGCCGGCGCGCAGGAAGGAGGAGAGCGTTTTTTTCATCGCGGGAGTCCTGGTGTTGTCGTGGTCTTCGGAAAAAGCCGGTCCCGCTCGCTTGGCTCGGCAGCGGGATGGCTTCGAGTGAGGGGCGATGTCAGTCGGCACCCAGCTGCAGGCGGCTGGGCAGCCGTTTCTCGATCGCGAACTTGAGCAGCGCCGCCGAGCGGAAGATGCCGTGCGCGAACTTGCCGTAGGGCAGCGTGAGGAACAGCGCCATCACCACGCCCAGGTGCACCGCGAGCAGCAGCGCCATGAAGGCGGTGTCGCGCCACGCGAGCAGGGCCAGGCCCGTAACGCTGGTGAGCAGCAGCAGCGCGATGAAGCCGCGGTCCATCGGCCGCTGCGCCACGTCGCCATGCGCTGCGTTGCGCCGCAGGTTCATCCACAGCAGCCCGATGGGGCCGATCACCAGGCCAATGCCGCCCGCGGTGCCCAGCAGCACCGGCAGGCTCGTGAGCGCATAGGGCGCGTGCAGGCCAAGCAGGTAGTGGTAGAGCGTTGCCACGCAGGTAGAGGCGAAGCACAGCATGAAGCCGTAGAAGGTGAAGTGGTGCAAGCGGCGCCGCCAGAGCGTGAAGCGGTCGTCCTCGTTGTTGCAGCCGTCGCCGTGGCCGCCGCCCAGGTACCTGAGGCGCAGCACATCGTGTGCAGCCTCGGCGCCGGCCGCGGCGCGCACGCCGGCCACTTCGCCCGGCGCGTTGTCCCGTGCCGGCGACACCTCGCGCCAGAAGCGCCGCACGCCTATCGCCAGTGCGAACACCACGAACGCGAACACCGCGCCGAACACCAGTGCGAGAAAGTTGTGCGGGAAGATCGCGTAGAAGTTGCCCGCGAGCGGCGCGTGCAGCAGGGCACCCGTCATCGCGACGGCCAGCACCAGGAACAGCGCGAGCCCGGCGGCCAGTGCCAGCGCAACCGTGAGGCCGGCCTTCCTGTACAGCGCCCCCATCGCGGGCGGCCACGCGTAGTCGTGGTAGGTCTGCATGCGCACCTGTGCCATGGCCTGCGGCACGTTTACCGCGAACTCGTGCGGCGGCGCGTACTGGCAGGCATGCAGGCAGGAGCCGCAGTTGTGGCACAGGTTGGCCAGGTAGTGCGTGTCGGCCTTGCCGAACTCGAGCCGCCGCGTCATCGCGGGGAACACGGCGCAGAAGCCCTCGCAATAGCGGCAGGCGTTGCAGATCTGCAGGATGCGCGCGACCTCGCCTTCGCTGGCGGTCAGCGGCAGGGCGGGGGCGATGGGAATCACGCGCGCCGCGTCGTTGCCGATGCCGTCGGCATCCGCACGGGCGCGTGCGACCAGATCAGTAAGCTGCTGCAAGGGCGGTCTCCGGGGGATTCTTCGAAAGGTTCTTTGCTGCACGTGCCGCCTGCGTGCCCGCGATGCGGCCGAAGGCCGTGCCGATGCTCATGCCCACGCCGGCCGTGTAGCCCTTGCCCAGCACGTTGCCGGCCATCATTTCGCCGGCCACGAACAGGTTGGGGCTGGCCCGCCCGCCAAAGCGCACGGCCGCGGTCTCGTCGACCTTCAGGCCCAGATAGGTGAAGGTGATGCCGGGGCGCACCGGGTAGGCGTGGAAGGGCGCCGTGTCGATCGGCCGGGCCCAGTGCGTCTTGGCGGGCGCAAGGCCCTCGGTGTGGCAGTCGTCGAGCGCGGTGTGGTCGAAGCGGCCGACGCGGCAGGCGGCGTTGTAGTCCTGCACGGTGCGAACGAACGTGGCTTCGTCCAGGCCGATCTTCTGCGCCAGTTCGCCCAGCGTGTTCGCCTGCGTGCCGGCGAACACCGGCGGCATGAAGCGCCCGACCGCCTTCTGGTCGATGACCGACCATGCGATCTGCCCGGGCTGCTGCGCCACGAGCCGGCCCCAGATGGCGTAGCGCTTGGGCCAGAAGTCCTCGCCCTCGTCATAGAAGCGCCGGGCCTCGCGGTTGACCACGACGCCGAGCGACACGCAATCGATGCGGGTGCAGATGCCGCCGTCGTAGAGCGGCGCGCGCGCATCGATGGCCACCATGTGGCCCTGCGATGGATCGCCGATGCTGTCGGCGCCCGCGCCGATCATGTACTTCAGCAGCACGCCCTGGTTGAAGCGCGTGCCGCGGACGAGGAAGTTGTCGGCCGGCCATTCGCCGCGCTCGTTCCGGCCCCAGGCCTCGCGCAGCCATTCGCGGTTCGACTCGAAGCCGCCGGCGGCCAGCACGCAGCTCTTTGCCGCGATGCGCTCGCTGGCCTCGGTGCGCACGGCCACGAAGCGGTCGCCGTCGAGCTCGACCGAGGCCACGGGCGTGTCGTAGCGGATCTGCACGCCCAACCGTTCGGCGCTGCGGAAATAGGCGTTCACCAGCGCCTTGCCGCCGCCCATGAAGAAGGCATTGGTGCGCGCCACGTGCAGCGCACCCGACAGCGGCGGCTGGAAATGCACGCCGTGGCGGCGCATCCAGTCGCGGCAGTTCGACGAGGCGCGGATCACCAGGCGCGCGAGATGCTCGTCGGTCAGGCCGCCGGTCACCTTCAACAGGTCTTGCCAGTACTCCTCTTCAGGGTAGGCATCGACCAGCACGTCCTGCGGCGCGTCGTGCATGCAGCGCAGGTTGCGCGTGTGCTGCGAATTGCCGCCGCGCCAGGCCTTGGGCGAGGCTTCCAGCAGCAGCACCGAGGCGCCGGCCTCGCGCGCCATCAGCGCGGCGCACAGCGCGGCATTGCCGCCGCCGACAACCAGTACGTCTATCACTCGTGGGTCTCCTTGGAATCCAGGAGACTTTAGGGAGCGCGGCCTTCACGCGAAAGGCCGGAACAGGCAACGGGTGTTCAGTTTTCGAGAAGACTGGCGCCGGCCCAGCGCCCTTCGCGCACCAGGGCGCGGGCGGTGTCGGCAAGCACCACGCGCGCCGCCAGCGCGGCCGGCGAAAGCTCGTCGTCGGACAGGCTCACCAGCAGGTTGTGGCGGCCCACGTGCGCATCGCTGATCTGCGTGAGCTGAAGGTCGCCGCGGTCATGGCGGGCGGTGGCGGCGCCGGGCTGGATGGTCGCGCCGTGGCCGGCGCGCACCGCGTCCATCAACAGCGCCAGGCCGTCCACCTCGGCGACGATGCGCGGCGCGGTGCGGGCCCGCGCGAAAGCCGCCATCAGCGTGGCGCGCAGGCCGTGGCTGCCGCTGGGCAGGATGAGCGGCAGCTCGGCCAGTTGCGACAGGCGCACCTTGGCGCCAGACGGGCGCTGCGCGAGATTCGGCGATGCGATCACGAACAGCTTTTCCCCCAGCAGCGGCAGCACGCTCCAGCGCCGCGGCGTGTCGGTCTGGAACAGCACCGCCAGGTCGAGCTGGCGCGCATGCAGCATCGTCGTGAGGTGGCCCGAGAGCGCCTCCACCATGTGCAGCCGCACCTCGGGATAGCGCTCCTGCATCGCCCGCATCAAGGGCACGCCGAGCACGGTGGCGGTGGTGGGCGCGAGGCCCACGCTCACATGGCCCGACAGGCGCGCCTGCTGCGCCGCGCGCACCGCGTCGTCGGCATGGCGCAGCGTGAGCTGCGCCTGGTGCAGGAAGGCCATGCCGGCATCGGTGGGCGTGACGCCGGTCGAGCTGCGCTGCAACAGGCGCGTGGAAAGCTCGCCTTCGAGCCGGCTGATCTGCTGGCTCAGCGCCGACGTGACCACGCCCAGTTCGATGGCCGCACGGCCCATGCTGCGGAGTTCGCAGACCTTGACGAAGTAGCGCAGTTGCCGGAGTTCCATGTGCGCATCATCGCGCAGATAAAAAAAATGGCTGCCGGTACCTGTCGCGCAGGCACTGGCAGCCGTGGAAACCGGGATCGGCGCGGCTTATTGCCTGTAGCTGTCGTCGATGCGGTCGAGCTTGCGGATCAGCGAGGGCCAGACGAACTGCCCGCCCAGGCCGCCGGTCTGCACCTTCATTGCCTGGCCCACGCCTTCGACGATCTTGGGGTTCACCTGCGTGAGTTCGCCGCCGCCGGACTGCGCGGCGATCTGGATCTGGCAGGTGTTCTCGAAGGTGTACATCGAAAGGAAGGCGTCCGCAATGGTCTTGCCGCAAGTCAGCAGGCCGTGGTTGCGCAGCATCAGGAAATTGGCGTGCCCCAGGTCGGCCTGCAGCCGCGGCTTCTCGTCGTCGCGGAAGGCCACGCCTTCGTAGTCGTGGTAGGCCAGCGATGCCAGCACGAAGGTCGACTGCTGGCTGATGGGCAGCACGCCGTTCTTCTGCGCGCTCACCGCGATGCCGGCCCGGGTGTGGGTGTGCAGCACGCACTGGATGTCCTCGCGCGCCGCATGCACGGCGCTGTGGATCACGAAGCCGGCCGGGTTCACGGGGTAGGGCGACTCGATGACCTTGTTGCACTGCTGGTCGACCTTGACCAGGCTCGAGGCGGTGATCTCGTCGAACATCAGGCCGTAGGGGTTGATCAGGAAGTGGTGCTCGGGCCCGGGAATGCGCGCGCTGATGTGCGTGAAGACGAGGTCGCTCCAGCCGTAGAGCGCCACCAGGCGATAGCAGGCGGCGAGGTCGACGCGCAGCTGCCACTCCTCGGCGGAGACGAGCTTCTGGATTTCGGACTGGGTGTTTGCGTTCATGGTGCGTGGTTTCCTTGTGGGGGTCAGGCCGCGGCCGGTTCCGTCATGGCGGCCTTGTAGATGCTTTGCTTCGGCTGCGCCATCAGGCGCCGCAACATGGGCTCGAATTCGCTGATGGGCAGCGTCTCGGCGCGGGGATCGAAGGCCGGGTTGTCGTAGAGCGCGCAGAACTCGGCCGTGCGCTCGTAGTGCGGATGGTCCTTGAAGCCGTCGCGCATGTCTCGGTCCAGGCCGATGTGATGGAAGAAGTAGTGGCCCTGGAAGATGCCGTGGTGCTGCACCATCCAGTGGTTGGCCTCGCTCACGAAGGGCTTGAGAATGGCCGCGGCAATGTCGGGATGGTTGAAGCTGCCGAGCGTGTCGCCGATGTCGTGCAGCAGCGCGCACACCACGTATTCCTCGTCGCGGCCGTCGCGCAGCGCGCGCGTGGCGGTCTGCAGCGAATGGGTGTAGCGGTCGACCGGGAAGCCGCCGTAGTCGCCTTCGAGGATCTGCAGGTGCCTGATCACGCGTGCCGGCAGGCCGCTCGCGAACTGCCTGAACTCGCCGCCGATCAGTTGCCAGTCTTCGCGCGTGCTTTCCTGCATGCTCCTGAAACCTGCCCGTTCGCTCATCGTGTCCGTCTCCGTGTTCTTTGGGGGGAGCGGCCACTGTAGACCCGGGCTTGACGTTCAACTGTCAAGAATTTGACAATGCAAGGCTCTGGTAAACCCCCGCATGCCGCCTTCCAAACCGCGTCTTTCCGCCCCGCACCGCGCTGCGATGGAGCGCAATCCATGGTTCACCAGCATGCCGCGCGCGCAGCGCGAAGCACTGCTGGGCGCGGCCGAACTCATTCACGTGCGGCGCGGCGCAATGGTGTTCCGCCAGGGCGATCCGATCCATGCTGCCGGCGGCGGCTTCTATGGCCTCTTGGCCGGCACGATCAAGATCTCGTCGCTGCGGCAGGACGGGCGCGAGGCCATTCTTGCGGTGCTCGAGCCCGGCAACTGGTTCGGCGAGATCACGCTGATCGACGGCTCGCCGCGCACCCACGACGCCACCGCGCTGGAGGCGCTCGACCTGCTCGTGGTGCCGCCCGAGGCCTTTGCCCAGCAGATGCGCGACGTGGTCTTTGCCAACGCGGTGGCCGCCATGCTGGCCGCGCGCGTGCGCATGCTCTACGGCCTCACCGAAGACGCCACGCTGCGCAGCCTGCGTGCCCGCGTGGCGCACCGGCTGCTGGTGCTGGCGCGCGGCGACGCCACGCAGTCGGTGCACCTGCGCCGCATGCTGATGCTGCCGCAGGAGGCGCTGGCGATGATGCTCGGCGTCACGCGCCAGACGCTCTCGAAGGAGCTCAATGCGCTGGCGGACGAGGGCGTGCTCGCGCTGGGCTACGGACGCATCGAGCTCCGATCGCTCGATGCGCTGCAGGCGCTGGTGAGCACCGGATAGCGCCTCAACGCAATACGCGGCCGTCGGCCGAGATGCTGATCAGGTCGATGGTGCGCGAGGCATCGCGCAGGCCCGGACGCAGGTTGACGCGGAAGCCGCCCACGTCGTAGTCGGTCATGGCGGTCATCACGCGCTGCAGGCTCGCGGTGGTGAAGCCGCGGCCCGCGCGGCGCACCGCTTCGCCCGCCACCTTGACCGCGATGAAGCCTTCGAGGCCTTCGTACGAGGGCGTCTGGTCGGAGTTGTCGACTGCGGCGCGGTACTCCTTGACGATCGGGATGGCCGAGGGCCGCGGCGACGGCACCACCTGCGAGATCACGATGCCGCCGATGTCCTTGCCCAGTTCGGCATAGAGCGGGTCGATGCCCACGATCGAGAAGGCCATGAAGCTGCCGCTGTAGCCGCTCTTGCGCAGCTTGCGGATCGCGTTGGCCGTGGTGCCCGAGAGCGACACCAGCACGATGGCCTGCGGCGACTGCTGCAGAACCGTCTTCAGTGCCGCGTCGAGCTTGTCGGCGCCGGCCGGCACCATCGCCGAGGCCACCAGCGCGGGCAGCTTCAGCTCGGTGATGGCCTGCTGGACGGCGGCGAGGCCGGCGCGGCCCATGGCGTCGTCATCGCCCACCAGCGCGATGCGCGTCTGGCCCACGGTGGCGCACTGGCGCACGATCTTCAGCGCCTCGTCGATCATGCCGGGGCGCACGTGGAACACATGGGGATGGCTGGCCTCGCGCAGCGAGTCGGCGGCGGCAAAGGGCGCGAACAGCAGGCTGCCCTGCTGCGCGGCGACGTTGGCGCCGGCGTCGCTGCTGGCGGTACCCACGAAGCCGAACAGCATGTCGGCCTTGTCGGCGCCGAGCAGGGTGCGCGCATTGGCGGCTGCCCGGCCCGCGTCGTAGCCGTCATCGAGCTGCAGCAGCTTCAGCTGCAGGCCGCTCGCGGCATTGCGCTCGTTGAAGTCGGCCACCGCGAGCCGGCTGCCGGCCGCAAACGCCAGCCCAATCTCGCCGGCCGCGCCCGTCAGCGGCACCGACTGGCCCAGCACGACCACCCGGGCGCCCGCTGCGCGGTTCGATGATTGCGACAGCGCCGGAAGATGAACGCCGCTGCCCAGCAGCAGCGCCCCGCACGCCTTGCCCAGCCATTCCCTGCGAGAACTGTCCATGGCTCACCTTTTTTAACAGTAGTAAAAAAGTGTAGCAATTTCGGTGCCCAGGGGGAAGGCTGCGGCGAAAGATGCCGGCCGGCCTGCCGATGGCGCGGCTTCAGGCGCGCCGGAACACCAGGTCCCAGACCCCGTGGCCCAGCTTGATGCCGCGGTTCTCGAACTTGGTGAGCGGCCGGTACGCCGGCTTGGGCGCATAGCCTTCGGCCGTGTTGCGCAGCAGCGGCTCGGCGGACAGCACCTCGAGCATCTGCTCGGCGTAGGGCTGCCAGTCGGTGGCGCAATGGATGTAGCCGCCCGGCTGCAGGTGCTCGGCGAGCTTCTTCACGAACTCGGGCTGGATCAGGCGGCGCTTGTTGTGGCGCTTCTTGTGCCACGGGTCGGGGAAGAACACATGCACGCCGGCCAGGGAGCCGGGGCGCAGCATGTGGTCGAGCACGTCGACCGCATCGTGCGCGCAGATGCGGATGTTGGGGATCGACTGCTCGCCGATGCGCTTGAGCAGCGCGCCCACGCCGGGTTCGTGCACTTCGCAGCACAGGAAGTTGGTCTCGGGCAGCACGGTGGCGATGTGCGCGGTGGCCTCGCCCATGCCAAAGCCGATCTCGAGCACGGTGGGGCCGGCGCGGCCGCCGAAGGCCGCCGTCAGGTCGAGCGGCTCGGGCTTGTAGGGGATGAGGAACAGCGGTCCCAGTTCGGCGAAGGCGCGGGCCTGGCCTTCGGTGGTGCGGCCGGCGCGCTTCACGAAGCTCTTGAGGCGGCGGTGCAGCGGATGCGGTTTGTCGGCGGCGGCGTCGCTCGGCGGGGAATCGTGGGGCACGGTGTCGGAAGAGGTCATTGCGGCCGCGAATTGTAGAGATCGCGCCATTCGGGCACCCAGCCGGCCAATGCAGCCGCGCAGGATGCCGCCGTGGTGGCGCGCAGCCCGAGCACGCGCGCGGCCGCGTCGAGCGCGGCCAGGGCGGCTTCGGGCGTGGCGGTGTCGATGGCGGTGGCGCCGTTCTGCTTGGAGAGCTTGTCGCCGTCGGCGCCGCGCACCAGTGGCGTGTGCAGGTAGCTGGGGGTGGGCAGGCCGAGCGCGCGCTGCAGCAGGATCTGGCGCGCGGTGTTGTCGGCCAAGTCCTCGCCGCGCACCACGTCGGTCACGCCCTGTTCCGCGTCGTCGACCACCACCGCAAGCTGGTAGGCCCAGGGGCCGTCGGCGCGGCGCAGCACGAAGTCGCCGACCTCGCGGCTCACGTCCTGGCACTGGCGGCCGAGGCGGCGGTCGGTCCAGCAGAGTTCGCCGGAGGCCAGCGCTGGCTGGGCCGATTCGAACTTCTCGGTGGCAAAGCGCCAGGCACGTGCGGGCTTGCCGTGCAGCCCGTCGCGGCAGGTGCCGGGGTAGACCCGCTCGCCATGGCGCGTGTGCGGCCGGCCGAGCCGCGCCAGCGCCTCGTCGATGTCCTTGCGCGAACAGCCGCAGGGGTAGGCAAGGCCGAGGGCCTGCAGCCTTGCCAGCGCGGCTTCGTAACGCGCGGAGCGCTGCGTCTGCCATACCGGCGCTTCGTCCGGCAGCAGGCCGCAGTCGGCCAGCTGCCCAAGGATGTGCTCGCCCATGCCGGGCAGGCAGCGTTCGGTGTCGGCGTCCTCGATGCGGACCAGCCAGCGCGCCTGGGGGCCGCGCGCGCGCACGTCGAGCCAGCTTGCGAGCGCGGCCACCAGCGAACCGGCGTGCAGCGGGCCGGTGGGCGAGGGCGCGAAACGGCCGGTCTCCCGCATCCGAGGATCAGATCACTGCAAGCGCCAATGAAAGGCCCGAGAGGAACGCGTCTTCGACCCGGTGCCCGGTGCACCAGTCGCCGGCCACGCCGATGCGCGCCTTGGCGTCCCACAGGTGGCTCTTGCCCACTGGAACCTGGGTCTGGGCTTCGGTCCAGCAGCGTGCCCGGGCGTGCGTGGGCGCGGCATGGATGCCGGTGATCTCGGCGAAGGCGCGCAGCAGCTTGGCCTCGACGCGCGAGGCGTCGTCGCGCAGGTGCTCCTGCGACCAGGCGGCGCTGGCCTGCAGCGTCCAGCGCTCGACGCGTTCGCGGCCGGGCTTGGACGATTCGCGCGCGAGCCATGCCACACGGTGGTGGGTGCTGCGCGCCGCATTCCATTGCGGACCGAGGTGCGACATGTTGGCCTGGTTGGCCTGCGGGAAGGCGATCATCAGCGTCCAGCAGGGCGCAATGCGCACCGGCTCGATCTTCTGGCTGATGGCGGCCGAGAGCTTGCCGTCGCCCAGCAGCGCGCGCGTGCGCGAGGGCGGCACGGCCAGCAGCACGGCGTCGAAGCCCGAATACACGTGCTGCGAATCGTCTTCGCCGGCGGTGCGCAGCTGCCAGCGCCTGGGGTCGAGCGCATCGGGCTCGATCTGCGTGACCTGCGTGTCGAGCACGAGGCTGTCGCCCAGCGGCGCGGCCCAGTGGGCCACCAGCGCGTCCATGCCGGGCTGCGCCACCCAGTGCGATTCGCGCCCGGGCAATGCGGCCTCGGCCACGCGGCCGTGCGCATCGAGCACGCGCACGAGGTTGGCGCTCCAGGGACGGCAGAGGCTGGGTGTGGCTTCGAGCGCCAGCGCAAAGCGCGGATCGCGCACGGTGAAGTACTGCGCGCCACTGTCGAAGCGGCCGAAGGCGGTGTCGACGCTCGCCATGCGCCCGCCGGGCGCGGCCTCGCGTTCGAACACCGTGACTTTGTGGCCGGCCTGCACCAGCGTTCGCGCGCAGGCGACTCCGGCAATGCCGGCGCCGACGACGGCGTAATGGCGTGGAGCGGTGGGGGTTCGGTGGCGGTCGGCCGCCTTTGCAGTTGCGCGAGTGGTCATGAGGGACTCTTTTCTTGTGTACGGAGACGGATGGATGTGTCCGGACTCTACAACGGTCTGCAAAAGGGGCCGCCGCGCGGCTGCAAGGCGATGGCTTTCAACGCCCCCGGTGCCGCTCCAGCAGCGCCCGCCGCGTGGCCTCGTGCTCGAACTGCGCGAGCCACCATTCGAGTGCGCGGCCCGGACCGCCCGCGCTGCGCGCGCGCCAGGCGCAGTGCATGGTCGCGAGCGGCGGTTGGCGCTCGGTCTTGCGCTCGACCAGGTGGCCGGCCTCGATGTAGGGCCGCGCCATCGGCTCGGGCAGAAAGCCGCCGCCCAGGCCGTGCAGCTGCGCGTTCAGCTTGGCCTGCATGCTCGGCACCGTGAGCACGTCCTGCCCGCCGACCAGGTTGACCGTCATGCTCGGCCCGCTGCGCACCGAGTCGGCCGCCGCCACCGCGCGATGCTGGCGCAGCACCGCATCGGTCAAGGGCTCGGGCAGGCGCGCGAGCGGATGGTGCGGCGCCACGGCATAGACAAAACACAGCTCGCCGATCGGCCGGCTGCGGATGCCGGTGGCGGTGAAGGCCAGGCTCGCGGCGTCGAGCACCGCGCCGATGGCCAGGTCGGCCTCGCCGCTGGTCAATGCCTCGATGGTGCCCAGCAGGGTCTCGTCACGCAGCTTGAGCCGCGTCGGCGGATCGAGCGCGAAGAAGGCCGTGGCCAGGTCGAGCAGCGGATCGCGCGCGATCACGCTGTCGACCGCAATGGTGAGCATCGGCTCCCAGCCGGTGGCCACGCGCTTGACGCGGTTGGCCACCGCATCGATCTCGCCGAGCAGCCGCGCCGCCTCGCGCAGCAGCTCGGCGCCGGCCTCGGTGATGCGGGCCTGGCGCGCGCTGCGGTCGAACAGCAGCACGTCGAGCGCGTCCTCGATCTGGCGCACGCGGTAGCTGAGCGCGCTGGGCACCAGATTGAGCTCCCGCGCCGCGCCGGCAAAGCTGCCGGTGGCGGCCACCGTCTGCAGCATGGCGAGCGCGTCGGGGGTCAGTACGTCTCTGGCGCTGGGCATGTCGGCTCCCGTGGATTGATGGATTGATCGATCAAAAAATTTGAATGATGCCATCAAAACCCGGCGCTTTTGCAGCGGGGGTGCGGGCCTAAAGTTCTTCACATCCGCTGCGCATCCGGCGCGGCATACGAAGAAGGCCCGAACATCCCCCACGGGACAGGGCCGAAGGAGTTTGACGATGTTGCAAGTCCGTAAATCACAGGAACGCGGTTATGCCGACCATGGCTGGCTGCGCTCGTTCCACAGCTTTTCCTTTGCCGGCTACTACGACCCGGCCCACATGGGTTTCGGCAACCTGCGGGTGATCAACGAAGACCGCGTGGCCGCGGGCGCCGGCTTCGGCACCCATGGCCACAAGGACATGGAGATCATCAGCTACGTGCTTTCGGGTGAACTGGCGCACAAGGACAGCATGGGCAACGTGGAATCCATCCCGCCGGGCGACGTGCAGCGCATGAGCGCCGGGCGCGGCGTGATGCACAGCGAGTTCAACCACAAGGCCGACGAGACCACGCACTTCCTCCAGATCTGGATCGAGCCGAACGTGCGCGGCATTGCGCCCGGCTACGAGCAGAAGAAGTTCAGCGACGCCGAGAAGCGCGGCAAGCTGCGCCTGGTGGCCTCGCCCGACGGCGCCGACGGCTCGGTGACGGTGCATGCCGATGCGCGCCTCTTCGCCGGGCTGCTCGACGGCGACGAGAAGGCCAGCCTGGCGCTCGACCCCCAGCGCAAGAGCTACGTGCACCTGGTGCGCGGCGAGCTCGAAGTGAATGGCCAGAAGCTCGCTGGCGGCGACGCCGCGATGCTTGAAGGCGAATCGCAGCTCACGCTCGGCGCCGGCAAGGATGCCGAAGTGCTGGTGTTCGACCTGGCGGCATGATCCCTGGCCGGGCGCATGCCGCCCGGCCTTCTTTTCCTTTTTTCCTGTTCCTTTTCAATTTCAACAACCCGAGGAGTTTTCACACATGGCAACCACAACCACCACCCCCAATGCAGCCCAGGACACGCTGGCGCTGGCCGGCCGCATCCTGATCGCGTACCTGTTCATCCCGGCCGGCATCGGCAAGCTCATGGGCTTTGCGGGCACCGTGGGCTACATCAACTCGGTGGGCCTGCCGCTGCCGGAAGTGGGCGCCGCGATCGCCATCCTGGTCGAGCTCGTCCTCGGCATTGCGCTGCTGGTGGGCTTCAAGACCCGCTGGACCGCCATTGCGATGGCGATCTTCACCGTGGCCACCGCGCTGTTCTTCCACAAGTACTGGGCCGTGCCGGACGCGATGAAGATGATGCAGCAGATCAACTTCAACAAGAACATCGCCATCGCAGGCGGCCTGCTCGCCTTCGCCGCCTTCGGTCCCGGCCGCTTCAGCATCGACAAGCGCTGATTTCACAACCCGAACAAAGGAGTCCCTGAACATGGCAAACATCGTTGTCGTCTTCCATTCCGGCTACGGCCATACCCAGCGCGTGGCGCAAGCCGTGGCCGATGGCGCGGACGCGCAGCTGCTCGCCATCGACGCCGATGGCAACCTGCCCGAAGGCGGCTGGGAGACGCTGGCCGCGGCCGACGCGATCATCTTCGGCTCGCCGACCTACATGGGCGGCGTGAGCTGGCAGTTCAAGAAATTCGCCGATGCCTCGTCCAAGGTCTGGTTCACGCAGGGCTGGAAGGACAAGCTCTTCGCGGGCTTCACCAACAGCGCCACCATGAACGGCGACAAGGTCGCGACCATCGCCTACCTGTGGACGCTCGCGATGCAGCACAGCGGCCTCTGGGTCAGCATGGGCATCCTGCCGACCAACAACAAGGCGGCCACGCGCGATTCGATGAACTACGTGGGCGGCTACGGCGGCCTGCTGACGCAATCGCCTTCGGACGCGAGCCCGGCCGAGATGTTCAAGGGCGACTTCGACACCGCGCGCGCTTTCGGCGAACGGATCGCTGCAGTGGCAAGATCACGCGGATAAATCCCCAGCCCACCACGGAGCCCCCGATGACCGATACCACCGCCCAGACCCAATGGCTTCAACCGCACGACAAGGACCTCGGCGGTGGCTTCAAGGTGCGGCGCCTGCTGCCGGCGGCGCAGCGCCGCTCGGTGGGCCCGTTCGTGTTCTTCGACCACTTCGGCCCGGCCACCGAGCAGCCCGGCACGGAGCACGACGTACGGCCGCACCCGCACATCGGCCTGTCCACGGTCACCTATCTTTTCGAGGGCGCGATGATGCATCGCGACAGCCTCGGCAGCGTGCAGGAGATCCTGCCCGGCGCCATCAACTGGATGACCGCGGGGCGCGGCATCGTGCACTCCGAGCGCAAGCCCGAGCGCCTGAAGGCCGACACCTACGTGAACCACGGGCTGCAGCTCTGGGCTGCGTTGCCGCAGGCGCATGAAGAAGCCGAGCCGAGCTTCGAGCACACGCCGGCCAGTGCCATTCCCGAGGTGGTGGAGCAGGGCGTGACGGTGCGCGTGCTGGTGGGCGAGGCCTTTGGCGCGCGTTCGCCTGTGAAGACACTGTCGCAGACGATCTACCTCGACATCGCATTGCCCGCGGGCGGCCGCTTCGAGCTGCCCGCGCTGGCGCCCGAACTGGCCGTCTACGTCGTCGATGCCGATGCGCGCGTCAATGGCGAATCGATTCCAGTGCACACCATGGCTGTTCTGCCCGATGGCCAGGGCGCGGTGCTGACCTCCGACACCGCCGCGCGCCTGATGGTGATCGGCGGCGAGCCGCTCGACGGCCCGCGCTACATCAGCTGGAACTTCGTCTCGAGCCGGCGCGAGCGCATCCTCGAAGCCGGCGCCGACTGGGCTGCGCAGCGCATGGGCCATGTGCCTGGCGAGACCGAATTCATTCCGCTGCCGGGCAAGCCTTTCGGCGTGCGCGAGCCGGACGTAGGCACGACGCCGGTCTGATCTCCGGAGCGCGCGGCCGGCAATCCGCCGGCTATTTCTTCAGGCCGCGACCGAGGTCGATGTCTTCCGAGGCACGCGCGCTGGCATCGGCCGCACGCGCGCTCAGGTCGGGCGCCAGCGCGCGCCGGCCGTCGAACACGAAGCAGTCGCCGTGGTAGTGCGCACCGCCGACTTCTTCGAAATATTTCAGGATGCCGCCTTCGAGTTGCAACACGTTCTCGACGCCTTCCTCGCGCATCAGGATCGCGGCCTTTTCGCAGCGGATGCCGCCGGTGCAGAAGCTCACCACGGTCTTGCCCGCGAAATCGGCGCGGTGCGCCTTGAGCGCGGGCGGGAACTCGGTGAACTTGGCGATGCGCCAGTCGATCGCGCCGTCGAAGGTGCCTTCGTCGACCTCGAAGCCGTTGCGCGTGTCGAGCAGCGCAATCTCGCGGCCTTCGTCGTCGTGGCCCTGGTCGAGCCAGCGCTTGAGCGTGGGCGCGTCCACGCCGGGCGCCCGGCCCGCGGCCGGCTGGATGGCCGGGTGGTCCATGCGGATGATCTCGCGCTTGAGTTTCACCAGCATGCGGCGGAAGGGCTGCGCGGCGGACCAGCTTTCCTTGGTTTCGAGGTCGGCGAAGCGTGCATCGGCGCGCAGGCCGGCCACGAAGCTGCGGATGGCATCAGGCAGCCCCGCCAGGAACAGGTTGATGCCCTCGGGCGCCAGCAGGATGGTGCCCATGAGGCCCAGGGCCTGGGCGCGCCCGCGCAGCTCCTCGCGCAGCACGGGGCTGTCGTCGATGGCCACGAATTTGTAGGCCGCGATATTCAAAATCTCTTGCACGGGGCGTAATTGTAGGGATCGCCACCCCACATCGTGGAGTGCGGCTTTCTACAATGGAAGGATGTTTGTTCACCTGCGCCTGCACACCGAGTTTTCCGTCGTCGACGGCACCAACCGCATCGACGAAGTCGTCAAGGCCGCCGCTGCCGACAAGCAGCCCGCACTGGCCATCACCGACCTGAACAACCTGTTCGGGGCGGTCAAGTTCTACAAGCAGGGGCGCGGCAAGGGCGTCAAGCCCGTCATCGGCGCTGAAATCTTCATCGAGGGGCTGGGCAAGGAGCCCGGGGTGCTCACCCGCATCGTGCTGCTGGTGCAGAACATGGAAGGCTACCTGCACCTGTCCGAGCTGCTGGCGCGCGCCTGGACGCAGAACGTGGGCCGCGGCCAGTCGCAGGCGGCCTGCAAGCTCGAATGGCTCCAGGAGCTGCAGGGCGGGCTGATCGCGCTGTCGGGCGCGCAGGCCGGCCCGCTGGGTGCGCCGCTGCTGCAGGAGCAGGAAGAACGCGCCGCCGAGCTGGCGCTGCAGCTGGCGGGGATGTTCCCGCACCGTTTCTACATCGAACTGCAGCGCGCGGGCCGCCCCGAGGACGAGCCGCACGTGATCGCCGCCGTGAAGCTCGCGGCCCGGCTGCGCCTGCCGGTGGTCGCGACGCATCCGGTGCAGTTTGCCGAACGCCAGGACTATGAGGCGCACGAGGCGCGCGTCTGCATCTCGGAGGGCGAAATCCTGGGCAACCCCCGCCGCGTGCGCAAGTTCACCGAGGAGCAGTACTTCAAGTCGAGCGCCGAAATGGAGGCGCTCTTTGCCGACGTGCCGAGCGCGCTGGCCAACACGGTCGAGATCGCCAAGCGCTGCAACCTCACGCTGGTGCTCGGCAAGCCGCAGCTGCCCGACTTTCCGACGCCCTTCATCAGCGAAGGCGTGCGCATGCCGATCGACGAGTTCTTCCGCCAGGAGTCGTTCGTGGGCCTGGAAGAACGCCTGGCGCACCTCTACCCCGACGTCGCCAAGCGCGATGCCGAGCGGCCGCGCTATGTGGAGCGCCTGGAGTTCGAGATCAACACGATCCTGAACATGGGCTTCCCGGGCTACTTCCTGATCGTGGGCGACTTCATCAAGTGGGCCAAGAACAACGGCTGCCCGGTGGGCCCGGGCCGGGGCTCGGGCGCGGGCTCGCTGGTGGCCTACGCGCTGAAGATCACCGACCTCGATCCGCTCGAATACAAGCTGCTGTTCGAACGCTTCTTGAACCCCGAGCGCGTCTCGATGCCCGACTTCGACATCGACTTCTGCCAGGGCAACCGCGACCGCGTGATCGACTACGTCAAGGACAAGTACGGCCGCGATGCCGTGAGCCAGATCGCCACCTTCGGAACCATGGCCGCGCGCGCCGCCATCCGCGACGTGGGCCGTGTGCTCGACATGAGCTACATGTTCTGCGACGGCATCAGCAAGCTCATTCCCAACAAGCCCGGCCAGCCCGTCACCATTCAATATCCGCCCAACCCCAAGGTGGAAGGCGACAAGAACAACTACGCCATCGAGATGGAGCCGCAGCTCGCGGCGCGCATCGAGAAGGAAGAAGAAGTGCGCATGCTGGTCGAGCTCGCGCAGAAGCTCGAAGGCATGACCCGCAACATCGGCATGCACGCGGGCGGCGTGCTGATTGCGCCCGGCAAGCTCACCGACTTCTGCCCGCTCTACCAGCAGCCCGGCAGCGACTCGGCCGTGAGCCAGTACGACAAGGACGACGTGGAGGCCATCGGCCTCGTGAAGTTCGACTTCCTGGGCCTGGCCACGCTCACCATCCTCGAGATTGCGAAAGAGTTCATCGTCAAGCGCCACAAGGGCCAGGAGAACTTCGCGTACGAGAACATCAAGCTCGACGACCGCGAGACCTACAAGCTGTTCTCCGAAGGCAAGACGGAAGCGGTGTTCCAGTTTGAAAGCCGCGGCATGCAGGGCATGCTGAAGGATGCGCGGCCGACGCGCCTGGAGGACCTGATCGCGCTCAACGCGCTGTACCGTCCGGGCCCGATGGACCTGATCCCGAGCTTCGTGGCGCGCAAGCATGGCCGCGAAGAGGTGGAGTATCCGCACCCGGCCGTGGCCGAGATGCTCTCCGAGACCTACGGGATCATGGTCTACCAGGAGCAGGTGATGCAGACCGCGCAGATCCTGGGCGGCTACTCGCTCGGCGGCGCCGACCTGCTGCGCCGCGCCATGGGCAAGAAAAAGCTCGAGGAAATGGCCGAGCACCGCGAGAAATTCCGCGCGGGCGCACTCAAGACGCACGGCATTCCCCAGGACAAGGCCGACGAGATCTTCGACTTGATGGAGAAGTTCGCGGGCTACGGCTTCAACAAGTCGCACGCCGCCGCCTACTCGCTGCTGGCGTACCACACGGGCTGGCTCAAGGTCCACTACACGGCCGAGTTCTTCTGCGCCAACATGACCGTGGAAATGGACGACACCGACAAGCTCAAGGTGCTGTTCGAGGACGCGCAGAAGAATTTCGGCATCACCTTCGAGCCGCCGGACGTGAACCGCGGCAACTACCGTTTCGAACCGGTCACCGACAAGGTGATCCGCTACGGCCTGGGCGCCGTCAAGGGCACGGGCCAGCTCGCGGTCGAGGCCGTGGTGCGCGCACGGGAGGAGGGCGGCCCGTTCAAGAGCCTGTTCGACTTCTGCGTGCGCATCGACCGCCAGCGCATCAACAAGCGCACGGTCGAAGCGCTCATCAAGGCTGGTGCCTTCGATTCGATCCAGCAGAACCGCGCCTCGCTCATTGCCTCGGTCGACCGCGCCTTCGAGTTCGCGGCCGCCACCGAGGCCAATGCCGCGCAGGTCGACATCTTCGGCGACAGCGAGCACGGCTCGGCCACGCAGGAGCCCGAGCTGGTCGACGCCACGCCCTGGGGCGTGAAGGAGCGGCTCACCTTCGAGAAGACGGCCGTCGGCTTCTATCTTTCGGGCCACCTGTTCGACGAGGTGGCGCACGAGGTGCGGCGCTTCTGCAAGCGCGAGATCGGCGACCTGATGGACACGCGCGAACAGCAGGTGATCGCGGGCATCGTGAGCGATTTCCGCGTGATCAACGGCCAGCGCGGCCGGCTGGCGATCTTCAAGCTCGACGACAAGTCCGACGCCATCGACGCCACCGCCGACGAGGCGCTGATCAATGCGAACCGCAACACCCTGAAGGACGACGAGCTGGTGATCGTGAGCGGCCGGCTCCAGCCGGGCCGCGGCGGCTTCGAGGCCCGCTTCCAGGTGCAGCAGGTGTGGGACCTGGCCACCGCGCGCTGCCGCTTCGGAAAATTCCTGCGGGTGGCGGTCAATGGCAAGGCGCCCGACATCGCGCGCCTCGTGAAGGACTTTCCGCCGCGCACCGAGCAGAGCGAGCACGGCGACCTCGTGCAGGGGCTGCCGGTGCGCCTGTCGATGGCGCGCGGCGGCGCGCAGGTCGAGCTGCAGCTCGGCGAGCGCGCCAGGTTCTTCCCGACCGACGCCGCGCTGGCGAGTTGGACCGCGCAGGCGGAGGCCGGCAAGGCCTCGGTCGTCTACGAATGAGAAGGATGAGCGGCAAGGCGGCCGGGCGCGTGTAGCGCCTGGCGGGCCCTGCTATCGCTTGGGCCGCAGCGAAACGATCAGCGACGGGAAGATGCGCCCGTCGGTGTCGCGCGGCAGCTTGTCGGTCTTGTGCAGGCCGCGCTCGGCGGCTTCGTCCCAGCTGGGCAGTCCGCTCGACTTGGTCAGCTTGACGCCGACGATGGTGCCGTCCGGTGCCAGGTTCACTTCGAACTCGGCCGCCGGATTGCCGTTGACCGTCTCGGCATCGGGGAAGGTGATGTTCGGGCGCACGGCGGCCGCGATGCGTCCCGCGTAGCCGCTCGACGGTCCTGACGAGCGCATGGCCGTGCCCTTGGAATCGTCGCTGCCGCTCGCGCCCGCAAGGCCCTGCATGCGCTTGAGCGTTGCGGCGCGGTCGGCCGCGGCCTGCTTGGCTGCGGCTTCCTGCTGCTTCTTCGCTTCAGCCTGCTTGGCCTCGGCTTCCTGCTGCTGCTTCTTCTGCTGTTCGGCGAGCTTTTGCTGCTGCGCCTTCTTGCGTTCGGCTTCGTCTTCGGCGCGCTGCTTGGCCTCGAGCTCTTTCTTGCGCTGCTGTTGCTGGCGCTCGAGCTCGCGCTCCTTCTGTTCCTTTTCTTCCTTGAGCTTTTTCTCGCGCTCGAGCGCGATGTCCGGCGCACGCGGCGCCGGTGCGGGCTCGGGGGCCTTCACCTGAGGCGGCGGCGGTGGCGGCGGAGCAGGCGGCGGCGGCGCGGGAGCCGGCGTGGGTGCCTGCGGCGCCGACAGCCGCGGCGCGGCCTGCTGCACCGTGGACGACCACAGCTCCGCATCGACGGCGCCTTCGTCGGCATCGCTGCGCCAGCGCACGCCCCACGTCAGCGCGGCAATCAGCAGCGCATGCGCAACCAGCGCGAGCAGCACCGCGCGCGGCGTGCCGCGCTGCGGCGGTGGTGCGAACTCGGGGCGATCCAGTGCGAGCGACATGCCTTATTTGCCGCCCGTGGTGGTGACGGACAGGCCCACGCGCTCGATGCCGCTGCGCTTGAGCTGGTTCATCGCCTTCACGACGGTTTCGTACTTGACGGACTTGTCGGCGCTGATGACCACGGGGCGCTGGTCGTCGCCGCCCTGGGCGGTCTTGGCCGCGGAGCCGATCTGGGTCATGGGAACGGACGTGCCGCCGCTGCCGGTGGACGGGTCCTTCTTGATCTGCGCTTCGTCGTCGCTCTTGATGACGATCTCGATCGGCTTGTCGGGCTGCTTGTTGGCGCGGTCGACCGAAGGCAGGTTGATCACGCTCGGCGTGATGAGCGGCGCTGTGACCATGAAGATGATCAGGAGCACCAGCATCACGTCGATGAACGGGACCATGTTGATCTCGTTGATCGTGCGGCGGCCTCGGCCCCGGGATGAAACGGCGGGCATGCGCTGGACCTCCGCTCAGCGGTTGGCCGGAGCCGCCGAAGTTGCCGACGCCACCGCGGCCGGATTGGCCGAGAGGTTGCGCTGCAGGATGTTGGAGAACTCCTCGATATAGGTCTCGAGGGCAATCGCGATCTTGTCGATCTCGCGCGCGAAGCGGTTGTAGCCCACCACCGCCGGAATGGCGGCGAACAGGCCGATGGCGGTGGCCACCAGCGCTTCGGCAATGCCGGGCGCCACGGTGGCCAGCGTCACCTGCGCGAGCGCGGCCAGGCCGGTGAAGGCATGCATGATCCCCCAGACCGTGCCGAACAGGCCGACGTACGGCGACACCGAGCCCACGGTGGCCAGGAACGACAGGTTCTGCTCGGCCGCGTCGAGCTCGCGCTGGAAGCTCGCACGCATCGCGCGGCGGGCGCCGTCCAGCAGCGTGGGGGCGTCGCTCACGTGGCGTTCGCGCAGCTTCTGGTATTCGCGCATGCCCGAGGCGAAGATGCGCTCCATGGGCCCCGCGAACTTGGCGTTCTGCGCGGCCGAGGCGAACAGCTCGTTCAGGCTGGTGCCCGACCAGAACTCGCGCTCGAAGTCGTCGTTGAGCGCGCGCATGCGGCGCAGCGCGAAGTACTTGCGGATGATCGCGGCCCAGCTGGCGATCGAGACGATCACGAGCAGCAGCACGACCAGTTGCACCACGAAGCTCGCATGGAGCAGGAGATTGATGATGGAGAGGTCTTGGTTCATGGCTTGAAAGGTTGAGTCATGGAGCCGCCGCAGCGCTCGAGGGTTCCCGCAACTTGGGCTGGTATCCGCGCAGGACGCAGTGTGGAGGCATCCACCCAGCCGATGCGGATCGTGCCTTCGCACAGCAGAACGGGCGCCGCGGCCCCCATTCGTTCCTGCTCTGTTTTTGATAGCACGCGTTGACCGATTATCAACGACGCCGTGCCCAGTTGTCGGAGATCGGCTGTAACCAGCAGTTCGTCGTCGAGCCGCGAGGGGCGATGGTATTTGAGCTGCGTTTCGCTCACCACGAACTGGCCGCCGGTTTCCTCGCGCAGCTTTCGCTGCTCCACGCCCAGCGAACGCAGCCACTCGGTGCGGCCGCGTTCCATGAACTTGAGGTAGTTGGCGTAGAACACGATGCCGCCGGCGTCGGTGTCTTCCCAGTAGACGCGGATCGGAAACGCGTAGCTCATCGGGCGGGGTTCGCGATCAAGGCGCGCAGGCGCTCGACCGATTCCTGCAGGTGCGCCATCGAGCTGGCGGTGGAGAAGCGCACGAACCTGGCCGTCTCGGCGGTGCCGAAATCGCGGCCCGGCGTCACGGCGACGTGGGCGCGCTTCATGGTTTCGAAGGCGAAGTCCCAGCTGCCCGAGATGCCCAGTTTCTGGGCGACGGCGGTGCAATCGGCCCAGGCGTAGAAGGCGCCATCGGGCACCACCGGCACGTTCAGGCCCAGCGCATTCAACTGCGGAATGAACCAGTCGCGGCGCGCCTTGAACTCGGCACGGCGGCGCTCGTATTCGGCAATGCTCTCGGCCTCGAAGCAGGCCAGCGCCGCGTACTGCGACACCGTGCTCGCGCAGATGAAGAGGTTTTGCGCCAGCCGCTCGACCACCGGCACCAGCGCCTCGGGCACCACCAGCCAGCCCAGGCGCCAGCCGGTCATGTTGAAGTACTTGCTGAAGCTGTTGATGCTGATCACGTTGTCGTCGATGGCGAGTGCCGTCTGGCCAAACGCGTCGTCGTACGAAAGCCCAAGATAGATCTCGTCGATCAGCGTGATGCCGCCGCGCCGCGACACCACCTCGTGGATGCGGCGCAGTTCATCGGGCGCGATCGAGGTGCCGGTGGGGTTGGAGGGCGAGGCCAGCAGCACGCCGCGCGTCTTGTCGGTCCATGCGGCCTCGACCTTGGCGGCCGTGAGCTGGAAGCGCTCTTCGGCGGTGGTGGGTATCAGCACGGCCTTGCCATCCGCGGCGCTCACGAAGTGGCGGTTGCAGGGATAGCTGGGGTCGGGCAGCAGGATCTCGTCGCCGGACTCGATCAGCGCCAGGCAGGCCAGCTGCAATGCGGCCGAGGCCCCCGCGGTCACCACGATGCGGCGCGCCGGCACGTCGACGCCGAAGCGCTGCGCATACCAGCCGCTGATGCGTTCGCGCAGCAACTCGAGGCCGGTGGCCTGGGTGTACTGCGTGGCGCCGGCGCGCACGGCGCGGGCGGCGGCTTCCTGCACCAGCGGCGGGGCCGTGAAGTCGGGCTCGCCGATGTTCAGGAAGATCATCGGCCGGTCGGTGTGGGCCACCTCGCGTGCGAGCACGCCGGCGGCCTTGGCCACCTCCATCACGTAGAAGGGTTCGATGCGCTGTGCGCGCGCCGAGATCCTCATGCCTTCGCTTTCCCCGAAGCCCGGTCGGCTTCCACTTCGAGCGGGCGCAGCTGCGGCGCCAGGCCGTTCAGCACGGCGTTCACGTACTTGTGGCCGTCGGTGCCGCCGAATTCCTTGGCAAGCTCGATGCACTCGTTGAGCACCACGCGCCATGGCACGTCCAGGCAGTGCTGGAACTCGTACACGCCGATCCACATCACGGCATGCTCGATGGGCGAGATCTCCTCGAACTTGCGGTCCAGCAGCGGGCGGATCAGTGCGTCGAGCTGCTCGGCGCCCTCGATCGAACCGTGCAGCAGCGCGTCGTAGTGCGCGGCGTCGGCCTTGTGGAAGCCCGCGAGGTCGCGCGTGAAGTGGTCGATCTCGGTCGGGTCGTTGCGGCCCACCAGGTGCTGGTAGAGCGCTTGCAGCGCGAACTCGCGCGCGCGGCTGCGGTTCGACTTGGCCGAGGCCTTGCGCGCGCCGGTGCTGGTGAGGCCGGTGCGCACTTGCCGCGCCGGGCGCGGCTTGGCGCCGGCTGCCTTGTTGTTGTCTTCGGTCATGTGAGGGAGGCCAGCAGCCGCGCCATCTCGACAGCCACCTGGGCCGCATCGCGGCCCTTGTCGGTCTGCCTGGCGACGGCTTGCTCGAGGTTTTCGGTCGTGAGGATCGCGTTGGCGATGGGAAGGCGATGGTCGAGCGCCACGCGGCTCACGCTCGCGCCCGATTCGTTGGCCACCAATTCGAAGTGGTAGGTCTCGCCGCGGATGATGCAGCCCAGCGCCACCAGCGCGTGGTAGCCGCCGCGCACGGCCATGGCCTGCAGGGCCACCGGCACTTCGAGCGCGCCCGGAACCTGCACGTGATGGATGTCGTCAGCGGCCACGCCCAGCCTCTCGAGCTCGGCCAGGCAGGCGGCGGCGAGCGCGTCGGTGATGTCGGCGTTGAAGCGCGCCTGCACGATGCCGATGCGCAGGCCTTTTCCGTCGAGCGGCGTGTTGTTGTCAGCGCCCTTGTTTGCACCTTGCATGGTGGTCAGTCTTTCGTGAGGTAGCCGGCAATTTCGAGGCCGTAGCCTGCGGCCATGCTCGGCATGCGGCGGGGCGTGCCGAGCAGGTTCATCTTGTGCACGCCGCATTCGCGCAGGATCTGCGCGCCGATGCCGTAGCTGCGCAGGTCCATGCGGCCGCGCTCGGGCGCTTGCGCGGGCCGTGCGGTGCCGTCGAATTGCGCGAGCAGTTCGCCGGCCGTTTCGCCGCAATTGAGCAGCACGGCCACGCCCTTGCCTTCGTTCGCGATGTGCGCGAGGCTGGCGTCCAGGCTCCACGAGTGCAGCGAGCGGTTGATCTCGAGCGCGTCGAGCACCGACAGCGGCTCGTGCACGCGCACCGACACCGTGTCTTCCGGCGCCCACTTGCCGCGCACCAGCGCCAGGTGCACGCCACGGCTCGGCTTGTCGGTGAAGGCATGGGCGGTGAAAGTGCCCCAAGCAGTCTGGATCTCGCGGCAGCCGACTTTTTCGACCAGCGATTCGGTGCGGCTGCGGTGCTCGATGAGCGCGGCAATGGTGCCGATCTTCAGGCCATGCTCGGCCGCGAAGATCTGCAGGTCGGGCAGGCGCGCCATGGTGCCGTCTTCGTTCATTACCTCGCAGATCACCGAGGCGGGCGAGCAGCCGGCCATTGCGGCCAGGTCGCAGCCGGCTTCGGTATGGCCGGCGCGCATCAGCACGCCGCCGTCCACCGCCTGCAGCGGAAAGATGTGGCCGGGCTGCACCAGGTCGCTGGCCACGGCGTTGCGCGCCACGGCCGCCTGCACGGTGCGCGCGCGGTCGGCGGCCGAGATGCCGGTGGTCACGCCTTCGGCCGCCTCGATGGAGACGGTGAAGGCGGTCGAATGCTTGGCGCCGTTGCGCGACACCATGGGCGGCAGCTGCAGCCGCTCGCACATCTCGCGCGAGAGCGTGAGGCAGATCAGCCCGCGCGCATGGCGCGCCATGAAATTGATGGCCTCGGGCGTGATGTGATCGGCCGCAATGACGATGTCGCCTTCGTTCTCGCGGTCTTCCTCGTCGACCAGGATCACCATGCAGCCGGCGGCGAGCTCGGCCACGATCTCCTCGACGGAAGAAATCGGCGCGGGCGCCCGCGTGCCGCGGGGAGCGCCGATGGGCGTGACGGAAGCGTTCATTCGGCGGTGTCCTTGGAGTATGTGGAAGAGGGCGGCACCAGAACGCCGGCCTGGAGCATGCGCTCCACGTAGCGCGCCACGGTATCGATTTCTAGATTGACCTTCGAGCCGGCCTGGAGGCTGCCCAGCGAAGTGTTCTCGACGGTGTGCGGGATCAGGTTGATGCTGATCTCGGCGCCGTCTTCGATGTCGCTCACGCTGTTGACGGTCAGGCTCACGCCATTGACCGTGATCGAGCCCTTGTAGGCCAGGAAGCGCGCCAGCGCGGGCGGCGCCACCACGCGCAGCTCCCAGCTTTCGCCGACCGGCGCGAAGTGGCTGACCGTGCCGATGCCGTCCACGTGGCCGGAAACGATGTGGCCGCCCAGCCGGTCGCTGGCGCGCAGCGCCTTCTCGAGGTTGATGCGGGCGCCTTCCTCGGTCAGCCCCGCGGTCTTGTCGAGCGATTCGGCCGAGATGTCGATGGTGAACTGCTGCCGCGCGGGGTCGAGCGTGGTCACGGTCATGCACGCGCCATTGAGCGCAATGCTGTCGCCGAGCCCGACGTCGTCGAGATAGCCGTCGGGCACCGCAATGCCGAGTCTTTTGCCGTAGGAGGAGGAGGGGCCGAGGTCGTGGATGGCGGCGATGCGCCCCACGCCGGTGATGATTCCGGTGAACATCCGCGCATTTTCGCAGACATCCTGGGTCCGCCCGGCGGGCGCCTGCATTCGCCCGCTAGAAAGCGTCCCTTCCCGCGACCCGGGCCACGATCCGCAGGTCCGGCCCGATCCGCTCGATGGTCCTGAATTCCAGCGGCAGGGCGCCGGCCAGGTCGGCCAGCGGCCCGCCGGTGTGGATGCCGGAGGCCATGTCCAGGCCGTCGCCGATGAGCTTGGGCGCCAGGTACACCAGCAGCTCGTCGACCAGGCCCTCGCGCAGCAGCGAGCCGTTGAGCTTGTGGCCGGACTCGACGTGGAGTTCGTTGACCTCGCGCTTGGCCAGATCCCGCAGCATCGCGGTCAGATCGACCTTGCCCTGCGCATTGGGCAGGCAGGTGATGGTGGCGCCGCGCGCTTGCAGCGCGGCAGCCTTGGCGCTGTCCTGTACCGCGGCGTAGATCCAGACGGGGCGGCCGGCCATGAAGATCTGCGCGCCGGGCGGCGTCTGCAATTGGCTGTCGACCACCACCACGTGCGGCTGGCGGCTGGTTTGCACCAGCCGCACGTCGAGCCGGGGATCGTCCTCCAGCACCGTGCCTACGCCGGTCAGCACCGCGCTGGCCCGGGCCCGCCACGCGTGGCCGTCGGCGCGCGCCGGTTCCGAGGTGATCCATTGGCTCACGCCGTTGCGCAGGCCGGTCTTGCCGTCCAGCGAGGCCGCGGTCTTGAGCCGCACCCAGGGCGTCTTGCGGACCATGCGGCTGAAAAAGCCGATGTTGAGTTCGCGTGCTTCCTCCGCGCCCGGCCCCACCTCGACCGCAATACCCGCGGCGCGCAGCCGCTCGAAGCCCTGGCCGGCCACCAGCGGGTTGGGGTCGGCGATCGATGCCACGACCCGGCCGATGCCGGCCGCGGCCAGCGCCTCGCAGCAGGGCCCGGTGCGGCCGTGGTGCGCGCAGGGCTCGAGCGTGACGAAGGCGGTGGCACCGGCAACCGAAAGGCCCCGCGCCGCGGCATCGCGCAGCGCCATCACCTCGGCATGCGGGCCGCCGACCTGCTGGGTGTGCCCTTGGCCGATCACGGTGCCGTTGGCGTCCACGAGTACGCAACCGACGCGGGGATTGGGGTCGGTCTCCGGCCCGGCCTGGCGCGCGAGGTCCAAGGCTTGGGCCATGAAATTCAGAATTTCATTTGCATTTGTCATTTTTATTAAACCAAATCTATTTGGAAATCAATTTAAAAACAATTGAAGCCGGTGATCCATTGATCCATTTATTTCGACCGCTCGTCGTTCAACAGCTGGTCAATAGGGATTCGCCAAATAGAATTTTGAAAAATTGCAGTCAGGGAGAAAAACGTCCGCCGCTCCCGCCACTTCGGCGAGGCGGCGGACGGTGCGGCATGAAAAACAGATTCTGCGCGTCTGCGAGGACGCATTTCCGCCGACCCGGAACGCCACGCGGCTTCACGCTGGTCGAAATGATGGTCGTCATCGTACTGATGGCCATCCTGCTGGCACTGGCGCTGCCCAGCTTCAACAGCCTGGTCGAAAAGTACCGCGTCGAGGGCATGGCTTCGGCCCTGATGGCGAGCGTGAGCCACGCGCGCGCAGAGGCGGCTCGGCGCGGGCAGGCCGTGACCATCCGGCAGCGCGCGGAGTGCAGCGGCGCAGACTGGAGCTGCGGCTGGGAAACAGTGGTCGGCAGCGGCGACGGGTTCGAAATCCTCCAGCGGCAAGACCCCGACACGCGCGTTGCGGTCGAGAAAAGCGCCATCGGGCCCATGGCCTTCGATCCCATGGGCCATTTTTCGAGCGTCGCCCGCATCAGCTTCCACCCGGCGGGGAGCGCCAGTTCATCCAACGATGTTGCCGTATGCCTGTCGCTGGGCTGGCGTACCCGAGTGGTGAAGGGTGGCAGCGTGTGCTGAGCGCCCTGATTCGCGAGCCACGCAAGCTGCGCAGGGGTCAGGCGGGCTTCTCGATGATCGAGGCCCTGGTGGCCATCCTCGTGCTCTCGTTCGGCCTGCTCGCGCTGGCCGGCCTCCAGTTGCGTGTGCTCTCCGACAGCGTGGGCGCGAGCAACCAGAACATCGCTGCGCAGTTGGCCGGCGACATGGTCGATCGCATCCGTGCGAATCCCGTGAGCGGCGCCGCGTCCGCCAGCCCCTATGTGGCCGGCTGGACGGCGGCGAACGCCACCGCGCCCACCCCCGCGTGCGCAGGGGCCAAGGCCAGTTGCACCGCCGCTCAGCTGGCGGCCCACGATCTGTGGACCTGGAAGCAGCGGGTGGCGAGTGCATTGCCGGGCGGCGTGGCCGACGTGCAGAGCAGCAAGGCCGCCGGCGGCCTGCTGTTCGTGCACATCGCCTGGGAAGAGCCTGCTGCAGTCAACCCGATCGCACCGGATTCGGCCTGGAGCTGCCCGACCGGCAAGGCCTGCCTGGAAGCCATCGTCGCGGTGCCACAGCCATGAACAACAAAGCCTTCTCTCACCGCCTGCGCCAGGCCGGCTTCACGCTGGTCGAGATCCTCGTCGCGCTGATCATCGGCATGCTGGTGGTGCTGGCTGCGATGGCCAGCATGCTCGGCACGCGCAGCACCGCCATGATGGGTGATGACGTCAATGCGCTGCACCAGTCGTCGGCGCTGGCATTCAGGCTGCTCGGGCAGCAGATCCGGCAGGCCGGCTACTTTCCGATCGATGCCACCGGGCCGCTGTACTACTTCGACGTCAATGCGGACACCAAGCTCGGGAGCGAGCCGGCCTTCTTCGCGATCAAGGGGCAGGAGGCGGCCGCCGGTTCGGTGAACGACACGCTGAAGGTCGGCTATGCGCCGAACCCGGATTTCTTCCACGACTGCCTCGGCCAGGTGGCCAAGAGTTCGGCGGGCGCAGCGTACACCCCCGGCAATCCCGCGGATCCCGCGAACGTGCGCCTGATCACCAGCGAGTTCTACGTGGTCAACGGCACCTTGCGGTGCATGGGCAGTGGCAATACCACGCCAAAGCCGATCATCGACGGCGTCGAACGCTTCGACGTCATGTACGGCATCGGCGATGCCGGAGCCGAGCGGGTGGTGCGCTACGTGACGGCCGCGAACGTCGCGAGCTTCGATCAGGTTCGAACGGTGCGCGTGTGCCTGCAGCTTGCGGGTACTTCCAGGAGCAACCCGGGCGGCAGCTACGTCGATTGCGATGGCTCGTCGCGGACCAGCAGCGACGGCAGGCTGCGCCGCGTCTACACGGCGGTGTTCGCACTGCGGAACCTATGAAACACATTCAGGTCCCCGGCAGATGCGCGGCGCAGCAGCGCGGGTTCTCGCTGTTCATCGTGCTCATCATGCTGCTGCTCTCGGCGCTGCTCGCGGTGGGCGGTGCGCGGACGGCCCAACTGCTCGAATCGATGGCGGGCAACCAGCGCGACTACCAGCGCGCCTTCGAAGCCGCCGAAGCCGCGCTGCTGGATGCCGAGCGCGACATCCGGCAACTGGCCTTCGATGCTGCGACGCAGACCTACGTGGCGTGTTCTGCGCTCGTGGACTCGCCTTGCCGCAAGGCCGCGGACAGCCGCGTCTTTCCCGATCGGGATACCGGCTGGGTCACCGCCTACGTGGGAAAGGGCGCCAACAGCTGCGAGCGTGGCATCTGCTACTTCGCCGGGACGGACTCCGTGGGCGCTGCTTCGGGCAGCGAGGCCTACCGGTTCTGGACCCGTGCCGCGTACGTGGACCAGTACGCCGCCTATGGTCGATTCACGGGCGCGCCGACGGCTGGCAATCCGGCCCTGGCCAGCGCCAGGTACTGGATCGAGGTGATCGACCGTCCCCGGAGTGACGAGCCGCTGTACCGGATCACTGCGCTCTCCACCGGCGCGCGCACGGCCGGCACGGGCGGCGGCACGCGGGTCCTGTTGCAGATGTCCTTCGACCCGGCCGCGGTCAGGAAAGTGAATTGAGCATGGCAAGAAAAATCGAGATGAGCATCCACAGGTTTTCGAGGAGCGCCGTGCTGTGCAGCCTGGTGCTGGCGCAGGCCGCCGGGCACGCTGCGCAATATCCGCTGGCCCAGGCGCCGCGCAACACGGCGGTCAAGGAGCCCGCGCCGAACGTGATCGTGTCGGTCGACAACTCGGGCAGCATGGCGTGGTCGTCGCGGGCGTCGGATGGAAGCTCGGCACCGCCAGCCGGAACACCCACGCGGCTGGAAGCGCTGAAGACCGCGCTCAGGGACAACTTCTCGGCGGCCAACATTCCCAACGACCGGATCCGCCTTTCCTGGCAGGCGATGAACAACAACAAGGTTGGCAGCTGCGTCGGCTTCTTCGGCGACACCGCCGCGGGCGCCTACCAAGCCGGCAGTTGCCTCGTCAATGGCCGGGCCAATGCGAACCTGATGCGTTCGCTCGATGACACGCATCGCGCCAACTTCATGAGCTGGGTCGATGCCCTGGCCGCGGCCGGCGGAACACCCTTGCACGCCATGATGACCCGCGCCGGCGAATACATGAAGACGATGGGCCAGTTCAATCCCTATTCGGATGACCCGGGGGTGGAAGGCGCGACCCAGTCGAGCTGCCGCAAGTCTTTCCACATCTTCATGACCGACGGCGACTACAACCTGTTTGGATTCAACCCCGACCCCGCGGCACTCGGCATGCCTGCCATCGGCAATGCGGACGGAGCGAGCCGCGCCTTGCCCGATGCCACGGCCTACGTGCCGCGTGCACCCTTCAAGGACGATGCAGGGGCGGTCAACAGCAGCCTCAGCTGGAAGAACGACGGCTCCGGCTGGTGGCCGACGGCGGAATACCGCCCGACGCTGGCCGACATGGCATTTCACTACTGGGCCAGCGACCTGCAACCCGCCGTGTCGAACAACCTCAAGAAGGTCGTTGCAGAGCCCGGCGACGTGACCGTGGGAACGGCGACGGTTCCCGAGTACTGGAATCCCAAGAACGATCCCGCCACCTGGCAGCACCTGAGCACCTACACCATCGGCTTTGGCGCTGCCTCGTCGTGGACGGGCACGCCGGCCATCTCGGCGAATGCGCCGCAGCCGACCTACAGCGGGGACTATGCGCGCTTGGCCGATGGCTCGATCGCCTGGAAGGATCCGCTGGCGAGCACCTTGGCGGCGAACGGAGGATGGTATTCCGCAAGCGGCGCCTATGGCTACTACCACGAGCTCGCCGACAATGCCTCCGCCGTGCGCATGGACCTCTGGCACGCCGCGCTCAACAGCCGGGGCACCTTCACACCGGCCGCGAACGCGCAGGCCCTCGGCGATGCCTTCCGATCGATCCTCTCGCAGATCCTGTTCAACACCAGCACCCCGCTGACCTCGATCTCGGCCAGCGGCAGCAGGATATCGAGCGCTACCTCGGCCTACCAGGCCGGCTACGACACGGCCGACTGGTCGGGCAAGCTGACGGCCACGCCGTTCGGCAGCAACGGCAAGCTGGCCGCCACGCCCGCGTGGTCGGCGCGCGAACTGCTCGATGCGCGCATGGCAAAGGCCGGCGCGCACGACAGCGATCGCAAGGTGCTGAGCTTCTCGGGCACCGCCGCGGCAACGCCCACCAGCGCCGCGGCCGCCGGTGCCGGCGTGCCGTTCCGATGGGCCAACCTGAGCGACGCGCAGAAGGCGGCGCTCAAGGGCGGCACCGGCACCGACACGGCAAGCACCGCCCTCGGGCAGGGCGTGCTCGACTTTCTTCGCGGCGACCGCAGCAACGAGGGCACCGGCCTCGGCCTGCGCAGGCGCGGCCACGTGCTGGGCGACATCGTGGGCTCCAGCGTCTGGTACACGGGCAAGCCCAGCAGCGGCTTCACCCATGACGGCTACGCCGCGTTCGCCTCGACCATCGACCGCAAGCCGATGGTCTATGTCGGCGCCAACGACGGCATGCTGCACGCGTTCAACGCCGGCACTGGCCAGGAGGCGTTCGCCTATGTGCCCGAAGGCGTCTTTGGCACGGCGGCGGCGCCCCAGCTCAAGAAGCTCAGCGAGAGCACCTACTCGCACAGGTACTACGTCGACGGCAGCCCCTTCGTGGCCGACATCTACATGGGTTCGGCCGCCGACGCCATGGCCACCGACACCGAGAAGGCGAAGCTGTGGAAGTCCTTCCTCGTGGGCACGCTGGGGGCGGGCGGCAAGGGCTACTTCGTGCTCGACGTCACCAAGCCCGAGAACATCGGCGAGACCCATGCCGCCGACGTGGCCGTGATCGACACGACTGCGCTCGCCGACGACGACCTCGGCCACCAGTTCCAGCAACCCGTGCTCGATTCCTTTTCCAGGCGCGCGCTGCAGGTGGCGCCGCTCAACAACGGCCGCCGGGCCGTGATCCTGGGCAACGGCTACAACAGCACGAGCGAGAAGGCGATGCTGTGGATCCAATACCTCGACGGCGACAAGTCCGTGCTGAAGATCCCCGCGCCCGCCACGCAGGCCACCGGCACCGGCAACGGGCTCTCGGCGCCGCAGGTGGTGGACAGCAACGGCGACGGCAAGGTCGACTACGTCTATGCCGGCGACCTGCTCGGCAACCTCTGGAAGTTCGACCTGAGCAGCGGCAAGAGCAGCGACTGGAAGGCTACCTTGGGCTCCGGCACTGCAGCATCGAGCCTGGACGGCACGCCGCTGTTCGCCGCCGGCGCCACGCAGCCGATCACGGCCGCGCCGCTGGTCGCCGACCATCCGCGCGGCGGCTACATGGTGATGTTCGGCACCGGCCGGCTGTTTGCCGCCGGCGACGAAAGCAGCAGCGCCAGGCAGTACCTGTACGGCGTCTGGGACCGCGCCAACGGCAGCACGGGCACCGCGGTGCTGGCCGACCTGGTGGCGCAGACCATCGGCGCCGGCACGGTGAAGGAAGGCGACGTGGAATTCCGCACCGCGTCGAGCCACGGCGTGAGCTACAGCGGCTCAGGCGGCAAGCGCGGCTGGTACCTGGAACTGGGAACCGCCGGCGAGCGCATCGTCTACCCGGGCGACGCGCTGAGCGGCAGCGCGGGCCTGTTCTCGTCCACCATTCCCGGCTCGGCGAGCAATTCGCTCGACTGCGCGCCGGGCACCAGCGACGACGGCTGGTCGATGGTGATCGACTTCTTCAGCGGCGTCGTCCCCGACGGCATCGCCTACAACGGGTCCACCAGCGCGCTGGGCGGCTATCTCGGCTTCCGCAACCACTCGGGCCGGGACGACATCGTCTTTCGGCCGCAGAACGCCGCGGAAAAAGGCAAGCACGTGATCTGCAATGCGGCCGGCGGCTGCAACGAGACCGAGCTGCCGCAAGCCGTGCGCCGCTTCGGCTGGCGCAACCTGATCTCGTGGAATTGAGGCCGCATGAACATATATCCTGAAATGCAGGCCCGCAAGGAGCGGATTCGCCCGCGCGGCTTCACGCTGGTCGAACTCATGATCGTGGCGGCGGTGATTGCCATCCTGGCCGCGATTGCCTATCCGAGCTACACGCGCTATGTGCAGCGGGCCAAGCGGGCCGATGCCAAGCAGCAACTGCTGCAGGCGGCCCAATGGACCGAGCGCTACCTGACGGCCAGCGGGCAATATCCACCTGCGACCGTCCCGCTGCCGGCCGGGCTGCAGCAGGCGCCATCGTCCGGCACGGCGAACTACGCCATCGGCTACGCCGCAAGAACGGCAACCACCTACACGCTGCAAGCCGTGCCTCAGGGCGCATCGAAAGCCGACGAGTGCGGAACGCTCACGGTGAACCAGCAGGGCGTCAAGCTGGCGGCCGGCCAGACCAGCGCTTCGAATGCGTTGGTGCAGGCCTGCTGGAACCGCTGAGCGCGCGGCTCTTCAGATGTCCCGCAGCAGCTGCCGGAACTCGTCCACGTCCTCGAAGCTGCGGTACACCGAGGCAAAGCGCACGTAGGCCACCTTGTCGAGCTTCTTGAGCTCACGCATCACGAGTTCGCCCACCTTGGTCGAATCGATTTCGCGCAGGCCGCTGGCCAGGAGCTTCTGCTCGATGCGCAGCAGGGCGTTGTCGATCTGCTCGATGCTGACCGGCCGCTTGCGCAGCGCCAGCATCATCGAGGCGCGGACCTTGCCCGATTCGAAGTCGGCGCGGCTGCCGTCCTTCTTGACGACCACCGGAAAGTTGACGTCGGGCCGCTCATAGGTGGTGAAGCGCTTGTCGCAGGCGCTGCACTGGCGGCGCCTGCGCACGAAGTCGGCGTCTTCCGAAACGCGGGTCTCGACGACCTGCGTTTCGAGATGACCGCAAAAAGGGCATTTCATGCGGCCACTTCTTGCGGGATCAGCGGTAGACCGGGAACCGGCTCGTCAGCGCGTGCACCTTGGCGCGGACCGCGTCGATGTTGGCGGCGTCGCGCGGGTTCTCGAGCACGTCGGCGATCAGGTTCGCGGTGATGCGCGCCTCTTCGTCCTTGAAGCCGCGCGTGGTCATGGCGGGGGTGCCGATGCGCACGCCGCTGGTGACCATCGGCTTTTCAGGGTCGTTGGGGATCGCGTTCTTGTTGATCGTCATGTGGGCGCTGCCCAGCACGGCTTCGGCTTCCTTGCCGGTGATGCCCTTGGCGCGCAGGTCGACCAGCATCACGTGGCTTTCGGTGCGCCCGCTCACGATGCGCAGGCCGCGCTTGGTGAGCGTGTCGGCCACGATCTGGGCGTTCTTGACCACCTGCTGCTGGTAGGCCTTGAACTCGGGCGACATGGCTTCCTTGAACGCCACGGCCTTGGCGGCGATCACGTGCATCAGCGGGCCGCCCTGCAGGCCCGGGAAGATCGCGCTGTTGATGGCTTTCTCATGCTGCGACTTCATCAGGATGATGCCGCCGCGCGGGCCGCGCAGGCTCTTGTGGGTGGTGGAGGTGACCACGTCGGCGTGCGGCACCGGGTTGGGGTACACGCCCGCGGCCACCAGGCCGGCGTAGTGGGCGATGTCGACCATGAAGATCGCGCCCACGTCCTTGGCCACCTTGGCGAAGCGCTCGAAGTCGATGCGCAGCGAGTAGGCCGAGGCGCCCGCGATGATCAGCTTGGGCATGTGCTCGTGCGCCTTGCGCTCCATCGCGTCGTAGTCGATGGCCTCGTTGGCGTCCAGGCCGTAGCTCACCACGTTGAACCACTTGCCGCTCATGTTCAGCGGCATGCCGTGCGTCAGGTGGCCGCCTTCGGCCAGGCTCATGCCCATGATGGTGTCGCCGGGCTTCAGGAAGGCCAGCATGACGGCCTCGTTGGCCGAGGCGCCGCAGTGCGGCTGCACGTTGGCGGCGTCGGCGCCGAAGATCTGCTTGATGCGGTCGATGGCCAGTTGCTCGGCCACGTCGACGTGCTCGCAGCCGCCGTAGTAGCGCTTGCCCGGGTAGCCTTCGGCGTACTTGTTGGTGAGCTGCGAGCCCTGGGCGGCCATGACGGCCGGCGAGGCGTAGTTCTCACTCGCGATCAGCTCGATGTGGTGTTCCTGGCGCGCGTTTTCGGCCTGGATGGCAGCCCAGATTTCAGGATCGGTCTGTTCGACCAGGATGTTGCGGTGGTACATGGCAGTCCTTTGAAGACGAGGTCCTTGTTCTTCAACCAAACAAGGGCTGCCCAGGCGAACGGCTGAACGCCTGAATGGATGCCAGGCGGCACGCTTCCCAGTGGTATTCCACGTCAGCGCAGGGCACCTTGCGGGGTGCTGCGCCTATCGCCAGTCGCGTACGGGGTGGAGTGTAGCGCAGGGGCTCAGGAAACGCCCGACAGCAGGGCCACTTTCTGCGGGTCCGCGGCCGGCTCGGCCGCCTGTTGCGGCTTGGGCGGCACGGCAACCGGGATCGGCTGGGCCTGCGCCCGCACGACCGGCGCCGCGGGCGTTGCCATCGTTGGCGGATTGCGGCCGTTGGCCACCTGCACCAGCCGTTCGTGCTCGGCCATGACCTTGCCTGCGTAGCCCCCGTCGTCCTCGAGGTTGGCGGCGCCCACGTAGTAGCGCAGGCCGCCTTCGAGCGATCCGGCGCGGGCGATGCATTCCTGCAGCACCTTCACGCCGACGCGCATGTTGGTCACGGGGTCGAAGGCGGTGAGCGTGCCGCCCGCGCTTTCGTACTTGTCGCCGTGCACGCGCGTCATTACCTGCATCAGGCCCTGGGCGCCCACCTGGCTCTGGGCAAAGGGGTTGAAGCTCGATTCGACGGCCATGATGGCCAGGATCAGCGTCGGGTCGAGCTTGGTGCGCTTGCCGAGGTGGTAGGCCTCTGCAACCAGCACGCTCAGCGGTTCGGCCGCCACGCGGTACTTCTTGCTGAGCCAATAGGCCACGGCGGCCTGCTGCTTGGGCAGGTCGCCGGGGCTCGCGGCCGTGGTGCGCACGATGGCGGTCGGCTCCAGGTCGGTGGCTTCAGGCGCGGGCTTGCGCGACTGCAGCCAGCCCATGAGCTGTTCCTCGCCGGTCTTGCGCAGATCGGGCCGCGCGACCAGGGCGAGGGCCGCGAACACGATGGCCAGGCCGACCAGTGCAAACCCGTTGTGGGTGATTTCAAAAAAGCCGTCTGCCACGTCGGACACAAAGGTCCTCAGCCCGCGGGCCGTGGCATCAAACGCCTTGTTCATCGCTCTTCCTTTCTGTGCGGCACCTGGGTCGCAGCGCCGGTGAGGCGATGGATGAAGGCAGCGGCGCTTGGATTGGTACGAATCAGGCTCCGCGCATGGAGGTGTAGGGTAGGAGCGCGGTGGCCTGATCAAGCCGGGGGAACTCGGCAGCGGATTCAGGTGGCCCCTGCTGGGTCTGGGGCAGCCAGGGGCAGGCGGGATTCTAGCGCGGCTAAATACCCGGTCAAGTATAAGAGCCTATTCCCTTATGTGATTACACATTTAAACAAAATCTAAGGGAAAACCCTTGAAAGACGGCATTGCAATGCAAGGGTGCGGCGCCTAATCTGAACACGCCTGAGTTCTCAGGCGGTTTTCCGAAATCCTACGGCCCGAGGTGCAAGTCAAGGGTCGGAACGATGGAGGATCCATGGCGGCAATCTCTTGCTGCCAGCACGGCAGGAACCATTGACTTCCGGTCGCGCGAAACGATGGCATGGGTTTTGTGCCCGCCATCAAGCCCGGTAATGAGACATTTCGTCGAATTGCCGGGCTTTCTTGTTTCTGGCGGCCTGCTTCTTTGCGGCACACTCCCGCGATGGATGTAGCTTCGCTCAAACAAAACAAATGGGTGCGACGTGGGATCGTCGCGTTGCTGGTTCTCCTGGCTCTCTGGGTCGTCGCCTGGCTGGCGGTGCCGCCGATTGCCAAGAGCCAGCTCCAGAAGATCGCGAGCGAAAAGCTGGGCCGGCAGGTTACCGTCGGCAAGATCGATTTCAAGCCCTGGACGCTTGAGCTCGCACTGCACGACCTGCGCATAGCCACGGCCGACGGCAGCCGGCCCCAGGTGGCGGTCAAGCGCATCTATGCCGACGCAGAACTGCAGTCGATCCTGCGGCTGGCGCCGGTGATCGATGCGGTGACGGTCGAGGCGCCGGCCATCCTGCTCACGCACCTGGCCGACGGCAAGTACGACATCGACGACATCCTGGCCAAGCTCGCAGCCGGCCCGCCGCCCGATCCCAAGGCCGAGCCGGCGCGCTTTGCGATCTACAACATCTCGATCAGGGACGGCGCGGTCGATTTCGACGACCAGACCGTCAAGCGCAGGCACGAACTGCGCGGCTTCGTTCTCAACGTGCCGTTCCTGAGCAACCTGGCCTCCAAGCGCGACATCAACACCGAGCCCAAGCTGGCTTTTGCGCTCAACGGCAGCAAGTTCGATTCGGCAGCCCTCACCACGCCGTTCGCGAAGAGCCGCAAGACCGATGCCCATGTGCAGTTCAAGGGCCTCGACCTGGCGCCGTACCTGGGCTACATCCCGGGCGGCCTGCCCGTGCAGCTGCAGGCGGGCAGCCTCGATGCCGACCTGAAGATCGACTTCGAGCAGGCCGCCACCGCCGGCCTCAAGATCACCGGCACCGTCGAAGCGCACAAGGCAAAGCTCGGCGATGCCCGGGGGCGGGACCTGCTGGGTTTCGATTCGCTCAAGCTGGCGCTGGCCGACGTGCGGCCGCTGGAAGCGGTGTTTCACCTGAGCGAAGTCGCGCTGGCCAATCCGCAGCTTGCGGTCGCGCGCGATGCCAAGGGCCAGTTGAACCTGCTGGCCACCGATCCGGCCACCGGAGCGGCAGAGAAGGTGGCACAAGCCCCCGCCGCCGCCGCAAGCGCGCCGGACGGCAAGGCCCCCGAAAAGCCGAAGCTGAAGGTCCAGGTCGACAAGGTGGCCCTCAGCGGCGGGCGCATCGGGTGGCGCGATGAAACCGTTCAGCCGGCCGCGGCCATCGAGACGACCGCGCTCGGCCTCGACCTGACCGGGCTCACCTGGCCCATGGAGAAGCCGGCCCGGTTCAGCGGCAGCACCGCCCTTGCCGGCGCCACGCTCAAGTTCCAGGGCAGCGCCACCGACAAGGTGGCCGAGGTGCAGACCGAGGTCGATGCGCTGCCGCTGTCGCTGGCGGCTCCGTACCTCGCGCACAGCCTGGAGCCCACGCTCGACGGCAAGCTCAGCGGGCAGATCGACGTCGCCTGGGCCCGGCCCGATCTCCGGTTCAAGGCGCGGCGCCTGGCCGTCGATGGCCTGGCGCTCACCCAGGCGAAGACCGCGCTGGCAAGCGTCGGCCGCTTCGAGCTGGTCGATGCCGAGGTCGACATGACCAGGCACACGCTGAACGTGGCCTCCTTCACTGCCACCAATCCCAAGGTGCAGGTCGAGCGCGACAGCGAAAAGCGCTGGATGTTCGAGCGCTGGCTCAAGGTGCCGGCCGGCGGCGGCGGAGCGGTGCAGGCCAAGGCGGCCGCGCCCAAGCCCGCCGGCTCAGGCCCCGAAGCGGCGCCGCCCGGCGCCAACACCAAACCCTGGGCGTTGACCATCGGCACCCTGGCGGTCGACAACGGCACGCTTTCCTATGCCGACAAGGCCAGCGCCACGCCGGTGGTCGTCGAGATCACGGCATTCAGCCTGAAGGCACAGAAGGTCGCGCCCGAAACCGGCACGGTCTCGCCTTTGCAGGTCTCGGGGCGCATCGGTTCCAGGCGTTCGGAGCCGGGCCGTTTCGACTACAAGGGCAACATGGTGCTCAAGCCGCTGTCGGCCGAGGGCCGGCTCGAAGTGGCGTCGTTTCCCGCCCATGCCTTCAAGGCCTACTACGCCGACGCGCTCAACGTCGACATTCGCCGCGCCTTCGCAAGCTACAGAGGAACCGTGCGCTATGCGAGCGCACCAGCCGGCATGACGATCAAGCTGGCCGGGGACACGGCGCTCGACGACTTCCGCGCCAACAGCATCTCGCTGACCCAGTCGCCCGGCTTCGACCGCAACACCAACCAGTTGCTGAGCTGGAAGACCTTGAGCCTGCGCGGCCTGCAGGTGAGCATGGCGCCCAACGCCGCACCGGCGGTGGACGTGCGGGAAACCACGCTGACCGATTTCTTCGCCCGCGTGATCGTCGATCCCACCGGCCGGCTCAACCTGGTGAACCTCACCAAGAAGGGGGAAGCGGAGGCCAACGCCGCAGCCGCGGCAAGCGCGGAGGTCAAGACCCGGCGCAGCCTCGGCGGAACCACCACCACGACGCGCGGCGGGCCACAGCAGCCATCGGGTGGCGGCGGTGCGCCGGTGTCGGCCGAGGCCATGGTCGGCGGCGCCCCCGAGCCGGCCAAACCGGCCGCAGCGCCCGTGGCGGCTGCGCAGGCCGAAGCCGATTCGGGGCCCAAGCCGGTCATCAATTTCGGCCCGATGAGCCTGGTCAACGGCCGGGTCGATTTCACCGACCTGTTCGTGAAGCCCAACTACTCGGCCGACCTGAGCGAACTGACCGGCAAGCTCAGTTCCTTCTCGTCGAACCCGCCCAAGGGCGAAAGCGGCCGCCCCGCGCTGGCCGACCTGGAACTGCGCGGCAAGGCGCAGCAGACGGCCGCGCTGGAAATCACCGGCAAGCTCAACCCGCTGGCCAAGCCGCTCGAACTCGACATCACTGCCAAGATGCGCGATCTCGACCTGGCGCCGCTGTCGCCGTATTCGGTGCGCTACGCCGGCCACGGCATCGAGCGCGGCAAGATGAGCATGGACGTCAACTACAAGATCGCGCCCGATGGCCAGCTCACGGCCTCCAACAAGCTGGTGCTCAACCAGCTGCAGTTCGGCGACGAAGTGCAGGGTGCGCCCAACAGCCTGCCGGTGCGGCTCGCGGTGGCGCTGCTGGCCGACCGCAACGGCGTGATCGACGTGGACCTGCCGCTCAGGGGCTCGCTCAACGACCCGCAGTTCAGCATCGGCCCGTTGATCTTCAAGGCGGTGGTCAACCTGATCGTCAAGGCCGTGACCTCGCCGTTCAGCCTGCTGACCGGCGGGCTCGGCGGCGGCAGCGGCGAGTCGAGCACCATCACTTTCGAGCCCGGAAGCGCCGTGCTCAGTACCACTGCCAAGGAGAGCCTGGACAAGGTCGTCAAGGCGCTGACGGAGCGTCCGAGCCTGCAGATGACGGTGGTCGGCACGGCCAGCCTCGAAAAGGAGCGCGACGCCTACCAGCGCCAGCGCCTGCGCCAGCTCGCCCAGGCCGAGAAGCGGCGCGTGGCGGTGCGCGGCGGCCAGGCGGGCACCGAGGTGCCGCCGGTGACCGATGCCGAATACCCCGAGCTGCTGACCGCCGTGTACAAGCGCGCGGACATCACCAAGCCGCGCAACATGGTCGGCCTCGCCAAGGACCTGCCGGTGAAGGAAATGGAAAACCTGCTGCTCGCGAGCATTCCGGTCGACGAGGAGTCGATACGGCAGCTGGCCGTGGAGCGCGGCGCCGTGGTGCGCGACTACCTGCTGGCCCAGAAGCTGCCGAGCGAACGCCTGTTCCTCGGTGCCGTGAAGACCAAGGCGAGCGGTGGCGACTGGAAGCCCGGCGCCGAGCTCGACCTGGCCATGAAGTGACAAACACCCACTTGGTTTTCCGCCCCGTCTCGCCATATAGGTAGCCATCCCGCGCCCGCTTCCGGCAGCCATTTGGCTGCGGTTGCGGCATGGAATTCAACCGCCCGCCACAACTGGGTGAAAATGTCGATGTGCGCCGGCCTTTGCCGGCGCCTTCGCTTTCTCTCTTCAGACAACGATTTCGCGCAAGTGACCTCTACTTCTTCCAAGCCACACGACCTCCAGGCCCTCGACACGCTCACCGGCGGCGCCTTCACCGCGCCAACTTCGGGCGAGCGCGCCGCGCGCATCCGCGACTGGCTCGCCGGCAACCCCGCGCCCGAGCAGATGCAGGAAGTCTTCAAGGAGCTGAGCGGCCGCGACAAGGGCGCGGCGCGCCTGCTGCGCGAAAAGCTCGACGAACTCAAGCGCGCCAAGAGCCAGGAGGCCATCGCCGCCGAATGGGCGCAAAAGGCCGAGGCGCTGCTGGCCCAGCCCAAGCTCAACATCGCCGATGCGCTCGCCTGGCAGCGCGACGCCGCCAAGGCCGGCGCGCCCCTGTCGCGCGAGCCGCTGGCGGGTTTCAAGGTGCAACTGGCCGAACGCGTCAAGGGCATCGAAGACCTGCAGCACCGCGCCCAGGTGCACCGCGAGGCCGCCGTGCTGCTGGCCCAGCGCTTCGAAGTGCTGTCGACCAAGGGCTGGCAGGACGCCCAGGCCGCCGAGGAGTCACTGCGCGCCGACGTGGCCCACTGGCAGCAGCAGGCCGCCGACATCACGGCCGATGCCAACTGGAGCAGCCTGGACGCCAGGTTTGCGCCGCAGCTCGAATCGTCGAAGGCGCAGTTGCTGGTCGTCTCGGATGCCTTCCATGCGGCATTGGCCCAGGCGCAGGCCGCGGCCGCCGACGCTGCGGCCCCCTTGCCGCCGGTGCCGGTGTGGGCCGACGAGCTTCGCGCCGCGCGCGGCGAGGTCGTCGCACCCAAGGCGGCACCCGCCAAGCCTGCAGCGCCCAAGGTCGATCCGTCCGTGCGCGCAGCAGCGCAGGACGCCGTGCAGGCGGCCCTGGCCAAGCTCGAACAGGAAACCGCCGAAGGCCACGGCAAGGCCAGCGCCGGCGCGGCCGCCGCCTTGCGCGCGGTGCTGAAGGAACACGGCAAGCTGGTCGAGGCGCCGCTCGAAGCGCGCGTGCATGCGGCGCTGGTCGCAGCCGGCGAGCTCGAAGGCTGGCAGCGCTGGAGCGCCGACAAGGTGCGCGAAGACTTGGTCGCCAAGGCCGAAGGTTTGCTCAAGCGCCCCGAAGGCCAGGCGCTCGGCGGCCGCAAAATGCAGGAAACGCTGCGCTCGCTGCGCGACCAGTGGAAGCAGGCCGACCAGGGCGGCGTGCCCAACCACGCGCTGTGGAAGCGCTTCGACGAAGCCTGCAACGAAGCCCACAAGGTGGTCGAGGCCTGGCTCGAAAAGGTTCGTGCCGATGCGGCGGAGCATCGCGCCCATCGCGTGGCGCTGATCGAAGAAGTGCGGGCCTGGGCGGCCGAACACGCCAACCCCACCGACCTGAAGGCGCACAACCGCGCGCTGCACCAGTTTGCCGACCGCTGGCGCGATGCCGGCCACGTGGGCGAAAAAGTATTTGCCGAACTGCAGCCGCAGTGGAACGAAGCCTTCGGTGCCGCGCGCGCACCCTTCGAGGCGGCGCAAAAGGCCAGCATCGAACGGCGCCAGGCCATGATCGCGGAGGCGGCCGAGCTCGGCGCCCAGCCCATGCTGCGCATCGATGCCGTCAAGGCGCTGCAGCAGCGCTGGCAGGCCGAGGCCCAGAGCGTGCCGCTCGACCGCCGCCACGAGCAAAAGCTGTGGGACGCGTTCCGCGCACCCATCGACGAAGCCTTCAACCGCAAGACGGCCGAGCGCGAAAAGGTCTCTTCCGCAATGAGCGAGCACGACCGCCATGTGCTCGAGGCCTCCAAGGCGCTGGACGCGGCCAATGCCGGCGGCGACGTGCAGAAGATCCGCGCCGCCATCGCGCGGCTCGAAGCCGCGCTGCGTGGCGAAGCGCCGCCGCCGGCGCCTGCCGCAAAGCCCGAGCCCTCCAGCGACGGCCCCGCCGTGGGCGCCACCGAAGTGGTCGCGCCCGGACAGGCCGCAGCCGAGTTCGGCGAAAGCGCCGAGCAGGCGCCGGGTTCCAGCGATGCGGAAGCGCAGCCGGGCACGCCCGCTCCGGCACATGCCGCGGCCACCCCGGACCTCGTTGCACCGGCCGACGGTGCCGATGCATCGGCGCGCTCCGACGTTGCGGCACACGACGCCGGCGAAGCTGCCGTGGCCGAAGAGGCCAAGGCACCGCCCACGCCGCCGAAGCCCGCTCCCAAGCCTGTGGTCGCGGTGCGCGGCGACGACCGGCCCGGCAACAAGAAGGCCGAGGCCGTGCCTGCGGGCCGTGCAGGCGGGCGCTTCGGCGACCGGCGCGACGGCGCCCGTCCGGGACCGGGCGGCCCGGGCCGCCCAGGCGATCGCGGTGCAGCGCGTCCCGATGGTCGCGGTGCACCGGCCGGCCGCTTCGGCGACCGTCCGCCTCGCTTCGAGGACCGTGGTCCGCGGCTCGGCGACGCCGCTTTCCGCGCCCAGCGCGAGGCGCTCGAGCGCGCCGACCTCGCGCTGCGCAAGCTCGCGGCCCAGGCCCACGGCGAAGCGCTCACGCAAGTGCTTGGCGCATGGGAGCAGCGCGACGCCTCGCGGCTGCCCAGCGTGCAGGAACTCGGACGCGCGATCACGCCCGCGGTGCGCAGCGGCTGGTCCCAGGCGATCGGCGCGGCGCCCAAGGCTGCGCCCGACGAAGCCGCAGAAGCACTGCTGCGCCTCGAAATGGCCGCTGAAGTGCCGACGCCTGCCGAGCAGCTCGATGCGCGCCGTGCGCTGCAGCTCAAGCTGCTGACCAAGCGCGGCGATCCCGCGCCGGCCCAGACCTGGGGCCAGGATGCCGGCAAGGTGCTGGCGGCGGCCCATGACCCCGCGAGTGCGCGCCGGCTGCAGAACGCGTTGAAGGCCTTGCTGCGCAAATAAGGCGCCAGCGTGCGTTCACGAGAAAGGGCCCGCCGCGCGCGGGCTTTTTCATTTCCCTGATCCGTCCTGAAAAAGCCCAGCCCGGCTCAAGGCAGCTTGGCCAGGATCCCGTCCATTTCCCCGGCGGTGTAGGCGCGCAGGGAGCGCGTGCGCACATTGCCCTGCATGGCGACAGCCAGACTGAATGCGGCCAGCGCCTGCTCATCGTCGGCCTCCAGCACGCAGACCACATCGCAGTCGCCCATGGTCCAGTAGATATCGCGCATATTGACGCCGAGTTTTTGGGCGGTTTCCTTGGCGGCAGCGGCGCGCTTGGTGGTTTCCTTGACGCTCTGAATGCCCTTGTCCGTGAAGTTCAGCATACCGATATAGGTCACCATTTTTCGCTCCTGTGTTATCCGCGGGGGACGAATCACATGAGGCAACGCCGCCCCCGACGGCGACGCTTCACGTCATCACGCGCGCAGCGGTGCTGTGGAAGGCGATGGCGGCAGCGATGCTACGCCCGGGGCCCGCAAAGGCAAGGCACCCGCGGCCGACTCTTACCCTGGACAGGGTATGCGGGCCGGTATCGTGCGCGTAAGCAAGGAAACGCAGGCGTGATGGGCGATCAGGCCCGTTCAGGCCGGAAGAACGCATCGAAGAGAACCAGCACCGCGGGGAAGTCCCGGGCGAAGTTCGGACGGTTCACGAAGTAGGCCTCGCAGGCCACAGCGAAGAATTCGCTGATCGACACGGTCCCATAGTCGTCCAGCCAGGGCGGCTCCGCGCCGAAGCGCTCGGCCAGGATGGTCTTCTCGCGAAAGTCTTCATAGGCCGGCTGCAGCACCGCGAGCCAGGCGGCGCGGGCCTCGCGCGCGCTGCGCTTGCCCGCAAAGCCGGGCGGCAGCGGCGGGCAGCCGTCGGCGTCGCCCGCGCGCATGTCGATCTTGTGGGCGAATTCGTGGATCACGACGTTGTAGCCGCCGCCCGTCGTGATGCCGCTCGCGAGCACGTCCTGCCAGCTCAGCATCACCGGCCCGCGGTCCATGGCCTCGCCGGCCACCACCTCGTCGTATTCGTGCACCACCTGCGCTTCGTCGACGATCTTGCGCCGTGCGACGACCTCGGACGGATGCACCACGATGCCGACGAAATCGTCGTACCAGTCCAGGCCGCCCTTCAGGTTGAGGATCGGCAACACCGCCTGTGCGGCAATGGCCAGCGCGACCTCGTCGGTGATGACGAAGCCTTGCGTGCCGTGAAACTCCTTGTCGCGCAGGAATTCGGCCGACAGCGTTCGAAGCCGCAGTTGCTGGTCCTGCGGAAGCTCGCCAAGAAAGGCATAGCGCGCCAGCGTGGCCTGCCAGGCGTCTTCAGGGATAGGGGGCAGGGCGCGCAGCCGGCGCAGCCACTTGAACATCGGCTAGGGCCTGTTGACGCTATGGAAGGGGATCGCGTTGCTTCGCCAAGGGGCTGGATGCAAGGCGCCCGGGCGCAGCAAGGCTTTGGCCTTGCAAGCGCGGGCAACGCCGCAGGCGGCCCCTTGGCGAAGCAACCCGCAGGGAAGCTCGCCACAGCCCACCCCTCGGCGTTGCGCTCCTTGTGCGTGCGGACGCACGCACGGCGTCGCGCGCCTTGATGGACGGGCTGTGGCGAGCTTCGCGACCCCTTCCATAGCGTCAACAGGCCCTAGCGCAGATCGACGCGCTGCGCGCCGGCGGGGGACAGGCACAGCAGCTGTGCGCGCGGCGGATGGGCCGCGGCGTCCCAGTCGCTGAGCACGATGCGCCTGAGGCCGTCACCCAGGTCGTGATCGGCCGGGCGATGCGTGTGGCCGTGCACCAGCGTGTGCGCGCGCGCCTGCTGCAGCCACTGGCGCGCGGCGCCGCCGTCCACGTCGGCCCAGACGGCCGAGGGATTGCGCTTGCGGTCCTCGCTTTGCGCGCGCATGGAGCGCGCGAGCGCGCGGCGCTCGGCCAGCGGCCTGGCCAGGAACGAGGCCTGCCATTCGGTCGTGCGCACCTGGGCGCGGAACTTGAGGTAGTCGGTGTCGTCCAGGCAAAGGATGTCGCCGTGGCTCAGCAGCCAGCGTTCGCCGTGCAGCACCAGCACCGTGGGATCGTCCAGCAGCGTGAAGCCGCACCGGGCGGCCAGCGCCGGCCCCACGAGGAAGTCGCGGTTGCCGTGCATGAAGTACACCGGCAGCCGCTCGGCCGTGCGGCGCAGCAGCTCGGCGCATTCGGCCTCGAAGCCGGGCAGGGCGGCCGCGTCGTCGCCCACCCACACCTCGAACAGGTCGCCCAGGATGACGAGTGCATCGGCCGGCGTGGTCTGCAGATAGCCGCGCCAGGCCTCGAAGGTGGCGGGCTCGTCGGTCTGCAGGTGCAGGTCGGAGATCAGGTCGACGGTGCGCCACGCGGGCGGGGCGAGCAGTTCCTTGAAAACCGGATGTTCCGCCATGTTCACTGATGCACCCTTGGCGCTGCGCGGCTTCCCGCCAAGCGGGAGCGAGCTTGCTTGGGGCGGCCCGGCGCTGCGCTCATGCCGCGTGGCATCCGTTCGTTATTCCGCGACGAGGACGGCCTTCTCGATGACCACGTCCTCGAGCGGCACGTCGTCGTGGAAGCCCTTGCGGCCCGTCTTCACGGCCTTGATCTTGTCCACCACGTCGGTGCCGCCGGTGACCTTGCCGAACACCGCGTAGCCCCAGCCCTGGGCCGAGGGAGCAGTGTGGTTCAGGAAGCCGTTGTCGGCCACGTTGATGAAGAACTGGGCGGTGGCCGAGTGCGGTGCGCTGGTGCGGGCCATGGCCACCGTGTAGTTGTCGTTCTTGAGGCCGTTGTTGGCTTCGTTCTCGATCTCGGCGCCGGTGGGCTTTTGCTTCATGCCGGGCTCGAAGCCGCCGCCTTGCACCATGAAGCCCGGAATCACGCGGTGGAACACCGTGTTGTCGTAGTGACCGTTCTTCACATAGTTGACGAAGTTCTCGGCCGACTTCGGCGCCTTGGCGCTGTCGAGTTCGAGCGTGATCACGCCGTAGTTCTTGATGTGGAGTTCGACTTTGGGGTTGCTCATGAGGGAGTCCTTCCTTCGGATGTTCGGAAATTATTTCGCCAGTGTGGCGGACTTGATGATGATGGGTTCGAGCGGCACGTTCTGCATGCCGCCCTTGTTACCGGTTTGCACGGCACGGATCTTGTCGACCACCTCGGTGCCGGCCACGACGCGGCCGAACACCGTGTAGCCGTAGCCGTCGGGGTTGGGCGCGTTGAGCGAGTCGTTGTTCTTCACGTTGATGAAGAACTGCGAGGTGGCCGAGTTCGGATTGCCCGTGCGCGCCATTGCGATGGTGTAGCGGTCGTTCTTCAGGCCGTTGCCGGCTTCGAGCGGAATGGGTGCGCGCGTGGGTTTCTGCTGCATGTCGGCCGTGAAGCCTCCGCCCTGGATCATGAAGCCGTCGATCACGCGGTGGAACACGGTGCCGTCGTAGTGCTTGTCCTTGACGTACTGCAGGAAGTTCTCGACCGTCTGGGGCGCCTTGGCCTGGTCGAGCTCGACCAGGATGTCGCCGGCCGAGGTGGCGAGCTTCACGCGCGGACCGGGCTGCTGCGCATGGACGGCGCCGGCAAGCGCGAGCGAGGCGGCCAGCATGAGCGCGCCGCGGCGGCTGAAGCGGGTGGACAGGGAAGGGGCTTGGATCGTCAAGGATGGCTCCGTGTGCGAATGATGTGGGGCGCGGACCGGGCAATGCAAGCGGCCGCGGCCGGGATGCTGCCGACGGTTGTTGCTATTTGCTGGCGCGGCCGACTGGCTTGCGCACTTCCGGCGGTGCCGCCGGCAGGGCTGCGGCATCGGCCTCGGCCTTGGGCGTGAAGATCTGGCGGATCAGCGAGAGCTTGGGCGCCACGCTGGCGTTGGTGCTGGCGAATTGCTGCGCTCGCACATATTCCTGGGCCGCCAGTCGGGCGTACACGTCGCCGAGGTTCTCGTGCGCGGTGGCGTAGTTGGGGTTGAGCCTGAGCGCCTGCTCCAGCGCGGCGCGCGCCTGGTCGAACTTGCTTTGCGCTGCATAGAGTGCCGCCAGGTTGTTGTAGGGCTCGGGCAGTTCGGGAAAGTCCTGCGTCATCTGCGTGAACGCGGCAATGGCCTCGTTCTGCTTCTTCTGCTCGGTGAGGATCACGCCGCGCAGGAAGCGCATCTGCGGATCGCGCGGCTTGCCGGCAATGTAGGCGTCGGCCTTGACGAGCGCCTCGTTCGACTTGCCCTGGCGCAGCAGCTGGTTGACGTCGTCGTAGTCGTTGGCGTAGGCAGCCGAACCCCACAGGCTGAACAGCAGTGCGAAGGCGATGGAGAGTTTGGAGAACGCGACGTGCTTCATGAAGCCTCGGCAGGAGTGGGAAATGCGGGCTTCGAAAACACCCGGAATGAGACGGCAGCAGCCGTTTATACTGCGGTGCATTGTAGCCGAGGGGCCATGTCCAACCCCTCGTGGCCACTGTCCCGTCACCCCTGAAATACACCGTCGTTCGCCCGTACCGCACGAGCGCGAAGCGACGCTTTCCGAGCCTCATGAGTCTGCGCATCTACAACACGCTTTCGCGTGAACTGGAGGAGTTCTCCCCATTGCAACCGGGCCGGGTGCGCATGTACGTGTGCGGCATGACGGTCTATGACTTCTGCCACATCGGCCATGCCCGCATGATGATGGCCTTCGACGTGGTGCAGCGCTGGCTGCGGGCGAGCGACTACGCCGTGACCTACGTACGCAACATCACCGACATCGACGACAAGATCATTGCGCGCGCGGTGCAGCGCGGCATCACCATCCGTGAGCTGACCGACGAAGTGATCGCGGCCATGCACCAGGACATCGGCGCGCTCGGCATCGAGCCTCCCACCATCGAGCCGCGCGCCACCGAATACGTGCCGCAGATGCTGGGCATCATCGAGAAGCTCGAGCAGAAGGGCCTGGCCTATCGTTCGGACAACGGCGACGTGAACTACGCGGTGCGCAAGTTCCCGGGCTACGGCAAGCTGTCGGGCAAGTCGCTCGACGAGTTGCATGCGGGCGAACGTGTGGCCGTGCTCGACGGCAAGCAGGATCCGCTCGACTTCGTGCTCTGGAAGGCTGCCAAGCCGACCGAGCCTGCCGACGCCAAATGGGAAAGCCCCTACGGCACCGGCCGGCCGGGCTGGCACATCGAGTGCTCGGCCATGAGCTGCGCCACGCTCGGCGAAACCTTCGACATCCATGGCGGCGGCGCCGATCTCCAGTTCCCGCACCACGAGAACGAAATCGCGCAGAGCGAAGGCGCCAACGGCAAGCCGCTGTCGCGCTTCTGGGTGCACAACGGCTTCGTGCGCGTGGACAACGAGAAGATGTCCAAGAGCCTGGGCAACTTCTTCACCATCCGCGAGGTGCTGCAGAAGTACGACGCCGAGAGCCTGCGGTTCTTCCTGGTGCGCACGCACTACCGCAGCGCGCTCAACTACAGCGACGCACACCTGGACGACGCCCGCAATTCGCTGAAGCGCCTGTACACCGCGCTCGATCTGGTCGCTCCGGCCGAAGCAGTGATCGACTGGACGCAGCCCCATGCCGCGCGCTTCAAGGCCGCCATGGACGAAGACTTCGGGACGCCCGAGGCCATCGCCGTGCTGTTCGAGCTGGCCGGCGAAGTCAACCGCACCAAGTCCGCAGAAACAGCCGGCTTGCTGAAGGCGCTGGCCGGTTCGCTGGGCCTGCTGCAGGGCGACCCGCGTGCTTTCCTGCGCGCAGGCGCCACGCTGGACGAAGCCGCCATCCAGGCGCAGATCGACGCGCGCGCGGCCGCCAAGGCGGCCAAGAACTTTGCCGAGGCCGACCGCATCCGCAACGACCTCCTGGCGCAGGGCATCGTGCTCAAGGATTCGCCCACCGGCACAACCTGGGCCGCAGCGCAGTGAACGGAACCACGAATCCCATGCCTGCTTCCTCGAAAAATCCGGCGGTCCAGATCTATACGCCGGACTATTGGGAGGAGGCCTGCAAGCACCTGTCCAGGAAGGACCGCGTGATGAAGCGGCTGATCCCGAAGTTCGGCGACGCCTGCCTCGAATCGCGCGGCGACGCGTTCACCACCCTCGCGCGCAGCATCGTGGGCCAGCAGATTTCGGTGAAGGCCGCGCAGACCGTGTGGGACAAGTTCGCGGTGCTGCCGCGCAAGCTCACGCCGGCCAACGTGCTCAAGCTGAAGGTCGACGACATGCGCGCGGCAGGGCTGTCGGCGCGCAAGATCGAGTACCTGGTGGACCTGGCCATTCATTTCGATTCGGGCGCGGTGCACGTCGACGCCTGGAAGGACATGGCCGACGAGCTCATCATCGATGAACTCGTGGCCATCCGCGGCATCGGCCGCTGGACGGCCGAGATGTTCCTCATCTTCCACCTGATGCGCCCCAACGTGCTGCCGGTCGACGACCTGGGCCTGCTCAACGGCATCAGCGTCAACTATTTTTCGGGCGATCCCGTGAGCCGCAGCGATGCCCGCGACGTCGCCGTGGCCTGGGCCCCATATTGCAGCGTGGCGACTTGGTATATTTGGCGATCGCTCGACCCGGTACCGGTCGCATACTGAACAACAGGAGAAGACGTTGGCGAAACGAACCTTCCTCGACTTCGAGCAGCCCATTGCTGAACTCGAAACCAAGATCGAAGAACTGCGCTATGTACAGACCGAATCGGCGGTCGACATCTCGGAGGAAATCGACCAGCTCGGCAAGAAGAGCCAGCAGCTCACCAAGGACATCTACAGCGACCTGACGCCCTGGCAGATCACCAAGATCGCGCGGCATCCGGAGCGGCCCTACACGCTCGACTACGTCAACGAGATCTTCACCGACTTCGTCGAACTGCACGGCGACCGGCACTTTGCCGACGACCTCTCCATCGTGGGCGGCCTGGCGCGCTTCAACGGCACGCCCTGCATGGTGCTCGGCCACCAGAAGGGGCGCGACACCAGGGAGCGCACCGCGCGCAACTTCGGCATGAGCAAGCCCGAGGGCTACCGCAAGGCGCTGCGCCTCATGAAGACGGCCGAGAAGTTCAAGCTGCCGGTCTTCACCTTCGTCGATACGCCCGGTGCCTATCCGGGCATCGACGCCGAGGAGCGCGGCCAGTCCGAAGCCATCGGCCGCAACATCTACGAGATGGCGCAGCTCGAGGTGCCGATCATCGTCACCATCATCGGCGAAGGCGGCTCCGGCGGGGCGCTGGCCATTTCGGTGGGCGACCAGCTCGTGATGCTGCAGTATTCGATCTACTCGGTCATCAGCCCCGAAGGCTGCGCCTCCATTCTCTGGAAGACCAGCGACAAGGCGCAGGAAGCGGCCGATGCGCTCGGCATCACCGCGCACCGCCTGAAGGCGCTGGGCCTGGTCGACAAGATCGTGAACGAACCGGTCGGCGGCGCGCACCGCGACCATCGCCAGATGGCCGCTTTCCTCAAGCGCGCGCTCAACGACGCCTTCCGCCAGGTCAGCGACCTGAAGCCGAAGGAACTGCTCGAGCGCCGCTACGAACGCCTGCAGAGCTACGGGCGCTTCAACGACACCAAGGCCGACACCGGCAGGTAAAGAAGCCGGCGCGCTGCTCCCTCCATGAACGAAGCCTTCGAACGCGCCATGGCCGCGTTCGAGCCGGCGCATCTGCCGCTGGCGGTGGGCTTCAGCGGCGGTGCGGATTCCACGGCCCTCTTGGCGGCTTGCGCCTCGGCCTGGCCCGGCCAGGTGCTTGCCTTTCATGTGCACCACGGCCTGCAGGCCGCCGCGGACGATTTCGAACGCCATTGCGCGGCCGTGTGCGAACGCCTGGGCGTGCCGCTGGTGGTGCACCGCGTGGACGCACGCCATGCGCAGGGCGACAGTCCCGAAGATGCGGCGCGGCGCGCCCGCTACGACGCCTTTGCAGCCATGGCGCGCATGGATACGGCGCTCGACGCTATCGAATCGATAGTTCTCGGGCACCATGCCGACGACCAGGTCGAAACCCTCTTGCTGGCGCTCTCCCGGGGCGCCGGTCTGCCGGGCCTCGCGGCCATGCCCGCGCATGCGCGGCGCAACGGGCTGGACATCTACCGCCCGCTGCTGGCGGTGCCCGGCGCCGACATCCGCGCGTGGCTCAAGGGTGTCGACCTGCCCTGGATCGAGGACCCGACCAACGAGGACGAGCGCTACACCCGCAACCGGATCCGCGCCGTGCTGCTGCCCGCGCTCGAGCGGACCTTCCCGCAGTTCCGCGCCACCTTCGCCCGCAGCATCGGCCATGCCGCGCAGGCGCAGGAGCTGCTGGGCGAACTCGCGGCGCAAGACCTGGCCGTGGTGGGCAGCCCGCCCCGCATCGCCGTGCTGCAGGCGCTTTCGCGCGCACGGCAGGCCAATGTGCTGAGACACTGGCTGATGCAGGCGCACGGCTGCGCACCCAGCGCGGCGCAGCTCGACCAGTTGCTGGACCAGGTTCGCGCCTGCACCACGCGCGGCCACCGGATCCACCTCAAGGTGGCCAACGGATTTGCCCAGCGCAGGGGCGATCTGCTGCATTGGTACAATTCCGGGCCCTCGCCCAAGGCTTCGCGCTGACGGCTTGCAGGGCGCCGCGCTGGCACTCGGGGGTGCAGCGGCGGCCCTTCCCATTTCTCTGAATTCATCCATGGCATTGATCGTTCACAAATACGGCGGTACGTCGATGGGCTCGACCGAGCGCATCAAGAATGTCGCCAAGCGCGTCGCCAAGTGGGCGCGCGCCGGCCACCAGATGATCGTGGTCCCGAGTGCCATGAGCGGCGAGACCAATCGCCTGCTCGGCCTGGCCAAGGAGCTGGCGCCGAGCAAACCGAGCGAGGCCCACGGGCGCGAGCTCGACATGCTCGCCTCGACCGGCGAACAGGCTTCTTCCGCGCTGCTGGCCATTGCGCTGCAGGCCGAAGGCATGGAAGCCGTGAGCTACGCGGGCTGGCAGGTGTCGGTGCGCACCGACAACTCCTACACCAAGGCGCGCATCGAAAGCATCGACGACGAGCGCGTGCGCGCCGACCTCGACGCCGGCAAGGTGGTGGTCATCACCGGCTTCCAGGGCGTGGACGACGACGGCAACATCACCACGCTGGGCCGCGGCGGCAGCGACACCTCGGCCGTGGCCATTGCGGCGGCGATGAAGGCGCACGAGTGCCTGATCTACACCGACGTCGACGGCGTCTACACCACCGACCCGCGCGTGGAGCCCGATGCGCGCCGCCTCTCGACCGTGAGCTTCGAAGAGATGCTCGAAATGGCGAGCCTGGGCTCCAAGGTGCTGCAGATCCGCTCGGTGGAATTCGCCGGCAAGTACAAGGTGCCGCTGCGTGTGCTCTCGAGCTTCACGCCGTGGGACATCGACATCAATGAAGAGGCCAAGTCCGGCACGCTGATCACTTTCGAGGAAGACGAAAACATGGAACAAGCCGTCGTATCCGGCATCGCTTTCAACCGCGACGAAGCCAAGATCTCGGTGCTCGGCGTGCCCGACAAGCCGGGCATCGCGTATCACATCCTCGGTGCCGTGGCAGACGCCAACATCGAAGTCGACGTGATCATCCAGAACCTCAGCAAGGACGGCCGGACCGACTTCAGCTTCACCGTGCACCGCAACGAATATGCGAAGACGGTCGACCTGCTGCAGTCGAAGGTCATGCCCTCGCTGGGCGCGACCGAGATCGTGGGCGACACCAAGATCTGCAAGGTCAGCATCGTGGGCATCGGCATGCGCAGCCACGTGGGCGTGGCCAGCAAGATGTTCCGCGTGCTGAGCGAAGAGGGCATCAACATCCAGATGATTTCCACCAGCGAGATCAAGACCTCGGTCGTGATCGACGAGAAATACATGGAATTGGCCGTGCGCGCCCTGCACAAAGCCTTCGACCTGGACCAACCGGCTGCCTGATGGTGGCATAATCTCGGCTTCTTTCAGGAACTGTGACCGAGTGGCCGAAGGTGCTCCCCTGCTAAGGGAGTATGGGGTGTAGAGCCTCATCGAGGGTTCGAATCCCTCCGGTTCCGCCAGATAGCAACAAAAACGCCCCTCACGGGGCGTTTTTCATTGGGACGCTGCGCCGCGCAGCTGCCCCTGCCGCCGCCCCCGCACGCCGTGACACATTGTCCCGCTCCTGGGACATCGGCGGCCTCCTGAACGCGCCCTGGCCCCGGTGCTCCCTCTGGGCGCATGGACGGAACGGCCCTTGCTATGACAAGCGGGTCCATGACCTCGCCTCGTCGCACACCGCCGCCCATGACTTCCGCCGACCTCGCCTTTGCTTCCAGGCTCGACCAGAGCGTTCGCACGGTGGACGTGAGCGCGCCCGGGCGCCTGCACCTGGGCTTTCTGGACCCCTCGGGCTCGCTCGGGCGCGCGTTCGGCAGCCTGGGGCTGGTGATCGACGGCTTCACCACCGACGTGGAACTGTCGGCGTCCGCGGCGGACCACCTGGCGGCCGACACGCCGGCCGGCGAAGCGGAACTGGCCCGCGCGGCGGACTATCTGGCGGTGTTGAAGCAGCGCAGCGGCCGCCACGCGCCGCTGTCGCTGCGGCTGCGCCATGCGCTGCCGCCGCATGCGGGCTTCGGCTCGGGCACGCAGCTCGCGTCGGCGATCGGGCGGGCCTTTGCCGAATGGCATGGCCTCGATCTGGACACGGGCACGCTGGCGCACTGGCTCGGCCGCGGCCTGCGCTCAGGGGTCGGCATTGCGGGCTTCGACAGCGGCGGCCTGCTCCTCGATGGCGGCCCGGGCCCTGACGGACTGCCCGCGCCGCTGCTGTCGCGCATCGAGTTTCCCGAGGAATGGCGCGTCATCGTCGTCCAGGACCCCGCGCACAAGGGCCTGTCGGGCGGCGCGGAGAAAAAGGCGATTGCGGCCTTGCCGCCCTTGCCGCAGGCGGGCGCGGCCGAGATCTGCCACCAGGTGCTGATGCGGGTGCTGCCCGGCGCCGCGCGGGCGGAATTCGCACCGTTTGCCGCGGGCATCAACCGCATGCAGCAACTGCTCGGCGAGCACTTCGCGCCCGCGCAGGGCGGCATCTACACGAGCGCGGCCGTCGGGCGGCTGATGCACTGGTTCGCGGATGCGAGCCGCGGGCATGACGCCGCCATCGGCCAGAGTTCATGGGGCCCCACGAGTTTCGCGATCATGCCTTCGCACGTGCGGGCCGAGATGCTGGTCGATGCTGCGCGCGCCGCCGGGCAGCTCGATCCGCGGCTGGGGCTGCGCATCGTCTCGGGCCGCAACCGCGGGGCGGTGGTGCGCGAACGTACCGCCGAGCCGCGCAACCGCTGAATCCTGCTGGCGCAGGCCACCCGACGCCTCAACCTTCCACATCAATATCAACCAACGCAGGCCCTCATGGAACGTCCCCGCATCCTCCACATGTTCACCCCCGGCCAACAGATGAGCCCGTTCGACATCAACATGGCAGCGGACGCCGGCTACCAGATCATCGTGCCCTACTGCGAAGTGGGCCTGGACCGCATCACCGGACTGACGCAGGACACCATCTTCTCGCGCGGGCCCAAAGGCGTGGCACGCACCGGCATCTTCATCGGCGGACGCGACGCGCAGCTGGCGGCCGACATGCTAGAGCGCGCGCGGACGTCGATGGTCAAGCCCTTCGTCGTCTCGGCGATGGCCGATCCGAGCGGCGCCTACACCACGGCCGCGGCCATGGTGGCCTGCGTCGAGGCCGCGCTCAAGCGCCACCATGGGCAGGGACTGGAAGGCCAGCGCGTGGTGATCCTCGGCGGCACGGGTCCGGTGGGCCGCGTGGCCGGTGTGATCGCGGCGCAGGCCGGTGCCGAGGTGTACCTGTCCAGCCGCAACGGCATCGACGCGGCGCAGGAAGCGGCCGACGAAACCGGGCAGCGCTTCGGCGTGAAGCTGCACGGCCTCTCGGGCGGCGACCCCGACGCCGTGCGCCGCTCCATCGCCGATGCCGACGTGCTGCTGGCCTGCGCGGCCGCAGGCGTGCAGGTGGTGTCGAGCGAGGCGCTCGGTGCCGCGACGCGGCTCAAGGTCGCGGCCGACGTGAACGCCGTGCCGCCCGAAGGCATTGCCGGCGTCGGCGTGATGGACGACGCCAAGCCATTGGCCGGCACGCAGGCCGTGGCCATCGGCGCGCTGGCGGTGGGCAACGTCAAGTACCAGACGCAGCATCGGCTGCTGGTGCAGATGTGCGAGGCTGAAAAGGCGCAGGTGCTGAGCTTTCCCGAAGCCTTTGCGGTGGCCCGCGCGTTCCTGGTCGAGCAGGCCGGAAAGACGGCTTGAAGCCCGCGGGCACCATGCAGACGATCGCCGTTGCCGCCATCTCCGCGCGCGCCATGGCCGAGGCGGCGGCGAGCGATGGCTTGCAGGTGGTCGCGCTCGACCTGTTCGGCGATGTCGACACGCGCCGCGCGGCCTCGCGCTGGCTGCCCATTGGCGCGCCCGGCAGTTTGCAGATCGATGCGGCCAGCGTCCTGGCCGCGCTGCGCACGCTCGCAGAGGCTGGCGAGCCGGTGCTGGGCTGGATCGCAGGCAGCGGCTTCGAAGGCGAGCCCGAATTGCTGGAAGAGGGCGCGGCCGTGCTGCCGCTGATCGGCACCGCGCCCGCGGCCGTGCGCCGCCTGCGCGATCCGGCCGCCTTCTTCGGCTTTCTTGCGGCGCAGGTCATCCCCTTTCCGCAAGTGCTGCTGCAGCCGCCCGAGGATCCCGCCGGATGGCTCATGAAAGACGCGCACGGCTGCGGCGGCTGGCATGTGCGCCATGCGCCGTGGTCGATGGACGAGCCGCCGTCCTCGCACCACTACTTCCAGCGCGAAATGGCCGGGCTGCCGATGTCGGCCACCTTCATCGCCAATGGCCGCGATGTGCAGGTGCTCGGCTTCAACGAGCAGACCGTACGCCGCTTCGGCACGCGGCCTTTCGTGTTCTGCGGCGCCGTCGGGCCGGTGCCTGTGGCAGAGGACATGGCACGCCGCGTGACGGCCATCGCGCGCGCACTGACCGTGGAGTTCGAACTGCGCGGCCTGTGCAGCCTCGACTTCATGCGCGACGGTGACGCCATCGGCGTGCTGGAGGTCAACCCGAGGCCGCCGGCCAGCATGAGCCTCTACAAGGCGCGCGCCGGTTCGCCAGGCGTGATGCAGGCGCATCTGCACGCTTGCCTGCATGGGGAGCTGCCGTCGCCGGTGCCATCGCATGCGCTGGAGGTCGAAGGCATCGAAATCGTGTTCGCGCGGCAGCCGCTGCAGCTCGACGCGGCCTTGGCGCAGCGCCTCGCTGCATGGCCCGGCATCCGCGATCTGCCCGAAGCCGGCCAGCGCTTCGACATCGACGACCCCGTGTGCACCCTGACGGCGAGCGGAAGCAGCGCGCAGCAGGTGCGCACTCGCCTGGACGAAGGCCGCGAGCGGCTGCTGCAATCACTGGAGACCAAGGCATGAGCAACACTTTCCCGCCCGCGGCCGCGTCGGGCCTGAGCGTCAACCTGCTGGCCCGGCCGTTGGTCGAGCGCCTGCTGGTCGACGCCGATGCGCTCGGGCTGCAGCTGCGCCGCGACGACAGCGGCGCGCGCATCTTCGATGCCGGCATCGAGGCACGCGGCAGCGTGGCGGCCGGCTTGCAGATCGGCGAGATCTGCATGGGCGGGCTGGGGCATGTGAATCTGCGCAGCGGCGGCAGCGCCGAGGGCTGGCCCACCTGGCTCGACGTGCGCAGCTCGCAGCCGGTGCTGGCCTGCCTTGGCAGCCAGTACGCCGGCTGGAGCCTCGCGGCTACCAAGGAAGAGACTGGCGGCAAGAAGTTCTTCTCGCTCGGCTCGGGGCCGGCGCGCGCGCTGGCGGTCAAGGAAAAACTTTTTGCCGAACTGGGCTACCGCGACCATGCGCCCTGCGGTGTGCTGGTGCTGGAAGTCGATCGCGCGCCACCGAAGATCGTGATCGACAAGCTGCTGCGCGATTGCGGCCTGGCCGCCGAAGCGCTGACCTTGATCCTCACGCCCACCACCAGCCTCGCGGGCACCACGCAGGTGGTGGCACGTGTGCTCGAGGTGGCGCTGCACAAGGCGCACGAGCTGGGCTTTGCGCTGGGCAACATCGTCGAGGGCGCCGGCACCGCGCCGTTGCCGTCGCCAAGCGCCGATGGTGTCGAGGCCATGGGCCGCACCAACGACGCCATCCTGTACGGCGGCCGCGTGCACCTGACGGTCCGCGGCGACGACGGCGCGGCGCGCGAACTGGCGCGTGCGCTGCCGTCGCGCAATTCACGCGATCACGGGCGCTCGTTCGCCGAGATCTTCAAGGAGGTCGCGTACGACTTCTACAAGATCGATGGCGCCTTGTTCGCTCCGGCCGAAGTGTGGGTCAGCAACATCGACAGCGGCAACACCTGGCATGGCGGCGCACCCGACATGGCGCTGCTGCAGCGGCTGTGGCTGCAGGAGGCCTGACCATGCGCATCGTCATCATGACGGACGAGATCGGCTGGCACACGCGCCAACTGCAGGCCGCGCTGCGCGCACGCGGCGCGGTGGGGCGCTGCGTCGACCTGGCCGACTGCAACATCGACACCACCGCGGCATGGCATGGCCTGGTCATTCCCGGCTACGGCCGCGAGCTGCCCGATGCGGTGCTGGTGCGCGGCATTGCCGGCGGAAGCTTCGAGCAGGTCACCAAGCGCCTGGGCGTGCTGCATGCGCTGCGCGAACTGGGCGTGCCGGTCTACAACGATGCGCGCGCCATCGAGCGCACGGTCGACAAGTCGATGACCAGCCTGCTGCTGCATGCCGCGCGCATTCCTGCGCCTGCCACCTGGGCCACCGAATCGGCGGCGCAGGCGCGTCGCATCGCCATGCGCGAGATGGCCGCGGGCCATGCGCTGGTGCTCAAGCCCCTGTTCGGCTCGCAGGGCAAGAACCTGCAGCTGGTGGGCGAGGTCGACGGCGTTCATCATCCGATGCCCGACATCGATGCGCGCTACGCGGGCCTGGCCTATCTGCAGCGCTTCGTGCCGCCCATGGCCTCGCCGGGTTTCGACTGGCGCGTGATGGTGGTCGGCGGGCGCGCCGTCACCGCGATGCGGCGCGTCAGCATGCACTGGATCCACAACGTGGCCCAGGGCGCGCGCTGCGAGCCGGCCGTGCTGGAGCCCGCGCTCGCCCAACTGGCCGAAGGCGCGGCGCAGGCGCTCGACATGGACTACGCGGGCGTGGACCTCATCGCCGCGGCCACAGGGCCGAAGATCCAGGTGCTCGAGGTCAATGGCGTGGCCGCCTGGCAGGGGCTGCAGCGCGTGACGGGCTTCAACATCGCGCGCGCCATCGTCGACGACCTGCTCGACCGCAAGCTCGCGCAGGCGCGCCGCCGCGCGCAAGAGAGCCTGCCGCCGGAGCGCCGCGCCTGATGATGAACGCGCGGCAGCTGGCCATCGAGCGTGCGCGGGCCTGCTTCCTGCGCGCCTGCTGGCTCGACGTTGCAGTGCGCAAGCCCGGCAACGTCAGCCAGGCCTCGCCCGGCCATGGCATGCAGGCGTCGATGTTCATTGCCAGCGCCCAGGCCGCGGCCGGGGCGCTGTTCGAGCCGGGCCTGCGTGTGGGCGAGCGCATCGAGGCCGCGGTAGAGGCCACCTGGGCGGTGGCCGGGTGCAACACCAACCTCGGCATCCTGCTGCTGTGCGCGCCGATTGCGCTGGCGGTGGAGCAGCACCCCCACGCCGGAACCCCCGCGGCCCTGCGCGCGGCCGTCGAGGGCGTGCTGGCCACGCTCGACATCGACGATGCCCGCGCCGCCTATCGCGCCATTGCGCGCGCCCATCCCGGCGGACTGGGGACAGCACCGGCCGAAGACGTGCGCGATGCACCCAGCGTCGATCTGCGGGCCGCCATGGCCCTTGCTGCGGACCGCGATCTCATCGCGCGGCAGTACCGCGACGGCTTTGCGGATCTTTTCGCCCTGGCGTTCCAGGCGCCAGTCCACCCGGCGGGCTGCAGCGAAGCGCCGGCCGATGCCGAAGCGCCGCCCGATGCGGCCACTGTGGCTTCGGTCCAACGGCTTTACCTGGCCTGCCTGAGCGCCTTTCCTGATTCACACATTGTTCGAAAACACGGCGAGCGCGTGGCACAGACTGTCATGACGGCGGCGCAGGCCTGGCAGGGGCGCGCCGGCGCCGGCGTGGCGCTCGATGCCGACCCCGGCTTCGCGGCCTGGGACCTTTCCCTCAAGGCCGCGGGCGTCAACCCCGGGACCAGCGCCGATTTCACCGTGGCGGCGCTGCTGCTGTCAGGCTGGATCCGCTCGTGCGCGGCGCCCGCACGCGAGGCGGCGAACGGATGGCACGGATCGTGATACCCATGGCTTTGCGCTGGTCTTCCTGACCGGTGTCGTATTGACCCTAATCACCTTGGACCTCTGAGAGGAGACTCGAAACCATGGCAAAAATCGATCGACTGATGGTGGGCGAATCGCTCGTTGGCGACGGCAATGAAGTCGCCCATATCGACCTGATCATCGGACCGCGCGGCAGCGCTGCCGAGACCGCCTTCGCGAATGCGTTGACGAACAACAAGGACGGCTTCACTTCGCTGCTCGCAGTCGTGGCTCCCAACCTGCTGACCAAGCCGGCCACCGTGATGTTCAACAAAGTGACCATCAAGGGCGCCAAGCAGGCGGTGCAGATGTTCGGGCCGGCGCAGCGCGCCGTGGCGCTGGCGGTGGCCGACAGCGTCGAGGATGGCACCATCCCCATGGCGGAGGCGGACAACCTGTTCATCTGCGTCGGCGTGTTCATCCACTGGCTTGCCGACGACGACAAGAAGATCCAGGACTACAACTACCAGGCCACCCGCGAGGCCATCCAGCGCGCCGTGGCCGGCTCGCCGACCGCCGCGGAAGTGGTCGACAAGAAGGGCACGACGGCACACCCGTTCGCAGCCCACCTCTGAGCCGCAAGAAAAAAAACCGGCGCGTGAACCGCGTCGGTTTTTTTCTTGCTGCCGCATGGCGCGGCAAGCGTGGGTGTTCAGTGCTTGGCGGGCACCATGCCGCTGGCAAGGAAGTTGAGTACGGTGGCGCCGTGCCCCAGCTTCGAGGCGCGATGCGTGGGCGCATGGCGCTCGATCTGCACGCCCACGGCCTGCACGTCATCGAACTTGCGCGGCTTCACCACCTTCACGCGAACCCAGCTGGCGCCGAACTCGTCGATGAGGATGTCGGCAATGGCTTCTGCAAAGGCTTCGAGCAGTTGCAGCCGGTGCTCGGCCATGAGCCGCACCAGCCGTTCGCGCACCATGCCGTAGTCGATGGTGTCGCCGATGCGGTCGGTGTCGCAGGCACGTGCGCGGGGCACGCCGGCATGCACGTCGATCAAGAGGGGCTGCGGATGATGCAGTTCGGAGTCGTGGATGCCGATCACCGTCTGGCCGCTGAAGCCCTCGATGAAGATCAGGTCCATGGGCACGGCTGCCTCGGCGGCGTCGGGCGATGCGTTCGACGCATTCGGGGAGGAAAGGCGGGCGATGGAAGGACGCGGGCTGGTGTTCAAGTGGTGTCTCCAGTGATCGAATATGTTTGAAAGTGTGTCTGGTGGCATGCAAGCCCACCCCAGCGAGATTCGTCAACGCAAAATGCAGGCCAGAGACCGGACCCGCTCCGGCATTGCCAGTGCTTGGTGTTTCACCGGGTGCGCGGCAGGCCGGCAGGCACAACAATGGGCCGAACAAGGAGACACGATGGAACGCGCCGGAGAACTCCAATGACATTGACGCTGAGGCAAGGCGATCGACACGCTGACCGTGTGCTCGACGTGGTGAGGCGAGGCTTTCACGAAGAGGGCAATGATCTGGTCACGCGCTCGTGGAGCCGCTGCCTGAACCAGTACCAGCTCGATCCGGGCCGCCCGCGCGAACCAGTGGTCATTGCATCGTCTGCGCTGCAGAGCCGGCGCAACCAGCATGCCGACGTCATCGAGTGCGCGCGCTACGAGATGACCACGCTCTACCAGCAACTCGCCGACGCCGAGTCCGCCGTGGTGCTGACCGATACCGATGGCGTGATCGTGCACATGGTGTCCTCGCCCGAGTTCGCCGCCGAAGCGGAGCCCATGGGCCTGCGCGCCGGCGGCATGTGGGGCGAGGCCGAGGCCGGCACCAACGGCATGGGCACCTGCCTGGCTGCGGCGCACCCGATCTCCGTGCGGCGCGAAGAGCATTTCTTCAGCCACTTCACGCAGCTCACCTGCTCGGCGGTGCCGGTGTTCGATCCGTCCGGCGAGATCATCGCGGTGCTCGACGTGACCAGCCGCTCCAGCCTCATGCAGCAGCACGTGCTGGTGCTGCTGGGCATGACGGCGCGCATGATCGAGAACCGGCTCATCGACAAGCGCTTCTCGAATGCGCATCCGCTGCACTTCCACAGCCGGCCCGAATTCGTCTACACGCTGCACGAGGGCAAGCTCGCCGTCGGCGACGATGGACGCATTCTTGCGGCCAACCGCAGCGCCTTGTTCCAGCTGGGCCTTCAGTCGATGGACGAGATCCGCACGCAGCGCATCGACGACCTGTTCCAGACCTCGCTCGAAGACATCGTCCAGCGCAGCCTTTCTTCTTCATTCCATCCGGTGGTGGCCTACCGGGCCAATGCGGCGCTGCGCTTCTTCGCGGTGGCGCGGCGGCCGGCCTCCGATGCCGCCACGCCGGCGCGTGCGCGCGTGGCCGGCGCAGGCACGGCTTCGATGTCGGCAGAGACAGGTGCCGAGTCCTTCCGTGCGCCATTGCGGCCAGCGGCCGCGCGTGCACCGAGCGTTCGCACCTTCAAGGACGCGCGGCTCGTCGCGCACCTGGATACCGCGCGGCGCGTGGTCGCGCGCCGAACCCCGGTGCTGCTGTGCGGCGAGACCGGATCGGGCAAGGAAGTGTTCGCGCGCGCCATCCACGAGAGCAGCCCGCATGCCGAGGGTGCCTTCGTCGCGGTCAATTGCGCGAGCCTGCCCGAGACGCTGATCGAATCCGAACTCTTCGGCTACAAGGCCGGCGCCTTCACCGGCGCACAGCGCAGCGGCCGGCGCGGCAAGATCCTGCAGGCCGATGGCGGCACGCTGTTCCTCGACGAGATCGCCGACATGCCACTGGAGCTGCAGGCCCGCCTGCTGCGCGTGCTCGACGAGCGCCAGGTCACGCCGCTGGGCACCGAGGACACCCATCCGGTGGATTTCCAGCTCGTGAGCGCGAGCCACCAGCACCTGCCGAGCCTGGTGCGCGAAGGCCGCTTCCGCGAAGACCTCTACTACCGCCTGGCCGGCATCGAGCTCGACCTGCCCGCGCTGCGCGACCGCACGGACAAGCGCGATCTGATCCACGACGTGCTCAAGGACGAAGGCGGCAGCGACAGCCGGCTCGGCGAAGAGGCCGAGCGCCTGCTCATGGCCTATTCATGGCCCGGCAACCTGCGGCAGCTGCGCCACGTGCTGCGCAGCGCCGCCGCGCTGGCCGACGGCAAGACCATCACGCGGGAGCACCTGCCTTCGCTGGCGGTGCGCACGGCGCCGTCGCCATTGCCCGCGCTGGCCCATGCGGCTGCAGCGTCCTCCGAACCGGCCGATACGGCCGCGGACGCAGCGCAGACCGATGCGGCGCCCGCCATCAAGCAACTCAACCCGATCCAGGCCAACGAGCGGCAGGTGCTGCTGCAGATGCTCGAGCAGCATCGCTGGAACGTGAGCAACGTCGCCAAGGCGCTCGATGTCAGCCGCAACACCCTGTACCGAAAACTCCACAAGCTTCACATCGAGATCTCTCCACCCGATTGAGCCTCAAGGCTCGCAGACATGACGAACGGGGAGCCGACGGGCACGGGCAAGATCGATCCACGCGGCGCCGCGTTGGCTGCCGAAGACGGCGAGGCGCCCATGCCCGCATCGCCGCCGCGCTCGCGGTTGGCGTGGTGCATCACGGGCTCGGGCCATTTCCTCGAGGAATCGCTTGCCATTGCGGCGCGGCTGCCCTCGGTCGACCTGTTCCTCTCGGCTGCGGCCGAGGAGGTGCTGCCCATCTACAAGCTGCAGATCGAGGCGCTCAAGCCGCGTTTTCGCGTGTTCCGCGACAAGACCGCCAGCGGCGTGCCGGTGGGCATGCTCTATGACGACGTCTATCACACGGTGGTGGTGGCGCCGGCCACCAGCAACACGGTGGCCAAGTGCGCATTCGGCATCAGCGACTCGCTGCCGACCAACATGTTTGCCCAGGCCGGCAAGCTCGGCATTCCTGGCATCGTGTTTGCATGCGATACGGAACCGGTGGTGGTGACCAAGTCGCCGCACGACTGGGTCACGCTGCGTCCGCGGCGCATCGAACTGGACAACGTGGAGCGGCTGCGCGGCATCGACTTTTGCCAGGTGGTCTGTTCACCGACCGAACTGGAGACCGCGCTCGACACGCGCCTGAAGGAACTTTCTCTCGCATGGAACACATCGTCTTCCTGACCGGGCGTCTCGCCCAAGCCAGCCTCACGCGGGTGCTGGCCGGGATCGAGGCGGCACCGTTCACATGGGAAGTGCGCGAGATCGGTCTGCAGGTGGCGGCGCTGATGACGGCCGACATGATCCGCCGCCGCGTTGCGGCCCCCGTGTTCACCGAGGCCGAAGGCGAGGGCGCCGCACCGCGCCGCGCCGACCGCATCATGGTGCCGGGCCGCTGCCGCGGCGACGTCGAGGCGCTGAGCCTTCACTTCGGCGTTCCGGTGGAGCGCGGCCCGCAGGAATTGAAGGACCTGCCCCGCCACTTCAACCGCAGCGCACGCGCTGTCGACCTGGACGACTACGAGGTCGCGATCTTTGCCGAGATCGTCGATGCGCCGCGGCTCTCGGTGGCGCAGATCATCGAACGCGCCCGGCAGCTTGCGGCCGACGGTGCCAACGTGATCGACCTGGGCTGCCTGCCCGAGACGCGCTTCGACCACCTGAGCGAAAGCGTGCAGGCGCTGAAGGCCGCGGGCTTCCAGGTCAGCGTCGATTCGAGCGACGCGCAGGAACTGCTGCTCGGCGGCAAGGCCGGCGCCGACTACCTGCTGAGCCTCACGCTCGACACGCTGTGGATCGCCGATGAGGTTGCGGCCACGCCGGTGCTGATACCGCGCGTTCCGGCCGACGAAGCGTCGCTGTATGCGGCCGTCGAACAGATGCAGCGGCGCGGCCGCGCCTTCCTGGCCGATTCGATCCTCGACCCGATACCTTTCGGCCTGACCGCCTCCATCGTGCGCTACCACCGGCTGCGCGAGCGCTTTCCCGATGCGCCGATCATGCTCGGCGTAGGCAACCTCACCGAGCTCACCGAGGCCGACACCAGCGGCATCAACGCAGTGCTGTTCGGCATTGCCGCCGAGCTCAACGTGGCGGCGGTGCTGACCACGCAGGTGAGCCAGCATGCGCGCCGCGCGGTGAGCGAGGCCGACTGGGCGCGCCGCATCATGCATGCCGCAGCGCGCAACGCCACGCTGCCCAAGGGCATGAGCGATGCGCTGATGACGGTGCACGCCAAGCATCCGTTCCCCGACACGCCGGAAGAAATCGGCGAGATCGCCTCGCAGGTGCGCGACCCCAACTTCCGCGTGCAGATCTCGCCGCTGGGCCTGCACGTCTACAACCGCGACGGCATGCGGCTCGCGCAGGGCGCCTTCGAGCTCTGGCCGCAGCTCCGGCTGCAGGACGATGCCGACCATGCGTTCTACATGGGCGTGGAGCTGGCGCGGGCCGAGATCGCCTGGCAGCTCGGCAAGCGCTACGTGCAGGACCAGCCGCTCGACTGGGGCTGCGCCGCGCCGCGGCCCGCCGAAGACCTCGCGCGCTGGTGCGCGCCGGGAACCACCATGAAGACATCGAAGAAGAGCAGCGCGGCCGAGACCGGCGCCACGAGCACCACCACTGCGCCATCCCCCTCATGAACGACCAGATCTTCGAAGCCGTGGTGACCACCGTGGCCCCGGGCGGCAAGCCGCACGTGGCGCCGATGGGCATCCGCTACCAGGAGGGCGGCATCCTGCTGATGCCGTTCAAGCCCTCGACCACGCACGACAACATCGTGGCCACCGGCCATGCGGTGCTCAACATCGTCTGCGACACCCGCGTGTTCGCAGGCTGCGTGACCGGCCGCAAGGTATGGCCCACGCTGCCGGCCGAGCGCATCGAAGGCGTGCGGCTGGCCGCTGCGCTGCGGCACGTCGAACTCGAACTGGCCGAGCAGCGCGACGACGTGCAGCGGCCGGTGCTGCGCATGGTGGCCGTGCACGAGGCCACGCATGCGCCGTTTGCCGGCTTCAACCGCGCGCAGGCCGCGGTAATCGAAGGCGCCGTGCTGGTGAGCCGGCTGCACATGCTCCCTCCCGAAAAAGTGGAAACCGAAATGACCTACCTGCAGATCGCGATCGACAAGACCGCCGGCCCCGAGGAACGCGAGGCCTGGGAGTGGCTGCGCGCCGCGGTCGCGCAGCGCCGTGCCGCCGACCGGGAGCGCACATCATGACGATGCGCATGCTGGTGAGCGTGCGCAGCGTGGACGAGGCCCTGCTCGCGGCCCGCGGCGGCGCCGACTTCATCGACCTGAAGGAACCCAACGAAGGCGCACTGGGCGGCCTGCCGACGGCAACCATCGGCGCCATCGTGGGCGCGCTGCGTGCGCATGGCATCGACCTGCCTGTGAGCGCGACGATCGGCGATCTGCCGATGCATGCGCGGGACGCCATCCTGGCGCAGGTGGATGCGGTGGGTGCCTGCGGCGTCGACTATGTGAAGGTCGGCATCGAGCGCGGGCCCGAGGCCCTTGCGGTGCTCGATGCGCTCGCGGCCTGCGATTGGCCGGTGGTGCCGGTCTTCATCGGCGACCACGGACTCGATGCCGCGCTGACCGCGCATGCCTGCACGCTGGGCTTTCCGGGGCTCATGGTCGACACCGCCGACAAGCAGGCCGGCAGCCTGTTCGATGCCGTGCCGATGGCCGACCTGCGCGCCTTCCTGGCCCAGGTGCGCGCCGCAGGGCAAATGGCCGGCGTGGCGGGCGCGCTGCGCACGGCCCATGTTCCGCTGCTGCAGTCGCTGGCATCGGACTTCGCGGGGTTTCGCAGCGCGGTGTGCGTGGGCGACCGCAAGGCGGCCCTCAGCCCCGAGCGGCTGGCGGCACTGGCCGCGCTGCTGCACGGCGAGGCCGTGCAGCCCGTTCCAGCCTGAAGGATTTTTTTGCGAGCGGAGCGCGAGGCCCGCTCAGCGCGGGGCGAAGGTCGCCTCGCCCAGCAACAGCGCGCGCATGGTCGCGAGCTGGTTCTTGTGAAGCAGGGTGATCGGAAACGCAGCATCGCCGGAACGCTCGGAAAACTGCCGGTCGACCACGCCCGCGTCGCCAAGCTCATTGAGCGTCATCTGCGGATCGATGGTGCACGACTTCACCAGCACCAGCTGCTCCGCGTTGAGATGCTTGGCGAGGTCGAGCGCGATGGTGTCGGACGTGGCGTCCCAGCTGGTGCGGCCGTCCGGCTTGTCGCGCCGCAGTTCGAGCGGCAGCCACAGCGCGGTCTTTCCGCGCCGCAGAAGGTCGGGGATTTCGGTCTTGCGCGCGGCCAGCTGCAGCGCCGGGTTCAGCGCGTGCAGCTGGTAGGCCGTCTGCGCCATGGCCAGCACCGCCATGTTGTGCGCGGCCAGGTCGTTGAACTGCCAGTGCGCCTGCACGCGCCGCACTTCGTCTGCAAATGTGCCGCCGCCGCAGACCACCGTGACGCGGCCACCGCCGATCTGCGCCAGCAGATCGAGCCACTGCGGCAGCACAGGGTCGGCGCAGAGGCTGCCGCCAATCTTGACCACCCACATCAGTCGTGCTCCCTTTCGAACAGCGCGGCCACCGCCACGCTCGGTGCGCACACCTGCGCCCAGCCGGCGGTGCCCGCGGGCGCATGGCGGGCGACGTTTGCCACATCGCTGCCATAGGCGGCAAAGCGGCGCGGCACGGCTCCCGCGCCTTCGCCCTCCGCAGCGACCGCGGCCAGGCCGGGCACCAGGAAGGCGCCGCAGCCCGCGCTCACCGCCACGGCATCGCGCGAGAGCGCATGCGCCGCCAGCACAACGCGCAGCTGCGCACCGATGGCCTCCACCTGCGCCGCGCGCCAGGCGTGCGCGAGTTGAAGCCATTCTTCGGTGGATGCATCGCGCTCGTCCAGCCCCACCATGCGCGCAAGGCGCTGGCGCGTGGCCGGCAGGCTCTTGGCCGCGTTGTCGGCGCTGGGGTGCAGGTCGTGCGCCGGGTCGAGTTCGCCGCACAGGCGATAGACGTCGGCCGTGGTGGCAAAGAACTCGTTCATCACGTGCCTTGCCTGGCCGCGCCATTCGATGCGCTGGGCAAGCGCGCACACCGGCGTGCGCACCACGCCGTGGTAGGCGAGTTCGCCGGTCACCAGGCGCTCGGCGTCGCTGCGGCTGGTGGTCAGCACGCGCCGGTTGCCGAAGGCGATCAGGTCGGTGGTGGTGCTGCCGATGTCGACCAGCACGCCTTCGGGGAACACCAGCGCGGCATGCCGCGCGGTCGCGAGCCAGTTGGCTGAGGCGATGTGCTCCCAGTGCCGTGCCACATCCGCGGCGGCGCACCAGCCGGCATCGCCGGCAAAGAAGTGCAGGGCGCCCGATGGCGCGGGAAGCGATGCCGCCAGCGCCGCGGCAATGCCGCGCACGCCGGCTTCGCGGTCGGGAAACAGGTCGACCATCTCGCCCGTCATGGTCACGGCATGCTGCGCAGCCGCGAGCCCGGGCCAGCGCGCGCCTGCGGCCTGCAGCGCACGCGCCAGATGGTCGAGGCCCTGCCAGAGCGGACAGCCCCACTGCGCCACGTCGACCACCTCGCCGCCTTGCAGCAGGCAGGCCTTGACATGGGCGCCGCCGATGTCCCAGCCGATGGTGGTGCGTTCAGGCGTCGGCACGCGCAAGTTCCCGTTCTGGAGTGCCGCCGCCGTGCCGGCGGTCTGCCAGCAGCTCCGCTGCGAGGTTGCGGCCCAGCGCCGCGGAGAGCCCGACGTAGGCACAGGTGACACGCGGATTGACCTCGATCACCACCGGCCCGCGCTGCGGGTGCCAGACCAGGTCGATGCCCGCGAAGCCGCGCAGCCCGGGGATGGCGCGCGCCACCTGCATGGCCAGCGCGGCCAGGTCATGCCGGCGCGGATCGCCGCGGCCCACCGCATCGACGTTCACGCCATCGAAAGACAACCTGCCGTGCGCATCGATCGAAATGCATTGGCGGTTGATGCTCAGCATTTCGGCATTCTGCGCCGTGCACAGCAGCGAGAGGCTCAGGGCTTCGCCCTCGATCCAGGGCTCGAGCGTCAAGGTGGCGCCGGCCTGCGTGCGCGTGGCCTGATCGTCGAGCGCATCGGCGTGGCGCTGGTGTACATGGGTGGCCACGCCGCCGGCGCCGTCGTCGGGCTTGACCACCCAGCGCGCGATATCGGCCGCATCGGCAAAGGCCAGCGGCGTCTGCACGCCGTGGGCGGCCAGGTGGGCGAGCGTGGCCTTCTTGCCGGCCGTGAGTTCGATGGCTTCGGCGCTGCAGCCGAGCCAGCGCGCATTGCCCACCGTGCGCTGGAAGCGCGCGAGCAGGCCGTCCGTTTCGGGCGCCACCAGCCACACCAGGTCGTGCAGAACGCTCTGCCGCGCGACGAAGTCGAAGGCCGATTCGTTGGCGCGGGCCCGCAGTGGCACGGCTCCTGCAGGCAGGGTGTTTCCCGGTTCGCAGACCGCCGCGGAGACCGAACAATCGGCGGCGCGCACCAGGTCCGCCACCATGGCATCGCGCATCGACAGGCCCAGCGGCAAAAGCTCGTCGGCTGCGGCGTCGTCGCCATAGTCGCTCCAGCCGCCGCCACTGAGATACTCGTAGACAAAAACGCGTTGGGTCATTTCATCATCCACTTTCCGGGTTCTTCCCCATCTTTCCCATGACTTCCGAACTGAACCTGATCCCTGTCGTCGACCTGCTGAAGGGCCAGGTGGTGCGGGCCGTGCGCGGCGACCGCAAGGCCTACCGGCCGATCGTGTCGGCGCTGTGCGCCAGCAGCGATCCGGTGACGGTGGCGCGCATCCTGTGCGAACACTGCGCGGCGCGCCAGCTGTACGTGGCCGACCTCGATGCCCTGCAGGGCGGGGCGGTGCAGACCGGCGTGCTGGCCGATCTGCTGCAGGCACTGCCGGACATCGAGCTGTGGCTGGATGCCGGCCTGGCGGACGCATCGGCCGGCCAGGCGCTGCGCGAGCAGCTGGCGCCGTACGCGTCGCGCATCGTGCTGGTGTTCGGCAGCGAATCGCTGCGTTCGCGCGAGGCGCTGGAGCGCTGTTTCGAGGCCACGGCCGCCGATGGCGCCGGCGACCCCGGAGCGGCGCTGTCGCTGGACCGGCGCGATGGCCAGCGGCTCGATGCCGCCGGCTGCTGGGACGCGGTGGAACTGTGGCCGAAGCGGCTGATCGTGATGACGCTGGAGCGCGTCGGCTCCGGCGCCGGCCCCGACCTGGAAACCCTGCAGGAGGTGAGGCGCCTGGCGCCGGGCGCCATGGTGATCGGTGCTGGCGGGATCCGCAGCGAGGACGACCTGGCGCGGGCGAGTGCCGCCGGCGCCGACGCCTGGCTGGTGGCCAGCGCACTGCACGACCTGCAACTGCCACGCGTGCGCCGCTGATCTGCCGAAGCCGGTGCGACGAGGGTGGGTGAGGCGTGCCATCAGCCCGCTGTACACACGAACCGTGCCATCCATCGGTGGGCTCGCTTGCACTGTTGCCGGCCGTTGCCGGCACGCATTGACCGCCAAAAGCGCAACACTCTGTCTCACATTGTGTGTGTCATCCGGGCCCCGTCCCAAGGCGCGGCGGCCCTGCGGGTGAATGGCACATGGCTTGCGTGGTGGCCTGCCCATGAATCAACCCGACACTGCCGTGCCAACCGGCAATGCCCCCTGGACCTGCCCCTTTTGCCCGCTGCTGTGCGACACCTTCGGCGTCGAGGCGGGCACGCCGTTGAAGCTCGCGGGCGGCGACTGCCCGCGCGCGCGCAAGGCGCTCGCCAACTTCGACGCCTCGGGTGGCGCGGCGCAGCCGCAGGTCGGCGGCCAGGACTGCGACCTGGACACGGCGCTCGGCAAGGCCGCCTCGCTGCTCGCGGCAAGCCGCCAGCCCCTGTTCGGCGGCCTCGGCACCGACGTCGCGGGCGCCAGGGCGCTCTATGCGCTGGCCTGCGAAACCGGTGCCATCTGCGATCCGGCCCAGGGAGCGGCGCTGATGCACGGCCTGCGCGCGCTGCAGGACCGCGGCGGCTTCAGCACCACGCTGGCGGAAGCGAGGACGCGGGCCGACCTGATCGTCTGCATGACCGAGGAGCCGGCGGCGCACTACCCGGAGTTCTTCCGGCGCATCGGCGTGGGCGAGCGGGAGGGCGTGGCCGTGGAAACGCTGCCGCTGCACGGCGACCTCTTCGACACCGTGGCAATGCTCGCCGCACTCGTGGCGGGCCGTGTTTCGAAAGACGATGCCCGCGTGCCGGCCGATCTGGCGGCGCTCGCGGCGCGGCTGCAGGCGGCGCGCTATGCGGTGCTGGTGTACGAATCGGGCCGGCTGCCGGCGCAGGGCGCGCTGATCATCGAGGCGATCCAGCGCATCGTCGCCACGCTCAACCGCAGCACGCGCGCGGCCTCGCTGCCGCTGGGCGGCGGGGACGGGGCTTCCACCGTGAACCAGGTGTTCGCCTGGCTCTCGGGCCTGCCGTTGCGTTCGCGCGCCGGGCCGCTGGGCCTGGTGCATGAGCCGCTGTGCTTCGATGCCGAGCGCCTGCTCGCCGACGGCGCGGCCGACACGCTGCTGTGGGTGTCGAGCTACGGCCCCGAGCCAGCGCCGCCAGCCGCGGGCATGCCGCGCATCGTGCTCGGCCATCCGGGCATGCCCCTGCTGCGGGACGCGCACGAGCTGGTGTTCATTCCCGTGTCGACGCCCGGCATCGGTTCCGCCGGCCATCTGTTCCGCACCGACGGCTCGGTGCTGCTGCCGCTGCGGCCCGTGTACGAAGACGGGCTGTCGAGCGTGGGCGAGGTGGTCCGGCGGCTGACGCAGGCGGTGCAGGCGCTGAAGAAGGGGCGCGTGCAATGACGGCGACGCTACGCTTGCGCGGCGGCCGCGTCATCGATCCCGCGAATGGCCGCGACGAGGTGCGCGACCTGTACGTGCGCGATGGCCGCATGGTCGAGCTCGCACCGAACGAAGCCGCCACCGAGGAGATCGACATCGGCGGCTGCGTCGTGATGGCCGGCGGCATCGACATGCACACCCACATCGGCGGCGGCAAGGTCAACCTCGCGCGCATGCTGCTGCCCGAAGACCACCGCGCCAACGCCAACCCCATTGCGCTGCCCGACAATCTGCTCGAGCTTGCCTCGTGCGGCACCTGCACGCCGGGCACGCTGGCCACCGGCTACCGCTATGTCGAGATGGGCTACACGGCGGCCTTCGAGCCGGCCATGATGGCCTGCAATGCGCGCCACGCGCACATGGAGATGGGCGACACGCCGATCCTCGACCACGGCGCCTACGTGATGCTCGGCAACGACGAGCTCTTCCTGCGCATGCTGGCCGAGGGCTGGGACTTCGAGCGCATCCGCGACTACGCGGGCTGGACCATCAACGCCAGCAAGGCGATGGGCGTGAAGGTGGTGAACCCGGGCGGCATCTCGGCCTTCAAGTTCAACCAGCGCAAGCTCGACGTCGACGAGAACCACGTGCACTGGCAGGTCACGCCGCGGCAGGTGGTGCACACGCTGGCGCGCGCGCTGCGCGAGCTCGGCGTGCCGCATCCGCTGCACATCCACGGCAGCAACCTGGGCGTGGCCGGCAACATCCAGTCCACGCTCGACACCATTGCCGCGCTCGACGGCCTGCCCGGGCACCTGACGCACATCCAGTTCCACGCCTATGGCACCGAGGGACCGAAGAAGTTCTCCTCGGCCGCGCTGCAGCTCGCCGAGGTGGTGAACGCGAACAGGAACGTGAGCATCGACGTCGGCCAGATCATGTTCGGCCAGACCGTCACGGCCTCGGGCGACACCATGCGCCAGCATGCGCAGTCGGGCCTGGCCGATCCGCGCAAATGGATCGGCGCCGACATCGAGTGCGAGGCCGGCTGCGGCGTGGTGCCGTTCCGCTACCGCGAGCAGAGCTACGTGAATGCGCTGCAGTGGGTCATCGGGCTGGAGATCTTCCTGCTGGTCGACGATCCGTGGCGCGTGGTGCTGACCACCGACCATCCCAACGGCGGCCCGTTCACGAGCTATCCGCACCTGATCCGCCTGCTGATGGACCGCAGCTTTCGCGAGGAACAGCTCGCCAAGCTGCATCCCGAGGTGGCGGCCCAGGCAGCGCTGCGCTCGATCACGCGCGAGCTCTCGCTCTACGAGATCGCGATCATGACCCGCGCCGGCCCCGCGCGGCTGCTGGGCCTGCGCGACCGCGGCCACCTGGGCGCGGGCGCGGCAGCCGACATTGCGGTGTACCGCGAGAACGCCGACCGCGAGGCCATGTTCGCGACGCCCGAATACGTGTTCAAGGACGGCGTGCTGGTCTCGCGCGCGGGCCGCGTCACGGCGGCGCCGGTGGGCGGCACGCACTTCGTCGCACCCGACTACGACCGCGGCATCGAGAAGCGGCTGCGCCGGCATCTTGCGGCGCAGGGTTCGGTCAATTTCGACCACATCGCCATCGGGCACGACGAGCTGTGCCAATGCTGCAACGGCGGGCGCCTGCTGCCGGCCGAGTGCTTCAAGGAGTCGTCGTGATGGGTCTGGAGCGCAACGGCGTCGTCATCGACGAAACTTTTGCCGAGGCCTTTCCGATGAAGGCCACGCGCATCCTCATCACGGCGCACAACATGGCGTGGGCGCGCCACGCGGCGGTGTCGGCCACGGGCTTTGCGACCTCGGTGATCGCCTGCGGCTGCGAGGCCGGCATCGAGCGGGAGATCGCGCCGGATGAATCGCCCGACGGCCGCCCCGGCGTGAGCGTGCTGATGTTCTCGATGTCGGGCAAGGAGCTCGGCAAGCAGCTCGAGCGCCGCGTCGGCCAGTGCGTGCTGACCTGCCCGACCACCGCGGTGTTCGCGGGCCTGCCGCGCGGCGCACCCGGCAGCGACGTGGCCGCGCTCGGCAAGAACCTGCGCTTCTTCGGGGACGGCTGGCAGATCTCGAAGGTGATCGATGGCGTGCGCTACTGGCGCGTGCCGGTGATGGACGGCGAATTCGTCGCGCAGGAAGACACGCCCGTGGTGAAGGCCGTGGGCGGCGGCAACCTGCTGCTGCTGGCGCGCGACACCGATGCCGCACTGGCGGCCGCCGAGGCCGCCGTGGCGGCGATGAAGCGGCTGCCCAATGTGGTGATGCCGTTTCCGGGCGGCGTTGTGCGCTCGGGCTCGAAGGTCGGCAGCCGCTATGCGAACCTCAACGCCTCGACCAACGATGCCTTCTGCCCGAGCCTCGTGGGGCTGGTGGCGCACAGCGAACTGGCGGGCGGCGCCTCCGCCCAGGAGATCGGCTGCGTGATGGAAATCGTGATCGATGGCCTGACCGAGGCCGACGTGGGCGCCGCCATGCGCGTGGGCATGGAAGCCGCCATTGCCATCGGACCGGCGGGCGGTCTGCTGCGCATCTCGGCCGGCAACTACGGCGGCAAGCTGGGCCCGTTCCATTTCCATCTGCACAGGCTGCTGGGCGCGGCGGGGGATGCACCATGAGCGGATGGCATTTCAGGTTGCGGCAGGTGCCGGCGTTGCGCGTCGATCTGCGTGGCGTCACGCCGACCGCGCTGGCGGAACTCTCGGCTGCGCAGATCGGGCAGCTGCCCGTGGGCCATGGCAACGCGATGCTGCCGCTGGCCGAACTGTTCGATGTTGCGAAGGGCACGGAAGAGGGCACGCTTCGCTTCGAAGGCGTTCTCGAGCGCTTCGACCGCATCGGCTGGCAGATGGACGGCGGGCGCATCCACGTCGAAGGCCATGCCGGCCACTATGCGGGCGGCTGCATGCGCGGCGGCTCGCTGCAGATCGATGGCAGCGCCGGCCTGCTGGCCGCCTGCGAAATGGCCGGCGGCAGCATCGAGGTGAAGGGCGACGTCGGCGATTTCGCGGCCAGCACCTTGCCCGGCAGCATGGACGGCATGCGCGGCGGCACCTTCGTGGTCCATGGCCATGCGGGCGAGCGCTTCGGCGACCGCATGCGCCGCGGGTCCGCGCTGGTCCATGGCGATGCGGGCGCGTTCCTGGGCTCGCGCATGGTGGCGGGCACGATCGCCGTGGGTGGCAAGGCCGGCGCGCATGCGGGCTACGGCATGCGCCGCGGCAGCATCGTCTTTGCCGGACCCGATGCCGCGTTGCCGCAAGGCATCGAGGCGGCGCTGACCTTCGTGCCCAACCGGACTGCAACGCCGGTCTTCTGGGCCCTGCTGTCGCGCGATCTGGCGCGCCACGGCGGAGCTTTTGCGGCCTTGCCCACGCGCCGCATCGAACGCCACCTCGGCGATCTCTCGGCCGACGGCAAAGGCGAACTCATCGTGTGCCTATGACTCGCCCCCAAGCTTCGCGCACTTCGTGTCGCTTCGCCAACCCCCTACCGGGGGCAACACCAGCGGCCCGGCAAAGCCGGTTCCGCGGTGTTTCTGGAATGGTTCTCGGTTTCTTCTAACCTCGTTTGTTTTGTTTATGACGCATCCCTATCTTTTCCACGCCGGCGAAGCCACCGTTCTTGCCAAGGACGGCCAGTTCACCGATGCCATGCCCGAGATCCTGATCGGCGCCACCGATGGCCCTGTGGGCCAGGCCTTCGCCAACATGATGGCGCAGAGCAAGGGCCACACCGCGATGTTCGCGATCCGCGCCTGCAACCAGCTCGTGCGGCCCGCGACCATCATGGTGCCCAAGGTTACGCTGAAGGACGCGGCCAACATCGACCTGTTCGGCGGCGTGGTGCAGAGCGCAACCGCCGATGCGGTGGTCGATTGCCTGATCGATGGCATCATTCCCCGGGAACATGCCAACACGCTGTGCATCATCAGCCTGGTGTGGATCGATCCGCGCTGCGCCAAGGACCAGAACCTCGACAAGAAAGACATGTACCGCACCAACTACGAAGCCACCAGGCTCGCGATCCGGCGTGCGCTGAACAACGAGCCGTCGGTGGACGAGCTGATCGCCAATCGCCACCGCATCAAGCACGACATGGACGACTGGAGCTGACCTTGTCTTCGTTCGCGCTTCTCGACGACTGCGGCTCGACGCCCGCGCGGCCCACCAGCCGGCTGCACACCGGCTTCGTGCGCGAGCACCGCTGCGCCGACCCGGCCGATCTCGATGCCGCCTGGGCACGCGTCGACGCCGACCTGCGGCAGGGCCTGCACGCGGTGCTGCTGGCCGATTACGAATGGGGCGCCAGGCTGCAGCGCGCGGGGCATGCGCGGCTTGCGGCCAGCGATGCATCGGCGCTGCGCGTGCTGATCTTCCGCGAGTGCGCCGTGCTTTCGTCGGACCAGGTTGCCAGTTGGCTGGAGCAGCTCGAGGCGAGCGAGGCCAGCCCGCCGCAGCCCGTCGGCGTGATGGACCTGCAGCCCAGCATCGACGAGCCGGCCTTCACGGAGGCCATCGCGCGCATCCACGACGCCATCGCCGCGGGCGAAACCTACCAAGTCAACTTCACCTACCGGCTGCAGGGCCAGGGCTACGGCTCGCCCGTGGCGCTGTACCGGCGCCTGCGCGAACGGCAGCCGGTGGCCTATGGCGCGCTGATCGCCTTGCCCGAAGTCAATTCGAAGACGGGGGAGGGCGACATCACCCACGTGCTCTCGTGCTCGCCCGAACTCTTCCTGCGCCACGACGCAGGGGTGCTCACCGCGCGGCCGATGAAGGGCACCGCGGCCCGTGCCGATGCGCCCGAGGGTGACAGCGAGATGGCGCGCCGGCTCTCGGTCGACACCAAGAACCGCGCCGAGAACGTGATGATCGTCGACCTGCTGCGCAACGACATCGGCCGCGTGGCGTGCATCGGCTCGGTCAAGGTGCCGACGCTGTTTGCCATCGAGCCCTACGCCACGGTGTTCCAGATGACCTCGACCGTGCAGGCGCGGCTGCGCGCCGGCGTCGGCATGCCCGAGCTGCTGCGCGCGGTGTTTCCCTGCGGCTCCATCACGGGCGCGCCCAAGCACCGCACCATGGAATGGATCGGCGAACTCGAAAGCACGCCGCGCGGCCTCTACTGCGGCGCAATCGGGTGGGTCGATGCGCCGCCGGAGGGCGCGGCCATTGGCGACTTCTGCCTGTCGGTGGCGATCCGCACGCTCACGCTGGGCGCACAGCGGAAGGGCCTGCGGCCGCTGCGGCTGGGCATTGGCGCGGGCATCGTGCAGGACAGCAACGCCGCGGACGAGTTCGAGGAATGCCTGCTCAAGGCGCGCTTTCTCACTGCGCTGGATCCGGGTTTCGAACTCTTCGAAACCATGCTGGCCACGCCCGGCGAGGGCATCCGCTACCTGGACCGGCATCTGGCGCGGCTGGCGCGCAGCGCACACGTGCTGGGCTTCCGGCTCGACCGGGGTGCTGCGATGCAGGCGCTGCGGGAGGCCTTGCCTGCGCTCGCGCCCGGCCAGCCCTCGCGCCTGCGGCTCGCGCTGGCGCACGGCGGGCGCATCGGCATCACCCATTCGCCGCTGCCACCCTTGCCGCCGGGCGCGGTGAAGCTGCTGATCGCCGACCAGCGGCTGCCCGATGCGAACCCGCTGGCCGCCCACAAGACCACCGTGCGCCAGCACTACGACGCCGGCGTGCGCGCGGCCGAACGCGCCGGGGCCTTCGACAGCCTGTTCTTCACCGAAGACGGCCGGCTCGTGGAAGGCGGGCGCAGCACCGTGTTCGCTCGCATCGACGGACGCTGGTGGACGCCGCCGGTTGCCGACGGCGCGCTGCCCGGCGTGATGCGCGGCGTGCTGATCGAAGACTCGATCTGGGAGGCCACCGAACGCAGCCTGTACCGGCAAGACCTGGAGGCCGCGCAGAAGCTCGTGGTGTGCAATGCGCTGCGCGGCGTGCTGCCGGCGCGGCTGGTTCAGCAAGCGCAGCCGCACGAGGCGGCCGCCGCTTGAGAAGCAGGGCCTGCCCCTTCCTCGACCGGGCTTGCCGATGAAGCTGGCGCTGTTCGACCTGGACCACACGCTGATTCCGTTCGACAGCGGCATGGCGTGGACGCGCTTCCTGGTGGCGCGCGGCGTGCTGCCGGCCGAAGCCGAGACCGTTTACCTGGGCTACTGCCAGCAGTACGTGGACGGCACGCTGGACATCCGCGAGCTGCATCGCGCCAGCGTCGCGCCGCTCGCGAGCTTCGGCATGGCCGCGCTGCGCCAATGGGCGGCGGAGTTCGAGGCCGAGATCGCGCCGCAGGTGCCAGAGCCGATGCGCGCGCTGGTGCGCCGGCACCAGGATGCGGGCCATGCCTGCGCCATCGTGACCGCCACCACCCGCTTCATCGCCGAGCCCTTCGGCCGCCTGTTCGGCGTGGCCGACGTGCTGGCGACGCGCTCGCTGGTGATCGACGACACGCTCGACGGCGCCATCGACGGCGACCCGTGCTACGGCGTGCACAAGCTGATGCACGTGAACCAGTGGCTCGCCACGCGCGGCACGCGGCTCGAGGCGCTCGAGCAGTCGTGGTTCTATTCCGATTCGGCCAGCGACCTGCCGCTCCTGTGTGCCGTGTCCGATCCGGTGGCGGTGGCGCCCGACGATCGCCTGCGCGCCCGGGCCGCCGAGGCCGGCTGGCCGATCATCGAACGGACGCCGCCGGCGGCTGGCTAGACCTGGATCAGCCCCCAGCGCAGCGCCACCCAGGTGAGCTCCGCCTGATTGGTGGCGCCCAGCTTCTGCTTGACGCGGTACAGGTGCGAGCCCACCGTGCTGAGCGAAAGGTTCAGCGTGCTGGCAATCTGCGCCACCGTCATGCCGCGCGCGAGCTGGATGAAGACCGAGAACTCGCGCTCGCTGAGCAGGTCGGCCGGGTTGGCCTCGCCCTCGATCTGTGCCGTGGCCAGCGCCTGCGCGGTGTTGGCGTCGATGTAGCGGTCGCCGCGCGCCACGGCCTTCACCGCGGCAATCAGCGCATCGGGCGCGCTGCGCTTGGCCAGGTAGCCGAGCGCGCCGGCGCGCAGCACGCGGCGCGGATGGATCGTGTCCTCGTGCGCCGACAGCGCCAGCACGCGCGCCTTGGGGTCGTGCGCCAGCAGGCGGCGCAGCGCTTCCAGGCCGCCCATGCCGGGCATCGACAGGTCCATCACCACCACGTCGGGCCGCACCTGAGGATAGTCCTGGCAGGCCTGCTCGCCGGTGTCGGCCTCGGCCGCCACCTCGATCTGCGCGTCGGCCAGCAGCATGCGAAAGCCCATGCGCACCAGCGCATGGTCGTCCACCAGCATCACTCGAATCGGCTGAATCGCCTGGGTCATGTGTTCTCCGCGGCGGCCGCCGGCAAGGGCAGGCGCACCGTCAATTGGGCGCCGCTGGACGCGGCGGGTTCAAGGCGCAGGTCGCCGCCCAGGCTGTCGATGCGCTCGGCGAGCCAGCGCAGGCCATAGTGCCCTGTGCTGGTTTCCCTGGCGGCATCAGGGCCGGGCAGGCCGCGCCCGTCGTCGGTCAGCGTGAGCTTCACGGTCTCTTCGTTGCCCTGCAGGGCCAGCACGATGCGGTGCGCCTCGCCATGGCGCAGCGCGTTGGTGATGCCCTCCTGCGCGGCGCGGTACAGCACCAGCGCGGTGTCGGTGTCGAGCCGCAGGCGGTCGAGCTCGATCTCCAGGTGCCATTCGACCTGCACGCCGCCGTGGCTGTTGCGGGTTCGCTCGACCAGGTCCTCGAGCGCGGCCACCAATCCGAACTTGTCGAGCACCAGCGGCGTGAGGCGCGGGATCATGCCGTGCATGGCGGTGTAGAGCCGCCCCGATTCCTCGGCGATCAGCCGCGCCGCCTGCTCGGACTGCGGATCGAGCGCCTGCACGCGCTGCGCGATCGACAGGGCCATGCTGCGCATCGCGGTGACCGACTGGCCCAGCTCGTCGTGCAGCTCGCGCGCGATCAGGCGGCGCTCCTGCTCGATCTTCTGGTCGACCCAGCGGCCCAGTTCGCGGCTTTCAGACAGGCGGCTCTCGGCGCGCACGGCGCGCCGTTCGGTCTCGATGTGCTGCTGCAGCATGCCGACCATGCGGTTGAAGGCGGCGCCGATGGCCGCCGCCTCGGTGCCGGGCAGCGCGCGCAGCGAAACATCGAAGCGCCCGCTTTCGAGCTGGTTGAGCGCATCGACGATGTCCGCGAACGGGCGTGTGGCGCGGCCGACCAGCCAGAACACGCCCGCGTTCACCACCAGCAGCAGGCCCAGCGCGCTGAGGGTCAGCAGCGCGGCATCGTCCCAGGCATCGAGCACCGCGCGCGAAGCGTTCGAACTCACGATCAGCTTGCCGCCGGGAAAGGCGATCGACATCTGCGAAGGCGGCGGCGAGACGAGGCGGTCGAACCAATCGGGCGCATCGCGGCCGGCCTTGTAGACCGAGTTGGGCGAGCTGTAGAGCACGTGTTCCTCGGCATCGAGCAGCGTGATGTCGTTGGAGCGCACGCGGCCGACGCCCTGCAGGAACGACAGCATGGCCGGCGTGCCCTGGGCGGCGTAGAGCCAGGCGGTGCGGTTCAGCAGCTGCGCGGCCACGCGGTTGGCCGCGACGACTTCCTCCTGGATCGACTCGCGCATCGCACGCACTTGCAGCGCGAGCATGGCCGCGACGAACAGCAGCGTCAGCAGGCTGACGATGAGGTTGATCTTCAGGCGCAGGGTCATGGCGTGTGCGCGTTGCCGAAGTGGCCATGCCGCGCGTAGCTGTCGAGCGCGGCAACCATCGCCGAGGCCATGGCCGGGTGCGCGGGGTCGTGGCCCGCGCCGTCGACCCATTGCAGCCGGCTGTGCGGGATGCGGTCGTGCACGGCTTCTGCGCCATGCGGCGCGCAGATGCGGTCGTCGCGCGAATGCAGCAGCAGGGTGGGCACGCGGGGCAGCGCGGCCAGCCGGTCCGGCAGCGGGGGCGCATCGAGCCAGCAGCGGTGCAGCAGGTAATGGCTCTGCACGCGGTAGCGGTCGACCAGTGCGTCGAGCGTTTCGCGGTCCGGTCGGGCTTGGGCGGGCATCGGTTCGCCGGCTGGCACACCCGTGCCGCGCGCCAGCGCTTGCTCCCAGTGCCACCAGGCGAGCGCGAGCTGGCGGGCGCCATCGGCCGGCGCCTGCTGCAGGCCGCGGGCCAGGAAGCCCAGCATGTCGTGGCGCTCGCCGGCGGGTGCCACGGATGCGAATCGCGCCCATGCGGCGGGTGCGCGGCCGGTGCTGTCCTGGAAGAAGGCGCCGATCTCTTCGGCGCTCGGCAGGAACACCGCACGCAGCAGCAGCGCCGCCACCGCTTGCGGCTCGAAGGCCGCATGGGCCAGCGCCAGCGTGGCGCCCCACGAGCCGCCGACCACCAGCCAGCGCGGCACCCCGAGTTGCTCGCGCACGCGCTGCAGGTCGCCGAGCAGGTCGGCTGTGCGGTTGTGCATGGTTGCGCCGCGCGGACGGCTGCGGCCGGCGCCGCGCTGGTCGATGCTGATCACGCGGTATCGCGCCGGATCGAAGAAGCGGCGCAGCAGCGGCGAGCTGCCCGAGCCGGGCCCGCCGTGCAGGACCACGGCGCAGATGCCTTCGGGATTGCCACCTTCTTCTACATGCAGCACATGGCCGTGCGGCACCTCCAGTGCGCGGGTGCGCCAGGGAGGAGATTCGGGGTACAGGCCGGTGGGAAGCACGAGGGCGATGGTACGCGGTGGCCCTGTTGCCGCTATTCATGAAAATCATGAAGTGCGAATCATGATTTCATGGCTGGGTCTCGGTGGTTCATGGGTTCAAGATGGGGACCGGAGCACACGAAGTTCCCGCAGCCGCCACATGGCGCTGTGCAACCTTGCAGGAGACACCCTATGAAGTGGGAAACCCCGACGGCCACCGATCTTCGCTTCGGCTTCGAGATCACGATGTACGTCAGCGCTCGTTGATTGGACGCCCCCCGTTGCTTGCTCACTTCGTGTAGCAGCCTCCCCCCACTGGGGGGCGCACCCGGCGGACTGGCAGAGCCAGTTCCGCGGGTGCACCGGGCTGGTTGCGTTGGGTTCGGGCGATGGGAAAGCGTACAACGCGGCAACTCCTCGACAGCCTGCCCCGGTGCGTTCCGGGGCGGGTTGTTTTCATCCGACCGACACGTCATCCATTTCTCTCCCGATGCGCATCACCGTCCTGGGCTCGGCCGCTGGCGGCGGCTTCCCGCAGTGGAACTGCAACTGCCCCAATTGCGCCGGCGTGCGCAACGGCACGGTGCGCGCCAAGCCGCGCACGCAGTCGTCGATCTTCGTGCGCCCCGACGAGGGCGAGGACGGCGTGTTGTTCAACGCATCGCCCGACATCCTGGAGCAGATCCGCAGCAGCCCCATATTGCAGCCGGCGCGCGCAATGCGCGATACCGCCATCGCCGGCGTGGTGCTGATCGACGGCCAGGTCGACCATGCCACCGGCCTCTTCATGCTGCGCGAGCGCGGCACGCCGCTGCCGCTGTGGTGCACCGATCCGGTGGCCGAAGACCTGAGCGAGGGTAATCCCGTGCTGCGCGTGCTCTCGCACTACTGCGGCGTGGCGCGCCACGCGATCACGCTCGACGGCAATTCCTTCGAGGTGCCCGGCGTGCCCGGCCTCGTCTTCCGCGCGATGGCGCTAACCGGCAAGGCCGCGCCGTACTCGCCGCACCGCGAGCAGCAGGTGCCGGGCGACAACATCGGCGTGGCCATCCTCGACCGCGGGAGCGGCAAGAGCCTGTTCTACGCGCCGGGCCTGGGGGCCATCACGCCGCCCGTGTTCGATGCCATGGCCAGCGCCGACGCGGTCATGGTCGACGGCACCTTCTGGACCGACGACGAGATGCTCCGCCTGGGCGTGGGCAGCAAGCGCGCGCGTGAGATCGGCCATCTGCCGCAGTCGGGCGAGGGCGGCATGATCGAATGGCTGTCGAAGCTGCCGGCCACCACCGCGCGTCGCATGCTGATCCACATCAACAACACCAACCCCATCCTCGACGAGGACTCCGAAGAGCATGCGGCGCTGCGGCGCGCAGGCATCGAGCCCTGCGAGGACGGGATGACGATCCAACTCTGAAAACATCGAGCCCGCCATGCATGCCGACAGGATTCAAGATTCATCGCGCCCAGTCACGGGCAGCGAGAAAACCGCCTCGGCATGGAGCCGCCAGGAGTTCGAAGCCAAGCTGCGCGAGCGCGGCCGCAGCTATCACATCCATCACCCGTTCAACGTCATGCTCAACGGCGGCCGGGCCACGCCCGAGCAGATCCGCGGCTGGGTGGCGAACCGCTTCTACTACCAGATCGCGATTCCGATCAAGGACGCGGCCGTGCTGTCGAACTGCCCCGACCAGCAGGTGCGCCGCGGCTGGGTGCAGCGCATCCTCGACCACGACGGCTTCGAGCTCGGCGGCATCAAGGACGAAGGCGGCGTCGAGGCCTGGCTGCGGCTGGCCGAGGCGGTGGGGCTCACGCGCGAAGAAGTGCGCGACCTGCGCCACGTGGTGCCCGCGGTGCGCTTCGCGGTCGATGCCTACGTGAACTTCGCACGCCGCGCGCCCTGGCAGGAGGCCGTGTGCTCCTCGCTCACCGAGCTCTTTGCGCCCGAGATCCACAAGCAGCGCCTGGCCACCTGGCCCGAGCACTATGCATGGATCGAATCGGCAGGCCTCGACTACTTCCGCAACCGCGTGAGCCAGGCGCGGCGCGACGTGGAGCAGGGCCTGGCCATCACGCTCGACCACTTCGACACCCGCGCGCTGCAGGAGCGCGCGCTCGAGATACTGCAGTTCAAACTCGACATCCTGTGGGCCATGAACGATGCGATGGCGACGCGCTACGGGGTGAACGGCGCATGAGCGCTGCGCCGGGCCGCCCCAAGCAAGCTCGCACCGCAGTGCGAAGCACGAAGGTAATCCAATGACCGCGAACAAGCCCATGCTCACCGCCGAAAGCAAGCCCCGCGTCGGCCCCGGCTTCCGCCTGCAATGGGAGCCGGCGCAGGAATGCCATGTGCTGCTGTACCCCGAGGGCATGGTCCGGCTCAACGGCAGCGCGGGCGAGATCATGAAGCGCTGCGACGGCGAGCGCAGCGTCGCGGCCATCGTGGCCGACCTGGAGCAGGCCTTCGACACCACCGGGCTCGAACCCGAGGTGCGCGGCTTCGTCGAACTGGCGGCGCAGCAGAACTGGCTGCGCTGGGACGCCCAATGACCGCCGCGCCGCCGCGCCCCGGACCGCCGCTCTGGCTGCTGGCCGAGCTGACCTACCGCTGCCCGCTGCATTGCGTGTTCTGCTTCAACCCGGTCGACTTCGCGCAGCAGGAGAACGAACTCGGCACCGACGACTGGCTGCGCGTGCTGCGCGAAGGCCGCGAGCTCGGCGCGGTGCAGTGCGGCCTCTCGGGCGGCGAGCCGCTCCTGCGCGACGACCTGGAGATCATCATTGCCGAGGCCGCGCGCCTGGGCTACTACACCAACCTGCTGACCTCCGGCGTCGGCCTCACGGCGCAGCGCGCCGCCGCACTGAAGGCCGCGGGCCTGGACCACGTGCAGCTGTCGTTCCAGGACTCCACGCGCGAGATGAACGACTTCCTCTCGCACACCAAGACCTTCGAACTCAAGAACCGGGTGGCGAAGATCATCAAGGACCAGGGCTGGCCGATGGTGCTGAACGTGGTGATCCACCGCATGAACATCGACCACATCGACCGCATCATCGAGATGGCGCACGAGATGGGGGCCGAGTACCTCGAGCTGGCCAACACCCAGTACTACTCGTGGGCCTTCGTGAACCGCGACCAGCTGCTGCCCACGCACGAGCAACTGCGCCATGCCGAGGAGGTGACCGACGCCTGGCGCAAGCGGCTCGGCGAGCGCATGCGCATCTTCTTCGTGGCGCCTGACTACCACGAGGGCAAGGCCAAGAAATGCGTCAACGGCTGGGGCAGCATGTTCCTCACCGTGGCGCCCGACGGCACCGCGCTGCCCTGCCATACCGCGAAGATGCTGCCGGGCCTCGAATTCCCGAACGTGAAGGCGCACGGCCTGCGCGAGATCTGGTTCGATTCCGAAGGCTTCAACCGCTACCGCGGCACCGGCTGGATGAAGGAGCCCTGCGCGAGCTGCGACCAGCGCGAGCAGGACCTGGGCGGCTGCCGCTGCCAGGCCTACCTGCTGGCGCAGGACGCGGCCGCGGCCGATCCGGTGTGCGCGAAGAGCCCGGACCACCACCGCGTGGTCGAGGCGGTGGAGCGTGCGGCCGCGCGCGATCCGGCGGCGCCGACGGAACATCCGCTGGTGTTCCGCGATCCCGCCAATTCGCGGCGGCTTTCCGCCGCAATCGTCACGCCGCACGCGTGAGGCGAGGGGCCGCCACGGACCGGCCACGGCACGGTTGAATTGCCCGGCGGCATGTGCATCGTCAAGCAGTTGACGCTGGCACGCGCCCCTGGCTACATTCCCGGACGAGCCCTTGGAGAGGCCGCCGCGTTGGCCGGCAGGCGCGTGCCTCTGCGAAAAATTCAACCCTGTTTCCGAAATCGAAATCCATGTTCGGCCGAATCAAGCTCCATCCATTCATCAAGGCGAACCCTCCGCACGCAGGCTGCACACCGGCGGCGAAGACACTGTTGGACAGGTACGAGGGGCAGTTGCCTGCCGCGCTGCTCGAGTTGTGGCGCAAGCACGGCCTCGGGCTCTACGGCCGCCGGCAGATCTGCCTGATCGATCCGCAGGCGTGGCAATCCACGCTCGATCGATGGATCGTTTCGCCACCCAGCGCCACCTTGCGCGTGCCCATTGCGCTGACGCCGTTCGGCACGCTTCTTTTCTACCGAAAGCTCACGGCTGTGGACGAGGACGTTGCGGCGCTGAACCCCGTGACCCGCGGCATCAGCATCCTGACCTGGAACCTGGCGGATCTGTTCAACAACGTTCTGAGCGAACCGCGCCAAGCCTATGAATTCATCCAGCCGGCCATGCTCGAAACCGCGCAGCAGCAAGCAGGTACGCTATCGTCCGGCGAGGCGTATCACGTCGATCCCATGCTGCTGTCCATGCAGATGCTGAAGATTGCCAGGACGGATGCGCTCGCGCTTCACCAGAAGCTTCGCGCACAGGTCGATCACGAGCAGGCACCGCCCGCGCCGCCGCCGGGCACCATCCGCGCAGCCTTGCCCGCCGGATATCGCGAGGCGTTCAAGGACCTGGAAAGACAAGATGGCCATCCGAGCGGGCTCTATCTTTCCAGCTATATCGATTGGCGCCGGCTGGTCGCCCTTCACGCGGATGGCAACTATCAGCTGCTCTTCTGGAGGAACGATCACAAGACGGGCGAAGCATCGGGCATACGGCATTACGACGGGCGGTATCGGACGCTCGAAACCGATGAAGGCGACTGCCTGCTGCAACTCGACCTGGTGCTGACCGGCAAGTCGCTGGGCAGCGATGCCAACGATGACGGCTTGTACCTGATGCGCAGCGGTGGACAGCCGCTGCTGTTGCAGGCCGCCCGCCTCGAGGACATGGCAACGGCCATCGGCGGGCGTTCGACCATGGGCAGCTCCGAACACTACTTCCGGCCCGTGCGGCTGGACGATCCCTTTCCTGCCGAGAACTCCGGTGGCATGGAGGCCCCACCTTTCGAGGACCTGCCGTCCGCGCTGCAGGCTCTGGTGCACCGCAAGCCGCTCCGGGCCACGATCGTCGAGGTCGACGCCCACAGCGACCCCGAGGATTCCACCGTGATGGTCTGGGTGGATCTGGGAAGCAACGACGGGCTGCGCAAGAACATGCCGCTCATGTCGCCCAAGGACAGCCCGCGCGCGCTCTACGGCTGGGTATGGCAGATGGATCCGAAGCGTTGCGGCGTCGGCATCAAGGTGCGGCGTGACGCGGCAGGCGCCGTGGTCAACGGCCCTGAGACGGGCGACGTCCTTGTGAGCCGGGCGGATTGAGTCCACCGGCGACAGCGCGAACCCGCGTTGCAGACCGAATTTCGCGAGACCTACCAGTCGACCTGAGGCCACCGTGGCATTGCCGGCCGAGCCGGAGCCGGCATCCGCCGTGGCCGCCAGTCCCGCATCAGGCCGAGCTCCGGCGCGAACCGCCATGCCAGCAGCGCCAGCGCGAGCAGCGCGGGAATCCACCGCAGGTCCGTATCCGCCGGCAGATATTGCGCGTAGCGGCGGTCCAGTATGGCCGTCTTCAGGGCCTCGGGCGTGTTCAGGCGCCGGTAGTTCACGCCGACCAGCTCGGCCAGCGCGCGCAGGTGGTCCTGCCGCAGCTCGGAAAGATGTTCGTGGTTGAGCGCGCTGCCGATCGCCGAGCCCTGCACCACCTCGTCGGCCCGCCAGTAGCCGGCGGGCTCGCCGTTGCTGCCGGTCTTGGGAATCGGCACCGGCACGTCGCCGCCCACGCCGATCAGCCAACCCTGGACTTCGCCGGGCTTGATGTCCGTCATCGGCGGTGTCTCGTTGATGCGCAGCGGCGGCGATTCCTGCCCGTCGCTGATGAAGACGAAGTGGGTATCGGGCCCCACGCTGCGCGCGCCGCGCACGGCCCAGGTCACACCCTTGCTCACGTTGCTCGCATTGGCCCAGCGCATGCGGCCGTCGATGCGCTCGAGCGAGGCCAGCAGTTCCTCATAGTGGCTGCAGACCTCGACCGGCGAGAGGATCACGAGCGAGCGGTAGTCCGCGAAGACGCTCCAGCCCACCTTGGAGCCGCAGGGCAGTGCACCGAGCACATCGCGCATGGCGGCGCGCGCGAGCGTGAGGCGGCTGACCGCCGTGTGGTCGAGTTCCACGTCCTCGACGTTCATGCTCTGCGTGATGTCGAAGCTGACCTGCCAGTTGAACACCGGGCGCTGTAGCTGCACGCGCGGCGGCCAGACCGCGAGCGCCAGCAGCAGCAGGGCCAGCACCAGCGGCCAGCTGCCGGTGCCGCCGCCGATGCGCCGCCAGGCGATGCGCCACTGTTGCGGCAGCGGCGGCTTCACGGCAGGTCTCCGGCGACGAAGCCCGGCACCCGGACCCGGCGCTGCTCGTGCGCCGGCTGCTGCTCGGCGGAGAAGGCTTCCTGGTCCTCGGGCGCCAGCCGCAGCGCGCGCTCCAGGTTGTAGCGCGCGTCCCAGTCCTCGGGCGCGGCGCGCAGCAGGTCGCGCAGCCGCTGCTTGCCGAGTTCGAACAGCGGCAGCGCGCCGGCCTCCTGCGCCATGCCCTGGCGCAGGTACATGTTGCCGAGGTTGAACAGCGCCTGCTGCGCGACCGGGTCGCGCTCGCCGGCTTGGATCAGGCTCGCGTAGCCCTTGAGCGCGGCATCGTGCGCGCCGGCTTTCGAGAGGGCCAGCGCCTGGGCCAGTTGCAGTTCGCGCGGGGCAGAGATCGGCGCCGTCGTCGCGTCCTTGCCGACCGGCGTGGCGGCGATGCGGGCGATCTCGGCATTCAGGCCCATGGTGTGGCGCAGCCGCAGCCCACGCTCCAGTGCCACGCCCACGCAGCACAGGCTCAGCATGCCGAAGACCAGGTGAATCGTGCGTCGCTTCATGAAGCGCTTTCTTTCCGCCAGCTCTGCAGCTGCACGGCGCGGCAGGCGAGCAGGCCTGCGCAGCACAGCATCGCTGCCAGGTAGAACGCGGCGCCGTGGTCGCGCCGCGGGACCCGCTCATGAATGGTGAGCGGAAAATTCTGCTGCCGGTCGATCTCGGCCATGGCGGCGGCCATGGCATTGGAGTCGTCGACCTGGTAGAGCCGGTAGGGCGTGCTCAGCGTCTTGAAGAACTGGTGCAGCGCCAGTTCCTCGCCAAGGCCGTAGGCCGAAACCGTCTCGGTGTTGAGGTTGGGTGAGTTGGGGCCGCTGCGCACGTAGATCCAGTACAGGCCGATCTTCTCGCGCGCAAGGCCGGCGTGGATGCGCTGCCGCGTCGGCTCGTCGAGCTGGGCGCCGCCGTCCGAAACGATCAGGATCACGCGGCTGCCCGAATAGCTGCGGCCTTCGAATTCCTCGATGGCCGCGAGCAGCGCCACGCCCATGCGGGTTTCGGGCAGGCCGCGGCCGATGGCGGTGGCGGCAAGCGCGGCCTGCACCGTGTCGGTCTTCTGCGTGAACGGCACCACCGCGATAGGCACCGTGCTGAAGGTCATGAAGGCAAAGCGGTTGTCGGGCCGCTTGGCGACGAATTCGCTCAGCAGGTCGCGCACGACCTTGGCCTTGGGCTCCTGTGACATGCGGCCCGCGGTCTGCAGGCCGTTGGTGTGCACCGTCGCATCCATGCTGCTGCTGCGGTCCATCAGGATCAGCACCTCGGCGCCGCGCCCGGCGCGCTCGACCAAGGCGCCCGACTGCCCCGGCCCCGCGAGCCCGAGCACCGTGAAAGCCATGGCGCCGACCGCGAACGCGCGCCACAGAAAGCCGACCAGGCGCCCGACGCGGTCGGCCGGCAGCCAGCCCACATACGAGAAGCCCAGCGTGTCGCTTCGCTTGCGCAGCAACGGCAGCAGCGCAAGCGGCAGCAGCACGAGCATCCAGGGCTGGGCGAGGTCGAAGCGCATGGCTCTGTCTGCCGGTCAGTGCCGGTGGTGCTTTTCCGCATTGCGCAGCGCGCGGCACAGCGGCTTGAGCGGGTAGGCGGCCTGGGGCTGCGCCGGCGCGGCGGCGCTTTCGGCGAAGAAGAAGCGCCGGGTCGATTCGCGGTAGAAATCTTCCAGCCGCGGCTGCAGCGGGCGCAGGTAGGGTGCATCGGCCAGCAGCTGCGGCAGGCTGGCGCCGTGCACGACACGGCCGGCGCTCCGGTTGAGCGCGCGGTGCAGCACGCGCCATGCCTCGGGGCTTGCCGGGTCATCGATGCGCTTGAGCTCGCGCCAGGCATGCGCGAACGGCAGCTGCTGTGCCTCGCGCATGTTGCGCCAGGCCCACCAGGCGAGCCAGGCCAGCAGCACCGCGAGCAGCGCCAGGAGCGAGAGCTTCAGATGCTGTTCGATGGCGTAGGTCGGAAGCGCCGTGACCGGCCGGTCCGGCCGCAGCGGCTGCAGATCGCCCTGGCCAAAGGTTTCCGCCGGCGCCAGCGGCCCGATGCTGAGCGGCCAGGCGGGCAAGGCGAGCGCAGGGCCCGCGACGGTGGCGATCGTCAGGGCCGGCAGCGAGATGGCGGTCAGCGCGCGCGGCGCATTGATGAGCTGGTACTCGATGGCGAGCCAGCGCCTGCCCTGTGCATCGGTCTCGATGCGCGATGGCCTGCGTTCGAGCCAGAGATCGATGCGGGCCGCGGCGGGCAACGCACCGGGCTCGAGCGGCCGGCCTTGGTGCTCGAGCAGCACGCGCTGCGTGAGCAGGTCGCCGAGCACGTGGCCGAAGCTGCGCGGCTGCTCGATGGTGGCGGCTGCGGCTGCGGCTGGCGTGGCGGGATCGGCGGCGCGCGCAAAACCGGCGGGCACGGCGGTCAGAAGCAGCGCCAATGCCAGCGCCGCGGGATGAACGAGGTTCGTTGCGCTCATGCCGCCGTCTCCAGGAAATAGCGCGTGAGCGCTTCTGCGTCGAAGCGGCCCTGCAGGTGAAAGGGCGGCATGCCGTGCGCATTGAACAGCGCGCTGAGTTCGGCGCGGCGCGCCGCGACCGATTCGCGCCACCGCGTGCGCAGCGAATCGCGCATCCACAGGCTGCGCCGCGCGCCGGTTTCGGCGTCGCGCAGGGCGACCAGCGCGCGGGCCTCGGGCGGTTCGACCTCGGCCGGGTCCCAGACCACCAGCGGAACGACGCACGCCGGAGAGAACTGTTCGAGCAGCTCACCCAGCGCGGCGATCGGCCAGTGAAAGTCGGACGCGAGAAACACCAGTCCGCCGCGGCCCACCAGGCGTTCGGTGGCGCGGCGCAAGCCTGCCAGCGCGCTGCCGTCGGTGGGCGCCGGGCCCGCGGCAGCTTGGCAGTCACGCAGCATCGTCGCCATCAGGCTGCCGTTGCCGCGGCTGTGGCGCGCCGGCACGAAGAGGTCCTGGCGCTCGCGCTGGTCGAAGGCCAGCAGGCCGACCGTGTCGCCGGCGCGAAAGGCGCTGTAGCCCAGCGCCTCGACCAGGTCGGCCACCACGTCGAGCTTGCGGCGCTCGGCGCCGAAATGCATCGAGGCCGACACATCCACCACCACGTGCACCGGAATCGCCACGCGCAGCCGATGGATGCGCACCAGCCAGTCGCCGCGGCCTTCGCGCACGCTCGCGCGCAGGTCGATGCGGCGCGGGTCAGGATGGTCGAACAGCCGCCGGTGCGCAGCGAATTCCTGTCCGCTGCCCTGGCTCAGGCCGCGCTGCGCACCCGGGCGCCAGCCGCCGAAGCGGCGCGGCAGCTGGTAGTGGAATTCGTCGACCCTCTGCATGGTGTCAACAGGCCTTGGCGTTCCGCCGGTTGGCCCCGAGGAAGGCCTGCGTGTCGCACAGACGCGTGCACCCGCGGAACCGGCTTTGCCGGGCCGCTGGGTGCGCCCCCCAGTGGGGGGAGGCGCCGAAGGCGCTTCGGGGGGCGTTCATCTTATGGGGCGGCGATCTTGTCCATGATCTGGGTGACCAACGCCTCCGACAGCTCGGCCCGGCGCAGCTCGTACACCGGCGTGAAGAAGACGCGGTGCCCGAGCACCGAGGGCAGCACCGCCGCCAGGTCGGCGGGCTCCAGGTGCGAGCGGCCCTCAAGCCAGGCCACGGTGCGCGCCGCGCGCAGCAGCGCGCTCATGCCGCGCGGGCTGGCGCCAGCCAGGATCAGGCGGTCCATGTCCACGCCATCGAGCCGGATGCCGAACTTCTGCGGCGCCTCGGTGGCCTCCCACACGTCGAGCACATAGCGCTCGATGGTCTCGCTGGCACGCACGCTGCGCTGCACCTGCGCGCCGATGGCGTTGAGCCGGTCCCAGGGCAGGATGGCCGGCGCCACCTTGTCGATCAGGCTTTCGGTATCGTGGTAGGCGGTGTCGAACACCAGCGACTGGCGGATGCCGCGGTCGGCCGGCTTGGGCATGTTCAGCTCGAACATGAAGCGGTCGCGCGCCGCCGAAGCCAGTTCGAAGGTCTCTTCGCGCTCGACCTTGTTGCGGTCGGCGAACACCGTCATGTGCGGAAAGCTGTACTCGCGGTCGAAGGCCGACACCGTGCGCTCGGCCATCGCGCGCAAGAGCAGCGACTGCACCTGCGGCCGGGCCCGGTTGATCTCGTTGAAGAAGAAGGTGACCAGGCGCTCGCCGTGGCGCAGCAGCGGCCCGGGATCGATGCGCGGCCGGCCTTCGGCGTCCACGTAGGTGTGATAGACCAGGTCGCCGGGCATCAGGTCGACCGTGCCCTCGACGCGCTCGAAATCGCCGCCGATGGCGCGCGAGAAGGCGCGCAGCACCGTGGTCTTGCCGACGCCCACGTCGCCTTCGAGCAGCACATGGCCACGCGCGAACAGCGCCACGTTGATGAGGCGAATCGTTTCGGCCTGGCCGATCACCGCTTTCGCGACTTCGCTTTCGACGCGCAGCGCGAGGCGGCGCCAGTCTTCGAGTTGTTCTTCGGTGCCCATGGTGGTGTCCGGTGCCCCGGGGCTACTTCGACTCCATCATCTTCTTCAGGTGGGCGAGCCCGTCGCGGTAGACGCCGGTCACGGCCTTGATGGCGGCTTCGTCGTTCTTGTCCGGCGGCGGATCGTTGTTGGGATAGCCGCGGTAGAAGGCGCCGCGCCATTCGACGACCGACTTGCCGCCGTCGGCCACCACCGAGAGCACGGAGGTGTAGTTGGTGACCGGCAGTGCGCCGCCATCCTTGGCGCGGTAGTTGTATTTCATCTTCGCGTCGTCGTAGCCCTCGAGCGTCTCGACCAGCGTGCCGCCGGCCTTGAGCTTGACGGTGCGCACCGAGCCTTCGGTATTGCCCTTGTCGGCCGGGCTGTCGGCCACGGCCGGATGCCAGTCCTTCAGCGCGTTGAAGTTCTTGATCCTGGCCCAGACGGCATCGGCCGGTGCCTCGATGGTGACTTTCTCGCTCACCTTCTGGCGCGTCGGCCCGTGGGCCTGGCTCGGGGCCGATGCGGCAAGCAGGAACGATGCGAGAAGAACGGAGAGCGCCCGTCGGCCGGAGGGATGTGTCAGCATGGAAATATCCGTGATGAGGTGAGAAGAAAAAAGGTCGGTCCGAAAAAAGGTCAGGGCTCCATCGGCGCGCCGATGAAGGCGCCGAAGCCGCGGCTGTTCTGCCCCGTGGCGATGGTCTTGAGCTTCTGTCCGCTCGCGGCGTCCAGCACCTGCACGTTGTCGTCCATCCAGTTCACGACGTAGACGCGGTCGCCGTGCGCGGCAATGCCTTCGGGGTAGGCAAAGCCGGGGAGGGTGCGCAGCAGCTTCAGCGAGGCGGCGTCGATCACGCTGACCGAGTCTTCGTGCTGGTTGGTCACGTAGAGCAGCGCGCCGCCCTCGGCCAGCGCCGCGCCGTAGGGCGCCTTGCCGGCCTTCACGGTGGCAATGACGGCTGGGCGGCGGATGTCGCGCATGTCCACCACCGAGATGTCGTTGCTCTGCACGTTGAGCGCGTAGAGGCGCGAACGCGGCGCGTCGTAGAGCAGCGCGAACGGATGGCTGCCGACGCGCACGCGCGCCAGCACGCGCTGCGCGGCAGTGTCGACCACGGCCACGCTGTCGTCGTCGCGCTCGGCCACGAAAACGGTGGCGCCGCCTGGATGTGCGGCCACGCCGGCAGGCGCGCGGCCGACCGCGATCGAGGCCAGCGGTTTCGCGGCCCCGGTGGCTTGTGCGTCGAGCACCAGCAGCCGGCGGCTGTACCAGTCGGCCACGTACAGGCGCCGGCCGTCGGGAGAGATGTCGATGCCCACCGGCCCGTCGCCGGCCGGCAGCGTGTCCACGACCTTCTGCTGGCGCATGTCGATGACCGAGATGGTCTTGCTGTCGGGGTTGGAGACGAAGGCCCGGCCCGCGCGGCTCGATGCCACCACGCCGGCCGGCGAGCGGCCCACCGGCACCGTGGCCACCACCTGCTGCGAGGCGAGGTCGATCACCGACACGTCGTGGCTGCCCTGGTTGGTGATGTAGGCGAACGGCGCAGCCCAGGCCGAAGTGCACAGCAGCAGCAGGGAGGCAACCCCGGCGTGCACAGGTGTCGCGATACCCGTCATGGCGATCGACCGGCCCGGGACGCGGCTCAGCGCGCGGTCGGCGGGCCGATGAAGCAGCCCTTGTTGGCCTTGGCCTGCAGCGCCTTGTAGCGCTTGATGTCGGCCTGCAGCTTTTCCGAGTCGCGGATGTAGCCGCCGCGCTCGCCACCGATGGTGGTGGCCTTGGCGGCGGTGCTCAGGTCCACGTATTCCGAATACCTGATCTCCCTGGCCAGTGTGTCGACCGCGCAGGAGCACTTGCTGGCCATTTCGAAGTGGCCCGCATCGGGGTGGGCCGCGATGCATTCCTGCACGTACAGCACGCGGTCCAGCGTGGGAAAGTCGTTGTTGGCATGCGTCGCGCCATGCACGGCCATCGGCAGGCCGAGAAGACAAAGAAGAAGTCGGACTGTTTTGTTCATGGCGTTCGCTGGAAGAATTTCGTGAGCGGCAGCAGGCGCTAGCGCGCCGGCGCCTTGGCCCCGTCGATCAGGAGCTCCTCGACCATGAGGGGCTGGGCCGCGGCGCTGTCGCCCGGAATGGAGGTGCGAATGCCGTAGACGCCGCCCGGCACCGCGTCGGACAGCGTGAAGCGGTAGGTCTTGGTCGCGAACTTTTCGTACTTCGGCCGGTTCGGGTCGTCCAGGAAGGGGCTGAAGACGATTTCCTTGCCCTTGATGGCGCGGCCCTGGTAGCGCAGCGACACGTCGCGCACTTCGGCGTCCTGGTAGATCCCCATGCGGATGCGCTTGCGGAAGTGGTATTCGGAGCCGCGCGTGAGGCGCTTCATCTCGCGCACGTCGTGCTCCAGGAAATAGAGGATCACGGGATTGCCTTCGGCGGCCGGCACGTCGGGCACCAGGAGCTTGTGCGCACCGCTCAGGAACACGCCCTTGGCGTCGCAGCAGCGGCCGTCTTCCTTGGCGCTCAGGGACACGGTCACGCTGTCGGCAAACGCGTCCTCGAAGCTGCCGGTCTTGCCGAAGGTGTAGCGCAGCAGCATGGGCGCCTGCAGGTCCTTGAGCTGCGGGGTCATGAACAGCAGGCGTTCGGCGGGCGAGAAGTCGCGCTTGTCGGGCTCGGCATGCGAGGCCGGGGGAGACAAGAGAAGAACGCAGAGCGAAGCGGCGATGGCGAAGCGCATGGGGAAAACGGCAACTCAGTTGGTGGGAACCCCGAACGATGCATCGACCAGCGGTACGCCGAACTCCTTGAGGATGGTCTGGATCTCGGGTGCCTTGGACTCGATCAGTCCTTCGACCTGCTGCTTCCATTCGCGCTCGCCGTAGCGCACGCCCATGGCCATCTGGTAGTCGAGGCGCACGCCCTTCTCGGACTTGAGCGGCACCACGACGAGGGCCGGGTTCTTGACGCGCCGCGCAAAGTAGCCCGCGATCGGGCCCCAGACCACCACGGCGTCGAGCTTGCCTTCGGCCAGGTCCTTCTCGACGATCTCGCCCGGGTACTGCGCGGGGTCGGCGCTCATGAGCTTGTAGGGCACACCCTGCTCCAGCAGGCCGTGCTTGTTGAGCCATTGCGAAGCCGGCGAGCGGTCGTAGATGCCGATGCGCAGCGACTTGAGCTTGGCCGGGTCGAGCTTGAGGAAGTCTTCCGCCGAGGCCACGTTGTCCATGCCCTTGCCCTTGGGAAAGACCAGCGCGTAGGTCGAGCGGTAGTAGGGCTTGGTGACCGAGACTTCGTCGAGGCCGACGGGCACGCCCATCACGATGTCGCAGGGGTAGTCCTGCCCCGGCAGCTTGAAGCGCAGCGTGTTGCGGAAGAAGGCCAGCCGCTGCGGGAACGAGTAGTAGGTGACCGGCAGGCCGAGCGCCTTGCCGAACAGCTCGGCGATGCGGTTCTCGATGCCTTCTGCCTTGGTGTTGGAGAAGGGCATGTTGTTGGGATCCTGGCAGACGCGCAGCGCCTTGCGCGGCGGTGTTTCCTGGGCCAGCGCCGGCACCAGCGCGCAGCAGCAGGCTGCGCCCAGGAGGCCCGCCCGCAGGCGGGCGCCGATGGAAAGCGGCTTGGCAGCAGGCTGCCGCGTCGTCATTTGTTTTCTTCCACTCGGGCGCGGGTGATGGCGCCGTCGGACCGGCCCTTGAGGTAGGCGTAGAGCTGGTTGATGTTCTCCATCACCGCCGGGTTGTTGCCGAAGCTCTGCATGCCCTTGTCGAGCCTGCCGTCGCGCACGGTCTTGATGAAGTCTTCCTTCTTCATCGTCTTGAGGCTGTTGATGAGGGACGGTCCCACCATCCCTTCCTGGTTGGGTCCATGGCAGCGGTCGCAGGCCGCGGAGCGCCAGGTGCGGAAACCCTTCATGGTTTCGGGATCCACCTTGTAGCCGTCGGTGACCTTGTAGGGCGCGGGGTCTGGCGCGGCAATGGCCAGTGTGCAGGCCACGCCGGCGAGCAGGACGAGGGAAGGCAGCAACGTTGACTTACGAAATTTCATGGCTCCTGGGTCTCCGGGTATCTTTTGAAAGTGCGCGGGGGAGAGCCCTCGAGCGAGTGCTCTCCCGGTTCGCATGTTGCGTCCATCTGTCCGATGGCGCCTCGGTAGTAACGCTTCAGTTGGGCAGCGCGAAGACAGTCAGCGAGCCGCCGAGCTCGGTGTACTGGGCGAGGTCCTTGTAGCCGCCGACGGCGCCCAGGCCTTCGGTGCTCTTCTCGGGGTCGATGCCCGCAGCCATGCCGATGCCGGCCCAGCCGCCGATGCCCGAGAACACGCCGACGTACTGCTTGCCCTTGTGCTCATAGGTGAACACGTTGCCGATGATGCCGGACGGGGTCTTGAACTTGAACAGCTCCTTGTTGATGTCCTTGGCATCCACGCACTTCAGGTAGCCTTCCAGCGTGCCGTAGCAGGAGATCCCGCCCGCGGTGTTCAGCGAACCGCTCCACACCGAGAACTTCTCGGCCTTGGTCTGCACGATCTTGCCGGTGCCCGCATCCCAGGCGATGAAGTTGCCCATGCCGCCATGGCTGCCCGGCGTGGGGTACATCGAGAGCGTGGCGCCCACGTACGGCTGGCCTGCCGTGTACTCGACCTTGAACGGCTCGTAGTCCATGCAGACGTGGTTCGTCGGCACGTAGAAGAGCTTGGTGTTGGGGTCGTAGGAAGCCGGTTGCTGGTCCTTGCTGCCCAGTGCCGCCGGGCAGATGCCCTTGGTGTTGACATCGGCGCCGTTCTGCGCGGTCGAGTACTTGGCCACCACCTGCGGCCGGCCGGTCTTCATGTCGACGTGCGTGGCCCAGTTCACCTTGGGGTCGTACTTCTCGGCCACCAGCAGCGCGCCGGTCACACGGTCCAGCGTGTAGGCGAAGCCGTTGCGGTCGAAGTGCACCAGCGCCTTGGTCGGCTTGCCCTTGACGTTGATGTCCGCCAGGATCATTTCATTGATGCCGTCGAAGTCCCACTCGTCGAACGGCGTCATCTGGTAGACCCAGTTGACCTTGCCGGTGTCGACGTCGCGCGACCAGATGCTCATGGACCACTTGTTGTCGCCGGGCCGCTGCGAGGGGTTCCAGGTCGACGGGTTTCCGGTGCCGTAGTACACGGCATTGGTCGCCTTGTCGTAGCTGTACCAGCCCCAGGTGGTGCCGCCGCCGATCTTCCACTGGTCGCCCTTCCAGGTCTTCAGCGAAGAGTCCTTGCCCACGGGCGCCATCTTGCCGTCGGTCCAGGTCATGGTCTTGGCCGGGTCCATCAGCATTTCTTCGTCCGGGCCGGTGCTGTAGCCCTTCCAGGCCAGCTTGCCGTCCTTGATGTTGTAGGCTGCAAGGAAGCCGCGCACGCCGAACTCGCCGCCGCTGATGCCGGTGATGACCTTGTCCTTGAAGACGTGGGGTGCGTTGGTGTTGGTGGCACCGACCTTCGGATCGCCGTTCTTCACGGTCCACACCACCTTGCCGGTCTTGCTGTCGAGCGCCACCAGGGTGGTGTCGGCCTGTTGCAGGAAGACCTTTCCTTCCGCATAGGCAAGCCCGCGGTTCACCGTGTCGCAGCACATGACCGCGATCACCGACTGGTCCTGCTTGGGTTCGTACTTCCACAGGATCTTCTGGGTTTCCACGTCGAGCGCGAACACCTTGTTCGGGAACGGCGAGTGCAGGTACATGACGCCATCGACCACCAGGGGCGAACCCTCGTGGCCGCGCAGCACGCCGGTGGAGAAAGTCCACGCGACCTGCATCTTGCCCACGTTGCTCTTGGTGATCTGATTCAACTTGCTGTATCGCTGGTTGAACATATCGCCCGCTTGCGTGGCCCAGTTCTTGGAGTTGGCGATGTTTTTCTCGACGTCGGCATTGGCTAGCGCCAAGGCCGGAAGAGCCAACATCGCGACGCCGATATGCCGTACGAGACGGCCGGCGATCTGCCTGGAAAACTTCATAGATGTCTCCTCACATTTCAGTGGGTTTTGAACATGGTCATGGCGGCAGCCTGCGGATCTTTCGATCACCTTGGCGAATGCTGCGGTCCGCAACATCCATGCCTGCCAGTTCCAGCGTGGAGCACTTCGGCAGCCGGTGCGCGCTTCATGCGAAGACAGGTGGCGCCACTCGGAACAGGCGTGCGCGAGGCGGCCTTCGCGCAGTGCGCGGCGGCGTGCTGCAACGCGATCCGGACCTAGGGAAATCCCGGGCGTTCGGTGTGCTGGCCGGGGCCTCCCGCCACGCATTGCCGTAGCCCTGCATCATGTGCGCATCAAATTTGACGCAAAGTGTCTCGTGCGACGTGACGAATGTCGGGCGGCCATGGCTTGCAGCGGGCTGGCAGGCCTTCGCGCGAGCCAACGGACGGCGACGCATCACGGTGAAAACCCTCGAATTCCAGAGGCACGGAATTTGCGGCTCGAAGGCAAACGGCCCATACCATTGAGACGCCCAAAGCCCGGCGAATCCCATCGATCTACATGCTGCGAACCATCGACTTAACCAAGCGCTATGGCACGCGCACGGCGCTGCAGTCGTTGTCGCTGCATCTGCCTGCGGGCCAGTTCGTGGCGCTGCTCGGACCCAACGGCGCGGGCAAGTCGACGCTGTTCCAGGTGCTCACGGGCATGTTCGCGGCCGACGAAGGCGAGGTCGAGGTGGCCGGCCATTCGCTGCGCCGTTCGGCGACTGCGGCGCTGCGGCACATCGGCGTCGTGTTCCAGCAGATGTCGCTCGACCTCGACCTGAGCATCCGGCGCAACCTGCTGTTCCAGGCCGACCTGCACGGCCTGCCGCGGCGGCTTGCGGCCGAGCGCATTGCGTCGGCCTGCGAGCGCCTGAACATCGACGCCGACCTCGACCGCAAGGTGCGCGAGCTGTCGGGCGGCAACCGGCGCAAGGTCGAGCTGGCGCGCGCAGGGCTGCACCGGCCTGCCGTGCTGCTGATGGACGAAGCCACCGTCGGGCTCGATCCCAGATCGCGCCAGGATCTGCTCGCGGCCCTGCATGCGGATGTGCGCGAGCGCGGCGTGTGCGTGCTGTGGGCCACGCACCGGGTCGAGGAGGCCGAGGAGGCCGACCGCGTGCTGGTGCTGCACAAGGGACAGCTGCTGGCGGACGGAACGCCGGCGCAGGTGGGCCAGAGCCTTGGCGGCGCCACGCTGGAGGCGGGCTTCATCGCACGCACCGCCTGAATCAAGAACTATCCGAGCCAAAAAGAATGGAGACATCGCATGCCGCAACCTTTCCTGCCCCCGCTTGCGCGCGCCCGGTTCCGCGCGGCCGCTAGCGCGTTCGCGCTGGCCGCCGCAAGCGCCGCCGCGCTGGCGCAGGGCACCGCCTATGTGTCGAGCGAGAAGGACAGCGCGCTGACGATGATCGACCTGGCAACCCTGGCCGTGAAGGGCACGATCCCGACCTGCAAGCGCGCGCGCCACATCCAGCTCACGCCCGAGCGCCAGATCATGGTGGCCTGCACCGATTCCAACCAGGCCGACCTGATCGACCCCGCGAGCGGCAAGTCGGTGCGGCGCATTCCGCTGGGCGACGAACCCGAGGCTTTCGACCTGTCGCCCGACGGCAAGGTCATCTATGTCTCCAACGAGGATGCGGGCGAGGCCAGCTTCATCGACGCGGCCAGCGGCAAGAAGCTGCGCTCGGTCAAGGTGGGCGCGGAGCCGGAGGGCGTCAAGGTCAGCGCCGACGGCAAGACGCTGTACGTCACGTCGGAGGTGGCAAGCCTGGTGCACGTGATCGACACGGCCAGCGGCAAGGTCGTGAAGAACATCAAGGTCGGCAAGCGCCCGCGGCGCATGGCCATCACGCCCGACGGCAAGGAGCTCTGGGTCACCAACGAGCTGGGCGCGAGCGTCAGTATCGTCTCCACCGCCACCAACGAGGTGATCGACACGCTCAAGTTCGAAGTGAAAGGCGCGCGCGCCGAGGACATCACGCCCGTGGGCATCCAGATGACGAGCGACGGCAAGCGGGCCTTCGTGGGCCTTGGCCGCGCCAACCACGTGGCCTTCGTCGACGTGCCCGGCCGCAAGGTCGGCTCGCTGGTGCTGGTCGGCAAGCGGGCCTGGAACGTCACGCTCGACAAGGCGCAGGCGCGGCTCTACGTCGTCAACGGCCTGAGCGACGACGTGACGGTGGTCGACGTGGCCGGCGCCAAGGCCGTCAAGAGCGTTCCGGTAGGGCGCGTGCCCTATGGGCTCGTGATCGTCGAATGAGGACGCGCGCAACGGCTTCCTGCTTCGCGGGCGCGTGGTTGATGGCCGTGGCGCTCGTGGCGCCGGCGGCGGCGGGCGCGGCCGTGCTCAAGGCCACGCTGATCACGCCGGACGACGATCCGCGCCTGGAGCGCTCGCGGCTGGAGCGTGCCTACCTGGGACACCCGGGCGGCCGGCTTTCCGACGGGCTCGAGGTCGCGCTCGAGGAGACGAAGTTCGAACTGGAGGCCGCGGGTGCCGAGGTGGCGCTGGCCAGCGCGCCGGCCGCGACCCTCGAGGCGGCGCGCGCCGCCGCGGTGGCGGCCGAGAAGAACGGCGCGGCGGTGCTGCTGACCGACCTGCCGGCCGAATGGACGCTGGCCGTGGCCGATGCCGTGAAGCTGCCGGTGCTGAACCTGGGCGACGCCTCCGACCGGCTGCGCCAGCAGGATTGCCGCGCCCGCATGTTCCACCTGATTCCCAGTGAACGGATGCGCAGCGATGCGCTGGCGCAGACGCTGGTGTCGCGCAAATGGAGCAAGCTGCTCCTGCTGGTGGGTGGCAGCCCGCAGGACGCGCTGCGTGCGGCCACCGTGCAGGCGTCGATCAGGCGCTACGGCCTGCAGGTGGTGGCCAGCAAGCCGTTCAAGCTCTCGGCCGACCCGCGCGAGCGTGATCTCGCCAACCCGCTGCTGCTCACGGCCGGCAACAGCTATGACGCCGTGTGGGTGGTCGACAGCGACGGCGAATTCGCGCGCATGCTGCCCTACCGCACGGTGCTGCCGCGGCCGGTGGTGGGCGACGGCGGGCTGGTGGCGCTGGCCTGGCATGCGCAGTTCGAGCGCTACGGCGCGCCGCAGGTCTCGCGCCGCTTCGCCAAGGCCGCGAAACGCCCGATGACCGCGCAGGACTGGGCCGCATGGATGGCCGGCAAGACCCTGGCGGCCGCCGCCATTGCCGCGCCCAAGGGGCCGAATGCGGCCTGGGCCCAGGCCATCGGCAAGAGCACGCTCGACGGGTCCAAGGGCACCAGCCTGAGCTTCCGCGCCTGGGACGGCCAGCTGCGCCAGCCCATGCTGCTGACCGATGGGCAGGGCGTGATCGCGCAGGCGCCGGCCGAAGGCGTGCTGCACCCGCGCAACGTGCTCGACACGCTGGGCGCCGATGCACCGGAGAAGCTATGTCCGATCGCGCGCTAGAAACCCCAAAGCCTGCGGGCGAACAGGCCGAACCGCTGGCGCGTCGCGGGCTGGGCCACGCGCTGCAGGCGATGCGCGCCATCATGCTGCGCGAGCTCTACAAGTTCTCGCAGCAGACCGGCCGGCTGGTGTCGGCGCTGGTGCGGCCGCTGCTGTGGCTGGCGGTGTTCGCGGCCGGTTTCCGCAACGTGTTCGGCGTCGCGATCGTCGAGCCCTACGACACCTACATTCCGTACGACGTCTACATCGTGCCGGGGCTGGTCGGCATGGTGCTGCTGTTCAACGGCATGCAGTCGTCGCTGGCCATGGTCTACGACCGCGAGATGGGCTTGATGCGCCTCTTGCTCACGGCGCCGCTGCCGCGGCCGTGGCTGCTGTTCTCCAAGCTCTGCGCCACCGCGCTGCTGTCGGTGCTGCAGGCGCTGGTGTTCGTGGTGGTGGCGGCGCTGATCGGCACCGAGCTGCCGCTGCTGTCGCTTGCCGGCCTGCATGCGCTGGTGGCGCTGGCGGCCGGCGCGCTCATGCTGGGCGCGCTCGGGCTGCTGCTGTCGGTGCACATCAAGCAGCTGGAGAACTTCGCGGGCACGATGAATTTCGTCATCTTCCCGATGTACTTCCTCTCGACCGCGCTCTACCCGCTGTGGAAGCTGCAGGAATCGGGCGCCGAATGGGTGTACCAGCTGGCGCGCTTCAATCCCTTCACCTACGCGGTGGAGTGGATCCGCTTCGCGCTCTACGGCAAGGACCCGGGCCTGGCGCCCTACGTGGTGCTGGGCTGCCTGGTCGTCTTCTTCGGGCTCGCCTGCTGGGGCTACGACCCGCAGCGCGGCTTCGGCGGCCTGACCAAGCGCGGCGGAGGCGGGCCATGAGCCGGAGGCAGGCCGCGGGCGGGCAGGGCGGCGCCACCCGGCGCAGCTGGCTGCGCGGGGCCGGCGTGCTGGCACTGGGCGCATTGCCCTTGGCCCGGGCGATGGCGTCGACCGAGCCCTTTCCTTCGCGGCCCGTCACGCTGTGGGTGCCCTGGCCCGCGGGCGGCGCCACCGACATCTCGCTGCGGATCCTGGCCGAGCTGGCCTCGGTTGCGCTCGGGCAGCCGGTGCTGACCGAAAACCGCGGCGGCGCCGGCGGCACGCTGGCCATGCCGGTGCTGCAGCAGGCGCGGCCCGACGGCTACACCATCGCCCAGATGCCGCAGCCGGTGTTCCGCGCGCCGCACACGCAGAAGGTGCTGTGGGACCCGATCCGCGACGTGACGCCGATCATCCAGGTGTCCAGCGTCACCTTCGGCGTGCTGGTCGCGGCCGGCAGCCCGATGCGTTCGCTCGAAGACATGTTCGCATTCGCGCGGGCCCGGCCCGGCGAACTGACCATTGCCACCAACGGCATCGGCACCACGCCGCACATGGTGCTGGAGACGCTGTTCACGGCGCGCGGCCTGCGCTACATCCATGTGCCGTACAAGGGCACGGCCGAGCAGCTCAACGCGATTGCGGGCGGGCAGGTGATGGCCGGCGTCAATTCCACCGGCTTCGGGCCCGCGGTCGATGCGGGCACGCTGCGGCTGCTGGCGATCTTTTCCGGCGAGCGTTCGAAGCGCTGGCCACAGGTGCCCGTGCTGCGCGAGCTCGGTTTCGACATCGTGGCCAAGTCGCCCTATGGGCTGGCCGGCCCGCGCGGCCTGTCGCGCGGCGTGGTGGCGGTGCTGCACGACGCTTTCAAGAAAGCCATGTTCGACCCGCGCTTCAGGGACGAACTCGCCAAGTACGACCAGGAGGTCGACTACCTCGGTCCGGAGGCCTACGCGCAGTCGTGCCGCGAAATCTTCGCGCAGGAGCGCGCCATCGTCGAAAAGCTGGGCCTCGCGCGCACCGGCACTTGAGGGGGAGAACGCCGTGAGCCGACCGAAATTGCCCACCACCCGCCGGCTGATCGGCCTTGCCGTGGCGGCCGCTGCCTGCCCCATGCCCGGACAGGCGCAGGAGGCCGGCGCGGCCCAGCCGGGCAGCCTGCCGGCCGTCGAGGTGGTCGCCACCACGCCGGTGCCGGGCATCGAGGTGCCGAAGGACCAGATTCCGTCCAACGTGCAGACCGCCGACGACCTGCACCTGCGCCGCGTGCAGAGCCTGAACCTGCCGGACTTCATGGCCACGCAGCTGCCCAGCGTGAACGTGAACGAGATCCAGGGCAACCCGTACCAGGTCGACGTGAACTACCGCGGCTTCAGCGCGAGCCCGGTGCTCGGCACGCCGCAGGGCCTGTCGGTGTACCAGGACGGCGTGCGCATCAACGAGCCCTTCGGCGACGTGGTGAACTGGGACCTGATCCCGAAGGCCGCCATCTCGAGCATCACGCTGCTGCCGGGCTCCAACCCGCTGTTCGGCCTCAACACGCTCGGCGGTGCGCTGTCGCTGCAGACCAAGCGCGGCGACACGCACCCCGGCACCGAGCTGGAGCTGCAGGCCGGCTCCTTCGGCCGCGTGAGCACCGAGCTCACGCATGGCCGCAAGCTGGCCGAAGGCGGGCACCTGTTCCTCGCGCTCGGCGGCCTCAACGAAGACGGCTGGCGCAATTTCTCGCCCTCGCGCGTGCGCCAGCTGTTTGCCAAGGTCGGGCAGGACAGCGGAAGGCTTTCCTGGGACCTGAGCTTCACCCATGGCGACAACCGGATGATCGGCAACGGCCTGCTGCCCGAGTCGATGCTGATGCAGAACCGCAAGCAGGTCTACACGCGGCCCGACCGCACCAACAACCGCATGTCGATGCTCACGCTCAACGCCAGCTACCGCCTGAGCGACCAGCAGACGATTTCCATGACCGCCTACTCGCGGCGTTCGCGCTACAGCACGCTCAATGGCGACCTCAACGACGATTTCAATCCGCCGGACAACGAGGCCACGGGCGTGGAGAACCGCACCTACACGCGCCAGCATGGCGAAGGCGTGGCGCTGCAGTCGACCTATGCCGCGGGCATTCACCAGCTCACCTTCGGTGCCTCGGTGGACCGCGCGCGCACGCACTTCCGCCAGACCGAGGCCGAGGGCCTGCTGGACTCCACGCGCGCGGTGGTGCCGCAGGAAGAAGCCGAAGTCGATGCGCTGCTCGCGGGCAGGAGCCGCACTGCGAGCCTCTATTTTTCCGACCTGGTGAGCCTGCGGCCGAACCTGCAGCTGAGCCTCTCGGGCCGCTACAACGACACCCGCGTGAGCACCCGCGACGAGGGGCGCGCCTTGCTCGGGCTGTCCACGCAGCTCGATGGCGAAGGCCGCTACAAGAAGTTCAATCCCGCCATCGGCCTCACATGGCAGGCCACGCCGCGGCTCACGGCCTACGCGGGCTGGAGCCAGGGCAGCCGCGCGCCGAGCCCGATCGAGCTCGGCTGCTCCGACCCGGCCAACGCTTGCGTGCTGCCCAATGCGCTGCAGTCCGATCCGCCGCTCAAGCAGGTGGTGTCGCAGACATTCGAAACCGGATTGCGCGGCACGCTCGAGTCCGGCATGCGCTGGAACGCCTCGGTGTTCCGCACCGTCAACAAGGACGACCTGCTGTTCGTGAGCAGCGGGCTCTCGCGCGGCTACTTCAGCAACTTCGGGCGCACCCTGCGCCAGGGCGTGGAACTCGGCCTTTCGCAGCAGACGGACCGCGTCGACTGGTCGCTGTCGTACAGCTACCTGCGCGCGAGGTACGACTCGCCGGCCTGCCTCGTGGCCGAAGCGAACAGCAGCGCCGAGACCAGCCCCGCCTGCACCGGCGAGGGCGAGATCGCGGTGCGCCGCGGCGACCGCCTGCCGGGGCTGCCGGCGCATTCGCTCAAGCTCAATGTCGACTGGCGCGTGACGCCCGAGTGGACGCTGGGAGCGCAGTACCGCGTGTATTCGAAGCAGACGGTGCGCGGCAACGAGAACGGCCTGCACGCACCCGACGGGGCCGATTTCAGCGGCAGCGGCCGCATCGGCGGCTACGCACTGCTCGACCTCACGACACGCTGGAAGCTTGGACCCAACGTGGAGCTTTTTGCCAAGGTGGCGAACGTGTTCAACCGCCGCTATGCCACCGCGGGCCAGCTGGGCCGCAACGGCTTCGATGCGAGCGGCGTGGTGGCGGCGCCCGATGCATGGCGCAATGCGCAGTTCGTGGCGCCGGGCGCGCCGCGTGCGGTGTGGATCGGCATGCGGGTGCAGCTGGGCGTTTGAGACCGCGCGCCGAAAAGCTCAGGCCGCGCGCCGCACGCTGCGCTTCCTCGCAGCGGTGCGAGGTGCCGGCAGCGTGCCGAGCTGCTGCTGGATCTGCGCCTGGCCATGCGTGCGCAGGTAGTCCTCGAAGGCCAGCGCCACCTGCGGCAATTGGCGCGACGCCAGGTGCATCACGTACCAGTCGCGCACCACCGGATTGCCCGGCACCGGCAGCACGCCCAGCAGGCCCGCGTTCATCTCGAGCACGCAGGTGTGCATCGACAAAAACGCAATGCCGAAGCCCGCGGCGCACATCTGCTTGATGGCCTCGTTGCTCGACAGCTCGGAGCCGATGCGCAGCGGCAGGCCGTGGTCCTTGAAGAAGCGTTCGACCGTGGTGCGTGTGCCCGAGCCGCGCTCGCGCACCAGCATGCGCGTGTCCGAGAGCAGGGCGATGCTCGGCTTGGCCGCAGACATCAGCGGATGCGAGGGCGCCGCGAGAAAGGCCATCGGGTGCTTGGCGAAGGCGCTGGAGTCGGTCTTCAGCTCCGCGGGCGGGCGGCCCATGATGGCGATGTCGATCTCCTGGCCCGCGAGCATGCGCACGATCTCGTCGCGGTTGCCGACCTGCAGCTTGACCTTCACCTTCGGGTGCTCCTTGGCGAAGTTCACCAGGATGGGCGGCAGCAGGTACTCGGCCGTGGTGATGGCGCCCACGCGCAAGGTGCCCGAGAACACCCCCTGCAGCATGGCCATTTCGTCGCCGGCCTCGCGCCACAGGTCGAGGATGCGGCCGGCATAGCTCGCGAGCAACTCGCCCGCTTCGGTCAGCCGGATGCCGCGGCCCGTGCGCTGCAAGAGCGGCGTGCCGGCCGACTCCTCGAGCGTGCCGATCTGTATCGACACCGCGGGTTGCGTCAGGTGCATTTCGTCTGCAGCAAGCGAAACGCTGCCGAGCCGCGCCACGGCGTGGAAGGTGGCGAGCTGGCGAAAGCTCGCGTGCTTGGAAAGAGGCATGAAGTGATATTAGGTTTGGCAAATGTGAATGTCAAAAGATTTAATTTTTCTTTATCTTTCATGCGGCCTACATTCACTTCACCAGACAGCACCAAACCCCTTCTTTTCGAGAGGCACTCCATGGGCAACATGAACGAAGCAATCCAGATCACCGACGCCAAGAAGCGCTACTCGGCCGGTGTGCTCAAGTACGCGCAGATGGGCTACTGGGACGGCGACTACGTGCCCAAGGACACCGACATCCTCGCGCTCTTCCGCATCACGCCGCAGGAAGGCGTGGACGCCATCGAGGCCGCCGCTGCGGTGGCCGGCGAATCGTCCACCGCCACCTGGACCGTGGTGTGGACCGACCGCCTCACGGCCTGCGACATGTACCGCGCCAAGGCCTACAAGGTCGAGCCGGTGCCCAACAACCCGGGCCAGTACTTCTGCTACGTGGCCTACGACCTCTCGCTGTTCGAGGAAGGCTCCATCACCAACGTGACGGCTTCCATCATCGGCAACGTCTTCAGCTTCAAGCCGCTGAAGGCCGCGCGGCTGGAGGACATGAAATTCCCGGTGGCCTACGTCAAGACCTTCCCCGGCCCGCCGACCGGCATCGTGGTGGAGCGCGAGCGGCTCGACAAGTTCGGCCGGCCCCTGCTCGGCGCGACCACCAAGCCGAAGCTCGGACTCTCGGGCCGCAACTACGGCCGCGTGGTGTACGAGGGCCTGCGCGGCGGGCTCGACTTCATGAAGGACGACGAGAACATCAACTCGCAGCCCTTCATGCACTGGCGCGACCGCTTCCTGTTCGTGATGGACGCGGTCAACAAGGCCAGCGCCGCCACCGGCGAGGTCAAGGGCAGCTACCTGAACGTCACGGCCGGCACCATGGAAGAGATGTACCGCCGCGCACAGTTCGCCAAGGAGCTCGGCTCGGTGATCGTGATGATCGACCTGGTCGTCGGCTACACGGCCATCCAGTCGATGAGCCACTGGTGCCGCCAGAATGACATGATCCTGCACCTGCACCGCGCGGGCCACGGCACCTACACGCGGCAGAAGAACCACGGCGTGAGCTTCCGCGTGATCGCGAAGTGGATGCGCCTGGCGGGCGTGGACCACATCCATGCGGGCACGGCTGTGGGCAAGCTCGAGGGCGACCCGATGACGGTGCAGGGCTACTACAACGTCTGCCGCGACACGCACACCAAGGTCGACCTGCCGCGGGGCATCTACTTCGACCAGGACTGGGGCGCGCTGCGCAAGGTGATGCCGGTGGCCTCGGGCGGCATCCATGCCGGCCAGATGCACCAGCTGCTCGACCTGTTCGGCGACGACGTGGTGCTGCAGTTCGGCGGCGGCACCATTGGCCATCCGCAGGGCATCCAGGCCGGGGCCACCGCCAACCGCGTGGCGCTCGAAGCCATGGTGCTGGCGCGCAACGAGGGCCGCGACATCGCCAACGAGGGACCGCAGATCCTGCGCGACGCGGCCAAGTGGTGCACGCCGCTGGCGGCTGCGCTCGACACCTGGGGCGAGATCTCCTTCAACTACGCCTCCACCGACACCTCGGACTACGTGCCGACGCCGTCGGTGGCCTGAATCCGCCTTTTCCAGTTCCAGGAGCAACAGACATGCGAATCACACAAGGCACCTTTTCCTTCCTGCCGGACCTGAGCGACGAGCAGATCAGCCGCCAGGTCGAGTACTGCCTCGACAAGGGCTGGGCCATCGGCCTCGAATACACCGACGACCCGCATCCGCGCAACACCTTCTGGGAGATGTTCGGCAACCCGATGTTCGACATCAAGGATGCGGCCGGCGTCATGCTCGAACTCGCGGCCTGCCGCAAGACCTTCCCGCAGCAATACATCCGCGTGACCGCCTTCGACTCGACGCACGGCACCGAGTCGGTCGTGATGTCCTTCATCGTCAACCGGCCGTCGAACGAACCGGGCTTCCGCCTGATCCGCTCCGAGGAGCCGGGCCGCACGATCCGCTACAGCATCGAGAGCTACGCGGCCCAGGCGCGGCCCGAAGGCAGCCGCTACTGATCGAACCCTTTCGCACGCGCATTGCAAGAGGCACGCATGGACGCCACCGAAACCCCCGCCGCAATGGCCACGGCACCGAGGCAGCTCTTCGAGTCCTCGGGCGTGAAGGCGCTGCTCGACCAGCTCGACGCCGAGCTGATCGGCCTGGCACCGGTCAAGGGCCGCATCCGCGACATCGCGGCGCTGCTCCTGATCGACAAGCTGCGCCAGGAGCAGGGGCTGCAGTCGCAGCCGCCTTCGCTGCACATGTCGTTCACGGGCAACCCGGGCACCGGAAAGACCACGGTGGCGATGCGCATGGCCGAGGTGCTCAAGCAGCTGGGCTATGTGCGCAAGGGCCACCTGGTGGCGGTGACGCGCGACGACCTGGTGGGCCAGTTCATCGGCCACACGGCGCCCAAGACCAAGGAAGTGATCAAGAAGGCGATGGGCGGCGTGCTGTTCATCGACGAGGCCTACTACCTCTACCGGCCCGAGAACGAACGCGACTACGGGCAGGAGGCCATCGAGATCCTGCTGCAGGTGATGGAGAACCAGCGCGACGACCTGGTCGTGATTCTTGCGGGCTACAAGGACCGCATGGAGACCTTCTTCGGCAGCAACCCGGGCATGGCTTCGCGCATTGCGCACCACATCGACTTTCCGGACTACAGCGAGGCCGAGCTGATGCAGATCGCGCAGCTCATGCTGGGGCGGCTGAACTACAGCTTCGACGACGGCGCGGTCTCCACCTTCTCGCGCTACGTGAGCCTGCGCCGGGGCCAGCCGCACTTTGCCAATGCGCGATCGATCCGCAACGCGCTCGACCGCATCCGGCTGCGCCACGCCACGCGCCTGTTCGGCAGCGACGAGGCCCTGACGCGCGAGCAGCTCTGCACGCTGCAGGCGCAGGACATCCTGTCCAGCCGCGTCTTCCATCCGGCGGCAGACGCCACGCAGGCCGAAGGAGAAAAAAGATGAGCATCGAAGCCCTGGTCTTCGACGTCGACGGCACCCTGGCCGACACCGAGGAAGTGCACCGCATGGCCTTCAACCTGGCCTTCGAGCAGCTCGGGCTCGACTGGCATTGGGGCCAGGCCGAGTATCGCGCGCTGCTGGCGGTCACGGGCGGCAAGGAGCGCATGAAGGCCTACGTCGATTCGCTCCCGCTGGGCGCATCGCAGAAGAAGCGGCTGCACGAGCGGGTGCCGGCCGTCCATGCCGCCAAGACGCAGCACTACACCGACATCGCGCGGCGCGGCGGCATCGAGCTGCGCACGGGCGTGCTGCGCTTTCTCGAGGAGGCCCAGGATGCCGGCCTGCGCCTGGCGATTGCAAGCACCACCACCGCCGTCAACATCGACGCGCTGCTGCAGGCCACGCTGGGTCCGCGCGGCCTCACGATGTTCGACGTGATTGCCTGCGGCGACCAGGTGCGCGCGAAGAAGCCGGCGTCCGACATCTACCTGCTGGCGCTCGACACATTGGGCGTGCCGCCCGAGCGCGCCATCGCCATCGAGGACTCGACCAACGGGCTGCGCTCGGCCCTGGGTGCCGGGCTCTGGACGCTGGTCACGCCCACCTTCTGGACCGAGGGCAGCGACTTCAGCGGCGCCGGGCTGGTGCTGCCCGGCCTGGGCGACCCCAGCCAGCCGCTGGCCGGCGAGCCCGGCGGGCGTCTTGACTCCGCCGCGTGGCTTGGAATCGATGAACTGATGCGGATGGCCACCGTGGCCCCGCCGATCAATGCCGTGCAGGCGCTCTACCGCGAGGACTGTTAGATGCAGAACGAAAAGAACACCATGCGGATCGCGCCCAGCCTGCTGTCGGCGAACTTCGCGCGGCTCGGCGAAGAGGTCACGGCGGTCATCGAGGCCGGTGCCGACCTGATCCATTTCGATGTCATGGACAACCACTATGTTCCAAATCTGACAATCGGTCCGCTGGTCTGCGAGGCCATCAAGCCCTATGCGACGGTGCCGATCGACGTGCACCTGATGGTCAAGCCGGTCGATGCGCTGATCCCGATGTTCGCGCAGGCCGGTGCCTCGATCATTTCGTTCCACCCCGAGGCCAGCGAGCACATCGACCGCACCGTCCGGCTGATCCGGGACAGCGGCTGCAAGGCCGGCCTGGTGCTCAACCCCGCCACGCCGCTTGCGGTGCTCGACCATGTGCTGGACCAGCTCGACCTGGTGCTGCTGATGTCGGTCAACCCCGGCTTCGGCGGCCAGAGCTTCATCGAGAGCGTGCTGCCGAAGATCGAGGCGGTGCGCCGCCGCATCGATGCCAGCGGGCGCGAGATCTGGCTGGAGGTCGATGGCGGCGTGAAGCCCGACAACGCCGCGCGCATCGGCGCCGCGGGTGCCGACACGCTGGTGGCGGGCTCGGCGGTGTTCAACGGCGGCCGCTACCGCGAGGCCATTGGCGCCATTCGCGCGCAGGCACTGCAGGGCCGCCAGTCGATGGAAGGGCGTCCCGCATGACGAAAGAAGACCTGCGCGGCATCGATGCGATCGCCTTCGATCTCGACGGCACCTTGGTCGACAGCGCGCCGGACATCCGGCACGCGCTGAACTGCGCGCTCGAGGAAGCCGGGCTGGCCTGCTTCGAGCTGGACACGGTGCGCGCATGGATCGGCGACGGACCCGACGCGCTGATCCTGCAGGCGCTGCGCGAGCACGGGCTCGGCGGCAGCGAGGCGCTACGCGGCCGGCTGCGCAAGTCCTTCGATGCCGCCACGCTGGCGGCGCCATTGAAGTTCGGCAGCGTGTTCGAGGGCATCGCCGCACTCGTCGCGGGCCTGCGCCGCACGCTGCCGATGGTGGTGGTCACGAACAAGCCGACGCCCCTGGCACGCGCCGTGCTGGATGCAGCAGGTCTGCTGCCGGCGATGGCGGGGGTCTACGGCGCCGACACCGCGGCGCAGCGCAAGCCCGCGCCGTTCCTGCTGCAGGCCGCGGCGCGCCAGCTGGGCGTGGAACCCGCGCGGCTGCTGATGGTGGGCGACGGCCCGGCCGATCTGCTTGCCGCGCAGGCAGCGGGCTCGCCGGCGGCGCTGGTGGCCTGGGGCTATGGCGGCCATGCGGCGGCGAACGCGGCTGAAGCGGCGTCCGCATGGCGCGTCTCGACGCCGCAGCAGCTGCTGTTGACGGCACGCGAGTCGCGCGCCGTCCGCCGCGACGAAGAAACGACCCGGATTTTTTGATTCAACCAGGAGACGAACATGCCCATTGCAGGCAAGGCCACGCTGACCCAGTACATCATCGAGGAGCGCCGCCGCCACCCCGGTGCCACGGGCGCGCTCAACGCGCTCATCACCGACGTCTCCCTTGCCTGCAAGGCGATCTCGCGCAAGGTCGCGCTCGGCGCCCTGGGCGACGTGCTGGGCAGCGCCAGCACGCAGAACGTGCAGGGCGAGGAACAGAAGACGCTCGACGTGCTGAGCAACGACATGTTCCTGCGCGCCAACGAGTGGGGCGGCCACGTGGCGGGCATGGTCTCGGAAGAGATGGAAGAGCCCTACCTGCCGCCGCAGCAGCAGTACCCGCGCGGCAAGTACCTGCTGCTGTTCGATCCGCTCGACGGCTCGTCGAACATCGACGTCAACGTGGCGGTGGGCAGCATCTTCTCGATCCTGCGCGCACCCACGCCAGAGGCCGACGCCAAGCCTGAAGACTTCCTGCAGCCCGGCACCGAGCAGGTCGGTGCCGGCTATGCGATCTACGGCCCTTCGACCATGCTGGTGCTGACGCTGGGCAACGGCACGCATGCCTTCACGCTCGATCCGCAGCTGGGCGAATGGGTGCTGAGCCATCCGAACCTGAGCATTCCGCGGCAGACCAGCGAGTTCGCGATCAACGCCTCGAACAGCCGCTTCTGGGAGCCGGCCGTGAAGCGCTACGTCGACGAATGCCTGGCCGGCAGGGAAGGCCCGCGCGGCATCGACTTCAACATGCGGTGGATCGCCTCGCTGGTGGCCGAAACGCACCGCATCCTGATGCGCGGCGGCGTCTTCATGTACCCGCGCGACAGCAAGGAAGCCGGACGCGACGGGCGCCTGCGGCTGCTCTACGAGGCCAATCCGATCTCGTTCTTGATCGAGCAGGCCGGCGGCATGGCCAGCACGGGCCGGCGCCGCCTGATGACGGTCGAGCCGGAGTCGATCCACCAGCGCATCGGCTTCGTCTTCGGGTCGTCCGACGAGGTGGCGCGCGTGGAGGCCTACCACAGCGAGGAGCCGCAGGACACCTACCAGGCGCCGCTGTTCGGAAAGCGCGGCCTCTTTGCAACCGCCGCCTGAACGAGACCACCTGCACGAATTCTTCATCTCCCCGAGGCCACCATGTCAGCCAAACATCCCATCGTTGCCATCACCGGCTCGTCCGGCGCGGGCACCACGTCCGTCACGCGGACTTTCGAGAACATCTTCCGCCGCGAGAGCGTCAAGGCGGCCATCGTGGAGGGCGACAGCTTCCACCGCTACGACCGCAATTCCATGAAGGTGGCCATGGCCGAGGCCGAGGCCGCCGGCAACCGCAACTTCAGCCACTTCGGCGAGGACGCCAATCTGTTCGCCGAACTCGAGGCGCTGTTCCGCGACTACGGCGAGGCGGGCGTCGGCCAGAGCCGCAAGTACCTGCACGATGCGCAGGAGGCCGCGCCCTACAAGCAGGAGCCCGGCACCTTCACGCCGTGGGAAACGCTGCCCGACAGCGAGCTGCTGTTCTATGAGGGCCTGCATGGCGGCGTGACCACCGGGAAGGTCGACATCGCGCGCCACGTCGACCTGCTGATCGGCGTGGTGCCGGTGATCAACCTCGAGTGGATCCAGAAGCTGCACCGCGACAAGAACACGCGCGGCTATTCCACCGAGGCCGTGACCGACGTGATCCTGCGCCGGATGAACGAGTACGTGCACTACATCTGCCCGCAGTTCACGCGCACGCACATCAACTTCCAGCGCGTGCCGGTGGTGGACACCTCCGACCCGTTCATTGCGCGCACCATCCCCAGCCCGGACGAGAGTCTGGTCGTGATCCGCTTCGCCAACCCCACGGGCTTCGACTTTCCCTATCTGCTGAGCATGCTGCACGACTCCTTCATGTCGCGGGCCAACACGCTGGTGGTGCCGGGCGGAAAGATGGAGCTCGCGATGCAGCTGATCTTCACGCCGATGATCCTGCGCCTCATGGAGCGCCGCAAGAAGGCCTACGCGATCTAGGGCGCGAGAGCGCCGCACGAACACCTCACGCACAACGAACCCACCGGAACCCCGCATGACGATCGACAACCTCGCCCTGCGCACGCAGTGCGCCAACGCCATCCGTGCGCTGGCCATGGATGCCGTGCAAGCCGCCAACTCGGGCCACCCGGGCATGCCGATGGGCATGGCCGACATTGCCGAGGCCCTGTGGCGGCACCGCCTGCAGCACGACCCGGCCGATCCGCGCTGGATGAACCGCGACCGCTTCGTCGTTTCCAACGGCCACGGCTCGATGCTGCTGTATGCGCTGCTGCACCTGAGCGGCTATGCGCTGCCGATGGAGGAGCTGCGGCGCTTCCGCCAGCTGCATTCGCGCACGCCGGGCCACCCCGAGGCCGGCGTCACGCCCGGCGTCGAGACCACCACTGGGCCACTGGGGCAGGGCATCAGCAATGCGGTGGGCATGGCGCTGGCCGAGAAGCTGCTGGCCGAGGAATTCAACCGGCCCGGCCACGAGGTGATCGACCACCGCACCTACGTGTTCCTGGGCGACGGCTGCCTGATGGAAGGCATCAGCCACGAGGCCTGCTCGCTCGCAGGCACCTGGCGCCTCCACAAGCTGGTGGCGTTCTACGACGACAACGGCATCTCGATCGACGGCGAGGTCGGCGGCTGGTTCAGCGACGACACGCCGGGCCGCTTCGAAGCCTACGGCTGGACCGTGCTGCGCGACGTCGACGGCCACGACGCTGCGGCGCTCGACGCAGCCATTGAAAGCGCCACGGCCGCGAACCGGCCGGTGCTGGTGTGCTGCAAGACGCGCATCGGCCAGGGCTCGCCGAACCGCGCCGGCACCGCCAAGGCGCACGGCGAAGCGCTGGGCGAGACCGAGATCGCGCTGACGCGGCAGGCGCTCGGCTGGAGCGCCGCGCCCTTCGAAGTGCCGGCGGCCATTGCAGAAGCCTGGTCCGCGCGCGAATCGGGCGCCGCGCTGCACAAGGCCTGGCAGGAGCGCTTTGCCGCCTACGCACAGGAGCACCCAGCGCTCGCGCGCGAGCTGCTGCGGCGCCATCGCACCGATGCGCCGCTCACTGCAAAAGCCGAAGCCGCACTGGCTGCGGCCGCGTCGGGCGCGGAGCAGCGCAAGGCATCGGTCGCCACGCGCAAGGCCTCGCAGCAGGTGCTCGACGAAGTCGGCCCCGCGATGCCCGAACTGATCGGCGGCTCGGCCGACCTCACGGGATCGAACCTCACGGACTGGAAGGGCCACCGCGCGCTCAAGGGCACGGGCACCGGCAACCACGTGCACTACGGCGTGCGCGAGTTCGGGATGGCAGCCATCATGAACGGGCTCGCGCTGCACGGCGGCTTCCGTCCCTTCGGCGGCACCTTCCTGACCTTTTCGGACTACGCGCGCAACGGCGTGCGCATGTCGGCGCTGATGAAGCTGCCGGTCATCTACGTCTTCACGCACGACTCGATCGGGCTCGGCGAGGACGGCCCGACGCACCAGCCGGTGGAGCATGCCTCGAGCCTGCGGCTGATTCCCGATGTCGACGTCTGGCGCCCGGCCGATGCCACCGAGACGGCCGTGGCCTGGCGCCAGGCCCTGCGCCGCGTGGACGGGCCGAGCTGCCTGCTGCTGACGCGCCAGGCGCTGCCGCATGCCGGCGACGCCGGCGAGCGCATCGAATCCATTGCGCGCGGCGCCTACGTGCTGCGCCGCCCGGAGGCCGAGTGCGTGGCACTGCTGGCAAGCGGCTCCGAAGTGGGCGTGGCGCTGGCCGCCGCGGCCCTGCTGGCGCAGGAGGGCGTCGAGGCACGCGTGGTGTCCGTGCCATGCATGGACGTGTTCGAACGCCAGGACGCCGAGTGGCGCCATGCGGTGATTCCGCGCCACCTGCCGCGCGTGGCGGTGGAGGCCGGCAGCACGGGCCTCTGGTGGAAGTTCGTCGGCGAATACGGCGACGTGGTCGGGCTCGACCGCTTCGGCGAATCGGCGCCGGCCGGCGAGCTCTTCAAGCTGTTCGGCCTGACAGCCGAAGTGGTGGCCGGGCGCGCCCGCCGCCTGCTCGCGAACGCCGCGCAGGCCAGCGTGAAAGAGGCCGCATGAGCTTCAACACGCTCGACCAGATCGACCTGCGCGGACAGCGCGTCTTCATCCGCTGCGACCTCAACGTGCCGCTCGACGCGTCGGGCCGCATCAGCGACGACACGCGCATCCGCGCCAGCCTGGGCGGCATTCGCCATGCGCTGTCGCAAGGCGCGCGTGTGATGGTCACATCGCACCTGGGCCGGCCGAAGGAGGGCCAGCTTGCAGCCGGCGAATCGCTGGCGCCGGTGGCGAAGCGGCTCGGCGAACTGCTGGGCGCACCGGTGGCGCTGGTCGGCGACTGGATCGATCGCCCCTTCGACATCGCGCCCGGCCAGATGGCGCTGCTTGAAAACTGCCGCGCGAACGTCGGCGAGAAGGCCAATGCCGAAGCCCTGGCGCGGCGCATGGCAGCGCTGTGCGACGTGTACGTGAACGATGCCTTCGGCACCGCGCACCGCGCCGAGGCCACCACCGAGGCGCTGGCCCGGCTCGCGCCCGTTGCCTGCGCCGGTCCGCTGATGGCGTCGGAACTGAACGCGCTCGGCCGTGCGCTTGCGAACCCCGCGCGGCCGCTGGCCGCGATCGTCGGCGGTGCCAAGGTATCGACCAAGCTGTCGATCCTCGAATCGCTGGCGGCGCAGGTTGAATGGCTGGTGGTCGGCGGCGGCATGGCCAATACCTTCCTGCTCGCGGCGGGCCATCCGGTCGGCCGGTCGCTGTGCGAGCCCGAGATGGTGGACACGGCGCGCGCCGTGGGCGCGGCGCTCTCGGCACGCGGTGCGCAGCTCTTCATGCCGACCGACGTGGTCACGGCGACCGAGTTCTCGCCAAATGCGGTGGCAACGGTGAAAGCCGTGGCCGACGTGGCGCCCGACGACATGATCCTGGACTTCGGCCCGGACTCGGTGGCGCGGCTCGTCGCCATGCTCGGCCCATGCAAGACCATCGTCTGGAACGGCCCGCTCGGCGTGTTCGAGATCGAGCAGTTCTCGCACGGCACGCGCACGCTGGCCCACGCGATCGCGCGGATGGACGCGTTCTCGCTCGCGGGCGGCGGCGACACCGTGGCCGCCATCAACCAGTTCGAGGTGGAGGAGTGCATCGACTACGTCTCGACGGCGGGCGGCGCGTTCCTCGAATTCCTCGAAGGCAAGAGCCTGCCCGCGGTCAAGGCGCTCCAGGACCGCAGGAAATGAGCCCACCCCCAGTCTTCGCGCACTTCGTGTCGCTCCGCCAACCCCCTCGCCGGGGGCGACACCGGCGGCCCGGCGAAGCCGGTTCCGCGGTGTCTCTGGAATGGGCCCGCCGGCTTCCATCCAACCCATTTCCAACTTCACAGGAGAGCTTCCCATGGCCATGATTTCGCTGCGCCAACTGCTGGACCACGCCGCCGAGCACCAGTACGGCGTGCCGGCGTTCAACGTCAACAACCTGGAGCAGATCCAGGCCATCATGCAGGCCGCGCGCAAGACCGACAGCCCGGTCATCCTGCAGGCCTCGGCCGGCGCGCGCAAATACGCGGGCGAACCCTTCCTGCGCAAGATGGTCGAGGCGGCGGCCGAGATGTACCCGGAGATCCCGATCGTGATGCACCAGGACCATGGCGCGAGCCCGTCGATGTGCATGCAGGCCATCCGCTCGGGCTTCACCAGCGTGATGATGGACGGCTCGCTGATGGAAGACGCGAAGACGCCCGCGAGCTACGACTACAACGTGGGCGTGACCAGCCGCGTGGTGGAGATGGCGCATGCGGTCGGCGTCTCGGTCGAGGGCGAGCTGGGCTGCCTCGGGTCGCTCGAGTCGGGCATGGCCGGCGAGGAAGACGGCAGCGGCGCCGAGGGCGTGCTGTCACACGACCAGCTGCTGACCGATCCGCAGCAGGCGGCCGACTTCGTGTCGCGCACCGGCGTGGATGCGCTGGCCATTGCCATCGGCACCTCGCATGGCGCCTACAAGTTCAGCCGCAAGCCGACCGGCGACATCCTCGCGATCGACCGCATCAAGGAGATCCATGCGCGCATTCCGAAGACGCACCTCGTGATGCACGGCTCTTCGTCGGTGCCGCAGGAATGGCTGGCGGTGATCCGCGACTTTGGCGGCGACATCAAGGAAACCTACGGCGTGCCGGTGGAGGAGATCCAGGAAGGCATCCGCCACGGCGTGCGCAAGGTCAACATCGACACCGACATCCGGCTCGCGATGACCGGCGCAATGCGCCGCGCCATGGGCCAGGACCGCAGCGAATTCGATCCGCGCAAGTTCCTCAAGGAGGCGACCGCGGCCGCGCGCGACGTCTGCATCGACCGCTTCCAGGCCTTCGGCACCGCGGGCATGGCCTCGCGGATCAAGCCGGCGGCGCTGCAGTAGGCGCTGTGCGGCGCTGCTATTCGAGCAGCGCCCGGTGCACGCGGATCGCCTCGGCCGAGACGGGGTTCAGTTCCCCCGGTCCGCCGGCGTCCAGGTGCGCCAGCAGCTCGCGCCGCATGCGCGGTTCCCAGAAGCGCTTCAGGTGCAGCGCCAGGTCATGCAGGGCTTCGCTGCGGTCGGGCATGGCTTCGAAGAAGCTGCCCATCTGGTTCACCATGCGGATCAGCTGGTCGACGTGCATTGCAAAAAAGACCTCAGGCGTTGGCGGGCAGGCCGTTGAGCCGCCACGGGTGGGTGTAGATGACCAGGTCGTCGTCGCGCACGAAGCCCGCCAGCGTGAGGCCCGCGTCTTGCGCAACCGCCGTGGCCAGCGAGGTCGAGGCCGATACCGCCGCCAGCAGCGGCACGCCGGCGGCGACGGTCTTCTGCACCATCTCGAAACTGGCGCGGCTGGTCACCGCGATGAAGCCGGTGGAGGCGGGCACGCTGTTTCTTGCGAGCGCGCCGACGAGCTTGTCGAGCGCGTTGTGGCGGCCGACGTCCTCGCGCACCAGCAGCGCTTCGCCTTGCGCGCTGCACCAGGCCGCCGCGTGCACGGCACCGGTGACCTTCTGCAGCACCTGCAGCGATGCAAGCTCCCGCATGCCGCGCGCGACGGCGCGGGTCGAGAGCGCGGGGCCCTCGGGCAGGGGCGGCAGCGCACGCGTGACATGCGCCAAGCTCTCGGTGCCGCACAGGCCGCAGCCCGTGCGCCCGGCCATCGAGCGGCGGCGCGCCTTCAGCCGCGCGAAGGCCGCGCTCGCCACCTCGAGCTTGAGCGTGATGCCTTCGGGTGCGTACGCTTCCTCGACGCCGTAGAGCTCATTGCGTCCGAGCAGGATGCCCTCGCTGAGCGCGAAGCCCAGCGCGAAGTCGGCCAGGTCGGTGGGTGTTGCAAGCATCACGGCGTGCGCAATGCCGTTGAACTCCAGCGCGACCGGCACCTCCACGGCCACCCAGTCGCGGTTGTCGAAGGCCCGGCGGGCGCGCACGCCGCGCACGGGCAGCAGCTCGGCGCTTCCGGGCCGAAGCGGTAGGTCGGATAGGTTCACTTGGCGGCCGCCGTTTCTTCGATGCGCTTGCTCAGCAGCTCTTCCTGCAGCGCGTTGAACCGGCTGTATTCCTGCTGCCATTCGGAAGGCTGCATCACCGGCATCACCTGGACCGCGGTCACCTTGAACTCGGGGCAGTTGGTGGCCCAGTCGGAGTTGTCGGTGGTGATCACGTTGGCGCCCGATTCGGGGAAGTGGAAGGTGGTGTAGACCACGCCCGGCTGCACGCGCTCGGTGATGGTGGCGCGCAGCACGGTTTCGCCCGCGCGGCTGCGAATGCCGACCCAGTCGCCCTCGGCGATGCCGCGGTCCTCGGCGTCGGCCGGATGGATCTCGAGCCGGTCCTCGCTGTGCCACTGGTTGTTCTCGGTGCGGCGGGTCTGGGCGCCCACGTTGTACTGCGACAGGATGCGCCCGGTGGTCAGGATCAGCGGGTACATGCGCGTGACCTTCTCGTCGGTCGGCACGTACTGCGTGATGATGAACTTGCCCTTGCCGCGCACGAACTCGCCGATGTGCATGGTCGGCGTGCCTTCGGGCGCGGCCTCGTTGCACGGCCACTGCACGCTGCCGAGCTTTGCCAGCTTGGCGTAGCTCACGCCCGTGAAGGTGGGCGTGAGCGCGGCGATCTCGTCCATGATCTCTTCGGCGCTCGCATAGTTCATGGGATAGCCCAGCGCGTTGGAGAGCAGCTGCGTCACCTCCCAGTCGGCATAGCCGGCCTTGGGCGGCATGACCTTGGTGACGCGCGAGATGCGGCGCTCGGCGTTGGTGAAGGTGCCGTCCTTCTCCAGGAACGACGCGCCCGGCAGGAACACGTGGGCGTACTTGGCGGTTTCGTTCAGGAACAGGTCCTGCACCACGATGCATTCCATCGCCATCAGGGCCTCGGCCACGTGCTGCGTGTTCGGGTCCGACTGGACCACGTCCTCGCCCTCGCAGTACAGGCCCTTGAAGCTGCCGGTGATGGCGGCGTCGAACATGTTGGGAATGCGCAGCCCCGGCTCGGCCCGCAGCGCCACGCCCCAGGCGTCTTCGAAGCTGCCGCGCGCGGTGCTGTCCGACACATGGCGGTAGCCCGGCAGCTCGTGCGGGAACGAGCCCATGTCGCAGGAGCCCTGCACGTTGTTCTGGCCGCGCAGCGGATTCACTCCCACGCCTTCGCGGCCCACGTTGCCGGTGGCCATGGCGAGGTTGGCAATGCCCATCACCATGGTCGAGCCCTGGCTGTGCTCCGTCACGCCCAGGCCATAGTAGATGGCGGCATTGCGCTTGCCGTCGTGGCCCTTGGCGAACAGCCGCGCGGCAGCGCGCAGCTCGGCTGCCGGCACGCCGGTCACGGCTTCCATGGCCTCGGGCGAGTTGGCCGGGCGCGCAACGAATTCCCGCCACTCGTTGAACGACTTGGGCTCGCAGCGCTCGGCCACGAAGGCTTCGTCGACCAGGCCTTCGGTCACGATCACATGCGCCATGGCGCTGATGACCGCCACGTTGGTGCCGGGCTTGAGCTTGAGGTGATGGTCGGCCTTGACGTGCGGCGACTTCACCAGGTCGATGGTGCGCGGGTCGATCACGATCAGCCGGGCACCGGCGCGCAGGCGCTTCTTCATGCGCGAGGCGAACACCGGGTGGCCGTCGGACGGGTTGGCGCCGATCACCATGATTACGTCCGATTTTTCCACCGACTTGAAGGTCTGCGTGCCGGCCGATTCGCCCATGGTCTGCTTCAGTCCGTAGCCTGTGGGCGAATGGCACACGCGCGCGCAGGTGTCGACGTTGTTGTTGCCGAAGGCCGCGCGCACCAGCTTCTGCACCAGGTAGCCCTCTTCGTTGGTGCAGCGCGAGGACACGAGCCCGCCGATGGAATCGGTGCCGTACTTCGCCTGGATGCGGCGGAACTCGCTGGCGGCGTAGTTGACGGCTTCGTCCCAGCTCACCTCGCGCCACGGATCGGTGATCCTGCTGCGGATCATGGGCTTGAGCACGCGGTCCTTGTGGGTGGCGTAGCCCCAGGCAAAGCGGCCCTTCACGCACGAGTGGCCTTCGTTGGCCTTGCCGTCCTTCCAGGGCACCATGCGCACCACTTCGTTGCCCTTCATCTCGGCCTTGAAGCCGCAGCCCACGCCGCAATAGGCGCAGGTGGTGATGGCGCTGTGCTCGGCCTGGCCCAGCCAGATCACCGATTTTTCCTGCAGCGTGGCGGTGGGGCAGGCCTGCACGCAGGCGCCGCAGCTCACGCATTCGGATTCCATGAAGGGCTGGTCCTGGCCCGGCGAGACGCGCGACTCGAAGCCGCGGCCGCTGATGGTGAGCGCGAAGGTGCCCTGCGTTTCCTCGCAGGCGCGCACGCAGCGGTTGCAGACGATGCACTTGGCCGGGTCGTAGGTGAAGTAGGGGTTGGACTCGTCCTTGGCGCTTTTCAGGTGGTTGGCGCCGTCGTAGCCGTAGCGCACGTTGCGCAGCCCGGTGACGCCGGCCATGTCCTGCAGTTCGCAGTCGCCGTTGGCGGCGCAGGTGAGGCAGTCGAGCGGATGGTCGGAGATGTAGAGCTCCATCACGCCCTTGCGCAGCTCCTGCAGCCTCGGGCTCTGCGTGCGCACCTTCATGCCGGCCTCGGCCGGCGTGGTGCACGACGCCGGATAGCCCTTGCGTCCGTCGATCTCCACCAGGCAGAGCCGGCAGGAGCCGAAGGGCTCCAGGCTGTCGGTCGCGCACAGCTTGGGCACCTGCACGCCCGCGTCGACCGCGGCGCGCATCAGCGAGGTGCCCTTGGCCACCGTCACCGGCATGCCGTCGATCTCGAGCGTGACTTCCTCGGTGGATTCGCGCCTGGGCGTGCCGTGGTCGATGTCTTGCGATGGGTTCAGCATGGGATGTCTCCTCTGTTCGTCTCGTCGGTCAGGCTGCGGCGCGGTCGGGGGCTTCGATGCCGAAGTCCTCGGGGTAGTGATTGATGGCCGACAGCACGGGGTAGGGCGTCATGCCGCCCATGGCGCAGAGCGAGCCGTGCAGCATGGTGTCGCACAGGTCGCGCAGGAGAACGACCTGCTGCGGCCGGTTCTGGTTGCTGGTGATCTTGTCGATCACTTCCACGCCGCGCGTGGAGCCGATGCGGCAGGGCGTGCACTTGCCGCAGGACTCGATCGCGCAGAACTCCATCGCGTAGCGCGCCAGCTGCGACATGTCGGCCGTGTCGTCGTGCACCACGATGCCGCCGTGCCCGACCACTGCGCCCACGGCCGCATAGGCCTCGTAGTCCAGCGGCAGGTCCCATTGCGACTCGGGCACGTAGGCGCCCAGCGGACCGCCCACCTGTACCGCCTTGATCGGCCGGCCGCTCGCGCTGCCGCCGCCGAAGTCGTAGAGCAGTTCGCGCAGGCTCAGGCCGAAGGCCTTCTCGACCAGGCCGCCATGCCTGATGTTGCCGGCCAGCTGGAACGGCAGCGTGCCGCGCGAACGGCCCATGCCGTAGTTCCTGTAGAAGTCCGCGCCGCGCGCCAGGATGAGGGGCACCGAGGCCAGCGTGATCACGTTGTTGATCACGGTCGGCTGGCCGAAGAGCCCCTGCAGGGCAGGCAGCGGCGGCTTGGCGCGCACGATGCCGCGGCGGCCTTCCAGGCTTTCGAGCAGCGCGGTTTCCTCGCCGCACACGTAGGCTCCGGCGGCCTTGCGCACGGTCAGGCGGAAGCTGCGGCCCGAGCCCAGGATGTCGTCGCCCAGGAAGCCGGCCTGCTCGGCATGGCGGATGGCCTCATCGAGCGTGGCAATGGCATGCGGGTATTCCGAGCGCACATAGACGTAGCCCTCGGTCGCGCCGGTCGCAAGGCCCGCGATGGCCATGCCTTCCACCAGCATCAGCGGATCGCCTTCCATCGTCATGCGGTCCGAGAAGGTGCCCGAGTCGCCTTCGTCCGCATTGCAGACGATGTATTTCTGCGGCGCCTCTGCGGCCAGCACCGTCTTCCACTTGATCCCGGCCGGAAATGCGGCGCCGCCGCGGCCGCGCAGTCCGGAGTCCAGCACCTGCTGCACGATCTCGGCCGGTGCGAGGGTGAGCGCGCGGCGCAGCCCCGCGAAGCCTTCGTGCGCCTCGTAGTCGGCCACGGACACCGGATCGGTCACGCCCATGCGGGCGAAGGTCAGGCGCTCCTGCTTCTTCAGGTACGGAATCTCCTCGGTCAGGCCCAGGTTCAACGCGTGGGCGCCGCCCGAAAGAAAGCCGGCGTCGAACAGGCCGGCGACATCGGCGTGCGCGACCGGGCCGTAGGCCACGCGGCCTTGCGGCGTGGCCACTTCGACCAGCGTCTCCAGCCAGAACAGGCCGCGCGAGCCGTTGCGCACGATGCGCACATCGGCGTTGCGCGCACGGGCTTGTGCCGCGATCTGTTTGGCGACCCGCTCGGCGCCGACCGCCAGCGCCGCGGAGTCGCGGGGGACATAGACGGTGGTGGTCATGAGGCTTGCCGCGCTTCCTCGACGATGCCGTCGAACAGCGCCGGCGTGATGCGCGCATGCACCTCATCGTTCACCGCGATGGCGGGCGACGAGGCGCACAGGCCGAGGCAGAACACCGGCTCCAGCGAGTACTGGCCGTCCGCCGACGTGCCGTGCACGCCGCAGCCCAGGCGTTGCTCGGCATGCGCGAGCAGCGCATCCGCACCCATGGCCTTGCAGGCCTCTGCTCGGCAGACCTGCACCAGCAGCCGGCCTGCCGGGGCCGAGCGGAAGTGGTGGTAGTAGCTGACCACGCCATGCACCTCGGCACGCGACAGGTTGAACTGCTCGGCGATGAGGGGGACGGCGTCGGGTGGAACATGCCCCAGCGCGTCCTGGATGCCGTGCAGCGCAGGAAGCAGCCCGCCCGGGGTGTCCTTGTGCGCAGCGGCGATGGATGCCGCGATGCCCAGATTGTTCATATGCTTTGAATCTCCTAATGTTGGAGCTGCCATACCGTGGTGGCGCGAGTCTATGGAGAGGAATCGAATGCCACAATATGAGGCGTTCAGCCCAATAAATATGCTTTGGAAAGCCGAAACCCATGCATGAAGTGCACATCAGGCCGCAATGGACCATCCGCCAGGCCGACGGCGCGGCGCTGGCGCCGCGGGTGATCGAACTGCTGGTGCAGGTGCTGGAGCACGGCAGCCTGTCCAGCGCCTGCACCGTGTCCGGTGTGTCCTACCGCCACGCCTGGGAGCTGATCCGGCAGGGCGAAGCCATGTTCGGCCAGCCGCTGGTGGCGATGCAGCGCGGCAAGGGTTCCAGCCTCACGCCGCTCGGCGAAAAGCTGGTGTGGGCCGACCGCCGCATCACCGCGCGCCTGTCGCCGCTCCTGGATTCGCTGGCCTCCGAACTGGGCGCGGAAATCGAGAAACTGATTCCCACCGCGCCCACGCTGCTGCGCATCCACGCGAGCCATGGCTTCGCGATCGAGGCGCTGCATGGCTTCCTGGCCGCGGCGCAGGTGCCGGGCGACCTGCGCTACTGCGGCAGCGAAGAGGCCGTGGCCTCGCTGCACCACGGCAGCTGCGACGTGGCGGGCTTCCACGTACCGCTGGGTGCGTTCGAGGCCGAAGCCGTCGCGCACTATGGTTCCTGGCTCAACGCCGGCACGCAGAAAGTCATCGGCATGGCGACGCGGCACCAGGGCCTGATGGTGGCGCCCGGCAACCCGAAGAAGATCTACACGCTGGCCGACCTGGCGCGCCCCGGCGTCCGATTCATCAACCGGCAGGCGGGCTCGGGCACGCGCTATTTGTTCGACCTGCAGTTGCGCGAGCAGGGCATCGCGCCCGAAGCCATCAAGGGCTACGAGCAGTGCGAGTTCACGCACGCGGCCGTCGCGGCCTTCGTGGCCAGCGGCATGGCGGATGCGGGATATGGCGTGGAAACGCCGGCGCGCCAGTTCAAGCTCGACTTCATCTCCAACCAGGTGGAGCGCTATTTCCTGCTGTGCGAGGAGCGCTCGCTTGCCGCGCCGATCGTGCGGCGGATGCTGGACATCCTGCAAAGCGAGGCCTACCAGAGCGCCGTGAACCGCCTGCCGGGCTACCAGGCGGTGAACTGCGGCCGCGTGCTGTCGCTGGCGGAGGCCTTCGAGTCGCTTCGCCCCGCGGCGGCCGGCAAGCGCCGCACGGCCACGCGATCCAGGTAGAAGAGGCGCTCTTCCGCTGTCAGCAGAAAGCACTCAGCAACTCGTTCGTCGCAACTTCGCGACAAAGCAGGCTCAAAAGTAACCATCTGTATGGTTAAATCGCCCGAACTATCGCGAAGAGGACGAGGGATCTCCATGAAGCTGCTGCTGAGCATCGTGTGCGCCGTTGTTGCGTTGGCAGGGTGCGCCAGCACGCCGCCCACGCCGACCCAACCCGGCACCGGAACCGGGCTGTCTTACGTGCCCATGGTCGCCATGGAAGGCGTGGACCGGGCCCGCTACGACAGCGACGTGGCCGATTGCCGCACGGCCGCGATGCGGATCACCGCGCGCAGCGAAACCGGCGACGCCATGTGGCTTGCGCTGGGCCTGGGATTGATCACCGTGCATGGACAGGGCATCGTGGCTGCGGCCTCGTACACCGGCATTTCGGCTGCGGTGATCGACATGTCCTACCGGCCCAGCGCGGAGCTGGTTGCCGAGCACCAGCAGATCGCCGTGGTGCACTGCATGGCCAAGCGCGGCTACCGCAACCTCGACCCGAACGTGCGCGACACCTTCTACGGACATGCCTTCAACCCGGAAGTGGTGCTCGCGCCGCGCAGGACCGGGGTCGACACCTACAACGCCGAAGTGCTTGCCAAGGCCGGGCAGTGCAGCATCCAGCCGCGCGCCGAGCTCACGGCCAAGGGCCCGGGCTACGAGTCGTACAGCGTGCCCTGCTCGAACGGCACGGCCTGGGCCGTGCGCTGCGAATTCGGCAAGTGCCGCGTGCTGGGCCAGTCGGCCGTCCGGCGCTCCTCCTGACGGCGCGGGCGCTCGTCACTTGATGAGCATGCCTTTGAGCGCGGGGTCGGCGGGCGGCGCCTTGAGCTTCATCTGCCGCAGGATCTTCATCAGGAGCCGCGCGATCATCAGGTTGCGGTGCCGCTTGTTGTTGGCCGGTATCACGTACCAGGGCGCGTGCTCGGTCGAGGTGGACCGCAGTGCCTTGTCGTAGGCCTGCTGGTAGGCGCTCCACTTGGTGCGCACCTCGAGGTCGCCCACATTGAACTTCCATTGCTTGCCGGGCGTGTCGATGCGCGCCTGCAGGCGTTCGCGCTGCGTGTCCTTGTCGATGTGCAGCATGCACTTGACGATCACCGTGCCGGTCTCGACGAGCAGGCGCTCGAAATCGTTGATCTGCGCATAGCGCCGCTGGGTCTCGGCCTTGTCGATCCAGCCTTCGACCACGGGCACCAGCACGTCCTCGTAATGGCTGCGGTTCCAGACCGCGATCTCGCCGCTGCGCGGCACCACTGCATGGCAGCGCCAGAGGTAGTCGTGCGCGCGCTCGTCGTCGCTGGGTGCCTTGAAGGCGGTGACGCGCACACCCAGCGGGGAGGTGCGCGAGAACACCCAGCGAACGGTGCCGTCCTTGCCGCTGGTGTCCATGCCCTGCAGCACCAGCAGGACCTTGCGGCGGCCCTCGGCATGCAGCAGGTTCTGCATCTCGTCGAGCTCGATGGCCAGGGCGTCGATCTCGGCGAGCTGGGCGGCTTCGTTGCCGTCCAGGAACGGAGATTCGCCGGGGTCCACCTGCGAGAGTTTGAACTTGCTGTCGACGCGGTATTTCTTGAAGCTGGCCATCAATCCGGACTCCGTGCAAAAGCACGCAGCGTACGCGATCGGCGCCCGGTCAGCGGTCGCTGTCGTCCGGATCGATGGAAGCGCTCCAGCGGCTGTCCCATTCGGCATGCCGAGCGGCGCCGTCGAGCTCGCGCCGGTCGCGCTTGGTGGGCCGGCCCTGCTCGATGGCCAGCGCCGGCTCGCTGCCCATGCGGCGCTGCTCGCGCAGGGCCGCCTGCGCGGCAATGCTTTCGGGCGTTTCTTCGTAGAGCTGCTGCGCCACCGGCGCCGGCCCGCGCTGGCCGCTCAGGCCGCGCACCGTGACGGTTCGCGTCACGGCGCCCAGGCGGATGGCCACCGTGTCTCCCGGCTTGACCTCGCGCGAGGCCTTGGCGATGTCGCCGTTGACCTGCACCCGGTTCTTGCCGATTTCGTCCGCGGCCAGCGAGCGCGTCTTGAAGAAGCGGGCGGCCCAGAGCCATTTGTCGATGCGCAGGCGATCCATAGGTTCAGGAATTGTGGCGGTAGACGGGCAGGCGCACGACAGCATCGAGGCCAATCACCTGTGCGGAATTTTCCCGCGTGCTGCGGTTGTCGAGGTGGATGCGCCCGCCCAGCGCCAGCACGATTTCGCGGCAGATGGCCAGGCCCAGTCCCGAGCCGCCGGCCGCGTCGCCGGCGGAGAAGGGCGCGAACAGGCGCTGGCGGAGTTCGGCCGGAATGCCGGGCCCGTCGTCGCGCACGGTCAGTACTGCCTCCGGGCCGTTGGAGCGCACCGTCACCGAAAGGGCACCGCCGCGCGGGCTCTGCTTGATGGCGTTGTGCAGCAGGTTGCGCGTGAGTTCCTGCAGCATCCATTGGTGGGCCCGCACCGTCACGGGGCCGTCGATGGCCAGTTCGAAGTCGAGCGCCTTGTCGGCGATCAGCGGCGACAGGTCCAGCGCAATCTGGCGCACCACCTCGCCGAGCTCCAGCGGCACCGATTCCGGCTGCTGGCGCAGCTGCTCGACCTTGGCAAGCGACAGCATCTGGTTGGCGAGCACGGTGGCGCGCTCCACGGTCTGGCTGATCTCGCCCAGGGCCTGCCCGGGCGGCACGTCGCCGCGCTGCGCCGACTGCACCTGCGCCTTGAGCACCGCCAGCGGCGTGCGCAATTGATGGGCGCTGTCGCGCACGAAGCGCTTCTGGTGGTCGAGCAGGCGCTGCAGCCGGCCCATGACCTCGGTGGTGGCGTCGACCAGCGGGCGCAGTTCGCGCGGCGCATCGGGCGCGTCGATGGGGGAAAAGTCGTCGGCGGCGCGCTTCTCGATGGCTTCGCCGAGCTCACGCACCGGCCGCGTGGCGCGCTGCACCACCAGCACGGTGACCAGCGCGATCACGCCCATCAGCAGCAACTGGCGCCACAGCATGTCCACCAGCAGTTTGCGCACCAGGGTTTCGCGCAGTTCCAGCGTCTCGGCCACCTGCACCACGGCCATGCCGCGGCCGTGCCCGCTGGCCACGGGCTGCAGCAACACCGCCATGCGCACCGGCTGGTTGCGAAAGCGCGCGTCGTAGAAATCGACCAGCGCCGCATAGGCGCCGCGGTCCGGGATGCGGCCGCGCCAGAACGGCAGTTCGGCAAAGCCCGAGACCATCTCGCCGTCGAGCGCGGACACGCGGTAGAAAAGGCGGCTGCGGTTGTCGGCCTCGAAGGCTTCGAGCGCGGAATAGGGCACGATCGCGCGCAGCCGCGCATGCTCGTCGTAGCCTTCCACGTCGAGCTGCTCGCCGATGGTCTTGGCCGAGGCGAGCAGGGTGCGGTCGTAGGCCGTGGTGGCCGCGGCCAGGCTCTGGCGGTACAGGCTCACGCTGTTGATCACGATGAACAGCGCCACCGGCGCGAGAATGCCCAGCAGCAGCCTCGCGCGCAGCGACAAGGCCGTCTTCATGGCTCGGCGCGCAGCAGGTAGCCCAGCCCGCGCAGCGTCATCAGCGCCGCCCCGGTGCCTGCGAGCTTCTTGCGCAGCCGATACACCACCACCTCGATGGCCTCGTACTGCACATCGGTCTCGCCCGGGAACACGAGTTCGAAGAGCCGCTCCTTGCTCACCGCATGGCCGGGTTTCATCATCAGCGCCTTGAGCAGCGCCAGTTCGCGCGGCGTGAGCTCCAGGATGCCGCTCTTGTGATAGATGGCGCCGCTCTCGGGCTCGAAGCGCAGCCCACCCACTTCCTGCGGGTTCGGGCCCGCGTCGGCGCCGGCATTCTGGTGGCGACGGCGCAGTGCGCGGATGCGCGCTTCCAGTTCGTCGAGATCGAAAGGCTTGGGCAGGTAATCGTCGGCACCGGCATTCAGGCCCATGATGCGGTCGCCGACCGTGCCGCGGGCCGTGAGCAGCAGCACGGGCGTGCGCAGCCCCGCGGCGCGCGCCTGGGCCAGCACCTGCAGGCCATCGAGGTTCGGCAGGCTCAGGTCGAGCGCCACCACATCGGGCTCCAGGGCGCGCCATTGCTCGACGGCCAGCGCGCCGTCGCCGCAGATGCGCACGTCGATCCTGCTGCGGGCGAGGGCGCGCTGCAGGGTGACCTGCATCGAGGGATCGTCTTCGACCAGCAGCAGCTTCATGGGGTGTGGTGAGGGAATGGTACTTCGGTGTTTTCCCCAGTCCGGTGGACAGCCAACTGACAGCAGGGCGGCGCATGATAGCGGCTCAGGTTCAAGTCAGGTTTTCTTTAGTTCTCAGGAGACAACGATGCGTCGCGACACCTTTTTGAAGTCATTGGCCGCGCTGGCCGCCGCCGGAGCCCTGCCGTTGTCGGCACGCGCCGCTGCCAACGTCAAGATGATGATCCCGGCCAACCCGGGTGGGGGCTGGGACACCACGGGCCGCGCGCTGGGCAAGGCCATGACCGAAGCCAAGGTGGCCGACACGGTCACCTACGACAACAAGGGCGGTGCCGCCGGCGCACTGGGCCTGGCCCAGTTCGTGAACGGCTCCAAGGGCGATCCGAACGCGCTCATGGTGATGGGCTCCGTCATGCTGGGCGGCATCATCACCGGCAAGCCGCCGGTCAATCTCTCGCAGGCCACGCCGATCGCGCGCCTGACCACCGAATACAACGTGTTCGTGCTGCCGGCCAACTCGCCCTTCAAGTCCATGAAGGACGTGGTCGAGCAGCTCAAGAAGGATCCGGGCAGCGTCAAGTGGGGCGGCGGTTCGCGCGGCTCCACCGAGCACATCGCCGCGGCCATGATCGCCCAGAAGGTCGGTGCCGATCCGTCCAAGATCAACTACGTGGCCTTCCGCGGCGGCGGCGAGGCCACCGCGGCCATCCTGGGCGGCAACGTCACGATCGGCGGCAGTGGCTACAGCGAGTTCGCCGAGTACATTGCCGCCGGCAAGATGAAGGCCATTGCGGTCACGTCGGCCCAGCGCCTGCCCGGCATCAACGTGCCCACGCTCAAGGAGCAGGGCATCGACGTGGAGATCGGCAACTGGCGCGGCGTGTACGGTGCCCCAGGCATCAGCGCCGAGCAGCGCAAGGCGCTGACCGACATGGTGCTGGCCGCCATGAAGAGTCCGTCGTGGGCCGAGTCGCTCAAGAAGAACGACTGGACGCCGGCCGTGCTTTCGGGCGAGGCCTTTGCCAAGTTCGTCGACGACGACTTCGCGAGCCTGCGCGCCATCATGGCCAAGTCCGGCATGGTCTGAACCCGGCGCGCACCACTGGCCGCCACACGGCGCGCTGTCCTCGAAAGAGACGACAGCGTGCCGTTTTCAAATCCAGTTCCACATCCCGAGAGAAAAAATGACAACTCCAGACTCCTCGGCCGCGCCGCCACCGACGGCCATCTGGCCCCAAACGCTGGTCGGCATCGGCGTGTTCCTGACCGGCCTGGCGCTGGCTTTCGGCGCCATCGGCATTTCTTCCGAGGCCGGCTACGGCGGCGTCGGCCCCAACTTCCTGCCCTGGCTGGTGTCGGGCGTGCTCACGCTGTGCGGCGGCTGGATTCTCTGGGAGGCGCGCACCGGCGGCTTTCGCGAGCTCGATGCACCCTCGGGCGCGGAGCACGCCTACTGGCCGGGCTTCGTCTGGGTGTCGGCCGGCCTGCTGCTCAATGCGGCGCTGATCACCACGCTGGGCTTCATCCTGAGCTGCACGCTGTGCTACGTGCTGGCGGTGCAGGGCCTGCGCCGCGCGAGCGGCCAGCCCTCGGCCAACCAGCCGCGCACCTGGGCCATCGACCTGCTGACCGGCGCGCTCATCTCGGCGCCCGTGTTCTGGATGTTCACCAAGTTCCTGGCCATCAACCTGCCGGGCCTCACGACCACCGGCTGGATCTGACATGAACCCCCACGCTCATCACTTCGTGTATTCGCTGCCCCCCGAGGGGGCGCAGGCCTGCCTTGGGGCGGCCCGGCGGGAGGCCTGACATGGACATTTTCAACGCACTCATGACGGGTTTCGCCGCGGCGATCACCCCTGTCAATCTTCTCTGGTGCCTGGTGGGCTGCGCGCTGGGCACGGCCGTGGGCGTGCTGCCGGGCATCGGCCCGGCGGTGGCGGTGGCCATGCTGCTGCCCATCACCGGCAAGGTCGACATCACGGCCTCGATGATCTTCTTCTCGGGCATCTACTACGGCGCCATGTACGGCGGCTCGACCACGTCCATCCTGCTCAACACGCCCGGCGAAACGGCCAGCATGGTGACGGCGATGGAAGGCAACAAGATGGCCAAGAGCGGCAGGGCGGGCGCGGCGCTTGCCACCGCCGCCATCGGCTCCTTCGTGGCCGGCACCATCGCCACCGTGATCGTCACGCTGTTCGCGCCGTTCGTGGCCGAGTTCGCCGTGAAGCTCGGCCCGCCCGAGTATTTCCTGCTGATGCTGCTGGCCTTCACCACGGTGAGCGCGGTGCTCGGCAAGAGCACGCTGCGCGGCATGACGGCGCTGTTCATCGGCCTGGCGGCCGGCTGCGTCGGCCTGGACCAGATCTCGGGCCAGGGCCGCTACACCGGCGGCATTCCCGAACTGCTCGACGGCATCGAGATCGTGCTGGTGGCCGTGGGCCTGTTCGCGGTGGCCGAGGTGCTGTACGCCGTGCTCTACGAGGGCAAGGTGGTCGAGGACCAGAACAAGCTGACCCGCGTTCACATGACGGCGCGCGACTGGAAGCGCTCGATTCCGGCATGGCTGCGCGGCACCGCCATCGGCACGCCGTTCGGCTGCATTCCGGCCGGCGGCACCGAGATTCCGACCTTCCTGAGCTATGCGACGGAAAAGAAGCTGGCCAAGGACACGGACGCCAGGGCCGAGTTCGGGACCAAGGGCGCCATCGAAGGCGTGGCCGGCCCCGAAGCCGCCAACAACGCCACGGTGACGGCGGCGCTGATCCCGCTGCTCACGCTTGGCATCCCCACCTCGAACACCACCGCCATCCTGCTCGGCGCGTTCCAGAACTACGGCATCCAGCCGGGGCCGCAGCTGTTCACCACGTCGGCTGCGCTGGTGTGGGCGCTGATCGCTTCGCTCTACATCGGCAACGTGATGCTGCTGGTGCTGAACCTGCCGATGGTGGGCCTGTGGGTCAAGCTGCTGAAGATTCCCAAGCCGCAGCTCTACGCCGGCATCCTGATCTTTGCGACGGTGGGGGCCTACGGCATGCGCCAGAGCGCATTCGACCTGTTCCTGCTCTACGGCATCGGCCTGCTCGGCGTGGCGATGCGGCGCTTCGACTTTCCGACCGCTCCCGTGGTGGTGGGCATGATTCTCGGGCCGCTGGCCGAGGCGCAGCTGCGCAACGCGATGTCCATCGGGGAGGGCAGTGCCTCGGTGTTCTTCCAGCGGCCGATGTCGATCACGCTGGTGGTCGTCATCGTGGCTGTGCTGGTGCTGCCGCGCGTTGCCAAGCGGATGAGCGAGCGGAAGCTGGCGAGGCTGGCGGCCTGAGCCTTCTCGCGGATCGTCCTCTTTCTTCTTCCCGGAATGCCGCGGTGCCTTGTTGGCCCCGCGGCATTTTTCTTTTTTCAAGCCGCCGACACGGGCGCGAGGAAGTACGCCGTCTCCTGCCTGAGCGCGGCGTAGCTGTACTCGTTGCGCGCGATCACGCTCTTGTTGCCCTTGCTCTTGTCGTTGCGGTCGGGGCCGAAGGCGTTGCCGTCGATGCTCTCCATCCGGTCGTTGCCGTTCGAGGTGACGATGAAGTGGTGATTGCGTCCGCCCGGGGCGATGCCGCTCACCACGCCGATGCAGCCCGGAAACACGGTCGAATAGTCTGTGATCCGGCGGAACACCGTGCTGTCGAACACGTTCTTGCCGTGCTGGGCCCAGCCGCCCGGCACATGGACGCCGGCGGTGCGGTACACGTAGATGCAGAAGATGCCGCACCAGGCGCACAGGTCGTTGGCGTTGCGCCAATTGCCGGCGTCCATTTCCTGCCATTTCGACACCGCCGCCGCGGTGATGGTGGGGCAGCGGCTGATGTAGGCGCCGGCGGCGTTCGCATCCTGGAAGATCTTCTGCAGCCCCATGCCGCCCTGGCGCGGACGCTGCGGGCTCGCCGGATTGGCGCACAGCGCCGCGGCAATGCGCTCATTGCTCGGACCGGGCTGGGACGAGGTCGTCCAGCCCCATCTGAGCAGCGCCGCCTCCGCCGCCGCGACCACGCGGTCGCCCAGCGCCGACGCAGGCTTGTCGCCGGGCGGCGGCGTTGCCATTCCGACGAGCTGGGCGATCAGCGCTTCGAGCATGCCCCAGGTCTTCGGCCCGACGATGGCGTCGGGCACGAGCTTGCAGAATCCCTGGTATTCCTTCACCTTCGACGTGGTCTTGGATCCGAACTGTCCGTCGGGCACCAACTGCGCAAGCCTGGAGGCCATCCACAGGTTCAGGGCCGATTGCAGCAGCGAAACATCGGCGCCTGTTGAGCCGAATCGCAGGGTGGGTCGAATCATGGCGGGTCTCCCCGGCAAGGCCGGCGTCGTGTGTGAACAGGCACCGGATTATTCGAAGAGCCGGCCGCCTGCGGAATCCGCCATGCAGCCTATGACCCCGCCAATCGGCCACCCTGCCATCCCGTGGAGCGGGTCGCAGCGGCTCAGGCCGCGGGACGGGGCGGCGTCTCGACCAGGTCGTCGTCGATATGCGGATCGGCCGGCTGCCCCCGCAGCTTGCGCACGGTCCGCCGCATCCAGTGCTCGATGTCGTCCACGTAGGTGAACACCGCCGGCACCACCAGGAGGCTCAGCACGGTCGAAGTGATCAATCCGCCGATCACCGCCATCGCCATCGGCGAGCGGAAGCTCGAATCGGCAGTGCCCAGGCCCACGGCAATCGGCAGCATGCCGGCGCCCATCGCGAGCGTGGTCATGATGATGGGCCGTGCCCGCTTGTGGCAGGCGTCGCGCAGCGCGTCCCAGCGGCTCATGCCGTGGTCGCGGCGCGCCACGATGGCGTATTCCACCAGCAGGATCGAGTTCTTGGTGGCGATGCCCATCAGCATGATCAGGCCGATCAGCGACGGCATCGACAGCGCCTTCTGCCCGATCAGCAAACCCACGAAGGCACCGCCGAGCGCCAGCGGCAGCGCGCAGAGGATCGTCACCGGATGCAGGAAGTCCTTGAACAGCAGCACCAGCACGATGTAGATGCACAGCACGCCCGTGAGCATCGCGAGGCCGAAGCTGTTGAACAGCTCCGTCATCACTTCCGCGTCACCCACCTCGGTCACGCGCACGCCGGGCGGCAGCTTCTGGATCGAGGGCAGCGCGGTGACCGCGGCCTTGGCGTCGCCCAGGCCCACGCCCGAGAGCTCGATCTCGAAATTGACGTTGCGCGAACGGTCGTAGCGGTCGATGACAGCCGGGCCGCCTTCCATCGTCAGCGAGGCCACCTGGCTCAGCATGACCGGGCCGCGCGCGCCGGGCACCGAGAGGCGGCCGAGCAGCTCGAGGTTCTGCCGCGCCGAGTCTTCGAGCTTCACCACGATGGGCACCTGCCGCTGCGCGAGGTTGAGCTTGGCCAGTGCCTGGTCGTAGTCGCCCAGCGTGGCCACGCGCAGCGTCTCGGCGATGGCCGAGCTGGTCACGCCCAGGTCGGCGGCGCGCGCGAAGTCCGGGCGCACGGCGATCTCGGGGCGGATCAGGCTCGCGGTGGAAGTGATGTTGCCGAGGCCGGGCACCGTACGCAGGTCTTTCTCGACCGCGCTGGCGGCGCTGGCCAGCGCCGCGGGGTCTTCACCCGTGAGCGCGAGGATGTATTTTTCGCCCGAGCCGCCCAGGCCCACGGTGCTGCGCACGCCGGGCAGCGTTTCGAGCGCGGCGCGGATCTGGTTCTCGATCACCTGCTTGCGCGGACGGTCGCCGCGCTCGTCGAGCTTGATGGTGAGCGTGGCCTTGCGCGTTTCGGGCGTGCCGAAGTTGGCGAACGGATCGCCGCCCGCGCTGCCGCCGGCGACGGTGGTGTAGACGCTGCGCACATGGTCGATCTTCATCACGCGATTGCGCGTTTCCTCCGCGGCCGCGGTGGTCTGCGCGAGCGTGGAGCCGGGCGCCAGCGACAGGTAGATCTGCGTCTGCGAGTTGTCGTCAGGCGGGATGAAGCCGGTCTTCAGCAGCGGAATCATCGCCAGCGAGCCGAAGAAGAAGAGGGTGGCGAGCACCATCGTCTTGAAGCGGTGGTGCGTGCTCCATTCCACCGCGCGCATGTAGGCCGTGAGCCAGCGCGGCTCCTTCTCGGCCCCCACCACCGGCTTCAGGATGTAGGCCGCCATCATGGGCGTGAGCATCCGTGCCACCACCAGCGACGCGAACACCGCGAGCGAGGCGGTCCAGCCGAACTGCTTGAAGAACTTGCCGGCCACGCCGCTCATGAAGGCGGTGGGCAGGAACACCGCGATCAGCGTGAAGGTGGTGGCGATCACCGCCAGCCCGATCTCGTCGGCCGCTTCCATGGCCGCCTCGTAGGGCGACTTGCCCATGCGCAGGTGGCGCACGATGTTCTCCACCTCCACGATAGCGTCGTCCACCAAGATGCCGACCACCAGCGAGAGCGCGAGCAGCGAGATCACGTTGACCGAAAAGCCCAGCAGGTGCATGCCGATGAAGGCCGGAATCACCGACATCGGCAGCGCCACGGCCGAGACGAAGGTGGCGCGCCAGTCGCGCAGGAACAGCCACACCACGATCACGGCCAGGATTGCGCCCTCGTACAGCAGGTGCAGCGAGCCTTCGTACTCTTCTTCCACCGGCTCGACGAAATTGAAGGCCTCGGTCAGCTCGATGTCGGGGCGCTGCGCGCGCAGTTCGGCCAACGCCTTCTGGATCGCGCGGCCCACCTCGACCTCGCTCGCGCCGCGGCTGCGCGCCACTTCGAAGCCGACCACCGGCTTGCCGTTGAGCAGCGCCGCGGCGCGCGGCTCGGCAATGGTGTCGCTGATGCGCGCCACCTGGTCGAGCCGGATGCGGCGGCCGTCGGAAAGCGCAATCTGCATGTCGGCCAGCTGGTCGGCCGACTGCACGGTGGCCAGGGTGCGCACCGGCTGCTCGCTGCCGCCCAGGTCGATGCGGCCGCCCGCGCTTTCGGTCTGCACCTGGCGCAACTGGCGCGAGATGTCGGCCGCTGAAGCCCCCAATGCCTGCAGCTTGGCCGGGTCGAGATCGACGTGCACCTGGCGCGTGACGCCGCCCACGCGGTTCACCGCGCCCACGCCGGGCAGCGCGAGCAGCTTCTTGGTGATGTCGTTGTCCACGAACCAGCTCAGTGCCTCGGCGTCCATGCGCGACGAGGCGATGGTGAAGGCCAGCACCGGCTGGGCTGCGAAGTCGAGCTTGGTGACCACCGGGTCGCGCACGTCGGCCGGCAGGTCGGCGCGCACGCGCTGCACCGCGGAGCGCACGTCGTCCACGGCTTCCTGCACCGGCTTCTCGAGGCGGAACTCGACGATCAGCGTGGCGGCGCCGTCCTGCACCTTGGTGGTGATGTGCTTGAGGCCCTGCACCGTGGCAATGGAGTTCTCGAGCTTGCGCGCGACGTCGGTCTCCAGCTGCGAAGGCGCCGCGCCGGGCAGCGATGCCGAGACCGTCACGGTCGGCAGGTCGATGTCCGGAAAGTTCTGCACCTTCATGGCGTTGAAGGACAGCAGCCCGCCGAAGGTGAGCAGCACGAACAGCATCACCGCCGGAATCGGGTTGCGGATGGACCATGCGGAGACGTTCATGGGCGTGCCCTCGCTTCGCCGTTGCCCTGGCCGCCTGCGGCGGCCGAGGCCGGCGCTGCGGCAGGCCGGGCGCCCGCGGCCGCAGGGGCCGGCGGCGCCACCACGCGCACCAGGTCGCCGTCGTTCAGGAAGCCGGCGCCCTGCACCACGATCTGCGCGCCTTCGGGCAATGCGCTGGTGATTTCCACGCGCTCGCCGACGCGGCGGCCGGTCTGCACCTTGAGCTGCACCACGCGGTTGTCGGGCTGCAGCACGAAGACGTTGTTGAAGCCGTCGCGCGGAACAATGGAACTCTGCGGCACGGTGGGCGCGGAGCTGCGCCCCAACTCGAAGTCGCCGCGCGCGAACATGCCGGCCTTGATGCCGGTGTTCTGCTGCACGTTCGGCAGGTCGACATAGACCAGCGCCGCGCGGGTCTGCGGATCGACGGTGGGCGCGATGCTGCGCACCTTGCCGCGCACCTGCGCGCCGCTCGCGCTGACCACGAAGGCGGTGGTGCCCACGGCAATGCGGCTGAGCTCGGCCGAGGTGACTTCGGCGCGCCATTCGAGCCGGCCCTGGCGGATCAGGCGGAACAGCTCGGTGCCGGCGGGCACCACGCTGCCGACCGTGGCGGTGCGCGAGGAGATCACGCCGTCGTCGGGCGCCAGCACCTGCGTGTTGCGGCCGCGCACTTCCTGCGCCGCGAGCACGGCTTCGGCGGCCTCGACGCGCGCCTTGGCGGTCTGCTCGGCCGTCTGGTACTGGTTGATCTGCTGCTGGCTCAGTGCGCCGGTGGCCTGCAGCGTGCGCGCGCGCGCCGCGTTGCCCGCGGCGTCGGCCGCGGTGGCCCTGGCCTCGGCGAGCGAGGCGCGCGATTGCGCGATGTCCGCGCGCACCGTCTCGGGCGAGAACACGGCCAGCAGCTGGCCCTTCTTCACCACGTCGCCCACGTTCACGCGCACTTCGGCGAGCTTGAGGCCGCTGGATTCGGAGCCCACGCTGGCCTCCTGCCAGGCCGCCACATTGCCGTTGGCCGCAAGCGTGAGCGCGAGTTCGGTGGGCTCGGCCTTGGCGACGGTGACCGTCAGCGTCGGGCGAGCGGCCGGCGCACCCGCCTTGCCCTTGGTGGCGGCCGGCGTGCCGGCTTCGTTCGCGGGCTTGCGGGTCAGCCACACGGCCGCGGCGACGATGACGACCAGCGCCAGCAGCGCGATGGCAAGGGTGGAGCGTTTGATTCTTTTCATGGCGACGTCGCGACCTTGGCGGCCGGGTTGGAAGTCATTGAGGGCGATTCGGGGCGGGCCCAGCCGCCGCCCATCGAGCGGTAGAGCGCCACCCAGGCTTCGGTGCGTTCGCGCTGCAGCGAGACGCGGGCGGTCTGCGCGGCGAAGAGCGTGCGGCGCGAATCCTCGAGCTCGAACAGGCTGGCCAGGCCGCTCTGGTAGCGCGCCTGGGTGGCATCGAACGAGGCCTGGTAGTTGCTCACCGCGGCGTCGGCATCGGCCGCGCGCGCGTCGGTGGCGTCGAGGTTGACCAGCGCTTCCTCCACCTCGCGTACCGCCTGCCGAACGTTCGCGCGGTAGAGCGACACGGCTTCGGTGTAGCGCGCCTTGGCCGCGTCGCTGTTGGCCGCGCGGGCGCCGCCGTCGAGCAGCGGCACCGTGAGCGAGACCGGGCCGATGGTCCAGGTGTCGAGCGATTCGCGGAAGCCGCTGGTGCGGATCTGCATGCGGCCGATCGAGCCCGAGATGCTGAGCTTGGGATAGCGCTCGGCCTCGGCGGAGCCCACATCGGCGCTGGCCGACGCCACGCCGAGCTCAGCCGCGTACACGTCGGGCCGCTGCGAGATCGCCTCGGCCGGCACGCTGGCGATGCTGCCGATCGCGGGCAGCGTGCGCTGCGCGGGCGAGGCGGCGAGCTTGCGTTCAAGCGTGGGCTCGTCGATGCCACTGAGCGCCACCAGCGCCTTGCGCTGAACCGCGCATTGGGCGCGCTGCTGGGTCAGGCGACCCGAGGCGTCCGAGGCACTGGCGCGCGCGAGCGCTGCATCGGCCGGCGCGGTGAAGCCGGCGCGCGCCGACAGGTCGGTGAGGCGCGCGGTTTCGCCGCGCGATCTGGCATCGGACTCGGCCACGCGCAGCTGCTGCTGGCAGGCGCGTTCGGCGAAGTAGGCGTTGGCCGTTTCGGCCGCGACGGCCACGCGCGCGTCGTGCCACTTGGCAGTGGCGCTGTTGAACTTCTGCTCGGCCGAATCGCGGTCGGCGCGCAGGCGGCCGAACAGGTCGATTTCCCACTTGGACTGCAGGCCGGCCTGCAGCGTGGTCAGCGGCGCGACGGCGGCCGTACTGCTGCTGGACGAGGAAGCCGCGCCGCCGGCGCCGAAGGAGGAGCCCGAGACGCCGCGGCTCGCCGAGGCCGTGGCGTCCAGGTTGGGCAGCAGCGCCGCGCCGGCCTGCACGCGCGTGGAACGCGCCTCGGCCACGCGCGCCGCGGCGCTTGCGAGAGTGGGGCTTGCGGCCTCGGCCGCGGCGATCAGCTCGACCAGCAGCGGATCGTCGAGCTGGCGCCACCAGTCGGCGAGCGACGCCAGCGAACCGCCGTGCGGCAGCGGCGCGTGCCATTGCGCGGGGAAGGGCGCCTCGACCGTGGCTGGCGGACGCGTCAGGCCGCAGCCCGCAAGGCCGAGACCAAGGCCCAGTGTCAGGCAGAGGGCGGCAATCGATCGGAGTCGTCTCATGTCTTCTTTCTCCCTGAACGGGCAGGCGCGGCCGCGGGCCTGGCGGCGGTTTGGCGGCGCAGGGCTTCGGCCTCGACCAGCGCGACGGCATAGCCCGTGAGGCGCTGGGCCCAGGTGTCCACGCTGCGCGGCGTGTTCAGCAGGGAGGGGCGTATCGCCTCGACAAGGTCCTGGCTCACGAAAAGCTGCATCGCCAGGCCGGTGATGGCAAAGCTCAGCCGGTGCACGTCGTCGTCGGGCCGCGCGAGGCCCAGGCGCCGGCACAGCACGCGGGCAATGGCATTGTGCGGGCCCTTGATGTCGCGCTCCATCTCCTCGGCCCACTGGCTGGTCGGCTCGAGCATTTCGCGCAGGTGCAGCTGGATGCACTGGCGCACGATCTCTCCCTGCTTGAGGGGCTCGATCATGCGCGTGAAGAAGATCCGCAGCGCCTCTTCCAGCGGCAGCTCGGGCGCGGCATAGAGCGAGATGAAATCGCCCGCGTTGCCGCCCATCGGCTCGCCGAAGGTGGCGGCATACAAGCCGGCCTTGTCGCCGAAGTAATAGCTGATGGCCGAGATGTTCACGCCCGCGGCGCGCGCGATCTCGCGGGTCGAGGTCTTGGCGTAGCCGTTGGCGGCGAACAGCGCCAGGGCGGCGTAGAGCAGGCGCTGGCGTGCTTCGACGCCGTCGCTGCGCGGCGCGCGGGCGGAAAGTGCTTGCAGGGCGGAGGCGCTCATGCAGGCGATTAGACCATGCAGCAAATCAAACGTTTGATTTACTTATGGCGCGATGAGGGCTTTCTTCGCATTGGCGGTGAATGCGCTTTTGGCGCATTTCCGCCGGCTGCATCGATGCCACCGCAAGCGGCCCGGCGAGCGGCCGAATGAGGCGCGCTACGATCCGCCCATGTCCGCCGTTCCGCCCGCCGCCGCATCGCCCGCCCTGCCTCTGGATGCCGAAGGCATCCTTGCGCTGGCCGCGCGCTCGATGTTCCATCTGTTCTCGAGCATCAGCCAGGGCATGTTCCTGGTGGACCGCAGCGGTCGCATCGTGTGGGTCAACGAAGGCTATCGCCGCTTCCTGCCGGCACTGGGCTTTTCGTCGATCGACCAGTTCATGGGCCACATGGTCGAGGACGTCATTCCCAACACGCAGATGCGGCGCGTGCTCGAGACCGGCGAGCCGATCCTGGTCGACCTGCTCAACAACAAGGCGGGTACCTTCGTGGTCAGCCGCATTCCGCTGCGCGCCGAGAGCGGCGGGCGCGAGGGCGAGGCGGGAGAAGTCATCGGTGCCATCGGCATCGTGCTGTTCGACCAGCCCGAGACCACGCTGCAGCCGCTCATCAGCAAGTTCGCGCTGCTGCAGCGCGACCTCGACGATGCGCGTCGCGAGCTTGCAAGCCAGCGCAACAACCCGCTCTACCAGCATGCGGCCGACGGGCAGCGCCGCTCCAAGTACACCTTTGCCAGCTTCATCGGCAGCAGCCCGGCCGCGGTGGAGGTGAAGCGCCATGCGCGCCGCGCCGCGCAGTCCGCGAGCCCGGTGCTGCTGCTGGGCGAAACCGGCACCGGCAAGGAACTGCTCGCGCATGCGATCCATGCGGCCTCGGCGCGCGCCAAGGGGCAGTTCGTCAGCGTCAACATTGCGGCCGTGCCCGACACATTGCTGGAGGCCGAGTTCTTCGGCTTCGCGCCCGGTGCCTTCACGGGCGCCGACAGGCGAGGGCGCGAAGGCAAGTTCAAGCTGGCCGACGGCGGCAGCCTCTTTCTCGACGAGATCGGCGACATGCCGCTCGGCCTGCAGGCCAAGCTGCTGCGCGCATTGCAGGAGGGCGAGATCGAGCCGCTGGGCTCCAACAAGCTCGTGCCCTTCGATGCGCGCGTGATCGCCGCCACCTCGCGCGACCTGCCCGAGCTGGTGCGCCGCGGCCAGTTCCGCGAAGACCTCTACTACCGCCTCAACGTGCTGCCGCTGCGCGTGCCGCCGCTGCGCGAGCGGCGCAGCGACATTCCGGCGCTGGTCGAGGCGCTGGGGGAGGATATGGCGCTACGCAGCGGCGAGGCGCCGCCCGAGATCACGCCCGATGCGCTCGCGCTGCTGGCCGGCCAGCACTGGCGCGGCAACATCCGCGAACTGCGCAACGTGCTGGAGCAGGTCACGATGCGCAGCGACTCGCAGCGCATCGATGCCGCGCAACTCGAACGCATCCTGCGCGAAGCGGGGCTGGAGCAGATCGAGCTGCCCGCCACCCTGCAGAGCGCGCACGATGCCGACGAAGAGGCGCTGCTGCTGCGGCCGCTCGCGCAGCAGGTCGCCGAACTGGAGCGCAAGGCGATCGCCGCGGCGCTTGCGGCCACCGGTGGCAACAAGCTGGCGACGTCGAGGCTGCTCGGCATTTCACGTGCCACGCTCTACGAGCGCATGACGAACCAGGAGCGGCCGGCGTGAAGCCTTCGAGCCTCGCCCGCTGCATCGGCCTGAAGCGAGCGAGCCCATGAGCGTGCGCGCCCTGCGTTCCACCTTCGGCCCCAATTGTCATTGGTGCGGCCTGGCCATGGACTTCGACGAGCCGCACGGCAGGCCCGAGTCCGCGACCATCGAACACCTGATCGATTCGACGCTCGGCGGCGTCCGCTCGCAGAAGCACCGCCGGCTTGCGCACGCCGCCTGCAACCACGCGCGCAACGAGTTCCGCATGCAGGCCGAGCGCCAGTTCCAGCGCTGGATCGCCGAGCGCCAAATCTCCGAGAAAACCCTGACCGACAAATAGACAATTGATTGAAATTCAGACACTTCAAGTGTTCTGAATTCAGTCGACTGGCGCTTCCTTCGAATGAAGAAGCGTTTGGTATCAAGGGGTTAGCAGATGGCACGAAGTGTGCAATATTCAGTCACCTATTTCAGGAGACACAGAATGAACCGTCGCCACCTCGTCGCCCTGGCCGCACTCGCCGCCTGCGTCACCGCTGCACCCGCCTGGGCCCAGTCCAACGAAATCCGCATCGCCCATATCTACAGCAAGACCGGGCCGCTCGAGGCCTATGGCAAGCAGACCCAGACCGGCCTGATGATGGGCCTGGACTACGCCACTGGCGGCACGATGATGGTCAACGGCAAGAAGCTCGTGGTCATCGAGAAGGACGACCAGGGCAAGCCCGACCTCGGCAAGTCGCTGCTGGCCGCCGCGTACTCCGACGACAAGGCCGCGCTGGCGGTGGGCCCCACGGCTTCGGGCGTGGCCCTGGCCATGCTGCCGGTGGCCGAGGAGTACAAGAAGATCCTGATCGTGGAGCCGGCCGTCGCCGATTCGATCACCGGCGACAAGTGGAACAAGTACATCTTCCGCACCGGCCGCAATTCGAGCCAGGATGCGATCTCGAATGCGGTGGCCGCGGACGCGAGCGACATCTCCATGGTCATGCTGGCGCAGGACTGGGCTTTTGGCCGCGATGGCGTGAAGGCGTTCAAGGATGCGCTGAAGAAGACCAAGATCGTCCACGAGGAATACCTGCCGCCGGCCACCACCGACTTCACCGCGGGCATCCAGCGCATGGTCGACGCGCTGAAGGACAAGCCCGGCCGCAAGGTGATCGCCGTGGTGTGGGCGGGCGCCACCACCCCGTTCAACGCGCTGGCCGATGCCGAGCTGAAGAAGCGCTACAACATCGACGTGGCCACGGGCGGCAATATCCTGCCGGCCATGACCGCGTACAAGCGTTTTCCAGGCATGGAAGGCGCCACCTACTACTACTTCGGCATCCCGAAGAACCCGGTCAACGAGGCGCTGGTGTCGGCCCACTACAAGCAGTTCAAGGCACCGCCGGACTTCTTCACGGCCGGCGGTTTCTCGGCCGCCATGGCAGTGGTCACCGCGCTCAAGAAGACGGGCGGCGACACCGGCACCAACAAACTCATCGGCGCCATGGAAGGCATGAGCTTCGACACACCCAAGGGCAAGATGACCTTCCGCAAGGAAGACCACCAGGCGATGCAGTCGATGTACCACTTCAAGATCAAGGCCGACCCGGCCTTCGCCTGGGGGGTGCCGGAGCTGGTGCGCGAGATCAAGCCCGAAGAGATGGACATCCCCATCAAAAACAAGCGCTGAGCGCCAATCCACAGCCGCGGCCCTGAGGCCGCACTCCCTTCGCCCCGGAGTGGCCGCCGGGCGAAGCGCCAGCCTGCGCCGCCGAGGCGCGGGCGGTGCAACCAACGGCCGATTCGTCAGCAATCCAGCAAGCGTTCGATACACCTACAACAGAAGGAGACAGCGATGGCAGCGATGCGATGGAAAAACTGGAAGGGATGGGCCGCGGTTGCGGCGATCACGATGGCGGCGGGGCAGGCCGCGACAGCGGCAGTGCCGCTGCCGGCATTGGGCGCCAATCCGGCGGAGGTGAGCGTGTCCGGCCTCTCGGCGGGCGGCTTCATGGCCGTGCAATTGCACGTGGCCTATTCGGCCACCTTCAAGCGCGGCGCCGGCGTGGTGGCCGGCGGGCCGTACTACTGCGCCGAGGGCTCGGTGCTCAATGCCACCGGGCGCTGCATGGCGCACGGCAGCAGCATTCCGGTGTCGACGCTCGTGAGCACCACCAACAGCTGGGCCGCCAGCGGTGCGATCGACCCGGTGTCGAACATGAGCAACTCCAAGGTGTACATGTTCTCGGGCACCTCGGACAATACCGTCAAGCCCGCGGTGATGGACGACCTCAAGACCTACTACCAGAGCTTCGTGCCCGCGGCCAACACGGTCTACAGGAACAACATCGGCGCCGGCCATGCGATGGTCACCGACGACTACGGCGGCGCCTGCAGCACCACGGCCGCGCCCTACATCAACAACTGCGGCTTCGACCTGGCGGGCGAAATCCTGCAGCAGCTCTACGGCCCGCTGAACCCGCGCAACAACGGCACGCTGGGCGGTACCTTCACCGAGTTCAACCAGTCGGAATTCATCACCGGCCACGGCGTGGCCGCCACCGGCTGGATCTACGTGCCGCAGGCCTGCACCACGGCATCGTGCCGCGTGCACCTGGTGCTGCACGGCTGCAAGCAGAACTACACCGACGTGGCCGACCAGTACGTGAAGAAGACCGGCTACAACCGCTGGGCCGACACCAACAACATCGTGCTGATCTACCCGCAGACCAGCACCGCAGCCACCAACAGCTGCTGGGACTGGTGGGGCTACGACAACGCGAACTACGCGAAGAAGTCGGGCCCGCAGATGGCGGCACTCAAGGCCATGGTCGACCGCGTGACCGGCTCCGGCGGCGGCTCGTCGCTGCCGGCGCCGACCGGCGTGGGCACCTCGGGCGCGACCAGCAGCAGCATGGTGGTCGGCTGGGCCGGTGTCACGGGTGCGAGCGGCTACAACGTCTACCGCGGCGGCAGCAAGGTCAACGCCGCGCCGGTGGCCGGCACCAACTACACCGACACCGGCCTGGCCCCGTCCACCACCTACAGCTGGACCGTGGCGGCGCTGGACGCCAGCAATGCGCAAGGCGCGATGTCGACAGCGGCCACGGGCACCACCCTGGCCGGCAGCGGTGGCGGCGGTACCTGCTACACCGCCAGCAACTATGCGCACACCGTGGCGGGGCGTGCCTACGCGCTGTGGGGCCTCACCTATGCCTACGGCTCGGGCCAGTCGATGGGCCTGTGGAACGTCTACGTCACCACCACGCTCAAGCAGACCGGGCCCAATTACTACGTGATCGGCACCTGCTGAGGCCGATCTGCACCTTTTCCTGTTTGCAATGACACACGATGCTTGAGACGCAAGACCTGACCATCCGCTTCGGCGGGCACGTGGCCGTCAACAGCGTGAGCTGCGCGTTTGCGCCGGGCACGCTGACGGCCATCGTCGGCCCCAACGGGGCGGGCAAGACCACCTACTTCAACCTGATCTCGGGCCAGCTCAAGGCGAGCGCGGGCACGGTGTCGCTCGACGGGCAACTGCTCTCGGGGCTGTCGCCGTCGGCGCGCACGCATGCGGGGCTGGGGCGGGCCTTCCAGCTCACCAACCTGTTCCCGAACCTCACGGTGCTGGAGAACGTGCGCCTGGCGGTGCAGGCCACGCGCGATGGCGCGCACCGGCGCGGGCTCAACCTGTGGAGCATCTGGAGCGACCACAAGGGGCTGACCGAACGCGCCGACCAGATCCTGGCCGACGTGGCGCTGAAGTCGCGCGAGCACGCGACGGTCGCCAGCCTGCCGCACGGCGACCAGCGCAAGCTCGAGGTGGCGCTGCTGATGGCGCTCGAGCCCAAGGTCTTCATGTTCGACGAACCCACGGCCGGCATGAACGCGGCCGAGGCGCCGGTCATCCTCGACCTGATCCGCAAGCTCAAGCAGGACAAGACCAAGACCATCCTCCTGGTCGAACACAAGATGGACGTGGTGCGCGAGCTCGCGGACCGCATCATCGTGCTGCACAACGGCACGCTGGTGGCGGATGGCGAACCGGCCGAGGTGATTGCCTCGCCGGTGGTGCAGGAGGCTTACCTCGGCATCGCGAAGGAGGCGACCACATGAAGGCGTTGATGATGAATTTCTCCCTCCCCCGCCGGGGGACGGCAGGGGTGGGGGCTCGCGGCCCTCTAACCGCGGCAGCCTTTCAGGCGCCGTCTGCCCCCATCCCAACCTTCCCCCGGAAGGGGAAGGAGCAAGACCGATGACCACCCAGAACCTGCTGACGCTCGAAGGCGTGCACACGCACATCGGGGCGTACCACATCCTCCACGGCGTCGACCTGGCCGTGCCGCGGGGCCAGCTCACCATGCTGCTGGGCCGCAACGGCGCGGGCAAGACGACCACGCTGCGGACCATCATGGGCCTGTGGCATGCGTCGCAGGGCAGGGTGCGCTTCGGTGACACCGACATCACCGCGATGCAGACGCCGCAGATCGCCGGCCGCGGCATCGCCTACGTGCCCGAGAGCATGGGCATCTTCTCCGACCTCACCGTGAAGGAGAACATGCTGCTCGCCGCGCGCGGGGCCAGGAACGCGGCAGAGATCGACGACACGCGCCTCAAGTGGATCTTCAAGCTCTTTCCCGCGGTCGAGAAGTTCTGGAACCATCCAGCCGGCAAGCTCTCGGGCGGGCAGAAGCAGATGCTGGCGGTGTCGCGCGCCATCGTCGAGCCGCGCGAACTGCTGCTGATCGACGAGCCCAGCAAGGGCCTCGCGCCCGTGATGATCAACAACATGATCGACGCCTTCGCCGAGCTCAAGGCCAGCGGCGTGACGATCCTGCTGGTGGAGCAGAACATCAACTTCGCCCAGCGCCTGGGCGACTCCGTCGCGGTGATGGACAACGGCCGCGTGGTGCACAGCGGCTCGATGGCGGCGTTCTCCGCCGACGCGCAACTGCAGCAATCGCTGCTTGGATTGGCTCTATGAAATTCGACTTCGACTGGAAGCCGCTGCTGCTGGCCCCGATCCTCGCGCTGGCCGCGCTGCCGTTCACGGGCTCGTTCTCGACCTGGCTCACGCTCACGGTCGCGGGGCTGGCAATGGGCATGATCATCTTCATCATCGCCTCGGGGCTCACGCTGGTGTTCGGGCTGATGGACGTGCTCAACTTCGGCCACGGCGTGTTCATTGCCCTGGGCGCCTTTGTCGCCAGCAGCGTGCTCGGCCTGATGGGCGACTGGACGGGCTCGGGCGAACTGTGGCGCAACCTCGTCGCCGTGTTCCCTGCGATGCTGGTCGCCATGGCGGTGGCCGGCGCGGTCGGCCTCGCGTTCGAGCGCTTCATCGTGCGGCCGGTGTATGGGCAGCACCTGAAGCAGATCCTGATCACCATGGGCGGCATGATCATCGGCGAGGAGCTCATCAAGGTGATCTGGGGCCCGGCACAGATTCCGCTGCCGCTGCCCGAGGCGCTGCGGGGCTCGCTGTTCGTGGCCGACGCGGCCATCAGCAAGTACCGGCTGCTCGCGGTGGCGGTGGGCGCGGTGGTGTTCGGCCTGCTCGCATGGACGCTCGCGCGCACCAAGATCGGCCTCTTGATCCGCGCTGGCGTGCAGGACCGCGAGATGGTCGAGTCGCTCGGCTACCGCATCGGCCGGCTGTTCGTCGGCGTGTTCGTGGTCGGCAGCGCGCTGGCCGGTCTGGGCGGCGTGATGTGGGGGCTGTTCCAGCAGAACCTGGTGCCGCAGATGGGCGCGCAGGTCAACGTGCTGATCTTCATCGTGATCATCATCGGCGGGCTCGGCTCGACGGGCGGTGCGCTGATCGGTGCGCTGCTGGTGGGGCTCATGACCAACTACATCGGTTTCCTGCTGCCCACGCTCACGCAGTTCGCGAGCATCCTGCTGATGGTGGCGGTGCTGCTGTGGCGGCCGCAGGGCGTGTACCCGGTGGCGAATCGTTGAGAAAGAAGCTGCCATGTTCCTGAAACGACTTCTCTCCAACGACATGCCCCGCAGCCGCCTGCTGGCGCTGCTGCTGCTGGCGCTGTTCATCGCACTGGCGTTCGCGCCGTTCATCTTTCCGGGCGTCAAGGCGCTCAGCGTGGCCGCCAAGATCCTGGTGTTCGTGGTGCTGGTCGCGAGCTTCGACCTGCTGCTGGGCTACACCGGCATCGTGAGTTTCGCGCACACCATGTTCTTCGGCATCGGCGCCTACGGCATCGCCATCTCGGCGTCGCGGCTCGGGCCCAGCTGGGGCGCGGTGTTGCTCGGGCTCGCGGCGTCGCTCGCGGTCTCACTGGTGCTTTCCTTTGCGATCGGGCTGTTCTCGCTCAGGGTGCGCGCGATCTTCTTCGCGATGATCACGCTGGCGGTGGCCTCGGCCTTCCAGACGCTGGCCTCGCAGCTGTCGGACTTCACCGGCGGCGAGGACGGCCTGACCTTCAAGCTGCCCGAGCTGATCTCGCCGAGCTTCGAGTTTGCCGAGGAGCCTTTCCTCGGCGTCTCGCTCGACGGACGGCTGCTGTGCTATTACCTCCTCTTCGTGGCGGCGGTGGTGCTGGTGCTCGCGCTGCTGCGCATCGTGAATTCGCCCTTCGGCCGCGTGCTGCAGGCCATCCGCGAGAACGAGTTCCGCGCCGAGGCCATCGGCTACCGCGTGGTGGTGTACCGCACCACGGCGGCCGTGCTGTCGGCGCTCTTCGCCACGCTGGCCGGCGCCATGCTCGCGATCTGGCTGCGCTACAACGGGCCGGACACTTCGCTGAGCTTCGAGATCATGATCGACGTGCTGCTGATCGTGGTGATCGGCGGCATGGGAACGATCTACGGCGCGGCGATTGGCGCGGTGCTGTTCGTGGTGGCGCAAAGCTACCTGCAGGACCTGCTGCGCGTCGGCAGCGAGGCCGCGAGCGGGCTGCCGTGGCTCGCGGCGCTGTTGTCGCCCGACCGCTGGCTGCTGTGGCTGGGCGTGCTGTTCGTGCTCTCGGTCTATTACTTTCCCACCGGCATCGTGGGCAAGCTCAGGGCGAGGGCTGCACGATGAGCAACGATCTCCTCGTTCCGTCTTCCCGCTACGCGCAGCTTGCGGGCCGCGAAATCCACTGGCTCGACTGGGGCGCACCCGATGCGCCGGTGGTCATTGCCTGGCACGGCCTCGCGCGCACCTGCCGCGACATGGACGAACTGGCGCAGCACTTTGCAGCGCGCGGCTTCCGCGTGGTCTGCCCCGACACCCTCGGCCGGGGCCTGAGCCAGTGGAGCCCGCTGCCCGACGAGGAATACCAGCTCTTGTTCTATGCGCGCCTGGCCGGCGCGCTGTGCGACGAACTGCACCTGGACCGCGTGCACTGGGTCGGCACGTCGATGGGCGGTGCCATCGGCACGGTCTGCGCGTCGGGCCTGTTCGAGCCGCGCATGAAGGCGCGCATCGCGAGCCTCACGCTCAACGACAACGCGCCGCAACTCGCGCAGGCGGCGATCGAGCGCATCCGCGCCTATGCCGGCGAGCCGCCCGCGTTCGGCACGGTGGCCGAGCTGGAGGCATTCTTCCGCACCGTCTACAAGCCCTATGGCTGGCTCAGCGATGCGCAGTGGCGCCGCCTGACCGAGAGCTCCACGCGCCGCCTGCCCGATGGCCGCGTGACGCCGCACTACGACCCGGCAATGGTCCGGCAGTTCAGCGCGCACGACAACGACTACCTGATCTGGCCGCACTACGACGTGATCGAGACGCCGGTGCTGTGCCTGCGCGGCGCCGAGTCGGACCTGGTGCTGCCCGAGGTGACGCAGCAGATGCAGCAGCGGGGGCCGGGCGCCGCCGGGCTGCTGAAGGTGGTCGAAATCCAGGGGTGCGGCCACGCGCCCGCGCTCAACGTGCCCGAACAACTGCAGCTGATCGAAGGGTTTATCCGGGCCGCCGGCCGCTAGGCGCGCGTCGGCGAGACAATCGCCGCCGATTTCCAACCACAAGGATCCACGCCATGGCGCTTTCGATGTACGACCTCTCCGTGCCGGTCTTCTCCCGCGGGCTCGGCCAGCTCACCCACCTGCTCGAGAAGAGCCTGGCGCACGCCCGGGCCAACGACATCGATCCGGCAACGCTGGTGGACGCGAGGCTCGCGCCGGACATGCTCACGCTGGCCGGCCAGATCCAGCGCGCGAGCGATGCCTCGAAGCTCGGCATGGCGCGCATCGCGGGCATCACGGCGCCGAGCTTTCCCGACGAGGAAAAGACCTACGACGATCTGCTGGCCCGCATCGCGAAGACGCAGGACTTCCTCGCGACCGTGGACCGCGCGCTGGTCGACGGCCAGGAGGAGCGCCCCGTGACCATCAAGGCGCGTGAAGGCGAGGCGCATTTCACGGCGCAGCGCTACCTGCTGCAGTTCGCGCTGCCCAATTTCTACTTCCACGTGGTCACGGCCTACGATGTGCTGCGCCACAAGGGCATGCCCATCGGCAAGATGGACTACCTGGGCAAGTTCTGAGCGTTGGCGGCGGGCCGGGTGGGCCAGCCCGCGAGGTTGCGCTCGGCGATGCCCGCCAGCGCGGTGATCCACGCCGGGCTGTCGTTGAGGCAGGGGATGTAGCTGAAGGTTGTGCCGCCCGCGTGCAGGAAGGCTTCGCGGCCTTCCATGGCAATTTCTTCGAGCGTCTCGAGGCAGTCGGCCGGAAAGCCCGGGCACGCCACGTCGACGCGCTTCACGCCGCTCGCGCCGAGCTCGCGCAGGGTCGGCTCGGTGTAGGGTTCGAGCCATCTGGCGCGGCCGAAACGCGACTGGAAGGTCACGCGGTATCCGGTGTCCGCAAGGCCCAGCCGCGCCGCAAGCAGGTGCGCGGTTTCGAGGCACTGGGCCTGGTAGGGATCGCCGAGCGCGATGTTGCGCAGCGGAATGCCGTGGAAGCTCATCAGCAGCAGCTCGCCGCGGCCTTCGCGCTTCCAGTGCGCTTCGATGCCGAGTGCCAGCGCATCGATGTAGGCCGGGTCGTCGTGGTACTGGTTGACGAAGCGGAACTCCGGTATGCGGCGCTGGCGGCGGCTCCAGTCGTTCACCGCGTCGATCACGCTGGCCGTGGTGGTGGCCGAATACTGCGGATAGGCCTGCAGCACCAGCACGCGCGTGGCGCCTTCGGCCTGCAGCGCATCGAGGCGCGAAGCGATCGACGGACTGGCGTAGCGCATGGCGTCGTGCACCGCCACGCGGTGGCCGCGCTCGCCGAGCCAACCGGCGAGCAGCGTGGCCTGCTTGCGGGTCCACACCTTCAGCGGCGAACCCTCGGCCATCCAGATGCTTGCGTACTTGGCGGCCGATTTGGTGGGCCGCACGCGCAGGATGATGCCGTAAAGGATCAGCGCCCAGAGCAGCCTGGGAATCTCGACCACGCGCGGGTCGCCCAGGAACTCCGCCAGGTAGGGCCGCACGGCGGCCGCGGTGGGGGCATCGGGCGAGCCCAGGTTGCACCAGAGGATGGCGGTGCGTTCGATGGCGCGTTCGGGGGCGATGGAACCATGGTTCCCATTGTCTTGAGGCATGCGATATTCTCGGGCATGACCTCCGCTTCCACGGCGCCGGCAGGCGCCGCGCCCCTCGATATCAAGCGCATCTCGGCGATCTCGCTCGACCTGGACGACACCCTCTGGCCGATCTGGCCGACCATCGAGCGCGCCGAGACCGTGCTGCAGCAGTGGCTGCTGCGCGAGGCACCCAAGACCGCCTCGCTGCTGCTCACGCCGGGCGTTCTGCGCGAACTGCGCGAAGCCACCGCCAAGGAGCGCTCCGACCTCGCGCACGACCTGAGCGCGCTGCGCCGCGAGTCGATCCGCGCGGCACTGAAGCACGCGGGCGAAGACCCGGCGCTGGCCGATCCGGCCTTCGACGCCTTCTTTGCCGAACGCCAGCGCGTGACGCTCTACGAAGACGCGCTGCCGGCCCTCAAGTGGCTCAGCGAGCGCTATCCGCTGGTGGCGGTTTCCAACGGCAATGCGGATATCCACCAGACCGGGGTCGGCCGCTGGTTCCGCACCGCATTCAGCGCGCGCGCCTTCGGCAGCGGCAAGCCGCATGCGCCGATCTTCCGTGCTGCGGCCGCATCGGTCGGCCTGCTGCCCAAGGACGTGCTGCACGTGGGCGACGACGCGGAGCTCGACGTGGTCGGTGCGCTCAACGCCGGCATGCAGGCCGCCTGGCTGGTGCGCGACGAGCGCCCGTGGGTGCATGGCGCGCGGCCGCAGCTGATCGTGCCGAACCTGCACGCGCTGTGCGTGGCGCTCGGCGCCTGAGCTACGAGAAAATCGGCCTGAAGAAGCTGCGCTCGTAGCTCAGGATGCAGCGGGTGTCCTCGGCGTACCTGAAGGCGGCCTGGCATTCGGGGTCCTGCATCGAATCGCAGCGGTACTGCTCGTAGGCGGCCAGGCTCGGAAAGCTGAACATCGCGAGCGCCACGTTGTTCGCGCCTTCCGACGGCAGGAAATAGCCGTGGTGCTGGCCGCCAAACTTCCGGACCAGCGGAATCCACAGCTTGCCGTAGTGCTCGAATTCCTTGAGCTTGTAGGGATCGACGATGTAGCGCAGGTAGCAGGTGACCATGGTTCTTTCCGTCATGAACAGAGCGGCCGTCAGTCCAGGCCGAAGTGCGCGCGCAGCGCCGCGCAGAAATCTTGCGTGCCGCTGAGCGAGAAGGTCACCGTGTCCAGCTCCGGCGCTTCGCGGGCCTGCTGCAGGTCGAAGTCCCAGGCTGCCCCGTCGTCGAGCGCGCCGCGCGCGTCGGGAAAGGTGGCATCGGCCCAGGCCAGCACCTGGGCGATTTCGGCAAGCACTTCGTGTGTTCTTGCAGGCACGGTCGAGGCCATGGCATCGAAGGTGCCGTGGCCCTCGGTGTCTTCGCTGTAGTCGAAATCCAGGTAGCGCAGTTCGGTCATGGTGTTGTCGATGCCTTGGCGGCGGCCAGTCCGCTCAGGACCGCGCCCTCGAGTGTCGCAGGGTAGGGGCCTTCGGTGTAGTCGCCGCAGGCTTGCAGGCCGGGCGCGATGCGCATCGGCGGCCGTGCGAGCGCGGGCACGCAGGCGAAGGTGGCGCGTTTTTCGACCACGGTCTGCACGATGTGCAGCGCCGTCTGGCCGAGCTGCGTGGCGGCTTGCGCAAGCGCCTGCTGCTCCAGCGTTTCGCGCGGCGTCTCGTTCGCGCTCACCACCAGGGCCAGCACGCCTTCCGGCCCGCCGAGCTGGCCGCGATCGAACACGAATTGCGCCGGTGCAGTGGCGGGATGGCTGCGCAGCGCCAGCATCGGCTGCGCAAGCGGCGAGGCGCCGCGCACGTAGATGGTGGCAATGGCCTCGAAGCGCAAGGCCTCGGTGGTTTCGCACCAGCGCTGCGCCGCCGCGCCGGACGCGCGCACGAGCCGCGCCGCGTCCCAGGGCGCGCACGCCAGAACGACGTGGTCGAAGCATTCGCCGTCAACCCGCCATGCCGCGCCTTCGGGCGAGATGGCATGCACGCGCGTGCCGATGCGCAGCGTCGTGCCGTGTTGCGCGAGCCACGCCAGGGCCGCGTCGGGAAAGAGCGCGCCCAGGTCGACGCGCGGCAGCAGCAGGTCGGCGCCGCCGCTGCCGCTGAAGAGGGCGTCGTGCAGCACCCGCAGGAACACCTCGCCGCTCGACTGATCGATCGGCGTGTTGAGCGCGGACACGCACAGCGGCTCGATCAGCTCTTCCATCACGCGCGGCGTGAGGCCGGTGCAGAGCGCGGCCACGGTGGTGCCGGCGGCGCAGCGGAATCCGGCGAGGCGCCATTGCACGGCGGTGCGCAGCAGCGCGGACTTGTCCCGCCATGACCAGCCGCGCGCCGTGAAGATGCCCGCCAGCAGGTCGAGCGGCGCGGGCAGCCGCGGCAGCTTCAGGCCGCCGCCATCGGCAAAGCGCAGCGAGAGCGGCAGCCGCAGCAGCGCCCGGTCGGCATCGATGCCCACTTCGCGCATCAGCTTCAGCGTCGCGGCGTAGGCGCCGATCAGGATGTGCTGCCCGTTGTCGAGCACCAGCCCGTGCATGTGGTCGACGCGCCGCGCGCGGCCGCCCGCCATGTGCGCCGCTTCATGAAGCGTCACGGCATGGCCGAGGCGCGTGGCTTCGACGGCGCAGGCGAGGCCGGCCCAGCCGGCGCCGACGATGGCTGTTCTCAAATGCGCCCCAACGCTTGGACCTTCCATGCGAGCCAGAACTTGCGCACCGGCGTCAGGCTCACGCGCTGGTTCAGCACCTGGAAGTCGTCGCGCTCGATCTCGCGCAGCAGCGTGCGGTAGATGCTGGCCATCATGAGGCCGGGCTTCTGTGTGCGGCGGTCCGCGGCGGGCAGCAGGGCGAGGGCTTCGTCGTACGCCGCATGCGCGCGCTCGGCCTGGAACTTCATGAGCGCCACGAAGCGCTCCGAATGCACGCGGTTGAGAATCTCGTGCGCCTTGACGTCGAATTTCTGCAGCTCGTTCACGGGCAGGTAGATGCGGCCGCGCAGGGCGTCCTCGCCCACGTCGCGGATGATGTTGGTGAGCTGCAGCGCCAGGCCGAGCTTGTGCGCATAGGCGGTGGTCTGCGGATCGGTCTGGCCGAAGATGCGCGCCGCGACTTCGCCCACCACGCCGGCCACCAGGTGGCAGTAGCGCGCGAGGCCGGGAAAGTCGAGGTAGCGGGTCTGCTCGAGGTCCATCTGGCAGCCGTCGATGACCTCGTTGAGCTGGGCGGGCTCGATGCCGTAGGCGGCGGCATGCGGCACCAGCGCCTGCATCACGGGATGGCGCGGCGGGCCCGCAAAGGATTGCGCCACCTCGGTGCGCCACCAGGCCAGCTTGGTCGCGGCCACGCCGGGGTCGCTGACCTCGTCGACCACGTCGTCGATCTCGCGGCAGAAGGCATAGAAGGCCGTGATCGCGGCGCGCCGCGGCTTGGGAAGGAACAGAAACGCGTAATAGAAACTGCTGCCCGAGGCGGCGGCCTTGTCTTGTACGTATTGCTCGGGAGTCATCGGAGGGGCGCTTTCATGGGCCGCAATTGTCTCCGCATCCGCAGTGCCCGCCAGGCCAGCAGCGGCGCATCGGCCTTGCCGATTTTCGGGCGCTGCGAAAAGGTGTCGAAGCCCAGGTCCTCGATCTTGTCGAGAATGCGCAGGCCGCCCTGCACGACGAAGCGCAGCTCCCAGCCGGCGCGGCCCGGCAGGCGATGGACCAGCGGTGCGCCCTGCATCATCAGCTCCCGCGCCCAGGCGCTTTCGACGGCAATCAGGTTGATGGCTTCCTGCGGGGGCGGCGCCTCGGCCAGCGGCATGAAGACCTTGAAGCTCTCGCGCGCCAGGCCGCGCCGGGCGCAGTCGGCGAGCGGCGGATAGAAGCGGCCGCGCGGCAGGTCCACGCTCGGGTCCTGCCAGAAATTGATGAGTTGCAGCGCGCTGCAGATGGCGTCGCTTTGCGCCAGCGCCTGCGGGTCGTTCACGCCGTACAGATGCAGCAGCAGGCGGCCGACCGGGTTGGCAGAGCGGCGGCAGTAGTCGAGCAGTTCGGCGCGGTCGGCATAGCTTGCGCCGTCGCGGGTCTTCTCGATGTCCTGCATGAAGGCGCTCAGCAGGTCGGCGAGCAGTTCTTCGGGGAGCTTGAACTGCGCGATGCTGTGGGCGAGTGGGCCGAACACCTGCGGCCAGCGCGAGGAGGGCGTCGCCTGGCCGCGCGCAGCCGCCGCCAGTTCTTCGCGGTAGGCGCGAAGATCCGCCAGCCGCTCGCCGGGCGAGGCATCGCCCTCGTCCGCGATGTCGTCCGCGGTTCGAGCGAAATGGTAGATCGCGGCAATCGGCGCGCGCAGATGCGGCGGGCACAGCCAGGAGGCCACGGGGAAGTTCTCGTAATGCGCCGGCGGCGCGGCAATGTTGGGTGGTGCAGGCACGCCGCGATTGTCCGCGACACGCGGCGCGGACTATGCTCGCGGCGTTGCCTCCACCCCATTTCCCCATTTCTTCATGAATCCACCGACGAAGGCTCCCGCCGCCCCGATTCCAACGACAGGCGAGGCGCCCCATGCGGCCGGACCGGGCCTGATGATTGCCGCGCTGGGGGTGGTGTTCGGCGACATCGGCACATCGCCGCTCTACGCCTTCAAGGAAACGCTGAACCCCGAGCACGGCGTGGCGTTCACGCCCGATGCGGTGCTGGGGCTGCTCTCGCTGATCTTCTGGGGCCTGATGTTCGTGGTCACGCTCAAGTACGTGGTGTTCGTGCTGCGCGCCGACCACGACGGCGAGGGCGGCATTCTTGCGCTGCAGGCGCTTGCGCGCAATGCGGCTGGGGGCCCGCAGACGCGGCCCTGGGTGTGGAACGCCATCGGGGTGCTCGGCCTGGTCGGCGCGGCCATGTTCTATGGCGACAGCCTCATCACGCCGGCCATCTCGGTGCTGTCGGCCGTCGAGGGGCTGGAGGTGCAGGCGCCGGTGCTGCAGCGGGTGGTGATCCCGATCACCATCCTGATCCTGCTCGGGCTCTTCGCGGTGCAGCGCAAGGGCACCGGTGCCGTGGGCAAGGTGTTCGGGCCGGTCATGCTGCTGTGGTTCCTGGTGCTGGCCGTCGCGGGCGGCTGGCAGGTGCTGCAGCATCCGCAGGTGCTGGCGGCGCTCGATCCGCGCCGGGCCATCGGCTTCCTGGTCGAGCACCGGCTGCAGTCGCTGGCGGTGCTGGGCGCGGTGTTTCTTGCCTTTACCGGCGGCGAGGCGCTGTATGCCGACATGGGGCACTTCGGCGCGCGCTCGATCCGGCTTGCCTGGCTCTTCATCGCGCTGCCCGGGCTGGTGCTGAACTACTTCGGGCAGGGCGCGCTGGTGCTGGCGGAGCCTGCGGCCGTCGACAACCCCTTCTTCCGGCTCTTTCCTTCGTGGGGCGTCGTGCCGATGGTGGCGCTGGCCGCGATGGCGACCGTCATCGCGTCGCAGGCCGTGATCTCCGGTGCCTTTTCCCTTACCGTCCACGCCATGCGCATGGGCTACCTGCCGCGCATGCGCGTGGTGCAGACCTCGGGCTCGGCCATCGGCCAGGTCTACGTGCCGGTGGTCAACTGGCTGCTGATGACGGGTGTGCTGCTGCTGGTGCTGGGCTTTCGCAGTTCGGGCGCGCTGTCGGCGGCCTACGGCATCGCGGTGTCGATCACGATGGTGGCCACCACGCTGCTGGCGGGCGTCGTGGCCTGGGGGCTGTGGCGCTGGAACAGGGTGGCGGTGGTGCTCGGGGTGGCAGCTTTCGCTGCGGTGGACCTGACCTTCGTGGTGGCCAACAGCCTCAAGGTCGCCGAAGGCGGCTGGCTTACGCTGGCCGTGGCCGCGGGCGTGATGCTGCTGTTCACCACCTGGGCCAAGGGCCGCCGGCTGGGCCTGGAGGCGGCCGCGGCCGAAAGCATGCCGCTGAAGTCCTTCGTCGAATCGCTGGCGCTCAACATGCCGCACCGCGTGCGCGGCACGGCCGTGTTCCTGAACGCCGATGCCACCGCCGTGCCCCATGCGCTGCTTCACAACCTCAAGCACAACCAGGTGCTGCACGAGCAGGTGATCGTGCTGCGGGTGCTGGCCTGCGACACGCCCCGCGTGGACGCGCGCCAGCGCATCGAGGCCGAGCAGCTGATGGATGGCATCTGGGTGGTCACGGCGCGCCACGGCTTCATGGAGCGGCCCGACGTGCCCGAATTCATCCGCATCCTCGCCTACCAGAAGACGCTGGCCATCGATTCGATGACCACTTCCTACTTCGTCTCGCGCGCCTCGGTGGGGGAGGAGAACCTGCCCGGCATGAACCCGGTGCGGCGCGCGCTCTTCGGCTGGCTGCAGCGCAACGCGGGCCGCGCGTCCGATTATTTCGAGCTGCCGGACAACCGGCTGGTCGAAATGGGGCAGAGGACCTGACGACCCCCGAATCGCGATTGACAGCCCCTGAGGTTTACCCTAAATTACTAACCAATGGGTCAGTAATGACCGGGTTCGACCTTTCTAGGGTGTCTCATGACTGCCTCTTCCGGCTTTTCTCCTCTTGCCCGCGGTGCCGCCTGGCTGCTGCTTCCCGCCTTGTTCCTGGCCGGCTGTTCGCAGTCGAAGCCGGCCGAGGAACCTGTGCGCGCGGTCAAGCTGGTGACCGTGGGCACCAGCGATTTCGAGGCCCAGCCCGAGTTCTCGGCCGAAGTCCGGGCGCGCGTCGAATCGCGGCTGGGCTTCCGCGTGGCGGGCAAGATCACCAGGCGCCAGGCCGAGCTCGGCCAGCACGTGCAGGCCGGCCAGGTGCTGGCCCAGCTCGATCCGCAGGACTACCGGCTGGCCGCTGAAGCGGCGCGCGCGCAGCTGGCGGCGGCCCAGACCAACCGCGATCTCGCGGCGGCCGATCTCAAGCGCTATACCGAATTGCGTGCGCAGAACTTCATCAGCGGGGCCGAGCTGGAACGCCGCGAATCCACCTGGAAGGCCGCGCAGGCGCAGCTCGAGCAGGCGCAGGCCCAGCTTTCCTCGCAGGGCAACCAGGCCAGCTACACCACGCTGGTGGCCGACGTGGCCGGCATCATCACCGCGATCGAGGCCGAGCCCGGGCAGGTGGTGCAGGCGGGCACGCCCGTCGTGCGCATTGCGCAGGACGGCGCGCGCGACGTGGTGTTCGCAGTGCCCGAAGACCGCGCCGCGCTGATCAAGCCCGGCTCGCCGGTCACGGTGCGCGGCTGGTCGGGCGGCAGCGAGCTGCAGGGCCAGGTGCGCGAGGTGGCGGCCAGCGCGGACGCGGTCACGCGCACCTACGCGGTCAAGGTGGCGATCGACGCGGCCACGTCGCCGGCGCTCGGCGCCACCGTGTACGCCCGCCCGCAGGCGCTGGCACGCACCGGCGGCGCGGTCATGAAGCTGCCGACCAGCGCATTGCGCCAGGAAGGCAAGGGCACCTCGGTCTGGGTGCTCGACAAGCCGACCATGACGGTGCGATCGCAGCCCGTGCAGGTGGTCACGGCCGACGGCAACGAGGCCGTGATCGGCGCCGGGCTCACGCCCGGCATGATGGTCGTGGCCGCGGGCGTGCACGTGCTCTCGCCGGGGCAGAAGGTCACCATCTACCAGTCGAAGGAGGCTGCAGCGGCAGCCGCCAACGCGAAGGAATCGGCGCAGCCGGTCGAGGCCGTGGCGGCCACGAAGAAGGAGATCGCTGCAGGTGCTTCCAAATGACGGAAGGCGCAGCAACCACCGCCACCAAGCCCGCCGGCTTCAATCTTTCCAAATGGGCGCTGGACCACGCGCCCCTCACGCGCTACCTGATGGTGGTGCTGATGGTGCTGGGCGCCTTCGCGTACTTCCAGCTCGGCCAGGACGAAGACCCGCCGTTCACCTTCCGGGCCATGGTGGTTCGCACCTACTGGCCCGGCGCCACCGCGCAGCAGGTGGCCGAGCAGGTCACCGACAAGCTCGAGCGCACGCTGCAGGAGGCGCCGTATGCCGACAAGATCCGCAGCTATTCGAAGCCGGGCGAGTCGCAGATCATCTTCCAGATCAAGGACTCGTCCAAGGCCGCCGACGTGGCCAACGTCTGGTACACGGTGCGCAAGAAGGTCGGCGACATGCGCAACACGCTGCCGCCGGGCGTGCAGGGGCCGTTCTTCAATGACGATTTCGGCGACGTCTATGGCGTGATCTACGCGCTGGAGAGCGAAGGCTTCAGCCCAGCCGAACTCAAGACGCTGGCCGACGAGGTGCGCCAGCAGCTGCTGCGCGTGAAGGACGTGGCCAAGGTCGACCAGTTCGGCGTGCAGGACCAGAAGGTCTACATCGAGATCTCGCAGAAGCGCGTCGCGCAGCTGGGGCTGGACTTCAACGCGGTGCTGGCCCAGCTCGGCTCGCAGAACGCGATCGAGAGCGCGGGCACGATCCAGTCGCCGCTCGACGTGGTGCAGGTGCGCGTGGGCGGTCAGTTCACCAGCGTCGAGCAATTGCGCGAGATGCCGATCCGCGGCAGCTCGGGCAACCAGCTCAGGCTCGGCGACATCGCCGAGATCCACCGCGGCTACATCGATCCGCCGGCCGTGAAGGTGCACCACCAGGGCAAGGAGGTTGTGGCGCTCGGCGTTTCCATGGCCAAGGGCGGCGACATCATCGCGCTGGGCAAGGCGCTGCGCGCCACCACCGCGCAGATCGACCAGCGCCTGCCGGCCGGCGTGAAGCTTGCGCAGGTGCAGGACCAGCCGGTGTCGGTGTCCAGCTCGGTCAATGAATTCGTCGGCGTGCTGATCGAGGCCGTGGCCATCGTGCTGGCCGTGAGCATCATCTCGCTGGGCCTGCACAAGGGCGGGCGCTTCGGCTGGTACATCGACATCCGCCCGGGGCTGGTGGTGGCCATCACGATCCCGCTGGTGCTGGCCGTGACCTTCCTGTCCATGAACTACTTCGGCATCGGGCTGCACAAGATATCGCTGGGGTCGCTCATCATCGCGCTCGGCCTGCTGGTGGACGACGCCATCATCGCGGTCGAGATGATGGTGCGAAAGATGGAGGAGGGCTACGACAAGGTGCGCGCCGCCACCTTCGCCTACGACGTGACGGCCAAGCCGATGCTGACCGGCACGCTCATCACCGCCGCGGGCTTCCTGCCGATCGGCATCGCCAAGTCGGTCACGGGCGAATACACCTTCGCGATCTTCGCGGTGACGGTGATTGCGCTGGTGCTGTCGTGGATCGTCTCCGTGTACTTCGTGCCCTACCTGGGCACGCTGCTGCTCAAGGTGAAGCCGCACGACCCCGATGCACCGCCGCACGAACTGTTCGACACGCCGTTCTACAACAACTTCCGCCGCGCCGTGAACTGGTGCGTGCAGCACCGCTGGCTGACCATCGGCGCCACGGTGCTGATCTTCGCGCTCGGCATCGTGGGCATGGGCAAGGTGCAGCAGCAGTTCTTCCCGGATTCGAGCCGGCCGGAGATCATGGTGGACATCTGGTTCCCCGAAGGCACCTCGTTCGCGGCCAACGAAGAGGTCGCCAAGCGCGTCGAGCAGCGCATCATGAAGGAAGAGGGCGTGAAGACGGTCAGCACCTGGATCGGCTCCGGCGTGCCGCGCTTCTACCTGCCGCTGGACCAGGTCTTTCCGCAGACCAACGTCTCGCAGCTCATCGTGCTGGCCAAGGACCTGAAGGTGCGGGAGACCTTGCGCATCAAGCTGCCGGCGCTGCTGGCGCAGGAATTCCCGGAGGTGCGCGGCCGCGTCAAGCTGCTGCCCAACGGGCCGCCGGTGCCGTACCCGGTGCAGTTCCGCGTGATCGGCACCGACCCCGCCCAGCTGCGCGCGCATGCCGACGAGGTCAAGGCCGTGCTGCGCGAGAACGCCAACATGCGCGGCGTGAACGACAACTGGAACGAATCGGTCAAGGTGATCCGGCTCGAGGTCGACCAGGCCAAGGCGCGCGCGCTCGGCGTCACCAGCCAGGCGATCGCCCAGGCGTCCAAGACGATGTTCTCCGGCACCACCGTGGGCCAGTACCGCGAGAACGACCTGCTGATCGACATCGTGCTGCGCCAGTCGGCCGACGAGCGCGAGGCCATCTCGGACATCGGCAATGCCTACCTGCCCACGACCTCGGGCCGCTCCATCCCGCTGACGCAGATTGCCCGGCCGGTGTTCAGCTGGGAGCCCGGCGTGATGTGGCGCGAGAACCGCGACTACGCCATCACGGTGCAGGGCGACGTGGTCGAAGGCCTGCAGGGCGCCACGGTGACCGAGCAGCTGCTGCCGAAGCTGCGCCAGCTCGAGGCCGGCTGGCACGCGGCCGGCGAGGGCGGCTACCGCATCGAGGTGGCCGGCGCGGTCGAGGAAAGCAGCAAGGGCTCGGCGTCCATCGTGGCGGGCGTGCCGATCATGCTGTTCCTGGTGTTCACGCTGCTGATGCTGCAGCTGCACAGCTTCAGCCGCTCGCTGCTGGTGTTCATCACCGGCCCGATGGGCATTGCCGGCGTGGCCGGTGCGCTGCTGCTGCTGAACCGGCCGTTCGGCTTCGTGGCGCTCCTGGGCGTGATCGCGCTGATGGGCATGATCCAGCGCAATGCGGTGATCCTGATCGACCAGATCGAGAGCGACCGCGAGGCCGGCGTGCCGGCCTGGGACGCGATCGTGGAATCGGCCGTGCGGCGCCTGCGGCCGATCGTGCTGACGGCCGCGGCGGCGGTGCTGGCGATGATTCCGCTCTCCCGCAGCGTGTTCTGGGGGCCGATGGCCGTGGCCATCATGGGCGGGCTGATCGTGGCCACCGTGTTGACCCTGCTGGCGCTGCCGGCAATGTACGCCGCTGCCTTCCGCGTCAAGCGGGAGCCGAAAGAGCTCCCGATTAGCGCTTAAAATACGCGGTTGACCGATTTCAGGCGGACGGTCTTTGGGCTTTGGGTGTCCGGCAATCGGATGCCCGCGGCACCAGGGCCGTCCGCCTTTGCATTCACCTGAAAAATTTGGCAAGCGCGGGTGGCGAAATTGGTAGACGCACCAGGTTTAGGTCCTGACGTTCGCAAGAACGTGCCGGTTCGAGTCCGGCCCCGCGCACCAGCCACACCCCTCACAAGGAAGACACCATGACCGTGACCGTTGAAACTCTCGAGAAGCTCGAACGCAAGATCACGCTGACCCTGCCGGTCGGCACCATCCAGTCCGAAGTCGATTCGCGCCTCAAGAAGCTCGCGCGCACCGTCAAGATGGATGGCTTCCGTCCCGGCAAGGTGCCGATGAACGTCGTGGCCCAGCGCTACGGCTACTCGGTGCACTACGAGGTCATGAACGACAAGGTCGGCGAAGCCTTCTCGCAGGCCGCCAACGAAGCCAAGCTGCGCGTGGCCGGCCAGCCCCGCATCACCGAGAAGGAAGAGTCGCCCGAAGGCCAGCTCGCCTTCGACGCGGTCTTCGAAGTGTTCCCTGAAGTCAAGATCAACGACCTGTCGAACGCCGAGGTCGAGAAGCTCTCGGCCGAAGTGGGCGACGAGGCCATCGACAAGACGCTGGACATCCTGCGCAAGCAGCGCCGCACCTTCGCCCAGCGCGCGCAGGATGCCGTGGCCCAGGACGACGACCGCGTGACGGTCGATTTCGAAGGCAAGATCGACGGCGAGCCCTTCCCGGGCGGCAAGGCCGAAGACTTCCAGTTCATCGTCGGCGAAGGCCAGATGCTCAAGGAATTCGAAGACGCCGTGCGCGGCATGAAGGCCGGCGACAGCCGCACCTTCCCGCTGTCGTTCCCGGCCGACTACCACGGCAAGGACGTGGCCGGCAAGCAGGCCGACTTCATGGTCACCGTGAAGAAGATCGAAGCCTCGCACCTGCCCGAAGTCAACGAACAGCTCGCCAAGTCGCTCGGCATTGCCGAAGCCACGGTCGAGGGCCTGCGCGCCGACATCAAGAAGAACCTCGAGCGCGAAGTGAAGTTCCGCCTGCTGGCGCGCAACAAGAACGCCGTGATGGACGCCCTGGTGGCCAACGCCGAACTCGATCTGCCCAACGCGAGCGTGCAGTCCGAAGTCAACCGCATGGTCGAAGGCGCCCGCGCCGAGCTCAAGCAGCGCGGCATCAAGGACGCTGACAAGGCGCCGATTCCCGACGAAGTGTTCCGTCCCCAGGCCGAGCGCCGCGTGCGCCTGGGCCTCGTGGTGGCCGAGCTGGTGCGCGCCAACAACCTGCAGGCCAAGCCCGAGCAGATCAAGGCCCACATCGACGAGCTGGCCGCCAGCTACGAGAAGCCGCAAGACGTCGTGCGCTGGTACTTCAGCGACAACAACCGCCTGGCCGAAGTCGAAGCCGTGGTCATCGAGAACAACGTGACCGATTTCGTGCTCTCCAAGGCCAAGGTCAAGGAAAAGTCGGTGTCGTTCGACGAGCTGATGGCGCAACAAGGCTGATCCGCCGCCGCCTGCATGCCAATGGGGCTTGTGCTTTGCGGCACGAGCCCCATTTCACTCAGGCGTACAGTAAATTCGAACAGCGAACGAACCCTTTTCCGGAGAGCAATTCAATGAGCGCACAGGAAATCAAAGGCCTCGGCATGATCCCGATGGTCATCGAGCAGTCGGGCCGCGGCGAGCGGTCCTACGACATCTATTCGCGTCTCCTCAAGGAGCGCATCATTTTCCTGGTGGGCGAGGTGAACGACCAGACCGCCAACCTCGTGGTGGCGCAGCTGCTGTTCCTCGAGAGCGAAAACCCGGACAAGGACATTTCGTTCTACATCAACTCCCCGGGCGGCAGCGTGAGCGCCGGCATGGCCATCTACGACACCATGCAGTTCATCAAGCCCGACGTTTCCACCATGTGCATCGGCTTTGCGGCCAGCATGGGCGCCTTCCTGCTGGCGGCCGGTGAAAAGGGCAAGCGCTTCTCGCTGCCCAATTCGAAGATCATGATCCACCAGGTGCTCGGCGGCGCGCGCGGCCAGGCCACGGACATCGAGATCCATGCCCGCGACATCCTGCGCACCAAGGACCAGATGAACCGCATCCTGGCCGAACGCACGGGCCAGCCGCTCGAAAAAGTCAAGTCGGACACCGAACGCGACTATTTCCTCACGGCCGACGAAGCCAAGGACTACGGCCTGGTGGACCAGGTCATTGCGAAGCGCAGCTGAGGCAATTGAGCCCGTGCCGCGGCGCCGGCGGCGCCAAAAAGGCAAAAACCGGCGTTTTCCACACGGGAAACGCCGTTTTTGTTTAGTTATCATTGTCCCCACCCCTTTACGAGGCACCTGTCCATGGCCGAAAAAAAAGGCTCCTCCAGCGAAAAAACGCTTTATTGCTCGTTCTGCGGCAAGAGCCAGCATGAGGTCAAGAAGCTGATCGCGGGCCCTTCGGTCTTCATTTGCGACGAGTGCATCGACCTTTGCAACGAAATCATCCGCGACGAGCTCCCGGCCGGTGAAGAGGCGCGCGAGGCGCGCAGCGACCTGCCCACGCCGCTGGAAATCAAGACCAACCTCGACAACTACGTGATCGGCCAGGAGCCGGCCAAGCGCATGCTGTCGGTGGCGGTCTACAACCACTACAAGCGCCTGCGCCACAAGGAAAAGGCCAAGGGCGACGACGTCGAACTCAGCAAGAGCAACATCCTCCTGATCGGCCCCACGGGCTCGGGCAAGACGCTGCTCGCGCAAACGCTCGCGCGCATGCTCGACGTGCCCTTCGTGATGGCCGACGCCACCACGCTGACCGAAGCCGGCTACGTGGGCGAGGACGTCGAGAACATCATCCAGAAGCTGCTGCAGAGCTGCAACTACGAAGTCGAGCGCGCCCAGCGCGGCATCGTCTACATCGACGAAATCGACAAGATCTCGCGCAAGTCCGACAACCCGTCCATCACGCGCGACGTGTCGGGCGAGGGCGTGCAGCAGGCGCTGCTCAAGCTCATCGAAGGCACCATGGCCAGCGTGCCGCCCCAGGGCGGGCGCAAGCACCCGAACCAGGACTTCCTGCAGATCGACACGACCAACATCCTGTTCATCTGCGGCGGCGCCTTTGCCGGCCTCGAGAAGGTCATCGAGAACCGCACCGAAGCCTCGGGCATCGGCTTCGGCGCCTCGGTCAAGAGCAAGGCGCAGCGCAGCATCACCGAGGTGTTCCGCGAAGTCGAGCCCGAAGACCTGATCAAGTTCGGCCTGATCCCCGAACTCGTGGGCCGCATGCCCGTGGTGGCCTCGCTGGCCGAACTCAGCGAAGACGCGCTGGTGCAGATCCTGACCGAGCCCAAGAACGCGGTGGTCAAGCAGTTCACCAAGCTGCTGCAGATGGAAGGCGTCGACCTCGAGATCCGCCCCGCGGCGCTCAAGGCCATCGCGCGCAAGGCGCTGGCCCGCAAGACGGGCGCGCGGGGCCTGCGTTCGATCCTCGAACAGTCGCTGATCGACACCATGTTCGAGCTGCCGAATGCCACCAACGTCGACAAGGTTGTGGTCGAGGAATCCACAATCGACGAAAACAAGCCGCCGCTGCTCGTGTACCGCGAAGCGGCCAAGAAGGCCTGAGTGAACGCGGCGCCGGCACTTTCCAGCAAGGCGTCCGGCGCCTTCGACAAAGACCGGGTGCATGGGCTTGAAATGCCCGAACACCCATCCATCTTTGCCTGATCAATCAAAGGATATTCATGTCCGGTCATACCCCCCTGCCTGCCGACGCGATCGACCTGCCGCTGCTGCCGCTGCGCGACGTGGTCGTGTTCCCTCACATGGTGATCCCTCTGTTCGTGGGTCGCCCCAAGAGCATCAAGGCGCTCGAACTGGCCATGGAGGCCGAGCGCCGCATCATGCTGGTGGCCCAGAAGGCCGCCGCCAAGGACGAGCCCTCGGTCGAGGACATGTTCGAGGTGGGCTGCGTCTCGACCATCCTGCAGATGCTCAAGCTGCCTGATGGCACCGTGAAGGTGCTGGTCGAGGGCCAGCAGCGCGCCCGCGTGAACCGCATCGACGACGGCGAGACCCACTTCTCGGCCAACGTGACGCCCGTCGAGGCGGCCGCGAGCGGCGAGAAAGGCACCGAGGTCGAGGCGCTGCGCCGCGCCGTGATGCAGCAGTTCGACCAGTACGTCAAGCTCAACAAGAAGATCCCGCCCGAGATCCTCACGTCGATCTCCAGCATCGACGATCCGGGCCGCCTGGCCGACACCATCGCCGCGCACCTGCCGCTCAAGCTCGACAACAAGCAGGCCGTGCTCGACCTGGACGACGTCAAGTCGCGCCTGGAGAACCTCTTTGGCCAGCTCGAGCGCGAGGTCGACATCCTCAACGTCGACAAGAAGATCCGCGGCCGCGTAAAGCGCCAGATGGAAAAGAACCAGCGCGACTTCTACCTCAACGAGCAGGTCAAGGCGATCCAGAAGGAGCTCGGCGAGGGCGAAGAGGGCGCCGACATCGAGGAGATCGAGAAGAAGATCAAGCTCGCCAAGATGCCCAAGGAAGCGCTCAAGAAGGCCGAGGGCGAGCTCAAGAAGCTCAAGCTGATGTCGCCCATGTCGGCCGAAGCCACCGTGGTGCGCAACTACATCGACGTGCTGGTCGGCCTGCCCTGGAGCAAGAAGACCAAGATCAAGCACGACCTGGCCAATGCCGAGGCGGTGCTCAATGCCGACCACTACGGCCTGGAGAAGGTCAAGGACCGCATCCTCGAATATCTCGCGGTGCAGCAGCGCGTCGACAAGGTCAAGGCGCCGATCCTGTGCCTCGTGGGGCCGCCCGGCGTGGGCAAGACCTCCCTCGGGCAGTCGATCGCCAAGGCGACCGGCCGCAAGTACACCCGCATGGCGCTCGGCGGCATGCGCGACGAGGCCGAGATCCGCGGCCACCGCCGCACCTACATCGGCGCGCTGCCGGGCAAGGTGCTGCAGGGGCTGAGCAAGATCGGCACGCGCAATCCGCTGTTCCTGCTCGACGAGATCGACAAGCTGGGCACCGACTTCCGCGGCGATCCTTCGAGCGCGCTGCTCGAGGTGCTCGACCCCGAGCAGAACCACACCTTCGGCGACCACTACGTCGAGGTCGACTTCGACCTCTCCGACGTGATGTTCGTCGCCACCTCGAACTCGATGAACATCCCGCCGGCGCTGCTCGACCGGATGGAAGTCATCCGCCTCTCGGGCTACACCGAGGACGAGAAGACCAACATCGCGATCAAGTACCTGCTGCCCAAGCAGATGAAGAACAACGGCGTCAAGGAAGACGAACTGCTCGTCACCGAAGAGGCCGTGCGCGACATCGTGCGCTACTACACGCGCGAAGCCGGCGTGCGTTCGCTCGAGCGCGAGCTTTCCAAGATCTGCCGCAAGGTGGTCAAGGGCCTGCTGCTCAAGCAGATGACGCCCAAGGTCACGGTGGATGGCGCCAACCTCAACGACTTCCTGGGCGTGCGCAAGTACAGCTTCGGCCTGGCCGAGAAGCAGAACCAGGTGGGCCAGGTGGTCGGCCTGGCCTGGACCGAGGTGGGCGGCGACCTGCTCACCATCGAAGCGGTGACCATGCCCGGCAAGGGCGTGATCAGCCGCACCGGTTCGCTCGGCGATGTCATGAAGGAATCGGTCGAGGCCGCACGCACCGTGGTGCGCAGCCGCTCGCGCCGCCTGGGCATCAAGGACGAGGTGTTCGAGAAGCGCGACATCCACATCCACGTGCCCGATGGCGCAACGCCCAAGGACGGGCCGAGCGCGGGTGCTGCAATGACCACGGCCTTCGTGTCGGCGCTCACGGGCATTCCCGTGCGTGCAGACGTTGCCATGACCGGCGAGATCACGCTGCGCGGCGAGGTCACGGCCATCGGCGGCCTGAAGGAAAAGCTGCTGGCCGCGTTGCGCGGCGGCATCAAGACCGTGCTGATTCCCGAAGAGAATGCGAAAGACCTGCAGGACATTCCCGAGAACGTGAAGAACGGCCTCGAGATCGTGCCCGTGAAGTGGATCGACAAGGTCCTGGAGATCGCGCTCGAGAAGATGCCCGAGCCGCTGTCGGACGAGGAGGTTGCCGCCTCCGCGGCTGCCGTGGCCGAACTGGCCAAGCAGCGCGCGGGCACGCCGGCTTCAGAGGGCTCCGTCAAACATTGATCGACAGAACTTGCCGAGCCCCGAAAAAGTGTTCTATAATTCGAGGCTCGAAACGCGGGAATAGCTCAGTTGGTAGAGCGCAACCTTGCCAAGGTTGAGGTCGAGAGTTCGAGACTCTTTTCCCGCTCCAGTTTTGAAAAAGGGAAGCACTGCTTCCCTTTTTTTCGCGAATTCAATTTCGTTTTCAGCAGCGTGGCGCGATAGCAAAGCGGTTATGCAACGGATTGCAAATCCGTCTAGCCCGGTTCGACTCCGGGTCGCGCCTCCACCCTCTCCCTCTGATCAAGTTCGATCCGCCCTCCATCGAAAAAACCAGCCCCGCCAACCTGCGTTGCCGGGGCCCGTTTCGTTTGGGTTATCGTCGATGTTCAACCCGAGGCCCGGATGGTGAAATTGGTAGACACATCGGACTTAAAATCCGCCGCTTCCTTAATCGGGGCATACGGGTTCGATCCCCGTTCCGGGCACCACATTTAGACAAGGGAGCACTCCATGCCTCGTTACAACGCTCCATTTGAAATCCATGTGCACGGCGACGTGCCTTTGCGCTCCGACGTCGGCTTCGACCAGATCCAGGAAGCGCTCAAGCCGCTGTGGGCTTATGCGGGTGCCAAGTCGCTGGCCGACGGCGCGACGAGCACCTACGAAGAAGAACCCGGCATCCGCTTCGAGCAGAAGGACCACATGCTCCAGATCTGCTGGACGGTGCCGGGCGACGAAGACTTTCGCCAGGCGCTCGACGAGATGTGCATGGCCCTGAACGAGCTGTCCGAGCGCGGCGCCGCCATCGAGGTCACCTTCTATGACACCGACTTCGACGAGGAAGAGGGCGATCCCGACGAAGAATCGCGCGACGACTTCCTGATGCTGTTCGTCGGCCCCAATCCGGCCGCGATCATGCAAGTGCAGCGCGACCTGCTGGTGGAAGACGTCGTCAACCTGATGGAGCGCCACTTCGATGGCGCCGAGCTCGGTGGCGTCGTGTCCGAGATCGACCGCCTGTTCAGCGACCGCTTCGATGCGCTCGTGAATTCGCTCGAAATCGGCAAGCGGCCGCGCGGCACCGGCGGCAGTGGCAGCGGCAGCGGCGGTGGGCATGGGGGCGGCCGCCGCCCGCGCCACCTGCACTGATCCGATCGGGCCGAGGCTGCGCCTGGCGCCCGGTTGATCATCCGTCGCCGCATGGCGCTGTTTCCGTCATCTGCCCTGAATGCCGGCGTGCGCAAGCGCGAGGTGTTCGGCTGGGCGATGTACGACTTTGCCAATTCGGGCTACACCACGGTCGTCATCACGGCCGTGTTTGCGGCCTATTTCGTGGGCGGCATCGCCAAGGGAGCGCCATGGGCCGCCTTCGCCTGGACTGCGGCGCTCAGCGCGTCCTACGCCGTCGTCATGCTGTCGATGCCCGCGATCGGCGCCTGGGCCGACCGGCGCGCCGCCAAGAAGCGCGTGCTCGCCGTGGCGACGCTGGGCTGCGTACTTGCCACGGCCGCGCTCGCATCCACGCCGAGATTTGCCGGGCCCATGGGCGTTGCGGTTGCGATGGCGCTGATCATCGTCTCCAACACCTTCTATTCGTATGGCGAGTCGCTGACCGGTGCCTTCCTGCCTGAACTCGCGACCGCCGAGGGCATGGGCAAGGTCAGCGGATGGGGCTGGAGTTTCGGCTACGTCGGCGGCATGCTGGCGCTCGGGCTGTGCCTGGCCTACGTGCTGTCGGCCCAGGCGAAAGGGCTGCCTGCGTCGCACTTCGTTCCGGTCACGATGCTGATCACGGCGGCCATCTACGGTGCTGCCGCCTGCGCCACCTTTGCGCTCCTGCCCGAGCGTGCGCAGCCCCGCACGGCCGGCAGTTCGGCGGGCGCGTGGCAGCAATTGCGCGCCACCTTCAGGCAGGCCCGCGCCTACCGCGATTTCATGCAGCTGCTGGTCTGCACCGTCTGCTACCAGGGCGGCGTGGCGGTGGCCATCACGCTCGCGGCCATCTATGCCGAGCAGGTCATCGGCTTCGTGGCGAGCGAGACCATGGTGCTGATCTTCGTGCTCAACATTGCGGCCGCCGTCGGCGCCTTCGGCTTCGGCTACGTGCAGGACCGCGTCGGCCACAAGATTTCGCTGGCCGGCACGCTGGTGGCATGGATCGCGGTCTGCGTGATTGCCGCGATGGCGACCACCAAGGGCACCTTCTGGTGGGCCGCCGCCATTGCGGGGCTCGCGATGGGCTCGAGCCAGTCGGCCGGCCGCGCGATGACGGGCTACCTCGCGCCGCCGCGGCAGCTTGCGGAGTTCTTCGGGCTCTGGACCTTTGCGACGCGGCTCGCAGGCATCATCGGTCCGCTGATGTTCGGCGCCATCACCTGGGCCGCGGGCGGCAACCAGCGCATCGCGATTCTCTCGACCGCAGCGCTGTTCGTTGCAGGGCTGCTGCTGTTGCTGCCGATCGACATGGCGCGTGGCAGGGCGGCCGCGCTGCGCAGCGCCTGAACCGGACGGCTCAGGGCATCTGCTGCCGCAGCGACTTGGGCACGCGGTAGCGCTCGCCGTCGTAGCGCAGCGTCACCGTATTGAAGTGCGCGGGCATGGCCTTTTCGGTGCAGCCCTGGTCCTCCTGCATCTGTGCGCGGCTCTGCACCAGCGTGCGCGACAGCTGCAGGTCGGCATAGCCGTTGCTCGCCGACTTGCCGACCGACAGCATCGTGCGAAGCTGTTCGAAGCGGCCGGTGCAGCTGCTGTCCCATTCGCCGCTGTCGTGGTCGAGTTCGATCTCCTGCAGCACCTGGCGCAGCTTGCTGCCGTGGTGCACATAGAGGCGGATGGTTTCGCTTGCCGCCTTGCTGCCCGGCGCCGTGCCCCTGTAGCGCACGCGCAGCCCGAAGGCGCGCGTGTCGGACGACAGCACATAACGCGAGGTGTCGATGCGGATGTCCTGGATGGCGGTGGCGGCGTCTTCGTCGAGCGCCTCGGGCTGCAAGATGCGGCCGATCACCGTGTCGCGCTCGGTGTTGCCGTTGTCGGGCCGCTGGATCAGCAGCAGCTCCAGGTCGAAGACCTTGGCGCCCGTGCTGCTGGTTTCGCGCGGCACCGGCAGCACCACGATGCTGCGGCCCGGAAAGGCCGGCCAGAGCTTGCAGGCGGCCAGCCGCTCGTCGAGCGGGCGGTTCGGATGGAGCTTGGCATGCATGCGCTCGGCAAGGCCGCTCTCGCAGGCCGCATGGCCGAGGCTCGCTGCCGAGAGGCCAAGCAGCAACAGGGCGCAGCGCAAAGGACGAAGACGCATGTTGTTGTCGGGTCGGCTTCAGGCGGCCGGAGCAGCTTGGGGCTGTTGCAGCCAGTGCGCGGCGGCGGCTTCGAGCACGGCCGCATCGCCGCTGCCTTGCAGGACCAGTCCGCCTTCACCGCTTGGCGCGAGGCGGCCGAGCGAAGCCAGCACGCGCCGGGTCTGCTGCGCGACCGGCGCGCCGGTGTCGATGAAACGCAGCGCGGGCGGCGCATGGCGCTGGAGTTCACTCTTCACGAGCGGGTAGTGCGTGCAGCCGAGCACCACGGTATCGACCTGGCCGGGTGCGTCGCCCAAAGGACCGGCTTCGGCCATGTAGCGGGCGCAGAGTTGCGTGATGGCGGCGGTGTCGAAGCCCTCGATCGCCTTCACGAGTCCGTCGCATGGCACGGGACGGACATCGGCCGCCCCTCCGAAAGAGTCGCGCAGGGCCGCGTATTTGGCACTCGCCAGTGTCCCGCGCGTGGCCATCACCGCGATGTGGCCGGTGCGGCTGGTCGCCACCGCGGGCTTGAGCGCAGGCTCCAGGCCCACGATGGGCAGCGCCGGATGCTCGGCGCGCAGCAGGTGGATCGCCGCCGTGGTGGCCGTGTTGCAGGCCACCACCAGCGCCTTGATGCCGTGCTCGGCCATCAGTTGTTCGGCCACCTTGCGCGAGCGCTCGATCACGTAGCCGTCGCCGCGCTCGCCGTAGGGCGCGAAGGCGGTGTCGGCAAAGTACACGAAGCGCTCGTGCGGCAGCTCGGCGCGCAGCGCGGCCAGCACGCTGAGCCCGCCGACGCCGCTGTCGAAGACGCCGACCGGGTTGCTCAAGCCTCTTCCATCATGATGGTCTTGAACTCGCCGCTCGCAATGCGCTTCTGCCACTCGGCCGGGCCGGTGATGTGCGCGCTGGTGCCGCCGGCATCGACCGCCACCGTCACGGGCATGTCGACCACGTCGAATTCATAGATGGCTTCCATGCCGAGGTCCTCGAAGCCCACCACCTTGGCGGTCTTGATGGCCTTGCTCACGAGGTAGGCGGCGCCGCCCACGGCCATGAGGTAGGCGCTCTTGTGCTTCTTGATCGCCTCGATGGCGACGGGGCCGCGCTCGGCCTTGCCGATCATCGCGATCAGGCCGGTCTGGGCCAGCATCATCTCGGTGAAACCGTCCATGCGCGTGGCGGTGGTGGGGCCGGCGGGGCCCACGGCTTCGTCGCCGACCGGATCGACCGGGCCGACGTAGTAGATGACGCGGTTGGTGAAGTCCACCGGCAGCTTCTCGCCCTTGGCCAGCATGCCCTGGATGCGCTTGTGCGCGGCGTCGCGGCCGGTGAGCATCTTGCCGTTGAGCAGCAGGGTGTCGCCGGGCTTCCAGCTCGCCACTTCGGCGGGCGTGAGCTTGTCGAGGTCGACGCGCTTGCTCTTCTTCTCGTCGGGCGCCCAGTTCACGTCGGGCCACAAATCGAGCGAGGGCGGGTCGAGGTAGACCGCGCCGCTGCCGTCCATCACGAAGTGCGCATGCCGCGTGGCCGCGCAGTTGGGGATCATCGCCACGGGCTTGCTGGCCGCGTGCGTGGGGTACATCTTGATCTTGATGTCGAGCACGGTGGCCAGGCCGCCCAGGCCCTGCGCGCCGATGCCCAGCGCATTGACCTTCTCGTACAGCTCGATGCGCAGTGCCTCGACCTTGCTGAGCTCGGCGCCCGAGGCCTTCTTGGCCAGCAGCTCGTGCATGTCGAGGTCGTCCATCAGGCTTTCCTTGGCCATCAGCGCGGCCTTCTCGGCCGTGCCGCCGATGCCGATGCCCAGCATGCCCGGCGGGCACCAGCCGGCGCCCATGGTCGGCACGGTCTTGAGCACCCAGTCGACCACGCTGTCGCCGGGGTTCAGCATGACCAGCTTGCTCTTGTTCTCGCTGCCGCCACCCTTGGCCGCCACCGTCACTTCGACGGTGTTGCCGGGAACGATCTCGGTGAAGATCACCGCGGGCGTGTTGTCCTTGGTGTTCTTGCGGTCGAACTGGGGGTCGGCCACGACCGAGGCGCGCAGCGTGTTGTCGGGGTGGTTGTAGCCGCGGCGCACGCCTTCGTTGATGGCGTCGTCCAGCGAGCCGGTGAAGCCGCCCCAGCGCACGTCCATGCCGACCTTGAGGAACACGTTGACGATGCCGGTGTCCTGGCAGATCGGGCGGTGGCCCGTGGCGCTCATCTTGCTGTTGGTCAGGATCTGCGCGATGGCGTCCTTGGCGGCGGGGCTCTGCTCGCGCTCGTAGGCGCGGGCCAGGTGGGCGATGTAGTCGGCGGGATGGTAGTAGCTGATGTACTGCAGCGCGGCGCTGATCGATTCGATCAGGTCGGCCTGCTGGATCGTGGTCGTCATGGTGGGGGGTGTTTTTTGGAGTGTGGAACGCCCCCCGATTATCTCAGCCGACGCGCCTACCTCGCCGCCGCCCGGGCTTCCTCGATCCAGCCGTCGAACAGCGGCCGATGCGCCTTGATCCAACCATCGGTGTGGCGCTCCAGGTCTTGCTGCGTGCTGGCGCCCTGGCTCATGCGCAGGTTCTGGGCGTTGATGTCGCCGATCGGCAGTTTCATCACCTCGAACAACCTGCCGGCGGCCGGGTTCTTCTCGACGAAGGCCCGGTTGGCGACGATCTGCTCCTGGTTGGCCTGGAAGCCGTAGTTCTTGCCGTTGGGAAGCTGGGTGTCCGCATCGCCGCCCTGGGAGGACGAGAAGGGCACCTGCAGCCACACCACGTCCGCGCCCGGGCGCAGCACGGCGCTGACCCAGTAGGGCGTCCAGGTGTAGTACAGCACCGGCTTGTCCTGCTTGAAGCGCGCGATGGTGTCGGCCATCAGCGCGGCATAGCTGCCTTGCTTGTGCGTGACGGTGTCGCGCAGCTGGTAGGCCGTCAGGTGGTTCTCGATCGCCAGTTCGCAGCCCCAGCCCGGGTTGCAGCCTGTCAGGTCGGCCTTGCCGTCGCCGTCGGCATCGAACAACTTGGCGATGGCCGGGTCCTTCAGCTGCGCGATGTTGGTGATGTTGTATTGCTCGGCCGTCTTGCGATCGACCAGGTAGCCCTGCACCGCGCCGTCCGAGTACACGCCCTTGCGCCACAGCTTGGCGTCGCCGCCGCTGTTCTTGTAGAAGTCGGCGTGCAGCAGGCTCCAGTGGTTGGCCATGAAAGTGGCGTCGCCGTTGGCGATGGCCAGGTGCTCGGTGGCGGGTTCGAGGTCTTTCATCGGCAGGGCGGTGTAGCCCAGCTTTTCGAGCGCGCGCATCACGAGCAGCGTCTGGAACGCCTCTTCGGCAAGCGAGCTCTTGAGCGGCTGCACGGTGACGCCCTGGCCGGGCAGGTCATTCGCGGCCTGTGTGCCCATGCCGAAGGCGACGAAACCGAGCGCCAGCAGGCCGCGGGCGATGATGAGATTGATTTTCTTCATGCGTTGATTTCCTGCGTGGCGGTTTTATTGCGCTTGCGCGGCGAGGGCGGGAACGGGTTCGCTCGCACCGTCACCGCGCGACGGCGTGCCCACGAGGCGCTGCAGCAGGCGCAGCGCCAGGCCGGCTGGCCCGGTGTGCCACCAGCGGCGCCCGGCGCTGCGGCGCGACTTGCCCATGGCCTGCGTGAGCCGGTCGAGCGAGATCGCCAGCAGCACGATGCCCAGGCCGCCCACGGTTGCCAGGCCCATGTCGAGCCGGCCGATGCCGCGCAGCACCATCTGGCCCAAGCCGCCGACGGCGATCATCGAGGCGATCACCACCATCGACAGCGACAGCATCAGCGCCTGGTTGATGCCCGCCATGATCGAGGGCATGGCCAGCGGCAGCTGCACCTTCACCAGCATCTGCCAGGGCGAGGCGCCGTAGGCGCGCGCGGCCTCGATCAGGTCGGGCCGCACCTGGCGCAGGCCCAGGTTGGTCAGGCGCACCAGCGGTGCCAGCGCGAAGACGATGGTCACGATCACGCCCGGCACGTTGCCGATGCCGAACAGCATCACCACCGGCACCAGGTAGACGAAGGCGGGCGTGGTCTGCATGGCGTCGAGCACCGGGCGCATCAGGCGCTGGGCCCGGTCGCTGCTGGCCAGCAGAACCCCGAGCGGCAAACCGATGATCATGCAGAACACCAGCGAGGTCAGCACCAGCGACAGCGTCACCATGGCCTCGGGCCAGATGCCCAGCATGGCCACGAGCAGCAGCGCCACCGTGGTGCCGATGGCGAGCGCGCGGCCGGCGAACTGCCAGGCAAAGAGGCCGATCAACGCGATCATCGCGAGCGTCGGCAGGCCGGTCAGCAGGCCCTGCACCCAGTTCAGCGTGCTGTCGATGGGCAGGCGCACGGTCTGGAAGAAGGGGCGGAAATGCTCGACCACCCAGCCGAGGCCCTGGTTGATCCAGGATTCGACCGGCATCGAGCCGTCCCAGAGGCGGTGCAGCTCCAAGCCGCTGGCCGCCGCATCGGCCGAGCCGGCCAACTGGTGGGCCGCGTCGGCGGGCGCATCGAGCCAGGCGCTCGTGGCCGACGTGTCGGGCGCGGCCGAGAGCGCTTCCCACGGATCGACGAAGGCGGGGGTTGCGGGCGTGCTCGGGTCGGAAGGAAGTGTGTTGTCGTTCATCGTTCAGGGGCCTTCGTGAATTCAGTGCGGCTCTGCGGCGAGCGCGGGTGCGGCGTTGGGCAGGACGGGCTCGATCGGCGGCGTGTCGCGGTCCAGGAACTTGAGCAGCGTCGTCTTGCTGATCGCACCGCAGAAGCGGCCGTCGTTCGCCACCACCGGCAGCGCGCACGGCGCCTGCGCGAGTTGGCCGATCAGGCCTGCCACCGGGGCTTCGGCATCGATGCGCGGCAGGTCGTCGATGAATGCGTGCTGCAGCCCCAGCGAGCCTGAATGCCCGTCGAGCGCGCCGCGCAGCGTGTCCGCCGACACCACGCCGAGGAAGCGCTTGTTCGGGCTCGTCACGTAGGCGAAGTCGCGGTCCTGGTCTTCGAGCAGCTTGAGCGCCGCGCGCGCGCCGCGCTCGGGGTGCTCGCACACCACCGTGAGCGACTTGCGCGCGATGTCCGCCGCCTTGAACACGGCCGCCGCATCGACACCGCGCACGAAGCTGCGCACGTAGTCGTCGGCGGGGCTGCGCAGGATCTCGTCGGGCGTGCCGACCTGGATCACCTGGCCGTCCTTCATGATCGCGATGCGGTCGCCGATGCGCATGGCTTCGTCGAGGTCGTGCGAGATGAAGACGATGGTGCGCCGCTGCTCCTTCTGCAGCCGCAGCAGTTCCGACTGCATCTCGGTGCGGATGATCGGATCGAGCGCCGAGAAGGCCTCGTCCATCAGCAGGATCGAAGGGTCCGAGGCCAGTGCGCGCGCCAGGCCCACGCGCTGCTGCATGCCGCCGGAAAGCTCGTCGGGATAGCTGTCGCCCCAGCCCGCGAGGCCCACCTGCGCGAGCGCCAGGTCGGCCTGCGCGAGGCGTTCCTTCCTGCTCGTGCCCGACAGTTCGAGGCCGAAGGCGGTGTTCTCGCGCACCGACATGTGCGGCATCAGCGCGAACGACTGGAACACCATGCTGATGTCCTTGCGGCGCAGCGCGCGCAACCTGGCGTCGGAGTGCTCGTTGATGTCCGCGCCGTCGATCACGATGCGCCCGGCGGTCGGCTCGATCAGACGGTTCAGGAGGCGCACCAGCGTCGACTTGCCCGAACCCGAGAGGCCCATGATGACGAAGATCTCGCCGGCCTGGATTTCGAAGGTGGCATCGAACACGCCGATCGACTGGCCCGTCTGCGCGAGGATTTCCTTCTTCGAAAAACCTCGGCGGACGAGTTCTAGCGCCTGTTCGGGCGAATCGCCGAACACCTTGAAGACATGGTCGATGAGAATTCCTTTGGCCATACGCCGGGGCTCCTTGTGCGAAGGTTGGACACAGCACCGCCCCGGAGGGCGGCAACGGCCACGCCATCAGCCGATGGGGCTGCCCGAACAGAGAGCGCGTGAAGAAAAGCGCGTGCAATGGCCCGGCGAGCCTCGAGGGCTGCCGACAGGCACTGAAGACGACATGGCGACGAAGCCAGTGCCCGCCGGATGCTTCATTCGCAGGGCGGCGGGCCTGGTCGAGGGGCGCCGCCTGGATGAGCGTGACGTGGCAGTGGGGCCGGAAAGTTCCGGCCGGTTTGCCGGGCAGGGCCCGGCGGGAAGAGCCTTGCACCGCGACGGGATTCGGTGATCCGCGAGTAGCGCAAGGGCAACCAACATGACTTGTTGGTCGTCTGAAGACCGCAATTATAACTTTTTGACATTACGTGAGTCAAGCCCACGGCGTATCGTCGGCCGGATGTACGGGGCAGCAAAGCCTCGTCAAATGCGAGCCATTCTTATCGAGGCCATACTCGGCCTCGCGCCCGGCGAGCGGGTGCAACCATCCAAGACTGCGGAGCTTTTTCACCATGACGACTTCCCCCAAGACCCGTGCCGAGCGCGATACCTTCGGACCGATCGACGTGCCGGCCGACAAGCTGTGGGGTGCGCAGACGCAGCGCTCGCTGCAGAACTTCGACATCTCCGGCGAGCAGCAGCCGCGCGAGATCATCAAGGCGCTGGCGCAGGTCAAGCGCGCCTCGGCCGTGGTCAACCATGCGCTGGGCCTGCAGGACGAGAAGAAGACCCAGGCCATCGTGGCCGCGGCCGACGAAGTCATTGCCGGCAAGCATCCGGGCGAGTTCCCGTTGGTGGTGTGGCAGACCGGCTCGGGCACCCAGACCAACATGAACGTCAACGAGGTGCTGGCCAACCGCGCGAGCGAACTGCTGGGCGGCGAGCGTGGGGAAGGGCGCCTCGTGCACCCGAACGACGACGTGAACCGCAGCCAGTCGAGCAACGACGTGTTCCCGACCGCCATGCACGTGGCGGCCGTCGAAGCCATCACGCACAAGCTGCTGCCCGCCATCGCCAAGCTGCGCGGCACGCTGGAGCAGAAGTCGAATGACTTCGCCGACATCGTGAAGATCGGCCGCACCCACCTGCAGGACGCCACGCCGCTCACGCTCGGCCAGGAGTTCTCGGGCTACGTCGCGCAGCTCGCGCATGGCGAGGCGCATGTGCGCGCCGCGCTGCCGCACCTGTGCGAACTGGCGCTGGGCGGCACGGCCGTCGGCACCGGGCTCAATGCGCCCAAGGGCTATGCCGAGCAGGTGGCGGCCGAACTGGCCCGGCTCACGGGCCTGCCCTTCGTGACCGCGCCCAACAAGTTCGAAGCCATGGCCAGCGTCGATGCGCTGGTGCATGCCCACGGCGCGCTGAAGACCCTCGCCGCCAGCATGAACAAGATCGCCAACGACGTGCGCTGGCTCGCGAGCGGTCCGCGCAGCGGCATCGGCGAACTCAGCATCCCGGAGAACGAACCCGGCTCGTCGATCATGCCGGGCAAGGTCAACCCGACGCAGAGCGAAGCCGTCACGATGCTGGCCGCACAGGTGTTCGGCAACGACGTGGCCATCAACATCGGCGGCGCCTCGGGCAACTTCGAGCTGAACGTGTTCCGCCCGATGGTGGCGCACAACTTCCTGCAGAGCGTGCGCCTGCTGGCCGACGGCATGGTGAGCTTCAACGACCACTGCGCCGTGGGCATCGAGCCGAACCGCGAGCGCATCACCGAGCTGGTGCAGCGTTCGCTGATGCTCGTGACTGCGCTCAACACGCACATCGGCTACGACAAGTCGGCCTACATCGCGAAGAAGGCGCACAAGGAGGGCACCAGCCTGCGCGAAGCCGCGATTGCCTCGGGCCACCTCACGGCCGAGCAGTTCGACCAATGGGTGGTGCCGGAGAACATGACGGGCCGTTGAGCGATCAGTACCCGACCGTGTAGCGCTGGCGCGAGTGAACGGGCTTCTCGAGCTCGTCGATGAATGCGATCGCGTAGTCCTCGAAGGTGATCCAGCTGCGGCCTTCGGCGCTCACGAGCAGGTCGTCCTTGCCCAGGCGGAATTTGCCGGTGCGCTCGCCTTCGACGAATTCGGCCGAGGGCGAGAGAAAAGTCCAGTCGAGCTCCTTCTCGTTGCGCAGCACCTCCAGGAATGCGGCGCCTGCGGAGGCCTCGGCCTTGTACGCCTCGGGGAAGTTCGGCGTGTCGATCACCTTCAAGCCCGGTGCCGCGAACAGGCTGCCGGCGCCGCCGACCACCAGCAGGCGCTTCACGCCCGCGCGCCTGGCCGGCTCGATGATGGCCGCGGGCGGCACGCTGGCGAAGTGCGCGGCGCTGAACACGGCGTCGTGGCCGGCCAGTGCCTTTTCGAGCGCGGTACCGTCGAGCACGTCGAGGTCCACGGCCTTCACATTGGCGCGGCCCGACAGCTTTTCGCTCGCCTTGCGCGCGATGGCCGTCACTGTGTGGCCTCGGCGCAGGGCCTCTTCGAGAAGGCGGCCGCCGGCGCGTCCGGTGGCGCCGATGATGGCGATGTGGCTCATTGAATGGCTCCTGAAAATGGTTGGGATGAAGCGCATCTTAGGTTTCTGGTTTCGAAAGAAATACCTCGAATTGCGCGCTTGTTTATTCCTAAAATCGTTCGAATGGATCGATTGAATGCAATGCGCGTGTTCGTCACAGTGGTGGATGCGGGCAGCCTTTCGGCCGCGGCCGACAAGCTCGACCTCTCGCGCCCGGTGGTCACGCGCTACGTGGCCGAGCTCGAGCAATGGACCGGCGCACGCCTCTTGCACCGCACGACGCGCCGGCTGAGCCTCACGGCGGCGGGCGAGGAGTTGCTGCCGCGCTGCCGCCAGGTGCTCGAACTCGCGGGCGACATGCAGGAAGCCGTGCGGCAGCCGGCGGAGGCGCCGCGCGGCCAGCTGCGCATCACGGCCAGCACCTCTTTCGCGCAGGCGCAGCTGGCCGATGCGGTGGCCGAGTACGTGCGGCTCTATCCAGGCGTGGCCGTCGACCTGGTGCTGCTCGACCGGGCGGTGAACCTCGTGGACGAGCGCATCGACCTGGCGATCCGCGTGGCCGCGGAGATCGATCCCAACCTGATCGCGCGGCGGCTCACCGATTGCCGCTCGGCCGTGTGCGCGTCGCCGGCCTACCTGAAGGAGCATGGCCAGCCGCTGCGCCTGGAAGAGCTGGCCCAGCGCAATTGCCTCACGCATTCGTACTTCGGGCGCAGCCTCTGGAATTTCACGCGCAGGGACACCGGCGAGCCGGCGTCGGTGGCCGTGGGCGGCAATGTGTCGGCCAACGATGCGGCCAGCCTGATGTGCCTGGCCCGGGCGGGGGCCGGCATCGCGATGTTGCCGACCTATCTGGCGGCGCCGCTGCTGAAGGAAGGCGAACTGGTGCGGCTCTTCGGCGATGTCGAGCCGCAGGTGGTGGGTATGTATGCGGTGTACGCCTCGCGCAAGCACATGCCGGCCACGCTGCGCACGATGCTCGATTTCCTGGCCGCGCGCTTCACGGAAACGCCGGCCTGGGACATGCCTTAGTGGCGCGTGTTGGCCGCCGCGGCCTCGTTCATCAGCTTGTCGGTGTAGGCGATGGCCATGGCCGAGAACAGGAACGCGATGTGGATCACGGTCTGGGCGATCAGCACCTTGTCTGTGTAGTTGTCCGCGTTGATGAAGGTCTTCAGCAGGTGGATGGAACTGATGCCGATGATGGCCGTGGCCAGCTTCACCTTGAGCACCGAGGCGTTCACGTGGCTCAGCCACTCGGGCTGGTCGCGGTGGCCTTCGAGGTCCATGCGGCTCACGAAGGTTTCGTAGCCGCCCACGATCACCATGATCAGCAGGTTGGAGATCATCACCACGTCGATCAGCGCCAGCACCACCAGCATGATCACGGTTTCGTTGAGCGTGCCCACCGGCGCGGTGGTCTTGTAGCCGATGCTGGTGATCAGCGCCTGCAGCGCGTCCTTGCTGCCGAAGGCCGCCTCCACCAGGTGCAGCAACTCGACCAGGAAGTGCACCACGTACACAGCCTGCGCCACGATCAGCCCCAGGTACAGCGGTAACTGCAGCCAACGGCTCGCGAAAATCAGCTTGGGCAGCGGCCGGAGCGGCGAGCCGCGGGCTGGAACAGGCGTATTCGGGCGGTCGAAGGATTCGGGAGCGGACATGGAGAGGATGATTGGAAACGACCGGCGATTCTAGAGGTGCCCCCATGTCCGACTCGTGATAACCCTGCGAGGGCCTGTTCACCCTGCCAACGGATCTCCGCTGGCAGGGTGAACAGGCCCTAACATCGCAACCGTCAGTGGCCCGTAAGTGGACCCGCCGACATTACGGCCGCACCTAGATCAAGGAGACAAGAAAATGAGCAGCAGCGCATCGAAGAACATCGAATCCGTCCTGGTCGAGAACCGCGTGTTCCCGCCCGACGCCCGTGCCAGCGCCGGCGCGCGCATCAGCGGCATGGCCGCCTACGAGGCCCTGTGCCAGGAGGCCGAGCAGGACTTCGAAGGCTTCTGGAGCCGCCTGGCGCGTGAGAACCTGAGCTGGACCAAGCCCTTCAGCCGCACCCTCGACGAATCCAACGCCCCCTTCTACCAATGGTTCGGCGACGGCGAACTCAACGCCAGCGCCAACTGCCTGGACCGCCACATCGGCACCCCCGTCGAGCACAAGACCGCCATCGTCTTCGAGGCCGACGACGGCGCCGTCACCCGCGTCAGCTACAAGGAACTGCTCGCGCGCGTGAGCCAGTTCGCCAACGCCCTGAAGGCCGCCGGCATCGAGAAGGGCGACCGCGTCATCATCTACATGCCCATGACCATCGAGGGCGTGGTCGCCATGCAGGCCTGCGCGCGCATCGGTGCCACCCACAGCGTCGTGTTCGGCGGCTTCTCCGCCAAGGCCCTGCAGGAGCGCATCATCGACGCCGGCGCCGTGGCCGTCATCACCGCCAACTACCAGCTGCGCGGCGGCAAGGAGCTGCCCCTGAAGGCCATCGTCGACGACGGCATCGCCCTGGGCGGCTGCGAATCCATCCAGACCGTCTTCGTCTACGAGCGCACCCCCAGCGCCTGGCGCCGCGTCGAGGGCCGCGACAAGACATTCGCCGAGGCGCTGGCCGGCCAGAGCACCGAGTGCGCCCCCGTCCCCGTGAACGCCGAGCACCCGCTCTTCATCCTCTACACCTCCGGCTCCACCGGCAAGCCCAAGGGCGTGCAGCACGCCACCGGCGGCTACCTGCTGTGGGCCCGGCTCACCATGGACTGGACCTTCGACATCCGGCCCGAGGACATCTTCTGGTGCACCGCCGACATCGGCTGGATCACCGGCCACACCTACGTCGCCTACGGCCCGCTGGCCGCCGGCGCCACCCAGGTCGTGTTCGAGGGCATCCCCACCTTCCCGCACGCCGGGCGCTTCTGGCAGATGATCGAGCGCCACCAGGTCAGCGTCTTCTACACCGCCCCCACCGCCATCCGCTCGCTCATCAAGGCCGCCGAATCGGACGAGAAGGTGCACCCGAAGAACTGGAACCTGGACAGCCTGCGCATCCTCGGCTCGGTGGGCGAGCCCATCAACCCCGAGGCCTGGATGTGGTACCACCGCCATATCGGCCATGAGAAATGTCCGATCGTCGACACCTTCTGGCAGACCGAGACCGGCGGCCACGTCATCACGCCCCTGCCGGGGGCCACGCCGCTGGTGCCGGGCTCATGCACCTTGCCGCTGCCGGGCATCATGGCCGCCATCGTGGACGAGACCGGCAAGGACCTGCCCAACGGCGCGGGCGGCATGCTGGTCATCAAGCGGCCCTGGCCCTCGATGATCCGCACCATCTGGAACGACCCCGAGCGCTTCAGGAAGAGCTATTTCCCCGAGGAAATGGGCGGCACCATCTACCTGGCCGGCGACGGCGCGGTGCGCAGCGAAGACCGCGGCTACTTCCGCATCACCGGGCGCATCGACGACGTGCTCAACGTGTCGGGGCACCGCCTGGGCACGATGGAGATCGAATCGGCGCTGGTGTCCAAGACCGACCTGGTGGCCGAGGCGGCGGTGGTGGGGCGGCCCGACGACGTGACGGGCGAGGCGGTGTGCGCCTTCGTGGTGCTCAAGCGCGGCCGCCCGACCGGCGAAGAGGCCAGGCAGATCGCCAACGAGCTGCGCGCCTGGGTGGCCAAGGAGATCGGCCCGATCGCCAAGCCCAAGGACATCCGCTTCGGCGAGAACCTGCCCAAGACGCGCAGCGGCAAGATCATGCGGCGCCTGCTGCGCAGCATCGCGAAGGGCGAGGCCATCACGCAGGATATCTCCACGCTGGAAAATCCGGCGATTCTGGAACAGTTGTCACAGACCAACTGATTCGATCTGTAGGACATGGCCGTTAGTGGGAAGCAGGGGCCTTTGCGGCCCGCGGCCTGAGGTAAAACCGGCGCAGTTGCCATGCACCTCGACGTGCATGGCGAGTTCACTGTGTTCGATCTTTACGAAGGAGGCCCCCATGGGCGTGAGATCTGCTTTCCTGTTCGTCATCCTGCTGCTGATCGCGGCGCTCGCCGCGCTCAACTGGGGCACGCTCTCGTCACCGGTGCCGGTGTCGCTGGGCTTCATGACCGTGTCCGCGCCGCTGGGCCTCATGATGCTGGGGCTGACGGTGGCCCTCGGCGTGTTCTTCCTGGTCTATGTTCTGTACCTGCACAGCTCTGTGCTGCTCGACGCCAAGCGCCACAACAGGGAAATGCAGGTGCAGCGCGACCTGGCCGACAAGGCCGAGGCCTCGCGCTTCACCGAACTGCGCAATTTCCTCGAGGCGCAGGAAACCAAGCACATGGCGCAGAACGCCGACCGGCATGCCGCACTGCTGACGCGGCTGGGGCAGGTCGAGAGCGTGATCCGCCAGCGCTCGGAGCAGTCCGACAACACCGTGGCCGCGCACATCGGCCAGCTCGAAGACCGCATCGAGCGCAAGCCGCTGCCCACGGACATCGATCCGCGGATCTGACGAGCCGCGTCAGCGCGCCAGCAGCACCCAGGCCGCCAGCTTCTTGGCGTCGGCTTCGCTGACCTGGGTGTTGGCCGGCATCGCCAACGGCCCCCACACGCCCGAGCCGCCCTTGATGATCTTTGCCGCCAGCATGTCGACGGCACCGGCGTTGCCCTTGTACTTGGCGGCCACGTCCTTGAAGGCGGGGCCGAGCACCTTGCGGTCCACCGCATGGCAGCTCATGCAGTTCTTCGACGTCGCCAGCGCCAGGTCGGCAAAGGCGGGCGCCGCCAGGCCGAGGCCGAGAACCGCGAATGACAGGAGTCTTTTCATGGGGCTTTATTCGTAATGGCTGGGTTACATTCGATGCAACGCGATTGTAGGTAGCGCCGTGGACCGGCGTCCGGAAGCGTTGCCAACAAAAACCCGGAGGGATTCGCGATGCTTTTTCTGCTGTTGGGCCTGCTCGGCGTGGGCCTCAAGTACTTCGAGGTGGGCATGGTGGCCGGCTGGAACTGGTGGATCGTGCTGTCGCCCTTTGCCATGGCCGTGGCATGGTGGGCCTGGGCCGATTCGTCGGGCTACACCAAGCGCAAGGTCATCGAGCGCGAGGAAGCGCGCAAGCAGGCGCGCATCGACCGCCAGCGCAGCAACATGGGCCTGCCCGGCAGCAAGGGCCAACGCCCCAAGCGCTGACCGGCAGGCCCTGATCGCCCGTCGGCCTCAGAACTTGTCGAGCACCGCGCCCGAGCTGGCGCTCGAGGCATTGAACGCGAACTTGGCCTGCACGCCGCGCGTGTAGCGCGGCGCCGGCGGCGTCCAGCCTTCGCGGCGCTTGGCCAGCTCGGCTTCGGGCACGTTGAGCTCGAGCACCAGCTTGTGCGCGTCGATGGTGATCGAGTCGCCCTCGTTCACGAAGGCGATGGTGCCGCCCGCCGCCGCTTCGGGCGCGACGTGGCCCACCACCATGCCCCAGGTGCCGCCCGAGAAGCGGCCGTCGGTGATCAGGCCCACGCTTTCGCCGAGGCCCGCGCCGATCAGCGCGCCCGTGGGCGCAAGCATCTCGGGCATGCCCGGGCCGCCCTTGGGGCCGAGGTAGCGCAGCACCATCACGTCGCCGGCCTTGATCTTGCCGTCGAGAATGGCCTTGAGCGCCGACTGCTCGTCGTCGAACACGCGCGCCGGTCCGGTGATGACCGGGTTCTTGAGGCCGGTGATCTTGGCGACCGCGCCTTCGGGCGACAGGTTGCCCTTGAGGATGGCCAGGTGGCCTTCTTCGTACATCGGCTTGTCGATCGGGCGGATCACGTCCTGGTCGGCACGCGGCACGTCGGGCACGTCCTTCAGCACTTCGGCGATTGTCTGGCCGGTGATGGTGATGCAGTCGCCGTGCAGCAGGCCCGCGTTCAGCAGCACCTTCATGACCTGCGGGATGCCGCCGGCCTGGTGTAGGTCGACCGCGAGGTACTTGCCCGAGGGCTTCAGGTCGCAGATCACCGGCACCTTCTTGCGCATGCGCTCGAAATCGTCGATGGACCACTCGACCCCGGCCGCGTGCGCAATGGCCAGGAAGTGCAGCACCGCGTTGGTGGAGCCGCCCGTGGCCATGATCACCGCCACCGCGTTCTCGATGGCCTTCCTGGTCACGATGTCGCGCGGCTTGATGTCCTTCTTGATGGCCTCGATCAGCACCTTGGCCGATTCCTTGGCCGAGTTGGCCTTCTCGTCGTGCGGGTTCGCCATGGTCGACGAGTAGGGCAGCGAGATGCCGAGCGCCTCGAACGCGCTGGACATGGTGTTGGCCGTGTACATGCCGCCGCAGGAGCCGGTGCCGGGAATCGCGCGCTTCTCGATCTCGTGCAGGTCTTCGTCGCTCATGTTGCCGGCGGCGTTCTGGCCCACGGCCTCGAACACGCTCACGATGTTGAGGTCCTGTCCCTTGTAGCGGCCCGGCAGGATGGTGCCGCCGTAGACGTAGATCGCCGGCACGTTGGCGCGCAGCATGCCCATGAGGCCGCCGGGCATGTTCTTGTCGCAGCCGCCGACCACCAGCACGCCGTCCATCCACTGGCCTCCGACGCAGGTCTCGATGCAGTCGGAGATGACCTCGCGGCTCACCAGCGAGTACTTCATGCCTTCGGTGCCCATGGCCATGCCGTCGGAGATGGTGGGGGTGCCGAACACCTGCGCGTTGCCGCCGGCTTCCTCGATGCCCGCGATGGCCGCGTCGGCCAGCTTCTGCAGGCCCGAGTTGCAGGGCGTGATGGTGCTGTGGCCGTTGGCGACGCCGACCATCGGCTTCTTGAAGTCGGCCTCTTCGTAACCCATGGCGTAGAACATCGAGCGGTTGGGCGCGCGGCTCTTGCCTTCGACGATGTTGGCGCTGCGGCGGTTGATCTGGATGGGTTTGGTGTCCATGGTGTCTCTTGTGTCGTGGGGGAGATCGAGGGGAATTCCAAGTATCGGACTTCTCATTGATTCATTCCAATCCATTTTCTCGCGCCGATTGATATGCTTGGCATATGAAAGATGCCTTGATCGACCTGCGCGCATGGCGCCAGTTCGTGGCCGTGGCCGAGGAGCTGCACTTCGGCCGCGCCGCGCTGCGGCTGCACATGACCCAGCCGCCGGTGACGCAGGCCATCGCCCAGCTCGAGAAAACGCTGGGTGTGGTGCTGTTCGACCGCACGCGCCGGCGCGTCGCGCTCACGCCGGCCGCGGAGGCGCTGCTGCCCGACGTGCGCGAGCTGCTGGCGCGCGCCCAGGCGCTGCCGGCGCGGGCCCGCGCGGCGGCAGCGGGGCAGGTGGGGCGCGTGCGCATCGCCTTCGTCTCGACCGTCGGTTTCGAGCAGCTGCCGGCCTGGGTGCGCGAATTCCGCGTGCGCTGCCCGGAAGTGGCGCTCGAACTGGTCGAGGCCACGGGCGACGTGCAGCTCGAGGCCTTCGCGCGCGGCGAGATCGACGCCGGCCTGATGCTGCATTCGCCGGGCGCCGCGCCGCCCGGGCTGGCGCGCCTGCCGGTGGAGGAGGAGGCGCTGGTGCTGGCGCTGCCGTCGCAGCACCGGCTCGCGCGTGCGCGGCCCGTGCCGCTGGCCGAGGTGCTGGCCGAACCGCTCGTGATCTTTCCGCGCCGCATCGTGCCGTCGCTGCACGATGCGGTCTTCGACCTCTATCACGCGGCGGGGCGCACGCCGCAGGTGGCGCAGGAGGCGATCCAGATGCAGACCATCGTCAACCTGGTGTCGGGCGGCATCGGCGTGGCCTGGGTGCCGCACAGCGTGATGCAGTTCCGGCGCGCCGGGGTGGTCTATCGGGAGGCCGGCGAGTTCAAGGGCGCGGGCCGGCGCCGCGTGGCGCTGCCGGCCTGCGAAACCAGCCTCGTGTGGCCTGCGCAGGCCGCGCATCCGGCGCTGGCGCGCTTCGTGGAATTCGTGCGCGAGCGCACGGGGCGGGCGCGGGCGGCGTAGGGCCGGCCCGGCTTACCTGCGCGGCGTTCGTGCGCCGGCCGGCCGCGGTGCTTCGGGCGCATCGAGCGACGCGGCGAGCAGCGTCTCGAGCCAGCCCGCGAAGGCCTGCATGCGGCGCGAGAGGTTGCGCCGGTGCGGATAGACCAGGTGCACCGGCAGCGGCTGGGCGCGCGCCTCGGGCAGTACCTCGGCCAGCTCGCCGGCCGCGAGGTGTTCGCGCACGTCGTAGGCCGGGATCTGGATCAGCCCCAGCCCCGCCAGCGCGCAGGCGATGTAGGTCTCGGCGTTGTTTGCGCTCACCTGGCTGCGCATGCGCAGCGCCGCGGTCTCGCCGTCGTGCTGCCACTCCCACGGCGCCGCGCGGCCGCTGGTCGGCGAGGCGTAGTTGACCGCGGTGTGCTCCGGCAGGTCCGCCGGCGTGCGCGGCGTGCCATGGCGCGCAAGGTAGGCCGGGCTCGCGCAATTGATCAGCGTGAAATGCCCCAGCGGCCGTGCCACCAGGCTGCTGCTCGCCAACGGGCCCACGCGCAGCGCGCAGTCGACACCTTCGAGCACCAGGTTCACGGCACGGTCGCTGGAGCCGAGTTCGAGTTCGATCGCCGGATAGCGTTCGAAGAAATCCGGCAGCGCCGGCGCAATGAGCCGCCGCGCGATGCGGCTCGGCACGTCGACCTTAAGCCGTCCGCTCACCTGGCTGCGCGACGGCAGGAACTGCTGCTCGATGTCTTCCATGTCGGCCACCAGCGTGCGGGCCCGTTCCAGCAGCACTTCGCCGTCGGGTGTGAGGCCGACGCGCCGCGTGGTCCGGTGCAGGAGGCGCGAGCCCAGCTTCGCCTCGAGCTGCTGCACCGCCGTGGAGATGGTGGCGCGCGGCAGTGCGAGCCGATCGGCCGCACGCGTGAAGCTGCCGGTTTCGGCCACGCGCAGGAACACCTTGAGAAGGTCGATGCGGTCCATGCGTGCTGTCTGTATTGTTTGTGATTATCAGAACAGTCTAGCGTCGGATTGTTGATTTATTCAGGAACTTGCCATCAATAGACTGAAGCTTCCCGATTCACATCAACGCTCTTCAGCAGGAGGTCATTCCATGTCCGCACGCACTCTCAAGAACAAGGTCGCCGTCATCGCCGGCGGCGGCAAGAACCTCGGCGCGCTCATCGGCCATCAACTGGTCGACGGCGGCGCCCGCGGCATCGCGATCCACTACAACAGCGACGCCTCGCGCAAGGAGGCCGAGAAGACCGCCGCCGAGCTCGAGGCCAAGGGCGCCGGCACGCTGCTGGTGCAGGGCGACCTTGCCGTGGTGGAGAACAACGTCAGGCTGTTCGACCAGGCCGTGCAGCACTTCGGGCAGGTCGACATCGCCATCAACACCGCGGGCGTGGTGATCAAGAAGCCGATCCTCGATGTCACCGAAGCCGACTACGACAAGAGCTTCGACGCCAACGCCAAGGCCGCGTTCTTCTTCATCCAGCAGGCCGGCCGCACGCTGGCCGAGGGCGGCAGCATCGTCTCGCTGGTGAGTTCGCTGCTCGCGGCCTACACGCCGTTCTACGCGATCTACCCGGCCTCCAAGGCAGCGGTGGAGCACTACACGCGCGCGGCCTCCAAGGAGTTCGGCGAGCGCGGCATCTCGGTCAATGCGATCGGCCCCGGACCGATGGACACGCCGTTCTTCTATGGCCAGGAAAGCAAGGAGGCCGTTGAGTACCACAGCAGCGCGGCGGCGCTCAGCAAGTTCTCGAAGAAGGGCCTGACCGACATCGAGGACATCGCACCCATCGTGCGCTTCCTGGTCACCGAAGGCTGGTGGATCACCGGCCAGACGATCTTTGCCAACGGCGGCTACACCACCCGGTGACATGGATCTCCCCCAAGCTTCGCGCACTTCGTGTCGCTTCGCCAACCCCCTCGCCGGGGGCAACACCAGCGGCCCGGCAAAGCCGGTTCCGCGGTGTTTCGCGACGGATCTGCGCCGGTGCCATGGGTACAGCGCTGTGAAAAAACAAGGGGCAAGATGCCGAACGGAGAACAAGCGATATGCACACGATCATGGTGATGGGCGGCGGCTTCGTGCTGCTGGTGGTGTTTCTGCTGGCCGGCCGCTTCATCGGCGATGGCTCGTCGCTGGCGCTGGCCGCGGCCGCCAAGTGGTTCATTCCGGCATGGTTCATCGGTGCCGGCATCAACATGGCCGTGGGCGTGGTCAAGGCCGGCTATTCGGTGGCCGAAGAACTGCCGATCTTCCTGCTGGTGTTTGCCGTGCCGGCGGCCGTGGCGGCACTCGTGTGGTGGAAGCTCGGCCGCTGACATTGCCCTGAATGCCCCCGCGCCGGCCGCGACATCTCGGCCGGGCACAATCCGCGGATGCTCATGTATCCGCAGATCAATCCTGTCGCCCTGCAACTCGGGCCCGTGGCCATCCATTGGTACGGCCTGACCTACCTGGCCGCGTTCGCGCTGTTCTATTTTCTCGGCACGCGCCGGCTGCACCACGAACCGTACCGCTCGCTGGTCGGCCAGGGCGCCTGGCAGCGCAAGGACATCGAGGACATTCTCTTTCTGGGCGTGATGGGCGTCATCGTGGGCGGGCGGCTCGGCTATTGCCTTTTCTACAAGCCCGAGTTCTACCTCTCGCATCCGCTCGAGATCCTCTATGTGTGGCAGGGCGGCATGAGCTTCCATGGCGGCCTCCTCGGCGTGATCGGCGCGATGGTCTGGTTCGCGCATTCGCGCGCGCGGCCGTTCTGGCAGGTGATGGACTTCGTGGCGCCCTGCGTGCCCACGGGCCTGGCGGCGGGCCGTGTCGGGAACTTCATCAACGGCGAGCTCTGGGGGCGCTTCAGCAGCCCCGACCTGCCCTGGGGCATGGTGTTTCCGCAGAGCGGCTCGATGCTGCCGCGCCATCCTTCGCAGGTGTACCAGTTCCTGCTCGAGGGGCTTCTGCTGTTCGTCATCATGTGGCTCTACGCCCGCAAGGAACGCAAGCAGGGGCAGGTGGCCGCGGTGTTCCTGATCGGCTACGGCGTGCTGCGCTTCGTTGCCGAGTACTTCCGCGAGCCCGACGATTTCCTGGGCCTGCGCGCGCTGAACCTGAGCCAGGGGCAGTGGCTCAGCGTGCCGATGGTGGTCTTCGGCATCGGCCTGTGGATCTGGGCCGCGCAGCGCCGCCAGCCGGCGAGCGCCTGAGCATCGGGCCCTCAGGGTAAGCACGGGCCGCGCATGGGGTGCGCGACCCTTGCGGCTCCCGTAAGGGCGCCTCACAATTACGCGTAATTACAGAAAATTACGCCAGCCGATTTTTTCTTCAGCCGCCATGCGCCTGGTCCCCAACTCCCTGCACGACGAAGTCGCCGCCACGCTGCGCGAGCAGATCTTCGCGGGCGCGCTGGTGCCGGGCAGTTTCCTGGACGAGGCCGCGCTGTGCGAGCGGCTGTCGATTTCGCGCACGCCCTTGCGCGAGGCGCTCAAGGTGCTCACGGCCGAAGGCCTGCTGCGACACGAGCCACGGCGCGGCTGCTTCGTGCGCGAGGTGACTGAGCGCGATCTCGACGAGATATTTCCCGTCATCGCGCTGCTCGAAGGCCGCTGCGCCTACGAGGCGGCCCGCAATGCGAGCGATGCGGAATTGAGCGAGCTCGACGTGCTGCACGAACGGCTGGTGCGCCACGCCAAGGCCAAGCGCATCAACGACTACTACGCCACCAACCACCTGATCCACGAGGCCATCATCCAGCTGGCCGATAACAAGTGGCTGGCACAGGTGATTGGCGATCTGCGCAAAATTCTCAAGCTGGCGCGGCTTCAGCAACTGCATGCGCCGGGCCGGCTCGAACAGAGCCTGTCGGAGCACTTGGCGGTGTTCGCGGCGCTCAAGGCGCGCGACAGCGAGGGCGCGGACGCGGCCATGCGCACGCACCTGACACGGCAGCGCGAGGCGCTGCGCGCGGTGGCGCGGCAACAGAAATCCAGGGTGATGTCGTGAACGGCCTGAAAGAAGAAGGCATCCCCGCAGCCCACAGCATTGGAGTTTGTCGATGAGTGCGACCGAGTGGTTCCAGGCGCGATTGCGCTCTGGCGAGAAGTCCGGCGAAAAGGCCGCCGCCAAGGTGCCCGTGGCATCCGATGGCGCGGCCCGCGGCGCACCCAGGACGGCCGCAAAACCCAGCATGCGCTCGACCGCCGAGCGGCTGCAGGCCACGCTGCGCAAGGCCGACGAAGCCTTGTCGCCGCGCGCGCTGCGCCGCGTGCTCACGGCCCTGCAGGCCGTGATCGATCCGCGCGTGAGCGAGGTCGAGGGCGGGCGCCGGGCCCATGCCATTGCACGCGAATATGCCGCCGCCACGCCCGAGGAGCGGCGCGACTACTGGGCGCTCATGAGCGAGCATTTCGCTGCCGACCCGCACAAGCTCAAGTCCGCGCGCGACCAGCACCAGGCCGCCGTCGGAACGCCCGACGAAGGCCAGGCCGAGCTGCGGCTGCGGCGCGCGCTGGTGTCGCCGCGCATGCGCCTGCTGCAGCGCTTCGCGGTCGAGCCCGAGGGGATGCGCTTCCTGGTCGACCTGCGCGCCGAACTGCTGCCTTTCCTCAAGTCGGACAAGCGGCTGATCGCGCTCGACGCCGAGCTGGAGCATCTGTTCTCCACCTGGTTCGACGTCGCGTTCCTCGAACTGCGCCGCATCGACTGGCATTCCCCGGCCTCGCTGATCGAGAAGCTGATCCGCTACGAGGCCGTGCACGACATCAAGAGCTGGACCGACGTGAAGAACCGGCTCGACGACAGCGACCGCCGCTGCTACGGCTTCTTCCATCCGCGGCTGCCCAACGAGCCGCTGATCTTCGTCGAGGTGGCGCTGGTCGACCGCATCAGCGACGGCATCACGCCGCTGCTCGATGAAGCAGCCGTGCCGATCCAGCCGGCCAAGGCCACCACGGCCATCTTCTATTCGATCAGCAACACCCAGAACGGGCTGCGCGGCGTGAGCTTTGGCGATTCGCTCATCAAGCGCGTGGTCGAGACGCTGCAGGAAGAGCTGCCGCGCCTGAAGACCTTTGCCACGCTGTCGCCGATCCCGGGCTTTCGCGCCTGGCTTGCCAGGAATGCCGCCGAGCTGCTGCCGCGGCTGGACGAAAAGCGCGAGGCCGAGCTCGGCCGCCTCGTCGGCTCGCTGCCGCCGACCGCCGAGCGGCTGCTTGCCGCGGTGGAGGCGCCGGCCACGCTCGATGCCAGGTCGCCTTTGCGCCAGTGGCTCCTGCAGGCCGCGGCCGAATACCTGGGCCGCACGCTGATCGACGGCACGCCGGCCGATCCCGTGGCGCGCTTTCACCTGGGCAACGGGGCGCGCGTGGAGCGCCTCAACTGGGCCGGCGACCCGTCGCCCAAGGGCCTGAAGCAGTCCTACGGCCTGATGGTCAACTACCTCTACGATCTCAAGCGCCTCGACAAGCATCGCGCATGGATCTCCGAGGGCAAGGTGGCGGTTTCGGGGGATGTGGAAAGCCTGTTCTTCAAAAAAGGCTGAGTTCTGCAAAGAAGTCCGGCGCGTGATGCGCCGGCCCGCATGGTGCGGCAATCTACAACGACAGGAGATGACAGATGACTCAGAGTTTTCAGCGACGCGAGGTGCTGCGCCTGGCAGCAGCCGGTGCAGCCGTTCTGTGCGGCGGGGCAGGGGCGCAGGGAGGTAATTGGCCGACGCGGCCGGTCAACATGGTCGTGCCGTTCCCGGCCGGCGGCGGCACCGACGCCTTTGCGCGCCCGCTGTCGGCCCAGTTCGCCAAGGTCACGGGCCAGACGCTGGTCATCGACAACCGCGGCGGCGCGGGCGGCACCGTGGGGGCCAGCATCGCCGCCAAGGCCCAGCCCGATGGCTACACGCTCTTCATGGGCGCCGTGCACCACGCGATCGCGCCGTCGATCTACCCCAAGCTCGACTACGACCTCGAGAAAGACTTCGTGCCGCTGATGCTGCTGGCCAACGTGCCACAGGTGGTGGTGGTCAATCCGCGCCGTGTCACGGCCAATACGCTGCAGGAACTGGTTGCCGCCGCCAAGCGCAGCCCCGGCAAGCTCAACTACGGCTCGGCCGGCGCGGGCACCTCGCACCACCTGGCGGGCGAGCTGTTCAAGCTGCAGACCGGCACCTTCATCACGCACATTCCCTACCGCGGCGCGGGACCGGCGCTGTCCGACCTGATCGCCGGCAACGTCGACCTGATGTTCGACGGCCTCGGCTCTTCGGCCCAGCACATCAAGGGCGGGCGCATCAAGGCGCTGATGGTTGCCGGCAGCAAGCGCAACCCCGCGTTCCCCGACGTGCCCTGCGCGGCCGAGGTCGGCCTGCCCGACTACACCGTCACCACCTGGTACGGCCTGTGGGCGCCCAAGGGCACGCCGGCCGACCTGCAGGCACGCATCGTCGACAGCATGAAGAAGGCCCTGGCGAGCGATGAGCTCAAGGCCATCTGGGCCCAGAATGGCTCCGAGATCCCGAACCTCACCATGGCCTCGTACGGCGGCTTCGTGAATTCCGAGATCAAGCGCTGGGCCGCGGTGGTGAAGGCCTCGGGCGCCAAGCTGGAGTAACGCGCCGCCGCAAGCTTGCACGCCCAGCGCACACCGAATTTCCGAAGTACCTGCCAGATGAAGACGAAAGCCAATTCCAACCTGTTTGCCGCCCTGCGCGCGGCCTTTCCCGCCGACCTCGGCCGCACTGCCGTGGAAACCGACAACGGCCTGTTCTATTCGTGGCAAGACCTCGACCGCGCCAGCGCGATGATGGCCAACCTGTTCGGCGCGCTGGGACTGGAGGAGGGCGCCCGCATCGCGGTGCAGGTCGAGAAATCGGTCGAGGCAATGATCCTCTACCTCGCCACGCTGCGCGCCGGCTATGTGTTCCTGCCGCTCAACACCGCCTACCAGAGCGCCGAGATCGAATACTTCATCGGCAACGCGGAGCCGGCCGTGGTGGTGTGCACCAGCCGCAATGCCGCGTGGGTCGGACCCATCGCGAGCGCGGCGGGCACGCGGCACGTGTTCACGCTGGACGACGACCGCACCGGCACGCTGCTGGAGCTTGCCGCGCAATGCAGCGACCGGCATGAGATGGCGCGCAAGAACGCAGACGACCTGGCCGCCATCCTCTACACCAGCGGCACCACCGGCCGCAGCAAGGGCGCGATGCTCACGCATGGCAACCTGCTGTCGAACGCCGAGGTGCTCAAGGACTACTGGGGCTGGACGGAGGGCGACGTGCTGATCCATGCGCTGCCGATCTTCCACGTGCACGGCCTCTTCGTTGCGCTCCATGGTGCGCTGCTCAACGGCAGCAAGATGATCTGGTTTTCCAGGTTCGACCCGAAGCGCGTGGTCGAGAAGCTGCCCGAGGCCACCGTGTTCATGGGCGTGCCCACGCTCTACGTGCGCTTGCTGGCCGAGCCCGGCCTCACGCGCGAGGCGGTGCGCAGCATGCGGCTCTTCATCGCCGGTTCCGCGCCGCTGCTCATCGAGACCTTCGATGAATGGCGCGAACGCACCGGCCACACCATCCTGGAGCGCTACGGCATGAGCGAGACCATCATGCTCACCTCCAACCCCTACAGCCCCGCCCAGGGCGAGCGCCGCGGCGGCACGGTCGGCTTTCCGCTGCCGGGCGTGCGGCTGCGCGTGCGCGACGACGCCGGCCGCGACTGCACCACCGACGAGATCGGCAACATCGAGGTCAGCGGCCCCAACGTGTTCGCGGGCTACTGGCGCATGCCGGAGAAAACGAAGGAAGAGTTCACCGCCGATGGCTTCTTCAAGACCGGCGACGTCGGCAAGATCGACGGCCGAGGCTACGTCACCATCGTCGGACGCAGCAAGGACCTGATCATCAGCGGCGGCTACAACGTCTATCCCGCCGAGATCGAGGGCTACATCAACGAGCTGCCCGGCGTGGCCGAAAGCGCGGTGGTCGGCGTGCCGCACCCTGACTTCGGCGAGGTGGGCGTGGCCATCGTGATCGCCAAGGCGGGCGGGGTGCTCGAGCCCGATGCCATCGTGGCGGAGCTCAAGTCGAAGCTCGCGAACTTCAAGATTCCCAAGCGCTGCTTCGTCGTGCCCGAGCTGCCGCGCAACACCATGGGCAAGGTGCAGAAGGCGCTGCTGCGGGAGCAGCACAAGGGGCTGTTCGCCTAGGGCCCTGCCACCCTCGGTGCGAGCGCGGTGACGCGGGGTTCGTGGAAGATGAGCGCGTCCACCGCGTCGGGCGAAGGCCGGCGGAATTCCACGCCGAAGCCCTCGAGCGTGTCGACGCGGAAGCTGCGTCCATCGGCCGGCAGCAGGCGATAGGTCGGCTGACCCGGGATCGTCATGGCAAGCTCGCCGCGCGCGTCGAGCCTGATCTCGATCACGCGGCCGCTGTGCAGGTAGTCGCCGGCGCACAGTTGCCGGAACGCCGGGTCCAGCACGTCGCCGGCCGGAGCGCGAAGGAACACGATGTCGTCCACCATCTCCTCGAGCGGCATCTCGATGCGATCGATGCGGCCTTGCCGGTCGTAGCGGAAGGTGAGCGTCCGGTTGCTGGGGTGGAGCACCGTCGGACGGTCGGGGGTGATGAACACGTCGTAGTGGCGGTGCTCGAGCTTTTCCTCGATGCCGCGCCAGCGCCATGCGAGCCCGTCCGCTTCCCTGTCGATGCGCAGGCGCCCGTAGGCCGGGTGCTCGTAGTCGCCGGCATAGTCATCGAGCGGATGGCTCGGGTGGGTTCCGCTCCTGCGGACTTCCGCGCCCGCCTTCCGGTCGAGCGCCTGCTGTTCGATGGCCTGCCTGCGCTTGGGGGCCAGGCGCCCGAACCAGTCGACCGGCTCGCGGCCGCAGATGCGGTCGAGCACGGCGTAGGTGAGGATTGCCTGGACGCTCCCCGGTGTGCGGTTCGTCAGCACCACGATGCCTGCGCGACGCTCGGGCTGCATCGTCATGAGCGTGCTCCAGCCGGTCCACGAGCCCGAGTGCGCGACGGTGCGCTCGCCGCGGTACTGCTCGCAGAAGAGCCCGAGGCCGTAGTGCGAGTCGCCGATCTCGGCGTAAGGGGAGCGCCCCATGTGCACGCGCGGGGTCGTCATTTCGCGCAGCGCCTGAGGCGAAAGCAGTTGCCGTCCATGCGCCTTGCCGTCGAGGAGAAAGCGTGCCCACATCGCAAGATCGGCCACCGAGGCGTTGATGCCGCCGGCCGGCGTCGCGCGGATCGGCGACAGCGGCGTGCGGTAGCGCTCATCGCCGTCCATCGCATGGGGACGGGCGGCGTCTTCGGCGGCCGCGAGGGCCTCGATGGAGAAGCCGAAGCGGCTGAAGCCCAGCGGCTTCATCAGGCGCTCGGTGGTGAAGTCCTGGTAGCTCTGGCCGCTGATCCGCTCGGTGACCATGCCGGCGACCAGGTAGCCGAGGTTCGAGTACTGGAAGGTGTCGCGCAGGTCCTTGCTGGGTGCAAGGTGCCTGAGCGCGGCCAGCATCTGCGCATTGCCCAGGTCGCCGGGCATGTGGATCCAGTCATGCCGCGGCAGCCCGCTGTGATGGCACAGCAGATCGCGCACGGTCAGCCGCCCGGTCGCCACCGGATCGTGCAGGCGGAATTCGGGAATCACCTCGCGCACCGGCCGGTCCCAGTCGAGCTTGCGTTCGTCCACCAGCAGGCCGAGTCCGGCCGCGGTGAACGACTTGGTGATCGAGCACAGCAGGAATTGCGTGTCGATGGTCACGGGCAGGCCCGTGTCGGTGTCGCGCACGCCGTAGCCCTTGAGCACGGCGATGTCGCCGTCCTGGATGACGGCCAGCGCGAGTCCCGGTACTTTCCATTCCTGCATCGAGGCTTCGACGAGGCTGTCGAGATCGCTCCACATGGTCGGGTCCTTGCCTTTGTGTAGGGCCGCGCATCCTACGGCATCCCCGGAGCGAGGGGCCCGCTAGGCTTGCGCCCGGCCCGTTCATGAGCCCGCTGCCCGCATGGCAGTTGATGTATTCGTCGCTCTGGTCGTCGGCCTTCAGCACCGTGCAGCACGGGAACCACCTCGCGCCGCGCGAATGGCGGCAGCAGCGCGTGCAATAAGAGGGGAAAGAAGAGAAAAGCCCGGCTACTGCACCAGCAGCACCGAGGTGTCGGTCTCGGAGATCACCTTGGTGGCCACCGAGCCCATCAGCGCGCGGCCGATGATGCCGTGGCCATGGGTGCCGAGCACGATCAGCTGCGCATGCGCAGTCGCCGCCGACTTGAGGATTTCCTCGGCCGCATGGCCATGGCGCTTGTCGATCGTGTAGTTGCTCACGCTGTTCTGCGCAAGCAAGGCCGCCACGGGGTCGAGCACCTTGGCGTTTTCCTCGGCGTAGTAATCGGCGATCACCTCCTTGCTGAGGTGGCGCGCCACATGGCCCGAGATACCGGTGCAGACATGCACGATGACCAGCTCATGGCCATCCACGAACATCGCGCGGTTGGCCAGCAGGTAATTGAGCGCCTTCTGCGTATAGGCGCTGCCGTCGACAGCAATGAGGATTTTCATGCGCCCGTTATACGGCCGGGGCCGCGGCCTCGCAACGGATCCCACCCGGCCGCCGAGGGGCTTTCAAGGCGCGCGGCGGCTCAGCCCTGCAGGCCCTTCCAGAGCATGTAGGCCGCCAGCAGGTACAGGATGCTCGCGAACACGCGCTTGAGCTTCTTCACCGGCAGGTTGTGCGCTGCCTTCGCACCCAGCGGCGCGGTGAGCACGCTGCACACCGCAATGACCGCGAGCGCGGGCAGCCAGATGTAGCCGAACGAGCCGGCCGGAAGGCCTTGCACCGACTGTCCGCTCACCACGTAGCCCAGCACGTTGGCCACCGCAATCGGAAAGCCGAGCGCGGCGCTGGTCGCCACGGCGTTGTGGATGGAGATGTTGCACCAGGTCATGAACGGCACGCTGACGAAGCCCCCGCCCGCGCCGACCAGGCCCGAGATGAAGCCGATGGCGCCGCCCGCCGACAGCTGCCCCGCGGTGCCCGGCATCTGGCGCGTGGGCTTGGGCTTGCGGTCGAGGAACATCTGCGTGGCCGAGAAGCCCACGAACAGCGCAAAGACGATGGCCAGCACCGTGCCCTTGAGCAGCGCGAACACGCCCAGGCTGCCCAGCAGGCTGCCGATGACGATGCCGGGCGCCAGGCGCCGCACGATGTCCCAGCGCACCGCGCCGCGCTTGTGGTGTGCGCGCACGCTGGACACCGAGGTGAAGATGATCGTGGCCATCGAGGTGGCGATCGCCATCTTCACCGCGAGATCGGAGGCCACCCCGCGGTGCCCCATGATGATCGTGATGAACGGCACCATGAGCATCCCGCCGCCGATGCCCAGCAGGCCCGCCAGGAAACCGGTGCCCAGGCCGAGTGCGGCCAGTTCGGCGATCAGGAGGGGGTCGAGCAGGGAAGTCACGCAGCGAAGCCTTGAAAAAAAGCAACGGCCCCGTGCAGCGCATGCAGGGGCCGTATGAACGGAAAAAGGTGTCTGCAAGTGGGCGCCGAACCCGCATCCTGAACCAGGGTTCAGGTGGGCGAGGGCAGCAAGACTTCGGGTTCATCTGACGCGAGATGATCACACCCGTCAAGCGATGTACCAAGCCCGGCTCCGGAGAGCATTGGAACAAGGAAATATTAAGCCCGACGCGCACCGCAGACAGTTCGGATTTTACGCCCCGGACGGGCCGGGTGCTTCCGCTCAGAGTAAATGGTCATCGCCCGCGAGGGCTTGATCGAGTTTCTGAATGAGCTGGGCGGCCTTGGCGTCGGCGTCCCCGCCATCTGCCGAGGGGGCCGAGGACGCCGCAGCCACGGGAAGCGGCGCGGCCGCGGCGGCCGCTTGCTGGGCCGCCAGGTCGAAAGCCAGGTTCAGCGAGGCGAGCACCGCGATGCGGTCGCGCGCCTTCACCTTGCCGGCATCGCGGATCTTGCACATGGCCGCGTCCACGCGCTCGACGGCTTCGCGCAGCTGCGCCTCGCCGCCGTCGGGGCAGCCGAGCAGATAGCTCTGGCCCATGATCTGAACTTCAATCTGCTTCATGCGGGGGAATCTTGGGAAGGGGGTTCAGCCGGCAGCCGCTCGAGCAATGCATCGAGGCGCGTGCGGGCCGCGGCCAGCCGCGACTTCAGCGCATCGCGCTCGCGCGTGAGCGCTTCGACCTGCTCCTGCAGCAGCGCATTGGTGCGCTGCACCTCTTCATGACGCACGAGCAGGCGTTCCACACGCTCGGCGATCTGGTCGATGGGGCTGGAGGCGGGCATGGTTGGCGATTGTAGTTTCCCGGCGAAGCGCAGGCTGCGCAACTTTTGGCTTACTGTGCCGGCACAGGCCCTAGAATCCTGCGCGTTGGTGCCTGCGGCGTGGTTCACGCGCCGCGGTTCAACGGGAAGCAGGAGTGAACGCCCTCCGGAAACGGAACAAGGCCGAAGCCGCCTGCGCTGCCCCCGCAACGGTCAAGCAGTCGACGCCGCAAGCGTCAACCTCATCCATCAAGCCACTGGGTGCCCTGAAACAGGCACCTGGGAAGGCGGTGGGGTCGCACTGCCAGCCCGGATACCGGCCAACGAGGCGGCTGCCGCATGCGCGATCGATTTTCGGTTCGGCGCGCAAGGCAGCCATTGCGTCCAAGCGCCGGCGGGGAAGCCGGCGACGGGCATAGACGTTCGTTCGCTCCATTCATGACTTCCTGTGGTTTTCTTTCCCTCGGCCGTTCGCCTGCGCGCCGCCGCCTTGCCTGCCTGCCGCTCGCGCTGGCCTCCGCCTTCGGCGGCATGGCGCTGCTTCAACTGCCGGCCGTCGCGCATGCCCAGCAGGATGCGCCGGCACTCGGCGAAACCGTGGTCACGGCCAACCGCACGCCGCAGCCGCTGTCGGACCTGGTGGGCGACGTGTCCGTGGTCGACCGCCAGACCATCGAGCGCAGCGGCGCGGTCGGCGTGGCCGACGTGCTGGCGCGCCTGCCGGGCATCGAGATCACGCGCAACGGCAGCGTGGGCAACACCACCAGCCTGTTCATCCGCGGCGCCGAGACGCGCTTCACGGCCGTCTACATCGACGGCGTGCGCGTCGATTCGCAATCGACCGGCGGTGCCGGCTGGGAAAGCATTCCGCTCTCGCAGATCGACCGCATCGAAGTGCTGCGCGGTCCGGCCGCCGCGGTGTACGGCTCCGATGCCGTGGGCGGCGTGATCCAGCTCTTCACGAAGCGCGGCGAAGAGGGCGTGGCGCCCTACGCGGGCATCGGCTTCGGCAGCCATGGCTTGCGCAAGGCGGAGGCGGGCGTGAGCGGGAAATCGGGTGCCTTCGACTACTCGCTGGGCGCGGCCCACGAGGAAAGCCGGGGCTTCAACGTGCTGCCGATGGACAAGCGCACGCCCTCGAAGGACGGCTTCACCAGCCCCGACCGCGATGGCTACCGCAGCAATGCCGGCAACTTGCGCCTGGGCTACCAGCTCACGCCGAACCAGCGGCTGGAAGCCACGCTGCTGTACAGCGACATGGAAGCCGGCTACGACCCGCCGGTGAGCTTCAGGACCAAGCCGCCGATCCTCTTCAGGAACGACATCTCGAACAACACGCTGCGCACGGCCGGGCTGTCGTGGTCGGGCAAGTGGAACGACATCTACAGCACGCGCGTGCAGGTCACCGATTCGCAGTCGGTCTACAAGACCCAGCCATCGTTCTACCGCACCGAGACGAACCTGCGCGGCTACCTGTTCCAGAACGAGTTCCGCTTCGGCCCGCACCTGGTGACGGCCACGCTCGAGCGCCGCGAAGACGCGCTCGAGAATGCACCCACCACCAGCAGCGGCCTGTTCTCGAGCAAGCGCTCGCAGGATGCGGTCTCGCTCGGCTATGGCTTCGTGCAGGGCGCGCATTCGCTCCAGCTGCATGTGCGCCACGACGACGACAGCGAATTCGGCGGCAAGGCCACCGGCAGCGCCGCCTACGGCTACGCGATCACGCCGCGCCTGCGCGCCACCGTCTCGGCCGGCACGGCGTTCCGCGCACCCACGCTGTACCAGCGCTTCAGCGAATACGGCGTGGCCAGCCTCAAGCCAGAGTCGAGCCGCAACGTGGAACTGGGCCTGCAGTACACCGACGGCGGCACGCATGCGGGCATCGTCGTCTACCAGAACCGCGTCGAGAACCTGATCGTGTTCGACGGCTCGGCCACCAACTGCCGCTCCAGCTTCGGCTGCTATGCCAGCACGGCGCGGGCCCGCTACCAGGGCGTGACGCTGTCGGGCGGCCACCGCATCGGCGACGTGACATTGCGCGCATCGCTCGACTTCCAGGACCCGCGCGACCTGGACACCGACCACCTGCTGGCGCGCCGCGCGCGCCGCCACGGCACGCTCGGCGCCGACTGGCGCGTTGCCGGCTGGACGCTGGGCGCCGAACTGCAATCGTCGAGCAAGCGCTTCGACGACGCGGCCAACACGCGCACGCTGGGCGGCTACACCGTGCTGAACCTGGTGGCCAGCACGCAGATCACGCGCGACATCGGCCTGGTGGCCCGCGTCGACAATGTGGGCGACAAGGACTACACGCTTGCACGCGGCTACGCCACCGACGGCCGCAACGCTTACATCGGCCTGAAGTGGACACCGCAATAAGCCAGTACGACGCGAACAGCGAATCGGTCGCTGCGCACGCCTGCGCCGCCGTGCTGGTGGCGGCCCCGGCTTCGGGACAGGGCAAGACCACGGTCGCGGCCGCCCTGGCGCGGCTGCATGCGCGCCAGGGCCGGCGCGTGCGGGTCTTCAAGTGCGGGCCCGACTTTCTCGACCCCTGCTGGCTGGCGCTCGCCAGCGGCGCGCCGGTGCATTCGCTCGATCTCTGGATGACCGGCGAGGCCGACTGCCGCCGGCGGCTGCATGCGGCCGCGGCCGAGGCCGACCTGCTGATCGTCGAAGGCGTCATGGGCCTGTTCGACGGCAGCCCCAGCGCGGCGGACCTGGCCGAGCGCTTCGGCCTGCCGGTGCTGGCCGTGATCGATGCACAGGCCATGGCCGGCACCTTCGGCGCGCTGGCCTACGGCCTGCAGAACTTCCGTCCCGCGCTGCCCTGGGCCGGCGTGCTGGCCAACCGCGTGGCCGGCGAGCGCCATGCCGGCATGCTGAAGGAGGCCTTGCGCGAACCGGCGCAATGGCTCGGCAGCTTGCCGCGCGGCGCCGGCTTCGAGCTGCCCGAGCGGCACCTGGGCCTGGTCGCCGCGCACGAACTCGGCGACGCGATGGCGCGGCTCGATGCGGCGGCCGACGCGATGGCCGCCACGCCATTCGGCAAGCGGCCGCTTGCCGAATGGCCGCTGGTACGCTTCGAGGCTGCCCCGGCCGAGCCGCCGGCGCGCATCGATCCGCTGCTGCAGGGCCGCACCATCGCGGTCGCGCGCGACGCGGCCTTTGCCTTCATCTATCCGGCCAACCTCGACGTGCTGGCGGCGCTGGGCGCGCGGGTCGTGTTCTTCTCACCGCTCGCCGGCGATGCGCTGCCCGCATGCGATGCGCTCTGGCTGCCCGGCGGCTACCCCGAACTGCATGCCAAGGCGCTGTCCGCCAGCGATTCCCTGCGCGCGGCGCTGGCCGCGCATGTGGCCGCGGGCAGGCCGGTCTGGGCCGAGTGCGGCGGCATGATGTCGCTGTTCGAGCAACTGGAGACGGCCGATGGCGCATCGCACGCGCTCTGGGGCCTGCTGCCCGGCCGGGTGGCGATGCACAAGCGGCTCGCCGGCCTCGGGCCGCAGCAGCTCGCACTGGGTGCCCACACCCTGCGCGGCCACACCTTTCATTATTCGAGCTGCGAGACGCCGCTGGTGCCGGCGGCCTTCACCGGCAGGCCGGGCGCGGACGCCCGCGCTGGAGAGGCCTTCTATGTGCACGGCCCGGTGCGGGCGAGCTATTTTCATGCGTGGTTCGCGTCCAGCCCCGAAGCCACGGCCAGCCTGTTCGGCGCGATGCCGATCGAGCTCGAACGCGAAACCCCGGAGGCCGATGCGCATGCGCGTTGAACACGAATTCATCCTCGGTGGCCAGAAAAGCGGCAAGTCGCGCCGCGCCGAGCAGCGCGCCGCCGACTGGCTGGCCGAGGCGCCCGGAATGCGGCGCGCCGTGCTGATTGCCACCGCCCAGGCGCATGACGACGAGATGCAGGAGCGCATCGTGCGCCACCAGGCCGACCGCGCCCGCCGCGTGCCCGCCCTGCGGACCGTGGAAGAGCCGGTCGAGCTGGCGCGCGCCATCGTCACCCAGAGTTCGCCCGAGACGCTGGTGGTGGTCGACTGCCTCACGCTCTGGCTCACCAACCTGCTGATGCCGCTGCGCTGCGAGACCGCGCAGCCGGTCACGCGCACGCCGGCGGCGCATGCCGCGATGCTGCTCATGGCGCTGCGCGAAGCGCGCGGACCCGTGGTGCTGGTGGGCAACGAGATCGGCCTGGGCGTGATTCCGCTCGGCCGCGAAACCCGCGCTTTCGTCGACGCGCTGGGCCGCATGAACCAGGACGTGGCGACCGCCTGCGATCGCGTCACGCTGATGGCGGCCGGCTTGCCGCTGACCCTGAAGGCACCTGCATGACCGCCCGCTGGATTCGATGCTTGTCCGCGGCCATTGGGCTTGGCCTCTTCGCGCTGGCCGCGCATGCCATCGAGGTGGTCGACGAGCGCGGCGTGGCCGTGAACCTGCCGCAGCCGCCGCAGCGCATCGTCACGCTGCTGCCGTCGCTGACCGAAGGGGTCTGCGCGCTCGGTGCCTGTTCCCGGCTGGTGGGCGTCGACAACTACTCCAACTCGCCGAGCGCGGTGCGCGCCTTGCCGCAGCTGGGCGGCGGGCTCGACCCGAACGTCGAGGCGATCGTGGCGCTGCGGCCCGATGCGGTGCTGCTTGCCAAGTCGTCGCGCGTGACGCAGCGGCTCGAGGCGCTGGGCCTTAAGGTGCTGGTGCTCGAACCCAAGAGCCATGCCGACGTGCGGCGCGTGCTCGACAAGCTCGACCAGGTGCTGGGCACCCATGAGGCGCCGAACATCTGGCGCGTGATCGATGCCAGCGTGTCGGCTGCGGCGCAATCGCTGCCGACCCGTGCGAGGGGCCAGCGCGTCTACTTCGAGGTCAACAGCGCGCCCTATGCGGCCGGCGAATCGTCCTTCATCGGCGAGACGCTTGCGCGGCTGGGCATGAAGAACATCGTGCCGGCGTCGCTCGGGCCTTTTCCCAAGCTCAACCCCGAATACGTGGTGCGCGCCAATCCCGATCTCATCATGGTCAGCGTGCGCAGCGCGGCGGGCATGGAACAGCGCCCGGGCTGGAGCGGCATCCGCGCGGTGCGCGAAGGGCGCATCTGCCGCTTCGACGCCGCGCAGTCGGACGTGCTCGTGCGCCCCGGCCCGCGCATGGACGAGGCCGCACGGCTGATGGCGCGCTGCATCGCGGAGAAGGCCGGCTGAGCCCGGGTGGACTTCATGCACACACGCCATCAGCGCCGCGTCTGGCTCTTCGGCATCGCCTTGCTGGTGCTGGGCGGTGCGCTGGCGTTGCTCGGCCTGGGCATCGGCAGCACCGGCTTCGAAAGCCTGCTGGCGGCGTGGCGCGATCCGGTGGCGCTGCGCATCGTCTGGGACATCCGGCTGCCGCGCACGCTCGGCGCCTGGCTCGCGGGTGCGCTGCTCGGGCTCGCGGGCTCGGTGGCACAGGGCCTGTTCCGCAACCCGCTGGCCGATCCCTATCTGCTGGGCAGCGCCTCGGGCGCCTCGCTCGGCGTGGCGGTGGCGCTGCTGCTGTTCGGTGGCTCGGCCGCCAGCACGCAATGGGCGATGCGCCTGGGGCTCACGGGCGCGGCCTTCGTGGGGGCGGTGCTCGCGGTGATGCTCACGCTGGTGCTCGCGCGCGGCGTGCAGCAGACGCTGCGGCTGCTGCTCGCGGGCGTGATCGTCGGCGTGGTGCTCGGCGCCGCCAAGGACCTGATCACCATCGCCTCGGCCGACATCCTGCAGGCCATCCAGGGCTTCATCCTCGGCAGCACCGGCCTGGTCGGCTGGAGCGCCTGCGCGGTGATGGCCGCGGTCGGCGCGGTGTGCCTGCTGCTGGGCTGGGCGCTTGCGCCGGTGCTCGACGGCCTGGCGCTCGGCGAAGCGACGGCCCGCAGCCTCGGCTTGCCGCTGGGCGCGATGCGCGCCACGCTGGTGGTGGTGCTCGCACTGGCCACCGGCGCGGCCGTGGCGCAGACCGGCCTGATCGCCTTCGTGGGGCTGGCCGCGCCGCACCTCGTGCGCTCCGTGGTCAAGACCACGCACGCCGGGCTGATCGTGCTGTCGGCAGCCATGGGCGGCCTGCTGCTGATGGCCGCCGACCTGCTGGCGCGCTGGCTCATCGCGCCGCAGGAACTGCCCGTGGGCGTGCTCACGGCCGTGCTCGGCGGCAGCTACCTGCTGTGGCTGATGCACAGGCGCGGTGCTCGGGGCGGTGTGGCATGAGCCGGATTCCCGCACTCGAAGCCCGCGGCCTGAGCGCCACGCTGGGCAACACCGAGGTGCTGCACGGCATCGACCTGAAGCTCGGCGCCGCACGCTGGACCAGCGTGGTCGGGCCGAACGGAGCGGGCAAGTCGACCTTGCTCAAGGCGCTGGCGGGCCTGCTCGCGCACCGCGGCGAAGTCTTTCTTTTCGGCGACGCATCGGCCAGGGTGCCGGGCCGCATCCGCGCGCAGCGCCTTTCGTGGCTGGGCCAGAGCGGCGCGGCGGGCGAGGGCAGCGCCGACGACCTGATGGTGTACGACGTCGCCATGCTCGGCCGCCTGCCGCACCAGCGCTGGCTCGCGGCGCCGAGCACGGCCGACCGCGCGGCGGTGGAGCGCGCATTGCGCAGCACCCAGGCCTGGGAGTGGCGCGAACGGCCGCTCGGCCAGCTCTCGGGCGGCGAACGCCAGCGCGTGCTGCTGGCGCGCGCGCTCGCGGTCGAGGCCGAGCTGCTGCTGATGGACGAGCCGCTCGCCAACCTCGACCCGCCGCACCAGGCCGACTGGATGCAGACCACGCGTGCGCTGGTGGCCCAGGGCCGCACCGTGGTCAGCGTGCTGCACGAACTGCCGATGGCGCTGGCCGCCGACGAGCTGGTGGTGATGAACCATGGGCGCGTGGTGCACCACGGCGGCAGCAGCGACCCGGCCACCCACGCGGCGCTTGAACAGGTGTTCGACCACCGCATCCGCGTGCACCGCGTGGCCGACCAGTGGATCGCGCTGCCGAACTGACCCACATCAACACGGAGCCCGCATCATGCAAATCGAAACTCCCCCCAGCGAGAAGCCGTACGACAAGGCCGAAGGCGAACGCCGCGGCATCGTCATCGTCAACACCGGCGACGGCAAGGGCAAGAGCACCGCGGCCTTCGGCCTGGCGCTGCGCGCGCACGGCCGCGGCAAGGCGGTGAAGATCTACCAGTTCATGAAAGTGCCCTCGGCGCGCTTCGGCGAGCACCGCATGTTCGAGCAGATCGGCATTCCGATCGAGGGGCTGGGCGACGGCTTCAGCTGGAAGAGCCAGGACCTCGAACGCTCGGCCCAGCTCGCGCGCGACGGCTGGGAAAAAGCCAGGGCGGCCATTCTTTCGGGCGAGTTCTTCCTGGTGGTGCTCGACGAGATCACCTACCCGCTGATCTACGGCTGGCTGCCGCTCGAAGGCGTGCTCGAAACGCTGCGCGCACGGCCGAGCCACGTGCATGTGGTGCTCACCGGACGGCGCTGCCCGCCCGAGATCATCGAGCTGGCCGACACCGTGACCGAGATGGCCATGGTCAAGCACGCATTCAAGGCCGGCATCCCGGCGCAGCGCGGCATCGAGGATTGAGCGGTGCTCGCCGTCGCAGCGCTGTGGCTCGCACTGGCCATCGACCGCTGGCTGAGCGAACCCGCTGCGCGCTGGCATCCCGTGGTGTGGATGGGGCGCTACCTCGGCTCGATCGGCGCCCGCATGGCGCCGCGGCCGGCCGATGCAAAGCCGCGCGACCTGCCGTTGTTCCTGGCCGGCGCGCTGGCCTGGGGCGTGGGCGCGATGCTGGTCGGCGCGCTGGCGCTGGCACTGCAGGCAAGCGCCGCGCAATGGCTGCCCGGCTGGGCAGAAGCCCTGGTGCTGGCCCTGGCGCTGAAACCGCTCTTCGCATGGCGCATGCTGCGCGCCGAAGTACTTGCCGTGGAGGCGGCGCTGTCCGTGTCACTGGAGGCGGGCCGCGCGCAGCTCGCCCGGCTGGTGAGCCGCGATGTCCGGACGCTCGGCGAGCGCGGGGTGCGCGAAAGCGCCATCGAATCGCTGGCCGAGAACCTCAACGATTCGCTCGTGGCGCCGCTGTTCTGGTTCGTGCTGCTGGGCCTGCCGGGCGCGGCGGTCTACCGCTTCGCCAACACGGCCGATGCGATGTGGGGCTATCGCGGCGAGCGCAATGGCCGCGACTGGACCTGGTTCGGCAAATGGGCCGCGCGTGCCGACGACGTGCTCTCGTGGCTGCCGGCACGGCTCACGGTGCTGCTGCTTGCGCTTGCGGCATGGCGTTGGCCGCGCGGCGTGGCGCGCGAGGCGCAGCGCACGCCCTCGCCCAACAGCGGCTGGCCGATGGCGGCAATGGCGCTGCTGCTCGGCGTGCGGCTCGCCAAGCCCGGCGTCTATGCATTGAATGCCGAAGGGCGGCCCGCCGATGCGGCCGATACGCAGCAGGCCGCGCAGTGGGGCGGCAGGGCAGTGCTGGCAACGGCCGCTTGTGCATCATTGGCGATCTTCTTCGCGGCAATCCCCAGGGCATGACACCGGAACACACGACATCCACCGGCCTGCTGCACGGCGGCCCCGACGCGGCCGGCGCCGCCTGGCACGATTTCTCGACCAATGGCAACGCCACGGGCTCATGCCCCGCGGTGCTTGCCGCGCTGCGTGCGGCCGATGCTGCGCACTATCCGGACCCGGGCTACACGGCGCTGCGCCAAACATTGGCAAAGTTTCATGGCGTGGCCGACGAACGCATCGTGATCGCGGCCAGTGCCAGCGAATTCATCCACCGCATCAGCGCCGCCTTTGTGCAGGGCCGCGGCCGGCAGGTCTTGCTGCCGGCGCACAGCTACGGCGACTACGAGCGTGCGGCATCGGCCTGGGGCCTTCAGGTGCTGCGGCCGCCGGCGCCGTGCGGCGAAGCGGCGCTGCGCTGGTGCTGCGAGCCTTCGAGCCCGCTGGGCCAGGCACAGCCCGATCTCGCGCAGCACGCCGCGGCCGGTGGCACCTGCGTGCTCGACCTGGCCTACGAAGCGCTGCGCCTCGAAGGCGTGGCATCGCTCGACGCAGCGCAGCGCAACCGCGTCTGGCAGCTGTGGACGCCGAACAAGGCGATGGGCCTGACGGGCGTCCGTGCCGCCTATGCCATCGCGCCCGAAGGCGATGCCGCCGCGCCGCTCAAGCAGCGCCTCGAGCGGCTGGCTCCCTCGTGGCCGGTGGGCGCGCACGGCGTGGCGCTGCTCGAGACCTGGACCGGCGACGCCGCCCAAGCCTGGCTCGCCCGAAGCCTGCGCACCCTGCGCGAATGGAAAGCGCAGCAGCGCGCCCTTTGCGAATCGATGGGATGGCAGTGCCTGCCGAGCGACGCCAACTTCTTCTGCGCGCGCACCGATGCGCCATACCCGCAGCGGGCCGCCCGGCTGCGCGCCGAAGGCATCAAGCTGAGAGACTGTGCATCATTCGGCCTGCCGGGCCATGTGCGGCTCGGTGTGCTGCCGCCGCAGAGCCAGCAGGCGCTGAAAGAGGCCTGGGCGCGCGCCGCGGCTTCGGCCGAACCTTGAAAGCCAGGACATCCGCATGCTCTACGCCATCACCACGCTCTTTCTTTGCCAGCTGGCCGGCGAACTGCTCGTGCAGTGGCTGGGCCTGCCGATTCCCGGTCCGCTGATCGGCATGCTGCTGTTGTTCATCGTGCTGCTCGTGCGCGGCGGTGTGCCCGAGGCGCTGAACGAGACCTCCGGCCATCTGCTGCGCAACCTCATGCTGCTGTTCGTTCCTGCGGTGACCGGCGTGATGCTGCATTTCGAACGCGTCGGGCGCGAATGGCTTCCGTTCCTTGCGGCGGGCATCGTGGGCGCGGCCTTCACCATGGCCGTGACCGCGCTCACCCTGCGCTGGATGATCCGCATCACCGGCAAGGATGCCGAATGACCCCGCCCGCCAAGCTGTCCGAGATCTGGGTCTTCCTGGCGCAGTCGCCGCTGCTGTGGCTGTCGCTCACGCTGCTGGCCTATCTGGGCGCCCTGTGGCTGCACCGGCGCAGCGGTGCCAACCCGGCGGTCAATCCGGTGCTGGTCTCGGTGATCGTCATCGTGGGCGTGCTGCTCGTCACGCGCACGCCCTACGACACGTATTTCGAAGGCGCCAAGTTCGTGCACTTCCTGATCGGGCCGGCCACCGTGGCGCTGGCCGTGCCGCTCTATGGCCAGCTCGGGCGGCTGCGCCGCCTGTGGCTGCCAATCGGCGTGGCGCTGCTGGTGGGCTCGGCGGCGGCCATCGTGTCGGCCATCGGCATTGCCTGGGCGCTAGGGGGATCGCATGAGCTGCTGATGTCGCTCGCACCCAAGTCGGCCACCATGCCGATCGCGATGGGCGTGGCCGAGAAGATCGGCGGGCTGCCGTCGCTGGCCGCGGTGGCGGCCGCCGTGGCGGGCATCTCGGGCGCGATCATGGCCACGGGCCTGCTGAACCTGCTGCGCATCAAGGAGCCCGCGGTGCGCGGCTTTGCAGTGGGCATGGCGGCGCACGGCATCGGCACCGCACGCGCCATCCAGGTGAACGAAACGGCGGGCGCGTTCTCCGCGCTGGCGCTGGGGCTGAACGGCATCGCGACGGCGCTGCTGGTGCCGTTGCTGATCAGGCTCGCCGGCTTCTTCTGACGCAGAATGGCGCCTCCTCTTTTGGCTCTGGAGAGCAAGGCATGGCCCGATACACCGCAGAAATCCTCTGGCAGCGAGGCGACCAGGACTTCCTCGGCAACAGCTACAGCAGAAGGCATTCGCTGCGCTTCGATGGCGGCGCGGAGGTGCCGGGTTCCTCGTCGCCGCACGTGGTGCCGCTGCCGTTCTCCGACGCGGCGGCGGTCGATCCTGAAGAAGCTTTTGTCGCATCGCTCTCGAGCTGCCACATGCTGTGGTTCCTCACCATGGCGGTGAAGCGCAAGTTCATCGTCGACCGCTACTTCGACGCGGCGAGCGGCCTCATGGAAAAGAACGCCGAAGGCAAGCTCGCGATGACGGTGGTCACGCTGCGTCCCGAGGTGACGTTCTCCGGCGGGAACCTGCCCACGCGCGAGCAGGTCGAGCATATGCACCACCGAGCGCACGAAGAGTGCTTCATCGCCAACTCGGTGAAAACCGAGGTGCGCTGCGAGCCGGTGTTCGCGGCGGGCGATTGAGGACGGGCGAGCGCGTTCAGCGCCGCTGCAGCCGCGGGTTCTTCGCGAACAGCTCCGCCGCCCAGTCCACGAAGGCCCGCACCTTCGCGCTCAGGTGGCGGTTGGGCGGGTAGACCACGTGGATCGGCAGCGGCTCGCGCTGCCAGTCGGGCAGCAGCTCGATCAGCTCGCCGCTTGCGAGCAGCGGCTCGGCCATGAAGGTGATGCACTGCGAGATGCCGAAGCCGCCGAGCACCGCCGCCATGTGGGCGTTGCTCTCGTTGACCGACACGCGGTAGGGGCCGTTGAGCTCGATGTACTCGTCGCCCTTCCTGAACTCGTGCGGATAGGTGCGCCGCGTGCTGCCCGAAAAGTAGCTCACCACGTGGTGGCGCTTCTCGATGTCGTTCGGATGCTGCGGAATGCCGTAGCGCTTGACGTAGGCGGGCGAGGCCACAGTCACGAAGTGCAGCGTGCCGATGCGCCGGGCCACCAGCGACTGGTCGCTCAGCTCGCCGGCGCGGATCACGCAGTCGACGTTGTCGCTGATGAGGTCGACCGTGCGGTCGCTCACGCCCAGGTCGAGCTGGATCTCGGGATAGCGGTCGCAGAAGGTGGCCAGCGCGGGCAGGATGACTAGCCGCGCCACCGAGGTGCCGACGTCGATGCGCAGCCGCCCCGTGGGGTTGGCCTGCGCGTTGGTCATGCTGGCTTCGATGTCGTCGAAGTCGTTCAACAGGCGTGCCGCGCGCTCGTAGTAGGCCGCGCCGTCCGGCGTGACCGTGACGCGCCGCGTGGTGCGGTTGAGCAGCTTCACCCGCAGGCGCGATTCCAGCGCCTGGATCTGCTTGGTGACCGTTCCCTTGGGCAGGGCGAGCGAGTCCGCGGCCCGGGTGAACGTGCCCGCTTCCACCACGCGGACGAAGATCCGCATTGCCTGGATTTGATCCATTGATGACTGTTCCTGGGAGCCCGGCCATTGCCGGGAGGACGCGGATTCTCACACAAGGTGACAATCCCCGGCGTTTCCTGGATTGTTAGCCGTTTGGAAACAGAGTAGGGGCAGCTTGCCTGTTTAACGCCACACTGGCCGCCTTATATTTCGACTATCGCCAATCCTCCTGAGGTTGCCCCCATGTCACCGCGCCCATCGTCCCGCTCTGCCGAAGCCGCTGCTCTCGCCGCGGCGCAAGGCGTGGAAGCCGATCTGTCGATCGAGCTGCCCGGCCGCGAGCCCGTGGGCGCCCGGGTCTATGGGCAGCGCCCGCGCGGCGAGACGGTGCCGCTGGTGCTGCACTTCCATGGCGGCACCTTCATCTGCGGCAACCTGGACAACGGCCGCAACGTGGCCCGGCTGCTGGCCGGTGCGGGTGCGGTGGTGGTGTCGGTGGACTATCCGCTGGCGCCCGAGTCGCCGTTCCCAGAGCCCATCGAAGTGGGCTATGCCGCGCTCGAGTGGCTCTACAAGCAGCGCGTGAAGCTCGGCGGCAAGGGTGCCCAGGTGTACCTGGCCGGCGAAGAGGCCGGCGGCAACCTGGCCGCCGGGGTGGCGCTGATCGCCCGCGACCGGGCGCATCCGCCGCTGGCCGGGCAGATCCTGCTGTCGCCCATGCTCGACCCGTGCGCGGGCACGGCATCGCTGCGCAAGGCCACGAACGACGAGGCCGAGTGCCGCTGGGCCAAGGGTTGGGAGAAATACCTGAGCTGCCCGTCGAACGCCACCCATCCCTACGCCGTGCCGAGCGGATCGCTCCGGCTCGGTGCCCTGGCACCGGCGCTGGTGCTGGTGGGGGCCGACGACGCCATGCGCGACGAGGCCATGACCTTTGCCGGGCGCCTGCGCGCGGCCGGCATCGACGTCACGAGCAGCGTGCTGCCAGGCGCTGCCAACTGGCCCAAGGCGCTCTACGACCCCGAGCCCTCGGGCTGCAAGGCCTGCGAAGCCAGCGTGCAGCAGCACTTCCGCGAATTTTTCAGTGCCACCACGCCGCCCCCGGTAGCACCCAAGCCCAGCTAGGCGGGCCGGTCGCGGCAGCCCTGCTGACGACGCGACGCCGCCCCTCGGCCCGCCGGTAACCCCGGTCATTTTCGAGTTCCGCCTCCTGGCGCCAAAAGCGCCGGGATGGCCTGTTGCATCCCAAGAAGTCATCGAGAAGGACGAACCATCATGTCGAACAACAAGCAAAACCTTTCTTCCGCCGCCCGCAAGGGCCTGTGGCCCGCAGTGACCGGCCTCACCGCGCTGCTGGCGGTGGCCGCCGCGGTGCTCGGCATGCACAGCTTCAAGGCCGAGGCCACGGCACCGGCCGCGGCGCAGCAGGGCACGCCGGTGTCGGTGGCCACCGTGGCTTCGAGCGAGATCAATGCCTGGGACGAGTTCTCGGGCCGGCTCGAGGCGGTGCAGCGCGTCGACGTGCGCTCCCGCGTGGCGGGCGCCGTGCAGTCGGTGCATTTCCGCGAAGGCGCACTGGTCAAGCAGGGCGACCTGCTGATCACCATCGACCCCGCGCCGTACGCGGCCGAGGTGGAGCGCGCCGAAGCGCAGGTGGCCTCGGCCCAGGCGCGCCAGGCCTTCAGCCGCAGCGAGCAGGAACGCGCCAAGCGCCTGTGGGACCAGCAGGCCATCGCCCAGCGCGAATACGACGAGCGCGTGAACGCTGCGCGTGAAGCCGAAGCCAACCTGCGCGCCGCCCAGGCGTCGCTGCAATCGGCGCGGCTGAACCTGGGCTACACCCAGGTGCGTGCGCCGGTCGCGGGCCGCATCGGCAAGCTCGAAGTGACGATGGGCAACCTGGTGGCCGCCGGTCCCGGCGCGCCGGTGCTGACCACGCTGGTGTCGGTGAGCCCGATCTACGCGAGCTTCGACGCCGACGAGCAGGTGATCACGCGCGCCCTGAAGGACCTGCCGAGCGGCGCCAGCGCCCGCGGCCAGATCGAGAGCATTCCCGTGCAGATGGGCACCGCCGGCCTCGAAGGCACGCCCTTCACCGGCAAGCTGCAGCTGATCGACAACCAGGTCGATGCGCGCAGCGGCACCGTGCGTGTGCGGGCCTCGTTCGACAACAAGGACGGCAGCCTCATTCCGGGCCAATTCGCCCGCATCCGCATGGGCCAGGCGCGCAGCGACTCGGCACTGCTGGTGAGCGAGCGCGCCATCGGCACCGACCAGAACAAGAAGTTCGTGATGGTGGTGGGCGAGGACAACAAGGCCACGTACCGCGAAGTCACGCTCGGCGCATCGATCAACGGGCTGCGCGTCGTGAGCAAGGGCCTGAAGGCCGGCGACCGCGTGGTGGTCAATGGCCTGCAGCACATCCGCCCCGGTGCGCTGGTGGTGCCGCAAAGCGTGACGATGGACGCCAAGGCCGACACCAAGCAACAACAACCGGAACGCGTCGCGGAAGCCGCGAAGTCCTGAACTCGGAGGGGAGCGCTCTTGCGCTCGCCGGAGAAACAACATGAATCTCTCTAAATTCTTCATCGACCGGCCGATCTTTGCCGGCGTGCTGTCGCTATTGATCCTGATAGCCGGCCTGATCGCGCTGCGCGGGCTGCCGATCTCGGAGTACCCCGAAGTCGCGCCACCCTCGGTGGTGGTGCGCGCCCAGTACCCGGGCGCCAACCCGAAGGTGATCGCCGAAACCGTCGCCACGCCGCTCGAGGAGCAGATCAACGGCGTCGAGGGCATGCTCTACATGGGCAGCCAGGCCACCACCGACGGCGTGATGACGCTCACCGTCACCTTCCGCCTCGGCACCGATCCCGACAAGGCCCAGCAACTCGTGCAGAACCGCGTCTCGCAAGCCGAGCCGCGCCTGCCGGAAGAAGTGCGCCGCCTCGGCATCACGACCGTCAAGAGCGCGCCCGACCTGACGATGGTGGTCCACCTCGTCTCGCCGAACAACCGCTACGACATCAACTACCTGCGCAACTACGCGGTGCTGAACGTGAAGGATCCGCTCGCGCGCATCGAAGGCGTGGGCCAGGTGCAGATCTTCGGCGGCGGCGACTATTCCATGCGCGTCTGGCTCGATCCGCAGAAGGTCGCGCAGCGCGGCCTCTCGGCCAGCGACGTGGTGGCTGCCATCCGCGGCCAGAACGTGCAGGCCGCGGCCGGCGTGGTCGGCGCATCGCCGGGCCTGTCGGGCGTGGACATGCAGCTGTCCATCAATGCGCAGGGGCGCCTGCAGAGCGAGGAAGAGTTCGGCGACATCATCGTCAAGAGCGGCACTGACGGCGCCGTGACCCGCCTGCGCGACATCGGCCGCCTCGAGATGGGCGCCGCCGACTACTCGCTGCGTTCGCTGCTGAACAACGACCCGGCCGTCGGCATGGGCGTGTTCCAGGCGCCGGGCTCCAATGCGCTCGACATCTCGTCCAACGTGCGCAAGACGATGGCCGAGCTCAACAAGAACATGCCCGAAGGCCTCGAGTACCGCATTGCCTACGACCCGACGCAGTTCGTGCGCGCGTCCATCGAATCGGTGATCCACACGCTGCTCGAAGCCATCCTGCTGGTGGTGCTGGTCGTGATCCTGTTCCTGCAGACCTGGCGCGCGTCGATCATTCCGCTCTTGGCCGTGCCGGTGTCGGTGATCGGTACCTTCGCGGTGCTGCACGTCCTCGGTTTCTCGATCAATGCGCTGAGCCTGTTCGGGCTGGTGCTGGCGATCGGCATCGTGGTGGACGACGCCATCGTGGTGGTGGAGAACGTCGAACGCAACATCGAGGCGGGGCTCACGCCGCGTGAGGCCACGTACCGCGCGATGCGCGAAGTGTCCGGGCCCATCATCGCGATCGCGCTGGTGCTGGTGGCCGTGTTCGTGCCGCTGGCCTTCATCAGCGGCCTCACGGGCCAGTTCTATCGCCAGTTCGCGGTGACCATCGCGATCTCGACGGTGATCTCGGCGATCAACTCGCTCACGCTGTCGCCCGCGCTCGCCGCTTTGCTGCTGCGCGGCCACGACCAGCCCAAGGATGCGCTGACGCGCGGCATGGACCGTGTCTTCGGCTGGCTGTTCCGCGGCTTCAACAAGCTCTTCAGCCGCGGCTCGGAAGCCTACAGCGGGGGCGTCAAGAGCGTGATCTCGCGCAAGACGCTGATGCTGGTGATCTACCTCGCGCTGATCGGCGTGACCTTCGGCCTGTTCAAGGCCGTGCCCAGCGGCTTCGTGCCGGCGCAGGACAAGCAGTACCTGATCGGCTTTGCCCAGCTGCCCGACGGCGCCACGCTCGACCGCACCGACGAAGTGATCCAGCGCATGGGCGAGATCATGAAGAAGAACCCGAACGTGGAAGACGCCATCGCCTTCCCGGGCCTGTCGATCAACGGCTTCACCAACAGCTCGAACTCGGGCATCGTGTTTGCCACGCTCAAGCCCTTCGACCAGCGCAAGCGCCCCGACCAGAGCGGCGGTGCGGTGGCCGGGCAGCTCAATGGCGCCTTCGCCAGCATCCAGGACGCCTTCATCGTGATGTTCCCGCCGCCGCCGGTGGCGGGCCTGGGCACCACGGGCGGCTTCAAGCTGCAGATCGAAGACCGCGCCTCGGTCGGCTACGACCAGATGGACGCGGCGGTGAAGGCCTTCATGGCCAAGGCCTATGCCGCGCCCGAGCTCACGGGAATGTTCACGAGCTGGCAGGTCAACGTGCCGCAGCTGTATGCCGACATCGACCGCACCAAGGCGCGCCAGCTCGGCGTGCCGGTGACGGACATCTTCGACACCATGCAGATCTACCTGGGTAGCCTGTATGCGAACGACTTCAACAAGTTCGGCCGTACGTACTCCGTGCGCGTCCAGGCCGATGCGCCGTACCGCGCCCGCGCCGAAGACGTGGGCATGCTGAAGGTGCGCTCGACCACGGGCGAGATGGTGCCGCTGTCGGCGCTGATGAAGGTGAATTCCACCTTCGGGCCGGAACGCGCCATGCGCTACAACGGCTACCTGGCAGCCGACATCAACGGCGGCCCGGCGCCGGGCTACTCGTCGGGCCAGGCGCAGGACGCGATCACCAAGATTGCGGCCGAGACGCTGCCCAAGGGCGTGAGCTTCGAGTGGACCGAGCTGACCTACCAGGAAATCCTGGCCGGCAACTCCGCCTTCCTGGTGTTCCCGCTGGCCATCCTGCTGGTGTTCCTGGTGCTGGCCGCGCAGTACGAAAGCCTGACGCTGCCGATCGCCATCATCCTGATCGTGCCCATGGGCATCCTGGCCGCGATGACCGGGGTATGGATATCGGGGGGTGACAACAACGTCTTCACGCAGATCGGCTTGATCGTGCTGGTGGGGCTGAGTGCGAAGAACGCGATCCTGATCGTGGAGTTTGCGCGCGAGCTCGAGTTCGCCGGACGCACGCCGATCCAGGCCGCGATCGAAGCCAGCCGCCTGCGCCTGCGCCCGATTCTCATGACCTCGCTGGCCTTCGTGATGGGCGTGCTGCCCCTGGTGCTGTCGACCGGCGCGGGCTCGGAGATGCGCAAGGCCATGGGCGTGGCGGTGTTCGCCGGGATGATCGGCGTGACGGCCTTCGGCCTGTTCCTGACGCCGGTGTTCTATGTGCTGCTGCGCCGCCTGGCGGGCAACCGCGCGCTCAAGCTGCATGGCGAAGTGCCGCATGGTGAGGAGTTTGTCTCTGCGGGCCATCCGGTCGCCCCGGCACCCTCGTCGCACGGCGGTTCGGGCGGTGGCGGGCTGCACCCGGTGCCGGCCTCACCGCGTCCTTCGCACGACTGATCGCTCAGTCGACCAAGAAGAAAGTTCATTATGAAATTCGCATTTCAACCCATGGTCCGCAACGCTCTGCTGCCGCTGGTGGCGGCCCTGGCGCTGGCCGGCTGCGCGAGCGTGCCCTCCGGCGTGCCGGAGATCCAGACCACGGCCCAGTTCAAGGAGCAAGGTGCCGCCCCGCCGGCCGGATGGACGCGTGCCGTGCCCTCCGAGGCGCAGGCGCGCGGCGCCTGGTGGCTGGCGTTCAACGACCCGGTGCTCAATGCGCTGGTCGAGAAGGCCGACGTCAACAACAACAACATCCAGGCCGCCGCGGCCCGGCTCGCGGAAGCCCGCGCCCTCGCGCGCAGCGCCAACGCCGACCGCATGCCGCAGATCGGCCTGGGCGCGGGCGCCAACCGCGGCGCGGGCCTCGACAAGGCCACGGCCAGCACCCGGCCAGCCACCATGACCAACATCGGCGCCACGTTCTCGTACGAGGTCGACCTGTTCGGCCGCCTCTCGGGCGCGAGCAACGCGGCCAAGCTCGACGCACAGAGCCGCGAGGCCCTGCTGCAAAGCACGCGCCTTGCGGTGCAGGCCGAGGTGGCCCAGACCTACCTGCAGCTGCGCGCACTCGATGCCGAGCGCGCGCTGGTGCGCGAGCAGGTCGAGGCCTACCGCGACACGCTGCGCCTCTCGCAGCGCCGGCAGCAGGCCGGCGACATCGCCGAGCTCGACGTGGCGCGCGTGCAGACCGAGGTGTCGTCCACCGAGTCGGACGCGCTCGCGCTCGACCGGCAACGCGCCCAGGTCGAGCATGCGCTCGCGGTGCTGGTGGGCGATTCGGCCTCGAGCTTCGGGCTGCGCACCGACGACTGGGCCACCGCGCTGCCGTCCGTGCCGCCCGGCGTGCCGGCCACGGTGCTCACGCGCCGCCCCGACGTCTCGGCTGCGCAGAACGCCGTGCTCGCGGCGCAGGCCCGCGTGGGCGTGGCGCAGGCTGCCTGGTTCCCGGACATCTCGCTGACCGGCGCCGCCGGCTACGCATCGCCCGAGATCGGCGACCTGTTCAAGTGGTCGGCCCGCTCGTGGGGCGTGGGTGCGCTGCTTTCGCTGCCGATCTTCGACGGCGGCCGGCGCGAAGCCGGCGTGCAGGGCGCCAACGCCCAGCTCGACGGCGCGCTCGCGAACTACCGCAACCAGGTGCTGGTGGCGTTCCAGGAGGTCGAGGACCAGCTGTCCGCCATCCGCATCCTGCAGGAGCAGTCGACCGTGCAGGCGCAGGCCGTCACTTCGGCGCAGCGCGCAACCAGCCTGTCGGACACGCGCTACCGCAACGGCTACATCAGCCAGCTCGACCTGCTCGACGCCCGCCGCAGCGAACTGCGCAACCGGCGCCAGGCGCTGCAGGTGAAGTCGGCGCAATACCAGGCGGCCGTGGGGCTGATCCGCGCCATCGGCGGCGGGTGGGAGGTGCCGGCGGCCACCGCAGGGGCGCAGCCCCAGGGCGGGGCAGGCGCGGTACAGACCGCGGCACGCTGAAAGAAACACAAGGGGCGCAAGCCCCTTTTTCTTTGCCTCTTCGCGGCTGCCGCAAGAGGGCTGCGGCGACAACGGACAATAGCCGCATGACAACCCGATGCGTGATGGTTCTCGGCACGACCAGTGGCGCCGGCAAGAGCTGGCTGACCGCCGCGCTGTGCCGCTGGTACGCGCGCCAGGGCCGGAAGGTGGCGCCCTTCAAGGCGCAGAACATGAGCAACAACGCCCGCGTGGTCGACGGCGGCGAAATCGGCAGCGCGCAGTACTTCCAGGCACTGGCTGCGCGCGCCGTGCCCGACGTGCGCATGAACCCGCTGCTGCTCAAGCCCGAGCGCGACACCCACAGCCAGGTGGTGCTGATGGGGCAGGTGAGCGCGGAACTCACGGCCATGCCCTGGCGGGGACGCAGCGAGCGCGTCTGGCCGCAGATTGCACAGGCGCTCGACGCATTGCGTGCCGAGAACGACGTGGTGGTGATCGAAGGCGCCGGCTCGCCGGCCGAGATCAACCTGATGGCGAGCGACATCGTCAACCTGCGCGTGGCCCGCCACGCGAACGCCCGCTGCCTGCTGGTGACCGACATCGACCGCGGCGGCGCCTTCGCGCATCTGTACGGCACCTGGGCACTGATGCCCGAGAGCGATCGCGCATTGCTGCGCGGCTTCGTGCTCAACAAGTTCCGCGGCGATGCCTCGTTGCTGGCGCCGGCGCCGCAGCAGCTGCAGGCGCTGACCGGCATCGCCACCGTCGCGACACTGCCGATGTGGTGGCAGCACGGCTTGCCCGAGGAAGACGGCGTATTCGACGACCGCAGCCGTGCGAGCGGCCCGGTGACCCGTACCGTGGCTGTGGTGGTGTACCCGCGCATCAGCAACCTCGACGAGTTCCAGCCGCTCAAGAATGTGCCCGGCGTTCGCCTGGTCTGGGCGCGCACGCCGGCGGACGTGGCCGGTGCCGACTGGATCGTGCTGCCCGGCTCCAAGCACACCAGCGGCGATCTCGCATGGCTGCGCGCGCAGGGGCTGGACCGCGCCATCGCCGCGCACGCGGCCGGCGGCGGTGCCGTGCTGGGCGTCTGCGGCGGCCTGCAGATGCTCGGCGAGGCGCTGGTCGATCCGCACGGCATCGACGGCAATGCGCCCGGCCTGGGCCTGCTGCCGTTGGTGACCGTGTTCGAGCGCGAAAAGACGGTGCGCCACCGGGCCGCCGCCTTCGGCCAACTGAGCGGTGCATGGGCTTCGCTCTCGAACGTGCCGGTGGCCGGCTACGAGATTCATCACGGCCAGACCGCGATCCACCCGCAGATGGCGCAGGACGGCCGTGCCGTGATGCCCGGGGGCCTGGCCTGGCAGAACGCGCGCGGCAACGTGCTGGGCCTCTACCTGCACGGCCTGTTCGAGGACGCGGCCGCACTGCACGCACTCTTCGGCGCCGCGGCACCCACGCTCGACGCCACCTTCGACGGCCTGGCCGATTTCATAGACACCCACTTCGAGGCCGGCGTATTGCAAGGCCTGATCGCATGACCGACAACAACCAGATTCCTTCCATCTCCGACATCCACGATGACGCCCTCGCGGCGCGTCTGCAAGCGGCGCTCGACAACAAGACCAAGCCGCTCGGCGCGCTCGGCCGCCTCGAGAGCCTGGCCTTGCGCATCGGCCTCGTGCTGGGCAGCGAGACGCCGGTGCTCGAGGCACCCCAGATGCTGGTGTGCGCGGCCGACCATGGCTTGGCGGCACGCGGCGTGTCGGCCTATCCGAGCGATGTGACCTGGCAGATGGTCGAGAACTTCCTGGCCGGCGGCGCGGCAGTCAGCGTGCTGGCGCGCCAGCACGGGCTGGCGCTTACCGTGGTCGACTGCGGCGTGCGGCGCGACTTCCAGGCCCGACCGGGGCTGGTGTCGCGACGGATTGCTGCCGGAACGGCCGATGCATCGGCCGGCCCCGCGATGACGGCGGCGCAGTGCGCCCAAGCCATCGCCAACGGCCGCGAGGTGGTGCGCGCACTGCCCGGCAACGCCTTGCTGCTCGGCGAAATGGGCATCGGCAACAGCTCGGCCGCGGCGCTGCTGCTTGCGCGGCTCGCGGGGCTGGATATCGACGGCTGCACCGGCTCCGGCACCGGGCTCGATGCCGCGGGGCTTGCGCGCAAGCGGCAGGTGCTGCGCGGCGTGCTGGCGCTGCATGCGGCTGCGAGCGAGCCGCTCGATGCACTCGCGGCGTTCGGCGGTTTCGAGATCGCCACGCTGGTCGGCGCGGTGCTGCAAGCGGCGCAGGAGCGGCGCGTGATCGTGGTCGATGGCTTCATCGCGAGCGCCGCGGTGCTCGTCGCGCAGGCGCTGCAGCCGCATGTGGCGCAGCGCTGCGTGGCCGCGCACAGCTCGGCGGAACCCGGGCATGCGCTGTTGCTGAAGCACCTGGGGCTCGAGCCTTTGCTGAACCTGGACCTGCGCCTCGGTGAAGGCTCGGGCGGCGCGCTGGCCTGGCCGCTGCTCGAGTCGGCCTGCCGCATCCTGCGCGAGATGGCCAGCTTCGAAGCTGCCGGCGTGTCGCGCAAGGACAGTTGAACCCATGAACGGTGTCCGCCACTATCTGCTGGCGCTGCAGTTCTTCACGCGCGTGCCGGTGACCGGCCGGCTCGCCGAATGGATCGGCTTCAGCCCGCAGATGCTGCGTGCAAGCGCGGCGCATTTTCCGGGCGTGGGATGGCTCGTGGGTGGCGTGGGCGCGGCCGTTTTCGTGCTCGCGCTGCAGGGCTTGCCGGGTGTGGCCGGTGCACTGGCCGCGGCGCTGCTGAGCATGGCCGCCACGGTGCTGCTGACCGGTGCCTTTCATGAAGACGGGCTCGCCGATGTGGCCGACGGCCTGGGCGGATCGGCCGACCGCAGCCGCGCGCTCGAGATCATGAAGGACTCGCGCATCGGTGCCTTCGGCGCCATTGCTCTGGTGCTGGCGCTCGGGCTCAAGGCCGCGCTGCTCGCGTCGATGGCGGGGCAGGGCGCGCAGGCGGTGGCCGGTGCCATCGTGGGCGCGCATGTGCTGTCGCGCCTGGCGCCGCTGTTCCTGATCCGCTGGCTGCCGTACGTGGGCGACAGCGGCGCAAGCAAGGCCAAGCCACTGGCCGATGCGATCGGCGGCGGCGCGTTGCTGGTGGGGATGCTCTGGTCGGTGCCTGCCGCCGCGCTGGTGCTGCTGACGCAGGGCCCTGCAAGAACGATCGCCATGGCAGTCGCATGCGCTCTGGCGGCGCTGCTCATGGCGCGCGTGTTCCGGCGCCGGCTGCAGGGATTCACCGGCGACGGGCTCGGCGCGACGCAGCAGCTGTGCGAGCTCGCGATCTACCTGGCGCTGGCCTGGCAGGCATGAAGCAGCTGTGGCTGGTGCGCCATGCGCAGACCGAGGCCGCGCCGGGTCTTTGCTACGGCAGCGCGGACGTGGGCGTGCCGGCCGAGGCGACGCTGGCGGTGGCGCATGCGGTGGCTTCGCGCCTGCCCGCGGACCTTGTGCTGGCGCACTCGCCCCTGAGGCGCTGCGCCGAACTCGCGCAAGCCATCGGCAGGCTGCGCCCGGACCTTGCCACACGCGCCGACCCGCGCCTCGCCGAGATGGATTTCGGCAGCTGGGAAGGTCGGCCCTGGTCGTCGATCGCGCGTGCCGAGTTCGAGGCGTGGACCTGCAATTTCGCCGAAGGGATTCCGGGCGGGCATGGCGAAAGCACGGCCCGCTTCATGCAGCGCATCGGCACGGCCTTCGACGACTGGCGCGCGTCGGGGCAGGACGCGGCGTGGGTCACGCATGCGGGCGTGATGCGGGCCGTGGAACTGCTGCACCGCGGCGTGCGGCGTGTCGACGATGCCGCGCAGTGGCCGTCGGCGCCCATTGACTATGGGGCGTGCCGGCTGATCGAATGCAGCTGATGCACGGCGGCACCCGCTGCCGCGCGCCACGGTCTGCCAGCGCGATGCCGACACTGCCCAAGAACGAACGCCTGTACCTGCGCCTCGACGACGACCCCTTGCACGGGCCGGAGGCCGGCATGCCCGCGGGCACGCTGCGCGCCTTTCCGGTCGCCGGGCCGCTGCGGATGCACGTTGCGCACATTCTCCTCTACAGGGAAACGCTGCCCGAGGGCCGCGAGGTCCTGGAGCGCGTGCTGCCCGACGGCGCGGTTCGGCTGGTCTTCAACCTGGGCGATGCACCCTCGGCAGGCGAGAGTGCCGGGCATGCGGTCGAGGCGATCGGCGCGTCGGCGGCGCCGGCCCTCGTGCGCCTGCGCCGGAAGATGGAAGGGCTGTCGGTGACCCTGCACCCCGGCGCGGCCGCGGCGCTGCTGGGAAGGCCGGCCAGCGAGATCGCGGGCACCGCCGTGCACCTGGACGAACTGTGGCGCGGCCGTGGTGCCGAACTGCTGGAGCGCATCGCCCTGCAGCCGGACGACGCATCGCGCGTTTCGGTGCTGTGTGCGGCCCTGCAGCGCCGGCTGGCCGATGGCGACGGCGCCGTCCACGCGGCGGCGATGCGCGCGGCGCAGCTCATCGCCATGTCGGGCGGGCGGCGTCCGCTGCGCGAGGTGGCGGCTGCCGTCGGCCTTGGCGAGCGGCGGCTGCAGCAGGTCTTTCGGCAGCACGTGGGCCTGTCGCCACGAGCCTGGAGCCGGCTTGCGCGGCTGCATGCCTGCCTGCGCGCCTTGCGCCTGCAGCGCGAGCCTGCCTGGGCAAGCCTTGCGCTGGATGGCGGCTTCTATGACCAATCGCACCTCATCAACGAGTTCCAGGCGCTTTGCGGCCTCACGCCGACGGAGTTTTTGGACCGCGCGATTTCGGGTTCTTCCAAGACGGCGGATTGACGCCGCCTTACCGTCGCTTCCCACTCGCAACAAAAGGACAGGACGATGCAAGAAGCCGAAAGCAGGAACCAGCCGCTGAAGGGCCGCGTGGCCGTGGTGACCGGCGCCAGCCGCGGCGCGGGGCGCGGCATTGCGCTGGAACTGGGCGCCGCGGGCGCCACCGTGTACGTCACCGGGCGAAGCACGCGCGAGCGGCCGGCCAACACCTATGGCCAGCTGCTCGCGCTCTCGGAGCTCGAAGCCCTGCCGGGCAGCATCGACGAAACGGCCGGCGAGGCTACGCGCCTGGGCGGCCGCGGCATCGCGGTGCGCTGCGACCACACGCAGGAAGATGAGGTGAAGCAGCTCTTTGCGCGCGTGCAGAGCGAGCAAGGCCGTGTGGACCTGCTCGTCAACAACGCCTGGGGCGGCCACGAGACTTTCACCGGCGTGTTCGAGGCGCCGTTCTGGGAGCATCCGCTTGCCAACTGGGACTCGATGTTTGACCGCGGCGTGCGCAACCACCTGCTCGCCAGCCGATTCGCCGCGCCGGTGATGGTGGCGCAAAAGAGCGGACTGATCGTGACCACCACCTTCTGGGACCGCGGCAACTACCTGCGCGGGAACCTGTTCTACGACCTCGCCAAATCGGCCATGACCCGGCTGGCCTTCGGCATGGCGCAGGAGCTGCGCCCGCACGGCGTCGCCTCCCTGGCCGTGTCGCCGGGCTGGATGCGGACCGAGTTCGTGCTGGCCGGCCACAAGACCGACGAGGCGCACTGGCGCGAGCGCCCGGCATTGGCACGGACCGAATCGCCGCGCTATCTCGGCCGCGCGGTGGCCGCGCTGGCGGGCGACGCGCGGGTGCTCGAGAAAAGCGGCGGCGTGCACCGTGTGGTCGACCTGGCGCGCGAATACGGCTTCACCGACGTGGATGGCCGCCAGCCTGAAGCATTCGAGATCTAGCGGTGAAAAGGCCGAATCAGGCCGACTTGGGCCGTGGCGTCTTCGGCTTGTAGTCGCAATACGCCGCCACTGCGCATTCCCAGCACTTCGGCGTGCGCGCCACGCAGATGTAGCGACCGTGCAGGATCAGCCAGTGGTGCGCATGCAGCCGGAATTCGAACGGAACGCGTTTTTCGAGCTTGAGCTCCACTTCGAGCGGCGTCTTGCCCGGTGCAAGCCCGGTCCGGTTGCCGACGCGGAAGATGTGCGTATCGACCGCGATCGTCGCCTCGCCGAACGCCACGTTGAGCACCACGTTGGCGGTCTTGCGGCCGACGCCCGGCAGCGCCTCGAGTTCGGCGCGCGTGCGCGGCACTTCGCCGCCGTGCTTTTCCACGAGGATGCGGCAGGTCTCGATCAGGTGTTTGGCCTTGCTGCGGTACAGCCCGATGGTCTTGATGTAATCCTCCAGGCCCTCCACGCCCAGCCGGAGCATCGCCTGCGGCGTGTTCGCCACCGGAAACAGCTTGCGCGTGGCCTTGTTCACGCCCACGTCGGTCGCCTGCGCCGAGAGCAGCACGGCGGCAAGAAGCTCGAACGGCGTGGCGTACTCGAGCTCGGTTTCGGGCGTGGGATTGGCCGCCTGCAAGGTGGCGAAGAAGAGGGGAATGTTGTCTTTTTTCATGGGGCTGGAAGCGCGGCGCCCGTCTTGCCATGGAAGGCGAGCACCGACGGACGCAATATATCGTTGAAAGGCGATAGCCTTACGCAGCTTTGTTGCCCGCAGCTTTCGCCACAATAGCGCCCAGAAAGTGAGACTTCCCATGCAATTCGCTTCCCGCCTCGACAACGTCGAAACCTCCGCCATCCGCGAACTCTTCAAGCTGCTGGGCAAGCCCGGCATCATCAGCTTTGCGGGCGGCTTCCCCGACAGCGCCATGTTCGACGTGGAGGGCCTGAAGGAGGCGAGCCAGAAGGCGCTCACCGAGGAGCCCGGCGGTGCGCTGCAGTACGGCGCCACCGAGGGCTACGAGCCGCTGCGCACGCAGCTCGGCGCCTTCATGAAGACCAAGGGTGTCGACGTCGACCCGAGCGGCCTGATCGTCACCACCGGCAGCCAGCAGGCGCTCGACCTGCTCGGCAAGACCATGATCTCGCCCGGCGACAAGGTGATCGTCGAAGGCCCGACCTTCCTGGCCACCATCCAGTGCTTCCGCCTGTACGGTGCGCAGCTCATCAGCGCGCCCATCGACGCCAACGGCGTGAAGACCGACGAGCTCGAAAAACTCATCGCCGAGCACAAGCCCAAGTTCGTCTACCTGATTCCCACCTTCGGCAACCCGAGCGGCGCCATGCTGAGCCTGGAGCGCCGCAGGAAGGTGCTCGAACTGGCGGTCAAGTACCAGACGCTGATCGTCGAGGACGATCCCTACGGCGACCTCTACTTCGGCGAAGCGCCGCCGCCCTCGATCCTCGCGTTGAGCAAGGACGTGCCCGGAAGCCGTGAGTTGCTCGCGCATTGCGGCAGCCTGAGCAAGGTGCTGAGCCCGGGCCTGCGCATCGGCTGGATGATCGCGCCGGCCGAGCTGCTGGCCAAGGCGACGATGTGCAAGCAGTTCAGCGATGCCCACACCAGCACCTTCTCGCAGGCCACGGCCGCGCAGTACCTCAAGAGCGGCCGCATGCCGGCCACGCTGGCGCATGTGCGCGAGGTGTACGGCCAGCGTGCGCAGGCCATGGGCGCGGCGCTCAAGCGCGAGCTGGGCGACGCGGTGAGCTTCACGCAGCCGCAGGGCGGCCTGTTCTTCTGGGCCCGCCTCACGGGCGCCAACGGCAAGCTGGCCGATGCCAACGAACTGGCCAAGCGTGCCATCGAGAAGCTCGTGGCCTTTGTGCCGGGAGCGCCGTTCTTTGCGGAGAAGCCCGATGTCGCGACGCTGCGGCTGAGCTTTGCGACGGCCGACGTGGCCAAGATCGAAGAGGGCGTGAAGCGCCTGGGCCAGGCCCTGTAGGCCTGCGGCTCAGGGCGAGCGGTGCAGGCGCGGCGCCGCCAGCAGCGCCAGGTTGTCCGCAATGGCCGCATCCACGTTCGGATGGCGGCCTTTCATTTTCGATAGCGTCATGATGGTCTGCAGCGCCTTCAGGTCCTTGACCGAGGGTGCGACCTTGATCTGCGCGATGGCCGCCGTTGCGTTGCCGCCGTTGACCAATGCCATCACCTTGCTTGCCCAGTCGTTTGCGCGCGCCATGTCTTCACCTGCTTTCGTTTGAACCACCGCCGACTGTACACAGGCCGCGGGTTAGGATCGACCATGAGAAAAACCTTTCAGCTTCAGGTCGAGGGCAAGCACCCCGACCGTCTCCTCGAAGCCATCAAGCACGAGATCCGCAAGTACATCAAGCGCGAGCGGCGCCGCGAGCTACCCGAAGGCGCGGACTTCTGGGATTTCGATTGCAGGTTCGGCGCCTCGGCGGAAACCGCCGAAGTCGTGCACCTGTCGGCCATCACGGGCCTGATCGACGGCATCGTCAAGGATGCCGGCAAGCAGTTCTACGTCGAGATCCTGGCCAAGCCCGGCAAACGCAAGCCGCGCGCGGCCGGCGAGCCGGCGGCGGAAGAACCGCCCGAAGAAATCTAGCCCGCCCTCAGAGCAGCGCCTGCGAGAGCCGCAGCCCGTGGCGCTGCTCCGCATCCTGCAGCGAACGCGCGATCGACGGGTGCAGGCGCACCCCGTTCTTCGATTGCGCATCGCGGCGCTTCAGGCCGCCTTCGCCCGGCAGCCGCACGGGCCTGGCCGGATCGATCGGCCGGTTGTTGCGGCACTGCGCCGCGACATGGTCCATCTGGCGCAGGAAAGCTTCCTTGCCGCCGAAGGCATGCAGATCGTGCAGCGTGACGTGCACCGTCGCGCCCCAGCCCTCGGGCGGGTCGGCCCGGCCATGGCCCGCGAGGCCGGCCGTCAGCGTCTCGACCAGCAGCGCCATGCCATAGCCCTTGTGGCCATGGCTCAAGCCCCCCACGGGCAGCAGCGTGCCGGGCGGCTGGTCGAACAGCACCTGCGGGTTGTTCGAAGGCTTGCCGGCGGCGTCGATCAGCCATTCCTCGGCGAACGTCTCGCCGGCCGCACGCTTGCGGTTGCTCATGCCGTTGGTGGTGATGGAGGCCGAGATATCGACCATCACGCCGCCTTGCGAGAGCGGAAAGCCCATGGCCAGCGGATTCGGCGTGAACACCGCCTGCGTGCCGCCGAAGGGCGCGACGCTGGCCGTGTTGGGGTCGGAGCAGGCGAGCAGCATCAGCATGTCTTCCTCGAGCGCGCGCAGCATGTAGACAGCGAGGCAGGCGATGTGGTGGCTGCGGCGGATCACGAGCGAGGCGGTGCCGAGTTCGCGGGCGCGCGGAACCAGCAGGTCCATGCCCTGGTCCATGAGCCAGGGCCCGGGCAGGCGCTTGCCGTCCCAGAGCACGGCGGCGGGGCGGTCCGACAGCACCTCGGGCGCGCCGTCCGGCGTCATGCCGCCGGATTCGAGTTCCTTCACATAGCCGGCCAGCAGCGCGAGGCCGTGCGTGTCGTGGCCCAGCAGGTCGCCTTCGACCAGCGTGCGGGCGACGCTGTCGGCCATCGGCGCGGCGAGGCCGGCCTTCTGCAGCAGGGCGCTGGCGTAATCCTTGAGCGCCTCGGCGCGGTAGAGCGGGATGTTGCCGTCAGTCATTTCAGGATCTCCAGCAGGCGGTCGAGCCCGCCTTCGTTGATCGCCACCATGGCCTGCTCGCGCACCTTTGGCTTGGCGTGATAGGCCACCGAAAGGCCGGATTCGCCCATCATCGGCAGGTCGTTCGCGCCGTCGCCCACGGCAATGGCTTCCTGCGGCGAAATGCCCAGCAGGGACGCGACCTCGAGCAGCGTGCGGCGCTTCTCGGCGCCGTCGCAGATGTCGCCCCAGCTTTGCTGCACCACCTGGCCGGTGAGCTTGCCGTCGGCTTCGTCGAGCAGGTTGGAACGCGCAAAGTCGATGCCCAGGCGGTCCTTCACGCGGTTTGCGAAGAAGGTGAAGCCGCCCGACACCAGCAGCACCTTGAGGCCGGCCGCCTTGCAGGCCGCGACCAGTTCCGCCGCGCCCGGATTGAGCTTCAGCCGCTCGTCGTAGACCTGCTGCAGCGCCTCGACCGGCACGCCCTTGAGCAGCGCCACGCGCCGCCGCAGGCTCTCCTTGAAGTCCTTGATCTCGCCGCGCATCGTGGCTTCGGTGATCGCGGCCACTTCGGCCTTCTTGCCGACGGCATCGGCGATCTCGTCGATGCATTCGATGTTGATCAGCGTCGAGTCCATGTCGAACGCGATCAGCTTGAAGTCGGCCAGCTTCAGCGGCGGCTTCAGGCGCTGGATGGCGAGGCCGGGAGAAATTTCTGTAGCGCTCATGCGGGGGCGGTTTCCTTGACGAGGGGTTGTCCGAGGCTGCGCAGCACGTCGCGCACCATTTGCGCGCGCTCCTTGGGCTCTTTCAGCTCGCGCTCGATGCGCAGCTTCTCGTTGCCCGCGAGCTTGATGTGCTTGTTCTTCTGGATCAGGTGGATGATGGCCATCGAGTCGACCGGCGGGTCCTTCTTGAACGTGATGTGGATGATGCCGGGCGCGGCATCCACCTTGATCACGCCATAGGGCCGCGCCAGCACGCGCAGCCGGTGCGTGTCGATCAGCGTCTGCGCCTGCGGCGGCAGCTTGCCGAAGCGGTCGACGATTTCTTCGAGCAGCGTGTCGATCTGCTCGGGCGTCTTTGCGGTGGCCAGCTTCTTGTAGAACGACAAGCGCAGGTGCACGTCGCCGCAGTAGTCGTCGGGCAGCAGGGCGGGGGCGTGCAGGTTGATCTCGGTCGTGACCGACAGCGGCGCCAGCAGGTCGGGCTCCTGCCCGGCCTTGAGCGCGCGCACAGCCTCGCCCAGCATCTCGTTGTAGAGCTGGAAGCCGATCTCCATCATGTTGCCGCTCTGGTTCTCGCCCAGCACTTCGCCGGTGCCGCGGATTTCCAGGTCGTGCATCGCAAGATAGAAGCCCGAGCCCAGCTCTTCCATCTGCTGGATGGCGTCGAGCCGCTGCGCCGCCTGCTTGGTCAGGCCCTCGGTGTCCGGCACCATCAGGTAGGCATAGGCCTGGTGGTGCGAGCGCCCGACGCGCCCGCGCAGCTGGTGCAGCTGCGCGAGGCCGAACTTGTCGGCGCGGCTCATCACGATGGTGTTGGCGGTCGGCACGTCGATGCCGGTCTCGATGATGGTCGAGCACAGCAGGAGGTTGTAGCGCTGCGCCACGAAGTCGCGCATCACGCGCTCCAGCTCGCGCTCGGGCATCTGGCCGTGGGCCACGGCGATGCGGGCCTCGGGCAAGATTTCTTCGAGCTTCTGGCGGCGGTTCTCGATGGTCTCGACCTCGTTGTGCAGGAAGTACACCTGCCCGCCGCGCTTCAGTTCGCGCAGCACGGCTTCGCGGATCACGCCCGTGCCTTCGTTGCGCACGAAGGTCTTGATGGCGAGACGGCGCTGCGGCGCGGTCGCGATCACGCTCAGGTCGCGCAGGCCTTCGAGCGCCATGCCCAGGGTGCGCGGAATCGGCGTGGCCGTGAGCGTGAGCACGTCGACCTCGGCGCGCATCGCTTTCATGGCTTCCTTGTGGCGCACGCCGAAGCGGTGCTCCTCGTCGATGATGAGCAGGCCCAGGTTCTTGAACTTGACCGACTGCGAAAGCAGCTTGTGCGTGCCGACCACGATGTCGACCGTGCCCTCGGCCAGGCCCTTGGCGGCCGCATTGACTTCCTTGGTCGAACGGAAGCGGCTCATTTCAGCCACCTTGACCGGCCACTTGGCGAAGCGGTCGACCAGCGTCTGGTAGTGCTGCTCGGCCAGGAGCGTGGTGGGCGCAAGGAAGGCCACCTGCTTGCCGCCGGTGATTGCGATGAACGCTGCGCGCAGCGCCACTTCGGTCTTGCCGAAGCCCACGTCGCCGCAGACCAGGCGGTCCATCGGCTGCGGCGAGATCATGTCCTGCACCACGGCGTGGATCGCGGCCTTCTGGTCCGCCGTTTCCTGGAAGCCGAAGTCGTTGGCGAACACCTCGTAGTCGGCGGCCGAGTAGCGGAAGGCATGGCCCTGGCGCGCGGCGCGGCGGGCATAGATGTTGAGCAGTTCGGCGGCCGAGTCGCGCACCTGCTCGGCGGCCTTGCGCTTGGCCTTTTCCCACTGGCCCGAGCCCAGCTTGTGCAGCGGGGCCTCCTCGGCGCTGACGCCGGTATAGCGGCTGATCTGGTGCAGCTGCGAAACGGGCACATAGAGGGTGGCCTTGTCGGCGTACTCCAGGTGCAGCATTTCCTGTAGCAGCGGCTTGCCCTCGGCATCGGTGCCCTGGCCCAGGTCCATGTGGATCAGGCCGCGGTAGCGGCCGATGCCGTGCGCGGTGTGGACCACCGGGTCGCCGACGTTGAGTTCCGAAAGGTCCTTGATCAGCGCCTCGACGTCGCTGACCTGTTCCTGCTTCTTGTTGCGCCGGCGCGTGGTGGGCGCAGTGGCGAAGAGCTCGGTCTCGGTGACGAAGTCGATGCCCTGTTCGCGCCACGCAAAGCCCGAGGCCAGCGCGGCGGTGGCGATGCCGGTCTTCTCGTCGGCGGAGGCTTCGAACTCGGCCAGCGAATCGAAGGCCGGCGGGCTCACGCCGCTGGCGCGCAGGAAGTCGAGCAGGCTTTCGCGCCGGCCTTCGCTTTCGGCGATCAGCAGCACGCGGTGCGGCGTCTTCGCGATGTGGGCCTTCAGGCCGACCAGCGGGTCCTCGGCGCCGCGCACCACGGCAAAGGGCGGCAGCGTGTCGAACTCGGCGTAGGGCGTCTCGGCGGCCTCGCCGCTGCCGGCGTTTCCGCGGATGGCGAGCTGCGCATGCGGCTTGGCGCGCTGGTAGAACTGCTCGGCGCTCAGGAACAGCGCCTCGGGCGGCAGCGCCGGGCGTTCGGGGTCGCCGCGCACCAGGCGGTAGCGTTCGCTGGCGTCCTGCCAGAAATGCTGGAATGCGGGCTCGAGATCGCCGTGCAGCACCACGGTGGCATCGGCGCCCAGGTAGTCGAACACCGTGGCCGTCTCGTCGAAGAACAGCGGCAGGTAGTACTCGATGCCGGCGGTGGCCACGCCGTTGCCCATGTCCTTGTAGATGCGGCTCTTGGTCGGGTCGCCCTCCAGCAGTTCGCGCCAGCGGCTGCGAAAGCGCGCGCGGGCGTCGTCGTCCATCGGGAATTCGCGGCCCGGCAGCAGCCGTACCTCGGGCACCGGGTAGAGGCTGCGCTGGGTGTCGGGGTCGAAGGTGCGGATCGAATCGATCTCGTCGTCGAACAGGTCGACGCGGAAGGGCACGGGCGAGCCCATCGGAAAGAGGTCGATCAGGCCGCCGCGCACCGCGTACTCGCCCGGGCTCACCACCTGCGTCACATGGCTGTAGCCCGCCAGCGTGAGCTGGGCCTTGAGCTTGGACTCCTCGAGCTTCTGCTTGGCCTTGAAGTGGAAGGTGTAGCCGGCCAGGAAGGCCGGCGGCGCGAGCCGGTAGAGCGCGGTGGTGGCGGGCACCAGCACCACGTCGGCCTCTTTCTGGCTGATGCGCCAGAGCGTGGCGAGCCGCTCGCTGATCAGGTCCTGGTGCGGCGAGAAGCTGTCGTAGGGCAGCGTTTCCCAGTCGGGGAACAGGGCGCAGCGCAGCTCGGGCGCGAAGAAGGCGATCTCGTCGATCAGGCGCTGCGCGTCGTTGGCGTCGGCCGTGAACATCGCGGTGGCGCGGCCCGCGGCCTTCTCGCGCATGCCCAGCTGCGCCAGCAGCAGCGCATCGGCCGACAAAGGAGGACGCGGCAGCGTGAATCGCTTGCCCGCCGTGAGGTGGGGGAGGTCCATGGAACGCTTTGAAAATGCAGAACACCCCGCGCCGCTGGCGAGGGGTGTGAGATGGTCGATTCTAGAATGGCGGCCCCTTATCCGCTTGCCGGCCCTTGGCCCGTGCCGTACCCGATGTCTTCCTCCCGACTTTTCGTGCTGATTCCTTGTGCCGGTTTCGGCCACCGTGCGGGTGGCGCCCAGCCCAAGCAATACCAGCGGCTGGCGGGATCGTCCATGGTGGCCCACACGGTGGCCGCGTTCCGCTCGCTGGCGGGCCGCTTCGCCGGGCTGGCGGTGGTGGTGTCGCCGGACGACCGCGAGGTGCAGACGGCGCTGCCGCGCTTTCCGGCCGACAACGAATTCTTGCTGCGCGTGGGCGGCGTCACGCGCGCCGCCACGGTGCGCAACGGCCTCGCGGCGCTGCGGCAGAAGGGCGCCGGGGCGCATGACTGGGTGCTGGTGCACGACGCGGCGCGCTGCCTGGTCACCTCGAGCCAGATCGAGGCGCTGATCGCGGCCTGCGAGCACGACGCCGTCGGCGGGCTGCTGGCCCAGCGGCTGGCCGACACGCTGAAGGCGTCCTCGGCCGACAGCCGCGTCTCGCAGACGCTTTCGCGGGCCGACAAGTGGCTGGCCCAGACGCCGCAGATGTTCCGCGTCGGCATGCTGCTCGATGCGCTGGAGCGGGCGGGCGACGCGGTGACCGACGAGGCCGGGGCCATCGAGGCCATCGGCCTTTCGCCCTTGCTGGTGCCGGGCAGCGCGCAGAACTTCAAGGTCACCTTTCCCGAGGACTTCGCACTGGCCGAGGCGGTGCTGCTCGGCCGCAGGAAGGCCATCGCATGACGGCTGCGTTCAACATCCGCGTGGGCGAGGGCTGGGACGTTCACCAGCTGGTGGCGGGTCGCAAGCTCATCCTCGGCGGCGTGGAGGTTCCGCACACCACCGGCCTGCTGGGGCATTCGGATGCCGACGTGCTGCTGCATGCCATCACCGATGCCCTGCTCGGCGCGGCGGGCCTGGGCGACATCGGCCGGCATTTCCCCGACACCGACGCGCAGTTTCGCGGCGCCGATTCGGCGGTGCTGCTCGGCGAAGCGGCACGCCGCGTGCGCGCCGTGGGCTGGGAGATCGGCAACGTCGACAGCACCGTGATCGCGCAGGCGCCCAAGCTGGCGCCGCACATCCCGGCCATGTGCCAGCGCATCGCCCAGGTGCTGGGCCTCGCACCCGAGCAGGTCAACGTGAAGGCCAAGACGGCCGAGAAGCTCGGCCCGGTCGGCGAAGGCCGCGCGATGGAAGCCCGCGCGGTGGCGCTGCTGCACCGCCAGGGCTGATTCAGGCCCGCCGGCCGGGGGCTTCCGCCGGCCTCGGCTCGGGCATGGCGCGCGGCATGCGGATGTGCGCCGCCAGGCCGCGCCCCGGCGTGCTGGTGAGCGCGAAGGTGCCGCCCATGCGCTCGATGTTCTTTGCCACGATCGACAGGCCGAGCCCGGCGCCGGCCGCCGAGGTGCGCGCCACGTCGCCCCGGAAGAAGGGCTTGGTCAGCTGCGAGAGCAGGGCCGGCTCGACGCCCGCACCGTGGTCGCGCACCTTGATCAGCACCGCGTCGTTGTTCGACTGGGCCTGGATCACCACGTCGGCAATGCCGGTGGAGGGCGTCTTGCCGTAGCGCCGGGCGTTCTCCACCAGGTTGGAGATCACGCGCGTGAGCTCGACCTCGTCGCCCAGCACGCGCAGGTCGGGCGGCACGTCGACGCGGATGTTCATCTCTTCGTAGTCCTGCACGGCGTAGGTGCAGGCATCGACCACATCGCGCAGCAGCACGGGCTTGGGGTCGACATGGTCGGGGCGCGCGTAGTCGAGGAACTTGTCGATGATGGCGTCGAGCTGGGCGATGTCGGCCGCCATGTGGTCGCGCGCGTCCTCGTCGGACACGCTCATCTCGGTTTCGAGCCGCAGCCGCGCGAGCGGCGTGCGCAGGTCGTGCGAGATGCCGGCCAGCATGATGGCACGGTCCTGCTCGATCTTGGCGAGCTGGTCGGCCATGCGGTTGAAGCCGATGTTGACCGCGCGGATCTCGTTGGTGCGGGCGCTCTCGTCGAGCCGGTGCGCCTCGTACTCGCCTTCGCGCACCTGCATGGTGGCGCGCGAGAGCTGCTTGAGCGGCAGGTTGATGAGCCGCGTGATCAGCGCCGCGCCGGCCAGGGACAGCGCCATGGCGGTGCTGAGCCAGACCAGCCAGGTGCGCCCGCCCACGCGGCTGAAGCGGGTCGGGTCGAGCAGCAGCCAGTAGGTGTCGCTCTCGATGGTGAAGCCGATCCACAGGCCCGGCTCGTCGTTGACGCGGCTGGCCACCGTGGTGCCTTCGCCGAGCTGGTCGATCAGCTCCTCGGTCACGCGCTGGTCGAGCGCGCCGCTGGTGTAGGGCTGGAAGCGGTCGTTGGGCTCGCGCGGCAGGATGCGCACGCCCTCCTGGTCGGCCAGCGTCTTGATCAGCGAGACCCGCGTGATCGCATCCGAATACACCAGCGCCGCGCGCGTGAGGTTCACGAGCGAGGCGATCTGGTGTGCGGTCTGGATGGCGCGCGGCTCGTATTCGAGCGAGCGGAAGGTCTGCAGCCAGGCGACCGTACAGCCGATCAGCAGCAGCGCGAGCAGGAAGAATGTGCGCCAGAAAAGGCTGAAGCCGAGCTTCAGGCCCGGTCGCCGGTCACGCTGGCCGCTGCCCTCCAGGGGGCTTGGCATGGTGACCTGCGCGCCGTCCTCCTGGGCTGGGCTGGGTCTGGCGGATTGCAGGCCGATGGCCACCTCAGGGTATCGTTCAGGCCGTGCCGTCCGGCACGAACACGTAGCCCACGCCCCACACGGTCTGGATGTAGCGGGGCGCTGCGGCATCGGCCTCGACCAGCTTGCGCAGGCGCGAGATCTGCACGTCGAGGCTGCGGTCGAAGGGCTCGAACTCGCGGCCGCGGGCCAGCTGGGCCAGCTTCTCGCGCGACAGCGGCTGGCGCGGATGGCGCACCAGCGCCTTGAGCATCGCGAATTCGCCGGTGGTCAGGGAGAGTTCCTCGCCGTCCTTCTTGAGCGTGCGCGAACCCAGGTCGAAGGCAAAGGGGCCGAAGGTGACGGTCTCGTTCTCGGTGGAAGGGGCGCCGGGCGCCTCGAGCGGCGGACGGCGGCGCAGCACCGCGTGCACGCGCGCCAGCAGTTCGCGGGGGTTGAACGGCTTGCCGAGGTAGTCGTCCGCGCCGACCTCCAGGCCGACGATGCGGTCGACGTCCTCGCCCTTGGCGGTGAGCATGATGATCGGCGTGCGGTCGTTGGCGGCACGCAGGCGGCGGCAGACCGACAGGCCGTCTTCGCCGGGCATCATCAGGTCGAGCACGATCAGGTCGACCGTGTCGCGCAACAGGATGCGATTGAGCGCCTTGCCGTCCTCGGCCACGATCACTTCGAAACCTTCCTGGGTCAGGTAGCGGCGAAGCAGGTCGCGGATGCGGGCGTCGTCGTCGACGATCACGATCTTGTCAGTGCGGGCGGGAACTTGAGTCATTTCTACAACGTTGAATTTGTAACAGCGCCGATTCTGAAGGCGTTGAGCCCCCGTTGAGCCGGTTTTACTTATGGTTTGACACTAAGTTACAAAACTTGCGGTCGCTCGCTGTCTAGTCATCCGACGTTCGCCCGGCGGTGGCAAAGTCCGCCCAGTGCTATGACTTTTGTTCAATGAGAACCCTTCTTCCCGTCCTGCCGATCCTTGTTGCCTGCAGCTGCGGCCCTGCCTTGGCAAACGCTGGCGAGTTTTTCAGGGTCGGCGATTCGCGGCGCAACGAGGTCCGTGAGGCGGTAGCGGCCCACCGTGCCGCGCAGCGCGACGAAATCCGGCGGGAGGAGGCCGTGGCCGGCAGGCGCCTCACGGCGGCCGAACTCTTCGAACTGCGCCAGCAGGTGCGAAGGCAATGGACGCCGCCCGGCACACCCCAGGTGCTGAATTCGGCAGAATCGCAGCCGGCCGAGCGAATGGTGCCGGAGCCGATGTCGGCCGCGCGCGCCCTGACCTTGCCGCGCAGCCAGCGCCGCTGAAGCGGCGAGGGCGGCGTGCCCTCACGTTCTCGAATACCAACCCCAGGGGAGTTAGCTCGTCTTGAAAAAAATCAGTTTGATCGCGGCCTTTGCCGCACTGGCTGCGGCAGGCGCCGCCGGCACCGCCATGGCCCAGAACATGGTCCCGCCGCCGCAGAACGTGCTGCAACTCACGGCCTCGGGCACGGTGGAAGTGCAGCAGGACATGCTCAGCATGACGCTCACCACCACGCGCGACGCAGCCGATGCCGCCACGGTCCAGTCGCAGCTCAAGGCCGCGGTGGACGCGGCCCTGGCCGAGGCAAAGAAGAACGCCCAGCCCGGCCAGCTCGACGTGCGCACCGGCAATTTCAGCCTGTCGCCGCGCTACACCCGAGAAGGCAAGATCAACGGCTGGCAGGGCTCCGCCGAAATGGTGCTCGAGGGCCGCGACTTCGCGCGCATCACGCAGACCGCAGGACGGATCACCACGCTGAACGTCGGCAATGTGGGCTTCGCGCTGAGCCGCGAGCAGCGCGCCAAAAGCGAGACCGAGGCCCAGACCATCGCCATCGAGAACTTCAAGCAGAAGGCCGCCGAACTGGCCAAGGGCTTCGGCTTCGGTGGCTACACGCTGCGCGAAGTCTCGGTGAACGCGAATGACAGCGGCCCGATCCGGCCGCGCGTCATGGCGGCGGCCGCCAAGTCCTTTTCGGCCGATGCGCCGGTGCCGGTGGAGGCCGGCAAGGCGAGCGTGGTCGTGAGCGTCTCGGGATCGGTGCAGCTCAAGTAGCTTCTATTGAGCGGTCCAGCCGCCGTCCATTTGCCAAGCCACGCCGCGCACCTGGTCGGCGGCCGGCGAGCACAGGAACACCGCAAGGCCGCCGAGCTGCTCGACCGTGGTGAACTGCAGCGAAGGCTGCTTTTCTCCCAGCAGCTCGTTCTGCGCCTGCGTGGCCGAAACGCCTTCCCGTGCCGCGCGGTCGTCGATCTGCTTTTGCACCAGCGGGGTCAGCACCCAGCCCGGGCAGATCGCATTGCTCGTGATGCCGGTGGTCGCGGTTTCGAGCGCCACCGACTTGGTGAAGCCGACGATGCCGTGCTTGGCCGCCACGTAGGCCGACTTCTGCGCCGAGGCCACCAGCCCGTGGGCCGACGCCACGTTGATGATGCGGCCCCAGTTGGCCTCGCGCATCGCGGGAATGGCGAGCCGGGTCGTGTGGAACGCGCTCGTGAGATTGATGGCGATGATGGCATCCCAGCGTTCAGGCGGGAAGTCCTCGACCTTTGCCACGTGCTGGATTCCGGCGTTGTTCACGAGGATGTCGACGCGGCCGAACCTGGACGCGGCGAACTTCATCATGTCCTCGATCTGAGCGGGCTGGCTCATGTCGGCGCCGTGATATTCGGTGCGCACGCCGAGCGCCTCGATCTGGGCCTTGGGGGTTTCGGCGTCGCCGAAACCGTTGAGCACGATGTTTGCGCCTTGTTGTGCAAGCGCCTTGGCAATGGCAAGGCCAATGCCGCTGGTGGACCCCGTGACAAGCGCGGTTTTGCCTTTGAGCATGAAGATCAATCTCCGGATGAATTAGGATGCGACGAGACCATTATCCGCACCAGGACGACTTCGTTTTCATGACAGAACCGACGCTTCATTACGTGGCGTGCGATGACGCCCAGGGCGGTCACCGCATGGCCTACTGGCAATGGGGCGACGCGCGCAGCGCGCGCGTGGTGATCTGCGTGCACGGCCTCACGCGGCAGGGGCGCGACTTCGACGTGCTCGCGCAGGCCCTCGTGGCGCGCGCCGCCGGCGACGTGCGCGTGGTCTGCCCCGACGTGGCGGGGCGCGGCCGAAGCGACTGGCTGCGCGACCCGGCCCTCTACCAGGTGCCGGTCTATGCGGCCGACATGCTGGCGCTCGTTGCGCAGCTGCACCGCGAACAACCGATCGGCACGCTCGACTACCTGGGCACCAGCATGGGCGGGCTGATCGGCTTCGTGCTGGCGGGGCACAAGCAATTGCCGCTGGCCCGGCCGATCCGCCGCTTCATCGTGAACGACGTGGGCCCGACGATCGAGGCCGCGGCGCTCCAGCGCATCGGCGCCTACGTGGGGCAGGGCGGCCGCTACGACAGCCTGCAGTCGGCGGCCGACGCCATGTGGGCGATCTCGACCAGCTTCGGCCCCCATACACCGGACCAGTGGCTTTCGCTGTCGCAGCACATGGTGGTGCCCGCATCGCAGCGCACGGCCGACGGCGCCGCCAAGGTGGAGCCCGGCGAATCCCAGAGCGATGCAGCAGGCCCCTGGCTGCTTCACTACGACCCGGCCATTGCCGTTGCGCTGCGCGCCATCACGCCCGAAGCTGCGGCCCAGGGCGGTGCCGTGATGTGGAGCCTCTATGACGCCATCGATGCGCGCACGCTCGTGACGCGCGGCGCCGAGTCGGACCTGCTCTCGCGCGAAACGGCCCTGGCCATGACGCAGCGCGGTCCGCGCGCTGCACTGATCGAGTTCGAAGGCGTCGGCCATGCGCCCACTTTCGTCGACCCCGGGCAGGTGGGCGCCGTCACCAACTTCCTGTTCGATTGAGGCCAACGTGAAGCGCGAGTCTTCGAGTCTCCAAACGGCGCATGCCCCAGATACGGCGGTGGTGGACTATCCCTTGTCCGCCGCCACGGCCGACCGCACGCCGGTGATGGAGAACATGCTCGCGCGTGCGCGCGCTTTCGCCGAGCCGCTGATCGCCGACGAAAAGCTCGACACCGGCGAGAACACGCTCGCGCATGCCGACGCCGTCGCGGCCATCGTCGCGAAGATGGGCGGCTCCGAGGCCATGCAGGCCGCGAGCTATCTGGTCTATGCCTGCCAGCACCTCAACCGTCCGCAGGAGGTCATTGCCAAGGTGTTCGGCGACAACTTCGCGGCGCTGGCAGTCGAGACCACCAAGCTGGTGCGCGTGCAGGAGCAGGCCCGCTCGGCTTCGCAGGGCCATCACCTGGCCGAAGGCGCGGCGGGTGCGCAGACCGAGAACGTGCGCAAGATGCTGCTCGCGTTCTCGCGCGACCTGCGCGTCGTCATGCTGCGCCTCGCATCGCGGCTGCAGACCCTGCGGCATGCCGCCGCCAGCAAGCAGCCGGCGCCCGAAAGCGTGGCGCGCGAGTCGCTGCAGGTGTTCGCGCCGCTCGCCAACCGGCTCGGCATCTGGCAGGTGAAGTGGGAAATCGAAGACCTCTCGTTCCGCTTCCTGGAGCCCGAGACCTACAAGCTGATCGCGCGCCTGCTCGACGAGAAGCGGATCGAGCGCGAAGGCCACGTCGAGCAGCTGCGCTCGCAGCTCGAAAGCGAGCTGCAGGCGGAGGGCGTGCGCGCCACGGTGCAGGGCCGGCCGAAGAACATCTACAGCATCGTCAAGAAGATGCGCGGCAAGTCGCTCGACTTCGCGCAGGTGTTCGACATCCTCGCATTGCGCGTGGTGGTGCCCGACGTGAAGGACTGCTACGCGGCGCTGGCCTGGGTGCATTCGCATTTCCAGCCGATCGACGAAGAGTTCGACGACTACATTGCACGGCCCAAGCCCAACGGCTACCAGTCGCTGCACACCGTGGTGCGCGAGATGGTCGATGGCAAGCCCGGCAAGCCGATCGAGATCCAGATCCGCACGGAAGAAATGCACGACCATGCCGAGCACGGCGTGGCGGCGCACTGGGCCTACAAGGAAGCCGGCCACAAGGGCTATGCGGGCGTGTGGGCGAGCGGCGAATACGACGCGAAGATCGCGGTGCTGCGGCAGCTGCTGGCGTGGGAGCGCGACCTTTCGGGCGGCTCGCAGGGCCAGGGCCTCTTCGACGACCGCATCTACGTGCTGACGCCCGACGCGGCCATCGTCGAACTGCCGCAGGGCGCGACGCCGGTCGACTTTGCCTACACCGTGCATACCACGCTGGGCCATCGCTGCCGCGGAGCGCGCGTCGATGGGGCCATGTTGCCGCTCAACACGCCGCTGTCCAACGGCCAGACGGTCGAGATCATCGCGGCCAAGGAGGGCGGCCCTTCGCGCGACTGGCTCAACGCAGAGCTCGGCTATCTTGCGAGCCACCGCGCACGCGCCAAGGTGCGCGCATGGTTCAACGCGCAGATCACGCACGAAACCGTGGCGCGCGGACGCGAGGCCGTCGAGAAGCTGCTGCAGCGCGAAGGCAAGACCTCCACGCGCCTCGAGGACCTGGCTTCGCAGCTGGGCTTCAAGTCGGCGGACCATCTGTTCGAAGTGGTCGGCAAGGACGAGTTCTCGCTGCGCAACATCGAGGTGCTGCTGCGTCCGCCCGAGCCCGCGCCGAACCCCGACGACGGCGTGCAGATCAAGAAGCCGCGCGCGAGCGAGAAGTCCGGCAAGGGCGGCGTGCTGGTGGTGGGCGTGTCTTCGTTGATGACGCAGCTCGCCAAGTGCTGCAAGCCCGCGCCGCCCGATGCCATCCGCGGCTTCGTGACGCGCGGCCACGGCGTCAGCGTGCACCGCGTCGACTGCAGCAACTTCCGGATGATGGCCTCGCGCGACGGCGAGCGCGTGATCGATGTCGAATGGGGTGCCGCGAAGGGCGGCGAAGCGCCGGTCTATGCAGTCGACGTGGCCGTCGAGGCAGCTGACCGCCAGGGCCTGCTGCGCGACATCTCCGATGTGTTCGCACGCGAGAAGATGAACGTGATCGGCGTGCAGACCCAATCGGTCAAGGGCACGGCATGGATGACGTTCACCGTGGAAATCTCCGATGCGGCGCGGCTCACGCAGGTGCTTGGCGTGGTGACGGCGGTTGCCGGTGTGCGATCTGCACGTCGGCGCTGAAAAAGCGCGTTTTCTCCTGCTACAATAGCTGCTTCTCGGACACATCCTTAGGCGCGTAGCTCAGCTGGTTAGAGCACCACCTTGACATGGTGGGGGTCGTTGGTTCGAGTCCAATCGCGCCTACCAATTTCTGTTTCGACTTCCGGCCAACCACCGGAGCTGTCGAACAGAGCTTTCACCGGGTTCCCCGGTGTTTCAATCGTCCTTGCGGTGAAGCAGACAAAGACCATGGCCATGTTGTTGTGCTACCTTGGCCGCTCTGCAAACCTTTTCCAAATTTCTTGACAAGCGATCTGATGAATACGCGATCAACGCTGGTTGATCGGGCTCATGCCGACATGCGCCTGGCCGCATTGCTCAGGCAGGCTCCCATCGAATTTGCACGCGCCGTCTATGGCATCAACGACCACGCAAGCGGCCGTACCGACACCATGGCGGCACGCGAAATAGCCCGCGCCATCCGGCAGGGAACGCCCGTGACGCAGGAGCGCGCCGAGCAGCGCTCGCGCGCCTACTTGCCCACCGCCGGCCAGGAACACTGTCCACGCTGCTGGGTGGTCTACGGCCACAAGAGTCCGCTGCGTTTCAGGGAAGCCACCGAGGAACGCCCCGGGACCGCCACCTGCAGTGCCTGCAGCGCCGAGTACGCCACAACGCTCGGTTGAAGCGGCGCTGGCACGGTCAGGGTAAACCTTGTCGCGATGCAGCAAAACCGCTACCTAGAATCATCGGATGACATGGGCATCCATGTGAAGGAGTCCGCAGTGCAGAGCAAGAAGTCCGGGGTCAAGCCGGTGCAACGTGTAATCAAGAAGTACCCCAACCGAAGGCTCTACGACACCGAGACATCCACGTACATCACGCTCACCGAGGTGAAGCAGCTGGTCATACAGAATGCCCAGTTCGTGGTGCGCGATGCCAAGACCGGCGACGACCTCACGCGCAGCATCCTGCTGCAGATCATCCTCGAGGAAGAAGCGGGCGGTGCGCCGATGTTCACCGAGCAGGTGCTGGCCAACATCATCCGCTTCTACGGACAGGCGATGCAGGGCTACATGGGCCCCTATCTCGAAAAGAACATCCAGGCCATGACCGAGGTGCAGGCCCAGCTCGCCGAAAAGGCAGAGGGCCTCACGCCCGAGATGTGGTCGCGCTTCATGACCATGCAGTCGCCCATGCTCCAGGGACTCATGGGCAACTACGTCGAGCAGTCCAAGAACGTGTTCCTGCAGATGCAGGAGCAGATGCAGAAAAATACCGAGCAGGTCCTGGGCGCATTCGGCATCAAACGCCCCTGAAATCCCGGCCCCGGCCGATAGCTGGGACAATAGGGGCATATATGAGCGAAGTTGCCTCCCCCGAACGCATGGCCACGCCGGCCGCCCCCAAGGTCGGCTTTGTGAGCCTGGGCTGCCCCAAGGCCCTGACCGATTCCGAACTGATCCTGACCCAGCTGAGCGCTGAGGGCTACCAGACCGCCAAGACCTTCGAGGGGGCCGACCTGGTGATCGTCAACACCTGCGGCTTCATCGACGATGCCGTGAAGGAAAGCCTCGACACCATCGGCGAGGCGCTGGCGGAAAACGGCCGCGTGATCGTCACGGGCTGCCTGGGCGCCAAGACCGGCGACCAGGGCGGCAACCTGGTTCGGCAGATGCACCCCAGCGTGCTGGCCGTGACCGGTCCGCACGCCACGCAGGAAGTCATGGACGCGGTCCACGCCAACCTGCCCAAGCCGCACGATCCCTTCGTCGACCTGGTTCCCAACACCTTCGGCATCGCAGGCTTGAAGCTCACGCCGCGGCACTATGCCTATCTGAAGATCAGCGAAGGCTGCAATCACCGCTGCACCTTCTGCATCATTCCCTCGATGCGCGGCGACCTGGTGTCGCGCCCGGTCGGCGACGTGCTCAGCGAGGCCAAGGCCCTGTTCGAAGGCGGGGTGAAGGAACTGCTGGTGATCAGCCAAGACACCTCGGCCTATGGCGTGGACGTCAAGTACCGCACCGGCTTCTGGGACGGCAAGCCGGTCAAGACGCGCATGCTCGAGCTGGTGCGCACATTGGGCGAAATTGCCGAGCCCTACGGCGCCTGGGTCCGGCTGCACTATGTGTATCCGTATCCGAGCGTGGACGAGATCATTCCGCTGATGGCCAGCGGCCAGGTGCTGCCGTACCTCGACGTGCCGCTGCAGCACAGCCATCCCGACGTGCTCAAGCGCATGAAGCGGCCGGCCAGCGGCGAGAAGAACCTGGAGCGCCTGGCGCGGTGGCGCGAGGTCTGCCCCGAACTGGTGATCCGCAGCACCTTCATCGCGGGCTTCCCTGGCGAAACCGAACAGGAGTTCGAGCATCTGCTCGACTTCATCCGCGAAGCGCAGATCGACCGCGCCGGATGCTTTGCCTACAGCCCGGTCGAAGGAGCCACCGCTAACGACATTCCCGGCATGCTGCCGCCGGCTGAACGTGAAGCCCGCCGCGCCCGTTTCATGGAAGTGGCCGAAGCGGTGTCGATCGCCAAGCTGCGACAGCGCGTCGGTGCAACCATGCAGGTGCTGGTGGACTCGGCGCCCGGCATGGGCCGCAAGGGCGGCGTGGGCCGCACCTATGCCGACGCCCCCGAGATCGACGGCACCGTGCGCCTGCTGCCGCCCGAGAAGATCAGCAAGACGCTCAAGGTGGGTGAATTCACGCGGGCCCACATCGTGGGCGCCGAGGGCCACGACCTGATCGCGTTGCCGATCTGAACCGTCGCCATCCTGGCGAGAGCGAGAAAGCAGCGCGGCGATCGCCGACTTGAGAACCACGGGCTGAGCGACAGGCGAAAAAGTTGTACGCCTACAGACGCGTGTGGCCTGGGGTTTGAACGTGGCGGCTTGTGTTCTCCAGGAGGTCCCATGTTCTTCCAGCTCTTTCAACCCGGATCCAGCCTTCATCTCAAGAGGGCTGCCACGCTGCTTCAGGAAGCCCAGATGGCGCGACTCGAGCACCAGGCTGCGGCGGAGCATCACGCGGCCCTGGCCAAGATGTATGCGGAGCGCGTGAAGCGCCTTTCCGGCGAGGTCTATCCGCTTCCGGCTCCCAGCGCCGAGGCAGCGGGCACGAAGACCGAGCAGGACAAGCCGGCGATCTATTCGATCGAGAGCAACCGCAGGCCCAAGTCCAACCTGCTGACGTAGTTCAAGAAAAGGAAAAGCCCGCTGGATGCGGGCTTTTCTGTGGGCATGGACAGGGCTGCAAGGGCCCGGCAGTTCTTCTTCTCAGTCATCCGAGCGAGAAACGACCAGGAGGCTCATGAACAACGCCCCGAGAAACATGCCGACTAACAAGGTAAATGCTGTGATCACAATGGTCTCCGCTAAATTGGATATTTTCAAATCAAACGTAACCTTGTGTACACACTCAAGTTACTTCTTGAATCGTTTTTGATGTGAAAGTGTGACTTTTGCTACACCTTGGGGCCGAAAGTCGGAAGCGCATCGCCAGTCTTGGGCGGACGGCCCGGATACAGGTACCTGGAATACTCGCCCGACCGGCCGTACAGCCGCGCCGCGAGTTCCACGGGATCCTCGTTGCGGTGCTTCTCGTAGAGCACGGGACCCCAGATGATGAATCCATCGATGCTAAGCGAGTGGGGCGCGGGCTCGATGGCCTTCCATGCATGCGCGAACTTTGAAATCCATGCCAGTGCTTCGGCCAGCGCATGGTTGCGAGCAGGGGAGGTGGTGGGTTCGGATGTCGACATGGCGGTTATCCTTTGTGAAAAGACTGTATAAATATACAGTAAAATTCACAATGTCGAGAATTGTTGCCGCCGGTCCCAGCCTACTTTTGCGTGCCGAACCAGGCCCAGAGCGCGGCCCCCAGGCCGATCCAGACCGCCAGGACGAGCACGGCGCCGGCAATGCTTCGCGGCTTCGCGCCTTGTTCCTTCATCCACAGGTCGGCGCGCTGGCGGCATTCCTCGAGTACATCGGCCGGAATGAGCCGGATGTTCAGCCAGATCAGGCCGGGCAGCAGCAAGGCGTCGTCGAGGTAGCCAAGAACGGGAATGAAATCCGGGATGAGGTCGATCGGGCTCAGCGCATAGGCGACGACGAAGGCCGCGAGCAGCTTGGCGAACCACGGCGTGCCCGGATGGCGATAGGCGAACCACAGAGTGACGGCATCGCGCTTGATGCGCGAGGCCCATTGCTTGATGCGTTGGAAAATGGTCATGCTCGCAGGCTGCCGACCCGGTGCATTGTTTCGCGTGTTAAGGTGCATCCCGGCTTCAAAGCTGTCGCAACCCCTGCAGATCCGCCGGCGGTCCCCCGCGGCGAGCCAATGCCGCGCCCAACAGGTGGGGTTGTGCGGTTCACCTCTACTGCCAACACGGTGTTATTGATTCGGTTGCTCCGCTTCTCGAGACTCTGCGCGATCATTCGTCGATGTACTGCGTCAGAATGGTGGAAAGCCGCTTCTCCAGGAGCGGGTTGCTGCATCATTTCATGAGACGAAGCCTGTTCCATTTGTTCGAATCCGTGCCGCCGACAAGCGCTTCGCAGAATGTTCCGCCTCAGGATCACGACGCCGCGCGCGAACGCGGCACACAACCGTCGGTGCGGCCAGGCTTGGCCGCGATCGGCATCCGTGAGGGAGAACATCCCTCGCTCATGTTCCCAGGGAAAAGAAAAAACCCCTGTAAATCGATGATTCACAGGGGTTTCAGCTTGGTAGGGGTGGTGCCCAGAAGAGGACTCGAACCTCCACGATGTTACTCGCTAGTACCTGAAACTAGTGCGTCTACCAATTCCGCCATCTGGGCCCACATAGCTGCCGAAGCAGTTATGTTTTGAATTTCAGGAAAGAGAGAATCATATCAAAAATAATGGCCATTCCAGCGGTCTGCTGGATGAATTTGAAGGAACTGTTCAAGGGCATCGCGACGGACACGGTTTCGTGCAGCGCGACGACGGCGAAGCCGACATCTATCTGCCCCCGAACGAGATGCGTGCGGTGCTGCACAAGGACCGCGTCAAGGCGCGCGTGGTGCGGCAGGATCGGCGCGGACGTCCCGAGGGGCGGGTGGTCGAAATCGTCGAGCGCCCCGAGCAGCCGATCATCGGCCGCCTGCTGCATGAAGGCGGCGTGTGGCTCGTCGCGCCCGAAGACAAGCGCTACGGACAGGACGTCCTGATTCCCAAGGGTGCCACCGGCCCCGCCAAGGTGGGGCAGGTCGTCGTGGTGCAACTCACCGAGCCGCCGGCGCTGTTCGGCCAGCCGGTCGGGCGCGTGAAGGAAGTATTGGGCGAGATCGACGATCCCGGCATGGAGATCGAGATCGCGGTGCGCAAGTACGGCGTGCCGCACGAATTTTCCGAGGCCTGCCTGGCCGAAGCCAAGGCGCTGCCTGAGAAGGTTCGCCCTGCCGACAAGAAAGGTCGGATCGACCTGACCGACGTGCCGCTGGTCACCATCGACGGCGAGGACGCGCGCGACTTCGACGACGCCGTGTACTGCGAGCCGGCCAAGGTCGGCCGCGGCAAGGGCTGGCGCCTGCTGGTGGCCATTGCCGACGTCAGCGCCTATGTGCAGACCGGCTCGGCCATCGACATCGATGCCTACGACCGCGCCACCAGTGTCTACTTTCCGCGCCGCGTGATCCCGATGCTGCCGGAGAAGCTGTCGAACGGCCTGTGCTCGCTGAACCCCGAGGTCGAACGCCTGTGCATGGTGTGCGACATGCTCGTGGCCGCCGACGGCGAGATCTATGCCTACCAGTTCTACCCCGCGGTGATGTTCAGCCATGCCCGCTTCACCTACACCGAAGTCGCGGCCATCCTTGGCAACACGCGGGGCCCTGAAGCTGCCAAGCGCAAGGACCGCGTCAAGGACCTGCTGAACCTGGCCGACGTGTACAAGGCGCTGCTCAAGCAGCGCGGCAAGCGCGGCGCGGTCGACTTCGAAACCACCGAGACGCAGATCATCTGCGACGACGCGGGCCGCATCGAGAAGATCGTGCCCCGCACGCGCAACGAGGCGCACCGCCTCATCGAAGAGGCCATGCTCGCGGCCAACGTGTGCAGCGCCGACTTCATCGCCGAGGGCAAGCACCCGGGCCTGTTCCGTGTGCACGAAGGCCCGACGCCCGAGAAGAAGGAAATCCTGCGCGGCTACCTGAAGGCCATGGGCGTGGGCTTGAGCATCACTGACGATCCGCGGCCCGGCGAGTTCCAGGCGATCGCCGAAGCCACCAAGGAGCGCCCCGACGCGCAGCAGATCCACACCATGCTGCTGCGATCGATGCAGCAGGCGATCTATACGCCCATCAACAGTGGCCATTTCGGCCTGGCGTACGAGGCCTACACGCATTTCACGAGCCCGATCCGGCGCTACCCCGACCTGCTGGTGCACCGCGTGATCAAGGCCATTCTTGGCAAGACGCGCTACCAGCTGCCGATGCTTCCGACGCCGGGCGAGGCGCATGCCAAGCTCGCCAAGCGGCTGGCTTCGCGCGTCAAGGCGCCGACCACCAAGCCGCAGAAAGCCACGGTCGCGCCGACCAAGGAAGTGCTGGCCTGGGAAGCGGCCGGCCTGCATTGCAGCGCCAACGAGCGCCGCGCCGACGAAGCCAGCCGCGACGTCGAAGCCTGGCTCAAGTGCAAGTACATGCGCGAGCACCTGGGCGAGGAGTATGGCGGCGTGGTCACGGCGGCCACGACCTTCGGCATCTTCGTGACGCTCGATGCAATGTACGTCGAGGGGCTGGTGCACATCACCGAACTCGGCGGCGAATACTTCAAGTTCGACGAGATGCGCCAGGAACTGCGCGGCGAGCGCACCGGCATCCGCTACGCCATCGGCACCCGCGTGCGGGTGCAGGTGAGCCGCGTCGACCTGGACGGGCGCAAGATCGATTTCCGCCTGGTGCGCGAGGGCGAAGACCTCACCACGCGCGCCATGAAGGACAAGGGCGCGGCCCCGGCCGGCGTGCCGGTCAAGGCATCGGCCAAGCGCAGTTCGCGCCACAAGGCCGAAGCCGTTCCAGAGCAGCGCGTCGAGCGCAGCGCCGCCGTTGCCGCTGCGGGCCCGCAGTCGGCGATGCAGGCTTTCAAGTCGGCCGTCAAGAAGGCCGCCAACAAGATGAAGGGCCGCAAACCCCGCCGCGCATGACGCACGGCGCCGCATTGCATCCCATCCATACAGACAAACCGAGAAGGAGACACCGAGCATGAGCGTGGAAAACAACAAGGGCCGCATCGCAATCGTCACGGGCGCCGGCACGGGCATAGGCCGCGCCGCGGCGCTGGCATTGCTGGCCGACGGCTGGAGCGTGGCCCTGGCGGGGCGCCGCCTCGAGCCGCTGGAACAGGTCGCCGAAGAGTCCGGCGCCGGTGCGCGCGCCTTCGCGGTGCCCACCGACGTGGCCAATGCGGAATCGGTGCAGGCGCTGTTCGCCGCCACGGTGGAGCGCTTCGGCCGCGTCGACCTGCTGTTCAACAACGCCGGCGTGGGCAATCCGCCGGGTCCGTTCGAGGACTGGACGCCCGAGCAGTGGCGCGGCGTGGTCGACATCAACCTGAGCGGCATGTTCTTCTGCATCCAGCAGGCGTTCCGCACGATGAAGGCGCAGACGCCGCGCGGCGGCCGCATCATCAACAACGGCTCCATCTCGGCCACCGCGCCGCGGCCCAATTCCGCGGCGTACACCGCGACCAAGCACGCGGTCGAGGGCCTCACCAAGACCGCTTCGCTCGACGGGCGCAAGTACGACATCGCGGTCGGCCAGATCGACGTGGGCAACGCCATGACGGAACTGGCTGCGCGCATGGCCAAGGGCGTGCCGCAGGCCAACGGCGAACTCGCGATCGAGCCGCTGATGGACGTGAAGATCGTGGGCCAGTCGGTGCTCTACATGGCGAACCTGCCGCTGGAGGCCAACGTGCTGTTCCATACGGTCATGGCGACGAAGATGCCCTTCGTCGGTCGCGGCTAGAACTCGTCAGCAGGGCGCCTGGCGCGCCAGCGCGCCGGCCGTCAGCGGGGGCGCGCCGGCCGGCCAGGTGTCGGCGATGCGGCCGTGGTGCCAGACGGCTTCGCAGGCCGCCTCGAATGGTGGCCGCCGCGCCGCCAGTGCGGCGCCGATCATTCCCGCGAGCACGTCGCCGGTGCCGGCGGTTGCCAGCTTCGCGTTGCCAGTCGGATTGAGCACCGGCGGCGTGCCGCCGCCCTCGGCAATCACTGTTCCCGATCCCTTGAGCACGGCGACCACGCCGTAGCGCGACGCGAGCTGGCGGGCGGCTGCGAGCCTGTCGGCCTGGATGTCGGCGGCCGTGCAGTTCAGCAGGCGCGCGGCTTCGAGCGGATGCGGGGTGATCACCGTCGGCCTGCCGCGCCGGGCGCGCGATGCCAGCTGGGCCTGCAGCGCGCCATCGACCGCGATGGCATTCAGTGCATCGGCGTCGAGCACCAGCGCGGCCGCCGTCGCCAGCACGCGCGGCAGCACCGCGCGGATGTCCGCGCCGCCGCCGCATCCGCAGACCGCTGTCATGCCCGAGAGATCGAGCGACTTGGCGTCTCGCAGCATCAGTTCGGGCTGCGCCAGGTCGACCGGGGCCGCGCTCGCGTCGAGCAGTCCGACGAACACGCGGCCCGCACCCGCATGCAGCGCGGCGGAGCCGGCCAGCAGCGCGGCGCCCGCCATGCCGGATGCACCGCCGATCACCGCGACATCGCCATAGCTGCCCTTGTGCGAGGCGTGGCTGCGTGGGGTATCCGCCGGTGCGCCCGCCAGGCGCGCGACCGGCTCCTCGCCGGCGCTGCTGCAGCCCAGGTCGTCGAACCAGACCGTGCCCGCGGCATCGCGGCCCTGCGCTGTGACCAGGCCGGGCTTGAGGGTCAGGAAGCTCAGGCAGAAGCGGCGCGAAGCGTCAGCCGCACGGGGCTCGGCGCTTGAAGCGCCGGTGTCGGCATTCAGCCCAGAGGGCACATCGACGCTGAGCACCGGCGCGGCCATCTCATGCATCCGACGCAGCCAATCGGCCATGAGCTTTTCGGGAGGCCGGCTCGATCCGATGCCGAGCAGCGCGTCGATCGCCAGATCGCAGCTCGCAGGCGGCTCCGGCGCGAAGATCACGCCGGCATCGCGGGCCCGTTGCAGCGACGCCCTGGCATCCGGCGGCAGCCGGTCTTCATCGCCCGCGAAGGTCGCGATGGGCAGGAAGCCGCGGTGCTGCAGCTGCGCAGCAGCTTCGAAGCCGTCGCCGCCGTTGTTGCCCGGCCCGCAGGCGACCCAGATCGTCCGCGCATGCGGCGCCAGTGCCATCGCGAGCCGCGCCACGGCCAGGCCCGCGCGCTGCATCAGCGTGTGAGGGGGCAGGGCGGCCGCCGCTTTCTGTTCGATGCGACGCGTTGCCGCAATGTCGAACAGGTCACAGGCGGTGGCGGGCGTGATGCGTTGCATGGGCCGATTCTGCCCGCCTGAAGCCGCGCCTGCGCAGCTGCGGCCCAGCCTACTGGGCGAGCCGCTCGATGCCCAGGCCTTCGAGGTCGACGCCAGCGTCGCGGCCGCCGATCAGGTCGGCCACCACGCGTGCGCTGCCGCACGACAGCGCCCATCCGCTCGAACCGTGGCCCAGATTGAGCCAGACGCCCGGTACGCCGCTGGCACCGAGCACCGGCGGGCCATCGGGCAGCATCGGGCGCGCGCCCTTCCATTGCTGCACGCCCGACTGCAGCGTTGCGGCGCCCGGAAACCAGTCGTGCAGCACCTTGTAGAGCGTTTGCACGGCCGAGGCATTCATCGAACTCAGGGAGCCGCCGATCTCGGCGCCGCCGGCCACGCGCACGCGCTGGCCCAGGCGCGAGATCGCAACCTTGTAGCGTTCGTCCATCACGGCGCTGCGCGGCGCGTTGAGCGATTCGCGAATCGGCGCGCTGATCGAATGGCCGTACACCGGCGCCAGCGGAATCCGCAACCCGAGCGGCCGCAGCAGCGTGGCCGAGGCAAGACCGGCGCACACCACCACCGCATCGAAGCGCAGCGGCGGCGAGCCGCTGGCGAGCGAGACGGAGGTTGGGGCCGCGCGGCTCAGCGGCGCAATGTCGCAGTTGAAATGGAACTGGGCGCCGAGCGCCTCGGCTTCCCACTTGAGAAGCAGTGCGAACTGGCGGCAGTTGGCCACTTCGTCCTCGGGCAGGTGGATCGCACCCGCGAGCGCCGTCTCGGTGCTGAGCGCGGGCTCGATGCGGCGGGCCTCGTCGGCGTCCACCTCCCTGAAGACGCTGCCCGCTGCGCGCAGCACCTCGAGGCCTGGCTGGACCAGTTTTTTCTCGCGCTTGGAGCGCAGCAGCACGAGGTAGCCGTCGCTGCGTTCGTAGCTCAGTTCGCGGGCTTCGGTCACTTCGTGCAGCCGGGTGCGGCTGTAGAACGCCAGGCGCTGCATGCGGGCGCGGTTGGCCAGGTAGGTTTCGAGCTTGCAGGCCTTCTGCCAGCGCGACATCCAGCTGAGGTCGCGCGGGCTCAGCGGCCAGCGCAGCTTGATGGCGCCGTGCGGCGACAGCAGCGAGCGCAGCACCTTGGCGCGCATGCCCGGCGCGGCCCAGGGCGTGACGTAGCCCGGCGCGACCACTCCCGCATTCGCAAAACTGGATTCCTCGGCGGCGGCGCCACGGCGCTCGAACACGGAAACTTCATGGCCGTCCGAAACCAGTTCCCAGGCGGTTGTGACGCCGATGATGCCGGCGCCCACGATCGCGATTTTCATTGAATTTTTGAGTAAGAAGAGATGGCCGGCGCCCGTCGATCGGTGCGCGAGGCTATTGTTTTTGCAGCGCTTTTTCTGCTTGCAGCGCGACCGCCAGGACGGCGTCGTCGTGCAGCGAGGCATGCCACAGCATCAGGCCCACCGGCAACTCGCCGGCGGCGTGGCAGGGCAGCGAGATGGCGCAGCCGTCGAGCATATTGACGATCGACGGGTTGCGCAGCAGCAGCGCATTGATGCGGAAGAATTCGTCATCGCGCTCGGCGCCCGGGGCGACGCCCGCAATGGCGGGCGCGGTGATCGGCACGGTGGGCGAGAGCACCGCGTCGAAGGGCGTCAGCGCCGCCTCGACGCGGGTGATCCAGTCGCGCCGGGCGTGCACGAGATCGATGTATTCGTGCGCCTTCATGGAGGCGCCCCGCAGGATGCGCTGGGCCACGCGAGGGTCGTAGCCGGCACCGCTGCGCTCGAGCAGCAGCCGGTGCCAGGCATAGGATTCAGCCGCCGAAAAACCGCCGGTGGCGTTGATCGCCTGCAGTTCCGCGAGTTCCGGCAGCTCGATCTCCTCGATCCGGGCACCACCATCGCGCAGTGTTCGCAGCGCATCTTCGAAGGCTCGGGCCACAGCGGGCTCGATGCCGTCGAAGAAAACGTTCTTCACGACGGCAAGCCGGTACGCTCCCAGCGAGGCCGCACCGGCCGTCACACGGCGCGCCGCAAGGATCTCGTGCACGGCGACGGCGTCGCGCACCGAGCGCGTCATCGCGCAGACGGTGTCGAGCGTGGTCGACAGCGGCAGGGCGCCCTGGGTCGGCACCAGCCGGGCGGTGCTCTTGAAGCCCACGATGCCGTTCAGCGCCGCGGGAATGCGGATCGAGCCGCCCGTGTCGGAGCCCAGGCCGATGAAGGCCGCTCCGCTGGCGACCGAGACGGCGGCGCCGGAGGACGAACCGCCCGGGATGCGCGGCGTGGCCGCATCGCTCGCGTTGGCCGGCGTACCGTGATGCGGGTTGACTCCCACGCCGGAAAAGGCGAATTCCGTCATGTTGGTGCGGCCCGTCAGCACGCCACCCGCGGCGCGCAGCCGCGCCACCGCGACGGCATCGGCCTTGGCGGCCGGCGCATGCGAAAGCACCACGGAGCCCGCCGGAGTCGGCTGCCCCTCGATGTCGAACAGGTCCTTGGCGGTGAAGGCAAGGCCGGCGAGCCGGCTCTGCGGCGCCGAGCCGGCGGCCTGCCGGCGGGCTTCGTCGAACAGCGTGCGGGTGAACACGTGGCTGCAGGCCGGGGACTGGGCAATGCCGATGGCGCGCTCCAATTCGGTGCATGCATCGGTGCCACCTGCCAGAAGGTTCAGACGGGTGGCGTGGAGGTCGTTCATGGGTGGGCTGGGAGGGCGCGGACGGCTCGGTTCCGGGGTGGACAAGGAGAAGGGGCGAAAGAGGGCCGTGCTATACTCTTTGGGTTTCGCTGAACATGTGACGGCTTTCGTCGCACCCAGCCAAACACATTCGCAAACCGGCCCATTCAAGGTGTTGTGACTCCATTCGAAGGAGGCACAAAACGGGCTGGATTTTAGACCCAACCTTTGGAGTAATTTTCAATGTCTACCACCATGCGCGAAATGCTGGAAGCCGGTGTCCACTTCGGTCACCAAACCCGCTTCTGGAACCCCAAGATGGCCCCGTACATCTTCGGCCATCGCAACAAGATTCACATCATCAACCTGGAAAAGTCGCTCCCGATGTTCCAGGACGCGATGAAGTACGCCAAGCAGCTCACCGCCAACCGCGGCACGATCCTGATGGTCGGCACCAAGCGCCAGGCCCGTGAAATCGTGGCTGCCGAAGCCCGCCGCGCCGGCGTGCCTTTCGTCGACACCCGCTGGCTCGGCGGCATGCTGACCAACTTCAAGACGGTCAAGACCTCGATCAAGCGCCTGAAGGACATGAAGGCCCAGCAGGAAGCCGGCCTCGAAAGCCTGAGCAAGAAAGAGCAGCTCACCTTCACCCGTGAAATCGAGAAGCTCGAGAAGGACATCGGCGGCATCCAGGACATGACCGCGCTGCCTGACGCCATCTTCGTGATCGACGTGGGCTTCCACAAGATCGCCGTGGCCGAGGCCAAGAAGCTGGGCATTCCGCTGATCGGCGTGGTCGACTCCAACCACTCGCCCGAAGGCATCGACTACGTGATCCCGGGCAACGACGACTCGTCGAAGGCCGTCACGCTCTACGCCCGCGGCATCGCCGACGCGATCATCGAAGGCCGCAACAGCGCCACCGGCGACGTGGTCAAGGCCATTGCCGAAGGCAGCGATGAATTCGTCGAAGTCGAAGAGGGCGCCTCGGCCTGATCGAGTGCTCTCACGCGCCTGAAGAAGGGGCTTGGTGCCCCTTTTTTTTAATCTGATTTTTTGGACACGGAGATAGAACAATGGCTGCAATCACCGCAAGCATGGTCGGCGAACTGCGCGCAAAGACCGACGCGCCGATGATGGAATGCAAGAAGGCCCTGACCGAGGCCGACGGCAACATGGAAAAGGCCGAAGAGCTGCTGCGCATCAAGCTCGGCAACAAGGCCGGCAAGGCCTCGGGCCGCATCACCGCCGAAGGCGTGGTCACGGCGTTTGTCGACGGCGCTGCCGGCGGCATGATCGAGATCAACTGCGAAACCGACTTCGTCACCAAGAACGACAGCTTCCTGGCCATGGCCAACGCTGCCGCGATGCTGGTCGCCAAGCACAACCCCGCGGACATCGCCGCGCTCGGCGCGCTGCCCTATGAGCAGGACGGTTTCGGCCCCACGCTCGAGGACGTGCGCAAGGGCCTGATCGGCAAGATCGGCGAGAACATGAGTTTCCGCCGCTTCAAGCACTTTGCCGGCAACGGCAAGCTGGCTTCGTACCTGCACGGCACGCGCATCGGCGTGATGGTCGAATTCGAAGGCGACGACACCTCGGCCAAGGACGTGGCAATGCACATCGCCGCCATGAAGCCGGTTGCCATCTCGGCCGCCGACGTGCCTGCCGATCTGATCGAAAAAGAGCGCGCCGTGGCCGCCGGCAAGGCCGAGGAAGACCGCAAGACCGCCGAAGCCGAAGGCAAGAAGCCGCAGCCGGCCGACATCGTTGCCAAGCGCATCGAAGGCGGCGTGCAGAAGTACCTCAAGGAAGTCTCGCTGCACAACCAGCCGTTCGTGAAGAACGACAAGCAGACCGTCGAGCAGATGCTCAAGGCCGCCAACACCAGCATCAAGGGCTTCACCCTGTATGTGGTCGGCGAAGGCATCGAAAAGAAGGTCGACGACTTTGCCGCCGAAGTTGCAGCCCAGGTGGCTGCTGCCAAGGCCGCCGCGTAAAAACTGTTACGCCCCAAGGCAGCGGTGCACGCGTGTGTGCCGCCGCTTTTTCACCGCCTCGTTCTACACTCGCCCCCGCCAACCCAAGTAAGGAAATTGCCCATGTCTGATCCCCGCCCAGCCCACAAGCGAATCTTGTTGAAGCTGTCGGGCGAGGCATTGATGGGAGACGATGCCTTTGGTATTAATCGTGCGACCATCGTTCGCATGGTCGAAGAGGTGGCCGAGGTGGTGAACATGGGTGTGGAAGTCGCCGTCGTGATCGGCGGCGGCAACATCTTCCGCGGTGTCGCGGGAGGCTCGGTCGGCATGGACCGCGCGACGGCCGACTACATGGGCATGCTGGCCACCGTCATGAATTCGCTGGCCCTGGCCGACGCCATGAACAAGCAGGGGCTGGTGGCGCGCGTCATGTCCGCCATCGCCATCGAGCAGGTGGTCGAGCCCTACGTGCGGCCCAAGGCGCTGCAGTACCTCGAAGAGGGCAAGGTGGTCGTGTTTGCCGCGGGCACCGGCAATCCGTTCTTCACCACCGACACGGCCGCTGCGCTGCGCGGTGCCGAGATCGGTGCCGAACTGGTGCTCAAGGCCACCAAGGTCGACGGCGTCTATTCCGCCGATCCGAAGACCCATCCCGATGCAACGCGCTATTCGTCGCTCACTTTCGACGAGGCAATCGCGCAGAATCTCGGCATCATGGACGCCACGGCCTTTGCGCTGTGCCGCGACCAGAAGCTGCCGATCAAGGTGTTCTCGATCTTCAAGAACGGTGCGCTCAAGCGCGTCGTCATGGGCGAGGACGAAGGCACGCTGGTGCATGCCTGAGGAGTAATTTGAGATGACGACCCCCACCATTGCAGAAATCCGCAGTGCGACCGATGCCAAGATGAATCAGTCGCTTGCCGCGTTCCAGAACAACCTCACCAAGATCCGTACCGGCCGCGCGAACTCCGCGCTGCTCGACTCGATCCACGTCGAGTACTACGGCTCGCAGGTTCCGCTGAGCCAGGTGGCCAACGTGTCGGTGCTCGACTCGCGCACGATCAGCGTCCAGCCCTGGGAAAAGGGCATGGGCGCCAAGATCGAGAAAGCCATCCGCGAAAGCGACCTGGGCCTGAATCCGGCCTCGATGGGCGACCTGATCCGCGTGCCGCTTCCCGCGATGAGCGAGGAGCGCCGCAAGGAAATGACCAAGCTGGTCCGCAACGAAGGCGAAAGCGCCAAGATCGCCACGCGCAACCTGCGCCGCGATGCGAACGAGTCGGTCAAGAAGCTGGTCAAGGAAAAGCTCGCCTCCGAGGACGACCAGAAGCGCGCCGAAGCCGAGATCCAGAAGGTCACGGACCGCCACATCGCGGAAATCGACCGCCTGGTCGCGGCCAAGGAAGCGGAGATCATGGCCGTTTGAGGCTGCGCATGGCCTCTTCTTCGCCGCAGATCCCCCGCCACATTGCCATCGTCATGGATGGCAACGGACGCTGGGCCACGCGGCGGTTCCTGCCTCGCGTGGCAGGACACAAGCAGGGCGTCGAGTCGCTCAGGCGCTGCGTCAAGGCGTGTGTCGATCGCGGCGTGGGCATTCTCACGGTCTTCGCGTTTTCGTCGGAAAACTGGAACCGTCCGCCCGAGGAAGTTTCGGGGCTCATGGAAATCATGGTGGGGGCACTCGCGCGCGAAGTGCCCAAGCTGAGCCGCGACGGCGTGCAACTGCATTTCGTCGGCGAACGGACCGGGCTTTCCAAGAAAATGGTGCAGGGTCTGGTCGACGCCGAAACCGCCACCGCACAGAACACCAAGCTGATCCTGAACGTCTGCTTCAACTACGGCGGCCGGTGGGACATTGCCCGCGCCGCGGCCAAGCTGGCCGAGCAGGGCGAAGCGCTCACCGAAGCGAATCTCGACCGCGCCATGGCCCTGGCGCACGTGCCCGATCCCGACCTTCTCATCCGCACCGGCGGCGAGCAGCGCCTGTCGAACTTCCTGCTGTGGCAAAGCGCCTACGCGGAGCTTTTCTTCAGCGACAAGCTCTGGCCCGAGTTCGACCAGGCCGAACTGGATGCGGGAATCGCCGCGTTTCAGGCGCGCGAGCGCCGCTTCGGCAAGACCTCGGCGCAAGTCACGGCCGGCAGCGGCTCCGCACCCGATCGCCAGTTGGCCTGAGGGCCTCACGGCCTGCCCCTCCAGCCGCCCAGCCGCATGCTCAAACAACGCATCCTCACGGCCATCGTCCTGTTGGCGATCCTGCTGCCGGCGCTCTTCTACCCGTCGCACGTTCCCTTCGCCTGCGTGATGCTGGTGCTGATCGGTGCCGGGGCGTGGGAATGGGGCCGTCTCAACGGCTATGGCCAGCGGCTGTCGGTCTTCCTCGGCGCAGAAACCGTGGCGCTGTGTGTGCTCTCCTGGTGGCTCGGGCTGCTCGATCGGTCGCTGCTGCCCATGTGGCTGGTGGCCAGCGCAGCCTGGGTGCTCGGCGGGGCCGCGCTGCTGCGGGTGGCGGTGCCGGGCTGGCCGCGCATTCCCCGTGGGCTGCGGCTGGTCGGTGGGTTGCTGGCGCTCTGGGTGGCGTGGCTCGCGGCCGTGCAGGCGCGCATGGTCGGCATCAACTTCCTGCTGTCGATCCTCGTGCTGGTCTGGGTGGCCGACGTCTTCGCGTATTTCGCGGGCCGCGCCTTCGGCCTCAGGTTCACGCGCAACAAGCTCGCGCCCGCCATCAGCCCCGGCAAGAGCTGGGAAGGCGTGTGGGGCGGCATGGCGGGCGTCGTTGTGCTGGCCTTTGCGTGGGTGTGGGCCGACAGGGCTGCCGGCGCCGCGGTGGCCAGCCTCTACACCCGGCTGTACGAGCGCGGCTGGTGGCTGCTGCTGGTCGGCGTGCTGTTTCTCGCCGCAATGAGCGTCGTGGGCGACCTGGTCGAGTCGCTGATCAAGCGCAGTGCCGGCGCCAAGGACAGCAGCAGCCTGTTGCCGGGCCACGGTGGTGTGCTCGACCGCGTGGATGCCCTCTTGCCGGCGCTTCCCATTGCAATGATGCTGGCTTTCCTGTGAACACACCCAAACAACGCATCACGGTGCTGGGCTCGACCGGTTCGGTCGGCGTCAGCACGCTCGATGTCATTTCGCGGCACCCGGAGCGTTTCGAGGTCTTCGCGCTTTCCGCATCGACCAAGGTCGACGAGCTGCTGGCGCAGTGCGCGCGTTTTTCGCCGCGCTATGCGGTCATGGCGAGCGCGCCGCATGCGGCGCTGCTGGCCGAAAAGATAGAGCAGAACAATCTCAAGACCACCGTCCTGAGCGGCGTCGATGCTATTGAAAAAATAGCATCGCACGAAGAGGTCGACGCCGTGATGGCGGCCATCGTGGGGGCGGCCGGCCTCGGGCCCTGCCTGGCGGCTGCGCGCGCCGGCAAGCGGCTGCTGCTGGCCAACAAGGAGGCGCTGGTGGTCGGCGGCGAGCTCTTCATGCGCACCGTGCGCGAGGGCGGTGCCACGCTGCTGCCGATCGACAGCGAGCACTCGGCCATCTTCCAGTCGCTGCCTGAAGATCCGTCGACCTGGCCGCGGCGCATCGACAAGATCATTCTCACGGCGTCGGGCGGCCCGTTCCGCACGCGCGCGCCCGATACGCTGGGCACGGTCACGCCCGAACAGGCTTGCGCCCATCCGAACTGGGTCATGGGCCGCAAGATCTCGGTCGATTCCGCCACCATGATGAACAAGGCGCTCGAGGTGATCGAGGCGCGCCATCTGTTCGGCGTGCTGCCCGAGCAGATCGAGGTAGTCATCCATCCGCAGAGCGTGGTCCATTCGATGGTCCAGTTCACGGATGCATCAGTCATTGCCCAACTGGGGACGCCCGACATGCGCGTGCCCATTGCCGTCGGACTGGCCTGGCCCGAGCGCATCGAGAGCGGCGCGGCGCGCCTTGATTTCCGCCAGATGGCATCGCTGAGCTTCGATGCCCCCGACGCGGCGCTGTTTCCCGGGCTGGGCCTGGCCTGGCATGCGCTGCGCGCGGCGCCGGGGACCACGGCGGTGCTCAATGCGGCCAACGAAGTCGCGGTCGAGGCCTTTCTTGATCGGCGCCTGCGCTTCGACCGCATTCATGCGGTCAACATGGAAACTTTGGAAGCCGTCAGCCCCTCCAAGCCCGCATCGCTGGCCGACCTGCTGGCGCTCGATGCCAGCGCCAGGGCGGCGGCCAATGCCGCGGCGCTGCGCTTCGCGGCCTGACACTCCCGTCAACAGAGGATCCGGATGCTCACCGTCATCGCTTTCGTGGTTGCACTCGGCCTCCTGATCGCCGTGCATGAATACGGCCACTACCGCGTTGCCGTCGCCTGCGGCGTCAAGGTGCTGCGGTTTTCGGTGGGCTTCGGCAAGACACTCTACCGCTGGCAGCCCAAGCGCCAGCATCCGGGGCAGGAAACGGAGTTCGTCATCGGCGCGTTTCCGTTCGGCGGTTACGTCAAGATGCTCGATGAGCGCGAGGGGCCGGTGGCGCCCGAGGAGCGCCACCGCGCCTTCAATACGCAGCCGCTGCGCTCCCGCGCGGCCATCGTCGCTGCCGGGCCCATTGCGAATCTGCTGCTTGCCGTGGTGCTCTACACGGCCGTCAACTGGATCGGAGTCGAGGAGCCTGTTGCCAAGCTGGCGCGTCCGGTGGCGGCATCGCTGGCGGAAGCGGCGGGATTACGCGGCGGCGAGCACGTCACGCGTGCCGGTTTCGAAGGCGACCTGGAACCCGTGCAGTCGTTCGAGGACCTGCGCTGGCGCATGACACGCGGCGCGCTCGACGGCCGCGACCTGACGCTCGAAGTGGCGGGCGAGGGCGGCCGGCCCGGCCGGCAGGTCGTGCTGCCGCTGAGCCTCATGGAGGCCAGGGACGCCGACCCGCAGATGTTCCGCAAGATCGGCGTGCTCGCACCGCTGACGCGTCCCGAGATCGGCCAGGTGATGGCCGGCAGCGCGGCAGAACGCGCGGGCCTTCGCAGCGGCGACGTGGTCCGCAGCGTCGGCAATGTGCCCATCGTCGATGGGCAGCAGTTGCGCGAGGTGATCCGCACCTCGATCGATGGCGACCAGCCGCGTCCGCAGACCTGGCAGGTGCAGCGCGGCAGCCAGTCGATCGAACTCGAAGTCAGGCCCGAACTGCGCGAGGAGGGCGCGGCGAAGGTCGGCCGCATCGGCGCCTATGTCGGTGCGCCGCCTGAAATGGTGACGGTGCGCCAGGGCCCGATCGATGGCGTCTGGCGCGGTATCGTGCGCACCTGGGAGGTGTCGGCGCTGACCGTCCGCATGATGGGCAAGATGGTGATCGGCGAAGCCTCGCTCAAGAATCTGAGCGGGCCGCTCACGATCGCCGACTACGCCGGCAAGTCCGCGAGCCTCGGGTTGACCCAGTACCTGGTATTCCTTGCGCTCATCAGCGTGAGCCTTGGCGTGCTCAATCTCATGCCGCTGCCGGTCCTCGATGGAGGACACCTGATGTATTATCTTTGGGAGGGCCTGACCGGCAAGAGCGTCTCTGACGCCTGGATGGAACGGCTTCAGCGCGGCGGTGTCGCCTTGCTGCTGGTCATGATGTCGGTTGCGCTCTTCAACGACGTCACGCGGCTCTTTGGTTAACTTTCTGCCGGCCCTTTCCGCGCCGGCCCAATTCACAGATGAACACAAACTTCAGTCGCTTTCGCCTGCGTAGCGTTGCCGCGGTGGTGGCCAGCGCGTTGGCGGCCACGGCAGCCTGGGCCGTCGAGCCCTTCACGGTGCGTGACATTCGCGTCGAGGGCCTGCAACGCGTCGAGCCCGGCACGATCTTCGCATCGCTTCCGCTGCGTGTGGGCGATACCTACAGCGACGAGCGCGGATCGGCTGCCATCCGTGCGCTGTTCGACCTGGGGTTGTTCAAGGACGTGCGCATCGACGTCAACGGCAACGTGCTGGTGGTGATCGTCGAAGAGCGTCCCACCATTGCCGACGTCGATTTCGTCGGCACCAAGGAATTCGACAAGGCCGCGCTCCAGAAGGCGCTGCGCGAAGTGGGCCTTGCCGATGGCCGCCCGTACGACAAGGCCCTGGCCGACCGCGCCGAGCAGGAACTCAAGCGCCAGTACGTGAGCCGCAGCCTCTACAACGCGCAGGTCGTGACCACGGTCACGCCCATCGAGCGCAATCGCGTCAATCTCACGTTCACCGTCACCGAGGGCGATTCCGCGCGCATTCGCGAAGTGCGCGTGGTCGGCAACAAGGCATTCAGCGAATCGACGCTGCTGAGCCTGTTCGACCAGGACAGCGGCGGCTTCATGAGCTGGTACACCAAGTCCAACCAATACTCGCGTTCGAAGCTCAACGCCGACCTGGAAACGCTGCGCTCGTACTACATCACGCGCGGCTACCTCGAGTTCCGCATCGATTCGACCCAGGTCGCCATCTCGCCGGACCGCAAGGACCTGTCGGTGACCGTCAACATCACCGAAGGCGAGAAGTTCGTTGTGGCCGGCGTCAAGCTCGACGGCAACTATCTCGGCCGCGACGAGGAGTTCAAGTCCCTCGTGACCATCAAGCCCGGCGAGCCCTACAACGGCGAGCAGGTCACCGAAACCACCAAGGCTTTCACCGACTATTTCGGCACCTTCGGCTACGCGTTCGCTCGCGTGCAGGCCCGCCCGGAGATCGACCGCGTCAACAACCGCGTGACCCTGACCCTGCAGGCCGAACCCTCGCGCCGCGTCTACGTGCGCCGCGTGGCGGTGGGCGGCAATGCCAAGACGCGCGATGAAGTGATCCGCCGCGAGTTCCGGCAGTTCGAGGCCTCTTGGTACGACGGCGACAAGATCAAGCTCTCGCGCGACCGCGTGGACCGTCTGGGCTTCTTCACCGAAGTGAACGTCGAAACCCAGGAAATCCCGGGTTCGCCCGACCAGGTCGACCTGGTCGTCAACGTGGCCGAGAAGCCCACCGGCAGCCTGCAGCTCGGCGCCGGCTATTCGAGCGCGGAAAAGGTGGCTCTCACCTTCGGCATCTCGCAAGAGAACGTCTTCGGTTCGGGCAACTTCCTGGGCGTGCAGGTCAACACCAGCAAGTACAACCGCACGCTGTCGCTGACCACCACCGATCCGTATTTCACCAAGGACGGCATCTCGCGCACGATCAGCGTCTATCACACCACCACGCGCCCGTACTCGACCAACATCGACGGCGACTACAAGCTCGTGAACCAAGGTGCTTCGATCCGCTTCGGCGTGCCGTTCAGCGAAGTCGACACGGTCTTCTTCGGTGTCGGGCTCGAGCGCTACGCGTTCGAGCCGAACACGTCGACTTCTTTCTCGGGGCTCTTCACGCCGAATTCGTATCTTCGTTATTTCCAATGCCAGAGGGATGCGAGCGGTTTGTTCGTGACCGAGTGCGATCGGAAGAGCGTCTGGGGCGTCCCGCTGACCGTCGGCTGGGGCCGCGACAGCCGCGACAGCGCGCTGGTTCCGACCACCGGGCGCCTGCAGCGTGCCAACCTGGAGCTGGGCGTCGCCGGCGAAATGAAGTATTTCAAGACGAACTACCAGTACCAGCAGTTCTTCGCAATCAACAAGCAGTACACGTTTGCGATCAACGCCGACCTGGGCTATGCCAAGTCTCTTGGCGGCAAGGACTACCCGATCTTCAAGAACTTCTATGCCGGCGGCCTGGGTTCCATCCGCGGCTTCGAGCAGAACTCGCTCGGGCCGCGCGACAAGCCGCTGTTCCTGCAGACCGAAGGCGCCGCACTGGGCGGCACCAAGAAGGCCGTCTTCAATGCCGAACTCAGTACGCCATTTCCTGGTGCGGGCAATGACCGCACCCTGCGCCTCTACGGCTTCTTTGACGTCGGCAATGTATTCGGTTCGCGTGCTCCCGGCGTGAGCGACGAGCAGTACAAGGCCGAGAAGAAGCTGCGTGCCTCGGTGGGCCTCGGGGTCAGCTGGATCTCGCCGCTGGGCCCGCTGCGTCTGGCCTACGCCTTCCCCATCAAGTCCCAAAAGGAAGTGCTGGATCCGAATACCGGCTTCATCCTGATCCCGAAGGATAGAATCCAGCGCTTGCAATTCCAGATCGGAACGTCTTTCTAAATGAAGCATTTGATTCGCGCCGCCGCTGGCGCGTTGTTGATTCCCGTTTTCGCGCTGGCTGCGGCGACTGCTGCCCAGGCGCAGGAAACCTTTCGCATCGGCTTCGTGAATCCGGATCGCGTGCTGCGCGAGGCGCAGCCGGCCAAGGCTGCGCAAGCCAAGCTCGAGGCTGAATTCCTCAAGCGCGAAAAGGATCTCACGACGCAGGGCGAAGCACTGAAGACGGCCTCCGAACGGTTTGAGCGCGAAGCCCCCACCCTGTCCGAAAGCCAGCGCACTGCGCGCCAGCGCGCGCTGGTCGACCAGGACCGTGATTTCCAGCGCCGCCGCCGCGAGTTCCAGGAAGATCTGAACGCGCGCAAGAACGAAGAGCTCCAGCAGGTCTACGAACGCGCCAACCGCGTCGTGAAGCAGGTGGCCGAGGCTGAAAAGTACGATGCCATCCTGCAGGAAGCGATCTACATCAATCCCAAGCACGACATCACTGACAAGGTGATCAAGGCCCTGAACGCCTCGACCGCTGCTCCTTCGGCCGGCAAATAACGCCGCGAATCGGCGTGGGACTGCAGCTCGGAGCCATTGTCAGCGCCCTTGGGGGCGAGCTTCACGGGGACCCGGCGCTGTCCATCGAGCGGCTTGCGCCGCTGCAGAATGCGCAGCCCGATGCGCTCAGCTTCCTGAGCCATCCCAAGTACCAGCAGGAACTGGCGGCCTCCAAGGCCGCCTGCGTGATCGTTGCGCCGGCCATGCGCGAGGCTGCGGCCGCGCGCGGGGCGTTCATCGTCGCGGCCGACCCCTACCTCTATTTCGCGCGCCTCACGCAGCTGTGGAAGGCGCATCACGCGCGGCCCGAGGCCGACCGCATCCATCCCTCCGCGGTGATCCATCCCGAGGCCCTGGTGGACGCCACGGCGCGCATCGGCGCCCTGTGCGTGGTGGAGCGGGGCGCGCGCGTCGGCGCCGGCACGGTCCTCAAGTCGCGCGTGACGATCAGCGAAGACTGCGTGGTCGGCGAGCGCTGCCTGCTGCATCCGGGTGTGGTGATCGGCGCCGACGGCTTCGGCCTGGCGCCGCACGAGGGCGCCTGGGTCAAGATCGAGCAGCTGGGGGCGGTGCGCATCGGCAACGACGTCGAGATCGGCGCCAACACCTGCATCGACCGCGGCGCGCTCGACGACACCGTCATCGAGGACGGCGTCAAGCTCGACAACCTGATCCAGATCGGCCACAACGTGCGTGTCGGCAAGCACACCGCGATGGCCGGCTGCGTCGGCGTGGCGGGCAGCGCCACCATCGGTGCGCATTGCACCTTCGGCGGCGGTGCGATCGTGCTCGGCCATCTCACGGTGGCCGACGGGGTTCACGTGTCCGCGGCAACCGTGGTGACCCGCTCGATCCGCAAGGCCGGCCAGTACACCGGCATGTTCCCCATCGACGACAATGCGAACTGGGAAAAGAACGCTGCAACGCTCAAGCAGTTGCACAGCCTGCGCGAACGACTCAAGGCGCTCGAAAAGGCCCCTCAGAAAAAGTGAAGACGATGCAGGAACAGAAAATCATGACGACGACGCTCGATATCCATCAAATCCTCAAGCTGCTGCCCCACCGCTACCCGTTCCTGCTGGTGGATCGCGTGCTGGACATGGAAAAGGGCAAGCGCATCACGGCGCTCAAGAACGTGACGATGAACGAGCCATTCTTCAATGGCCACTTCCCCCACCGTCCGGTGATGCCGGGCGTGCTCATGCTCGAAGCCATGGCGCAAGCGGCGGCACTGCTGTCGTTTCATTCGCTCGACATCGTGCCCGATGACAACACGGTCTATTACTTCGCGGCCATCGACGGCGCGCGCTTCAAGCGCCCCGTGGAGCCTGGCGACCAGCTCACGCTCCAGGTCGAGATCGAGCGCATGAAAGCCGGCATCTCGAAATTCAAGGGCCGGGCGCTGGTGGGCAGCGAGCTGGCCTGCGAGGCCACGCTGATGTGCGCAATGCGCCAGATCAACTGATCTTGCGGCGGTTACGACAAGGCATGACGCAGGTTCATCCCACAGCGCTCATCGACCCGAAGGCACAGCTGGACGCCTCCGTTTCGGTCGGGCCCTACACCGTGATCGGTCCGCACGTGCGGGTCGGCGCCGGCACAACCATCGGTGCGCATTGCGTGATCGAAGGGCGCACCACCATCGGCCGCGACAACCGGATCTTTCAGTTTTCCTCGCTCGGCGCGGTGCCGCAGGACAAGAAATACGCCGGCGAGCCCACCGAGCTGGTCATCGGCGACCGCAACGTCATCCGCGAGTTCTGCACCTTCAACCTCGGCGTGCCGGGCGCGGGCGGCGTCACGCGGGTGGGGAACGACAACTGGATCATGGCGTACACGCACATCGCGCACGACTGCCGTGTCGATGACCACACCACGCTGGCCAACAACACCACGTTGGCCGGCCACGTGCATCTGGCCGACTGGGTCACGATCGGCGGCCTGACGGGCATCCACCAGTTCGTCTCGGTCGGTGCCCATGCCATGGTCGGCTTCGCCAGTGCGGTGTCGCAGGACGTGCCGCCGTTCATGCTGGTCGACGGCAATCCGCTGGCGGTGCGCGGCTTCAACGTCGTGGGCCTGCGCCGCCGCGATTTTTCGGCCTCTCGCCTGGCGGCGGTCAAGCAGATGCACCGCCTGCTGTACCGGCAGGGCAAGACGCTCGAAGAAGCGCGTGCCGGCATCGCCGCCCTGGCCACCGAGATGCCTGAAGCGGCCGCCGACGTGGTGCTGATGGAGCAGTTCCTGGCCACATCGACACGCGGCATTGCGCGTTGAAGTAAGCGAGACGGCCGCCATGGGCAAGGACGAACAGCGACGCTTCGCGCTGGTCGCGGGAGAAGCTTCCGGCGACCTGCTCGCCGGCCTTCTTCTCGACGGCCTGCAGGCGCGTTGGCCGTCGCTCCAGACCATGGGCATCGGCGGGCCCCGCATGCTCGCGCACGGGCTGCAGAGCTGGTGGCCGCAGGAGAAGCTCGCGGTGCGCGGCTACATCGAGGTGCTGCGCCACTACGCCGAGATCGCCGGCATCCGCCGGCAGCTCAAGGCGCGGCTGCTGCGCGAATGGCCCGAGCTCTTCATCGGCGTCGACGCCCCCGATTTCAACCTCGACCTCGAAGCCGGACTGCGTAGCCGCGGCATGAAGACCGTGCACTTCGTCTGCCCGTCGATCTGGGCCTGGCGTGCCGACCGCATCGACAAGATCCGGGCCGCGGCTGACCACGTGCTGTGCATCTTTCCGTTCGAGCCGGCGCTGCTGGCCGGGCAGGGCGTGCAGGGCAGCTACGTCGGCCATCCGCTGGCCAACGTGATTCCGATGGTGCCCGACCGCGCCGGGGCGCGCGCGGCCCTGGGCCTCGCGCCGGATGCGCAGGTCGTGGCCCTGCTGCCCGGCAGCCGCCGCTCGGAAGTGCGCTACCTTGCCGCCCGTTTTTTTGCCGCCGCGGCGCAGATGCTGCAGGCGCGGCCCGCGCTCCGGTTCGTCGCCCCCATCCTGCCGGGGCTGCGTGTCGAGGTCGAGGCGCTGCTGCAGGCCAGCGGCGCGGCGGGGCGGGTACAACTGCTCGACGGCCAGTCGCATGCCGCACTGGCGGCCTGCGACGTGACCCTGATCGCCAGCGGCACCGCCACGCTCGAGGCGGCGCTGTTCAAGCGGCCGATGGTCATCGCATACAACATGAATGCGCTTTCATGGCGTCTGATGCAGCGCAAGCAGCTCCAGCCCTGGGTCGGCCTGCCCAACATCCTGTCGCGCGAATTCGTGGTGCCCGAGCTGCTGCAGGAGGCCGCCACGCCGCAGGCGCTGGCCGAGGCCACGCTGGCCTGGCTCGACGCGCCCGAGAAAACGGGGGCGCTGCAACAAAAATTTTCAGAGCTGCACGTGCAACTGCAGCGCGATACGCCCACACTTTGCGCCGATGCGATCCAGAAAGTTCTTGAAGGCTGAGCAGGCGGCCCTCGTGTGGGACGCGCCGGGCCTCGTAGCGGGCGTCGATGAAGCGGGCCGCGGGCCGCTGGCCGGCCCGGTCGTGGCGGCAGCCGTCATCCTGGACGACCAGCGGCCGATCCGCGGCCTGGCCGATTCCAAGACGCTCACGGCCCTGCAGCGCGAACGCCTGAACGACCAGATCCTTGCCAAGGCGCTGTGCTGCTCGGTGGCGCAGGCCACGGTCGAGGAAATCGACACCCACAACATCCTGCAGGCCACCATGCTCGCCATGCGCCGTGCGGTCGAGGGCCTGCGCCTGAAGCCCGCCAAGGTGCTGGTCGACGGCAACCGCCTGCCCACGCTCGACGTGCTGGCCGAGGCCATCGTCAAGGGCGATGCGCGGATCAAGGCGATCTCCGCCGCCTCGATCCTGGCCAAGGTCCACCGCGACCGGCTGTGCGAGCAGCTGCACCTGGAGTTTCCGCACTACGGCTTTGCCGGCCACAAGGGCTACGGCACGCCGGAGCACCTGGAGGCGCTGCAGCGCCATGGCGCGTGCATTCATCACCGCAGGTCGTTCAGCCCGGTGGCCGCGGCGCTGGCGCGCACTGCGGAGGGTGCGGCTGCGCTCGTGCTCGAGGCCTCGATGCCGGTTCCGGCCGAAATCCCGACGGCCGAGACCGTGCACCTCGACCTGCGCGCCGCGCCCTGAGCCGAAGCATGACCAGCCCCACCGGCGCGAACCACATCAGTTCGCGCGACAACCCGCTGCTCAAGGACCTGCGCAAACTGGCCCAGGACCCCGGCGCCTACCGCCGGCTCGGCCGGATCTGGCTCGAAGGCGACCATCTCTGCCGGGCGGCGCTCGCACGCGGCATCCGGCCTGCGATCGCCGTTTTTTCGGAGTCCTTCTGGCCGTCAGCGCCCGCCGAGTGGGCGAGTTGCGCTATCAAAACGGTAGTGGTCGACGACGATTTGCTGCGGGCGGCCAGCGGCCTGGAGTCGCCGGCGCCGATGGGGTTCGTGCTCGATCTGCCGGCGCGGCCGCCCTTGCTTCCCGATGCGCCCAGCGTGGTGTTCGACCGCCTGCAGGACGCCGGGAACGCCGGCTCCATCCTGCGCAGCGCGGCGGCTTTCGGGTTCAAGCAGGTGATTGCGCTCAAGGGCACGGCGGCCCTGTGGGCGCCGAAGGTGCTGCGCGCCGGCATGGGCGCGCATTTCGGGCTGCGGCTGATCGAAGGCGTGGAAGCCGATGCCCTCGACGAACTGAAGGTGCCGCTGGTGGCCACCAGTTCCCACCGGGGCGACTGGCTGCACCAGGCGAGGCTGCCGCATCCTTGCGCATGGCTGCTGGGGCACGAAGGGCAGGGCGTTTCACCGGCGCTGGAAGCCCGCGCCAGCCATCACATCCGGATCGCGCAGCCAGGCGGCGAGGAGTCGCTGAACGTGGCGGCCGCGGCGGCGATCTGCCTGCACGCGAGCGGCGCAGCGGCGCTTGCCCAGGCAGCTTCCTGATCTCCGAATGCCGCATAGGCATGTGCCGCGAATGTTTTCCGGCCCTGCGGCCCGAGAGGGCGATGCCGCCGGGCTACAATCGGGGGCTTACTCGCAATAGCGTCGCCCGGCCGCCTTTAACGCCAAAATCCCCTTAAGCAGCAGTCCGCAGGCAACGCGCCTGGGGCTCCGGGCGACCGTAACCATCCGGAGAACCCAGTGCTTTTGTCTCTCAAGGGAAGTTTCCCGCCCGCCATCCTGGCGCTCGCAGACGGCACGGTCTTTCAAGGCAATTCGATCGGGGCCGCCGGCTCCACGACCGGCGAGGTGGTGTTCAACACCGCCATGACCGGTTACCAGGAAATCCTCACCGACCCGAGCTACTGCCAGCAGATCGTGACCCTCACGTATCCGCACATCGGCAACTACGGCGTCAACGGGGAAGACATCGAAGCCGACAAGATCCATGCCGCGGGCCTGATCATCAAGGACCTGCCCCTCGTCGCCTCCAACTTCCGCAAGACCGCGACGCTGAGCGAATACCTCGTGGCCGGCAAGACGGTGGCCATCGCGAACATCGACACCCGCAAGCTCACGCGCCACCTGCGCACCCATGGCGCGCAGAATGGCTGCATCCTGGGCCTGGCCGCGGGCGAGGCCGTGACGCAGGCGCTGGTCGACAAGGCCATCGCCGCCGCCAAGGCCGCGCCCAGCATGGCCGGCCTTGACCTCGCCAAGGTGGTGTCGGTCCAGCAGACCTACGAATGGACCGAGACCGAGTGGAAGCTGGGCGCGGGCTACGGCGTGCAGATCACGCCGAAGTTCCACGTGGTGGCCTTCGACTACGGCGTCAAGAAAAACATCCTGCGCATGATCGCCCAGCGCGGCGCCCGCATCACCGTGGTGCCGGCGCAGACGCCCGCGGCCGACGTGCTCAAGCTCAAGCCCGACGGCATCTTCCTGGCCAACGGCCCGGGCGACCCGGAGCCCTGCGACTACGCCATCAGCGCCGTCAAGGAGCTCATCGAGACCGGCATTCCCACCTTCGGCATCTGCCTGGGCCACCAGATCATGGCGCTGGCTTCGGGTGCGAAGACCTTCAAGATGAAGTTCGGCCACCACGGCGCGAACCATCCGGTGAAGGACCTGGACGACGGCCGCGTGAGCATCACCAGCCAGAACCACGGCTTCGCGGTCGACGAGAAGTCGCTGCCCGCCAACCTGCGCCCCACCCACATCAGCCTGTTCGACAACACGCTGCAGGGCCTTGCGCGTACCGACAAGCCAGCGTTCTGTTTCCAGGGCCACCCGGAAGCCTCGCCCGGCCCGCACGACATCGGCTACCTGTTCGACCGCTTCACCGCGCTCATGGAGCAGGCACGTGGCTGATGCACCCGCGGTGCTCGACGTCTCGGTGCTCGCCGCGTTGCGCGATGCCGAGGGCAAGATCTATGTGCTGCGCGGCCTGAAGGTCATGCTGGCGCAGGACCTTGCCGCGCTCTACGGCGTCGAGACCCGGGTGCTGCTGCAGGCCATGCGCCGCAACCTCGATCGTTTTCCGGCGGACTTCGCCTTCACCCTCGAGAACCACGACCTCGAGGCTTTGAGATCACAGCTTGTGATCTCAAAGCCCGAGAAGCCGGGCTCCGGCGGCGCGCGCTACCGCAGCGTGGCCTTCACCGAGCAGGGTGTGGCCATGTTGTCGAGCGTGCTGCGCAGCGAACGCGCCGTGGCCGTCAACATCGAGATCATGCGAACCTTCGTCAAGCTGCGCAGCATGCTGTCGGAGCATGCCGATCTCAAGCGCAAGCTGAATGCGCTGGAACAGCGATACGACCAGAACTTTCGCGATGTATTCAACGCGATCCATCAATTGATGGATGAGCCGAAGCCGGGCGCCTACAGCGGCCGCGGCATCGGTTTCACCAAGGACAAATAAGATGCCCAAGCGCTCAGACCTCCAATCCATTCTCATCATCGGCGCCGGCCCGATCATCATCGGCCAGGCCTGCGAGTTCGACTACTCCGGCGTGCAGGCCTGCAAGGCATTGCGCGAGGAGGGCTACAAGGTCATCCTGATCAACAGCAACCCAGCGACGATCATGACCGACCCGGCCACGGCCGACGTGACCTACATCGAGCCGATCACCTGGCAGACGGTCGAGAAGATCATCGCCAAGGAACGCCCCGACGCGATCCTGCCGACCATGGGCGGCCAGACCGCGCTCAACTGCGCGCTCGACCTCTGGCGCCACGGCGTGCTCGACAAGTACACCGGCGCGGCCACCAACAAGCCGGTCGAGCTGATCGGCGCCACGCCCGAAGCCATCGACAAGGCCGAAGACCGCCTGAAGTTCAAGGACGCGATGACCAAGATCGGCCTGGGCTCGGCGCGCTCGGGCATCGCCCATTCGATGGACGAGGCCTGGGCGGTGCAGAAGTCGGTCGGCTTCCCGACGGTGATCCGCCCCAGCTTCACGCTCGGCGGCACCGGCGGCGGCATTGCCTACAACCCGGAAGAGTTCGAGACTATCTGCAAGCGCGGCATCGAAGCCTCGCCCACCAACGAGCTGCTGATCGAAGAGTCGCTGCTCGGCTGGAAGGAGTACGAGATGGAAGTCGTGCGCGACAAGGCCGACAACTGCATCATCGTCTGCTCGATCGAAAACCTGGACCCGATGGGCGTGCACACCGGCGACTCGATCACCGTGGCCCCCGCGCAGACGCTCTCCGACAAGGAATACCAGATCCTGCGCAACGCCTCGCTGGCCGTGCTGCGCGAGATCGGCGTCGATACCGGCGGCTCGAACGTGCAGTTCTCGATCAACCCGAAGGACGGCCGCATGGTCGTGATCGAGATGAACCCGCGCGTGTCGCGTTCGTCGGCGCTGGCCTCCAAGGCCACGGGCTTCCCGATCGCGAAGGTCGCGGCCAAGCTGGCCGTGGGCTACACGCTCGACGAGCTGCGCAACGAGATCACCGGCGGCGCCACGCCAGCGTCGTTCGAACCGTCGATCGACTACGTGGTCACCAAGATCCCGCGTTTCGCTTTCGAGAAATTCCCGCAGGCCGATTCGCGCCTCACCACGCAGATGAAGTCGGTGGGCGAGGTGATGGCCATGGGCCGCACCTTCCAGGAATCGTTCCAGAAGGCGCTGCGCGGCCTCGAAGTGGGCGTGGACGGCCTCAACGAGAAGACGCAGGACCGCGAAGTGCTCGAGAAGGAACTCGGCGAGCCCGGCCCCGAGCGCATCTGGTACGTCGGCGATGCCTTCGCCATGGGCCTGAGCGTCGATGAGGTGTTCGCGCTGACCAAGATCGACCCGTGGTTCCTGGTGCAGATCGAGGAAATCGTGAAGATCGAGCTCGAACTCGAAACCAAGTCGCTGGCCGACATCGACCGCGACACGCTGCTCGCGCTCAAGAAGAAGGGCTTCTCCGACCGCCGCCTCGCCAAGCAGCTCAAGACCACCGACACGGCCGTCCGCGAGAAGCGCCGTGCGCTCGGCGTGCGCCCGGTCTACAAGCGCGTGGACACTTGCGCGGCCGAGTTTGCGACCAACACGGCCTACATGTACTCGACCTACGAGGATGAGTGCGAAGCCGATCCTACCGACAAGAAGAAGATCATGGTGCTCGGTGGCGGTCCCAACCGCATCGGCCAGGGCATCGAGTTCGACTACTGCTGCGTGCATGCCGCGCTCGCCATGCGCGAGGACGGCTACGAGACCATCATGGTCAACTGCAACCCCGAGACCGTGTCGACCGACTACGACACCTCCGACCGCCTGTACTTCGAGCCGCTCACGCTCGAGGACGTGCTGGAGATCGTCGACAAGGAAAAGCCGCTCGGCGTGATCGTGCAGTACGGCGGCCAGACGCCGCTGAAGCTCGCGCTCGACCTCGAGGCCAATGGTGTGCCGATCATCGGCACCTCGCCCGACATGATCGATGCGGCCGAAGACCGCGAGCGCTTCCAGAAGCTGCTGCACGAGCTCAAGCTGCTGCAGCCGCCGAATGCCACCGCGCGCACTGAACCCGAGGCGCTCGAAAAGGCCGCGGCGCTGGGCTACCCGCTGGTGGTGCGCCCGAGCTATGTGCTTGGCGGCCGTGCGATGGAAATCGTGCACGAGCAGCGCGACCTCGAGCGCTACATGCGCGAAGCCGTGAAGGTCAGCAACGACTCGCCGGTGCTGCTCGACCGCTTCCTCAACGACGCCGTCGAATGCGACGTCGACTGCATCCGCGACGCCGAAGGTGCCACCCTGATCGGCGGCGTGATGGAGCACATCGAGCAGGCCGGCGTGCACTCGGGCGACTCCGCCTGCTCGCTGCCGCCCTACAGCCTGAGCGCCGAGACCATTGCCGAGCTCAAGCGCCAGAGCGCCGCCATGGCTGCCGCGCTCAACGTGGTCGGCCTGATGAACGTGCAGTTCGCGATCCAGCAGAAGGATGGCAAGGACGTCATCTACGTGCTCGAGGTGAACCCGCGGGCCTCGCGCACCGTGCCCTATGTGAGCAAGGCCACCGGCATCCAGCTCGCCAAGGTGGCGGCTCGCTGCATGGCCGGCCAGTCGCTCAAGTCGCAGGGCGTGACCAAGGAAGTCACGCCGCCTTACTTCAGCGTGAAGGAAGCCGTGTTCCCGTTCGTCAAGTTCCCGGGCGTGGACACCATCCTTGGTCCCGAGATGAAGTCGACCGGCGAGGTGATGGGCGTGGGCAGGACCTTCGGCGAAGCCTTCGTGAAGTCGCAGCTCGGCGCCGGCACGCACCTGCCGAAGTCGGGCAAGGTCTTCATCTCGGTGAAGAACAACGACAAGGCGCGCGCCGTGGAAGTGGCGCGCGGCCTGGTCAAGCTGGGCTTCGAGATCATCGCCACCAAGGGCACGGCCGCCGCCATCGGCGCCGCGGGCATCGAATGCGCGACGGTGAACAAGGTGACCGAGGGCCGTCCGCACATCGTGGACATGATCAAGAACAACGAGATTGCGCTGGTCATCAACACGGTGGAAGAGCGCCGCAACGCGATCACCGATTCGCGCCAGATCCGCACCTCGGCGCTGCTCGCGCGCGTGACCACCTTCACCACGATCTTCGGCGCGGAAGCCGCGGTCGAGGGCATGGGCTTCATGGACGAGCTCGGCGTGATCTCGGTGCAGGAGATGCACGCGCAGCTGGCTGCCGCCTGAGCGTGGCCATGGAAACCCAGCTCGTCGAACTGGACCTGAGCGACTGGCGCGCGGCCACGCCCAACGAGGCGTGGATCGCGCAGCTGGAAGCGGGCAAGGTGCTCTATTTCCCGCGCCTGGGTTTCGAGCTGCTGCCCGAAGAACGCAGCCTGCTGACGCCCAGCCTGCTGTCGCCCGACGTGCGCAACATCAGCCTCGATGCCAGCGGCAAGCTCAAGGGCGTGGCCGGCGACGAGGCGGTGCAGCGTGCCGCCGCCGCGATGGTGGGGCGGTTCCGTGCGCAGGCACAGCAGCTGATCCACGGCCTGCTGCCGCACTACACGCCGGCCCTGCGCCTGGCGCCGACCAGCTACCGGCCGGCAAAGGTCGAGACGCGCGTGCAGTCGTGGCGCGCCGACGACCGCCGGCTGCACGTCGATGCCTTTCCGTCGCGGCCGAACTACGGCGAGCGCATCCTGCGCGTCTTCACCAACGTCAATCCCGAGGGCGCACCGCGCGTGTGGCGCGTGGGCGAGCCCTTCGAGGACATCGCCAGGCGGTTTCTGCCGCGTGCCAAGCCCTATGTGCGCTGGCAGGCCAAGCTGCTGCAGGCGCTGCACGTGACCAAGTCGTTTCGCAGCGAGTACGACCACCTGATGCTGCAGCTGCACGATGGCATGAAGTCGGACATGGCCTACCAGGAAAATTCGCCCCAGGAGAAGGCCGAATTTCCGCCGGGGTCGGTGTGGGTGTGCTTCTCGGACCAGACCTCGCACGCCGTCATGGCGGGCCAGTACATGCTCGAGCAGACCCTTCATCTGCCCGCGTCGAAGCAATACAATCCGGATTCGAGCCCGCTCGCCATCCTGAGCCGGCTGACCGGACGCACACTCGTCTGATCCTGTCCCCCAATCGACCGCCGAACGGCAGCGTTCGGCGGTTTCGCTTTATGGAGAACCAAACATGGCCACCATTCCAATTACCAAGCGCGGTGCCGAGAAGCTGCGCGCCGAGCTGCATCAGCTCAAGACCGTGGACCGCCCCTGGGTCATCAATGCGATCTCCGAAGCCCGCGCGCAGGGCGACCTGAGCGAGAACGCCGAATACGAAGTCGCCAAGGACCGCCAGGGCTTCATCGAGGGCCGCATCCAGGAGGTCGAGGGCAAGCTTTCGGCCGCCCAGATCATCGACCCGGCCGAGCTCGACGCCGGCGGCAAGGTGGTGTTCGGCTCCACGGTGGAACTCGAGGAAGAAGAATCGGGCGAGGCCGTCAAGTACCAGATCGTCGGCGAGGACGAGGCCGACCTGAAGCTCGGCCTGATCAACATCTCCAGCCCGATCGCGCGCGCACTCATCGGCAAGGAAGAGGGCGACACCGCCGAGGTGCAGGCGCCCGGCGGCCTCAAGCGCTACGAGATTGTGGCGGTGCGCTACATCTGACCGGCAGGATGAAAGACCGCCTCGCGCTGATGCTGGCCGCCTTCTGGTGGGGCAGTCTCACGACGATCGGTTTCCTCGTGGTGCCGATGCTCTTCGCGAAGCTCGGCAGTCCCGCAGTGGCCGGAAATTTCGCGGGCCAGCTGTTCGAGGCGCAGAGCTGGATTGCGATCGGCTGCGGCCTGCTGCTCCTGGTTCACTTCCGCACGAAGATGGACCAGCGCATCGACAGCGCCTCGATGAGCGCCATCTTCCTGATCCTGGGTGCGCTGCTGCTGGCTTTGCTCCAGCAATATGCCGTGGCGCCGCGCATTCTTGCGCGCGACAACCTCAAGCTGTGGCACGCCGTAGGAAGCGGCATGTATGTGGTCCAGTGGCTCTGTGCCGGTGCGCTGCTGTGGCGCATGGGCGGCCGGGCGCCTGCTGCGGCCTGAATGCCGGCGGCGGCAGGACGACTTGCGCCGTCCCCGCCGCCATCCCGTTCATTCCTTCCAGAACCTGGCGACCCAGTTCGCCGGCCGGATGTAGCGGAAAGCCCGGTTGCGCCGGCCCGCCAGCGCGTCGGGCGGATTGCATTCGCCGTGGAACACCATGATGCGCGCACCCTCCGGCACAAAGGGCTCTTCCCAGTAGTTGGTCGGCCACATCGGGATGCCGTGGTACTTGAAGCTCGGGCACCAGGCCGCGGGCCAGTAGCCCAGCTTGCCCTGCTTGTGCAGCACGTCAGACAGATAGGCCTGCTCGTTGCGGTACTCGGCCTGGACCTTGTCCATGTTGGCGCGGAAATACGCCAGCACGTCGGCATGGGCGCCCAGCTCGAAGCGGTAGACCGACGAGTTTCCCGTGATCCGCTGGCGCCGCCAGGGGCGCGCGTAGTCGTGGATGATCAGGAACTCGCCGGGGTATTCGAAGAAGGCATCGAGGCCGCCGACGATGACCACGTCCACGTCCAGGAACAGGGCAGTGCCGCGCAGGCCGTGCAGGTCTTTTTCGAAGGTGGTGAGCTTCTTCCACGCGCCGTCGCGCTGGCCGGGCGCCAGCTGCAGGTTCAGCGGCGGGATCGGCAGGCAGGTCACTTCGGGGCGGATGCCGGTGCCGTCGTCCGTCAGGCACACGAACTTGAAGTCGCCGCTGAGATTGCGGCGCACCATCGCGTAGAGGCGGTTGACGTATTCGGGGCCGTATTTCGTGCCCCACTTCATGCAGAGAATGTGGCGCTGTGCGCCTTGCGCTGGCGCCAAGTTCAGTCTGCCTGGTTGCGTTTCTTGGCCGAGAGCGGCCGCTTGGCCTTGGCGCGCTTGATGGTGCCGCCGGGCGTGAGGCGCTGGTTGCCGAGCACGCGCAGGGTCTTGATCTCGGGCCGCTGGCCGCCGCGCTTGCTGTACTTCAGCACCTTGATGTCGCGCGGGCCGGGCATGCGGTCTTCATCGACCACGCGCTCTTTCTCCGGCTTGGGGCGCCACAACACCAGCAGCTTGCCAATGTGCTGGATCGGGGCCGCGCCGAGCTCTTCGGCGAGTTCGCGCAGCATGGCATCGCGAGCCAGGCGATCGTCGGAAAAGACACGAATCTTGATCAGGCCATGGGCCTTGAGCGCCGCGTCGGCCTCTTTCTTCACGGCAGGGGTGAGCCCGTCTCCACCGACCATGACGATCGGATCCAGGTGGTGAGCTTCGGCGCGGTGCACCTTGCGCTCGGCAGGGGTAAGTTGAATGGCGGGCATCCCCGTATTATCGACGCGTTACAAAGACCTCCATGAGCACCAAAGCCAAAAGCAAAAAAGTCAACAAAGCCTGGCTGCACGACCACATCAACGACCCGTACGTGAAATTGGCCACGCGCGAGGGATACCGCGCACGCGCCGCCTACAAGCTCAAGGAAATCGACGAGTCCCTCGGCCTGGTGAGGCCGGGCCAGCTGGTGGTCGACCTGGGTTCCACGCCCGGAGCCTGGAGCCAGTACCTGCGCCGGCGCATGTCGCCCGAAGGCGCCGCGGCCGGCGAGCTGAACGGCACCATCATTGCGCTGGACATCCTGCCGATGGAGCCGATCGAGGGCGTCACCTTCCTGCAGGGCGATTTCCGCGAAGCGGAACTGCTGGAGCAGGTGCTGGGCGTGCTGGCCGGGCGGAAGGCCGACCTGGTGGTTTCCGACATGGCGCCCAACCTGTCGGGCATCCATTCGGCCGATGCGGCTCGCGTGGCGCACCTGATCGAGCTTGCCATCGACTTCGCTCAGCACCACCTGAAGCCCGAGGGGGCGCTGGTGGCCAAGCTCTTCCACGGCAGCGGCTATGACGAGCTGGTGAAGCTGTTCAAGGCGAACTTCCGCATCGTGAAGCCCTTCAAACCCAAGGCTTCGCGCGACAAATCGTCGGAAACCTTCCTTGTCGGCATGGGTCTGAAGGCTCAGGAAACGCTTTGATACCTTGACGCCGGGGCCCGCAAAGCGTGCCCATGGGGCGCAAACCCTTGTCAGGCTATGGCTGCTTTAGGGAAATGCCCGCTTTTCGCAGCTTGAAAAGCCTAAAATGGGGCGCAATTGCGTATCCATAGCGCGTTCTTTTCACAATCTTGTCACGCGCTTTCGACTGGAGCTTCGTTTGAACAATCAGTGGTTTTCCAAAGTTGCCGTATGGCTCGTCATTGCCATGGTGTTGTTCACTGTGTTCAAGCAGTTCGACACCCGCGGCGGCGTCGGCTCAGGGACGGTGAGCTATTCGGAGTTCCTGGATCAGGTCCGAAACAACCAGATCAAGAGCGCCGTCATTCCTGAAGGTGCCGGCGGCGGAGAAATCGTGGCCGTCACCAACGAGGATCGCAAGATCCGCACGACCGCCACCGTGCTCGACCGCGGCCTGGTGGGCGACCTGATCGACCACAACGTCAAGTTCGACGTCAAGCCGCGCGAAGAGGGCTCGCTCCTCATGACGCTCCTGGTGAGCTGGGGGCCGATGCTGCTCCTGATCGGGGTCTGGATCTATTTCATGCGGCAGATGCAGGGCGGTGGCAAAGGCGGGGCATTCAGCTTCGGCAAGAGCAAGGCCCGCATGATGGACGAGAACAACAACACGGTCACTTTTGCCGACGTCGCGGGCTGCGACGAGGCCAAGGAGGAAGTCCGCGAGGTGGTCGATTTCCTGAAGGACCCGCAGCGCTTCCAGAAGCTCGGCGGCCGCATTCCGCGCGGCCTGCTGCTGGTCGGCCCTCCGGGTACCGGCAAGACCTTGCTGGCCAAGTCGATTGCCGGCGAAGCCAAGGTTCCATTCTTCTCGATCTCGGGTTCGGACTTCGTCGAAATGTTCGTCGGCGTGGGCGCGGCCCGCGTGCGCGACATGTTCGAGAACGCCAAGAAGAACGCGCCCTGCATCATCTTCATCGACGAAATCGATGCGGTGGGCCGCCAGCGCGGCGCCGGCCTGGGCGGCGGCAACGACGAGCGCGAACAAACCTTGAACCAGATGCTGGTCGAGATGGACGGCTTCGAAACCAACCTGGGCGTGATCGTGGTGGCTGCCACCAACCGTCCGGACATCCTGGACGCCGCGCTGCTGCGCCCGGGCCGCTTCGACCGCCAGGTGTACGTGACGCTGCCCGACATCCGCGGCCGCGAGCAGATCCTGGGCGTTCACATGCGCAAGGTGCCGCTGGGCCAGGACGTGAACCCGAGCGTCATCGCGCGTGGCACGCCCGGCATGTCCGGCGCCGACCTGGCCAACCTCTGCAACGAAGCCGCGCTGATGGCCGCACGCCGCAATGCGCGCGTGGTCGAGATGCAGGACTTCGAGAAGGCCAAGGACAAGATCTTCATGGGCCCCGAGCGCAAGAGCATGGTCATGCCCGAGGAAGAGCGCCGCAACACGGCCTACCACGAGTCCGGCCACGCGCTCATCGGCAAGCTGCTGCCCAAGTGCGACCCGGTCCACAAGGTCACCATCATCCCGCGCGGCCGCGCGCTGGGCGTGACCATGAGCCTGCCCGCTCAGGACCGCTACAGCTATGACCGCGAATACATGCTGAATCAGATCAGCATGCTGTTCGGCGGCCGCATCGCCGAAGAAGTGTTCATGCACCAGATGACCACCGGCGCCAGCAACGACTTCGAGCGCGCGACCTCCATCGCCCGCGACATGGTCACGCGCTATGGCATGACCGATGCGCTGGGTCCGATGGTCTATGCCGAGAACGAAGGCGAAGTGTTCCTCGGCCGCTCGGTCACCAAGACCACCAACATGAGCGAGCAGACCATGGAAAAGGTCGATGCCGAAGTGCGCCGCATCATCGACGAGCAGTACGCCCTGGCGCGCCGCCTGATCGAGGAAAACAGCGACAAGATGCACGTCATGGCCAAGGCCCTGCTCGAATGGGAAACCATCGATACGGAACAGCTCGACGACATCATGGCCGGCCGCGCGCCGCGTCCGCCCAAGGACTGGACGCCGCGCATTCCGCCCTCGGGCAGTGGCGGCAGCGGCGGTACGCCGGCAGTCAATCCGGATCCGGCACCCACAGTGGCCTGAAGTGAATCCGGTGTTCCACACCAACGGGGCCATGGGCCCCGTTTTCGATGAAGGTGCCGCATGACGATGGCCCGCGCGGCGGCCTGGCAGGCCGGCCGTTTTGCAATCGATCTCGCGCAGCCGCGCGTGATGGGCATCGTCAACGTCACGCCCGATTCCTTCTCCGATGGCGGGGCGCATGCGTCCGCCGAGGCTGCGCTGCGGCATTGCGAGCAGTTGCTGAAGGAGGGCGCCGACATCCTCGACATCGGCGGCGAATCGACCCGCCCCGGCAGCCCGGCCGTGCCGCTCGAGGCCGAACTGGCGCGCGTGCTGCCGGTGGTCCGGGAGGCCGTCAAGCTCAACGTGCCGCTGTCCGTCGACACCTACAAGCCGAAAGTCATGCGTGCGGTGCTCGAGCTGGGCGCCGACATCGTCAACGACGTCTGGGCGCTGCGGCAGCCCGGGGCGCGTGAGGCGGTGGCGGCGCATCCCTCCTGCGGCGTCTGCCTGATGCACATGCACCGGGATCCGCAAACCATGCAGACGGCGCCCATGCAGGGCGACGTGCTGCCCCAGGTGTTGTCGTTCTGGGCCGAGCAGGTGGCGCAGCTTCGGGCGCTGAAGGTCGATCCATCGCGAATCACGCTGGACCCGGGCATTGGCTTCGGCAAGACCGTGGTGCAGAATTTTGCGCTGCTGGCACGTCAGCGCGAACTGCTCGGGGCCGGCTATCCGCTGCTGCTGGGCTGGTCCCGCAAGTCGTCGATCGGCACGGTCAGCGGCATTCCGGCGGCAGCAGAGCGCCTGGTGCCCAGCGTGACGGCGGCGGTGCTCGCCGTGGACCGGGGCGCGGCGGTCGTGCGGGTGCACGACGTGCGCGACACCGTGGCGGCCATCGCCGTGTGGCGCGCCATGAAGGCCGAAGAGAGACATCCATAACGAAACCCGACAACAAGAACGAATTCATGACCCGCAAATACTTTGGCACCGACGGCATCCGTGGCACGGTCGGCCAGTCGCCCATCACGCCCGATTTCGTGCTGCGCCTCGCGCATGCCGTGGGCCGCGTGCTCAAGAAGAGCGAGGCGCGCCCCACGGTGCTGATCGGCAAGGACACGCGCATCTCGGGCTACATGCTCGAGTCCGCACTGGAGTCGGGTTTCAACTCCGCCGGGGTCGACGTGGTGCTGCTGGGACCGCTGCCGACGCCTGGCGTGGCGTACCTGACGCGCGCCCAGCGTGCGAGCCTGGGCGTGGTGATCAGCGCCAGCCACAACGCCTATCCCGACAACGGCATCAAGTTCTTCAGCGCGCAGGGAACCAAGCTCGACGACGCATGGGAGCTTGCGGTGGAAGCCGCGCTCGAAGAGCCCCCCGTGTGGGTCGACTCTGCCAACCTCGGCAAGGCACGCCGCCTCAACGACGCGCCGGGCCGCTACATCGAGTTTTGCAAGAGCACCTTCGCCAACGACCTGACCCTGCGCGGCATGAAGCTCGTGGTCGATGCGGCGCATGGCGCGGCCTACCAGGTGGCGCCGAACGTGTTCCACGAACTGGGCGCCGAGGTCAGCAGCATCGGCTGTGCACCCGACGGCCTCAACATCAACAAGGGCTTCGGCGCGACCCATCCGGCCGCGCTGGTCGAAGCCGTCACCGCGCAGAAGGCCGACTACGGCATCGCGCTCGACGGCGATGCCGACCGCCTGCAACTGGTCGATGCCAGCGGGCGGCTGTTCAATGGCGACGAGCTGCTCTACCTCATGGTGGCCGAGCGCATGGCGCGCGGCGACAAGCCGGCGGGCGTGGTCGGCACGCTCATGACCAACAAGGCCGTCGAGGTGGCGCTGCGCGGGCAGGGCATCGAGCTGGTGCGCGCCAAGGTGGGCGACCGCTATGTGCTCGAGGAACTCGAAAAGCGCGGCTGGCTCCTGGGCGGCGAGGGCTCGGGCCATCTGCTGGCACTCGACCGCCACACCACCGGAGACGGCATCGTGAGCGCGCTGCAGGTGCTGCAGGCCTGCGTGCGCAGCGGCAAGACGGTGGCGCAGCTGCTCGCGGAGATCACGCTGTTTCCACAGGTGCTGATCAATGTCCGCCTGGCGCCAGGACAGGACTGGAAGAACAACGACGCGCTGGCTGGCGAAACGCAGCGCATCGAAGCCGAGCTCGGCGACAGCGGCCGCGTGCTGATCCGCGCGAGCGGCACCGAACCGCTGGTGCGCGTGATGGTCGAGGCGCGCGATGCGAAACAGGCTGAATCTTGTGCGAAGCGGCTTGCCGCAACCCTGGAACCGGCGCGGTGACGATGATCGAGGTTGTGCTCGCGGACTACCGCGACGCCGCGCACGCAGCCGCGCTGGTCGACCTGCTCGACGCCTATGCACGCGATCCCGCGGGCGGTGGCACGCCGCTCGAAGCGGGCGTGCTGGCCGGGTTGCCCGCGGCGCTGGCCGCGCGGCCGCAAGCATTCAGCGTGCTCGCGTACGACGGGCCAACGCCCGTGGGCCTGGTCAACTGCATCGAGGGCTTTTCGACCTTCGCCTGCAAGCCGCTGGTCAATGTGCACGACGTCGTCGTGCTGCCCAGCCATCGCGGCCGGCGCATTGCGCAGCGCATGCTTGCGCGGGTGGAGCAGGAGGCCCGCGCGCGCGGCGCCTGCAAGCTCACGCTCGAGGTGCTGTCGGGCAATGCGCCAGCGCTGCGCAGCTACGAGCGCGAGGGGTTCGCCGGCTATCAACTCGATCCGGCGTTCGGGCACGCGGTGTTTCTGCAGAAGAAGCTCTGAAAAGAAAAAGGGCCGGGCGCGTTGGCGCCGTCGGCCCTCACCCCAACCCTCTCCTGGAGGGAGAGGGGGTAAGACGAATCAGAAGCGCGTGACGGGCATGTCGGCATCGCCTTTGTTCGGCGCGTACTTGCCCAGCTCCCACTTGGCGATCGCATTGCGGTGCACTTCGTCCGGGCCGTCCGCAAAGCGCAGCGTGCGGGCACCGGCGTAGGCGTAGGCCAGCGGGAAGTCGTCGCACATGCCGCCGCCGCCATGCGCCTGCATGGCCCAGTCGATCACCTGGCAGGCCATGCTCGGCGCCACCACCTTGATCATCGCGATCTCGTTCTTCGCGACCTTGTTGCCGGCCACGTCCATCAGCCACGCGGCCTTGAGCGTGAGCAGGCGTGCCATGTCGATCTTGCAGCGCGCTTCGGCGATGCGCTCCTGCGTGACGGTCTGCGAGGCGACGGTCTTGCCGAACGCCACGCGCGAGGAGGCGCGCTTGCACATCAGCTCGAGCGCGCGCTCGGCCAGGCCGATCAGGCGCATGCAGTGGTGGATGCGTCCGGGGCCGAGGCGGCCCTGGGCGATTTCGAAGCCGCGGCCTTCGCCGAGCAGCATGTTGTCGGCTGGCACGCGCACATTCTCGAAGTACATCTCGACGTGGCCGTGCGGCGCGTCGTCGTAGCCCATCACGTTGAGCGGGCGCACGATGCGGATGCCCTTGGCATCGGCCGGCACGATGATCATGCTCTGCTGCGAATGCCGCGGCGCGTCGGGGTCGCTCTTGCCCATGGTGATGAAGACGGCGCAGCGCGGATCGGCGGCGCCCGAGATCCACCACTTGCGGCCGTTGATCACGTACTCGTCGCCCTGGCGCTCGATGCGGGTCGAGATGTTGGTGGCGTCGCTGGAGGCCACGTCGGGCTCGGTCATGGCAAAGGCCGAGCGGATCTGGCCTTCGAGCAGCGGCTTGAGCCAGCGCGCCTTGATGGCTTCGGAGCCGTAGCGGGCAATGGTCTCCATGTTGCCTGTATCCGGTGCCGAGCAGTTGAAGGCTTCCGAGGCCCATGGCACGCGGCCCATGATCTCGGCCAGCGGCGCGTATTCCTGGTTGGTGAGGCCCGCGCCTTCGTAGCCCGAGGCGGCTGCGCTGTCGACCGGCAGGAACAGGTTCCACAGGCCCTGGGCCTTGGCCTTTTCCTTGAGCTTCTCGACGGTCTTGAGCGCGGTCCAGCGCTTGCCCGCGGCCGTGTTGGCGGCCAGCTCGGCGGAATACTCGGCTTCGGCCGGATAGATGTGCGCGTCCATGAATGCGCTCACGCGCTTCTGGAGCTCCTTGGTTTTTGCCGAGTATTCGAAGTCCATCGTCTGTCTCCTGGTGGGGTGTGGGGGGGCGGTTACGCCTTTTGGGCAAACTGCCAGGCCATTTCGGCCATGGGGCGCGCGCCGCGGGCCGAGGCCACGGCCTGCTCGCTCGATGCGGTGCCTGCCTCGACCCGCTTGGCAATGCCTTGCAGGATCGCGGCCATGCGAAAGAGGTTGTAGGCCTGGTAGAAATTCCAGTCGGGCGCCAGCGCCTCGGGCGTGGTGATGCGCGTGCGCTCGCAGTAGCGGCGGATGTATTCGCTCTCGGTGGGAATGCCCAGTGCCGCGACATCCACGCCGCCGATGCCGCGCCCCGTCGTGGGGGGCATGTGCCACGACATGCAGTGATAGCTGAAGTCCGCCAGCGGATGGCCCAGCGTGGAGAGCTCCCAGTCGAGCACCGCGATGATCCGCGGCTCGGTGGCATGGAACATCACGTTGTCGAGGCGGTAGTCGCCGTGGACGATCGAGATCTTGCTTTCGTCGCGCGCGCTCGCCGGCATGTGCGCGGGCAGCCAGTCGATCAGCCGCTCCATGGCCTCGATGGGCCGCGAGAGTTCGCCGGCGCCATCGGCCGAGGCCTTGTACTGCTTGCTCCATCGGCCGATCTGGCGCTCGAAGTAGTTGCCGGGCTTGCCGTAGTCCGCGAGGCCGCGCTCGGCGAACTTCACGGTATGCAGCGCCGCGATGACGCGGTTCATCTCGTCGTAGATGGCCGTGCGCTCGGCGTTGTCCATGCCGGGCAGGGCCTGGTCCCAGAGCACGCGGCCCTGCATGAATTCCATCACGTAGAAGGCGCGGCCGATCACGGCTTCGTCCTCGCACAGGCAGTGCATGCGGGGCACCGGCACGTCGGTGCCGGCCAGCCCGCTCATGACCTTGAATTCGCGCTCCACGGCATGGGCCGAGGGCAGCAGCTTGGCAACGGGGCCGGGCTTGGCGCGCATCACGTAGCTTTGCGTAGGCGTGACGAGCTTGTAGGTCGGATTCGATTGGCCGCCCTTGAACATCTCGACCGTCAGCGGGCCCTGGAAGCCGTCGAGGTTCTTCGCCAGCCACGCTGCGAGCGCTTCGACGTCGAAGGCATGCTGCTGCGAGACCGCACGGGTGCCGATGAAGTTGGAGAAGTCCTGGCTCATGTCAATGATCTGCTTCCGAGACGCGCATCAGCGCTGCGCGATCCAATACAACCAGGCCGCCCGGCTCGATGCGGATGGTGCCCTCGCGTTCCATGGTCTTGAGTTCCTGGTTGACCCGCTGGCGCGACGCGCCGAGCAATTGGGCGAGTTCTTCCTGCGCGAGCTGCAGGCCGATGCGCATCTGGCTGCCGTCTTCCAGGTTGGGCACGCCGTAGCTGCGCACCAGGTGGATGAGCTGCTTGGCCAGTCGTGCGCGCAGGGGCAGGGTGTTGAGGTCTTCCACCAGCCCGAACAGCGTGCGGATGCGGCGCGCCTGCAGCCGCATCAGCGCTTCGTACAGCTCCACGTGCGCAGCCAGGATCTTCTGGAAGTCGGCCCGCGCCACGCACAGGATGGTGGTGTCCCCATGCGCATAGGCGTCGTGCGTGCGCCGGTCCCCGTCGAACATCGCCACGTCGCCGAACCAGATGCCCGGCTCCACGTAGGTCAGCGTCACCTGCTTGCCCGAGACGGCCGTCGAGCTGACGCGCACCGCGCCCTTGGCGCAGGCGATCCAGTGGTCGGGAGGATCGCCGCGGGCAGCGATCAGGTCGCCGTCCTTGAAGCGTTTGACGAAAGCGCATCGGAGAATGTCGTGCCGTAGCGATGGAGAAAGAGAAGAAAACCAGCGACCGCTGTTGATCGCTTCACGTTCTTCGATGGTAAGAATGGGGTCGTCCATTGGTCTGTCCTGTCGGCGACTGAAAAACTGGAGGGTGTCGCAGGAGCGACGGCGTGCCGCTACTCGTAGTGCGGTGGTTTCTTCTCGATGAACGCGGCAATGCCGATGCCCGCATTCGGGTGGTGCAGGTTGCGCACGAAGTGGTCGCGCTCCTGCGAGAGCTGCGACGCAAAGGTGGCGCCGGGCGCTTCGCTGAGCAGTTCCTTGATGCTGGCCAGCGAATTGGGCGCACGCTCATTGAGCCGGGCCGCCAGCGCCAGGGCGCTCGCAAGCGCCTGGCCGTGCTCGCTCAGTTCATTGACCAGCCCGAGCGCATGCAGCCGCGGCGCGCCGATGCGCTCGCCGCACATCAGCCACTCGCTGGCGAGTTGGCGCGGCAATGCACGGCCCAGCTGCCAGCTCAGGCCGCCATCGGGCGAGAGCGCCACGTTGCTGTAGGACGCTGCAAAGATCGCGTCGCGCGCGGCCACCACGAAATCGCAGGCCAGGGCCAGCGAGAAACCGGCGCCTGCAGCCGCGCCTTCCACCGCTGCGATGATGGGCTTGGGAAAGGCGCGGATCGAGTCGATCCAGTTGTGCAGCCCTTCGATGCTTTCGGCCTGCACGGAAGGATCGCGCTGCCGGTTGTCGGACAGCCGCTGCAGCGAACCGCCGGCGCAGAACCATGCGCCTTCGCCCACGATGACGACGCTGCGGATTTCGTCGCTGCTCTCGGCGCCGTTGAGCGCCTCGATGCCGGCGGCGTAGATCTCGGGGCCCAGTGCGTTGCGCTGGGTCGGGTTGGCGATCGTCAGCACCATGGTGCGTCCCTCGCTGGTGCTCTTCAGTTCGGCGGTCATCGCTGTGATGCTTTCGTTTTTTGGTGTTTGTCTGCTTATTCTTCTTCGTGCAGCAGGCTCAGGCCGATCGCGCCGCGGCGGCGCAGCCACGGGCTCGGGCGATAGCGCGGATCGCCGTAGACGGTCTGCAGGTTGAACAGCACTTCGAGCATGTTGGTCGGGCCGTACAGGTTGCCCATGGCCAGCGGGCCGCGCGGATAGCCCAGGCCCAGCTGCACCGCGGTTTCGAGGTCGGCCGGCGAACAGACGCGCTGCTGGCACATGTCCGCGGCAATGTTCACGATGGTGCCGATCACGCGCTGCGTCACGAAGCCGCCGCTGTCGCGGATCACGCTCACGGCCTTGCCATCGCGCGCGAAGAGCGCGTGCGCCGCATCGCGGATGTCGCGCCGCGTGGCGGGGTTGGTGGCGAGCACGCGGCGCTTGGTGGCGGCATCGTCGATCAGCATGTCGATGCCCATGGTGCGCGTGGCGTCCAGGCGCTCTACCGCGGCTACCGTGGTCACGTCGAAGCCCAGCGGCGCCACCAGGATCAGCGACGTGGGCGCCGCCGTGGCGCCGCTGTCGATCTGGGCGCCCAGCGCGTTCACCAGCCGCAACAGCTCGGCCCGCCGCGCGGCGCGGGGCGAGACCCAGACCGAGGGCATTGCCGCCACCACCGGCGGCGCCGGCTCGGCGGGCTGCTGCATCACGCCGTCGTTGTAGCGGTAGAAGCCCTCATTGGTCTTGCGCCCCAGCACGCCGGCCGCAAGCCGCTGGGCGGTGATCACGCTGGGACGGAAGCGCGGCTCCTCGTAGTACTGGTGGTAGATCGACTCCATCACCGGATGCGACACGTCGAGCGCGGTCAGGTCCATCAGCTCGAAGGGGCCCAGGCGAAAGCCCGCCTGCTCCTTCAGGATGCGGTCGATGGTGGCGAAATCGGCCACGCCTTCGCCGGCGATGCGCAGCGCTTCCGTGCCATAGCCGCGGCCCGCGTGGTTGACGATGAAACCCGGCGTGTCCTGCGCCTGCACGGCGCTGTGGCCCATCTGCACCGCATAGCCTGCGAGCTGCTTGCAGACCTCGGCCGAAGTCTTGAAGCCGGCCACCACCTCGACCACTTTCATCAGCGGCACCGGGTTGAAGAAGTGAAAGCCCGCCACGCGCTCCGGATGCGCGAGCCCGGCCGCGATGGCCGTGACCGACAGCGACGAGGTGTTGGTGGCCAGCGTGGCCGTGGGTGCGATCACTGTTTCGAGCTCGCGGAACAGCTTGCGCTTGACCTCGAGATCTTCGACCACCGCTTCGATCACCAGGTCGCACTGGGCCAGCGCCCCGACCGAGTCGACCGCCTTCACGCGCGCGATCTGCGCATCGCGCGCCGCGGCGTCGATCTTGCCCTTCTCGTGCAGCTTGTTCCATTGGGCCATGAGGGCTTCGCGTCCGCGCTCGGCGGCACCTGCAAAACTGTCGAGCAGCAGCACTTCGCTGCCTGCCTGGGCCGCGATCTGTGCGATGCCTCGGCCCATGGCGCCGGCGCCGACGACGCCGATCCGGGTGTAGTTGACTGTCATTGGAAAAAAGATCTTCGCTGGTTGGTGGGCGTCCGGGTCCGCTTGCAGGCACCGGGCCCGGAGTTTTGCGCAGCCTTCGATTTTGCAGCCATCGGCCGCCGGGCCATGCCGGGTTTTACGCGGGGCCGCGCTGTCAGGCCGGCCGGCGGCTGCGGTCGATGGCCACACTCAGGCCGATGGCCGCGAGCAGCAGGGCAAAACCAGCCCAGTTCATCCATGCCACCGCGTCGTTGGCAAGCAGCCATCCACCCAGGCCGGCGCCCACCGCCTGGCCGACATAGATGCCGGAACTGTTCAGCGCCACCGAGCCCGGCGCGAGCGCGGGGGCCAGGCTGACCAGCCTTGCCTGCTGCGCCGAATTGGTCGCGAAGCAGCCCAGGCCCCAGGGCACGAGCACCGCCGCCAGCCACGGCAGCGTGCCGGCCCATGGCCACAGGAAGAGGCTCAGCGCAATCAGCGAACTCGTCAGGAGCACCATGCGGCCCGCGCCCACGCGGTCGATGAACCGGCTCACGAGCATGTTGCCCGCGAGGCCGAATACGCCGAACAGCGCCCACATCAGGCTCAGCATGGTGGGATCTGCGCCGAAGTCCCGCTTCAGGATCGGCCCGAAATAGCTGAACAGCACGAACTGGCCGGCGCCCTGCAGCGCCGTGACCGAGACGATGCCCATCAGCACCGGGCTGCGCAGCACGCGCGCCCAGGCGGCTGCCGTCAGCGCCGCGGGGCGAATCCCCTGCGGCAGGGTCAGCCAGACCGATGCCGCGCTCGCGACGCTGAGCAGCGCAATCGCACCGAAGGCCATGCGCCAGCCGAAATGGCCGCCCACCAGCGCACCGATGGGCAGGCCGAGCACCGAGGCCAGCGACCAGCCCAGAAAGACGAAGGTCACGGCGCGGCCGCGATGCTCCGGCGGCACCAGCATGCCGGCGCAGGCCGCGGCCTGGGGCGTGAAGATCGCAGGCGCCACCACCGTGAGCATGCGCACCGGCAGCAGGGCGCCGAAGCTCGGCATCAGGGCCGCAATGGCATGCCCGGCCGCGTACCAGAGCAGGGTGAGGGCGAGCAGCTGGCGGCGGTCCCAGCCTGCGACCGCCGCCGCGAGCAGCGGCGCGCCCAGGCACATCACGACCGCAGCAACCGTGATCAGCTGACCCGCGGTCGCCACCGAGACAGACAGCGACGCGCTGATTTCGTTGAGCGTGCCCGGCACCACCATCACGCCCGTGCCGATCACGAAATTGCCGGCCAGCAAGGCCCACAGTGCGCCGCGCGGCGCGGGGCGGCTCACTGAAGAACCTTCGGCTGCGGTATCCGCCCTGAGGCGGCCCGGCGGCTCATGGAATCACCGGCGAACCTGCAGCGCGCCGGGGTTCACGATGTTGGTGGGGTTGCCCTTGATGAAGCTCACGACATTGTCGAAAGCCTGGCCGAAGTAGCTTTCGTAGCTGTCCTGCTCGACATAGCCGATGTGCGGCGTGCAGATGCAGTTCTCCAGCCGCAGCAGCGCATGGCCCTGCAGCGGCGGCTCGCTCTCGAACACGTCGACCGCCGCCAGTCCGGGCCGGCCGCGGTTGAGCGCAGCGAGGAGTGCATCGGCCTCGACCAGTTCGGCGCGCGAGGTGTTGACGAAGAGCGCCGTCGGCTTCATGCGCGAAAGGTCTTCGAGCTTGACCAGGCCGTTGGTTTCCTCGTTGAGCCGCAGATGCACCGACAGCACGTCGGCCGCGGCGAAGAACTCGTGGCGGTTCTGCGCCACCTGGAAGCCGTCGGACCGCGCCTTGGCGCAGCTTGCCTCGCGCCCCCAGATCACCACCTGCATGCCGAAGGCCTGCCCGTAGCGCGCCACCAGCTGGCCGATGCGGCCGTAGCCCCAGATGCAGAGCGTCTTGCCCTTGAGCACCGAGCCCAGCCCGAAATTGGGCGGCATGGAGGCCGACTTGAGCCCCGACTGCTGCCAGGCTCCGTGCTTGAGGTTGCTGATGTACTGCGGCAGGCGGCGCATGGCCGCCATGATCAGCGCCCAGGTCAGCTCGGCAGGCGCCTGGGGCGAGCCGGTGCCCTCGGCCACCGCCACGCCGCGCTCCGTGCAGGCCGTGACGTCGATATGGCCGCCGACGCGCCCGGTCTGCGAAATGAGCTTGAGCTTGGGGAGCTTTTCGATCAGCTGGCGGGAGATCTGGGTGCGCTCGCGGATCAGCACGATCACGTCGGCATCCTTCAGCCTGACCGAAAGCTGCCCGATGCCCTTGACCGTGTTGGTGTAGACCTTGGCTGCGTACGCGTCCAGCTTGGCGGCGCAGCGCAGCTTGCGCACGGCGTCCTGGTAATCGTCGAGGATCACAATGTTCATGGCGTGCCATTGTGCCTCGCAGCATTGGCATGACGCGCGTGTGAACGTTTGGATACCCACCCCGGGCAGTGGTCACCGGGGTGCACGGGTTCAGTGCAACTGGGTGGAGCGGGGCGCGGGGCTGATGGTTTCCATCGCCTCGAGTGCCGCCAGCCGGTCGAGCTCGGCGCAGACGTCGGCCATGCGGCCCGAAATCACCATGCGGTTGGTGTTGCGTCTTTCGCCCTGCGGGCCGTCGACCACGCGGATGACGCGCAGCGGCCGCACGGGCGCCGGCGCCGCCTTGGGGGTTGCCGCGTGGTCGCGGGCCGCGCAGGCCGGCCGGACTGCGACGTAGCGCAACCCGGCGGAGCTGCTGCCGGTGTCGCGCCGCGCCGGGCGGCGTGCCGGCAGCAGCCGGCTTGCAAGCGATTGCAGCGGCATCCACAAATCAGCGATGGCGAGGAGGGCGATTCCCATGTGAACTCCAAAAAAGTCTGAGGTTGAACACAGGCAGGATTTCTTTGAATGGACGCAACAGGGTGATGGCGACAAAGCGCCATACGCCCGCCACCTGTTGCGGCCGGATGGGTTGCTGCTTTCGGCAGGCCGCGAAGGGCTACATCAGCATGGTGTTGCGGATCAGGCCCACCGCCAGGCCTTCGATCTCGAAGGGCTCGCCGGGCTGGACCACGATGGTCGGGTAGTCAGGGTTTTCAGCATGCAGCTCGATGACCTGCTTGTTGCGCTTGAGGCGCTTGACCGTGACTTCGTCGCCCAGGCGCGCCACCACGATCTGGCCGTTGCGCGCTTCCTTGGTGGCCTGGACCGCGAGCAGGTCGCCGTCCATGATGCCGGCGTCGCGCATGGACATGCCGCGCACCTTGAGCAGGTAGTCGGGCTGGCGCTGGAACAGCGTGTTCTCGACGTAATAGGTCTGGTCGACGTGTTCCTGCGCGAGGATGGGCGAGCCCGCCGCCACGCGGCCGATCAGAGGCAGCGCGAGCTGCGACATGCCGGGCAGCGAGAGGGAGAATTGGCCGCCTTCGCGGTGGCGCGTCTCATTGAGCGAGCGCAGCGCGTCGCCCTTGAGCCGGATGCCGCGCGAAGTGCCGCTGACAAGTTCGATCACGCCCTTGCGGGCCAGCGCCTGCAGGTGTTCCTCGGCGGCATTGGCCGACTTGAAACCCAGCTCATTGGCGATTTCGGCCCGCGTGGGCGGCGCGCCGGTACGGGCAATGGCGCTCTGGATCAAGTCCAGGATCTGCTGCTGGCGGGCGGTAAGCTTCACGGCGAACTGCATATGTGGTTCCTTGCGGCACTGGCTGAATATCCAGTACCTGTATTTTTAACCAGTTTTTAAAAGTTGGCAACCCATGGTTAATTCCCCTTCCTCCGGCCTGCGGCGCATCGTGGTCCTGGGCACCGGCGGCACCATTGCAGGCCGGGCCGCGAGCGGCGCCGACAACATTGGCTACACCGCTGGAGAGGTGGGCGTGGCGGACCTGCTCGGCGGCATCGATGCGCCCGCAGGCGTGGCGCTCGTGGCGGAGCAGGTGGCGCAGCTCGACAGCAAGGACATGGCTTTCGACGTCTGGCTGCAGCTCGCCACGCGCTGCACGTTCTGGCTGGCCGAAGCCGACGTGGCGGGCGTGGTGATCACGCACGGCACCGACACCATCGAGGAAACGGCTTACTTCCTTCAGGCGGTGCTTGCGCCCGGCAAGCCCGTGGTACTGACCTGCGCCATGCGCCCGGCCAGCTCGCTCTCGCCCGACGGTCCGCAGAACCTGCGCGATGCGATCGCCGTCGCGGCCACACCGGCGGCGCACGGCGTGGCGGTGGTCTGCGCGGGTGCCATCCACGGCGCGCTCGATGTGCAGAAGGTGCACACCTACCGCCCGGACGCGTTTTCATCGGGCGATGCCGGGCCGATCGGCTATGTGGAAGAGGGCGCGGTGCGGCGCCTGCGCGACTGGCCGCAGGTGGTGGGCGGGGCCGCGAAGCTTCCTGAAGCGAAGGCAGGGGCGGAGGTGCGCTGGCCGCGCGTGGAGATCGTCACCAGCCATGCGGGCGCAAGCGGCGCGCTCGTCGACCTGCTGCTGCAGGAGCGCGCATCGGGCGCTGCCGAACCGATCCGCGGACTGGTCGTGGCCGCGACCGGCAATGGCACGGTGCACCATGCGCTCGAGGCGGCGGCGCTGCGGGCGCAGGCCGCGGGCGTGGCAGTGCTGCGTGCCACCCGTTGCGCGAACGGACGCATCCTGCCCAAGCCCGGCGATCCGCTGCGGGACGCCGGTGCGCTCACGCCCGTCAAGGCGCGCATCGCGCTGATGCTGGAACTGATGGAAACGGCGGCCGCCTGAGCGGCGGCCGCGGGCAGCCGAGGAGGCTCAGCTGCTGAGGGCCGCGAGTGCGCGCTGCTTGATCTCTTCGACGCTGCCCACGCCCTGGATCGCGCGGTACTTCGGCGCCGAAGCCGGATCGGCCTTGGCCCAGGCCGAGTAGTAGTCGACCAGCGGACGCGTCTGCTGGCTGTAGACCTCGAGCCGCTTGCGCACGGTTTCTTCCTCGTCGTCCTTGCGCTGGATCAGGTCTTCGCCCGTGACGTCGTCCTTGCCTTCCACTTTGGGCGGATTGAACTTGACGTGGTAGGTGCGGCCCGACGCAGGATGTGAACGGCGGCCGCTCATGCGTTCGATGATGTCGCTGAACGGCACGTCGATTTCGAGCACGTAGTCGAGCTTGACGCCAGCCGCCTTCATGGCGTCGGCCTGGGGAATGGTGCGGGGGAAGCCGTCGAACAGGAAGCCGCTGGCGCAATCGGGCTGCGCGATGCGTTCCTTCACGAGGTTGATGATCAGGTCGTCGCTCACGAGCCCACCGGACTCCATGACGGCCTTGGCCTGCTGTCCGAGCGGGGTGCCGGCCTTGACGGCGGCGCGCAGCATGTCGCCGGTCGAAATTTGAGGGATGCCGTATTTCTGGCAGATGAAGGCTGCTTGCGTGCCTTTGCCCGCCCCGGGCGCGCCCAGCAAAATTAGTCTCATGGTGTCCTCGGAGGGTTCTTCGATCTTGTGTCGCGCCAAGCGTCAGCCCGGGAGCGGGGCAAGGCGGAGTTGCGTCGAGGATAGCATGCGAGCGCGTGAAGAATTTCCGCTGCCACGCTTGCGGCAGCGCACTTTTTAGCGCGCCGGTTCGGCGGCGAAGACCGCGCGCACGCGCTCGAGGTCCGCGGGGGTATCGACGCCGGGCCCGGGTGCGACATGGCTGACGTGCACCGCAATGCGATGCCCGTGCCACAGCGCACGCAGCTGTTCGAGCGCTTCGGTGGCCTCGACGGGCGCAGGTGCCAGCGAAGGAAAGCTGCGCACGAAGCCGGCGCGGTAGCCGTAGATGCCGATGTGCCGCAGCGGAGCCGGTGCGGGCAGCACGGAGGGTGGCGCGCCATTGGCGGAACCGTCGCGCCACCATGGAATGGGCGCGCGGCTGAAGTACAGCGCGTTGCCTTGTGCATCGAGCACCACCTTCACCACGTTCGGGTTCAGGAAGTCGTCGAGCGAGTCGATCTCGTGGGCCGCCGTGCTCATGGCGGCTTCCGGATGTGCGGCCAGCGCGGATGCGACGGCGTCGATCAGCGCGGGGTCGATCAGCGGCTCGTCGCCCTGGACGTTGACGACGATGTCGTTGCCGTCCAGCCCCAGTTGTTCGCAGGCTTCGGCCAGGCGGTCGGAGCCGCTCGGGTGGTCCTGGCGGGTCAGGATGGCTTCCACGCCATGCCTTGCGCACGCCTCGACGATGGCCGCGTCGTCGCCCGCCACCACCACGCGCGCGGCGGCGGATTGGCTGGCACGTCGGGCCACGCGCACCACCATGGGCAGGCCGGCGATGTCGGCCAGCGGCTTGTTGGGCAGCCGCGTCGAAGCCAGCCGGGCCGGCACCAGGACAGTGAAGTTCATTGATGCACCCTTGGCGCTGCGCGCCTTCCCGCCAGGCGGGAGCGAGCTTGCTTGGGGCGGCCCGGCGCGGCGCTCACAGCCCCAGCTCTTCGTCGGACAGCGTGCGCGCTTCGTTCTCGAGCAGCACGGGGATGCCGTCGCGCACCGGATAGGCCAGGCGCGCGCTGCGCGAGCAGAGTTCCTGCTTCTCCGGGTTCCAGGTCAGCGGGCCCTTGGTGACGGGGCAGACGAGCAGTTCAAGCAGCTTGGTATCCATCGAGCGATGATAGCTTTGCGTCGAGCGCCGCGAAGAATTCCGGCGAGGGTGTGAAGTCCAGCGGCACCGCCAGCACGTCGGGCGCCCTGGGCCACAGCTTGACGGCGTCTTTTTCGGTGCAGACGAGGCGCTGCCCGGTCCCGGCGGGGCGCTGCCACCCTTCGAAATCGTGGTGGTCCGGCAGGGCGATCGTCTCGGAAAGCGTCAGCCCGCGCGCCCGCAGCATGCCGAAGAATGCTTCGGGCCGCGCAATGGCCGCCAGCGCGATCAGCGGTTCGCCGGCCAGTGCCTCGAGCGGCGTGCGTTTGCCGTCGCTGGCCACGGCGTTTTGTGCAAGTGCACGGGTGGCGGTGTAGCCGCCCTTGAAGGCGGGATGTTCTCCGCTGTGGAGCACCAGGTCGCAAGGGCGCGGCCAGCGCTCGCGCAGCGGGCCTGCGGGCAGCCGCCAGCCGTTGCCCACGCCGCGGTCGTCGAACACGCAGATCTCGATGTCGCGCGCCAGCGCCAGGTGCTGCAGCCCGTCGTCGCTCACGATGACCTGCGTGGCCGGGTGCCGGGCGAGCAGGGCGCGCGCAGCCTCGATGCGGCGCCGCGCCACGAACACCGGCGCGCCGGTGGCACGGCGAATCAGCAGCGGTTCATCGCCGGCGTCGGCAGCGCTGCTCTCGGCGAGCACTTCGCGGCAGTCGCCGGTGCGGCGGCCGTAGCCGCGCGACACCACGCCAACCTGCAACCCGCGGGCCTGCAGGTGCCGCACGACCGCCATCACGACCGGGGTCTTGCCTGCGCCCCCGGCAATCACGTTGCCAACCACGATCACTGGCACGCGGACGCGTCCGGTCGTGCGCCATCCCTTCCGGTAGAGCCAGCGCCGCAGCCCGAAAAGCGCTGCGTAGACCAGCGACAGGGGCCACAGCAGGCAGGCGAGGACGCCGCGATCCAGCCAGGCGCGCTGCAGCCGCGAGGCCGGCACAGCGATCGGGCCGGTGGTGCCGGTGGTGCTGCGGCCCTGCGACGGCACTCAGTGCCCTGTTTGCGCCGACGACTGGGCTGCGAAAGTGATCTGCACCAGGCCCACGCGGCGAGCGGCTTCCATCACCGTGATCACGGCCTGGTGCGGGCTGCTGGCGTCGGCGCTGATGATGACCACGCTGTCCTTGCCGCCTGTGGCGGCCGCGCCCAGCGCGGCGGCCACGGTGTCCACGTTGCGGTCGGCCACGGGCTTCTTGTTGATCGAGTAGCGGCCGTCGGCGGAGACCGCCACGATCACTTCCTTGGGATAGTCGCGCTGCGAATCCACGTCCGCCGTCGGCAGCCGAAGCTGCATTTCGGTGAATTTGCTGTAGGTGGTCGACAGCATCAGGAAGATCAGGATGACCAGCAGCACGTCGATGAACGGGATCAGGTTGATCTCCGGCTCATCGCGCGCGCCATGGCGAAACTGCATGCGGCCGCGGGTCACGGCAAGTCTCCGCCGGGCAGCGCGGCACAGGCAGCGGCAAGCGATGCGAAGCCCATCATTTCCGCAAAGCGTTCAGGTGACGCGCGAAGCGCTCGCCCGACAGTTCCAGGTTGAGCAGGTATTCGTCGACCCGGCTGCGGAAATAGCGCCAGAAGATCAGGGTCGGAATGGCCACGATCAGGCCGAAAGCCGTGTTGTACAGCGCGATCGAAATGCCATGCGCCAGCTGCGCGGGATTCCCCGAGCCCACCGCGCCGCTGCCGGGCGACTGCGACCCGAAGATCTCGATCATGCCGATGACCGTGCCCAGCAGGCCGAGCAGCGGCGCCGCCGATGCAATGGTGGCCAGCGCCGGCAGGTAGCGCTCCAGCTTGTGCGCCACGGTGCGGCCCGAGGCCTCCATGGCCGCGCGCAGGTCGTCCTCGGTGCAGCGCGGATTGGCATTGAGCGCCCGCAGGCCGGCGGCCAGCACCTGTCCGAGCATCGAGTTGCGCTCAAGCTTGGTCACCACGTCGGGCCCCGGCACCGCGCCGTGCGACACGGTAATGGCTTCGTCGAGCAGCTTGGGCGGCAGGACCCTCACGGTCTTGAGGCTTGTGAAACGTTCGATAACCAAGGCGAGCGCGATGATCGAACAGGCGAGCAATGGCCAGATCGGCCAGCCCGCGGCAACTATGATGGAAAACAAGGAATCCTCCGGCCCCGTAGACTGCAAATGCGCGGCGATTATCCACCGAGGCCACCATCGCCACGCGGCTTGTTTGCATGTCAGCGAAGACGCACAGATTCTGTGGATAACTTTGTGATTAACCCGCTGCGCAACTTGTCCGGACCCGCATGGGACGGGCCTCCCGCTAGATCGATCGAATTTTGAGCAGTTCTTTTTTCAATGAAATCAACAGCTTGCACGACAAACCGTGCACCTGTTCCGTATCGAGGCCGCGGCACCGAGGCCGGGCAACCCACTGTGGAAGAGTGGCCGCCGGCCGGGCGGGCGTCCTGTGAACCTGCGTGACGCGAATCCAACGCCGGGCCCGCGGATCTGGGCTGTCGGCGCGCTGTGCCGGGCGGTGGCCGACGCGCTCGATGCGCGCTTCAATCCGGTCGCCGTGCGCGGCGAGATTTCCGGCTTCTCGCGCGCGTCGAGCGGACACTGTTACTTCGCGCTCAAGGATTCGTCCGGCCAGCTGCGCTGCGCAATGTTCCGGCGCGCTGCGGGCCTGCTCGATTTTTCGCCGCGCGACGGCGACCAGGTCGAAGTGCGCGGGCGCCTTGCGGTGTACGAGCCGCGCGGCGACCTGCAACTGGTGGTCGAAAGCCTGCAGCGCGCCGGCCAGGGGGCGCTGTTCGAGCAATTCCTGCAACGCAAGGCGCGGCTCGAGGCCGAAGGGCTCTTCGATCCGGAGCGCAAGCGCGCGCTGCCGGTCATGCCGCGTGCGGTCGGGCTCGTCACCTCGCTTGGCGCCGCGGCGCTGCACGACGTGGTCACGGCGCTGCGGCGCCGCGTGCCGCACATCCCCGTGGTCCTGGCGCCGGCCGCGGTGCAGGGCGCCAATGCACCGGCGGAACTCGTGCGCGCGCTGCAATCGCTGTACACACTGGAGCCGGCCGTTGACGTGATCCTGCTGGTGCGCGGCGGCGGCTCCATCGAGGATCTCTGGGCCTTCAACGACGAAACCCTGGCGCGCACCATCGTCCAAAGCCCGGTTCCGCTGATCTGCGGCGTTGGCCACGAAACCGACTTCACCATTGCCGACTTCTGCGCCGACCTGCGCGCGCCCACGCCCACGGCCGCGGCGGAGCTCGTCAGCGCGCCCCAGGCGATGTGGCTTGGTGCGATCGATCTGCTGAATGAACGGCTCGACAGTGCGCTGGGGGCACGCCTCGACATTCTGGGGCAGCGCCTCGACCAGGCGGCAGCGCGACTGGGGCGGCCCTCCGGACTGGTGGCGCGCCAGCAGCTGCGGCTCGCTCACCATTCGCAGCGGCTGCGCTATGCGCTGCTGTCCAGGGCCGAGCGCCTTGCCCAGGTGCCGCGCACGATTGCCGCCGATTTCCCGCTCAGGCTCGAGCGCGCGATGGCGCAGCGGCGCGAGCGGCTGGAACGTGTCGCCTTGCGCCTGCGGTTGCTCGATCCTGCGCTGGTGCTCCAGCGCGGCTATGCCTGGCTCACCGATCCTGAGGGCCGCGCGATCGTCAGCGCCAAGAAGCTGAGCCCGGGCGACGCCGTGGTCGCGCGGCTCGCCGATGGTTCGGTCGACCTGACCGTGACGCCCGGCAAAACGGGAACACGTCCGACGCCGGGCGCGTAATTCCTTTCTAGAATCCTTTATTCCCCACAACCAACCCACGAGAAAAACCCATGGAACATGTGCTCCCACCCCTGCCATACGCTCTTGACGCGCTGGCACCCGAGTACTCGAAGGAAACGCTCGAGTACCACTACGGCAAGCACCACAACGCCTACGTGGTGAACCTCAACAACCTGCAAAAGGGCACCGAGTTCGAATCGATGCCCCTTGAGGAAATCGTCAAGAAGTCCAGCGGCGGCATCTACAACAACGCCGCCCAGATCTGGAACCACACCTTCTTCTGGAGCTGCATGAAGCCCCAGGGCGGCGGTGCTCCGAGCGGTGCGCTGGCCAAGGCCATCGATGCCAAGTGGGGCAGCTACGACGCGTTCAAGGAAGCGTTCGTGAAGTCGGCCGTGGGCAACTTCGGTTCGGGCTGGACCTGGCTGGTGAAGAAGGCCGACGGCTCGCTGGACATCGTGAACATGGGCGCCGCGGGCACGCCGCTGACCACCGGCGACACCCCGGTGCTGACGGTGGACGTCTGGGAGCACGCCTATTACATCGATTACCGCAACCTGCGCCCGAAGTTCGTCGAGACCTTCCTGGCCAAGCTGGTGAACTGGGACTTCGCGGCCAAGAACTTCGGCTGAACCGGGTTTTCCCAATGAAAAAGCCGACCCCAGGGTCGGCTTTTTCGTGGGCCGGAGGAAGGCGGGTGCTCAGCGCTTCGAAGCGGCGAACAGTTCGCCGCCGAGCCTGGCGCCCTTCTTGATGTTCTTCTTGGCGAACCAGCCTTGGTTCATCTCGAGCACGAAGCGCACAGGCTCCTCGGAGCAGTGGGAGTTCTCGGTCATGGGCTGCATGTCGACCAGGTTGACGATGCGGCCATCGTCCGCCACGAAGGCGGCGGTCAGCGGCAGCAGCGTGTTGCGCATCCAGAAGCACTGGGTGGCCGGCTGGTCGAAAACGAAGATCATGCCTTCGGCCTGCGGCATCTCCTTGCGGAACATCAGGCCGATTTCCCGCTGCCGAGGCGTCTGTGCGACTTGCGCATCGATCTTGTACAGGCCAACGGACAGCTGCGTGCGTTGCAGATCGGTCTGGGGTTGCTGCTGGGCCAGCGCGGAGCCCATCAGGGAGGTGGCAAGCAGGAGCAGGGCGGCAAAACGCTGGAACATCGGAGCTTCTTTCAGGGCAGGGTCCAAGGACGCCGGGCCAATAAAAATGCCCGCTGATGCGGGCATTGCCGGTGAGCGTGGAAGCTTACACCTTCTTGGCTGCAGCCGCGTGCGCCTTGGCCACGTGGCGAACCTTGTGCTTCTTGACGGCGTGCTTCATCGGCTTTGCCTTGTGAACGGCGGCAGGAGCGGCCGGTGCGGGTGCGGGCGGAGTTTGCGCAAAAGCGCCGGCTGCGAAGAGACCGGCGACGAGGGCTGCGAGCAGCTTGTTCATGAGACATCCTTTGAGATTGTTGATATGGACTACCTCCCTTCGGAAGGTGACCATTCAACGCGGCAGCTGCTCATGCCGGTTGACAGCCGAATCGTTGCCGCAAGCGAAAAAAAAGCGCTCCTCGGAGCGCTTTTTCGTACGGCCTGGGCCGACTTACTGCGGGGTGCCGCCTTGGGTCGACTTGCGCTTGACGCTGCCGTCCTTGTTGCGGCGGCGCTGGTCGCGCGTGCTGGCGCGCTTTTCGCCAGCTGCTGCAGCCTTGTCGGCACCGACTGCGCCGCCTTCGGGCGTCTTGGCGATGTCGCCAGCGGGAGCAGCCACTTGACCGGCGGGCTTGGCTTCCTTCTTGGCTTCAGCGCGCGCTTGCGGCTTGCTGTTGGTGGCGTTCCCTTGCTCGGGCGTGGTGCCGGTGGGGTTCTGGGCGTAGGCGCCAGCGGCGAACAGGCCAGCGATCATGACTGCGAGAATTTTGCTCATTGATGATTCCTCTATCGAGAATTGGTTGGAAACGCCTCCCGGCGAGCAGAAGGTCAGCCACTAACGAGACCATTGTCTCTTAGGTTGACAAACGCCAGCTGATGGGTTGCGTCTAAAATGTACAGCGATTTGTTCGCGGGCTGTACAGCGATTCCCCATCGCTGTCTGAATTCGCAGACAGTCGTCCGAATTACGTCACTCCCGGAGTCATTCCCCCTCATGTCCAGCTACCAGCACATCAAAGTCCCGGCCGAAGGCCAGAAGATCACGGTCAACGCCGACAACTCGCTCAATGTGCCTGATCAGCCGATCATCCCCTTCATCGAAGGCGACGGCACGGGTCTGGACATCACCCCGGTGATGCTCAAGGTGGTGGATGCTGCAGTGGCCAAGGCCTACGGCGGCAAGAAGAAGATCCACTGGATGGAAGTCTATGCCGGCGAAAAGTCGACCAAGGTCTACGGCCCCGACGTCTGGCTGCCCGAGGAAACGCTGCACGCCGTGCGCGACTACGTGGTGTCCATCAAGGGTCCGCTCACCACGCCCGTCGGCGGCGGCATCCGCTCGCTGAACGTTGCGCTGCGCCAGGAACTCGACCTCTACGTCTGCCTGCGCCCCATCCAGTACTTCGAAGGCGTGCCCAGCCCGGTGCGCGAGCCGCACAAGACCAACATGGTCATCTTCCGCGAGAACTCGGAAGACATCTACGCCGGCATCGAGTTCGAAGCCGAAAGCGACAAGGCCAAGAAGCTCATCAAGTTCCTGCAGGACGAACTGGGCGTCAAGAAGATCCGCTTCCCCAACACCTCGGGCATCGGCGTCAAGCCCGTGTCGAAGGAAGGCACCGAGCGCCTCGTGCGCAAGGCACTGCAGTACGCGGTGGATAACGACAAGCCCAGCGTCACCATCGTGCACAAGGGCAACATCATGAAGTTCACCGAAGGTGGCTTCCGCGACTGGGCCTATGCCCTGGCTGCCAAGGAGTTCGGCGCCGAGCTGATCGACGGCGGCCCCTGGATGAAGTTCAAGAACCCCAAGACGGGCAAGGAAATCACCGTCAAGGACAGCATCGCCGACGCGTTCCTGCAGCAGATCCTCCTGCGCCCCGCCGAATACAGCGTGATTGCCACGCTCAACCTGAACGGCGACTACGTGTCCGACGCGCTGGCGGCCCAGGTCGGCGGCATCGGCATCGCTCCGGGCGCGAACCTGAGCGACACCGTCGCCATGTTCGAAGCCACCCACGGCACAGCTCCCAAGTACGCCGGCAAGGACTACGTGAACCCCGGTTCCGAGATCCTCTCGGCCGAAATGATGCTGCGCCACATGGGCTGGACCGAAGCAGCCGACCTGATCATCAGCTCGATGGAAAAGTCGATCGCCAGCAAGAAGGTCACCTACGACTTCGCCCGCCTGATGGACGGCGCCACGCAAGTGAGCTGCTCGGGCTTCGGCCAAGTCATGATCGACCACATGTAATTGCGCGAGCAGCGGCGCTCCGGCGCCGCGCAGCCAAGGCCCTCGAGACCGCCCGGTCTCGAGGGCTTTTCTTCATCCGGCACGGCAAGGCGGGCCAGGTTGAGAAATGGAACACCTTGCTCCAAATACCCATTTTTTTCCGGGCGGGTGCCGCGTAATATTTATGCTGCGGCGCAGGCGGAGGGCAGATTTTTCTGCACGGTCTGTGGTGTCGTGCACGACGCAAGCCCCTTGATTTGTCGAATACGCGCCACCAAGTCTTCTTGCGCCGGCACGGTGCTTGCACGCTCTATAGAATCTTTTTTATGGCAACGAGAATTCCCAAGACTCCCAGCACTCCGCCGGCCCAGAAACCGGCCGGGGACGACGGAGATTCGGTCGTTCTGGAGCGGCGGCCGCAGAAAACCGCGCCGCCCCAGATGTACCAGGTCGTCATGCTGAACGACGACTACACGCCCATGGAGTTCGTGATCGTCGTGCTGCAGGAATATTTCAATAAGGATCGCGAAACCGCGACCCAGATCATGCTCAAAATCCACCTCGATGGCCGTGGCGTTTGTGGGGTCTATTCCCGCGACCTGGCGGCCACCAAGGTCAATCAGGTGATGGAGGCCGCGCACCAGGCCGGGCATCCGCTGCAATGCGTCAGCGAGCCCATCGTGTGAACCAGTTGAATTGCGCGCGCTCAAACCCATCTGAGAATTTATTTACAGCAAGGCAAAAGGAAATCACATGATTGCCCAGGAACTGGAAGTCAGCTTGCACATGGCCTTCGTCGAGGCCAGGCAGCAGCGCCACGAGTTCATCACCGTGGAGCATCTGTTGCTCGCTTTGCTGGACAACCCGAGCGCCGCAGAGGTCCTGCGCGCCTGCTCGGCCAACGTCGACGACCTGCGGGCGTCGCTCACCAACTTCATCAAGGACAACACGCCCCAGGTGGCGGGTACCGACGATGTAGACACCCAGCCGACGCTGGGTTTCCAGCGCGTGATCCAGCGCGCCATCATGCACGTGCAGTCCACCGGCAACGGCAAGAAGGAAGTCACCGGCGCCAACGTGCTGGTCGCGATCTTCGGCGAGAAGGACTCGCACGCGGTGTACTACCTCCACCAGCAGGGCGTGACCCGCCTGGACGTGGTGAACTTCATTGCCCACGGCATCAAGAAGAGCGATCCGCCCGAGGCCGTCAAGGGCAGCAGCGAATCGCCCTCGGGCGAGGGTGAAGAAGGCGGCGCGGAAAAGAACGAGAAGGCTTCGCCGCTCGAGCAGTTCACGCAGAACCTCAATCAGCTTGCCAAGGACGGCAAGATCGATCCGCTGATCGGCCGCGAATACGAGGTCGAGCGCGTGATCCAGATCCTGTGCCGCCGGCGCAAGAACAACCCGCTGCTGGTGGGTGAGGCCGGGGTGGGCAAGACCGCCATCGCCGAGGGCCTGGCCTGGCGCATCACGCAGACCGACGTGCCCGAGATCCTCGCCGAGGCGCAGGTCTATTCGCTCGACATGGGCGCGCTGCTGGCCGGCACCAAGTACCGCGGCGATTTCGAGCAGCGCCTGAAGGGCGTGCTCAAGTCGCTCAAGGACAAGCCGAACGCGATCCTGTTCATCGACGAGATCCACACCCTGATCGGTGCGGGCGCAGCCTCGGGCGGCACGCTCGACGCGTCGAACCTGCTGAAGCCGGCGCTCTCGAGCGGCCAGCTCAAGTGCATCGGCGCCACCACCTTCAGCGAATACCGCGGCATCTTCGAGAAGGACGCGGCCCTGTCGCGCCGTTTCCAGAAGGTCGACGTGGTCGAGCCGACGGTGCAGGAAACCGTCGACATCCTGAAGGGCCTGAAGTCGCGTTTCGAAGAGCACCATGGCGTCAAGTACGCAGTGGCGGCCCTGCAGGCCGCGGCCGAGCTGAGCGCCAAGTACATCAACGACCGCCACCTGCCCGACAAGGCCATCGACGTGATCGACGAGGCCGGCGCTGCCCAGCGCATCCTGCCGGCGAACAAGCGCAAGAAGACCATCAGCAAGACCGAGGTCGAGGACATCGTCGCGAAGATCGCGCGCATTCCCCCGGCCAACGTCAGCAATGACGACCGCGGCAAGCTGCAGACGATCGAGCGCGACCTCAAGAGCGTCGTGTTCGGCCAGGACAAGGCGCTCGAGGTGCTGGCTTCGGCCGTCAAGATGGCGCGCTCGGGCCTCGGCCGCGAGGACAAGCCGATCGGCTCGTTCCTGTTCAGCGGCCCCACCGGCGTCGGCAAGACCGAAGCGGCCAAGCAGCTGGCCTACATCATGGGCATCGAGCTCATCCGCTTCGACATGTCCGAATACATGGAGCGCCATGCGGTGAGCCGGCTGATCGGCGCGCCTCCGGGCTACGTCGGGTTCGACCAGGGCGGCCTGCTGACCGAAGCCATCACGAAGAAGCCGCACGCGGTGCTGCTGCTCGACGAAATCGAGAAGGCGCATCCGGACATCTTCAACGTGCTGCTGCAGGTCATGGACCACGGCACCCTGACGGACAACAACGGACGCAAGGCCGACTTCCGCAACGTGATCATCGTGATGACCACCAACGCGGGTGCCGAGACCATGAACAAGGCGACCATCGGCTTCACCAACCCGCGCCAGGCGGGCGACGAGATGGCCGACATCAAGCGCCTGTTCACGCCGGAGTTCCGCAACCGCCTGGACGCGATCGTGAGCTTCAAGGCGCTCGACGAGCAGATCATCCTGCGCGTGGTCGACAAGTTCCTGCTGCAGCTGGAAACGCAGCTGGCCGAGAAGAAGGTCGACGTCACTTTCAGCGATGGCCTGCGCAAGCACCTGGCGAAGAAGGGCTTCGATCCGCTGATGGGCGCCCGCCCGATGCAGCGGCTGATCCAGGACACGATCCGTCGCGCGCTGGCCGACGAGCTGCTGTTCGGACGCCTGATCGATGGCGGCCGCCTGTCGGTCGACATCGACGACAAGGGCGAAGTGCAGCTGGACATCCAGCCGCTGCCGAAGAAGGAAGGCAAGTCCAAGCCCGAAGCCGAGGAAGCTGCTGCTGGATAAGGCGGACCGGCAAAGCCGGTTCCGCGCTCTTCCTGGCAGTACCCAAAAGGCCGGTAGCATTCGCTGCCGGCTTTTTTTTGGCCGAAATCTATCCGTACGCAGTTTTACTTTGATCCTCCCCGAACTCAGCCAGGAATGGAAAACCGGCCTCTCCCTGGCCTGGAGCGGCTATATCGCCGTGCTGTCGGTCTGGATCGTGATGCAGAAGCGCGCGCCGGTGTCCACCATGAGCTGGATCCTGTCGCTCGCATTGCTGCCGTTCGCGGGCTTCGTCATCTATTACTTCCTCGGGCCGCAGCGCCTGCGCAAGCAGCGCGTCAGGCGCCTGCGCAGCCGCGCCAGCGCGCATACGCAGGCCGATCTGGCGCGCGTGCGCGACGCGGCGCAGAACGCGCCGCCGGCGCTGCAGCAGATGGCACGGCTGGGGACCGCGGCCTGTGGGCTGCCGGTGTCCAGCGCGACGGGCGTGGCGCTGCTTTCGGGCGGCGCGCGCACCTTCGATGCCATCTTCGACGCGGTGCGCGCGGCGCGCGACCACATCCATCTCGAGTACTACATCTTCGAGCCCGACAAGATCGGCACCGCGCTGCGCGACCTGCTGGTGGAGCGCGCCCGGCAGGGCGTGGCCGTGCGCCTGCTGCTCGACGCACTGGGCTCCAAGCGCATCGGCCGCAAGTTCATGGCGCCGCTGCGTGCCGCGGGCGTGCAGGTTGCGCTCTTCCACGACACGCGCATCGGCCGCCGCCTGCGCCCGGTGACCAACTACCGCACCCACCGCAAGATCGTCGTGTGCGACGGCCGCGTGGGCTTTACCGGCGGCGTCAACATCACCGACGAGGAAGACAAGCGCACCCGGCCCGACGCCTACCATGACGTCCACCTGCGCATCGAGGGCAGCGCGGTGCGCTGGCTTCAGACCACCTTCCTCGAGGACTGGACCTATGCCACCGGCGAAGACCTCCGCGACATCGACCACCTGATGGGCGCGATGCTGCCGCAGGTCGAAGCCGGCGACATTCCCGTGCAGATCGTGACCAGCGGCCCGGACAACATGCTGGAGCCCATCCACCGCATGCACGTGGAGGCGATCCATTCGGCGAGCGAGCGGGCCTGGCTCACCACGCCGTACTTCGTGCCCGGCGAGCCCGCCATGATGGCGCTCACCAGCGCGGCACTGCGCGGCGTGGACGTGCGCCTCCTGGTGCCGCGGCGCAGCGATTCGGCCATCGTGAGCGCGGCCGCGCGCTCCTACTTCGATGAGCTGATTGCGTCGGGAGTCAAGGTCTGGGAGTACAAGGCGCGCATGCTGCATTCCAAGACCTTGGTGGTCGACGACCATTGCGCGATGATCGGTACCGCGAATTTCGACAACCGCAGCTTCAGGCTCAATTTCGAAGTGAGCGCGGTGGTCTACGGTCCCGAACTGGCACGCCCCCTGGCCGCGCAGTTCGAGACCGATCTCCACAGCTCCGGTGCGGTGCGCGCCCACCGGCCGCAGAGTTTCTGGCGCCGCCTCGGCGACGCGCTTGCACGATTGTTTTCCCCCTTGCTCTGAATGAACCACACCTTTCTCTGGCACGACTACGAAACCTTCGGCGCCGTGCCGCGCCGCGACCGGCCATCGCAGTTTGCCGCCATCCGCACCGACGCCGAGCTCAATGAGATCGGCGAGCCGCTGATGATTTATTGCAAGCCGGCGCCCGACTACCTGCCCAGCCCCGAGGCCTGCCTGATCACCGGCATCACGCCCCAGCTCTGCCTGGAGCGCGGCATCCCCGAGCATGCCTTTGCCGCGCAGATCGAGAAGGCCTTCTCGCAGCCCGGCACCATCGGCGTGGGCTACAACACCATCCGCTTCGACGACGAGGTCACGCGCTTCCTGTTCTGGCGCAACCTCATCGACCCGTACGCCCGCGAATGGCAGAACGACTGCGGCCGCTGGGACCTGCTGGACGTGGTGCGCCTCACCTATGCGCTGCGGCCCGACGGCATCGAGTGGCCGAAGAAGGAAGACGGCAAGCCCAGCTTCAAGCTCGAGGACCTGGCGCGCGCCAATGGCCTGCTGCACGAGTCCGCGCACGATGCGCTGTCCGACGTGCGCGCCACCATCGCACTGGCGCGGCTCATTCGCGAGCGCCAGCCCAAGCTGTTCGAATTCGCCTTCGGCCTGCACAAGAAGGACCGCGTTGCCAGCGAGCTCGGCCTGCCGGCCATGCGCGAGACGGCGCGGCCTTTCCTGCACGTATCGGGCATGTTCCCGGTCGAGCGCGGCTGCCTCGGCGTGATGTGGCCGCTCGCGAGCCATCCAACCAACAAGAACGAACTGATCGCCTGGGACCTGGCCCACGACCCCAGCGAGCTGCGCGATCTGGACGTTGAGACTTTGCGCCTGCGCTTGTTCACGCGCACCGCCGACCTGCCTGAAGGCATGGTCCGCCTGCCGGTCAAGGGCATCCACCTGAACAAGTCGCCCATGGTCGTCGGCAACCTGCGCACGCTCGCGCCGGCCATGGCCGAGCGCTGGAACGTCGACCTCGATGCAGCGCTGCGCCATGCGGCCATTGCGCGCGACCTGCCCGACATGAGTGCCATCTGGTCGCAGGTGTACGCCCGCCCCAAGGAGGCGGTGCCCGATGTCGATGAGGACCTCTACGGCGGCTTCGTCGGCAACGGCGACCGGCGCCGACTGAACCAGCTGCGCGCGCTGTCGCCCGAGGAGCTCGCCAAGGACCGCACCGGCTTCGACGACGGGCGGCTCGAGGAAATCCTCTTTCGCTACCGTGCACGCAACTGGCCCGAGCTGCTCAGCCCGGAAGAGGCCGAACGCTGGGAGGCGCTGCGCGCCGCGCGGCTGTTCAAGGGCGAGGGCGGGGCGCGCACCATCGAAATGCTGTTCAGCGAAGTCGATGCGCTGTCCGAGACCGCGGACGAGCGCGGCGAAGAGATCCTGGGCGCGCTCTACGAGTACGCCGAGGCCATCGCGCCCGAAGCCTGAGACGCTAGGACTTGCGGCTCATCCAGCTGGTGGCCTGCGCGCGGCCCGGCAGATGCAGCGTGGCCGTCGCGGCCGGCGTTTCCGCCAGCAGGCGCCCCTTGCGGAACACCTTGAGCCGCGTCGCGCGCAGCCGGATCGCCTCGACCGGGTCGCGCGCCTGCAGCAGCACGAAGCTCGCGTCGCAGCCCGCCTCGAGGCCGTAGCCTTCGAGGTGCATCACGCGCGCGGCGTTCGTGGTCACCGCCTCGAAGCACTGGCGGATGCCGGCCTGGCTGGTCATCTGCGCGACGTGCAGGCCCATGTGCGCCACCTCGAGCATGTCGCCCGAGCCCATGCCGTACCACGGGTCCATCACGCAGTCATGGCCGAAGGCGACGTTCACGCCGGCGGCCATCAGCTCGGGCACGCGCGTCATGCCGCGGCGCTTGGGATAGCTGTCGTGGCGGCCCTGCAGCGTGATGTTGATGAGCGGGTTGGAAACGACGCTGACGCCGCTTTGCGCAATCAGCGGCAGCAGCTTGCTCACATAGTAGTTGTCCATCGAATGCATCGAGGTGCAGTGCGAGCCCGTCACGCGGCCCTGCATGCCGAGGCGCCAGGTCTCGGCAGACAGCGTTTCGATGTGGCGCGAGAGCGGGTCGTCCGACTCATCGCAGTGCATGTCGACCAGCTTGCCGCGCTCGGCTGCAAGCTCCATCAGCAGCTTGACGCTGGCGGCGCCATCGGCCATGGTGCGCTCGAAATGCGGAATCCCGCCGACCACGTCGACGCCCTTGTCGAGCGCGCGCTTCAGGTTGTCCACGCCGCCCGCCGAGCGCAGCACGCCATCCTGCGGAAAGGCCACGAGCTGCAGGTCGAGGTACGGCGCGACCTTGCGCTTGACCTCGAGCAGCGCATCGACCGCGAGCAGACTCGGGTCGCTCGTGTCCACATGCGAGCGCACGGCCAGCAGGCCCTTGGCCACCGCCCAGTCGCAATAGGCCAGCGCACGCTCGATCAGCGCGTCGGCCGTGAGCAGCGGCTTGAGTTCGCCCCACAGCGCAATGCCTTCGAGCAAGGTGCCGCTCTGGTTGATGCGCGGCAGGCCATAGCTCAGCGTGGCATCCATGTGGAAGTGCGGATCGACGAAATGCGGCGCAACGAGCAGGCCCTGGGCATCGAGCTTGTCGAGCGCCGGCGCGTCGAGCCCGGCGGTGACTTCGGTGATGCGGCCGCCCTGCACCGCGATCGACATGTCCGGGCGGCCGTCGGGGAGGGTGGCGTTGGTGATCAGGAGGTCGAGCATCGTGGGGGCTCCGAGGTGCGGATGCGGGGGATTTTCGGTCGCATGCGCAGCGCAGGTGACCGCGAGGGAGATTCGTTCAGCGCGTGCGCTGCGCCCGATAGCGGTACTGCCCGGGCGCCGGCCCCACCTCGATGGTCACGCGGCGCAGCTTGTCATCATGGCCGGAGGTGGCGCGCGCCGTCACCACGATGCCGCGCGGCGTGGCGCGGCAAGTGAGTTCGGCGAGCGCGATCTCGGCGTGGTCGTTGTCGAGTTCGGCGATGGCGGTGGTGTGCGCGGCATGCAGGCTGCCGTTGGCATCGCGCGTCATCCGCTGCACATAGAGAAAGGATTGCGCGTACTGCTCGGCATGGACCACGCGGTACGTGCCCTGGTGGTCCTTGCCCCATGTGCCGCACAGCTGCACCCAGCTGACCGAATCGGGGGTCTTGAAGGTGTCGTAGCCGTAGTCGCTGCCCAGCGCGTGCGCGCCTGCGCCGCATAGCGCCAGCAGTGCAGCGAACAGGATTCCTCGTCCTGCGGCGGTCTTCGTCTTCATCAACGCTCCCCCTTGCGATAGGGCTTCATCAGCGCCTGCGGATAGCTCGCCTTGCGCGCCACCAGCACCAGCGCGAGGATCGACAGCAGGTACGGCAGCATCAGGTAGATCTGGTAGGGCAGCACGGCATCGCCCGATTGTTGCAGCCGCAGCTGCAGCGCATCGAAGAATGCGAACAGCAGCGCACCGAGCAGGGCCTTGCCCGGCCGCCACGAGGCGAACACCACCAGCGCCACGCAGATCCAGCCGCGGCCGTTCACCATGTTGAAGAAGAAGGCATTGAAGGCCGACAGCGTGAGGAAGGAGCCAGCCATGCCCATCAGCGCCGAACCCGCCACGATGGCGCCGGTACGCGTGGCCGCGACCGATACGCCCTGGCTCTCGGCCGCCTGCGGGTTTTCGCCGACCATGCGCACGGCGAGCCCGAGCGGCGTGCGGTACAGCACCCAGGCGACGGCCGGCACGAGCAGCAGCGCGAACAGCGTGAGCGTGGTCTGTGCTTTCAGGATGGGCACCGGCAGCCACTCCATCGGCGCGAACGGCGTGATGGTCGGCGGCGTGTTCACCTTCGGAAAGCTCACGCGGTAGCCGAAGTAGCTCAGCGCGGTGGCCAGCAGCGTGATACCCAGCCCCGAGACGTGCTGCGACAGGGCCAGGCCCACCGTGAGAAAGGCGTGCAGCAGCCCGAACGCCATGCCGGTGAGCGCGGCCACGCCGACGCCGGCCCAGAGCGGCGCGCCGGCATACACCGCGAGCCAGCCGGTGAAGGCGCCCGCGACCATGATTCCCTCGATGCCGAGGTTGAGCACGCCCGCGCGCTCGCACAGCAGCACGCCCAGCGTGCCAAGGATCAGCGGCGTGGCGATGCGCAGCACCGCGACCCAGAAAGCCGGGTTGGCGAGGATGTCGAACAGGTCGGTCATTTCGTGTTTCTCCCTCCCCTTCCGGGGGAGGGTGGGGGCACGCGGCGCTCGATGTGGGCGCCGATGCCCCCATCCCAGCCTTCCCCCGGCGGGGGAAGGAGCAAAGACGCAGGCGCCAGATCGGTCATTTCATCCGCACCCGGTATTGCGTCAGCAGCGTCGCCACCAGCACCGCGACCAGCGAGGCCGCGACGATGACGTCGGCGATGTAGGTCGGCACGCCCGCGGCGCGGCTCATGGTGTCGGCCCCGACCAGCACGCCGGCCACGAATACGCCCGCGGCGATCACGCCCAGGGGATGCAGGCCCGCAAGCATCGCGATCACGATGCCCGTGTAGCCGTAGCCCGGCGACATGTCGAGCGTGACGTAGCTGGTGCGTCCCGCCACCTCGATGGCACCCGCAAGGCCCGCCAGCGCACCCGAGAGCAGCGCCACCATCACCACGGTGCGCGTGACCGGCACGCCGGCAAAGGCGGCGGCGCGCGCATTGGCGCCGACTGCGCGAATGTCGAAGCCCAGCACCGTGTACTTGAAGATCGCCCACACCATCACGGCGAGCGACACGGCCCAGACGAGGCCGGTGTGCACGCGCGTTTGCGCGACCAGCTTGCCGAGTTCGAGTTCGGACTGCAGAGACACGCTCTGCGGCCAGCCCATGGCGCTCGGGTCCTTCATCGGCCCGTCGAGCAGCGCCGACACGCCGAGCAGCACGATGAAGTTGATCAGCAGCGTGGTCACCACCTCGTCGACGCCGAGCCTGTTCTTCATGAGCGCCGGGCCGAGCAGCAGCAGGGCGCCCGCCGCGGCGGCGGCCAGCATCATCAGCGGAAACAGCAGCCAGGGCGGCAGCTCGAAGCCGCTGCCCCCATGCATGCCGCCCACGGCCACGGCCGCGAGGGCGCCCGCGAACAGCTGCCCCTCGGCGCCGATGTTGAAGAGCCGCGCCTTGAAGGCGACCGTCGCGGCCAGCCCCGTAAGGATCAGCGGAATGGCGCGCGTCAGCGTTTCGCTCCACGCGAACACCGAGCCGAAGCCGCCCTGCAGCAGCAATGCGTAGGTGCGGTCGACCGGTGCGCCGGCCCAGAGCACGAGCAGCGCGCTCACCGCCATCGTGAAGGCCACCGCGCCGATGGGTGCCAGCACCAGCGCGGCGCGCGAGCTTTGGTGGCGTCGTTCGAGCCGCATCATGGCGTGGCTCCCGCGTGTGGCTGCTGCGGCGCCGCCGCGCCGGCCATCGCCAGCCCGATGGCTTCGCGCGTCCAGGCCGCGACCGGGCGTGCTTCGCCGAGGTGGCCGCCATGCATCACGGCCACGCGGTCGCCGAGCGCAAGCACTTCGTCGAGGTCGTCGGAAATCACCAGCACCGCCGCACCCGCATCGCGCGCGGCAATGAGCTGCTGCTGCACGTAGGCGACGGCGCCGATGTCCAGGCCCCAGGTCGGCTGGTGCGCGACGATAAGCCGCGGCGCACGGGTCGGGTATTTCCTGTTGTCCGGGTCTTCTTCATCCTGCTCGGGCGCGAGCAGCGCGCGCCCCAGGATCAGCTTCTGCATGTTGCCGCCCGAAAGCGAACGGGCCGGCGCCATCAGGCCTGCGCCGCGCACGTCGAACGCCTTTTCGATGCGCCGCGCATGCAGCCGCGCGGCCGCGCGCCGCACGAACCACGACCAGCGCGAGAAGACCGGGCTGCGCAGCCGCTCCGACACCGCGTTCTCCCACACCGGCAGGTCGCCGACCACGCCAACCGCGTGCCGGTCCTCGGGAATGCGCGCGACGCCGCGCTGCACCAGCCGGGCGGGCGAGGGCGGCAGCGCGCGGCCCATCAGGAGGGCCGTGCCCGAGGTGGCGCGGCGCGTGCCGCACAGCAGCTCGGCCAGCGCCGCCTGGCCGTTGCCCGAGACGCCCGCGATGGCGGTGATCTCGCCGGCGCGCAGCGTGAGCGACACCTCGCGCAACCGGTTCTGCCCCTGGTCCTTGTCCGATGCGGTGCTCACGTGGTCGAGCACGCAGACCGCATCGCCCACCGATCTGGCCGGCCGGCGCTGCGGGGTTTCGACCTCATGCCCGACCATCCACAGCGCGAGCTGCGCCTGCGTGGTCTCGGCAGTGCGCGCCTCGGCCACCAGCTTGCCGCCGCGCAGCACCGCGATGCGCTGCGACACGCGCAGCACCTCGCCCAGCTTGTGGCTGATGAAGATCACCGACAGGCCCTGCGCCACCATCTGTGCGAGCGTGGCGAACAGGGCTTCGCTTTCCTGCGGCGTCAGCACGGCGGTCGGCTCGTCGAGGATCAGGATGCGCGCGCCGCGGTACAGCGCCTTGAGGATCTCGACGCGCTGCCGCTCGCCGACCGAGAGGCTGCCGATCTTGGCGTCGGGCTGTACCGGCAGGCCGAAGCGCTGCGCCACCTCGAGCAGCTTCGCGCGTGCGGCTGCCCGGCGCGAGACCGGGCGCCAGAGCGGCTCCGTGCCCATCATCACGTTGTCGAGCACGCTGAGGTTGTCGGCCAGCGTGAAGTGCTGGTGCACCATACCCACGCCCGCGGCCAGCGCCGCCTTGGGATTGCCCGCAGGCAGTGGCGCACCGAACACCTCGATGCTGCCTTCGTCGGCGACGTAGTGGCCGAACAGAATGGACATGAGCGTCGACTTGCCCGCGCCGTTCTCGCCCAGCAGCGCGAGCACCTCACCCGCATGCAGGTCGAGGGAGACGGCGTCGTTGGCGACGAGGGTGCCGAAGCGCTTGGTGATGCCGTGGAGGCGGAGAACCGCTGTGCTGCTCATGAAGGTATTGCTCCTTCCCCTTCCGGGGGAAGGCTGGGATGAGGGCGAGCAGCGCCCGCAACGCCACGGTGATCGATCGAAGGCCGCGTGCCTCCACCCCAACCCTCCCCCGAAAGGGGAGGGAGAAAAGGCAGGGTCATTTCCATGCAGCCAGGAACGCCAGCATGACCTTGGCCGAGTTGTCGGCCGCAATGCCCATGAAGGTGCCCATCTCGTTCTCGCCTTCGCCGCCGCCCGCCAGGTCGCTGAGGGAGCGGAAGGCGATGTAAGGCACGCCGTTGCTGTAGGCCACCATGCTTACGGCCGCCGTTTCCATGTCGAGCACGTTGGCCTGGAAGGTCTTGAAGGTGTATTCGCGGTAGGCCTTGTTATCCATGAAGGCCTGGCCCGAGACGCCGTTGCCGCCGACGACGAGCTGGGGCTTGCGCGCCAGGCACTTGCCGGCGCTGCAGTTCGCCAGGTCGACATTGCGGATGCTGCGCGCCACCTCGAGCATCTTGGGGTCCGCCTCGAACCAGAACTTGCGCGCGATCTGCGGATGCGCCGCGGAACGCACTTCCACCGGCCGCGGATGCATCATGCCGAAATTGGGCAGCGTGGCATCGGTGATGAAGGGCGGCGCGGTGAACTTGCCGGGCGCGGTTTCGCGCGCCATCAGCACCTCGAGGTACTGGCCCCATTGCGCCGGCACCGTGACGTCACCCACGTGCAGCTGCGGGTTCACGCCGCCCGCGATGCCGCTGAACACGATGTGGCTGACGCGAAAGCGGTCGAGCACCAGCTGCGTGTTCATCGTCGCGTTGGTCATGCTGATGCCGGAGAGGAACAGCACGACCGGCTTGCCTTCGAGCGTGCCGGTGGTGAACTCGACGCCGTTGACGCTGTGCTTCGCCGGCTGCTGGAGCCGGTTCAGCAGCAGCGTGAGCTCGGGCTGGAAGGCCGAGATCACCGCGATGCGCGGCGTGTCGTCCAGCCGCACGCTGCCGTCGGCGGCGCCGGGGCTCTTGTAGACACCGGCACAGCCGGCCAAGCCGAAGGCCAGCACGCCGGCCGCGAGAAGAGAACGCCAGCGCATCGTCATCGGACCCTTCACTTCGCGGTCGACTTCGGCTGCGAATCGTCGACCTTGATAGTGACCTTGCCCGCGAGGATGTCGGCCTGCTTGGCCTTGACCTTGGCGACGATGTCCGCCGGCACCTTCTTCTCGAAGGTGCCCAGCGGCGCGAGTTCGGAGCCCTTGTGCTTCATCATCGAATAAGGGCCGTAGTCCTCGGCCGTGAACTTGCCTTCCTTCACGAGCTTGATCGCGCGGTCGGCCGAGGGTTCGAAGTTCCAGAGCGCCGAAGCCACCACCGTATCGGGGTACTGCGCCTGCGTGTCGATCACGTTGCCGATCGCGAGCTTGCCTTTTTCCTTGGCCGCGTCCGAGACACCGAAGCGCTCGGCGTACATCACGTCTGCCCCCTTGTCGATCATCGCGAAGGCCGCTTCCTTGGCCTTGGGCGGATCGAACCAGCTGTTGATGAAGCTGACGCTGAATTCGACCTTGGGATTGGTTTCCTTCGCGCCCGCCATGAACGCATTCATGAGCCGGTTCACTTCGGGAATCGGGAAGCCGCCGACCATGCCGATGCGATTGCTCTTGGTCATGCCGCCAGCCACCATGCCGCTCAGGTACGCCGGCTCCTGGATGTAGTTGTCGAACACGCTGAAGTTGGGCGCCTGCGGCTTGAGCGAAGAGCCCATGAGGAAGGCGACCTTGGGAAAGTCTTTCGCGACCTTGCGCGCCGCCGCTTCCACGCCGAACACCTCGCCGAGGATCAGCTGGTTGCCGCCGGTGGCGTACTCGCGCATCACGCGCTCGTAGTCGGCGTTGCTGACGTTCTCGGTCGCCTTGTATTCGATCTCGCCGCGCGCCTCGGCCGCCTTGAGCGCCTTGTGGATGCGGCCGACCCATTGTTGCTCGAAAGGCACGGTGTACACCGCCGCCACCTTGAGCTTGGCCTGCGCGAGCGCAAGGCCCGGCGCGCCGGCCGCAAGCGCTGCTGCGGCAATGGCGGCGGAACGAATGATCAACTGACGGCGTGCTGTCACGGTGCTTCTCCTCGAGGTATGGAAATTTTCTTGTTGCTGCCAGATGAGCAGCAGGCCGCCGTCAGAGGACGTCGGCGTCACTTCGTGCCGAAAATTCTGTCACCGGCGTCGCCGAGCCCGGGAAGGATGTACCCGTGGCTGTTGAGCTCCCGGTCGATCGCGGCGGTGTAGATCGGCACGTCGGGGTGGGCCTTCTGCATGGTCGCGATGCCTTCGGGGCAGGTGAGCAGGCAGACGAACTTGATCGACTTGGGGTTCAGTTCCTTGAGCCGTTCGACCGCGGCCACCGCCGAGTTGCCGGTGGCCAGCATCGGGTCGACCACGATCACGTCGCGGTTCTCCATTTCGCCGGGCATCTTGAAGTAGTACTCGACGGCGGTCAGCGTCTTCGGGTCGCGGTACAGGCCGATGTGGCCGACGCGCGCGCCCGGCACCACGGTGAGCATGCCGTCGAGGATGCCGGTGCCCGCGCGCAGGATGGACACCAGCACCAGCTTCTTGCCGTCGATGACCTTGGCCTGCATGGTCTCGAGCGGGGTCTCGACCTCGATGTCCTGCATCGGCATGTCGCGCGTGACCTCGTAGGCCATGAGCATGCTGATTTCGTTCAGGAGCCGGCGGAAGCTGTTGGTGGAGGCGTCCTTGCGGCGCATCAGCGTGAGCTTGTGCTGGACGAGGGGGTGGTCGACGAGGTGGACGTTGCTCATTGGATTTTTTCTGCCGTTGCTGGACCCGGGAGTCTAAAAGACGGTGCCGTCGCTTTCGATCAGGAGCGGTGGCGATCCGTCTCGCAAGCGCTGTGCCAGCACGCGGCCGGCGGCCCAGGTGCCGCCCTCGAGCACGCAGGCCAGCGGCAGTTCTTCCTCGGTGCGGTCGAGGATCTTGCGCACGTACGGCACCAGTTCGTCGAGCAGCGCGACGGTGAGGGCGCGCCATTCGACGATGAACTCGTCGCCGGCTTTCCAGGTGCGCGCAAGAAAGGCGGGGTCCTTCGGCACGATCACGCCGCTGTCGATCAAGAGGCCGCCGTTGCGGTATTCGGGCAGCGCCGTGAGCGCATCGAGATGGCGCACCTTCACGCCCGCCCACTCGAAGGGTTCGAGCAGCGAATAGGTCAGCCATTGCGACAGCTTGTGGAACGGCATCCAGCCGTTGGTGAGGCCGGGGCCGCGCACCGCGCTGTGCCGCCAGCAGTCGCCGAGCGCCAGTGCCGGGTCGCTCGAGCCGATGCCGCCCGTGGTGTCGCTGCCGCCGAGCGCGATGCTGTCGATGGAATTGGCGGAGGGCCAGATGCCCGAGAGCGTTTCGAGCAGCAGCGAGAGGATCTGGTGCGCCGTGATCTCGGCCGTGGGCGGTGCGGCCGCGCCGAACGGAGCCACCAGCGCATCGAACATGCCGGCAGGCCGGCCCTCGTCGCCGAAGGTCTCGGGTTGCTCGCTCATCGCCTCGCCGAGCCGGCGCAGCAGCACCGCACGGCCGGCCAGGCCCACCAGCGGATTGACGTCGCTGACCTGGAAGGCGTCGCCGAGCCGATCCGTCACCAGGCCGCGCAGGCCGGCGGCATCGGCCTGCAGCGGATGGTCGGGGTTGGACGAGAACAGGCCGCTCGTGAAGGCATGGAAGCTCGCGATGGCCAGGCCCTCGGAGCGCGTGAAGCGCTCGCCCGTGGCGGGCTCGATGTAGTGCCAGCCGGGGCCTGCGCCGGCATCGAGCAGCACGCTCACCAGCACGAGGTCGATGTGCGCGCTGGCGCGCTGCCGGGCATCGACGCCCTTGCCGAGCAGTTCGTCGAGTTGCTTCAGCCGGTCGATGCCGCCGGCCTCGAAGTGGCGCCAGCGGCTGTGGTACGGGATGGTGTCCCAGGGATAGCGCTCGCGCGTGACCTCGGCGACGGTGCGCGCCGCGTCTTCGAGCACATCGCTGCCGGCGATGCGGAACCACTGCGACTCGCCCCGGCGCGCGCGCGCCAGCAGCGCCGCGGCACGCTCGCGGATGGCGGCGGTGGTGCGCAGCACCGTGGCGGCGCCCGCGGGGTGGCTGGTATCGGGGGTGAACTCGATCGCCGGATCGATGTCTCCCGCGCTGCCCGGCGGCAGGCTGCCCGAGCCATCGGCGGGCAGGTAGTCGCTGCTGCTGTTTTCCTTGTGGTCGCTCATTCGCTCAATCCCCGGCCCTTGGCCTTCTTGAGTTCCTCGGCGTCCGGCACCGGGCCGGGCGTGAAATAGCCTGCGGCCATCTTGGCGTCCATCTCGACGCGGGCGTCGGCCGGAATCAGTTCGTCCGGAATGTTCACGCGCTCGCCGATCTCGATGCCCGAACCGGTGATGGCGTCGAACTTCATGTTGCTCATCGACACGAGCCGGTGGATCTTCTTGATGCCGAGCCAGTGGAAGACGTCGGGCATCAGTTCCTGGAAGCGCATGTCCTGCACGCCGGCCACGCACTCGGTGCGCGCGAAATACTGGTCGGCCGTGTCGCCGCCCACCTGGCGCTTGCGCGCGTTGTAGACCAGGAACTTGGTGACCTCGCCGAGCGCGCGGCCTTCCTTGCGCGAGTAGGCGATGAGGCCCACGCCGCCGCGCTGCGCGCCCTGGATGCATTCCTCGATGGCGTGGGTGAGGTACGGGCGGCAGGTGCAGATGTCGGAGCCGAACACGTCGGAGCCGTTGCATTCGTCGTGGATGCGCGCCGTGAGCTCGACCTCGGGGTTGGCCAGGTCGCGCGGGTTGCCGAAGATGTAGAGCGTCTGCCCGCCGATGGGCGGCAGGAACACCTCGAGGTCGGAACGCGTGACGAGCTCGGGGTACATGCCGCCAGTCTCTTCGAACAGCGTGCGGCGCAGGTCGGTTTCGGAGCAGCCGAAGCGCCGCGCCACTTCGGGCAGGTACCACACGGGCTCGATGGCGGCCTTGGTCACCATGGCCGCGCCGCCGGCGGTGAGGAAGTGGCCGTCGGCCTTGAGGCGGCCGCTTTGCAGCGCCTCGATCACCTCGGGCAGGATCACGTGGGCCTTGGTGATCGCGATGGTCGGGCGGATGTCGTAGCCCGCCGCCAGCTCGGCGGAGAACACATCGGCCACCAGCGCGCCCCAGGGGTCGAGCGAGACGATGCGCCCGGGCTCGCTCCACTGCGGGTACGGGCCGATCACGTCGGTGGGCGCGGTGTTGGTCAGGTCGGCCTTGTGTTCGCGCTTGAGGGCGCCGGCTGCCACGGCCAGTGCGCGATAGACGCTGTATGACCCGCTGTGCGTACCGATGACGTTGCGATGCGCCCGCTTCGTCGTGGTGCCCACCACGGGCCCGCGTTCGGTGGCGGAGGCCGCGCCCCAGCGGATGGGCAGCGCGCCGAAGCCGCCGGCATGGGAGGTCAGCCGGATGTGGCCGGTCGACGACGAAGGATGGAGCGGGGGAAGGGGCGAGACGGGGATCGCTGAAGTCGCAGGGACGGCGGGGATCGCGGAAATCTCGGTAGTTTCAGAAGGGGTCGCTGTGCTATCTGCAGACATTGGAGGCCCTCAAAAAATGCAATGTACCGATCACTCGCGCGGCTGGCAAGCAGGGCGCGAGGGTCGTCATTGCCGCCGGGGGCCGCGGCCGGTGCGCCGATCAGGCCGGCGAGGAGCGCAGGCCGTAGGCCTTGCCGCCGACGAACAGGTATTCGGCGCGCAGCACCGGATCGCCTTTTTCACCGGTGTAGGTGAAGCCCAGCGCGGCCACCGGGGTGCCGGGCTTGATCTCCTCGAGCCCCCAGGCCTGCAGCCGCGTGAGCGGTGCGAGTTCGATCAGCCACTTGCGGTCGCGCCGCGTGGGCAGCTGCGCCTTGGCCAGCAGCGCGGGACCGTCGACATTCGCGCTTTGCCTGGGCAGCGGGCGCTGCTTCAGGTCGGCCGGCAGGGTCGGGTTCTCGGGCAGCTCGAGCTCCACCTCGCCATGCGGATTGCGCCACATGACCTTGGTCGCGCGCCCCTCCAGGTAGAGCGGGCGGTCCTGGTCGAAGCTGCTCCAGCCGTGGTGCGCCCAGGAGGGCAGGGCCAGGCCGAGTGAACCGGCAATGAACAAGCGTCTCTCAATCATCTGGGTCTCCTTGCTCAGACGTAGGCAATCCAGCGCCCGCAGATGATGACAGCGAGCCAAAACCCCAGCGAGAGCAGGCATTGCAGCCTGGATATGGCGCCGGTGGATGCGAGTCCGCCTCGAAGGTGGAACCAGATGGCGTTGGCGCCTGCCAGGCCGATCAGGAACAGCTTGATGCGAAAGGCGGAATTGGCCAGCAGCTCGCCGGGCTGCGTGGAAAACATCGTGAGGCCGGTGGCGGCGCACAGTCCGAAGCCGACAAGCGCCGGCAACAGCGTCAGATGCGCCAACTGCCTTTGCGGCAGTTCCCGGCCAAGGCCGAGCACGCGCAACTCGAACACCAGCAGCCCGCCGAACAGCAGCGCGATGCCGACGATATGCACCGTCTCCAGCGCCGGATAGGCCCAGGGGTGCGAAACCAGCCCGGCCAGCATCGGCGTCAGCTCCGGGCGGCGGACTGTTCAGGGCATGAACTGGCAGGGGGCATGGGGCGCTCCTTCCACGGGTTCGGGCGAGCTTAGCCTAGGACGCAGCCGGCGTCTGCGCCGGGCACGGCACAATCCGGCGGGATCTTTTTTCCGAAAGGGCTGTAACCAGCCGGTCCGATGGCACGAAACACAATGGACAGCAGTAGGCGAACGAGCGACGCCGAAGCCGCGCTGCGCAGCCTGTTCCTGCGCGGCCTCGACGGCGACGCAGCCGCTTATCGCGAATTTCTGCAAAAACTCAGCGCGCATCTGCGCGCCTTTCTGGGCAAGCGCCTGTTCGGCTGGCCCGATGAAGTGGAAGATCTTGTCCAGGAATGCCTGCTCGCCATGCACAACCAGCGCCACACCTACCAGAGCGACCAGCCGCTGACGGCCTGGGTGCATGCGATTGCGCGCTACAAGATGATCGACCTGCTGCGCGCCAAGTCCGCGCGCGAAGCGCTGCATGACCCGCTGGACGACGACCTGGCGGTGTTCGCCGAATCGGCCATCGAGGCCAGCGATGCGCGGCGCGACCTGGGCGGCCTGCTGCAGACCCTGCCGGAGCGCCAGCGCCTGCCGATCGTGCACGTGAAGCTCGAAGGCCTCTCGGTGGCCGAGACGGCAAGCCTGACCGGCATGTCCGAATCAGCCGTGAAGGTGGGCATCCACCGCGGCCTCAAGGCGCTCGCCGCCAGGCTCAGGAGCAAGGCGCCATGAAGACCGACGATCTGGTGGCCATGCTGGCGACCGGCGCCACGGCCGCGCCGCGCCGCGCCGCGGGGCGCCGCCTGGCGCTTGCGCTGCTCGCCGGGCTGCCGCTGTCGTTCGCGATCCTGTTCACCGAATACGGATTGCGCCGCGACCTGGTGCAGGCCATGTTCTGGCCGATGTTCTGGGTCAAGGTGCTGTTTCCGCTGTGCATTGCGGCGGCCGCCTTCGTGATGGCGCAGCGCCTCGCGCGACCGGGCGTGCCGGTGCGGCGCGCCTGGATCGGCATCGCGGTGCCGGTGCTTGCCGTGTGGGCGATGGCGGCCCTGGCCTGGTTCAACGCGCCGGCCGAAGAGCGCATGCCCTTGCTCATGGGCGAATCGTGGCGAGTTTGCGCGGTCAGCATCGGGCTCATGGCGCTGCCGGTCTTTGCGGCGGCACTGCTGGCCCTGAAGGGGCTGGCGCCCACGCGGCCCGCGCTGGCCGGTGCGGCCGCCGGCGCGCTGGCCGGCGGGGTGGGTGCGGCGGTCTATGCGCTGCACTGCATGGAATTGACGGCGCCTTTCCTCGCGGTCTGGTACGTGAGCGGCATCGCGCTCCCCGTGCTGGTGGGCGCCGTGCTCGGGCCGCGCCTGCTGCGCTGGTGAGCGGCCCTGCGGCCTTTCTCAGCGCTTCTTGGCGCCGAAGATGCCGCCCAGCACGCCGCGCAGGATCTCCTTGCCGACCGAGGTGCCCATGGTCCGCACCGCCGACTTGGCCATGGTCTGCACCAGCCCGTCGCGCTTGCCGCCGCGCGGACCCGTGCTGCCGAAGAGCAGGTCGTTCAGCATGCTGCTGCCTTCAGACGTTGCGGCCGCACCCTTGCCGCCGCCCGCCGTTTTGGCCGGCGGTGCATCGGGTGCGGTTTCGGCCCGGCCCTTGAGCTTTTCGTAGGCCGATTCGCGGTCCACGGTCTTCTCGTACACGCCGGCGACGAGCGAATTGGCAATGACCGCCTGGCGCTGCGCGGCCGTGACGGGGCCGATCTGGCTGCCGGGCGGCACCACGAACACGCGCTCGGTCACGCTGGGGCGCCCCTTGGCATCGAGAAAACTCACCAGCGCCTCGCCCACCGCAAGCTCGGTGATCGCGGTTTCGATGTCCAGCCCCGGCTTCTGGCGCATGGTGGTGGCCGTGGCCTTGACGGCCTTCTGGTCGCGCGGCGTGAAGGCGCGCAGCGCATGCTGGACGCGGTTGCCCAGCTGGGCCAGCACCGAATCCGGAATGTCCAGCGGGTTCTGCGTCACGAAATACACGCCCACGCCCTTGGAGCGCACCAGCCGCACCACGAGCTCGATGCGCTCCACCAGCGCCTTGGGCGCCTCGTTGAAGAGCAGGTGGGCTTCGTCGAAGAAGAAGGCCAGCTTGGGCTGTTCGGGGTCGCCGATCTCGGGCAGCTGTTCGAACAGTTCCGACAGCATCCAGAGCAGGAAGGTGGCGTAGAGCCGCGGCGAGTTCATGAGCTTGTCGGCGGCCAGGATGTTGACCACGCCCTTGCCGCCCACCGTCTGCATGAAGTCGGCGATGTTGAGCATCGGCTCGCCGAAGAACTTCTCGCCGCCCTGGGTCTCGATCTGCAGCAGGCCGCGCTGGATGGCGCCCACGCTGGCGGCGCTGATGTTGCCGTACTCGGTGGTGAACTGGCTCGCGTTCTCGCCCACGTACTGCAGCATGGCGCGCAGATCCTTCAGGTCGAGCAGCAGCAGGCCGTTGTCGTCGGCGATCTTGAACACCAGGTTCAGCACGCCGGCTTGCGTTTCATTCACGTCGAGCATGCGGCCCAGCAGCAGGGGGCCCATGTCGGAGACGGTGGCGCGCACCGGATGCCCCTGCTCGCCGAACACGTCCCACAGGGTGACGGGGCAGGCGTCCGATTCGGGCAGCTCGATCCCCCGCTCCTTGAGCGTGGCCGCCATTTTTTCGCCGATGCTGCCTTTCTGGCTCATGCCGGTCAGGTCGCCCTTGACGTCGGCCATGAACACCGGAACGCCGATGCCCGAGAGCTTTTCGGCCATGGTCTGCAGGGTGACTGTCTTGCCGGTGCCGGTGGCGCCGGTGATCAGGCCGTGGCGGTTGGCCAGGCTGGGCAGCAGGGTGCACTCGATGGTGTCGTGGCGCGCGATCAAGAGAGGGTCGGCCATGAGGGGCTCCGGGTCGTATCGAAGCGGGCAGTCTAATCAAGCCTCCCTCCTATAATCCACGGCCCCCGAGGTAGTTACGGAAAAAGTTTCAGGAGGTTTTCTTGTCATCGACTGCTCAGCCCCCCATTCCCGCCGCCGGCGATTCACCTGAACAGTCGCCGATTGAAAAAGAGTTGGCCGTCCTGCTGGTGAACGCGCTCAATCTCGAAGTCGCGCCCGAGGACATCGTGCCCACCGATCCGCTGTATGGCGAAGGCCTGGGCCTCGACTCCATCGACATCCTCGAAGTCGCGCTCGAAGTGTCCCGGCGCTACGGCTTCCAGCTGCGCTCGGACGATGAGCGCAATCAGCAGATCTTCCAGTCGCTGCGCACGCTCGCGACCCACGTCGCCCAGCATCGCAGCGCTTCCTGATCCATGTCTCGATGGCGACTGGCGCTCCTGCTGCTGGTGGGAGTGGCCTATGCCGGCCTCTCCCACTGGATGATGCTGTTCCACCCCACCGAGCCGTGGGCCGTGGTGGTGCTGCTCGGCCCGCTGTGGCTGGCCGCCATGGGCTTCGCCGCGAGCAAGTTCGGCCGCTGGGGTTTTGCCGCGGCCCTGCTGCTGGGCATCGGGGGCTTTGCGCTCGTGTTCCTGGGTGAGGCGGGCGACACCAACCGGCTCTACGTGTTCCAGCATGTCGCCATCAACGGCCTCCTGTGCGGCTGGTTCGGCGCCTCGCTGCGCGGCCCCGGCCTGCCGCTGATCACGCAGTTCGCGCAGCGCGTGCATCCGCTCAAGGGCCACATGCTGGCCTACACGACGACGCTCACGCGCATCTGGACCGTGTATTTCGCGCTGGTGGTGGTGTCGTCGATCGTGGTGTACCTGACGCTGCCTTTTTCGGCCTGGTCGCTGCTCGCGAACGTGCTGACGCCGCTGTCGGTCACGCTTCTTTTCGTGGGCGAGCACCTGGTGCGCTACCGGCTGCACCCCGAGTTCGAGCGCACGCGGCTCATCGATGCGGTGCGCGCCTTCCAGGGCGCTTCGCCCGTCGACCACGGCAGCGGCAGCGGCAGCGGCAGCCATTGAAGCAGAGGCCGACCGCGTGAGCACCGATACCCGCCTGCTGCCGCTGATCGCCCATCGGGACCTCGATGCACCGCTGGCCTGGCGCGCCGGCGTGCCCGTGAGCACGCGCCAGTTCCTGGCCGACGTGGCCCGCTTCGCGCCGACGCTGCCTGCCGAGGGCAGGGCGGTCAATCTCTGTGTCGACCGCTATGCGTTTGCGGTCGGCCTGGCGGCTGCGCTGGTGCGTGGCCATGCGAGCCTGCTGCCGCCCGACGCGCGGCCCGACACGCTCGCGCGCCTGCTCGAATCCGGCGGCTCGAATCTTTTTGCCCTGATCGATGATGCCGCGCTCGCCACGCCCGGCATGCCGCGCCTGCTGGTCGAATACCGGTGTGGTTCCGAAGGGGCCGGCGTCGAGGTTCCGGCCATCGACGGCGCCATGCATGCCGTGAGCCTGCTGACCTCCGGCTCCACCGGCGCGCCGCAGCCGCATGCCAAGCGCTGGGACACGCTGGTCGGCGATGTCGCGGTGGCCGTGGAACGGCTCTCCAGCCTGCTCGGCCTCCCATCGCTCGCCGGCCTGACGCTGGTTGCGACCGTGCCTGTGCAGCACAGCTACGGGCTGGAGTCGTCGGCGCTGCTGGCCATGCTCGGCGGTGCTGCATTCGACAGCGGACGGCCGTTCTTTCCGGCCGACGTGGCCAAGACGCTGGCCTCGGTGCCGCGGCCGCGCGCGCTGGTCACCACGCCTTTCCACCTGAAGACGCTGCTGCTCTCGGGCATCGAGCTGCCGCCGGTCGACCTGGTGCTTTCCGCCACCGCGCCGCTTTCGCCGCAGCTCGCGGCCCAGGCCGAGCAGGCGCTCGGCGGCGTATTGATCGAGATCTACGGCAGCACCGAATCCGGCCAGGTCGCCACCCGCCGCACCACGCAGAGCGAAGTCTGGGACACCTTCGGCGAGATCCGCGTGCATGCCGAAGCAGGTGAGGGCGACGGGCCCGAGCGCTTCATCTTCAGCGGCGACTTCCTGCCCGAGCCCACGCCGATGGCCGACGTGCTCGAACTGCTCGACGCGCGCCGCTTCCGGCTGCTGGGCCGCGCCAACGACCTGATCCATGTCGCGGGCCGGCGCAGCTCGCTCGCGCATCTGAACTACCACCTCAACAGCATCGCGGGCGTCGAGGACGGCGCGTTCTGGCTGCCCGACGAAGTGGCCGACGGCGTGGTGCGCCCCGTGGCCTTCGTGGTGGCGCCCACGCTCTCGGCCGGCCAGATCATTGCCGCGCTGCGCCAGCGGCTGGAGCCGGTGTTCGTGCCGCGCCGCGTGGTGCAGGTGAAGGCCTTTCCGCGCGAAGGCACCGGCAAGCTCACGGCGCGTGCGCTGCGCGAATTCGCGCTCGCGCAGCTGGCGGAAGACGACACGCCGGTGCAGCTGGCCCATGCGGTGCCCGTTGATCACCCGGCGTTCGCGGGGCACTTCCCCGGCCAGCCGCTGCTGCCGGGAGCGCTGATACTGGCCGAGGTCATGGAAGCCGTGCAGCGCGTGCCGGCGCTGGTCGCCCGGCTGGGCACCCATCCCACGCTCGCGGCCGCCAAGTTCCTGGCGCCCGTGCGGCCGGGCAGCATGCTCTCCATCGAACTGCAGCCCGAGTCCGGCGCCGCGCGCGGCGTGCGCTTCGACGTGCGCTGCGACGGCGTGCTGGCTGTCACCGGCCGCTGGGCCGCCGTGCCAGAGTCTGCGTGATGAACCACACCGACGCCGAGACGCGCGCCGTGAAAGACGCGGCGCAGGCAGGCCAGCGCGGCGACTGGGCGCACGCTCCCGAACGCAGCAACATGCTGGCGCTGCGCTTCATCTGCCTGATGGCACTGGTGTGCGGGCGCCGCATCACGCGCCTGCTGCTGCCGCCGATCAGCCTGTACTTCCTGCTGTTCGCTCCCGCGCCGCGGCGCCACATCAAGCGCTACCTGTTCAGGGCCATCGGCCCGCATGCCGGCTGGCTCGACGGCTACCGCCTGCTGCATGCCTTCGCATCGACGGTGCTCGACCGCGTGTACTTCCTGCGCGGACGCATGGACCTGTTCGATGTCAGGGTCGAGGGCAACCAGGCGCTCGAGGCCGAGGCACTGAAAGGGCGCGGCGCCTTCCTGCTCGGCGCGCACGTCGGCAGCTTCGAGGCCCTGGGCGCCTGCAAGCACAACAGCCGGCACAAGCACGAACTGCGGCTTGCGATGCTGATGTATCCGGACAATGCGCAGCGCATCACGGCCATCCTCAACGCGATCAGCCTGCCCGAGCTGCGGCCCCACGTGATCGCGCTCGGCCGCCCTCATTCGATGCTTGCGCTGCGAGACTGGCTCGACGGCGGCGGGCTCGGCGGCATGCTGGTCGACCGCACCCTGCCGGGCAGCGAGGATCAGCCCGCGCAGCAGCGCGGCAACAACATCGTGCTGCCGTTCCTGGGGCAGCCGGCGAGTTTCAACGACGGCCCGTTCCGCCTGGCGGCGCTGCTGCGGCGCAAGGTGTTCTTCATGGCCGGGCTCTATGGCGGCGGTGCGCGCTACGATGTCCGGTTCGACCTTCTGGCCGACTTCAGCGAGCGGGCATCCGATCCCGCCGAGCGGGAACGCCGCATCCGCGCGGCGGTCGAAGCCTACGTGGCGCGCCTCGATGCCCTGTGCCGCGCGCATCCCTACAACTGGTTCAACTTTCATGATTTCTGGCTCGAAGATTCGGTTTGACTGGCTTTGCAGGAGCCTGCTGCTGGCACTGGCCTGTTGCGCCGCGCCGGCGTGGGCCTTCGACCTGCCCGACCTGATGGGGCTGCTTGCCAAGCAGAAGGGCGGCGAGGCCCGCTTCACCGAGCAGCGCTTCGTGCACGGCCTCGAAGGCCCGCTCGACGCGCGCGGCACGCTGAGCTTCGATGCGCCCGACAAGCTGGTGCGGCGCACCTTGTCGCCGCGTGTGGAGACCATGGCGGTCGAAGGCAACACGCTGACGCTCTCGCGCGGCGGCCGCAACCGCACCCTCACGCTCGACAGCATGCCCGAGTTGCTCGGCCTGGTCGAAGCCATGCGCGGCACACTGAGCGGCGACGGCGCCACGCTGCAGCGCTATTTCCGCAGCACGGTGGGCGGCTCGGCCGCCAACTGGACGCTCGATCTTGTGCCGGCCGACAGCCGGCTCGCGGCCCAGGTGCGCAGCATCCGCATCAGCGGCCGCGCCAGCGAAGTGCTGGGCCTTGAAATGGAGTTCGTCGGCGGCGACCGCTCGGTGATGAGTATCACGCCCGAGCGCCAAAGCGCCGCACCCACCGTGCCTTCGGGCGCTGCCGGGCGCACCACGCCGTGAGGGCGCGCGGGACCGCGGGGGAAGGGCCGCCGGACTGGCAGCGCCGGGCACTGGTGCTGCTGGCCTGGGCACTGGTGCTGCTCGGCGGCGCACTGCAGATCGCGCGCACGCAGTTCAGCGCAGACCTTTCCGCTTTCCTGCCCAAGAGCCCCGACGCGCGGCAGCAGGTGCTCATCGAGCAGCTGCAAAGCGGCGTGGCATCGCGCACGCTGATGCTCGGCATCGAGGGCGGCGCGAGCGCGCAGCAGCGCGCGGCCGTGTCGCGCGCGGTGGCCAGGTCCATGCGCGAGAGCCGGCTGTTCGACCTGATCCAGAACGGCGACACCGGCGACTGGAGCGAGGCCGGCACCTGGGTCTTCGCGCACCGCTACCAGCTTTCGCCGGGCGTGAGGCCCGAACATTTCACCGCCGAAGGCCTGCGCGACGCGATCTACGAAACGCTGTCGATGCTGGGCACGCCGGCCGGCAACGCGATCAAACCCTTGCTCGACCGCGATCCCACCGGCGAGACCCAGCGCATTGCCGTGGAGCTGACGCCGGCCAGCGCACCGCGCAGCGAAGACGGCGTCTGGATGTCGCGCAGCGCGCCGCGCGCGCTCATGATCGCCACCACGCGTGCGGCGGGCAGCGATCTCGATGCCCAGTCGAAGGCCATTGCAAGCGTGCATGCGGCTTTCGACACCGCCACGCGCGGCATGGACGAAGCCACCCGGCCGAAGCTGCTGCTGAGCGGCCCGCCCGTGTTCTCGGTGCTGAGCCGCGACAAGATCAAGACCGAGGCGATCCACCTCGCGATCGTGGGCGGCATCGTGATGGGCGGCCTGCTGCTGCTGGCCTTTGCGTCGCCGCGCGCGCTGGTCATCGCCTTCCTGCCCGTGGCCACCGGCGTGGTGGTGGGGACCGCGGCGGTCAGCGTGGTGTTCGGCTCGGTGCACGGCATGACGCTGGGCTTCGGCAGCACGCTGATCGGCGAGACCGTCGACTACGCCATCTACTACCTGATCCAGGCGCGCGGCGCGGCCGTGGCCGGCACCGGCTGGGCGCGCTGGCGCGAGGTGCACTGGCCCACCGTGCGGCTCGGGCTGCTGACCTCGGTGTGCGGCTTCGCGGCGCTGGTGTTCTCGGGCTTCCCGGGTCTGGCGCAGCTGGGCGTGTTCTCCATCGCAGGGCTCGTGGCCGCGGCGCTGGCCACGCGCTACGCATTGCCCGTGCTCGCACCCGATGGCGCCACCGGCATGGGCATGCGCCGGTACATGGCGCACGCGGCCGGCGTGCTGGTGCGCGGCCTGCCGCACCTGCGCTGGGTGCTCGCCGGGCTCGGCGTGGCAGCGCTGGTGCTGGTCATCTGGCAGGGCGGCCATCTGTGGCGCGCCGACCTCGGCGCCATGAGCCCGGTGCCCAAGTCGGCCCAGCAGCTCGACGAGATGCTGCGCGCCGACATCGGCACCGGTGACGGCGGCACGCTGGTCGTGGTCTACGGCGCCGATGAAGAAAGCGCACTGCGCAACACCGAAGCCGCCACCGCGCGGCTCGAGGCACTGGTCGACAAGGGCGAGCTCGGCGGCTTCGAGGCCGTGACGCGCATATTGCCGAGCATCGCGACCCAATCGGCCCGGCTCGCCAGCCTGCCCGACGGCGACACGCTGCGCACCCGGCTGGCCGAGGCCACGCAGGGCTCGCCGCTGCCGGCCGCACGCCTCGGGCCCTTCCTGGCCGATGTCGAAGCCGCGCGCAAGCTCGCGCCCGTGCGGCGCGTCGACCTGGCGGACGGCCCGCTCGGTTCGGTCGTCAACACGCTCATGTACCAGCGCCCCGGCGGCGGCTGGTCGACGCTGGTGGTGCTGCACCCCGGGGCGAAGTTCGACGCGCGCCGGCTCGAAGCGGCGCTGGCGGGTGTGCCCGAGGTGCAGGTGGTCGATGTGGGCCGCGAACTCGCGGGGCTCTACCAGCGCTACCTGCACGAGGCCTTCGTGCAGGTGCTGCTCGGCGCGCTGGCGGTGGTGGTGCTGCTCGGCATCTACCTGCGCTCGGGCCGGCGCCTCCTCGCGGTGTGCCAGCCGCTGGTCTTCGCGGTGGTGCTCACCCTGGGCGGCATGGCCGTGCTGCAGGTGCCGCTGGGCATCCTGCACCTGGTGGGGCTGCTGCTGATCGTGGCGGTGGGCTCCAACTACGCGCTGTTCTTCGACCAGCTGCGCGTGGCCGGGCGGGCCGACGAGGACACGCTGGCGTCGCTGATGCTGGCCAACCTGACCACGGTGGTGTCCTTCGGGCTGATCGCGATCTCGGACATTCCGGCGCTGTCGTCGATCGGCCGCGTGGTGGCGCCGGGCGCCTTGCTGGCATTGCTGCTGTCGGCCGCGTTCGCACGCCGCGTGGCGCCCACGCCGCCCGGGCGCGGCTGATGGGAAAATCCCGCGCCATGCCGTCCGCCTCTGCCGCTCCGACCGAATCCTGGCCCTGGCCGCTTGCCATTCGTGCCAGCGCGGCCTGGCACGTGGCGGCCATCGGTGCCGGCGCCATGGTGCCGGGCGCCATGCCCTGGGCGATCGGCGCGATTGCGCTGAACCACGCGCTGATCACCGGCGCGGGGCTCACGCCGCGCAGCAGCCTGCTGGGCCCCAATGTCACGCGCCTGCCCGAAGCCGCCGGTGCCCGGCGCCAGGTGGCCATCACCATCGACGACGGGCCCGATCCCGAGGTCACGCCCCGGGTGCTCGACCTGCTGGACGCACATGGCCAGCGCGCCACCTTCTTCTGCATTGCCGAGCGCGCGCTGGCTCACCCGGCGCTGGCGCGCGAGATCGTGGCGCGGGGCCACAGCATCCAGAACCACACGGCGCGGCACCGGCACAATTTTTCATTCCTCGGGCCGCGCGGCTTCGCGAGCGAGATCGCGCGCGCGCAGGACATCCTGGCCGACACCACCGGCCAGCGCCCGACCTGCTTCCGCGCGCCGGCGGGCCTGCGCAATCCATTCCTCGAGCCGGTGCTGCACCGGCTGGGCCTGTCGCTCGTGAGCTGGACGCGCCGCGGCTTCGACACACGCGAAGGCGATCCCGCCAAGGTCATGGCGCGCCTGGGCCGCAAGCTGCAGGCGCGCGACATCCTGCTTCTGCACGACGGCAACGCCGCGCGCACCCCTTTGGGAAACCCTGTATTGCTGGAGGTATTGCCCTTGCTTTTCGAACGCCTGCGCGCCGAGCGCCTGCACGCCGTCACCCTGCCGGAAGGCCTTGGATCATGAGTGCGGTGCTGCCTTCTTCTTCATCATCGGCACCTTCTTCCACCGATGCCGCCTGGCGCGAGCTTCACGAGGCCGCCACCGTTCCCTACAAGAAGGGCGGCAGCTTCGCCTGGCATTTCGCGCGCGGCAAGCTGGGACGCGATCCGGTGTTCCGCGGGCTGCTCGAACGCGGGCTGATCGATGCGGCGCACCGCCGCGTGGTCGACATCGGCTGCGGGCAGGGGCTCTTCGCGAGCCTGCTCGCATCGATGAGCCGCATGCAGGCGCACGGCCGATGGCCCTCGTCGTGGAAGCCCACGCCGCCAGCCGCTGACTACACGGGCATCGAGCTGATGCCCAAGGACGTGGCGCGCGCCGAGGCTTCCATCGGGCATCTGCAGCCGGCGCCGCGGCTGGTCTGCGCCGACATGTGCTCGGTGCCGCTGCCCGAATGCGACCTGGTCGTGATTCTCGACGTGCTGCACTACGTGGGCATCGAAGCACAGGACGGCGTCTTGCGGCGCGTGCACGACGCGCTTCGGCGCGGCGGCAATGCGAACGCCCGGCTGCTGCTGCGCGTGGGCGATGCATCGAGCAAGCGTGGCTTCGCCATCAGCCAGTGGGTCGACCGCACCGTGACGCGCATCCGCGGCCACAAGGTGTCGCCCACCTGGGGTCGGCCGCTGTCCGACTGGGTGGCGGCGCTGCAGCGGCTGGACTTTCGCGTCCAGAGCATTCCGATGAGCAAAGGAACGCCCTTTGCCAACGTGCTGCTGGTGGCCGACCTGGAGCGCCGCGCGTGACCAGGGCTGCGCAGACGCTCGACCGCGCCGGCATTGCCGAGCGCATTCCGCACAGCGGCAGCATGTGCCTGCTCGACCGGCTCGAAGGCTGGGATGCCGAGTCCATTCAGTGCAGCACCCGCACGCATGCGCTGCCGGACAACCCGCTGCGAACCGCGGGCGGCCTGCTCGCGCCCAACGCCATCGAATACGCGGCGCAAGCCATGGCGCTGCACGGCGGTCTGCTGGCTGCCGAGGGAAGCGCGCCGTCGGCCGGCTTCCTCGCAAGCGCACGCAACGTGCGCCTGTCGGTGGTGCGGCTCGACGACATCGACGGTGCGCTGCAGGTGCAGGCGCGCCGCCTGTCGGGCGACACCAACCAGATCCTCTACGAATTCGCGGTGAGCGACAGCGGCGCCCGCGTGCTGGCCGAAGGCCGCGCGGTGGTGGTGCTGAATACGCCGCTGGCAACCGGAGCCCACGCACCATGACGCTCGAAGGAAAACGCGCACTGATCACCGGCGCCAGCGGTGCCTTGGGCGCCGCCATGGCCGAGCGCCTGGCGCGCGATGGCGCCACGGTGCTGCTGCACGCCAACTCGCGCCCCGAAGCGGTGGAGCAACTGGCGGCCGCCATTGCAGCTGCGGGCGGCAAGGCCGAATGCCATGTGTTCGACCTGCGCAGCGACGATGCCTGCCGCGTGGCGTGCGAGCGCATGCTCGAAGGCGGGCCGGTCCAGATCGTCGTCAACAACGCCGGCGTGCACGACGACGCCGTGCTGCCCGGCATGCGCGCCGACCAGTGGCACAAGGTCATCGACGTCTCGCTCAACGGATTCTTCCGCGTGACGCAGCCCTTGCTGCTGCCGATGATGCGCACCCGCTGGGGGCGCGTTCTCAATATTTCGTCCGTTTCGGCGCTGACGGGCAACCGCGGGCAGGTCAACTATGCCGCCGCCAAGGGGGCGCTCAACAGCGCGACCAAGGCGCTGTCGCTCGAAGTGGCATCGCGCGGCGTGACCGTCAACGCCATTGCGCCCGGCATCATCGCCTCGCCGATGGCCGATGCGGCCTTCGACCCCGCCATGGTCAACCAGATGGTGCCGATGAAGCGCGCCGGCACGCCGCAGGAAGTGGCGGCGCTGGCATCGTTCCTGGCCAGCGACGAGGCGGCCTACATCACGGGGCAGGTGATCTCGATCAATGGCGGGATGATCTAGCCGCCGCACTCATCAAGCTTCGCGTTCGTCAGGCCTGGAAGGGGGGCAGGCGCCGGGCCTTGCGCCAAAGTAGTCCGGGCAGGCGCAACACGAATTCGACCATCAGGCGCGCGTGCATCCACGTCAGCAGCACGTTGTCGCGCCCATAGCGAAAGTGCGACACCCCGCCTTCCTCGGCGGTCAGGTACTTCACCGGCGCGTCGATGTTCACGGGCTTGACGCCGCGCCAGGCGAGCCGCACGACGGCTTCGGTGTCGAAGTCGAAGCGCCGCATCCACGGCTGCCGCGCCATCACGGCGATCAGGTCGGCCACCGGGTACACGCGGAATCCGTAAAGCGAATCGCCGACGCCCGCAAACAGGGTCTCGAGCTGGGTCCAGCCGTTCGACACGCGCCGTCCGCGCACGCGCAGCAGCGGGGCGGAGGCATCGAACACCGGCCGGCCCAGCACCATGGTCTCGAGCCGCGCCTTCGATGCGTTCATGAAGGCAGGAATCAGGTCGGCCGGATGCTGGCCGTCCGAATCCATGGTCAGCGCGTGCGTGAAGCCGGCCTCGCGCGCCGCACGCAGGCCATGCAGCACGGCCGCACCCTTGCCCTGGTTCTGCGGCAGCAGCCAGACCCGCAGGCCCGGGTCGCCGGCGGCCATCTGCTGCAGGCGCTCGCCCGTGCCGTCGGTGCTGCCGTCCACCACCACCCAGACCGGGTTCCACTGCGCGCGCGCTGCTTCGACCGTGGAGAACAGGCGTTCGCCCGTGTTGTAGCTGGGGATCAGGACAAGGTGTGTGCGCGAGGCGTCTGGCATGCGGGGGACGCGTCGGTGGCGCGCTGTTCCATGTGTTGGCGAAAGTATTGTTCCAGCTCCGATTGCAGCACGTGGCTGTCCTGCATGGGCGCGAAGCGCTGGCCCAGCCGGAGCCTGAAGACGATGGGCAGCGGCGGCACGCGCCACAGCGGCCAGCCCTTGCTCAGGTAGGGCGAGTCGGTCTCGATGAACACGGTCTGGATCGGCGCTTGCGCGAGCTTGGCGATCAGCGTCACGCCGGGGCCGAAGGGGTTGAGCGGCGGCGTCACGGTGCGCGTGCCTTCCGGAAAGATCACCAGCTGGCCGCCGTTGCGCAGGTCGGCCACCGCCAGGCGCACCATGGTGCGGGCCGATTCGTTGCTGATGTAGCGCGCCAGCCGCGCCCCCGCGCCCAGGAAGATGTTGCGCAGCAGATCGGCCTTCATGATGCAGGCGCTGCGCGGCAGCCGCGCCACCAGCAGCAGCGCGTCGAGCATGGTCGGGTGGTTGGCCACGAAGATCACGCCCGGCTCGTTGCGCATCGGGTCGAGGCAGCTGGCGTCGATGCGCATCATCCCGGTCACCGAGGCCAGGCCCCAGAACATGCGGTAGGCGAAGGCGATGGTCAGGCGGCCCAGCGTGCGCGCAGGCGCCTCGGGCATCACCGGGTAGAGCAGCATTGCCACCAGGTTCCAGGCCAGCGAGATCAGCCCCAGGAAAAGCAGCAGCGCGTAGAGCATCAACGCAAGCGGAATGGCCGTGAGAATGCGCAGCACGCGGTTCATCGACATGGGGTTGCCGGTCCGATCGATCGCGCCGGGTCAGGCCCGCAGGCGACCCGGGGCGACGGCGTGGGCTTCGATCTCGACCAGCAGGTCGCTGCGGCAGATGTCCGCTTCCAGGTAGACCGCGTGGCGGATCATCGGCGCGTCGGCACCGAGCGCGCTCTGGAGCACGCCGCGCACCTTGTCGGTATCGGCCGGATGCCGCACGTAGACCACGCAGTCGAGCATGGCGAGCGCGAAGGCGGCCGTGGCCTGGTTGTTGGCGGCCGCGATCACGGCTTCGAGGTTGCGCAGCGTTTCGCGCGTCTGCTCCAGCACGTCGCCATGGTGCACGGTTTCATGGCCCACGATGCTCGCGGTGCCCGATATGAAAAGCGCCACGTCGCCATTGCCGATCTCGGCCAGAGCGGCGCGCGAGAAGGTGGGTGAGCGCGGGCCGTAGGTCTCAGGGTAGCGGTAGGCCGAGACCTGGCGCGGGTTTTCGACCGGCCGGGGCGCGGCCTGGCCGGCCAGGAAGCGGATCGACAGCGCGCCCTGGTGGATGCCCAGCGCACACGCCGCGGGCGCACCCTCGAAGGCGGCACGGCCGGCCTCGAAGAAGGCTTCCTGGCGCCCGAGGTTGAACTGGCGGTAGCGCTCCAGCCCGCCGCCGTCGGCATTGATCTGCGGCAGGTAGTTCCAGATGCGCAGCAGGTGCGGCGCGCCGGCCTGGTCGAGGGTTTTGAACAGGTCGCGGTAGGCGCGATGCGAGAGCTCGGCAAGATCCTGCTTCTCGACCGATTCGTCGAGGTCGATGGCGCCGAGCAGCCACTGGCCGTCGCTGCGCCAGCGGGCGATGCCGGTGGTGCCCGATTCGACTCGCCCGCCGGTCACGTGCCACACGTCCGCCATCGCGCCCTGTCCGGAAAGAACGCGCGCATTGACGGTCGGCATCCATGCCAGTTCATGCGGCGTACCGTAGCCGAGTGCCGCAAAAGGCGCGTTGCCGTTGGCGGCCAGCGCAAGGCTGGCCGGCAGCGAAAGGCGCTCGACGCGCAGAGAGGAGGGGGTTTCGCCCTGGACTCGCACGGTCAGCCGGCCTCGATGGTGTTTTCTGGCTTGCGCGCCATGTACTCGGAGAACACGCCAAGGCTCGCCTGGCGGCGCACGTCGGTGAAGCCCGCGGCGCGCAATGCCTCCAGCACGCGATCCGGCGGAATGCAGGCTTCGATGGTGTCCCAGTAATAGCGCCACAGTTCCGAGGTGTTGCTGCGGCGGCCGACCACCCGCGCGATCAGCGGCACCACGGCGCGCATGTAGCCCTTGAGCAGGGCCGTGGCGATGCGGCCGTTCGGCTTGGTGATTTCGAGCACCACCAGGCGGCCGCCGGGGCGCAGCACGCGGTGGAATTCGCCGAACGCGGCCGCCACGTCGCTGATGTGGCGCATGGCGTAGCCCATGCTCACGAAATCGCAGCTGGCATCCGGCCGGGGCAGCGCTTCGGCCACGCCCTGGACCAGCTCGACGCCCGGCAGGTCGACCTGCTCCATCATGCCCACGCTGGGGTCGACGCCGACCAGCTTGCCCTTGGGGCCGATGATCCTGAGCGCCTCGCGGGCGACCAGCCCGGTGCCGATGCCGACGTCGAGCACCTGCGCGCCCGGCGCAAGCCCGGCCTGCGAGAGGGCGGCGCGGCGGTACGACGGCCCGGTGCCGAAGGCCAGCACGCTCTCGATGCGGTCGTAGTCGGCGGCGGTGCTGTCGAAGATCCGCCGCAGGAACGCCTGGTGCTCCGCCTCGTTCTTGTAGTACAGCGGCAATGGGGTGTGCGGCGGCAGGATGGTCGGATTCCCGGGCCCGACGGAAGGCGATGGCGTCATCGAAGGATTATCACCAAAAGACCTTGCCGCTTTGGCGCTGGCGCGCCGGCCGTTGTGCGCGCCGGACAGTAAACTCGGAGCTTGCTTTGAAAACACAAGACAGCGAGATAGAAAGCCATGGCCGGACACAGCAAATGGGCAAACATTCAGCACCGGAAGGGCCGCCAGGACGAGAAGCGCGGCAAGCTCTGGACCCGCGCCATCCGTGAAATCACCGTGGCTGCCCGCGCCGGCGGGGGTGACCTCAGCGCCAACCCGCGGCTGCGGCTGGCGGTCGAGAAGGCCAAGGCGGTCAACCTGCCGATCGACACCGTCAAGCGCAACATCGACAAGGCCACCGGCAACCTCGAAGGCGTCAATTACGAAGAAATTCGTTACGAAGGGTACGGCATCGGCGGCGCGGCGATCATCGTCGACACCATGACCGACAACCGCGTGCGCACCGTGGCCGAAGTGCGCCACGCCTTCTCCAAGCACGGCGGCAACATGGGCACCGAAGGCTCGGTGGCCTTCCAGTTCAAGCATTGCGGCCAGATCATCTTCGCCCCGGGCACCAATGAAGACAAGGTGATGGAAGCCGCGCTCGAAGCCGGCGCCGAGGACGTGGTCACCGATGACGACGGTGCCATCGAGGTGATCACCGCGGTTGCCGATTTCGAAGCCGTCAAGAATGCGCTCGAAGCCGCCGGCCTCAAGCCCGAGGTGGCCGAGGTCACCATGCGGGCCGAAAACACGGTCGAAATCGCCGGCGAAGACGCGGCCAGGATGCAGAAGCTGCTCGATGTGCTCGAAGACCTGGACGATGTCCAGGAGGTCTATCACAACGCCGCGCTTTCCGAATGAATGACTATTGATCCACAGCGAATGAAGAAGGCCCACGAATGAAGGTACTGGTAATTGGAGGAGGGGGCCGGGAACACGCACTGGCGTGGCGGCTGGCGCAGGCCAGCCGGGTCAGCCGCGTGTACGTGGCGCCGGGCAACGGCGGCACCGTGAGCGACGAGCGCTACGACTGCATCGACATCACCGAGCCCGCCGCGCTGCGCGAGTGGGCTGCCAAGGAAAAGATCGCGCTCACCGTCGTCGGCCCCGAGGCGCCGCTGGCAGCAGGCGTGGTGGACGAATTCCGCGCGCACGGCCTGCGCATCTTCGGCCCCACGCAGGCCGCCGCGCAACTCGAGAGCTCCAAGGCCTTCTCCAAGGCCTTCATGAAGCGCCACAAGATTCCCACCGCCGAGTACGAGGCCTTCACCGACGCGGCCGCGGCACACGCCTACATCGATGCCAAGGGCGCCCCGATCGTCGTCAAGGCCGATGGCCTGGCCGCCGGCAAGGGCGTGGTGGTGGCCATGACCGCGCAGGAGGCGCACGAGGCCGTCGACTTCATGCTGGTCGACAACAAGTTCGGTGTCTCGCACAACGATGGCGGGGCGCGCGTCGTCATCGAAGAATTCCTGCAGGGCGAGGAAGCCAGCTTCATCGTGCTGTGCGACGGCAAGAACGTGACCGCGCTGGCCACCAGCCAGGACCACAAGCGCCTGCTCGACAACGACGAAGGCCCCAACACCGGCGGCATGGGCGCCTACTCGCCCGCGCCCGTGGTCACGGCCGAGGTGCATGCGCGCGCGATGCGCGAAATCATCCTGCCGACCATCCGCGGCATGGAAAAGGACGGCATCCCGTACACGGGCTTCCTGTATGCCGGCCTCATGATCGACGCGTCGGGGCACCCCAAGACGCTCGAATTCAACTGCCGCATGGGCGACCCCGAAACGCAGCCGATCATGATGCGGCTCAAGTCCGACCTGTTCGAAGTGTTCTGGCACGCCACCGACGGCACGCTCGACCAGGTCGAGCTGCAGTGGGACCGGCGCGTGGCGCTTGGCGTGGTGATGGCGGCGCACGGCTATCCGCTCTCGCCGCGCAAGGGCGACCGGATCACCGGCATTCCGCCCGAGGCACCCGATGCAGTGGTGTTCCACGCCGGCACCACGCAGCAAGACGGCGAGCTCAAGACCAGCGGCGGCCGCGTGCTGTGCGTGACCGTGCTGGCCGACAGCGTGAAGCTCGCGCAGCAGCGGGCCTACGAAGTCGCTGCGCGCATCAGCTTCGACGGTGCGCAGTACCGCAAGGACATCGGACACCGCGCGGTCCACGCGCGCAACAACCCGCACGCCTGATGCAACAGACCAACCCGGCAGCGGTCGGCGACTACCTGCGCAAGCTGCAGCAGGACATCGTCGCGGCCGTCGAGGCGGCCGATGGCGGGGCCTGCGTGCGCGACGCCTGGCAGAAGGAGCCCGGCGAGGCGCTGCAGGGCAGCGGCCTCACCTGCATCCTCGAGGGCGGGGCGTTGTTCGAGCGCGCGGGTTGCGGTTTCTCGCAGGTGCGCGGGCCCAGGCTGCCGCCCTCGGCCACGCAGAACCGGCCCGAGCTTGCGGGCGCGCCCTTCGAAGCCATGGGCGTTTCGCTGGTATTCCATCCGCGCAATCCCTACGTGCCCATCGTCCACATGAACGTGCGCATGCTGGCTGCGCTGCCCGAGGGCAGGGATCCGGTGTGCTGGTTCGGCGGCGGCATGGACCTCACGCCCTGCTATGGCTTCGAGGAAGACGCCGTTCACTTCCATACGGTATGCCGCGACGCGCTGGCGGCCTTCGGCGACGACAAGTACCCGCGCTTCAAGACCTGGTGCGACGAATATTTCTTCCTCAAGCACCGCAACGAACAGCGCGGCATCGGCGGCATCTTCTTCGACGACTTCGCCGAGGGCGGATTCGACAACGGCTTTGCCATGCTGCGCTCCGTGGGCGATGCCTTCCTGCCGGCCTACCTGCCCATCGTGGAGCGCCGCCGCGCCATGCCATGGGGCGAGCGCGAGCGGGCGTTCCAGCTCTACCGGCGCGGACGCTACGTGGAGTTCAACCTCGTGTGGGACCGCGGCACGCACTTCGGCCTGCAGTCGGGCGGGCGCACCGAATCGATCCTGCTGTCGATGCCGCCGCTGGCCAGCTGGGCCTACCGGCAGCAGCCGGAGCCGGGCACCCCCGAAGCCGCGCTGTACAGCGACTTCATCGTGCGGCGCGACTGGTTGTGAATCCCTCCGGCAAGGCCCCGCGCATCGGTGTCTTCGGCGGTGCCTTCGACCCGCCGCACAACGCCCATGTGGCACTGGCCGAGGCAGCGCTTGCGCAACTCGATCTGGCTGAACTGCATGTCATTCCCACGGGGCAGGCCTGGCACAAGAGCAGGACGCTCACACCGGCACAAGACCGCCTCTCGATGACGCGGCTGGCGTTTTCTGGGTTGAAGGGCACCGTGGTAGTCGACAGCCGCGAAGTGTTGCGCGACGGCCCCACCTACACGCTCGACACCCTGCATGAATTGCAGCAGGAACAGCCCGGAGCCGAGCTCGTCCTGATCATGGGCGCCGACCAGGCCAGCGCGTTGCCGACGTGGCACGGCTGGCAGGCTATACTCGGCATTGCTATTGTTTCTGTAGCGTATCGCGCATTATCGGCGGGCGGCACTGCTCGTTTTGATCCGAAGATGCTGCCCGGCCTGCCGGCTGGCGCGCATTTCGAGGCGCTCGAATTGCCGGCCATGGACATCAGCGCCACCGACATACGGCGGCGTGCGGCGCTTGGCGAGGACATTTCCTCGCTGGTTCCGTCCGCCGTTGCACGCTATATTGACCAACACCACCTTTACCGCCCTGCCTGATGACCACTGAAGCCGCCGCCAAGAAAGACACCCAGAAACTCCAGCGAGCCATCATCGATGGTCTCGAAGACGTCAAGGCGCAGGACATCCAGGTTTTCGACACCGAGCATCTCTCACCGCTGTTCGAACGCGTGATCGTGGCCTCGGGCACCTCCAACCGGCAGACCAAGGCGCTGGCCGCCAGCGTGCGCGATGCCGTGCGCGAAGCCGGTTTTGGCAAGCCGCGCATCGAGGGCGAGGACAACGGCGAGTGGATCATCGTGGACTGCGGCGCGGCCGTCGCGCACATCATGCAGCCCGCCATCCGCCAGTACTACCACCTCGAGGAGATCTGGGGCGACAAGCCGGTGCGCGCCAAGCTCGGCGGCACCAAGCCGGCACTTGCAACCGCCGCCAAGGTGATCGAAGAGAAGAAGCCGGTGGCGGCCAAGATGCCCAACCTGCGCCGTGCCAGCGCGGCCAAGACCGCCATCCGCGCGGCCGAGCAGGAAGCCAAGGCCGAGAAGGCCAGCCGGAGCCCGGCAAAGAAAACCGCCGCCAAGAAGGCGCCGGCCAAAAAGACCACGACCGCGCGCGTGCCCGTCAAGGTGGTCGGCAAGCCAGCGGCGAAGAAGCCTGCGGCCAAGAAGGCGCCTGCCAAGAAGGCGCCTGCCCGCCGCGCATGAAGCTGCTGGTGGTCGCCGTCGGGCAGCGCATGCCCGACTGGGCGCAGACTGCCTGGGACGACTACGCCAAGCGCTTCCCGCCCGAGCTCAAGCTCGAACTGCGCGCCGTCAAGACCGAACCCCGCGGCTCCAAGTCGCTCGAGACGCTCTACGCGGCCGAACGCGAACGCATCGAGGGTGCCATTGCCAAGGGCATGCGCATCGTCGTGCTCGATGAGCGCGGCACCGCGCTCACCACCAAGGCGCTGGCCGCGCGGCTGCAGGCCTGGCAAGGCGAGGGCGACGACGTGGCCCTTGTGATCGGCGGCCCCGATGGCCTCGACCCCGCCTTCAAGGCCGCGGCCCATGAACGCATCCGCCTGTCCGACCTGACCCTGCCGCATGCGATGGCGCGTGTGCTCCTCGTGGAGCAGCTGTACCGGGCCTGGTCGGTCAACGCGGGCCATCCGTACCACCGGGAATGAGCGCCGGCTTCATCTACCTTGCATCGCAGAGCCCGCGCCGCGCCCAACTGCTGGGCCAGCTTGGCGTTCGCCACGAACTGTTGCTGGCTGGCGCCGACGAAGACGCCGAATCGCTCGAAGCGGTGCTGCCCGGTGAATCGCCGACCGCCTACGTGCAGCGCGTGACGGGCCTGAAGCTCGATGCGGCAGTCGTGCGGCGCCAGCGCCTGGGACTCTCCGATGCGCCGGTGCTCTGCGCCGACACCACGGTGGCCCTCGGCCGCACCATCCTCGGCAAGCCCGAGGATGCGCGCGATGCCGAGCGCATGCTCGCGCTTCTGTCGGGTGTCACGCATCGCGTGCTGACGGCCGTGGCGCTGCAGCATGGCCGCCGCCGCCATGCGGCGCTCAGCGTGTCGCGCGTGCGCTTCGCGGCCATGACCCGCAAGCAGATCGCGCGCTATGCCGCCAGCGGCGAGCCGCTCGGCAAAGCCGGCGCCTATGCGATCCAGGGCGCGGCGGCTGCGCACATCGAGCACATCAGCGGGTCCTATTCGGGCATCATGGGACTCCCGATGTTCGAGACCGCGCAGCTTCTTCGCAGCGCCGGTTTCAATACCTAAGAATTCCATGCAAGACATCCTGATCAACTGGTCCCCGCAGGAGACCCGTGTGGCGCTGGTCGAGCACGGCGCGGTGCAAGAGCTGCACGTCGAACGCACACTGGAGCGCGGGCTGGTCGGCAACATCTACCTTGGCAAGGTCTCGCGCGTGCTGCCGGGCATGCAGTCGGCCTTCATCGACGTCGGCCTCGAGCGCACGGCCTTCCTGCACGTGGCGGACATCGTGGCGCCGTTCACGCCGGGCTCCCGGCCCAGCGCGCCGGCCCCCGAGCGCGACCACCGCAATGGCGGGCCGATGGTGCCCATCGAGAAGCAGGTGTTCGAAGGCCAGTCGCTGCTGGTGCAGGTGATCAAGGATCCGATCGGCACCAAGGGCGCGCGGCTGTCCACGCAGATCAGCATTGCAGGCCGGTTGCTGGTGTTCCTGCCGCAGGATAACCACATCGGCGTTTCGCAGAAGATTCCTTCGGACCAGCGCGAGTCGCTGCGCGCACGCATGCAGGCGCTGATCGAGGCCGCCGCGGCGGCTGACAGCGGCGGCGTGGTGCCTGCCAACACCGGCGGCTTCATCCTGCGGACCAATGGCGAGGATTCCTCCGACGCCGAACTGGCCGAGGACATCGCCTACCTGCGCAAGACCTGGTCGCGCATCCGCGAGGCCTCGAGCAAGATGCCGCCGATGTCGCTGCTGCACCAGGACCTGAGCCTGCTGCAGCGCGTGCTGCGCGACATGACCAGCGAAGACACGCAGACCATCCGCATCGATTCGCGCGAGCAGTTCGAGGTGCTGCTCAAATTTGGGCTCGAATACATGCCGCAGGCGGCCGGCAAGCTGCAGCACTACAAGGGCGAGCGGCCGATCTTCGACCTGTATTCGGTCGACGAGGAAATTGCCAAGGCGCTGGGCCGGCGCGTCGAACTCAAGTCGGGCGGCTATCTCGTGGTCGACCAGACCGAGGCGCTCACCACGGTGGACGTGAACACCGGCGGCTTCGTGGGCGCGCGCAATTTCGACGACACCATCTTCAAGACCAACCTGGAAGCCGCGCAGGCCATTGCGCGCCAGCTGCGGCTGCGCAACCTGGGCGGCATCATCATCGTCGACTTCATCGACATGGGCCGCGACGACCACCGCGAGCAGGTGCTGGCCGAGTTCCGCAAGCAGCTCGCGCGCGACCGCGTCAAGACCACGGCCGGCGGCTTCTCGCAGCTCGGCCTGGTCGAGATGACGCGCAAGCGCACGCGCGAATCGCTGGCCCACATGCTGTGCGAGCCCTGCGTGGCCTGCAGCGGGCAGGGCATCGTGAAGACGGCGCGCAGCGTGGCCTACGACGCCATGCGCGAGATATTGCGCGAGGCGCGGCAGTTCACGCCGCGCGAGTTCCGCATCGTGTCGTCGCCGCAGGTGATCGAGCTGTTCCTCGACGAGGAAAGCCAGCATCTCGCGGGGCTCAGCGACTTCATCGGCAAGCCGATTTCCCTGCAGTCCGAGCCTGCGATCGGGCAGGGCCAGTACGACATCGTGCTGCTCTGAAGGCTGGTCAGAGCGTCGGGTCCTGCCCCGGCGTCGCGCTGCGCACCGCCAGCGTCTGCAGCCGGGCATAGAGCCCGTCCAGCGCCATCAGCTGCTCGTGGCTGCCTTGCTCGGCGATGCGGCCTTGCTCCATCACGATGATGCGGTCGGCATGCTGGATGGTCGACAGCCGGTGCGCGACGATCAGCGTGGTGCGGTTCTGCATCAGGCGCTGCAGGGCGTCCTGCACCAGCCGCTCCGATTCGGTGTCGAGCGCCGAGGTGGCCTCGTCGAGCAGCAGGATGGGCGCGTTCTTGTAGAGGGCGCGCGCGATGGCCAGGCGCTGGCGCTGGCCGCCGGAGAGCTGCGTGGCGTTGTGGCCGAGCACCGTGTCGATGCCCTGCGGCAGGCTCTCGACGTGCGAAGACAGGTTCGCGGCTTCAATGCATTGCTGCACCCGCTCGCGATCGATTCCGGCGCCCAGCGCCACGTTGGCAGCGAGCGTGTCGTTGAGCATCACCACGTCCTGGCTCACCATCGCGAACTGCGCGCGCAGGCTCCTGAGCTCCCATTCGCTGGTGTCGTGGCCGTCGAGCAGTACCTGGCCGCCGCTCGGCAGCACGAAGCGCGGCAGCAGGTTGACCAGCGTGGTCTTGCCGGAGCCCGAAGGGCCGACGAAGGCCACCACCTGGCCCGGCTCGATCGTCAGGTTCACGCCGTCGAGCGCGCGGGCGTCGTCCTCGCCGCGGTAGCTGACCTTGACCTCGCGCAGTTCGATGCGGCCTTGCGCATGGTCGATGGCGAAGCTGCCCTGCGGCTCCGGGGCCACCTCGTCGATCAGCACCAGGCCGCGCTCGAGCGCCGCGAGGCCGCGCGTGATGGGGGCGGCCATGTCGGCCAGGCGGCGGATCGGGGCGATCAGCATCAGCATGGCCGTGATGTAGGCAACGAAGCCGCCCACGGTCAGGCCCTGTTCGCCGCTCTGCCAGAGCGCGATCATCACCACCACCGACAGCGCGAGCGCGGCCATCATCTGCGTGAGCGGCGTGGTGGCCGCCTGCGCAATGGTCGATTTCACGGCCAGCCGGTTCAGGCGCTGGCTCAGCTGTTCGAAGCGCTCGCCCTGCGCCGCCTCTGCCCCGTGCAGCCTCACCATGCGGTGCGCAAGCACGTTCTCTTCCACCACGTAGGCCAGTTCGTCGGTGGCCTGCTGGCCCTGCTGCGTCAGGCGGTAGAGGCGCTTGGAGAACACCTTCATGATCCACGAGATGCTCGGTACCAGGAAGGCGACGATGAGCGTGAGCTTCCAGTTCAGATAGACCAGGTAGGCGAGCAGCGCCACCAGCGTGAAGCCGTCGCGCGAGAGCCCGAGCAGGGCCTGCACCAGCAGCATGGAGCCGGTCTGCACCTCGTACACCACGGTGTTCGAGAGCGCGCTGGCCGACTGGCGCGAGAACAGGGCGAGCTCGGCCGCGAGCAGGCGCTGGAACAGCACGCGGCGCAGCCGCTGCATGCCTTCGTTGGCGATGCGCGAGAGCGCATACTGGGAAATGAACTGCGCGATGCCGCGTACCGCGAACAACAGCAGCACGGCCGCCGGCACGATCCACAGCGCCAGTTGCCCGCGGTTGAAGCCGCGGTCGAGCAGCGGCTTCAGCAGGGCTGCCATCAAGGGTTCGGTGACGGCCGCCAGCAGGGCGCCGATGAGCCCGACGGCCCACCAGTGGCGCGAGCCGCCGAACCAGGTCATGAGTCGCGCCAGCCGGCGTGTCAGGGGAGGGCGTGCGGTCTCACTGCCGGGGGATGCTTGCATGGCGGCGGATTCTACGGGGCCCACCGAAGGGCCCTCGGCGGGCTGCCGTGTAGGACCGCATCGCCCAATACACGTTTTGTGACGGCACGATCGAACCAGTGTGTAACATGTGGCCCGTCGCACCGGGTAGAACTTTTTAACCCGAAACATCTCCGAACCGCATGAACAAGCCGTTGCCAGTTTCCATTCCAACTCCTTCTTCATCGCTTTTTGCACGCCGCACCTTGATTGCGGCTCTTGCTGCAACTCCCATGCTGCCCGCGCTCGCTCAGTTCCGGGTCGAGGTTTCGGGCGTCGGGCTGACGCAGCTGCCCATTGCACTGGTTCCGTTCAAGGGGCAGGACGCCTCGCCGCAGAAGATCTCCGAGATCGTGCAGGCCGACCTCGAGCGCAGCGGCCAGTTCCGCGGCGTCGATGCTTCGGGGCAGGCGCTGGACGAAGCCTCGCGCCCCGACCTCGCGCTGTGGCGCCAGCGAACGGCGGATTCGCTCGTGGTGGGCAGCGTCACCCGCCTGGCCGACGGCCGCTTCGACGTGCGCTTCCGCCTCTGGGACGTGGTGCGCGGACAGGACCTCGGTGGCCAGAGCTACACCGTTCCGCAAGGCGACCTGAGGCTCGCGTCGCACCGCATTGCCGACTACGTCTATGAAAAGCTGACCGGCGACAAGGGCATCTTCTCGACCCGCATCGCCTACGTGACCAAGGGCGGCAGCCGCTATTCGCTCTGGGTGGCGGATGCCGACGGCGAGAATGCGCAGGCCGCGCTCGCGAGCCCGGAACCCATCATCTCGCCGGTCTGGTCGTCCAACGGCCAGCAGCTGGCGTACGTGTCGTTCGAGTCGCGCAAGCCCGTGGTCTACGTGCACAACGTGGCGAGCGGGCAGCGCCGTCTGCTGGCCAACTTCCGCGGCTCCAACAGCGCGCCGGCATGGGCGCCCGATGGCGGCTCGCTGGCCGTCACGCTCAGCCGCGACGGCGGCTCCCAGCTCTACACGATCCCCGCGAGCGGCGGCGAGCCGCGCCGGCTGACCCAGAGCGCCAGCATCGACACCGAGCCGGTCTATTCCGCCGACGGCAGCACGATCTACTTCGTGAGCGACCGCGGCGGTGCTCCGCAGATCTACAAGATGAGCGCCAGCGGCGGTGCGCCGACGCGCGTCACCTTCAGCGGCACCTACAACATTTCTCCTTCTGTCAGCGGCGATGGCCGGTGGTTGGCCTACATCTCCCGCGTTGGCGGTGCCTTCAAACTCCATGTGATGGAGTTGGCCACCGGCAATGTCTCGGCCATCACCGACACCTCGGCAGACGAGAGCCCGAGTTTTGCCCCCAACAGCAAGCTGATCGTCTATGCAACGCACCTGCAAGGCCGCGAAGCGCTCATGACGACCACGCTGGATGGAAAAATAAAGGCACGGCTGGCGGGACAGGGCGGAGACATAAGAGAACCGGACTGGGGTCCGTTTCAAAAGCAATGACCAAGGTTTATTTGAGGAGTACCCAATGTTGAAACGTACGATTTATTCGCTGGCCATCGTGGCTCTGATTGCCGGCTGCTCGTCGGGCACCAAGCTCAACGACACCCCGGTGACCGACCGCTCCGGCACCGCCGGCGGCCAGCAGGGCAGCGCGAGCGCGGTGGCGCCCGTCACCATCGATCCCAATGCCGGTACCGCTCAAGGGCCGGTCGGTATCGAACGGATCGTCTATTTCGACTACGACAGCTACACGGTCAAGCCCGAGTTCCAGTCCCTGATCGACGGGCACGCCCGTTTCCTCAAGGCCAACCCGCAGCGCCGCGTTTCCATCGAAGGCCACACCGACGAGCGCGGCGGCCGCGAGTACAACCTGGCACTCGGCCAGAAGCGCTCCGAAGCCGTCCGCCGCGCGCTGACGCTCTTGGGCGTGAACGACTCCCAGATCGAAGCCGTGAGCTTCGGCAAGGAAAAGCCTGCGGTGCAGGGCTCGGGCGAAGAAGTCTGGGCGCAGAACCGCCGCGCTGAAATCCGCTACACCCGGTGATGCAACAAGCCCTGTTGCGAGGCGCGGCGCTGGCTGCCGCCTTGCTCTGCGTTTCGGCCGGCTCGCAGGCCGCGTTGTTCGAGGATGACGAGGCGCGCCGCGCCATCCTCGACCTGCGGCAGCGGGTGGAGGCCATGCGCCAGCAGACCGACCAGCGGCTGACCGACGAAAACGGCCAGCTGCGCCGCAGCCTGCTCGACCTGCAGAACCAGATCGAGCAGATGCGGGGCGACCTTGCGCGCATGACCGGCCAGAACGAGCAGCTGCAGCGCACCGTGGCCGAGATGCAGTCGCGCCAGGCCACCATCGACGACCGGCTCAAGCAGAACGAGCCGACGAAGGTGTCCGTGGATGGCCGCGAGTTCACCGCCGACCCCAAGGAAAAGGCCGACTTCGACGCCGCCCTCGGCATCTTCCGTGCAGGCCAGTTCGCGCAGGCGCAGACCGCGTTTGCCGAGTTCGTCAAGCGCTACCCGCAAAGCGGCTACAACGCTTCGGCGCTGTTCTGGCTCGGCAATGCGCAGTACGCCACGCGCAACTACAACGAGGCCATCGCGAACTTCCGCTCCATGCTGTCGCTTGCGCCCGACCACGCCAAGGCTCCTGAGGCCGTGCTGTCGATCGCCAACTGCCAGATCGAGCTGAAAGACACGCGCGCCGCGCGCCGCACGCTGGAAGACCTGACCAAGGCCTATCCACAGTCCGAAGCCGCCCAGGCCGGCCGCGAGCGTCTCTCGCGCCTGCGCTAGCAACGGCGGGATCCTCCGCTTGAGTTCAGCAACCGCCCTTCCTGAAGCAGCGACCGCCGCCGCGAATGTCGTGACCGACACCGCGGCGCCCGACTTCGCGCGCCGCTTCGGCGGCCTCGAACGCCTGTACGGCGTGGCCGGTGCCGCGTGCATCCGCAACGCCCACGTGCTCGTCGCCGGCATCGGCGGCGTGGGCTCGTGGGCAGTCGAGGCGCTGGCACGCAGTGGCGTGGGGCGGCTCACGCTGGTCGATCTCGATCACGTCTCGGAGTCGAACATCAACCGGCAGATCCACGCGCTCGATGCAACCGTGGGGCAGGCCAAGGTCGAGGCCATGCGCGATCGCATCGCGCAGATCAACCCCGGCTGCCAGGTGCTCGCGCTCGATGAATTCGTCGAGCCCGGCAACTGGACGGCATTGCTCGATGCGGCGCAGGCTGCCAACGGGCCCGCGACGGCCGTCATCGACGCGTGCGACCAGGTCAAGGCCAAGCTCGCGATGGCCGCATGGGCGCGCGCGTCGCGCACCGCCTTCGTGACCGTGGGCGCGGCCGGCGGCAAGCGGCAGGCGCACAAGGTCGACATCGACGATCTCGCGCTCGTCACGCACGACCCGCTGCTGGCCCAACTTCGCCAGCGCCTTCGCAAGGAGCATGGCGCCCCGCGCGAGGGCCGCAAGATCGGCGTGGCCTGCGTCTTCAGCCGCGAGAGCGTCGCACCGCCCGATGCCTCCTGCGCCATCGAAGAAGGCGATGGTTCGCTCAACTGCCATGGCTACGGCTCGGTGGTGAGCGTGACCGCGACTTTCGGCCAATGTGCAGCAGGTTGGGTTCTCGACAGGATTGCGAGCAACGCCACGCTATAATCTTTGGCTTTGCCGGATTCAACCGGCAAAGAGAAAACGAAAAAGAAGAAATTGGTTCCGGGACGTTAGCTCAGTTGGTAGAGCAGCGGACTTTTAATCCGTTGGTCACTGGTTCGAATCCAGTACGTCCTACCAGACCCATACAAGAAGCCGCTCCACCGAGCGGCTTTTTTTATTGCCCGTGGCTTGTGCCGCCGGCAAAAAACAGCCCGCGCGAGGGCGGGCTGGAAGATGGCCTGCTGGAGGAGGGAGGATCGGAGAATGCAGGCCACAGGAGAGCCTTCACTATGTTCTTCGAACCTGCACGCAACCTGACCTCTGGCGCGCGCTTCGCGCTCGCGCACGATGCGAGGCTCAATCCTCGTCTTCCCACTTGCCCACGACGGTGCCGAGCACTGTGAACGCGGTGCGGATCGGCTCGTGCTTCGGATTCAGCGGCAGCAGCCAGCGGCGGCCGTCTTCCTGCTTGAAGACCTTGAAGGTGACTTCGTTGCCTGCATCGAGCCTCGCGATGATGCGTTCGCCGTCCTCGGGCGTCGTTCGCTGCGTGTCGACGAAGATGATCGACTCCGCGGGATAGCTCTTCAGGTGGCCGCTGGGTGCGGTCATGCTGTCGCCGCGCACGCGCAGTGCGTAGGTGTTGCCGGGGCTGTGATGCGCAACGCAGGGAAGCCACCGCTCGGCCTGGATCGCTCCTTGCGCGGCGCCCCTCCATGAAGTGACCTGCGTCCACGCGATGAGGGGAACGGTGCCGGGCGTGCCGGGATTGAAGGACGGGCCCGACGGCGGCGTGCGCGTGACCCGGTAGGCGCCCGGAGGTTCGCTGGCATTGTCGCGCGCGGTGCGTGGCTGGGGTACGTCCCAGGGTGCGGGGCCGTCGCCGGTGTCGAGCCAGTTGGGGTCGACGCGGTAGGCGCGTGCCAGTGCCAGCAGGGCCATCGAGCGGCCGGTGTCGCCGCGTTCTATCTTCGAGATGTTGGATTGCTTGACGCCTGAAGCCGCTTCGGCTTGCTTCTGAGTCATCCTGGCGTATTTGCGCGCTGCCAATGCGCGCGCTGCAATAGTCTCCATGGGCGCCGATTTAAGCGCAGGCGAATATTCGCTTTGGACTCTAGAATAGTTGAAAGGGAGTATTTGCCATGAAACCACGCAAGTTGGTGCTGGCGCCGAAAGCCGTGAGGCCGAAGCACAAGCCAATCGAAGAGCGAAGCCATCGCGCCTGCGATGTCACGCCGCGCTCAGCCCGTATTCACCTGTTGAGCTGAGGAACTGTGCGCAGGCGGCTGCCGCCGGGCCTGTGGCTCGACCGCGCGCTGTGCGCGCTGTTGGCGCTGCTGTCCGTCGCGGCTCTTTTCCATGGATTCCGTTCGCAGGACGACGGCCTGGCCGGCTTGGGGATCGCTGGCCTCATCGCCGCGGGGTGGATCGGGACCGCGCTGTTCGATCAAAGCGCCTTCAGGCGGTCGCGAGCGCTCCGGGAGGCGGTAGAGAAAGCGTCGCGCTCACGCGAACGCAATCCTTGATGTGCTGTTCGCCCAAGGCGCGCAAGGCTGCGTAGCCGAGCGCGGCGGAGACGATCTGCCCGGCAATCGGCACGTACTTGGCGGCCTGCTTGGCCGTGAGCTTCACGCCGGCATGCCGCGCGAGCTTGATCAGCAGGTCGCGCGTGACGAGCCTGCCGACCAGCAGCGCGCCAACCGTCGTGGCGGCCTTCTGGATGCGCTCGCGCTGGTGCGGCGCCAGCTTTTCGACCTGGGTGACCGACAGGCCGAATTCGGCGCTGATCTGCGGCACCAGGCGCGAGAGCAGGGCCGCATCGGCTGCCCAGTCGATGCCGGGCAGGGGCACGGCGCTGGCGGCCGCGGCCATCAGTGCCTTGCGGCCGATCAGGCGGCGGCTGCGGTGGATGGCCGCGATCAGCTTTTCGTCACCACGGGCCAATTCGATGGCAGATGGCATGCAGGGCGTCTCCTTCGCAGAAAGGTCAGGCCGCGAGCGCCTCGAGCTGGTCCGACAGGGCCAGCCAGCGCTCCTCGAGGCGGCCGATTTCGTCGTTGAGGGCTTTCAGCCGCTTGCCCGCCTCGGCAATCTCGGCTGGCGGCAACGGCTGCGCCAGGCGCGCCTCAAGCGCAGTGCGTTCGGTGCCGGCCACGGCCAGCCGTTCGTCGATCTGCGCGATCTCGCGCTTGATCGGCTTGGCCTGGTCGCTGCGCTGCTGGCGGTCCTGGGCGTCCTGCCTGGGCGCCGGGGCAGCCGTATTGGCGGCTTCGCGCACGGCCACCTTGGCTTCCTCGCGCAGCCGCTTGGCTTCGTCGAGCAGGTAGCGCTGGTAGTCGTCGAGGTCGCCGTCGAAATCGGCGACCACGCCGCGGCCCACGAGCCAGAACTCGTCGCACACCGAGCGCAGCAGCGCGCGGTCGTGGCTCACCAGCATCAGCGTACCTTCGAACTCGTTTAGCGCCACCGCCAGCGCCTCGCGCGTGGCCAGGTCCAGGTGGTTGGTGGGCTCGTCCAGCAGCAGCAGGTTGGGCCGCTGCCAGACCATCATCGCGAGCACCAGGCGCGCCTTCTCGCCGCCGCTCATGGTGCCCACGGGCTGCTTCACCATGTCGCCGCTGAAGTTGAAGCTGCCGAGAAAGCCGCGCAAGGCCTGCTCGCCGGTGCTTTCCTTGACGGCGCTTCCCAGTTCGCGCGCCATGCGAACCATGTGCTCGAGCGGGTTGTCCTGCGGGCGCAGCACGTCGAGTTCCTGCTGCGCGAAGTAGCCGATGTTGAGGCCCTTGCCTTCGGTGACCTGGCCGGCCAGCGCACCCATTTCGCGCGCAATGGTTTTCACCAGCGTCGACTTGCCCTGGCCGTTGGCGCCCAGGATGCCGATGCGCTGGCCCGCGAGCACCGAGCGGCTGACGCCGCGCAGGATGGTCTTGGGCTCTTCGCCTTCGATCTCGTAGCCGAAGCTCGCGTTGCTGATCGAGAGCATCGGGTTGGGGATGTTGCCCGGCTCCTTGAACTCGAAGGTGAAGTCGGCCTCGGCCAGGAGCGGCGCGACCTTTTCCATGCGCTCCAGCGCCTTGACGCGGCTTTGCGCCTGCTTGGCCTTGCTGGCCTTGGCCTTGAAGCGGTCGATGAACTTCTGCAGGTGGGCAATCTTGTCCTGCTGCTTGGAGAAGGCCACCTGCTGCTGTTCCATCTGCAGCGCGCGCATGTCCTCGAACTTGCTGTAGTTGCCGCCGTAGCGCGTGAGCTGGGCGTTGGCGATGTGCAGCGTGACGTCGGTCACGGCGTCGAGGAACTCGCGGTCGTGGCTGATGACGATCATGGTGCCGGCGTACTTCTGCAGCCAGGCTTCGAGCCAGACCAGCGCATCCAGGTCCAGGTGGTTGGTGGGTTCGTCGAGCAGCAGCAGGTCGCTCGGGCACATCAGCGCGCGCGCCAGCTGCAGGCGCATGCGCCAGCCGCCCGAGAAGCTGTTGACGGGCTCGTCGAGCTCGTGCGACTTGAAGCCCAGCCCGAGCACCAGCGCCTGCGCGCGCGGCACCGCGTCGTGCTCGCCGGCGTCGGCGAGGTCGGTGTAGGCGTGGGCCAGTTCCATGCCGATGTCGGCGTCGTCGGGGTTGGCTTCGTAGGCGGCCTCGATGGCCGCCAGCGAGGCGCGCAGCTCGGCCAGCCGGGTGTCGCCGCCCACCACGAAGTCGGTGGCCGACTCCTCGGTTTCGGGCATGTCCTGCGCCACCTGCGACATGCGCCATTGCTTGGGCACGTAGAAGTCGCCGCCGTCTTCGTGCAGCGAGCCGTTGAAGAGCGCGAACAGGGTCGACTTGCCGGCGCCATTGCGCCCGACAAGGCCGACCTTCTCACCGGGATTGATGGTGACGGTGGCGCCGTCGAGCAGGACCTTGGCGCTGCGGCGAAGAATGACGTTTTTGAGAGTAATCATGAAATAGGAACCGTAGGGGCGATTATCCCGCCCGGCCCGTGGCGGCCCGGCGCGAAGGGGCAAATGGGGAGGACACCACCCGGAAAAGGAGGCCGCAGCCGTGCTGCGGGAAAGCGGCGGAAAAGGGGCGCGGCGGCGGCAGCTAACGCGCGCCGGCGCCGGCCAGCAGCGCGGTTCGGGTCACGAGCAGGACCTGGTCCTCGCCTGCGGAGGTTTCCAGCCACACGACTTCAAGCTGCGGGAAGGCGGCTTCGAAGTATTCGCGCTCGTTGCCGATCTCCAGTACCAGCACGGCTTCTTCGCTCATGCGCGAAGGCGCCTCGGCAAACAGCTGGCGCACGAAGTCCATGCCGTCGGCGCCGCCGGCCAGCGCCAGTTCGGGCTCGGCGCGGTATTCGGCGGGTAGGGCGGCCATGCTCGCGCTGTTCACGTAGGGCGGGTTGCACAGCACCAGGTCGTAGGGGCCGGGCAGGTTGGCGAGGCCGTCGGATTCGACCAGCCTGATGCGTGCATCGAGCTGGTGCCGGGTGACGTTGATGGCAGCCACCTCGAGCGCCTCGGCCGACAGGTCGGCGGCATCGACCGTGGTGTCCGGATAGGTCATGGCCGCGAGGATGGCGAGGCTGCCGTTGCCGGTGCACAGGTCGAGCACGCGCTGCGTGTGCTCGCCGAGCCAGTAGTCGATGCTGCCGTCGGCGATCAGCTCCGCGATGAAGCTGCGCGGCACGATGGCGCGCTCGTCCACGTAGAAAGGCACGCCCTGCAGCCACGCTTCCTTGGTGAGATAGGCGGCGGGCTTGCGCGTGGCGATGCGTTCGTCGAGCAGCGCGGCGACCTTGCCGGCGTCGGCCGGCGAGACGGCCTTGTCGGCCACGGCATCGATGTCGTCCAGCGGCAGCTTCAGGCGCCACAGCACCAGCCAGGCGGCTTCGTCGAAGGCGTTGGCCGTGCCGTGGCCGAAGGCAACGCCGGCTTCTTCCAGCCGTTTGGCGCCGGCCTCGATCAGCTCGATAACGGTGCTCATCGGGCGAGCGACGCTTCGAGGCGCTCCAGGGTGCGCTTGTAGATGTTCTTGAGTGTCTCGATCTCGGCCACGTCGATGTGCTCGTCGATCTTGTGGATGCTGGCGTTGACCGGGCCGAGCTCGACCACCTGCTTGCAGATCTTGGCGATGAAGCGCGCATCGCTGGTGCCGCCGCTGGTCGAGAGCTCGGTGGCGATGCCGGTTTCATCGGCAATGGCCGCCTGCACGGCGGTGACGAGTTCGCCGGGCGTCGTGAGGAAGGGCAGGCCGCCGATGGTCCAGGCGAGCGTGCAGTCCACGCCGTGCGCATCGAGCACCGCATGCACGCGCTTCTGCAGCGACTCGGGCGTGGATTCGGTCGAGAAGCGGAAGTTGAAGTCGATGACCGCGCTGCCCGGAATCACGTTGCTCGCGCCGGTGCCTGCATGAAAGTTGCTGATCTGCCAGCTGGTGGGCTGGAAGTAGGCGCTGCCTGCATCCCAGCCGCCCGCGGCGTTGATGGCCACCAGTTCCGCCAGCGCGGGCGCCACGGCATGCACCGGGTTTTTCGCGAGGTGCGGGTAGGCGATGTGGCCCTGTACACCGTGGACCGTGAGCTTGCCGCTCATGGTGCCGCGGCGGCCGTTCTTGATCATGTCGCCGCAGCGCTCGACGGCCGTAGGCTCGCCGACGATGCAGTAGTCGATGGTTTCGCCGCGCGCAGCCAGCGCGTTGCAGACGACGACGGTGCCGTCGACGCCCGGGCCTTCCTCGTCGCTGGTGAGCAGCAGCGCGAGCGTGAGCCTGGGATCGGGCGTGGCCGCAAGGAACTCCTCGATCGAGACCACGAAGGCCGCGACCGATGTCTTCATGTCGCACGCGCCGCGGCCATAGAGCTTGCCGCCGCGGTGGGTGGGCGTGAACGGGTGGCTGGTCCACTGCTCGACCGGCCCCGTGGGCACCACGTCGGTGTGGCCCGCGAACACCAGCGTCTTCGTCGGCGCACTGCCGGCCGGGCGGCGCACCGCCCACAGGTTGGTCACGCGGAAATCGGGCGGGCCGCTTTCGATGGTTTCGAGCGTGAAGCCCAACCGTGCCAGCCGTTCGCCGAGGATCTGTTGGCAGCCCGCATCGTCGGGGGTGACCGAGGGGCGCGAGATGAGTTGTTCGGCGAGCTGGAGGGTACGGGACATCGGGGGAAGGCTGTGTTCAGAACTTCACGTCGAGCGTGATGTCGGTGAAAGTAGGTTCGTCGACCTGGTCCGTCAGGTTGCGGTCTTCGGTCTTCTGCTTGGGCGCGGCGCGGTTCTGCAGCCGCCACATCAGGTTGGTGGGCGAGTCGGCCTGGGCCAGGCCTTCCTCGCGCGTCACGCGCTCTTCGGTGATGAGGCGGGCAATGTCTTCCTCGAAGGTCTGCGAGCCTTCGGCCATCGACTGCTCCATGGCTTCCTTGACGGCGGAGAAATCGCCCTTTTCGATCAGCTCGGCCACCAGGGCCGTGTTGAGCATGACCTCGAGCGCCGGCACGCGGCCGCCGGTGGGCGTGCGCAGCAGCCGCTGCGACACGATGGCGCGCAGCGCCGATCCCAGGTCGCCCAGCAGCGTGGGGCGCACCTCGACCGGGAAGAAGCTCAGGATGCGGTTGAGCGCGCGGTAGCTGTTATTGGCATGCAGCGTGGCCACGCACAGGTGGCCCGACTGCGCATAGGCGATGGCGGCCGTCATGGTTTCGCGGTCGCGGATCTCGCCGATCTGGATCACGTCGGGCGCCTGGCGCAGCGCGTTCTTGAGCGCGACCTGCAGCGACTCGGTGTCGCTGCCCACGTCGCGCTGGTTCACCAGCGACTTCTTGTTGGTGTAGGTGAACTCGATGGGTTCTTCCACCGTGAGGATGTGGCCCGTGGCGTGCTCGTTGCGGTAGTCGAGCATCGAGGCCAGCGTGGTGGTCTTGCCCGCGCCGGTCGCGCCCACCATCAGGATCAGGCCGCGCTTCTCCATGATGAGCGTCTTGAGGATGTCGGGCAGGTTCAGGTCGGCAAAGCTCGGAATGGTCGAGGCGATGTGCCGCACCACCACCGCATAGCTGCCGCGCTGGCGCATGGCGCTGATGCGGTAGTTGCCGGCGCCCTCGAGCATCACGGCCATGTTGAGTTCGCCTGTTCGCTCCAGCTCCTGGATGCGGGCTTCGGGCACCACCTCGGCCAGCAGCGCGAGCGGCGCGGCCGCCGGCAGCACCTGGGCATTGATCGGCACGCAGGTGCCGTTGAGGCGGATCAGCACCGGGGAGTGCGCCGAGAGGTAGATGTCGGAGGCCTTGCGCTCGGCCATCAAACGAAGAATCCGCTCCATCATGTTCATCGGTCTCTCTCCTCGGGTGCTGTTGTTTTCTCGATCAGTCGCGCAGCAGGTCGTTCAGGCTGGTCTTGGAGCGCGTTTGCGCATCGACCGTCTTGACGATGATCGCCGCGTAGGTGCTGTAGTCCTGACCCGACTTGGTCTTCTTGGGCAGGTTGCCGCTGATCACGACGCTGCCGGCCGGCACGCGGCCGAAGGAAGTCTCTCCGGTGTCGCGGTTGAAGATCGGGGTGCTCTGGCCGATGTACACACCCATGCCGAGCACCGAGTTCTCCTCGATCACCACGCCCTCGACCACTTCGGAGCGCGCGCCGATGAAGCAGTTGTCCTCGATGATGGTGGGGCCGGCCTGCAGCGGCTCGAGCACGCCGCCGATGCCGACGCCGCCCGACAGGTGCACATTGGCGCCGATCTGCGCGCACGAACCCACGGTGGCCCAGGTGTCGACCATGGTGCCTTCGCCCACGTAGGCGCCGATGTTCACGTAGGAGGGCATCAGGATCGCGCCCTTGGCGATGTAGCTGCCGCGGCGGGCCACGGCCGGCGGCACGATGCGAACGCCCGATTCCTTCAGCTCGTTGGCCGACAGGTGCGAGAACTTGGTGGGCACCTTGTCGTAGAAGCCCAGCGAACCGGCCTGCATCTGCTCGTTGTCCTTGAGACGAAACGACAGCAGCACGGCCTTCTTGATCCACTGGTGCACGGTCCACTGGCCCACGCCTTCGCGTGTGGCGACGCGCAGCTTGCCGTTGTTGAGTTCGGAGATCACGTGCTCGACGGCATCGCGCACTTCGGCAGTGGCGGCGCTGGACGAGATGTTGGCGCGGTCTTCCCACGCGGCGTCGATGATTTGTTGCAGTTGCTGGGTCATGGAGAAAGTCTCGTGTGAAAAATGGGTGCGGGCGGAAAAGCGGATCAGCGGCGGGCGTCCTTGCAGAAGCGGACGATGCGCTGGGCGGCCTCCACGCATTCGGCTGTTTCGGCCACCAGTGCCATGCGGATGCGGCCGCGGCCGGGGTTGGCGCCGTGGGCGGTCTCTCGCGCCAGATAGCTCCCCGGCAGGACCGTCACATTGTATTGAGCGTAGAGCGCGCGGGCGAAGGCTTCGTCGTCGCCAGCCCACACTTCGGGAATGCCGGCCCAGAGGTAGAAGCTGGCATCGGGCAGGCGCACGTCGAGCACGGTTTCGAGCAGCGGCGTGACGGCCGCGAACTTGGCGCGGTACTGGGCGCGGTTGTCCACCACATGGGACTCGTCGCCCCAGGCTGCGATGCTGGCCGCGGCCACGGCGCCGCTCATGGCGCTGCCGTGATAGGTGCGATAAAGCAGGAACTTCTTGATGATGGCCGCGTCGCCCGCCACGAAGCCGCTGCGCAGGCCGGGCACGTTGCTGCGCTTGGACAGCGAGGTCAGCGCAATCAGGTTCCGGAAGTCGGGCCGGCCGAGCTTCACCGAGGCCTCGAGGCCGCTGAGCGGGGGCTCGTCGCGGAAGTAGATTTCGCTGTAGCACTCGTCCGCGGCAATCACGAAACCGTGGCGGTCCGACAGATCGAAGAGCCTTTTCCATTCGTCCAGCGACATCACCGCACCCGTCGGGTTGCCCGGCGAGCAGACGAACACCAGCTGCGTGCGGGCCCAGACGGCCTCGGGCACGCTGTCCCAGGCGACCGCGAAATTGCGTGCCGGCACGCTGGCCACGTAGTACGGCTCGGCGCCCGAAAGCAGGGCCGCGCCCTCGTAGATCTGATAGAACGGATTGGGCGACATCACCACCGGCTGCGGCGAGGCGGTGGGGTCGACCACGGTCTGCGCCAACGAGAACAGGGCTTCCCGCGAACCATTGACAGGCAGCACCTGCGTGGCCGGGTCGAGGGTGAGGCTGTAGCGGGTTTTCAGCCAGTCGGTGAAGGCGCTGCGCAGAGCCAGGTCGCCCGCGGTCGCCGGGTAGGCGGCCAGCGCGCCGAGGTTGGCGCTCAGGGCGTCCTTGATGAAGCCCGGCGTGGCGTGCTTGGGTTCGCCGATGCCCAGGCTGATGGCTGAGAACTCGGGGTTGGGCGTGACGCCCGCGAACAGTTGCTTCAGCCGCTCGAAGGGATAGGGTTGCAACCGGGAAAGCAGGGGATTCATGCCCGGGATTATCGGTGACAGGTGTTATCGCTCCTGCCGAAGCGGCTACTGACAGCCATGACGGCCGGCAGGCGTCAGGCCGCGCTGCGCCGGTAGAAGGCCAGCGAACCCGCCAGCGCCAGCAGCATGCCGCCGCAGGCGCGGTCGATCCAGCGCGTGGCCGATGCCGTGAGCACCCGGATCGCGCGGGCGCCGACGAAGGCATAGCCCAGCATTACCAGCGTGTCGAGGCCGGCGAAGATCAAGGCAATGATCAGGTACTGCGGCGCCTGCGCAGCCGCCGGATCGATGAACTGCGGCAGGAGCGCCGAGCAGAAGATGTAGCCCTTGGGATTGGTCACCGCCACCAGGAAGGACTTGAAGAAGATGCGCCGGCTTTCGCCCGCCGTGACCGAGGCGGCAGAGTCCGCATCCGGCAGCTTGAAGCCTCCCTTGGAGCGCAGCATGCGCAGCCCGAGCCAGGCCAGGTAGGTGGCGCCCACCCACTTGAGCATCGAGAACCAGAATTCCGAGGCCGCGAGCAGCGCACCAAGGCCAAGCGCCACGGCGCCGACCAGCACGAAGTCGGACAGCACCGCGCCGAGCATGCCCGGCAGCGCCCGGCGCACGCCGTGGCGGGAGCCGTTGCTCAGCGCCAGCAGCACCGTGGGGCCGGGCGTGGCGATGGCGGTGAAGGCGACAAGGGTGAACAGCAGGGCGGTGGCGAGCGTCATGGCGGCGGGCGTCCTTCTTTCCGGTTCAGATCTTCTTGACCAGCACCTGGCTCTTGCGGTCCCAGTTGTACTTGCGCTTGCGGGCTTCGGGCAGCCAGTCGGGGTTGACCTGCTGGAAGCCGCGCTTGAGGAACCAGTGCATGGTGCGCGTGGTGAGCACGAAGATGCTTTCCAGGCCCATCGCCTTGGCGCGGTGCTCGATGCGCTTGAGGATGCGTTCGCCGTCGCCCTGCGACTGCGACTGCGGCGAGACGGTGAGCGCGGCCATTTCGGCGGTCTTGGCCTCGGGGTAGGGGTAGAGCGCCGCGCAGCCGAAGATCACGCCGTCGTGCTCGATGACCGTGTAGTGGCCCACGTCGCGCTCGATCTCGGTGCGGTCGCGCTTGACCAGCGTGCCGTCGCGCTCGAAGGGCTCGATCAGCTGCAGGATGCCGCCGATGTCGTCCACCGTGGCTTCGCGCAGGCTTTCGAGCTTCTCGTCGATCACCATGGTGCCGACGCCGTCGTGCACGTACACCTCCAGCAGCAGCGAGCCGTCCAGCGCAAAGGGCAGGATGTGGTTGCGCTCCACGCCGCCCTTGCAGGCCTTCACGCAGTGCTGCAGGTAGAAGGCGGTGTCGGTGGGCTTCTGCGGCGGCGGCAGCGATGCCAGCAGCTTCTCGGCCGCGGCGAGCGGCAGCTCGGTGTCGATGGGGTTGTCTTCGCTCTCGGGCAGTTCGCTGTCGATGCGGATGCCCGGGATCTCGGTCAGGAAGATCAGCTTGTCGGCCTGGATGGAGATGGCCACGCTGGTGGCGACTTCTTCCATCGTCAGGTTGAAGGCCTCGCCGGTGGGCGAGAAGCCGAAGGGCGAGATCAGCACCATGGCGCCGAAGTCGAGCGTGCGGCGGATGCCCACGGCATCGACCTTGCGCACCAGGCCCGAATGCTTGAAGTCCACGCCGTCGACCACGCCCACGGGACGCGCGGTGATGAAGTTGCCCGAGATCACGCGCACCGTCGATCCGGCCATCGGCGTGTTCGGCAGGCCCTGGCTGAAGGCGGCCTCGATCTCGTAGCGCAGCTGGCCGGCGGCTTCCTGGGCCGAGTCGAGCGCCACCTCGTCGGTGATGCGGATGCCGTGCGAATAGCGCGCCTCGTGCCCCTTGGCCGCGAGCTGCTCGTTGACCTGCGGGCGGAAGCCGTGCACCAGCACGATCTTGACGCCCATGCTCTGGATCAGCGCCAGGTCCTGCGCAATGTTCTGCAGCTTGCCCGCCGCGATCGCCTCGCCGGCCAGGGCGACCACGAAGGTCTTGCCCCGGTGCGTGTGGATGTAGGGCGCGACCGAGCGGAACCAGGGCACGAAGGTGAAGTTGAAAACGGTGGACATGGAGCGTGATTGTGCATTCTTGGAAGGCGCTTGGTGAAGCTCAGGCCATCGCACGCAACAGGCGGGCGGCGCGAGTGGCCGCGCCAGGGCCGGCGCCGGGCTCGGGCGGCACCGGGCCGTCTGTCCTGCGGGCCCTGAAAGTGGCCAGCAGCGCGGCATAGGCGTCGGTCGAATCACCCGCATCGGCCGGCAGGTCGAGCATTTCGGCCAGCTGCGCCGGTGCCACCGAGCCTTCGCGCACCAGGGCGTCCACCACCGCCATGAAGGCCGGCGTGTGCGCCTCGAGCAGCGCCAGCGCACGCGCATGCTCCTGCGCCAGCAGCGCCTCGATTTCCGGGTTGGTGGCGTCCAGGTCGGTGTTGAGGTTGTCCTCGGCGTCGTTGGCCACATCGGTGCGGCTCAGCCGCGTGCCGAAGGCGAAATGGCGCACGTACTGCGCGGCGTAGGCGGTGGCCTGGCGAAAGTCCTGCGAGGCGCCCGAGGTGCAGGCCTGCGCACCGAACACCATCTGCTCGGCCGCGCGGCCCGCCAGGCTCGCGCAGATGCGGTCGCGCAGGTTCTGGCGGGACCAGGCCTTGCGCTGCTCGTAGCTGTTGTAGCCGCCTTCGAAGGACGCGACGTTGATCTTGATCTCCTGCGGCGCGCGGCCGAAGAGCAGGCCGTAGGCCACGCCGTGGCCCGCCTCGTGCACCGCGAGCAGCGCGCGGAAGTCCTCGTTCGAGCGCTTCTTGAGCTGGTTGAGTTCGAGCGTGACCGGGAAGCGGCGCTGCGCCTTGCCCTTGCCCTTTCGATACCGCGCCACGATGCAGGACTTGTCCGCCGCCGTTTCCAGCGACAGCCACACCGGTTCGCCGCCGCCCGCGCCTTGCTCCAGCGCCCAGAGCGCGGCGTTGACCAGCGTCGCGCTCAGGATCGCATGGATCGACGAGAACAGCGGGCGCGTGCCCTGCGCCGGGAAGACCGCGTTGGCATAGATCTGCTCGTACACGCTCGACTCGAGCATGAAGCGCACGCCCGAGCTCTGGCGGATGTCTTCCACATAGCGGTCGCAGATCGACAGGATCAGCTGCACATAGGTGGCCCGGCTGAACGAGGGATAGATGACGTGGTTGTTGCCCAGCCGCGCAATCTGCTCGGGCTTGAAGCGCTCGGCCAGCGCCTTCTTGACGTCGATCAGCGAGAGCTTCTTCGTCAGTGCATGGAAGATGTCGGCGTCGGTGTCGCAGTCTTCCACGCGGCGCGCGGTCTCTGCGTACATCTCGTCGAGGTTGCCCGAGACGAACACCAGCAGCTTGCTGTAGTCGGTTTCCCAGGCCTGCTGCAAGTCGCGGAAGGCGCGCAGCCGCGCATGCACCTCGGCCGGCTTCCAGGCCATGATCTGCAGCAGCGTGTCGGGCAGCTTGAGGCAGCGCTTGACCTCCTGCGCTTCCCAGGGAGAGAGGTGCAGCTTTCGCTTCTTCGCCTTCTTCTTGTCGGCCGGGCCGTCGCGGTCCTGCTCGTACTCGGCCTGGGCGAGGGAGGACTCGATCTCGCCGAGCATCGACAGCGCCGGCGGCAGCCGGCCATCGGACAGCAGCGCCCAGACGTCCTGGTAGCGCTCGACCTTGGCGTCGTGGCCGTTGCCGTCGAGCGTGCGGAAGCGCTGGAACTCGTCGAGCACCAGGATGCCCGGCGTGCCTTCGTCGATGCCCGACTCGGCCAGCATGGCCGAGATCGAACCCCGGCTGCCGTAGCCCGAGCCGTGGCTGAAGCCGTCCATCTGTACCTCGATGAAGCGGTCGTAGAAGCCCAGGTGCTGCGCGAGCCGGCGCACCAGCTGCGTCTTGCCGGTGCCTGTGAGGCCCCAGAGGCACACGATGACCGGCCGGCTGATGAGTTGTGGCAGCACGTACCAGGCGCGCAGCGAATCGATCACGCGATCGATGATGTCGTCGATGCCGAAGAGCTCGGTCTTGAGCGCCTGGGCCACCGCCTGCAGATGGCGCGTCCGCTCGGACAGCGCTGCATGCAGGCCTGAATGAATGTCGTTGGACATGGAATTCTTGAGAAAAACAAAACTGAAATGAAGAAGCCGCCGCTCCCTCGCGGCGAGGAGGCGGCAAATGGCGGACGCTGCGGGAGGTCGGTTGCTGCGCTTCGGTCCTGGAAGCGAGCAGGCGTCCGGTGCGACGGACGCGCGGGCTTCTTCTTCAGGCCGGACGCGGCAACTCGACCCCGCCATGCACCGGGGCATGGCTTGCGCGGCGGTTGCGCAAAGTGGGGTATGCGAGGAAGGAGGTCATGGCCGCAATCCTAGCGGCGGGTTCTGTCGGAGTAAAGACTATTTACTCTACGGGTGGCGCAATGGCCGCGCATTGTGGGAGGCGTGCAACAGCGGCGGCGCGCGCCGATAATGTGCGGTTTGCCCGCAGTGCCTTCCCGAACAGCCTTCCCTTGACGACCACGACACCTTCCGCCCCCTTGCGCATCGACTTTCCCGAATCGCTTCCCGTCTCCGGCCGGCGCGATGAAATCATGGCCGCCATTGCGGCGCACCAGGTGGTGATCGTCTGCGGCGAAACGGGCTCGGGCAAGACCACCCAATTGCCGAAGATCGCGCTGGCGCTCGGCCGCGGCAAGCTCAATGCGCCGCCGGGCCAGGGCCGGCTCATCGGCCATACGCAGCCGCGGCGCATTGCCGCCAGCTCGGTGGCCAAGCGCATTGCCGAAGAACTGAAGACGCCGCTGGGCGACGTGGTCGGCTTCAAGGTGCGCTTCCAGGACCGGCTGAGCCGCGACGCCTCGGTCAAGCTCATGACCGACGGCATTTTGCTGGCCGAGACGCAAACCGATCCGCTGCTCAAGGCCTACGACACGCTGATCATCGACGAGGCCCACGAGCGCTCGCTCAACATCGACTTCCTGCTCGGCTACCTGCGCGAGATTCTCCCGCGCCGGCCCGACCTGAAGGTGATCGTGACCTCGGCCACCATCGACGCCGAGCGCTTCGCGCAGCACTTTGCCTCGGCGAAAGGGCCAGCGCCGACCATCATGGTGTCGGGCCGCACCTTCCCGGTCGAGCAGCGCTACCGTCCCTTCGAGGAGTCGCGCGAGCACGATTTGAACGACGCCATTGCCGATGGCGTCGACGAGCTCTGGCGCGATCCGCACAATGCCGGCGACATCCTGGTCTTTCTGCCCGGCGAGCGCGAGATCCGCGAGGCGGCCGACCACCTGCGCCGCCATCTGAGCCACCAGCCGCTGTTTCGCAATGCCGAGGTGCTGCCGCTGTTCGCGCGGCTGTCGGGCCCCGAGCAGGACCGCATCTTCGACAGCCACACCGGCCGGCGCATCGTGCTGGCCACCAACGTGGCGGAAACCTCGCTCACGGTGCCGGGCATCCGCTACGTGATCGACACCGGCACGGCACGCGTGAAGCGCTACAGCTTCCGCAGCAAGGTAGAGCAACTGCTGGTCGAGCCGATCAGCCAGGCCGCGGCCAACCAGCGCGCAGGCCGCTGCGGCCGCGTGGCGAACGGCATTTGCATCCGCCTGTACGACGAGAAGGACTTTGCGGGCCGCCCGCGCTTCACCGATCCGGAAATCCTGCGCTCCTCGCTCGCGGGCGTGATCCTGCGCATGAAGTCGCTGCGCCTGGGCGACGTGGCGCGCTTTCCGTTTCTCGAGGCGCCGTCGCCGCGTGCGATCGCCGACGGCTACCAGCTGCTGAACGAACTCGGTGCGGTCGACGACGCCAACGAGCTCACCGCCACGGGCACCGAACTGGCCAGGCTGCCGCTCGATCCGCGCGTGGGCCGGATGATTCTTGAAGCCCGCACGCGCGGCGCGCTCGAAGAGGTGCTGATCATTGCGTCGGCGCTCAGCGTGCAGGACGTGCGCGACCGCCCGATGGACGCGCAGCAGCAGGCCGACCAGGCGCACTCCAAGTTCGACGACGAGAAGAGCGAGTTCAGCGGCTACCTGCGGCTGTGGAAATGGATCGCCGATGCACGCGGCGGCCATGGAGACACTCACAAGCTCAGCAACCGCCAGTACGAGCAGCTGTTGCGCCAGAACTTCATCAACATCCGCCGCGTGCGCGAATGGCGCGACATCCATTCGCAGCTGCTCACGGTCGTGACCGAGCACAAGTGGCGCATCAATGCCGAGCCGGCCGGCTACGAGCCATTGCACCTGTCGATGCTCGCGGGCCTGCTCGGCAACGTCGGCTGGAAGCTGGAAGACGACGAGGCGTACCTGGGTGCGCGCGGCATCAAGTTCTACAAGCATCCGGGCGCGCACCTGAAGAAGAAGCCGGGCCGCTGGATCGTCGCGGCCGAACTGGTCGAGACCACGCGGCTCTTCGGCCGCGGCATCGCCAACATCGAGCCGCAGTGGCTCGAACAGGTGGCCGGCCATCTGCTGAAGAAGCAGCTGCTCGACCCGCACTGGGAGAAGAAGGGCGCGCAGGTTTCGGCGCTGGAGCGCGCAACGCTTTACGGCCTCGTGGTGTACAGCGGCCGCCGCGTCGATTTCACCAAGGTGGACCCGGTGGCGGCGCGCGAGATCTTCATCCGCGAAGCGCTGGTCGGCGGGCAGTGGGAAAGCAAGTTCCCGTTCCTCGCCGCGAATCGCAAGCTGGTGCGCGAGGTCGAAGGGCTGGAGCACAAGGCGCGCCGGCAGGACGTGCTGGTGGACGACGAACTGATCTTCGCCTTCTACGACGCGCAGTTGCCCGCCGACGTGGCAAGCGGCATCACGTTCGAGAACTGGTACCGCCATGCGTCGAGGGAGCAGCCGCGCCTGCTCTTCCTGACGCGCGAGGAGCTGATGCGCCACCAGGCGGCGGGCATCACCACGCAGTCCTTTCCGCCCACGCTGCGGCTGGGCGGCGTCGACTGCGCGGCCAGCTACCTGCACGAGCCGGGCGACGCGAAGGACGGCCTCACGGTCAGCGTGCCGCTCTTCGTGCTCAACCAGGTGAGCGAAGAGCGCTGCGAATGGCTGGTGACGGGCATGCTCAAGGACAAGATCCAGGCACTGCTCAAGAGCCTGCCGCAGCGGCCGCGCTCGCGGCTGGTGCCGCTGCCCGAGTCTGCGGCAAAGCTCACGGAAGAGCTTTCGGCGCCCGAGGTGTTCGGCCATGGCTCGCTGACCGACGTGCTGCTCAAACGCGTGCGCGACGCAACGAGCATCGACGTCAAGCGTGCCGACTTCAAGCTCGACATGCTGCCGCCGCATCTGTTCATGAACCTGCGCATCGTGGACGAACACGGGCGCCAGCTGGGCATGGGGCGCAACCTGGGAGCGCTCAAGGCGGAGCTGGGGGCGCAGGCGCGCGGTGCTTTCCAGGCGCTGGCGGGCCTCAACGTCAAGGCATCGGCGGACCGCAAGCCCGCAGAAGCCGAAGGGCGCACGCCGGCAAAGGGCAATGCCGCCGCGCCGAGCCTGCCCGCAGGCCAGCGCTACACGAGCTGGAGCTTCGGCGAACTGCCCGAGCTGATGGAAGTGCGCCGCGGATCGCAGTCGCTGATCGGATTTCCGGCGCTGCGCGACGAAGGCGATGCCGTCACCATCGAGGTGTTCGACGAGCCGGCCGTAGCCGCCGCGAAGCACCGCGCCGGGCTGCGCCGGCTGTTCGCACTGCAGCTGAAGGATGCGCTCAAATACCTCGAGAAGAACATCCCCGACCTGCAGAAGATGGCCGTGGCCTACATGCCGCTGGGTACCTCGGAGGAACTGCGCACGCAGATCATCGACGTGGCGATCGACCGGGCCTTTCTGCAGGAGCCGCTGCCCACCGACGAGTTCGCCTTCAAGCGCCGCCTCGAGGAGGGCCGCGGCCGGCTCACGCTGATCGCCAACGAGGTGGCGCGGCTGGCTTCAGCCATCCTGGCCGAGTACGCGGCCGCCGCGCGCAAGATCAAGGACACGAAGATCCAGCCCGAGTCCGTGCAGGACGCCGCGCAGCAGCTGCAGCGCCTGGTCGGCAAGCGCTTCATTGCCGACGCGCCCTGGACGCAGCTGCAGCATTTCGCGCGCTATCTCAAGGCCATCGTGCTGCGGCTCGACAAGCTGCGCAGCGACCCTGCGCGCGATGCTGCCAAGCTGGCCGAACTGCGGCCGCAGGAGCAACGCTATTGGCGGCTGGTGGCCGAGCGCAAGGGCGTGGTGGACGAACGCATGCTTGAATTCCGCTGGCTGCTCGAGGAGCTTCGCGTGAGCTTCTTCGCTCAGGAGCTGCGCACGCCGCAGCCGGTCAGCGTGAAGCGGCTGGACAAGGCCTGGGCCCAGCTGCAGGCCTGATCGGGATCGGCGGGCGACAAAAAAAGAAGCCCGCTTCGCGCGGGCTTCCTTCAGGTGCCGGAACTGTCGGGCAGCGTCATATGCGGCCCATCAGCACCAGGATGATGATGATCAGCAGGACCAGGCCCAGCCCGCCGCTGGGCCAGTAGCCCCAGCTCCGGCTGTAGCCCCAGCTCGGCAGCGCACCGATCAGAAGCAATATCAGAACGATCAGCAGAATGAACGAGAGGGACATGCGTTTCTCCAGGGCCTTGTTGTTACGAGATCCATGCTCGATGTCAGGAGACCCGCGGCACGCCGGATAGCCGCTTCTTCGGTGGTCAGGGCTTTCCTACCGGTGTCGTCGGCATTCGAGCCGTGCGAGCCCGTTCAAAGCCGTGCGAGCCGATCCAGCGCCGCAATCAGCGTCTCGTCCTTCTTGGCGAAGCAGAAGCGGACCACGCGCTGGTCGAAACCATTGCCGTAGAACGCCGACAGCGGAATTGCCGCCACGCCGATCTCGCGCGTGAGCCACAGGCAGAACTCGGCTTCGGACAGGTCGCTCACCGCCGAGATGTCGACGCACTGGAAATAGCTGCCCTCGCTGCGCAGCAGCTTGAAGCGGGTCTTCTCGGCCAGGCCGGCCGCGAACAGGTCGCGCTTGCGCTGGTAGAAGGCGGGCAGCTCGAGGTAGGGCTTCGGCTCGGCCATGTACTGCGCGAGCGCATGCTGCATCGGCGTGTTGACGGTGAACACGTTGAACTGGTGCACCTTGCGGAACTCGGCCATCAGCGGCGCCGGTGCCGCCACGTAGCCGACCTTCCACCCGGTGACGTGGTAGGTCTTGCCGAAACTGCTCACGATGAAGCTGCGTGCCGCCAGGCCCGGGAAGCGCGCCACGCTTTCGTGCCGCGCACCGTCGTAGACCATGTGCTCGTAGACCTCGTCGGCAATCACGAGGACGTCGGTCGGGGCCAGCAGTTCCTCGAGCTTGCGCATCTCGGCGGCGGTCCAGACCGTGGCGCTCGGGTTGTGCGGCGTGTTCACGATGATCGCGCGCGTGCGCGGAGTGAGCGCCGCGGCGATCTTGTCGAAGTCGGGGCGGAAGGTGCCGGGCGTGAGCGGCACGCGCACCACGCTGCCGCCGGCGAGCTCGATGTTGGGCACGTAGCTGTCGTAGCAGGGCTCGAGAACGATCACCTCGTCGCCCGCGCGCACCACGGCGAGGATGGCGGTGATGATGGCCTGCGTCGCACCCGCAGTAACCGTGATCTCGTCGGCGGCGCTGTAGCCGTGGCCGTAGAGCGCAGCGATCTTGCCGGCAATCGCTTCGCGCAATGCCGGGATGCCGGGCATCGGCGGGTACTGGTTGTGGCCCGCGGCCATGGCGGCCGTGACGTCTTCGAGCAGTTTCGGGTCGCAGTTGAAATCGGGAAAGCCCTGGCCGAGGTTCACCGCGTTCTTTTCTGCGGCGAGCGCGGACATCACGGTGAAGATGGTGGTGCCCACGGCCGGCAGCTTGGTGGCGATCTCCGGGGTGCGGGGGGAGGAAGGAAGGGCGCTCATGGTGGTGCTCGGAATCGGATTCGGAATCGGGATCGGGATCTGGATCAAAGTTCGTAGTCTTGCTGGTGGCCGCTCAGGGCCTTGGCAATCAGGTTGCGGTCGAGCCGGTCGGACAGCAGCTCGGCAAACTTGAAGACGAAGTTGCGCAGGTAGGCGCTGCGCTTGAAGGCCACGCGCGCGATGTTCTGGCCGAACACGTGGCCCATCGGGCGCACCACGAGATCGGCGTTCGATTCGTCGCGGACCGCCATCTCGGCCACGATGCCCACGCCGAGGCCCAGGCGCACGTAGGTCTTGATCACGTCGGAGTCGATCGCCTCGAGCGCGATGCGCGGCGTGAGCTTCTTCTGCGCAAAGGCATGGTCGATGCGCGTGCGGCCGGTGAACGACGGGTGGTAGGTGATGATGGGTTCGTGCGCCAGGTCTTCGAGCGAGATGCGCTCCTTGGCCGCAAGCGGATGGTCCTTGGGCAGCACCAGCACGTGCTGCCATTCGTAGCAGGGCAGGGTCACGAGCTCGGTGTAATCCGAGAGCGATTCGGTGGCGATGCCCACCTCGGCGATCTCGTCGATCACCATGCGCGCGACCTGGTCGGGCGAACCCTGGTGCAGGCTCACGTTGACCTTGGGGTAAGCCTCGCGCAGCCTGGCCACCGGCACCGGGAGCACGTAGCGCGCCTGTGTGTGGGTGGTGGCGATCGAGAGGGTTCCGCTGTCCTGCGCACTGAACTGCTCGCCGATGCGCTTGAGGTTGCCGACTTCGCGCATGATCAATTCGATGCTCGCGATGACGTGCTGGCCCGGCTCGGTGACCCGCTTCAGGCGCTTGCCATGGCGCGCGAAGATCTCGACGCCAAGCTCTTCCTCGAGCTCGATGATCGCCTTGGACACGCCCGGCTGCGACGTGTGCAGCGCCTTCGCCGCCTCCGTCAGGTTCAGGTTGCGCCGCACGGCTTCCTGAACAAACTTGAACTGGTGCAGATTCATATCAAATTCCGTCTTATTGCGGAATTCATTATGCCTTCGGAGTCTATGGAAATGGCTGCAAGTTCAAGATTTGCTTGCAATTCTGGCCAGCAGATCGACCAGTTCGGGCTCTTCGCCAACGATGCCGGCCAGTTGGAAGTCGACCTGCGGCCAGGCCTGGCGCAGCGCATCCACCTGCAGCGGCAGGTCTTCGCGGGCATGCTTGCCCATGCCGAGGAAGAGCGGAACCACCCGAAGCGCCTTGGCGCCACTGGCAATCAGGGCCGCGGCGGCGGTGCGCAGGTCGGGCGCCGCAAGCTCCATGTAGGCGCAGACCACGCGGGCCTGCGGATCGAGCGCCGTGACGCGCGCAGCCACCGCCTCGATGGGCTCGCGCCAGCGCTCGTCGCGCGAACCATGCGCCAGCAGCACGATGCCTCTCGCGTTCCCCGTTGCCATCTTCGCTACCTTCGGAGCACCAGCCAGCTGAAGGCGGCAAGCGACATCACCGAATAGATGAGCCCGGGCGCCGCCGCCGTCAGCCATGGCGACCAGTTGCTCAGGTTGCCGAGGTAGCCGAACACGTTGTTCAGCAGGAAGAAGCTGATGCCGATCATCACGCCGCCAAACACGTAGGTGGTGATGCCGGCCTGGCGGAAGTGCAGGTAGGCGAAGGGCAGGGCGAGCACCACCATCACCAGGCATGAGAGCGGGTAGAAGACCTTGCGCCAGAACTGGATCTCGTAGCGCTGCGCGGTCTGGCCGTTGGCCTCCAGGTGCCGGATGTAGTCGAACAGGTCGAGGGTGCCCATGCGGTCGGGCCGCAGCAGCGCCACCGACACCATTTCGCTGGTCAGCGTGGTCGGCCAGTCGAGCTGCGGCACCTTGGTGGTCACGATGCGGGCCTTGTCCGCAGAGGTGCGCGTCTCGTAGTCCTGCAGTTCGACGTCCGACAGCTGCCAGTGGTCGTCGAAGATGTGCGCCGATGACGCGACGAGCTGCTTGCGCACATAGCCGTTGGCATCGAACTCGAAGATGCGCGCATTCTTGAGCGAGCCGTCGCGGGCGATGGACAGCACGTTGACCGCATAGGACACGTTCTCGCGCTTTTCCTTGAGCCAGGCGCCCGTGTTGCCGACCAGCGAGTAGGAGCCCTGGTAGCGGGACTTGAGCAGCTGGCCGGTGCGCTCGGACGCCGGTGCGATGTAGTCGCCGATGGCAAAGGTCAGAAAGACGAAGCCCACGCCCAGCAGCAGCAGGGTGCGCAGGGCGCGCCAGGGCCCCAGGCCGCTGGTGCGAAGGATGGTGTATTCCGAGCTTTGCGCAAGGCGCGCCATCACGAAGATGCAGCCGATCAGCACCGTGATCGGGAGCAGTTCGTAGAGGTGGCTCGGAATCAGCAGGGTCACGTAGATCAGTGCCTGCGCGGGGCCGTAGGCAAGGCTTTCGGGTCGGCCGATCGACTGCAGCTCGTCGACGAAGTCGAAGAAGAAAAACAGGCTCAGGAAGCCGAGGGTCACGAAAGCCACGGCCTTCAGTGCCTCGACATAGATCAGGCGTCGGATTGTTTTCACGAGGTCGGGTCGATTTTCGAGGGTGGCGAAGGCGGCAGGCCACCGGCCATGACGTGCTCGGTCCTGCGCCTGCGGCCCCAGTTGTTGTTGCGCAGGAGCAGCCATGCAACGCCGATCAGCAGGACGCCGCCGTGCAGCAGCAGCATGAACGAGCCCATGGCGAAGCGCCCCGAGCTGATCCAGCTCTGGCCGAGGTTGAGCATGTTGTAGTAGACGACGAAGGCGAACAGCGCGAACAGCAGGTTGCCGCTTCGCCCCACGCGCGGGTTGACGCTCGACACCGTCAGCGCCAGCAGCACGAAATTGATGGCCGCCAGCAGCATGCCGATGCGCCAGGCCAGTTCGCCGCGGCTGGCGTCGCCGGGCTCGCGCAGCAGCTGAAGCGTGGGCTTGGCGCGCGCGGGCGTGTTGTCCGCGGAGAAGTCGGAGGTGCTGCCGGCCCGGGTGCCGTAGGTCTCGAACTCGCTGATCTTGAGCCCCGCGGTGGGCAGCAGAGGCCGCTCGAGCCGCTGCCCGTTGCTCAGCATCAGGAAGCGGTTGTTGCCGACGTTCTCGATGCGTCCGCTGCGCGCCGAGGTCGTGATCTGCAGGCCGCGCTCGACCGCCCAGATGAACACGTTGGTGGCCGTGGCGCCATCCGGCGTGTCCTTGTCGATGAAGAAGACCCGCATGCGCCCGGACGATTCGCGGAATTCGCCCGGCGTGACCCGCTCGATGTCGCTGCGCCCTTCATATTGCGCCCGCATGCCGATGGTCTGCGAATTGGCCCAGGGCCAGCCCAGCAATGCCATCACCGCGATCAGCACCAGAACCGGCCAGGCAAAACGGAACAGCGGCTCGACGAAATCGGCCAGGCCCCGTCCGCTGGAAAACCAGATCACCATCTCGCTGTCGCGGTACATGCGCGACAAGGTGCCGACAATGGCGATGAACAGGCTCAGGCTCAGGATGGTCGGCATGTAGCCGAGCACCGTGTACGTCATCACCAGGAACACTTCGGACGGGTTCACGCTGCCCTTGGAGGCGAGCCCGAGCGTGCGGATGAGCATCATGGTCATCACGATGGTGACCAGGACCACGAGGGTCGCTCCGAAGCTGCGCGACAGCTCCTTGCGTAGGGAAGAATGGAATAACATCGTTCGAGGAAAAAAAGGATTATGGACTTTCAGCTCAAGACCCTCACCGTCGCCCGCGCCGCGGCCGAAAAAACCGACGTGCTGATCGTGCTCGTCGGCAGCGCCCCCCTCACGGCCAAGGACCCCCTGTCCGCGCTGATTGCCAGCGCCCGCAAGGCCGGCGACCTGCCCGACAAGGCCGGCAAGCTGCTCTCGCTCTACCACCCCGACGAGGTGGTGGCCTCGCGCGTGGTGCTGGCCGCCATTGGCGACGGCAAGCCCGCCTCGGTGCGCAGCGGCGTCATCGCGGCGGTCAATGCAGCCAAGGCCTACGGGCCCAAGCGGGTGGTCCTGGTGTTCGCGCAACATGCCGACGGCGCGGCCGTGGCGTGCGCCGTCGCGGCCGCAGCCGACGCCAGCTACGTCTACACCACCACCAAGTCGAAAGCCTCCAACGGCGAAGGAGGCCGCAGCATCCGCCACCTGACGCTCGGCGTGGCCGACGCGGCGGCGGTCGACAAGGCCTTCGGCGAAGCCCGTGCCACGGTGTCCGGCGTCGAGCTCGCCAAGGAGTGGGGCAACCGGCCTGGCAATTACTGCACGCCCACCTTGCTGGCCGAGGCGGCCAAGGAACTCGGCAAGCTGCCTCGCGTCAAGTGCGAGGTGCTGGGCCCCAAGGAAGTGCACAAGCTCGGCATGGGCTCGTTCGAGGCCGTGGCGCAGGGCTCGGCCGAGCCGCTGCGCTTCATCGTGCTGCGCTACCAGGGCGGACCCAAGGACCAGGCGCCCGTGGTGCTGGTCGGCAAGGGCATCACCTTCGACACCGGCGGCGTCTCGCTCAAGCCGGCGGCCGAAATGGACGAGATGAAGTTCGACATGTGCGGCGCGGCCAGCGTGCTCGGCACCTTCCGCGCGCTCGGAGAAATCCAGCCGGCCATCAACGTGGTGGGCCTCGTGCCCTCGTGCGAGAACATGAACGACGGCCGCGCGATCAAGCCCGGCGACGTGGTGACCAGCATGAGCGGCCAGACCATCGAAGTGCTCAACACCGATGCCGAAGGTCGGCTCATCCTGTGCGATGCGCTCACCTATGCCAAGCGCTTCGAGCCCGCGGCCGTGATCGACATCGCCACGCTCACCGGCGCCTGCGTGGTGGCGCTGGGCGGCGTGCGCAGCGGCCTGTTCACCACCGACGATTCGCTGGCCGAGGCGCTCCAGTCAGCCGGCGAGCAGTCGCAGGACCGCTGCTGGCGGTTGCCGCTGGACGACGAATATGCCGAGGGCCTGAAGAGCAACTTCGCCGATGTCGCCAACGTGGCCGGCCGTGCCGGCGGCGCGATCACCGCGGCCAAGTTCCTGCAGCGCTTTGCCGGTGATTTCGCCTGGGCCCATCTGGACATCGCGGGCACGGCCTGGAAGAGCGGGGCGGCCAAGGGCTCGACCGGGCGGCCGGTCGGCCTGCTGGTCTCCTACTTGATGGAGCGCACGCGACACGCGGCGGCCCATGCGGCATCGCCTAAGAAGGCGGCGCGCAAAGAGCCCGGCGCGGCCGCACGCAAGGCCCGGTCCGCACAGTGACGGAAATCGGCTTTCACTTCAATCTGCCGGACAAGGCGAACTACGCCTGCAGGCTGGTCCGCAAAGCCGTCGGCGCGCGCGGATTGCGGGTGGTCGTGGTGGGCGAGCCGCAGATGCTGGAGGCGGTCGACACGGCGCTGTGGCAGCTCTCGCCCTGCGATTTCATCGCGCATTGCCGCAGCGATGCGCAGCCCCACCTGGTAGCCCGCTCACCGGTCATTCTCTTTGCGGAGGGTGCGGATGACGCATCGCTTCCGCATCGGGAGATGCTGGTGAACCTCGGGCTCACGGTGCCCGTCGGCTTCGAGCGTTTCGAGCGCCTGATCGACATCGTGAGCCACGAGGCCGACGACCGGCAGATCGGCCGCTCGCGCTGGCGCCACTATGCCGACCGGGGCTATGCCATTCAGCCGCACGACTTTGCAAGGAGCGCTTCCTGATGGCCAGCACGCTGCGTACGCCGCCCCGCTTCGTTCCCACCCTGACCACGGTGCTCGACTTGCCGGCCGAGCCCCTGGGTACCGCCGAGGCGGCAAAGCCCGCCAGCGCGCCGGCACCGGCGGTCGACCCCGCCGAAGCGGTTGCCTTGCCCCCGGCTGCACAGCGGTCCGAAGACGAGATCGTCCGGCTCGAAGAGCAGCTTCTGCACCGGGTTCTGCAGCGCGTCGACCTGTCCCTGGAAGAGCGCCTGAGCGACACGGTCTCTGCCGCCGTGCAGCAGCAACTCGATGCGATGGTGCCTCGGCTGCGCGAGGAAATCGAGGCCGTGCTGCGCGCCTTGGTGATCGAGGCCATGGCCGCCGAGCTCTCTGAAAACACAGGGTCTACGCCAGCTTCCGGCGCATAAAGCTTCAGCTAAACTGCGCGCCAGGTCGATGGGGCGGGAGGGTGCCGCTGGTCTGCGGCGCGAAACTTGCGAGGTCTTCGCGCCCGGATCACACGACCGGTTTTTGGTTTATTCATCAATGTTCTGGAGGTTCTCATGCAATTGAAATGGACTGCGGTCGCACTGGCTGCTCTCACGCTTGTGGCTTGCGGCAAGAAAGAAGAAGCTGCTGCTCCCGCCGCTCCGGCGCCCACGGCAGCGGCCCCCGCACCTGCAGCGCCTCCGGCAGACGCATTGATCGTCAAGATCGGCCACGTCGGCCCCACCAGCGGCGCCATTGCCCACCTTGGCAAGGACAACGAGTTCGGCGCCAAGATGGCCATCGAAGACCTCAATGCCAAGGGCCTCAAGATCGGCGACAAGGTTGCCAAGTTCGAACTGCTGGCAGAAGACGACGCCGGCGATCCGAAGCAAGGCACCGCAGTGGCCCAGAAGCTGGTCGACAGCAAGGTCAACGGCATCGTCGGCCACCTGAATTCGGGCACGACCATTCCCGCTTCCAAGCTCTACAGCGACGCTGGCATTCCGCAGGTCTCGCCGTCGGCAACCAACCCCAAGTACACGCGCCAAGGCTTCAAGACCACGTTCCGCGTGGTGGCCGACGACACGCAACTCGGCGGCACGCTGGGCAAGTACGCCGTCGAAACGCTCAAGGGCAAGAACATTGCCGTGATCGACGACCGCACGGCCTATGGCCAGGGCGTTGCCGAAGAGTTCGAGAAGGCGGCCAAGGCTGCCGGCGGGACCATCGTCGGCCACGAATTCACCACCGACAAGTCGACCGACTTCAACGCCATCCTGACCAAGCTCAAGGCTGCCAAGCCCGACGTGCTGTTCTTCGGCGGCATGGACGCCGTGGGCGGCCCGATGCTCAAGCAGGTCAAGCAGCTCGGCCTGAACGTCAAGTTCATGGGCGGCGACGGCCTGTGCACAGGCGAACTGCCGAAGCTGGCTGGCGATGCGATCGGCGAAGAGATGGTGGTTTGCGCCGAAGCCGGCGGTGTCGACGGCGACTTCAAGCAGCCGCTGGAAGACTTCAAGGCCAAGTTCAAGGCCAAGAACGGCGTGGAAGTCCAGATCTACGCACCGTACGTCTACGACGCGGTCAACGTGCTGGCCGAAGCCATGGTCAAGGCCGGTTCTGCCGATCCTGAAAAGTACCTGCCCGAAGTCGGCAAGGTGCAATACAAGGGCGTGACCGGCCCGATCGCCTTCGACGAAAAGGGCGACATCAAGAACGGCGCGCTGACGCTCTTCACCTACAAGGGTGGCGTGCGTACGCAGATCGCCGTGGTTCGCTGATCCAGGCGGGCAAAAGAAAAAAGGGCCTTCGGGCCCTTTTTTTGTGCCTGCCGTCGGCGCTTTTCAGGCCAGCGTTGCGAACCCCGAGGGCCGGTCGGTGTTGCAGTATTCGATAAAGGCGTCGAGATCGCGCGACTTGTCGAATACTGCATCGGCACCCAGCGCTTCGCAGCGGGCGCGGATGTCGGCGGTGACGTAGTTGCTCAGCACCACGACGCGCTGGCCCGGACCGCGCGCCTTGCAGCCCGAGAGCACGCCCAGGCCGGAGCCTTCCTTCAGGAACAGGTCGACGATGAGCAGTTGCCAGTCATGGGGATGAAGGGCGAGCCAGGCGAGCGCGTCCGTTTCGGTTTCGGCAAAGCCGACGACCTGGCCATTGACCAAATCTTCGAGGGCCGGGACCAGATTGTCCCTGATGGTCTTGTTGTCCTCGACGAGGAACGTGATGAGGGCCATGCCGTGGTTTCGTTCTGAGAACCAATAGCGTAGCGTGCCGGACGCGGCCGCAGCGTAGGAGAAGGGAGACGGACAGCGCGTTCTGGCGCGGCGCTGCGCTCAGTGCTTGTTGTCGGAACGGATCCTTGCCTTGAGCTCTTCGGCCAGCGCCTGGCTTTCATCGCGCTCGGCGGTCACTTCGAGGCGCTTCTCGATTTCCTCGCTCAATGCCGCGTTGACCTCGGCCAGCTTCTCGGCCGACTTGGCGAGCTTCGCTTCCAGCTGCCCGGTCTGCTCGATGGCCTGTGCCACTTCGCCAACCTGCACTTCGTCCGGCAACTCCTGTTCGAGCACCGTGTTCACGACCGCGAGATTGTCCGAGGCGCGCTGCACATCGGCAGCCACTTCTTCGCTCTTCTTGAGCGTCTTGTCGAGCGACGTCTTGCCACGCGGCGCGGTGGGGGACTGTCCAGCCATCGAGGCTCCTCCTTTTGCAGGCTTGAAAGTAGAACCTTTGGATGGTACCGCCAGACAACCCCGTTGATTCCGTCGTTGTGCCGGCCCAACGCCTTCTGCGCCCCCGCGAGCGGCCGGCAAACAAAAAGCCCCGGCAGCTGGGCAGCTACCGGGGCCATAGTTTGGCGGAGCAGGCGGGATTCGAACCCGCGGAGGGCTATTAACCCTCACACGCTTTCCAGGCGTGCGACTTAAACCGCTCATCCACCGCTCCTGAGCCCTCGATTGTAGCAGTCGCTCAGGTAGGATTTTGCGGCTTGCCGGCCTGCACCATGCGCATCGCGGAAGCGATGAGCGCCGCGGTTTCGGTCATGTTGCTCGGCACGATCAGCGTGGTCTTGGAATCGGCCGCGACCTTGCCATAGGCGTCGACGGCGCGCTCGGCCACCTTGAGCTGCACGGCCTGTTCGCCGCCGGGCTGGCGGATGGCGGCCGCCACGCGTTCGATGGCGTCGGCCGTGGCGGTGGCCACGGCCGTGATGGCGGCGGCCTCGCCCTGGGCGTTGTTGATCTGGGCCTGCTTCTCGCCCTCGGAGCGGGCGATGAAGGCCTCGCGCTCGCCGGTGGCGATGTTGATCTGCTCCTGGCGGCGGCCTTCGGAGGCCGCGATGAGGGCGCGCTTGCCGCGCTCGGCGGTGATCTGCGCCTGCATGGCCAGCAGGATTTCCTTGGGCGGCGTCAGGTCCTTGATCTCGTAGCGCAGCACCTTCACGCCCCAATTGAGCGCAGCCTCGTCGATGGCCGCGACCACCTGCGCATTGATGACGTCACGCTCCTCGAAGGTCTTGTCGAGTTCGAGCTTGCCGATCACGCTGCGCAGCGAGGTCTGCGCCAGCTGCGTCACGGCGACGATGTAGTTCGACGAGCCGTAGCTCGCGCGCATCGGGTCGGTCACCTGGAAGTACAGGATGCCGTCGACCTGCAGCTGGGTGTTGTCGCGCGTGATGCAGATCTGGCTCGGCACGTCGAGCGGGATTTCCTTCAGGCTGTGCTTGTAGGCGACGCGGTCGATGAAGGGGATCAGGAAGTTGGGCCCGGGCGTCATGGTGCCGTGGTACTTGCCCAGGCGCTCGCGCACCCAGGCGTTCTGCTGCGGCACGAACTTGACCGACTGGCTGATGAAGATGATCGCAATGACCAGGATGATGATGGGTACCGAAAATTCCATGGTTTTCTCCTCTAGGGTTCTGTTCTGATCAGGTCTTGTCGACCACGAGGCGGCTGCCGATCACTTCGACCACGCGGTGCTCGCCGGTGGTCGGGGCCTGGCCCGCGCGCGGAATCACGGTCCACTGGGCGCCGCGGTAGCGAACGATGGCGGTGCCGTCCGGGTTCCATGCCTCGACGTGGATGATCTCGCCGATGTCGAGATTGACATCGCGGTTCGACGCCGTGGGCGCAGCGGCCGGGCGCCGGCGCTGGACCGCATACCAGACCAGGACGGCCCCCACGCCGACCACCGCCGCCACGACCAGTTGGGCGACGGTGCCGGCGCCAAGGTGCGCCGCAATGGCCGCCGCCGCGAAGCCGGTGGCCAGCAGCAACAGGTAGACCGTGCCGGAAAGCAACTCCAGCACGATGGCGGCCCCCGCTATCAGCCACCAGATGGTGGAATTCGCCATGACTTCTCCTCTTTGGTGAATGCACGACATTCTGTGTCAAAACCTGACTCAATCCTTCATCCGAATTCCGTACACTTCGCGCCTCATTGCCTGTGTCCATTGCTTGTCCGGAGCCCCGCTCATGAAATTTCGCTTCCCCATCGTCATCATCGACGAGGACTTCCGCTCCGAAAACACTTCGGGCCTCGGCATTCGCGCGCTCGCGCAGGCCATCGAGACGGAGGGCTTCGAGGTGCTGGGCGTCACAAGCTACGGGGACCTGAGCCAGTTCGCGCAGCAGCAAAGCCGTGCCAGCGCCTTCATCCTGTCGATCGACGACGAGGAATTCACGGTCGGCCCCGACCTCGACCCGGCCGTGCTGAGCCTGCGCAACTTCATCGGCGAGGTGCGGCGCAAGAACGCCGACGTGCCGATCTACATCTACGGCGAAACCAAGACCTCGCGCCACATTCCCAACGACATCCTGCGCGAGCTGCATGGCTTCATCCACATGTTCGAGGACACGCCGGAGTTCGTGGCGCGCCACATCATCCGGGAAGCCAAGAGCTATCTCGAGGGCGTGCAGCCGCCGTTCTTCAAGGCCCTGATCGACTACGCCGAAGACGGTTCGTACTCGTGGCACTGCCCGGGCCATTCGGGTGGCGTGGCCTTCCTCAAGAGCCCGGTGGGCCAGATGTTCCACCAGTTCTTCGGCGAGAACATGCTGCGCGCCGACGTCTGCAACGCGGTGGAGGAGCTCGGCCAGCTGCTCGACCACACCGGCCCGGTGGCGGCCAGCGAGCGCAATGCGGCGCGCATCTTCAACGCCGACCATTGCTTCTTCGTGACCAATGGCACCAGCACCAGCAACAAGATGGTCTGGCATCACACGGTGGCACCCGACGACGTGGTGGTGGTGGACCGCAACTGCCACAAGTCGATCCTGCACGCGATCATCATGACCGGCGCGATCCCGGTGTTCATGAAGCCCACGCGCAACCACTTCGGCATCATCGGCCCGATTCCGAAGAGCGAGTTCGAGCAGAGCGCCATCAAGGCCAAGATCAAGGCCAACCCGCTGCTCGCCGACGTGGACCCCGACAAGGTCAAGCCGCGCGTGATGACGCTGACCCAGTCGACCTACGACGGCGTGATCTACAACACCGAGACCATCAAGAACATGCTCGACGGCTACGTCGACACGCTGCACTTCGACGAGGCCTGGCTGCCGCATGCGGCCTTCCACCCGTTCTACGGCGCCTACCACGCGATGGGCAAGCGCCGCGTGCGGCCGAAGGAGTCGCTGGTGTTTGCCACGCAGTCGACCCACAAGCTGCTCGCGGGCATCAGCCAGGCCAGCCACGTGCTGGTGCAGGACTCGCAGAACCGTGCGCTCGACCGCGACCTGTTCAACGAGGCCTACCTGATGCACTCGTCGACCAGCCCGCAGTACGCGATCATCGCGAGTTGCGACGTGGCCGCCGCCATGATGGAGCCCCCCGGCGGCACCGCACTGGTGGAAGAGAGCATTCTCGAGGCGCTCGACTTCCGCCGCGCCATGCGCAAGGTGGAAGACGAATTCGGCAAGGACGAGTGGTGGTTCAAGGTCTGGGGCCCCGAGAAGCTCGTCGACGAAGGCATCGGCCGCGCCGAAGACTGGATCATGACGGGCGAGAAGAACGGCAAGCAGAGCAAGAGCAAGAAGTCGCCGCGCAACTGGCACGGCTTCGGCGAACTGGCCGACGGCTTCAACATGCTCGACCCGATCAAGTCGACCATCGTGACGCCGGGCCTCGACCTGGAAGGCAACTTTGCCGAGACCGGCATTCCGGCCAGCGTGGTCACCAAGTTCCTGGCCGAGCACGGCGTGATCGTGGAGAAGACCGGGCTCTACAGCTTCTTCATCATGTTCACCATCGGCATCACCAAGGGCCGCTGGAACACGCTGCTCACGGCGCTGCAGCAGTTCAAGGACGACTACGCGCGCAACCAGCCGATGTGGCGCATCCTGCCGGAGTTCTGCCAGCAGCACCCCGGCTACGAACGCCTGGGCCTGCGCGACCTGTGCCAGCACATCCACCAGCTCTACGCACGCTACGACGTGGCGCGCCTGACGACCGAGATGTACCTGAGCGACCTGACGCCGGCCATGAAGCCGAGCGACGCCTTCGCCCACATTGCGCACCGCAAGACCGAGCGTGTGGAGATCGACGAGCTCGAAGGCCGCATCACCACGAGCCTGATCACGCCGTACCCGCCGGGCATTCCGCTCCTGATCCCGGGCGAGGTGTTCAACAAGAAGATCGTCGACTACCTCCGGTTCTCGCGCGAGTTCAATTCGCAGTGCCCGGGCTTCGAGACCGACATCCACGGCCTGGTGGCGCGCATCGACGAAACCGGCAAGAAGCGCTATTACGCGGACTGCGTGGCCGCGTCGAAGAAGTAGGCGGCAAGGAAGCGGGGAGGACGCGCGCCGCGCTTCAGGAGGGCCGGTCGCTGCGCACCCGCATGAAGCGGGCGAACCTGGGCAAGCCGCCCGGGTTGGTGCCGTTGTAGCGGTAGGTCACCCAACTGCCGATGGCGGGCGGGTTCTCGCGCTCGGCGTCGGTCAGGCCGCTGCCGAGCTTGAAGCGCCTGCCCTCGGGCGTTTCGACCAGCAGCGCGCCCAAGCGGCCACTGTGCCGGCCCTTGCCGGGCATGTGGCCGACCACCCGGGCCTCGGCGTCGTCGTGGGTCTTGACCTTGAGAAGGTCAGTGTTGCGTTCGGCGCGGTAGAGCGATCCGCCCCGATGCAGCATCAGGCCTTCGCCGCCCATCTTCACGGTCTTGGCGAGCAGGGCCTGCAACTCCGCGTGGGTGGTTGCGCGCTCCTGGGGCACAGGCATCACCCACGGCGCATCGGTGATCGGCAGCAGCTTGCGCAAGACGGCCAGCCGCGCCGTGAAATCGCCGCCCTGGGCCGGGAGGTCGAACACCATGAAGCGCATGCTGTGCCAGGCGGTGTCGTTGGGCGTCTGGCTGCGCACGGTGGAAACCGCGTGCGCGAACCGGCCCCTGCCGGCCCACAGTTCGCCGTCGAGCGGCTGCCTGGGCAGCGGCGCGATGAACCAGGCGGGCGCCACCACCGGTTCGCCGCCGCGCGTCCACAGCTGCTTGCCGTCCCAGTAGCCGCGCACGCCGTCGAATTTTTCGCTGACCCAGTAATCGTCCAGCGACATGCCGGGGCGGTAGACCTCGGCCAGCATCAGCGCCGGCGCGGCCTCGCGCGCGGCGGCCACGCGGGCCGCCAGCGCGCCGAGGCCGGCGAGCAGGAGGGAACGTCTGTTCAGCAAGAGGCCGCTGCCAATCGACTACTCGGCCATGCCCGCCACGACGTTGCTGAAGCCGCCGTCCACATAGGTGATCTCGGCGGTGACGCCGCTGGCCAGGTCGCTCAGCAGGAAGGCGGCCACGTTGCCGACTTCCTCGATGGTCACGTTGCGCCGGATCGGCGAGGCGTCGGCCACCGCCGACAGCATCTTGCCGAAGCCCTTGATGCCGCTGGCCGCCAGCGTCTTGATCGGGCCGGCGCTGATGCCGTTGACCCGCATGCCCCTGGGGCCGAGCGAAGCCGCGGTGTAGCGCACCGAGGCCTCGAGCGAGGCCTTGGCCAGGCCCATGGTGTTGTAGTTGGGCAGTGCGCGCTCGGCGCCGAGGTATGTCAGCGTCAGCAGCGCCGACTTGTCGTTGAGGTAGGGCAGGGCCGCCTTGGCCATGGCCGGGAAGCTGTAGGCGCTGATGTCATGCGCAATCTTGAAGCCCTCGCGCGAGAGCCCTTCGAGGAAGTCGCCCGCGATGGCCTCGCGCGGCGCAAAGCCGATGCTGTGCACGAACCCGTCGAACTTGGGCCACGCTTGCGCCAGATCGGCAAAGAGCTTGTCGATCTGCGCGTCGTCGCCCACATCGCAGTCAAAAATAAGCTTGGAGCCGAAGTCCGCGGCGAATTCGGTGATACGGTCCTTGAATCGCTCGCCGACGTAGCTGAAAGCAAGCTCGGCGCCTTGTTCGTGACAGGCCTTGGCTATGCCGTAGGCAATGGAGCGATTGCTCAACACGCCGGTGATCAACAGTTTTTTGCCGGAAAGAAAGCCCATGAAGTTGCCTCGTGAAAATCTTGGGCAGAATTCTCGCATGCGGGTTTGGCTGCTTCTTTTTCTGGCGCTCTCGGCGGCTCCTTCATGGGCCGCCCATGCCTACGCGCAATTCGGCGACATCAAGTATCCGCCGGGGTTCACCCACTTCAGCTACGTGAATCCGGATGCGCCCAAGGGCGGCGAGATCCGGATGGTGCCGCCCACGCGGCCCACCAACTTCGACAAGCTCAACCCGTTCACGCTCAAAGGCACGGCGCCCTCGGGCATCGGCTCGCTGATGTTCGAGAGCCTGATGACGGGCAATTCCGAAGAGCCGACCACGGGCTATGGCCTGCTCGCCGAAGACGTCGAGGTGGCACCCGACCGCCTTTCGGCCACCTTTCGCCTGAACCCGAAGGCGCGCTTCAACGACGGCTCGCCGGTGCTGGCGGCCGACGTGGTGCACTCGTTCAATACCCTGACCGGCCCGCTGGCCGCGCCGCAGTACCGTACCATCTACGCCGAAGTGAAGAAGGCCACGGCCACCAGCGAGCGCACCGTGCGCTTCGACTTCGCCAGCCCGAACCGCGAGTTGCCGCTGGTGATCGGCGGCATGGCGGTCTTCAGCCGCCAGTGGGGCGGCGGCAAGCCCTTCGACCAGATCGTCACCGAGATGCCGATCGGCTCCGGCCCTTACAAGCCTGCCAGCGACCGCCTGGGCCGCGACATCACCTACGTGCGCCGCGCCGACTACTGGGGCGCGGACCTGCCGGTGCGCAAGGGGCTCTACAACTTCGATCGCATCACCTTCCGCGTCTACCTGGACGAAACCGCGCGCTTCGAGGGCCTGAAGGCCGGCGAGTTCGACTTCATGCGCGAATTCACCTCGCGCAACTGGGCGCGCCAGTACAAGGGCAAGCAGTTCGATAGCGGCGAGATCGTCAAGCGCGCCTTCGAGAACCACAACCCCGGCGACTTCCAGGGCTACGTGTTCAACATCCGCAAGGACAAGTTCAAGGATGCGCGCGTGCGGCAGGCCATTGGCCTGGCGATGGACTTCGAGTGGCTCAACCGCCAGCTGTTCTATGGCATCTATACCCGGGTGCAGGGCTACTTTCCCAACAGCGAGTTCCATGCCGAGGGCCTGCCCAAGCCCGACGAAATGGCGCTGATGGAGCCCCTGCGCAGCAAGCTCAAGCCCGAAGTGTTCGGCCCGGCCCCGCAGCCGCCGAGCACGGCGCCGCCCAACAGCCTGCGTGAAAACCTGCGCAAGGCGAGGGCGCTGCTCGCAGAGGCCGGCTGGACCTATCGCGACGGTGCGCTGCGCAACGCGAAGAACGAGGCCTTCACGATCGAGTTCCTCAACGACCAGCCCGGGCTGATCCGCGTCGTGACGCCGCTGCAGACCGCATTGAGGAAGCTGGGCATCGAGATGACGTTCCGCACGGTCGATTTCTCGCTCTCGCAGCAGCGCATGCAGAACTTCGACTTCGAGATGACCTCGCTGCGCCTGCCCGGCAACAGCGCGCCGGGCGGCGAGCTGCTCGAGCTGTTCGGCTCGAAGGCGGCCGACACGCAGGGTTCGTCCAATATCTGGGGCATTGCCGATCCGGCCGTGGACGCGGTGGTCGGCAAGGTGCTGGCGGCCACCACGCGCCCGGAGCTGGCCACGGCCATGCGGGTGCTCGACCGGGTGCTTTCCAACGGCTACTACTCGATCCCGCAGTACTACGGCAACGCATTCCTGGTCGGCTACCGGCCGGCGCCGTTCGTGCTGCCGCCGACCATCCCGCCGTACTACGATGCCGGCGACTGGGCGCTCACGACGTGGTGGGCTTCGCCCGCCAACAAATGACGCGGCCGCACCGAACATGAACACCGAATGATCAGCTACATCCTCAAGCGCCTGCTGCTGATGATTCCCACGCTGCTGGGCGTGCTCGTCATCACCTTCGGCGTGATCCAGTTCGTGCCGGGCGGTCCGGTCGAGCAGATGGTGGCGCAATTGCAGGGACGCGATTCGGGCGGCGAGCGGGCCGCGGCCAGCGGTGCCGGCTACCGCGGCCGCCAGGGCCTCGACCCGCAGCGCGTCGAGGAGATCCGCAAGCTCTACGGCTTCGACAAGCCTGCCCATGAACGCCTGTGGACCATGCTGAAGTCGTTCGCGCGCTTCGACCTGGGCACCAGCTTCTATCAGCGCAAGGACGTCTGGCAGCTCATCAAGGAAAAGATGCCGGTGTCGATCAGCCTCGGCCTCTGGACCTTCTTCATCAGCTACCTCATCGCGGTGCCGCTCGGCGTGGCCAAGGCGGTGAGGGCCGGCACGCGCTTCGACTTCATCACCACGCTGATCGTGCTGATCGGCTATGCCATCCCGGGCTTCGTCCTGGGCGTGGCGCTGCTCGTGATCTTCGGCGGGCAGCTGCAGTGGTTTCCGCTGCGCGGCCTCACCTCGCCCAACTGGGAGAGCATGAGCTGGGGCGCGCGCATCGTCGACTACCTGTGGCACATCGCGCTGCCGGTGACGTCGATGGTGCTCGGCAGCTTTGCCGTCACCGCCATGCTCACGAAGAACTCCTTCCTCGAGGAAATCCGCAAGCAGTACGTGCTGACGGCACGCGCCAAGGGGCTGTCGCAGCGGCAGGTGCTCTGGAAGCATGTGTTCCGCAATGCGCTGATTCCGATCATCACGGGCTTTCCGTCGGCCTTCATCGGCGCGTTCTTCACCGGCTCGCTGCTGATCGAGACGCTGTTCACGCTCGACGGCCTGGGCCTGCTGAGCTACGAGAGCGTGATCCGCCGCGACTATCCCGTGGTGCTGGGCACGCTCTACCTGTTCACGCTGATCGGCCTGGTCACCAAGCTGATTTCCGACCTCTGCTACGTCTGGGTCGATCCGAGGGTCAAGTTTGACTAGCGCCGCCATTGTTTCCGTGAGCCCGGGCCGCCGCGCCTGGCGCCGCTTCCGCCGCAATCCGCTGGGCTTCTGGAGCCTGGTGGTCTTCTCGACCCTGGTGGTACTGAGCCTGTTCGCCGAGCTGCTGTCCACCGAGAAGCCGCTGGTCGTGCGCTACGAGGGGCAGACCTACTTCCCGGTGCTGCGCGACTACTCCGAGAAAACCTTCGGCGGCGATTTCGAGACGCCAGCCGACTACCTCGACCCTTTCATCCAGAAGCGCATCACCGAAGGTTCCAACTGGGCGCTCTTTGCGCCCAACCGCTACGGCCCGCGCACGCTGAACTATTTCGCCTCGCAACCCAATCCCGCGGCGCCGTCGCGCGAGAACTTCTTCGGCACCGACGACCGCGGCCGCGACCTGCTCGCGCAGCTGATCTACGGCTTTCGCGTGAGCGTGCTGTTCGGCCTGGCGCTGACCGTCATTGGCACGGTGCTTGGCGTGATCGCAGGGGCGGTGCAGGGCTACTTCGCGGGCAAGATCGACCTTGCGTTCCAGCGCTTCATCGAGATCTGGGCGTCGATGCCCGAACTCTACCTGCTGATCATCTTCAGCGCGATCTTCGCGCCCAGCGTGGCGCTGCTGCTGATCCTGCTGAGCCTGTTCGGCTGGATGGGCCTGGCCGACTACGTGCGCGCCGAGTTCCTGCGCAACCGCCAGATGGACTACGTGCGCGCCGCGCGCGCCCTCGGCGTGGGCAACCTGCAGATCATGTGGCGCCACATCCTGCCCAACAGCATGGTGCCGGTCGTCACCTTCCTGCCGTTTCGCATGAGCGCGGCCATCCTGGCGCTGACCTCGCTCGATTTCCTGGGCCTGGGCGTGCCGCCGGGCACGCCGTCGCTGGGCGAACTGCTGAGCCAGGGCAAGGCCAACATCGACGCCTGGTGGATCTCGCTGTCCACCTTCGGCGTGCTGGTCGTGACGCTGATGCTGCTCACCTTCATGGGCGACGCGCTGCGCGACGCCCTCGATCCGCGGAAGGCCGACAAGTGAGCGAAACGAAGCACCAGCCGCTGCTGGACGTGAAAGGGCTGCGCGTGGCCTTCGGCGGCAAGGAGGTGGTGCACGGCATCGACTTCCGCATCGCCGCGGGGGAGAAGCTCGCGCTGGTCGGCGAATCGGGTTCGGGCAAGACCGTCACGGCGCTGTCGCTGCTGCGCCTGGCGCAGAACGCCGACGTGGCCGGCACGGCGATGCTGTTCGACTCCGGCAATATGCCGAACGGGCGCGACCTGCTGTCGATTCCGGAACGGGAGTTGCGCGGCATCCGCGGCAAGGAGATCGCGATGATCTTCCAGGAGCCGATGACCGCCCTCAACGCGCTCTACACCGTGGGCGACCAGATTGCCGAGGTGCTCGAATTGCACGAGGGCCTGTCGGCGCGCGCGGCCCAGGCGGCGGCCGTGCAGCTGCTGGCCGACACCGGAATTCCGGAGCCCGAGCGGCGGGCGAGGGCGTTTCCGCACCAGCTCTCGGGTGGCCAGCGCCAGCGCGCCATGATCGCCATGGCGCTGGCCTGCAAGCCGCGCCTGCTGCTGGCCGACGAACCGACCACCGCGCTCGACGTCACGGTGCGCGCGCAAATCCTCGAGCTGCTCGCCGACCTGCAACGAAAGCATGGCATGGCCGTGCTACTGATCACGCATGACCTCAACCTGGTGCGCCGGTTCGCCGACCGGGTCGCGGTGATGGAGGACGGCCACATCGTGGAGCAGGGCGCCGTGGCGGCCGTGTTCGAGGCGCCGCAGCACGCCTACACCCGCAAGCTGATCGACAGCCATCCCGAGCGCAATGTCACCGCCGTGCCCGCGGGCGCCGGCGCGCGGCCGGTGCTCGAGGCCACGGGCCTGCGGGTGGGCTACCCGGTGCCCCGGCCCGGTTTTGCCGGCTGGTTCCGCAAGGGCGAGTTCATCGCGGTGCAGAACGCGGATTTCCGCATCGCACCGGGCGAAACGCTGGGCGTGGTCGGCGAGTCCGGATCGGGCAAGTCCACGCTGGCGCTGGCCGCCCTCGGGCTGCTGAAACACCAGGGTGCGCTGAAGGTCGACGGCAAGGGCTGGGCGGTGGACCGGAGCTCCGACCTGGCCTTGCGCCGGGTCATGCAGGTGGTTTTCCAGGACCCGTTCTCTTCGCTCTCGCCGCGCATGACGGTCGAGCAGATCGTGGGCGAGGGGCTGCGCGTGCACGCGCCCGAGCTCGACACGGCGCAGCGCCGCGCGCGGGCACTGGCGGCGCTGGACGACGTGGGCTTGAACGAGGCGCAGTTTCCCTCGCTGCTCGACCGCTATCCGCACGAGTTCTCGGGCGGGCAGCGCCAGCGCCTCGCGATTGCGCGTGCGCTCATCGTCGATCCGCAGCTGCTGGTGCTGGACGAGCCCACGAGCGCGCTCGACGTGACGATCCAGAAGCAGGTGCTGGGGCTGCTGCAGCGCCTGCAGCGCGAGCGCGGCCTGAGCTACCTGCTGATCACGCACGACGTCGAGGTGATCCGCGCCATGGCGCACCAGGTCATCGTGATGAAGGATGGCGCCATCCTCGAAGCCGGTGCGGTCGAGCGCGTGCTCGATGCGCCCGAGCATCCCTACACAAAGAAGCTGGTGGCCGCCGCGCTGCTGGAATAGAACAACGGAATCAAAGGAAATGTCGGATATCGGACGGGACAGGCGCGGTGCCTGGCGCGCGGCACTGGCGTGCATGGTGACCTTGGCCGTTGCCATGGGCCTGGGGCGCTTTGCCTTCACGCCCATGCTGCCGATCATGCTGCACGAGGGAAAACTCCAGCTCGAGGCCGGCGGCGTGCTGGCTTCGCTCAATTACCTCGGTTACTTTCTTGGCGCAGTCAGTTGCGCGGCCATCGGCATCCAGGCCAAGCGCATGGTGCGCGGCGGCCTCGTGGCCACGGCGGCGCTGCTGGTGGGGATGGGCGTGCTGCACAGCTTCACAAGCTGGGGCATCCTGCGCGCGGCGGCTGGGGTGATGAGTGCCTGGGTCTTTGTTTTCGCGTCCGGCTGGGGCCTGCGGCGGCTGGCCGAAACCCATTCCCCGGCGCTGGCCGGCGTGATCTACACGGGTCCCGGCATCGGCATCGCGATGACCGGCCTGCTCGGCGGCGCGCTCGGACGCTGGGGTTCCGAGGCGGGATGGATCGGCCTGGGCCTCTTGGCGGTGGTGCTGGTGGCGTCGATCTGGCGCGTGTTCGACGATGGTGACTCGCCCTCGGCGCAAGGCTCCGCGGGCGCGCCGTCCGCCCAGGCCGGCGTGCCCGCGTCGCCTTCCGCGCGCAGCGACGCCGTCTGGCTGGTCGCGCTCTATGGGCTGGCCGGCTTCGGCTACATCATCACCGCCACCTTCCTGCCGGTGATCGCGCGCCAGGCCCTGCCGGGCTCGCCATGGCCCGACTTCTTCTGGCCCCTGTTCGGGCTGGCGATCATCCCGGGCGCGCTGATCGGCGCCCGCGCCCCCATCCATTGGGACAACCGGCTGCTGCTGGCCGCGGCCTATGCGCTGCAGGCGCTGGGCGTGGTGCTCTCGGTGGCGTGGCCCACCATCACCGGCTTTGCGCTCGGCAGCCTGCTGCTGGGGATGCCTTTCACGGCCATCACCCTTTTTGCGATGCGGGATGCGCGCCGGCTGCGCGGCAATGCCGCGGCCGGGCTGATCGGCTATGCGACCGCTTCGTATGGGGTCGGGCAGATCATCGGCCCGCTGTTTGCCGCGCCGCTGGCCCAGCGGACCGGGTCTTTCGAGCTCCCGCTGCTGGTGGCCGCCGCCGCTCTGGCGCTCGGATCGGTGCTGTTTGCCGTGGTCTGGTCAAAATCCCGCCGCAAAGTGGCGCTTTGAGCAGGCCAAGCCACTTCATTTATCACGGGAATAGCATATAATTCGAGGCTCACGACCAAACGGGCGGGTACCAACCGCCCGTTTTTTTTGGTCTATGCAATTTCGATGCGTGACACCCGTGGCGGCGGGTGGCACGCATAAGCATTTTTACAAGGCAATTTCAAACACGTGGCATTGCAGCAGACAGTGGAACAAACCGTGGCCGGTCTCGGCTACGACCTGGTCGAGATCGAACGCTCGGCCGGGGGATTGCTGCGCGTGACAATTGATTTGCCCTGGACTGCCCCCACATCGGAAGCTGTGGCTGCAGGCATTCCCGAACCCTTCGTGACGGTCGAGGATTGCGAGAAGGTCACGCGCCAGTTGCAGTTTGCGCTCGAGGTCGACGGTGTCGATTACAAGCGGCTCGAGGTTTCCTCGCCGGGTATTGACCGTCCGCTTCGCAATGAGCAGGATTTCGAGCGTTTCGTGGGCGAGGTGATCGACATCACGCTCAAGGCGCCCATGGGTGCCGCGGCGGCGGGGCAGGTGTCTGCCACCCGCAAGAAATTTCGCGGCACGCTGGAGCGCGTGGCGGGGGGCGACGGGGCCCCGGGCTGGCAAATCGTCTGGAGCGATGCGCCGGAGCCCAAACCGGGTCAAAAAGTCAGCAAGAAGCGCGCGCCTGCAAAGTTGCATGCGCTCGGTTTCGTGCTGGATGAGTTGCGCGATGCGCGGCTCGCGCCAATTGTGGATTTCAAGGGCCGCAGGGCCAAAACCCAACCGGGTTTTTCGGATATTGACGACGGAACCAACGTTCCGGACTGACTAGAGGAGTGGGTGGCATGAATCGCGAAATGTTGATGTTGGTGGATGCGATCTCGCGCGAGAAGAACGTCGAGCGCGACGTGGTTTTCGGCGCGGTCGAGTCCGCGCTGGCGCAAGCCACCAAGAAGCTCCACCAGGGCGACGTGGACATCCGCGTCTCGGTCGACCGCGACAGCGGCGACTACGAGACCTTCCGCCGCTGGCACGTCGTCCCCGACGAAGCCGGCTTGCAGCTGCCCGACCAGGAAATCCTCCTGTTCGAAGCCAAGGAAGAAATGCCCGACATCGAGGTCGGCGAGTACATCGAGGAAGCGGTGGACTCGGTGCCGATCGGCCGCATCGGCGCCATGGCCGCCAAACAGGTCATCCTGCAGAAGATCCGCGACGCCGAGCGCGAGATGCTGCTCAACGACTTCATGTCGCGCGGCGACAAGATCTTCGTGGGCACCGTCAAGCGCCTGGACAAGGGCGACATCATCGTGGAAGCCGGCCGCGTCGAAGGGCGCCTGCGCCGCAGCGAGATGATCGCCAAGGAAAACCTGCGCAACGGCGACCGCGTGCGGGCCATGATCATGGAAGTCGACCTGACGCTGCGCGGCGCGCCGATCATCCTGTCGCGCTCGGCGCCCGAGTTCATGATCGAGCTGTTCCGCCAGGAAGTGCCCGAAATCGAACAGGGCCTGCTCGAGATCAAGAGCTGCGCCCGCGATCCCGGCTCGCGCGCCAAGATCGCCGTGCTCTCGCACGACAAGCGTGTCGACCCCATTGGCACCTGTGTCGGCGTGCGCGGCACGCGCGTCAACGCCGTGACCAACGAGCTCGCCGGCGAGCGCGTGGACATCGTGCTGTGGAGCGAGGACCCGGCCCAGTTCGTGATCGGCGCCCTGGCCCCGGCCAACGTGTCGTCCATCGTGGTCGATGAAGAAAAGCACGCCATGGACGTGGTGGTCGACGAGGAGAACCTCGCCATCGCGATCGGCCGCGGCGGCCAGAACGTGAGGCTTGCCTCCGATCTGACCGGCTGGAAGATCAACATCATGGACGCCAATGAATCGGCCCAGAAGCAGGCGAGCGAAACCGACGCCAGCCGCAAGCTGTTCATGGAAAAACTCGACGTCGACGAGGAAATCGCCGACATCCTGATCTCCGAGGGCTTCAACAGCCTCGAGGAAGTCGCCTATGTGCCGATCTCCGAAATGCTGGAGATCGAAGCCTTCGACGAAGACACGATCAACGAGCTTCGTTCGCGCGCCAAGGATGCGCTGTTGACCATGGAAATCGCCAAGGAAGAGGGCGTCGAGACCGTCTCGCAGAATCTGCGCGACCTCGAAGGCCTCGACCCCGAGCTGATTCCCAAGCTGGCCGAGGCGGGTGTGCACACCCGCGACGACCTCGCCGACCTCGCGGTCGATGAACTCACCGAGATCACCGGCCACAGCGCCGATGACGCCAAAGCCCTCATCTTGAAAGCCCGCGAACATTGGTTCGCCGGCCAAGAGTGATGGTCATGGAGGCACGAAACCAATATGTCCAGTACCACTGTCGCCGAGTTCGCGAACGAGCTCAAGAAGACTCCCGAAACCTTGCTTGACCAGCTCAAGAGCGCAGGCGTGCCCAAGGCGGCACCCACCGATGCACTCACCGAGGCTGACAAGCAGCGCCTGCTCGGCTTTCTCAAAGCCAGCCATGGCACTGCCGAGCCCGAGCGCAAGAAGATCACGCTGACGAAAAAGTCGACCAGCGAGATCAAGCAGGCCGACGCCACCGGCCGCGCCCGCACCATCCAGGTCGAGGTGCGCAAGAAGCGCACCTTCATCCAGCGCGACGACGGCCACCCGGCCACGCCCGAGGCGCAACCGGTGGCCGAGGCGCCTGCCGCGGCACCTGCCGCACCCCGCATCGACGAAGCCGAACTGGCCCGCCGCGAGGAAGAGGCGCGCCGCCAGGCCGAGCTGATCCGCCGCCAGGAAGAAGAACTGGCCGAGAAGCGCCGCCTGCGCGAAGAAGCCGAAGCCCGCGAACGCGAACAGGCCGAAAAGGCCGAGCGCGCAGAGCAGGCCGAACAGGAAGCCGCACGCGCCGCCGCCGAGAAGAAGGCCGCCGCCGAAGCCGCTGCCGCGCCCGCCAAGGAAGCGGCCAAGCCGGTCGCCGCGCCTGTTGCAGCCGCTGCCGCCGCCGCTGAACAGCAGGCCGCCGACACCAAGCTGGCCGCCCAGACGGCCGCCACGCAGGCCAAGGAAGACGCGAAGGCCAAGGCCGCAGCCGAATCGAAGGCCCGTGCCGACGAGGAAGCCGCCCGCGCCAAGGACCTGGACGAGCGCCGCCGCAAGGCCCTGGCCGAAGCCGAAGCCATTCGCGCCATGATGAACGCACCGGCCCGCGTGCTGGTGCCGCACAAGGCGCCCGAGAAGCCGCAGCCCGAAAAGGCAGCGGTCAAGGGCACGCTGCACAAGCCGGCCGCGCCCGCAGCGCGTCCTGGCGCGCCGGCCGCACCGGGTGCTGCCGCAGCCCCCGGCGCCGCTGGTGCCGGCAAGGAAGTCAAGTCGGCCAAGCTCTCTTCGAGCTGGGCGGGCGATCCTGCCAAGAAGAAGGAAATCAAGACCCGCGGCGATGCCAGCGGGGGTGTCGGCCGCGGCAACTGGCGCGGAGGCCCGCGCGGCCGCCGTGGCAGCAATGACCGTGGAGGCCACGAAGAGCATGTGCAGGCCGCACCGGTGGAGGCACGCATTCTCGAAGTGCACGTGCCCGAAACCATCACGGTGGCCGAGCTCGCGCACAAGATGGCCGTCAAGGCGCAGGAAGTCATCAAGCAGCTCATGAAGCTGGGCCAGATGGCGACCATCAACCAGTCGCTGGACCAGGACACCGCCATGATCCTGGTGGAGGAAATGGGCCACAACGCGGTCGTTGCCGCGCTGGACGACCCTGAAGCCTTCACCGACGAGGACGTGTCGGCGCAAACCGCCGAGGCCCTGCCGCGCGCGCCGGTCGTGACCGTCATGGGCCACGTCGACCACGGCAAGACCTCGCTGCTCGACTACATCCGCCGCGCCAAGGTTGCAGCGGGCGAAGCCGGCGGCATCACGCAGCACATCGGTGCCTACCACGTGCAGACCGAACGCGGCATGGTGTCCTTCCTCGACACCCCGGGCCACGAGGCCTTCACGGCCATGCGTGCCCGTGGTGCGCAGGCCACCGACATCGTCATCCTCGTGGTGGCGGCCGACGACGGCGTCATGCCGCAGACCAAGGAAGCCATCAAGCACGCGAAGGCTGCGGGTGTGCCGATCGTGGTTGCCATCAACAAGATCGACAAGCCCGATGCCAGCCCGGACCGCGTGAAGCAGGAACTGGTGGCCGAAGAGGTGGTGCCCGAAGAGTACGGCGGCGACGTGCCGTTCGTGCCGGTGTCCGCCAAGACGGGCCAGGGCATCGACGACCTGCTCGAGCAGGTGCTGCTGCAGGCCGAAGTGCTGGAACTCAAGGCGCCGGTGGATGCCGCTGCCAAGGGCCTGGTCATCGAAGCGCAGCTCGACAAGGGCCGCGGCCCGGTCGCGACCGTGCTGGTCCAGTCCGGCACGCTCAAGACCGGCGACGTGGTGCTGGCGGGTTCGACCTATGGCCGCGTGCGCGCCATGCTCGACGAAGACGGCAAGACCATCAAGTCGGCCGGCCCCTCGATCCCGGTCGAGATCCAGGGCCTGACCGAAGTGCCGCAGGCGGGCGACGAGTTCATGGTGATGAGCGACGAGCGCCGTGCGCGCGAAATCGCCACCTACCGTGCCGGCAAGTTCCGCAACACCAAGCTGGCGAAGGCCCAGGCTGCGAACCTGCAGAACATGTTCACCGACCTCTCGGCCGGCGAAGTGCAGACGCTGCGCATCATCATCAAGGCCGACGTGCAGGGCTCGCAGGAAGCGCTGGCCCAGTCGCTGCTCAAGCTGGCGACCGACGAGGTCAAGGTGCAGATCGTGTACGCCGGCGTGGGCGGCATCAGCGAAAGCGACATCAACCTCGCGATCGCCTCGAAGGCCATCGTGATCGGCTTCAACGTGCGCGCCGATGCCGGTGCGCGCAAGCTGGCCGAAGGCAATGGCGTGCAGCTGAACTACTACAGCATCATTTACGACGCCGTGGACGAGATCAAGGTCGCGATGTCGGGCATGCTGGCACCGGAGCGCCGCGAGGAAATCATCGGCTCGGCCGAGATCCGCACGGTGTTCGTGGCCTCGAAGATCGGTACGGTCGCGGGTTCGTACATCACCTCGGGTTCGGTCAACCGCAGTGCGCATTTCCGCCTGCTGCGCGACAACGTGGTGGTCTACACCGGCGAAGTCGACTCGATCAAGCGCATGAAGGACGATGTCCGCGAAGTGCGCGAAGGCTTCGAGTGCGGTATCAAGCTCAAGAACTACAACGACATCAAAGAGGGCGATCAGCTCGAGTTCTTCGAGATCAAGGAGATTGCCCGTACGCTGTAACAAGCGTTCGATGCGACCAAGCCCATGCCCAAAAGAAAAGCCGCCGCCCCCAACCGCGCGTTCAAGGTTGCCGACCAGATCCAGCGGGATCTGACGGAGCTGATCGCGCGCGAGTTGAAGGATCCGCGCGTGGGCATGGTCACGATCCAGGCGGTCGAGGTCACGCCCGACTATGCGCACGCGAAGATCTACTTCAGCATGCTCACGGGCGACGTGACCGAAACCACCGAAGCGCTGAACCAGGCCGCGGGCTTCCTGCGCAACGGCCTGTTCAAGCGCCTCCACATCCACACCGTGCCGACGCTGCACTTCCTGTTCGACCGCACCACCGAGCGTGCGGCCGACATGAATGCGCTCATTGCGCAGGCCGTCGCTTCGCGTTCGAAAGACGACTAGCGATGAATGCGCCACGCACACGGGTGCAGCGGCGCCCTGTGCATGGGGTGTTGTTGCTCGACAAGCCGCTGGGACTCTCCAGCAACCAGGCCTTGCAAAAGGCCAAGTGGCTGCTGCGCGCCGAAAAAGCGGGCCATACCGGCACGCTCGATCCGCTGGCCACCGGCGTGTTGCCGCTGTGCTTTGGCGCGGCCACCAAGTTCAGCCAATTGCACCTCGATGCCGACAAGACCTACGAGGCCACGGCACGCCTTGGCATCAAGACCTCCACCGGCGACGCCGAGGGCGAGGTGATTGCCGAGCGCCCGGTGCAGGTCAGCGCTGAAGACCTGGCCCGCGTCGAGGCGCAGTTCACCGGTCCGATCCGGCAGGTGCCGCCGATGCACAGTGCGCTCAAGAAGGACGGCAAGGCGCTGTACGAATACGCACGCGAAGGCGTCGAGATCGAGCGGGCGCCGCGCGACGTGGTCATTCATGCATTGAAGATCACGCAGGCCGCCTCCGAAGCGGCAGGCCATGCGATCAGGATCGTGGCTTCCGTGAGCAAGGGCACCTATATCCGTACGCTGGGCGAAGACATCGGCGAGGCGCTGGGCTGCGGTGCGCACCTCACGTCGCTGCGCCGCACGGCCACCGGCGGCTTCGGCGAGGCCCAGTGCATCACGCTCGAAGCGCTCGAAGCCATGAGCGAGGAAGAGCGGCTGGCGCAATTGTTGCCTGCCGAATCCCTGGTCGAGGGCCATACGGTCGTCACGCTCGGCAGCGAAGATGCGGGGCGCTTCCTGTCCGGCCTGCGCCGGCGCGGCACCTGGCCCGATGCCGACCATGTGGCGGTGTTCGGCGAAGCGCCTCCCGCCTTCCTGGGGACGGCCCACATCGCCGCCAACGAATTGATCCCGGGGCGCTTGCTGAACCCCATCGAAATCCAGCAAATTCTTTTGAACGCACAACAGACCGAAGCGACACCATGAGTACCAAGCAAATCCGCAATATCGCCATCATTGCCCACGTCGACCATGGCAAGACCACGATGGTCGACCAGCTGCTGCGCCAGTCGGGCACCTTTGCCGAGCACGAGAAAGTGGTCGACACGGTGATGGACAACAACGCCATCGAAAAGGAACGTGGCATCACGATCCTGGCCAAGAACTGCGCCGTGACCTGGGAAGGCACGCACATCAACATCGTCGACACCCCCGGCCACGCGGACTTCGGCGGCGAAGTGGAACGCGCGCTGTCGATGGTCGATGGCGTGGTGCTGCTGATCGACGCCCAGGAAGGCCCGATGCCGCAAACCCGCTTCGTGACCAAGAAGGCGCTGGCCCTGGGCCTGAAGCCGATCCTGGTCGTGAACAAGGTCGACAAGCCGGGCGCGAATCCCGACAAGGTGGTGAATGCCGCCTTCGACCTGTTCGACAAGCTCGGCGCCACCGACGAGCAGCTCGACTTTCCCGTGGTGTACGCCTCGGGCATCAACGGCTGGTCTTCGCTCGAAGAGGGAGCGCCCGGCGAGCAGTGGGGCCCCGACATGTCGGCGCTGTTCAACACCATCCTGAAGCACGTGCCGGCGCAAAAGGGCGATCCGAACGCGCCGCTGCAGCTGCAGATCTCGGCGCTCGACTTCTCGACCTTCGTCGGCCGCATCGGCGTGGGCCGCATCAGCCAGGGCACGCTGAAGCCGATGATGGACGTGCTGGTCATGGAAGGACCGGACGGCAAGTCGATCAAGGGCCGCGTGAACCAGGTGCTGACCTTCCAGGGCCTGGACCGCGTGCAGGCCACCGAAGCCGGCCCGGGCGAGATCGTGCTGATCAACGGCATTGCCGACATCGGCATCGGCGTGACCGTGACCGACCCGGCCAATCCGTCGCCGCTGCCCATGCTCAAGGTCGACGAACCGACCCTGACCATGAACTTCTGCGTCAACACCAGCCCGCTGGCCGGCCGTGAAGGCAAGTTCGTCACCAGCCGCCAGATCTGGGACCGCCTGCAGAAGGAACTGCAGCACAACGTGGCGCTGCGCGTGAACGAAACCGACGAGGAAGGCATCTTCGAGGTGATGGGCCGGGGCGAACTGCACCTGACCATCCTGCTGGAAAACATGCGCCGCGAAGGCTATGAAATGGCCGTGTCGAAGCCGCGCGTGGTGTTCCGCACGGTCAACGGCGAGAAGCACGAGCCGATCGAACTGGTGACGGCCGACATCGAAGAGCAGCACCAGGGCGGCGTGATGCAGGCCCTCGGCGAGCGCAAGGGCGAGCTGGTCAACATGGAACCGGACGGCCGCGGCCGCGTGCGCCTCGAGTACCGCATTCCGGCGCGCGGCCTGATCGGCTTCACCAACGAATTCCTGAACCTGACGCGCGGCTCGGGCCTCATCAGCAACATCTTCGACAGCTACGAACCGCACAAGGGCGAGATCGGCAGCCGCAAGAACGGCGTGCTGATTTCCATGGACGACGGTGAAATCTTCACCTACGCCCTGGGCAAGCTCGACGACCGCGGCCGCATGTTCGTGAAGGCGAACGACCCGGTGTACGAAGGCATGATCGTGGGCATCCACAGCCGCGACAACGACCTGGTGGTGAACGCCACGCGCACCAAGCAGCTGACCAACTTCCGCGTCTCGGGCAAGGAAGATGCGATCAAGATCACGCCGCCGATCGAACTCACGCTGGAATACGGCGTGGAATTCATCGAGGACGACGAGCTGGTCGAGATCACGCCCAAGAGCGTTCGCCTGCGCAAGCGCTTCCTCAAGGAAAACGAGCGCAAGCGGGCCAGCCGCGAAATGGCGAGCTGATCGCCATCCGGCCATGCTGCTGCGCCTGACCCACGGCGGGGCCGTGTGGCTGATGGTTGCCGTGACCCTGATGTGGGCCACGGCGGGCGTCGTCACGCGGCACCTGGCGCAGGCCCACAGTTTCGAGATCACCTTCTGGCGCAGCTTCTTCACGATGCTTGCGCTGCTGGTGATCTTGCCGCTTTGGCGGGGCCGGGCGGTGTTTTCGCAGATCCGCTCGGGCGGGCGCGAGCTCTGGATCTCGGGCGTCTGCTGGACCGTGATGTTCACGGCCTTCATGGTGGCGCTCACGCTGGCTTCGACGGCCAGCGTGCTGGTCACGATGTCCCTTGGCCCATTGCTCACCGCGCTGGCCGCGCGCCTGTTCATCGGCCATCGCCTGCCTGCGCGGACCTGGGTGGCCATCGTGGTGGCTGGCCTCGGCATTGCCTGGATGTACGGCACGCAACTGACGCAGGGCGGGGCGGCGGGCGGATCGCTGCTCGGAACCTTGGTGGCGCTGTGCGTGCCGCTGGCGGGTGCCACCAATTGGACGGTGGTTCAGCATGCGCGTGCCAAGGGGCATGACATCGACCTGGTTCCCGCGGTGCTGATTGGCGCGGCGCTCAGCGCGCTGCTCACGCTGCCTTTTGCGCTGCCGTTCCAGGCCAATGCGCACGATCTCGGCCTGCTGGCCTTCCTGGGTGTTTTCCAGCTGGCCATTCCCTGCGTGCTGGCGGTGCTGTGCGCGCAGGTGCTCAAGGCGCCCGAAGTGGCACTGCTCGCGCTGCTCGAAGTGATCTTCGGCATTGCACTGGCCTGGATCGGTGCGGGCGAGGAGCCGGCTGCGAGCGTGCTGACCGGCGGTGCGCTGGTCATCGGAGCGCTGGTGTTCAACGAACTGCTGGCGCTGCGCGGGCGCCGCGCCACCGTGGCCGACAACGCGCTTCCCAGCGCGCACTGAACTGCGCCAGCGAGCCGAAAAGAAAAAGGCCCAGGCATCTGCCGGGGCCTTCGCGCGATCAGGCGATCACGGGATCAGGGACGGGCCACCTTCCAGGCGCCGTTCAGGACGCCGTCGCCGGTCTTGTCGCCCGGCTTGCTGTCCTTGGTCCAGTAGTAGAGCGGCCAGCCCTTGTAGGCCCACTGCCTCTTGCCGTCTTCGCGCACGATGATGGTGTAGCCGCCCATCGGCTTGGCGGTTTCGGCCACCGGCAGCGGCGGCCAGTTGGCGGCGCACTGGGCATTGCAGGCCGAAGTGCCTGCACCGGCCGTGTCGCGGGCGAAGGTGTACAGCGTCATGCCATTCGGGCCGACCAGCACGCCATCGGCGGTACGGGTGGGGGTGTCGGGGGCGCTGGCGGTCTTGTTGGACATGCCGCCGCAGCCGGCGAGCAATGCCGCCGCGAGGATCGAGGCGCTGAGCAATTTCATGCAGTTTCTCCTTCAGTTGAAAAATCGCGAAAACAAGGCAGTGGTTGCGCGACACGGCAGTTTATGCCGGCCTCACGACAAATCGCGGTAGGCGAGCGTCGCGAGTTTCAGCAAAACTTCACGCGGCAGCTTGCCGGCAACGGCGTAACCGAAGCCCTGGTCGACCCAGTAAAAGCTCGGTACCGGTCCTTCGGATGCGAAACGGAAGGCTGTTTCGCGCGCTGCGCCCGTGCCGGCGGCGGCCTGGCTGTCGAGGGTGCCGATGTAGAGCGTGATGCGCTCGCCGGCGCCGTCCTCGAACATGAACTGGGCGCGCGCACCACTTTCCCCGGGCAAGAGGCGGCCGCCGACGAGCGTGTAGCCCATGGCCGTCAGGTCCGGCACCTTGAGCGGCCTGTCGAGGCGCTTGGACAGCCACTGGACGAGGTGCTGCTGCTCGGTAGCGGCCACTTCGACCGGATGCCTTTTCTCGGGCGCATAGACGGCATGCGCAATCGAAGCGTCGTGCACGAATTCGCGCATGGCAGGCGCCCTGGCCAGCTGGGCCGAAGCGGCGCGCTGCATCGACCATTGGGCATTGCCGAGCCAGCCGGCGGCAAAGGCGATCAGCACGCCGGCCGCCACGCCGCCCCATCTCATCCAGTGGCCTTGCCGGGCCCGGCGAGTCTGGCTGCGACCGAGCGCGTTCATCAGGGACGCAGGCACGGGCTCGTCCAGCAGTTCGCCGTGCAGCCGGCGCAGCGCATCGCGCTGGGTGCGCCAGGCCGCCACCCGCGCCGCAAGGGCCGGGTCGCGCGCCACGGCGCCCTCGACCTCGGCGCGGCGTTCCGGTGCCAGCTGGCCATCGACGAGGGCATGCAACTCGTCGTCGGTAGGGGGCGGGGCAGGGCGATTCATGATGAGGCGGCAAGTTTCACTTGAGGCGGCGCAGCCCGGGGCGATGCGGCGCCGAGGCGCCGTCCATCAGCTCATGCAGCCGGACGCGGGCGCGCGACAGGCGCGACATCACGGTGCCGGCGGGGATGCCGAGCACCTTGGCCACCTCGGCATAGGAAAGATCTTCGAGCGTGACGAGCAGCAGCACGGCGCGCTGCTCTTCGGGCAGCTGCATCAGGCAGCGCTGCAGGTCCAGGCCCATGCCGGGGTCGCGGCCTGGATCGCTGCCGCCGTGCAGTTCCTGCGCCGCATCCTCCAGCGGCACCACGCTGTGCGGCGGTGGCGTGCGCCGCAGCTGGCTCGCAAAGATGTTGTGCATGACCGTGAACAGCCAGGCGCGCAGGTCGCTGCCCACCACCCAGAGCCGCCACTTGCTGCAGGCCCGCTCGAGCGTGTCCTGCACCAGGTCGTCGGCCGCCCAGGCGTTGCCCGTGAGCGCGCGTGCATAGCGGCGCAGGCTCGGGATCTGGTCGGCCAGCAGGCGGGCGTCCATGGGGAGCGGGAGCGCGCGCGGGGGTCAGGGCTTGGCGGTTTTCCAGGCGCCGCCGACGCCGTCGCCGGTCTTGTCGCCCGGCTTGGTGTCCTTGGACCAGTAGTAGAGCGGCCAGCCCTTGGCGGCCCATTGTTTCTTGCCGTCGTCGCGCGTGACGATGGTGAAGTCGCCGGCCGGCTTGTCGCTGTCGGTGGCCATGAAGGGCGGCCAATTGGCTGCGCAGCCGCCATTGCAGGCCGACTTGCCGCTGCCGGCCGTGTCCTTGTCGAAGGTGTAGAGCGTCATGCCGCTGGGACCGACCAGCGCGCCGTCGGCGGCCTTGGGCTGGGCGAACGAAGGAAGCGCGAGCAGGCCGGAAAGCAGCGCGGCGGCAAGGCCGGCGGAGGAAAGGCGAAAAGGCGACATGGAAGACTCCTGGAGTTGGTGGCACCGACGATCCGATGACACCGCACAAACGCCTGCTGCCGGCGTTTTATTCCATGCCGCGCAAAATAAAAAGAACTAGCGGCTGCGGCTCTTCATCGCGCGCTCGACCTCGCGCTTGCCTTCGCGGTCCTTGATGGTGTCGCGCTTGTCGTGTTCGGCCTTGCCCTTGGCCAGCGCGATCTCGCATTTGACCTTGCCCGCCTTCCAGTGCAGGTTGAGCGGCACCAGCGTGTAGCCCTTTTGTTCGACCTTGCCGACCAGGCGGCGGATCTCTTCCTTGTGCAGCAGCAACTTCTTGGTGCGGATGGAATCGGGGTTGACGTGGGTCGAGGCGCTCTTGAGCGGGTTGATCTGCAGGCCCACGACAAAGAGCTCGCCGTCGCGGATCACCACGTAGCCGTCGGTCAGCTGGACCTTGCCTTCGCGCAGGGATTTGACTTCCCAGCCTTCGAGCACGATGCCGGCCTCGAAGCGTTCTTCGAAGAAATAGTTGTACGCGGCCTTCTTGTTGTCGGCAATGCGGGAGGAGGTATCTTGTTTCTTGGTGGCCATGGCTCGGGAAGATGGGGGCGCATGGCTTCAATACAATCCGTCGCGCACGCTGTCCCGATTCTATGAAAACCGTCAACAAGTCCGTCCTCATCTGGTACAGCGCCGAAGAGATGTACGCGCTCGTCACCGACGTGGAGAAATATCCGCAGTTCCTGCCCTGGTGCGACAAGTCCCGGATCATCGAGGAAGACGAGGCGGGCATGACCGCCGAGGTGGGCCTGGCCTTTGCCGGCCTGCACCAGAGTTTCACCACCCGCAACACCCACGTGCCGGGGCGCGAAGTGCACCTCAAGCTCGTCGATGGGCCGTTCTCCAACCTCGACGGCATCTGGAAATTCGTGCCTGTGGGCGAACCCGGCGAGCGCGCCTGCCGTGTCGAGCTGCACATGAGCTACGGCTTCAGCAACTTTGCATTGCAGGCGCTGGTGGGGCCGGTGTTCGACACCATCGCCTCCAGCCTGGTCGAAGCCTTCGTCAAGCGCGCCGAGCAGGTCTACGGCACGTCCTGATGATCGAAGTCACGATCTGCTGCTCGCCCGCGCCGCGCGAGGTGTTCGAGCAGGTCCTGCGGCTGGCGCCCGCGGCCACCGTGGACGATGCGGTGAAAGCCAGCGACCTTGCGCAGCGCTTTCCGCAACTGGATTGGCGCCAGTCCATGACACCGGGAATCTGGGGCAGGGAGGTCGGCTGGGACCAGCCACTCGCGGATGGCGACCGCGTCGAACTGTGCCGGCCTTTGGCGGTCGATCCGAAGGTGGCACGCCGCGAGCGCTTCCAGCGCCAGGGCGCGCGCGGCACCGGTCTCTTTGCGAACCGCCGCAAGGGCGGCAAGGCCGGCTACTGAAGAACCGGCGAGCTGCTTGCTACTTGCAGTCGCTTTCGATGATCGACTGAAGGCGCTTCTGCTCGGCGGCCCGGGCCGAGTCGTCCATGATTTCGCGCTCGCCCTTCGCGTTGATCTTGGCCACGCGGATGCCGCTGTCGAAGGTGGCCTTGCCCTGGCGCGCCCGGTCGCAGTTGTCGGCCTTGGCCTTGGCGTTCTTTTCCGCTTCGGCGGCCTGCTTGGCCTTTTCCTCGGCCTGCGCCTTCTTCGTCTTTTCTTCGAGTTCCTTGTCGACGCCTGCGGGCTTGGGCGCGGCCGCGGCCTTGGGGGCCGCCGCGTCGGGCGCATCGGCTTCGGCAGCGGCTGGCGCCGAGCCGCCTCGAGGCGGTGGAGAACCCGCGCGACGCAGGATGTTCTTTTCCGGCACGTCCGTCGGCGGCGGCTGATCGCTGAAGACCTTCTTGCCGTTCTTGTCGATCCATTGCCATTGCGCGCTGGCCGAGAGCGGCAGCAGGCAGACACATCCCAGTACGAGCCAATGCGCGAATTTCATGCGGCGAGTTTAGCGTTCCTTACGTTTTGCAACACGGGAGGGGCCGCCTTTCGCTGCCGCCAAGTGGGGAATTGGCTACGTTTCGCCGTCCGGCCGGGCACGCGGAGGCCGGCCGAAGCCCCCGCCAGGGCGGGTAAGTACCGACGGTCGCTACAATCCGTCTTTTGGAGCTTCACCCATGCGCCTTCTCGGCAAAGCGCTCACCTTCGACGACGTGTTGTTGGTGCCAGCGTTCTCCCAGGTCCTGCCCAAGGACACCTCCCTCGCCACCCGTTTCTCCCGCAACATCACGCTGAATCTGCCGCTGGTCTCCGCCGCGATGGACACGGTGACTGAAGCACGCCTCGCGATCGCCATCGCGCAGGAAGGCGGCATCGGCATCGTGCACAAGAACTTCACCGCCGCCGAGCAGGCCGCGCAGGTGGCCAAGGTGAAGCGCTACGAATCGGGCGTGCTGCGCGATCCCGTGGTGATCACGCCCACGCACACCGTGCTGCAGGTCATGCAGCTGTCGGACGAATTGGGCATCTCGGGCTTCCCGGTGCTCGACGGCGGCAAGGTGGTGGGCATCGTGACCGGGCGCGACCTGCGCTTCGAGAACCGCTACGACGTGCCGGTGAGCGAGATCATGACGCCGCGCGACAAGCTCATCACCGTGCCCGACGGCACCACGCTGGCCGAGGCCAAGGCGCTGCTCAACAAGCACAAGCTCGAACGCCTGCTGGTCATCAACAGCGCATGGGAGCTCAAGGGCCTGATCACCGTCAAGGACATCACCAAGCAGACCAGCTTTCCCAACGCCGCGCGCGACCCCTCGGGCCGCCTGCGCGTGGGTGCGGCGGTCGGCGTGGGCGCGGGCACCGAGGAGCGGGTCGAGGCGCTGGTGAAGGCCGGCGTCGACGCCATCGTGGTCGACACCGCGCACGGCCACAGCGCCGGCGTGATCGAGCGCGTGCGCTGGGTCAAGAAGAACTATCCGCAGGTCGACGTGATCGGCGGCAACATCGCCACCGGCGATGCGGCCCGTGCACTGGCCGATGCCGGTGCCGACGCGGTCAAGGTCGGCATCGGCCCCGGATCGATCTGCACCACGCGCATCGTGGCCGGTGTCGGCGTGCCGCAGATCATGGCGGTCGACAGCGTCGCCACCGCGCTGCAGGGCACCGGCATTCCGCTGATCGCCGACGGCGGCATCCGCTATTCGGGCGATATCGCCAAGGCCATTGCCGCGGGCGCGAGCACCGTGATGATGGGCGGCATGTTCGCCGGCACTGAAGAAGCGCCCGGCGAGATCGTGCTGTTCCAGGGCCGCAGCTACAAGAGCTACCGCGGCATGGGCTCCATCGGCGCCATGCAGCAGGGCAGCGCCGACCGCTACTTCCAGGAATCGACCACCGGCAATCCCAACGCCGACAAGCTGGTGCCCGAAGGCATCGAAGGCCGCGTGCCCTACAAGGGCTCGATGGTCTCGATCGTCTACCAGATGTCGGGCGGCCTGCGCGCGAGCATGGGCTACTGCGGCTGCGCCACCATCGAAGAGATGAAGAACAAGGCCGAGTTCGTCGAGATCACCACGGCCGGCATCCGCGAAAGCCACGTGCACGACGTGCAGATCACCAAGGAAGCGCCGAACTACCGCGCTGAATAAGCCCAATCTGGCCCGACTTTCCACGTCTGGCCAGATTGGCATTAGAATTCGGGCCAGATTCAAATTTTCTGGCCCAAATGCAATCCATCGGCATCGCTGAAGCCAAGAACAACTTCTCGGCCCTGATCGACCTGGTCGAGAAGGGCGAGGAGGTTCGCATCACCCGCCACGGCAAGGAAGTCGTGCGCATGCTGCCGGTGCGGCGCAAGCCGGTCATCACCGACGAGCAGATCGAGCGCGAACTCGGGCAGATCGACGCGCTGCACGCCAGCATCCAGCCAGGCCGCTCCATGCGTGCACTGCTCGACGAAGGGCGCCAATCGTGACAGCCTTCGTCATGGACGCCTCCGTCACCGCCGCCTGGCTGCTGTCCGACCACGCCAGCGAACACACCCGCAAGCTCTACGCCGCCATCCGCCGCGACGAGGTCGAGCCGCAGGCGCCCAATGCCTGGCAATGGGAGTGCACCAACATCCTCGCCAACGGCGTGCGCAGCGGCCGCATTCCGACGTCGGCAGTCGAAGGGCTGTGGAGCGTGCTCGACGCCATCCGCCATCGCGTTGAGCTGCACGAGCTTGCACCCGCGCAGCACAAGGCCGTGCTCGCGGTGGCCATCGATGCCGGCGTGTCGCAGTACGACGCGGGCTACCTCTGGCTCGCCAAGTCGCTCAATCTCCCGCTCGCCACCTTCGACGAGCAACTCATCCAGGCAGCGCCCAAGGCGGGCGTGAAGCTGTTCGACATTTCAACGCTCTGAGTCCCAACGTCCATGCAACACGACAAGATCCTCATCCTCGATTTCGGCTCGCAAGTCACGCAACTCATCGCGCGCCGCGTGCGCGAGGCGCATGTGCTCAGCGAGGTGCACCCCTGCGACGTCACCGACGAATGGGTGCGCGAATACGCGGCCGACGGGCACCTGAAGGGCGTGATCCTTTCGGGCAGCCACGCCAGCGTGTACGAAGAAACCACCGACAAGGCCCCGCAGGCCGTGTTCGACCTGGGCGTGCCGGTGCTCGGCATCTGCTACGGCATGCAGACCATGGCGCACCAGCTGGGCGGCAAGGTCGAGGGCGGCCACAAGCGCGAGTTCGGCTTTGCGTCCGTGCGTGCGCATGGCCACACCGCGCTCTTGAAGGACATCGCCGACTTCACCACGCCCGAAGGCCACGGCATGCTCAACGTGTGGATGAGCCATGGCGACAAGGTCACCGAGCTGCCGCCGGGCTTCAAGCTCATGGCCAGCACCGACAGCTGCCCCATCGCCGGCATGGCCGACGAGGCGCGCCGCTACTACGCGCTGCAGTTCCACCCCGAAGTCACGCACACGCAGCAGGGCAAGGCGATCCTCGAGCGCTTCGTGCTCGGCATCTGCGAGGCCAAGCCCGACTGGGTCATGCGCGACCACATCGCCGAAGCCGTGGCAAAGATCCGCGAGCAGGTGGGAGACGAGGAAGTCATCCTCGGCCTCTCGGGCGGCGTCGATTCGAGCGTGGCCGCTGCGCTCATTCACCGCGCCATCGGCGACCAGCTCACCTGCGTGTTCGTCGACCACGGCCTGCTGCGCCTGAACGAGGGCGACATGGTCATGGAAATGTTCGCGGGCAAGCTGCATGCGAAGGTGATCCGCGTCGATGCGAGCGAGCTGTTCCTCGGCAAGCTGGCGGGCGTGAGCGACCCCGAAGCCAAGCGCAAGATCATCGGCGGCGAATTCGTCACCGTGTTCAAGCAGGAGGCCGCCAAGCTCAAGGCGGGCGATGGAGGCCACAAGGGCGCGACCTTCCTCGCGCAGGGCACGATCTACCCGGACGTCATCGAGTCGGGCGGCGCCAAGAGCAAGAAGGCCGTCACCATCAAGAGCCACCACAACGTGGGCGGCCTGCCCGAGCAGCTGGGCCTCAAGCTGCTCGAACCGCTGCGCGACCTGTTCAAGGACGAAGTGCGCGAACTCGGTGTGGCCCTCGGCCTGCCGCCCGAGATGGTGTACCGCCATCCGTTCCCCGGCCCGGGCCTGGGCGTGCGCATCCTCGGCGAAGTGAAGAAGGAATACGCCGACCTGCTGCGCCGCGCCGACGCGATCTTCATCGAGGAGCTGCGCAACTTCAAGGACGACGCCACCGGCAAGAGCTGGTACGACCTCACCAGCCAGGCCTTCACCGTGTTCCTTCCGGTGAAGAGCGTGGGCGTGATGGGCGATGGCCGCACCTATGACTACGTGGTGGCGCTGCGCGCGGTCCAGACCAGCGACTTCATGACCGCCGACTGGGCCGAGCTGCCTTATGCGCTGCTCAAGAAGGTGTCGGGGCGGATCATCAACGAAGTGCGCGGGATCAATCGCGTGACCTACGACGTGTCGAGCAAGCCGCCGGCGACGATCGAGTGGGAGTGAGGTTTCTCTGATGGGCCTTCGGTGCCTGTCGCCGACAAGCCCACCGTCGAGGCCCTGGTGACCGAAGGCCGCGTCACGCGCTGCTTGCGATCTAATTGCATCTGATCCGGCGGCCGGAAGCGCCGCCGCCCTTCGTGCGAAAGGATGCCCGTTGGCCCGTTCCGATCCTCGCAACACCTCGCGGTACTGGCATGCGCCCGGCGTGCCGGGCCTGGACTTGCTCCATGCCGATTTCACAACGCACGACTACGCGCCCCACGTCCATGACTCCCTCGTGGTCGCGGTCACGGAAGTGGGCGGCTCGGAGTTCAGGAGCCGCGGCCGTACGGACATTGCCCACGAGCAGGCGCTTCTCGTCTTCAATCCTTGCGAACCTCACTCGGGCCGCATGGGTGGCAGCAAGCGTTGGCGGTACCGGTCTTTCTACCTGGCCGAACCGGGCATCAAGCACGTTCTGACATCGCTGGGGACTGATCAGCCTCGGCATTTCACGGCGAATGTCTTTCGCGATCCGGATCTCGTCGCACGCTTCCTGGCACTCCATCGCGCCCTGGACGGCGAGCCGGACCCATTGCTTCACCAGGAGTTGCTCGTACGCAGCTTCGGCGCATTGTTCGGAAGGCATGCGGAGGCAGGACAATGCGTTCCCGTCGCGCCGGCAGATGCGCGCCTGCTCGCACCCGTGCTGGAACTGATGCGCGACTGCCATGCAGAGCGCCTGACTCTCGAGCAGATGGGCCAGGTTGCCGACCTGACGACATTCCAGTTGATCGGCATGTTCAACCGATCGATCGGATTGACCCCGCACACCTACCTGACCCAATTGCGCCTGAGAGCCGCCATACGGCAGCTCCACGCGGGCCAGTCCGTCGCCGATGCCGCGCTCGCGTCAGGCTTCTATGACCAGAGCGCCCTGAACAAGCACTTCAAGCGCACCTTCGGCATGACGCCACTCCAATACGTGCGTGCGCTGACGAACTGAAAAGACGGCTGGCGTCAATTCTGACCAATAGCAATTCGGTGCGTCCTGCCATGCTGACATCCATCAGCAAGGCCACTCATGACACGACTCTTCTGCCAGGACAACCCCGACATCCTGAGGCTGGATGCCCGGGTTCTGAAATCACGGCCCGGCGCCGTCCTTCTTTCCCAACACCCTCTCTATCCCGGCGGGGGCGGGCAGTTGCCGGACCGGGGCATCGTCCGATGGCAGGGCGGGGAAGCACCGGTCGCCGGGTTTTCCGAAGAAGGTGGTCTCGCATGGATCCAGCTTCCCGGCGACATCGAGATCACCGGCGAAGTCCAGGTGGAGGTCGACCCGGTTTTCCGGCAGCTCATGCGGGAGCTTCACACGGACCTGCACGTGCTGAACGCGCTCGTCTTCAGGGACTTCGACGGCGCGCTGGTGACCGGCGTCCAGATGAACGAGGACGGTACGGCACGCATCGACTTCGACCTGCCGGGTGCCGACAACGACCGCCTGCGGGCGCTCGAGGCCGAATTGAACGATGTGGTCGCTCAGGATCTGGCCGTCGAGACAAGCTACGTTTCGGTCACCGAGGCCCATGGCGAGCAGGGACTGCTGCGCTCCCGCTCGGTGGCTCCGCCGCCATCGGCAGAAGGCCTCGTCCGCATCGTCGAGATCGCCGGGCTCGACCGGCAGGCATGCGGGGGAACGCACCTTCCATCGACGGGCGCCTCACGTCCGATCCGGATTCTCAAGATCGAGAACAAGGGCCGCTCCAACCGTCGCGTCCGCATCGGACTGCAGGGCTTGTAGATGCGCAAGCCGTTCCTCGCCCTCTGGGCGCATCCCGTCTGGCTTCTGTGGGTGCCACCGGCTTTCTGGGCCGGCAACCTCGTGCTGGGCCGCGCGCTCGGCCCTGTCTTTCCCCCGGTGTCCCTTGCGGTCGGCCGCTGGGTCGTGGCACTCGCAGCCCTGGCGCCATTCGTCGGGCTGCAGGCCTGGCGGGAGCGGGCCCTGCTTGCGCGGCACTGGCGGTTGATCGCGGCTTGCGGCGCCTTCGGCATCGCCGGCTACAACGCGTTGGGGTACCTGGCCTTGCAGACGGTGCCTGCCACCAGCGTTGCCTTTCTCAACTCGACGCTGCCGCTCATGGTTCCGCTCGCCGCGGTGGTCCTCGGCGCCGAGCGCATCGCCTGGAAGACGCTGGTCGGCATCGCCATCTCGTTCATCGGCGTGACCTGGATCGTGGCGCGCGGGGAACTCGCCAGCCTCGTGGCATTGCGGCTGGGCGGCGGTGAGCTTTTGGTGCTGCTGGCCGTCTCCAACTATGCGGTGTATTCCGTTCTCCTCCGACGCAAGCCTGCAGCGATCAGTCCGCTGGTGTTTCTGGCCGCGACCATGGCCGCCGGACTTGTCGTGCTGATGCCATTCTGGATATTGGAGCTCGTGCGCGGCGCACGCATTCCGACGGATGCCGCTTCGATGGGCGCGGTCCTTTACATCGGAATCTTTGCTTCGCTGTTCGCGTTCATCCTGTGGAGCCGCTGCGTTGCGACCCTGGGCGCGACGGTGACTGGCGTGTCCTTTCACCTCGTCGCGCTGTTCACCGCTCTCCTGGCGTTCCTGGTTCTGCGGGAACCCGTGCGCAGCTTTCACATCGCGGGCATCGCGCTTATCCTGCTCGGCTTCTTCGTCACGACCTTCCGTCCGGCCAGGCGCCCGGCGACAGCGTCCGATCCTTCCCTTTCCTGATCCCATCGGAATCACGCCATGGACACGGTCGAACTCCTGCGCGTTCTGGTCGGCTTCGATACGACGTCCCATCGGTCCAACCTGGCGCTCGTCCACTGGGTGGCCGGATACCTGGAAGGCCATGGCGTCGAGGCACGGCTGATCCACAGCGACGACGGCACGAAGGCCAACCTGCTGGCCAGCATCGGCCCGCCGGCGCCGGGCGGCATCGTTCTGTCCGGCCACACCGACGTGGTTCCCGTCGACGGTCAGGCCTGGGATTCGGACCCCTTCACGCTCGTTGAGCGCGAGGGCCGGTTCCACGGCCGGGGAGCCGCCGACATGAAGGGCTTCATCGCGGCGTGCCTCGCCGCAGTGCCATCGTGGCGCCGCCTCGATCTGCGCCGCCCGATCCACCTCGCGCTTTCCTACGACGAGGAGGTGGGGTGCTTCGGCGTTCCGCGCCTGATCGCGGGGATGCGCGGCCATCTTCCGTCACCAGCGCTTGTCATCGTCGGCGAACCGACCCAGATGCGCATCGGGCTGGCCCATCGGGGCTTCTTCGGCCATCGGATCACCTTCTGCGGCCGGCCGGCCCATTCCAGCGACCCTGCGCTGGGCATCAGCGCGATCGAGCCGGCCGCCTTGCTCGTCGCGCAGCTGGCAAGCCTGGCGCGCACGCTTCTCCGGCAGGGCAATCGCACGACCTTCAATGTCGGCCGCATCAACGGCGGGACTGCGATCAACATCGTTCCCGGATGCTGCGAATTGCTGTGGGAGTTCCGTCCGCCGGACGAAGCGAGCGCAGCGGTGGTAAGGGACGAGTTCGAACGGCTGCTCGCGGCTGTTCCAACCGACGTGGCCGTCGAGATGAAGCAACTGGCCGGGGTGCCGGCACTCTGCGCGGAAGGCAGCAGCGCGGCTGTGAATGTGGCCAGGACTTTGGGCGCGCTGTGGCCACCGGGCGAGATCCCATTCGGCACAGAGGCGGGCTTCTTCCAGCAGGCGGGCATCCCCTCCCTGGTCTGCGGGCCTGGTGCGATTGCGCAGGCCCATCAGCCCAACGAGTGGATCGCCGCCAGTGAACTCCGTGCTGCCGAGCGCTTTCTTGCTCGCGTCGGGGCATGGGCGACATCAGGGCGCGAGGCCCGCTGACCTCACGATGAGCGCGTATTTGCCGACTTCCGCCGCGGTGTAGCTGGCGAACTGCGCGGCGTTGCGGGTATCCGGCTCTGTACCGATTTCCCGCAGGCGCTGCACCATGGCGGGAGCCTGCAGGACGCCGGCCATTGCCTCGGACAGCTGCCTGAGTACAGGCTGCGGGACCTTGGCGGGTGCGAACAGGCCGAACCAGGCGCTGACTTCGAAGTCCGGCAAGCCGCTCTCCGCCACCGTGGGCACGTCGGGAAGCAACGGACTGCGACGCAGACTCGTCACGGCCAGCGCCTTGACCTTCTGCGCCTTGAGGTTGGGGATGGCGGTGGTCTGCAGGTCGAACATCACGGGGACATGCCCGGCCAGCACATCCGCAAGCGCAGGCGCGCTGCCCCGATACGGCACGTGCAGCAGCTGGACATGCGCGGCGTTCGCGAGCATCTCGCCCGCCAGGTGGTTGGAGGTTCCGGGCCCGGCCGATGCAAAGCCGATGGTGCCGGGGCTGCTCCTGCCGGCGGCGATCAGTTCCGACACATTGCTGTAGGGAGCAGCGGGATGGGCCACCAGCACGAAGGGAATCGATGCCAGTGCACTGACGACCGCAAAGCCCTTGATCGGGTCGTAGCCCACCTTGCTCATGGCCGGATTGATCGCCTGGGAACTGACGGTGCCCATGAGCAGCGTGTAGCCGTCGGGCTTGGCATCTGCGACGAAACGTGCGCCGATGGCCGTGCCGGCACCGGCCTTGTTCTCCACGATCACAGGCTGCCCAAGGCGGGTTGCCAGCTGTTCGCCGACGGTACGCGCCAGGATGTCGGCCGAGCCCCCCGGCGGATAGGGAACGACGAGCGTGATGGCGCGGGCAGGGTAGGTCTGCGCGGACGACGGCACAGCGAAGATGGCTGCAGCCAGCAGCACCGGGGCGGCGAACAGCTTCATGAATTTCATCGTGGACTCCAGTTGGCAGATGCGGGCGACATCGGCGGCGTTCCCCGGCGCCTTGCCAACATGATGCAAACGGTGCGTCATAACGTCCAATACGGACTGCGTACCGAATCCATACATGAATCGAATCACCATGGTCCGGCCGGAATGCCGGGATTCAGGTGCTGCGCGCGTGCGAGACGACCTTGCTCGCCACCGACAGGAAAGAATGGATCACAGGGTTGTCGTTGGTGCGGCTGTAGGCGAAGGCCAGTTGGTAGGTCGGCGGCGCACGCGTTTCGGCCACGTCGAGAAAGGTCACGTCTTTCATGGCCAGCATGCGCATGGAGGCCGGCACCAGGGCGATGCCCAGGCCGCCGGCGACCAGTGTCAGCACGGCCTGCATCTGGGAGGCTTCCTGGACGACCCTCGGCGAGAAGCCCGCGGCCTTGCAGGCACTGAGAAGCGCCGCCACGAAACCCGCGCCCTCGGCCGCTGGAAAGGCGATGAAGGGCTCTGCCGCCAGGGCCTTGATCTTCACGGAGCGCTGTTTTGCCAGGGCATGGCTGCGAGGCACGGCAATCACGAAACCCTGTGCCTGAAGATCGACAAAGGCAAGGTCCGGCACGTCCTGCAGCGGGCCGACCACGAGGGCCAGGTCGACTTCGGCGCGACGCAGGGCCTCCACCTGCCGGGTGGTGGTCTCCGCGGTCACCTGCAGGTGGACTGTCGGGTAGTCGCGCTGAAACCGCTTGAAGATGTCCGGAAGAAGGTCGAGCGCGGCGCTTGGCACGAAGGACAGGCTGAGCGAGCCTTCGGCGCCCTGGGCGGCGCGCCGGGCGCGCTCCGTGGCCGCGTGGGCCTGCGTCAGCAGGCGGTGCGCATCCCTCAGGAAAACCTTGCCTGCCGGCGTCAGGCGCACATGGTGCCGGCTGCGGTCTATCAGCAGCGTGCCCACCTGCAGCTCCAGGTTGCGTATGGCCACGCTCAGTGGCGGTTGAGACATGTGCAGCTTTTCCGCCGCACGGCCGAAGTTGAGCTCTTCCGCCACCACCACGAACTGACGCAATTGCCTGAACTCGATCATCTGAACAGCCTTGTGAAAGTTGACTGGATATACACAGTTCGGATCACGACTCCATTTAAACAGTATTGGATGTATCAAGAGCGCGCGCCTAGCATGAGCGGCATCCCCCATCGCCGAACGAAGGAGCCCGCCATGCAGCCGTCCCTGCTCGAAGAAATCCCCGCCGTTCCCAACCCCTATCCGGTGGTGTCGAAGATCGAGTACCCGGAGGTCTGGCGCCTCTGCACCCAGGCACGCGACCTGGCCTGGAACCCGGTCGCCGACATCGACTATTCCGACCTCCAGCAGGCCGACCTGCCGCCGGAGGTGCGCAAGGCCGGCGCCGAATGGTGGAGCCTGCGTGCCTGGATGGAGCACGGCGCCACCCCCTATGGCGCAGAGCGCCTGCGCGACGCGATCTTTCAACACCAGCCGTTCGAGGTGAAGCAGCACATCACCAACTTCATCGCCGAGGAGTTCCGCCATCACGAAGCCAGCTTCCGCATCGCCGACGCCCTTGCCGAATACGAGCCCATGCCGCGATCGGACTACTTCAAGGACATCATCCCGCGCTTCCACGACGAGTCGGACGAGAAGGCCATGAGCTTCTTCGCCGGCCTCTCGGTCAACACGCTGTTCGAGCAGCTGTCCGGCGACCTGCTGCAGGCGCGCTACGAGAACGCCCGGTTCGACTCGATCCGCGAGGTCTGCCGGCTGATCCTGCGCGACGAGGCGCGCCACATACAGTTCGGCCGCATCATCATGCGGCGCTTCTTCAGCGAGTTGTCCTCGGAGGAAAAGCGCCTGATCGGCCTGAAGGTCGCGAAGAAGCTGCGCGGCAGCCTGCTCAACGGCGTCTATGCCGTCGTCAACCTGCCAGACGCCGAGCGCGCGCGCTCCGGCCGCAACCGCGCGCTGGCGGCCGACCACGGCCTCGGCGCGACGCACCCCGATGAAGAGATCGGCATCATCCGTAGGGGCGTGAACAAGATCCGCGAGGACATCGGCGTGTACGGCGTCGAGATCCCGGCCATCCCGGAGATCGACAGCGTCGTGCACTGAGGCTGCCATGCACCAACGCATCGTTCCCGGCAACGTCGCAGCGCCTGCCGGTGCCTACAGCCACGGCATCTCCACCCATGGCCCGGGCACTTGCCTTCACGTGGCGGGCCAGATCGGCGTGACCCCGGAAGGTCGTCTGCTGGAAGGCTTCGAGGCCCAGGCCGACCAGGCCTGGAAGAATCTGGTGGCGGTGCTGCAGGCGGCCGGCATGGACGCATCGCACCTGGTCAAGGTGACGACCTACCTCACCCGTGCGGCGGACCTGCCCCGGCTCAATGCGATCCGCAGCATGTACCTTGGATCGGCGCGGCCGGCCTCGACCCTGGTGGTGGTCGCGGCGCTGGCACACCCGGACTGGTGTTTCGAGGTCGAGGCCTCGGCCTTCCGGCAGGACTGACCGGCCATGCGCGCGATCCCCCGGCCCGTCGCAATCGAGGAACTGCTGCGGGAGGTCGGCCCGATGTGGCAGCAGGACATCCGCAGCGCGGGCGACCGGGTCAAGGCCGCCTACCTGCCTGTGTTGATGGCAGCACCGCGCGATGGCGTCGCCGTCACGCGTGAACTTTCCTACGGACTTCACCCGCGCCAGCTGCTGGACGTCTATCGTCCGGCAGTTGCGCGTGACGCGCCCGTGGTGGTCTTCGTGCACGGCGGCGCTTTCGTCCGTGGCGCCAAGGACATCAACGAGGCCATGTACGCCAACGTGCTGACCTGGTTCGCCCGCCAGGGGTGCGTGGGCGTCAATGTCGAGTACAGATTGGCGCCAGAGGCGCCGCATCCGCAAGGTGCCCTGGACGTCGCCGCAGCCTGCGCCTGGGTGTCCGGGCACATCCGCGGCTTCGGCGGCGATCCGCGCAGCATCTGCCTGATCGGCCATTCCGCCGGAGGCACCCACGCGGCGACCTTTGCCTGCGATCCCGCGCTCGCCCACCTGCGGCGCGACGTGTGCTGCCTGGTGCTGGTGTCCGCGCGGCTGCGCGCCGACACCTTGCCGGAAAACCCCAACGCGGCCGGCGTGCGGGCGTATTTCGGTGACGACGCAAGCCGCTATCCGGCCCTGGCGCCCATGGCGCATGCGGCGCACCTTGCGTTGCCCGTGTTCGTCGTCAATGCGCAATACGAGAACCCGCTGCTCGACGTCTATGCGACCGAATTCGCCTATCGCGTGGCGGAGGCGCGTCGTGTCGCGCCGCGCCACATGACAGTCGCGGACCACAACCACGTTTCCGTCATGGCGCACTTCAACAGCGGGGAGCAGGTGCTGGGCGAGCAGATCCTCGATTTCTTCGCGGCCTCCTGCCGCCGGTAGGGCAGGCGCAGACCGGCTCAGCCTTCAACACGCGGCAGGCTCGCACCCGCCGCATGGTCGATGACGTAGAGCCACGAGCCATCCGCCTGCCGGCGCACGACCTCGGCCGAGCTGCCGGCGAGGATCGTCTTTCCCTCCGGCGAGCTCAGGCTGTAGTCGGCGCGCAGCAGCGCAAGGCCGTCCACTTCCACGCAGAAGTTGTTGCGGGACACCATCACTCCCGGAATCTCCAGCAGCTTGCCGAACTCCGCGGCGATGGCGGGTTTTCCCCTGCATGTCGGGGCGGACGCATCGGTGCGCAGGGCGGCATCCGGTTCGTACAGCGACAGCAGGTTGTCGATATGCCGGCTGTTGAACGCGCGGGCAAAGGCTTCGTTCATTGCGGCGGGGGTCGTGACCTTGGACATGACGGACGGGCTCTCTCTGAAATACGATGGAGCCCATCACAGCATGCGGATCCAGTACTCACCAAATGGATAGGACTGCAGAGAACCTGGCGGCTCCGGCCGGCATCGACACACCTGCGGCCAAGCACGCGAGCGAGTGCCCGGTCGAAGACTGGCTGGCCTTCCTGGGGCACCGCTGGAACGCGCTGATCCTCTGGCATCTGCAGACCGGTCCCAAGCGCCATGGCGAACTGGTCGGGTGCCTGGCCGGAATCACGCCCAAGGTGCTGACCGAACGCCTGGATGGCCTGGAACAACGAGGCCTGGTTTCGCGCGAGCTCCTGTCGAGTTTTCCCCGTGGGGTTCGCTACACGCTGTCGGCGCGCGGACAGTCGCTGGTCTTGCTGCTCGATCGGTTGGAAGTGTGGGCCAAGGCTTGCGTGGCGCACGCACCAAAAGATTGAGTCGGGCGCGGCAGCACAGGACAGGGCGCTGCAGCCCTGTCGCTATTCCCTGGCATGCACCGGAAGATCAGCCTTCAAGCATTCGCCAACTCGGCCAGATGGCTTGAAAAGTCGCCCCCGGCACCGGCCGCATTCACGTGCTCGAAATGCTCGTACCAACCCGTCGCCTTGATGCCTGCCAGCAAGGCATCGCGGGCCTTGGCATCGGGAAAGCGCCAGATGCCAAGGAAGCGATGGCCGCTGGCCTGGTCGATGCCCGGTTCGGTCTGGCCGAGCATCAGGATTTCGACGCCGAGCGCGCCCAGCCCGCCCATGCCCGCCTTGATTCCGTCCAGGAATTGGCTGCGCTGCAGCGCCGGCCAGCCGGGTTTGGGGGAATAGAGTTCAACGAGGTAGTGGGACATGGGAGCTCCTTTGCTTGAGGTTGTGATGCGCGATGCCGCTGGTCATGGCCGGCGTGCCGCCACCTTTTGCAGCAGGCCGGCGAGCGTCTTTCGCTCCTGTACGGACAGATGGAGAAACAGGCTGGCAATCCAGCGGCCGTGTTGATCGAACGCCTTCCTGGCCATCTGCTTGCCCTTGCGCGTCAGTCGAATGTTCAAGGAACGCCGATCGCGCTCCTGTGGCGCAAAGGTTTTCTCTGTTATTGCGAATTCATTCTCAATTGCAATATAGTCAAGGCATGGAACACCCGCCCCGCCGAACCGAAGCTGCGCCCAATGCCTGGCCGCAAAGCCCGCCGAGCCCGCCGAGCCTGCTGATGGCCAGCGCATGGGTGCGCGTGGCGGGCGCATTGATGCTGGCCGCGGCGCTGTGGCTTGCTGTCGGCTGGGCGCTGAAATGAGCGGCACGCCGATTCCTCCTCCTGCCATCCGGTTGAACAACCTCACGGTGGCCTATCGCGGCCATCCGGCCGTGCATCACCTGTCGGGGGAGTTCACGCCGAGTTCGCTCACCGCCATCGTCGGGCCGAACGGTGCGGGCAAGACCAGCCTCCTTGCCGCGATCATGGGACGCATCCGGCCAGCCGAGGGCGGGGTCTCCTTCGACGGCGCCTCGCGCGACCGCATCGCGTGGCTGCCGCAGCAGGCCGAGATCGACCGGAGCTTTCCGATCCGCGTGTTCGACCTGGTGGCGCTCGGGCACTGGGGGCGGCTCGGCTGCGTCAAGGGCATCGCCGCACGGCAGCGCGATGCCGTGGGAGCCGCGCTCGAGGCCGTCGGCCTTGGCGGCTTCCAGCGCCGCGGCATCGCCGAGCTGTCGGCAGGGCAGTTCCAGCGCGTGCTCTTTGCGCGCGTGCTGCTGCAGGACGCGTCGGTGATCCTGCTGGACGAACCGTTCAACGCGATCGATGCACGTACCACCGCCGACCTGCTGGCCGTGGTTGCGCGCTGGCATACAGAGGCACGCACCGTCATCGTCGTGCTGCATGACCTCGAGCAGGTGCGCCTGCACTTCGACCGCACCCTGCTCATGGCGCGGCGCTGTGTGGCCTGGGGGCCGACGGCCGAAGTGCTGCATGCCGGGAACCTGTTCCGCGCGCGCCAGATGGCCGAGGCGTGGGACGAGGATGCGCCCGTGTGCAGGGAGGTCGTGGCATGAACGCCGCGGCCTTGCTGGTGCAGCCTTTCGTGGAGTACGGCTTCATGCGCCGCGCGCTGGTGGCCACGCTGGCGCTCGGCCTGGGCAGCGCGCCGATCGGCACCTTGCTGGTGTTGCGGCGCATGAGCCTGATGGGCGACGCGATGGGGCACGCGCTGCTTCCGGGCGCGGCGCTCGGCTTTCTGTTTGCGGGCTTCTCGCTGGCGGCGATGAGTGCAGGCGGTTTCCTCGCGGCGCTCGCCGTGGCGCTGGCGGCCGGTTTCGTCACGCGCGTGACGTCGCAGCGCGAAGATGCGAGCTTTGCGGCCTTCTACCTGATCGCGCTCGCGCTGGGTGTGCTGCTGGTGTCGACCCATGGCAGCAGCGTCGACCTGATGCACATGCTTTTCGGCACCATCCTTGCCGTGGACGACGCGGCGCTGATGCTGATGGCCGGCGTCGCGAGCGCGACGCTGGTCGTGCTGGCGGCCATCTACCGGCCGCTGCTCGTGGAATGCCTCGATCCGGGCTTCCTGCGCAATGTGGGCGGGCCCGGCTCGCTGGTGCACGGCATCTTTCTGGTTCTTACCGTCGCCAACCTGGTGGCAGGCTTCCAGGCGCTGGGCACGCTGATGGCGGTCGGCTTGATGATGCTGCCGGCCACCGCGGCGCGCTTCTGGGCCGCCGAAGTCTGGAGCCTTGCGCTGGTTGCAGCCGGCATGGCGCTGCTGTCCGGCTTTGCCGGGTTGTTGCTGTCCTTTCATGCGCAGTGGCCCTCGGGGCCCGCGATCGTTCTGGTGGCGGGCGCGACCTATCTGCTGTCGCTCGTGTTCGGACCGAACGGTGGATTGCTCACCCGGCTCCTGCGCCCACGCTCTCATCGAAATGCCTGACATGAACTTTCCATCGAATCCCATGCGCCGCCGCTTCTTCGCCACGTCGCTCATCGCGCTGCCGCTGCCGGTGTTTGCGCAATCCACCGCACCGCGTCCGCTGCGCGTCGTCGCGAGCTTCTCGATCCTCGCCGACATGGCGCGCGAGATCGGCGGCAGCGCGGTCGAAGTCGCGGCCCTGGTCGGTCCGGACTCCGACGCGCACGTCTTTCAGCCGAGCCCGGCCGATGCGCGTCGCCTCGCCAATGCCGAGCTGGTCGTCGTCAACGGGCTGGCGTTCGAAGGCTGGATGGACCGGCTTGTGCGTTCATCCGGCTACCGCGGTGCCGTCGCCGTGGCCAGCGAGGGCGTGCCGGTGCGCCGCATGGGCCGCGAGCCCGATCCGCATGCATGGCAGGACCTTGCGAACGCGCAGCGCTATGCGGCGAACCTGCGCGATGCGATGGCGCGCGCACGGCCGGCGTTTGCAGCCGAGATCGGCCAGCGCTGCGCCAGCTACATCGAGCGGCTCCAGGCGCTCGACCGCGAGATTCGCGCACGTTTCGATACGGTGCCGCGCCAGCATCGCCGCGTGATCAGCTCGCACGATGCGTTCGGCTATTTTGGCGCGGCCTACGGCATCGAGTTCCTTGCGCCGCAGGGCATGAACACCGACAGCGAGGCCTCGGCCGCCTCGGTCGCGCGGCTGATCGACCAGATCCGGCGCGAGGACGTACGCGCGGTGTTCGTCGAGAACATCTCCGACCCGCGCCTGGTCCAGCGCATTGCGCGTGAGGGCGGGGTCATCGTCGGCGGCCGGCTTTATTCCGATGCGCTGTCGGCACCGGGAACCGAAGCAGACACCTACCTGAAGCTGTTCGCCCACAACGCCATAACCATTGCCTCGGCGCTCTCCGCGAAGCGCTGAGTTCGTCGAGCGCCCCATCAATCTTCACTCAGAGCCATCCATGAGCCTCGTCCCCGTCACCATCCTCACCGGCTTCCTCGGCAGCGGCAAGACCACGTTGCTGAACCGCATCCTGAAGGAGCAGCACGGCCACAAGATTGCCGTGATCGAGAACGAGTTCGGCGAAGCCGGCATCGACAACGAACTGCTGGTGCAGGAAGAGGGCGAGCAGATCATCGAGATGAACAACGGCTGCATCTGCTGCACCGTGCGCGGCGATCTGGTGCGCATCCTCGGCGAGCTCGCGGCGCGCCGCAGGAACAGCAGCGCGAGCTTCGAGCGTGTGATCATCGAGACCACCGGGCTGGCCGACCCGGCGCCCGTGGCGCAGACCTTCTTCGTCGATGAAGAGATCAGCCAGACCTATCTGCTCGACGCGATCGTCACGCTGGTCGACGCCAGGCATGCGATGGCTCAGCTCGACGAGCACCATGAAGCCCAGGAGCAGGTGGGCTTTGCGGACCGCATCCTGTTGTCCAAGACCGATCTGGTGTCGGTCGAAGAGGTAAGGGCGCTCGAGCAGCGCCTGCTGCGCATGAATGCGCGCGCGCCGATCACCGCGGCGCATTTCGGCCAGGCCCCGATCGACCAGCTGCTCGATATCCGCGGGTTCAACCTGAACGCGATCCTGGAGATCGAACCCGACTTCCTGACCGATGTCGATCACGAACACGACGACGATGTCTCCAGCTTCGTGTTTCGCGCCGAACGGCCCTTCGATGCGGCGCGGCTGGAAGATTTCTTCGGCGCCATCCTGCGGATCTACGGCACCCACCTGATGCGCTACAAGGGCGTGATCGCAGTGGTCGGACTGGACACCCGCGTGGTGCTGCAAGGCGTCCACATGCTGATGGGCACCGAGGCCGGCTCCAGCTGGAAAGAGGGCGAGCCGCACCACAGCCGCATCGTCTTCATCGGCAGGCAGCTGCCCAGGGATGTCCTGGTGCAGGGACTCGAACAATGCCTGGCCACAGCAGCATGAAGCCATCCGCAAAGTTCCCATCGATCGAGTGCCCATCGATCCGCCGCCACAGGGCGATACGCGCCATGGCATGCATCGCCGGCCTGGCGATGCACCCGGTCGCATCCCGCGCCCAGGCCGCCTTGCCGGCCGTAGAGGTGTCAGCCGGCGAAACCGCTCCCGGCAGCAGCCTGGGCCTCGACCTGCCGAACGCGACCGGCTCGCGCCTGGGCCTTGCGCCGCGCGAGACGCCGGCCAGTGTCAGCAGCCTGGGCAGCGCCGACATCGCCGAACGCAACCTGGCCCGCGCGCAGGATGTCGCCATCCGCTTTCCGGGCGTCACCGAAGCGCCGGCGCCCGGCAACGGCGGCACCAGCCTGGTGGCGCGGGGCTTTGCGGGGCACAACTCCGTGGCCCAACTGGTCGACGGCACGCGGCTGGTGGTTGCGTCCGGCACCGTGACCTATCCGTTCTCCAGCTGGCCCTTCGAGTCGGTCGAGGTGCTCAGGGGGCCGGCCTCGGTGCTCTTTGGCGACGGCGCCATCGGCGCGGCCGTCAACTACATCACCAACCAGCCGCGCTTCGATCGCACGGAGCGCGAAGCCTTCTTCAGCCTGGGCTCCTTCGGGACGCGGCAGGGCGGCATCGGACTGCGCGGGCCGATCAATGACAGCCTGGCCTATTCCGTCTACGTCGATGCGGGCGCGAGCGATGGTTTTCGCCGCTTCGAGAACTACGACCGGCAGAACTACGCGCTCGCGCTTGCGGCGCGTCCGAGTAGCGCGCTCAAGCTGACGCTGTCGTTCGATGGCGGCCGCAATGACGATGCGCGCTACTTCGGCACGCCGCTTCTCGATGGCGCGCTCGACAGCCGGCTGCGGCGCACCAACTTCAACGTGGACGATTCGGTCGTCAAGTACGACGACCGCATGTGGCGTGCCAAGGCCGAATACCAGCTCGGCGACGGCATCCGGCTGCGCAACGAGCTCTACCACCTGGCGTCCGCGCGCCATTGGCGCAACACGGAGGCCTACAGCTTCAACAGGGCCGGCACGCGGGTCGGCCGCGGCGACTACATCGAGATCCTGCACGACCAGGAGCAGACGGGCAACCGCTTCGATGCCACCTTCGACGGCACGCTCGGCGGCTTGAAGAACCGCTTCGTCGCCGGCCTGGACTGGTACCGCACGAGCCTGCTGCACACCAACAATTCGCCCTACGGCGGCGTGAGCACGGTCGACCCGTTCTTCTTTGCGTCGGGCCATTTCACCAGCCCGGTGCCAACGCTTCCGGGACGCCGCTCCACACTGGAGACGGCCGCGCTCTTCGCGGAGGATGCGCTGGAACTCGCCCCCGGCTGGAAGCTCGTGGCGGGCCTGCGCAGCGATCGCATGCGGTTCGACAACAACGATCTGCGCACTGGCGCCCGTCTGTCGAAGACATACAGTCCGGTCACGGGCCGCATTGGTGCGGTCTGGACACCCAGCGATGCGGTTTCCTTCTATGGGCAGTACGGCACGGGAACCGACCCCTTGAGCGGTGCGCTGTCGCTTCCGAACGGTGGCAACGCCTTCGACCTGACCAAGGGCCGGCAGGTCGAGGTGGGCGCCAAGGGCAGCCTGCCGGCCATCAAGGGCGAATGGACGCTGGCCCTCTACCGCATCGAAAAGCGCAACCTGCTGTCCCGCGATGCCAGCGACCCCAGGATCACCCAACAGGTCGGGCGCCAATCGTCGACCGGCATCGAGCTGGCCATGGCGGCCGAGCCGATGCCCGGCTGGACCGTCGACGCCAATGCCGCGTTGCTGCGTGCGCGCTATGACGAGTTCAACGAAGTGGTCGCCGGCCGCGCCGTCTCGCGCGCAGGCAACATCCCGGTCGGCGTGCCCGAGCGCACGGCCAACCTGTGGACGGCCTATCGCTTCCTGCCCCAGTGGCAGCTGGGCATCGGGGCACGCTATGTCGGCGCGCGGCAGTCGAACGCGGCCAACACGGCGCGCCTGCCGGCCTACACGGTGTTCGATGTGTCGCTGGCCTACGAGTTTTCGCGCAGCCTCGATTTCAGTCTGGCCGTCAAGAACCTGACGGACCGCGACTATGCGGTCTCGGGCACCGGCAACGTGCGCTGGCTGCTGGGCGCGCCGCGCACGGTGCAGCTGACGGCGCGTGCGCGCTTCTGAATGATCGATGCCGTGCAGCTGGCAATTGCGCCATGAAGAAGGCCCTCATCTTTCTGCACAAGTGGCTGGGCGTCGTGCTTGCGTTGTTCTTCCTCATGTGGTTTGCGAGCGGGGTTGTCCTGTACTTCGTGCCGTTCCCGAGCCTCGCGCCCGTGGAACGCCTGCAGGCCGTGCCGCCGCTGCAACTGCCGCCAGGGTGCTGCCTGACCGCCGAGGAAGCGGCCCGGCGCGCCGGACTTCGCTTCAGCGAGGCGCGCCTGGGCATGGCGGGTGCGGATCCGGTCTGGCGGTTGCTGGCGCATGGAGAGCAGGGCGCTGCTGCGCCCCATTGGCAAACGCTCGACGCGCGCAGTGGTGCCTTGCGGCCGCCGCTCACGGATTCACAGGCGGCCGCCGCGGCCGAGGCCTTCAGCGGGCGCCGCGCGCAGCACACCGAGCGCCTGGAGCGCGACCAATGGACCGTGCCGCAGGGCCTCGATCCCTATCGGCCGCTGGTGAAGGTCGCATTGGCTGGCGAGGACGGGCTCGAGCTCTATGTTTCGCCGGATGCCGCAGAGGTCGTGCGCGACACGCGCCGCGCCGAGCGCTTCTGGAACTGGCTGGGTGCCGTGCCGCACTGGATCTATCCGACCGTGCTGCGGCAGTTCCCCGCCGCCTGGCACCACGTCGTGGTGTGGCTCGCCCTTCCCGCGACGCTGCTGGCGCTGAGCGGCGTGGTGCTGGGCACCTGGCAGCTCTTCCTGAACCGTTCGCGCTGGATTCCCTACCGCAAGTTCTGGCTGCGCTGGCACCACATCGCCGGGCTGGCGGCAGGCATCTTCACGCTCACGTGGATCTGTTCAGGCCTGTTGTCGATGAATCCGTTCGGCGTGTTTTCCGCGCGCGGGGCCACGGCGGACGAACGCGTGCGCTGGGCCGGTGCGCCGGCCGAGGCGCGGCTCGATCCGGCCGAGGCGCTGAAGCAGGCCAGCCGGCAGGGCCTCGCGGCACGTGAGCTGGAGCTGCTGCAGGTTGCGGGGCAGCCGTGGTATCGGTTGCAATCCGCCGAAGGCCAGCTGCTGGTACGTGCCGAGACGCGCGATCCGGGGCGGGCCATTGCCGCGCTGCCTGCGGCCACCGTCCAGGCCTTGCTGGCCGCGCTGCGTCCGGAGGCCGGCGTTCCCGCGCTGCGCCGCATCGATTCCTACGACGATCTGTACTACGCACGCAAGCCTGCGGACCCGAACACCCGCCACACCCGTCCGCTGCCCGTGTGGCGCGCCGACTGGTCCGATGGCGTGGCGGCCTTCGCAGACCCCGCGTCGGCGCGCATTCTCCTGCGCAGCGACACCTCAGGCCGATGGCAGCGCGTTCTCTACCATGGGCTGCACAGCCTGGACTTCGCGCCGCTTCTCGCGCGCCCGTGGCTCCGGCATGCGCTGGTCCTGGGCTTCTCGCTGCTGGGAATCGGGCTGTGCGCCACGTCTTGCGTGATTGCCTGGCGCGCCCTGGTTCCCTCGCGGCGAGGCCGGGCGTCAGCAGCAACAGCATCGGCGGGCGCCTTCAGGCCGCAACGGCAATTGGAAAGCGCGCCTGCAGCCCATCCGGCCCGCGCTCGAAAGGCACTGTGACGGCCTCCCTCGCGGCCTGCGGAAGATTGCGCCAGATGAAGTCGCGCGCATTGCCCGGGTCGCCAGCCACGTAGAGCTGCGTGGTCAGCAGCTCGCGCGTGCCGAGCTTCACCTTGACATGGATGTGCGGCGTGCGGCCGCTGTAGGGCACCGGGCGGATGGTGCGGAAGCGGTAGCTGCCGTCTTCACCGACCGTGACGCGGCCGAAGCCCTGGAAGGCGGCATCGGCGCGGTCGCCGTCGCCGGGGTGGTGGTAGTGGCCGTTCTGATCGCACTGCCAGATCTCGACCTGGGCGCCGCGCAGCGGCTTGCCGGCCAGATCGGTCACCGTGCCGTCGACCCAGGCCGGCTGGCCGCCGCGGTAGTCCAGCGCGCCGTTGCGCAGCAGATCGCCGTCGGAATCCTGCGGCAGGCGCACGGGATAAAAGGGGCCTTCGGTCTGCGAAGGGGTGGCGAGCCGGCTGGCCGCCGGCTGCGCGCGGGCGCCCAGCCAGAGCGCGGGCATGGCAACGAGCGCTGCGGCGACGGTGCGCCGGGGAAGGCCGGGTGCTGATGGGGCGTTCATGGCAGGTCAGAGCCGTGCAGCATGCGCCGAGTTCCGGCTGCGGGTCAACGGTGCCGGGCCGTGTTTGAATGCACCGGTGAACCCGACATCTGCCATGCCCGAACAGCTGCTACTCCCAGGCATCGATCCCGCGCCGCCGCCACCCCGCCGTGCGCGCAGCACTGCGCCGCGCAAGGAGCGCCTGCCGCGCTCTCTCTTCTTCGCAATCTTTCCGCGCCCCGAAGATGCCGCGTCGATTGCCGCGCTGGCGGCGCGCCTGAAGGACCGGCATTCGCTGAAAGGCAAGCTGACCGAGGCGCATCGCCTGCATGTCACGCTGTATCACCTCGGGCATTTTCTGGCGGTGCCGCGCGAAACGGTGCAAGCGGCCCTGGAGGCGGCTGCCGCCGTGGCGCCGCCGTCGTTCGAGGTGATGTTCGACGAGGCCATGCGCTTCGAGCAGAGCAAGGCCTTTGTGCTGTGCGGCGGCGGCACCTCGGCGCTTGCGGCGTTCAGGCAGCGCCTGGGCGAGGCACTGGCGGATGCGGGTTTCAAGCCCGAGCGCGGCTTCACGCCACACATGACGCTGGCCTACACGCCGCGCAAGATCGAGCCGCATGCCATCGAGCCGGTCCGGTGGATGGCGGGCTCGTTCTCGCTGATCGAAAGCCACGTCGGCGAAGGCATCCACGAGGTGCTGGGGCGGTGGCCTTCGCAGCGGGCCGCCTGACGCTTTACACAGCGTCTGTTGTGCATCGCGCCTGTGCGATCTGTATCTGTTCGTCGAAGAGCGGATGGCGACAATGAGGTTTCGCTGAACGGAAGCCCAAAAGTGACATCGCAGACCCGAGACCAGATTGCCGACCGCATCGCCGCCGAGCTGGGCCACAGCTTCGAGGGCGAGCTCGTTGCCGGCGGCAACTACATCCCTGTCGTGCGCGACGGCCGCACGCTCTACACCAGCGGCCAGGTGCCGCGCGTGGGCACCACGGTGGCCGTCACCGGCCGCGTGGGCGACCAGGTGCCGCTCGGCAAGGCCCGCGAGGCCGCGCAGATCTGCGCCTTGCGCTGCCTGACCCTGCTGCGGCGCGAACTCGGCTCGCTCGACGGCATCGAGAAGGTGCTGCGCGTCGGGGTCTTCGTGCAGTGCACGGCCGATTTCACGCAGCAGAGCGAGGTGGCCGATGCGGCGTCCGAGCTGCTGCACCGTGTGTTCGGCGAGGCCGGCGTGCATGTGCGCACGGCCGTCGGCGTCTATGCGCTGCCGAAGAATGCGAGCGTGGAGCTGGAGATGACGGTGGCAGCCAAGGACAATGCAGGCCGCAGCAGTTAGCGCTTGGACAGGCCGGCGATGTCTCGCGCGAGCGAGGCGATCGTCAGCGGTGCGCAGCCCTCGGCATTGTTGCTCACGGTGACGTAGGCCAGCTGGCCCGCGCCGGTGGTGCCCGCGATCACGCGGGCCAGCGCCTCGCGGGTCTCGGGGTCGGGATCGACGATCCTGTCGAACGGGCCGTAGAGCTTTTCCGCATCTTCATAGCCGAAGCGGCCGTGGCGGCGGTGCAGGTTCCAGCGGCACACCAGCGGTCCGGGCCAGAGCGCGCGCAGCATCGGCAGCTGGTCTTCGATCGGCGGCATCTTGGCGTGCAGGCCCATGCAGAAGGTGGCGCCCACGCTGCGCAGCATGTCGGCAAAGGCAGGGCAGAGCAGTTGCGGGTCGCGCACCTCGACCGCGATCACGGCATCGGGCGCCGTCGGCTTCAGGCCGGGCAAGGCTTCGAGCATCTCGCCGAGGCGCGCGAGCAGCGCGGGCTGGTCGGCCAGCAGTTGCGCGGGAATCGGGCTCAGCTGGAACACCAGCGCGCCGATGCGGTGGCCCAGGCCTTCGAGCGCCGGCTGCACGAATTCCTGGATCGCGATCTCGCTGTTCAGGAACACCGGGTTGGCCTGCGTGCCGCGGCCGCTCTCGTCGCGCACGGTGGCGTCGGTCACGAGGCTCGGCGCCTTCACCACGAAGCGGAAGTCGTCGGGCACCATGGCCGCGTAGCGCGCGTACTGGCTCGCGGTGAGCGCGCGGTAGAAGTTGCGGTCCAGGCTCACCGTGCGGAAAAGCGGGTGCCGGGCGAGGGCGGACAGTCCGTTCTTGGACAACACCGCCTCGGCGTAGTCGCCATCCCAGACGAGCTTGGCCCAGCCGGGATAGCTCCATGAAGAGGTGCCGAGCCGCAGGCCGGAAGGGAGCGCCGCGGCCAGCTCGACCAGTGCCGGATCGGCGGGCGCCGGTTCCACCGTGGCGCCGCGCGGCTTCTTCTTCACAGGCGGCTCGACCTCGGCCTCTGGCGGCACCGTGGAAGGCGCCTCGGGCGGGCGCGGAAGATCGGGGAAAAGGGAGTCCTGCACTTCATCAGCCATGTTGGGGCCGCATTCTCGGCCAACATCGGACGGCCTCGCCGCGCCGGGCACAATCCGCGCCATGAAACAGTGGTTGCGCACGCAGGGTGGCTGGTGGCTGGCATGGCTGGCCCTCACGGCCGTGGGCGCGGCGTGGCTCGCGCGCACCGAGCTCGCGCAGTTGCAGCGGGATTTCGAGACCGACGCACGCATCGCGCACCGGCTCATGAGCCAGCAGGTGGTGCAGTACGACGCGGTGCTGGCCACGCTCGCGCTGCTCGAACCCGGCGACGGTGCGGACCGCCCGGAGCAGCGCCTGCCATCGGTCTATCCGTCGATCCTGCGCGTGCAGCGGCGCGAACGTGATGAGGCCTGGCGCGACGAGAAGCAGGCCGGTGCGCTGGCCGCGGCTGAAGCGCGTTCGCGCAGCGAGCGCCGCGCCGAACTGGCGGGGCTGGACCTCGCACAGGGCCGCTACCAGCTCGTGATGGGCGCGACGCCCGTCAGCTACGCCCTCGAAATCGACCTGGCCGGCTCGGTGCCGTGGCGCGACTGGCCGATGGACCCGAAGCACAGCCCGGTGCGCGTGAGCCTGCAGCGCGGCGCGCAGCAGTTCGTGCTGCAGCCGGGACAGGCGGCGCAAGCGGACGCGGGAGGCTGGCGCTTCGGCCTCACCAAACCCCTGGCCTCGCCGAGCCAGCCTTTCGACCTCGTGGCCGAGCGCCATGTGGGCTGGGCCGAGCTGCCATGGCGCAGCATCGGCGGCTGGGGCGTGGCGACGGCGCTGCTGCTGGCCGGCCTGTGGACCGCGCAGCGCCAGCGCATCGCGCGCCGCCGGGCCGAGGAGCTGCTGCGGCTCGGCCAGGTGGCGCGGCTCAATGCCCTGGGCGAGCTTTCGGCGGGGCTGGCACACGAGCTGAACCAGCCGCTCACGGCCGTGCTGGCCAATGCGCAGGCCGCACGGCGGCTGCTCGACGACGATCCGCCCGACCTGGCCACGGCGCGCAATGCCATGGGGCAAGCCGTGGAGCAGGCGCGCCGCGCGGCCGGCGTGGTCGGGCGACTGCGCCGCGTCATCGAACGCCCCGAAGCCGGCGGCGACGTGAAGCCACTGGTGCTGCAGGAGGTGGTACGCAGCGCCATGCACCTGCTGGCGCCCGAGTTCGCGCAGCGCGGCGTTGCGGCGCAGTTCGACGCCACCGCGCAGGCGCCGGTGCGCGTGCAGGCCGAAGCGGTGGCGCTCGAGCAGATCGTGCACAACCTGCTGATGAACGCCTTGCAGGCGCTCGACTTGGTGCCTGCGTCCGAACGCCGCCTTTCCGTTTCTGTCGGTCGCAACGGCCAGGAGGGCGTGCTGACCGTGACCGACAACGGACGCGGCATCGCGCCCGAAGCCATGCCGCGCCTCTTCGAGCCCTTCTTCAGCACTCGCGAAGGCGGCCTGGGCCTTGGCCTGAGCCTCAGCGAAACGCTGGCGAGCGGCATGGGCGGCAGCCTGTCCGCGGCCAACGCGGCGCCGCGCGGCGCACGCTTCACGCTGCTGCTGCCGCTGGTGGCAGCATCCACGGAGCGCATGGCATGAACAACACCTCGGCCATCCACCAGCCGCAATCGCCGCTGATCCATCTCATCGACGACGACCAGGCGGTGCGCGACAGCCTGTCGCTCTTGATCGGCACGGTCGGCCTGCGGGTGCAGGGCTGGGCCGATCCGCAGGCCTTCATCGACGGCTTCGACCGCGCGAGCGTCGGCGCCATCGTGCTCGACGTGCGCATGCCCGGCATCAGCGGCCTCACGGTGCTCGACCGGCTCATGGCGCAGGGCGTCGACCAGCCGGTGATCATGCTCACGGGCCACGGCACGGTCGAGATGTGCCGCCGCGCCTTCAAGGCCGGCGCGGCCGAGTTCCTGGAGAAACCGGTGGACGACGAGCAACTGCTCGAAGCCCTGCAGCAGGCGGTGCGCCAGCATGTGCGTTCGCGCGAACGCTCGCAGGCCGACAACGCAGCGCGCGAGCGCGTGGCGCAGCTGTCGGAGCGCGAGCGCGAGGTGCTTGCCTTCATCGTGCAGGGCCTGACCAACAAGGAGATTGCGCGCACGCTTGCGCTGTCGCCGCGCACGGTCGAGACGCACCGCGCCAACCTGTTCGCCAAGCTCGACTGCGATTCGCTCGCGCAGCTGATCCGGCGCTACGCGGTGCTGGCGGCCGGCGAAGGCTGAACGTGGGCGCTCCGTAGAACTACGGAGCCCCGGGCGTAGCCGTACGAATGGCTGCGGCGGGCAGTGTTTTCTACAGTGGCGCAGCCGCCGGCAAACGGCCGGCGCCATTCACCCTGCATTCACTGGAGAAAACGAAAAATGCGCCCCAACCTTCGCTTCGGCGCCCTCGCCATCCTGCTCGCTGCATCGGCCGTCCAGGCCCAGGCGCCAGCACCCGCGGTGCGCACCGAAAAGAACATCTCGCTCGCGCTGGCCAACCAGATCGCGGCCGAAGCCGTGGCCGCCTGCGCCGCCAACGGCTACAACGTGGCCGCCACCGTGGTCGACCGCGCCGGCACCGTGCGCGCCATGCAGCGCGCCGACAACGCCGGCCCGCACACGCTGGCGTCGAGCGAGCGCAAGGCATGGACCTCGGCATCGGCCAAGAGCGCGACGCAGGCCATGATGGAAGGTGCGCAGAAGAATCCGGGCGCCGCCAACCTGGTGTACCTGCCGGGCTTCCTGCTGCTGGGCGGCGGCGTGCCGGTGAAGTCGGGCAACGAAGTGATCGGCGCCGTGGGCGTCGGCGGTGCGCCGGGCGGCCACCTGGACGACCAGTGCGCCAACGCCGCCATCGAGAAGGTCAAGGGCCAGCTGGGCTGATGATGAAGCATGGCATCTGGTCCGGGCTGCTGGCAGTCGCGCTTGGGTTGGGCGCATCGGCTGGTGCGTCGGCCCAGGTGCCGCCACAGGCGGCCGAGCTGCTGGCCTATGAAGGGCTGCACCGCGTGGCCTGGCAGGGCGACCTGCCCAGGCTCAAGGGCCTGATCGCGTCCGGCGCCAATCTCGACACGCGCGATGCGCGGGGCCGCACGCCCCTGCACGTTGCCACGCATGCCCGGCAGCGCGAGGCGGTGAAGCTGCTTGCCAAGGCCGGCGCAAACCTCGACCTGCTCGACGACGACCGCTACGACGCCGTCACCATCGCCGCGGTGGCCGACGACGCCGCGACGCTCGCGCTGCTGCTGTCGCTCGGCGCAAAGGCTGGACAGGTGACGAGCCGCTACGACGGCACCGCGCTCATTGCCGCCGCGCACCTGGGCCATGACGAAGTGGTGCGCCAGCTGATCGCGGCCGGCGCGCCGCTCGACCATGTCAACAACCTGCACTGGACGGCAGTGATCGAATCGATCGTGCTCGGCGACGGCGGCCCGCGCCACCAACGCACGCTGGCCGCGCTGATCGATGCGGGCGCCAACCTCTCGCTGGCGGACCGGCAAGGCAACACGCCGCTCCAGCTGGCCCGGGCCCGCGGCTACACGGCCATGGTGAAGCTGCTGGAAACGCCGCGCGCACGATAGGACGGCTCGGGGACAATCGAGCCTCACCACGAGGAAATTGCCCCATGTACATGCCGCCGCAATTCAACGCCAAGGACCCGGCCATCGCGCTGGAGCTGATGCGCGCACATCCCTTCGCCAGCCTGATCTCGACCGACGACGAAGGCCTGCCCTACGTCACCCACCTGCCGCTGGTGGCCGAGCAGCAGGAGGGCGGCCAGCTGGTGCTGCTGGGCCACTGCGCCAAGCCCAATCCGCACTGGCGCCATCTGCAGGCGCGGCCGCAGGCGGTGGCCACCTTTCTCGGTCCGCATGCCTACCTGTCGCCCTCGGTCTATCCGGACCTCGCGCGCGTGCCGACCTGGAACTACCTGGTGGTGCATTGCACCGTCCAGGCCCGGCTGATCGAGGAGCCCGCGGCCAAGGACGCGCTGCTCAAGAAGCTCATCGGCGAGCACGAGCCCGGCTATGCGCAGCAATGGCGCGACCTGGGCGAGGAGTTCCAGCTCAAGATGCTGGCCGGGATCGTCGGATTCGAGCTGCGCGTGAGCGCACTGCAATGCAAGGTCAAGCTGAACCAGCACCGGCGCGAATCGCACGCCGCCATGCATGCCGTCTACAGCGCCGGCACGCCCGACGAGAAGGCGCTGGCCGTGTGGATGGAGCGCCTGGGCATGACGGCCGAAGCGCCCGTGGCGGAAGGAGGCTGAGATGCGCATGTTCGGACTGCTCGGCCTGCTGCTGGCGCTCGTGATCGCCGGGGTGGTGGCGAAGAAGCAGCTCACCAGCGTTGCCGCGCCCGCGGCCGGCGAGGCGCCCGCCGATGCGCGCACGCAGGCCCAGCAGGTGCAAAAGCAGGTCAAGGAAGCGCTCGACGCCGCGGCGCAGGCGCGCAAGATGCCGGATGACAACTGAGTCCGCTTCCAAGCCCATGGACGATGCGCATTGGATGGCGCTCGCGCTGGCCGAGGCGCGCCTTGCGGCCGAGGCAGGCGAGGTGCCGGTCGGCGCGGTACTGGTCAGGAACGGGCAGCTCGTCGCCACCGGTCGCAACACGCCGGTCGCGCAGCACGACCCGAGCGCCCATGCCGAGATCAACGCGCTGCGCGCCGGCGCCGCCGCGCTCGGCAACTACCGGCTCGACGGCTGCGAGCTGTTCGTCACGCTCGAGCCCTGCGCGATGTGCGCAGGTGCCATGCTGCATGCGCGGCTCGCGCGCGTGGTGTTCGGTGCGGCCGACCCCAAGACCGGCGCGGCCGGCTCGGTGCTCGATCTGTTTGCCGAACCCCGGCTGAACCACCGCACGCAGGTGCAGGGCGGCGTGCTGGCCGCGGAGTGCAGCGCGCTGCTGCAAGGCTTCTTCCAGCAGCGCCGCGATGCGGCGCGCGAGCAGGCGGAGCCCCTGCGCGACGACGCGTTGCGCACGCCGCCCGAGCGTTTCGATGCGCTCGCCGGCTACGCCTTCGAGCCGCGCTACATCCATGACCTGGCCAGCCTGCAGGGCTGGCGCATGCACTACCTCGACGAGGGGCCGCAGGACGGTTCGGCCGCCGCCTGCCTGTGCCTTCATGGTCCGGGCGAATGGGGCTACTTCTTTCGCCACCTCGTCGGGGCGCCCGGGCTGCGCACGCTGGTGCCTGACCTGATCGGCTTCGGCAAGAGCGACAAGCCCAAGCGCGAAGCGGCGCACCGCATCGAATGGCACTGCCAGGTCCTGAACGAATGGCTCGACCGCCTGCAGCCGCCGCCGATGGTGCTGGTGCACAGCGCCGCGGCCACCGCCCTGGCCACACGGCTGCAGGCCGGAAGGGGCGGCCTGTTTGCAGCCGTGCTGCTCGCGCCCGAAGGCGGCGAGCCGGTGGGCGATGCATGGCGCACGCCGTTCCCCGACCGCGGCTACCAGGCCGCGCTGCGCGCGCTCGGCCCCATGGCGTCCTCGTCCGGCCCGAATGCGCAGCAGGCTGCGCTGCTCGCCCAGGAGGTGCGCAACGCAATGGGATACTCGACGCCGTGAGCAAACACATCTACATCTATTCCCCCTCCAGCGCGATTCGCGACAAGGCCGCCTTCCGGCGCGGCGTGGCAAGACTCAAGGCGCTGGGCTACGAGGTCGAAATCGACGAAGCCGCGCTGGCCGTGCACCAGCGCTTTGCGGGCGACGACGCCACGCGCCTCGCCGCCATCAGCCGCGCTGCCGCAAGCAGCGCCGACATTGCACTGATCGCACGCGGCGGCTACGGACTCACGCGCATCCTCGACGCGATTCCCTACAAGGCCGTGGCCAAGGCGATCGGGCGCGGCACCGAATTCGTCGGCCTCAGCGACTTCACCGCGCTGCAGTGCGCACTCTTGGCCAAGACCGGCGCCGTGACCTGGGCCGGCCCCGCCGTCGGCGAAGACTTCGGTGCCGAAGGCGGCGCGGACGACATCATGGAAGCCTGCTTCGGCGACCTGGCAAGCGGGCAGGGCGAAGGCACCGGCTGGCGCATGCCGGTGCGCGATGCCGGCCTGAAGCTGAAGCCCGTGCACGACGCCACCTTGTGGGGCGGCAACCTGTGCGTGCTCGCGAGCCTGCTCGGAACACCTTATTTCCCCGCAGTGGAGAAGGGCGTGCTTTTCATCGAGGACGTCAACGAGCATCCCTACCGCATCGAGCGCATGCTCGACCAGCTGCGTATGGCCGGCGTGCTGGCCAGGCAGCGCGCCATCGTCTTCGGCCAGTTCACGGGCATGCGCAAGGTGCCGGGCTACGACCGCGGCTTCGGGTTCGAAGCGGTGGTCGACCGGCTGCGAGCCACGCTCAAGGTGCCCGTGCTCACGGGCCTGCCTTTCGGGCACGTGCCGACCAAGGTGCTGCTGCCCGTGGGCGCGAAGGTCGAGCTGGCTGCCGAAGGACGCGACGTCTTCATGGTGTGGGGCCACCGGCATGGCGGCCACGGCCACGACCACGGCCATGCGCATTGAACGCGAGCTGCCGCGGTATCCTTCAGTGGGTGAAGCGCTGATGGGCGCGCGGGCCCATCGAGCCGGGCAGGCCGCCCTTGAACATGCTGTTGATGGCTTTCATCTGGCGGCGGGCTGCGGCTTCGCCGTCGATGGCGCTCAGCGCAACCATCACGTCCTGCCGCAGGTACCAGAGCGCTTCCACATCGGATGCAAAGCGCACGCGCTGCGCCACGCGCTGGACCGAGTGCTCGCCATGCGCCTGCAGCACCGACAGCATGGCGGCCCGGATGCGTCCCAGCTGGTTCTCTCCCACCCGGGGAGACCCGATACCGGGAATTCCGAGGAGGCGGAAAAAACGACGAAGAGGCAGCATGTGGACTAAAGGCGTATTGCCGGGAGCCAGGACGGTCGCTACCTTAAGCCTCGGGCGCGCGAATCACAAGTTCTGAAACACTGTTTCTTGTTTGTAAACAACACACTTTACGTTGCACTTAAAGCTGCCATAAGGGTTTGAGTACAAAAGTAATATAAACAGGCCGCTGTCACAGCATGGACGTCAATTCCACAGTCGTATTCGCAGACCTGACCGGAAGCTCCAGGGTTTTCGAAGCCATGGGAAATGCACGCGCCACCGACACGGTGACGCGGCTGACCCAATGGATCGGCGGCGTCTGCCAGGCACACGGCGGCAGGGTCGTGAAGTCGCTCGGCGATGGCGTGTTCGCCATTTTTTCGAACGCGGCCACCGCCATGCAGGCAGTGATCGAACTGCAGCGCCATCACCAGAAGCGCCTCATGACCTGGCCCGTGCCGCTGCGCATGGCGCTGCAGATCGGCGTTGCAAGCGGCGAGGTGGTCGAGGTCGAGGGCGACTGCTTCGGCGATGCCGTCAACCTGGCGTCGCGTCTGAGCGACCTGGCGGGGCCCGGGCAGATCTGGGCCACCGATGCGGCGATCGCGCAGTTGGGCGAAACCGGCGTTCGGCATCGCGACCTGGGGCTCATCACCATTCGCGGGCGCAGCGAGATGTCGGCCGTCCACCGCATCGACTGGCAGGAGGAAATGACTTCGTTCCTCACGCTGCCGGCCGCGCTGACGCCGCTGCGGCTGCCCGATTCTTCACTGGGGCAGATCGAGCTGGCGTGGCTCGATGTGCGGTCCACCTTCCGCACCGAAGAACTGCCGATCCACCTCGGGCGCGTGAGCGATGCGCAGTTCGTGGTCAACGATCCGCGCGTCTCCAGGCTGCATGCACGCATCGAGCTGCGGCATGGCAGCTGCGTGCTGACCGACCTAAGCACCTACGGCACCTGGGTCCGGTTTCACGGCAACGGCGGGCCGAGCCAGGAAGTGGCGCTCAGGCGCGAGGAATGCGTGCTGCACGGGCGCGGCGAAATCGGCCTGGGCGCGCCGCTGAGCGATTTCACCGCACCGACGATTGCGTTCAATACCGCCGGCGCCGAAGTGCAGCTTTCGCGCCGCGAGATCACGAGCTGAGCGGCATCGGCCGCGCAGTGACGTTTGGCAACGATCCGGCGAGGCGGCAGGTGCACTCGCAGAGTGCGTCGGACGTTGCAACCACCATGGGTGCTGGCCGTCAGCGCCTTTTCAAGGGAGCTGCAGTGAAAGTCAAAAACAAGCGTTCTTCTGTCTTCAAATGGGTGGCCCTTGGCGCGACGGCCAGTGCGCTCCTCGCCGCGGGCGCGGCCAGCGCGCGCGGCAGCTGGTCGGTGCAGATCGGGGCGGGTGACTATCCGGCGCCGTACTACGTGCCGCCGCCTGCCTACTATCCGGCGCCGATCTACTACGCGCCGGCCCCGCCGGTCTACTACCGTCCGCCGCCGCCCGTGTACTACCGGCCGGCACCCGTCTATGCGCCGCCGCCCGGACGGATCTACTACGGGCCGGGCTACCCGTATCGCCCGCCGAACGGCGACGAATGGGACAACGACCGGGATTACGAAGACCGGGACTGAACGGCCAGGTGCCTCGCTCAGCGCGGCGCGGACAGGATGGCGGAGAGTTCGCCCATGTCGATGGGCTTCTGAAGGTGGTGGTCGAACAGGCTCTGCGCTGCGGCGCCGGCCGCCTCTTCCTCCGAAAAGCCCGAAATGGCGACGAGCAGCCGAGGGCCGCGGTCCGCTGCGACCGAACGCAGCCGCCGCGCCACCTCGGTGCCGGGAAAGTCGGGCAGCGTGAGGTCGATGAGCGCCGCGTCGAAGCGCTCGTCGGCCGCCGCATCCATGGCCTGTTGCGCCGTGTAGGTGCAGCGGACGGTATGGTCCTGCAGCGTCAGCAGTTCCTGCAGCAGGTCAGCCGCGGCTTCGTTGTCGTCGACGATCAGCACGTTCACTGGGAGGTGGCTTTCAAGCAATTTGTATCCACCCAGTATCCCGGCCAATCGCCTTCCGCGCAGTAGGAGGGCGCCTACGCCCGCACTTGCGTCGCAGTCTTCGCGGCGGCTTGCAGCGGCAGCTCGACGTGGAACAGCGCACCTTCGCCGGGCCGGCTCTCCACCTCGATGCGCCCGCCGTGCAGGCCCACGATCTTGCGCGTGATGTAGAGCCCGAGCCCAAGGCCGGGCGCATGCTTGCGGCTGTCGTCGGTGCGTTCGAACTGCTCGAAGATGCGCTGCTGGTCTTCGGGCGCAATGCCGATGCCCTGGTCGCGCACGGTGATGTGCGCGGCGCCGTCCCGCTCCCACAGCATCATCTCCACGGGCTTGCCGCCGCCGTAGCGCAGTGCATTGGTCAGCAGGTTGGTCAGCACCTGCTCGATGCGGAACTCGTCCCACACGCCGCGCAGCTCGCGCGGTGCTTCCAGCGCGATGATCGAGCCCGCGGCCTCGGCCTGCTGCCTGAGGCCCTCCACCACGGCCCGCGCGAGCGCGACAAGGTCGACCGGCTTGGGCTGGATCGACAGCGCGTCCCTTCGCATGCGCGTGACGTCGAGCATGTCGTCGATCAGCCGCACCATGTTGCGGATCTGCCGCTGGTCGCGCTCGATCATGGCGGGCAGGCGATCCGCGGAAAAGGACTCCAGCTTGCCCCTGGACACCTGGACCTGGCGCAATTGCGTTTCGAGGTACAGGGTGTTGAGCGGCGTGCGCAGCTCGTGCGAGACCATCGACATGAAGTCGTCTCGCATGCGCACCGCGCGTTCGAGTTCGTGCTGCGTGTGGCGCAGCTGCTGGACCAGTTCTTCCTGCTTCTGGTTGGCCACCGCGAGCGCATTCATTTCGTGCCGCAGCGCCTTGCGGTGGCGGTACAGGTCGACGAACACGTTGACCTTGCCGGTGACGGCATGCGGATCGAGCGGCTTGTACAGGAAGTCGACCGCGCCGCTTTCATAGCCCTGGAAGGCGTAGTTCGAATCGCGGCCCGCAGCCGTCACGAAGATGATCGGGATGTGCCGCGTGCGCTCCGTGCCGCGCATCAGCTCGGCCAGCTCGAAGCCGTTCATGCCGGGCATCTGCACGTCGAGAATGGCCAGCGCGAACTCGTGGTCCAAGAGCAGCGCAAGCGCCTCCTCGGCCGATGCCGCGCGGTACACGGCGCGCCCCGGGCCCCGGATCAGGGCCTCGAGCGCAAGAAGGTTCTCGGGCAGGTCATCGACGATCAGCAGCTTGCTTTCGACGTCAATGATGGGCATGGGCGGACTCCAGTTGCAGCAGCAATGTGCGAAGCTCGCGCAGGGCAAGCACGTGGTCGGGACGATGCAGGGCAATGGCGGCCCGGGGCATGGTGGGAATCTGGGCTTCCTCCGGGTCCTGGACGGCGGTGATGCCGCCGCCCATGTGAATGCGCAAGAGGCCTTCGGCGCCGTCGTCGTTCGCGCCCGTGAGCAGGAAACCGGCCAGCGCGGGACCGTAGGCATCGGCGGCCGAGGCCATCAGCACGTCGATCGACGGCCGCGAAAAGTGCACGGGCGGCTCGCAGCTGAGCGAAAAGCATCGATCGCGCTCGATCGACAGGTGATAGCCGGGCGGCGCGAAATACAGGCTGTCGGGCGCGATCGGCATCTTGTCGGCGGCCTCGTGCACCGGCATGTGCAGCCGCTCGGCAAAGATCTCGGCCAGGTGGCTCTGGTGGCCTTCGGGCAGGTGCAGGACGACCACCACCGGAAGCCGCCACGGCGGCGGAATGCCGTGCAGGAGCGCCAGCAGCGCCTCGATGCCGCCCGCAGACGCGCCGACCACCACGGCTTCGACGCGCCGCGCAGGGATTTGGCGAGCATTCGGCTTCATGTGGCCTTTCGGTAGATGCGCTCTGGCTGCGAATGGACGTCGAAGCGATCGGCATAGCTCGAGAAGTCGATGCTCTCCTTCGCGCCCAGGCCCAGGAAGCCGCGGTGGCAGAGCGACTCGTGGAACAGCCCGAGTGCCCGGTCCTGCAGCTCGCGGTTGAAATAGATGAGCACGTTGCGGCACGACACGAGCTGCGTTTCGGCAAACACGCTGTCGGTGGCCAGGCTGTGGTCGGCAAAGATGACGTCGGCGCACAGCGCGGGGTCGAAGCGCGCGGCGTCGTAGGCCGCAGTGTAGTAGTCGGAAAAAGAACTGCGGCCGCCGGCGCGCTGGTAGTTGGCCGTGTAGCCGCGGATCGATTCGATCGGGAAGATGCCCTGGCGCGCCTTCTCGAGCGAGCCGGGGTTGATGTCGGTGGCATAGATCTGCGTGCGGGAGAGCAGGCCTTCCTCGCGCAGCAGGATGGCCAGCGAAAAGACTTCCTCGCCGGTGCTGCAGCCCGCCACCCACACCTTGAGGGATGCATAGGTGTGCAGGATCGGCACCACGTGCCGGCGCAGCGCAAGAAAGTAGGCCGGATCGCGGAACATCTCGCTTACGGGAATCGTCAAGTACTCGAGCAGCCGGCCGAACAGCAGCGGATCGCGCAGCACCTTCTCCTGCAACGCCGAAATGCTCGGCAGCCCGAGCTGTGCCAGCGCGTGCAGCACGCGGCGCTTCTGCGAAGCCACGGTGTAGTTGCGGAAGTCGTAGCTGTAGCGCAGGTAGATGGCTTCCATCAGCAGCCGCAGCTCGATCTCCGTGTTGCTCAACGCGGAGGTCAGGGACAGGGCAGCGGCATTGGGGTTCACAGCCGCTCCATTTTGGGCATCCACACGCGCAGAAGCGAGACCAGGCGCTCCAAATCCACAGGCTTGGCCAGGTAGTCGCTGGCGCCCGCGGCCAGGCACTGCTCGCGGTCGTCCTTCATGGCCTTGGCGGTGATGGCGATCACGGGCAGCTTCTCGAAGCGCGGGTCCGCGCGCAGCCGGCGCGTGGCCTCCAGGCCGTCCATCTCCGGCATCATCACGTCCATCAGCACCAGGTCGATCTCGCGCGCCTGGTCGAGCTTTTCGAGCGCCTCGCGGCCGTTGCGGCCGATCTCGACCGCCGCGCCGCGCTGCTCCAGCGCGCTCGTGAGCGCAAAGAGGTTGCGCACGTCGTCGTCCACCAGCAGGATGGTGCGGCCCTCGAAGATGCGGTCGCGCCCGCGCGCCGCCTTCAGCATGCCCTGGCGCTCGCTGGACAGCTCGGCCTCGACCTTGTGCAGGAACAGCGTGACCTCGTCCAGCAGGCGTTCCGGCGAGCGTGCGCCCTTGATGATGATCGAGCGCGAATAGCGCTGGAGCTCGGCTTCCTCGTCGCGCGTGAGGTTGCGCCCGGTGTAGACGATCACCGGCGGGAACGAGACGATCTCTTCCGACGCCATGCGCTTGAGCAGCTCGCTGCCCTGCATGTCGGGCAGGTGCAGGTCGGTGATCATGCAGTCGAAGACGCGCCTGCGCAGCAGTTCGAGCGCCTCTTCGCCGGAGCCCACGGCGGCGATCTCGATGTCTTCGTCACCGATAAGCCGGATCACGCTTTCTCGCTGCAGCGCATCGTCCTCGACCAGCAGCACGGCCTTGACCTTCTGCGCGAGCTTTTCCTCGAGCCGGGCGAACACCTGCATCAGCTCGGCGCGCGTGGCCGGCTTCTGCGCATAGCCGATGGCGCCCAGGTGCAGGGCGGCGGCCTGCGCGTCGTCGGCGGCCGAGACCACGTGGATCGGAATGTGGCGCGTCTGCGGCGAATCCTTCAGGCGCTGCAGCAGGCCGAGCCCGGTGCTGTCCGGAAGGCGCATGTCGAGCAGGATGGCATCGGGCTGGAACTGGTGCGCGAGCTCGAAGCCGTCGGCCGCGCCATGGGCCACCAGGCAGCGGTAGCCGAGTTCGTGCGCCAGATCGTAGAGGATGTGCGCGAACTGCGGCTCGTCCTCGATCACGAGCACCCGGCGCACCTGGTCGGGCGGCAGCGTGCGGTCGTCGGCAAAGGAGGGCGGCGGCACGGCAGCGGGCAGCGATGGTGCGGCGGGCGTGGGGCGCGCGGCAGGGAAGGGCGTGCGCGCCGCGGCGGAGCTGGCGGGCGCCGGAGCAGGGGGCCGAGCTGATTGTTGCGGGGCCTGTGGCGAGACCTGCGGCGCGGCGGCCGGCAGCTGCAGCGTGAAGGTGCTGCCCTGGCCGGGCCGGCTTTGCAGCGTGAGCGTGCCGCCCAGGAGGCGCGTGAGGTCGCGCGAGATCGAAAGTCCCAGGCCGGTGCCGCCGTAGCGCCGGCTGGTGGTGCCGTCGGCTTGCTGGAAGGCTTCGAAGATCAGCTCCTGCTGCTCGGGCGCAATGCCGATGCCCGAATCGCTCACCGCGAAGACCGCGCCGCCGTTCGCAGCCGCGGAAACCGTGAGCGCCACCTCGCCGCTGTTGGTGAACTTGATCGCATTGGAGAGCAGGTTCTTCAGGATCTGCTCGACGCGGTGGCGGTCGGTGGCCAGCGTGGCGGTCGTGCCGGGCCGCATCTCCAGGCGGAAGGCCAGCTGCTTCTCGGCGGCCAGCGGCCTGAAGGTGCTCTCCAGGCTCTGCGCGAGCTTGCCGAGCGCCACCTCTTCGACAACCACTTCGAGCTTGCCCGCCTCGACCTTGGAGATGTCGAGGATGTCGTTGATCAGCACCAGCAGGTCGTTGCCCGACGCGTAGATCGATTCCGCGAACTTCACTTGCTCGGGGCTCAGGTTGCCCTGCGGGTTGTCGGCGAGCAGCTTGGCCAGGATGAGCGCGCTGTTGAGCGGCGTGCGCAGCTCGTGCGACATGTTGGCCAGGAACTCCGATTTGTAGCGGCTGGCGCGCTGCAGTTCGTCGGCGCGGTCTTCCAGGTCGCGCTGCACGCGGCGCAGGGCCGCATTGCGCTGGTCGAGCGCCTCGGTGCGCTCGGAGAGCTGGCTGTTGGTCTGTTCCAGTTCGGCCTGCTGGTTCTCCAGCATGGCCTGCGAAGCCCGCAGCGCACGCGACTGCTCCTCGAGTTCTTCGTTGGCGGTGCGCAGCTCTTCCTGCTGCACCTGCAGTTCCTCGTTCAGCTGCTGCGTTTCGGCCAGCGCGTCCTGCAGCTGCTCGCGGTAGCGCGCCGCCGCGAGGGAGTCGCCGATGTCCTCGGCCACCAGGTCGAGCAGCTCGTTGGTGCGCGCATCGGGCACGGCCGGCAGGCCGAGTTCGACCACGCCGTTCACCACGCCGTCGCTCGACACCGGCACCAGCAGCACCGCCGTGGGCGCCATCTCGCCCAGGCCCGAGTTGACCTTCAGGTAGTCGGCCTGGATCGGCTCCACCAGCATGCGGCGCCGTTCCGCGGCCGCCTGGCCGACCAGGCTCTGGGTCGGCGAGAACACCTGCGGCGAAGCCTCGGCTTCCATCGAGAAGCCGTAGCTCGCCGCGCGGCGCAGCGTGCCCTGCCGCTCGCGCACGTACAGCGCGCCGACCGCGCTGCCCAGGTGCCGCGAGAAAAAGGCCAGGACCTTGCGGCCCAGGTCGTTGGCATTCAGTTCGCCCACCAGTTCGCCCACCAGTTCGGTTTGCGCGCTGCGCAGCCAGGCCTGCTGCGCCAGCCGCTCGGCGTGCGTGGCCTGGTCCCGCAGCACCGCGTCGTAGCTGTTCGAAAGCCGCACGAGCTGCCGGCGGCCGAAGTAGGCCACCATGCCGGTGAACACCAGCGTGAACAGCAGGAACACGGCCACCACCAGCCAGGCCGTGCGGTTGACCTCTTCATTGCGCTGGTAGCGCAGGCCTTCCTCGGTGTCCATGAAGGCCGTGAATTCGGTGCGCATGTCCTCGCGCAGCTGCTTGCCCCGGCCTTGGCGCACCGCCTGCGGGTAGTTGCCCCCGGCGCGGCGCAGCGCGATCAAGTCTTCTGCGAACCCGTTCCAGGCCTCCTGCAGCGCCGCGATGCGCTCGACCCGCTCGGCCTGCTGCCGGTTGTCCAGCACCAGTTCGCGCAGCGCGGCGGTGTCGCTCTTGATCCGGGGCAGCGCGCTCTGGTAGGGCTCGAGAAAGCTTTCCTCGCCGGTGATCAGGAAACCGCGCAGGCCGGTTTCCATGTCGATGCTGCGGGCCTGCAGTTCGCTGGCGCTGCGCGTCACCTGGTCGGTTTGCTCGACCCGGCTGATGGTTACCAGCAGGAACACGATCAAGCTGACGAACACCAGCGCGCCGACCAGCCCGCCAAGCAGCGGCCATTTCAGGTTGCGGCTCAGCAGGCGGTCGAAGTCGTCGGGATCGATCGCGGTCGGCATCTTCATTCCATCAAATATTTGTAAGCAAAACCTTTGAAGTTTTGCCGAATTTCGGTGCACCGGCTGTCGGAGAAGGCCCCGATACCGCTTTTGGCGCGCGTGGGCAGGCGCGGCCTCGCTATACTGTTGTTTTGTACAGCATCAGCGTGACCACGGATCTTCCTCCAAAGTCGCCGGCACCGGCGCCCGATGCTCGCACCGTCTCCGTGAAGGCCCTGTGCGCCTTCGGTGCCAAGGCCGGCGACCTCGACCTGCGTTTCGTGCCTGCGCCCAGCGCGCTCGAAGGCATGGCCGGCCACGCGCTGGTGCAAGGCCGGCGTGGCGACGGCTACGAGAGCGAAGTGCCGCTGCGCTCGCAATGCGGCGCGCTCACAGTTCGCGGCCGTGCCGACGGGCACGACCCGAGCGAACCCCGCGTCGAGGAAATCAAGACCTTCCGCGGGGACTTCGATGCCATCCGCGGCAACCACCGGGCGCTGCACTGGGCCCAGGCCCGCTGCTACGGCTGGATGCTCTGCGAGATGCACGGCTACGAGCACATCACCGTGGCGCTGGTGTACCTGGACCTCGGCACCGGCGAGGAAACCGTGCTGGAAGAGCCGCACGCGCGGGCCGAGCTGCAGGCGCATTTCGGGCTTCTGTGCGCGCGCTACAGCGCCTGGGCGCAGAGCGAGGCCGCGCACCATGCGGCGCTCGGCCGGGCGCTCGGCCAGCTGGCGTTTCCGCATGGCTCGTTCCGGCCCGGCCAGCGCGAACTGGCCGAGGCCGTCTATCGCGCCGCCGTCAACGCGCGCTGCCTGATGGCGCAGGCGCCCACCGGCATCGGCAAGACGCTGGCCACCATCTTTCCGCTGCTGAAGGCGCGGGCCGCGCGCAGGATCGACAAGATCTTCTTTCTGACCGCCAAGACCTCGGGCCGGGCCGTGGCGCTGGAGGCCGTCGGCGTGCTGGGCAAGGACTGCGCGCAGGTGCGGGTGCTCGAGCTCACCGCGCGCGAAAAAGTCTGCGAATACCCCGACCGGGCCTGCAACGGCGATGCCTGCCCGCTCGCCAAGGGCTTCTACGACCGCCTGCCCGCCGCGCGCGAAGAAGCCGCGCAGGCCGCCAGGCTCGACCGGCAGGCGCTGCGAAGAATTGCGCTGGCGCACACCGTGTGCCCTTATTTCCTCGCGCAGGAAATGGCGCACTGGTGCGACCTGATCGTGGGCGACTACAACTACTACTTCGATGGCAGCGCCTTTCTCTACGCCACCATGAAGGACGCCGAATGGCGCGCGGCGGTGCTGGTGGACGAGGCGCACAACCTGCTGGAGCGCGCGCGCGGCATGTACACCGCGCGGCTCGACGGCCTGGCGCTGGAAGACGCGCACCGCGTGGCGCCCGCCTCGGTGCGCGGCGCGCTCGGCCGGCTGTACCGCGAATGGGACACGGTGCAGCAGGCACAGACCGAACCCTACGACACGGCCGACGAGATTCCCGATCGCTTCGCTCGCACGCTGCAGGCCGCCAACACGGCCATGGGCGAGTACTTCGCGGCCACGCCCGACGCGGCGCAAGGTCCGCTGCAGCGCTTCTTCTTCGATGCGCTGCAGTTTGCCCGGCTGGCCGATGCCTTCGACGACCACTCGATCTTCGAGCGCACGCTGGGCCCTGCGCACGACCATCAGCAGCGCAGCCTCGCGATCCGCAACCTGGTGCCGGCGCCATTCCTCGAGCCGCGCTTCGCGGATGCCGCATCGGTCACCTGTTTTTCCGGCACCTTGTCGCCCTTCGAGTTCTACCGCGACGCGCTGGGGCTGCCGCCGGAGACCATGCTGCTCGATGTGGCCTCGCCATTCCGCAGCCAGCAGCTGCACGTGGAGGTGGCCATGAACGTGTCGACGCGTTTTCGCGACCGCGCGGGCTCGCTCGCTCGCGTGGCCGGGATCATCGGCGACCAGTTCGAGCGCATGCCGGGCAACTACCTCGCGTTCTTCAGCAGCTTCGACTACCTTGAAAAAGCCTGCGCGGCCTTCCTGGCCAGGCACCCTGGCGTGCCCGTGTGGGCCCAGACGCGCGGCATGGCCGAGGCCGATCGCCACGGCTTTCTCGCGCGCTTCGAGGAGGGCGGCCAGGGCATCGGCTTTGCCGTGCTCGGCGGCGCATTCGGCGAAGGCATCGACCTGCCCGGCAGCCGGCTGATCGGCGCCTTTGTGGCAAGCCTCGGCCTGCCGCAGCACAACGCGCTCAACGAGATCACGCGCGAGCGCATGCAGGCGCGCTTCGGCAAGGGCTACGAATACACCTACCTCTATCCGGGCCTGCAGAAAGTGGTGCAGGCGGCCGGCCGCGTCATCCGCACCGAGCAGGACAGCGGCGTGCTGCACCTGCTGGACGACCGCTTCGCGCGCGCCGAGATCCGGCAGCTGCTGCCGCCCTGGTGGGAGCTGCACCTGGGCGGGCCGGCGCATGCCGATGAAGGGGAGGATTTCTTCGATGCGCTCCGCTAGGCACATCCAGCTCGCCGACGAGCCCGACCTGTTCGGCGAGGCGCCCGCGGCCGCCATCGAAGGCCTGCGCTACGAGCGCGAATTCCTCACCCGCACCGAGGAAGCCGAGCTGCTGCACCTCGTGCAGGGCTTCGAGCTGCGCGAGATGCGCTACAAGGCATACACCGCGCGCCGCCGCGGCATCAGCTTTGGCGGCAGCTACGACTTCGACAAGCACCAGCTGCGTCCGGGCACGGCCATGCCGCCCGCGCTCCACCCGCTGCGTGCGCGGGTGGCGGCATGGATGGGCATGGCGCCCGACGATTTCGCCCATGTGCTGATCTCCGAATACCGGCCCGGCACGCCGCTCGGCTGGCACCGCGACGTGCCGGACTTCGAGGACATAGTGGGGGTTTCGCTGCGCAGCAGCGCGGTGATGCAGCTGCGGCCCTATCCACCGGCCAGCGCCACCGCGCCCGCCAGCCTCCAGCTGCTGATCGAGCCGCGCTCCATCTACATGCTGCGCGGCGAAGCGCGCTGGGCCTGGCAGCACAGCATCGCGCCGACCGAGGCGCTGCGCTATTCCATCACCATGCGCACGCGGCGCCGCGCATGACTCGCGGCGGGCCTGGCCGCGGACTTTTCCGCGGCGGCCTGTTTTTCGGCCGAGCGCCTGGCCCGGGCTTTCTTCATCAGCTCCGAAGCCACCGACAGGTCCTTGAGCCAGGCTTCCCAGGCTGCTTCGCGCTGCAGCGGATCGCCGCGCAGCAGGGCGGAGGGATGCAGCGTGACCAGCACGCGGCGGCCTGTCTGCGCATTCTCTATCCAGTGGCCGCGCTCCTTCATCACCGCGACCGGTCGGCCGAGCAGCGAGCGCGCGGCCGTGCCGCCGAGCGCGATGCAGGCGCGCGGCTGCACGAGTTCGATCTCGCTTTCGAGCCAGTGGTGGCAGGCTTCCACCTCGCGCTGGCCCGGGGTCTTGTGCATGCGGCGCTTGCCGCGCGGCTCGTACTTGAAATGCTTCACCGCATTGGTCACGTAGAGCTTCTCGCGCGACCAGCCGAGCTCGGCCACCGCACGGTCGAACAGCTTGCCGGCCGGGCCCACGAAGGGGCGGCCGACCAGGTCTTCCTTGTCGCCCGACTGCTCGCCCACCACCATCAGCGCCGCGCCAACCGGGCCTTCACCGAACACCGACTGGGTTGCATGCGCGCCCAGCGGGCATTCGCGGCAGGCGTCGGTCGCGATGCTGAGGGCCTTCAGCGCTGCCGTGGCCTCGTTGCGCTGGGACATGGGCCGGCTCCGGTGCGCCGTTGGGGTTCAAGCGGCCACCACCCTCAATGCGTGGAACCGCCGCCACCGCCGCGCCGCGACTGGCTCTGGTTGCTGCCGCCGATGTGGCTTTCGCGGTCGTGGCGGCTCTCGGTGGTGCGGCGCGGCTCGTTGCGCGGTGTCGGGCTCTGGTGGCCGGCCTTGTTGTGCTGGGGAGGCAACGAACCACGCTCGTCGGGCGTGTTGGGGTTCGTCTTGGACATGGGCTGCTCCTTCGAATGAATGGATGGTTGGACATTTATTTGTCCGCGCCGCGCATGCCCGCTGGTGTCGGAATTGGCCCACCGCGGGCGTCGTCCAAGCCTCATGCGCGGGCACGGCGGGGCCGGGGATTTGCCAATAGCCGATATCTGCCATTCGGCTGTCCGATCCGGAGATTCACCACCTCGATCGGGGTGAGAACTCGATACTCCGCGGAAATCTTTGTCGCCCCCAAGACAACTTGCAATGGCTTCCGGGGCCGGCCTCTGCACATCAAGCGGCCCGGTTGCACGAGGTTGATCCGAACGGGTGTTCTATCCCGGCCAACGTCGCTCAAGTGCCTGCATTTCGATGCCCGCACCGGCGGTTTGCCGTGCCGGACCTGCACCGATACGATCCCGCGCCTTGCCCCCAAAGGAATGCGCGGATGCCGCCAACGATTGCTTCTCCCTCGACGCCTGCCGCGTCCAAAAACGCCGGCTGGCAGCAGCGCAGCCGGCGCCACGTCTGGCATCCGTGCACGCAGAGCATCCGGCTCGAAGCCGTGCCGCCGCTGCCGATCGCGCGGGGCGAGGGCGTCTGGCTGTTCGACCACGACGGACGCCGCTACCTCGACGCGACGAGCTCGTGGTGGGTCAATCTCTTCGGCCATGCGCACCCGGCCATCAACGCCGCTCTCAAGGACCAGCTCGACACGCTCTCGCATGTGATGCTCGCGGGCTGTACGCATGCGCCGGCCGTCGAGCTGGCCGAGCGGCTCGCCGCGCTGACGGGCCATGCGCTGGGCCACTGCTTCTATGCCTCGGACGGCGCCTCGGCCGTGGAGATCGCGTTGAAGATGAGCTTTCATGCATGGCGCAATGCAGGCCGAAGCGGCAAGCAGGACTTCGTCGCGCTGCGCTGGGGCTATCACGGCGAAACGCTGGGCGCGCTGCATGTGACCGACGTGCCGGTGTTCCGCGACGCCTACGCGCCGCTGCTCGCGAATGCGCACCTCGTGGCATCGCCCGACGCCCGGGCCGCGCAGCCGGGCGAAGACGCCGTCGCCGTGGCGCGCCGCGCCGCGGCCGAACTCGAAGCGCTGCTGGCGAAAAGGCATGCATCGATCGCTGCCGTGATCGTCGAGCCGCTGGTGCAATGCGCCACCGGCATGGCGATGCACGACCCCGACTACCTGCGGCTCGTGCGCGCGCTGTGTGACCGCTACGGCGTGCACCTCATCGCCGACGAGATTGCGGTGGGCTGCGGGCGCACCGGCAGCTTCTTCGCGTGCGAGCAGGCCGGCATCTGGCCGGATTTTCTGTGCCTTTCCAAGGGCATCAGCGGCGGCTACCTGCCGCTGGCGCTGGTGATGACGCGCGATGCGATCTACCAGGGCTTCGTCGACGACGACGTGGCGCGCAGCTTCCTGCATTCCCATTCCTACACCGGCAACGCGCTGGCCTGCCGCGCGGCGCTCGCGACGCTCGACCTGTTCGAGCGCGAGGACGCGCTGCGCCGCAACCGCGCCCGTGCCGAACGGTTGATCGACCGGTTGCGCGAGGGGCTTCACGGCGTGCCCGTCGAGCATCTGCGCCAGCGCGGAATGATCACGGCCTTCGACGTGCGCGAGCCCGGCGCCCGATTCGCGGAGCGCTTTCACCTTGCCGCACGAGCGAACGGACTGCTGATGCGTCCCATCGGTGCGACCGTCTACCTCATGCCGCCGTATGCGATCGGCGACGACGAGATCGACCTGCTGGTCGACGGCACGCTGGCCACGCTGCAGGCCGTGGCCGCCTCCGCCCATGCAGACCACGCAAATCACGTAGAAGGAAGCCACGATGCCGCGCTTGCTTGAACGCCTGCAGGACGAGATCGCCGCGCTCGACGCGCAGTCGATGCGCCGCCGCCGGCAGATCGCCGAAACCGCCTGCGCCCCCGGGCAATCGCTGACGCTGGCCGGCGCGAGCGCGCCGCGCACCATGCTCGGCTTCAGCAGCAACGACTACCTCGGCCTCGCCGCGCATCCGGCACTGGCCGCCGCACTGGCCGAAGGCGCGGCACGCTACGGCACGGGCAGCGGCGGGTCGCACCTGATCCTCGGCCACTCGCGCGCGCATGCCGAACTCGAGGAGCGGCTGGCCGGCTGGATGGCGCCGTTCATCCCGGAGGCGCAAAGCCTGTTCTTCTGCACGGGCTACATGGCCAACCTCGCAGTGCTGTCGGCGCTCGGCGGCGCGGAGGCGGTGATCTTTTCGGAGTCGCTGAATCACGCGTCGCTGATCGACGGGGCGCGGCTGGCCAAGGCGCGGGTCGAGCGCTATCCGCATTGCGGCGTGGCCGCGCTCGATGCGCAGCTCGGCGCCTGCGATGCGCCGGTCAAGCTGATCGTGAGCGATGCGGTCTTCAGCATGGACGGCAACATCGCGCCCGTGGCCGAGCTGCTCGCGCTGGCCGAGCGCCACGACGCCTGGCTGGTGCTGGACGACGCGCACGGCTTCGGCGTGCTGGGCGCCACGGGCCGCGGCGTGCTGCAGGCCATGGAGCTGCGCTCGGAGCGGCTGGTGCTCGTCGGCACGCTCGGCAAGGCGGCCGGGGTGTCGGGCGCTTTCGTGGCGGCGCACCGCACCGTGATCGACTACCTCGTGCAGCGCGCGCGGCCGTACATCTTCACCACCGCCGCGCCGCCGGCCATCGCGCATGCGCTGCTCGCGAGCCTGGCGCTGATCGAGGGCGAAGAAGGCGACGTGCGCCGCGCCCATTTGCATGCGCGCATCGCCCAGCTGCGCCGCGGCCTCGAGGCGATCCTGCCGGCGGACGGCAGCGCCTGGCTGCCCGATTCGCCGACCGCGATCCAGCCGCTGATCGTCGGCGACAACGCACGCGCGATGCAGACGATGGCGCAGCTCGATGCCCGCGGCCTGCGCGTCGGTGCGATTCGCCCGCCAACCGTGCCCGCCGGCACCGCACGGCTGCGGATCACGCTGTCGGCCAGCCATTCGGAGGACGACGTGGCACGGCTGCTCGACGCCTTGGGTGAAGCATTGGCGCAGCCGTGGAAGAAAGCCGCATGAGCGCCGCGCCGGGTGCACCCATGACACACCGCCGCTGGTTCGTCACGGGCACCGATACGGGCGTCGGCAAGACGCTGGCCAGCGGCGCAATGCTGAGCCTGCTGGCCGCATCGGGCCTGCGCGCGGTGGGCATGAAGCCGGTGGCCGCGGGGCTGGAACTCATCGATGGCGCCTGGCGCAACGAGGACGTCGAGCAGCTGCGCGCGGCCGGCAACGTCGATGCGCCCCTGGCCCTGCGCTGCCCGTACCTGCTGCGTGCGCCGATGTCGCCGCATCTTGCGGCGCGCGAAGAGGGCGCGCGCATCGAACTGCCGCCGCTGCTGTCGGCCTTCGCGGCGTTGTCGCAGTGCGCCGACGCGGTGGTGGTCGAAGGCGTGGGCGGCTTCTGCGTGCCGTTCGGCGACGACATCGACAGCGCCGACCTGGCCGTGGCGCTGGGACTGCCGGTGATCCTGGTGGTCGGGCTGCGCCTGGGCTGCCTGAACCATGCGCTGCTCACGGCTGAAGCGATCCGCACGCGCGGGCTCATGCTGGCGGGGTGGATCGCGAGCACCATCGAGCCGGAGATGCTGGCACCCGAGGCCAATCTCCAGACGCTGCGCGACCGGCTCGGCGCGCCCTTGCTCGGCGTGGTGCCGCATATGGCCGAGCCCTGTGCGGCAAGCGCCGCGCGGCACCTCGACCTGCGCGCATTGCGCGCCACCGCGGCCCACGCTGCGCGCCGGTCAGCCGCGCTGGCCTGATTCGGCGAGGCGCTTCTCCCGCGCGCCGCCCTGGCGCTCGAGCATCCAGCCCGGGTACTCGGAGGGCAGGGCGCTCACCTTGCCGAGTGCGGCCAGCTCATCGGCGGAAAGCCGGATCGCGGTGGCGGCAATGTTGTCGTCCAGCTGCGCGACGCGCTTGGCGCCGACGATCACGCTGGTCACCACCGGCTGGTGCAGCAGCCACGCGAGCGCGATCTGCGCCACCGACACCTTGCGCGCTTCGGCCAGCTGGCGCATCACGTCGATGCAGTCGTAGGCGCGCTCGACGTTCACCGGCGGAAAGTCGAAGCTGGCGCGGCGGCTGCCTTTCTCGGCTTCGGTGCCGCGCCCGTACTTGCCGCTCAAGAGGCCGCCCGCCAGCGGGCTCCAGACCATCAGGCCGAGGCTTTCGCTCTGCAGCATCGGCGCCAGTTCGCGCTCCAGGTCGCGGCCCGCGATGGTGTAGTAGGCTTGCAGCGATTCGAAGCGCGCGAGCCCCTGGCGTTCGGCGATGCCCAGCGCCTTCATGATCTGCCAGGCCGCCCAGTTGGAAACGCCCACGTAGCGCACGTGGCCCTGCTGCACCAGGTTGTCCAGCGCGCGCACGGTTTCCTCGATGGGCGTGACCGGGTCGAAGCCGTGGATCTGGTAGAGGTCGATGTGGTCCAGCTGCAGGCGCCTGAGGCTGGCCTTCACGCCGTCCATGATGTGGTAGCGCGAGGCGCCGGCCGCATTGGCGGTCTTGCCGGTTTCGCCGAACACCTTGGTGGCGACCACGACGTTTTCGCGCGGCACCTTGAGGTTCTTCAGCGCCTGGCCGGTGATGGTTTCCGACAGGCCTTCGGAGTACACGTCGGCGGTGTCGATGAAGTTGATGCCGGCGTCGAGTGCGCGGCCGACCAGGCCTTCCGCCTCGGACTGCTGGAGGTTGCCGATCTGGCCCCAGATGCCGCTGGAGCCGCCGAAGGTCATGGTGCCGAGGCAGAGTTCGGAAACGAACAGGCCGGTGCGGCCGAATTTGCGGTACTGCATGAGAGATGTCCTTTGGGTGGGTGGCGCGAGAAGAGGGCCGGAAGGCCCCGGCCGTCCGCAAAAGTATCCGGCCGCGGCGCCGGGCATGGCGAGCGCGTTCCTGCAAAGTCCTTGCCTATTTCTCCAGACCTCCTGCGCGGGCCGTGCAGATTCGTTGGCGTGGCGCTAAGCTTTGAACCACCCGATCCTCCACGCCGGCCGCCGCCGCGGCCCAACCCGTGACAAGGCCCCCCGAACATGCCCCAAGACACATCCGAAATCGCTGCCGCCATCGCCCAGCCGATGCCGCTGGAGCCCGAACTCGACGAAGCCAGGAAGGAACTGGTCGCGCTGATCAACCGCATCACGCGCGGCCAGGACGGCACCGTGGAAACGCCGGTGGCCGGCCTGCAGGTGTTCTGCATCAGCAAGCCCGACGGCCCCAAGCACGCCTTCGCGACACCGGCGCTCGGGCTGATCGCGCAGGGCTCCAAGCGGATCATCGTGGGCGACGACATCTATGTGTACGACCCCATGCACTACCTGGTGACCTCGGTCGACCTGCCGGTGTGCGGCCAGGTGCGCCTGACGAGCGACAACGAGCCTTACCTCGGGCTGCGGCTGGAGCTCGCGATCGACGAGATCGGCAAGCTCATCGGCGACGAGAAGCTGCCCGCGAAGGCCAACGCGCCCGCCTCGCGCGGCATGTACGTCAACCGCATCGGCATGCCGGTGCTGGAGCCGGTGCTGCGGCTGCTGCGGCTGGTCGAGTCGCCCGAGGACGTGCCGATCATGGCGCCGCTCATCAAGCGCGAGATCATGTACCGCCTGCTGGTGAACGGAGAGGGCGCGCGGCTGCGGCAGATCGCGCTGCAGGACAGCCACACCCAGCGCATCGCCAAGGCGATCAGCGCGCTGCGCATCAACTATTCGCAGTCGCTGCGGATCGAGGACATGGCGCGCGCGGTGCACATGAGCGTGTCGTCGTTCCACCATCACTTCAAGGCCGTGACGGCCATGAGCCCGCTGCAGTACCAGAAGCAGCTGCGCCTGCAGGAGGCGCGCCGCCAGATGCTGATGGCGGGCGTGGACGTGTCGAGCGCGGCGCACAGCGTGGGCTACGAGAGCCCGTCGCAGTTCGCGCGCGAGTACAGCCGCATGTTCGGCGCGCCGCCGCTGCGCGACAAGCGCCGCTGGCTCAGCGAAGCCGAGAACGACGCGCTCGGCGCGGGGTCGATGCAGGCCGCCTGAAGCAGGCCCGCCGGGCGGTCAGCGCAGCACCAGCACGGGCAGCGCGGAGTGCGTCAGCACGTGCTGCGTCTCGCTGCCCAGCAGCAGCCGCTTGATGCCCTTGCGGCCGTGCGAGGCCATGACGATCAGGTCGCACTTGTGCTTCTTCGCGGCGGCGACGATCGATTCGGCCACCAGGTCCGAATTGGCGATGGCCTTCTTCAACGGCACGCCGCTCGCCGCCGCGCGCGCCGCTACGCCGTCGAGCATGTCCTGCGCCTTGTCGGCCCATTGCTTTTCGACCCGGGCGATGTCTTCGGGCGAGAAGGACATCGCGCCGTCGAAGTAGCTCTTGGGGTAGCGCGGCACCACGGTGAGCGCCACGAGGTCGGCATCGTGCCGGCTCGCCAGGGCGATCGCACTCGTGACCGCTTTCTTCGAGAGTGTGGAGCCGTCGGTGGCCACGAGAATGCGCTTGTACATGGTTTTCTGTCCGGGGAGGTGTGCCGCGAGCTTAGGCCGCAGGCTGCTTTCGTCACTTGATGCAGATCAAACGGGAACGGGGGCCCGGCACTTAGCCTTGCCCGATGCAAGCTGCGCTCGCCCCCTTTTCCCCGGCCGCCGCGCTTCCACGGGCACCCCGTGAAGAGTGGCAGGCGCTCGACGATCCCGCCGAATGGCCTGCGTTCGGCCATGCGCTCGATGGCGGCGATGCCGGCACCGTGCGCTGGGAATCGCAGGTGGCGGTGGAAGGCATGCACTGCGCGGGCTGCGGCCTCGCCGTGGAGGCGGCGCTGCTGCGCGTGGCAGGCGTGCTCGAGGTCCAGGTGAACGCCGCGAGCCAGCGCGCCCGCGTGGTCTGGTCCGCCGCGCAGACGCGGCCTTCGCGCTGGTTCGAGGCCTGCGAAGCTGCCGGCTACCGGCTGGTGCCCGCCGCGGACAGCTCCGCGCGCGAGCGCCGTTCGCGCGAGTTGCGGCTCGCGCTCTGGCGCTGGCTGGTGTCGGGCTTCTGCATGATGCAGGTGATGATGTATGCCTACCCGGCCTACATCGCGCAGCCCGGCGAAATGACGCCGGACGCCGCGCAGCTGCTTCGCTGGGCCTCCTGGGTGCTGACGCTGCCGGTGCTGTTCTTCTCCTGCGGGCCGTTCTTTCGCAGTGCGTGGCGCGATCTTCGCCATGCACGCATCGGCATGGACGTGCCGGTTGCCTTCGGCATCGCCATCGCATTCGCGGTCAGCACCGCGGCCACCTTCGACAGCGCAGGCGCGCTGGGGCACGAGGTCTATTTCGACTCGCTCACCATGTTCGTGTTCTTCCTGCTCACGGGCCGCTGGCTTGAAGCGCGGCTGCGCGACCGCACGGCCGGCTCACTCGAGGCCGTGATGAACCGCCTGCCCGACAGCATCGAGCGCCTGGATGCCGCGGGCGGCTGGGAGCGTGTGGCGGTGCGGCGCCTGGCCGCGGGCGACGTGGTGCGGGTGCGGCCGGGCGAGGCCTTTCCGGCCGACGGCATGCTGATCGACGGCGGCACCAGCACCGACGAAGCGCTGCTGACTGGCGAATCCCGCCCGGTGGCGCGGGCGCGCGGCGAGCGCGTACTGGCGGGCAGCCACAACCTGTCGGCCACGGTGCAGGTGCGCATCGAATCGGTGGGCGAGGGCACGCGCTTTGCGCAGATCGTTCGGCTGATGGAAAGCGCCGCGCTGGGCAAGCCACGGCTGGCTCGGCTGGCCGACCGGATCGCACGGCCGTTCCTCGTGCTGGTGCTGCTGTCGGCCGGCAGCGCCGCGGCCTTCTGGTGGCCGGTCGATCCTGGCAAGGCATTGATGGTGGCGGTGGCGGTGCTGATCGTGACCTGCCCGTGCGCGCTGTCGCTCGCAACGCCGGCCGCCATGCTCGCGAGCGCGGGCGCACTGGCGCGCGGCGGCGTGCTGACGTCCAACCTGCAGGCGCTGGAGGCGCTGGCCTCGGTCGACACGGTGATCTTCGACAAGACGGGCACGCTGACCGGCGAGACGCCGCGCCTCGAACGCGTGTACTGCCGCCAGGGCTTGCGCCCCGGCGACGCGCTGGAGATCGGCGCCGCGCTGGGCGCGCACTCGCTGCATCCGGGCGCGCGGGCTCTCGTGAATGCGTGGAATGCGCAATTCCGCTCGCCGCCCGCCTGGGAAGTGGCGCAGCCGGCCGAGCTGGCCGGACTCGGGCTCGAAGGCCTGCTGCGCCGAAGCGGCGATGCGGGCGGGCCTGCGCGGCGCGTTCGGCTGGGCTCGGCGAGCCATTGCAATGTGGCACCGCTGCAGGTCGAGGCGCCGCAGGTGCACCTCAGCGACGAGCAGGGCTGGATCGCGAGCTTCGTGCTGGCCGAGGAACTGCGTCCGGACGCGGCCGCCGCGGTGGCGGCACTGCAGGCCGAAGGCGTCACGGTGCGCCTGCTGTCGGGCGACCGCGACAGCGCCGCACGCGAGATCGCCGCGCGCGCCGGCATCGAATTTGCGCAGGGCGGCTGCACGCCCGAAGACAAGCTCGAGGTCCTGTGGCGCCTGCAGGCCGAAGGCCGGCAGGTGGCGATGGTGGGCGACGGCCTGAACGACGGGCCTTCGCTGGCGCGCGCGAACGCCTCCTTCGCCTTCGGGCGCGCCGTGCCGCTGTCGCGCGCGCGGGCCGACTTCGTGGTGCCGGGCGATGCGCTCGCGGCCATTCCGCGCACCATCGCGCAGGCGCGGCGAACGCTGCGCGTGGTGCGGCAGAACCTCGCGTGGGCGGCCGGCTACAACGCGCTGTGCGTGCCGCTGGCCGTCATGGGCTGGCTGCCCGCCTGGCTGGCCGGGCTGGGCATGGCGGCGAGTTCGCTGGTGGTGGTGCTCAACGCGGCGCGGCTCGCGGCCCCCGCCGCGGGCAGGGCGGTGCGCTGATGGACATCCTCTTCCTGCTGATCCCGCTGTCGGTCGTGCTGGTGCTCGCCATCCTCGGCGGCCTCTGGTGGGCGATCGAGCGCGGCCAGTTCGAAGACATCGAGATCGAGGGCGACCGCATCCTGCGCGGCGATTGATCTGCATCAAACCCTCGGGAGGAGGGCGCGGGGACACTGCCCGCAGTCCATCAAGAGGCACCACGATGCAAGAACCCAATCCTCCCGCAGCGGTCTACGACGACACCGCCGTACGGCAGCTCGCCCTCATGTCCGTGGTCTGGGGCGTGGTCGGCATGCTGGTCGGCGTGATCATCGCCACCGAGCTCGCCTGGCCCGAATTCAGCCTCGGCATTCCGTGGCTCAGCTATGGGCGGCTGCGGCCGCTGCACACCAACGCGGTGATCTTTGCGTTCGGCGGCTGCGCGCTCATGGCCACCAGCTTCCACGTGGTGCAGCGCACCTGCCAGGTCCGGCTGTTCGCGCCGGCGCTCGCGTCGTTCGTGGTCTGGGGCTGGCAGGCCGTGATCGTGGCCGCCGCCATCAGCCTGCCGCTGGGCTACACCACGGGCAAGGAATACGCCGAGCTCGAATGGCCCATCGACATCCTGATTGCGGTGGTGTGGGTGGCCTACGCGGTGGTGTTCTTCGGCACCATCGGGATCCGGAAGGTGCGCCACATCTACGTGGCCAACTGGTTCTACGGCGCCTTCATCATCGCGGTGGCGCTGCTGCACATCGTCAACAGCGCCGAGATTCCGGCGGGCTGGATGAAGAGCTACTCGGCCTATGCCGGCGTGCAGGACGCGATGGTGCAGTGGTGGTACGGCCACAACGCGGTGGGCTTCTTTCTCACCGCGGGTTTCCTCGGAATGATGTACTACTACATCCCCAAGCAGGCCGGCCGGCCGGTGTATTCGTACCGGCTCTCGATCGTCCACTTCTGGGCGCTGATCTTCACCTACATGTGGGCCGGCCCGCACCACCTGCACTACACGGCGCTGCCGGACTGGACGCAGTCGCTGGGCATGGTGTTCTCGCTGATCCTGCTCGCGCCGAGCTGGGGCGGCATGATCAACGGCGTGATGACGCTCTCGGGCGCCTGGCACAAGCTGCGCACCGATCCGATCCTGCGCTTCCTGATCGTGGCGCTGTCGTTCTACGGCATGTCGACCTTCGAGGGCCCGATGATGTCGATCAAAACCGTCAATGCCCTGAGCCACTACACCGACTGGACCGTCGGCCACGTGCACTCCGGCGCGCTGGGCTGGGTGGGCTTCATCACGATGGGCTCGCTCTACTACCTGATTCCGCGCATGTACGGCCGCACTGCCATGTACAGCGTGAAGGCCATCGAGGCGCACTTCTGGATGGCCACCATCGGCATCGTGCTGTACATCGCCGCCATGTGGATCGCCGGCGTGATGCAGGGCCTGATGTGGCGCGCCGTGAACCCCGACGGCACGCTCACCTACACCTTCGTGGAGAGCGTGAAGGCCACCTTCCCGTTCTACGTGGTGCGGCTGTCCGGCGGCCTGCTGTACTTGGCAGGGATGCTGGTGATGGCGTGGAACGTGTGGATGACCGTCATCTCCGGGCGCTCCGTGAGGGCCGCCATCCCGCCCGTTGCCATTGCCCACGCCTGAGGAAGCGCCATGACGCAGAAGACCCCCTCCCAAAGCGGCTTCACCCATGAAAAGGTGGAGACCAACAACCTGCTGATGATCGTGCTGATTCTCGTGGTGGTCGCCATCGGCGGCATGGTCGAGATCGTGCCGCTGTTCTTCCAGAAGTCGACCACCGAGCCGATCCAGGGCCTGAAGCCGATCACCGCGCTGCAGCTGGCCGGCCGCGACGTCTACCTGCGCGAGGGCTGCTACAACTGCCATTCGCAGATGATCCGGCCGTTCCGCTCGGAGACGCTGCGCTACGGCCACTACTCGGTGGCCGGCGAGTTCGTCTATGACCATCCGTTCCAGTGGGGCAGCAAGCGCACCGGCCCCGACCTGCACCGCGTGGGCGGCAAGTACAGCGACGAGTGGCACCGCATCCACCTGAACAACCCGCGCGACCTGGTGCCCGAATCGAACATGCCGGCCTATGCCTGGCTGGACAGGACCCAGGTCGATGCCGACGCCATTCCGCGCCGCATGCGCGCGCTGCGCCAGGTCGGCGTGCCGTACACGGACGAGGAGATCGCCCGTTCCGCCGACGACGTGCGCGGCAAGACCGAGATGGACGCCACCGTGGCGTACCTGCAATCGCTGGGCCTCGCGCTCAAGTAGGGAGCACCGAACCATGATCGACATCACCACCTTGCGCGTCGCCGCCACCGTTTCCTGCTTTGTGCTTTTCCTCGGCATCGTGGCCTGGGCCTATGCCCGCCGCAATGCGCCGCGCTTCGAGGAAGCCGCGCAGCTGCCGTTCGAGCAGGACTGAAGAACAAAAGGGGCCCACGATGAGCGATTTCGTCAACAACTTCTGGTCCAACTACATTGCCGCCGGCACGGTGCTGAGCATCCTCGGATGCATGCTGCTGCTGTGGCTCACGGCCCGCAAGCGCGTGCCGTCCGATGCGGACAACACCACCGGCCACGTCTGGGACGAGGACCTGCGCGAAGCCAACAATCCGCTGCCCATGTGGTGGATCGGCCTCTTCGTGCTCACCATCTTCTTCGCGGTGGGCTACCTGGTGGTCTTTCCCGGCCTGGGCAGCTTCGCCGGCCAGGCGAACTGGAGCACCAGGACCGAGTACGACGAGGACGTCGCCAAGGCCACCAAGGCGCTGGCGCCCGTCTATGCGGGCTACGCCGCCATGCCGCTGGAGGACATTGCGCGCGAGCCCAAGGCCATGGCCATCGGCGAGCGCCTGTTCATGAACAACTGTTCCCAGTGCCATGGCTCCGATGCGCGCGGCAGCAAGGGATTTCCCAACCTGACCGACAAGGACTGGCTGCACGGCGGCACGCCCGAGAAGATCGTCGAGACCATCACCAAGGGCCGCGTCGGCACGATGCCGCCGATGGCGGCGGCGGTGGGCTCGCAGGACGACGTCAAGAACCTGGCGAACTATGTGCTGAGCCTTTCGGGCGCGCCGCACGACTCGGTGCGCGCCGGCCTCGGCAAGTCGAAGTTCACGGTGTGCGCTGCCTGCCACGGCATCGGCGGCGTGGGCAACCAGGCCGTGGGCGCCCCCAACCTCAGCGACAAGATCTGGCTGCACGGCTACGGCGAGGCCGCCATCGTGCAGATGGTCAACGCCGGCAAGCACAGCGAGATGCCCGCGCAGGAGGGTCGGCTCACGGAGGCCCAGATCAAGCTGCTCGCGTCCTATGTCTGGGGTTTCTCCAACCCTGCCACCGGGCCCTGACACCGACCGGCCGTCATGGACTCATCCGCCCCCGTTTCCTCCTCTGCATCGACACCGGCCAGCCCCGGCGCGCGCAAGACCATTCCCATCGTTCCGGTCGAGAGTGACTCGGTGGGCCTGTACGAGGCCTCGAAGAAGATCTATCCGCGCACCGTGCGCGGCATGTTCGCGCGCTGGCGCTGGGCGATGGTCTTTCTGACCCAGCTGGTGTTCTACGGCCTGCCGTGGGCCGAGTGGGGCGAGCGGCAGCTGGTGCTGTTCGACCTGGCTGCACGCCGCTTCTACATCTTCGGGCTGGTGCTGTATCCGCAGGACCTGATCTACCTTTCGGGACTGCTGGTGGTCAGCGCGCTGGCGCTCTTCCTCTTCACCGCGGTGGCCGGGCGGCTGTGGTGCGGCTATGCCTGCCCGCAGACCGTCTACACCGAGATCTTCATGTGGGTGGAGCACAGGATCGAAGGCAACCGCACGGCGCGCATGCGGCTGGACGCCGAATCGATGTCACTCGAGAAGTTGGTGAAGAAATGGTTCAAGCACCTGGTGTGGATCGGCATCGCGCTGTGGACCGGCTTCACCTTCGTGGGCTACTTCACGCCGATCCGCGACCTGGGGCTGGCCTTCCTGCAGACCCGCATGGGTTCGTGGGAAGTGTTCTGGGTCTTCTTCTACGGCTTCGCGACCTATGGCAATGCCGGTTTCATGCGCGAGCAGGTCTGCAAGTACATGTGCCCCTATGCACGCTTCCAGAGCGCCATGTTCGACCGCGACACGCTCATCGTCACCTACGATCCGGAGCGCGGCGAGCCGCGTGCGCCCCGGCGCAAAGGCGTCGACCCGCACAGCATGGCGCTCGGCGACTGCATCGACTGCGGGCTCTGCGTGCAGGTGTGCCCGACGGGCATCGACATCCGCAAGGGGCTGCAGTACGAGTGCATCGGCTGCGGCCTGTGCGTGGACGCCTGCGACACCGTGATGCAGAAGATGGCCTATGCGCCGCGGCTGATCCGCTACGACACGCAGAACGGCATGGAGGCCGGATGGACGCGCGGCCAGCTGCTGCGCCGCGTGCTGCGCCCGCGCGTGCTGGTCTACACCGCGATCCTGGCGCTGCTGGTCATCGGGCTGCTCGCGAGCCTCGTCACGCGCATGCCGCTGAAGGTGGACGTGGTGCGCGACCGCGCATCGCTGGCCCGCATCGTCGAGGACGGCCGGCTCGAGAACGTCTACCGGCTGCAGATCATGAACGCCACCGAGGAGGCGCGCGATTACCGCATTGCCGCCCACGGCCTCGAGGGCCTGACCGTCTCGCCGGGCGAACCGGTCACGATCGGTGCGGCGCAGTCGCGCTGGGTCGCGGTGCGGCTGCAGGTGCCCTACGGCGTGGTGCCCGCGGGTTCGCACACGGTGCATTTCGACATCCGGGACGAGCGCAGCGGTGTCCAGGTGTCGGAAAAAGCGGCCTTTCTAGTGCCGCGCTGAAGGAGCCGAGACGATGAACGCAACGACAACAAGCCCGCCGCCGGCCCCACGCGACGCGTGGTGGCGGCATCCGCTGCTCTGGATGGTGATCGCCGGCCCCGCGCTGGTGGTGGTCGCGAGCTTCGTGACCCTCTGGTACGCCTGGGACAGCCCCGACCCGCTGGTGTCCGAGGACTACTACCGCCGCGGCGTCGAGATCAACAAGACCCTGGCGGACAAGGCATTGATGCCCGCGGTCAACGGCCGCAACCATGCGGCGACGCCGGCCGAGGCCGTGCCGGGACCGCGCCGCGGGGCCGCGCCATGAGCGGGCCGCGCCAGCTGATCGGCATCCTGTGGCCCGCGTTCCTGCTGGCCTGCGCCATCGAAATCCTGGTCTTCGCGATGGTCGATCCTTCCGACCTGCACTGGGGCGGCGAGGCGCTGCGGATGTCGCGCCAGGGCGTCTACACCGTGGCCTTCTTCGTTTTTTGGGGCATGGCGGCGGCTTCGAGCGCGTTCACCGCGCTGCTGGCCATGCCGCCGTCCCGCGACCCTGCCGAGCCCGCGCAATGACACAGCCCTGCACCGCCTCCATCGAGGCGCCCCTTGCCGCCCCCTTGTCCGCCGCCGTGCTGCGGCAGTTCGACGTCGCCGGCCCGCGCTACACCTCGTATCCCACGGCCGACCGGTTCATCGAGGCCTTTGGCGCGGACGAGTACGCGGCGGCGCTGCGCGAGCGGCGCGATGCGGGCGCTTCGGCGCCGCCGCTGTCGCTCTATGTGCACATTCCGTTCTGCGAATCGCTGTGCTACTACTGCGCATGCAACAAGGTGGTGACGCGGCACCGCGAGCGGGCCACCCAGTACCTGGCCTACCTGGCGCGCGAGACCCGGCTGCAGGCCGCGCAGCTCGGCCGCCGCGCCGCCGTGAGCCAGCTGCACCTGGGCGGCGGCACGCCCACCTTCCTGAGCGACGCGCAGCTCGGTGAACTCCTGGCCATGCTGCGCGAATCCTTCGACTTCATAGCCGGCGGCGAATGGTCCATCGAGATCGATCCGCGCACCGTCGATGCCGCACGGCTCGCCAGCCTGGCGGCGCTGGGCTTCAACCGGCTGAGCTTCGGCGTGCAGGACTTCGACCCCGAGGTGCAGAAGGCCGTGCACCGCATCCAGCCCGCGCACCAGGTGTTCGGCTTGATGGCCGATGCGCGCGCGCTGGGCTTCAAGTCGATCAATGCCGACCTGATCTACGGGCTGCCGCGCCAGAACGACGCCTCCTTCGAGCGCACGATGGCCCAGGTCTGCGAGCTTCGGCCCGACCGCATCGCGCTCTATGCCTATGCGCACCTGCCCGAGCGCTTCAAGCCGCAGCGGCGCATTGCCGCGGAGGAGCTGCCCGACGCCGCGGCGCGGGTGCGGATGCTCTCCAGCGCCATTGCCACGCTCAGCGATGCCGGCTACGTCTACATCGGCATGGACCACTTCGCGCTGCCGGACGATCCGCTCGCGGTGGCCAAGCGGCAGGGGCGGCTGCAGCGCGACTTCCAGGGCTACAGCACGCAGCCGGAGGGCGACCTGGTGGCGCTCGGTGTTTCCGCCATCGGGCGCATCGGCGCCACCTACAGCCAGAACGCCAAGACGCTGGACAGCTACTACGACCTGCTCGACCAGGGCCGCCTGCCCGTGGTCCGCGGCCTTGCGCTGTCGCGCGACGACGTGCTGCGGCGCGCGGTCATCATGGCGGTGATGTGCAGGGGGCGGGTGGTGTTCGACGCCATCGGCGAGGCGCACCGCATCGACTTCCGGCACTACTTCGCGGCCGAGTTCGCGGCGCTCGGGCCGCTCGCGGCCCAGGGGCTGGTGCGGGTCAGCGATCACGACATCGAGGTCACGGCGCAGGGCTGGTTCGTGGTGCGCGCCATTGCCATGGTGTTCGATCGCTACTGCCGCGAGAACCGCACCCGCTTTTCGCGCGTGGTCTGAGGTCCGGGCATGCAGACCGCATTGGCCGGCGCCGCCTTGCTGATGGGCCTCGCAGGCGGCCCGCACTGCGTGGCCATGTGCGGCGCGGCCTCGGCGGCGGTGATCCGCATCGTGCCGGTCGCCGTGCCGGCGGGCGCCCGCACCGGCGGTGGCGCTGCGTTCGCGGCCCCGGCGGCCTTTCACCTGGGCCGCATCGCGAGCTACGCCGCGGCAGGCGCCATTGCAGCCGCAAGCGCGGACAGCCTGGCCCAGGCCAGCACGCAGATCGCCGCCCTCAGGCCGCTCTGGATGCTGCTGCACGTGTTCGTGTTTGCGTGGGGTGCCATGCTGGCCGTCGCGGGCCGGCAGCCAGTGTGGGCGCAGCGCATCGGCCGCACGCTCGAAGCGCGCCTTCGGCCGCTTGCCGGAGGCACGCCGCTGGGCGTGCTGGCGGCGGGCGCGCTCTGGGTGGCCATGCCTTGCGGGCTGCTCTATTCGGCGCTGTTGCTGGCCAGCCTGGGCAATGGCCCGCTGCAGGGCGGCCTGGCGATGGTGCTGTTCGCCATGGGCAGCGGCATCTCCCTGGTGCTGGCGCCGTGGCTGTGGCAGCGGTTGCGGTGGAGCGGCTCCGGGCGGCCCCAGGCCTGGGGCGCGCGTCTTGCCGGCGTCTTGCTGGCGGCCGTGGCGCTGCAGGCGCTCTGGTCGGATCTCGGCCATCGGATCGCGGACTGGTGCCGCTGAGCGGCGCGCGCCGGGTCCTGCCGCCGCGTGCTCAGTTCGCCCAGCGCCAGTCCTCTATCTCCGGCATGTCCTTGCCGTGAACGGTGATGTAGGCGCGGTGCTCCAGCAGCTTGTCGCGCAGATGCTGCTGTACATGGCCCGCGCTGTTGCGAAAGCGCTCGACCCGTGCGATGGCGTCGCTGGCCAGGTGGAACCGGTCCAGCCGGTTGAGCACGGTCATGTCGAAGGGCGTGGTGGTGGTGCCTTCCTCGCAATAGCCGTGGACATGGAAGCTGTCGTGGTTGGTGCGCTTGTAGGTGAGCCGGTGGACCAGCGAGGGATAGCCGTGGAACGCGAAGATCACCGGGCGGTCGGTGGTGAAGACGGCGTTGAACTCCGCGTCGGGCAGCCCGTGCGGATGCGCATCTGGCGATTGCAGCGCCATCAGGTCGACCACGTTCACCACGCGCACCTTCAGTTCGGGCAGCATCCTGCGCAGCAGGTCGACCGCGGCCAGCGTCTCGAGCGTGGGCACGTCGCCGGCGCAGGCCATCACCACGTCCGGCGCGGCGTCTTCGTCGTTGCTGGCCCAGGTCCAGATGCCCAGGCCCACGGTGCAATGGCGCACCGCGGATTCGATGTCCAGCCACTGCGGGCCCGGCTGCTTGCCCGCGACGATCACGTTCACGTAGTTGCGGCTGCGCAGGCAATGGTCGACCACCGACAGCAGCGTGTTGGCGTCGGGCGGCAGGTACACGCGCACCACCTCGGCCTTCTTGTTCACCACGTGGTCGAGAAAGCCCGGGTCCTGGTGGCTGAAGCCGTTGTGGTCCTGCCGCCAGACATGGCTGGTGAGCAGGTAGTTGAGCGAGGCGATCGGGCGCCGCCAGCCGATGCCGCGCGCCACCTTGAGCCACTTGGCGTGCTGGTTGAACATCGAATCGACGATGTGGATGAAGGCCTCGTAGCACGAGAAGAAGCCATGGCGTCCGGTGAGCAGGTAGCCTTCGAGCCAGCCCTGGCAAAGGTGCTCGCTGAGCACCTCCATCACGCGGCCTTCGGGCGACACATGGTCGTCGCCGGCAAGGATCTCGGCGGTGGAATTCCGCGCCGTGACCTCGAACAGCGCGTCCAGGCGGTTCGACGTGGTTTCGTCCGGCCCCATGACGCGGAAGTTGCGCGCCGCCTCGTTGCGGCGCATCACATCGCGCAGGAACCGGCCGGCGATGCGCGTGGCCTCCGCATCCGCGGCGCCCGGCGCCGTGACCGTGACGGCGTGCTCGCGGAAGGGCGGCATGGCCAGGTCGCGGAGCAGCAGGCCGCCGTTGGCATGCGGATTGGCGCTCATGCGCCTCGTTCCCTTGGGCGCGAGCGCCGCGATCTCGGGACGCAGCGCGCCGGCCGCATCGAAAAGTTCTTCGGGCCGATAGCTGCGCATCCAGTCTTCGAGCAGGCCCACATGCTCCGGCTTGGCGGAAAAGCCGGTGAGCGGCACCTGGTGCGCGCGGAAGGTGCCCTCGACCGGCACGCCGTCCACCTGCCGCGGCCCGGTCCAGCCCTTGGGCGAGCGCAGCACGATCATCGGCCAGCGCGGCCGCTCGCGGAAGCCGCTCTTGCGGGCGCTGGCCTGGATGGCGTGGATATCGTCGAGCGCCTTGTCGAGCGCGGCCGCCATGAGCCGGTGCATCTGCGCGGGTTCGTGCCCGGCAACGAAATACGGCTCGTGTCCGTAGCCCCGCAGCAGCTGCGCCAGCTCTTCGTCCGGAATGCGCGCGAGCACCGTGGGGCCGGCGATCTTGTAGCCGTTCAAGTGCAGGATCGGCAGCACGGCGCCGTCGCTCTCGGGGTTCAGGAACTTGTTGGAATGCCAGCTTGCGGCCAGCGCGCCGGTTTCGGCCTCGCCGTCGCCGATCACGCAGCAGGCGAGCAGGGCGGGGTTGTCGAACACCGCGCCATAGGCGTGCAGCAGCGAATAGCCGAGTTCGCCGCCTTCATGGATCGAACCCGGCGTTTCGGGCGCCACGTGGCTCGGAATGCCGCCCGGGAACGAGAACTGCGTGAAGAGCCGCTTCATGCCTTCCGCATCCCGGCCGATGGCGGGGTAGACCTCGCTGTAGGTGCCCTCGAGATAGGTATTGGCGACCACGCCCGGGCCGCCGTGGCCGGGACCCGCAATGAAGATGGCGTCGAGTTCGCGCGCCGCGATGGCGCGGTTCATGTGCGCGTAGATGAAGTTCAGGCCCGGCGTCGTGCCCCAGTGGCCGAGCAGCCGCGGCTTGATGTGCGAAAGGCTCAGCTTCTCGCGCAGCAGCGGGTTGTCCATCAGGTAGATCTGGCCCACGGACAGGTAATTGGCCGCGCGCCACCAGGCGTCCAGCAGTGCGAAGTCGTCGTGTTCAGCCATTGTTTGCGCATTCCGCGGTGGTCAGCTGGTTGATGATCCGCTTGACGCCTTCGGCGCGGCGCACGGCGCGCTCGACGGCGCTCTTCAGATCCTCGCTGGCCAGCCGGCCCTGCAGGGTGACCACGCCGTCGGCCACGCGCACGTCGACGTCGCAACTGCACACCGCCGGGTCCCAGTTCAGCTGGGCGAAGACCTCGTGCCTGAGTTGAATATCGGGGTTCATTTCAAACCTTTCGAGGAAGAGGGGGCTTCTTGCCGCGGCGTCCGCAGCGTGATTCGCAACGCGCTCCTTGCCGACACTATCGGCGCGCACAGTTTGCACCTTGCCTGCGCGCTGCAATTCCAATGTTTTCCGCAGGTCTTTTGCGCGAAGCGGGAGCGGGCCCCGACGGTCGCGTTCTTTCACATCTCTTACGCCGGCACCGAACGCTACGATTCTTCGGCCGCGCGGCCGCGGCCGGCTTGCGCCAGATCAAGGCCCGGGCATCGGGCGCTTTGCAGAATGCCGCGGTTGTCCATGAGGTGCAAATGCAGCAGTCCGTACTCTTCTCCGGCGTCTTCGATCTTCCATGGTGGGGCGCCGTGCTCGTGGCGCTCGCGCTGACCCACGTCACCATCGCCTCGGTCACCATCTTCCTGCACCGCCACCAGGCGCATCGCGCGCTCGAGCTGCATCCCGCGGCGAGCCATTTCTTCCGCTTCTGGCTCTGGCTGACCACGGGCATGGTGACGAAGGAATGGGCCGCCGTGCACCGCAAGCACCACGCCAAGTGCGACACCCCCGAAGACCCGCACAGCCCGCAGGTGCTGGGCATCAACCGGGTGCTATGGGGCGGTGTCTTCCTCTACATCCGCGAGAGCGACAAGCCGGAAACCATCGCGCGCTACGGCCACGGCACGCCGGACGACTGGATCGAGCGCAGGCTGTATTCGCGCCACAAGATTCTCGGCATCGTGCTGATGGGCATCGTGGACATGGTGCTCTTCGGCGTGGTGCCGGGTGGGTTGATTCTTCTCGCGCAGATCGCGTGGATCCCGTTCTGGGCCGCCGGCGTGGTCAACGGCATCGGCCACTACTGGGGCTATCGCAACTGGCCAGCGCCGGACGCGAGCACGAACATCTCGCCGATCGGCATCCTGATCGGCGGGGAGGAGCTTCACAACAACCATCACGCTTTTCCCACTTCGGCCAGGCTGTCGTGCAAGTGGTACGAATTCGATGTGGGCTGGCTGTACATCCGCGCGCTGCAGGCGCTCGGCCTTGCCACCGTGAAGCATCTGGCGCCGACGCCGCGGCTTGCGGCGCCCAAGCCGGCCGTCGACCTGGAAACCGTGCAGGCGGTCATCCGGTGCCACTACGACGTGCTCTCGAGCTATGCGCGTTCCCTGAAGCAGGCCTATGCCGAAGAGTTCGGCCGGCTGCGCCGCCTGTCGCCGAGCGAGGCTCATTCGCTGCGGGCCGTGAGGCACTGGCTGGCCAAGGACGAGCGCATGCTCGATGAATCGCGGCGCATGCGGCTTGCGCTGGCTTTGCGCGGATCGCGCGCGCTCGATACGATGTACTCGATGCGCAGCGAGCTGACGGCGCTGTGGGGCCGTTCCGCCGCAACGGGCGAACAGCTTGTCAGGCAATTGCAGGACTGGTGCCAGCGCGCGGAGGCCAGCGGCATCGCGCCCCTGGCCGAATTCTCGAAGCGCCTGCGTTCCTACGCCTGACCCGGCCCGACCCGCACGATTTCGTTTCCCGACAACACAGGAGAACAGCATGGACAGCAAGCTTTCCGCGACTCCGGCATCGGCATGGACCGATGCCTACTTTCGCTCTCTGCTCGACTGGCAGGCGGCCTGCGGCGCAAGCGTGCTGCAGGCGCAGCAGATCCAGTGGGGAATGCTGGCCGCCTGGCAGCAGTCGGCCAAGGCCGTCCAGCAGGAACTGCTGGACCAGTGGACCAGCCGTTTCGGCGGCGGCGTGCCGCTTGACGGGTAGGCCGCGCAGCGCGGCCGGCCGGGTTACTGGCTCGCCAAAACGCCGCTCGGCATCGTGAAGCGCGCCGCTTCCGCCTTGGCGTGCGATTCGGGCGCGCGCACCAGCAGCACCGGAACGCTCGCGCTGCGCAGGATCTGCTCCGCGCTGCTGCCCATCACCATGCGGCCGAGGCCGCGCCGGCCGTGCGTGCCGAGCACGATCAGGTCGGCGGGCCATGAAGCCGCCTCGGCCGTGACCCGGTCCGGAACGGCCCCCCTGAAGTTGTCGCAAAGCACCGAGTCGGCCTCGACGCCTTCGGCGGCGGCCCTTGCCTTGCCTTCCTCGAGCAGCTTGGTGGCGGCTGCGCGCAACTCGTTGAGCCAGTCGCCCGTCCGGCCCGAGTAGGCGTCCATCGCCAGGGCAAAGGAGAGCTCGTCGATGACGTGGATCAGGCGCAGGCGCCCCGCGGTGACCTTGGCCAGGCGAATCGCTTCGCCCAGGCCGTGGCTGGATGTCGAACTTCCATCGACAGGAACAAGAATTCGCTGGTACATGGTGTCCTCGCTTTGCTTTGAGGTGGGTATGCGGCCAGTGTCCGGGCCGGTGCGAGGCGCGGCTTGATGCGGATCAAGCGAAAGCGTCGTCGCAGGCGAAAGGCATCGAACGGCATGCACGGCATTTGATCTGCAGCAACCCTGTGCGGGCCCGGACCCGCGATCCTCGGGTACGCACAGGAGCCATTCCATGACCCACGCCACCGTTCGCATCATTCGCCAGGAGCATGCGGCGCTCGCCGCCATGCTGCGCTCCATCATCATGCTGCTCGAACAGCACCGCCGCAAGGGAACCCCGCCCGACTTCGCGGCCTTGCGCGCCATGCTGTTCTACGTGGACGAATTCCCGGAAAAGCGGCACCACCGCAAGGAGAGCGAGCTGCTGTTCCCCAAGCTGCGCGCCCGCACGCCGATCTCGCGCGAACTGATGGACCGGCTCGACAACGACCATGCCTGGGGCGAGCGGAAGATCCGCAACGTGGAGCACGCAATGCTGGCCTTCGAGATGCTGGGCGACTCGCGGCGGGCGGCCTTCGAAAGCGCGATGGAGCAATACGTCGACTTCTACCTCAACCACATGGCGATCGAGGAGCGCGAGATCCTTCCGCTCGCCGAGAAGGTGCTGACCCCCGAGGACTGGCGCGAACTCGACGAGGCGTTCGGCCGCAACCGCGATCCGCTCACCGGCTACCGGCCGGAGCGGGAGTACGAGTCGCTCTTCACCCGCATCGTGAACATCGTGCCGGCGCCGATCGGGCTGGGCCCCACGGCCTAGGGCGCGGAGTCCGCGCCGGCGGGCGGTGTGCCGGGCTTCGGCGGCGGCGACCAGGCGGGCCGTTCGGAGCGGCCGCTGTCGACCACGATGAGATAGCGCCCAGCGCCTTCGGCCGGCGCCTGGTCCGGCGGCAGCACCCACGGTGCGCTGCCCTCGGCCTTGGCCCTGAGGTAGTCGGCATCGAGCACGCCCAGGCGGTCGAGGAAGCGGTTCAGGCTGGCCGGAATGCGGATGCAGCCCTTCGACTGCACGCTGCCCAGCCGCGGTTCGAGCCGGTCGGGATCGGTGGCATGCATCTGCAGCCGCATCGTGCTCGTGCCGCCCCGGCCCCACAGGCGCCGTGCCTGCTGCCAGCCGAAATCGAACACGCGCATTCCCTTTTCGCCATAGCCGCGAATGCCGAATTCGTTGCGCGAGCCCTCCGCGCGGAAATCGTGGTTTGTCACCGAGTGCTCGAACACGCCGAGCGGCGTCTCGAAGTATTCGAATCCGCCGGGGCGCCCGGTCGATACCGGCGCTGCACCGACCAGCACCGGCGCAGCACCGGCCGGCAGCCAGAAGACGAAGATGGCCTGGACCGAGGCGCTGCGGTCCACCAGCAGCGCGTACTGGGAGGGCTCCTCGGCAATGCCTGCGCGCTGGAGTTCATCGCGCGCGAGATGGCCGTAACGCTGCGCTTCTTCCGGCGGCGGCTCGAGGCGGCGATCGACCTGTTCCGTGAAAGCCTGGCGCAGCCGCGCCGGATCGGCCCAGCAGGTGGCAAGCGCGACTGCAAGCGCCGCAAAGACGAGCGCCCGGGCGATGCGGCGCAGCCTGGCGCCCGTGCTCTTTTGTGCTCCCGCTTCTTTCATACCTGCCAGGGCAGGCGAGCTGCGCCGGCCCTGGCAGGTTGGTACCCCGGAGGCCTGCGCGAGTTCCCGGGGTGTGCGGCCCCGGGGCGGCCTGTTCAGGGCGTCAGGAACGTGACGGTCTGCGCAGTCAGCACGCCATCCACCACCGCGTTGCCGACCACCGTGACGCGGCGGCCGTTGGCCAGGTCGGCGGCGCTGCCGTTCTCGAAGACCGTCGCGGGGCTGCTGGCGTTCACCTTCTGGCCCTTCACCACGAAACTAGAGGGCGACACGTAGTCGCCGATGGCGCCGATCAGCGTGAAGGCGACCGGCCCGCCCGTGCCGGGGATATAGCGGATGCGCAGCTTCTTCACCACCAGCACGCCGTTGGTCATGAAGCCGTCGAGTTCCACCTTGACGCCGTCGCCGATCGAACTCACCGGGCCGCCCGTGACGATGGCATTGGACGCATCGACGGCCGTGCCCAGCACCTTGAAGGCATTGAGCCCGCCGTAGTTTGTGATGACACCCGCCAGTTGCACTGCGGCGGCGTTCTGCGTTGGCACCGCGTACCAGCCCTGCACCTTGGTTGCATTGAGAGTGCCAAGCACCGGCATGGCGCTGCCGCGCACGCGGACGATGGCGCCATCGGCCAGCGTGGAGGCGTCGATGCCGCCCGAGAACGCGGCGCTGCCGTACCGGACCGTGAGCTGGCCCAGCATGAACTGTTGCCCGGTCCGGTCCAGGTTCTGCACCACGCCGGTCACCAGCGGCTCGCCCGACACCGGCTTCAGTTCGACGCGCGTGGCGCGCAAGGTGCCCGGCGCCGAGGGCAGGCCCCAGACCTGCACCACGCTGCCGATCGCGATCTGGGCCAGGCTGTTCGCTCCGCTCCAGATGGTGGCGTTGTCGATAGTGACCGTGGTGCCCATCACGGCGAAGCTGCCGGCCCCGGCATCGATGGCCGACACGGCGCCGCGCAGCTCGGCCGCCGATTCGACCTGCTGCGCCGTGGCTGCGGTGAATTCGCTGTCGATCTTGCCGGCAATGCGCACGCTCATGCCGATCTGCAGGAGTTCAGCGGGATTGGCACTGGCGCTCGTGGCGTCCTCGACGCTGAAGGCCGCGGCGTCCGTGTTGTAGCGCACGCCATTCAGGATGATGCTGCCCAGCCCGCCGACGGAGCCGATGCCGGTGGCGTCGGCGGTGCTCACGCCCGTGCCGCCCGAGCCCACGCCAGAACCGTCGTCGCTGCCGTTGCCGGCGGTGCTCGTGCCGTCGGAGCCGCCCGAGCTACCCGTGCCGCCCGTACTACTGCCGGACCCACCGGTTCCACCGCCTCCCGTGCCCGCGCCATCGCTCCCAGAGCCCGTCGCGCCGCTACCGGCGATGCCGCCCAGGCTGCCTGCCGAACCGCCACCGCCACTGCCGCCGCCCCCGCACGAGAGCAGCAAGGCCATGGCCCCGGCAAAGAGGATGCCGCGCATCCATCGGTAGTGGTTCTTCATCGTGTTCCTTTGTCCCGCTGGGCGGGGACGGGAGGCGCGCCCGGCGCCGCCTCGTCTTCATAGTAGGTATAGATCCCGACGCGCATGCGCCCCTTGGCGCCTTCGGGCGCCCGGTCGACCGCGCGGTTCATCTCGCCCGCCAGTTCCAGGTGCAGGGCCGCCCAGCGGTCGCGCACCACCTGGTGGATATTTTCGCAATCCTGCAGGCCGAGGCCGCGCGCATATACGGAGCGTTCGAGCATGCGGGGCTCTTCGCCCAGCGTGTTGGACACCGCCGCCAGCAGGTGGTCGCGGCCGTTGTCTCCAAGGAATGCCAGCATCGACTGCAGGTCATCCACCGGCACGAAGCCGTTGGCCTTGAGTTCGGCGTAGCCGTCCTGTTCGGCCACCATGTTCAGGCGCACCAGCTCGTCGAGGATGGTCCGATGGTGCACGTTGCCGCGGCTGCCGAGCCTGGCCACGGTTTCGAAGGAGGGCGCATCGTCGCCCTCGGAGGTGATCGGCAAGCGCTGGAAGGACTGGTTCTCCGACACCATCTGCAGCCACAGCGTGAAGGTCTTGGCAGCGGCGGAGATCTCGGTGTGGGGCAGGGCGTCCACGGTGTCGCGGACCTTGGCCGTCACGGCCTTGCGGTTGAGCCCGGTGGTGACCGACAGCTGGCTGATGTTGGGCTTTGCCACCCCCTGCTGGCGCCAGGAGCGCTTGGCCTCCTCGAGCAGCAGGTCGCGCAGCAGGACTTCCAGGTGCGGGTGCTTGACCCCCATCGCCAGGGCGAGCCTGACCACCGGCCGCAGGATGCGGGCGCAGGCGGCCAGTGCCCAGTCGAGCTGGTGTTCCATGAAAATGAAGCGTTTCTTCTGATGCGATTGCGGTGCGGCGGCAGGGACTGAAGGGCCCCGGGGCCACCGATCAGTGCACTATTGTCCGCGTCGCCGAGGATCGCACAAAAAAGACCTCATTCATGCGGCGCAGCTTCCTGCATCGGTCCGCGTGACCGAGGAACGGCCGGTGGCGCTGATCTTGACCAGCCGCTTCGGGGTACCCAGGGGGGTGGCCCGGCAGATCGTGAAGTTGGCCGCGGTGGCGCCGACGCCGGTGCCCTCGAAGGCGAGCGCGCTGAGGCCGCCGCTGTCGCGGATGCGGTAGCCGCTGGCGGCCGCGGGCTGCTTCTGGATCACCGTGGGCGTCGCACCGCTGCTGATGACGATCCAGCCGGCCTCCCATTGCCCGTCGGTGGCGCAGCTGGTGCCGTTGGACGAAGCGCACAGCGTGACGGGCGCGTTGCGCTTGATGGCCTCGCTGCGCGCAAGCTGGCTGCCGGCGACGAGATCGGTTGCGTAGGAATTCAGCCGGGTCGAAAGCCGTATGTAATCGAACGAGGGAACCGCCACCGACACCAGCACGATCAGCACCACGAGGGTGACCATCAGCTCGATGAGCGTGAAACCGCGGGCGCGCGTGCCGGGCATGGCCATCCCTTTTTCCTTTTTTACTTCTGGATGAACCAGTAGACCCGGCCCTTGGGCTGCTTGAAGGCGGCCTTGACCGTGGCGCCCTTCGGGCTCAGGAACGAATCGGGGTTGGCGCCGATCACCACGTCGCGGAAGGTGTCGCCCACCATCACACGGCCGACCACGGGCGAGGGCGCGAGGCCGCCCCCAACCACGTTCTGGAAGCGCGCGCCGTTCTGCCCCGTCGCGTCGAGATACGAGAGGTTGTACACGTTCGCAGTGCCCAGGTTCGCTCGGCACGACTGGGTCACGCTGGAGTCGGTCGGCGTGTGGGTGTTGAATGTCGTGGTGCCATAGGCTGTGACCGATGAAGTCACCACCTGCTCGCCGGCCGCAAGCGCGAGGTACCAGCCCTTCTTGGCCGCGAGCTCGGTCGCCGACGGCGTCGTGTTGCCCGTGATGGCGAACAGGGAGCCGTGGCACAGCACGGAGATGCCGTTGCAACGGGTGGCTTCGGTGGTGAGCCAGGTGGTATCTGATGGCTTGTCCACCAGCATGTAGAAGCGGTTGGCAACGCTGAGTGCGGCAGCGTAGGAGCGCAGCGGCTTCTCGCGGTCGCCCGAGCCCAGCAGCAGCACGTACATGCCGTTGTCCTCGACCACGTCGGGGCCGAACATGAACTTGCGGTTGGGCGTGCAGGAGGTCGCGGGGTCGTCGCACCCGAGCGAAGCGATCTTGGCCAGCTCCCAGCCGGCGGGTGCACTGGCTCCGATGGTGATCCGGTAGACGTTGCCGCCCAGGTCGGCCGCATAGGCGAACTTGGCGAGGCCGGTGCCGTCGTTCACGATGGTGACCTCGCCGCTGACTGCGCGCACGGTGTCGAAGGTCTTCAGGACGTCGCCCGTGCTCGCGTCGAGCACATAGATCTTGTTGCCCTTGGTGGCCGTGCCGCAGGCACTGGCCGCCGTGGTGGCGTCGACGTCCTCGCACTTGTCGTAGCCGCCGCCGAACATCACGATGGGCGTGCTGCCGGCGCCGTAGCCGCTGGCCTTCACGATCTTCGGCGCGGACCAGGTCTGGCCGATGCCGCTCATGCCGGTGTCGCAGTCGGTGTCGTTGTCCTGGTTGGGGCAGCCGCGGCGCCACTTGAGGCTGGGTGCCGCCGGGTTGGACACGTCAAAAGCATAGATCAGGCGGCCGCCGCGGCGCATGCTCGCATAGAGCCAGGCCGAGGTGCCTTGGCGGTAGGCTGCCATCGGGCCGTCCATGCCGTAGGGCTTGGGTGCGGTGGCGCCCACGCTGACGGGCACGCCGGGGAAATTGATGCGCGTCGTGTTGTCGTAGAGCCGCTTGATGCTGCCATAGAACTCCGGCGGCACGAAGGACCATAGCTCGCTGCCAGGCGCCGCCGATCCGATCGAACCGGCCTGGTTGCCGTTGACTGCGCGCAGTACGCCGTCGTTGGCACCGTAGAACACCACCACCTGTGGCGCTGCGTCGGTGCCGTAGTTGATCGCCACCGGCCGCGAATGCACCACGTCGCCGTGCACCGAGGGGCGCATGGCGGTGGTGGAGGTCGTGAATTTTCCGGCGGTGTCTTTCGTCTCGTCGCCCCTGTTGTTCAGGCCGCGAAGCCAGTTGATGAGCGCAGTTCGCTCGGTGGTGGTCTGTACGCCCAGGGCCGTCGACGTGATATCCGCCGTGTTACCGTCAACGAAGTTTGTCAGGGCCGTGCAGGCGCCCGGCGTACAGGTCTTGACGTTGCGGTCGGCGGTGAGCACCTGCCGCAGCATGTAGCCCTGCGCGCCTTTTTCGACCACGTTGCCGTCGGGAGTGTCCGAAGCTGCAAGTCCGCTGACGGGCAGGTTGGTGATCGGGTCGGTGCGTATGCAGTCGCCGGAAGGATTGAAACTCCAATAGTCGTTGAGCTGGGTCGGAGTCCAGAAACTTCGTGCGCACGGCGTGATGAAGCCGGTTTCCTTGTTGACAGCATCAACGCTGTCCGCGTCCTGCAGGACCAGTTGCTTGGTCTGGGCGTCCACCCCGAGCTTGTACTGCTTGAGATTGCCGTTCCAGCGGGGATAGGCGGAATCGTCAGGGCGGAACATGCCGACGAACACCTGGTTCAGGTAGGTTCCCTGTGTATTCACGCTCACGGGCAGGCTCACCGACGAGAACACGCTGTTGACGGACTGGATCTTGCTGAAGATGTCGTCGAAGGCGCCAGCCAGCGCTGTGCCCAGATTGGCCTCCGCATGGACGTCGTAGTACCCGCCTTCACTGACCTTGGCCATGCTCTGGAGCAAGGCGGTCCAGCCCGGTCCCTGGCCTCCCGTGGCCGTGGCCGCTTCGATGGTGTAGACGTTGACGCCCATGCTGGTCTTCAGGAACCTGGCCCATTCGTCGGCCATGTTGTCCTGCGAGCCGCTCGGGTTCAGCGTGATTGTGCTCGTGTCGCCCCCGGCGGTGCGCAATGCATTGAGGGAAATCGTGGTGTCGCTGCTGTTGTCCTGCGCGGCCCCGTTGCTGATGTAGATGACATAGGTTCTGGCGCAATTGGCGGTGCTCGGACCGAGATAGGTGCTGCTGTTGATTGCTGCCAGAGGGTTGCCAGGCAACGCGTAGATCGCCTTGGATGCAGCGGTTCCGAAGACATTGCCCGCGTAGTCGGCCTTTGCCTTGTTGTTGCCGCCCAAGGGCGCGCCGCTGCTCAGGTAGCGGTACACCTCCGCCATCATCTTGCCGGCCTTGCCGCCATTGGATTTGTCGTCATTCACATTGAAGCTGCGAATCAGCGCGCCGTAATTGAGCTTGTTGGCATCGTTCAGAAGGCGCACGCCCGCGCGCAGGTAGGCGCCGTCGATGTTCGAGTTGCCTCCGCCCGTTTCACTGAACATCATCACGCCCACCCTGAACTTGCTCGTGGGCAGGCTCTCGAAGGCACTGGCCAGCGCGTTCATCTCGGCGGCAAATAGCGGCGTCCAGTTGGCCGTGTTGTCCACCACGAACAGCACGTTCGGCGCGGATGTCGTGGTCTGGTTGTAGCCGACGAACAGATCGATGTCTTCCGCCTGGGCCGAGCCCAGGCCGAGCATCAGCATCGCAGTGGCGCAAAGCGATCGGAAGAAGTTCTTTTTCATGGTGGCGATCCGTTCATCGTCGTGATCATTCGGGGGAGGCGCTTTGCTAGGAGCACAGCGCCAGGAACTGTTCCTTGCTCAGCAACGCGCGCACGCCCTGGCGAACCGAAGTGACCGTGCCGCTGGCGGCATCCGTCACGCTGGTGCTGATGTCCCACACCGAGTTGTATTGGTCGGGCACGGCGTTGAGCCCCGAGCCGGTAGTGGATGCCCCGCCGCCGATGCCGCCAGGCCCGACGGCGCCGCCGCCGCCGGTGCCGGTCGACTTGGTGGCGCGCACGCAGGTGGGTGGTGCAATCTGCACCCGATAGTCGATCGTGCCGTCGTTGTTGATGTCCACCAGGCTCACGGTGCCCTGGGGCGCCGTAAGCGAAGGCGAGCCATCGACGCCCGGCAGCAGCAGCGAGGCGGCCACTTCCTCGATCGCCCGGTTCGAAGCGGCCACGGCCTCGTTGCGGTTCTGCATGTTGCCCACCGACTTGAGGTTGGTGTTGCTGAGCGTGAACCCCGCCGTCACAGCCAGCGTGATCAGAAGCAGCATGATCAGCCCGACGATCAGTGCCGCGCCGGCCTGCCGGCGCACGGAATGTGTCGATGGCATCTTCACGGCGTTTCCCTGCGGCCTGTCACATTGGTCATGCGGATCGCGGTGGTGAACGCATGCCGCTTGTAATGGTCGTTGAAGGGGCCGAGCGTTCCGCTTCCCAGGTTGTAGGTGCGCGTGTCCGTGTGGCCCGGCGAAATCTCCAGGCTGCGGGCGACCACGTAGAGCTTGACTGCCGCCACGTTGATCAGCTGGTCGGCCGTGCAGGGCGAGGCCGTGCTGCAGTGCACGAAGTCGCCGTCGGGGCTTCCGTCGCCGCGATTGGTGGGCGTGGACCTATTGGCCGAGTCGGCCCAGTTGATGGCCTGGGCGTAGTTCACCAGCGCGCCGGTCTTGCTCGCGGTGTCCAGGCCCAGTTCCACGCGGAAGCCTTCGATGCCCTCGATCAGCGGCACCGGCGGCTGCTGCGCCAGGCCGGTGGCTGAGAGGTCGAAGCGCGAGCGCGCCAAGGTCGGAATACCATCGCCCACGGTCTCGGCGTAGGTGCGCACGTAGTAGATGTCGGAGATGAACTTCCGCTTGGGCGCCGGCGCGGTGCAGTTCTTGGCCAGCATGGTGGCGAAGCCGGCCGTGCTGAGGTCGAAGTCAGAAGGCTTCTGCGTGCCGCAGAACGACGACTGGAAGTACAGCTTGCCGAGCGTGTCGGCTTCGCAGTTCGGTGCGCCCGGCAGGCAGGTCTCGGCATGGCGCACCACCAGCACGTCGGTGCCGGCCTTCTGGTTCGCGAGCAGCGTCGCGCAAGAGGCTGGCACCGCGTCATAGGCCTGCACGGGCATGTCGAGCAGGCTGCGCTTGTAGTCGTCGGTCCAGTTGGCCGCCGTGTAGGCCAGGCACGGATCGGGCGCCGTGCCCGTGGGCACTTTCTGGGGCACCGTGGTGACCGTGAGGTCGTCGAACTCGGGCATGTAGTTTTCCCAGAAGCCGGCGTGCGAGATCTCGTTCTCCAGCACGAAGATGCTGAGGCGGCCGCTCTCCATCTGGCGATTGACCCTGACCATTTCGCGCTGGGTGTTGTTCACGTTGAGGAACAGCGCAAGCAGCGCAGCCACGACGATCAGCATGATGGTGATCGCCACCATCAGCTCGATCAGCGTCAGCCCCCGCTGGCGCAGCGAGACGCGCGCAAGCCGGGCAGGGCGCTGAACCGCGGTCGCGAAGCAGGCCCGGCTCATGAGAGATTCCCGATGCGCACCAGCGTCGTCACGGTCCTGCGGCACCTGTCGCTGGAACAGGCAAGCGCCGGTTCGCTGGCCGAGGCCGGGGCGGCCGCGTCGTACATGTCCTTGCCGCAGGGCACGCCCTCGGGCGGCGCGGCAGTAGGCACGAGGCCTTGCCAGGCGACCGTGATCAGGTACTCGTTGTTGCCCAGGTCCTGCACGCAGCCGCGGCCGCCGATCATCGCGCCGAGCTTGGTGCCGCTCGACGTTTCGGCCGCGCCCTGCAGGCTGTTACACCACTCCTTCACGTCGACTTGCAAGCGCGTGGCGGTGGCTGTCGGGCAAGTGGCTCCCGCGCCCAGCGGCGCGGTCGTGACGTAGCTGGAGGCCATGCGGCGGTTGGTCTCGATGCGGCTGGCCATGTCGTTGAGCAGGATCAGCGCCTGCGAGCGCTGGTAGGACTCCATCTCCGACGACTGGAGCCGCGCCTGCAGGCCCACGAGCCCGAAAAGCCCGAACGAGACGATCAGCAGCGTGACCAGCACCTCGAGCAGCGTGGCACCGCGCTGGGCGCGTGCGTGGGATGCGGCGGGTGAGCGGCGCTTCACCATTTGCCCGCCGGCGTCTTGACGCCCTGGTTGTCGAGGGTGAGGTCGCCATCTCCCCTCTGGCTTCCCGTGGACGTAGGACTGAAGGTCAGGAGAAAGCTGGGCACCGCTGTGCTGGCGTCCTGCAGCGTGATGGTGTAGCCGTAGTTGGCCGCAACCTCCGCGGGCAGCGTGTAGCCGCTGGTCGTGAGGGCGTCCTTGGTGGCGTAGCTGCGGTTGGCCAGCAGGAACTGCTGCTGGCGATTGGCGATGTCCATCATCTGCGCCTGCGCCGCCGAGCGCTTGGACCGGATGATGTATTGCTGATAGCTGGGATACGCGATGGACGCCAGGATGGCAATGACCGCCACCGTGATCATCAATTCGATCAATGTGAAGCCATTGCGTTTGCGCGGGAACGAGTGCTTTTTCATTCAGCTGGCCATCAATGTTTCACGATGTTATTTATGTGAATTTATCACATACAAATGTGAATAGTGGGCATTCGATGCTGATCCATTCGAGCGCCGCCGACAAGGTGTTGCGCCTTTAACGAAACACTTCAGCAACATTCAACAATGCAACGGCGGTGCCGGGGCGAGGAAGCTTCCGACTAAGGGACGCTGGCCTCGTCCTACGTGCGGGACCGGGGTACCTCCCAGAATGGGTTCGTACCAGCTTGTGTTCCCAAGGCGCCCCAAGGCGAACAGAGAGGAGTCGATCCACATGACCAGAGCACCCGGAAGCCTCGGTTCAGGCGACGGATCGCGGCCCACCACGGATGGCGGCGTGGACAACATCGGCGCGGGCGAAAAGTTCGCGGGCAGTTCCTCGGCCGCCGGCGAGCCGGACTCGGCACCGGCGCCAGCCGAAGGCATGGCGCGCAAGCGCAAGGACGCGCAAGCCTCGCGCCACGACGATTCCGCAGCCTTCGGGCTGCGGGAAGACCTCCGGCCCAAGACCAACCAGGAGCCGTCCAAGCCCTGAGCGCTTGGATGGCTGAGGAGCCCAAGATGACTTCTTCGGAAAAAGCCTTTCCCTTTCCCACCTCCAAGAACCACGGCAAACCGCCCGCCGAACCTGCCAAGCCGACCGAACAGGCGCCGAGCGAGGAGGCCCTGGACAGCGGGGTCGAGGAATCCTTTCCCGCGAGCGACCCGGTGTCCGTCACCGTGACCAAGGTCAAGCTCCCGAAGGCCCCGCAGGACAAGGCCCAGGAAGGCCGCGACCCCGACGCCAAGCGATAGGTCTCGGCGTCCCCTTTTCCTCCGTCGCGCCGCCGGCTCCACGATGCCGGCGGCGCACGCCTGCGCCTTGCCGCCCCCAGTTGAAAGAAGACACGCACTCTGGCATAAAGCCTGGAGTTGTGAAGAAGTGTCTTCATATGTCAACTATTGTTTCAATAGCCTCGGCGTTTTTCCGTCGAGGGGCTCTCCTAGGGCTTGGCATTGACGCGATCTTCGCCACAGGTTCCGCATAGCGAATACCAATCAACACGAGGATCGAGGGCATGAACAAAATTCATTGCAGCGTCTGGAACGCTGCGCTGGGTACCTGGGTGGCCGTTTCGGAGCTTTCACGCCGGCACGGGCGGAGTGCTTCTTCGACGGTCGCGGCGGCGACCTGCCTGCTGGCGCTGGCCAACCTTCCGGGAAGCGCCTGGGCGCAGGCCGCCGGCGGCGGCGCGGCCATGGTGGGAGGAGGCACCGGCGGCCGCGGCGGCGTGGGGAATGGCGGCGGGGCGGGGGGCGGCAATATCGGCATGTACCCCACCAGCAATGGACAGGCCCCGACGGCAGGAACCGGCGGTGCCGGCGGCAACGGAGCGGCCGGGGCTGGCGGTACGGGGGGCGCGGTGGGCGCGACCAGCGTCACCGGCTCGGTCAGCGGAGCGTCGGGAACCGACGGCGTGGCCGACCCCGATCCGGTCTACGGGGCCGGTGGCGGCGGAGGAGGTGGGGCCGCGGTGTACACCAGCGACACCGCGATCACGGCAACGTCCGGCACCATTCTCCTGGGTGGCAATGGCGGCAACGGGGGCGCCGGGCGCCTGTCGGGCGGCGGTGGCGGCGGCGGCGCGGGCCTGCAGTCGGTGGCGGCCAATGCCACGGTCAGCAACGCGGGACAGATGACGGGCGGCCAAGGAGGGGCGGGGAGCCCGGGCCAATGGGCTGGCGGCGGCGGCGGTGGCGGCGATGGCATGGTGCTGCAGAGCGGGGGCGCCACGGTCACGAACAGCGGCACCGCTACCGGCGGGCGGGGCGGCGATGGCGGCACCTCCTTTGCCGGCTTACACGGGGGTGGCGGCGAAGGCGGTGCCGGCCTGGCGCTGGAGTCCAGCGGCAACTCGGTGCTCAATACCGGCGCGTTGGTGGGAGGTGCGGGCGGTGCCGGCGGAAGCAGCGCGGTCAACGGTGTGGGAGGCGCAGGCCTGCGCATCCGCGGCAACGCGAACACCATCGTCAACACCGGCGCCCTGATCGGCGGCTCCGGCGGCGACGGCAGCACGCCCGGCGATGCGGTGCGCATCACCGGCAACGACAACTCGATCGAACTGCAGAGCGGCTCGGTGGTCAGCGGGACGCTGGTGGCGAACGGCATTGGCAATCTGCTGCGCCTGTCCGGTGCACTGGGCGGCGCCACCACGTCGCTCGCCGCTGCCACCTACCGCGGCTTCGACCGCTACGAGAAGACAGGCACCAGCACCTGGACATTGACCGGCACCACCACCGAGCTGACGCCCTGGAACGTGCTCGGCGGCACGCTCGCGATTGCCGACGACGGCGCCCTCGGCAACTCGGCCGGCACGCTCACGCTGGACGGCGGCACCTTGCGCGCCACCGGAACGACCACCGGTACGCGCAATGTCACGCTGGGATCGGGCGGTGCGGCTTTCGAGGTGGTTTCTGCGCAGGCGCTGACGCTCAACGGCGTGCTTTCCGGCAGCGGCAGCCTGCAAAAGACCGGGGCCGGCACGCTGGTGCTCGGCGGCGTCAACAACTACAGCGGCGGCACGCTGGTGAGCGCGGGACTCCTGCAGGCGGCGACAACCGGCGCGCTCGGCAGCGGCGCGGTCACGGTCAATGCCGCGCTGGAGTTCCTGGACGGGGTCGATGCGCAGGCACTGGCCATCACGAACCAGAATGGCTTCACGACCTTCCGAGGCGCGAGCACGGCGGGGCAATCGCTCATTACCAACAACAATGCCAGCGGCACGGATTTCTACGGCACGAGCAGCGGCGGCACATCCACAATCATCAACAACCAGAGCGGGTTCACGTACTTTCGCGAAACGACCAGCTCGGCCGACGCACACATCGTGAACAACGGCGGCGGCGCGGCCACCTTCTTCATCCAGAACGGCTCGGCGGGCAACGCCGTCATCGACAACAACGGCGGGCAGGCACGCTTCTACGACAGCAGCACGGCCGGATCCGCCACCATCACGAACCGCTCCGGCGGCGTCACCTATTTCATCGGCAGCAGCAGCGCAGACAGCGCCACCCTGGTGAACGACGGCAATGGCCGCGTCGATGCGTCCTACCACACGGGTGCGCTGAGCATCGGGGCGTTGTCGGGCCAGGGACGGCTGCTGCTGGGCGCGAATGCAGTCTCGCTCGGTGCAGGCGGACGCGATTCGCAGTTTGCCGGTACGGTCGAGGACGGCGGCGAGAACGGCGGCACCGGCGGCTCGCTGGTGAAGGTCGGCACCGGCACGCTGACGCTGTCCGGCGCCAACACTTACACCGGCGGCACCGCGCTGAAGCAGGGCCGCCTCGACCTGGGCCACAGCCAGGCGCTGGGCACCGGCACGCTGGCGATGGACGACGGCACCACGCTCGGCTTCAGCGCCGACGGACTGACCATCGCCAACGCCATCGAGCTGACCGGGAGCAACGACCCCGTCATCGACACCGGCGCGTTCAGCGAAACGCTCAGCGGCGCCATCACGGGCGGCGGCTTCATCACCAAGCAGGGCAGCGGCACGCTCACGCTGACCGGCGCCAACACCTACACCGGCGCCACCAACGTGGCCCAGGGCACCTTGCGCGCCGGTGCGGCCAACACCTTCAGCGCGAGTTCCGCGCACAGCGTGGCGGCCGGCGCCACGCTGGACCTCGCGGGCTTCAGCCAGACCGTGGCCTCGCTCGCCAACAGCGGCACTGTCTCGCTCATCGGCACCACGCCGGGCACCACCTTGACCGTCAACGGACCTTACGCCGGCAACAACGGCGTGCTGCGCCTGGGCACCGCGCTGGGCGCCGATGGCAGCGCGAGCGACCGGCTGGTACTCGATGGGTCCACCGCCATCGCCAGCGGCAGCACCACGGTGCAGATCGTCAACTTGAGCGGACTGGGGGCGCTCACCAGCGGCAACGGCATCGAGGTGATCAGCGCACGCAACGGCGCCACCACCACCGCACAGACCACGAAGAGCGCCTTCTCGCTCGCGGGCAGCCATGTGGATGCGGGCGCCTACGAGTACCGCCTGCATGCCGCCGACGCGAACGGGGCAGGGGAGAACTGGTACCTGCGCTCGACCACGAACGTGGTCCCGCCAGTCGATCCCGTGACTCCCGTGACTCCCGTGACTCCCGTGACGCCTCCGGCCACGCCACCCGTGGTCGTTCCCACCTACCGCGCCGAGGCCTCGCTCTATGCCGCGCTGCCGAGCCAGCTGCGCCAGGGCAGCCTCGCGATGCTGGGCGACCTGCGCAAGCGCGTGGGCGACGACGACGTGAAAGGCACGGCCGCCATGCCGGCCGGCGGATCCGGCCGCCGCGCCTGGGCCCGCGTGCTCTCCACCGACATCGACATCCAGCAGGGCGGCACCGTCTCGCCCACCAGCAAGGGACGCCTGACCGGCGTGCAGGCCGGCACCGACCTGCTGGCCACGCCCAACTGGCGCGCCGGCCTCTACGTGGGCCAGCTCGACGGCGATGCCAAGGTGAGCGGCTTTGCCAGCGGCCTGCAGAACCTGCGCGTGGGCCGCAACGACCTGCGCAGCCAGTACATGGGCATCTATGGCACCTACAGCGGCGACAGCGGCTTCTATGCCGATGCCGTGGTGCAGTCGGGGCGCCACCGCTACACGGTGCAGCCGAACCTCGGCGGCGGCGTCGAGGGCAAGGGCCACAGCCTGCTGGGGTCCGTCGAAGTGGGCCAGGCCTTCGCGCTCGGGGCGAGCGGCTGGAGCGTGGAGCCGCAGCTGCAATTGATCCACCAGCACCTGGACCTGAACAACTCGGCGATCGTCGGCGCGGTGGTCCAGCCCGAGGCGGACAGCGGCTGGATCGCGCGCGCGGGCCTGCGCGTGAAGGGCGAGTTCGGCACCGGCCTGGGCACGCTGCAGCCGTACGGCCGCTTCAACGTCTACAGGAGCTCGAGCGGTGCAGACGTGGCGCGCTTCGTGAACGGCGCCACGCGCACCGACATCGTGGCGTCCACGGGCGGCACCAGCACCGAGCTGGCCGGCGGCTTCACGCTGGCGCTGGGCAGCACCACCAGCCTGTACGGCGAAGTGGGCAAGCTGTGGTCCTCGGGCGGCGATGCGAAGGTGAAGAGCTCGGTCAACGCGTCGCTGGGCGTGCGGATGAAGTGGTGAGCGGCCCGAGGGGGCGGCTGTCGCTCCCTCAGCTGCGCAGGCTGATCACGCCGAGCAGCACCACCACCGCCATGCCCAGCAGCAGGGTGGCGCATTTCCAGAAGACCACCGGGTTCTTGTCGAGCAGCGGCGTGCCGCGCCGGTTCAGGAAATCGGGGGGCGGCTGGCGCAGGTCCTCGACGAATTCCGACAGCGCTTCATGGCGCTTGAGCGGATTGGGGTGCAGGGCCTTTCGCAGCACTTCGTCGATCCATGCCGGGATGGCTCGCTGCGCATCGAGCGCCGAGCGGTATTGCAGGTTGCGCTGGTCCGCGCGCGTGCGGATGCGCGCCACCTGCGCGCCGTAGGGCAAGCGGCCGGTCAGCATCTGGTAGACGATCACGGCCAGCGAGAACAGGTCGGACCGAGGCGAGCCGCCATCGCCGACGAAGTATTCGGGCGCCGTGTACTGCACCGTGCCCAGCACCTGGGCCGGATCGGCCAGCGTGCTGTCGCCCAGGCCCGCCACCCAGGCCGAGCCGAAGTCGATGATCCGCACCGTGCCCGTGCGGTCGATCATGATGTTCTCGGGCCGCAGGTCCTGGTGCAGCATCTCCATGCGATGGAAGGCCTGCAGCCCCCGGGCCAGCTGCTCCACGATGCCACGCACCGACTCCAGGCTCGGCCGCGGGTTGTCGATCATCCATTGCGCGAGTGTCTGCCCGTCGACGAACTCCATCGCCACGTAGAGGTAGTTGCGCTTGCGCTCGGGGACATGCGGCTTGAGCACGTGCGCGCTGTCGATGCGGCGGGCCACCCATTCCTCGAGCAGGAAGCGGTCGAGGTGCGCCTCGTCGTTCTGCAGGTCGACCGATGGCGTCTTGAGCACGACGCTGCGGCCCGTGTCGTCATCCACCGCCAGGTAGATGTGGCTGCGGCTGCTGCGGTGCAGGTCGCGCACGATGGTGTAGCCGTCGAACTGCATGCGCGCTTCGAGCATCGGCGGCAGGCGCAGTGCCGCGCGCTGCGCCTGCAGTTCGTTGATGTCGCCGTCGGGCAGGGCGTCGACGCGCACGATCTGCACCGTCAGGTTGTCGGGGCTGCCGCGCCGGTACGCTTCCTCGGCGATGCGTCTTGCCGCGGCGTCCAGGTCGCCGGGGTGCGCCTCCAGCGCGGCCCTGATGACCGCCGCATCCACGTGCTCATGGACGCCGTCGGAGGTCAGCAGGAAGACGTCGCCTTTCTCGATGGCGAGCGCCTGGTAGTCGATCTCCACATGCGGGCCCACGCCCAGCGCCCGGCTCAGGTAGCTGTGCCCGCCGGCCACCGAGACGCGGTGGTCTTCGGTCAGCTGCTCGAGCGCCTCCGCATGCCAGCGGCAGACGCGCGTGTCGCCCACGTGGAAGACGTGCGCCGTGGTCGACTTGATGACCAGCGCGCTGAAGGTGCAGACGTAGCCGCGGTCCTTGTCGAAGCGGCCGCTGCTGTTCTGGGTCTGCGCGTGCAGCCAGGCGTTGGCCGCCGTGAGTACGCGTTGCGCCGAGCGGCTCACGCTCCAGGCATCGGAGGTGCAGTAGTAATCCGTCAGGAAGCTCCTGACCGCCGACTCGCTGGCCACATGGCTCACGTCGCTGCTGCTGATGCCGTCGGCAATCGCAACGGCCACACCCTTGGCGCTGCGGCCCGGCGCCTCCGGCAGGGCGGCGCCGTGGAAGTCCTGGTTGGCTTCCTTGCGTCCCTTGTCGGAGTGCTGGCCGATGGAGACTGCGAGGCCGGGGCGCATCGTCACGCGGCGGCGGCGCGCAGATTCAGCGCACGACGCGCTTGGGCGCCGTGCGCACGTGCGTGGCGTACAGCGTCAGGCCGGTGAACGACAGGCCGCCGACGAGGTTGCCCAGCACGGTCGGGATCTCGTTCCAGATGATGTAGTCCATGATCGAAAAATTGCCGCCCATGAGCAGCGCCGACGGAAAGAGGAACATGTTGACGACCGAGTGCTCGAACACCATGAAGAAGAACACCATGATCGGCATCCACATGGCCAGCACCTTGCCGCTCACCGAAGTGGAGATCATCGCACCCACCACGCCGGTGGACACCATCCAGTTGCACAGCATGCCGCGCACGAAGAGTGTCAGCATGCCCGCAGCGCCATGGGCGGAGTAGCCGAGCGTGCGCGCCTCGCCGATCGTGGCAATCACCTGGCCGACCTTGTCGGGCGGGCTCGTGAAGCCGAAGGTGAAGACGATGGCCATCAGCACGGCCACGGTGAAGGCGCCGAGGAAATTGCCGACGAACACCAGGCCCCAGTTGCGCAGCACGCCGCCGATGGTCACGCCCGGCCGCTTGTCGATCAGCGCGAGCGGCGTCAGCACGAACACGCCGGTCAGGAGGTCGAAGCCGAGCAGGTAGAGGATGCAGAAGCCGACGGGAAACAGGATCGCGCCGATGATCGAATAGCCGGTCTGCACGTTGATGGTGACGGCAAACACCGCCGCCAGCGCGAGGATCGCGCCTGCCATGAAGGCGCGGATGAGCGTGTCGCGCGTGGACATGAAGATCTTGGATTCACCAGCGTCCACCATCTTGGTGACGAATTCGGAAGGCTGCAGATAGGCCATGGCTTTTTTCTTTGGGATTGAAGAGTGGGAGGCTGAACGAAAAAAAGGGAAGGGGGCTGCGCCTCAGGCGGCCTTCTCCAGCGCGGGCTGCGCCGCGCGAGTTGCGGCCGCGAGCCCTTGCAGCACATCGCCGACCACGATGATCGAAGGGCTGCCAAGGCCGTTGTCGGCAATCGTGCGCTGCAGCGTCGCCAGCGTGCCGACGGCGTGCCGCTGCAAAGGCAGGCTGGCGTTCTGCACCACCACGATCGGCGTGGCCGGCGGCAGTCCGCTCAGCAGTTCGTCCTGGATCGAGCCTGCGCTCGATACGCCCATGTAGATGACCAGCGTGAGGCGCGCCGAATGGGCCGTGGCGGCCAGCGTGCGCCAGTCGGGCCCCGGTGATCCGGGCTTGGCGTGGCCGGTGATGAACACCACGCCCTGCGCATGCGCACGGTGCGTGAGCGGCACGCCGAGCGAAGTGAGCCCGGCCAGTCCGGCCGTGATGCCGTTCACCACTTCCACATGGATGCCGGCCTGCGCGAGGTGCTCGACCTCTTCACCGCCGCGTCCGAAGATGAAAGGGTCGCCGCCCTTGAGCCGGACCACCTGCTCGCCTTCGCGAACCGCCATGATCATCAGCCGCTCGATGAAACTTTGCGGCGTGCTCTTGCAGCCGCCGCGCTTGCCGACCTGGATCACGCGCGCGCCGGGCGCCGCCATGGCGACGATGTCGTCGCTGACCAGGTCGTCGACGAGCAGCACGGTGGCCGACTGGATGGCCCTGAGCGCCTTCAGCGTGAGCAGTTCGGGATCGCCGGGGCCGGCACCGACGAGGGTGCAGCGGCCGAGCGCCATGGGCGCCCGGACATGCGTCGCAGGCGTCGAGGAAGTCAGAGTGAGGCTCATGGTGGCTCGGCGGTTCAGGCGGCCGTGTCTTCGGACAGGCGGGCGCGGTTCGCGGGCCCTGCAACGGGGCGCTCCAGTTCGACGGCATGCGTCGCGAGTTCTTTCGAGTCCAGATGCACCACGCCTTCGGCCACCTTCACCGCAAACCGCGGCGTGCACCCTTCGTCGGGCGATTGGGCGCAGCCGTCCTGCAGCCCGATGGCCCAGTTGTGCAGCGGGCAGGCCACGCTGGTGCCGAACACGATGCCCTGGCTCAAGGGGCCGCCCTTGTGCGGGCAGCGGTCGAGCAGCGCGAACACCTGGTCCTCGGCGTTGCGGAACACCGCCACATCCACGCCCACCGGCCGCGCCACGCGGCGCGCGCCCAGCACCGGGATGTCCTCGACGCGGCAGATCACCTGCCATTCGTTGCTGTTGCTGTTGTTGCTCATGAGTTGTTTTCTCCTTGCCGTTCAGGCCGCCTGCGTTGCTTCGTGCACCACCGCCACCGGCGTGAACTGCCGCACATCCACCTGCGCCTGGCTCGATTCGAACCACGGATCGGGCTCCCCATCCAGCGCGAACTGCAGCCGCTCCCACAGCGCCTTGCGGCCAGCTTCGTCTTCGAGGATCTTCTTCTTCACATAGTCCAGCCCCACCCGCCCGATGTAGTGCACCGTGCGCTCCAGGTACCAGCCTTCCTCGCGGTACAGCTGCAGGAAGGCGCCCGAATACTCCATCACCTCGGCCGCCGTCTTCACCTTCACCAGGAACTGCGCCACCTCGGTCTTGATCCCGCCGTTGCCGCCCACGTACAGCTCCCAGCCCGAATCCACCCCGATCACCCCCACGTCCTTGATCCCGGCCTCGGCGCAGTTGCGGGGGCACCCCGAGACCGCCAGCTTCACCTTGTGCGGCGAATACATCGCCCACAGCGCGCGCTCCAGGTCCTTGCCCATCTGGGTGGAGTCCTGCGTGCCGAAGCGGCACCACTCGCTGCCCACGCAGGTCTTCACCGTGCGCAGGCTCTTGGCATAGGCAAAGCCCGAGGGCATGCCGATGTCCTTCCACACGCCCTCCAGGTCCTCCTTCTTCACCCCCAGGAGGTCGATGCGCTGGCCGCCCGTGACCTTGACGGTCGGGATCTTGTACTTGTCGGCCGCGTCCGCGATGCGCCGCAGCTCGTCGGGCGTGGTGTGGCCGCCCCACATCCGGGGAATGACGGAATAGGTGCCGTCCTTCTGGATGTTGGCGTGGCTGCGCTCGTTGATGAAGCGGCTCTGCGGATCGTCCCTGGCCTCCTTGGGCCAGGTGCTGATCAGGTAGTAGTTGATGGCCGGGCGGCAGGTGGCGCAGCCGTTGGGCGTGCGCCAGCCCAGGTTGCGGTAGACCTCGTCGTGCGTCAGGTAGTGTTCCCGGCGGATGGCGTCGCGCACGTCCTGGTGGTTCGCGTCGGTGCAGCCGCACACCGCCTTCTTCTTCGGCGTGGCCGAGTAGTCGCCGCCGGCGGTGAACATCAGGATCTGCTCGACCAGCCCGGTGCACGAGCCGCAGCTGGCGCTGGCCTTGGTGTGCTTCTTGACCTCGTCCAGGGTGAACAGGCCCTTGTCCTTGATGGCCTTGCAGATGGTGCCCTTGGTCACGCCGTTGCAGCCGCACACCTCGGCGTCGTCGGGCATGCTGGCGGCCTTGCTGTGGCCCTCGTGGCCGGTGTCGCCGATGTTGGACTCGCCGAACATCAGCTTGTCGCGGATGTCGTGCACGCTGCGCCCGTCGCGCAGCAGCTTGAAGTACCAGCTGCCGTCCACCGTGTCGCCGTACAGGCAGGCGCCCACCAGCTTGTCGTCCTTGATGACGAGTTTCTTGTAGACCCCGCCGAAGGGGTCGCTCATGACGATCTCCTCGGTGCCCTCGCCGCCCATGAACTCGCCGGCGGAGAAGAGGTCGATGCCGGTGACCTTGAGCTTGGTGGAGGTGAGCGAGCCCAGGTAGCGCCCGATGCCGAACTGGGCCAGGTGGTTGGCCGCGACCTTGGCCTGCTCGAACAGGGGGGCGACCAGGCCGTAGGCGATGCCGCGGTGGGCCGCGCATTCGCCCACCGAGTAGATGCGCGCATCGGTCACGGTCTGCATGGTGTCGGTGACGACGATGCCGCGGTTGCAGTGCAGGCGCATCTGCTCGGCCAGCTCGGTGTTGGGGCGGATGCCGACAGCCATGACGACCAGGTCGGCGGGCACTTCGGTGCCGTCCTTGAAGCGGATGGCGGCCACGCGGCCCTGGTCGTTGCCCACCAGCTCCTGGGTCTGGGCGCCGATGAGGAACTTCAGGCCGCGGTCTTCGAGCGACTTCTGCAGGAGCTTGCCGGCGACGTCGTCGAGCTGGCGCTCCATGAGCCAGGGCATGACGTGCACCACGGTGACGTCCATGCCGCGCAGCATCAGGCCGTTGGCCGCCTCCAGCCCGAGCAGGCCGCCGCCGATGACGACGGCGCTCTTGTGGGTCTTGGCGGTCTCGATCATGTAGTCGGTGTCGGCGATGTCGCGGTAGGCGATGACGCCCTTCAGGTCGCGGCCGGGCACGGGCAGCATGAAGGGGTTGGAGCCGGTGCACATCAGGAGGCGGTCGTAGGGGGCTTCGGTGCCATCTTCGGCGCGCACGATGCGCTTGACGCGGTCGACCTCGACCACCTTCTTGCCGGCGTGCAGGGTGATGTGGTTCTCGGCGTACCACTCCCAGCTGTTGAGCACGATCTCGTCGACGGTCTGCTCGCCCGCGAGCACGGGCGACAAGAGGATGCGGTTGTAGTTGGGGTGCGGCTCGGCACCGAAGACGGTGATGTCGTACAGGTCGGGCGCGAGCTTCAGGAGCTCCTCCAGCGTGCGCACGCCGGCCATGCCGTTGCCGACCATCACGAGCTTGAGTTTCTTCATCATGGGTGGGCCTTTCGGGGAATCAGCTGATTCGAAACAACAATGCAAATGCCGAAGCGCAGCCCTTGCGGGGCCGCGTTGTTCGGCGGGGTTAGGGGGTAGGAATGCCTGCGGAAGCGCGGGCGGGGGTGCTGGGCGCTCTTCACGCTCCGGGCTCCGCAGGACCGCGGAAACCTCACCAAAACAGTGCTTCGTTACACCGTGAACTTTCGGTCATGCAAAGACCGTGCCTGCTCCACACCGCACTCGCGCGGCGCGAAAAACCCGTCGCCCGGCACTTCCAACAAGCGAGCCGAGGGGTCAACATGTGTGCCGTGCGGCCGATCCGCACGAAGAGCAGCTGCGGCGCACCAATTCAAGGAGCAAAAGACATGTCGAATCACGTTTACAAGTCGCTCGAGCTGACCGGCTCTTCGCCGATCGGCATCGAGGATGCCGTGCAGACGGCCATCACCAAGGCGCACGAGACGGTCCGCAACATCCAATGGTTCACTGTCACCGAGACGCGTGGCCACGTGGTGGACGGCAAGGTCGCGCACTGGCAGGTGACGGTGAAGATCGGGTTCACGCTGGAGTAGCCGCGAGCGGCGTGCCAGGCGCAAGAGAGCAGGGCGGTGGCCGGTGGGCGGGCCCCTAGGACCCGATCAGGTGCAGCGCCACCTGCCTGCGATGCGGCCTCACCCGGTGCTCCCACAGATAGATGCCCTGCCAGGTGCCCAGGGCCATGCGCCCGTTCGTCACGGGAATGGAAAGCTGGACCGCGGTCAGCGCCGAACGTACATGGGCCGGCATGTCGTCCGGCCCTTCGTCGCGGTGCCGGAACAGCGGATCGCCATCGGGCACCAGGCGCGCAAGGAAACGGTCGAGGTCTGCCTGCACATCCGGATCCGCGTTCTCCTGCACCAGCAGGCTGGCCGAGGTATGGCGGATGAAGAGCGTCAGCAGCCCGGTTTGAAAGCTGGTGCGTTCGACCCATTGCGCGACGGCGCCTGTGATTTCCAGAAGGCCGCGGCCATCGGTGTCGAAGTCGAGCGTGGTGGTGGTCTGGCTGAGCATCGCAATCAGCACTTTAGCGCTGGAAATTCCGCGCACGTGCCCGAGATGCACGCCACCGGGGTACCTACCGGGCGAAAAATGAGTCGCTGACGAGCGTGGCCCGGGACTAACATGCAATCGTTCGACGCGCGGTTTCGCACGAGGCTGCCGCGGACCAACTGCTCACTCGTGCAAGGAGAGTAGTGATGGCAAGTCCCATGAATGTCACCAAGCTTCAGACGAAATCCCATGACGAGCCGGACGAGGTTCGGGAGCCGGAAAAAACGCGCGTCGAAGTGGTCCGCCTCGAGGGATACACGCTGGGACGCTTCAAGTTCCAGCCCGGATGGCGCTGGTCGAAGTGCATCAAGCCGGTCGTCGGCACGGAGAGCTGCCAGGTCGCTCACGTCGGGTACGTGGTTTCCGGGCGGATAACCGTGCAAATGAATGACGGCTCGAAGACCACCCTGGAGGAAGGCATGTCGTACACCATTCCACCGGGCCATGACGCATGGGTCGAAGGCAATGACCCGTTCGTTGGCTTCGAGGTGATCAGCGCAGAGGAATACGCAAAGCCCAAGAGCTGATCCCGACGGGGCTGCCGGCCGACTGCCAATGGCGACAAGGATTTACCGCAGCAGTTGCAGAAGAAAGCAATGGGGCATGGACGGCAAGGTCCTGCAGGGTGCGGTCGGCATCAATGTTATTTAACATAATGCACATTGTGTTCCTTTTTGGAGTGGACCGATCGGACGCCAATCCCGGCAAAATCCAGCCCGCCCTCAGGAACCCATGGGACTCACCGACGCCAGCGTCGGATCGAAGTCGGCCTCCACGCGCCCCACATCCGGCACCCGCGGATAGCGCAGTACGCGGTAGCCGGCCTCCACCAGCAGCGCCTCGCGGTCCAGGTCGCGCTGCGACTTCCCCTTGCTGCTCTTGTCGCCGCCGAACGCGACCACGGCCACGACCTTGAACGAACGGTCGCACACGACGAAGTCGGCGATCTTCCGGCTGAACGAGCTTCGCGCCGCGCGCGTGCGGGCCGTGAGCAATGCTCCGAAGCTGACCTGCGGCAGCACCACCAAGTCCGGCAGCGTCTGCACCAGCCGGTTGTACATGGCCTGTTCGCGTGCCGTGAGCGGCGGGCGCGCCTTGGGCTTGTCGACGAAGCCGCTGCTGTTTTGCGCCGAGTTCTTCTTGGCGACCGCTGCGAGCACAAGCAGTCCGATGGACAGCAAAAAGATTATGAATAGGAACGTATTCATCTCTGTTTCTCCTTCAGCGCAGAGTCTCGCACGAGGCGCGGGCGCCCTTTTTTTGGCGTTTTCCCGAGCCTGCCGATGCGGCGGATCCGGCCCTCAATGGAGCGTGTGGAAGCTCACCATTTGCCATCCTTCGGAATGGCCTTGGGATCGGCCTTGGCGCCAGCCGCAGCCGCGATCAGCTGCGCGGCTTCCGGACGGTTGGCCTTGTTCGCGAAGTCGACGGCCGTCATGCCGAGCTGGTTCTTCATCGCGGTGTCCGCGCCTTCGGCCAGCAGGAGCTTCACGGCCTCGGTCGAGCCGTACATCGCGGCCATCATGAGCGGCGTGGTGCCGTTGGGCGATTGCGCATCGATGAAGGCGAACTTGTCGAGCAGCACCTTCATGATGCTCAGCTGGCCGCTGCTCGCGGCGTAATGCAGCGGCGTCCAGCCGGTCTTGTTGACGGCGGCGTCGCGCTTGAGCAGCTGCGCGACCACGTCCTGCTGGCCTTTGATGGCGGCCAGCATCAGCGGGGTTTCGTCCTTGGCATTGGCCAGGTCGACGTCGGTCTGCGGCGATTCGAGCAGCACCTGGACCACCTTGGGGGACGGTTCGCGCAGCGCAATGATCAGGCCGGTCTGGCCGTGCTCGTCGCGTGTGTTGGGGTCGAAACCGCGGTTCAGCAGGGTGCGCACGCCGCTCGCGTTGTCGCCGCGCACGGCCCGGAAGAAGTCTTCGAACGAGCCTGCATGGGCGGAAAAAATTGCTGTTACGACAGCAAGATACAAGAACTTCTTGATGTATTTCTTCATATTGCTTTGACTCCCTTGAACAGCGCTTCGAAGTTGTGGCTCGTGGCCTCGGCCACGGCTTCGAGCGGCAGCTTGCGCAGTTCGGCGATCTGCTTCGCCACAAAGGGCACGTAGGATGGATTGTTGGTCTTGCCGCGGTATGGCACGGGCGCCAGGTACGGGCTGTCGGTTTCGATCAGCATCCGGTCGAGCGGCACGAAGGCCGCCACGTCGCGCAGGTCCTGCGCCTTCTTGAAGGTCAGGATGCCCGAAAAGGAAATATAAAAGCCCAGGTCGAGCGCGGCGCGCGCCACTTCGGCGGTCTCGGTGAAGCAATGGAACACGCCGCCCGCAGCGTTGCCGGCGCCGTCCTCGCCCTCCTCCTTGAGGATGGCCAGCGTGTCGGCCGAGGCTTCGCGCGTGTGGATGACCAGCGGCATGCGGGTCTGCTGCGCGGCGCGGATGTGCACGCGGAAGCGGTCGCGCTGCCATTCCATGTCGGCAATGCTGCGCCCGCCCTTTCGCTCTTCCATCTGGTAGTAGTCGAGCCCGGTTTCGCCGATGGCCACCACGCGCGGCAAGGCCGCGCGGCGCACCAGGTCGTCCACCGTGGGTTCGGCGATGTCCTCGTTGTCGGGGTGCACGCCGACACTGGCCCAGAAGTTGTCGTAGCGCGCAGCCAGCGCCTGCACGTCGTCGAACTCCTCGAGCTTGGTGCAGATGCACAGGGCCCGGTCGACCTGCGCCTCGGCCATGGCGGCGCGGATTTGCGGCATCTGGTCCGCGAATTCAGGGAAAGTGAGGTGGCAGTGGGAATCGGTGAACATGTCGTGTCAGAGGAGCGGCGGCTGGCCCCATTCCAGAAATACCGCGAAACCGGCTCTGCCGGGCCGCTGGTATTGCCCCCGGTAGGGGGTGGGCGTAGCGACACGAAGTGCGCGCAGCCTGGGGGCGAGCTAAATGGTTTGTGTCGGCCGGTCGGAAGCCATCGAGCCGCCGAGCGCCGCTTCGATGCGGGCCTTGAGCTGGCGCGATTTCTCGTCCGACGGAAAACGGATGCCCACGCCCGGTGCCCGGTTGCCCGCGGCGCGCTGCGGCGTGATCCATGCGACCTTGCCGGCCACCGGGTAGCGCTGCGGGTCTTCAGGGAGGGTCAGCAGCACGTAGACATCGTCGCCCAGCCGGTATTCGCGCGTGGTCGGAATGAAGATACCGCCTTCGGCAAAGAGCGGAATGTAGGCGGCATAGAGCGCGCCCTTTTCCTTGATGGCGAGCTGGATCACGCTCGGCCGTTGAGGCGCCGGGGCGGCGGGTGCGGGTGCGGCTGGTTGGTTCATGGGCGGCGAGCAGCAGAGTTTAGGGTGGTTCGCGCTTCGCTCACAAGCGCTTCCAGCATCAGGCCCGCATTGAAGGGGTGTTCGGCGGTCCTGGCGGCGTTCGCGAGCGACTTCGACCAGCGCGCGAGCGCCAGGTGCGAAGGTACCGCGGGCGGCAGGTCGGCGGCATCGAAGAAGCGCGGCGCGGCGCCGCTGCCAACGGCCATCAGGTCGTGGCAAAGCTTTTGCAGCGAGCCGATGGCCTGCGATGGCGACTGGTCCGCAAGCGCGGCCACGTCGCCGCGCGAAACGGCCTTGGGCAAGAGCGACCAGGCCCTGGGCGACTGGCCGGAGCGCGCAAGCCGCAAGGCATCGCTGGGGCGCCCGCCGGCGGCGCGCAGCAATGCGGCGGCATCGGCGGCGGGCACGTCCTGCGCGGCCAGCCAGGCTTCGGCCTCGGCCGTCTCGGGCCAGGGCAGCGTGAAGCCCAGGCAGCGGCTGCGGATGGTCGGCAGCAATTGCCAGGCCGCCTCGCTGGCCAGCACGAAGCGCACGTCGCCGACCGGCTCCTCGAGCGTCTTGAGCAGCGCATTGGCGGTGATGGTGTTCATGCGCTCGGCGGGATACACCAGCACCGCCTTGCCGCGGCCGCGCGCGCTGGTGCGCTGGGCAAAGCCGACGGCATCGCGCATGGCCTCGACGCGGATCTCGCGGCTGGGCTTGCGCTTCTTGTCGTCGATGTCGGCCTGCGCCTTTTCGTCGAGCGGCCAGCCAAGCTCCTGCATGGCGACCTCGGGCATCAGCACGCAAAGGTCGGCGTGGGTGCGCACCTCGATGGCGTGGCAGCTCGGGCAATGGCCGCAGGCGGTGCCGCCCTCCTCCTTGTTGGGCTGTTCGCACAGCCAGGCCGCGGCAAGCGCGAGCGCGAGTTCGTATTGGCCGAGTCCCGACGGCCCCTGCAGCAGCCACGCATGGCCGCGCTGGCGCAGCAGTTCCGCGAGCGGCCGATGCAACCAGGGCGAAAGCGCGGGCGTGCTCATCGCGGCGCTCCGCCTGCGGGTGCCAGCGCGCCGCGCGCAACGAGCGCCGCCTCGACCTGCTGCCAGACCTGGTCGCGCGTCTGGCTGGCGTCGATGCGCACGAATCGCGGCGCATCGGCTGCCGCACGGGCCGCATAGCCCGCCGCGACGCGCCGGAAGAATTCGACCGGCTGGGACTCGAACTTGTCGGGCAGGCGCGCGCCCGCCAGACGCCGGGCAGCAATTTCGGGCGCCAGGTCGAACCAGAGCGTGATGTGGGGCTGCAGCAGCCCTGCCGCTCCCCTGCCCCCCTGCACCCATTGCTCCAGCGTCGACAGCACTTGCGTATCGAAGTCGCGGCCCGCGCCCTGATAGGCGAAGGTGGCATCGGTGAAGCGGTCGCACAGCACCACGTCGCCGCGCGCCAGCGCCGGCTCGATGACCTGCACGATGTGGTCGCGCCGCGCCGCGAACACCAGCAGCGATTCGGTCAGCGGGTCCATCGGCTGTTCGAGAACCAGGCCGCGCAGGGTTTCGGCGAGCGGCGTGCCACCGGGCTCGCGCGTGCGCACGACCGTGCGGCCGCGGGCCTTGAAGAGCGCCTCCATCGCGTCGAGATGGCTCGACTTGCCGGCGCCATCGATGCCCTCTAGCGTCAGGAACAGGCCGTCACTCATTGCGCAACTTTCGGTTTGGGTTCGGCGCCGCCGCGCTGGTAGCGGTTGACCGCGCGGTTGTGGTCGTCGAGCGAACTGCTGAACTGGCTGGTGCCGTCACCGCGCGACACGAAGTACAGCGACTTGCTCTGCGCCGGCTGCACTGCCGCCAGCAGCGCCGCCTTGCCCGGCATGGCGATGGGCGTGGGCGGCAGGCCGCCGCGGGTGTAGGTGTTCCAGGGGGTGTCGGCCAGCAGGTCCTTCTTGCGCAGGTTGCCGTCGAACGCTGTGCCCAGGCCGTAGATCACGGTCGGGTCGGTCTGCAGCGGCATGCCGGCACGCAGCCGGTTGACGAAGACGGCGGCGATCTCGGAGCGGTCCTTGGCCTTTCCTGTCTCCTTTTCGACAATGCTGGCCAGGATCAGCGCCTGATCCGCCGATTGAAGCGGCAAATCGGCCGCCCGGGCGGCCCATGCCGCTTCCAGCTTCTTGTCCATGGCCCGCATGGCGCGCTGCAGCAGCGCGATGTCGGTCGAGCCCTTCGAGTAGGTGTAGGTGTCGGGGAAGAAGCGGCCTTCGGGATGCACGCCGGGCCGGCCGAGTTTGGCCATCAGGGCGTCGTCGGGCAGGCCGACGGTTTCGGGCTTGAGCTGTTCGGCCTTGGCGAGCGCGGCGCGCACCTGCCGGATGTTCCAGCCTTCGACCAGCACGATGCTGCGGGTGGCCTCCTCGCCGCGCACCAGCACGTTGAGCAGCATCTTGGGCGTGATGCCGCGCTCCAGCTCGTAGCTGCCGGCGCGGATCTGGCGGTCCTGCCCCGAAATGCGGAACCAGAGATAGAGCAGCTGCGGCTGCACCTCGGTGCCGGTATCGGCCACCGCCTGCGCAACGCCGCGCGGCGTGGTGCCGGGCTCCACGGAAAGATCGACGCTGGGCGCGGGCAGCTTGAGCGGCTGGTGCACCCACCAGAGGCCGGCGGCGCCGAGGCCGAGCGCAGCCAGGGCGGCGAGCAGGAAAAGCGTGAGGAAGAAGCGGCGCACGGGTCCGGATGAAATAGCGGAGAAAAGAAAAACGAATCAGGGCGAAAAGTCGGTGGCCCTGCGGGAACCGGGGCGGGATTCCCTGCGGACCGGACGGAACGGCTCCGACCATGATAATTCAGCGATGACTACTGCCGTTCTCAATGGTGTTACCGCTCTTTCCGGCCTTGGCGTGATCCGCGCCGAGGGACCCGATGCCGCCAGCTTCCTGCATGGACAGCTCACCCAGGATTTCGCGCTGCTGGGCGCCACCGAGGCCCGCCTGGCCGCGCTTTGCACCGCCAAGGGCCGCGTGATCGCCAGCTTTGTCGGCATCCGGCCGCAGCCGGAACTGGTGCTGCTGGTCTGCAGCCGCGACATCCTGGCCGCCACGCTCAAGCGCCTGTCGATGTACGTGCTGCGCGCCAAGGCCAGGCTCACCGACGCCACGGAGCAATTCGCGCTGTACGGCCTTGCCGGCACCGCGCTGGCTGCCAACGGCCTCGATGCCACCGCCCTGCCCGGCCAGCGCACCGCCATCGGCGACGGCGTCAGCGCGGTGTCGCTCTACCCGGCCGACGGCGTGCCGCGCGCCATGTGGATCGCCCCGGCCGGCAGCCCGGCCCCCACGGGTCCGGCGCTCGATGCGCAGCTGTGGCAATGGAGCGAGGTCCGCAGCGGCATCGTGACCGTGACCACGCCGGTGGTCGAGGCCTTCGTGCCGCAGATGATCAACTACGAATCCGTGGGCGGCGTGAACTTCAAGAAGGGCTGCTACCCGGGCCAGGAAATCGTGGCGCGCAGCCAGTTCCGCGGCACCTTGAAGCGGCGCACCTATCTCGTGCAGGCCGATGCACCCCTCGGCGCCGGGCAGGAAGTGTTCGCGGCCGGTGATGCCGAGCAACCCGTGGGCACGGTGGCGCAGGCCGCGCCGGCGCCCGGCGGCGGCTGGGCCGCGCTGATCTCGATCCAGATCTCGGCGCTCGAAACCGGCGGGCTGCATGCGGGCAGCGCCGGCGGACCGGCGCTCACGGTCGAGCCGCTGCCGTATCCGCTGCTCGAAGACATCTAGTCTTTTTTCGAATCCCCCAGCGTCCGAAGACTTGGACGCCTGGCGCTGCCCCGAAAGAGGCAGCGCTTTTTTTGCGCGCGTTTAACCCTGCCGCCGGTGCTGCTCCGTAGAAGCCGTACCGATCCACTCCTGGCAAGGAAAGACCATCATGAAGCGCAGACTCCTCTTCTCGACCGCCCTCGCATGGACCGCATTGGGCGTGCTGCCGGCATGCGCCGAAAGCCCGGTGCGGCCGCCGCCTTCGACCTTCAACCGCATCGGTTCGCTGATGCAGCTCAGCGTGGTCGACCGCGCAAGCGGCCGCGAACTGCCGATCTACCGCCACCGCGGCGAATACTGGGTAGCGGGCCGGCCCGGCGCGCGCTACGCGATCCGCGCGCGCAATGCGGTGGGCGAACGCGTCATGGCCGTGATGTCGGTGGACGGCGTCAACATCGTGACGGGCGAAACCGCGGGCGTGCTGCAGAACGGCTATGTGTTTTCCGGTGGCGAGCGCAGCGACATCACCGGCTGGCGCAAGAGCGCTTCGCAGATCGCGGCCTTCGAATTCACCTCCATCGGCAATTCGTACGCAAGCCGCACCGGGCGGCCGGACGACGTGGGCGTGATCGGCGTCGCGATGTTCCGCGAGCGTGTGCCCGAGCCGCCTTCGCTGCCGCCGACGGTGGCGGAGGCCGCACCCGCTGCACCTGCCGCACAGGCCCGCTCCGCCGACAGCGCCTTGGGCGCTGAATCCGCCGCATCGGCGAAAGGCAGCCTGGCCCGGCCATCGCCGCCCAGCCCGAGCCTGGGCACCGCCCACGGCCGGCGCGAGACCTCGCACGTAGTCCACACCGCCTTCGAACGCGCACAGTCCACGCCCGACGAGGTGGTTCGCATCCGCTACGACAGCCGCGAGAACCTCATTGCCGCGGGTGTGATTCCGGTGCCTCCACCCGCGCGCTGGCCGCGCCCCGAGGGCCCGTCCGCCTTCCCGGGTTCGGAGATGGGCTACGTGCCCGATCCGCCGGCGCGCTATTGAGCGCCGTCTCGGGCGCTGCGATCAACCCAGCGTGCGGCGCATCTCGATGTGCGGAATGCCGGCTTCCTCGAAAGGCTCGCCATGCACGGCGTAGCCCAGCCGCGCATAGAAGCGCTCGGCGCTGCGCTGCGCATGCAGGCCGATCTCGCGGTCGCCGCGCGCCTTGGCGGCCGCCTCCAACGCCTGCATCACGGCGGCACCGTGGCCGCCGCTGCGCAGCGCGCGGTGCACGGCCATGCGGCCGAGCATGGCCGTGCCATCGACCGCATCGAGCAGCCGGCCGGTCGCGATCACCTGGCCGAGCCGGTTGCGGGCCACCGCATGCAGCACCACGGCATCGTGCGCGTCCCACTCCAGTTCCTTGGGAATGTTCTGCTCCTCGATGAAGACCGCGCGCCGCAGCGCACCCGCGCCTTCGCCCAGCGTTTTCCAGCCGCCCGTTTCCACCGTGCGCATCGGCTCGCCGGCCTCGAAGCCCGTGAGGATTTCGCGCAAGGCAGGCGGCACCGGCTTCGAGGTTTGCGTGGCCGGGTCGGCAAACACATAGACGAGTTCGCAGCCCACCAGGTACTGGTCCTGCCGGAACAGCGCGCCCTCGAAGACGATGGACGAATTGCCGATGCGCGCGCACTTCATGCCCACGTCGATCACGTCGTCCATGCGCGCGGAGGCGCGAAAGTCGACCGTGGCCTTGCGCACGTAGAGGTCGCCGCCCAGCGCATGCATGGCCTCTTCGTACGGCAGCGCGAGCGCACGCCAGTAGTCGGCAATGGCGGTGTCGAAGTACATCAGGTAGTGCGCATTGAATACGATCTTCTGCATGTCGACTTCGGCCCAGCGCACGCGCAGGCGGTGAAAGAAGCGGAAGTCTTTTCGTTGGGGCGTGGCTTCGTCGGTCATGGGTTCAGTGCGTCCTTGAGTGCACGGGCCGCGTCGTCCTGCGCCTGCAGCGCCTCGGGGATGGCGCGGCCCATTTTCAGAAATTCGTGGATCACGCCGCGGTAGATTTCCAGGTCGACCGCCACGCCCGCGGCACGGAGCTTGTCGGCGTAGGCAATGCCCTCGTCCACCACCGGATCGCATTCGGCCAGGCCGATCCATGCAGGCGCCACGCCGTCGACGTCGTCGGCCAACAGCGGCGCAAAGCGCCAGTCGTCGCGGTCGGCCGGCGTGCGCACGTACTGGCCGAAGAAATAGTCGATCAGCGCCTTGGTGAGCAGCGGGCCATGGGCGTAGCGCCGGTGCGAGGCCGTGTCCTGGTGCGCCGCGGTGCCGGGATAGATGAGCATCTGCAGCGCGAGCGGCAGGCCCGCGTCGCGCGCGAGGATGGCGCACACAGCGGCCAGCGTGCCGCCGGCGCTGTCGCCGCCCACCGCAAGGCGCTCGATGTCGACGCCGACGCGGCCCCCTTCGTGGGCGAGGAAGGCGAAGGCATCCCATGCATCATTCGATGCCGTCGGAAACTTGAATGCGGGCGCCAATCGGTAGTCGACCGACACCACCGCGCAGCCGCTCTTGCTGCTCAGCACGCGGCACAGCGTATCGTGCGTGCGGATGTTGCCGACCGTGAAGCCGCCGCCATGGAAATACATCAGCGCCGGCAGCACCGCCGTTGCCGACGGGGCGTAGAGCCGCGCAGGAATCGCGAAGCCATCGCGCGCCGGAATGGTGAAATCATCGATGCGCGCCAGCGCGGGCTTCGGCACTTCGAGCACGCCCGCGCCTTTCTCGTAGGATGCCTTGGCCTCGTCGGGTGTGAGCTGGTCGAGCGAAGGATGGCCGGCCCGCGCCATGCGCTCGACCACGCCGGCCATCTTCGCGGTGAGCGGCGGCCGCCATGTGCCGGGCGCGACAGCGGCAAGGGTTTTGTTCATGTGCAAGACTGTCCCTGCTTGTTAGATTTGGGTGGTCTGCAATCGTACTGCCCCAGGCAAACCCACCTCATGGCCCTCATCCAATACCTCACCCAGATCCAGTTCGAATTCGGCGCCATCCAGCTGCTGTCCAGCGAATGCGCGCGCATCGGCATCAACCGGCCGCTGATCGTGACCGACGCGGGCGTGCGCGCGGCCGGCGTGCTGCAGAAGGCGCTCGATGCCATTGCCGACCTCGAGGTGGCGGTGTTCGACCAGACGCCTTCCAACCCCACCGAGGCCGCCGTGCGTGCGGCCGTCGAGCTGTACCGCAGCGGCCGCTGCGACGGGCTCATCGCGGTGGGTGGCGGCTCCGCCATCGACTGCGCCAAGGGCGTGGCGATTGCCGCCACGCACGAAGGCCCGCTCAAGACCTACGCCACCATCGAGGGCGGCTCGCCGAAGATCACCGAGCGCGCGGTGCCGCTCATTGCGGTGCCCACCACCAGCGGCACCGGCAGCGAGGTGGCGCGCGGCGCCATCGTGATCGTCGACGACCACCGCAAGCTCGGCTTCCACAGCTGGTTCCTGATGCCCAAGGCCGCCATCTGCGACCCCGAGCTCACGCTCGGCCTGCCGCCCCGGCTCACCGCCGCCACCGGCATGGACGCCATTGCGCACTGCATGGAAACCTTCATGTCGGCTGCGTTCAATCCGCCGGCCGACGGCATCGGGCTCGACGGCCTGGAGCGCGCCTGGCTGCACATCGAACGCGCCACAAAAGACGGCAGCGACCGCGAGGCGCGCCTCAATCTCATGAGCGCGTCGATGCAGGGCGCCATGGCATTCCAGAAAGGGCTGGGCTGCGTGCATTCGCTGAGCCACAGCCTGGGCGGCGTCGACCCGCGCCTGCACCACGGCACGCTCAACGCCCTCTTCCTGCCGGCCGTGATCCACTTCAATGCGGGCGCCGAATCGGTGCAGAAGGAGCAGCGGCTGCAGCGCATGGCGCGGGCCATGCACCTCGATTCGCCCGGCGATCTCGGCGATGCGATCCGCGACATGAACGCGCGCCTCGGCCTGCCCAAGGGCCTGGCCGAGGTGGGCGTCACGCCCGCCCTGTTCGAGCAGATCATCGATGGCGCCATGGCCGACCACTGCCACAAGACCAACCCGCGGCTGGCTTCGCGCGACGACTACAAGGCGATGCTCGAAGCCTCGATGTAAGGGAGGAGATCCCTCTCGCGTCATGTATATGACATAAGGAATTTCTAGACTGGCATTCGAAGGCTTCGCATTCGCAGAAGCCCCAAGGGCCAGGGAAATTTCGAATGCCACGTACCGTCCAGGTTCATACCGTACTCAACGCCGAGCAGCTCAAGTTCCGCGCGATGCGGGGACAGGAAGGCCTCTCGCAGCTGTTCGAGTTCGAGGTCGACATGGTCAGCCCGAGCTTCAATCTCGACCTGAAGACGCTGCTGGGTACTTCGCTCACGCTCGAACTGCAGGACGAAGGCGCCTCGCGCTTTCTCAACGGCACCGTGGTGCGCTTCGAGCTGGTGGGCCGCGCCAACGAAACCGCCCGCCACTACATCTACCGCGCGCTGGTGCAGCCCTGGCTCTGGTACCTCACGCGCACCACCGACTGCCGCATCTTCCAGAACAAGAGCGTGCCCGACGTGCTCGACGAGGTGCTCGGCAAATACGGCTTCGAGTACGAGAAGCGCCTCTCGGGCAGCTACCGGCCCTGGGAATACTGCGTGCAGTACCAGGAGAGCGACTTCGCCTTCGCCTGCCGCCTCATGGAGCACGAGGGCATCGCCTACCATTTCGAGCACCGCAACGGCTCGCACCTGCTGGTGCTGGCCGACGACGTGGGCGGCTACAGCACCCTGCCGGGCCACGCCACCATTGCCTACCGTCCGCGCGACCGCGTGGTGAATGCGATGGAGCCCTGCATCGACCAGTGGCGCATCTCTGAGCAGATCACCTCGGGCCGCGTGATGCTCGACGACTTCGACTTCAGGAAGTCGCGCGCCTCGCTCCAGAGCGTGCAGCAGGACCCGAAAGGCCACGATCATTCAGGCTACGAAGTCTATGAATGGCTGGGCGGCTACAGCGAGAACGACCAGGGCGACAGCTACGCGAAGATCCGCCTTCAAGAGCTGCAGTGCGCGCACGAACTGGCCACGGGGCACACCAACGTGGCCGGCATGGCACCAGGCTACCTGTTCCAGATGACGCACTGCCCGCGCGAGGCCGACAACCGCGAATACCTCGTCACCCAGACCCGCTACGACCTGCAGGAGCCCGAGTACGCCACCGGCGGCACCGCCGAATCGGTGTGCGAGTTCGACTTCACCGTGCTGCCCTCCAGCGTGCCCTACCGCCCCGCGCGCAAGACGCCCAAGCCGCGCACCAACGGCCCGCAGACCGCCACCGTGGTCGGCCCCGAAGAAATCTGGACCGACCGCTTCGGGCGCGTGAAGCTGCAGTTCCGCTGGGACCGCTACGGCCAGTCGGACGAGAACAGCTCGTGCTGGGTGCGCGTGTCGAGCAACTGGGCCGGCTCCAACTACGGCACCATGCACATGCCGCGCGTGGGCCAGGAAGTGATCGTCGATTTCATCGGCGGCGAGCCCGACCGTCCCATCATCACCGGCCGCGTCTACAACAACGACCAGATGCCGCCCTGGGAGCTGCCCGCCAACGCCACGGCCAGCGGCATCCTCACGCGCTCCAGCAGCGGCGGCGCGGCCAACCAGGCCAACATGCTGCGCTTCGAGGACCGCACGGGCGCCGAGCAGATCCTGCTGCATGCCGAGCGCAACCTCGACGTCGAAGTGGAAGCGAACGAAACCCACACCACCGACGGCACCCGCACCACGCTCATCAAGGGCCACGAGTCGGCTACCTACCAGAGCGGCGAGACGCGCGACATCACCGCGGGCGCCAAGGAAACCATCACCGGCGGCGACACGCGCGACGTGACCGGCGGCTTCAGCGAGACGGTCCAGGGCGGTGTCACGCAGAGCATCTCGGGCGGCAAGAAGCGCACGCTCAGCGGCGGGCTGGACGACACGATTACCGGCGGCGTGAAACTGGCGATCACCGGCGGCTTCCACGGCACCATCGACGGGCAGGAGATCCGCTTCGTGAGCGGCGGGCGCAGCGACACCATCAACACCTCGAACAACGTCAAGGTCAACGGCCCGTCGACCACGACCGTCACCGGCCCGACGGTGCATACGTCGCCGGACGTGACCTTCAACACGACCAACCACATCCACAACACGACGCAGCACGTCATCAACACCAACGTCTACAACACGACTTCGAACACCTACAACAACCTGACGGTCAACTACACCAACAACTCCGCCACCTACACCAACAACTACGCCAAGAGCAGCGACTGGAGGTGGTTTCGCCTGGGCGGCACCGGCCTGAACATGGACGTATCGGGCATTTCGCTGGGCGTGGTGGCCGTGCGTTCGATGGCCATCGGCGTGCAGGCGCAAGCCATCGGCGTGAAACTGGAGGCTGTGGGCGCGGAGTGGAAGAACAAGGCCATGTCGCTGGGGGATGCCGGTGCGCTCATCCAGCTCGTGGGCACGGAGATCAAGACGGGTGGCCTGCGCGCAGGCATCCAGGCGCTCAAGATCCTGCTCTGAGGCGTGGACAACGTGCTCGATATCGTGCTGTGGGGAGTGTTCGGCATCGTCAGCCTGGGCGTGATCGTGCTCGCCGGGATCGTGCTCAGCGTGTCGCTGATGAGCCATCGCGCCTATGCCGAGGAAGGCCGGCTGTGGCAGCAGTTGCAGGCCGATGGGCGCCCGCTGCATGGCGTCGCGGTTTCCCTGGTGCGCTCGCCCAGCGGCTACTCCCGGCGCGGCCCCGTCGGCCAGCGCTTGACGGCCGTGCAGCTGGGCGTCGCCTACGTCGATGCCGACGGCATCGAGCAGCAGGCCACCTTGCGCACACTCATCGACGAGGACCTGCTGGCCCATTTCTCCGCGGGCCGGCCCGAGATCCATCTGCTGCAGGACCCGCAGGACCCGTCGCGGCTGGCCATCGACCGCAGGCGCACCCCGCTGGTGATCCGCGGCGCAGGGCGCTGATCCCCCTGTGAAAACCGTCAAGCCCCTGCGCCTGAGCGTCCTGACCCGGCCCTTCCTGCGCGCGCAAAACCAGCGTCTCGCGCTCACCGTGATCGGCATGCACACCCTCGGCGAAGGGGGCGTGCTGCTGCCGGAGACGGAGCTCTGGAAGACCGTCTCTGCCGAAGTGGGAAACCAGTCCGCGATCGATCTCGGCATTCCCAAGCTGCGGCCCGAGTTCCTGGTGAGCGGCCAGGCCTACACCTGCCACCAGCAGGACAAGACACGCTGCGCGGTCGACCTGCGCGTCGGCGCCTTGCGGCGCCAGTTCCTCGTCTCGGGCGACCGCTACTGGCTGGATGGACGCGCCACCGAGCCGCAGGCTTTCGACACCATGCGCCTGGACTGGCGGCACGCGTTCGGCGGCCCCGGCTTTGCCGCCAACCCCGCGGGCATCGGGTACGCACCCGAGATGGTCAATGGCCTGCTGGTGCAGCGGCTTCCCAACGTCGAACGCCCGGGCGATGGCATGGACCGCCCCGACCGGCGTCCGGCCCCCGCCTGCCCGGGTGCGATGGACGTCGATCTGCCCGAGCGCCTGAAGCTGCTGGGATCGGACTACGGCGACCAGTGGCGCGAGACGCTCTACCCCGGCTTCGCGCGCGACATGGACTGGCAGTTCTTCAACGCCGCGGCCCCGGAACAGCGCTGGACCGACGAACTGTCCATCCCCGCAGCCGTGCCCTACGAGATCTGGAACATGCACCCGGAGCATGCGGTGCTGCGCGGACGGCTTCCGGATCTGCGCGCACGCGGCTTCGTGGCGAGAAAGTCTGCGCGACCCCTGGCACTGGAAGAGGTGCCGCTGCGGCTGACCACCGCCTGGTTCTTCCCGCACGTGGCGCAGGTCATGCTGATCTTCCACGGCGAGACGCCCATCGTCGAGGACGACGCCGCGGACATCACGCATGTCATGCCGGCGATGGAGACGGCGGACAGCCCGCTGCGCCCCCTCTCCCACTACGAGAAGGTCTTCGAGAATCGCTGCAACCTGGAGAAAGGCGCGATCCATGCGCTGCTCGACGAGGAACTGCTGCCGGCCTCGGCCATCGGCCCCTGGCTGGACCAGATCGACGCGCGCGAATCGATCCTGGCGAGGAACATCAAGGACAGGGGCGAGCGCCTGCGCGCCGAGCTGACGGCGCGCGGCCTGGAGGCCGGCCACAAGGCGCGCCATTTCCGGGAACGGCCGCTGCCGGCGCCTTTCGGCAAGATGCCCACGCTGGCCGAACTGCCCGAGTTCATCGAGAAGACGCGCGCCTACCAGCGCGAACAGGAACGCACGCTGGAGGAAGCCAGGCAGGAGGTCGCGATGGCGGCCCGGGACAACGCATCCGAATCGCGCAAGGCGGGCTTCGACAGCGGCCGGATCATCGAGGAAAGCCAGAACGCGCAGCTCAAGGGCCCGCCGAAATTCGAGGCCGAGACGATCGTCAAGGGGCTGGCCGGCATCGCCGCGGCCACCGGCACTCCGGCCATGAGCGCCGCCGAGCACGCCGAGCTGCAGGCCGCCGGACAGCGGGGCCGGCAGGGCATGCTGGCGCTGTACCGCATGGGGGCCCACCACCAGGCCGCTGCCGATCCGATGGCCGCGCAACACAATGCGCAGGCGCGCGAACGCGTACTCGCCGCCATGGCCGCGGACCGCGACCTGTCCGCCATGGATCTGACGGGCTGCGACCTGTCGGGCCTCGATCTGCGGGGCGCCCGCATGCACCAGACCTTGCTCGAAGGCGCCCGCCTAAAGGGCAGCCGCCTGGATGGCGCCGACTTGAGCCAATCGGTGCTGGTGCGCGCCGACCTGAGCCAGGCGTCGTTGACGGGCTGCAACCTGGAGCGTGCCAACCTCAGCCTCGCCCGCTGCGAAAACACCAACTTCGCACAGGCCCGCTTCGAACGCACGCAGATGGAAAAGCTACGCCTCGACGGCTGCTGCCTCGACGAAGCGAAGTGGAGCCATCTGTTGCTGCAGGGGATCGAACTCGTGGATTGCAGCCTGCGGCGTGCCGACCTGAGCTACCTGAGCATGGCCGAACACTGCCGGCTGACGCGCTGCGACTTCGGCGAGGCACGCCTGGAAAAGGTGCTGTTCGTGCAGGCCGAATTCGAGTCGGTGGATTTCTCCGGCGCCGCCGTCGAAGCCTGCAGCTGGGCCCACACGCCGCTCGACAAGGGCATCCGGTTTCGCCGTGCCATGCTCAAGACCACCAGCTTCGTCGGCACCACGGATCTTCGCGGGGCCGATTTCGAGGATGCCACGCTGGTGCATTGCACCTTGCGCGAGCTGCCGCTCGATGGCGCGAACTTCAGGCGGGCTACGCTCGATACCTGCGATTTCTCCTCCGCGTCGCTCAAGGGCGCGGACCTGCGCGCGGCGGCGGCGCCCGACAGCCTCTTCATCCGCGCCGATCTCACGCGTGCCTCCCTGCGGCTCGCCAATCTCATGAATGCCAATCTTCAGAAGGCCTGCCTGGTCGATGCCGACCTGGGCGAGGCCAACCTGTTCCGTGCCGATGTCGCGCAGTCCCTCATCAGCCGCGGCACGCTCACCCTGGGTGCCCACATCGACCAGATCAAGACACTGCCCCGGCGCGCCGGGGCGGGCGGCGCGTGAACGCCGGGACGCTGGCAGCCCAGGTCCGCAATGGTGAGCCGATCCGCGAGAAGGACTTCAGCAACATGGACATGAGGGGCATCGACCTGCGCGGCGGCGTGTTCAGCGAATGCAGCTTCCGGGGCGTTCAGGCCGATGCCGCGCGCCTGGGCGAATCCCTCTTCGAGAAATGCCGCTTCGACCAGGCGCAGCTGCCGTCGGCGGAGCTGACGCGCGCCGCCTTCCACGAGTGCAGCCTGCAGGATGCGGTGCTGGATGCGGCCTCCATGCCGCATTCGGTGTTCAGCGGCTGCACGCTGTCGGGCGTTCGGCTGGAAGAGGCCTTCATGGACCAGGCGAACTTCCATCGAAGCGAACTGCGCAACGCCTGCCTGGACCGTGCCAGCCTCGACAAGGCCGTGTTCTCCGAGTGCGACCTGACGGGCGCCTCCTTCAATGCGGTGGCCTTCTCGTCGACCATCTTCTTTCGCGCAACGCTGACGGGCACGCGCTACACCGGGGCCAGCTTCACGAACGCGATCTTCAGCGAGGCGGATCTTGCGGGGCAGGACTTCTCCGGACAGCAGTTCCACCTCTGCCAGTTCATCGATGCGGTGCTGGCGGCGTGCCGATTCCGCGATGCGCGCCTCACGCAGTGCAACTTCAAGGGCGCCGACCTGCGCAACGCGGTGCTGGCAGGGGCGCAGGCCATGCAGTGCCTGTTTCCCGAGGCCGACCTGCGCGGCGTCGATGCGCGGCACGGCCACTTCCAGCAGAGCATCTGGGTCGACGCCCACCTCGACGGCGCGGACTTCTCGCAGGCGCAACTCGAACAGGGCGTCTTCCACCGTGCGCACTGCGGGCAGACCGCATTCACCGGCAGCCGCCTGGACTACGCCGATTTTTCCTATGCCTCGCTGGTCCAGGCCGACTTCCGCGATGCCGCCTTCCTGCGCACCGTGCTTCACCGCGCCGACCTGGATGGCACCAGGTTCAGCACCCGCCTGGGTACGCTGGATCGGGACCCTGCCCTGCACGAAGCCGAGAAGGTGGCGCTCCAGCAGCCCGAGCGCGCATCCCGCCTGGACCGCGACGTCCATGGCCGCCGCCCCAAGAAAGAAAGCCCATGACCTCCACCCGGACCACCGTCGGCGGCACGACCGCCACCGCACGCCATGCAACGCAAGGCGTGCTGGATCCGCTGATGCAGCGCCCTTCGCACGCGGCCCGCGCGGACTCCGGCATGCGGACCGCCACCGTGATCGCCTGCGATGGCGATCCCTGGTTCGAGGTCGGCCTCGACGACGGCCAGGGATCACTGCGCTGCCGCCGCGTCGCCAGCTGCCTGCTGCAACCTGCGCCGGGCGATACGGTGCTGATCACCTCGACCCGCCAGGGCGAGAGCTTCGTCATCGCGGTGGTAGCCCAGGCCGACCCGCGCCAGTCGACGCTGGCCGTGGACGGCGACCTGACGCTGGTGTCGCGCGCGGGTGGTATCCGCGCGCGCAGCGCCGGCCCCATGGCGCTGGAGTCGGACACCTCGATCGCCATGCAGTCGCCCGAGTGGCGCGCGCAGGCCCGGCGGGCCCATTGCGAGATCGGGGAGATGGACTACCAGGGCGGCCACATCCGCTTCAGCGTGCTGGTGTCGCGCTTCGTCGGGCGCGCCTGCGAGGTGGTGCTGGATCGCCTCAACCTGCTCACCCGCTCGAGCTTCCGCCTGACCGAGGAGGTGGAACAGGTGCGCGCCGGCCAGATCGACATCGAGGCCGAGCAGACCCTGCGCCTGCATTCGAAGAACACGCTGCTGACCAGCAAGGGGCTGGTCAAGGTCGACGCCGAGCAGATCCACATGGGCTGAAAGAAAAGGAGCACCGCATGTTCGCCAACTGCCAGATGATGGGCCTCGATCTCGCCTTCCCCGACGTCTGCAAGACGCCGCCGGCGCTGCCCATTCCCTATCCCAACATCGCGCTCGGACCCACGGCCATCCCCAACGCCTGGAACATCCTCTTCGGCGGCGCGCCGGCCCACAACCTGGCCACCGTCACGCCGATCACCAACGGCGACAACGCGGGCGTGCTGATGGGCGTGGTGTCGCAGACGGTGATGGGGCCCTCGCGCCACGTCACCGGGGCCTTCACCGTGCTGCTCAAGGGCACGCCCTGTACGCGCATGACCAGCCTGTCGGTGCAGAACCGCTGCAACATCGTCGGCATGCGGATCGTGCCGAGCCAGTTCAAGGTGCTGGTGCTGGCAGCCTGAGGTTCTCCTATTCCGCCTTCACGCCCGCCGTGCGGATGACCTTGCCCCACTTGGCCGTCTCGGCCTTGATGAAGGCATCGAACTCCTCGGGCGTGCTGCCCGCCGGAATGGTGCCCATGGCGTCGAGCCTGGCGCGCGTCTCGTCGCTTTTGATAATGCGCGCCACCTCCTCTGACATGCGCTTGACGACGTCGCGCGGCGTGCCGGCCGGCGCCAGCATGCCGGCCCAGGTGCTGCCGGTGAAGCCCGCGAAACCCTGCTCGATGAAGGTCGGCACGTCAGGCACGGCCGCCAGCCGCTTGTCGCCCGCCACGCCGATCAGCCGCACCTTGCCCGCCTTGGCCTGGTTGATGAGGCCCGTGGGTGCATCGAAGAACAACTGGATCTGCCCGCCCATCAGGTCGGTCAAGGCGGGCACTGCGCCGCGGTACGGAATGTGGATCATGTAGGTCTGCGTGAGCGACTTCCACAGTTCGGTCGTCAGGTGCGCGGCCGAGCCGTTGCCCGACGAGCCGAAGCTCACCTTGCCCGGATTCGCACGCGCGTAGTCGATGAGTTCGCGCGCGGTCTTGAACGGCGCATCGACGTTGACCGCGGCTAGCAGCGGTGAGATGCCCATCAGCGAAACGCCCGTCAGGTCCTTCTGCGGGTCGTAGGGCAGCTTGGGATACAGCGTGGTGTTGGCCGCATAGGCCGCGATGACGACCCCGAAGGTGCTGCCGTCGGGCGCGGCCTTGGCCATGGCATCAACGCCGATCAGGCTGTTGGCGCCGGGCTTGTTGTCGACGAGCACCGGCTGGCCGAGCCGCGCCTGCAGGCCGACCTGCACCAGCCGCGCCATCTGGTCGGTGAACCCGCCCGGCGTGTAGGGCACGATGATGCGGATCGGCTTGCTGGGCCAGGTGCCTTGTGCCAGCACGGGCATCGGAACGGTCGCGGCGGCGACGGCGGCAAGGGTGAATCGGCGGCGTGAAATGGGGACCTGCGGCATGAGTGGCGGCTTTCTCTGAGAAGAGTGAGCTGGCCATTCTCGAAGGCGCTGCGCATGCAGCCCCTCGGGGTTTGCCCCGGCGGAGCCTGTTCAGAGCGGCAGGATGTCGCGCGTGCGACTGCCGGTGGCGAGCCAGGCCTCGAACTCGTCGGAAAGCCGCTCTGCCTCGCGCGTGGCCCTGCTCCATGCGCCGATGCGCGCCTGCGCGTCGTTCGCGAAGCGGATGAAGTCCTTGCGGTCGGGCAGCTTGCCGTTGGGCAGCGACCGCACCCAGTCGGCATCGGGGGCGAGCACCACCATGCGGTCCAGGAAGCTGGTGGACCTGTGGCGCCAGCGCAGGCCTTTGTCGAGCCAGCCCGGCACCACCGCGCGCTGGAAATGCGGGTACAGCACGATGCCTTCGTCGGCCGGCTGGTAGTCCAGGTGCAGGTGGTAGTCGGTAATGCCGCCGTCCCAGTACGCGCCGCGCGGCGCACCGGGAATGTCGTGCACCGCCGCCAAGAGAAACGGAATGGAGCACGAGGCCTGCAGCACCAGATTGAAGTTCTCTTCGCTGAGCGCATGCTGTCGCGTGCGGAAGTCTTTGGTGCCGAAAGGCAAGGCTGCGCCGGGCGTGGAGAACACGCAGCGTTCGAGCCATGCGCCCAGCCCCTTGCGATGCAGGCTGTTGGTGGCAAAGGCGCCCAGGTAGCCGACCGGCGTGCGCGCCCTGCCCTCGCGCCCGAGGATGTGGCGGCCGCGCGAAGTCACGACATGCAGCTTGTAGCGCGAGTGGTGCAGCACCTCGCCAATGCGCCCGCCGTAGAAGTCGAGCAGGCTCTCGGCAAAGCGCGCGCTGAGCTGCTGCGGGCTCAGCCGCTTCTGGCCCGGCGGCACCTCGAACTGCTGGCGCACGTAGTCGTGCTCGAAGCGCGCGAAGGCCTTGTGCGGATCGGCCAGGCACGCGGTTGAGAGCCTCCATGCGCCGATGGACGCGCCCACCAGGTGCACCGGCTGGCTCGACTGCGAGAGCCAGCGCCCGAAGATGAAGCGGTCGAGCGGCCCGAGGATCAGGCCCTTGGGACCGCCCGCCGCGCCGGGAACGGTGCGCACGTCCTGCGGCCGCAGGCCGTGCTGTTCGATGTGCTTGCGGGCGGCGGGGCCGGCGTAGATGCGCAGGGCTTTCATTTCCTCATGCCGCGCCGAACGGGTTGAAGATTTCGACACCGAAGCTGGCGAAGTCGCCGACGTTGCGGGTCACGACCGTCAGTCCATGCTGCTTTGCGGTGGCGGCGATCATGGCATCTTCATAGAGCGTGTTCGAGCTGCGGTGCATCAGCCGAGCCCACAGCCTGAACGTTTCGGCATCCATGGGCAGGACGTTGTACGAGGCGGCCACCAGGGCCGCCCATTGCTCGATCTCGTCGGCCTTGGCGGCATCCTGCTCGCGCGTGATTTCGATGCCGGCCTGGATCTCGCCGATCGTCACTGCGGAAAGATGCAGGTCGCTGTCGGCAATCGGCGCAAGCCATGCGACGACCGCACCATGCGGACGAGGTCGGCGCAATTCCGAGATCACATTGGTATCCAGCAGGTACATGCCGCGGCTCAGCGAATCGGCGTGATGCGCCGCCGGCGCGCTGCGCCGCGCTGCGGAACGAGAAATTCCGTGCGCGCCTCCGCCGAGAGCAGCAACTCCTTGAGGGAGGGCTTGGCCGTGGCGTGCAATCGCCGCCACTCTGCCGCCGGCACCAGCACAGCGGCCTCGGTGCCCCGCTTGGTGACCATCTGCGGCCCCTCGGCCAGGCAGGCCTCCAGAAATTCGCTGAAACGCGCCTTCGCGTCTTGGACGGGCCAGGTTTTCATTTGCAGCCTCCATCAGACTAGTGTGATGACTAGTTTAACAGGCCGGCCGCCGATCTGCAGTCGCCCTCTCCCTCTACTTGCGCAACCCCTGCAGCTTGGCAAACGCACTCGCCATCTGCCCCGCGGGCTGCGGCGAGTTGTCGCGGCGCGGGCCTTGTTGCTGGCCGCGTCCCGCACCCTCGAAGCGGTTGTCGCGCGGGCCGTCGCGGCGCGCGGGGGCCGCGTCGAGCTTCATCGACAGGCCGATGCGCTTGCGCGCCACGTCCACTTCCATCACCTTGACCTTGACGATGTCGCCGGTCTTCACGACCTCGCGCGCATCGTTCACGAACTTGTGGCTGAGCTGGCTCACGTGCACCAGGCCGTCCTGGTGCACGCCCAGGTCGACGAAGGCGCCGAACTGCGCCACGTTGCTCACGGTGCCTTCGAGCACCATGCCTTCCTTCAGGTCGGCGATGTCGTCCACGCCGTCGTTGAAGCGCGCCACCTTGAAGTCGGGGCGCGGGTCGCGGCCGGGCTTCTCGAGTTCGCCCAGGATGTCCTTCACCGTGATGACGCCGAACTTCTCGTTGGCGAAGAGCTCGGGCTTCAGCGTCTTGAGCATCTCGGCGCGGCCCATCAGCTCGGCAATCGGCTTGCCGGTCTTGACGATGATCTGCTCCACCAGCGGATAGGTCTCGGGGTGCACGCCCGTCACGTCGAGCGGGTCGGCGCCGCCGCGGATGCGCAAAAAGCCCGCGCTCTGCTCGAAGGCCTTGGGGCCGAAGCCGCTCACGTCGAGCAGCTGCTTGCGCGTGGAGAACGCACCGTTGGCTTCGCGCCAGCGCACCACGGCCTTGGCCACGCTGGCCGACAGGCCCGAGACGCGGCTCAGCAGCGGCACGCTCGCGGTGTTCAGGTCCACGCCCACCGAATTCACGCAGTCTTCCACCACCGCCTGCAGCGTGCGCGCGAGTTCGCTCTGGTTCACGTCGTGCTGGTACTGGCCCACGCCGATGCTCTTGGGATCGATCTTCACCAGCTCGGCCAGCGGGTCCTGCAGCCGGCGCGCGATGCTCGCGGCACCGCGCAGGCTCACGTCCACATCGGGCATTTCCTGCGAGGCGAATTCGCTGGCCGAATACACGGATGCACCGGCCTCGCTCACCACCACCTTGTCGACCTTCATTTCGGGCGCGCCGGCCTGCGCGGCCATCTTGGCCAGCAGCTTGATCAGGTCGGCGGCCAGCTTGTCGGTCTCGCGGCTGGCGGTGCCGTTGCCGATGGCGATCAGGTTCACGCCGTGCTTGGCGCACAGCTTGCCGAGCGTGTGCAGCGAGCCTTCCCAGTCCTTGCGCGGCTCGTGCGGGAACACGGTGGCGGTCTCGACCAGCTTGCCGGTGGCATCGACCACCGCCACCTTCACGCCGGTGCGGATGCCGGGGTCCAGGCCCATCACGACGCGCGGGCCGGCCGGCGCGGCCAGCAGCAGGTCGCGCAGGTTGTCGGCAAACACCTTGATCGCGACCTTCTCGGCCTCTTCGCGCAGCCGGGTGAACAGGTCGCGCTCGGTGGAAAGCGCAAGCTTCACGCGCCAGGTCCAGGCCACGCACTTGCGGATCAGGTCGTCGGCCGCGCGGCCCGCATGGCTCCAGCCCAGGTGCAGCGCGATGCGGCCTTCGGCGATGCTGGGCTTGCCCGGCTCGGGCTCGACCGGCAGCACCAGCTTGGCGTCGAGGATGTCGAGCGCGCGGCCGCGGAACACCGCCAGTGCGCGGTGCGAAGGCACGCGGCCGATGGGCTCGTCGTAGTCGAAGTAGTCGCGGAACTTGGCGATGTCGGCGTTGTTCTCGTCCTTGCCGGCCATCAGGCTGGACTTGAGCAGGCCTTCGTTCCAGAGCCATTCGCGCAGGCTCTGCACCAGGCCGGCATCTTCGGCCCAGCGCTCGGAAAGAATGTCGCGCACGCCGTCGAGCACGGCGGGAACGGTGGAGAAGTCGGGGCCCGGCTTGCCGTCATCGAGCGTGGTCGCGGGCTGCAGGAAGGCCTTGGCTTCCACGGCAGGGTCGAGCGTGGGGTCGGCCAGCAGCTTGTCGGCGAGCGGCTCGATGCCGAACTCGCGCGCAATCTGGCCCTTGGTGCGGCGCTTCTGCTTGAACGGCAGGTACAGGTCCTCGAGCTCCTGCTTGGTCGGCGCGAATTCGATCGCGGCGCGCAGTTCGGGCGTGAGCTTGCCCTGCTCGTCGATGCTCTTGAGCACGGCGGCGCGGCGGTCTTCGAGCTCGCGCAGGTACGAAAGGCGCGCCTCGAGTTCGCGCAATTGAATGTCGTCGAGGCCGTCGGTCACTTCCTTGCGGTAGCGGGCAATGAACGGAACCGTGGCACCGCCATCGAGCAGTTCGATGGCCGCCTTCACCTGGTGCTCGCCTACCTTGATCTCGGCGGCGAGCTGGCGAATGATTTTTTGCATGTCGGAGGGGATCCCTGGAACTGGCGACGCCGTTCGGACGCCTTGCGGATAAAGCGCGGAAGTTTGCCATAGGGTGCGGCCGCTCCACGCGCTGCGGCGCCCGCGCAAACACCTGCGCTAGTGGTAAACCACTATGGGATGAATTGGTATGCCACGCAGAATGTGGTCTAACCACTTTGATACGCCATGGCCCTCAAGCTCATTCACCCCTCCTCCGAAGCGATGTCGAAAATCGGCCAACCTCCAATGGAGAAGCCGTATCAACGCCTGGCTGCCAATATCCATGAATTGGTCAAACAGGGTGAATTTTTGGTCGGCCAGCGACTGCCCTCCGAACGGGCGCTGGCGGAGCGCTTCGACGTGAGCCGCACCTCGGTGCGCGAGGCCATCATTGCGCTGGAGCTGCAGGGCGTGGTCGAGGTGCGCGGCGGCTCGGGCATCTACATCTGCCAGCCGCAGGACGCGCCCACGCGGCTGCCGGTGGTGCAGGAAACCGGTGCCGGCCCCTTCGAGCTGCTGCGCGCGCGCTGCCTGATCGAGTCCGAGATCGCCTCGCTGGCGGCCACCACGCGCAAGGATGCGGACCTCGACAAGATGTTCGGCGCGCTCGCCACCATGCGCGAGCAGATGCACGACAAGGAAGCCAACGAGGCGGCCGACCGCATGTACCACCTGCACATTGCCGAATCCACCGGCAACAGCGTGCTGCTGCAGACGGTGACGAACCTCTGGGACCAGGCCAAGGGCCCGATCTGGACGCAGATCGAGCAGCACTTCCATTCGCCCGCACTGCGCCTCCAGTCGCAGGACGACCACCAGCGCATCTTCGCCGCGATCGTCTCGGGCGATGCCGATGCCGCGCGGCTGGCCATGCGCGCGCACCTGGAACGCGTGATCGGCGAATTCGCCCAGAGCTGGCGCTAGGCGCCCTGCCCCGCGCGCGGCTGCCCCGGCGCGCTCGACCCTTTCAAAAAAGACGGAGACACCAACCATGAAGTCCCAACTCGCCCGCGGCCTGGCCGCACTGCTGCTCGCCGGCACCTTCGCCGCCGTCCATGCACAGGAGCCGCCCGCGCCCGGCGCGAGCCCGCGCATCGACGCCATCCGCAAGGCCGGCGAACTGCGCGTCGGCGTGCTGCAGAACGCGCCCTGGCTGATCGAGAACACCACCGGCAACGGCGAGCCCTGGAGCGGCCCGGCCTGGCTGCTGGCCAAGGAGTACGCCCGCCTGCTCGGCGTCAAGCTCAGCACGGTGCCGGTGTCGCACGAGACCAAGGTGCCGGTGCTGGCATCGAACCAGGTCGACATGACGATCAGCCCGCTGGGCGAAACGCCCGAGCGCTTGAAGGTGGTCGACTTCGTCGTCTATTCCGCCACCAGCGTGTGCATGTTCGGCCGTGCCGACAACCCCAAGCTGGCCAAGGCCGCCTCGGTCGACGACCTCAACCGGCCCGAGGTGACGATCGCCTACTTCACCGGCGGCGCCGAGGAAGGCTGGGTCAAGGAACGCTTCCCCAAGGCCAGGCTGCGCGCCGTGGCCAGCTCGGGCGCCACCGCGCCGGTGGAAGAAATCATGGCGCGCCGCGCCGACGCGGCACCGATCAACCGCGTGCCGTGGGTCGGGCTGCAGCAGAAGGTCAAGGGCCTGGCCGTCCTGCCGAAGGAAAACAACTGCCAGGGCAGCACCGAGAAGGCCTCGCCGGTCGGCCTGGCGGTCGACAAGAACCAGCCGGCCTACCTCGAATGGCTGCGGCAGGTCGCCAAGGCCCGGAAGGCGCAGCTCGACGCCGACGAGGCCCGCGTGATCGGCGCACTGAAATAAGCAAGCAAGTCACACATCAAGCCAACAGAAAACCGGAGACCTTCATGCCATCCATCCCCCGCACTTTCCTCGGCCGCAAGCTGGCCCGCGCAACGCTCGCGGCCGCCCTGGCCGGCAGCTGCCTCGGCGCGCTGGCCCAGACCCCGCCGCCACCCGGTGCGAGCCCGCGCATCGACGCCATCCGCAAGGCCGGCGTGCTGCGCGTTGGCGTGGTCAACAACCCGCCCTGGCTGGCGCAGAACACCGCCGGCGATGGCGAGCCGTGGTCCGGCCCGTCGTGGACATTGGGCAAGGAGTTCGCCAAGCTGCTGGGCGTGAAGGTGGAGCCGGTCGCGGTGAGCCACGAGACCAAGGTGCCGGCGCTCACGGCCAACCAGATGGACATCATGATCGGGCCGCTGAACGAGACCGCGGAGCGCGCGAAGATCATCGACTTCGTCACCTTCTCGAGCACCGGCGTGTGCATGTTCGGCCGCGCCGACAACCCGAAGTTCACCAGCGCGCGCACGCTGGAAGATTTCAACAAGCCCGAGATCACCATGGCGTATTTCTCGGGCGCCGGCGAGGAGCCGCTGGTGCGCCAGCAGTTCGCGAAGGCCAAGCTGCGCGGCGTGGCCAATTCCGGCTCGGTCGCGCCCATCGAAGAGGTGCTGGCCGGCCGTTCGGACGTGGCGCCGCTCAACCGCATGCTGTGGCCCAACATCAGCAAGAAGGTCAAGGGCCTGGCCGTGTTCCCCAAGGAGAACGACTGCCAGGACAGCAAGATCTTCCAGATCCAGACCGGCATGGGCGTGGCGAAGGACCAGCAGGTCTACCTCGACTGGCTGCGCGCCGTGGCCCAGCGCATGCAGCCCGCGCTCAGCGAAGAAGAGCGTCGCATGACGCAGAACCTGAAGTAACGCCATGCTGAACTGCGAAATCCACGGCGCGCTCGACCTGCGCCTTGCCGAACGCCCGGCCGAAGCACTGGCGCCCACCCAGGTGCGCGTGGCCGTCAAGGCGGTGGGCATCTGCGGCTCCGACCTGCATTACTACCGCCACGGCCGCGTCGGAGACTTCGTCATCCGCGCACCGCTGACGCCGGGGCACGAGGCCTCGGGGCAGGTCGTGGAAGTGGGCGCGCAGGTCAGCGCGGTGAAGCCGGGCGACCGCGTGGCCCTCAATCCGTCGCGCACCTGCGGTGTCTGCCGCTTCTGCCGCGCGGGCGCATCCAACCACTGCGAGAACGTGCACTTCTTCGGCAGCGCCAGCCGCTGGCCGCACATGCAGGGCGCGATGCGCGAGCAGGTGGTGGTGGAGGCCACGCAGTGCGTGGTGGTGCCCGACACGCTGTCGTTCGAGCTGGCCGCCTTCGGCGAGCCGCTGGCCGTGGCGCTGCATGCGGTGCAGGAGGCCGGCTCGCTGCTCGGCAAGACGGTGATGGTGGTGGGCGCCGGCCCCATCGGCGCGCTGATCCTCATGGCCGCGAAGCTCGCGGGCGCCAGCCAGCTGATTGCGGTGGACATTGTGGACGAAACGCTCGCGGCCTGCACCCGCGTTGGCGCGACGCTCGCCATCAACGCGGCCAAGAACCCCGATGCGCTGCAGGCGCTGGCCGCGGACAAGGGCCAGGTCGATGCGAGCTTCGAGGTCTCGGGCCACTACGACGGCCTGGCCCACTGCATCCGCTCGACGCGCCCGCGCGGCACCATCGTGCAGGTGGGCACGCTCGGCGGCAGCAGCGAGGGCTGCCCGTTCAACCAGATCATGGTCAAGAGCCTGCACCTGGTGGGCAGCTTCCGCTTCGTCGACGAATACGCCTGGGCGGTGGACTACCTGAGCCGCGGCCTGCTGGACGTGTCGCCTCTGCTGACCGAGGCGGTGCCGGTGGCGCGCGTGCACGACGCCTTCGCGCTGGCGGCGGACCGGCACCGCGCGATGAAGGTGCTCGTCACGTTCTGAGGGCGGGGTCGCTCGATCCCGCCGCCCTTCCCTCCCTCTCGCGGAGCTTCCATGGAATTCGACTTTTCCCCGATTGCCGACAACTGGCGTTTCTTCGCCAGCGGCCTGGGCGTGACGGTCGCGCTGAGCCTCATCAGCGCGGTCACCAGCATCCTCGCGGGGCTGGCGATCGCGCTGCTGCGGCTGTACGGCCCCGGCTGGCTGCGCCCGCTGCTCGTTTTCTACATCGACTCCATGCGCGCCATTCCGGTGCTGGTGGTGCTGGTGTGGATGTACTTTGCGTTCCCGCTGCTCGTGGGCTTCACCTTCGCGCCGTTCTGGGCCGCCGTGATCGCGCTGACGCTGCACATCGCGGCCTATGCGGCCGAGGTGATCCGCGCGGGCATCGAGTCGATCCGGCCCGGCCAGACGCGCGCTGCACTGGCGCTGGGCATGTCGCGCGCGCAGCTGCTGCGCAAGGTGCTGCTGCCGCAGGCCACCATCCGCATGCTGCCGGCCTTCGGCTCGATCCTCACCATTGCCATCAAGGACACGGCCATTGCCACGGTGATTGCCGTGCCCGAGCTCATGCACCGCGCCGAGACGGTGGCGGGCCAGAGCTACCGGCCGGTGGAAGTGTTCACCGCGGTGATGGTGGCGTACTTCGCGATCCTGTTCCCGGTCACGCGCGGCATCGACCGGCTGTACCACCGCGTCGCGCACCTGGGACGTTCATGATGAAGAGGGCCATCCCATGACTTTCGACTGGTCCGTGATCTGGACGCACCGCCAGGCCCTGCTCGAAGGCGCGGCGCTCACCGTGGGGCTGACGGTGCTGACCATGCTGCTGGCCGTGCCGGGCGGCATCATGCTGGCGCTGATGCGGCTGTCGTCGAACAGGCTGCTGCAGTCCGCCTCGCTCGGCTTCGTGGAGTTCTTCCGCAACCTGCCGCTGATCCTGGTGATCTACTGGGTCTTCTATGTGATGCCGATGGCGGTCGAGTTCCAGCTCTCGCCGCTCGTCACCGCGCTGGTGGCCCTGGTGCTCAACGTCTCGGCCTACAACGCCGAGACCTTCCGTGCCGGCATCAATTCCATCCGCAAGGGGCAGCTGGAGGCGGCGCTCGCCATGGGCATGTCGCGCCGCCAGGCCATGTTCAAGGTGGTCATCCCGCAGGCGGGCCGCCGCATCCTGCCGGTGATCGCGAGCACCTGGGTCTCGCTCTTCAAGGACACCTCGCTGGTGTCCGTCATCGCCGTGAGCGAACTGGCCTACACGGCGATGCAGATCCGCGCGCAGACCTTCCGCGTGCTGGAAATGCTCACCGCCATGGCCGTCCTCTACTGGCTGATGGGGTATCCGCAAGCCAAGCTGGTGGACTGGATCCACCGCAAATACGGAGTCAAGGAATGAACAACGACATCACCCGCGCCCCCGCGCGCAAGAACGCCGACCAGCCGCCGGTGCTGGTCTACGAAGAGGTGCGAAAGCTCTATGGCGACTTCGTGGCGCTCGACGGCGTCTCGCTGCAGGTCCACAAGGGCGAGGTGATGTGCCTGATCGGCCCTTCGGGCTCGGGCAAGTCGACCCTGCTGCGCTGTACCAATGCGCTGGAAACCATCAACGGCGGGCGCGTGCTGATCGACGGCGTGCCGCTGCCCGCGCAGGAATCGGCGGTGCGCAAGGTGCGCCAGCGCATGGGCATGGTGTTCCAGAGCTTCGAGCTGTTCCCGCACAAGTCCGCGCTCGACAACGTGGCCATGGGCCCGATCACCGTGCTGGGCATGCGCGAGTCCGAGGCCAAGGCGCGCGCCATGGCGCTGCTGGAGAAGGTCGGCCTGTCCGCCAAGGCCGGCAGCTTCCCGGCCAACCTCTCCGGCGGCCAGCAGCAGCGCGTGGCGATCGCCCGCGCCTTGGCCATGGAGCCGGAAGTGATGCTGTTCGACGAGCCCACTTCCGCACTCGACCCCGAGACGGTGGGCGAAGTGCTCAGCGTGATGCAGAAGCTCGCGCAGGAAGGCATGACCATGATCGTGGTCACGCATGAAATGGGCTTTGCGCGGCGCGTGGCCGACTGGGTGGTGGTGTTCGAGTCCGGCGCCATCATCGAGCAGGGCCCGCCGGCGCAGATCTTCGAGCACCCCACCGTGGAGCGCACGCGCGACTTCCTCGGCCACCTCGGCTGGAACGGCTGACCACCGAACGCCGCATCCGCCATTCTTTCGCTTCCATCATGAAAATCACCAACGCCCGCGTCATCGTCTGCAGTCCCGGCCGCAACTTCGTCACCCTCAAGATCGAAACCGACGAAGGCCTGACCGGCATCGGCGACGCCACGCTCAACGGGCGCGAACTCTCCGTGGCCGCCTACCTCACCGAGCACGTCATTCCCTGCCTGATCGGGCGCGACGCGCACCAGATCGAGGACATCTGGCAGTACCTCTACAAGGGCGCCTACTGGCGCCGCGGCCCGGTCACCATGACCGCCATCGCCGCGGTGGACACGGCCCTGTGGGACATCAAGGCCAAGGCCGCGGGCCTGCCGCTGTACCAGCTGCTGGGCGGCAAGAGCCGCACCGGCGTGATGGTCTACGGCCACGCCAACGGCAGCGACATCGAGCACACGGTGGACGAGGTGCTGCGCTATGCGGACGCCGGCTACAAGGCCATCCGCGCGCAGAGCGGCGTGCCGGGCCTGGAGAAGGTCTACGGCGTCGGCAAGGGCACGCTGTTCTACGAACCGGCCGACGCCGACCTGCCCTCCGAGCACGACTGGTCCACCGAGAAGTACCTGCGCCACACGCCCCAGCTGTTCGAGCGCATCCGCGAGAAGCTCGGCTTCGAGCACCACCTGCTGCATGACGTGCACCACCGCCTCACGCCGATCGAGGCGGGTCGCCTGGGCAAGGCGCTGGAGCCCTTCAACCTCTTCTGGATGGAGGACGCGACGCCGGCCGAGAACCAGGACGCCTTCCGCCTGATCCGACAGCACACCACCACGCCGCTGGCGGTGGGCGAGATCTTCAACTCCATCTGGGACTGCAAGGCGCTGATCGAGAACCAGCTGGTCGACTACATCCGCGCCACCGTGGTCCATGCCGGCGGCATCACGCACCTGCGCCGCATTGCCGACCTGGCTTCGCTCTACCAGGTGCGCACCGGCTGCCACGGCGCCACCGACCTGTCGCCCGTGTGCATGGGCGCGGCGCTGCACTTCGACCTGTGGGTGCCGAACTTCGGCATCCAGGAGTACATGCGCCACACCGAGGAGACCGATGCCGTGTTCCCGCACGCCTACACCTTCGACCAGGGCATGCTCTACCCGGGCGACGTGCCCGGCCACGGCGTGGAGATCGACGAGGCGCTGGCCGCCAAGTACCCCTACAAGCGCGCCTACCTGCCGGTGAACCGCCTGCAGCACGACGGCACGCTGTGGAACTGGTGAGCGCCATGCCCAGGCTGAATGCCCAGACGCTGGCCGCGCTGCCGCCCGCGGTGGCGCGCCCTGCCTACGACCGCGCTGCACTCGAGGCCGGCATCGTCCACCTCGGCGTCGGCGCGTTCCAGCGCGGGCACCTGGCCGCCGTCAACGAAGCGGCACTGCATGCGAGCGGCGACCTGCGCTGGGGCATCGCGGGCGTGTCGCTGCGCAGCCCCGAGACACGCGATGCGCTCGCGCCGCAAGACGGCCTCTACACGCTCGCGCTGCGCGACGTGGACGAGGCCGGCATGCCGCGCGCGTCGCTGCAGGTCATCGGCTGCCTGCTCGGCGTGCAGGTCGCGCCCGAGGACCCGGCGGCGGTGCTCGCGCGCATCGCGCATCCGGCCACCCGCATCGTGAGCCTCACCGTCACGGAAAAAGGCTATTGCCACGACCCGGCCACCGGCGCGCTGCGCGCCGACCATCCCGACGTGCTGCACGACCTCGCGCGCCCCGATGCGCCGCGCGGCACGCTCGGCTTCCTGGTTTCGGGCCTGCGCCTGCGGCAGCTGCGCAGGCTGGCGCCCGTGACGCTGCTGTCGCTCGACAACCTGCCCTCCAACGGCCAACTGCTGCGCGGCCTGGTGCTCGACTTTGCGCAGCGCGTCGATCCGCAGCTGGCACGCTGGATTGCCGAACACTGCAGCTTTCCCTGCTCGATGGTGGACCGCATCGTGCCGCGCACCACCGAAGCCGACCGCGCGCAAGTCAACGCCGCGCTCGGTCTGGAGGACGCCTGGCCGGTGGTCGGCGAACGCTTTCTCGAATGGGTGATAGAGGATGACTTCGCGGCCGGCCGACCGGCCTGGGATGCGGACGGCGCGCGCTTCGTGCCCGACGCGCGCCCCTTCGAGACGCTCAAACTGCGCATGGTCAACGGCGCGCATTCGGCGCTTGCATACCTGGGCGCCATGGCGGGGCTCGACACCGTGGACCGCGCGGTCGCCGCCCCGGCCCTGCACCGCTACCTCGATCGCCTGATGAGCGAGGAGATCGCGCCCACGCTGCCGGCGCTGCCCGGCCTGGATCTCGACGCGTACCGCCGCCGCCTGCTCGAACGCTTCGCCAACCCGGCGCTCGCGCACCGCACGGCGCAGATCGCAATGGACGGCTCGCAGAAGCTGCCGCAGCGCCTGCTGGGCACCGTGCGCGAGCGCCTGGCCGCGGGCGCTTCGATCGACCGCCTCGCGCTGGCCGTCGCGGCCTGGCTGAACTACCTGCGCGGCGTCGACGAACGGGGCCGCCGCCACGAAATCCAGGACCCGCTCGCCGATGCGCTGGCCGAACGCTGCGCAGCGGCCGAGCGCGCAGCAGCTGCGGCCGAGCCGGCACAGGCCGACGAAGCGCGCGTGGCCGTGTTCGCGGCTTTCGCGCCGGTGTTCGGCAACGACCTTGGGAGCGACCCGCGCTTCGTTTCGGCCGTGGCCGCGCAGCTGCGTGCGCTGCGCGATCTGGGCGTGCACCAGACGCTGGCGGACCAGGCCTGAGCGAGTGCGCATCGGCCCGCGGTCACAATGCCGTGGCCATGCGCTTCTTCATCCGCTTCCTGCGCGCCCTTGCCGCGGCGCTGCTCGTCCCCATCCTGCTGTTCGAGGAGTGGGGCTGGGAGCCGCTCGCCGCGCTGGTGCGCCGCCTCGCGCGGCTGCCGCTCTGGGCGCGGCTCGAGAACCGGTTGCGCGAACTGCCGCCGTGGGCCGCGCTGCTGGCCTTCCTGCTGCCGGTGCTCCTGCTGCTGCCGGTCAAGGTGCTTGCGTTGTTCCTGTTCGGCCGCGGCCATGCCGCGAGCGGCGTGACGGTGCTGGTCGCCGCCAAGCTGGTCGGCACCGCCTTCGTCGCGCGCATCTTCCAGTTGGTGGAGCCCGCGCTCATGCGCATTCCGCTGTTCGCGCGCTGGTATCCGCGCTGGAAAGCCTGGAAGGACCATGTGCTGGCGCTTGTGCGCGAAAGCCGGCCATGGCGCGTGGTGCGGGCCCTCAATCGCCGGCTCGCACGGGGATGGCGGCGGGTGCGCGAGGGGTGATCGCCTATTTTTACCCGGGTATATTGTGTTTTTATTTTACCCGGGTAATATATGGCGCATGAACATGCCCCAGGAAACGAGGCGCGCCCTCGCCAGGAAATACAAGGAAACGGTCCGCCCCGCGGGCGTCTTCGCCATCCGCAACACCCTCAGCGGCCGCCTCTACGTGGCCGGCAGCCTCGATGTGGAGGGAGCCATGAACCGCGCCCGCTTCGAACTCGGCCTGGGTTCGCATCGCAACAAGGCGCTGGTGCGCGACTGGGCCGCGCACGGTGCGGCGAACTTCAGCTTCGAGGTGATCGACCGCGTCAAGGAACGCGACGACCCGGCCTTCGACCGCGCCGCGGAGCTCGAAAAGCTCCTTGTGCTCTGGCGCGAGGAGCTTCAGTGCCACGGCGACCGGGGCTACGACGCGCCATGAGCATCGATCCGCTGGCCTTGTGCCTCAACATCGGCCGCGCCCACGCCAGCCTGAACCTGAAGCTCCAGGAGGAGTTGGGCGCCTTCCATGGCCTGAACTACGAAGACTTCACGCTGCTTCATCGGCTCCTAGGCGCCGAAGGCGGCCGCATGCCGGCGGCCGACCTTGCCCGATCCCTGGGGTTGCCGGTTTCGGCGTTGATTCGCAAAATAGTCCTGCTCGAAAAATCGGGACTGGCCGAACGCACGGCTGGCGCCAATGGAGACGGCCGCCACGCAGCCATTCGCCCCGGCGGCAGAAAATTGATGCAAGCTGCCGTCACGACCGCCGAAGCAATCTGTGCCGATACGGTGAAATCGCTGGCTCCGGAAAACCTGTCGCAGATCAACGCTGCGCTCCTTGCGCTTTGCCACGACGGCACGCCGTACGACCGAGCGGTCCAACGGGTAGATTACTGACGCCGCCCGTTTCGACCGCCCCCGAAGAACAAAGAAATCCGACATGCCATCCGACACGCCACCCGGCAACCTGATAGTTTTTGCGGCCTTCAAGTGCATCGCCCAGGGCAGCACCGCCGACGTGCTCGCACAATTGCGCGAGCGCAAGGACGACACGCCCTATCTCGTGTTCAACGAACAGACCGGTGAACTGCTCGACTTCGACGTGCACCACCGGGCCGGCGTGGTGGCGCATGCAGCCGGCGCCGAGGTCCCCGAAGAAACCCCGCGAGGCGTGGGCCGCCCGAAGCTCGGCGTGGTCGCGCGCGAAGTCACCCTGCTGCCGCGCCACTGGGACTGGCTCAACCGCCAGCCCGGCGGCGCCTCGGTCGCGCTGCGGCGGCTGGTCCAGGAAGCGAGCCGCGTCAACGCCGACCGCGACGCCGTGCGCGCATCGCGTGAAGCCGCCTACCGCTTCATGACCGCGATCGCCGGCGCCCTGCCCGGCTTCGAGGAGGCCACCCGCGCGCTGTTCGCGGGCGAGCGCGAGCGCTTCGAGGCGCTGATCGGCTCCTGGCCTGCGGACCTGCGCATCCACCTTCAAAAATTGTCCGCCGCCGGATGGAGCACCACCGCATGAGAGCAAGCCCTGAAAGCGCAGCCACCGGCCAGAGCGGCCTGCACGGCACGCCGGTGGCGCCCGTGGGCGCGCCGCGCGCGCTGTGGAAGACCTTCCTGTTCTTCCTCGCGCCGATGCTGCTCAGCAACATCCTGCAGTCGATGTCGGGCACCATCAACAACATCTACATCGGCCAGATGATCGGCGTCGGCGCGCTGGCGGCCGTGTCGAGCTTCTTTCCGGTGATGTTCTTCTTCATCGCCTTCGTCATCGGCCTGGGCGCCGGCGCCTCGGTGCTGATCGGCCAGGCCTGGGGTGCGCGCGATGCCGCCAAGGCCAAGGCCATTGCGGGCACCGCGCTGTCGGTGGGCATCCTGCTGGGGCTGGCGGTGGCCGTGTTCGGCGGCGCCTTCACGACGCCGCTGCTGGCCTTCCTGGGCACGCCGCCCGACGTGCTGGCCGACTCCACGCGCTACGCGCGCATCATGCTGATCGCGATGCCGGGGCTGTTCGTGTTCCTGCTCTCCACCGCCATGCTGCGCGGCGTCGGCGACACGGTCACGCCGCTGCTCACGCTGCTGATCTCCACCGGAACCGGCCTCGTGGTCACGCCCGCGCTGATCCGCGGCTGGGGCGGCCTGCCGCAGCTCGGCGTTGCGAGCGCGGCCTGGGCCTCGGTGCTGGCCTTCGTGCTCGCCACGCTGTGGCTGGGCTGGCGCCTGCGCCGCCGCGGCAGTCCGCTGGCGCCCGATGCGGAGTTCATCCGCCACCTGCGCATCGATCCCAAGCTGCTGAAGGCCGTGCTCAAGGTGGGCATACCCACGGGCGTGCAGATGATCGTGGTGGCGCTGGCCGAGGTGGCGCTGCTGTCGCTGGTCAACAGCTATGGCTCCAGCGCCACCGCCGCCTATGGCGCGGTGAACCAGGTGGTGGCCTACGTGCAGTTCCCGGCCATCTCGATCGCGATCACGGCGTCCATCCTTGGCGCGCAGGCCATCGGGGCGGGCCGGGCCGACCGGCTGGGCGCCATCGCCAGGACCGCGCTGCTCATGAACCTGGTGCTGACCGGCGGCCTGGTGCTGCTGGGCTACCTGTTCTCGCGCCACCTCATGGGCTTCTTCATCACCAGCGCGCCGGTGATCGAGATCGCGCAGACGCTGCTGCACATCATGCTGTGGAGCCTCGTGATCTTCGGCATGGCCTCGGCCATCTCGGGGATCATGCGCGCCAGCGGCTCGGTGCTGGTGCCCACGGCCATCTCGATCCTCTGCCTGATCGGCATCGAGGTGCCCGTGGCCTGGTTCATGAGCCACCGCATCGGGCTCAACGGCATCTGGTGGGCCTACCCCGTGACCTTCGGCGCGATGCTGCTGCTGCAGACGGCCTACTACCGGCTGGTGTGGCGCAGGAAGGCGATCCGGCGGCTGGTGTAGGGACGGCGCTTGCTCACTCGCCGTCGAATGCTTTCTGCGCCGCGGCGAGATCGAGCTTGATCATCTTCATCATCGCCTGCATCGCGCGGGCGGCCTTGGCCGAATCCTTGTCCTGGAACATCCGGACCATCGCCATCGGCACGACCTGCCACGACACGCCGTAGCGGTCGGTGAGCCAGCCGCACTGCACCGGCTGGCCGCCGCCCTCGAGCAGCCTGTCCCAGTAGTGGTCCACTTCGGCCTGTGTCTCGCACTGCACGAGCATCGAGATGGCCGGCGTGAACTTGTACTGCGGCCCGCCGTTGAGCACCATGAACGCCTGCCCATCGAGCTCGAAGGTGGCGGTCAGCAGCGAGCCCTTGAGGCTCGGATTGGTGTCGCCCCAGAACAGCCTGTCGGTCACGCGCGAGTTCGGAAAGATCGAACTGTAGAACTTGAGCGCGTCTTCGCCGTTGCCGTCGAACCAGAGGCAGGGAACGATCTTCTGCATGGGATCTCCTGAGTCTTTGATAATGAACCGAAAGGTTCAGTATCGAGGCAACCCGGGGAGTTTGTCAATCCCTCGCGCCCGAGGGCAGCACGACACGGAACCCCACGCCCCGGTTCGAAAGGCCCTCGGTCACTTCCACCCCACCCCCCATGCGCCCAGCAGCCTGCCTGACGATGGAAAGGCCCAAGCCGGAACCAGGCGCTTCGTGGCCCGCTGCGCGATAGAAGCGCTCGAACACCCGTTGATGTTCGTCCGCAGGAATACCGGGACCATCGTCGGCCACCGTGAGCACCAAGGTTGCCGAGTCTTCGGCGCGCAGCGTCACTGCCACGTGCGCACCGTCGTGCACATACCGAACCGCGTTGTTGAGCAGGTTCTCCACTATCGACTGGAACGCGGGCACGTCGATGGACGCGTCCAGGCTGTCCGGCGCATCGAATGTCAGCTCGATGCCGCGCGCCATGGCGCGCGGCGCTGCCTGCGCGAGGATCTCGCGGGCCTGCTGCGCAACGTCGACGTGCTTCGGCACTGCGGGTTGGGCATCGTCCAGCAGCGCAAGATCGAGCAGTTGCTGCGTCAGGTGGGAGGCCCGCGCGATCGCCTGCTCCAGATGAGCCTGGGCACGGCCGCGGCTCTCGCTGCTGTCCGCGCCAGCCAGCGCATGCGCCTGTGCCGCAATGACCGCCATTGGTGTTCGCAGTTCGTGCGCGGCGTCATGCACGAACGCACGCTCGCGCTCTACCTTGTCGCGCAGCTGCTGCAGCATGCGTTCGAGTGCGGAGGCCAGCGGCCTGAGTTCCGCATAGGGCGGATCGACGCCAAGCGGCGAAAGGTCGGATGCCTTGCGACGCCCGATGCCGTCGGCCAGGCGCCGCAACGGCCGCAAGCCGTGCTTCACCGCAAGCCAGACCGGCAACAGCACGATAGGAAAGGCGAGCAGCAGGTAAGGCAGGACGCTGCGCGTGTTGTTGGGCAGCACCTTGGCGAACGTGCGCTCGGGCTCTGCAATGCGCAGCGACCAGCGCGGGGTCTCGTCCTGGTAAACCCAATACGCCTCGCCATCGATGTGCTGCGTTGCTACCTTTCGCAGCGGGCCGGCCAGGATCTCGCCGCGCAGTTCCGGCGATGAATGAATCAGCTTGCCCCCGCGGTCCGACAGCTGGAACCGGAGCGTCCCTGCCGGGTTGCCGCTGATCCGCATGGTCTTGTAGATCGTTTCGGCCGAGGCGACCACGTCGCGCACGCGCGCTTCGTCGTCGAGCTGGGAGATCGCTTGGGTCAACGACCTGCCGAGCTTGCTCAGCCCCTGGTCGACGGTCAGCGACTGCCGGAAGTTGATGTACATGTACGCCTGCAATGCCAGCAGCACGAAAACGAACGCCAGCAGCACCGCAAGAAACACCCGCTGCACGAGCGAGGGGCGCCACAGCCTGCTCATGACACGAGCATGTAGCCCACGCCGCGCACCGTGTGCACCATGGCGGCGCCGATCTTGCGCCGCAGGTTGGACACATGCACCTCCACCGCGGCGAAATCCACCGGCTCGCCCAATGGCTCCAACTTTTGTGCGAGCACACCCTTGGCGACCACCGCGCCCGGCTCGCGCGCCAGTTCGAGCAGCAGCCGGAATTCGCGCGGCGACAGTTCCAGCGGCTCGCCGTTCAAGTACGCCACATGCCGGCGTGGTTCAATGGCCAGCGCGCCCAGGGTCCACACCTCGCTGGCCTGCCGCGCCGAGCGGCGCAGCACGGCGCGTATGCGCGAAATCAGTTCGGCGGTGGCAAAGGGCTTGATCACGAAATCGTCAGCGCCTCCGTCGAGTCCGGCCAGCCGGTCTTCCACCGCCGATCGGGCGGTGATCAGGATGACCGGGAGGCTGCTGCCCTCGCGCCGCCAGCGAGCGAGCAGGTCGAAGCCACTGCCGTCGGGCAGCGACAGGTCGAGCAGCACACAGTCGAAGGCACTCCCGTCCAGTTCGCGCGGTGCATCCACCGCTCGCCGGCGCCATTCGCTGCTCAGGCCGTCGACCTTGAGCGCGGCCTGCAGGGCGCGGCCAAGTTCAAGGTCGTCTTCGATCAAGAGGATGTGCACCTGGCCATTGTGCGCGAGCAAACCTTTGGCAAAGCCAAAGGTTGCCGCCCGCAGAATCCGGGCCCTGACCGCACACCCGAACATTCACGAGGGACGAAAAGCATGAGAAACATCCGACTCCCAAGCCGTTGCTACGCCGCCCTGGCGGCCCTGTGCGGCGCCGCAGTACTGCTCGCCGGCTGCGCCACCGGTCCCACGCACCCCTCGCTGGTGTCGGCGCGGCAGGACGACACGCTTCCGCCTCTTGTGCCGATGCGGCGCTTCGTAGCGAACATCGATGCAGTCAACGGCCATGTTCTTTCACCCGATGGCCAACAGCTCGTATGGGTGCAGGCGGTCGGCACCGACGTCGGGCTTGGCGTGCGCAAGACGTCCGATGCCGCCGAGATCAAAAGCGCGAGCACCCGAACCTTCGCGATCGGCACGCTCGCCCGACCGTTCGTGTCCGGGCCCACTTACATGTGGCTGCCCGACAGCCGCCACCTGGCCTATCTCAAGGATTTCACGGGGGACGAGAACACGCAGATCTTCGTGCTCGACACCGAGGCTCCAAGCGCCAAGCCGTGGGCCGTGACGCCCTGGCCAGGCGTGCGCTCGACGATGCTGGGATGGGGCGCGCCAGGCAGCGCCACTTTTCTCTTCGCGAGCAATCGACGGGACCGCTCCAGCATGGATCTTTTCGAAGGCGATGCCCGCACGCGCACCGTGCGCGAAATTGCGCGCAGCAATCCCGACAGTCGCGTGCTGGCCTGGTTCATCGACACGCGGCGCGAACTCGCGGGCCGGATGCGGCAGCTCGGAAGCGCCGACGGCTCGGACCGGCTGCTGGAACTGCGCCAGCCCGACGGCAGTTGGCGCGCCTTCAGAACGGTGAAGGCATTCGATTCCTTCTGGCCGCAGCGCGTCGATCTCGGCATGGGCCGGCTCTGGGCCTTGACGAATGTGGGACGCGACAAGCTTGCCATGGTTGAGGTCGATCTCGCCACCGGCACCGAGAAGCTGCTCGCGGAAGATGCCGAAGTCGATCTCGACTACGGCGTGTTCCCGCCACAGCAGGGGGCGCCGATAGCATATGTTTCCGAACCCGGCCGCCCACGTATTGCCTTTCTCGATAGCATGCTGGGCGGTGAAGTGGCCGGTGCCGTGAAGACGGCCCGGGAGCGCGGCTGGCTGGAGGCTGAGCCCGTCATCACGCGCCCCGCGAGCATGGCCAACGACATGCGCCGCATCGTGCTGCGCTCGACCACCGAGAACGAAGGTGTCGAATTACTGCTGGACCGCGCGAGCGGTCAACTCACGCGGCTCACGCCACCGCGCGAACCGACCGCCGACCTCTTCTCGCCCATGGAGCCGTTTTCCTTCAAGGCGTCCGACGGCCTGGTGATACACGGCTATCTGGTGCGCCCACGCGGTGTCCAGGGGCCCGTGCCGCTCGTAGTCAACGTCCACGGCGGCCCCTGGGTCCGCGACTCATGGCAGTCCGCCGGCTTCACGCCGACGCAGATGCTCGCGAACCGGGGCTACGCCGTTCTCTACGTGAACTACCGTGGCTCCAGCGGCTATGGGCGAGCCTTCATGATGGCCGGCGCACGCGAAACCAACGGACGGCTCCAGCGCGATATCGCGGAGGCCGTGCAATGGGCCGTCGACCAGGGCGTGGCCGACCCGAAACGGATGGCCGTGCTTGGTGGCAGCTTCGGCGGTTTCTCGGTCCTTGCCCAGCTTATCCAGAAGCCGCACGACTATCGCTGCGGCGTCGACCTGGTGGGCGTCGCCAACTGGCCCCGCGTGATCGAGAACTGGCCGCCTTTCTGGCGCAACCGCCACTACTTCGCCGTCTTTTTCGGCGATGTGAACAAGCCGGAGGAGCGCGCCCGCATGCTGCAAGATTCGCCCATCTCGCAGATCGACCGCATCACCGCGCCGTTGCTCGTGATTCACGGTGCCAACGACGTGCGCGTGTTGCGGCAGGATTCTGAGGACGTGGTGGCCACGCTCCAGAAGCTCGGTCGGCCGGTCGAGTACATGAGCTTTCCTGACGAGGGCCACAGTGTGCGCAAGTGGCGCAACCGGCTCGCGCAATGGCGCAAGATCGAAGACACCCTGGCGAAGTGCCTTGGCGGGCGCAGCAACGGGTTCGATTTCTATGAGCTGATGCCCCGGCAATAGCAGCCGCAAGGCGACTTTTCTACATGCCGCTGCCGTGTTCTTTTGCAGCCACCCCGCCAATCATCAGCCAGGCGCTCAACGCGCTGAGCACCGCCAGCCCCGCGCTCAGCAGCATCACCCAGCGAAAGCCCGCGACGAAGGATTCAGCCACGGCCTTCTTCATGGCCGCGGCGGTGGCCGCATCGACGCCCGGCGGCAGTGCTGCGCCGGCCAGCTTGCTGCGCTCGCCTTCGAGAAATGCCGTCGCCTCGGGCGAGGCCCCCATGCCGCGCAGGCTCTCGGCCAGGGCGCCGTCGAAAGCCCAGGCCATGACCACGCCGAACACCGCAATGGCCAGCACCGCGGCCGCGCGCGACACCGCATTGTTGACGCCCGAGGCCACGCCCGCCTGCTCCGGACCCACCGCGTTCATCACGGTGGTGGTGAGCGGCGCGACGGTCACGGTCATGCCGAAGCCCAGCACCACCACCGCGGGAAAGAAGCCGCGCCAGTAGCTCGCTTCGACGCCGGGCACCGCGAACAGTGCGAAGCCCGCCGCGGCAATCGCGGGGCCGATCACCAGCGGCAGTCGCGGGCCGAAGCGGTCGACCAGCTGGCCGGCCCAGCCCGAGAGCGCGAACATGATGAGGATGAACGGCAGCAGCGCCGCGCCCGCCACGGTGGCGGAGTAGCCCTGCACCTGGATCAGGTTGAGCGGGAAGAAATACAGCCCGCCGCCGAGCGCCGCATACAGCAGCAGGGTCAGCAGGTTGGCGCCGCTGAAGTTGCCGATGCGCAGCAGCGCGAGCGGCAGCATCGGCGTGCGTGCCCTGCGCTCGGCGGCAATGAAGCCCGCGCTGCCGGCGATGCCGATGCCCAGCGCCGCCAGCACCGCGGGCGAACTCCAGTGCCGCGTGGGCGCCTCGATGAACGCGTAGACGATGCCGCCGAGCCCGGCGGTGGCCAGCAGTGCGCCCACCAGGTCGAGCCCGCCGCTGGCCGATGATCCGTGGCTCTCGGGCACGTGGCGCCATGCGATCCACAGCACCAGCAGCGCCATCGGCACATTGATGAGGAAGGCCCAGGCCCACGAGAAATGATCGACCAGGAAGCCGCCCAGCACCGGCCCCGCGGCCGCCGTGATGCCGCTGAAGCCCGACCAGATGCCGATGGCCTTGCCGCGCTCCTTCTCGGGAAATGCGGCGCTGATGAGCGCAAGGCTGCCGGGCACCAGCAAGGCCGCGCCGATGCCCTGCACCGCGCGCGCGGCAATCAGCTGCTGCACGCTGCCCGAGAGCCCGCAAGCCACAGAAGCAACGGCGAAGATGCCCACGCCGATCGCAAAGATGCGGCGCCGCCCGAAGTGGTCGCCGAGCGCGCCGCCCACCAGCAGCAGCGCCGCCAGCAGCAAGGCATAGGACTCGACCACCCACTGCGCCTGGAACGCCGTGGCCCGCAGGTCGGCCTGGATGGCCGGCAGCGCCACGTTGACCACCGTGCCGTCGATGAAGGCCATGCTCGAGCCCACGATGGCCGCGGCCAGCACCCAGGGCTTGGAGGCTTCGGGACAGGCGCCCTCGCCCTCTCGCGCCGCGGTGCCGTGCAGGATCAGCGTGTTGTCGCAGGGCGCCTTTCCGATCTGTGCCATGGTGATCTCCGATCCATCTTCCAGAAGCAGATGCCTGTCTTGCTCCTTCCCCCGCCGGGGGAAGGCTGGGATGGGGGCTGCCCTCCCCCGGGGGGAAGCGAGAAAGAATCAGGTCGGACAGGCAGTCGCCGCCGGATCCGCCCGCGCCGCGTTCACGCTGCGCGCAATGGCCGCGGCCGCCGCGGCGGTGACGCGCTGCGCGCCCTGCGCCACCGCATCGATGCCGCCCCCAACCGCTTCACCCACGTCCAGCTGGCAGGCCATCGTGCGGGGCTGGTCGGAGCGCCGCAGCGTCCAGTTGAAGCCCGCGTCCACCCGGCCGCCATCGACCGCGTCGAACCGGCGCACCTGCACCGCGATGCGCCACACGGGCTGCGAAGACTGGCGGCCGCCCTTGGTGACATCGAGCGCGCCGAGCCGCGCCGCGATGCCGCTGGCCAGCGCGTCCTGCAGCTCGTTCTCGAACGATGCGGCCCAGCGGTGCTGCTCGAGCACGTCGACCTGCACGCTGCCGTTCGCCCGGCCCACCACCATCTGCGGCCGTGCGAGCCGCTCGGGCACCGCCACCGGCGCCAGCTCGATGTAGAGCGGCGCGGCGGTGCCGAGGGTCGGCGGTGCCGCTTCCGAAGCCGGCACCGCGCTGGCCAGCGTGTAGTAGTTGTCGGGCTTGCTCGCGCAGCCCGCGAGGACCACCAGCGCTGCGATGACCGCGAGCGGAAGCAGCTTTTTCCTGTTCTTCATTTCTTGTCGTCCGGTTTGCCGCGCAAGAGCGACTCGGGATGCCGCTCGAGGTAGTCGGTCAGCACGCGCACCGAGCCTGCGGCGCGGGTCAGCTCGCGCAGCGTCTGGCGCATGTCCTGCTGCAGCGGAGAGTCGTCGGCCAGCGTGCGCTCGGCGCTGTTGACCGTCTTGCGCACGTCCTTCATGGCGGCAGCCAGTTCGGGCGTCAGGTCGGTGTTGATGCGGCTCACCGCCTGCTCGGTGCTGGCCAGCGTCTTGTTGAGCGAGGCGAGCGTGGTGCGCAGGTCGGCCGCGATCTGCTCGTAGGGCACCTTGTTGAGCTTGCTCGCGATCTCCTGCACCTGCGACTGGATCTCGTCCAGGCTGTTGGCGATGGTGGGCAGCTCGATCGGGTTCTTCGCCATGTCGATCCTGGCGGGCGGCGCCTTGGGGAAGAAGTCGAGCGCCACGTACACCTGCCCGGTCAGCAGGTTGCCGTTGCGCAGCTGCGCGCGCAGCCCCTTCTCGGCCAGGAAGCGCAGCCGCTCCTGTTGGGTGGCGCGCGACTCCACACCGCTCTCGCCCGCGCGGCGGCGCAGCCGGTCCGGATAGACCTGCACCAGCACCGGCATGCGGAACTCGCGCTCGGCGCGGTCGAACTCCACGCCGATCGACTTGACCTCGCCGATCACCACGCCGCGGAAATCGACCGGTGCACCCGGCGCCAGGCCACGCAGCGACTGGTTGAAGTACATCAGCAGCGTCTGCGGAGGACCGTCGGGCTCCTTCATGGCCGCGGTTTCGTCCTGCGCGAGCGTGAAGGCCGTGTTCTCCTTGGCCAGCGGGCCCATGGCGTCATCGGGCGCCTGGAAGGCAATGCCGCCGAGCAGGATGGTGGCGAGCGACTGCGTGCGCAGCGTGAAGCCGCTGGCGCTGAGCTGCGCGTCGATGCCGCTGGCCTGCCAGAAGCGCGTGTTGACGCCCACGAACTTGTCGTAGGGCGCATTGACGAAGATGCGCAGCGTCACGCCGCGGCCGTCGCCGTCGAGTTCGTAGGCCGCCACCTGGCCCACCTTGATGCGCCGGAAATACACCGGCGAACCCACGTCGAGCGAGCCCACGTCGGTAGCGCGCAGCAGGTACTGCTGGCCCGAGGCATCGCGCGTGACGATCGGCGGCATCTCCAGCCCCTTGAACTCGCTCGCGGTTTCCTTCGACACGCCCGCGTCGGCGCCGATGTAGGCGCCCGACAGCAAGGTGCCCAGGCCCGAGATGCCCGATGTGTCGAGCCGCGGCCGCACCACCCAGAAGCGCGAATCCTCGGCGGTGAAGCTCTCGGCCTCCTTGCTGAGCTGCACGGTCACGCGCACATGCGAGCGGTCGCGTGCGAGCCGCAGGCTCTGCACCGTGCCGATCTGCACGTCCTTGTACTTGACGGCCGTCTTGTTGGCCTCCAGGCCCTCGGCCGTGTTGAAGGTGAGCACGATCTCGGGCCCGCGCTGCATCAGGATCCTGACCACCAGCATCACGCCGACCAGCGCGGCCACGATGGGGATCAGCCAGATCAGCGAGGGCAGCCATTCGCGCCGGCGCACCACGCGCGGCGGAGGAAGCCCGGACGGGGGCGATGGATCGTTGGGGGGTCTGGCTTCGTCGTCGCTCATGCTGGCTTGTGTTCCCTGTTGTCGCGTGCCGGTTCCCGGCGTTCCCGTTCGGCTTCCTGCTGCCGTTCCTGCCTGCTGTCCCAGGTGAGCCTGGGGTCGAAGCTCAGCGAGGCCAGCATCGTCAGCACCACCACCGATCCGAAGGCCGCAATGCCCACGCCCGCGTTGATGACCGCAAAGCCCTGGATCTGCACCAGCCCGGTGAGCAGCGACACCACGAACACGTCGAGCATCGACCAGCGGCCGATGATCTCGATGATGTGATAGAGCCTGGCGCGCTCGGGCCGGCGCCAGCTGCTGCCGCGCTGCGCCAGCAAGGCAAGCAGGATCAGCACCGTGAGCTTGAACAGCGGCACCAGGAAGCTCGCAATGAAGATGATGGCCGCGAGCCCGTAGGCGCCCGACACCCAGAAATAGATGACGCCGCTCAGGATGGTGTCGTACTGCGCGCCGAACAGCGTGCGCGTGATCATCACCGGCAGCAGGTTGGCCGGGATGTACATGATGCATGCCGCAATCAGGAAGGCCCAGGTGCGGTTCAGGCTGTAGGGCTTGCGCGTGTGCAAGTGCGTGCCGCAGCGCCCGCAGGGCTCGCCCTCGGCGGCGCCGCGCCAGACGGCATCGCAGTGCGGGCAGGCCACGAGGCCCAGCGCGCTGGCCGTGGCCATCGGCGCTTCGCCCTCGTCCGGGGCCTGCAATTCGCCTGCGCTCACGCCGCCTCCCTGCCGGGCTCGCCGGATTCGCCGGGCGGGCGAAAAGTCATTTCCCAGAAGGCATTGGGATTGAATGAGAGCACGGCGGTGAGCATGACCGTGAGCGCCATGAAAGCCCACAGCGCCGGCCCCGCCACCACGCTCGCCATGCTCGAGAGCTTGACGATCGCCACCAGCACGCCGAGCAGGAACACCTCGATCATTCCCCAGGGCCGCAGCATCTGCATGGCGCGCACCAGAATCGCAAAGCCGGCCGGGCGACGCTCGCGGCTGAGCGGCACCAGCAGGTAGGCCAGGATGCACAGCTGCATCAGCGGAAAGAGCAGCGTCGTGGCCAGCACCAGCAGCGCCACCACCGACATGCCCTCCCGGCTCAGCACCAGCACCGCGCCGGCCAGCGTGGTCTGGCTGCGCAGGCCCTGCAGCTCGATCTCGACGATCGGGAAAAGGTTGGCAATGGCGAACATGATCAGCGAGGCCACCGTCAGCGGCAGGATGCGGCGCTGCTGGTCGCCCGCGTGGCGGTAGAGCTCGGTGCCGCAGCGGGCGCAGCGCGACACCTCGCGCGGCTTCAGGGGCGCGCGGCTGAAGACCGCGTCGCAGCCCGGACAAACCACGGTTTCAGGTACTTCCGTCATAGGGGCGTACCCTAACCGATTCAGCCGCCCGGCCCCGTCGTCTTCAGCCGCAGGCTGCTGAAGACCGCCGCCAGGCCCGCGCAGCAGGCCGCCAGCACCAGCGCCACCACCGGCCCATGGCCGCCATGCGGGCTCCAGACGCTGAACACGCCGGCCAGCACCACCGCGCCGAGCGTCTGCCCCGTGAGGCGCGCCGTGCCCAGCATGCCGCTGGCCGCGCCGCTGCGGTGCGCCGGCGGCGAGGTCACGATGGTGTGGTTGTTGGGCGACTGGAACAGGCCGAAGCCCAACCCGCACAGCGCCATGCGCCAGGCGATGTCGGCGTTGCCCGGATGCGCCGGCAGCGCCGCCAGCAGCGCCAGGCCAGTGGCGAGCAGGCCCAGCCCGATGCCGCCGAGCAGCCCGTCCGGGTAGCGCCCGATCAACCGGCCCGCGATCGGCGCCATCGCCACGATGGCCAGCGGCCAGGCGGTGATGAGCAGCCCGGCCTCGATGTGGCTGCGGCCGTACACCTCGAGCAGCAGGAACGGCAGCGCAATGTAGGCCAGCATCTGCGCGCAGAAGGCGGCGACCGAAGTGCCCATCGAAAGCGCGAACACCGGAATGCGCAGCAGGTCGATCGGAAACAGCGGCACCGCCAGCCTGCGCTGCCGCCGCAGATAGACGAAGCCCACCGCCACGCCGGCCAGCAGGATGAGCCAGGCCGACGACTGCGAGCCGCCGGGCACGCCGCCCTCGCGCACGCCCAGCCGGTCGACGCCCAGGAACACCAGCGAGAACATCAGCACGTTGAGCGCCACGTCGATTGGCGAAAAGCGCAGGCCCGCCGCCGGCGCCACGCGGTTGAACGGCAGCGCCCGCAGGCCGAGCGCCAGCGTGATGGCGCCCAGCGGCACGTTGATGGCAAACAGCCACGGCCACGAAGCCACCGAGAGAATGGCGGCCGCCACCGAGGGCCCGGCCACCGAGGACGTGGCCACCACCATCGAGTTGATCGCCATGCCGCGGCCCAGCAGCGCCGACGGAAAGGTCAGCCGCACCAGCGCCGCGTTCACGCTCATGATGCCGGCCGCGCCCAGGCCCTGGAAGGTGCGCGCGGCAATCAGCGTGGCGAGCGAATCGGCGAAGGTGGCGCCGATCGAGGACACCGTGAACACCGCCATGCCCACCAGGTAGACCCGCCGGTAGCCGACCAGGTCGCCGAGCGACGCGAGCGGCAGCAGCATGACCAGCGTGGCGATCTGGTAGGCGTTGACCACCCAGATGGCATGCGAGGGGCTGGCCTGCAGTTCGCGTGCAATGCCCGGCAGCGCCAGGTTGACGATGGTGCCGTCGAGCACCGCCACCATGATGCCGAGGATGATCACCAGCATCGCGCGCCGGCGCGCGGGCAGGTCCAGGCCATCGAACTGCTGCGCGGCCTGGTCGTCGGCTGTCGCCGCGGCCTGCATGTGTGCCGCGCCGCTCACGCCTCTTGCGTCCTGCGCGTGGGTTCGGACCGCACGCTGCCCAGCGTGAGCCAGGTCAGCACCAGCGCGATCAGCGCGCCGCCGGCCATGCCGGTCACCATCGGCAGCGGGCGGCCGTCGGTAAAGAGGCCCACCACCGCCATCGCCAGCGCGCCGGTCAGCATCTGCAGCGTGCCGAGCAGCGCCGAGGCCGTGCCCGCGATGGCGCCGTGCATTTCCAGCGCGAGCACGCCGGTGGTCGGAATCACCAGGCCCATGAAGCCGGAGGCGATGAAGTACAGCACGATCAGCACCCAGAGGCTGTCGCCGCCCGCCGCGAAGTACGCGAACATGGCCAGCATCGCGATGCCCGAGGCCACCACGCCGAACTTGACGAGACCCACCAGCCCGAAGCGCTCGCCCAGCGAACCCGTGAACTGCGAGGCGCCGATGAAGGCCGCCGCGTTCACGCCGAAGGCCACGCTGTAGAGCGCGGGCGACAGGCCGTAGTGGTCGATCATCACGAACGACGAATTCGCCAGGTAGGTGAAGAAGCCCGCCATCGCGAAGCCGCCGATGAACACCAGCCCGAGGTAATGCCAGTCGCGCAGCAGCAGCCAGTACGCCGACAGGGCGCTGCCGAGGCTGCTTTCGACGCGCTCCGAAGGCGGCCGCGTTTCGCGCAGCTGCGTGACCATCATCGCGAGGCCCGCCACAGCGGCGAGGGTCACGGCCCAGAACACGCCGCGCCAGCCCGCCACCGCGATCACGGCGCTGCCCGCCAGCGGCGCGAGGATCGGCGACACGCTGAACACCAGGATCAGCAGCGACATGAGCCGTGCGGCATCGGTGCCGGTGTGCAGGTCGCGCACCACCGCGCGCGGGATCGCCATGCCGGCCGCCGCGCCCAGGCCCTGCACGAAGCGCAGCGCAATCAGCGTGTGGATGTCGGTGGCCAGCGCGCAGCCCACGCTCGCCAGCGCGAACAGCACCAGCCCGGCATACAACGGCGGCTTGCGCCCGACCATGTCCGAGACCGGGCCGTACAGCAGCTGGCCCGCGCCCAGCGAAAGGAAGAACGCCGTGAGGCTCATCTGCACCGCGCCGATGTCGGCGCGCAGCGCCTGGCCGATGGCCGGCAGCGCCGGCAGGTACATGTCGATGGCGAAGGGCCCGATGGCGGAGAGCAGGCCCAGCAGCAGGGCCATCTTGAAAAAGGGAGACGAAGAACGCATTGGACCGATTGTCGCCAAGCGCGGCATCCGGTGCAGGCGTGGGGTCGCCGACCGGCTGTTGCTAATTCTGGGCAAAGAGTACGACCTTGGTATTCACACTGGTCGCGTGAACGATGTCCGCCATGCGCAACGCGCCAAACGGCCGCTACGCTATCGGCTGTCCCGGAAATTTCGCCACAACCAATCACAACATCGCATCCAGGAGCAGCACCCCATGGCCCTCGCCCGAACGATCCATGCCGACCTTTTTCGCGTCTTCCTTCTGACCCTGGTGTCGCTCTTCGCCATTCCGGCGGCGACGCTGGTCTTCACGGAGTACGCGCTGCGCACGGAAGACGCCGAATTCCTGCAGGCGATCGAGAAGCGCATCGCCTCCGACACCCGCCTGTCCGCCGGCGACAAGGCGCAGGCCACCGAGTTCTACCGCAGCCATCCGCTCTCCAGGGCCTGCAGCGCAACCGCGCCGGAGGACAAGAACTTCCACGACAAGGTGTGCAGCCCCTATTCGATGCACTGGCAGTTCCACTGGGCCGACCGCGCCGCCGGCTGGACGCTGGTGCTGGGCGCGGCACTGCTCGCGGCGGCGCTGGTGCTGGGCGCACTGGCCTTTGCCAACCGCGGCCTGCGCTATGCGAGCTTTGTGGCGGGCTGGCGGCTCATGACGGTGTCGAGCGCGCTCGAGGTCGCGCTGCAGGGCGCGATGCTGGTGTGGCTGTCGTTCTGGCTCACGGCGTACTTCATGCAGAGCTACTACGTCAAGCTGATCATCATCGCGGGCATCGCGGCCGCGGTGGCCGTGTTCTATGCGATCTACACGCTGTTCAAGAAGCTGCCCTTCGGCAACGAGATCGAGGGCGAAGTGGTGGCCGAGGCCGATGCACCGCGCCTGTGGGAGCGCATCCGCCAGCTGGCCGCGCGCGTGAAGACCGCGCCGCCCGACCAGATCGTGGCCGGCATCGACACCAACTTCTTCGTCACCGAGGCGCCCTGCGAGGTGGGCGGACGCACGCTGCAAGGCCGCACGCTGTTCGTGAGCATTCCGCTGCTGCGCGTGCTCGACCAGTCCGAGGCCGACGCGGTGCTGGCGCACGAGCTGGCCCACCTGGGCGGCGGCGACACCCGCAGCAGCGCGGCGCTCGGACCCAAGCTGCTGCAGTTCGACCAGTACACCTGGAAGATGCGCGAGGGCGGGCTGAGCATCGTGGCGCACTACCTGCTGCGCCTCTACCGCATGATCTTCGCCTTTGCCCTGGCGCGCGACAGCCGCGAGCGCGAGTACAAGGCCGACAGCGTCGCCGCGAGCCTCACGGCGCCGGGCGCCATCGTGCAGTCGCTCATCAAGATCGCAGCCTATGCGAGCTACCGCAACGACGTCGAACGCAAGCTCTTTGCGCAGGACCGCCAGCACGACGGCGCGCTGGGCATCGCCGGCTTCGTGGCCGCGGGCCTGCCGCCTTATGCCAATTCGGATGCGTTCGTCGAAACCATGAAGACCGCCGACGTGCCGCATCCCTACGACAGCCATCCGCCGCTGCTCGAACGCATGCGCAACGTCGGCCACCACGTGCCCGAGAGCGCCTACGGCGCCATCGTCGCGACCGCGCCCGCGGCCTCGTGGGCCGACGACATCGAAACCGCCGCCGCCATCGAACAGCGGCTGTGGAGCGACTACGAGCAGCGCTTCGTGCAGAACCACGAACTGAGCCTCGCCTACCGCTACGAGCCGGCCACCGAAGAAGAGCGCGCCGTGGTGCTGCGCCACTTTCCGCCGGTCGCGTTCGCGCTGAAGAACGGCGAGAACATCGAGGTGAGCCATGCGGGCCTGCGTCAGAGCGTGGACGGCGGCTCGACCATCGGCTGGGACGAAGTCAAGAACCTGACTTTCCAGGACAACACCTTCGGCGACCTGCTGGTGGTCACGCACCACGACAAGGGCATGCTCGGCGCGCGCACCACCAAGGTCAAGGTGGGCGGCCTCGGCAAGCAGAAGGAAAACTTCAAGGGCGCGGTCGGCCGCTACTGGCAGCGCCACCAGATCATGCGGGCTCAGCAGCAACAACAACAGGAATCGCCACAACCCTGACGAGCCGCGGGGCGCTGCTCAATACAAGGTGGAGCGCTGCCGCGCCGGCAGCTCGCGGTCGTAGGCCTCGCCGTCGAACGCGGCATCGGTCAGCGCCGACAGGATGGCGCCGGGCGTGGGCACCTCGCGGCGCGATTCCGCCGGCAGCGGCGCCCACAGTTTCGAGCGCTGGATGGCGCGCGCGCACTGGAAGAAAACCGACTCGACCCCGATCTCGATCACGCACTGCGGCAGCTTGCCCTCCATCGCAAAGCGCGCCATGAGCCCGGGCTCGGTCGTGATGCGCGCCCTGCCGTTCACGCGCAAGGTCTCGCCCACGCCGGGAATCAGGAACAGCAGCGCCACGCGCGGGTCGGCCACGATGTTGCGCAGGCTGTCGATGCGGTTGTTGCCGCGGCGCTCGGGCAGCAGCAGCGTCTTCTCGTCCTGCACCGCCACGAAGCCGGGCGGGTCGCCGCGCGGCGAGGCGTCGAGCCCGCCGGGCCCGCTGGTGGCGAGCACCGCGAAAGGCGAAGCGGCAATCAGCGCCTGGTAGCTCGGGTGCAGCCAGGGCACCTCCTTCTTGAGCGAGGCCTCGCCGGCTTCGCCGAACAGCGCTTCGAGCCGTTCGATGGTGTCGATGGCATGGGTCATGGGATCACTCCTTGTTTCTGGTCCGGTGATGCCGACGGGTTCCTGCCGCAGGCCAGTGCCGCCGCGGCCAGCAGCAGCGCGCAAATGCCGTAGAGCCACGACGATGCCACGGCCGGCAGCAGGAGCCCGGCCAGCAGCGGCCCGATGCCGGCGCCGATGTCGCGCCACACCGCGCGCGCGGCCAGCGCATGCATGCGCCCGGGCCCCGGGGTGCGGCGCGCCACGATGGGCGGCAGCAAGGGCAGCTGCAAGGCGCGCAGCACCACGATCGATGCCGCGCAGCTCCACAGCCAGCCCAGCCCGAAGCCCGCCAGCGCGATCGCCGTCACGAGCGAGAGGCTCACCAGCAGCCGCTCGGCGCCGAAGCGCTCCGCCATGTGGCCGCCGACCGGGCTCAGCAGGATTTCCGCCAGGTAGCGCAGCGCCATCAGCGAGCCGGCCATCACCACCGCGCCGCCCGGCATCAGGTCCTTGCCCAGGTAGGACAGGCCGACGATGAAGAGCCCGTCGAGCGTGAGCCCTTCCATGAACGACCAGGCGTCGAGGCTGTTGGGCCGCCCGAAGCGGCGCGCAGGCCGGCTGTGTGCGCTGCCGTGCGGCGCCGAAGGCAGGCGCCGCGTGGCCAGCACCGCCGCCAGCGAGAACGCGGCAAGAATGCAGAAGATGACGCGCGGGCCGGCCCACAGCGCCAGCAACGCGCCGAGCGGCAGCGCAAGCACCGGTCCCATCGCGATGAGCGCGCGCGAACGCCCGTTGCGGCGCGCCGCACCCAGCAGTTCGGCCGTGGCCAGCGACTGCGTCGACAGGTTGAGCGCGGCAAAGCACAGGCCCCACACGAGCCGCAGCGGCAGCAGCGCCCAGAAGCCCGAGAGCGTGGCGTAGCCGAGTCCGCAGAACGCGGCCGCCACCACCGCGATGGTGCAGGTGAGCCGGTCGCCGTTGCGCGCATAGAAGCGCGCCACCCAGCCGTACCCCGCAATGCGCACGAGCCGATTGGCCGCAAGCAGCATGCCGGCCTCCGCCAGCGTGACGCCGAACTGTCCCGCATACATCGGCAGCAGCAGGTAGAGCACGACATCGGCCGGCAGCGAAAGCCCGAGCGCAATGGCCGCGTGGCGGGAGTTCAGGTCGGTGGCAGCGAGCGCTGGAGCGGGCGTGGTGCGAAGCATCGAGTCCGCATGGTGCGCCGTGGCACGGCCTGCCGACAAACGACATTAACGCCCGCCATGCGTGAGAAAATTGCACGCATGCCGCTTCGAGAACCGCCCCTCAATGCCGTGCGCGCCTTCGTCGCCGCGGCCCGCCACCAGAGCTTCACGCGCGCGGCCATCGAACTCCACGTGACCCACAGCGCGGTGAGCCGGCAGATCAAGAGCCTCGAAGAATGCCTGGGCGTCGCGCTGTTCGAGCGCCGCATTCGCCAGGTCGCCCTGACCGCGGAAGGACAGCAGTTCTTTGCCGAGGCAGGCCCGGCCATCGCGCAGATCCATGCGGCGGCGCGTGCGCTGCAGGCACAGGGGCCGGCCCGTGCCGTGAGGATCAACGTGCGGCCCTCCTTCGCGGTGCGCTGGCTCATTCCGCGCCTGCCTTCGTTCGTCGAGCGCTTTCCGGAGATTGAACCGCAGGTGGTCACGAGCACGGTCATGCCCGAGCAGGCCGCGGGCAGCTTCGACATTGCCGTGCGCCGCGGGCTTGAGGGCTGGCCGCCCTCCATCGAGCTTCGCCCTTTCCTCGAGGACGAAGTGCTGGTGGTCGGCGCACCGGCGCTGTTCAAGGCACATCCGCTTTCGGACCTGCGCGCGCTGGCCTCGCACGTGCAGCTGTCGGCCCGCACGCGCAAGGAAGACTGGGACGCCTGGAAGAAGCACGTCGGCGCACCGCGCGCCAAGCCGGCGGGGCGGCTGCAGTTCGACCACCTGCACTTCGTGCTGCAGGCCGCGGTCGACGGGCTCGGCATTGCCTTGGCGCCAACCTCGCTGGTGGCGCACGACCTGGCCTCGGGCCGGCTGCAGTCGCCGCTGCCCTCGCTGCGCATGACGCTGAACCGCTACTACTACGGCCTGGCACCCGACGCCGCGCCGGAAGCCGCATGCGTCGCGCAATGGTTCGAGGAAATGAGGGCCTCGGACTCGCAAGCCGCAATGGCGCTCGCAGGTCCGTAAACGGCCAGCGCCGGACGGCGCGCGCCCGCAGCATGGGTGCTTCCTCCCACATGAAGCACCCTGCCGCATGAAAGCCCCCCTTCCCCGCCCCTTTGTCCACCTCGCGTGGTCCAACCTCGCGGCACAGTCCGCCGAGCAGCTGAGCCTTGCGGCGGTGCCTCTGGTCGCGGTGCTCGTGCTCGGTGCCGGGCCGGGCGAGATCGGCTTCCTTGCCGCCATTCAGACGCTGCCTTTTCTATTGCTGTCGATGCCGCTTGGCCTGCTGGCCGATCGCATGTCGCGGCAGCGGCTGATGGTCGCGTCCGAGGGGTTGCGCGCCGCCTCGCTGCTGGTGCTGCTGGCCCTGGTGCTGGCGTCCAGCCTCGGCATCGGCTGGCTCGCGGTGCTCGGGTTCCTGGGCGCGGTCGGCACCGTGGGCTTCAGCGTCGCGGCGCCCGCGCTGGTGCCGGCGCTCGTGCCGCGCGACGCCTTGGCCGAGGCCAACGGCCGGCTGGAGCTTGCGCGCAGCGCCGCATTCACGGCCGGGCCTGCGCTGGCGGGCGCACTGGTTGCGTGGGCGGGTGCTCCGACGGCCTTCGTGCTGGCGGCCGTGCTGTCGATGTCGGCAGTCGGCCTGCTGCTGCGCCTGGCCGAGGCGCCGCGCCCGGCTGCATCGCAGCGCCATCCGCTGCTCGATGTGCGCGATGGCGCGCGCTTTGTCTGGCAGCACGAATTGCTGCGGCCCATGCTGACGACGGGCGCGGTCTTCAACATCTCGTGGTTCGTGCTGCAGGCCGGCTACGTGCCGTATGCGGTGCGGGTGCTCGGCCTTGGCGCGCAGGCGGTCGGCTTCACGCTGGCGATGTACGGCGCGGGCATGGTGGCGGGCGCGCTGCTGACATCGCGCGTGGTGGCGCGCCTGCCGTTCGGCCGTGCGATCCAGATCGGGCCCGCGGTGGCGGTGGTGGCCGCGGCGGCCATGGCGGCCACGCTGCTGGTGCCGGCCGCATCGCTGGCCGCGCTGTCGTTCTTTCTGTTCGGTGCCGGGCCGATGGTCTGGATCATCACCACCACCACGCTGCGGCAGAGCGTCACGGCCGGGGCGATGCTGGGCCGGGTGTCGGCGGTGTTCCTCACCATCAATGCGGGCGCCCGGCCGATCGGCGCCGCGCTGGGCGGCGCGGTGGGTGCCGCGTGGGGCGAGCCGGCCTGCCTGCTGCTCGCGCTGGCGGGTTTCGTGCTGCAGGCGGGAATCATTTTTACCTCGCGCATTGCGGGGCTGCACCGGCTGCCGGTTGCGGCGGCGTGACGGCCTCCGGAGGCTGCTAGAAAAGCGAAGCCATTCCGTTCGGGCGCGCGCCTTCGATGTCGAGCATGCGCAGTTTGGTCAGCGCGCCGCCGCCCGCCGAAAAGCCACCGGGCTTGTTGCCCGCGGCCAGCACGCGGTGGCACGGCACCACGGGCGCGAACGGGTTGTGGCCCATGGCCTGGCCCACCGCGCGCGACAGGCCCTTGTCGCCGAGTTCGGCCGCGATCTCGCCATAGGTGCGCGTCTGCCCGGGCGGAATGCGCCGCGCAATCGCATAGATGCGCTGGTGGAATTCCGACACGGCGCCCATGTCGAGCACGATGTCGCTGAGGTCGTCGGATTCGCCCCGCAGCAATCCCTGGATAGCCGCGATCGCGCCCTGTGCACTTTCAGGAGGATCGGCCTCGGGCAACGCGGGGAAACGGCGCCGCATGCGCGCCCGCGTGCCGGCTGCGCCGTTTTCTTCAGGCAGTTGCACGCCGACGAGCCCGCGCGGACCCCAGGCCAGCGCGCAGGTGCCGATTGCGGTTTCGAACAAGGCAAAGCCCGGCTCGATGGTTTCGCTGCTGGTGCTGCGCGATGCTGCATTCATCGCGTCATTGTGTGCCAGCCGCTAAGCCTGATCGGGCGGCAGGGTTGGCGGCACCAGGTGCCGCTCCAGCAGCACCGCCACGTGCACCGCCTCGCGCTGCACGCCGTCGCCGATCTGGTGGCGGCAGCTGGTGCCGTCGGCCACCACGATGGCGTCGGGCCGCGCGCGGATCGCGGGCAGCAGGCTGGCCTCGGCCATCTGCATCGACACGTCGATGTGCCGCGCTTCGTAGCCGAAACTGCCGGCCATGCCGCAGCAGGAGCTTTCGATCAGCTCGGGCTCGGCGCCGGGAATGAGCCGAAGCACATCCAATATCGGGCTGACTGCGCCGAAGGCCTTCTGGTGGCAATGGCCGTGCAGCAGGATCGGCGCCGTGGCCGGCGTGAGCGCGAGCTTGAAGCGGCCGGCCTTGAGTTCGCGCGCAATGAACTCCTCGAACAGCAAAGCCTGCTTCGCCACGGTTTCGGCCTTCTTGCCGAAGCCCATCACCAGGGTTTCGTCGCGCAGCGTGAGCAGGCACGACGGCTCGAGCCCGACGATGGCAATGCCGGCCTCGGCGAGGGGCCTGAGCGCATCGATCAGCGCCTCGGCACGGCGCTTGGCCTCGCCAACCATGCCGCTGGCCAGGAAGGTGCGGCCGCAGCAGTGATGCCCGCCGCTCTTCTCGACCGTGTGCAGCGTGTAGCCCGCGGCCTTGAGCACGCGTGCCGCCGCCAGCGCGTTCTCGCTTTCGAAGGTGCCGTTGAAGGTGTCGACGAAAAGCACCGCGGCGCGGCCGCCGTTCGCCTGCACCGACAGCACGGCCTCGCGGCTGGCGAACATGCCGTGCAGGTCGGCCTTGGCGCGCCAGAAGGTGTCCGAGCGCCATTGGGGCAGCGACCGGCGCGCTGAAAAACCCAGCAGCTTCTCGCCCAGCCAGGCCGCGCCGGGCACGGTGTTGCGCAGGTTCATGAGCCAGGGCACGCGGCTCGCCCTGTGGGCGTAGTCGGGCATGCGGGCCACCAGCCTGTCCTTGAGCGAGTGGCCGTGGCGCTTCTTGTAGTGGTCGAGAAACTCGATCTTCATCTTCGCCATGTCGACGCCGGTCGGGCAGTCGCGCTTGCAGCCCTTGCAGCCAACGCACAGGTCCATGGTCTCGTGCATCTCTTCGCCGGTGAATGCATCGGCACCGAGCTGGCCCGAGAGCGCGAGGCGCAGCGTGTTGGCGCGCCCGCGCGTGAGGTGCTGCTCGTCGCGCGTCACGCGGTAGCTCGGGCACATGGTGCCGGCGTCGAACTTGCGGCAGTGGCCGTTGTTGTTGCACATCTCCACGGCCTTGGCGAGGCCGCCGGTGCTGTCGCCGCCGGTGCCGGGCGCGGTGGTCTGCTCGGTCACCGGGTCGGCATTGACGTTCCAGGCCGACCAGTCGAGCACGGGCTTGAGTTCGATGCGCCGGTAGGGCCTGGGCGCGGTGGGCGGCGCAAAGCGGAACAGCGATGCATCGTCCATGCGCGGCGGGTCGACGATCTTGCCGGGGTTGAACAGGTGGGCCGGATCGAGCTCCTGCTTGATGGCGCGGAAGGCCTCGTTGAGGGCCGGGCCGAACTGCCACTCGATCCACTCGCCGCGGCACAGGCCGTCGCCATGCTCGCCGCTGAAGGCGCCCTTGTACTTGCGCACCAGCGCCGCGGCTTCTTCCGCAATCGCGCGCATCTTGGCGCCGCCGTCGGTGCGCATGTCCAGGATCGGCCGCACGTGCAGCGTGCCGACCGAGGCGTGCGCATACCAGGTGCCGCGGCTGCCGTACCTCGCAAACACCTCGGTCAATGCATCGGTGTATTCGGCCAGGTGCTCGAGCGGCACGGCGCAGTCCTCGATGAAGCTCACCGGCTTGCCGTCGCCCTTCAGGCTCATCATGATGTTGAGGCCGGCCTTGCGCACTTCCCACAGGTTCTTCTGGCGCGCGTCGTCGGGCATTTCGACCACGCTGCCGGGCAGGCCCAAGTCGCCCATCAGCTCGACCAGTTGCTTCAGTTGCGGCAGCAAAGCGGCCTTGTCGGCACCGGCAAACTCCACCAGCAGGATGGCCGCGGGCTTGCCGATCAGCGCGGTTTCGACCGTGGGCTTGAAGGCCGGGTTGGCCAGGCTCAGCTCGATCATCGTGCGGTCGACCAGCTCCACCGCCGTGGGGCCCAGCTTCACGATGTGCTGCGCCGCATCCATGGCCGCATGGAAGGTCGGGAAGTTCACGATGCCCAGCACCTTGGCCCGCGGCAGCGGCGCGAGCTTGAGCTTGAGGCTCCTCGTGTAGGCCAGCGTTCCTTCGGCGCCGATCAAAAGGTGCGCGAGGTTCACGCTGCCGTCGGCGGTATAGGGGCGCTCGCTCTGGTTGTCGAAGATGTCGAGGTTGTAGCCGGCCACGCGGCGCAGCACCTTGGGCCAGTGGGCGTGGATCTGCTCGCGGTGCGCCAGCGCGAGCCCGTGCACGAACTTCGCGATGCCCGCCGCGCGGGCGCCCAACGTGGATTGCGGGCCGAACTCCACCAGCTCGCCGCTCGAGAGCCAGGCGCTCGCGCCCAGCACGTTGTGCACCATGTTGCCGTAGGCGATGGAGCGCGAGCCGCAGGAGTTGTTGCCCGCCATGCCGCCCAGCGTGGCCTGCGCGCTGGTCGACACGTCCACCGGGTACCACAGGCCGTGCGGCTTGAGCTGCGCATTGAGGTGGTCGAGCACCAGGCCGGGCTCGACGGTGGCCGTGCCCTCCTCCACGTTCACGTCGAGCACGCGGCGGAAATGCTTGCTGTTGTCGATCACCAGCGCGGCGCCCGTGGTCTGGCCGCACTGGCTGGTGCCGCCGCCGCGCGCGAGCACCGGCACCTTCAGGTCGCGTGCGATGTCGATGGCGGTGGCAATGTCGCGTTCATTCGTCGGCACGAAGGCGCCGACCGGCGTGATCTGGTAGATCGACGCATCGGTGGCGTAGCGGCCGCGCGAGCCGTCGTCGAACAGCACCTCGCCTTCGGTCTCGGCGCGCAGCCGGCGTGCGAGCAGCTCGCAGGTGTCGTTGGGCGGAAGAACGGTTCCGGCGGGCTGGATGTGGCTGGCGGGATCGACGCGCATGGTGTGGTGGTGAAGCTCAGCTCGCCTTGTTGTGGGCCTGGGGATAGATCTGGCCGGTGCGCATCAGCTCGAGCACCGTGTCGCGCTTGCGCATCAGGTGCGCGACCAGCACCTTGCGCATCGCCGGCGCATCGCGCGCGGCCAGCGCCTGGACCATCTGTTCGTGCTCCTCGACCGCGTGCTTCCACTTGGCCTCGTCCTGGTTGGTGCGAAAGCGCAGCGACTGCACGCGGGCATTGATGGAGCGGTAGGTGCCGGCCAGCACCGGGTTGCCCGCGGCCTCGTTGATGGCGGTGTGGATGCGCGCGTTGAGGCGGTAGTAGCCCGAGAGATCGCGCCGCGCGAAGCAGGCCATCATTTCGTAATGCAGCGCGCGCACCTCGGCCAGTTCTTCGTCGGTGATGCGCTTGGCCGCCAGCTCGCCCGACATGCCTTCGAGCATGGCCAGCACCTCGAAGGTGTTGAGCACGTCGGCCTCGGTGAGCTTCACCGCCACCGCGCCGCGGTTGGGCAGCAGGTCGACCAGCCCTTCGGCCGCGAGCAGCTTGATGGCCTCGCGCAGCGGCGTGCGCGAGACGCGCAGCTGGAGGCAGAGCTCGCGCTCGTTGAGCTTGGCACCGGGCGCGATATGCCCCTCGACCAGCATCGTGCGCAGGCGCGAAGCCACCTGGTCGTGCAGCGCGAGGCGTGAGATTTCGATGATGTCGGCGGTCATTTCTGTTTCCCTTGAATGCATTTTGAATGCAAAAAACGACATCAACAACCCAAACATATAAGGGTAAACCATCACATCAAATTCAATTTTGAATGCAAAACTGAAAGCGAAAGGACAGTCCATGCTGCAACTCGACCTCCATCCCACCGGCCGCCACTTCCTCCAGATTCCCGGGCCGAGCCCGGTGCCCGACCGCATCCTGCGGGCCATGAGCCTGCCGACCATCGACCACCGCGGGCCCGAGTTCGGAACACTGGGGCTCAAGGTGCTCGGCGGCATCAAGCAGATCTTCAAGACCAAGCATCCGGTCGCGATCTACCCCGCTTCCGGCACCGGCGCCTGGGAGGCTGCGCTCGCCAACACGCTGAGCCCGGGCGACCACGTGCTGATGTACGAGACCGGCCACTTCGCATCGCTGTGGCAGAAGATGGCCACGCGGCTCGGCCTGTCGACCGAATTCCTCGCCTGGTCCGGCAAGGACGAGCAGCTGCCCGCCGCACCCAGCTGGCGCCGCGGCGTGCAGGCCGACCTCATCGAGGCCCGCCTGCGCAAGGACACCGAAAGGAAGATCAAGGCGGTGTGCGTGGTGCACAACGAAACCTCCACCGGCGTCACTTCCGACATCGCCTCGGTGCGCAAGGCCATCGATGCGGCGGGCCACCCGGCCCTGCTGATGGTCGACAGCATCTCGGGTTTGGCGAGCGCCGATTTCCGGCATGACGAATGGGGCGTGGACGTCACCATCAGCGGCTCGCAGAAGGGCCTGATGCTGCCGCCGGGCATCAGCTTCAACGCACTCTCGCCGCGCGCGCTCGAAGCCTCGAAAAGCGCCAGGCTGCCGCGCGCGTTCTGGGCCTGGGACGAGATCGTGGAGATGAACAAGGACGGCTACTGGCCCTACACGCCCAACACCAACCTGCTCTACGGCCTGTCGGAATCGCTCGACATGCTGCTGGCCGAAGGGCTGGACAACGTGTTTGCGCGCCATCAGCGCTGGGCCGCCGGCGTGCGCGCGGCAGTCAATGCCTGGGGCCTGCCGATCCAGTGCGCCGACCCGGCCGTGTATTCGCCCGTGCTCACCGGCGTGATCACGCCCGAGGGCGTCGATGCCGATGCGCTGCGCCGCCTGATCCACCAGCGCTTCGACCTTTCGCTGGGCACCGGCCTGGGCAAGCTCAAGGGCCGCATGTTCCGCATGGGCCACCTGGGCGACAGCAACGACCTGACGCTGGTGGCCATGGTCGCGGGCGTCGAGATGGGCATGAAGCTCAGTGGCATCAAGCTCGCGGGCAGCGGCGTGCAGGCCGCGATGGACCATTTCGCGAGCCATGCGGCGGCGCATGCCGGCCTGCAGAAGGCCGCGTAGCCGCAAGAACACGCCGGCCGCAGCGCGCCGCTCGAACGGCGCGGCGGCCGCCACCTTGCCGGGCCTTCGAGCCCGGCACGCATCGGACCCCACACCCACTGGAGACAAAGATGATGCAGAGACGTACGCTGATCCAAGCCGCGGGTGCCGCGGCCGCCACGCTGGGCGTGCCCCGGCTCTTCGCGCAGGAGTGGCCTTCGGGGCCGGTGCGCATCGTGGTGGGCTTTCCGCCCGGCGGCGGCACCGATGCGCTCGCACGCGTGGTGGCCCAGAAACTCACGGTGATGTGGAACCAGCAGGTCATCGTCGAGAACAAGGGCGGCGTGGCCGGCGTGCTGGCGGCCGAATACGTGTCGCAGCAGCCCAGCGACGGCAGCACGCTGCTGATGGCGCACATCAACAGCCATGCGCTCGCGCCCAGCCTGCAGCCCAAGCTGCGCTACAGCGTGGAGCGCGACTTCGTGCCGATCGTGCTGGTGGGCGTCACGCCCAACCTGCTGATCGCCAGCCCGGCGCAGAAGGCGCTCACGGTGAAGGACATCGTGGCGGCATGCAAGGCCTCGCCCGGCACGGTGAGCTTCGGTTCGGCGGGCGCGGGGTCGGCGCAGCACCTGGCGCTGGAAATGTTCAAGCTGCAGGCCGGGGTCGATGCGCTGCATGTGCCCTACAAGGGCAGCGGCCCTCTGCTGGCCGACCTGATGGGCGGCCAGATCCAGTACAGCTTCGAGACCATGACCGCGGCCACGCCGCACGTGAAGAGCGGCCGCGTGCTGGCCGTGGCGCAAACGCGCGGCAAGCGCGCCAAGGGACATCCGAACGTGCCGACGATGCAAGAGCAGGGCTTCGCGGGTTTCGAGGCCACCACATGGTACGGGCTCGCGGGCCCGGGCAAGCTGCCGCAGGGCATTGCCGAGAAGGTGAACCGCGACGTCAACACGGCACTCGCGATGCCCGACGTGCAGGAAAAGCTCGACACCTATGGCGCCGAGGATGGCGGCGGGTCGCAGGACAAGTTCAAACAGTTCATTGCCACCGAGATCGCCAAGTGGGCGAAGGTGGTGAAGGATGGCAAGGTGCATGTGGACACTTGAAGCGCTCTTGTTCGGGGTGCGCTCCCGCCGACGGGGGACATTCGCGGAGGGGAGTACCCGGTGGCCTGTGCACGCGCCCTGAACAGCAGCGCCCGAACACAAGAACCCGCAAATACAACACGCCAGAGCAACTGAGAAAATCGCCGAATGAACTCATCGATGACCGCCCTCGCCGACGCGCTGATCGCCGCGCGCCGGAACAACCGCACCCTCGACGCCGCGCCCTGGACCGACGCGCTGCAAGACGCAACCCAGGCCTATGAAGTGCAGGACGCCGTGGCCGCCGCGCTCGGCTGGTTCGGCGACGACGGCGCCGTCCCCCGCCATTGGAAATCCGGCGGCGGCTCGCGCAGCGCCACGCTCACGCATGCGCCGCTGCCCCCGGCCGGCGTGCGCGCGAGCCCGGCCGATTTCAGCGACCTTGCCTTTCACGTACCCGGCATCGAGGCCGAGATCGCGCTGCGCCTCGGACAGGACGTGACGCCCGCGCAAGCCGCGCAGCTCGACCACGGCGATGCGGCTTCGCTCATCGACGCCATGGCCGTCTCCGTCGAGATCGTCGATTCGCGCTGGCAGGACCTGGCCGCCACGCCCGCCTTGCTGCGCCTGGCCGATTCGCAGGTGCACGGCGCGCTCGCGATCGGCGAATGGCAGTCCTATGCCGCGGTCGACTGGGCTTCGCAGCGCTGCGAAACGAAGGTCGGCAACGCCGAAACCGTGGTGCGCGAAGGCACCCATCCGCTGGCCGATCCCGCGTGGCTGCTGCCGGCCTGGCTGCGCCACGTCACGCGCCATGGGCAGACCGCGCCGGCCGGCACCGTGGTCACCACCGGCTCCTGGGTCGGCATCGTGCCCTGCCGCCGCGGCGATCAGGTGGCGGTGGAATTCGCGGGCATCGGCGCGCTGCGCTTGAGCGTGTAGCGCCCTCCTCCGACACCCGAGTACGCCACCAGGAAGTCGAGCACCGCGCGCACGCGCGCCGGCAAGGTGCCGGCCTTGCCGATGTACACCGCGTGGATCGGCTCCACCTCGCCCGGGTTGAATTCCTCGAGCAGCGGCACCAGCCGGCCCGCATCGATGTCGTGCTGGATGTGGTACAGCGACAGCCGCGCCACGCCCGCGCCGGCAAGGGCCAGTTGGCGCAGGGTTTCGCCGTCGCCCGCGCGCACCGGCCCGGACACGGGCAGCGAGACCATTCGTCCATCCACGCGCAAGGGCCAGTCGGGCGTGTTGCGCCGGTAGGACCAGCCCAGGCGGTTGTGCGCCTCCAGTTCCTGCGGCGTGTGCGGCGTGCCGTACTTCGCAAGATAGCTGGGCGAGGCCACGATGGACTGGCTGGTCTCGCCCAGGCGCCGCGCCACCAGGTCGGACGGCGGCAGCTGGCCCCAGCGGATCGCGATGTCGGCGCGTTCGTCCATCAGGTCGACGATGCGGTCGGTCAGCGCGATGTCCAGCGTGATCTGCGGATGCAGCTCGAGCAGGCGCGGCACCAGCGGAACCAGCTTGTGGTGCCCGAAGGACACGCTCGCGTTGATGCTCACGCGCCCGCGCGGCGCAGCGCCGGCGGCGGCGCAACGCTCGGCCTCGTCCATGTCGGCCAGCACGCGCGTGCTGCGCTCGTAGAAATGCAGGCCTTCGGGCGTGAGCTGCAGCTTGCGCGTGGAGCGGTACACCAGCTGGATGCCCAGCCGCAATTCGAGCCGTGCGACCAGCTTGCTCACCGCCGAAGGCGTCATGTCGAGCAGCCGCGCCGCCGCGGAAAAGCCGCCGGCTTCGACCACCTGCACGAAGGCTTCCATTTCGCCGGAGCGGTTGACGTCGATGCGCGGCATGGCGGGTGTCCTTGTCTGTGACTTCAATTCACAAGTGCGTGTAGCAGCGGCATTCTAGTCATCGATGCCGGATGCCCGCACAGTACAGGGCATCATGCCAATCGCTCTACTCGCCCTTACCGCCGGTGCCTTCGGAATAGGCACCACCGAATTCGTCATCATGGGCCTGCTGCTGCAGGTCTCGTCGGATCTGCACGTCTCCATCACGGCCGCCGGCCTGCTGATCTCGGGCTATGCGCTCGGGGTGGCCGTGGGTGCGCCGATCCTGACCATCGCCACCCGCAAGCTGCCGCGCAAGACCGTGCTGCTCGCGCTGATGGCGATCTTCACGCTCGGCAACCTGGCCTGCGCGCTCGCGCCCAGCTACGAGCTGCTGATGGCCGCGCGCGTGGTCACCTCGCTCGCGCACGGCACCTTCTTCGGCGTCGGCTCGGTGGTGGCCACTGGGCTCGTGGCGCCGGAACGGCGCGCCTCGGCCATCGCCATCATGTTCACCGGCCTCACGGCCGCCACACTGCTGGGCGTACCCGCCGGCGCCTGGCTCGGGCTGCACTACGGCTGGCGCGCCACCTTCTGGGCGGTGACGCTGATCGGCGTGCTGGCCTTCACGGTGCTTGCCGTGTTCGTGCCCCACGTCAAGGGCGAAGCCAGGCCGGCGCCGCTGCGCGAGGAACTCGCAGTGCTCGCGCGGCCGCAGGTGCTGCTCGGCCTGGCGATGACGGTGCTCGGCTACGCGGGCGTGTTCGTGGTGTTCACCTACATCCAGCCCTTGCTGACGCAGGTCACGGGCCTGTCCGAATCGGTGGTGTCGCCGATCCTGCTGGTGTTCGGCGGTGGCCTGGCCGTGGGCAACATCCTCGGCGGCAGGCTGGCCGACAGGTCGACCATGCCGGCCGTGCTCGGTACGCTGGTGGCGCTGGCCGCGGTGCTGGGCGCGATGCAGTTCAGCATCGGGACGCCGTTCGCGGCCGTGGTGTTCGTCGGCCTGCTCGGCATCGCTTCGTTCGCCACCGTGGCGCCGATGCAGCTGCGCGTGCTCGAGAAGGCCTCGGGCGCGGGCCAGAACCTGGCGTCGAGCCTCAACATCGCGGCCTTCAACCTGGGCAATGCGCTCGGCGCCTGGGTGGGCGGCGTGGTCATCGACCATGGTCCGGGCCTGCGCGCGCTCGGCTGGGTGGCGGCGCTGCTCACGCTCGCGGGGCTGGCGATCGCGCTCTGGAGCCGTTCGCTCGACCGGCGCGAACGCGGCAATGCCAGGGCGTCCGATTGCGCGTCGGCACAGGCCTGAACTCCTCATCTTTTTCAACGACCATAAAGACAAACATCATGGAACAACGCTTTCTCGGCCGCTCCGGCTTCAAGGTCCCCGCACTCGGCTTCGGCGCCGGCACCTTCGGCGGGCAGGGTCCGCTCTTCAGCGCCTGGGGCAACACCGACGTGGAGGGCGCGCGCAGCATCGTCGACCTGGCGCTGGATGCCGGCGTGACGCTGTTCGACACGGCCGACGTGTATTCGAACGGTGCTTCGGAATCGATCCTCGGCGCCGCGCTCAAGGGCCGGCGCGACAAGGCCATCATCTCGACCAAGCTCGCGCTGCGCGCCGGCGACGGGCCGAACGATGTCGGCGCCTCGCGCCACCACCTGATCGCCGCAACCGATGCCGCACTCAAGCGCCTGGACACCGACTACATCGACATCCTCCAGCTGCACGCCTTCGACGCGATGACGCCGGTCGAGATGGTGCTCGACACGCTCGACGACCTGGTGCGCGCGGGCAAGGTGCGGCTGATCGGTGCCTCGAACTTCTCGGGCTGGCAGCTGATGAAGTCGCTCTCGGCCTCCGACCGGCTCGGGCTGCAGCGCTTCGTGGCCAACCAGACCTACTACTCGCTGATCGGCCGCGACTACGAATTCGAACTGATGCCGCTGGGCCTGGACCAGGGCCTGGGCGCCATCGTCTGGAGCCCGCTCGGCTGGGGCCGGCTGACCGGCAAGCTGCGGCGCGGCCAGCCGCTGCCCGCCGGAAGCCGCTTGCATGAAACTGCCGGCTTCGCGCCGCCCGTGGACGACGAGCGCCTCTACCGCGTGGTCGATGCGATGGACCAGGTGGCCGAGGAAACCGGCAAGACCTTGCCGCAGATCGCGCTCAACTGGCTGCTGCAGCGGCCCACCGTGTCGAGCGTGCTCATCGGTGCGCGCAACGAAGAGCAGCTCAGGCAGAACCTCGGCGCGCTCGGCTGGCAGCTCAGCGCAGACCAGATCCAGCGGCTCGACGCGGCCAGCGCGGTGACGCCGCCCTACCCTTACTACCCGTACTGGAATGGTCAGTTCGCGGAGCGCAGCCCGGTGGCGGTGTGAGCTGACCGCGGCTCGGCCGCGAGCTGGTCGACCAGGCCGTCGACCTTCTGCTCCGCCTGCCGCAGCGACTCGGCCAGTTGCTCGCCGCCGAACTCGTCGCACTCCACCGCCGCCTCGAACACCTCGGTGATGCCGATGTAGCCGAACACCGAGCGCACCGTGCGCTCGGCATGGTTCAGGTGCGCGATGCGGCCGCCCGGGTCGTAGCCGTGGTCGCCGCGCGCGCCGAGCAGCACCATGCGCTTGCCCGCATCGGCGAGCATCGGCCAGTACGGCACCGCACCGCGCGAGCGATCGAAGCCGAAGGTGCGGCCCACGCGCACGATGTTGTCGATCCAGGCCTTGAACTGCGCAGGCACGCTGAAGTTGTACATCGGCAGGCCCACCACGATCAGGTCGGCGGCCACGAGCTGGTCGACCAGGCGGTCGCTCTCGGCCAGCACGTCGGCCATCCAGGGTTCGCGATCGGCGGGCGCGGTGAAGGCCGCGTGGATCCATCGGGCATCGACATGCGCGGGCGGATGCCGGCCCACGTCGAGGTAATCGACGCGGTCCACCGGCCGCGCCTCGCGCCAGCGCTCGACGAAGCGCGCCGACAGCCGGCGCGTGTGCGAGCCATGGGGATCGATGCCGGAGCGGCCCGGACGGGCACTGGCGTCGATATGAAGGAGGTTCATTGGGTTCATGGATGAATTAGCCTGTTCTGTCTTGCACTGCCACAATGGCGGCGCTGGTCCTGAATCTAAAGACGTGCAAGACCTTCGACAAACGATCATTTCTCCATCGATGAACGAGTTTGGCTCATCCATCCGGCGCCCCCGGCGCCTCCCTCCCCTGCTCTCGCTGCGGGCCTTCGAGGCGGCGGCCGCGCACCTGAGCTTCCAGCGCGCGGCGCTGGAGCTTTCGGTCACGCCTTCGGCCATCAGCCACCAGGTGCGCGCGCTCGAAGACACGCTGGGCCGTCCACTGTTCCGCCGGCTCACGCGGCAGCTCGCGCTGACGCCCGCGGGCGAGCGGCTGTTCGACGACCTGCGCGCGGGCTTCGACGCACTGGAGGCCGGCGTCGAAAGGCTGCGCCGGCCCTCGGTCTCGCAGGCCGTCACGCTCACCACCAACACCGCCTTCGCAGCACGCTGGGTGCTGCCGCGCATGGCGGCCTTCCGCAAGGCCTGTCCCGGCATCGAGCTGCGGCTGCATGCGAGCGACACGCTGGTCGACCTGGCGCGCGGCGGCGCCGACATTGCCGTTCGATCAGGCAGCGGCAACTGGCCGGGCCTGGTGTCGCGCGAGCTGATGCCCGAGCGCTACGCGCCGCTGTGCAGCCCGATGCTGGGCCTGAAGCGCGCGGCCGACCTGCCGAAGCACCAGCTGATCCATTGCGACTGGCAGCCCGGCGCCGCAGCGCCCGCGCTGTGGCCGCGCTGGTTCAAGGAGGCCGGCCTCGCGCCGCCGCGGGGCCGCTCAATGAAGGCCGCGGGCCTGTCGTTCTCGGACGAGACCCACGCCATCCTGGCCGCGCTCGCGGGCCACGGCGTCGCGCTCCTGAGCCTCACACTCGCGGCCGAGGAACTGCGCAGCGGCGCGCTGGTGCAGCCCTTCGGCCCGGCGCTCGACACGGGCAGCTACTTTCTCGCGGTGGCCGCCGGGCATGAAGGCGAGCCGGCCGTGCGAGCCGTGTGGGAGTGGATCGCGTCGCAGGCTTCGAAGGCCTGAAACCCATCCGCGAGCGTCCCCGGCGCCAGCCTTTCATCCCCCGCGCAGTTGCTCCCGCAGCTTCTGCCCGATCTCCGGCCGCTCGAGGAACGGATCGGCCGGGTTCTTGACCGCCACGATGTTCTCCATGCGGCTGCGCACGTTGCCCAGCGCCTTCGGGTGGCTGAACACATAGAACTGGTTGTCGCTGATCGCATCGAACACCTTTGCCGCCACTTCGGCCGCCGTGATCTTGCCGCTGCTCACCGCCTTGTTGCTCATGGCCTGGCCAATGAGCTGGCTCCTGGTGAGCTCGGTTTCCTTGGGCGCGTTCGGCCGGTTGCGCTCGCTGCTCGTGATGCCCGTGGGCACGAAATACGGGCACAGGAGGCTCGCGCCGATCTGGTCCGTGACCAGCGTCAGGTCCTGGTACAGCGTCTCGGTGAGGCTCACGACCGCGGCCTTGGCGGCGTTGTAGATGCCCATGTTGGGCGGCGTGAGCAGCCCGGCCATGCTCGCGGTGTTGGTGATGTGGCCGCGGTAGGCCGGGTCTTTCGCGGCGGCCTCGAGCATCATCGGCGTGAACAGGCGTACGCCGTGGATCACGCCCCACAGGTCCACGCCCAGTACCCACTCCCAGTCGGCCACGGTGTTCTCCCACACCAGGCCGCCCGCGCCCACGCCTGCGTTGTTGAACACGAAGTGCGGCGCGCCGAAGCGCTCCTTCACCGCAAGGGCCAGGGCTTCCATCTGCGCGGCGTCCGATACGTCGACCTTGCGCGCCAGCACCTGCGCGCCGGCGGCCTCCATCTCGGCGCGGGCCTTGTCGAGCGCGTCCTGCTGCACGTCGACCAGCACGAGGTTCATGCCGCGCGTGGCGCCGATGCGCGCGCACTCGAGGCCGAAGCCCGAACCCGCGCCGGTGAGTACGGCCGTCTTGCCCTTGAAGTCCTGAATCATTTGCCGGTTCCTTCTTGCGTTGAATGTCTCTGACTGACGTTGGAACCGCTATTGAAATACGGAACACGCCACGGCGCAGTCACGAAGGTGCCCGCTCGGGGACTTCAGGCTTCGGCTTGCTTCAGCACGTAGCCGATGCGTGGAAAGTGCACGTGCACCGTGCCGACGCGCTCGTGGCTGCGCTCCAGCGTGTAGTGCGTGCGCGTGGCGGCCACCAGCGTGCCGGGCGTTTCCTCCAGGCCGAAACTCTCGGCCCGGACGGTGGCCGCACTGCCCAGCGCAATGCCATGGTCGTCCTGGAAGGTGCTGTCGGTCAGCAGCGTGTGCGGCGTGGCGGCCTTGGCGATGGCGATGGCTTCGTCCGAGCTGGATTTTTCGATGCTGCCATGGCCGATCGCGGCCATGCGCTCCATCCAGTCGATGACCGCGGGCGTGAGGTCGAGGATGCCGCGCACCGAGTCGATGCGGCGCGTGTACCAGAGCGGGTGATAGACCGAGAAGTCGGTGATGCACGGCACCTCGCCCAGCAGGTAGGGCTTGTCGTCGAGCATGTCGGACAGGCGGCGCAGGTACGACTTGTAGGCACTGGTGGCGTCGGCCGGACGCAGCCGCGTCATGTTGCCCGTGCTCATCTTCGCGCGGTCTTCGCCGAAGGCCCTGGCGGCCTCGGGCGGCGCCTTGGCGAAGATCTCGGCCGCGCCCCGGGGCTGCATGCTCCAGGCCATGGCGGCCCAGAACAGGGTGGTGTCGGCCCACTGCGCGAGGATGCGCGACATGCCTTTTTCAGGCTCGGGGTAGAGCGTGGCTTCGGGCTGCAGGTGCTCGAGCACGTCGGCGATCAGCGCGCTGTCGCAGTAGATGTCGGCGCCGATCTGCAGGAACGGCGTCTTGCGGTAGCCGCCCGTGAGCACCTCCACGTCGGGCTTGGGCATGATGGGCGGAATGAGCACCGATTTCCACGGCAGCTTCTTGGCGCCGAGGATGAGCCGCACCTTCTCGGAGAACGGCGAGGTGTTGTAGTGGTGCAGGATGAGTTCGGCCATGTGCTGGTTTCCCGTGGATGAGTGTGTTGCCGAGCTCAGCGCGGCTGCGCACGCCCGATGATCGAATCGAAATCGGTGCCCGCACCCAGCGTGCCGAACACGTTGCCCCAGTCGCCGCCCAGCCGCGATGCGCAGAAGGCGCCCACGACGGCCGGCGGTGCGGTCTGCGCGAGTAACGCCGCTTGCACGGCCAGGGCCACGTCCTGCGCGAGGCGTCGCGCCTCGGCCTCGGAAGCCATGGCCTCGATGCGTGCCGGCAGCGCGTCGGCCAGACGGTCGAGCGCCGCATGCTGGCCGCGCGCGGGCGCCAGCTCCTTGGCCAATGCGGCCACCGCATCGCCCTTGCGCAGGCCCCGCAGCAGGTCGAGCGCCATGATGTTGCCTGCGCCTTCCCAGATCGAGTTGAGCGGCATCTCGCGGTAGATGCGCGCCATGATGCCTTCGCCGCCCTCTTCCACATAGCCGTTGCCGCCAAGGCATTCCATGGCCTCTTGCGCAAAGTGGCTGCCGCGCTTGCAGATCCAGAACTTGGCGACCGGCGTGAGCAGGCGTGCCATCAGGCGCTCGTGCTCGTCGGCCTGCCGGTCGAAGGCCCGCGCGAGGCGGATGGCCAGCGCGGTCGAGGCTTCGCTCTCCAGGGCCAGGTCAGCCAGCACGTTCTTCATGAGCGGCTGCCCGATCAGCGGTTTGCCGAAGGCCATGCGCTGGCTCGCATGGTTGAGCGCGATGCTCAGCGCCTGCCGCATCAGGCCGCTGGTGCCCAGCGCGCAGTCGAGCCGGGTCATGGTGCCCATCTCGAGGATCTGCGGAATGCCGCGACCCTCTTCGCCCACGAGCCACGCGCTGGCGCCGTGGAACTCGACCTCGGAACTGGCGTTGGCCTTGTTGCCGAGCTTGTCCTTCAGGCGCTGGATGTGGATGGCGTTGCGCGTGCCGTCGGGCAGCACGCGCGGCAGGAAGAAGCAGCTCAGGCCGGCCGGCGCCTGGGCCAACACCAGGAAGGCATCGCACATCGGCGCCGAGAAGAACCACTTGTGGCCGGTGATCGCGTAGCGCTCGCCCCAGGCGTCGCCAGCCTCGCGCACGGCGCGCGTGGTGTTGGCGCGCACGTCGGAGCCGCCCTGCTTCTCGGTCATGCCCATGCCCATGGTCACGCCAGGCTTGTCCTTGAACGAAGCGAGCGCGGGGTCGTACCAGAGGCTGCCGAGCTTCGGGCCCCAGTCGGCGTACACGGCGGCATTGCCGCGCAATGCGGGCGTGGCGGCGTAGGTCATGGAGACCGGGCAAAGGATCGACGGCTCCAGCTCGGTGAAAAGCATGAAGCCGGCCGCGCGCAGCAGGTGCGGCGAGGCCGAGGTGCCTGTCCAGGGCGTGCCGTGCAGGCCTGCGCCCACGGCGGCGGCCATGAGCACGTGATAGCTCGGATGGAACTCCACCTCGTCGATGCGCCGGCCGAAGCGGTCGTGCGTGTGCAGTTCGGGCGGGTGGATGTTGGCGAGCCGCGCATGCGCCTGCATCTCGGCCGAGCCGATGGCCGCACCCAGTTCGTTCAGCTGCGCGAGCTGAAGAGATGGCGCATTGAACTTCAGCGCATCGCGCAGGGGCCGGTTGGTTTCGAACAGGTTGTAGCCCACCAGCGGCTCGGGCTGGTTGAATACCTCGTGCGTCGAATTCATTCGAATACCTCCGTGCTTCGCACTGCGGTGCACGCTGGCTTGGGGCGGCCCGGCGCGGCGCGCATACCGGCCTCCTTGCCGTGCGTTCAATTCATCAGATCAGTTTGACCAGTTGCTTGCCGAAATTCTTGCCCTTGAGCAAACCCAGGAAGGCCTCAGGGGCAGCCTCGATGCCTTGCGCCACCGACTCGCGCGGCCTGAGCTTGCCGCTGGCCACCAGCGCACCGAGTTCGGCCAGCGCCTCGGGCCACACCTCCATGTGCTCGCTCACGATGAAGCCCTCGATCTTCATGCGGTTGATGAGGATCAGCGCCGGGTTCGCAAGCGGCAGCGGCTGCCCGTCGTAGCCCGCGATCATTCCGCACAGCGCCACGCGCGAGAAGGCGTTGGCGCGCAGCAGCACGGCGTCGAAGATGTAGCCGCCCACGTTCTCGAAGTAGCCGTCGATGCCGTTCGGGCAGGCCTCCTTGAGCGCGGCGCTCATGCTCTTGACGTCGGGGTGCTGGCGGTAGTCGATGCAGGCGTCGAATCCGAGCTCGTCGGTCACGTACTTGCACTTGTCCGGGCCGCCCGCAATGCCCACCACGCGGCAGCCGCGCGCCTTGGCCAATGCACCGAAGGCGCTGCCCACCGCCCCGCTGGCCGCCGTGACGACCATCGTCTCGCCGGCCTTCGGCGCAATGATCTTCACGAGGCCATACCAGGCCGTGACGCCCGGCATGCCGACCGCGCCCAGGTAGTGCGACAGCGGCACCTGCGTGGTGTCGACCTTCTTGAGCGCGCCGGGCTGCGAGGCATCGACCACGCTGTATTCCTGCCAGCCGCCGAAGCCCACCACCTTGTCGCCAACGGCGTACTTGGGGTGCTTGCTCTCGACCACTTCGCCGGCGGTGCCGCCCTGCATGACCTGGCCCACGGGCTGCGGCTGGGCGTAGCTCTTGGAATCGTTCATGCGCCCGCGCATGTACGGGTCGAGGCTCATGTAGTGGTGGCGCACCAGCACCTGGTTGTCCTTGAGCGCGGGCGTCTCGGCGGTCACGAGCTTGAAGTTGCTGGCAACGGCTTCGCCGTCGGGGCGGTTGTCGAGGTGGATCTGCTTGTTGGTGGGCATGGGTGTCTCCGGGGGAATGCAATCAATCGGTGGAAGGCGGGCGCATCGCGTTGGCGCTCGCGGGGCCTGTGGGCAGCCGGCGCTTCACGTACTTGAAGGTGCCGGTGGCATGCGCGCACACGCGCTCCAGTTCGTCGTAGATCCTGGCCTCGGTGAAGGCCAGCGTCGCGGTGCGGTGGATCAGCGTGCCGCGCGCATGCAGAGGCCCGACCGAAGGCTGCATGAAGCTGGTCTTCATCTCGATGGTGACCACGCCCGTCTCGGGCGCCACGCTGCGCGCCGCGGCCGCCATGGTGATGTCGAGCAGCGTCATGCAGGCGCCGCCGTGCGTCACGTCGAAGGTGTTGAGGTGTTCGGGCTTGGCGGTGTAGATGATCTCGGACTCGCCGCCCTCGAATTTCGTGAGCTCGAAGCCCAGGTGGCGCGCGAACGGGATCTGGCTCGTGTAGGAGCGGATGTTGATGTCGTTGGAATCTTCAGCCATTTCAAGCACCGAGGACCACGCTCACGCCACCATCCACAGCCAGCCACTGCCCCGTGATGTGCTTGCCGGCATCGCTCGCGTACAGCAGCGTGATGCCCTTCAGGTCTTCCTCGTCGCCCAGGCGCCCGAGCGGCGCATGCGAGGCCATCTTTTCCTCGCCCAGCGACTTGATGAGGCCGGCGGCCATCTTGGTCATGAAGAAGCCCGGGCAGATTGCGTTCACGTTGATGTTGTACTTGCCCCATTCGGCGGCCAGCGTGCGCGTGAAGCCGATCACCGCCGTCTTCGAGGTGTTGTAGGCCAGCGTCTGCATCTCGGGCGGGTTGCCGTTGAGGCCCGCGATCGAGGCGATGTTGATGATGCGGCCCGTCTTCTTCGGGATCATGTAGCCGTTGGCCACATGCTGCGACAGCATGAAATAGCCGCGCACGTTGAGGTTCATCACCTTGTCCCAGGCCTCGACCGGATGGCTCTCGGCCGGCGCGCCCCAGCTGGCGCCCGCGTTGTTCACGAGGATGTCGATCGCGCCCATGCGCTGCAGTGTCTCGTCGGCCAGGCGGCGCGTGTCTTCTTCCTTCGAGCAGTCGGCGGCGATCCAGCGCGCGTCGATGCCGGCCGATTGCAGTTCGGCCGCGGCCTGCTCCAGGTCGTCGGCCTTGCGCGAACTCAGCATGATCTTCGCGCCGGCCTCGCCGAGCGCATGCGCCATCTGCAGGCCCAGGCCGCGCGAGCCGCCGGTGATGAGGGCGGTCTTGCCGCCGAGGTCGAACAGCTTTTGGATGGTGCGGGCGGTCATGGGAAAGTCTCCGTTGTTCGGTCTGGAATGTTCAGGCGATGTAGTCCATGCACTGGCGCGCTTCGCGCACGGCGCCGATGAAGGGCTTCAGCGCCACGTGCTGCGGATGGTCCGCATAGGCCGCGAGCGCGGCCGCGTCGGTGAATTCCGAATACAGGACCAGGTCGTAGGTGGCTTCGAGCCCGGGCTGGGCAATGGCCACCTCGAAACGCAGCGTGCCGGGCGACAGCCTGGCGCAGGCATCGAGCAGCGCCTTGGCCTTGAGAAGGTTGGTCGCCTTGTCGGCGCCTTCGGCATGTTCCTTGAACTTCCACATCACGATGTGCTTGAGCATGGTTTGTCTTTGCGGTTATTTGTCGTTGAGGCGCGAGCGCACGTAGATCAGCACGACGCCCACCAGCGCGACCACGGCGCCGGGCACGGCCATCGACCAGCCGAGCGCCGGCTCGGTGCGGCCCGTGGCAATGCCGAGAATCATGAAAAGCAGGCCGCCGTAGATCAGGATCCAGATCCACTTCTCGAGCCGCGCGTGCGGCTTCGGCGGCTTGGCGGGGTTGGGCGTGTTGTTGGGGGCGGCGTTGGCCATTGTCAAAAAGCGTCCTCGGGCAGTGCTGTACAGGTAGGGTCGCGGCTCTCGACCACGTTGAGCCAGGCACCGATTTTCGGCAGCTCGTAGTGGAAGAAGTAGTCCGTGGCGCCTATCTTGCCAGCTGTTACCGCCCTCGCCTTGTCCGCATCGATTTCAAGCGCCCGCCGCGCCACGTCCAGCCAGATCCAGGCCAGCACGGTATGGCCGAAGGCCTGCATGTAGGGCACGGCGTTGGCCAGCGCATCGGCCGGGTCGCCGGTGGACCAGGCGGCCTCGGTGGCGCCGACTATGCGCTGCCATGCGGCCTCCAGCGCCTTGGCATGCGCCGCGAGCCCGGGCCCCTTGGCGGCGCGGCCGATGGTTTCGGCGATGCGCCCGCCCAGCAGTTGCAGGCCGCGGCCCTTTTCCATCAGCACCTTGCGGCCCAGCAGGTCGGCCGCCTGGATGCCGTGCGTGCCTTCGTGGATCATGTTCAGGCGGTTGTCGCGCCAGTACTGCTCCACCGGAAAATCGCGCGTGTAGCCGTATCCGCCATGCACCTGGATGGCCAGCGAATTGGCTTCCAGGCACCACTCGCTGGGCCAGCTCTTGGCAATGGGCGTGAGCACCTCCAGCAGCAGGCGCGCGCCGTCGGCAGCCTGCGCCTCGCCGGTCTTCTGCTCGTCGACCAGCCGCGCGCAGTACAGTTCCAGCGCCAGCGCGCCTTCGCAGTAGGCCTTCTGCGCAAGCAGCATGCGACGCACGTCGGCATGCTCGATGATGCGCACCTGCGGGCTGGCCGAGTCCTTCGCGACCGCCGTGCCGGGCTGCTCCGCCTTCTTCACGAGCCGGCCCTGCGGCCGGGTCTTCGCGTAGTCGAGCGAGGCGTGGTAGCCGGCCATGCCCAGCATGGTGGCGGCCGTGCCGACGCCGATGCGCGCCTCGTTCATCATGTGGAACATGCAGTGCAGTCCCTTGCCCGGCTCGCCGACCAGGTAGCCCACCGCGCCGGCCTTGCCGCCGACCGGGTACTTTCCCTCGCCGAAGTTCAGCAGCGTGTTGGTGGTGCCGCGCCAGCCCAGCTTGTGGTTGAGGCCTGCCAATGCGACGTCGTTGCGCTCGCCGGTCAGCTCGCCTCGGGTATTCACCATGCGCTTCGGCACGATGAACAGCGAGATTCCGCGCGTGCCCGGCACCAGCTTGCCATTCGCGTCCGGAATCTTCGCGAGCACGATGTGCACGATGTTCTCGGTCAGTTCATGGTCGCCCGCCGAGATCCACATCTTGTTGCCCGTGAGCCGGTAGCGCGGCCCGAGCGGATCGCTCTGGTAGTCGTCGCCATCGGGCACGGCGCGCGTGGCCACGTCGCTCAGCGACGAGCCGGCCTGCGGCTCGGACAGGCACATGGTGCCGGCCCAGCGGCCCGAGAACTCGTTCTTGGCGAACACATCCTTCTGCATCCCGGTGCCGTGCACCATCAGCAGGTTGGCGTTGCCGCTGGTGAGCATGTTCGAGCCGATGCTGACCGAGGCCATTGCGAAGAAGCTGTTGGCCGCGGCCTGCAGCGTGTAGGGCAGCTGCATGCCGCCGATGTCGTAGTCCTGCGCCGCGCTCATCATTCCCGATTCGACAAAGGCCCTGTGCGCATCGTGCGTGGCCTGCGGCAGCACGACCTTCTCGCCATCGAAGTGCGGCTCCTGCGTGTCGACGATGCGATTGGCCGGCGCGTACTTCTCGCGCGCAATGCGCTCGCAGGTGTCGAGCACCGCGTCGAAGGTTTCGCGCGAATGGTCGGCAAAGCGTTCGCGCTGGCTCAGCAATTCTGCGTCGAGCCAATCGTAGAGCAGGAAGTCGAGGGTGGGACGAAGGCTCATGGCTGATCTCGGTGTGAATGAACGCGGGTTCTTCGCCAGGAACACCGCGGAACCGGCTCAGCCGGGCCGCTGGTGTTGCCCCCGGAAGGGGGTGGGCGGAGGCAATACGCACGCAGTGTGGCAATGCGCCGCAGACTGGCGGAGAGTCAGATGATTTCGAACACGCCCGCAGCGCCCATGCCGCCGCCGATGCACATCGTGACCAGCACCTTCTTCGCGCCGCGGCGCTTGCCTTCGATGAGCGCATGGCCGGTCAGGCGCTGGCCGCTCACGCCGTAGGGGTGGCCCACGGCAATGGCGCCGCCGTCCACGTTCAGGCGGTCGCCCGGAATGCCGAGCTTGTCGCGGCAGTAGATCACCTGCACGGCGAAGGCTTCGTTGAGTTCCCACAGGTCGATGTCGTCGACCGTGAGGCCCAGGCGCTTGAGCACCTTCGGAATCGCGAACACCGGGCCGATGCCCATTTCGTCGGGCTCGCAGCCGGCCACGGCAAAGCCGAGGAAGCGGCCGAGCGGCTTCAGGCCTTTTTGCTGCGCGTACTTCTCGTCGACCACCACGCAGGCGCCGCCGCCGTCGGAGAACTGGCTGGCATTGCCGGCCGAGATCAGGCCGCCGGGCAGCGCCGGGCGAATGCCGCTGATGCCTTCCTTGGTGGTGCCGGGGCGGATGCCTTCGTCGTTCTCGACGGTCACTTCCTTGGTGCGCAGGCCCATCACCGGGTCGGCCACGCCGGCCAGCACGGTGATCGGCGCGATCTCGTCCTTGAAGCGGCCGGCTTCGAGCGCGGCGGTGGCCTTCTGCTGGCTGGCGGCGCCGTATTCGTCCATGGCGTCGCGGCCGATGTTGTAGCGCTTGGCCACCTGCTCGGCCGTCTGCAGCATGTTCCAGTAGATCTCGGGCTTGTGCTTCACGAGCCAGGGGTCGGCCAGCATGTGCTTGTTGGCTTCGTTCTGCACGCAGGAGATGCTCTCGACGCCGCCGGCCACGTACACCTCGCCCTCGCCCGCGATGATGCGCTGCGCGGCGGTGGCGATGGTCTGCAGGCCCGACGAGCAGAAGCGGTTGATCGTCATGCCCGAGGTGGTGACCGGGCAGCCGGCGCGCAGCGCGATCTGGCGCGCGATGTTGGAGCCGGTGGCGCCCTCGGGCGTGGCGCAGCCCATGATCACGTCGTCGACTTCGGCGGCTTCGATGCCGGCGCGCGAGATGGCGTGCTGAACGGCGTGGCCGCCGAGCGTGGCGCCGTGCGTCATGTTGAAAGCACCCTTCCAGCTCTTCGCGAGCGGCGTGCGGGCGGTGGAAACGATGACGGCGCTGGTCATGGTGAGGTCCTTTGAAGATGGAAGGGAAAGAGGGTTGTGGTCGTCATTGCGCCGGCGCGGCGTTGCCGTTGCGCAGGAGCTGGTGATAGAAGCCGATCATCTCGCCGTAGTTGGCGATGGAGACGCGCTCGTTGTTGCCGTGGAAACGCGCGAGGTCCTCGCCCTTCATGCGCAGCGGCGAGAAACGAAAGACCGCGTCGCTCACCAGACTGAAGTGGCGCGAGTCGGTGGCGGCCGTCATGAGGCCGGGGGCCACCACCACATCGGGAAACGACTGGCGCACCGCCTGCTGGATTGCGCGGTAGCCCGTGCTATCGGTCGGCGAGACGGGCGATGGCTCCGAGTTGCCTGGATAGCGCTTGATCTTGATCTCGTCGTTGCCCAGACTCTTGCGCAGATGCGCTTCCACGCTGTCGATGGTGTCGCCCGGCAGGATGCGGAAGTTGACCGCCGCCTCGGCGCGGCCGGGCAGCACGTTGTCCTTGTTGCCGGCGCGCACGATGGTGAGCGCCGTGGTCGTGCGCAGCATCGCGTTGCTGCTCGGGCTTTTCTCGAGCTGGCCGCGCACCAGCGGTTCGGTGAGCCACAGGTTGGAGAGCATCACGCGGTTCACGCCGCTCATCTCGGGCGCGAGCGCACCGAACATCTGCGCGGCCACGCCCTTGATGCCGCCGGGCATCGGGTTGGCTTCGAGCCGCGCGAGCGCCGCGCTCATGCTGCCGATGGCGCTGTGCTGCGGCGGCATCGACGAATGGCCGGGCGCGGTGTCGAGCGAAAGAAAGAAGGTGCCGTAGCCCTTCTCGGCCAGGCCGATGAGCGCCGCCGGTTTCGACAGGCCGGGCAGCACGCCGTCGAGGATCAGCAGGCCCTCGTCGAGCACCCAGTCCAGGCGCACGTTGTGCGACTTGAGCAGCTCGGCAATCGGCTGCGCGCCGCGCAGGCCGCTCACCTCCTCGTCGTCGCCCATCACTAGGTAGACGGTCTGCCTCGGCTGGAAGCCGCTTGCGACCAGCAGCTCGATGGCTTCCATCTGCGCGAACAGGTTGCTCTTGTTGTCGAGCGTGCCGCGGCCCCAGACGAAGCCGTCCTTGATCTCGCCCGCGAAGGGGTCGACCGTCCAGGCCTTCTCGGTGCCCGGCGCGATGGGCACCATGTCCTGGTGCGCCATGAGCGCGACGGGCCTGGCCTGCGGATCGCTGCCGGCCCAGGTGTAGAGCAGTGCCCTGTTGCCGACCACTTCCTTCTTGAGGGTCGCGTGGAGCCTGGGGAACTGCTGCGCGAGGTAGGCATGCATCTTGTCGAACTCGGCCAGGTTCGCGGCCGGGTCGTCGAGGCTGGACACCGTGCGGAACGTGATCGCCGTGGACAGCCGCTTCGCGGCCGCCTGCAGGTCGATGTCCAGCTTGGGTGCGGGCGCCACCGCCAGCTGCTGCGATGGCGTGGTCCAGGTCTTGGCCGCCACGGCCGCCGCCAGTGCCAGCAGCACCAGCAGCAGCCCGAGGAAGATGCGTTTCAACATGGGCGGCCGGAGTCCCTTCGCGATCAGCTGAACTGCTTGCCTTCGGCCACCAGCTTCTGGATCAGCGGCGCGGGCTGCCAGAACTCGGCGTCGTCGCGCGGGTTCTTGGCGAAACGCTTCATGGTTTCGGCCACGTTGTACAGGCCGAGCTGCGATGCGTAGTGCATCGGGCCGCCGCGCCAGATCGGGAAGCCATAGCCGGTGAGGTACACCATGTCGATGTCGCCGGACTTCGACGCGATGCCGTCCTCCAGGATGTGTGCGCCTTCGTTGACCAGCGCATAGACCAGGCGCTGCACGATCTCTTCATCGGAGATCTTGCGCGGCGTGATGCCCAATTCCTTGCGGTGGTCCTCGATCATCTTGTTGACGAGTTCCGACGGAATCGCGTCGCGCTTGCCGGCCTGGTAGTCGTACCAGCCTGCGCCGGTCTTCTGGCCGAAGCGGCCCAGTTCGCAGAGCTTGTCGGCCGTGCGGCTGTACTTCATGTCCGGATGCTCCACGGCGCGGCGCTTACGAATCGCCCAGCCGATGTCGTTGCCGGCCAGGTCGCCCATGCGGAACGGACCCATCGCAAAGCCGAACTTCTCGATCGCCTTGTCGACCTGCTGCGGCGTGGCGCCCTCGTCCAGCAGGAAGCCCGCCTGGCGCGAGTACTGCTCGATCATGCGGTTGCCGATGAAGCCGTCGCACACGCCCGAGACCACGGCCGTCTTCTTGATCTTCTTGCCGATGTCCATCACGGTGGCCAGCACGTCCTTGGCCGTTTCCTTGCCGCGCACCACCTCGAGCAGCTTCATCACGTTGGCCGGGCTGAAGAAGTGCATGCCGACCACGTCCTGCGGACGCTGGGTGAAGGCGGCGATCTTGTCGACGTCGAGCGTCGAGGTGTTGGAAGCCAGGATGGCGCCCTTCTTGGCCACGCGGTCGAGTTCCTTGAACACCTTTTCCTTCACGCCGAGTTCCTCGAACACGGCTTCGATGATCAGGTCGGCATCCTTCAGGTCGTTGTAGTCGAGCGTGGTGCTCAAAAGCGCCATGCGCTGCTCGTACTTGTCCTGCTTGAGCTTGCCCTTCTTGACCTGGGATTCGTAGTTCTTTCGGATGGTCGCAATGCCGCGGTCGAGCGCTTCCTGCTTCATCTCGAGGATCTTCACGGGAATGCCCGCATTCAAAAAGTTCATCGAGATGCCACCGCCCATGGTGCCGGCGCCGATCACGCCCACCGACTTGATCTCGCGCTTGGGCGTATCCTCGGGCACGTCGGGAATCTTGGAGGCGGCGCGCTCGGCCATGAACAGGTGGCGCAGCGCCAGCGATTCGGGCGTGAACATCAGCGCGGTGAAGATCCGGCGCTCCTCGGCCATGCCTTCGTCGAACTTCATCTTCGTCGCGGCCTGAACGGCATCGACGCACTTGAGCGGCGCAGGGTAGTTCTTCGACATGCCGCCGACCATGTTCTTCGCGAACTGGAAGTAGGCATCGCCCTGCGGGTGCTTGCACGGCAGGTTGCGCACCAGCGGCAATGCGTCGCCGGTCTTGCCCGCGACGCTCTTGGCGAAGGCAACGGCTTCCTCGAACACCGACTCGGGCGAGGCCGCGAGCTTGTCGAACAGCTTCTGGCCCGGCAGGCTCGCGAGCAGTTCGCTCTTCACGGGCTCGCCGCTCACGATCATGTTCAGGGCGGTCTCCACACCGAGCACGCGCGGCAGGCGCTGCGTGCCGCCGGCGCCGGGAATCAGGCCCAGCTTGACCTCGGGCAGCGCAATGCTCGTGCCGGGAGCCGCCACGCGGTAGTGGCAGCCGAGCGCCAGCTCAAGCCCGCCGCCCATGCACACCGAATGGATGGCCGCGACGATCGGCTTCGGCGAAGCCTCGAGCGCAAGGATCACGCTCAGCAAGTTGGGCTCCTGCAGCGCCTTGGGCGTGCCGAATTCCTTGATGTCCGCGCCACCCGAGAACGCCTTGCCGGCACCGGTGATGACGATGGCCTTGACGGCATCATCGGCATTGGCCTTCGCGAGCCCATCGGTGATGCCGATGCGGGTCGAGAAACCGAGACCGTTGACCGGCGGGTTGGTCAGTGTGATCACGGCGACATCGCCGAGCACTTTGTATTCAGCCGTCATGCTGCGTTCCTTGGTGTGTGAAGAAAAAGAAGAAAAAGCACGAGTGTTCTTTTTCGAGAGGATTCTAGGCGTTTCGCGTGGCCCAACAATGGCACGCAGTCGCTGTCGGGACAAGAGGATCCGGGGCGCGGCCCGGATCCCTGGAGGGCTTCTTCAGACCTCCAGCCACTCTTTGCGAGTGGCGGCATCGGCGCGCAGGCTGTCGGGGGTTCCATCGAACACGATGCTGCCGTGGCCCATGACGAGCGCGCGGTCCGAGATCTGCATGGCGATGGTCAGCTTCTGTTCGATCAGCAGCACCGAGATGCCCTTGTCCTTGAGCGTCTTCAGGTACTGCCCCACCAGCTCGACGATCTTGGGCGCGAGGCCTTCGGTGGGCTCGTCGATGATGATCAGGTCGGGGTCGCCCATCAAGGTGCGGCACAGCGTGAGCATCTGCTGCTCGCCGCCCGAGAGCACGCCGGCCTCGGTGTGCTGGCGCTCCTTCAGGCGCGGGAACATGCCGTACATGTCGTCGAAGGACCAGCGGCTGCCCTTGCCCGATCCTTTCTGGCCCAAGAGCAGGTTCTGGTGCACCGTGAGCTTGGGAAAGATGTCGCGGTTCTCGGGCACGTAGCCGATGCCCAGGTGCGCAATTTCGTAGGCCTTCCGGCGCAGGATGTCCTGGTCCTTCCAGCGCAGCGTGCCCTCGGCATGCACCAGGCCCATGATGGCCTTGGCGGTGGTCGAGCGGCCCGAGCCGTTGCGGCCCAGCAGCGCGACGATTTCGCCGGCCCCGACGTTGAAGGAAACGCCATGCAGCACATGGCTCTTGCCGTAGTAGGCGTGGATGTCGTGAAGCTTCAGCATGTCATTTGCTCCGCGGCGGCTTGTGTTTCAGGTTGCTTGTTCTTGTTCGGGGCGCTGTTGTTCAGAGCGCGTGCACAGGACACCGGGTACTCCCCTCCGCGAATGTCCTCCGGCCTTCGGCCTCCCCCATTATTTCGCTGCGGGGAGCACCCGATGCCCTGCGCACGATGGGCGCGGCTGTGATGCTGGCCGATCAACCACCGCTCTGAATAACGATCACGTCGATGGGGTGCCTTGCGCAGCGAAATCAAGGAGGAGGCCGCAGGCCGGGGGACATTCGCGGAGCAAGGTACCCCGTCGGCGGGATCGCGCCCTGGACAAGGCATGTCAAACACAACGCGACGCAGAGAAAAGCGGATTGCCATCAGTGCCCCGCCCCCTGCGCATCGGCAACCGAAGATCCCAGATAGGCCTCCTGAACCCGCGCATTGGCACGAACCGCGGCCGGCGTGTCGAAGGCGATGACCTCGCCATACACCACCACCGCGATCTTGTCGGCCAGCCCGAAGACCACGCCCATGTCGTGCTCCACCGTCAGCAGCGTCTTGCCGACCGTGACGTGCTTGATCAGCGAGATGAAATGCGCGGTCTCGGTCTTGCTCATGCCCGCCGTGGGCTCGTCCAGAAGAATGACGCCGGCGCCGCCGGCAATGGTCACGCCGATCTCGAGCGCGCGCTGCTCCGCATAGGTGAGGTTCACCGCGTGCACGTCGCGCTTGCGCTGCAGGCCGATCTGCCGCATGAGCTCTTCGGTGCGCGCGTTGGCGTCGTCCAGGTTCGAGAGAAAGCGCAGGAAGGTGTAGCGGTAGCCCAGGCTCCACAGCACGCCGCAGCGCAGGTTCTCGAACACGCTGAGCTTCGGGAAGATGTTGGTGATCTGGAAGCTGCGCGACAGGCCCAGCCGGTTGATCTCGAAAGGCTTCTTGCCGTCGATGCGCTGGCCGTTCAGCAGCACCTCGCCGCTCGTGGGCGCGAGCCGCCCGCTGATCAGGTTGAACAGCGTCGACTTGCCCGCCCCGTTCGGGCCGATGATGGCCACGCGCTCCCCGGCCTTCACGGCCAGGTCCACGCCGCGGATGATTTCGGTCTTGCCGAAATTCTTGCGCAGCGACTTCAGTTCCAGTGCATATTGCGCGCTCATTACGCGGCCTCCCGGCGCTTGATTTCTGCTTCGATCTCTTCCTGCGCCTGGCCCCAGACACGCACGAAGCGCCGGCGCGCCACCTCCAGCGCGGCCAGGCCCACGGCCAGGATCGCGGCGGCGCCGAGCCAGCTTGCCGCGGCGGACGTATCGATCGCCACGCCGAAGTAATTCAGCTTGGGCCCGAGCGCCGAATTGAGCTGGATGTGATAGATCATCTCGATCAGCGCGGCAGCGCCCACCACCACCGGCACCAGCGCCACGGCCAGCGCGACATACAGCAGCCAGAAGCGGTTGAACTTGCCGAACTTGGCAACCCGCAGGTTCATCATCACCAGGCTGGCGATGCCGCCGGGCGCGAACATCACCATGAACACGAACACCAGGCCAAAGTAGAGCTGCCAGGCCTTCGAGAGCTCCGACAGCAGGATCGAGGCGAACACCAGCAGCACCGCGCCGATGATCGGGCCGAAGAAGAACACCGCCCCGCCCAGGAAAGTGAACAGCAGGTAGCCGCCCGAGCGGATGGCGCTCAGGCTGTCGGCCGCGTTCACGATCTCGAAGTTGATCGATGCCAGCCCGCCGCCAATGCCCGCGAAGAAGCCCGCGATGATGAAGGCGAAGTAGCGCACGCGCTGCGTGTTGTAGCCGATGAACTCCACGCGCTCCGGGTTGTCGCGCACCGCATTCAGCATGCGGCCGAGCGGCGTGCCGGTGAAGGCATACATGAGCGCGGTGCAGACGAAGCAGTAGGCGGCGATCAGGTAGTACACCTGGATCTGCGGGCCGAAGTTGAAGCCGAAGAAGCTCGGCCCGTACACGCGGTTGGTGGTGATGCCGCCCTCGCCTCCGAAGAAGCTCGGGAACATCAGCGCCATGGAGGCCACGAGCTCGCCGATGCCCAGCGTGATCATCGCGAAGGTGGTGCCCGACTTCTTGGTCGTGACGAAGCCCAGCAGGATGGCAAAGAACATGCCGGCCAGGCCGCCCACCAGCGGAATGGCCACCAGCGGAATCTGCAGCCCGCCCTTGTCGCCCATGTTCATCACGTGGATGGCAAGGAAGGAACCGAGCCCGACATACACCGCATGGCCGAAGCTCAGCATGCCGCCCTGCCCCAGCAGGATGTTGTAGCTCAGGCAGATGATGATCAGGTAGCCCATCTGCGAGAGCATGGTGAGCGCCAGGCTGCTCTTGAACAGCAGCGGCGAGACGATCAGCACGATCGCGAACAGCGACCAGATCAGGAAGCGCCCGATGTTCCAGGGCTTGAAGCGGTAGTACTGCGTGGTGGCCGCAGTGGTCGTGGTGGTTGTGCCTGTCATGGCTTCAGTCCTCCCGGGTGCCAAGAAGACCCTTGGGCCTGAAGATGAGGATCAGCACCAGGAACAGGTACGGCAGGATCGGCGCGACCTGCGAGATCGTGAGCTTGAGCAGCTCGTAGCCGAAGGTCTGGTCGGTCACCGTGAAGCCCAGCAGCTGCAGGCCGCCCGCGAACGACTGGTCCATGGCCACCGCGAAGGTCTGGATGATGCCGATCAAGAGCGACGCCAGGAATGCGCCGGCCAGCGAGCCCATGCCGCCGACCACCACCACCACGAAGATGATCGAGCCGACCGAGGCCGCCATCGCGGGCTCGGTGACGTAGGTGTTGCCGCCCACCACGCCCGCTAGGCCCGCGAGCGCGGCACCGCCGCCGAACACCAGCATGAAGACGCGCGGCACGTTGTGGCCCAGCGCCTCGACCATGTCGGGGTGCTTGAGCGCCGCCTGGATCACCAGGCCGATGCGCGTGCGCGTGAGCAGCAGCCACACCGAGATGAGCATCAGCACCGCCACCAGCATGATGAACGAGCGCGACTTGGGAAACTGCGTGCCGTACAGCGAGAACAGCGGCCCCTGCAGCTGCGGCGGCAGGCCGTAGGGCACGGTCGAGCGGCCCCAGGCGAGCTGCACCAGCTCCAGGATGAGGTACGAAAGCCCGAAGGTCACCAGGAGCTCCGGCACGTGGCCGAACTTGTGGACCCGGCGCAGGCTGTAGCGCTCGAAGGCGGCGCCCAGCAGGCCCACCAGCAGCGGCGCGATGAACAGCGCCGGCCAGAAGCCGACGATGCCCGACAGCGTGTAGGCGATGTAGGCGCCCAGCATGTAGAAGCTGGCGTGCGCGAAGTTGAGCACGCCCATCATGCTGAAGATCAGCGTAAGGCCGGAGCTCAGCATGAACAGCAGCAGCCCGTAGCTGACGCCGTTGAGCAGCGAGATGACGAAGAATTCGACGTTCATCGGTCTTTCGTGTCAGGTGAGAAAAGAAAAAAGGCCCGAGTGTTCAAGTCGGGCCTCGACCGGTCGGCGCGCGATCAGGCGATCACGAGGCGTTGGGCCGCTTCATCTGGCACGACGTGGGCGTGCTCGCAACGTAGGCCTCGTAGAACTTGACGGGCGCCAGCGTGTAGCCGGTGTTCTCGGGGCTGTAGGGGTTCTTGGCGTCGGCCTTCTGCCAGCGCGTGATCCACAGGCCCTGCTGCAGCTGGTGGTCGGCCTTGCGCATCTCGACGTCGCCGTTGAAGCTCTTGAACTTCATGCCTTCCATCGCGGCCGCCACCTTGACCGGCTCGGTCGACTTGGTGCGCACGAAGGCTTCGCTGAGCATGGCGTACACCGTGTAGATGTCAGTGGTGTACATGTCGTCGTTGAACTTCTTCTTGAACTCGTTCATCAACGGTTGCACGGGGCCGGGCGCGTTGTAGTGGCTGTAGCCCACCTGGTAGACCTTGCCGTCCGAAGCCGCGCCCATGGCGGTGGGCGTGCCGTTGGTCACGGCGTAGTAGGTGTAGAACTTGACGTTCAGGCCCGAGTCGTTGGCCGACTTGATGAGCAGCGCGAGGTCGGAGCCCCAGTTGCCGGTGATGACGGTGTCGGCACCCGAAGCCTTGATTTTGGCGATGTAGGGCGAGAAGTCGCGCACCTGCGCGAGCGGATGCAGGTCGTCGCCCACGATCTCGACATCGGGCCGCTTGTCCTTGAGGTTCTGCTTGGCGAACTTGGAGACCTGCTGGCCGTGCGAGTAGTTCTGGTTGATGAGGTAGACCTTCTTGATGTCGGGCTGCTCCTTCATGAAGGCGGTCAGCGCTTCCATCTTCATGGAGGTGTCGGCGTCGAGCCGGAAGTGCCAGTAGCTGCACTTGCTGTTGGTGAGGTCGGGGTCGACGGCCGCGTAGTTGATGTAGAGCACTTCCTTGCCCGGGTTGCGGGCGTTGTGCTTCTCGAGCGCGTCGATGATGGCCAGCGCCGGGCCGGAGCCGTTGCCCTGCACCACGTAGCGCGCGCCCTGATCCATCGCGGAGCGCAGCGCGCTGGTGGTTTCCTGCGGACTCAGCTTGTTGTCGATGGCGATGACCTCGAACTTCACGCCGGCCGCGTTCTTCTTGTTGAACTCCTCGGCCAGGAACTGGAAGGTCTTGAGCTGGTTGGTGCCAACGGCCGCCATCAGGCCCGACAGCGGGTCGAGCCAGGCGATCTTCACGGTCTCGCCCTTCTGGGCCAGGGCGCCGGCGGCGCTCGCTGCAAGGATGGATGCGGTAGCGATTTTCAGAGCGAACTTCACGATCTATTTCTCCTGGTCAAACCGAATCAAAAAGACTTGCACGAGCGTACAAGCGTTCACTGCCCCTCCCCTCAGGGAATGCCCGAAGGGGGCGGCCGCAAAGGCCCGTTTCTATCGCGCAGGCGACAGCGCATTTCTCCAATTTCTACCCGAGGGTAGACAGCTTCTACCCACGAGTAGGAAATGCGTTCACAAAGACGCTCAAGGGCGCTTCATCTGGCAGGTCGTCGGCGTGCTGGCCACATACGACTCGTAGTACTTCACGGGGACATTGGTGTAGCCGGTGTTCTCGGCGTCATAGGGGTACTTGGCGCTGGCTTTCTCCCAGCGTGAGATGTAGAGGCCCTGTTGCAGCTGGTGGTCGGCCTTGCGCATCTCGACCTCCCCGTTGAAGCTCTTGATCTTCATGCCCTCGAGCGCGGCCGCAACCTTGACCGGATCGGTCGACCTGGTCTGCACGAAGGCGGCGTCGAGCAGCGCGAACGTGTGGTAGATCGACGATTGCGTCAGGTCGTCGTTCATCTTCTTCTTGTAGCCGGCGAGCAGCTTCTGGATTTCGCCTCCCATGTTGTAGTGGCCATATGCCACGGTGTAGATCTTGCCGGCGGAGGTGGCGCCCATGGCCGTCGGGGTCCCGGTGCCGAAGGCGTAGTAGGTGAGGAACTTGACGTCCAGGCCCGAATCGTTGGCGGCCTTGATGAGCAGCGACAGGTCGGAACCCCAGTTGCCGGTGATGACGGTGTCCGCGCCCGAGGCCTTGATCTTGGCGATGTAGGGCGAGAAGTCGCGCACCTGGGCGAGCGGGTGCAGGTCGTCGCCCACGATCTGGATGTCGGGGCGCTTGGCCTTCAGGTCTTCCTTCGCGAACTTGGACACCTGCACGCCGTGCGCGTAGTTCTGGCCCAGGATGTAGACCTTCTTGATGTCGGGCTGGTCCTTCATCCAGGTGGTCAGCGCCTCCATCTTCATGGAGGTGTCGGCATCGAGGCGAAAGTGCCAGTAGCTGCACTTGCTGTTGGTGAGGTCCGGGTCGACCGCCGCATAGTTCAGGTAGAGCAGTTCCTTGCCCGGATTGCGTGCGTTGTTCTTCTCGATGGCGTCGATGATGGCCAGTGCCGGCCCGGAGCCATTGCCCTGGGTGATGTAGCGCGCGCCCTGGTCCTGCGCGGAGCGCAGCGCGGCGGTGGTTTCCTGCGGGCTCAGCTTGTTGTCGATCGCGATGATCTCGAACTTCACGCCCGAGGCATTCTTCTTGTTGAACTCCTCGGCCAGGAACTGCGTGGTCTTGAGCTGGTTGGTGCCCACGGCTGCCATCAGGCCCGACAGCGGATCGAGCCAGGCGATCTTGACGGTCTCGCCCTTCTGGGCGAATGCGGCCGTCATGCCGACCAACATGGCACAGGCGGCTGCGGACTTGATGGCAAATTGCATGAAGAGTCTCCGGAGTGAAAGTCGGGATGCCAGCGTACAAGCGCCCTTTTCTTCGCCGCACAGGGATTGCCCGGAAGGAAGGCCGCCGAAGCGGCCCTGCTATCGCATACGCGACAGTGCGGACGGGCCTTGGCGCCTGGTCAGGTGGTGGGAAGCTTGTAGTCCTTGAGCAGTTCGCGCAGCCTGGTCTTGAGGATCTTGCCGGTGGCCCCGATCGGAATCGCCTCGACGAACACCACGTCGTCGGGGATCTGCCACTTGGCCGTCTTGCCCTCGTAGAACTTCAGCAGCTCCTCGCGCGCGACTTCCGCATTGGGCTTCTTCACCACCGCGATGATCGGCCGCTCGTCCCACTTGGGGTGGTGCACGCCGATGCAGGCGGCCATGGCGACGGCCGGGTGCGCGACGGCGATGTTCTCGATCTCGATGGAGCTGATCCATTCGCCGCCGGACTTGATCACGTCCTTGCTTCGGTCGGTGATCTGCAGGTAGCCCTCGGCGTCGATGGTGGCAACGTCGCCGGTGGGGAACCAGCCGCGGCCCTGCTCGTCGCGGATGAGCGGGTCGCCGCCCTCGCCCTTGAAGTACTCCTTCACGATCCATGGGCCCTTGACCAACAGGTCGCCGTAGGCCTTGCCGTCCCAGGGCAGCTCCTTGCCGTTGCCGTCGACGATCTTCATGTCGACGCCGAAGATGGCGCGGCCCTGCTTCATGCGGATCTGCAGCTGCGCATCGGGCGGCAGCGACAGGTGCTTGTTCTTGAGCGTGCACAGCGTGCCCAGCGGGCTCATCTCGGTCATGCCCCAGGCATGCAGCACCTCGACGTTGTAGTTCTCCTGGAACGCCGTGATCATGGCCGGCGGGCAGGCCGAACCGCCGATCACGGTGCGGTTGAGCTTGCTGAACTTCAGGCCGTTGGCCTGCATGTGGCCGAGCATCATCTGCCACACGGTGGGCACGCCGGCCGCGAAGGTGACGCCTTCGGATTCGATCAGCTCGTACACCGATTTGCCGTCGAGCGCCGGGCCGGGAAACACGAGCTTGCAGCCCACCAGCGCGGCCGAGTACGGAATGCCCCAGGCGTTGACGTGGAACATCGGCACCACCGGCAGCACCGAGTCGCGCGCCGACAGCCGCATGACGTCCGGCAGGGCCGCGGCGTAGGCATGCAGCATGGTCGAGCGGTGGCTGTAGAGCGCGGCCTTGGGGTTGCCCGTGGTGCCGCTCGTGTAGCACATGCTCGAGGCCGAGTTCTCGTCGAAGGTGGGCCAGTCGTAGCCGGTGGATTGCCCGCCGATCCAGCTTTCGTAGCTTACGAGGTTGGGCACGCCGCTGTCCGCCGGGATCTTGTCGGCATCGCACAGGGCAATCCATTTGCGGACCGTGGGGCACTTGGCATGCACCGCCTGCACGAGCGGCAGGAAGCTCAGGTCGAAGCACAGGATCTGGTCTTCGGCGTGGTTGGCGATCCAGGCGATCTGGTCGGGGTGCAGGCGCGGGTTGATGGTGTGCAGCACGCGGCCGCTGCCGCTCACGCCGTAGTACAGCTCCAGGTGCCGGTAGCCGTTCCAGGCCAGGGTGGCGATGCGGTCGCTGAACAGCAGCTGCTCACCGTCCAGCGCATTGGCCACCTGCCGGGCGCGAGATGCGATACCGCCCCACGTCGTGCGGTGGATGTCGCCCTCGACCCGGCGCGAGACGATCTCGCCGTCGCCGTTGTGGCGCTCGGCGAACTCGATCAGCGACGAGATCAAAAGCGGTTGGTCTTGCATCAAACCCAGCATCTACGGACTCCTTTTTGAAATGACTTCATGAAAGCTTGCGGACAACGGATTCACGCAAGCTTCGGCCACTTCCACAATGACACAAACCCGCACTGCCGGATTGAACGCAGCGGCTCATTGATGCGCCTGATCAAGGCACGGCCTGCACCGGCGTGACCACGGCCGCCGAGGGCGTGGCGTCGAGCCGCAGCTGCGACGGCCATGTCGCCCAGGTTGCACCAAGTTCGGGCGTGCTCGGGTCGCCCTTGCGCATGAAGGCACCGACGCTGGCCATCACGGCCCTGGACAGCGCGAGCCGGCCGGGCTGGTTGGCCTTGCCGCCCATCACGTTGCTGAGCAGCGAGCCGCTGAAGTTGCCGAACACGAACGGCAGGTCGAAGGCATGCGCAGCCCCGTACACGTCGTTCCACGGTGAGGGCTCCTGCGCCCAGTCGAGGCGGTAGTGCCAGATGTTCGACTGGTGCGTCTTCATCGTGTTGAGCAGGTTGTCGCGATTGGCCTCGAACAGGCCCTTCGTGATGACGGCGGTGGCCGCGTTGTAGCCCGTGCCGGGCGTGTCTACCGGAAGGTAGGACGGATCGATGATGTCGGCCGCCGTGAGCGTGGACTGCGCATCGGGGTCGAAGTTGAACATCATCGAGAAGCGCTGGGCATCGGTGACGATCCAGCCCGGCTTCGGGAAGCCGATGGTTCCCAGCAGCGAGGCGAAGAGCTTGCCCTCGTCGCGCGTATTCCCGGCGAGCATCGGCACCTTGGCGTAGTTGCCGGCGGCGATCGCGCCGATGGGATCGGCAGGCAGCACCGTGCCGTCGGGAATGGGCGCAACGCTGCCCAGGCCATTGGCGACCACCGTCGCCAGCATCGCGCCACCCTCCTGCGCGCGCAGGTATTCGGCAATCTGCGCCGGCGTGCGCGTGCCGATGTAGGCCTTGGCGGCGGCTGCGTCGGCGGCAGTGCCATCGGCCACGAGCAGCTTCTCGAGGATCGACTGGCCCTGCGCGAGCGAAGCCGAGGCCGGCGCCAGCGTCGGCAGCGTGCCTGGCGGCAGGTTGCTCGCGAGCGAGATCCCGCCGCTCATCTCGAAGGCCTTGTGGAACAGGCCCTTGGCCATTGGCGAGGTCATCACCGCCAGCAGGTTGGTGGCGCCGGCCGATTCGCCCGAGAGCGTGACGTTGCCCGGATCGCCACCGAAGTTCGCGACGTTGTTCTTGATGAAGCGCAGCGCCGCCATGACGTCGAGCAGCGCGAAGTTGCCCGAGTCGTCGCCCGCGCTGCCGCCCGGACGCAGTTGCGGCATGTTCAGGAAGCCCAGGATGCCCAGGCGATAGCTGGCGGTGACGACCACCGCGTTGGCGGCCTTGGCGAGCCGGGCGCCGTCGTAGAGCGGATCGGCCGTGTAGCCCGAAATATTGCTGCCGCCGTGCACGAACAGCAGCACCGGCAGGTTCTGCTCGTCCGTGGCGGGCCGCCAGATGTTGACGAACAGGCAGTCCTCGCTGCCGACCGGCTTGCCCAGCATGGTGCCGATGGTGGCGTCGTAGGTGTTGTTGGCTCCGGGGCTGAAGAGGCGGCCGATCTGCAGGCAGGCATTGCCGAATTTCGCGGCCGGGCGGATGCCGCTCCAGCCCTCGGGCTCCGCCGGCGCACGCCAGCGCAGCGGGCCGACCGGCGGCTGCGCGAAGGGAACGCCCTTCCAGAACCAGGTACCCGAGCTGGCGCTGTCGTCCACGCCCTCGACCTTGCCGGCAGTGGTCTGGCGCACCATGGGGCCGTCGACGGCCGGTGGCGGCGCGGCGGGCGGCGGCGCAGGCGGCGCGGCCGGCAGGAACGAGAACGACCCGCCCGAGGAGCCGCCGCCGCAGGCCGCGAGGGCCAGGCAGGCGGCCGCGGCCAGTGCCCGCGCCGCCGCCGTGGTCGTTGCCGCCATGCCCTGGTTTTCTGGCCGGGCGCGTACCGCTGCTGTCAGTGCCGTATCCATTTTTTGTCTCCACACCGGGTTAATCGGAATTCCTGCCTGCGCGTCCGGTGGCCATACTCCGGCCCGCCGAACCCCTTAAAAATTCTAGGAACGCACGCCGTTTCCGCCGCTATCGCAAGCGCGCCAATTCAATGACTTCAGGAGCCTCCATGCCGCATGCCCAGCGCCGGCCGCAACGCCGGTCCGGCTGCGCGCAGCAGCCCGAGCTGCGGACCAGTTCGGCCGCCTGGCTCGAAGGCGTGCTCTCGATGTTCGAGGCCGAGGGAATCGACGTGCCCTCGCTGCTGCGCGATGCGGGCTTCGATCCCGATTCGCTGCATCGGCAGAATGCCCGCATCCCGGTGGACGAGATCTCCGTGCTCTGGCAACTGGCAGTGGCGCGCGCCGGCAAGCCCACGCTGGGCCTGGCCCGCGACCTGGCCGCCACGCACAGCAAGCTGGGCACGGTCGGCCACGCCATGGCCTGCAGCGCCGACCTGGGCGCGGCGCTGGTGCGGCTCACGCGCTACATGGCCGTGATCTCCGACGCGACCGCCTTCTCGCTGCAGCGCGAGGCGCGCGGCTGCTGGATGGTGATGGAGCACACCGGCGGCAGCCTCCCGATTCCGCGCCAGCGCGTCGAATACGCCCTGCTGACCGTCTTCATGCAGTGCCAGTGGCTCACGCGGCGCGAGCTGCAGCCGCTGGCGCTCGAATTCGTCTATCCGCCGCCCGTCGACGACCGGCTGCACCGCGAGGCCTTCGGCTGCGCCATCCACTACAACGCGCCGGCCAACCGGCTGCTGCTGTCGGCAGCCGACATGGCGATGCCGCTGCCCACCCACCACCCCACGTTGGGCCAGATGCAGGAGCACCTGCTGGACGACCAGCTGAACCTGCTGGGCCAGACCACCACCAGCACCCTGGTGTGCGCCGAGATCGCACGGCGGCTGCCGCAAGGCGAACCGCGCCGGCAGGACGTGGCCGCCGGCCTCGGCCTCGCGGAGCGCACGCTGCAGCGGCGGCTGCAGCAGGAATCGGTGTCGTTCCAGTCGCTGCTCGACCGCACCCGCCGCGAACTGGCGCAGCAGTACCTGGCGGAAGACCGCCACACGCTCACCGACGTGGCCGACATGCTCGGCTTCGTCGACAGCAGCAACTTCTTCCGGGCCTGCAAGCGCTGGTTCGGGCTGCCGCCCGCCCAATACCGGGCGCGCATCTGGGACACGCCGGCGCTGGCCCACTGAACGGGCCTCGACCCGCCGATGGCCCGCATCGCCAGGGGTCTCGCGCTCTGCCGGACAATCCGGGCATGAGCTTGCTTGCTGAAGACACGGCCGCCGCGGACCTGGGATTGCGCTGGAAACCCGGATTCCGGGCGCTGGGCCCCGCCTTTCTTACCGAACTGCGGCCGACGCCGCTGCCCGATCCCTCCTACTGGGTGGGCCACAGCGAGGCGACGGCCCGCATGCTCGGCCTGCCGTCCGATTGGCGGCAATCGGACGGGACGCTGGAGGCATTGACCGGCAACCTGCCCGTGGCCGGCACGCAGCCCTTCGCCACCGTGTACAGCGGCCACCAGTTCGGCGTCTGGGCCGGCCAGCTCGGCGACGGCCGCGCCATCATGCTTGGCGAAACCGAGGGCGGCCTCGAGGTGCAGCTCAAGGGCGCGGGCCGCACGCCCTACTCGCGCGGCGCCGACGGCCGCGCCGTGCTGCGCTCCAGCATCCGCGAATTCCTCTGCAGCGAGGCCATGCACGGCCTGGGCATTCCGACCACCCGCGCGCTCTGCGTCACGGGCTCCGACGCCCGGGTGTATCGCGAAGTGCCCGAAAGCGCTGCCGTCGTGACACGCGTGGCGCCCAGCTTCATCCGCTTCGGCCACTTCGAGCACTTTTCGGCCAACCAGCGCGATGCCGAACTGCGTGCGCTGGCCGACTACGTCATCGACCGCTACTACCCGGCCTGCCGCACCACCGATCGCTTCAGCGGCAACGCCTACGCGGCCTTCCTCGAAGCCGTGAGCGAGCGCACCGCCGCCCTGCTTGCGCAGTGGCAGGCCGTGGGCTTCTGCCATGGCGTGATGAACACCGACAACATGAGCATCCTCGGGCTCACCATCGACTACGGGCCGTTCCAGTTCCTCGACGGCTTCGATCCGCGCCACATCTGCAACCACAGCGACACCAGCGGGCGCTACGCCTTCAACCAGCAGCCCAACGTGGCCTACTGGAACCTGTTCTGCCTCGCACAGGCCCTGTTGCCGCTGATCGGCGACCAGGAAATCGCCGTCGCGGCGCTGGAGTCCTACAAGACGGTGTTCCCGCGCGAATTCGAGGGCCGCATGCGCGCCAAGCTCGGCCTCGCGCAACCGGCCGAAGGCGACCGTGCGCTCATCGAGGGCGTGCTGAAGCTCTTGGCCGCCGAAAAGGTCGACTACACCATCTTCTGGCGCCGCCTTTCGCAGCACATGGCCGACGGCAACGTCGAACCGGTGCGCGACCTGTTTCTGGACCGCGCGGGCTTCGATGCCTGGCTGCTATCCTTTTCGCAGCGCCATGCGCAGGCGCCGCGCGCGGAAGCCGCAGCCCTGATGCTCGAATCCAATCCGAAGTACGTGTTGCGGAACCACCTGGGCCAGCAAGCCATCGAAGCGGCGAGCCAGAAAGACTTCTCGGCTGTGGCAACCTTGTTGGCCCTGCTCGAAACCCCATTTGAAGAACATCCCGGCGCCGATGCCTATGCCGGGTTCCCGCCCGACTGGGCTTCCACGATCGAAATCAGCTGCTCATCATGACCACTCCCATCGAGAAAACCGACGCCGAATGGAAGGCCCTGCTTGCCGAAAAAGGCGCCGAGCCCGCGGCCTTCGAGGTCACGCGCCACGCGGCCACCGAACGGCCCTTCACCGGCAAGTACGAGGCGCACTGGGACGACGGCACCTACCATTGCATCTGCTGCGGCGCCAAGCTGTTCGAATCGTCCACCAAGTTCGATGCGGGCTGCGGCTGGCCGAGCTTCTCGCAAGAGGCCGTGCCGGGCGCCATCCGGAACATCGTCGACCGCTCGCATGGCATGGTGCGCACCGAGAACGTCTGCGCCAATTGCGGCGCCCACCTGGGCCACGTGTTCCCCGACGGCCCCACCGAAACCGGCCTGCGGTACTGCATGAATTCCGCCTCGCTCGACTTCAAGAAAAAATAAGCAACCGAACCGGCCCGTCCAGCGCATGAAACTGATCCTCGACTTCTTTCCGATCCTGCTGTTCTTCGGCGCCTACAAGCTGGCCGACATCTACACCGCCACCGGCGTGCTGATGGCCGCCACCGTGCTGCAGATGGGCATCATCTACGCGCTCGACCGCAAGCTGCAGGCCATGCAGAAGGCCACGCTGGTGCTGATCCTGCTGTTCGGCACGCTCACGCTCGCGCTGCACGACGACCGCTTCATCAAGTGGAAGCCCACGGTCCTGTACGGCGCCATGGCCATCGCGCTGGCGGTGGCGCTCTGGGCGCTGAAGAAGAACTTCCTCAAGATGCTGCTGGGCTCGCAGCTGCAGCTGCCGGATCGCATCTGGGGGCGCCTGAACGTGGCGTGGATCGGCTATTGCCTCTTCATGGCGGCCATCAACGGCTACGTGGCGGCGTACTTCACGACCGAGGCATGGGTCAACTTCAAGCTCTGGGGCTACGCGTTCCCGATCGTGTTCCTGGTGGCGCAGGGGCTCTACATCTCGCCGCACCTCAAGAACGACGAACCCTCCGTATGAGCACCGCCACCACCCATCCGCTGCCCACGGCACGCGAGCTCGAAGCGGCGCTGCGCCAGGCGCTGCAGCCCACCATGCTCGAGGTGATCGACGAGAGCGGCGCCCACGCCGGCCATGCGGGCGCCAATGCCGAGGGCCGGGGCACCCACTTCCGGGTCCGCATTGCTTCCCCACTGTTCGAAGGGAAGCCCCGCGTGGCGCGCCATCGCCTTGTGTATGATGCCCTCCAAGTTTTTATCGCACAGGGTCTGCACGCCATCGCCATCGAGGTGCTCTGAGTCGTTCGATTGCCGGCACGCGCCGAGACGGCCGCGGCGGCCCGACCCCATTCTTCCCGCTCCTTCGCTTTTTTTCCACGCGCTTTTCCTATCCGCGCATTTCCCTCCAGCCTGATATTCATTCCATGAAAAAACAACTCTTGCAGGCCGTTGCGGCCGCAGCGCTGCTCGGTGCGATTCCTCTGGCGGCCCAGGCGCAGAACGCAGCCATCGTCAACGGCAAGCCCGTGCCCAAGGCGCGCATGGACGTGCTGGCCCAGCAGCTGGCGGCAGCCGGCCGGCCGGTCACGCCGGAGATGCAGGGCCAGCTGCGCGAGGAAATCGTCGCGCGCGAAGTGTTCATGCAGGAAGCGCAGAAGCAGGGCCTCGACGCCACCGAGGACTACAAGAACCAGCTCGAACTCGCTCGCCAGGCCATCCTGATCCGCGCCCTGTTCGAGAACTACCGCAAGACCAGCCCGGTCTCGGACGCTGAAGTCAAGGCCGAGTACGACAAGTTCGTGGCGGCCAATGGCGGCAAGGAATACAAGGCCCGCCATATCCTGGTCGAGACCGAAGACCAGGCCAAGAAGATCATGGCCGACCTGAAGAAGGGCGCCAAGTTCGAGGACATCGCCAAGAAGCAGAGCAAGGACCCGGGATCGGGCGCCAATGGCGGCGATCTCGACTGGGCCAACCCCGCGAGCTTCGTGCCCGAGTTCTCCGAGGCGATGATCAAGCTCAAGAAGGGCGAAACCACGGCAGCCCCGGTCAAGACACAGTTCGGCTACCACATCATCCGCGTCGACGACATCCGCCAGGCGCAACTGCCGAAGCTGGAAGAAGTGCAGCCGCAGATCACGCAGCAGCTGCAACAGCAGCGCCTGCAGAAGTACCAGGAAGAGCTGCGCGCGAAGGCAAAGGTCGAGTAAGCCCCGCGGCTTTCCTGCCCCATGAAAAAAGCGGCCCGCGGGCCGCTTTTTCGTTTCGGGCTTTTTCTTTCAGCCCACCCAGCGGCGCGCATTGCGCCAGATGCGCATCCAGGGGCTCAGTTCGCTCCTGTCGCCGCCGGTCCAGCTCATCTGGATGTTGCGGAACACGCGCTCGGGGTGCGGCATCACGGCGGTGAAGCGGCCGTCGGGCGTGGTCACCGAGGTCAGGCCGCCGGCGCTGCCGTTCGGGTTGAACGGGTACTGCTCGGTCGGCTGGCCGTGGTTGTCCACGAAGCGCATGGCGGCAATGGCCTTGGCGGCATCGCCGCGGTGCTTGAAGTTGGCGTAGCCCTCGCCATGCGCCACCGCGATCGGCAGGCGCGTGCCGGCCATGCCCGCGAAGAAGATGCTCGGCGATTCAAGCACCTCGACCATCGACAGGCGCGCCTCGAAGCGTTCGCTCTGGTTGGTGGTGAAGCGCGGCCAGGCTTCGGCGCCCGGGATGATGTCGGCCAGCTCGGCGAACATCTGGCAGCCGTTGCACACGCCCAGGCCGAAGGTGTCGGTACGGCCGAAGAAGGCCTTGAACTGTTCGGCCAGCTTCGGGTTGAAGGTGATGCTGCGCGCCCAGCCGATGCCGGCGCCCAGCGTGTCGCCATAGCTGAAGCCGCCGCAGGCCACCACGCCCTTGAAATCGGCGAGGTCCGCCCGGCCCGCCTGCAGGTCGGTCATGTGGACGTCGAAGGCTTCGAAGCCGGCTTCGGTGAAGGCGTAGGCCATCTCGACATGCGAGTTGACGCCCTGCTCGCGCAGGATGGCGACCTTGGGGCGCGACGACAGCAGCCCCGGGCCGAGTTCGCCCCAGCCCTTGCCGAGCGGCGGCGAGACATGCCAGTGCAGGCCCGGGTCGCCCGGCTCGCCGGCCGCGGCGTGCTCGGCATCGGCGCAGGCCGGGTTGTCGCGCTCGCGGGCGATCTTCCAGCTGACCGAATCCCACACCTGGTGCAGGTCCTGCAGCGTCGCGCTGAACACCGACCTGGCATCGCGCCAGACCTCGAGCTTGCCCTTGCCGGCCTCCATCGTGGAGCTGGCAGGCCGCGTCTTGCCGACGAAGTGGCTGTGCGCGCTGAGGCCGTGGGCGCGCAGCACCTGCATCACCTCGTTGCGCTCGGCCGTGCGCACCTGCAGCACCATGCCGAGCTCTTCGTTGAACAGTGCCTTGAGCGTGAGTTCCTCGCGCCGCGCGCTGACCTGCTGCGCCCAGTTCTTGGCGTCGCCGGTCTCCATGCGGCTGTCGGAAATGCCGTCGCCTTCGGTGACCAGCATGTCGACATTGAGCGCCACGCCCACGTGGCCCGCAAAGGCCATTTCGCAGGCGGTGGCGAACAGGCCGCCGTCGCTGCGGTCGTGCATGGCCAGGATCTTGCCGTCGGCGCGCAGCGCGTTCACGGCATTGACCAGCGCCACCAGTTGTGCCGGGTCGTCGAGGTCGGGCACCGTGTCGCCGCTCTGGTTCAGCGTCTGCGCCAGGATGCTGCCGGCCATGCGGTGCTGGCCGCGGCCCAGGTCGATCAGCACGAGCGTGGTGTCGGCCTCGGTGGCGTCGAGCTGCGGCGTGAGCGTGCCGCGCACGTCGGCCAGCGTGGCGAACGCGCTCACGATCAGGCTCACGGGCGAGGTGACGTTCCGGGCTTCGTCGCCGTCTTTCCACTGCGTGCGCATCGACAGCGAATCCTTGCCGACCGGGATCGACACGCCCAGCGCCGGGCACAGTTCCAGCCCCACGGCCTTGACGGTTTCATACAGCGCGGCGTCTTCGCCGGGCTCGCCGCAGGCCGCCATCCAGTTGGCCGAGAGCTTCACGCGCGAGAGCTCGATCGGCGCGGCCAGCAGGTTGGTGATGGCCTCGGCCACGGCCATGCGGCCCGAGGCCGGCGCGTCGAGCGCGGCCAGCGGCGTGCGCTCGCCCATGCTCATCGCCTCGCCGGCAAAGCCCTTGTAGTCGGCCAGCGTGACGGCGCAATCGGCCACCGGCACCTGCCAGGGGCCGACCATCTGGTCGCGGTGGCTCAGGCCACCCACGGTGCGGTCGCCGATGGTGATCAGGAAGCGCTTGGAGGCCACGGTCGGGTGCGACAGCACGTCGATGGCGGCCTTCTGCAGGTCGACGCCCGTGAGGTCGAGCGGCTTGAAGGTGCGGGCAACGGTCTTGACGTCGCGGTGCATCTTGGGCGGCTTGCCGAGCAGCACGTCCATCGGCATGTCGACGGGTTGTACCTCGGCGCCCTCGTCGGCCACCAGCAGCTGGCGGTCTTCGGTCGCCACGCCCACCACCGAGAACGGGCAGCGCTCGCGCTCGCAGAAGGCCTTGAACTGTTCGAGCGATTCCGGCGCGATGGCCAGTACGTAGCGCTCCTGGCTTTCGTTGCACCAGATTTCCTTGGGCGCCATGCCGGACTCTTCGAGCGGCACGGCGCGCAGGTCGAAGCGCGCGCCGCGGCCGGCGTCGTTGGTCAGTTCGGGGAAGGCGTTGCTCAGGCCGCCCGCGCCCACGTCGTGGATCGCGAGGATCGGGTTGGCCGCGCCCTGCTGCCAGCAGTGGTTGATGACTTCCTGGGCGCGGCGCTCGATCTCGGGGTTGCCGCGCTGCACCGAGTCGAAATCGAGTTCGGCCGCGTTGGCACCCGTGGCCATGGAACTCGCGGCGCTGCCGCCCATGCCGATGCGCATGCCGGGGCCGCCGAGCTGGATCAGCAGCGAGCCGGCCGGGAACTGGATTTTTTTCGTCTGCGTGGCGTCGATGCTGCCGAGGCCGCCCGCGATCATGATGGGCTTGTGGTAGCCGCGCTGCACCGTGTCGACGTCGCTCGCCACGGTCTGCTCGTATTCGCGGAAATAGCCCAGCAGGTTGGGCCGGCCGAACTCGTTGTTGAAGGCGGCGCCGCCCAGCGGGCCCTCGGTCATGATCTGCAGCGGGCTCGCGATGTGCTCGGGCTTGCCGTAGTGGCCCTCTTCCGGCCAGAGCTTCGACACCGTGAAGCCGGTCAGGCCAGCCTTGGGCTTGGAGCCGCGGCCGGTGGCGCCTTCGTCGCGGATCTCGCCGCCCGCGCCGGTCGAGGCGCCCGGGAACGGCGAAATGGCCGTCGGATGGTTGTGCGTCTCGACCTTCATCAGCACGTGGCTCAGCGCGCTATCTTTTTGATAGCTCTGCGAATCCGAAGCCGGAATGAAGCGCTCGACCGTCGTGCCCTCCATCACCGAGGCGTTGTCGGCATAGGCAATGACGGTGTGTTGCGGGTTCTGCTTCTCGGTGTGGCGGATCATCGAGAACAGGCTCTGCGGCTGGGCCTGGCCGTCGATCGCGAAGCTGGCGTTGAAGATCTTGTGGCGGCAGTGCTCGCTGTTGGCCTGCGCGAACATCATCAGCTCGACGTCGCTCGGGTTGCGCCCGAGCCGGGTGAAGGCTTCGACCAGGTAGTCGATCTCGTCTTCCGCCAGCGCCAGGCCGAAACCCGTGTTGGCCGCCACCAGCGCGGCGCGGCCGCCGCCCTGCACGTCGACCAGCGCCATCGGCTGGGCCGGCAGCTCGCTGAACAGGCTGGCGGCCTGCTCCACCGTGGCCAGCACCGATTCGGTCATGCGGTCGTGCAGCGGGCCGGCCACGGCAGCCAGCAGGTCGCCTTCGAGCACGGGCGCCTTGCCGATCAGCGGGGCCTTGAGCTTCAGGTGGTACTGGGTGACCCGCTCGACCCGGCGCAGCGCCAGGCCGCAGTTGTGGGCGATGTCGGTGGCCTTGGAGGCCCAGGGCGAGACGGTGCCCAGGCGCGGCGTGACGACCACCGAAGCGCCCGCCTTGGCCGGGGCCTCGAAGGGCTCGCCGTAGGTCAGGAGCGCCGCGAAGCGCTCGCGGCCGGCCGCATCGAGTGCCGCATCGGTGACCACCAGGTGCACGAAACGGGCACCGATGCCCTCGATGCGCGCATCGATCGCCTGCAGCTTCGGCAGCAGCTGCCGCGCACGGAAATCGCTGAGTGCGCTGCCGCCCTCGAAAAGGGTTACGACGGGAAGGGCTTGAGGTGCGGGCTGCGTCACGGTCGATGGGGCCTGGGGCCGCGTTGGGAATCAAGAAAATCGAGGGGGATGGCCGCTGACTGGGGCCATCCGCGTAAGCCCTGAATTTTAGGCCATCGCCGGGCCGCCCCGAGATGGCCGCCCCCCTCGGGGGGCAGCGGGACACGAAGTGCCCCGCGTTGGGGGCAGGTTCATCTGCTGAATGGGATAATTCCGGGATGAGCATTACCTACAAAGACGCCGCAGGCATCGAAGCCATGCGCGTCGCCTGCCGCCTGGCTTCCGAGGTGCTGGACTACCTCACGCCCTTCATCAAGCCCGGCATCACCACGAACGATGTCGACCGCCTGGCCGCCGAATACATGGTCAAGCAGGGCACCACCTCGGCCACGGTGGGCTATATGGGCGCGAGCAGCGTGCCCTTCCCGAAGTCGCTCTGCACCTCGGTGAACCACGTGGTCTGCCACGGCATTCCCAATGACAAGCCGCTGAAAAAGGGCGACATCATGAACGTCGACGTGACCGTCATCAAGGATGGCTGGTTCGGCGACAACAGCCGCATGTACATCATCGGCGATGCCTCCATTGCCGCCAAGCGGCTGTGCAGCATCACCTTCGAAGCCATGTGGCACGGCATCCTGCAGGTGCGCCCCGGCGCGCACCTGGGCGACGTGGGCCATGCGATCCAGAAGTTCGCCGAAGGCCAGGGCTATTCGGTGGTGCGCGAATTCTGCGGCCACGGCGTGGGCCAGCGCTTCCACGAAGAGCCGCAGGTGCTGCACTACGGCCGCCCGGGCACGCTGGAAGAACTCAAGCCCGGCATGATCTTCACCATCGAGCCGATGATCAACGCCGGCAAGCGCGAGGTGAAGGAAGACTTCAAGGGCGGCCAGTACGACGGCTGGACCATCGTCACGCGCGACCATTCGCTGTCGGCGCAGTGGGAACACACGGTGCTGGTCACCGAAACAGGCTACGAGGTGCTCACGCTGTCGGAAGGCAGCCCACCCCTGCCCTCGTTCGTCACTTCCACGAAAACGTGAGCCGCGCGAGCGGCGCGCGGCCGAGGACACAGCCGTGATCGAACCCGCCAAGATCGATGTCGCCACCCTGCGCGAAGCCTATCGCGCCAGGAAGCTGGCGCTGTTCGACACCCTGCGCTTTGCGCGCGCGCCCACGCGCAGCGTGCACACGGTGCTGCGGCAGCTGTCGGCGCTGGCCGACCAGACGCTGTGCGCGCTCTGGCGCGAAGCCGATTTCGGCGACGCGCTCGCGCTGGTGGCCGTGGGCGGTTTCGGCCGCGGCGAACTGTTCCCCTACTCCGATGTCGACGTGCTGCTGCTGCTGCCGCCCGAGGGCGAGGCCGGCGCGATCGATCCGGCCCGCATCGAGGCCTTCATCGGCCACTGCTGGGATGCGGGGCTCGAGATCGGCTCCAGCGTGCGCACCGTCGACGAGTGCCTGGCTGAGGCCGAGAAGGACGTCACGGTCCAGACCTCGCTGCTCGAATCGCGGCTGATCACGGGCGACAAGAAGCTCTTCGTGGGCTTCCGCAGGCGCTTCGCTCGCGCCATCGATCCGCAGGCTTTCTTCGTGGCCAAGTCGCAGGAAATGCGCCACCGCCACCAGAAGTTCGACAACACGCCCTACGCGCTCGAACCCAACTGCAAGGAATCGCCGGGCGGCCTGCGCGACCTGCAAACCATTCTCTGGATGGCCAAGGCCGCCGGCTTCGGCAGCCGCTGGGACGATCTGGCCAAGAACGGCCTGGCCACCTCCTTCGAGGCGCAGCAGATCAAGCGCAACGAAGCGCTGCTCTCGCTGATCCGTGCGCGCCTGCACGTGATTGCCAACCGGCGCGAGGACCGCCTGGTGTTCGACCTGCAGACTGCCGTGGCCGCGAGCTTCGGCTATGAAAGCGAATCGCAGCGCAAGTCGAGCGAGGCGCTGATGCGGCGCTACTACTGGGCGGCCAAGGCGGTTTCGCAGCTCAACCAGATCCTGCTGCTGAACATCGCGGAGCGGCTGCAGCCGGTGGACGAACAGCACACGCCGATCAACGAGCGCTTCTTCGAGCGTGCGGGCCTCATCGAGATTGCGAGCGACGACCTCTACGAGCGCGAGCCGCATGCCATTCTGGAGACCTTTCTTCTCTACCAGAAGACCATCGGCGTGAAGGGCCTGTCGGCACGCACGCTGCGCGCGCTCTACAACGCGCGCCACGTGATGGACAGCAAGTTCCGCAACGACCCGGTCAACCACCAGACCTTCATGCGCATCCTGCTGCAGCCCTACGGCATCACGCATGCGTTCCGGCTCATGAACCAGACCTCGGTGCTGGGGCGCTACCTGCGGGTGTTCCGCAGCATCGTGGGACAGATGCAGCACGACCTGTTCCACGTCTATACGGTGGACCAGCACATCCTGATGGTGCTGCGCAACGTGCGGCGCTTCTTCATTGCCGAGCATGCGCATGAATACCCGTTCTGCTCGCAGCTCGCGGCAGGCTGGGACAAGCCGTGGATCCTTTATGTGGCGGCGCTGTTCCACGACATCGCCAAGGGACGCGGCGGCGACCATTCCACGCTCGGCGCACGCGACGTGCAGCGTTTCTGCAAGCAGCACGGCATCGCGCGCGAAGATTCGAGGCTGATCGAATTCCTGGTCGCGGAGCACCTGGTGATGAGCCAGGTCGCGCAGAAGCAGGACCTGAGCGACCCCGAGGTGATCGGCGCCTTCGCCAAGCGCGTGGGCAACGAGCGCTACCTCACGGCGCTCTACCTGCTGACGGTGGCCGACATCCGCGGCACCTCGCCGCGCGTGTGGAATGCCTGGAAGGGCAAGCTGCTCGAAGACCTGTACCGCTTCACCCTGCGCGCGCTCGGCGGCCGCATGCCCGACCCCGACGCAGAGGTGGAATCGCGCAAGCGCGAGGCGCTGGTGCAGCTCGCCCTCCGAGCGCAGCCCTTCGAGGCCCACAAGGCGCTGTGGGCCACGCTCGACGTCGGCTACTTCATGCGCCACGATGCCACCGAGATCGCCTGGCACGCCAAGCAGCTCTCGCGTTTCGTGCCACCGCCCAACGTTCCCGTCGATCCGAAGGCGCCGCCGATCGTGCGGGCGCATCTTTCACCGGTCGGCGAAGGCCTGCAGGTGGTGGTCTACACGCCCGACCAGCCCGACCTGTTCGCGCGCATCTGCGGCTACTTCGACCAGTCGTCGTTCAGCATCCTTGACGCGAAAGTACACACCACGAGCAATGGCTACGCGCTCGACACGTTTCAGGTGGTGACCACCTTCCTGCCCGACCACTACCGCGATCTCATCAGCATGGTGGAGTCGGGCCTGGCGCAGACGCTGACCGAAGCCGGCCCCCTGCCCCCACCCAGCGTGGGCCGCGTGTCGCGGCGCGTGCGCAGCTTCCCGATCAAGCCGCGCATCAGCCTGCTGCCCGACGACAAGGCGCAGCGCTGGCTGCTCAACATCTCGGCCAGCGACCGCACCGGGCTGCTTTATTCGGTGGCGCGCGTGCTCGCCCGGCATCACCTGAACCTGCAGCTCGCCAAGGTCACGACGCTCGGCGAGCGCGTGGAAGACACCTTCCTGATCAGCGGGCCGGAACTGCAGGGCCAGAAGACGCAGCTTGCCATCGAGACCGAGCTGATGGAAGCGCTGGCCTCCTGAGGCCCTGAGGCCCTGAGGCACGCTTGCCGCTTGTTTCATCCGCAGGCACATCCTGCGGCATGATGGTGCCGACTTGATTCAACTCGAACGGCAACCCTCGACATGAGCCAGAAAACCAATCCCCTCGCGGGCCAGCCCGCACCGCTGGACCTGCTCGTCAATGTCCCGCGCCTCGTCTCGGCCTACTACGCGGGCCGGCCCGATCCCTCGGTGCCTTCGCAGCGCGTGGCCTTCGGAACCTCGGGCCACCGCGGTTCTTCCTTCGACAACGCATTCAACGAATGGCATGTGCTGGCCATGAGCCAGGCCATTGCCGACTACCGGCGCCAGAAGGGCATCGACGGGCCGCTGTTCCTCGGCATCGACACGCATGCGCTTTCCACGCCCGCCTTCAACAGCGCGGTGGAAGTGCTGGCGGCCAACGGCGTCGAGCTGATGCTTTCGAAGGACGATGAGTACACGCCCACGCCCGCGGTCTCGCACGCCATCCTGGTCTACAACCGCGGACGCACGGCGGGGCTGGCCGACGGCATCGTGATCACGCCTTCGCACAACCCGCCCGAAAGCGGCGGCTTCAAGTACAACCCGCCCAACGGCGGCCCCGCGGGCACCGACATCACGTCGGCGGTCGAAGCCGCGGCCAACGCCTTTCTTGCGGCGGATCTCAAGGGCGTGAAGCGCCTGCCGCTCGCCCAGGCGCTGCACGCCCCGACCACGCACCGCCACGACTACCTGAACACCTATGTCGAAGACCTCGCGCAGGTGCTCGACATGGATGCGATCCGCGGCGTGCAGATCGATTTGGGCGTCGATCCATTGGGCGGCGCGGGCGTGCGCTACTGGCCGGCCATCACCGAGCGCTACAAGCTCGGGCGGCTCAACGTGCTGAGCCAGGAGGTCGATCCCACCTTCCGCTTCATGTCGCTCGACTGGGACGGCCGCATCCGCATGGACCCGTCGTCGCCCGATGCCATGCACAAGCTGATCGGCCTGCGGGAACGCTTCGGCATCGCCTTCGCCTGCGACACCGACCATGACCGCCACGGCATCGTCACGCGCAGCGCGGGGTTGCTGCCACCCAACAACTACCTGGCCGTGATGGTCGACTACCTCTTCACGCACCGGCCGCAATGGGCGGCGCATGCGGCGGTCGGCAAGACGGTGGTCAGCAGCCAGATGATCGACCGCGTGGCCGCCAGGCTGGGCCGCACGCTGTACGAGGTGCCGGTGGGCTTCAAGTGGTTCGTCGATGGGCTGGTGGATTCGTCGCTGGGCTTCGGCGGCGAGGAAAGCGCGGGCGCCACCTTCCTGCGGCGCGACGGCTCGGTCTGGACCACCGACAAGGACGGCATCGTTCCCGCCCTGCTCTCGGCCGAGATCGCCGCACGCACCGGACGCGACCCCGGCGAGCGCTTTGCCGAACTCGCCCAGGCGCTGGGCCAGCCGGTGGCCAACCGCGTGGACGCAGCGGCCACCGTCGAGCAGAAGAAGAAGCTTTCGAGCCTCTCGCCGCAGCAGGTGCTGTCCACCGAGCTCGCGGGCGAGAAGATCCAGAACGTGCTGAGCCACGCCCCCGGCAATGGCGCGGCCATCGGCGGCGTGAAGGTGGTCACGGAGAACGGCTGGTTCGCCGCGCGCCCCTCGGGCACCGAGAACATCTACAAGATCTACGGCGAGAGCTTTCTCGGTGCCGAGCACCTGGGCCGCATCCTCGAGGAAGCGCAGCAGCTGGTCGACAAGGCACTGGCGGGCTGATGAGGGCCGGCGCGCTCAGCGCGCGCCCTCTCCCAGCCGCCGCTCGAGCCACACGCTGTAGCGCGACAGCCCGAAGCACAGCAGCCAGTACACGGCCGCAATGAAGAGATAGCCCTCGAGATAGAACGGCCGCCAGGTCGGGTCGCCGCCGAGCGCGAGGCCGAGCGCACCGGTCAGCTCGAACAAGCCCACCACCGTGACCAGCGAGGTGTCCTTCAGCGTGCCGACCACACTGTTGGTCAACGCCGGCACCACGAGCCGCAGGGCCTGCGGCAGCACGATGTCCCGCTGCACCGGCCAGCGGCCGAAGCCCAGCGCCATCGCCGCTTCGGTCTGGCCGCGCGGCACGGCCTGCAACCCGCCGCGGATGATCTCGGCCAGGTAGGCCGCCACGAACAGCGTGAGTCCCGCCAGCACGCGCACCAGCACGTCGGGCTGCCAGCCCGCGGGCCACAGCAGCGGCAGCAGGAACGACGCCATGAACAGCACCGAGATCAGCGGCACGCCGCGCACCAGCTCGATGTAGCTCGCGCAGAGCGTGCGAACCACCGGCCAGCCCGAGCGGCGCCCCAGCGCAAGCAGCAGCGCCAGCGGAAAGGCCAATGCCAAGCCCACCACGGCAAGGCCGATGGTGAGCGGCAGACCGCCCCAGCGGCTGGTCGGCACGGGGGCCAGTCCCGCCACGCCGCCGCGCATCAGCAGCACGAACAACAGCAGCGCCGCAAGCCAGAGCGGCGCCAGCCACCAGCGCCAGCTGCGCGGCCAGGCGCTCAGCATGGTCACGGCCGACAGCACGGCCACGGCAATGGCCGGACGCCATTGCTCTTCATAAGGGAAGCGCCCGAACAGCATCGGCCGCCACTTCTCGGCCACCACGCCCCAGCAGGCGCCATGCTGCATCGCGCGGCAGGCTTCTGCATCGGGCCGGAACACCGCGTGCAGCACGCCCCATTCAATGGCGTGGACGCCGCCCCACGCCAGCAGCGCGAGCAGCAGCACGGTGGCCAGCACCCGCAGCGGCGAACCCCAGAGTTCGCTGCGCCACGCAACAGGGCCCTGGGCCGCGTTCCTCATCGCCAGCCCCTGAGCGCGACGCGCGCGTTGTAGCGGTTCATGCCGAAGGAGATCACGAGCGACAGCAGCAGGTAGACCGCCATGATGATGGCAATGCACTCGAAGGCGCGGCCGTTCGAGCCGATGGTGGTGTTGGCCACCGACACCAGCTCCGGATAGCCCACGGCCACCGCAAGCGATGAATTCTTGACGAGGCTCAGCAGCTGGTTGGTGAGCGACGGCACGATCACCCGCAGCGCCTGCGGCAGGATCACGATGCGCAGCTGCTGCACCGGCGCGAGCCCGAGCGCCTGCCCGGCCAGCACCTGCCCCTGCGGCACCGACAGGATGCCGGCGCGCACGATCTCGGCCACGAACGCGGCCGAATAGAAGGACAGACCCGCGACGATGGTCACGTACTCCGGGCTCAGCGCCGCGCCGCCGCTCACGCCGAAGTCGCCGCGTTCGGGCCATTCGAGGTGCGTGGGCCACCAGCCACCGCCCTCCCCCGACGCCGGCCAGGGCACGCTGAGGCCGCCCTTGCTGAGCCACACGCCCGGCAGCAGCCGCACAGGCTCGGTGGGATCGGGCAGCAGGTTGGCAATCGCAAAGGCCAGCATCAGCAGTTGCACGAGCAGCGGCACGTTGCGCAGCAGTTCGACATACGCGGTGCAGATGCCGCGCAGCAGCACATGCGGTGCGAGCCGGCCGATGCCGATCAGGGTACCGAGCACGACCGAAAAGATGGCGGCGGGCACCGAGGCGCGCACCGTGTTGACCAGGCCCGCGAGAAAGGCGCGCCAGAACGGCTGGCTGGCATCGAAATCGAGCCAGCCTTCGCTGATGGAGAAGCCTGCAGGCTCGGCGAGAAAGTCGAAGCCCGAGCGCACGCCCCGCGCCCGCAGCACTTCGAGCGCATGGTTCACGACCCAGGCCGCGCCGGCCACGACGGCCAGCACCAGCAGCGCCTGGACGACCCAGGCCAGCCAGGCGCCGCGGCGCGAGGCTTGACTGCTCATCGAACCGGTGGTGCGTAGATCAGGCCGCCCTTGTTCCAGAGGTTGTTCGAGCCGCGCGGCAGCTTGAGCACCGACTTGGGGCCCACGTTGCGCTCGAACATCTCGCCGTAGTTGCCCACGGCCTTGATCGCGCGGAACGACCAGTCCTTGTCCAGGCCCAGCAGCTTGCCCAGGTCCTCGCCGGTGCCGACCAGGCGCTGCTGCGCCGGGTCCTTGCTGCTGGCCTTGAGCTCGTCGGCATTGGCCTGCGTGACGCCGAATTCTTCGGCCTCGATGAGCGCGTTGGGCACCCACTTGGCAATGGCAAACCATTCGTCGTCGCCGCGGCGCACCAGCGGCGCGAGCGGTTCCTTGGAAATGAGCTCGGGCAGGATGATGTAGTCGTCGGGGTTCGGCGCTTCCTTGTTGCGCAGGCCCGCCAGCGCGGAGGCGTCGGTGGTGAAGGCCTGGCAGCGTCCCGAGAAGAAGGCCTTGAACGAAGCTTCGAAGCTTTCGAACACCACCGTCTTGACCGGGATGTTCTGTGCGCGGAAGTAGTCGGACACGTTCTTCTCGTTGGTGGTGCCCGACTGCGTGCAGATGGTCGCGTTCTTGAGCTGCCTGGCGCTCGTGACCTTGAGCTTCTTCGGCACCAGGAAGCCCTGGCCGTCGTAGTAGGTGATGGTGGTGAAGTTGAAGCCCAGCGACGCATCGCGCGTGAGCGTCCAGGTGGTGTTGCGCGCGAGGATGTCGATCTCGCCGGCCTGCAGGGCCGAGAAGCGCTGCTGCGAATTGAGCGGCACGAAGTCGACCTTCTTCGGATCGCCCAGCACGGCCGCCGCAATGGCGCGGCAGGTGTCGACGTCCAGGCCCGACCAGTTGCCCTGCGTGTCGGGCGCGGAAAAGCCGGCCACGCCATTGGTCACGCCGCACTTGACTGTGCCGCGCTGCTTGACGGCATCGAGGGTCTTGCCGGCAAGGGCAGGCGCGGCAGTGGCAAGCGCGGCAATGGTTGCGGCAGCGGCCAGCGCGGGACGGAATCGATTCTTCATTGGTGTGTTCTCCTCAACAACAAGCAAAAGGCAGTGTACGAGGCTGCGCGCCGCCCTGCCAAGGAACCAGCAGTTGAATGCATATGCTGCGTGCGCCGCTGTCCACGGGTTTTTCTTGCCGGCTGCATTCACTAACATACGGGCCTCCAACAACTTCACCAGGAATCTGCACATGACCAAATCCGATGACACCGGCAAGCTCGTTCTGCGCGTTGCACTCGGCATCCTCATCCTGCTGCACGGCATCGCGAAGGTCGGCAAAGGCGTCGACGGCATCGGCGGCATGCTGGCGTCCCATGGCTTGCCGGCGGCTTTGGCCTACCTGGTCTATGTCGGAGAGATCCTTGCGCCGGTGCTGCTCATCGTGGGGCTGTTCACCCGTCCGGCGGCGCTGATCGTCGCCCTCAACATGCTGGTGGCGATCTGGCTCGTTCATCAGAAGGACCTGGGCGCGCTCAACGGCCAGGGCGGCTGGGCGCTGGAACTGCAGGGCATGTTCATGTTCTCGGCGATCGCGATCGCGTTCTTCGGCGGCGGCCGGTTCGGCCTGGGCGGCAAGTACAACTGAAAGAAAGAAAGAAGGCACGCGGCCGGCGGTGTACCGGCCGTTCTTCCGTCAATCGTCGTCGTTGGCGTCCAGCCCTGGAAACAGGACGTCGGTATAGCCGAAGCGCGAGAAGTCGCGCACCCGCATCGGATAGAGCTTGCCCAGCAGGTGATCGACTTCATGCTGCACCACGCGCGCATGAAAGCCGCTTGCGATGCGGTCGATCGGATCGCCGTAGGGATCGAAGCCGGTGTAGCGGATGTTGGCGAAGCGCGGCACCACGCCGCGCAGGCCCGGCACCGACAAGCAGCCTTCCCAGCCTTCTTCTTCCTCGTCGCCGATCGGCGTGATAACCGGATTCAGCAGCACGGTGCGAGGCACCGGCGGCGCATCGGGGTAGCGGGGATTGACGACATCGGTGCCGAAGATCACGAGCTGCTGGTCGACACCGATCTGCGGCGCGGCCAGGCCGGCGCCGTTGGCGGCCAGCATGGTCTCGAACATGTCGCGCACCAGCAGGTGCAGCTCGTCGGTGTCGAAGGCAGCCACCGGCTGCGCAATGCGCAGCAGCCGGGGGTCGCCCATTTTCAGGATTTCGCGGATGGCCATGGCGGGGATTATCGCGAGCGGCCCCGCCGTTCGGTCATGGAGGGGTTTGCCCCTTGGAGTCCGGCGACGTCCACAACCGCTCCGAGCCGCGCGGCGGCTGTGACCGGTACTGCGGAAGCGGCGACACGCCGGCGGCATTGCCCGACGGCCGTCCGCCGCCGCCCCAGCCGGGACGAGAAGGCACCGGCACAGGGACCGGCACTGGCACCGGGCGCGCCGCCGGATAGCCCGGACGCCCGTAGTAGCGTCCGTCGTAGTAGGGACGGTCGTAATAGCGGCGTCCGCCTTCGTAATAGCCGCCACCCTGGATATAGACTGGCGCCGGATTCACCACCACCGGGTCCGCGTAGTACGGCTGCGAATAGCCCCCACTGTAATAGGGGTCGCCAGGAACAGCCACGCAGCCGCCGAGCAGCGCGAAGCCGCCAACGGCGACACAGATACCGAGAACACGAATTTTCTGCATGAGGGACTCCTTGTCAGCCTTCTGTTTTCAACGCCGGCTTGTAGACCCTGTTGACTGCGCGGGTGTGAAGTCGCGTAACTGCCGGTAAGAACCGCGCTTCACCCCTTCAACCCGGCACACCGCTGGCGAGCAGCTCCAGCATACGCGCCTCGTCGATCACCTCCACACCGATCTCGCGCGCCTTGTCGAGCTTGCTGCCGGCCTCCTCGCCAGCCACGAGGTAGCTGGTTTTCTTGCTGACCGAGCCCGCCACCTTGGCTCCGGCTGCCTCCAATTTATCCTTCGCTTCGTCCCTGCTCAGCGTAGGAAGGGTGCCGGTGATCACGAAGGTCAGTCCCGCCAATGGCTTGGGCGCCCGGGCGGCGGGTTCGCCCTCTTCCCACGCCAGCCCGCATGCGCGCAGCTGCTCGACCACTTCACGGTTGTGCGGCTGATCGAAGAAGGTGCGCAGGCTTTGCGCGACGACCGGGCCGACGTCGTTGACCTCGAGCAGCTGCTCCTCGGTCGCATCCATGATCGCGTCGAGCTTGCCGAAGTGCTTGGCGAGATCCTTGGCGGTGCTCTCGCCCACGTGCCGGATGCCCAGCCCGAACAGGAAGCGCGGCAGCGTGGTCTTTTTCGAGGCCTCGAGCGCGTCGACGAGGTTCCTGGCCGACTTGTCGGCCATGCGGTCCAGCCCCGCCAGCGTGGTGAACCCGAGCCTGTAGAGGTCGGGCAAGGTGCGGATCAGGTTGGCGTCGACCAACTGCTCGACCAGCTTGTCGCCGAGCCCGTCGATGTCGACCGCGCGCCGCGCCGCAAAGTGCAGGATGGCCTCCTTGCGCTGCGCCGCACAGAACAGGCCGCCGGTGCAGCGGTAGTCGACCTCGCCTTCTTCGCGCAGCGCCTCCGATCCGCACACCGGGCATTGGTGCGGCATGGTGAACAGCGGGCCCCGCTCGCCGTCGGGCCTGGCGAGGCTTTCGGGCACCACGCCGACCACTTCGGGGATCACGTCGCCGGCACGCCGCACGATGACCTTGTCGCCCACGCGCACGTCCTTGCGGCGTGCCTCGTCCTCGTTGTGCAGCGTGGCATTGGTCACGGTCACGCCGCCGACGAACACCGGCGCCAGCTTGGCCACCGGTGTGAGCTTGCCGGTGCGCCCGACCTGCACCTCGATGCCCAGCACCTCGGTGATCTGTTCCTGCGCCGGGTACTTGTGCGCCACGGCCCAGCGCGGTTCGCGCGACACGAAACCCAGCCGCCGCTGCAGCTCGATGCTGTCGACCTTGTAGACCACGCCGTCGATGTCGTAGGGCAAGGCATCGCGCTGGCGTCCGATGTTCTCGTGGAAGGCAATCAGTTCGATGGCACCGGTCGCGCGGGCGGTCTGCGTGGCCACCGGAAAGCCCCAGGCATGGAACTGCTGCAGCCATTCGAACTGGGTCGGAAAATCCGGCCCGCCTTCGCTGGCCGGCGTGACCTCGCCGAGGCCATAGGCAAAAAAGCTCAGCGGCCGCGCCGCCGCAATGGCCGGGTCGAGCTGGCGCACCGCGCCGGCCGCGGCATTGCGCGGGTTGACGAAGACCTTCTCGTTCTTCTGCCCGGCCGCGATCTTCTCGCGCTGGCGCTCGTTGAGCGCCTCGAAGTCGGCGCGCTTCATGTAGATCTCGCCGCGCACCTCGACCACCGGCGGCGCCTTGCCGTTGAGCCGCAGCGGAATCTCGCGCACCGTGCGGATGTTCTGCGTGACCTCCTCGCCGACCTCGCCGTCGCCCCGCGTCGCGGCCTGCACCAGCACGCCGTTCTCGTAGCGCAGGTTCATGGCCAGGCCATCGAACTTGAGTTCGCAGACGTACTCGACCTGCGGCCCGTCCTCGGCCAGGCCCAGTTCCTTGCGCACGCGGGCATCGAAGGCACTGGCGCCGCCGGGCGAGATGTCGGTCTCGGTGCGGATCGACAGCATCGGCACCTTGTGGCGCACCTTCACGAAGCCTTCGAGCACCTTGCCGCCGACGCGCTGCGTGGGCGAATCGGGCGTGCGCAGTTCAGGGTATTCGGCTTCCAGCGCCTGCAGCCGCTGGAACAGCCGGTCGTACTCGGCGTCGGGCAGCTCGGGGGCATCGAGCACGTAGTAGAGATGAGCGTGTCGGTGAAGCTGTTCGCTCAGTGCGGCGGCTTCGCGTGCCGCTTCGTCGCGCGTGGTCATGGGTGTCTCCCGAACGATCGGATCAGCTGAAAAGGCGGCGCGCCAGCGGCGAGCCGGCGGCCAGGTCGCGTGATTCGAGCGTGTCGTAGAGCTGCTCGAGATCGGCGCCGATCACGTCCATGGTTTCTTCGCGCAGCAGCTGGCCGTCGCTGTCGGTGACCACGCCGTCCATCTCGCGCGCCAGCGTGGCGGCGGCTTCGCGCATGCGGCGGAACGGCTGCTCGGCGCGGTCGACCTGCGGCACGTCCAGGCTCAGGCTGAGCTCGCGGATGGCCGACTGCGCCGGATCGTCGGCCAGCGCAGCCTGCGTGTCGAACGAAAGCCCGAGGATCGGCGGCAGCCCGGCCTCGCTCGTCGGCAGCACCATGCGTCCCGGAATGATGCCGGCCACGAAACCCAGGCGGGCGGCGTTCTGCTGCACGTAGCCGGGACTCCAGGCCGCATGCAGTGCGCGCAGCACGAAGCCCAGCTGGGCATCGTGCGCACTGGCGAACTGGTCGAGCTCGCGGGCGCGCGCCACCTCGTCGAGCATTTCGGGAAACTCGAGCGCGCCGTTGACCGCATCGGCAAAGGCCTGCGCCTTGACGACGAATTCGGAATACTCGATCTCGTTGAGCGCCCCGGTGCGGTTGGCCAGCTGCACACCCACCTGGAAGGCGCTGTAGCGCTGGCCCGGCACGGGCGGCTCCCACTGGCCGGTGTGCTCGTTCAGGCCTTCGATGGCCACGGGCTTGCTGCCCGCACGCCGCGTGGGCGGCATGGCGGCAATGGCTGCATCGCCCGACGCGAGCCCGTCCAGCGACACCGGCGCGATCACGTCGATGAGCGGATCGAGCCCGCCGCGCCGCTCGGCCGTGGGCACCGGGCTCGCGCTGGGCGCGGGCAGGTCGGGGTCGAACAGAGGCTCGTGGCGTTCGTGGCTCGGCAACTGGTGCGGATCGACGTGCAACGTCGGCTCCACGCCGTCGGACGAGGACGAGGACGATGGCCGATGGTCCGCTTCGGACGGGTCGCGCTCAGCGGCGTCGGGCTGGCGCGGCGCGTTGCGGCGCGAGGTCACGGTGTTGTAGGCAACGACGGCCGCGAGGACGAGGCCGCCGAGGATGGCCAGGGCGAGAGTGAGATTGCTCATGCGCTGCCCGGCTCAAGCAGCTTCGACCATGGAGGCGGCCGCTTCCATGTCCACCGCGACGATCCGCGAGACGCCCTGCTCCTGCATGGTGACGCCGATCAGCTGCTCGGCCATTTCCATGGCGATCTTGTTGTGGCTGATGAAGAGGAACTGGGTTTCGCGGCTCATGGCGGTCACGAGTTTGGCATAGCGTTCGGTGTTCGCGTCGTCCAGCGGCGCGTCCACTTCATCCAGCAGGCAGAAAGGCGCCGGGTTGAGCTGGAAGATCGCGAACACCAGCGCGATGGCCGTGAGCGCCTTCTCGCCGCCCGAGAGCAGGTGGATGGTCTGGTTCTTCTTGCCGGGCGGCTGCGCCAGCACCTGCACGCCGGCATCGAGGATCTCGTCGCCGGTCATCACGAGCCGTGCATTGCCGCCGCCGAACAGCTCGGGGAACATGCGGCTGAAGTGCTCGTTGACGATCTTGAAGGTGCCGCCCAGCAGGTCGCGCGTCTCGGCGTCGATCTTGCGGATGGCGTCTTCCAGCGTGCCGATGGCTTCGTTCAGGTCGGCGGACTGCGCATCGAGGAAGGTCTTGCGCTCGCTGGCCACGGCAAGTTCGTCGAGCGCGGCCAGGTTGACCGCGCCCAGCGCCACCACTTCGCGGTTCAGGCGGTCGATCTCGCCCTGCAGGCCGGTGAGGCGGACCTTGTCGGCTTCGATCGACTGGGCAACGGCCTCGAGGTCGGCGCCGGCGTCGTCGAGCAGTTGCTGGTACTGCTCGACACCCAGGCGCGCGGCCTGCTCCTTGAGCTGGAATTCGGTGATGCGCTGGCGCAGCGGATCGAGTTCGCGCTCCAGCTGCAGCCGGCGCTCGTCGCTGGCGCGCAGCTTCAGCGTGAGGTCGTCGTACTGGCTGCGGGCCGCACCCAGCGCGGCCTCGCGCTCGAGCTTGAGCGCCAGCGCGTCCTGCAGGCCGGCCTGGGCCGCGGCGTCCGACAGGCGGCCGAGTTCGGCGCGGGCGCGCTCGTCTTCGTCGGTGAGCGACAGCACCTGCTGCGATGCGGTCTCGATCGCGCGGTTCAGCTCGCCGCGGCGGGCTTCGAGCGTGCGCTGCGAGAAGGTGGCCTCCTGCGCCTGCCGTTCGAGGCTGCGGTGCTGCTCGCGGCTCGCGGCCAGCGCGCGGCCGGCTTCGATCACGCGTTCGTCGAGCTGCGCGTGGCGTTCCTGGCTGTCGGCCAGCTGCATGTCGAGTTCTTCGAAGCGGCCTTCGGCGGCCATGCGCTTTTCCTGCAGTTCCTCGAGCTGGGCGTCGACCTCGGCCAGGTCGGCGGCCAGCTGCTGGCTGCGCGCGCGCGTCTGCTCGGCGAGCTGCGTCATGCGCAGCGTCTCGACCTGCAGTTCATGCGCACGAGATTGCGTTTCGGCCGCTTCGCGGCGTGCCGTGACGAGGCGCTGCGCGGCATCGGCGTAGGCGGCTTCGGCGCGGACCAGCGCGGTGCGCGCCTCTTCGCTGATGAGGGCCTGGGCGCGCAGTTGGCGCTCGAGGTTTTCCATTTCCTGCTGGCGCGCCAGGAGGCCGGCCTGCTCGGAATCCGGGGCATAGAAATTGACGCTGTGCGAGAACACGGCGTGGCCGCTCTGCACATAGATGACTTCGCCCGGCTGCAGCGTCGCGCGCTGCGCGAGCGCCTCTTCGAAACTCTGCGCGGTGTAGCAGCCGTGCAGCCAGTCGGTCAGCAGGGCCTGCAGGCCGGCATCGTTCAGGCGCAGCAGGCTCGACAGGCGCGGCAGCGCGGCAGCGCCTTGCGGCACGCCGGCTTCGGGCGGGCTGTAGAACGCGAGCTTGGCGGGCGGTGCATCGTTGCCGAAGGCGCGCACCATGTCGAGCCGGCTGACCTCGAGCGCACCCAGGCGCTCGCGCAGCGCCGCTTCGAGCGCGTTTTCCCAGCCCTGCTCGATGTGGATGCGGCTCCACAGCCCCTGCATGCCTTCGAGCCCGTGCTTGGCGAGCCAGGGCGCCAGCTTGCCGTCGGTCTTGACCTTTTCCTGCAGCGCGCGCAGCGCCTCGAGCCGTGCCGAGAGCTCGGCATGGCGCGCGCCTTCGGTGTTGACGGCCTGCTGCTTCGCGCGGCGGTCGTCATCGAGCTGCGGCACCGATTCCTGCAGCTCATGCAGGCGGGCGTCGGCCTCGCTCGCGCTTTCCTGCGCGGCCGCGTGCTCTTCCTGCAGGGCTTGCAGGCGTGCCTCGTCGGGCGCGGCCAGCGCGTTCTGGTCGGCACGCAGGCGTTCGCTGCGCTGCGTGAGCTGGCGGCTCTGCTCTTCGATGTTGCGCTGGTCGGCGGCCAGCACCTGGATCTGCTGCTGCACCTGCGAGACGGTGCTGCGCTGGGCGTTGGCCTCGTCCTGGGCGCGCTGCACGGCTTCCTCGAGCTCGGGCATGCGCGCGTCGTGTTCCTCGAGCTGCGCGGCCAGCAGGACGGCCTGCTCTTCCGCGTCGACGCCCTGGCCGGCCAGGGTTTCGATCTCCGCCTCGGCCTCTTCGCGGCGGCGCCCCCACTGGCCCATCTGCTCGCGCAGCTGGACCAGCCGCTGCTCCACGCGCTGGCGGCCCTCGACCACGAAGCGGATCTCGCCTTCGAGGCGGCCCACTTCGGCACTGGCTTCGTAGAGCTTGCCCTGGGCCTGGTTGACCTGGTCGCCGGCCGCGTAGTGGGCCTGGCGCACGGTTTCGAGTTCGGATTCGATGCGGCGCAGGTCGGCGGTGCGCGACTCGAGGTCGTTGATCGCCTTTTCCGAGTCGGCCTTGATCCTGGCCTGATCGGCATCGCTTTCGCTGCGCTTGAGGAACCACAGCTGGTGCTGCTTCTTCGTGGCTTCGCCCTGCAGCGCGTTGTAGCGCGCGGCCACCTCGGCCTGCTTCTCGAGCTTTTCAAGGTTGGCGTTGAGTTCGCGCAGGATGTCTTCCACGCGCGTGAGGTTCTCGCGCGTGTCGCCCAGGCGGTTCTCGGTTTCGCGCCGGCGCTCCTTGTACTTGGAGACGCCTGCCGCCTCCTCGAGGAACAGGCGCAGCTCTTCGGGCTTGGATTCGATGATCCGGCTGATCGTGCCCTGGCCGATGATGGCGTAGGCGCGCGGGCCGAGGCCGGTGCCCAGGAACACGTCCTGCACGTCGCGGCGGCGCACCGGCTGGTTGTTGATGTAGTAGCTGCTGGTGCCGTCGCGCGTGAGCACGCGCCGCACGGCAATTTCGCCGAACTGGTTCCACTGGCCGCCTGCGCGGTGGTCGGCGTTGTCGAACACCAGTTCCACGCTCGAACGGCTGGCCTGCTTGCGCGTGGTCGTGCCGTTGAAGATCACGTCCTGCATCGACTCGCCGCGCAGCTCCGACGCGCGCGACTCGCCCAGCACCCAGCGCACCGCATCCATGATGTTCGACTTGCCGCAACCGTTGGGCCCGACGACGCCGACCAATTGGCCCGGCAGCAGGAAGTTGGTGGGTTCGGCGAACGACTTGAAGCCCGAAAGCTTGATGGAATTGAGACGCACGACTTGTCGGCCTGCCTTGGCACGACGCCAAGGTGTTGATTTGTAAGGAAAATTGCACGGACCTGCCGTTCGAGACAGGCCGCCGCCCCAGCCGTGGATGATAACGTCAGGGCATGAGCGATTCCCTGGTTTCATCCCCCCTTGCCGTACGCCGCGCTTACGTGCTGGCCGGTGCGGCCGCCCTGCTGGGCCTTGGCGGCTGTGCGGCCGTGCGTTCCACCGACCGCGCCGAACCCTATACCAACCAGGAATGGTTGCAGTCCAGCGCCAACCGCATGGCCAACCTCTCCCTGCGCGACAACCTGCAATCGATCCGGCGCGTGCAGACCACGCTCTACCGGCGCAACCCGCGCGAATGGCGCAAGTCGGCAGCCAGCGTCGAGGCGGCTGCCCAGCGCGCCTGGGATGCGGTGCTGACCGGCCCCGCCCTGCCCGAGCTGCGCGGCGCCACCGGCATCGACGCCATCCGCATGGCCTTCGACACCGGCCCGCAAGGCTACCAGGGCGACCGGGTGGCGGCGCTGGTCGTCGGCTGGGCCACGATGCTCAAGCAGGCCAACGGCGACACCTGGGACCAGACCATGCTCGACGGCGTCAACGCCGAGAACAGCTTCCGGGCCGCGCGCAACTTCGAGATATCGCTCTGGCTGATCGCCTCCAAGACCGGCCCCGACGGCCAGCCGCTGCTGCTGGCCACCGAGATCAGCGAGCGCGGGCGCAACCTCGTGGCCGACCGCGAACTCTCCAAGGTGGTGGCGCGGCTCGACCTGCTGGCCGCCCAGGCCGACGAGAAATACCGGCGCGCGGCGCTCGATTTCGGCCAGAACTGGGTCATGGGCGTCGTGATGCCGTTTTTCACGCTCATCCCCCGGTAGGGATCGCGGCCGGTCGAGGAAACATATTTCCAAAACTCCGGTTTGCGGTAATATATTTCCGTGAACAAGCAGGAACTCATCACAGCCCTGGCAGCCCGGCGCGAGGCCGCGGGCCTCGGCAACGCAGAAATCGCGCTGCGCTCGGGCCTCACCGAGCGCTCGGTGCGCAATGCGCTGAGCCTGAAGGGAAATCCGCAGCTGTCCTCGCTGCTGGCGCTGGTGGATGCCCTGGGCCTCGAGTTGCAGCTCGCGCCCAAGGGTTTCGGCGAACGTGCGGACACCGAGCCCGGCTATCGCCCGGTTCCCACGCGCATCGGCAATGCCGTCGGCGCTGTGGCTGCGTCGCCGGCTCCGGCTTCCGGGCCCCATGCGAGGAAGCGTTCGCCATGAACGTCAAGATCCTGGAGATCTCGCTCGGCGCGCGCCGCTTCGGCAAGCTGTTCCAGTACGCCGACCTCTGCCGCTTCGTGGCGGAGCCCGAACTGGTGGCCGCGCCGCCGCCCGAGGTGCTTTCGCTTTCGATGGTGGCCAGCGACCCCTCGGCGCAGGCCGCCCTGTGGAGCGACGTCAAGAACCCGCTCTTCAACGCGCAGGGCGGGCAGCTGCCGCGCTTCTTCCAGAACCTGCTGCCCGAAGGCGTCCTGCGCAGCCACATCGCGCAATTGCGCGGCTGCCGCGACAACGATCACTTCGAGCTTCTTGCGGCCTGCGGCGGCGACCTGCCCGGCGCGGTGAGCGCCCGGCCGGTTGCGGTCGACCGCGGCACCTTGCAGCGGCTCATCACGCAGGACCAGGACGCGCTCGAGATGTCGGTGGTCGAGCTGCCGATGCCGCAGGGCATCTCGGTGTCGGGCGTGCAGCCCAAGCTCGGCCTGCGCCGGCAGGGCGGGCGCTACGTGGCCCGCACCCGCGCCGGCGCGAGCACCCGCGTGATCGCCAAGCTGCCCGTGGCCGGGCGCCCCCACATGCCGCAGCTGGAGATGCTCTCGCTCCAGCTGGCGCGGGCGGCCGGCGTCGAGGTCTGCCACGCCGAACTCGCGCCGCTCTCGGCCATTGCGGCCGAGCACAGCTACGCGCTGCCCGACGAGCCCGACTTCCTTGCCGTCACGCGCTTCGACCGCGAGGGCGCGCGCCGCATCCATTTCGAGGACTTCGCGCAGGTGCTCGCGGTCGACCCGATGCACAAGTACAGCGCCAGCTACCTCGACATGGCACTGGCCATGCGCGCCTTTCCATCGCTCGGCGAGGAAGCGGTGCTCGAACTCGTGCGGCGCCTCGCGGTGAACGACCTGCTCGGCAACCCCGATGCGCATCTGAAGAACTTCGGCGTGCTGTACCCCGACGGCATCGCACCGCGGCTGGCCCCGGCCTACGACATCGTGGCCTATGCCGCGCTCCAGGGCGTCGACGGCCATGCCCTGCCTCTTCTGCCGGCGTCGCCGGGCGAGGCTGCCCCCCGACGCACCGCCCTCTTCACGCCCGCCAACGTGCGCGCCTTCTGTTTCTCGACGGGGCTGCACGAACCGCTGATGCGGCGCGCCGTTGCGGACACGACGCGGCTCGCGCGCAGCCGCTGGCCCGAAATGATCGAGGCCTCGACGCTGCCGGCCGCCTGGAAAAAACGGCTGCAGCAGCGCTTGCAGGCACATCCCTTGCTGCAGGGCATGGCCAGGCGCGGCAAATAGAAAAACGCGGCCCCTAGAATGATCCGGCCCTTCACTCCTCCACCCTTTCGAGGCAGCAGCAACTCATGAGCTCCATCAATTTCATCGGCGGCGAAAAAGGCGGTGTCGGCAAGTCGGTCACGGCGCGCGTGCTGGCGCAGTACTTCATCGACCACAGCAAGCCTTTCACGGGCTTCGACACCGACCGCTCGCACAGCTCGTTCACGCGCTTCTACGAAGGCTTTGCCTCGCCCATCGTGGTCGACAGCTTCGAGGGCCTGGACACCGTGGTGAACGGCTTCGAGACGAATCCGCAGCAAAGCGTCATCGTCGACCTCGCGGCCCAGACGCTCGCGCCGCTGTCGCGCTGGATCAAGGAATCGGACCTGTTCGACGTGTTCGACGAACTGGGCGTGGCCGTGAACTTCTGGCACGTGCTGGACGACGGCAAGGACTCCACCGACCTGCTCGGCACGCTGATCGACACCTTCGGCAACCGGCCCAACTACATCGTGGTGCAGAACTACGGCCGCGGCAGCGACTTCGGCATGCTGCTGGCGTCGCAGTCGCTTTCCAAGGCCACCGCGAACGGCGCCCGCGTGATCACGCTGCCGCGCCTGCATGAGGCGAGCATGCGCAAGATCGATGCGCAGAACACCAGTTTCTGGAAGGCCGTGAACGACCGCGAAGGGCCGCATGCGCTCGGCCTGCTGGAGCGCCAGCGCGTGAAGTCCTGGCTGGCGACCGCCTACGCAGCCTTCGACACCCTGCCGCTCTAGCTAGCGCGCCGCGGGCCGGCGAAAAAGCAGCACGAGCAGCAGCACCGCCAGCACCACGAAGGCGATGAACGACCAGTTCGCGAGCGTCAGGCCGAACAGCGACCAGTCGACCTTCGAGCAATCGCCGCCGCCGCGGAAGATCATCGGCAGCGCCCGCTTGAGCGGAAAGGTCTCGATCATTCCGTAGAGGTCGCGCCCGCAGGTCACGACCTCGGGCGGGTTCCACTGGAGCCAGCTTTGCGCCGCCGCGGTGTAGGCGCCGCCCGCGGCCGCCACCAGCGCCAGCACGCCGCCCGTTGCCTGCAGGCCGCGGCTCCTGAACACGCCGGCCAGCCCGGTGAAAAGCGCCACCAGCACCAGCGCATAGCGCTGCACGATGCACATGGGGCAAGGCTCGAGGCCGACCACGTGCTGCAGGTAGAGCCCGAAGGCCAGCATCAGGACGCAGGCCAGGCAGATCAGCCCATACGCGCGGCGCGGCGCGCCGAAGTACCAATCGATCAAGGGGACACCCAATCTTCTTCTACGAACACCCGGGCCTTGCGTGGCGTGGCGACAACCGTGTCGCCCTCGTGCAGGCCCAGTTCACGGAACTGTTGCGCAGGGAGTTGCGCCTCGATGATGGTTCCGGAGCCCGGATTATCTGGATTCGTTTCGGTGGGCTCAAGTTCCAGCCGCGCGATCGGGCCGACCACGATGGCGCGCGACAGGGTGGCCACGATGCCGGTGGCGCCGGCGGTGTAGCGCTCCACCGTGAGATCGTGCGGGCGCACGTAGGCCATGGCCTTGGCGTCGCGCGCGCCGCTGTGTTCGGGCGAGTCCAGGCGCATGCCGTCCAGCTGCACCGCGCCATTGTCGGCCCGGCCATGGAACAGGTTCACATCGCCCAGGAAGCCGTAGACGAAGGGGCTCGCGGGCTGGTCCCACACCTCTTGCGGCGAGCCGACCTGCTCGATGCGGCCCTTGTTGATGACCACCACGCGGTCGGCCACTTCGAGCGCCTCTTCCTGGTCGTGCGTGACGAAGATCGAGGTAACGTGCAGCTCGTCGTGCAGCCGGCGCAGCCAGCGCCGCAGCTCCTTGCGCACCTTGGCGTCGAGCGCGCCGAAGGGTTCGTCGAGCAGCAGCACCTTGGGTTCCACCGCCAATGCGCGCGCCAATGCGATGCGCTGGCGCTGGCCGCCCGAGAGCTGCGACGGGTAGCGGTCGGCCAGCCAGTCGAGCTGCACCAGCTTGAGCAGGTCGGTCACCTTCTGCTTGATCTGCGCGTCGCTCGGGCGCTCCTTGCGCGGCTTCACGCGCAGGCCGAACGCGACGTTCTCGAACACCGTCATGTGGCGGAACAGCGCGTAGTGCTGGAACACGAAGCCCACCTGCCGCTCGCGCACGTGCACGTCGGTGGTGTCCTCGCCCGAAAAGAGAATGCTGCCGGTGTCGGCCGTCTCCAGCCCCGCGATGATGCGCAGCAGCGTGGTCTTGCCGCAGCCCGAGGGGCCGAGCAGCGCGACGAGTTCGCCCGACTCGACGTCGAGGTTCACGTTGTTCAGCGCCCGGAAGTCGCCGAACTGCTTGCTGATGTTGCGGATTTCGATGCTCATGGTCTTGTTCTTTCTCTCTCAGGCCGTCGAGGGCTCGGGTGGCCGCTCTGGCGGCAGCTCGGCAATGGCCTTCATTTCGCGTTCGTGGCGCCATTCGATGACCGACTTGATCACCAGCGTGACCAGCGCCAGGATGGCGAGCAGCGAGGCCACGGCAAAGGCCGCCACCGACTGGTATTCGTTGTAGAGCACCTCCACATGCAGCGGCATGGTGTTGGTCTGGCCGCGGATGTGGCCCGACACCACCGACACCGCGCCGAACTCGCCCATGGCGCGCGCGTTGCAGAGGATCACGCCGTACAGCAGGCCCCACTTGATGTTGGGCAGGGTCACGCGCCAGAAGGTCTGCCAGCCGGTCGCGCCAAGCACGATGGCGGCCTGCTCCTCGTCGGTGCCCTGCGCCTGCATCAGCGGCACGAGTTCGCGCGCGATGAACGGGAAGGTCACGAACACCGTCGCCAGCACGATGCCCGGCACCGCGAAGATGATCTTGATGTCGTGCTCCGCGAGCCACGGGCCGAGCCAGCCCTGCGCGCCGAACACCAGCACGTAGATCAGCCCCGCCACCACCGGCGACACCGCGAACGGCAGGTCCACCAGCGTGGTCAGGAAGGCCTTGCCGCGGAACTCGAACTTGGCGATGGCCCAGGCTGCGGCCACGCCGAACACCAGGTTCATCGGCACCGCGATGGCGGCCGTGATCAGGGTGAGGCGAATCGCGCTCCAGGCGTCGGGCTCCTTCAGTGCTTCGAGATAGGCATCGAGGCCCTTGCGCAGCGCTTCCGTCGCCACGGCGGCCAGCGGCAGCACGAGGAACAGGAACATGAACGCGAGCGCAATGCCGATCAGCGTCCAGCGCACCCAGGCCGATTCGGTGGTGCCGGCCTGTGCGCGGCGAATGATCTTGGAAGGCGCACTCATAGCGAACTCTCGATGAGGCTGCGCGAAGGAACACCGCAGAACCGGCTTTGCCGGGCTGCTGGTGTTGCCCCCGGCGAGGGGGTTGGCGAAGCGACACGAAGTGCGCGAAGACTGGGGGAGTGCAACATTCCTAGGCTCCTGCGCGGCGACGCTGCCAGGCCTGCAGGCCGTTGATGACCAGCAGCAGGACGAATGAAAGGACCAGCATCACCAGCGCGACCGCGGTGGCGCCCGCATAGTCGTACTGCTCCAGCTTGCCGATGATGATGAGCGGCGTGATCTCCGAAATCATCGGCATGTTGCCGGCGATGAAGATCACCGAGCCGTACTCGCCGATGGCGCGTGCAAAGGCCATGGCAAAGCCCGTGAGCAGCGCCGGCGCGATCGACGGGAAGATCACCTTCGTGAAGGTCTGCAGCCGCGTCGCGCCCAGCGAGGTGGCGGCTTCCTCGAGTTCCTTCTCGGCGTCTTCCAGCACCGGCTGCACCGTGCGCACCACGAAGGGCAGGCCGATGAAGATCAGCGCAATCACGATGCCCGCCGGCGTGAACGCCAGCTTGATGCCGTGCGGCTCGAGCAATTGCCCGATCCAGCCGTTGCCCGCGAGCAGCGCCGTGAGCGAGATGCCGGCCACCGCCGTGGGCAGCGCGAACGGCAGGTCGACCAGCGCATCGACGATGCGCTTGCCCGGGAACTTGTAGCGCACCAGCACCCAGGCCACGAGCAGGCCGAACACCGCGTTGACCACGGCCGCGATCAGCGAGGCGCCGAAGGTGAGCCGGTACGAGGCCATCACGCGCGGCGCGGTCACGGCCACCCAGAACTGTTCCCAGCTCAGCGTGAAGGTCTTGAAGACCAGCGCCGAGAGCGGGATCAGCACGATCAGGCTCAGGTAGAGAATGGAGAAGCCGAGCGTGATGTGGAAACCGGGCAGCACCCGCTTGGAGCCCCCTGCCCGGTTCACATGCGAAAGCGGCGCTCCCGCGGACGGGAGCGCCGAAGAAACAGCGCCGCTCATTTACTTCGCGCCAGGGGTGTAGAGCTTGTCGAACTGGCCACCGTCGTTGAAGTGCACCTTCTGGGCGTCGCCGAGGCTGCCGAACAGTTCCTGCACCGTGAACAGCTGCAGCGGCTTGAAGGTGGCGGCGTACTTCTTGAGCACGGCCTGCGAGCGCGGGCGCAGCGCGTGCTTGGCGGCAATTTCCTGCGCCTCTTCGGAATAGAGCCAGTCGAGGTAGGCCTTGGCGAGTTCGCCGGTGCCCTTCTTCTTGGTGGTGCGCTCGACCACGGCCACCGGGTTCTCGGCCACGATGCTGATCGACGGATAGACCGAATCGACCTTGCCGGAGCCGAACTCGCGGTCGATCGACACCACTTCGGATTCGAAGGTGATCAGCGCATCGCCGATGTTGCGCTGCAGGAAGGCGGTGGTCGCGTCGCGGCCGCCGCGCGCCAGCACCGGCACGTTCTTGAACAGCTTGCCGACGAACTCGGCCGCCTGGGCGTCGGTGCCGCCCTTCTTCTTGACGTAGCCCCAGGCCGCCAGGTAGGCGTAGCGCCCGTTGCCGCCGGTCTTGGGGTTGACGATCACGACCTGCACGCCGGGCTTGACCAGGTCTTCCCAGTCCTTGATGCCCTTGGGGTTGCCGTTGCGCACCAGGAACAGCATGGTCGAGGTGGTGGGCGATGCGTTCTCGGGAAACTTCTTGTTCCAGTCCTTCGCGACCACGCCGGCGTTGGCCAGGAAGTCGATGTCGGTGGAGGTGTTCATGGTCACCACGTCGGCATCGAGACCGTCGGCCACCGCGCGCGCCTGGGCGCTCGAGCCGCCATGCGACTGGTCGATCTTCACGTCCTTGCCGGTGGTCTTCTTGTAGTTGGCCACGAACGCCGCGTTGTAGTCCTTGTAGAACTCGCGCGCCACGTCGTACGAGGCGTTCAGCAGCGTGCTGCCCTGCGCGAAGGCGCTGCCGCCGGCGAGTGCGGAAGACGCCAGCGCGAGCACGGCGGCGAAGGTCTTGAATCTGGAAGTCATGTGGTTGCCAAGTTTTCTGAAAATTCACGGCCTGCCGGCCAGGCGGCGGGCTCGTCGGTCAGCGACTGGAGCAAGGCGAGGCCGAGCGGCCAGTCCCCATGCCCCGAATCGATGTTGATATGGCCCGCATTCTGCATGCGGACAAACTCACTGCCCCAGGCGCGGGAATAGGCGCCGGCCAGGCGGATCGGGCAATACGGGTCGTTGCTGCTCGCCACCACGATGCTGCGGTACGGCAGCGCCGCATAGGGCACGGGCGCGAAGTCCGACAGCACGGCCCGGCGCTCCGGATCGGCCGGTGCCACCAGCAGCGCCCCGCGGATGCGCGCCGCCGCCTCGGCCGGCAGGTGCGCCGTGGCAATGCAGCCCAGGCTGTGTGCGGCAATCACCACCGGCCCGGGGCTTTCGAGCACCAGCCTGGCGAGCGTGGCCACCCAGGCCTCGCGCTTGGGCGAAGCCCAGTCGTCCTGCACCACGCGCGCCGCACCCGGAATGCGCTCTTCCCACAGGCTCTGCCAATGGCCGGGCCCGGAGTCGCGCCAGCCGGGCACGATGATCACGGAAGTCTGCATGAAGGCGCTGCCCTGCCCGCTTACTTGTTGGGCTGCGGCGTGATGCGCAGGTAGGGCTTCACGGCCTTGAAGCCCTTGGGGAAGCGCTCGGCCAGTTCGGCCGGGTCCTGGATGCTCGGGATGATGACCACGTCGTCGCCATCCTTCCAGTTCACGGGCGTGGCCACCTTGTGGCTGTCGGTGAGCTGCAGCGAGTCGATCACGCGCAGGATCTCGTCGAAGTTGCGGCCGGTGGATGCCGGGTAGGTGATGGTCGCGCGGATCGCCTTCTTCGGATCGATGATGAACACGCTGCGCACCGTGGCCGTGGCCGATGCGTTCGGGTGGATCAGGTCGTACAGGTCGGCCACCTTGCGGTCATGGTCCGCGATGATCGGGAAGTTGACGGTGGTGTTCTGCGTCTCGTTGATGTCGCCGATCCACTCCTTGTGCCTGGTGGCCGGGTCGACGCTCAGCGCGATCGGCTTCACGCCGCGCTTGGCGAATTCGCCCGACAGCGCCGCGGTCTTGCCGAGCTCGGTGGTGCACACGGGCGTGAAATCGGCCGGGTGCGAGAAGAACACCACCCACGAATCGCCGGCCCACTGGTAGAAGTCGAGGGGGCCTTCGCTGGAGTCCTGGGTGAAATTGGGGGCTGTGTCGCCGAGTCGCAGGGTCGCCATGGTCGCTCCTTGGATGGATGGGAGCCTGGGATTGTGCGAAGCACAGCTTCAATGCCAAACGAATATCTACTTGTTTGGTTATGGCGTTTTTCGCATAAGCAGCTCCGATCCGGCTAATACATGCCCGATTGGCTCCCGCTCATGTGCTCGGTCAGGAAATCGATCAGCTGGCGAACCGCCGGCACCAGGGCCCGCCGCGGCGGGAAAACCATGTGCGCGATCACCGGCGCAGGCCCCCAGCCAGGCAGCACCTGCGCGAGCCGGCCCGCCTCCACGTCGGCGCGGCACATGTAGCCGGGCAGCAGTGCCGCGCCCACGCCTTCGAGCGCGACCAGCTGCAGCGTCGCCAGGTCGTCCGCCACGCAGCGCGGCGTGTGGACGTGCACGTGAATCTCGCCGTTCGGGCCCTCGAGCCGCCATTCGCTGCGCCCCTCGCCGTTGGCCGACATGGCCGTCGTCGGCAGCCGCGCCAGGTCGGCCGGCGTGCGGACCGGGCCCAGGCGCTGCAGCAGGTCTGGCCGGGCCACCAGCACGGCGCGGCTGGTGCCCAGCACCTTGGCCACGAGCGTGGTGCTGTCTTCGATGGCGGGGCGCACGCGCAGCGCGATGTCGATGCCCTCCTCGATCAGGTCCACGGGCCGGTTCATGACGCGCAGGTCGACGCGCACCGCCGGGTAGCGCTCCATGAAGCGCGGCAGCAGCTGCGCGAGCCCGCTGTGGGCGATGGTGATCGGGCAGCTCAGGCGGACCGTGCCGCAGGGCTCGGTGTGCACCTGCGCCACCGCCTCGGTCGCGGCCTGCGCCGCGTCCCGCACGGCGGCCGAATGCCGCAGGAAGATCTCGCCCGCAGGCGTGAGCGACAGGCGCCGCGTGCTGCGCTGCATCAGCTGCACGCCGAGCCGATCCTCCAGTTCCGCCACACGGCGCGACAGGCGCGACTTGGGAATGCCGAGCGCGCGGCTGGCCGCGGCAAAGCCGCCGCGCTCTGCCACCTCGGCGAAGAAAACCATGTCGTTGAGGTCTTGCATGCGGCGATTGTCCCGCATACAGGACGATTTAGTCAAAATTTGGCTACTTATCACCCACTCGCATCAAAAATAGAATTACGCCATCGCCGGCCACCTTTGAGCGCCGACCTCCACACGAAAGTGATCGACCATGAAGCTGCTCCATATCGACTCCAGCATCCTGAGTGCCAATTCGACCTCCCGCCTCCTCACGGCCGAGATCGTGGCGGCCTGGAAAGCCGCGCATCCCGACACCACCGTCGAGTACCTCGACCTCGCCGCCAACGCCCCGTCGCACTTCGGCGCCGATGCCCTGGGCATCAAGACCGGCGTGCAGGCCCAGCCGACCGAAGCCCAACAGCGCGAGAACGCGCTCTCGGAACAGCTCGTGAGCCAGTTCCTGGCTTCGGACGTCATCGTGGTGGGCGCACCGCTGTACAACTTCTCGGTGCCGACCCAGCTCAAGGCCTGGATCGACCGGCTCGCGCAGATCGGCCGCACCTTCAAGTACACCGACAAGGGCCCCGTGGGCCTGGCCGGCGGCAAGACCGTGATCGTGGCGTCCAGCCGCGGCGGCATCTACTCGACCACCGAAGGCGGCCAGGCCGCGGAGCACCAGGAGAGCTACCTGAAGGTGGTGTTCGGCTTCTTCGGCATCACCGACGTGCGCTTCGTGCGTGCCGAAGGCGTGGCCATGGGCGATGCCACCAAGGCCGCCGCACTGGCCGCGGCACGCGTCGACATCCGGGCGGCAACAGCCGAAGCCGCCAACCAGAAGGACGTGGCGCAGGCTGCCTGAGCCTCGGTTCCACCCCAATGAAAATGCCGCCCCCAGGGGCGGCATTTTTCATTGGCGGATCCGGCTGCCTCAGGCGGCCGCGTGGCTCTTGACCCAGGCCACGTACTTGTCCATCCAGCCCTGCAGGAACTTCTTCGTGCCTTCGTTGCCGATGTGGCCCTTGTCATCGAACAGGCCTTCCTTGACCTGAAGGAACGCCTCGGGCTGCCCGAGCGTGGGGACATCGAGGTAGGCCAGCACAGTGCGCAAATGCTGCTGCGCCACCGCGGTACCGATGGCGCCTACCGAAATGCCCAGCACGCCCGCCGGCTTGCCAGCCCAGGCGCTCTGGCCATAGGGACGCGAAGCGTGATCGATCGCGTTCTTCAATACGCCGGGGAACGAACGGTTGTATTCGGGCGTGACGAACAACAAGCCCTGGGCCGCCGCGATCTCGGTCTTGAGCCGCTTCACCGAAGGCGCCTGGTTGCCGTCGTCGTCCTGGTTGTACAGGGGCAGATCGTCGATGCGCAAATGCTCGAACGTGAAGTCAGAGGGCGCGAGGTGCGCCAGCGCAAGGGCCAGCTTCTGGTTGAACGAATCCTTGCGAAGGCTGCCGACGATCACGGCAATTCGGGTCTGGCTCATGGATAAAGCTCCTTTGAAGTGGGGAAAACACGAACGGAAAGGAATGACCGGGGCGATTATGCGAAGCGCCCAAGACCTTTTCCAGAAAAGCTCTTCGGCCCCGCCCCGGCTTTGCGGCATGCGCAGCAGGCTTGCGCAATCGCGGGCATCATCGCCCGAGACCTTTGATCCCAGGAGCAGTTCACGATGCGATTTCTAGTGGTGGGTGCCGGTGCACTCGGTGGTTATTTCGGCGGCCGGCTGCTGGAGGCAGGACGCGACGTCACCTTTCTGCTGCGAGCGCGACGCGCGGCACAGATCGCGAAGACCGGACTGGTGGTTCAAAGCCCGTTCGGCAACCTGCAATTGCCCTCGCCGCCCCACCTGCTGGCCGAGGACATCAAGGCGCCCTTCGACGTGGTCGTGGTCGGCAGCAAGGCCTACGACCTCGACGCGACCATGGCGTCGTTCGCGCCGGCCGTCGGCCCCGGCACGGTCATTCTTCCCCTGCTCAACGGCATGAGCCACATCGACCGCCTGGCCGAGCGCTTCGGCAGCGAACGCGTGCTCGGCGGCCTGTGCATGATCTCCGCCACGCTGGACGACGAAGGCCGCGTGCTGCACCTGAACGACATGCACGGCCTTGCCTTCGGCGAGCGCGCGGGCGGACGCTCGGCGCGGGTCGATGCCATTGCCACCCAGTTCGCGGGCGCGAAGTTCGATGCCACGCCGAGCGAGAACATCTCGCAGGACATGTGGGAGAAGTGGGTCTTCATCGCCTCGGCGGCCGGGCTCACGAGCCTGATGCGCGCGTCCATCGGCGACATCGCGAGCGCGGGCGGACAGGACGTGGCGCTCGCGATCTTCGACGAATGCTGCGCCATTGCCGCGCACAACGGCTTCGCGCCGCGCCCGGCCGCCGTCGAGCGCGGCCGCGCCATGATGACGGCGCCGGGCTCCCCGATGACCGCCTCCATGTACAAGGACATTGTGCGCGGCGCACCGATCGAGGCCGACCACATCGTCGGCGACCTGCTCGGCCGCGCGCCTGCCGCCTCTTCTTCCTCGGTGCCTTCGGTGCTGCGCACGGCCTACGTCCACCTGAAGGCCTACGAGGCGCGGCGCGCGCGCGAAGCGGCCTGAGCCTTTCGTCTCGATGAACGACGCCATCGCTTTCCTCCACACGGCGCAGATCCATGTGCCGACCTTCGAGCGCCTGGCCCGCGAGATCGCGCCCGAACTGGAGGTGCGCCACCTGGTGATGGAGGAACTGCTGCACGAAGCCCGCACCCTAGGCATCGACAACCCGATGCTGGCCGCGCGCGTGCACGAGGCCATGCGCGAGGCGGCATCCGAGGGCGCCGCCGTGGTGGCATGCACCTGCTCGACCATCGGCGGAGTTGCGGAAAAAACCCCGACAGGCGGCGCCTTCGCAGCCCAGCGCATCGACCGCGCGATGGCCGACCGCGCCGTGCGCGCCGGCCCGCGCGTGCTGATTGCAGCGGCGCTCGAAAGCACACTGGAGCCGACCACCGCGCTGCTTCTTTCGGCCGCTGCGCAGGCCGGCGTCGGCGTCCGGCCGAGCACGCTCCTGGTCGCCGGGGCCTGGCCGCACTTCGAGGCCGGCGATACAGCCCGCTACATCGGGATGCTCGCCAGTGCGATCCGAAGCGCCGCCACCGGCGCCGACGTGGTGGTGCTGGCGCAGGCCTCGATGGCCCCCGTTGCGGATGAGCTCGCAGACCTCGGCATCGAGGTGCTCGGCAGCCCCGGCCCGGGCGTGGCGCATGCCGTGGCCACGCTGCGCGCCTCGCGCTCGGCGTGGGCGACCTGAGTCGCTACTCCGACTTGAGGATCGTCTCGCCCTTCAGTGCGCCCATGTCGCGGATGTTGAAGCGGTGCCGCTTCCAGCCGGCCCAGGTGCGGCGCAGGTGGGTGATCGAGATGAAGTAGTAGAGAAACTTGAACATGCCGAGCGCGCGCCACATCGGCGTGCCGCGGTAGATGTCGCCGGCCAGCAGCGACATCAGCCCCTCCTTCACGCGGAACGGATTGCCCGGGTGCATGAACATGTCGCGGATGGTCGGGTTGGTCACGCGGTAGATGAACCACGAATACTCGCGTGGTCCCTTGCGCATCATGGCTTCGAAGCTTTTTCGCACCGGCTCCAGCTCGGCCGGCCGGTCGAGCGCAGTGGCCACCAGCTCGGCGCCGTCGAAGGCGCTGTGCATCGCGAGGTACACGCCCGACGAGAACATCGGGTCGATGAAGGTGAAGGCATCGCCCAGCATCAGGTAGCGGTCGCCCGTGGCGTGCGTGCTCGAGTACGAGAAGTTGCCGGTGGCGTGCACCGCGTCATCGACCAGCGTCGCGTGCTTCAGCCGGTCCACCAGCACCGGGCACAACGCGATGGTGTCGTAGAAGAACTCCTTCAGCGGCTTGTCGCGCGTCTTCAGGTAGTACGGCCAGCAGACCGCGCCCACGCTGGTGGTTCCGTCCGCCAGCGGAATGAACCAGAACCAGCCGTGCGGGAACCAGCAGATGCTGATGTTGCCTTCCTTCTTGCCCTCGAGCCGCTCGGCGTTGGTGAAGTGGCCGAACAGCGCCGTGCTGTTGTGGTCGGGGTTCTTTTCCTTGCAGCGGAATTTGTTGGCCAGCAACGTGTCGCGTCCCGTGGCATCGACCACGAAGCGGGCGCGCCAGCTGCGCCTGGCACCGTCGTCCATCTCGGCCTGCACCGTGGCGCCATCGGCGTCGAAGGCCACGTCGCGCACCTGGCAGCCTTCGAGCGTCTGCGCGCCGCGCGTGGCGGCATTGCGGAACAGCAGTTCGTCGAGTTCCGAGCGGCGCACCTGCCAGGCGGAGTCGAGCGACTTGTCCATGCCTTCGGCAAATTCCACATAGCTGCGGTGCTCGTGCTCGGGCGAGACGAATTCGATGCCGAACTTGGGCATGCCGATTTTGTCGACCTGGTCGCGCACGCCGAGCCTGTCGAACAGCTCGACGTTCCCGGGCAGCAGCGATTCGCCGATGTGAAAGCGCGGGTGATGCGCCTTCTCGAGCAGCACCACCTTGCGGCCCTGCTGCGCGAGCAGCGCGGAGATCGTGGAGCCCGCGGGGCCGCCGCCGATCACGAGCACGTCGCAGGACGCGTCGGCCGCCGGGGGCGCGGAAGAAATGGAGGAAGTGGCTTGAGGCAATGACATGCGAAGGCAAGCTACATAGTTGACAACGGCCAAGCATAGCGCGGCCGAAGCCGCCCGCTCCTCGGTGCCGTTCCTATGGCGCGTTCGCCTTCGGCGCGTTCTGCAGGCTCGCCTGCGTCACGCTCGCGCCCGCGGGCACGTCGTCGGTGATCCACACGTTGCCGCCGATGACCGCGCCCTTGCCCAGCGTCACGCGCCCGAGGATGGTGGCGCCGGCATAGATCACCACGTCGTCTTCCACCACCGGATGGCGCGGCAGGCCCTTCTGCAGGTTGCCCTCGGCATCGGTCGGAAAGCGCTTGGCGCCGAGTGTGACGGCCTGGTACAGGCGCACGCGCTTGCCGATGATCGCCGTCTCGCCGATCACCACGCCCGTGCCGTGGTCCATGAAGAAGCCCGCATCGATCTGCGCACCGGGGTGGATGTCGATGCCGGTCTGCGCATGCGCGAGCTCGGCCACGATGCGCGCCAGGAGCGGCAATTCAAGCTTGTAGAGCTCGTGCGCCAGCCGATGGTGGATCATCGCGAGCACGCCGGGATAGCACAGCAGCACCTCGTCCACGCTGCGCGCCGCCGGGTCGCCCTGGTAGGCGGCGAGCACGTCGGTGTCGAGCAGGCGGCGCAGGCCCGGCAGCGCGTTCGCGAACTGGCGGATGGCCTCGGTGGCGAGGCCTTCGACTTCGCTCGCGGGGCGCGGCTCGTGGCGGGCGTTGTAGTTGAGTTCCAGCCGCGCCTGCACCAGCAGCGCCTGCAGGGCGGTGTTCAGCGTGTGGCCGACGTAGAAATCCTCGCTCTCGTGGCGCAGGTCGGGCGGGCCGAGCCGCATCGGAAACAGCGCGCCCTTGAGCGATTCGATGACCTGCGCCAGCGCATCGCGCGACGGAAACTCGCGCGTGCCGGGCTCGCGCGAGCGGCGCTGCGAATCGCGCCATTCATCGCGCGCGGCGTGCAGCGCGCGGACGATGTCGCCTACTTCGAAATTGGCCATGGCTTCTCTCCGGGCGTTGTGCAGATCACACTGTAGAAGCCCATGGCCGATGTGCCAAGAACTGAAAACCCGGCGCCACGGTGGCACCTGGGTTGTTCGCAAGCCCCGGGATCGTCAAAGCTTCGCGATCGAAACCTCGGTCGACTTCACGAGCGCGACCACGTCGGAGCCCACCTTGAGCTGCAGTTCGTCGACCGAGCGCGTGGTGATGACCGAGGTCACGATGCCCCAGGCGGTTTCGACGTCGACTTCGGAGACGACGTCGCCGCGGATGATCTCGCGGACCTTGCCCTTGAACTGGTTGCGGACGTTGATGGCTTGGATGGACATGGTGTTTCTTTCTCTTTGGGGTTGAAGGAAGGGTTCGGGCAGGAGAAACAAGGGCAAGGCGGTCACCCGGCGGCAGCCAGCGCCTGGTCGAGGTCGGCAACGAGGTCGTCGATGTGCTCGATGCCGACCGACAGGCGCACGGTGTCTTCCGTGACGCCGGCCCGCGCCAGCTCTTCTGGCGAGAGTTGCCGGTGCGTGGTGGAGGCCGGGTGCGTAGCGAGCGAGCGCACGTCGCCGATGTTCACGAGCCGCGTGAAGAGCTTGAGCGCATCGAGGAACTTCGCCCCGCCCTCGCGGCCGGCGCCGATGCCGAAGGTCAGCACGCCGCTGGAGCGGCCGCCGAAGTACTTCTTCGCCAATGCATGGTCGGGATGGTCTTCGAGCGCCGCGTAGTTGACCCAGTTGACGGCCTTGTGCGTCTTCAGGTGCTGGGCCACCGAAAGCGTATTGCTGCTGATGCGGTCCATGCGCAGCGCCAGCGTCTCGATGCCCTGCAGGATCAGGAAGGCGTTGAACGGCGAGATCGCCGCGCCGGTGTTGCGCAGCGGCACCACGCGCGCACGGCCGATGTAGGCGGCCGGGCCCAGCGCCTCGGTGTAGACCACGCCGTGGTAGCTGACGTCGGGCTCGTTCAGGCGCCGGAAGCGCTGCTTGTGCTGGGCCCACGGGAACTTGCCCGAATCGACGATGGCGCCGCCGATGCTGGTGCCGTGGCCGCCCAGGTACTTGGTGAGCGAGTGCACCACGATGTCGGCGCCATGCTCGATGGGCCGGCTCAGGTACGGCGAAGGCACGGTGTTGTCCACGATCAGCGGCACACCGTGGCGGTGCGCGATCTCGGCGATGGCCGCGATGTCGGTCACGTTGCCGGCCGGGTTGCCGAGCGATTCGACGAACACGGCCTTGGTCTTCTCGTCGAACAGCTTCTCGAAGCTCGCTGGATCGCGGTGGTCCGCGAAGCGCGTGGTGATGCCGAACTGCGGCAGCGTGTGCGCGAACAGGTTGTAGGTGCCGCCGTAGAGCGCGGTGCTGCTGACGATGTTGTCACCCGCCTCGGCGATGGTCTGGATCGCATAGGTCACGGCCGCCTGGCCCGAGGCCAGCGCGAGCGCCGCAATGCCGCCTTCGAGCGCCGCCACGCGCTGCTCGAGCACGTCCTGCGTCGGGTTGTTGATGCGGGTGTAGATGTTGCCGGGCACCTTCAGGTCGAACAGGTCGGCGCCGTGCTGGGCGCTGTCGAAGGCATAGGCCACCGTCTGATAGATGGGCGGCGCCACGGCGCGCGTGGTCGGCTCGGGCGAATAGCCGGCGTGCACCGACAGGGTTTCGAATTTCCAGTTCTGCGACATGCGACTGCCTTTTTCGTTGTGATTGGATGAACGATGGATTCAGATCGCCCAGCGCAGCGTGTGCGCGGAGGGCTGCAGCCAGCTGGCGTCCGTGGCGGCGGATTCGGCCTCGCCGGGCTTTTGCAGCACGCGGTCGAGAATGCGTTTCTCGATGGCCGCGAACGCCGGATCGCCCTGCGAGCGCGGCCTGGCGAGCGCAATGTTCTCGTCGAGCGCGATGCGCCCGTCCTCGATCAGGATCACGCGGTCCGCGAGCGCCACGGCCTCCTGCACGTCATGCGTCACCAAGAGCGCGGTGAAGCGGTGGCGCTGCCACAGGTTCTCGATGAGGCGATGCATCTCGATGCGCGTGAGCGCGTCCAGCGCACCCAGCGGCTCGTCGAGCAGCAGCAGCCGCGGGTGATGCACCAGCGCCCGTGCGAGCGCCACGCGCTGGCGCTGGCCGCCCGACAGCCGCGCCGGCCATTCGTTCTCGCGGTCGGCCAGGCCCACCTGCGCGAGCACCTCCTTGCCCCGTGCCTTGGCTTCGTCGGGCAGGCCGAGCGTCACGTTGTCGAGCACCCGGCGCCACGGCAGGAGGCGCGCCTCCTGGAACATGATCCGGGTGTCGTCGTGCAGGCCGTCGATGGCCTTGCCGTCCGTGTAGAGCCCGCCGGCGCTGGCCTTCTCTAGCCCGGCAACCAGCCGCAGCAGCGTGCTCTTGCCGCAGCCGCTGCGCCCGACGATGGCGATGAACTGCCCCGGCTCGATGGCGAGTTGCGTGTTGCGCAGCACCTCGCGCTCGCCATAGCGCTTGTGCAGGCCGCGCGCCTCCAGGCGAACGCCGCCCGAGATGGCCAGCGGCCGTGTGTCTTTCAGAACGGCATTCATGATGATTTGAGGCCCGGTTGGAAGAGCGCCACGTCGAGCGCGTTGATCTTTCTCGGCAGCAGCTTTTCCGCAAAGAAGGCATCGGCGATGCGCTGCTGTTCGGCCAGCGCCTCGGCCACCACCGGGCGCACCGCGTAGCTGCGGCGGGCGTTGGCCTGCTCGATCGTTGCCGCGTCCAGGCCCCAGACGGGCGACAGCAGCGCCGCGGCATCCTTCGGGTTCTGCTTGACCCATCGGCCGGTTTTCTCGAGCTCGGCATAGACCACGCGCAGCACGTCCGGGCGCGCCTTCGAGAACTTGGTGCTGGCGAGGTAGTAGCGCTGGTATGAGGCGATGCCCGTGCCATCGGCCAGCACGCGCACCCTGGCCTGGCGCTGCGCAGCCGCCAGGAACGGATCCCACACGACCCAGGCGTCGATGGCGCCGCGCTCGAAGGCGGCACGGCCGTCGGCCGGTGTCAGGTAGGCAGGATCGATGTCCCTGAAGGACAGGCCGGCCTTCTCCAGCGCCGCGATCAGCAGGTAGTGCGCGCCGGCCGCCTTGGCGAAGCCGACCTTCTTTCCCTTGAGATCGGCCACCGACCTGAGCGGCGAGTCCTCGCGCACGAGAATGGCCTGTGCTGCGGGCGAAGGCGCTTCCTGCGCGACAAAGGTCAGGTCGGCGCCGGCAGCCTGCGCGAACACCGGCACGGTGTCGGCCACGTCGGCACTGATGTCCAGGTTGTCGAGGTTCAGGGCCTCGAGCAGCGGCAGCCCGCTGGTGAACTCGTGCCAGCTCAGCGTGGCGTTGAGCGGGGCAAGCTGCTTCTCGAGCGTGCCCTGCACCTTCAGCAGGGCGATCAGCGTCGAGGACTTCTGGTAGCCGAGCCGCACGGTGACGGGCCGCGCGGCCCCGCCCTGCGCGAACACGGCACCGGAGCCCAGTGCGCCCAACGTGGCGATGGCCGCGCGTCGCGAAATGATGTTCTTCATGTGCCCGGCCCTCACTTCGCCGTCTTTTTCTGATAGCCGGGATGCCAGCGCAGCCACCATTGCTCCAGCCCGCGCGCGAACAGGTCGGCCAGCTTGCCGAGCAGCGCATACAGCAGGATGCCCACCAGCACGATGTCGGTCTGCAGGAATTCGCGGGCGTTCATCGTGAGGTAGCCGATGCCGGCCTGCGCCGAGATGGTTTCGGCCACGATCAGGATCACCCACATCAGCCCCAGCGAAAAGCGCAGGCCCACCAGGATCGACGACAGCGCGCCGGGCAGGATCACCTCGCGGTACAGCTGCCAGCGCGAGAGGCCGTAGGTGCGCCCCATCTCAATCAGCTGCGGATCAACGTTGCGGATGCCGTGGAAGGTGTTGAGGTAGATCGGGAAGAACACCGACACCGAGATCAGGAACAGCTTGGCCGACTCGTCGATGCCGAACCACAGGATCACGAGCGGAATGAGTGCCAGCGCGGGAATGTTGCGCACCATCTGGATGGTCGAATCGAGCAGCGTCTCGAAGAACTTCACCGAGCCCGTCAAGAGGCCCAGCACCAGCCCCGTTCCGCCGCCGATGGCGAGGCCCGCGAGCGCACGGCCCGCACTCACCTTGACGTGCGTCCAGAGCTCGCCCGATACGGCCAGCGCCCAGGCGGCCTTGACCACGTCCACCGGCGCCGGCAGCACCCGCGTGGAGAGCCAGCCCAGCGACGAAGCGATCTGCCAGAAGACGATCAGTCCCACCGGCACCAGCCACGGCACCAGCCGAGCCGCCACGCTGGCGCCGAAGGCCTTGAGCGCGCCGCCGGCGTTTTCTTCCGAAGAAGGCGCGACCGCCGGCAGTTCCTGTACTTGTTCCGTCATGAAATTCCTCAGCTTTGGGAAACGAGGCGCGAAGGCGCATCGAGATTGGCAACCACTTCGCCGAACGGCCCGCTCAGCGATCCGCCCGCAAGCCGTGCCTGTGCCTTGCGCGAGAGCAGCGGGAACACCAGCTCGGCGAAGCGGTAGGCCTCTTCAAGATGCGGGTAGCCCGAGAGAATGAATTTGTCCAGGCCGAGCGCCGCGTATTCCTCGATGCGCGCCGCCACCGTCTGCGGGTCGCCCACCAGCGCGGTGCCCGCGCCGCCGCGCACCAGGCCGACGCCGGCCCAGAGGTTGGGAGAAATCTCGAGCTCGGCGCGCGAGCGCCTCGCGCCGCCTGAATGCAGCGCGGCCATGCGGCGCTGGCCTTCGGAATCCATGCGCGCGAAGGCGGCCTGGGCGCGGATCACGGTCTCGTCGTCGACGCGGCTGATCAGTTCCTCGGCGGCTTTCCATGCGGCGTCGTCGGTCTCGCGCACGATCACGTGCAGCCGGATGCCGAACTCCACCGTGCGGCCCTTGCGCGCGGCGCGGTTGCGCACATCGGCAATCTTCCTGGCCACCTCGGCGGGCGGCTCACCCCAGGTGAGATAGGCATCGACCTGCTCGGCCGCAAGCTCGTGCGCGGCAGCCGACGAGCCGCCGAACCACACCGGCGGATAGGGTTCCTGCACCGGCGGATAGAGCAGCTTCGCGCCCTTCACGCTCAGGTGCCGGCCTTCGTAGTCGAAGGCCTGGCCGCCATGGCTGCGCGCGAGGATCTCGCGCCAGATGCGGATGAACTCGGCCGATTGCTCGTAGCGCGCCGCATGGTCCAGGTACACGCCGTCGCCTTCGAGTTCGGCCTGGTCGCCGCCGGTGACCAGGTTCACCAGCAGGCGGCCGCCCGACAGGCGGTCGAAGGTCGCGGCCATGCGCGCGGCCAGGCTGGGCTGGTGCAGGCCGGGCCGCACCGCCACCAGGAACTTGAGCTTCTTCGTCGCGCCGATCAGGCTCGAAGCAATCACCCACGGGTCTTCGCAGGAGCGGCCGGTGGGAATCAGCACGCCTTCGTAGCCGAGGTTGTCGGCCGCGCCCGCGATCTGCTGCAGGTAGGCCAGGTCGATGGGCCGCGCGCCTTCGCTGGTGCCGAGATAGCGGCTGTCGCCATGGGTGGGGAGAAACCAGAATATCTGCATGTCGTCTTTCGGTGGTGCTGCGTCAAATGGCGAAGAAGACGCCGCGCACGCGGGGCAGCGCGCAGCGCGAGCGCGGCGATGCAGTCCGCAGGCGCCGCGGCTCCGCAATGCCCCAGGCGCGCGTGGTCGTGGCGAGCACGCGGGCGGCGCGATGGCGCAAGGCTTCCTGCATCACGCGATGCCCGCCGCAGCGGCCTCGAGCACGCTGATCCTTCGGGGGATCAGCTTCAGGTCGAAAAAGGTGTCGGCGATCTTCTGCTGCTCGGCGAGCACAGCCTTGCTGATGGGACTGGTGCCATAGGCCGCGCGCGCCACCGTCAGTTCGGCCACCGGCTTCGGCAGGCCCCACAGGGCAGCGAACTCGGCGGCAAGATCGTTCCTGTGGGCGGTGCCCCAGACGTCGACCTTGTTGATCTCCTCGATCGCGATGGCCAGCACGTCGGCATTCTTTGCGGCGTAGCCGAGCGACGAGAAGTAGTAGCCGCGGTTGCCCACCACGCCAGTCGCGTCGGCCAGAACGCGGGCCTCGAGCGATTTTTCGGCGGCGGCAAGGAACGGGTCCCAGATCACCCATGCATCGACCGAGCCCTTTTCGAAGGCTGCGCGCGCATCGGCCGGCGGCAGGAAGACGAGGTTCAGGTCGCTGTAGGCAAGGCCATGCTTCTCGAACAGCTTGACGATGAAGTAGTGGACGTTCGAGCCCTTGTTGAGTGCAACCTTCTTCCCCTTCAGCTCGGCCACGGTCCGGATGGCCGAGCCCCTGGGCACCAGCACCGCTTCCGATTGGGGCCGCGGCAGCGTGGTGGCCACGTAGGCGAGCGGCGCGCCGGCGGCCTGCGCGAAGATCGGCGGCGCCTCGCCCACGTCGCCGAAGTCGATGGAGCCGACGTTCAGTGCCTCGAGCTGCACCGGGCCCGCGGTGAACTCGGTCCACTTCACGGCCACGCCGAGCGGGGCCAGGCGCTTCTCGAGCGTGCCGCGGCCCTTGAGGATGCTCAGCGCGCCCTTCTGGTGGCCGATGCGCAACTGGCGCGCCGGCGCCTGGGCCAGCGCGGCGAAGGAAGGCACTGCGATGGCGGCGGCGGCACCCTGCAGCAGGCGGCGGCGCGGGAGGGAGAGGAAAGTCATGGGCTCGTCCTTTTCGAATGCGGGTGGAGGCGGCCTCAGGCCGAGATGAAGCCGACGATGAGCGCGATAGCGGTCACCACGATCGTGCTGATGGCCAGGTCCCGCAGCGCCTTCCAGATGGAGCGCGGCTGCGCGTCGAGCGCGGAGTCTTCGGTGGCAACGGGGTTCATGGGTGGATTCCTTGTGCAAGAACTTCAGGCAAAGCTGCGCCCTCGACGCGCAGCGGCGACTTGAAAAAACGGGAACAGGAAATGGGGCTGGCCGGACTCGGGTTCGATCAGGAACCCGTTCTAGACGCTACATCGCACCCTGGAGAAAGGCACGGGCTCGAAGCCATGCGTGGCCGGCAGCTTCAGTCCTTCGGTAGTGAGCACCTCGACGGCTTCGTTGAGCCGCTCGGCCAGGTCGGCATGCACCTGGTAGGCGTTCTCGGGCGTCAGCGTGATCTGCGAATCGGTCGCATAGACACCCGGCAGGATATGGCGCGCCGAGAGCGCATGCAGCACCGGCCGCAAGGCGTAGTCGAGCGCGAGCATGTGGTGCGGGCTGCCGCCGGTGGCCAGCGGCAGCACGGTCTTGCCCTTGAGCGCGTTCTGCGCCAGCAGATCGAGGAAGACCTTCAGCACGCCGCTGTAGGCGGCCTTGTAGACCGGCGTGGCCACCACGACCACGCGCGCTTGCGCCACCTGCGCAATCGCGCGCTCGATGGCCGGATGGTTCCAGTCGGCCAGCAGCAGCGCCTGGGCCGGCAGATCGCGGATCGCAAGCCGCTCGATGTGCGCCTTGCGGCCGGCCAGCCGCTCGCCCACGGCCTCGAGCAAGGCGGTGGAACGAGAAGGTGCGGAGGGACTGCCGGCAATCAGGAGAACGGACACAGGAGGCTTTCGGTTTTTCTTCGGGAGTGCGCTTCGAGGGAGCGAGGCGAATTACTTCTGCTTGGCGGTGTAGATCTGGTCGAACGAAGCGCCGTCGGCAAAGTGCGCCTTGTCGGCCTTGGCCCAGCCGCCGAAGGCCTGGTCGATGGTCACCAGCGTGAGCTTGGGAAACTGCTTGTCGTATTTGGCCTTGGCCTTCTCCGAGGTCGGGCGGTAGAAGTTGCGGCCTGCAATGTCCTGGCCTTCGTCCGAATACAGGTACTTGAGGTATTCCTCGGCCACCGCGCGGCTGCCCTTCTTGTCGACCACCTTGTCGACCACCGCCACGGTGGGCTCGGCCAGGATCGAAATCGACGGCACCACGATCTCGAACTTCTCGGCGCCGAATTCCTTCAGCGCCAGGAAGGCCTCGTTCTCCCAGGCCAGCAGCACGTCGCCCACGCCGCGCTGCACGAAGGTGATGGTCGAGCCGCGCGCGCCGGTGTCGAGCACGGGCACGTTCCTGAACAGGCTGCCGATGTATTCCTTGGCCTTGGCGTCGCTGCCGTACTTGCGCTTGGCGAATTCCCAGGCGGCCAGGTAGTTCCAGCGCGCGCCGCCGGAGGTCTTGGGGTTGGGCGTGATCACCTGCACGCCGGGCTTGACGAGGTCGTCCCAGTCCTTCAGGCCCTTGGGGTTGCCCTTCTTCACCAGGAACACGATGGTCGAGGTGTAGGGCGCCGAGTTCTGCGGCAGGCGCTTCTGCCAGTCGGGCTTGACAAGCCCGCCGTGCGTGGCGAGCGCATCGATGTCGCCGCCCAGCGCCAGCGTGGCGACGTCGGCATCGATGCCGTCGATGATCGAGCGGGCCTGCTTGCCCGAGCCGCCGTGCGACTGCTTGATCGTCACGTCCTGCCCGGTCTTGCCCTTCCAGTACTTGGCGAACGCGCGGTTGTAGTCGACGTAGAGCTCGCGGGTCGGGTCGTACGACACGTTGAGCAACGTCACGGGCGCCGCGCCCTGCTGCGCGAACGACGGCAATGCCGTCAGGGCCATGGCGCCGGCCACGCCGGCCCCCAGGGAAAGCTTGATAAAGTCGCGGCGAAGGCTCATGGTGTCTTGTTCAAAAAGGCATATCAATGAAGCTGCGTATTCTCAATACGACATATGGAAACTGGAACGACCGAGTTCTCAGTTCTAAATAGCCAAATCAACTAAGCAACCGCTTTCCCCACCAGAGGCAATCAAAATGGCACGCATGGTTCAGTGCATCAAGCTCGGCAAAGAGGCCGAAGGGCTCGACTTCCCGCCCTATCCCGGGGAACTGGGCAAGCGCCTGTGGGAAAACGTCAGCAAGGAAGCCTGGGCCGCCTGGCTCAAGCAGCAGACCATGCTGGTCAACGAGAACCGGCTGAATCTGGCCGATCTGCGCGCCCGCCAGTACCTGGCCCGGCAAATGGAAAAGCACTTCTTCGGCGAAGGCGCGGACGTCGCGCAGGGCTACGTTCCCCCCTCGAACTGAGCCCGCCTTGGCCGCCGAGCCCGTCGCCTGGCGCGCCGACGGCGTGCCACACAGCGAGCGCTTCGGCGACATCTACCACACCGAAACCGGGGCACTGGCGCAGTCGCGCCACGTGTTCCTGGGTGGCTGCGGCCTGCCCGCAGCCTGGTCCCGACGCCCTCAATGGCGGATTCTCGAAACCGGATTCGGGCTGGGGCTCAATTTCCTGACAAGCTGGCAGGCCTGGCGCGCCGACGCAAACCGGCCGCGGATGCTGCACTTCGTCTCCATCGAGGCCCATCCGGTCGGGCCCGAAGACCTGCTGCGCGCCGCCGGGGCCTACCCCGAGCTGATGCCGCTGGCCGAACAACTGGCCGCGCAGTGGCACGGGCTGCTGCCGGGCTTTCACCGGCTGGCCTTCGACGCCGGCCACGTGCTGCTCACGCTGTGCATCGGCGACGTGCAGCCGATGCTGCGGGCGCAGCGCTTCGAGGCCGACAGCATCTTCCTCGACGGCTTCAGCCCGCAGCAGAACCCCGCCATGTGGTCGCCCGACACGCTGAAGGCGGTGTCGCGCTTTGCGCGCCAGGGCACCGGCCTGGCCACCTGGACCTATGCACGTGCGGTGCGCGATGCGCTCTCCCAGAACGGCTTCCAGCTCGAAAGGCGGCCGGGCCTGCCGCCCAAGCGCGACTGCCTGGGCGGCGTGTTCGCGCCGGCCTGGACGGTTCGCCGCCGCGGCCCCGCACCCGGGCACGTCGAAACGCCGGGCCGCTGCGCCGTGATCGGTGCCGGGCTGGCCGGCGCGGCGGTGGCCGCCAGCCTGTCGCGGCGCGGATGGCAGGTCACGGTGCTCGACGCGGCGGGCCACCCCGCCGCCGGTGCCTCCGGGCTGCCGGCCGGCGTGATGGCACCGCATGTCTCGCCCGACGATGCCCTGCTGTCGCGGCTCACGCGTGCCGGCATCCGCGCGACCTGGCATGAACTGGAACGGCTGCTGGAGGAAGGCCGCGACTGGCGCGCCAGCGGCGTGCTGGAGCGCCGGCCCGAGGGCGGCACGCGCGTGCCCGCCGGCTGGAGCGACAGCGGCCCCAACGAATCGTGGCCCGCGAGCGCCGCTCAATTGGCAGAGGCCCGCTTGCCGGCCGATGCGCCGGCCCTCTGGCATGCGCGCGCAGGCTGGGTCCGGCCGCATCGGCTGATCACGGCCTGGCTGCGCGGGCCGGGCATCGAGTTCCGCGGCAACGCACGGGTGGCACGCATGGCGCACGGCGACGGCGCATGGCGACTGTTCGATGCGGCGGACCGGCTGCTGGCCGAGGCGGACCGCGTGGTGGTCGCCGCGGGCTTCGAATCGGGCCGCTTCGCGCCAGGGCTCCCGCTGCAGCCCGTGCGCGGCCAGGTCATGTGGGGTGCCATGGCAGCGGATGAGGGGCTTCCTGCGACCCCCATCAATGGCGACGGCCACCTGATCGCGCATGTACCCACCGACGATGGCGCCCAGCTCTGGCTGGCGGGCGCCACCTTCGACCGCGACAGCGCCAACCTCGAACCGAACGGCGCCGATGCCGGCGCCAACCGCGAGCGCCTGGAGCGGCTGCACCCCGCCGCGGCCGCCGCGCTGGCCGCGAGCCTCGACCGCGGCGAGGCCCGCGCCTGGGTCGGCGTGCGCTGCGCATCGGGCGACCGCCGGCCGCTGGTCGGCCCGCTCGATGCCGATGGCGCGTCCGGTGCACCCGCTCCCTGGGCCTGCACCGCGCTGGGCTCGCGCGGCCTGAGCTTCGCGGCCCTGTGCGCCGAGCTGCTGGCCGCGCAATGGCATGGCGAGCCGCTGCCGCTGCCGGCCAATCTGGCCAAGGCGCTCGCGACCGATCGAACGCAAGCGTAGGCGCTGCCGCGCCAAGGCCCCAGAATGCAGCGCATGGCCATCCAATACGACATCATCCACACCACCGTCTACCGCTACAGGAAGCCGGTCACCTTCGGCCTGCACCGGGTGATGTTCCGTCCGCGCGACAGCCACGACCTGCGCGTGCTCGCCACCGACCTGCAGGTGAGCCCCGAGTCGTTCACGCGGCTGATCCAGGACCCGCATTCGAACTCGGTCGCGCTGGTGCAGCCCATGGGCGAGGCCACGGAGCTGCGCATCGTGTGCTCCTTCACCATCGAGCACGTGCCGGCGCAGCAGGACCAGCTCGCGCTCGATCCGGCCGCCGAGTTCCTGCCCTTCGCCTATTCGGTGCAGGAGCGCCTCGACCTCGAGCACTACCTGCGCCCCCACCACGACGACGATGCCAACGGCACGCTGATCCGCTGGGCCCACCAGTTCCTGCACATCGACCAGCCCAACAGCACGCGCGAAGTGCTCGCGCGCATGAACGCGCACATCGGCCAGAGCCTCGAATACAAGGCACGCGACGAGGAAGGCACGCAGACGCCGCTGCAGACGCTGGCGCTCGGCAGCGGCAGCTGCCGCGACTACGCGCTGCTGATGATGGAGGCCGCGCGGCGCCTGGGCATTGCCACCCGATTCGTCTCGGGCTACCTGTACGACGCCGCGCTCGACCGCGCGGCCCAGGCCCCCGGCGAATCGATGACCGGCGCCGGCACCACGCATGCCTGGCTGCAGGCCTACCTGCCGGGCATCGGCTGGCTCGCCTTCGACCCCACCAACAACCTCATGGGCAGCGGCCAGCTGATCCGCGTCGGCGTCACGCGCGACCCGGCGCAGGCCGCGCCGATCTCGGGCAGCTGGTATGGCGATGCCGAGGCCTATGACGGCCTCGAAGCCACGGTGGTGGTGACGCGCCGCAAGGGCTGACACGCCGCGCGCGGTGTCGCGCAGGAGATAGCTGCTACGGGAAAGCCCGGGCCGGTGCGCCCGGCAACGCCCCTACGCTGCGCCGCCGGTCCAGCGAAATAGCACGGTCGTTCTCTACGGCCGCGCGAGGCTGCGCTGCGCCGGGCTTCTTCCCAACAACACAAGAACGGAGAGAGACATCCCATGCATTCCGCGCGCCTGACATTTCTTGCCCTTGCAGCCAGCCTTGCCGTCGCATCCTGCGGCGGGGGCGGCGGCGGCAACGGCTTTGCCTTCACGCCACTGCCGCCGGCGCCGGCACCCGCGCCGCCGGCACCGCCTCCTCCACCTGCGCCACCCCCGCCGCCCGAAGAAACGCGGCTGCAGGACAGCCGCAACTCCTTCGCCCCCGCCGACCCCGCGGCCACCACCTTCGCGGCGCTGGCTCCCGATGCAGGCGACACCGTCGACAACACCACCACCAGCCGCTGGGCCGGCATGCTCGGCGGCGCGCAGTACCACGTCGAGGTGCCCGCCAACTGGAACGGCAAGCTCGTGATGTACGCGCACGGCTACGCCGGGGAAAGCAACCTGCTGCAGGTAAACAACCCCTCCATCCGGCGCCACCTGATCCAGAACGGCTACGCCTGGGCCGCCTCGAGCTACAGCAAGAATTTCTACGACGTGCGCGCGGGCGTGGAAGACACTAACGCGCTGGCCCTGCAGTTCAACGCCATCGCCAAGGCCAACGGCCGCGAGCTCGCGGCGCCCTCGAGGATCTACATCACGGGCCATTCGATGGGCGGCCACATCACGGCGGCAGCCATCGAGGACGAGGCCTTCGCCACCGAAAATCACAAGATGAAGTACCACGGCGCGGTGCCGATGTGCGGCGTGATGGGCGACACCGAGCTGTTCGACTACTTCGCGGGCGCGCAGGTCGCCGCGCAGGCGCTCGCGGGGCTGCCGAAGTACCCGACGGTCAACTGGGCGGACATCAAGGCGCAGGTCACCGGCGCGCTGTACACCGCCTTCCCGGGCACGCCCACGGCCACCGGATTGAAGTTCGGTTCGGTGGTGAAGAACCTCACGGGCGGCGAACGGCCGATGTTCGACCTCGGCTTCACGCAGGGCGGCTCGTTCGCGGCGGTATGGGGCGTGTTCGGCAGCGACGGCACGGTCAACGGCATCCTGAACCGGAGCACGCTCGACACCAACCGCTTCACCTACACCATCGACGGCGATGTGCCGGGGACCACGGCGCTGAATGCCTCGGTGCTCAAGCTCAGCGCGGCGGCCGACGCCAACCGCCTGCGCACCGATGGCCTGCGCTGGATTCCCAAGGCCAACGGCGAGTTCAGGATCCCGGTGGTCACGCTGCACACGCTGGGCGACCTGTACGTGCCCTTCAGCATGGAGCAGATCTACCACCAGCGCGTGGCGGCCAAGGGCAACGGCGGCTGGCTGGTGCAGCGCGCAGTGCGCGGCATCTCGCATTGCGACTTCACGATCGCCGAACAGGTCGAGGCCTTCGATGCCATGGTCAAGTGGGAGCGCGACGGCGTGAAGCCGGCGGGCGACGACGTGGTCACCGCCGCCACGGTGGCGGACCCGGCCTATGGCTGCACGTTCACGCGCCCGCTCGGCACGGTGGACGAAAGCAGCACCAGCAAGGCCACGCGTCCAGGGGCGGCCGCCGCACGCCCCTGCCCGCCCTGAGCGATGTGATCGGCAGGTGGATAGGCAGGTGCCCGGCGGCCGCGCTGTAGCATCGCCTCCACCCACAGGCCGCCCACGAGCGCTGCATTTCGTCACGCCGATGTTCGCGCCCCGCATGGCGAGAGCCCAAGTCGGTGGCGTCGCAGGGCTTCGACATGCCGGGGCTCATCGAGCGGCTGAACCGGCACGTCGGCCCCGAACATTGACGTGGGCTGGAATCAGCGGCAATGTCGCTCCCATCGGCCTGGCATCCAGCCTTCTTCAAGGACAGCCCATGAGATTCCCCGCACTCACTGCAGGCATGTTCGCTGCCGCCGCGGCGCTGGCCTGGCCCGCCGTGCCTTCGTTCGCAGAGCCGGCCCGGCGCGTGCCGGCACCCGCGATCGACCTGCCGGCCTCGCCCACCATGAAGTACGACACGGCCGTGTTCGCCGGCGGCTGCTTCTGGGGCGTGCAAGGCGTGTTCCAGCGCGTCAAGGGCGTGAACAACGCCGTGTCGGGCTATGCCGGCGGCGGCGCCAAGACGGCGCGCTATGAGCACGTGGGCTCGGGCCGCACCGGCCACGCCGAAGCGGTGCGCATCACCTACGACCCGCGGCAGATCAGCTACGGCAAGCTGCTGCAGATCTATTTCTCGGTGGCGCACGACCCGACCCAGCTGAACCGGCAAGGACCGGACACAGGGCCTCAATACCGCTCCACCGTGTTTGCCGAGAACGCCGAACAGGCCCACATCGCGAAGGCATACATCGTGCAGCTGAACCAGGCCAGGACCTTCGGCAAGCCGCTGGCGACCACCATCGAGATGGGGAAGCCGTTCTATGCGGCCGAGGCCTATCACCAGGACTTCCTCACACGCCACCCGAACCACGGCTACATCGTGTTCAACGACCTGCCGAAGATCGAAGACCTGAAGAAGTTGTTCCCGGAAAGCTATCGATCGACGCCCGTGCTGGTGAATGCAGCAAAAGGCGGCTGACTCAGCCGGGTTCCGGCGCGTCCGCCAGCCCGTCGTAGGCGCCGCGGCGCGCGGCCTGGTTGCAGCGGGCACGGTGCACCAGCGCCTTCTGCGCCGATGCGGCGTTGGCGGCGTCGCCTTTCCAGGCGTCCAGCGCCGGTTGCTGGACGGCGCGCGAATATGAAAACGCCAGCGCCCACGGCACGCGCGCCCCGGATCTCGCATTCATGGCGTTCAGCCGGGCGGAGGCGAGCTGCGCCGATTGGCCGCCCGAAAGGAATGCGATGCCCGGCACGGCCGCGGGCACGACCCGCAGCAGGCACGTCACCGTGGCGTCGGCGACCTCGTCCACGCTCTCCTGTATCGGACAGGCCTGCCCCGGCAGCACCATGTTGGGCTTCAGCAGCATGCCTTCGAGCAGCACGCCCTGCAGGCGCAGCTGGGCGAACACCGCGTGCAGCGTCTCCTCGGTGATTTCCGCGCAGCGCGCGAGGGAATGGTCGCCCTCCATCAGCACCTCAGGCTCGACGATGGGAACGAGTCCGGCCTCCTGGCACAGGGCCGCGTAGCGGGCCAGCGCATGGGCGTTGACCTCGATGCATGCGCGGCTGGGCAGGCCGGGGCCGGGCGTGATGACGCCGCGCCATTTGGCGAAGCGAGCCCCCATGCCGGCATATTCGGCCAGCCGTTCGCGCAGGCCGTCCAGGCCTTCGGTGACCGTCTCGCCGGGATGGCCCGCCAGCGGCTTCGCGCCGGTGTCGACCTTGATGCCGGGAACGATGCCCGCGCCGCTGAGCACCGAGACGAAGGATGCGCCCGTGCTGGTTCGCTGGCGGATGGTTTCATCGAAGAGAATCGCGCCGCTGATGCAGGCGCCGAGGTTCGGCGCAGTGACGATCAGCTCGCGCCAGTCGCGCCGCGCGTCCTCGGTCTGGGGAATGCCCAGCTTCGCGAAGCGCTTGTGGCAGGTGGCGTTGCTCTCGTCCATCGCGAGCAAGCCCTTGTCGCCGGCGACCAGCGCCCGGGCGGTGTCGACCAATGCCTGTGCAGTCATGATGCTGAGACCCTCGCTTGCTTGGCAAAAGATCGTACGCCTCCACCCGCGCCGAGGCTAGATCACGTTCTTCTCGACCAGCGGCCGGTTCTCGAGAATGCGGGCGAACGACACCGGCGACAGGTCGAGGCTGCGGTACTCGCCATAACGGATGAGTTCCGCCACGCCGCGCCCGGCAGCCGGGCATTGCTGGAGCCCGTGCCCGGAGAAGCCGTTGGCGAAGAACAGGTTGTCGCAGTCCGGATGCAGGCCGAGGATCGCGTTGTGGTCGAACAGGTTCATCTCGTAATAGCCGGCCCATGCGCCGGTCATGCGGATGGCCTCGAAGGCGGGCACGCGGTGCGCCAGTGCGGGCCAGATGAAATCGTCGAAGACGCGGTAGTCGACTTCGAGCGGCGCGTCGTCGCGGTCGCGGTCCTGGGGCGGCGCAAAGCCGCAGATGAAGCGCCGGCCTTCGGGGCGCAGCCAGATGCCCGAAGTGTCGATCACCAGCGGGCAGCCCGGCAGGGTCTCGGGGCACGAAAAGCTGAACACCATGCGGCGGCGCGCGCGCACCGGCAGGTCGATGCCGGCCCAGCCCGCCACCCTGGAAGCCCAGGCGCCGGCGGCGTTGACCACCACGTCGGCCTCCAGCACGTTGCCGATGTCCAGTTCCACGCCCGCCACCGCGCGGCCGCTGCGCTTCAATCCCGTGGCCTGCAACTGAACATAGCGCGCGCCCTGCGAAATGGCTTTCTTGCGAAAGGCCTGCAACAGGCTGTAGCCGTCGTACCAGCCCTCGCCCGAAAGGCCCAGCGAGGCCAGGGCAATGCCCTCGGTCGAGATCCACGGGAAGCGCGCCTGCAGCGCGTCGGGCGCCAGCAGGACCACGTCGACGCCGTGCGCCTTCTGCACCGAGTGGTTCTCGCGCAGTACGTCGAGGCCCTCCGGCGGCGCCAGGTACAGGTAGCCCGGCTCGACCAGCCCGATGTCGGGCACGTTGTCGCCGACGCGCAGGTTTTCGCCCAGGTGGCGGAAGAAGTCGATGCCGTAGAGCGACATCTCGATGTTGATGGCGCTCGAAAACTGCTGCCTGATCGAACTGGCCGACAAGGCCGACGAAGCCTGCGTGTACGAAAAATCGCGCTCGACCACGGTGACGTCGAACGGTTCCTCCTGCGGATCCCGGTTGAGAAAATAGGCGATGGCGGAGCCGATGGCACCGCCGCCGATGATCACCACACGACGCATGAAATTCCTTTCTTGCTGTTCGCCGACAGGTCCAATCCGCGCAAGCCGCCGCAAAAAACCGCGAGCCCGGCACGCAGAATAGCAACGATGAGAAAAGACATTCCCAACCTGGGTGCCTTGCAGGCCTTCGAGGCCTCGGCGCGCCTGGGGAGCTTCACCCGCGCGGCGGCCGAACTCGCGCTGACGCAGAGCGCCGTCGGGCGGCAGGTGGCCACGCTGGAGCAGCGGCTGGGCGTGGCGCTGTTCTCGCGCGTGCGGCGGCGCCTCACGCTCACCGACACCGGGCGCGAGTACGCGGCGCGCATCCGCCGCCACCTCGACCAGATCCGGCGCGACACGCAGGAGATCAGCGCCGGCCACGACATGGGCTTCGTGCTCGAAGTGGCCGTGGTGCCCACCTTCGCCACGCAATGGCTGATCCCGCGGCTGCCCGATTTCAGCCGGCGGCATCCCAACATCACCGTCAACCTCTCGGCGCGCTCGCAGCCCTTCTCGTTCCAGGAAAACGCCTACGACGCGGCCATCTATTTCGGCGACCAGTTCTGGCCCGGCACCCAGGGCGGGCTGATCTTTTCCGAAGGCCAGATGGTGCCGGTCTGCAGCCCCGCCTTCCGCGACGCCAACGGGCCGTGGGACGAATCCGCCTTCGAGCGCTGCCGACACGTGCACCTGGGCACGCGCGCCCATGCCTGGCGCGACTGGTATGCGCAGCAGGGCTGGGACTACACGGTGCACGCCTCGCGCGGGCCGCGCTACGAGCTCTTCACCATGGTGACCGCCGCCGCGGCTGCCGGCATGGGCGTGGGCCTGGCGCCGCGCATCCTGATCGAGCGCGAACTGCGCACCGGCGAGCTCGTGATCCCGATCGACCGGCACCTGGACGTGCGCCAGGGCTACTACTTCGCCTACCCCGAGGGCCGCCCGGCTTCCGGGGCGCTGGAGCACTTCGAGCGCTGGGTGCTCGGGCTCGCGCCGTCCTAGACGGGATTGGGATTGCGCTCCAGAAAGCCCTGCTGGTGCCAGTACGGATAGGCGCGCGTCGTGGCGCTGGCCGCATCGAGCTCGGCGACCTGCTCGGGCCTGAGGTTCCAGCCTACCGCGCCGAGGTTCTGCCTCAGTTGCGCCTCGTCGCGCGCGCCGATCACCACGCTGGACACCGTCGGCCGCTGCAGCAGCCAGTTCAACGCCACCTGCGGCACCGTCTTGCCGACTTCGGCCCCGACCTTCTCGAGCGCATCGACCACGCGAAAAAGCAGCTCGTCGGGCACCGGCGGCCCCATGTCGGCCGTCACGTGCAGGCGGCTGGTGGCCGGCAGCGGCTGGCCGCGGCGGATCTTGCCGGTGAGCCGGCCCCACCCCAGCGGGCTCCAGACCACCGCGCCCACGCCCTGGTCCTGCGCGAGCGGCATCAGCTCCCATTCGTAGTCGCGCCCGACCAGCGAGTAGTAGGCCTGGTGTGCCACGTAGCGCGCGTAGCCGTAGCGCTCGGCCACCGCCAGCGACTTCATCAGGTGCCAGCCCGAGAAGTTCGACACGCCCACATAGCGCAGCTTGCCCGCGCGCACCAGGTCGTCGAGCGTGGACAGCGTCTCCTCCACCGGCGTGCTCGCGTCGAAGCCATGCAGCTGGAACAGGTCGATGTAGTCGGTGCCCAGCCGCCTGAGCGCGCCATCGACCGCGCGCACCAGGTGGTAGCGCGACGAACCCACCTCGTTCGCCCCCTCGCCGCTGCGAAAGGTGGCCTTGGTCGAGATGAGGAGCTGGTCGCGCGGGCGGCCCTTGATCGCCTCGCCGAGCACCGACTCGGCCGCGCCGGCCGAATAGATGTCCGCGCTGTCGAACATGTTGACGCCCGCTTCCAGGCAGATGTCGATCAGCTTGCGCGCCTCGGCCACGTCGGTCTGGCCCCAGGCGCTGAAAAGCTCGCCCTTGCCGCCGAAAGTGCCGGTGCCAAAACTCAATACGGGGACCTTGAGGCCCGATTTGCCGAGGTGACGGTATTCCAAGGTGCTGCTCCTTCGCAATTGCAGATTCAGGAAGAAAGCCGAAAGGTTGACCGGCTTGTCGGCGGCCATTGTTGGATCAAGCGATGAACCCATCCGAGCGAATGGGCTTTGCAGCATTGGCCAGGAGTAGTTGACAAAGCCTTCACAGAAACCCCTTCGGTGGCCTGTAGCATGTGCCGCGAGGTGGTGATCTGTGTGGCATCTGATCCCGCAAGAAACGCCTCTCAAGAGAATCGACAACTAATAAATTTTCAGGAGGAACCGCATGCTTGTCGAAATTGACGCAAACGGAATGATTAATCACGCGCGAGTCAGAAATGCTCGCAGCCCCGAAATCGAACGAGGCAGGCGGACCAGTGCAATCACGGGCATCGTCGTGCATCAAACCGACGCCGATACCTCTGCGTCTTCACTGAACAGCTACAAGCGCCCTAAGGCGAACGGCGCACACTTTCTCATCGATACGGATGGGACGATCTATCAGACCGCGGCGATCTATCAGCGCACGAATCACGTGGGGCCGCTGAAGGCGAGATGCTTGGCCGTAGGGGCCGCAATGCCGTGCACCCTGCGCGACTATGCGAATGCGGGAGTGGAAGGAATGCATCGCATTGAAATGCGCAAGCCGCCCAGTGATCGTTATCCGAGCAACATGGAGGCCATCGGGATAGAGATGGTTGGCAGGGCAACGCTGCCGGTAGGATTCAAGCCACCAGGTGAAACAGCAAAGTGGCCGCTCGAAAAACAACGAGGTGAGTTCGGCATATTCGGTACCCCGACTGCAGCTCAAAATCTATCTCTCTCGTGGCTTGTCAAGGCGCTCGAAGATTCCATGCAGATTCCTTCGAGTGAAATCTTTCGTCATCCCGTAGTCAGCAGAAAGAATCCAACGGAAGCCCAGGGTGCGAATTGGAATCTGCCCGTACCAACGCCATGAACAAGACCCACATTCGCGTGACCGTGGCGGCGCTGATCCTGGCCGCGATCGCATCTCCGGCGCAGGCAGCCGACAGGCGCTATCCCCTCGCATATGTGCAGAAAGTGGAGATTACAGAACCTTCAGGCCAAACTGCCTGGGAAAACAAGGATGTCCTGGATTGCGACGACGTCGTGTTGACAGAAGAGGATGTCCGCTATGCCTTGCAGCACATGCGCAGGGTTCCATGGAAGGCCTACAACCCCGAAAACACCGACACCACAGGGTGTAAAGGGAGCGCGCTCGTTACCTTCCAGAACGGGAAGATCCTCGCCATGGGCGTTGAACCCACAGGGCGGATCAACACCCAAGAGTACGACGCGAAGATGAAGCTCGCGGCCAGTCCACCGGGCTTCTACGATTGCGCTCCTTGCGGTGAGCGCAAGATGGCACTCCTGAAGGACGCGCAGTATCGAGCGCACGAGCGAGCACTAAGGAAACTGGCGGCTGAAGGGAAGTTTCCGCCTGACGAGGTGGAGCGCCGGCTGAAGTGGTTCCGGGCCAGCCGCGAAAAGCCCTGACGCGCCAACCACGGCAAAACCTCCCAAACCCGCCTCGGCGGGTTTTCTTTTGGCCCCAGGAGCACCATAAGATTCCGCGAACCAACGGAATCCCTCCGCATGAACGTTGCCCTCGAACGCCCCGACCAGCTCGACGTCATCCAGCTCATCGCTGACCTCGATGCGTACCAGAAGCCGCTGTACCCGCCCGAGAGCCACTACGGCATCGGCATTGCGGCGCTGTCGACGGCCCACGTACTGTTCGCGGTCGCGCGCGACGAGGCGGGCACGGCCATCGGCTGCGGCGCCCTCGTCATGAACCCCGGCTATGGCGAACTCAAGCGCATGTACGTGCGGCCCGAGAACCGCGGGCAAGGCGTGGCCGCGAAGGTGCTGGACTTTCTCGAAGTCGAAGCGGCGGCGCGCGGATGCGCCGTGTTCCGGCTGGAAACGGGCGTGCGCCAGCCCAAGGCGCTCGCGTTCTATGCGCGTGCGGGGTATGCACGGCGCGAGCGCTTCGGCGACTATCCCAACGATCCGTTGAGCGTCTTCATGCAGAAGGAAAAGGCCGCGACGTAACCTTACCCGCGTCGCGCCTCGCAGCCGGCGAACCCCTCGAGGCCGGCCAGCTCATCCAGGATGGGACATTCCGGGCGGCCATCGCCGTCGCAGCAGTGGGCCAGGCGCTCCAGCAATCGCTGCATGTGCGCGAGTTCCTCGATCCGCTGGGCCAGATCGTCCGCCCGTTCGAGCGCGATGCGCTTCACATCGAAGCTCGCGCGATGCCCGTCGCGCCACAGCGCGTGCAACTCGGCGACTTCCGGTGTTTCGAATCCCAGCGCGTGCGCCCTTCGCGCGAAGCGCAGTGTCGACACTGCGCGTTTGTCATAGCGGCGGCCGTCCTCTTCGTTGCGCGCCATGCCGTCGAGCAATCCGAGCGACTCGCAGTCGCGCAGCAATTGCGCGGACGCGCCGGACCGGGCAACAACCTCGGCAACAGACAAGCGCGCCCCAACAGCCAGTGCCATGCGGTGTTCCATGGAGTTCTCCTTCGAAAGCCAAAGAACGGAGTCTTGGCCTTCACACCGTGGGAGAGTCAAGAAGCCGCACGGCGGGCCTCAAAGGCGGCATCAGGGTAATCCCTTGGTTTTGCGCCAAAGCCGCTCGTTCCTGGCCCGCTACTTGCAATATCGTCCGAAAATGACAGAAAATTTTCTTAACTGACATATATTTGTAAATTCATTTTCATTGCGCGCACCCTTCGAGGTGCACGCCCGCCCCATGAGCACCAACGTCGACACCAATGGCACCACCGTGGCCCAGCGCATTGCGCAGGCGCTGCCGCGGCTGACGCGTTCGCACCGCCAGGTGGCCGACTTCGTGCTGGAGCACCCGTTGCAGGTGGCCACGCTGCCCATCGACGAACTCGCCGCCGCGGTGGGCGTGTCGGTGGCCACGGCCAACCGCTTTGCGCGGGCGCTGGACTTCGACGGCTACGCCACCTTCCGTGCCGAACTCGTGCGCGGCTTCGAATCGCTGGTGGCGCCAGTGGAGCGCCTGCGCGGCAACCTCGAGCACCCGACCACGGTGGCTGAGGTGTTCGCCACCGCGCTCGACGAGAGCCGCCGCAACATCGAAGCCACGCGCCAGTCGCTGGACTACGCCGCCTGCGAAGCCGCGGTGCAGCGCATCCTGAAGGCGCGCTCGATCTACATCGGTGGCTTTGGCGCCAGCGCCTGGCTCGCCGGGCTGCTGCAACACGGACTGGACGGCAGCTGCAGCGACGTGCGGATGCTGTCGAGCGTCAGCGGCGTCACGCATGCGGCACGCACGCTGATGCATGCCGGCCCGCAGGACCTGTTCATCGGCCTGACCTTTCCGCGCTACCTCACCGACACGGTGGCGCTGGCTCAGATCGCCAGGGGCCAGGGCTGCGCCGTGCTGGCGCTGACCGACCGCCCGAGTTCGCCGCTGGCGCCGCTGGCGGACGTGGCGCTCTATTGCCAGACCGAGACCAGCTACCGGCCGAACTGCGAAACCAGCGTGCTGGCATTGATCGAGGCGCTGACCAGCGCGGTGGCGCTGCGTGCGCCGCGCGCGGTGCAGTCCGCGAGCCGCATCCTGCAGGCGGTGCGGCCCTGGCTGCACGGCGCGCAGGGCCTGCCGCGGTCGGAAGTCTCCTCGGCACTGCCCGTCGGCGCGTTACCGGCCGGCGTTCGCCAGAAAAAGAAGAAAGCTTCCCGATGAAGAACATCACACCCGTCATCGCCATCCACGGCGGTGCCGGCACCATCAGCGCCGCCACCACCAGTGCGACGCAGGCGCAGGCCTACCACGACGCGTTGCAGGGCATCGTGCAGGCTGCACAGGCACAGCTGCTCAAGGGCGCATCCGCGCTCGACGCCACCTGCCTCGCGGTCGAACTGCTCGAAGAGTGCCCGCTCTTCAACGCGGGCCACGGCGCGGTCTTCACGCACGAGGAAACCCATGAGCTCGATGCCGCCGTGATGGACGGCGCCACGCTCGCCGCCGGCGCCATTGCCGGCGTCTGCCACATCCGCCGCCCGGTGCGCGCCGCGCGTGCCGTGCTGGAGGACGGCGCCCACGTGCTGCTGGCCGGCGCGGGCGCCGAAGCCTTCGCGCGCGAGCACGGCCTCGAAATGGTCGAGCCCTTCTTCTTCTCCACCGAGGCGCGCCGCCAGCAGCTCTACCGCGTGCGCGACACCGGCCGCGTGGTGACCGACCACGAAGGCGCGGCCATGACGCCGCCGCTCGACGAAGACAAGAAGTTCGGCACCGTCGGTGCGGTCGCGCTCGACATGCACGGCCACCTCGCCGCCGCCACCTCGACCGGCGGCATGACCAACAAGCGCGTCGGCCGCATCGGCGATTCGCCGTTGATCGGCGCCGGCACCTATGCCGACGACCGCACCGCTGCCGTCTCGTGCACCGGCAGCGGCGAAATGTTCATCCGCGTCGCTGCCGCCTACGACATTTGTGCGCGCATGGCCTATGGCGGCGCCACACTCGAAGCCGCCACGCACGCCGTGGTGCATCAGTCGCTGCCCGCCATCGGCGGCACCGGCGGGCTGATCGCCATCGACCGCTACGGCAACCTGAGCCTCGCCTTCAACACCGAAGGCATGTACCGCGGCCACGCGCGCGGCGACGAAGCACCCCGCACCGCCATCTTCGCCTGACACGCACACGTTTTTTCTCGCACCATGTCCTCCCCTGCCCTCGCCCTGCCAGACGGCCGCGTTCTCGCCGTCGACGACCTCACCGTGCGCTTCTCGACCTCCGAGCGCACCGTCGATGCGGTCAAGAACCTTTCCTTCCACGTCGACCATGGCGAAACGCTCGCGGTGGTGGGCGAGTCGGGCTCGGGCAAGTCGGTGACTTCGCTCGCGCTGATGCGGCTGGTGGAACACGGCGGCGGCCGCATCCTGGGCGGGCGCATGGCGTTTCGCCGCCGCAGCGGCGAAGTGCTCGACCTCGCGCAGGCGCGCGACGCCGAGATGCGCAACATCCGCGGCGCCGACATCGCGATGATCTTCCAGGAGCCGATGACCTCGCTGAACCCGGTGTTCACCGCGGGCGAACAGATCGCCGAGGCCATCCGCATCCACCAGGGCAAGAGCAACGCGGCCGCACGCGCCGAGGCGCTGCGCATGCTGGAGCTGGTGCGCATTCCCGAAGCGCGCAACGTGCTCGACCGCTTTCCGCACCAGCTCTCGGGCGGCATGCGCCAGCGCGTGATGATCGCGATGGCGCTCTCGTGCAAGCCGCAGCTGCTGATTGCCGACGAGCCCACCACCGCGCTCGACGTGACGATCCAGGCGCAGATCCTCCAGCTCATCCGCGAGCTGCAGAAGGAGATGCGCATGGGCGTGCTCTTCATCACGCACGACATGGGCGTGGTGGCCGAGATTGCCGACCGCGTGCTCGTGATGTACCGCGGCGACAAGGTCGAAGCAGGCAGCTCCGATACGGTGTTCGCTTCGCCGCAGCACCCCTACACCAAAGCGCTGCTGTCGGCCGTGCCCAAGCTCGGCGCGATGCAGGGCACTGACCTGCCCGCCAAGTTCGAGCTGCTGCGCACCGAAGGCACGCCCGAGACCGTGCCCTGCACAAGCACCACGCCGCAGAGCACCGTGCGCGAAGGCGCCGGCCCGATCCTGCGCGTGCGCGACCTCGTCACGCGCTTCGACGTGCGCAGCGGCTTGTTCGGCCGCGTGAAGCGCCGCGTGCATGCGGTGGAGAAGATCAGCTTCGACCTGTACCCCGGCGAGACGCTGGCGCTGGTCGGCGAATCGGGCTGCGGCAAGTCGACCACCGGCCGCTCGCTGCTGCGCCTGGTCGAGAGCCAGAGCGGCGCGATCGAGTTCGGCGACCAGAACATCCGCGACCTGCCCACGCGCGAGCTGCAAGCCCTGCGCCGCAACATCCAGTTCATCTTCCAGGACCCGTTCGCTTCGCTCGATCCGCGCGTCACGGTCGGCTTCTCGATCATGGAGCCGCTGCTGATCCACAACATCGCCAAGGGCGCGGAAGCGCAGCAGCGCGTCGACTGGCTGCTGCAGAAGGTGGGCTTGCCGCCCGAGGTGGCGCAGCGCTATCCGCACGAGTTCTCGGGCGGCCAGCGCCAGCGCATCGCGATTGCACGCGCGCTGGCCCTGAACCCCAAGGTGGTGGTGGCCGACGAATCGGTGTCGGCGCTGGACGTGTCGATCCAGGCACAGATCGTCAACCTCATGCTCGACCTGCAGCGCGAGCTGGGCGTGGCGTTCCTCTTCATCTCGCACGACATGGCGGTGGTGGAGCGCATCAGCCACCGCGTGGCCGTGATGTACCTGGGACAGATCGTCGAGATCGGCCCGCGCCGCGCCGTGTTCGAAGCGCCGCAGCATGCCTACACCCGCAAGCTGATGGCGGCGGTGCCGGTGGCCGACCCGTCGCGCCGCCACAAGCCGCGCGCGCTGCTCGAAGGCGAGATCCCCAGCCCGATCCGCGCCGTGGGCGACGAGCCCGATGTGCCGCCGCTGGTGCAGGTGGCGCCGGGCCACTTCGTGGCGCGGCACGCCATCGGCGGCGCCTTCTGAGCGACCGGCAGATTTTTTCAACCCGCAGGCCCTCCTGCTTTTTTTCTCGAACCGACTGGAGTTTCTTTCCATGAAGCAATCTTCTTCCTCCCTGCGATGGGCATCGGCACTGCTGGGCCTGGCCGCACTGGCTGCATCGGGCACGGCACTGGCCGCGAAAGACGTGGTGCTGTCGATCGGCTACCAGCCGGAAACGCTGGACCCGTACAACACCAACACCACCATCACCACGGCCGTGACCAAGACCTTCTATGAAGGCCTGTTCCAGTTCGACAAGGACCTGAAGGTGCAGAACGTGCTCGCCGAGAGCTACGACGTCTCGAAGGACGGCCTGGTCTACACCATCAAGCTGCGCACCGGCGTCAAGTTCCACGACGGCACCGACTTCAACGCCGAGGCCGTGAAGTTCACGCTCGACCGCGTGCTGAACCAGGACAACAAGCTGCTGCGCTACAACCAGTTCAACCGCGTGAGCAAGGTCGACGTGGTCAACCCCAGCACCGTTCGCATCACGCTGAAGGAGCCCTTCGGCCCCTTCATCAACTCGCTGGCCCACGCATCGGCCGCCATGATCTCGCCCACCGCGCTGAAGAAGTGGGGCAACAAGGACATCGCCTTCCACCCCGTGGGCACGGGCCCCTTCGAGTTCGTCGAGTGGAAGCAGACCGAAGCCGTCAAGGCCAAGAAGTTCGACGGCTACTGGAAGAAGGGCTACCCGAAGGTCGACAACGTCTCGTGGAAGCCGGTGCTCGAGAACAACACGCGCGCCGCGATGCTGCAGACCGGCGAGGCCGACTTCGCATTCCCCATTCCCTATGAGCAGGCCGACCTGCTGAAGAAGAGCGAGAAGCTCGAAGTGGTGGCCACCCCCTCGATCATCACGCGCTTCCTGGCATTCAACATGCTGCAGAAGCCCTACGACAACCCGAAGGTGCGCGAAGCCATCGGCTACGCCATCAACAAGGAAGCGCTGGCCAAGGTCGCCTTCGGCGGCTATGCCTTTCCCGCTCAGGGCGTGCTGCCCCAGGGCGTGAAGTACGCCGAGAAGATGGCTCCCATTCCCTACGACCTGAAGAAGGCCAAGGAACTGATGAAGGAAGCCGGCTACCCCGACGGCTTCGAGTCGGTGCTGTGGAGCGCCTACAACAACACGACCAGCCAGAAGACGATCCAGTTCGTGCAGCAGCAGCTCGCGCAGATCGGCATCAAGCTGCAGGTGCAGGCGCTCGAAGTGGGCCAGCGCACCGAGCAGGTCGATGCATGGCCCGATCCGAAGACGGCCAAGGTCCGCATGTACTACACCGGCTGGTCGTCGTCGACCGGTGAAGCCGACTGGGGCCTGCGCCCGCTGTTCGCCTCGGAAGCCTGGGCGCCGAAGCTGAACAACATGTCGTTCTACAAGAGCGAGGTGGTCGACAACGCGCTGGCCAAGGCGCTGGTGACCACGGACGAGAAGGAACGCACTGCGCTGTACAAGACCGCGCAGGAAGAGATCCGCAAGGACCTGCCGCGCGTGCCGATGATCACCGAGCAGAACCTGTCGGCACACGCCAAGCGTCTCTCGGGCGTGTTCGTGATGCCTGACGGCAACATCAACATCGACGCCATCGCCGTGTCGAACTGATCCCGGCTCCTTCGTTTCCTGACTGACTGCCCGGCGGGCGGTGGCACTGCGCCATCGCCCGCTCGCGGCAACCGCACCCCATGCTGAATTACTTCCTCAAACGACTGTTGGGCCTGATCCCCACGCTGCTCATCGTGGCGGTGCTGGTGTTCCTGTTCGTCCACATGCTGCCCGGCGATCCGGCGCGCCTCGCCGCCGGCCAGGACGCCGACGAGCAGACCGTGGCCATGGTCCGCGCAGAACTCGGCCTCGACAAGCCGCTGCCCCAGCAGTTCGTGAGCTTCTTCACCCACATGCTGCAGGGCGACTTCGGCACCTCGATCCGCACGCGGCGGCCGGTGTCGATGGAGATCGGCGAGCGCTTCTTCCCGACGGTGATGCTGACCATCACCAGCATGGTGTGGGCCGTGATCTTCGGCATGGGCATCGGCATCGTCTCTGCGGTGTTCCGCAATCAATGGCCCGACCGGCTGGGCATGACGCTGGCCGTGTCGGGCATCTCCTTTCCCGCATTTGCACTCGGCATGCTGCTGATGCAGATCTTCTCGGTCCAGCTCGGCTGGCTGCCCACGGTGGGGGCCAGCAGCTGGAAGCACTACATCCTGCCCTCGGTCACGCTGGGCGCCGCAGTGGCCGCGGTGATGGCGCGCTTCACGCGCGCTTCGTTCGTCGAAGTGATCCAGGAAGATTTCGTTCGCACCGCGCGTGCCAAGGGCGTGCGCGAGCGCACCGTCATCATCAAGCATTGCCTGCGCAACGCGCTGATCCCGGTGGTCACGATGATGGGCCTGCAGTTCGGCTTCCTGCTGGGTGGCTCGATCCTGGTCGAGGCGGTCTTCAATTGGCCGGGCCTCGGCCGCCTGCTGGTCGATGCCGTGCAGATGCGCGACTACCCCGTGATCCAGACGCTGGTGCTGCTGTTCTCGCTCGAATTCATCCTGATCAACCTCGTGGTCGATGTGCTCTACGGCTACATCAATCCCACCATCCGCTACAAGTGAGGCAGCCGACATGACGCAAGCCACCGGCGTGACCGCCGAATCGATCACTCCGCCCGTGGTGGCGGTTCAAACCGCGGGCAAGGTCCGCACGCCCTGGGGCGAATGCTGGCGCCGCTTCAAGAAGCAGCCCGTGGGCATCGTTGCCGCGCTGTTCGTGCTGCTGCTGGTGTTCGTCGCGGTGTTCGCGCCGTGGATCGTGCCCTTCGACCCGGAGAACTTCTTCGACTACGACATGTTGAACACGGGGCCTTCGGCCACGCACTGGTTCGGCGTCGATCCGCTGGGCCGCGACATCTTCAGCCGCATCCTGATGGGGGCGCGCATCTCGCTGATGGCGGGCTTTCTTTCGGTGCTGGTGGGCGGTTTCGTCGGCACGGCCTTCGGCCTGCTCGCGGGCTACTACGAAGGTTGGTGGGACCGCATCGTGATGCGCATCTCCGACGTGCTCTTTGCCTTCCCCGGCATTCTTCTGGCGCTGGGGGTGGTCGCCATCCTCGGCAGCAGCATGACCAACGTGGTGGTGGCGGTGTCGGTGTTCAGCGTGCCGGCCTTCGCGCGGCTCGTGCGCGGCAACACGCTGGTGCTCAAGCAGCAGACCTACATCGAGGCTGAACGCAGCATCGGCGCGTCGGACTGGACCATCATCGTGCGGCACATCCTGCCGGGCACGATCTCTTCGATCGTCGTGTACTTCTCGATGCGCGTGGGCACCTCGATCATCACGGCCGCCAGCCTCTCGTTCCTCGGCATGGGCGCGCAGCCGCCCACGCCCGAATGGGGCGCCATGCTCAGCGAAGCCCGTGCCGACATGGTGACCTCGCCGCACGTGGCGCTGTTCCCGAGCCTGGCCATCTTCTTCACCGTGCTGGCGTTCAACCTGCTCGGCGATGCACTGCGCGATGCGCTCGATCCCAAGATCGACCGCGAGTAGCCGGCCCTCTGCACGCATGCCATCGATTCCGCACATCGGCAGCCTGCCGGCCGGCCAGCGCAACGCCATCACCGACGTGCCAGGCGTCGCTGTCGGGCACAGGACGCTCGACGACCACGGCGTGCAGACCGGCGTGACCGTCGTGCGCCCGCACGCCGGCGATCCCTTTCGCGACAAGGTACCGGCCGCGGCCGTGGTGCTCAACGGCTTCGGCAAGAGCGTGGGGCTGGTGCAGGTCGAAGAGCTCGGCGTGCTGGAAACGCCCATCGCGCTGACCAATACCTTTTCGGTCGGCACCGTGGCAACGGCGCAGATCCGCAGCTGCGTGGCGGCCAACCCCGGATCCGGGCGCTCGCTGCCCACGGTCAATCCGCTGGTCTTCGAGTGCAACGACGGCTTCCTGAACGACATCCAGCGGCTGGCGGTGACCGAAGCCGACTACCTGCAGGCGCTGGCAAGCGCCGGCGCCGATTTCGGGCAAGGCTCGGTGGGCGCGGGCCGCGGGATGTCCAGCTTCCAGCTCAAGGGCGGCATCGGCAGCGCATCGCGCCGCGTGCCGGCGCGCCACGGCGGCGTGCACACCGTGGGCGCGCTGGTGCTGGCCAACTACGGCCGGCTGCCGCAGCTGGTGCTGGCCGGCCATGCGGTCGGCGGACACCTGGCAACGCAGCTGGCATCTCGCAGTGCGGTCCAGGAACCGGAAAAGGGTTCGATCATCATGCTCGTCGCCACCGATGCGCCGCTGGACGCGCGGCAGCTTCGCCGGCTGGCGCTGCGCGCGGGTGCCGGGCTGGCGCGCACCGGCTCGGTCTTCGGCCATGGCAGCGGCGACATCGCACTGGCTTTTTCCACCGCCTACACGGTGCCCGACCGGGTCGAACGCCCGATGCCCGCGGTGGCGATGCTGCACGACGGCCTGCTCGACGATATCTTCCAGGCCGCGGCCGACAGCACGGAACAGGCCATCGTCCATGCGCTCTGGCGCGCCACGGCCGTCACGGGCCGCGACGGCCACCACCGGCCCGCTCTTTCCGAGCTGCTGCCGGTCTCATCCTTCCACTCTTCCTTTGCCGGATCGCGTTCCTCCCCATGAAAGTCCTGATCTCCACCGACATCGAAGGCGTTGCGGGCGTCTACCACCACGAGCAGGCCCGGCCGGGCAACCCCGAGTACGAACGCGCCCGCCTGCTGATGGCGCACGAAGCCAACGCGGCCATTGCCGGCGCCTTCGAGGCCGGCGCCACCGAGGTGCTGGTCAACGATTCGCATGGCGGCTTTCGCAACATGCCGCCCGACGTGCTCGATGCGCGCGCCCGCGTGGTGCAGGGCAAGCCGCGCTACTTGAGCATGGTGGCGGGCGTGGAGGAAGGCGTGGACGCCGTCTGCATGGTCGGCTACCACTCGCGCGCGCAGGGGCGCGGCATCCTCGCGCACACGATCAACAGCTTCGCCTTTGCCGGCATCCGGCTCGGCGAGCAGGAGCTGGGCGAGGCCGGGCTCTACGGCGCGCTGGCCGGCGAATACGGCGCGCCGGTCGTCATGGCCAGCGGGGACGACGTGTTCATCGCAGAGAACCGTCCGATCTTTCCGCATGCCACCTTCGTGCAGACCAAGCGCGCCACTGGGTTCAGCAGCGGCGTGTCGCTCTCGCCCGAGCAGTCGCGCGCGGCCATCCGCGCCGGGGTGGTCCAAGGGCTGGCCGGCAGGGACAGCGCCGCTGCGCTGGTCTTCAAGGGGCCGCAGGTGGTGACGCTGCGCACCCAGTCGCCGGCCATGGCCGATCTTTTCTGCCAATGGCCGTCGTTCGAACGCATCGACGGTGTGACTTTGCGTTTCACCGCGGACACGGTGGAGGCTGCGGTGCGCATGCTGAACTGCTGTTCGGCGATGTCTTCGATGTTGCGTTGAATTTTTTGGGGACGGGGGCCGGGTCTCGCCCCGGCGGGCGAGCTACTTTCTTTTGCTTCGCCAAAAGAAAGTAGCCAAAGAAAAGGCGACCCCACTGTCTGCGTCCCTCCGCTTCGCTACGGGCAACCTGCGGTGCTCGATTCCGGCGGGGGTCCGCAGAACTCGCTTCGCTCAAACAGCTGCGGCCCTGATCCCGCCTCCATCTGCGCTCCTCGGCGCATACAGAAGGGGTGGGAGCGGGTGGCCTTCGCTTCGCTCGGCCCCAATACCAACAGCCCAACTCAATACCAACAGCCCAACCACCGCAGGCGCTGCGCGCCTGCGGTGGCTTGGCGGCCGAGCGAAGCAAAGGCCCGTTCGGTTTGCCCTCCCCTCTGGCTGCGCCGAGGAGCGCAGGGTTTCGCGGATCAGGGCTCGCAGCTGTTTGAGCGAAGCGAGTTCTGCGAGACCCCGCGAAACCCGAGCACCGCAGGTTGCCCCGTAGCGCAGCGCAGGGGTCCCAGACAGTGGGGTCGCCTTTTCTTTGCTTACTTTCTTTTGGCGAAGCAAAAGAAAGTGAGGCGGCCGCCGGGCGGAATCCCGGCCCCGGAACCCAAAAACACCCGCCCCCCAAAACCCCTCATCCACCTCCACCAAACCCCTCCCCCCTTATCCAGAATAAGCATTCAACCGCCCGGAAACCCGCATGGGCATTGAGGAATAAGCTTATCCGCATAAGGCACGAACCAAAAAATAGTTTGCTTCCATAAGGCGCGCTTTCAGAATCTCGGCTTCTTGCTGGGGCGCCCCGTTGTACGTGCGGCACCGCACTTCTTCAAGACACACGCACGATGTACCAATACACAGAATTCGATCGCCAGTTCGTCCATCAGCGGGCTGCCCAGTTCAGAGACCAGCTCGAACGCTGGCAAAAGGGCCGCCTGCACGAAGACGAATTCCGTCCCCTGCGCCTGCAAAACGGCTGGTATGTGCAGCGCTACGCGCCGATGCTGCGCGTGGCCGTGCCGTACGGCGAGCTTTCGAGCCGCCAGCTGCGCGTGCTGGCCAAGATCGCCCGCGAGTACGACGAGCCCGAAACCGAGGTCTACCGCAAGGCCATCGAGACGCAGGGCCTGCTCGGCAGCCACAAGCTCCCCACGCACTACGCCCACTTCTCGACCCGCCAGAACGTCCAGTACAACTGGATTCCGCTGTCGAAGTCGGCCGACGTGATGGACCTGCTGGCTTCGGTCGACATGCACGGCATCCAGACCAGCGGCAACTGCATCCGCAACATCACGAGCGACGAGCGCGCCGGCATCGCGGTCGACGAAATCGCGGATCCGCGCCCCTACGCCGAAATCATGCGCCAGTGGAGCACGCTGCACCCTGAATTCGCCTTCCTGCCGCGCAAGTTCAAGATCGCGATCACCGGCGCCGCCGAAGACCGCGCCGCCACCGGCTGGCACGACGTGGGCCTGAAGCTCGTGAAGAACGAGGCGGGCGAGATCGGCTTCCGCGTGCAGGTGGGGGGCGGCATGGGCCGCACGCCCATCATCGGCACCGTGCTGCGCGAGTTCCTGCCGTGGCAGCAGATCATGAATTACCTCGAAGCGGTGATCCGGGTCTACAACCGCTATGGCCGCCGCGACAACATCTACAAGGCGCGCATCAAGATCCTGGTGAAGGCCGAAGGCCAGCGCTACATCGACGATGTCGAGGCCGAGTACAAGCAGATCATCGAGCACGACGGTGCGCCGCACACCATCACGCAGGAAGAGTTCGACCGCGTGGCCGCCTCCTTCGTGCCGCCGACGCTCGCCACCCGCGTGCTGCAAAGCGCCGAGAAGACCGATGCCGAGCTGCGTGCCCACGCCGCCGACGACGTGATGTTCGCGCGCTGGCTGGCCCGCAACGTGGCCGCGCACAAAAACCCCGCGCTGCGCGCCGTCACGCTCTCTTTCAAGCGCCTGAAGCAGGCGCCCGGCGATGCATCGGCCGCCCAGCTCGACACGCTCGCCGAACTGGCCGACCGCTTCTCGGCCGGTGAAGCCCGCGTCACGCACGACCAGAACATCGTGCTGCCCTGGGTGCATGCCGAAGACCTGCACGCGCTGTGGCTCGCCGCCCGCGCGGCCGGCTTTGCGAGCGCCAACGTGCACCTGCTGACCGACATGATCGCCTGCCCCGGCGGCGACTTCTGCGCGCTGGCCAATGCACGCTCCATTCCCATCGCCGAAGCCATCACCGAGCGCTACCAGGACCTCGACGAGCTCGACGACCTGGGCGAGATCGACCTGCACATCAGCGGCTGCATCAACTCCTGCGGCCACCACCACAGCGGCCATATCGGCATCCTGGGCGTCGACAAGGACGGCAAGGAGTGGTACCAGGTCACCCTTGGCGGCTCCGACGGCTCGGCCCTCAGCGGCGCGCCGCAGGCCGGCAAGGTGGTCGGGCCCTCGTTCTCGGCGGCCGAAGTGCCGGGCGTGATCGAGGCCGTGCTCACCACCTACCGCGACACCCGCGAAGGCGGCGAGACCTTCATCGACACCCTGCGTCGCGTCGGCCACGACCCGTTCAAGGCCGCGGCCAACGGTGCGCGCTTCAAGGTGGAGGAAGCGGCATGAAAAAGACCTTGCACATTCTTTCCGCCGAAGAGCACATCGACGACGGCGACCCGAAGGTCCTGCAGCTGCCGAACGATGCAGATCCGCTCGCCATCGAGGTGTGCCTGGAAGACATCGAGCGCATCGACCTGAACTTTCCGAAGTTCACCGATGGCCGCGCCTACAGCCAGGCCTTTCTGCTGCGCCGCCGGCTCGGCTTCAAGGGCGACATCCGCGCCACCGGCGACGTGCTGATCGACCAGCTGGTGCAGATGGAACGCACCGGCTTCTCCAGCGCCGTGCTGAAGGAAGGCGTGGACGCCACCGATGCACAGCGCCAGTTCGACCGCTTCTCGGCCTTCTACCAGGGCGATGCGGTGCAGCCCGCGCCGCACTTCGCGGCCGGCACCTGAGCCCGCATGGGAACCATCGACATGAGCATCGCCACCACGGACATCGATTTCGCACGCATCAACGCCGAGCTCGGCCGCAACGCCGAGGGCCTGGTGGACTGGGCCATCGGCCTGGGCCAGCGCGCGATCGTCACCACCAATTTCCGCCCGTTCGAGGCCGTGATCCTGCACATGGTCACGCGCGCCAGGCGCGACGTTCCCGTGGTCTGGATGGACAACGGCTACAACACCGAGGCCACCTACCGCTTTGCCGACGAGGTGACCAAGCAACTGGGCCTGGATCTGCACATCTACCTGCCGCGCCGCTCGCGTGCGCATCGTGAAGCGGTGGAAGGCCCGACCCCGGCGCTCGACGATCCGCGCCATGCCGCCTTCACGGAAGAGGTGAAGCTGGAGCCCTTTGCCCGCGCACTGCGCGAGACGGCGCCGAAAGTCTGGTTCACCGCGCTGCGGGCCACCGACACGGCCGTGCGCGCGCAGATGGACCCGGTCAGCGTCAACCCCGACGGCCTGATCAAGGTCGCGCCGCTCCTGCACTGGTCGTCCAAGGACCTGTACGCGTACTGCGAGGCGCACGGCCTGCCCAACAACTTCGACTACGTGGACCCGACCAAGGGCGAAGACAACCGCGAGTGCGGACTGCACCTCTCTCACTGAGAGTCCGCGCCGCACCGATCCTCCGCATTCAGCACCCCACCCCGATGAACGCCCGCACCGAAACCGAACTGCTGCTGCCGCCCATGCACTCTCCCGCGCGCCTGTCCAACACCCACCTCGATGCGCTGGAAGAGGAAACCGTCTTCATCCTGCGCGAAGTGGCGGCCGCCTTCGAGCGCCCCACTCTGCTGTTCTCGGGCGGCAAGGATTCGCTGGTGCTGCTGAAGTGCGCGGAGAAGGCCTTCGGTGCCGGCCGCATTCCGTATCCGCTGCTGATGATCGACACCGGCCACAACTTCCCCGAAGTGACGGCCTACCGCGACCAGCGCGCTGAGGAACTGGGCGCCGATTTGATCGTGCGCAGCGTGGAGGACTCGATGGCGCGAGGCACCGTGCGCCTCGCGCACCCCGGCGAATCGCGCAATGCGCACCAGTCGGTCACGCTGCTCGAAGCCATCGAGGAATTCCGCTTCGACGCGCTGATCGGCGGCGCCCGCCGCGACGAGGAAAAAGCGCGCGCCAAGGAGCGCATCTTCTCGCACCGCGACAGCTTCGGCCAATGGCAGCCCAAGGACCAGCGCCCCGAGCTGTGGACGCTGTTCAACACGCGCCTGGCTCCGGGCGAGCACTTCCGCGTGTTCCCGATCTCGAACTGGACCGAGCTCGACGTGTGGCAATACATTGAGCGCGAGCATGTCGGCCTGCCGTCGATCTACTACACGCACAAGCGCGAAGTGGTCGAGCGCCGCGGCCTGCTGGTGCCGGTGACCGAACTGACCCCGCCGCGCGACGGCGAAACGGTGCAGGTGCGCGACGTGCGCTTTCGCACCGTGGGCGACATCACCACCACCTGCCCGGTCGAGAGCCTCGCGGCCGATGCGGGCGATGTGGTGCTCGAAACGCTGTCGGTCGACGTCAGCGAGCGCGGCGCGACGCGCATGGACGACATGACTTCGGAAGCTTCGATGGAGAAGCGCAAGAAAGACGGGTATTTCTGATGAGCACGACGACGGCAACCCTCGACAACACCGCCCTCCACGGCGACACCGGCACCGCCCTGCGCTTCATCACCTGCGGCTCGGTCGACGACGGCAAGAGCACGCTGATCGGCCGCCTGCTGGTCGACAGCAAGACCGTGCTGCAGGACCAGCTCGCCGGCGTGCAGCGCGGCGGCGAAACCGACCTCGCCCTCCTGACCGACGGCCTCTCGGCCGAGCGCGAACAGGGCATCACGATCGACGTGGCCTACCGCTACTTCTCGACCGCCAAGCGCAAGTTCATCATCGGCGACGCGCCGGGCCATGAGCAGTACACCCGCAACATGGTCACGGCCGCCTCGGCCGCCGATGCCGCCGTGGTGCTGGTCGATGCCACCAAGCTGGCCTGGGCCGCCGAGGTGGAAGACGGCACCGTGGTCAAACGCGAACTGCTGCCGCAGACGCGCCGCCACACGCTGCTGTGCCATCTGCTGCGCGTGCAGTCGGTGGTGTTCGCAGTCAACAAGCTCGACGCCATCGATGACGCGGGCCTCGCCTTCGAACGCATCTCGACCGCGCTGAACGCCTTTGCCGAAGCGGCCGGCGTGCAGGTGGCCGCCATCGTGCCGATCTCAGCCCTCAAGGGTTGGAACGTGGCCACGCGCCACGCCGACTGGGTCGGCTACGAGGGCCCGAGCCTGCTCGAGCTGCTCGAAGAGTTGCCGGTCACCGTGCAGGACGAGGCCGTGCCTTTCGCCTTCCCGGTGCAGTGGGTCGAGAAGTTCTCGTCCTCGGCCGACACCTCGCAGGGCCGCCGCGTGTTCTGGGGCCGCGTGGCTGCCGGCCATGTCGAACCCGGCCAGCGCGTGACCGTGCTGCCCAGCAACCAGACCGCCACGGTCGCGCAGGTGCTGAGCCACACGCGGCAGCCGAAGGTGGTGCATGCAGGCCACAGCGCCGGCATCGTGCTCGACCGCGAAGTGGACGTGTCGCGTGGCGACTGGCTGCTGGCGCCCGGCGCCTTCGAGCCGGTGCGCGAAATCACCGCCACCGTGGCCTGGCTCGACGACGAGCCGCTGGTCGCGGGCCGCGTGTACTGGGCGCTGCAGGGCCACCGCTGGGTCAAGGCCAAGGTGGCGCGCATCGTCGACCGGGTGAACATCACCACGCTCGAATCGGAGCCCGCGACGCAGCTGGAGGCCAATTCCATCGGCGATGTGGTGCTGTCGCTGCAGCAGCCGCTGGCCGTGCTGCCCTTCACGCAATCGCGTGCCTTGGGCTCCCTGGTGCTGGTCGATACGGCCTCCCACAAGACCTCCGCTGCCGTGCTCGTGCAGCCCGCCGCCGCAAAGGCCTAAAATCTGGGGTTTTCCCCGACCTCACACTGACGTTAGAAGACAAATGACCCACGTCGTCTCCGAAGCCTGCATCCGCTGCAAATACACCGACTGCGTGGACGTATGCCCCGTGGATTGCTTCCGCGAAGGCCCCAACATGCTGGTGATCGATCCGGACGAGTGCATCGACTGCGCAGTCTGCATCCCCGAATGCCCGGTCAATGCGATCTATGCCGAGGAAGACCTTCCGGCCAACCAGATCGCCTTCATCAAGCTCAACGCAGAGCTCTCGCTGGCCGACGGCTGGAAGAGCATCACCAAGCGCAAGCCCGCGCTGCCCGACGCCGAAGAGTGGAAAGACAAGACCGACAAGATCGGGGAGTTGGTGCGCTGAGCACGCAAGCCGCTCCGATCGAGACCGACGCCCTCATCATCGGCGCCGGCCCGGTCGGGCTGTTCCAGGCCTTCCAGCTCGGCCTGCTCGAGATCTCCTGCCACATCGTCGATGCGCTGCCCGCCGCGGGCGGCCAGTGCGTGGCGCTCTACGGCGGCAAGCCGATCTACGACATTCCCGGCACGCCCGTCACCAGCGGAAGCGAACTCGCGCAGTCGCTGCTGAAACAGGTCGAGCCCTTCAAGCCCCGGTTCCATTTCGGCGAGCAGGTGGCCACGCTCGAAAGGCAGGCCGACGAGCGGCTGCTGCTGACCACGTCGGCCGGCACGGCCTTTCTCGCCAGGACGGTGTTCATCGCGGCCGGCGTTGGCGCCTTCGTGCCCAAGCGCATCGCGATCGAAGGCATTGCGCAGTTCGAAGGCCGCTCGCTTTTCTATCACCCCGATTCGCTGGACCGCTTTGCCGGACAGGCGGTGGTGGTGAATGGCGGCGACGACGTGGCGCTGGAAACCGCCGTCGCGCTCACGGCCATTGCAAGGCAGGTCACGCTGGTCCACCGCCGCGACGGCTTCCAGGCCGGCGAGGCGCTCGTCGCTTCGATGCGCGCGCTGGTGGCCGAGGGCAAGCTGGCCTTCAAGGTCGGCCAGCCCACCGCCTTCGACGGCAGGCAACTGCAGATCACCACGCCCGATGCGGCCACGGTCGACCTGCCGCTCGACGCGCTGATCGCCTGCCTGGGCATCTCCCCGCGCCTCGGCCCCATTGCCGATTGGGGCCTGGAACTCGAGCGCAAGCAGGTGCCGGTCGACACCGAGAAGTACGAAACCCGCGAACGCGGCGTGTTCGCGGTGGGCGACATCAACACCTATCCGGGCAAGAAGAAGCTCATCGTCTGCGGCTTCCACGAGGCCACGCTGGCAGCCTGGGGCGCCACCGCCATCGTGTTCCCGGGCAAGGCCGTGCCGCTGCAGTACACGACCACCAGCACGCGGCTGCACGAGCTGCTGGGCGTGGCTAGTTCGCGCTAGGCAGCAGCAGCGCGCGGTATTCGCCGATGAAGCTGCCGATGGCGGCGGCGAATCGGTCGATGTCCGCGTCGGTCAGCGGCAAAGACAGCACGATGAAGCCGCGCGGCGAGGCGTAGATGCCTTCGCCCAGCAGGTGAAAGAACAGCAGCTGCCGCAGCCGCCCGTCGACCGCCGCCAGGTCGTCCACGCACTGCACCTCCCCGCGCACGAAATGCGCGTTCATCAGAGAGCCGATGCCGGTGAACTGCATGGCCACGCCCTCCTTCGTGCACAGCGCATTGAGCCGCGCACGCATCGCCTCGCCGCGCTCGGCCAGCGCGCCGGCCGCTTCAGGGGTGAACAGCTTCGTGAGGCCCGCGTACCCGGCCGCCATGGTCATCACGTTGTTGTTGAAGGTGCCCGAATGGGAGAGCGATCCCGTGCGCGGATCGAACTGCGCCATCACGTCCGAACGCCCGCCGAAGGCGCCGAACGACATGCCGCCGCCGATGTACTTGCCGAGCGTGGTGAGATCGGAACGGATGCCGAGCCTGTTGGCCAGGCCCTGCGGCCCCAGGCGCGAGGTCATGACCTCGTCGAAGATCAGCAGCGCACCTACCTTCGCCGCGCCATCGCGAAGTGCTTGCAGGAAGTCGAGACGCCCCGGAATGCAGCCGCTCGCGCCCTGCATCGGCTCGACCAGGATCGCGGCAATCTCCGGCCGGTGCTTCTCGATCTGCTCGCTCGCAGCCTGCGCATCGTTGTAGGGCAGCACCAGGAAGTCGAAGGGCACCGTGGTCGGCAGCGGCTTGGCGCCGAAGCCGAGCACGCCGCCGTGGTAGCCGCCCGAGAACACCACGATCTTTCGCCTTCCCGTGAAGTGCAGCGCGGCCGTGAGCGCCATCAGGTTGGCCTCGGTGCCCGAGTTGGTGAAGCGCACCTGCTCGATCTGCGGAAAGCGCTCGCAGATGGTCTTCGCGAGCCGGCCTTCGAGCAGGTTGTGGCCCGTGAGGTTGATGCCGCCCTGCATCGCCTCGAGCACCGCATCGCGGATCTCGGGTGCCGAGTGGCCATAGACGCCGGCCGTGTACTCGGCGATGAAGTCGGCATAGCGGTGGCCGTCGGCATCCCAGAGCGCGGCGCCCTCGCCCTTGGCAATGGTGAGCGGAAACGGCGCGTAGAACAGCACCGAGCGGCTGTTGGCGCCCGGCATGTAGCGCGCCTGCGCCTCGAACTGGCGCAGGCTCGCGGGGTTGGCCTCGGTGAAGCGCTGGAAGGCCCGGGCAAGGGACTGGTCGATTGCAGGATCGCTCATGGGACACATCCTCGAAGTGGCGGCACGCGGGTTGCCATATCCGGACCATCATCCATGGTTTGGAGGCTGGGCGCGCAGGCTCGTACAATAGTTTCCGCTCTGCGCCACGGCGCGGAGCACCACGCTAGGGGTGTCGAACCGGAATCCGTTCCGGGGCTGACTGAGAGAGTCCCTTTGAACCTGACTGAGGTAATCCTCGCGCAGGGAAGCTGGTCCGGCGGCCTGTCGCGTTGTCTCGCGCGATGGCCCCACCGCCGGAGCCTCGCCCACCTGCCAAACCTTTTGCACTGGAGCAACTGGATGGCACACGACGACGAACCTTCTTCCGCCAACGAGGCGCTGGCGCCCCTGCCCGCGTCGCAGCGCGCGTTCGGCTGGCACGACCACGCATCGCTCTGGTTCAGCCTGGGCGTCGGGCTGCTGGTGATGCAGATCGGCGCCTACCTGGTGCCGGCGGTGGGCACGCGGGACGCGGCCATCGCGATCGTGCTGGGCTCGCTGCTCGGCGCGGGCCTGCTGGCCTGGACCGCACGGCTCGGCTGCGAGAGCGGCCTGGCGAGCGCCGGGCTGATGCACGCCACCTACGGCAGCGCCTTCGCGCGGCTGCCGGTGCTGCTCAACATCGTGCAGCTGGTGGGCTGGACCACCTTCGAGCTCGTGATCATGCGCGAGGGTACGCAGGCGATCGGCCAGCAGGCCTTCGGCCTGGCGCTCGGCGGACCGCTGGGCGGCGCCCTCACCACGCTGCTCTGGGGCGCGGTGCTGCTGGCGCTTCTGGCCGGCTCCATGGTCAAGCTGGTGCGGCGCTTCGTGAGCCGCTTCGGCCTGCCGCTGGTGGTGCTGTCGCTGCTCTGGCTGAGCTGGCAGTTCGCAACCCGCCTGCAAGCCAAGGGCCTCGACGCCTTCTGGGCCCGGCCGGGCGATGGCGGCATGGGCATGTTCGGCGCGCTCGACCTGGTGATTGCCATGCCGGTCTCATGGCTGCCGCTGGTGGCCGACTACGCGCGCCACGGCAAGCGCAGCGCGGGCGGCCTGGGCAGCGCCTTCAGCGGCACCTGGATCGGCTATGCGCTGGCCAACGTCTGGTGCTATGCGCTCGGCGTGATGGTGGTGAGCGTGGCGGAACCGGGCACAGGCCTGGTCACCGCCCTGCTGCTCGCCCAAGGCGGGCTGGTGGCGCTGGGCCTGATCCTGATCGACGAACTCGACAACGCCTACGGCGATGTGTATTCGGGCTCGGTGTCCACCCACAGCCTGCTGCCGCGCTGGAGCGTGCGGCGCTGGGGCCTCCTGCTCGCGGCGCTGTGCACCGCGCTCGCGCTGGTGCTGCCGATGCATACGCTCGAGCCGTTCCTGCTGATGCTGAGTTCGGTGTTCGTGCCGCTCTACGGCGTGATCCTGGGGCGGCTGGGTACGGGCCAGGCGGTTTCGTCGGTGGGCATGCGTCGGGTCGACCTGGGCGCGGCGCTGATCTGGATTGCGGGCATCGCGGCCTACCATGCGCTCGCCGGGTGGGCGCCGCAGTTCGGCTCGGCACTGCCGACGCTGGCCGCGACCTTCCTGCTGGCCTGGGCCAGCCGGCCCAAGGCTACGCCGACGACGGCAGGCGGTGCGTCGGCACTGGCGCAAAGCCGTGGTTGAGCGGACCGTGTCCCGCGCCGGTCTTCACATGCGCGCCGGCGGCCATCGCGCCGAGGATGTAGGCGCGCGCGCGCTCGACGGCCTCGGGCAATACGAGCCCCAGCGCCAGGTGCGCGGCAATGGCGGACGACAGCGTGCAGCCCGTGCCATGCAGGTTGCGGCTCGCGATGCGCTGCGAGGCCAGCCGCTTGCGCGTGCCGTCGGACTGCAGCAGCACGTCGACCACCTCGTCGCCCGGCAGGTGGCCGCCCTTGAGCAGCACGGCCTGCGCGCCGAGCGCCAGCAGTTCGCTGGCCGCATCGTCGAGCGCATCGATGCCGTCGATCGCATGGCCGATCAGCAAGGCTGCCTCGTCGAGGTTGGGCGTGACCACCACGGCGCGCGGGAACAGCTCGCGCACCAGCACCTGCACGGTTTCCGAAGCTATCAGCCGGTCGCCGCTGGTGGCGACCATCACCGGGTCCAGCACCACGTTGGGCAGCCGGTAGTGATCGATGGCCCAGGCCACCACCTCGACCACCTCGGGTGCATGCAGCATGCCGAGCTTGACCGCATCGACGCCGATGTCCTCGACCACCGCCTGGATCTGTGCCTTGAGGAAAGCCGGCGGCACGCCGTGGATGCCCGCGACGCCGAGCGTGTTCTGCGCGGTGAGCGCCGTGATGGCTGTCATGCCATAGCAGCCAAGCGCCGCGAAGGTCTTCAGGTCGGCCTGGATGCCGGCACCGCCGCCGCTGTCAGAGCCGGCGATCGAGAGCACGCGTGCGTAGCGCAGGGGCGCTTGGGGCGCGTCGGAAAGTGCTTGGGTCATGCTGAAAATTATCGGCGACCGGCCCTGCCTTTCTCCCTCCCCTCCCGGGGGAGGGCTGGGGTGGGGGCAAGCGGCGTGTCTACCGAGCGCTCTGCCCGCCCCCATCCCAACCTTCCCCCAGCGGGGGAAGGAGCAAGGCCATGAGCCTCCCATTCCAATCGGCCGCCATCCTCGGCGCGGGCCTCATGGGCCGGCTGCTCGCGGTCACGCTCGCGCAAGCCGGCTGCAAGGTCGAGCTGTTCGAGGCGGGCAGCCCCGAGGCCGAAGGCGCCGCCGCGCGCGTGGCGGCCGCCATGCTCGCGCCGCTGGCCGAATCGGCCGTCGCGCCGGTGCCGGTCGTGCGCATGGGGCAGTACGCGCTGGACCGCTGGCCCGCGCTGCTGGCGCCGCTGGCGCAGCCTGTGTTCTTCCAGCGCGAAGGCACGCTGGTGCTGTGGCACCGCCAGGACGCCGCCGAGGCCGCGCGGCTCGCGCGCGTACTGGCGCGCACCGGCACGCAGGTGTCCGAACTCGCGCCGATGCGCACGCTCGACGGCAGCGGGATTGCCGCGCTCGAGCCGTCGCTCGGCCAGCGCTTCGCACAGGGCTTGTTCCTTCCGGGCGAAGGCCAGCTCGACAACCGTGCGTTGCTGGCTTCGCTGCTTGCCACGCTGCAAGCCTGCCCAGGCGTGAAGCTGCATTGGCAGTCGCCACGCGAACCCGGCGATTTTTCTCCGGGCACGCCGGGCCAGCCCGACTGGGTGATCGACTGCCGCGGCCTCGGTGCCAAGCCGCAGTGGAACGCGCTGCGCGGCGTGCGCGGCGAGGTCATCCGCGTGCACGCGCCCGAGGTGGCGCTGCAGCGGCCCACGCGGCTGGTGCATCCGCGCTATCCGCTCTACATCGCACCCAAGCCGGGCAGCGTGTTCGTGATCGGCGCGACCGAGATCGAGTCGGACGACATGTCACCCGCCAGCGTGCGCTCCACGCTCGAACTGCTCAGCGCAGCCTACGCGGTGCACAGCGGCTTCGCCGAAGCCCGCATCCTCGAGATCGCGACCCAATGCCGGCCCACGCTGCCCGACAACCTGCCCGCCATCCGGCAGCCGCAACCGCGCGTGCTGCAGATCAACGGCCTGTACCGCCACGGTTTCATGATCGCGCCCGCGGTGCTCGATTCGGCCATGGAGCTGCTCGTGGACGGCCGCTCGGCACTGGCGCAGAAGCTCGGCCTGGAGACCTCCCAAGCATGACGATGAACGTCCTGATCAACGACAAGCCCTTCGCGCTGCCGGACGGCGCCACCGTGATCGACGCGCTGGCCGCACTCGATGCCGTGCCGCCGTTCGCGGTGGCCGTGAACCGCGAGTTCGTGCCGCGCTCGGCCCATGCGGCGCGCGGGCTGCAGCCTGACGACCGTATCGAAGTGATCCGCCCCGTGACCGGCGGCTGAGCCAGGCACCCCACAGAGATGGAGACAACACGCACCATGACAACGACCGCATCTTCCAATCCGGACAACGACCCGCTGGTCCTCTACGGCCAGACCTTCCAGAGCCGCCTGCTGCTGGGCACCGCGCGCTATCCCTCGCCGGACCTGCTCGAAGCCGCGGTGAAGCGCGCCAGGCCCGCCATGCTGACGGCCTCGCTGCGCCGCCAGTCCGCCAGCCCCGGCGCAAGCGACAGCGGCAACGGCTTCTGGGAGCTGCTGCGCCGGCTCGCAGTGCCCGTGCTGCCCAACACCGCCGGCTGCCACAGCGTGCAGGAAGTGATTGCCACCGCGCAGATGGCGCGCGAGCTGTTCGACACGCCCTGGATCAAGCTCGAACTCATCGGCGACGACTACACGCTGCAGCCCGACACGCTGAACCTCGTCGACGCCGCATCGCAGCTGATCCGCGACGGCTTCCAGGTGCTGCCCTATTGCACCGAGGACCTCGTGCTGTGCCAGCGGCTGGTCGACGTCGGCTGCCAGGCCGTGATGCCCTGGGCGGCACCCATCGGCACCGGCCGCGGGCCTGTCAATCCCTACGCGCTGCAGTTGCTGCGCGAGCGGCTCGACGTGCCGATGCTGGTCGATGCGGGCCTGGGCCTGCCATCGCATGCCTGCCAGGTCATGGAATGGGGCTACGACGGCGTGCTGCTCAACACCGCCGTGGCGCTGGCGCAGGACCCGGTGTCGATGGCCGGCGCATTTGCCGACGCCGTGCAGGCCGGCCGCGCGGCCCACCGCGCCGGTGCCATGGCCGCGCAGGACTCGGCGCAGCCCAGCACGCCGGTGCTCGGCACGCCCTTCTGGCATCACGCAGCATGAACGCTTCAACCGACTCCCACGCCGATTCCCGCGCCGTCTCCCACGCCATCGTCGCAGCCCACGGGCTGCGCTTCGGCGCCGCCACGGCCGCGGCCATTTCGGCGGGCCGCTTTTCCTCGGACGACCCGGTGTATCGCGGCGCGAAGCAAGCCTGCACGGCGCTCGGCTTCATCGAGATCGATGCCGAATGCCTGGCACGGGCGTGGCAGGCGCAGACGGTGCGCACCGGTGCGTTCGATGCGAACCAATGGCCCGAGACGCCCGCCGATTTCGGCCTGCGCGCGTTTCCGCCCACCGCGCGCGCCGACGCCTTCGCGCCCTGCCCCGAACGGCTCGGCCTCTACGCCGTGCTGCCCGATGCGCAATGGGTCGGCCGCATGGCGCGCGCCGGCGTTCCCACAGTGCAGCTGCGCTTCAAGTCCGACGACGCGGCAGCCACTGAACAAGAAGTGCACGCGGCCGTCGATGCCGTGCGCGGCACGGGCGCGCTGCTCTTCATCAACGACCACTGGCAGACGGCCATCGCCGCGGGTGCCTATGGCGTGCACCTGGGCCAGGAAGACCTCGACGCGCTCTCGCCCGAACAGGTGCGGCAGATCCGCGATGCGGGCCTGCGGCTGGGCGTCAGCACCCACGGCTATGCCGAGATGGTGCGCGCCGATGCGGTGAGCCCGAGCTACATCGCGATGGGCGCGGTGTATCCGACCACCCTCAAGAAGATGGCGACCGCGCCGCAGGGCGTGGCGCGTCTTGCGGCCTATGCGCGCCTGCTGCACGGCTATCCGCAGGTGGGCATCGGCGGCATCGATGCGGTGCGGCTGCCCGAGGTGCTGGCCACCGGCGTCGGCTCGGTCGCCGTGGTGCGCGCGCTCGTCGCCGCAGAAGATCCCGAGGCCACGGCCGCGCAATGGATGGCGGCCATGGGCGCCGCCTCCGCATGAATGAACCAATGACACAAAAGCAATCCCGATCCTGGCCGCTGTCGCCGATCTCTCATGCAGTGGGCATCGCCCTTCTTCTGGCGGCCGGCGGCGCGCAGGCCCAGCAGCCAACCGATCTGCCCGCCGTCACGGTGAACGAAAGCAGCGCAGCCCCGCAAGCCGAGTTGAGCGGCTTCGGCGACGTGCCGCTGCGCGAACTGCCGCTCTCGGCCACGGTGGTCGACAGCACGCAGCTTCGCGCGAGCGGTGCGCGCCGCCTCGCCGACCTCACACAGTTCGATTCCTCGGTGACCGACGCCTACAACTCGGCCGGCTACTGGGACTACCTCACGGTGCGCGGCTTCGTGCTGGACAACCGTTTCAACTACCGGCGCGAGGGCCTGCCGATCAGCGCCGAGACATCGATCCCGCTCGACAACAAGGAGCGCATCGAGATCCTGCGCGGCACCAGTGGAATCCAGGCCGGCACCAGCGCGCCGGGCGGCCTGGTCAACTACGTGGTCAAGCGGCCCACCGAGCAGGACCTGCGCACGCTGCGCATCGAAACCACCAGCCGCGGCAGCGTGCTCGGCGCGCTCGACCTGGGCGGGCGCTTCGGTGCGAACCGCGAGTTCGGCTATCGCCTCAACGTGGCGAACGAAAACCTCAAGCCGCTCGTGCACAACCTCGACGGCAACCGCAACCTGTTCTCGCTGGCTGGCGACTGGCGCATCACGCGCGATTCGGTGCTCGAGTTCGAGATCGAGCGCAGCCACAAGACGCAGCCAAGCCAGAACGGCTTCAGCCTGCTGGGGAGCACGCTGCCCGCGCCGGTGGACCCCAAGATCAACCTCAACAACCAGCCGTGGTCGCAGCCTTCGGAGTTCAACGCGCTCACAGGCAGCGTGCGCTTCAGCCAGGCGCTCAATGCCGACTGGCGCTGGAGCGCGCAGATCGGCCAGCAAAGGCTCAAGACCAATGACCGGCTGGCCTATGCCTTCGGCTGCGGTGCCGAGGGCAATTACGACCGCTATTGCTCCGACGGCACCTTCGACTTCTACGACTTCCGCAGCGAGAACGAGCGGCGCACGCAAACGGCCGGCAGCCTGAATCTCAAGGGCAACGTGATGACCGGCAGCGTGCGGCACGAGCTCGGCTTCGGCCTGCTCGCGAGCCGCGTGCGCAACCGCTTCCAGGACCAGGCCTACAACTACGTCGGCACCGGCAACGTCTGGGCCACGGCCATCGTGCCGCCCGACCCCACGCTGACCGACGCCAACACCAACCGCGACGAGCGTTCCACCGAGCTCTCGGTGCAGGACGCGATCCGCTGGAACAGCCGTTTCACCACCTGGCTCGGCGTGCGCCACACGCGGCTGGACCGCGACAGCATCCGCACCGATGGCACGCGCCCCACCGGCTACAAGGACGGCATCACCACCCCATGGATCGCCGCCAGCTTCGCCATCCAGCCAGGTCTCCTGGCCTATGCGAGCTGGGGCAAGGGCGTCGAGTCGCAGGTGGTGCCGAACAAGAGCTCGCAATACACCAATGCCGGCGAGGCGCTGCCCGCGCTGACCTCGCGCCAATGGGAGCTCGGGCTCAAGGGCGGCAGCGACGCCTTCGCCTGGCAGCTCGCATGGTTCGACATCAAGCGCCCGATGACGAACCTCGATGCCTGCAACCGGCTCGGCACCACGCCCTGCGACGGACGCTACGACGGCAGCGCCGTGCACCGCGGACTCGAAGCGGGCGCGCAGTGGAACACGGGGCCCTGGCGCCTTGCGGGCAGCCTGACATTGATCGATGCCAAGCGCCGCGGAAGCACGGCCGAGCCCGTCACCAACGGCCAGTCGCCCACCAACGTGCCCAAGCAGGTGCTGCGCGCGCAGGCCGGCTACCGCGTGGCTTCGGTGCCGGGTCTCGAGCTGCTCGGACAGCTCTCGCATGAAGGCCGCCGCAACGTGCTGCCCGATGGTTCGATCGCGCTGCCCTCATGGACACGCGTCGATGCGGTGCTGCGCTACGACACGCGGTTGCGCGGCGTGAACACGAGCTGGAGCATCGCCATCGACAACCTGTTCGACCGCCGCTACTGGAAGGAATCGCCCTACCAGTTCGGCCACGTCTATCTCTTTCCAGGTGCGCCGCGCACGCTGCGCCTGGGGTTGAGCGTGTCGCTCTGAGCGCGGGCCCCAAAAATTTTCAGAAATTTATTGCGTCCGCATTGGTGCGCTCGAAAGGCCCAAAAAATCACGCTATAATCTGAGGCTTGTTCCTCGATAGCTCAGTCGGTAGAGCGCCGGACTGTTAATCCGTAGGTCCCTGGTTCGAGCCCAGGTCGAGGAGCCACTACAAGCCGCAAGGCCTCTGGATGCCCCGCTACTCACAAGGTAGCGGGGCATTTCCTTTTGGGGCGTCTTGTTTGGCAATCGCCAAATATCCAGTAGTCGCCGAGGCATGCCCCGCGAGGCTGGCCACAGCCCGTGGCCGCCGCATCCTCGGGGAGATCAACCCGTCGATCGCGCCCGCCACCGCCCGTGGCAACCCGGATGCAGGTGAAGCCGGCCACCCCGAGGCCGTGACCTTGGCTTCTTACTCCGCGATGCCCGATGCTTCGGCCTCCTTGGTGCTGAGCTCGCCCCGGTCGTACTGCATCAGCCACAGCTGAATCAGGTTCGCCGATAGCGTGTGTCCGATCGCCTCCCAAACCCCGCCCGATTGCCAGGGTTGCACAAGTCAGCACGTCCTGATAGCCCGTCTTCGTCATTACGGTCGCGGTCGATCACGGGTGATCGCCATCGAAGACGAAGAACCGGGGCGTTTCACTCATATGAAAAAGGACAAATGTCACTTTGCGCAGGCTTCTGGCACCCCTAACCTGCTTTTATCGCCAGGTTCCGGACTGCACTTCGAATTGTCTTGAACCCTCAGGATCATTTGCTGGGTACGGCGGCTGGGTTGATGTTTATCACTCAATGGCGCGAATTGTTGCGCAACACCCGACAAACGTGCGTCGCCTGGAACCAACGCACTCATCAGCAAAAGAGCCAACATGAACTACTTGAAAAAAGCAATCGCCAGGCTTAAACAAGCTTTGTCGACCCTCGCCAACATCAATCAGAGATTCGATGAGATAAAGATCAATCAAGGCATCATACTCTCCAGCCTGAATGATGGCAGGACAACCAAAAATCTTAAAGACTACGAGTTCAAGGTTTTTTCACAATGGGGTGAGGATGGAATCATCCAGCACCTGACAAAGTCAATAGAAATAAAAAATAAAACTTTCATTGAGTTTGGGGTGGAAGATTTTTTCGAGTCCAACTGCCGCTTCTTGCTAATGAAGGACGATTGGAAAGGCTTCGTAATCGACGGCTCTACGTCCAACATCCAGCGATTAAAAAACTCATACTTCTACTGGAAACACCACTTGAATTCAGTCGACAGATTCATTACAAAGGAAAATATTGAAGACATACTCGCAGCAAGCGGCTTCGAAGAAGATTTAGGGATACTGTCCATAGACCTGGACGGCAACGATTTTTTCATACTCGAAGCAATAAAAAGCTTCAAGCCACGCATACTTATTTGCGAATACAATCCTGTATTTGGGGCAAATAGAAAAATTACCATTCCCTACCAAGCCGACTTTTACAGGACCAATATCCATCATTCGAATCTGTATTGGGGCGCCTCACTCGCAGCCATGACTTATCTTGCAGACAAGAAAGGCTATGCACTGGTTGGGACAAACGCGGCTGGCAACAATGCTTTCTATGTTCGCAAAGATTTATTAAACGACAGGGTTGAAGTCTTGTCAGTTGAAGCCGCATATTCGCCATCCAACTACCGTGAAAGCAGAGATGAATACGGCAATCTTTCATATGTAACGGCAAACAAGCGACTTGACATGATCAAAGGATTGCCTGTTTATGAAGTTGAAAAACAGGCTGCTGAATCGCTCTAAGGATGCCCCAGGTTCAATGAGACCGAGCATTCGTGCTTCTGCGGGTGCTGGGGCCACTGCCGACTGCTAGGCCTCTGGACCCACTGCTCAAAAGGTAGCGGGCATTTCCTTTTGAGGCGCCTCACCCTATCTTCGGCAGCCCGAATCCGAAACCGAAGACAGAGCCGCTCTTCTTTCTGGCCTTCGCGGGCTCGGGCTCATCCTCGCGCGGCCCGGCATCAAGATCGTCGACCATCTTCTGCAACTCGAGCAGCCCGGCGGCCATCGCGGCCTTGTAGGTCTTCATGGACCTCGACTGCTGGCTGAGAACATGCCAGCCTTTGCCCTCGAACTCGATCAGGCGCCAGCGGTAGGCGCCCTCTTCCTCTTCGATCACAGTGACTGCAATCCGGCGGAGTGGCTGCATGGCGCGATGCTCGTCCGGATCCGCGCTTCGGCATGTCGGACAACCTCGACTGTCCGGTCGCATCAGATAAAAAAACGCCCAGCACACGGCTGGGCGGAATCCTCGGCGATGTCGCCAAGGGCCCCGCAAAACCAAGATTCGGGGGCAACTGCAAAAGTGGGTTCAAGCGCAATATTACTGTATATTCATACAGTCTTGATGCGGAGGGTCGAGATACCCGTTCGAAGGTCAGGCGCTTTCCAGCAAGAAGACGCAGGAGAAATGAACATGAACCAAGCCGAACTTTTTTACCCCCAGGCTGCGGCTCCAACGCAAGAGGCCACGATCCGGCAGATCGATGCCTCGGAAGACCCGCCTTTCAGGTTCGAAGACATCGAGCCCGAACCCCGGGTTGCCTACACCGTGCGGCTTGCCGACTACCCGCACCCGGCAGCGGACGCCGTCAAGGTCTCGGAGCAGCGCTTCCGGCGCGAGCTCGACCGGCATCTCGGCGGCGACGTCATGCGTGCATTGCGCGCCTTCCACAATGCCAGCGAGTCCAGCGAAGCCGATCTCACGAGAGAAGAGATGGCGCTCGCCAGGCGATGGATGAAGGCCTACGACGCGGCCCGAACTGCCGGCTTTCGCGACCTTGGGGACACCGATGAAGCGTTCTTCGACGTGCGGCCAGTCTGAGTGAGCATCGGGCCTGTTGTGGTCGTGCACCCGGTCCGACGCCTGTAGGGTGATCCGCACGAATCTCATCAACGCAGGCTGAACACAAGCCGACACGGTTGGGCCATGATGTTCCCCATCGTGCCAGCGACACCCATTGAGTACCTGCTCGAACTCGAACATGCCAGGTTCCCGGTTCATGTCCGGGATCCGGAGTTGATCCAGGCCATCGCGACGCTCAAGGCCCTGGGCTGCGTCGAGGCGGACATCTCCCCGCCGCTCGATCTTCGCAGTTCGTTCAGGAACTACGAATCCGCGGTGGTCGTGAAGATCACATCGGAAGGAATCACGGAACTCGCACTGGCATACGGGTGACCGCCCCCTTCGCTCGCTTCAGGTTCTTCCAGCCTGGGACGAGTGGCTCATCCCTTCCTTCGAGTTCGCCTGCTCACCGACACGGTGGAACGGGCAGCACAAGCCCCATCGATGGAGTGCTACGTCCCTGCGGCAAAGCAAAAAAGAGGGTATATCCCAGAATACAAATTGGGCGCCGAACGGTAACGACGCGTACATTAGCGCCAACGTACTATCGCCTCGCGCCATGCACTTGAAATCTCTACTCATCACCGCGCTGCTGCTTGTTGCAGGCGGTCTGTTCTGGTGGTGGGCCTCCGGCGGCGGATTCATTGCCGTGATTGTTGCCATTGGCCTGGGCGCCGTGCTCTTCCTGGTCCTTCGAGGAAACCGGTCCGTCAAGGACGAACTCGACGCGCAGGCTCCCGACAAGGATCCGGGCAACAAGGAATCCTGAGCCGGGGCGCCGGCCTCAGCGCAGCGCAAACGCCAGCGTCACCGCGCCCAGGGCCAGCAGCGCGAGGCCCGCGATGAAGACCATCTCGCCCCAGGCCTCCAGCCGTACGCCCGAACTGCGCGAGCGCATCGAGATGAAAGACAGGAGTGCGCTGGCGAGGAAGACCAGTGCGTCGATGGCCAGCAGGCGGTCGATCAGCAGCCGCAGGTCGTCGCGCGGGCCCAGGTGGCCGATCGACATCACGGTCATGCACACCCCGATCATGGTGGCCGACGTGGGCAGGATGTGTGCCGAAAGGCCGCCCTCGGATGAAGCCATCTTTTGTCCTGGCGCGGGCTTCAGCCGATCCGCACCGGCACGAAGATCTTGTCCTCGCCGCGCTGGATCAGCAGCGCCACCGACTTGTCGGCCTTGGCCACCACCTCGCGCACCTGCTCCAGGCTCCTGGCGGGCGTGCCGTTGATGGCCAGCAGCACGTCGCCCGCCTGCACCCCGGCCATGGCGGACGGCCCCGCCACATCCTCGACGAGCAGCCCGTTCTCGATGGCGGCTTCGCGCTTTTCCTGAGGCTGCAGCGGCCGCAGCGCAAGGCCGAGCTTGCCCTGCCCCGCCGCACTGTCGTTCTTGGCAACCTGCACCGGCTTGTCGCTCGCATCGCCGAGCTTGGCCGAAAGCTCCTGCCGCTCGCCCTGGCGCCAGACTTCGAGCGTGACCTTCTTGCCCGGCGTCTGCTGCCCGATGACCGCAGGCAGGTCGCCCGACGAGACGATGGGCTGGCCGTCGACCTTGCGGATCACGTCGCCCGCCTTCAGGCCGGCCTTGTCGCCGGGGCCGCCCTTCTCGATGTTGGAGACCAGTGCACCCTCGGGCTTGTCGAGCTTGAAGGAATCGGCAAAGGCCTGGTTCACTTCCTGCACCGCCACGCCGAGCCGCGCATGCGTGGCCTTGCCGGTCGCGACGATCTGGTCCTTCACCTGTACCGCCACGTCGATCGGAATGGCAAAGGACACGCCCTGATAGCCGCCGCTGCGGCTGTAGATCTGCGAGTTGATGCCGACCACTTCGCCACGCGTGTTGAGCAGCGGGCCGCCGGAGTTGCCGGGGTTCACCGCCACGTCGGTCTGGATGAACGGCACGTAGCTGTCGTCGGGCAGCGAGCGGCCCTTGGCGCTCACCACGCCGGCCGTCACTGTGCTCTCGAAGCCGAAGGGCGAGCCGATGGCCAGCACCCATTCGCCGACCTTCAGGTCCTTGGTGTTGCCGAGCGCGAGCGTGGGCAGGTTCTTGGCGTCGATCTTGAGCACCGCGATGTCGGTCTTGGCATCGGCGCCGAGCACCTTCGCGCGGTATTCGCGCCGGTCGGTCAGCTTGACTGTGACCTCCTTGGCATCCTTCACGACGTGTGCGTTGGTCATGATGATGCCGTCGGGGCTCACGATGAAGCCCGAGCCCTGCGCCCGCACCGGCACCTCGCGCTGCTGGGAGCGCGGGCCCATCTGGCCCTGGAAGCGGCGGAAGAACTGGAACATCGGATCGTCCGGGTCGATGCCCTGCATCTCGGCTGCGGCCTGGTCCTCGGACGCCTTGGCGGTACCGGTCACGCTGATGTTGACCACCGCAGGGCCGTCGCGCGAGGTGATGGTGGAGAAGTCGGGCAGCGTCACCATGGCCGCGGGCGCCACGCTCGTGGCATTGGTGGTCGGCGCATTCACGGCGCGGGCACTGGTGTAGGCGCCGGCACCGACGGCACCGATCACCCCGGCGGTCGCCAGGGCAAGAACCAGGGCATGGGGAGAAGTCAGGCGGGTGTTCATTTCTAGCTTTCCTTTCAATGCGTCTGCACGCAAACACGATGGAAGGAATGTCGGCCCGCCGGCTTAAGCGCGGCTTAAACCGCGGACGGCGGTTCAGGCCTTGGCAGCAAAGCGCACCAGTACCCGCAAGCCGCCCAGCGTCGGCGAAGCCGCGAGCGCGACCGTGGCGCCGTGCATCTCGGCGATCGACTTCACGATCGCCAGCCCGAGGCCGCTGCCCGGCGCCTGCGGCTCGCCCGAGCGGTAGAAGCGGTCGAGCACGCGTTCGCGCTCGTCCTCGGGCAAGCCGGGGCCGCTGTCGTCCACGCTCAGCTCGACCGCCGTGCCCAGGCTTGCTATGCCGACGTCGACCCGTCCCTCTTCTGGCGTGTACTTGACGGCGTTGTCGATCAGGTTGCGCAGCAGCATGCGCAGCGCCTCGGGCTGGCCGTTCACCACGGCCGGGTCGGCATGCGAGATGCCGATGTCGATGCGCCGGGCCTGCGCGGCCGCGACTGCGTCCGAGATGGCCAGGCGCGCCACTTCGCTGAGGTCGACCGGTTCCGGCTTGGCCCCCGCAGCCATGCTGGCCTCGTGCCGGGCCAGGGCGAGCATCTGCTCGACCAGACGCGTCGCGCGGTCGATGCCTGCCACCAGCCGGCTCACCGCGAGTTCGCGCGACGCGGCATCGGAGGCGCGCTGCAGGCCTTGCACCTGCAGCTTGAGCGCGGCCAGCGGCGAGCGCAGCTCGTGCGCGGCATCGGCCACGAAGTGCTTCTGCGCATCGAAGGCGTGCCGCACCCGGTCGAACAGGAGGTTGAGCTCCTGCACCAGAGGACGCACCTCGTCGGGCAGGTTCTCCTCGCTCACGGGAGAAAGATCGTCGGCCTGCCTCGACGCGACCTGCCCCCGCACGCGCGCCACCGGCGCGAGCGACCGGCTCACCACCCACCACACCACCAGCATGAGCAGCGGCGCCATCAGCGCCACCGGCGCGATGGTGCGCAGGGCCAGTGCGCCGGCCATGTTGCGGCGTGCCGCCATGTCCTGCGCAACCTGGATCACCAGCCCGCTCGTCTGCATCGAGAACACGCGGTAGGTGGTGCCGCGCGCGCGCACGTCGGCAAAGCCCAGCACCGCCAGCTGCGGCAGCGCGGCCTGCTCGGCCGATTCGAAGATACGCACGCCGTCGGCGGTCCACACCTGCACCACGAAGTCGAAGTTCTGCTCGCCGCTGCCCAGGCCGCCCACGGCCGCGCTCGGCGGCAAGCCCGCGCGCAGCGACAGCGCCATCTGCTGCATGTGGTAGTCGAAGATCTCGTCGGCCTCCTTCAGCACCGTGCGATAGGCCACCAGCGCCTGCGCGCCGGCGGCCAGCACGATGGCCGCGAGCAAAAACCACAGCAGGCGCGCACGCAGCGATCCGGTCAGCGTGCGGATCATGCCTTCGGCACCATGTAGCCGACGCCTCGCACGTTGCGGATCAGCTCTGCGCCGAGTTTCTTGCGCAGGCCGTGCACGTAGACCTCGACCGCATTGCTGCTGATTTCATCCTTCCAGCTGTAGAGCTTTTCCTCGAGCTGGGCGCGCGACAGCACCATGCCGGGCCGCGCGATCAGCGGTTCGAGCACGGCCCATTCGCGCGCCGAAAGCACCACCGGCTGGCCATCCACCGCGACCTCGCGCGTGGCGGGGTTGATGCTCACGCCCATGTGCTCGTACACCGGCTCGGCGCGCCCCGCGGCGCGGCGCAGCAGGGCGCGGATGCGGGCCAGCAGCTCGTCGAGGTCGTAGGGCTTCAGCACGTAGTCGTCGGCCCCCGCATCGAGCCCTTCGATGCGCTGCTGCACCGAGTCGCGCGCGGTGGCAATCAGCACCGGCATGCGCTGCTTGCGGGCGCGCAGGCTGCGCAGCACCTCGAGCCCGTCGCGGCGCGGCACGCCCAGGTCGAGCAGCACGAGGTCGTACTGCTGGGTGCGCAGTGCGGACTCGGCCGCCTCGCCGTCCTTCACCCAATCCACCGCGTACTGCTCGGCGCGCAGCAGGTCGAGCACGGCCTCGCCGATCATCACGTCGTCTTCGAGAAGCAGGAGTCGCATGGTGTTGTCTTGTCCGTTTCGGGATTCGAGGCGGCGGCCGCGTGGAAGTTCATCTCACAGCAGCGACCGGACTTCGCGCGCCGCCTCGAAGAGCAGCGGCAGCATCTCGCGCTGGAGCGTCTCCTCCTGGTAGCGCGTGCCGGACAGCACCACGTTGAGCGCGGCCACCGTGCGGCCCTGCATGTCGCGCAGCGGCACCGCGAGCGCCTGCACGCCGAGCTCGTGCTCTTCGCTGGCAAAGCAGTAATCGTCCTTGCGCACGCGGGCGATCAGCTGTCGCAGGCCGCGCGCCTGGGTGGTGGTGTGCGGCGTGAGCCGCGCAAGGTGACGCCCCTTGAGCCACTGCGTGAACTGGGCCGGCGCCATGGCCGCGAGCAGCACCCGGCCTGTCGAGGTGGCATGGGCCGGCAAGCGGGCGCCCAAGTGCAGGCCATAGGCCAGCACGCGGGTCGGCGTGCCGTAGGCGCCGCTGCGCGCGATGATGACCGCCTCTTCGCCATCGAGCACCACGGCCGAGAACGATTCGCCGGTCTGCGCCGCCAGCCGGTTCAGCGTGGGCTGCAGCGCGCGCGGCAGGCGCGACGACGCCAGGTAGCTGCCCGAGAAGCGCAGCACCTTGGGCGCCATCCAGAAATAGCTGCCGTCGGTCTCCAGGTAGCCCAGGTGGGCCAGCGTGAGCAGATGCCGGCGCGCGGCGGCACGCGTGAGGCCGGCGCGCTCGGCGGCCAGCGTGGCGTTGAGGCGCTGGCGCTCGGTGTCGAAGCTTTCGAGCACCGCCATTCCCTTGGCGATGCCCTCGATGAAGTCGGCCTTGGCGATGGTCATCTGGTTCAATGTGCGAAGTGTTGCGCGATGATCGCGCAGCCATTCGCATGATCGCACAGAGCCTTGCCGCACGCCGCGACATCCGGTCGCACACGTCCTACGCTCTCGGAAAACCATTGGAGACACGAACATGCGCACACAGGTCGCGATCATCGGCGCGGGCCCGGCAGGCCTGCTTCTCGGGCAGCTGCTTTTCAAGGCCGGCATCGACAACGTCATCGTCGAGCGCCAGAGCGGCGACTACGTGCTCGGGCGCATCCGCGCCGGCGTGCTCGAACAGGTCACCATGGACCTGCTGGCGCGCGCGGGCGTCGATGCGCGCGCCAAGGCCGAAGGGCTGCCGCACGAAGGCATCGAACTGCTGTTCAAGGGCGCCCGGCACCGCATCGACATGCACGGCCTGACAGACGGCAAGCAGGTCACGGTCTACGGCCAGACCGAAGTGACGCGCGACCTGATGGAAGCGCGTTCGGCCGAAGGCCTCGCCACCATCTACAGCGCCGCCAATGTCAGCCTGCACGGCTTCGATTCGCCGCGCCCGCGCGTGCGCTACGAGAAGGACGGGCAGACGCACGAGATCGAATGCGATTTCATCGCCGGCTGCGATGGCTACCACGGCGTGAGCCGCGCCAGCGTGCCGGCCGGCGCCATCCAGACCTACGAGAAGATCTACCCCTTCGGCTGGCTCGGCGTGCTGGCCGACGTGCCGCCGGTGTCGCACGAACTGATCTACGCCAACACCGAGCGCGGCTTTGCGCTGTGCAGCATGCGCAGCGCGCATCGCAGCCGCTACTACGTGCAGGTGCCGGCCGACGAGAAGGTCCAGAGCTGGAGCGACGAGGCCTTCTGGAACGAGCTGCGCGCACGGCTCGACCCCGAAGCCCGCGAGCGGCTGGTGACCGGCCCCTCGCTCGAGAAAAGCATTGCGCCGCTGCGCAGCTTCGTGGCCGAACCGATGCGCTTCGGCACACTGTTCCTGGCCGGCGACGCCGCGCACATCGTGCCGCCGACCGGCGCCAAGGGCCTCAACCTGGCAACGGCCGACGTGGGCTACCTCTCACGGGCGCTCGAGATCTTCTACGGCGAGAAATCGGCCTCCGCGCTCGACCGGTATTCCGACCTCTGCCTGCGCCGCGTCTGGAAGGCGGAACGCTTCTCGTGGTGGTTCACCTCGCTGATGCACCGCTTTCCCGAAACCGGCGCCTTCGGCCAGAAGATCCAGGAAGCCGAACTCGACTACCTCGTGCATTCGCACGCGGCCTCCACCGCGCTGGCGGAGAACTACGTGGGCCTGCCGCTCGAAGACTTCTAGCCGGCCGCTTCCAGCGTCTTCTTCATCGCCAGCCCGCCCTGCGCCATCATCGGCTCGATGTAGGCCGCGAGTTCGTCGGGCAGCACGTCGGTGATCCAGACGAAGCGCGAGCGGCCTTCACCCAGCGCGAACACCTGGGCCGATGCGTGGTGGTGGCTGGCCTTGCCGTCGGTGACGGTGTAGGCCAGCCGGCGGTTCGGCTCGTCGATGCCCACGAGCAGCTCGCGCGCCACCAGGCCGTTGGCAAAACTGACGATGCGCGCGCCCTCCCCGTCCAGTTTGCAGCCCGTGAGAAAGCCGGGCGCAAGGCGCGTGTGCACGGCGCCGAAGTCGCGCAACGCGTCCCAGATCCGCGCCGCATCGGCTTCCACGATGAATTCCTTGTAGATCGTTGCCATGGGTTGTGCGCGCCTTCAGGGGCAGACCGCCTCCACGTTGTTGCCGTCCGGGTCGATCAGGAAGGCCGCGTAGTAGGTCGGGCTGTAGTCGGTACGCGGGCCGGCGCCGCCATTGTCTGTGCCGCCAGCCTTCAAGCCCGCCTTGTGGAAGGCCTCGACAGCCTTGTGATCGGCCGCACGGAATGCGATGTGTGTTCCCGGTCCTTTGGCGCCCTCGGCCGCATAGAGCCAGAGCGCGGGCTCGCCGGCGGGACCTATGCCGGCATAGCTGTCGTCGTAGGAGCCCGGCACATGGCCGAGCGGCGCGAGCGCAGCCTCGTAGAAGCGCCGGCTCGCGGCAAGGTCTTTGACTTTCAGTCCGATGTGGTCGTACATGGCGATGACTTTCTGCTCGATGAATGAATCAGGCGGTCATCATTGAACAGGGCGGCCAGGCGGTCTTGGAAAATCTTGCGATCGCCCTTGGCAGCCTGGCGAAAGCCGCGCGGCGACACGCCGGCCGCGCGGTGGAAGGTGCGAACGAAGTTGCTCAGGTCGGCAAAGCCGACCTCGAAGGCCACGTCGGTCACGGGCCGGTCGTCGTCCACCAGCAGCCGCGCCGCGTGGCGCAGGCGCGAGCGGACCAGGTACTGGTGCGGCGTGACGCCGAGCACCTGCGAAAACAGGCGCAGGAAATGGAACGGACTCAGTCCCGCTTCGGAGGCCGCGGTTTCGAGGCCGATGTCGTCCTGCGAATTCGCGTCGATCCACATCGCTGCATCGACCGCACGGCGCCTGTCGCGTGCGGCGGCGGATGGCGGCGCGGGTTTGCCGCGCCCTTCCACCACCTCGACGAAACGGCTCGCGAACCACATGCCCAGCTCGTCGAGTCCCGCATCGCTGCGCCCCTCCGCCGCGGCCTGCGCAAGCTCGCCAAGCACCATCAGTTCGGGCAGCGGCGGAAGTCCTGCCGTGTGCCAGGCCCGCTGGTCGCCGCCGATCAGGTCGACGAAGCCCGGCGACAGATGGAACGCCAGGCATTCATCGCCACAGACATGGTGATCGTGGGTGCAGACGTACTCGTCGCCCGGACAGCCCACCAGCACGGACCCGGCCACCAGCTCGTAGGCGTTGCCGCGCGTGCGGTAGCCGAAGCTGCCCTTGCGTACGTACGAAACCGAATGCTCGGTGTGCATCTCGGTGAACGGCCGCGCGCCGGGCCGGGCGTCGCAGCGGTAGCTCGACACGCGGATCGCATCGGTCTGCAGTTCGGTGGTGACGAGCATGGTGCGTGCGCCCTTCGATCACCGGCCTGGAGACGCTCAGTCGACGGTGTGCATGGCCTGCCACACGCGCGCCGGGCTCAGCGGCATGTGCAGGTGCGGAGCGCTGGCCGCAAGACCGTTGCGCGCGAAGGCGTCGGCCACGGCGTTCACGATGGCCGGCGTGGCGCCAATGGTGCCCAGCTCGCCCACGCCCTTCACGCCGAGCGGATTGTTGGCGCACGGGGTCGACTCGTCCATTTCCATGTGGAACATGGCCTGGACGATGTCCGCGCGCGGCGCGGCGTAGTCCATGAGGCTGCCGGTGAGCGGCTGGCCGGTTTCGTTGTCGTACACCACCTGCTCGTAAAGCGCCTGGCCGATGCCTTGCACTGCACCGCCTTCGAGCTGGCCGCGAACGATCATCGGGTTGATCACGCGGCCCACGTCGTTGACCGAGCTGTAGGCCACCACGCTGATCTCGCCTGTGGGCGGATCGATTTCGATCTCGCAGACGTGGCAGCCGTTGGGCCAGGTCGGCCCGGCCACGGTGCTGGTCGAGTCGACGAAGATCTCGCGCCCGGGCTGCTTGCCCGCCAGCGCGAACAGGTCGAGTTCCAGGTCGGTGCCGGCCACGGTGAAGACGCCGCGGGTGTAGGTGATGTCGTCGATGGCGGCTTCGAACTCCTGGGCCGCGAGCGTGCGCGCCTTGTCGATGGTGCGCTCGGCGCCGATGCGAACCGCCGAGCCGCCGGTGAACAGGGAGCGCGAACCGGCGCTGCCGAAGCCGTCGCCGCGGTCGGTGTCGCCGAGCACCACGCGCACCTTCTCGATCGGCACGCCGAAGGCATCGACCGCCAGCTGCGCGAGCGAGGTGGCAATGCCCTGCCCCATGGCGTTGACGGCCGAGAACACCTCGATCACGCCATCGGCCTGCACCGAGACCGTGACACGCTCCTCGAACACGTTGCCGCCGGTCCATTCGAGAAAGGTGGCAATGCCCAGGCCGCGGTGCTTGCCGTTCCGCGCTGACTCGGCGGCGCGGGCCTCGAAGCCATGCCAGTCGGCCAATGCCAGTGCCTGGTCCATCACCGACTCGAACTTGCCGGTGTCGTAGGTCTGCGCCATCGGGTTCCTGTAGGGCATCTGCTCGGGGCGGATGAAGTTGCGGCGGCGCAGCGCGACGCGGTCGATGCCGGTCTGACGGGCGGCCTCGTCCATCAATCGCTCGATGGTGAAGATCGCCTCGGGACGGCCCGCGCCACGGTAGGCGCCGGTGGGCGCGGTGTTGGTGAGCACCGCCTTGAAATGGAAGTCGATGGTCTGGATGTCGTAGACGCTGGTCTGCACCCAGGGGCCGATCAGGAGCTGGATCGCCACGCCGGTGCCGGTGGCATAGGCGCCGACGTTGGCCAGCGTCTTGATGCGCAGCGCAAGGATCTTTCCGTCGGCGTCGAGTGCGAGTTCGGCCTTGGCTTCGATGTCGCGGCCGTGCGCGCTCGAAAGAAACTCTTCGCTGCGGTCGGCCACCCATTTCACGGGGCGCTTGACCTGCAGCGCGGCAAAGGCCACGGCGATGTCTTCGGGATAGGCGCCGGTCTTCATGCCGAAGCCGCCGCCCACGTCGCCCACCACCACGCGCACCTTTTCTTTCGCGAGGCCGATGGCGGCGCAGATCGAATCGCGTACGCCCGAAGGCATCTGGGTGCTCATGCGGATGGTCAGGCGGCCGGATTCGGCGTCGGGCGCCGCGAGCACCGAGCGCGGCTCGATGGTCAGCGCCACCACGCGCTGGTTGACCACGTCGAGCGCGACCACGTGCTTCGCCTTGGCAAAGGCGGCTGTTGCGGCGTCGCTGCTGCCATGGCGCATTTCGGCGGCGACGTTGCCGGTGGCTTCATCGCACAGCAGCGGCGCACTGTCGGCGGTGGCGCTTGCGAGGTCGACCACCATGGGAAGCGCCTCGTAGTCGACCACCACCGCCTCGGCGGCATCGCGTGCCTGCTGGACGGTTTCGGCCACCACCGCGGCCACGGCCTCGCCCACGAAGCGGGCTCTGCCATGCGCCAGGGCCAGGCGCGGCGGGCTGGCGCAGTCGCTGCCGTCGGCCCGCTTGAAGCCCACGGCGCCCGGCATCGGCTTGACGCCGGCCTCGGCCAGCTCGGCGCCGGTGATCACGCGCAGCACGCCGGGCATGGCGGCGGCGGCGGCCGTGTCGATCGACACGATGCGTGCATGCGGATAGGGCGACCGAAGAAAGACGAGATGCGTCTGGCCGGGGAGCGCAACGTCGTCGGTGTAGCGGCCTGCGCCGGACAGCAGGCTCTCGTCCTCGAGGCGGCGCACTGCCTGGCCGCTGCCGAAACGGGTGGGGATGGAATCAGTGGTCAACGTGGTCCTCTTGGGCAGGCCGGTACCGGGCAACGCTGGCCCGGCGGGTCCGTATGGAGTGCGAATGGGAAGCAGCACTATATGGGCTTCGGATAGTCTTGTGCGCTTCACGGGCGGCGCCTGTGGCGCGCGGGCTGCAATCGTTTGCCTTCCCGCTGCAGGATGGGCATTTTTCCGGCCTCGGCCGAAGCGCGGGCGAAGCCGTGTATACCTACGGCCATGCAACAACTGCCCTGGCTCGAACCCGGCGACGCGCTGCCCGACCCCGCCTCCGCCTGGGGCGAGCACGACCCCGTACCCGGCCTGCTCGCCGCCGGCGGCGCGCTCGACGTCGACACCCTGGTGCACGCCTACGGCCGCTGCGTGTTCCCCTGGTTCAGCGAAGACCAGCCGATTCTCTGGTGGAGCCCCGACCCCCGCATGGTGCTGCAGGTGGCCGAATTCAGGCTCCACAGGTCGCTGCGCAAGACCCTGGCCCGCTTCACGCAGACCGCCGGCTGCGAGGTGCGGATCGACCATGACTTCGCCTCGGTCATCGCGGCCTGCTCGCAATCGCCGCGCACCGGCCAATCGGGCACCTGGATCGTGCCGGACATGGTGCAGGCCTACATGGCGATGCACCGGGCCGGCCACGCGCACAGCGTGGAAACCTGGATCGACGGCAAGCTCGCGGGCGGCCTCTACTGCGTGGGGCTGGGGCGCGCGGTGTTCGGCGAATCAATGTTCACGCGCCGTCCGGACGCCTCCAAGATCGCGCTGGCCGCGCTGGTGTGCCTGTGCCGCCGCTTCCAGGTGAAGATGATCGACTGCCAGCAGAACACCTCCCATCTGGCCAGCCTGGGAGCCCGCGAAATATCGCGCAGCCGCTTCGTCGCGCACGTCGCGAGGGCCCGGGAACAACAGGGGCCACAGTGGCATTTCGAGCCCGTATACTGGGCAGAACTCCTTTCCGCGCGACCTTCCGGACCGACGTGACGCACCTCAAGGATCTTCCGCTTCACACGCTGCAGTTCTACGCGACGGCGCCCTACCCCTGCAGCTACCTGCCGGACCGCCAGGCCCGCTCGCAGGTGGCCACGCCCAGCCATCTGATCCACAACGACGCCTACTCCGACCTGGTGCTCAGCGGCTTCCGGCGCAGCGGCATGTTCACCTACCGGCCCTACTGCGACGGTTGCCGCGCCTGCATACCGCTGCGCGTGCTGGTCAACAGCTTCCACCCCAGCCGCAGCCAGCGCCGCGCCGTGAAGCAGCACCAGAACCTGCTGGCGCGCGTGCTCAAGCTGTGCTTCGTGCCAGAGCACTACAAGCTCTATCTGCGCTACCAGACCGGCCGCCACGCCGGCGGCGGCATGGACCACGACAGCATCGACCAGTACACCCAGTTCCTGCTGCAGAGCCGCGTCAACTCCAGGCTCGTCGAATTCCGCGAGGCACTGCCCGACGGCACGGCCGGCGCGCTCAAGATGGTGTCGATACTCGATGTGCTGAACGACGGCATTTCTGCGGTCTACACCTTCTACGAACCCGACAGCAGCGCAGGCTACGGCACCTACAGCGTGATGTGGCAGATCGAGCAGGCGCGCAAGCTCGGCCTGCCGCACGTCTATCTCGGCTACTGGATCGAAGGCAGCGCCAAGATGAACTACAAGGCGCGCTTTGCGCCGCACGAACTGCTGATCGACGGACGCTGGCAAGCACCATCTGATTTCACAAGGTAAAATGGCGCCCGGTCCACACCGCATCGCGCCATGAGAAAAAACCAATCCGACGTTCCTGCCGTTCCAGTCATCCAGGTGATCGAGCGCATGTTCGCGCTGATCGACGTGCTCGCCTCGCGCGAGGAGGCCATTTCGCTGAAGGAAATCAGCGAGAAGACGGGCCTGCACCCCTCCACCACCCACCGCATCCTCAACGACCTGGCGGTCGGCCGTTTTGTCGATCGGCCCGAGGCCGGCAGCTACCGGCTCGGCATGCGGCTGCTGGAACTCGGCAACCTGGTCAAGGGCCGGCTCAACGTGCGCGACGCCGCCCTGGGGCCGATGCGCGAGCTGCACAAGCTCACCCAGCAGCCCGTCAACCTCAGCATGCGCCAGGGCGACGAAATCGTCTACATCGAGCGCTCGTACAGCGAGCGTTCGGGCATGCAGGTGGTGCGCGCCATCGGCGGGCGGGCTGCCCTGCACCTGACCTCCACCGGCAAGCTGTTCCTGGCGGCCGATGATCCGCAGCGCGTGCGCAGCTACGCCACGCGAACCGGCCTGGCCGGCCACACGCGCAACAGCATCACGCAGTTGCCCGCACTCGAGCGCGAGCTGTCGAAGGCGCGCCAGTACGGCATTGCGCGCGACAACGAGGAGCTCGAACTGGGCGTGCGCTGCATGGCCGCCGGCATCTACGACGACCAGGGCAAACTGGTGGCGGGATTGTCGATTTCCGCACCTGCGGACCGGCTCGACGAAGGATGGCTGCCCAAGCTGCAGGCCACGGCCAACGAAATCTCGGGGGCGCTTGGCTACAAGGATGCTGGAGCGGCGGCCTCGACGGGTTCCGCGGCGGCCAGCACAAGCGGCACTTCAGGCTCCGTGGCAGGCTGACGACCCCGCCAGCGGGCCGCGCCGCGGCCCTGCTGCCTGCCAACGCGCCCTGCTCAGGGCGGCCAGCCGATCAACCGGCGACCTGGTAGGCCGACGTGCTGCGCGATGCAGCCGGCGAGCCCGTCGAAGCGTGCGTGGCCTCGACCCAGCGGCGAACGCGTTCCGCATCGGCAATGCGGCTGAACTTGCCGGCCGAATCCAGGAACACCATGATCAGCTTGCGCCCCGCCACCTTGGCCTGCATCACGAGGCACTGGCCGGCTTCGGAGATGTAGCCCGTCTTCTGCACGCCAATTTCCCAATCCGGGCTCTTCACGAGACGGTTGGTCGTGTTGAACTGCAGCACGCGGTTGCCCACCTCGACCTGGTATTCAGGCGAGGTCGACAGCGAGCGCACCGTGGCGTCGGAATAGGCGGCATTGACGAGCAGGGCGAGGTCCTGCGCGCTCGACTGGTTGCGGCTCGACAGGCCGGTGGGTTCCACGTAGCGCGTGTCCTTCATGCCGAGCATCTTTGCCTTGGCGTTCATGATGCTCACGAAGGTTGCGAGGCCGCCGGGATAGGTGCGGCCCAGTGCATGCGCCGCGCGGTTTTCGCTCGACATCAGGGCCAGGTGCAGGAGCTCGCCGCGCGACAGCGTGGTGCCGACCGTCAGGCGCGAACGGCTGCCCTTCTCGGTATCCACGTCGTCCTGGGTGATGGTGATCAGCTCGTCGTTCGGAAGATGCGCTTCGCTGATCAGGAGGCCGGTCATCAGCTTGGTGAGCGACGCGATCGGAAGCACCGCATGGTCGTTCTTGCTGAACAGCACTTCATGCGTGTCCTGGTCGATCACGAGCGCCACGCTCGATTTCAGGTCGAGTGCGTCATCGGTTCCGTGCAGGCCGGCCAGTTGCCCGAAGGACTGGCGTGCCGGCGTCTCGACGCGGACCACCGAACGGCGTTGCACGGCAACCACCGTCTTGCCGTTCTTCTGGCGAATGGAAGCCACCACGTTGCGGCCGCCACGGACGACCTTCTCGCTTCGATCGGCGACCTTGGCGCCACGCGGCGCCTTGGCAGAACGCTTGACTTCGACCGGCACCGGTCCTGCGGCCTTCTTGGCCACGGCGGTCTTGGCTGCGGTTGTTTTTTCCTTCTTGGCGGCCTGTGCACCGGACAGCAAAAACGCCGTGGCGCAGAGCGCGACGGCGACGAATTTGACTGCGGGCAAGAACCGCTGGCTGGAAACTCGGCGGGGGCGGGTTTCAGACATTATTAAATCTCCAGCGGCGAAAATGAGAACCGCAGTGTATCCAAATCAAAAAAGGCACGCAATATCAGTTACTTGCGACCTGTTCTTCAATCGAATAACAAGAACCGCCTGTCACCTAACCTTGTGCCGCCACTTTCTCAGCTTGGCTCTGTAACTTGTTGAGCGCACTCAAATAAGCCTTTGCCGACGCAACCACGATGTCCGGATCTGCCCCGACACCGTTGACCACCCGCCCCGCATTTTGTAACCGAATTGTAACCTCTCCTTGGCTTTCTGTCGAGCCACTTATCGCATTGACCGAGTAAAGCACCATTTCCGCGCCACTCTTGACGTGCGATTCGATGGCCTTGAGAGAAGCATCAACCGGGCCATTTCCGTCGGATTCACTGGTGACTTCCTTGCCCTGAACGGTGAAGACAACCTTGGCCTGGGGACGTTCGCCGGTTTCGCTGTGCTGCGAGAGCGAGACAAAAGCAAACTGTTCGTCAACGTTCGAGTGCTCTTCCGCGCTGACCAGCGCAAGGATGTCCTCGTCGAAAATTTCGGACTTGCGGTCGGCCAGTTCCTTGAAGTGCATGAAGGCCGTGTTGATGTCGGCCTCGCTGGCCATGGTCACACCCAGTTCCTGCAACCGCTGCTTGAATGCATTGCGGCCGCTGAGCTTGCCCAGCACGATCTTGTTGGCGGCCCAGCCCACGTCTTCGGCCCGCATGATCTCGTAGGTGTCGCGGGCCTTGAGCACGCCGTCCTGGTGAATGCCCGAGGCGTGCGCGAAGGCGTTCGCGCCCACCACGGCCTTGTTGGGCTGCACCACGAAGCCGGTGGTCTGGCTCACCATGCGGCTCGCGGCCACGATGTGCCGTGTGTCGATATTGATGTCGAGGCCGAAGTAGTCCCTGCGCGTCTTGACCGCCATCACCACTTCCTCGAGCGAGCAGTTGCCCGCACGCTCGCCCAGGCCGTTGATCGTGCACTCCACCTGGCGCGCACCGCCGATCTTCACGCCCGCCAGCGAGTTGGCCACCGCCATGCCGAGGTCGTTGTGGCAGTGCACCGACCAGATGGCCTTGTCGCTGTTGGGCACGCGCTCGCGCAGCATCTTGATGAAGTTGCCATAGAGCTCGGGAATGGCGTAGCCCACGGTGTCGGGCACGTTGATGGTGGTGGCGCCCTCGTTGATCACGGTCTCCAGCACGCGGCAGAGAAAGTCGGGATCGCTGCGGTAGCCGTCCTCGGGGCTGAACTCCACGTCGGACACGAGGTTGCGCGCAAAGCGCACGGCGAGCCTCGCCTGCTCGTGCACTTCGTCGGGCGACATGCGCAGCTTCTTTTCCATGTGCAGCGGCGAGGTCGCGATGAAGGTGTGGATGCGCCCGCGCGCCGCGCCCTTGAGCGCCTCGGCCGCGCGCGAGATGTCGCGGTCGTTGGCGCGCGACAGGCCGCACACCGTCGAATCCTTGATGGCGTTGGCAATGGCCCTGACGGCCTCGAAGTCGCCGTTCGAACTGGCTGGAAAGCCGGCTTCGATGACGTCGACCTTGAGCCGTTCGAGCTGCTTGGCGATGCGCATCTTCTCGTCGCGCGTCATCGAAGCGCCCGGCGACTGCTCGCCGTCGCGCAAGGTGGTGTCGAAAATAATGAGTTGGTCGGTCATCGTGGATCTCCTTGGTTCATTTACACCTTGCGCGTACGGCGGGGACGGCGTCAGGCGAGCTCAACCACCGATTGTGCGCTGTGCGCGCCGCGGGTCCGCGCGCGCTGCACGCCCGAGACGATGGCCTTCAGCGAAGCGGAGATCACGTTCGCGTCGATGCCCACGCCGAACAGCGTCTGGGCCTCGTCCACGCGCAGCTCGAGGTACGCTACCGACCTGGCATCGGCGCCCGCGCCGATGGCGTGCTGGTGGTAGTCCATCACGCGCACGGAATGGCCGGTGGCCTTGCTCAGCGCCTGCGTGAAGGCGTCGATCGGCCCGTTGCCGCGGCCTTCGATGGCGCGGATCTCGCCGTTCCAGGGCAGGTCGCCGCGCAGCACCACCGAGGCGCTGGCGCCCTCGCCTTCTTCCTCGATCACGCGGTGCTGCAGCGAATGCGCGGCCTCGAGGCCGTATTCGCGCACGAACAGTTCCCAGAGGTCGGCGGCGGTGAGTTCCTTGCCGGCCACGTCCATCACGCGCTGCACGGTCTGCATGAACTCCATCTGCAGGCGGCGCGGCATCTCGAGGCCGTACTCGCTCTCGAGCAGGTAGGCCATGCCGCCCTTGCCCGACTGGCTGTTGACGCGGATCACGGCCTCGTAGCTGCGGCCCACGTCCTTGGGGTCGATGGGCAGGTAGGGCATGTCCCAGATATCGCCGTCCTTGCGTGCCGCGAAGGCCTTCTTGATCGCATCCTGGTGCGAGCCGGAGAACGAGGTGTAGACGAGGTCGCCCACATACGGGTGGCGCGGATGCACCGGGATCTGGTTGCAGTGCTCGACCGTCGCGCGGATCTCGTCGATGTTCGAGAAGTCGAGTTCGGGCGAAACACCCTGGGTGTAGAGGTTGAGCGCGACGTTCACGAGGTCGAGATTACCGGTGCGCTCGCCGTTGCCGAACAGGCAGCCCTCGATGCGCTCGGCGCCTGCCATCAGCGCCAGTTCGCCGGCCGCCGTGCCGGTGCCGCGGTCATTGTGCGGGTGCACGCACAGCACGATCGAATCGCGGCGCGCAAGGTTGCGGTGCATCCACTCGATCATGTCGGCAAAGATGTTCGGCGTGGAATGCTCGACCGTGGTGGGCAGGTTGACGATGCACTTGCGCTCTGGCGTCGGCGCCCAGACCTGCGTCACGGCATCGACCACGCGCTTGGAGAACACGACATCCGTGCCCGAGAACATTTCGGGCGAATACTGGAAGGTCCACTGCGTGCCCGGCTGCTTGGCGGCGAATTCGTTGAACATGCGCGCATGGCTGCTCGCGAGTTCGACGATCTGGTCTTCGTCCATGCCGAGCACCACGCGGCGCATCACCGGCGCCACGGCGTTGTAGAGGTGGACGATGGCGCGCGGCGCGCCCTGCAGTGATTCGAAGGTGCGCGCAATGAGGTGGTCGCGCGCCTGCGTCAGCACCTGGATCGTCACGTCGTCGGGAATGCGGTCTTCCTCGATCAGCTTGCGCACGAAGTCGAACTCGACTTGCGAGGCGGAGGGAAAGCCGACCTCGATTTCCTTGAAGCCGATGGCCACGAGCGTCTCGAACATCCGCATCTTGCGGGCGATGTCCATCGGCTCGACCAGCGCCTGGTTGCCGTCGCGCAGGTCGGTCGACAGCCAGATCGGGGCCTTGGTCAGCACGACATCGGGCCAGGTGCGGTCCTTGAGGCCGATCGGGGCGAATGCGCGGTATTTGGCTTGAGGTTGCTTCAGCATGTCGATTTCTCTGTGATGGTTGGAATCAACCAGCAACCCCAAAAGACAAACGGCCCGTTGCTGGTGCGAACGGGCCGTGGTGAGGGATTTGCGCGTGCGCTACCGTCTCCGCCCGTGAGGGAGGGCTAGTAGGGCCAGCAGCGAAATCTTGGTCATGAGGGTTGTGAATGTAGCACAAGCCGGCTTCAGTTATGCAAGCCCCGCTCGTCGGGCTCTTCGGTCGAAGTGCTGATCACGCTCGCCTGCTGCCCCTTGGCCTTGCGCCAGGCGTAGACCACATAGCCGCTCAGGCCATAGGCCACGAACAGGCCGAAAAGCACCGTGGGCGGATGGATATTGATGACCGCGATGCCGAGCGCGATGAGCACGATCACCACGAAAGGCACGCTCTTCTTCATCTGGACGTCCTTGAAGCTGTAGAACGGCGCATTGGTGACCATCGAAAGCCCGGCATAGAGTGTGAACGCGAAGGTGATCCACGTGATCTGCGTCCACGAGAGATACAGCACCTCGCCGCCGCGCTTGCCCCACTCGGTCATGAGCCAGATGAAGCCGGCCACCAATGCGGCCGCGGCCGGCGACGGCAGCCCCTGGAACCAGCGCTTGTCGACCACGCCGGTATTGACGTTGAAGCGCGCCAGCCGCAGCGCCGCGCAGGCGCAGTACACGAAGGCCGCAATCCAGCCCCATCGGCCCAGGCCCTTGAGCGACCATTCGTAGGCGATGAGTGCAGGAGCGGCGCCGAACGACACCATGTCGGACAGCGAATCCATCTGCTCGCCGAACGCGCTCTGCGTGTTGGTCATGCGGGCCACCCGGCCGTCCAGGCTGTCGAGGATCATTGCCGCGAAGACGCCCAGCGCCGCAAGATCGAAGCGCGCGTTCATCGCCATCACGACCGAATAGAAACCGCCGAACAGCGCGGCGAGCGTGAACAGGTTCGGCAGTATGTAGATGCCCTTGCGGCGCTTGCGCGGCGGCACTTCGTCGGGAACCGTGTCGTCATGCATTGAATTTGCCTCCGTCCCTCGTGGGCACTGCGCGAACAGCCATCCATCCGATAGCTTCTTGATCTGTAAATCGCATGGGTTCGCAGTGTAGTTCAGGGGGATGGTTCGCCCCCTCATGAAAAAAGGCCACCCCGTCGGGTGGCCCTCGGAAAACGGGTGCCGCGGCACCCGCTTCATTGGCGGATCAGTTGCGGGTCTGGTCGACCAGCTTGTTCTTCTTGATCCACGGCATCATCGCGCGCAGCTTCTCGCCGACGACTTCGATCTGGTGCTCGGAGTTCAGGCGGCGGCGGCTGATCAGCGTGGGGGCGCCGGCAGCGTTTTCCAGCACGAAGCTCTTGGCGTATTCGCCGGTCTGGATGTCCTTGAGCACTTGCTTCATGACCTTCTTGGTCTCTTCGGTCACGACGCGCGGGCCGGTGACGTACTCGCCGTACTCGGCGTTGTTCGAGATCGAGTAGTTCATGTTGGCGATGCCGCCTTCATAGATCAGGTCGACGATCAGCTTGAGCTCGTGCAGGCATTCGAAGTACGCCATCTCGGGCGCATAGCCGGCTTCCACCAGCGTCTCGAAACCGGCCTTGATCAGCTCGACCGTGCCGCCGCACAGAACCGCTTGTTCGCCGAACAGGTCGGTCTCGGTTTCTTCGCGGAAGTTGGTCTCGATGATGCCGGCCTTGCCGCCGCCGTTGGCGGTAGCGTAGCTCAGCGCGAGGTCACGCGCCTTGCCGGTCTTGTCCTGGTGCACGGCCACGAGGTGGGGCACGCCGCCGCCTTGGGTGTAGGTGCTGCGCACGGTGTGGCCGGGGGCCTTGGGAGCGACCATCCACACGTCGAGGTCGGCGCGCGGCTGAACGAAGCCGTAGTGCACATTGAAGCCGTGCGCGAAGACCAGCGAAGCGCCTTCCTTGATGTTCGGTGCGACGTCGTTCTTGTAGACGTTCGCGATCTGCTCGTCGGGCAGCAGGATCATGACCACGTCGGCGGCCTTCACGGCGTCGGCCACTTCGGCGACCTTGAGGCCGGCCTTCTCGACCTTGGGCCACGAGGCGCCGCCCTTGCGCAGGCCGACCACGACCTTGACGCCGCTGTCGTTCAGGTTCTGCGCATGCGCATGGCCTTGCGAGCCGTAACCGATGATTGCGACCGTCTTGCCCTTGATGAGGCTGAGGTCGGCGTCCTTGTCGTAGTAAACCTTCATGATGCGTCTTTCCTATTTAATCTCTGGCACCCCCTGCGCGGGGGTGCGTTCACTCACAGTTGGCCGGAGGGATTCCGGTCCTTCATTTGCTGGTTGATGGACACGAGGTTGTCGTGAATGCGGAACAGCAGGATCAGCAATTCGCTGTAGACGCGAACCATGATCGCGCCAAAAATCAAGATGGCGAAGCCGGAAAGAATGCCTCTGAAGCCGCCGCTGAAGAGCGCGCCCACGCCGGAAATCAATACCACCAGCAACCCCAGGAAATACAGTATCCGGATGACGATCGGGGTGACCATCTTCTCGAAGCCCAGCAAGTCTTGCATTACCTTCTCCTCGTGCGTTGGTTTAGAACAGTGGAACTGAGGGGATCTTCACCCCCTACACGCGCAGGATGCGCTCGCCGCGCCCAATGCCGCTGGCACCGGTGCGGACAGTCTCGAGGATAGCGCTACGGTCGATCGCTTCCAGGAAAGCGTCGTTCTTGCCGTGGTCGCCGGTGAGTTCGATGGTGTAGCTCTTGTCCGTGACGTCGATGATGCGGCCGCGGAAGATCTCGGCCATGCGCATCATTTCCTCGCGCTCCTTGCCGACTGCGCGCACCTTCACCATCATGAGTTCGCGCTCCGTATACGCGCCTTCGGTCAAGTCGACGACCTTCACTACTTCGATCAGCCGGTTCAGATGCTTGGTGATCTGCTCGATCACGTCGTCCGAGCCGGCCGTGACGATCGTCATGCGCGAGAGGCTCGCGTCCTCGGTCGGTGCGACGGTCAGCGATTCGATGTTGTAGCCGCGGGCCGAGAACAGGCCCACCACGCGGGAAAGAGCACCCGGCTCGTTTTCCAGCAGCACTGCGATGATGTGTTTCATGTTTGCGTGACTCCTCTTTTCGCCTGCGCGGAAGCTTTTGCTTTCGCCGCCCTCCCCCGCGCACGGTAATGCGCGGGCTCGGCGGGCAATAGATTCGTCAGTAAAGAGTTGAGCGAATGTTCCGCGGATCAGAGATCTTCGGAACCCAGCAGCATTTCGGTGATGCCCATGCCGGCCTTGACCATCGGGAACACGTTCTCGGTGGGGTCGGTGCGGAAATCCATGAACACCGTGCGGTCCTTGAGCTTGCGTGCTTCGCGCAGCGCCGGCTCCACGTCCTGCGGGCGCTCGATCAGCATGCCGACGTGCCCGTAGGCCTCGGCCAGCTTCACGAAGTTGGGCAGCGCATCCATGTAACTGTGGCTGTAGCGGCCGGAGTATTCGATCTCCTGCCACTGGCGCACCATGCCGAGGTAACGGTTGTTGAGCGAGCAGATCTTGATCGGCGTGTTGTACTGCAGGCAGGTGGAGAGTTCCTGGATGCACATCTGCACCGAGCCTTCGCCGGTGATGGTGAACACTTCCGAATCGGGCTTCGCGAGCTTGATGCCCATGGCATACGGAATGCCCACGCCCATGGTGCCCAGGCCGCCCGAATTGATCCAGCGGCGCGGCTCGTCGAAGCGGTAGTACTGCGCGGCCCACATCTGGTGCTGGCCCACGTCCGACGTGATGTACGCGTCGGCGTCCTTGGTCATGTTCCAGAGGGTTTCGACCACGTACTGCGGCTTGATCACGTCCTTGTTGCCGCGGTCGTACTTGAGGCAGTCGCGCGAGCGCCAGGCCTCGATGGTCTTCCACCAGTCGGCCAATGCGCCGGCGTCGGGCTTGGTGGTGCTCTCGCGGATCATCGAGATCAGCTCGGTGAGCACGTCCTTCACGTCGCCGACGATCGGGATGTCGACCTTCACGCGCTTGGAGATGCTCGACGGATCGATGTCGACGTGGATGATCTTGCGTTCGTTCGTCGCGAAGTGCTTGGGGTTGCCGATCACGCGGTCGTCGAAGCGCGCGCCCACGGCCAGCAGCACGTCGCAGTTCTGCATCGCGTTGTTGGCTTCGATGGTGCCGTGCATGCCCAGCATGCCCAGGAACTTGCGGTCGCTCGCCGGGTAGGCGCCCAGGCCCATCAGCGTGTTGGTGACCGGGTAGCCGAGCATGTCGACCAGCGTGCGCAGTTCGTTGCAGGCGTTGCCCAGCAGCACGCCGCCGCCCGTATAGATGTAGGGACGCTTGGCGTTCAGCAGCAGCTGCAGCGCCTTGCGGATCTGGCCGCCGTGGCCCTTGCGCACCGGGTTGTACGAGCGCATCTCGACCTTGTCGGGATAGCCGGCGTAGGCCACCTTCTTGAAGGAAACGTCCTTGGGCACGTCCACCACCACCGGGCCGGGCCGGCCGCTGCGTGCGATGTGGAAGGCCTTTTTCATCGTCATGGCCAGATCCTTCGGGTCCTTGACGAGGAAGTTGTGCTTCACGATGGGGCGGGTGATGCCCACGGTGTCGCATTCCTGGAAGGCATCCAGGCCGATGGCGGCGGTGGGTACCTGGCCCGAGATGATCACCATCGGGATCGAGTCCATGTACGCCGTGGCGATGCCGGTGACGGCATTGGTGAGGCCAGGGCCCGAGGTAACCAGCGCCACGCCGACCTCGCCAGTGGCGCGCGCATAGCCGTCAGCCGCGTGGACGGCTGCCTGCTCATGGCGTACCAGCACGTGCTGGATGGTGTCCTGCTTGTAGAACGCGTCGTAGATGTACAGAACCGCGCCGCCGGGGTAGCCCCAGATGTACTGGACGCCTTCGGCCTGCAGTGCCTTGACCAGCACTTCAGCGCCCATGAGTTCTTGCGTTGGGTTGCCGGCGCCAGAGGACGCGGCTGCTGCGGAAGCGAGTTCCGCCTTCGAGATTTCCATGATCAACCTTTGGAGTTTTTTCGGGAACGAAAAACCTTGGGTGCCCCTTGCCAGCCCTTGTGGGGCCGCGCCAGGACTTGAGGCCAAAGCCATGGGCGGACTGATGTTCCGCCGGACCTTGACCCGTTTGCCTTTTGACTTGCAGCGCGGATTATGACATTGATGAGCCCGCCGCCGCGCAAAAATCCCCGTGAAAAGGCACGGGGGCATAATCCGCGGCAGAAAAACACAAGCGCTTCCCGACATCCCCATTTCCCATGCGGCGCCCGCGGCGCCCCCTCTCGCTTGGCCACTGAACAAGAACTTTCCGACTTTCTGAAGAGCGTCGAACGGCGCGCTTTCAAGCGCTCGGTCTACCACGTGCGGGACGAGGAGGCGGCGCTCGACATCGTGCAAGACAGCATGATGAAGCTGGCGCAGCACTACGGCGACAAGCCGCCGGAAGAGCTGCCAATGCTGTTCCAGCGCATTCTTTCGAATTGCACGCTCGACTGGTTCCGCCGGCAGAAGACCCGCCGCGCCCTGTTCTCTAACCTTGGCGACTTCGAATCTGCCGGCGACGACGGGGATTTCGATCTGCTGGAGAACTTCGTCTCGCCAACCGACTCCAGAGAAACGGAGAGTGCCGAGGACACGACCCGTCGCGCCCAGATCTTCCATGAGATCGAAGAACAGATCGCGGCTTTGCCTGGTCGTCAACGCGAGGCTTTCCTGATGCGTTACTGGGAAGAAATGGATGTGGCGGAGACGGCCGCTGCAATGGGCTGCTCCGAAGGCAGCGTCAAAACCCATTGTTCGCGGGCCGTGCACGCCCTGAGCAAGGCGCTCAAAGCCAAGGGAATTTCGCTATGAACACTAAGGTTCCAACCTCTTCTTTTGCTGCCGAGGATCAATTCGGCCAGCGCGTCGCTGCGCGGCTGTCCGACGGCAGCCAGAAGCTGCCGCACGACATCGGCGAGCGGCTGCGGGTGGCGCGCGCGCAAGCCGTCGCCATGCGCAAGCAGGCGCCCCAGTTGCGGTCGGCTTCGGTGGTCATGCAGTCCGGGCACGTGGCAACGATGGGCGGTGGCTGGTGGACCCGCATCGGTTCGGTGGTGCCCCTGATTGCGCTGGTTGCAGGGCTGATCACCATCAGCGTGATGCAGGACGAGGACCGCGCCAGCGAACTGGCCGAAGTCGATTCCGCCCTGCTGACGGACGATCTTCCCCCGGCCGCCTACACCGACCCTGGTTTTGCCCAGTTTCTCAAGGCTGATGGCGCTTCCGACTGAGCCATCTTTCTGTTGAACGAATGCGACGCCCTCCCGTTTCCCGCACCGATACGCCTCGTCCGCTGCGCCCGCCCACGTCGGGCGCTGTCATTTGGGCGGGCGTCCTTGCCGCTGCGTTGTTCGGCCTGACGCTCGCCGACGCCCAGACGCATTCGGAGCCCAAATCCGCCGGCAGCGGCGCGCAGGCGGCGTCGCCGTCTTCGGCCTCGAAAACCGCCCCGGCCACCAAGCCCTACTGGAGCGAACTCACCGCGGAGCAGCAGCAGGCGCTGCGGCCGCTCGCGTCGCATTGGCACGCCCTGAATCCGGGCCACAAGCGCAAATGGCTGGCACTGTCACGCAACTACGCGAACATGTCGGCCGATGACCAAAGCACCCTGCACAGCCGAATGATCGAATGGGCGGCCCTGAGCAATCAGCAGCGGGCCCAGGCGCGCCTGAACTTCGCCGAGGTGAAGCGTGTCCCTGCCGACGAACGCAAGGCCAAGTGGGAGCAGTACCAGGCCTTGAGCGAGGACGAAAAGCGCCGGCTGGCGGCTCGCGCCCCCGCCAAGCCGCGCGGCGCTGCCATTCCGGTGCGCCCCGTACCCGCCCAGAAGCTCGTGACGGTGCCGGCCGTGACGCCGGCCGGGCAGCACACGCCGCGCATCATGCTGGCCCCGCCCGCCTCGCCAGCGGCGGCACCTTCCGCGGCCATCATGGTGGCCTCGCCGCCGGAGCGCGTTCCGCCTATCGTGTCCACGCCCTCCCCGTCCGGCGCATCCGTCACATCCGGTGCGCCCGCCGCAACCTCCGCCTTGCAGCCGATTCCGGCCGAAGCGCAAGTGCCCATGCCTTCGGCTGCGGTGCAGGTTTCACCGCCAGCATCCGCTTCCAATGCCGCGGGCCGTGCCGCCGAGCAGGTCACGCCCCCCTGATTCCCAAGGCTTCGATGGCTTCAAATTCTTCCGGCATACCGGAATCGAATCCCTCCTCTCCGCTCGCAGACAATCCCCCCAGCGCTCCTCTTCTGATAGTGCCCGGCCTGTGGCGGCGCATGGCTTGCTGGCTCTATGAGGGCATGCTGCTGTTCGCGGTGGTGTTCGTTGCAGGCTGGCTGTTCAGCACGCTCGGCCAGATGCGGGACGCCATGGATTCCCGCCGGCACCTGCTCCAGGCCTTCCTGTTCGTGGTGTTCGGCGTCTATTTCGTCTGGTTCTGGACCCGGGGCCAGACGCTGGCCATGAAGACCTGGAACATCCGCATCGTCGATGTGTACGGGCGCCCCATCACCCAGGCCCGGGCGCTCGCGCGCTACCTGCTCAGCTGGATCTGGTTTTTGCCGCCGCTGGCCGCCATCGCGCCTTTCAAGCTTTCGGGGGGAGAATCCACGGTGCTGATCTTCGGATGGGTCGCCGTCTGGGCATTGCTGGCGCGCTTTCACCCCGAGCGCCAGTTCTGGCACGACGCCTGGGCCGGTACGCGGCTCATAACCTCCAAGCCGATGAGCCGCCGATGAGTGCCCTGCCCAAGCTGCCCGACCCCGCCGTGAACCCGCAAAAGGCCCGCAAGGGCCTGGAGCGCGTATGGCATGCCACGCTGATCTCGCTGCACGGCCTTCGCGCGGGCTGGAGCGAGCCGGCGTTCCGCCAGGAAGCCATCATGGCCATCGTGATGATCCCGGCGGCCTTCTGGCTTGGCCGCAGCTGGGTCGAAGTGGCCCTGCTCGCCGGCAGTGCCATCCTCGTGATGATCGTCGAGCTGCTCAACACCGCGGTCGAAGCCGCCATCGACCGCATCGGGCCCGAATGGCACGACCTCTCCAAGCGCGCCAAGGACATGGGCAGCGCCGCCGTGCTGCTGTCGCTCACCCTGTGCGGCGGCATCTGGCTGGCGGCGCTGTGGCATCGCTTCGCGTCATGAAGACGCCCGCCGCACGAGGCATGATGGCGGCATGAATCCTGAATTTTCGATCTGTGTATATTGCGGCTCGCGCCCCGGCGAGCGAGTCGAGTTTTCCAGGGCCGCGCAAGCAGTCGGCCAGTGGATCGGCCAGCACGGCGGCCAGCTGGTCTACGGCGGTGGACGCACCGGCCTCATGGGCACGGTGGCCGAAGCCACCCGCAACGCCGGCGGCCGCGTGGTCGGCATCATTCCCAAGGCGCTGGTCGACCGGGAGCTGGCCAACCCCCTGTGCGACGAGCTCCACGTGGTCGACACCATGCACGAACGCAAGGCCATGATGGGCGAGCGCGCCGATGCCTTCGTCGCGCTGCCGGGCGGCATCGGCACCTTCGAGGAACTGTTCGAGATCTGGACCTGGCGCCAGCTCGGCTACCACGACAAGCCCACCGGCATTCTCAATACCGCGGGCTACTACGACGGTTTGCTGGGATTCCTGGCGCACAGCGTGCGCGAGGGCTTCATGGGCGATTGGCAGATGGAACTGATCCGCACCGGCACCAACCCCACCGAACTGCTCAGCGCGCTGCGCGCCGAAGTGCCCCTGCACCCCCGAGACGACCGCCTGGCCGAAAACCTGTAGTCCAAAAAGCGAGGATTTTTCCAGGAATACCGCGGAACCGGCTTTGCCGGGCCGCTGGTATTCCCCCGGTGAGGGGGTGGGCGAAGCGACACGAAGTGCGCGAAGACTGGGGGAGAGCCTTCTACACTGCGTTCTCGTTTTCCTCGCCGGTGCGGATGCGCACGATGCGCTCCACGCCGGTGACGAAGATCTTGCCGTCGCCGATCTTGCCGGTGCGCGCGGAATTGACGATGGCTTCGATGCAACGCTCCACGTCGCCTTCGTTGACGACCACTTCCACCTTCATCTTCGGCAGGAAGTCGACCACGTATTCCGCACCACGATAGAGCTCGGTGTGCCCCTTCTGGCGCCCGAAGCCCTTGACCTCGGTCACTGTGAGCCCGGTAACGCCCACCTCAGCCAGGGCTTCGCGTACGTCCTCGAGCTTGAAGGGTTTGACGATGGCGGTGATCTGCTTCATGGTTTTTGCGCTCCGGCGGTTTCGTTGAACTTGCTGGTGATAGGGTAACGCCAATCCTTGCCGAAGCTTCGATGGGTCACCCGAATGCCCACAGGCGCCTGGCGCCGCTTGTATTCGTTGATCTTGATGAGCCGCGCAACCCGCTCGACCACCGCGCGCTCGTAGCCGGCGGCGATGATCTCGTCGATGCCCTCGTCGTCCTGCATGTAGCGTGCCAGGATGCCGTCGAGGATGTCGTAGGGCGGCAGGCTGTCCTGGTCGGTCTGGTCGGGCCGCAGCTCGGCGCTCGGGGGCCGCGTAATGATGCGGTCGGGAATCGGCGAGGCGCCGGTGCCGTACGGGTCGTGGGCATTGCGCCAGCGGGCCAGCGCGAAGACGGTGGTCTTCAGCAGGTCCTTGATGACCGCGAAGCCCCCCGCCATGTCGCCATAGAGCGTGCAGTAGCCGGTGGCCATCTCGCTCTTGTTGCCGGTGGTGAGAACGATCGAGCCGAACTTGTTCGACAGCGCCATCAAAAGCGTGCCGCGGATGCGGGCCTGGAGGTTCTCCTCGGCCGTGTCTTCGGGCAGGCCCTTGAACTCATCAGCGAGTGCGCCCTTGAACGACTCGAAGGTGTGCTTGATCGAGATCTCGTCGTAGCGCACGCCCAGGCGCGTGGCCATCTCGCGCGCGTCGATCCAGCTGATGTCGGCGGTGTAAGGCGAAGGCATCATGACGGCACGCACCTTGTCCTTGCCGAGCGCATCGACCGCGACGGCAAGCACCAATGCGGAGTCGATGCCGCCCGAGAGCCCCAGGATGGCGCCGGGAAAGCCGTTCTTGCCGATGTAGTCGCGCACGCCCAGTACCAGTGCATCCCACAGCTGGGCTTCCGCTTCGCGCGGCGCAGCGATGGCCGAAGGCGCCGCCACCACATCCACGCCCTGGGGCGAGCGCTCCAGCTGCATGAAGACCAGGCTCTCCTTGAAACTCTCGGCCTGCATGGCCAGCTCGCCGTCGGCCTGCAGCGCAAAGGAGGCGCCGTCGAAGACCACTTCGTCCTGCCCACCCACCAGATGCGCGTAGACCAGCGGCAGCCCGACGGCGCGGGCGCGATCGGCCATCCGCGCCACGCGCTCGCCCTCCTTGCCGACGTGGTACGGCGAAGCGTTGATGACGGCCAGCACTTCGGCGCCCGCAGCGCGGGCCAGTTCGGCCGGCTCGTCGAACCAGGCGTCCTCGCAGATCAGCACGCCCACCGAGACGCCGCCGGCCTCGAACACGCTGGTGCCCTGCCCCGGCGTGAAGTAGCGGCGCTCGTCGAACACCTGGTAGTTCGGCAGTTCGCGCTTGGCGTAGGTCTCGAGGATGCGGCCTTCCTTGATGACGCTGGCGGCGTTGTAGCGCATCTGCACCGCCACCGAACGGCTGCGCAGGCTGCCGCCCGTCGGATGCCCCACCACCACGACCATGTCTTTGAGATCGGCCAGCGCGGCGGCAATGCCTTTCACGGCATCATCGCAAGCTTCGGTGAAGGCGGGACGCAGGAACAGATCCTCCGCCGCATAGCCGGCGATCGAGAGTTCGGGCGTCAGCAGAAGACGCGCACCTTGGGCATGGGCCTGGCGCGCGGCATCGACGATTTTTTTCGCGTTGCCGGCGAGGTCGCCCACCACAAAATTGAGTTGCGCGATGGCGAGCTTGAGCGTCATACGGAAGGAAGAAAAAGGCTTGAACGATTATGTCATCCGGGTGGTGGCGTCGCTGTCGGACCTGGACCCGAAAGCATGGAACGCCCTCCTCTCAGCCGAGGCGCAGCCCTCGCCCTTCATGCGCCATGAATACCTTTCGGCGCTGCACGACAGCGGCAGCGCCTCGCCCGAAAGCGGCTGGATGCCGCAGTTCATCACCCTGTGGCGCGGCGACGAACTGCGGGCAGCCTGCCCGGCCTACATCAAGACCCACTCCTATGGCGAGTATGTCTTCGACTGGGCCTGGGCCAATGCCTACGAGCAGCACGGGCTTGCCTACTATCCCAAGGCGGTGGTGGCCGTGCCGTTCACGCCGGTGCCCGGCGCACGCCTGCTGGCGCGCGATGCGCAAGACCGCACGCTGCTGGTGCAGGCGCTGGTGGCCTGGTGCAGGAAGGAAGAACTCTCGTCGCTGCATCTGCTGTTCGGCGCGGAGGCGGACATCGCCGCCTGCACCGAAGCGGGCCTGATGCTGCGCAACACGGTGCAGTTCCACTGGACGAATGCCGCCCCGGGAGAGTCGGGCGAAACAGCCGGCTACGCGGACTTCGAGGCCTTTCTCGCCAGCCTGTCCCACGACAAGCGCAAGAAGATCCGCCAGGAGCGCCGCAAGGTGGCCGAAGCCGGCGTGACCTTTCGCTGGTCGCGCGGCGCCCACATCGCCCGCGCGGACTGGGACTTCTTCTACCGCTGCTATGCGCGCACCTATCGCGAGCATGGCAACCCGCCCTACCTCTCGCGCGACTTCTTCCAGCGCATGGCCGACACCATGCCCGAAGCCTGGCTGCTGTTCATCGCCGAGCGCGAGGGAAAGCCGATTGCCGCGAGCCTGATCGCGCTGTCCACGCACGGGGAGGACGCGCTGGTGGCCTACGGCCGCTACTGGGGCGCCGTGGAGCGCGTCGACTGCCTGCATTTCGAGGCCTGCTACTACCAGCCGCTGGCCTGGTGCATTGCGCATGGCGCCAGGCGCTTCGAAGGCGGCGCGCAGGGCGAGCACAAGATGGCGCGCGCATTGATGCCGGTAAAGACCACCAGCGCCCACTGGCTCGCGCACCCCGGCTTCGCCGACGCGGTCGAGCGCTTTCTCGAGCGCGAGGGCGAAGGCATCGAGAACTACATGGACCACCTGGGCGAACGCAGCCCGTTCAAGGCCGGCTGAGGCGCGGCGGATTGCGGCCGGTTCGCTGCAATCGGGGGCTGCTATAAACGCGCCCGGTACAACAACAGAAAGAAACCGATGCCGTTCGTCGGACTGGGGCTGCACATCCTCATTGCGCTGTTCTTCGCCGTGCATGCGATGCGCCATGGCAAGCAGATGTACTGGCTCATCATTCTTTTCAGCTTCCCCCTGCTGGGCAGCATCGTGTACTTTGTGGTCGAGTACCTGCCTGCTTCCCGCATGCAGCGTACCGCCGGCAAGGTGGCAAGCGCAGCCATCGGCCTCATCGACCCCGAGCGCGAGTACCGCGCGGCCACCGAGGCCTACGATCTGGCCCCCACCGCCCAGAACAAGCTGCGCCTCGCCAAGGCCGCGCTCGGCAGGGGCCAGGCTGGCGATGCGGTCGGACACTATCGCGACGCCCTGAAGGGCCCGCTCGCATCCGATCCCGAGTTGCAATTTGGCTTGGCCAGCGCACTGCTGGCCGCGGGCGGCGCGGCTTCAGGCCGCGAAGCGCTGCAGGCGCTCCAGGCCCTGCGCGCCTCGCGCGACGACTACCGCCGGGACGAAGTCGCCGTGCTCAGCGCCCGCGCGCTCGCTGCCGATGGGCGCCATGCAGAGGCACGCGAGGCCTTCGAGGCCGCGTTGAGCCAGTACAACACGGTCGAGGCCCGCGCCCGCTACATTGCCTGGCTGGCCGAACAAGGCGACGCCACCGGCGCACAGCGCCAATGGAGCGAACTCCAGCAGGCCGCGCGCCACTGGAACTCGCACGCCCGCTCCGTCAATCGCGAGTGGATGCGGCTGGCCGGCGACGCGGCCCAGCGCTGAGGCAGCCGATTACTTCTTGTAGGCAGCGATGCCGTCGACGACTTCCTTCTTGGCCGCGTCGATGCCTTCCCAGCCCAGCACCTTGACCCATTTGCCGGCTTCCAGGTCCTTGTAGTGCTCGAAGAAGTGGCTGATGGCCTTCAGGCGCATCGGGTTCACGTCGTCGACCGACTTCCAGTGGCTGTAGATCGGCAGCACCTTGTCGGTGGGCACGGCCAGCACCTTGCCGTCGACGCCGGCTTCGTCTTCCATCATCAGGATGCCGAGCGGACGGCACGGCACCACGACGCCGGGCAAGAGCGGATACGGCGCGATCACCAGCACGTCGACCGGGTCGCCATCGCCGGAGAGGGTCTGCGGCACGTAGCCGTAGTTGGCCGGGTAGTACATCGCGGTCGTCATGAAGCGGTCCACGAAGATCGCACCCGATTCCTTGTCGACTTCGTACTTGATCGGGTCGGCGTTCATCGGGATTTCGATCACGACATTGAAGGCGTCGGGGATGTTCTTGCCGGGGGAGACTTTGTCGAAGGACATGACGTTTTCGAGTAGTTGAAAGTATGAGAGGGAGATGGGGACAAACCCGGAGTTTACTTTCCGTGTCGCGGCCCGGTCGCACACGTTCTGGTTTTTGCCTGTAAATTGCACCCGTTGGCCAATCGGCTCCGCACCTTGGTGCTGCGAGCTTCGAGGAAGCAACGCGACGGAAAACCTGGGTCCCGTACGCGTTGCGCGCAGGACCCATGCTGTCCGTCTCCACTAGTCACAACGAACGAATGGAGAAGCAAAGCATGATCGGCAACACCCCCCTGATACTCGCCATCGTCTGCGGCCTCGTGGCCGTCGGCTACGGTTTCTGGGCTCGAAGTTGGATTCTCGCCAAGGATCCGGGCAACGCGCGGATGCAGGAAATCGCGGCCGCCATCCAGGCCGGCGCATCGGCCTACCTCGCCAAGCAGTACACCACCATCGCGGTGGTCGGCGTGGTCCTGGCCATTCTCATCGGCATCTTCCTGGACGCGACCACGGCCGTCGGCTTCGTGGTGGGAGCGGTGCTTTCGGGCGCCTGCGGCTTCATCGGCATGAACGTGTCGGTGCGCGCCAACGTGCGCACCGCGCAGGCGGCCACGCAAGGCATCGGCCCGGCGCTCGACGTCGCGTTCCGCGGCGGCGCCATCACGGGCATGCTGGTGGTGGGGCTGGGCCTCCTTGGCGTCTCGGTCTTCTATTGGTTCCTGGCGGGCAACGGCAACCTCACGCCGGACCGCAGCCTCTCGGCCATCCTCAATCCGCTGATCGGCTTTGCCTTCGGCTCCTCGCTGATCTCGATCTTCGCGCGGCTGGGCGGCGGCATCTTCACCAAGGGCGCCGACGTGGGCGCCGACCTGGTGGGCAAGGTCGAAGCGGGCATCCCCGAAGACGATCCGCGCAACCCGGCCGTCATTGCGGACAACGTGGGCGACAACGTCGGCGACTGCGCCGGCATGGCGGCCGACCTGTTCGAGACCTATGCCGTCACGCTGATCGCCACCATGGTGCTGGGCGCGCTCATGGTCACGGCGGCACCGCTCAATGCGGTGCTCTATCCGCTGGCGCTGGGCGGCGTATCGATCATCGCCTCGATCATCGGCTGCTTCTTCGTCAAGGCCTCGCCGGGCATGACCAACGTGATGCCGGCGCTCTACAAGGGCCTGGCGGTCGCGGGCATCCTCTCGCTGATCGCGTTCTGGTTCGTCACGGGCTGGCTCATTCCCGACAACGCCATTGCCCCGAGCGGCAGCCAGCTCAAGCTGTTCGGCGCCTGCTTCGTGGGCCTGGCGCTCACGGCCGCGCTGGTGTGGATCACCGAGTACTACACCGGCACGCAGTACAAGCCGGTGCAGCACATCGCGCAGGCTTCCACCACCGGCCACGGCACCAACATCATCGCGGGCCTGGGCGTTTCGATGCGCTCGACGGCATGGCCGGTGATCTGCGTCTGCGTGGCGATCATGGCCTCGTATGCGCTCGCCGGGCTGTTCGGCATTGCGGTGGCCGCGACGGCCATGCTCAGCATGGCGGGCATCGTGGTGGCGCTGGACGCCTACGGGCCGATCACCGACAACGCCGGCGGCATCGCCGAAATGAGCGAGCTGCCCGCGAGCGTGCGCGACATCACCGACCCGCTCGACGCCGTGGGCAACACCACCAAGGCCGTGACCAAGGGCTATGCGATCGGCTCGGCCGGCCTCGCCTCGCTGGTGCTCTTTGCCGACTACACCCACAAGCTGGAGAGCTTCGGGCTGAACATCAGCTTCAACCTGAGCGACCCGATGGTGATCGTCGGCCTCTTCATCGGCGGGCTGATTCCCTACCTGTTCGGCGCCATGGCCATGGAAGCCGTGGGCCGGGCGGCCGGCGCGGTGGTCGAGGAAGTGCGCAGGCAGTTCCGCGAGATTCCCGGCATCATGGAAGGCACCGGCAAGCCCGAGTACGGCAAGGCCGTGGGCATGCTGACCGGCGCGGCCATCAAGGAAATGATGATTCCCTCGCTGCTGCCGGTGGTGGTGCCGATCCTGGTCGGGCTGGTGCTGGGGCCGAAGGCGCTCGGCGGCCTGCTGATGGGCACCATCGTCACGGGCCTGTTCGTCGCCATTTCGATGTGCACGGGCGGCGGCGCCTGGGACAACGCCAAGAAGTACATCGAGGACGGCCACCACGGCGGCAAGGGCTCCGAGGCGCACAAGGCGGCCGTCACCGGCGACACCGTGGGCGACCCCTACAAGGACACGGCTGGCCCGGCGGTGAATCCGCTGATCAAGATCATCAACATCGTGGCGCTGCTGATCGTGCCGCTGGTGGTCAAGTTCCATGCCGGCGACGCGGCCGCGGCCGTGCCGCACAAGGTCGAGACGCCGCCGGCAGCGACTGCGCCGGCCGCCGCTGCCCCGCCCTCTGCGCCCGCAGCGCCGACGGCGGCGGTGGCCTCCGGCGCCGTGGCAGCCGCCGACGCCGCGGCCGTGAAGGTCGAGAACGGCGTGGTGAAGTTCTATTTCGAGAGCGGCAAGGCCGAGCTCGCGCCCAATGCCAAGGAGGCGCTTGCCGACGTCATCAAGGCCGTGCAGAGCGGCAGCGTCCTGCTTGTGAGCGGCTACCACGATGCGAGCGGCGATCCGGCCAAGAACGCCGAGCTCGCCAAGCAGCGCGCCATGGCCGTGGGCGATGCGCTGAAGGCCGCCGGCGCCCCTGCGGACAAGATCGAGCTTGCCAAGCCCGAGCAGACCCAGGCGGACGGGCCCGCGAGCGAAGCCCGCCGCGTCGAAGTGAAGGTCAAGGCCTGATGCCCACCACGGAAAGACTCGAGGCCTTCGTTGCCGCCGTGGAAAGCGGCGCGCACGCCCAGGCCATCGAGGACTACTACACCGAGGACGCGACCATGCGCGAGAACCAGGCCGAGCCCCGGCGCGGCCGCAGCGCGCTGGTTGCCCGCGAGCAGGCGACGCTGGACCGCACCGCCTCGGTGGTTTCGACCTGTGTGCGGCCGGTGTTCGTGAACGGCGAACACGTGGTGATCCGCTGGGTCTTCGATTTCCGCTTCAAGGACGGCAAGGCCATGCGCATGGAAGAGCTCGCCTGGCAGCGCTGGGAGGGCGAGCGCATCGCCCAGGAAGAGTTCTTCTACGATCCGGCGCAGGCCAGGCCCGCCTGACGCTCTCGCTACCTGGCGCTCTCGGCCGCCACCGCGCGCACCAGGCGCGTGGCCGGCGCCACCAGTTGGCCCAGGTCACCCACGCGGTCCTGCTCGATGGCCTGCAGCACCAGTTCGTTGATGCCGCCCACCACGGTCATCGCCATTTCGCTCGTGAGGTGCGCCGCAAGGCCGCCGTGCCCGCCACCGCCGCTGTTGATGGCAGCCTGGATGAAGCCGGCGATTTCGCCGTTCACCCGGCGCCGCGCCGCCAGCCCCGGCATGCCCAGGCCGAGGATCTCGACGAACAGCGTGCGCAGCAGCGCCGGGTCCTGCGCGAGGTAGTCGAAATACGCGGTGATCGTCCGCTCCACCTGCGCATGCCAGGGTTGCGCCGGATCGAAGGCCTCGCTCACGGCGCGCAGCGCCAGCTTGCTGGCCGCCTCGTACAGCGCAATCAGGCACTCCGACTTGGTCGTGAAGTGCTCGTAGAAGGTGCGGCGCGAAACAGCGGCCTCGCGCACGATGTCGGCAATGGTGGAGTCCGCGTAGCCCTTCGCGGCCACGGCGCGCGCCATGCCTTCCAGCAACCGGGCGTAGTGCTCAGGGGCCGGTTCTGCAGAGGGGGCGGCAAGGGCTGGTTTTTCGATCGCGATGCTCATGGAGAAGACATTGTCCTCCGCATTGGTACTTGACGGTACCAGCCGTGGGGCGCACCATGCCGGAAATTGGTACGAATATGTACCACATTGCATTTTCCAAGGAAAATCCGCCATGACCGATCTTGTGGTGCGCCGCCTTCTGATCGACCTGCAGACCCCATTCGACCGCAACTGGTGCGGCGGCGACGCATTCTCCACCGCCTTTTTCAATGCGCTGTCGATGAGCTTTCCATTCGGCGAGCAGTTCTTCATCGACGCCGTGCGCGACGCCGCCGCCACGCTGCCGGCGCAAGCGCAGGAAGCGCTTCGTGCCGACGTGCGCGGCTTCATCGGCCAGGAGGCCACGCACCGGCGCATTCATTCGCTTTTCAACACCCATCTGCAGGACCAGGGTCTGGTGGACGGCTGGACGCCCCGTGCCTCCAGGCGCATGCAGTTGCTGGAGGGCGCCGATCCACGCCATGCGCTGGCAGCCACCGCGGCCACCGAACACTTCACCGCCATGTTCGCCGAGTGGCTGCTCGCCCATCCCCAGGTGCTCGACGGCGCCGAGCCGCGGCTGCGCACCATGTGGCTCTGGCACAGCGCCGAAGAACTGGAGCACAAGGCCGTGGCCTTCGACATCTACCAGGCTGCGCAAGGGTCCGGCGCCTGGCGCAAGCGCTGGTTCCGGCGCGTGACCCTGATGTTCCTGGGCGACCTGATGCGCCAGACCGCCGACAACCTGCGCCGCGAAGGCCAGCTGTGGAAATGGGCGACCTGGAAGAGCGCCGCGCGCATCCTGCTCGGCAGAGGCGGCTTGTTCAGCGGCAACTGGCGGTCCTGGCGCAGTTACTTTCGCGCCGATTTCCATCCGGCGCAGCAGGACAGCAGCCTGTCGGCACGCTGGCTCGAGAACAACCGCGTGCAATACACGCCTGTGGGCGCGGCGGCCGAGGCTCTTCAGTAGAAACTGGCCCGGTGGGTGGGAGGGCTGACAGCCGGCCGCTGTTCGGGGCGCATGGCCAGGTCGTGCAGGGTGTCGAAGTCCGAAGGGGCATCCGGAACGCGCATCACGGTTTCCTGTTCGGTCAGCGAAGCCACCCACAGGCCCGCGGCCGACTCGGCGGGCTCGTCGTTGGCAAAGGTGCCGTCGCGGATGTAGAGGGTTTCGCCATCGGGGCGTTCGGCGTGCAATTCGATCAGGCGCGAAATCGAAAAGTTGTAGGTCACCAGCTTTTCGCGCGTATTGCGGTCCTTGCCGCCGCAATTGAACGAGCCCTCTGCCGCAATGACGATGCAGGAGCCCTCCACGCCATCATCGACCTGGCTTCCGGTGCGCCAGACGGCGTTCGGAAGGCGCGCGCGCACCTTGTCGATCACCAGGTCGCGCTGCTTGTTGAGGCTGCCCAGCGGTGGAACCAGCGAGCGCAATTGGCGCAGGCGCTCCGCAAAGATGTTGTCCATGAGGAATTCCACATGGTGCGTCGCACTGCCGGAGGAACGCTTGACCACCTGCATGACCACGTGGCGCGACTTGTTCATTGCAGATTCCTTCCGCAAATCGCCCGGCCTCGGGCGTTATTGCATATACACAAAATCATTTGCCATCGACTACAAATTAGAACTTTTGACTGATGCAATAAATGCATCAATTGTGTCCAACTGTATATCGGTTGCAGGGGATTTGGAAAGAAAATCTGCAATGCGCGCGCTCGGCCATGTCGCCAAGGCGTCGCCCGGCCCTGCTAGGCCGGCGAATCCGGTTTATTCAAGGGATTCGTCGAGCGCCTTGCACGAGGGTGCACAAACGGTTTGCGACTTGCCCAGCACCTGGCGGGTGCGCAATTGCGACCGCACACGGTGCTTTCCGCACATGAAGCAGGACATGGTCGCCCCGCTGAACGACGCCGAGGCACGGAACGGAGAGCCCGGCGCCTTCGATTTGTAACGCAGGCCATCGGCCACGACGGCGGTCTTGACCTCAGCTTTGGCCATCGGCTTTGTCCTTTTTCGGTTCAGTGTTGCGCATGGCACGTGCAATGGCTTCTCTCGCGCTGACTTCGGCTGCAAGCGCCGTGTCGAGCGCCGAGCGGCAGAGGCCGGCATGTTGGTAATTGAGGTTTTCGTAGACCTCGGCGGCAGCAGGATAGGCGTCGAGCAGACGGCCGAGGTCAGCGCCCGGTTCGACGTCGTTGAATTCGTACACCAAGTGTTCTACCACCGAGCGGTATTGCTCGGCGCCTACGGGGACGGCACTGTGCTCAAGCCGCTCAAGCAGTTGAGCCAGCACGTGGGTCACTGCCAGATCGGTCTTGGGAGACGGATTATGGGTCGTGTTCATGGATTGCATCTGGGGGCAGCATACGCTTATGCAAGTGGCTGCTCTGGCATGGGGGTTGCCCCGTGCGCAGCCTGCATGCGCCGCAGCAGGCTGTGCAGCATCTCCGTCGACAACCCGTGAATGACCAGCCGGTGCCCGGCCCGCAGGGTCGAAAGCGGCACCAGCGGATGCTTGTTGTTCACCAGGATGAGGTATTCCGGAGCGCCCAGCAAGGTGGCGACGTAGATGCCGATGGTTTCATCCAGTTGCAGCGAATTGGCGGCGCGCCAGAAGTCGTTGTCGGTCAGCATCAGCTGGTACAGCGGCGTGAAAAGCTCGATGGCGCTCTGCAGGTCGAGGAAATTGAGCCTGCCGCGCGGCATGTCCGAAAGCCGCAGGCCCGGATCCTTGATCATCGAAAAATCGACCTGGGGCGCCTTGCCCAGCACCAGCCCCTTGTCGCGCAGCGCCTGGTTCAGCCGGATCACGAAATTGAAGAGATTCAGGTCGTGCTTCAGGAAGGTCTCGTCCTTGAGCGCATCGATGTCGGCCGGCTCCAGCGGCGACGTGCCCACGGGCGCCGGCGAATTGCGGCCGATGAAGCCCAGCACCTGCGAGCCCAGGTGGAAATGCCGCAGGATCAGCCAGTTCGCTTCCGGCGAGACGAAGCGCTTCAGCCCCCAGGCCAGCAGCCGGTGCAGCAGCTTCGAATGCGACCAGTTGCGCGGCACGAACACCTTCACCACCTGGATCAGGATGATCGTGAGCCGCGCGACCGGGCGCAGGAACGGCAGCAGGTACTGGCGCGAGCCCGAGCTCGAGTCGGCCAGCCACGCTGCCTTGACCTCGTCGGGCAGCGGCGTGCTCTGGTCCAGGTAGAGCGCGAGCCAGGGACTGGGATCGCGCTCGTCGTGCTCCTTCGCAAGAAAATCAGGCGTTTGGCTCATGTGGCATCCGCTCCGTGATGTGCTGAAACTGCATCAGGTACAGCGCGGCCGTGTGGCGCGCCGTATCGATGATCTGGCGGGCCGCCCGGCCCCGGCCCTCGGCGCCCTCGCCGCCTTCCACGGCCATCACCATCTCGACCGCGGCGAGCCAGCGGTTCAGGTGGTTCTCGTCGTTGTGGCCGTGGTATTCGAGAAAGCGGAAGGCGTCGGGCGGCAGCTTCAGGCCGGCCTTGATCAGCGGCAGCAGCGCGGGAACGATGCGCTGGCCCGTGCCCTCGATGATGTAGATCGCGCCCAGCAGGCCGATCGGGTTGCGCGTGGCGGCCAGGCCGTGCAGGTAGGCGTTGAGCGCCTCCCCGCCGGGATTGCGGCGCAGATCGTCGATCCGCACCACGGTGCCGCCGGCCTTCCGGTAGTCGCTGAAGAGGATGTTGAAGTCGTCCTGCTCCTCGCCCGCATGCACGTCGATCAGCGCGGCCAGCGCCTGGTACGGGCCGGTCAGCGACGCGGCGCCCTCGCGCATCCAGCGGCTGCCTTCGCGGACCTGCGGGACCCACTGTTCCATCCAGTTCAGGTAGTCGGGCAAGGTGAGGCGGCGCTCGCGGATCTGGCGGATCAGCGGCGTGCGCCAGGCGCGCGAGCGGTAGTCGTGCCAGATGCCGGCCAGTTCGGTCAGCAGTGCGCCAAGGCCTTCGGGCGCGGCGGCCGGATCGTGAGGCGGCGCGATCGCGGCTTCGTCGTCCAGGGCCGCTTCGGCCGTCATGCGCGGCCCGGCCAACGCCCCGGCGGGCGCCTCGACAGCCTCGACCTCCAGCAGCATGTAGGCGGCCATGAAACGCCCCGATTCCGGCACGTAGCAGAAGATCTGTTCCCCGGGCTTCAGCGCCTTGGTGTGCAGGAACTCCGACAGCATGATCAGGATCGACGCGGCCCCCGTGTTGCCACGCCAGGCCAGGTTGCTCCACCAGCGCTCGCGCGGAATGGCGAGGTCGGCCTTGGCCATCAGGTCCTCCACCACGGGAATGAATTTCTCCGACGAGTAGTGGCACAGGAAGTGGTCGACCCGCTTCGGATCGAGCCATCCGCCCTGCACCAGCGTTGCGTATTCATGAATGCCGATGTCGAAAAGGTGCGGCAGCAGGCGAATGTCCTGCCGCAGCGACAAGGCGCCCGCCGCCTCCGCCTCGGCCCACGAGCCGAAGTCGAGATGGCCGCGTGCGCGATCCTCGGTCAGGCCCAGCTGCATGCAGACCGGATAGTCCCCCGAGAACGCGCGCTGGTGCACCCACTTCAGCCGCAGGCGCAGGCCGGGGCTGCCGGCCAGCGCGGGCGTGCCGTCGGACAGCAGCAGCGCGCCCGCGCCGTCGGAGAGCATCCAGCGCAGGAAGTGCGAATCGAAGTCGGTTTCGTAGCCGCGCGCCGCGAAGCGCGAGCGCTTGAAAAGTCGCGAGGGCATTTCGCTGGCCACCGCGAGCGCGCTGCGGTGCGCGCCCAGCTCGATGCCCTGCGCGGCCGACTGGATGGCCGACACGCCGGCGGCACAGATGCCGTGCACTGACAGCGTTTCCATGGGCGGGGCCGCCAGTTCGCCCTGGATCATGTTGGCGAAGCCGGGCATCAGCGCGTCGCCGCCCGAAGAGCCGCTGGCCAGCAGCGACACGCGCGACAGCTCGGCACCGCCGCGCCGCAGGCAGTCGCGGATCGCACCTGCCGCCAGTTGGGCATTGGTGTGGCGCGTCACACCCTCGTCGTCAATCGCATAGTGCCGCGTGAGGATGCCGTTCTCGGCCAGGATGCGCCGCTTGATGCGCTCCGACATCCGGTTGAGCGGCGCGATGTAGGCGTCCATGCGCTCGTTGGGAATGGGCTCGCCGGGCATGAAGTAGCCGGCGCTCTCGATGTAGACGCGTTGGAATGGGACGGGCATGGTTCAGTGGGTTGAAGACTCGGGCGGCACGGGCACGGACGGCATCAGCGGGCGGCTGCGAAAACGCGGCCACAGCGCTCCGAGCACGAACACGCGAACCATGTAGGGCACCAGCCCCTGCTCGTTGAGCGCGGGGTCGACCTGCGCGCGGTAGCGCGTGCGGTGCAGCTGCGTGAGCTCGGACCAGTGGACATGCGGGTTCTCGTGATGTGCGGTGTGCAGGCCGATGTTGAACAGCAAGGGGTTCACCAGCCCCTCGAAATTGCGCGCGTAGTTCAGTCGGGTACCCGCGGTATCGCGCCGCGCCTCCTCGTCCGGCCCGGACCGGCGTCCGTCGGCATGCGCATGCTGCAGATAGTTGGTCGCCAGCAGCCAATGCAGCCCGTGCAGTTGCGGCACGATCACCAACAGCAGGGCCTTGCGCCAGTCGAGCAGCAACAGCGCGCCCCAGCTGCCGAGCCACAGGGCGTACTGCGCCATGCAGTAGCGCCAGGGTCCCCGCCGGTAGCTGCGAAGCCGGCCGAGCCAGCCGAAGAACACCGGCATCAGCACCCACACGGCCTGGAACGGATGCAGCAGGTAGCCCCGCAGATGGTTGGTGTCGCCGCCGAAGCGGTAGGTGCGCGCGACGTCCTGCGGCCCATGCCGGTGGCGATGGTGGTTGACCACGTGCGCCGGCCAGAAGACGAAGGTCGGGTGACCCTGCAACAGCGTGATCCAGAAGTCGGTGATCCGGTTCATGCGCCGCCCGCGCCACATGCGCAGGTGCACATGGTTGTGGTGGATCACACCCACGCCCAGCGTCAGGAACAGCATCGGCGCGTAGAGCAGCACGGCAAAGCCATGCACCCACTGCCAGGCCGCCAGCGCCGGGAGCGCCGCCAGGTACGCCAGGCTCTGCCAGTCGCGCCCATGGCGAAGGCGCGCCGGCCGGCGCGGCGCCTCAGGCCGGCGTGCCATGCTGCTGTTGGCGTTGCTGCTTCTCGCGGAAGGCCAGGAACTGCGGCTCGGCCGCATCGGCGGCAATGCGCGTGCCGAACAACCGGTCCATGAACGTGAACTGGAAGCCGTAGTTGCCGCCGTGGCAGGCATGGTGCAAATGGTGCCGGCGGCTCGCGGCAAACCAGTGGCTGTACGGCGCCCGGGGAAAGAAGTCGTAGTTCGAGTGCCCGATGCTGTTGAAGAACAGGCTGAACAGCGGCACCGACGCGAGCGACCAGAAGCTGAAGTCATGCAGCAGCATCGGCAGCAGGATCACGTTGCCGAGCATGGCCGCCTCGATCGGATGGAAGCTGTAGGTGGCCCACGGCGTGGTCACGACCGAGCGGTGATGCGGCCCGTGAAAGCGCCGCAGCCAGCGCGTGTGCAGCAGCCGATGGTTGAACCAGAAATGAACGTCGTTCCAGATCGCGAGCGCCAGGATTTCGATGGCGACCTGGCGCCAGCCGGCGTCGGCATCGAGCCGCGCCCAGCCCAGCTGGAGCAAGCCCCACGGAAACACCATGCCCAGCCCGAACACCAGCACCGACACGCCCGACTGCGCCATTTCGCGGCGCAGTTGCCCCGGCTGCAGCGGCCGCGGGTCGAGCACGCGCCCGATGCCGAGCGCGGGCAGCACCCGCCGGGTCAGAAGCCAGTTGAAGGCGCCGAATGCCAGGTAGATGCCGCCGAAAAAAATCAGCCCCCAGAACATCACCTGCAGGGCCGACAACGAAATGAAGCTTTGCGCCATCCCCCGAGGCTACAGCAGCATTTCGGGAACCAGGGGCGCAATGATCAGGTTGTGAAGCCGCTGGAAGAAGCTCGATTCCGGCTCCGAGGTGAGGATGACTTCCTTTTCGCCATCGGTCGTGAGCCACTGCAGCGTGCCGGTCTCCTTGGCAATGCGCAGCCGGTACGAGTTCTGCAGCTTGCTGATGTTGATGACGCGCAGCATCTCGCGCGCCAGCTGCGGGCTGTCGACCACCACGCCCATCTCGGTGTTCTGGCTCGCCGAGCGCGGATCGAGGTTCATCGAGCCGATGAAGATGCGCGTCTTGTCGATGGCGGCGGTCTTGGAGTGCAGCCGCCCCAGCGACTTGCCGAACATGCCGAAGCGCTCGCCCGCGGTGGTGCGCTGCGGGCTCAGCTCGTACAGGTCGGCGCCGCTCCTGAGCAGCCGCTCGCGGTAGCGCGCATAGCCGGTGTGCACCAGCGGTTCGTCGTTGGCGGCCAGCGAATTGGTCAGCAGCGTGAGCTTGACCTTGCGCCTGGCCAGGTCCTCGAAAGCCGCCATGCCGCGTTCGCCCGGCACCAGGTAGGGGGAGGTCAGGTCGACTTCGAACTTGGCGTCCATCAGCAGCGTCCAGACCTTCATCGTCACGCTGGTGGCAATGGCTTCGTCCTCGGTCATCGTGGTGGGCTTGGTGGGCGGATCTGCAATGGCGCGAGCCTCGCCCCACAACAGCCCCATGCGCCCGCCGTCGAGCTCTTCCGCGATCGGCCCGTAGCCCAGCACGTCGGACGGCGGCAGCACGATCTTTGGCGGCGGCGCGGCCATGCCGATCCAGGCGTCGAAGTCGGCGACCGTGGGCTTGCGGCCGCCCTCGCCGCGCACGATGTCGGCAATGGGCCAGACCTGCTCGCTGTTCCAGTAGGCATCGAAGATCGATTCGAGCTGCGGCAGCACCTTGCCCACGACGAGCGCGTCCATGTCGATGAAGTTCTGCGCCTCGCTCAGGACGAAATACTCGTCGGCGATGTTGCGCCCCCCCACCACCGCCATGACGCCGTCGGCGATGAACAGCTTGTTGTGCATGCGGTGGTTGAGCCGCCCGATCTCGTGCGGCGAGGCCACGAAGCGCGAGAGAAAACCGTTGCGTCCGCAGCAGAACGGATTGAACAGCCGCACCTCTATGTTGGGCGTGGCGGAAAGCGCGAGCAGCGGCTGCTGGCTCTTGACGGTATAGAGATCGTCCACCAGCAGCCGCACCTGCACCCCGCGCCCGGCCGCCTCGCGCAGCGCACGCATCAAGAGGCGGCCGGTGGCGTCGTTCTCGAACTGGTAGTACTGGACCACCAGCGAGCGCTGGGCGCGCTGCGCCAGCTGGACGCGCGCGTCGAGCGAATACACGCCGAGCGGCATCAGCCGGAAGCCCGAGTGCTCGCCGGGCGGCGTCGAGGCGGCCGCGATGCGTGCCAGCGTGGTGGACGGATCGGCCGCTGCGGCATTCACTGCCGCCCGCTCGCGCGCCGGCGGCAGCGAGCCGCACGCCGCCAGCGCCGCGGCCACGGCGCCGGCAAGACAGATACGCAGAAGTAGGGTCCAGAGGTTCATGATGGCATCCTAGAATTCGTTTCACCCCTGCTCGGAGTTACACCATGGCAAGACCGATCCTCTCACGCATCGCCCTGATGTCGATCGCAGCCGGGCTGGCATTCCCCGCCGGGGCCGCACTGGACATCGGCGACCCGGTGCCCAGGTTCACCGCCAACGCCGCGCTCGGCGGCAAGACCTTCCGCTATTCACTGGCCGAGGCGCTGGCCAAGGGCCCGGTGGTGGTGTACTTCTTTCCGGCGGCCGACTCCAGCGATTGTTCGATCGAAGCGCATGCCTTCGCCGAAGCCATCGACCAGTTCGCCGCGCTCGGCGCCACCGTCATCGGCGTGTCGGCCGACGACATCGACACGCTCTCGAAGTTTTCGGTCAAGTCGTGCCAGAGCCGCTTTCCCGTGGCCTCGGACGAATCGAAATCCGTGATCAACGGCTTCGACGCGCTGATGCAGACCCGGCCCGACTTTGCCAATCGCCTGTCCTACGTGATCGCGCCGAACGGCAGGGTGGCCTATTACTACCAGAACCTGAATCCGGACAAGCACGTGGAGCGCATGCTCAACGCGATCCGGGCGCTGCCGCGGTCAGGCACACCCAGGTAGCGGGTGCAAAATCCCGTCCCATGCAACTCAACTTCATCGCCAACGCCGACGTCCCGTCATCCTCCGGCCGCACCCTGCAGGTGCTCGACCCCTCCGACGGCCAGCCTTTCGACGAAATCCAGCGCAGCAATGCCGCCGACATCGACTCCGCCGTGCGCGCGGCGCGCGACTGCTTCGAGGGCGTCTGGCACAAGGTGAGCGCGGCCGACCGCAGCCGCCTGCTCTACAGGCTCTCGCAGAAGATCGCCGAGCACGTCGACGAGCTCGCGCTTATCGAGCAGCGCGATTGCGGCAAGCCGGTGAAGCAGGCCCGCGCCGACGCGCTCGCGCTGGTGCGCTATTTCGAGTTCTATGCCGGCGCCTGCGACAAGCTGCACGGCGAAACCATTCCCTACCAGGACGGCTACAGCGTCTTCACCTGGCGCGAGCCGCACGGCGTCACCGGCCACATCATTCCGTGGAACTACCCGATGCAGATTTTCGGGCGCAGCGTGGGCGGCGCCCTGGCGGCCGGCAACGTGTGCGTGGTGAAGCCGGCGGAAGATGCCTGCCTTTCCCTCATCCGCGTGGCGCAGCTCGCGGCCGAAGTCGGCTTTCCGGCCGGCGCGCTCAACATCGTGACGGGCTACGGCCATGAAGTGGGCGACGCGCTTGCGCGGCACGAAGGCATCGACCACATCAGCTTCACCGGCAGCCCCAAGATCGGCACGCTGATCCAGCAGGTGGCGGCCGAGCGGCATTGCCCGGTCACGCTCGAGCTCGGCGGCAAGAGCCCGCAGATCATCTTTGCCGACGCCGATCTCGACGCGGCCATTCCGGTGATCATCAACGCCATCGTGCAGAACGCCGGCCAGACCTGTTCGGCTGGCTCGCGCGTGCTGATCCAGCGCGGCATCTACGAGCCGCTGCTCGAGCGCCTCGGCCGGGCCTTCGAGGCCCTGCGCGTCGGCCCCGCGGCCATGGACCTGGACGTCGGCCCGCTGATCCGCCAGACGCAGCAGCAGCGCGTGTGGGATTTCCTGAGCGATGCCCAGGTGGCGGGAATCCCCATGGTGGCCCACGGCATCGTGGTCGACGAGGCGCCCGAAACCGGCTTCTACCAGGCCCCCACCCTGCTGCGCGACGTGCCGGTGAACCACCGACTGGCGCAGGAAGAGGTGTTCGGCCCGGTGCTCGCCGCGATGCAGTTCGCCGACGAGGACGAAGCGGTGGCGCTCGCCAACGCCACGCAGTTCGGCCTCGTGGCCGGTGTCTGGACGACCGACGGTGCGCGCCAGTTCCGCATGGCCAAGCGGGTGCGCAGCGGCCAGGTGTTCATCAACAATTACGGCGCCGGCGGCGGCGTGGAACTGCCGTTCGGCGGCGTCAAGTCGTCGGGCTACGGGCGCGAGAAGGGCTTCGAGGCGCTCTACGGCTTCACCACGCTCAAGACCGTCGCCGTCAAGCACGGCTGAGGCGCGCGCTGCGTGCGGGGCCGGGTTCCGAGCGGCACTCGCCGAGGAGTAGCCCTTTCGGGATCGGCCCGCGCCCGATGGAGTAAATTGGCCGCTGTCCATGAACCGCAAAAGCACCACCGTCATTCCGCTCTCCGAAATCGGCCGCGCGCGCCCCGCCGTGGCGGTTCCGGAGGTGGCCGTGCCCGCCACCGGGCGGCTGCTCGACCGCCTGGGCCGGCCGCTGACCGACCTGCGCATCAGCGTGACCGACCGCTGCAACTTCCGCTGCAGCTACTGCATGCCGAAGGATGTGTTCGACAAGGACTACCAGTACCTGCCGCACAGCGCGCTGCTGAGCTTCGAGGAAATCACGCGGCTCGCGCGCCTGTTCGCGGGCCACGGCGTGCGCAAGATCCGCCTGACCGGCGGCGAGCCGCTGCTGCGCAAGAACATCGAGGCGCTGGTCGCGCAGCTGTCTGAAATCCGCACCCCGGGTGGCGAACCGCTCGCGCTCACGCTCACCACCAACGGCTCGCTGCTGCAGCGCAAGGCGGCCGCGCTGGCCGCTGCCGGCCTGCAGCGCGTGACCGTGAGCCTCGACAGCCTGGACGACGCGGTGTTCCGCCACATGAACGACGTCGATTTTCCGGTGGCCGACGTGCTCGCCGGCATCGAGGCGGCGCTGGCCGCGGGCCTGGGCCCGCTGAAGGTGAACATGGTGGTCAAGCGCGGCACCAACGAGCAGGAAATCCTGCCGATGGCGCGCTACTTCCGCGACCACCACGGCGGCAAGGTGGTGCTGCGCTTCATCGAATACATGGACGTGGGCGCCACCAACGGCTGGCGCATGGACGAGGTGCTGCCCTCGGCCGAGGTCATTGCGCGCATCGGTGCCGAGTTTCCGCTGGTGCCGCTCGAGCCCAGCGCGCCGGGCGAAACCGCCCAGCGATGGGCCTACGCCGATGGCGGCGGTGAGATCGGCGTGATCAGCAGCGTCACCCAGGCCTTCTGCCACGACTGCAGCCGCGCCCGCCTCTCCACCGAGGGCAAGCTCTACCTCTGCCTCTTCGCAAGTGCGGGCCATGACCTGCGCCCCCTGCTGCGCGGTACGGCCACCGACGAGGACATCGGCTCCGCCATCGGCCACATCTGGCAGGGCCGCGCCGACCGCTATTCCGAACTGCGTGCGCTGCGCGGCCCCGAAAGCGGCGAGCACGACCCCAACGACCCCGCGCCGCGCCGCGTCGAAATGAGCTATATCGGCGGATGACCCCAAAAACACAAGATTCCATTTCCCCCAGCGAGACCACCGGCCTGCTGCTGGCCGGCGGCCGCGGTTCGCGCATGGGCGGTATCGACAAGGGCCTGCAGAACTTCAATGGCTCGCCGCTCGCCATGCATGCCGTGCTGCGCCTGGGCATGCAGGTGGGCGAGGTCATGATCAATGCCAACCGCAACCTGGCGGCCTACGAATCCTTCGGCGTTCCGGTCTGGCCCGACAGCCTGGCTGACTATGCCGGCCCGCTGGCAGGCTTCCTGACAGGACTGGAACGCTGCGAAACGCCCTACCTGCTCACCGTGCCCTGCGACACGCCGCTGTTTCCGCTCGATCTGGCGAGCCGGCTGGCCGAGGCCCTGATGGCCAACGACGCGGAAATCGCCATGGTCAGCGCCCCCGAGGCCGCCGCCGAACCCGGCGCGGCGCCGGTGCTGCGGCCGCAGCCGGTGTTCTGCCTGCTGCGCACCACGCTGCTCGAAAGCCTGGTGAACTTCACCCAGTCCGGCGGCCGCAAGATCGACGCCTGGACCGCGCAGCACCGTACCGTGCTCGTGCCCTTCGACCGCCCCGGCGACGCGTCCGACGCCTTCTTCAATGCCAACACGCTGGCCGAATTGCACGCGCTGGAAAACCGATGAGCCGCATCGCCGACATTGCCGCCGCCCTTGCCGGCTATGACCCCCAGGCGCTGAGCGTCCAGGGCGTCCAGGCCTTCCTGGCGCAGCTCGTGGCGCCCGCCGTGGTGGCCGAGCGCGAAGAAGTCGCGCTGCGCGAAGCGCTGGGCCGCGTGCTGGCCGAAGACATCATCTCGCCGGTCAGCGTGCCGCCGCACGACAACTCCGCAATGGACGGCTTTGCCTTCGACGGCGCGATCCTGCGAGACGATTCGCCCACCGACGCTTCCATCGAGCTGCGCGTGGTGGGCACCGCATTGGCGGGCGCGGCGTGGCGCGGCACGCTGGCTGCCGGCGACGCGGTTCGCATCATGACGGGCGCGGTCATGCCCGAAGGGCTCGACACCGTGATTCCGCAGGAATTCTGCAAGGTCGACGGCGACCGCGTGCGCTTTCCCGCCAAGGTGCTCCGCCGCGGCGACAACCGCCGCTTCGCCGGCGAAGACCTCATGCAGGGCCAGCCGGCCTTGCGCCGCGGCGAACGCCTGTCGCCCGCCGCGCTGGGCATGGTCGCCAGCCTGGGCCTGCCTTCGGTGCCGGCGCTGCGCCGGCTGCGCGTGGCCTATTTCTCGACCGGCGACGAGATCCTGAGCCTCGGCGAGCCGCCTCGCGAAGGCGCGGTGTACGACAGCAACCGCTACACGGTGTTCGGCCTGCTCACGCGGCTGGGCTGCGAGGTGGTCGACCTGGGCCTGGTGCGCGACGACCCGGCCACGCTCGGCGCCGCGCTGCAGCAGGCCGCGGGCCAGGCCGACGCCATCATCACCAGCGGCGGCGTGAGCGTCGGCGCCGCCGACCATACGCGGGCCGTGATGCAGCAGCTCGGCGACATGGCATTCTGGCGCGTGGCCATGCGCCCCGGCCGGCCGATGGCCGTCGGGCTCGTTCCCCGCAGCCAGCAGGCCTCCCCGCAGCCAGGCTCGGCCGTGCTCTTCGGCCTGCCCGGCAATCCGGTGGCGGTCATGGTCACCTTTCTCGCCTTCGTGCGGCCGGCCTTGCTGCGCATGATGGGCTGCCACGAGATTGCCGCGGCGCCGCCGCCCCTGCTGCGCGCGCGGGCCGCGAGCGCCATCCGCAAGAAACCGGGCCGCACCGAATACCAGCGCGGCTTCGTGCAGGCCGTGGCCGGCGCGCTGCCTGAGGTCCGCATCGCCGGCAACCAGGGCTCCGGCGTGCTGAGTTCGATGGTCGAAGCCAACGGGCTCGTGGTGCTGCACCACGACCAGGGCAATGTGGCCGCGGGCGACGAGGTCGACGTGATGATGCTGGAGGCTTAGAGGGCCAAGGCTCAGATCCGGCCCAGCGCCTTGTCCACGCCTTTGTTGGCGAGCATGTCGGCGCGTTCGTTGCCGACGTCGCCCGAATGGCCCTTGACCCAGCGCCATTCGATCACGTGACCTCCTTCGGCCACCAGCTTGTCGAGTTTCTGCCAGAGCTCGACGTTCTTGACCGGCTGCTTGGTCGAGGTGCGCCAGCCCTTGGCCTTCCAGCCGCGGATCCATTCGGTAATGCCCATGCGCACGTACTGGCTGTCCAGGTAGAGGATGACCTTGCAGGGCCGCTTGAGCGCGGCCAGTCCCTCGATCACGGCGGTGAGCTCCATCCGGTTGTTGGTGGTGTTGAGTTCGCCGCCGAACAGTTCCTTTTCGGTGGCGCCCGACTTGAGCCACGCGCCCCAGCCGCCGGGGCCGGGATTGCCTTTGCACGCACCATCGGTGTAGATCACGACTTCGTTCAAAACGCTCTTTTCCTTCTTCTTTCAATACTTCAATATCAATCGGCGCGGTCGGCCTTGGCCTTGTGCATCTTGCCTGCAATGGGTACCGGCGCGGTGGCGCGCGCCGCTGCGCGGCGCCAGTCGGCGCTCAGCAGGCGCATGCCGCGCACGCGCTTGACGGCCACCAGGAAGTACGCCGCGCCGAAGATGGACCACCAGCGCTCGCCGGCGGCATCCATCCAGCGGCAGCGCTCGAGCCACGCCTCGCTGCGCACCGCGGGCCGGTAGACGCCGAAGCGCCCCGACTCCACCTCGAAGCTCAGGAGCCGCAGCCAGTCGCGCATGCGCCAGTAGCCGATGAACTCGCCGCCCTCGGGCAGGAAGAGGTCGCCGAAGCCAAGCCTGCGGTACAGGTGCGCGCGGCGCTGCCGCATGCCCCAGAGGCTGGCCGGATTGAGTCCGCAGATCACCACGCGGCCCTCGGGTACCAGCACCCGCTCCACTTCGCGCAAGGCCGCGTGGGGGTCCTCACTGAGCTCCAGCGCATGCGGCAGCACCACCAGGTCGAGGCTGTTGGCAGCAAACGGCAGCGCCGCAAAATCGGTGAACAGCGCCGCCCTGCCGGACGTCTGGCCCGGGTCGGGCAGGGCCAGCCAGCGATGCGGCATCCGGTTGGTGCGCAGGCCGTCGACGCCGGCGGCGCCGAGCTGCAGCGCGTGGTAGCCAAAAACATCCGCCACGGCCTCGTCGAACTGGGCCTGCTCCCACGCGAGCAGGTAGCGGCCGGGGGGGGTCGCGAACCAATCCTGCAAACCTATAATTTGACCGCTCATGACCCTTGTTCCGCTGCCCGCCTTCGCTGACAACTACATCTGGATGCTGCAGGACGGGTCCAACGCGATCGTGGTGGACCCGGGCGACGCCCAACCCGTGTTCGACGCCTTGGCGCGCGACAAGCTGCAGCTCGCCGCGATTCTAGTCACGCATCATCACCCCGATCACACGGGCGGCGTGGCCGCGCTCCATGCGGCCACCGGCGCACCGGTCTTCGGTCCGGCGCGCGAACGCATTCCGGAGCCGTTCAAGCCGCTGTCGCACGGCGACACGGCCGAGGTGCTCGGGCTGCGCTTTTCGGTCATCGACGTGCCGGGCCACACGGCCGGCCACATCGCGTACTTCCTGCCCGCAAACGCCGGCCGGACGCCGCTTCTTTTTTGCGGCGACACGCTGTTCTCCGGCGGCTGCGGCCGGCTGTTCGAAGGCACGCCGGCGCAAATGCTGGCTTCGCTCGATGCGCTCGCCGCGCTGCCGGGCGACACACGCGTATGCTGCGCGCACGAATACACACTTGCTAACCTGCGTTTCGCCCGCGCGGTGGAACCCGGCAATGCCGATCTGACTCAGTACAGCGCGCACTGTGAAAGCCTGCGCGCGCAGGGGCGGCCCACACTGCCCTCGCAACTGGCCACCGAACGCCGGATCAACCCCTTTCTTCGCAGCCGCGAAGCCACTGTCCTTAGAGCGGTGCGCGAGCACGCCGAGCTTTCCGCCGATGCGGCCGAAGCCGACGTGTTTGCTGCGCTGCGCCAATGGAAAAACGACTTCCGATGAAACTTATCGCTGCTGTCTGCCTTGCAGGCTCACTGTTGCTCGCGGGCTGCGCGGGCACCACCAGCTCGTCTTCCTCCACCGCCGCATCCGCGCCATCCTCCGCCGGCGGCACCGGCGCCAAGGCCTCCGGCAGCGCCGCGCCGGTCTACCCGGGTGGCCCGCTCACTCCCATCACCAGCAGCGAAGCCCATTCGCAGAGCGTCGTCACGCTGGCGCCGCCCGCCGACATGTGGGACCGCATCCGCCGCGGCTTCAAGATGCCGAACCTCGAGAGCGACCTGGTGCGCGACCGCGAGCAGTGGTATGCCAGCCGGCCCGACTACATCCAGCGCATGACCGAGCGCTCGAACAAGTACATCTTCCACATCGTCGAGGAACTCGAGCGGCGCAACATGCCGACCGAGCTCGCGCTGCTGCCGTACATCGAGAGCGCGTTCAACCCGCAGGCCATTTCCAGCGCGCGCGCCGCGGGCATGTGGCAGTTCATGCCCGCCACCGGCACCGACTTCGACCTCAAGCAGAACATCTTCCGCGACGACAGGCGCGATGTGGTGGCCTCGACGCGCGCCGCACTCGACTACCTGCAAAAGCTCTACGGCATGTTCGGCGACTGGCAGCTCGCCCTGGCCGCCTACAACTGGGGCGAAGGCAGCGTGAGCCGCGCGATCGCCAAGAACCAGCGCCTGGGCCTGCCCACCACCTACAGCGATCTTTCCATGCCGGCCGAAACGCGGCTCTACGTGCCCAAGCTGCAGGCGGTGAAGAACATCGTGGCCAATCCGCAGGCGTTCAACACCGAGCTGCCGCTGATCGCGAACCACCCGTACTTCCAGACCGTGACGCTCACGCGCGACCTCGACGTCGAACTCGCCGCCAAGCTGGCCGACATCCGCCTCGAAGACTTCCGCGCCCTCAATCCGGCCGCGCACAAGCCCGTGCTGCTGGCGGCCGGCACGCCGCAGATCCTCCTGCCCTGGGACAACGCGGCCGTGTTCCAGCGCAACTTCGATGCGTACTCGCAAGGCCAGTACGCCAGCTGGACGGCATGGGTGGTTCCCAACACGATGACGGTGGCCGATGCGGCCCAGCGCTCGGGCATGAGCGAGGCCGACCTGCGCGCGCTCAACAGCATCCCGCCGCGCATGCTCATCAAGGCCGGCTCGACGCTCATCGTGCCGCGCAGCGCCCGCGTCAAGGAGGACGTGACGGCACTGGTGGCGGACAGCGGCCACCTGAGCTTCCAGCCCGAAATCGTCAATCGCCGCACCACCGTCAAGGCCGGACGCAACGACAGCGTGGCCAGCATCGCGCGCCGCTACAAGCTCAAGCCCGACAGCGTGGCCGAGTGGAACGACGTCAAGCTCAACCACGCGTTCAAGCGCGGCTACAGCGTGGTGGTGTATCTGCCGGTTCGTGCTGCGCCCGAAGCGCGCGTCGGATCGGGCGCGGCACGGGCGCACGGCCGAGCCGCCGTTGCCGACAAGCGCGGCGGCAGCCAGGTGAAAGCGGTTGCCGCGCGCGGCCGCAACGTGGTGGTGAAGACGCCGGCAAGCAAGCAGGTGGTACGCGAGAAGCGCGGCGGCACGCCGTCGAAGAAAAAGCGCTGAGCCTTGCCTGCGAGCCGGCGGCAACCGAGGCGCTGCGCTAGAGCTTTTCGGTTTCGCCGCTGCGCGGCTGCCACTTCATCAGCCGCTTCTCGATCAGGCCGACCAGGCCGTCGAGCAAGAGCGCAAAGCCTGTCAGCACCACGATGCCGGCAAAGACGGTGTTCACGTCGAAGGTGCCCTCGGCCTGGAGGATCAGGTAGCCCACGCCGCGTGCCGAGCCCAGGTACTCACCGACCACCGCGCCGACGAAGGCCAGGCCCACCGAGGTGTGCAGGCTCGAGAACACCCAGCTCGTCGCGCTCGGCAGGTAGACCGTGCGAAGCAGTTGCCGCTGGTTGGCGCCGAGCATCTTCGCGTTGGCCAGCACCACCGGGCTCACCTCGCGCACGCCCTGGTAGACGTTGAAGAACACGATGAAGAACACCAGCGTGACGGCCAGCGCCACCTTGCTCCAGATGCCCAGGCCGAACCACAGCGCGAAGATGGGCGCGAGGATCACGCGCGGCATGGAATTGGCGGCCTTGATGTAGGGGTCGAGGATCAGGCTCGCGGTGGGTGCCAGCGCCAGCCAGAGCCCGCAGGCCAGCCCGAGCACGGTGCCGATGCCGAAGGCCAGCACCGTCTCGAGCAGCGTGGTGCCCAGGTGCCGGTAGATGTCGGCATTGCCTTTCAGGCCTTCAGGAAACAGCAGGTTCGGCGGCACCTCGAACGGCAGGAACCAGCTCCAGATGCGCCCCGCCACCTGGATCGGCTCACCCAGGAAGAAAGCCACCTGCTGGTTGCGCGAAGCCAGGTGCCAGCCCACCAGGATGATCGCGAGCAGCACCAGCTGCCAGAAGCGCGCGTTGCGTTCGTTCAGGCGCGGCATCATGCGGCCTTCCTCAGCTGCTGCGCATAGCCCTTGAGCACTTCGTCGCGCAGCACCTCCCAGATCTGCGTGTGCAGCTCGACGAAGCGCGGCTGCGTGCGCACCTCGGCCACGTCGCGCGGGCGCGCAAGATCGATCGCGAACTCGCCGATCGGATGCGTGGCCGGCCCGGCCGACAGCACCACCACGCGGTCGCTCATCGCAATGGCCTCGTCGAGGTCATGCGTGATAAAGAGCACTGCCTTCCGTCCGTGCGAGCCCCCGGGCGCTGTGCGCCCACCCCCCGAGGGGGTGAGCTCCTGCCTTGGGGCGGCCCGGCGGCCCTCGCTCGGCGCGCTCCAGAGTTCGAGCACCTCGTTCTCCATCAGCTGGCGCGTCTGGATGTCGAGCGCGCTGAAGGGCTCGTCCATGAGGATGATGTCGGGGTCGAGCACCAGCGTCTGCGCGAGCGCCACGCGCTTGCGCATGCCGCCCGAGAGCTGGTGCGGATAGCGGTCGCCAAAGCCCGAGAGGCCCACGCGAGAGAGCCAGGCCTCGGCCTGCCCGCGCGCATCGGCATCGGGCACGCCGCGGTACTGCAGCCCCACCATCACGTTGTCGATGGCGCTTCGCCACGGCATCAGTGCCTCGGTCTGGAACATGTAGCCGGCGCGCGCATTCACGCCCGCGAGCGTCTGGCCGAAGACCTTGACGGCACCCGACGACGGCTCGAGCAGGCCCGCGCCCACGTTCAGCAGGGTCGACTTGCCGCAGCCCGTGGGGCCCACCACCGAGACGAATTCTCCGGCCCGCACGCGCAGCGTAGTGTCGGCCACCGCGGTGTAGCGCTGGCCCGGGTCGTCCTTCGAATGGAAGGTGCAGCTGATGGAGAGAAGCTCGAGTGCGTAGTCGGACATGTCTGGCGAGAATTCTGGCATTGGCCGCCACAAGAAAAAACCCGGCCGAAGCCGGGTCGCGGGGACGTTCGGAATCAGGCTTTGAACCTGTCTTTCGCGCGCCTTGCAAAATCGTTGGTGTAGGTCTTCGTGAGATCGATCTTGTCGGGCTTCACTGCGGTGTCGAAGCTCGAGATCGCGGTGAGCGCCGTCTTGGGACCGTCGGCCGGCACGAGGCCGTCGGTGGCGATCGATTCGCGCACCTTGTCGAAGGACGCGAGGTACAGCGCGCGGTCGCCGAGCAGGTAGGTTTCGGGCACTGTCTTGATGATGTCGCCCGGGCCGGCGGTCTGCAGCCACTTGAGGCCGTGCACGATCGCATTGGCCAGCGCCTGGCAGGTGTTGGGATTCTTCTGGATGAAGTCGACCGGCGCATAGAGGCAGGCGGCAGGCATCGGCCCGCCGAACACCTGCTGCGTGCCCTTGAGCGTGCGCGTGTCGCTGATGATCTTCACGTCGCCCTTCTGCTCGAGCATGGTCATGACGGGGTCGGTGTTGCTGATGGCGTCGATCTGGCCCGAGCGCAGCGCCGTGAGCGCGCCGGCCGCCACGCCCACGCCGATGTAGCTCACGTCGCTGGCCTTGAGGCCGCCGCGCGACAGCACCAGGTTGGCCACCATGTTGGTCGAGGAGCCCGGCGCCGAGACGCCGATCTTCTTGCCCTTGAGATCGGGAATGCCGGTGTAGCCCGCCATGTTCTTGGTCGACACCCCCACCGCGATCTGCGGCGCGCGGCCCTGGAGCACGAAGGCCTGGAAAAACTGGTTCTTGGCCTGCAGGTTGATGGTGTGCTCGTAGGCGCCGGAGCATACGTCCGCCGATCCGCCCACCACGGCTTGCAGCGCGCGTGCGCCGCCGGCGAAATCGGAGATCTCGACGTCGAGGCCTTCGGCCTTGAAGTAGCCGAGCTGTTCGGAGATGGTGAGCGGCAAATAGTAGAACGCCGCCTTGCCGCCCACTGCGATGGAAATCTTCGTCTTCTCGAGCTTGGCTTGCGCAAAAACCCGCGGCAGCGCGATGGTTGCCGCAGCGACTGCGGAGACTGTCATGAGGGTTCTGCGGTGGAGCATGGAGCAATCCTGCGGGCGCTTGATTCTGGTGGACTGAATCGAGCTTAGGGGTGCGCCCCCGTTGCCTGCATCGGGGTCATCCCGTGCGGGTTTCCACGTAAGCATGAAGACCTCCGCGAGGCCTGTGCCAAACGGCCTGCTGCGCGCTGGCACAGAGGCTTTTTTCGCTCTTAGCGCGCGAGAAAAAGGATCGCGATATTGACCACGAAACCGAGCGCCCAGACCGCACTGCGCACGGAGCCGATGCCCTTGATATAGACCGCGATATAGATCACACGCAGTACGACATAGGCCACCGCCAGCATGTCGAGCCGCGCCTGATTGGCGCCGAGCTGATGCGCAATGATCACCGCGCCGATGAAGAACGGAAGGCCTTCGAAGCTGTTGGCCTGCGCGCTGTTGGCGCGCGCCCGCCAGCCGCTTTGCCTTGCGGCCCAGTCGCGCGGCTGCACGTTGTCGCGCGGACCAAAGCTGCCGGCCTTGGCGATCCATGCCGCGAAATACGGCAGGCCGCAGGCGATGAACACGCACCAATAAGCGACGGTGAGCAAGGAAAAAGTCATGGGGGGTTGCTTGTCTGCGTTCAGCGCAGCGGCTGCAGCGGCCGCTGCGCGCTATCGGCGGTCCACCAGGGCATGCGCGATGGTCCCGAGATCCACGTATTCGAGTTCGCTGCCCGCGGGCACGCCGCGCGCGAGGCGCGTCACGTTCAGGCCCCGCTGCCGGAGCGCTTCGCCGATCACGTGCGCGGTGGCTTCGCCCTCTGCCGTGAAGTTGGTGGCCAGGATCACCTCGCTCACGGTGCCGTCCAGCGCGCGGTCGAAGAGCTTCTGCAAACCGATGTCCTTGGGCCCGATGCCGTCGAGCGGGCTGAGCTTGCCCATCAGCACGAAGTAGTAGCCGCGGAAGGCCCCGGTGCGCTCGAGCGCGGCCTGGTCGGCCGGCGTCTCGACCACGCAGAGCTTGCCTGCGTCGCGGCGCGTGTCCAGGCACACGTTGCAGACTGGTGCTTCGGTGAAGGTGTTGCAGCGCTCGCAATGCCGCACGTTGCCGGCCGCCTGCTGCAAGGCGCGCGCAAGCAGCTGTGCGCCCTCGCGGTCGTGCTGCAGCAAGTGGAAGGCCATGCGCGAGGCCGACTTGACGCCGACGCCGGGCAGGCGGCGCAGCGCATCGACCAGGGCGTCAAGCGAACTGGCGTCGGCCATCAATGGCTCAGAACGGCAGCTTCATGCCGGGCGGAAGGCCCGGCATGCCCGCGGTGAGCTTGCCCATCTTCTGTTCGCTGGTTTCCTCGGCCTTGCGCACCGCGGCATTGAAGGCGGCGGCCACGAGGTCTTCGAGCATGTCCTTGTCATCGGCCAGGAGGCTCGGGTCGATGGTGATGCGCTTGACGTCGTGCTTGCAGGTCATCACGACCTTCACGAGGCCCGCACCCGACTCGCCTTCGACCTCGATGGTGGCCAGTTCTTCCTGGGCCTTCTTGAGGTTGTCCTGCATTGCCTGCGCCTGCTTCATGAGGCCGGCCAGTTGTCCTTTGTTGAACATCGTTGGTCCTGATTGGTTGAGATGGATGAAGGATAAGAGAGATGGCGGCCGATGCCGAATGCCGCAAGAGCCGGCACGGTTTTTCAGTGGCGTTCAGTCAGGCGGGCTTGAGTGTTCCGGGCACGATCTTCGCATCGAATTCGCGCATCAGCATCTGTACTTCGGGATCGCTGCGGATGGCCTCCTCGGCCACGCGCTGGCGCTCGTCGGCCGCCTGCTTGTTGCGGCGCGCGGGGCTGTCGACCACGGCGCCGATCTCGATCGCGAGCTTCACGCCGTGGCCGAGCGCCGCCAGCGCATCGGTGAGCTTCTCGCGGGCCGAAGGCTGGTTGAGCAGCTCGCGCTCGACGCGAAGTATCCACTGGTCGACATCGCGCGCCACCAGCTGCGACTGGAGCGCGAGCTCGCGCGCCAGCGCGTTGATGCTCTCGGCCGCGATCATCTGCGTGACCGTGGCGTGCCAGAAGTCGCCGTCCTCGCTCGGCGGAATGGGCGGCGCCGGGCCGCGCTGCTCGTCGGGGCGCGGCGCGTCGCGCTGGCTCGGCGGCGGCTGCACGCGCATCGGAACGGCAAGCACCCGCGGCGCTTCCGCAGCCGGCGAGGGTTCGGCCTCGGCGGAAGCCCGGGCCCCGCCCTGCCGCACCGGCTCGCTGACCACGGCCAGGCGCTGGCCGGCCGGCGCCGGGTTGGATCGAGGTACCGGCGCAGCGGGGGGATTCGACGCTGGCGGCGCGGCGATCACCGCCGTGTGCTGATGAGCCGGTGCCACGGCCGCAGGGACCGAAACCGCCCGGGCGGCTTCATTCAGAGTTTTTTTTTCCGCGGAGGCCGAAGCAGCGGCCGCGTTGGAAGGCTTGAAAGCCAGAAGCCGCAACAGCACCATGGTCAGCGCCGCGTATTCGTCGGGCGCCAGGCCCAGTTCGCCGCGCCCGTGCAGGCACAGGCTGTAGAGCAGCTGGGTTTCGTCGGCCGGCATCAGCGACGCGAGGCGCGCCGTGTCGGCGGCGTCGGGATCGGTCGCCGAATCGGCCGATTCGGCCCGCGAGGGCACTGCCTGCAGCACGGCCATGGCCTGCAGCACGGCGGTCATTTCTTCCAGCGTGGACGCGGCCGACATGCCGTCGCGCCGCAGCGCCTCGGAGGTGTCGACCACCGTCCTGCCATCGCCCAGTGCCAGCGCCTCGATCAGCTTGAACACATGGCCGCGGTCCACGCTGCCGAGCATCTGGCGCACGCCGCTTTCGAGCAGTTCACCGTTGCCGAACGCGATGGCCTGGTCGGTGAGCGACAGCGCATCGCGCATCGAGCCGCGCGCCGCACGTGCCAGCAGGCGCAGCGCCTGCGGCTCGGCCGGCACCTGCTCGGCCTGCAACACGCCCGTGAGGTGCTCCAGCACCGTCTCGGGCGCCATCGGCCGCAGGTTGAACTGCAGGCAGCGCGACAGCACCGTGACCGGCACCTTCTGCGGATCGGTGGTGGCGAGCACGAACTTGAGGTATTCCGGCGGCTCCTCGAGCGTCTTCAGCATCGCGTTGAACGCGGTGTTGGTGAGCATGTGCACTTCGTCGATCATGAAGACCTTGAAGCGCCCCTGCACCGGCTTGTAGACCGCCTGCTCGAGCAGCGACTGCACCTCGTCCACGCCGCGGTTCGATGCCGCGTCGAGTTCGGTGTAGTCGACGAAACGGCCCGAATCGATGTCCTTGCAGGCCTGGCACACCCCGCAAGGCGTGGCCGTGATGCCGCCCTGCCCGTCCGGCCCCTGGCAATTGAGCGACTTGGCCAGGATACGCGAGACGGTGGTCTTGCCCACGCCCCGCGTCCCGGTGAAAAGATAGGCGTGATGCAGGCGCTGCGTGGTCAACGCGTTCTCGAGCGCCTGCACCACGTGCCCCTGGCCAACCATCTCACCGAAGGTTTTCGGACGGAACTTGCGAGCGAGCACGAGATAAGACATTGCGGGCATTCTAAAAGGCGCGAGGCGGGTCCTCGGCCCCACCCCGCAATCAAAAAAGGCCCCTGTCTTTTCGCGGGATACCGCGGAACCAGCTCCGCCGGGCCGCTGGTATCGCCCCCAGCAGGGGGGTGGGCGAAGCGACACGAAGTGCGCGCAGCCTGGGGGGTTACAATAGCCTTTGACGGGCCTCCCTGCATGGTGAAGTGGCCAACCGGGTCAGGTGGGGAACCAAGCAGCCCTAACTGCGTAGTCAGTGCCAGGGGTAAGGCTCGTCAACCTAACATCCAGGAAGCCGTGAGCTCTCAAGAACTTGCGCGCTGAACAGGGGCCACGAGTCCCGGTCCGCAGAACCTGCCTGCAGACTTTCGCACAGCTGCCCCCCGCTATCCAATCTGTCGCAAGCCGGCCATGACCTCTTCGGCAGGCGGCAGTTCGCTGGTACGCCAGACCAGGCGGGCGCGGCGATCGAACAGATAAACCTGGCCGGTATGCCGGTCGCCCGCTGCCGCGCCTCCCGTGAAAAGCCTGAACATCGAGTCGAGTGCTTCGGGGGCTGGCGCCGCCGCGCTCCACGTCGGTCTTGCGCCAAAACGCCGCAGCCAAGCGCTCAATGCCGCGGGGTCGTCGGCCAGCGGATCGATGCTCAGCGACAGCAGACGCACCGCTGCATTGCGCTCGGTCAGCAATGCCGCCTGCAGCGTCGAGAACAAGGCCCCCTGAATCGGGCAGACCGTGCTGCAACCGGTGAACATCAGTTGAACGGCCGTCAGGCTGCCTTGGAGCTGCGCCGCGAGCATCGGCGCGGCGCCATCATGGCGCCGCAGCGGCAGGGCCGGGGCCGCCACCGCCGGCATCACCGGGCCGGTGCTGTCGTTCGCGCGGGCCGGAGGCACACCCAGCCACGCCAGCGCGCTCGCGGCAAGCAGGCGCCGGCGCCCGAGGGATGCAGCCCGGCAGGTTAGGAGGCGGCGAGGCGCGTTCATTCGGAGGGAGCCTGCGTCAGGTAGTCCCACAACGCCGCGCACTGGCCATCGTCGGCATCGAAGCGCGGCATGGCTCGGGGCAGCGTGACGTGGGCCGGGTCGACGCCGGTGCGCAGCGTGCGGCAGAAGGATGCGCGCTCGTACGCGACGGGCGGGCCGCCGCGCCGCGGGAGGGTTTCGCGCAACTGGCGCCGGTCGAGCGGCGGCGCGAATCCGGGGACCGCGGCGGCGGACCTGCCGGGCCCCGCATGGCATTGGATGCAGCGCGTCGCTGCACTCGGCAGCGGCGCGTTGTGGCCGGACAGTGTGCCGGCGAGCGGCTCGGCGCCATCGAACAGGCGCACGCCGCGCGCCACCGAGGAAGGCACGGCCGCTTCAGGCTCTTCGGACCACGCCGGGCCAACAGCCAGTGCGGTTCCGAAGGCCAGCGCCAGCATCATCATCGACGGCCTCGGCTTCGCGAAGCGCACCGGCCGCTACCGGATGTTGATGGTCCGCGCCACGCTCGGCACGCCACTGCTGTCGAGCGCGAACAGCATGTAGTTGCCCGGCAGCACCGTGCCGCGGTCGGCCGGAATGCCCAACTGGTAGTTGCCTGCCGTGCCCGTGAACGCCAACGGGATGCGGCGCTGGTCGGTGTTGACCGAATGAGTGGCCGATGCCATGCGCACCAGCGCAAAGTGGGCCGCCGCACGGTCGGTCGCCACGGCGATCTGGCTCCCCCATGTGGCGCTGGCCGGCGCGGCCGTGATGGCCGGGCGGGAGGCGGGCGAACCGTCGCTCGTCAGCAGGTACGGTGGCGTGTAGATCTCCGCATCAGGGTGGTCGCCCACGCAGTCGCACAGCCCGCCGCCGCCCGCCAGCACGCGTCCGTCCGGCAGCAGCAGGGCCACGCTGTGATAGTTGCGCGGTTTCTGCATCGGCGGCACCGTGATGAAGCTCTCCAGCCCCGGGCTCCACAGCTCGGCGGCCAGCACGCTGTAGGAGTCGGAAAACGGAACGGGCTGCGTCTGCCCGCCTATCACGAACACCTCGCCGTTAGGCAGCACCACGCTGTTGACAAAGGTTCGGCCATAGGCCATCGGCGAGAGCTTGCGCACCGTGGGTGCCGTCGGCGCGCCCGCGCTGATGTCGATGATGTAGGCGGTCTTGAAGGCGTCGCCGCTGTCGTGGTTGGGCGCGCCGCCGAGCTTGAGGATCTTGCCGATGTCGTACATCACGGCGCTGGCGGTCATGGCATAGGGGTCGTCGCTGCGTGGACCGGCCTGCAGGATCGCGCCGCTGCCGCGTGTGTCGATCCAATGCATTGCCGCCGCGGGACCGGCGTGGAATACCCAGCCGTCGGCGGCGCCGAACAGCCACATGTGGTTGTCGCCCCGGTAGACCCCGGCCGCGTCCGGGCCGGCCAGCGGCGGGTTCGCGACATTGCTCGCATCGGGCATGTTGGCCGGTACGCCGGACAGCGTGCGCCAGGTCCTGGTGGCGGCCGACCACACCTCGCCGTACTTGCCGCCCTGCCCGCCGTTCCACGACCCGCCGACTGTGAACACAGAGCCGTCGGACATCGTCGTGCTCGCCTGGTAGGCACGTGCGATACCGAGTTGCGCCCCCGCCGCCCAGCCGCCCAGCGCCGGGTCGTAGATCGAGGTCTTGGTCGCATCGCTGCCGCCGCTGACCAGCACGCTGCCATCGGCCAGCATGCTCAGGCCGGGGCAGAACATCTGGTGGCCGGTCGCCGTGATCGACAACGGGCTGGAGCTTCGCGTGACAGGATCGAACACCGTGGTGTAGGTGTAGGCCTCGCTGCTGCTCGTGCTGAAGCTGTTGGGCGAGCGGGCAGCCCACAGCAGCAGCTTGCCGTCCGGCAGGTTCGCGGCCGACGCGGGCACGAGCGGCAATGCGATCGGATCGGACCAGGGCTTCACTGCGGCGGTCGATTGCGCCGCGGTGTAGCCGGCCGCCGTGAACAGGTACTCGTTGGCCGGCAGCCACTTTCCCTTGAATCGGGAGCGCAGCCGGACCACGAGTCCCGCGCCGTCTATGGGAAGGTTTGTCACCGTCAGCGTTGTCGCGCTGGTCGATGTGTCCACCACGGGTGTCGCCGAAGAGGCCGACAGGATCGTCAAGCCGTACTGGTTGGCACCCGTGTTGGTCCAGACGAAGGTCGCGCTGCGGCTGGCGAACTTGGTGCCGGGGGACGGACTGGTGAGGGAGGCCGGCTGTCCGTCTGGCGGCACCGGCTTGCTTGCCGATGCGGACGTGCCCGCCAGCGTCGGATTCGCGCCCTGCGCGCGGGCGCCGCTTCCTGCGTCACCGCCGGACCAAACCAGGAACACCAGGGATGCATAAGCAAGCCCGCGCGCGGCGCGCGGCGATGGAACGCTGGTCATCGCTGCTCCTTTATTTTTTGTCTGGTTGCAGCTTATTCCTTGTGCGCGCAATAAACAATACAAAAGTATTCAGTTATACCCTCAAAGACCCAGCCGCTCGATCGCGCCGCGCGCCGCAGCCGCCCCGCTGGCCATCGAGGCTGTCAGCAGGTAGCCGCCGGTCGGCGCCTCCCAGTCGAGCATTTCTCCTGCCACGAACACGCCCGGCGCCGCGCTGGCCATGAGCCGTTCGTCGAGCGCCTCGAAGCGCACGCCGCCTGCGGTGCTGATGGCTTCGTCGATGGGCCGGGTCGCGACCAGCCGCAGCGGCACGGCCTTGATCGTTGCCGCCAGCTGCACGGGGTCTTGCATGGCTTCGCGGCTGAGCGCCTCGTGCAGCACGCCGGCCTTGATGCCTTCCAGCCCGAGCCGGCTCTTCAGATGGCTGCTGAGCGAGCGGGCGCCGCGCGGATGCTTCACAGCGGCCAGCACCTGCTCGGCGCTGCGGTCGGGCAGCAGATCGAGGAGCAGCGTCGCGCTGCCGTGCGCGGCGATCTCGTCGCGCAGCAAGGCCGATGCCGCATAGATCAGGCTGCCTTCGATGCCGGTCGCGGTTGCCACGAATTCGCCCTTGCGCGCAAAGCGACGCCCCTGGCTGTCGGTGAACGCAATCGCAACCGACTTGAAGGGCTGGCCCGCGAAACGGCTCGCGAAATGTTCGCTCCACCCTGTCCCGTCGAAACCGCAGTTGGCAGGCAGCAGCGGCGCGACGTCGATCCCGCGCGCCTGCAGCCACGGCGCCCACGCCCCATCCGAGCCCAGCCGCGCCCAGCTCGCACCACCCAGGGCGAGCACCACCGCATCGGCCTTCGCGATGGCCTCGCCCGTCGGAGTGGCGAAGCGCAGCGAGGCGGTGTCGGGCGATGCGTCACCGAGCCAGCGGTGGCGCATATGGAACTGCACGCCCGCCGCGCGCAACCGGTGCAGCCAGGCGCGCAGCAGCGGGGCGGCCTTCATGTCGGTCGGAAACACGCGGCCCGAGGTGCCGACGAAGGTCTCGATGCCGAGGCCGGCCGCCCATTCACGCACCTGCTGCGGACCGAAGCGCGCGAGCATCGGTTCGAGCTGCGCACGGCGCTCGCCGAAGCGGCTCATGAACAGGTCGAAGGGCTCCGAGTGCGTAAGGTTCATCCCGCCGCGGCCGGCCAGCAGGAACTTGCGGCCCACCGAGGGCATGGCGTCGTAGACGTGCACCTGCACGCCGGACGCGCTCAGGACTTCGGCCGCCATCAGGCCGGCCGGTCCGCCGCCGATCACGGCGACGGTTTGGGAAAGAGTCATTCGAGAGTTACCAGTTCGCCCTGCCCGGTCAGGAACGCGGCGCGCACCAAGGCACCGGGATAGGCATGTTGCACGGCCGCGCGGTAGCGCTGCATCTGTGCGATCAATTCCGCGTCCCGTTCGGGGCGCGTAGCGGATTTGTAGTCGAGGATCCACCAGGCACCGCTGGCGCGCTCGCGCACCAGGCGGTCGATGCGCAGCGTCTCGCCTTCGTGGACCAGCGTCACTTCGTTGCCGTGCCAGTCGATCATGCGCTCATCCCACGCCCAGGCGCCGGCGCCCGCGCGGATGCGCTCGGCCAGCACTGCAGCGCCGCGCGCCTGTTGCGCGTCGAGCATGAATTCGCGGGCCGCGGCGCGCACGTGCGCGGGCGGCAGTGCCTCGCCCGGAAGGGCCCATTCGAGCAGCCGGTGCATCGCCTGGCCGAAGGCCGCAGCCCGCGCATCGACGGTAGCGCCTGCGGCTTGCCTGGTGGCCGGTGCTTCCTTGGCCGCAGATGCGAGGACGGGCATCTTCTTCATCGAGAAATTTCCGGCCCCGGTCTCCACGGGCAGCGCGAGCAGCGGCTCGTCGGCTTCAACGGGCTCGCACATCGATTCGAGCCGCGACCACCAGCTGCCCTCGTTGGCCCGGGCCGGCTGCACCGACGACAGCACGAGGCGCTCGCGCGCCCGCGTGGTCGCGACGTAGAGGCCGTTGAGCTCCTCGCGATGGCGCGCGCGCTGTTCTTCCTCGAGCAGGGTGGCCGCGCAACCCGGCGGCGTTTTTTCGCTTGCCAGGAACACGAAGCGCGTGGGCGCGCTGTCGCTGCCCTTCCATTCAACCAGCACGCCCATGGTCTGGGCGCGCGGCGGCGGCGCGTCGCAGTCGAGCATGAGCACGGTGTCGGCTTCCAGGCCCTTGGCACCGTGCACGGTGAGCAGTTGCACCGCATCGGGCACGGCGACGGAAGGCGCCCTGACGCCGCCGGCGCGCAGCGCACGCACCAGCGCATAGGGCGTGGCAAAGCGCGCGCCCTCGATCTCGAGCGAAGCCGCCAGCAACCCGCGCAGATTGGCCAGCGCGCTCTGGCGCATGGCCGAAGGCATGGCGGCGCCGAACCTGGCCAGCACGTCGCCATCGTGAAAGATCGCACTGAGCGCATCGTGCGGCGGCAATGCGGCGAGCCAGCGCTGCCACTGCCTGAGCCTGACGCCGGCCTCGGCCAGTTCCGCCGGCAGGCCCTCGCCTTTCTGGATCAGCGCGAACCAGCTTGAAGAGGAGTGCTCGCGCTGGCGCAGCGCCAGCTGCACCAGCGCCTCGTCGCTGATGCCGAAGAGCGGCGACTTGAGCGCGCGCGCCAGAGAAAGGTCGTGCGCGGGCGACACCAGCGCATCGATCAACGCCACCACGTCCTGCACTTCGGGGGCGTCGTGCAGTTCGTTCTTCTCGGGCTGCTGCACGGGAATGTGGCGCTGGCGCAGCGCGTCCTGCATGGCGGACAGCCGGTTGCGGCGGCGCGCCAGCACCATGATCTGGCGCGGCGGCGTGCCGTCGGCAATGCGCTGCGCGACCCAGCGCGCGGCCTGCTCGCATTCCTTTTGCAGCAACTGCTCTTCGGGCAGCACCCGCGGCGTGACGAGGCTGTCGCGCCAGTGCAGCATGCCGTCGTCCGCGGGCGCGGCCTCGGCTGTGGTATCGAGGGCGCCGCGGTCGATGGGCGGGAGCTTGAGCAGATCGCCCGCGTCGCTGCGCTCGGTGGTGTGCGCGCGGTAGCCGTCGAACTCGCCGGCGTCCTGCGCGGCCAGCATGGACTGGTTGACCAGGCCGACCACCGCGCGCGCGTTGCGGTGGGTGTGGTCGCAATTGAGCAGCTCGCCGCCCAGCCCTTCGCGCACGAATCTCTTCGCGGCGATGAAGACCTGCGGCTCGGCGCGGCGGAAGCGGTAGATGCTCTGCTTCGGGTCGCCCACGATGAAGACGCGCGGCGCCTTGCCGCCCGCGCCGGTGTAGGCGCTGAGCCAGCCGTAGAGCGCCTGCCACTGCAGCGGATTGGTGTCCTGGAACTCGTCGATCAGCAGGTGCGCGATGCGCGCATCGAGCCGCTCCTGCACCCAGCCCGACAGCGCCGACTGGCCCAGCAGCAATTGCGCGGCCTGTTCGACGTCGTTCATGTCGACCCAGCCGTGGGCACGCTTGACCTCGGCGAAGGCGGAGATCAGAAGGCGCGTGAGGCGCGTCATGCGCTGCTGGTAGAGCCAGGCCGCATGCTGGGCCTGCGCGGCGCACAGAGTCTGGAGCTCGGCCTCGGCTTCTTGTGCGGCGGGGTATTTCTGCAGGTTCTTGTTGAGCCGGTCTTCGGTGGCGACGAAGAAGTTCTTGCGCAGGTGCGCGAGCGCGGCAGGGAGCGACTCCTGCGGCGGTTCGCCATTGCCGAACACGTCGATGATCGCCTCGGCCGCTTTCTGCGGCGTCTTGTTGGCTTCGCGGCCGAGTGCGGCGGCACGGTCGAGCCAGCGGCGCCGAACCTGCTCCCCGCGCAATGCGCCGGTCGGTTCGTCCAGTCCCTCGAGCGAGGGATGAAGCGCGCTGAAATGCTGCACCGCCGACACCGGGTCGGACAGCGAGAACTCGACCCGGCGCGTGAGCGCTTCGCCCAGGGCCTTGGCGGTCTGCGACCGGCCATAGGTGGCGACGACGGCGTAGTAGTCGGCCAGCGCCTCCTTGTCGGCCGTCACCGCTTCGAAGAAGGGGCGCCAGGTGCGCGAGCGCGCCTCGGCATCGTCCTCGAGCAGCTCGTAGTTCGCGGGCAGGCCGAGCTCGCGCAGCACCGCCAGCGGCGCGTTGCGCAGCAGGCCCGCGAACCAGGCGTGGAAGGTGCGGAACTGCACCGGCCGGCCGCCTTCGAGCAGGCGCCTGTAGAGGCCTTGCAGGCGCGGCACGGCGGCCAGCGCGGCATCGGGCTCGACGCCGCGGATCACGAGTTCGCGCACCAGCTCCTCGGGGCTGCGCTCGGCGAACTGCTCGAGCCATTGGTCGAGCCGCTCGCGCATTTCGCCGGCGGCCTTCTTGGTGAAGGTGATGGCCAGGATCTCGTGCGGCTCGCAGGCGGATTCGCCTTCCTCGAGCAGCGCACGCAGGATGCGCGACACCAGCATCCAGGTCTTGCCCGCGCCGGCGCAGGCTTCGACGGCCACCGAGCGACGCGGATCGCAGGCGACGGTGTAGAAGGCCTCGCGCGTGACGTGCCGGCCGTTGTGTTCGTAGGCGGCGCCGTTCATTTCGCAGGCCCTCCCTCGGTCGGAGACGAAAGTACAGGCTGTTCGATCTCCCAGAAATCTTTTCTGCAAAGCCCGCGTGCCGCGCAGTAGTCGCAGACTGCGCCCTCCCCCAGCGGCGGCAGCGCCGCGCCCTGGGCAATGCGGGTGAAGTCGTCGAGGATGCCGGCCACCAGCGCATCGCGCGCCTCCACCACCACGGGCTGCTCGACGGTCTGCGTGCCGGACGACTTCTCGCCGACGTTGACGTAGGCCGCGCGCAAGGTGTCGTCGGCCACCAGCGCGGCATAGAAGGCGAGCTGCGTGTCCTCGGTTGGATCCTTCACGCGCTCCTTGGTCACCGCGGCCGATTCGGTCTTGTAGTCGATCACGAAGGCCTGGCCGTCCGGCATGCGGTCGATGCGGTCGAGCCGGCCGACCAGTTGCAGGTTGCCCAGCGGCTGTTCCATCCAGGGTTCGGATTCAGCGAACACGGCGCCGCTCGCCTCGTGCCCGGCAAGCCATTGGAGGTAGCCGTCGCGCACCGCCGGCCATGCCGCCGCGAACGGCAGGAACTCGGCATCGGACAGTCCGAACTCGCGCGTGGCGCGCTCGGCCGCCGCGCTGATGTACGCTGCACGCTCAGCGGCATCGCTGGTTGGCTTCTCTTGCAGCGCCTCATGGAAATGGCCCAGCACGGCATGCAGCCAGTTGCCGAAGTCGCGCTTGTCGACCTCGGCATCGAGCTCGTCGGCGCTGCGCAGGCCCAGTTGCCGCAGCGCGAAGAAGCGGTAGGGACAGCGGCGCAGGTCTTCGTAGACGCTGGTGGAGATGTTGCGCAATGGCAGCAGCGCCCCCGACGGCGTCGGGTAGGCGGTCGGCTGCAGCGCCACCTCGCGCGGCGTGCGCGGGTCCGCCATCATTTGCAGGGCGTGGTCGAGCTGCAGCGCCTGCACCAGCGGGCTGGGGCGGACCGGCTCGCCGCTCGCATCGGACTGGCGCCACAGCACTTCGCAATTCGGATTGCACAGGGCCGCGGCCCATGCAGAGCGTTGCGCGGCCTCGAGCGTCTCGCGCGCGGGCAGGCCCAGTTCGGCGCGCTGCGCGGCGCTCCAATTGCCGGGCGGCTCGGGCGATGCGGGCAGGCGCCGGTCGTCGCAACCGGGAATGACCACCGCGCCGAACGCGCGGCCCAGCAATTGATGCAGCGGCAGCACCACCACCTGCGGCGCCTCGCCGCCGGCGGGCGGCACGAAGCTCGCATCTTCGAGCACGTCGCGCACCCAGGCCGTGAACTCGGCCAGCGTGTGGCGTCCGCCGGGAAATTCGTCGTCTTCGCCATGGACATCGGCATCGAGCCACAAGGCGCCGATCACCTTGGCGCCGGCCATGTCGGCTGCGAGCGGTTCCCATTGCTCCCCGGCCTCCAGCAGTTCGCGCACGGCGCGCAGCCATTCGGCCAGGGGCCTCGAGCGGGCCATGGCCATGCGGCGGCCTTCGATGGCTTCGGTGAACGGCAGCAGCGCGATGTCCTGCGGCTTCTCGCTGCGCGCGGCCCGGCCGCACCAGGCGGACCACTCGCGCACGCCTTCGCGCCGCAGCCGGGATTCGAGCGCCTGGACGGCGAGCGCATCGCCGTCGGCGCCGCTCTTGAGCCATTCGAGCACCTGGTCGCTGCCGGCGTCGTGCGCGCAGGCGCGCAGCGCGCTCATCACGGTGGCGGCGGCGCGCGTGGTGGAAAGCTTCCAGCCGGTTTCGTCGTGCGCCGTGACACCCTGCGCCTGCAGCTGCGCGCCGATGCGCCGCGTGAGCGCCCGGTCGGTCGCGATCAGTGCCACCGGCGCGCGGCCTTCGGCCAGGTGCCGCAGCACGCAGGCGGCCGCCAGTTCGGCTTCGTCTTCCGGATCGGCGGCGACATGCGCGGCTGCCGTAGCGGCCGCAGGGCTTGTGGGCACCAGCGAGAGATGGATGGCGCGATCGCCCCACAGGCTGCAGAGTGTCTGCGTGAGTGGATCGGCCTGGAAGCCTTCGAGCACGATCAGCGCATCGACCTGCGCACGCACCGTGTCGCGCAGCAGCACGTCGGTGGCATAGCCCGAATTGGCGGCCCAGGCCATCGCGACGCGGATCAGCGCGCTCTCGATGCGGAACCATTCCGACTCGCTGCCCGCATCGGCCACCTGGGCCGCGCGCTGCGCCCATTCGCTGCCGCGTACCCCGGGCAGCGCGGCCGCCGCCAGGGGCGCCAGCTGGTAGGCCAACTCGACCACACGCCCGGCCAGCGCGAAGCGTTCGGCGGCAAAGCCGGCCTGCGACAGCAGCGCCTGGGCCGTGACCAGGTCGCGCGCCATGTCGAAAGCAATGTCGTAGCCCGTGGGCAGGAAGCCGCCCGCGCTGCGCGCCCAGTTGCGCGTGGTCTCGAAGCGCGGCGCGAAGCCCGGGCTGCCGCAGCGCGACCACATGCCGTGGGCCACACCCATCAATTGCGCATACGGCACCAGCACCACGGTGCGCGCCGCATGCAGCCCGTGCTGCGCAATGGCGCCAGCGATACGCGCGACGACGCCGCCGGCGGGGTCGCACCACAGGGCCTGGACGGGGTGGCCTTCGTTCATGTTCTATCGAGGGGTTGGAGGGCGTGGAGGCGCAACGCGCAAAGGGCTTTTGCTATCGGCGCCATAGCGTTCCCGCATGGCACCCCACCCCTTGGTTTCTGTCACAATGACCAGCACTTTAGCTGCACCGAAACTCTCTGCGCACAAGGACACATCACATGGCCAGCGACCTGATCAAACACATCTCCGATTCTTCCTTCGAAGCCGACGTGCTCAAGTCCAGCCAGCCTGTGCTGGTCGACTACTGGGCCGAATGGTGCGGCCCCTGCAAGATGATCGCCCCCATCCTCGATGAAGTGTCGACCGCCTACGAAGGCAAGCTGCAGATCGCCAAGCTCAACGTCGACGAGAACCGCGACATCCCGGCCAAGTTCGGCATCCGCGGCATCCCCACGCTCATGCTGTTCAAGGACGGCCAGCTGGCCGCCACCAAGGTCGGCGCCATGAGCAAGGCGCAGCTCACGGCCTTCATCGACCAGCAGCTCGCGTAAGGCATTTCACCCGGCCAGCGCGCAATGCGTTGGCCGGACGGATTTTTGCTGTCATAATCTCCCACAGATCACCGGCCCCTTCGAGGTAACCGGTTCGAGTTCCCCGGTTTGTGAGGCAGCTCTCGCCTCACATCAAACCTCCCCCCGTTTTTCCGATCGATTGCCCCGCAAGGGGTCATTCCATGCACTTAAACGAACTCAAGGCACTCCACGTGTCTGAAGTCCTCAAGCAGGCTGAAGCGCTTGAGATCGAAAACGTCGGCCGCATGCGCAAGCAGGAGCTGATGTTCGCGATCATCAAGAAGCGCGCCAAGGCCGGCGAACAGGTCTTTGCCGACGGCGTGCTCGAAATCCTGCCCGACGGCTTCGGCTTCCTGCGCAGCCCCGACACCAGCTTCACGGCCAGCACGGACGACATCTACATCTCGCCGAGCCAGGTGCGCCGCTTCAACCTGCACACCGGCGACATGATCGAAGGCGAAGTGCGCACGCCCAAGGACGGCGAGCGCTACTTCGCGCTGACCAAGCTCGACAAGGTCAACGACGGTCCGCCCGAGCAGAACAAGCACAAGGTGATGTTCGAGAACCTGACGCCGCTGTTCCCCAAGGAACAGATGAAGCTGGAACGCGACGGCGTCAAGAGCGACGAGAACATCACGGGCCGGATCATCGACATCATCGCCCCCATCGGCAAGGGCCAGCGCGCCCTGCTGGTGGCGCCGCCCAAGAGCGGCAAGACGGTGATGATGCAGCACATTGCCCACGCCATCAGCGCCAACTACCCCGAAGTGCACATGATGGTGCTGCTGGTGGACGAGCGGCCTGAAGAAGTGACCGAAATGCAGCGCACCGTGAAGGGCGAGGTCATTGCCTCGACCTTCGACGAACCCGCGGCGCGCCACGTGCACGTGGCCGAGATGGTGATCGAGCGCGCCAAGCGCCTGGTCGAACTCAAGAAGGACGTGGTGATCCTGCTCGACTCGATCACCCGCCTCGCCCGCGCCTACAACAACGTCGTGCCCTCGTCGGGCAAGGTGCTGACCGGCGGTGTCGACTCCAACGCGCTGCAGCGTCCCAAGCGCTTCCTGGGCGCGGCGCGCAACGTCGAAGAAGGCGGCTCGCTGACCATCATCGGCACCGCGCTGATCGACACCGGCAGCCGCATGGACGAAGTGATCTTCGAAGAGTTCAAGGGCACCGGCAACTCCGAAATCCACCTGGACCGCCGCCTCTACGAAAAGCGCGTGTTCCCCTCGATCCAGCTCAACCGCAGCGGCACCCGCCGCGAAGAGCTGCTGCTGGCACCCGAGATCCTGCAGAAGACCCGGATCCTGCGCCAGCTCATGTACAACATGGACGAGATCGAGTCGATGGAGCTCATGCTCAAGAACATGAAGGCGACCAAGACCAATGTCGAATTTTTCGACATGATGCGTCGCGGCGGCTGAGCACCACGCTCGCCGCAAAAAAAGCGCGTTGGCCCCCGGGCCAACGCGCTTTTTTCATGGGCGACCGATGAGGCGGATCGCCCGGCCCTCGGCCGCGCTCTGCTGGCCGATGTCGAGCAGTTCCATCAGCGCGACGGCCTGCTCGGGCGGCACCGGGTTCGGGCCGTTGCCGAGGATCGCATCGCGCACCGCGGCGTAGTACTCGACGTAGTTGCCGGCCCGCGTGGGCCAGGTCCGGCGCTGCGGCTCGCCGCCGTCGCTGGCGGGCACCACGAGTTCGCCGTCCTTCGGATCGGCGCCCCACCCCGCCATCGGGGGCCGCTGGCCGGCGCGCAGCGCGTCTTCCTGCCGATCGACGCCATGCTTGATGTAGCTGCCGCGCGTGCCGTGCACGATGTAGCGCGGCGCGGCATGGGCCGCGAGCGTGGTGGCGTGCAGCACCACGCGCAGCGGCGCATGCGGGCCGCTTTCGTAGCGCAGCACGGCGTGGAAATAGTCCTCGACCTGCGCGCCCTCGCGCAAGGCCGCGGTGTCGAGCTGCAGCGTGTCGGGCGTTCCGAACAACTGGACCGCCTGGTCGACCAGATGGGAGCCCAGGTCGACCCAGAGGCCCGCGCCCGGCACCTTCTGTTCGCGCCAGCGGTCGCGCACCTCGGGGCGGAAGCGGTCGAAGTGCGATTCCAGGTACACCAGCCGGCCGAGTTCCCCGCTCGCCAGCACGTCCTTGAGCGTGAGGAAATCGGCATCGAAACGCCGGTTCTGATAGACCGCCAGCAGGCAATTGTTGCGCCGAGCCAACAATTCGAGCTCTCTGGCCTCGGCCACGTCGAGCGTGAACGGCTTGTCCACCACCACGTGCTTGCCGGCCTCCAGGGCGGCCTTGGCGACCGGATGGTGCTGGGCGTTGGGGGTCGCCACCACCACCAGGTCGATGTCCGGCCGGCCCACGAGCGCGGCCGCATCGGGCACCACGGCCACGCCGGGCCAGTCGGCGTGGACCTTGTGCGGGCGGGAGCTCGCCACGGCCGCCAGTTCGAGCCCCGGCACGGCCGAAAGCACCGGCGCATGGAAGGTCTGGCCGGCGAAGCCATAGCCGACGAGGCCGGCGCGCAGGGTTCTGGAGGTCATCTGGAGGGCCGTCCTTCGCTCAAATCGGGACAGTATGCGATAATCGGCGGCTCCGCGAAAAGTGCAGCCGGGCGTCTTGCCCTGCGATTTCCCTCCCCGGAACGGCGTGTCCCCTTGGGCGCGCTTGTGGCTCTCGCATCGACCCCAAAGGAAAGACCATGGCAAAAGAAGGCATCCACCCGAACTACCGCGAAATCCTGTTCGTCGACATGTCGAACGGCTTCAAGTTCGTGACCCGTTCGTGCGCGAACACCAAGGAAATGGGCAAGACCGACGACGGCCGCGAACTGCCGCTGTTCAAGCTCGACACCACGAGCGAATCGCATCCGTTCTACACGGGCACGCAAAAGTCGGTCGACAACATGGGCGGTCGCGTCGAGAAGTTCCGCAACCGCTTCGGCAAGACCACCGGCGCTGCTTCCAAGTAAAGCACGCGCTTTCGCATCGAGGGCAGCCCGGTTTACCGCGCTGCCCTTTTTTTCTTTCCCAAGACCGACGTTCGTTTCCACCCTGTGAATCAGCCCACTCCCGCGATCGTTGCCCAGAGCGCCGTGCGCCGGCTGCCGCGCCTGGCACTGCTGCTGCTGTGTGCCGCCTATCTCCTGCCGGGCCTGTTGGGGCGCGGCCCCTGGAAGAGCGCCGACATCACCTCCTTCGGCTACATGGCCGAACTGGCGCGCAACACCGAAGGCATCGCCCGCTGGTTCGATCCCCTGCTGCTGGGCCTGCGCCCTGAAACGCCGGCGCTGCTTCCCTACTGGATCGGCGCCTGGGCCATCAAGATCGCGCCATCCTGGGTGAACCCCGACCTGGCGGTGCGCATCGCCTTCGCGCTGCTGCTCTGGGGCACCTTCACCGCCACCTGGTACGCCGTCTACTACCTCGCGCGCACTTCGCGGGCCCAGCCGGTGGCCTTCGCCTTCGGAGGCGAAGCACGGCCCACCGACTACGCCCGCGCCATTGCCGATGGCGGACTGCTGGCGCTGATCGCCTGCCTGGGCCTGGCCCAGCTGGGCCATGAAACCACGCCGGCGCTGGCGCAGCTGTATTTCGCGTCGCATCTGTTCTACGGCGTGGCGGCACTGCCCTACCGCCGCGTCGGCCCGGTCATCGCATTGCTGGTCGGCACCATCGGCATGACCTTGAGTGGCGGTCCAACCGTCGGCCTGGCGCTGGCGGTGGGCAGCGCGCTGTTCATCGCCTACGAGCGGCGCACCGCCGGCGCCGCCTCCGACGAAAGCCCCGGCTATACCCGGGGCGCGCTGGCCACGATGATCGCGGCCGCGCTGGCGGCCGCCGCACTGGCGCTCGGGCTGGGCCTTTTGCAATGGAAGATCCAGTTGCCGGGCCATCATCCGAGCAGCACCTCGGCGCTGAGCGACGTGCGCAGCCAGGCCAAGCTGCTGGTGTGGTTCACCTGGCCGGTCTGGCCGCTCGCGATCTGGACGCTGTGGCGCTGGCGCCGCCAGCTCACGGCGCGCCATGTGGCGCTGCCGTTCTGGTTTGCACTGGTGCCGCTGGCCGCGACCTGGACCACCGACTATTCCGACCGTTCGCTGCTGCTGGCGCTGCCCGCACTCGCCACGCTGGCGGCCTTTGCCCTGCCCACCTTCCGGCGCAGCGCGGCGGCGCTGATCGACTGGTTCAACGTGCTGTTCTTCAGCGGGCTGGCGGTGCTGGGATGGATCTACTGGATCGCGATGCAGACCGGCGTGCCGCCCAAGCCGGCGGCCAGCGTGGCGCGGCTGGTGCCGGGGTTCGTGCCGGAGTTCTCGGCCATCCCGTTCGTCCTGGCGCTGGCCGCCACCATCACCTGGTGCTGGGTGGTGCGCTGGCGCACCGGGCGCCACCGCGCGGCGCTCTGGAAAACGCTGGTGCTGCCGGCCGGCGGCACCGCGCTGTGCTGGATGCTGCTGATGACGCTGTGGCTGCCTCCCATCGACTATGCGCGCAGCTATGCCCCCCAGGTGCGGGCGGTGGCCGAGCGCGTCGGGCAGCCGAGCTGCATTGCCGAGCTTGCGCTGAGCCGCGCGCACATCGCGGCGCTGCGGCACCACGGCCAGTTCAACCTGCAACCGCTGCTGCTCGGCACCGATTGCCCCTGGCTGCTGGTCAGCCCTGAAACCATCGAGCGGCTGCACACCATCATTCGCCTGGAGCACTGGCGTTTCAGCGGCACGCTGCGCCGGCCCAGCAGCGCGACCGACGACCTGCTGCTCTACCAGAAGATCGCGCCCTAGCAAGTGAGCGGCGAACGAGGCCTGATTGCGCGGCACGCCGGCACGGTGCTGGTGGGCCAGCTGGCCGTGATGGCGTTCGGCGTGACCGACACCATCGTGGCCGGCCGCTATTCGGAGAACGCGCTCGCCGCGCTCTCTGTGGGCGCGGCCGTCTTCATCAGCGTGTTCGTCTCGCTGATGGGCGTGCTGCAGGCGCTGCTGCCGGTCTGGGCGGAACTGCACGGCGCGGACCGTAGAAGCGAAGTCGGCCGCTCGGTGCGGCAGTCGCTCTACCTGGCTGCCATCGCCATTGCCGTCGGCATGGCCGTGCTGCTGCTGCCCGGTGCGGTGCTGCGCTGGACCCAGGTGCCGCCCGCGATGCGCGGCGAGGTGGAAACCTATCTTGGGGTGCTCGCCTTCGCATTGCCACCGGCCCTGCTGTTCCGCCTGTTCAGCACCCTGAACCAGAGCCTGGGCAAGCCGCAGGTCGTGACCTGGCTCCAGCTGGGCTCGCTGTGCGTGAAACTGCCACTGTCGATCTGGTTCGCCTTCGGCGGCGCGGGCCTGCCGGCCATGGGCCTGGTGGGCTGCGCCTGGGCCACGCTGTGCGTGAACTGGGCCATGCTGGCCTGCGCCGTGTGGCTGCTGCGCAGCAGCACCTTCTACCGCGACTATCGGCTCTGGGAACGCATCGAAGCGCCCGACTGGCGCCAGATCCGCCAGTTCGCGAGCCTGGGCATTCCCGGCGGCCTGGCCGTGCTGGTGGAAGTGACTTCGTTCACCCTGATGGCGCTGTTCATTGCGCGCCTGGGCACGGCCGCGGCGGCCGCGCACCAGATCGCCTCGAACCTGCTGGCGGTGGCCTACATGGTGCCGCTCTCGCTGGCCATTGCCACCAGCGCGCGCGTGAGCTTCTGGCTCGGCGCCGGAAAGGCCGCCAAGGCTCGCCGCGCCTGCCGCATGGGCTTCGAGCTCACCGCCCTTTGCGCGCTGTTCTTCGCGGGCGCCATGGTGGCGCTGCGCTTCAGGCTGGCCCACGTGTATTCCGACAACCCGGCCGTCATCGCAGTGGCCGCGGCGCTGCTGCTGGTGGTGGCGGCTTATCACTTTGCCGATGCGCTGCAGACGCTGTGCGTGTTCGTGCTGCGCAGCTACCGCGTCACGCTGGTGCCGCTGGTCGTCTATTGCACGCTGCTCTGGGGAGTGGGCCTGGGTGGCAGCTACCTGCTGGCCTACCGCGGGCTGGGGCCCTGGCCTGCGATGCAGTCGCCGCTCGCCTTCTGGCTCATGAGCGCCGGAGCGCTCGCAGTCACGGCCCTGCTGTTCGGCGCGCTGCTGCGCTGGACGATGCGCCGCTCACTTCGCTAGCAGCCGCGCTTCCCGCACACGGGTTGCCGGGAACACCAGCGCGAAACGCGAGCCCTTGCCCACCGTGCTCTGGATCCGCAGTTCAGCGCCATGCCGCTGCGCGATGTGCTTCACGATGGCCAGGCCCAGGCCGGTGCCGCCGGTTTCGCGGGAGCGGCTGCGATCGATGCGATAGAAGCGTTCGGTCAAGCGTGGAATGTGCTCGGCGGCAATGCCGGGGCCGGTGTCGCGCACCGCGTATTCGCCGCGCCCGTCGGGCAGCAGCCGCCAGCTCACCGCCACCTCGCCGCCGCCGGGCGTATAGCGGATGGCGTTGCTCAGCAGGTTCGACATGGCGCTTTGCAGTTCGGTCGGCGCGCCCGAAATCTCGGATTCAGCCTCGATCGTGAAGGAAAGGCGGTGGCCCTGCGGCGTGAGCCGGCCCGACAGGCCCCGTCCCTCGTCTTCGCACTGCGCGAGCAGCGCGCGGATGCGGATCCACTGGTTGCCCGAAGGCGCGGCGCTGCCCTCGAGCCGCGAGAGCGTCAACAGGTCGTTGACCAGGGTTTCCATCCGATGCGACTGCTGGCTCATGAGCGAGAGATAGCGCGCACGCTCGTCCGCATCGAGCGGCAGGTTCTGCAGGGTTTCCACGAAGCCCGCCAGCACGGTGAGCGGGGTCCGGATCTCGTGCGAAACGTTGGCGACGAAGTCGCGCCGCATGGCTTCGGCCTGCTCGACCGCCGTGATGTCGCGCGTCAGCAGCATGCGGCGGTTGCCCGCATAGGGATGCACCTGCACCGACAGGCGCACCGGATGGCTGCGCTGGTGCCCCTGCCCCGGGCCGGAAGCATCGATGACCACGTCGCGGCTGTAGTTCCACGAGGCCAGGTAGGCCACGAAGGCGGGGTCGCGGACCAGGTTCGCAAGATGCTGCAGCAGATCCCGCTCGGCGTCGATGCCGAACTGGCTGGCCGCCGTCTGGTTGCACCACTCGATGCGGCCCTGTTCGTCGAGCAAGATCACGCCGTTGGGCGACGCCTGGATGGCGGCCAGGAATTCCTGCAGGCGGTCCTCGGCCTGGCGGGTCTGCTGTTCGCGGTCGCGCAGCAGCTTGCGGATGCGTTCAGAAAGTTCGCCCCAGACACCGGCGCCGCGGGTCGGCAGGCCCGCCGCATTGTTGCGCAGCACCTTGAGCAGGCGCTCGGCGCGCCACGCGTCGAGCGCGAGCCACAACACCGCGCCCAGCCAGGCGCCCAGCCATCCGAATTTCCAGCCGAAAATGGCTGCAGCGCCCGCTCCCATTAGGAGGGACGCTATTAGAAATGTAGCGATACGGAAAGGCATGGCGGGCGATTATCCGCGCCCGCGGCCCGTGAAAGCAGCGGGGCTCAAACCGTGACTTGGGCCGTCAGGCGATAACCGGCGCCGCGCACCGTCTCGACCATGGGCGAGGCGGCGCCCAGCGATTCGCGCAGGCGCTTGACGTGCACGTCGACCGTGCGCTCCTCGATGTAGACGTGGTCGCCCCAGACCTTGTCGAGCAGTTGCGCACGGCTGTGCACGCGCTCGGCATGCTGCATCAGGTAGGCCAGCAGCTTGAATTCGGTCGGCCCCACCTTGAGCGCATTGCCCTGCCAGGTGACGCGGTGCGTGGCGGTGTCGAGTGCGAGCTCGCCGATCTCCACGCGTTCGGTCACCACTTCGGGCGCGCGGCGGCGCAGCACGGCGCGGATGCGCGCGAGCATTTCCTGCGTCGAGAATGGCTTGGTGATGTAGTCGTCGGCACCTGCGTCGAGGCCGGCCACCTTGTCGGGCTCGTCGCCGCGCGCGGTGAGCATCAGGATCGGGATGGCCTTGGTGCGCGGGTCCTTGCGCCATTGGCGCGCGAGCTGCAGGCCGCTCTGTCCGGGCAGCATCCAGTCGAGCAGGATCAGGTCCGGCAGGAAGGCGTCGATCTCGCGTTGTGCCGCCGCGCCGTCTTCCGACCAGATCGGCTCGAAGCCGTTGTGGCGCAGGTTGACGGCGATCAGCTCGGCGATCGAGGACTCGTCTTCGACGATCAGGACTCGGGGTTTCTTCATGCTTTCTTGGGAGACTTGGGCTCGCTCTGTTACTGCAGCGCCGATTCGATCTCTTGCATCGAAGTGTGCCGCACATCGGCGCCCTTGACGATGTAGATGATGAATTCGGCGATGTTCTTGGCGTGGTCGCCGATGCGTTCGATGGCCTTGGCCAGGAACAGCAGGTCGAGGCTGGCCGAGATCGTGCGCGGGTCTTCCATCATGTAGGTGACCAGCTTGCGCACGAAGCCGTCGAACTCCTTGTCGATCAGGTCGTCGTCCTTCAGGATCGACAGCGCCGCGGCCGTGTCCAGGCGCGCGAACGCGTCGAGCGCGGTGCGCAGCAGGCCCGAGGCCAGGTCGGCGGCGATGCGCAGCTCGTTCGAGGGCAGCGCGCGGGCCGAGCCGCTCTCGATGATCGACTTGACCATGCGCGCGATCTTGTTGGCCTCGTCGCCGACGCGCTCCAGGTTGGCCGTGGTCTTGGAGATGGCGATCAGGAGGCGCAGGTCGCGCGCGGTCGGCTGGCGCCTCGCGATGATCGACGACAGCTCGCGGTCGATCTCGATCTCCATGGCATTGACGCGCGTCTCGGTTTCCATCACGCGGTCGGCAGCGTCGGGATCGAACTGCAGCAGTGCGTACACCGCCTGGTGGATCTGCGCCTCGACCATGCCGCCGAGTTCCATCACGCGCGACGAGACGCCGTTGAGTTCGCTGTCGAACTGGCTGGAGAGATGTTTTTCAGTCATGTGTGCCTCCTTGGCATCAGCCGAAACGGCCGGTAATGTAGTCCTCGGTCTCCTTGCGCTGCGGCTTGAAGAACATCTGTTCCGTCGCGCCGAACTCGATCAGGTCGCCCAGGTACATGTAGGCGGTGTAGTCGCTGCAGCGTGCAGCCTGCTGCATGTTGTGCGTCACGATGACCACGGTGTACTCGTTTTTGAGCTCGGCGATCAACTCTTCGATCTTTGCGGTCGAGATCGGGTCGAGCGCAGAGCACGGTTCGTCGAGCAGCAGCACTTCAGGCTTGATGGCAATGCCGCGTGCGATGCACAGGCGCTGCTGCTGGCCGCCCGAAAGGCCCGAGCCGCTTTGCTGCAGCTTGTCGCGCACTTCGGTCCAGAGCGCCGCCTTCTTGAGCGCCCACTCGACGCGGTCGTCCATCTCGCTCGCACTGAGATTTTCGAACAGCTTCACGCCGAAGGCGATGTTGTCGTAGATCGACATCGGGAACGGCGTGGGCTTCTGGAACACCATGCCGACCTTGGCGCGGATCAGTGCCACGTCCTGCTTGGAGGTGAGCAGGTTCTCGCCGTCCAGGGCGATGGTGCCCTCGGCGCGCTGCTCGGGGTAGAGCTCGAACATGCGGTTGAAGGTGCGCAGCAGGGTCGACTTGCCGCAGCCCGACGGGCCGATGAAGGCCGTCACCTTGTTCTCGGGGATCTCGAGGTTGATGCCCTTGAGCGCATGGAACTTGCCATAGTAGAAGTTCAGGTCCTTGACCGAGATCTTCGAGCGCGACGGTTGTGCGACGGTGTTTGGCATGGTTGCTACTTCTTCTTGAATCAGAGTTTGTTGCGCGTGAGGACCCGCGCCAGGATGTTGAGGGCGAGCACGGCCACGGTGATCAGGAACACGCCGGCCCAGGCCAGCTGTTGCCAGTTTTCGTACGGGCTCATCGCGAACTTGAAGATCGTCACCGGCAGGCTGGCCATCGGCTGGCTGATGTCGGCGGTCCAGAACTGGTTGTTGAGCGCGGTGAAGAGCAGCGGCGCGGTTTCGCCCGCGATGCGCGCCACGGCCAGCAGCACGCCTGTGACCACACCGGCGCGCGCGGCGCGCAGCGTGATGCTCAAAATGACCTTCCACTTCGGCGTGCCGAGCGCATAGGCCGCTTCGCGCAGCCCCGGCGGCACCAGCTGCAGCATGTTCTCGGTGGTGCGGATGACCACCGGAATCACGATCAGCGCAAGCGACAGCGCACCCGCCAGGCCCGAGAAGGTCTTGAAGTAGGCCACCACCACGGCATAGACGAACAGGCCGATCACGATCGACGGCGCCGACAGCAGGATGTCGTTGACGAAGCGCGTCACCGACGACAGCCAGCCCTTGGGGTTGTACTCCGCCAGGTAGATGCCGGCCATGATGCCGATCGGCGTGCCCACGAAGGTCGCGAGCATCACCATCACGAACGAACCGAAGATCGCGTTGGCAATGCCGCCCGCCTCGTTCGGCGGCGGCGTCATCTCGGTGAAGGTGGCAAGCGCCAGGCCGCCCAGGCCCAGGCGCAGGGTTTCCCACAGGATCCAGATGAGCCAGAACACGCCGAACACCATCGCCGCGAGCGACAGCGTGAGCGCGATCTTGTTGACGCGGTTGCGCGCGGCAAACTTGGCCTGGCGCGTTTCGGCGAGCGCCTTCGCATTCAGCAGGTTTTGAGCCGTGCTCATGACTTGGTTCCTTCGCTCTTCTTCATCTGGGCCAGGAGCACCTTCGACAGCGTCAGCACGACGAAGGTGATGAAGAACAGCACCAGGCCGAGATACATCAGCGCGGCCTGGTGCAGGCCCGCGCCGGCTTCGGCAAATTCGTTGGCAAGTGCCGAGGTGATGCTGTTGGCCGCCTCGAACACGGAAAGCGAGTTGAGCTGGTTCATGTTGCCGATCACGAAGGTGACCGCCATCGTCTCGCCCAGCGCGCGCCCCAGCCCGAGCATGATGCCGCCGATCACGCCGGCCTTGGTGTAGGGCAGCACGACCTTCGACACCACTTCCCAGGTGGTGGAGCCCAGGCCGTAGGCCGACTCCTTGAGCAGCGGCGGCGTCACTTCGAACACGTCGCGCATCACCGAGGCGATGAACGGAATGATCATGATTGCGAGAATGATGCCGGCCGAGAGAATGCCGATGCCCACGGGCGGGCCCGATACCAGCGCGCCAAGGTACGGCACGCCGGCCAGCAGCTTCTGCAGCGGCTGCTGGACCCAGGTGGAAAGGATCGGGCCGAACACCAGCAGGCCCCACATGCCGTACACGATCGATGGCACGGCGGCGAGCAGTTCGATGGCCGTGCCCAGCGGGCGCTTGAGCCAGCTGGGCGAGAGCTCGGTCAGGAACAGCGCGATGCCGAAGCTCACCGGCACCGCGATCACCAGCGCGATGACCGAGGTGGCCAGCGTGCCGTAGATCATGACCAGGCCGCCGTACTCGTTCTGCACCGGGTCCCAGACGCTGCTGGTCAGAAAGCCGAGGCCGTACTTCGAGATGGCGGGCCATGCGCCGGCAATCAGCGACAGCAGGATGCCGATCAGCATCGCGAGCGTGAGCAGCGCGGCGCCCTTGGCGGCCCAGCCGAACAGGCGGTCGGCCATCGGGCCCGAACGCGGCGCCTTGGCGGGCGGTGGTGCGGTGACGCGGCCGCGTTCGGCCGCGAGGTCGAGCGAGGATGCGGAGGCAGGATAGGTGGATGACACGGGTCGCTCCGGCAATGACGAAAGCGGCGCATCCTCGAGCGAAGTGCTGCTCATGGCTGCGCCGTCCTGGGCTTGAGGGGGTTGCTTACTTGAACGCGACCGGCTTGCCCGATGCGTCCTTGACTTCGCCCCATGCCTTGGCGATCGTGGCCTTCACGCCGTCGGGCATCGGCACGTAGTCGAGCTCATCGGCCGTCTTGTCGCCGCCCTTGTAGGCCCAGTCGAAGAACTTGAGCACGGTCGTGGCGTTGGCGGGCTTGTCCTGCACCTTGTGCATCAGGATGAAGGTGGCGCCGGTGATGGGCCACGCGCCCTTGTCGGCCTGGTTGGTCAGCACCTGGTAGAAGCTCTTGTTCCAGTCGGCGGCGGCAGCGGCGGCCTTGAAGGCGCTGTCGTCCGGCGAGACGAAGTTGCCGGCCGCGTTCTGCAGCTGGGCGTAGGTCATTTTGTTCTGCTTGACGTAGGCGTACTCGACGTAGCCGATCGAGTTGGGCAGGCGGTTCACGAAAGCGGCGACGCCTTCGTTGCCCTTGCCGCCCGCGCCGGTGGGCCAGTTCACGGCCGTGCCTTCGCCGACCTTGGTCTTCCACTCGGCGTTGACCTTGCTCAGGTAGTTGGTGAACAGGAAGCTGGTGCCCGAGCCGTCGGCGCGGCGAACCGGTGCAATGGCGGCGTCAGGCAGGGCCAGCGAACCATTGAGCGCCTTGATGGCGGGGTCGTTCCACTTGGTGATCTTGCCCAGGTAGATGTCGCCCAGGACCTGGCCGTTGAGCTTCAGCTCGCCGGGCTTGATGCCGGGAATGTTCACCACGGGAATCACGCCGCCGATGACGGTGGGGAACTGCATCAGGCCCTTGGCCTGGAGCTCGTCGTCCTTGAGGGGCGCATCGGAAGCGCCGAAATCGACCGTCTTGGCTTCGATCTGCTTGAGGCCGGCGCCCGAGCCGACCGACTGGTAGTTGATCTTGACGCCGGTGGCCTTGTTGAAATCGGAGGCCCACTTGGCATACAGCGGTGCCGGGAAGCTGGCGCCGGCGCCGGTCACGTCTTGTGCGAAGGCGGGAACCTGGGCGAAGACCGCGGCCACGAGGCCGGCAGCTGCAAATTTGAAAGTCGTTTTCATGGAGGCTTCCTTTTAGAAGTAAGAAGTAGTCCCTTTCGGGCTTGGAACGGACTCTAGAAAGCTTGTGTGACATCGGTGTGACACCCCGCTGTCGAGGGAAAATGCCGCTCTTTCCCCTTCGGATCGTGTGACGCTGTCACACAACCGTCATGCGCCGCACCTAGCCTTGCGAACCTCGCCACCGGCGATTCGGAAGGCCGCGCGCCCGCCACGGCGCTACGATCGAAGCCACCCGCCTTCTTCCACGACAACTACATGCAAAACGGCACCCGCCTCGCCGCCGTCGATCTCGGCTCGAACAGCTTCAGGCTCGAAATCGGACAGGTCGACCACGGCCAGATCCACCGCACCGAGTACCTGAAGGAAACGGTGCGCCAGGGCAACGGCCTGGACAGCGCCCGCAACCTCACGGCCGAGGCCATGCAGCGGGGTTGGGACGCGCTTGCCCGCTTTGGCGAGCGGCTGGCCGGTTTCAAGCGCTCGCAGGTGCGCGCCGTCGCCACCCAGACACTGCGCGAGGCACGCAACCGCGAAGAATTCCTGCTGCGCGCGCGCACCATCCTGGGCTTCGGCATCGACGTGATCCCGGGCCGGGAAGAAGCCCGCCTCATCTACCAGGGCGTGGCGCACATGCTGCCCCACACCGACGCCTCCGACCGCGAGCGCCGCCTGGTGGTGGACATCGGCGGGCGCTCCACCGAAATGATCATCGGCCGCGCGCTCGACGCCGAACTGATGGAGTCCTACCGCGTGGGCAGCGTTGCCTGGTCGATGAAGCACTTTGGGGAAGGCCTCTTCACCCAGAACGCCTTCCGCGCTGCCGAGGTGGCCGCCAAGGCGGTGCTCGACGACGCACTGTCCAGCTACACCCGCGACCAGTGGGACGTGGCCTATGGCGCCTCCGGCACCATCGGTGCCGTCGGCGACGTGCTGGCCGCGGCGGGCGGCGAGCCGGGGCTCATCACCCGCGACGGCCTCGACTGGCTGGTCGACCGCCTCCTGAAGGCCGGCAGCACCGACAAGCTGCGCATCGACGGCATGCGCGAAGACCGCAAGCCTGTCATCGGCGGCGGCGTGAGCGTGCTGCGCGCGGTGTTCGACCTGCTCGACATCGAGGAAATGAGGGTGGCCCAGGGTGCGCTGCGCCACGGCGTGCTCTATGAGCTGCTGGAGCGCGACGAGAGCGTGGCCGACATGCGCACCGCCACCGTGGCGCGGCTGGCGAGCCGGTTCGCAGTCGATGCGGCGCAGGCCAGGCGGGTGGGCGAAACCGCGGCCGCCCTGTTCGTGCAGCTCACTCCGGCGGCGCGCGGCGGCAGCCCCGGCAGCCGTTCCGGGCGGGCGCTGCGCAAGCTCGGCTGGGCAGCGCAGCTGCACGAGATCGGCACGCTGGTCTCGCACAGCGACTATCACAAGCACGGCGCCTACATCCTCGACAACACCGACGCCCCCGGCTTTGCCGTCAATGAACTGCATGCGCTCGGCCAGCTGGTGCTGGGCCAGCGCGGAAAGCTGCGCAAGCTCGACGCCGCGCTCGAGGACGAGACCTTCGTGATGCAGCTGCTGTCGCTGCGCCTGTCGGTGATCCTGTGCCATGCGCGCCGCGATCCCGATCCGCGGGCGCTGCACCTTGCGGCACTGGGCGCCAGGGCCTTCACGATCGCCTGCGCGCCCGACTGGGCCGAGGCCTATCCGCAGTCCGCGCACCTGCTGCGCGAGGAAGTGCTGGCCTGGCAGAAGACCAGCAGCTGGCGCGTGGAGCTCAGCGGGGCCTGAGCCGCCTCACTTCGCGTCGAGGCCGGCGGTGCGGGTGCTTTCCGCAGGCAGCAGGCGCGGCTGGTCGCCCCCGAACATGCCGGCATAGGCGGGCTGCACGACCCGGTCCAGCCCCTGCTTCAGCCCCCCATGGGCCACCGCGGTGTCCTTGAGCAGGCCGTCGTAGCTGAAATAGGTGGGCTCGCTCACGTCGGCGGTATGGGCCGTCTGGTGCACGACGGACTGCCGCTCGTCCCTGAGCAGTTGCTCCACCGAAATGAAGGGCTTGAAGCTCGAGGTCGCGTCGGCCGCGCCGTACGCCGTGGTGATCCGCAGGATCAATGTGCTGTAGCCGGGCGTGGGCTGGAGCTCCGGCACCTTCATCTCGCTGGCCGGTCCGGTGGCGCGCATGAAAGGCGTCAGCTTCACTTCGCGGCCGCTCTCGCGCAGGCGCGCCGCCAACTGCTCCGCGAACTGCCGGTTGAGCGTCATGGCCGCGCCGCTGTTCTTCACCGCGGCCGTGAATTCCTTGCTGCGCTGATCGGTCCGGGCGGCCATGGTCATGCGGCTGTTGGTGTCGATGCTCAGGGCCAGCAGTGCGCCGATGGGTCCCAGGAGCAGCCCGGCAAAGCCCGTGAGTCCCGAACCGCCGCCATCGGTGACGATCAGCTGGTCTTCCTCGTTGTAGATCAGCTCGACCTTCGCGGCCGAACGGGTGGCGGCATCCTGGCGCGCCTGCAGCGCGGGTTTGGACGCTTCGGCCGCGCACCCCGCCAGGAGGGCGGTGGCGACGAGCAGGGACGTCAGCTTCTGCAACGACATGCCCGCGTCCAGGCGCAGCAGATCCATGAAGCTTCTTGGCAGCGGGTTGAGCAGTTTCATGCGTATTCCCCAGTGGTATGGCCGATGTGAAGCCACTGTAGGAATCGCGCCGCCCGCGCACATGAGCGGTGCGCACTTTCTCCAGGGAGACAAGCGCCCCGCCACCTCTGCCCGCGGCCATGACAAAGCGCCTGCGCGCCGGCCCCCGGATGCGGCTATCCGGGCCGTTTCACCTGGCGTGGAAGCTGGCGGTCCGGGTGGTTTCCGAACCGGCGAGGCGCGGCGGCCCGTCTTCGCCGAACATGCCGGCATAGGCAGGCTGGACGATCCGGGCAAGGCCTTGCCGCAGGCCGTCCTGCGCCCTGGCCGGGTCCTGCAGCAGGCCGTCGTACGCCAGGTAGGCCGGCTCCTCCAGGTCGGAGGTATGGGTGGTCTGGTGGAGAACGGCCTGCTGCTCGTCCCGCAGCAACTGCTCGATTGCCACGAAGGGCTTGAAGCTCGACGTCATGTCGGGTGCCCCGTAGGTCGTGGTGACCCGCACGAGCAAGGTGCTGTAGCCCGGGGTGGGTTCGAATCCAGGCGCCTTCATCTGGGCGAGCTCGCCGTCCATGCGCGCGGCGGGTGTCAGCTTCACTTCGCGGCCGCCGGCCCGCAGGCGCGCCGCCAGTTGCTCCGCGAACTGCCTGTTGAGAGGCATCGCGCCGCTGCTTTTCACGACGGCCGTGAACTCCTTGCTGCGCCGCTCGATGCGGCTGGCCAGCGTCATCCGGGTGCCGACCTCGACGCCAAGGGCCACCAGCGTGCCGACAGGGCCGAAAACCCCGGCCCAGCCCATGATCGCGGACCCACCGCCATCCATCACGGACAGCTGGTCCGGCTCGTTGTAGACGAGTTCGATCTTCGTGATCGACCGGGTCGCATCGTGGCGAACTTGCGGCGCCGGCTCGGGCGCGCTCGTCGCGCAGCCGGCCAGCAGGGCCGCAGAGATCAGCAGCGAAACAAGCGTCCTCACGGAGGCGTGAACGTAAGCCATAGTTTCAATTTGCATCTAAATGCATCAGATGCAACTATTGTGCCTACAAACCGCTATCGCACCCCATCGGATTTCGTCAATTAGTTTACAGATCCGGGCAGATTTTCAGCCTGCGGATCGCCCGTCAGAGCAGCTCGGGCGACTGCACAGTCACCACGACGGTCTGCACGTCGCCGTCGCGTTCGCGCGTACGGATCCACCAGAGCGAACCCTTGCGCACCGGACAGCTGTCCTGCTTCAGGCCGAGAAGCAGCGAGATCGCCTGCCCCACCGAAGGCTGGTGCCCGACCATCAGCACCACCGACTTGCCGTTGGGCCAGCCGGCCGCGGCCAGCATGGCCTCGGCGGTGGTGTCGGGGGCGAGTTCGGCGCGCAGTTTGTATTTGCGGCCGAGCGCGAGCGCGGTCTGCTCGCAGCGCCGCGCGGGGCTGCAGATGATGCGCGTGCCATCCGGCAACTGCCGGTCGAGCCAGCTGGCCATGCGCTTGGCCTGCTTCTCGCCGCGCGCGGTCAGGGAACGCTGCAGGTCGTCGCAGCCTTCGGTCCAGTCCTCGGCTTCGGCATGGCGCCAGAAGATCAAGTCCATGGTTGTCGTCTTTCGGTCGTCAGTTGCTGGGTGCATCGGGGTGATGGCCTCGCGATGCATACCGGTTCATGAGTGCAGCCTGGGCACCGTGCGCCTCGATGGCGCGCGACGCGCCCGCCTCGGCGGCATGGGTGTCGTGGTCGACGCGCGTGTAGATGCCGTCGCCGCCCAGGTCCCAGGCGTCGCGGCCGTCGTGCAGGTAGGCGACCAGGCATTCGTCGATCAGGCGCTGGCGAAGGCTGGGGTCGGTCACCGGCCAGGCCAGCTCGATGCGCCGCATCATGTTGCGGTTCATCCAGTCGGCGCTCGACAGGTAGAGCGACTCGTCCTCGCCATTGCGGAAGTAGAAGACGCGCGAGTGCTCGAGAAAACGCCCGATCACCGAGCGCACGCGGATGTTGTCGGTGAGCCCCGGCACCTGCGCGGGCAGCGTGCAGGCGCCGCGCACGATGAGGTCGATCTTCACGCCGTTCTGGCCGGCGCGCATCAGCGCGGCCACCAGGGCATCGTCGGTCAGCGCATTCATCTTGGCAACGATGCGGGTCGGCTCGCCGGTGGCGGCGGCCAGGCTCAGCGCGTCGATCTGCGCGATGAGGTTCCGGTGCAGGTCGAACGGCGCGAGCCACATGCGGTTGAGCTTGGGCAGGCGGCTCTGGCTTGCCAGGTGCACGAACACGGCTTCCATGTCCGCCGTGAGCAGCGGGTCGGCCGTCAGGTGGCTGATGTCGGTGTAGAGCCTGGCGGTGCGCGGGTTGTAGTTGCCGGTGGACAGGTGGCCGTAGCGGCGCATCTGCTTGCCCTCGCGGCGCGTCACCAGCAGCATCTTGGCGTGCGTCTTCAGGCCCACCACGCCATACACCACCTGCGCGCCGATCGACTCGAGCATTTCGGCCCAGTTGATGTTGGCCTCTTCGTCGAAGCGGGCCTTGAGCTCCACCACCACCGTCACTTCCTTGCCGCGGCGCACGGCTTCGCGCAGCAGGTCCATCAGCTCCGAATCGGTGCCCGTGCGGTAGATGGTCTGCTTGATGGCCAGCACCTGCGGATCCTGCACGGCCTCGCGCAGGAATGCGAGCACGCCGTCGAAGCTCTCGAAGGGCTGGTGGATCAGCACGTCGCCATGCTGCAGCCGCTCGAAGAACGACTGCGCCGGCGACAGCGTGACCGGGTAGGAGGCCGAGTACGGCGGAAACAGCAGCTGCGGCTCCTCCAGCAGATCGATCAGCTGGGTCAGGCGGGCCAGGTTGACGGGGCCGTGCACCCGGTAGAGCGCCTGCGCCGGCAGGTTGAATTGCGCCAGCAGGAAACTCGCGAGCGACTCCGCGCAACTGGCCGACACCTCGAGCCGCACGGCCTGTCCGTAGTGCCGGTGCTGCAGCCCCTGGCGCAATGCGGTGCGCAGGTTCTTGACGTCTTCCTCGTCCACCGCCAGGTCGGAATGCCGCGTGACGCGGAACTGCGAGAAATCGCCCACCTCGCGCCCCGGGAACATGCTCGAAAGATGGGCGCGCACCACGCTCGACAGCGCCACGAACAGCGTCTTGCCGTCCGACACCTTGGCCGGCATGCGGATCACGCGCGGCAGCACGCGCGGCACCTTCACGATCTGGATCGGGTTCTCCCGCCCAAAGGCGTCCTTGCCGCCGAGCCGCACGATGAAGTTGAGCGACTTGTTGGCCACCTGCGGAAACGGGTGCGCCGGGTCCAGCCCGACCGGGATCAGCAGCGGGCGCACTTCGCGCTCGAAATATTCGCTGACCCACTTGCGCTGCGCCGGATTGCGTTCGCCGTGCGAAATGATGTGGATGCCGTGCTTGGCGAAGGTCGGCATCAGATCGTCGTTGTAGAGCGCGTACTGGCGCGCCACCAGCGCATGGGCGGCCTCGGCAAGGCGCTCGAACGATTCGATCGTGTAGGCGCCCTTCTGGTCGCCGGCACTGCTGGCAATCAGGTGCGGCGCGGCGCGCACTTCGAAGAATTCGTCGAGATTCGATGAAACGATGCAAAGGTAGCGAAGACGCTCGACCAGCGGCACTTCAGGCCTGCGGGCCCAGTCGAGCACGCGCTCGTTGAACGACAGGATGCTGTGATCGCGGTCGAGCAGCGTGAGGGCCGTTGCCGCGACCGCGGGCGTGCGGTCAGCGGGAGCAGGTTGCATGGGCACTGATTCTGGAGCAAGCGGCACGGGAGCACATGTAGGCTGAAATATGACAGTGTCACCCTCGTTTGTGACGTTTTCGTGACCGCCGTGTGACGCCTGCGGGCCGCCCTTGGGCAGCCCCGTGCCGAGCGAAGGGGCGGACGGCCCGGCACCGGGCCGGGCGGCCGCTGGCTTCATGCGCCGAGAAAGTGCTTGCGGTAGCGCGGCGGCAGGTCGTCGATGCGCATCAGCATCGGCAGGTCCGCCGTGTTGAAGTCCGGGTCCCAGGCCGGCGCGCCCAGCACCTTGGCACCCAGGCGCAGGTAGCCCTTGATGAGCGCGGGAGGCTCGACGTCGAGCGCACCGTCGAGCCGCTCCACCGGCAGCGGCAGGCGCGGCTGCACCTGGTACTGGATCGGCGCCATGTGGCTGGCCGACAGCTGCCGCCAGATGCTGGCGGCCGCGTCGCCGCTGGTCACGCCGTTGTGCGACATCGGAATGCTCGCGCAGCCGATCATGGTGTCGAGCTTGTTGCTGTGCATGAAGCCAGCGAGCGCACCCCACAGCGCGAGGATCACGCCGCCCTGCCGGTGGTCGGGGTGCACGCAGCTGCGGCCCAGCTCGACCATGCGCTCGCGCAGGTCGCGCAGGCGGGTCAGGTCGAACTCGGTGTCGCTGTAGGTGCTGCCCACGCGCCGGGCCTGGGCCGGCGTGAGCACGCGGTAGGTGCCGATCACCTGCCCGGTGCGTTCTTCGCGCACCAGCAGGTGCTCGCAGAAGTCGTCGAACAAATCGATGTCGTGGCCGGCCAGCGGCGTGCTCACGCGGGCGCCCATTTCGCCGACGAACACCTCATGGCGCAGGCGCTGCGCGGCGCGCACGTCGTCCAGGTGGCGGGCCCAGCTCACGGTGATGCCTTGCCTGGCGTCGATGACGACCGGCGGCACCGCAACGGCAGCGGGCACCGACGCGGGCGCGGCTGCAGGGACGGGCCACAGGGCGGCGCGCAGTCCGAGCTGCGACAGCGGGAACGTCGGGTTGGGCAGTTCTTTCATGGGGACCCTTTCTGCTGAAGGAGTCTCGGCACCCGCAGTGAAACGGGTATGTCAGCGCTATTGCAGTTGCATGACGGTGTTACCGCGTGTTTTGGGGCTTCCTGGATGTCTAATGCGGTGGGTCCGCGACATGGAGTTTTCTCAATGGCCACAGCCGCAAGCAGCAATTTCGACAACCGCCTTCACCAGACCTTTCCTGTCCTGAGCGATACCGAAATCGCGCGCATCGCGCACTTCGGAACCGTGCAGCGCTTCGCCCGCGGGGAACGGCTGTTCACCGCCGGCGAAACCGGCCCCGGCATGTTCGTCCTGCTCAAGGGCGTGGTGGCGGTCACGCAGCGCGACGGGCTCGGGCACGTGGTGCCGATCGTGCGCCAGGGCCCCGGCGAGTTCCTTGCCGAAGTCGGCCAGCTGAGCGGCCGCCCTGCCCTGGTCGACGGCCATGCCGAGGAAGAGGTGGAAGCGCTGATCGTGCCGCCCGCGCAACTGCGCGCGTTGCTGGTGGCAGAAGCCGACCTGGGCGAGCGCATCACCCGCGCGCTGATCCTGCGGCGCGTGGCGCTGATCGAATCCGGCGCCAGCGGGCCGGTGCTGATCGGCCGGCCGGAGTCGCCCGACATGGCGCGCCTGGAGAATTTCCTGCGCCGCAACGGGCATCCCTACCACCTGGTCGACGCGGCCGAAGATCCCGGCGCCGCCGCGCTGCTGGAGCAGTACGGCACCTGCAAGCTGCTTGCCGTGTGCCCCGACGGCTCGGTGCTGGTCAACCCTGCCGAAGAGGCGCTGGCCCGCTGCCTGGGCATGGTCGACACCGCGGAGCACAACGAACTGTTCGACGTGGCGGTGGTTGGGGCCGGCCCCGCCGGCCTCGCGACCGCGGTGTATGCGGCCTCCGAAGGGCTGCGCGTGATCGTGCTCGACTGCCGCGCCTTCGGCGGCCAGGCCGGGGCGAGTGCGCGCATCGAGAACTACCTTGGTTTTCCCACCGGCATCTCGGGCCAGGCGCTCGCGGGCCGGGCCTTCGTGCAGGCCCAGAAGTTCGGCGTCGAGATGCTGATTCCGGCCAAGGTGATGTCCCTGGACTGCTCGCGCGACAACCCCATGGGCGCCCTGCGCATCGCGCTGGCCGACGGCCGCGCCATCAACGCGCGCACAGTGGTGATTGCAAGCGGCGCACGCTACCGGCGGCCCGACGTGCCGAGGCTGTCGGAGTTCGAGGGCCGCGGCATCTGGTATTGGGCTTCGGCCATCGAGGCCAAGCTCTGCGCGCAGCAGGAGGTTGCGCTGGTCGGCGGCGGCAATTCGGCCGGACAGGCCGCGGTGTTCCTGTCGCGCCACGCGGCCAAGGTCAACGTGCTGGTGCGCGGCCCCTCGCTCGCGGCCAGCATGTCGCGCTACCTGATCGATCGCATCGAGGCCACGCCCAACATCGAACTGCACCCCCACACCCAGCTGGTGAAGCTCAACGGCGGTTCCGGCGAAGGACTGACGGGTGCAACCTGGCGCTGCCAGACCACGGGCAACGAGCACGACTGCGACGCGCGCAACATCTTCCTCTTCGTTGGCGCCGAGCCCGAGACAAGTTGGCTCGACGGCTGCGGCGTCTCGGTCGACAAGCATGGCTTCGTGCTGACGGGCGATGCCGCCAGCAGCGGCTTTCCGGCGCGGCCCTCCACTGCGCTCGAATCCAGCGTGCAGGGCGTCTTTGCCGTGGGCGACGTGCGCTCGGGTTCGGTCAAGCGCGTGGGCGGCGCCATCGGCGAAGGCGCGGCCGTGGTCGCGCTGATCCACCAGCACCTGTCGTCCAACTCGGCCGTTGCCTGAGCGTGCTCCGTCCGTAATTCCCGGCGCTGCACACGTGCGGATGGCCGCGTATATGCTGCCTGCCTCGCATCACAACCAACCCCAACACCGGAGCCCGCGACATGCCTGCATCGCCCATCGAGGTCTATTCCTGGCCCACGCCCAACGGCCACAAGATTCACATCATGCTGGAGGAGTGCGACCTGCCGTACAACGCCCGTCCGATCAACATCGGCAAGGGCGACCAGTTCGCGCCCGAGTTCCTGCAGATCAGCCCCAACAACAAGATCCCCGCCATCACCGACCCCGATGGTCCGGACGGCAAGCCGATCTCGCTGTTCGAATCGGGCGCCATCCTCGTCTATCTGGCCGGCAAGACCGGCAAACTGTTGCCCAGCACCGACCGCGAACGCTACGACGTCCTGCAGTGGCTCATGTTCCAGATGGGCAGCGTCGGCCCCATGCTCGGCCAGGCGCATCATTTCCGCATGTATGCCCCTGAAAAGATCGGCTACGCCATCGAGCGCTACAGCAACGAAGCCAAGCGCCTCTATGGCGTGATCGACAAGCAGCTGTCGAAGAACAAATTCATTGCCGGCAAGACCTATTCGATTGCCGACATCGCGATCTTCCCGTGGCTGCGCAGCTGGGAAAACCAGGGCATCACCCTCACCGACTACCCGCACCTGAAGGCCTGGTTCGACGGCATTGCCGCCCGCCCCGCCGTGCAGCGCGGCGTGAAAGTGCTGGCCGACCTGCGCCAGCCGATCACCGGCGACAAGGAGCGCGAGATCCTTTTCGGCAAGACCCAATACGAGAAACGCTGAGAGCCCCGATATCCGGGCTAGAATAGAAGGCTTGTCGGGGTGTAGCGCAGCCTGGTAGCGCATCTGGTTTGGGACCAGAGGGTCGAAGGTTCGAATCCTTTCGCCCCGACCAAGAAAAATACGAATGCCTGCAATGACTCACGTTGTTGCAGGCATCTTGTTTTTCAGCCCGCGCCAAAAACAACGCCTGCGGTGAATTCCTCGCGTACAGTCGAATTCAACATCATCACTGACCGGGGTTGGCCGTGTCCTACTACGAACTGAAGATTGGCAACCAGACGGGCCTGGTCCAGGTCACGCAGGATCTCGTCTCCCACACCGCCACCCTGTACTGGATGCCCCGCCGCCGCCCCTTGCGCGCCACGGAAGAGATCAATTCCACGCCGCTGGCGCAGCATCAGACCTACGGGCCCTCGGAAGCGCAGACGCTCGATCTGCTGCGCGCATGGGCCACAGAGAACTTCGAGCCGGTCGGCGATTTCGTCCAGATCTGAGCGCCCTGCGCGCCCCGGGCTCCAAGGTGGATGTGGGTAGAATCCGGGGCTCCGTTCGGCCCGGAATCTGCCCGTAGCTCAGTTGGATAGAGCACCTGCCTTCTAAGCAGGTTGTCGGGGGTTCGATCCCCTCCGGGCAGGCCAAAAAATCCTTCTAAATCAATGGCTTAGAAGAACAAAGTCCGACAAAATTCGTCGGACTTTGTGCTTTCTGTGGGACCTTACTGCCCCCGTGGTGCCCCCGAATATTCCGCTTTGTTCCCGAGTTTCCCGTTGTTATGCCCCCGTCATGCCCCCGCCATGCACGGACGAGAACGAGTGAAGCCGAGGGGGAGCAAAACTGAGCGTTGAGCGTGAAACCTTGTCAGTCAGCAGGAAACAGCGGTAAAGTTCACGACAAGTTGCACCTCCTTATCCACTTGGCTCGCAAGCCAAGCGGTGAAAACCAAACCGGCAAGTCGCTGGGTGGGGCCCGGGCGGAGACTGTGGCGAATCAGCAGATACATGAACTTCCGTCGGCGCATAGAGCGCCAGCCCTTGGGCCAGGAGGTCATTCCCGTCGTGGGGCAGAGGTCTGATCTGTAGGTACTTTAGAGACGGCCTAGGGAAGGAAGTAAAACCCGACCACGCACATCCACCATTTTTGGAGGGTGTACCGTGTCTGGTTCACTTCAAACTCAACTTACCTCATCCCTCATTGAGCGGCACCGCTTTTATGACGTCCCATTTCTTGCGGGCCTGCTCGGGGTTTCCGAGCAAACTGTCTACCAGGCGGCCGGAGGGTTCAAGAGGTTCCCGCTCCCTAAAGTGACACGCTTGGGCCGAACGCTCCGTTTCCTCGGCCTGCACATTCATCAATACATCGAAACGCACGCAGGCATCGAGGCCGCGACCACCTTTGGTGGTCTCGTGCCGAACGCCGCGCACGCCGTTCTGCCCCCTCCCCCTTCCCGTCGACGCGGGCGCCCCCGCAAGGCGGCGTCGACCAGCGCAGGGGGTGCAGCATGAACCGGCCCCTCATAGTTCCGCCTCGTGTGGCCCTGACCGCCGTGGAGGGCCATCTGCCCTTCGAGCGACGGAGCATCCACCGAATGGCGCGTGAGGGCCGTGTCGTCTGGCTGTCGAAGGTCAGCCCGGAGGGCCGGCCCTCCCGGGAGTGGTGGGTCGACGTGCCACAGATGTTGGAGTACTTCGGCGCGCGGGGCTGCCTGCTGCAACTCGAGGTCAAGGGCCAAAAAGGATAAAGCCGGCGTGCCTTGCAGGGCACACCGGCTTCGAAGGGTTCGCTTTTCGACGGGCGAGGCCTCATTCTACGGCCCAGGTTATCGCCTGCAAGGACTCCGGCTTCCATCATGGAAGCCCTTGTCAACTTCTTCACTCGTGGAGTGACGTGGCAGGGCGCTCGCTTGACGCCCACTGCCGCGGCGTTGCTCATGGAACTGGCCGACAGGACGCAGAACCGCGACGGCGCGCCAGTGATCGCCGGGCGCCGGTTTCTTGCTGCGCGCTTGCGTGGCAAGCCCTGCGCCGAATCAACGCTTTCAGCGGCGCTGGCGCAGCTCACCGCGCTGCGCGTGATCCGGCGCGAACGGCGCCGGCCTGAGCTTGGCGCCCGCCCGTGCATAGGCGTCCAAGTCCATGAGGACGTGGCGCTCACATGGGTCAACCCAGCCTTGATTGAGATGGCCATGGCTTGGCAGGCGCGCCGCGCCGCATTGCGTGCTGCAGGCAAGCGCGGCGCTGGCGCCTACCCGCCACCAATGCCGATCACGCTCCCCCTTCCCGAGCCATTTGGCACCCATCCAGGAACAGCCAACATGCAAAACCAAAACACGCCCAAAACGCAGCCCCCCCACGGCAAACCCAGTATCCATGCGGGCTCCGAAGGAGCCAGTAGCCGGAAATCGGTCACTCCAGTAGCCGGAAATCGGTGGGACTGTATTAACACACCCCCCTGCCCGTGGACGGAGGGGGGCGGGCCCGATCCCACGGGCACCGGGCAACCGCCCGGTGCTGTCTTCCCTGGCACGCCCGTAGGGTGTGCCGAGCCCGCGCCAGCGGGCGGGGGGGCGTGTTCAGTTCCGGGTGAACCGAGCATCGAAGCGGACAAGGTTGTCCACGCCGCCGGGACTTTCATTTACCCGGACGGCGGGGTGGACAACTTTTCTGTTCCGCCCGGGACCAGTTTCAGGTTGTCCACGCCGATGCCGCAGGCTGCGGGAGTGGGCAGCCTAGAAGGACCCGTACCTCGCGGACTCAGGTTTCCAGGGGTTGCGCCAGCTGTTGGAGAACAGCGCCCCTGGGATGCAGCAGCGGACGCGCGCCGTTTCGCCCATTGGATCTGGAAGGTCAGTCACAGAGATTGCCTTTTAAAACTTGCCGCCCTTCGCATTGACGTGACTGGTGCACCAAGCGGCGGGCAATTTGAGCTTTTCAATAATCTGGTTCTCGATCCATCGCCCCGAGGCGGTTTGATGCTTCTAAATTTCGCAAAATTAAAGAATCAGGTGATCGCCCGCTCAATGGCGCATTTCAGGAAAAGAGAAAAAGATTCCGAATATCCATGGATCGGCGAATCTCTTTTCGCTGGCCCACTCGATGGTTCACACGTCATTCTTGTCGACGACGTTAAAACGCCAGCACCAATCCCCGAATTCGAGGGGCACATGTTCGCCGCACTGGAAACGTCGGAGAATAACTATCAGCATTTCTATGCAGCGGATCGCCCGCTTTCTAATTCGGAGCGCCACCAGATTCAAAAAATCATCACCACTCAGGCCGGTGGCGATCCCGGAGCCACCAGTGGGCTCCAGCTTCACCGGTTCCCTGGCTCGATCAATTTGAAAAACGGGAAATATCGATTTGAAACGAGGCTTGCAGCTATTCCGGTTTGCGAGGGCAAAAGGATCCGGGTCGACGAACTGCTGCTGCGATCCGCAGGGGTCGCGTTATCGCCTGCGGCCAAGGCCCTGCTGGCCGGGAAGTTGCCCGCAGCTCAGCGCGCTCATCGCGCCGGCCGGCGCGATGAAACCCCGTCGGGGCGGGCGTTTTCAGAAACGATGCGGCGGCTGCAGCGAGGCGAGCCCGAAGGTGACATCCTCGCCGACCTCGCCGCCGAGGTGGCGGCGAGGGGGAAGCAGGACCCCGCTGCCTGGGCTTCACTGACCGTATCCAAAGCAGCTTGGGCGCTCGCGCACGGCGGTGACCTGAGCAGCTTCCCGCGCGGATCAAGGCCCTGACACCTGCCTGCAAATAGCGCCTCAGAGCGCCCTCAGAGCGCCCTCAAAGCGCCCTCGCGAAGACCCCGCTTCGCCGTGGTCTGGGCACCATCGAGGCATGAGTTCCCGCAGAAGGCCAGTGTATGCCGACCCACGTTTCATCAGCCCCTTCGGGCTGATGAAACGTGTGCCGGCCACTGGCGAGGGCTGCGCCCTTCGACCCCCCCAAAACCCGGCGCGCTGCGCGCGCCGTTCCTGCCATGCCGCGCCCGCTGAAAGCTGACGTCCCTCGGACGACCTACGTGCGCCTGAGGCTCACGCCGGGCGAGGCTGCGACCTACAAGGCTGCGGCCTCGGCCCAGAGCGCCTGCCTGTCGGATTGGGCCCGCGGGGCCATCGAAGCCGGCGCTGGCGTTGCCACGCAACGCAGCCGCGCCGCACCTCGCGCGGCGCCTCAGCGGCGCCCCAGCTGTGCGGTCGACGGCGAATTGCTCCGCGCAATTACTGGCGGTTTGAACAACCTCAACCAGTTGGCCAAGGCCGTTCACATCCAGCGGCTAGCCAATCAGCAATTGAACGAAATTGCGCTGCTCGAAGAGCTCGTAGCAATCCAAGAGATTCTTCACCGGGCAATACCCATGCCGAAGTGGGCTTTGAAAATCAAAGGGGAATGATCATGCGCCCCTTCATAGCATCGAAGAAGAAGGCCGTGGGTCAATATCATGTACGTCGGGTTTTCTGGAAAGCACGGACAAGGAAAAAGAAATGCGAACGCCTGGGCCGCGGTTCGGTATCTTTCTGGGGAATACGACAGTGGCCGAATCAAAAGGCACGAAGTGGCATGTGTCTATGGAAATCCGGCCATCTTTGCTGCGAGAGCGAATTCGATTGCGCGAAAAATGCGATGGAGCTCGGCAGTAATCGCGTTCGGAGCAGAGGAAAGAGTCGAGAACGGCGAATTGAACTCGATCCTCCAGGACTTTTTCCGAGTCAGTTTTCCAGGTCTGGATCACAATCAAATTGCCGCCTGCGCGTATCTCCATGGCGATGCGAGTGGCGCCCGACATCTTCATGTGCTGGTGGCGGCGGACTACCAGGGGCGAAGCCTGAACGCGGCGCCGCCAGGCTGGGAAGCGTATTTCACAGCGTGGGCCGGGACCTGGGTGCACAGACTCGGTTTAGCGGATCCTGCGGACGCACGGCGAGCCAACCCAGTGCAGACCGGCTTCAAGGAGTACGTGGACTCAGCCCAACTGCGCGCTGGGCTCGCCGTCGAGCCAGACCAGCGCCAGCTCCTCGCCGGCTGGATCCACGCGGGCGTGATGAAGGGCCAACTGGGCACGCAGGCCGATGTGGTCCGGGCGTTAGCCCGCGTCGGCGAAATCAGTCGCGTCTCGAAGGATTTTGTGAGCGTGCGCCTGGAGCCAAATTCAAAGCCGATCAGGCTTCGTGGCGAACTGTTCTCGGGGGCGTTTGATGCCGCCTCCTACATCCAAAAAAATGGTGACCGAGGAGCTGGCGCAGACGCTGTCCTACCTCGATTGGGAACCCGCCACGGCAACGCCATTGGCAGTTCAAGCCGCGGGGGCGATGTCAATCATCACGCCTATCGGCGAGCGCTCGAAGCATCCGACAAGCTGGTCGCCAGCAGACTCGCCTGGAACACCAAGCGATACCACCTCGACCGGCCTGGCATCGAGCCCATCCCCGTCGAAGACCGACACGATCGAGAGCTTGGCCCAAGCGCAGACGGACCTGGCCGCCATTCAGACGGTCCTGCGCAGCGCGCGCAGTCAGGGGCGCCAGTTGTCAGTGGATCTGGACTCGACGTCCAGGGCGATGGTTCACACGATGGCCGGCCACCAGAAGGCCCTACAAGCCGCAATCCGGATCGCGGAGGTCCAGTGGACCAACGATCTGGCGAAAGCCCGCAAATCGCTTCTGGTAGCGCTGGCGGCCCCTTGCGCCATCGTGATCGTGCTGACTCTGTTGGTCGTGGTCGGCGCGGCTTGGTGGTCGACCAGCCAGATCAGCACGGCTCGAACCAAGGTCGCTCAACTCGAAGCGCGCACCCAAGAGCTGACGAGAACCTTTTGCCTGACGCCCGCCGGCCGCAAGAGTTGTCGGCCGCGCGACGCGGCAAGCGAGGCCAGCCGATGAGCACCAGCGCTGCGAGCAGCGAGGTCGACCAAATTCTTTTAGAAGCCCGCCGGCGAGCAGCCGGCATCAACCTGGAGCCCACGATGACCACCACGCCCCCCGTTCCGCCCGAAGCCGCCGCACCCGCACCAACGCCGGCGCCGCGCCCCAGTCTGCTGCGCGACTCGCTTCGCCTCACTCCTATGAAAAAGACCGCCGTTGCCGCGGCCACAACCGGCACCAGCAGCAGCGGTGTCGACGCCGACCGACCGCGTCCGCCCGCGCTCAAGACCGAGGCCGAACTCGCCGCGCCTGACGCGTGGCCGGACGATTTCCTCTCGAAGTTGATCGAGGCCTGCCGTCGGGTGTTGCAGAAAATCGCGTCGTTCTTTGTGAGTCGACCGACCCCGGCCCCGGCCGGCGCCATGCAGACCCTCGATGCCGATACCGACCCGCGCGAAAACGAGCTTCGCGCGTTGCGCGAAGAGGTTCAACAGCTCAAGCAAACACTCGTCCGTTACCGCTCAGCAGCCGAGGCCGCAGGCCTCAGCCTGGACAACGCGCTCGAAGCGCAAGACGTGACCGAGAAGGCGCTGGATCGAGGTGCAAGGGCATTGGAGTTGGACCGTCAGCGGGACCGTCTCCGGAATGAGAAGGAAAGCAAGGCGGCATTGCCTGGCGACGCTCAGCTGGCCAGGCTGGCGAGCGCGAACTTCAAGTTGGCGCACGCGCAGCACGGGCGTGATGACGTGGTGGCGCTGGGCGAGGAAGCCGTGGCCGCCGCGAACGACGCGCAGGCCTGGTCGACGGTGAAAGCCGTCGGGGCGGCGGGGTCAATCGCGCACGCTCTCGTGGGAGAGCAACTGTTCCTTCAGAAGGCCATTGGCGAGGTGCTTGACGAGCAAGAACAGCAATCGATCTCCGATCGCGAACATACCGCCCAAGAGCTGGACATCGGCCCTGAGCGGGCGCCGTCGCTGCTCGACGTCTCCGACGCAAAGCGGGCCAATGAGCTCCGGGCACAGTACCTGGCAGCATCTCGCCGCCTGAGGCTCCTCCATCTCCATGCGCACGAGATTCACCACGTGCCGCCTCAGGAACAAGAGGCTTTCCAGGCTCTGCCATTGGGCGCCGAGCGTATGCAGTTCCTAAAGGACCACCAAGAGCTTGTGAAGCGTGAAAAGGCTCAGCTGGAGGAGGCAATTCAGGATGCGGCGCTCGCCCGAAACCAGGCAGCCGCCCTGCTCTGGCCGGTCGGCCTTGACGATAGCGACGCGGATGGCGACGCCGACCAGGCAGAGGCAAGCTACGAGCAGCAGGAGCGGCCGCGATGATCCCGGTCGGCCTGGGCACGTTGTCTTTGGTGTTCTGGGCAATCTCCATTGCCCAACGCTTGGCCATGTGGATCTTGCTGATTCCGGCCCTGCTCGCAGCGGGCCAGGCTAGAGCCCAGGGCTCCAACGCCGGCAACCTGGTGCAGCCCTACCTGGATGCGACGGGCAGGAACGACATGTCCACGCAGGCCTTCACGGCGCTGCTGGGGCAATTCTTCACGAACCCCTTCGCGGCGCTGGGTAGCGCCTCGACGCTGCTGGGTTCGATGTTCCTGGTCTTCAACACTTTCATCCTGGTGGCCGGCACGATCTGGGCGACCTACGGCATCGGCGTGGCCATCGTGCAGACGGCCCACGAGGGGCAGCTCATGGGCAAGCGCTTGTCGCAGGTTTGGCTGCCGATCCGCATGGTCACCGGCGTGGCCAGCTTGATCCCGGCGTTCGGCGGCTTCTCGCTCTCGCAGGCCGTCCTCGTCTTCGCCACCACAATCGGGATCGGCGCCGCCAACCTGGGCTACGAGGCCATGGTGCAGGGCACCAACAACCTGACCACGGTGGTTTCGCCGTCCTTCGTTTCGCCCAAGGCGCAGGGCGGCTCCTCGCTCGAGGAAGCGGCCTTCACCCTGTTCCGTGCCCGTGTGTGTATGCAGGCCCAGAACGACTACGTGCGCCAGCAGCAGGCCCTGGGCGTGGACATGTCCGCGGATACCATCAGCGCCACCTCTCCGGCGGGTCTCACGGGCGTTCAGTACGGCAAGCCGGACAACCGCGCGTTCTGCGGCGGCATCAAGGTCACGGCCAATGCCGTGGAAGGCGGGCGCAACAGCAGCTCCGCAGTTGGCTACCGCGTGGCCTCGGTCAACTACGAGGGCATCGCGCGCGCGGTGCAGACGCGCGCCACCGGAAACTTCAACCAGTACGTGAACGGCATCGCCCAGCTTGCCGACGACTGGTACCGCAACTACCAGACCTACCAGACGACGGGTGGCCAGCGGCCCACCGTGCCGGTGCTGCAGCTCGAGGGACTCGCCACCTCGTACTACACCGCCATCCAGCCCGCGAGAGGCGAGGCTGATGCGAACGCGCAGGCCCTGTCCAGCCAGGCGGTGGAGTCGATGAAAAAGTTCGGCTGGTTCGGCGCGGGCTCCTGGTATGCCACGTTGGCAGAGGTGAACGCCGCGGTTGCACAGGCTGCCCAGTCGGTGAACTTCGCGGCCATTCCGATGGGCGTCTCGGACACGGGAGCTGGGCTCGCAAACCAGGAGCTGGGCGAGGTGCTGCGCGCCCTTTCCAGCTCGACGGCGCTCTCTGCCCAGGACCCCATCAACGCGGGCTCGGGCGCCTCGGAATCGTCCTGGCAGGGCCTGTGCCGCATCGTGGCCAGCGCCATCTCGCCAGGGGGAGCAACGCCCACAGGCACGGGCAACTGCTCGCTGGGCCAAGCGTTCGCTATGCAGCTGATCAACATGTCCACCGCTGGCGCGGGCGGCGCAACGTCGACCTCCGGCGGCGAGCTGCGGATGATCGATCCGATCATCGCGATGAAGAACATGGGCGACTACCTGATGGTCGCCGCGGAATCGCTGTACGTCGCCTATTCGTACCTGACTGAGGAAAAGCCCGACCCCGACGCGGGTGTCCTCGACGCCGCCACGCGTGCCGTGAAGAACCCCGTGAAAGGTGTGATCGGCGGCACGATGAACACGCTGATGGCGCCGCTGGCAGGCCTCGCCTCCCTCCTGCCCATGATCGTGGGCGGGATGTTCGTCATCGGTCTGATCATGAGTCTGTGGATCCCGATGATCCCCTTCGTGAACTGGTGGGGCGGCTTGGTTCAGTACCTCACGATCTTCTTCGAAGGCATCGCTGCGGCGCCCATCTGGGCCTTCGTGCACCTGGACGCCAATGGCGAGGGGATGGGGCAGCGAACGGAGACAGGCTACCTGTTCATCATCAACATGCTGTTCCGGCCCTTCCTGATGTTGCTCGGCTTCGTTGCCGCCGCGGCGCTGATGATGGTGATGGGCAGCTTCCTGTTCTGGCTCTACCCCTCGGTGATGTCGAACGTGCAGGGCAACTCCATTACGGGCATCTTCTCGGTCCTCGGCTTCCTGCTGATCTTCTGGATCCTGATGCACACGCTGGTCACCACGTTGAGCAACCTGTCGGTGGTGCTGCCGGACCAGGCGCTCGCCTGGGCGGGCCGCGCGATCGGCGCGCAACTGGGGCGGGATTCGGAACACGGAATGCGTGGCCAGTTCATGGCGTTCGGGCGGGTCGGTCAAGCGGCGGCTACGGTGGCACCGCGGCCGAAGGGCAAAGGCGGCGCCCCTGGCTCGCGCGCTTCGCGCGAGCCAGGGGCGTGAGGTGGTCGAGTTCGCTTGGGGTCGCGGATGTACTTGTCCGAAGTACGTCCGAAGATCGTCCGATCTGGTCCACAACAACTTTTGTCCAACTTTCCAGTTGGCCTTAACTTGGCCGATCCACGTCCGAAGTCTCGGCCATCTTGAATTTGGATTGCGTGGTGGTGGGCCACGTCGGCAACGTTGTACGAAGAATGGGCCGCAGAAGGACGAAGGTTGTCCGAACTCTCTTCTGGGCGCGTCGCTTCGCCGACCGGGCTCTGGCCCTTCGGGTCAAGCCGCCAATGGCGTCTCGATCGCGGCCATGCCGCGACTAACGATCCCTCGCGCACGCTCCAGGGGCCGTCCTGCGGACTGCCCCGCCGCAAGGCGCCCCAGGAGAGCGCTACCGCTGCGCGGAAGCGCGCCGGTGCTGCGCCCGGCAGCTCGCCTTCGCGCTCGATGCGCTGCGCGCAATCAGTTCCTCCGCCGCCTGCTGCGCGACGGCGGAGAAAGGTGCCCCGGGCCGGGTGGCCCGGTCGGGGGTCTTTCGGCAAGTGTTGTTCTCGGGCGGCCTACGGCCTTGTCCTGTTGCGCTCCGCCGTGCTCACTCGGTCCCCGGCCTGCGGCCGGGGCTGCGACTTCCGCGCGGCGGCACTCCACAGGCCACCGCGAACCACCCATGCCTCGCCCCCCGCCGGCCCCCCGCCCCGGGGGACGTAGTTGAAACAGCCGCGGCTTTGCCGCAAACAACCCGCCCCTCAGGGGCGCACGAAAGGAAGCCAGTTCATGCGTGACTACCTCAATCGATTCCAGGCGCAAACGAGGCGCAAGGCCGACCTCGAACTAGTCCGTCGCTGGGAGTGGGACGCCCGTTTTCACGGCGACAAGAACATAAAGAACCAAGCGTCCAACGCCAAGCGCACCGCGACATCGATGCGGAAGGCCTGCGAGCAGTTCAGCAATGTGGTGAGGCCAGAACACGAGCTGGCAGTTAAAGCGGCGGCAAGCGCCTTGCGCTCGATGGCGGCGGAGTTGGAGTTGCTGGCTGCATGGGCCAAGGACTACCACGCCTTCTGTACTGCTGAGCGGAAGAAGGAAGAGGCGGCCGAGCTCGAAGCGCTCGCGCAAGAGCGCTGGGGCCACGACGATGCGGCGCTGAAGTTCGAGTGCGATTTGTTCGCCGAACTGGGAACTCCACAGGGGCAACAAGCCTTTGCAAACTGGTGTCACGCCGCAGGCAAGCACCTGGACTGCAAGGTCGAGGAAATCAGCTCCAACGTTGAGGGACTACTGCGAGGCTCGACCGATCGCATCAGAGCGGCCCTCACGGTGAAGCAGGGTATGGACAGGGGAGCGGCCAACAAGTGGGTTGGCTGGCGTGGCCAGACGACGGTGATCTGCGGCTGGCCCGACTACCTCGCGTATCTGGCGTACCGCAGGGAAGTGGCCAGCACTTCAGCGCGCATCGTTCAGATGGCCGCCGGCTTCAACTGAAGCGTGAACACAACGACAACGAGGAGAGAACGACATGGACAACAGCAACGGAAGCTACAGCCTGGACGCGACCTGCGGGACGGGGGCTGACTGGGCGGAGCTCGAGGCTCGTCATACCCGGTGGTACGACACCTTCGAGGCCGGCCCCTGGAACATGACCCGTGCCGAGCTCGAGGAGCTTGCGAAGACCGCTCCGAACGCCTTCAGCCGCGGCCTGGCGTACGCCTGGCTGGCGGCCAGGCAGGACGTGGCCAACCAGACCCAAGTCCCCTTCCTTTGAGGACACCAACATCATGACCCCCCTGACCCCCAACGAGCGGGCGGCCCGCCGGCAGGCCTGGCTCGAGTTCCAGGCGCAGCTTGCTCACCTCGACGCACGCCTGGCTCGCATCGACTGCGCCGTGGGTGCCTTGGAAGCCGAGCAGCGGCAGCGGCGGCGCGCACAGGCTCAGGCCGCACGAGCAGCCGCGGCAGCTCGCCAGCGCGAATACGAGTCTGCTCAGGCGGTGCGCCGGCAGCGCATGGCAGCCGGCCTGGCCACGGCCTTCTCGTTCGGCGCGGCCACCGTTGTGTCTGGGGCCTCGATGCGCCACCCCGCCGGCCTGCGCGAGCTCGATTGAGCCCGGGCCCCAATCAATTTCAACAACCGGCTTTTCTATTCCTGAATTTTCAACTCATCATGAAAACCAAAAACAAATTCCCCCAGTTCCCCAGCGCGATCGCGCTTGCTGCTGCAGCCCTCGTTATACTCTCGGCCTGCGGTGGTGGTGGAGGAGGTGGCGGCGGTGGTGGCATTCCGCTGATCGGCATTGCCCCGCCGCCGGCGCCGGACACCGGCGCTCCCCCACCGGTGCAGCCGCCCGTTGCCCCGCCTCCGTCGCAGCCGGGCACGGATGACCCCACTGCAGGCGAGACCGCCTCGACCATCGTCACCTCGGTCCCGGCGCCGACGTATGCCGTGGGCTCCGAGGAACTGGCCGCCTTCAATCTGTTGAACGCCGAGCGCGGCCGCTGCGGCTTCGGGCTGCTGGCACAGAACGCCCACCTGGACATTGCCGCGGCTGGCCACGCCAATTTTCAACTGGTCAACAACCTGGTGGGCCACTTCCAGGACGACGCCAAACCCGCATTCACAGGCGTGACGCCCACCGACCGCGCCAATGCGGCAGGCTATGGCCGCGGCCTGGTGCTCGACGATTTCGCAGACGCGACCGGCGCGAAGGCCAACGTGCTTGGCCCTACGGAATTCGCCCCGCAGGGGCGCGGCGTTGCGGCAGTTCGAAGTCTCCTGAGTGCGCCGTATCACGCTCTCGACTTGCTGTCTCCGCAGATCGACGTGGGCATCTCGATCATGAGCTCCGACCAGGTCGGAACCGCCACCGCAAACTTTGGCCCTCGCGCGATCTCCCAGTTCAATCTGGCTATCGCACAGGGGCAGTTTTCTCAGAAGCCTGATGGTGCCGCGGTGCAGACCTATCCGTGCGATGGCACCACCGGTACGGCCTACCAGCTCAAGAACGAGCAGCCGAACCCAGTTCCAGGCCGCGATCTGTCGACCGCTCCCGTGGGCCAACCGATCGTTGTGGCCGTGCGCGTCGGCCAGTTACTGACCATCAGCTCGGCCACGATGGTGAAGAAGTCGGATGGCTCACCGGTCATCCTGCGGGCGCCGATGGTGCGCGCGAATGATCCCAACTTCCTGGTCGACCCGAGCCGCGCCATCATCCTGCCGGATCAGCCGCTCGAGCCGAGCACGGAATACACCGTGACGATCGAGGGGACGAACACCACGATGAAAGACTTCAACAACGGCAACCCGATCAGCACGGGAACGAATCCGGCGATCACGTCGAACGCGACCGGCAGCTTCACGAAGACATTCACGTTCAAAACGGGAGTCTGATCGGCAATCTCTCTTGAAAGCAGCGGGCGCGGGCTTCTAGATGAATCCCTGCTCCTTCGCTCCGGATTTCCCCCGAAGTGCCGTGGAAAGACGGTCTCTGTGCCGAGAAGTCTCAAGTTTTCCGCCGAAGCTCGAGTCGGATTTCTTCGGTAAGTCCGGACACTTCGGAGGAGCGGAGCCGATACTCGGCAGTTACTTGCTCTTGGCTCTTATTGGCGAGAAAGAATAGCTTCCCCGCGGCTTCCAAGAGCAGATTGACCAATCTTGAGCTTCTGTCGAGGCTGTTAGCTCGCACCCAGCGGTCGAGCGCTCCGCTGGACATACCGTAGAGCTCCTCGCGCCAGTGCGCGCTATTCACAGCGAGAAGAATTTCTCGCTGTGCAGCAATCCGATTGTTGAACTCAGTCATCTATGTACCTCGGCGAGCAGCTGAGACATCCAGGCTTGTATGACAGGAACAGCTCTGAGGGCAAGCATAACTTCTTCGTCCGACAACGCATCGCCAATCCCGCGCGTCGACAACACTCTTGCGCGCGTGAGCACACCAAAGGCTTCTTCGTCCACGCGTAGAGGGTCATCAATCAACATGGGCGACTTTCTGGAGAAGACGGGACGGCCACGCCAGAGCGAATAGCAGGTGGCAAAGTTCCTCGTACCCAGAAACATGCAAGACAGATTGAACGTGGCGTTCACGCGGGTCTGGGACAGCTGATCGAGCGATTCGCGAAAGAGCCGAGCGAACTTGTCGCAGTCCTCCGCACCTGCCTTGTAAGCTGCGGGAGCGCCCAGCGACGCGATGAAGTCGACACCGTCAGACGAAAACAGGAGCCTAGACTCGAGATGAAGGTGCCATGCAAAAGGGTTCCCTTCCGTCCACAAACTGCGCAGTCGCTCGTGCTGATAGACCGAAAACTTGTCAGTGTCGAGGTCAGGATTGGGTCCAGTGATGCAGGCAAGCAGGTCAACGTCGGATGACCTATCGACCTCACCACGGCAAATCGAGCCAAAGGCGTAAAAATGCGTGGTCATCGACGACCGAAGCGCTTCACCAAGAGCGCAGTAAGCAGCGACAAGGCGACTAGCCTCGCGGCGACGATCATCGACGCTGCTGTAGTCGTGTGGAAGGGGCGGGAAAGGGTACCCAAGAAAATTGCAGGGGCGTCCTTCAGGCTTTCCCAGTAGTCTAGGATGGTCGCCGAGCCCTTTAATGCATTGGCGTCGTAGACCGCGATGAGCACCATCGCGATGGCGATCGTCCGCAACAGCGCAGGAACGCTCTCACCATTTCCCCAAACGAAATGAAGCACCCAGAACTCGACCCAGGCCAGGAACTGGCGGACGCGCCGAAGGCCGGGGTACTTCTTGCGGTGGAACTCGTCCTCGGATCGCCATGATTCGAGCAGATGACGTGCCGTGGCATGGAGCTCAAGCGTGATCGCCTCATTCACTGCCCTAGCATCGCCAATCTGCTGGAAGTTCATCCGCAAGGAACGCGCGAAGCGCATCTTGAGGTTCTCTTCTGCAGGGGTCCAAGCCATCAGGATGTCTGAGTCGATTTGGCAGCGCTCGAAGGTCGCGTAGTCGAATCTGGATCCGGGGAAGCTCGACTGATGGAGGTTAGAACCAATGAATCGGCACCCCGTGAAGTTGCAAGAGTCAAAGACGCAACTGCGCAAATAACACCCGTCGAACACGCTATGCTCAAACGACACGTTTTTGAACGTGATCTTGCGCGCGTTGAGGCGGTTGAAGACCTTGAACTTGAACGCAACAGCCTCGTCCACAACGTTTTTTGGGACGTAGTAGTCGGTGATGAGCTGTCTATTGCCAGGAGAAAAATTAGGTGGGATTGCAGGCAAGAGATCGTCTGCCATTGTGGGCTCGCAATTAGGGGTGGCCCACGCCCGCCTGGGCCAAGTCTTATGGCAAGCGGCTAACGACCAAGTGGGTCAGATACCCCATTATCTCTCCGCAGCTTTGATCTCGTACGTGATTCTCCTCCGAGCTTTCACCACGCATTGATGCCGTCGACTGATGAATACACAAAGCCATTCACAGAGCGTGTTGGCATACTCGGCAATCACGGGCCCTGTCAACGTCGACCTACGCTTTCAACGCCTCCACTTCGCTGTCTCGGCGCGTGACGATGTTTCGAGCCTCCTACACCACCGACCTGCCCCAGTTGCCCTTGCGCGGGCGCAGCCCAGTGTGGGCTGCTGTTCAACAAATTTGCAACAAAGTGTGGCAAGCTACACCGATGGACTGCCTCACATTTATCACAAAGCTCATCGAGTTTCTCGCGTGGCCACTTGCCCTAGTTATCGGAGCATTCGCCCTCAGGGCCGAGATTCGTAGCCTGCTGCCCCAAATCACAAAATTCGAGGCAGGCCCTGTCAGATTCGAGCTCGCCCAGATTAAAAAAGAGGTTGAAAGCGCTAAAGATACAGCGACGGCAGCGATCAACAAATTGGATGAGCCCGCGATACTGACGCCAGTGACGACCGCAGGTCAGCGTCCACCGGCTTTTGGCGGGGAAGGTGTTTCGGTCGAACCAGAAGTTGGGGAAGCAGACGATGGCGCACCATTGCACGGCGCAGGACTTCCTGGTGACAGCCCGGGCTCAAGGTTGGCTGTATTAAGGGCGCTTGGTGAAAGTAAGTTCGCCATGAGGTCGCTCTCTGGAATCAAGGCGGACACAGGGCTTGACACCGCAGCAGCTCGTGCGGTTCTTGGCGGACTGGAGGAGTTGGGCTGGGTCTCGGAAACTAGAAACGCCTCGGGCCAAAGACGATATTTCCTAACAACGCTAGGTTCGCAAAGCCTGCTCATGACCCGCGTCCACGCGCCTCAGCCAAGCGCCAATATCTTCGGGCAGAACTAAAAACTAGTGGTCCATCAGGACTCAGCCAACGGCATCGGCTCGCGCCACACGCCATTGAAGCTGTCGTACGACGCCTGCCCTGCCCAGTTGTAAGCGTGCTCGAAAAATGCGAATAGCCTTGTTGAGATGACGTGGCTGTAGCCAAACTGCGTTTAGAACGCGCAGCAAGACTTCGACAGCCGACACTGGGACGCAGATGCATCGCCTTCTTCACTTCATGCGCGCTCGCCACCTTTGCGCAGAGCGGCACGTCCAAATAACTTGACCGGACGGACACGATTCGCATTTAGTGGCAGTAGATCTGGCGCCGATTGAGTCAGCGCCGCTAGCCCACGCCGCCTCAGACCGCCGAGAAGCGCTCGGCCAGCCGCTCCCGCTCAAAGGCCTCGACCACGAAGTCGACAAAGGCGCGCGTCTTGGCCGGTAGCAGCCGCCCGCCAGCGAAGTAGAGTGAGATGGGCCCGCCGTCGGCATACCAGCGCGGCAGCACGCGCAGCAGCGCCCCGCTTTCGAGGTGAGGCAGCGCATGCGGCATTGCGACCAGCCCGACGCCCAGGCCGAGCAGCGCTGCTCGGCACAGTGCATCAGGGTCACTGAGCACGATATGCGGCTGCAACTCGACAGGAGCTTGCGCCCCGCCACGGTCACGCATCATCCGGTCGCGCAAGCGGCCACTGTGCACTGATCGCATCACGATGCCATCGAGCGTTGCGAGGTCGGCCGGCTCGCGTGGTGCCTTGCGCCCCGCCATGTAGGTCGGCGAGGCCACCGCGACGATGTGCGCACGTGCCAATTCACGCGCCACGACGCCGGGCGTGAGTTCGGTACCGCCGCCAATGGCCGCGTCGTAGCCCTCCGCGATCAGGTCCACGTGCCGGTTGTCGAAATGCCAGTCGGGGCGCACAGCGGGGTGGCGCTGCATGAATGCCGGCAGCAGCGGCACCACATAGTCCACGCCGAAGCCTGGCGCCATGCTCACCTTGAGGACGCCGGCCGGCTGCCCAGCCTCGGTCGAGACGCCAGCAATGGCGGTCTGAATGTCCTCCAGTCCGCCTGACACCGACTGCAAGAAGCGCTCGCCCGCCTCGGTGAGGGTGAGGCGTCGTGTGCTGCGCTGAAACAGCCGCACGCCGAGGTTGGCCTCAAGCCTCGCCACGTTGCGGCTCACGGCTGCGGGCGTCAGACCCAGCCGGCGCGCCGCCTCGGAGAAGCTGCCCGACTCGGCGCTGCGAACGAAGGATTCGAGATTGGCGAGTGTTTCCATGGCCTCCTATTTTCAAGCATTGCTTGAAAAAGATTCCAGCTATTGCTGACTACCGAGAAATGAGTCCAGGCCCGACCATTGCGCCATGTCCAACCCCTTTCACCAAGGAAACACCATGACCTTCTCGTCTTCTTCTGTCTCTTCTCTTTCCACCGCCACGCTTGCGCTGTCAGGCAAGGTGGCTCTCGTGACCGGCGCCTCGCGCGGCATGGGCGCCGGCATCGCCCGTCGGCTGGCTGCCGACGGTGCGGCGGTCGTCATCACCTATGTCGCCTCGCCCGAACCAGCGCAAGCCGTGGTCGCCGCCATCGAAGCCGCAGGCGGCAAAGCGCTCGCCATCGCCGCCGATGCCAGCCGGCCCGACGAAGTGCGCGCTGCGGTGGCGCAGGCCGTCGCCACCTTCGGGCGCCTGGACATCCTCGTGAACAACGCCGCCATCGCCATCGGCAAGCCGGTGCAGGACATCGGCCTTGACGACTTCGACCGCATGGTGGACGTCAACCTCAAGGGCTTGTTCGTTGCCACGCAGGAAGCGCTCAAGCACATGAGCGAGGGTGGCCGGGTGGTGAACATCGGCAGCATCAACAGCCAGTACGTGCCTTACGCCGGCGGGGCTCTCTATGTGATGACCAAGGCCGCCGTGGCAGGCCTGACCAAGGCGCTGGCGCGCGACCTTGGCCCGCGAGGCATCACGGTCAACAACGTGATGCCTGGCCCGACCGATACCGACATGAACCCCGCGACCAGCGATTTCGCGCAACAGGCGCGCACCTACATCGCGCTGGGCCGCTATGCACACGTGGACGAGATCGCCAACGCGGTGGCCTGGCTCTCCAGCCCCGCAGCGAGCTTCGTCACCGGCGCAAGCATCGCGGTTGACGGCGGCTATTCGGCCTGACCCCCTCGTTTATCCACACAAGGAGCTTTACCATGAAGATCGGATTCATCGGCGCCGGCAGCATCGGCCTCGCGCTCGCCAAGCAGTTCTCCAATGCCGGCCACGACATCGTGCTGTCGAACAGCCGAGGTCCCGAATCGCTTGCCGACGCGGTGCGCAGCACTGGCGGCAAGACCCGCGCCGGCACGCGCGCCGAAGCAGCGCAGGCCGACATGCTCGTTCTCTCGGTGCCCTGGCCGCACCTGGACAGCGCCACTGCTGGCCTGCCTGCACTGGACGGCCGCATCGTGATCGACACCATGAACCCGGTCGAGATGCCAGGCTTTCGCCTCGCCGAACTCGGTGGCCGCACGTCGAGCCAGGTGGTGGGCGACCACGTGCCGGGTGCGCGCTTGGTGAAGATCGCCAACACGCTGCCGCCGCCCCTGCTCGCGGCCGATCCGCGCACGAACGGCGGGCGCCGCGTGCTCTTCATGTCAGGCGACGACGCGCAGGCCAAGGCCGAAGTGGCGCGGCTCTTCGAATCGTTGGGCTTCGCTGTGGTGGACTTGGGTGGGCTTGCCACTGGCGGCGCGATGCAGCAGTTTCCGGGCGGACCTCTACCGGCGTTGAACCTCGTCAGGCAAGGGTAGTCGGCGTCCAATGGCTTGCCATGACGCTGCGAAGAGTACCGGGGAGCACGTGTTCTGCACGCTCAAGCACTGGATGGGTGAGACGCACTTCCGGACGAAGACTCTTGCATCAGTCCGAGATCTCGGTGCGCGTGAGATTGCGGAGCGTCTAGCCACGCAGTAGTGCGCCGCTCCTGACCTCCCAGATCGCCCGTACTGCGCGCACCAGAGGAAAAGCGCCCGAAGGCGCTTTTCTGTAGTGGCATTGCATCGACTCAGGGCGCCGGATACATGGTGTCCGCCATGGCGCTGCAGTAAACAGGATTGCCACCCGTGGCCATGCAATTTGAAATCGCAGTCGCCCGTGTGTAGTTCCAGTTGTACCAGGCCGTGTAGTCGGCACGAGCTCGGGCATCGGCTGCACGACCTACGGCGTAGCTCGCCGTGCCCTGCGCGGCCGAAGCAACTTGGCTGGCGCTCTGGGCAGTCTGGCCTGCCCACTCGGCCATGCCTTGGGCGTTCTGCGCTCGTCCACGGGCGTCGCTGATCCCGTTGTAAATCGCCGCCTGGTCAATGCCTACGCCGGCGATCTGGCGACCGCCAGTGCTGTCGGCCACAGCAAAGGAAATGCCCTGCGCGTGTGCGCTGAGGCAGAGTGCGAGGGCCAGCGCAGCGCCGACCAATGGTTTCATCTTCATTTAGAAGTTCCTTTCGAGGAGATGACCGCCTCGCAGCCCTCGAAAGGAGGGGCACCGGGGAGATGAACCGGCTAGACCTGCGGGCAGTCGCTCGAAGTGTGTGCGATGCACGTCGAGTCATGGGCGCTCTGAGGGCACCGCGAGGGCGCTCTGAGGGCGCTATTACTTCGGTGGCGCTGAGCCTAAGCCAGTTTTAAGGCCAGGTCCTTAGCCTTTGGGTGGTAATACCTGAGCACCAGTCGTGCGCTCTTGTGGCCCGTCACCTTCATCAATTCATGCATCTCCAACTGCGAGGCGAGCATGGTCGTTGCGCAGTGGCGAAGATCATGAAAATGGAGATCAACCAGCGTGTGATCTTCCTTTTCCAGCTTGTCCAGCAACTTACGCGTGATCGGCTGTGGCTGGCGCTTCTTGTAGATCAACGCCCGAACCTCGCGATCCCGGTCGACCTGGTCGAACCCAAGCTCTGCGAGCTGCTCGCACAGCCGTGAGTGAAGGTGCATGCGACGGGCGCGCGCGATCGCTCGGGCCCACGCGAGCTTCAAGGCGTTTGCCGTCATCGGCAAGACCTTCCCCTTGGTGGATCGCGGCAGGCTTTCGAGGAGTCTCACCGCGCGAGAAGTGAGAGGCACGTCGCGGAATGCATCACCATTCTTGGTGATCCCACCATCGACACCCCGAAGACGGGCCACACGGGCCCGTACATCGACGTCAGACCAGCGCAAAGCGAGCAGTTCCGACAAGCGCCCGGCTGTCTCCAGCGCAAGCACGAAGGCTGCCCGCGGCCATGGGTTCTCACGCTCGCCTAAGACGGCAAGAAGGAGATCCTCCTCGCCGTCTCGCAGCGTGCGATCGCGCTCGTTTGACACCGACGGCTTCGTGACCTCAGCGATAGGATTGCCGCGCGGGATCTTGATCTTCCAGTCCTTGATCGCCTTGTTGTAGAGCCTTGAGATCATCCCCAGCTCGTGTAGGCAGGACTGTGCCGAAACTGCCTTAAGGCGCTCGTCGCGATACGCCGATAACATGGCCGGCGTGATGACAGAGAGAGCGTACTTACCGAACTCCTCCTCGATGCGAGAGAGGAGGTATTTGTCTCGTTCACGGGCCCGCAGTTTTGGCAGGACCTCCTCGCGGTATCGCTTCGCCAGTTGCTCGAGTGTCGTACGGGCAGCCTCGTCACTCGGCAAGAAGGACTCCGTGTCCATCTCCCGCTCGATCTTCCGGGCCCATGCAATGGCATCGGTCTTGTTCGGGAACGTCTTCGACTGCGGTGGCCAGCCGTCGCGCCTGATCCTGGCCTGCCAATTTCCGCTCGCTCGTAGGGAAAAAATCGCCATCCGCTGTCTCGGCTCCGCAAAAAGTTAGTGTCCCCATACTGCCCCCAAGAGCACCAAAAAATAGATCCAATTTCCCGGGAAGCCAACGCAGAGTGGGATCAAATGATTCTAGCTTTTGGGCCTTCTAAGCAGGTTGTCGGGGGTTCGATCCCCTCCGGGCAGGCCATTTTGTTGCTCCCCATTCCCCCACGAAGAGCCGCAAGCAGCCATTTCTCCTCTGTAGAAGCAGCTGGTTTTACTCCACGAGCAACCACAAAAAACCGCTGAGGTTCGTCGAATTTAGGGGAACAAACGGGGAAACAGGTACAGTTTCAGGCCCAGTCGCCGAAATTGTTCCCCCGTGCTCACCGACACCGCCTGCAAGAAGACCCTCTGCCCTGCCGACAAGCTACGGCTGCGCCTCGCAGATTCCGGAGGCCTCTATCTGCAGATCGAGCCCAGCGGCTCGAGGCGCTGGTTCTGGAAGTACCGCTTCGACGGCAAGGAAAAGCGCCTGGCATTGGGCAGCTATCCAGAGGTGACGCTCAAGGCGGCGCGCACCGGCCGCGACGACGCCCGCAAGATCCAACAGCAAGGCATCGATCCCGCGCAGCGCCGACAACTTGAGAAGCTCGAGCGCAAGGCCGACACCAACGCCAGCTTCGAGGCCGTGGCGCGCGAGTATCACAAGACCAAGAGTTCGGCGTGGAGCCCGCGGTACGCGGAGCGCTGGATCTCCATCATGGAGAAGGATGCGTTCCCCTGGCTCGGCAGCCTGCCCCTATCCAGCATCACCGCACCGATGCTGTTGCAGGTACTGCGCCGCATCGAGGCCCGCGGCGCGCACGAGACTGCGCACACCTTGCGCCAATGGTCCGGCCAGGTGTTCCGTCACGGCATCGCCACCGGCCGGTGCACCAGCAACCCAGCCCCCGACTTGCAGGGCGCGCTCGTGCCCGTGCAGGTCAAGCACATGGCCGCGGTGCTCGAGCCGGTGAAGGCCGGCGAGCTGATGCGCGCAATCGCTGCATACGCTGGCCAACCTGCAACGCGCGCAGCGTTGCACCTCTCTGCCCTCCTCTTTCAGCGGCCCGGCAACATCCGGCAAATGCGCTGGTCGGACGTCGACCTCGAGAAGGCGCTGTGGACGATCCCGGCGGCGGACATGAAGCGCACGAAGACCGCAAAGATCAACGGGCGCCCGCACCTGGTGCCGCTGCCAAAGCAGGCCGTCGAAGTCCTTGTCGATCTCAAGCCGCTCACTGGCCACGGCCAGTACGTTTTCCCGAGCCTGCTGACCGGCGAGCGGCCGATGAGCGACAACACCGTGAACACAGCGCTGCGCCGCATGGGCTTCGACAACACCGAGATGACGGCCCACGGTTTCCGCGCGATGGCGCGCACGATCATGGTCGAGCAGATGGACGTCGAGCCCGAGGTCATTGAGGCGCAGCTCGCGCACGGAAAGAGCGACCCGCTCGGCGCCGCCTACGATCGCGCGGAGTTCGTGGTCAAGCGCCGCAAGATGATGCAGCTGTGGGCAGACCATCTCGACGAGCTGCGCCAGGGAGCAAAAATCCTGGCTTTCAAGGCTGCGTGAGCATCTAATTGTTCTACCACGGGCCGCCCTTGAGGCGGCTTTTTTATGGGCACTCGTTGATCTGCCGATCCAGCGTCCGAGTCAGATTGGTTTGCTAACGGTTGTTGCCACAGGAGAGAGTGCTTTGAACGATGTCAATGCCTGAACTTGGAGCTCAAGGTTCCTGACCTTCTGCTCCAACTCGTTCCTCTTTGCGTTTCGTGCATCGAGAACGTTGTCCATCGCTGCCATGAACAAAATGAACGGCACTCCAAACAAGTTGAATATGTGCATCAACAGGACCAACACTTCACCGCGCGTAGGTGCGCCGGCGGTATGCCAGAACAGCCAAATGCCGAAGGTGGAGTTGACTAAGAGCACGATCAAAAAAACGATCTTTATCCATCGCCTCCAGAACCGAACTAGGTTGTCGCGTTTGCTCTCCTCAAGGGCGGCAATAGGTATCGAAAGGCCTATGAGCGCGATGATTGTGCCGACGATGAAGCTGAGGAGCGAGAGATCCATGGTGACTTGCTGAGTGCTTGTTCAGCGCGACTATATCCACCGTGGTCTCCCGGGCCGCTACCCGGCCATACAGCTCGCCAAGGCCGAGTCCCAGATCTGCCTCGTGGTCGGCGTCAGCGACGGCGACACGCTAACCGCGCGCTGCGGCACCGAGCGTGCCTACGACCAGATCAAGGCGCGCTTCAACGGCATCGCGCGCCGGAGAAGAAGCAGCCGTTCGGCCAGCGTGTAAAGGAAGCGCTGTCCGACCTGGTCTACATGAAGGACGCGCAGCTCGACTACCCGAAGACAGACCGCTACGGCCGCTGTGTCTGCAAGGTGATGGTGGCTCCGGCATCCGCGCCCAACGGTCCCAAGACGCGCGACGCAGGTCTGGCCATGGTCACGGTGGGGATGGCCTGGTGGTACCGCGCCTACTCGCGCGAGCAAACGCCGCAGGAGCGTGGGCAGTACGAGTTCGCGGAGTCCGAGGCAAAGGCCAAACATGTGGGCCTGTGGCGGGATGATGAACCCATGGCGCCGTGGGACTGGCGCAAGGCAAAACGCGAGGCGAATCTGTAGGTACCAGAAACGGGAAAAGCCCCCCAGCCCGAAGGCTGGGGGGTGTCTTCCTACGCAAGGCCCAAAAATCGACGCAACAGATTCTTAGGCTTGGCGGCCGATCTCCGAACCGCGCCGAGCTCGCTTATGAAACGGTCCTTTGCATAGGAGTAGTCCTGAAGGGTCTGTTCGGTGCCATGCCCGACGCGCAGAAATAGCTCTCCAACAAATGCGGCGTCCAATGTCGCCGTGTGTTTGGCATCGAATGCCGCGAGATAGGGACTTGTCTCTCGAATCATCAGCCAGAAATCTTGACTGCGACGAAGCGCATATCCGTGCCGCTCCCCGAACGCTCTAAGCGCCTGCTCTCGATAGAAGAATATGTGTTGGCCGCAGTAGGGGACGAGGTATTCCCAGTCGGGTCCTTGGCCTTCGTAGAAAACTGTCGAAAACACGATCAGGTCGGGCTTTATCGCAAACAGTTCGCCGATGGATTCTGCCGGCTGTGGAAAGTGTTCAAAAACCTCGAAGGCAGACACCAAGCCCGGAGAGACGTTCTCCAGGCGGCTAACCTTGAAGTAGTTCGCGTATTTCGAATCGTCGTAGGTGTCGTAAGCCAAGTACCTATACCCGCTGTCCCGCATCAAGCGAGTCAGCAGGCCCGCCGATCCACCGTAGTCGATGCATTCGCGTTGCTTGTCGAAACCGATCGTCTCCAGGAGAAAGCAAAGCCGTACCCAGGTTTGCACGACTCGCGCAGCCTGTCCAACATCAACGTGCACACCGGGAATCGCGTATGCCTCGTCAAGCCAATGGGGTTTTTCTGTTTGTAGGCTTGCGCAGCTCTCACATTCAAAATAGTTGACTTGATGGCGACCCAGTACTTCGTGCGTGAACATGAACCGGGACTTCGATCCGCAGAGGCGACAGGTTTCTTGCATCGCCAGATGCTAAACGACGAAAGCCCCCCAAGCGCGAAGGCTGGGGGTGCTTCGATTGCGGGGATGAGCCGACTCTATGGCGGCGCCAGCAGCGCGCGGTCGTTCCTCACGGTGCCGAGCAGAAGCTGCACTTCGTTGTCTCGCCCTTCAACAACGAGTCGACCTCGCTCAAGTAGCTCTCGACCTCGAGCAGCCATGGCCGCGAGGACTGCGGATCGATCCGCGACACGCTCCGGGGGCCATTTTGTGGTCCCACGCTCCCCCCGACGCGAGGCAACGTAGGAAATCCACCGTCAACAAGAGGCGCCAAAACGACATGGCACCGTCGCCTTGCGGGTTCAGGCTCGGTTCCATGGCAACCAAACAAGAGCACCACAAGCAAGGCGACATCGGCCGCCGGCTGATGTGGATCCTGCTGGCCGTGATTGCGGTCATCGTCGTGGCGGTGCTTTTCTTCTACGGCATCACCGATCCATCGAAAGGGCCGGGCAACGTTCCTGCAAGCGGCGCCGTGGCGCCGGCCCAGGAGAACGCCAGCCCACCCAGATCCCGCTAGGAAGAAGGCTGCTTTCGAGGGCCGGCTCCCCGCTACCCGCATGCCCAGGCCTATGCCGAACGTGGAATCGATAGGCAGCGTCGACCGGGGTATCTTCCGGAACCGGACCGGCACGCGGGACGATGCGCGCCCTTGTCACCCCAATCACCCTCAGGTCGGGAGACGTAACGTGGCGCATGCGCTTTTCAAGCAGATCCTCATGACGCGGCTGCCAACGCGGTTCTACAGTCCGTCTGAGATAGACCGGCTCAAGGACCTGCGGGATGCCGGATACATCAAGGTGGCGTTCTCGCCGCAGCAAGGCCAGGTGCCACCCTGCGCAACGGTGCACGAGATCACGAATCTCGGCCGCGCTGCCGCGCGCTACTTCGGATCGACCTACGGGCCGCGTCCCGATCTGCCTTCGGTCGCCTTCGCGCTTCCTTCCCCGCGCAGCCCGGCCAGTTGATCGCCTGGCGATGCGGGCCGCGCTCGCCTAGGCCACAGCCTCCAGGAACTCGAAGCCCATGGTCCGCGCGTGATAGTGCAATCCGCCGTCCTGCACGATCAGGAAGCGCGCGCCCTTCATGCCCGCGTTGTGATGCGAATGCGGCGCGCCCGGTGGCGTGACAAGGGTCGCCCATGGCATCCATGGGCAATGCACTCCGCCGACCATCGAATGGCATGCCTCGCCCCGCACCACCAGCGTGACGGCCGCGGAATTGTGGCGGTGCGATCGCTGGTGCGTATGCGGCTCCAGGGTGTTGAAGCTCAAGGTCAGCGTGGGCGTCAGGTTGCGTGCGGCCTCCTGCCGGTCGGACGAAAAAATCAGCGCACGACCCGAGGTTGCATCGCTCGTGGCCATCGAGAAGATCAGCTCGAACTGCCGTTCGATCTCGTCGGCGGGATAGTGCACTGTATCGATAGGCGCGCTCGAAGTCGCAGGTGGCTGCGACCCGTCGAAGGCCAGCTGCGGCTCGTTGCCCACGGTCCACAGCAATGCGCCTGCAGAACCGGCGCTGAGCCGAGAGCCCAGTGCCGCGGGCAGCAGGAAGACGTCGCCCGCGCCGAATGCAAGATCTTCGGCCATGCCGCCAAGCTCCCCGCTCCCTGAAATCACGTACCAGACCGAGCCGGTGGCGTCCACATCGAGCGGCAGCACCCCGCCGGGCGCAACGCGCATGTAGCGCGCGAGCATGAGCGGCGTGGTGGCCGCAAACCCACAGCCCATCGCTTCGGACTGGTCGCAATCGAAAACGCCGAACGCATCTGCGCGCGGTGGCGCGAAGAGCCGTGCGGGCACTTCGGGCAGCTTCACGTTGAATGCATTGCCGGAGTTGAAGTAGCGTGCCCGGGCCTGCGCAGCGGTCGCGGGCGCCGAGGGCCGCTGCGCCGGCAGGTCTGCCATGTCGGTGATCGGCTCGTTCCTCTTCAAGCGCCCTCCCCGCAACCCGCAAACGGCAGCAGCACGCGCAGCAGCACATCGGCACCGGCCGCCACATGCGCCGGCTCGGCCCACTCGTGCTCCGCATGGCTCACGCCGCCGCGGCAGGGAATGAAGATCATCGCGCTCGGGCACAGCGCCGCCATATGGCGCGCGTCGTGGCCCGCGGCGGAAAGAATGGGCATGTGCGGTTCCCCAAGCTGTTGCGCCGCGGCTGCAATGGCCGCCTGCAGCGCGGGATCGAAGGCATTGGATGGCGCATCGACCAGCCGCGTCGCCGTGGCCGTGCAAGGCGCGGCATGCATGCCGCAGAGCGCGGCCAGCCGCTGGCTCAGCAACTCGAGTACGCCGTTGTCGGGGTGGCGCAGATCGATGCGCAGCGTGACGCGCTCGGGCACCACCGAGGGCGCATTCGGCTCGACCTGGAGCCGTCCGATGGTGAACTTCACCGCATCGTCATGCCCGCCGATCTCGCTGTAGCACGCCGCTGCGATGCGCGCGAAGGCGGCGAGCGCGTCGCGCCGGCCGGCCATGGCGAGCGTGCCCGCATGGCCCCGCTCGCCATCGATCACGACGTCGAATGTCTTCTTGCCCTGGATGCCGGTGACGATGCCGATCACCCGGCCTTCCGCCTCGAGCATGGGGCCCTGCTCGATGTGCGCTTCCAAATAGGCCTTCAACGGAAAGCCGAGCGGCCTGCGTCGCAGCGACGGGAACGCGGCATGCAAGGCATCGAGTGCCTCGGCCACCGGGACGCCGTCGGCATCGCGCGCCGCGCGCACGGCCTCGAGGGTGCGGACGCCAGCGAAAGCTTCGGAGCCCATCATGCCGGGCGCGAAGCGCGAACCCTCTTCGTTCATCCACGCCACGCAGGCGATGTCCACCGGCGGGCGCACGCCCTGCTCCGCGAGCACGGTCAGCACCTCGAGCGCCGCGAGCACGCCGTACACGCCATCGAAACGGCCGCCGCCGGGCTGGCTGTCGAGATGGCTGCCCGCGAGCACCGGCGGCGCCTCTCGATCGAGGCCGGGCAGCGCAATGAAGAGATTGCCCGCCGCATCGGTCGCGGGTTCCAGTCCCGCCGCGCGGGCCCAGCCGATCATCACGTGCCAGGACTCGATCTCTTCCGCGCTGAGCGCCTGCCGATCGACGCCGCCTCCGGCGGTGGCGCCACAGCGCGCGAGCGCCATGAGCCGCTGCCAGAGACGGTCGGCATTGACGCGGCACGCGGCCGGTGCCTGCTGCGACGTTGCCTGCGCCATCAGTCGGTCTTCATGATCTGGCTGGGCAGAGCGCGCGGATCGCGCGGCTTCCACTGGCCGGCCTCGACCTGCGCGAAGAACTCCGCCAGCAAGCCGTTGAACGCGGCCGGCTCCTCGAGGTTGAGCGTGTGGCCGGTCTTCGGCATCACGGCCAGGCCGCAGGCCGGAATGGTCTTCTTGAGGAAGATGCCGGGCTGCAGGCAGTGATCGTCCTCGTCACCGACGACCACCAGCGAAGGCGCGCCCATTGCGCGCAGCTCGGCCTCCAGGTCGTAGATCGACGGACGCCGCGCCTGCACGCCGCGCATGGTGTTGGCCGCACCGACCGCGTCATGCTGGCCGAGCCAGGTCGCAAATTCCTGCCAGCCGCGCGGGTCCTTGTTCTGGAACTGCACGCGGCTCGCGCCGAGCGAATAGGTGCGTGCAAAACGCTCCGCGCCCTGCAGTTCGAACTGCTTCGCCACTTCCAGCGAGACGCCGCGGAAATATTCTTCGTGTTCCTTCTCGGCGCCGTAGCCCGCGCCGGCAATCACCAGCGACGCCGCGCGCCCGCTGTGGCGCAGGCCGAAGTGCAGCGTCGCGAAGCCGCCCATCGAAAGGCCGACGATGTGCGCGCGCGGCAGTTGCAGCGCATCCATGACGGCTGCGATGTCGTCCGCGGCAATGGCCTGCGAGTAGCGTTCCATGTCCTTCGGCACGTCCGAGGGCGGATAGCCGCGCGCGCCGAAGGTCACGCACTGGTGGCGGCGCGAGAAGTAGCGCATCTGCGGCTCCCAGCTGCGATGGTCGCCGCCGAACTCGTGCACGAACACGATGGGTGTGCCGCTGCCGGCGGTTTCGTAGTACAGGCGGAGACCGTCCGCGGTGGTGGCGAAGCTCATGGCGTCCCCTCAGAAAAGCGCCGCGGTGGCGGGCAGGCTGCGCGCACGCTCCACGGCTTGCGGCAGCACGTCGCACAAGGCCTGCGCCCAGGCCTTGGGCACGGTGGTCGAGATCTTCACGAAGCGATGGCCGAAGCGCGGCGTGTGGTACGTGCCTTGGCGCACCATGATGTCGTGCTCGCCCAGCGCGGTGACCAGCGCCTCGGGCGTCACGCCTGCGCCGCTGCACTCGACCACGATGAAGTTGGCCTGCGACGGGAACACCGGCACCTCGAAGCCCGGCAGTCTTGCAAAAGCGTCGACGATCATCCGCTGGTTCTCGCGCTGCTGCGCAATGACATCGGCCATCCACTCATCCTTCACGGCAAGGCCTGCGATGGCCGCGTGCTGCGCGAGCACGCTGGCGCCCAGCGGCGCCTGCGAGTGCGGCAGGATGCGTGCGAGCAATTCGGGCGAGGCGACGAGCGCGCCCAGCCGCAGTCCGGCCAGGCCCAGCCACTTCGAGAAGCTCACGATGGTCACCGTGCCTTCGGGATAGAAGCGCGAAGCCAGCGTGTGGCTGTCGGCAAAGTCGCGGTAGGTGCAGTCGTGGATCAGCACGGCGCCGACTTCTCGCGCACGCATTGCAAACGCACGGATCTCGTCCTCGGTGTAGGTGGTGCCGAGCGGGTTGTTCGGGTCCACCAGGTAGATGACCGCGGTGTTCTCGTCGGTCGATGCGGCGAGCGCGTCGGCCGAGAGCTTGAAGCCGTACTCGGGCCCGTAGATCGGAATCTCGGTCACCACCGAACCGGCCCTGGCCGCAAACTGCAGCGGCCATTTCCAGCCGGGGTCGGTGGTGATAAAGCCCTTGCCTTCCTTGCAAAAGGCACGGCAGGCCAGCGCCAGCGCAGACACCGCACCGTCGGTCACCACCGCCGATTGATCCGGCACGCCCAGGTCGGCCACGATGGCGGCGCGCAGCGCTTCCATGCCCAGCGGCGGCGCATAGGCGTGAAAACTCTCGTCGTCGATGGCGTCGTGCAGCGCCTTGCGCACGGCGGGATGCAGCGGAAAGTGGTTGGTGTTCTGGCCCAGCCACATCAGGTCCGGGTTGGTGAACAGGCGGTCGAAGTACTGGTTGCGGGTTTCCGCATCGCTGGTCACCGAAGGCACGACCGCCACGGGGTTCAGCGCCGCATTCATGCCGCAATCCTCCGGGCCTGCTCGGCCTCGATCACCTTCTTGCTGGTCTTGATGATCGAGCCGCGCGCCGCAATGCCGCCGTCGATGGTCACCACCGTGCCGGTGATGTAACCCGCGCGCGGCGAAGCCAGGAACACCATCAGTTCCGCGACTTCCTCGGGCGTGGCCGGGCGGCCGCCGGGGTAGTTGTCGAACAGCTCTTCCCAGCGGCCTTCGTCGCCATGGGTGTCGAGCGCGCGGCGCTTCATGAGCTTGACCATGCGGTCGGTCGCCACCGGGCCGGGGTTCACGCCCACCACGCGGATGCCGTCGTCCAGGCTCACGCCGCCGAGCGCGCGCGTGAAGGCCATGACCGCGGCATTGCCGGTGGAGCCGGCGATGTAGTTGGCGTCCCAGTTCTCGCCGGAGTTTCCGATGTCGTTGACGATGACGCCGCCGCCCGCGGCCTTCATGCGTGCGTAGTAGATCTGGCTCAATTCCATGTAGCCCAGCACCTTGAGCTGGAAGCCGCGCCGCACGGCCGCGAAGTCGAGCGACTCGATCGGGCCCGAGGGAATGTCGCCCGCATTGTTCACGAGAATGTCAACGTGGCCTGCCGCCTCGGCGAGCTGGTTCATGGCGCCGGCCGCCGCCAGGTCCATGGGATGGACCTTCACGTTGATCGGATAGATCTTCTCGATTTCTTCCTTCGCGGCCGCGAGCGCGACGCCGTCGCGCGCCGCCAGGTGCAGGTGGCAGCCTTCGGCGGCAAATGCGTGCGCGGCTGCAAGGCCAATGCCCTTGGAGGCGCCGGTGATGAGAACGGTCTTGCCTTCGAGTTCGAGTTTCATGGATTCGGGTCCTGGGATGCGATCGGAGAAATAGGTTGGAGAGGTGGGTCAGCTCGCGCCGGCGTCCTGCTCGGACAGCGCCGCGATCAGGTCGACGATGTCGTCCTCGAGCAGGCTCACGTGATCGATGGCGGCGTTGAATGCGGCCTTCGGATCGTTGCGGCGGATCGCGTCGAGGATGGCGCCGTGCTCGCCGATGGTGGCCGTCATGCGGCCGGGCTGGAAGGTCACGTAGCGCCGGTAGACGCGCACGCGCTTTCTCAGTGCGCGCGTCTGCTCGGCCAGGTAGTGGGTGTTGGAAGCCTCGTACAGCGCATCGTGGAAATCCTGGTTCACGTCGTAGAAGCGCGAGTGGTCGCCCGAAGCAAGAATGCTCGTGAGCTCGTCGTGCAGCCCGCCCATGCGCGCCTTCTGCGCCTCGGTGGCGCGGCGCGCCGCGAACTTGGCGCACAGGCCTTCCATCACGGCCATCATCTGGAACATCTCGATCAGCATCGGCAGCGAGATGCGCGCGACGCACACGCCGCCTTGCCGGCTGCGCAGGTCCACCAGGCCGGTGGCGGCCAGCGCCTTGAGCGCCTCGCGCACCGGTGTGCGCGACACCTTGAAGCGCTCCGACAGTTCGGCCTCGTCGAGCCGCGTTCCGGGCTTGAGCACGCCGCTCACGATCAGGTCTTCGAGCGTGTCCTTGAGCTCGTCGGACAGCGTGGCGCCGCCCTTCACGCGCTGCCGGTCGCGGCCGCGCAGCGCCGCGGGCTGGGTGGTATCGGATTCGTCGGGTTCCATGCTGCTCATGTCATCTTTCTTGTGGTTGTCGTCGGGAGATGCCGCCGGACCGCTTGCCATCGCCGGCTTCAGAAGGGACGGTCGCCAGCCACGGTGGTGCGGTGCATCACGCGGCGGTAGGCCGTGTCGTCGTAGGGCGTGGCGCGGTGCATGGTGCAGCGGTTGTCCCAGATCAGCAGGTCGCCGGCGAGCCACTTGTGGCGATAGCTGAACTCGGGCGAGATGGCGTGGGCATTGAGCTCGGCCAGCAGCGCGGCGCTTTCTTCCGGGGGCAAGCCGTCGATCTGCTTGACGACGTCCTCGCCCACGTAGAGCGACAGGCGGCCCGTCTCGGGATGGGTGCGCACCAGCGGATGCACCACGTCGGGCGTGGCGGCGAGCTGCTCGGGCGTGAGCGGGTTGCGGTCTGCAAAGGCCTTGCCGTAGTAGTTGGCGTAGCTGTGCGTGGCCGTGAGGTGGCGGATGCGCGCCTTCATGCCGTCGTCGAGCGCGTCGTAGGCGGCATGCATCGAGGCGAAGAAGGTGTCGCCTTCCACGGGCGGCACTTCGAGCGCGTAGAGCAGCGCACCCATCGAGGGCTCGGCCTTGTACGAGAGGTCGGAATGCCAGTTCCAGCCCTCCTTGTGGTTGCCGATGGGCTTGCCGTTCTCCGACACGTTGGACAGCACGTACACCTCGGGATGCTCCTTCTTCAGGAACTGGGTGAGCACATGGCCCAGCAGCGGACCGAAGCGGCGCGAGAACGCGACGTGCTGCGATTCGTTGATTCGCTGGCCGCGGAACAGCAGCAGCGAGCGCTGGTTGAGCGCATCGCGCAGCACGGCAAAGTCGCTGTCGCCCATCGGCTCGCGCAGGTCGATGCCCTTCACTTCGGTGCCGATGAATGAGGTGAGATTCTCGAGTTGCATGGGAGGAAACGTGTCTGCGGGATTGAAGAAAAAATGAAGCAAGCCTCAGAGCTTGTAGTCCGGCTGGGTGCGCTCCAGCATGCGCAGGAACGCAGGCCATTCGCGCGTGCCGGGCGGCAGGATGTCGCCGGCAAATTCGGTGAACTGGCGCGCGGCCAGCGCGCTCGCCTCGGGCTGCGGAAGCACCAGCGCTTCGCCGGGCGCGAGTCCGCCCTGGGCCAGCAGCTGCACCTTGGCCGCCTTCTCGAAGTAGTACATGAGGATGAAGGCCTCCGGGATCGTGCGGCCCACGGTCAGGATGCCGTGGTTGCGCAGCACCAGCGTGTTGTGCGGGCCCAGGTCGCGTACCAGCCGCTCGCGCTCTCCGGTCTCCAGCGCCACGCCTTCGTAGTCGTGGAAGGCCGTGTGGCCCTGGTAGCGCATCGCGAACTGACTCAGCGGTGCCAGGCCGTTGGGCATCGCCGCGATCGCGGTGCCGGCCTCGGAGTGGGTGTGCAGCACGCACAGCGCGTCGGGCCGTCCCGCGTGGATGGCGCTGTGGATCACGAAGCCGGCCTGGTTGACCTCTGCATCGGTATCGTCCACCTTGTTGCCGTCGAGATCGATCTTCACCAATGACGAAGCGGTCACTTCCGCGAACAGCAGCCCGTAAGGATTGATGAGAAAGTGATGCGCCGGCCCCGGCACGCGCGCCGAGATGTGGTTGTAGATGAGGTCGTCCATGCCGAAGTGCGCCACCAGCCGGTAGCAGGCCGCGAGCTGCACGCGCAGCGCGGCTTCGGTCGCCGGATAGGCCGCGGGATTCGTCTTCGTCATCATCAACGCCACCACACCAGTTTCTGATCGATCCAAACGAGCACGCCGTAGAACACCATGCTCGCCACCGAAGCGACCAGCACCGCCGACCACACGCTCAGCAGGTCGACCTGCTGGGTCGATTCATAGATCATTCGCCCGAGCCCCGCATAGGCGCCGAGCATCTCGCCGACGATGGCCACGATCATGCTGCGCGGCACGCCGATGCGCAGCGCCGTGACCACCGACGGCATCGCCACCGGCAGGCGCAGCCGCCACACGATCTTGAGCGGCCCCGCGCCGAAGCTGCGCATCAGGTTCACGGCGGCCAGGTCGGCCTGCTTGAGTCCATGCAGCGCGTTGACCAGCATCGTGAAGCCGACGGCCAGCGCCACCAGTGCGATCTTCGATGCGGCGCCAAGGCCGAACCAGATCAGGAACAGCGGCGCATAGGCCACCGTCGGCACCGCGTTCACGGCCACGGCCAGCGGCATCACGACGCGCTCGAGCGGCGGCGCGAGCAGCAGCGCCACCGCCACCAGCAGGCCGAGCACGCTGCCCAGCGCATAGCCGCCAAGCGCCTCGCCGAGCGTGGCCAGCAACGCCGCCATGAGACGGCCGGTGTCGGTGAAGGCATGCTGCACGATCGCGCCCAGGCTCGGCAGCACGAAGGGCGGAATCCTGAAGAGCAGGATCGCGCCTTCCCACACCGCGAGCAGCACGATGACGCTCAGCACCACCGGCACCACGGGCGATGCGCTCAGCTTTCGCTGCGCCACCATACGAGCCTCCTTTCCACGAAAGTGAGCGCGCCGTAGAGCAGCGCCCCCATCAGCCCGCAGGCAAACATCACGACCCACAGGCGCAGCACCAGGTCGGCGTTCATCGCCTCCATCAGCATCACGCCCAGGCCCACGGTCTCGCCGAACCATTCGCCCACCACCGAGCCGATCAGGCTCAGGCCGATGGCCACGCGCAGGCCCACCATGATCTTCGGCAGCGCCGAGGGCACGGCCAGCTTGAAGAACATGACGAAGCGACCGGCGCCAAAACTCTTCATCAGCGCAATGCGCTGCGGGTCGCACGACTTGAGGCCGCGCAAGGTGTTCACCGTCACCGGGAAGAAGGTGAGGAAGAACGCGGTCATCACCTTGGCAAGCAGCGAGTTGCCGAACCAGATGACGATCAACGCACCGAAGGCCACCACCGGCACGGTCTGCGACACCACGAACAGCGGAAACACCGAACGCTCCATCCAGCGCGAGTAGGTGAACACGGTGCCGCAGAGGCAGCCGAACACCGCGCCCATCGCGAAGCCCAGCACGGTTTCGAGCAGCGTGCGGCCAAAGCCGCGCAGGAGCTGCGGCCACACCGACCACGCGTCCTGCGCAATCGCGCTCAGCGCCGGCAGGTAGCGAGGCGAAGGCGCGAAGGCATGCACCGCAATCTCCCAGACGACGGCGAGCCCGACGAAGGCCAGCACGGGCGAGCGCAGCATGCGTTGCATCGGCAAGCTCACGAGGCGCGCTCCTCCTGGGCGAAGGTCTTGCGGCTTTCCTCCTCGATCTCCGCGAGCAGGCGCTGCTTGAGGCCGATGAACTCCGGCGACAGCACGATCGACGGATCGCGCGGGCGCGGCAGGTCGACCACCGTCTCGCTCTTGACCGTGCCGGGCCGCGCCGTCATCACCAGCACCCTGTCGCCGAGCACGATGGCTTCGTCGATGTCGTGCGTGATGAAGAGCACCGTGCGGCGATGGCGCGCCCAGATCTCGAGCAGCCAGTGCTGCATGCGGCTGCGCGTGAGCGCGTCGAGCGCACCGAAGGGCTCGTCGAGCAGCAGCAGATCGCGCTCGAACAGGAAGGTGCGCATCAGCGCCACGCGCTGGCGCATGCCGCCCGAGAGCTGGTGCGGGTAGTGGTCGGCAAAACCGGTGAGGCCGAACTCCGGCAGCATGGCGCGCGCACGCTCGCGCGCCTCCTTGCGCGGCACGCCCTCCACTTCGAGCGCGAGGATGGCGTTGTCCAGCACGGTGCGCCACGGAAACAGCAGGTCGCGCTGCGGCATGAACGACACCTTGCCCAGCAACTGGCCGTCGCGCTGCGGCGTGCCGCCGAACAGCAGAGATCCGTCGTCGTCGGGCGGCAGCAGCCCCGCAATCATGTTGAAGAGCGTCGACTTGCCGCAACCTGAAGGGCCCACGAGCGTGACGAACTCGCTCTTCGCGATCCGCAGGTCGACGCCGGACACCGCCACCGTCTGCGCCTGGCCGTCGCCGAAGCGCTTCCACACGTTGACGAGCTCGAGCATCGGCGGTGCGGCCGTGCCTGCGGCGGCGGGCGGCATCACTTCGTGAGGCATGAACTTCATGATCGTGCGGCGGCTCAGAACTTCTTGTCGGTGGCCGGCACCTGCGTCCAGAAGCTCGGGTCGTAGGCCTTCGACAGGTCGGCCGGCGCCTTCAGCGCCTTGTAGCCCACCAACTGGGTCTGCATCTTCTCGACCGTCGGCAGGTCGATGGCGAGGATGCCGTCGGTCGTGCCCTTGCCGGCCTTCACGAGCTTCTCGAACTCGTCGAGCATCGCTTCCTGGTGCGCGCGGTTCAGGCTGGGCGATGCGGCCATGACGATGTCGATGGCTTCCTTCTTGTTCTGCAGCGCGTACTTCCAGCCCTTGATGGTCGCGTTCATGAAGGCCTGCACCTGCTGCGGCTTTTCGTTGCGGTATTTCTCGGACACGAGCACCGTGTCCTGCTGCACGATCACGCCGTAGTCATCGGGCTTGATGAGCGTGAGCTTGTCGCCCAGGCCCTGCGCCTTGAGCACGTTGAGTTCGTTGTAGTAGGTGGCGGCGGCCACGTCGAACTGCTTCTCGACGAAAGGCGCCATCGAGCCCGACTGCGGCACGATGGTCAGGTCGCCCTGCTTCATGCCGGCCGAAGCGAGCATCGAATAGAGCGTGTACTGCGTGCCGGTGAACCACGTGGCCACCTTCTTGCCCGCGAAGTCCTTCACCTGGGTGATGCCCGAATCCTTGTAGGTGACATAGGTGAAGGGCGTGGTCTGCACCGTGACGCCGATGCACACCAGCGGCAGGCCTTTCTCGCGCGCCAGCAGCACCGTCTCCGTGCCGCCGGCGAGGCCGAAGGTGTCGTTGCCCGAGGCGACGAGGGTCTCCACGTTGAGGTTGGGCCCGCCCGGATTGATCGTCAGGTCGAGGCCACCCTGGTCGTAGAAGCCCTTGGCCTTGGCCACGTAGAAGCCGGCGAACTGCGCCTGCGCCAGCCATTTGAGGCGCAGCGACACCTTCTCCGCAGCGGATGCCGGCAGGCTCGCAAGAAGCGCCATCGACGCTGCGGCGAGAGTCAGGAAACGCAAGGACTTGAAAGACATGTGGAAGGCCTCATGGATACAAAAAACTCGTTAAGCAGTATCCATGCCATGTAATTTCAGGCGGTTTTACGGCCTCCGGAGCGGCGAATTGGCCCGGAACATGCACTCCCGCATGGCCTCCGCCCCAATTTGAATCCTCCATGAACCGGATCCATGCGCTCACCGATCTCTCCGCCCGCGAAGCCGCAGAGCAGATGGCGCGAGGCGAGCTCCGCGCCGCAGACTATGTGGATGCGCTGCTGCGACGCGGTGCCGCAGCCGCCTCCCTCGGTGGCCTGCTGCACCAGGACGCGCAGCGCCTTCGCAGTGAGGCCTTGGCGCTCGACGCAGCGCCCCGGCCTGCCGCCGGCGCGCGCCCTCTGCATGGCGTGCCGCTCGCGTTCAAGGACAACATCGACGTGGTCGGCTTTCCCACCACCGCCGGCAGCCCGTGGATGGCGGACCACCGTCCGCGCCGCGCGGCGGGCGTGACGCAGCGCCTGCTGGCTGCGGGTGCGCTGGTGCTTGGCAAGACGAATCTGCACGAGTGGTCGCAAGGCGTCACCGGCCACAACCACGCGTTCGGCCCGTCGCGCAACCCCTTCGATCCCTCGCGCATTTCAGGCGGCTCGAGCGGTGGCAACGCAACGTTGCTCGGCATGCGCGCCGTTCCCGCGGCCATCGGCACGGACACGGGCGGCTCGGTCCGGGTGCCCGCCGCGCTGTGCGGCCTGGTCGGCTTCAGGCCCACCATCGGCCGCTGGCCTGGGGACGGACTTGTGCCGATCTCGCCCACCTTCGACACCGCAGGCGCCATGGCGCGCAACGTGGACGACTGCGTGCTGATCGACCATGCCATCGCCGATGGCCCGCTCCGGCTGGCGCCGGCGCCGCTCGCTGGCGTGCGCCTGGGCGTGCCGCAGCGCTACTTCTGGGACGAGATCGATCCGCCGGTGGCTGCACTGGCGCAGGACGCGCTCGAGCGGCTGCGCAGCGCTGGCGCGGTGCTGGTGCCCTGCGATCTGGGCGAAGCCGGCGCGCTGTTCCAGCAGGGCTCCATGTCGATCTCTCTCTACGAGATCCTGCCTGCGCTGCAGGCCTACTTCGCGCGCCACGAGCGCCCCTTCGATGCCCGCGCACTCGCCGATGCCGTCGTGAGCCCCGACGTCCGGCCGCTGTTCGGGCGCCTGTTCGGACCGGGTGCGATCGGCACGCCGGCCTACCGCCACGCGCTCGGCGTGCTGCGCCCGCGCATGCAGGAGGCGTATCGCCGCTGCTTCGCGCAGAACGCCATCGCCGCGCTGGTGTTCCCGACCAGCCCGCTCTGCGCGGCGCGCATCGGCGAAGACGTGGAGGTCATGCTGTGCGGCCGGCCGGTATCGGCCTTCTCCGCCTACATCCGCAACACGGGTCCGGCCGGCATGGCGGGACTGCCCGCGCTGAGCCTGCCGATGGGCCTCGCGCGCGGCAGCCTGCCCGCGGGAATGGAACTGACAGGCCCGGCCGGATCGGACAGTGCGCTGCTCGCGCTGGCGCTCGCCATCGAAGCCGTTCTTCCACCCGCGCCGGTAGCGCCCGCCATCGCCTGAAGGCTTACATCGCTTCGCGCGGGCGGCTGTCGCGGCATGCCTGCGCCCTCTGCAATCGTTGCACCATGCACACCATGGACACCCGACCGATCTTTCCTTCCTGGTGGCGCGTCGGCGCGCTCGCCTATACGGCCGCGGGCGTGGTGTGCGTTGTTTCGAGCGCGGCCTTTCCGGACAGCGAGATGGCCATGCTGGTGGCGATCGCCGGGGCCCTGCCATGGTCGCTCGCCCTGCTGACGCTCGACCTTGCGCCGGGCGTGGCGCGGACCGCACTGCTCCTGCTGACCGGAGGCTGGGCCGTCAACGCGGGACTCTTCTGGTGGCTGGCGCTGCGGCGCCCGGCGCATCGGCTGCCGGCGCAGGACGACTGACGACGCATCGCCGAAGGCCTTTCGGTGCGATCATTTCGCCATTCGTTCATCGCGCCGACGCGCGCCCCGCAAAGGTTTCCCATGCTTCCTGATTCACAAGTCAACAAACCGCTGATCGGAATTGCCGGCGGTCGGCAGTCGCTCGACACGCCGGCGCTGCTGCTCGATCTTGGCGCGCTGACGCGCAACATCGAGCGCATGGCCGCCTTTGCCAAGGCGCGCGGCGTCGGCCTGCGGCCGCATGTGAAAACGCACAAGTCGGTGGAGATCGCGCGCCGCCAGGTGGCCGCGGGTGCCATCGGCGTGAGCTGCGTCACGCTGGGCGAGGCCGAGGTCATGGTCAAGGCCGGCATTCCGGACGTGCTGATCACCTCGCCGGCCGTCACGCCGAGCAAGATCGCGCGCGTGGTCAGGCTGGCCAGGCTGGCCGGCCCCGGCGGAATGATGGTGGTGGTGGACGACCCGCGCAATGCCGCCGACCTGGCCGCCGCCACGCTCGGCCTGCCGCATCCTCTCGAAGTGCTGGTCGACTACGGCGCCGGCTACAACCGCACGGGCGCGGCCAGCGAGGCGCAGGTGCTCGAGCTCGCGCGCTGCATTGCGGCCGAGCCGCGCCTGAAGCTGCGCGGGCTGCAGGCCTACGCCGGCAACCTGCAGCACATCGTCGACCGGCAGCAGCGCAGCGCCGCCGCGGCCGGCCTGCGCGAAGCCATCGCGCGCATCGTCGCGGACGCCGAGCGCAGCGGCATTCACTTCGAGATCGTCACGGGCGCGGGTACCGGCACGCACGACCTCGACGCGCAGCGGGACGCCTTCACCGAATTGCAGGCCGGCTCCTATGTGTTCATGGACGCGGAATATGCGCAGGTGCTGCAGGGCAGCCCGGGGCAGCCTTCACCGTTCGAGGTGTCGCTGTTCGTGCAGACGGCGGTGGTGAGCACCAATGCGGCGGAATGGGTCACCGTGGACGGCGGCACCAAGTGCTTTGCCACCGACTGCGGCGTGCCGCTGGTGGCACGCGGTGCCGATCCGGCGAGCCGCTACGCCTTCTTCGGCGACGAGCACGGCAAGCTGTTTTGCGCCGGGCAGCGGCCCGCGCTCGGCGACCGGGTGGAGTTCATCACGCCGCATTGCGACCCGACCGTCAACCTGCACGATGCCTACCATGTGGTCGACGGCGACACGCTGGTCGCCATCTGGCCGGTGGATGCGCGCGGCAGGCACTGAAGCCCGCATCCGGGGCGTGCGGCCGGTTTCCCGCGCTCGTCAGGCGCGCGGCAAGGCTGCAAGAAAGGTCGCTACGACGATGGCGGCCGCACGGTCCAACTGGAGGACATCGGCCACCTCCAAGGAGTGCGGCGCATTGCGTACGCTCCCGCCGGCCGGCTCGCGGATTTCCACCAGCACTTCTGCCGCCAATTCGCGATCGCTGCGCGGCTGGCCGTCGGGATGCATCACCCACTCGTCCACCTGGTCGAACGGAATGCTGCGGAACACCGCGACGACGGGCAAGTACCTGTAGCGATCCTCGCCCACCAGCACAGGCAAACTGAGGTTGCAGAAAAAAGTGGTCGACATGCAGAGCGCCGTCGCAATCAAAAGGATTAATTGTTAGGGAATGTGACCAAGACATCCACCTTTCCCGGCCCTTTTTCCTTTGCGAGACGTGACCTTCCTCACACAAAGTGAAGCTTTGTGGTGAAGATCGCACACCTACAAGGATACTTAATTCTTACATATCGCCGGCTGGGTGTGTCGATTTGCTTGTTTTCTGCACCAAAAAGGCAAAAAAAAGACCGGAATCCGGCCTTTGGGGGTCCTCCCTGGGGCGGGGCTCAGGCCGGCGAGCTGAATCGCGGCGGCCGCCGCTCGATGTTGGCCTGCACGGCCTCCTTCTGGTTCGCGCTTCCGATCAAGGCCTGCTGCTCCACCGATTCGGCGATCAGCAGCTCGGCCGCGCTGTGCGACAGCGCCGCATTGAGCAGGCGCTTGCCCGCCCGGATGGCGTCGGGGCTCTTGACCGCGATGCCGTGCGCCATCTGAAGCGCCTCGGCGAGCGGATCGGCCGCCAGCCGCGTGGCAAAGCCGAGCTGCAGGGCTTCCTCGCCCGAGAAGATGCGGCCCGTGAAGGTGAGTTCGCGCACCACGTCGCTGCGCGCGAGTTCGCGCATCAGCACCATGCCGCCCATGTCGGGCACCAGGCCCCACTTGATTTCCATCACCGACAGCTTGGTGTCGGGCGCCACGATGCGGATGTCGGCCCCCAGCGCCACCTGGAGGCCGCCGCCGAAAGCCACGCCGTGCACGGCGGCAATGACGGGCACCGGCACCTCGCGCCAGGCCATGGCCACGTACTGCGCCGCGTTCGAGATGCCGTGCGTGCGCGCGGACAGGTCGGTGCCACCCGCGGCCGCGCCCAGCACCGCGCTGGCGGCCCCCTGCCCCATGCGTTCGAAGGAGGCCATGTCCAGCCCCGCGCAGAACGCCTTGCCCTGGCCCGAGATGACCACCGCGCGCGCCGCGGCGTCGCCGCGCAGGGCCTCGCCCGCTTCGATCAGCGCGTCGAACATCGCGGGATCGAGCGCGTTCATCTTGTCCGCACGTGCAAGCTGCAGTTGCACCACGCCGTCGGGGTGGCGGGTCCATTCGATTCGTTCGGCCATGGCAATGTCTCCTTCGGTCTTCGCGCCAGTATCGCCCGGCACGGGCGCTCGGCGATGATGGCGCCTGTCGCCTACCCAACACCCCTGGACCCATGCCCCTGGACCGCCGGATCTTTCTGCAATCGGGTGCCGCCGCCATGGTGGCGCTGCTTCACTCTCACGGTGCCAGCGCGCCCGCCGGCCCGGCCCGGCCCGTGCTCGGCTTCACCGCGGTGCCGGCGTCGCTGCGCGATGCGGTGGTGGTGCCGCCCGAATACGAATGGCAGCTGCTCTATCCCTGGGGCACGCCCACCGGCATCGCGGGGCATCCCATGCCGGCCTTCGCGCCCGACGGCAGCAACAGCGCCGCCGACCAGGCGCTGCAGGCCGGCATGCATCACGATGGCATGCACTTCTTTCCGCTCGCGTCATCGGACCGCGGCCTGCTCGTGATGAACCACGAGTACACCGACGAGCAACTGCTCCATGCCGACGGCAGCAAGGAGTGGACCGCCGAGAAGGTGCGCAAGTCGCTGCATGCGATGGGCGTCTCGGTCATCGAGATCCGCCGCACGCGCGATGGCTGGCGCCAGGTGCGGCCCTCGCCCTACGCGCGGCGCGTGCACGGGCAGACGCCCATGCGCATCGCCGGCCCCGCCGCGGGCGCGGCGCCGATGCGCACCGCCGCCAATCCGGCCGGCGACGAAGTGCTCGGCACCTTCGCCAACTGCGCGATGGGCGTCACGCCCTGGGGCACCTACCTGAGCTGCGAAGAAAACTTCCACGGCTACTTCGGCGGGCCGAAGGAAGCGGCAAAGGACGCCACGTCCGCGCAGCGCCGCTACGGCACGGTGCCGGGCTCGCAGTGGGTGGAGTACTGGCGCTTCGAGGAACGCTTCGACATGAGCCGGCATCCGAACGAGCCCCACCGCTTCGGCTGGGTGGTGGAAATCGATCCCTTCGACCCCGCGGCCAAACCGGTCAAGCGCACCGCGCTCGGACGCAAGCGCCAGGAAAGCGCGACCTGCACGCTCGCCAGGGACGGACGCGTCGTCGTCTACATGGGCGACGACGCCAGGTTCGAATACATCTACAAGTTCGTGAGCCACGGCAAGGTCTCGATGGCCGGCGACGGCTCCCGGGCTTCCGCCAACAGCCGCCTGCTCGACGAAGGCACGCTCTACGCCGCACGCTTCGATGCCGGCGGCCGCGGCCAGTGGCTCGAACTCGTGCACGGCCGCAACGGCCTCGACGCGGACAGCGGCTTCGCCGGCCAGGCCGAGGTGCTGATCCACACCAGGCTGGCCGCCGACGCAGTGGGCGCCACCAAGATGGACCGCCCCGAATGGATCGCAGTGCATCCGCAGACCGGCGAGGTGTACGTCACGCTCACCAACAACAGCCAGCGCGGCGAGCCGGGCAAGCCCGCGCCCGATGCGGCCAACCCGCGTGCCGGCAACCTCTTCGGTGGCATCCTGCGCTGGCGCGAGGACGGCGGCGATGCCGGCAGCGCGAGCTTCGGCTGGGACCACTTCGCGCTGGCCGGCGATCCCGCGCAGGCGGGCAGCGGCGCGCGCTATCCATCGGACGACGCCGATGTCTTCGGCAGCCCCGACGGCCTGCATTTCGACAGCGGCGGCCTGCTCTGGATCCAGACCGACATGAGCGGCCAGCTCATCGGCAAGCCGCCTTATGCCGCGCTGGGCAACAACCAGATGCTGTGCGCCGATCCGGCCACGGGCCGCATCAAGCGCTTCCTCACGGCGCCGAGTGGCAGCGAGGTCACGGGCTGCGTGGTGACGCCCGACCGGCGCACGCTGTTCGTCAACATCCAGCACCCGGGCGAATCGCGCGACGATGGCAGCGCCGCACCCAACAGCGCCTGGCCCGACGGCACCGTGCCCGGCAGCGCGCGGCCGCGCTCGGCCACGCTTGCGATCCGCCGGCGCGATGGCGCTATCGTCGGCACCTGAAGCCAACTGAGAGAGAGAAAGGAGACCCTGCATGAGCATCCGCATCGTTCGCCTGGGCACGCCGCGCACGGCCGGCGAGGGCCTGCGCATCGGCACCGTGCGCCGCCCGCCGCGCGGCGTTCCGAAGACCGAGTTCGCATCGCAGGACTGGTACGACGTGTGGTACCCGAACCTCGCGCCTTCCGCGGAGACCATGAAGCTGGGCCAGGAAGCGGAAACCCCTGCGCAATGGAACGCCTTCATGCGCAAGTACAAGGCCGAGATGGCCGAGGCCGACGCGAGCCGCAGCATCGACCTGCTGGCCGCCCTGTCGCACACGGCGGCGTTTTCGGTCGGCTGCTACTGCGAGGACGAATCGCGCTGCCACCGCTCGCTGCTGCGCGGCCTGCTGGCCGAGCGCGGGGCGGACATCGCGAACTGATCCGTTCAGACCGGCGGCAGGGCCACGAAGGCCGGCAGTTTTTCCGCAGCGGCTGCAAAGGCTGCGAGCGACGGGCAGTCGGCTGGCGCGACCAGTTCGGGAAGCATCATTTGCGTGAAGCCCCATGCCACGGCGCTGGTCAGCCCGGCCTGGCCAAGGGCGGCTTCATCGGCCACCGCGGGCAGCTTCGCAATCTCGGCCTCGAGCCCCGCATAGGCGGCGGCCAGCTGGCCCCGCACCCTGTCGACCCAGGGCGCATGCTGCTTCTCTGGCGGGCGCAGCTTGCGCTCGTAGACGATCTGCACCGTCTTCTCGCAGGCCGCGAGCGCGAGCCCCAGCACCCGCAGCGCACGCAGCCGCTCGGCGCCGCCCGCGGGCATGAGGCTGCGGCCCGCGATGGTTTCCGCATGGTCGATGATCAGCGTGGAATCCATCAGCAGCGTGCCGTCGTCGCACACCAGCGTCGGCGCCTTGACCACGGGATTGATCGCCCGGAACTGTTCGAAAGTGCTGAAGACCGAGATCGACCGGTGTTCGAACGCAAGCCCCAGCAAACGCAGCGAAATGGCCGCGCGGCGCACGTAGGGGGAATCGAGCATGCCGATGAGTTGCATCTTGTTTTTTCCTGGGAGATGAGGCGCAACGATAACGCCAATCAGCGCTGCGCCTTGTCCTTCTGGTTCTGCGCCTCGATGCGCTCGCGCGCGGCCTGCCAGTCGTCGTCGCTCCATTGCCGCAGCTCGTAGAAGTTGCCGCCCGTGGCCAACGCGTTGCCGCCGTCCATCATGATGCTCTGGCCGGTGAGCCAGTCGCACTGGCCGGGCGCCATGAGGAAGGCCGCGAGGTTCTGCAGCTCGCTCATGCGGCCGGTGCGCGCCATCGGGTTGCTCTTCTTGCTGCGCGCGCCGGGCTCCTCGCCGGGATTGAGGCGCTTGCTCATGCCCTCGGTCGGGATCTCGCCCGGCCCGACGGCGTTCAGGCGAATGCCATGGCGCGCCCACTCCACCGCGAGCGACTTGGTCATGACCTCGATGCCGGCCTTGCTCATGGCCGACGGCACGACGTAGGGGCTGCCGTTGTCGACCCATGTCACGATGATGCTCATGACGCTGCGCATCGCATCGCCCTGCTTCCACTTGCCGGCCTTGGCCTCGGCCACCCAGCGCTTGCCCACGGCCTGCGTGACGTAGAAGCTGCCATGGAAGACGATGTTCGCAATGGCATCGAAGGCGCGCGGCGAAAGGCTCTCGGTCGGCGCGACGAAGTTGCCGGCGGCGTTGTTGACGAGCCCCGTGAGCCCGCCGCTCTGGAACAGGCTCTCGACCATCTCGTCGACGCTCTGGGCCACGCGGATGTCCACGCCGAAGGTGTCGATGCGGCGCCCGGGAAACTGCTGGCGCCACTCGGCCGCGGTTTCCTCGCAGACCGACTGGCGCCGGCCGCAGATGGCCACGTCGGCGCCCAGGCCCAGAAAGCGCTCGGCCATGGCCCGGCCCAGGCCGGTGCCGCCGCCGGTCACGAGAATGCGCTGGCCGCTCATGAGGGAAGGTTCGAACATGGTGGGTCTCCTTGGTCGTTGCGGCAGCGCCAAGGCAGGGAGCGCCGCCATCGCACATGCTACGCGCGCTGCCGTGCTGCGGCTTGCGAAATCCGGCTCCCCGCGCCGAGTCAGAATGGCAGCCGACCTGTTCCCTGGAAATCCGCCCATGCCAACTTCCAAAGCCTCCCCCTTCCAGCCGCTTGCGGGCGTGCGCGTGCTGAGCCTTGCGCTCAACCTTCCTGGACCCGCGGCGCTGCTGCGCTGCCGGGCCATGGGGGCTATCTGCGTGAAGCTCGAGCCGCCTGCCGGCGACCCGATGGCGCACTACAACAAGCTTGCCTATGCCGCGCTGCACGAAGGCATCGCGGTCCGCACCGCCGACCTCAAGACCGAGGCGGGACGGCAGCAGCTGCACGCGGAACTCGCGCAGACGGACGTGCTGCTGACCTCGTTCCGCCCCTCGGCGCTGGCCAAGCTCGGACTCGGCTGGGCCGAGTTGCAGGAGCGGCATTCGCGGCTGTCGCAGGTCGCGATCGTCGGCGCGCCCGGCGCACGCGCCGAGGAACCGGGCCACGACCTGACCTACCTCGCCGAAAGCGGCCTCGTCACCGGCACCGAGCTGCCGCCCACGCTCTTTGCCGACATGGGCGGCGCGCTGCTCGCGAGCGAGGCCGTGCTGCAGGCCACCCTGCACGCGCGAACGGCGCCCGGCGCGAACGGGCTGTACCTCGAAGTGGCGCTCAACGCCTCGGCCGACTGGCTGGCGCTGCCGCGCACCTGGGGCCTCACGCAGCCCACGGGCGCAGTGGGCGGCGCGCACGCGGGCTACCGCGTCTATACCTGCGCCGACGGCCGCGTGGCGGTGGCGGCGCTGGAGCCGCATTTCGCGGCCCGGCTCTGCGAGGCCGCGGGCGTGTCGCCGCCCGACATGATGGCGCCGGCCACGCACACCGCGCTGGCCGCCTGGCTCGCAACGCGCACGCGCGCCGAGCTCGACGCCATGGGCCGCGAGCGCGACGTACCGCTGCTCACGCTGGCCGGCTGACGCAGCGGCCGGCCAGCGCGGCCTGCGTCCTCAGGACGCCGGCAGGCGCAGCTCGCCGAGCTTGCGGTCGAGCCTGATGAGCCAGATGCGGGTCGGCCGCTCCTGATCGGAGCCGCGCGTGATGCGCGCGCCGGTGGCGCCCGCGGGGCAGCCGCTGAGCACGCCGCTGGCATCGGCCGTGCAGTCCTCGACGCTGCCGGCCAGGGCCTTGCCGTCGGCATCGAGCAGCACCGTACCCAGGCCGAAGTCGTTGTCGTTCACCAGCGCCAGTGTCCGGTCGTCCACGATCGTCAGGCCCTCCGCCTTCTCGGCCAGCCAGCCCAGTGCGTTGAGGTCGAGCAGCTCGGTCTTGCGCATCGTGACCACGCTCGAATAGTCGGCGGTACCCGAGGGCGCCTGCGTGATGCTGCTGATCTCCAGGTTGTGGTCGAAGGCCGCGATGTCCGTCGCGTTGGCCGGCAGCTCCACCAGCATCAGCTTGTTGAACACCTTGCCGTCGCTCTTGCGCGCGCCCTGCTCGATCACGATGAAGCGGCCGTTGCCCAGGCTCACCACGTCGCCGAGCTTGGCATTGCCGGTGCGGTCCTTGTCGTACTGGCTGCCGTCGATCGGATAAGCGTAGAGCTTCGAAGTCTCGGTGGCCGGGTCGAAGGCGATCCAGCGCGTGAACTTCGCGATGTGGCGCACGTCGGTGTTGCTGCCGCCCGGCGGCCTGGCCTTGATCGACTTGCCGCTGCCGTCGCGCGGATCGATCGGGCTCTGCAGGAAGCCGTGCAGCACGCCGCTGGCGGCATCGAGCGTCAGTCCTTCCATGCCGCGGTTCGGACGGCGCTGGGCAAGCACCAGCGGCAGATCGGCAGCGCCGCTGCCCGGTGCGTATTTCTTCTCGACCACGCCGGTTGCCATGTTGATGCGTGCGATGAAGGGGCCGTATTCGTCACTGGTCCACAGCACGTTGCGCGCCTTGTCGAGCACCAGCGTCTCGGGGTCGAGGCCGTTGGCGTCGTAGTTCGCCTTGGCGGCATCGAACACGTAGCGGTCGGTCAGCGGCGTCTCGCCGGTCGAGCCCACGCCCGATTGCGGCGGCAGGCCGCTGAGCTTCCTGCCGGCATCGAGCCTGAGCGGCAGGCTCGAGGAAAGCACCGCACCCGTCTTTCCGATGCGCACGATGCCGAAGCTCGGCGCGAACGACGGCGCCGGGAACACCTTGCTGATGCTGGTGGCGCCATTGCCGCCGGGCACGGGCGCGGTCGGGCCGTCGCCGTTCGGGCCGCGGTCGGTGATCGCATAGAACTCGAGCGTGCCGTCGTCCGCCTTGCCCTTGAACGCGAGCCCCGAGCCGTAGGCCGGCAGGAAGCCCTGCGGAAAGTCGGCCCTGGTCTTCTCGTTGTCGCCCTCGTAGGGCACGTTGAAGGCGGCGTCGGCCTGCAATTGGTAGCGGGTGACGCCGAGCCCGATGGTGCCGAGCGCGTTGGTCTGCGTGAAGGCTTCGGTCACCGGTGCGGCAAGGCGCGAGGCCAGCGTGTTTTCGAAGTGTTCGCGCGCCAGCATGCGGCGGCTTGGATCGACAATGCGGGCATTGTAGGGAGCGGGCAGCCCTGCGAGCACCGCATTGAGCGCGGTGTCGAAGCTCTCGGCCGAGGCGCTGAAATCGAGCGCGCCCGCCGTCAGCGCGGCCTTGAGCGCAGGCGCCAGCCGGATGCCGTTCGAGGGATCGCGGTCCTCGTCGAAGCTCTGCAGCGCCAGCAGGCGATTGACGACCGCATCGGCCTTCACGTCGCTGCCACCCGCCAGGGTCAGCGGCGTGATCGCGTCACCACAGGCGGCACTGCCGAGCGCGAGCGCGCCGACGCTGAAGGCCACGGTCTCGCCGTCCTTGCAGGTGAATTCGCCATTCGCGTTGGTGCTGGCCGCGGCGCTGCCGCCCGCGGTGTAGCCGAGGCCCTCGACGGCCGCGTCGAGGAAGGTGCCGGTCTTCGATTGCGCTGCCGGCGGATTGGTGGTGCCGCCGCCGCCCGCCACGGGAAATGCCCACCCTCCTCCTCCACCGCCGCTGCCGCCACCGCAGGCGGCGACCAGCGCAGCGGCACCCGCGAGCGCCAGCCAGCCCATCCTCGATCCTCTTGTCTTCTTCGTCATCACTTGTCCTTGTCGTGCGCCTGCGCAACAGGCACAGGCCCCGGCGATTAGCACCGCGGCGTGTGACAAGCCAGTGAAACCAGGAAGACGAGGCTGTGGATGCTCAGCGGCCGGCGCCGTCGCGCTGCCGGTCCTCGCGCTTGATCGCGAGGTAGGTGTCCAGGTCGATCTCGTGCAGCTGCCGCGGATACTGCTCGGCCGCGGCGAACCAGGAGCGCTCCCGCCGTTCGGCCGGCACGCCGGCTCCCGAAGAGAGATAGGCGTCGAGCGTGAGGAAGTAGCGCATCGCATTGCGCTCCACCAGCCCGCGCGTGCCGCGGATGTAGTCGGGCTGGCCATCGGCGTCCCTGCCCATCACGGTGAAGCCCACCTTGTTGCGGCCGAAGGTCGCCAGGTACGCCTGGGTGGCCATGCGAACCATCATGTTGTGGTCGTAGCTGTAGCTGAAATGCAGGAAGCTCCTCTGCCCGTCGAGCGCCACCGCCTCGAGCGTGACGCGGTAGTTGCTGGTTCCGAGCGGTCCTTTGGGCGCATTCATCTCGACCGACAGGTACTCCGGCGTCGCGCTGGCCACGCGATAGGCAAAGGGCAGCTGGAACGCCTGCTCGACCGGCTTGTCGTAGCGCCGCACCACGAACAGCGTCAGCATCTCGCCGCCTTGCGGCGCGGTGCCGGTGCGGCAGCGGCGATTGTTGACGTGCAGCGTGAGCAACTCGCACCAGCGGGAGGGCTCCATGAGCGCGGCGCTGATCTCCGGCAGCGAGTGGTCCACCACCGCATAGATGTCGCCCTGCAGCCCGTTCGGCGTCTCCGTCGAGTCGAGCTGGAGCGGCCGCCCGAAACCGCTCTGCGCGAGCTTGGCCCCCATGCGCTGATGGGTGGCGCGCAGCGCCTGCGCCGCGGCCGGGGCCGGCGCGGGCGCGGAGTCGGGCGACGCCCCCAGCGCATGCACAGAAACCGCGAGCAGGATGGCGCCCGCCAGGGTGTGGCCCCATGAAGCCGGCAAGTGGAACGGACTGCTCATGGACCACACCATACACAAGAGACGAGACGGCCGCCGCCCCGGCAGGGGAGAATCGCGGCCATGTCTCCTCCCTTTTCCCGCACGCCATGAAGCGCCAAGGCCGGCTCGTCCGCTGGGAGGCCGAACGGGGGTTCGGCTTCATCCGCAGCCCCGGGGGTTCAGCCGACGTGTTCGTGCATCTGCGCGACTTTGTCGACCGGCAGCTGACGCCGCAGGTCGGCATGGAACTGGGCTTCGACGAGATCCATGTGGGCGGCAAGGGACCGCGCGCGATGGCGGTCCACGCGGCGGGTGCCGCGCAGCCCCGGGCACGTCGCGCCACAGCCCACCCGCGGGGCCGCCGCGCGACAGCGGCCTCCTCTTCTTCCCCGTCGTCGATGCTGCCCATCGGCGTGCTGCTCCTTGGCTATGCGGGGCTGCTCGGGTATGGCGTATGGACCGCGCGCCTGCCGCCCATTGCCCTGGGCGTGCTGCTGCTGGCCAGCCTGCTGACCTTCGCCGTCTACGGCTTCGACAAGAGCGCCGCGCAGGCCGGCCGCTGGCGTACGGCGGAAAGCACGCTGCATCTGCTCTCGCTGGCGGGGGGATGGCCGGGCGCGTGGTGCGCACAGCGGCTCTTTCGGCACAAGTCGCGCAAGACGGGCTTCATGGCGGTCTACTGGGCCACCGTGCTGATGAATATTGCCGCCGTGGCGGCCTGGACCGGCAAGCTGCTGCCCGCGAGCCTGCTCGCGGGCTGAACTCAGCGCGGCTTGCGGATGCTGCCGCGCACCGGGCCGGCGGCGGCCTTGCGCGTCGCCGGCGCCGACCCGTTGTCCCGCGGCGGCAGGCCGGTGTGCTGCGTGAGGATGCGGCCTTTCGAGGGCTTCACCGGTGCCAGCCTGACCGGCGCCGACGCCTTGGCCGCCACCGGCGCGGAGGTCGAGTTCTTGCGCCGCGCGCTCGTGTAGCCGCCATCGGTCAGCGGCTGCCAGGTCGGGATCAGGTGGTGCTTGCCGTTGCCGATCAGGTCGGCGCGGCCCATGCTCTTCAAGGCTTCGCGCAGCAGCGGCCAGTTGTTGGCGTCGTGGTAGCGCAGGAAGGCCTTGTGCAGGCGGCGGCGCTTGTCGCCGCGCACGATGTCCACCGTCTCGCTCTCGCGCGTGATCTTGCGCAGCGGGTTCTTGTTGGTGTGGTACATCGTGGTGGCCGTGGCCATCGGGCTCGGGTAGAACGTTTGCACTTGGTCGGCGCGGAAGCCGTTCTTCTTGAGCCAGATCGCGAGGTTCATCATGTCCTCGTCGCTGGTGCCCGGATGTGCGGCAATGAAGTACGGAATCAGGTACTGCTTCTTGCCCGCCTCGGCCGAGAACTTCTCGAACATCTGCTTGAACTTGTCGTAGCTGCCGATGCCGGGCTTCATCATCTTGGTGAGCGGGCCCTGCTCGGTGTGCTCGGGCGCGATCTTCAGGTAGCCGCCGACATGGTGCTGCACCAGTTCCTTCACGTACTCGGGCGACTGCACGGCCAGGTCGTAGCGCAGGCCGGAGCCGATCAGGATCTTCTTGATGCCCTTGAGCGCACGCGCGCGGCGGTAGATCTTGATGAGCGGATCGTGGTTGGTGCCCAGGTTCTGGCAGATGCCCGGGTACACGCAGCTGGGCTTGCGGCAGGCGGCCTCGATCTCGGGGCTCTTGCAGCCGAGCCGGTACATGTTGGCGGTGGGGCCGCCGAGGTCGGAGATGGTGCCGGTGAAGCCGCTCACGCTGTCGCGGATGGCCTCGACCTCCTTGATGATCGATTCTTCCGAGCGGCTCTGGATGATGCGGCCCTCGTGCTCGGTGATCGAGCAGAAGGTGCAGCCGCCGAAGCAGCCGCGCATGATGTTCACGCTGAAGCGGATCATTTCCCACGCGGGAATCTTGGTGGCGCCGTCGTGGCTGCCGTTCTCGTCGGCGTAGCGCGGATGCGGACTGCGCGCATACGGCAGGTCGAACACGTGGTCCATCTCGGCCGTGGTGAGCGGAATGGGCGGCGGGTTGATCCACACGTCGCGCGCCGTGGCGCCCTCGCCGTGCGCCTGCACCAGCGCACGGGCGTTGCCGGGGTTGGTCTCCAGATGCAGCACGCGGTTGGCGTGGGCATAGAGCACCGGGTCGGCGCGCACCTGCTCGTACGACGGCAGGCGGATCACGCTGCGGTCGCGCGGCGGCACCTTGATCCTCGCGCGCTGCTGGAGCGCGGGGTTCGGCACGAAGGTCAGCGGCTTGATGGCGGGGTTCACCGGGTTCGCCGCCGCGGCGCCTGCCTCGGCGGCCTGCGCCACGGCCTGGGCCTCGTCTTCCTTCGCGCAGGTGGCGCCGTTGGCCTTGGCCTGCTCGGACACCATCAGGTAGGGATTGACGTGGGCTTCGACGCGGCCGGGTTCGTCGACACTGGTGGAATTGATCTCGAACCAGTCTTCAGGTGTGTCGCGCCGCACGAAGGCGGTGCCGCGCACATCGGTGATCTCGTGCACCGGCTCGCGGGCCGCCAGCCGGTGCGCGATCTCGACGATGGCGCGCTCGGCGTTGCCGTACAAGAGCAGGTCGCACTTCGAGTCGACCACGATCGAGCGGCGCACCTTGTCCTGCCAGTAGTCGTAGTGCGCGATGCGGCGCAGCGACCCTTCGATGCCGCCGAGGATGATCGGCACGTCGTTCCAGGCTTCCTTGCAGCGCTGCGAATACACGATGGCCGCGCGGTCGGGCCGCGCGCCGCCGACGTCGCCGGGCGTGTAGGCGTCGTCGCTGCGGATCTTCCGGTCCGCCGTGTAGCGGTTGATCATCGAATCCATGTTGCCGGCGGTCACGCCGAAGAACAGGTTCGGCTTGCCCAGCGCCTTGAAAGGCTCGGCACTCTGCCAGTCGGGCTGGGCGATGATGCCCACGCGAAAGCCCTGCGCCTCGAGCATGCGGCCGATCACGGCCATGCCGAAGCTCGGATGGTCGACATAGGCGTCGCCAGTCACCACGATGATGTCGCAGCTGTCCCAGCCAAGCACGTCCATCTCCTTGCGCGTGGTCGGCAGGAATTTGGCCGTGCCGAAACGGGCCGCCCAGTACTTGCGGTAGCTGGTCAGCGGCTTGGCGGCACGCGCAAAAAAGGAGACGTCGACGGGGGCGTTCATCAGTGGGAAAGTTGGCAGCGGCGGCTTGGCGGGCACGGCGCAGCAGTGGGCAACCCGCGATTTTAGGGTTTTCCACCACTTCTGTCGCGTTGGCGGCTGTTGACGCGCCCGCGGCAAGGCCTTTAAATGGTTGCTTCAGTCAATCAATAATATGACAGCAGCAACCATTTCAGCCGCTTCGGCCGCGCCCGACGCCGCCGCGGTCAAGGCGATCCGGCGCTTCAACCGCTTCTACACGAGCCGCATCGGCGTGCTCGACCCCTATCTTGGCAGCGACATGTCGCTGACCGATGTCCGGGTGCTGTACGAGCTGGCCCACCGGGAAACGCCCGTGGCCAGCGAGATCGGCCGCGACCTGCGGCTCGACGCCGGCTACATGAGCCGCATCCTGCGCCGCTTCGAGGCGGCCGGCTGGCTCACGCGCGCGCCGCACCCGCGCGATGCGCGGCAAAGCGTGCTGCGCCTCACCGAAGCCGGCCACGCCGCATTCGCGCCGCTGCAACAGAAATCGCGCGACGAGGCAGCCGCCCTGCTCGCGCCGGTGCCTGCGCACGAGCGCCAGCAGCTGATCGATGCCATGGCGCGCATCGAGCGCACGCTCGATCCCGCGGCGGCGCCGGCGGTGCGCACGCGCACCATCGTGCTGCGCGACCCGCTGCCCGGCGACATGGGCTGGGTGGTGCAGCAGCATGGCGAGCTGTATGCGCGCGAGTACGGCTGGAACATCGAGTTCGAGGCGCTGGTGGCCGACATCGTGGCGCAGTTCGTGCGCAAGTTCCAGCCCGCGTGGGAGAAGTGCTGGATCGCCGAACTCGACGGCGAACGCGTGGGCGCGATCTTCGTGGTGCGCAAGTCGGCCACCACGGCCCAGCTGCGGCTGCTGCTGCTCTCGCCGTCGGCACGCGGCCTGGGCCTGGGCGCGCGCCTCACCGACGAATGCATTGCCTTCGCGCGCGCCAAGAGTTATCGCAGGATGGTGCTCTGGACCAACAGCTGCCTGCAAGCCGCGCGCGCCATCTACGCCAAGCGGGGCTTCAGGCTCGACAAGGCCGAGCCCTACGAAGGCTTCGGCCAGCAGCTCGTGGGCGAGACCTGGTCGCTCAAGCTGCAGTAGATGCGGTGCGCCGGCCCCTGTGCCACAGCTTCTTGAGCAAGGGTGCGAGCCACACCAGCAGCACCACGGCCGCCAGCGATGCGGCAATCGGCCGCGACACGAAGCCGGCCAGGTTGCCGTCCGACTTGATCATCGAGGTGATGAAGTTCTCCTCGAGCATGCCGCCGAGCACCACGCCGAGGATCGCCGGCGCAATGGGAAAGCCGTTCTCCTCGAGCAGGTAGGCCACGATGCCCGCCACGAGCATCACACCCACGTCGAACAGCGAATTGTTGATGGCGAACGCGCCGACGATGCAGAACAGCAGGATGAGCGGCATCAGCACGTTGCGCGGCACCCGCAGGATGCGCTTGGCCGCCTTGATGCACAGGATGCCCAGCGGAATCATGATGATGTTGGCGATGATGAACAGCATGAACACCGCATAGATGTTCTGCGGGTTGGTGGTGAACAGCGTCGGCCCCGGATTGAGGTTTTTCATGTAGAGCACGCCGATCACGATGGCCGTGATCGAGTCGCCCGGAATGCCGAACACCAGCGCCGGAATCCACGCGCCGGCCAGCGCGCTGTTGTTGGCGGAACCCGATTCGACAATGCCTTCGACATGGCCCGTGCCGAATTTCTCGGGCTCCTTGGAGAACTTCTTGCTCATGGCATACGACATCCACGCCGCGATGTCGGCACCCGCGCCCGGCAGCGCGCCCACCGCCGTGCCCAGCAGGCTGCCGCGCAGTATCTGCACCGGGTATTTCTTGGCCAGCGCCCACTGTCCCGAGAGCACGCGTCCCACTTTCTCGACCACCACCTCGCCCGGCGGCAGCGTGTCGACCGCGAAGCGGATCACCTCCGAGATGGCGAACATGCCGATCATCATCGGGATCATGCCGATGCCGCCGGTCATCTCGGCATTGCCGAAGGTGAAGCGCGGAAAGCCCGCCGGATTGCCCAGCCCCACGCAGGCCACCAGCAGGCCGAGCAGCAGCGTGATCATGCCCTTGAGCGGCCGGTCGGAGGTAATGAACACCGCGCAGGTCAGGCCCAGCAGCACGAGCCAGAAGTACTCGAAGGAACTGAAGTTGAGCGCGAAGTCGGCCAGCGCGGGCGCCGCCACGATCAGCACCACCGTGCCGAAAAGACCGCCCACGGCAGAGAACACCAGCCCGGCGCCCAGTGCCGTCTCGGCCATGCCCTTGCGCGTCATCGCAAAGGCCTCGTCGGTATAAGCGGCGGATGCGGGCGTGCCCGGAATGCGCAGCAGGCAGCCCGGGATGTCGCCGGAGAAGATGGCCATGGCGGTGGCCGTGACCATGGCGGCGATGGCCGGAATCGGCTGCATGAAGAAGGTGACCGGCACCAGCAGCGCCACCGCCATGGTGGCCGACAGCCCCGGGACCGCGCCGACGAACAGGCCATAGAGCGAGGCCAGCACCATCACGAGAATGGTGTAGGGCTCGAAGACCATCGAGAAAGCCTGCAAGAGCGCTGCGGACATGAGTGGATGTTTCCGGTTACCAGGCGATGGGTGTCAGGACGCCCCAGGGAAGCGGAACGCGCAGCAGCTTGTAGAACGCGGCATGGATCACCAGCGTGGCGAGCAGCGCAATCAACAGTGCGCGGCCCGGCGGCACGCGCATGGCGAGCATCAGTGCCAGCAGCGAGATCGCCGCGGTCGGCAGGAAGCCGAGCCGCTCCGAGGCAAAGATGTAGAACAGCACCGCGCCGACGACCAGCGCGGCGGCCAGCACGTGGCGCGGCGAAGCGGCCCAGTCGCCCAGCCGCACCCAGGCCGCGGCATGGCGTTCGCGCCAGCCCTTGGCCAGCAGCATCACGCCGCAGACGCACAGCCCGGCGGCAATCAGCCCCGGAAACAGCGCCGGCCCCACCTGCTGGCCCGGTATGCCCGGATAGCCCTGCACCACGGCAAGCACCACGATACCGAGCGCCAGCAGGATCGCACCGAAGATCGCGTCGTTGAATTTCATCGCGCCGCACCTCCGCCCGGTGCGGGCGCACGCCCTTTGGCGTTCACTTGACGATACCCACGGCCTTCATCGTGGCGCCGAGCTCGGCATCGGACTTGGCCATGTAGGCGGCGAAGTCGTCAGGGCCCGCATAGATCACGCCAAAGCCGCGCGAGGCCATGAAGTCGGTGTACTCCTTGCTCGCCACCACTTTCTTGAGCGCGCCCGCGAGCTTGTCGCGCACGTCGGCGGGCAGGCCCTTGGGCGCGACGATGCCGCGCCAGGCCGCCATCGACCAGTCGCTGCCGATGGCCGCCTTGAGCGTGGGCACGTTGGGATACAGGGCCGAGGGCTTGTCGCTCATGATCGCAAGGCTCTTGATCTTGCCCGCATCGATCAGCGAACGCGCCTCGGGCAGCGAGACCGGCGCGATGTCGACACCACCCGCGACCACGTCCTGCAGGCCCGGGGCGGCGCCATTGCTCGGCACCCACGGCACGGCCGCGGGGTCGATCTTCTGGTCGCGCAAGAGGCCCGCGATGGCCAGGTGCCAGATGCCGCCCTGCCCCGTGCCGGAAGCCTTGAGCTTGCCGGGACTGGCCTTGATGGCCGCCAGCAGTTCAGCCACGGTCTTGTAGGGCGCGTCGGCGCGCACCTGGATGCCGGCCGGATCGAGATTGGCGAGGCCGATCGGCGTGTACGAGGCGCTGGTCAGCGGCGTCAGCCCCTGCCAATGCATCATGCCGATCTCGACCGTGGCCATGCCGATGGTGTAGCCGTCGGGCGGCGCGGCGGCAATGGCCGCATGGCCCACCACGCCGTTGCCGCCGGTACGGTTCACCACCGTCATCGGCTGGCCGAGTTCCTTTTCGAGCAGGCTCGCGATGATGCGCGCCGTGGCATCGGTGCCGCCGCCCGCACCCCATGGAACGATCAGCGTGACGGGCCGGCTGGGATACGCCTGGGCCGCCGCGGGCGCTGCCGCGGCGAACATGGCGAGCCCCGCCGCGACAGCTGCGGCATGGGCCACGAAGGAGCGGCGCGAAAAAAAGCCGGCGGAACGAACACGCATGGTTTTTGTCTCCTGGCGAAAGTCATTGGTATGACGATTGAACGGGCAAGCAGGTTTTTCGCACAGTTCGCTCGCCGGAGACATTAGGGTGAACCATCGTGCGCCGCGCAGGGCGGCGTCATTTCGCTACTGCATGAACCAGCCGTGGCTCACCACCAGCGACTGGCCGGTCAGCGCATTGGTCGGGAAGGCCGCAAACAGCAGCGCCACGCGCGCCACATCGTCGGTGGTGGTGAATTCGCCATCGACGGTTTCCTTGAGCATCACGTTCTTGACGACCTGTTCCTCGGTGATGCCAAGCGTCTTCGCCTGCTCGGGAATCTGCTTCTCGACCAGCGGCGTGCGCACGAAGCCCGGGCAGATCACGTTGGCGCGCACACCGTGCTTCGCGCCCTCCTTCGCGACCGTCTTGGCCAGGCCGATGAGGCCGTGCTTGGCGGTGACGTAGGGCGCCTTCAGCAGCGAAGCTTCCTTGGAGTGCACCGATCCCATGTAGATCACGCTGCCGCCGCGGCCTTGGGCGTACATGTGCTTGAGGCAGGCCTTGGTGGTGAGAAAGGCGCCGTCGAGGTGGATCGCGAGCATCTTCTTCCAGTCGGCAAAACTGAATTCCTCGACCGGATGAACGATCTGCACGCCGGCATTGCTGACCAGGATGTCGATGCCGCCGAAGGCCTTGGCGGCCTCCTCGACCGAGGCATCGACCTGCTCTTCGCTGGTCACGTCCACCGCCACGCCCAGCGCTTGCGCGCCCGCCGCCTGGAGTTCGGCTGCGGTGGCGTCGGCGGCCTGCTTGTTGAGGTCGGCAATGACGACCTTGGCACCCTCGCGCGCAAACAGAATGGCGATCTCCTTGCCGATGCCGCTGGCCGAACCGGTGATGTAGGCGACCTTGTCCTTGAGTTGCATGGTGAATGTCCTTGAGGGTTGGAAAGAAAAAAAGGATTGCAAGAATCAGGCGAGCGCAGCCCGCCGTCAGCGCGACAGCCCGGGACGCTTGACGCGCTCCACGCCGGGCTCGCCGAGGTCGAAGGTGGTCACGCCGTTCACGGTGGCGTCGCTGCGCAGCGTCTCGGGATGCGCCAGCGTGCGCCGCATGTCGCGCGCGCCGGCCTCCCAATGCTCTTCGACGGCGGCGCGCGAGAACTCGTAGTCCTTCGATTCGACCTCGTAGGGCTTGTCGCGGTAGATCAGGTGGAAGATGTCGATCGGATGGTGCGTGAGCTCGGCCTGCACCGCGAGCACCGACGGGTCATTGCGAAGGCGCGCCGGCAGCTTGGAGATCAGGTCCGCGATGGCCTGCTGCAGGTTCAGGTTGGCGGCCAGGGCATCGGTGTTCATGCGGGTGCGGCTCGAATAGGTGATGTCCTTCTGCCGCTCCATCACGCCCGACAGCGTGCGCGGCATCTCGCCGCGTGCATTGAAAAGATCGACCTGCAGCACCACCAGCGGCTCGGAGCGCGGATGGATGTCGAGCACGTACTGCAGCGGCGTGTTCGAGACGATGCCGCCGTCCCAGTAGTCGTCGCCGTCGATGCTGACGGGCGCAAAGCCCGGCGGCAGCGCGCCGCTGGCCATGATGTGTTCGGGGCCGATGCGCTGGCGCGTGTTGTCGAAGTACACCGAGTTGCCGGTGCGCACGTCAACCGCGCCCACGCTGAAGCGCGCCTCGCAGGCGTTGATGCGGTCGAAGTCGACCAGGCGCTCGAGCGTGGCCTTCAGCGGCGTGGTGTCGTAGTAGCTCAGCAGCGGCGCCGCCGCGCCCATCAGCAGCGCGGGCGAACAGCGCGGTTCGAAGAAGCCCGGAATGCCCACCAGCATCGCCATGCTGGCGCTCCACTGGTTCTGCGTGGCGCGGTCGCCCAGCCATGCCGGCAGGCGCTGCGCCGGTCCGGAGGACACCAGGTGCCAGAACTCGCGCAGCCGGTCCACCCGTTTCTCGGGCGCATTGCCCGCGATCAGCGCCGCATTGATGGCGCCGATGGAGACGCCGGCAATCCAGTGCGGCTGCAGGTCGGTCTCGCTGAGCGCGGCATACACGCCGGCCTGGTAGGCGCCGAGCGCGCCGCCGCCCTGCAGCACCAGCGCCTTGCGCGCGGCGCGCATGTCTTCGCGGCGCGCCGCAAAAGTGTTGAGGGTCTTGCCTGCCGTCCGGGGCTTCCGGGGCGTCTTCTGCGTCGTCGTCATGGGGTGTCATTTGACACCAGCCCCGCGACGGCAAGCTGACCGAGCGCCCTTACATCTTGGGCAGCATCTGCCCCCGGATCTCGCCGGCCGGATTGGCGGCGGTGTGGATGTTGGCGTACCACTTGCCTGCGATCAGGTCGGCTGCCTGCGCCGGCGTGAGCGTGGCCTGCCCCTCGATCGGGCTGGCCGCATTGGCAAAGGGCAGCACCACGCCGGCATTGGCGCCCGCGGCCGCGGGGCCGTGGAAGTGCGCGGCCGTGGCCGGGCCGCTCAGGCCGCTGTAGGTGATCTTGTACTTCAGGACATTGGTGTCCTTGTTGAGCCAGGCTTCCGCCAGGCCGCTGCCGCGCGTCATGTTGGGCGGCACTTCGCTGGCGGCGTTCATCGCACCGCTGAAGCTCGCGGTGTTCGACCTGGACATCATTCCGCAGCCGGCCAGCGCGGCACTGGCCACGCCGACGATGAGGGTTGCGCGCAAAAAGCTGCCATATCGGGTCATGAGCTTGATCTCCTGAGTTATGAAACCGCTACAGCATAGGCAGCCATTGCGCTTCGCCTTGTCGGCCACCACCGCGACTTTGGCGACCGGGCACCGGCTGAAAGAGAATGCGGCAATGAACCCTGCCGAGCTGCCCACCGCCCGTGACATCGTCGACTTCTGGCGCAATGCCGGACCCGAACGATGGTTTGCCAAGAACGAAGCCTTCGACGCCGAATTCGGCGGGCGCTTTCTCGCCGCCCACGAAGCAGCCGCGCGCGGCGAACTCGACCATTGGGCGCGCGACGCCGAGGGCGCCCTGGCGCTGCTGGTGCTGCTCGACCAGTTTCCGCGCAACACCTGGCGCGGAAACGCCCGCATGCTGGCCACCGACGCCAAGGCGCTGACCATCGCCCGCCAGGCGATCGAAGCCGGCCTCGACCTGAAGGCCGGCGAAGACCTGCGGCGCTTCTTCTACCTGCCCTTCATGCACTCCGAGTCGCTGGACGACCAGCAGCGCTCGGTCGAGCTCAACGCCGCGCTCGATGCCAACACCCAGCGCTTCGCAGTGCTGCACCGCGACATCATTGCGCGCTTCGGCCGCTTTCCGCACCGCAACAAGCTTCTCGGGCGCACCAGCACGGCCGAGGAGCAGCGCTTCCTCGACGAAGGGGGTTTCGCGGGATAGCTGGCGCTACGGCAGCGGGTCCGAGCGCGTCGGCGAAGGATTCGCCTTGGCGCTGCCCTCCATGTTCTTGAGCGAGCCATAGGTCTTGGCATACACCCAGGTGAACTCGGCCCCGAGCAGGAAGATCTGCGCCGAGTAGTACACCCACACCAGCACCACCACCAGCGAACCCGCGGCGCCGTAGCCCGAGGCCACGCTGCTCTTGCCGATGTACAGGCCGATGAGGTGCTTGCCGATGGTGAAGAGCAGCGCCGTGACCGCAGCCCCCACCCACACGTCGCGCCACTGCACCCTGACGCGCGGCATGATCTTGTAGATCATCGCGAAGATCACCGTCACCATCGCAAAGCTGAAGACGAAGTTCACCGCCTGCGCCAGCGTGGCCCAGCCGCCGAACACCGGCGCCCACCACTTGCTGAGCGCTGCCAGCGCCGCACTGGCCACCAGCGACACCATCAGCAGGAAGCCGATGGCCATGATCATACTGAACGACAGCGCCCGCACGCGCAGCAGGTTGAAGATGCCCTTGCTCTTGGTGCGCGCCGGCGCCCGCCAGATGCGGTCGAGCGCGTCCTGCAGTTCGCCGAAGACGGTGGTCGCACCGACCACCAGCAGGCCGATGCCGACCACCGTGGCCACGATGCCTTCGGCCGGCTTGTTGACCGCCTGCAGCATGCCCTGCACCGCGGCCGCGCCCTGCTCGCCCATGAGCCCCGAAAGCTGCGCGAAGATCTCGCCGCGCGCGGCCTCCTGGCCGAACACCAGGCCGGCCACCGAGATCACGATCAGCAGCAGCGGCGCAATCGAGAACACCGTGTAGTAGGCCAGTGCGGCGCCCATGCTGGGTGCGTAATCGTTGGACCAGGAGGCGACGGCCTGCTTGCAGAGATCGAAGAGCGCACGGATTTGCATGGCGGTGGAGTCTCCCTTTGAGCGATACAGGGGCATGTCAGCCCGATGCCCGGCACGTTGCAGGCCTGGCTACGATAATCGCACCCACATGCATCCGTCTCCTTCAGGCGCGGCGGCGCCGCCCGCCCATCCGCAACCGAAGTCGCCACGCGACCTTTTTGTTTCATTCACCTGGCTTGCGCTGCAGGGCTTCGGTGGCGTGCTGGCCATCGTCCAGCGCGAGATGGTGGAGAAAAAGCGCTGGCTCACGCCCGAGCAGTTCCTGGAAGACTGGGCCGTGGCCCAGGTCATGCCGGGACCGAACGTGATCAACCTCGCGCTGATGATCGGCGACCGCTACTTCGGCCTGCGCGGCGCCATCGCCGCGGTGGCCGGCATGCTCGCGATACCGCTCGTCGTCATTCTTGTGCTGGCCGTTCTTTATGCCCACTACGCGGCCAACCCGCAGGTGGCCGCCGCGCTGCGCGGCATGGGCGCGGTGTCGGGCGGGCTGATCGCCGCCACCGGCATCAAGCTGATTCCGCAACTGCGCAAGCACCCGCTCGGTTTTGCCACCTGCCTGGCCTTCGTCGCGCTGGTGTTCGGCGCCATTGCGCTGTTCAAGATGCCGCTCGGCTGGGTGCTGCTGGCCGTAGGCGGCGTGGCCTGTGCGTGGACCTGGCGCAGGATTGCCGCATGAGCCAGCTGACCATCGCGATGCAATGGCACGACTGGCTCGCGCTCTTCGGCCAGTACCTGCTGCTGTCGCTGCTGTCGATCAGCGGCGCCATCACCACCGTCCCCGACATGCACCGCTACCTCGTCGCGCAGCACGGCTGGCTCAGCGAGGCGCAGTTCAGTTCCTCCGTGGCCATTGCCCAGGCCGCGCCGGGGCCGAACGTGCTCTTCGTCGCGCTGATGGGCTGGAACGTCGGGCTCAACGCGGGCGGCGGCATCAGTGCGGGGCCGGGCGCCTGGCTGCTCGGCCTGTTCGGGCTCACGGTCACCATGGTCGGCATCATGCTGCCGAGCACCACCCTCACCTACCTGGCCACGCGATGGGGCCACCGCAACCGCGACCGGCGCGGCGTGCGCGCCTTCAAGCAGGGCATGGCGCCGGTGGTGGTGGGCCTGCTGATCGCCACCGGCTGGGTGCTGGCGGCGGGCAACCCTGCCGGCGACGCGCCTGCCTGGCATCTGTGGCTGCTGACCGCGGTGGCCGCGCTTATCGTCTGGCGCACGCGCATTCACCTGCTCTGGCTGCTGGGCGCAGGTGCGCTGCTCGGTGCCGTGGGCTTCGTCTGATCCTCGTTCTCTTCCTCAGGAAACAAACTCATGTCGCAACTCCGCTCGCTCGGCCGCTCCGGCCTCCTGGTTTCACCGCTGGCCTTCGGCGGCAACGTGTTCGGCTGGACGGCGGACGAGGCCACCTCGTTCCGCCTGCTCGATGCCTGGGTGGACGCGGGGTTCAACTTCATCGACACCGCCGACGTCTATTCGGCCTGGGTGCCGGGCCACACCGGCGGCGAGTCCGAGACCATCATCGGCAAGTGGCTCAAGCAGAGCGGCAAGCGCAACCGCGTGGTGCTGGCCACCAAGGTCGGCAAGCCGATGGGCGAAGGCAAGTCGGGCCTCTCGCCGGCCTACATCCGCGAAGCGGTGGAAGCCTCGCTCAAGCGCCTGCAGACGGACTTCATCGACCTGTACCAGTCGCACGACGACGATGCCGCCACCCCGCTCGAAGATTCGCTGCAGGCCTTCGACGAACTGATCAAGGCCGGCAAGGTGCGCGCGATCGGCGCCTCCAACTACAGCGCGCCCCGGCTGGCCGAGGCGCTCGACGTGTCGGAGCGGCTGGGCATTGCGCGCTACGAGAGCCTGCAGCCGCTGTACAACCTCTACGACCGCGCGGTGTTCGAGGACGAACTGGAGCCCCTGTGCCTGAAGCGCGAAGTGGGCGTGATCAATTTCTATGCGCTGGCGGCCGGCTTCCTGACCGGCAAGTACCGCACCGAGGCCGACGCCTCCAAGAGCGCGCGCGGCGCCACCACCATCAAGAAGTACCTGAATCCGCGGGGTCTGCGCATTCTCGAGGCGCTCGACAAGGTGGCTCAGCAGTACAACGCCAAGCCGGGCCAGGTCGCCATTGCATGGCAGATCGCACGCCCTTCGGTCACGGCGCCGATCGCCAGCGCCACCTCGATCGCGCAGCTGGAGGAACTGGTGGTGGCCACCCAGCTGAAGCTCGATGCCGGCACCATCCAGATGCTGGACCGGGCCAGCGCCGAAACCCCGGCCTGAGACGCACATGCAACGGGCGGTTTCGAGCGCCGCCTAACCGTCGACCGGATTCAGCGGCGTCGAGAGAATGCGCTGGTAGAAAGCCACGTCGAGCCAGCGGCCGAACTTGAACCCGGCCTGCCGCACGGTCCCGGCATGCTCGAAACCCAGGCGTTCGTGCAGCCCGATGCTGCCGGCGTTCGCGGCATCGATGGCGCCGACCATGACGTGCACGTCGTGTGCGACGGCCTCGGCAATGATCGCCTCCATGAGCGTGCGGCCAAGGCCCGCGCCGCGGTGCCCCGCCTCGACATACACCGAATGCTCCACGGTGTACTTGTAGGCCGGAAAGGCACGGAACGTGCCGTAGCTCGCAAATCCCAGCAGCCTGCCGCTCTCGTCTTCCGCGCCGACCACGGGAAAGCCGTTGGCGCGCTTGGTGGCGAACCACGCCACCATGCTCTCGGGCGTGCGCGGCTTGTAGTCGTAGAGCGCGGTCGAATTGGCGATGGCCTCGTTGAGGATGGCAAGGATGGCGCCCGCGTGGGCTTCCTCGGTACAGGGGACCAGGCGCATGTTCGTTCCTTTCAGGCGATCCAATATAGGAGAATAATAATCTCATATGAGAAACATTTCATCTCCGCCGGCCGAGCCCTCCGGCATCGATTCGCTCATTGCCAGCCGGCTCTTCGCGCTGCGCCAGGCCAAGGCGCTGAGCCTGGCCGAGCTGGCCGAGCTTTCCGGCGTCAGCAAGGCCATGATCTCGAAGGTGGAGCGCGCGGAGAGCAGCCCGACAGCCGTGCTGCTGGGCCGGCTGGCGGCCGGCCTGGGCGTGCCGCTCGCGCAGCTGCTGACGGAGGACAAGGGCTCGCTGCGCCGGCTGCGCACCCGGGCCGAGCAGGAGGTCTGGCGCGATCCCGAGGCGGGCTACCTGCGGCGCCAGGTCGCCGAGCGTGCTGCGAGCGGCGGCGTGGAGATGGTCGAGATCGAATTGCCGCGCTCGGCGCAGGTCGCCTATCCGCGCTGGAGCGGCAAGCCGTACCGGCAGTGCCTCTGGATGCTCGAGGGCGCGCTGCGGGTGGACTACGGCGACGAGCGCTTCGAACTCGCGCCCGGCGACTGCCTGGATTTCGGGGTCGACCGCCCGCTGGTCTTCAAGGCGCTCGGGCGCGCGGGCTGCCGCTACCTGCTGGTCACATCTCCCGCGTAGAGGCGCGAAAGCAGTAGGCAAGTTCCCACAGCGACTGGAGACGACGGCCTGTGCCCGCCGGGGGACCGCCCGGGATACTGCAAGGCATCCAAAGCTTCCGGGGGAACAAGCATGTCCTTTGTGCTCTACATGATCGGTTTTCTGATCTTCCTCGCCGGCCTCGCCTGGGGCGCCTCGGTGGCCGGCGTGCCGACGCTCTATATCGGCATCGGTGCGCTGATCATCCTGGGCATCGGCATCTTCAGCGCGGTGGGCCGCACGCGCAGCAAAGACCCTTCCTGACTCGAACCGCGCCCGGGTCGCAGTGCCGCGTCAGGCGCTGCGCTGCCGCATGGCCTCGTAGAGGCACACGCCGCTGGCCACGGAAACGTTCAGGCTCTCGACCGCGCCCGCCATCGGAATGCTCACGAGCTCGTCGCAGGTCTTGCGGGTGAGTTGGCGCATGCCCTCGCCTTCGGCACCGAGCACCAGCGCCAGGGGCCGCTTGAGGTCGCTCTGGTAGAGGGTGCCGGGCGCATCGTCGCTGGTGCCGACGCACCAGATGCTGCGTTCCTTGAGTTCGTTCAGCGTGCGCGCCAGGTTGGTCACCATGAAGTACGGCACCGTCTCGGCGGCGCCGCTCGCCACCTTGGCCACGGTGGCGTTGATGCCGGCCGCATGGTCCTTGGGCGCGATCACCGCATGGGCGCCGGCGCCGTCGGCCACGCGCAGGCAGGCCCCCAGGTTGTGCGGATCGGTCACGCCGTCGAGCACCAGCAAGAGCGGCACAGTGCCGGCCTCCTCCAGGCCTTCGAGCAGCTCATCGAGCGAACGGACCTGCGCAATGGGCTCGACCCGCGCGACCACGCCCTGGTGGCCATGGCTGCCGCTGAGCTTGGCCAGCCGCAGCCCGTCGGCCTCGACCAGCCGCACGCCGGCCTCCTGCGCACGGGCGATGAACTGTTTCATGCGCGCATCGCGCCGGCTGGTGTCGAACATCACTTCGAGCACCGATTTCGGCGCGGTCTTGATGCGCACGCCCACGGCATGGAAGCCGAAGATCACTTTGGGGGAAGACATCCCCTGATTATCCCTACCCCCAGGCTTGCCCACTTCGTGTGGCCTCCCTCCCCCTGGCAGGGGGCAACACCAGCGGCCCGGCAAAGCCGGTTCCGCGGTGTTCCACGAAAGATCCCGCCCCTCAAGCCAGCGGCAGACCGCTGTGCGCGCGGGTGCGTTCGTCGTGCAGCTGCTGCACGGCCAGCGCATTCGGATGCACCCGTGCGCTGTTGCCGGCGCTTTCCAGGTACTGGCAGGCGGCATGGCCTTCGGCGGCCTTTTCGTAGCGCGCGACCCAGGCATCGCGCAGCGGCAGCTTCTCGGGCGACACGGGCCACACGCCCGGCCGCGGCCGCAGGTGCTCGCCGATGCCGATGCGCCAGGGCTTGGCGCTCAGGCGGGCGCGAAAGCAGTTCTGGTTGCGGCACATGCGGGCGTAGACCTTGTCGACGCCCAGCGCATGGAAGCAGTCGGCCACCGCCATGTCGGCCGGGCTGAAGACGTCGTGCATCGCCATGACCCGGAAGCCGGCCGGCGTGCGGTAGAGGCGCAGGTGCCAGTCGGGGTGCTGGTGGATGAAGCGCCCGATGCGCTCGGCCGCGCGCTTTTCGGGCGCGGGGTTGCCGCTGGCCTCGCCGCGCTTCTTGCTCAAGCCGATGCGGTAGGCGACCGCAAAGACCACGAGGGCCGCGACCAGCCCGCCCAGCCAGGTCTTGGCAGTCCAGCCGCCGACGATGCCGGCGATCAGCGCGGGCACCAGCGCAAAGCCGAACACGCTGCCGCGCAGGGGCTCGTCGAAATCGATGTCGACGAACAGCACGTCGGGCGTGTTGAGGCAGCGTGCGCCGTAGCTGTTGCGGGTGACGACGGTGTCGCCCTGGCGCTCGACGATCTCCTCGCGGATCGGCACGCCTTCGGCCCCGTTGTAGGCCAGCTTGCGCTCGCGGCGGTTGAGCGCCTCGCCCGCGGCGATGCGGTCGAACGCCTCCCGCGTGCGCTGGTCGGCATGTGCCTGCGCGGCGATCGGGCTTTCGTCGGACCAGCCGTAGCGCCGCACCGTGATCTGCTTGCCGGCGACGTGCTCCTGGATGCGGCCTTCGGCCCAGAACTGGGGAACGATCATGCCTGCAGCGAAGCCACCAGCACAGGCGTCGACTCGTTGAGCGCCATGCGCCCGGCCTCGATGGTGATGCGGCGCTCGCACTGGGCCGCAATGCCGCGGTCGTGCGTGACCAGCACGAGCGTGGTGCCGAGCTCGCGGTTCAAGTCGAACATCAGCCGCATGACCTGCTCGCCGGTCGCGAAGTCGAGGCTGCCGGTGGGCTCGTCGGCCAGCAGCAGGGCCGGCTGCACCACGAAGGCCCTGGCCAGCGCCACGCGCTGCTGTTCGCCGCCCGAGAGCACCTTGGGATAGTGGCCGAGCCGCTGGCCGAGGCCGACGCGCCCGAGCATCTCGGTGGCGGCCTTGCGCGCGTCCTTGCGGTCGGCCAGTTCGAGCGGCAGCATCACATTCTCGAGCGCGCTCAGGTTGCCCAGCAGCTGGAAGCTCTGGAACACGAAGCCCACGCGCTGGGCGCGCAGCGCGGCGCGCTCGTCCTCGTCGATGGCGAAGATGTCATCGCCTGCGAGCCTGACGGTGCCGCGCGTGGGCGTGTCGAGCCCGGCAATGATCGACAGCAAGGTGCTCTTGCCCGAACCCGAGGCACCGACGATGGCGGCGGTTTCCCGCGCGCCCAGGGTGAAATCGATGTTCTGCAGAATGTCGAGCGTACCGGTCGAGTCGGTCACCGACTTGAACACATGCTCGACAGCGACAATGGCATCCGACGGGGGTTGGGACATGGAAAGGCTTTTCGTTTTGAAACGACGTGACTTTATCTTGAGCGCTGCCGCATTCGGCAGCGCAGGGGCATGGACCATGGGCCATGCCCAGGCCGCGGCGTCCGGCAAGCCCGTGATCCTGGTGCTCGGCGATTCGCTGAGCGCCGAATACGGCCTCAAGCGCGGCGAAGGCTGGGTGCCCCTGCTCGAGAAGCGGCTCGCGCAGCAGAAGATCCCGGCCACGGTGATCAATGCCAGCATCAGCGGCGACACCAGTTCGGGTGGACGCGCCCGCTTTGCCTCGCTGCTGGCGCAGCACAAGCCCAGCCACGTGGTGGTCGAGCTGGGCGCCAACGACGCGCTGCGCGGCCTGCCGCTGCAGAACACCGAGGACAACCTGCTGCAGATCACCAAGGCAGCGCAGGCGGCCGGCGCCAAGGTGCTGATCGTCGGCATCCAGGTGCCGCCCAACTACGGCGGCGACTACACACGGCGCTTCGAGGCCGTGTTCGGCAAGGTGGCCAGCACCACCAAGGCGGCGCTGGTGCCCTTCCTGCTCAAGGGCGTGGCCGACGCGCCCGACGCGCTTGCGCTGTTTCAGGCCGACCGCATCCATCCCACGGCCGCGGCGCAGCCGCAGCTGCTCGACAACGTCTGGCCGGAGCTGCGCAAGCTGCTCGCAGCCAACTAGGCCTGCCGAAACAAAAAAGCCGCTCCAGGCCCGAGGACCTGCAGCGGCTTTTTTGTCGAGAGCCTTGATCTGGGATCAGCCGTTCTTGGTCGGCAGATCGGGCACCGTCGGCGGATCGCGCTCGAGCGAGGCCACGTCGGTTTCCGGGTCACCCGGGGCCAGGCCGTCGCTGCTCGGGGAGAGCTTGCGATTGGCCTTTTCGCGGAGCTTCTCTTCCTTTTTCTTCTTCTTGGCCAGCTCCTTCTGGCGCTTTTCGTAGCCGTAATTGGGTGTTGCCACTGTTCTCTCCTTGAACGAGGCAGTCAAAGCGACTGCGTGTCATCCAACTGTAAGCGATAACGGTGCACCCGCAGCCGGTGGAGCGGCCGGCCTCCGCGCCCGGAAAACTTCTCTTACATCCGCGCGAGCGCCTGCTGCAGGTCGGCCCGCAGGTCTTCCACGTCTTCCAGGCCGACCGAGAAGCGCACCAGCGTGCCCTTGTGCGGCCAGCGCGCCACGCTGGCGTCGCGCATCAGGCCGATGTCGTAGGGCACCACCAGGCTCACCGGGCCGCCCCATGAATAGCCGAGCCGGAACAGGTTCAGGCTGTCGCAGAAGCGGTCGACCTGCTCGGTGCTGTAGCTTTCGTCGAACACGACCGAGAACAGGCCGGCGGCCAGGTCGGCACCGCCGCACAGCGCACGCCAGTTGGCATGGCCGGGCGATCCTTCGAGCGCCGGATGGAGCACCTGCGCGATCTCTTCGCGGCCGGCGAGCCAGCGCGCCAGCTCGCGCGCCGAACGGTCGTGCGCGGCATAGCGCAGCCCGATGCTCGGCAGCGAGCGCAGCAGCGTTTCGACATCGCCGACGCCGACGCCGAAGCCCGTGCGCATGTGCGTGAGCTTGAGCGCGCGGTGCAGCCGCTCGTCGCGCGTGACGACGCTGCCCATCAGCACGTCGCCGCCGCCGCTCGGGTACTTGGTGAGCGCATGCACCGAGATGTCCACGCCCTGCCCGCTGCCGTTGAAATCGAAGGGCGCGAACGCGAGGCCCGCGCCCCAGGTGTTGTCCAGCGCCGTCACCACGCCGCGCGCGCGGCAGGCTTTCACGAGCGCCGGCAGGTCGGGAAACTCCATCGTCACCGAGCCCGCCGCCTCGAGCCAGACCAGCCGCGTGCGGTCCGAGAGCTTGGCGGCCAGGTCGGCGGGGTTCATCGCGTCGTACATGCGGTGCGTGATGCCGAAGTTGGCCAGCTCGCCGGTCGCCAGCGCCTTGTTGGGGCCGTAGGCGTTGTCGGGAATCAGCACCTCGTCGCCGCTCTTCAGGAAGGCGAAGGCAACCAGCGAAATGGCGGCCAGGCCGCTCGGCACCAGCAGGCACTCGGTGCCGCCTTCGAGCGTGGCCAGGCGCTCCTCGAGCGTGAAGGTGGTCGGCGTGCCGTGCAGGCCGTAGGTGTAGCCGGCCTTGGTCTTCCAGTCGCGCGCGCGCATTGCGGCCACATCGGCAAAGAACACGGTCGAGGCCTTGTAGATGCCAGGCTGCGGCGCGGCGAAGTTGGCGGGCGGCGTGTAGGGGTGGTGGATCAGGGTCGTGGAAGGCTTGCTCATGGCACCGATGCTAGCGCGGCAATCCGCCGCACAATGCGCCGATGGGCAACAGCCGGTTTTTCCCCAGGGCCGCGGCATGCCGCAGCTGACAAGACTCCCCGCCCCCTGCCTGCGTCCCTACGTGCGGCTGATGTGGGCCTCGGCCCCCGCAAGCGCGGCCGCCGGGCAGCCGGGCGCGCGCGAACACGTGCTGCCCACCGGGGGCATGCACCTGGTGTTCCGGCTCTCGGGTCCGCCGCTGAAGCTGTTTGGCGGCCCGGGCGACGTGCGCGGCCAGACCTGCGGCCATGCGATCGTCGGCGGTGCGCGTGCCGCCTCCTACATGCGCGACGTTTCGGTGGCCACGCGCTCGGTCGGCGCGCAGCTCCAGCCCGGGGCCGCCCGCGCGCTGCTCGGCGCACCCGAAGACGTGCTGGCCGGCCAGCACACGCCGCTCGACACGCTGTGGGGTGCGCAGCAGGCCAATGCCGCACTCGAACGGATCCATGCGGCGCGCAGTCTCGAGGCGCAGTTGGCGGTCTTCGAAGCCTTGCTCGCCCGGCGCGCCATCGATTCGCAAAGCGCCGGCCTGCGCGGCCTGCACCCGGCCGTCGCCGCAGCGCTCGGTCCGCTCGCGCGCGAGAACCCGCCGATCGCCGCGCTGGTCACACGCAGCGGCTACAGCCACCGCCGCTTCATCGCTCTTTTTCGCAGCAGCATCGGCCTCGGCCCGAAGGAATATGCGCGCGTGATGCGTTTCGACCGCGCGCTGGCGCTGGCCGGCGACCCTGCGCAAAGCTGGGCCGACATCGCGCTCACCGCGGGCTACAGCGACCAGGCGCACCTGAGCCGCGAGTTCTCCGCGCTGGCGGGTATGCCGCCGCAGGCCTGGCGGCAGTCCGGGGCCGTGTCGCCTCGGCATGTACCTGCGGCCACGGGTCAAAATCCTTCAAGACGCTAGCGGCGCGGCGCCGCAGAATCGGCGCCAGGACATTGCTTCCTTCCTCCCGAAAGGCAACCCGCATGGCAATCCACGAACTGTTTCCGTATCTCTGCGTCGACGATGCCGGCGCGGCCATCGACTTCTATTGCAAGGTCTTCGAAGTCAAGGAGATCTTCCGGCTCACCGAGCCGAGCGGCCGCGTCGGCCATGCGGAGCTCGACTTCCACAACGGCGCGATCCTGATGATCTCGGACGAGTTCGCCGAATACAACATCCCCAGCGCCAAGACGCTGGGCGGCACCGCGGTGACGCTGCACCTGCACGTGGACGACGCCGACGCCGTGGTGGCGCGTGCCGTGGCGGCCGGCGCCACGCTCGACATGGCGCCGCAGGACCAGTTCTACGGCGAGCGATCGGGCGTGTTCCTCGATCCCTTCGGCCACCGCTGGAACGTGGGCCACAGCATCGAGAAGCTGACGCCGGAAGAAATGCAGCGGCGCTACACGGCGATGTTCGATTCCGAAGGCGCCTAGGCACCGATCGCACGGAATGTCAGCCCGCGGGCCTCTAGACTTGCCCGCTCACCGGCGAACGGCGATGTCCGCGCTTGCCTGCCGCTCCCACCTCCGTCGAGATGGACGACACCACGGCGGCCCATTCCTCCGGACTGAGCAGCAGCGCCGTGTGCGAATGCAACAGCGTGTCTTCCTTGTCCAGATGCGCGGACATCAATTGCCGGTGCTGCCGCAGCAACGCGTCGGCCTCCGCGGCCGCGCCCGTGGCGCCGGATTCGGCGCGCTCCAGGAGGATCTTTGCCTGTGCAAGGAAGCCGTTGCAGCACTCGCTCTCGGAATCGAGCTGGTCGAGAAGCCCGTCGGCCTCGCTCGACCTGCCGCGCAGCGTTCTCAGCATGACAACGCCCTTGGGGCGGTGCGTTGTTTCTTCGAAGGCCTGAAGCCGCTCGATGGCTTCGATGACCGACCTTGCCCGCTGCCGGACGCCCGCTTCGCCCCCTGCCTTCATCGCCGTTTCGAGGCGAGCCAGCAACTCCCGGGTGCGAACGTGCTCGGCGCGCAAGATGGCCCACGCGCATTCGGCCGCCAACATGCTTCACTCCTTCGGAGCCGCGAACGGCTCCAGGCTTGCCTGTGAAATTGAGCCTTTAACGCGATGGTTCTACGCCGTTGCGGCCGCCGCTGCAAGCCGCGCCGGTGCATATGCGCACTGCGCCTACAGCGTGGCGGCCCGAATGCCGATGAGGCGCTGCCGCAGGCGCAGCAGCGAGGTCGGTCAGACCGACCACTTCTCCAGCAGCTTCTCGGCGCCGAGCGAGTCGTAGCCTTCGAAGGGCTGGTGGATCCACGGGTTGGTCGGCAGGTACTCGACCGAGTAGTCGGGCGTGAAGGTCGACAGTGCCTTGGTCCAGATCACCGCGCTGCGCAGTTCGGTGATCGGCCTGTAGTTGTTGCGCAGCATGTCCATCACCGCATGCAGCGTGTGGCCCGAATCGGCCAGGTCGTCCACCAGCAGCACCCTGCCCGCGATCTCGCCCTTGGGCGTGGTGATGAAGCGCGCGATGTCCAGGTGCCCCTGCACCGTGCCGGCATCGGCGCGGTACGAACTGGTCGACATGATCGCGAGCGGCTTGTCGAAGATGCGCGAAAGCACGTCGCCGGGCCGCATGCCGCCGCGCGCAAGGCACAGGATGGTGTCGAACTGCCAGCCCGACTGGTGGATCTTGATCGCGAGCTTCTCGATCAGGTTGTGGTACTCGTCGTAGCTGACGTAGAGATGCTTGCCGTCTTCGGTCAACATGGTGGGGGTTCGTTCCTGTTCAGTCCGCGAGATAGGGGTGGCGCATCATGATCGTGTGGTCGCGATCGGGGCTCGTGGAAACCATGTGGATCGGCACGCCCGTGATCTGCTCGATGCGCTGCAGGTAGAGCCGCGCATTCACGGGCAGCTTGTCGTACTGCGTGACGCCGACGGTGCTTTCGCTCCAGCCTTCGAGGGTCTCGTAGATGGGCGTGCAGCGCTCGATCTCGTCGGCCCCCATGGGCAGGATGTCGGTGGTCTCGCCGTCGAGCTCGTAGCCGGTGCACAGCTCGAGCTTTTCGAGCCCGTCGAGCACGTCGAGCTTGGTGATGCACAGGCCCGACAGCCCGTTGACCTGCGCCGAGCGCTTGAGCAGCGCGGCGTCGAACCAGCCGCAGCGGCGGCTGCGGCCCGTGGTGACGCCCTTTTCTGCGCCCACGGTGCTCATGTGGTAGCCCGGCGTGCCCGGCGTGGCCCAGTCGAGTTCCGTGGGGAACGGACCGCCGCCCACGCGCGTGCAGTAGGCCTTGGTGATGCCCAGGATGTAGTGCAGCATGCCCGGACCCACGCCCGAGCCCGCGGCGGCATTGCCGGCCACGCAGTTGCTCGAAGTGACGTAGGGGTAGGTGCCGTGGTCGACGTCGAGCAGCGTGCCCTGCGCGCCTTCGAACAGCAGGTTGGCACCGGCCTTGTGCGCGTCGTTCAGCTCGCGCGACACGTCGGCCATCATCGGCTTGAGCAGCACGGCGTGGCGCATGGCCTCGTCGAACACCAGGTCGAAGTCGATGGCGGGCGCACCGAGCACCTGCGTCAGCACATGGTTGTGCAGGTCGAGCAGCACGCGCAGCTTGGTTGCGAAGCGCTCGGGGTGCTTCAGGTCCTGCACGCGCAGCGCGCGGCGCGCGATCTTGTCTTCGTAGGCCGGGCCGATGCCGCGGCCGGTGGTGCCGATCTTCTCGACGCCGCCCTTTTCGCGGTACGTTTCGCGTGCGATGTCGAGGGCCGCGTGGAAAGGCAGGATCAGCGGGCAGGCCTCGCTGATGCGCAGGCGCGAACGCACTTCGACGCCGGCCTTCTCGAGCCCTTCGATTTCCTCGAACAGCTTGGCAGCCGACAGCACCACGCCGTTGCCGATGTAGCACTTGACGCCGGGCCGCATGATGCCGCTCGGGATCAGGTGCAGCGCGGTCTTCACGCCGTTGATGACCAGCGTGTGGCCCGCGTTGTGGCCGCCCTGGAAGCGGACCACGCCCTGGGCGCTTTCCGTCAGCCAGTCGACCAGCTTGCCCTTGCCTTCATCGCCCCACTGGGTGCCGACGACGACCACGTTTCTTCCGGTGGTTACGCTCATGCTCGTTCCATTACTTCAAAAATTCAGAGGGCTCGGACTTGCCACTGCCCGGCGTGCTCGACGAGCTCGCGGTCGCAATGGAATTCATCGATTTCGCTGCCGTGGCCCGGCAGCGCGCAGACCACGATCTCGCCGGCCCTGCGCAGCCCGGCAATGGCCTCGCGCAGGCCGGCCGCGTCGCTCCAGGGCGCGCGGATGGCTGCGCGCAGCGGACGCGCCGGCAGCACGCCGACCAGTTCGCGCACGTCCAGGCTGAAGCCGACCGCCGGCCGGTTGCGGCCGAACACGGCGCCGACTTCGTCGTAGCGGCCGCCGCGCACCAGCGCATCGGCCGCGCCCGGCACGTAGATGCCGAAGCGCATGCCGCTGTAGTAGGCGTAGCCGCGCAGGTCGGCCAGGTCGAAGCTGATCTGGCGCGCCGGCCCGGCGCCGAGGCTCGCGGCCAGCTGCTTCAATCCGGCCAGCGCCGCGCTCACCGCCGGCGTGCCCTTGAGGGCCTTGGCGGCCTCGTCGAGCACCGACGCATCGCCATAAAGCTGGACCAGTGCGCGCAGGCCATCGCGCGACGCAGCCGGGAAATCGCGCGTGAGCGCGTGCAGTTCGCTCGCATCCTTGGCAACCAGCGCCGCGTGCACGCGCGCCAGCACGGTGGCATCGACCGGCACGCCGGCGAACAGCGCCCGCACGATGCGCGCGTCGGCCAGGTCGACGATCACGCCGTCGCTCAGGCCCGACGCATGCAGGCAATCGAGCGCCAGCAGCAGCACTTCGGTGTCGGCCTCGAGCCCCGCATGGCCATAGATCTCGGCCCCGAACTGCAGCGGCTCGCGGGTGGCGTGCGGCCGGTCGGGGCGGGTGTGCAGCACTGGTCCGCAGTAGCACAGCCGTGCCACGCCTTCGCGGTTCAGCAGGTGGGCGTCGATGCGCGCCACCTGGGGCGTGGTGTCGGCCCTGAGGCCCATGCTGCGGCCGGAGAGCTGGTCGACCAGCTTAAAGGTTTGGAGGTCGAGCGCCTCGCCGGTGCCGGACAGCAGCGACTCGAGGTGCTCGAGCAGCGGCGGCATCACCAGCTCGTAGCCATAGCCACGGGCGGTATCGAGCAGCTGGCGTCGAAGTTCTTCGATGTGGCGCGCCTCGGAAGGCAGCACATCGGCAATGTGATCCGGGAGGACCCAGGCGGACATGGGGATCGGGGGCGTGGTTAAACCGGGATTCTACCGGGCCGCGCTACCCCAGCAGCCAAAGAAGGGCCAAACCCAGCAAGATGCTGCAAAGTCCGAAGAAGCGCAGTTGGCCGTCGCGCAGCTGCATGAGCTGCCCGAAGCCGCGCCGCCACCCGCCCGGCGAGACGAAAGGCAGGATGCCCTCGATCACCAGGACGAGCGCCAGCGCACTCCAGAAGGTCTCGGCGCTCACGGCTCCAGGACCGACTTAGCGGCGGGGAGCGTTGCCCGGCGTGCCCGAGCTTTGCATGGCCCGGAAGAAGTCCGAGGATGGGTCAAGCACCATCACGTCGCTCTTCTTGTTGAAGCTTTGCTTGTAGGCCTCGAGGCTGCGATAGAACTGTGCGAACTGCGGGTCGCGGCCAAAGGCCTCGCTGTACGCAGCAGCAGCCTGGGCATCGCCCTCGCCCTTGATCTTCTGGGCATCGCGGTAGGCGTTCGCCACGATCACTTCGCGCTGGCGGTCGGCGTCGGCGCGGATCTTTTCACCTTCAGCCGTACCGGTCGAACGCAGTTCATTGGCCACGCGCTTGCGCTCGGCCTCCATCCGGCGGTAGACCGATTCGGTGATGGCTTCCACATAGTCCACGCGCGTGATGCGCACGTCGACCACGTCCACGCCCCAGGGCTTGGAGCCCTTCACCACGGCCAGCACTTCGCGCTGCACGTCGGCCATGAGCGCTTCGCGGCGCACCGAGATCAGGTCGCGCACAGTGCGCTTGTTGATGTTTTCCTGGAAGGCATTGCGCACCACGCGGTTGAGCTGGGTGGCGCCCGCGTTTTCGTCGAGGCCGACGTTCCGGATGTAGGCCTGCGGATCGGTGATGCGCCAGCGCACGTACCAATCGATCACCACGCGCTGCTTCTCGGCCGTGAGCATCGGCTCGGTGTCGAGGCTGGAGAGCGTGAGCAGCCGCTTGTCGATGTACGACACGTTCTGGAACGGTGGCGGCAGCTTGAAGTTGAGGCCCGGCTCGGTAATGACGCTCTTGATCTGGCCCAGGGCATAGACCACGCCGAACTGGCGCTGGTCGACCACGAAGAGGGTCGAGCTCAGCAGCACGAGCAAGACGAGGATCGACGAGGCGATGAATCCGATTCTGTTCATGTTTTTCCTGGCCTTTTCAACGCACGTCGCGGTCACGCGAACGGCCATCGCGGGCGCGGCTCTCGCTCGATGGCGGCACCACCGGAATCACCGACGACTGGGCGGGCGCGGTCCCCGCCACGCTGGGACTGGCCGCATCGACCGGCGTTGCGGCCGGGTTGTTGCCGCTCAGCTGCATGAGCTTGTCCAGCGGCAGGTACAGCAGGTTGGAGCCTTGCTTGGTATCGACCAGCACCTTGGTGGTGCTGGCGTAGATCTGCTGCATGGCGTCGGTGTACATGCGGTCGCGCGTCACCTGCGGCGCCTTCTGGTATTCGGCCAGCACCGCACTGAAGCGGCCGGCATCGCCCTGTGCCTGTGCGACGATGCGCGCCTTGTAGGCTTCGGACTCTTCCTTGAGACGCGAGGATGTACCGGCGGCAAGCGGGATGACCTGGTTGGCGTAGGCCTGGGCATCGTTCTTGGTGCGCTCGCGCTCCTGGCCGGCCTTGAGCACGTCGTCGAACGCTGCCTGCACCTGCTCGGGAGGACGCACCCCCCCCTGCTGCAGGTTGATGCCGACCACTTCGACACCGATCTTGTAGCGGTCGAGGATGGTTTGCATCAATTGCCGCACGCGCGGAGCGATCTGGTCGCGCTCCTCGGCCAGCGCCGCATCCATCTTCATCTTGCCGACCACTTCGCGCACGGAGCTCTCGGCCACCTGCACGATGGTTTCGGCCGGCGACTTGCTCTCGTAGAGCCAGGCCTGCGCATTGCTCAGGCGGTACTGCACGGCGAACTTGATTTCGACGATGTTCTCGTCTTCGGTCAGCATGGCCGACTCGCGCAGGCCGGTCGAACGCACGATCGCGTCGCGGCCGACGTCGGTCGATCGGATCTGCGTGACCACCACCACTTCGTGGCGCTGGATGGGATACGGCAGGCGCCAGTTGAAGCCGGCATTCACCGTCGACTTGTAGCGGCCGAACTGCGTCACCACGGCCTGCTGGCCTTCGTTCACGATGAAGAAGCCGGTCCCGAGCCAGATGAGAACGGCAACCGCTGCCACCAGTCCGAGGCCGAAGCCGGCATTCTTCATGTCCGGCCGATAGCCGTTGCCGCCACCGCCATTGCCGCCGGTGGGACGATTGCCGCCGCCCTTGCCGCCGAAGAAGCCGCCCAGCTTGCGGTTGAGGTCGCGCCAGAGTTCATCGAGGTCGGGCGGCCCCTGGTTCGGGCCCTGGCCGCGAGGGCGGTTGCCGTTGTTGTTGCCCGAGGGTGGTGGCGTCGGCGCGCCCGGCGGGTCTGCGTCGGGAGGCCGGTTGCCGGTTGGGCGGTCGCCGTTGGACGACGGCTCGTCGCCACGGCCCCATCGGCCATCGTTCAGGTTGAACATGCCCAGAAACCCTCTCCACGCTGGCTTTGCATTCATTCGCTTCGTTCTCTTGTCAGTGGCGGGATTGTGCCCAATCAATTGGCGGTGTCGTGCAATTCAGTGTCGGCCTCTGGGGTCATCGCGTCGCCCAGGGAGCCCGACCGGCGGGCCAGCTCGGCGCGCAGCAGGGGCAGGCCCTCGCCGCTGCGGGCGCTGAGGAAGATGCGCGGAACCCGCACGCCGTCGACTTCCATGTCGTCCTGCAGATGCAGCGGGTGCTGCGCAGTTTCAAGGGCATCGAGCTTGTTGAACACCAGAAGCTGCGCAACAGAGTCGGCGCCGATGTCGCGAAGAACGGACTGCACCTCGGCCATCTGCTCCGGGTAATGCGGATTGGAGGCGTCCACCACGTGCAGCAGCAAGTCGGCATCGACGGCCTCCTGCAGCGTGGCCTTGAAGGCATCGACCAGCCCGTGCGGCAGTTCGCGGATGAAGCCGACGGTGTCGGAAATCGAGACCTGCCTGCGGGCGTCGCCCAGGTAGAGGTTGCGCGTGGTGGTGTCGAGCGTGGCAAAGAGCTGGTCGGCCGCATAGGCGCGGGCCTTGACCAGCGCATTGAACAGCGAGGACTTGCCGGCGTTGGTATAGCCCACGAGCGAGATGTTGAAGGTCTCGCGGCGCTCGCGCTGGCGGCGCTGCGTGCCACGCTGCTTCTGCACCTTGGCCAGGCGCTCGCGCGTGCGCTTGATCGATTCGCTGATCATCCGGCGGTCGAGTTCGATCTGCTTTTCACCGGGGCCGCCGCGCACGCCCGCGCCGCCCGTCTGGCGCTCGAGGTGGGACCAGCGGCGAACCAGGCGCGTGCTCAGGTATTGCAGCCGAGCCAGTTCGACCTGCAGCTTGCCCTCGTGGGAGCGGGCGCGCTGGGCGAAGATCTCGAGGATGAGGAAGGTGCGGTCGTACACCGCCACGTCGAGCTGGCGCTCGAGGTTGCGCTGCTGCGCCGGGCTCAGCGACTGGTCGAAGATGACCTCGCTGGCCTGGTGCATGGCGGCCAGTTCCTTGATTTCTTCGGCCTTGCCGCTGCCGACGAACAGGGCCGCGTCGGGCGCCTTGCGCTTGCAGACGAGGCGCGCGACAGGCGCGAGGCCCGCGGTCTGCGCGAGCAGGCCGAGTTCCTCGAGTTCGCTGTCGAAATGGGGCAACCCGAAATCGACGCCGACGAGAACGGCGGCGCCTTCCTGGCGGGAGTTCAATTCAGACAAGCGGGATCAATATGGAAAAAGCGCGGCGGGGTTAGCCGCCGCGCTCCGCGCGATCAGGCTGCGGCGTCGTCGTTCTCGGCAGCCGAGAAGTTGACGGCACGACCCGGCACGATGGTGGAGATGGCGTGCTTGTAGACCATTTGCGTCACCGTGTTGCGAAGCAGCACGACATACTGGTCGAAAGACTCGATCTGGCCCTGCAGCTTGATACCGTTCACCAAATAAATGGAGACCGGCACATGCTCGCGACGCAGGGTGTTCAGAAACGGGTCTTGTAGAAGTTGCCCTTTATTGCTCACGATATTCTCCGTGTTCAAGAGTAGTTGTTGGAGAGATGACCTTAACACAGGGTTTCTGCGCTGCAGCAATCAGGGTCAAAAGCCTTTGAAAAATAACGTCTCTCAAAAGGCGGAACTTTCGACCCGGCCATGGCTCATCGGCCGCCATCGGCAGCCAAGCGTGCTCAATCGTCCTTGTCCGCAAAGGGATTTTGCGAGCTTTTGAACTGGATGCGCAAGGGCGTACCCACGAGGTCGAATTCCTTGCGGAAGCGCCCTTCGAGAAAGCGCTTGTAGGCCTCGGTGACGTGCTCCAGCGAATTGCCGTGGATGATGATCACCGGTGGATTCATGCCGCCCTGGTGCGCATAGCGCAGCTTGGGCCGGAACATGCCCGCGCGCTTGGGCGACTGGAACTGCACCGCCTCCAGCAGCAGCCGGGTCAGCACGGGCGTCGACATCTTCCGCGTGGCCGACTTGTGGGCCTGTGCTATGGCCTGCCACACCGGCCCGAGGCCCTGGCGCTTGATGGCCGAGATGAAATGCAGCGACGCGAACTTGAGGAACGGCAGCCGGGTCTCGATCTGGCGCTGGATCTGCTCGCGCTGGTAGCTGTCGACCGCGTCCCACTTGTTGATGGCAATCACCACCGCGCGGCCGCTTTCGAGGATGTAGCCGGCAATGTGCGCATCCTGGTCGGTCACGCCCTGCGTGGCATCGAGCAGCAGCAGCACGACGTTGGCCGACTCGATGGCCTGCAGCGTCTTGACCACCGAGAACTTCTCGATCGCCTCGAACACCTTGCCCTTGCGGCGCAGGCCGGCGGTGTCGATCAGTTCGAAGCGCTGGCCGTTGCGCTCGAACGGCACCGAGATGGCGTCGCGCGTGGTACCCGGTAAGTCGAACGCCACCAGTCGCTCTTCGCCGAGCCAGGTGTTGATCAGCGTGGACTTGCCGACGTTCGGCCGTCCGGCCACCGCCAGCTTGATGGGCTTGTTGACGTCGTCCTCGTCCGCCTCGTCGTCGGGATCGGGCAGGTTCAGCGGCGCGAGCGCCAGCTCGACCAGGTCGCGCATGCCCTGCCCGTGCGCTGCGGACACGCCATGCACGTCGCCAAAGCCGAGTTCGTAGAAATCGACCAGCTTGGTGCCGTCGTGCATGCCTTCGGCCTTGTTGGCCGCCAGCACGCAGGGCTTGCCGAGCCGGCGCAGTTCGTTGGCAATGTCGTGGTCCTGCGCCGAAAGGCCTTCGCGCGCATCGACCACGAAGATCACGACATCGGCCTCGGCCACGGCCTGCCGCGTCTGCTTGGCCATTTCCTTGTAGATGCCGCTGCCCGCATCGGGCTCGAAGCCGCCGGTGTCGATCACGATGAACTCGTGCTTGCCCAGGCGGCCGTTGCCATAGTGGCGGTCGCGCGTGAGTCCGGCAAAGTCGGCGACGATGGCGTCGCGCGTCTGCGTCAGGCGGTTGAAGAGGGTCGACTTGCCGACGTTGGGCCGCCCGACCAGGGCCACGACCGGCTTCATGGCCGGCCTTTCAGGGGCGCGGTTTTCATGGTCGGGCCTTGCAAAGAGTTATTCAGGGCGATATCCAAACACACCGCCGTTGGCGGTCACCACGACCACCGTGTTGCCGGCCATCACCGGGGTGACGCCAATGGCGGAGCCATCGGGCGTGACGCGATTGAGAAGCGCACCGTCTTCGCGCGAGACGAAGTGCAGCGTTCCGTTGTCCTCGCCGATCACCAGCGAGCGGCCCACCGCGAGCGGCCCGGTCAGGACGCGGTTCTTGAAGCGGGTCGACTGCCAGGCCCGCTCGCCATCGGCGCGGCGCCAGGCCACGACGCTGCCGTCGGACTCGGTGCCGTAGACGAAGCCCTCGTCGCCGCTGACGCCCTCGGCGCCCACCGCAGGCTTGCTCCAGAGCAACTGGCCGCGCAAGGTGTCGACGCAGCCGACGTTGGCGTAGTAGGCACGCGCGCACACCGTGTCGCCGACGCGGCTCACGCTGCCGGTCAGGTCGACCAGGCGCTCCACGTCGTTGGTGCCGCGCGGCGCGGCAATGGGCGCTTCCCAGCGCGAGGTGCCGTTGGCCGGGTTGATGCCGACCAGCCGGCCGCCGATGCCCGAGATCAGCGTATCGCCCACGGCGATCAGCACGCCCGACTTCTTGAGCACGAGGTTTTCCGCCGTGCGCTGCTGCAGCCAGAGGCGGCGGCCGCTCTGGCCATCCCAGGCGCTGATGCTGCGGTCGGCGGTCTGCACGAAGACGCGGCGGCCGGCCACCAGCGGTGCGGTAAAGGCCTGGGCCGAGAGCCGCTGCTTCCACAGGACCTTGCCGCCTTCGATGGCCACGAGTTCGTTGTCGGTGGTGACCACCGCGGCCAGCGAACCGTCGCTGCCGACGCCGGCTGCGAGCTTGGCGCCCGCGTTCGCGCGCCAGCTTTCGCGGCCGGCACGGGCGTCGATGGCCACCACGGTGCCGTCGCTGCCGGCCACGGTGACGATGTCGCCGCTGACGTCGGTGGCCAGCGGGAAGCCCACGGCCGGGATGCGCACGCTCCAGGCCTGGCGCACGCCGAACAACGCGGGGTTGGCGGGCAGTTCGGCCGGCTTGGGCTTGCTGGTGCCCGAGCAGGCTGCCAGCATCGCGGCCAGGACAATGGCCGAACCTGCACGCAGGACGGACGACTCAGGCATGAAACGCTTGAAATTCATAGTGCGATCAGGAATTTTTGGGGGCTGCCGGCGTGACCGTGATCACAGGTGCCAGGCTCTTCGGATCGACGCCGGCGGCGTTGAGCTTGAATTCGACCAGGCGCCGGTAATCGGACGCCGTGCCAAGGCCGGTCCAGGCCTTGCGGTATTCGGCCTGCGCTTCGGCGCGCTTGCCCTGGGCCATGTAGATGTCGCCCTTGCGATCGGCCACGAGCGGCTCGAACTCCTTGGGCACGTCGCCCGAGAGCTGCTTGAGCGCTTCGTCGTAGGACTTGCTGTCGAGCAGCTCGGCTGCCAGCCGAAGCTTGGCAACGGCCTTGTAGCCCGGATCGACCGCGCTTTGCGCAACCCAGCCGAGTGCCGCCTGCGAGGCCTCGAGCTTGCCCTTCTCGTACAGCGCCTTGGCGGCCAGCAGGCCAGCCTGCTGCGCATAGGCGGTGCCGGCGAAGCGTTCCTTCATGTCGCCCAGCACGCGCTGGATGCGTTCCACGTCGCCGGACTGCGTGCTGCGCTCGACCTCGTCGTAGAGCGCCGCGGCCTGCGCCGCCTTGTTGCGCTGGAAATACTGCCAGCCGTTCCAGGCCACGAAGGCCCCGGCCACGAGCAACACCACCCAGGTGATCAGGGTGCCGTAGGTGTTCCAGAAATGCTTGAGCTGGTCGAGCTGTTCCTGTTCGTCGAGATCGAGATGGGTTGCCATGCGTGTCAGATGTTGGAAGCCGGCGATTGTAGGGTGGCGGCCCAGGTGGCCACCTCGGCGAGCGGCCGCGCCACCTGTTCAGCGCCGCCCTCGCGCAGCGATTTGATGGTGACTTCGCCACGCGACAGCTCGTCTTCGCCAAAGATCAGCGCATAGCGCGCTCCGCTCGCGTCGGCCTTCTTGAACTGCGCCTTCATGCTGCCGCCGCCAGCATGCTGCAGCACGCTGACCCCGGCGGCGCGCAACTGCTCGAGCACGGCCATGACCTGCGGCAGCGCGGCCGCCACCGGGACGACCGCGTAGGCCGCGGGCGCCGCGGCGGGCACCGGCAGGCGGAGTTCCTGGATCAGCAGCAGCAGCCGCTCGATGCCCAAGCCGAAGCCGACGGCCGGTGCAGGCTTGCCGCCCATCTGTCCGATGAGGCCGTCATAGCGCCCTCCTCCGCAGACGGTGCCCTGAGAGCCGAGCTGGTCGGTGACCCACTCGAAGACCGTCAGGTTGTAATAGTCCATCCCGCGCACCAGGCGCGGGTTGACGCGGTAGGCCAGCCCCGCGGCGTCGAGCACGGCACGCACCGCATCGAAGTGCGCGCGCGACTCCTCGCCGAGGAAGTCCATCAGCTGGGGGGCGGCCTCCACCACTGCCTGCATGGCGGGATTCTTGGTATCGAGGATACGCAGCGGATTGCTGTGCAGGCGCCGCTGCGCGTCGGCATCGAGCACGTCGGCATGCGCCTCGAAATGGCGGATCAGCGCTTCGCGGTGCGCCTGGCGTTCGGCCGGCTGGCCCAGGCTGTTGATCTCCAGGCGCACGTGCTCGCCCTCCACCAGCCCGAGCTCGCGCCACAGCGCCCGCACCATGAGGATCAGCTCGGCGTCCACGTCCGGGCCGGGAAAGCCCAGCGCCTCGACGTCGAGCTGGTGGAACTGGCGGTAGCGCCCCTTCTGGGGACGCTCGTGGCGGAACATCGGCCCCATCGTCCACAGGCGCAGCGGGCCGTTGTAGAGCGCGTTGTGCTCGACCATGGCACGCACGATGCCGGCGGTGGCCTCGGGCCGAAGCGTGAGCTTGTCGCCGTTCATCGCATCGGTGAAGGAGTACATCTCCTTCTCGACGATGTCGGTCACCTCGCCCAGTCCGCGCACGAACAGCGCCGTGGGCTCGACCACCGGCGTCAGCATGTACTGGTAGCCGTAGCGGGCCAGGAGCCCGCGCACCGTCTGCTCGAACCACGACCAGAGGGCCGAATCGGGCAGGCGGTCGATGCGCGGCACGCTCGCCGGCAATATGTCGTTCATGCCTTTGACGGCATTGATCTTGTCAGCCATGGGAGAAAGTGGTCAGGCGACGTCGGCAGCCTGGTGCTGGCCGAAGCGCTTTTGAATGTAGGTTTCGACGAGCTGGTGAAACTCGTTGGCGATATTGTCGCCGCGCAGCGTGAGCGCCTTTTCGCCGTCGATGAAGACCGGGGCGGCGGGCGCCTCGCCGGTGCCGGGCAGGCTGATGCCGATGTCGGCGTGCTTGCTCTCGCCGGGGCCGTTGACAATGCAGCCCATCACGGCCACCTTCAGCGTCTCGACGCCCGGGTACTTCTTGCGCCAGACCGGCATCTGCAGACGCAGGTAGTCGTCGATCTGCTTGGCCAGTTCCTGGAAGGTGGTGCTCGTGGTGCGGCCGCAGCCCGGGCAGGCGGTGACGCTCGGCACGAACACGCGCAGGCCCAGCGCCTGCAGGATCTCGTTGGCGATCAGCACCTCCTGCGTGCGCGACTCCCCCGGCTGCGGCGTGAGCGACACGCGAATGGTGTCGCCGATGCCCTCCTGCAGCAGGATGGAAAGCGCCGTGGCCGATGCCACCGTGCCCTTGGTGCCCATGCCGGCCTCGGTGAGCCCCAGGTGCAGCGGATAGTCGCAGCGCTTCGCGAGTTCGCGGTAGACCGAAATCAGGTCCTGCACGCCGCTCACCTTGCACGACAGGATGATCTGGTTGCCGGCCATGCCCATCGATTCGGCGAGCTTGGCGGATTCGATGGCCGAGGTGATGAGCGCCTCGTACATCACCTGCTTCGCATCCCACGGCTCGGCGCGCTGGCTGTTGGTGTCCATCAGGCTGGCCAGCAGTTCCTGGTCGAGGCTGCCCCAGTTGACGCCGATGCGCACCGGCTTGTTCCAGCGCATGGCCGCATCGATCATCTGGCCGAACTGGCGATCGCGCTTGTCGCCCTTGCCCACGTTGCCGGGATTGATGCGGTACTTGCTCAGCGCCTCGGCGCAGGCCGGATAGTCGGTGAGCAGGCGGTGGCCGTTGTAGTGGAAGTCGCCGATCAGCGGCACGTCGATGCCCATGCGGTCGAGCTGCTCGCGGATGTACGGCACCTGGGCCGCCGCCTCCGGCGTGTTGACGGTGATGCGCACCATCTCCGAACCCGCAATGGCGAGCTCCTTCACCTGGATGGCCGTGCCGACGGCATCGACGGTGTCGGTGTTGGTCATGGACTGCACCCGCACGGGCGCATCGCCGCCCACCGTCACGGTGCGCGGTCCCCAGACCACCTGGGCCTGGCGCGAACGGCGCGCCTTGGGCGCCGCCGATTCGATGGGTTGTGGAGCGCAATCGGTCACGATTTCACCTCGAAACGCGCCACGCCGCCGCCGCGCGTGACAGGCTTCAGATCGTAGGGCTTTCCGTGCACCTGCACATCGACCGCCGATGCACGCCCCACCACCACCGACAGCGGCAGCGTTCCCGACAACGCCACCGTTTCGCCAGCCTGCAGGCTGCGGCGCAGCAGCTGCTTGCCGCCGGCTTCGGTGACGGTGATCCAGCATTCCTCGCGCGCGACGAAGACCAGCTGCTGGCTGCTGGCAGGTGCCGCGGCAACGGCAGCAGGCGAAGCCGCTGCCACAGCGGTCGCGCTGCCCGCCGGCGGAGCTGCCGCGGAGGGCGCGCCCGGCGCCGCGGGTGCAGCCGATGTCGGGGGGACCACCGGCGACACCGGCGCGTTCTCGACCACGACGGACGGTCCGCCCGAAGCCGGCGCAGCCGCCGGTGCCTCGGCCGCAGCACTGGTGTCGCCATCGCCACGCGATGTCCAGCGCGACACCGAGGCCCCGACCTGGTCGAACACCGACTGGGGCAGCCAGAACAGCACGGCCGCGCCAACCAGCAGCAGCCCCACCACCGTCAGCAACGCGCGCGACGGAAGCCCGCTGGAGCGCCCGCCATTCCAGCGCGGCGTTCCGGAAACGATATTGCCCTTGAGCGTGCGGTCGGCATCGGCCAGCGCCGCACGCTGCGCGCCCGGCAGCTTTGCGAGCACCGGACCGGGATCGATGCGCAGGGCTCGGCAGACACTGCTGGCCAGGGCCCGCGCAAAGACCGGGTCGGGCAGCGAAGCGATGTCGTCCGCCTCGAGTGCAATGAGCTTCTGCGGCGGCACCTTGAGCGCCGCGGCCACCATTTCGATGTGCAGGCCGTGCGCCTCGCGCGCTTCGCGGAGCATGTCGCCGGCTGTCTTGTGCGTGATGTCGCCTTCCCCGAGCGGCAGTGCCGCGGAAGTGCCGAACTCCGAAACCCGTTCAGTCATTGAAATTCCCGCGCTCGTACGCTATTGCCTCCCGGGACTGCGGGAAGCGCCGCTGCAGTTGCCCTCCCAACTGCGCCACTGCTTCGCGGTTGTTGAGCCGTCGTTCGATCTTGATGCCGAGCCAGAGCGTCTCGGCGCTGGCCGAAGGGCTGTTGTTGACGCGGCGGATGTAGAACTGCGCACGCGACCACTCCTCGCGCTGCGCCAGCAGCGAGGCCAGGTTGAATCCGACCACCGGATTTCCGGCGTCGATCTCGTAGGCCTTCATGAGGCTGCGCTCCGCCTCGGCACGCTGGCCCGCCCTGAGCTGGCAGACGCCCTGGGTCATCAGCGTCTTGGGGCGGTCGGTGTAGCTCGGCATCGCCAGGGCCTCGGTGAACTGCTGGGCTGCGTCGCCATAGCGGTTCTGCTGGCACAGCAGCCAGCCATAGTTGTGGCGCGTGTTGGGATCGCGCGGATTGATGGCAATGGCACGGCGGAAGCTGTCTTCCGCCAGCCCGGGGTCTTCCAGGCGCATGTAGACCAGGCCGCGCAGGTTGTAGGCGTCTGCGTAGTTGGGATCGGCGACCAGCGCTTGCTTGATCTCGTCGAGCGCCACGGTGGTCTGGCCTTGCTCGAAGTAGCCGGCCGCGAGCTCCATGCGAAGGCGCGCGCGGCGCTGCCGGCTGCTCTCGTCGGACTCGGTCACGATCTCGGCACCCTTGCCCGAACTGGTGTCGGCCAGGCTGGTGGTGGTGGTTCGCGTGTTGACACAGCCCGCAAGCAGAAACGCCGCGGCGACGCCGGCAAAGCTTGCAGCCAGAAGCCGCTGCGCGCTCGCGGTCGTCATCGGAAAGGCCATCCTCATTAGGTCAATGCTCCTGGGGGGCGGTCTTGCGAACCGGATGCAGAACAACGGTGCGCTCGGAGACTCGGCGCTGGGCCATGCGTTCGGCCGCGCGCGTACGGTCCTTGACGTCGCCGGCCAGTTGTCCGCAGGCCGCATCGATGTCGTCGCCGCGCGTCTTGCGCACGGTGGTCACGAGGCCAGCCTCGCTCAGCGCCCTGGCAAAGGCCAGGACCCGCGGCTGCGGCGAACGCAGCAGCCCCGAAGCCGGAAACGGATTGAACGGAATCAGGTTGAACTTGCACGAGATGTTGTGGCTGCGCACGAGCTCCACCAGCTGCCGCGCATGCTCGGGCTGGTCGTTGACGCCATCGAGCATGCAGTACTCGAAGGTGATGAAGTCGCGCGGCGCATGCGCCAGGTAACGCTTGCAGGCCTCGAGCAGCTCGGCGATCGGATACTTGCGGTTGAGCGGCACGAGGTCGTCGCGCAGCGCATCGTTGGGTGCATGCAGCGACACGGCCATGGCCACCGGGCAATCGGCGCCCAGGCGATCGATCATCGGCACGACACCGGAGGTCGAGACGGTCACGCGGCGGCGCGACAGCCCGTAGGCGTTGTCGTCGAGCATGGTGCGCAGCGCCGGCACCAGCGCGGTGTAGTTCTGCAGCGGCTCGCCCATGCCCATCATCACCACGTTGGAGATGACGCGGTCGTCGCGCTTCAGATGCTTGCGCAGGAAATGTTCGGCAAACCAGAGCTGGGCGACGATTTCGCCCGTGCTCAGGTTGCGGCTGAAGCCCTGGTGCCCCGTGGAGCAGAAGCGGCAACCTACCGCGCAGCCGGCCTGGGACGACACGCACAGCGTGCCGCGGTCGTCCTCGGGAATGAATACGGCTTCGACGGCATTGCCGTCGCCGACGTCGAACAGCCACTTGATCGTGCCGTCCTTGGATTCGTGCTGCGTGATGACCGGCAAGGCCTCGACGCGAGCGGTGGTGGCGAGCTTTTCGCGCAGCGACTTGGCCAGATCGGTCATCTGGGCGAAGTCGCTGGCGCCACGCTGGTGGATCCAGCGGAACAGCTGCGTGGCGCGGAACCGTTTCTCGCCGAGCTTTTCGCAGAACGCAGCCAGCCCCTCGAGATCGAATTCGAGCAGGTTGGCCGTGGTCATGAAATCAGCTGGCGCGCGGCTTCAGCGCGCGTAGACGTTGAGGCCGGCGAAGAAGAACGCCACTTCGTTGGCGGCGGTTTCGGGCGCATCCGAACCGTGCACGGCGTTGGCATCGATGCTGTCGGCGAAGTCGGCGCGGATGGTGCCCGGGGCCGCCTTCTTGGGGTCCGTGGCGCCCATCAGGTCGCGGTTCTTGGCGATGGCGTTCTCGCCTTCGAGCACTTGCACGAACACCGGGCCGGAGATCATGAAATCGACCAGGTCCTTGAAGAACGGACGTTCCTTGTGGACCGCGTAGAACTGCTCGGCTTCGTTGCGCGACAGGTGCACGAGCTTGGCGGCGACGATCTTGAGGCCGGCAGCTTCGAAGCGGGAAACGATCTTGCCGATGACGTTCTTGGCGACGGCGTCGGGCTTGATGATGGAAAGGGTACGTTCGATAGCCATTGAAGTGCTTCCTGAGCTTTGATTTTGAAGTGATTTGTCACAATTGCAACAAACATGTTGCATCGTAAGTCGACAAAGCCTCTGATTTTAACCGGCGCAGCCCCCGGGATTGGTGAAAACCCCGCGAAAGGCTGCGCTGGAGAACTGGCTTTCAGCGCCCGCGGCGCCGGTTTCCGCCGGGGCCGCCCTGGCCGCCGAAGCCGCCGCCGCCGCCCGGGCCGCCGCCGCGGCGTCCCGGACCCTGCCGCTGCTCCTTGCGCTGGCGCGAGAAGCTGTCGGCGCCGATGTAGCCGAGCGAGGTCTTCATCGGATCGGGCTGGTTCGCGCCGCTCGGCGGACGCTCCTCGCCCTGGCGGTTGCCGCGGTTGTTGCTGTTGCCACGGCGCCCCTGCGGCGGCATGCCGGCGTTGCCGCCGCCACCGCCGCGGTTGCCACGCCCGCCGCGCGGCGGGCGGCCGTCGCCCAGCGGACTCGGAATGGGCGCCTCGCGGCCGTCATCGCGCATGTCGCGCGGCTGCTGCTGTCCGCCGCCGGCATTGCGGTTGCCGCGCCGCTTCTTGTTGCGTCCGTTGCGCCCGCCGCCGGCACCGTCCTGGCCCGGGCCGCGCTGCTGCTGCGGCGGACGCGGCGCGCCGCCGCCCGAGGCCTGGAACAGCGCGTTGATGTCGCGCTCGTCGAGCTCCATCCAGGCGCCGCGCTTCAGGCCACGCGGCAGCACCATGGCGCCGTAGCGGATGCGGATCAGCCGGCTGACCGCATGGCCCACCGATTCGAACAGGCGCCGCACTTCGCGGTTGCGGCCCTCGGAGATGGTGACGCGGTACCAGTGGTTGGAGCCCTCGCCGCCGCCCTCCTCGATGGTGCCGAACTGGGCCATGCCATCGTCCAGGCGAACGCCTTCGAGCAGCTTCTTCTTTTCCTCGGCATTGAGCGCACCCAGCACGCGCACGGCGTATTCGCGCTCCAGGCCGAAGCGCGGGTGCATCAGCTGGTTGGCGAGGTCGCCGGAGCTGCTGAACAGCAGCAGGCCTTCTGTGTTCAGGTCGAGCCGGCCGACCGATTGCCACTTGCCCTGCTGCAGGCGCGGCAGCTTGCGGAACACCGTCGGGCGGTTCTGCGGATCGTCGTGCGTCACGACTTCGCCCACCGGCTTGTGGTAGGCGATCACGCGCGGCGGCGGCGGCGCGATGCGGTAGCGGATCGGCTTGCCGTTGATCTTGACCTGGTCGCCGTACTGGATGCGCTGGCCGATGTGGGCCGGCTCGTTGTTCACCGAGATGCGGCCCTGGAGAATGAGCGCTTCCATCTCGAGCCGCGAGCCCAGGCCCGCCTGCGCAAGCACCTTGTGCAGCTTGGGCGAATCGGCCTCCGGCAGCAGCACGCGCTTGAGCGGCGGGACTTCGGGACTCTCTTCGTCGGCGTCGAACTGGCCCGAGATGACGTCTGCGAAGCGGATCGGCTCGGGCGGCGGCGCGTTGCGCTGCTCGCGCTCGGCGGCGCGGCGTGCGCGGTCGAGGTCGTCCTCTTCCTCGTCGGGTTCTTCTTCCTCATCTTCGTCGTCGTAGGAAGGCGCGCGAGCATCTTCTTCGGCGCGGTCTTGCGCGCGATGCACCAGGGGCTCGACGGGCACGGCCGGCGCGGCGGCAGGCGCCGCATCGGCCACCTGGACCGCGGATTCGGAAGTTTCGGTTGCCGCAGGCTCGCTCTCGCCGGCCGCCGGTTCCACGACCTTCTTGCGGCGCGGGGCGCGCGGCTTCTTTGGAGCCTCGGCCGCGGGCACGCCCGCTTCGGCGTCCGCAGACGGGCCGGAGACAGCCGCCTTCGCCTTCTTTTTCTTGGATTCGGGCTGGGCCGGCACGATGGCCGCGTCGTCGATGTCGGAGGGGCTCATGAGGTTTTTCCGGGGGGAACAGCGTAGGGATCGGTCTCGTCGGGCGACGGGGCTTCGGTTTCGAGCTCGACGGATGGCTCGACTTCCGGGGGAGCCGGGATGTCGGCGGGCTCTTCGGGAGCGGCCGCGTCCTCGGCGAACTGCGCAGCGGCGGCTTCGACGGCTTCAGGAGCCTCGGCGGCGGCCAGGCCGGCTGGCGCACCCGTTTCCGAGTCGGCCTCCGGCATGGCCGAGGCATCGGCGTCGGATTCGTTCGGCACGTCCATCGGCAGCCCGGGCTGGTTGCCCGATGCCTGGTCGAGCGCGTCGACCAGCGCCGCCTGCTGGGCCGGCGTTTCGATCAGCGGCAGCTGGTCGAGCGACGCAAGGCCGAGGTCGTCGAGAAACTGCCGCGTGGTGGCGTACAGCGCCGGCCGGCCGACGGTTTCGCGGTGGCCGATGACCTCGACCCAGCCGCGGTCCTCGAGCTGCTTGAGGATGAGGGAGTTGATGGTGACGCCGCGGATGTCTTCCATGTCGCCGCGCGTGACCGGCTGGCGGTAGGCAATGATGGCCAGCGTCTCGAGGGCGGCGCGGGTGTAGCGCGGCGGCTTCTCGGGATGCAGGCGGTCGAGGTGGTCGCGCATCTCGGGCCGGCTCTGGAAGCGCCAGCCGCTGGCAACGTTCACCAGTTCCAGGCCGCGCTGCGCCCAGTCTTCCTGCAGTTCGAGCAACAGCACCTTGATGGTGTCCACGCCCAGCTCGTCGTCGAACAGCACGCGCATGTCGCGCACTGGCAGCGGCTGGCTCGAACAGATCAAGGCGGTTTCGAGAATGCGCTTGGCATCCGCCGTATTCATGGTTTGCGTTATCCGGGAAAAGGCGTCTCGGGGACGCTTGTTCAGAAGGATGAAAGGAGGCGCTGCCGGCACGCGGCGAGTGCAACGCAAGGCCGGCATCGGGGTGGCCGGCGCGGCCCTCGGGCCGTCAGGCGCGATTGTAATCCAGCCCCAGGGCCTGGAACGCCTGAACCAGATCGGCCGGCGGAAGGGAGCGCAGTTCCAGCGCCGCTTGCGTGACGGGATGCACGAACGCGAGCCTGAAGGCGTGCAGCGCCTGCCGCCCCAGCCCCGCGGCCGGAGCCCCGCCATAGAGCGCATCGCCGATCAGCGGATGCCCGATGGACGCCATGTGCACACGGATCTGGTGCGTGCGGCCCGTTTCGAGCGTGCACCGCACGGCGCAAGCCTCGGCGTTGCTGTCCAGGCGCTCGATGAGCGTTCGCGCCGTCTTGCCGGCATGGCGTTCGAGGTCGACCACGGCCATGCGCAAACGGTTGCGCGGATCGCGGCCGATCGGCGCGTCGACCTGCCGGGCTGCCGCACCGGCCCAGGGCTTGTGGCCGAGCGCGAGGTACTGCCGCTTGACTTCGCGCGCCGCGATCAGCGCCACCATGGCATCCATCGCGGCCCGGGTGCGCGCCACGACCATGAGCCCGCTGGTGTCGCGGTCGAGCCGGTGCACGATGCCCGCGCGCGGCAGCAACGCGGCCTTGGGGTCGAGCGCGAGCAAACCGTTCAGCAGCGTGCCGCTCCAATGGCCCGGCGCCGGATGCACCACCAGGCCGGCCGGCTTGTCGATGATGCGCAGATGCTCGTCCTCGTGCACCGTGACGATGTCCATCGCCTCGGGCCGGAAGGCCTGGCTCTGGGGCGTCGGGCGCAGCTCGATGCGCCCGGTCTGCCCGACGCGCACCGTCGCGGAGGCCTTCAGCAGGGTGCGTCCCTGCAGTTCCACGGCGCCGGCTTCGATCAGCTGTTGCAGATAGTTGCGAGAAAATTCCGGCACCAGGGCGGCCAGCGCGCGGTCCAGCCGCTGGCCATGCTCGGCCTGGCCCACCGTGAAGGGCCGCAGTTCGCTGGATTCGACCGGGTCGGCGCCCTCGTCGGCCTCGGCTGGGTCGGGGACCGTGTCCAGGGGGGCGGTCGATATAATTGAGGGCAACTGTTTCACGAAAGCCGTATGTGATGTTTCGCGCCAAATTATCGGTCCCCTCCTGGATCGCGCTCAGCGCGGCAGCGCTGCTTGCAGCCGGCTGCTCCTCCACCTCCGTCGACAAGACCGCCAACTGGAGCCCCAACCGCATCTACGCCGAAGCCAAGGACGAAGCAGGTTCCGGCGCCTACGACAAGGCCGTGCCGCTTTACGAAAAGCTCGAAGGCCGCGCAGCCGGTACGCCGCTCGCGCAGCAGGCCCAGCTCGAGAAGGCCTACGCCCAGTACAAGTCCGGCGAAAAGGCCAATGCCATCGCCACGATCGACCGCTTCCTGAAGCTGCATCCGGCCAGCCCGGCCATCGACTACGCGCTCTACCTCAAGGGCGTGATCAACTTCAACGACGACCTCGGCATGTTCGCGTTCCTCACGCGCCAGGACCTGTCCGAGCGCGACCAGAAGGCCGCCAAGGAATCGTTCGAGTCGTTCAAGGAACTGGTGACGCGCTTCCCCGAGTCGCGCTACGCGCCCGACGCGCGCCAGCGCATGAACTACATCGTGAACTCGCTCGCGCAGTACGAAGTGCACGTGGCGCGCTACTACTACTCGCGCGGCGCCTACCTCGCAGCGATCAACCGGGCGCAGCTTGCGCTGTCCGACTACCGCGAGGTGCCCGCGCTCGAAGAAGCGCTGTACATCATCGTGCGCTCCTACGATGCGCTCGGCATGAAGGACCTGCGCGACGACGCCCAGCGCGTGCTGACCACCAACTACCCGAACAGCGAATACCTCGCGCGCGGCTTCAAGGGCAAGGACGATCCCTGGTGGAAGGTCTGGTAATCCGCTGGAACGAAAAAAAGCCCTTCGGGGCTTTTTTTTCGTCTGCGCCCTTCAGGCCGAGAGCGAATTCCTGAGTTCGCCGATCGCCGCCTCGAAGTCGGCTTCGCTTTCCAGCCTGCGCATCGGCGGCAGCGCGGCCAGCAGCCGCCGGCCATAGCCCATGGCAACCAGGCGGGTGTCGCAAATGGCAAGCACGCCGCAGTCCGTTTCGCGGCGGATCAACCGCCCTGCCCCCTGCTTCAGCGCCACGGCCGCCTCGGGCAGCGAGTAGTCGCTGAATGAACTGCGTCCCTGGGCTTCGAGACGCTGCGAGCGCGCCTCGACCAGCGGGTCGTTGGGCGGAGGGAACGGCAGCTTGTCGATCACCACCAGCTGCAATGCGTCCCCGGGCGCATCGAAGCCCTCCCAGAACGATGCGGATGCCACCAGCACGCAGCCGGCGCGCCCACCCTCCGCGCCTTCGCGGAAGCGGTCCATGAGCACGCGCTTGGGCAGCTCGCCCTGTACCAGCACCTCGGGCCGCACGTCCGCCTCGAGCCGCTCGAACTGCTGCTTCATTTCGTCGCCGATCGCGCGCAGCGCGCGCAGCGTGGTCGTCAGCACCAGGGTCCGGCCGCCGAGCTCGGCGGCGCCGCGCGCGGCCAGCTGCGCAACCCGCGTGCTGTGGGCGGCATCGTTGGGCTTGGGAAAGGCACGCGGCACATAGAGCCCGGCCTGCGCGGCATAGTCGAAGGGGCTCTGCACCCGCAGCACCTGCGCATCGCCCAGGCCGCACGGCTCGGTGAACCAGCGCAGCGTGGGTTCGTCGCCCAGCGTGGCGGAGGTGAAGACCCAGGCGCGTCCGTTGTCTTCCGGCGCGGCGCGGCCTTCTTGCTCGTCGCCGTCTTCATGGGCAGCTCCGCTGCCGATCTTGAGCACGCGCGTGCGCATGGCCTCGGCTATGTCGAGCGGCGATTCGACCAGGCGCAGTTGCGTGCCCACATCGACCCAGCGCACCGAATCGGTTTCGCAGGGCAGCGCGAAGCGTGCCGCGCGCTTGGCGAGCTGCTGCGCCCGTTCGTACAGGCGCACGAAATCGGGCGATATCTCGCTGACGGTGTCGAGCCCTTCGGCGGCCATTTCAAAGGCATGCTGCAGGGCTTCGAGTGCGTCCTGCCAGGCCTGCGCATCGATGCCTTCCGGCGACGGCCCGACCCAGCGCAGCTTGGTGCCGGGCCACTGCTTGCCGACCGCAAGCCGCAGCTCGCGCGCGGCGCGTTCGACGGCCGCCACCAACTGCTGCCAGTCGACCAGTCCGCGCGCATGCTGCAAGCCCGCACCAAGCAGGTCGCGCGCGAAGTCCAGGGCCTGCCCGCTGCCGAGCTGCGCGCCCAGGAACTGCACGCCGGTTTCATTGAGCTGGTGCGCCTCGTCGAACACGACCACGCTCACGGTCGGCAGCAATTCCGCCATGCCGGTCTCGCGCACCGCAAGATCGGCGAAGAACAGGTGATGGTTGATGACCACCACGTCGGCCGCCAGCGCCTCGCGCCGCGCCAGGTTGACGTGGCAGGGCTTGAACTGCGGGCACTGGGCGCCCAGGCAGTTCTCGCGCGTGGAGGTGATCAGGGGGATGAGCGGCGAGCGCTCGTCCAGCCCGGGCAGCTCGGCCAGGTCGCCGGTTCGCGTGGCCTTGGACCACTGCTCGATCTTGGCAAGCGTTCGCAGGCTGCCGCGCTCCGGCAGCGACGCATCGTGGCGCGCCAGGTCGAGCCGGTGCAGGCACAGGTAGCTCGCGCGCCCTTTGAGCAGCGCCGTTCGCACCGGCAGTTCGAGCGCCTCGACCAGACGCGGAAGGTCGCGGCCGAACAGTTGGTCCTGCAGGGTCTTGGTGGCGGTCGACAGCAGCACGCGCTCGCCGCTCAGCAATGCCGGAACGAGGTAGGAAAAGGTCTTGCCCACGCCGGTGCCGGCCTCGACCACCAGCACGCCGCCGTCCTCGATGGTGCGGGCAACGGCCAGCGCCATTTCGGTCTGCCCCGAGCGCTCGCGGAACTGCTCGGCGGCACGCGACAGGACGCCGCCCTGCGCGAAGGCGTCGCGCACCTTGTCCTCGAGTGTTTCACTCACGCGGGTTCTTTCGGATCGAGCACGTTCTCGAGCCGCGTGATCTGGTCGCGCAGCGCAAGCCGGCGCTTCTTCAGGCGCCGCAGCAGCAGCTCGTCCTGCGGCGAAGCTTCGGCCAGGCGGTCGATGGTGGCGTCGAGATCGGCGTGTTCGATGCGCAGCTCGATCAATTGGCGGGAAAGGGAGTGAAGATTGGAGTCCAACGTTGGCGCTGCGAACGTATTCCGCCCACAGCTCGTGTTCACTCGATAATACGTCCTGCTACGAATCCACGAGAAGACAGAAGGCGCGCCATTGGCGCATTTGCGCTCATGACACAAGGCTTTCGGCTTGCCGCCGCCACCGGTCTCCACAAGGGAGATCGCCCCTATCAGCAGGACCAGGTCCTGATGATGAGCCATCCGCGCGTGCCCGGCTGCATGCTGGGCATCATTGCCGACGGCATGGGCGGGCGCAGCGGCGGGCGCAAGGCCTCCGACCAGGTGCTGATGACGGCGCGCCAGCTGTTCACGCGCTACCACCCCGACCGCGACAGCTCCGCGGCCGTGCTGCGGCAGCTGCTGGAGGATGCGCACACCGTCATCAAGCTCACGGCCCTGTCGAGCGAGCAGGAACCCCACAGCACGCTCGCCGCCTTTCTGATGAACCCCAGGGGCGACTGCGCCTGGATCCATGCCGGCGACTCGCGCATCTATCACTTCCAGAACGGCGAGCTCGTCAGGCGCACGCGCGACCATTCCTATGTCCAGGTGCTCATCGACCGCGGCGAAATCACCGAGGCCGAGGCCAATGTCCATCCCAAGGGCAACATCCTCCTCGGATGCCTGGGCATGACCACGACGCCCCCGCCCGTCGAGCCGCACTACATTCCCGCAATGCAGCCGGGCGACCTGCTGATGGCCTGCAGCGACGGGCTCTGGCACTACTTCAGCCCCGAAGAGCTGGCCAGCGTCCTGTATGCGGAACCGCCGCGCGAAGCGGTGGAAATCCTGGTGGGAGAAGCGCGCCGCCGGGCGCGCGGCACGGGCGACAACATCTCGATCGTGGTGCTGAAGCTCGAAGCGCTTCCGCAAGACTGAGCACCGCCGCCGCAGGACGCTCGCCCGGCGAGGTGGGCGGCTCAGCGGCTGGGCGCCGAAGCAGGCGATGCCGGCGGCGGGGGCAAGGGTGCACCGCGCGGCTTGGTGCGTTCGGCGTTCTGCCGCTCGCGGCTGGCCCGGTGCTCGGCCGCCTTTTGCTGCTTGCTTTCGAAGCGCTCGACCGCCGCCGGTGCCTCGGCGCGCCGCTGGGCGGCCTTGGCCTGCTCGTCGGCGTGGGCCTTCTGCTTGGCCTCGAACTGGCGCCGGCGCTCGTCGGCCTCGGCCGCCGTCGTGGCGCGGCTCGCCGCATGGTCGGTCGCGCGCTGCTCGCGGTCCTGCTGGGCTTTTTTAGCCTCTTCCTGCTTCTCGGGCGTGTCCTGCGGGCGCCGCGTGGCGGCCTTCTGGTCGAGCTTCTCGAGCTCGGCCGCGCCACGGCGCTGGCGCTCGATGTCGTTGATGGCCGTTTCCTGGCGCTTGATGTGGTCGGTCTCGACGCGGCGGCGCTTGCGGCTGTCGCGCAGGCAGTCCTCGACCGCGAACTTCTGGTAGCAGGCGGCCCGCTCCTTTTCGAAGCGCGCGTCGATGGCCGCGCGCTCGGCGGCCAGCCGGCTGCGCTCCGCTTCGAAGTTCGCATTGCCCGCGGCCGCGTTGGACTGTGCCCAGAGCGGCAGGCTGCCCAAGGCCATCAGCATGGCAAGAACAATTTTTTTCATGTCAGTCGAGTGTCGACGATACGGCGTTCCAGCGAGAGGAACTCGCTCGATTGCATTTCGGTGAGCCTGGAAACCGTTCGCGGGAATTCATGCGCAAGCGGCCCTTCGGTGTACAACGCCTCCGGCGGTACCTCGGCCGACATGATGAGCTTGACGCGCCGGTCGTACAAGACGTCGACCAGCCAGGTGAAACGGCGTGCTTCGGAGGCCATGCGCACCGGCATGTGCGGCACGTCGGACAGCAGCACCGTGTGGAACTGGCTGGCGATCTCCAGATAGTCGTTCTGCGAACGCGGTCCGCCGCACAGCGTCTTGAAGTCGAACCAGACCACGCCGCCGGCCTTGCGCCTGGCGCGGATCTCGCGCTGCTCGATGTGCAGGACCGGGTTTTCATCGGCCGTTTCGGCCAACCGGTCGAAGGCCTTGCGCATCTCCTTTTCGGCCGAGGCATCGTTCGGCGTCAGGTACATGCGCAGCTGCTCGAGCGTGCGGCGCCGGTAGTCGGTGCCGTTGTCCACGCTCAGCACCTCGAGCTTCTGGTTGAGCAGCGCAATCGCGGGCAGGATGCGGTCGCGGTGCAGCCCGCCGGGGTAAAGATCGTCGGGCTTGAAGTTGGAGGTGGTGACAAAGCCCACGCCGTTCTCGAACAGCGCCACCAGCAGGCGATGAAGAATCATCGCGTCGGTGATGTCCGCCACGTGGAATTCGTCGAAGCAGATCAGCTTGTAGCGCTTGGAGATGCGCAGCCCCAGCTCGTCGAGCGGGTTGACCGTGCCCTGCAGCTCGCGCAGTTCGCGGTGCACCTCGCGCATGAACTCGTGGAAGTGCAGCCGGGTCTTGCGCCTGAGCGGCACCGCGTTGAAGAACAGGTCCATCAGGAAGCTCTTGCCCCGCCCGACGCCACCGTACATGTAGACGCCGCGCGGCAGCTCAGGCCGGTTGATGAACTTCTTCAGCGCGTTGGAGCGCTGGGCCTTGTACTCGGCCCACTCCCGGGCGCAGCGATCCAGCGCTTCCACGGCGCGCAGTTGCGCGGGATCGCTCTGGAACCCGCGCACGGCGAGTTCCGCCTCATAGGCCTGTTTGACGCTGGTGGTCAATGGATCAGAAGTTCAGCGTGCGCTTGTCCACGGCCAGTGCCGCTTCCTTCGTGGCTTCCGACAGCGACGGGTGCGCATGGCAGATGCGCGCGATGTCTTCGGCGCTCGCCTTGAATTCCATCGCCACCACGGCCTCGGAGATCAGCTCGCTGGCCTGCGGGCCCACGATGTGCACGCCCAGGATCTCGTCCGTGGCCGCGTCGGCCAGGAACTTGACCATGCCGGTCGTGTCGCCCAGTGCGCGCGCGCGGCCGTTCGCGAGGAACGGGAAGGTGCCGGCCTTGTAGGCGCGGCCCGCGGCCTTGAGCTGCTGCTCGGTCTGGCCGACCCACGCGATCTCGGGGCTGGTGTAGATCACCCACGGCACGGTGTTGAAGTTGACGTGGCCGTGCTGGCCCGCAATGCGCTCCGCCACGGCAACGCCCTCTTCCTCGGCCTTGTGCGCGAGCATCGGGCCGCGCACCACGTCGCCGATGGCCCAGACGTTGGGCAGGCTGGTCTTGCAGTCGTCGTCCACGGCAATGGCGCCGCGCTCGTCGAGCTTCAGGCCCACGGCTTCGGCATTCAGGCCGATGGTGTTGGGCACGCGGCCGATCGAGACGATCAGCTTGTCGACTTCCAGCACCTGGGCCTCGCCCTTGGCGTTGGTCCAGGCCACGCTCACGCCCTTCTTGGACGACTTGATCTCGCCGACCTTCACGCCGAGTTCGATCTTGAGCTTCTGCTTGTCGAAGGCCTTCTTGGCCTCCTTGGCGATCTGCTCGTCGACCGCGCCGAGGAAGGTCGGCAGCGCTTCGAGCACCGTGACTTCGGCGCCGAGGCGGCGCCACACCGAGCCCATTTCAAGGCCGATGACGCCCGAGCCGATCAGGCCCAGCTTCTTCGGCACCGCGCCGATGCGCAGCGCGCCGTCGTTCGAGAGGATGTTCTCCTCGTCGAACGGCGCACCCGGCAGCGCACGGGCGTTGGAGCCCGTGGCCACGATGACGTGCTTGCCGTCGATCGACTCTTCGGCGGCGCCCGCGACCTTGATCTCGTAGCCGGCTTCGCCCGCCTTCACGAACGAGCCGCGGCCATGGAAGAAGCTGATCTTGTTCTTCTTGAACAGGTACAGGATGCCGTCGTTGTTCTGCTTCACGACCTGGTCCTTGCGGGCCAGCATCTTGTCGAGGTCCAGCCCCAGGCCTTCGACCTTGATGCCATGGTCGGCGAAGTGGTGGCCGGCCTGCTCGAAGTGCTCCGACGATTGCAGCAGCGCCTTGGACGGAATGCAGCCGACGTTGGTGCAGGTGCCGCCCGGTGCCGGGCCGCCCTTGCCGTTCTTCCACTCGTCGATGCAGGCCACGTTGAAGCCCAGTTGCGCCGCGCGGATCGCGGCGATGTAGCCGCCGGGGCCGCCGCCGATGACGATGACGTCGAATTGTTTGTTGGCCATCTGATTCTTTCCCCTCAGATGTCGAACAGCAGGCGCGACGGATCTTCGAGCGCTTCCTTCATGGCCACCAGGCCCAGCACGGCTTCGCGGCCGTCGATGATGCGGTGGTCGTAGCTCATGGCGAGGTAGTTCATCGGGCGAACCACGATCTGACCGTTCTCGACCACGGCGCGGTCTTTGGTGGCATGCACGCCGAGGATGGCCGACTGGGGCGGGTTGATGATCGGCGTCGAGAGCATCGAACCGAAGGTGCCGCCGTTCGAGATGGAGAAGGTGCCGCCGGTCATCTCTTCGATGCCGAGCTTGCCGTCCTGCGCCTTCTTGCCGTATTCGGCGATCTTCTTCTCGATGTCGGCAAAGCTCATCTGGTCGGCGTTGCGCAGGATGGGCACCACGAGGCCGCGCGGCGAACCAACGGCGATGCCGATGTCGAAGTAGCCGTGGTACAGGATGTCGTTGCCATCGACCGAGGCGTTGATCACCGGGTACTTCTTGAGCGCATGCACCGCGGCCTTCACGAAGAAGCTCATGAAGCCGAGCTTCACGCCGTGCTCCTTGGTGAAGCTGTCCTGGAAGCGCTTGCGCAGTTCCATGACGGGCGCCATGTTGACCTCGTTGAAGGTCGTGAGGATGGCGTTGGTCGACTGCGACTGGATCAGGCGCTCGGCGATGCGGGCGCGCAGGCGGCTCATCGGCACGCGCTGCTCGGGGCGCTCGCCCAGGTCGGGCGCGCTGGTGGGCGCGGCGACTTGCGGCAGCGCCGGCTTGGCGGCCGGTGCGGCCACGGTGGCTGCGGGCTTGGCGCCCGAAGCGACCGCGCCGAGCACGTCGCCCTTGGTGACGCGGCCGTCCTTGCCGGTGCCGGCCACGTCGCCGGTCTTCAGGTTGTTGTCGGCCAGCAGCTTGGCAGCGGCGGGCATCGCGACGTCGGACTTCGAACCACCGACGGCGGCGGCGGCGGCAGCCGCCGGAGCAGGCGCAGCAGCTGCCGGGGCTGCAGCAGGTGCCGCTGCAGGCGCTGCGGCACCGGCCTTGCCTTCGGTGTCGATCTTCGCGATCAGCTGGTCGGCCACCACGGTGGCGCCATCGGGCTGCACGATTTCCGCCAGCACGCCTGCCGAGGGCGCGGGCACTTCGAGCACGACCTTGTCGGTCTCGATCTCGATCAGGATTTCATCGACGGCGACGGCTTCGCCGGCCTTCTTCTTCCAGGTGAGCATGGTGGCTTCGGCCACGGATTCGGAAAGCTGGGGGACTTTGACTTCTACGATAGACATTTGGAGTGAGCTCCGTTTTGTTCTTCAGGTGTTCGTGTGAAAAAGAGGCTTGGAATTACTTGGTCAGCACGAAGCCCTTGAGCTTGCCAAATGCGCCATCGACCAGCGCCTTCTGCTGTTCCTGGTGCAGGTGCGAATAGCCGACTGCAGGCGATGCCGAAGCGGCGCGGCCGGAGTAGCCGAGCTTCTGGCCTTCCTGCATGTTCTCGTGGATGTAGTGCTGCACGAAGAACCAGGCGCCCTGGTTCTGCGGCTCGTCCTGGCACCAGACCACGTCGACGAGATTCGGGTACTTCTTGATCTCGGCCGCAAAGGCCTTGTGCGGGAACGGATAGAGCTGCTCGACGCGGATGATCGCCACGTCGTCGTCGCCCTTTTCTTCGCGCTTCTTGGCCAGGTCGTAGTAGACCTTGCCCGAGCAGGCGATCAGGCGCTTGACCTTCTCGGCCTTCAGGCCCTTGCTGTCCGGAATGACCGTCTGGAAGCCGCCCTTGGTGAACTCGGACAGCGGCGAGGTCGCGTCCTTGTTACGCAGCAGCGACTTCGGCGTCATGATGATCAGCGGCTTGCGCAGGTTGCGCACCATCTGGCGGCGCAGCACGTGGAAGATCTGGCTGGCCGTGGTCGGCTGCACCACCTGCATGTTGGTGTCGGCGCTCAGTTGCATGAAGCGTTCGAGGCGTGCCGAGCTGTGCTCGGGGCCCTGGCCTTCGTAGCCGTGCGGCAGCATCATGGTCAGGCCGTTGACGCGGCCCCACTTCACTTCGCCCGAGGCGATGAACTGGTCGATCACCACTTGCGCGCCGTTCACGAAGTCGCCGAACTGGGCTTCCCAGATCACGAGCGTGTTCGGGTCGTTCGAGGCGTAGCCGTATTCGAACGCGAGCACGGCTTCTTCCGACAGGATCGAGTCGATCACGACGAACGGTGCCTGGTTCTCGGCCACGTTCTGCAGCGGCGTGTAGGTGCCTTCGTCGAACTTCTCGCGGTTCTGGTCGTGCAGCACGGCGTGGCGGTGCGTGAACGTGCCGCGGCCGCTGTCCTCGCCCGACAGGCGCACCGGGTAGCCGCTGGCCACCAGCGAGGCAAAGGCCATGTGCTCGCCCATGCCCCAGTCGACGTTCACGTCGCCGCGGCCCATGGCGGCGCGGTCGTCCAGCACCTTCTTCACGAGCGGGTGCACCGTGAAGCCGGCCGGCACCGTGGTGATCTTCTCGGCCAGGCGCTTCCACTCGCTGGACGGAATGGCGGTGTCGCCGGCGTCGGTCCACTTCTTGTTGAGGTACGGATTCCAGTCGACGGCGTACTTGCTCTTGAAGTTCGTGAGCACCGGGTCGACCGTGTTGCGGCCTTCGTCGAAGGCGGCGCGCTGGGCCTTGACCATGTCGTCGCCGAGCGTTTCGCCCAGGCCCTGCGTCGCCAGCTTGTCAGCGTACAGCTTGCGCGTGCCGGGGTGCTGGGCGATCTTCTTGTACATCAGCGGCTGGGTGAGCGAAGGCGTGTCCTGCTCGTTGTGGCCGAGCTTGCGGAAGCAGATGATGTCGACCACCACGTCCTTCTGGAACTCCATGCGGAATTCGAGGGCGAGCTGGGTGGCGAGCACCACGGCCTCGGGATCGTCGCCGTTCACGTGCAGCACCGGCGCCTCGATCATCTTGACGATGTCCGAGCAATACAGCGTCGAGCGGCTGTCGCGCGGGTCGCTGGTGGTGAAGCCGATCTGGTTGTTGATCACGATGTGCACCGTGCCGCCCGTGAAGTAGCCACGGGTCTCGGCCAGCGCCAGCGTTTCCATCACGACGCCCTGGCCCGCGAAGGCGGCGTCGCCGTGCACGAGCACGGGCAGCACCTGCTTGCCCTGCGGGTCGGCGCGGCGGTCCATGCGGGCGCGCACCGAGCCTTCGACCACGGGGTTCACGATCTCGAGGTGCGAGGGGTTGAAGGCCAGGCTCAGGTGCACCGGTCCGCCGGGCGTGGTCACGTCCGAGCTGAAGCCCTGGTGGTACTTGACGTCGCCGCTGGGCAGGTCTTCAGGAGCGGTGTGGTCGAACTCGGCGAACAGGTCGGCCGGCATCTTGCCGAGCGAGTTGACCAGCACGTTGAGGCGGCCGCGGTGGGCCATGCCGATCACGATTTCCTGCACGCCCTTGATGCCGGCCTGGTTGATCAGCTCGTCCATCGAGACGATGAAGCTCTCGCCGCCTTCGAGGGAGAAGCGCTTCTGGCCCACGTACTTGGTGTGCAGGAAGCGCTCGAGGCCTTCGGCCGCGGTCAGCCGGTTGAGCACGTGCTTCTTCTGCTCGGCGGTCAGCTGCGGATTGGTGCGGGCGCTTTCGAGCTTCTGCTGCCACCAGCGCTTGTGATTCTGGTCGGTGGTGTACATGTACTCGGCGCCGATGGTGCCGCAGTACGTTTCGCGCAAGGCATTGAGCAGGTCGCGCAGCGACATGGTCTCCTTGCCGAAGAAGGTGTTGCTGGTGTTGAACACCGTCTCGAGGTCGGCATCGGTGAAGCCGTAGAACGAGGGCTCGAGTTCCGGGATGGCCGGGCGCTCGGCGCGCTTGAGGGGATCCAGGTCGGCCCAGCGGGCGCCGACGTTGCGGTAGGCGGCGATCAGCTGCTGGACGGCGGTGCGCTTGCGGCCGAGCTCGGAATCCGCGCCGCTGGCCTGCACGACCTTGGTGGTGCCCTGCTTCGCGCGTTCGGCGAAAGCGTTGATCACCGGCTGGTGCGGAACGTCCCTGGTGTTGGAGCCATCGACCGCGGGCACGTTCTGCAGGGCGTCGAAATACGAACGCCAGTTGTCAGGCACGCTGCCGGGATTGGAAAGGTAGTTTTCGTACATCTCCTCGACATAGGGCGCATTGCCGCCGAAGAGGTACGTGTTGCCCTGATACGCGGCATACGCCGTGGGCTTTGAGGAATCGCTCATGATCCGCTGACCTTCGCTTCCCTGAAGGAAGCACTAGCTGGTTAAGAAACCTTCCGCGACACGGCTGAACCGGTTGGCGGATGCGACTGTGGCTGGGGAAGGGCCTGAGTACCTTCGCATTGTGCCACGTCAAACATATGACGGCTCGACGCGGCTTCGCAAGGCCCGCTTTGCTCACTCAGGCGGAAGAAACCAGCTGCCTGATCTGCTGCAGGGTGGCAGGGTCGTCGATGGTGGTCAGGTCGCCCGGATCGCGCTGTTCGCACACGGCCTGGATGGCACGCCGCAGCAGCTTGCCGCTGCGGGTCTTGGGCAGGCCCGAGACGAAGCGCACCCGCGCGGGCCGCGCCAGCGCACCGAGCTGGTCGGCCACCACCTTCATGAGCTCGCCTTCGAGCTTCAGCGCCGCGTCGGCGTCGGTCACGGCGATGCCGTCCTTCGGCACCACGAAAGCCATTGCCACCTGGCCCTTGAGCGCATCGGCCACACCCACCACCGCCACTTCGGCCACGTTGGCGTGGCCCGAGATGCTCTCCTCGATCTCGCGGGTACCCAGGCGGTGGCCGGCCACGTTGATCACGTCGTCGGTGCGCCCGAGGATGTAGAAGTAGCCGTCTTCGTCGCGAATGCCCCAGTCGAAGGTCGAATAGACCATCCTGCCCGGCACGCTCTTCCAGTAGGTGTCGACGAAGCGCGCATCGTCCTTCCACACCGTCTGCATGAAGCCGGGCGGGGTCGGGCCTTCGACCACGACCACGCCCTTTTCGTTGGGGGCGGTCAATTCCTCGCCGGTCGATTCGTGCAGGATCTTGATGCGGTAGCCGTACATCGGAACACCGGGGCTGCCGAACTTGCTGGGCTTGGCCTCGACCCCGTTGGCAATGGTGATCATCGGCCAGCCCGACTCGGTCTGCCAGTAGTTGTCGATGATCGGCACGCCCAGACCTTCGCTGATCCAGCGCGCGGTGGGCTCGTCGAGCGGCTCGCCGGCAAGGAACAGCGCGCGCAGGCTCGACAGGTCGTATTTCTTCAGCAGCGCCGGATCCTGCTTCTTGAGCACGCGCACCGCGGTGGGTGCGCTGAACATCACCGTCACCTTGTATTTCTCGACCAGGCGCCACCAGATGCCGCCGTCGGGCTGCCGGTCGATGCCTTGCGTGGGCAGGCCCTCGTACATGAGGGTGGCCATGCCGGCGATCAGGGGGCCGTAGACGATGTAGCTGTGGCCCACCACCCAGCCGATATCGCTGGTCGAGAAGTAGGTTTCGCCAGGCCGGCCGTCGAAGATGTGCTTCATGCTCGCGGCCAGCGCCACGGCATAGCCGCCGACGTCGCGCTGCACACCCTTGGGCTTGCCGGTGGTGCCGCTGGTGTAGATGGTGTAGCTGATGTCGGTGGCGGCCAGCCAGGTGCATGGCACCTCGGCGTCGAGATGCTTTTGCCGGAGTTCGCCGGCCAGGTGGTCGCGGCCGGCCGTCAGGTCCATGGGGGCCAGGCCGCGGTCGGTGAGCAGCAGCGCGGCCGGCTTGTACTTCGACAGCCGGATCGCCTCGTCGAGCAGCGGCTTGTACGCAATGACCTTGCCGCCGCGCGAGCCGGCGTCGGCGCTCACCACCACCTTGGGCTCGGCGTCCTCGATGCGCGTGGCCAGCGAGCCGCTCGCGAATCCGCCGAACACCACGCAGTGGATGGCGCCGATGCGCGCGCAGGCCAGCATCGCGAAGGCGGCCTCGGGAATCATCGGCATGTAGATGAGCACGCGGTCGCCCTTCCCCACGCCCAGTTCGATCAGGCTGGCGGCGGTGCGCTGCACTTCGGCGTGCAGTTCCTTGAAGCTGTAGCTCTTCTCCACCCCGGTTTCGGTGGAAACGAAGATCAGCGCAGGCTGGTCGCCGCGCGTGGCCAGGTGCCGGTCGACCGCGTTGTGGCACAGATTGGTGGTGCCGCCCACGAACCAGCGCGCAAAGGGCGGCTGGCTCGCGTCGAGGATCTGCTCTGCGGGGGTCTGCCAGTCGATCAGCTTCGCCTGCTCGGCCCAGAAGGCCTCGGGCGCATCGACGGACTGGCGATAGAACTCTTCGTAGCGGCTCATCTGGATATGTCTCCTGTTATTCATCCGGCCCTGGCGGCATCGCCAAAACTGAATTCATAATTATGGAGACCGATCTTGCAGCAAGCTGACGGCCTGAACAATCCGGCCGAGCCCTTGTGGTGCGCCGCCGGCCGCGGCTATCGGATCAGCGCGAGCAGTTCGGAAAACGCGGGGTGCTCCGCCGTGCGCAGCCATTCGAAGCCGACCATCTCGGTCGTCACGAGTTCAGCCCCCGCACCGGCCAGCCGGTCGAAGGCGGCGTCGCGGTTGCGCTCGGTGCGCGAGCTGCAGGCGTCGGTGACGACCCAGACTTCGAATTCATCCTCCAGCAGGTCGAGCGCGGTCTGCAGCAGGCAGACATGGGCTTCGCAGCCGGCAATCACGATGGAATTGCGCTCTTCGGCGGCCGCCGCAGGCTTCTGCAGGTGCTTGGGCAGGCTGCGGGCATTGCCCTGCGGCGCCTTCGCCGGCACGCGCAGCCATTCGCCGAGGCCTTCCTCCACGCCGCTGAAATGCATCTTCGACAGGGTGCGCTGGCACAGCACGCGGATGTCGGGCACGTTTTCACCGAGCTTGGAGGGGTTGTGCTCGGTGCCCCACACCGGCACCTGGAACAGCTGGGCCATCCTGCCGAGCCGCACCGCGTTCTGCGCGACCGCTTCGCCCTCGAAGATCGACGGCATCAGCCGCGCCTGGAAGTCGACCAGGACGAGTTGGGAAAGCGAGGCGTCGAGCAGCATGAACCGGTTCTTTCATTCAGATGGAATTGATGGGGCCAGACCGTACCACCGAAAGGGCACGTATCTCTCTAGACTCCGGTCGGATGCGGATCTTCTTTTCGGCCCGGCGCCATTTGCCGATTCTGGCCCTTGGCGCGGCGCTCGTGGCGACCGGATGCGGCGGCCTGCGCACCGCCAAGGCGCCGCTGGAGCGCACGCTCGAAAAGAGCAGCTGCACGCCGAACGCCGACACGCTGATCGTGATGCTGCCCGGCGCGTACTCGCACCCGGACGAATTCGAGCGCGAAGGCTTCATCGAGGCCCTGAACGACAACAGGCTCGCGGTGGACGTGGTGCGGGTCGACGCGCATCTTGGCTACTACAACGGCAAGACCATCCTCGACCGCCTGCAGCGGGACGTGATCGCGCCGGCGCGCAGCCAGGGCTACAAGGCCATCTGGATCGTCGGCATTTCGGTCGGCGGCTTCGGCGGGCTGCTCTACGCGCAGACCCATCCCGGCGAACTCGCGGGCATCGTCGCCATTGCGCCCTATCTCGGAGAACGCACGCTGGGCACCGACATTGCCAATGCCGGCGGCCTTGCCCGCTGGACCGGGCCGCTGGGCGATCCGCCGGGCAGCGACCCGCGAACGCCGAACGAAACCCAGCTGTGGCAGTGGCTGCGCGGCTACGTCGGCGCCACCACCACCTTCGGGCCGCGGCCGCCGCTCTACCTGGGCTATGGCACCGACGACCGCTTTGCCTTCAGCCATCGGCTGCTGGCGGCCGCGCTGCCCGCGGGCCGCGTCTTCACGACCGAAGGCGGCCACGACTGGCCCGAGTGGACGCGGCTCTGGCGCCGCATGCTGCCGACTTTGCCGCTGCCGGGCTGCCCCGGCTGAGGGCTGGAGGCGGGCCTCAGTTCGGCCGCAGGCGCAGCAGCTTGCCGTCGGATTCGTCAGTCAGCACGTAGAGCAGGCCGTCCGGCCCCTGCTTCACATCGCGAATGCGGGCCCGGTCGTCGGCCAGCAGTTTGTGCTCGGCCACCACCTTGCCGTCCTTCAGCTCGATGCGGTCGAGATAGCCGAACTTGAGCGAACCCACGAACAGGTTGCCCTTCCATGCCGCACCGTAGCGGTCGCTGGCAAGAAAAGCCATGCCCGAGGGCGCGATCGACGGCACCCAGTAGTGCAACGGCTGTTCCATGCCATCCCTCGCCGTGATGCCCTCGCCGATCTTTCCGCCGCCATAGTTCTCGCCGTAGGTGATCACCGGCCAGCCGTAGTTGCGGCCGGCCTGCGGGATGTTGATCTCGTCGCCGCCCTGCGGACCGTGCTCGGTCATCCAGAAGCGGCCATCGGGCGCGAGCGCTGCGCCCTGTCCGTTGCGGTGGCCATAGCTCCAGATCTCGGGCAGCGCGCCCGCCCGGCCGACGAAGGGGTTGTCCCCGGGCGCCGATCCGTCCTTGGCGATGCGCACCACCTTGCCAAGGTGGTTGTCGAGCTTCTGCGCATCTTCCTTGCGGCTGAACCGCTCGCCCAGCGTGAGAAACAGCGTGCCGTCGCGCGCCTCGACGATGCGGCAGCCGAAATGGTGGCGGCTGGCCACCTTGGGCTGCTGGCTGAAGATGATTTTCAGGTTCTCGAGCCGCGTGCCGTCGGCCGAAAGCTGGGTGCTGGCCAGTGCCGTGCCGTTGCCCGCACCGCCGCCGGCTGCAGGTTCCGAGAAGCAGAAATAGAGCGTGCGGTTCTTGTCGAAGCCCGAATCGGCCAGCACGTCGAGCAAGCCGCCCTGCCCTCCGGCCGCGATGGCCGGCAGGCCGGCAATGGGCGCGCCGATCTTGCCGTCCGCAGCGATCAGCCGCAACCGGCCGGCCCGCTCCGTGACCACGAAACGGCCGCCCGGCAAGAAGGCCACGCCCCACGGGTTCTCGAGGCCGGTTGAAATGGTTTCCGGCCGTATCTGCGCCGTGGCGGCCCCCCCGACGGCCAGAACCGCCGCGAGGGCCGCCCTTCCCAGGAGGCGCCCAACTTCCTGAATTCGCAGGTTCATGTCTTTTCCGGGTAGTTGGTGCGATCTTGACGTGAAATGGAGTGCGAATCCAGGCTGTTCGCCCCTCCAATGCGAGTACGAAAGTTCGCTTTCAGCCAATCGCTTATGGTTCATAAAGATCGACCGTTACATTTTTTCTTCGATCGAATCAAAAAAAATAAAACAAATCAAAGACTTGAAGATACATTCACCAATTCGGATGAGGTTGACATAACTGCGCGTCATCAATATCCTACGCGCCATGCGTTTTTTCGTCCTACCCGCGTCTCTCCTGTTTGCCGTCGCCGTCCAGGCCGCCCCCCAACAGGACCGAACCGACGACGAACTGGCCCGGTTGCTGGCCGACAAGGGCATCATCGGACAACTCAGGCAGGTCCGCCAAACCGTCGCTGAACGAACCTCCGACCTGGTGGTTACCGCCATCGGCTTCCTCGGCGTGCCCTATCGCCGCGGCGGCAACTCGGCCGAATCCGGCTTTGATTGCAGCGGCTTCGTTCGCGCGATGTACAACCAGACGCTCGGCCATGTGCTGCCGCGCCGCGCCGAAGAGCAGGCAGCCGCCACCGAGAAGATCGATCCCAGCCAGCTCAAGCCGGGCGACTTGGTCTTCTTCAACACCATGCGCCGTGCCTTCAGCCATGTCGGCATCTATGTCGGCGAAGGCAAGTTCATCCACTCGCCGCGCACGGGCGCCCAGGTGCGTGTGGAAGACATGAACGGCAGCTACTGGAGCCGCCGCTTCGACGGCGCGCGGCGCGTGCTCGGCGGCGCCCAGAACGACGAGATCAAGGCCGCGGCAACTGCGGCAACCCACACCGGCAACTGAGCCTTTCCCCGGATCTTCGCGTCCTCCATCAGGACGAAAAAAATCCCGCCGCGGCGGGATTTTTTGTGGCCGGCCGAAACCCCGGTCAGGCCGCCTTCTTGGCCGGCGGCAGGTCGGTACAGGTCCCGTGCGCCACCTCGGCCGCCATGCCGATGCTCTCGCCCAGCGTCGGATGCGGATGGATGGTCTTGCCGATGTCGATCTCGTCGGCGCCCATCTCGATGGCCAGCGCAATCTCCCCGATCATGTCGCCGGCATGCGTGCCGACGATGCCGCCGCCCAGGATGCGATGCGTCTGGGCGTCGAACAGCAGCTTGGTGAAGCCCTCGTCGCGGCCGTTGGCGATGGCGCGGCCCGAAGCGGTCCACGGGAAATGGCCCTTCTTGATCTTGATGCCTTCGGCCTTGGCCTGGTCCTCGGTGAGCCCGACCCACGCCACCTCGGGGTCGGTATAGGCCACGCTCGGGATCACGCGGGCATTGAAGGCGGCGCTCGACAGCTCCTTGTCGCCCTTCTGCTCGCCGGCAATCACCTCGGCCGCCACATGCGCCTCGTGCACCGCCTTGTGCGCCAGCATGGGCTGGCCGACGATGTCGCCGATGGCGAAGATGTGGGGCACGTTGGTGCGCATCTGGATGTCGACCGGAATGAAGCCGCGGTCGCTCACCGCGACGCCGGCCTTCTCCGCGCCGATCTTCTTGCCATTCGGGCTGCGGCCCACCGCCTGCAGCACCAGGTCATAGACCTGCGGCTCCTTGGGTGCCTGCTCGCCCTCGAAGCTCACCTTGATGCCCTCCTTCGTGGCCTCGGCGCCCACCGTCTTGGTCTTGAGCATGATGTTGTCGAAGCGCGGCGCATTCATCTTCTGCCAGACCTTCACGAGGTCGCGATCTGCGCCCTGCATCAGGCCGTCGAGCATCTCGACCACGTCCAGCCGCGCGCCCAGCGTGGAATACACCGTGCCCATTTCGAGGCCGATGATGCCGCCGCCCAGGATCAGCATGCGCTTGGGGTCGGTGCCCATCTCGAGCGCGCCGGTGGAATCGACCACGCGCGGGTCCTTCGGCATGAAGGGCAGGCTCACGGCCTGCGAGCCGGCCGCGATGATCGCGTTGCGGAACTTGACGGTCTGCTTCTTGCCGGTGGTGTCCCAACTGGTGCCCGAGGTTTCTTCCACCTCGAGGTGATACGGGTCGATGAAGTTGCCGACGCCGCGCAGCACCGTCACCTTGCGCATCTTGGCCATGGCCGTGAGGCCGCCGGTGAGCTTGCCCACCACCTTGTTCTTGTGGCCGAGCAGCTTGGCGCGATCGACCGTGGGCGCGGCAAAGCTCACGCCGAGGTCGGCGAAGTGCTTCACTTCGTCCATGACCGAGGCCACGTGCAGCAGCGCCTTCGACGGGATGCAGCCGACGTTCAGGCACACGCCGCCGAGCGTGGCGTAGCGTTCGATCAGCACCACCTTGAGGCCCAGGTCGGCCGCGCGGAAGGCGGCCGAGTAACCGCCGGGGCCGGCGCCGAGCACGATCACGTCGCATTCGACATCGACCTTGCCGCCATAGCTCGACACCGCCACGGCCGCCGAAGCGGGAGCCGGCGCGGGTGCCGCCTTGGGTGCGGGAGCCGCGGCTGCGGGCGCCGGTGCGGCCGCTGCGGGCGCGGACGCGGCAGCACCGTCGACTTCCAGCGTCAGCACGACCGAGCCTTCGCTGACCTTGTCGCCCACCTTGACGGCCAGCGCCTTCACCACGCCGGCCGCCGACGACGGAATTTCCATCGAGGCCTTGTCCGATTCGACCGTGATCAGCGACTGCTCGGCCTTGACCGTGTCGCCGACGTTGACCAGCACCTCGATCACTGCCACTTCGTCGAAGTCGCCGATGTCGGGCACCTTGATTTGTTGTTCGCTCATTTGGACACTTTCAGTTTGAGTGTGAGAACGTCGACCGGTGGGGCCGAATTGCGATCGAATTCGCAGGCGGCGGCGATGCCCGCCTCCGCCACGTCGCGCGATGTGCGCGACTTGATGTCATAGGCCGCGTGCATGGCGCCGAGCGCAAAGCTGCGTCCCGAGCCGATGCTCCAGAACTGCTTGAACTCGAACACCTCGCGGTAGCTGTAGATGCCGTAGATGCCGCTCTGGTTGGCCATCAGCATCGTGAACTGGCTCGACTCGTAGGGCTCGTGCTCGTCTTCCTTGGTCTGCATGAAGAACGAGTCCTTCAGCACCGGATGCAGCAGCGTGAAGGTGCGGAAGATCTCGTGCTTGCTGCCGAACAGCAGCGCCTCGCGCGGCTGCGCGGCCAGCGCATGCTGCAGCACCAGGAAGTGCGCAGCGGCGCCGGCCACGGCGAACAGGCTCTGCCCCGCCGCGTCCTCGACGGTGAAGATCTTCTGGTTTGCCTCGGCGCGGTGCGAAAGCCGCGTGTCGCCGAAGGTCACCAGTGAATCCGCCGCCATCGTGACCTGGCCGCCCTTGCGGACGGCCACTACGGTGGTCATAGCAGGATTCGGCGATAGTCCGCGAGCACTTGCCCCAGGTAGGCGTTGAAGCGCGCGGCCAGGGCACCATCGATCACGCGGTGGTCGTACGACAGCGACAGCGGCAGCGTCAGGCGCGGCACGAACTGCTTGCCGTCCCACACCGGCTTCATCTGGCCCTTGGAGAGGCCGAGGATGGCCACTTCGGGGGCGTTGATGATGGGCGTGAAATGCGTGCCGCCGATGCCGCCGAGCGAGCTGATCGAGAAGCAGCCGCCCTGCATGTCGGCTGAGCCGAGCTTGCCGTCGCGCGCCTTTTTGGCGAGTTCGCCCATCTCCTGGCTGATCTGCAGGATGCCCTTCTTATCGGCATCCTTGAGCACCGGCACCACCAGCCCGTTGGGCGTGTCGGCCGCGAAGCCGATGTGGAAGTACTGCTTGTAGACCAGCTGGTCGCCGTCGAGGCTGGCGTTGAAGTCGGGGAATTTCTTCAGCGCCGCCACCACGGCCTTGATCACGAAGGCCAGCATCGTGACCTTGATGCCCGACTTCTCGTTCTCCTTGTTGGTGGAGACGCGGAAGGCCTCGAGCTCCGTGATGTCGGCTTCGTCGTTGTTGGTGACGTGCGGGATCATCACCCAGTTGCGATGCAGGTTGGCGCCGCTGAGCTTCTTGATGCGCGAGAGGTCCTTGCGCTCGACCGCGCCGAACTTCGTGAAGTCGACCTTGGGCCAGGGAATGAGGCCCAGCGCGGCGCCATCCGCGCCGCCGCCACCGGCCGGCGCCTTGGCCGCCGAGGCCTTGGTGCTGGCCTGGCCGCTCATCACGGCCTTGGTGAAGCTCTGGACGTCTTCCTGCGTGATGCGGCCCTTGGGACCGGAGCCGTTGACCTCCTCGAGCGGCACGCCGAGTTCGCGGGCGAACTTGCGCACCGAGGGGGAGGCATGCGGCAGGTTGCCGCTGGGCGCCGTGGTGGGATCGTGCGGCGCGGCCGCGGCCGGGCTTGCGGCGGGTGCCGGCGAAGCAGGCGCCGGCGCGGGGGCGCTGGCGGTCGCGGCGGCCGGTGCGGCTGCGGCCGCTTGCGCGGGCGCAGGGGCCGCGGCACCCGCAGCACCTTCGAGCACGGCGATCAGGTCACCGATGTTGACGGTATCGCCGACCTTGACCTTGAGTTCCTTGAGCACGCCGGCCGCCGACGACGGGATTTCCATCGAGGCCTTGTCCGACTCCACCGTGATCAGCGACTGGTCGGCCGCGATCGTGTCGCCGGGTTTCACCAGCAGCTCGATGACGGCGACGTCCTTGAAGTCGCCGATGTCCGGTACCTTGACGTCGACCGGGCCCGAGGCGGCCGGTGCAGCCGCCGGGGCAGGCGCCGCCGCGGCCGGCGCGGACGCGGCAGCTGCGGGGGCCGCAGCAGGCGCCGGGGCCGGCGCTGCAGCAGCACCCGCTCCCTCGGCCTCGAGCACGAGCACCACCGAGCCCTCCTTCACCTTGCTGCCGACCTCGACCTTCAGCTCCTTGACCACACCGGCGGTCGACGAAGGAATCTCCATCGACGCCTTGTCCGATTCCACGGTGATGAGCGACTGCTCGGCCTTGACCGTGTCGCCCACCTTCACGAGCACCTCGATCACCGCGACTTCATCGAAATCGCCGATGTCCGGCACCTTCACTTCCACTGCTGCCATATCGTTGTCTCCCGCCGTAAGGCGCCGTTCGTTGGTTGTTGATTGATGTTCAGGCGTAAAGCGGGTTGACCTTGTCGACATTGATGCCGTACTTCTTGATCGCCTCGACCACCTTGGCCACCGGCACCGTGCCATCTTCGCTCAATGCCTTGAGCGCTGCCACCACGATGTAGTGGCGGTTGACCTCGAAGTGCTCGCGCAGCTTGTTGCGGAAATCGCTGCGGCCGAAGCCGTCGGTGCCCAGTACCTTGTAGTTGCGGCCCTTCGGGATGAAGGGACGGATCTGCTCGGCATAGGCCTTCATGTAGTCGGTCGATGCCACCACCGGGCCGGTCGTGGGCGCGAGCTGCTCGGCCACGAAGGGCACGCGCGGCGCCTGGTCCGGGTGCAGCAGGTTCCAGCGGTCGGCGTCCTGGCCGTCGCGCGTCAGCTCGTTGAAGCTCGGGCAACTCCACACCGAGGCGGAAACGCCCCAGTCCTTTTCGAGCAGATCCTGCGCAGCGAAGCTTTCGCGCAGGATCGTGCCGCTGCCCAGCAGTTGCACGGTGGGCGACTTGGCCTTCAGTGCCGGCCCCTGCTTCGACAGGTACATGCCCTTGATGATCTGCTCTTCGGTGCCGGGCTGCAGGCCGGGCATCGGGTAGTTCTCGTTGAGCAGCGTGAGGTAGTAGTAGACATTGTCCTGACGCTCGACCATGCGCTTGAGGCCGTGGTGCAGGATCACGCCCACCTCATGCGCGAAGGTCGGGTCGTAGCTCACGCAGTTCGGGATGGTGTTGGCCAGGATGTGGCTGTGGCCGTCTTCGTGCTGCAGGCCTTCGCCGTTGAGCGTGGTGCGCCCCGAGGTGCCGCCCAGCAGGAAGCCGCGCGCCTGCATGTCGCCGGCCGCCCAGGCCAGGTCGCCGATGCGCTGGAAGCCGAACATCGAGTAGTACACATAGAACGGCACCATGATGCGGTTGTTCGTGCTGTACGACGTGGCCGCCGCGATCCAGCTCGACATGCCGCCGGCTTCGTTGATGCCTTCCTGCAGGATCTGGCCGGCCTTGTCTTCCTTGTAGTACATGACCTGGTCCTTGTCGACCGGGGTGTACTGCTGGCCTGCGGGATTGTAGATGCCGATCTGGCGGAACAACCCTTCCATGCCGAAAGTGCGGGCTTCGTCCACCAGGATGGGAACGACGCGCGGGCCCAGCGCCTTGTCGCGCAAGAGCTGCGTGAGGAAGCGCACGTAGGCCTGCGTGGTCGAGATCTCGCGGCCTTCGGCCGTGGGCTCCATCACCGACTTGAAGACGTCGAGCGAAGGCACCGTGAAGCTCTCGTCGGCCTTGGTGCGGCGGTGCGGCAGGTAGCCGCCGAGGGCCTTGCGGCGCTCGTGCAGGTACTTCATTTCCGGCGTGTCGTCGGCCGGCCTGTAGAACGGCAGCTCGGAGATCTGGCTGTCGGGGATCGGGATGTTGAAGCGGTCGCGGAAGGCCTTGATGTCCTCGTCGCCGAGCTTCTTGGTCTGGTGGACCGTGTTCTTGCCCTCGCCGATCTTGCCCATGCCGAAGCCCTTGACCGTCTTGATCAGGAGCACCGTCGGCTGGCCCTTGTGCTTCACGGCCGCGTCGAAGGCCGCATAGACCTTTTGCGAATCGTGGCCGCCGCGGCGCAGCTGCCAGATGTCGTCGTCGCTCATCTTGGACACCATTTCGAGCGTGCGCGGGTCACGGCCGAAGAAGTGCTTGCGCACGTAGGCGCCGTCGTTGGCCTTGAAGGCCTGGTAGTCGCCGTCGTTGGTCTCCATCATGATCTTGCGCAGCGCGCCGTCCTTGTCGCGCGCAAGCAGCGGATCCCAGCTGCTGCCCCAGATCAGCTTGATGACATTCCAGCCCGAGCCGCGGAACTCGCCTTCGAGCTCCTGGATGATCTTGCCGTTGCCGCGCACCGGGCCGTCCAGGCGCTGCAGGTTGCAGTTGATGACGAAGATCAGGTTGTCGAGGCCTTCGCGCGCGGCCAGGCCGATGGCGCCCAGCGATTCGACCTCGTCCATTTCGCCGTCGCCGCAGAACACCCAGACCTTGCGGTTCTCGGTGTTGGCGATGCCGCGGGCATGCAGGTACTTGAGGAAGCGCGCCTGGTAGATGGCCATCAGCGGGCCGAGGCCCATCGAGACGGTCGGGAATTGCCAGAACTCGGGCATCAGCTTCGGATGCGGGTAGCTGGACAGGCCCTTGCCGTCGACTTCCTGGCGGAAGTTGAGCAGCTGCTCTTCGCTCAGGCGGCCTTCGAGGTAGGCGCGGGCATAGATGCCGGGCGAGACGTGGCCCTGGATGTAGAGGCAGTCGCCGCCGTGGTTTTCGCTCTCGGCATGCCAGAAGTGGTTGAAGCCGGCACCGAACATGTTGGCCAGCGAGGCAAAGGAGCCGATGTGGCCGCCCAGGTCGCCGCCTTCGGCGGGGTGGTGGCGGTTGGCCTTGACCACCATCGCCATGGCGTTCCAGCGCATGTAGGCGCGCAGGCGCTCCTCGATCTCGAGGTTGCCGGGGCAGCGCTCTTCCTGGTCGGGCTCGATGGTGTTGACGTAGGCCGTATTGGCGGAGAACGGCTTGTCGATGCTGTGCTGCCGCGCATGTTCGAGCAGTTGCTCGAGAAGGAAGTGGGCCCGTTCAGGTCCCTCGCTTTGAATCACGGAGGACAGTGCATCCATCCATTCACGGGTTTCCTGGGCGTCCGCGTCGTTCGCGGCCGAGCCGAACAGGTTCTCGGGATTTGCCGACATGCTTGTCTCTCCTTTAGGGCTGTGGCTGTAATTTAGTGCGCTCTTCGATCACCGGGCGGGAGTTTCTCATAGAAATACTTATATTTCAAATGGTGCATGCGAATTTCTTATTGTGATATTTTGGAAACAAAGTCGCCCGCGCCGGAATCAATGGCACTGCAGCCCTTCTCTCCTTGGCGCAGGGGCCATCACCTAAACTCGCAGCATGCCTTTTTCCTCTCCGCTGGCGGTTGCCCGCAGCGCCGTGAATGCGTCTCCGCTCTCGTGGTGGCGCCGCTGGTGGCGCCAGCAAACGCCGGTGCTGCAAGATGCGGTCGCCATGCTGGCGCCGATCGCGGCGGTGCTGCTGTTCCTGGCGGCCATCGTTTCGGCGTTCTGGTATTTGCGCACCGAGGAGGTCGAGCGCGAGCAGGAATCCGTGCGGCGCGATGTCGAATACGCGCAGCAGCGCATGCGCCTGCGCCTGCTCGAGCGCCAGGAACAGCTGATGCGCATCGCGCGCGACGCCTCCAATCGCGAGATCGACCCGATCGAATTCGCGAGCCGCGCAGAATCGCTGGTGAGCCAGTTCCCCGAGCTGCAGACCGTCACCTGGATCGACGACCGGCGGCGCTTCAAGGCCGGCTATTCGGCGCCGAGCGTGCATCCCGCGCAACAGCACCTGATCGGCGACGTGCTGCGCCCGGGCGACGTGGAAAGCAACTACGCCCTGGCGCGCGAGCTGCGCCAGCCGGTTTTCTCCCAGCCGGTGGCGGGCGGCGATCCCGCGGCGATGCTGCAGTTGCATATTCCTCTCTTCGACCAGGGCCTGTTCGCGGGCGTGGTGCTCGGCGAATTTTCGGTCGATGGCCTGCTGCGCTACGGCATGCCGTCGGAAGTACAGGCGCGCTACGCGGTCTCGCTGCTCGACGCCAAGGGCGACGTGCTTGCGGGCAATACGGTCAACCTGAGGGAAAGCGGCAGGCGGCTCCTCCCCTGGCCCGAAAGAACCAACGAGTACGAGGTGCCGGTTTCGCCCGTCGGCAATGCGCTGGTGCTGCGCGCCCAGGCCTACCGCACTTCGCAGGGGGTGGTCGGCAACGGCCTGTTCTGGCTGGTCTGCGCACTCAGCGTGCTGACCAGCTGGATGCTGATCGGCACCTGGCGCCATACCCGGCGGCGCCAGCAGGCCCAGCAGCGGCTGGTCGCCGAAACCAACTTCCGTCGTGCGATGGAAAACTCCATGCTCACCGGCATGCGCGTGCTCGACCTGCAGGGCCGCATCACCTACGTGAATGCCGCCTTCTGCGCGATGACGGGCTGGAGCGAGGCCGAACTGGTGGGCCAGTCGCCGCCCTTCCCCTACTGGCTGGAGTCGGACCGCGAAGTGATGAACGAGCGGCTCGAGGAAGAGCTGCACGGTCGCGCCCTGCCCGGCGGCTTCCAGGTGCGCGTGAAGCGCAAGAACGGCAGCGTTTTCAACGCCCGGCTCTATGTATCGCCGCTGATCGACGCGCGCGGCCACCAGACCGGCTGGATGACCTCGATGACCGACATCACCGAGCCCACGCGCATCCGCGAGCAGCTGTCGGCCTCTTATGAGCGCTTCACCACGGTGCTGGAGGCGCTCGACGCTGCCGTGTCGGTTGCGCCCATCGGCAGCGAGGAGCTGCTGTTCGCCAACAAGCTGTACCGCCTCTGGTTCGGCTCCGACACCGTGGGCCACCTGGGCATGGTGGCGCAGGCCGGCGTGCCCGCCTCCAATGCGCATGACGAGGGCCTGGACGACGTCGACCCCTACGCCGGCCTGCCGATCGACACCCTGACCGCCGCCCAGACGGCCAACAACGAGATCTTCGTGCCGCACCTGGGCAAGTGGCTCGAGGTGCGTTCGCGCTACCTGACGTGGGTCGACGGCCGGCTGGCGCAGCTGGTGATCGCCACCGACATCACGCCGCGGCGCGACGCCGAAGAGCAGGCCGCGGCGCAGGCCGACCGCGCGCAGGCCGCGAGCCGCCTGATCACGATGGGCGAGATGGCGTCCAGCGTGGCGCACGAACTCAACCAGCCGCTCACGGCCATCACCAACTACTGCAACGGAATGATGTCGCGCCTCAAGGGGCAGGCCATCGACACCGAGGCGCTGCTCGCGGCGCTGGAGAAGACCTCCAAGCAGGCGCAGCGCGCGGGGCAGATCATCCAGCGCATCCGCTCCTTCGTGAAGCGCAGCGAGCCCAACCGCACGGCCGCCGACGTGTCCACCATGGTCAGCGAAGCGGTCGAGCTCGCGGGCATCGAGCTGCGGCGGCGCAACGTGCGGCTCAACCACTACGTGGCCGCGCGGCTGCCGGTGGTGCAAGTGGACCCGATCCTGATCGAGCAGGTGATGGTCAACCTGCTGAAGAACGCGGCCGAGTCCATCGACATTGCCGAGCGTCCGCTCGCGCGCCGCAGCGTCGAGCTGCGCGTGCTGCCCAAGGTGATCGAGGGCCACAACGCCATCGAGTTCTCGGTGCAGGACACCGGCAAGGGCCTGGCGCCCGAGGTGATGGACCGCCTGTACGAAGCCTTCTTCTCCACCAAGCCGGAAGGCATGGGCATCGGGCTGAATCTGTGCCGCACCATCGTCGAGTCCCATCGGGGCAGGATGCAGGCGGAGAACATCTACAATGGTCCGGATGTGATCGGATGCCGTTTTTCCTTCTGGATTCCGGTGTTGGACGCTCCCAGTTCCGTAGCAAGCGACGAGGCAAAGGTACCTGCATGAGTTTGATTCCGAAGAAGGGCACTGTCTATGTCGTCGACGACGACGAAGCCGTGCGAGATTCGCTGCAATGGCTGCTCGAAGGCAAGGACTACAGGGTTCGCTGCTTCGATTCGGCCGAGTCCTTCCTCTCCCGATACGACCCGCGCGAAGTCGCCTGTCTGATCGTCGACATCCGCATGGCCGGCATGACCGGCCTCGAGCTGCAGGACCGGCTGATCGAACGGCGTTCCCCGCTGCCCATCGTGGTGATCACCGGCCACGGCGACGTGCCGATGGCGGTCGACAGCATGAAAAAAGGCGCCATGGATTTCATCCAGAAGCCTTTCAACGACGAAGAGCTCGTCACGCTGGTCGAGCGCATGCTCGAGCACGCGCGCGGCGCCTTCACCCAGCACCAGCAGTCGGCCAGCCGCGACGCGCTGCTGTCCAAGCTCACCGGCCGCGAGGCCCAGGTGCTCGAGCGCATCGTCGCCGGCCGCCTGAACAAGCAGATTGCCGACGACCTGGGCATCAGCATCAAGACGGTCGAGGCGCACCGCGCCAACATCATGGAAAAGCTCAACGCCAACACCGTGGCCGATCTGCTCAAGATCGCGCTCGGGCAGGCGGCGCCGGCCGCCAAAGCCTAGAAGCTATCCCCCCGATAGCAATGAATGACTCTCACGCCTGCGCAAGCGGGCGTTTTTACTTGGAAAATCGAAACCGATGACCGCCCAACTGATCGATGGCAACGCCCTCGCCAAAACCATTCGCGCCGAGGTTGCCGGCCGCACCGCCGCACTGAAGGCCAAGGGCGTGGACCCGGCCCTTTCCATCATCCTCGTGGGCAGCGACCCGGCCAGCCAGGTCTACACGAAGCACAAGGTCAACGACAGCACCGAAACCGGCCTCGCGGCCACCCTCGAAACCTATCCTGCCGACATGAGCGAGGCCGCGCTGCTGGACCGCATCCGCGCCCTCAACGACGACCCCAAGGTGCACGGCATCCTGGTTCAGCTGCCGCTGCCAAAGCACATGGACAGCCAGAAGGTCATCGAGACGATCTCGCCCGCCAAGGACGTGGACGGCTTCCACGTGGCCAGCGCCGGCGCGCTCATGACCGGCGCGCCGGGCTTCTGGCCCTGCACGCCCTACGGCTGCATGAAGATGCTCGAATCCATCGGCTACGACCTGCGCGGCAAGCATGCGGTGGTCATCGGCCGCAGCAACATCGTCGGCAAGCCGATGGCCATGATGCTGCTGGCCAGGAACGCCACCGTGACCATCTGCCACAGCGCGACGCAAGACCTGGGCGCCCTCACGCGCCAGGCCGACGTGATCGTGGCCGCGGTGGGCAAGCGCAACATCCTGACGGCCGGCATGGTGAAGCCCGGCGCGGTCGTGATCGACGTGGGCATGAACCGCAAGGAAGACGGCAAGCTCGCCGGCGACGTCGACTTCGACGGCGTCAAGGAAGTGGCCGGTTGGATCACGCCCGTGCCCGGCGGCGTCGGCCCCATGACGCGCGCCATGCTGCTCGTCAACACCCTTGAAGCCGCGGAACGCGCCGCCAAGTGATTTCCATGGCCACAAAGAACAACCCCCTCCTCGACTTCACCGATCTCCCGCTGTTCGACCGCATCGAGCCCGAACACGTTGCGCCCGCGGTCGACATCCTGCTGGCCGAAGCCGAGGCAGCGCTGCAGACCGTGACGGCGGCCGACTTTCCCGCCGACTGGAACGCGATCTCCAAGGTGCTCGACGTGGCGTCCGAACGCTTCAGCCGCGCCTGGGGCGCCGTGGGCCATCTCAACGCCGTGGCCGACACGCCGGAACTGCGTGCCGCCTACAACGAGGCCATGCCGCGCGTGACCGCCTTCTGGACCCGCCTGGGTTCCGACGAGCGCCTCTATGCCAAGTACAAGGCCATCGACGTGGCCACCCTCAACCCCGAGCAGCGCCAGGCGCACAAGAATGCCATGCGCAACTTCGTGCTGGGCGGCGCGGAACTGCAGGGCGAGGCGAAGAAGCGCTTTGCCGACATCCAGGAACGCCAGGCCGAACTGAGCCAGAAATTCAGCGAGAACGCGCTCGATGCCACCGACGCCTTCTCGTACTACGCGGCGCTGGGCGAGCTCGAGGGCGTGCCCGAAGACGTGGTGAGCGCGGCCCGCGGAGCAGCCGAAGCCGAGGGCAAGCAGGGCTACAAGCTCACGCTCAAGATGCCCTGCTACCTGCCCGTGATGCAGTTCGCCAGGAGCAGCGCGCTGCGCGAAACGCTCTACCGGGCCTACGTCACCCGCGCCAGCGAGCTTGGCGATCCGGCCTTCGACAACACGGCGCTGATCAACGAGATCCTCGCGCTGCGGGAGGAAGAAGCCAAACTGCTCGGCTACAGGAATTTTGGCGAACTCTCGGTCGTGCCCAAGATGGCCGAGTCGCCCGAGCAGGTGATCAAGTTCCTGCGCGATCTCGCGGCCAAGGCCAAGCCGTACGGCGAACGCGACCTGGCCGACCTGCGCGCCTTCGCTGCGGACCAATTGGGCATCACCGATCCGCAGGCGTGGGACTGGAGCTACATCGGCGAAAAACTCAAGGAGGCGCGCTATGCCTTCAGCGAGCTGGAGGTCAAGCAGTACTTCCCGGCGCCCAAGGTGATGGCCGGCCTGTTCAAGATCGTCGAGACGCTGTTCGAGGTTTCGATTCGCCGCGACAGCGCGCCCACCTGGCACCCCAGCGTCGAGGTCTATCGCATCGAGCGCGCCGGGCAGAAGGTCGGCCAGTTCTACCTCGATCCTTCCGCCCGCGCCGCCAAGCGCGGCGGCGCCTGGATGGACGACGTGCGCGCGCGCTGGCTGCGCCCGGACGACGGCATGCTGCAAACACCCGTCGCCCAGCTCGTGTGCAACTTCGCGAGCGGCGTCGACGGCAAGCCGCCGCTGCTCACGCACGACGACGTGACCACCCTGTTCCACGAATTCGGCCACGGCCTGCACCACATGCTCACGCAGGTGAACGAGCGCGACGTGTCGGGCATCAGCGGCGTCGAGTGGGACGCGGTCGAGCTGCCGAGCCAGTTCATGGAAAACTTCTGCTGGGAGTGGGACGTGCTCAGGCACATGACGGCCCACGTCGATACCGGCGAGCCGCTGCCGCGGGCGCTGTTCGACAAGATGACCGCCGCCAAGAACTTCCAGAGCGGCCTGCAGACGCTGCGCCAGATCGAGTTCTCGCTGTTCGACATGCTGCTGCACACCGAATACCAGGCCGCCGCCGCACAGCCGGGCGGCGTGCTCGCGCTGCTGGGCAAGGTGCGCACCGAGGTGGCCGTGATGCCCTCGCCTCCTTTCAGCCGCACGCCGAACACCTTCAGCCATATCTTCTCGGGCGGCTACGCGGCCGGCTACTACAGCTACAAGTGGGCCGAGGTGCTCAGCGCCGACGCCTATGCCGCCTTCGAGGAAACCGTGGGCGCCGACGGCCAGCCGAACATCGAAACCGGCCGCAGGTACCGCCAGGCCATCCTCGAAGCCGGCGGCAGCCGCAGCGCCATGGATTCGTTCAAGGCCTTCCGCGGCCGCGAGCCACAGCTTGATGCGCTGCTGCGACACCAGGGCATGGCACAGACCCGGCCCGCTTGATGCGCGCCTGAAGCTTGCGATACTCGGGCGATGCATTCGATCCACCAGAAATCCTCCTTGCATCGCCTGTCCGGCTTCGCCCTGCTGCTGATCGCCGCAGGGGCAATGGCCCAGCCGATCTACCGCAACGTCGACAAGAACGGCAAGGTCACCTTCTCGGACCGCGCGCCCACCGCAAGCACGGAACCGGCCGCGGCCCCGCAGGCCGGCATCACGCCTCCCGCCAATGCCGGGCTGCCCTACGAATTGCGGCAAGTGGCGCAGCGCTATCCCGTGACGCTCTACAGCAGCGAGGAATGCGCGCCCTGTGGCACCGCCCGTTCGCTGCTCGTCACGCGCGGCATTCCGTTCGAGGAGCGCACCGTCAAGAGCAGCCAGGATGTGGAGGCATTGCAGCGCTTGAGCAACCAGGCCTCGCTGCCGCTGCTGACGATCGGCTCGCAGCAGCTCAAGGGCTACTCGGACGCCGAATGGTCGCGTTACCTCGACGCCGCGGGCTATCCGAAGAGCAACAGCCTGCCCGCGGGCTACCGCAATCCGCCGGCGCGGCCGCTGGTCGCGCTGCAGCCGGCGCCCGCCGCATCCGAGCCCGCGCCCGTTGCGCAGCCAGCGCCACAACCGCCCACGCCCGCCCCGAGCGGTCCGAGCCCGAGCAATCCGGCAGGCATCAAGTTCTGAACCGGCCGGCCGCCGGCCAGAAGAGCACGCGGCCTTCCTTCTTCAGTCGAACTGCATCGTCTGCACGCCCGAGGGCGTACCCAGCAGGCACACGTCGGCCTTCTGATGCGCAAACACGCCGACCGTGACCACGCCGGGCCACTGGCTCACTTCGGATTCGAAGGCGAGCGGATCGCTGATCCGCAGTCCCGTCACGTCGACGATGTGCTGGCCGTTGTCGGTCACGAGCGGCAATCCGTCCTTCTCGCGCACCTGTGCGATGCCGCCCATGGCCTCGAACTGCCGCATCACCCGGCGCGCTGCCATCGGAATCACCTCCACCGGCAGCGGAAAGGCGCCGAGCGTGTCTACCAGCTTGGAAGCATCGGCAATGCAGACGAAGCGCCGCGACTGCGCCGCCACGATCTTTTCGCGCGTGAGCGCCGCACCGCCGCCCTTCACCATGAAGCCGTGGTGGTCGATCTCGTCGGCACCGTCGATGTAGACCCCCAGTTCGTCGACCTCGTTGCTGTCGAACACCGGAATTCCCAGGGCACGCAGGCGTTCGGTCGAGGCCACAGAGCTGGACACCGCCCCCTTGATCTGGTCCTTGATGGTGGCCAGCGCGTCGATGAACTTGTTCACGGTGGAACCCGTGCCCACGCCGACGATTTCACCCTTGGCCACGTAGGCCAGCGCGGCGCGGCCGACCTGGGCCTTGAGTTCGTCCTGGGAGATGGCGCCCGCGCCGTTCGCGGCGCCGGAGGCGGAAGAAGGGGAAACGGGTGCAGTCATCGCGGAGAATCCTTGGCTCATTGAAGTCGAGAATTATCCGATGCCCCTGCTCCCCTCTTCGCTCTACGGCCTGGCCCGGCCCTTTCTGTTCGGCTTCGACCCGGAGCATGCCCACGAACTCACGCTCGACGGGCTGGCCCGCACGCAGAACACGCCGCTGGCCTGCGCCTACGCCGCGCCGCGCGTCGATGATCCGGTCACGCTGGCGGGGCTGGAGTTTCCCAACCGCGTGGGCCTGGCCGCCGGCCTCGACAAGAACGCCCGCTGCATCGACGCCTTTGCCGCCATGGGCTTCGGCTTCGTCGAAGTCGGCACGGTCACGCCCAAGGCGCAACCGGGCAACCCCAAGCCGCGCATGTTCCGCCTGCCCCAGCGCGACGCGCTCATCAATCGGCTCGGATTCAACAACGAAGGGCTCGACGCCTTTCTTGCCAACGTGCAGAAGGCGCGCTTCCGCAGGAGCGGCGGCGGCAAGAAGCCGATGCTGCTCGGACTCAACATCGGCAAGAACGCCGCCACGCCCATCGAAAAGGCCGTGGACGACTACCTGGCCTGCCTGGACGGCGTGTACCCGCATGCCGACTACGTGACCATCAACATCTCGAGTCCCAACACCGCCAACCTGCGGACACTGCAGAGCGACGAGGCGCTCGACGCCCTGCTGGGCGCCATCGCGGAACGCCGCCATGCGCTGGCCGAGCACAGCCATCGGCGCGTGCCGCTGTTCGTGAAGATCGCTCCCGATCTGGACGAGAGCCAGGTCGCCGTGATCGCCGCCACGCTGCAGCGCCACGGCATGGACGGCGTGATCGCCACCAACACCACGCTGGCACGAGACGCGGTCGCCGGCCTGCCGCATGCCGACGAAGCGGGCGGGCTCTCGGGCGCGCCCGTGCGCGAGGCGAGCAACCGCGTGGTCTCGCAGCTGCGCGCGGCGCTGGGGCCGGGTTTTCCGATCATCGGGGTGGGGGGAATCCTCAGCGCGGCCGATGCCAAGGCCAAGATTGCCGCGGGCGCGGACGTGGTACAGATCTACACAGGCCTCATCTACCGCGGCCCGGCGCTGGTCCGCGAGGCGGCGCAGGCCTTGCTGCAAAGCCGCAGCGCCGCCTGAGCCTTCGCTCTTTCTCTTTTCTTCTCAGCGCATGCGCCAGAGCACTGGCGCAATGAACGCGGCCCAGCGCAGCAGCCGCTTGGGCCGGATCACCACCACGGCCACCGCGGCGGCAACGCCGGTGGCCACGGGGTGCTCCCGCGCAATGCGCAAGGCCGCGGCTGCCGCCGATTCGTCGGCCGGCGGTGCTTCGGAGGAAGCACCCGTTGCACCGGCGGGCCGTGCCGGACCTGCCCCCTGCATGGTGGCAATGCGTTCGCGCTGGCGCTCCATGCGGGCGAGCAGTTCCTCGCGCGTGGCGGGCCGCCGGGGACGCGGCGCTTCTTCGTCCTGGTCGGGATCCTTGCCGAGGCCGAAGCTGTCCTGCACCCAGGCCCAGTCACGTTCGAATTCGCGGCGCGCCGGAGTGAAGCTGTTCGAGGCATTGCGAAGGGTCAGGAACAGCCCCAGCGCCGCACCCAGCCAGAGCAGGACCCACACGCCGGCCACCGACCACGCTGCAGCGATGCGGTGCGGTGTTTCCCAGAAATGCACCACCACCGCCATCGACAGCAATGCCACCGCCACCGTGGTCAGGCCGAGCACGGCCACCACCAGCACGAGCATCAGCTTGAGGCGCTGCTTCTCGTCCTCCCACGCCATGCGCAGGAGCTGCACGCGGTCTTCGGCCGCCAGCGCACCTTCGGCCGCAGCGATCCGCAGCCGCCGCAAACGGGCATTGAGCCCGAACAGGGACAGCAATCTCATGCGCCGACTCCGGCTCGGCGAGGAACGGCGCGGCGGCTTGCGTTCAGGTCAGCGGCGGCCAAGCAGCAGGCCCACCAGCACGCCGACGGCCAGCGCAGCGCCGGCAATCTGCCACGGTTCGTCGTGGGCGTAGGCGTTGGCAGAGTTGGCCGCTTCGCGGGCCTTCTTGGCGGCCAGCTTGCTCTTTTCCGCGGCAAGCTCGCGCGCAATGGCGAGCTTGGTGTCGATGCGCTGGCGCAGCGCCTTGATGTGGGGAACCGAATCCAGGTCCTTGCTGGCCAGCACGCCGCGCACGTCGCTTGCGATGTCTTCGGCTGCCGCTTCGATATTGTTGGATGCACTCATTGGAATCTTTCCTCCGTGATGGCACCGGCACCGCGCCGGCGGCTTCACGCCAGCAAATGGCGTGGTGTCATGTTACAGGCACAAAAGCCTCTCGGGCACAGCTGTTGTGCAGACTTCTGCACGCGATGGGCCCTGATGTGCCTTCGCCGTCAGCCCGCCGCGAGCAGTCGCTCCACGTAGCGCCCGATGGCCAGGCTGCTTGTGAGCCCGGGCGACTCGATGCCAAAGAGATTGACCAGGCCCCGCACGCCGTGCGATTCGGGTCCGCCGATCATGAAGTCGCGCGCCGGCTCGTCGGGGCCCGAGATCTTGGGCCGCATGCCCGCGTAGCCGGGAATCAGCGCCCCGTCGGGCAGGGCGGGCCAGTACTTGCGCACCTCGGCGTAGAAGCCATCGCCACGCGCCGGGTCCACCACCAGGTCGTCGGCCGATTGCACCCATTGCACGTCGGGGCCGAACTTGGCTTGCCCGCCCAGGTCGATCGTCAGGTGCACACCCAGTCCGCCGGGTTCGGGCACCGGATAGACGAGGCGGCTGAAAGGCGCGCGGCCCGACAGCGTGAAATAGCTGCCCTTGGCAAAGTAGGCGGTGGGCACGGCCGCGGACGGCAAGCCTTCGAAGCGGCGGGCCAGTTCGGGCGCAAGCAGCCCGGCCGCATTGACCACGGTGTTGCAGCGCAGTGCCGTTCCGTCTTCCGCTACCAGGACGATAGCGTCCTGGCCGCATTCCGCGCGTGCGATGGGCGATTTCAGCGCCAGCATGCCGCCCGCGTTCTCCACATCGCCGAGCAGGCTCAGCATCAAGGCATGGCTGTCGACGATGCCGGTGCTCGGCGAATGCAATGCCGCCACGCAATGGAGCTGCGGCTCCATTTCCATGGCCTGCTGCGCGGTCAGCAACACGAGGTCGCCGACGCCGTTGGCGGCCGCCTTGGCACGGATCACTTCGAGCTGCGCCACCTGCTCGGCCGAAGTCGCGACGATCAGCTTGCCGCAGCGCCGGTAGGGCACGCCGCGCTCTGCCGCATAGGCATAGAGCGCCTCCTTGCCCTCGACGCAAAGCCTGGCCTTGAGCGAGCCCTGCGGGTAGTAGATGCCCGCATGAATCACCTCGCTGTTGCGCGAACTGGTGCCGGTGCCAATGGCACCTTCGGCTTCCAGCACCACCACCTCCCGGCCCGCGAGCGCCAAGGCGCGCGCCACCGCCAGTCCCACCACACCGCCGCCGATGACGGCGCAATCGAGTTCATCCATCGTGCGAGCTTATCGCGGCTCGCGGGCAGATTTCATCAGGACGTGGTGGGGGGCGGCTCGGGATCGGTCGGCTCGTCCGGCGGCGTGCTCGGCCCTTCGTCGGGCTCCACGGGCAGATCCGGTGTGATCGGAGGCGGAAGATCGGGATGGGTGGCCATGGCGGATGCTCTCCTTTGTCCCGGTTCTACGCGGTTACTTCAGGAATGCAGCCGGCGCGCGGCGGCAGTTGGCGTCAGCACGAGCCGACAGTGCGTCCGCGCAAACAAAAAAGCGACCTGGACAGCCAGGTCGCTTTTTATTTGGAATTGGTGGGCGGTGGAGGCTTCGAACCTCCGACCCCAGCAGTGTGAATGCTGTGCTCTACCCCTGAGCTAACCGCCCGTGGCACCGCGAGTGCAGTGCCGTGGAATTAATCGCGTTGCGCGAAGCCTTCGATTATGCCACAGGATTTCAGCTGTTTTGCCGAAACAGCGTGCGCCCGTTGCTGGATTTGTCGAGCTGCGACAACACGGCCTCGTGCGCTGCGAGCTCCTGCTCTGCGGCCATGATCACCGGCAGGTCGAACTGGCTCAGGTCGATGGCCACCACCGTGGTGCCCTGCGCCGGCTCGTTCGAGGCCACGTCGATCAGCAGGGCGTCCTGGCCGCGCGTGAGATTGATGTAGACGTCGGCCAGCAGCTGCGCGTCGAGCTTGGCGCCGTGGAAGGTACGGTTGGAGCGGTCGACGCCGAAGCGGTCGCACAGCGCGTCGAGCGAATTGCGCTTGCCCGGGTAGACCTGCTTGGCCATGGCCAGCGTGTCGGTCACCTCGCCCACGAAGCTGCGCAGCGGCGGCAGGCCGGCCAGCTCGAGCTCCTTGTTGAGGAAGCCGACGTCGAAGGCCGCGTTGTGGATGATCAGCTCGGCGCCGCGCAGGTACTCGACGATGTCGTTGGCCAGCGTGGCGAACTTCGGCTTGTCGCGCAGGAAGTCGGTTGTCAGGCCGTGCACCTTGAGCGCGTCTTCATGGCTCTCGCGCTCGGGGTTGAAATAGATGTGCAGGTCGTTGCCGGTGAGCTTGCGGGCAAACAGTTCCACGCAGCCGAGCTCGATGATGCGGTCGCCGTTCTCGGCGGACAGGCCGGTGGTTTCAGTATCGAGGACGATCTGGCGCGACATGCGGTGGCTCTTTCAATGGTTCTCTTTGGCGTGGTTGATCGAGTACTTGGGAATCTCGATCGTCACGTCTTCCTGCGCCAGGATCGCCTGGCAGCTCAGGCGCGATTGTGGCTCCAGGCCCCAGGCTCGGTCGAGCAGGTCTTCCTCGCCCTCCTCGGCCTCGTTCAGCGAATTGAAGCCCTGGCGCACGACCACGTGGCAGGTGGTGCAGGCGCAGCTCATCTCGCAGGCATGCTCGATGTTGATGTGGTTGTCCAGCAGCGCCTCGCAGATCGAGGTGCCGGCCGGCGCCGTGATTTCTGCACCCTGCGGGCAGTACTCGGGATGCGGAAATATCTTGATGGTGGGCATGTGGTTCTCAGAGGGATTCGAGCTTGCGGCCCGACAGCGCGCGCGCAATGCCCGCGTTCATGCGCTGGGCGGCAAAGGCCTCGGTGTCATTGGCCAGCGCCTTGGTGGCGCCTTCGATGGCCGCGGCGTCATTGCCCTTGGCAGCTTCGCGCAACTGCGCCATCGACGCATCGATGACTGCGCGCTCTTCTTCGCCCAGCAGGTCGCCGTCGGCGTCGAGCGCGCTCTGCGTCGCAAGCAGCATGCGCTCGGCATCGACGCGCGCCTCCACCAGCGCCCGCGCCTGCATGTCCTGCTGCGCGGTGGAAAAGCTCTCCTGCAGCATGCGCGCGATCTGGTCGTCCGAGAGTCCGTACGATGGCTTGACCGCCACGCTGGCCTCCACGCCGCTGCCCTGCTCCCTGGCGCTGACGCTCAGCAGCCCATCGGCATCGACGGTGAAGGTCACGCGGATGCGCGCCGCGCCCGCCGCCATGGGCGGGATGCCGCGCAGCGTGAAGCGCGCGAGGCTGCGGCAGTCGGCGACAAGGTCGCGCTCGCCCTGCACCACGTGCAGCGCAAGCGCCGTCTGGCCGTCCTGGTAGGTGGTGAAGTCCTGCGCCATGGCCGTCGGAATGGTCTGGTTGCGCGGCACGATGCGCTCGACCAGGCCGCCCATGGTCTCGATGCCCAGCGACAGCGGGATCACGTCGAGAAGCAGCAGATCGCCCGCGCCGTTGTTGCCGGCCAGCTGGTTGGCCTGGATGGCCGCGCCAAGGGCCACGACTTCGTCGGGGTTCAGGTTGATGAGCGGCTCCCGGCCGAAGAATTCGGCGACGGCGCGGCGGATCTGCGGCATGCGGGTGGAGCCGCCCACCAGCACGATGCCCTGCAGGTCGTCGGGCTTGAGCTTCGCATCGCGCAGCGCCTTGCGAACCGCTGCGATCGTGCGGTCGGTGAGCGCTTTGGTGGCGGCATCGAATTGCGCTCGCGCCAGGTCGAATCGGGCGGCGCCGCCGGCAAGCTCGGCGTGGAACGCCACGGAATCGGCTTCGGTCAGCGCCTCCTTGGCCGCACGGGCGGCCACCAGCATGGCGGCCTTGTCGGCGTCGCTGCCCACTTGCAGGCCGGTTTGCGCGAGCACGAAATCGGCGAGCGCGTGGTCGTAGTCGTCGCCGCCCAGGGCGGAATCGCCGCCGGTGGCAATGACTTCGAACACGCCCTGCGTGAGCCGCAGGATCGAGATGTCGAAGGTGCCGCCGCCCAGGTCGTAGACCGCGTAGACGCCCTCGCTCGCATTGTCCAGGCCGTAGGCAATGGCCGCGGCCGTAGGCTCGCTGATCAGCCGCAGCACGTTGAGGCCGGCGAGCTGCGCCGCGTCCTTGGTGGCCTGGCGCTGGCCTTCGTCGAAGTAGGCCGGCACGGTGATGACGGCGCCGTAGAGCTCGTCGTCGAAGGTGTCTTCGGCGCGGTAGCGCAAGGTGGCCAGGATCTCGGCGCTGATCTCCACCGGCGACTTGATCCCGGCGGCCGTCTGCACCTTGACCATGCCGCCCTCGTCCACCAGGCGGTAAGACATCGACTCGCGGTTGGCGATGTCGGCCAGCCCGCGGCCCATGAGCCGCTTGACCGAGGTGATGGTGTTTGCGGCGTCCTGCGCGCGTGCGGCCAGCGCATCGAAGCCGATCTGGCGCCGCTCCTTGTCGAGATAGCGCACGGCCGAAGGCAGGATCACGCGGCCCTGGTCGTCGGGCAGGCATTCGGCCACGCCATTGCGCACCGCGGCCACCAGCGAATGCGTGGTGCCCAGGTCGATGCCCACGGCGATGCGGCGCTGATGCGGATCGGGCGCCTGGCCGGGTTCGGAAATCTGAAGAAGAGCCATCAGGCCTCCCGCCGGGCCGCCCCAAGGGAGGCCTGCGCCCCCTCGGGGGGCAGCGAATACACGAAGTGATGAGCGTGGGGGTTCATATCTGGCTATTGTCCCAACTGATCGAATTTGGCTTCGACGTCCTGTCCGAAGCGCTCAATGAACATGAGGGCTCTCACCTGCTGCGCAGCGGCGGGGTAGTCGCCCTTCTCGTCGATCAGCCAGTCGAGCGACGACAGCGCGCGGGCGCGCCCGGCCTCGACTTCGGCCTGCAGCTGCTCGACCGCGGCAATGTCGCCGGCGTCGTCGAGCGTTTCGCGCCATTCCATCTGCTGCATCAGGAAATCAGGCGGCATGGCCGTGTTGTTCTCGGCGTTCAGCGGTGCACCATGGAGTTCGCAGATGTAGCTGGCCCGGCGGATCGGGTCCTTGAGCCGCTGGTAGGCCTCGTTGATGCGCACCGACCATTGCATCGCCACGCGCTGCGCCGCGGCGCCCTGCGCGGCAAAGCGGTCCGGATGGGCCTCGCGCTGCAGTTCCTTCCACCGGGCGTCGAGCACGGCACGGTCCTGCGCGAAGGTCGCGGGGACGTCGAACAGTTGAAAGTCGGTGTCGTTGAGGTTCATCAGGCGGCCTGCGCCCTCGGAGGGCGGATCAAGAAAAAACCGCCAGCACATGACATGGTGGCGGCTGTGGTCGCTGTCAGCGACGGCGCATCAGATGCGGAAACTCTCTCCGCAACCGCAGCGATCGCGCTCGTTCGGATTGATGAACTTGAAGCCTTCGTTCAGGCCTTCGCGCACGAAGTCGAGCTGCGTGCCGTCGATGTAGGCCAGGCTCTTGGGGTCGACCAGCACCTTCACGCCATGGTCTTCGAACACCACGTCTTCAGGCGCGAATTCGTCCACATACTCCAGCTTGTAGGCCAGGCCAGAGCAGCCGGTGGTCTTCACGCCCAGCCGCACGCCCACGCCCTTGCCCCGTTTTCCGAGGTAGCGGGTGACGTGGCGCGCAGCGGCTTCGGTCAGCGTCACGGCCATGTCAGTGGACTGCCGATGGTTCGGCTTCCGCCGTCTTGGCGCCGTGCTTGGCCTTGTAGTCGCTCACGGCGGCCTTGATGGCGTCTTCGGCCAGGATCGAGCAGTGGATCTTGACGGGCGGCAGCGCCAGTTCCTCGGCGATCTGCGCGTTCTTGAGCGCCGCGGCTTCGTCGAGCGTCTTGCCCTTGACCCATTCGGTGACGAGCGAGGACGACGCAATGGCCGAGCCGCAGCCGTAGGTCTTGAAGCGCGCGTCTTCGATCACGCCGGTTTCGGGGTTGACCTTGATCTGCAGCTTCATGACGTCGCCGCAGGCCGGCGCGCCGACCATGCCGGTGCCGACCGAGTCGTCGCCCTTTTCGAAGGAACCGACGTTGCGGGGATTTTCGTAATGGTCGATGACCTTGGATGAATATGCCATGGTGTACCTCTCAAACTTTGTTCAATGCGTCAGTGGGCCGACCACTGGATCGTGCTGATGTCGACGCCGTCCTGGAACATCTCCCACAGGGGGCTCAGCTCGCGCAGCTTGGCGACGTTGTGCTTGATGGTCGAGATGGCGTAGTCGATTTCTTCCTCGGTCGTGAAACGGCCGATGGTCATGCGCAGGCTGCTGTGGGCCAGCTCGTCGCTGCGGCCCAGGGCGCGCAGCACATAGCTGGGCTCCAGGCTGGCCGAGGTGCAGGCCGAACCCGACGACACCGCCAGGCCCTTGATGCCCATGATCAGCGACTCACCTTCGACGTAGTTGAAGCTCATGTTCAGGTTGTGCGGCACACGCTGCGCGAGGTCGCCGTTGATGAACACCTGCTCGACATCCTTCAGGCCGTCGAGCAGGCGCTTCTGCAGGCGCGCCGCCTTGGCGATGTCTTCCTTCATTTCGAGCTTGGCGATACGGAAGGCCTCGCCCATGCCCACGATCTGGTGCGTGGGCAGCGTGCCCGAACGCATGCCGCGCTCGTGGCCGCCGCCGTGCATCTGTGCCTCGAGCCGCACACGCGGCTTGCGGCGCACGTACAGCGCGCCGATGCCCTTGGGGCCGTAGGTCTTGTGCGAAGCCAGGCTCATCAGGTCGATGGGCAGCTTGGCGATGTCGATCTCGACCTTGCCGGTGGCCTGGGCCGCGTCGACATGGAAGATCACGCCTTTTTCGCGGCAGGCGTTGCCGAGCGCGACCACGTCCTGGATGACGCCGATCTCGTTGTTGACGTACATCACGCTCGCAAGGATGGTGTCGGGGCGGATCGCCGCCTTGAACTTGTCGAGGTCCAGCAGGCCGTTTTCCTCGACGTCCATGTAGGTGACTTCGAAGCCCTGGCGTTCGAGCTCGCGCATGGTGTCGAGCACGGCCTTGTGCTCGGTCTTCACCGTGATGAGGTGCTTGCCCTTGCCCTTGTAGAAATGGGCCGCGCCCTTGAGCGCGAGGTTGTTCGACTCGGTGGCGCCGGAGGTCCAGACGATCTCGCGCGGGTCGGCTCCGATCAGCTCGGCCACGTAGCCGCGCGCCTTCTCGACCGCCTCTTCAGCCTCCCAGCCCCAGGCGTGGCTGCGCGACGCCGGGTTGCCGAAGTGCTCGCGCAACCAGGGGATCATGGCGTCGACCACACGCGGGTCGACCGGCGTGGTGGCGCCGTAATCGAGATAGATCGGGAAATGAGGAGTGACGTCCATGGCTGGCTCGGGCTGGCGTGGGGTTGTTTCTTTGATCTGGGCTTCTGGTGGCAGCGCCCGGAGGCGCTCCACGGCTTCTCAGGACTTCGCGAAGGCGTTGCCGAGGGCAAACACCGAATTCGGCGCGTTCACGCGAATCGGCTTGACCACCGGCTGCGCGGAAATGGCGCGCTTGACGACCGGCTTGTTCTCGATCTGCACGCCCTTGGCGATCTGGTCGTCGACCAGCTTCTGCAGCGTGACGGAATCGAGGAACTCGACCATGCGCTGGTTCAGCGAGGCCCAGAGCTCATGCGTCATGCAGCGGCCGGCTTCGCCCAGGCAGTTTTCCTTGCCGCCGCACTGCGTGGCATCGATGGGCTCATCGACGGAAACAATGATGTCTGCGACGGTGATATCTGCAGCCTTGCGGCCGAGGCTGTAGCCGCCGCCGGGGCCGCGGGTCGACTCGACCAGCTCGTGGCGGCGCAGTTTGCCGAACAGCTGTTCGAGATACGACAACGAAATCTGCTGCCGCTGGCTGATCGCAGCCAGCGTGACCGGACCGGTGTTCTGACGCAGCGCCAGATCGATCATTGCTGTGACCGCAAAACGGCCTTTGGTAGTGAGACGCATCGCAAGCTCCTTCAAGTGCTTACCGTTGAAATGACACCTTGGCCCGAGGCCGCGGTGACTTCGTCTCCGCCCTGCCCGACCCCTGGCGCTGGTGAACCAGCCGGTGGGATCGGTTCTTCATCGCGAAGTTCTTTTTTGTTGTTGAGTATTTCGCTCAAGTATAGCAGAAGACCTTGGAGCCTGCTCGGGTAAACCCCAGCGGAAACCGCTTGAAGGAACCGGAACCCCGTCCTAGGACGGCAGCACGGCGATATTGTCCCCGCCGGAGGCGCCAAAAGCCTGCTCCCGCAGCAGCGCCAGCTGGTCGCGCACCCGGGCCGCCTTCTCGAATTCGAGGTTCCGGGCGTGCTCCATCATGAGCTTTTCGAGCCGCTTGATCTCTCGGGCGATGTCCTTTTCGCTCATGTCCTCGACCTTGGCGCGCTCCAGGTCGAGCTTGGCCATTTCCTTGCCCGTCTTTTCGCTGTAGACGCCGTCGATCAGGTCGCGCACCTGCTTGACGATGCTGCGCGGCGTGATGCCGTTGGCCTCGTTGTAGGCGATCTGCCGGGCGCGGCGGCGCTCGGTCTCGTCGATGGCCTTCTTCATCGAGTCGGTCATCCGGTCGGCATAGAGGATGGCCTTGCCGTTCAGGTTGCGCGCCGCGCGGCCGATGGTCTGGATCAGCGAGCGTTCGGCGCGCAGGAAGCCCTCCTTGTCGGCGTCGAGGATGGCCACCAGCGACACCTCGGGGATGTCCAGGCCCTCGCGCAGCAGGTTGATGCCCACCAGCACGTCGAAGCTCCCCAGGCGCAGGTCGCGCAGGATCTCGACCCGTTCGACCGTGTCGACGTCGCTGTGCAGGTAGCGCACCTTCACGCCGTTGTCGCCCAGGTAGTCGGTCAGCTGCTCGGCCATGCGCTTGGTCAGCGTGGTGATCAGCACGCGCTCGTTCTTGTCGACGCGGATGCGGATCTCGCCCAGCACGTCGTCCACCTGATGGGTTGCGGGGCGCACCTCGACCTCGGGGTCGATCAGGCCGGTCGGGCGCACCAGCTGCTCGACCACGTTGCCGGCATGGTCCTTCTCGTACTGCGCCGGCGTGGCGGAGACGAAGATGCACTGGCGCATGCGCGTCTCGAACTCCTCCAGCTTGAGCGGCCGGTTGTCCAGCGCGCTCGGCAGCCGGAAGCCGTACTCGACCAGCGTGGTCTTGCGCGCCCGGTCGCCGTTGTACATGCCGCCGAGCTGGCCGACCATCTGGTGGCTCTCGTCGAGGAACATCAGCGCGTCCTTCGGCAGGTAGTCGGTCAGCGTGGCCGGCGGCTCGCCGGGCGCTGCGCCAGAGAGGTGCCGCGTGTAGTTCTCGATGCCCTTGCAGTGGCCGATCTCGGCCAGCATCTCGAGGTCGAAGCGGGTGCGCTGCTCCAGCCGCTGCGCCTCCACCAGCTTGCCCTGGCTCACGAACTCCTTGAGCCGCTCGGCCAGCTCGATCTTGATGGTTTCGACCGCGCTCAGCACCTTGTCGCGCGGCGTCACGTAGTGGCTCGACGGGTACACGGTGAAGCGCGGGATCTTCTGGCGGATGCGGCCCGTGAGCGGGTCGAACAGCTGCAGGGTCTCGATCTCGTCGTCGAACAGCTCGATGCGGATGGCCAGCTCGCTGTGCTCGGCCGGAAACACGTCGATGGTGTCGCCGCGCACGCGGAAGGTGCCGCGCGAGAAATCCTGCTCGTTGCGGGTGTACTGCATGCGGATCAGCCGCCCGATCACGTCGCGCTGGCCGATCTTGTCGCCCACCCGCATGATGAAACGCATCTGCGTGTAGTCCTCGGGCGTGCCGATGCCGTAGATGGCACTCACCGTGGCCACGATGACCGTGTCGCGCCGCTCCAGCACGCTCTTGGTGGCCGACAGGCGCATCTGCTCGATGTGCTCGTTGATCGAGGAGTCCTTCTCGATGAACAGGTCGCGCTGGGGCACGTAGGCCTCGGGCTGGTAGTAGTCGTAGTAGCTCACGAAGTACTCGACGGCGTTCTTGGGAAAGAACTCGCGGAATTCGCTGTAGAGCTGCGCCGCCAGCGTCTTGTTGGGTGCGAACACGATGGCTGGGCGGCCCAGCCGCGCGATCACGTTGGCCATGGTGAAGGTCTTGCCCGAGCCCGTGACGCCCAGCAGCGTCTGGAACACTTCGCCGTCGAGCACGCCCTCGACCAGCCCGTCGATCGCCTTCGGCTGGTCCCCGGCCGGCGGATAGGGCTGGAAAAGTTCGAAAGGCGAACCGGGGTACTTGATGAATTCGCCCTGCTTGGCCGGCCCGATCGGGTCCAGTTTCTTCAGGTCTGCTATGGCTTCGTTGTTCTCTGGCATGGCTGTTCCCGACAGGTGGCGATGGCGCCGGTAAAATTCAAGGCAACCGGAAAGGATAAAGCCTCCTCCGGTTGCAGCGAAGCTTTCATCCCAAAGGACCTTTCCATGTCTATGTTCACCGCGGTCGAAATGGCACCGCGCGACCCGATCCTCGGCCTCAACGAGCAGTTTGCAGCCGATACCAACCCCAACAAGGTCAACCTCGGCGTCGGCGTCTACTACGACGACAACGGCAAGCTGCCGCTTTTGCAGTGCGTGCAGGCCGCCGAACAGAACATGATGAAAACGCCTTCGGCGCGCGGCTACCTGCCGATCGACGGCATCGTGGCGTATGACAACGCAGTCAAGGGCCTGGTCTTCGGCGTCGACAGCGAGCCGGTGCAATCGGGCCGCGTGGCCACCATCCAGGCCATCGGCGGCACCGGCGGCCTCAAGGTCGGCGCCGACTTCCTGAAGAAGCTCAACCCCAAGGCCAAGGTGCTGATCAGCGACCCGAGCTGGGAAAACCACCGCGCCCTGTTCACCAACGCGGGCTTCGAAGTCGAAAGCTATCCCTACTACGACGCCGCCAGGCGCGGCATCAACTTCGACGGCATGCTGGCCGCCCTGAACACAGCGCCGGCCGGCACCATCGTCGTGCTGCACGCCTGCTGCCACAACCCGACCGGCTATGACATCACGCCCGAGCAGTGGGACCAGGTCGTCGCCACGGTCAAGGCCAAGGGCCTGGTGCCCTTCCTCGACATGGCCTACCAGGGCTTCGGCTACGGCCTGAAGGAAGACGGCGCCGCCGTGGCCAAGTTCGTCGATGCGGGCCTGACCTTCTTCGTCTCGACCTCGTTCTCGAAGAGCTTCAGCCTGTATGGCGAACGCGTGGGCGCCCTCTCGGTGCTGTGCGAGAACAAGGAAGAAGCCGGCCGCGTGCTGTCGCAACTCAAGATCGCGATCCGCACCAACTACAGCAACCCGCCGATCCACGGCGGCGCCGTGGTGGCCGCGGTGCTCGGCAACCCCGAACTGCGCGCTCTGTGGGAAAAGGAACTCGGCGAGATGCGCGTGCGCATCAAGGCCATGCGCCAGAAGCTGGTCGACGGCCTCAAGGCCGCCGGCGTGAAGGAAGACATGAGCTTCATCACCACCCAGATCGGCATGTTCAGCTACTCGGGTCTCAGCAAGGACCAGATGGTGCGCCTGCGCAATGAATTCGGCGTGTACGGCACCGACACCGGCCGCATGTGCGTGGCCGCGCTCAACAGCAAGAACATCGACTACGTCTGCGCGTCGATCGCCAAGGTCATCTAGGCGTCAGCAAGGTGTGAGGGAATCCGAGTTTTACGATTCCTTCACATTGCTGGCTCAAAACGGCCCTTCCCGCAGGGCCGATGTAGGGGTTAGGCCCCCTGCAAGTCAGCGAATGCGCTGATATATTGCATTGCAACATTCCACTCCAAGACCAGCGATGCTCTATCAACTCTACGAAGCCCAGCGTTCCCTCATGGAGCCGTTCTCGGACTTCGCGCAAGCGGCTTCCAAGCTTTATGGCCAGGGCGCAGTGTGGGGCCAGTTGCCCATGGCCCAGCGCATGGCTGCGGGCTACGACCTGCTCTACCGCCTGGGCAAGGACTACGAGAAGCCCGAGTTCAACATCAAGTCCGTGAAGGTCGAGGGCGAAGACGTGGTCATCCAGGAGGCCGTCGAACTCGACAAGCCCTTCTGCGAGCTGCGCCGCTTCAAGCGCTTCACCGACGAGCCGCACATCCTCAAGACGCTCAAGAGCCAGCCCGTCGTGCTGATCGTGGCGCCGCTGTCGGGCCACTACGCCACGCTGCTGCGCGACACGGTGCGCACCATGCTGCAGGACCACAAGGTCTACATCACCGACTGGAAGAATGCGCGCCTCGTGCCGCTGTCGGAAGGCGAGTTCCACCTGGACGACTACATCAACTACGTGCAGGAATTCATCCGCCGCCTGCAGGCCGAATACGGCAACTGCCACGTCGTGAGCGTGTGCCAGCCGACCGTGCCGGTGCTGGCCGCCGTGTCGCTGATGGCCAGCCGCGGCGAGCCGCTGCCCCTCACCATGACGATGATGGGCGGCCCGATCGATGCGCGCAAGTCGCCCACCGCGGTGAACAACCTTGCGATGAACAAGAGCTTCGAGTGGTTCGAGAACAACGTGATCTACCGCGTGCCGCAGGGCTTCCCGGGCGAAGGCCGCCGCGTGTACCCGGGCTTCCTGCAGCACACGGGCTTCGTGGCCATGAACCCCGACCGCCACGCCTCCAGCCACTACGACTACTTCAAGGACCTCATCAAGGGCGACGACGCCAGCGCCGAGGCCCACCGCAAGTTCTATGACGAGTACAACGCCGTGCTCGACATGGACGCCGATTACTACCTGGACACCATCCGCACCGTGTTCCAGGAGTTCGAACTCGTGAACGGCACCTGGGACGTCAGGAACCCGAAGGGCCAGATCGAACGCGTGCGTCCGCAGGACATCCATTCGACCGCCCTGCTCACGGTCGAGGGCGAGCTCGACGACATTTCGGGCTCGGGCCAGACCGAGGCCGCGCACAGCCTGTGCACCGGCATTGCCGATTCGCAGCGCGAGCACTATGAAGTCAAGGGCGCGGGCCACTACGGCATCTTCAGCGGCCGCCGCTGGCGCGAACTGGTCTACCCCAAGGTGCAGAAATTCATCGCGGCCCACGACCAGCCCCAGCGCCGCGCCGGCGCACGCGAAAGCCTGCCGGCCGAAGACCGGATCAAGCCGGGCCGGAACACGGCGGCCGTTGCAGCCACGAAGAGCACCTCGGCCAGGAAAGCGGTGGCGGCTGCCCCTGCCAAGAAGCCCGCGGCACGCAGGAAGTGAACGGACTGGCCGCACGCATCCACGATGCACTGCCGCAGACGCAGTGCACACGTTGCGGCTACCCCGACTGCGCCGGGTATGCGCAAGCCGTGGCCGACGGCAATGCGGGCATCAACCAGTGCCCGCCCGGCGGCGCCGAAGGCGTGGCCAGGCTGGCGCGGCTCACCGGCCGCGAGGCGCTTCCGCTCGACCCGCAGTTCGGCACCGAAGGCCCGCGCGCCATGGCGGTCATCGACGAAGCCTGGTGCATCGGCTGCACGCTCTGCCTCGATGCCTGCCCGACCGACGCCATCGTGGGCATCCACAAGCGCATGCACACCGTGATCGAAGCACACTGCACGGGCTGCGAGCTCTGCATTCCGGCCTGCCCTGTCGATTGCATCTCGCTCGAAGTCGAGACGCCGGGCCGCAGCGGCTGGCAGGCCTGGTCGCAGGCCCAGGCCGAGGCCGCGCTGCGGCGCTACAAGCTGCATGGCGAGCACCGCCGCGCAGACAAGCGCAAGGGGGAGCAAGAAGCGCCCGCCGTCGCGCAGCCGCAGGCCGCCGACACACGCAAGCGCTCCATCGTCGAAGCCGCGCTGGCGCGCGCCCGCGCCGCCTCGCAACAACAACGGCCACCCGCCGCCAAGCCATGACCCTCGACACCCTGCTCATCTACGTCGTCGCCTCGCTCGCCCTGGCCGTGATCCCCGGCCCGACGATGCTGCTGGCGCTGTCCAACGGCATCGACGGGGGCATGCGCCGCGCGAGCTGGGGCATTGCCGGTGCGTCGCTCGGGAGCGTCACGCTGATCGCGGTGGTAGCGCTCGGACTCGGTTCGCTGCTGGCCGCATCGGAACTGCTCTTCAATGCGATCCGTGCGGCGGGTGTCGCCTACCTGGTCTGGCTCGGCGTCAAGCTGTGGCGCAGCGAAGCGGCCGACCTCGGCGCGGCGCTGGCCAAGTCGGCCATCGAGGTCCGCCCGCACGGCCGCGTCGCGCTCATGCGCAGCCTGCTCGTGGCGCTGTCGAACCCCAAGACCGTGCTGTTCTTCGCGGCCTTTTTGCCGCAGTTCATTGACATCACCCGGCCGCAGGGCGCGCAGTACCTGCTGCTCGGCTCGATCTTCGTGGCGCTCGACACCTGCGTGATGCTGGCCTACGCGGCCGCCGGAACGCAGGCCGTGCGCTGGCTTTCGCGCCGCGGCCTCAGGGCGCTGAACCGCAGCTGCGCGGCCGGCATGTGGCTGCTGGCGGCCACGCTGGCCTTCTGGCGCCGTCCGGGCACCTGAACGGCGCGGGGTTCAGTTTTCTTGCGCCTTCTGCGGGCGCTTGAAGAGCAGCAGCAAGACACCGGCCAGCACCACGGCCACCGCATACCACTCGAAGCGCGTGACGGTCTCGTTGGCAATCCACACGCCCAGCAGCATCGCGATCACCGGATTGACGAAGGTGTAGCTCGCGGCCAAGGCGGCGGGCGCTTTCGCCAGCAGCACCATGTAGGCATTGAACGCGATCAACGAGCCGAACACCACGAGGTACAGCCAGGCCGCAGCGGCCTCGGGCTGCGGCGGCCACACCAGCTGTTCGCCCGAGAGCGCCGAGAGCATCAGCAGCACCACGCCGCCGCAGATCATTTCGCTTGCGAAGCCCATCGCGCCGGGCGCGAGCGGCAGGCTGCGCTGGCTCAGCACGCTGCCCATCGACCAGCAGATGCAGGCAATGGAAATCGCCACCAGGCCCGCAGGCGACGACTGGAAGCCGCTGCCCTGCGTCAGCATCAGCACGCCGATGAGCCCGAGCGCAATGCCCGCCGCCTCCAGCCGCGTCGGCTTCACGCCCCAGATCAGGTTGAGCAGCGCGATCAGCAGCGGCACCACCGCGATGAAGGCCACCACCAGCCCGGAGCCGATCGACAGCTCGGCATGGGCCGTGCCGCCCATGCCGCCGCCCAGCATCAACGTGCCGACCACGAGCGCATTGCGCCACTGCAGGCGCGAGGGCCAGGCGGCCCCGCGCCAGCGCATCCAGGCGGCGAGCAGCACGCCCGCGAACAGGAAACGCGAGCCCATCTGGAGAAAGGGCGCAAAGCTGATCAGCGCGTACTTGATCGCCAGATAGGTCGAGCCCCAGACCAGCCAGGTGGCGGCCAGGCAGAGCCACAGCAGCGGCGGCAGCGCGGTGCGCGCGGAACCGGATGCAGCTTGGGCGGGGGACGCGAGAGTGGGCATGGGGATGTTGTCTTGTTGGTATGGAAACGCCGTCCATGGTATGAAAGCGATCTTCTCGCAACCATGCATATCTCATGGTTCTTTTCGCTCCATACCGTCAATTTGAAGGAGTTGCATGGACTTCACCTTGAACCCCGCGCTGGATGCCCACGACACCCGCATCCTGGCCGAACTGCAGGCCGATGCGCGGCTCACCATGGCCGAACTCGGCCGCCGCGTGCACCTGAGCCAGCCGGCCGTGACCGAGCGCGTAAAGAAGCTCGAAGCGGCAGGCGTCATCAGCGGCTACCGCGCGACCGTGAACCTCGGCAAGCTCGGCTACGGCATCCGCGCGATCATCCGCGTGGGCCGCGCCGACTATGCGCGCGTGGTGGAACTGGTGCAGCAGACGCCCGAATGCGTCAATGCCTACAACGTGACCGGCGACGACAGCTGGATTCTCGAAATCGCGGTGATCGACGTCAGCCACCTCGATGCGGTGGTCACCAAGTTCTGCATCCTCACCGAGACGGCCACCTCGATCATCCTGAACCCGGCGCGCGAGCATCAGCCGATGCTGCCGCCTCAGCGTTCGGACGTCAGGCCGCCGATCAAGAAAGTACTTAACGCGTAGCGGCCAGCGCGCTGAAGGCCGCCACCACCTCGGGCGGCGCCTGCACCATCTCGATCAGCACGCCCTCGCCCGCGATCGGAAACTCGTCGTTCGCCTTCGGGTGCAGGAAGCAGATGTCGAAACCCGCCGCGCCCTTGCGGATGCCGCCGGGCGCAAAGCGCACGCCCTGCGCGCTGAGCCACTCGACGGCCCTGGGCAGGTCGTCGATCCACAGGCCCACATGGTTGAGCGGCGTGGCGTGGACGGCCGGCTTCTTCTCGGGGTCCAGCGGCTGCATCAGGTCGACCTCGACCTTGAAAGGCCCGCTGCCCATCGAACAGATGTCCTCGTCGACGTTCTCGCGCTCGCTCTTGAAGGTGCCCGTGACTTCGAGCCCCAGCATGTCGACCCAGAGCTTCTGCAGGCGCAGCTTGTCGGGTCCGCCGATGGCGATCTGCTGGATGCCCAGGACCTTGAAGGGGCGTGCGGCGGCGGCGGTCATGCGGCGCAACCTTCGGGCTGCTCCTGCACCTGCCGCGCATTGAGCCCGAGCTTGCGCAGCAGCACCGTGTCGGCCTCGACGTCGGGGTTGCCGGTGACCAGCAGCTTGTCGCCGTAGAAGATCGAATTCGCGCCGGCCATGAAGCACAGCGCCTGCACTGCATCGCCCATCTGCTGGCGGCCCGCCGACAGGCGCACGCGCGCGGTCGGCATCGTGATGCGCGCGACCGCGATCATGCGCACGAAATCGAAGGGATCGACCGGCTCCGAATCGGCCAGCGGCGTGCCCGGCACGCGCACCAGGCTGTTGATCGGCACCGACTCCGGGTACGGACTCAGGTTGGCCAGCTGCGCGATCAGTCCCGCGCGGTGCACCGGCTGCTCGCCCATGCCGACGATGCCGCCGCAGCACACGCTGATGCCGGCGCTGCGCACATGGGCCAGGGTGTCGAGCCGGTCCTGGTAGGTGCGCGTGTCGACCACGTCGGTGTAGTACTCGGGCGCGGTGTCGAGGTTGTGGTTGTAGTAGTCCAGGCCCGCGGCCTTGAGCTGGTGCGCGTGGTGCGGCTCCAGCATGCCGAGCGTGGCGCAGGTCTGCAGGCCCAGCCCCTTCACGGCCTCGACCAGCACCGCCACCTTCTCGACGTCGCGGTCCTTCGGCGCGCGCCACGCGGCGCCCATGCAGAAGCGCGTGGCGCCGGCGTCCTTGGCGGCCTGCGCGGCGCGCACCACCTCGTCGACTTCCATGAGCTTCTGCGCCTTCACGCCGGTGTCGAACTCGGCCGACTGCGGGCAGTAGCCGCAGTTCTCGGGACAGCCACCGGTCTTGACCGAGAGCAGCGTCGCCAGTTCGATGTCGCCTTCCGGGAAGTGCTGGCGGTGCACGGTCTGCGCCTCGAACAGCAGGTCCATCAGCGGCTTGTCGAGCAGCGCCTGTATCGCTTCGACCGTCCATGGCCCTTGCGGCGCCGCGGCCTTCGCAGGCCGGTGCAGCGTGATCGTTTGTTGCAGGTCGTTGGCACCCATCAGTTGAACTCCAGAATGATCTGATCGACGGCGAGCGACTCGCCCTTTTCCGCCGAAATCTTGCCCACCACGCCGTCCTGCGAAGCGAACAGCACGTTTTCCATCTTCATGGCCTCGATCACGGCCAGCTTCTCGCCGGCGCGCACCTGCTGCCCCGGCTGCACCGATACCTCGACCAGCAGGCCCGGCATCGGCGACATCAGGAACTTGCTCAGGTCCGGCGGCGCCTTGTAGGGCATCAGTTCGAGCAGGCGCGCCCCCAGGGGCGACAGCACCATCGCCTCGATCTGCGTGCCGTCGTGCGACACGCGCAGCGCCAGCGGGTTCTTGCCGGCCCCGCGCTCCACCTGCGCGGTGAAGGGCCGGTCGTTGACCATGCCCTGCACGCGGATGGCGCCGAGCGCAAAGCCGCTGTCGATCTTGTAGCTCTTGCCGCCCACGGCCACGGCGCTGGCGCCGGTCTTGCCATGGAAATCGGTGACCGACACCGGATGGTGCACATGCTTGCCCTCCGGCCCCAGCTCCACCACCACGAACTGCTCGCCCACCTTCACGCCGTGGCCTTCGAGCTGCCCGCTGATGCCCGAAGCGCGCGCGCGATAGCGGCGGTGCACATAGGCTGCGAGCGCAATCAGGAACGAAGGATCGGCATGCGGCACGTCCTCGGCGTGGAAGCCCTTGCCGTAGTGCTCGGCGATGAAGCCTGTGTTGAAGTCGCCCGCCACGAATTTCGGATGCGCGAGCAGCGCGGCCTGGAACGGGATGTTGCTGCTGATGCCGCGAATCACGAAGCCGTTGAGCGCCTCGCGCATGCGTGCAATCGCGTGCTGCCGATCCTTGCCGTGCACGATGAGCTTGGCGATCATCGAGTCGTAGTACATCGGGATCTCGCCGCCGTCATACACGCCGGTGTCCACGCGCACGCCGTTCAGGTGCTCGGTGTCGGCGGCGAACATGGTCTCGGCCGGCGGCTGGAACTTCACCAGGCGGCCGGTCGAAGGCAGGAAGCTGCGGAACGGGTCCTCGGCATTGATGCGGCACTCGATGGCCCAGCCGTTGCGCTTCACCTGCTCCTGCGTGAGCGGCAGCTGCTCACCGGCCGCCACGCGGATCATCAGCTCCACCAGGTCGAGGCCGGTGATGCACTCCGTGACCGGGTGCTCCACCTGCAGCCGCGTGTTCATTTCCAGGAAGTAGAAGCTCTGGTCCTTGCCGACCACGAACTCCACCGTGCCCGCGCTCCGGTACTTCACGGCCTTGGCCAGCTGCACCGCCTGCTCGCCCATCGCGCGGCGCGTGGCATCGCTGATGAAGGGGGAAGGCGCTTCCTCGATCACCTTCTGATGGCGGCGCTGGATCGAGCATTCGCGCTCGTTCAGGTAGATCACGTTGCCGTGCGAGTCGCCCAGCACCTGGATCTCGATGTGGCGCGGCTCCTCGACGAACTTCTCGATGAACACGCGGTCGTCGCCGAAGCTGGCGAGCGCCTCGTTGCGGCACGAGGTGAAACCCTCGAAAGCTTCCTTGTCGTTGTAGGCCACGCGCAGGCCCTTGCCGCCGCCCCCGGCCGAAGCCTTGATCATCACGGGATAGCCGATGTCCTTCGCGATCTCGACCGCGCGCTCGGCCGTCTCGATGGCATCGTTCCAGCCCGGAATGGTGTTGACCTTGGCCTCGTTCGCGAGCTTCTTGGAGGCGATCTTGTCGCCCATGGCGGCGATCGAATAGTGCTTCGGGCCAATGAAGGCGATGCCTTCTTCCTCGACCTTGCGCGCGAAGGCTTCGTTCTCCGACAGGAAGCCGTAGCCCGGATGCACGGCCTCGGCGCCGGTCTTCTTGCATGCCGCGATGATGCGGTCGGCCTGCAGGTAGCTCTCGCGGCTGGGCGCGGCGCCGATGTGCACGGCCTCGTCGGCGAGCTCGACGTGGCGGGCTTCCCTGTCGGCGTCGGAGTAGACGGCGACGGTGAGGATGCCCATCTTCTTCGCGGTCTGGATCACGCGGCAGGCGATTTCCCCGCGGTTGGCAATGAGTATTTTCTTGAACATCTAGGGTCTCCGCGGGGTCTCAGCGGTTGATAAACATCGAATACACCGGCGGCGCCTGCGCGCGGTCGACGAACACGTAGGCCGTACCGTCGGAGCAGAAGTTCGCCACTTCGGCACCGCCGCCATCGGCGAGATCGACCCAGTTGTCGATCTGCAGGAACAGGCGCCCGGCGGGCATCTGCTGCGCGCCGTTGGCCGTCCAGTACGGCACACCGCCGCTCTTGGTACGCCATGCGCTCGCCCAGTCGTGGGGGTGCGCGATCTCCTCCGGCAGTTCGGAATGGGCCTGGTAGTCGTAGAAGGCCTCTTCGAGTTCCGAAGGCGCGCCATCGTCGTCGGCACGCCATCCCGTGATGGCGATTTCGCGCAGCAAGGCGGGCGATCCTTCGACAGGATCCGAAGGCGGCGCAGTGGGCCCGGTCCCCAGCTCGGCGCGCTGCACGACGAACGCGGCGTTCGCGCCTCCGTCGGGCTCCCAGAAACTGCAGATGCTGTCCCACTCGCACTTGAACAGGAACAGCACCTCGCCATCTGCGAGCGGCAGCGCGTCGCCATCCGCGGGCAGCTGCGCGAGGTGGCTCATGGCGCGATTGCATTCGCGGCAGACCGGCCACAAACGACGGGGCAGTCCCCAGGGCGGACCGCCCAGCTTGGGCACCAGTCCAGGTTCCGCACCCTCGCGGAACTGGGGGTAGTGGCTGCGCATACGGCTCAGAGCGGAATGTTGCCGTGCTTGCGCCACGGGTTCTCGAGCTTCTTCTCGCGCAGCATCACGAGCGAGCGGCAGATGCGCTTGCGCGTTTCGTGCGGCAGGATCACGTCGTCGATGTAGCCGCGCGCACCCGCCACGTACGGGTTGGCGAAGCGCGCCTTGTACTCGGCCTCGCGCGCTGCGAGCTTCTCGGGATCGTTCTTGTCCTCGCGGAAGATGATTTCCACCGCGCCCTTGGCGCCCATCACCGCGATCTCGGCGCGCGGCCAGGCCAGGTTGACGTCGCCGCGCAGGTGCTTGGAGGCCATCACGTCGTAGGCGCCGCCGTAGGCCTTGCGCGTGATGACGGTGATCTTCGGCACCGTGCACTCCGCATACGCATAGAGCAGCTTGGCGCCGTGCTTGATGATGCCGCCGTACTCCTGCCCCGTGCCGGGCATGAAGCCGGGCACGTCGACGAAGGTGACGACCGGGATGTTGAAGGCATCGCAGAAGCGCACGAAGCGCGCGGCCTTGATGCTGCTCTTGATGTCCAGGCAGCCCGCCAGCACCAGCGGCTGGTTGGCCACGATGCCGATGGTCTGGCCTTCCATGCGGGCGAAGCCGATCACGATGTTCTTCGCATAGTCGGGCTGCAGCTCGAAGAAATCGCCATCGTCCACCACCTTCAGGATCAGCTCCTTGATGTCGTAGGGCTTGTTCGGGTTGTCAGGCACCAGCGTGTCGAGCGAATAGTCGGGCCGGTCGGCCGGATCGCCCTGGCCGTTGTTGCCCAGGCGCACCGGCGGCTTCTCGCGGTTGTTGAGCGGCAGGTAGTTGTACAGGCGGCGCAGCATCATCAGCGCCTCGACGTCGTTCTCGAACGCCATGTCGGCCACGCCGCTGCGCGTGGTGTGGGTGACGGCGCCGCCGAGCTCCTCGGCGGTGACGCTCTCGTGCGTCACGGTCTTCACCACCTCGGGGCCGGTGACGAACATGTAGCTGGAGTCCTTCACCATGAAGATGAAGTCGGTCATGGCCGGCGAATACACCGCGCCGCCCGCGCACGGGCCCATGATCAGGCTGATTTGCGGCACCACGCCCGAGGCCATCACGTTGCGCTGGAACACGTCGGCATAGCCGCCGAGCGAGGCCACGCCTTCCTGGATGCGCGCGCCGCCCGAGTCGTTGAGGCCGATGACGGGGGCGCCGACCTTCATGGCCTGGTCCATCACCTTGCAGATCTTTTCGGCATGCGCTTCGCTGAGCGCGCCGCCGAACACGGTGAAGTCCTGGCTGAACACGAACACCAGGCGGCCGTTGATCATCCCGTAGCCTGTGACCACGCCGTCGCCGGGGATCTTCTGCTCGGCCATGCCGAAGTCGACCGAACGGTGCTCGACGAACATGTCCCATTCTTCAAAAGTGCCGTCGTCCAGCAGTAGCTCGATGCGCTCACGCGCCGTGAGCTTGCCCTTGGCGTGCTGCGCGTCGATGCGCTTCTGCCCGCCGCCGAGGCGCGCCTGGGCGCGGCGCTTTTCGAGTTGTTCGATCAGTTCTTGCATGGTGTGCTTCCGAAGCTGTGGTCCTGAATTTCGTTTGTGGTCTTGGTCATGGCCTGGCGGTGATGGCGGCCGCTGCAAGCAGCTGGCGCGCTGCCGTCGATGCAGGCAGCGCGCCCTCGGCCACCTGCTGCGTGAGCTGCGGCAGCAGCTCGCGCACCTGCGGGTGATGCCTGAAGGCGTGCTTGAGCCCGGCGTCGATGCGCTCCCACATCCACGCGGTGGCCTGCTTCTCGCGGCGCCTGGCGAGCTTGCCGTTGGCCGTCTGCAGTTGCCTGAATTGTGTGACGGCGTCCCAGAACGCGTCGACGCCCGTGCCTGCCAACGCGCTGAGCTGCAGCACCCTCGGCAGCCAGAAGCGCACCTCCGTGCCGCTGTGCACGTCATGCACCGCATGCGCGTGGTCCGGGTTGCCCTGGTGGCCGAAAAGGCGCAGCGCCGAGGTGATCTGCGCCTGCGCGCGCGTGGCGGCGTCCTTGTCGATGTCGGCCTTGTTGATGACGACAAGGTCAGCGAGCTCCATCACGCCCTTCTTGATGGCCTGCAGGTCGTCGCCCGCGTTGGGCAGCTGCATCAGCACGAACATGTCGGTCATGCCAGCCACCGCCGTTTCGCTCTGGCCCACGCCCACGGTCTCGACGATCACGATGTCGTAGCCCGCGGCCTCGCACACCAGCATCGCCTCGCGCGTCTTCTCGGCCACGCCGCCGAGCGTGCCGCTCGACGGGCTGGGCCGGATGTAGGCGCGCTCGTGCACCGAGAGGTGCTCCATGCGCGTCTTGTCGCCGAGGATGGAGCCGCCCGACACGGTGGACGACGGGTCGATGGTGAGCACCGCGACGCGGTGACCCTTGCCGATCAGCAGCAGGCCCAGCGTTTCGATGAAGGTCGACTTGCCGACGCCCGGCACGCCCGAGATGCCCAGGCGAAACGATTTGCCGGTGCGCGGCAGCAGCGCGGTGAGCAGCTCGTCGGCCTGCGCGCGGTGATCGGCACGGGTCGATTCGAGCAGCGTGATCGCCTTGGCGATGGCGCGGCGCTGCACCATGCCGTCCGATTCGGCAATTGCGCGCTCCAGTGCGGCGGCCGGCTTGTTCAGCACGCGCCCTCCGGGGACGACACGCGCCAGCGGTAGTGCAGGTCGACGCCCTCCTCGCCTTCGAGCACGAAGCCATGGCGCAGGTAGAAGCGGTTGGCGTCGCTCTGCACGAGCGCGGTGAGCTTGATGTCCAGTTGCTGCTGGCGCGCCTGCGCCTTGGCCCACTCGAGCACCCATTCGCCGATGCCCAGGCCCTGGAAGCCCGTGCGCAGGTAAAGGTGGTCGAGCCGAAGGGCGTCGGTGCCCTCGGGCTTGAGCGTGACGAAGCCGACGCGCAGCTCGCCGTCGAGCACGATGTGATGCATGAAGGGCACGACGAAACCGGCCTGCAGCCGTTCGCGCGAGCGCGCGGGATCGAAGCGCCCCACGCGCTCCAGGCTGGGGCGCATCGCATCGACGCGCAGGGCCAGCATGGCCTCGAAATCGCTGGATTCCACCGGCTGCAGCGACAGCCGCGACAAGAGATCGCCCACGCTCTGCTTCTCAGGCCGAGACCGCCGCGCGGATCTGTTCCAGCACGTCCTTGGCGCTGGCCGGAATGGGCGTGCCCGGACCGTAGATGCCCTTGACGCCGGCTTCGTAGAGAAAGTCGTAGTCCTGCCGCGGAATCACGCCGCCGACGAACACGATGATGTCGTCCGCGCCCTGCTTCTTCAGTTCGTTGATGATGGCAGGCACCAGCGTCTTGTGGCCGGCCGCGAGCGTGCTCACACCGACGGCATGCACGTCGTTCTCGATGGCTTGGCGCGCGCATTCCTCGGGGGTCTGGAACAGCGGCCCCATGTCGACGTCGAAGCCCAGGTCGGCAAATGCAGTGGCCACCACCTTGGCGCCGCGGTCGTGCCCGTCCTGCCCAAGCTTGGAGATCATCACGCGCGGGCGTCGGCCCTGTTCCTCGGCGAAGGCGTTGATTTCGGTCTTGAGGGCTTCCCAGCCTTCGGCCGAGTCGTAGGCAGCTGCGTACACACCGGTCACTTTTTGCGTGTCGGCCCGATGGCGGCCGAATGATTTTTCGAGTGCATCCGAAATCTCGCCCACCGTGGCGCGCAGGCGCACCGCATCGATGCTGAGTGCGAGCAGGTTGCCGGTGCCGTTCTGCGCGGCTTCGGTCAGCGCGTCGAGCGCGGCCTGCACCTTGGCGCCGTCGCGCGAGGCGCGGATCTTCTGCAGCCGCGCCACCTGCTGCTCGCGCACCATCACGTTGTCGATGGAGAGGCTGTCGATCGCATCCTCGCTCTTGAGCTTGTACTTGTTGACGCCCACGATCACGTCCCTGCCCGAGTCGATGCGCGCCTGCTTCTCGGCGGCGGCCGCCTCGATCTTGAGCTTGGCCCAGCCGCTGTCCACCGCCTTGGTCATTCCGCCCATGGCCTCGACCTCTTCGATGATGGCCCAGGCCGCATCGGCCATGTCCTGCGTGAGCTTCTCCATCATGTAGCTGCCGGCCCAGGGGTCGACCACGTTCGTGATGTGCGTCTCTTCCTGGATGATGAGCTGCGTGTTGCGCGCGATGCGCGAGCTGAACTCCGTGGGCAGCGCGATCGCTTCGTCGAGCGCGTTGGTGTGCAGGCTCTGCGTGCCGCCGAACACCGCGGCCATGGCCTCGATGGTGGTGCGCACGATGTTGTTGTACGGGTCCTGCTCGGTGAGCGACCAGCCCGAGGTCTGGCAATGCGTGCGCAGCATCAGGCTCTTGGGGTTCTTCGGGTTGAACTCCTTCATGATGCGGCACCACAGCAGGCGCGCCGCGCGCATCTTGGCCACTTCGAGATAGAAGTTCATGCCGATGGCCCAGAAGAAGGACAGGCGCCCCGCAAAGCCGTCGACGTCCAGGCCCTTGGCCAGCGCGGTCTTCACGTACTCCTTGCCGTCGGCCAGCGTGAAGGCCAGTTCCAGCGCCTGGTTGGCGCCGGCTTCCTGCATGTGGTAGCCGCTGATCGAGATCGAGTTGAACTTGGGCATCTTCTGCGCCGTGTACTCGATGATGTCGCCGATGATCCGCATGCTCGGCGCGGGCGGGAAGATGTAGGTGTTGCGGACCATGAACTCCTTGAGAATGTCGTTCTGGATGGTTCCGCTCAATTGGTCCTGGCTCACGCCCTGCTCTTCGGCCGCGACCACGTAGCCCGCGAGCACCGGCAGCACGGCGCCGTTCATCGTCATGGACACGCTGACCTTGTCGAGCGGGATCTGGTCGAACAGGATCTTCATGTCCTCGACCGAATCGATGGCCACGCCGGCCTTGCCGACGTCGCCCGTCACGCGCGGATGGTCGCTGTCGTAGCCGCGGTGGGTGGCCAGGTCGAAGGCCACGCTCACGCCCTGCCCGCCGGCGGCCAGCGCCTTGCGATAGAAGGCGTTGGATTCCTCGGCGGTCGAGAAGCCCGCGTACTGTCGGATGGTCCAGGGGCGCACCGCGTACATGGTGGCCTGCGGCCCGCGCAGGTAGGGCTCGAAGCCGGGCAGCGTGTCGGTGTACTTCAGGCCCTGCAGGTCGGCCGCGGTGTAGAGCGGCTTCACGGTGATGCCGTCCGGCGTGAGCCAGTTGAGTGCGCCCAGGTCGCCGCCCGGCGCCGACTTGGCGGCGGCCTTGGCCCAGTCGTCGAGGTTGGCCGGCTTGAAGGTGGGTTCGGGTGTGCTGCTCATGAGGGGCTTTTCGCAGTGTCTTGCAGGGTAGTCGCAAATTCGCCTGCAGGGATTTGCAAGCCGGCCGCGAGTCTAACCGATCCATAATTATTAATTCAAACCCGTTTTTGCGGTACAGTCCGCCCCATGTCCGCCCTCACCCTCACCCCGCGCGCCCTCTATGAAGAAGTGGCCGAACTGCTGCGCCAGCGGATCTTCCGCCGCGAGCTCGAGCCGGGCAGCTGGATCGACGAACTCAAGCTGGCCGAGGAATACGGCATCAGCCGCACGCCGCTGCGCGAAGCCCTGAAGGTGCTGGCGGCCGAAGGCCTGGTGACCATGAAAGTGCGGCGCGGCGCCTACGTCACCGAGGTGTCCGAGCAGGACCTGGCGGATGTCTACCACCTGCTTTCGCTGCTGGAAAGCGATGCGGCCGGCGTGGTGGCCGAGCGCGCGAGCGAGGCCCAGCGCGCGGAACTCAAGGCGCTGCATGCCGAACTCGAAGCGGCAGGCGCCCCCGGCAAGGAAGACCGCGAGCATTTCTTTGCGGTCAACGAGCGCTTCCACATGCGCCTCCTGGCCATTGCGAACAACAAATGGCGCGACCAGATGGTGGCCGACCTGCGCAAGGTGATGAAGCTCAACCGGCACAACTCGCTGCTGAAGGCGGGGCGCATCGCGGAATCGCTCGCGGAGCACCGGTCGGTGATGGCGGCCATCGAGGCGCGGGATGCCGCGGCCGCGATGGCGCGGATGCGCGAGCACTTCAAGAACGGCCTTGAGGCCGCTAATTAGGCTCTCCCCCAGTCTTCGCGCACTTCGTGTCGCGCGCGCCTTCCCCCTTCCGGGGGCAACACCAGGGGACCGGCGGAGCCGGATCCCCGGTGTTTCACGAACAAATCCGGGGATTCGGGGCGCTGCGGCGTCAGTCGGTGCTGACGGTTCCGGTTTCCCGGGAGATTCGCTGGGCGATTTCCAGCAGCCTGGGGGCCACGCGGCCGAGCATGACGTCCTTGGGCAGCAGGTAGGCGGGGCCGCCGCAGCTCACGCCGTAGCGCTCGCCGCGCGGGCCCTTGAGCGCGAAGCCCAGGGCGTGGATGTGCGGATGCCACTCGCCGAACGAGCTGCAATAGCCCAGGCGCGCGTATTCGTCGAGCCCGGCCGTCAGGCGCGGTTCGATCGAGGGCCAGTTCTCGCCGCTCTCCAGGCGGATCTGGTCGAGCACCTCGGCCTGCTCGGCAGCGGGTAGCGCGCCGAGGTAGGCGCGGCCTGCGGCCGAGGTGGCGATGGTCATGCGCGAGCCCACTTCGATGCGCGAACTGATCAGCGCGGAGCGGGGGCGCAGCGAATCGATGATGAGCATGTCGAGTTCGTCGCGAACGCCCATGTGGACGCTGGCCCCGGCAAATTCGGACAGTTCCGCAAGATGCGGCCGGGCCACCGTCCGCAAATCGAAATGGCGAAGGTAGCGGCTGCTCATGTCGAGCAGCGCCGGCCCGAGGCTGAAGCGGTCGCTGTCCTGCGACTGCTTCAGGTAGCCCGCGCCGACGAGCGTGGCCGTGAGGCGGGACACGGTGGCCTTGGGGATGCCGGTGGTCTCGGCGAGGTCGCGATTGCTGATGGGTGCGGCTGCCATTCCGATGACCTTGAGCAAGGCCAGCCCCCTGGCAAGCGCGCTGACTTCTTCTTTGCCGCCAATCGCGTCATTCATGTATCCAAACCCTTATTTTTTTGATGTTCGTTCATTCTTCAGCAAAAAACGGTTGACGTGCCGGTGCTCGGGAATCATTATTTCGGAACAATGTTTCATTTATATAGAAGAACAAGGCACGATGCATCCGGGATGAAGCCCCTTCTCCCATCGCAGGACCGCCGCCTGCTGCTGCTGGCGGGAAGCGGCCTGGCGCTGTCGGGGTTTGCGGCCGCCGCCCCATCTGCAAGCGCGGGTGGCGCGGGCGACTATCCCAAGGCCCCCGTCAAGCTCATCGTCCCCTTTGCGCCCGGCGGGCCCACCGACACGGTCGCGCGCCTGATCTCGCTCAAGCTGCAGGAGATGTGGGGCCAGCCGGTGCTCGTCGACTACAAGCCGGGGGCCGGCACGGCCATCGGCGTCGACTTCGTCGCCAAGGCCCCGGCCGACGGGCTGACCTTCGGCATGGTGAACTCGTCCTTCGCGGTCAATCCGTCGCTGCGCAAGAGCTTGCCCTACGACACGGTGAAAGACCTGGCGGGCATCACGCAGATCGCCAACCTGCAGCTCGCGATCGTCGCGCGGCCCGACGCGCCCTTCAGCACGCTGGCCGAACTCATCGCCTACGCGAAGAGGAACCCGGGCAAGCTCAGCTACGGCACGCCCGGCGCCGGCAGCACCACGCACCTGGGTGCCGAACTGCTCAAGCGCGAAGCGGGTTTCGACATGCTGCACGCGCCCTTCAAGGGCAGCGCGCCGGCGCACACCGAACTGTTGGGCGGGCGCCTCGACCTCGTGTTCGACCCCTTTCTCTCGGTACTGCCGTACGTCAAGGCGGGCCGGATGAAGATGATCGCCACGCTCGGCGAGAAGCGGGTTCCGGGCTACGGCTATCCGACCGTGGCCGAAATCCTGCCGGGATTCCATGTGAGCGCGCTGCTCGGCTTCGTCGCGCCGCGCGCCACGCCGCCTGCGGTGGTCGCGAAGATCCACGCCGACACCGCAAAAGTGCTGCGCGAGCCCGAGATGCGCCGCCGTGTCGAGGAACAGGGCATGGAAGTGGTGGCTTCCACGCCCGCACAGTTCGACGCGTTCGTCCAGAGCGAGATGAAGCGCTGGTCGCGCGTGATCGCCGAAGCCGGCATCCAGGCCGAATAGGCCTCGCCATTTCCCATCGTCATTGGCAAGACCGCTCATGTCCCTTGAACTCACCCCCTTGCACCCGCTCTTCGCCGCCGAGGCGCGCGGCATCGACATCACGCAGCCGCTGTCGCCCTCCGAGGTGAAGCAGATCAACGCGGCCATGAACCGATATGCCGTGCTGGTGTGGCGCGGACAGCCGCTCACGGGCCGGCAGCAGATCGATTTCGCCAAGTCGTTCGGCCCGCTCGACCTGGGCCTGAAGAAGGTCTTCAAACGCCCCGAGCGGCTGGAGGACGAACGGCTGATCGACATCTCGAACGTCGATGCAGAAGGCAAGGTGGCTCGCCGCGATTCGCCCAAGAACCTGTCGAACTTCGCCAACCAGCTCTGGCACAGCGACAGCTCCTTCCAGAATCCGCGCGCCGCCTATTCGATGCTGCATGCGCTGGTGCTGCCGAGCTGGGGCGGCAACACCGAGTTCGCGGATCTTCGCGCCGCCTACGACGCGCTGCCCGAGCGCACCCGGTCGGAGATCGAAGGCCTGTGCGCCGAGCACTATGCGCTGCATACCCGCATCCTGCTGGGCGACGAGGCCTACACCGACGACCAGAAGAAAGCCATTCCACCCGCCGTGTGGCCACTCGCGCAGACACATCCGGGCTCGGGGCGCAAGCTGCTGTTCGTGGGCGTGCATGCACGCGAGATCATCGGCTGGCCGGTGGCCGAGGGGCGCATGTTCCTTTCGGACCTGCTCGAGCACGCAACCCGCCGCGAGTTCGTCTACACGCACGAATGGCAGGTGGGCGACCTCGTGATGTGGGACAACCGCAGCACCCTGCACCGCGGCCGTCGCTACGACATCGGCGAGCGCCGCGAGCTGCGCCGCACCACCATCGAGGACGTGCCCGGAGCCACGCTGATGGCCGCTTGACGCGGCCGCGCTTCAGGCCTCCTGCGCGGCGGGCTCGTGCGCCAGCGCCATCACCTCGTGCGGCGGACGCGTCTTGAGCCGATGGTCGCTCCAGACCTGGCGCCAGCGGCGCGCGCCGGGCAGGCCGTTGCGCAGGCCCAGCATGTGCCGCGCAATCGACGACCACTGCGTGCCGTGTTCGGCCGCTTCGCGCACCATGTAGTCGCACATCAGCGATTCCACGTCCTCGCGCGTGAGCGGCTGCGGCGCAGCGCCGTAGAACTCCGCGTCCCATTCGGCCAGCCACCAGGGGTTGTGGTAGGCCTCGCGGCCTACCATCACGCCGTCGAGCAGCCGCAGGTGCTCATGCACCTGCGCGTTGGCCGAAATGCCGCCATTGATCGAGAAGTCCAGCTCCGGAAATTCGTGCTTCAGGCGGTGCACGAGCTCGTAGCGCAGCGGCGGAATCTCGCGGTTCTGCTTGGGACTCAGGCCCTGCAGCCACGCGTTGCGTGCATGCACGATGAACGTCCTGCAGCCGGCCTCGCTCACCGCACCGACAAAGTCGCGCACGAACTCGTAGCTCTCGATCTTGTCGATGCCGATGCGGTGCTTGACCGTGACGGGCACGCTCACCACATCGACCATCGCTTTCACGCAGTCGGCCACCAGCTGCGGCTCGTTCATCAGGCAGGCGCCGAAGGCGCCGCGCTGCACGCGCTCGCTGGGGCAGCCGCAGTTGAGGTTGATCTCGTCGTAGCCCCACTCCTCGCCAAGCCTGGCGCAATGCGCGAGGTCGGCCGGCTCGCTGCCGCCCAGCTGCAGGGCCACGGGGTGCTCTTCCTCGTTGAAGCGCAGGTGCCGGGGAACGTCGCCATGCACCAGCGCGCCGGTGGTCACCATCTCGGTGTAGAGCAGCGCGTGGCGCGACATCAGGCGATGGAAGTAACGGCAATGGCGATCCGTCCAATCCATCATCGGCGCAACCGAAACGACTTTTTCTTTCAAGTTCAACAGCTTGGCGCTTTCGTTCATACAGAGGGCCTTCCGCTGTAGTTTCTCATGCAGCGGCCGCCCGGGCGCGGCTCACCGACCCATCAGGCGCCGCGCGACGTAGCTCGCGGCATCCACCAGGGCGACCAGCACGATCATTGCGAGCAGCACCGCGCTGGTCTCGCGCATCTGGAACAGCCCGAGGTGGAAGGCCAGCATCTGGCCCAGCCCGCCGGCGCCGACCACGCCCAGCACGGCCGCGGCGCGGATGTTGTTCTCCCACCGGTAGAGCGCATAGCTCATCAGCTGCGGCAGCACCTGCGGCAGCGTCGCATAAAGGAACACCCGCCCTTCCGGCACGCCGCGCACGCGCAGCGCAAAGGCGGGGCCCTGCGCCGCGTTCTCGATGCTCTCGGCGAACAGGCGGCCCAGCACGCCAGAGGTGTGCACCGCCAGCGCCAGCGTGCCCGCGAAGGGCCCGAGACCGGCGGCGATCAGCAGCAGCGCGGCCCACATCAGTTCCGGCACGCTGCGCAAGGCATTGAGCAGCAGCCGTGTCGGGCCGCGCCAGCGCGCCGGATCGCCGGCGTGCAGCTTGCTCGCGGGCAGTGCGAGCAGCAGGCCGGCCGCCACGGCCAGCAAGGTGCCGACGACCGACATCGCCAGCGTCTCGAGCGCGGCCGGCAGCAGCTTCTGCAGGAAGGCCGCGCCAAGGGCCGGCTTCGCGAGTTCGCCGGCAAAGCGGCCCATGCGGGCCATCGAATCGATCGAGAAGAAACGCGCCCACTGCAGGTCGAGCGACCAGAAGCTCGCGACAACCAGTGCCACCATGGCAACGACCATCCAGCAGGCGCGGCAGCGCGCGTCGAACAGCGGCGGCGGCAGCCGGTAGACCTCGTTGGCCGCGCGTGGTTTCGATTCGATCTCCGGCATGGCGAGACTCTCAGGCCAGGGCGCGCCGCAGCCAGGCGCTCAACCGGTCGGTGGCGGCGACCAGCAGCACGAACACCAGCAGCATGGTGCCGACCTCGGCGCCATTGAACATCTTCATCGACGCATCCATCTGCTGGCCGAGCCCGCCCGCGCCCACGAAGCCGAGCACGGCGGACGAGCGGATGGCGCACTCCCAGCGGTAGACGGTGTAGCTGGTGAGCTCTGCCGCGTTCTGCGGCAGCAGCCCGTAGAAAAAGGCCTGGATGCGGCCGGCGCCGTTGCGCAGCAGCGTCTCGGTCGGATGGGCATCGCCACTCTCCAGGATCTCTCCGTAGACCTTGCCCAGCATGCCGGCATAGGTCAGCGCGATGGCCAGTACGCCGGCCGTGACGCCCAGCCCGACCACGCGCACGAACACCAGCGCCCAGATGAGTTCCGGCACGCTGCGCAGCACGATCAGCAGCCCGCGCACCGAAAAGCGCAGCACCGCCGGCAACGCCGCCATGCGGCCGGCCAGGCCGGAGATCGAGAGCGAGCGCACCGACAGCAGCGTGAGCGGAACGGCCAGCACCATCGCCAGCGTGAGCCCGGCCGTGGCGATGGCCACGGTGCGCCAGGTTTCCCGCGCCACCAGCGCCAGGAACTCCGCGTCCATGCGCGGCGGCACGAAGCCGGCCAGAAACTGCAGCGCCGGCTCCAGGCTGCCGGGCGCCAGCAGCAGCCAGGGCTTGAATTCGGTCAGCACGAGCATCGGCCACAGCACCACGGCCGCGGCCAGCAGCCAGAACACGCGGTGCGCCCAGGCGGGGTCGCGCTGCGCCGGTGTCGTGCGTGATGGAACGGCGGCCATGCTCAGCGGCAGTGCATCACGACAGGCGCCGCTTCGGCCGGGCCCTCGTCAAGGACACCGGCCTGCGCCGGCTCCTGCGCATAAAGCTCGCGCAGCAAGGCCGGCGTCACCTGCGCGGTGGGCAGATCGAAGGCCAGCAACCCGTCGCGCAGGCCGATGATGCGCGGAAAGTGCTGCAGCGCGAGCGGCACGTCGTGCAGGGTGGCCACGAGCGTCGCCCCGCTGTCGCGCGCCCACTGCGTGAGGGTGTCCAGCGCCTGTCCGGCGCGGGCCGGGTCCAGCGCCGACAAGGGCTCGTCGACGAGCACCAATTGCGCCTCGGACAGCAAGCCGCGCGCCAGTCCCACGCGCTGCCGCTCGCCGCCGGACAGGCGGTCCACGCGCGCGAAGAGCTTGTCCGCCATGTCGAAGCGCGCAAGCGCGGCGTCGGCCTGCGCGATGCCGGTCGGATAGAACAGGCTGCGCAGCGCCTGCCACAGCCCGATGCGTGGCAGCCGGCCGGCCAGCACCGCGGTCACCACGCGCTGGCGCGGCGGCAAGGGCGGCACCTGGGGCGCCAGGAACAGCCGGCCGCGCAGGCGCTGCAGTTCGCGCCGGGGCAGCCGCCACGGATCGCGGCCGTCGAGTTCGATGCTGCCGGCCGTGGGCGCGAGCGCGCAGGCCATCAGATGCAGCAGCGTGGTCTTGCCGGCGCCCGAAGGCCCGATCACCGCGGCCTGCTCGCCCGCCGCCACGCGCAGGTCCAGCGCCCGCAGCGCGGGCGGCGCCGCGGCGGGGGCCGCCGGGTGCCGGCCGGACGCCGACCGCAGCTCGATGTTCACCGGCTTCGCTCCTGCATCGCGCCGCTCAGTTCAGCAGCCCCGCATTGCGCGCCGCGGCTTCGATGCCCTTGTAGTTCTCGGCGCGCGTCGGCACGAAGCGCGTGGCGCGCTGCAGCGCGAGGATGTCCTTGCCCTCAGGGGTGGCCGGGCTCAGCTCGACGAATGCGCGCACCAGCTGCTCGCGCCTGGCGGCCGGCATGTCGGCATGCACGGTCCAGTTGTAGTCGTAGTAGGCAGGCGTGGTGTAGAACACCCGCACCTTCGCGGGATCGACCTTCTTGTCGGCCACGAGCTTCTCCCACACCGAGATGTTGAGGGCCCCGGCATCCACCTTGCCCGATGCGACGGCGGCCACCGTGGCGTCATGCGCGCCTGAATAGGCCACGCGCTTGAGGTCGCGGTCGGGATCGATGCCGGCCGCCAGCAGGAAGCTGCGCGGCATCAAATGGCCCGAGGTGCTGGACTGCGAGCCGAAGCTCAGGTTGCGGCCCTTGAGATCGGCGAGCGAACGGACGTCCGGATTCGTCGTGATGAAGACCGAGCGGAATTTCTCGTCTTCCTCGCGCTGCACCAGCGGCACCACCTTGCCGCCCGAACGATGGCTGGCCTGCACGAAGGTGAAGCCGCCGAGCCAGGCCAGGTCGACCTGCTTGTTGGCCAGCGCCTCGACGGCAGCCGCATAGTCGGTGACCGGCGTGAACTCGACCTTGACGCCCAGCTTGCGCTCCAGGTAGGCGGCCAGCGGCGCCGACTTGCGCGCCAGCTCGGTCGGCGACTCGTCGGGGATCGCGGTGATGCGGAAGGTTTGTTGGGCCTGCGCGGCCACGGCACAAGCCAGCATGGCCAGCGCCAGCACGAAGCGCGGCAAGACAGCGAATTTCATGAGACTCCCGAAAAGCGAAGAACAAGGCGGGGATTAGACCGCAAGAGCCCTCTCACCCGCCGGCGGCCCGGCAGCTGCGGAAGCCGGCGAAGATGTCGCGGCGGTGCGGCTCGAAGAAGTTGCGGTAGCGCGCATGCGCGAGCGCCGCCGACGTGGCGTGGCAGGCGCCGCGCAGCACCCGCCGGGTGCCGAACCACGGCGCCGAATAGTCGCGGTAGGGATGGGGCGTGAAGCCTGGATAGGGCTCGAACGGGCTCGAGGTCCATTCCCAGACCCGGCCCCAGGCGAAGCCCGGCAGCGTGAGCGCCGCACACTCCCATTCGGCTTCGGTCGGCAGCCGCCGCCCGGCCCAGCGGCACCAGGCTTCGGCTTCATGCGCGTTCAGGTGAACCGCTGCATCGAGCGGGTTCAGCGGCAGCCAGCGGCCGCCGCGCCGCTGCTGCCAGCCGGTGCCCGCCGCACGCAGATGGGCGGGGTGGCGCAGCGGCTGGTGCGCGAGCCAGTCGCGGCCCGCGTCGGACCACCACGCCGGATTCTCGTAGCCGCCGCCTTCCACGAACGGCAGGAAGCGCGCCCAGCTCACGGCCTGCGCGTCGATGCGCAGCGGCTCGATGGCGACATCGCGGGGCTGCAGTTCGTTGTCGAACGCAAAGCCGGCGCCGGCCTCGGAGCCGATGCGGAAGCGCTGCGCCGGCAGGTCCAGTTCGGCGTCCGCCGCAAGCTGCGGCGCGGCCCCGCTCTCGCGCAGCGCGATGCCCAGGCCCTCGGCCATGTAGGCCGCCGCTTCGGCGTGCATGGCCTCGTGCAGGGCGACCAGGCGGAAGAAGTAGAGCGCATCGTCGTGCGCATCGGGCGGAAGCTCGTCCAGCAGAGCCAGCGTTTGCGCGAGCGTGCGTTCGAGGTAGCCGCGCGTGGCCTCGGCATCGGGCAGCGGGAGCGTCCAACGGGTGCGGTGCGCCACGCGGCTGGAGTCGTACCAGGCGTCGGCCTGCGGCAGCAGCGAGGGCTTGCGCGCAGGGTCGGGCTCGCAGGCCGCGCCCCGCGCGCGCTGCGGGTTGCGGCCGATCCACCATTCCTGGAACCAGGCCACGTGGCCCAGCTCCCAGAGCGGCGGATTGAACTCGGGCGCGTAGCCGATGCCGGGATAGGCGTCTCCCAGCGCGGCCCGAAAATCGTCCGCAAGATCGAGCGTGCGCCACCGTGCGGCCAGCAGCGCCGCGCGCACCGATGCCGGCGGTCCCGCGCGCAGCGCCAGCGCCTCGGGCGCGGCGGCCACGCTATAAACAGGCAATGTCGAATCCATCGGTTGTGATCGTAAGCCCGGCGTTGCCTGGCGCCAACAATGGCAACTGGCGCACCGCCCATCGATGGAAAACACTGCTGTCGCCCGTCTGCAGCGCACGCGTGGTGCAGCAATGGCCCGATGCAGGCGCTTCAGCCGACACCGTGATGCTGGCGCTGCACGCGCGGCGCTCGGCGGAATCGATCGCGCACTGGGCCAACGCCCATCCCGGCCGCGGCCTGGCCGTGGTGCTGACCGGCACCGACCTGTACCAGGACATCGGCAGCGACCCGCAGGCGCAGCGCTCGCTGCAGCTGGCGCAGCGCCTGGTCGTCCTGCAGGCGCTGGGCGCCGAGGCCCTGCCGCTGGAATTCCGGGACAAGGCGCGCGTGGTGTACCAGTCGACATCCGCGCGCGCCGAGCTTCCCAAGTCCGCACGCCAGCTGCGCGCGGTGATGGTCGGCCACCTGCGGCAGGTCAAGTCGCCGCAGACACTGTTCGACGCGGCGCGCCTGCTGTGCGGGCGCGAGGACATCCGCATCGACCACATCGGGGACGCGGGCGACGCCGGGCTGGGCGAACTCGCGCGCGCACTCGCCAGAGAATGCCCGGGCTACCGCTGGCTCGGCGCCCTGCCCCATGCGCAGACCCGCCAGCGCATCCAGCGCGCCCACGTCCTGGTGCACACCAGCGCGCTGGAAGGCGGAGCCCACGTGATCATGGAGGCGGTGCGCAGCGGCACGCCGGTGCTGGCCTCGCGCGTGCCCGGCAATGTCGGCATGCTCGGCGGCGACTACGCGGGCTACTTTCCGCACGGCGACGCCGCCGCACTGGCGGCGCTGCTCGAGGCCTGCCGCGCGGGCCAGGGCTCCAAAGACCGCGCGGCCGATCTGCTGGACAGTCTGCGCACACAATGCGCGTTGCGCGCGCCGCTGTTCGACCCGAGGGCCGAGCAGGCCGCACTGTTGCAACTCTTGAACGAACTCCAGCCACGACCATGAACGCTGCCCTCCCGCAAGCCCCCATCGCCGAGCCCCGCCTCACCTCGCTGTCGCACGGCGGCGGCTGCGGCTGCAAGATCGCGCCCGGCGTGCTGTCCGAAATCCTCAAGGGCACCGCGCGCATGCCGATGCCGCCCGAGCTCCTGGTCGGCATCGAGACGGCCGACGACGCGGCCGTCTATCAGCTCAACGACGAGCAGGCGCTGATCGCCACCACCGACTTCTTCATGCCGATCGTCGACGATCCGTTCGACTTCGGCCGCATCGCGGCCACCAACGCGATCTCCGACGTGTATGCGATGGGCGGCAAGCCGATCCTGGCGCTCGCGCTGGTCGGGATGCCGATCAATGTGCTCAGCACGGCGACCATCGGGCGCATCCTCGAAGGCGGCGAATCGGTGTGCCGGGCGGCGGGCATTCCGATCGCGGGCGGCCACACCATCGATTCGGTCGAGGCCATCTACGGGCTGGTCGCGCTCGGGCTGGTCCATCCGAAGCGCGTCAAGCGCAATGCCGGCGCCAAGGCCGGCGACCTGCTGGTGCTGGGCAAGCCGCTGGGCGTGGGCATCCTGTCGGCGGCGCTCAAGAAGGAAGCACTCGACGCGGCCGGCTACGAACGCATGATCGCCACCACGACGCGGCTGAACACACCCGGCCCCGAGCTCGCGGCGCTCGACGGCGTGCATGCACTGACCGACGTGACGGGCTTCGGCCTGGCCGGCCATGCGCTGGAACTGGCACGCGGTGCAGGCCTGTCGCTGGAGATCGACTGGCAGCAGGTGCCCGTGCTGGAAGGCGTGCGCGACCTGGTTCGGTCGGGGCATGTCACCGGCGCATCCGGCCGCAACTGGGCCGGCTACGGGTCCGACGTGGCGCTGCCGCAGAACTTCGCCGACCACGAGCGCGCCCTGCTCACCGATCCGCAGACCAGCGGCGGACTGCTGGTTTCGTGCGCACCCGCAGCGCTCGATGAAGTGCTGGCCATCTTCCGCCGGCATGGCTTCGACGATGCCGCGGTGATCGGCGCTGCCAGCCCGCAAGGCAGCGGGCCGCGCCTGGCGGTCCGCTGATGCGCTGGCGCGTGGGCCGGGCTGCCGAGACCGCGGCTCGGGCTACATCGCGCTCAGCCGCTTTTGGATTGCGTTCATCTCATCGATCTCCTTGCGCTGCGAGCTCGAGATCTGCCCGCACAGCCTGACCAGCTCGGGATCCTTGAGCCCGGCCTCGCGGCACATGAGAATGGCGCCCGAGTGGTGCGGCACCATCGAGGCAATGAACTGCCTGTCGCCGATCAGGCCCTGCTGCCGTGTTCCGGCAAGGGCAGCGACAAACAGGATCGCGAGCCCCGCATGGAGCGCCGCGTTGAGCGCCTTGCTGCGGTACATGCCTCGCATGGTTGCGAGCATGATGATCCCCATGGGGGCGACCATGGTGAGTGCCATGTAGAACATGTTGAGGTTGTTCCGGAAATCGCCCCAGCCGTCGATCATGGAAAACATGACGAGGTACATGACCACAAGGCTGAGCAGCATGTTCACGGCAAACATCGCGTAGGGGTGCCCGCCTTCGTGCTGCGGGGCGTGGTTTTGATCTTCCATCGTGTTTTTTCCTTTGGATGCCGGTGGATGGCGATCGGGCGTGCCCGGGGCCGATGCTCGTGCGGCAAGGGCTCGCTCGCGTAGGAAAAAGACGCATCGCCTCGTGGGAAGGGAAAGTGCGCGGCCGCGCGCTGCGCTCCTCCTTTGGGCGCGTTGCCGCATGCGGATTGCCATTTCAGCCCGGCTGTCGCCTATCCTCGGACCCGCGTTCCAGCATTCCAGAGAGACCTGTCCCTTGCCTTCGTCCAAAGCAGCCTCCCCCCCGCCTCGCCCGGCGACGATGGCCGACGTCGCCGCGCGCGTCGGCGTCTCGAAGATGACGGTGTCGCGCGCGCTGAACCGCCGCACCGGCAGCGACCGCGCGACCTCGGAGGCACTGCGCCAGCGCATCCTCCAGGCCTGCGAGGAGATGGGCTACGTGATCGACCAGACCGCGCGCACCTTCTCCAGCAAGCGCTCGGGCTTCGTCGCGGTGCTGATCCCGTCGCTGAACAACTCCAACTTTTCCGAAACCGCGCAAGGCATCGCCGCCGCCCTGGAAGCGCGCGGACTGCAACTGCTGCTGGGCTACACCGACTACCGCGTGGAGACGGAGGAGCGCCTGCTGCGTGCCATGCTCGCGCGCCGGCCCGAGGGCGTGATCCTTACCGGCGGCGCCCACACGCCCGCCGCGCGCGCCATGCTCCAGGCAGCCGGCGTGCCGGTGGTCGAGACCTGGGACCTGCCCGCCACGCCCATCGAGCACACGGTCGGCTTCTCCAACGCGGAAGCCGCCGCCGCGATGGTGCGGCACCTGCACGGCCAGGGCTACCGGCGCATCGCCTTCATCGGCGGCACCTCGAACCGCGACACGCGCGGGGCCGACCGGCAGCGCGGCTATGCCGAGGCGATCCGCGAACTGGGCCTGCCCGACGGGCGCGTCATCGGCTTCGGGCAGCCGCCGATCTCCATGGCGCAAGGCGCAGAGGCCGTGGTGCAGCTGATCCGGCAATGGCCCGACGTGGACGCGGTGATGTGCGTGTCCGACCTCTCGGCCTTCGGCGCGCTGATGGAGTGCCAGCGCCGCGGCTGGGAGGTGCCAGGGCGCATCGCGATCGCGGGCTTCGGCGACTTCGAGGTGGCCCGCGCCTCGCACCCGCGCATCACGACCGTGGCGCTGGACTGCGTGGGCATGGGCAGGGCCGCGGGCGAATTGCTGCTGCGCGTGATCGACGGCTCCCGCGATGGCCGCCGCCCGCCCGCGGAAACGGTGCTGATCCCGTTCCGCGTCGAGCAGCGGGAAAGCTCCTGAAGGTGTTCAGGCCGCGGTGGTTTCCGCGCCGACGTCGGCAAAGTCGATCAGCACCTTCATCGCCTGCTTCCGGTCGCTGGCCAGCTCGAAGGCCTCGCGCGCCTGCTGCATCGGGAAGGTGTGCGACACGACCGGCGACAGGTCGACCCGGCCTTCGTTGATGAGCCGCACCGCCAGCGCGAATTCCGCATGGAAGCGGAACGAGCCGCAGATGCTGAGCTCCTTGGCCACCACCATGTTCTGCGGAATGCTCACGTCGCCGCCCAGCCCCAGCTGCACCACCACGCCGCGCGGGCGCATCACCTCGAGCCCGTCGCGCAGCGCGCGCTCGTTGCCGGAGCATTCGAGCATCACGTCGAAGGTGCCCTTGTCGGCCGAATAGCGCGACACCCAGCCCCTGTCCTGCGCGACGTTGATGGCATGGTCGGCCCCCATGGCGCGCGCGATGGCGAGCGGCTCGTCGACCACGTCGGTGGCGGTGATCTCGGCCGCGCCGTGGGCGCGCGCGGCCGCGATGGCCAGCACGCCGATGGGCCCGCAGCCCGACACTAGCACGCGCTTGCCCAGCAGCGGGCCTGCGCGCGACACGCCATGCAGCCCCACCGAGAACGGCTCGGCCAGCGCCGCCAGGCGCAGCGGCACATGGTCGGCCACCTTCACGCACTGGGTGGCCTCGCACAGCAGCATGTTGCGGAACGCGCCCTGCACGTGGGGCGTGCGCATGGCGCTGCCGTAGAAGCGCATGTCCAGGCACTGGTTGGGCAGGCCTTCGAGACAGAACTTGCAGGCGCCGCAGGGGCGGCTCGGATTGACCGCCACCTTGTCGCCGATGCGCACACTGTCGACGCCGGGCGCCGTGGCCACCACGGTGCCGGCCACCTCGTGGCCCAGCACCATCGGCTCCTTGATACGCACGGTGCCGAAGCCGCCGTTGTGAAAATAATGCAGGTCGGAGCCGCAGATGCCGCCCATGCCGACCTTCACCAGCACCTGGCCCGGGCCGATGTCTCCGGCGTCCTGTTCCTCCAGGCGCAGGTCGTCGGGGGCATGGATCACGAGGCACATACAGCGCATACGCATGGGGTTTTCTCCTTCAGGCCGTCAGGCGACCGGGGTGACGAGGGGCCGGCCCGCGAAGTGGGCCTCGAGATTGCGGCGAACCAGCTCGCCCATGGCGCGGCGCGTCTGCTCGGTGCCGCTGCCATGGTGCGGGTGCAGCACCACATTGTCGAGCGCCGCAAAGCGCGGGTCGATGCGCGGCTCGTTCAGGAACACGTCGAGCGCCGCGCCCGCGATGGCGCGCTGCTCGAGCGCCTGCAGCAGCGCGCCCTCGTCCACCGTGGTGCCGCGCGACACATTCACGAGCCAGCCCTTGGGGCCGAGCGCCTGCAGCACCTTCGCATCGACGATGCCGCGCGTGGCCTCGCCGCCGGGCAGGATGACGATCAGCACGTCGCACCATTCGGCCATGGCCGCGAGGCTTGCGAAGTGGCGATGCGGGCTGTCCTCGCGCGCCGTGCGGCTGAAGTAGCCCAGCTCCAGCTCGAAGCCCGAGAGCCGCCGCGCGATGGTGCTGCCGATGCGTCCGAAGCCGGCAATGCCCACGCGCTGGCCGAAGAAGCGGGTGGCCAGCGGCATCGGGCCCTTGGCCCATTCGCCGCTGCGCACGAAGCGGTCGCCGGCTGGAATGGAACGCTGCAGCGCGAGCGCGAGGCCCACGGCCAGGTCGGCCACGTCGCCGTTGAGCACGTCGGGCGTGTTGGTCACGCGGATGCCGCGCGCACGGCAGGCCGCAAGGTCGATGCCGTCGGTGCCCACGCCATAGCAGGCGATCAGCTCCAGCGCCGGCAGCGATGCGATCAGCTCGGCGCTGGCACCCAGCTCGCCGCGCGTGGCCACGGCGCGGATGTCCGCGGCGTGCTCGGCGATGAAGGCCTGCCGGTCCGGCGCCTCCCACCAGCGAAGCAGCGTGTAGCTCGCCTGCATCGGCACCATGTCCCAATCCGGATAGGGGCCGGGCATCAGCACATGCGGGGGTCGGGGGGCAGCGGTCAAGCGGATTCTCCTGAGGGGATGGCGCGGCTGCGCAAATAGATACCGGTAACTTTAACTGCGTTGCCACCCTGCCTGATGGAAGCCCCACGAAGGTTTCCACCATTGACGGCACAATAAGATACCGGTAACGTATTTGCATTGCCACCGCCGCGCATTCCGCCATCCCTCCTGGAGCCCCGCTTGAAACTCTTCGACCTGACCGGGCGCACCGCCCTCATCACCGGCTCCAGCAAGGGCATCGGCTTCGCGCTGGCCGCGGCACTGGGCTCGGCCGGCGCGCGCATCGTGCTCAATGCGCGCGATGCCGCCGCACTCGAAGCCGCGCGCGACGCGCTGCGTGCCCGGGGCGTTGCAGCCGAGGCCATGGCCTTCGACGTGACCGACGCCGCCGCGGTGGAGGCCGGCGTGGCGCGCATCGAAGCCGGCATCGGCCCGGTCGACATCCTGGTCAACAACGCGGGCATGCAGCATCGCGGCGCGTTCGCGGAGTTCCCGATCGATGCGTGGCACAAGATCACCACCACCAACATCGACAGCGTGTTCTTCGTCGGCCGCTTCGTGGCGCAGCGCATGATCGAGCGCAAGCGCGGCAAGATCATCAACGTCTGCTCGGTGCAAAGCGAACTCGGCCGCCCGGGCATCGCACCCTATGCCGCCACCAAGGGCGCGGTGAAGATGCTCACCAAGGGCATGGCGATCGACCTCGGCAAGCACGGCATCCAGGTCAACGGCCTGGGGCCGGGCTATTTCAAGACCGAGCTGACGCAGTCGCTGGTGGCCGATGAAGCCTTCACGGCCTGGCTCTCCGGCCGCACGCCCGCGGGGCGCTGGGGCGAGGTGGAAGAACTCGGCGGCGCGGCGATCTTCCTGGCATCGGACGCATCGAGCTTCGTCAACGGCCACATCCTGTACGTGGACGGCGGCATCACCGCCAGCCTCTGATCCATGTCCGCGCAGCCAGGCCAGCGCGTGGCCGTGATCGGCGTGGGCATCATGGGCTCGGCGATTGCGCGCCGCCTGCTCGAATGCGGCCACGCGGTGTGCGTGTTCGACCTCGACGCCGCCAAGGTCGCCGCGCTGCAGCAGCAAGGTGCGCGCGCCGCCGGCACCGCGGCTGTAGCTGCGTCGGCCAGCGACTTCGTCATCACCAGCCTCAACTCGGCGGCGGTGCTGGAGCGCGCGCTCTTCGGCGAAGCCGGCGTGGCCGCTGCCGCGCCCGCCGATCCGCAACGGCTGCTGATCGACATGTCTTCCATCGACCCGGCCTCCACGCGCCGGCTCGCACAGTTGCTGCGCGAGCGCACGGGCATGGGTTTCGTCGATGCGCCGCTGTCGGGCGGCGCCCCCAAGGCCCTGCTCGGGCAGCTGACGGTCATGGCAGGCGGGAGCGAGGGCGACGTGGCGCGCGCACGCGCCGTGATGGACAGCCTGTGCGCCAACTACACCCGCATGGGCGAAAACGGCGCGGGCCAGACCACCAAGCTGGTCAATCAGCTGCTTTGCGCCATCGGCTTCCAGGCCGTGGCCGAGGCGGTGCGGCTGGCGGAGGCCGGCGGCGTCGATGCGTCGAAGCTGCACACCGCGCTGGCCGGCGGCCGGGCCGACAGCCAGATCCTGCGCGAGTTCGGCCCCAAGATGGCCGCGCGCGACTTCACGCCCACCGGCCGCATCGACAACATGCTCAAGGACCTCGAGGCCGTGCAGGCCTTTGCACAGGGCGAACGGCTGCCGCTGCCGCTGGCGGGCGCGGTCTCCGAGCTGCACCGCACCTTCGTCGCGGCCGGGCTCGGGGCGGAAGACACGGCCGCCATGATGCGGCAGTTCAACGGCTATGCGCGCGACTGAAGCGCGTGCTGGCTGATATGGGCCACCCACAGAAAGAAGACACCATGTTCATCCGTTGCGCGTTTTTCCGGGGCCGGGTCAAGACCGGCATGGAAGAGGCTTTCGACCGGCACGTGCACGAAAAGCTGGTGCCGCTGTGGACCCGCTTTCCGGGCGTGCTCGAAGTGCGCGTGCTGCGCCAGATCGAGAGCGACGTGAGCGATCCCGAACTCGCCATGGTGCTGTCGACCCGCTATGCGAGCCGCGAAGACATCGCGCATGCGCTCGATTCGCCGGTGCGCTACGAAAGCCGCGAGGTTTCGAAGCACCTGTTCGAGATGTTCGACGGCACGGTCTTCCACACGGTCTTCAGCGCCGAGGAATTTCCGCTCGCCAGCCTTTGATGCTCAATCGCCCAGCACGCCCATTGCCCGGCGCTCGACCAGGTCGCTTGCCCGGCTCAGGTGCGAATGCATGTGTGCCGCGGCGCCCTCGAGGTCGTTGTCTTCCACCGCCTCGAGGATCTGCAGGTGTTCGCGGCATGAGGTATGCAACAGGTCGATGTTCACCAACGGATAGTCCGACAGGTCCGACATGCGCCGCAGCCGGTTCTGCTGCCGCACCGCGTCCAGGATGAAGCGATTTCCCGAGGCGGCGGCAAGCAGTTCATGGAACTGCGCATTGGCCTCGAAGAAGTCCATCCACGAATGCCGCGAGGCCTGCGCCAGCAGCGCGCGCTGGCGTTCGCGGCAGGCGAGCAGCCTTTCGTGGTCGACGCGAAAGCCGGGCTCGCGCAACGCCGCGCATTCGACCGTGAGGCGAAACCGGTAGCTCTCGCGTTCGCTTTCGACGGAGTCCAGCGTTTCGGTGAATTCCCAGCGCTGATAGTGCCGCCCGCGCAGCACGCCGTCCTGCAGCAGCGTGGTGAGCACGGTGCGCAGCAGCGCCCGCGCCACGCCGTAGCCTTGCGCGAGTTCGAGTTCGTTCACGCGCGTGGGCAGCTTGCCCGACAGGCGATCGCGCAGCAGCCGGTAGTAAAGCGTTTTCTCTTCGTCTTCGGGCAGTTCGCGCCGCACCAGCGCCAGCGCCTCGCGGCCGGCAACCAGCGTGTAGCCGCGGTTGGGCGCGTGCGCCAGCACATCGCGCTCATGAAGAAAGCGCAGCGCAGCGCGCACCGGCGTGCGCGAAATGCCCAGCCGGCCGGCCAGGTCGGCCTCGGTCATGTGGCGGCCGTTTTCGTAGCCGCCCGCCAACGCCTGGTCGAGGATGTAGCGGCTCACGCGCTGCGTCAGGGGCGGGATGGATGCGATCGGCTTGTTCATCGTTCGAAGGGGCCATGATCATGGCATCTTTGTATTTTTCGCCGCGAAAAACCATGTACATCTTGCGTCAAAAATACAATCTGCATTCCTAAGATCGGCCCCACGGCGACCCGGGCACCGGGTCGTTTCCCAACGGAGAAACCTACTCGTGGCCCTTGCCGACACCCTGCCCCCCTCCTCTGCCGCTGCCGCACCGACCACCGGCATTGCGCCTTCGCTCGACGCGTTCTGGATGCCTTTCACCCCCAACCGCAAGTTCAAGCAGTCGCCGCGGCTGATCGTCGGCGGCGAGGGCCTGCACTACGACCTGGCCGACGGCCGCCGTGTGCTCGACGCCATCGCCGGCCTCTGGTGCGTGAACGCCGGCCATCGCAACCCGCGGGTCAGCGCAGCCATGAGGGCGCAGATCGACGTGCTCGACTACGCCTCGAATTTCCAGATCGGCCATCCCGCGGCCTTCGAACTCGCGCAGCGCCTCGCCCGGTTCGCGCCCGAGGGCATGAACCACGTCTTCTTCACCAATTCCGGCTCGGAGTCGGTCGACACCGCGCTCAAGATCGCGCTGGCCTATCACCGGGCGCGCGGCGACGCAGGCCGCTACCGCCTGATCGGCCGCGAGCGCGCCTATCACGGCGTGGGGTTCGGCGGTATCTCGGTGGGCGGCATCGGCCGCCAGCGCAGCACTTTCGGGCCGCTGCTCAATGGCGTGGACCACCTGCCCCACACGCACGACCTCGTGCGCAATGCGTTCTCGCGCGGAGAGCCCGAGCACGGCATCGACAAGGCCGATGCGCTCGAAGCCCTGTTTGCGCTGCACGACGCCTCGACCGTGGCCGCGGTGATCGTCGAGCCCGTGGCCGGATCGACCGGCGTGCTGCCGCCGCCGCGCGGCTACCTGAAGCGCCTGCGCGAAATCTGCGACCGGCACGGCGTGCTGCTGATCTTCGACGAAGTCATCACCGGCTTCGGCCGCCTCGGCGCCAACTTCGCGGCCGATCTGTTCGGCGTGACGCCAGACCTCATCACCGCTGCCAAGGGCCTCACGAACGGCGCCGTGCCGATGGGCGCCGTGCTGATGCGCGACGGAATCCACGACGCCTTCATGCAGGGAAGCGTCGGCGCCATCGAGCTCTCGCACGGCTACACCTATTCGGGCCATCCGCTGGCCTGCGCGGCCGCGATGGCCACGCTGGACGCCTACACCGAAGACGGGCTCATCGCGCAGGCGGCAGCGCTCTCGCCTTTCTTCGAGGACGCAATCCATGGCCTGCGCGGCCTGCCGGGCGTGATCGACATTCGCAACACGGGCCTGCTCGGCGGCATCGAGCTGCAGGCCTGGGCCGACGGTCCGGGCACGCACGCGCAGGCGGTGGCGCAGCAATGCGTCGAGCTGGGCGTGCTGGTGCGCTCGGTGGGAGACACCATCGCGCTCTCGCCGCCGCTCACGATCGGGCGCGAACACATCGGGCAGATCGTGGATGCCCTGCGCACAGCCATCGCGCAGACTGCGCGCCCGACGGACAAGGAAGCATGAACATGGACAACATCGAATCATTCCCCCTCTACGACATCGAAGGCGACGCGCGCCAGTGCGGCCAGCAGTACGGCCGCGCGGCCGGCGACCGCATCGACCTGAGCCTGCGGACCTATCGGCTGGCCTTCGAACGCGTGGGCCTCGGCTGGGACCGCACCCGCGCGCTCGCACGCCGCTTCATGCCGGTGATCGAGGCCTTCGACGCCGGCATGCTGCGCGAGATCGAGGGCGTGGCCGAAGGCGCGGGCGTCCCGGCCGAGGACATCATCGCGCTCAATGCGCGCAGCGAGATGCTCTATGCCTTTGCGCAGCTCGAAGCCACCGAGCCGCCCGACGGCTGCACCGGCGTGGTGGTGATGCCCTCCGCCGCGCGCGACGGCAGGCTCATCCACGCGCAGAACTGGGACTGGCGCGTCGAGAGCCTGGAGCTCGGCGTGGTGCTGCGCATCCAGCCCGCCAAGGGCCCGGCCATGCTGACCTTCGCCGAAGCCGGCACCCTTGCACGCGCCGGGCTCAACAGTGCCGGCATCGCGGTGACGGGCAACTTCATCAAGGCCGATGGCGACGGCAGGCAGCAAGGCGTGCCGCTGGCGCTGATCCGCCGCGGCATCCTGCAGTCGGAGCTCTATGCCAATGCGCTGGGCGTGGTGTGCCGCACGGCGCGCTCGATCTCCAACAACATGATCCTCACGCACGCGGAGGGTGAGGCGGTGAGCCTGGAAACCTGCCCCGAACAGGTCTTCTGGCAACAGCCCGAGAACGGCATCCTGGTGCACGCCAACCACTTCAAGACGGCAGCCGCGCTGGCACGCGTGGTGGACCGCAGCCTGGAAACCACGCCCGACTCGCTCTACCGCGACCGGCGGGTGACCGAGGCGCTGCACAAGCGCGCGGGCGACCTCACCGAGCAGGACGTGCTCGACGCGCTGCAGGACCGCTTCGGCGCACCGCGCGCCGTGTGCCGCAGCCCGAGCGCGGGCCCCGGGGGTGCGTCGTCGGCCACAGTGGCCACCATCGTCATGGACCCGGCGGCACGCAGGATGCGTATCGCACCGGCTCCCTTCAAGGCCCACCGGTTCACCGAGTATTCCCTCTGACATGCCACGCCCAGCCCTCGCCAGGAGTGTTTCCATGAAACTGCCCCGACCCCGCCCGGCCGCCAAGGCGGCGCCTCTTGCACGCCCGCGCCTGCGCTGGCCGATGCGCATCGCCGCCGCGGGCCTGTGCCTCTGGGCGACGGCTTCGGCCCTGGCCCAGAACGGCGCCGGCCAGACGCTGCGCATACAGATCAACTCCGACATCCGTTCCACCGACCCCGGCGGCAACCGCGACGACAACACCGACAACGTGCTGCTGCACGTGGTCGAGGGCCTGGTCGCGCTGCGCGAAGACACTTCCGTCGGCCCCATGCTGGCAAGCCGCATCGACACCTCGGCCGACGGGCTCACCTACACCTTCACGCTGCGCGACGGCGTCAAGTTCCACAACGGCGCCACGCTCGCCGCGGACGACGTGGTATGGAGCTGGCAGCGCTACCTGAAGCCCACCAGCGGCTGGCGCTGCCTGTCCGAGTTCGACGGCAAGGGAATGACCAAGGTGCTGTCGATCGAGGCGCCCAATCCGAAGACGGTGGTCTTCAAGCTCGAGCGCGCGAGCAGCCTCTTCCTGCCGATGATGGCGCGCCCCGACTGCGGCAGCGCCGCGGTGCTGCACCGCAGCTCGGCAGGCGCCGACGGCCAGTGGAAGGAACCCGTGGGCACGGGTCCGTACCGGATCAAGGAATGGAAGCGCGGCCAGTACGTGGAGCTGACGCGCTTCGAAGGCTACGTCTCGCGCGCCGAACCGCGCGACGGATACACCGGCGGCAAGAAGGCCGAGATCGAGAACCTGCGCTTCGCCGTCATTCCCGACTCGGCGGCCGCGAAGGCCGCGCTCTACAGCGGCGGCATCGATGCCTTCCTGAGCCCCAGCCCGTCGGACGTGGTCGAAATGCGCGGGCGCAGCGACGTGATCGTCGACACCACGCCCGTGATGAGCATGGTGGCGCTGCTGCTGCAGACCACCGACCCGGTGCTGAAGGACGTGCGCGTGCGCCGCGCGCTCGCCCTTGCACTCGACACGCCTGAAATCGCGCGCACCGTGACCGAGGGCCTCTCGCCCGTCAACAACTCGGTGGTGCCCTCGTCCAGCCCCTACTACAGCCCGGCGCAGGCCAGCGGCTACAAGCGCGACCTGGGCGCGGCAAAGAAGCTGCTGGCCGAAGCGGGCTACCGGGGGCAGCCGATCCGCCTGCTTGCCAACAAGCGCTACGAGGCGCTCTACTCCGCCGCCGTGCTGGTGCAGGCGATGGCGGCCGAGGCCGGCATCAACGTCGAACTCGAGGTGCTCGACTGGGCCACCCAGCTCGACCGCTACACCAAGGGCCAGTACCAGGCCATGGCCTTCATCTATTCGGCGCGCATCGATCCCTCGCTCAACTACGAAATGGTGTCGGGGCCCAAGGCAAGCCAGCCGCGCAAGGTGTGGGACAGCGCCTTTGCGCAAACCCGGCTCGCCGAATCGATGACCGCGAGCGACAAGGCGCGGCGCCAGAGCCTGTTCGACGAGATGCATCGCCAGATGCTGCAGGACGTGCCGATGGTGGTGCTCTTCAACGCCAGCGATGCCACGGCCATGCGCAAGAGCGTGACGGGCTTCAAGGGCTGGGCCCCTGCCAAGCCGCGGTTCTGGAACGTGCGGCTCGACGCCCGCTCCTGAGGCCAGGCCACCATGCTCGCTTATCTGTTGCGCCGGGTCGCGATGACGATCCCGACGCTGCTGCTGGTCGCCGTCGCGGTCTTCACATTGATGCGGCTGATTCCCGGCGATCCGGTCCAGCTCATGCTGGGCGAAGGTGCCGATCCGGCGCAACTCGATCTCATGCGCCGCCAGATGGGCCTGGACCAGCCGCTGCCGGCGCAGTTTCTGGTCTGGCTGCGCCATGCGCTGGCCGGCGACCTTGGCGTGTCGACCACCAACGGCCTGCCGGTGCTGCCGCTGATCCTGGAACGCTTCCAGGTCAGCGCGGTGATCGTGCTGGCGGCCGTGGCCATTGCCACGCTCATCGCCGTGCCCGCCGGCCTGGTCGCCGCCTGGCGCAAGGACCGCGCGGCCGACCTGGCCATCGTCGGCGCCTCCACGCTGATGCTCTCGGTGCCGAGCTTCTGGCTCGGCCTGCTGCTGCTCATGTTCTTCGGCCAGTACCTGGGCTGGCTGCCCGTGGTCGGCTACGTGCCGATGGCGGAGAACTTCACGCAGGGGCTGCTCTATGTGATTCTTCCGGTGGCCACGCTCGCGCTGGTCGAAACCGGTGTGCTCACGCGGATGTCGCGTGCCAGCACCATCGAGATCCTGCGGCTGGAATACGTGACGCATGCCCGCGCCAAGGGCGTGCCGGAGAGCCAGGTGCTGCGCCGCCACGTGCTGCCCAACGCCTTCAATCCCACGCTCACCATGATCGGGCTGATCCTGGGCCACCTGCTCAGCGGCATCGCCGTGCTCGAGACCGTGTTCACCCTGCCCGGCCTCGGCCGCCTGATGATCGATTCGATCTTCGCGCGCGACTATCCGGTGCTGCAGGGCTGCCTGCTGTTCACGGCCTGCATCTACGTGGCCATCAACCTGATCGTGGACATGTGCTACCCCTTGTTCGATCCGCGAGTGTCCGTGCAGTGATGAAATTCAAGACGCATACCCTCATCGGCGGCGCGCTCGTGGCCGGGCTCCTGGCCATGGCGCTGGTGGCCGCGGTGTGGACCCCCTACAACCCGCTGGGCATCGACCTGCGCAGCAAGCTGCAGCCGCCTTCGACCGTGCACTGGCTGGGCACCGACGAGTTCGGCCGCGACGTGGCCAGCCGCGCCATGCGCGCCGCTTCCACCAGCTGCCTGGTCGCGCTGCTCACGGTGGTGCTGGCCACCTCCATCGGCCTGCTCGCGGGCGTGGTCGCGGGGTTCCTGCGCGGCTGGACCGACCGCGTGCTCATGGCACTCAACGATGCGCTGCTGGCCTTTCCGGGCCTGCTGCTGGCGCTGGGCGTGATGGTGATCGTCGGCGCCAACCAGTGGGGCATCGTGCTGGCGCTGAGCCTGGCCTATGCCCCTTCGGTGGTGCGTGTGGTGCGGGGCACGGTGCTGTCGCTGCGCGAGCGCGAGTACGTCGAGGCCTCGCGCATGATCGGCAACTCCGAGGCCTACACCATGTGGCGCCACGTGCTGCCCAACTGCATTGCACCCGTCGCGGTGCTCGCCACCAGCATGTTCGGCTGGGTGCTGCTGTCGGAAAGCGCACTGAGCTTCCTCGGCCTGGGCGTGCCGCCGCCGGCCCCCACCTGGGGCAACATGCTCTCGAGCGCGCGGCCCTACATGGCCTCCGCCGTATGGCTGTGCATCGTGCCGGGCCTGTGCATCGCGCTCACGCTGCTGGGCATCAACCTGCTGGGCGAATCGCTGCGCGACCGGCTCGATCCACGGACGGAGAAATCATGAGTGCCGCATTGCCAACCGCACAGCCGGTGCTCTCGGTCCAGCAACTGAAGATCGAACTGCGCGGAGGCGCGCAGGCGCTGGTGCACGACCTCTCGTTCGACGTGCATGCGGGCGAGTTCCTCGCGGTGGTGGGCGAATCGGGCAGCGGCAAGACCATGGCCGCGCGCGCCATCCTGCAGTTGCTGCCGCCGGGCATCGCGCAAACCGGCGGCCGCATCGTGTTCGACGGCGAAGACCTGGCCACGCGCGACGTGAAGGCGATGCGCCCGATCCGCGGGCCCGGCATCGGCATGGTGTTCCAGGAGCCGATGGTGTCGCTCAACCCGGTGCACCGCATCGGCGAGCAGATGGCCGAAGGCCTGCGCATGCACACCGCGCTTTCGGCAGCCGAGATTCGCACGCGCTGCCTCGACATGCTGCGCCGCGTGCAGATACCCGAGCCCGAGCGCTGCATGAACGCCTACCCGCACGAGTTCTCGGGCGGCATGCGCCAGCGCATCATGCTGGCCAGCGTGATGCTGCTGAAGCCGCGCCTGCTGATCGCCGACGAGCCAACCACCGCGCTCGACACGCTGAGCCAGCGCGAGGTGCTCGACCTGATGGTCGGCCTTGCGAGGGACCAGGGCACGGCCGTGCTGCTGATCACCCACAACCTGGGCCTGGTGGGCCGCTATGCGCAGCGCGCCATCGTGCTGGAGAAAGGCCGGCTGGTCGAGACCGGCCACGTGCCCGGCATCCTCGTCGCGCCGCAGCAGCCCTACACCCGCAAGCTGGTCGATGCGCTGCCGCGCCGGCAGGATGCGAAGGCAAAGGCTGCCGCCGCGCAGCAACCGCCGCTGCTGCAGGTGCGCGGCCTGAGCGTGAGCTACCCCGGCGCACGCGCGGGCCTGTTCAGGCGCCACCCGCCGCAGCGCGTGATCGATTCGCTCGACCTCGACATCCATCCGGGCGAGATGGTCGCGCTGGTGGGCGGCAGCGGCTCGGGCAAGACCACGCTCGGCCGCGCGATCCTGCGGCTGGCGGCGTCGCAAGGCGGCCAGATCCTGTTTCGCGGCGAAGACGTGCGCAGCGCCGGCCGCGCGGCGCTGCACCGCTTCCGCCTGGCGTGCCAACTCGTGTTCCAGGACCCGTTCTCCTCGCTCGACCCGCGCATGCGCGTGCACGAGATCGTGGCCGAACCGCTGCGCCATCTGCCCGAACTCGATGCCCCGGCGCGCGCGCGCCGTGTGCATGAAACGCTCGACGAAGTGGGTCTCGGCCCACTCGGCGCACGCTATCCCCACGAACTCTCCGGCGGCCAGCGCCAGCGGGTGGCGATTGCGCGCGCCCTGGTCAGGCGCCCGGCTTTCGTGGTGGCGGACGAACCCGTCTCGGCCCTCGACATGACCATCCAGGCCCAGGTGCTGCGCCTGTTCCAGAGCCTGCAGGCGCACCACGGCTTCGCCTGCCTGTTCGTCAGCCACGACCTGGCCGCAGTGGAGCAGATTGCCGACCGCGTCATCGTGATGGAACGCGGCCGCATCGTGGAACAGGGCACGCGCGACGCGGTGTTCGATGCACCGCGCCATGGCTACACGCGGGCATTGCTCGAGGCCACGCCGCGGCCGCTGGCCTCGCTCGCACCGCCCGAAGCGGAACCCTGCGCCGAGAAAGTCTTCGCGTGAGCGGCGCGGCACAATCGCCGGCGTGCCGCTCCTCGACCACTGCCTGCCCGCCGGCCTTGCGCTGGCACTCGCTCTCGCCGCGCCCGCCGCGCGCGCGGCCGACCCCGTGCTTCTCGTCACCTCGCCGGCGGCCCTGCAGGCCGCCGAGAAATCCGGCGCCGGCTTCGCCCACTGGATCGGCGACGCACCCGCTTCAGCCGACGGCATCGCGAACAACCAGGTGCTGATGCGCACGCCGGCGTGGCAATCCATCGCCACGCCGCTCGGCGACAGCATCGCGCGCATCCAGCGCAGCGACCGGCAGGCCGGCGTCGGCATCTCGCGCTATCCGCACCGGCTGTTCGATGCGCGCTGGCTGGCGAGCCCCGACGCATTCTTCGAGCTGGTGGGCGTCGCCAACCGCATGGACCGCCGGCCGTTTCAGCGCGGCGCCTGCGGCGAGACGCGGCTGGTGTACCGGCTCGCCTACCGCACCGCCGCGATGCAGTCGCGCCTGCCGATGACCGTCAACGTGGAACTGCGCGGCGATGCGCCCGATGCCGACGGCAGCTGCGCGAGCACCGCGCGGCGCTGGCAACCGCCGCAGCCCTCGATGCAGGACGAGGCGCTCGGCCGCTGGCTGGTGTCGGCCGACGGTCCGCTGGCGCCGCAGCGCCTCGCGTCCGCACGCATCGCGCAGATCACCACCAACCTGCAGAGCGTGCGCTGGCCCTCGGCGGTACGGCCCGATCTCGGCGGCCATGCGGAATACATGCTGCGTGCGTTCCGCTGGAATGCCGGCACGCGGCGCTTCGACGTGGCGCCGCTCGAGAACACCCCCGATGTCGCGCGGCTCAAGGCCGATGCCCCGCTGCGCAAGGAGCTGCGGCAGTGGCTGCAGCAGCCCGACAACCTGCGCGCGCTGGACGAGGCCACCCTGCAAATTCCCGAGAAGTTCCTGGCGACCGAGGCCATCTCGGTGGCGCCGCGCGGTCTTGCGCGGCTGGCGAACCGGCCGTTCGCACAGCTCTTCCCGCCCGGTGAATGGCAGGCCGTGCCCGGCAGCCGCACGCTGCCATCGCCGCAGGCTCTGCTGCGCCGCCTCGACGACCTCAGCTGCATGGGCTGCCACCAGAGCCGCGCGGTCGCGGGCTTTCACCTGCTCGGCGTCGACCGGCGCGGCGCATCGCGCACCTTCACGGCGGGCAACGCACTCGCGCTGCCGCATTCGCCACACCTGCAGGACGAACTGGCGCGGCGCGGCCGCTATGTGCACGCCGCGCTGTCCGCGCCGCAGCCCGATCCGTTCCGGCCCCTCGCCGAACCGGAGGTCACGGACGCCGCACCGGAGAAAGCCACGGTCGGCGCAAGCTGCGAGCCCACCCGCATCACACAGTCGGCCAACCCGTGGCTGGACCGCGCCGAGAAACTGCCGCGCGTCGCCTGCGAAGGCGCGCACTCCGTGTGCGAGAAAACCTCGGTCGGCTTTCCCGGCGGCATGTGCTCGGGCCCGTGCGATCCGCTGGACAGGAACGGCACCTGCGGTGGCATCGCCATCCTCAGCGATTTCAACCAGTGCCTGGCTGCGAACCGGCCTTTCGGCGAATGCCTGGGCAGGCACACGCGGCCCGGCAACCTGCGCAGCTGCTCGGCGCAGCAGCCCTGCCGCGACGACTTCATCTGCGCCCGGGCCGAGGACCAGCCCGAAGGCCGCGGAGCCTGCATTCCGCCCTACTTCCTCTTTCAGATGCGGGTGGACGGGCACTCCTGACGCGCAATGGCCGCCCGCCGGTCCGCGCGTCATCCTTTGGGTGACAACTTTCAGCCTATGGACAGTGCACGGGCTGACGGTTCAGCATCGATCTCTTGTCGATTTGGGTGACGGCGCAGCGCGTTCCCCGAAGTTGCACCGTTCCATCGGCGAAATTTTCCGACCATGGAGGTGTTTATGCCTGCGTTGAACATGACGGCCGGCTCGACCGTTACTCTTGACGAATCCGCCACTTTGCAGAACCTTGCCGCTACGCCCGCTGTTGCGGGGGACAGTAACGACAATGACATTTCCGTAAGCTCGCTGCCGACGGCCTTCAGCAGCCGCCTGACGGCGCAGGGTGTGGGAACCGCCATCAACGCCGCGCTGAGCGGCTATGACGGGACCAATACCGGCACCAACGCATTCACGTTCAGCGTATCCGGAACGGTCACCGATGTTTCATTTACGGACGCGAACGGCGCATTGCTCAATGGCTTCGACAGCGGCCTTGATACCGCCGACGGCGAAGATATTTTCCTGTACACCGACACGACCAACAACAACGTCGTCTACGGGAAGACCGCCGCCGGTGTCGTCGTGTTCGCGGCCTACCTGGAGGAAACGGGAAGCCCTGTGACGGGCGCCAAGCTCTGGACGGTCCAGTATGAAGCGATATCGAATCCGGATGCCTCGAACCCGGACGACGCCGTCAATCTGGCGGACAAGCTATTTGTGTCGGTCGCCTCGGCCAGCGAGTTTTCATTTGCGAATGTGCCCTCGGGCCAGAACCTGTTCGCGATGTTCGGCAATGCAAGCGCCGCGATCGTCGTGACTGGCAAGAATCCGGCGAATGAATCGACCGGAGCCAATATCAATACCGGCGACACCGTCAATACCAGCCTGGGAGGCGGGCTCACGACCATTGGCACGAACAACCAGATGATCGATCCGCCCAGTGCCAAGAACCCTGCCGAGGGGATGTATTTCACCTTCGTGACTGGCGCCAGCACCGACGACACGGTTCCCAATCTCGATCAGAACGAGGCCGACGAAGAATCGAACATCGATTTCACCGGCCTTCTCGGCACCACTGCGGCGTCCTTCACTATCGCGCAATTGCAGCCCAACAAAGCCGCCACCGTCAAGATCAGCGCCTTTACGACGGTGCTGGCATCTGGCGACGCATATGTGGACAACCTGCAAAACAATACGGCGATCAATATCAGCTCGGTCGTCGTTCGTGATTCCGCTGGACAACTGGTCACGGGTCTTTCCATTGACCTCAGCGGCGACACCGCTGTGATCAGCGGAATCAAGGCCGGCTATGTCATCGAGTACCAGACCGATGCCAACCACAACCGTGTATTGATCGAGAACGTCGGATCGGCCACCGACAACAATCTCAACGCCAGTTTCGACATCGGTGGTTTCAGCCTGCCCAGGTTCGAGCAGGCGACGGGAGAAGTCGGCTCCATGATGGTCTTCGAGGACGACGGTCCGTCCGTCGTGCTGGCAGCGCCCACCGACACGGCGCTGGTCAACACGCAGGATGCCGACACCATCGGCGCCGCCACCGACTCGGCCACCACGGACTTCGCAACCGCCTTCGGCGTGACCTCGAGCAGCTATGGCGCCGATGGTCCGGGCACCACCGCCTCGAGCTTTGCGCTTGGCGTGGCCACCCAGGGCGGCGACTCCGGGCTCAAGAGCGATGGCGCCACCATCTACCTGTACCTGGTGGCCGGCAAGGTCATCGGTTCGACTTCTGCCAGCGAGGCCGGCATCACGGCGGGCAACACCATCTTCGACCTGTCCGTGAGCGCCGCCGGCTCTGTGACGCTGCAGCAGTTCGCCGAGATCGACCATGCGCTGCCGGGTGATTCGTCCAACTACGCGGACCAGGAGGCCACGCTGGCCGACACGTTGATCACCTTGACCAACACGGTGACGGTCACCGACGGCGATGGCGACACCGCGACCGACTCCGAGGTGCTCAACATCGGTGCCAACATCCGCTTCGACGACGACGGTCCGTCCGTCGTGCTGGCAGCGCCCACCGACACGGCGCTGGTCAACACGCAGGACGCCGACACCATCGGCGCCGCCACCGACTCGGCCACCACGGACTTCGCAACCGCCTTCGGCGTGACCTCGAGCAGCTATGGCGCCGATGGTCCGGGCACCACCGCCTCGAGCTTTGCGCTTGGCGTGGCCACCCAGGGTGGCGACTCCGGGCTCAAGAGCGATGGCGCCACCATCTACCTGTACCTGGTGGCCGGCAAGGTCATCGGTTCGACTTCTGCCAGCGAGGCCGGAATTCTTGCCGCCAACACCATCTTCGACGTCACCGTCAGCGCCGCCGGCTCTGTGACGCTGCAGCAGTTCGCCGAGATCGACCATGCGCTGCCGGGTGATTCGTCCAACTACGCGGACCAGGAGGCCACGCTGGCCGACACGTTGATCACCCTGACCAACACGGTGACGGTCACCGACGGCGATGGCGACACCGCGACCGACTCCGAGGTGCTCAACATCGGTGCCAACATCCGCTTCGACGACGACGGTCCGTCCGTCGTGCTGGCAGCGCCCACCGACACGGCGCTGGTCAACACGCAGGATGCCGACACCATCGGCGCCGCCACCGACTCGGCCACCACGGACTTCGCAACCGCCTTCGGCGTGACCTCGAGCAGCTATGGCGCCGATGGTCCGGGCACCACCGCCTCGAGCTTTGCGCTTGGCGTGGCCACCCAGGGCGGCGACTCCGGGCTCAAGAGCGATGGCGCCACCATCTACCTGTACCTGGTGGCCGGCAAGGTCATCGGTTCGACTTCTGCCAGCGAGGCCGGCATCACGGCGGGCAACACCATCTTCGACCTGTCCGTGAGCGCCGCCGGCTCTGTGACGCTGCAGCAGTTCGCCGAGATCGACCATGCGCTGCCGGGTGATTCGTCCAACTACGCGGACCAGGAGGCCACGCTGGCCGACACGTTGATCACCTTGACCAACACGGTGACGGTCACCGACGGCGATGGCGACACCGCGACCGACTCCGAGGTGCTCAACATCGGTGCCAACATCCGCTTCGACGACGACGGTCCGTCCGTCGTGCTGGCAGCGCCCACCGACACGGCGCTGGTCAACACGCAGGATGCCGACACCATCGGCGCCGCCACCGACTCGGCCACCACGGACTTCGCAACCGCCTTCGGCGTGGCCTCGAGCAGCTATGGCGCCGATGGTCCGGGCACCACCGCCTCGAGCTTTGCACTCGGCGTGGCCACCCAGGGCGGCGACTCCGGGCTCAAGAGCGATGGCGCCACCATCTACCTGTACCTGGTGGCCGGCAAGGTCATCGGTTCGACTTCTGCCACCGAGGCCGGAATTCTTGCCGCCAACACCATCTTCGACGTCACCGTCAGCGCCGCCGGCTCGGTGACGCTGCAGCAGTTCGCCGAGATCGACCATGCGCTGCCGGGTGATTCGTCCAACTACGCGGACCAGGAGGCCACGCTGGCCGACACGTTGATCACCCTGACCAACACGGTGACGGTCACCGACGGCGATGGCGACACCGCGACCGACTCCGAGGTGCTCAACATCGGTGCCAACATCCGCTTCGACGACGACGGTCCGTCCGTCGTGCTGGCAGCGCCCACCGACACGGCGCTGGTCAACACGCAGGATGCCGACACCATCGGCGCCGCCACCGACTCGGCCACCACGGACTTCGCAACCGCCTTCGGCGTGACCTCGAGCAGCTATGGCGCCGATGGTCCGGGCACCACCGCCTCGAGCTTTGCGCTTGGCGTGGCCACCCAGGGCGGCGACTCCGGGCTCAAGAGCGATGGCGCCACCATCTACCTGTACCTGGTGGCCGGCAAGATCATCGGTTCGACTTCTGCCAGCGAGGCCGGCATCACGGCGGGCAACACCATCTTCGACCTGTCCGTGAGCGCCGCCGGCTCTGTGACGCTGCAGCAGTTCGCCGAGATCGACCATGCGCTGCCGGGTGATTCGTCCAACTACGCGGACCAGGAGGCCACGCTGGCCGACACGTTGATCACCCTGACCAACACGGTGACGGTCACCGACGGCGATGGCGACACCGCGACCGACTCCGAGGTGCTCAACATCGGTGCCAACATCCGCTTCGACGACCACGGCCCAACGGTGACCGCCATCTCCGACCTCACCGGCGCGAACGACGGCCTGCCCATTGCGGGAACCTACGACTTCTTCGTGGGCGCGGACGACGTGGACAACGCGTCGACCGACGGCATCGTGCTGAACAGCCTGACCGGCACGACCGGCGGCGGGCGGCCCATCACCGATGCCGTCGTCTCGCACTTTGCCGAAGACGCAACCACGGTCACCTACAACTTCAGCTTCAACTACTACCCCGGGCCCACGTCGACGACGACGCAGGCGGCAACGGGCACGGTCGTCTTCAACAAGACAGACGGTACTTTCGCCTTTGATCTGAACCAGCTCATCGGTGGACAAACGACGTTCTCCACGAGTTCGCCGCTGGCCTCCTTCAACTACGACACCGAAGGCAACAACTCGCCCGAGATCGTGGTCCAGCAGTACAGCAGCGACTTCTTCGGCGTGCTGTCCGCCAGTTCCGCCAAGCCTCCGAGCGACACCGGCGACTTGATGTCGGGCAACGATCACGCGTTTGCAACGGGCGAAATCTTCACCAGCGAGAGCAAGGCCTTCGTCAATGTCGCAACCAACACCCTTGGGGTCAACTCCGACACCGTCCAGGCTGGCGAGTTGCTGAACTTCGACTTCTACAGGTCGAATCCAGTGAGCAACCCCACTTCGACGAGTCCGCCACAACGGCCTGGCGCGGCCATTGTGGGTACGGACAAGGCCTATGCTGACGCAATCAACATCACGATCGATCAGATCACGGACGGCGAAGACGTGGCGATCCTGCTGAAGTTGTTCGACGCATCAACCAACACCACCACGACCCGGCTGCTGATCGCCAACTCTGCGACGGACTATCAATCGGCCGGAGGAGGCACGAAGATCGTCAGCATCGGCGAGGACGATTACGACAGCGCCACCTACCAGATCGCGGGCGTGCAGGTCCTAAGCAGCACCGAGGACCTCACCGGCACGGGCATCAGCCTGAGTACCCACAACGCGGTGAACCTGACGGCGGCCGGCACGAACTATGCCGATACGTCGGACAACGACGTGTTCAAGATCATCAAGATCGATGTGATCACACAAACGGTCATCAACTCGGACGTGGACCTGAACTTTGCAGGCCAGCTGGTCGACGGCGATGCCGACTACGCGAACTTCGACTTCGACGTCCACCTGGAGATCGATGGCATCGCCAACCTGATCGCCACAACCAACCAGCCAGAAGCGATCGCGTAGCGCGCTCTGGAACAAGGGGCGGCAGGAATGCCGCCCCCTTTCCCATCTGGCCTGCGCCAGATGTACAAACACGGGAGTTGCCCATCGGGCACCTGCCGGACTATCGCTTGCAATTTGATCGCATGCGATATATCATCCGGCCCATGCCTTCCAAGCAACTCCCCGCCAAGTCCGTCGATGCCCCCGAGGGCTATTCGCTGGCGCTGGACGAGCAACTCTGCTTCGCGCTCTATTCGACGATGCTGAGCCTCAACAAGGTGTACCGCGGGCTGCTGCGCGACCTGGACCTGACGTACCTCCAATACCTCGTCATGCTCGTGCTGTGGGAACAGGACGGCGTCAACATATCTGAAATCTGCACACGGCTCGCGCTCGAAACGACCACCCTCACCCCGCTTCTCAAGCGGCTCGAAGCGCGCGGCCTGATCCAGCGCGTGCGGTCGGCAACGGACGAACGGCAGGTGATCGTGTCGCTCACCGCCGAAGGCCGCGCACTTCGCGGCAAGGCCAAGGCTCTTCCTTCATGCCTCGCGCAGGCCATGGAGTTGCCGCCAAAGGACATCGTCAAGCTGCGCTCGCAGTTGCGAACGCTGCGTTCCAACCTCGACAGGAACGCGTGATGGCCCTGCCGCATCCGCCTTCCTGCTTCTTTTTCCCTTTTATATCGCACGCGATATTAATACGAACGATAGTTTTAATCCGCATCAACCAAGACGTCAAAAAAGGAACGCACCATGTCCGCAAACAGCAAGAATCTCACCGCCACTCCGACTCGCCGCAACCTGCTGGCCGGCGGCGCTTCCATTGCAGCCGGAGCCCTCGTGGCGACCGGCTTCTCCAGGGCGGCATCCGCCGCTTCCACCGCCGCGCCGAAAGCCGGCGCGGTTCACGCCTCTTCGAAAGGAAAGCAGACCATGAGCAACACCATCGTCACCAAGGACGGCACCCAGCTTTACTTCAAGGACTGGGGTTCCGGCCAGCCTGTCGTGTTCAGCCACGGCTGGCCGCTCAATTCCGACAGCTGGGAATCGCAGATGCTGTTCCTTGCATCGCAGGGCTACCGCGCCGTGGCGCATGACCGCCGCGGCCACGGCCGCTCGAGCCAGCCCTGGAACGGCAACGACATGGACACCTATGCCGACGACCTGGCGACGGTGATCGAAACGCTGGATCTGAAGAACGTCGTGCTGGTCGGCTTCTCGACGGGCGGCGGCGAGGTGGCGCGCTACATCGGCCGCCACGGCACCAAGCGCGTGGCCAAGGCTGCGCTGATCTCGGCCGTGCCGCCGCAGATGCTGAAGACGGCCGCCAACCCCGGCGGCCTGCCGATGGAAGTGTTCGACGGCCTGCGCGCAGCGCAGCTCGCCAACCGCTCGCAGTTCTATAAAGATGTGCCCTCGGGCCCCTTCTTCGGCTTCAACCGGCCGGGCGCCAAGGTCTCGCAGGGACTGATCGACTCGTGGTGGGCGCAGGGCATGCTCGGCGGCCACAAGAACACCTATGACTCGATCAAGGCGTTCTCGGAAACCGACTTCACCGAAGACCTGAAGAAGTTCGACGTGCCCACGCTCATCATCCACGGCGACGACGACCAGATCGTGCCGATCGGCGCCTCGGGCCTGGCCTCGGCCAAGCTGGTGAAGAACAGCAAGCTCATCGTCTACCCTGGCGCGCCGCACGGCCTGACCGACACGCACAAGGACAAGTTCAACGCCGACCTGCTGGCGTTCATCAAGTCCTGAGCGTACCTCAGGCCTCTTCGTACCACCGGTCCTTCGAGAGCATCACCCGGTGGTGCCCACACCCGGCCGGCATCATCGGAAAGCAGTTCTCCTGCGCCGCGACCTGCACGTCGAGGAAGAACGGGCCTTCGCTGGCCAGGCATTCGGCCAGCGCAGCCTCGAGCACGGCCGGCTCCGACACGCGGCGCGCTCCCCAGCCGAAGGCCTTGGCCAGCGCCACGAAGTCGGGCAGCGCCTCGTTCCAGCTGTGGCTCAGCCGGTTGCCATGGTTGAGCTCCTGCCACTGCCGCACCATGCCCATGTAGCCGTTGTTGCACAGCACCAGCTTCACCGGCGCGCGATGCTGTACGGCGGTTGAAAGCTCCTGGATGTTCATGAGCACCGAGGCATCGCCGCTCACGCAGACCGCGAGCGCATCGGGGTGGCCGATCTGGGCGCCGATGGCCGCGGGCAGCCCATAGCCCATGGTGCCGGCGCCGCCCGAGGTGAGCCAGCGGCGCGGGCGGTCGAAGCGCAGGTACTGCGCGGCCCACATCTGGTGCTGGCCCACGTCGGTGGACACGATCGCGTCGCGCCCCGCGATGGCGCGCTGCAGCGACGCCATCAGCTGCTGCGGCAGGATCGCATCGCCGCGCGGCGCAAAGCGCAGGCACTGCTCGGCGCGCCAGCGCTGGATGCGTTCCCACCAGGGTGCAAGCCGCCCGGGCGCAAGGCCTTCGGCCGGCAGCAGCGCGAGCACGGCCTCGAGGATCGCGGCGCAGTCGCCCACCATGGGCACATCGACCTTCACCACCTTGTTGATGCTGCCGGGGTCGATGTCGATGTGGATCTTGCGCGCGTGCGGGCAGAACTCGTCGAGCTTGCCCGTCACGCGGTCGTCGAAGCGCGCACCGACGCACACCACCAGGTCGGCCTCGTGCATTGCAAGGTTGGCTTCGAGCATGCCGTGCATGCCCAGCATGCCGATGAATTTCGGATCGGACGCGGGGAAGGCGCCGAGCCCCATCAGCGTGAGCGTGCACGGTGCATGCAGGCGCTGCACCAGCTGCGCGAAAGCCTCGCAGGCGGCCGGCCCCGAGTTGATCAGCCCGCCGCCGCCATAGAGCACAGGCCGCCGTGCGGTGGAGAGCAGGTCGGCTGCGCGCTGCAGCATCGCCTTCGGCGGCAGCGCCGCCCTGCCCGTGCGCAACGCGCGCAGCGGCCTCGACGCGGTGCCGTGTGCGAGGCGCGCGAGCTGGATGTCCTTCGGCACGTCGAGCAGCACCGGCCCCGGCCGGCCCGAGGCAGCGATCTCGAGCGCGCGGCGCACCAGCGCCGGCACATCGTCCGCCGCCCGCACCTGCTGGTTCCACTTGGTGACAGGGCGAGACATGCCCAGCGCATCGCTCTCCTGGAAGGCCTGCGTGCCGATCACCGCCGTCGCGACCTGCCCGCTGATGCAGAGCACCGGCACCGAATCGCTCAGGGCGTCGAGCAGCCCCGTGATGGTGTTGCCCACGCCCGGCCCCGAGGTGACCAGCACCACGCCCACGCGCCCCGTGCTGCGCGCATAGCCCTCGGCCGCATGCACTGCGGCCTGCTCATGGCGCACCAGCACATGGCGCAGCCGCGGTTCGCCGTGCAGCGCGTCATACAGCGGCAGCGCGGCGCCGCCCGGGTAGCCGAAGATGGTGTCGACGCCGCACGCGACCAGCGTGTCGAGCAGGGCCTCAGCGCCGTTGCGCACGCGCGCGGCGGGATTGGGAGCCTCATGGGCCGCGGCGTGGAGGGCCAGGGAGGACGGAAGGGGAAGGTCGAGCAGTCGCATGCCGTCGATTCTTCCGCTTCTGATGCAGAATTTGCTTCTTTCTTTTGGCTCTTTCGGTCCAATTCATGAAAACCCTTCGGAAAACAGCCTCCAACGAAGAAGGATCTTTCGACAAGATCGACATGGCGATCCTGCGGGTGCTGCTGCTCGACTCGCGCAAGACCCTGCAGGAGATCGGCAGCGAGGTCGGCCTGTCGCCCACGAGCTGCTGGACGCGCATCAAGAAGCTCGAGGCCCACGGGGTGATCAAGCGCTACACCATCGACGTGGACCCGGCCAAGCTCGGCTACCACGACTCGGTGATCGTTCAGGTCACGCTCGAAAGCCACACCGACGAAACGCTCTACGACTTCGGCCGCGTGCTCGCCACCATTCCAGAGATCCAGGAGGCCTACCTGGTGTCGGGCGACTACGACTACTACATCCGCATCGCGGTGCGCGACACGCGCGACTACGAACGGCTGCTGCGCGAAAAGCTCTACAAGATCCCGGGCATCCGCCACAGCAAGTCGCACTTCGTGCTGCGCGTGCTGAAAGAGACCAGCGTACCCGTCATCTGAGGGGGCCGGGGCGCGCACGCGGGACCGGATTGCTGCAGGCGTCAGCGTACGAGCCAGCCGTTGATCTCGTCGATGACCTCGGCTTTGGCACCGCCCGCGAGCGCCTGCAAGCGTATCCGCGACATCAGGTAGACGAAGCGGGCCTGCGCCAGGTCACGCTGGGCGGAGACCTTCTGCTGCTCTGCGTTCAGCACGTCGGGCAAGGTGCGGCTGCCGGCCTCGAACGAGCGGCGATTCGAGATGACGACCTGCTCTGCGGAACGCACCGCCTGTTCGAGGGCCCTGACCCTCAATACGCCTTCCGTCACGCCGCGGAACTCCCGATGCAGCCGTACCCCCAGGTCGCGGCGCAGGGCCTCGAGCGCCTCTTCTGCACGCTGCTGCCCTGCGATTGCCTGCCTCACGGTCGAACTCACATGGCCGCCCGAATAAAGAGGAATGCTGAGCTGCAAGCCGATGGACTTGTTGCTGTAGCGGGTCTTGATGTTGTTGATCGTGTCGCTGTCGTTGCGGGACCACTGGGCAATGGCGTCCAGGGTCGGGTAGTGGCCGGCTTGTGCCTTCTCCAACTCGTATCTGGCCGCTTCCACCTGCGCGGCGAGCGACTGGAGTTCCGGGCTGTTGATCTCGGCCTGTTCGACCCAGTCTTCCAGCCTGTCGGGCGACGGCCGAACGAGCCGCATCCTGGACGAATCCAGCGGCGCCAGCCTGTCGATAGGGCGATTGACCAGGCTCTGGATCTGCCTGCGCGTGAAGTCCAGGTTCTGGCGTGCCTCGAGTTCCTGCGCCAGGTTGAGGTCCAGCGCCGCACGTGCTTCGTCGATGTCGGTGCGCGTGCCGAACCCTGCGCCAAGCCGCTTCTGCGCGGCATCGAACTGGGTCGTGTAGGCGGTCTTTTGCGCCAGCACCAGCGCAAGATGTTCCTCGGCCAGGAGCGCCTCGAAATAGGCGCCGCTCACCCGAACGCCGACGTTCTGCGTTTCGCGTTCGAGCGTTGCCTCGGCATCGTCGACCTGGGCCTGCGCCTGGCGGTAGTCGGCCATCTGGTACATGCGGAAGAGGGGTTGCCTCAAGGTCAGCGCCTCGCTGCTGCTGGTGTAGCGCAGGTTGGCCGTGACGAGTTGCCCGGAGGCATCCGGCGACGTTCTTTCCAGCCAGTTCCGGTAGCGCGAGACGCTCGCCGACAAATTGGGAAGCAGTTGCGCGCGGGCCTGCGGCAGGCGTTCGCGCCGGGCGTCCGTGGCCGCCCGAACCGCGCGGATCGTCGAGTCCTGTGCCAGTGCTTCCCCATAGGCCTGCGACAAGTCGAGCGACCAGGCCGGCCCGCAGAGAAGGCCGGCGGCAGCAGCGAACGCCAGCAGGTGCTTCTTCACCTTCATTCTTCCGTCATCGAGGCGGCGATGCGCTTGGTGAGCGGATGCAAGAGGTAGACGAGCAGCGAGCGCTCCCCCGTCTTGAAGACCACCTCGACCGGCATGCCCGGCTGCAGCGAACGCTTGCCGAGCTTCTTCAGGCCCTCCTGCGTCACGGCCACCCGTGCAAGAAAGTAGCTCGCGTTGGTCTGCGGGTCGGTCAACAAGTCGCCGGAGACCGAAACCAGCCTGCCCTGCACCACGAGCTGCGGAGAATGGGCAAAGCTCGAGAAGCGCACATCCACCGGTATGCCGGCGCGGATGCGGTCGATCAGGTGAGGCGGCACCCGGGTCTCGAGCAGCAAGGGCTCGTTGGCAGGAACCACGTCCATCAGCTTTTGCCCCGGCGCGACCACGCCGCCAACGGTCTGCGCCACCAGCGCCACCACCTGGCCCGAAGCGGGCGAGCGGATCTCGGTGCGGCCCAGCTCATCGCGCAAGGCGACGAACTTCTCGAAATCTCCAAGCACTTCGCGGCTGACTTCGGCCTGCTGGGTTTCCACCTCCTTGTGGTACTCCTGCTGCCTCGCAATGGCACGCTGGCGAAGCTCCGCGATCGATCGCCGCGCCCGGCCCATGTTGCCGATGAGTTCGGCGATGGCGGTGTTCGATTCCGCAACCTGGCGCTCCATCTCCAGCTGGCGATTGCGCGGGGCAAAGCCTTCGCCGACCATCTTGCGCGTCTGGCCCAGTTCTTCGTTGAGAAGCGACAGCTGGGTTCGGCGGCTGCCCAACATGCTTGAGTAGGCTTGCGACAGCTCTTGCTGGCCCTGGATGTTCTCCTCGATCGATTGCAGGTCGGCGCGCAAGGCGGCACGGCGTGACCTGAGCAGTTGCTCCTGGTTGAACATCTGCTGCCGGATCAGCGGGTCCGAGGCCGCCGCCTGCAGGTCCGGATGAAAGTCGATGGTGTTCTGGCCGGCCTGTTCCGCCAGCAGCCGGCTCTGTATGGCGCGAAAGCCCAGATACCGCTGCCGCACGGTCTCGAAGCTCGCCCGGGCCGCGGCGTCGTCGAGCTTGAACAGCAACTGGCCCTCCTGGACCTGATCGCCCTCGCCCACCCGCACCTCCTTGAGGATGCCGCCGATCTGGTGCTGGACAGCCTTGCGCTTGGTGTCGATGGCCACCTGCCCCTGGCTCGGCACGCCCTCGTCCAGCGGCGCAAATGCAGCCCACAGCAGAAAGCCGCCGAATCCGGCAGCCAGTGCCCACGCGCCGATGCGCCCTGCACGGCCGAACTCGTTCCTGAGGCCATTTGCATCGTCCTGCGACGGGTCGTTGTCCTCGTACGGCGCGGGGTTGGAAGTGACGTCCCTGAGAAGATTCGATTTGGCCATTTGAAGCTCCCGGAGATGAATCGATGGCTGGAGGAAGGCGCCGGCTCAAGCCGACTGCACTACCAGGGCCGCCGTTCGCACCGCAGGCTGCGGGCGACGAAAAGACGCGAGCACGGCATCGCGCGGCCCGTCTGCGGCCAGCACGCCATCGCTCAGGACCATGAGGCGGTCGGCCACGGAAACCGCGCCTTGGCGATGCGTCACCAGGAACACCGTTTTTCCCTTGGCCTTCAACTGCCGTATGGCGCACACCAGTGCGGCCTCCCCGGCGTCGTCGAGGTTGGCATTCGGCTCATCCAGGACAATGAGCGAAGGGTCGCCATAGATCGCACGCGCCAGCCCGATGCGCTGCCTCTGCCCGCCGGAAAGCAGGCTGCCCGCGTCGCCGATGGGGGTGTCGTAGCCTTTGGGGAAACGCAGGATCGTCTCGTGCATGCCGGCGCTGCTTGCGGCCTCGATCACCTTGCGCGAGTCGGTCTCGCCGAGCCGCGCGATGTTTTCCGCAATGGTGCCGCTGAACAGCTCCACGTCCTGCGGCAGATAGCCGATATGCGGCCCCAGCTCCTGGCGGTTCCAGCCACCGATCGGCACCCCGTCGAGCAGTACCGAGCCGGAAGATGCGCGCCAGATGCCCACCATCACCTTTGCCAGCGTCGACTTGCCCGAGCCCGAGGGGCCCAGCACCGCGACCACGGTTCCTGCGGGAACCGCAAACGAAATATTCTTGAGGATAGGTGTCGCTCGCCCCGCCGCCCCCGCAGAGACAGCTTGCAAGCTGATGGTGCCGGTCGGTCCGGCCCGGGAAGGGACACGGTCCCGCTCGGGGAATTCGTCCAGCAGTCTTTCGAGGCGCTGGAATGCGCTGCGGCAAGAGACAAAGCCACGCCACGTGCCGACCAGCTGGTCGATCGGCGCCAGTGCGCGGCTCATCAGCACGTTCGCCGCAATCATGGCACCTGGCGACAACTGGCCATCGATCACCAGCAGCGCGCCTGCCCCCAATGCGAGCGACTGCTGGCTGTAGCGTATGAATTTGCTCCAGCCGGCAACGCGGTTGATGAAGCCCTGCGCCAGGGCGCCCTTGTCCATGAAGGCCGCATGCTGGCGATTCCAGCGCTTCTGCAGATTGGCGACCATGCCCATCGATTCGAGCACCTCGATGTTTCGAAGCTTGCTCTGCAGGTCGCCCATCGTCTCGCCCGCGGCTTTCAGGACCTCTTCCGATGGCGCGACGGTCTGCCTCTGTCCGAACCAGGCCAGTGCCGCCTGGACCAGCGCGAACCCCAGCGCGAGGAGCCCGAGCCAGGGATGAAGAAAGAAGATCACCGCGATGTAGATCGGCGTCCAGGGCGCATCGAAGAGCGCAAAGACACCCGGGCCGGTGAGAAACTGGCGGATCTGGTTGAGGTCTGCGAAGGGCCTGGACTTGCTGGAGGCCGGCTGGCCGAGATAGGCCTGGAAGCTTCCGTTGAACACCCGGGTGCTCAGTTGCCGGTCGAAACGCAGGCTGGCCCGCACCAGGAGGCGCGAGCGCAGCCATTCCGACAGGGCCAGCGCCACGAAGAGGAGCAGCGTGATCAAGGACAGCGCGAGCAAGGTCAGTTCGCTTTGGCTGGACAGCACGCGATCGAATACCTGCAGCATGTAGAGCGTCGGCGCGAGCATGAGCAGGTTGGCCAGGAAGCTCAGCGAGCCGACCAGCAGGAACTCTCTTCGGAACCCCCAAAGAGCGCGCGCCAGTTCGCTGCGGTCGAAGAACGAAGCCTTGTTCATGGCTATGGGCTCGCCTCTGGCGCCACGCTCGCGGCGTTTGCCGCCTTGCGCACGCGGTCCATCGCCTGCTCGCCGGCTTTGCGCAGCGCGGCCAATACCTCGTCGCGTGCGCCGAAGGCCTGCATCGCGCCATCGCACAGCACCAGCATCTTGTCGGCCACCGCCAGCACGCTGGTGCGGTGCGTCATGACGACGAACGTGGTGCCGCGCGCCTTGAGTTTCAGGATGGCGGCCGTCAATGCGGCGTCGCCGGCGTCGTCGAGGCTCGAATTCGGTTCGTCGAGCACCACCAGCGCGGGCTCGCCGTAAAGAGCGCGCGCCAATGCAACCCGCTGCCGCTGCCCGCCCGACAGCACCGCGCCATCGGCTCCGACGGGGCTGTCATATCCCAGCGGAAGGCTCGTGATGTAGGCATGCAGGTCGACGGCCGACGCGGCTTCCCTGACCTTCGAAGGCCGCACCTCCCCAAAGCGCGCAATGTTCTCGGCCAGGGTGCCTTCGAGCAACTCCACGTCCTGGGGCAGATAGCCGATGTGCGGGCCGAGCTCGGCCTTGTCCCACGCGAACACGTCCGCGCCGTCCAGCCGTACCTTGCCGCTCGCGGCCGGCCAAAGTCCGACGATGAGGCGTGCCAGTGTCGTCTTTCCCGCGGCAGAGGGCCCCACGACGGCAAGCACCTCTCCAGGCAACAGGCTGAAGGCCACGTTCTTCAGGATGGCCGAGCCTCCGCCTGGAGCGCCTGCGACAAGGCTTTCGACCTGCAGCGCGCCCTTGGGCGGCGGCAAGGACATCGTCTCGGACCGCGGCGCGATGGCGCTCAACAGGCTGCCCAGCCGCTGCCATGCATCGCCCGCGTGGACCACCATGCGCCATTGCGCCACCAGCAGCACCAGCGGCGCCAAGGCCCGGCCGCCCAGGATCGAGCCGACCACCATCATTCCAGCGTCGCCGTTGAGCTGGTTCTTCAACAGCAGCCAGGCACCCAGGCCGAGCAACAGGGAACCCATGGTGACCTGCATGAACTTGCTGACGGCCTGGTAGGCGCCGGCGTTGTCCGAGGCCAAGGCCTCGCGCTGCAGGAAATCGCGCCGCTTGCCCATCCAGCGGCGATGGACGTCCCGCAGCATGCCCATCGACTCGATCACCTGCGAGTTCCGGAGCGCAGCATCCGCGTACTGCTGCGCTTCGATCGCGCATCGATTGGCCGACACCAGCGGCGGCCGCGTGTTCCGGTCGTTGAGCCAGCCCACGAACACCTGCAACAGCGAGCCCACCACGGCCGACCAGCCCAGCACGGGGCTGATGGCAAACATCAGCCCCATGAAGACCAGCGCAACCGGCGCTTCCATCAGCGCCAGCAACGGCGGTGAATACAGGAACTCCCGCAAGGTGCGAAGGTCGTTGAGCGGCTGCACGGTGCCGCCCGGCAAGCGCTTGAGACCGGCTTCGAAAATGGCGGCGAAGACCCGGTTGCGCAGCTTCTGATCGAGCTTCTGCCCGGCCCGGTACATCACTTCGGCGCGCGCCCAGTCGAGCACTTCCATCAGGCCGTAGGCGGCCAGAACCAGCAAGGTCAGCATGGCCAGCGTGAGCGGGCTGCGGCTGCTCACGACCCGGCCATACACCTCGAGCATGTACGCGCTCGGAGCCAGCAAGAGAAGACCCGAGCACACACTGAACCAGGCCGCCCGTACGAAGTAGGCGTTGAGCGCTGTCACCGCCTGGCGCAGTTCGCCAGACTTTTCCTGAGGTTTCATGGCACCTCGCAGGTTCGACAATTGATACGCCTGGGCACAGGCCGGGTGGCAAGGGGGCGCATTCCTGCCGCCCCCTTGCCCGAGAGCTCGCTAGACAGCCTCCGTCTGCTGGGTGGCTGTGCCGATCAGGTTGGCCACGCCATCGATCTCAAGGTGGACATCGAAGTCGAAGTTCGCGTAGTCGGCGTCGCCGTCGATCAACTGGCCTGTAAAGTTCAGATCCACGTCCGAATTGATGGTCGTCGATGTGATCACGTCGATCTTGATGATCTTGAACACGTCGTTGTCCGACGTATCGGCATAGTTCGAGCCGGCCGCGGTCAGGTTCACCGAGCCGTGGGTACTCAGGCTGACGCCCGTGCCGGTGACGTCTTCGGTGCTGCTCATGACCTGCACGCCCGCGATCTGGTAGTGGGCGCTGTCGTAGTCGTCCACACCGATGCTGACGATCTTCATGCCTCCTCCGGCGGACTGATAGTCCGATGCGGAATTGGCGATCAGGAGCGTGGTCGTGGGGGTGCCGGTCGTCTTGTTGACCAGCTTCAGCAGGACGGCCACGTCTTCGCCATCCGTGATCTGGTCGATCGTGATGTTGATCGCGTCGGCATAGGCCCTGTCCGTCCCGACGATCGTCGCATCGGGCCGTGGCGGCGGGCTCGTCACAGTGGGGTTGCTCACCGGATTCGACCTGTAGTAGTCGAAGTTCAGCAACTCGCCAGCCTGGACGGTGTCGGAGTTCACGCCGAGGGTGTTGGTCGCGACATTGACAAAACCCGCACTTGCGCTGTTGAAGGTTTCGCCCACCGTGAACGCGTGATCGTTGCCCGACACCAGGTCGCTGGTGTCGCTCGGAGGCGTGGCCGCCCTCGCGGACAGCACGCCGAAGAAGTCGCTGCTGTACTGCTGGACCACGATCTCGGGCGAATTGTTGCCTTCCGTGTCGTAGTTGAAGGAGGCCAGCGGCGCACTCGTGGAGAACGTCGTTTGTCCTCCGAAGACCTGGTCCAGGTCGAAGCTGTAAGTACCGTCCGTCTTGTTGAAGATGACCGTGCCGGTTGCCGCCTGCGTGGTGGTCGACGTGGGCCCGGGGTAGTAGTTGAAGCTGAAGTGGTAGGTGACCGTGGTGGCGTCTTCCGCAAAGTGCGCGACGGCCGCATCGGTGATGGCCCGGCCGCCGGCGGTCGTTCCGGTCAGGCCGGTCAGCACGATGCCGTCGGTCGACGCGTTGTCCACGTCGTCCGCGCCCACGGAGAAGTTGTAGGTTCCGGCAATGGGCTGGGCGTCGTTCGCGCCGGTGAGGTCGGAGATGGCGGTCACCGTCGGGCCGTGGTCGTCGAACTTGATGTTGGCGCCGATGTTGAGCACCTTGGAATCGGTCGCGGTGTCGCCATCCCCGTCGGTGAGCGTCACCGTGTTGGTGAGGGTGATCAAGGTGTCGACCAGCGTAGCCTGCTGGGCCGCGTAGTTGGACCCCACGCCCGGTAGCGCGTGGTCGATTTCCGCAAACTGCCGCAAGGTCACCGACCCGGTTGCGCTCACGGCCAGGTCGAAGATGGTGTTGCCAGCCGTGATGGCGCCCGCGGTGGCGGCCGTCGAACCGATGACACTCCCGCCCACCAGGTACAGCTTGATGGACGCGCCGTCGCTCGTGAGTCCGGACGCGCCGCCCGGCGTGGACAGGCCGAGCGCGAAGGCCGAGGCGGTGGTGCCCGCCCCGTCGGCGCCATAGCTGCTCGAGGTCACGCCGAAGGCGGTCGAGAAGTCCTGTGTGGCGGAGTCGGTGGCGGCGCCGATGGTGTCGGCGTCCTGCGTGTTGACCAGCGCCGTGTCGGTGGGCGCTGCCAGCACGACGGACGGGCCGTCGTCGTCGAACCTGATGTTGGCGCCGATGTTGAGCAGCTTGGCGTCGCTCGCGGTATCGCCGTCCTGGTCGGTGATCGTCACCGTATCGCTGAGCGTGACCAGGTCGTCGGCCATCGTGGCCTCCTGGTCCGCGTAGTTCGACGATGACCCTGGAAGTGCGTGGTCGATCTCGGCGAACTGCTGCAGCGTCACCGAGCCGCTTGCGCTCACGGCCAGGTCGAAAATGGTGTTGGTGGCAAGAATTCCGGCTTCGGTGGCGGAGGTCGAACCAATGACCTTGCTGCTCACCAGATACAGGTAGATGGTGGCGCCATCGCTCTTGAGCCCCGAGTCGCCACCTTGCGTTTTCACGCCGAGCGCAAAGGCCGGGTTGGTGGTTCCTGCTCCGTCGGCGCCATAGCTGCTCGACGTCGTGCCGAAGGCGGTTGCGAAGTTCGTGGTGGCGGAGTCGGTCGCGGCGCCGATGGTGTCGGCGTCCTGCGTGTTGACCAGCGCGGTGTCGGTGGGCGTCGCCAGCACGATGGACGGCCCGTCGTCCTCGAAGTTCATCTGCGAGCCGACCTCTGCCGTCGCACTGGAAACCTGCAGCAGCCGGAAGCCGCCGATGTCGAAGTCCGCGTGGGTGTTGCCCGAGGCATTGGTGGCCGCCCCGTTTTCGATGAGTACGCGGTTGTGGTCCGCCGACGTCGTGTATTCGATCGAGTAGCCGGCCTTGACGCCGGTGATTGTCGCGACGCCGCCCGTGATGGATATGACGATGGTCGAACTCGCGCCGCCCTCGGCGCCACCCGAAAAGCTTTCAAGAACCGCTCCGGTGACGGAGTCGAGCACGCGCACGCTCGTGATCGCAACCGTCGTGTCGTTCGCATAGCCGTCGATGAAGCTGTTGGCTGACTCGACCGCCGTGTTGTATGCGGTGATCTTGACCTGGGCACTCTTTCCGCTTTGCAACTGCACGATGTCGAAATCGGCAGTCCTCGCTCCGAACATGGCAGTGAAGTCGATATTCGACTCCCGGTTGGCCTCGGTCTGGCTCAGTTCCGGAATGGTGACGTCCGCCCTGGCGCCGGTCACGAACGTGAATCGGATGCCCTCCTGCTCCGTGATCATCTGGCTGTTGGTGCCGAATGTGGTCACGTTGTCCGCGCCACCAGCCTGGCTGCTAACGATCGTGTCACCCGTGTTGATGTTGACGTCGTCTGCGGTGCTGTCGGGATCGGGCCCGGACTGGTTTGCCGGGTCCTTGCCCGTCGCGATGATCGTCACGTCGGAAATCCGGCCATCGACGATCGTCGGATCGGTCTTCGTGAACATCAGGAACAGGTTATTGCCTGATGGCGCACCTTCGAGATTGAACTCCGTATCCTGGCTGACACTGACGAAGACCTTGTTGAGCAGGTTGACTGCATCGTCGGGGTTGGCCGCATCGGGGTTCGATATCGCTTCATACTGGACCATCCAGATCTTCGCGCCCGTCACCGGGGTTCCCGTCTCCTCCAGGTAGGCCGCGAACACGACGACACCGGCGGTGGTCTTCCCGTAGACGACGTTGTTGTTGGTCGTGTCGGTGAACAGGAAGATGTCTTCGCCGTCGGCGGTATTGAGGCCGCTGTCCAAGCCAGCGAGCGGAGCGCCGCCCGCGTCCGTGAACGCCATGCCGGAGAAGGCGCCGGTCCCGCTGAGCGTGATTGCGTTGGTGCCGGTGTTGCTCCCGGTATAGCCACTCAAGGCGACTTTGGTCGGGGTTCCCGCACCCTGGGTGGTCAGGCGGCTGGTGAAGGCGGCCGGCAGCGCAAGCGCGGTGTCATTGTCGTTACTGTCTTCCGTTGGGGCAGGGGTAACAAAAAGGTTCTGCAAACCGTCGGTTTCGTCCAGGGTAACGGTCGAACCGGGTGTCAAAGTCAGCGGCATAAACGCTCCTTGTTATTAGGAAAAATACGGCCGACGGAGAACAGCGCAACTCGAGAGGAACTGCGTTCACTGGCAATTGACCAGGTTCACTTGTCGGCAGAGGGGAGACGATGCTGAACCGCGGGCCCGCGCACTGTCCATAGGTCAAAAGTTGTCACCCAAAGGATGACGCGCCGCGCCGGCCGCCGCGACTTGGCCCGCCATACATCTGGATACCTTGCAACGCCAGGAATCATTCCTGACAACCATGTACCGCTTTATCATTAATTTGAAGCTGCATTCAACACGCATGCCGGGGGAAACATGGAACAAGTCCCACGCTCGTCTGCGGGGCTGGCTTCTGCGTGGAACGTAGATCCGCGGCCATCGACGCAAGACGCTCGCGCACTGTCGCCATTCGCGTTGCCCGCGCTTCGCACAGCGCACTGCTTTCAACCCGCCCGGCTCGAAATCCCGCCTCCCGGGCCCCGCCCTGTACTCGAAACCGATGTTTCGGTCCTGATCGCAACCTGCCCAGGCCGCTCATCGACGCTGTGCGGACTGGGCCTGTTGGCATCGAGACACCGGGCTGACCGGACATACCGGGTCGAGCGCTCGGAAATGAGGAGCCTCTCTGACCTGGAATCCTGCTGCCGGCAGCACGCACCTCGTTTGCTGCTCGTGGACATCGCGTTGATTTCGCCAGAGGGTGTCGGCAGATTGGACGATCTGCGCCGCCACTTTCCCGCCACCGACTGGCTGCTCGGCTGGGAGCGGCCCTCGACCCAGGGCCTGGATGCAGCGATCCGAATCCAGGCCCGCGGCTGCATCGAGTGGGCCGCGAACGCGGAGCAACTCGCACAATCGCTGGATGCCGTACTGGCGGGCGCCTTGGGTTTTCCGGATCCGGTATTGCAGGCGCTGTATCTGGCCGTGCTGCGGTTGATGGCAGCCGGCGGACGGTCGGCATCCGGTGCAACATCGTCCGCAGTCAGGCTGACCGCGCGTGAGGACGAGGTGCTGTCGCTGATGCACCGGGACATGTCCAACAAGCAGATCGCCGAACGGCTCGGGATCAGTGTCAACACAGTCAAGAAGCACCTTGCCCATGTATCCGCGAAGCAGGGGCAGCACAGTCGGCGCTGGCATCTCGCCCGGCCCGGGCTCGTCGGACCGGTTCCGGAAAGATCCATCCCGCATCTCGAACCGGCGCCCTCGCCGCTCCCCATGGGGAAGCCCAGGATGGCGACCGCATCGAGTGTCCTGCGCGATGGGGACTGCTTCAAGAACGTGAAGGCAGGCCAGTTTCCGCGGATCTCCTATCACCTGGGCGGGGCCACGGACAACGAACTGCTTGAAGCTGCTGCGTCGAAGATCGACTCGCATCTTTGCTGCTACGCCGGATGGCCCAATGCCTTTTCGACAGTGCCCGCGATGAAGAGCCTCGTCGAGCTTCGGGGCAAGTAGCCATCCGGACCGTCGAGGATCCGCACGCGTCTACAGGCTCGCGGCAATCCGCTCCCGCAGCCAGCGATGCCCCGGGTCGCGATGCCGCCGCTCGTGCCACAGCATCGCCATCTCGTAGCCCGGCACTTCCAGCGGCGCCTCCACCACGCGCAGCCCCGGCGCGCCGCGCGCCAGCCGCTCGGGCAGCATCGCGACCATGTCGGTGCCGGCCAGCACCGACATCATGAAAAGGAAATGCGGCACCGACAGCACCACCCGCCGCGCGAGCCCCTGCTGCGCCAGTGCATCGTCCGTGGGGCCGGCAAAGCCGCCACCGCCCAACGACACCACCACATGCTCCAGCGCGCAGAACTGCGCCAGCGTGGGCCGGCGCTTCAGGCGCGGATGGCCGCTGCGTCCGGCCAGCACGTAGCGCTCATGGAACAGCACGCGCCGGTGCAGCCCGGGCGGTGCGCCCACGCTGGTATGGAAGAACAGGTCGATCTCCCCCTGCTCGAGCTGCCGAGCCATGCGCGATGGCACCGCCTCCACCACGGCCAGCCGCGTGTGGGGCGCGGCCGCACGAAGACCGGCGAGTGCCGGCAGCAGGATCGCCGATTCGGCATAGTCGGCCGCGGCCACGCGCCAGGTGGTGGTCGCCTCGGCGGGGTCGAAAGGTTTTGTGGGCGCCACCGCGCGAGCCAATGATTCCAGCGCTTCGCGCAGCGGTTCGCGCAGTTCGTCGGCCCGCGCGGTGGGCCGCATGCCGCGCTGCGCGGGCACCAGCAGCGGATCGTTGAACACCTCGCGCAGCCGGGCGAGCTGCACGCTCACCGAGGGCTGCGAGAGATTCAGGCGCTCGGCAGCACGGGTCACGCTGCGTTCGGCCAGCAGCACGTCGAGCGTCAGCAGCAGGTTGAGGTCGATCCGCTTGAAATTGTCCATCGCTATTCCTGGAATTCCGAATATTCATTTCCAATATAGCTCGGCAACTCCTAACCTGCCTGCATGTTCATCCGACGAATCATGCAGCCATGAAAATCCTTCTTGTCCATGCCCACCCCGAGGCCCGCTCGCTCAACGGCTCTCTGAAGCAGTTCATCGTGGATCGCCTCGTGCAGTCCGGGCACGAAGTGCAGGTGTCCGACCTGTACGCCATGCAATGGAAGGCCACGCTGGCGGCCGACGACTTCGCGCACCTCGAACCCGGCGCGCCCTTCGATCCCATCACCGATTCCCAGCGCGCCTTCGAGGCCGGCACCCAGCGCGAGGAAGTCGCTGCCGAGCAGGCCAAGCTGCTCTGGGCCGACACCGTGATCTTCCAGTTCCCGCTGTGGTGGTACGCGATGCCGGCCATCCTCAAGGGCTGGGTCGACCGTGTCTACGCCTATGGCTTTGCCTACGGCGTGGGCGAGCACTCCGACAGGCACTGGGGCGACCGCTTCGGCCAGGGCGTGATGGCCGGCAAGCGCGCCATGCTCGTGGTCACGACCGGCGGCTGGGCCTCGCACTACAGCGCCCGCGGCATCAACGGCCCGATGGACGACCTGCTGTTCCCGATCCACCACGGCATCCTCTACTACCCCGGCTTCGAGGTGCTGCCGCCCTTCGTGGTGTACCGCACCGGCAAGGTCGATGCCGCGGCCTATGCGCGCATCACCGAAGAGTTGGGCCGCCGGCTCGACACGCTCGCAACCACCGAGCCGATCCCGTTCCGCCCGCAGAACGCCGGCGACTACGAGATCCCCGCGCTCACCCTGCGCGACGACATCGCGCCGGGCGAGGCCGGCTTTGCGGTGCACGCCTCGCCGGCCGTCAGGAGCGCGCGCTAGGGCAGCACCGGCTTCGCCGCCGCGCTGGCAATGGCCGCATCCGCATCGGCGCGCAGCATGAAGCGCCTGGCGACCAGGTCGTTGGCCGCGGCGGCCACGGCCGCGACGTAGCCGGCCTGGTCGGTGTAGCGCTCCTGCAGCGAGGGCCGCGGATCGCCGCTGCCCGAACGCTCGGCCGCCGTCTTCGCAAAGGGAAAGTACGAACCGAACAAGCCCGCCAAGTCGATGGTGCCCGGCTTGCTGGTGTAGTTCCAGCCGGTGTTGGTGCCCACGGGCACCGCCACGTCGAGGCTGCGGATGCCCGCGATGTCGTTGCCGTCGGCATCCACCTGCGGCACGAGGATGGCGTAGTCGCGGCCAAGGTAGGCGGGCGGCACCTGCGTGGCGATGCCGCTCTCGTCCTGCGGCCGGTAGTTCGGCCCCCAGTCGAGCAGCGAATAGGTGTTGACCAGGCCCGTGTAGTTCGCGCCCGGAATGGACGGAAACTTCAGCTGCTGCGGGCGCACCAGCGTGGCGTCGGCCAGCTTGGGCACCTGGCTGTCGGGCGGCGCCGTGCCCTTGACGACCCAGTCCTCCAGGTTCTGGTAGAGCGCGCGCACCACCGGCACCACGCCGGCGTTCGCGTTGGTGGCGTAGAGCGCCCCCGCGGTCGCGCCCGGCAGCGAGGGCAGGCCCAGCAGGTGGTGCGTGCTCGCGTAGTAGTAGATGCGCGCGTTGTCCGGCTGCACGAGGTCGGCCGTGCCCCAGGCATCGGTCAGCAGCGGCGAGCCCTGCAGCACATAGAACTCCGTGCCGCTGAAGCCGATGAAGAGCTTGGGGCAGGTGCCGCTCGCCTCGCAGCGCGACAGGATGCCGCCGCGGCGCTGCGCCACGTCGTCCACGTAGTCCTTCGAGAGGCCGCGCGTGCCGGCCTGGCCGAAGGCCTTGTGGTCGGCGCGCACGCCTCCGCCGCCGCCCGGAATCGCGAAGCGCATGTTGATGTTGGTCTGGCGCGCCGCAATCTGCGCGAACACGCCGTCGAACACCTTGCGTCCCGCGAGGTCCTGGTTGAAGCCGAGGTGCACGAAGGTCTTCATGAAATTGCCGCATTGCGACACGCCCGAGGCAATGGTGTTCTTGATGGCGGACGCCACCGGGTTGGCGGTGCCCGCGGCGTCGCTCGCCTCGCGATGGAAGAAGGCGATCATGTCGCGCACGGCCGCGAGCCCCAGGCCCATGACCTTCGGGTCCTTCGCGACGTAGACCAGCTCGTACATGTAGGCCGGGTCCCATTTGTCCCGGAGGCACACGTTCGTCTCGTCGGGCGTGCCGGGGAACGGTGCGGCGGCACTGCACCTGGCAAACTTCCACTCGCTCGCGGGGATGAGCTGGCGCGCATCGGCTTCGTTGATGCGCCGCGTGAGCACGTAGCCGGGCTGCGTGTTGTCCAGGCTCGCCGTCGCGTAGGCCTGCATGGCCGCATTGAACGGGCCGCCGGGCAGCGGCAGCGAATCGTTGGTGGCCGCCGTGGGCAACAGCTCGGCGCGGTAGGTGCCGGTGATGCTGCTGCCGTCCGCATTCCGGGCCACGGGCACCTGGAGCGTGAGCTTGCCCGCCGCGGCCGGCACGTCGCCCTGCCAGGCGGCCGTGAGGAACACGTAGCCGCGCGACGCAAAGTACGGATCGAGGTTGACGATGTTGCCGCGGTTCGGCGCGTCGTAGCGCAGCACGCCGCTGGCCTTGCTCATGTCCTTGGGCTTGAAGAGCACGAACTCGGAGCTGTACTCGACCTTGCCATTGGCATTGAGCGGCGCGAGCGGCAGGTCCTGGATGATGGCGTTGCGCGCGTCCTTCGGATCGACCTCGCCCGTGAAGGTGCCGGTGATCTTCTCGTAGGTGCCGACGCTGCCGAAGCTGCCCGCAACGTCCTCGGTCTTCGAGATGGCGAGCTTGAACTTCGGCGCTTCGGCAGTTGCCGGCGGGGGCGTGGTTGCGGCCGGCGGCGGCAGCACGAAGCCACCGCCTCCTCCACCACCGCTTCCGCCGCATGCGCTCAGGAAAAGGGCGGCCGAAGCCACCGTGGCAGCCAACAGGCTCCAGCGTTTCATGGTTTGTCTCCTTCGTTGTGTGTCTGCGCGGCGCCGATCCCCGCTGCGGCCGGCGCGCGCCCTACTCGGCTTCGATGCCGGCGGCCTTGACGATGCGGCCCCACTTCTGCGACTCGGCCGTCTGGAACCTGGCGAGCTCTTCGGGCGAGGTGGTGAACACCTCGGTGCCGGTGGGTTCGTAGAAGGCCGCCTTCGCGGACTCGCTCTTGGCGGCCTTCACCAGCAGCTCGTTGAGCCGCTTGACCACGGCCGGCGGTGTCTTCGCGGGCGCATAGGCGGCGAACCAGTAGCCCATTTCATAGCCCTTCACGCCGGCCTCCGAAATGGTCGGCACGTCGGGCGCGAGCGGCGAACGCGCCGCGCTCGAAACGCCCAGCGCGCGCAGCTTGCCGCCCTTGACCTGCGGCAGGCCGGTGGCCGCGTCGGTGATCATCATGTGGATCTGGCCGCCCAGCAGGTCGGTGACGGCCAGCGTGTTGCTCTTGTAGGGCACGTGCAGCAGCTTGATGTCGGCCATCTGCTGCAGCAGCTCGCCCGCCATGCGGCTGGACGAACTGCCGCTGCCGAAGCTGTACTTGCCCGGCTCCTTCTTCGCGAGCGCCACGAACTCGGCCACGCTCTTCGCAGGGAACGACGGATTCACCACCATGATCTGCCCGCCCTTGCCGAGTGCCGTGACGGGCGCGAAGTCCTTCACCGGGTCGTAGGGCAGCTTCTTGAACAGGTGCTCGTTGGCGGCATGCGTGGTGTTGGTCGTGATCAGCACGGTGTAGCCGTCGGCCGCGGCCTTGGCCACCTGCTGCGAGGCGATGAAGCCGCTGGCGCCCGCCTTGTTGTCGATCACGACGGGCTGCTTCGTTTCGGCCGTGATGCTGTTGCCCAGCGCACGCGCGATCTGGTCGGTGGCGGTGCCGGCCGCAAAGGGCACGACGAAGGTGATGGGCTTTTCTGGAAAGGCCTGCGGCTGCGCGTGGCCCAGCAGCGGCACCAGGGCCAGCGCGGCGGCCGAAAGGGTCAGGGAACGTCGTTTCATTGTTTTGTCTCCGAATGGATGGCTGAGGAAAAAAAGGATGGCTGCTACGGCCCTGCCAGCAGCGGCGCCAGCGCGCGCGGCACGCGGATGGGCATGTCGAGCAACAGGAAGGACAGCGCCTTGCCGTGCGCATCGAGGTTCAGTGCATCGTTGACGCCGCCGTCGAGCACGGCATCGAGCACGAAGTTCATCGCATGCAGCCGCGGCAGCAGGAAACGCTGCACCCGTGCCGGTGCGCGGTGGCGGAACTGCATCGACACGCGCTCGGGCGTGAGCTGCTCGGCCAGCACCGGGTAGAGGTCCGCGTGCCAGGCGATCACGCTGATGTTGGAGCGGTCGCCCTTGTCGCCGGTGCGGCCGTGGGCCGCGCGGTAGACCGGCACTTCGATCATGTCGTCTGTCGATGTGTTCATGAGAGGGCCTCCGCGCCGAGCAGTTCGAAGCGCACCGGCACCGCTTCCCGCGGCAGCAGGCACGACAGGGTATTGAGCCGCGGCGTGAGCGCCGTGCGCACGCCGCCGCCGCCCGCAGGCCCGCAGGTGTAGAGCGCCATGACCTCGCGCGCCAGGCGCTCGGCCTGCGCGCGCTCCGCATGCGTGGCGGCCACGCGCAGGCGCAGGTCGCGCAGGCCGGTGTCGGGCGTGTCCGCGAGCATGTGGCCGGCATCGTCGCCCAGGATGCTCAGCGCGCCGATCAGGTCCACGCGCAGCGCCAGTCCTTCGAGGCGCTTGCGCAGCACCTCGGCCGCGAGCCGCGCACGCGCCTCGGCACGCGGTCCCGCATAGGAGATTTCGCCCTCGGCGAGCCAGCCGCCTTCATGGCAGACGTTGACCTTGTAGTGGCTCGGCCGCGCATGGCCGCGCACGCCGGAGAGTTGGACGCGGTCCCTGCCGGGCAGCGCGCGCACCTCGGCTTCGGCAATGTCGGCCACCACGTCGGGCGTGAGGTAGGCGCTCGGGTCGTGCACTTCGTAGAGCAGCTGCTCCTTCACGGTGGCTTCGCTCACGAGCCCGCCGGTGCCGTCGGCCTTGCCGATGGTGCAGCGGCCGTCGGCGTCGATCTCGGCAATCGGGAAGCCCACGCTGTCGAGCCCCGGCACGTCCTTGTAGCCCGGGTCTGCGAAGTAGCCGCCGCACACCTGCGCGCCGCATTCGAGCAGATGGCCCGCCATGGTGGCGCGGCCCAGCCGGTGCCAGTCGTCGGCGCGCCAGCCGAAGTGCGACATGGCCGGGCCGACCGCAAGAGAGGGATCGGCCACGCGGCCGCACACCACGATCTGCGCACCGGCGTCGAGCGCGGCGGCAATCGGCTCGGCGCCGATGTAGGCGTTGGCGCTGACGATGCGCAGGCCCTCCATCTGCGCGCCCAGCGTTTCATGCAGCAGCGCGCGGTGCGCAGGGCCGGAGAGGTCGTCGCCCTCCACCACCGCGATGCGCGGCGCGTCGGCGCCCAATTCGCGCGCCATGCGGGCGATGTGGCGGGCCGCGGCGCGCGGATTGGCCGCGCCGAAGTTGCTCACGATGCGGATGCCGTGGGCCAGGCAACGCGCCAGCACGGGCCGCAGCATGGCGTCGAGCAAGGGCTCGTAGCCGGCCTCAGGGTTGTCGCGGCGGCGCAGCTGGGCGAGCGCGAGCGTGCGTTCGGCCAGCGTCTCGAAGATCAGATAGGCGCGCTGCCCCGCCGGGCCGCTGGCCAGCCGCGCGATCAGCGTGTCGACCACCGGCCCGGCCGCATCGGTGCGGTCGCCGGAAAAGCCGGCCGCGCAGCCGATCAGCAGTGGGGGCGGTGCATTGGCATTCATCGAGGCGGACTTTAGGCAGGCTGCCGTCATCCGTAAAATCGAAAATTCGGATCAATTGATCTGAATCTCAGATCGTCCGAGAAATCTCACTGGTCGAGCCGGATGCCGCGCCTGGCGATGATCGCGCCCCACTTGCGGCCCTCGCTGTCGATGAATGAGCTGAACTCCTCGGCGGAGCCGCCGCCCGCCACCAGGCCCTGGCTGGCCAGCAGTTCGCGCACGGCAGGCTCCTGCAGCACGGTGTTCACGTCGGCGTTGATGCGGCGAACGACGTCGGGCGGCGTACCGCTCGCGGTGAAGAGGCCGTTCCACGCCAGCGACTCGAAGCCCGGATAGCCCGACTCCGCCACCGTGGGCAGGTCCTTCATGAGCTCGGAGCGCTTCGCGCTCGTGACCGCGAGCAGCTTGAGGCGCTTGCCCTGGATGAGCGGCAGCAGCGCCGGTGCCACGGTGAAAAGCGCCTGCGTGTCGCCGGCTGCCACCGAGAGGCCCGCGGGCGGCGATCCGGCATAAGGCACATGCACCGCCTCGATGCCGGCAACGCTGCGAAACAGCTCCATCGTCAGGTGCGACGAACTCCCCGCGCCCACCGAGGCATAGCTGAACTGGTGGCCCTGCTTCTTCGCCCACGCCACGAACTCAGGCAGCGTGTTGGCCGGGTTGCCGGCCTGCACGGCCAGCACGTTCGGCTGCGAGGTGGTGAGCACGATCGGCAGCAGGTCGCGCGCGGGCGCGTACGGCATGCGGCTGTACATGTGGGGCCCGAAGGCGATCGGACCGTTGAAGCCTATGCCCAGGGTGTGGCCGTCGTTCGGCGCCTTGGCCACGGCGTCCATGCCGATCAGGCCGCCCGCGCCGGCCCGGGTCTCGATGACGATGGGCTGCTTCCACATGGGCCGCAGCCGGTCGGCCAGCGTGCGCGCGATCAGGTCGAGCGAACTGCCGGCGGGCGCGGGAACGATCACGCGCACGGGCTTCGTCGGCCACTCCTGGGCGGAGGCGGCCATCGCCGATGCGCAGGCGAGGAGGAATGCGGCGAGCCTGATCTTCTTGTTCATGTTCGATCTCTGCTTGGGGCCGCAACCTTACATCGGCGCAAAAAAACCAGGCCCGCTTTCGCAGGCCCGGCCTTCTTTCTCGTACCCGCATCCTTGCGGACGGGTTGCTTGCCACTACAGCGGCAGCGCATTGCCGCGTGCGGCGGCATAGGCTTCGGCTCGCACCGTCGCGCGGTCCACCGCACCGGCGACGACCGGCGCCGTGCCCGACGAGGCACCTTCGGCGTACGGGTCGGGCGCGCGGGCAGCGGCCACCGCTTCGGCACGCACGGCATCGCGGCTGTTCATGGCAACCGGCGGATAGATCGGGCCGGCATCCGCACCCGTGGCATAGGGATCGCCCGTGTGCGCGGCCACCACGGCCCCGGCGGCCACATTGGCGCGGCTCTCGGCGGTGGTGGGGGGATGGACGCCTTCATAGGTTTCGGCATGGGCGGCGCCGGCGGCGGCCGCGAGGGCCACTGCGGCGGCGCAGAGAAGCCTGGCGCCGTGTCTGGAGCTGGAGAGGGTCATTCGGGTTTCCTTCGATTCAATGAATGGATGGAGGGAGGCTGCGAACCGTTCTTGCTTTTTTTGGGCCGGTCCGTGAAATCAATTTTGCGATGGCATCCAGGTACAACCTCATGCCGCACGCAATCCCGGCAATCGCGACGTGGAAACAGCCGGCCGCGCTTTGAAGCGATGCGCGAAAGCTGCTAGCGGCCGGCTCGCGCTGCGCACCACTTCACGGAGCACGGCAAGGCCCTTTGCGCAACGCAGGCATGATCGGGGTCTACCAGATCGGCCCGGAAAGCCTGAGGGCCTTCCTCTCGACCCGCCCGCTGGACCCGACGGAGCGGTACCAATGAAAGCACCACCACGACTGCAGTCGCTGGTCGACGAAGGCCTGATCGACACGGTGGTCCGCCAGCTGATGAGCGGCAAGGAAGCCATGGTCTACGTGGTGCGCTGCGGCGAGGAGACGCGCTGCGCCAAGGTCTACAAGGAAGCCGACAAGCGCAGCTTTCGCCAGGCCGTCGACTACACCGAGAACCGCCGCGTGCGCAATTCGCGCGAGACGCGCGCCATGGCCAAGGGCACGCGCTTCGGCCGCCAGGTGACCGAGGCCATCTGGCAAAGCGCCGAGGTCGATGCGCTCTACCGCCTGGCGGCGGCCGGCGTGCGCGTGCCCGTTCCCTACAACTTCCTCGAAGGCGTGCTGCTGATGGAACTGGTGACCGACGCCAACGGCGATGCGGCGCCGCGGCTCAACGATGTGGCGTTCACGCAGGGCGAAGCCGTGCAGCACCACGCCAGCCTGCTGAAGGAAGTGGTGCGCATGCTGTGCGCGGGCGTGGTGCACGGCGACCTGTCGGAGTTCAACGTGCTGCTCGCGGCCGACGGCCCGGTGGTGATCGACCTGCCGCAGGCGGTGGATGCGGCCGGCAACAACCATGCGAAGCGCATGCTGCTGCGCGACGTGGAGAACCTGCGCAACTTCTTCGGCCAGTTCGCGCCGCAGCTGCTGGACACGCACTACGGCGACGAGATCTGGCACCTGTACGAGCGCGGCCTGCTGCGCGTCGAATCGGTGCTGAGCGGCACGCATGCGCGCGACACCGGCCCCGTCGATCTGGGCAACGTGCTGCGCGAGGTGGACGATGCGCGCGAAGAGGAAGCGGCGCGGCGCCTGCGCATGCAGCTGCCCAGGCTCTGACGCGCACCGGCGCGGCTGTCAGGGCCGCTCGTTCTTCAGCTCGCGCAGCTGCGCCTCGGCATGCTCGAGTTCGGCCCGCAGCGCGCGGATGTCGTGCTCCAGCTTGTCGATGCGCGCCGCGCGGCTTTGCGGCGGTTCGGACGCCCGGCAGCGCGCCCGCAGCGCGTCCAGGTTCTCGGCGAGCTGCCGGCGGCGCAGCATCTGGCCCCTGGAGCGGGCCAGGTCCATGTCGCGCTCCAGTGCGGCTTCTTCCGCTTCGCAGGATGAAGAAGCGGAAGATGCGCCCTCTCCCGTCTGCGCGGGTTGTGCGAATGCAGGCGAGGCCAGCGCCAGCATGACGAGCCAGCGCCAGGGCTTCATGTGCAGCTCCCGCCTTGCCCTCGACGGCAGCCATGCCAGGCGAAATCCATTGCAGCAACTCCCGTTCCATCGGCCGCGCCAACGCACGCCGTGCCGCATTCTGTCTCAGGCCAGCGTCTCCACGCACAAGGCGGTGAGCTTTCCCGCGACCGAAGGATGCGCCTGCAGGGCCTGCAGCGCCAGGTCCATCGTGCCCTGCCGCACCGGCTGCGTCAGCACCAGCAGCTGCGCGCCCATGCCGGGCTGCGCAGCCGCCAGCGCCACCTGCCGCACCGGCACCTGCTGCCCCGCCAGCCAGCCCGACACCGCCTCGACATGGCTCGCGGCACGCACGGGAATGCGCAGGTAGTGCGCGCAGCATGCCTCGGCGCGGGGCAGCACCGGCAATGCGCTCATCGCATGCGCATGAAAGCCCAGGTGCGGCACCCGCTGTGCGGCATGGGTGCCGGCTAGCCGCGCCACGTCGACCAGGTCGGCAATCACCGCCGATGCGGTCTGCTCAGAGCCGGCACCCGCGCCGTAGTACATCGTCACGCCGGACGCATCGCCCTTGACCATGACGGCATTCATCGACCCGTTCACATGCGCCATCAGGTGCGACGCGGGCACCAGCGCGGGCTGCACGCGCAGTTCCACGCCCTCCTCCCGGCGCCGCGCCAGGCCCAGCAGCTTGATGCGGTAGCCCAGCTGCTCGGCGCAGGCCACGTCCACCCGCTCGAGCGCCGTGATGCCTTGCACCTGCACGTCGGCAAGCCGCACGGCGGTGCCGAAGGCATTGGCGGCCAGCAGCGTGAGCTTGTGCGCGGCGTCGATGCCCTCGATGTCGAAGGCCGGATCGGCTTCGGCATAGCCGAGTGCCTGGGCCTGCGCGAGCGCCGCGGCGAAGTCCAGGCCTTCATCGCGCATCTTGCTCAGGATGAAGTTGGTGGTGCCGTTGATGATGCCCGCCACCCACTCGATGCGGTTGGCCGCGAGGCCCTCCCGCAGCGCCTTGACGATGGGAATGCTCACCGCCACCGCGCCCTCGTAGGCCACGGCCACGCCATGCCGCCGGGCCGCGGCAAAGATCTCGGCGCCATGCACCGCGAGCAGGGCCTTGTTGGCCGTGACCACGTGCTTGCCGTGCGCGATGGCGGCCAGCACCCATTCGCGCGCCGGACCGGTGCCGCCGGCCACTTCCACCACCACGTCGACATCGGGATGGGTGGCCACGCGCAGCGGGTCGTCCGTCAAGGGAATATCCCCGCCCACGACGGCGGCTGCGCGCACCAGGTTGCGCGCAGCCACCATCGCCAGCTCGATGGGGCGGCCCGCCCGTCCCGCGATCTCGGCCTGGTTGCGCGCCAGCACCCGCAGCGTGCCGGAGCCGACGGTGCCGATGCCGATCATCCCCACGCGCAGCGCACGAATGGCCGCAGGAAGGCTGGGCAGGGGTTCGAGGGACTGGACTGGATCGCGGTACATGGACATCTCCGGATGAAAAACAAGAAACCCAGCTGCCAGAGCTGGGTTTCATTCGTTCGGAGAAGAAGAGCGATACACCAGGTGGCTGCCGAAACGGCCACCTGCGCGTGCTCAGGTGGCCGCGGTGGTAATGGTGGTAATCATTCGTGCAACCAATGACCCCTCCGCCCGCGCGCAGGCAGGCGGCATCATGCGGGCCATGGAGGCTGCACAGACGGTGGCGGGGAAGAGATGGCACGGCATGAGGATGGGAGTGTACAAGAGCCCGGCCGGCCGGCGCCGCGACTGCCGCGCCAAACCTGCGGGAATACGGGGAGCAGGCCTACAGCGCCCCGCCGGCAGCAGGCCTAGTGTTGTGGGCAAAGAACTGCATCACCAGGAGGCAGCATCATGAAGAGTTTCGTCCTAGAGCCCCGCATGCGCTCGAGCATCGGCGGCGCCTTCTACCCCACAGGCTATTCGATGGTGATGTTTCCAAGCGCGGAAGACGCCAACCGCATCGGTCACAAACTGATCGAAAACGGCGTGAGCGGCGACGAGATCTACCTGCTTCCCGCGGCCACGATCCTGGAAGAAATCACACCCACGGTGCGGGAAGCCGACGAGCCGCTGCCGTCGGCCGGAACCGACGCGGCCACCGTACGCGCCTACACCAAGCTCGCGCGCGAAGGCCACACCGGGCTCCTGGTCAGGACGAAGAACGAAGAGGCAGCCAACCACCTGATGGAGGTGGTGCGCACCGTGCCCTATTCGATCGCACAGCGCTATCGCACGCTGGTCATCGAAGACCTCTGAGACTTTTCTTCCGCCGAGGACGGCTCAGGCGGCCGCCGCCGCTGCGCGCCGCACCACGTCGCGCGCCATGGCCTGCGCCAGCTCCTGTTCGCCCAGGAAGACCGTGGCGGCCATCTCGCGCGTCAACAGCTGCGCTTCCTCTTCGTTGTGGCTGCGGATCACGGTTTCGATGGCCGGATTGAGGGTGCGGGCGGTCTCCATCATCTGCCGCACGTTCATGGTGTCCGGTATGGCCACCACCAGCACGCGGGCGCGCGCGATGTGCGCCTGGATCAGCACGGCCGGATCGGCCGCATCGCCCCAGACGGCCGCAACGCCGGCCTCGCGCAGCTTCTCCACCATTTCGCGGTTCTGCTCCGCCACCACGTAGGGAATGTCGTGCGCCTCCAGCTCGGACGCGATGCGGCGCCCGACGCGGCCGTAGCCCACGAGCACCACCTGGCTGGAGAGGTACCGGGCTGCGGTGGTGGTCGGCAGCTCGGCCAGCGGATGGTCGTGCGATTCGAGGCTGCGCGCCAAGGGGAGACGGCCGTGCAGCCATTTCTGCAGCGGCGCGATCAGGCTGAACCACAGCGGATTGGTGGCAATGGAAATCAGCGCGCCGGCCAGGATCAGGCTCTGGCCCTCCACCGGCAGCAGGCCGAGCGAGACGCCAAGGCCCGCAAGAATGAACGAGAACTCCCCGATCTGCGCGAGGCTCGCGCTCACGGTGAGCGCCGTGCCCAGCGGATAGCGGAACGCCAGCACCAGCGCGCAGGCGGCCAGCGACTTGCCCAGCACGATCACGCCCACCACTGCCAGCACCTGCAGCGGCCGTTCGATGAGCACCGAGGGATCGAAGAGCATGCCCACCGACACGAAGAACAGCACCGCGAAGGCATCGCGCAGCGGCAGCGACTCCTGCGCCGCGCGGTGGCTGAATTCCGATTCGCGCATCACCATGCCCGCAAAGAATGCACCGAGGGCGAACGACACGCCGAACAGCGCCGCCGAGGCAAAGGCGATGCTGACCGCGGCCGCGATCACGCACAGCGTGAACAGCTCGCGCGAGCCGGTGCGCGTGACCTGCCAGAGAATCCACGGGAACGCGCGCCGCCCCACCACCAGCATCAGCGCCACGAACCCGCCCACCTGCAGCAGCGTGACGCCGAGCGTCTGCCACAGCGGGTCGGCGGGGTTGGCCGAATTGCCGGCATGGCCGCCCAGGGCCCCTGCGAGCGGCGGCATCAGCACCAGGACCAGCACCATGGCCAGGTCCTCGACCACCAGCCAGCCGACCGCGATGCGCCCGGTGAACGAATCGAGAATGCCCAGGCTCTCGAGCGCGCGCAGCAGCACGACCGTGCTTGCCACCGACAGCGCCAGGCCGAAGACCAGCGCCTCGCCCCATGACCAGCCCCACCAGAGCGCCAGCGCACCGCCCAGCAGCGTGGCCACCGCGATCTGCGCCAATGCGCCCGGCAGCGCGATCTTGCGCACCGCCAGCAGGTCGTCGAGCGAAAAATGCAGGCCCACGCCGAACATCAGCAGCATCACGCCGATCTCGGCCAGCTGCGCCGCAATGCCCGCATCCGCCACGAAGCCCGGCGTGAAGGGCCCGATGATCACGCCCGCGAGCAGGTAGCCCACCAGGGCCGGCAGCCGCAGCCGCAGCGCCAGGAAACCCAGCACGAGCGCCAGTCCCAGGCCGGCGGCAATCGTGTTGATCAGGGAAACGCTGTGGGGCATTGCTCCATTTTGCAGGAACGATGCGCCCCTCTGGTTTCACACGGGCATCGTCAGTCGGCCATCTTGCTGATGCGCGCGGCTTCGAGCACTTCGGGCTCCTGCGACTCCACCCAGCTCTCGTTGTTGAGCCCGGCGTGCAGCCGCTCGGTGTCGAGCTCGTTGGTCCACTTGGCCACCACGATGGTGGCCACGCCGTTGCCGATCAGGTTGGTCAGCGCGCGGGCTTCCGACATGAAGCGGTCGATGCCCAGGATCAGCGCCAGGCCCGCCACCGGCACGTGGCCCACGGCCGAGAGCGTGGCCGCCAGCACGATGAAGCCGCTGCCCGTGACGCCCGCCGCGCCCTTGGAGGTGAGCAGCAGCACGGCCAGCAGCGTGATCTCCTGGGTCAGCGTCATCGGCGTGTTGGTGGCCTGCGCAATGAACACGGCCGCCATCGTGAGGTAGATGGAGGTGCCGTCGAGGTTGAACGAATAGCCGGTGGGAATCACCAGGCCCACGCAGGTCTTGTTGGCGCCCAGGTTCTCCATCTTCTCCATCATGCGCGGCAGCACCGATTCGCTCGACGAGGTGCCCAGCACGATCAGCAGCTCTTCCTTGATGTACTTGATGAACCTCCAGATGCTGAAGCCATGGAAGCGCGCTATGAGCCCGAGCACCACGAAGATGAACAGCAGGCAGGTCAGGTAGAAGGTGCCCATCAGCTTGCCGAGCGAGAACAGGCTGCCCAGCCCGTACTTGCCGATGGTGAAGGCCATGGCGCCGAAGGCGCCGATGGGCGCCAGCTTCATGATGTAGCCCACGATCACGAAGAGCACGTGCGAGCCCTTCTCGATCACGTCGAACACCAGCGTGCCGCGCCCGCCGAAACGGTGCAGCGCAAAGCCGAACAGCACCGCGATCAGCAGCACCTGCAGGATCTCGCCCTTGGCGAAGGCGTCGACCAGCGTGCTCGGGATCACGTTGAGCAGGAAGTCGACCGTGCCCGTCATCTTGCCCGGACCGGTATAGGAGGCGAGCGCCTTGGTGTCGAGCGTCGACGGGTCGATGTTCATGCCCGCGCCGGGCTTGAGCAGGTTGACCAGCACGAGCCCCACCACCAGCGCGATGGAACTCACGATCTCGAAGTACAAGAGCGCCAGGCCGCCGGTCTTGCCGACCTTCTTCATGTCTTCCATGCCGGCGATGCCCACCACCACCGTGCAGAAGATGATCGGCGCGATGATCATCTTGATGAGCTTGATGAAGCCGTCGCCCAGTGGCTTCATGGCCTCGCCGAGCGCGGGCTGGAAGTGGCCGAGCAGCACGCCGATGATCACCGCCGCGATCACCTGCACGTAGAGCGAACGATAGAGCGGGAGCTTTCTGGTGGGTGTGATTGTTGTGTCTGCCATGTTGCCTCCGGAGGGGTTGGAAACTGTAGAACCGAATCGAAAGCTTCTCATACGTAGAAGCCACATCGCAGAAATGAAAAAACCCGCCTCGGCGGGTCTTTTCGATCAGCTTCCCGTCAGCATGATCAGTGCATGTGCAGGCCGCCGTTGACCGAGAAGTCGGCGCCCGTGCTGTAGCCGCCCTCGTCCGTGGCAAGCCACGCGATGATGGAAGCAATTTCGCTCGGCTCGCCCAGGCGCTTGACCGGAATGGTGGCCACGATCTTGTCGAGCACTTCCTGGCGGATGGCCTTGACCATGTCGGTGCCGATATAGCCCGGGCTCACCGTGTTGACCGTGACGCCCTTGCTCGCCAGCTCCTGCGCCAGCGCCATCGTGAAGCCGTGCATGCCGGCCTTGGCCGCCGAATAGTTGGTCTGCCCCGCCTGGCCCTTGGCGCCGTTGACCGAGCTGATGTTGATGATGCGGCCCCAGCCCTTCTCGACCATGTCGCCCACCACCTGCTTGGTGACGTTGAACATGCTGTTGAGATTGGTCTCGATGACCGCGCTCCAGTCCTCGGGCGTCATTTTCAGGAACATGCGGTCCCGCGTGATGCCGGCGTTGTTGACCAGCACGTCGATCGGGCCGTGTGCTGCCTTGGCGGCGGAAAAGGCCTCGACGGTGGATTGCCAGTCGCCGACATTGCCGACCGAAGCGTGGAACTCGAAGCCCAGGGCCTTCTGCTCGGCCAGCCATTTGGCATGGTCGCGCGTGGGGCCGCAGCCTGCGACGACAGTGAAGCCGTCCTTGTGAAGGCGCTGGCAGATGGCTGTTCCGATGCCACCCATGCCTCCGGTGACATATGCAACTTTCTTGCTCATGAATTTTTCCTTGATGTATGCGAAAAGCCTGAACGGCCGCCTTCACTCTAGCGAGTTTCAAGCCGTCGAACTCTGAGGAAAACACTGAGCCGAGCTTGCAACCAGCTGTCACGGCGCGGCCGCATGTGCAACCATATTGCATAAGTCCGTACCGTCCCCGCACACCCCTATTGCTTCCAAGGAGTTCGAAAGTATGAATTTCGGAATCGCCAGGCGGCGTCCCCATGTCTGACGGCGCCGGCCTCGAGCCGCTTTCCATCCTCGCCGGCCGTGTCGGCGCCGTCCTCCGCGAGCGGCGCCAGACGGTGGCGGTGGCCGAATCCTCGGCTGGCGGCCTCGTGTCGGCCGCCCTGCTCGCCATCCCGGGCGCGTCGGCTTTTTTTCTCGGCGGCGCGGTCGTCTACTCGCGCCGGGCCGGAAAAGCGCTGCTGGGCCTGACGGCCGAAGACATGGCGGGCATGCGCGCGGAAACCGAACCCTATGCCAGCTTCATTGCAGGCAGGATCCGGGACAGCCACCGCGCCACCTGGGGCATTGCCGAGAGCGGCGCGGCCGGCCCTTCCGGCAGCCCCTACGGCGACGCGCCAGGGCATGTGTGCCTGGCCATCGCCGGAGAGGCTGCGGCGAGCAGGACGATCGAAACCGCCCATGCGGACCGCGCGTCGAACATGGACGTCTTTGCGCGGCAGCTGCTCCTGCTGTTCGACGAGACGCTGCGGGCCCATTCAGGAACGTCTGGCTGAACCACGAGGCGCCGATGAAGAAACCAACCACCCAAGCTCATGTGCAGTACCACAAGGACGGCAGCGTCTGGGCGCGCGGGCAGAAGACGCCCGAGGGTGTCCTGACGGGCTATTGGGAATGGTTCCGCAGCGACGGAACCCGGATGCGCTCCGGCCATTTCGAGAACGGCGAACAGACCGGCGAATGGACGACGTACGACAAGGAAGGCGCCGTGTACAAGGTCACGCGCATGAAGCCGAAGAAGCCGCCGACCGGCGCTTGAGCCTCCGTCTGCGGCCGGCGTGTCTGGTCAGCGGTATCCGGCCCGCCGTGGGCCAGGGGGCCCGGGCGGACCGAGGATCGCTCAGCTGTGCTAATCCGCCTGCACCCCCGCCGCCTTGATCACCTTCCCCCACTTCTCGGTCTCGGCCGCCAGGTGGGTGCGCAGCGCTTCGGGGGTCACCTTGTCCATGGGGACCGCCTCGGTGCTCAGTTCGGCGAAGCGGTGCTTGACCATGTCGTCCTGCAGCGCAGCGCGCAGGGCCTTGTTGAGCTTCTCCATCACGGCCGGCGGCGTGCCCTTGGGCGCGTAGATGCCGTGCCACACCTTCACGTCGAAACCCTTCAGGCCCTGCTCGTCGAGCGTGGGGATGTTGGGCATGCTGGACAGGCGCTTGGGCGTGGTCACGCCGAACACCTTGACGCGGTTGCCGTCCTTGATGACCGGTGCGGTCTGCGTGGTCTGGTCGCACAGCAGATCGACCTGCCCGCCCATCAGGTCGTTGAGCGCCGGGCCGGCGCCCTTGTAGGGCACGGTGGTGAGCTGCACCCCGATCTGGTGCGCCAGCAGCATGCCGCACAGCTGCGACACCGCGCCGATGCCGGCGTTGGCGAGCGTCACCTTGTCCTTGTTCGTCTTCACGTAGGCCAGCAGTTCCTGAAAATTGTTGGCCGGAAAGTCCTTGCGCGAGAGCAGGGTCATGGGCACGTCCATCACCTGGCCCACGTATTCGAAGTCCTTCAGCGGGTCGTAGCTGAGCTTCTTGTAGAGCGCGGGCGCGGTGGCCATGCCCATGTGGTGGATCAGGATGGTGTAGCCGTTGGGCGCCGCCTTGGCCACGCGCGCGGGCGCGATGGTGCCGCCCGCGCCCACGGTGTTCTCGACGATCACGGTCTGCCCGAGCGACTTGCCCATGGGAATCGCGAGCATGCGCGCGACCACGTCGGTGGGGCCGCCGGCCGAATACGGCACCACCATGGTGATGGGCTTTTCGGGCCAGGGCGCCTGTGCAGCGGCCGGCGTTTGCGCGGCCAGCAGGCCTGCGCCCAATGCCGCGGCCAGCAGGGTGCGGGCCTTCCAGTTCTTCTTCAGATTCATCGGGTTGTCTCCTGGGTTGTTGGATGTGTGTCTTGTTCTGCGGCGAGCGCCAGCAGCCGTTCGGCCAGGCGAACCACCGGCGCATCGACCATGCGTCCGTCGAGGCTGGCCACGCCGCCGCCGGCCGACCGCACGGCCTCGATCACGCGGCGCGCCCATGCGAGCTCGCCGGCGCTCGGCCCGAGCGCCGCCTGCACCGGCGCGACCTGGTCGGGGTGGATGCACAGCTTGGCGCCGAAGCCGCCGCGCCGTGCGCGCGCCGTGTCGGCGGCCAGGCGCTGCGTGTCGCGCCAGTCGGCCGTCACGCCGTCGACGGGCGCGGGCAGGCCGGCGCGGCGCGAGGCCAGCAGCAGCGCGAGGCGCACCGGCACGAGTTCAGCCTCGTCCGCATCGCAGGCCAGCCCGACATCAGCCTGGAAATCCAGGTTGCCGAAGGCGAGCCGCAGCACCTGTGGCACTGCCGCGAGTTCATCGACTGCCGCAAGCCCGGCGGCTGATTCGACGAGCGGCACGAGCAATCCGTTCGGGCCGACGACTTCGGCCAGCCGCCGCAGGTCGCTGTCCCGCTCCGCCTTGGGCAGCACCACGCCCGCGGCCAGCCCTTGCGAGACCAGCCCGGCCACGGCCGCGCGGTCGTCCTCGTGCCAGGGGGTGCCTGCGGCATTGATGCGCACCAGCAGGCGCTGCCGGCCGGCCGCGGACAGCGCGGCGAACGAGGCCGCGAGGCCTTCGCGCGCCGCAGCCTTTCGTTCGGGCGCCACCGCGTCCTCCAGGTCCACGATCACCGCGCCCGCACCGGTGGCCAGCGCGCGCGCATGGCGTTCAGGCCGGTCGGCCGGCACGAAGAGAAAGGTGCGCGCCAGCGCGAGCTGCGCGCTCACACCGCGCCCGCCTCGCGCAGCGCCGCAATGTCCGCCTCGCTGCGGCCGAGGCCGCGCAGGATGGCTTCGGTGTGCTGGCCGACCGCCGGTATCGCGTCCATGCGGTAGTCGAAGGCGCTCTGGCGACCCGCCGGCAGCAGGGCCGGAATGTCGCCGGCCGGCGAGCCCACCTGCCGCCAGCGCTCGCGCGCCTGCAGCTGCGGATGAGCCCACAGCCCGGCCATGTCGTTCATGCGCGCGTTGGCAATCTGCGCCGCATCGAGGCGCTCGACCACCTGCGCGGTGCCGAGCGCGGCGAAGGTCTCCACGATGATCGCGCGCAGCGCGTCGCGGTGCTCGTTGCGCCGTGCGTTGCTGTCGAAGCGCGCGTCGGTCGCGAGCCCCGCCTGCAGCAGCACCTTCTCGCAGAACACCCGCCATTCGCGCTCGTTCTGCAGGCCCAGCATCACCGTGCCGCCGTCGCCCGCGGGAAACGGACCGTAGGGATAGATGGTGGCGTGCGAGGCGGCGCTGCGCGGCGGCGGCGGCGCGCCGTCGTAGGCGTAGTACATCGGGTAGCCCATCCACTCGGCGAGCGACTCGAGCATCGACACGTCGATGTGCGAGCCCTTGCCGGTCTTGCCGCGCTGGAGCAGCGCCGCGAGGATGCCGGTGTAGGCGTACATGCCCGCCGCGATGTCGGCGATGGAATTGCCCGACTTGCACGGATCGTCCGGCGTGCCCGTGACTGACAGGAAACCCGCCTCGCTCTGGATCAGCAGGTCGTAGGCCTTCTTGTCGCGGTACGGGCCGTCGTCGCCATAGCCCGAGATGTCGCAGACGATGAGCCGCGGATGCATTGCCTGCAGCGCCTCGGCGCCCAGGCCCATGCGCGCGGCGGCGCCCGGCGCGAGGTTCTGCACCAGCACGTCGGCATCGGCCACCAGCTCCTGCAGCACCGCGAGCGCGGCGGGCTGCTTGAGGTCGAGCGTGAGGCTTTCCTTGGAGCGGTTCACCCACACGAAGTGCGAAGCCTCGCCGCCCACGCGTGCGTCGTAGGCGCGCGCGAAATCGCCGGCGCCGGGGCGCTCCACCTTGATGACGCGGGCGCCGAGGTCGGCCAGCTGCCGGGTGCAGAAAGGCGCGGCGATCGCGTGTTCGAGCGAAACCACGGTGATGCCGTCGAGGGGTCTTGTCATGGGCTTGTTTTCCAGTTTTTCATGCGAGCACGGCCGTGGCCTGCATCGTGAGCCAGCCGTCGGCGTCCTCGCCCCAGAGGCTGAAGGTCTTGCCGTCCGTGCTGCCTTCGGCCGGCTTGCCATGCACGCGGAACGGCGCGGTGTCGAAGGTCGGCCGCACGGCGCGGAACTCGAAGCGCGCGAGTTGCGCGCCCGGCACGTTGCGGCGCAGCAGGTCCACCAGCAACGTCGCGATCAGCGGGCCGTGCACGATCAGGCCCGGATAGCCCTCGACCTGCGTCACGTAGCGGCGGTCGTAGTGGATGCGGTGGCCGTTGAAGGTGAGCGCCGAATAGCGGAACAGCAGCACGTCGTCGGGCACGATCTCGCGGCTGAAGGCGGCGTCCTTCGGCGCCGGCGTGGGCGGTGGCGCCTTCTCGCCGGGCGCGGCCGCGGCGCGGTAGACGATGTCGTGTTCCTCGGTCAGCGCGAGGCCGCGTTCGTTGCGCACTTCATGGCGCACCAGCACGAACATCAGCTCGCCGGTGCGGCCGGCCTTGTGGGTGACCGAGGCGATGGTCGAGGTGCGCTCGGCCCTGTCGCCGACCTGCAGCGGGTTGCCCTGCTCCCACCTCAGCCGTCCGCCGGCCCACATGCGGCGCGGCAGCGGCACGGGCGGCAGGAAGCCGCCGCGCTTCGCATGGCCGTCCTCGCCGATCTCGGACTGCCGATGGTGCGGCAGGAAGTAGAGCCAGTGCCAGAGTTCGGGAAGGCGCGTGCTGGCGGCGGGCGGCGCGTCGTCGCGGTCGAGCGTGGCCGAGAGCGCGCGCACGGGAGCCGCGGTGATGTCGTCGGCCAGCGTCTCGCTGCGGCCTTGCCAGGCCTGCAGCCTTGCCAGCATGCCGGCATCGATCGCGCCGGAGGGTTTTTCCTGCTCGGTGTTGGTCATGGGTTCCTTCAGTCGACCGCTGCGCCGGAGGCCTTGACGATGCGCGCCCACTTGGCGAGGTCGTCCTGCAGCAGTTTCGAGAATTGATCGGGCGTGGTGGGCGCCGCGATCTCGACGCCCTGCTGTTCGAGCTTGTCGCGCAGCTCCTTCGCGGCCAGCGCCTTGCGCGTGGCGTCCTGCAGCTTGGCCAGCACCTCGGGAGGCACGCCCGCGGGCGCGAACAGGCCGATCCAGAGCGTGCCGTTGTAGCCCGGCACCGCCTCGGCAATGGCGGGCACGTCGGGCAGCACCGGCGAGCGCTTCTCGCCGCTCACGGCCAGCGCGCGCAGCTTGCCGGCCTTGATGTGCGAGAGCGCCGAGGGCAGGCTCGCGAACACGATCGGCAGCTGCCCGCCCAACACGTCGTTGAGCGCGGGCGCCACGCCCTTGTACGGCACGTGCTGCATCGAGATGCCGGCCATGCTGTTGAGCATTTCACCCAGCAGGTGGTTGAGCGTGCCGTTGCCGGCCGAGGCGTACTGGTAGTTGGCGCCCTTCTGCCGCGCGAGCTTCAGGAACTCGTTGAAGTCCCTGGCGGGAAACGAGGGATGCACCAGCAGCACGTTGGGCACCGCGCCGACCAGGCCGACGGGCTTGAAGTCCTTCACCGGATCGAAGCCCGGGTTCTTGTAGAGCGCCGGATTGATGGCCTGGCTGCTGCTGATGGTCATGAGCAGCGTGTAGCCGTCCTTCGGCCCCTTGGCGACCAGCTGCGTGCCGATGTTGCCGCCCGCGCCCGGCCGGTTGTCGACCACCACGCTGGCGTTCATCAGCTCGCCGAGCTTCTGGCCCACGAGGCGGCCCACGATGTCGTTGGTGCCGCCCGCGGCCTGCGGCACGACCAGCGTGACGGGGCGCGAGGGGTAGGGCTGCGCGGCAGCCGGAACCGCAGTGCAGAGCGCTGCCGCGGCAAGGGAAAGAAGCGCCAGTGCGCGGAATTTCATTGTCTTTGTCTCCATGGCCGCATGGTGTTCTGCCGTGGCAGTGCGCGCAATCTGCGATTTCGGAAGCCAGCCTTCTGAGATACCGAAGGCTTGGGCTTTCGGCTTTACGATGGCGCCATGCTTTTCGACTTGACGGATCTGCGCCTCTTCGTTGCCACGGCCGAGCTCGGCAACCTCACGCGCGCGGCCGAACGGCAGCATCTGTCGCTTGCGGCGGCCAGCGCGCGGATCAAGGCGCTCGAAAACCAGGCCGGGCTGCAGCTGCTGCAGCGCGAAGCCCGGGGCGTGCGCCTGCTGCCGCCGGGAGAAGCCTTCCTGCACCACGCGCGCCTCGTGCTGCACCAGACCGAGCAGCTGCGCGCCGACCTGCTCGAATACGGCGGCGGGCTGCGCGGCCATCTGCGCGTGTTCGCCAACACCACGGCGGTGACCGATTTTTTGCCTGAAATCCTGCCGGGCTTTCTTGCACGCAACCCGCGCATCAACGTCGACCTTCAGGAAAAACCGAATGCTCAGATCCCGCGCGGCGTGCTCGACGGCCGCGCCGACATCGGCATCGTGGCGGGCCGCGTCGACACGCTGGGCCTGGAGGCGATCCACTTCAGCACCGACCGGCTGGTGCTCGTCACCTCGCGCCAGCACCGCTTTGCGAAGCGCCGCAGGATTTCATCCGCGGAAACGCTCGACGAAGACGCGATCGGCATGCAGCAAGGCAGCACATTGCAGACCTTTCTGGCGCAGATCACCGACAACCTCGGCAAGCGGCAGAAGCTGCGCATCCAGCTCGGCAGCTTCGACGCCATGTGCCGGATGATCGGCAGCGGCGTGGGCATTGGCGTGGTGCCGGAGTCGGCGGCGCGGCGCAACCAGGAGAGCATGCAGCTCGCGCTGATCGATCTCAGCGACGCATGGTGCGTGCGGGAGCGCTACCTGCTGGTGCGTGACCGGGCCGCCCTGCCCATCTACGCGCAGGCGCTGGTCGAGACGCTGTGTCAGCACTACGCGGGGGAGCAGGCCGCCGTCGATTGAGCGCCCAAAAACAAGGACTTGCGGGCGACTTGTGAAGAAGTCGCCGCCATCCCCAGTTTCCGTGGACAACTTTGGGGATAACTGATGTTCTTCCTTGTAAAGGTGATCTAACTCATTGTTTTACAAGGGGAATAATCATTTTGCTCAAAATTTGAGCGGTGAACAACGTGGCCCGTCGGCGGAGCGCGCTCTGAATGCGCGCCCCTCAGTGGAACCTATCGTTCGATGGTCAGCGCCACGCCCATGCCGCCGCCGATGCACAGCGAGGCGATGCCCTTCTTCGCGTTCTGGCGCTGCATTTCGTGCAGCAGCGTCACCAGGATGCGGCAGCCCGACGCGCCGATCGGGTGGCCGATGGCAATGGCGCCGCCGTTTACGTTGACCTTGTTCACGTCCCAGCCCATTTCCTTGTTCACCGCGCAGGCCTGCGCCGCAAAGGCTTCGTTGATCTCGAGCAGGTCGAGGTCGGCCGCCTTCCAGCCGGCGCGCTGCAGCGCCTTGGTCGACGCGGGCACCGGGCCCATGCCCATGATGGCCGGGTCGAGGCCGGCGGTGGCGTAGCTCGCGATGCGGCCCAGCGGCTTGAGGCCGAGCGCGGCGGCCTTCTTGGCCGTCATCACCATCACGGCTGCTGCCCCGTCGTTCAGGCCCGAGGCATTGCCCGCGGTCACGCCGCCGGCCTTGTCGAAGGCGGGGCGCAGGCCGGCCAGGCCTTCGGCGCTGGTCTTGCGGTTGATGAACTCGTCCTTGTCGAAGACGATCGGGTCGCCCTTCTTCTGCGCAATGCTCACGGGCACGATCTCGTCCTTGAACTTGCCGGCGTCCTGCGCGGCCGCGGCCTTGGTCTGGCTGCCGAGTGCGAGCTCGTCCTGCGCGGAGCGGTCGATGCCGTACTTCTTGGCCACGTTCTCGGCCGTGATGCCCATGTGGTACTGGTTGTAGACGTCCCACAGGCCGTCCACGATCATGGTGTCGACCAGCTTCCAGTCGCCCATGCGCTGGCCGTTGCGCGAATTGGGCAGCACGTGCGGCGCGGCGCTCATGTTCTCCTGGCCGCCGGCAATCACGATCTCGCTGTCGCCCGTGGCCACGGCCTGCGCCGCGAGCATCACGGCCTTCAGGCCCGAGCCGCAGACGGCGTTGATGGTGAGCGCCGGCGTTTCCTTGGTGCCGCCGCTCTTGAGCCATGCCTGGCGCGCGGGGTTCTGGCCCGCACCGGCGGCCAGCACCTGGCCCATGATGGCTTCGCCGACCTGGTCGGCCGTGAGATTGGCGCGCGCAATCACTTCCTTGATCACGAGGGCGCCCAGCTCGGTGGCTGCAATGCCCGCGAGCGAGCCGCCGAACTTGCCGACCGCCGTGCGTGCAGCCGAAACGATGACGATGTCTTCCATGAGGTTCTCCGTTGAAGTGATTTGAAGTCAGGGTTGTGAAGGATCGGGGATCAGGCTCTTGCCTTGACGTAGCGTCCGGGCGCCGGCTCGATCGCCTTGTAGGCCTTGCCGTTGCCGTAGGCCTTGGGCGCCAAAACCTGCTTGCCCGCATGGCCCTTGAGCCATTGGGCCCAGTCGGTCCACCAGCTGCCGGGGTGCTCGGTGGCGCCGGCCAGCCATTCGGCATGGGTCTTGGGGAATTTGCCGTCTTCGCGTATCCAGTGGCTGCGCTTTTTCTTGGCGGGCGGGTTGATCACGCCTGCGATGTGGCCGGAGGCGCCCATGACGAAGCGCTTCTTGCCCGGCAGCAGCTGCGTGGACGCATAGGCGCCGCCGATCGGCACGATGTGGTCTTCGCGCGAGCCGTAGATGTAGGCCGGGATGTCGATCTTTCCGAGGTCGATTTTCTCGCCGCAGACCGTGAGCGCATTGGGCTTGGCGAGCTTGTTCTCGTGGTACGTGTTGCGCAGGTACCAGGCATAGAACGGGCCCGGCAGGTTGGTGGCGTCGCTGTTCCAGTAGAGCAGGTCGAAGGGCGGCGGGGTTTCGCCCTTCAGGTAGTTGCCGACCACGTAGTTCCAGACCAGGTCGTTGGGCCGCAGGAAGCTGAAGGTCGAGGCCAGGTCCATGCCCGGCAGCAGGCCGCCCTTGCCCAGCTGCATTTCGCGGTACGCCACCATCGCCTCGTCGACGAAGATGTCGAGGATGCCGGTGTCGCTGAAGTCGAGAAAGGTGGTGAGCAGCGTGACCGAGGCGGCCGGCTTTTCGCCGCGCGCCGCGAGCACGGCCAGCGCGGTGCTCAGGATGGTGCCGCCCACGCAGAAGCCCAGCGCGTTGATCTGCTTGCTGCCGCCGATCTCCTGCACGAGGTGGATCGCCTTGATGGCGGCGTTCTCGATGTAGTCGTCCCAGGTGGCGTTGGCCAGCGACTCGTCGGGGTTGCGCCAGCTCACCACGAACACGCGGTGGCCCTGCTCGTTGGCATAGCGGATCAGCGAGTTCTCGGGCTGCAGGTCGAGGATGTAGAACTTGTTGATGCACGGCGGCACCAGCAGGAACGGCCGTTCGTACACCTTGGCCGTGAGCGGCTTGTATTCGAGCAGCTGGAACAGCTCGTTCTCGAACACCACGGCGCCCTCGGTGGTGGCCACGTTGCGCCCCACTTCGAAGGCGCTTTCGTCGGTCATGCTGAGGTGGCCCTGCTTCATGTCGTGCAGCAGGTTCTGGATGCCCTTGGCGATGCTCTCGCCCTGCGTGTCGATGGCCTTTTTCTGTGCCTCGGCATTGAAGGCGAGCGAATTGCTGGGCGACGCCGCCGCCATCCACTGCTCGACCGCGAAGCGCATGCGCGCCTTGGTCTTTTCGTCGGCGTCGATGGCCTCGGCCATGCTGAGCAGGGTGCGGCCGTTGAGCAGGTAGACCGCCGCCGAAAAGGCCGCGAGCGGATTGCTGCCCCAGGCTTCGCCGGCAAAGCGCCTGTCGCCCTCGGGCCTGGCATCGAGGCCGCGGCGCCAGAGCTCGGTGGCTTCGGCCATGTACTGCTGCTGGATGGATTGCAGCTTTTCGGGCGCAATGGAGACTTTCGGCAATTCAGGCAGCTTCGCCCCCGGCGGCAATTGCCACAGTGGCGTGCCCCCGCCGTTGAAGGCCGAGGCCCCCTGTACGGCGGACTGCTGGAGCGATTCCAGCGCCTGGGTCCATCCCTCTGAAAGAGCCTGCTGGAAGGGCGCGAACGCATCGGCCCCCGTGGCTTGTTGCTTCATCATGTCTCCTGGTCCTCGCCTGAATCGGTACGGATGGCTTGCGTATTTTGAGTATCCTGCATTTCGCAAGGCGCCCACAACGCTCCCCGCTCACTTACCGACTGAAACTTCTTGTGTTTATCCACCTGATCGTGATTGGCTGGCTCTACGTTGCCCTGATGATGGCCGTGGCCGAAGCCACCAACACCACGGGCACCGTATTGGGTGCCATCTTCACATTTCTTTTGTACGGATTGGCGCCTGTCGCACTGGTGGTTTACCTGATGGGCACCCCCGGGCGGCGCCGCGCGATCAGGCAGCGCGAGGAAAAGGCGCAGGAAGAAGCGCGCCGCGCCGCAAGCGAGGCGGCCGCGGCGGCAGGTACGGACTCAGACCTTCCAGACCAGCGCGGCGAAACGCCCGCTGACCCCGTCCCGCCGGTGCGAAAAGAACCGTGACGGGTTGGCGACGGTGCACCACGCGTCGCTGCCGTCGTTGCCGTGCACCGACGCCACGCCGGCCGCGCAGAGGCGCTGGCGCGCGAGCGCGGGAAGATCGGCCAGCCATTTGCCGGGCGCCGGCGCGGGCCGGAAGCAGCGTGCGGCCTCGCTCGCATGCGCCTCGAACGTGGCCTTGACCTCGGGCCCGACCTCGAAGGCCCGGGGGCCGATGCAGGGGCCGAGCCAGGCCATGACCTTGCCGGCCGCCTGCGCGGGCTCGAAGCAGCGGACCGCCGCCTCGAGCACGCCGCCGGCCAGGCCGCGCCAGCCGGCATGCGCGGCTGCCACCCGCTGGCCCGATTCGTCGGTGAAGAGCACGGGCAGGCAGTCGGCCACCATGATCGTGCATGCCACGCCGACGGCCGTGGCGGTGCAGGCGTCGGCCGGCGTGCCATCGCCCACGATGCCGGCTTCGGCATCGAGCGCCACGAGTCCTGTGCCGTGCACCTGCTGCAGGAAGACCGGGCGCGCGCCGCCGATGGCCTGCGCCAGGCGATGGCGGTTTTCGGCAACGTGGGCGGCCAGGTCGCCCACGTGGTCGCCAAGGTTGAGGCTCTGGTAGCGGCCCTGCGAAACACCGCCGTGGCGCGTGGTGCACACGGCCCGCACGTTGGGCGGCGCCGGCCAGCGGGGCACGAGCCAGTGCGCGTCTTCCATGGCGGCGGGCTCGCTCAGGCTTCCGCGTCGGGGCACTGCGAAGGCTGGGCGCGCTGGAAGGCGTCGAGCTCCATGCAGGCCTCGAAGGCGGCCATGGTGCGCGGCAGCCCGCTGAAGTCGCAGTCGAAGCGGCGGCCGTTGAAGATCTGCGGCACCAGGCAGCAGTCGGCCAGCGTGGGCGTGTCGCCATAGCAGAAGCGGCCGCCTGGATGCTGGGCGAGCTGGCGCTCGAAGGCCAGCATGCCTTCGCGCACCCAGTGGCGGTACCAGGCGTTCTTGGCCTCGTCGTCGAGCTTGAGTTCCTTCACCAGGTACTTGAGCACGCGCAGGTTGTTGAGCGGATGGATCTCGCAGGCGATGGAGTCCGCGAGTGCGCGCACATGGGCGCGGCCCACCGGATCGTGCGGCAGCAGCGCCGGCTCGGGATAGGTCTCGTCCAGGTATTCGATGATGGCCATCGACTGCGAGAAGCGCTCGCCCTCGTCTTCGAGCAGCGGCACCAGCATGTCGGCCGAAATGGCCGAGAACGGTCCCGTGCGGTGCTCGCCGCGGGCGATGTGCACCGGGATGTAGTCGAACTCCAGGCCCTTCAGGTGGAGCGCGATGCGCACGCGGAACGAGGCGGACGATCGGAAGTAGTTGTGCAGCTTCATCATCCCGCAAGCATAGCGCCGCACCGGCAGCCCGCGCCTGCCTCTGGCACACTGCCGTTTTTTCTCCGTTCCGCTGAAAAGGACAGACGCAATGGCTTCCGAGTTTGTTTTCGCCCCGCCCGCGACCGTTTCGATCCCCGTGGTCGGCCAGGCCGCCCGTTTTCCGGTGCACCGCATCTACTGCGTGGGCCGCAACTACGAGGATCACGCCAAGGAAATGGGTTTTACCGGCCGCGAACCGCCTTTCTTCTTCATGAAGCCGGCCGACGCGCTGGTGGTGGTCGATGCGGGCCAGACCGGCGCCATGGCCTACCCCACGCTCACCAAGAACCTGCACCACGAGATCGAGCTCGTGGTGGCGATCGGCACCGGCGGCAAGAACATTGCGGCGGCCGATGCGCACAAGCACATCTACGGCTATGCGGTGGGCCTGGACATGACGCGGCGCGACCTGCAGAACGACATGAAGAAGCAGGGCCGCCCCTGGGACATCGGCAAGGGCTTCGAGCAGAGCGCGCCCATCGGCCCGATCGTGCCGGTGGCCGAGGCCGGCGACGCCGAGAACGCCGAGATCTCGCTGCAGGTCAACGGCACCGACCGCCAGCGCAGCACCGTGAGCAAGCTGATCTGGAACGTGGCCGAAACCATCGAGCACCTGTCGGCCGCATGGGAGCTGCAGCCCGGCGACCTGATCTACAGCGGCACGCCCGAAGGCGTGGCGGCGGTGGTGGCGGGCGACACGCTGGTGGGCGAAGTGGCCGGCCTGCCGAAGCTCACCATCAAGATCGCCTGATGCCGCGGTTTCCCGCTCCATGATCCTGCGCGTACCCATCAAGCACTGCAAGAACTGCGGCACCGCGGTGGTCTACCGCGTTCCCGACGACGGCGACACCAAGGAGCGAGCGGTCTGCCCGGCCTGCAGCACCATCCACTACGAGAACCCGCTGAACGTGGTGGGCACCATTCCCGTGCTCGGCGACAAGGTGCTGCTGTGCAAGCGCAACATCGAGCCGCGCTGGGGCAAGTGGACGCTGCCCGCGGGCTTCATGGAGCTGGGCGAAACCGCGGCCCAGGGCGCGGCCCGCGAGACCGACGAAGAGGCCGGCGCCCACTACGAGATGCAGGGCCTGTTCGCGGTGATCAGCGTGGTGCGGGTGGGCCAGGTGCACCTGTTCTACCGCGCCCGCCTGCTCGACGACCGCTTCGACCCCGGCCACGAAACCATCGAGGCCAGGCTTTTCACCGAGGAAGAGATTCCCTGGGAAGAGATCGCCTTTCGCACCGTGCGCGAGGCGCTGGAACACTTCTTCGAGGACCGGCGGCGCGGCAGCTTCGACCGCGTGCACGAACTCAGCATCGTTTGAAACAACACCCATGACCCAGGCCCCCCGCGCTCCCCTCCTCCTTCGCGGCGCCTTCGCATGCGGCATCGCGCTGCTGGGCCTTGCGCTGGCCTCGGCCTCGCATGCGGAAACGGTGGGCGACGTGGACACCGCGTTCAAGCTCATCGGCCCTGACCACAAGATCGTGGTCGAGGCCTACGACGACCCCAAGGTGAATGGCGTGACCTGCTACGTCTCGCGCGCCAAGACGGGCGGGCTGGCCGGCGCTTTCGGTGTTGCGGAAGACAAGTCCGAAGCCTCCATTGCCTGCCGCCAGGTCGGGCCGGTCAGCATCGCGCAGCCCCTGCCCAAGCGGGAAGAGGTCTACAGCGAGCGGCTGTCGATCCTGTTCAAGCGGCTGCGCGTGGTGCGCATGGTCGACGCCAGGCGCAACACGCTGGTCTATCTCACGTACTCCGACCTGCTGATCGAAGGTTCGCCGAAGAACAGCGTGACGGCGGTGCCGATCGACCGCGGCACGCCGATCCCGCTCAAGTAGATCCGGGTCCGGCCGAGTTTGCTAGCATGGGCAGGGCCTGTTCACACTACTAACGGAGTCGCGAAGGCATGCCAAAGCGGACAAATCAAGGCGCACGCCGCCGCGTGTGCGTCGGCACACGCAAGAAGTGCAACGCGGAGTTGGCCGCTTTGGCATGCCTTCCCTTCGGGTTGTTCGGCAAAGGGGCCGTCTGCGGCGTTGCCTGCGCTTGCAAGGCGTGAGCCTTGCTGCGCACAGGCGCCTTGCAGCCCGCCCCTTTGCCGAACAACGCGATCTCCGTTAGTAGTGTGAACAGGCCCTAGGTGGCTCGCCCGGCGCGCCGACCGCGGGAACCCTCAGCAACGAATTCGTTCCAAAAGAGCCATGCACCTCCAGACTTTTGCCTTTCGTACCGGCGCCGCGCTTCTGCTGGCCGCCGGCCTGGCCGCCTGCACCACGCCGCAGCCGCCGGCGCGGCCCGGCGTGACCATTCCGCCGCCCGTGCAGCAGCCCCAGGCCATGTTCATCCGGCCCGCCGCCGGCACCACCATTGCCCGCTTCGACGGCGTGCGCAACAAGGGGCTCGACATTGCCGGCAACCTGGGCGACCCCATCGTGGCCTCGGCGGACGGCCGCGTGGTGTACGTGGGCGGCGAGCTGCGCAGCTACGGCAACATGGTCATCATCAAGCACAACGAGACTTTTCTTACCGCCTACGCCCATGCGCAGACCATCCTCGTGAAGGAAAACGCGGTGGTCCGGCAAGGCCAGAAGATCGCCGAAATGGGCAAGAGCGAAGCCGACCGCGTGAAGCTGCATTTCGAGATCCGCAAGAACGGCACCGCCGTCGACCCCGAGCCCTATTTGAGCGGTCGCCTGCAGCAATAGCACCTGCACGGGCCGCCGACGCGCGGCCTACAGCAGGCTCTCGGGCACCAGCGGCGCGAATAGCTCCAGCTTCCAGCGCGACCAGAAATCCGTTTCCGGCTCCACATGCAGGATGGTGTCGGCGCCGTCGCCCGTCGCCGGGCTCACCCATTCGATGCCGCCGCGCGGCCCCAGCTGCAGCTGGTAGGCACCGTCCAGCCGGATGAAGCCGATCAGGCTGGTGAGCTGCTGGGCAATCTGCGGGCTGAAGATGAACAGGCCGATCTCGGTGTTGTGCAGCATCGAGCGCGGATCGAAATTCATCGAGCCGATGAACACCATGCTGCGGTCGACCACGGCCGACTTTCCATGCAGCCGTCCGCTCGCGGAGCCGTAGATGCCGAAGCGCCTGGTCTGCTCGACGCGCTTGGGACTCAGCTCGTAGAGCTCCACGCCCAGGCCCAGCATCTCGGGCCGGTAGCGGCGGTAGCCGATGTGCACCAGCGATTCGTCGGTGGCGGCCAGCGAATTGGTGACGATGGTGTAGCTCACGCCGCGCTGCCGCACGAGGCGGATCGTCTCCATGCCGCCGCGGCCCGGAATCAGGTAGGGCGTGGTCTGCAGGATCTCCTGTTGCGCGCCGCGCAGGTAGCGCCGCACGTTGTAGAGCACGCTGTCGGTCGATTCGTCGGCCGGCAGTCCGCGGGCTTCCGGGGGTCCCAGTGCCTTGGCGGGCGCGTCGGCATAGGCTTCGGCGCGCGCCCAGACGAGCGACAGTGCGCCCTCGCCCAGGTCCTTGCCGAGCGCGTTGTTGCCCAGCAGGTCGGTGGAGGTCAGCGGATCGGGATGCAGCGTGTCCGGTCCGGCGGTCATCTGCTCGAAGCGCTCGCGCAGCTGCTGCGGCGTGGCCCCGCCATTGGAGACCAGCGACTCGATCGGATAGACGTACGGGCTGTTCCAGTACATGTCGAACAGCGACGACAGCCGCGGCACGACCGTGCCGGCCACCAGCGTATCGATGTCGATGAAGTTGGAGCCGCCATCGCGCAGGAAGTATTCGTTGGCGATGTTGCGCCCGCCCATGACCGCCATCGAGTTGTCCACCACGAAGAGCTTGTTGTGCATGCGGCGGTGCACGCGGTCGAAGTCGAGCAGCGATGCCGCCCAGCGCGTGCCCAGCAGGCCGCGGCCGGCCGGAAACGGATTGAAGAAGCGCACCTCCACGTTCGGATGCGCCGCGAAGCCCGCGAACAGCGGATCGGCGCCCGCGGTGTAGAGGTCGTCCACCAGCAGGCGCACGCGCACGCCGCGCTCGGCCGCGTCGCGCAGCGTGCGCAGCAGGTAGCGGCCGGTTTCGTCGTTCTGCACCAGGTAGTACTGCACGTCGATCGAGCGCTGGGCGCGGCGCGCGAGCTCGACGCGCGCATGCAGCGAATACTGCGGCATCGGCAGCAGCCGGAAACCGCTCAGTCCCTGCCCCGGCGGCGAAGCCGCCGCCACCAGGCGGCCCAGCATGGTGTCGGCCCCGTCCGCGATGGCCACCGAAGGCTTGCGCTCCACCCCGGCCGGCAGCCCCGCGCAACCGCCCAGCAACAGCAGGGCCAGGCCGAGCAGCAGCAGCCAGGACGCACGCCAGAGGCCAGGGCCGGCCGGCGGCACGGAATGTCGTGGATTGAAGGAGAAGTCTTCGGCCATCGGTGCGATGCAATGCGCAACATGCGCGGGGGTGGCCGGTTTCTACCATGGCCCCGGGCGGAAAACTTCTCCATCATCTGCAAAGGCAGGCTGGCGACGAAAGCCTCGATGGCGGACTCAAGCTGGAAGCACGTGTCGCGGGCTGCGTGCAGTCAGGCCGCTGCGGTGAGTTCTTCCATCAGCTCTTCCTTGCGCGCGGCGAGCTGCTCGCGCATGGCCACCAGGTCGAGTCCCCGGGCGGCGCGTGCCTTGACGAAGATCTCGTTGCGCTCTTCCTTCACATGGTGGTCGATGTATTCGCCCAGCACGATGACCTTGGCATCGAACTTGTCGTCCACCTCGGTGGCGGCCTCGATCTGCGCGATCAGTTCCTTGGCGCTGGCGTGCTCGACCTCGGCTTCGTCGAGAAGATCGGTTTCGCTGATCGCCTCGCGCACGGCCGGGTAGAAGATTTCTTCCTCGATCTGCGCATGAACGGTCAGCTCGGTACAGATCTGGCTGGCGAGTTCGCGCTTCTTCTGCTGCACGTCGGCAGCGCGCGAATGGGTCAGTTCCTCGTACTCCTTGAACATCTTCTTGACGTTGCGGTGGTCGGTATCGAGAAGGCTGCATGCATCGGGTGCTGCGCGCTTGGTGGAGTTGGGCATCGTGGGCTCCGGTTGGGTTGATGGAAGCCGAACGATGAAAGGGCCGCCGGCGCGGCGGCGTAGGAAAGCTCCCTGAGTGCGCGTAGCAAGGCGCACTACTCGTGCGCGGTACGGCGCTGGGCCAGCAGGCATCCGGCCGCCAGGCCCACGGCGAAGAGTCCGTAGACCAGCCCCAGCGAGCCTTTGGACAGGTGGTGTTCGAAGCCCGGCCTGAGCCGGTGCGGAGTGATCGTGTAGTCCACCGCGCAGGCCAGCGCAGTGGCGGCGCCGGCGCTCGCGAGCGCCGCGGGGGCCGACTGCGCGGGATGCCGGCTGGCATGCAGCCAGCCATAGATCAGCGCCCAGAAGATGGCGCTCGCATGGTGCGTGGCGTAGCCCAGCGCGGTGTGCTTCAGCGTGGGGCCGCGCACATCGAAGGCCTGGTCGCCCCAGAGCCAGTGGCTGGTGGCGTTGGTCGGCGCCACCATGCTGCCGGCCTCGCGCCGGCCGCACAGCATCAGCGCGGCGGTGGAGGCAATGCTTGCAAGCGTTCCCGCGACGAGGCCGGTCCGCAGCGTCGAGCGTTGTCTTTCGCTCAGGGTCAGGGCGAGGGTCTGCATGGGAAACCTGTCTTTCTATGCGGGACTCGCGGAAACGGGCCGCGTCATGGTGCCGGTCGCCCTAGCACCCAGCGTCATTTCCGTCATCCAGGAGACCAGGAGTTGTCCATAGGCCTGGCGGTGCGCCTGCTTCGACAGTGCATGGTCGGCACCGGAGAGGACCCGGTAGGTCGCGGAGCGCACGCGCTTGAAGGCACCCAGGTAGTTTTCGATGACCGGGTGCGGCACGATCTGGTCGTGCTCCGATTCCACGATCAGCACGTCGCCCGTGAATGCCTCGCAGGCCGCGAGCGCCCGGTTGTCACGCGGGCCCACCAGGGTGCGGCGGTAGGCCACGAGGTCGGGCCTGCTCAGCTGGCCCTTGGGCGCGAGCCACTCGCGGTCGCGGTAGAGCGCCGGCGCCCGCAGCGCGAGCCAGCGCACCGGCCGCATGGTGCTCACCAGCGCCGCAAGATAGCCGCCGTAGCTGCTGCCGACGATGGCAATGGCCTGCGGGTCGACGGTCGGATGGCTGATGAGCGTGTCGTAGGCCGCGAGCACGTCGCGCAGGTTGTCCTCGCGCGTGACCTCCTGGCGCAATGAGGCATGGCGCGCATGGCCGCGCAGGTCGAAGGTGAGGCAGACGCAGCCGAGCGCGGCAATCTCGTGCGCGCGCGCGATGTACTGCTCCTGGCTGCCATCCCAGCCATGGACCAGGAGAACGCCGGGCACCATCGTGGAGGCGGCAACCAGCGTTCCGGCGATGTGCTGGCCGTCTACGGATATGTCTATGAAGTTATGTCGTGTCGCTGTCATATGGCTGGAACAATGCGTATTTGGCGAGCGGCCCGATCTGCGAATCGACGCCGCGATAGTGCACCGTTGCGCCCGCCGGGATCGCCGGCGCCTCACCATACGCCTCGAAGCAGGAGATGCGCACGCGCTCGAGCGCCGGGTCGCGCCAGAAGCATTCGAGCGCGACCATTTCGGCCCCGGTGGCGCCGCCCACGCGCCACGACTGCTCGAGCACGCCCGAGCGCCAGGCGCCGTCCGCGCCCAGCCCCTGCGCCACGTCGTAGTTCACGCGGGAGGCAAAGAAACCGGGGTAGCAGTCGATCACCGCATGGTGGTAGCGCCGCGCCTGGTCGATGGCCAGGCAAAGCGCGGGCGGCGGGCTGGTCATGGCCAGCAGCGCATCGAAGTTGCCGCGCACGAGCGTCAGGTCGGAGCCGCCGTAGACGTTCTGGCCGGTGTTGTCGCGCGTCATCCGCTGGCGGCCGAAGTAGCTCACGATCATCTGGTCGACCAGCACCTGCCCGACGCTGCAGGTCTCCGGCGTGGCGAGGTTTTCTTCGAGCACCACGCCGTGCAGCGCAATCTCGCCCTCGTCCATGGCCGCGAGGCAGCGGTCCAGGGCATCGGCATCGGCGGCCACGGCCTGGCCACGCCCGCCGGTGGCGCACACCGGCTTGATGCGCACCGCGCCGCTTTCCAGCAGGTGGCGCCCGGCCCATCGCGCGTCTTCGAGCGAGAACGCCGAAAAGCCGCCGAGCACCGCCTGCGACACGGCAGGGGCGAAGGCCGGCTCCCATCCTTCGGGGCAGACCGCCGCCCTGCCCACCAGCGGGTGCGTGATCGCCTTGGTGGCGACGAAGGGGTGCGGAACCACGCCGCCGAACAGGTCGTGCAGCGTCGAGATGCCGAGCGAGCGCGCCAGCTGCGTGCTGGCGATGGTGTCGCTCGGCACGAAGTAAAGCGGCGTGTTCTCGTGCGCGCGCGAGGCGTCGTATTCGCCCGCGTAGCGGAACTGCTTCAGCGCCGCGAGCCGCTGCGCGAAATTGCTGCGCGTGGCCCGTTCGTGATCGCTGCCGTAGGCCTGCGGATCCGCGCTCCAGACCACGACGCTGCCGCCGGTGCTCTTGAGGACCGTGTCCACGAGGGCGACTCCCGAGCTGAAAAGTGTGTCCATGGCATGGGCCCGGGCTTAGCGGTGCGCCTCCAGGCGGATGCCGGAGGAAGCGCCGGTGACAAGGGCAAGGGGCCGGGTGAAAGCGGATCTGTTCATCGGGAGCACTCCTTGTGAACGGTTGGCTGGGTGCATGGGGGCTATCCGTGCATCTCGATGAGGCCGGCTCCTACAGAAGGCCCTCCTGCACGGGCCTAGCTTGTGGCTTCTTTGCAGCAGGCCCCAAGCGGGCGTCGTCCTCGCAACAATGGTCGGACAGGTTTCGGGCCGGCGGGGCGGGATAACGCGCGTCGTCGTGAAAGAGGCCTCCTACGCGGCCTGCGCCAAACCGCCTTGTTCCGCCGGCGCATACTCCGTTTCGTCACAACCGAGGACGAACATGCCCGCTGCTTCCAATCCGGAGTCCCGCGCGCTCGCCAAGCTGGCCTGGGAGGCCGCCTGGGAACGGCTGGGCAATGCGCTGCAGCCGCCGGCCGGCTATCCGCCGGCCACGCCGGAGCAATTGGCCGAGTGCTTCGAGGTCGCGCAAGCACGGCTCGACGAGGTGCGCGCGGCCTACGGCGTGCCGCAAGGCCGTTGAGCAGCGGCCCCGGCCGGCCCTGACCAGCGCGCGTGGCAGCGACTTTCGCCGCCACGCGGGCCTTTCCTACGGCCGCGGCGCCGGCCATTGGGAATGGTGGGACGCCATGGCGCCTCCCCGCTCCCGCTCGCAGCCCCCCGCCCTCGCACCGACTCCCGCCGCGGGCCACACGGCCCTCCTGATCATCGACATGATCAGCTGCTGGGATTTTCCCGACGCCGAAAAGCTGTTGCCCGGGGCCCATGCCATTGCGGGGCGCATCGCGGCGCTGAAGGCGCGTTGCACGCGCGCCGCGGTGCCCGCCATCTACGTCAACGACAACCGCGGACGCTGGCGCTCGGACTTTCCCAGGCTGGTGGAACTGTCGCTGGCGTCCGGGGGCGCCGGTGCGGAGATCACCTCGGCGCTGCTGCCCCAGGAAACGGACTACTTCGTGCTCAAGCCCAAGCAGTCCGCCTTCTTCGCGACGCCGCTCGAACTGCTGCTCGCGTACCTGAAGGCCAGGCGGCTGATCGTGACCGGCGTGGCGAGCGACCAGTGCATCTGGGCCACCGTGGCCGACGCGGGCATGCGCGACCTGGAGGCCATCGTTCCGCGGGATTGCGTCGCCTCGCAGACGAGCGCACGCAATGAGCGCTTCCTGCGCCAGGCGCAGGAGGCGCTGCGCGTCTCCACCACGCCCGGGCCGCGCATTCGCCTGCCCGTGAAGCGCTGATGCGGCCCGAGGAGGACCGTTGATGTTTGCGCACATCCAGGGTGCGCTTCACCGAACTCGCGCGCCACCCACACGCGAATGACGCCGATGCCGCGGGTCATCGGTTCGGATATTGCATCCCGGGGGATCAGCCGCTGCGCCGCTCGGCGTTGCGCTTGCGCGTGGCCGCAGCCTTCTTCGCCGATGCCGATCGTTCGGCGGCCGTGCGGGACGCTGCCGCGGCGCCGCCCTTGTGGCCGCCGCTGCGCGAGGGCGCGTGGTTCTCCGCCTTGCCGCGGCCGCTGCCGCTCTTCTTGCCGCCGCCGGTCTCGGCATTGACGGTGGCCCAGGCGCGCCTCTCGGCTTCGCCCTTGCCCACGCCGCGATGCTCGTAGCCTTCCTCGATGTGCTCGGCCTTGCGTTTCTGCTTGTCCGTATAGGACGACTTCTCACCTCTTGGCATTGCTTTCTCCTGGTGGGTGAAGGAGCGTTTCATGCTGCGCGGTTCGTCCTCGCTGCGGGTCGGAGGACACAGGCCTTGTGCGTGGGAGCAGTCTGGCGAGGGCCATTGTGGGATTGCGCCGACGGTGCCTGAGGCCGATTGCACGACATCCGCAGGCGCGGCGCGCGCGGAACATCGCGCTGCAGGTGGCCGCCCTCGCCGCCGAAGGGCACATATGAACCTGTCCGACTTGTTCTCCCCCGACCAGCCGCTGCTGGAGATGGTGATCCGCGGCAGCGCCGTCTACTGGTTCCTGCTGATCGTCTTCCGTTTCGTCCTGCGGCGCGACATCGGATCGATGAGCATGGCCGACCTGCTGTTCATCGTGCTCGTGGCCGATGCCTCGAGCAGCGCGATGCAGGGCGAATACAAGTCCATCACCAATGGCGTGGCGCTGCTGGGCACGCTGATCGCCTGGAACTACCTGCTCGACGTGCTCGCCTACCGCTACGAACTCGTCGCGCGGCTGCTGGAGCCGCCGCCCGAGCCATTGGTACGGCACGGCAAGCTGGTCGCGCGCACGCTCAGGAAAGAACGCATCACCGTCGACGAACTGATGGGAAAGCTGCGCGAGGAAGGTGTTGACGATCTCGGCGTGGTCCGTGTCGCCCGGCTCGAGAGCGACGGCAAGGTCAGCGTCATCCGCAACGAATGAAACAACAGCCGCCGGCAACCCCCGGCAATGGATTGGAGCCTCGATGAAGAAGACAGTCAGCGATTTCGTGGTCCAGCGCCTGCACGACTGGGGCGTGCGGCGCGTCTACGGCTACCCCGGCGACGGCATCAACGGCCTCATGGGCGCGCTCGACCGGGCGGACGGCGCCATCGAATTCATACAAAGCCGGCACGAGGAACTGGCTGCCTTCATGGCCTGCGCGCATGCCAAGTTCTCGGGCGAGGTGGGCGTCTGCCTGGCCACCTCGGGACCGGGCGCGATCCACCTGCTGAACGGCCTCTACGACGCGAAGCTGGACCGCCAGCCGGTGGTCGCCATCGTCGGCCAGCAGCAGCGCAGCGCGCTCGGCGGCGACTACCAGCAGGAGGTGGACCTGGTGTCGCTGTTCAAGGACGTGGCGCACGAGTTCGTGCAGATGGCCACCAGCGCGGAGCAGGTTCGCCACCTGATCGATCGCGCGATGCGCATCGCGCGCGACCGCCGCGCCGTCACCTGCGTGATCGTGCCCAACGACGTGCAGGAGCTGCCGGCGGTGCCGGTGCCGCCGCGCAGGCACGGCACCGTGCACAGCGGCATCGGCAGCACGGCCAGCGCCACGGTGCCGAACGCCGCGGCGCTGGGGCAGGCGGCGGACATCATCAACGCGGGCGGCAAGGTGGCCATCCTGGCGGGCGCGGGCGCCCTGCATGCCACGGACGAACTGATCCATGCAGCCGAGCGGCTCGGGGCCGGCATTGCCAAGGCCCTGCTCGGCAAGGCGGCGGTACCCGACGACCTGCCCTTCGTGACCGGCGCCATCGGCGTGCTCGGCACGCGGCCCAGCTCGCGCATGATGGAGGACTGCGACACCTTGCTGATGGTGGGCTCGTCGTTTCCGTACGCCGAATTCCTGCCGCCCGAGGGCCAGGCCCGCTGCGTGCAGATCGACACCGACCCGCGCGCCATCGGGCTGCGCTACCCCGCGGAACTGGGCCTGGTCGGCGACAGCCGTGCCACGCTCGCGGCGCTGCTCCCGCTGCTCGATCACAAGGAACACGGCGCCTGGCGCCAGGGCATCGAGGCCGACGTGGCGCGCTGGTGGCGGGTGCTCGAGGCGCGCGCCCATGTGGAGGCCTCGCCGGTCAATCCGCAGCGCGTGTTCTGGGAGCTGTCGCCGCGCCTGCCCGAAGAAACGGTGCTCACCTGCGACAGCGGCACGGCCGCCAACTGGTACGCACGCGACGTCAAGCTGCGCCGCGGCATGAAGGCCAGCCTGTCCGGCGGCCTCGCCACCATGGGCCCGGCCCTTCCCTATGCGATTGCGGCCAAGCTGGTGCATCCCGACCGGCCCGTGGTCGCGATGCTGGGCGACGGCGCCATGCAGATGAACGGCCTCAATGCGCTCATCACCCTGGCGCGCATGTGGCGCGGCTGGGCCGACCCGCGCCTCGTGGTCATGGTGCTGAACAACCGCGACCTCAACCTCGTGAGCTGGGAGCAGCGCGTGCTCGGCGGGGATCCGAAGTTCAACGCCTCGCAGGAGCTGCCCGACTTTCCCTATGCGCGCTTCGCCGGGATGCTCGGGCTTGCGGCCCTGCGCGTCGACACGCCCGAAGCCATCGGCCCGGCATGGGACGCTGCCTTTGCGGCCGACCGCCCGATGCTGCTGGAGATGGTCACCGATTCCGCCGTGCCGCCGCTGCCGCCCGATGTCTCGCTCGCCCAGGCCAAGGCCTACCTGCTGGCCCTGTGGCAGGGGGATCCCGAAGCCATGCGGACCATCAAGGCCACCATGCGGGAATACTGGGCCAGCGCGACAGCGTGACGAGCCTTCTCTCCTGCTACTGCCCGGTCTTGATGCCCGCCCTGGCCTTCGATTCTTCCTCGCTCGCGCGCGACAGGCATGCGGCCTTGTCGCCGTCCTGCCGCTCGTTGCACTTCTCCCTGGCAATCTCGTAGTTCACCGCCACCCGCGTTTCGGCGAGCCTGCGGGCATTGGCGTCGCTGGGGCTGCGCTGGTGGTCGAGTTCGGCAAGTGCAATCCTCTGGCGGCCCTGCGCTTCCTTGATGCAGACCGCCCTGGCGGGCTCGACCTGTTTCTCGCACTGTTCCAGCGCGGCCTTCAGGTTGGCGCCGATCCGCTCCCGCGCAGCGCCGTATTCGACGATGGCCGGATCGATCTCGGCCGGATGTGGCGGCGAAGTCTGCGCACCCGCCGGAATGATCATCGCCGCCCACAGCAGCGCGGCGGCGAACAACGCGTGAAGCCTTTGCATGGCGATCTCCTGTCAGTCGCTCTTGCCGCAGTGTGGGCGCCGCATCGTCCGCGCCGGTAGGACGTGCGCCCAAGCCCGCCGGAGGCACCGCCGACGCCCCCGCCGATGCATGCCTGCACGCGCGGGCAGCGTCAGCATGTGCTTACGACCGCTTCGCAAGGCGTCCTACCGCTTCGCAGCGGCCGACTTCTATATTGGCCTCGGACGCCGGATCTTCCCCCTGCAAGAAAAACCACCGGTGTCAAGGAGTTCAACCATGAAGAAACTGCTATTGATGTGTGCCGCAGCCTCCTGCATGGCGGTGGTCCAGGTGCATGCGCAAGTGAACACGCCTCCTGCGGCGGCCACCGATCCGGCCATGGCCGAATACAAGGCCGCGCGCGACAAAATCGCGGCCGACTACAAGGCCGACAAGGCGGCATGCGATGCCATGAAGGACAACGCCAAGGACGTCTGCATCGAAGAAGCCAAGGGCAAGGAAAAGATTGCCAAGGCCGAACTCGACCAGAAGCAGAAGCCCAGCGACAGCAACGCGCGCAAGGTGGCCGAAGCCAAGGTGGAAGCGGCCTATGCGATCGCCAAGGAAAAGTGCGACGACCAGAAGGGCGACGCCAAGAACGCCTGCGTGAAGGAAGCCAAGGCCACCGAGGCCAAGGGCAAGGCCGACATCAAGGCGATGAAGAAGTAAGCAGTGGCGCACAGCCCCCGGCACCGGACCCGAGAAGCGGTGAAGCCCTTGCAGACGCTCGCCATCTCCGAAGCCCTGCGCGCCCAGCTGTCGGCCGACAACCTCCTGGCCATCAATTCGCATGGCCAGGAGGTTCTTCATGGGCTCGACTTCGACGAGTCGCAGCTTCTCGTGGATTGCAGCGAGCAGCAGCCTACGGATCCTTCCATGCGCGAGCGGTGCGCGCAGCTCGTCATCAAGCACGAGCGGGCCCGGCTGCGCATTGCCACGGTCGACGACGAACGCAACGCGGCCAAATTCTAGAAAGGCTCAGCGCAGCGCCGCCAGGTAGGCGGCGATGTCGCGCGCGTCCTGCTCGGACACCCCCATCTCCGGCATGGCCGTGAGCGGATCCACCTCGTGCGTATGGCGCAGCCAGCGCACCATGTTGTCCGGCGTGTTGGCGAGCTTTCCCGCGATCAGCGAACGGCCGCCCATGCCCGCGAGCGGAGGCCCCACGTTCGGCGACGAGCCCGTGATGCCCGGGATCGTGTGGCAGGCGCTGCATGCGTACTGGTACAGCGCACGCGCGCCGCGCTGCGCATCGGCCACCCGCAGCGGTGCGGCGCTCTCTGCCGGCCCGCATGCCGGCCGCGCCACTGCGCCCTGCGCGCCGGAGGGCTCCACGCGCGTTGCTTCGGCGTACTGCTGCGGCGTGAGCTCGGGCAGGCGCGCCATGAACGCCACCACCGACCACAGGTCTTCCTCGGACAACCTGAACTCCCAGGCCGGCATGCCGCTCATGCGGATGCCGTGCTTGGTCAGCCAGTAGAGTTCGCGCGGCTTCCAGTGGTGCCGCGCATCCACCAGCGGTCCCGGCAGCGGCTGCATGCTCTTCCCGATGTCGCCCTGCGCGACGCCCGGCGCGCCATGGCATTGCACGCACTTGTCGCGAAAGCAGGCCGCGCCGCGCATCACCAGCCGCTCGTCGTCGAGCCGCGGCGGCTCGATGTTGCGCGCGCGCATCCTCACCGACTGGTGCATGGCGGTTTCCAGCAGCGAATAGACCGGCTGGAAATGCTGCTGCGTGGCCGCCACGTCGTACAGGCCGCCATACACCACCAGCGCGCCCGCCGCCGCGCCCGCGAGGCCCAGCGCGGCGACAGTGAGCAGGACGGTCTTGGGTGCACCCATCGGCAGCATTCAATTGGCGGCATTGTCCGACGCGCACCAGCGCCGCCGTGTCGGCGCAAGCCGCATTCCAATCCGCAGAATCGCGGCATGGTGGCCGCCCCCTCATGCCCTGCCGTGTGTCCGCTCGCCCTGCTGGTGCTGGCGATGCTCGCAGCCGGATGCACGCCGGGAGAAAGCGGCCCCGTCTTCGAGCGCGCGCCGCCCGCGCAGCGCGAGCGCGGAAGGCTGCTGCTGGCGCAATACCAGTGCGGAAGCTGCCACACCATTCCCGATGTGCAGGCCGCGCGCGGCCGCACCGGCCCCACGCTCGCCGCCTTCGGCCGCCGCAGCTACATTGCCGGCCAGATGCCGAACGGCCCCGACGCTTTGGGGCGCTGGATCGTGGCGCCGGCCGCCATGGTGCCGGGCACCACCATGCCCGCGATGGGCGTCTCGCCCCAGGACGCGCGCGACATGGCGGCCTACCTGCTCGCGCTCGAGAAATGAACGCGGCGAGCGAGGGCGCATCCCAATCCGCGCTGCGGGCCGCCGGCCCCGTTGCGCAATCGCTGCTCGAAGTGAGCGGCGTGCTGGCGGTGGGCGGCGCGGTGATCTTCGCCGGGGTCATGCTGCTGCTCGTGCTCGCCGTTGCCCGCCCGGGGGGCGACGGGGTGAGCACGCGCCGGTGGCTGCTCGGCGGGGGTCTCGCGTTTCCGACGGTGGTGCTCTCGGCGCTCTTCGCCTACAGCGAATTCCACCGGCCGCCGTGGCGGCCCATTCCACCGCCCGGTGCGCTGATCGTCGGCGTCACGGGCCACATGTGGTGGTGGGAGGTGCGCTATCGCGACGCCGCCAGCGGCGCCGAGGTCGTCACTGCGAACGAGATCCGCATTCCCGTCGGCCGGCCAATCTATTTCGGCCTTGGCAGCGCCGACGTGATCCACAGTTTCTGGGTGCCTTCGCTCGGCGGCAAGATGGACATGCTGCCCGGCCGCGTGCAGCACCTGCTGCTGCAGGCCGACCGGCCCGGCACCTGGCGCGGACAGTGCGCCGAATACTGCGGCGAGCAGCATGCGCGCATGGCGCTGCATGTGGTGGCCGAGGAACCCGCGGCCTTCGATGCCTGGCTCGCGGCGCAGGCCAGGCCGGCGGCCGCGGCGTCGCGCGAGATCGAACGCGGCCGCGAGGCCTTCCTCGCGCACCGCTGCAACGCCTGCCATACGGTGCGCGGCGTGAGCGAGCAAAGCCGCCTCGGACCCGATCTCACGCACGTGGGCAGCCGGCTGCATCTGGGTGCCGGCACCGTGGCGAACGATGCCGCGCAACTCGCCGCATGGGTGGCCCATACGCAGCAGCTGAAGCCAGGCGCGCGCATGCCCTCCGCCGGCGATCGCATCGGCGAGGCCGACCTGCAATCCATCGCGGCCTGGCTCGCGCAACTGAAATGACGGCGCAGGTTTCCGAGGAAGGCCGTTCCAGCCCGCCGCCGCGCCCCGCAGGCGAGCGCGAGGCGCTCGAGCGCGCGTGGCGCCCGCCCGTCGGCTGGCGGCAGCTCTCGGCGGTGAACAACACGCGCATCGGCGTGTTCTACATCGCCACCGCCATGCTCTTCTTCGTGCTGGCCGGCATCCTCGCGCTGATGATGCGCACGCAGCTCGCGGTGCCCGACAACCACCTGATCGACGCGGGCACCTACAACCAGCTCTTCACGATGCACGGCACCGTGATGATGTTCCTGTTCGCGGTGCCCATCGTCGAGGCCGTGGCCATCTACCTGCTGCCGGGCATGCTGGGTGCGCGCGACCTGCCCTTTCCGCTGCTCTCGGCCTATGCGTTCTGGGCCTATGCCATCGGCGGCATCGCCTTCTTCTGCACGCTGTTCTTCGGCGTATCGCCCGATGGCGGCTGGTTCATGTATCCGCCGCTGACCGGCAAGGAGTTCTCGCCGGGGCGCGGCGCCGACTGGTGGCTGCTGGGCATCGGGTTCATCGAGATCTCGGCCATTGCGGGCGCCATCGAGCTGATCGTGGGCGTGCTGTTCACGCGCGCGCCCGGCATGACGCTGATGCGCATGCCGATCTTCGCCTGGGCCATGCTGGTCACCGCGCTGATGATCGTGATCGCGTTTCCCGCCGTGATCGCGGCCACCATGCTGCTGGAGCTGGAGCGCGCGTTCGACTGGCCCTTCTTCATTCCCGCGCGCGGCGGCGATCCGCTGCTGTGGCAGCACCTGTTCTGGTTCTTCGGCCACCCGGAGGTCTACATCATCTTCCTGCCCGCGGCCGGCATGGTGTCGATGATGGTGGCCACGCTCGCGGGCACCCCGCTGGTGGGCCACCGCGCGGTGGTGCTCGCGCTCATCGGCGTGGGGGTGGTGAGCTTCGCGCTGTGGGTGCACCACATGTTCACCGCGGGCCTGGGCAACCTCTCGCTGCTGGTGGTGTCGGCCGCGAGCTTCATCGTGGCCATACCGAGCGGCGTGCAGGTGTTCGCATGGATTGCCACCTTCTGGCGCGGCCGCGTCGCGCTCAATGCGCCCACGCTGTTCCTGCTCGGCTTTCATTTCATCTTCGTGCTGGGCGGCCTCACCGGCGTGATGGTGGCGGTGCTGCCCTTCGACTGGCAGGCGCACGACAGCTACTTCATCGTTGCGCACCTGCACTACGTGCTCATCGGCGGCATGGTGTTTCCGGTGTTCGCGGGCTTCTACTACTGGGCGCCGGTCTTCAACGGCCACCGGCTTTCCGAGCGCTGGGGCCGCTGGGTGTTCGGGCTGATGTTCGGCGGCTTCAATCTGGCGTTCTTCCCGATGCACATCGCGGGCATGCTCGGCATGCCGCGGCGCGTGTACACCTATGCCGGCGATCTGGGCTGGAACGCGCTCAACATGCTGTCGACCGTTGGCGCCTACACGCTCGCGGCCGGCGTGCTGCTCTTCATGGTGGACGCGGTGCGCATGCTGCGCCGGCCCCGGCAGGACCATGGCAATCCCTGGCGCGCGGGCACGCTCGAATGGCTGCCGCCGCGTGAATACGCCGTGCGCAGCATTCCGCAGGTGGATTCACGCTATCCGCTGTGGCGGCAACCCGCGCTGCCGCAAGAAGTGGAGGCCGGTCGCCACTGGCTGCCGGGCACGGTGTTCGGCGGCCGCGAGACGCTGGTGACCAGCCCGCGCGACGCGCGGCCGATGCACCTGCTGCGCCTGCCGACCGACAGCTGGTGGCCGCTGGCGGCGGCGGCCGGCACCGCGGGCTTCTTCCTGCTCCTCACGGTGTCGCAGGCGCTGCCTGCGTTGGCCTGCGGCGTGATCGCGGTCGCATGCATCCTGCGCTGGCTGTGGGACTCCGACCGTCCGCCGCCGGTGGCAACGGTCGACGTCGGCCATGGCGTGCACCTGCCGGTCGGTGCGCATGGCCGGGCATCGCACTCGTGGTGGGCCATGATCGTGCTCATTGCAGTGGACATGACGATCTTCGTGTCGCTGCTCTACACCCACGTGCACCTGTCGATGGCCAGCGACGTGTGCCCGCCGCCCGGTGCCGCGCTGCCGCCCCTGCGCTGGCCGCTGGGCGCGGCGCTCCTGCTTGCGGCCGGCTCGACCGCCATGGCACTGGCCGCACGCAGGCTGCACGCGGCCGATGTGCGCCGCCAGCGCGGGCTGCGCCTGCTTGCTGCGCTGGCCATGGACTGCGCTGCCGGCGCGGCGGCGCTCGACATCGGCGGCCATCAGCTCGCCGGGCTCGATCCGCGCGCGCAGGGCTGGAGCGCATCGGTCGGCATGCTGCTGGGCTACCAGGCCTTCCACATCGCGGTGCTGATGCTGATGGGCGGCTATGTGCTGGTGCGTTCGTGGTCGGGCCGGCTGCAGCCCGCGGCCCGCGCGACCATCGACAACACCGCGCTGATGTGGCACTGCGTGACCGCGCAGGGAATCATCGGGGCGCTTGCGGTGCAGGGCGTGCCGCGGCTCTTGGGCTGAGCTGCCGCTACGCAGCCGGCGCCCGGGCACCGATCATCCAGCAGGCGGCGGTGAAGCGAACTTCGCTGCCGTGCACATAAGGCTCGAACGCCGCGCGCACGGCCTCGATGACCCGCGTGCGCGTTCGCTCGTCCGCATCCTGCAGAACCAGGCCGACCGGCCCGAGCCGCGTGAGATAGCCATGCAGCGCCTTCTCCGGCAATGTGCACGCCACATCGATCGGCTGGATGTCGATGCCGGCCCAGCCGCTCTCCTCCAGGATGGACACAACCCGATCGCGGTCCGCAAGGGAGAACTGTCCCGGCGCGCCCGGCTTGCGTGCCGGCAGGTTCGGCAGCAGCGGCGCGGCGGCGCACTCGGCCGTCGTCATGAACGGGTTTTCCGCGGCGCTGCGCCATGCGATGGCCCGGAGCGCGGCGCCGTCCTTCGCGGCATGCCGCAGGTTGGCGAAAGCCTGCACCGGGCTGTCGAAGAACATCACGCCGAAGCGCGAAACGATCAGGTCGAAGCTTGCGGGCTCGAAGGCCTGCCTCTGCACGTCGCCGCAGATGAAGCTTGCCGGCGCGCCCGCCTGTTCGGCACGCGCGCGGGCCGCGGCGATCATCGGCTCGGAGATGTCGGCACCGACGCAATGCCCTGCCGCGCCGAGCACCCGTGCAATGGCCAGCGTGGTGGCGCCCGTACCGCAGCCGACGTCGAGCACCCGGCGCGCGGACGCGGCGCGCGCCTCGTCCACGAGCAGGTTCTCGAACGGCGCGAACAGCTGGTCGAGCGACTCCTGCGCGTCGACCCAGGCGCGGCCGCCGCGGCCGTTCCAGAGGGCGGCTTGTTCGTTGTGTTGCTGTTGCGTGATGTCCATGATGGTTTGTCCTTGGCTTGTCTGTCCGGCGAAAGCTAGACTGTGCAACTTCAAGTCGACTTGAGGTCAAGAGGTGGTGGCACAACATTTGGACATCGCCCAAGTGGCACGGCAATCGGGCGTTCCCGCATCGACGCTGCGGTTCTACGAGGACAAGGGGCTGATCGCCTCGAGCGGCCGGCGCGGCCTGCGCCGCCTGTTCGATGCCGGCGTGCTGGAACGCCTGGCGCTGATCGCCGTGGGACGCGCCGCGGGCTTCTCGCTCGACGAGATCGCGCGCATGTTCGCGCCCGGGGGCGGGCCGCGCATCGACCGGCAGATGCTCGCGGCCAAGGCGGACGAGCTCGACCGCACCATCCGCAAACTGAGCGCCATGCGCGACGGCCTGCGGCACGCGGCCGCCTGCCCCGCGCCCAGCCACATGGAATGCCCGACCTTCAGGCGCATCGTGCGCGCCGCGGCCTCCGGGGCCATTGGCGCACGCGAAAAGAAGGCGCGGCAGTTGCCGAATTAGGCGGCGCCTCATGCCGTGCGAGGTGCCAGACAGCCTCCTACAACACGACGGTCTCCCGGCCGATGCGGCAGAAATTTTCTAGATCGAAAGTGCAATCCTGGGCACTGCAATCTATGCCGCCATTGCCCAGAAATGGCGGCCGGAGACTTTTCCATGGTGAGCGCCAATCCAGTTATTTCGTCAGAGCGTGTCGAGGGGACATCCGTCTACAACACATCGGGAGACAAGCTCGGCAGCATCGATGAACTCATGATCGACAAGATCTCGGGCCAGGTCCGCTATGCCGTGCTGGAGTTCGGCGGCTTCCTGGGCATGGGCACGGACCGCTATCCGATCCCCTGGTCCATGCTGAAGTACGACACTTCGCAGGACGGCTATGTGGTGCCGTTGACCAAGGCGCAGATCGAGGGCGCGCCGAAGTATGCGAGCGACCGGGTGCCCGAGTACGACGATGCGTACAGCGGGACGGTGGACAAGTACTACGGGCTTTGAAAGCACACGGCCGCAGCCACCCGGATACGACGGCTGCGGCCATCGCCGCCGGGCGCCGCTGCAGGGCTTGCAGGTCAGAACAGCGGTGTGGCCACTGGTGGTCTCTGGGAGGCTCTTTGTCGTGGCAGCAGCAGTGAGGGCATTTGTCCCCCCGGAAAAGGTGCGTACCGCTCATGCGCGCGTGCGGCGCAACTTCTACAGTGACTTCACGGCGAAACGCTTTGTTCCAAGACAGGCAAACAAGCGGCGCCGGTTGTCCACCTCACTGGAGAACGCACATGGAACGCAGCCAGCTACCCGGGAATTGCTTCTTGGTGCTTGTGTATTTGCTCGCGCTGCTTGCTTTGTGGCTCAGCAACTGAACGTGAAGCGGCCGACCCAAAAACATCACCTCTGGTGAAGATTCTCTGATTGGCCGGATGCACAGGATCAGAGGCGTGCGCTATGAAAGTTCGCGAGTGCTGTTGCCTCATTACGGCTGTTCAGCCGACCGAGTGGCACAGATCTGCGCTAATGGCTCGATGAATCAGTTGCTCAGCCCTTGAACGCCGCCCAGGGCATGCGGCAGAACGCTTCTTCCAGCGATACGGTGCAACCCTCGTCAGCCAGCGATTCCCCGGTGAGCACGTTCACCAACGTTGCGCCTTCAAGATCCTCAGGCAGCACCACCCTCGTCCCCCGCCACGCATCCGCAACGGGAAGCTCCGGCACACCACTCGCCCCGGCGCGCGCCACCCCGGCAAACAACCGCCCCGCCATCACCACCAGCGTCCGCCCTTCATGCCTGCGCGCAAAGGCCACCGCATGCCGCGCCAGCGGTCCTTCGACCGCGAGCCCTTCATAGCTGCCTTCGCGGAACAGCGCCGCACGCTCGCGCCGCATCGACAGCAGCCGCCAGATGAACCAGAGCTTCGCGCGGCCATCGTGCGGCGCCTCGGCAAGCGCCTGCACACGCGTGGCCAGGTCAGGCCCATCGGCCATCGCGTGGAGCTCGTCGAGCCGCCGGCTGCGCAGTTCATAGTCCACCGGGCGCCGGTTGTCGGGATCGACCAGGCTCAGGTCGATGAGCTCGCCGCCCTGATAGAGATCGGGCACGCCCGGCGAGCCGTACTTCAGCAGCGTGAGCGTCAAGCCGTTCCACGCGCCGAACCATGAGAGGCGATTGGCCATGCGCTGGATGTCCGCAAGGCAGCCGCCCTCCGACAGGTCCGACAGGATCCGTTGCACCAGGCCCTCGAGCGCCGCCTCGTACGGTGCGTCGGGTTGGGTCCAGCGCGTGTGGAGCTTGGCTTCGCGCGCGGCCTTCTGCATGTACTGCCACACGCGCGCGGCGTAGGCTGGCGCGGAGGCGGCATCCAGGCCGCCGAAGGGCAAGGTGCCGAGCAGGGTCTGGTAGAGCAGGTATTCGTCGGCGCGCGAAGGCGCCGCGCCCGCCGGCTCGCCGCCGCGGCACAGCGCGTGCCAGCGCGCGAGCGCGTCGCGCCACTCGCCCGGCATTTCGGAGAGCACGTCGATGCGGTTGCGTACTTCCTCCGAACGCTTGTTGTCGTGCGTGGAGGTCGCGAGCATGGTGTGCGGCCAGTGCCGTGCACGGTCGGCGCTCAATGCATGGAACTCTGGCACGTCGAAACCGAATTGGTCGGGCTCGCCGCCGACCTCGTTGAGCGAACTGAGCGGAAAGTAGCGGTAGAACGAAGTGTCCTCCACGCCCTTGGCCGCGACCGGCGCGCTGAACTGCTGGAAGCGCATCGCGAACCGGCGCACGCGCTCGGCCAGCGCCGGTGGCGCATGCGCGGCCGCGGCCTCGCCGCGCAGCGAGCGGCGCACGAAGGCGAAGACGGAGCGGTCGGCATCGACGCTCTGGCGCTCGGCGGCCTCGGTGGCGGCGTCGATGAAATGCGCATCCTGCGCGGAAGGCGCGTCGACGATGTAGGTGCGGTAGACCGGCATGCAGGCTGCCACTTCCGCGAGCGCGCGGCGCAGCGCGTTGAGCGTGTAGTCGCGCGTGCCGCGCTCGGCCCGCGCGATGCGCAGCAGTTCGGCAGAGAGCACGTTGAGTTCCGACGACAGCGCGCTGCGCATGACCTCGCGCTTGCCGGACCTTGCCACCGAATCGAAGTCCTGCGCCTCGCCCGTGAAGCCGTGCCAGGCCTGCCGCAAGGCGTCGGCTGCGGCGGTGTCCACGAGCACGCCGTTGGCCACGTTGGCAAAGCGGTAGCCGGTGGTGCCGTGCACATGCCATTCGACCGGCACCTCTTCTTCCGAGGCCGCGATCTTCTCGGCCACCACGTACAGCGGGCGCGGCGGCCGGCCGTCCGGGCCGGTGGCCGGCAGCACGATGCCCGCGCGGCGCGCATAGCCCTCCTGCAACTGCCGGAAGTAGCGCGCGGGGTCGTACAGGCCGTCGGGATGGTCGATGCGCAAGCCGTCCACCACGCCGGCCGCGGCAAGGTCGAGCGCGAAGGACTGCGTGGCCTCGAACACCTCGTCGCGCTCCATGCGCACCGCCGCCAGGTCGTTGATGTCGAAGAAGCGCCGGTAGTTGATTTCGTCGGCCGCCACGCGCCAGTAGGCGAGCCGGTAGGCCTGCAGGTCGATGAGCCGGTGCAGCTGGTCGCGCGCCTCGTCCGAGGCCAGGTTGAACTCCGCCACCGCGGCCAGCACGGCGCGTGCGAGCGACGGATGCGCCTCGGCCAGATGCGCGAGGCGGGCCTTGAAGAGCTCCTTGTCGCGCACGCGCTCGGTGCATTCCGAAGGTGTCTGCGCGCGGCGGCCCGGCAGGTGGCCGAAGGCCGCCGAGAGGCTGGCGAGCTGCGCCGCGAGCGTCGGATCCTTCAGGTGCGGCAATGCGCCTGCAAGAACCACGGGATAGCTTTCGGGCGCGAGCGGAAACCGGTGGTCGAAGTAGCGCAGCGCGAAGCTGCCCTGCACCGCTTCGAAGTGCAGCACCAGTTCCCCGCCAGCGAGCACCTCGCCGTAATGGCCGCCGAGCACCGGCAGCAGCACCTTGCCGGCCAGCTCCTTGTTGAGCGGCTGCCAGTCGATGTCGAAGTGATGCGCGAACAGCGAAGCCGGGCCGTTCTCCAGCACGTCCATCCACCAGGCGTTGTCGGCACCGAGCACGCCCATGTGGTTGGGCACCATGTCGAGCAGCTGCCCGAGCCCGTGCGCCTGCAGCGCGTCGACGAAGCGCGCAAAGCCTTCGGCGCCGCCGAGCTCGGGGTTGACCTCGGCATGGGCCACCACGTCGTAGCCATGCGTGCTGCCGGCGCGGGCGCGCTGGATGGGCGAGCAATACACGTGGCTCACGCCGAGCTGCGCGAGGTAGGGCAGCACGCGGATGGCATCGTCGAAGCCGAAGCCCTGGTGGAACTGCAGCCGGTAGGTGGCCCGCGGCACGCGCGCCTGCAGCAGCGTTGACGGCACTCCTTCCGCGCCGAGGCTGCGACGCGGGCGAATCGCGCGCAGCTGTTCCGTGAGCCCCCGCATCACCTCGCCCGCCGCCAGCTCTTGCACGGTGGGCGCCAGCTTGCGCCGCCAGTTGGGATGCGTGTCGGTGGTGCCGGGCATGTTGGCTTGCTCCACCTCGCCGGCCACGTCCTCGAGCTGGAACACCATCAGGGCCGACGGGGCCGCGGCCAGGAACGCGTGGACCGCCTGCATGACGCGCGGCGAAGGCGTTGCGAGCGACAGCGCCTGTGCCGCCTCGTCGGCGGAGAGCAGCCCCGCCTCTCGCACCGCCAGCATCAGCCGGATGCGTTCCTGCGCGCGGTCCAGCAGCTGCGCATCGAGCAGCCGGGGTTCGGGGAAGAGCCCGAGCGCCAGCCGCAGCCGCAGGTCGTGGCCCGACCACCAGCCCGCGAGCGTGGCGAGATCGTGCGTGCTGATGGCCACCAGCGCGGCCGCCGGATAGTCCGCAGGCGGCGTGAACCCGCCGCCCTGCTGCTTCTCGAAATAGAGCAGCCGGTAGGAGAGCACGTCGGCGCGTGCGAGCGCTTCGCGCATGGCGTCTTCCACCGTGCCCAGATCCTCGCCCACCACCATGCAGCGATGCCGGTGGCTCTCGACCGCCACGATGGCCAGCATCTCCTCGACCGGGTAGCGCACGTAGGCGCCGTCGTGCGGCGAGCGGCCCGGCGGAATCCAGAACAGGCGCATCAGCCCCATCACGTGGTCGATGCGCAGCGCGCCGGCGTGCCGCATGTTGGCGCGCAGCATCTGCACGAAGGGCTGGTAGTGGTGCGTGCGCAGGTGGTCGGGGCGCAGCGGCGGCAGGCCCCAGTTCTGCCCGGCCGGATTGAACTCGTCGGGCGGCGCGCCAATGCTCGCGCCGACTGCGAAGCAGTGCCGCGCGGACCAGGCGTCGGAGCCGCCGCGGTCCACCGAAACGGCCAGGTCCAGGTAGAGCCCGATGCCCATGCCCAGCGCCTTGCAGCGTTCGCCCGCGCGCGCAAGCTGGCGTTCGGCCACCCATTGCAGGTACTGGTGGTATTGCAGCCGCTCGGCCTGCTCGGCCGCGAAGGCCTGCACCTCGGGCGAATCCGCCTGCCTGTAGGCTTCAGGCCAGGCGAGCCAACCCCAGCATTGCGGATCGGCGGCGGCGAAGTGGGCTTGCAGCGTCTCGAACAAGGCGTGCTGGTGCAACGGCTCGCCCTGCGCCGAGACAAAGGCCAGGAAGGCCGCGCCGCGCGCATCGGGAGCGCCGGCCGGCGAAAGATGCCGCGCGCGGAAGTGCTCGAACAGCAGCTCCAGCACCTCGAACTTGGCGGCGGCCACGCCGGCATGGTCGACCAGCGGCGCGGCCCGCAGCGCCGCGAGCCGGCCCTGGAACCCGGGCGATTCGACGTGCCGGCGCGCGGCCTCGCAGGCGGCGAAGTCTTCGACCGCCTCGACGTCGACGTACAGCACGTTGATCCATTGCCGCGACGAGGGGCTGTAGGGGCTGGCGCGCGGCGGATCGGTCGGGAACAGCGCATGCAGCGGATTCAGGCCGATCAGGTCGGCGCCCTGCCCGGCCATGCGGTCGACGAGCGCCTCCAGGTCGCCGAAATCGCCGATGCCCCAGTTGCGCGCCGAGCGCAGCGCATAGAGCTGCAGCGCCGGCCCCCAGACGCGGCCGCCATCCTGCACGGCGGATGGGCGGTAGCAGCGGCCGAGCGAAGCGATGAGCATGGTCTCGCCGGCCAGCCCGTCGACCTGCAGCCAGTGGTAGCCGGGCGCGAGCGGCTCGGCCAGCTGCAGCGTGCAGCTGCCGTGCGGCCACGGCTGCGCATCGGCTTCGCCCTGGCGCACAAGCCCCCGCTCGTCGCGCAGCCGCCAGCGCAGGCTGCCTGAGCGCTGCGGCAGCTGCAGCGACCAGTGCGATGCATGCGCCTGCACCACCTGCGCCGGCGGCATGGCGGACGTGGAGGACGCATCGGCCTCTTCGCCGACTGCGGCACCGGGCTGCACGCCGAACTCGGCCAGCAGCGCGGCCAGGTTCTCGGGCGTTGCATGGCGCAGCGTTCCGAAGGCGTCGTGGTAGGCCGCCGAGATGCCGTAGTGCCGGCACAGGCGCTCCAGCGCATCGTGAGCCCAATGACCCGGATCAGCCACCGGCCATGTCCTCCAGCGTGGCATGCACGGCGCCGCGCTCGAGCCGCAGGCCCGCGGCAACGGCCGCGGCGCCCCGGCTGTGGAGCACCATGCCCGCAGGCGCGGCGGCTTCCACCGCAGGCTGCGCGCCAAGGTTCGCAAGCAGATGAAGACGCTTGCCCGAGAGCTTCCACTGAACCCGGACCAGCCCCTCTTCGCAGCCATGGCTTCCCGCGCCGTGCGTGCCGGCCAGGTGCGGCACCAGCAGGCGATGGCGCGCATCGAGCAATTGCTGCACCTCGCACAGCTGCGCGAAATGCACCCGCGTGCCGCGCTCGCGCCAGCGCAGCTTCGAGGCCTGGAAGGTCTGCTCCGCATTGGGATCGGGAATGCGCGCGCGCGCGGCTTCGTCGGCAAAGGCCGCGAAGCGCCCGAACTCCGCGCGGCGCCCTTCGGCCACGGCCGAGGCCAGTTCGGGGCCGAAATCGCAGAAGTACAGGAACGGCGACGAGGCCGCGAATTCGTCGCCCATGAAGAACATGGGCACATGCGGCGACAGCAGCACGCAGGCCAGCGCGGCGCGCACCAGCGCCGGATCGCCCAGCGCATGGATGCGCTCGCCGAACGCGCGGTTGCCGACCTGGTCGTGGGTCTGCAGGTAGGACACGAACGCCACCGGCGGCAGCTGCGTGCTGGGCTCGCCGCGCGGCTCCCCGCCGCGGAAGGCCGAGGGCTGCCCCTGGTAGATGAAGCCTTCGGCCAGCGCGCGCGCGAAGCGGGCCGCGGCGTCGTCGGCATAGTCGGCGTAGTAGCCGTCGCGCTCGCCGGTGGCCAGCACGTGCGCGGCGTGGTGCAGGTCGTCGTTCCACTGCGCCGTGCCCGCCACGGGCAGACCGTTGCCGTCGCGCGCCAGCAGCGAGGCCTGGTTGGCGTCGTTCTCCAGCACCAGGTGCACCTGCCGCTCGCGTGCCGGCCCGGCGTTCAGCGCCTCGCGGATCTCCTGCACGATGTGCCTGGGCGATGAATCGCGAATGGCGTGGATCGCATCCATGCGCAGGCCGTCGAAGTGGAACTCTTCCACCCAGTACAGCGCGTTGTGGATGAAGAAGTCGCGCACGGTGCGCGAGCCCGGTCCGTCGAAGTTGATGGCCGCGCCCCATGGCGTGTGCTCGCTCGCATCGAAGAACTCGGGGCAGCATGCATGCAGGTAGTTGCCCTCCGGCCCGAAGTGGTTGTAGACCACGTCGAGCAGCATCATCAGGCCCAGCGCATGCGCAGCGTCGACAAGGGCCTTGAGCTCATCGGGCGTGCCGTAGCTGGCATCGGGCGCGAACTGCAGCACGCCGTCGTAGCCCCAGTTGCGCGCACCGGGAAAATCCGCGAGCGGCATGAGCTCGACCGCGGTGATGCCCAGCTCCGCCAGCTCGCGGAGCCGTTCGCGCGCGGCCCGGAACGTGCCTTCCTCGGTGAAGGTGCCCACGTGCAGTTCGTAGACCACGGCCTCGTGCCACGGGCGGCCGCGCCAGGCGGTGTTGGCCCATGCGTAGCGGGCCGGATCGACCACCTGGCTCGGGCCGTGCACGTCCTGCGGATTGAAGCGCGAGGCCGGGTCGGGCATGGTGGTGCCGTCGGGCAGCCGATAGGCGTAGAGGTCGCCAGCGCGCGCTTCGGCGAGCGTGAGGCGGTGCCAGCCGTCCGCGTCCTGCGCCATGGCGTGCAGGGCCTCCTTCCCGCCGGCCGGCGTGTGCACCAGCGTGACGCCGTGCACGGCCGGCGCCCACAGCGCAAAGTCCACAGCGCCATCGGCGCGCAGCGTGGCGCCGAACGGCATGCGGTGGATGCGGCTGCACGTCATGGCCGCACGTCCGGCCGGCTCAGCACCACCAGCGAGCGGCACTGCAGCGGATAGGCGGGCTCGGACCAGGCGGGCGCGAGCGCAGCCACGTCCTCCGTGGCGGGCGGCGGGGTGCCGCTGGCGGTGTCGAGCAGCAGCCGCCATGCGCCGTAGGGTGCGGGCGGCAGGGTGAATGAAATCTCGTCGTGGTGCGCGTTGAACAGCACCAGGAAATCATCGTCGTGCAGCGCCTCGCCGCGCGGCCCGCGGTCGGCAATGCCGCCGCCGGACATGTACATCGCCAGGCAGCGCGCGTTGGCGTCGCTCCAGTCCTCGGGGCGCATTTCGGCGCCGTCGGGCCGGAGCCAGACCACGTCGGTCACGCTCTCGGCCTCCGAGGGCTTGCCGGCAAAGAAGCTGCGGCGCCGGAACGAAGGATGGGCGCGCCGGAGCGCGATGGTGCGCTCCACGAAGGTGATCAGCGCCTGCCGCTCGGGCGTGGGCGTCCAGTCGATCCAGCTGATGTCGTTGTCCTGGCAGTAGGCGTTGTTGTTGCCGTTCTGCGTGTGGCCGCGCTCGTCGCCGGCCAGGAGCATCGGCACGCCCTGCGACAGCAGCAGCGTGGCCAGCAGGTTGCGCTTCTGGCGCTCGCGCAGCGCCGCGATCTCGGGGTCCTCCGCCGGCCCTTCGGCGCCGCAGTTCCAGGAGATGTTGTGGTTGCTGCCGTCGCGGTTGTCCTCGCCGTTGGCCTCGTTGTGCTTGTCGTTGTAGGAGACCAGGTCGTTGAGCGTGAAGCCGTCGTGCGCGGTGATGAAGTTGATGCTCGCGTTGGGCCGCTTGCCCGACCAGCCGTAGAGGTCTTCCGAGCCGGTGAGCCGCTTGCCGACCTCGCCAATCACGCCCGGATCGCCTTTCCAGAACCCGCGCATGCCGTCGCGGTACCGGTCGTTCCATTCGGCCCAGCCGAGCGGGAAGTTGCCCACCTGGTAGCCGCCGTGGCCCAGGTCCCAGGGCTCGGCGATCAGCTTGACGCGGTTGAGGGTCGGGTCCTGGCGGATGGCGTCGAAGAAGCCGCCCAGGTTCTCGACCTTGCCGGCCTCGCGTGCCAATGCCGAGGCCAGGTCGAAGCGGAAGCCGTCGACGTGCATTTCCTCGGCCCAGTAGCGCAGCGAATCCATCACCAGCTGCAGCGCATGCGGATGCTCCAGGTTGACGGTGTTGCCGCAGCCGGTGAAGTCGTCGTAGTAGCGCCGGTGCTCGGCGTTGATGATGTAGTAGGAGGCGTTGTCCACGCCGCGCATCGAGAGCGTGGGCCCGAGCTGGTTGCCCTCGCAGGTGTGGTTGTAGACCACGTCCAGGATCACCTCGATGCCGGCCGAGTGCAGCGTCTTCACCATGGTCTTGAATTCCTTCACCTTGCCCGAGGCGCTGTAGCGCGTCTCGGGGGCGAAGTAGGCCAGCGAGTTGTAGCCCCAGTAGTTCTGCAGGCCCTTCTCCGCCAGGTGCCGGTCGTTGAGGAAGCTGTGCACAGGCAGCAGCTCGATGGTGGTCACGCCCAGGCGCTTGAGGTAGTCGACCACGGGCGCGCAGCACAGGCCGCCGTAGGTGCCGCGCAGTTCGGCCGGCACGTCGGGGTGGCGCATGGTGAAGCCGCGCACGTGCAGCTCGTAGATCACCATGTCCTGCCAGGGCACCGAGGGCCGGCGGTCGTCGCCCCAGGTGAAGGCGGGCTCCAGCACGCGGCCCTTGGGCACGAGCGGCGCGCTGTCGCGGCGGTCGAAGGAGAGGTCTTCGCGCTTGCTGCCGACGGTGTAGCCGTAGAGCGCATCGCCCCAGCGCAGCTCGCCCACCAGGTCTTTCGCGTAGGGATCGACCAGCAGCTTGTGCGGATTGAAGCGATGGCCCTCTTCCGGCTTGTAGGGGCCGTGCACGCGGTAGCCGTAGGCCTGGCCAGGGCGGGCCTCGGGCAGGTAGCAGTGCCACACGCCGTCGGTGCGCTCCCGGATCGGGATGCGCTGGATTTCGTGGCGGCCCTTGTCGTCGAACAGGCACAGGTCCACCCCTTGCGCATGCTGGGAAAAAAGCGCGAAGTTCACGCCCTCCCCGTCCCAGTTGGCGCCCCTCGGATAGGGGCGCCCCGGCCAGACGGCAGAGATCGGATTGCGTTGGCTGCTGCGTGTCATCAAATGGGATGTGGGAGAAAAAATTTCAGCGCGGCGGGCGCTCGTCGAGCGGATTCGGTTTGGGCCTGGCCGCGCCGCTGTTGTTGCTGTCCTTCGGCAGGCGCGGCCACCAGCGCTCGATCTGCTCGGCCGCCCAGTCCTTGCCGGCCAGGCCGAAGGCCAGCGCCAGCGCGAACACCACGCCCGCCAGGATCACCAGGAAGCTTTCGCGCACGATGTCGCCGCCCACCTTGACCTGGTCCAGCGCGATCAGGATGACGAAGGCCATGACCGCATAGCGCGCGATCTGCCCCAGCAGCATGGCGTCGCGCATCTGCGCGCCCCGGAAGTAGCTCGACACCGCCTCTCCCACGAAGCGGGCAAAGTAAGAACCGAAGGCCAGCACCAAGAGGGCCACGAAGAGGTTCGGCACGAACCACACCACGCGCCCGAGCAGGTCGGCGATGTAGCTCAGGCCCATGCCGTTGAAGGCCAGCAGCAGCGCCGCAAAGATCACCAGCCAATACGCCAGCACGCCGAAGAGGCTGCAGGTGTCGCCCGGCCATCCGCCCTGGCGCAGGAAGTTGTCCAGGCCCGCGCGCTCGGTCAGCACGTTGAAGTTGATCGCGCGCAGCGCCTTGGTGACCGCAAAGCGCGCGGTCTTGGCGATGAGCCAGCCGGCAAGCACCACCACCAATGCAATTGCGAGGCGGGGCACGAAGGCCCCGACCTGGTAAAGCATTGCGTTCAGCGGCTCCAGGTGAATGCCAAATCGGTCCATGTGTCTCTCCGGTAGGTGGTTGCGGTGGCGGACGAAGGCGGTGAATGCGGTGAATGCGGTGCAAGCATCAACCGGGCCGCTCCACCTGCAGCAGGGCGAGCACGCCGTTCAGCGGCACCTGCGCCCAGTCGATGCGGTTGTTGAGCTCGTAGCGCAGTTCGTACAGCGCCTTCTCGGTCTCGAACAGCGCGAGCAGGTCGGCGTCGATGCGGATGGCCTGCTCTCCCGCGCCGGCCTCCATGTAGCCGTCCAGGAAGGCCTGGCGTGCCGACTGCTCCCAGGCGGCCGCCGGCGGCCCCAGGTAGGCGGCCTCCTCCACGCTCTGCGCCACGCGCCGCAGCGCGGCCCAGCGCGCATAGTTGAACGAGCGCAGCATGCCGGCCACGTCGCGCAGCGGCGAGCCCTTGGCGCGGCGCTCGTCGAAGCTGCGCGCGGGCTCGCCTTCGAAGTCGATGATGACGAAGTCGTTGTCCTGCAGCAGCACCTGCCCGAGGTGGTAGTCGCCGTGGTAGCGGCTCTTGATGCCGCCCTGGGCCTGCGGCCGGCGCGCCGCGACGGCGTCCTGCAGCGCGTCCTCCATGGCGAGCAGGGCCTGGGCGTCGGGCTGCGCCGGTGCCGGCAGCTGGGCCAGCCTTTCGCGCAGCAGTGCCAGTGTAGCGGCGGCGTCGGCGCGGGCTTGCTCCGCGTAGTGCGCGATGTCGCTGTCCAGCAGCGGCTCGGGGTCGAAGGCGGCCGCGCCGGTGCGCAGCGCCAGCGCCTTGTGCAGCTCGGCGGTGCGCCGGCCCAGCGTGGCCATGAGCGCGAGAAAGCCGCCGTGCACGGCCATCGGGTCCGGCAGCGCGCCGTCGGTGGTGGCGAAGTCGCGCAGGAAGCGCTCCAGGTAGCCCAGCGTGTGGTCCCAGCCGTCGCCCTGGTTCGACACATAGGACTGCACCATGGCGAGCGTCATGGTGCGTCCGTCGTTGCCGGTGTATTCGAGCGCGCCCAGCACCGGAACGCAGTGCGGATATCTGGCCACCTCGGTCAGGAAGCGGCCCATCTCCAGTTCGGGGTTCAGGCCCTCGCGCAGGTGGCGGTAGCCCTTGAGGAACAGGGTCTCGTCGAGCGTGACCACGGTGTTGCTGCTCACGCCGCTGGGCCGGCCGACCGGCAGGCTCGCGATGTCGGCCTCCACCTCGGCGAAAGCGGCCGTCGCGCGGAACCTGAGCCGTCCCTGCGTGGTTTCCAGATCCAGGCCGCTGCGGATGGCCAGCACCAGCTCGCGGCAGAAGGCCTCGTCGTAGAACGCATCGCCCATCAGCCCCACCTGCGCCTGCTGCCGCACCTTGGCGAGCGCGGCCTGCGCGACGCCGGCCATGCGCTCCTCGTCGCGTTCTTCCCAGGCCAATGCCAGCGGCATGAAGTAGGTGGCGCCGCCGGGCGGGCCGTCGAGCTCGAGCAGCGGCAGCATCCAGCTGAGCGGGCCTGCCTCCCAGATGACGTGGTCGGCCAGGCGCGCGCGCTCGATGGCGGTGCCCTTCGATGCATACCAGCGCTGGATCTCGATGTGGCGCGGCAGCGTCTCCAGTTCGAACTGGTTGCGCATGCGCTCCGACATGCCGATGCGCCAGGGCATCACGCGGTCGCGGAAGAAGCTGGTCCAGCCGTCGAACAGCACCAGCGTGGGCCATTCCTGCAGCGCCACGCCCTCCTGGTGCCAGCTGGGCATCTCGGCATCGGAGGTGAGCCTGAACCAGTAGAAGCCGTACGAGGCCAGCGTGAGCAGGTAGGGAAGCTCGCCGATCGGCGGGAACGGCGCGCGGCCCAGCATCTCGATGGGCACGCGGCCCTTGAAGGCCGAGAGGTCCAGCTCCACCGGCTGCGCGGCGCGCGACAGGTTGAACACCGTGAGGATGATGTCCTCGTCGTATTCGCTCAGGTAGGCCAGGATCTTGCGGTTGCCCGGCTTCAGGAAGCGCCGCTTGCCGCGGCCGAAGGCATGGCTGGTCTTGCGCACGGCCAGCATGCGCTTGGTCCAGTTGAGCAGCGAGCTGCTGTCGCGCGCCTGCGCCTCCACGTTGAGCGCCTCGTAGCCGAACATCGGGTCCATGATGGGCTGCAGGTACAGCCGCTGCGGGTCGGCGCGCGAGAAGCCGGCATTGCGGTCGGGGCTCCACTGCATGGGCGTGCGCACGCCGTTGCGGTCGCCCACGAACACGTTGTCGCCCATGCCGATCTCGTCGCCGTAGTAGATGATGGGCGAGCCCGGCATCGACAGCAGCATGCCGTTCATGAGCTTCACGCGGTCGATGTCGTTCTCCATCAGCGGCGCGAGGCGCCGGCGGATGCCCAGGTTGATGCGCGCGCGCAGGTCGGCCGCGTACATGGTGTACATGTAGTCGCGCTCCTTGCTGGTCACCATCTCGAGCGTGAGCTCGTCGTGGTTGCGCAGGAAGATGGCCCACTGGCAGCCCTCCGGGATGTCGGGCGTCTGCGCCATGATCTCGACGATGGGGTGCCGGTCCTCCTGCGCGATGGCCATGTACATGCGCGGCATCAGCGGAAAGTGGTACGCCATGTGGCACTCGTCGCCATCGCCGAAATACTCGCGCACGTCCTCGGGCCACATGTTGGCCTCGGCCAGCAGGAAGCGGTTCTTGTACTGCGCATCGATGGCGGCGCGCACCTTCTTGATCACCGCATGGGTCTCGGGCAGGTTCTCGTTGCTGGTGCCGTCGCGCTCCACCAGGTAGGGAATGGCGTCGAGCCGGAAGCCGTCCACGCCCATGTCGAGCCAGAAGCGCATCACCTTGAAGATGGCTTCGAGCACGGCCGGGTTGTCGAAGTTGAGGTCCGGCTGGTGGCTGAAGAAGCGGTGCCAGTAGTAGGCCTTGGCCACCGGGTCCCAGGCCCAGTTGGAAGTCTCGGTGTCGGTGAAGATGATGCGCGTGCCCTGGTAGAGCTGGTCGGTGTCGCTCCACACGTAGAAGTCGCGTTCGGGCGAGCCGGGCGGTGCGCGGCGCGCGGCCTGGAACCAGGGGTGGTCGCTCGAGGTGTGGTTGATGACCAGCTCGGTGATCACCCGCAGCCCGCGCTCGTGCGCGGCGTCGAGCATTTCGCGGAAGTCGTCCAGCGTGCCGTACTGCGGGTTCACGTCCTCGTAGGCCGAGATGTCGTAGCCGTCGTCGCGCAGCGGCGACGGATAGAAGGGCATCAGCCAGATGGTGTTGACGCCCAGCTCCTTCACGTAGTCGAGCTTGGCCGTCACGCCCTTGAAGTCCCCCATGCCGTCGTTGTTGGAGTCGAAGAACGCCTTGACGTTGAGCTGGTAGATCACCGCGTCGCGGTACCACAGCGGGTCGTCGCTGATGTCGATCTCTACCGTTTCGAGCGCGATGTGGGAGACAGGGGCGTTCATCGTTGCGGCCTCACAGGAAGTAGTCGAAGTCGCGCTCGTCGCCGTGGCGCCGCCGTACGACGAAGATGTGCGCGGGCACGCTGTGCGGATCGAGCTTGACGTAGTGCCAGCCGCCCTGCCAGATGAAGCGCTGCCCGCTCAGCAGGTCGTGCATCTGGAACGGGCGCGAACGGTCGACGCCCACGCTCTGGGGGTCGAGCTCGAGCCAGCCTGACTGCACGTTGTGCGGATCGAGATTGACCACCGTCACGACCACGTTGTCGCCGCCCTCCGAGACCTTGGCATAGGCCAGCAGCTGGTCGTTGTCGATGCGCAGGAAGCGCAGGCCGCGGTCCCGGTGCAGCGCCGGGTTCTCGCGGCGGATGTGGTTCACGCGGGTGATGAACGGCGCCAGGCTGCCCGGGTCGTCGTGGTTCCAGTGGCGCAGCTGGTATTTTTCGGAGTCCAGGTATTCCTCGCTGCCGGGCGAGCGCGGCCGGTGGTCACGCAGCTCGTAGGCCGGCCCGTAGATGCCGTAGTTGGCCGCGAGCGTGGCGGCAAGCACCAGCCGCGCCATGTACACCGAGGCTTCGCCGCCCTGCAGCTGCTCGTGCAGGATGTCGGGCGTGTTGGGCCACACGTTGGGCCGGAAGTAGTCCACGCCGGGCGGCGTGGAAAGCTCGGTGAAGTATTCGACCAGCTCCTGCTTGGTGTTGCGCCAGGTGAAGTAGGTGTAGGACTGCGAGAAGCCCAGCTTCGCAAGCCGGTGCATCACCTTCGGCCGCGTGAAGGCCTCGGCCAGGAAGATCACTTCCGGATGCGCGCGCCGGATCTCGCCGATCACCCACTCCCAGAATGCGAAGGCCTTGGTGTGCGGGTTGTCGACGCGGAAGATGCGCACGCCCTCGCCGATCCAGTGCTCGATCACGCTGCGCAGCTCGGCCCACAGGCCGCGCCAGTCCTCGCTCTCGAAGTTGAAGGGATAGATGTCCTGGTACTTCTTGGGCGGGTTCTCCGCGTACTGCACGCTGCCGTCGGGGCGCCAGCGGAACCAGTCGGGATGCGCCTTCACGTAGGGATGGTCGGGCGCGCACTGGAAGGCGATGTCCAGCGCGATCTCCAGCCCGTGCGAGGCGGCCTCTGCGCAGAGGTGGCGAAAGTCTTCCGCCGTGCCCAGCGCCGGAAGAATGGACTTGTGGCCGCCCTCGGCCGCGCCAATGGCCCAGGGGCTGCCGACATCGTCGGGCCCGCTGGCCAGCGCGTTGTTGGGACCCTTGCGCTGCAGCCGGCCGATCGGGTGGATCGGCGGAAAGTACAGCACGTCGAAGCCCATGGCCGCGATGGCGGGCAGCCGCGCCTCCACGTCCTTGAAGGTGCCGTGCACGCCGGGCGTGGTGCCGGCCGAGCGCGGGAACAGCTCGTACCAGGTGCTGAAGCGCGCACGCTCGCGCTCGGCCTCCAGCGGCAGCTCGAGGGAAAAGCGCACCTCGTGCCGGCGGTCGGGGTGCCGGCGCGCCAGCATGGCGAGCTCTTCGTCCAGCGCCAGCGCCTTGAGCGCCGACACGTCCGCGCCGGGGTCGGCTGCCACGGCATCGAGCTCGGTGGCCCAGTTGGCCAGCGCCTGGCGGTCCGCGCCCTCGGCCCGCTCGGCCGCGCCCGCCACTTCCAGCGCGCCCACCTGCGAGGCGATGCGCACGTCGTCGGGGTCCACGCGGCGCGTCATTTCATGGCGCCACGACTCGAAGGGATCGACCCAGGCCACCACGGTGTAGAAGTAGCGTCCGAGCGCGGGCGGCGCAAAGGACGCCTCCCACACGTCGTTGACGAGCGGCTTCATCGGCACCTCGCGGAACTCGGCCTTGCCCTGCGGACGCCAGCACAGCTGCACGCGCAGCACGTCGTGGCCGTCGGTGAAGCAGTGCGCCTTCACCTGCACCCTTTCGCCGACGATGCACTTCACGGCGAAGCGGCCGTGGTCCACCGACGGCAGCACGGCATCGATGACCGCGCGGCGGTTGCCGTCGCGCACATCGGGCGCCACGGAAGCCGCGGGCGCCTGCGGGTTTGCGAACAGTTTCATCATGATGGCCGGTGTTCGAGAATCAGCGTGGACAGCGGCGGCAGGGTCATGCACACCGAGTGCATGCGGCCATGCGAACGCACGGGGGCGGCCTCGACGCCGCCAAGGTTGCCCCACCCCGAGCCGCCGAACTCGACGGCGTCGGTGTTGATGAGCTCGCTCCAGAAGCCGGGCAGCGGCACGCCCAGCAGGTAGTTGGTGCGCGGCACCGGCGTCATGTTGCTGACGACCAGCAGCGGCGGATGGCCGTCGCGCGGCTTGCGCAGGAAGGCGAACACGCTGGCGTCGGCATCGTCGGCCGCCACCCATTCGAAACCCGATGCGGAGAAATCCTGCTGGTAGAGCGCGGGCGCGCCGCGGTACACGCGGTTGAGCTGCGCCACCAGCCGCTGCAGGCCGCCATGGTCTTCGAGCTCGCAGACCCACCATTCGAGCTCGCCGTCGTGCGTCCACTCGCGCCGCTGCCCGAACTCGCCCCCCATGAACAGCAGCTTCTTGCCAGGATGCGCCCACATGAAGCCGAACAGCGCGCGCAGGTTGGCGAACTGCTGCCATTGGTCGCCGGGCATCTTGCCGAGCAGCGAACCCTTGCCGTGCACCACCTCGTCGTGCGACAGCGGCAGCACGAAGTTCTCGTGGAACGCATACACCAGCGAGAAGGTCATCTTGTGGTGGTGGTACTTGCGGTGGATGGGCTCTTGCTTCATGTAGGCGAGCACGTCGTGCATCCAGCCCATGTTCCATTTCTCGCCGAAGCCCAGCCCGTCCATGTCGGTCGGCCGCGAGACGCGCGGCCAGGCGGTGGATTCCTCGGCCACGGTGATCGCGTCGGGGAACTCGCGGTAGACCGCGCGGTTCAGCGTACGCAGGAAGTCGATCGCCTCCAGGTTCTCGCGGCCGCCATGGCGGTTGGGAATCCATTCGCCGTGCTGGCGCGCGTAGTCCAGGTAGAGCATGGACGCGACCGCATCGACGCGCAGCCCGTCCACGTGGTACCGGTCGAGCCAGAACAGGCCCGACGACACCAGGAAGCTGCGCACCTCCGCGCGGCCGTAGTTGAAGATGCTGGAGTTCCACTCCGGGTGGAAGCCCTGGCGCGGATCGGCATGCTCGTAGAGGTGCGTGCCGTCGAAGAACGCAAGGCCGTGCTCGTCGGCCGGAAAGTGCGAAGGCACCCAGTCCAGCAGCACGCCGATGCCGTTCTGGTGCAGGTGATCGACCAGGTACATGAAGTCCTGCGGCGAGCCGTAGCGCGCCGTGGGCGCGAAGTAGCCGGTGGTCTGGTAGCCCCAGGAGCCGTAGAACGGATGCTCCGTCACCGGCATGAGCTCCACGTGCGTGAAGCCCATCTCCTTCACGTAGGCCGCGAGTTCATGCGCGATCTCGCGGTAGCCCATGAAGCGGCCTTCGCGGCGGCGCCACGAGCCCAGGTGCACCTCGTAGACCGACATCGGCGCATCGAGCGCATTGCGCGCGCCCCGCGTGGCCATCCAGTCGGCGTCCTTCCAGTCATAAGAAAGTTCGCAGATGCGCGAGGCCGTGGCGGGCGGCAGCTCTGCGCAGAACGCGACCGGGTCGGCCTTGTCGACCGTGTAGCCGCCGAAGCGCGAACGGATGCGGTACTTGTAGGCCTGCCCCGGCGCGGCATGGGGCGCGCGGCCCAGCCAGATGCCGGTGCCGTCCGCGGACGGCGCCAGCGGATCGGCGTCGCCGGACCAATGGTTCCAGTCGCCGACCACCGTCACCGATTCCGCGTTGGGCGCCCACACCGCAAAGCGCGCGCCGCCCTCCTTCAGCGGGTGGCAACCCATGAGGTCGTACAGGCGGGAATGCGTTCCTTCGCGGAACAGGTAGGCGTCTTGCGCCTCAGGCTCTGAAAGCAGTTGGGTCACTGGCACCGGTGTTCCTTGCTTGCATGAAGGCCAGCGACCGGGTGTCCAACGGAACACGCTTTCGGCGTCCACAAGGCCTGAGCACACAATTTGCAAAGAATCCGGGCGCAGCGGGTAAGGCTGAAACCTCCTTGCCGTGTCGGAGAGTTGCCCATCACGCGATGGGGGGCGCGGCGTTTTTCAGGCAGCCAGAGGCGTGGCCTGCGGTGCGGTTTGCGAGCCCCCGGACCGGGGAGAAAGGCGCCGCGAAAAATCGTCCACCGTCAGCACGATCGGCTGGTTCGGGTCGGCGCGGTAGCGCTTGAGCGCCGCAGCGCCAATGACATCGAAGTGCGCCTTGCAGGTTTCCAGCAGGCGGTCGCCCAGGTTCCTGGTGCCGAACACGTCATGCAGGGTTTCCTCCGAAATCTGCCCGATGACGCGTGCGCCATCGTGGCCGTCCGGGTAGATCGCGAAGCGGACGGCCGCCGTGTCAAAGCAATAGATGCCTTCGAAGTCCATGTCTGTCTCCTGATGAATTTTTCGCTTGCATGAGCGAATCGGATTCAGCGCGGAACCACGCATCCGGCGGCATGGATTTGCGCGCATGTTCAGGAAGGATGCGGCCTACAAGCCCTGCGAGGGGCGCGAATCGCGGCTTCGCGCTGGTAAGACTTGCTGCAATGCATGTCCGAAGCGCCTTGCGCCGAGCCAGTTCTTCGGGCCCCGGGAGCCGGCTCCGGGCTGTGGCAGCTCGCCCGGGTAGCGGATCCGCACGAGCTCCTCGCGTCCTTTCTCGGTGATGGCCAGCACCTGCGCCGCGGGCTCGCTGCCTGCGAGCTTCAGGGGGTCGGCTGGCGCCGGAATCAGTGCAATCACGAGCCCCGCCTGGCGCAGGATCCTGACCTCGTCGATCTCCTTGAGCGTGCGGAAAGACACGGGCAGGCGGGATGCGGCAATCTGCTTGAGCAGGTCCATCGGCATGGCAAATCTCCTTCAGGTTTGGAATGACGATTGACGATTTCGACGAGGATCGATTTAGGTGCGCGCGGCGCCCGTTCAAGAGGCCTCGAGCCGAGTTTTTTTCAATTGCGGCATCGGCCTTCATAGCACCTGGGCAATCGGGTTACCGCCCCCCCGGACATCCCCCCTTGAAAACCCGCAGCGAGCGCCTATTTCGCTGATCGGAAGCGCTGGAGACGCACGCCTCCGGCGCGCCGTTCAACCTGTTGTTTTGAATGGAGGTTTTCGCCATGTACCGATCCCTGTTTCCGCGCGACATGTTTGCAGAGATGGATCGCCTGCAGCGCGAGATGCAGCAGGCCTTCGATCTGTCTCCGACCATCCGGGGCTTCGGCCGCAACGGCTTCCCGGCCCTGAACATCGGCGGCACGCCGCAGACGGTGGAGATCTACGCGTTCGCGCCCGGTGTCGACCCGTCCAGCCTCGAAGTCAACCTCGAGCGCGGCCTGCTCACCATTGCCGGCCAGCGCGCCAACAACCTGCCCGGGTCCGATGCCAAGGCGGCCGTGCACATCAACGAGCGCTTCGAGGGTTCGTTCCGCCGCGTGCTCACCCTGCCCGACGATGCCGACCCCGACGCCGTGAGCGCCAAGTACCGCGATGGCGTGCTGCACATCACCGTGCAGCGCCAGGCCTCGTCGCAGCCGCGGCGCATCACCGTTCAGTGATGACGGTGAAGCAACCATGAAATGAAGAAAGGAGAGACGATCATGGACAACAGCAACACCCCCACCACTTCGTCCCGCGCGGCCGGATCGAAGGAGCTCGCGCGCAAGGAAGACAGCACGCGCTACAGCGACGCGGCGCTGACGCCGCCGGTGGACGTGGTCGAGGACAGCGGCGGCATCACGCTCTTTGCCGACCTGCCGGGCGTCTCGCGCGACAAGCTCAGCCTGCAGGTCGCGTCCGACACGCTGACCATCGAGGCCGAGTCGGGGCTCTCGGTGCCCGAGGGGCTGGAATCGAGCCATACGGAGGTGGGCCTGGGCCGCTTCCGCCGCGTCTTCACGCTCAGCAAGGAACTCGACACCAACGCCATCTCGGCCGAGCTTTCGCAGGGCGTGCTGAAGCTGCGCATTCCCAAGGCCCAGCATGCGCAGCCGCGGCGCATCGAGATCCAGACAGCCTGAGCGAGGGGTGCCGCATGCCATGCTCCGGAGGTGAGAGAAAAGAGACGGCGAGCGGCACCGAGTGCCTGGCGCGCCTGCGCGCCGACGCCGCAGCCCTGAGCCCGCGCGCCGCGCACATCGCGCTGGCGCTCCTGCCCGCTGTCGAGCACCTGCCGGACGCATGGAAGGCGGGCCTGCGCAAGACGCTGACCCACCGCGCCAGCGCGGCCGCGCCGCTCTCCCCCATCGAGTTCGACGCGATCCGCGTGACCGCGGCCAGCCTTCCGCATGCGTATCCGGAATGGGTGGTTACCGACCCCGAGCATCCGAAGGCGCGGGCGCTGATCGTGAATGCATGGCGGGAGGCGCAGCGGCACGGGCGGGGTGGGTTGGGGGCTGCGGGCTGAAGCCGCCGGGCGAAGGCACAGGCCCCCGGCCTTCCATGGCTCACGAGGCTGACGATTGGGAGTCGCTGCGGCCTTCGTTCGCGGCGTCGCGAGTGGCCTTTGCCTTCTCGAGCAATGCCTGGATCTTCACGCCAAGCCACAGCAGCACCCCCAGCAAGAAGATGAGCGGCCCACCGAGCAGGAAACCGACCATGACGGCTTCCGGGAGCAGGTCATGCCCTTCGCCTCCGCCAGAGACCCTCGCACCGGCCCCCAGAAGGGCGACGAAGCCGACGTTCGCCACGATGGCGCCGATGACAATGAGAACGACCCCGACGGTGGACAAGCGCATAAAAAATCCTCATCTTGGTTTCTGCACGGCTCGCATTTCACAAGCACCAGCGCTTGCTGGAACGGCCGGCGTGCAGGTGCTTTGAATCGCCGCGCGTCGTGGGCATCTCGGCCTCCCGCGCGATGCCCTGGGCCACACGCGTGTGAGCAGACAGCAGGCCGCGCTCGGCACCTTCGAGCTGGCTGGTGCGCGGGGGTGTCGGTACCGGCGCTTGCGGCGGCGAAGAAGCAGCAGGCACCACGGCCTTGGCGGCATCGATAAGCGTCTTGGGCTCGCTCATGTCCCACTGGGGCAGCGGTGCCGGGGGAAGGGGCAGCACCTTGTCGAGATTGGGAAAGCGCAGGTCGGGGTTGAGGTAAAGGGCGTCAGCCAGAATCTTGTAGCGGCGGGCGCGAGCCTTGTCAGGCCCGGTAGTGACCGGACTCGCTCCATCGTCAAACGAGGCGAATAAGTAGCCCGCACATTTATTACAGCCGAACTTCACTCCGGCGTGGAGTAACTCTTGAGCGCGACTTGGATCATCAATCCGAAACGTCACTCCAAGTTCTAGCGCAGCTGCTCCGCTCCCTTGGGAAAAAGCACACTCAAGCATCTTCCGGCCAACAACATAGTTGCCCCAAAAGGAAGGGGGATCATCGTAGCCAGCGTTTAGCTTCTCTCCTAAATGGGCTTGCGCATTCATGCTTCCCATGTCCGCCGCCTTCTGCCAGAACGCATACGCCACCGTCGCATCCTGCTTGAGCGATCCAATGCCGCCCATGTACATCGTGCCCATGTTGTCCCAGGCCGCCGGCACCCCCTTGCGCATCAGGTCTTCGGTCAGCTCGACGGCCTTCTCGGGGTCTTGCTCAATGCCCAGCCCTTGCAGGTAGAGCCCTGCCAGGTTGAACTGCGCCTTCCAGTGGCCCAGCTTCATCGCCTGCTCGTAGAGCTGGGCCGCCTTGGCGTAATTGCGATCCTCCGACCACTTCTCGTAGCTCACGAGCGCCAGCGCCTGCTGGAACAGTGCTTCGGCTTCTGCCGTGATGGGCGGATTGGCGTCGGCTTCGTGCTTGCACGCGAAGTCCTTGCGGTGCGGATCGAACTTGTCGAGCCTGGTGAAGCGCGGCAGCTTGCCGTCCGACATGAAGGGTTGGTGAGGCTGGGCTTTGGAGTCGTCTTGCATGGGACATCCCGCCAGAAGGAGCGCAGCAGCAAACAGGGTTGCCGCCCCGGCTGTGCGGGTGCCTTGCATCACCGTGCGTTCACCCCGCCACGGGCGGATTGCCCACGCCGACCTGCGGAATCCTGCTGAAGCCCAGAGGGTTGGCCTGGTTCCACCAGGTCCAGATGACCTGCGCCGGATCGATGTCCAGGTGCTGCTCGCGCGGATCGGGGAAGGGCTGGCCTTCCATCACATAGGACTGGCGATGCCATTGGTTGAACGATGCCGCGAGCGCGTGGGATTCGGGTACGCGCGCTTGCCAGATGCCCGTGACGAGGCAGCGCGCGGCGCCGCTGCATCGCACCTGCGGCGTGGGCACCTCGGCCTCCCGCGCGATGCCCTGGGCCACGCGCGTGTGAGCAGACAGCAGGCCGCGCTCGGCACCTTCGAGCCGACTGGTGCGCTGGGACGATGGTGCCGGCGCTTGCGGCGGCGAAGAAGCAGCAGGCACCACGGCCTTGGCGGCATCGATGAGCGTCTTGGGCTCGCTCATGTCCCACTGGGGCAACGGTGCCGGGGGAAGCGGCAGCACCTTGTCGAGGTTGGGGAAGCGCAGGTCGGGATTGAAGTAAAGGGCGTCCGCCAGAATCTTGTAGCGGCGGGCGCGAGCCTTGTCAGGTCCGGTCGTGACCGGATTCGCTCCGTCGTCGAACGAGGCGAACAAATAACCTGCACTTTTTTGGCTACCAAACTTGACGCCTTCGTGTAGCACCTTGAGTGCGCGGGAATAGTCCTCACCCAAGGTCGGATCATTGCCGTTTAGATCCGCCCCAAGCTCGTATGCGGCGGGGCCATAGCCTTGTGCGAATGCGCACTCCAGCATCTTGCGCGAGATTGTCCTGTTCGCCCAGAACGATGGCGGATCGTTGTAGACACCAATCAGCTTTTGCCCAATGTATGTCTGCGACGCCATGCTTCCCATGTCCGCCGCCCTCTGCCAGAACGCATACGCCACCGTCGCATCCTGCTTGAGCGATCCAATGCCGCCCATGTACATCGTGCCCATGTTGTCCCAGGCTGCGGGCACACCCTTGCGCATCAGGTCTTCGGTCAGCTCGATGGCCTTCTCGGGGTCTTGCTCAACGCCCAGACCTTGCAAATAGAGTCCCGCCAGATTGAACTGCGCCTTCCAGTGGCCCAGCTTCATTGCCTGCTCGTAGAGCTGGGCCGCCTTCGCGTAGTTGCGATCTTCCGACCACTTCTCGTAGCTCACGAGCGCCAGCGCCTGCTGAAACAGTGCTTCGGCTTCTGCCGTGATGGGCGGATTGGCGGCGGCCTCGTGCTGGCAGACGAAGTCCTTGCGGTGTGGATCGAACTTGTCGAGCCTGGTGAAGCGCGGCAGCTTGCTGTCCGACATGAAGGGTTGGTGAGGTTGGGCTTTGGAGTCATCTTGCATGGGACATCCGGTCAGAAGAAGCGCTGTGGCGAACAATGCACCCGCTGCGCGGATGCATTGCGTCATCCAGGTTGTAGAGGTGTGCATGAACTAAGCAAACTTGACGAACGGCACCCCGCGAGGGTCCTCGAAGAGGTGGATGAAGCTATTGTTTTCCGGAACGTGCTCTTTGGCCTTGTTTCCGCTGTTCGCCTTCATCCGCTTCAACCACTTCTCATGCGTATCTGCGGTCTCTGCCCTCGTGCAATCCTTCCCATCCAAATCATCCCCCGCCAGATTCCCCCACACCCGCTTCCTCGCCGCCTTGGTGAACGCATACTCCTCCGTGCACAGGTTCAGTTCGCTGTCCGCCGCCATGCTGCGCGCGTTGAGGTTCGCGCTGCCCAGCGTCAGGTACACGTCGTCCACGATCATCAGCTTGCTGTGGATGTAGATCTCCCGGTAGCGCCTGGGCGTGATGTTGAAGTCGCTCAGGTTCTCGGGGTCCACGTCGTCGGCGTGGCCCCTGGCTTTCTCTTCCACGCCGGCCTGCGCGTCCTGAGCCTCGCTGTCGCGCGCCTTGATGCGGATGTTCTTCGCCTGGTTCGCGCTGTCGAAGGTCAGCAGCATCGCCACCAGCGGCTTGATGCCCAGTTCCTGCAGCTGCGCCTGCGCATCCACGGGCACCGTGTTGGCCGAGGCGCCCACCAGCCCGCCGCCGCCCCTGGCCCCCGCCTCCCGGCGCTTGCGTTCCCCCTGCACCTTCTTGTCGTACTCGCCCATCTGCGCGCCGGCGCCCAGCGTGCCGACCGTGTCGTAGGTGCTGGGGACCATCTGGCCGCGCTCGGGCTGCGGAATCACGACGAACAGGTGCAGCGGCGCCATGTCGGTGGGCGCCGCACCTGCCTCCTGCATGGCCCGGCGGTAGCGCCTGCGCACGTCCTTGAGCAGCCTGGGCCACTCGCTCAACTGGAAGTACTGGTTCTCCACGAAGATGTAGTTCAGCGCGTTGGCGCTGGCCAGCGTGTAGCCCTTGAGGATGGTGCCGTCGTCGGATTCCGGCTGGGTGCGCTGGATCTGCACCCGGCAGCGCGAGCCTGGCGGGCGCGGGATGTCTCGGGCCTGGATCGACTGGCGCCGGCTCGCGAGCTTCTCGCTAAAGGCTCCCGCCCCGTTGGCAGGAAAGAACCTGCCGGCCAGCCCGGGGATCACCTGCACGCCGGCGGCGCTGTCCCAGCCCTGCACGAAGTTCCGGTTGAGGCAGTGCAGCGCCTCGCCCTGCACCCGGATGGCGTAGTCCCGGTACGGCTTGCGGTGCCAGCGCGCCTCGTCGTAGTTGGTGTAGCTGTTGGGGCTGAGCTCGCGCCGGGGGTCGTTGAAGGCGTGCGAGGTGGTGTCCCAGTAGTCGGTCACGCTGTTCAGGCCCATCACGTAGCCGCAGACGTTGCGCGGCCTGCCGGCGGCGGCGGGCTCGTAGTCGATCAGGATCGGCTTCTGGTGATGGGTGCCCAGCGTGATCATGATGGCGGCCTCGCTCAGGTCGCGCTTCGAGTCGGGCAGGTAGCGCGCCAGGTTGGAGTGGATCTCGAGCGGGCTGCCGCGGCGCAGCCGCACTTCCAGGTTCTTGAAGCGCCCGGCCAGCGCGTCTTCCCACCACTGCTTGCAGTAGTTGGAGCGGTCGGTCAGCACCCAGGCGGAATTGGAACGGTTGTCGTAGGAATCGGCGCCCTCGGGCCAGGTGGTCCGGCTGGTCTTGGAGAAGGAGGTGGGCGCCCAGAACGCGGGAAAGTCCGGCACATTGCCCGCCACCTTGTTGACCACCAGGCTGTCGAACCACAGCAGCATGCGCACCTTCACGCCTTCGCCGGCCTTGCGCACCAGCAGGTCACCGTAGGTGGTGCCGTGCGGCCAGGTGGTCCGGCTGCGGGTCAGCTCCATGCCGGGGTCGAAGCCCCACAGCACCAGGTCGATGCTGCTGCCGGCCGCGAGGATGTCTTTCTCGATGGCCGCGAAGCCTTCCTGCCCGCACATGAAGAATTGCAGCGCGTTGTTGTCGTGGATCGGGTGCGTCCGGTGGTCCTTCTCCAGGAACCATTGCAGCGTGCCCTTGCTGCGCCGCTTGATCATGTCGACGTGGCTGACTTCGGGCTTTTGGATTTCGTCGAGGAGCTTGTTCAGATCAGCCATGATGGTTGTCGGCTCGAGAGAGGTTCATCATAGGGCGGCGTCGATGAGGGCGATCAAGTGGACGCCTGGCCGGCATCCGAGCCGCGCTCGCGCTGCGACCGGCGCTTCGAGCTGTCTTGCCCATCGCCGCGGTACCCCTTGTTGGACAGCTGATGCTCGTTGTACCGGGACTGCCCGGGATCGGGTTCCATCCGGTCCTGCGCCACCGGAACGTCGTGGACGGTTCCGTTGAAGAGCCGGACCTGGTAGCGCGCGCCCTTCTCCGCATCCTCGATGGTCAGCCGTCCGTGTTCGTCGAACAGGCCCTTGTGGATTTCGGCGCCGTTCTTCAGCAGCGTGTAGGCCTGGCCTGCGAAGAGCATGGGCGAGAACCCGGGAACGTGCTGCATGGAGAACGCGATCTGCGGATCAGGAGGCGTTTCCTTCAACGCCACGATTGCTGGTGCCATTGGCGGCACCGGCTTGTTGTCCGGACCGACCAGGTTGTGGCTCCCCGCATGCGCACGCCACTGCCCATTGGTGCCGCTCTCGATGCCATCCGCACTCCATCGGGTGTAGCTGGAGCCGCCGTTGATCAGCACCTCGTCCCGGGCCGTGATCGTGATGCGGTTGGCCTCCAGCTTGATGTTGAGCTTGGCCAGCGCATGGATGCTGGCCTTCATCGCCGTGATGTCGATGTCGGCCTTCGCCGCGGTCACGCGGATGCCGGCCCGGGCCGCGGACAGGCGCACCGCCTCCTTGGCGCTCACCAGGAAGCTGTTGCCGGCGGCGATGCTGGTGTGCGCGCCGCTCGTGAGGGCCGTGTGCTCGCCGCTCACGAGGTGGGTGCTGCCGGCCGTGGTGGCCTGGATGCCCGCCGGGCTGGCCAGCGTCAGGTGCGGCTCCTGGAACTCGGGGAAGAGGCCGTGCGCCTTGTCGCCGCCGCTGCCCGCGATGGCGTCGTTCTGCGCCTTCAGTGCCTTGGCCACCTCGTCCTGGTCGCCCGCCTCGTGCGCCTGGGCCGCCTGCGCGGCCTGGCCCAGGCTCTCGTGCAGGTCGCGCCCCTGCGTGAGCCGGGCGGTGGTCTCGGCCATGTCGGTGATGTGGCCCTGGGCGTTGGGCCGCGCCTCGGTGCTCAGCAGCAGGCCCTGGCCGGCGCGCAGGGCGCCATGGCCGTCGGTGCGCAGCTCGGCCCCTTGGCCGCGGTCGTCCCTGCGGCCCGTGACGTCGTCGAGGCGGCCGATGTGCCCCAGGCTCAGGCTGCTGCTCTGATGGTCGCTCTTGAGCTGGGCCTGCACCTTGCCCGTGGAATCGTCCAGCGCCAGGTGGTTGCTGCGCCCGCCGCCCAGCTCGCGGCTGCGGATGCCCGTGAGCTGCTTCTGCTGGGGCAGCTGCCAGGCCGGCATCTCGTCGGCGTTGTGCACCCGGCCGGTGACGATCGGGTGGTCCGGGTCGCCGTTCAGAAAATCGACGATCACCTCCTGCCCGATGCGCGGCAGCGCGGCCGCGCCGAAGCTGGCGCCGGCCCAGGATGTGGACACGCGCACCCAGCAACTCGAATGCTCGTCGCGCTGGCCCAGCCGGTCCCAGTGGAACTGCACCTTGATGCGGCCGTAGCGGTCGGTCCAGATCTCCTCGCCGGCGGGGCCGACCACCATCGCCGTCTGCGGGCCGCGGGTGCGCGGCTTGGGCGTGCTGCGTTGCGGGCGCCAGGCGTAGCTCGTGGGCTGGGCCTCGAAGGCGAAGCGCTGCACCGAGCCTTCGGAGGCATCCACCCCTTCGCTGGCCTGCAGGTTCTCCTGCAGCTCGTAGTCGACGGCCAGCAGCAGGTGCTGGCGGTTCTGGTCGTCGCGCGGGTGGTGCGTGAGCCTGAAGGTGTGGCCCGGGGCCAGGTCGCGCCGGTTGGCGCGGCCCGTGGCCCGGCTGCGTTCGCTCAGCTGCTCCTCGGTGCGGATGCGCGCATAGGCCTCGCCGTCCTCGTGCTGGGTGAAACCGCCGGGCCATTCGTAGCGCTCGAAATCGTCGTGGTCGTGGCCGGGCGGCATCTGCCGCAGGCTCGTGAGGTCGGCCCGGGGCTTCTCGAAGTCGTGGTCGTCGGTGTAGTAGTGGCCGGGGCGCACTTCGTCCGAGGAGGTCCATTCATGGATACGCTCGCTGGCTTCCAGCCCGCCGGTCATGCCGGCCTTCTCGTGCGGGTGGTAGCGCACGGCCTCGCCGCCGGGCAGCGGCGCGTGAGCACTGGCGATGTCGTCGGCGAAGACCAGCACCTGCTGCCCGGCCTCGTGGCGGAACCAGTAGTAGATGCCTTCGTGTTCGCACAGGCGCGCGATGAAGTCGAAGTCGCTCTCGTGGTACTGCACGCAGTAGGTCCAGGCGCGGTAGCTGCGGTGGAGCTTCTGCTCGAGCGGGTGGCCGTAGCGTCCGAGCACGGCCGCAACGATCTCGGGCACGGTCTGGTCCTGGAAGATGCGGAAGTCGCTGCGGCGCGTGGCCAGCCACAGCCACGGTCGCAGGCGCATGCCGTAGAAGGCCTGGCGGTCGTCCTGTCGCGCAAGGCCAAAGCGGGTGACGAGGCCGCCCAGGTGGCGCACGCCGCCGCGCTCGGTTTCCATCACCACGGTGGCGGGCTGGCCGAGCAGGGCCTTCGCATCGATCGCGTTGTGGCGCCCGAGCAGTTCGAGGTCGAAGGCGTACAGCTGGCTGAGCGCCTCGCGCCCCGCCAGGCGGTGGAATTGCAGTGCCTCGCCCAGCGGTGTCTGGAGGGTGACGCGGCGCTTCATGGCAGCCGCGGGCGTGCGGGCACGCTGTGCAGGTTGGACATGGGACTCCCTGGAGGTGTCTGCCGCTCCCGATGAGGGCAGGCTTTTATCCAGGGATTATGTAAGCCGATGTACCTGCGGTGGAAGCACCCGAAAGTAGCAATTTCCGCGGCGGACCTCTGGCAGTGCGCGCCTACGCCCATGTGGGCATCGCCCTACAACACCCCCGCCCCAGCCGGAAATAAGGTGGCCGCAAGGACATTCGAGAAATGGCGTTCCAGTCTTTCAGAAACCGGCAGCAGGCGGGCCGGGCGCTCGCCCGGAGCTTGGCAAGCTATGCCAACCGGCCGGATGTGATCGTGCTGGCCCTGCCGCGCGGCGGGACGCCGGTGGCCTACGAAGTGGCCAAGGCATTGAACGCGCCGCTCGACGTGCTCGTGGTGCGCAAGCTCGGCGTGCCGGGGCACGAGGAGTACGCGATGGGTGCCATCGCGGGCGGCGGCGAGCGGGTGCTGGATGAAGACCTCGTGCGCGAACTCGGCATCGGCGCAAAGGAGGTCGACGAAGTCGTGCGCAACGAGCAATACGAACTCGAGCGGCGCGAGCGCGCCTACCGCGGCGACCGGCCCGCACCCGACCTGCATGGCCGCACCGCCATCCTGGTGGACGATGGCCTGGCCACCGGCTCGACCATGCGCGTGGCCATTCGCGCGGTGCGCCGGCAGGCGCCGGCCCGCGTGGTGGTTGCAGCGCCCGTGGCGTCGCGCGAAGCCTGCGCGCTGCTGCTCGGCGAAGCGGATGACGTGGTCTGCGCCGAGACGCCGGAGCCCTTCCTCGGCGTGGGGCGCTGGTACCTCGACTTCTCGCAGACCAGCGACGAGGAGGTCTGCCATCTGATCGAAGACGCCAACCCTCATGGCGCGCTTCCTGCCTGAGGACCGTGGACGATGAATCCCTCACGCATTTCGGACGAGGCGCAGGCGCTGCGTGCCGTGGCGCATCCGATGGATGGATCTTCCAGCGACCATGACGCGTTGCTCGAACTGATCGGCGATGCGCACTACGTGCTGCTCGGCGAGGCTTCGCACGGCACGCACGAGTTCTATGCGGCGCGCGCGGACATCACGCGGCGCCTGCTGGCCGAGAAAGGCTTCAACGCGGTGGCCATCGAAGGCGACTGGCCCGATGCCTATCGCGTGAACCGCTACGTGAGGGGCGCGGGCGACGACGCCAATGCGCGCGATGCGCTCGCGGGCTTCCGGCGCTTTCCGACCTGGATGTGGCGCAACGAGGACGTCGCAAGCTTCGTCGAATGGCAGCGCGCCTTCAACGACGCAGGCCCGCCGCAGGGAAAGACCGGCTTCTACGGCCTGGACCTCTACAGCCTGCACGCCTCCATCGAAGCCGTGCTCGACTATTTCGAACGCACCGATCCGGTGGCGGCGCGCAGCGCCCGCGAACGCTACGGTTGCTTCGACCGCTTCGGCGACGGCGGACAGGTCTACGGCCTGATGGCCGGGCTCGGCAACACGCCCTCGTGCCAGCGCGAAGTGGTCGAGATGCTCGTCGAGATGCGCCGCGCCGCCGGCGACGCATGGCGCAGCGGCAGCGCAGCCAATGAGGAAGAAGCATTCGACGCCGAGCAGAACGCGCGCCTGATCAAGAACGCCGAGGCCTACTACCGCTCGATGTACCTGAGCGACGTGTCCTCCTGGAACCTGCGCGACCGGCACATGGTGGAGACGCTGGGCGAGATCGAGCGCCACCTGTGGCGCGCGAGCGATCGGCCGAAGCTCGTGGTGTGGGCGCACAACTCGCACCTGGGCGATGCGCGCGCCACCGAGATGGGCGAACGCCGCGGCGAGCTCAACGTCGGCCAGCTGGTGCGCGAACGCCAGGGCCGCGATGCGGTGCTGGTGGGCTTCACCACGCACACCGGCAGCGTGATGGCAGCCTCCGACTGGGGCGCAGCGGCCGAGCGCAAGCAGGTACTTCCATCACGCGCGGACAGCTACGAGGGCCTCATGCACGAGACCGGGCTCGAGCGCTTCATGCTGCCGCTGCGCGGCGAGGGAAGCCATTTCTTCGCGCTGCGCGAGGCGCGGCTCGAGCGCGCCATCGGCGTGATCTACCGGCCCGAGACCGAACGGCAGAGCCACTATTTCTTCGCGCGGCTGCCGGTGCAGTTCGATGCGCTGCTGCACTTCGACCGCAGCCGCGCGGTCGCGCCGCTGGAACGCGATGCGGTGGCCATGGACGCGGAAGTTCCCGAGACCTATCCCTCGGGCCAGTAGCCGCGTCTTTCCCCGCACCGTCTTTCGCGCACCGATCAGTGCGTGACGATCACGCCTTCGAGCGGCTGCAGCACCAGCTCGCCGGCCACCGCGCCGGTGCGGTCCGCATGGGTGGAAGCCAGCACGACCACTTCCGCCGGCAGCAGATCGGCGGCCACCCGGGTTTCGGTGGTGGCGAAGTTCAGCAGCACGACCAGCCGCCTGTCCCCGGAGGTTCTTGCATAGGCCAGCACGTCGGCGCCGGCATCGAGCTGCTCATGGCTTCCTTCGTGCAGCGCGGGCTCGTTGCGCCGCAGCGCGATGAGCCGCTTGTAGAGCTGCAGCATCGAGGCCGGATCGGCCAGCTGCGACTCCACGTTGCGCATGCCCCAGTCGCCGCCAAGGCGCAGCCATGGCGTGCCATCGGTGAAGCCGGCCGCATGTGCCCGGCTCCACTGCATGGGCGTGCGCTGCGGATCGCGCCCGAGGCCCTTGCCCGGCTCGTTCTTCTCGAACGGGTCCTGCACCTCATCGGGCGGAATGGGAACGTCGGTCAGGCCGATCTCGTCGCCGTAGTAGAGCGTGGGCGTGCCGCGCAGCGTCAGCAGCAGCATTGCCGCGAGCCGCGCCCGCTCCTGCCCCGCGCGGCTCGCGATGCGCGGCTTGTCGTGGTTGCCGAGCACCCAGTTGGGCGCCGCGCCGTGCGGCAACGCCGCCTCGTAGTTGCGCACGATGCGGTCGATTTCGGCCGCATGCCAGGGCGCCGCGATGAGCTGGAAATTGAACGGCAGCTGCACGCCCTGCAACAGGCCTTCGGAGGTGCGCCCGTAATAGGCCATGAGCCGCTCGAGCGGAAGATAGAGCTCGCCGATCAGCACCCGCGCCGAAGCCTCGTCGCTGAACGCGTCGACCACGCGGCGCATCTCGACCACGATGTCCTGCATCTCCGGCCGGTCCGTCGTGTAGAGCGCCAGCAGCCGGTGCGAGGGGTCCTGCCCCGGCTGGAACGACGGGTTGGGCGGGTTGTCGCGGAACTGGTCGTCCTTGACGAGGTGGTAGAGCACGTCGACGCGGAAACCGTCCACCCCGCGCCGCAGCCAGAAGCGCAGCACCTCGTACATCGCCTCGCGCACCTCGCGGTTGCGCCAGTTGAGGTCGGGCTGCTGCTTCAGGAAGGAGTGGCAGTAGTACTGGCCGCTGGCTTCGTCGAAGGTCCATGCCGGACCGCCGAAATTGCTGAGCCAGTTGTTGGGTGGGCCGCCATCAGGCGCAGGATCGCGCCACAGGTACCAGTCGCGCCTGGGGCTCGTGCGCGAGGCGCGGCTCTGCACGAACCAGGGGTGCTGGTCGGAGGTGTGGTTGGGCACGAAGTCCAGCACCAGCTTGAGGCCGCGCGCCCTGCATTCCGCCGCGAGCGCATCGAAGTCCTCGAGCGTGCCGAAGCGCGGATCGATGTTGCAGTAGTCGGATATGTCGTACCCGAAGTCGGCCATTGGTGAGGGGTAGATCGGCGATATCCAGATGGCATCCACGCCGAGCTCGACCAGATAATCGAGCCGCTTGCGGATGCCTCGCAGGTCGCCGATGCCGTCTCCATCGCTGTCCTGGAATGAACGCGGATAGATCTGGTAGACGATTCCGTTCTTCCACCAAGCATCGGCCGACATCGGGTTTCCTTTCGTGTGTTCCGGGTTTGCGAGGTTCCGATCTTCAGGAGGTTCCCCGCCATGATCAACGACCTTTGGTACAAAAACGCCGTGGTGTATTGCCTCTCCGTGGGAACCTTCATGGACTCCAACGGCGATGGCTGCGGCGACTTCGAGGGGCTGACACGGCGGCTGGAATACCTTCACGGCCTGGGTGTCACCACCTTGTGGCTGATGCCCTTCCATCCATCGCCGAGGCAGGACGACGGCTACGATGTTTCTGACTTTTACAACGTCGATCCCCGGTTCGGCACGCTCGGCGATTTCGTCGAATTCACGCATTCGGCTTCGCGCCTCGGCATGCGCGTGCTGATGGACCTGGTGGTGAACCACACCTCGGACCAGCACCCGTGGTTCCAGCAGGCGCGCAGGGACCGCAAGTCAAAGTATCACAACTGGTATGTGTGGTCCGACAAGAAACCGCCTCGCTACACCGATGGTGTGGTCTTCGCCGGCGTGCAGAAATCGACCTGGACCTTCGACAAGCTCGCAAGGCGCTGGTACTTCCACCGCTTCTATGAATTCCAGCCCGACCTGAACACCGCCAACCCCGAGGTGCAGGCCGAGATCCTGAAGATCATGGGCTTCTGGACCCAGATGGGCGTGTCCGGCTTCCGCATGGACGCCGTGCCCTTCGTGATCGGCGCAAAGGGCCCGAGGGTCGTGCGCCCGACCGAGAAGTTCGACATGCTGCGGCAGTTCCGCGAACTGCTCCAGTGGCGCCGGGGCGATGCGATCATCCTTGCCGAGGCCAACGTGCTACCCAGCACCAACATGGCCTACTTCGGCGAGGAAGGCGAGCGGCTGCACATGATGTTCAACTTCCAGGTCAACCAGCACCTCTTCTATGCAATGGCCGCGGGCGACTCGCGGCCGCTGGCCAAGGCGCTGGAGGCGACCCGGGCGCGTCCCGCCACCTCGCAATGGGGCATCTTCCTGCGCAACCACGACGAGCTCGACCTGGGCCGCCTGCGGCCCGCGCAGCGCCAGCGCGTGTTCGCCGCCTTCGGCCCCGAAAAGGACATGCAGCTGTACGACCGCGGCATACGCCGCAGGCTGGCACCGATGCTCGGCGGCAACCGGCGGCGCCTCGAGCTGGCCTACAGCCTGATGCTCACCCTGCCCGGCACGCCGGTGATCCGCTACGGCGACGAGATCGGCATGGGCGACGACCTGAGCCTGCCGGAGCGCAACTGCGCGCGCACGCCGATGCAGTGGTCCACCGAACGCCAGGGCGGATTCACCACCTCCTCGAAGCCGGTGCTGCCCGTGATCACGGGCGGTGCCTATGGCTTCGAGCACGTGAACGTGGCGGCCCAGCGGCGCGATCCCGAGTCGCTGCTCAACTGGATGGAGCGCGTGTTCCGCATGCGAAAGGAAGTGCCCGAGATCGGCTGGGGCAATTTCGAGGTGATTCCGAACGAGGAGCGGGCGGTGCTCGTCATGCGCTACGAATGGCGCGGCAACGCGGCGGTCTTCGTGCACAACCTCAGCGAAAGTCCGCTGGAAATAAAGCTCGGTGCCAAGGCGCTCGGCAGGCATGGCGGGCAGCTGGTCAACCTGCTCTCCAACGCGCACAGCCGCGCCAACCCCAAGGGAAAGCACTGCATGCTGCTGGAGCCCTACGGCTACCGCTGGTTCCGCGTCGGCCCGCTCGACTATCTTCTCAAGCGCGAGGAAATGTGAGGGTGCGGCGTGGGCGAGCGGCGTATGGGGGATTGCGCGCAGCGGCCCGGTCCCCGGTTCTGACACACTACGTGCAGGCGCAGCGCGGACCTCATCGCGGTGCACGTCCATGCCAATGAACTTACCCGGTCTTCGGAACATCCGCATCAGCCTGAACACACGCCTCGGCCTGGGCATTGCCGCGGTCGTCCTGGCGGCCACCCTCGCCATTGCAACGGTCGCCCTGCAGCTGGTCAAGACCAGCATAAAGGCCTCCATCGAAAGCGAAGCCTTCGCCCGCCTGTCGGCCATTGCGAACACCATCGACCAAAAGTTCGTGAGCCGCCGCACGCTGCTGGAGACCTTCGCCGACAGCGTGGCACTCAGCGAGTTCCCCGACACGCCGGCGCTGCAGGCCTTCCTCGAAAAGCACCCGTCGCTTCGCAAGGCGTTCAGCAACGTCGCCTTCTTCACGGCCGAAGGCGACCTGGTCGCGAGCCTGAGCGGCCCGCAGCAGCCCGGCAAGGTCAACATCAAGGACCGTGCGTACTTCCAGCAAACGCTCGCGGCCCGCGCCGGCGTGATCTCCGAGCCCTACCTCAACCGGCTCACCGGCCTGGCGCAGATCGCCATGACCGAGCCGGTGCTCGACGCCGCCGGCAACGTCAGATACGTGATCTCGGGCGCCATCAACCTGAAGGACCGGAACATCCTGGGCGAGCTCGCCGACGTGAAATTCGGCGAAACGGGCTACCTGTTCATCACCAGCACGGAAGGCGTGGTGATCGACCATCCGCGCACCGAGCGCATCATCAACCAGACGGGCCTGAAGGGGGTCGGCAATCCCGAGATCGAGCGCCCGGTCGAAGGCTACGAAGGCGCGACCGAAGGCTTCAACCATGCGGGCGTGCACGGCCTCTACGCCTTCAAGCGCATCCCGCAGACCAACTGGGTGCTCGGGTCCATGTACCCGAGCACGGAAGCCTTCGCCCGGGTCGACGCCATCGAGCGCTCGGCATGGATCGGCGCGGTGGTGCTCGCCATGCTCGCGGGTGCCGCGGTGCTGGGCTTCGTGCGCCAGCAGCTCACGCCGCTCAGGCACCTGCACCGGCACATGCTGGATGTGGACAACCCGGCCCTGCAGACGGCCGTGCCGCGCACCTACCGGCACGACGAGATCGGCGATCTCGCGCGCACCTTCGACACGCTGATGCAGCAGCGCAAATCGAGCGAGAAGTTCCTGCGCGACATCACCGACAACCTTCCCGCGCTGGTGTCGCACGTGGATGCGCAGGGCCGCTACACCTTCGTGAACGCCCCGCTGTGCAGGAAGTTCGACCGCGGCGCGGCCCAGCTGATCGGGCGCACGGCGCAGAACATCGGCGAGGACGAGACGGTGGATGCCGCCGTGCGGCGCGTGCTGGCTGGCGAGGCCGTCAGCTTCGAAAGCCGGGGCGAGGCGAAGCGCGGCGAGGAAGACCGCTACTTCCAGACCGAACTCATCCCCGACCGCGACCAGGCCGGCCAGGTCCGTGGCTACTACGCCATGACCTCCGACGTGACCGAGCGCAAGCGCATCGAATTCAGCCTTGCCCACAGCGAGGCGCAGGTCCGCGTCATTGCCGACAACATCCCCGCGCTGGTCTCGCACGTCGATTCCTCGCTGAGATACACCTTCGTCAATGCCCAGGTGAAGGCCCTGCACCAGGACCGGGCCATGGTGGGGCAATCGATGCCGGAGGTTCGCGGCCCGTCGGACTTTGCCATCGTGGCGCCGGCCTACGAGCGCGCGCTGGCCGGTGAAACGGTGGTGGTCGAGAAATCCGGCGATCCGGCGCTGGGCATCGGCGACCGCACCTTCAAGGCCCACTACATTCCCGACCGGGACGCGAGCGGCGTGGTGCAGGGCGTGTTCGCGATGACCTTCGACATCACCGACGAGGTGAACATACGCAAGGCCCTGACCGAACAGCAGAAGCGGCTGCGCGACGTGACCGACAGCATCCCGGCGCTGGTGGGCTATTTCGACAGCGCGGAGAACTGCCTCTTCGCCAACAGCCGCGCGCGGCAGATGGCGGGGCTGGGCAGCGGCCCGCTCGAGAACGTCACGCTGCGCTCGGCGCTGGGCAAGACGGTGCACCGGCAGATCCGGCCCTACCTTCCGCTGGTGCGCGAGGGCAAGTCGGTGCGCTTTCCGGTGCAGGCGCCGCTGGGCGGGAAGGATGGCTTTTTCCAGGTCAACCTGGTGGCCGACATGGACCCGCAGGGCGGGCTCGTGGGTTTCTATCTCATGACTTTCAACATCACCGCGCTCAAGCGCGCGGAGCTGCGGCAAGCCGAAAGCGAAAGGCGCCTGCGCACCATCACCGACAACCTGCCGGCACTCATCACCTACATCGACCGCGAGGAGAAGATCACCTTCGCCAATGCCACCTACCGCGAATGGTTCGGCGTGGAGCCCGACGCCGTCCTGGGCCGCCACGTGAGCGACGTCGTGGGGCCCGACGTGTATCTTTCGCGCAAGCCCATGATCGCGCGCGCGCTGGCGGGCGAGCGCGTGGAGTTCGAGGCGCAGACCAGGACCACCGGCGCCGAGCGCACCACGCGCGTGAGCTACGTGCCCGACATCGGCCCCGACGGCATCACGCGCGGCATCTTCTCGCTGAGCCTGGACATCAGTGCCCTGAAGGCGGTGGAGCGCAAGCTGATCGACCTGGCGCGCATCGACACGCTCACCGGCCTGGCGAACCGGCTCGCCTTCAACGAGTTCCTGCCCGGCGCCATCGCGCGCGCGCAGCGTTCGGGCAACGCGCTGGCGGTGCTGTTTCTCGACATCGACTACTTCAAGACCATCAACGACACGCTCGGCCATGCGACCGGCGACGGCGTGCTGGTGGAATATGCGCAGCGCCTGCTGGCCAGCGTGCGAAGCACCGACACCGTGGCGCGCCTGGCGGGCGACGAGTTCGTGGTCGTGCTGGAGAACGTGCACACGCGGGAAGCCGCGGTGGCGGTCGCGCGGAAGATCGTCGAGCGGGTAGGCACCGTCCCCTTCGAACTGGACGGCCGCAGCCTGAACGTCACGACCAGCATCGGCATCGCCTTCCACCAGGCCGCGGACGCCTCGGCCGGTGCGGCCGACCTGCTGGCGCGCGCCGATGCCGCGCTCTATCGCGCCAAGGCCGCGGGACGCAACACCTTCGGCTTCTCCGATTGAGAACTTTGGTAGTGGTTGCGCATCACCCTTGCCGCTGGCGGGGGGCGCATTCCTGCTGACAAGCCCGCCCTGGCGGCCTCAGAATCCCCTTCACAGGAGAAACCATTTCATGTCCCCCACCGAAGTCGTCACGCCCGAGCAATTGCTGCACGCACTGGAAGTCCAGAGCCGCATGCCCATCCTGCGCATTGGCCAGGCCCTGATGGCGCTGGGCATGCTCACGGAAGAGCAGCTGCGCGCCGGCCTTGCGCAGCAGCAGCTCGACCGCAGCGTGCCGCTGGGCGAGACCCTGGTGCGCATGGGCGTGGTGACGCGGGCCCAGCTGCAGGCCGCGCTGGTGCGCAAGATGGGCTACCCGCTCGTGAACCTGCACGAGTTCCCGGTGGCCGTGGACGCCCTGCGCACCATCAGCCATGCCGTGGCCCGCCGCCTGCAGGTGATGCCGCTCATGATCCACGAGGGGCGCCTCATCCTTGCGCTCGACGATCCGGCCAGCCGCCATGCGGCCATCGACGAGGTGGAGTTCATCTCCCAGAGGAAGGTGGTGCCGGTGATCGGCGAATGCCTGGTGCTGGACACCGTGCTCTACAAGGCCTACGGCAAGATCGGCACCGATTCGGCCGACCCGACCATCGTGCACGATCCCTCGCGGCCGCTGGACTTCGACATGGGCGGCGGCGCGGGCCCCGGCGGCAGCGCCGGTCCCGGCACCAGCCTGGGCACCAGCGACCTCCTGGTCACGCTCGAGAAGGAGGGTCCCGCGCCGGCCGTCGAGGAGACGGCCATCGAGCAATCGGACAACTCGCTGGTGCGGATGATCAACAGCATGATCGTGGACGCGCACCGCGAAGGCGTGTCGGACATCCACATCGAGAGCTATCCGGGCAAGGAAAAGACCCGCATCCGGTTCCGCCGCGACGGCCGGCTGCACACGCACCTGGAGCTGCCGGCCAGCTACCGCAACGCGGTGGTCGCGCGCGTGAAGATCATGTGCGACCTGGACATCAGCGAAAAGCGCAAGCCCCAGGACGGCAAGATCAATTTCGCCAAGTACTCGCCGCAGCACCGCATCGAGCTGCGCGTGGCCACCATCCCCACGGCCAACGGCCTGGAAGACGTGGTGATGCGCATCCTGGCCTCGGCCAGGCCGATTGCGCTGGACAAGCTCGGGCTCTCGCCGCGCAACCTCGCCGAGCTCACCAAGGCGGTGGAGCGCCCCTATGGCATGGTGCTGTGCGTGGGGCCCACGGGCTCGGGCAAGACCACCACGCTGCACTCGGCCCTGATGCACATCAACACGCCGGAGCGAAAGATCTGGACCGCCGAAGACCCGATCGAGATCACCCAGCCCGGCCTGCGCCAGGTGCAGGTGAATCCGCGCATCGACTGGACCTTTGCCAAGGCGCTGCGGGCCTTCGTGCGCGCCGATCCGGACGTGATCATGGTCGGCGAGATCCGCGACGAGGAAACGGCCAAGACGGCGATCGAAGCCTCGCTCACGGGCCATCTGGTGCTTTCCACGCTGCACACCAACAGCGCGCCCGAAACCGTGACGCGGCTGCTGGACATGGGCATGGACCCCTTCAACTTCGCGGACTCGCTGCTCGCGGTGCTGGCGCAGCGCCTGGTGCGGCGCCTGTGCAGCCACTGCATCCAGAGCCGCCCCATGCGCCCCGATGAAACCGAGGAGCTGCTGGCCGACTACATGCACGCGTTCGCGGGAAAGGAGACACCGGACGAACGCGAAGCCGTGCGCAGCGGCTGGCTCGGCCAGCACGGCCGCGACGGCCGGCTGCAGGCCTTTTCGAGCCCCGGATGCGTGCATTGCGACAACACCGGCTTCAGCGGCCGCGTCGGCATCCACGAGCTGATGGTGATCTCCAGGACGCTGCGCCGCCTGGTGCAAGGCGGCGCGCGCGCCGAGGAACTGCAGGAAGCCGCCCTGCGCGAGGGCATGCGCACGCTGCGCCAGGACGGCATCGGCAAGGTCCTGTCGGGGCAGACCACCATCGAGGAGGTCCGCGCCACCAGCAACGCCTGAGCTGGCTCTTCAGGCGGCGTCCCACGCCACGGCCGGCAACGTGGCGATGCCGGGCCTGGCGAACAGGTAGCCCTGGAACAGGTCCACGCCCAGCGCCCGCAGCGCGTGCACCTCTTGCGAAGCCTCGACGCCTTCGGCCACCACCCGGATGCCGAGTTCGCTGCAGGTGCCCACGAAGCCCTTCACGATGCTGAGCCGGACCGCGTCGTTGTGGATGTTGCGCACCAGGCCCATGTCGATCTTCACCACGTCGGGCTGGAAGCCCGCCAGCAGCTCGAAGCCCGCATAGGCGGCGCCGAAGTCGTCGATGGCGGAGGTGAAGCCATAGCCCTTGTAGGTGCGGAAGGTCGCCGCCAGCGCCGGCAGGTCCGCCACGCGTTCGCCTTCGGTGATCTCGAACATCAGGTGGTCCACCGGAAAATTGCAGCGCTGCGCGGCCACCATGGCGGTATGGAAGCACTCGTCCTGATGTCCCGCCACGTCGTTGGGCAGGATGTTGAGGCTCAGCCGCGTTTCCATGCCCAGCGCCGAGGCGGTCTCGATGGCCTTCACGCGGCAGGCCTCGTGGAACGCGAAGCGGTGCCGCGGGTTCACGCGCGAGAGCACTTCGAAGGCGCCCTCTCCCGAGGTGCCGCGCACCAGGGCTTCGTGCGCGAACACTTCGCGCCGCTGGAAATCCACGATCGGCTGGAAAGCCATGACGAACCCGTCATCGAAGCCGGGAAAGCAGGCATCCGCCGTTGTTCCGATGGTCACTGGAGTGGATCTCGCGGGAAAGGGGACGCGTCGTTCAGGCGGCTTGATAGGTAGTTAAATGTAACCTCTTTGTTCACGGCCCCTCCTTCGATCAACCCGCGGGCAGGTCCAGCAGGGCCCAGACCGGCGCGTGGTCGCTCGCTCCGGGCCGCCCGCGCACCTCGCGGTCCACGTTCGCATCGGCCAGCAAGGGTGCGAGTTCGCGGTTGAGCAACAGGTGGTCGATGCGCAGGCCCGCATTGCGCGGCCAGCGGTTGCGCCAGTAATCCCAATAGGTGTAGATCGCCTCATCGGGATGGCGCGCGCGGATCGCGTCGGTCCATCCCTGCTTCAGCAGGCGGGCGAAGGCCGCGCGGCTTTCGGGCTGCAGCAGCGCATCGTCCTGCCAGGAAGCCGGGTTGTAGATGTCCGCATCGGTGGGCACCACATTGAAGTCGCCGGCCAGCACGGCCGGCATGCCGCAGCCATAGAGAAGGCGCGCATGGGCGTTGAGCCGCTCGAACCATTCGAGCTTGTAGTCGAACTTGGGGCCAGGCTGCGGATTGCCGTTGGGCAGGTAGAGGCAGCCGACGATCACGCCGTTCACCACCGCTTCGAGATAGCGGCTCTGGCTGTCTTCGGCGTTGCCGTCGAGCCCGCGGCCGGTTTCGATCGGCTCCCTGCCGCGCGCCAGAATGGCCACGCCGTTCCACGCGCGCTGGCCATGGAACAGCACGCCGTAGCCCGCTTCGCGGATCGCCGCCGCCGGAAAATTCTCGTCCGGGGATTTCAGCTCCTGCAGGCAGGCCACGTCCGGGCGGGCCTCGGCCAGCCATGCGAGCAGCAGCGCAAGCCGGCTGTTGATGCCATTGACGTTGAAGGTCGCGATCTTCATGGGCGCTGCGTCGAACACAAGCAGATGCGCCGGATCATGGCCCCAAAGCCCACCGGCCCATGTCGGAGAACACGCCCTGCGGACCGTCAGGCGGTCCGCACGCCTTTTTCGTACCAGCCCTGCGACCGGTTGACCACCGCCACCACCAGCAGCATCACCGGCACCTCGATCAGCACGCCCACCACCGTGGCCAGCGCGGCGCCCGACTGGAAGCCGAACAGGCTGATGGCCGTGGCCACCGCGAGCTCGAAGAAATTGCTCGCGCCGATCAGCGCCGACGGCCCGGCCACGCAGTGCGCCACGCCCAGTTTGCGATTGAGCACATAGGCCAGGCCCGAATTCAGGAACACCTGGATCAGGATCGGCACCGCGAGCAGCGCGATCACCAGCGGCTGCCGCAGGATGGCTTCGCCCTGGAAGGCGAACAGCAGCACCAGCGTGAGCAGCAGCGCCGAGATCGACCAGGGCCCGAGCCGCGCCGCCACGGCCTGGAAGTGCGCCGTTCCGCGCTTGAGCAGCTGCCTGCGCAGCAGCTGCGCAATGGCCACCGGCACCACGATGTACAGGCCCACCGAGGTCAAGAGCGTGTCCCAGGGCACCGTGATCGACGACAGCCCCAGCAGCAGTGCGACCACCGGCGCGAAGGCCACCACCATGATCGCGTCGTTCAGCGCCACCTGCGACAGCGTGAAGTACGGGTCGCCCCTGCACAGCTGGCTCCACACGAACACCATCGCCGTGCAGGGCGCCGCGGCCAAGAGGATCAAGCCCGCGATGTAGCTGTCGAGCTGCGAGGGCGGAAGCAGCGGCGCGAACACGTGGCGGATGAAGATCCAGCCCAAGAGCGCCATCGAGAACGGCTTCACGGCCCAGTTGATGAAGAGCGTGACGCCGATGCCGCGCCAGTGCGCCTTCACCTGCCCGAGCGCCGCGAAGTCGATCTTCAGCAGCATCGGGATGATCATCACCCAGATCAGCACGCCGACCGGCACGTTGACCCTGGCCACCTCCAGCGAGGCAATGCCGCGGAACACGCCCGGCAGCCACTGGCCCAGCGCAATGCCCGCCACGATGCACAGCGCCACCCACACCGTGAGGTAGCGCTCGAAGAAGCCGATGGCGGGCGGTGGTGCGGAAGACGCCACGGCGGCGGCGGTGTTGGAGCTCATGGAAAGATCAGCTTTCGGAAATCGCGGCCAGCGCCGCCTGGAGTTCGGCGTCCGCCATCGATTCGATCGGCAGCGCCAGCAGTTGCAGGAGACGGTAGGCCAGGGCCTGGCGCGTCAGCTCGAAGGCCACCCGCCGGCCTTCGTCGCCGCCGGGCGCGTTCGACGGGTCGGGGTAGCCCCAATGCACCTGCACCGGGCTGCCGGGCCAGTAGGGGCAGGCTTCCTGCGCGGCACTGTCGCACACGGTGATGACGATGCGCATGGCCGGCTTGCCTTCGCCCACGAACTCGTCCCAGCTCTTGCTGCGGAAGGCCGACACGTCGACGCCCGCATTGGCGAGCGCCTCGAGCGCGAAAGGGTTCAGCCGGCCGCTCGGCGCGCTGCCGGCGCTGTAGGCCCGCACGTCCCTGCCCGCCTTTTGCGCCAGGTGGTTGAGCATGCCTTCGGCGAGCACGCTGCGCGCCGAGTTGTGCGTGCACAGGATCAGCACGTTGGCCGTCATCGCGCGGCCTGCTGGACCTTGCCGATGTCGTGGAGCCGCGGATGAATGGTCACGGCTTCGCTGCGCGGTGCGCAGCATGCGGTGCCCTGGCTCGCAACCGCCCTCGTCTCCCCATACACCGGCACATTGCCCAGCGTGTGGAAGTGCTCCCAGGCAATGCCCTGCGGATCGGTGATCCAGTGCTTTTCGCTGCGCGCGTAGCAGCAGGTGGTGGCGCCCTCGTCGAAGGTCTCGATCTCGGCCTGGGCGGCGCGGGCCTTGAGTTCCGCGAGTTCTTCCTCGTTCTCGGCCTGCAGCCCCAGATGGTCGATGCCCGTCGCGCCGGCGCGCGTGGACACCGCAAAATTCACCGGCGGATCGTCGAGCATCCACTTGGCGTAGTCGCTTTCCACCCGCGCCGGCTCCGAGGCGAAAAGCCTGGAGTAGAAGGCGATGCTCGCCGGCAGATCCTGGACGTTCAGATGCACATGGAATCGCTTCATGGTTGTTTCTCCTTCAGCATGGACAAGCCTGCGCCGCCTGGGGCAGGCAAGCCTCGCCCTGGCAGCAGTTTTCGGTGAGGTAGCCGATGAGCGCGTTCATCTGCCCGAAGGCCGCGCGGTAGATCAGGTTGCGGCCGCTGCGCTCCTGCGTCACCAGCCCCGAATGGGTCAGCTCCTTCAGGTGGAACGAGAGGCTGGTGGCCGGCACGTCGAGCGCCTCCACCAGCGCACCGGGCGTGAGCCCCGCCGGGCCCGCCACCACCAGCGCGCGGAACACCTGCAGGCGCACCGGCTGGGCCAGCGCGGCCAGGGATCTGACGATGTCTTGTTCTTCCATATTTCAATAATAGTTGCATAATCGCAAGAATGCAATCGACCAGCCCCTCCATCACCATCTTTCACAACCCCGCGTGCGGCACCTCGCGCAACACGCTGGCGCTGATCCGCAACAGCGGCGAAGAGCCCCGCGTCATTGAATACCTGAAGACCCCGCCCACCAGGGAAACGCTGCGCGAGCTGCTCGCCGCCATGGCCATGGCGCCGCGCGCGCTGCTGCGCCGCAAGGGCACGCCCTGCGACGAACTCGGGCTCGACGATCCGAAGTGGTCGGACGAACAGCTGCTCGACTTCATGCTCGCGCATCCGATCCTCATCAACCGCCCGATCGTCGTCACGCCGATCGGCACCCGGCTGTGCCGGCCTTCGGAAGAGGTGCTCGACATCCTGCCCTCGCCGCAAAAAGGCCCGTTCGCCAAGGAAGACGGCGAGCAGGTCATCGATGCGGAGGGCCGCCGTGTCAGTCGCGCTGCCTGAGCTTCCGAACATCGACGCCGAGCTGTTCGACCGGCCCTCGCCCGAGCGTTTCTCCAGCGCCGCGCCGGCGCGCCACGCACCGCGCTTCCTGCTGCTGTACGGCTCGCTGCGCGAGCGCTCCTACAGCCGCCTGCTGACCGAGGAGGCCGCGCGGCTGCTGCAGGCCATGGGCGGCGAAACGCGCATCTTCGATCCGGCCGGCCTGCCGCTGCCCGACAGCGCGCCGGACGATCATCCGAAGGTGCAGGAACTGCGCGAACTCGCGCAATGGGCCGAAGGCATGGTGTGGTGCTCGCCCGAGCGCCACGGCGCCATGACCGGCATCATGAAGGCGCAGATCGACTGGATTCCGCTCAGCGTGGGCGCCGTGCGGCCCACGCAGGGCAAGACGCTGGCCGTCATGCAGGTGTCGGGCGGATCGCAGTCGTTCAACGCCGTGAACCAGCTGCGCGTGCTCGGGCGCTGGATGCGCATGCTGACCATTCCCAACCAGTCGTCGGTCGCCAAGGCCTTCCTGGAGTTCGACGAGGCCGGTCGGATGAAGCCCTCCGCCTATTACGAGCGGGTGGTCGACGTGATGGAGGAACTGATGAAGTTCACCCTGCTCACGCGCGATGCGGCCGCCTACCTGGTCGACCGCTACAGCGAGCGCAGGGAAAACGCCGAGCAGCTTTCCAGGCGCGTGAACCAGCGCGCGATCTGAAGCATTGCCGCGCGGCGTCCTACGCCCGCATGCAGGCTGTCCGACATCGGTGCGACGCGGCCGCGATAAGGTGATTCACGCAAGGAGGTCAGCATGAGCCCATCCAGGTCGAAAGAAGGCCGCGCCCCGCGGCTGGTGCGACCCGCACCGAGCCGGCGCGTGCCGGCGACCCCAAAATCCGAAGGCCCCGTCGCCACGCCCAAGGTCAACGAGGGCGCATCGCTCGGCAAGTCCGCCAACTCCAGCGCCGGCGGCGCCGCGGGGCAGCTGACGCCCAAGGACTGAAGCGCGGCTGCGCGGCACGGGCCCGCCAATCTGGCCCGACAATCGGCGCCCATGAATGCCAAGCCTTCGACGACAACGGCCCCGCCGGGCCCAGCGCCGTCCCTGCCGCGCCCCATCCGCGTCGCGGCCTCCCTGATCCTGCTGCGCGACGGCGCCGACGGCATGGAAGTGCTGCTGCTGCGCCGTGCCGAGAAGGCTGACGACCAGAACAGCGGCGCCAGCGTGTTTCCGGGCGGCGTGGTCGATGCGCACGACCGCCGCCTGCACCTGATGTGCAAGGGCCTGGACGACGCCGCGGCCAGCGCGCGCCTGGGCCTGCCCGATGGCGGCCTCGACTACTACGCCGCCGCGGTGCGCGAATGCTTCGAGGAAGCGGGCGTCCTGTTCGCAAGCGACGCCGGCGACCGCCTGGCCGAACTCGACGGCCTGCCGCCGGGCCGGCTCGAATCCATGCGCCATGCCGCCGAGCAAGGCACCGATGCGCTGCTCGCCATGTGCGAGGCGCAGGGCTGGCGCCTGGCGATGGACCGGCTCGCCTATTTCAGCCACTGGCTCACGCCGCCCGGCATGCCGCGCCGCTTCGACACCCGCTTCTTCATTGCGCAGATGCCACCGGGCCAGGCCGTGAAGCCCGACGGCCGCGAGACCGTGGCGCACATGTGGCTCAAGCCCGCGGAGGCGGCGGACCCGCGCCGCGGCCTCAAGCTGATGAACGTGACGCGGCGCACGCTCGAAGAACTCGCAGGCTTCGGCAGCGCCGCCGACTGCATGGCGCATGCGCGGGCGCTGACGCGGATCGTGCTGAACATGCCTCGCCTGGCCGACGGGCCCGCGGGCCGCCGCGCGGTGAACATCGACGAGGCCGCCTACGAGGAGATCGGCCACCTCGATCCCGAAGGCAAGGGCCATGCGCACTACGCGCTCGAGCCCGGCCTGGTCACGCGGCTGTCGGCGCGCGTGCAGCGCGTGGCCGGCGCAGCGGATTCGCCTCACGGCTATTTCGTCGGCGGCGAAGGCGGCCACTGGGCATTGATCGACCCCCTGCCGCACGGCCTGGCGCAGAACGCGGCGCCGGGCCAGGTGAAGTGGCTGCTCTGGACAGGGGCTGGTAGACAGCCCTCGGCCGCGTCGCTCGAGGGGCTTCGATCGGCATGGCCCGATGCCGCCGCGCTGTGGCCGCAGCCCGGGGACACGCTGCGCCTTGCAGGCGCCACGCTGCATGTACAAGAGCCGGGCCCGGCCGGCCAGGGCGGGCCCGCGCGGCAATTCCTGCTGGCCGAGGAACGCATGCTCTTCACCGGCCGCGCCGCGGCGCACGCAGCGCACGCCACTGGCGAGGCCGAATGGATCGCGCCGGCCAGCGGTTTCATCTACCGCGCGCCACGCTAGCGCAAGCTCTCACAGCCGGCCGATGGCGGCCTTGAGTTCATCGAGCGAAGCGGGCTTCGGCAGGTGCGCGTTGAAGCCTGCCTCGAGCGCCCGGCGCGCATCGGCGCGGCGGCCGAAGCCGGACATCGCGATGGAAGGAAGCTCGCGCGTGGCCGGCCGCCGCCGCACCTCGGCAATGAACTGGTAGCCATCCATCTCGGGCATGCCGAGGTCCGACACCAGCAGGTCGTCCGCCCGCGGATGCGCCGATGCCGACGACCGGGAAGCCCAGCGCGCTGGGCGCAAGCTCGCCTTTGTCGGCGGCAGGTGACGGCGGGGGATTCGATGGGGGCATTGGAGTCAATGCGGGACCGGAGCCTCCGGTCCTGCGGTGCGCGGCGCGGTATCTTGCCGCGGCCGCTGGATGTAGTCTGCGCTGCCACCTCAGATGCGAAAGGTTCCTACGCAGCACCTTCGATTGCCATGCAGTACTTCTTCTCGCGCGGCCTGAACCATGCGGCCGGTGGCGCCGCTCAGCGATGCGGCGCTCGCGCGCAAGGCGCGCAAGGCGGGATGGGCGTGCCCGCGCCCAAGGAGCATTCGCAATGAACACGCAGGACGCAGCCGCCGGAAGCGGCACCGAAGAACCGGGCATCGACTTCATCTACCGGGGCTGGCACTTCAAGTACGGTGCGCAGCGCACGGGCCCGGGCGTGTACCGCCCCGTGGTCGTGTGCCTTGGCCGGGGGCATGGCCCGGAGCAAAAAGAGACGCTGCCCAGCGACACCGACGAGATCGCCTATGCCACCGAGGCGGAGGCGCTGCGGCACGCAGAGCAGCAGACGATGCGCTGGGTGCACGACCGCACCGGCGATGGCCAGGGTCAACTCTGACGCGGCGCGCCCGGCCTCCGCCCGAATCTTCTTCGACACCACGCCGGGCCGAGGTCGTTCCGCGAAACAGTGAAGGAACATCCATGACCGCATTGGACCTGTTGAACCTGGATGTACTGCTCGCGCGCAGCGTGCTGCTGCGCGCCGACTACGTGCAGGTGCAGAGCCGCATCCGAGACGCGCTGTCGCGCCACCGGCTCGCTGCCGGCAGCGTCCCGGCGGACGAAGACTTCGGCGAGCTCATCCACGCCATGAGCCGCTCGCTCTCGGCCGACGCGCGCTACCTCTGCACGCTGTCGGCCATGGTGCGCGGCATCATCGAGCGGGCCAAGGCCGAGGCCTGAACGCCCGCCCGCTCCTGTTTTCTGCGACAGGAAGCCGAGCCGCCGTCCGACACTTCGCGCCGATCCACCGGCGCAGCGTTGCAAGCATGAAGCCCTCTAGACAAGTCAAGTCCGACGAACGCGACAACGCGCGCGTGTTCCGCTGGGGCATCGGCGCGGCCATCTTCGTTTTCATCCTGGCGCTGGCCTACAACTTCCTGACCCAGACGCGCGAGGAAGGGCCGGTCAAGCCGTCGACACCAACCCAGAGCGCGCCGCAGACGACTCCGGCCAACCCGCCGCCGGGCAAATAGCGCATCGGCCGCAGCCGGCCCGCGCCTATCCCAGCCCGAGCTGCCCGCGCATGGCCCTCGTGCGCTCGATGGCCATGCCCAGCAGCTTCAGCGCCACCTGCGGGTGCTGCTCGCAGAGCCCGCGCATGGCCGCCACGGGAATCAGGTACACCGATGAAGCCTCGGCCGCCACCAGCGTGTGCTTCGCCTCGTAGCGGTCTTCGCTGAGCGAAGGGCCAAGGAAGAAGTCGTGCTGGCAGATCAGGTCGGTGACGACATCGGCGCCGCCCGCGCGTCCGTGGCTCACCACCTGGAGCAGCCCGTTCGCCACGCAATAGACCCGGTCGGTCCACTCGCCCGAGGCAAGAACGGTTTCGTCGCACTGGTAGGAGCGCAGTTCGCTGGCCTCGTCCAATGCCGTGCGGTCCGGATGCGGCAGATCGGCGACCAGGGTATGCAAATACATGTCCGAATGGTCTCCGAAGGCACTGCAGAGTGCATACCCATGAATTGGGGATGCCGCGCCGCAAAGCCACGGCACCGCCTCAAGCCGTGGATCTGGCCCTGGCGGCGCGCCGCAGGCAATCGATCAACTGCTGCGTGCTGGGCGTGCGCCGGCGCCCGCGCATGGTGATGAGGCCCACCGGCGGCAGCTCGATCGGCACCTTGAGCGCCAGCACCTTGAGCATGCCCTGCTGCTGGAAATGCCGCGCCACGGAACGCGCCATGAAGGCCACGGCATCGCGCTGCTGCAGGAAGCTGATCTGCGCGAGGAAGGAGGCCGATTCGATGATGTCCGTCGGCGGATGCACCCCATCGCGAAAGAACATCTGGTCGAGCTTCACGCGCAAGGAGGCCCAGGGCGGCGGCATCACGCAGCGCTCCCTGGCCAGGTCGGCCCAGCCCAGCCGGCGCTTCGCGGCCAGCACATGCCCGGGCCGCACCACCACCTGCATGGGCTCGGCATGCAGCGCCTCGGTTTCGAGGTCGGGCGCCGCGTAGCCGGGCTCCAGCCGCCCCACGAACAGGTCGAGCTCGCCCAGGCGCAGCTTGGGCAAGAGGCGCGTGAGGTCGCCCTCCTCCACCAGCACCGTGGTCTGCGAGGAGTTGGCCTTGAGCATCTCGACCGCGCGCGCCAGCAGCACCGGCATGGCCACCACCATGGCGCCCACGCTGGTGCGGCCCGCGGCGCCGCTGGCCACGGCGGCAATCTCGTCGCGCGTGCGGTCGTAGTCGGCCAGCACCGAGCGCGCGAAACGCACCACGCTGTCGCCGTAGGGCGTGGGCTCGGTCCCGCGCGTGGAGCGCTCGAACAGCGCGAGGCCGAACATGCGTTCGATCTCCACCAGCGACTTGGACACCGCCGGCTGCGTGACCGACAGGAACTCGGCCGCACGGCCCAGGTGGCGGAACTGGTCGAGCGCCACCAGCATCTGCAGGTGGCGCAACTTGAGGTTGGAACGCAGGACGCGGTCGATCTGGCTCATCGTGGTGTGTGCGGCTTTTTTTCTCTTCATAACCTCTGGGCTATGAAGCGAGTCCGCTATTTCATTGGATTGCAATGATTGTCTACTGAAGAATGCGCCCAGCTTTCTCGAACAACAATCGTCGGAGACACACATGACCTTCTCTCGCTCCCTGCAGCGGCGCCAATTGGTGCTGGGCGGCCTCGGCGCCGCCGCGCTCGCCACTGCCACCGGCCGCGCCTTCGCGGCCGACTATCCGGAACGCCCCATCACCTTCATCTGCCCGTGGCCCGCGGGCGGCACCGCCGACCGCTCGATGCGCACCATCTGCCAGATTGCCGCGCGCGAACTCGGCCAGCCGATTGCGCTGGAGAACCGCGCGGGCGCCTCGGGAATGATCGGCACCAAGGCGCTGGCCTCGGCCCGGCCGGACGGCTACACCATCGGCCAGATCCCCATCTCGGTGACGCGCTTCGCGCAGATCGGCACCGTGCAGATCGATCCGCTCAAGGACCTGAGCTACCTGGCGCGCACCTCGGGCCAGACCTTCGGCATCGCGGTGCCGGCCAGTTCGCCCTTCAAGTCGCTGCGCGACATGGTGGCGCAGGCCAAGGCCAAGCCCGGCGTCGTCAGCTACGCCCATGCCGGCGTGGGCGGTGCCACCCACGTGGGCATGGAGCAGTTCGCGCAGGCGGCCGGCGTCAAGTTCAATGCCATTGCCTACAAGGGCGGTTCGGCCGCGCTGCAGGACGTGCTGGGCGAACAGGTCGACATGCTGGCCGACAGCAGCTCCTGGGCGCCGCACGTCGAAAGCGGCAAGCTGCGCCTGCTCGCCACCTGGGGCGAGGCGCGCACGCCGCGCTTCAAGGACACGCCCACGCTCAAGGAGCTGGGCTACGACGTGGTGGTGGAAGCACCCAACGGCATCGGCGCGCCGCGCGGGCTGCCGCCGGCGGTGGAAAAGAAGCTGCGCGACGCGTTCCGCATGGCCGTCAACAGCGAAGAATTCAAGAAGGTGGCCGACAGCATCGACGCGCCGGTCATGTACCAGGACGGCCCCGACTACCGCAAGTACGTCGAAGCCGTCTACAAGCAGGAGACCGAGCTGATCCGCAAGCTCAACCTCAAGGAACTGATGGAGAAAGGTTGATGAACGACAGCCCCCTGCTTCGCCTGCACCCGCACGACAACGTGCTGGTTGCCAAGACGCCCATTGCCCTGGGCGAGACGATTGCCGAGTTCGGCGTGCGCGCACGCGCGCAGATTCCCGCGGGGCACAAGATCGCCTCGCGCGCCATTGCAGCCGGCGAGCAGGTGAAGAAGTACGACACCGTCATCGGCGTGGCCTCGCGCGACCTGGAGGCCGGCGACTACGTGCACAGCCACAACCTGACGCTGGTGGACTCCTACCGCGACCCCGCCTTCTGCCAGGACCTGCGGCCGGTGGCCTACGTGCCCGAGGCCGAGCGCGCCAGCTTCATGGGCTTTGTGCGGGCTGACGGCCGCGTGGGCACGCGCAACTTCATCGGCATCCTGTCGTCGGTCAACTGCTCGGCCACCGTCATCAAGCGCATTGCCGCGCACTTCACGCCCGAGCGGCTCGCGGCCTTTCCGAACGTGGACGGCGTGGCCGCCTTCGCGCAGACCAGCGGCTGCGGCATGTCTTCGCCGAGCGAGCATTTCGACGTGCTGCGCCGCACCCTGGCCGGCTATGCGCGCCATCCCAATCTGGCCGGCGTGCTGATCGTGGGCCTGGGCTGCGAGCGCAACCAGGTCGATGCGCTGGTCGACTCGCAGGGCCTGCAGCAGGGCCGCCTGATGCGCACGATGGTGATGCAGGAGGTGGGCGGCACGCGCCAGACCATCGAGGCCGGCATCCGCGCGGTGGAAGAAATGCTGCCCGAGGCCAACGCCGCGCAGCGCACCCGCGTGGGCGCCAACCACCTGAAGATCGGGCTGGAATGCGGCGGCTCCGACGGCTTCTCGGGCATCACGGCCAACCCGGCGCTGGGCGCCGCGATGGACTTGCTGGTGCGCCATGGCGGCACCGCCATTCTTTCCGAAACGCCCGAGATCCACGGCGTCGAGTTCATGCTCACACGGCGCGCCGCGACGCCCGAGGTCGGCCAGAAGCTGCTCGACCGGCTGGCCTGGTGGGAGCGCTACACGGCCGGCCAGAACGCGCAGTTCAACGGCGTGGTCGGGCATGGCAACCAGGCCGGCGGGCTGGCCAACATCTTCGAGAAATCGCTCGGCTCGGCCATGAAGGGCGGCACCACGCCGCTGCAGGCCGTGTACGAATATGCGGAGCCCATCGACCAGGCCGGCTTCGTCTTCATGGATTCGCCGGGCTACGACCCGGTGGCGGTCACCGGGCAGATCGCGAGCGGCGCGCAGCTGATCTGCTTCACCACCGGACGCGGCTCGATGTTCGGCAGCAAGCCCGCGCCGACCATCAAGCTGGCCAGCAACACGCCGATGTTCAAGCGCCTCGAAGAGGACATGGACATCAACTGCGGCGTGGTGATCGACGGCGAACTCTCGGTGCCTGAATTGGGCCAGCGGATCTTCGAACAGATCCTGCGCCACGCCTCTGGCGAGCAGACCCGCAGCGAAGCGCTGGGCCTGGGCGACCACGAATTCGTGCCGTGGCACCTCGGCATCGTGAGTTGACCTTCTCCCCTTTTGGACGCCGACGGACATGCCCCTTACCCTCAACCGCCCCGAACTGCAGCGCACCGCCAACTTCATTGCCGGCGAATGGTGCAGCGCCGCCGACCGCACGCTGGACGTGACCGACCCGGCCACCGGCGCGCTGATCGCGCAGGTGCCCGACTCCGGCTCGGATGCAGCGCGTGCCGCCGCCGATGCCGCGCACGCCGCCTTCCCCGCCTGGCGCCGCACGCCAGCTAAGCAGCGCGCGCAGATCCTCAAGCGCTGGAACGACCTGGTGCTCGCGCACCAGGAAGACCTGGGCCGCCTGATCTCGCGCGAGCAGGGCAAGCCGCTGGCCGAAGGCATCGGCGAGGTCGCCTATGCGGCCAGCTACATCGAGTGGTTTGCCGAGGAAGCCACGCGCGCCAACGGCGACGTGATTCCGGCGCCCGTTCCCGGCCGGCGCATGCTCGCCCTCAAGGAGCCGGTGGGCGTGGTGGCCGCCATCACGCCGTGGAATTTTCCGGCCGCGATGATCGCGCGCAAGATCGCGCCGGCGCTGGCCGCGGGCTGCACCGTGGTGTGCAAGCCGGCCGAGGACACGCCGCTGACCTCGCTCGCGCTCGTCAGGCTCGCGCAGGAGGCCGGCGTGCCCGCGGGTGTGCTCAACATCGTGACGGCCTCGCGCGAGCGCACGCCCGAGGTGGTCGACGTGTGGCTCGACGATGCCCGCGTGCGCAAGATCACCTTCACTGGATCGACGCCGGTCGGCAAGCACCTCGCGCGCCGCTCGGCCGACACGCTCAAGAAGCTCTCGCTCGAGCTCGGCGGCAATGCGCCCTTCATCGTGTTCGAGGATGCCGACCTGCACGCCGCGGTCGACGGCCTGATGGCGGCCAAGTTCCGCAACGGCGGCCAGACCTGTGTGTGCCCGAATCGCGTGTTCGTGCACGAGGCCGTGCATGACGAATTTGCCGAGCTGCTGGCCGCGCGCGTTGCGGCACTGCGCGTAGGCCCGGCCAGCGACTCCGCCTCGCAGATCGGCCCGATGATCAATGCGCGCGCCATCGAGAAGATCGAGCGCCATGTGCACGACGCCGTGGCGCGCGGCGCACGCGTGCTCACCGGCGGCACGCGGCTGCCCGCGCTCGGCCCGAACTACTTTGCGCCCACCGTGCTGGTGAATGCCGACGCCACCATGGCCTGCGCCTGCGAAGAAACTTTCGGCCCCGTCGTTCCGCTGACGCGCTTCGTGGATGAAGCCGAGGTGGTGGCCCAGGCCAACGACACGCCCTTCGGCCTGGCCGCGTACTTCTATTCGCGCGACGTGCGCCGCATCTGGCGCGTGGCGGATGCGCTCGAAGCCGGCATCGTCGGCATCAACGAAGGCGCCCTGGCCGCGGAGGCTGCGCCCTTCGGCGGCGTGAAGGATTCGGGCTACGGCCGCGAAGGCTCGGTCCACGGGCTGGACGACTACCTGCACACCAAATACGTCTGCCAGGGCCAGCTGGACTGACGCCAGGCGCACACGCAACACACCCAACCGAAGAGACCCCATGCCCGCCCACAACGCCTTCAAGACAGCACTGGCCACCCAACAGCCGCAGATCGGCCTCTGGCTCTCGATGGCCGACCCGTACATGGCCGAGGTGAGCGCCACCGCCGGCTTCGACTGGCTGCTGATCGATGGCGAGCATGCGCCCAACGACCTGCGCTCGACGCTGGCCGCGTTGCAGGCCGTGGCGCCGCACCGCGCCCAGCCGGTGGTGCGCGCGGTGCAGGGCGACACGGCCCTCATCAAGCAGCTGCTCGACATCGGCGCCAGGAACCTGCTGGTGCCCATGGTCGACACGGCCGAGCAGGCGCGCGCACTGGTGTCGGCCACGCGCTATCCGCCGCTGGGCATCCGCGGCGTCGGCAGCGCCGTGGGCCGCGCCTCGCAGTGGAGCGCGCGCACCGACTACCTCGACATCGCCGACGCGGAAGTCTGCCTGCTGGTGCAGGCCGAAACCGTGGCGGCACTTGCCAACCTGCCGCAGATCTGCGCGGTGGACGGCATCGACGGCGTCTTCATCGGCCCGGCCGACCTGGCCGCGTCGATGGGCCACCGCGGCCGGCCCGGCCACCCCGAGGTGCAGGCCGCGATCGAAGCCGCCATGCGCACCATCGTGGCCTCGGGCAAGGCCGCGGGCACGCTGACCTCGGATCCGAAGCTGGCCCGGCGCTACCTGGAACTGGGCTGCAGCTTTGTCGCGGTGGGTGTCGACGTGCTGCTGTATGCGGGCGCGGCCCGCAGGCTCGCGGCCGACTTCAGCGGCGCGCCGCCGGCCGAAGAGCCCGCGCCGCGCGCGGCCTACTGAACGAAGGCCTCGTCGCGAGACGAACCTAAGGAAGGTTCTCGCGAAAGATCACCTGGCTGCGGGTGGTTTCCACGCCGCTGAGCGCGTCGCGCCCGTCGCGCAGGTTGGCGAAGATGCGCACGCAGTTCATCAGCGTGGTGTGCGGGCTCTGCGTGATCACCGCATCCATGCTGCCGTCGATCAGCAGCGTGCGCGTGTCGGGCGTGAGCCCGTGCCCGATGAACACCACCTTCTGCTCGCGCCCCGCCTCCTTCAGCGCGCGCGCCACGCCGTCGGATGCGCCGCCGATGTTGTAGATGCCACCCATGTCGGGGTATTGCTCCAGCAGCGCGCGCGTCTGGCGGTAGTTCTTGCCCGCATCGTCCTGGCCTTCGCGCAGGCCCACCACTTCGAGCCGCGGGAACATCTCGTCGATCACGTGCAGGAAGCCGGCTTCGCGCTCCTCGTGGGCCTTGTAGCTCAGGCTGCCCGCGATGAGCGCGACCTTCGCAGCGCGCGCGCCGATGAAGCGGCCGATCAGGTAGCCCGCGGTGCGGCCGGCCGCGCGGTTGTCCAGCCCCACGAAGGCGGCGCGCTCCGAGTTCGACAGGTCGGAGATCAGCGTGACCACCGGCAGCCCGCGCGCCGCCAGCGCCGCCACCGCCTCGCGCACCGCCGGGTGCTCCAGCGCCATCATCGCGATGCCGTCGCAGCGCTGGCCATGGCGGCGCAGTGCATCGGCCAGCTCGTGCGGGTTGAAGCTCTCGATGAACACCGTGCGGCACTGCACGTTGAACGGCGCCCAGTGCTCCTGCGAATAGCCCACCATGTCGCCCAGCATGCGGATGAAGCGGTTGGTGCCGGCCGGCAGCAGGAACACCAGCCTGAGCGGCGGCGGCGTGAGCGCGGCATAGAGCTCGGGGCCCGGCAGGTAGTCGAGCTCGCCCGCGGCCTTGAGCACGCGCTGCACCGTGGCGTCGCGCACGCCGGGGCGGCGGTTGAGCACGCGGTCGACGGTAGCGGTCGACACCTGCGCGGCCCGTGCGATGTCGACCACGCGGGCGCGCCGCGCATCGGTTGAAGGGTTATCCCGCATACATCAAAAACCATCAAGATCGAGTTTGACCCGGATCATGCATCCTTTTATCTTCGCTGTGGCTCGAATCCAATGGTGCATCAGATTGCATCAACCGCATTCCGAAGATCCTGGAGACAAAACATGACCTTGCTGACCCGCCGCAGTGCCTTGCGCACGCTTTCCGCCCTCCCCGCCGCCGGCATCGTGTCGGCCGTGCCGCGCATCGCGCGCGCCGCGGAGTTCTCGTACAAGTACGGCAACAACCTGCCGCTCAGCCATCCGCTGAACATCCGCGCGCAGGAGGCGGCCGACCGCATTGCCAAGGAAAGCAAGGGCCGGGTCGAGATCAAGATCTTCCCCAACAACCAGCTCGGCGGCGACACCGACATGCTGGCGCAGGTGCGCTCGGGCGGCATCGAGTTCTTCACGCCCTCGGCACTGGTGATTGCCACGCTGGTGCCGGTGGCCGCCATCAACGCGGTGGGCTTCGCGTTCAACGACTACGGCCAGGTGTGGGGCGCGATGGACGGCAAGCTCGGCGCCCATGTGCGCGGCGCCATTGCCAAGTCGCGCCTCTACGCCTTCGAGAAGATGTGGGACAACGGCTTTCGCCAGACCACCAGCAGCAAGGCGCCGGTCACCAATGCCAAGGACATGGACGGCCTGAAGATCCGCGTGCCCGTGAGCCCGCTGTCGATCTCGATGTTCAAGGGCCTGGGCGCCGCGCCCGCGAGCCTGCAGTTCAGCGAGGTGTATTCCGCGCTGCAGACCAAGATCGTCGATGCGCAGGAAAATCCGCTGCCGATCATCCAGGTGGCCAAGCTGTTCGAGGTACAGAAGTTCTGCTCGCTCACCAACCACATCTGGGACGGCTACTGGTTCGTTGCCAACGGCCGCGCCTGGGAAGCATTGCCCGACGACCTCAAGACCATCGTGGCGCGCGCGATCAACGACGCCGGCATGCAGCAGCGCGAAGACATCAAGAAACTCAATGAATCGGTGGTCGGCGACCTGCAGGCCAAGGGTCTCAGCATCAACCGCCCGGTGGCCGAGAGCTTTCGCGCCAAGCTGCGCGAATCGGGCTTCTACGGCGAGTGGAAAGGCCGCTTCGGCCCCGAGGCGTGGGCGCTGCTCGAAGGCGCCGTCGGCAAGCTGGCCTGAGCGTCCATGGTGCATGAATCCACTTTCGAGGCGGCCCCGTTCGTGGGCGCCGGACCATCCGCCAACGCGCTGAGCGGCCTGGCCGGGCGCGCCGACCGCGTGCTGGGCGGCGTGGTCGAAGCCGTGGCCGCGCTGCTGGTGCTGGCCGAGATCTGCGTGCTGTTCGCGGGCGTGGTGTCGCGCTATGTGTTCCATGCACCGCTGGTGTGGTCGGACGAACTCGCGTCGATCCTCTTCCTGTGGCTCTCGATGCTGGGCGCGGTGGTGGCGCTGCGGCGGGGCGAGCACATGCGCATGACGGCGCTGCTGCAGAAGGTGCAGCCATCGACGCGCGCCATGCTCGACGCCTTTGCCATCGCGGCCTCGGTCGCATTCCTGGTGCTGATCATCTGGCCCTCGATCGACTATGCGCACGAGGAGTCGTTCATCGTCACGCCCGCGCTGGAGATCAGCAACGCCTGGCGCGCCGCGGCCATTCCGGCGGGCATCGGCATCATGCTGGCGATGGCGCTGCTGCGCCTGGTGCGCGTGTGCACCGGGCGGCAGATCGCGGTCGCGATGCTCGGCATGGGCGCGCTGGTGGCGGCCTTCTGGCTGGCGGCGCCGCTGTTCGCGACGCTCGGCAAGTTCAACCTGGTGATCTTCTTCGTGGTGGTGGTGGCGGCCACCGTGCTCTCGGGCGTGCCCATCGCGTTCTCGTTCGCGCTGGCCACCTTCGGCTACCTGGCACTCACCACGCGCACGCCGCTCCTGGTGATGGTGGGGCGGCTCGACGAAGGCATGTCGCACCTGATCCTGCTCGCGGTGCCGCTCTTCATCTTCCTGGGCGCGCTGATCGAGATGACGGGCATGGCGCGCGCCATGATCCAGTTCCTTGCGAGCCTGCTGGGACACGTGCGCGGCGGCTTGTCGTATGTGCTGATTGGCGCGATGTACCTGGTGTCGGGCATCTCGGGTTCCAAGATCGCCGACATGGCCGCCATTGCGCCCGTGCTGTTCCCCGAGATGGTCAAGCGCGGCGCCAAGCCCGGCGACCTGGTCGCGCTGCTGTCGGCCACCGGCGCGCAGACCGAGACCATTCCGCCGTCGATCGTGCTCATCACCATCGGCTCGGTCACGGGCATTTCGATTGCCGCGCTGTTCACGGGCGGGCTGCTGCCGGCCGTGGTGCTGGGCGCCGCGCTGTGCGTGGTGGTGTGGTGGCGCTACCGGCGCGAAGACCTGAGCGGCGTTGCGCGCCACAGCAAGCGCGAGATCGGCAAGCTGCTGCTGGTCGCGCTGCCCGCGGTGCTGCTGCCCTTCGTGATCCGCGCCGCCGTGGTCGAGGGCGTGGCCACGGCCACCGAGGTGTCGACCATCGGCATCGTCTACTCGGCCATCGTCGGGCTCTTCGTGTACCGGCAGTTCGACTGGAAGCGGCTCAAGCCGATGCTGGTCGACACGGCCTCGCTCTCGGGCGCCATCATCTTCATCGTCGGCTGTGCCACGGCCATGGCCTGGGGCCTCACGCAGTCGGGCTTCTCGCAGGACCTGGCGCGCGTCATGGGCGCGCTGCCGGGCGGCGCCTACGGCTTCCTGGCCGTGTCGATCGTGGCCTTCATCGTGCTGGGCAGCGTGCTCGAGGGCATTCCGGCCATCGTGCTGTTCGGGCCGCTGCTGTTTCCCATTGCCAAGGCCGCAGGCGTGCACGAGGTGCACTACGCCATGGTGGTGATCTTCGCGATGGGCATCGGCCTGTTCGCGCCGCCCTTCGGCGTGGGCTACTACGGTGCCTGCGCCGTCAGCAAGGTCAACCCCGACGAGGGCATCAAGCACATCTGGGGCTACATCGCCGCGATGCTGGTGGGCCTGGTGATCGTGGCCGCGTTCCCGTGGTTCTCGACCGGTTTTCTCAAGTTCTGACCACAACAACACACTCACATCAACGGAGCCAACCGCAATGAGTCGATTCCTCGGCGAGATCCGCCAGCTGGGCTATGTCGTGCACGACATCGAGGCCGCCATGGACTACTGGAGTACCACGCTGGGCGTGGGCCCCTGGTTCTACAACCCCAGGGTGCCGATCAAGAACTACCGCTACAACGGCGAGGCGCACGAGCCCCACAACTCGGTGGCGCTGGCCAACTCGGGCTATGTGCAGGTCGAGCTGATCCAGACGCGCAACGACGTGCCTTCGATGTACCGCGATTTCCTCCAGGCCGGCCGCACCGGGCTGCAGCACGTCGCGTACTGGACGGCCGACTACGACGCCGACCTCGCGCGCCTCACCGCGCAGGGCTTCAAGCCGGTGATGAGCGGCGAAGTGGGCGAGCGCGGCCGCTTCATCTACTTCGACACCGAGTACCACCCGGGCACGGTGATCGAACTGTCCGAAGTGGCGGGGCCCAAGGGCAAGATGTTCGACCTGATCCGCAGCGCCTCCGAGGGCTGGGACGGCAGCGAGCCGGTGCGGCCCTTCCCTGACCTGAGCAAGCTGTGAACGTGACCGAACGCATCCGCGCGCGCTACCTCGTCGAAACGCCGCTGGACCTGGCCGCCGTGGCCGAGGTAATGGCCGGCGAGCAATCGTGCGGCACCTTCACGCGCGTCGAGGGCGAGACCGACGCGCTGCGCCAACGCGCGCGCGCCACCGTCGAGGCGATCACCGAGCTGGCACCGGCCGAGGCGCCGAGCCTGCCCAACGCCCTGCTCGAACGCAAGCGCGCGCGCGGCCCCTGGCGGCGTGCGCACGTCGACATCTCGTTTCCCTCAGCGAACATCGGCGCCAACCTGCCGACGCTCGCGGCCACGGTGTCGGGCAACCTCTACGACCTGGGCGAAGTCACGGGCCTGCGGCTCGAATCGCTGCAGCTGCCTGCCGCCTACCGCGGGCAGTTCGAAATGCCGCGCGCCGGCATCGCGGGCACGCGGCGCGCCACCGGCGTGGCCAGCGGCGCGCTGGTCGGCACCATCATCAAGCCCAACGTGGGGCTGTCCGCCGGCGAGACCGCCGCACTGGTCGCCAGGCTCTGCGCCGCGGGCGTCGACTTCATCAAGGACGACGAAGTCTGCGCCAACCCCGCGCATGCACCGCTTGCCGAGCGCGTGCCCGCCGTGATGGCCGCGGTGCGCGCACACCAGGAGCGCACCGGCAAGCACGTGATGGTGGCCTTCAACATCACCGACGAGACCGACGCGATGAAGCGGCATGCCGACCTGGTCGAGCGCGAAGGCGGATCGTGCGTCATGGCCAGCCTCAACTGGTGCGGCCATTCGGGCATGCAGACCCTGCGCCGCCACACCGGCCTGGCGCTGCACGGCCACCGCAACGGCTACGGTGCGCTGTCGCGCCATCCGTTGCTGGGCATTTCGTTCCAGGCCTACCAAACGCTCTGGCGGCTCGCGGGCGTCGACCACATGCACGTGCACGGCCTGCAGGGCAAGTTCTCGCAGCCCGACAGCGAGGTCATCGAATCGGCGCGCGACTGCTTCACGCCTTTGACCGATGCCGCCGACGACCGCGTGATGCCGGCCTTTTCGTCGGGCCAGTGGGCCGGCACCGTGCCTGCCACCTGGGCCGCCATCGGCAGCGACGACCTGCTCTTCATGGCCGGCGGCGGCATCCTCGCGCATCCCGACGGCGCGGCGGCCGGCGTCACCAGCATCCGCCAGGCCTGGTCGGCCGTATGCGCCGGCACCGCGCTGCAAGAAGCCGCCCGCGGCGCACCCGAGCTGGCGCGCGCGCTGGCCTTCTTCGGCAAGCCGTGATGCCCGCCACGCAAGCGCCGGCCATCGTCTACTACGGCGACGATTTCACCGGCGCCACCGACACCCTCGGCACCGCCGCGCGCGCCGGCCTGCGCACCCTGCTGTTCCTGAAGACGCCCGACGCCGCGCGGCTCGCGCAGGCCGGGCCGCTCGACGTGCTGGGCATCGCGGGCGCCGCCCGCGCCATGGCGCCCGAAGCCATGCAGGCCGAGCTCGCCCCGGTCGCCGCGCTGTTCCGCTCGCTCGGCGCGCGCGTGCTGCACTACAAGACCTGCTCCACCTTCGACAGCGCGCCGCACATCGGCTCCATCGGCGCGGCCGTGCGCGCGCTGCGCGGCGCCGTCGAACAGCCCTGGACCGCCATCGTCGGCGGCCAGCCCAACATCGGCCGGCACTGCCTGTTCGGCAACCTGTTCGCCGCGGCCGGCGCGGGCGGCGAGGTGTTCCGCATCGACCGCCATCCGACGATGAGCCGGCACCCGGTCACGCCAATGCATGAGGCAGACCTGAGGCTGCACCTGGCCAAGCAGGGCCTGGCCGGTGTGCGCTCCATTCCTTTCACGGCCGCCTCGCACGGGCCGCAGGCGCTTGGCGAGGCGCTGCAGCGCGCGCTGCGCCCGGATGCCGGCAACACCGAGGCCGTGCTGTTCGACGTGGCCGATGCCTCGCAGCTCGCGGCCATCGGCCAAGTGGTGTGGTCACAGGCCCGGCGCACCACGCTGCTGGCCGTGGGCCCGAGCAGCGTGGTCGATGCGCTGGCCGGCGCACTCGGCACGCGAGCCGATGCGCAAGCCGACCAACGCCGTATGGGTCCAGCGCGCGGCCCGGTGCTGGTGCTTGCCGGCAGTCTCTCGCCCGTCACCGCGCGCCAGGTGGCGGCGGCACGCTCGTTCGACACCGTGTGGCTCGATGCGCCCCGGCTCGCGCAACGCGACACGGCCACGCTGGAGCAGCATGCCCGCGACATCGCGCAAGGACTCGCGCGCGGCCGCAGCATGCTGGCCTGCACCCGGCCCGCCGAACCGGCGCCCACCGAGGGCGACAACACGGTCGACGCCCAGGCCCTCTCGCGCGCCGGCGGAGACTTGCTGGCAAAGGTGCTGGCCATGGCGCCGCTGCAGCGCATCGGCATTGCCGGCGGCGACACCTCGAGCCACGCCGTGCAGGCGCTCGATGCCTGGGGGCTCTCCTACGCGGCCGACATGGGCGCCGGCGCATCGCTCTGCCGTGTGCACAGCGACGACGCCGCGCTCGACGGCATGGAGATCATGCTCAAGGGTGGCCAGATGGGCGCCCACGACGTGTTCGAGCGGCTGCTGCATGGCGATGCGGACAGCGCCCCGCTCGCGTGAACGCGCAAGGCGCGTTGTTCAGGCAAACGCGTACGGCCCCGCAAAGTCTCCGATCTGGCTCAGGTGGCTGACCATGCCGTACCGCGCGTCCCACAAATGCAGCATGCAGCCGCGCGGTCCCACGTGCGACTGCGGCGGCGCATCGGCGCGCAGCTGCAGGTCGATTTCCGTGGTGGTGCTCGGGCATGAACAGATCACCGTGCCGCCCCAGCGGCGCAGCATCGTGCGGTGCACGTGCCCGCACAGCACCAGCTCGACATTCGGCGCGCTTCGCACCACCTCTTCGAGCGGCTGCGCATCCATGCAGCCGTAGGCGTCCATGTAGGGAATGCCGCTCGTGAAGGGCGGATGGTGCAACATCAGCAGCGTGGGCTTGGCCGTGTCGTTGGCCAGCGTGCGCGCAAGCCAGGCAAGGCCTTCGGCGTCGATGTGGCCGTGGTGCTTTCCCACCACGCATGAGTCGAGCCCGATGATGCGCACCGGGTGGTCATCCACGCACCAGTGCAGCGGCCCCGCCTTGGGCAGGTAGGCCTGGTCGCTGAACGCGGCGCGAAAGCGCTCGCGATGGTCGTGGTTGCCGGGTATCACCAGAAACCGAATGCGCGAGGCCGAGAGCAGCGTGCGCGCCATCGCGTATTCGTCGGCGCGGCCCTCGTCGACAAGATCGCCGGTGAGCACCAGCAGATCGGGGCGGCGATCGAGCGCGTGCACGTGCGCAAGCGCTTCGGCAAACATGCTGTTGGAGTCGACAACGCCCTGGTACAGCTCGCCTTCGGCGCGGATGTGCGGATCGGACAGCTGTGCGATGAGCATCGGGCTCCTTCAAATCAGGCGCGTCGTTGCGCAATTATTGAAACAAAACAATTCAATAGTAATAGCCGATTTACAGCAACCATGTTGCAGTTGTCAAACAATATGAAATACGCGGCTAAAAGTTCTAATTTCCGGCCAGGTTTCTGGCTGTAACGGCGAAACGGCCTCGCTTCGGCCGCCCGCCACCTGCTCCGCCTCCCCTGTTTTAGGTACTGTTTCCCTCTGTGAAGTGGTACCATCGGGCCGTTGACTGGAGTAACAATGCGCAATCGCCGGTTACTATCGGTTGTCGACGCTGTTGCTCACTTCCAAGCTTCAACTGAACGGGGAAAGAATTCATGAAACATAGTCACCTGATTGCAGCCATGGCCCTCGCAGCCCTGGCCTCTGCACCTGCACTCGCCCAGACGACCTTGCCTACGCCTCCGGCCAGCGCTGCTGACGCCGTTCGCGCAGCTGGCGGTGGTGGCCTGACCACCCAGCAAATCGGTGCGGCAGCTGGCGGCGGCGTGCTGTTGGCAGCAGCCCTTGGCGGCGGTGGGGCGGCGGCGGTGGTGGCGGTTTCATCCTCCCCGGCGGCCCAGGCGGCACCGGCACTGGCACCACCGGAACCACCGGCACCAGGTAATGATCGGAGCCCTCCGCAAGGGGGGGTTCCCAGCGAGATTCCAACGCACCGCCAGCGCGGTGCAAAAACTAGGATGTTGCGTACTCGCATCATCCTTTTTTTTGGGCGGATGCTCCTCGGGCTCCTCGGCAATGCTTGCCACGGCCCGGCACCTCTACAACAACAACGCCTCGCCGTCGGACTCCCACACATTCCGTCCGGAATTCCGCTATTTGCGTGCCACCTTCGAAGGCCGCACCGTGTTTCTCGTGCTCGGATACGTCGACCCCCATCCCGAAGGTCCTACAGAGGTCTGGTACAGCGCCTCGGGCGAAACGGTGCGCCTGCGCCACGGCCGCCTGGTGGCCACGGCCGGCCTCACGACCGACTGGCGCGCCGTGCGCCTTGTCAACGCACCTGCCTGGCCCTCCGCCACCACGGCCGCCGAGAGCACGACGACAGCAACAACGCGCTTCCAGCGCGAGCGCGACCTCATGCCCGGCTACCGCTCGGGCATACGCGACGAAATCGAGCAGCGGCAAATCCCGCCGCCCACCGACACCATGCTCGCCGGCCGGCCCGCGAGCTCGCTGCGCTGGTTCGAGGAGCGCAGCAGCACGCGCCCGGCCTCGGCTTCGCTGCCCCCGGCACGCTTCGGCCTCGCCCAGGTTGGCGACAAGCTCGAGGCGGTCTATTCCGAGCAGTGCCTTTCCCGCGATCTGTGCTTGAGCTTCGAGCGGTGGAATCCCTCTGTGCCAGCCAACGTTGCCTCGACAAGCGCAGCTGGTTCATGAGCCTCCCGCCCCCGTCCGGCCCCACCACCAACCCCTTCCGCCTCAGCCTGCTGGCCGCCGCGATCGTGTTGATGACTCCCTCCGCCCACGCCGCATCCACCGACCGCATGCTTGCGGGCGCCGCGGAAGTGCGGCCGGGCGAGCGGCTCAGCGACTGGCTGCTGCGCCAACCCGAAGACGCAGCCGGCCCCGGCCTTGCATGGCAGGTGCCGCAGGAACTGCTTGCGCAGCAATACCTGAAAGAGTCGCTGCTGGTGCGGGTGGAAGCGGCCGTTCGATCGGCCTCGCCCGAAGAACGGGCTTCGCGCGAACAGCTCCTGTCGGTGCTGCAGAGCCTTCCGGCCACCGGCCGTGTGGCGCTGGGCATCGTCGATCCGCGCTGGCTGCAGGCGAATCCCGGTCAAGACCCGGTGCTCCGCGAAGGCCAGCGGCTCGCGGTGCCACCCGCCCCGCTGCGCTCGGTCACCGTGGTGCAGCCCGACGGCAGCTTTTGCCAGGTAGCGCATGAAGGCGGACGCTCGCTGCTCGACTACCTGGGCGCCTGCGGCCTCGACAGCGGCGCCGACTGGGCCTGGATTGCGCAGCCCGACGGCCGCACCGCGCGCGCAGGCATTGGCGCCTGGAATGCCGAGCCCGCCGACGAACCCGCGCCCGGCGCCTGGATCTGGGCCCCGCCGCGCCGCATGGCCGCGCTGGCGGACATGTCGGAAGGCCTCATCAAGTTTCTTGCCGTGCAAGGCCCCTCCCCGCAGGAACCCACCACCGCGCGCCCGGTCGCCAACGCGCCCGTGTTCGCGGCCCCCACCGTGGCCGCCGCGCTGCCCGAAGCCGTCGCCTCGCAGCCGCGCCCGCTCGACATCAGCGGCAACGACTGGGGCGAAACCGGCCTGCTGCAAACGCCATCGGCCCGCATGGGCGTGGCCGGCGACACGCGCGCATCGCTCACGTCGATCTGGCCCTACACGCGGCTGAACGTCATGTTCCAGCCCTTCGACTGGATGGAAGCGGGGTTTCGATACACCTCCATCTCCAACCGCGCTTATGGGCCAACTTTTCTTGACCAGTCGTTCAAGGACAAGAGCATCGACCTGAAGGTCCGGTTGCTCGAGGAATCCACCTACCTGCCCCAACTGGCGCTGGGCTTTCGCGACATCGGCGGCACCGGCCTGTTCTCGAGCGAATACCTGGTGGCCGGCAAGCGCGTGCACGACTTCGACTTCAGCCTGGGCATCGGCTGGGGTTACCTGGGCTCCAGCGGCAACATCGGCAACCCTTTCAAGCTGCTGGGCAGCCGCTTCGACACCCGCCCGCGCGCGAACACCACCGGCAACGCCAACATCAGCAGCTTCTTTCGCGGCCCGGCTGCCCTATTTGGCGGCGTGCAATGGCGCACGCCCTGGGACCCGCTCACGCTCAAGCTCGAATACGACGGCAACGACTACCAGAACGAGCCGCTGGGCAGCAAGCTGCGGCGGCGTTCGCCCATCAACGTGGGCCTGTCTTACCGCGTATCCCCCAAGGTCACGCTGTCCGCCGGCTTCGAGCGCGGCGACAAGTTCATGATTGGCCTCACGCTCGCAAGCAACCTGGCCGCATCGCAATCGCCCAAGCCAGCCGATCGGCCGTTGCCGGAATTCCGACCGGAGGCGGCTCCGCGCTCCCCCGGCTGGGCGACCACCGCGGCGGAGATCGAGGCGCAGACCGAATGGATCGTCGAGCGCATTGCACCCAAGGACGACGTGCTGCATGTGTGGGTGACCGACAGCAACACCGTTTACCGCACCGCGCGCGTCGAAAAAGCCATTGCGGTGCTCCACCACGATGCGCCCGACGCCATCAAGAGCTTCGTCTTTCACTATGCCGAGCGTGGCCTTGCGGTGCATGCGCAGGCCATCGAACGCGCCGAATGGGTGGCCGCGCGCATCCAGGCCCTGCCACCGCATGCCGCGCGGGCCGTGTCCAAGCGCGACTACGAACCCGAGCTGGCCCGCCCCGACGACACGCGCAGCCCCGCGCAAGGCACCGATGCCGCCGAGGCCGCCGCGCCCGACACCAAGGCCCCCTGGGTGCGTCCCCGAGACAAGTTCACCTTTGGTATTGCGCCCAGCTATGGCCAGATCGTGGGCGGGCCTGACGCCTTCCTTCTCTACCAGCTTGGCATCCAGGCCACCGCCGAATACCGCTTTACCCAGCGCACCTGGCTCAGCGGCGCGGTCAATCTGCGGCTGGCCGACAACTACGACAAGTTCACCTACACCGCGCCCAGCAACCTGCCGCGCGTGCGCACCTACCAGCGCGAGTACGTCACATCGCGGCGCTTCACCATTCCCTCGCTGCAGTTCACGCACGTGGGGCAGCTGTCGAGCAACCACTACTACAGCGTGTATGGCGGCCTGCTCGAAAGCATGTTTGCGGGCGTGGGCGCCGAGTGGATGTACCGGCCAGCACGCTCGCCCGTGGCCTTTGGCGTGGACATCAACCGCGTGCGGCAGCGCGACTTCAACCAGGACCTTGGCCTGCGCGACTACAAGGTGACCACCGGCCACGCCACCCTTTACTGGGACACCGGCTGGAATGGCGTCATGGCAAAGATCAGCGCGGGCCAGTACCTGGCGGGCGACCGCGGCGTGACGCTCGAAGTCATCCGCCGCTTCGACAACGGCTTTGTGCTGGGCGCCTATGCCACCAAGACCAACGTTTCTTCAGCGCGGTTCGGTGAAGGCAGTTTCGACAAGGGCATCTACCTTTCGATTCCCCTCGACGCCCTGCTGCCGCGGTCCAGCAAGTTTGCGCTGGGCTTTGCATGGTCGCCGCTCACGCGCGACGGCGGTGCCCGCCTGGGCCGCAGCAACACCCTGTATGAACTGACCTCCGTGCGCGACCAGGGCGCCTTCAACTTTGCGGCCCCGCCTGACAACAAGCCGCGCGCCGGAGACAACATCTTGAATTTCGACCGCAGCCCATGAGCGTTTTTTGTATGGCAGCCACTACCGCACGCCCGCGCCCATCAGGCGCATGGGTGGTCCATTCCCTCGAAGAAAGGCGGACACCATGAAATCCGTTCTTGTCGTTTGCATCGGCAACATCTGCCGAAGCCCGATGGCGCATGTGCTGCTGGCTGATGCGCTGCCGGAGATCACCGTGTCCTCGGCCGGCACGGGCGCATTGATCGGCCACCCCGCGGACCCCATCGCCCAGGAGTTGATGGCCGCGCGCGGGCTCGACCTGAGCGCGCACAGGGCACGCCAGATCACCCAGTCCATGTGCGTGCAGGCCGACCTGATCCTCACCATGGACGACGGGCAGCGGCGCCACATCGAAAACAACTACCCGCTGACGCGCGGCAGGGTCTTTCGCCTTGCCGAAACCGCCAAGCTGAATATCCCTGACCCCTACCGCATGGGCCAGGAAGCCTTCGAGCACGCACTTCAACTCATCGACGCCGGCGTCAAGACATGGGCCGAGCGCATTCGGCAATTCAAATGAACACTCCTGCTGTGAACACTTCCAATGCTGCGCGCGTCGGCCAGCCTGCTGCACGCACGCCTGTTGACGATGACGAGGTTTACCTGTCGGAGTATCTTGACATCCTGATCGACCGCAAGTGGCTGGTCGTGGGGGTCACCGCGCTAGCGCTGGTGCTCGGTGGGGCCTATGCATTGCTGTCCGCCCCTATCTACCAGTCCAATCTGCTGATCCAAGTCGAGGACGCTACGCCCGACGCCAAGGGCTTCCTCGGGGATGCCTCCAGCCTCTTCGACGTCAAAACGCCCGCCACCGGCGAGATCCAAGTCATCCGCTCACGGATGGTGCTCGGCGCCGCGGTGGATCAGACACGCTTCTATATCGACGCCAAGCCTCGCTATCTACCAATACTCGGCACTTGGCTCGCGCGGCGGGCTGACGAGCTTTCGAATCCGGGCTTCCTCGGCATAGGCGGCTACGTCAACGGCAAGGAACGCATTGATGTCGCCCGCTTCGACGTGCCGACCGAGTTCGAGGACGAAGAGCCTTTCTTTGTCACAGCTCAGGGTGGCGGCAAATACACACTCAGGCACGAGGATTTGGACCAGCCGCTGACCGGCATCGTTGGCCAGCCCCTCCACCATGTCCTCGAAGGCGGCACCATCGACCTTCTCATTGACAAGCTCGATGGCAAGCCCGGCGCGGAATTTGTCGTTCTGCGCGCTTCGTGGTTACGAACCATCGAGGATCTGCAAAAGCGCATGCAGATTGGTGAACAGGGCAAGCAATCGAATGTAATCAGCGTGGCGCTGGAAGACAGCGACCGCGATCGGCTCTCCGGCATTCTCAATGCCATCGCCAACCAATACGTGCAGCAGAACGTCGAGCGCAAGGCGGCCGAGGCGCAGAAAACCCTGCTCTTCCTTGACCAGCAACTGCCCGAATTCAAGCGCCAGCTCGAAGCCTCCGAAGACGCCTACACACGCTTTCGCAACAAGAACGGCACCGTGGCCCTCGACGAGGAAGCCAAGGGCGTGTTGGTCCAGACCATCGAGTTGCAAACCAAGCTTCTTGAGACCCAGCAGAAGCGCCGCGAACTGGCCGCGCGATTTACCGACAACAACACGCGCGTAAAGACCATCGATGGACAAATCGCCGCCATCGAGAAAGAGCTCGGCGGCCTTAACGCCCGGGTGAGTCGAATGCCTACGGTGCAGCAGGACGCCCTTCGCCTCGAACGCGACGTTCGGGTGAACAGCGGGTTGTACCTATCGCTGCAGAACAACGCACTGCAACTGCGTTTGGTGAAGGAAGGCAAGACCGGCAACGTACGTCTGCTCGACAAGGCAGTGAAGCCAAAGGAGCCAGTCAAGCCGAAGAAACCACTTGTTCTGGCGCTCGCTCTGGTGCTGGGCCTCCTGGCCGGCGTGGTGCTGGCCCTGGTGCGAGCTCGCTTCCTCGCAGGCATCCGGGATCCGCAGGAAATCGAGGCCCACACCGGCTTGACGGTTTACTCGGTCGTGCCCTTCACCGCCGAGCAAACGGTGCTCGACCAAAGCGTTGCAGAAGGTGCGAAGGGCATTCAGCTGCTTGCCGTGACTCACCCGGAAAGCCCGCCCATCGAGGCACTTCGCAGTTTGCGAATCGCTCTGCAATTTGCCACTCTCGAAGCCGGTAACAACCGCGTGCTTATCACCGGCGCAACACCAGGCATTGGCAAGAGCTTCGTATCAGGCAACTTCGCAGCCATCATGGCCCATGCCGGCAAGCGGGTGCTGTTGATCGACGCTGACATGCGCAAGGGTCATCTGAACAAACAGTTTGGCCTCCGGCGCGAGGGTGGCCTCTCGGAAATGCTGGCTGGCGAACTCTCGGCAGATCAGGCCATTCGTTCGCAGGTGCTGCCGAATCTCGACGTGCTGACTACCGGCAAGTTGCCGACTAATCCAGCCGACATGTTGATGTCGGAAAGCTTCATTCGCCTGCTCGACATGGTTTCCGCCCGATACGATCTGGTGGTGATTGACACACCGCCGGTGCTCGTGGCGACTGACACCGCCGCAGTGGCGCCGCACATGGGCGCAGTGCTCCTCGTGGCCCGCGCGGATCAGACCCAACTCGGCGAGCTTAACGAGAGCGCCAAGCGCCTCGCGCAGGCGGGTAGAACAGTCAATGGTGTGATCTTCAATGGCATCGACTTGACGCGCCGCCACTACGGCAGCCATGGCTACCGCTATGGCGGCTATCGGTACACGGAATACAAATACGACGCCTGACAGCAGCAAGATCTTCCCCAGAGCGTCGATTTCTGCGCGCGTTCGCCGGCAGGCGATTTGGTACAGGCACCGTCCTACCTCAACAGCGTCAGCGGCGCGCTCAACCTCCTGCGAGCCCATGCAGCGCCGTGGCGTCGATCGCATCGTCTTTCATCCACAGCCGCGGTGTTTGGTCACCGCAGGCCGAGCGCATCGACGAAGACCACCCAAGGCGTCCATCGATCCTTGCTGGTGGCATCGAGCGCGCGCATTTAACCAACTTGGACGTCAACCTACGCATCGCAGTCTGGAAAGCGTTGTCGAAGCCCCTTGGCAACGGCATCGACGAAATGTCTAGCGTTGCGGCGTATATCGCGCACGATCTCAGAGCAAATCTGAGGAAGCTGCGGCTTCCTTGCGTCCGTTTGGGTGCTCTGTACGACACTAGCGTCAGGCAATTTGCTCCGCCCAGTGGCTCCTTTCAACTCGCAGTCACCGGACGAATAATTTTTCAGAGCGACTAGCAAAGATACTGATCAAAAAACCGTTGATCTAATGCAGGCTATTAAAAATCTATTTTTCAACCCTCTCCCACGCTTTCTTTTCCTGATTGTATATCTTAATAATCCGAGCGGGAACGCCAACAATTACAGAATAATCAGGGAAAGTCCCGCGTACCACTGCATTTGCACCAACCACACATCCATTGCCCAAGATGGTCCCTGCTTGTATGCGTGCGCCCATGCCAATATAGCAATTTTCCCCTATTCTTGTTTTTTTCCATATCATGGGTTGCCTGAGCACTGGAACATCAACCTCCTCATGATGATGTTCGATATCCGTAACAGAAGAAAATCCCAAGATGAGCGTCCCCTTGCCAATGCTAATTTCCCCCATGCTAGTGATGTGAAAATCCTGCTCTATGGCGACATCATCATGGATAAGTATTTTTCCTTGACCATGGCATTCAGCTCGAAATCCAGGAAAAATTCTCACCTTTTTCCCCACGTAAATTCGACTCGGTTGCACCAAAAACTTTGGTGATCCAATGTAGCCGGGAAATTTGAAAGATCCAAATATTAATTTATAAAAAACCGCACGAATGGCCCAAGTGATCTTAAAAACGTATTGCATTGAATGCTTAATTATTGACAGCCCCGCAGGTCAAATTGGCTTTCTGGCAAAGTCAGCTATTTCTTGAAAACGCCAACCAGCGTTTCTTTGTCGAATACCAGTAGCGAAGAGATGCGATGGCGCTCCATCAGCGCAATAGCGTCTTCCACTCGTGTCTCCGCCGCTACACGCACCGGGCTGCGCGTCATCACATCGGATGCGCGACGATCGAAAACATCTTTGCCGTAGCGCGCGACTGCACGCCGCACGTCGCCATCGGTGATAACGGCCCACTCACTGTCGACCTTGACGATGGCTAGCCCTAGGCTGGAACGTGTAATCGCACTGATGACATCCATGATCTGTGTGTCTTCGCCAATGATGGCCAGGTTCGCACTCGTCATTTCATGTCCGACGCGACTCAGCAGACGCCGCCCTAGCGAACCCCCAGGGTGAAAGCGGGCGAAATGTTCTGGCTTGAAATCACGCGCTTCCATCAGCGTCACCGCCAAGGCATCCCCCATGGCCAATGTCGCCGTGGTCGAGGCAGTTGGTGCCAAGTGCAGCGGACAGGCCTCAGCCTTCACGCCCACATTCAAGTGACAGTCGGCCGCGCGCGCCAACGTAGAGTTTGGATTGCCGGTGATAGCCACCAGGAAATTACCGTTGTCCTTCAGGAAAGGAAGCAACTTGACCACCTCCTCAGTCTCTCCAGAAAAGGAGATAGCAAGAAAGGCATCCGCGGAAGTCACCATGCCCAGGTCGCCGTGGTAGGCCTCACCAGGGTGCATGAAAAAGCTGGGTGTGCCAGTACTTGCCAGTGTGGCCGCGATCTTCTTTCCAATGATGCCGGACTTGCCCATGCCACAGACGATGGTGCGCCCGCTGGACTGCAGGATGTGCTCCACCACCAGAGAAAAATCGCCATCGAGCTTGCCTGCGAGTTCGGCAACTGCCTCGGCCTCGACCTGGAAAACTCGCTTGGCAGACGCGCGGTAGTCCATGGCGGATGTTACGACCGTGTTCATTTTTCGCTCTTTCAAAGATAAAAAGGGTTGCGGCACAACAGCGGCCAATCAAGATTTAACGAGCTCACCAATTCCGTGGCGCGAGCCCTGCGCCGCCCTTCCGATTAACGGATATCCAGCGGAGGAAAACTCTTCACCAAGTCGTCAATCGCCTTGACCTGAGCAAGAAACGGCTCCAGTGCCGCCAGTGGGAGCGCGCTGGGACCATCGCAACGGGCGTAATCCGGGTCTGGATGAGCCTCCAGGAACAGCCCAGCGAGCCCCACCGCCATGCCAGCGCGAGCCAACTCCAGTACCTGACTGCGACGCCCTCCAGATGCTTCGCTGCCGGCATCTCTGCGTTGCAGGCTGTGGGTCACGTCAAAGATCGCCGGCAACCCACCGGTGGAACTGATCATCTCCCGGAACCCGAGCATGTCCACCACCAGATTGTCGTAACCGAATTGCGCGCCCCGCTCGCACAGGATGATGCGCTCGTTGCCCGATTCGCGAATCTTGGTGACGATGTGCTTTAGCTGAGTGGGACTTAGAAACTGCGGCTTTTTGATGTTGACCGCGCGTCCGGTCTTTGCCACGGCCACCACCAAGTCAGTCTGACGGGCCAGGAACGCAGGAATTTGCAGCACGTCCACGACCTCGGCCACAGTCGCCGCCTGCTCCACTTCGTGCACGTCCGTGATTACAGGAACGCCGAAGCGCTTCTTGACTTCCTCAAAAATCCGAAGGCCCTCATGCAAGCCCACGCCACGGAATGAGTGAATCGAGGAACGATTGGCCTTGTCGAACGAAGCCTTGAATACGTAGGGAATATCAAGCTTGGACACCACCTTCACGTAGTGCTCTGCAGCCACCAACGTCGAGTCGAGATCCTCCAGCACGTTAATGCCACCGAACAGAACGAACGGCAACTGATTGCCGCTCACCACTCTATCTGTGATCGGAATTTTCATTAAACACCTCGATTAGGAATCAAAGCAGCGATACATGAATGCGATTTCATATTTACTCTATTTCGCCAAAAACTGCTTTTCGAATACGATTCACCTGATCACGATCGTCGTTATACCATTGACCTATACTCAGCAAACGGCGCTGCGCGGCAACTGGCATCAATTGATCAGCCCTCACAGCCGCGACAATGGAGCAAGCGTCTGGATAACTCAAGCCCTCGACTTGAAAGGCTTGCGCCAAGCGGCCATCATTCAACAAATAAATCGGTGAGCCGGCATATAAAACCTCAACAACCGCGCCCGACATATGAGCGAGACTAAAATCGACACCATTCAAATAAGTTGCGATATCGAAATGCCCGATGCCCTGCAAGTGCTCATCCAAACTCCCTAGATATTCTTTGGGATTACTCCACGGATGCAGCCGAATCAAGTATTGGAGTCCAAGCTCCTGCGCAATAAATCTAGCAGTCGCAATCAACTCAAGGTTAGATTCTTTAGCACTGTCAGCATTCAGCATCACACCAAACACACTTTTAGAAATCGTTCTTTCCCTAGGCAAGGCGAGCCTACTCCAGTCCTTGACCCATCCGCTCACTATTAAGTTTTCTGGCGGAAATCCACAACGAGAAAATTCGGCTTGGGTAGCTTTACCCCAACAGAGCATTCGCTGGCTAACAAAATTTGAATAAGCTTCAGCATCAGAGCTCATATTTCGCTCGTCTAAGACACGGTACTGTCCATGCTGATTGGTCATCGTAAATAATCCGGCAGCGTTCCCCATTTGAGCCAAAAGATTTTCGGGCGCATGCGCGTCGCAGAAGGTCACCAAGCGATCCTGTCCTCGCAGCAGTGATCGAAACGAGTGAATAGCGGTGGCTCTGTATTTTGAAATGAGCAATGCAGTTGCTATTTTTTGAAAAACTCCGACGCGATATCCTTCTACAGCTTCAAAAGATGACCAAAATTGCGCGAACGTCCGCCAAACCTGCGCGATAGAAAATCGCTCTTCACTTTCTGCGTAGGAGCAGTGGCTTCCCAAGATTTCACGCAGTCGATTTGGTATGTAGTCATAGTCGGCTCTCTTTTTATGGCGAGCAGAATAAAAAAGCAGCACGCGGCATTCCACCGCATCATGCTTAACCACTTGCGTTGTATAAAACAGGGAAAAAATTATCTTTTTTATCCAGCCACTCAAGGAAGTGTCATAGAGATATATCGCGACTACGTTCGCATAATTTATCTTTTCAAATACAGCAGTCCCACTACATTTGAAATTTTCTATTTTTTTGTATTTTACGCTTGGATCCACAGTCACTCCTCTCAAGCGACAGTGATATTACGCACCCGCATACCCAATATCCATGAGAGCACCAAATAGCCAAACACAAAAGCAACACAAGCTACCTCGAGGGAAAAAAAGTAGCTCAAGCAAAAAAACACAAGGACCCCAATGAAGTTTATTGCGCCTTGCGAAATCAATAGGAAGCTCTCATCTCGACACATACTTAGCACCACTGAAAAGAGCGAGGCAACCGAAAAGAGTACTTGACTGAATAGCAACACTACAAGTGTGGCATCCATATTTGCCTCCACCCGAGCGAACGCGAAAATTTTCTCGCGAAACAACATAATGGCGATAAATGCCAAAATACTGGCACCAAAAATTGCAAAAAATGAAATCTTTATGATTCTCCGCAATTCATTGAACTTTCTTTCAGCGTACAAGGCAGCGAAGCGCGACGAAAATGTGAAGTTAATCGCCAACATTACCAAGCTGATAAGTGTTGAAATTTTCTGCGCCACCACGAAGCCTTTGTAAAGTTCGGCGCCATAGACAGTTGGCACTACAAGCAACGCCGACCAGCCCAAAATTTGCTGCGCCAAGACTACTCCGCCGAGCTTATTAGCTGCACGAGAGTCTGCCCTCCGATCAGCAGCTTCCGGACCACTAGCGCATCGCGCTAAAACTGACCGAGGCGATCTGTAAGTTGCAATAACGCTCAAGTACACAAAAAAAGCAATGGCTGTGTACAGGAAAAAGAGTTTCTCAGCGTTGAGGCGCCAGCCCCCTGCCATCAGTAGTAGCAATCCGAAAAGCGAAAAAAGAGGAACCACAATATTCAAGAGAAATGTGGCAAGGTTTGTACGTCCTTCTCCTTGGTAAGCACGAGCAGCACATGCAGAAAGCGCAATCAGCGCTGATGCAACCGTAAGGCCAAGGGCTTCAGTAAACGTGAATCCATAAAGCAATGAACTTATCTTTGGCTGCAGCAGCGCCAGAGTCCAAATCAATGAAAATCCTGTCCACGTTAGTACGCGCCGATGAGAAATGGCAATTAACTGCGCTCTCAGTGTAGAAACGTCGGAAGTGGAAGCAGAAGCTATGCGTCGGATGATGACTTCGTCCAACCCCCAGCGATAGCACACAGCTGCGATGACACTAATATTGAATAACAAAAAAAATCGAGCTGCATCTCTTGTTTCCAAGTAGCGAGAAACGAGAACAGTAAATAAAACCGCAACACCCGCCCCCGCACCACGCAAAATGAGAGTATTTAATACCGCCGCGACCCGTTGCAAATTCATCAGTACAGCGCTTTAAGGAAGAGAGCTTTGCTCGGTTCGCCTGAGGATTCGCAATTCCTTGTGCATCAGGTAAATCAAAAGAAATACAAAGACGATACCATTGGCATAATATTCCCCCATCCGAAGAAGAATAATAATCAAACTCGACAGGCACGCGATGCTTATCGCAGCATAGTTTTCAGACCTGATGACTCGCCAACTCCAATAGAAAAATAGACAGATAAACAGCCAAGCTCCCACTCCAAGCTCTGCCGTTAGGCGACTCAGCATTGATGTCGCGGAACCTCGGCCTGGGAGTTCATCGCGGTACGTTGGCATTTCATAATTGTCAATGTATTTGTCAAACACAACGCTATACATTCCAAATCCCGCTCCTATTCCAAAATTATCTTCAATGGAGCGCTGGGCAATCGACGCATTCACCACTGCAGAGTAGGTGCTAATGTTAATCCCATCATCGACAGTCAATTCAGTGTTTGCGAGCATGGAGACTGTATCGTTCCACCTCAACTGAAAGAATTCTGTTTCGGACAGCTTGTATGCGCCGAACAGCGCAAATGGAATCGTAAAACTTAGGATCCAGAGTTTTTTTGGACTTAATCCGGTCAAGAATGAAATCACTACCGCTGCAAACAGGCCAAGATATCCGAGAGATGAAGTTGAAAATATCAGGGCTAGGATGACCGCTGCTCCGCTCAGGCTTACCTTAAAGTGGCGCACGAAACCGGATATGTAATAAGCAGCGGCAGGGACCAGCGCGCATGCATAGAACGCCGGTTCAACACTCAGTCCGGCAATTCCCAAGTAGGCCCCGTAATCTTTAGCGCCTTCAGTGAACGGAGAAAATATGTTAACTTGAGCCACAACGAAAAACAATTGCTGCGCGATACCCAGCCATGAAAAGAAAGTTGCAACCTGCAGGTATTTCTCAAAAAGTGCATCGACCGATTTACCAGTTAATCGATATGCCGAGTAGTAATAGACAACAAAAAACATGAGTAGCATGATTTTTGCGCTCGCAGAAATTACTCTTTCTACGAACATTCCATAACTCTCATACGTGAGCAGCACACTGATCAGTGAGACGAGAAGAAGGAGGACAAATAAAAAAACGAAATCCTTGGTGACACCAAACGACCGGTTAAATACCACCATGGGAACATAAGTTGCCGCCATAACAAAATAAGCGAAAAACAGGATTCCGACGGGCGTCTCAACATATAGTCCGGAAATGAATGCGGTTGCAAACGAAATCCACAAAAGAATGGATTTATATCGCAATCTTGGCGCAGCGAATTTTATTGCTCGCATGTTATTTTTAGTCAGGGCCTGCGAATATAAATATATTTCATTGTCAACCCACCCATTGTCCAGCAGTATTTAGGAAAAAAACTAATCCACAAGTGTCGGCACTTGCTGCTCGGGGAGTTTCGCCCGAATCTTTGGCAAAGCACCGAAAATCTCGTCCGCCCAAGCAGCTATCGAGTAGTAGGCAATGATAGCTTTGTCAACATCAATGCGCGGCGATCTTAGGAAATCTTTTGGTATCGCAGGATTTTTACGATCAATCGCCAAGACATTCTTTGGATCATAGAAACTCGCGCCAAGAACACTGGGATTAGTCGTGATCAGTTTTCTTGCGGACCCGAGAATTTCCAGCGTCCTCATCGTGAAGCCAGTTTGAGCGGTTCTCTCGATATCTAAAATCGCGCCCGCTCTTGACATAAGGCCAGATAACTCTTTGTGAGAAATTGGCTTGAATATAAAATCGTCCTTTTTGACACTCCAGAAACTCGGATCAAATACCCTTCTCGCCCAATATATGATTCGACTGGGGCAATAAAGTACTTTGTGAAAATTCACACCAGACCCCGCCAAAGATTCATCAATTTTCTTGACAATCTTATATCGATCGGTATGCGCAGTACCAACAAACAGCAGATCGATATCAGGGGTGACCGGCCGATCGTTTTGATAGTCTCTAATAAAAAATAAAGGCCGATATTTCAGTCTTGAGTCATTTTTTACATCGACCGGATCAAAACTCAACGCCACGTCAAAATAGTCGACCTTTGCAAATGAAGAGGATGGCATATTTTTGTAGCCATCCCAAAAATACAACCTGAAAATGGCATCAGGAAATACTTTTCTTAAATATTTTATCGATTCGACAGAAAGGGATTCACCCTTTATGACAAAAACTTCCCGTACTTTTTTGTCTCTATTCTCATCGGCAATGCGCTTGAAATAGCGAAAAGCCATTTTCTCCGCAATGCTGGGAAGTAGTCTCGTTTTTACTTTTCCGAGAAAACTTGTGGAAGGCCTGTCTTCATACCAGAGGACATTTTCGAATCGCTTTTCCAGCTCTTTCTTTATGTGTGTGGCGTAGCCAAAGAAACTGGATGAAATGAAGAGTACGGACATACCTTTGAAGCGTGGAGAATTAGGCGAAGCAATACAGGGCCAGGGAAAGAGATGCTTGCTCCGACACAAGGCCGTTCGTTGTTGGATGAAAACTCACTTCAGCAGCCCCTTGCTACGCATCTCGCTGACGGATCGCTCGTAGCCCGAATCGCTGACTTCCTGGGTTTGCACCCAGTCAGCAAACGCCTTCACACCATGGGCAAAGTCCACTGCTGGCACGAAGCCAAGGTCGGACTTGACCCGAGTCAGATCAGCAAAGTTGTGACGGATGTCGCCCACGCGAAAGTTGCCGGTAACTTTGATTTCGCCGTCGCTGCCGTAGTTGGCTCTCAGTGCTTGCGCGACGCTCAACACGTCGGTGGCCTGGCCGGTGCCAACGTTGTAGGCGGCGCCACTCACATCGGCATCGATGGCGGCAAGAGTGGCGCTGACCACGTCATCGATGTAGACGAAGTCGCGGGTTTCCTTGCCATCCTCGAAAATATTGATGTCCTTGCCTTGAAGAAGCAGGGTCGAGAAGATCGAGAGGATGCCGGTGTACGGATTCTTCAGAGACTGGCCCGGCCCATACACGTTCTGATAGCGCAGTGCCACGCTGGGGATGCCGAGGCTGGCACCACCAGTGAGTATCAATTGTTCTTGCACCTGCTTGGTGATGCCGTAGATGGAACTCGGATGGATCTTCGAGTCTTCGTCGGTAGGAACGGCCACCGCGATATCTCCGCTTTCGGGATCCCGGCAGTCAAAGATGCCATTGCTCAGATCGCCGGGATCGCGCGCACCGGGGTAGACGTAGCTGTCGCGGCCTTTGTACTTTCCCTCGCCATAGATCGCGCGGGAGGAAGCCACGACGAGCCGCCGCACGGTTTCACTACCCGCTTCTTTCCTGGCCAGGATGTCGAGTAGCAGCGACGTGCCGCGGATGTTGACATCCACATAGCGATCGATCTCGTACATCGATTGCCCTGTGCCCGTTTCCGCTGCCAGGTGGATGACGACGTTTTGACCAGACAAAGCACTCGCCCAGTCTTCGCGGCTTCGAACATCCCCCTGAATCAAGCGCACCGAGTCAGGCAAACGCCGCACCAGGGCAGACGACTGCGGATCTTCACCGTGGATTTGAGGCGAAAAGTTGTCAAGCACGGTGACTTGGTCGCCTCGGTTGACCAAGGCGATTGCCAATGCGCTGCCAATGAAGCCGGCGCCGCCTGAAATCAAGATATTCATTGGAATCTCGTTAACAACATTGATTGAACGACTCAAGATCGATCAGTAAAAGAGGATTTTTGAAACGCTCAAGAGTATTGCCACTTCAATAGGAACCACGTCTTGTGATTACAGCGGCGAACGTTTTTGCGACGATCAGCAAATCCCCCGCCAACGACCAATTTCGTGCATAACCAACATCCAGCCTTACCCGCTCGTCGTAGCCAAGATCATTTCGTCCGCCAACTTGCCATGGACCCGTGATGCCAGGTCTGACGCTTGAGTAGAAAATTGCGGCGCCGCCGTAGTAGCGCTCCAACTCTTTGGCAATCACCGGGCGAGGGCCGACCAAACTCATTTCGCCACGAAGTACGTTCCAGAATTGCGGCAACTCATCTAGGCTGGTCTTTCGGATGATGCGTCCGAATTTGGTGATACGGGGATCATCTCGCAATTTGAAATCGCGCTCCCATTCGGCCTTGGCTTCAGGGTTTTCCTCCAAGTGTCGATCCAAAACTTCGGCAGAATTCACCAACATGGATCGGAACTTAAGGCAATTGAATTCCTTGCCTCCACGACCGACACGGCGGTGGCTGTAGATGGCTGGAGAACCCGTTGTGTAACGAACACCCAACCACAAAATCAAGTAAAGCCAGCTATGGATGACGATAAATAGCGAGGCGGCCACAATGTCGATCATTCGCTTGAATACCTTTTCCCAAGCTGGATGCGTCGAATGCCGCACCTTTTGCCTAAGTCCTGGATCAGCAAAATTGGCTGCATACCCATTTACAGCTTCTTCGTTCTCGCTCATACGTTGACCCCGTTTATATAAATTACGAACTACGCCGTTGCCGAAGTCGCTGCGAGCGTTTTTGATATGGGACTGAGGCTGCGATCAATTCCTGGTATCGAGCACCGCCTTCAAAGCCACCTTGGAATGATTTTTTTGGGCGCACAAATCCTCCTCGCCGGCAATCGCCGCGAATTTCATGACAAAGGAATTAGTAAGGTTGCGCCGGCCCCAGTTGGGTTTGAAAGCGTGACCGGCCACGCTATAGATCGGTACCTATCGGTATCGCACTCCCACTTCACTGCCCAAATTCACTACCTGGGCCGAAGGCAAAATCAGGCTGACCACACGGTTCCACTTCACGAGCGGCACCGGGTCGATGTAGACCACGTCCTGCGGCTCCAGGCTGAACTGCCTGGCCAGCACCATGGCGGCGGGGTTCTTGGCATCCAGGTGGAAGATCGCGGGCAAACCGGTGGCACCCTGGCGAATCACATAGATCTGGCCGGGGTTGGAGGTGTTGAGCACCGGACCGCCCGCTTCGCCCAGCGCCTCGTTCAGGTTGAGGCGGCCGTTGCTGCGCACCGTGAGTGCCGATGGGCGCAGGATCTCGCCCATCACATACACCTTGGCGTCTTCGCGGTTGGCCACGCGAATGGTGTCGCCGTTTTTCAGGGGAATGTCGTTGCCGTCGCGGCCGGCTTCGCGCAGGCGCGTGAGATCGATGTCGATGGATTTGCCGTCGCGCACCAAGGTGACGGCCGAGCGGTTGCCGTTGGCGGTGATGCCGCCCGCGCGGTTGATGGCCTCGGTGAGCGTCATGGGCACGTCGGTGAAGATCTGCGAGCCCGGTACGCGCACTTCGCCTTCTATGTATGCGCGACGGCTGCGGAAGGACTGGATGCGCACGGTCACTTCGGGCTCGCGCACCTGGGTGACGATGAGCTTGGAGATCAGGTCGCCCGCCTCCGCCTCGGTGAGCCCTGCCACCCTGACGCGGCCAACATACGGAAAGGCGATTTCGCCGGACGAATCGACGATGAAGCCCGGCGCCACGCTCACGCCCGTTGGGTCGGTCTGCTGGGAGATGACGGCGCCGGCGTTGGGCAGCAACTCGGGGTGGTCATACACGATGACGCCCACCACGTCTCCGGGGCCGATGGTGTAGCGCTGCGGCTTGCCGAACAGCGCCTGCACTTCGGGTGGTACGTTCTTGGGCGCGGCCTTGGCCAGCGTGCGCACCAGGGCTGGCGTGATGGGGGTAATCCGGTCCTCGGGTGCTGCGTCAGGCAAGTACTGGAACTTGGGGGGTAGTTCTTCGGCGACTTGGTACGGCTCGACGGTACCCATGCCCGGCACGACGGCGCACCCTTGGAGCACAGTGCCCAACACTACAGCGGCAGCCCATGCTGCCGCGGTTACTTCTCGTCTCAAAACTGACCCCCTCGTTTGTTGCTTCGGCTTGGCCGATAGGCCTTTTTTGAGGTTTAGCTTGTTGCTGAATACCTCATCACGTACCGATATTTTATCTTTTGTTGCTAAACGTTTGTATTCAACTAGTGACGCGGATCACTTTTTCAGAGATATCTCACGTGTCTTACCTTTTGCAACCCATCTTCTGCGAAAAATGTGATGGATGTCCTTGTCGGAACAACACTGTTACTTGAGCGAAGTTGCACACGGTAGAGCGAAGAAACCGGGAACTTGTCATCACTCGTATTGGGGAGGTCGAATCGCTTTTTTAAGCGCGCCAGGGGATTGACAGCGGCACTCAGCAGGCGGTCAGGTGCGACATGTCCAATGCTCCAAAAAGAGCTTTTCGGGAGGGCATTTGTCGTTTTTACCCATGTATACCTTCGCAATCGACACCGGGATCTTCGTAGCTGGCGCTTTCGTGGGCGTCCTGTTCATGTGCCTGCTCCACGTTTCAAGGTCCGACGACTGAGGCCGGCCGCCCTGACCTGCTCGGGGCGGGGCGGGTAACTGTTGTTTCTTCGCATCATCGCGGGATGCCCCTCATGACGGCACGCTCAGCCGCTGCCAGGCCTTTTCCCCACGGAAATCCGTGACGGAGTTGGCAAAACTGCTTTTAAAATGTGAGCACCCGTCTGTGACAACAGGTACTTCGGGCTACATTTTGTAAGTCAGAAGCGACATTGGTCCCAGCGGAACAGGCGTCGGCACTCGAAAACGATTGCCGGCCCTGCCTGTGCCGATTGCTTCTGCACACCCCGCCTTCTGGGCGGGTTTGACAGCCAGAAGGAATGCGGCACGTACCGGAGCTCTTGCCCCTGTACCGAGGCGCCTTCGAGCCAAAACATCCATTTGCCAAGCGGCGGGGTAGCCCCTGCGTCGGCAGATTGGGTACCCCCCGGGAAACCTCAAAGCGTGTCACCACCGCGCGACGAGTTGGAGCGCGTCAGTTGACTTTTTGAAACTAAAGTATCAATAATTCCATACTGAGAACTATTTTGTTACTTTGCCACGGCAGGTTCCGCGTTTCTCAACCCCCCTCTTCCAACATTTTTTTAACCAGTCGGCGTTCACCATGAAAAAACTCTCCCTCATCGTTGCAGCCACCCTTGCAGTCACCACCAGCGCTGTCCTGGCAGCCACGAGCCCGGCCACGGCCACGTTCCAGGTTCTGATCACTGTCGCCAAGGCCTGCTCGGTTGTGGCGGGCGCCGGCTCGAAGATCGACTTCGGTACGGTCGATTCCTCTGCCACCAACCTGAGCGGCAACAGCAACATCAGCGTGACCTGCTCCAAGACCACGCCTTACAACATCGGCCTGCTGCCTTCGAACAACAGCACCACCGGCGCCGGCGTGATGAGCCCCGCGACCGGTTCGGACACGGTGGCCTACCAGCTCCGCTCGGTGAGCGCCACCGGCGCCGTCTGGGGCAGCACGGCCACTTCCACGGCAGTGGGCAACGGCGTGGCCGGCACCGGCACCGGCGCGGCACAGACGATTCCCGTGTACGCCACGGTGGCCAGCGCCAACGTGACGCCTGGCGCCTACTCGGACACGGTGACGGTCCAGGTCAACTACTGATCGATTGATCGATCGATTGCCCATGCGCCGCCTGCTTCGCCATACCGCTGTTCTCGCGCTTGCCTTGGTGCAGGCGGTTGCATCGGCCAGCGGGCTGCAGGTGTCTCCGGTCACGCTGACGCTGCAGGCCACGCAAAACGCCGAAGGCCTTTGGCTCAGCAACACGGGCGATACGGTGGTGCACGCGCAGGTGCGCGTCTATCACTGGGCGCAGGAGAACGGCACCGAGAAGCTGACGCCCTCGCGCGAACTGCTGGTCAGTCCGCCGATGGTGCAGCTGGCCGCGTCGGACCGGCAGCTGATCCGCGTGATTCGCACGGGCGTTCCGGCCGGCACGGTCGAAGGTTCGTACCGGGTCGTGATCGACGAGCTGCCGGTGGAGATGAAGGAAAAGAAGGGCCTGCAGCTGGTGCTGCGCTATTCGGTGCCGATCTTCATTGCAGCGGCGGGCGCGCAGTCGTCCGAGCCGCAGCTTGCATGGTCGCTGCGCCGCGAAGAAGGCCAGGCCGTGCTCGAAGTGGCCAACACCGGCGGCGTGCATGCGCAGCTTGCCGATGTGGAATTTCTCGATACGGTGGGCCGCCGCACGCCGGTGCATGCCGGCCTGCTGGGCTATGTTTTGCCGGGTGCGCGCATGCGTTGGCCACTGAAGACTTCCGCGGAGGCTTTTGCCCTCGGCGGCATCCTGGAAACGAAGATCAATGGCAACGCGACGCAGGAAAAAATCCCGCCGCTCCCACGCGCCCGCTGAGCGCCTGCTGCCACTGCTGCTTCTTTCCGGCCTGATGTCTTTTGCCGCCCAGGCTGAGAATGCCGCAGCCGGCTCGAGCGCATCTTTGGTCGCGCCCGCGGAGGGCGAGCTGGCCGGCCCCACCGGCAGCGACCTTTATCTGGACCTGAGCCTCAACGGCAACCCGCAGGGGCTGGTGCACTTTGGCCTGCGCGGCCAGGAGCTGTGGGCCAGTGCCGCCACGCTGCGGCAGCTGGGCTTCGTGCTGCCGCCGGGCGTGTCGGATCCGGTACGGCTCAAGAGCCTTCCGGGCTTGCAGATCAAGTACGACGCCGCAACGCAGAGCGTTGAAATCAATGCCTCGGCCGAGGTGCTGCGCCTGCCCACCACGGTGGTCGACACGTCGGCGGTGATCGTGCCCAAGGCCAGTGCTTCGCCCGGCCTGCTGCTCAACTACGACCTGTATGGCACGCAGGGGCGCGGCAATACGTCGAGCCTGAACGCGCTGACCGAGCTGCGCGCGTTCACCGGAAGCACGGTGCTCAGCAACACGATGATGTCGCGCTCGGCCCGCCTTCCGGGCGAGGGCTGGACGCACGACTCGGTGCGGCTGGACACCACGCTGAGCACCTCGTTCCCCGAAGACATGCTGACGCTTCGCGTGGGCGACACCACCACGGCCTCGCTGCCGTGGTCGCGCTCCACGCGCATCGGCGGCATCCAGCTGTCGCGCAACTTTGCGCTGCAGCCCTATCGCACGACCACGCCGCTGCCGGCCTTCCTGGGAGCGGCCGCGCTGCCTTCGCAGGTGGAGCTGTACATCAACGGCTTGCGGCAGTACACGGGCCAGGTGCCGGCCGGGCCGTTCCAGCTGAAGACGGTGCCGAGCATCAACGGCGCAGGCAATGCGCAGGTGGTGTTGACCGATGCCTTCGGGCGCGCGACGACGCTCGATTTTTCTTTGTACGACACGCAGCGGCTGCTGGAGGCGGGCCTGTCGGACTGGTCGGTGGACCTGGGCATGGTGCGCAAGGACTACGGCCTGCGCTCGTTCCAATATGGCAGCGATCCGGCGGCCAGCGGCACCTGGCGCTATGGCGTGAACAACAGCTTCACGATGGAAGCGCATGGCGAAGCCACCAAGGGACTGGTCAAGGCCGGCGTGGGCGGTGCCTGGCTGCTCGGCCAGAGCGGCGTGCTGGCGGGCGCGGTGGCGCGCAGCAGCTACCGCTCGGAGCAAGGTTCGCTGGTCAACCTGGGCTACAGCTGGCGCGACAACCACTTCAACTTTGCGGTCGAGGGTACGCGCACTCATGGCGAGTACCGCGACGTGGCGTCGCTGTACGGCAGTGCGCCGCCGCGCGGATCGGGCCGCGCATCGATCGGCTACACCACGGGGAGCTTCGGCAGCTTTGGCCTCAGCTACCTGTATCTGCGCTATCCGGCGCAGCAGCCGACGCGTCTGGCCAGCGTCTACTGGTTCAGCGCGATTGGCCGCGGCGCCTCGGTGAACGTGAGCCTCAACCAGAACCTGGACAACCGGCGCGAACGCAGCCTGTACGTGGGCTTCACCTGGGCGCTGGACGGCAAGATCACGGCCAGCACCGGCGTGCAGCGCGACGGCGACCGCACCACTTTCTCGGCCGACGCGCAAAGCTCGATTCCGGGCGAAGGCGGCATCGGCTGGCGCGCGGGCCTGCGCCAGGGCGGCGGCCAGAACGGCGGCCAGGCCGAGATCGACTACCTGGGCCGCTACGGGCGCGCGATGGCGGGCATCAGCGTGCTGGGCGACAGCCGCTATGCCTACGCGGGCGCCACCGGCTCGATCGCTTTCATGGGCGGCCAGCCCTTTGCGGCGCGGCGCATCGATGATGCCTTTGCGGTGGTCTCCACCGACGGCATTGCCGGCGTGCCGGTGCGCCTGGAGAACCGCGACATCGGCACCACGGACGGCCACGGCATGCTGCTGGTGGCGCCGCTGCGCGCCTACCAGAACAACCAGCTGTCGATCGACCCGATGCAGCTGCCGGCCGACGTGCGGATCGAGCGCGTGAAGACGGTGGCCACGCCGAGCGACCGCGCCGGCACGCTGGTGCGCTTTGGCATCACGCCCGTGAATGCGGCGGCGCTGCTGCTGGCGGACGAGGCGGGCAAGCCGCTGCCGCTGGGCAGCCGGGTGCGCGTGAACGGCAGCACCGGCGAGCCGGCGCTGGTAGGCTTTGACGGCGCGGTGTACCTGGAGTCGCTGCAGCCGCGCAACACGCTCGAGGTGCAGACGCCGGGCGGTGGCCGCTGCCGCGCGAGCTTCGACTATCGCAAGGATGGCGCCGGGATTCCGCAGATCGGGCCGCTGCGCTGCATCAGGGAGGCCAAGACGCCATGAGCTTTTTGACTCGCACCTTGGGGGCGCTGCGCCTGCCGCTGTTCTGCATGTTGCTGTGGTGGCTGCCGGTGGGCAGCGCGCAGGCGCAAGTCAGCTGCACCGCGAGCATGTCGAACGTGGCCTTTGGCACGGTCGAGCTGGTCGACGGGAGCACGCCCCCATCCACCACCGCCACGCTGGACTACACCTGCACCAACAGCGGCAACAACACCGTGTTCGTCAGGGCCTGCTTCAACATTGGCGACGGCGACGAGGGCCTGACGAACTTCAATCCGCGCGTGATGAAGAGCGGCACAAACAGCTTGAAGTTCCAGCTCTACCAAGGGACCAGCAACACGATCTGGGGTTCGAACGGCAATGCGTTGGTGCCGAGTCCCTTTGTGGCGACGCTCACCATTGCCCGCCGGACGAGCGTGCCGGGAAGCGCCACCATGCGCGGCGAACTGCTTGCGCTCCAGGGCACGGTCCCTCCAGGCTCCTACCAGGACAGCTTTGGCGGGATCCACACCTCGATCACGCTCTCGTCGAGCGCGAACTCCATGCCGACGAACTGCAACACCGGGGCGTCGGACAACTTTCCCTTCGTGGTCAGCGCAACCATCCCCAAGAGCTGCCTGGTGACGGCCGACCCGCTGAACTTCGGCAGCATCGACGGCCTGCCGGGCGCGGCCAACGCCGACCAGACAAGCACGGTCAACGTCACCTGCACGACGGCGACCGCCTACAAGGTCGCGCTGTCGCCATCCAACGGATCGACGACGGGCGCCGGGGCGATGACGCCGACGGGGGGTGTGCCGGGCAACACGGACACGGTGCCCTACCGGCTCTACAGCAATGCGGCCCGCACGGCGCCATGGGGCAACGTGATAGACACCAACACCGTCGCGAGCACCGGCAACGGCTTGGCCCAGGCGCTGACCGTGTATGGCCGGGTCCTTGGCAGCAGCCTCAACGTGCGGCCGGACAGCTACCGGGACACCGTGACGGTCACCGTGACCTACTGAGCCTGCGGCGGGGGCCAGCGGGCATCGTCGATAAATTGCGCGACGGCTCTTAATTTTCCGGCTACTCTGCCGATAACCCAGGTTGGGGCATCGATGCGATGCCCTCCACCGAGGTTGCGACGAGAGGAGGTCCCATGTCCGGAAACATGTTGTCCCGTGCGGGTTCGGCCGGCCCGCCGCTTCCACCGCGCGCGGCCCGCGCGGCGGCCGCCGTCGGCATGATGCTGCTGTTGCCGCTGCGACTCGGCTCCGCGGAGCCGACGCACAGCCCACACGGCGCCACGGCGCGGTTCAACGTGACGATGATCGTCCTCCCGACCTTCAAGGTGCTCCAGGTCACGCCGGTCAATGGCGGCCACGAATACCGCGTCTGGACCAACATGAAGTCGGTGCTCATCAAGGGCCGCGAGTACCAGTTCGACAAGATCGGCGAGACCACCTTCACGGTCGCCGGCACCACCGCCGACGGCCTCGACAGCCTCGACCCCACCTGGCGCAGCGCCACCGGCGCCATGGCCGCCATCGCGGCCCGCGCCGCGCCGCGGACGGCTGCCGCTGCTGCTGCGGATGGCGACGGGAGCAATTCGACGAGGGTGACGGTGATTTACTGAGGTGCGGCGGATAACCCGAGCGGTCCTCCCGCCCAGGTCATCCTGCCTTGCCAGGCACAGGCGTGTTGAGCAGCTGCTGCTCCCAAAGGTAGGCGATGCCGCTGCCGCTGAAGTGCTGGATGAGAATCTCGGTCAGCTCCTCGACATGCTCGGTGCGCGCCCAATCGCGTTGCCATTCGCCAGCGAGCGCCATCACGGTCATCACGTTCGCGCCGGCCGCGATCATTCGCTGGATGGCAACTTCGTGGGACTCCTTCGAAATCCCGCCCGACGCGTCGGTGATCACGGTCACGTCCCAGCCTTCGCCGGCGGCCTGGATGACAGGCATGGCGACGCAGACCTCGGTCCACAGGCCGGCGATGATCAGCTGCTTGCGGCCGGTCGCCTTGACGACCTTCACCACATTCTCGTCCTGCCAGGTGTTCACCCAGGTGCGATCGATGACCTCCTGGTCCGGAAATACGTCGGTGATCTGTCTGAACAGAAGTCCACCACGCGCCGCGATCACGCTGGTGAGAATGGTCGGAACATTGAAGGCTTTTGCCAGCTTCGCCAGCGCGGTCGTGTTGTTGACCACGGCCTGCGGGTCGTGGCTGTTCAGATTGGCAAGCTGGTAGGGCTGGTGGTCGATAAGAACGAGTACCGAGTCTTCGGGACGAAGAAGCGAAGCAAGGCCGTTGCGAAAAGTCATTGATAAATCCTTTGTTGCTGTTGAGAGCGGGACGTTGTCCCGAAGCAGGATTCTGTTGTTCCGGCTTTTGATGCGGTAGTACCATTTCGCGGCGAGCTGTGTCGCGGAATGGGGAACACCAAGTTGGACATCGAAGAGCTGCAGACATTCGTGGAAGTTGCCGACGCCGGGGGGATTTCGTCGGCGGCGCTGCGGCTCGGCGTGTCCAAGTCGATCGTCAGCCGCCGTCTCTTCCGACTTGAGGCAGAACTCGGTGTCCAGCTGCTTGCGCGATCCACCCGCGGGGCTGCTCTCACTGAAGCCGGGGCCACGTTCCGGGACCATGCAGCCAGGGTCTGCGCCGAGATCGACGTGGCCAGGGAAGCGATCCTGCCCGCCGGCGACCTTCGCGGCCGCTTGCGCGTTGCTGCGCCGTTCTCCTTGGGCCCGACCCACTTCGCGCCCATGCTTGCGGAAATGGCGCGACGGCATCCTCGGCTTCACATCCAGACCTGCTACAGCGACCGCTTCGTCGATCTCATCGCGGAGGGTTATGACTGCGCGATACGGGTGGGCTATTTACAGGACTCCAACCTGATCGCAAGACGCATCGGCGCGGTCCACGGGAAGCTCGTCGCGAGTCCGGACTATGTCAAGGCGCATGGCTCGCCCGAGACACCGGAGGAGCTCCTTGCCCATCAGGCCCTCATGCAGGGAACCGAAGCCTGGCAGCTCACGGACGGCGACAAGATCATCACGGTTCGTCCGCAGGGGCGCTTCAAGGCCGACAACGGCACGGCCCTGGTCGCCGCCGCTGTCGCAGGACTCGGGATCGCCTACCTGCCCGATTGGCTCACCCATGAACACGTGGCCTCCGGGGCACTGGTGCCGGTCATGACACGCCATCCACCACCCCCGGCCGGGGCGTATGTCGTGCGGCCGCCGGGCCAGCATCCCGCACGGAAGATACGGGTCCTCACCGAACTCCTGATCGAGTATTGCGACCGGACTCCGCATCCTGCGGGGGCTGTCCCTGCCTGAGAGGTCGCCCCTCAATACCGTCGGGTGAGGAATTCGCGCACCCTGTCCGCCCGGTCGCCCACGACAGCGACCGCATTTCGCAGCTCCTGCTCGCTCACGCCGAGTGCGTGGGTCCAGTCTCTGATCTCGCAAACTTCATTGAGATTGATGCGATGGGCGTGCTGGACGCTCGGATGGGTCTTGTCGCCTGCCAAGTTGTCTTGTTCCTTGAGCCAATCTGCGGGATCGGGCTGCCAGCGCCGCTCGTCGGCGGACAGCTCCTGAATCAACTTCAACCGGGAAATTGGCCGCTCCATGCAGGCAATTGGCGCATGTTGCTGGCAGCCTCCTTGTAGGAAGGTGGGATGCTTGGTGACGACCGCGCACCTACAAAGACAAGCACGGGCCCCATGAAGTTTTCTCGACGTCACGGACCCAGGAGGCATATAGTGGCCTTCGAGCCTTCGAAGCACGAGTTGCTGGCGTGCCCCGCTGCTTCGTGCGCTGACCAAGGAGGTCTTCATGCACCGCTTCCTTTTCCACAATCGGGACGAACTGATTGCGAGGTGCAAGGCGAAAGTTGCACAACGCCCCCTTCGGGCGGCGACCGACAAGCAACTGGCCCATGGCGTGCCCATGTTCCTGGACCAGCTCACGAGAACGCTCGCCGCGGAAGACGACGACGAATTGGATTTGAGCATCGCCATCTCGGGCCCCTCGGGGGGCGATGCGCTCGCCCTGTCGGAAATCGGCGTGAGCGCCACCGCGCACGGCAAGGAACTGCTCAATCTCGGCTATACCGTGGATCAGGTCGTTCATGACTACGGCGATCTCTGCCAGGCGATCACGGACCTCGCCTTCGAGCGGGACGCGCCCTTTGCCGTGGTCGAGTTCCGCACGCTGAACCGCTGCCTGGACAACGCCATCGCGGACGCCGTCACCGAATTCAGCGCTCAACGCGACGCCCAGATATCGGTGCAGCAGCTCGCAGGCGAAAAGCAACGGCTGGGATTTTTGGTTCACGAACTGCGCAACTCGCTCGGAACGGCCACCCTTGCGGTGCGGGCGCTCGAACTGGGCAACATGGCCATCAGCGGCGCCACGGGCGCGGTCCTGAAGCGAAGCCTTTCCACGCTGGGACTGTTGATCAGCAGGGCTACGGCCGAAGTAAGGGGCGAAGGGGCAGATCAACGCCAGCTCTTCTCGGTGGCATCCTTCATTGCGGACGTCGACCTTGTCGCCCGGCTCGATGTGGCGCGCAAAGGCGCCGCTTTCGAGGTGCGAGCCGTCGACCCCTCGCTGGCAATCCTGGCGAATCGGGATCTGCTGCATGCGGCGCTGGCCAACCTGCTGCAGAACGCCTTCAAGTACACCCAGGAGAACTCCATGGTGACCCTGAGCGCTTACGCCTCGGGCGAACACGTCTTCATCGATGTCGAAGACCATTGCGGAGGCCTGCCGCCAGGCGGAGCCGCAAAGATGTTCATCCCTTTCAGGCCCAACAATGACATCAGGGCCGGTCTGGGGCTCGGGCTCTCGATCGCTCGCCAAAGCATTGAAGCGGACAACGGAACATTGACGGTCCGGGACGTTCCAGGCTCAGGCTGCGTCTTCACCATCAGCCTTCCGCTTCACTCTCTCGAGTAGATGCATCCGGTCCGGAGTCCGCTTCTCGCGCGCTCGCATGGCGGCCTCTTGATCGGTCAGTGCGAAACCACGGCAATGCCCCGGAACTGCCCCGCCTTGGCACTCTTTCCAGGCCGGGGATAACGCTGCGGCGAGAAGCGGTGCATCAGCTCCGCCTCGCGCTCGGCCGCAAGGGCCAGATTGGCCAGCTTCACATGGCCGAAGCCGCGGATCGTCAGCGGCAGCGCCGCAATCTGTGCGGCGAGCTGCTGGTTGCCGGATGAAAGGCCGGCCGCCAGTTCGCCGAGCCGCTGTTCGAACTGGCCAATCAGCGCGCGCTCCAGCCGGCGCTCCTGCGTGTAGCCGAACAGGTCGAAGGCCGTGCCGCGCAGCCGCTTGCCGTGTGCCAGCCACTTCATCGCCGGCAGCATCCACGCGCCGAGGCGGATCTTGGCGGGCGCCTGGCCATGCACGGGGCGCGAGAGCAGCGGCGGCGCCATGTGGAACTCGAGCTTCAGGTCGCCTTCGAACTGGTCCTTCAGTTTCTGCAGGAACGCGCCGTCGGTGTAGAGACGCGCGACCTCGTACTCGTCCTTGTAGCTCATGAGCTTGAGCAGGCTGCGCGCCGCGTTGCGCGTGAAGGGCAGGCTCGCGTCGCCACCCGGCAGCGCGGACTCGGCCGCCTGCAGTGCGCGGACACGCTTTTCGAAGCGCTGCGCCCATGCGGCGTTCTGGTAGCCGGTGAGATGGCGGCGCGCATCGGCGAGCAGCGCTTCCAGCGGACGCTCGTCGGCTGGCTGCATCTGCGCGTCCATCGGCGCGGCGCGCAGCTGGTCGAGCGCCGCGGCGTTTCCAGCGGCCAGCCGGCCCAGCGAGAACGCCGACTGGTTGGCCGCCACGGCCACGCCGTTGAGCTCGATCGCATGCATGAGCGCCTCGAGGCTCAGGGGCACCAGGCCGCGCTGCCACGCATAGCCGGTCGCAACGATGTTGGCGGCCAGCGTGTCGCCGAGAAACTCCTCGGCCAGGCTCTGCGCGTCGAAGATCTCGACCTGTTCGTCGCCCGCAACGAAGCGCATCTTCGCGAGCAGCAGGTCGACGTGCAGCTCGGCATCGGGGTTGCGCAGCGACTCGGCCACCGGAATCTCGTGGATGTTCGCGAGCACGCGCGTGCGCCCGTGCCGCACGGTCTGCAGCGCGTCGGCCGAGGCCCCCACCACCACATCGCATGCGAGGATGGCGTCGGCCTGCTGCGTGTCGATGCGCACCTGGTTCAGCCGCTCGGGCGTGTCGGCCAGCCGCACGAAGCTCAGCACCGCGCCGCCCTTCTGCGCGAAGCCCATGAAGTCGAGCACGCTGGCCGACTTGCCTTCGAGGTGCGCGGCCATCGCGATCACCGCGCCCACCGTCACCACGCCGGTGCCGCCCACGCCGGTCACCAGCAGGTCGTAGGGCCCGGTCCACGCATGCGGCGCAGGGTGCGGCAGCGCCGCCACGCGGTGCAGGAAGGCATCGCGCCCGGCCGCGAGCGCCCCGCTCTTGCGGCGCAGCTTGCCGCCGGTCACGCCCACGAAGCTGGGACAGAAGCCCTTGGCGCAGGAGTAGTCCTTGTTGCAGCTGGTCTGGTCGATCTTGCGCTTGCGGCCCATCGGCGTCTCGTGCGGCAGCACGGCCACGCAGTTGCTCTGCACGGTGCAGTCGCCGCAGCCTTCGCACACCGCTTCGTTGATGAAGAGGCGCCTGGGCGGATCGGCCAGCTCGCCCTTCTTGCGGCGGCGGCGCTTCTCGGCGGCGCAGGTCTGTTCGTAGATGAGCACGGTCACGCCGGGCATCTCGCGCAGGCGGCGTTGCACCTCGTCGAGCGCGGCGCGGTCGTGGAATTCGGTGCCGTGCGGAAAGCGATTCCTGATGGCGTCGTACTTGCCGATGGCATCGCTCACGACCACCACCTTGGCCACGCCTTCGGATTCGACCTGCCGCGCAATCGCATCCACGCTGATGACGCCGTCGACCGGCTGGCCGCCGGTCATCGCGACCGCGTCGTTGAACAGGATCTTGTAGGTGAGCGTGGCCTTGGCCGCGACGGCCTGGCGGATGGCGAGGTAGCCCGAGTGGTAGTAGGTGCCGTCGCCCAGGTTCTGGAACACGTGCGGCGTCTTCGTGAACATGGCGTGCGAGATCCAGTCGACGCCCTCACCGCCCATCTGGATGAGGCCCGCGGTGCTGCGGTCCATCCAGTTGGCCATGAAGTGGCAGCCGATGCCCGCGCGCGCCGTCGATCCCTCGGGCACCTTGGTGCTGGTGTTGTGCGGGCAGCCGGCACAGAAGTACGGCAGGCGCTTGACGGCGTCGCTTGCGTTGCCCAGCAGCTCGGGCGGCGTGAAGTCGCGCACGTGCTGCAGGTGGTCGCCCAGGTCGTGGTTGTCGGGAAAGTGCGCGGCCAGCCAGTGCGCGACCAGTTCGATGAGGCGCGAGGGGCGCAGCTCGCCAAGCGCGGACACCAGCGGCAGGCCATCGCGGCCGTGCTTGCCCACGAGCACCGGGCGCGCATCGGCCGGTGCGTTGTAGAAGATGTCGCGCAGCTGCGTCTCGACCACCGCCCCCTTCTCTTCCACCACGAGGATCTCGCCGAGCCCCTGCGCGAAAGCCTTCAGGCGCGTCTGCTCGAGCGGAAAGCTCAGCCCCACCTTGTACAGCCGCACACCGGCGCGCGCGAGCTGTTCGGGCGAAAGCTCGAGCCGGCGCAGCACTTCCATCAGGTCATGGTGCGCCTTGCCGCAGGTGACGATGCCGACCTTCGCATGCGGGCTGACGATGACGTGGCGGTCGATGCTGTTGCACCGCGCGAATGCGGCCACGGCGGCAAGCTTGTCTTCCAGCCGCGACTCGATGCGCAGCGACGGCAGGTCGGGCCAGCGGTAGTGCAGGCCGTCGGGCGGTGCGGCGTGGCCGGTGGCGGCACGCACGGCATCGGCGTCTGCCCAGGCCGCGACGCGCGCGTTGACGGCGTCGAGATCGACGGTGCCCGCGCTCTCGACGATTTCGGACAGCGCCGCCATGCCGACCCATGCGCCCGAATAGCGCGACAGCTCGTAGCCGTACAGCCCGAACTCCAGGTACTCGGCCACGCTGGCGGGCTGCATCACGGGCATGCGCCAGGCCATGAAGGCGTGGTCGCTCTGGTGCGGCATCGACGACGACACGCAGCCGTGGTCGTCGCCCGCCACCACCAGCACGCCGCCATGCGGCGACGAGCCGTACGCATTGCCGTGCTTGAGCGCGTCGCCCGCGCGGTCCACGCCCGGCCCCTTGCCGTACCACATGGCATACACGCCGTCGACGGTGCGCTCGGGGTCGGACTCCACGCGCTGCGTGCCCAGCACCTGCGTGGCCGCAAGCTCCTCGTTCACGGCGGGCACGAAGCGGATGCCGGTTTCCTTGAAGCGGTCGCCGGCCTTCCAGATGGCCTGGTCGACCATGCCCAGCGGCGAGCCGCGGTAGCCGCTGACGAAGCCCTGGGTGTGCAGGCCACGCGCCGCGTCGCGCCGCCGCTGCATCGCCAGGATGCGGATCAGCGCCTGCGTGCCGGTGATGAAGACGGCGCCGGCATCGGCCCAGAGGTTGTCGGAAAGCTGGTAGTCGGGCCGCTGCAGCGCGGTGGTCTTGTGGGGGACGTTCATGCCCGGAATTGTTCTGCCGCACCCCGAGTAAGTGTTTCTTCAATACACTGGCGCAGACCCTTGTTTGAAGAAGAATCCTCTCGGAAACCGCGATGAACGTTGATTCTGTTTCTCTTGACGAGCATTGCCTCAAGATCCTTTCTGCACTGCAGCACGACGGGCGGCAGACCGTGCAGCAGATTTCCGAGGCCGTCGGGCTCTCGCCCACACCGTGCTGGAAGCGCATCCGGGAGATGGAGGCCGCCGGCGTGATCCGCGGCTACACGGCCTTGATCGACCCCGAGCTGGTGGGACTGCATGTGTCGGCCGTGGCGGAAGTGAACCTCGATCGGCACAGCGAGGCGATGGTGCAGCGCTTCGAGGAAGTGGTGGCCGCGTGCCCGCAGATCATCCGCTGCGTGTCGGCCACCGGGCCGGCGGACTACATCCTCAACGTGACGGTGCCGGACATGAAGCACTACGAGCGCTTCCTGCACGAAGTGCTCTTCAGCCTGCCGGGCGTGACGCACGTGCGCTCGAGCATCGTGCTGCGCGAGATCAAGTCGGAAGCGGCGTTGCCCATCGGGCACTTGCTGCCGGCGAAGGCGGGCGCGCCCAGGGGGCCGCGCACGTAGGCGCTGCCAGGGGCCGAGGATCAGCCGCGCTCGCCGGTCATTGCTTTCGTCCCGTGGTCACCAGCAGCGTGTTCGGGCCGGACCAGCCCTCAGGGCCCTGGAACACCGCAAGCTGCTCGCGCATGTCCTGCCAGGCCGCCTCCTGCGCAGCCGGCGCAAGCCGCGACAGCATCGCCATCACGGGCGCGGCGGCAGCGCGCAGGAAGGCGATGTAGCCGTCGACCGACGGCAGGCGGAACGGCGCGTCGAGCCGAAGGGTCGAGACCTCGCCGAAGCCGGCGGCCAGGAAGAGATGGTCGAGGTGCGCCGGGCCTCCAAGGCTCAGAAGACCGCCGGGAGCGAACGGATCTCGCGGCCCGAGACCCGCATGGCGCAGTGCCGTCGCCATGAGAATGCGGATGCATGGATTCTCCTGCGGCCCCGCAAAGACCATGGCCGAGAAGCGGCCGCCGGGCTTGAGTGCCGAGCGGGTGGCGCTCAGGCACCGCGCCGGCTCCGGCATGAGCATGAGGCCGAGCCGGCAGATCGCGGCATCGAAGACGTTCACCTCTGGCAGAGGCATCTGCGCGTCGGCCACCCGTGCCTCGATGGCCGGGAAGCCGGCATGCAGGACGCCACGCCGCAGCCGCTCGACGAGCGCGGGTGAGAGATCGGTGGCGACGATCCGGCCTCGGGGTCCGAGCCGCGCCGCGAGCGCAAGGGTCTGCTCGCCGGCTCCGGCGGCCAGGTCGAGCACGCAATCTCCAGGCTCGATGCCGGCCATCTCGAGCATGGTTCGCGTCGGCCCGGACAGCCATGCATGCAGCGCCGGCGACTGCGCGTCCCACCCTTCGGCGGCAGCGTCCCACTGCGCGCGTGCGGCTTCGACCATTGGATTGGACAAGGTGTAGGTCATGGCTTGGGCCCTCGGAGATTGGTGCGGGCATGATGCGCCGCGGGCCGGGCCGGCGGTAGTCGGGAAGATTGCAGAAGGGGGCCGCGCAATTGCATACTGCAGCGCAGACCCACGGAGGTGCGCTGATGTTCGACTGGAACGACCTCAAATACCTCCTTGCGGTAGCCCACCAGGGGAGCACGCTGGCCGCGGCTCGCAAGCTCCAGGTCAACCAGTCCACCGTGCAGCGGCGCGTCGCCGAACTGGAGGCGCGCCTGAAGCTGCGCCTGGTCGAGCGCTTGCCGAACGGATACCGCCTGACGGCCGCGGGCGCGATGGTGCTTCCGGCCGCGGAGGCGGTTGCCGCGGCGGTCGAGGCGTTCGAACAAGGGGTCGCAGAGGCCGCGCATGCCGGCGTCCTGCGCCTGACCTGCCCCGAGCCGATCGCCATACGCCTGACGCGCGCCGGATTCGTCGACCGGTTCCACGCGCTGCATCCGGATATCCGGATCCAATTCGTCCTGGCCGATCGCTACATCGACCTGTCGAAGGGCGAAGCCGATGTGGCTCTTCGCTCCGGCGACACCGAGGGGCAGTTGGTCGGCCGCAAGATCGCGGATTCGATATGGGCGGTCTACGCCAGCCGCGCCTATGTGGAGCGCCACGGCGCGCCAGGGTCCGTCGAGGAGCTGAAGACCCGGCCGCTCATCGCGTTCGACGAGAGTCTTGCCCGCCATCGTCTGTCGCTCTGGCTTCGCGAGATCGCGCCCGATGCGCAGTATGCGGCCCGCAGCGACAGCGTGCTCGCGCTCGTGTCGGCCGCGAAGGCCGGCGTCGGCGTTGCCGCTCTGCCGATCGCACTCGGCGATGCCGAGCCCGATCTCGTCCGGGTTCTGGAACCCATCCCGGAACTCACCCGCGCCTGGCGGCTGCTGAGCCATCCCGATGCGCGGCACCTGCCCCGGGTCGAGGCGTTCTTCGACTTTGTCGCGCTGGAGGCCGACGCGCTGAAGCCCATACTGACCGGATAGATCCGCTGCGAGGGCGGTGACCTTGCGGGAAATCCGCGGCGCCGTGCCTCAGGCCGGCTTGCGAAGGAAGCCCTGCTGCGCACCGTTGCGATTGGGTGCGAAGCCATTGGCCGCGAGCGTCTCTTCGGCCGTCTCGTAGAAGACGCCGATCTTCATGATCTCTCGCGCCTGCTGCGCCGTTGCGATGGGGCGGCCGAACTCGGTCGAGATGCGCACCAGTTGCCTGATCTGCTCGACCGAACTCATCTTGCCGGTGCGGGTCTGGTTCCACAGCACGTCCTCGATGCCGCAGCGCACATGCAGGCCCAGGGCGATGCCGATCATGTTCACGGGCAGCACGTTGAGCACCGAGCTCTCGACCGTGACCACCGAACCGTCGGGCGCGGCGCGCAGGAAGTTGGCCAGGTTGTAGATGTTCGCCTGGTCCATGCCGCCGCTGATGGCCACCCAGTTCATCACCAGCGGCCCCTTGTAGACGCCGCGGCGGATCATCCGCTCGATGGTCTCGAAGCTGTTGATGTTGTAGCACTGGAACTCGCTCTGGATGCCCGCGGCCGTGAGGCGGCGGATGTGCTCCTCGACCCAGCTGGGGTTCGAGGGCACGATCATGTCCTTGTAGGTCGAATAGAGCCTGGGGTCGCCGCGCGACAGGCCCTTGAAGTCGTCCAGCCCGGCGTGCTCGGTCACGTTCATCTGCGTGGTGTTGACGGTCACGGTCACCTGGTCGGGCTTGGGCGTGAGCTCGGCCAGCATGTGACGCGTGTCGTCGCTGAGCCACTTGGCCGCCGCACCGTCGTCCTCGGGTGCGAAGCTGATGGAGCCGCCCACCTGGATGATCATCTCGGGCACGCGGGCGCGCACGCCGGCGATCAGCTCGTTGAACATCGACAGGCGCTTGCTGCCCTTGCCGTTGGCCTCGCGCACATGCAGGTGCAGCACGGTGGCGCCGGCTTCGTAGCAGTCGACCGCCTTCTGGATCTGCTCTTCCATCGTGACCGGAATGTCTTCCGGAAAGTCGGCAGGAATCCACCCCGGCGCATAGGGCGCGGCCGTGATGATCAAGGGTTGCTGGTTCTCGGGATAAAGGTGGCCGTCGAGGAAGTTCATGCTGCTTTGTCTCCGGTGGGAAGGGGTCTGTGACGCCGGAAGTGTCTGGCTCGCTCCCAAAAACTTCTTGCTTCCCTGGGGCGGTGCCTTGTCTTTGCGGGACGTTGGAGCGCCCTTCGCCGGCACGGGCCGCGCTGTCGCCATCGGATAAGTGACCGGCGCCTGGCGCCAAGTGTTCCGGTGGGCCGCGCCGCAGAATCCGCACGCTCCCGCCCCTTCCCTTCGACCCGAGGACGAACCATCATGTTTCTGCATCTGCTGCGGCTCCCCTGGATCTGCCTGGCCGCGCTGTACTGCGCCGTGGGCGCCGCGTCGGCCCAGCCCTGGCCCGAAAAGCCCATCCGGCTGATCGTTCCCGCGCCGCCCGGCGGCATCTCCGACGCGGCCGCGCGGCTGCTTGCGGAACAGCTGCGCCTCAACCTCGGCCAGACCGTGCTGGTGGACAACAAGCCGGGCGGCTCCGCCGTCATCGCCGAGCGCGCATTGATGGGCGCGCCGGCCGACGGGCACACGCTGATGGTGGGGCCGTCGAGCGTGCTGTCCGACATTCCGCTCGCGGTGAAGACGCCCTTCGACCCGCTGAAGACCTTCACCTACGTCGGCGAGGTAACGGGCATGTTCCATGTGCTGGTGGCCAATGCCGGCTTTGCGCCGAACACGGTCGAGGAACTGCTGGCGCACGCCAGGAAGAACCCGCGCTCGGTCAGCGTGGCCAACCTGAGCACGGGCACGCGCTCCAACCTGCTGGGCGAGATGCTGCGCGAGCGTAGCGGCAACGACATCCTCGTGGTGCCGTACAAGGGCTCGGCGCCGGCGCTGGTCGACCTGATGGGCAACCAGGTGCAGCTGACCTTCGAGGTGGTGAGCAACGTCGCGCCCCTGGTCCGCAGCGGCAAGCTCAAGGGCCTGGCCGTGGCATCGCCGAAGCGCTCGCGTTTCCTGCCCGACGTGCCCACCTTCGGCGAACTGGGACTGCCCGGCTTCATGATGCCCGACGCGAGCGTCGGCGTGTTCGTGCTGAGCAGCATGCCGCTGCCGCTGCAGGAGAAAATCCGCGCCGAGGTGGCCAGGGCCGTGCAGGCGCCGAAGTTCCGCGAGGCCCTGCTCGCGCAGAATTACGATCCGCCCCGCGACATGTCGCTGCAGCAGCTGCGGCAGACGCTGGACGCCACGGCCGCCCACAACCGGGCGATCATCGAGAAACTCCAGCTCAAGATCAGCCCCGAGTGAGCACGGGGCCCGGCAAGCCACCCATGAAACACCTCGGTCGACTGATGCGCAGCGCGAGCCTCAGCGGCTATGTGGAGCTGGTGCAGTCGCTCGGCCGGGACCCGCATGCCTTCATGCGCAGCGTGGGCCTGGAGGCCCGGCTGCTCGAGCATCCCGAGACGCTGATCCCCGGCGACGCCGTGCGCGAACTGCTCGAGATCACCGCGCGCGCCACGCGCACCGAGGATTTCGCGCTGCGGCTCGCGGCGCAGCGCAAGCTCTCCGCGCTGGGCCCGATCAGCGTCGTGCTGCGGGAGGAGCCCACGCCGCGCGACGCGCTCGACACGCTGGGCCGCTACCTGAAGCTGGTGAACGCCTCGCTGAGCTTCCACCTCGAGGACGCGGGCGACATGGTCATCCTCCGCGAGGACCTGTTGCCCAGCCCCGGACTGCCGATGCGCCAGTCGATGGAGCTGGCCGTCGGCATCATGTTCCGCATCCTCGGCGAGCTGATCGATCCGCAATGGCGGCCGCTGCAGGTCTGCTTCACGCACCGGCCGCCGGCGGACATGGCGGCGCACCGGGCCTTCTTCAGGCGCAGCGTCAAGTTCAACCAGGATTTCAACGGCCTCGTGTGCCTGGCGGCCGACCTGCGCAAGCCGCGCGAATCGGGCGACCAGGGGGCGGCGCGTTTTGCGCGGGAGTACCTGGAGGCGGCACTGAAGGACCGCGGCGAAAGCACGCGCGAAGCCTGCCGCGAACTGATCCTGGCGCTGCTGCCCGGCGGCGGCTGCACCGCGCAGGAAGTGGCGCGGCACCTGCGCGTGGACCGCCGCACGCTGCACCGCCGGCTCGAGGCCGAAGGATTCACCTTCAGCAGCCTGCTCGACCACGTGCGCTCCGAGCTCGTCAAGCGCCACCTGCGCGACAGCGACCTGCCGCTGAGCGAAGTGGCCGAACTGCTGGGCTTCTCGGGGCCGAGCAGCTTCAGCCACTGGTTCCGCCACCACTTCGGCTGCAGCGCCTCGCAGTGGAGCAAGCAGACGGCCGACGCGGTGGCTCAGGGGGCGGTCCGCGCGTTCTGAGCCGGGGCTTCGAAGCGCAGGGCATGCGCGAGGCCCTCCAGCAGGTGCCAGAAGGCGCGCATGAGACAACGCTTTGCCATCGCCGCGCGGCCTCTCAGGCCGCCTTGCGCAGGAAGCCCTGGTTGGCGCCGTTGCGGTTCGGCGCAAAGCCGTTGGCCGCCAGCGATTCTTCCGCCGTGTCGTAGAAGACGCCGATCTTGCAGATCTCGCGCGCCTGCTGCGCCGTGGCGATCGGGCGGCCGAACTGGCGCGAGATTTCCACCAACTGCTCGATCTGGGCCACCGTGCCGATCTTGGCCGTGCGCGTCTGGTTCCACAGCACGTCCTCGGTGCCGCAGCGCACGTGCAGGCCCATGGCGATGCCCATCATGTTCACGGGCAGCACGTTGCGCACCGAGCTTTCCACGGTGAGCACCGCGCCGTCGGGCACGGCGCGCACGAAGTTCGCGAGGTTGTAGATGTTCGGCGCGTCCATGCCGCCGCTGATCGCCACCCAGTTCATCACCAGCGGGCCCTTGTAGACGCCGCGCCGCATGAGCCGTTCGACCGACTCGAAGCTGTTGATGTTGTAGCACTGGAAGGCGCTCTGGATGCCGGCCTTGGTGAGGCGGCGGACGTGCTCCTCGACCCAGCCCGGCTGGGCGGGCACCGTCATCTCCCTGTAGGCCTCGAAGATGGCCGGGATCTCGCGCGAGGTGCCCTGGAAGTCCGCCAGCTCGGCGTGCTCCGTGACGTTCATCTGCGAGGTGTTGACGGTCACCGTCACCTGGTCCGGTTTCGGATCGAGTTCGGCCAGCATGTGGCGCGTGTCGTCCGACAGCCACTTGGCCGCGGCGCCCTCGCTCTCCGGCGCGAAGCTGATCGAGCCGCCCACCTGAATGATCATCTCGGGCACGCGGGCGCGCACGCCGGCGATCAGTTCGTTGAACTTCGACAGCCGCTTGCTGCCCTTGCCGTCGAGCTCGCGCACATGCAGGTGCAGCACCGCGGCGCCGGCGTTGTGGCAGTCGACCGCCTTCTGGATCTGATCCTCCATCGTGACCGGGATCTCTTCCGGGAAGTCCGAGGGAAGCCAGCCCGGCGCGTAGGGGGCGGCAGTGATGATCAAGGGTTGCTGGTTCTCGGGGAAGAGGTGGCCGTCGAGGAAGTTCATGGCGTGGCGTTTTCTGGTTGCAATGCGGATGTCGAAAGGAAGCGCATGGCTCAGTACGGCACGTCGCCCACGATACCGGCGCGTTCCATCTTGCGCGGCGCGGGCCAGTAGTCGTTCAGCGCGTAGTGCTGCGTGCTGCGGTTGTCCCAGACGACCACGTCGCCCGGCTGCCAGGACCAGCGCACCTGGTACTCGGGAATGGTGGCCCGGCTGAGCAGGTAGTTCAGCAGCAGCGCCGCGCCCGGCGTCTTGTCGACGCCGTGGCGCACGTTCTCGGGGGTGCTGTAGTTCACGAAGTGCGTGGTGAAGCTGCCCACGTAGAGCACCTTCTCGCCGGTCTCCGGATGCGTGCGCACCACCGGATGCTCCACGGGCGGATGGTCCTGGCCGAGCTTGAGGCGGGCTTCCATGGGCATGACGGCGCCGAACGAATGCTCGATGCTGGCCTTGGCGCGCAGGTTGCGCACCTTCTGCTTGATCTCTTCGGGCAGCTCGTCGTGCGCCTGGACCATGTTGACCCAGATGGTGTCGCCGCCGATCTCCGGGCACTCGATGCAGCGCAGCACCGCGCCCATCGCGGGGCTCTGGCGCCACAGGCCGTCGCAGTGGTAGGTGTTCTCGTAGCTGTGCTTGTTGTCGCTGCGGTAGATGCGCACGAGACCCGGGTGTTCGGGGTCGCTGCCGACGACGGGGTGGTCCTCGAGCGCGCCGAAGCAGCGCGCGAAGGCAACATGCTCGGCGCGCGTGATGTCCTGTCCGCGAAAGAAAAGCACCTTGTGCCTGAGCAGCGCGGCGCGGATCGGCGCAAAGCGCTCGGGGTCGCGCGAGGCCTCGCCGAGGTGGACGTCCGAGACTTCCGCGCCGAGGGAGGGCGTGATGGGCCTGATCTTCATGGTGGGTCTCCGGTGAATGGCGGTGCCGGTCAGTTCGCCTGGATGCGGTACTTCCTGACGATGGCGGCGTTGCGCTCGGACAGCGCCCTGGTCTCGGCGACGAGCGCGGGCGTGTCGGTGCTGAGTTCGGGCTCCAGGCCCACGTCGAGCAGCTTCTGCTGCACTGCGGGCGCCTTCGCGGCCTTGTCGATCATGGCGTGCAGCCTGGCGAGCACGTCGGCCGGCAGCCTGCTGGAGCCGATGAAGCCGACCCAGCCCCGGAACTCGAGGTCCGGGTAGCCGAGCTCGGTCGTGGTCGGCAGGTCGGGCAGGAAGCGCGACCGGGTCTTGCCGGTGAAGGCATAGGGGCGCAGCTTGCCGGCCTTGATGAGCGGCATCGAGGTGAGCATGCCGTCGAACATCAGGTCGACCTGGCCGCCCAGCAGGTCCTGCAGCGCGGGTGGCGAACCGGGGTAGCCGACATGCTGCAGGTCGAGCCCCGCGCGGTCGCTGAGGATCAGCCCGGCGTACTGCGACACGGTGCCGGGGCTGTAGCTGGCGAAGCTGGCCTTGCCCCGGCGCGCCTTCAGCTCCGCGACCAGGCCCTGGAAATCCTTGGCCGGGAAGCTCGCCGCCGTCACGAGCACCACGCCCGAGCGGGCCACCGAGGCGATGGGCACCACGTCCTTGAGCGGATCGAAGGGCATCTTCACGACCTGCGGCGTTTCGGCCAGCACGTTGCTGGCTGCCATCACGAGGGTGTTGCCATCGGCCGGCGCCTGCAGCATGGCCTGCAGGCCGATCGAGCCGCCGGCGCCGGGCCGGTTCTCGACAACCACGGGGCGGCCGATGTCCAGCGCCATCTGCTGGCCGACGACGCGGGCGACGATGTCCATCGTGCCGCCCGGCGGCGCGGGAACGATGAGCTTGACGGGCTTGTCGCCCAGCGCCCAGGCCCCGAGGGCCATCGAGCATCCGACCAGCGCCGCGGCGGCGCGCACGAGGTGCAGCAGTTTCATGGGTTGTCTCCGGTTCTTGTCACGCGGGCCTCGATGGGCCAACGCCGCCAGTATCTGGCGCACCCCGCCCTCGGTTCTTGCTTTATTGGGGCGTCCATTTGTCAATTTGGGACATCCCTTCGGCCGCGCTTCCCGGCGCCGCAGCACGCCGCAAGAATGCCTCTTCCCATGCATCCACGCACTCCAGGAGACGCACCATGAACCAGGCCATCCGCTTCCACGAGACCGGCAGCGCCGACGTGCTCAAGCTCGAACACGTCGAGGTCGGCGAGCCCGGCCCGGGCCAGGCGCGCGTGCGCCACAGCCTCATCGCCGTCAACTTCATCGACATCTACTTTCGCACCGGGCGCTATCCGCTGGACCTGCCCAATGGCCTGGGCTCCGACGCCGTGGGCGTGGTGGAGGCCGTGGGGCCGGGCGTGACCGATGTCCGCGTGGGCGACCGCGTGGGCTACCTCATCGGCCCGCAGGGTGCGTATTCGCAGGTGCGCGTGATGCCGGCCGACGTGCTCATTCCATTGCCCGAGGGCATCTCCGACCGCACCGCGGCCACGCTGATGATGAAGGGCATGACGGCGCAGTACCTGTTCCGCCAGGTCTATCCCTTGAAGGGTGGCGAGACCATCCTGTACCACGCAGCCGCCGGCGGCGTGGGCCTGATCGCCTGCCAGTGGGCGCGTGCGATGGGCGTGACGATGATCGGCACCGTCAGCACCGACGAGAAGGCGGCCATTGCCAGGGCCAACGGCTGCGCCCACACCATCGTGACCTCGCGCGAGAGCATCGCCGAGCGCGTGCGCGAGATCACCGAGGGCAAGGGCGTGCCGGTGGTGTACGACTCGGTGGGCAAGGACACGCTGGAAGCCTCGCTCGACTGCTTGCAGCCGCGCGGCACGCTGGTGAGCAACGGCACCTCGTCGGGGGCGGTGGTCCTCGACACCAAGCTGCTCGCGGCCAAGGGCTCGATCTGGCTCACGCGGCCGGCGATGGTGCACTACATCCATCCGCGTCCGCACATGCTGGCCATGGCCGAGGAGCTGTTCGGCCATGTGCTGGCCGGGCGCATCGTGAGCGAGCCGCAGCAGAGCTTCGCGCTGGCCGATGCCGCCGAGGCGCACCGCGCGCTCGAAGGCCGCAAGACCACCGGTACCACCGTGCTCGTGCCCTGAATGAAGAACAACGAACGAACGAAGAACCTCACCCCATGAACGGATTGATGATGGATCGGCCGCTGCTGATCTCCTCCCTGCTGACGCACGCGGAGACCCAGCACGGCGAACAGGAGATCGTCTCGCGCCGCGTCGAAGGCGACCTGCACCGCACCACCTACCGCGCGCTGGGCCGGCGCGCGCGCCAGCTCGCCAACGCGCTGGCCGCACTGGGCGTTGAACACGGCGACCGCGTCGCCACGCTGGCCTGGAACGGCTATCGCCACATGGAGCTGTACTACGCGGTCTCGGGCTCGGGCGCCGTGCTGCACACGCTGAACCCGCGCCTGCACCCGGACCAGGTGCGCTGGATCGTCGACCACGCCGAAGACCGCGTGCTGTGCTTCGACCTGAGCTTCCTGCCGCTGGTCGAGGCCATTGCCCCGCACGTGTCCACCGTCAAGGCCTTCGTCGCGATGACCGACCGGGCGCACATGCCGGCGTCTTCGACGATTCCCGGCCTGCTGTGCTACGAAGACCTGCTGGAGGCGCAATCGTCCCGCTTCGAGTGGCCTGACTTCGACGAGCGCACCGCCTCCTCGCTGTGCTACACCTCGGGCACCACCGGCAACCCCAAGGGCGTGCTGTACAGCCACCGCTCCACGGTGCTGCACAGCTATGCAGCGGCCCTGCCCGACGCGCTGAACTGTGCCAGCGCCGACACCATCCTGCCCGTGGTGCCGATGTTCCATGTGAACGCCTGGGGCCTGCCGTACATCGCCTGCATGGTGGGCGCCAAGCTGGTGTTCCCCGGCCCCCGGCTCGACGGCAAGTCGCTGCACGACCTGTTCGAGGCCGAGGGCGTGACCGTCTCCGCCGGCGTGCCCACCGTGTGGCAGGGCCTGCTGGCGCATGTGGAAAGCCACGGCCTGGCGTTCTCGACCATGCGCCGCACCATCATCGGCGGCTCGGCCTGCCCGCCCGCGATGATGCGCGCCTTCCAGGAGCGCCATGGCGTGCAGGTGCTGCATGCCTGGGGCATGACCGAGATGAGCCCGCTGGGCACGGCCGGCGCGCTCAAGCCCGCCCACCGGGCACTCGACGCCGAGCAGCGCCTGGCCATCCAGTCGAAGCAGGGCCGGGCCGTGTACGGCGTCGAGATGAAGATCGTCGACGCCGACGGCACCGCCCTGCCCCACGACGGACGCAGCGCGGGCGAGCTGATGGTGCGCGGCCCCTGGATCCTCTCGCGCTACTTCAAGGGCGAAGGCGACGGCCCGCTCGTGGACGGCTGGTTTCCCACGGGCGACGTGTCCACCATCGACGCCGACGGCTTCATGCAGATCACCGACCGCAGCAAGGACGTGATCAAGTCCGGCGGCGAGTGGATCGGCTCGATCGACCTGGAAAACATCGCGATGGCCCACCCCGCCGTCGCGATGGCGGCCTGCATCGCGGCGCGCCATCCGAAGTGGGACGAGCGCCCGCTGCTGGTGGTGGTGCGCAAGCCCGGGCAGGCGCTCGCGCGCGACGAGCTGCTGCGCTTCTACGACGGAAAGATCGCCAAGTGGTGGACGCCGGACGACGTGGTGTTCGTCGACAGCATTCCGCTGGGCGCGACCGGCAAGGTGCAGAAGAACCTGCTGCGCGACAGCTGGGGCGATCACCTGCTGGCCGCGGCCGGCGCATAGGCAGGCAAGAACCAAACAACAAACAGGAGACAAGACCATGAAGAAGCAATCCCTCGTCGCCGCCGCGGCCGCCCTGGCCGCCGGCCACTGCCTTGCCCAGTCCTCGCTCACGCTGTTCGGCGTGGTCGATGCGGGCGTCAGCCACTACCGCACCACCAGCAATTCCTGGAACCCGCTGCGCCCGGCCGAGCTGCGGCAAAGCCAGACCGTGCTGTCGCCCTCGGGCAATGCCTCCAGCCGTCTCGGTTTCCGCGGCACCGAAGACCTCGGCGGCGGGCTGGCCGCAGGCTTCTGGCTGGAAGCGCCGCTGAACAATGACACGGGCGGCGGCATCGCGAACTTCGGACGCCGTTCCACGCTCAGCCTGAGCGGTCCTTTCGGCGAACTGCGCCTGGGCCGCGACTACACCGCCTCGTTCTGGAACGACGCCGTGTTCGACCCGTTCAGCGTCAACGGCGTGGGCACGAACCTGATCGCCGTGGTCAACAGCAACATCGCGGCCTCGCGCGCGCTGGCCACGGGCGGCCTGCTGAACGGCGGCCTTTCGGCGGGCACCGACAGCTACCTGCGCACCAGCAACGCCCTCAGCTACTTCCTGCCGCCGGGCCTGGGCGGCTTCTACGGCCAGGTGCAGTACGCACTGCACGAGAACACCAGGATCAGCAACGTGCCCGACAGTCCCTCCAAGCGCGGCCGCTACGTGGGTGGGCGCATCGGCTGGGCCAGCGGCCCGGCCGACGTGGCGCTGGGCTACGGCGAGAGCACGCTGGCCAGCACCGCCGCGCAGGGCGAGAAGATCAAGAGCCTGAACCTGGGTGCCTCGTACGACTTCGGCGCGGTGAAGGTGTTCGGCGAATGGTCGCGCGTGCGCGACGTGCGCAGCAGCGCCACGCCGTTTGCCAATGGCTCGCTGCGCCTGGACGACCGCTATGACGGCCTCATGGCCGGCGTCAACGTGCCGCTGGGCGCGGGCATGCTGCGCGCTTCCTACGCCCGGGTGCGCTTCGTCAACGGGCTCGAGCTGCCGGACGGCAATTCGTCGGTGAACAAGCTGGCGCTGGGCTATGTGCACAACCTGTCGAAGCGCACCGCGCTGTATGCATCGGTGGCGCGCATCCACATCGCCAATGGCCGCAACAACCCGACCGTGATGGGCGTGACGCCGCTGGTGCTGAGCCTGCCGGCGATCTTTCCGCAGCCAGGCTACGCGACCACTGCCGGCATGCAGCCGCGCAGCGCGCTGGGGTACGACTTCGGCATTCGCATGGCGTTTTGAGGATATCCGGCAAGCCACAGGTGGCCGGAGCATTGCGATGGGGCGATTTCGCTGATCCGGCACGGTGAGGGGCCGCTCATGCCTGCGGACCCGTTTCGCCCAGTTCCCCAATGAAAAAGGGCGTCCGGTGGATGAAACCGGACGCCCTTGGACGTTTTATTGGTCGGTGTGAAAGGATTCGAACCTTCGACCCCTTGCACCCCATGCAAGTGCGCTACCAGGCTGCGCCACACACCGAAGCTCTCAATTATAGCCGGCTGAAATCACCGTCCGACGGTCAGCAGCTCACGAATTTCAAAAAGCTCGCGGCGCAGGTGCAGCAACTGCGATGGATCGACCGTGCGAGGCGCGGTCTTGGGCTCGGTCTCGGGGCTGGCCCTGTCTTCTTCCTGGTGGATGGCCGCCTCGAACTCTTCCTGGTCGATCTCGACGGCTTCCATGCCCTCGAGCGGCACCACGCCGGCCTTGCGCCGCTCGCGCTCGCCCTGCACCAGCTCCTGCAGCTTGTTGCGCGCGCCGCTGATGGTGAAGCCCTGGTCGTAGAGCAGGTCGCGGATGCGGCGGATCATGAGCACCTCGTGGTGCTGGTAGTAGCGCCGGTTGCCGCGCCGCTTCATGGGCCGCAGTTGCGTGAACTCCTGCTCCCAATAGCGAAGCACGTGCGGCTTGACGCCGCAGAGCTCGCCCACCTCACCAATGGTGAAGTAGCGTTTGACGGGAATGGGCGGGAGCGTTTTCTCCATTGAAATCAAGACCGTGCGCGGGAAACCTTAGAGATTACTCTACGCACGCGCCGGGCACCAAGCACTTATTCGGCGCCCAGGCTCCACTCGACCTCGGAACTGCCGCCCTGCTCGATGCTTCCGTGGATTTGTTCCTTGAGCTTGGCGCTCGCATGGAAGGTGGCCACGCGCCGCTCGCCGATCGGAATGGCCTCGCCGGTGCGCGGGTTGCGGCCCGGCCGCGGCGCCTTCACGCGAATCTGGAAGTTGCCGAAGCCGGAGATCTTGACGTCGGTGCCCTCGATCAGGCTGTTGGCGATCAGGTCGAAGAAGGCCTCGACCATGTCCTTGGATTCGCGCTTGTTGAGGCCGATCTGTTCGAACAGCAGATCGGCCAGGTGCGCCTTGGTGAGTGCGGGCGTTTCGAGAGCTTCGAGCGTGAATTCCGCAGCGTTCATTCTCATCAACCTCTCAGGCGTGCGCCGAGTCTGGCGCTCAGTTGTTCGACGATGGCACGCACGGCCGGTTCCACCTGCTCGTCGGTGAGCGTGGCGCTGTCGTCCTGGAAGCTCAGGCGGACCGCCATGCTCTTCTCCCCTTGCGCAAGCCCGCCCGATGCCGGCACCGCACCGTCGCGCGCAGGTTGCGGACGATAGATGTCGAACAGCGTGGCGTCACGCAACAGCCCTTGCGCTGCCGGCGCCGAATGAATGGCCTGCATCAGCGCATTGTGCGTGACGGCTTCGGCCACCACCACGGCAATGTCGCGCTCCACCGCCTGGTGCCTGGGCACCGGCTGGGCCACGGGCACGGGCCGCGCGGCGACGGCATCGAGGTCGAGCTCGAACAGCACCGGCGCCAGCGCGAAGTCCCACTTCTGGCGCCAGCGCGGATGCAGTTCGCCGATGAAGCCGATGGCCCTGCCGTCGACCAGCACGCGCGCCGAGCGGCCGGGGTGCAGGGCCGGATGCTCGGCCGGCTCGAAGCTCGGCACCCGCGGTGCGAGCAGCGCTTCGACGTCGCCCTTGGCATCGTAGAAATCGACGCGCTGCGGCTTGCCGTCCCAGCGCGCTTCTTCCGCATCACCCCAGGCGAGGCCGGCCACGCGCATCGGCTGGTCGACGCCGCGCACGGTGCTGTCGGTGGTGGCCACGCTGTCGTCGCGCATGAACACGCGGCCCACTTCGAACACGCGAACGCGCGGCGCCTTGCGGTCGAGGTTGAACTTGAGCACCTGCAGCAGCGAGCCCAGCAGGGACGAACGCATCACGCTCATCTGGCTGGCAATGGGGTTGAGGAGCTTCACCGGATTGGCGTTGCCGGCCAGGTCCTGCTCCCAGTGCGCCTCGACGAAGCTGAAGTTGATGGTTTCCTGGTAGCCGAGCGCGGCCAGGCTGCGGCGCACCGCGAAGCGGCTGCGCCGGGCCTCGGGCCGCACGCGCGCGGTGATGGGCGCGAGCGGCGCGGTGGTCGGCAGGTTGTTGAAGCCGACCAGGCGCGCGACCTCTTCGATCAGGTCTTCCTCGATCAGCAGGTCGAAGCGATGCGGCGGCGGCGTCACGGTCAACGTGCCCTCGCCTTCGCTCAGCGCAAAACCGAGGCGGCGCAGCGCATCGGCGCATTGGGCCTGCGTGAGCGGCATGCCGATGACGCGCGCGGCGCGCGCCACGCGCAGCGTGACGGGCATGGCCTCGGGCACGTTCAGGATCTTGTCGTCCATGGCGCCGGCCTGGCCGCCGCAGATCTCGATGATGAGCTGCGTGATGCGCTCGATGATTTCCACCGTGCGGCTCGGATCGACGCCGCGCTCGTAGCGGTGCCCCGCATCGGTCGAGAAGTTGAAGCGGCGCGAGCGGCCCTGCACGGCTTCGGGCCACCAGAACGCGGCCTCGACGTAGATGTTGCGCGTGTCGTCGGACACCGAGGTGGCATCGCCGCCCATGATGCCCGCGAGCGATTCGACGGCCTGGTCGTCGGCGATCACGCCGACCTTGTCGTCGACGCCGATGGTGTTGCCATTGAGCAGCTTGAGCTGCTCGCCCGCCTTGCCCCAGCGCACCGTGAGGCCGCCGTGGATCTTGTCGAGGTCGAAGATGTGGCTGGGCTGGCCGTACTCGAACATGACGTAGTTCGAGATGTCGACCAGCGGCGTCACGCTGCGCTGGCCGCAGCGCGCCAAGCGATCGACCATCCACGCGGGCGTGGCCACCTTGGTGTTCACGCCGCGCACGATGCGGCCCGAAAAACGGCCGCAGAGTTCGGGCGCTTCCACCTTGACCGGCAGCACGTCGGCAAACGACGCGGCCACCGGCGCGATGGCGGGCGTCTTGAGCGGCGCACCGGTCAGCGCCGCAAGCTCGCGCGCCACGCCGTACACGCTCAGGCCATGCGCGAGGTTGGGCGTGAGCTTGAGCGTGAGCAGCGCGTCGTCGAGCTTGAGCACGTCGCGCACATCGGCGCCAATGGGCGCGTCGGCGTCGAGTTCGAGCAGGCCGCCGTGGTCTTCGCTGAGCTTCAGTTCGCGCGCCGAGCACAGCATGCCCTGGCTTTCCACGCCGCGCAGCTTGCCGAGCTTGATGAGGAAGGGCTTGCCGTCTTCACCGGGCGGCAGTTCGGCGCCGACCAGCGCGCAGGGCACCTTGATGCCGACGCGCGCATTGGGCGCGCCGCACACGATGTTGAGCAAGGCGCCCTGCCCCGCGTCGATCTGGCACACGCGCAGGCGGTCGGCGTTGGGGTGCTGCACGGCTTCCTTGATTTCGCCGACCACGATGCGGCTGAAGGGCGGCGCCACGGGGCGGCGCTCCTCGACCTCGAAGCCGCCCATGGTGAGCGTTTCGGCCAGTGCGGCGCTGTCGAGGGGCGGGTTGCAGAACTCGCGCAGCCAGGATTCCGGGAATTGCATCTCTTCGATCTCGTATTCGGTTTCTGTTTCTATGGACGGGTGCTTACTGGAACTGCGAGAGGAAGCGCAGGTCGCCGTCGAAGAAGAGGCGCAGGTCGTTCACGCCATAGCGCAGCATGGTGAGCCGGTCGGGGCCCATGCCAAAGGCAAAGCCGATGTAGCGCTCGGGGTCGAGCCCCATGTTGCGCACCACGTTCGGATGCACCTGGCCCGAACCCGCGACCTCGAGCCAGCGGCCGGCCAGCGGGCCGCTCGCAAACTGGATGTCGATCTCGGCGCTGGGCTCGGTGAACGGGAAGAAGCTCGGACGGAAGCGCAGCACGAGGTCGTCGCTCTCGAAGAAGGTGCGGCAGAAGTCGGTGAACACGACCTTCAGGTCCTTGAAGCTCACGTTCTCGCCGAGCCACAGGCCTTCGCACTGGTGGAACATGGGCGAGTGCGTGGCGTCGCTGTCGACGCGGTAGGTGCGGCCGGGTGCGATCACGCGGATCTCGGGCGCCTTGACGGTGCCGGTGGCGTCGGCGGCCGCGGCTGCAAATTCAGCCGCGTACTTCTTGATGTGCTGATGCGCATAGCGCACCTGCATCGGGCTGGTGTGCGGACGCAGGTTGTAGGGAATGCCGTCGTCGCCGTTCAGGTCGACATAGAAGGTGTCCTGCATCGAACGCGCAGGATGGTTCGGCGGGTTGTTGAGCGAGGTGAAGCTATGCCAGTCGCTCTCGATCTCGGGGCCGTCGGCCACGTCGAAGCCCATGCTCGAGAAGATCTCCTCGATGCGCTCCAGCGTGCGGCTCACGGGGTGCAGGCCACCCGGGATGCGGCGGCGGCCGGGCAGGCTCACGTCGAGCGCCTCGGCGCGCAGCTGCAGCGAAAGCTCTTCGTCGGCCAGCTGCTGGCGCCGTTCAGTCAGCGCGGACTCGATGGCCTGCTTGGCCACGTTGATGGCGGCGCCGCGCGACTTCTTCTCGTCGACGCTGAGCGCGGCCATGCCCTTCATCAGCTCGGTGATGCGGCCCGACTTGCCGAGGAACTGGGCCTTGGCGTTTTCGAGCTCGGCGGGCGTTTTCGCTTCGGCGAAGGCGGCGCGGGCGGTGGCGACAAGGGAGTCCAACTCGTTCATAGCAACAAAAATTAGGCGGGAAATAAAAAAAGAGCTGGAGCCTTTTCAAGCGCCAGCCCTTGTGCCGTGGGCGCAGGAAGCCGCCCGAAGGCGGCACCCCTGCTGTGCAGAATCAAGCAGCCAGCTTGGCCTTGACCTGCTCCACGATGCCGGCAAAAGCGGCCTTGTCGTGCACTGCGATGTCCGCAAGCATCTTGCGGTCGATCTCGATCCCGGCCTTGCGGATGCCGTTGGCGAACTGGCTGTAGGTCAGGCCCAGTTCGCGCGAGGCGGCGTTGATACGCGCGATCCACAGTTGACGGAATACGCGCTTCTTGGTGCGGCGGTCACGGTAGGCATATTGCCCAGCCTTCATCACCGCCTGTTTGGCGATGCGGAAGACATTGCCGCGGCGACCGCGGAAACCCTTGGCGAGTGCGAGAACTTTCTTGTGGCGGGCGCGAGCCGTTACACCACGTTTGACGCGAGGCATGTGTGTACTCCTTGTTCGTCTAAGTTAAATGCCACGGCCGGGCAGCATGGCGGCGACAGAAACCATGTTGGTCTCATGCACTGCGACTGCACCACGCAGGTGACGCTTGTTCTTGGTGGTCTTCTTCGTCAAGATGTGACGCTTGAAGGCTTGACCGCGCTTGACGGTGCCACCGGGACGAACGCGGAAACGTTTTTTCGCGCTGCTCTTGGTCTTCATTTTGGGCATGTGAATGCTCCTTTAATTTGTGCTCGTGAGGCGCCGCGGATACTCCACGGACTTGTTGGCCCCGAGACACTTCTTTATCCCGCCCCTGCCTGCCCTTCTTGCGAAGCGCCGGCAGCGGCGAAATTCTTCAAACCCTGCTGACTCTCTTTACCTGCCGCCGTGGCGGCCTTTTCAGGCCGCCGCGGGCGCCGACGCTTCCGAAGAAGCCGGCTTTGCGGCACCACCGCCGCCACCCGGCTTCTTGCGGCCCGGCGCGATCATCATGATCATTTGCCGGCCTTCGAGCTTGGGGAACTGCTCCACGACGATCAGGTCGCCCAGCTCATCACGGATTCGCTGCAGCAGCGCCAGGCCGAGCTCCTGGTGCGTGATCTCGCGGCCGCGGAAGCGCAGCGTGATCTTGCATTTGTCGCCCTCTTCAAGAAAGCGCTTGATGTTGCGCATCTTGATGTTGTAGTCGCCGTCGTCGGTACCGGGGCGGAACTTGATTTCCTTGACCTCAATGACCTTCTGCTTCGACTTGGCCTCGGCCGCCTTCTTCTGCTCGTGGTACTTGAACTTGCCGTACTCGATCAGACGGCACACGGGCGGATTGGCCGCGGCAACGACCTCTACCAGATCCACGTCAGCCTCACCGGCGAGGCGCAAGGCCTCGGAGAGACTCATAACACCCAATGGCTCGTTTTCCGGGCCTACAAGGCGGACTTCCGGGGCCATGATTTCCCGGTTCAGGCGGTGTTGGCGTTCCTCGCGGTGGCGGCGGTCGCGAAATGCAGTAGCGATGGTCAGAATCCTTCAAAAATTGCTACAAAATCTGTAGCGGAAGCCGGGTCAGTCCTCGCGGACAAGCGGCATGATTGGGACGAGAAGCACATATGAGGGTGCTTCCGGGACAAATCAACGCTTGTCAGCAACATCCTGGACGAGCCGTTGCACGAACGATTCGAGGGACATTGCACCGAGGTCTTGATTGCCCCGGGCGCGCACTGCGACGGCACCAGCTTCCTTCTCTTTGTCGCCCACGACAAGGATGTAGGGAAGCTTTTGCAACGAATGCTTGCGTATTTTATACGTAATCTTCTCGTTGTGCAGATCCAGCTGGACCCTAAGCCCTTGATTCTGCAGCGTTTTCGCCACTGAAGCGGCGTAGTCGGCCTGTCCTTCGCTGATGTTGAGCACCGCCACCTGCACCGGAGCGAGCCATGCGGGCAGCGCGCCGGCATGGTGTTCGATCAGCATGCCGATGAAGCGCTCGAGGCTGCCGACGATGGCGCGGTGCAGCATGACGGGGTGGGCGCGGCCGCTCGTTTCCGTCACGTATTCGCCGCCCAGGCGCTCGGCCGTGTTGAAGTCGACCTGCATCGTGCCGCACTGCCACTGGCGGCCCAGCGCGTCCTTCAGCGTGTATTCGATCTTGGGGCCGTAGAAGGCGCCGTCGCCGGGCGAGATGATGAAATCGACGCCCGAGCGGCGCAGCGCCTCCATCACGGCGTGCTCGGCCTTGTCCCAGAGTTCGTCGGAGCCCACGCGGTTGTCGGGGCGCGTGGCCACCTTGTAGAGGATGTCCGTGAAGCCGAAGTCGGCATAGACCTTCTGCAGCTGCGCCGTGTAGGCCACGCACTCTTCGAGGATCTGGTCCTCCGTGCAGAAGATGTGGCCGTCGTCCTGCGTGAAGCCGCGCACGCGCATGATGCCGTGCAGCGCGCCGCTGGGTTCGTTGCGGTGGCACTGGCCGAACTCGCCGTAGCGCAGCGGCAGGTCGCGGTAGCTGCGCAGGTCGCTCTTGAAAATGAGCACGTGGCCCGGGCAGTTCATCGGCTTGAGCGCGTATTCGCGCTTTTCCGACTCCGTCGTGAACATGTTGTCGCGGTAGTTCTGCCAGTGGCCCGTTTTCTCCCACAGGCTCTTGTCGAGGATCTGCGGGCCTTTCACTTCCCAGTAGCCCGTGTCGCGGTAGATGCCGCGCATGTACTGCTCCACCGCCTGCCACACGGCCCAGCCCTTGGGGTGCCAGAACACCACGCCCGGCGCCACTTCGTCGATGTGGAACAGGTCCAGTTCCTTGCCGAGCTTGCGGTGGTCGCGCTTCTCGGCTTCCTCGATGCGCTGGATGTACTGGTCGAGCTGCTTCTTGTCGGCCCAGGCCGTGCCGTAGATGCGCTGCAGCTGCTCGTTCTTGGCGTCGCCGCGCCAGTAGGCGCCGGCGAGCTTCGTGAGCTTGAAGACCTTCAGGAAGCGCGTGTTCGGCACGTGCGGGCCGCGGCACATGTCGACGTATTCCTGGTGGTAGTACAGGCCCATGGCCTGCTCGTCGGGCATGTCCTCGACGAGGCGCAGCTTGTAGTCCTCGCCGCGCGACTTGAAGACCTCGATGACCTCGGCGCGCGGCGTCATCTTCTTGACCACGTCGTAGTCCTGCGCAATGAGCTCGCGCATGCGCGCCTCGATGGCGGCCATGTCCTCGGGCGTGAAGGGGCGCTCGTAGGAGATGTCGTAGTAGAAGCCCTCCTCGATCACCGGACCGATGACCATCTTGGCCGTCGGGTAGAGCTGCTTCACCGCGTGGCCGACCAGGTGGGCCGTCGAGTGGCGGATGATCTCCAGGCCCTCGTCGTCCCTGGGCGTGATGATCTGCAGCCTGGCGTCATGGTCGATGACGTCGCTGGCATCGACGAGCTTGCCGTCGACCTTGCCGGCCACCGTCATCTTGGCGAGCCCGGGTCCGATGGACTGGGCAACTTCGGCCACCGAAACCGGGCCGGGGAACTCGCGGCGCGAGTTGTCGGGAAGCGTGATCTGGATCATGGAAAACCTCGGGCGAAAAAACAAAAAGCGCGGTGACTGGCCGCGCTTTGCTTGGGATGAGAGCTGGAAGAAACCAGCGAGCGCGGGCTACCGGCCCTTTTCTTCGGAGACGAAGAAAAAGCCGCTGAATCCTTGCGGAGTAGTTCGCGGTGTCATAACCAAGGTGCCTTTCTCGCTCTTGTTGGGTGCAGAGACCGCAATTCTATCCGCTGGCCGCCGGGCACAAAAAAAGCCCGGCGCTCGGCCGGGCTCGAAGGTGACAGCGAAATTGTTGTGCTGGCGGATTCAGCGGATCAGTGGAATTGCTCTTCCTCGGTCGAGCCGGTCAGCGCCGTGACGCTGGACTTGCCGCCCTGGATGACCGTGGTCACCTCGTCGAAGTAGCCGGTGCCGACTTCCTGCTGGTGCGAGACGAAGGTGTAACCGCGATCGCGCGCTGCGAACTCGGGCTCCTGCACCTTCTCGACGTAGGCGGACATGCCGCGCTGCACGTAGTCTTGCGCCAGGTCGAACATGTTGAACCACATCGAGTGGATGCCGGCCAGCGTGATGAACTGGTACTTGTAGCCCATGGCGCCGAGTTCCTTCTGGAACTTGGCGATGGTGGCGTCGTCGAGGTTCTTCTTCCAGTTGAACGACGGCGAGCAGTTGTAGGCCAGCATCTTGCCGGGGTGCACCTTGTGGACCGCGTCGGCGAACTTCTTGGCGAACTCGAGGTCGGGCGTGCCGGTTTCGCACCACACCAGGTCGGCGTAGTGGGCGTAGGCAATGGCGCGGCTGATGGCCTGGTCGATGCCCTTCTTGGTCTTGTAGAAGCCTTCGGCGGTGCGTTCGCCGGTGAGGAAGGGCTTGTCGTTCTCGTCGTAGTCGCTGGTGATGAGGTCGGCGGCTTCGGCGTCGGTGCGGGCAATCACGAGCGTCGGCGTGCCGCAGACGTCGGCGGCCATGCGCGCGGCGATGAGCTTCTGCACGGCCTCGGTGGTGGGCACGAGCACCTTGCCGCCCATGTGGCCGCACTTCTTGACCGAGGCGAGCTGGTCTTCGAAGTGCACGCCGCCGGCGCCGGCCTTGATCATGGCCTTCATCAGCTCGAAGCCGTTCAGCACGCCGCCGAAGCCGGCCTCGGCGTCAGCGACGATGGGGGCGAAGTAGTCGACGTAGCCCTTGTCGCCGGGGTTCACGTTCTTGGACCACTGGATCTCGTCCGCGCGGCGGAAGGTGTTGTTGATGCGCTCGACCACGGTCGGCACCGAGTCCACCGGGTACAGCGACTGGTCCGGGTACATCGACGAGTAGGTGTTGGCGTCCGCGGCAACCTGCCAGCCCGACAGGTAGATGGCCTTCACGCCGGCCTTCACCTGCTGCATGGCCTGGCCGCCCGTGAGCGCGCCCAGGCAGTTGACGTAGGGCTCGTTGTTCACCAGCTCCCAGAGCTTCTCGGCGCCGCGGCGCGCCAGCGTGTGCTCGATGGGGAAGGAACCGCGAAGGCGAACCACGTCGGCGGCGCTGTAGCCGCGCTTGATGCCCTTCCAGCGGGGATTGGTGGCCCACTCTTTCTCGAGGGCGGCAATTTGCTGTTCGCGGCTCAATTGTTCGGTGAGGGTCTGGGGCATGGTCACTCCGTGAGGTTGATTGAAAGGATCGGGCGCTGCGGCCGTGGAGCTACTCTAAACCGAAGCCGGACTCTTATGTCTTATAGAAGACATATTTTTAATCCATGAAAATCAACCACTTACAAAGACATTTCTCAATGCAAAATTATTTTTCTCATATCGAGAAAAAATATTGCGCCGCAGCAGCCGTCTTTTTCGCAATGTGCAATCGATCTTTCAGGCGTGAAAACCGAACACCGAAAACACCTCAACTGGCTGCGGCGTGCGCCATCCAGTCGCCGCTGTCGATCACTGCGCGCCCTTCGATGCGCGACGGATGGATCTCGTAGACCAGGCATTCGAAGCGCTGCGCACCCGCTTCCACGATCAGGTGGCGGCGGATGTATTCGCCGGAGCCGTCGTCGGCGACGCCCTCGAGCCGGTCGAGCTCGGCCTCCACCTGTTGCGCGATGCGGTAGATCTCGCCGACCACGCGCCGCTCGCCGCCGAGCACCGCGCCGGGGTAGGCACCCAGGTCGTACAGCGTGGCGGCAATGCACGCGTCGGCCACGTGGACCGGCGCGGGCCGGTAGCGTGCGATGTCGTTGCGCCCGCCGCGGCGCAGGGTGCCGTAGACAAAGACGTGTTGCTGCGCGCTTGCGTCCGGCACGCCCTCGGGCTCGGGGGATTGGGGCATCATCGAATCCATCGTTCCAACAAAGCCGTCCAGTCTATTGAACACCACTGCTCCCGCCAGCCGCCTGCTGGCCTATGGCTGCCTGGCCCTGAGCATGTCGCTCGTCGGCGGCTACGTCGCCCTCTCCAAGCCCCTTGTAGCGGCCTTTCCGGTGCTGCTGCTCGCCTGGCTGCGCTTCGGCATCGCGGCGCTGGCCATGCCGCACTGGCTGCGGCGCGCACCGGGCGAGCCGCCGATGAGCGCACGCACGCGCGGGCTGGTCTTTCTCGAATCGTTCCTCGGCAACTTCCTGTTCTCGATCTGCATGCTGTTCGGCGTGAGCCTGACGAGCGCGGTGTCCGCGGGCGTGATCATGGCGTCCATCCCGGCGGCCGTGGCGGTGGCGAGCTGGCTGTTCCTGCGCGAGCGCATCACGTTGCGCATCGGCCTGGCCATCGGCTGCGCTGCCATCGGCATCGGCCTGCTGGCCTTGACGCCAGCGCATGCACCAGCGGCGGGCAACAACGGCGCCGCTGCGCCTTCGATGCCGTGGCTCGGCAACCTGCTCGTGTTCTGCGCGGTGCTCTGCGAAACGGCCTATGCGGTGATCGGCAAGTCGCTCACCGGCCGCCTCGGCCCCAAGCGGATCTCCTCGCTCATCAACCTGTGGGGCTTCGTGCTGTCGATGCCCTTCGGCATCTGGTTGGCGCTGCAGTTCGACTTCACGGCGGTGCGCCTTGGAACCTGGGCGCTGCTCGTGGTCTATGCGCTGGCCGCGAGCATCTGGACCGTGTGGCTCTGGATGACCGGATTGCGCCATGTGCCTGCTGCGCAAGCGGGCGTGTTTGCCGTGATGCTGCCCGTGAGCGCGGCCCTCGTGGGCGTGCTGGTGCTCGGCGAAAGCCTCTCTGCGGCGCAGTTGCTGGCATTCGCTCTTGCACTGGTTGGCGTGGTGCTGGCGACCTGGCCCGCGCCCCGAAGCTGAAAACCGCGGGTTCTCCCCTCTGAAAAAACAACAACTCCCAATGAAAAAACCGCTTTTTCCCTTGGAAACGCGTTTTTTCTCCTTTAGCATCCGCAATGCCACTGGAGACGCAAGTTTTTCATTGGTGACTGTTTAACCAAAAAAGGAAATCAACCATGGCAACTGCAAAGAAGGCTCCGGCCAAGAAAGCTCCGGCAAAGAAGGCCGCTCCCGCAAAGAAGGCTGCGGCTCCTGCGAAGAAGGCCGCACCGGCCAAGAAGGCGGCTCCCGCAAAGAAGGCTGCTGCTCCTGCGAAGAAGGCTGCACCGGCGAAGAAGGCTCCTGCAAAGAAGGCCGCTCCCGCCAAGAAGCGCACGCCCAACGCTGCGTTCATGAAGGCCCTGACCCCCAGCCCGGCACTCGCCGCCGTTGTGGGCTCGACGCCTCTGCCGCGCACCGCAGTCGTGAGCAAGCTGTGGGACTACATCAAGAAGAACAACCTGCAGGACAAGGCCAACAAGCGCAACATCAACGCCGATGCCAAGCTGAAGGAAATCTTCGGCAAGCCGCAAGTGTCGATGTTCGAACTGGCCGCGCTGATCGGCAAGCACGTCAAGTAAGCACCCGGGGGCCCCGCGCTCCCGCATCAGAAAGCCGGCTCATGCCGGCTTTTTTTTCGCCTGCGGCAGCGCCGCTTCCTCCTCGAAGAAGCGCGCCGGCGTGCAGCCGAAGTTCTTGCGGAAGGTCTCGATGAACGCGCTCACCGAGCTGTAGCCAACCGTCAATGCCGCGGCCGTGACCGATTCGCCGAGGCTCAGCCGCTCGACGGCCTTCAGCAGGCGCGCCTGCTGCCGCCATTGCGCAAAGCTCAGTCCGGTCTCGCGGGCGAAGCGGCGCGTGAGCGTGCGGCGCGCCATGCCGATGCGGTGCGCCCACTGGTCGATGGTGTCGGGCATGGCCGGATCGTTCGCGAGCGCCGCGGCCATCGCCGCCAGGCGCTTGTCCTCGGGCATCGGCAGGTGGAGCGACGGCGTTGTTGCGCTGGCGGCCAGTTCGTCGATCAGCACGGCGGCAAGGCGCAGGCGGCGCTCTTCGAACGCCGCCCGCGGAGCATCGAGCGATGCCAGCCGATCGACCAGCGCCCGGATCAGCGGTGTCGTGGCGAACACATGCGGACCGCCCGGCAGGCCGGCCGCCATCGCCGGATCGATGTGCAGGCTCCAGCCCACGGTCGCGCCGAAGCTCTGCGCCGCATGCGCGCAGCGCGGTGCGATCCAGCCGATCCACCCCGGAGGCTGCACCCAGCGCCCCGATGGCGTCTCGATGAGCTGCAGCCCCTTGCGCAAGGCGAACAGCTGTCCGGTCTGGTGCGCGTGATAGCCCGTGACACGCGGCCCCTCGGAGGCGTTGATCCAGAGGCTGACCGGTGCCTCAGCCGACATGCCTGGCCCGCCGGAGGTATCGATTGGCCTCGTGCCGCAAGCCGCAGGGCGCACCGCTGCCTAGCATCGGGTCCATCTTCTCGACGCCTTCAAAGGAACGCACATGCAAGCCCAGGATGTATTGCCCGACGGACAGGATTTCGTGACCAGGAACGGAATCCCCTTGCGCAAGGGTTCGGTCGCCGCCTTTCTCGCGAACGCGCAGTTGCTGCAGGACCCCGGTGCGACCGCCGAGGCAATGCAGGCTGCCGAGCGCGACCTGGTCGCGCTGCTGCCCACGCTCGAAGCACTCGGCCTCTTCGACGTGTTCGAGTTGCGCTCGCCCGCCCTGCGCGACAAGGTGGCGCGCCATCGCGCAACGCTCATCGGTTCTGCGCCTGCTGCTGCGCCGCGCGCCTGATCGAGCCCAGCGTGCCGCGCGTGGTGATCACCTCGGGGTCCAGCGGGATCTCGATCAGCGTGCCGGTGTCGGCCGCCAGCGCGCGCAGCAGCGCGGCCTCGAACTGCGCGGTTTCGGTCACGCGCTCGGCCGCGTAGCCGTAGGCCCGCGCGAGGCCGCAGAAGTCGGGGTTGCGCAGCGCGGTGCCGCTCTCGCGCTCTGGATATTCGCGCTCCTGGTGCATGCGGATGGTGCCGAACATGCCGTTGTTCAGCAGCACGATGATGCTCTTGCCTCCGTGCTGCGCAGCAGTCGCGAGCTCCTGTCCGGTCATCAGGAAATCGCCGTCGCCCGCAATCGTGAAGGCCACCCGGCCCGTCGCCAGGTTGGCGGCGATGCCCGCCGGCACGCCGTAGCCCATCGCGCCGCTGGTGGGCGCCAGCTGCGTCTTGTGGCCCTTTGCCAGGCCGTGGTAGCGGAAGTAGCGGTGCACCCAGCTCGCGAAGTTGCCGGCGCCGTTGGTGACGGCCGCGTCCGGTGGCAGGTGCTTCTGCAGCAGCGCGACGACCGCCGCCATGTCGACCGGGCCGCGCGGGGCTTCGGCCGGCATACCGGCGAGCGCCTGCGGCTCGAGGTTCGCCTCGTAGTCGGCACGGGCCTGTACCGCCCACTCCTCCCACGGCAGCGTGGGCGGCGCGCTCAGCACTTCGAGGCTGCGCGCAGCGGCGCTCATGCCGGCGTTGATGGCCAGGTCGGCCTGGTAGACGCGGTTGAGCTCCTCGGCGCTGGCATGGATGTGCACCAGCGTCTGCTTCGTCTTGGGTGCCTCGAGCAGCGTGTAGCCGCCGGTGGTCATCTCGCCGAGCCGCGGGCCGATCGCGAGGATGAGGTCCGCATCCTTCACGCGCTGCGCGAGCTTCGGGTTGATGGCGATGCCGACGTCGCCCGCATACAGCGGATGGTGGTTGTCGAAAGTGTCCTGGAAGCGGAAGGCATTGGCCACCGGCAGCCGCCAGTTCTCGGCAAAGCGCTGCAGCGCCTGCGCGGCCTGCGCCGTCCAGCCGCCGCCGCCGGCGATCACCAGCGGCCGCTGCGACTTCAGCAGCAGTTCACGCAGCGTGCGCAGCGCGCCCGGGTCGCTCCAGGGCTGCACCGCCTCCACGCGCTTCAGCGGCCGCGCCGCGGTCTGGCTGCGCAGCATGTCTTCGGGCAGTACCAGCACCACCGGCCCCGGCCGGCCGTTCATCGCGGTGGCGAAGGCGCGCGCCACGTATTCGGGAATGCGGTTCGCGTCGTCGATGCGCTCCACGCGCTTGGCAAAGCCCTTGGTGCCCGGGCCGAAGAAGCTGCCGTAGTCCACTTCCTGGAAGGCTTCGCGGTCGCGGAAGTCGCTGCCGACGTCGCCGACGAACAGCACCATCGGCGTCGAATCCTGGAAAGCGGTGTGCACGCCGATCGATGCATTGGTGGCGCCGGGTCCGCGCGTCACGAAGCACACGCCCGGGCGGCCCGTGAGCTTGCCGTGCGCCTCGGCCATGAAGGCCGCGCCGCCCTCCTGCCGGTTGACGATGAAGCGGGCCCGCCCGCGGTAGGCATGGAAGCCGTCGAGCACCGCCAGAAAGCTCTCGCCAGGAACGCCGAACGCGATCTCCATGCCCTGCTCGACCAGGCATTCGACGATCAGGTGGCCGGCCGGTTGTGATGTACTCATGGGAAGTCGAACCTCAGCTGCAATGTCTCCGGCAATTATGTGCGCCCGCCCCCAACGCCTTGCGTTAATTCACCAATTGGTTAAATTCGCGCCATGAAGGCCTCCAAGGAATCCCCGTCCGAAGCGGCCGAGCCGCGTTCGCGCGATGCCGACCGCTCGCAACTGGCCATCCTTGCGTCGGCGCGCGACGAGTTCGCCCAGCGCGGCCTGGCCGGCGCACGCATGGACAGCATCGCCGAGCGCGCGGGCCTCAACAAGCGCCTCATCTACTACTACTTCGGCAGCAAGGACGACCTGTTCCTGGCGGTGCTCGAGCGCACCTACGCCGACATCCGCGAGGCCGAGCAGCGGCTGCACCTGGACGAGATCGATCCGGTCGAGGCCATTCGCCAGCTGGTCTCGTTCACCTGGCACTACTACCTCGAGCACCCCGAGTTCATCACGCTGCTGAACAGCGAGAACCTGCACTGCGCGGCGCACCTGAAGCGCTCCGAGCGCATCCAGGAAATGAACTCGCCGCTGGTGCAGATGCTGGACACGGTGCTCGAGCGCGGCCGGCGCGACAAGCTGTTCCGCGCCGGCGTGGACCCGGTGCAGCTCTACATCTCGATCGCCTCGCTGTGCTACTTCTACCTCTCGAACAACCACACGCTCTCGGCCATCTTCGGCCGTGACCTGCGCGCGCCCAAGGCGATGGCCCAGCGCCTTTCGCACATGACCGACCTCGTGCTGGGCTACGTCCTGCACTGAGCCTGCGGCCCCCTCCAGGCCCCGATCCTCCGGGTATTCACTAGGCAGCGGCGGTTGACGCTGCGGCGCAGCCCTTCCTAAAATCGATAATTCACTTATTGGTGAATTGATTGATTCAAGACAGCGGCCCCACCGCGCGGAGACAACCGACCATGAAGCAACTCGTACGCACCACCGCCCTTGCGGCGCTCACCTGCCTGGGCGCACTGCTGCCCGGCCTCGCTTCCGCGCAGAACGGCTATCCCAGCAAGCCGATCCGCGTGATCGTGCCGTTCGCGGCCGGCAGCACCACCGACATCATTGCCCGCGCGATCGCCGACAAGATGGGCGCGAGCATGGGCCAGGCGCTCGTCATCGACAACCGCGGCGGCGCGAGCGGCACCATCGGCCAGCAGGCGGTGGCCACGGCCGCGCCGGACGGCTACACGATCATGATCCACTCGTCGTCGCACACGGTGAGCCCCTCCACCTTCGCCAAGCTGCCGTTCGACACGGTGGGCGACTTTGCCGGCATCACGCCGATCTCGTCGCTGCCCAACGCGCTGGTGATCTCGCCGGCGAAGAACATCAAGACGCTGCCGCAATTGCTGGCCGCCGCGCGCGCCAAGCCCGGCAGCATGAACTTCGCATCGGCCGGCCAGGGCAGCGCCACGCACCTGAACGCCGAGAAGTTCAAGATGGCCGCGAAGATAGATGCCACCAACATCCCCTTCAAGGGATCGGGCGAGGCCGTCACCGAGGTGCTCTCGGGCCGCGTCGACTACTACTTCTCGCCCATCGCGCCGGTGATCGGCCAGATCAAGGAGGGCCAGCTGCTCGCGCTCGCCGTCGGCTCGCCCAAGCGCGCCGCCGCCCTGCCCGACGTGCCCACCACCAGCGAGGCCGGCGTGCCCGGCTCGGAGTTCAATTTCTGGATCGGGATGATGGCGCCCGCCAAGACGCCGCGCGACATCGTCCACCGCCTGCACGACGAAGTGGCAAAGGCGCTGGCCACGCCCGAGGTGAAGGAGCGCTTCCTCAAGCTGGGCGCCGATGCCTGGACGCTCAAGCCCGAGCAGTTCGACGCCTACATCAAGGACGAGATCGCGAGCAATGCCCAGCTCGTGAAGGCCGCGGGCCTCTCGGTCCAGCAATAGCAAGCCTCCTTCGAAAAGCCCCCGGGTCGTCTTCATGCTCCGCAAGCTGCTGCTTTCTCCGGCCCTGCGCCCGTTCCTCTTGATCCTGTTGCTGCTGGTGCTGTGGGACGTGGCGATCCGGCTCTTCAGGATTCCGGCCTACCTGATTCCGCCGCCGTGGGAGGTGGTGAAGCAGCTCGTGGCCGAATGGCCGCGCCTGCTGGCCGAGAGCTGGAAGACCACGCTCGCCACGCTCGGCGGCTTCGGCCTGACGATCGTCATCGGCATTCCGATTGCGATGGTCATCGCCTACTCGCGGCTGGTCGAGTCGTACGTGTACCCGCTGCTGGTGTTCTCGCAGAGCATTCCCAAGGTGGCGATCGCGCCGCTGTTCGTGGTGTGGTTCGGCTTCGGCATCTTTCCGAAGGTGATCAGCGCGTTCCTGCTGGGCTTCTTTCCGGTGGTGGTGTCGACGGTGATGGGCTTCAAGTCGGTCGAGCCCGACATGCTCGACCTGGCCCGCTCGATGGGCGCGAGCCGGCTGCAGACTTTCTTCAAGATCAGCCTGCCGCAAGCCATGCCCGCGATCTTCAGCGGCCTGAAGGTGTCGGTGACGCTGGCCGTGGTGGGGGCGGTGGTCGGCGAGTTCGTCGGCTCCAACTCGGGCATCGGCTACGTGCTGCAGGTGGCCAACGGCAACTTCGACCTGCCGCTGATGTTCGCCGCGCTGGTGGTGCTGTCGAGCATCGGCGTGATTCTTTTCGTCGCGGTCGACCTCATCGAGCGCGTGATGATTCCGTGGCACGCCTCGCAGCGCCACGCGAACTGAGTTCCTTCGCCATACCCAGAAAACTCCAGGAGACAACGCCATGAAGAAACTGCTTCCCTCGCTGCTCGCCGCCGCGGCCCTCGCCAGCTTTGCCATCGCTCCCGCGCATGCGCAGGGCGACAAGCCCAAGGACAAGGTCACGCTGATGCTCAACTGGTACCTGTACAGCGAGCACGCGCCCTTCTTCCTCGGCAGGGAGAAGGGCTTCTACGCCGACGAGGGCATCGACCTGGAGATCCAGGAAGGCCGCGGCTCCGCCGTCACCGCGCAGGCGGTGGCCGCCAAGTCGGCCACCTTCGGCTACATCGATGTCACGACCATGATCAAGGCCGCCGCCAAGGGTGCACCGCTCAAGTCGACCGGCGTGCTGTTCCAGGTGAGCCCGATGTCGGTCATGGGCTTCAGCGAGAAGAACATCAAGACGCCCCAGGACATCATCGGCAAGACCGTGGCCGTCACGCCGGGCGACTCGATGTCGCAGATGTGGCCCCTTTTTCTCAAGGTCAACAACATCAAGCCCGAGCAGGTGAAGATCGTCTCGGGCGACGGCCAGACCAAGCTCAATGCGGTGATCAACGGCCAGGCCGACCTGCTGCTGGGCTATGTGATGGACCAGGCCATCAAGCTGCAGGACGCCACCGGCAAGCCCGTGACGCCGATCCGCTTTGCCGACTCGGGCGTGAACCAGATCAGCTCCGGCATCATCGCCAACAAGAACCTGCTGGCCGAGAACCCAGACCTCGTGAAGCGCTTCATGCGCGCCTCCACCAAGGCGGCCGAAGCCGCAGAGAAGAGCCCTGAAGCCGCCGTCGACGCCATGCTCAAGGCCAACCCCAAGGCCGGCGTGCGCGACACGCTGATCGTGGGCATGAAGCAGAGCGCCGCGCTCTACCACACGAAGGACACGGCCAACCAGCGGCCGTTCCGCGTCGCGATGAAGAACGTGAACGATTCGCTGGACCTCCTGGTGCAGTACGGCGGCATGGATGCGTCCACGCGCGGCAAGCCGGAAGACTACGTGACGCTCGAGTTCTTGCCGAACTGACCCCTCCCGTCCGCGCACCCGCTGTTGCCACCTTTCACGCATTCCATGTCCCAAGTCAACCTGATCGAAGCGCACGGCGTCTCGAAGACCTACCAAAGCAAGGACGGACCGGTCGAGTCGCTGAAGCCGCTGGACTTCGCCATCCAGGAAGGCGAGTTCGTCTCGGTCGTCGGACCTTCGGGCTGCGGCAAGAGCACGCTGCTCAAGATGGTGGCGGGCCTGCTGCCGATCAGCGGCGGCGAGCTCACGCTGGCGGGCAAGCCGATCCAGGGTCCTCAGAAGGACGTGGGCATTGTGTTCCAGAGCGCGGTGCTGCTGCCCTGGCGCAGCGTGCAAGACAACATCCTGCTGCAGGCCGAGATGCGCCACCTTCCCAAGGCGGCCTCCGAGGCCCGGGCGCGCGAGCTGATGGAGATGGCGGGCCTCAAGGGCTTCGAGGGCAAGTACCCCTGGCAGCTTTCGGGCGGCATGCAGCAACGCGCGTCGATCTGCCGTGCGCTGCTGCATGACCCCTCGGTGCTGCTGATGGACGAGCCCTTCGGCGCGCTCGATGCGATGACGCGCGAGAAGATGAACCTCGAGCTGCAGCGCATCTGGATGGCCTCGAAGAAGACCGTGATACTGATCACGCACAGCATCCCCGAGGCAATCTTTCTCTCGGACCGGGTGATCGTGATGAGCGAGCGCCCCGGCTCGATCGCTGCGGTCTACGACATCGACCTGCCGCGCCCGCGCACGCTCGACGTGATGGCCTCGGCCGAATTCGGCGCCTACACCAGGCAGGTGCGCGCGCACTTTTTCTCGCAGGGCATCCTGGACCACTGAGCCGCACCCATGGACGCGCCCCGTTTCCACGTCGAGGAGATCCGGTTTGCCGAGCGCGACGTCGCGCTCAGGCTGCCGTTCCGCTTTGGCGCCGCCACCGTCACGGCCTGCCCCCAGGTGTACGTGCGGGCGCGCATCCGCTTCGAGAACGGCCGCACGGCCGAAGGCTCTGCGGCCGAGATGATGGTGCCCAAGTGGTTCGACAAGAACCCGGCGCTGACCAACGAGCAGAACTTCGAGCAGCTTCGGTTTGCGCTGCGCGATGCGCGCGAAGCCTATCTGGCCGAGGACGAAGCGCAGACCGCCTGGACGCACTTCGCGTCGAACTACGCCGCGCTGCAGGCCCGCGCGAAGGCCAAGGGCCTGCAGGCGCTGGTGGCGGGCTACGGCCCCGCGCTGATCGACCGCGCGCTGATGGATGCGCTGTGCCTGCACACGGGCCAGAGCTTTGCCGCGGCGATGAGCGCCAACCTGTGCGGCATCGACATCGCCGGCAGCGGACTGGCCGAGGACCTCGCCGGTTTCGACATGTCTGGCTTCCTGGCCAGCCGATCGCCGCGCGCCAGCATCGCGGCGCGCCACACGGTCGGCCTGGCCGATGCCATCGACGACAGCGACGCACTGCCCGGTGCACCCACCGACGGCCTGCCCACCACGCTTGCCGCGGCGGTGCAACGCTACGGCCTCACGCATTTCAAGCTCAAGCTCTGCGGCCGCACGGCGCAGGACATCGCGCGCCTGGAACGCATCGCCCGCGTGATCGACGGCCACGCGCAGCTCGTGACGCTCGACGGCAACGAGCAGTACGCCGACGCCGGCGACTTCGCCGTCTTCCTCGACCGCATGCTGTCGACGCCCGTGCTGTGGAAGCTCGCGCAGAAGACCGCCTTCGTCGAACAGCCGATCCGCCGCGATGCCGCCCTGCAACGCGACGTGGCAGCGCTGGGCAAGCGCATCCCCCTGCTCATCGACGAATCCGACGCCACGCTCGATGCCTTCGTGCAGGCCCGTGCGCTGGGCTACACCGGCGTGTCGAGCAAGAGCTGCAAGGGCTTCTACAAGTCGGTCGTCAATGCGGCGCGCTGCGCGCACTGGAACGCCCTGGAGAAGGCGAGCCGCTATTTCCTGTCCGGCGAAGACCTGACCATGCAGGCCGGCATCGGCGTGCAGCAGGACCTCGCGCTGGTCGGCTGGCTCGGCCTCTCGCATGTCGAGCGCAACGGACACCATTACGTCAACGGCCTTGCGGCCGTGCCCGAGGCGGAGCAGCAGGCCTTGCTGAAGCTGCATCCCGGCCTCTACGAACCGAGCGACGGCGCCGTGCGCCTCGCCATCCGCGGCGGACAGCTCGACCTGTCGCCGCTCGCCACCGCGCCCGGCTTTGCCACCGGCAAGCCCGGCGCCGGCATCTCGTGGGACGCCATGCGTTCCGTCTACTGAAGCACCCCTCTCGCACCCAAGGAAGAAAACGATGGCCACCCAACGACTCGGAATCATCATGCACGGCGTCACCGGCCGCATGGGCATGAACCAGCACCTGATCCGCTCCATCTGCGCGATCCGCGCGCAAGGCGGCGTCACGCTGTCCAACGGCGACAAGGTGATGCCCGACCCGATCCTCATCGGCCGCAACGCCGAGAAGATGGAAGCACTCGCAGCGAAGCACGGCATCGCGCGCTGGGGCACCGACCTCGACGCGGCGCTCGCCAACAAGGACGACACGATCTTCTTCGACGCCGGCACCACGCAGATGCGCCCCACGCTGCTGGCCAAGGCCATCCGCGCCGGCAAGCACGTGTATTGCGAGAAGCCGATCGCCACCAACCTCAATGAGGCTGTCGAGATCGCGCGCCTGGCCGAAGGTTCGGGCCTGAAGCACGGCGCCGTGCAGGACAAGCTCTTCCTTCCGGGCCTGCGCAAGCTCGACATGCTGCGCCGCGCCGGCTTCTTCGGCCGCATGCTCAGTGTGCGCCTGGAGTTCGGCTACTGGGTGTTCGAGGGCGACCTGCAGCCCATCCAGCGCCCGAGCTGGAACTACCGCAAGGAAGACGGCGGCGGCATGATCCTGGACATGATGTGCCACTGGCGCTACGTGCTGGACAACCTGTTCGGCGAGGTGAAGTCGGTCTCGTGCATTGGCGCCACCCACATCCCCAAGCGCTGGGACGAGGCCGGCAAGCCCTATGAAGCCACCGCCGACGACGCGGCCTACGCCACCTGCGAGCTCACCGGCCACAACGGCGAGCCCGTCATCGCGCAGATCAACATGAGCTGGGCCACGCGCGTGCGCCGCGACGACCTCGTGACCTTCCACGTCGACGGCACCGACGGCTCGGCCGTGGCGGGCCTATCGAGTTGCCGCGCCCAGTCGCGCGTGGCCACGCCGCGCCCGGTGTGGAACCCCGACGAGAAGCAGATGATGAATTTCTTCGACCAGTGGCAGGAGATTCCGGATTCGCAGGTCTACGACAACGGCTTCAAGATCCAGTGGGAGCACTTCATTCGCCATGTGGTCGAGAACGAGCCCTACAAGTGGACCTTGCCCGAAGGCGCCAAGGGCGTGCAGCTGGTCGAGGCCGCGCTCGCGTCGTGGAAGGACCGGCGCTGGATCGACGTGCCGCAGCTGAAGATCTGAGGCGGCGGGCATGGCACTCACCCTGAACCTCCCCACCGCGAGCGGCTCGCTCGCGCCCTACGCCCTGCGCGGCACCGCGCCGGTGAAGCCCGATGCGGGCGTCAAGTTCAACCGCATCGCCTATTCGGCCGCGCACGTGGTGGCCGACCCGCTGGCCGCGATCGACCCATGGCTGCAAAGCGCGGTCGACTGGGACGCGACCATCGCCTACCGCCGCCACCTGTTCTCGCTGGGCCTGGGCGTGGCCGAAGCCATGGACACGGCGCAGCGCGGCATGGGCCTGGACTGGCCGACCTCGCTCGAGCTGATCCGCCGCTCGCTCGACGCGGCCAGGGACGTGCCGGGCGCGCGGGTCGCCTCGGGCTGCGGCACCGACCACCTGAACCTCGACGAAGTGAAGAGCGTCGACGACGTGATCCGCGGCTACGAGGAGCAGATGGCCGCCATCGAGGCGCTGGGCGGCCAACTGATCGTGATGGCGAGCCGTGCGCTGGCGCGCGTGGCGCAGAGCCCCGCCGACTACGAGCGCGTGTACGACCGCATCCTGTCGCAGGCGAAGCAGCCGGTGGTGCTGCACTGGCTGGGCGAGATGTTCGACCCGGCACTGGCGGGCTACTGGGGCACGAAGGACGTCGATGCCGCGATGGACACCGCGATCGGCATCATCGCGGCGCATCCCGACAAGGTCGACGGCATCAAGATCTCGCTGCTCGACAAGGACAAGGAAATCGCGATGCGCCGCCGCCTGCCGAAGGGCGTGCGCATGTACACCGGCGACGACTTCAACTACGCCGAGCTGATTGCCGGCGACGGCTTCGGCAGCGAGCCCACGCACGGAAAGAGCGATGCGCTGCTGGGCATCTTCGACGCCATTGCTCCCGCAGCGAGCGCTGCCCTGGGCGCACTGGCGCAAGGCAACACCGAGAAGTTCCACGCGATCCTCGGCCCCACGGTGCCGCTGTCGCGCCACATCTTTGCGGCGCCCACGCGCTTCTACAAGACCGGCGTGGTGTTCATGGCCTGGCTCAACGGCCACCAGAAGCACTTCACGATGGTGGGCGGCCAGCAGAGCACGCGCTCGCTGCAGCACTTTGCCGAGCTGTTCCGGCTGGCCGATGCGGCCAACCTGCTGGAGCAGCCGGAGCTCGCTGTGCGGCGCATGAAGACGCTGCTGGCGCTGCACGGCGTGGAGAGTTGATCGAAGCCATGCGCGACTTCTCACAGAACCACGACTGGCTGTCGATCAACACCGCCACCGTGCGCAAGCAGCTGGGGGCCGAGGTGCCGCTGGACCGCATCATCGACCAGTGCGCCGAGCGCGGCATCCGCGCCATCAGCCCGTGGCGCGACCAGGTGGCGGCCGTCGGGCTCGGCAAGATCGCGAAGCAGCTGAAGGCGCACGGCATCGGCCTTTCGGGCTACTGCCGCGGCGGCTTTTTTCCGGCGGCCGATGCAGCGGGCCTGAAGGCTGCGCTCGACGACAACCGCCGCGCCATCGACGAGGCCAGGACGCTGAACGCACCCTGCCTCGTGCTGGTGGTCGGTGCCCTGCCCGGCGCGCTCGAGGGCAAGGCCGCCTACAAGGACATTGCCCGCGCCCGCGGCGAGGTGCGCGACGGCATCGCCGCATCGCTGGAGTACGCGCGCGAAGTCGGCATGCCGCTGGCCATCGAGCCGCTGCACCCGATGCAAGCGGCCGACCGCGCCTGCATCAACACGCTCGAACATGCGCTGGACATCTGCGACGAACTCGACGCGGGCAGGAGCGGCATGCTGGGCGTGGCACTGGACATCTATCACGTCTGGTGGGATCCGAAACTGCAGCAGCAGATCGCCCGCGCCGGCCGCGAGCGGCTGCTGGCGTATCACGTCTGCGACTGGCTCACGCCCACGCGCGACCTGCTCTCCGACCGCGGGATGATGGGCGACGGCGTGGTCGAACTGAAGAAGATCCGCGGCTGGGTCGAGGACGCGGGCTTCGCGGGGTTCAGCGAAGTCGAGATCTTCTCGAACCTCGACTGGTGGCAGCGGCCTGGCAGCGAAACGCTCGACGCGTGTATCGAACGGCACAAGCAAGCTGTCTAGCGAAGACATTCGGGGTTGTGCTGCAATTCGCCCATGGCCACCCCGACCCTCGACGACCTGCGCCGCTACGCCATAGCGCGCACCCTCTTCAAGCCGACCACGTTGCCGGGCGCGATCCGCCGGCTCGGCTTCGTGCAGGCCGACCCGATCCGCGCGCCTGCGCGCGCGCAGGATCTGACCTTGCGCCACCGCGTGAAGGACTACCGCGCAGGCGATCTCGAAAGCCGCTACACCCGCCTCTCCATCGACGAAGACTGCCTCGTCAACTACGGCTTTTTGCCGCGCGAGCACCTGGCGCTGATGCATCCGCGCGAAGCCCGGCGCGCCTGGGATGCCGATACGCAGCGCAAGGCCGCCGACGTGCTGGCCTTCGTGCGCGAGCACGGGCCGGTGCATCCGCGTGAAGTCGAACAGCACTTTGCGCATGGCAGCGTCAAGAACTACTGGGGCGGCTCGAGCAATGCGACGACGCGCCTGCTCGACGGCCTGCACTACCGCGGCATGCTGCGCGTGGTGCGGCGCGACAGCGGCACGCGCGTCTACGAGGCCGTGACGCATGTGCCGGCCGACGACAGCCCCGCCGGCCGCGCACAACGCGCCGCCGCGCTGATCGACCTGGTGGTGCGCAAATACGCGCCGCTTCCGGCCGCGAGCCTCACGTACCTCGTGCGGCTGCTCGGCTACGGCGCGCCGCATCTGTCGGCCCAGACGCAGGCCGCGCTGCGCCTGGCGCGCGACGAACGGCTCGCGAGCTGCCGCATCGATGGCACCACCTGGTACTGGCCCGTCGATGAAAACCCGGCTTCGCGGCGCCATGCGCCCGACGAGGAAGTGCGCCTGCTCGCACCCTTCGATCCCGTGGTGTGGGATCGCCGCCGCTTCGAGCTGCTGTGGGGCTGGACGTACAAGTTCGAAGCCTACATGCCGGCGCCGAAGCGGCAGTTCGGCTACTACGCGCTGCCGATGCTCTGGCACGAGCGCGTGATCGGCTGGGCCAACGTCACGGCGCCCGAAGGCCGGGTCCGGCCCGCGTTCGGCTACGTCGACCGGAAGCCGCGCGATGCGGCGTTCCGCGCGGCGCTGGACGACGAACTGCAACGCATGACGCAGTTCCTCGCGAAGCGCTGAGCCGCCCCCTCCTTCCTGCATGCAACGAGAATCCCCGCGCCGCGGAAGGTCTGGCGCACGGGCGACAACCCGGGCGGCCGGCCGCTCCTAGAATCGCACCGTCGTCCGGCATGCCGGACGGCAAGCGTTCTCAGGGCGGGGCGAAACTCCCCACCGGCGGTCATGGCGGTTTCTTCGAGAGAAGGGCCGCACGAGCCCGCGAGCGCCCAAGGCCTGCAACAGGCGGCGGGGTCAGCAGATTTCGGTGCGATTCCGAAGCCGACGGTCACAGTCCGGATGAAAGAGAGCGCGAAATGCGGGCCGGCCCGCGCGCTTCGCATTGGAGCGCGCGGTCTGCCCCGCGGTTTCGTGCGCCCTGATTCAGGAAACCTGCTTTCAAGAGGCACACCATGAGTCAGATCAACGACCTTCCCCTTTCCGCCGTCGACGCGACGGCCAGGCCGCGCGGCGAGCGCATTGCCTTTGTCGAGGCGCAATGGCATTCCGACATCGTCCACCAGGCGCGCGACGCCTTCCTTGCCGAGATGGAGCGGCTCGGCGTGGCGCACGAGCTGATCGACATCTTCGACGTGCCCGGCGCCTTCGAGATTCCGCTGCATGCCAAGCGGCTCGCCAACTCGGGCAAGTACGCGGCCATCGTGGGCTGCGCGCTGGTGGTCGACGGCGGCATCTACCGCCACGAGTTCGTGGCCGGCACCGTGGTCAGCACGCTGATGTCGCTGCAGCTCGAGACCGATGTGCCGATCTTCTCGGCCGTGCTCACGCCGCACCACTTCCACGAGCATGTGGAGCACCGCAAGTACTTCCACCGCCACTTCGCCGTCAAGGGCACCGAGGTGGCCGAGGCCTGCGTGAAGACGCTCGAGAGCCTGAAGAAGGTCGACGCCGTGCTGGCCGCGTGACAACCGGCACGCAGCTGAAGTAATCTGGGCGGATGGCTTCTTCATCCGCTTCGAACGACCGCTACACCCTCTACGGCGCGCCCGGCTCGGGCGCCACGCCGGTCCATGCCGCGCTGACGCTGATCGGCGCGCAGGTCGACACCGTCGATGTCTCACCCTGGGAGAACGACTCCGAGCGCGAGCGCATGTCGGGCATCAACCCGATGCAGCAGGTGCCCGCGCTCGTGCTGCCGTCGGGCGAGGTGATGACCGAGAGCGCCGCCATGCTGATCTGGCTTGGCGACCGCTATCCGGAGGCCGGGCTCTGCCCCGCGCCCGGCGATCCGCTGCGTGCGCGCTACCTGCGATGGATGGTCTACCTGCCGGCGGCCATCTACTCGCTGTTCTGGGTGCGCGACGAACCCACGCGCCTCACGCCCGACCCGGCCGCGCAGGCCGTGATGCTCGAACGCACGGCCGAGCGCATCGCGCACTGCTGGCACCTGATGGACACGCAGATCGACGAGCCCGCGCCCTACCTGCTCGGCGAGAAGATCAGCATGCTCGACCTCTACGTGACCGTGCTGTCGCGCTGGACGCCGCGGCGCAGGCGCTTCTACCGCGTGGCGCCGCGCATGGCGCAGGTGGTGCGGCGCGTGGATGCCGATCCGCGCCTGGCCGATTTCTGGGCGGCGCGCTTTCCGTTCTCGATGGACCAGGAAACACAGAAAGACTGACGACGACACCATGGCCGCACGCACCCCGACCACCGATTACCCGATGACCATCTTCCACAAGCCCAACTGCAGCACTTCGCGCAACGTGCTGGGCCTGATCCGCGAGAGCGGCGTGGAACCCGAGATCGTCCTGTACCTGGAAACGCCGCCTTCGAAGAAGAAGCTGCGCGAGCTGGCCAAGGCCATGGGCCTGGGCGCGCGCGACCTGCTGCGCACGAAGGAAGCGCCCTACGAAGCGCTGGGGCTGGCCGATCCGAAGTGGAGCGACGACCAGCTGTTCGACTTCATCATCGCGAACCCGATCCTGCTGCAGCGGCCCATCGTCGTCTCGCCGCGCGGCACGCTGATGTGCCGGCCCTGGGAGCGGGTGCGCGAGATCCTGCCCGCGGCTTGAGCCGAAATCCGCGGGGAGGTCAGGCCGAGGCCGGCACCAGCGCCGTGCGGCGCACCCGCGTCACGTTGAAGGCGCTGGCAATCAGCACGCCTTGCACCAGCGCAAGACCGGCGATCACGCTCGTGTACTGCCCATGGTCCATCAGGCGGCCGAACACCAGCGGCGCCAGGGCCTGGCCGATGTCGAGGCCTGCATACACCACGCCGTAGACGCGGCCGGTGGCGTTGGGCGGCGTCGAGCGCTTGACCAGCAGGTCGCGCGAGGGCCCCGCGACACCCGACACGAATCCCATGGCACCGAACAGCACCGGCACCATCACCGGCGGAAACTGCGCAAAGGCCAGCACCAGCGCCAGTGCGGCCGCCACCCCGAAGCCGATGCCCACGATGCGTTCGCAGCGCGACGGGTCCGAGGCCAGGAAGCCGCCCGCCACCATGCCGGCCGCGCTCGCCACCATGTAGACCGTGAGGCACACCGCCACCAGCGCCACCGGCACCGCATGCAGGTGGCCTGCCGCAGCCGGCGCGAAGGTCTGCACCACACTGATCACGACGGCGTAGAAGAAAAAGAAGCCGAAGCACATCCACACGGCCGGAATGCGCAAAAAGTCGAACTCGCCGCCGATGGGCGCCGGTTCGCCGTGCCCGGCGGCCTTGTGCACCGCCTTCACGTCCAGCGCCAGCACGCTGCGGTAGGCCCAGAGCACCAGCAGCACCACGATGGCCAGCGCACCGGCCGAGGCCAGCGCCACGCGCCATGAGAAGGCAATGGCGATCGGCACCACGAAGGCCGGCGCCAGCGCCCAGCCCAGGCTGCCGGTGATGCCGTGCACGCTGTAGGCGTGGCCCAGGCGCGTCGGTGCCACCTTGCGGTTGAAGAGCGTGTAGTCGACCGGGTGGAACACGCCATTGCCGATGCCGCCCACGATGGCGCACAGCAGCAGCATCCAGTAGCTCTGGGCCAGCGCATAGCCGAAGGCCGCCAGGCCCAGCGCGCCCAGCCCGACGAACAGCACCGGCCGCGGCCCCAGCTTGTCGACGATGAAGCCCGAGGCCGCCTGCACGATGCACGAGACCACGAAGAACACCGTCAGCACCGCGCCCAGCTCGGTGTAGCTCACGTTGAACGCGTCCTTGAGCCAGGGAAACAGTGGCGCCAGAATCAGCTGGCTGAAATGGCTGATGGCATGGGCCAGGCCGACCAGGCCGATGAGCTGGGCGTCGCCGCGCAAGCTGGTGGAAGAAGAGGCTGTCGGGGAGGGAGAGGAAGACATGGATTGCTACAAAAAACCGCGCAGGCACCGATGCTATGCCCGCTGGCCGCGGCAGAATGGCGATACAGCGACAACATTTGTCGAAACCATGCCAAGCGCCGTTTCACTCCCTTCCCCGGTCACCAGCGTCGCGTCGCTCACGCCGCATCTCTATGCACCCGACGCGGTCCGGCCGCTGCGCGCCAAGGAACATTTCCTGAGCGCGGACACCTTCGTCGAGCTGCACCAGCACCCCTGGCCGCAGCTCACTTTCTCGACCCGCGGCGTGATCCGGCTCAGCACGCAGGACGGCAGCTACATCGTGCCGCCCTCGCGCGCGGTCTGGGTGCCGGCCAACATGCCGCACAGCATCATGCTTATCGAGGACGCCGAGCTGCGCACCGTGTACCTGCATGCCTGGCTCGGCCCGCCGTGGGAAAAATGCGAGGTGCTCGAGATCAGCCCGCTGCTGCGCGCGCTGATGCTCGCGCTCGACACCACGCCCGACGGCTTGCCGCCGGCCGACCCGCACGCGCCGCAGCGCGAACGCATGATCGCCCCGCTGCTGGTGGACGAGCTCGAACGCGCTACGCAGATCCGCATCGACGTGCCGCTGCCGTCGGACAAGCGGCTGCGCCAGCTGTGCGAAACGCTGCTGCGCAACCCGGCCGACCGCGCGACGCTGGCCGAACGCGCCGCCGCCATCGGCGCCAGCGAGCGCACCGTGGCGCGGCTCTTCCGAGACCAGCTCGGCATGAGCTGGCAGCAGTGGCGCCAGCAGGCCGTGATGGCGCATGCACTGCCGCTGCTGGCGCGCGGCATGGCCGTGAGCCAGGTGGCGGCGGCCAGCGGCTACGCCACCGACAGCGCGTTCTGCGCCATGTTCAAGGCCGCCACCGGACGTTCGCCCACGTCCTTCCAGCACAAGAAGCGATCCGCCGCGCTGGCCTGAATGGCGCCATGCCGTCACGGCGCTCTGGCAAGATCGGCCGGCCGACAAAACCACGGACCACCCGACCTCCTGCCCATGGCGCCCCTTCCGCGAACGCACAGCCCCCAGACCTGGACCGCAGACATCGGCGCGCGCATTCGCCGCCTCTTCTGGCTCAAGGCGATCGGCACCACGGTCTTCACCTGGCTGTTCTTCATCGGCTACTTCCACATGCTGCGCAACCCGGCCTACCCGGTCGTGGTGATGCCGCTCACGGCGCTGGACCATCTGATTCCGTTCCAGCCCTACACGCTGGGCGCCTACCTCTCGCTGTGGGTCTACGTGGGCGTCGCGCCCGGCCTGCAGCCGAACTTTCGCGAGCTGGTGGTCTACGGCCTGTGGATCGGCGCGCTGTGCCTGACGGGCCTGGGCCTCTTCTACTTCTGGCCGACGCAGATACCGCCGCTGGCCATCGACGTGTCAGGCTATCCCGGCTTCGCAATGCTGCAGGGTGTGGATGCCGCGGGCAACGCCTGCCCCTCGATGCACGTGGCGGTGGCCATCTTCACGGCCATCCGGCTGGACCACGTGCTGCGCGAGGCGCGCACGCCGGTCTTGCTGCGCCTTGCCAACTGGCTGTGGTTTGCCGCCATCGCGTATTCGACATTGGCCGTCAAGCAGCACGTGGTGCTCGACGCGCTGGCCGGCGCGCTGCTGGGAATGACCTTCGCACTTCCTTCGCTGCGCTGGCGGCCGGAGGGCGCAAGCCGAAGCAATACCCTGGTGGGAGCGGATATCATTGGCCATCACTGACCCACAAGCCGAGCGAGGAAGGGGTCGATCCCACGCAGCGCCCCCAGGGCGGCGATCGATCAGCGGCTGGCACACGACAACAGGCATCGCACGATGAGTTCGCTGAAGGAATTGCAGGACCTGATCCACGAGAAGTACGGTATCGAACCGTCCAAGCTCGACCCCAACGCATCGATGCGCGAAACCGGCGGGCTCGACTCGCTGGCATTGGCCGAGTTCCTGTTTGCCATCGAGGACCACTTCGGCATCACCATGCCCGATGAAGACGCCAACATCGACACCCTGAACGAACTCGCGGTGCTGGTCGACAAGGTCAGGGCCGCGAAGACAGCGTGAAGCACGAGGTCTGCGTCACCGGACTGGGCGTCGTGGCGCCGCACGGCGACGAGCCCGGCGCACTGTTCCAGGCCCTGCTCGACGGCCAGTCGGCCATCCAGCCGATCTTCCCCGAACTGCCCAAGCCCGCCGCCGCGGCCACGGTGGCCTTCGACGAAACACGCTGGTTCACCAAGCTGCAGCTCGCCGGGGTCGACCGCGTAAGCCAGCTCGCGGTGGCCGCCGCCGACCTCGCGCTACGCGATGCCGGCCTTGCACCGAACAACGACGCCGATCCCGAACGCGTCGGCATCTATGCCGGCTGCGGCATGGGCGGCGCCGCGGCACTCGAGGCCGCCTACCGCGGCAACGGGCGGGTGTCTCCGCTCACCATTCCGGCCTTCATGCCCAACGCGCCCGCGGCCCACGTGGCCATGCGCCAGGGCGTGCAGGGACCGGTGCTGACCTATTCGGTCGCCTGCGCCTCGTCGTCGGTGGCGATTGCCGAAGCGGCCAAGGCCATCGAACGCGGCGAAGTCGACATGGCCATTGCCGGCGGCAGCGAAGCGCTGATCGTGCCGGGCGTGGTGCTGGCCTGGCAGGCGATGCAGACCTTGGCCAGCTTCCAGCCCGGCGAAGCGGCCGGCGCGGTACGGCCTTTCGCGAGCGACCGCAGCGGCTTCGCACTGGGCGAAGGCGCGGCCTTCCTGGTGCTCGAATCGGCCGAACGCGCGCGCGGCCGCGGCGCCCGCAGCTATGCCACGCTGGCCGGCTGGGGCCTCGGCAGCGACGCCACCCATCTCACCAAGCCCGACGCGCCCGGCCAGGCGCGCGCGCTGCGCCAGGCGCTGCGCCAGGCCGGCCTCCAGCCGCGCGACGTGGGCTACTGCAACGCGCACGGCACGGCCACGCGCATCGGCGACGTGGTCGAGCGCAACGCGCTGGCCGATGTGTGGGGCGATGACCTGGGCAGCCTGCGAGTCAGCTCCACCAAGGCGCTGCACGGCCACATGCTCGGCGCCGCGGGCGCCATCGAGGCGCTCATCACGGTGCTGGCGCTGCACCGCCGCCAGTTGCCGCCGAATGCGAACTGCAGCGAGGTCGATCCGGCCTGCAGCCTGAACCTCGTCACGCCGCACGACACCAGCGCGCCCAACATCGAGGCGGCCATGAGCAACTCCTTCGCATTCGGCGGCACGAATTCCGTGCTGCTCTTCCGCCGCCCGTGAAACCGGGGTTCCGTCGGGGGTATGCTGACGATGGAATCTTCAATCAATCGATCACCTCGACAAACGGGAGTTCGTCATCATGCGTTTTCGCACCGCAATGATTTCCATCGCGCTGGTTGCGGCCAGTGTTTCGGCCTCGGCCCAGTCGGACCTGCTCGGCAGGCTCAAGGACCAGATGGGCTCCTCGGGCGGCGGCGCTGCCCTCGGCGAGAACCTCGGCTTCAAGATGCCCGCGATCGGCTCCAGCACCATGGGCAATGCGGCCGGCGTGCTGCAGTACTGCGTCAAGAACAACTACCTGGGCGGCGATGCGGCCTCGGTGAAGGACAAGCTGCTGGCAAGGATCACCGGCCAGAAGCAGCAGGAAACCGGCTTCGCGAGCGGCGCCAAGGGGCTGCTCAAGGGCGGCGACGGCAAGACGCTGAACTTCAAGATGCTCTCGTCGAAGGTGAAGGAAAAAGCCTGCGACTACGTGCTCAAGAACGCGAGCTCGCTGGTCTAGCCACTCTCCCACGCGCGCGGCCCGAGCGGCCGCCCCAGTTTCCGCCTGCGGTGGCGCAGGACAATCGCCAGCAAGCCACCCACCATCCATGAATCCGGCAGCCACCCCCTCCTCCGCTTCTTCCTCCCTGCGCCAGCGCATCGCGCGCTGGGTTCCCTGCCTGGCCTGGCCCCGTCCTTCCGCGGCGCTGCTGCGCAACGAGGCCATGGCGGGCATCACGGTGGCGCTGATGGTGCTTCCCCAGGGCGTGGCCTATGCCGCGCTGGCGGGCATGCCGCTGGTCACCGGCGTGTATGCGGCGCTGTTCCCGGCGCTCATCGCGGTGATCTTCAGTTCGTCGCAGCGGCTGTCGGTCGGGCCCACGGCGCTCACCAGCCTGCTGGTGGGCGCATCGCTCGCGCCGCTGGCGGTACCCGGCAGCGCCGAATGGGTGGAAATGGCGGTGTGGCTCACGCTGATGTCGGGCGCGATCCAGATCGTGCTGGGTATCGGGCGCTTCGGCTGGCTGCTGCGGCTGGTCAACTCGCCGGTGCTGATCGGCTTCACGCAGGGCGCGGCGGTGCTGATCGCCATTTCGCAGCTGCCGGCGCTGCTCGGATTCACCGGGCGCACCCTTCCCCAGGTGCTGCAGGGCGGGCCGCCGCCCGACCTGGTCGCCATTGCCTTCGGGCTCGGCAGCATCGCCGTGCTGTGGCTCGGCAAGCGGCTTGCGCCGCGCTTCCCGACCACCATGGCGCTGGTGGCGGGCGCCGCGGCCATCAGCTGGAGCATCGGCTACGCACTGCGGGGCGGCGCCGTGGTGGGCAGCCTGCCTTCGGGCCTGCCTTCCTTCTACTGGCCGGGCCTGCTGCCGCTGAACACGCTCAGCGCGCTGGTGCTGCCCGCGTTGATGATCACGCTCGTGAGCTTTCTCGAAACCGCGTCGAGCGCCAAGGTCGACAACGCGCGCGCCGGCAGGCTCTGGAACGAGAACCAGGATCTGATCGGCCAGGGCCTGGCCAAGCTGGCCTCGGGCTTCACGGGCGCCTTTCCCACCAGTTCGTCGTTCTCGCGCTCGGCCATCACGCTGTATGCGGGCGCCCAGACCGGCTGGGCCACGCTGTTCAGCGTGGTGGTGGTGGCCGGTGCGCTGCTGTGGCTGATGCCGCTGCTCTATCACGTACCGCAGGCGGTGCTGGCGGCGGTGGTGGTCACGGCCATCCTGGGGCTGGTCAAGCCGGCGAGCTTCGTCGCGCTCTGGCGCGTGTCGCGCATCGAGGCGGGCATTTCGTTCGGCACCTTCGTGCTGACCATCGCCACGGCGCCGAGCATCTACTGGGGCGTGCTGGGCGGCCTGCTCGCGAGCCTGGCGCACTACATGTACCGCCACCTGCATCCGCGCATCATCGAGGTGGGCCTGCATCCCGACGGCAGCCTGCGCGACCGCAAGCTCTGGAAACTGCCGCCGCTGGCGCCGCAGCTCTATGCGCTGCGCATGGATGCCGAGCTCGACTTCGCCTCGGCCTCCACGCTCGAGCGCGCACTCACGACCGCGCTGGCCGAGCGCCCCGAACTCACCGACGTGTGCCTCTTTGCGCAACCCATCAACCGCATCGACATCACCGGCGCCGAAGTGTTCGGTTCGATCCGCCGGATGATGGAGGCCAAGGGCGTGCGCCTGCACCTGAGCGGCCTGAAGCTGCCGGCCATGCAGGTGCTGGAGCGCGCCGGCCTGCTCGCGCCGGGGCCGATGCTGTTCAGCTACCGCACCGACGGCGAGGCGCTGGCGGCGCTGACCCAGCAGCGGGCCGACGTTCCGCCGCTGCCGGTGCCGGAGGACGACGACGGCCGCTGAACGAAGGGCCCGGCGGCCGCGCCATGAAGACCAGGTCAGCGCGCCGCGACGAAAGGCTCCACCGAGGCCGACTTGATCTCGTAGCCGCTCACGCCCATGTCCACGGAGGAATAGCGCGCCGCCTTCAGCAGGCCGCTCACGCGCACCGTGTCCATGGCATGCAGGCCCTTCACGGTGTCGGCCGCGACCACGTGCACGATCTGGTTGGCCGGCGGCGGCGGCGTGTGGATGCAGGCACCGAAGTACGGCACCAGCAGGAACTCGCGGATGCCGGCCTGCGTGTTGTCCAGCGGGACGACGAAGCCCGACAGCCGCGCCGCCGTGCCGTCGAGCGCCACGTTGACCGGCGCGTTGTCCCAGACGGCGCGCATCTCGTCGAGCATCTGGATCGCGCGCGGGTCGTTGTCGCGCAGCGACTCCAGGCTCAGGTTGCGGTAGCGCTTGGTCGGGTCCCAGTTCTTGGGAACGAGCTCTTCCCATTTGAGTTCCTGCGCGGCAGCCGCCGGCACCGCGCCGGTGCCGGCGGCCGGCCCGCAGCCCGCCAGGGCAGCGGCGCCCAGCGCCAGCAGGAAGGCCGGCAAAGTGCGGCGGAAGAAGGCTCTCATGGCGCCTATTGTGCTTGCGGCTCGTGTCCGCCAGCTTAGCGGGGGCTTAACGGTGAGGACAAATTGCCCGCGCCCGGCCAGAATCGCGCCACCACGACTCCGAGGAGATCCGCATGGCTGCAACAGGATGGCTGGGACTCACGTCCCTTGGCATTGTTCACACCGCGATCAGCCTGATCGCCGTGATCGCGGGGCTGGTCGCCCTGTTCCGCTACAGGGAAATCACGCTGCGCACCGGCTGGGGCCGGGTCTTCGTGTGGACCACCGTGCTGACCTGCCTGACCGGCTTCGGCATCTTCCAGCACGGCGGCTTCGGCAAGCCGCATGCGCTGGGCATCCTGACGCTCGCGGCACTGGCCGTGGGTGCAGCCGCCGGCCGCGGCGCCCTCTTCGGCCAGGCCTCGCGCTACGTCGAAGCCGCGGCCTTCTCGGCCAGCTTCCTGTTCCACTGGATTCCGGCCTTCACCGAAACCCTGACCCGCCTGCCGCTGGGCGCGCCGCTGCTGCCCAATGCCGATGCGCCCGAACTCAAGGCGATCACCGCGGGGCTCGGCGTGCTGTACCTGGTCGGCGTGACGCTGCAGATCAAGCGGCTGCGCGGCGGCAAGCCGGTCAGTCCCGCACCGGTCCGCGCAGGTTCTTGATCTGCGAGCGCTGGCTCTTGCCTTCGAGCCGGCGCTGCTTCGAACCGTAGGTAGGCTTGGTGGCGCGCCGCACGCGCGGCGGCGTGGCAACCCTGTCGACCACCTCCTGCAGGCGCACGAGCGCGTCGGCGCGGTTCATTTCCTGCGTGCGGTGCTGCTGTGCCTTGAGAACGAAAACGCCCTCCTGCGTGATGCGGCTGTCGCGCAGGGCGAGCATCCGCTCCTTCACGTCGGCAGGCAGCGAGCTCGCGTGGATGTCGTAGCGCAGGTGCACCGCGCTCGACACCTTGTTGACATTCTGGCCACCCGCGCCCTGCGCGCGGATGGCGCTGAACTCGACCTCGTCGGGGTCGATCAGGACGGGTGGGCGGAGCATGTCCGCAAGTGTGCCTTCAAACGCGTTCGAACACGGCCGCAATGCCCTGCCCGCCACCGATGCACATCGTGACCAGCGCATAGCGCCCGCCGGTGCGGTGCAGCTCTGCGATCGCCTTCGTCGTGATGATCGCGCCGGTCGCGCCTACCGGATGGCCGAGCGAAATGCCCGAACCGTTCGGGTTCACCTTGGCCGGATCGAAGCCCAGCTCCTTGATCACCGCGCAGGCCTGCGCCGCGAAGGCTTCGTTCGATTCGATCACGTCGAAGTCGGCGACCTTCAGGCCCGTGCGCTCCAGCACCTTGCGCGTGGCCGGCACCGGGCCGATGCCCATGTACGCGGGCTCCACGCCGGCATGCGCGTAGCCGACCAGGCGCGCCAGCGGCTTCAGGCCCAGCGCCTTGGCGCGCCCGCCCTCGGCCAGCACCACGGCGGCCGCGCCGTCGTTGATGCCCGAGGCATTGCCGGCGGTCACGAGGCCGTCCTTCTTGAACGCGGGTTTCATCTTCGAGAGCGTCTCCGCGGTGGTGTCGGCACGCACATGCTCGTCGGTGTCGAACAGCACGACGCCCTTGCGCGTCTTCACCTCGACCGGAACGATCTGTTCCTTGAAGCGCCCGGCAGCGATGGCCGCCGCCGCACGCTGCTGGCTGGTGGCAGCCAGTTCGTCCATCTGCTCGCGCGTGATGCCGTAGCGCGCCGCCACGTTCTCGGCGGTGATGCCCATGTGGATCTTCTCCCACGGGTCGTGCAGGATGCCGAGCATGTAGTCGACCAGCACCGCATCGCCCATGCGTGCGCCGTAGCGCGCCGAGGTGTCGAAGTACGGGCCGCGGCTCATCGATTCCGAGCCGCCGCCGATGGCGATGTCGCAATCGCCCAGCGCAATGGCCTGGGCCGCCGACACGATGGCCTGCAGGCCCGAACCGCAGAGGCGGTTGACGTTGAAGGCCGGCGTCTCGATCGGGCAGCCCGCGTCGATGGCGGCCACGCGGCTCAGGTACGCGTCCTTCACGTCGGTGGGAATCACGTTGCCCATGACCACGTGGCCGATGGCATCGGCGGCCACGCCGCTGCGTTCGATGGCGGCCTTGACGGCGGTGGTGGCCAGTTGCGTGTTGGGCACGTCCTTCAGCGCGCCGCCGAAGGTGCCGATGGCGGTGCGGGCGGTGCCGACCACGAAGATGTCGCGCGTTGTCATGGTGTGGTTCTCCTGGATTGAAAAATGGATTCGATGGCCGCTCACCTGGCCTTCGCCGCCGCGGGCTTGCGGCGCGCCGCGGCGGGGCGATGCAGCACGCCATTCAACAGCAGATCGATGCCCTGGTCGGCAATCTGGTCGGGCGTGAGCTCGCCATCGGGGCGGTACCAGCGGCCGATCCAGCTCAGCGCGCCGGCCAGCATGAAGGCGGCCATCTTGGGATCGCAGGGCGCGATCGAGCCTTCGGCGACGCCGTCTTCGATGAGCCGGCGAAACTGCCCGTCAATGCCGGCCTTGAGGCGGCGCAGTTCCTTCTTGAGCGGAGCGGGCAGCGGGTCTTCGCCGATGCGGATCACGCACATGCCGAAGTCCTGCGTGACCACGCCCGAATAGATGCGCATGCAGGCCTTGAGCTGGTCGATGGCGCTGCCACCCGCGGCACGCACCTCGCCGATGCCGGCCTGCATCAGGTCGAGAGCGGTCTTCACGCACTCCAGCAGGATCTGGTCCTTGCTCTCGACGTAGTAGTAGAGCGTGGGCTTGCTGACGTTGAGCCGCTCGGCGATGTCGTCGAGCGACGTGGCATGGAAGCCGCGCTCGTTGAAAAGCTGGGCCGCCGTCTGCAGCACGGCGTTGCGCTTGACCTCGCGCTGCTGCGCGCGCTTGCCGGCGGGTGCCCAGGGAGAAAGCGCTGCGGGGGACGCGGAGGGAGAGGATGCGACGAGGGCAGGACGGGCCATGGGGTTTGTGCGGGCGGGGAAAGTCCTGATGCCGCGGCCTGCGGCGAACCGTGACATTACCCACCAGTAGGAATTTTACGGGCCAGTAGCTTTTTTGGTCCTGGACACAAACCCTGACGCTAGCGCCTCCTCCTTAGCCATGCCTGACGAGCCCCACCGGGACGACTTCTGCGCCCCTGCCGCATCCGTGCTCCAGGTCGACGCGCTGACGCTCGCGTTCGGTGGCGTCAAGGCGCTGACGAACGTGGGTTTCGGCGTGGCGCCCGGCTCGATCACCGCGGTGATCGGTCCCAATGGTGCGGGCAAGACATCACTGTTCAACACGATCTCGGGCTTCTACAAGCCCGCGCAGGGCCGCGTGCTGTTCGAGGGCGAGGACATCACGCGCCTGCCCGCGCCGAAGCGCGCCGCGCTGGGCCTGGCGCGCAGCTTCCAGAACATCGCGCTGTTCCGCGGCATGACGGTGCTCGACAACATCAAGCTCGGCCGCCACACGCATCTGAAGACCAATGTGTTCGATGCGCTGTTCTACCTGGGCCGTGCGCGCCGCGAAGAAGCCGAGCTGCGGCGCGACGTGGAAGAACGCATCATCGATTTCCTCGAGATCGACCACATCCGCCACGCCTCGGTGGCCGCCCTGCCCTACGGCCTGCAGAAGCGCGTGGAAATGGCGCGCGCGCTGGCCATGCAGCCCAAGGTGCTGATGCTCGACGAACCCGTGGCCGGCATGAACCGCGAGGAAACCGAGGACATGGCGCGCTTCATTCTCGACGTGCGGCGCGAATGGGGCATCACGGTGCTGATGGTGGAACACGACATGGGCATGGTGATGGACCTGTCAGACCACGTCGTGGTGCTCAACTTCGGCCAGGTGATCGCGCAGGGCACGCCGGCGCAGGTGCAGGCCGACCCCGAGGTGATCCGCGCCTACCTCGGCGCGGGCGACGTCGGCGAGCTGCGGCGGCGGCTGCGCGGCGAATCCATGGCAGGAGCAGCCTGATGGATTGGGCCTACCTGTTCGAGATTGCGCTCACCGGCATTGCCGGCGGCGGGATCTATGCATTGGCCGCGCTGGCCTTCGTGCTGGTCTACAAGGCCACGCGCGTGGTCAACATCGCCATCGGCGAGATGCTGATGGCCGGCGCCTACCTGTTCTTCACCTTTGCTGCGAGCTTTTCGCTGCCGATCTGGCTTGCGGCGCTGGGCTCGGTGATCGGCACCGGCCTGCTGGGCGCGGTGATCGAGCGCACGATGATCCGGCCATTGCTGGGCGAGCCGCCGATCTCGGTGTTCATGGTGACGGTCGGCCTTGCATCGATCCTCGTCGGGCTGGTCGAGATCATCTGGACCGCAGACCAGCGCCGGCTGCCCGAATTCCTGCCGAACGCGCCGGTGATGATCGGCGACGCATTCCTCGCGCCGAAGATCGCCTACGGCGCGTCGATTGCGGTCGTGCTGATCGGCATGGTGCTGCTGCTGTTCCGATTCTGGCGTGGCGGCGTGGCGCTGCGGGCCACCGCCTCCGACCAGGCGGCGGCCTATTCGATGGGCATCAACGTGCCGCGCGTGTTCTCGCTCGCGTGGGTGGCCTCGGCCATGATCGCGGCGGTGGCCGGCGTCATCGTCGGCGCCATCGGCGGCATCTCGTCGTCGATGGGGGTATTCGGGCTGTCGGTGCTGGTGGTGGTGATCGTCGGCGGGCTCGACAGCGTGCTGGGTGCGCTGGTCGGCGGCCTCTTCATCGGGCTGGTCGAGGCCCTCGCGGGGGCCTATCTCGGCGGCGAGTACAAGCTGCTTGCGACCTTCATCGTGCTGGTGCTCGTGCTGATGGTGCGGCCCTACGGCCTCTTCGGCACACACGAAATCGAGAGGCTCTAGCCATGCGCATCGGCACCCTCAAGCAAAGCTACACAGCCGACGCAGCGCTGTTCGACTCGCGCACCCAGAAGGTGTGGCTTGTGGTCGGCGCCGCGCTGCTCGTGCTGTTCCCATTCATCGCCAGCGACTATTGGCTCTACCTGGCGTGCCTGGTCGCCATCAACGTGGCGAGCGCGACCGGCCTCAACATCCTTACCGGCTACACGGGTCTGGTGAGCCTGGGGCAGGCAGCGTTCATGGGACTGGGCGCATACACCGTCGCGATCATGCAGACGCGGCTCGGCACGCCCTTCCTGCTCAACATCGCCGCGGGCGGCATCGTCGCCATGCTCGGCGGACTGGTCGTCGGCATCCCCTCGCTGCGCGTGAAGGGCCTGTACCTCGCCATCGCCACCATCGCCGCGTCGTTCATCGCGCACTTCCTGTTCGCCAACCTCAAGCTCACGGGCGGCACTTCGGGCCTCTCGCTGCCGCCGGCGCAGTTCTTCGGACTGCCGCTGGATACCTCGTTCCGGCTCTACTGGGTGATCGTGCCCGTGATGCTGCTGATGGTGCTCGGCGCGGCCAACCTGTTCCGAACGCGCGTGGGCCGGGCCTTCATCGCGATCCGCGACCGCGACATCTCGGCCGAGGTGCTGGGCATTCCGCTGCTGCGCTACAAGCTGCTGTCGTTCGGGCTCTCGTCGTTCTATGCGGGCGTGGCGGGTGGCCTCTGGGCCTACTTCTTCCGCGTGGTCACGCCGGAGAGCTTTCCGCTCCTGATGTCGATCTTCTTCCTGGCCGCGATCATCGTCGGCGGCATGGGCACGATCCTCGGCGGCATCTTCGGCGCGGTGTTCATGACCATGGTGCCCGAGCTGCTCAAGCTGGTGGTCGACCTGCTGCCAGGCGGCGTCGAGATGACCGTATTCCTGTCGCCCGTGCGCACCGTCGTGTTCGGGCTGCTGATCGTCGGATTTCTGGTGTTCGAGCCGCACGGGCTCGCAGAAGTGTGGCGGCGCATCCGCCGCTTCTTCCATCTATGGCCGTTTCGCAACTAGAACCAGGAGACAAGCATGCCCAAGACACCGAAGCTTTCCCACCATCGCCGCGCTTTGCTGATCGCGGCCGGCCTTGCGGTCACTGCCGTGCCGCTCGCGAACGCACAGGGCAACGAGGACATCGTCATCGGCGGCTCGATCCCGATGACCGGCGTGTTTGCCTTCGCAGGCGTCGGCATCAACGCCGGCATCGCCGACTACGTGAAGATCGTCAACGACGCGGGCGGCATCAAGGGGCGCAAGCTGCGCTATGTGCCGGAAGACACGGGCTACAAGGTCGATGTGTCGGTGGCTGCCTTCAAGAAGATCACGAGCCAGAACAAGGTCAACCTCTACTACGGCGACTCGACCGGCTTCTCCAAGACCATCAACCCCGAGCTCGAACGCAACGGCCAGATCCTCATGGCCGGCGCTTCGTTTGCCACCGAACTCAACGACTCGGCCAAGTACCCGAACCAGTTCCTGGTCGGTCCCGACTACACCGAGCAGATCGGCATCCTGCTGCGCCACATCGCCAAGGAAAAGCCGGGTGCAAAGGTGGCCTTCGTGTATTCCGATTCCGAATTCGGCCGCGATCCGATCGAAGCCAGCGAAGCCGCCGCCAAGAAGCTGGGCCTCACCGTGCCGGTCAAGCTCATGACGCCGCCGGGCAGCGTGGACGTGTCGACCGAAGTCATCAAGCTGCGCCGCGCTGCGCCCGACTACACCATCTTCCACGGCTACATCCTCGCGCCCATTCCGGAGTTCGTGCAGCAGGGCAAGCAGATGGGCATGACCAGCAAGTGGATGGGCACCTTCTGGACCATGGACAGCTCCACCGTCATGAAGATGGGCGAAGGCGCCGACGGCTTCATGGGCGTGATGCCCTACCGCTACTACTACGACACCTCGGCCAAGGCGCCGATGCTCGACAAGATCCGCGCGCTGCGTCCCGAGTACCAGAGCACGGCCTACACGCAGGGCTTTCTCACCGCGATGCTGTTCACCGAAGCAGTCAGGCGCACGCTGGATGCGGGCAAGCCGCTGGACGGCAAGAACCTGAAGGCCTCGCTCAACACCATCAAGGACTTCGACACGGGCGGGCTCATCGGCATGCCGATCACGGTCAAGGGCAACTCGATTCCGGTGGGCCGCGTCTACAAGGCCGACATGAAGGCGCAGAAGATGGTGCCGGCATCGGACTGGATCTCGCTGAACTGATGGACGCGCGCGCGGCACCCGACCTCGTGCTCGAGGTCAACAACCTCGAGGTGGTCTACAACAAGGTCGTGCAGGTGCTGCGCGGCCTGTCGCTGGCCGTGCCGCGCGGGCAGATCGTGGCGCTGCTGGGCAGCAACGGCGCGGGCAAGTCGACCACGCTGAAGGCGGTGTCGGGTCTGCTCGCGCTGGAGGACGGGGAAGTCGAGGCAGGCCGCATCGTCTTCGATGGCGCGCCGACCGCGCAGCTGGCGCCGCAGCAGCTCGTGCGGCGCGGACTGAGCCATGTGATGGAGGGCCGGCGCGTGTTCGAGGACCTGACGGTCGAGGAGAACCTGGTCGCCGCGACCTATGCGCTCACCGGGCGTGATGGCCCCGCGCCGCCGCGCAATTTCGACGACGTCTACGCGTACTTCCCCCGCCTGCACGAGCGCCGCAAGGGCCTCGCGGGCTATCTCTCGGGCGGCGAGCAGCAGATGCTGGCCATCGGCCGCGCGCTGGTCGCGCAGCCCAAGCTCATCCTGCTCGACGAACCCTCCCTGGGCCTCTCGCCCAGGCTGGTGGAAGACATCTTCACGATCATCGCGCGCATCAACGCCGAGCGCGGGACCTCGATGCTGCTGGTGGAGCAGAACGCGAGCGTGGCACTGGCCATCGCCCATACCGGCTACATCATGGAAAGCGGCAAGGTCGTGATCGACGGCAGCGCCGAGCGGCTCGCGGCCGACCCCGACGTGCGCGAGTTCTACCTGGGCGTGGGCGGCAGCGGCGAGTCGCGCAGCTTTCGCGCGCTCAAGCACTACAAGCGCCGCAAGCGCTGGCTCTCATGAGCGCAGCGCTGGGCCGCCCGCAGGCAAGCTCGCTCCCGCTCGGCGAGAAGGCGCGCAGCGCCAAGGGCGCACCAATGACCGATGCTGCGCTTCCCTCGCTGACATTGCCGCAGATGCTGCGCGAGCAGGCGCGCCGGCAGCCGCAGCGCATTGCCATCCGCCAGAAAGATTTCGGCATCTGGCATCCGCTGGACTGGGCCGGCTACCTGCGCCGCGCTTCCCGCTTCGGCCTCGGCCTGCATGCGATGGGCCTGGCGCCCGACGGGCACCTCGGCGTGATCTCGGAGAATCGTGTCGAGTGGCTGCTCGCGCAGATGGGCGCCGGCCTGATCGGCGCCGTGACCGTCGGCGTCTACCCGACCAGCCCGAGCAACGAAGTGGCCTACGTGCTCGGCCATGCAGACATCGAGGTGATCGTCTGCGAAGACCAGGAGCAGACCGACAAGGTGCTCGAGGCCATCGGCCAGCTGCCGCGCCTGCGCAAGATCGTCGTGATCGAGACCAAGGGCCTGGCGAGCTATCCGCCCGAAGTGCGCGGACTCATCGCGACCTTTGCCGAAGTGGAACAGGCCGGCGCCGAGGTGCACGCACGCGAGGGCGACGCGCTGATCGAAGCCGCCCTGCAACGCCAGACGCCCGCCGACATCGGCCTGATGATCTACACCTCGGGTTCCACCGGCAAGCCCAAGGGCGCGATGATCTCGTACCGCAACATCCGCGGCGTGGTGCCCGGCATCGTCGAGCGGCTGGCGCTCGACGGCGACACCACGCATCTTTCGTACCTGCCGCTGTGCCACGTGGCCGAGCAGATGCTCACGGCCTTCGTGCCGGTCTACCTGGGCTCGCAGGTGAGCTTCGGCGAATCGATCCGCACCGTGCAGGAAGACCTGCGCGAAGTGGCGCCCACCATGTTCCTTGGCGTGCCGCGCATCTGGGAGAAGCTGCACGCGGGCATCAGCATCAAGATGCAGGAGGCGGGCCGGCTGCAGCGCGCGCTGTTCCGCCGCGCGCTCGCGGCCTGCGCGCCGCTGGCCGAGAAGCCGCGCAGCGCCTGGACACTGGCCGAGCGCGGCCGTTTCTCCCTGTACTACTGGACGGTGCTGCGCGCGCTGCAGAACTTCATCGGCCTGCGGCGCGCGCGCGTCGCGCTCACCGGCGCGGCGCCGATTCCGGCCGACGTGGTGCGCTTCTTCCGCACGCTGGGCGTGCCGCTGGTGGAGGTGTACGGCCTCACCGAATCGACCGGCATGATCGCCGGCCACCGCAGCGATGCCGTGAGGATCGGCACGGTCGGCCCGCCGACGCTGGGCACCGAGTACCGCATCGGCGAAGCGGGCGAACTGCTGGTGCGCGGCGAGATGGTGTTCGAGGGGTACTACAAGAACCCCGAGGCCACGGCCGCGTCGATCCGCGAAGGCTGGCTCTACACCGGCGACGTGGTGCGCGAAGAGGATGGCCAGCTGCGCATCATCGACCGCCTGAAGGACATCATGATCACGGCCGGCGGCAAGAACCTCACGCCCTCGGAGATCGAGAACACCATGAAGGGCAGTCCCTTCATCAAGGAATGCATCGTGGTGGCGGACGGACGCAAGTTCGTCGGCGCGCTGCTGCAGATCGACTACGAAACGGTGGGCAAGTGGGCTGAGGCCGAGCGCATTCCGTTCACGCACTTCCGCTCTCTGGTGGAAGAGCCGCGGGTGCGCGCGCTGATCGAATCGGAAATTTCACGCGGCAACGACAGGCTCGCGCAGGTGTCGCAGATCCGGCGTTTTCACCTGCTCACAAAAGAGTTGGACCACGACGACGGCGAAGTCACCGCAACCATGAAGGTGCGGCGCTCCAGCATCTACAAGGCTTACGCCGAAGAGATCGAGGCGCTGTACCGCGCCTGACCCGCAGCGCGTTTTACTCGCCGCGCGCAGGCCGGGCCCGCACGTCGGTCACGTCGCCTGCGGGGCGCAGCGACAGCGGGCTGCGCACCGACTCGCCGCGCGCACGCGCATTGGCCACGTCGGCCGCACTCGGTTCGGCTGGCTGTGCCGCATTGCGAAAACGCTCGAAGCCCGAACGCGGGTTGAAGCGCCCGCCCATCGAGGCCATCCAGGGCGTCACGGGCTTGCCCGTGATCCGCCCCCAGGCGTAGCGCACACCCCACACGGCCGCCAGCAACATGACGGCGACCGCCAGGCTGGCCGCGAAGACCAGCCCCAGGAGCAGAAGAATGACGCGAAAAATGAAGTTCATCATCCGACTTTAGGCCGCAACGGCCTCCGATGGTTCCCCGGCCTTGGTGAACGAGAACTGGCCGGGGGTCCGGATCGGGTCGGTATTCACTTCGATGGTGTCCTTCGGCCCGAAGCTGCCGTCGAGCAGCAGCCTCGAGAGCGGATTCTCGATGCGCTGCTGGATCGCGCGCTTGAGCGGCCGCGCGCCGAACACCGGGTCGAAGCCGACCTTGGCAATCTCGGCCAGCGCCGCGGGCGACACCTCCAGGCCGAGGTCCATCTTCGCGAGCCGCGCCTGCAGCACCTTGAGCTGGATCGCGGCGATCGATTCGATGTTCTTCGCATCGAGCGCATGGAACACCACGGTCTCGTCGATGCGGTTCAGGAACTCGGGGCGGAAGTAGTTCTTGAGCTCGTCCCACACCGCTTCCTTAATCTCCTCGGCGGGCCGGCCCACCATCGACTGGATGATCGGCGAGCCGATGTTGCTGGTCATCACGATCACGGTGTTCTTGAAGTCCACGGTGCGGCCCTGGCCATCCGTGAGGCGGCCATCGTCGAGCACCTGCAGCAGTACGTTGAACACGTCGTGGTGGGCCTTCTCGACCTCGTCGAGCAGCACCACGCTGTAGGGCTTGCGGCGCACGGCTTCGGTCAGGTAGCCGCCCTCCTCGTAGCCCACGTAGCCCGGCGGCGCGCCGATCAGGCGGGCGACCGAGTGCTTCTCCATGAACTCGCTCATGTCGATGCGGATCAGGTGGTCTTCGCTGTCGAACAGGAAACCCGCGAGCGCCTTGCACAGCTCGGTCTTGCCCACGCCCGTCGGGCCGAGGAACAGGAACGAGCCGGTCGGGCGGTTCGGATCACTCAGGCCCGAGCGCGAGCGACGGATCGCATTGGCGACCGCGCCGATGGCCTCGTCCTGGCCCACGACGCGCTCGTGCAGCTTGTCTTCCATCACCAGCAGCTTGTCGCGCTCGCCCTGCATCAGCTTGGCGACCGGAATGCCGGTGGCGCGCGCCACGACCTCGGCAATTTCCTCGGAGCCCACTTGCGTGCGCAGCAGCGTGGGCGCGCTGGACTTGCCCTTGCTCGCCTCGCTTTCCTCGGCCTCGCGCAGGCGCTTCTCCAGCGCCGGCAGCTGGCCGTACTGCAGCTCGGCGAGCTTGTTGAAGTCGCCCTTGCGCTTCCACTCCTCGATCTCGAACTTGATCTTGTCGATGTCCTCGCGGATCTTCGCGCTGCCCTGCGCCTGCGCCTTCTCGGCCTGCCAGATCTCGTCGTAGTCGGCGATCTCCTTCTGCAGGCGCCCGATCTCGTCCTCGATCAGGCCGAAGCGCTTCTGCGAGGCTTCGTCCTTTTCGCGGCGCACGGCTTCGCGCTCGATCTGCAGCTGGATCAGGCGGCGGTCGAGCCGGTCCATGACCTCGGGCTTGGAGTCCATCTCGATCTTGATCTTGGCCGCGGCCTCGTCGATCAGGTCGATGGCCTTGTCGGGCAGGAAGCGGTCGGTGATGTAGCGGTCGCTCAGTTCGGCCGCGGCCACGATGGCCGGGTCGGTGATCTGCACGCCGTGGTGCACCTCGTACTTCTCCTGCAGGCCGCGCAGGATGGCGATGGTGGCCTCCACGCTGGGCTCGCCCACGAGGATCTTCTGGAAGCGGCGCTCCAGCGCGGCGTCCTTCTCGATGTACTTGCGGTATTCGTCGAGCGTGGTGGCGCCCACGCAGTGCAGCTCGCCGCGCGCGAGCGCGGGCTTGAGCATGTTGCCCGCGTCCATGGCGCCCTCGGCCTTGCCGGCGCCCACCATGGTGTGAAGCTCGTCGATGAAGACGATGGTCTGGCCTTCGTCCTTGGCCAGTTCGTTCAGCACGGTCTTCAGGCGCTCTTCGAACTCGCCGCGGTACTTGGCGCCCGCCAGCAGCGCGGCCATGTCGAGCGACAGCACCCGCTTGCCCTTGAGCGAGTCGGGCACTTCGCCCGCGACGATGCGCTGCGCCAAGCCCTCGACGATGGCGGTCTTGCCCACACCGGGTTCGCCGATGAGCACAGGGTTGTTCTTGGTGCGGCGCTGCAGCACCTGGATGGCGCGGCGGATTTCCTCGTCGCGGCCGATCACGGGGTCGAGCTTGCCGAGGCGGGCCCGCTCGGTGAGGTCGATGCAGTATTTCTTGAGGGCTTCGCGCTGGCCTTCGGCGTCGGCGCTGTTCACGCCCTGACCGCCGCGCACGGCGTCGATGGCAGCTTCGAGCGACTTGCGGCCGAGGCCGTTTTCCTTGGCGATCCTGCCGATGTCCGACTTGCTGTCGGCCACGGCCAGCAGGAAGAGTTCGCCCGCAATGAACTGGTCGTTGCGCTTGATGGCTTCTTTTTCCGTGGCCTGCAGCAGCTTGCCGAGTTCGGGGCCGACCTGGACGATGTCGTGCCCCTGTACCTGCGGCAGCTTCTTGATGGCCGCCTCGGCCGCCTTCGCGAGGCCTGGCACGTTGACGCCGGCGCGCTCCAGCAGGGCGCGCGGGCCGTCCTCCTGGCGCAGCATCGCGGCCAGCAGGTGGGCCGGCTCGATGTAGGCGTTGTCGTTGCCGAGCGCGAGCGTCTGGGCGTCGCTCAGTGCTTCCTGGAACTTGGTGGTGAGTTTGTCTTGTCGCATGGTGGTATTCCTGCACTCAAAATAGGACTGTTCGGGCGCGATTCAAGGCGTCCGGCGCTTCGGGCACGGCTATTGCACCGTGCCCGCTCACTTTTCGAATGGAGTCGATCATGGTTTTTTCAATGCAGCGCGCCCATCCGGTTCGCCGGGCGCTCGGCGTCGGTCTCTTTTTAGCGGCCATGGGCCTCTCGGGTCTTGCGCAGGCGCAAGGCACGCCCATCCGCCTGCTGGTCGGTTTTCCGGCCGGTGCCGGCACGGACGCCATTGCACGCACATTGGGCGAAAAACTCAAGGACGTGCTGGGCGTGCCGGTGGTGGTGGAAAACCGCGCCGGCGCCGGCGGACAGATCGCGGCGCAGGCGCTCAAGGCGGCCCCGGCCGACGGCCATACGCTGTTCATCTCCCATGACCATTCGATCTCCATCCTGCCGCAGGTGGTGAAGAACCCGGGCTTCAACCCCGCGACCGACTTCGTGCCCGTGGCCGGATTCGCCACCTTTGCCAACGTGCTGGCGGTCTCGGGCGGCACGCCGGCCAAGAGCATCGACGAATACGTGAAGTGGGTTCGCACCCAGCGCGGCGGCAAGGAAACCATCGGCATTCCAGCGCCCGCCTCGATTCCCGAGTTCCTGGTGAAGATGATCTCGGAAAAATACAAGATCGACGTGCAGCCCGCGCCCTACCGCGGCAGCGCGCCGATGACGGCGGACATGCTGGGCAACCAGATCACGGCCGGCATCGCCTCGGTGCCCGACTTCATCGAGAACCACAAGGCCGGCAAGGTGCGCATCGTCGCCTCCATCGGCGCCAAGCGCCAGGCCGTGCTGCCGAACGTGCCCACCTTCACCGAGCTGGGCTTCTCGAACCTGGAAGACCTGCCCTACTACGGCATCTTCGCGCCCGTGGGCACACCGCAGCCGATCATCGACAAGTACGGCGAGGCGCTGCAAAAGGTGCTGGCCATGCCCGACGTGAAGCAGAAGCTCACGACCATGGGACTGACGGTCGGCTACGAGCCGCAGGGCCAGTTCGCAGGCCGCGTGCGCAGCTATACGCAGACCTGGGAACGCATCATCCGGTCGAGCGGCTTCAAGCCCCTCTGATCAGGCGTTGGGGGCGGTGATGCCCCAGCGCGCCAGTGCGGCGTCGTCGCTGACGCGCGCATCCACCCAGCGGGCGCCTTCGGGCGTCTGTTCCTTTTTCCAGAATGGCGCCTGGGTCTTGAGGTAGTCCATCAGGAACTCACAGGCCTCGAAGCTCTGGCCGCGGTGGGCAGAGACCACCGCCACCATCATGATCTGGTCGAGCGGCTGCAGCAGGCCCACGCGGTGGATCACGCGCGCACCCAGGATGTCGAAGCGCTTGTGCGCCTCGTCGATCATGGCCTCGATGGCCTTCTCGGTCATGCCGGGGTAGTGCTCGAGCTCCATCGAGGCGATGGTGCTGCCGTCGTTGCGATCCCTCACGGTGCCGACGAAGCTGCAGACCGCGCCCACGCGCTTGTCGCCGGCACGCAACGCGGCGACCTCCTGTCCCAGGTCGAAATCGGCTGTCTGGATCGAAACGCGTGAACCACTCATGCCGGGATTGTGGCATCGCGCTAGACTTCGGCAATGCCCCGCCCCGCCATGCTCTTCACAGTGCCCTCGCACACCGAAGGCACCCGTGCGCGCCAGGGCAGCAAAGCCAAAAAACCAAAGCTCGTCTGACCGGAGCTGCGGTTCCGTCGTCGGATGAGCGACGGAACCTGCCAAGGCCTTGGCCCCCACTGGGTTGCGCGCGCATCGGACGATGGTTCTTTTCCATCGGTCGATTCCCGCAAGGAAGCCTGCGTGCCGCAACCATCCATCCCCTCCTCTTCCAGCCCTGATTTCTCGGGCCTCTGGATTCCCCTTGTCACGCCGTTCCGGGGCGGCGCGGTCGACCATGCCGCACTCTCGGCGCTGACCCGCCGGCTTGCCGGCGACGGCGTGGCCGGCTTCGTGGTCTGCGGCTCGACCGGCGAGGCCGCCGCGCTCGACGAAACCGAACAGCTCGCCGCGCTCGACACGGTTCAGGCCGCCGCCGAAGGGCGGCCGATCGTCATGGGCCTGTCCGGTTACCACCTGGGCAAGACCACGGCCTGGGTGCGCCGGCTCGCCGAACGGCCGCTGGCGGGGCTGCTGGTGCCCGCGCCGCACTACATCCGGCCCTCGCAGGCCGGCTTGCTCGAATGGTTCCGCGCCATTGCCGACGCCAGCGCCGCACCGGTGCTGGTCTACGACATTCCCTACCGCACCGGCGCAACGCTCACGCGCGAAACGCTGCTGGCGCTGGCCGAACACCCGCGCATCCGCGGCATCAAGGACTGCGGCGGCGACATGACCAAGACGCGCGCCGTGATTGCCGACGGCCGGCTCCAGGTGCTCTCGGGCGAAGACCACCAGATCTTCGGCACGGTGGCCGAGGGCGGCGTGGGCGCCATCGCGGCGAGCGGGCATGTGCAGACGCAGCGCTTCGTGCGGGTGCTGCGCCTGTTGGCCGACAACCGGCTGGCGGAGGCGCGCGCCGAATGGCAGCCGCTGCAGCCGCTGATCGAAATGCTGTTTGCCGAACCGAACCCCGGGCCGCTCAAGGCGCTGCTGGCGCACGATGGATCGATGCGCGACGAGTTGCGCTCGCCGATGACCCGCGCGTCCGATGCCTTGCGCGAGCGCCTGGTGGCGCTGGACGCGCGGCTCAGCCGCCCGTAACGGGGGGGAAGAAGGCGACCTCGCAGCCTTCGCGCAGCGCGGCCGCCTCGTCGCTCATGGCCTGGTCGAGCGCCATGCGCACGGCCTTGCCGCGCGCCAGCGCCGTGGCGTATGCACCGCCGCGTGCGATGAGTTCGTCGCGCAGCGCGGCCAGCGTGGCGGCACCGGTGTCGACGGTTTCGCCGCCGGTGTCGAGTGCCTCGCGCACGGAGGCGAAGTAACGGATCTGGACCTTCATGGGCAGCTTCGGTCAGGCCAGCAGCGAGGCCAGAGGGATGAAATTCACCATATCGCCGGCCTGGATGATCTGGCTCGGCGGGTTGTCGATGACGCCGTCGCCCCAGACCATCGAGGTCAGCACACCCGAGCTCTGGTTGGCGAACAGGTCGAGCCCGCCGGCGGCGTTGCGCCGGGCGCGCAGGAACTCGCGGCGGCGGTCGGCGCGCGGCCAGTCGAAATCGGCGCGCATCTGCACGGGCTCGGGCGCCACGCGCGTGGCACCCTGCAGCGTCAGCAGGAACGGTCGCACGAGCAACAGAAAGGTCAGAAAGCTGGACACGGGGTTGCCGGGCAGTCCCGTGATGTGGCAGCGCCCTTGCGCTTCGCCTCCGGACCTTGGGATCGACCCGTAGGCAAAGGGCTTGCCGGGCTTCATCGAGAGCGACCACAGCTGCAGCTCGCCGAGCGCCTGCACCGCGGCCTTGATGTGGTCTTCCTCGCCCACCGACACGCCGCCGGTGGTGATGATCAGGTCGCTGGTCTCGGCCGCACCGCGCAGCGCCTCGATGGTGGCTTCGCGCCTGTCGGGCACGATGCCCAGGTCGTTCACCTCGCAGCCGAGCCGGTGCAGCAAGGCGCGCATGAAGAAGCGGTTGGAGTTGTAGATCGCGCCGGGCTTCATGGCTTCGGGCGCAACCTCGCCGGGCATCACCAGTTCGTCGCCGGTGGACAGCAGTGCGACGCGCGGCCGCCGGGCCACCTGGAGCCGGTCGAAACCCACGCTGGCGGCGAGCCCGAGCGCGGCGGGCGTCAGGCGCTCGCCCTGGCGCAGCACCACGTCGCCGGCGGCCACGTCTTCTCCGGCCCGGCGAATCCATTGGCCGGCCGCGGGAACGATGCCGATGCGCACCGCGCCGAGCGTGCCCTCCTGCGGCACGGCCTGGGTGTCTTCCTGCATCACGATGGCGTCGGCGCCCTCGGGAATCTGGGCGCCGGTGAAGATGCGCGCCGCGGTGCCGGCCGCCAGCGGCGTGCCCACGGTGCCCGCGGGAATGCGCTGCGCGACCTGCAGCACGGCGCCCGGCGCGGCGCAGTCGGCCACGCGCACCGCATAGCCATCCATCGAACTGTTGTCGCGCGGCGGCACGGTGAGCGCGGAGACGATGTCCTGCGCGAGCACGCGGCCGTCCGCATCGAAGGTCGCAATGCTTTCGGCGGGCAGCTTCGGCAGCGCCTTGACGAGCAGGCTCGCAAGGGCTTCGTCGAGCGCCATCAGCGGCGGGCGCGAGGGAGTCACGGAATCAGCCATGGTGTTCGGGGTTGTATTCGAAGCGGCTTGCGCTGTCGATCAACCACTGCGCGATGCCCTCGATGTCGTCGAGGTCGAACAGCGGCAGGCTGGTGGGCACCGGCAGGCTCGCGGGCGCGTCGGTGGCAATGGCGGTCACGAAGGCGTCCTCGATGTACTGCGAGGGCCGGGGCGGCTTGCCATCCTCGGGGGCGCGCCAGACCTCGATCTTGAGCAGGTCGCTGTGCTTGAAGCCCTCGACCAGCACCCAGTCGACGCCCTCATGAAGCTCGGCGATGAGGTCGTGCACCGACAGCTGTGCGGGCTGCTCGAATTCGCGGATCAGTGCGAGCCGCTTGTCCGACGCCACCACCACCTCGAAGGCCCCCGCCTCGCGATGGCGGTAGGTGTCCTTGCCCGGATGGTCGATGTCGAACTTGTGGTGCGCGTGCTTGACCACCGACACGCGCTGGCCATGGAGCTTGAGCACGGGAATCAGGCGCTCGACCAGCGTGGTCTTGCCCGAACCCGAATACCCGGAAAAGCCGATCACCTTCATGTCGAGTTCCTGTGGCGCCCGTCTATGCGGCCGCCGAATGCATGTGCGGGGCAGCCGCTGCAGGGCGCGGCATGCGGCAAGGGTCGTCAGTCACAGTTCTGCGCGATGTAGGCCTTCACGGCCTCGGCATCGGCCGGCAGCTTGACGACCCGCTTGGGCAGCGCCTCGATGCCTTCGAACCTGGCCGGCCGTGCGGGCTCGTGCCCGAGCGCTTCCACCAGCGTGGCGGCAAACTTGATCGGCAGCGCGGTCTCGAGCACCACCATCGGCACGCCGGGCGCGAGGTGTTCGCGCGCGGCCTTGAGGCCGTCGGCCGTGTGCGGATCGACCAGCGTGGCAAAGCGCTTGTCGGTGTCGCGGATGGTGGCCAGGCGGTCGGCGTGCGTGCTGCGGCTGCTCTTGAAGCCGAAGCGCTCCGCGGCCTGCCGGAACGCGGGATCGGCGCTCAGGTCGAAACGGCCGTGGCGCCCCAGTTCGTCCACGAACAGCGAGCGCAGCTTGCCGGCATCGCGACCCACCAGGTCGAACACGAAGCGCTCGAAGTTGCTGGCCTTGCTGATGTCCATCGACGGGCTCGAGGTTTCGTGCGTGTCGGCCGCCGCGCGAACGCGGTAGGCGCCGGTGCGGAAGAACTCGTCGAGCACGTCGTTCTCGTTGGTGGCGACCACCAGCGTGTGGATCGGCAGGCCCATCATGCGTGCCACGTGGCCCGCGCAGACGTTGCCGAAGTTGCCCGAGGGCACGGTGAAGCTCACGGGCTTGTCGTTGCTCGCCGTGGCCTGGAAGTAGCCTGCGAAGTAGTAGACGACCTGCGCGAGCAGCCGCGCCCAGTTGATCGAGTTGACCGTGCCGATGCGGTACTTGCGCTTGAAGCCCAGGTCGTTGGACACCGCCTTGACGATGTCCTGGCAGTCGTCGAACACGCCGCTGATGGCGATGTTGTGGATGTTCTGGTCCTGCAGGCTGAACATCTGCGCCTGCTGGAAAGGGCTCATGCGGCCATCGGGCGAGGTCATGAAGACGCGCACGCCCTTCTTGCCGCGCATGGCGTACTCGGCCGCGCTGCCGGTGTCGCCGCTGGTGGCGCCCAGGATGTTGAGCTCGGCGCCGCGGCGGGCCAGTTCGTACTCGAACAGGTTGCCCAGCAGCTGCATCGCCATGTCCTTGAAGGCCAGCGTGGGGCCGTTGGACAGGGCCTCGAGGTACACGCCGTCTTCCAGTTCGCGCAGCGGCACGATCTCGTCGCTGCCGAACACTTCGGCCGTGTAGGTCTTGGCGCAGATCGCCTTCAGGTCGGCCGGGGGAATGTCGTCGATGTAGAGCGAGAGGATCTCGAACGCCAGTTCCGCATACGGCAGCTCGCGCCATTTGGCGAGCGTGGCGGTGTCGATCTGCGGATAGTGCTCGGGCAGGTACAGGCCACCATCGGGCGCGAGGCCTTCAAGCAGGATTTCGCAGAAACGCTTGCGGTCGGGGTGGCCGCGGGTGCTCAGGTAGTTCACGGTAGGTCTCTTGCGCCGTCCTCAGGACAGCTCTTCCTTGCGGATGCGCACGATCGGCTGCAGCACGGTGGGCAGGGCCTGCAGTTCGGCGAGCACGTCGTTCACCGTGCCTTCGCGCGCATCGTGCGTGAGGATGATCAGGTCGGTCTGGGTCGAGCCCTCGCCGCCCACTTCGTCGGCTTCGCGCTGCAGCACCGCGTCGATGCTGATGCCGGCGGTGGCCAAGAGGCCCGTCACCTTGGCGAGCACGCCGGCCTGGTCGGCCACGCGCAGGCGCAGGTAGTAGCTGGTGACCACCTCGGCCATCGGCAGCACCTTCAGGTCGCTCATGGCGTCAGGGTGGAAGGCCAGGTGCGGCACGCGGTGCGCAGCGTCGGCCGTGTGCAGGCGCGTGATGTCGACGAGGTCGGCAATCACCGCGCTGGCGGTCGGCTCGCTGCCCGCGCCCTTGCCGTAGTACAGCGTGGTGCCCACGGCATCGCCATGCACCACGACGGCGTTCATGGCGCCTTCGACGTTCGCAAGCAGCCGCTTCGACGGCACGAGCGAGGGGTGCACGCGCAGCTCGATGCCCTGCGCAGTGCGCTTGGTGATGCCGAGCAGCTTGATGCGGTAGCCGAGCTGCTCGGCGTACTTGATGTCCTGCGCCGCCAGCTTGGTGATGCCCTCGATGTGCGCCTTGTCGAACTGCACCGGAATGCCGAAGGCAATGGCGCTCATCAGCGTGACCTTGTGGCCGGCATCGACGCCCTCGATGTCGAAGGTGGGGTCGGCTTCGGCGTAGCCCAGGCGCTGGGCCTCCTTGAGCACGGTGGCGAAGTCGAGCCCCTTGTCGCGCATCTCGGACAGGATGAAATTGGTGGTGCCGTTGATGATGCCGGCCAGCCACTGGATGCTGTTGGCCGTGAGGCCCTCGCGCAGCGCCTTGATGATCGGGATGCCGCCGGCCACCGCGGCCTCGAAGGCCACCATCACGCCCTTGGCATGTGCAGCCGCGAAGATCTCGGTGCCATGCACCGCAAGCAGCGCCTTGTTGGCCGTGACCACGTGCTTGCCGGCCGCAATGGCCTCGAGCACCAGCTGCCTCGCAACGCCGTAGCCGCCGATGAGCTCGATGACGATGTCGATGTCCGGGTTGGCGATGACTTCGCGTGCGTCGGCAACCACCTTCGCGCCTTCTCCGGCCACTTCGCGCGCACGCGCCGCGTCCAGGTCGGCCACCATCGTGATCTCGATGCCCCGGCCTGCGCGGCGCTTGATTTCTTCCTGATTGCGCAGCAGCACCTTGAAGGTGCCGCTGCCGACCGTGCCTGCGCCGAGCAGGCCTACTTGGATGGGTTTCATTGGAGATTCGCGTGGATGGTTCGTAATGGAGAAAGAATGGGGCCCCGGCCGCCTGGCGCGCGGCCGCGCCGTCAATCCGTCTTGCTGCGCAGGCGGTACAGCTCCAGGAACCTGGCGATGCGGTTGATCGCTTCGCGCAGGTCGTCCTCGTGGGGCAGGAACACGATGCGAAAGTGATCCGGCGTGGCCCAGTTGAAGCCCGTGCCCTGCACCAGCATCACCTTGGTTTCCCTCAGAAGCTCGAGGAAGAACTGACGGTCGTCCTCGATGGGATAGACCTTGGGATCGAGCTTGGGGAACATGTAGAGCGCGGCGCTCGGCTTGACGCAGCTCACGCCCGGAATGGCCGTGATGAGCTCGTAGGCCAGGTCGCGCTGGCGCCGCAGGCGGCCGCCGTCGCCGACCAGGTCGTTGATGCTCTGGTAGCCGCCGAGCGCGGTCTGGATGGCCCACTGTCCGGGCACGTTGGCGCACAGGCGCATGTTCGAGAGCATGTTCAGGCCCTCGATGTAGTCCTGCGCCCGCGCCTTGTCGCCCGAAACCACCAGCCAGCCCGCGCGGTAGCCGCACGAGCGGTAGCTCTTGGACAGCGAGTTGAAGGTCAGCGTGAGCACGTCGGTCGACAGGCTCGCGATCGCGGTGTGCCTGACGCCGTCGTACAGCACCTTGTCGTAGACCTCGTCGGCGAAGATCACCAGGTGGTGCTCGCGCGCAATGGCAACGATGCTCTTGAGCAGTTCGTCGGAATAGAGCGCACCGGTCGGATTGTTGGGGTTGATGACCACGATGCCCTTGGTCCGGGGCGTGATCTTGGCGCGGATGTCGTCCAGGTCGGGCATCCAGCCGTTGGCTTCGTCGCAGAGGTAGTGCACCGGCTTGCCGCCCGAGAGGCTCGAGGCAGCCGTCCACAGCGGATAGTCGGGGGCCGGCAGCAGCATTTCGTCGCCGTCGTTCAGCAGCGCGTTGGTGGCCATGGCGATCAGTTCGCTCGCGCCGTTGCCCAGGTAGATGTCCTCGAGCGTGACCCCTGCAACACCCTGCTTCTGGGTCTCGTGCATCACCGCCTTGCGGGCCGCGAAGATGCCCTTGCTGTCCGAATAACCCGCCGACCCCGGCAGGTTGCGGATCATGTCCTGCTGGACTTCTTCCGGCGCATCGAAGCCGAACACGGCCAGGTTGCCGATGTTGAGCCTGATGATCTTCTGGCCCTCTTCCTCCATCTGCTTCGCGGCGTCCATGATGGGGCCGCGGATGTCGTAGAGCACGTTGGCCAGCTTGGCCGATTTCTTGAACTGCTTCAAAGGGCCCTCCCGGGCGCGGGTTACTACTCGAGGTCGAAAGGCCCTGGAAGGCCTCGTGTCACTGGGAAAACCTATAATTTGACCACAGTTCCCAGTGCCCCGATGAAGCTCCAGCCCGACAAATCCGACGCCCAGTCCCTTACCGCGCACGGCCCCGGGTGGGTCGCAATCAACAATGAAAAGGTCGAGGGCAGCGTGGTGGTGGGCTCCCGCGGCGAGCGCTTCGAATGGAACTGCACCCGTTTCGACCAGCTCGGGCCCGAGCATTTCGCCCAGCTTGCGTCGCTTGGCGCGGAATTGGTCATTTTTGGAAGCGGATCACGCATCCGGTTCCCGCAGCCCGCCTGGCTCCAGCCCCTGATGGCCAGGCGCACCGGCGTGGAGACCATGGACACCCCCGCCGCCTGCCGCACCTACAACATCCTGGCCGGCGAAGGCCGCCACGTGATAGCCGCCCTCCTCGTGGAACCGCCCGAGCGGTGAGAGAAGGCTTTTCGGGGTAAAATACCGGGTTGCGAACAGGCCTGCTGCTCCAGTTAGCAACGACCAATCCTCCATTCGTCGAGTGTGCTGAAAAGCGCCCCGGTCAATGGAAACCAACGGAGAAAACAAGTTTCATGGCGATCGTTGTCAACAAACCCATTCCTGAATTCGACGCCAACGCCACGGGCGGACTGAAAGTCTCGAATACCTCTCACCTCGGCCACGTGCTGGTCATGTATTTTTACCCGAAAGATAACACTCCGGGTTGCACGACCGAAGCCATGCAGTTTCGCGACCGTTACAAGGACTTCGAAAAGGCTGGCGCCACCGTGTTCGGCGTGTCCCGCGACAACATGAAGTCGCACGACGAGTTCAAGGCCAAGCTCGAACTCCCGTTCGAACTCATCGCCGATACCGAAGAAAAAATGTGCCACATGTTCGGCGTGGTCAAGAACAAGATCATGTACGGCAAGAAGGTCAAGGGCATCGAGCGCAGCACCTTCCTGATCGGTGCCGACGGCATCCTCAAGGCCGAATGGCGCGGCCTCAAGGTCCCGGGCCACGTCGACGACGTGCTCAAGGCCGTCAAGGCCCTCAAGAAGGCCGCCTGAGCGTTACAAGAAGCGCCGTCTGTGCGCTTTTGCATCCCGCCGTGGGAAATGTCCAACGGACTTTGCAAAGAGCGCGAGACGCGTCACCGCCGGTGTGCATAATGGCCTCATGCCGTTGAGCTCCACGACCGCATCCCCCGAACAAAGCCGCCTTGGTCTACAGGCGGCTTTTTCGTTTTCTGGTTTCCACTTCCTGCGAGCGACCTGACACATGCCATTGCCTCCCGCCCCCACGAAACGCGCCGCATTGCTCTCGCCGGATGCGCACGATGCACCCGCCCGCTCCTCGCACAGGGGATCGCGCCGCTCGGGCGAATCGCGTACCGATTCGGCATCGTCGAGCGGCTCCTCCCAGCCGCTGGAATTGTTCGACCGCCATGCCGCCGATGCGGTAGGCGGTGGCGTCGAGGCGCTGCCGGTCCGCGCGAAAGCCAAACCCGCACCTTCCCGCGGACAGCGGCAGCAGCCCGCCGCACGCCGGGAGTCCGAGGCGCCGGCACCCGCCATGCATGCGCCTGCATCGCAGCAGCAACAAGTTGCAGCGCCGCAGGCCCCGGCACGGCCCAAGCGCAGCAAATCCAACGGCCCGGCCAAGCTCTTCGTGCTCGACACCAATGTGCTGCTGCACGACCCGATGTGCCTGTTCCGCTTCGAGGAGCACGACATCTTCCTGCCGATGATCGTGCTCGAGGAACTGGACGGCCACAAGAAGGGCACCACGGAAGTGGCCCGCAACGGCCGCCAGACCAGCCGCACGCTCGATGCGCTGGCCGCCGCCCAGGACGCCGACATCGCCAAGGGCCTGAAGCTCGACACCACCGGCCATCGCGAGGCCGGCGGCAAGCTGTTCTTCCAGACCGCGCCGCTCGACTATGCGCTGCCGATCAGCCTGCCCCAGGGCAAGGCCGACAACCAGATCCTCGGCGTGGTGCAGGCCTTGCGCGACCTCTACGCCAATGACCAGCCCGGCCGCCCGAAGCAGGAAGTGGTGCTGGTGTCCAAGGACATCAACATGCGCGTCAAGGCGCGCGCCCTGGGCCTGGCCGCCGACGACTACCAGAACGACAAGACGCTGGAAGACGGCGACCTGCTCTATGCGGGCTCGCTCGCGCTGCCAGCCGACTTCTGGACGCGCCAGAGCAAGACGGTCGAGAGCTGGCAAAGCGGCAGCAACACTTTCTACCGGGTCAGCGGTCCGCTGGTGCCCAACCTCTACATCAACCAGTTCGTCTATTTCGAAGCGCCGGGCGAGCCGAGCATGTACGCGCGCGTCACCGAGATCCGCGACAAGACCGCGGTGTTCAAGACCCTCAAGGACTACAGCTCGGGCAAGAATGCGGTCTGGGGCGTGAACACCCGCAACCGCGAGCAGAACTTCGCGATGAACCTGCTCATGGACCCGGAAGTCGACTTCGTCACGCTCACCGGCACCGCAGGCACCGGCAAGACGCTGATGGCGCTCGCCTCGGGCCTCACGCAGGTGCTCGACGACCGGCGCTACACCGAGATCATCATGACCCGCGCCACGGTGAGCGTGGGCGAGGACATCGGCTTCCTGCCCGGCACCGAGGAAGAGAAGATGGGCCCGTGGATGGGCGCGCTCGACGACAACCTCGAGTTCCTCGCCAAGGGCGACGGCGGCGGCGCCGGCGAATGGGGCCGCGCGGCCACCAACGAGCTGATCCGAAGCCGCATCAAGGTCAAGAGCATGAACTTCATGCGCGGCCGCACCTTCCTGAACAAGTACGTGATCATCGACGAGGCGCAGAACCTGACGCCCAAGCAGATGAAGACGTTGATCACCCGGGCCGGTCCGGGCACCAAGATCATCTGCATGGGCAACCTGGCGCAGATCGATACGCCGTACCTGACGGAAGGTTCCTCGGGCCTCACCTTCGCGGTCGACAAGTTCAAGGGCTGGCCGCACGGCGGACACATCACGCTGGCGCGCGGCGAGCGCTCGCGGCTGGCCGATTTCGCGAGCGACGTGCTCTAGAAGCCACCGGCTCACGGCTGGCCAAAGGCCCGCGCATGCTCTCTCGAGCCGCGCGGGCTTTTTTTCGCCCGCGGTGACAGGCTCCTGACAAGACGTTGTCAGGAGGCGGGCCGCACCATCAAGGCTCCTCTTCAACACAACGAAAGCGAGTCCTTCATGCAAAACGCCATCAGCTGGTTCGAGATTCCGGTCACCGACATCGACCGCGCCCAGGCCTTCTACGAAACCGTGCTCGGCCGCAAGCTGCGCCGCGAAGACTTCGGCGGGCAGACGCTGGCCGTGTTCCCGTACGACAAACCTGGCATCGGCGGCGCCCTGCAGGCCGGCGCGAACGCCAGCGCACGCGCAGGCAGCGGCATCCGCATCTATCTTGACTGCATGCCGAGCATCGACGCCGTGCTGGCGCGCATCGAAAAGGCCGGCGGCCAGATCGTCGCGCCCAAGTCCGCGCTGCCGCCAGGCATGGGCTTCATCGCCCACCTGCGCGACACCGAAGGCAACGAAGTCGGCCTTCACGCGCTCGACTGAACCGCACCATGGCACCACGCAACTGGATTGCCGTGGCCAGCGCCGAGCACGCCCGGCGCGGGCGGGACCACAAACCGCTCGGCTTCATGCAGGTCGGCCACGGCAAGCTCGGCCCGCTCAAGCGGGTTGCAGCGGGCGACCGCGTCGCCTACTATGCGCCGGCCACGGTCTTCGGCGGCACCGACAAGCTGCAGAGCTTCGTCTCGATCGGCATCGTGCAGCCGGGCGCGCCGTACGAAGCGGACATGGGCAACGGCTTTGTTCCATGCCGGCTCGACGTGGCCTACGCGGCCTCCCGCGAAACGCCGATCGCGCCCCTGCTGGAACAGCTGGCATTCATCGAGAACCCGAAGCAGTGGGGCTACAAGTTCCGCTTCGGGCTGTTCGATGTCTCCGACGCCGACATGATGCTGATCGCACGTGCCATGGAAGCCGACCTGAAGGCGCTCGCGCTCTGAGCGCCACAATCCTTACATCATCCATGCAGAAGACAACCCCGATGGAACCCGTGCGCCGGCACCACGACGCCTTCCAGGTCGCGGGCCTCACGGTCCGCACCACCAACCGCGAAGAGAACGATCCCGCGACCGCCCGCATCGGCGCTCTGTGGGATCGCTTCTTCAGCGAAGAGACATACCGTACGACACCCGGCCGCACCGGCGATGTCCGCCTGTTCGGCGTCTACTCCGGCTACGAATCCGATGCGCACGGGGCCTTCGACCTGACCGTGGGCGTGGCCGTCTCGGGCGCGGCGGACGGCGTGGCCCTCGAGGCCGGCAACTACCTCGTCTTTTCGGGCCAGGGCGAGATGCCGCAGATGCTGATCGCCACCTGGCAGCGCATCTGGCAGTATTTCGAGGCACACCCGGAAATCGTGCGCCGCTACCGCAGCGATTTCGAAGCCTACGAGGGGCCGGACAAGGTGGCGATCCACATCGGAGTTTCATGAGCACACGCCAGGGCCGGTCCGACGGCTTCGCCCGAACATCCCAGGGAGCGCGCTGATGCGCCGCGCCGACCGCCTGTTCCAGCTCGTGCAGATCATCCGCGGGCGCCGGCTCACCACGGCCGCGTTCCTGGCGCAGCGCCTCGAGGTGTCGGAGCGGACCGTCTACCGCGACGTGGCCGACCTGCAGCACCAGGGCGTACCCATCGAGGGCGAGGCCGGCGTGGGATACAGGCTCGGTGCGGGCTTCGAGTTGCCGCCACTGATGTTCACGCAGGACGAGGCTTCGGCGCTCGTGGCCGCGGCCCGTCTGGCGCAGAGCTGGGTCGATCCGGCACTCGCGCGCGACATCGAAACCGGGCTCGGCAAGATCCTTTCGGTGCTGCCGCCGGCGGCCCGCGTCTCGGCCGAGGCGCTGGCACTCTACGCCCCCGCGCTGGGGCTGGGCGATGCCCTGCGCACGCGGCTGCAGACCCTGCGCGAAGCCGTGCAGGCGCGCCAGAAACTGCGCCTTCACTATCGCGACGTTTCGGGTGATGCCAGCGAACGCACCGTGCGTCCGCTCGGCTGCTTCTACTGGGGCAAGGTCTGGACGCTTTCGACCTGGTGCGAACTGCGCAACGACTTCCGCGGTTTTCGCATCGACCGCATGGATGCCGTCGACGTGCTGCCCGAACGCTTTCGCGACGAAGCAGGCAAGACGCTGGCCGACATGCTGCGCCAGGTGAAGGCGCGAACGGCCGAAGCGAAGCTGCTGGAACAGCAGAAATGAAGTCGCGACGGCGTCAGTAGTCGTCGCTGCTGCCGTAGCTGGCCAGGTTCTCGAACTTGGTGAGCGGCTTGAGGAAGGTCAGCTTGACGGTGCCCGTGGGTCCGTTGCGGTGCTTGCTGATGATCACCTCGGCCACGCCCGGCTCCTTGCTGTTCTTGTCGTAGTAGTCGTCGCGGTAGATGAACATGATGATGTCCGCGTCCTGCTCGATGGCGCCGGATTCGCGCAGGTCGCTCATCATGGGACGCTTGTCGGTGCGGCTTTCGACACCGCGGCTCAACTGCGACAGCGCGATCACCGGGCACTTGAGCTCCTTGGCGAGCATCTTCAGGCCACGCGAGATTTCGCCCACGGCCGTGGCGCGGTTCTCGTCGTTCATGCTGGTCGACACGCTCATGAGCTGAAGGTAGTCGACCACGATCAGGCCGAGCCGCCCGTACTGGCGCGCCAGGCGGCGCGCGTTGGCACGCAGCTCGCTGGTGGTCAGGCCAGGGGTCTCGTCGATGTGCAGCGACACGTTGCGCAGCTTCTCGATCGCCTCCGTGAGCCGCGGCCACTCTTCATCGCTGAGCTTGCCGGTGCGCAGGTGTCCCTGATCGATGCGCCCGATCGAGCCGACGATACGCACCGCCAGCTGCGACGCACCCATTTCCATCGAGAAGACCGCCACCGGCAGCCCTTCGTTGAGCGCCACGTGCTCGGCGATGTTGATGGCCAGCGAGGTCTTGCCCATGGAGGGACGCGCGGCCAGCACGATCATGTCGCCCGGCTGCAGGCCCGAGGTCATCTTGTCGAACTCGTAGAAGCCGGTGCGCACGCCGGTGATGTCGTTCGGGTTCTCCGCCATCTCGGTCACGCGGTCGAGCAGTTCGACGACCAGGGCATCCATGCTCTGGAAGCCCTGCTTCATCCGCGTGCCTTCTTCGCCGATGTTGAAGATCTTCTGCTCGGCCTCGTCCAGGATCTTGTCGACCGACTTGCCCTGCGTGTTGAAGGCGTTGGTCGCGATCTCGTCGCTTGCGGAGACGAGTTTTCGCAGGATCGAGCGTTCGCGCACGATCTCCGCGTAGCGGCGGATGTTGCTCGCGCTCGGTACATACTGCGCGAGCGAATTGAGGTAGACCAGGCCGCCGATTTCATCGGCCTTGCCCAAGCTCTGGAGCTGCTCGTAGACCGTGATGACGTCGGCCGGCTTGCTGGCGTTGATCAATCCGCCGATCGCGGCATAGATCAGCTTGTGCTCGTGGCGGTAGAAGTCGCCATCCACCAGCAGGTCGCCCATGCGGTCCCAGGCACCGTTGTCGAGCAGCAGGCCGCCAAGCACGCTCGACTCGGCCTCGATCGAATGAGGCGGAATGCGAAGCTGGGCAACTTGGCGATCGGCCGACGGGTCATTGTCGGCATAGGAAAAAACGGCGGACATGGACTTCCCTTGCAACCCTGCATGCTAAGCCGCGCACGCGCTGGCGTGTGTGGACAAGGTTGTGAATAAACAGTGATCTTTCGGTGCATCGCGCTGGAAAACCGGTGCGCAGAAAGACAAAAGCCGCCCGGAGGCGGCTTTTGCGACAGCGCACGGGCGCTGTGGACGATCAGGCGGTTTCGCCGTAGACCGTGACCGTGATGTCGACCACCACGTCGGTGTGCAGCGCAACGCTCACGGTGCTGTCGCCGACGACCTTGATCGGGCCGTTGGGCAGGCGCACTTGCGACTTTGCAACCTTGTAGCCTTGCTTGCCCAGTTCTTCGGCGATGTCGCCGTTGGTGACCGAGCCGAACAGGCGGCCGTCGACGCCGGCCTTCTGGGTCAGCTTGACGGTCGTGCCGCCGAGCTTCTCGCCCTGGGCTTGCGATTCGGCCAGCTTGGCGGCCGCAGCCTTTTCGAGTTCGGCGCGCTTGGCTTCGAATTCGGCCTTGTTGGCAGCGGTGGCGCGGCGGGCGCGGCCCGTCGGGATCAGGAAGTTGCGTGCATAGCCGTCCTTGACCTTGACGATGTCGCCGAGGCCACCGACGTTCAGGACCTTGTCCAGAAGAATGATTTGCATGGTGTGTGCTCCTTCTTAGACGCGGTGCTGGTCGCTGTACGGCACCATGGCCAGGAAGCGCGCGCGCTTGATGGCGGTGTTCAGCTGGCGCTGGTAGATCGCGCGCGTGCCGGTCAGGCGTGCGGGGATGATCTTGCCGTTTTCGCTGATGAAATCACGCAGCGTGTCGATGTCCTTGTAGTCGATTTCCTCGACGCCCGCGACGGTGAAGCGGCAGAAGCGCTTGCGCTTGAACAGCAGCGACTGGGTGTTGCGCTTCGGGCGCTTGTCTTTGTTGAATTTCTTGAACGTGGCCATTTGGGGACCTCTTGTCGAAAATTAATCTTGCTGAAAATCCTGGATGTGCAGGACCGGATGCTTGCCATTGCCCGGTGTCGCGAGGAAGCCCTGAAAACGCCAGAGACTTCCCATCGACTGCATTGCGAGCCGTTCGGCGATGGCGCCGAAGGCAACGGCCCTGAGGGCCGCTTTCACCTGCCTGGCTTTTCCTGCCTCCTGGAGCGTCGACTCGTGTTCGAGCTTCAGATCGATGGCGGGAAGGCCGGCGGGCGTGTATCGCAAGGCTCCGAGTTCGGCAACCGAGGCGGTCAGCACCAGCTGATTGACACCGGTTGCCGCAGCAGCGGCAGCGGTCACGCCATCAGCTGTTGTTGGCGGCGTATTCGGCCTGCTGAGCCTTGCGGGCTTCTTCGCGCTCGACCGTCTTCATCATCGACGAAGGACCGGTTTCGGCCTTCTTCTTCTGAACGGTGAGGTGGCGCAGCACGGCATCGTTGAACTTGAACGCGTGTTCCAGTTCGCCCATCACGGTTTGCTCGGCTTCGATGTTGACGCACAGGTAGTGCGCCTTGCTGAGCTTGTTGATCTGGTAGGCCAGCTGGCGGCGGCCCCAGTCTTCAACGCGGTGGACCTTGCCGCCGCCGGCCGTGATGAGGCCCTTGTAGCGCTCCAGCATGGCCGGAACTTGTTCGCTCTGATCCGGATGGATCAGCAAAATGATTTCGTAGTGACGCATGGCACTCCTTGTGGATTCTTCCGTGGAAGAGGAAAAGCCACCTGCAGCGTCGGGCGCAGTGTGGCAAGGCAAAGCCGGCTATTGTAGCACTGCTTGCGCCACGCGTGTCCAGCGTCAGTCTTTCAGGGCCCTGTCCAGTGCCGCGGCCTTCTCCGCGCCCACTGCGGCGCGTATCTTGGGCGCCAGGGCGACCAGGTCTTCGTAGCTCGTCGTGCCTTCGACCTGCAGGTTGAGCCTGAAGCCCATCAGGCCCAGCGCGCCAGTCAATTGGGTGGCGATGGGATAGGCATCCTTGTAGCGCTGCTGCCTGCTGCGCCCGGAAGGCGGCGCGGGTTCGGCCGGCTTGGGTGCCGCCGGCGCCTTGCTTGCAGCAGCCTGCGCAGGCGCCTCGGGCACGGTCGCCCTGGCTGGCGCCGGCGCCGCCGGCTTGCTTCCCGCCGCGGGGCCGAGCAGCCCCAGTTCGACCATCTGGTCAATTTCTTCTCGCCCGATGCCCGTTCCGGAGGCAAGCACCTCGTCGATCGAGCGCTTGCCGTCGAACAGGATGAACGCGGTGCGCTGGCGCGGCGAAAGCGGCACCGAGCGATCCTTGAGAACCTGCTGTCCAGCTTCTGTCTTGACAAGAATCATGATGGTTTCTTCCGCGAAAAACCGGCGGGTGCGGCGACGAGCGGCTTCGCCATGCAATCCGCAAGCAACCCGCCAGCTTGCGAATGTCGCAAGTCTGACATAAGTAACACATTCTGATTCAATTAGGCAGCACGCCGAAGCGGGAATTCCCGGTGAGGGACTCCCCGCGAGGGCCATCGCGCGGCGAGGGTGCCTCGCCTCTCTTCAGTTGTCAGCGCTTGGCGAGCTGCTGCCAGGTGTCGATGACGCTGTCCGGATTGAGCGAAATCGATTCGATGCCCTGCTCCGCCAGCCAGAGCGCAAAGTCCGGGTGGTCGCTGGGGCCTTGGCCGCAGATGCCGACGTACTTGCCCTCGGCCTTGCAGGCCTTGATGACGCGGCTCAGCAGCGCCTTGACGGCCGGATCGCGCTCGTCGAAATCGGCGGCCAGCAGTTCGAGCCCCGAGTCGCGGTCCAGGCCGAGCGTCAGCTGGGTCAGGTCGTTCGAGCCGATCGAGAAGCCGTCGAAGTACTTCAGGAACTCTTCGGGCAGCACGGCATTGCTCGGCACCTCGCACATCATGATCAGCTTGAGCTCGTTCTCGCCGCGCTTCAGGCCATGTTCGCCGAGCAGCGTGGTCACGCGTTCGGCCTGGCCCAGCGTGCGCACGAAGGGCACCATGATCTGCACGTTGACCAGGCCCATGTCGTTGCGCACGCGCTTGAGCGCCTCGCATTCCATGGCAAAGGCCTCGCCGAAATCCTTGCTCAGGTAGCGCGCGGCGCCGCGGAAGCCGAGCATCGGGTTTTCTTCTTCCGGCTCGTAGCGGCTGCCGCCGATCAGCTTGCGGTACTCGTTCGACTTGAAGTCCGAGAGGCGAACGATCACCTTCTTGGGCCAGAAGGCGGCAGCGATGGTCGCGATGCCTTCGGCCACCTTGTCGACATAGAAGGCGCGCGGCGAGGCATGGCCGCGGGCCACGGATTCAACGGCCTTCTTCAGGTCGTTGTCGACGTTCGGATAATCGAGGATCGCCTTCGGATGCACGCCGATGTTGTTGTTGATGATGAACTCGAGGCGGGCCAGGCCCACGCCGTGGTTCGGCAGCTGCGCGAAGTCGAAGGCCAACTGCGGATTGCCGACGTTCATCATCAGCTGGATGTCGATTTCGGGCATCACGCCGCGCTGCACCTCGGTCACTTCGGTTTCGAGCAGCCCGTCGTAGATGAAGCCGGTGTCACCCTCGGCGCAGCTCACGGTCACCAGCGTGCCGTCCTTCAGCAGGTCGGTGGCGTCGCCGCAGCCGACCACGGCCGGAATGCCGAGCTCGCGCGCAATGATGGCCGCGTGGCAGGTGCGTCCGCCGCGGTTGGTGACGATGGCGGCCGCGCGCTTCATCACGGGTTCCCAGTTGGGGTCGGTCATGTCGGTGACGAGCACGTCGCCGGCCTGGACCTTGTCCATTTCGCTGATGTTGTGCACGAGCCGCACGGGACCGGTGCCGATCTTCTGGCCGATGGCACGGCCTTCGGCGAGCACGGCCCCCTTGCCCAGCAGCTTGTAGCGCTGCTCGGCCTTGCCCTGCTGCTGGCTCTTCACGGTTTCAGGGCGTGCCTGCAGGATGTAGAGCTGGCCGTCGGTGCCGTCCTTGCCCCACTCGATGTCCATCGGGCGGCCATAGTGTTCTTCGATGACGAGCGCGTACCTGGCGAGCTGCTCGACGTCGGCGTCGCTCAGCGAATAGCGGTTGCGCTGCTCGGCCTTGACGTCGGTGGTCTTCACCAGCTTGCCGGAGGCCTTTTTCTCCTCGGGCGACGCGAACTCCATCTGGATCAGCTTGGAGCCCAGGTTGCGGCGGATCACGGCCTTCTTGCCGGCACGCAGCGTGGGCTTGTGGACGTAGAACTCGTCGGGGTTCACGGCGCCCTGCACCACCGTTTCGCCGAGGCCGTAGCTGGAGGTGATGAACACCACGTCCTGGAAGCCCGACTCGGTGTCGATGGTGAACATCACGCCGGCCGCGCCGAGGTCCGAGCGGACCATGCGCTGCACGCCCGCCGAGAGCGCCACCACGTCGTGCGCGAAGCCCTTGTGCACGCGGTAGCTGATGGCGCGGTCGTTGTAGAGGGAAGCAAAGACTTCCTTCATCTTGTGCAGCACGTCGTCGATGCCGACCACGTTCAGGAAGGTTTCCTGCTGGCCCGCGAACGAGGCGTCGGGCAGGTCTTCGGCCGTGGCCGAGGAACGCACGGCAAACGAGGCGGCGGGGTTGCCTTCGCTCAGCTTCGCGAACGCCTCGGTGATGGCTTTCTGCAGGTCGGCCGGAAAGGGCTGGGCCTCGACCATGGCGCGGATCTCGGCGCCGGCCGCGGCCAGCGCCCGCACGTCTTCGGTGTCCAGTGCGGCGAGCCGCTTGCTGATCTTGTCGGCCAGGCCGTCGTGGGCCAGGAACTGGCGGAACGCGTGCGCCGTGGTCGCGAAACCCGTGGGCACCCGCACGCCCTGCGGCAATTGCGAGATCATTTCGCCGAGGCTGGCGTTCTTGCCGCCGACCGACTCGACGTCGGTCATCCTCAGGTTTTCAAACGGTACGACCAGGGCGGTCGCGTCGAAAAGTGCAGACATGGGAAAGCTCCAGAAGTTGAAACCGGTGCTGCATGCAGACGGCGCAGCACGATCGTTGTCGTTGCTTGGGGTGCTGGCGCGGTGTGCATGGAAAGAATTGGGAGTGGGAAGCAGATTCCCGATAATGGCCCGGATTGTAGGCGTGGCGAGATTGCACGCGCCGCAGGACAAGGCCGCAACACATGACCACACGCACCGTCTTCTTCATTTCCGATGGCACCGGCATCACCGCCGAAACATTTGGTAACGCGGTGCTGGCCCAGTTCGAAATGAAGCCGCGCCATGTGCGGCTGCCGTTCACCGACACGGTCGACAAGGCGCACCAGGCGGTGCGGCAGATCAACCACACGGCCGAACTGGAAGGCGTGCGCCCCATCGTTTTCACGACGCTCGCGAACATGGAGGTGCTGGAGGTGATCGAAACCGGCTGCAAGGGCATGCTGCTCGACATGTTCGGCACCTTCGTGCGGCCGCTGGAGATCGAGCTGGCGGTGAAGTCGAACCACCGCATCGGCCGCTTCAGCGACGTCAGCAAGAGCAAGGAATACGACGCCCGCATCGCGGCCATCGACTTCAGCCTGGCCCACGACGACGGCCAGAGCAACCGGGACCTCGAAGGCGCCGACGTGATCCTGGTGGGCGTGAGCCGCAGCGGCAAGACGCCGACCTCTCTTTATCTGGCGATGCAGCACGGCCTGAAGGCGGCCAACTATCCGCTGATCCCGGAAGATTTCGAGCGCCGCCAGCTGCCGCCGGCCCTGATGCCGCACCGCAAGAAGATCTTCGGGCTCACGATCCAGCCCGAGCGCCTGAGCCAGATCCGCAACGAGCGCCGGCCGGATTCGCGCTACGCCAGCCTCGAGAACTGCCGCAACGAGGTGAGCGAAGCCGAGGCCATGATGCGCCGCGCCGGCATCCGGTGGCTTTCGACGACGACCAAGTCGATCGAGGAAATTGCCACCACCATCCTGCAGGAACTGAAGCCCGAGCGGCTGGTTTACTGAGCCAGCCGCTCGGCCAGGCTGCCGCAGGCGCCGTTTTTAGGCAGCCGCCTGCTCGGCCGGGGCCGAGGTCCGGATCAGGTGGTCGAAAGCGCCGAGCGCCGCCTTCGCGCCGTCGCCGGCCGCGATGATGATCTGCTTGAACGGCACGGTCGTCACGTCGCCCGCGGCAAACACGCCCGGCACCGAGGTCTGCCCCCTGGCGTCGACCACGATCTCGCCGTGCTTGGTCAGTTCGACCACGCCCTTGAGCCAGTCGGTGTTGGGCACCAGGCCGATCTGGATGAACACGCCTTCGAGTTCGACCTTCTTCAGCTCGCCCGTCGCGCGGTCCTTGTAGATCAGGCCGTTGACCTTCTGGTCGCCGGTGATCTCGGTGGTCTGTGCGTTGGTGAACACGTCGACGTTCTTCAGACTCTTGAGCTTGCGCTGCAGCACGGCGTCGGCGCGCAGGGCCGTGTCGAATTCGATCAGCGTGACATGGCCGACGATGCCGGCCAGGTCGATGGCCGCCTCGACGCCCGAATTGCCGCCGCCGATCACCGCCACGCGCTTGCCCTTGAACAGCGGGCCGTCGCAGTGCGGGCAATAGGCCACGCCCTTGTTCTTGAACTCGTGCTCGCCGGGCACGTTGATGTTGCGCCAGCGCGCGCCTGTCGAGATGATGATCGACTTGCTCTTGAGCGAGGCGCCGCTTTCGAGCTGCACCTCGATCAGGTCCTTGCCCGGAACCAGCGCCTTGGCGCGCTGCAGGTTCATGATGTCGACGTCGTAGTCGCGCACATGCTCTTCGAGGGCGTGGGCGAACTTCGGTCCTTCGGTTTCCTTGATCGAGATGAAGTTCTCGATGCCCAGCGTGTCGAGCACTTGGCCGCCGAAGCGCTCCGAAGCCACGCCGGTGCGGATGCCCTTGCGCGCCGCATACACGGCCGCCGCCGCGCCGGCCGGGCCGCCGCCGACGATCAGCACGTCGAACGGGTCCTTGGCGGCGATCTTCCTGGCCTCGCGCTCGACGCCGCTGGTGTCGATCTTCGCGAGGATTTCTTCGAGGCTCATGCGGCCCTGGCCGAACTCGGTGCCGTTCAGGAACACGGTGGGCACCGCCATCACCTGGCGTTCCTTGACCTCTTCCTGGAAGGTGCCGCCCTCAATCATCGTGGTGCGGATGCGCGGGTTCTGGATGGCCATCAGGTTCAGCGCCTGGACCACGTCGGGGCAGTTGTGGCAGGTGAGCGAGACATAGATCTCGAACTCGAAGTCGCCGTCGAGTGCGCGGATCTGGTCGAGCACCGCCTGCTCGACCTTCGGGGGATAGCCGCCGATCTGCAGCAGCGCAAGGATCAGCGACGTGAATTCATGGCCCATCGGCAGGCCGGCAAAACGCGGGCCGTGGTTCTCGCTCGGACGATTGACCGAGAAAGAAGGCTTGCGATGGTTGTCGTCGCGGCTTTCGGTCAGCTTGACCAGCGGCGACGCTTCGGCGACGTCCTTCAGCAGCGACAGCATTTCGCCCGAGGCCTTGCTGTCGTCGAGCGAGGCGACGATCTCGATCGGCTGCGTGGCGCGCTCGAGGTAACTCTTCAATTGGGCTTTGGTGCTGGCGTCGAGCATGACGGACTCTCTTTCGATAACTGAAAACTATCAACTGGGGACAAAAAAGCCCGGGGCCTCGTGAGCGCCCGGGCTTTCGCGCGGGACGCTCAGATCTTGCCGACGAGGTCGAATGAGGGCTTCAGCGTTTCAGCGCCTTCGGTCCACTTGGCGGGGCAGACTTCACCGGGGTGGGCAGCCACGTACTGGGCAGCCTTCACGCGGCGCAGCAGTTCGGCGGCGTCGCGGCCGATGCCGTTGTCGTGCACTTCGATGGTCTTGATCTTGCCTTCGGGATCGATCACGAAGGTGCCGCGGTAGGCGAGGCCGGCGTCTTCGCCTTCTTCGATCAGCACCTGGAAGGCGCGGGCCAGTTGCTGGCTCGGGTCGCCGATCAGCGGGTACTTGACCTTGCCGATGGTGTCCGAGGTGTCGTGCCATGCCTTGTGGGTGAAGTGGGTGTCAGTCGACACGCCATACACCTCGACGCCGAGTTTCTGGAATTCGGCGTAGTGGTCGGCGAGGTCGCCGAGTTCGGTGGGACACACGAACGTAAAGTCAGCCGGGTAGAACACCACGACCGACCATTTGCCCTTGAAGTTGTCGTTGCTGACCGGCACGAACTTGCCGTTGTGGTACGCGGTGGCCTTGAAGGGAATGATTTCGGTGTTGATCAGGGACATTGCTGTTTCCTTGGTGGTGGCTAATGAAAAGAACGAGACATGAGTATAGCTACCAATCTCATGATTTCAATAGTTATCAGCTATTAAAAGTATTGCAGCTTGCTATGTTTGCGATGGCCGCTGCCACGATCGAATACGAACGTGTATCACCATCAAACGCATGCAGACCGGCGCAGCATGGGATTGCTTGCAAGGGCTCGCCCACCCCTCTCACAATCGGTGCTTTCAGAACAAGGAAAAAGAACATGAAGGGCGACCCCAAGGTCATCGAACATCTGCAGGCGCAGCTCAAGAACGAGCTCACCGCCATCAACCAGTACTTCCTGCACTACCGCATGCTCAAGCACTGGGGTCTGGACAAGCTGGCCAAGAAGGAATACGAGGAATCGATCGGCGAAATGAAGCACGCCGACAAGCTGATGGACCGCATCTTCATGCTCGACGGCCTGCCGAACCTGCAGGACCTGGGCAAGCTGAACATCGGCGAGGACGTGCCCGAACTGCTGAGTTGCGACCTCGGCGCCGAAACCGGCGCGCAAGCCACCATCAAGGACGGCATCGCCTACTGCGAGACGGTGCGCGACTACGTTTCGCGCGACCTGCTGCAGGAGATCCTGGACGACACGGAGGAGCACATCGACTTCCTCGAAACCCAGATCGACCTGATCGACAAGGTCGGCGTGCAGAACTATCTGCAGTCGCAGATGGGCGAAGTCAGCTGATCCTCCAAGGCCGGAGCGACGTTCTCAGCCGACATCGCCCGGCTCCTGCGGGCGCTTGTTCCCGCTGAGCATGGCGGCAACCAGGTTTTCCCGGTGCCGCCAACTCGTGAAGGCGACACCGGCCAGGTGCAGGGCGATCAGCGCCACCAGTGTCCAGGCCAGGCTGCGGTGGAGCCATTCCACCCACGCCAATCCCCAGAACATGTCGAGCGAGTACATCCAGCCCGTGACGCCCGCCGCCGTCACCGTGGCAAGCAGCGCGACGACCATCCAGCCGCCCAGCGGGTTGTGGCCCAGATAGCGCTTTTCGCGCCGGGCAAGCACCTCGCCCATGTAGTGCTGCACCTGCGCGGGAGACCGGACGAACTGCCGGAATCTCGCGTAGCGCCCTCCCCACCAGCCGCCGATGCAGCGCCCGGCAATCAGGGCCAGCGCGGCGTAGCCCGCGAGTTCGTGCTGCCGCAACAACGCCTCGCCACTGAACCATGCCACGGCAATGGCCGCGACCAGCGCCCAGTGCGTGGCGCGCAGCCAAAGTGCCCAGACCTGCACCGGCGGACGCCCGGGAGCCGCACGCACCGCGCGGATCCTCAGGACGGCTGCTTCACCTGTCCGACTTTCTCGAAGGTCTTGGGATCGAAGAACGCCTCGGTGCGCTGGCCCTTCTCGTCGAAGCCGTAGACCTCGTAGCAGCCATTGAAGTCCTTGATCTGGCGTACCTTCCAGCCTTCGCCGGTCAGCTTGCGCTGCAGCTCCATCTGCGGGCGCATCTCTGCCTTGGGAACCGGCGCGCACTTGACCGCGTCGTGCTCGACGAACTGGGCGGAGACCGACGCAGACCAAAGGACGGCGGTTGCGGCGGCAGCACTGAAAAGAAGCGACTTGTTCATGAATGGTCTCCCGGCGGTGCAGGCGCCACGCAACGGCTCAGACGTCGAGCCACATGCGCAGCAGGTTGTGGTAAGTGCTTGTGAGGCCGATCACTCCGGAATCGGTCTCGCCATATTGGCTGCGGAGATGGCGCAAATGGTTGTCCATCTCGAACAGCAGCCGGCGCTGCTCGTCGCTGCGCACCATGCTCTGGATCCAGAAATAGCTCGCGGTCCGGTAGCCACGCGTCACCGGCAGCACCCGGTGGACGCTCGTGCCCGGATAGAGCACCATATCGCCGGCCGGCAGCTTGACGCGCTGCACACCGAAGGTGTCCTCGATCACGAGTTCGCCGCCGTCGTATTCGTCGGGCTCGGCCAGGAACAGGGTGCACGAGATGTCGGTGCGCACCCGGCCCGAGCCGTCGCGCAGGAAGCGGACGGCACTGTCCACATGGTTGCCGAAGCTGTTGGACGCACCGCCGTAGCGGTTGAACAGCGGCGGCGAAATCTGCTTGGGCAGCGCGGCCGAGAAGAAAAGCTGGTGCCGCTCCAGGCCGCGCAGCAGCAGTTGCTGCAGCGCGCGGGTTTCTTCGCAGTCTTCCCTCAATTGCTCGTTGTTCTTCGCCTGCGCCGACTGGCTGCCGGCGGTGATCCGGCCGTCGCCCCAGGGTGCATCGGCGAGGATCCCGCGGGCCTCGCGCAGCTCCTCGGAAGTGAGCACCTGTTTGATGTGCAGCAGCATGGCCCCGAGGACAGTCCGATCAGAAGCGCACGCCGACCGTGCCGAGCACCTGCCGCTTGGCGCCCAGGATGGCAAAGCCCGGATACAGCTGATCGCCGTAGGCCTTGTTGCTGAGGTTGTTGATGTTGATCTGCGCGTACACGTCCGGCGTGAACTTGTATTCGAGCATTGCATCGGCCACCACGTAGCCCGGGACGCGGGCGGTCGCCGAGGCGGCACCGGTGGTGCCTGTCAACGGCCGGTTCTCGGTCGCGCCATGTGCGCCCAGTGCGACGCGCAGCTTCGGCGTTGCCTGGTAGCTGACCCAGACCGCACCCGACTGCTTGGGTGTGAGACCCACGCGCTGGCCGACCGAGGCCTGCGCTGCAGCTGCGCTGCCGGCCTGGTCGATCTTGGCGACCGGCATCCAGGTATACGAAGCGTAGATCTCCCACTGCCGGCCCAGGCGGCCGACGACGTCGAGTTCGACACCCGCGGTGTGCCGCTTGCCCGAGAGCGTGTAGGCCGAGCCGGCAAAATCGGCATCGGTGGTGCGCTCGTTGTACTTCTCGGTGCGGAAAATCGCGCCGCGCGTGGAGAGCGCGCCGTTCAGCCAGTCGAGCTTGGCACCCACCTCGAGGTTGCGGCTCTTCTCGGGCGGCGTGTTGGCGTTCTGCGGCGTGACGTACTGGTAGGTGTCGGCCGAGGTGTTGAACGAGGTGCCGTACGACACATAGTACGACTGGGAATCGGAGGGCTGGTACATCACGCCGCCGCGATAGCTCCACGGCGAGTTCGACAGATGCGTGCTGGTGACGCTCAGCGGCGTGCTGCTCACTGCCCCGGCGCGATAGTTCAACTGCTCGAAGTCGCCCTTGAAGCTGTCGTAGCGAATGCCGCCAAGCACCTTCCAGTGCGGCGCAACCTGGATCAGGTCCTGTACATAAAGGCCATACGCTTTCGCATCGTAGTTGCTCGAATTGCGCCATTGCGGCGACAGGCCGGTGCCGACCAGGCCAGCCCCATCGTCGGGCGTGCCGACGCGCGTGGGCGGACGGATACCGAGCGTGCTGCCATTGTTCTGGAAGCGAATGGCCTCTTCCTTCGAGGCATCGATGCCGGCCAGCAGCTCATGCTTCATGCCGAGCGCATCGAACGCCAGGCTGTAGTCGCTCTGCGCATAGGTTCCCTTGTAGCGGTCCTTGCGCGGCGTGAGACCGCTGCGCGTGAGGAAGGTCGAGGGGTCAAGCGAGGTGACCGCCCGGGTGCCGGCCGGACAGGTTCCTGCCGCCGTGGGAAGTGCGCCACAGGCCCCCACTGCCGTGCTCCATTGCGCCCGCTCGAACACGCCGCTGCGCACCTGCGTACGCAGCTCGCCGCCATTGGCGAACCTGTGCTTCCACGCGCCGTGCACGTAATTCGCCTCGCCATCGACGAAGTCCGCCGAGGTGCCATAGAAGTCTCCGGGCTTGACCGGCGCCAGGCTGCCGTTGACGTAGCGCACGGCCGACATCGGCACGTTGTTGTTCTTGAGGTGGAACAGGCCGACGGTGAATTCGTCCGCTGTGCCCAGGCCCCAGCTGTACGAGGGTGCGATGCCGTACTTGTCGATCTTCGCGCCGCCGTTGTCGGCCTTGTTGTACATCGCGTTGATGCGCAGCGCCGAGTTCTCGCCGGTGCGTAGGTTGAAATCGGCGGTGGTGCGAAAGTAGCCGCCGCTGCCCAGGGTGCCCACGACGTCGGTCTGGTCGGCCAGCAAAGGCTTCTTGCTCACCTGGTTCACGACGCCGCCCGTGGAGCCGCGGCCGAAGAGCATTGAGGCCGAGCCGCGCATCACTTCGATGCGGTCGAGGTTGAAGGTGTCGCGGTCGTACTGCGAGGGGTCGCGCATGCCGTCGATCATCAGGTCGCCGGTGCTGGCGATCGGGAAGCCGCGCAGCCGGATGTCCTGGTCGGTGCCGTTCTCGGTCGCGGCGAAAGTGATGCCCGCCGAATAGTGCAAGGCATCCTTCAACGTGTCGAGCTTGACGTCATCGATCAGCTTTTCGGTGATGACGTTGATCGACTGCGGAATATCGCGAATCTCCTGCGTTCCCTTGCCGATATTGGTTTTCTTGGTCTGGACCTGATCCTTGCCTTGCGCTTCGGCCTGCTCCGTCACCGTGATGGTTCCAAGGGTGCCGCCCTGCACCGTGGTCGCCGGCGTCTGCGCCCAGCTGCTGACTGAGGCGGCCAGCATGAGTGCGCCAAACGGCAGCATCGCCGCTTCGCGCGGCGCGCCAGGCGCTGCAGTACGCGCCACAGGAGCCGAGGAGGACAGGGGACGCGACGCACGAGCGCGCCGGCGGGCAGTATTGGACAAGAGAACCTCCAGAAAAGCCAAACGGCTGGTTTGAATGGCTGGCTGGGACCGGTGCTTCACCGGTGGTGGCTTGCCGAAATTTGGCTGGAGTGTAGTGCGAACGTAGTCTGAATCATTCGCACTTAGATTCTCCTGTTGCTAAAATGCTACCTTTTCCCATCCGAGTACCAAAGACCGCTTTCCGGGATAGTTATTGAAAATGCGAGGGATTCGTATTTATAATCGCCTCGAACCCAACCAGCCAGCCAACTGCCGCTTTCACCACCATGATCGTTTGCGTCTGCCGCCGAGTCTCCGACCGTGAAATCGCACGTCATGTGCGGGCCGGCATGACTTTCGACGAAGTCCAGTTCGAGCTTGGCGTAGCCACCCAATGTGGCCAGTGTGAAGGCTGTGCGCGCGATATCGTTGCGCAGTGCAGCGCCTCTCACCCGGTCGCCGCGTTGAACCGCGAATCGGGAACGAGTGCGATCCAGCTTGCCACCTCCATCTCGGAAAGCAAGGCATGGAACTCTTCTCGGCACTCGGCGGCAGCCTGATACTCGTTGCGGGCTCGGTCTGGTGGATCTTTCGTAAGTAAACAGTAGTCGTAGCGGTTTTGCTGCAATCGAGGCACCCTCCATGGGTGCCCGCATTCGAATTGGTTGATCGTGTCTGACCGCTTTGCCCCTCCCCCCTCCGTACTGGGCCTCTCGCGCAATGCACTCATTGCCGGGGGCGTGATCCTGTTTCATGCAGCGGCGCTGTGGGCGCTGCAAAGCGGCCTGCTGCGCCGCGCTGCTGAAGTGGTGATTCCTGTCGAAATCCTGAGCCAGTTCGTCGAGCCGCCCAAGCCGGCCGAACCGCCGCCGCCTCCCCCGCCGCCTCCGCAGCGCAAGCCCGAAGCCGTCAAGCCGCCGCCTCGCCCGGTGGCCATCCGCGAGCCGAAGCCGACACCCGCGCCCAGCGCGCCGGTCGGCGTGCCCGAGCCTCCGCCCCCCGCGCCCGTTGCGGAGGCTCCCGCTCCCACGCCGCCCGCGCCGCCGGCCCCGCCACCGGCCCCGCCCGCACCACGGACGATCGAAATCTCGGAAGGCCAGACGCGCTACGTCAGGGAACCCAAGCTCGTGTATCCCAGCATGAGCCGGCGCCTGGGCGAGTCGGGCACCACCGTCGTCTCGATCTATTTCGACAGCGAAGGCTTCGCCAAGCGCGTCGAACTCTTCAAGTCCAGCGGATTCGAGCGCCTCGACGAAGCGGCGCTCAGCGCCGCCCGCACCGCCCAGGTCACGCCCTTCAGGCAAACGGGAGGCAACGCACAGACCACCTACCTGCTGCGGGCCCCCTTCTCATTCAAACTGAACTAATCTTTCTCTGGAGCAATTTCGTATGGATTCCCAATTCGGCTTGATGAACGTCTGGAACCAGGGCGATTTCGTCACCAAGGCCGTCGCGCTGCTGTTGATCGGTATGTCGCTAGCGTCGTGGATCGTGATCATCATCAAGGCACTCGACGTCATCAAATACAAGCGCCTTGCCAAGCATTCGCAGGACTTCTGGCACAGCGAAGACTTCGCAACCGCGCTCAACAAGCTCGGCAAGGACGACAGCAACCCGTTCCGCGCCCTGGCACTCGAAGGCCGCGAAGCGGCTGCGCACCATCGCAACACGAAGGCCCATCTGCACGATGCACTGGACGTGAGCGACTGGATCACGCGTTCGCTGCGCAACGGCATCGATGCCTTCACCGCGCGCCTTCAGACCGGCCTCGCCATCCTGGCATCGGTCGGTTCGACGGCGCCGTTCATCGGCCTCTTCGGCACCGTCTGGGGCATCTACCATGCGCTCATGAGCATCGGTTCGGCCGGCCAGGCCACCATCGACAAGGTGGCGGGCCCGATCGGCGAAGCACTGATCATGACGGCGCTGGGCCTCGCGGTGGCCATTCCGGCGGTGCTGGGCTACAACGCACTGGTGCGCGGCAACAAGTTTGTTCTCACCAAGCTCAACAGCTTTGCCCATGACCTGCACGCCTACTTCGTGACGGGCGCACGCGTGCAAAGCGGCGGCGGCGACGCCATCGTGGTTCCGCTCAAGAAGGGCTGAGATCATGGCTTTCGGAACCCAGGACGAGCCCGACGAGGTGATGAACGAGATCAACATGACGCCGCTGGTCGACGTCATGCTGGTGCTGCTGATCATCTTCATCATCACGGTGCCGGTGATGAAGCACGCAGTCAACATCGACCTGCCCCGCGCCACCAGCGAACCTGAGCAACCCAAGCCGCAGAACATCCTGTTCAGCATCACGGCCGACGGCAGCTACTACTGGAACGAGCAGAAGATCAACGACGCCGAACTGCCCGTCCGCCTCGCCGCTGAGGCCGCCAAGGATCCGCAGCCCGAACTGCACATCCGCGGCGACAAGGAGGTGCGCTACGAACGCGTGGCCAAGGCGATGTCGAAGGCGCGGGAGGCCGGCGTGCGCAAGATCGGCTTCGTGACCGAGCCCGACGCGAAATAAGTCACTGAACGTCCTTAAAAAAGTCGATCGCGGCGATTGACTTTTTATTGCGAATCATTATCATTCACTCATCGCTTCGATAAGGGAATTTCAGATGCAAGCCAAACCGAACGCCTTTTCTGTTCTGAGCCATCCTTCGCTCGACCAATCGGGTGGCGGACATGCGTCCATCCAGGCACCGCGCCCGGCGCCCATGGTCGAAAGCACGGAGCTTCTGAAAGGAAGCAAGACCGTGGGCATCATGCACAACGGTTCCCTCTACAGGCTCCAGGCCACCAAACTCGGCAAGCTGATCCTGACCAAGTAAGCCGTCAGCCCGCCCTTCGCGCAAGTTTCATCGTGGGGCGACTTGAGGAGACTCATCTCCGAGGGTCGTTTTTTGCTAGCCAACGGTTCGCCGACTAGCCAAGCTTTTTTTTCACGCTGGATATCCAACAAAAACGCCGACTCGAAGTCGGCGTTTTGCTTTGGTGCGTCGAACGCTCAAAGACCGAGGGCTGCGATGCCGGCCTTGGCAATCTGGGCGTCCTCGTTCGACTTCACGCCGCTCACGCCGACGGCACCGATCACCTGGCCGTCCTTCACGATGGGTACGCCGCCCTCCAGCAGGCCCTGTACGGCGGGCGCCGTGAGAAACGCGCTGCGGCCGCCATTGATGATGTCTTCGTAGACCTTGCTCTCGCGGCGCCCCATGGCTGCCGTGTGCGCCTTGGCGGGCGCGATGTGGGACGACAGCGCCGCGGCGCCATCGAGGCGCTGGAGCCACAGCAGGTTGCCGGCATCGTCGGAGATGGCGATGGTCACGGCCCAGTTGTTCTTGAGGGCCTCGGCTTCGGCAGCGGCGGCAATGGCCTTGACATCGGCGAGTTCGAGGAAGGACTTGGTCTTCATGTTGAGAATCAGGTTGCGTGAAACCCGACAGCATAACGGCCAACGGCTCCCTGGGCGCCCTGGTGCTTAGGACCATCGTCCATACGGTCTTTGTGCCGCCGCCCTCTTGCAGACCCCTAGAATGCGCCCAACTGCGTGATTGCAGCAACCCAAGGAGCTACGGCCATGAACGACCGCGTTACCACCCTCGACACTTCCGCCGGCTACGGCCAGGCGCTGCCGCAGGCTGAGCGCCAACGCGTCCTGCGCAACACCTACTGGCTGCTGGCGCTGAGCATGCTGCCCACCGTGCTGGGCGCCTGGGTCGGCGTCGCCACCGGCATCACCAGCTCGCTCACGGGCGGGTTGGGCCTCATGGTTTTCCTCGGCGGCGCCTTCGGCTTCATGTTCGCGATCGAGAAAACCAAGAACTCGGCCGCCGGCGTGCCGGTGCTGCTGGCCTTCACCTTCTTCATGGGCCTGATGCTGTCGCGGCTGATCGCGATGGTGCTGGGCTTCAAGAACGGTTCCGAGCTCATCATGACCGCGTTCGGCGGCACTGCCGGCGTTTTCTTCGTGATGGCATCGCTCGCCACCGTGATCAAGCGCGACCTGTCCGGCATGGGCAAATGGCTCTTCGTCGGCGCCATGGTGCTGATGGTGGGCGCCATCATCAACGTCTTCGTGGGCTCGAGCGCCGGCATGATGGCCATTTCGGTGGCCGCCATCGGCATCTTCTCGGCCTTCATGCTCTATGACCTGAAGCAGATCATGGATGGCGGCGAAACCAACTACATCAGTGCCACGCTCGCGCTTTACCTGGACCTGTTCAACGTGTTCCAGAGCCTGCTGGCCCTGCTGGGCATCGCCGGCGGCGAACGCGACTGAGCGAACGAGCGAGGCGCCGCAAGCGCCAACGAGAAAAGGGCCCGGCGGGCCCTTTTTTCATGCCAGGTCGAACACCGCAATCGACTCGACGTGCGCCGTGTGCGGGAACATGTTGATCACCCCCGCGAACGTGCAGCGATAGCCGGCCTGGTGCACCAGCAGGCCGGCATCCCGCGCCAGGGTGGAGGGGTTGCAGCTCACGTAGACGATGCGCTTGGGCGGCGCCCAGCCATCGGTTCGCAGTTCGGGCTGCAGGTGCAGGTCGGCCATGGCCTTGGCCAGCGCGAAGGCGCCCTCTCGCGGCGGGTCAACCAGCCACTTGTCGGCACGGCCATCGGCCACCAGCATGGCGGGGGTCATTTCGAAGAGGTTGCGCGCCACGAATCGCGTCGCCGACAGCGCCCGCCGGGCGGCGGTGGCAGGCTGGTTCTTCCTGAAGTTGTCGCTCGCGCGCGCGACCAGGGTGTCGCTGCCCTCGATCCCCAGGACTTCGCGCGCACGGCTGGCCAGCGGCAGGGTGAAGTTGCCCAGGCCGCAGAACCAGTCGATCACGCGCTCGTCGGCCTGCACGTCGAGCAGGCGCAGCGCCTTTCCGACCAGGGCACGGTTGATGTGCGGATTGACCTGCGTGAAATCGGTGGGCTTGAACGGCATCGTCACACCGAACTGGGGCAGTTCGTAGGACAGCGGCATGCCACCTTCTTCGAGCAGCTTCACCGTGTCCGGCCCCTTGGCCTGCAGCCACCACTGGACGCCGGCGTTCTGCGCCGCAAAGTCCTTCAGGCGGCCGATGTCCGCATTGGAGAGCGGCTCCAGGTGCCTCAGCACCAAGGCGATCGTGCCGAGCGAGGTGGTACCGGGCGCATCGCCGCAGGCGAGCTCGATCTGCGGGCAGGTCTCGCGGGCGTCCAGCGAACCGATCAATGCGCGCAAGGGCATCAGCATGTCGCTGACCTGCTTGGGCAGCACCGGGCATACCTGCATGTCGGCGAGATACCGGCTCTTGCGCTCATGGAAGCCGATCAGCACGGTGCCCTTCTTGACCACATGGCGCACTGAAAGCCGCGCACGGTAGCGGTAGTGCCAGGCGGGCCCTTCGAGCGGCCGCAGCACGTTGTCGGGCCGCACCTTGCCGAGATGCCACAGGTTGTCCTCGAGGGCGCGCTGCTTCACCGCAACCTGCGCCGCCTCGTCCAGATGCTGCATCTTGCAGCCGCCGCACGCACCGGTATGCAAACCGAAATGCGGGCAGCCAGGCCGAACCCGCTGCGACGATTCGCGCCGGATGGCCGTGACCGTGCCCTGCTCCCAGTTGTTCTTGCGGCGATGAACGTTGAACTGCACTTCTTCGAAAGGCAGAGCGCCTTCGATGAACACGACCATGCCTTCGGCGTTGTGCGCCACGCCTTGCGCGTCGAGGTCGAGCGACTCGACCTTGAGCCATTCGCCCGCCGCGGTTGCCGGGGTTTTCGCGGGGACTTTCTTTTCTTCGATGGATTCCGTCATCCCCCGATTGTCTCAGCGCCGGCCCGGCCCTCCGCGGCCACGGCAAACCCCCGCTAGAACAAGGCGTCGCGCCCCACGCCGGAACGGGTCAGCTGGCGCCGCATCTTGGCCAGTGCCTCGTTCTGGATCTGCCTCACACGCTCGCGCGTCAGCCCGAGGCGCACGCTCAGCACCTCGAGCGTCTCGGGCTCGCGGTCGTGCAGGCCGTAGCGGCCCTCCAGCACCTCGCGCTCGCGCGCATCGAGGGCGTGGACCCATTGATCGAGCAAGCGCGCGACCTCGTGGGTGTGCGTGACGTCGGTCGGATCGCCCTGCCCGTCCTCGGACGCCACGGTGTCGGCCAGGGTGAAGCCTTCGTCTCCGTGCGCATCGCCGGCATCCAGCGAACGCGGCGCTTCGGCCAGCGCCAGCAGTTCCGCGACCGCCTGCACGTCCAGCCCCAGAAATGCGGCGACATCCTCCACGCGCACGCCGTCGGGCCGATGCGCCAGGAACTCGGCATCGCCTTCGAGCGTGCGGCGGGCCCGCAGCACCTGCTGCAGTTCACGCACCACATGCACCGGCAGGCGGATGGCACGCGCCTGGGTCAACACGGCGCGCTCGACCGACTGGCGGATCCACCAGGTTGCATAGGTGGAAAAACGAAAGCCCCGTTCGGGTTCGAACTTGGTGATGGCGTGCATCAGGCCGAGATTGCCTTCCTCGATGAGGTCGGAAAGCGGTACGCCCCGGCCCAGATAGGCCTTGGCGATGTTCACAACCAGCCTCAGGTTGTGCTCGATCATCGATTGCCGCGCTGCAAAGTCGCCGGCGCGCGCAGCGCATGCGGCCTGGTATTCCTCTTCGGGCGTGAAGAGCTCGGTACGCCGCACCTGGCGCAGGTAGATCGTCAGGGCATCGGCGCCTTCGCCGCCGGGCGAATCGGTTGCGGCAATCAGGTCTGCAGCAAGTGCAGCAGGCTTCGCAGGCGAGCCCTGCGGGCCGCTCTCTACAGCCCTGCCCCGGCCCACCGGCCGACGCACGGGCAGTGCGCGACGGGGGCTGGAAGCGGCCATGGCATCACCGGCTCGGCAAGTAGCGCGCCGGATCGACGGGCTTGCCCTGGCGGCGGATTTCGAAATGCAGCTTGACGCGGTCGGCGTCGCTGTTGCCCATCTCGGCGATCTTCTGGCCCTTTTGCACCGACTGGTCTTCCTTCACGAGCAGCGTCTGGTTGTGCGCGTAGGCCGTGAGGTAGGTGTTGTTGTGCTTCAGGATGATCAGGTTGCCATAGCCGCGCAAACCTGCGCCGGCATAGACCACGCGGCCGTCGGCAGCCGCGAGGACGGCATCGCCCGCCTTGCCGCCGATGTCGAAGCCCTTGTTCTTGGCGTCGTCGAACCCCGCGAGCAGCGTGCCGTGCGCAGGCCAGATCCAGCCGAGGTCCTCGTCGCCCGAGCTTGCGGCGGGCGCCGACGGCGACGCCGTGACCGGCGGCTTGCCGACCGCGGCGCTGGCGGGCGCTGCAGGCACCACCGCCGACGGCGGCGTGACAGGCTTGGTGACCACGCCCTCGGAAGAAGGCGCAGGCGCGGTTGCGACAGAGGCAGCCGGTCCCACCGGCGGCACCACGCGCAGCACCTGTCCGACTTCGATCAGGTCGGGATTTTCAAGATTGTTCCAGCGAACGATGTTCTGCCAGCTCTGGCCGGTTTCGTTTCCGATGCGGCGAATCGTGTCGCCGGGCCGTACTGCGTAATAGCCGGGCTTGCCATAGTTCTCGATGCCTGGAAGCGGCTTGCCCGAAGCATCGGTGGTGATGAGCGGGCCACCGGGTGCCGCATTGGGCGCACGCGTCATCGTGCCCCGGTCTTCGACCGGTGCCGGCCCTCGCGGTGCGGCGCAGCCCGCGATCACGAGCACAACTGCCAACGTGATACCAGCGCACCAACTCCGATTGCCAAAACCCTGCATTTGTTGTTCCTTCAAGCGATGCCCGATTTTAGGGGGACAAAGTGAACCGCCTCAAGAATGCGGCGCTCGAGTCCACGGGCGGTTTTGTCAATGACGACGAGCGCCTGCCCGCCGCCCGCCGAGTGCGTGGGCGCCACGATGCGTCCGCCGACGGCGAGTTGTTCGATCCAGGCCTGCGGCACCGCCTCGCCGCCTGCCGCGGCGATGATGCCGGCGTAAGGCGCACCCTTGGCATAGCCGACCATGCCGTCGCCCAGCATCAGATGAACCGTGGCCAGCCGGAAGTGCCGCAGGTTGGCGCGCGCGCGTTCGTGCAGTCCGCGCAGGCGCTCGATGCTGTAGACCTCCGTGGCCACGTGGTTCAGCACCGCGGCCTGGTAGCCGCAGCCGGTGCCGATTTCCAGCACGCGGCCGAGACGGTCCTGCGGCTTGCCGGCCAATGCGGGCGCCCCCAGCAGGAGCTCGATCATGCGGGCCACCACGCTCGGCTTGGAGATGGTCTGGCCCAGCCCGATCGGCAGGCTCGTGTCTTCATAGGCCTGGTTGACGAGCGCGCTGTCGACGAAGAGATGCCGCTCGACCGCACTCAGCGCGCGCAGCACGCGCGCATCGGCAATGCCTTGGGCAGCGAGCTTCTGCACCATGCGCGCGCGCACGGCGTCGGAAGCCATCGAAGGCGTGGCCGGCACCATCGGCTTGGCAGGCACAGCGGGCAGGCGCCCGCGCGTGGCGGCCGAGGCGGTGGGTGTCAGGCGAACCGGGAATCCAGGCCGTTGCGTGGCCATGCTCAATTACCGAGACGGGCAACCGTCTCGCGCCACTGGCCCAGGTTGGCATGGTCGGTCAGGTCGATCTGCAGCGGCGTCAGCGCAATGTGGCCGGCGGCGGTGGCATGGAAGTCGGTGCCCTCGCCGCTGTCCTTGGCGCCTCCGGCACCTGCAATCCAGTACATCGTCTCGCCCCGCGGGCTTTCCTGAGTGATGACTTTCTCCGCCGAATGGCGCCGGCCCAGCCGGCAAACCTGGATCGGCTTGAGCTCGTCGAGCGGCCGGTTCGGAACGTTCACGTTGAGCAGGAAGGCGCCGCCGTCCAGCATGCGCTCGCGCTCGATCTGCTGCACCAGGCGCCGGGCCACCTGGGCGGCCGCGTCGACATGCGCCCAGCCCTTCTCGATCTGCGAGAACGCGATGGCGGGGATGCCGAACAGATAGGCCTCCATGGCCGCACCCACGGTGCCGGAGTAGATGGTGTCGTCGCCCATGTTGGCGCCGTTGTTGATGCCGGAGACCACCAGGTCGGGCCGGTAGCCGAGCAGCCCCTTGAGCGCGATGTGAACGCAATCGGCCGGCGTGCCTGTCACGTAGCGAAAACCGTTGTGCGCCTTGTGCACGTAGAGCGGCGCCGCCAGCGTGAGGGCATTCGACTTGGCGCTGTTGTTGTGCTCGGGTGCAACCACCTCGACGTCCGCGATGTCTTTCAATGCGTCGTGCAATGCGACGATGCCCGGCGCCTGAAAACCATCGTCGTTGGAAATAAGTATCTTCATGGTGCTTTTCAGTGCCCGGATTGTAGGCGCCGCGCGCGTCGCAGCAGGGACAACGGCGCCCTGCCGCGCCCCCTATCATCGCCTCGCATTCATTGCCCACACACGACTGATTCAAAGGAGACCCGAGCATGCACGCATGGCTTTGCGAAAACCCCACCGGCGTCGATGCGCTGACCTGGAAGGAACTGCCGACGCCGGCGCCGGGTCCGGGCCAGGTGCTGATCGAAATCAGGGCCGCCAGCCTCAACTTCCCCGATCTGCTGATCGTGCAGAACAAATACCAGATCAAGCCGCCGCTGCCGTTCGTGCCCGGTTCGGAATACGCTGGCGTCGTCCAGGCGGTGGGCGAAGGCGTCACCCACCTGAAGGTCGGCCAGAACGTGGCTTGCCTCTCGGGCACGGGCGGCTTCGCAACCCACACGCTGGCGCCGGCGGCGCTGTGCATGCCGCTGCCCGAAGGCTTCGGCCATGTCGACGCGGCGGCGTTCATCATGATCTATGCCACTTCGTGGCATGCGCTGATGGACCGCGCACAACTCAAGGCCGGTGAAACCGTGCTCGTGCTCGGTGCAGCAGGCGGCGTGGGCACCGCCGCCATTCAAATCGCAAAGGCGGCAGGCGCCAAAGTGATTGCGGCGGCTTCTACCGACGAGAAATGCGAACTCTGCCGCTCCATTGGCGCCGACGCCACGATCAACTACACCACGCATGCGCTTCCAGGCGGCTTTCGCGATGCCATCAAGGCCGCGACCGACGGCAAAGGCCCCGATGTCATTTACGACCCGGTGGGCGGTGATTTCGCCGAGCCTGCATTTCGCTCGATTGCATGGCGCGGACGCTATTTGGTGGTCGGCTTTGCCTCCGGGCCGATTCCCTCGCTGCCATTGAACCTCACGCTGTTGAAAGGCGCTTCCCTGGTCGGCGTGTTCTGGGGCGATTTCGCCAAGCGCGAGCCCAAGGCCAATGCACAAATGATGGCCGAATTGGCGCACTGGTACGGGCAGGGAAAGATCAAGCCCGTGATCGACAGCACGATGCAGATGTCAGAATTGAAAGCCGCCTATGCCCACATGGGATCGCGCGGCGTCAAAGGAAAACTCGTGATGGTGAACTGAGTGCCGCGGGTTTGCCCGGATTCGCACCCAATAAAAAAGCCCGCACCCGCGGGCTTTTTTATTGGCCAGTGGCCCGCTTCGGCGCTTACTTGATCTCGAACTCGGAAAGCGACTTGCCCGCGGCCAGTGCCTCGGTCACCCAACGCGGCTTGCGGCCGCGGCCGCCAGACCAGGTTTCGCCGGTTGGACCACGGTATTTGGCTGCTGCCTTGACCGCGGGAACCCCTGCGCTGCGCTTGACCGAGCCGCCGCGTGCACTGAGTTTCAGGTCCGACGCGGTCAGGCCGTATTCAGCGATCTTCCGGCGCACATCTTCAATCACGCCTGCGCGCTCTTGGTTGCGAAGGTCTTCGGCCTGCTTGCGCAATTGCGCAATCTGCTCGTCGTACTTCTTGATCTGGGAATTGATATCGGCAAGGGTCGAAGCCATTGTTGGACTCCTGAAAATTGGAAACGGGGCGGATTTTAATTCAATTCCAATTTATTACAAGCGGGCCGTTGCGGGAAAATTGAGGGCCCTGCGCCAGGTTTGCGGCAACGCACAATGCAGCGTGCACCGGTTTGGACGCTTTTTATGAAGCCAAAGGAAGAGTGCTGCGCCGGCGGCAAGAGCCGAAAATGACAACGCCGGGCTGGCCCGGCGTTGTGTTCCCGTGGACGCTATTGCGCAATAGCAGTCGGGAAAGATGTTTTGGGGTGGCTGATGGGACTCGAACCCACGACGACCAGAATCACAATCTGGGACTCTACCAGCTGAGCTACAGCCACCGCAGAGCCTTCAATTGTAGCGGCAAAAACCCCGGTTTTCGCCACCGGGGCATCCGAACGGGCCTGAAATTCTTCTCAACCCGTGGCGAGGGGCCCGGCCGGGGCTGTCTTCTTGATCTTGATCGAGCCATCCGGCCTTTCGCAGGTGCCGATCAGCAGGCCGCTCGCGAGCGCGTGCTTCCGCAGGGCGTCGAACACCTCGTCCCGGCCTGGCGCCGCGGAAAACGCGGGCATGCCGTCGAGCGCGAACAGCTGGAAGGCGTAGCGGTGAGCGCCGTGTCCCGGGGGCGGATCGGGAGGCAGCCAGGCGGCCTGCAGCCCGGAGTTGCGACCCACGTGCAAACCGGCGGCGCCGGCATTGTCCCGGCTCGGGATGGCCGCTTCGTCGAGCTTGCCCTCGGTCGGCCGCAGCCCGACGACGATGGCATGCACGAGCGGATTCGGCGTGGGCGAATCGGCGTCCTCGACCACCAGCACCAGCGATTCGGTGCCCGCCGGAAGCCCGGCCCATTGCAGCGGCGGCGACAGGCCTTCTCCATCGGCCGTATGGCGCGACGGCAAGGGCGCGTGGTCCGCGAAAGCAACGCTGCTCAAGGCGATCGACGCCATGCCCTGCCGCATGCCCAGCGTATTGAAGACGATCTTGTCCAGGCCCGCGCGCATTCCCTGCAGCGCGTGGCCGATGACTTCAGGCAGTTTTTCCAGCATGGTCCCGGTATAGCGCTGCGCCGCGAAGCACCCTGTAGGACGCAGCAGCAACCAGGACATGGCCGTCTGCGCCAAAGTTCTCGGACATCGAGCCGATGTGATTCGGCCGGCTTCGGCGATCGCGTTGCTCCGCTATCATGAGCGCCGCTTGCTTCGACGGTTCGCGCGTTCTGCAGCGACCGCTACTTTCCATTTCACCGCCAAAGGAATTTCTTCATGAGCATCGTCTGGACCATCCTGATCGGGTTCATCGTGGGTCTGGTGGCGCGGGCCGTCAAGCCGGGCGACGATTCCGCCGGCTTCATCGTGACCACGCTGATCGGCGTGGCAGGTTCCTTGATCGTGACCTATGTCGGCCAGGCGCTCGGCTGGTACACCGCGGGCCAGGGTGCGGGCTTCATTGCCTCGGTGCTCGGCGCGATCGTGCTGCTGATCCTGTACGGCCTGATCAAGCGCAAGAGCTGACCCGGCCGGCAGTGCGGATCGATGCCGCGCAAACCACGGGCCAGGCACCACGTCTACGTGGTCGAACTCGATGACCGCGTCTGGAACCATGGCCGGTTCAGGCGCGCGAATCCCGACTACCAGCTCGGCAAGCCCTTCGTCTACGTGGGAATGACCGGGCTGGACCCCGACATCCGCTTCGACAAGCACAAGGCCGGCATCCAGGCCAACAGCTTCGTCCAGGCCTTCGGCCTCAGGCTGCTGCCTGCGCTCTATGAACGCTACAACCCGATGAGCTACGAGGATGCACGATCGATGGAGGTCGAGCTCGGCATCGCGCTGCGCAGGAGCGGCTACGGCGTCTGGCAGGCCTGAGGCCGATCGTGCCCCTGCACCGGGGTCTCAGGCGTAGGTGATCCAGTTCTCGTAGGCCGCAGCGTCCAGGTGCGGCAGCGTGTTGTAGGTGACGAGCATGTGCCGCTTGGGCGTGAAGGCGAACTCCGTCACGGCGGTGTTCCGGATGCGCAGGTTCAGTTCGATCGTGGTTTCCGGGCTCGTTCCCAGCACATGGCCAACCGCCGTGCTGATGGGTCCGCCGCTCGACACCACCAGCACCTTGGCGCCATGGTGGCGGGCGCGCACATGGTCGAGCGCCGTTGTCACGCCCGCCAGGAAGTCGACATAGCTCGGCATGCCGACGGGCCGGGTCCGGCCCTGCATCCAGGCGCCGAGGCCATCGCGCAAGAGGCGGAAGTGGTTGCGGTACATCTCGGGCGAGTCGGGCTTCTCGAGCTTGCCTTCGTGGATGGTGGCAATGACCGCCTCGCTGTCGTACTCGTTGAGCCCGGGCCACGCCAGCACATCGTCGCGCTTCAGCGCCAGTCCCTCGGCAATGCCTTCCCAGGTCTGTCGATGGCGCTTCAGGGTGCCGGTGATCACGGCATCGAAATGCATGCCGCGCTCCCGCCAGTATTCGCCGAGGCGCACGGACTGCCTGTGCCCGAGCTCGCTCAGCTTGTCGTAGTCGGCAGCGCCGAAACTGGCCTGGCCGTGGCGCACGAGATAGAGGGTTCCCATGCCTGGGATTCTGGCGACAAGCGCAGCTTGCACTTGTCCCACGTGCGACGAGTGCCGCGGGCCGCTGACCCAGGCGCGACAGCGCGCGCCGGTCCCACGGGTCAGCGGGCTGCCGTGGGCAGCGTCTCCGCCGGCTTCGGCACGAGGATCTCGGCCTTGAAGCGTTCCTTCAGCACGTTGTAGTAAGCAACTTCTTCCGCCGCAGCCACCGACTGGCCGACCTGCGCGTTCTCCTGCTGCGTTTGCTCAGGCGCCGACGGCGTGCGCGGAACCACCTTCATCACGCGAACCACCGCATAGCCTTGCGTACCCAGGTCGACGCCCACCAGCGCAGGCAGCTTGGACGCGTCGGCGCGCAGCGCTGCATCGATGACGGCAATGGGCTGGGCCTGCGCTTCGCGTCGCGAAACCGTGACCGGCGCGCCAAAGGTGGCGCCGTCGGCCTTGGCAGTCCAGGCGGCGAGCTTGGCTTCGCCCTCTGCCTTGGCCATGACCGCGGCACGCTCGGTGATGAGCTGCGCACGGATCTTGTCCTTGACTTCGGCCAGGGGCATCGGATGCGCGGGCGTGTACTGCGTCACGCGGCCTGCCGCGAGCTGGTTGGAGCCGACTTCGATGGCTTCGGTGTTCTGCTTGCGATCCAGCGAATCGGCCGCGAACAGCGCGTTCAGGAAATTGCGGTTCGCGAGCACGCCGGTGGCGCCCGGCGGCGGCGTGCGCGAGACGTTGCCGGCCGTCTGGATCGTGAGCTTCAGCTTTTCCGCCGCGGGCTTGAGGCTGTCGGGCTGCTGGTAGACCGCATCGGTGAAGGTTTCCGCGGCCTTCGCGAATTCCTGCGTCGCCTGCTGCGCACGGACTTCGTTCTCGATGGTGGCGCGCACCTGCTCGAACGGCGGCACCACGGCCGGCTTGATGTCGGCGAGGCGGATGATGTGATAGCCGAACTCGGTTTCGACCACGTCGCTGATGTCGCCCTTCTTGAGCGCGAACAGCGCATCCTCGAAGGGCTTGACCATCGCGCCGCGGGTCACGAAGTCGAGGTCGCCGCCCTTCTCCGCCGATCCGGGATCCTGCGAGTTCTTGCGCGCAACGTCGGCGAAGGTGGCGGGCGCCTTCCTCACTTCGGCGAGCAATTGCTCTGCCCTGGCCTTGGCCTTGGCGCGGTCGGCTGCCGGTGCGCTTGCCGGTGCGGTGATCAGGATGTGGCTGGCGCGGCGTTCTTCCTTGGTACCGAAGCGCGCCGTGTTCTGCTCGTAGTAGGTCTTGAGGTCGGCCTCGTTGACCGAGATGTTCTTCTTGGCGGCTTCCAGGTCGAGCACGAGGTATTCGATGCTGGCCTGCTCGGGCGCCTGGAACTGGGCGGTGTGGGCCTTGTAGTAGGCCTCCACGTCGGCATCGCTCACGGTCACCTTGGACGCGAAGCTCTCGGGGCTGAAGCGCGCGACCTGGATCTCGCGACGGTCGTAGAAGGCGTTGATGGTTGCCGCAGCCAGCGCGGGCGGCGTGAAGGCCGTGCCCGTGATGCCCAACAGCATCTGCTGCGTGGCCAGCTCGGCGCGCATCGACGCCTCGTACTGCTCCGGCGTGCGGCCGGTGACGCGCTGGAAGCTCTCGCGGTCGAACTTGCCGTCCGGCGTGCGGAACGCCGCAAGGCCCGTGTCCTGCGCGAAGATGCGCGACAGCCGCTCTTCGGAGATGGTCACGTTCGACTTGGCCGCCGCCGCGGCCAGCACGCGGTCGCGCACCATGCGCTCCAGCGTGGCATAGCGCATCACGTCGGATTCGAGCAGCGCCGGATCGACGTTGGGCGATTGCTGGCGGATGCGGTCAGTCTCGAGGCGATGCTGCGCATCCCACTCGGGCCGGGTGATGCTCTGGCCATCGACCCGCGCGACCTTCACTTCGCCGCCGGAGCCCTGATAGCGCTCCACGCCAAAGAGGACGAACGAGGGAATGATCAGCAAGAACAAGAAAATCATGACGATCTTGTTGTACTTGCGGAAGAAATCAAACATGCTTGAACACTCTTTTGCGACGGATGTCGGGACGGCAATAAAAAAGGCGAACCAGTGTTCGCCTTTGCATCGGGTGGTGGTGGGTGCTGAGGGGCTCGAACCCCCGACCTACGCCTTGTAAGGGCGCCGCTCTACCAGCTGAGCTAAGCACCCCACCGGGAATACTTCTCCGAGTCTACGTCTTAGTTCAGCGCGTCTTTCAACGCCTTGCCCGGACGGAACTTCGGAATCTTGGCGGCCTTGATTTTAATCGCGTCGCCGGTGCGCGGATTGCGGCCGGTGCGAGCCGCCCTTTTGCCGACTGCGAAAGTGCCAAAACCGACCAGCGACACCGAGCCGCCTTTTTTGAGCGTGGTACGAATGGCGCCGATGGTGGATTCCAGCGCGCGGGTAGCGGCTGCCTTGGAAATATCGGCGTTCTTTGCGATGTGCTCAATCAGTTCGGTCTTGTTCACAAGGGCCCCTTGTAGAAGAAATAAAGTTGGTCGGCTTTCGTCAGCTGCGAGCTGGCCGCGAAATGACGCGGCTCGACAAGCCTGGCAGGACTGACGCCTCGGCAGCGCGCTGCCAGCGAGGATTACAACCACTGGTCTGCAGGGTGTCAATACGACACGAGGCCGTGCAGAACAGCGGAGCGCGCGATTTTAGGGGCGTTTCTTGAAGACGAATTTCAAAGGGCCTCGGCAATGGCCTTGCCAAGGTCGCTGGTGCTCGCCTTGCCGCCGATGTCGGGCGTGCGCGGCGCTCCGCTTTGGGGCGCCAGCACCTTTTCGATGGTGGAAAGGATCGCGTCGTGCGCGTTCTTGTGGCCCAGGAACTCGAGCATCATCGCGCCGCACCAGATCTGTCCGATCGGGTTGGCGATGCCCTTGCCCGCGATGTCGGGCGCCGAGCCGTGCACCGGCTCGAACAGCGAGGGCGTGGTGCGCTCCGGGTTGAGGTTGGCGCTGGGCGCGATGCCGATGGTGCCGGTGCACGCAGGGCCGAGGTCGGACAGGATGTCGCCGAACAGGTTGCTGGCCACGACCACGTCGAAGAAGTCGGGCCGCTGCACGAAGTGGGCCGTGAGGATGTCGATGTGGAACTTGTCGAGCTTCACGCCCGGATAGTTCTTCGCCATTTCGGCCACGCGCTCGTCCCAGTAGGGCATGGTGATGGAGATGCCGTTCGACTTGGTGGCGCTCGTCAGGTGCTTCTTTGGGCGCGACTGTGCGAGCTCGAAGGCGAACTTGAGCACGCGGTCGACGCCCACGCGCGACATCACGGTTTCCTGCACCACGATCTCGCGCGGCGTGCCTTCGTACATGCGACCGCCGATGCTCGAGTATTCGCCTTCGGTGTTCTCGCGCACGATGTACATGTCGATCTCGCCGGGCTCGCGCGGCGTGCCGTCGCGCCGCACCACGGGGGCCGTGATGCCGGGCATCAGGCGTGCGGGACGCAGGTTGATGTACTGGTCGAATTCGCGGCGGAACAAGAGCAGCGAGCCCCAGAGCGACACGTGGTCGGCAATCTTCTCGGGCCAGCCGACCGCGCCGAAGTAGATGGCGTCATGCCCGCCGATCTGGTCCTTCCAGTTGTCGGGCAGCATCTTGCCGTGCTTCTCGCAGTAGTCCCAGCTCGAGAAGTCGAAGTGGTCGAACTTCAGGTCGATGCCGAACTTGCGCGCCGCGGCATCGACCACGCGCAGGCCTTCGGGCATGGTTTCCTTGCCGATGCCGTCGCCGGCGATGACTGCGATTCTGTGGGTGGTCATGGTCTGGTTCCTTCTTGCTGGAGAGGGGAAGTGAAGAACTGGAGCGCCTCGGCGAGGAGTTCGCGCGGGGCTTCCTCCGGTACGTAGTGGCCGCACGGCAAGGCGCGGCCCGAAACCTGGGTGGCGCATTCGCGCCAGAGCGAGAGCACGTCGAAGCATCGGCCCACCGCGCCGTGCTCGCCCCAGAGCACGCGCAGCGGTTGCGCAAGCTTGCGGCCGGCGGCGATGTCGGCGCGGTCGTGCACGAGGTCGATGGTGGCGGACGCGCGGTAGTCGCCGCAGATGGATTCGGCCGTGCCCGCAATGGCCGCGCAGCGCTCGTACTCGGCCAGCACCTCGGGCGCGAAGGGCGCGAGCCCCGCGTGGCGCCCGCCCATCACGCTGCGCACGTAGCGCACCGGGTCGGAGGCGATCAGGGTCTCGGGCAGCGGCGGCGGCTGGATCAGGAAGAACCAGTGCCAATAGGCGCGCGCAAAGGCCTCGGTGGTGTTCTCGTACATCGAGAGCGTGGGCGCGATGTCCAGCAGCAGCATGCGGTCGACGGCCGCCGCATGGTCGGCGGCCAGCCGATGCGCGACCCGCGCGCCTCGGTCGTGGGCCAGCACGCCGAAGCGCTCGAAGCCGTGATGGCGCATGGCGGCGAGCGCATCGAGCGCCATTTCGCGCTTGCTGTAGGCCATGTGATCCGCATCGTCCGCAGGGCGGCCGGAGTCGCCATAGCCGCGCAGGTCCACCGCCACCACAGTGAACTGCTCGGCGAGCACCGGCGCCACGCGGTGCCAGATCAGGTGCGTCTGCGGATGCCCGTGCAGGAGCAGCAGGGGCGCGCCGCGCCCGCCGATGCGGCCATGCACGCGCACGCCGTTGCGCTCGATGTCGAATTCGGGAAAGTCGAAGAAGGAAGCAGTCACGCGGCGATTGTGCGTTGCGCTCCGTCGATCATCAAGCAACAATCAACCAATTCATACTTTCCGATTTGGCATGAATCCACTGTCGATGGACCGCGGCGATCTCGAGCTCGTGCTGGCCATCCGCGACCAGGGAAGCCTGGCGGGCGCCTCCGCCACGCTCGACGTGGTGCCCTCCGTCGTGACCAAGCGGCTCGGCGCGCTCGAGGCGCGGCTGGGCCAGCGGCTGTTCGAGCGCACCACGCGCCGGCTCAGCGTGACGGCCGAGGGAGAAGCGGTCTGCCTGCATGCCGGGGCGCTGCTCGAAGGCTTTGCCGCGCTCGAAAGCGAGCTCGGCGAGCGGCAGAACGAACTGGTCGGCACCATCCGGCTGGCTGCGACCTTCGGCTTCGGCCGGCGCTGGCTCGGCCCTGCCCTGGCCAGCTTCCAGGCGCGCCATCCCGGGCTGCAGATCGAATTGCTGCTGACCGAGCGGCTGCCCGACCTCGGCGCCGAAGGGTATGACGGTGCACTCTGGCTCTGGGCCGTGCAGCAGCGCCGCGCGGCCGACTGGGTCACGCGCCGCATTGCGCGCAACCAGCGCGTGCTCGCCGCATCTCCTTCATATATAGAACGGCGCGGCCTGCCGGCCACGGTCGACGCGCTGGCGGTGCACGACTGCCTGGTCGCGCGCGAGAACGGCGAGGTCAACCAGCATCAGTTCGCGCTGTGGACCCTGCGCCATGCGCGCGACGGCAGCACCGCGCGCGTGCGCGTCCAGGGTCCGCTGACGAGCAATTCGGGCGAGATGGTGCGCGACTGGTGCCTGGCCGGCCACGGCATCATGCTGCGCAGCCTGTGGGACATCGCACCGCAGCTGGCTTCCGGCGAGCTGGTGCGCGTGCTGCCCCACTACGCCATGCCCGATGCCGACATCCACTGGATCGCGCCCTGGCGCCCCAAGACGCCGCGCCGCGTGCGGCTGCTGCTCGACCACCTGGCGGAACAGTTTCGCGGCGAGCCCTGGAAACCCGGCAAGGCCGGTGCGCCGCGCTGAAGAAAAAGCAAAGGCGGCTCAGCGCTCGCTGCGCACCACCAGGCTCACGCCGGCTGCGGTGAGCCCGATGCCCAGCAAGGTCACCAGAGTGATCGGCTCGGCGAACAGCAGCCAGGCCATCACCGCGGTGCACGGCGGCACCAGGTAGAGCAGGCTCGTGACGGCGGTGGCCGTGCCGCGCTGGATCAGCATGTAGAGCAGCGAGCTGCCGCCGAGCGACAGCACCAGCACCGACCAGGCCATGGCGCCGGTCGAATGCGCGTTCCATTCGATGCCCTGCGATTCCATCGCCGCAAAGGGCAGGCACACAATCAATGCGGCCACCATCTGCACGGCGCTCGCGCTGCGCACGTCGCAGGGCGCGACGAAGCGCTTCTGGTACAGCGTGCCCGCCGTGATCGAAAGGAGCGCCATCACCGCAAGCGCCATGGTCAACGCACTGACCTCCGATCCCTGCCCGAACTTGCGCGACACCACGAGCACCAGGCCCGCAAAGCCGAGCACCAGCCCGGCCCATTGGCGCTGCGAAATGCGCCCGCCGTTGAACGACAGCCAGATGGCGGTCAGCACCGGCTGGATGCCGACCAGCAATGCCACCAGCCCCGCGCCCATGCCCGCATGCACCGCGGCCCAGACGCCGCCCAGGTAGCCGGCCTGCATCAGGACGCCGGTCACCGCCAGGTGTCCCCACTGCGCGCGCTCCTTCGGCCAGGGGACCCGCGCAAGCGCGACCCAGAGGCAGAAGCACACAAGAGAAAGCGCAAAGCGCACGGCCAGGAACTTGAGCGGCGGCGCATAAGGCATGCCATAGCGCGCAACGATGAAGCCCGTGCTCCAGATGAGCACGAAGACGGCCGGCATGGCACGCAGCCAGCTTGCGCCGCGGGCCGCAGCCACGCTCATTTCGCGCGGGCCCGGATTTCGGGGATGGCCTTCTGCAGGTAATAGACCATCGACCAGATCGTGAGCACGGCCGAGATCCAGATCAGCCACTGCCCCCAGAGGCCGGTGTCGATGATCTTGAAGAGGTGTCCGTCATAGAGCAGGAACGGAATCGCGACCATCTGCACGGTGGTCTTGACCTTGCCGATCATGTGGACCGCCACGCTCTTGCTGGCGCCGATCTGCGCCATCCATTCGCGCAGGGCCGAGATGGCGATCTCGCGGCCGATGATGATCAGCGCCACGAACACGTCGGCCCGGTTCAGGTGCACCAGCACCAGCAGCGAGGCGCAGACCAGGAACTTGTCGGCCACCGGATCGAGGAAGGCGCCGAAGGCCGAAGTCTGGTTGAGCTTTCGCGCCAGGAAGCCGTCGAGCCAGTCGGTGGCCGCGAAGACGATGAACATGACCGTGGCGATCAGGTTGCGCATCGGCTCGGCCATCGGCAGGTAGAACACACCAACGATCAATGGAATCGCGACGATGCGCGTCCAGGTCATGATGGTCGGGAGGGTCCAGAACATGCGGGCGATTGTGTCATGCGCGAGAGGCGGAACCGAAAGCCGGGGGCAATCGGCCTCAATGCAGTGCGCGATAGATTTCCTCGGCCAGGTCCGTGGCAATGCCTTCGACCGACGCGATGTCCTCGACGCTGGCCGCCGCCACGCCGCGGATTCCACCGAAGCGCTGCAGCAGGCGCGCGCGGCGCTTCGGTCCGATGCCCGGAATGTCTTCGAGCTGGCTGCCGCCCACGCGCACCTTCGCGCGCTTGGCGCGCATGCCGGTGATGGCAAAGCGGTGCGCCTCGTCGCGGATCTGCGCCACCAGCATCAGCGCCGCCGAGTCCTTGCCCAGGTAGACCTTCTCGCGGCCATCGGCGAACACCAGTTCCTCGAGGCCGACCTTGCGGCCCTCGCCCTTCTCGACGCCGACGATCAGCGACAGCGGCAGGCCCAGTTCGCTGAACACTTCGCGCGCCATCGACACCTGCCCCTTGCCGCCGTCGACCAGCACCAGTTCCGGCATGCGCGCGGTCCGGGTCTTGGGCGATGCGCCGCTGCCATCGCTCTCGGCGTCGCCCGGCGGCAGCGCCTCGGTCTCGGCCGCCATTGCCTCGGCCAGCTTGCCGTAGCGGCGGTGCAGCACCTGGCGCATCGCGGCGTAGTCGTCGCCGGGCGTGATGCCCTCGATGTTGTAGCGGCGGTATTCGCGGTTCTGCATCGTGTGGTGCTCGAACACCACGCACGAAGCCTGCGTGGCCTCGCCCGCGGTGTGCGAGATGTCGAAGCATTCGATGCGGAAGTTGTCGAGGTCGTCCGGCGCGAGCTCGAGCGCATCGGCCAGCGCGCGGGTGCGCGCCTGCTGCGAACCTTCTTCTGCCAGCAGCCGGGCCAGTTGCAGGCCGGCGTTGGTCTCGGCCATCTCCAGCCAGTGCCGGCGCTGCTCGCGCGGCTGGAACACCGCCGTCACGCGCGCGCCGGCCTGCTGCGAGATCGCCTCGATCAGCTCGCGGCTCACCAGGTGGCTCAGCACCAGCGTGGCGGGCACGGGCACGTCGATGTAGTGCTGGGCAATGAAGGCCTCGAGCACCTGCACTTCGATCGGATCGGCCACGGCGGGCACTGCGCCCTCTTCCGCATCGAGCTCGCCATGATGGATCTGCGCGGCGTCTTCCACGTGCACCGGAAAATAGGCGCGATCGCCCAGGTGCCGGCCGCCGCGCACCATCGCCAGGTTGACGCAGGCCTTGCCGCCCTGCACCTTGACGGCGAGGATGTCGACGTCCTTGTCGGAAGCGATCTCGATCGACTGCTGGTGCAGCACGCGCGAGATCGCCGACATCTGGTTGCGCAGCTCGGCCGCCTGCTCGAACTCGAGCTTCTCGGCGTGCTCGGTCATGCGCGCCTCGAGCTTCGAGAGCACGAGCTGGGTGTCGCCCATCAGGAAGGCTTCGGCGCTGGCCACGTCCTGCGCATAGGCCTCGGGCGTGATGTAGCCCACGCAGGGGCCGGTGCAGCGCTTGATCTGGTACAGCAGGCAGGGCCGCGTGCGGTTGGCGTACACCGTGTCCTCGCAGGTGCGCAGCCTGAACACCTTCTGCAGCAGCTGGATCGATTCCTTCACCGCCCAGGCGCTCGGGTAGGGCCCGAAGTAGCGGTGCTTCTTGTCGACCGCGCCGCGGTAGTAGGCCAGGCGCGGAAACTCGTGCGAGGCGATCTTCAGGTAGGGATAGCTCTTGTCGTCGCGGAACAGGATGTTGTAGCGCGGCTTGAGCGTCTTGATGAGATTGTTCTCGAGCAGCAGCGCCTCGGCCTCGGAGCGCACCACGGTGGTCTCCATGCGCGCGATCTTGCTGATCATGTGGCCGATGCGCGTGCCGCCATGGCTCTTCTGGAAATAGTTGGCAACCCGCTTCTTGAGGTTGCGCGCCTTGCCCACGTAGAGCACCGCGCCGGCCGCATCGAAATAGCGGTAGACGCCCGGCAGCTGCGGCAGGGCCGCGACTTCGCTGAGCAATTGATCGGAATGCACGTCTGACATGGCGGCTATTGTGGCGCGCACGCCAGGCCCGCATGGCCAGCCTGCGAGGAAACCCCGATCAGCCTGGAATGAATTGTGCTGATGATGGCGGGCGCGAGGAGCGCCTGTGTCATTTCATCAAGACTACTCGGGGAAACTCTCCATGAAGAAAAACATCCGGACGGGCGCCTGGCTGGCACTGTCTCCGATCGCGCTGGCATTGACCGTGGCCGGTTGCGGGGGCGGCGGCAGTGGCGCACAGGACAACGCCGCCCTGGTCGCGACGATCGCCGCCATCAATGCGGCCAACGCCAACCGGCCCGTCCCGCCGCCGCCAGAAGCCGACAAGGGCTGCCTGATCGGCGACGGCGGCACGCCGGTCGTGGTGGGTTCCGGCGACCCGGGCGACCCGGCGGCACCCGAGCCCGCCTCGGGCTACGTCGTCGGCCACAAGCTGGTCTACGCGAAGAACTACATGGTGGTGGCCAACCATCCGCTCGCCACGCGCGCGGGCTGCGACATCCTCAAGGCCGGCGGCAGCGCGGTCGACGCGGCGGTGGCGGTGCAGGCCGTGCTGGGCCTGGTCGAGCCGCAATCCAGCGGCCTGGGCGGCGGCGCGTTCATGCTCCACTACGACGCGGCGACCAGGAAGCTGCAGGCCTACGACGGGCGCGAAATGGCGCCGGCTGCGGCAACCGAGAACTACTTGCGCTGGATCGACGACGTGGCGGACCAGAACCCGCCCAAGCCCAGCGCCCGCGCGAGCGGCCGTTCCATCGGCACACCCGGCGCGGTGCGCATGCTCGACATCGCCTACAGGGACCACGGCAAGCTGCCCTGGAAGGACCTCTTCAGCTACGGCATCACGCTCGCCGCCGATGGCTTCCCGATCGGCGGACGCATGGCCGCCGCCATCTCCGGCTCGGCCGCCAGCCTCAAGCGCGACGCCGAGGCCACGGCCTACTTCTTCAACGACGACGGCACGCCGAAGGCGCTGGGCACCAGGCTCAGGAACCCGGCCTACGCGAGGACCCTCGGCACCATCGCCACGCAGGGCGCAGACGCGTTCTACACCGGCGCCGTTGCACAAGGCATCGTCGACAAGATCGGGATCACGGCGGCCGTCGACGGTTCGACCATCACGCCCGGCAAGACGACCATGGCCGACATGGCCGGCTATGTGGCCAAGCGCCGCGAACCGGTCTGCGGTACCTACCGCGACTACTACGTGTGCAGCATGTCGCCGCCGTCGTCCGGCGGCATTGCGGTGGTGCAGTCGCTGGGCATCCTCGAAACCTTCAACCTGGGCCTGTACAAACCCACCGCCATCGACCTCGAAGGCGGCAAGCCGGCCGTGATGGGTGTGCACCTGGTGAGCGAGGCCGAGCGCTTGGCCTATGCCGACCGCGACAAGTACGTGGCCGACACCGACTTCGTGCCGCTGCCCGGCGGCTCGGTCGACACCATGATCAACAAGCCCTACCTGCAGAAGCGGGCCAGCCTGATCAGCCTGTCGGCGAGCATGGGAACGGCGCTGCCGGGCGACCTCGGGAGCGTGCCCCTGGGCATCGACAAGACCGAGGAGCACGGCACGACGCACTTCACCATCGTCGACAAGCAGGGCAACGTCGTCACGATGACCACCACCGTCGAGAGCACGCTCGGTTCGTTCCACATGACCCAGGGCTTCATGCTGAACAACCAGCTGACCGACTTCGCCTCCAACCCCGACGACACCAGCGTCACCCCGAGCGTGAAGGTGGCCAACCGCGTCGCTCCCGGCAAGCGACCGCGCAGCACGATGGCGCCCACGATGGTGTTCAGGAAGAACAGCGACGGCAGCATGGGGGAGTTCGTGATGGGAACCGGATCGCCGGGCGGCGGCACGATCATCCAGTACGTGGTGAAGACGCTGGTCGGCGCGCTCGACTGGGGCCTCGATGCGCAGCAGGCCACCTCGCTGGTGGACTTCGGCGCCTCCAACAGCAAGACCACCAACGTGGGCGGCGAGCATCCGGCCATCGACACTTCGGACTCGGGCAACAACGACCCGCTGATCGCGGGGCTGCGCGCGCTCGGCCACACGGTGGGCTTCGGGGCGCAGTCCAGCGGCATCAGCACCATCATCCGCACGAACGTGGGCGGCAAACCCGTGCTCACCGGCGGCGCCGATCCGCGGCGCGAAGGCATCGTGCTGGGAGATACCTTCACACCCTGACCGAAAACACCCGCCCTCTCCGCGAGAGGGCGGCACCTATCTGGCGAGCTCGCTCACCAGCCGGTACAGGAACTCGCGGCCGTCGTAGAGCCGCTGGATCTCGATGCGCTCGTCCAGCCCGTGGGCGCGCGCATCCGCCGGGTCGAGGAACATGCCCGTCACGCCGTACATCGGAATGCCGGCGTTGCGCATGAAGCGGCTGTCGGTGGCGCCGGTGCTCATCGCGGGAACCACCGGCACGCCGGGCCACATGGCCTGCGTCACCGATTCCACGGTCTTCACCAGGTCGCCGTTCAGCGGCGAGGCCGGGCTGCGCAAGGGCTTGCCGAGGTTGCGCACCACGATCTTGTCGTTGCCGACGGCCTGAGTCAGCAGGCGCTCGACTTCGTCCGGGTCGTCGTGCGGCAGGATGCGGCAGTTGACCGTGGCCTTGGCCGACTGCGGCAGCGCGTTCTCTGCGTGGCCCGCCTGCACCATGGTCGCCACGCAGGTGGTGCGCAGCTGCGCGTTGTAGGCCGGGTTGGCCGAGAGCCGCTCGATCACCGCGGGCTCGGAGTTGCCGCCGCCGACGGCGCGCATGTCGTCGGCCAGCTGCCCTGTGGCAAACGGCGCGCTGCGTGCGAAATAGGTCTTGGTGACCTCGCCCAGCTTGACCGGGAACGCATAGCTGCCCAGTCGCTCCAGCCCCGCGGACAGCGCGTAGATCGGGTTGTTCCTGGTCGGCACCGAGCTGTGGCCGCCGACGTCGCGCGCCTCGAGCATGTAGGTGGTGTACATCTTCTCGGCCACCTGCATGCGGTGCAGGTTGGGCTTGCCGCCGCGCAGCTCGCCGCCGCCGCCTTCGTTGATGCCGAATTCCGCCTGCAGCAGTTCGGGCTTGTTGTTGATGAGCCAGAAGGCGCCGTTGCTGAGCGCGTCGCCGCGCTCTTCGTCGGCCGTCAGCGCCAGGATGATGTCGCGGCTGGGCTTGAAGCCTTCCTGCTTGAGCTGTCCCAGCACCGACACCAGCGCCGAGGCCATGGCCTTGTCGTCGATGGACCCGCGCGCCGTGAAGTAGCCGCCGGTTTCCTGCAGCTTGAACGGATCGGTCTTCCAGTCCTCGCGCCGGGCCTCGACCACGTCGATGTGGGCCAGCAGCAGCAGCGGCTTCTTGCTGCCGTTGCCCTTGAAGCGCAGCACCAGGTTGCCCTTCTTGGGGAAGGGCTCGAAGATCTGGATGTCGCCAGGCGCAAAGCCTGATTCGACCAGGCGCTTTTCCATCGCGCGCGCTGCGAGCGTGTTGTCGCCCACCGAATGGCTGGTGTTGATCTCGATCAGTTCCTTGTAGATGTCGTGGAAGCGCTGCTGCTGCGGTGTCAGCGACGGCGTCGTCTGCGCCGAGGCGCCGGCCAGGCCGCCCAGGGCCAGGGAAAGCGCGAGCACTGTTTTCGCCACACCGGGTGGACCAAAGAAACCAAGGGAAAGTGGCGAACGGCGGCGGATCGGCAAGCGCATGGTTTCTCTCTCCGGATGTTGGGTGCCGGCCAGCATACCAAGCAAGCGGCGGGTCTCGCCGAGGCCGAAGACGGGCACACTGGCGACCATGCAATGGGACATTTTCTGCAGGGTCATCGACAACCACGGCGACCTCGGCGTGTGCTGGCGGCTGTCGAGCCAGCTGGCTGCCCTCGGCGAGCGCGTGCGCCTGTGGATCGACGACGCCACCGCGCTGCGCTGGATGGCGCCCACCGGCTGCGAGGGCGTGAGCGTGATCGACTGGCTCGAGCCCGCCGCCGTCCGGCAAGCCGTGGCCGCCCCGCCGCCGGACGTGCTGATCGAGGCCTTCGGCTGCGAACCGGCGCCCGAACTGATCGCGCGTTTTGCCGAGCCGCAGGCCCCGGGCGAGCCGGGCCGGGCGTGGATCAATCTCGAATACCTGTCGGCCGAGCCATACGTCGAACGCCTGCACGGCCTGCCCTCGCCCGTGTTCAAGGGCCCCGGCATGGGGTTGACGAAGCGCTTTTTCTATCCGGGCTTCACGCCCGCCACGGGAGGCCTGCTGCGGGAGCCCGGCCTGCTGGAGCGAAGAGCACGCTTCGACCGCGCGCAGTGGCTGGCGGCGCAGCAGATTCCCTGGCGCGATGGCGAACGCCTGGTGTCGCTGTTCTGCTACGAGCCGCCGGCGCTGGCCACCCTGCTCGAGCAGCTGGCGGCAGGTTCGCAGCCCACGCGGCTCCTGGTCACCTCGGGCCGCGCGGCGCATGCGGTCCGGGCGTTCTTTGCCGGCAGGAAACAGCCGGACCAAGGGCTCTCGGGACTGGGCGCGCTATCAATTTCATACCTGCCCTACCTCACGCAGGCCGATTTCGATCACCTCCTGTGGGCCTGCGACCTGAATTTCGTGCGCGGCGAAGACTCGCTCGTGCGGGGCCTGTGGGCCGGCGCGCCGCTGGTCTGGCAGATCTACCCGCAGGACGACGACGCCCATCACGTCAAGCTCGGCGCCTGGCTCGACTGGCTGGGCGCCCCGCCGTCGCTACGGCAGTTCCACAATGCCTGGAACGGGTTCGACAGCAGCCCCCTGCCCCCTCTTGAAACACAGGGCCCATGGCACGAAACCGTGCGGGCCGCCCGCGAAAGGCTGGGCGCCCAGGAGGACTTGGTCACGCAATTGCGGCATCTGGTCGCCGGAAAAAGCTAAAATAGCGGGCTTTGCGGATTTCGGCCCGGATTTACACAGATCCGAGATGCTCTCCGCCAAACCTGCCGCGGGACATGTACCGCGGGGCCAATGATGCCGGCAAGAATGCCGCCGACGGCTCCGCGCACCGAGCGGCCAACATCCAGAGAACCTGATATGAAAATCGCTCAAGAAATCCGCGCCGGCAACGTCATCATGCACGGCAAGGACCCGATGGTCGTCCTCAAGACCGAATACAGCCGCGGCGGCCGCAACTCCGCCACCGTGCGCATGAAACTCAAGAGCCTGATCGCCAACTTCAACACCGAAGTGGTCTTCAAGGCCGACGACAAGATCGACCAGATCGTGCTCGACAAGAAGGAGTGCACCTACTCCTACTTCGCCGACCCGATGTACGTCTGCATGGACACCGAGTACAACCAGTACGAAGTCGAAGCCGAGAACATGGGCGACGCCCTCAACTACCTCGAGGACGGCATGCCGGTCGAAGTGGTGTTCTACGACGGCAAGGCCATCTCGGTCGAACTGCCGACCAGCGTCGAGCGCGAAATCACCTGGACCGAGCCGGCCGTCAAGGGCGACACCTCGGGCAAGGTGCTCAAGCCCGCCAAGATCGCCACCGGCTTCGAAGTGCCGGTGCCGCTGTTCGTCTCGCAAGGCGACAAGATCGAAATCGACACGCGCACCGGCGAATACCGCAAGCGCGTCTAAGTTCTGCACCTGCTGGCTGGCCAGCAGCCAGACGACGAAGGCTCCGCAAGGAGCCTTTTTCCGTTGATGGGCTTACCCTTCTGCCCATGAACACGTCCGCCAGCGTCCGCACCGAGATCGATGGGCCGGTCAGCACCATCGTCATGAATCGCCCGAAGCAGCGCAACGCTGTCGACCGGCCCATGGCCGAGGCGCTGCGCGCCGCCTTCGAGCGCTTCGAGGCCGACGAGAGCCAGCGCGTCGCGGTGCTCTGGGGCGAGCACGGCACCTTCTGCGCCGGCGCCGACCTGGGCGCGGTCGGCGACCCCGCGCGCCGCAATGAACTCGACCCCGAGGGCGGCGGCACGGGTCCGATGGGCCCAACGCGCATGGCGCTTGCGAAACCCCTGGTCGCCGCCATCAGCGGCCATGCGGTGGCCGGCGGCCTGGAGCTCGCGCTGCTGGCCGACCTGCGCGTGGCCGAGGAAGACGCCGTGCTCGGCGTGTTCTGCCGGCGCTGGGGCGTGCCGCTGATCGACGGCGGCACGGTGCGGCTGCCGCGCATCGTCGGCATGGGCCGCGCACTCGATCTGATCCTGACCGGCCGGCCCGTGAGCGCCCGGGAGGCGCAGGCGATGGGCCTGGTCAACCGCGTGGTGCCGCCAGGCCGCGCACGCCCCGAGGCCGAAGCGCTCGCGCGCGAGATCGCGTCGTTCCCGCAGCAATGCATGCTCGCGGACCGCGATTCCGCCTACGCCCAATGGAACCTGCCGCTGGCCGGTGCACTGCGGCAGGAAGGCCGGCTTGGCGTGCCGATCGTCGCGGCCGAGGGCGCGGCCGGTGCCGAGCGCTTCGTTCGCGGCGAGGGGCGCCACGGCACCTTCTGAGCCGCGGAACACCGCATCCCCGACGCTGCACAATGCTGCAAGTCTTCCTGTCCGATTTCTCCATGAACAACACGCACGACCTTCACGACAAGCGCCTCGCGGACGCCTGGGCCACCCTCAAGTCCCACTCCGAGAAAGGCCTTCCGCTCGACCCCGATCCTTCGCGCCTCGCCTTTGCCGATCCGGAGTTCCTGCTGCGCCGCGAAACCCGTGGCATCCGCATGCAGCTCGAGCTGATGAAGCCCGACCTGGAGCAGCGCGCCCACGGCATCGAAAACACCGTGGTGGTTTTCGGCAGCGCCCGCTTCCGCAGCGAGGAAGAAGCCGCCGCGCTGGTCGCGCAGGCCGAAGCCGGCGGCGACGCGGTGGCGGCCGAGCGCTGGCGCCGCCTGGCACGCAGTTCGCACTACTACGAGAAGGCACGCGCCTTCGGCAAGCTGGTGGCGGAGTACAGCAATGGCAAGGAACCCGAGGACAAGCTCTTTGTCTGCACCGGCGGCGGCCCCGGCATCATGCAGGCGGCCAACCGCGGCGCGCACGAAGGCGGCGGCCTCTCGGTCGGCCTGGCCATCGCGCTGCCGATGGAAGAAGAAGCCAATCCCTACGTCACGCCGGCGCTGAGCTTCAAGTTCCACTACTTCGCGATCCGCAAGATGCACTTCATGATGCGTGCCAAGGCGCTGGTGGCGTTCCCGGGCGGCTTCGGCACGCTGGACGAACTGTTCGAGGTGATCACGCTGGTGCAGACCCGCAAGTCGAAGCCGGTGCCGATCGTGCTGTTCGGCTCGGCCTACTGGAAGAAGCTCGTCGACTTCGACTTCCTGGTCGAGGAAGGCGTGATCTCGCCGGCCGACGTGAAGCTCTTCGAATACGTCGACGCGCCCGAAGACGCCTGGGACGCGATCAAGCGCTTCTACAAGCTGTAGCCCGGTTCCGGGCTCCGGCGGCATCGCACTGCCTTCGCGGGGCGGCTAGACCTTCAGGCCCCAGGTCGCCCGCGCCCCCAGCGCAACCACGCCGCCCACCACCCAGAAGACGCCCGCGATGCCGATCAGCGCGCCGATCGAGCCGAACAGCATCGGCATGGCCACGCTCGACGCGTTGATGGTCATGAGCCGCAGGCCCAGCGCCTCGCCGTGCCGCGCATGCGGCGTGATCTGGTGCAGCATGCTCATCACCATCGGCTGCACCGCGCCGAGCGAGAAGCCGAGGATCACGGAACACAGGCCCATGGTCCAGGCCGAGCCGAGCAGCGGATAGACCGCGAACACCAGCGCCGTGACGGAGGTGGAGCTCAGGATCACGCTGCGCTCCGAAGCGCGCGAGGCCACCAGCGGCAGCACCACCCGGATGGCCGCCGCCGCAATGGCGAAGGCGCCGAGGATGGAGCCGATCACCGAAGCGCTGATGCCGCGGTCATGCCCCAGCACCGGCAGCACGAAGGCATGCACATCCCAGCTCGACGACTGCAGCCAGTTCACGAACAGCAGGCGGCGGAACATCGGCTCGCGCAACAGGTCCCAGGCGCGCGTGGGCATGGCGCCGGCGGCGGGTGCGGCAGGCGGCGGCTCGTGCGCGCCGCGCGCAAGCAGCCAGCAGACGATGGGAAAAGCCGCCATCACCGCGAAGCAGACCCGGAACGCCAGCATGTCCGCGGGTGCGCGTCCCGCATGGTCGATGAGCATGCCGGCGACGAACGGGCCGACGAAATTGGCGACCGCGGGCGCTATCGCCAGCCAGCTGAACACGCGCTTGAGCTGGGTGGCGTTGGTCGCGGAGCGGCCCACATGGCGCTGCAGTGCAATGACGGTCGCGCCGGTGGCGCCGCCGGTCAGCAGCGCCGCGATGCACATCATCGCGAAGGTCGGAAAAACGAGCACGAGTCCGGCGCCGGCCGAAGCCGCAATGACCGAGAGCCACAGCGGCCGCTTGAACCCATGCCGGTCGGCAAAGCGCCCGGCCGGCAGCGCCAGGAACACCTGCGTGAGCGCGAACAGCGCAATCAGCACGCCGACGGCCGCCGCGCTGTAGCCCAGTTGCAGCGCCAGCAGCGGGGTTGCGAGCCGCATGCCGGCCATGGTGGCGTGCAGGCAGACCTGGGCGCCGATCACGCGCAGCAGTTCGGAGCCTTTCACGGGGTGTCGTCGCCCTCGCTGTCGGCGGTGGAAGGCAGCAGCACCTGCGACTGCGCTTCTGGCAGCGCCTCGACCTTGCGCAGCGCCAGGCGCATCTGCTTGGCGCGCGTGTCGGCCTTGTCGAGCGTGTCGGAGGCCTTGGCCACCTGCTCCTTGATGCGCGAGACCCATTCGCCGTAGCGCTCGAACTCGGTCTTGACCGCCCCCAGCACCTTCCAGACCTCGGAGGCCTGCTGCTCCAGCGCCAGCGTGCGAAAGCCCATGTGCAGGCTGTTGAGCATGGCAAGCAAGGTGGTCGGGCCGGCCAGCGTCACCCGGTGCTGGCGCTGGATGGCGTCCATCAGGCCCGGCCGGCGCAGCACCTCGGCATAGAGGCTCTCGACCGGCAGGAAAAGGATGGCGAAGTCGGTGGTGTGCGGCGCCGCCAGGTAGTTCTCGGCGATCGAACGGGCCTCGACGCGGATGCGCGCCTCGAGCGCCTTGGCCGCCAGTTCGGCGCCGGGTGCATCGGCACGCTCATGCGCATCGATCAGGCGCTCGTAGTCGTCGCGCGGAAACTTGGCGTCGATCGGCAGCCACACCGGGGCGCCGTCGTCGCCGCGGCCCGGGAAGCGGATCGCGAAGTCCACACGCTGGCCGCTGCGCGGCTTGGTCTCGACCTGCTTGGCGTATTGCTCGGACGTGAGCACCTGCTCGAGCAACGCCTCGAGCTGCACCTCGCCGAACACGCCGCGCGTCTTCACGTTGGTCAGCACGCGCTGCAGGCTGCCGACGCCGACGGCCAGCGTCTGCATCTCGCCCAGGCCCTTGTGCACCTGCTCGAGCCGGTCGGCCACCTGCTTGAAGCTCTCGCCAAGGCGCGCTTCGAGCGTGCTCTGCAGCTTCTCGTCGACGGTCTTGCGCATCTCGTCGAGCTTGGCGGTGTTGCTCTGCTGCAGCTGCGCGAGCTGCGCTTCCATGGTCGCGCGCACTTCCGACAGGCGGCGCGCATTGGATTCGCTCAGACCCTGCAGCTGGGTGTTGAGCGTGTCGGCCAGGGTCTTCTGCAGCGAGGCGAGCTGCAGCGAGAAGGCATCGAGTTGGGCGTTCTGCGTGCGGGTGGCTTCGGCGCCCTGCTGCACCAGCGCCTGCTGGAAGGTGGCGAAGGCCTGCGCGGTTTCCTGCCGCGCGCCGCGCGAGCTCTCGCCGATTTCGTGGCGCAGCTCGCGCTCGGTGCGTTCGTTGGCCGCGCCCATGGCGGACAGCACGGCAAGCAGCTCGCTGTGGTCGGGCGCAGGCTGGCGGCGTGCCAGCAGCCAGACCGCGAGCACCAGCTGGACCACCGCAAAGGCGGCCAGCAGAAGAAGAATCAGGGAAGTGTCCAAGGTGGCGATGACGGTCCGTGTTTGTCTGTCGATTAGCTGGCGGCGGGCGGAACGGGCGTGACGGGCGTCAGCGGCCCCTTGCCGCCGAACCAGGCAATGAGGTTGTCGGCCGCGAGATCGGCCATGGCGCGGCGCGTGGGCACGGTGGCGCTCGCGATGTGCGGGGTCAGCACCACGTTGGGCACGGTCAGCAGGTCGGGGTGGACCTTAGGCTCGCCCTCGAACACGTCGAGTCCCGCCGCGGCGATGCGCTTCTCGCGCAGCGCCACGGCCAGCGCCGCGTCGTCGACGATGCCGCCGCGCGCAATGTTCACCAGCGTGGCGGTCGACTTCATCAGCGCGATCTCGGCCGCGCCGATGGTGTGGTGCGAAGCCGGCGAATACGGCACCACCAGCACGACGTGGTCTGCGGTCTTGAGCAGCTCTTCCTTGCCCAGGTAGCTGGCCTTGCATTCGGCCTCCAGCGCCGCATCGAGCCGCGAACGGTTGTGATAGACCACCTTCATGCCGAAGCCGTGCGCGCCGCGCCTGGCGATGCCCTGCCCGATGCGGCCCATGCCGATGATGCCGAGCGTGGAGCCGTGGATGTCGGAGCCCGCGAACATGTCGTAGCTCCACTTCTGCCACTTGCCCGCGCGCAGGAAGTGTTCGCTCTCGGTGATGCGGCGGGCCGTGGCCATCAGCAGCGCAAAGCCGAAGTCGGCCGTGGTCTCGGTGAGCACGTCGGGTGCGTTGGTGCCGAGCACGCCGTGCGCGGCCATCGCATCGACGTCGAAGTTGTTGTAGCCCACGGCCATGTTGGCGCAGATCTTCAGGTCGGGGCAGGCGTCGAGCAGCGCGGCGTCGATGCGCTCGCTGCCGGTGGTGAAAGCGCCCTGCTTGCCTTGCAGTTTGGCGATCAGCTGCTCCTTGCTCCAGCTCTCGTCGGCCTGGTTCGACTCGACCTCGAAATGCTGCGAGAGGCGCTCGATGGTTTCGGGGAAGATCGCGCGGGCGACCAGGATCTTGGGCTTGCTCATGATGTCTGCTCTCAACGGAAGAAGATGAAGGTGGAAAGAACGAACAGCGGAATCAGGACGGCCACGGACCAGCCCATGTACCCGAAGAAGCTCGGCATGCGCACGCCGCGGCTTTCGGCAATGGCCTTGACCATGAGGTTGGGCGCGTTGCCGATGTAGCTGTTGGCGCCCATGAACACGGATCCGGCCGAAATCGCGGCCAGCGTGGTGGCATAGGTGGTCATGAGCGCGGCCGGGTCGCCGCCTGCGGTGTTGAAGAACACCAGGTAGGTCGGCGCGTTGTCGAGGAACGAGCTCAGGATGCCGGAGGCCCAGAAATACATGGCCGGATCGGGCTGGCCGTCGGGCCTCGTCACAGCCGCGATCACGGACGCGAACGGCCCGTGCGCGCCGGCCTTGAGCATGGCGATCACCGGGATGATGGTCAGGAAGATACCCGCGAACAGCTTGGCCACCTCGGCCATCGGACCCCATTCGAACTGGTTGTCGGCATGCACCTTGGCCGCGGTGGTCTTGAACGAGAGCAGCGTGATGGCAACGAGCCCGATGTCGCGCACCAGCCCCGGCAGCCCGACGTGCGTGCCGAACACCTCGAAGCCGGCCGGCGATTTCCACACGCCGGAGAGCAGCACCAGGAACACCACGCCGCCCAGCAGCCAGAAGTTCACTGCGCCGTCGAAGCCGACGCGCCGGGTGTCCGGCGTCGGGTCGAACGGCAGCACGCCTTCCTTGCGGTAGAGATGGCGGTCGATGACGTAGAACAGCGCCAGCAGCATGCCGACGAGGAACAGCGTGTTGGGCAGGATGTTGCGCGCCGTCCAGAAGAAATCGACACCCTTCAGGAAGCCCAGGAACAGCGGCGGGTCGCCGAGCGGCGTGAGCGAGCCCCCGGCATTCGAGACGATGAAGATGAAGAACACCACCACGTGCGCCTTGCTCACGCGGTTGTCGTTGGCGCGGATCAGCGGGCGGATCAGCAGCATCGAGGCGCCCGTGGTGCCCATGAGGCTCGCAAGGACCGCGCCGATGGCAAGGATGGCCGTGTTGAGGCCGGGCGCGCCGTGCAGGTTGCCGCGGATGTGGATGCCGCCCGCCACCGTGAACAGCGCCGTGAGCAGGATGATGAAGGGAATGTATTCCTCCACCAGCGCGTGCACGAACTGGGAGCCGGCCAGCGGCGCGCCGTGGATCGCGGCAAAGGGAAGCAGGAACGCAAGCGCCCAGGCGGCGGAGATCTTGCCGTAGTGGTGGTGCCAGACCGACGGGGCCAGCAGCGGCATCAGCGCAATCGACAGCAGGATGCCCGCGAACGGAACACCCCAGAGCGCCGACAGCTTGCTGCCGTCGAGCTCGGCCGCCATGGCCAGCGCGGGGAACATCATCGGCAGCGCTGCGGCTGCCGCCAGTCGGACTGTTTTTTTCATGGGGCCGTACCGTACCAGACGGGCGTCAGGCCGGCGGCTGCTCGATCTCGAACACCTGGCGCAGGTAGGCCAGGTATTTTTCGTCCTCGCACATGTTCTTGGATGGGGTGTCCGACAATTTGGCGACCGGCTGGCCATTGCAGGTGATCATCTTGATGACGATCTGCAGCGGTTCGTAGCCGAGGTCGTTGGTGAGGTTGGTGCCGATGCCGAACGCCAGCTGGCAGCGGCCGCGGAACTGCTGGTAGAGCTCGATGGTGCGCGGCACCGTGAGGCTGTCGCTGAAGATCAGCGTCTTGGTGCGTGGATCGACCCGGTTGGCGACGTAGTGCGCCAGCATGCGTTCGCCCCACTGGAACGGATCGCCGCTGTCATGGCGCGCGCCGTCGAACAGCTTGCAGAAGTAGAGGTCGAAGTCGCGCAGGAAGGCGCTCATGCCGTAGACGTCGGACAGCGCAATGCCGAGGTCGCCGCGGTATTCGCGGGCCCAGCTCTCGAAGCCGAAGATCTGGCTGTCGCGCAGCCGCGGGCCGAGCCCCTGGCAGGCCTGCAGGTATTCGTGCGCCATGGTGCCGAGCGGGATCAGGCCGAGCTTCATGGCATAGAGCACGTTGCTGGTGCCCGCGAGCTGGGGCAGCCGCGCGCCGGGCTCGGCTTGCACCGGCGGCGAGGTGACGGCACCGAGCCTGGCATTCAGCGTGCGCAGCACCTCCTCGTGCCAATCCTTGGAGAAGCGGCGGCGGGTGCCATAGTCGGCGATCTTGAGGTCGGACAGGCCGGCATCCTGCAGCTGCCCGATCTTGGTCTCCAGGCGCCGGCGGCCTTCCTCGAAGTCGGGCTTCTTCTGGGTGTTGCGGAAGTAGACCTCGTTCACGATGGCCAGCACCGGAATCTCGAACAGGATGGTGTGCAGCCACGGTCCCTTGATGCGGATCTCGAGCTCGCCCGAGGCCTGCGGCGTGATGCTGATGTACTTCTCGTTGAGCCGGAACAGGCCCAGGAAATCGACGAAGTCGCTCTTGATGAAGCGCATCGAGCGCAGGTACGCCAGCTCGGCGTCCCGGAACTGCAGCGAGCAGAGGCTTCGCACCTCTTCGCGGATCTGCCCCGCGAACTGCGCCAGGTCGATGCCGGGGTTGCGGCACTTGAACCGGTACTCGACCTGGGCTCCGGGAAAGTGGTGCAGCACGACCTGCATCATGGTGAACTTGTAGAGGTCGGTGTCGAGCAGGCTGTGAATGATCATGGTGCGGCGCGCGTTGTCCCAAGCTTTTCGGCGTGCGTCCGATTATCACGGCCGCCGTCGGCTTGTGCCTACGGTGCCAGCACTGGGCGTCCTACCACCAGGGTGAATAGGCACCGCGACAGTTCGTGCACGGCAGCCGGGGAGCTCGCCGAATCCATCTTTTCAAGGAGATTCGCATGAACAAGGACACCATCGAAGGCAACTGGAAACAGCTCAAGGGCAAGGTCAAGGAGCAATGGGGCAAGTTGACCGACGATGACTTCGACGTGATTGCCGGCAAGCGCGACCAGTTGCTCGGCCGCATCCAGGAACGCCACGGCATCAGCCGCGACGAGGCCGAAAAGCAGGTGCGGGACTGGGAAACCCGCGACGGGCGCACGCCCGACGCCCTCTGGTACGAAAAGTACTGATCTCCCGATTCCACTCTGAACAGCAAAGGAAGAACACCATGAAAAAACACCTGCTCATGCTCGCCCTGGCCTCCACCTGCTTCATGGCCACCCAGGCCGGCGCGATGACCAAGGACGAATACAAGGTCGCAAAGGAAAAGATCGAAGCCGACTACAAGGTCGCCAAGGCCCAGTGCGATTCGATGAAGGACAACGCGAAGGACGTCTGCCAGAAGGAAGCCAAGGGCAAGGAAGACGTGGCAAAGGCCGAACTCGAACAGCAGTACAAGCCGAGCGACGCCCACGCCCGCAAGGTGGCCGAAGAGAAGGTCAAGGCGACGTACGAAGTCGCCAAGGAAAAGTGCGACGACCAGACCGGCGATGCCAAGGCCGCCTGCGTGAAGCAGGCCAAGGCCGACGAAGCCCAGGGCAAGGCCGACATCAAGGCCATGAAGAAGACCAAGGCCATGTAAGCAAGGCCGGCGCGGCCCGCGGGGCCGTGCGGCAAAAGACAAAAACGGCGCCTTCGGGCGCCGTTTTTTTTTGGGGGGGGGCGGTCAGGCTTTCAGCGAATCGACCACGCGCTGCAGCGCCTCGGGCAATGGCACCGGCCGCTGCGTGGTCCGGTCCACGTACACATGCACGAAGTGGCCCTGCGCCGCCGCGGTTTCCGCGCCCTGCGCAAAAAGCGCGATCTCGTAGCGCACGCTCGAGCGCCCGGCCCGGGCCACCCGGATGCCGGCCTCCACGGTCTGGGGAAAGGCGATGGGGGCGAAATAATTGCATTGCGTCTCGACCACGAAGCCGATGGTCTGCCCGTGGTGGATGTCGAGCGCGCCGCGTTCGATCAGCAGCGCATTCACCGCCGTGTCGAACCAGCTGTAGTAGACGACGTTGTTGACGTGGCCGTACATGTCGTTGTCGGCCCAGCGCGTGGGAATGCTGCGGAACGCGCGGTAGCTGCTTCGGGAATGCGGCGTGGGTTTGGGGGCGGAGCTCATCGCGCGGCATTTTGCCAGCGGCGCCAGTAGTCGAAGGCCACCTTGAAGGTGCCCAGCTGCACCTGCACCGTCTCTGCAATGTCGCTGGCGTAGCCGCCGGCCATCGCGAAGGCCAGCGGAATGCGCCGCCGCCAGGCCCAGTCGAACACCCGCCGGTCGCGTGCTTCCAGGCCGTCGAAGCTCAGCTTGAGCCGGCCGAGCCGGTCGCGCTCGAACGGGTCCGCGCCCGCCAGGTAGATCACCAGGCCCGGCGAGAAGCGCCGCTCCAGCTCGTCGAGCGCGTGCTCGAGCGCGGTGAGGTAGTCGGCATCGCCGCAGCCGTCGGGCAGCTCGACGTCGAGGTCGCTCGCCTCCTTGCGGAACGGAAAGTTCTTCTGCCCGTGCAGCGACAGCGTGAAGACGCTCGGATCGCTGCGGAAGATGCTGGCCGTGCCGTTGCCCTGGTGCACGTCGAGGTCGATCACCGCGACCCTGAGCTGCCGGCCGCCGCGGCCGTGCTCCGCCTGCATCAGCCGCGCGGCCACCGCGGCGTCGTTGAAGACGCAGAATCCGCCGCCCTTGTCGGCGTACGCATGGTGCGTGCCGCCCGCCATGTTGGCCGCCACGCCCCCGGCGAACGCCGCCCGGCAGGCCGCGATGGTCGCCCCGGTGGACCGGCGCGAGCGCTCGACCATCGCCTCGCTCCAGGGAAAACCGATCTCGCGCATGGCCTGCGGGCTCACGCTGCCGTCGCTGACGGCGGCAATCCACTGCGGGGTGTGGGCCAGCGCCAGTTCGCCGTCGGTGGCACGCGGGGCCTGGTCCATGTCCACCTCCGGCAGGTGTTCGAGCAGGCGGTCGCGCAGCAAGGCATAGCGGGACATCGGGAAGCGGTGGCCCGGAGGCAGGGGCAGGACGAACTGGCCGGAATAGAACGCGCGCATGGCCTGCATTCTGGATGCGAAGCGAATTTAGAAAGTGTGTTCTAAATTGCTGCAAAGCAGCAAAACCCCCTTGATCGCAAAGCTGTGCTGCCTATACTTGAGGCCATGCTGCACCGCAACATAAAACATGGACGACGAGGCAGCGCAACGTGAACCGACCACCCTTCATCCTTACCGGAGATTCTCAAATGGCCCTGACCGCTGACCAAATCCTCGCCGCCCAAAAAGCAAACCTCGAAACCCTGTTCGGCCTGACCACCAAGGCCTTCGAAGGCGTCGAGAAGCTCGTCGAACTGAACGTGACCGCTTCCAAGGCTGCCCTGACCGAAGCGCAAAGCACCGCCCAAGCCGCCCTGAACGTCAAGGACGCCCAGGAACTGCTGACGCTGCAAGCCAGCCTGTTCCAGCCCCTGGCCGAGAAGACCGCTGCCTACAGCCGTCACCTTTATGACATCGCCCAGGGCACCGGCGCCGAGTTCACCAAGGCTTTCGAAGCCAAGGCCGCTGAAGCCCAGCAAACCTTCGTCGGCCTGGTCGACAGCGCTTCCAAGAACGCACCCGCCGGCTCGGAAACCGCCGTTGCCGTGCTGAAGAGCGCCGTGGCTGCCGCCAACAACGCTTTCGAATCGGTCCAGAAGGCCGTCAAGCAAGCGTCGGACGTTGCCGAAGCCAACTTCAACGCCGTGTCGACGCAAGCCGTTGCCGCCGCCAAGACCGCGACCACCTCGCGCAAGCGCTGAGCCTCCGACCACCACCAGTTGTCTCCTTGGGTCCTCACGGATCCAATTCAGGGCCTCATCTCCGGATGAGGCCTTTTTTTTTGCCCCCGCCCGTCTTCGATAATGCAGGCCTCATTTCAGGAGACTCTCCATGCAGATCGACGGCAAGGTTTTTATCGTGACCGGTGGCGCTTCGGGCCTCGGCGAAGGCACGGCGCGCATGCTGGCGGCGAACGGCGGCAAGGTGGTGATCGCCGACATGCAGGCCGACAAGGGTGAAGCCGTCGCCAAGGACATCGGCGGCGTGTTCGTCAAGTGCGACGTGAGCCAGGAGGCCGACGGCCAGGCCGCGGTTGCCGCGGCGCAGAAGCTCGGCAAGCTGGTGGGCCTGGTCAACTGCGCGGGCATCGCACCGGCCGAAAAGACCGTGGGCAAGAACGGCCCGCACGCGCTGGCGGTGTTCAGCAAGACCGTCACGGTCAACCTGATCGGCAGCTTCAACATGATCCGCCTCGCGGCCGACGCCATGAGCAAGAACGAGCCCGAAGCCACGGGCGAGCGCGGCGTGCTGATTTCCACCGCCTCGGTCGCGGCCTACGACGGCCAGATCGGCCAGGCCGCCTACAGCGCCTCGAAGGGCGGCGTGGTCGGCATGACCCTGCCCATCGCGCGCGACCTGGCGCGCAACGGCATCCGCAACATGACCATCGCCCCCGGCATCTTCGGCACGCCCATGCTCTTCGGCATGCCGCAGGAAGTGCAGGACGCACTGGCCGCCAGCGTGCCCTTCCCCTCCCGCCTGGGCACGCCCGAGGACTACGCCAGGCTCGCCAGGCACATCATCGAGAACGACATGCTCAACGGGGAGGTGATTCGTCTCGACGGAGCGATTCGGCTTCCGCCCCGGTGAGCGGCGGCACCGCCGTGCTGCCGGTGCGGTCCAGCCGCTCGTACTGGGCGATGACCTGGGCGCCCAGCAGCACGAGCGTGGCGGCGATCTCGAGGCTCAACAGCACCACGATGGCCGTGGTGAGCGAGCCGTAGACCACGTTGACCTGCGACAGCGTCGAAAAGTACCAGATCAGCACGCGCCGCGTGGCCTCCCACAGCAGCGCGGCCGTCACGCCGCCCAGCAGCGCGTGGCGCAGCGACATGCGGCCGGCCGGCATCACGAGGTAGAGCGAGGTCAGCATGAAGATCTCGCCGCCCAGCCCCAGCAGGTAGAGCAGCAGGCCCGAGACGCCCGACAGCGACCAATTGCGCCCGAACAGGTCGACGCTCTCCTGGCCCACCAGCTGCAGCGCGCCCGACACCAGCGTGACCAGCAGCAGGCCCACGCACAGGAAGAGGATGTAGAGATAGGGCATGACCGCCGAAACCAGGAAATGGCGCCGGTGGTCGGCCTTGCGGTGATGGAAGATCACCGCCATGGCGCTCTCGAGCACGCTGAAGGCCAGCGAGCTGAAGAAGATCATGGTCACGAACAGCACCGGCCCCATCACGTCGCGGTGCTGGAGAAAGTTCGACAGCTCCGTCACGATCGCCTTCGACTGCCCCGGCAGCAGCCATTCGAGGTACCGGCCGATGGTGCGCAGCAGCTCGGCCTGCTCGATCAGGTGGGACATCGCGATCACGCTCACGATCAGCAGCGGCACGATCGAAAGCAGCGCGTAGTAGGCCACGGCGCCCGCGAGCAGCAGCCCCTGGTTGGCGCGGAAAGCCTTGAGCGCATCCCAGACGAAGCGCAGGGGATGGCGCAGCAGCGGCGCGACGTGGTGCAATGGGTGGAGCGTCTTCATCCGTGGGTTCCAACTGCAGCCAGTATGGCGTCCGCGCGCGGGCGTTCGAAGGCTTGCGTATGATTTGCCGCTCTTCGCCTACATGACCATCCCCGCTTCTTTCATCCAGGAACTCATCGCGCGCGCCGACGTGGTGGAAATCGTCGGGCGCTACGTGCAGCTCAAGAAGGCCGGCGCCAATTTCATGGGCCTGTGCCCGTTTCACGGCGAAAAGTCGCCCTCCTTCTCGGTCAGCCCCACCAAGCAGTTCTATCACTGCTTCGGCTGCGGGGTCCACGGCAACGCCATCGGCTTCCTCATGGAACACGCGGGCATGGGTTTTGTCGAGGCGGTGCACGACCTCGCCGGCCAGTACGGCCTGCAGGTGCCCGAGGACGACGCCTCCCCCGCCGAGCGCGCTCGCGCCGCCAGCCAGCGCCAGAAGCAAGCCACGCTGACCGACGTGCTCGAAAAGGCCGGCGAGGCCTACCGCAAGGCGCTGCGGCAGGCGCCGGGCGCGATCGAATACTTGAAGGGCCGCGGCGTCTCGGGCGAAGTGGCCAGGCAGTTCGGCATCGGCTACGCGCCCGCGGGCTGGCGCACGCTTGCCAGCGTCTTTCCCGACTACGACGACCCCCTGCTGGCCGAAAGCGGCCTGGTGATTGTCAACACCGAAGACGGCGCCGAAGACGCCAAGCGCTACGACCGCTTCCGCGACCGCGTGATGTTCCCCATCCGCAACGTCAAGGGCGAATGCATCGGCTTCGGCGGCCGGGTGCTCGGCGACGAAAAGCCCAAGTACCTCAATTCGCCCGAGACGCCCGTGTTCAGCAAGGGGCGCGAGCTCTACGGCCTGTACGAAGCCCGCGCCGCCTTCCGCGAGCGCGGCTTCGCCCTGGTGACCGAGGGCTACATGGACGTGGTCGCCCTGGCGCAGCTCGGCTTTCCGAATGCCGTGGCCACGCTCGGCACGGCCTGCACCACGGAGCACGTGCAGAAGCTCTTCCGCTTCACCGAATCGGTGGTGTTCAGCTTCGACGGCGATGCCGCCGGCCGCCGCGCCGCGCGCAAGGCGCTCGACGGCGCCCTGCCCTACGCCACCGACGTGCGCAGCATCAAGTTCCTGTTCCTGCCGGCCGAGCACGACCCCGACAGCTTCATCCGCGAATTCGGTGCCGATGCGTTTGCGCGCTTCATCCAGGAAGCCACGCCGCTGTCGCGCTTCATGCTCGAGGCCGCGCGCGAGGGCTGCGACCTGACCACCGCGGAAGGCCGCGCCCACATGACGAGCAATGTGCGTCCGCTCTGGAGCGCCATGCCCGATGGCGCGCTCAAGCGCCAGCTGCTGAGCGAGATCGCCGCGCTGGTGCAGCTCGACGCGGCGGCGCTCTCCGAACTCTGGGCCTCCACGCCGGGCCCGCGCAGGCCGGCCGCGGCGCCGGGCCATCGCCAGGGCGATCCGGCTCATGAAAACGAATACCCCGACATGCCGCCGCCGGCCGAATATGAGCCGCCGCGCTATGAAAGCGATAGCAAGCCGCGCAAGTTCATCAAGGGCAAGCGCTGGGGCGGCAAATTCGAGGCGCCGATCGAGCCGCTGCGCGGCCGGGGCAAGCCGCCGAGCCGGCCGGACGTGGCGGCGCGGCTGCTGCTGTCGAACATGGCGCAGTGGGACGCGCTGTCGCACGAGCTTCACGTGATGCTGTGCGACCTGCCGGGACCGCACGGGGCGCTTTTCACCTGGCTCGACAGCCAGCTGCACGAGCACGGCGTGCAGCCGTGGGCGGCGCTTCGCGAAGGCATGCGGGGCCTCGATTTCGAGACGCTGGCCGAACGCCTCATGAACGTTTCCGAAAGCGCCCCGATCCCCGAGGGCGAGGAAGAGCAGCACCTGGCCGATGCCGCCAAGGAGCTCGCGAGCGTGCTCGATTTCATGCTCGACGATCGGCTGAAGGCCCAGCAAAGCGAGGCCATTGCCGCCGTCGGAAAGGATCCCAAGGCACTCGAACGCTACAAGGCGCTGGAGGCCAGGCGGCTCGAACTGCGCAACCGGCTGAATCCGCGCGGTGCAGAAACTGCTTGAAATTTGCGCAGTAGGCTATAATGTAAGGCTTCGCAACTGGCGAAATTAGGCAAGAGCGACAGCAGCACCTCCGGGCCGACCCCTAGCGCAACGCACTCCCACGGAAAGAATCCGTCGGAAAGGGTCAATAACCGCAAGGACTGCACACCAAATGTTCGCCCGACATCTTGCCTGACGAGGAATTTCTTCCTCTTTCCCAATTGTTCCGTCCGTGCCTGTGCCCGGACCGTGGTGGCGCTGCCGTGTGGCGGTGCGCCTGTGATTCCGCTTGGTCCATCTTGCTGTAACGAGGTCGTATGCCCAGTTCAAAGAAGCCTGCTCCTTCACTCGCCAAAAGCGTCGCCGCGAAGTCTGTCGCAGAAAAACCGTTGAAAGCTGGCGTTATGCCGGCAACTAAGTCGGGTGCCGCCGCTTCCAAATCGGCAGCCGCAACGAAAGTGAAAACCGTGCCCACGAAATCGACCTCCATCGACGATCCGAAAAAAGCAGCCGCCAAGGCGGTTGCCGCCGCCCCTGCCGCCAAGAAGGTAGGCCGCCCGCCCAAGGCCGCCGGCGCCGCCGCGCCCGCCACCGGCGCCAAGCGCGGCCGCAAGCCCAAGGCCGGCAACGAAGCGCCCGAAAGCGACGTCGATCTGTCGGACATCGAGGAAGACCTGGCCGGCGACGAACCGGCAACCGCCACGACCGAGGAAAAGGTCAAGCCGCTGCGCATGAAGATCAGCAAGGCGAAGGAACGCGCCTTGATGAAGGAGTTCGGCCTCGACGAGACCGTGCTCTCCGAGGAAGACCTGGCCAAGCGCCGCTCGCGCCTGAAGACGCTGATTACCCTGGGCAAGACCCGCGGCTACCTCACGCACGGCGAGATCTCCGACCACCTGCCCGACAAGCTGGTCGACGCGGAGACCATGGAAGTCGTGGTCACCATGCTCAACGACATGGGTGTGGCGGTGTACGAGCAGACGCCCGACGCCGAGACCCTGCTGCTGAACAACACCGCCCCCACCGCCACCACGGTGGAAGAAGCCGAGGAAGAAGCCGAAGCGGCCCTGTCCACGGTGGACAGCGAATTCGGCCGCACGACCGATCCGGTGCGCATGTACATGCGCGAAATGGGCACGGTCGAGCTGCTCACGCGCGAAGGCGAAATCGAAATCGCCAAGCGCATCGAAGGCGGCCTGATGGCCATGATGGAAGCCATCTCGGCCTCCCCCGCCACCATCGCCGAGATCCTGCGCCTGGCCGCCGACATCCGTGAAGGCAAGGTCGTCATCTCCACCGTGGTGGACGGCTTCTCGAACCCCAACGAGGCCGACGACTACGTGGCCGAGGAAGACTTCGACGAGTTCGACGAGGAAGACGACGACGACGGCAAGGGCGGCTCCAAGGCCCTCACCAAGAAGCTCGAGGAACTCAAGCGCGATGCGCTCGAGCGCTTCGACCGCATTGCCTCGATGTTCGAGAAGGTCCACAAGATCTACGACAAGGAAGGCTACGGCACGCCCGCCTACGAGAAGGCCCAGCAGGCCCTGTCGGACGAGCTCATGACCATCCGCTTCACGGCCAAGACCATCGAGAAGCTGTGCGACCTGGTTCGCACGCAGGTGGACGACGTGCGCAAGAAGGAGCGCGAGCTGCGCCGCATCATCGTGGACAAGTGCGGCTTCCCGCAGGACGAATTCATCCGCGATTTCTCGGGCTACGACAAGAACGGCAACCGCGTGCCCTCGAACCTGCTGAACCAGAAGTGGGTCGAGAAGCAGGCCGCTGCCGGCAAGCCCTGGAGCGCCGTGCTCGCACGCAACATTCCGCCGGTGCAGGAACTGCAGCAGAAGCTCGCCGACATCCAGTCGCGCGTGGTGGTGCCGCTGACCCAGCTCAAGGAAATCAACAAGCGCATGAACGAGGGCGAGTCGTCCTCGCGCGATGCCAAGAAGGAAATGATCGAGGCCAACCTGCGCCTCGTGATCTCCATCGCCAAGAAGTACACCAACCGCGGCCTGCAGTTCCTGGACCTGATCCAGGAGGGCAACATCGGCCTGATGAAGGCAGTCGACAAGTTCGAATACCGCCGCGGCTACAAGTTCTCGACCTACGCCACGTGGTGGATCCGCCAGGCCATCACGCGCTCGATCGCCGACCAGGCGCGCACCATCCGCATTCCGGTGCACATGATCGAGACGATCAACAAGATGAACCGCATCTCGCGCCAGCATCTGCAGGAGTTCGGCTTCGAGCCCGACGCCGGCATCCTGGCCGCCAAGATGGAGATCCCGGAAGACAAGATCCGCAAGATCATGAAGATCGCCAAGGAGCCGATCTCGATGGAAACCCCCATCGGCGACGACGACGATTCGCACCTGGGCGACTTCATCGAGGACAGCAGCAACACGGCCCCCATCGAGGCCGCGATGCAGGCGGGCCTGCGCGACGTGGTCAAGGACATCCTCGACAGCCTCACGCCGCGCGAAGCCAAGGTGCTGCGCATGCGCTTCGGCATCGAGATGTCGACGGACCACACGCTGGAAGAAGTCGGCAAGCAGTTCGACGTGACGCGCGAGCGCATCCGCCAGATCGAGGCGAAGGCGCTGCGCAAGCTCAAGCATCCGTCGCGTTCGGACAAACTGCGCAGCTTCATCGATACTCTGTAATCCGGGTTCCCTGAAGCTACAAGCGCCCGCAGCGCCCCGTCATACGGGCGGCGGGCGCTCTCTTTTGTGCAACGCAAACAAGAAGAATGGAGCAATTGCCATGAATCCCGATGCAGACAAACTCTGGCAGGCCCCGCGCTGGGCACTGGCCGTGCTGCTCGCGGTGCTGGGCATGCTGGGTCCGTTCTCCATCGACACCTACATTCCGGCCTTCTCGGGCATTGCGCGCTCCATCGGCGCCACGCCGGCCGAGATGCAGCAGACGCTCTCGGCCTACCTGTTCGGCTTTGCCTTCATGAACCTGTTCCATGGCGCGCTGTCGGACAGCTTCGGCCGCCGGCCCGTGGTGCTGTGGGGGCTCGCGGTGTTCACCATCGCCTCGCTGGGCTGCGCGCTGTCGCAGAACATCGCGCAGCTGGTGCTGTTCCGCGGGCTGCAGGGCCTGTCGACCGGCGCGGGCATCGTGGTGTCGCGCGCCGTGATCCGCGACATGTTTCCGCCGGCCGAAGCGCAGCGCGTGATGAGCCAGGTGACGATCTACTTCGGCGTGGCGCCGGCGATCGCGCCGATCATCGGCGGCTTCCTGTTCGTGCATGCGGGCTGGCACGCGGTGTTCTGGTTCCTGGTGGCGGTCGGCGTGGTGCTGTTCGCGGCCAACTACAAGCTGCTGCCGGAGACGCTGCATCCCTCGCACCGCCAGTCCTTCCATGTGCGGCACCTGCTGCGCGGCTATTGGGACCTGTGTTCCGATCCGCGTTTCCTGCTGCTCGCGCTCGCGAGCGGCGTGCCGTTCAACGGCATGTTCCTCTACGTGCTGGCCGCGCCCGCCTTCCTGGGCGACCACCTCGCGCTGCAGCCGCAGCAGTTCTTCTGGTTCTTCCTGCTGACCATCGGCGGCATCATGCTGGGCGCGCGCGCCAGCGGCCGCATGGCGGGCAAGGTGACGCCCAAGCGGCAGATCCGCGACGGCTTCCTGATCATGCTGATCACCTCGGTGATCAACGTGGCGGCCAACTCGCTCTTCGATGCGCACGTGGCATGGGCGCTGTGGCCGCTGGCGGTGTTCGCCTTCGGCTGGGCGCTGATGGTGCCGGTGGTCACGCTGCTGGTGCTCGACCTGCACCCCGAGCGCCGCGGCATGGCCTCGTCGCTGCAGGCCGTGATCGGCTCGACCGCCAATGGCGTGGTGGCCGGCGCGATCGCGCCGCTGGTGATGCATTCCACGCTGGCGCTCGCCGTCACCTCCATGCTGATGCTCGGCATCGGCCTGGTCGCCTGGGTCTGGCTGCACGGCCGCTGGCCCGAGATCGGACGAACTCTCGCCAACGAAACCTGAAAGAGCGATACCCGAATGCGGCCCTCCCCGTTCCTGACCTACGCGCGCGCCTGGTTGCCGGGCCGCACCACCGTCGACATGCGCGAGAGGCTGCGCGCGGTCTGCGGTGCCGGCATCGGCCTGCTCGTCACGGCCGTGCTGTGCCGCTGGCTGGCCGAGCCGCTGGGCAGCAGCGTCTGGCTGATCGCGCCGCTGGGAGCCAGCGCCGTGCTGGTGTTCGCGGTGCCCGCGAGTCCGCTGGCGCAGCCCTGGTCGGTGATCGGCGGCAACACGCTGTCGGCGGTGGTCGGCATTGCCAGTGTGAGCTTCATTCCCGACCCGGCCCTTGCCGCCGCGGTGGCGGTGGCCGCCGCCATCGGCGTGATGTTCTTCGCGCGCTGCCTGCACCCGCCGGGCGGCGCGGCGGCGCTGCTCGCGGTGCTCACGCACACCACGCATTTCTCGTCCGCCCTCTTTCCGTTCCTCACCAATTCGCTGCTGCTGGTGCTGGCGGGCGTGGCCTACAACTCGCTCACGGGCAGGCGCTATCCGCATGTGCAGGTGGTGCGGCCGCCCTCGGCGGACGCCCGCTTCAGCCAGGCCGACATCGATGCGGTGCTGGCGCGCTACAACCAAGTGCTGGACATCAGCCGCGACGATCTCGAATCGCTGATCCAGCAGACCGAGCTCGAGTCGTACAAGCGGCGGCTCGGCACCCTGCACTGCGCCGACATCATGTCGCGCGACCCCGTGTCGGTGGAGTTCGGCACGCCGCTGCAGGAAGCCTGGATGCTGATGAACCAGCGCCGCATCAAGGCACTGCCCGTCACCGACCGCACGCGCCGCGTGGTCGGCATCGTCACGCAGGCCGACTTCTTTCGCCAGCTCGACCTGGAGCACCACGAAGGCATTGCCGGCCGGCTGCGCGACCTGATCCGCGCCACGCGCACCGTGGTGTCGAACAAACCGGAGGTGGTGGGCCAGATCATGACGCGCCAGGTGCGCGTGGCCAGCGCGGACCGACCGGTGGTCGACCTGGTGCCGCTGTTCTCCGAGGGCGGCCACCACCATATCCCCATCATCGACCATGAAAAGCGGCTCACAGGCATGATCACGCAGTCGGATTTCGTGCGCGCTCTCTACCGTGCCGTGCGGCCGGAGAACTGAAACCTTTCAAGGAGCGCGCATGGCGTGGGTGGTTTTGCTGGTGGCGGGCCTGCTCGAAATGGGCTGGGCCATCGGGCTCAAGTACACCGAAGGATTCACGAGGTTCTGGCCTTCCGTCGGCACTGCGATCTCGATGGTGCTCAGCGTGGTGCTGCTGGGCTGGGCAATGCGCTCGCTGCCCGTGGGCACGGCCTATGCGGTGTGGACCGGCATCGGCGCCGTGGGCACGGTGATTCTGGGGATCTTGCTGTTCCAGGAGCCCGCCAACGCCGCGCGGCTGATCTGCGTGGGCCTGATCGTCGCGGGCATCCTCGGGCTCAAGTTGACGAATTGAGCCCAGCCGGTTCCGCGGTGTTCCTGGCCTTGGCCGTGCTTGTTCTCGAGCCGCGGGCTGGCTGCGCAGGCTATTCGAGCACCACGTTCGCCTTCTTCACGAGCGCCGCATAGCGCGCCGCCTCGCTGCGGAAGTAGCTCGCGGCCTGCTCGGGCGAGGTGGGCTTGATGATGTTGCCCTGCTTGTCCATGGCGTCGCGCACCTCGGCGCTCGTGAAGGCCGCGGCCACCGCATCGTGCACGCGCTGGACGTCGGCGGCCTGCATCTTCGGCGGCCCGATCACCGCGAACCAGCCTTCCACGGCGTAGTTGGGCAGGCCCTGCTCGGCGATGGTGGGAATGTCGGGCGCGGCCGGCGAGCGCGCGGGGCCGCACAGGCCGATGGCGCGCAGCGCACCGCTCTTGAGGTGCGGCAGCACCGCGGGCAGCGCCACCACGCCCATCTCGACCTGGCCCGCGATCATGTCGGTGACCATCGGGCCCGTGCCCTTGTAGGGAATGTGCCGCGCCTTCACGCCGGCCTCGTCCATGAACATTTCGCCGGCCAGATGAATGATGGTGCCGTTGCCCGAAGAGGCGTAGTTGTAGCCCTCGGGCCTGGCGCGCAGCAGCGCCGCCAGTTCCTTCACGTTCTTGGCCGGAAGCTTCGGATTGACCACCAGCACCAGCGGCGTCGCGCCCACCACGCTGATCGGCGTCACATCGTTGATGGCGTCGAAGGGCATCTTCTTGTGCACCGCCGGATTGATGACGTGGTTGTTCGACACCATGCCGAGCGTGAGCCCGTCGGGGGCGGCCTTGACGAGCACCGAGGTGCCGGTGATGCCGCCCGCGCCCGGCAGGTTCTCGATCACCACCGGCTGGCCGAAGGCCTTGCCGAGCGCGACCGAAGCCGCACGCACGATGGCATCCACGCCCGAGCCGGCGCTGATCGGCAGGATGAAGCGGATGGGCTTGTCGGAGCCCTGAGCGAACGCGGGGCATGCCGCCACTGCGGCGGCGCAGGCGCCAAAGCCCAGGACGGCGCGGCGGGTCATCGGAGGAAGGATCGTGTGCATGGCTTGTCTCTCTTTGTGGTTTTGGAAAGGCGCTCAGGCGACGGCCGATTCGGCCTGCATCGCGGCCATCTGCGCATCCGCGTAGCCGAGCTCCGCCAGCAGTTCGCGCGTGTGCTCGCCGAGCGTCGGCGGATCGAGGCGCACGCCCAGCCGCTCGCCACCCAGCGTGATCGGGAACAGCGTCGTCTGCGCGGTCTGGCCGGCGCGCTCGCCGTCGGGCAGGCGGATCTCGGCGAGGCCGCCGGTCGCCTTCAGGTGCGGATCCTGGTAGAGATCTTCGGGCCGCACGATGGGCGCGAACGGCAGGCCGCGCGCCTCGAAGATCGCCGACAGTTCGGCGGCCGAACGGTCGGCCAGGCGCTGGCGCAGGTCCGCCAGCAGCGTGGGCCGCAGGCGGACCCTGTCGTTGTTGCTGCGCAGGGCCGGGTCGGCCTTCAGGTCGTCGAAGCCCAGCGCGTCGCAGAACACGGTCCATTGCGCGTCGCTCACCGCGGCAAGGAAGATCTGCTCGCCATCCTTCACCGTGAACACGTCGTACAGCGCCCAGGCCGAGATGCGCTCGGGCATCGGCGCCGCGGCCTGGCCGGTGATGGCGTATTGCAGCATGTGCTGGCCGACCAGGAACACGTTGTTCTCGAACAGCGCGGACTGCACTTCCTGGCCCTTGCCGGTCTGCGCGCGCTGCATCAGCGCGGCCATGGCGCCGATGGCGCCGAACATGCCGCCCATGATGTCGTTCACGCTGGTGCCCGCGCGCAGCGGGTCGCCGGGACGGCCCGTCATGTAGGCCAGGCCGCCCATCATCTGCACCACCTCGTCGAGCGCGGTGCGGTGGTCGTAGGGGCCGGGCAGGAAGCCCGTGTGGTTCACGTACACCAGCCGCGGGTTGAGCTTGCCGAGCGCGGCGTAGCCGAGGCCGTACTTGTCCATGGTGCCGGGCCTGAAGTTCTGCGCCACCACGTCGGCGGTGGCGCACAGGCGCAGCGCCGCTTCGAGCCCCTGAGGATGGCGCAGGTCGAGCGCGATGCTCTTCTTGTTGCGGTTGAACATCGGGAAGAAGCCGGCGCCCGCGCCCAGCAGGTGCCGCGTGCGGTCGCCATCGATCGGCTCGACCTTGATGACCTCGGCGCCCAGGTCGGCCAGCACCATGCCGCAGGTCGGCCCCATGACCATGTGCGTGAACTCGACCACGCGGATGCCGGTGAGCGGCAGGCGTTTTTCTTCGGCCGCCGTGCTCATGCAGCCACTCCGGCAGTCGCCGCGAAAGTTTTAGGAAAGCCCGCGCGCCACACCGTGCCCTGCAGCGTTTCGCCTTCGAGCCAGCCAGCCACGCGCTGGCGCAGGTCGAGCAGCTTCGGCAGCTGGACGCCGGTCGCGACGCCCATGCTTTCGAGCATGAAGACGAGGTCCTCGGTGTCGACGTTGCCACTGGCGCCGGGCGCGTGCGGGCAGCCGCCGATGCCGGCCAGGCAGGCGTCGAAGCGCGCGATGCCGACTTCCAGCGCGGCATACACGTTCGCGAGCCCGAGGCCGCGCGTGTCGTGGAAATGGCCGCACCACAGGCGCTCGCCCGCGATGCGCTGCGCGCGCTCGAACAGGCTGCGGACCATCGCGGGATCGGCATAGCCGACGGTGTCCGCCAGGCCCACGCGGTCGGCGCCCGCGTCGAGCAGCGCCTGCATCAAGCGCAGCACTTCATCCGGCGCCACGTGGCCCTGGATCGTGCAGCCGAACGCAGTGCCCACGCCGCCCTCGATCAAGGTCTTCGAACCCGCGGCGTCGCGCGCGGCGCGGATGCGGGCGACCTCGGCCACCACTTCGTCGGGCGTCTTGCGCAGGTTGGCGAGGCTGTGGGCATGGCTGGCCGACAGCGGCACCATCATGAGATCGGCCTCGCCGGCAATGGCGAGTTCCGCGCCGCGCAGGTTGGGCACCAGCACCGAGGCGACGAGCCCGGGCAGCGTCTTTGCAAAGGCCAGCAGCTCGGCCGTGTCGGCCAGCTGCGGCAGCAGGCGCGCGGGCACGAAGGAGCCGACTTCGATCTCGCGCTGGCCGGCGGCGTGCGCAGCGCGGATCCATTCGAGCTTCTGGGCGGTGGGCAGGGTTCTGGCAATGCTCTGCAGGCCGTCGCGCAGCCCCACTTCGCGAACGACCGCGCTGGGCGGCAGGAAGGCGTGAATCAAAACTTGTCTCCGTCGTGAGGGTCGGCGTCGATCTTAGAAGTTCCGATTCGATCCAGAAGGTATATTTGGGAAGCCATTCGATTCCAGAACGGAACACCATGCGAGACTTCGACCTCACCACCCTCCGCCTCTTCGTCGCCGTCTGCGAGACCCGCAGCATCGCGCGCGCGGGCGAGCAGGCCAGCATCGTCGGCTCGGCCATCAGCAAGCGCCTGGCCCAGCTCGAGGACGCCGTCGGCACGCCGCTGCTGCTGCGCAAGCGCCGCGGCGTGGTGCCCACGCCCGCCGGCGAAACGCTGCTCGAGCATGCGCGCGCGATGCTCGGCAGCGCCCACCGCATCGAGCGCGACATGGCGGCCTATGCGGGCGGCGCGCGCGGGCATGTGCGCATCCTGGCTTCGGCCTCGGCGCTGGCCGAATCGCTGGCCGAGGACGTGGCGAACTTCCTGCAGAACCCGGCGCACCGCAACATCCGCGTCGACATGGAAGAGCGCGTCAGCCCCGAGATCGTGCGCGGCATCCGCGAAGGCAGCGCCTCGATCGGCCTGTGCTGGGACGCCGCCGACCTCGATGGGCTGCAGCGGCGCGACTACCGCACCGACCATCTGGCCATCGTGGCGCACCCTTCGCATCCCGCGGCGCGCGACGGCCAGGTGCGCTTCGAGGACGTGCTCGACCATGAGTTCGTCGGTATGCCCGCGCTGAGCGCCGTGCAGCTGATGCTCGCGCGCGAGGCGGCGGTGGCTGGCAAGCCGCTGGTGTACCGCGTGCTGGTGTCCAACTTCGATGCCGCCCTGCGCGTGGTGCGGGCCGGGCTTGCGATCAGCGTGGTGCCGGCCGAAGTGGCCCAGCCCTTTACCGACACCTACGGCCTTCGGCTGATGCCACTCGCCGACGCCTGGGCTCGCCGCCGCTTCGCCATCTGCTTCCGCGACGAAGCGACGCTCTCGCCGTCGGCGCAATTGCTGGTGGCGCATCTCGAACGGTGCGCCACCGGCCGCGCGGCCGCCGTCTGATTCGATCGAAATGAGAAACTATTCATTGGCAAATGCGGGGTTTTTGTTTCCATTCGCGAAACCTAGCATTCGGACTGTGCAGGTCGCCATCCCGGCAACCCCGTGCCACCGAAAGACCCGAATGTTCCGCAGAACCCTGCTCTCCACCGCCCTGTCCTTCGCCGTCCTGACGGCCCATGCCGCCGAGCCGCTCAAGCTCGAGGTGTACAACCCCGGCGCCAAGTCGATGTTCCCGGTGTCCTCCGAACTGGTCATGGGCCAGAGCGAGGCCGTGCTGGTCGACGCGCAGTTCCAGCGCAACGACGCCGAGGCGCTGGTGCAGAAGATCAAGGCCAGCGGCAAGAAGCTGACCACGGTCTACATCAGCCACAGCGACCCCGACTACTACTTCGGCCTCGACGTGATCCAGGTCGCATTTCCCGACGCGAAGATCGTCGCCACGCCGCAGACCGTGGCCGCCATCCAGGCCTCCAAGGACGGCAAGCTCGCGCACTGGGGCCCGATCCTGAAGGACAACGCGCCCAAGGCGCTGGTCGTGCCCGAGCCGCTGGCCGGCGACAGCATCGCGCTCGAAGGCCGCAAGATCCAGGTCGTCGGCCTCGACGGCCCCACGCCCGAACGCAGCTTCGCGTGGATTCCCTCGCTCAAGGCGGTGGTCGGCGGCATCCCGGTCTCGGCCAACATCCATGTGTGGGTGGCCGACACGCAAACGCCCGCCTCGCGCCGCGACTGGATCAAGACGCTCGGCCGCATCGAGGCGCTGCACCCGAAGACCGTGGTGCCGGGCCACTACCTTCCGAATCCGGACGGCAGCGCACCCTATGCGCTCGCCGCGGTGAAGTTCACGCGCGCCTACCTGCAGGCCTTCGAGACCGAGGCGAAGAAGGCCAAGGACTCGGCCGCGCTGATCTCCGCGATGAGGAAGCGCTACCCGAAGCTCGAAGGCACCTCGTCGCTCGAACTGGGCGCCAAGGTCATCAAGGGAGAAATGAAATGGCCGCAGTGAACGACGGCAGCACCACGACGCTGCACTACATCTTCGATCCGATGTGCGGCTGGTGCTATGCAGCCGCGCCGCTGGTCGAGGCGGCGCGCGACGTGCCAGGTCTCAGGGTCGCCTTCCACGGCGGCGGCATGATGACCGGCGCCAACCGGCGCGCGATCACGCCGCAGTGGCGCGAGTACGTGATGCCGCACGACCGCCGCATCGCCGAGCTCACGGGCCAGCCCTTCGGCGAGGCCTACTTCGAGGGCCTGCTGCGCGACACCGGCGCGGTGATGGACTCCGAGCCGCCGACCACCGCGGTGCTCGCCGCCGAGGCGCTGCGCGAAGGCGGCGGCCTCGACATGATCCATCGGCTGCAGCGCGCCCACTATGTCGAAGGGCGGCGCGTTGCCGATGCGGATGTGCTTGCGGCGTTGGCAGCGGAGCTCGGCTTCGATGCAGGCGCCTTCGCATCGGCCTACTCGCGCCTTGCCGGCGAAGCGACCTTTGAGCACATCGCCGCGAGCCGCCGGCTGCTGCAGCGCGCGGGCGGCCGGGGCTTTCCGACCTTTGTGCTGGCGCAGGCCGACGGCAGCGCGAGCCGCATCGAGATCGGTCCCTGGCTCGGCCGTACCGAAGAATGGAAGGCGCAGCTCGCCAGGCTCGTGGCGCCCTTGCCTGCAACGGCGGCGGCTGGCGCCGGCCCGACCGCATGCGGGCCCGACGGCTGCGCAATCTGAGAGGCTGTTCAGCCCCGCCGCGCTACCTGCTGCACTGGAAACTGGCGGCCTGCGACACATCGCCGCCCGCGTAGCGCGGCCACAGCGGCCACGCGCACAGCGGGCGCGCACGCACGACCTTGAATGGCGGCTGCACTTCCTGTTCGACCAGCTGCAGCCCGCTCGGTGCACGGCCGCGCTCGACCCAGTCGGCCAGCGCGCCGAGCATGTCGACGTTGGCTGGCGCACCGCTGCCCACATGGTCAACGCCGGGCGCGGTGTAGAGGCGCAGGAAGCGGTCCGTGTTGTCGCGGCCCATGCGGGCGACAACCGATTCGTAGTAGCGGATGCCTGCGAACGGGCTCTGCGCATAGTCGGCCATGTGCTCGAGCATCAGCAGCTTGCCGCCGCGCGCGTGGAAAGTGCTCAGGTCGGGGTTCGTCGAATCCATCAGCTGCGACACGGCGGCAATGCGCGCGGCGTGGTCCTCGGCGCGGTAGCTGCGCACGTCGAGCGAAGGATTGCGCGCATAGAAATACTGCAGCGCGCCGCTGCCGTAGAACCACGCGATGCCGTTGCTCGGCTGCGGCGGCACGGTCGGCGCGCTGGTGCCCGTCCACCATGCATTCCATCCGCCCGTCGACGCGAAAGCCGGCGTCGCCTCGCCGCCGATGCCCCAGCCCGGGTACTCGGTGACGCCATGGGCCAGCGGCACGGGCGAGCGCCATGGCGAGCGCAAGGTGCGAACCGCCTGCACCTGCGCATCGCTCAGGCAGTTGTCGCCGCTCGTGCCCGCCGCGCAGCGCAGGCTCGCCGGATCGAAGCGCTGCAGGCAGGCCACCGGGTTCGACACGATGCGGTCTGCCGCGCCGTCCGCGGCGTCGCACGATGCGAGCACGGCGTTGTGCACCAGCTGCACCTGCGCGGGCCGCAGCCACCCTTCGCCGAAGGTGGCAATGCCGTTGCGCGTGCCGGCGTGCTGAAGCCCCGTCCAGTTGATGACCGGCACGCGGCTGAAGATGCCGTCGAAGTCCTGCGGATAGCGCTGCGCCATCGTCAGCGCCTCGCGCCCGCCTTCGGAGCTGCCCATGAAGTACAGCTTCTGCGGCGCCTGCCCGTAGGCGCGCTGCATCAGTGCCACGGCCACGTCGCGCACCTTCTTGTACGAGGCGTGCGCAAAATTCACCAGCGCCTCGTCGTTGAGCGCAAAAGCCTGCGGCGGCTGGCCCTACAAGTTCTGATGGCCGGAGTCGGTGCCGTAGGTCACGTAGCCCTGCGCCAGTGGCGTCGGCTGGTCGAAGCGCGCGGCCGGCACCAGCGCAAGGCCGGTGATCAGCGTGCCGTTGAAGCCACCGCCGCCGTACTGCACGCTGCGCCCGTTCCACGCCAGCGGCAGGTTGACCTGGAACAGGATGGGCGGTGCCGCGGCGTCAAGCGGCGCGATGCGCCCGAGCAGTCGGCAATGCGCGGGCGTTGCCGGTGTGATGCGCGCGGCAGGGCTGCCGCCGCGCTCGGCGACGGCGAGCGCGGCAGCAGGAACGAGCGTGGCCGAATCGATCGTTGCCGCGCCGCTCGGCAGGCCGATGGCCGCGGGTGCGACCGGGACGGCGCCAAGGGCCGCACAGGCCGCCGCCGGATCGGCGCCGAGGCCGAGGCTCTTCGGACCGGTGGTGCTGCAAGCGGAGAGCAATGCGGCGGCCGCCAGCATGGCGCCCCCGTTGAACACTGTCGTCGGGATCGCCATTTGCCTGTCTCCTTATTGTTCGCCGGGCCGCTAGCGCGCCACGCCCAGCAGCCGGTCCAGCACCTCGGGCTGCGCGCGCAGCGCGGCCGCCTTGTCGGTATGCACGATGGTCCCGTGGTCGAGCACCACGGCTTCATCGGAAATCGCGAGGATCGCCTGCGGATGCTGCTCCACGATGATCGCGGCCAAGCCCTCGTCCTGCGTGATGCGGCGGATCGCGCGCAGCAGCTCTTCCACGATGATCGGCGCCAGCCCTTCGAGCGGTTCGTCGAGCAGCAGCAGCTTCGGGTTCAGCACCAGCGCGCGGCCCACGGCCAGCATCTGCTGCTCGCCGCCCGAGAGCTGGGTGCCGAGGTTGGTCTTGCGCTCGGCCAGGCGCGGGAACATCTCGTAGACGCGCTGCGGGTTCCATTTTCCTGGCCGCTCCACCGCCGTGAGGTTCTCGTGCACCGTGAGCGACTTGAAGATGTTGCGCTCCTGCGGCACCCAGCCGATGCCGGCCGCCGCGCGCTGGTGCGGCGCGAGCTTGTGCAGCGCCAGGCCGCCGAGCGAGATGCTCCCGCCGTGCTGCCGCGTCGCACCCGCCAGCGTGTTGATCAGCGTGGTCTTGCCCGTGCCGTTGCGGCCCAGCAGCGCCAGCGTCTGGCCTTCGCCGAGCGCGAACGCCACGTCGTGCAGCACCACGGCCTCGCCGTAGCCGGCGCTCAGGTTCTCGATGCGCAGCAGCTCAGACATGAACGGCTTCTCCATGGCCCAGATAGACCTCTTTCACCTTCGGATCGTTGGCGATGGTTTCGGGATCGCCTTCGGTCAGCAAGGTGCCGTTGACCAGCACCGTCATGCGGTCGGCAAAGCTGAACACCAGGTCCATGTCGTGCTCGATCAGCAGCACCGACACATCGGCCGGCAATGCGGCCACGGTCTGCAGCAGCTCCTCGCGCTCGCCGGCGGGCACGCCCGCCACGGGCTCGTCGAGCAGCAGCACGCGCGGCTCGCAGGCCAGTGCAATCGCAATCTCCAGCAGGCGGCGCTTGCCGTAGGCCATGAACTTCGTCTGCTGCTGCGCCACGTCGCCAAGGTGGAACTGCTCGAGCAGCTGCGCCGCGCGCTCCGTCACCGCCTTGCTCGCTCCCAGCGGGCGCCACCATTGCGACGCGATACCCTGGTGCTGCGAGACCACGAGCGCCAGCGTTTCCAGCGGCGTCATCGAGTCGAACAGCTGGTTGATCTGGAAGGTGCGCACCAGGCCGCGCGCCACGCGCTTGTGCGGCGCGAGCGCGGTGATGTCTTCGCCGAGCAGCGAGATGCGGCCTTCCGTGGGCACGAGCACGCCTGTCAGCAGGTTGATGAGCGTGGTCTTGCCGGCGCCGTTGGGGCCGATCAGCGCATGGCGCGCGCCGCGCTTGAGTTCCATCGTGACGTTGTTGGTGGCCGTGATGCCGCCGAAGCGCATCACCAGGCCTTGCGTCGAAAGCACGGTCTCGGTCATGCGGCACCGCCCTTCTTCTTGCCGAGCCAGGTCCACGGCTTGAGCACGCGGTCGCGTCCCACGAGCACCAGCAGCACCAGCAGGAGGCCGATCCAGAACATCCAGTATTGCGGCGTCACGGCCGAGAGCCAGTTCTGCAGCAGCTTGAAGACGATGGCGCCCGCCACGCCGCCATAGAGCCAGCCCACGCCGCCGATCACCAGCATCAGCAGCACGTCGGCCGAGCGGTCGAAGGCCAGCACGTCGAGCGAGGCAAAGCCCGTGGTCTGCGCCAGCAGCGCGCCCGCGGCACCGGCAATGCCGGCCGCCACGGTGTAGATGACGACGACCCGCGACACCACCGGAATGCCGATGGCCATGGCGCGCAGCCGGTTGTCGCGGATCGCCTTGAGGGTGGCGCCGAAGGGCGAATGCACGATGCGGCGCATCACCAGGAACAGCAGCAGCATCACCGTCAGCGAATACCAGGCCGCGGTGCGGCCGTAGAGGTCGAACGCGAACAGGCCGAGCACCGGCCCCATCACCACGCCCTGCAGGCCGTCGGCGCCGCCGGTGAGCCAGTCGAGCTTGTTGGCGAGTTCGAGCAACAGCAGCGCGGTGCCCAGCGTGACCATCAGCCGCGTCAGGTCGCTGCCGCGCAGGATCGTCACGCTGGCCACCAGGCCGAGCAGGGCCGACAGCGCGGTGGCCACCACCAGCCCCACGGTCGGGTCCGGCATCACGAGCTTGGCGAACAGCGCCGCGGCATAGGCGCCGAAGCCGAAGAAGGCCGCATGGCCGAGCGAGACGATCCCGGTGTAGCCGAGGATCAGGTCGAGCGACATCGCGAACAGCGCGACGATGGCGATCTCGTTGACCAGCAGCGAATGCGAGGGCATGAGGAACGGCAGCGCGAACGCCACGGCCCACACCACGAACTCGAGCGGGCGCCAGCGCGCCTTGTGCAGCAGGGCCGATTGGTACGTCGAAGGCTCGTTCATTCAGCGGCCTCCCTTGCGCGTGAAGAGGCCCTGGGGCCGCCACATCAGGATCAGGATCATGAGCAGGTAGACGGTGAACGCGCCCATCTTCGGAATGAAGTACTTGCCCGCCACGTCGGCAATGCCGAGCAGCAGCGCGGCCGCGAGCGGCCCGGTGATCGACGAGGTGCCGCCGACCGACACCACGATCAGGAAATAGATCATGTACTTGAGCGGGAAGGTCGGGTCGAGCCCGAGGATCTCGGCGCCCAATGCACCACCGAGCCCCGCGAGCCCGGAGCCGACTGCAAAGGTCAGCAGGAACACGATGTTGACGTTGATGCCCAGTCCCGCCGCCACGCGCGGATCGTCGACCGCGGCGCGCAGCCGGCTGCCGAACCGCGTCCTCGACAGGATGAGCTGAAGCACCACCGTGAGCACGGCGCACACCGCGATGATGAAGAGGCGGTAGTGGCCCATGCCGAGCAGCAGCGCGCCGTCGCCGATCTCGGTGCGGCCGCGCAGCCACTCGGGCAGTTGCACGTTCTGCTGCGACGAGCCGACGAAGTAGTCGACCGCCGCCACCGCCATGAAGGCGAGGCCGATGGAGAACAGCACCTGGTCGAGGTGCGGCTTGCCGTACATCGGCCGGTAGAGCGTGCGTTCGAGCAGCGCCCCGGCCAGCGCCACCACGATGAATGCGAGCGGCAGGCAGGCCAGGAACGGCACGCCGAGCTTCTGCATCGCAAACACCGTGAGATACCCGCCCGCCATGGCGAAGGCGCCGTGCGCCAGGTTGATGAAGTTCATCAGCCCGAGCGTCACGGCCAGCCCCACGGCGAGCACGAAGAGCAGCATGCCGTAGGCGATGCCGTCGAAAAGAATGGTCAACATAAGCTACTCACACGCTTGCCGCGCACGGCGGCCTCTTCGGGAAACACCGCGGAACCGGCTTCGCCGGGCCGCTGGTGTTGCCCCCGGCAGGGGGTTGGCGTAGCGACACGAAGTGCGCGCAGACTGGGGGCGAGCCTTACTTCTTGCCGGGATCCTTCACACCCTTGATCACGTCGAACTCGACGTTGTAGAGCTGGCCGTCCTTCTTCTCGACCTTGCGCAGGTACACGTCCTGCACGATGTCGCGCGTCTGCGCGTCGATGTAGACCGGGCCGCGCGGGCTCTCGAAGATCTGGCCCTTCATGGCGGCCAGCAGCGCGTCGCCGCCGCCCTGCCCCTTGGTGGCCTTGAGTGCCTCGTAGATCACGCGCATGCCGTCATAGCCGCCCACGGCCATGAAGTTGGGGCGCATCTTCGGGTTGGCCTTCTGGAAGGCCTCGACGAACTTCTTGTTGGCCGGCGACGGATGCGCGGCCGAGTAGTGGTGCGAGGTGACCACGCCCAGCGCGCCCTCGCCCATGTCGTTGAGCTGGTCGTCGTCGGTCACGTCGCCGGTGGCGATCATGCGGATACCGGCCTTGTCCATGCCGCGCTCGAGGAACTGCTTCATCACGGCCGCGCCGGCGCCCGAGGGCACGAAGACGAACAGCGCGTCGGGCTTGGCGTCGCGCACCTTCTGCAGGAACGGCGCGAAGTCGGGGTTGCGCAGCGGCACGCGCAGCTTCTCGATCACCTTGCCGCCGTTGAGCTGGAAACGCTCGCTGAAGAACTTCTCGGCATCGTTGCCTGGGCCGTAGTCGGCCACCAGCGTGACCACCGTCTTCACGCCGTTCTTGGGGGCCCAGTCGCCCATGGCCACCGACACCTGCGGCAGCGTGAAGCTCGAACGCACGATGTAGGGCGAGGCCTCGGTGATGCTCGAGGTGGCCGCAGCCATCACCACCTGCGGCGTCTTCGATTGCGTGGCCAGCGGCGCGGCGGCCAGTGCGGCCGGCGTGACGCCGAAGCCCGCGATCACGTTCACCTTGTCGTTGACGATCAGTTCCTGCGCGAGGCGCTTGGTGACGTCGGGCGTGGCCACGTCGTCCTTGACGATCAGCTCGATCTTCTTGCCCGCGACGGTGTCGCCGTTCTGTGCCATGTACAGCCGGGCCGCCGCTTCGATCTGCCGGCCGGTGGAAGCCTGCTGCCCCGTCATCGGCAGGATCAGGCCGATCTTGAACTTGTTGCTGTCCTGCGCAGTGGCAAGCGACATGGAAAGCGCAAGCGCCGTGAGGCATGCGGTCTGGATGAGATGGCGTCTTTGCATGAGGTTTTCCTTGGAGGGACGGAATGCGAACCGGGGCTATTTTTCAATACTTTGCAAGATGCGGCAGAGCAGGCAATCACCTACTCCGGCGGTGGCGCTCGCCTTTGTTGCGCGATGAACAAATGAACTGCGCGATGATCGCGCAGCGCGGCAACTGGGCGCGTGCATCCATTGGCGATCGCTTTTCATCGAGGGAGCGCTCAGCCGCGCCGGCGGATCAGCTGCACGCCGGGCAGCGGGCGCTGTTCGGCAGTGGGCGCGCCGTGCAGCGCCTCGCGCAGGTTGCGCCGCGCGATGCGGCTGTGCTCGCGCATCAGCGCCTCGGCGCGCGAGCCTTCGCCGGCCTCGATGGCATCGAGCACCTGCAGGTGCTGGTCCTGCGCGATCACGAGCATGTCGCGCGCCGCAGGCGAATTGGCCTGCACGATGACGAAGCCCGAGGGCGACGCGAACGGCAGGTTGACCACGCGCTCGAGCTGCTGCGCAATGACCGGGCTGGCCGCCATTTCGCACAGCAGCGAGTGGAACTTCTCGTTGTGCGTGACGTAGCGCGAGAAAGCCGCGTCGTCCAGCGCGGGCTCGCGCAGCAGTTCGTCGATGCGCGCCAGGCAGGCGCGCGCCTCGCGCAGCACCACCGGCGCCGCACCGCGCTCGGCCGCAAGCCGCGCCACCAGGCCTTCGAGCGTGCCGCGCAGCTCGATGGCATCGGCCACGTCGCGCTCGGAAAAAGTGCGCACCGCGTAGCCGCCGTTGGGCAGGGCCTCGAGCAGGCCTTCCTGCTCGAGCCGCATGAGCGCGCTGCGCACCGGTGTGCGCGAGACGCCGAGCTGCTCGGCGATGGCCACCTCGGCAATGCGCGCGCCGCCGGGCAGTTCGCCGGCCAGGATCATTTCGCGCAGCCGCAGCTGTGCCTTCACGGCCTGCGAGCCGCCGCCGTCCGCAGGCTCGACGGTTGATGCAGTTGCGGCTTTCATGCGGTGGTGGGCGTTTTCATGAATACTGAATGTATACAAACTTCATGCTTCCGCTGTCGATGAAGCGCCAAATCAAGGGTAAATACCGATCCCACTGTACACACCGCCGTCCGTTCATGAGGCGATACGATGTCCATCGTTTTTCAGCCACGACGGAGATCACCATGTCCCAGCACGCCGCCCTGCCCGCCCGCTACGACCACGTAGGCAGTTTCCTGCGCCCCAAATATTTGCTCGAAGCGCGCGAGCAGAAGGCCAAGGGCGAGATCACGCCCGAGCAGCTGCGCAAGGTCGAAGACAAGGCCATCACCGAGATCGTCCGGTTCCAGGAAGACATCGGCCTCAAGAGCATCACCGACGGCGAATTCCGCCGCACCTACTTCCACATCGACTTCCTCGACCAGCTCGGCGGCGTGAAGACCGACATTCCGGTCACCATCCGCCGGCCCGACGGCACCGAGGAACTCGCGCCGCCTGCGATGCGCGTGATCGACAAAGTGCGGCACGTGAAAGACATCCAGCTTGCCGACTTCCAGTACCTGAAGAGCCAGGTCTCGGCCGGCCGCACGCCCAAGGTCACGATTCCGTCGCCGACCATGCTGCACTTCCGCGGCGGCCGCGCCGGCATCAGCAAGGAGGCCTACCCCGAGCTCGACCCGGTGTTCTACGACGATGTGGCCAAGGCCTATGGCGACGAACTGCGCTCGCTCGCGGCCGCCGGCTGCACCTACGTGCAGATGGACGACACCAACCTGGCCTACCTCTGCGACGAGCACATGCGCGAAGCCGCCCGCAAGCGCGGCGACGACCCGAACGAACTGCCGCACCGCTATGCCGCCTTCATCAACAAGGTGGTGGCGCAGAAGCCGCCGGGCATGCTGCTGGCCATGCACCTGTGCCGCGGCAACTTCAAGAGCACCCACGCCGCGGCCGGCAACTACGAGCCGGTGGCCGAGGCGCTGCTCAAGGAGATGGACCTCGACGCCTACTTCATGGAATACGACGACGCCCGCTCGGGCGACTTCAAGCCGCTGCGCTACCTGCCCAAGGGCAAGACCGTGGTGCTGGGCCTCGTGACCACCAAGTTCGGCGAGATGGAAGACAAGGACGAGCTCAAGCGCCGCATCGAGGATGCCGCCAAGTACGCGCCGCTCGAGCAGCTCGCGCTGTCGCCGCAGTGCGGCTTCTCGAGCACGGTGCACGGCAACAACATCGCGGTGGAAGCGCAGCGCGCCAAGCTGCGCCTGGTGATCGAAACCGCGCAGGAGGTCTGGGGCTCGACCTGAGGCGCCTTTCATGGTGAAGTCGGGGGCATGAAGACCCAGATCTATTCCGCCCCCCTCAGCATGTTCGGCGCCAAGGTGCAGATTGCCGCGCTCGAAAAAGGCCTCGATTTCGAACTGGTGATGGTGCCGTTCACCAAGGACGACACCTACGAGCCCAAGCACCCCGAGGTGCTGCGCGTCAACCCCGTGAAGCAGCAGGTGCCGATCCTGATCGACGGCGAAGTCGAGCTGTTCGACTCGACGCAGATCTTCGAGTACCTCGAAGACCGGTATCCGACCCCTGCGCTGTGGCCCCGGGGCATCGCCGAACGGGCCCGCGCGCGGCAGCTCGAGCAGAAGTCGGATGAAGTCTTCTTCCCGAACGTGATCCGGCTCTTCGGCCTGCAGCACGACATGCAGAGCGCGCCCGCCGTGGCGGCCTGCGCCGCCTGCGCGCGCTACTACGGGGAAATGGAAGGCCTGCTGGCCTCGCGCGAGTACCTGGCGGGGCCCTACTCCTTCGCCGACATTGCCTTCTACATGGCGCATGTCTTCGCCGACCGCAAGGGCGCCGGCATGACCGGTGCCACGCCGCGGCTCGTGGCCTGGCGCGGCCGCGTGGGCGAGCGGCCCGCGGTGCGCGCGGTGGTCGATCCCATGATGCGCTTCCTGGCCTCCGAGGGGCGCGGCGTGCCCGCCTTCCTGCAGCGCTGAGCGGCGCGGACCCGTCCTCGGGCATCATCGCCACATGCCGAATTCCGCATTCGACTGGCTCCCCTCCCCGTCCCAGCATTTCCTCGTCGTCACCTTTGCGCTGCTGGTCTATGTGCTGACCACGCGCGCGCGCCGCGAGCAGCGCGCACCCACCACGGCCATTGCCTGGGTCATGGGGCTGGCGCTGATGCCCTACCTCATCCTGCCGATGTACCTGCTGTTCGGCCAGCGCAAGCTGCGCCCGGCCGGCTCGCCGCGGCCGGTGCGCACGGCCGCGCGCGGGCACTGGGCCGCCGACCTCATCGAGAGCTTCGGCCTGGCGCCGCCCGGGCGCTGCGAGATCCGGCTGCATGCCGACGGCGACGCCGCGCGCGAGGCGCTGTGGCAGGTGATCGACGGCGCGCGCGAGCGCATCGACGTGTGCACCTTCATCATCGGCGACGACGCGCTGGGCCATGCCGTGATCGAACGGCTGGCGCTGCGCGCGCGCGAAGGCATCAAGGTGCGCGTGCTGCTCGACGGCTTCGGCGCGCTGACCCTGCCGCGCCGCCACATCCGGCTGCTGCGCGCGGCCGGCGGCGAGATCGCCGTGTTCCGCCCTTTCTTCAGCCTGCGCCGCATCGGGCCGCGCAACCTGCGCAACCACCGCAAGTTCACCATTGCCGACGACCGCTGGCTGTGGTCGGGCGGGCGCAACCTCGCGGGCGAATACTTCACCGGCAGCGACGCGCACCCCGACGCCTGGCACGATCTTTCGTTCGACCTGCGCGGCAGCGTGGCCGCCGCGGCGGCGCGCCAGTTCGACCACGACTGGAGTTCGGTGCGCGGACGCAAGGCACGCGCCATCACGGCCGACGACGTGGCGGAAAGCCCGGGCAGCGCCATGGCGCAGTTCCTGCCGAGCGGCCCCGACCAGACCGAGGACACCGCCCATGCGCTCTTGATCGACGCCTGCTTTCGCGCCGAGCACCGCGTGCTCGCCGTCACGCCCTACTTCGTGCCCGGCGACGGGCTGCGCGATGCGCTGCGGCTGGCCGCCCGGCGCGGCGTGCAGGTGACCATCGCGATGCCCGCGCAGTCGAACCACCGCCTGGCCGACTTCGTGCGCGCACGCGCCATGCGCGATCTGGCGCGCGCGGGCGTGAGCTTTCGCATGCTGCCCTTCATGGCCCACGCCAAGGCCGTGGTGGTCGACGACGAGCTGGCCATGTGCGGCTCGATCAACCTCGACCTGCGCAGCCTGCTGCTCAACCACGAGGCGGCCGTGGTGTTCTACGGCCCGCGCGAGATCGACTGGCTGGCCGAATGGATCGAGGCCATCGCCTCCGCCGGCGAACCCTACCGCGCGCGGCGGCCGGGCCTCGCGCGCGACGTGGCCGAAGGCCTGCTGCTCACCGTCGCCTTCCAGCTCTAGCGGGCGCCGCGGCCGCAGCCGTGCCCGCCTCCTTCGCGATGGCATCGAGGCCGGCGAACACGTAGCGCATCAGGTCGTCCGCCAGGCCCTCGGCATCCTTCAGCGCCGGCAGCACCTTGCTGGCCAGGTCCTTGGGGGCCACCGTCATCACGATGCAGGGCAGCACCGCGAACAGCAGGCCGCGCTGCACCGAGGGATGGTCCTCGGGCAGGCCCATGATGCCGCCGATCAGGCCGCGGATCAGCCGGGCCTTGGGCAGCACCGCCTGGCGGATCAGCGCGGGCAGCGCCGGAGAAGGCGACAGCGCCTCGCGCAGCACCACGCGGAACCCCCAGGGCGCCTTGGGCTGGCTGCCCATCTCGACCAGGTGCGTGAGAAACGCGCGCAGCTTCTGCCGCGGATCGCCGGCCTCGCTGGCCAGGCTGACCAACTCGTCCATGCTCACGAGCTGGCGGTGCGCCTCGATCAGCACGGCCTCGTAGAGCCCGTCGCGGCTGCCGAAGTGGTAGTTGACGGCCGCCATGTTGGTGCCGGCGCGCGTGCAGATCTCCTTGCTGGTGCTCTCGGCGAAGCCGCGCTCGGCGAACAGCTGGCCCGCGGTTTCGAGGATATGCAGGCGCGTGGTGCTGCCGTCGGTGCGCTGGACGCGCGCCGCGCCCTCGCGCGCAGCGGGGGGTCGGGTGGTGGAAGAGCGTGTCGCCATGCGCCAAGGTTAATCGAATCGAAAAAATACTTCAAATTCAAATTTCAATTTGATAACATCCGGCGAACACCCGTATGGAGGCCGGCAGGAACCCGCCCATGAACAAGAAACCCCTCATTGCCGCGGCCGCCGTGGCGCTGGCCGCCGCGGCCGGCGGCTGGTGGTACTTCAGCCGCTCGGCCGCGCCGTCCGACCAGCTCGTGCTGTACGGCAATGTCGACGTGCGCCAGGTCTCGCTCGCCTTCAACGCCAGCGAGCGCGTGGCCGAACTCACCGTGCGCGAAGGCGACCATGTGCGCGCCGGCCAGGTATTGGGCCGGCTCGACACGCGCTCGCTCGTGCTGCGCGTGGCGCAGTCGCAGGCGCGCATCGGCGTGCAGGAGCAGGCGCTGCTGCGCCTGAAGACCGGCAGCCGCCCCGAGGAACTGGCGCAGGCCGGCGCCCAGGTGGCCGCGGCACGGGCCGATGCCGACCTGGCGCAGCAGCAGCTCGCACGCCTGCAGTCCATCGGCCAGACCACCGCCGGACGCGCCGTGAGCCAGCAGGACCTGGACAGCGCCCAGGCCCGCCGCAAGGTGGCGCTCGCGCAGCTGGACAACGCGCGCAAGGCGCAGCAACTCGCGGTGGCCGGCCCGCGCAAGGAAGACATCGCGCAGGCGCAGGCCCAGCTCGAATCCGCGCGCGCCGACCTCGCGCTCATGAACCACCAGCTGGCCGAAGCCGAACTCAAGTCGCCCATCGACGCCGTGGTGCGCGCCCGCCTGCTCGAGCCCGGCGACATGGCTTCGCCGCAGCGCCCGGCCTTCACGCTGGCCATCACCGATCCCAAGTGGGTGCGCGCCTATGTGGCCGAACCCGACCTCGGCCGCGTGCGGCCCGGCCAGCCGGCCAGCGTGACGACCGACAGCCAGCCCGGCCAGCCGATCGCGGGCAAGGTGGGCTACATCTCGTCGGTGGCCGAGTTCACGCCCAAGACGGTGCAGACCGAGGAGCTGCGCAGCAGCCTGGTCTACGAGATCCGCGTGATGGTCGACGACAAGGAAGACCGGCTGCGGCTCGGCATGCCGGCGACCGTGCGGCTGCAGCTCGCTTCCTCCTCCTCTTCCACCGCCAGCGGCAAACCCTGATGCACGACGCCGGGCCCGCCGTGGCCGCACGCTCCCTGCACAAGCGCTTCGTGGCCAAGGGCTCGAAGCAGGTGGTGCGCGCGCTCGACGACGTGTCGCTCGAAGTGCCCACCGGCTCGCTCACGGCGCTGGTCGGACCCGACGGCGCCGGCAAGACCACGCTGCTGCGGCTCATGGCCGGCCTGATGCGCGCCGATGAAGGCGAACTGCGCGTGCTCGGCATCGACGTGTCGGCCGATCCGCAGGCGGTGCAGGACCGCATCAGCTACATGCCCCAGCGCTTCGGCCTCTACGACGACCTGAGCGTGCAGGAGAACCTCGACCTCTATGCCGACCTGCATGGCGTCCTGGCCGGCCAACGCCGCGAACGCTATGCGCGCCTGATGGAGATGACCGACCTTGGCCGCTTCACCGACCGCCCCGCGGGCAAGCTCTCGGGCGGCATGAAGCAGAAGCTGGGCCTCGCCTGCACGCTGGTGCGCTCGCCCGACCTGCTGCTGCTCGACGAGCCCACCGTGGGCGTCGATCCGCTCTCGCGGCGCGAGCTCTGGCAGATCGTGCAGCAGCTGGTCGACGAGGAAAAGCTCTCGGTGATCGTGAGCACCGCGTACCTCGACGAGGCCGAGCGCTGCCGCCATGTGTTCGTGCTGCAGGAGGGCCGGCTGATTGCGCAAGGCACACCGGATGAGATCCGCGGCCATGCCGAGGGCACCTGCTTCGTCGTGGCGCCGCCGGAGGGCGAGGCACCGCGCCTGATGCAGGCGCGCCTGCTCGATGCGCGGCAGCAGATCGTCGATGCCGTGCCGCAGGGCGGCGAGGTGCACTTCATCCGCCGCCCGGACGCGGACGACGCGGCACTCGAAAAGCTGCTGGCCGGCGCACGCGCCGAGCCCGTGCCGCCGCGGCTCGAAGACGGCTTCATGACGCTGCTGCGCACCCGGCAGGCGGCCGACACGAACATCGCCTCATCGGCGGCAAGCGAAGGGCTTGCACCGGCCGAAGGCGAGCCCGGCGAAGTAGTCATCGAGGTGAAGGACCTGGTGCGCCGCTTCGACGACTTCGTGGCCGTGGCCAGCACCAGCTTCTCGGTGCGGCGCGGCGAGATCTTCGGCCTGCTCGGACCCAATGGCGCCGGCAAGACCACCACCTTCCGCATGCTCTGCGGCCTCCTGCCCGCGAGCGGCGGGCAGCTGCGCGTGGCGGGTGTCGACCTGCGCCATGCGCGCGCGCAGGCCCGCCAGCGCATCGGCTACGTCTCGCAGAAGTTCGCGCTCTACGGCAACCTCACGGTGCGCGAGAACCTCTCGTTCTTCGGCGGCGCCTACGGCCTGCGCGGGCAGAAGCTGCAGGTGCGCATGGACACGGTGCTGCGGCAGTTCGGCCTCGAGCGCGAACTCGACGCGCCCAGCGGGCAGCTGCCCGGCGGCTACAGGCAGCGCCTGGCCATGGCCACGGGCCTGCTGCACGAGCCCGAGATCCTGTTCCTCGACGAGCCCACCAGCGGCGCCGATCCGCTCGCGCGCCGCGAGTTCTGGCGCCGCATCACGGCGCTGGCCGAAGGCGGCACCACCGTCGTCATCACCACCCACTTCATGGAAGAAGCCGAGTACTGCGACCGCATCGTGATCCAGGACGCCGGCAAGGTGCTGGCCATCGGCACGCCGCGCGAGGTGCGCACACAGGCACTCGACGGTGAAGACCGCGACAGGCGCATCGACATGGAGCAGGCCTTCATCGGCATCGTCGAGAAGGCGCGGCAGCAAGAAAGGAGGCAGCCATGAGCGGCTTCGGCACCCGGCTCGTCTCCCTCACGCGCAAGGAGTTCCGCCAGTTGCTGCGCGACCGCAGCAACCTGGCCATCGGCATCCTGCTGCCGATGGTGCTGATCCTGATCTTCGGCTACGGCATGTCGCTCGACGTGAAGAACGCGCCGGTGGCCGTGGTGCTCGAAGATTCTTCGCCCACCGCGCACGAGGCCATTGCCGGCCTGCAGCTCTCGCCCACCATCGCGCCCGTGCTGCTGGGCTCGATGCACGATGCCGAGGCGCTGATGCGCGAGCGCAAGGTCGACGGCATCGTGCGCGTGCCCGCCGACTTCTCGCGCGCGCTGGCCGCGGGCAATGCGCGCGTGCAGCTCATCGTGCATGGCGCCGACGCCGGGCGCGCGACCATCATCCAGGCCTACGTGAGCAGCGCGCTCGCGCAATCGGCCCTGCGCCAGGCCGACCGCGGTGCGGCAGCGCCTTTCGCCGGCCTCGTGACCGTCGAGCAGCGCATGTGGTTCAACGCCGCGAACACCAGCACCTGGTACCTGGTGCCGGGACTCATCGTGCTCATCATGACGCTGATCGGCGCGTTCCTCACCGCACTGGTGATGGCCCGCGAATGGGAGCGCGGCACGCTCGAGGCGCTGTTCGTCACGCCGGTGCGGCCGGTGGAAATACTGCTGGCCAAGATCATTCCGTACTTTGCGGTCGGCATGCTGGGCCTCGCGCTGTGCCTCCTGGCCGCGCGCTTCCTGTTCGCGGTGCCGATGGTCGGCTCGCTGTTCGCGGTGGTGCTCAGCTCCATGCTCTACCTGGTCGTGGCCGTGAGCCTGGGGCTGGTGATCTCGTCGGTCACGCGCAACCAGTTTCTCGCGAGCCAGGTGGCGCTGATCGCCACCTTCATGCCTTCGATGATGTTGTCGGGCTTTTTGTTCGACCTGCGCAACGTGCCCACCGCCGTGCGCGTGATCGGGCATGTGCTGCCGGCCACCTACTTCATGGACCTGATCAAGACGCTGTTCCTCGCGGGCGACGTCTGGCCGCTGATCTGGCGCAACTGCGCTGTCCTCGCGGCCTATGCGGTGGGCCTGCTGCTGCTTGCCCGCGTGGTCACGCGCAAGAGCCTGGATTGAAGGGGCGCCTTCCATGATCGACTTTCTGCTGCGCATCGCCAACCTCTGCCAGAAGGAGCTGCTCGCCATCTTCAAGGATCCGGCAAGCCGCGTGATCCTGTTCGTTCCGGCCATCATGCAGAGCCTCATCTTCGGCTACGCCGCCACCTACGACCTCTCGAACGTGCCCTATGCGCTGCTCGACCAGAGCCGCACCGGTGCATCGACCGAGCTCATCGCGCACCTCGACAGCACCGGCGTCTTCCATCGCGTGGCCACGCTGCGCACGCAGGCCGACATCCGCGAGGTGATCGATACCGAGAAGGCGCTGCTCGTGATCCAGATCGCGCCGAACTTCGAGCAGCGGCTCAGCGGGGGCCAGCCTGCGGCCATCCAGCTGATCCTGGATGCGCGCAACTCCAACAGCGCGGGCTCTGCGGCCGGCTACGTGGGCGCGGTGGTCGAACGCTACAACGCCGAGCTGCGCACGCGCGCCGGCGCGCCGCCGGTTCCGCTCACCATCGAATCGCGCGCCTGGTTCAACCCCAACCTCGAAACCCGGTGGAACCTGCTGCCCGGCCTGATCGCCGCGCTCAGCATGCTGCAGACGCTGCTGCTCACCGCGCTGTCGGTGGCGCGGGAGCGCGAGCAAGGCACCTTCGACCAGCTGCTGGTCACGCCGATGTCGCCGCTCGAGATCATGATCGGCAAGGCGCTGCCGCCGGTGCTGGTGGGCCTTGCGCAGTCGACGCTGATCCTGCTGGTGGCGCTGTTCTGGTTCGGCATTCCGATGGCGGGCTCGCTCATCACGCTCTACACCGGGCTGGCCTTCTTCACGGTGGCCAGCGTGGGCATCGGCCTGTCGATCTCGGCGGTGTCGGCCAACATGCAGCAGGCCATGCTCTACACCTTCGTGCTGCTGATGCCGATGATGCTGCTCTCCGGCCTGACCACGCCGGTGCGCAACATGCCGCAGGTGCTGCAGCTGATCACCATGGCCAACCCGCTGCGCTTCGCGATCGACCTGGCGCAGCGCGTCTACCTCGAGGGCGTGGGCCTGGCCGCGGTGTGGCACAACCTGATTCCGCTGTCGATCATCGCCATCGTCACGCTGCCGCTGGCGGCCTGGCTGTTTCGCCATCGTCTGGTCTAGGGAGCACCCCATGCCCGCATCGCGCATCCTCTTTGCATATTCCACGCTTGTGCTTCTTCTGGGCGGTTGCGCCGTGGGGCCCGACCACCGGCCCGCGCAGGTGCAGGCACCCGCCGACTGGTCCGCATGGCACGGCGGCTCGGCGGCGCTGCTCGGCGCCGAGCGCACGGCCGTGCCGGCAGGCATTGCATCCGGCGACTGGAAGGCCTTCGGCGATCCGCTGCTCGACCGCCTGCAGGCGCGCGCGCTGGCCGCCAACCATGACCTGCAGACCGCCGCGCTGCGCTTTGCGCAAAGCCGCGTGCAACGCACCGCGGCGGCGGCGCAGCAGGCACCGCAGCTCAATGCCAGCGGCAGCATCAACCGGCAGCGCCAGAGCGAGAGCGGCGCCGCCACGCGGATGATCGATGCGCTGGGCTCGTCGGTCGCCAACCGCGACCAGCTGATCCGCACGCTCAGCGAGCCCTACAACCTCTACCAGGCCGGTTTCGATGCCTCCTGGGAAATCGATCTCTGGGGCCGCGTGCGGCGCAGCGTCGAGGCTGCCGATGCGGATGCCGGCGCATCGGCCGCGCTGCTGCGGCAGGCGCAGCTCAGCGTGCAGGCCGAGGTGGCGCGCAGCTACTTCGAACTGCGCGGCGCGCAGCGCGAATTGCGCGTGGCGCGCGCCGACATCGCGGCCGCGGCCGAATCGCTCGAACTGGTGCAGGCACGCGCCGACGGCGGCCTGGTCACCGACCTGGACCCGACGCGCCAGCGCACGCAGCTGGCCGAGCTGCGCGCGCGCATTCCGGTGCTGCTGCAGCAGGAGGCCCAGGCCATGAACCAGATCACGCTGCTGGCCGGTGCATCGCCCGGCACGCTGAACGCCGAACTCGCGCTGCCTTCCGAGGGCGCGGGCAATGCGCTCGAAGCGCTGCAGGCGCCGCCTCTGCCCGAGCTGGCACTGGGGCTTCCCGGCGACGTGGCGCGCCGGCGCCCCGACATCGCCGTAGCCGAAGCCCAGCTGCATGCTGCCACCGCGCGCATCGGCGTGGCGGTGGCCGACCTCTATCCGCGCGTCACGCTCGGCGCGGGCTTCGGCTACGAGTCGGCCGGCAGCGAGCGCTTCGGCGAATGGGGCAGCCGCCAATGGCATGTCGGCCCGTCCATCAGCCTGCCGATCTTCGACAACGGCCGGCGCCGCAGCACGGTGAACCTGCGCGAGCTGCAGCAGCAGGAAGCCGCGGTGGCCTTCCAGCAGGCCGTGCTCAAGGCCTGGCACGAGATCGATTCGGCGCTGAGCGCCTACGCCGCCGAACGCCAGCGCCATGCCGAGCTGGCCGAGCGCGAACGCAGCAGCCGCGACGCGCTCACGCTCGCGCATGCGCGCTATGCCAACGGGCTCACGGATTTCGGCGTCGAACTCGATGCGCGCCGCGCCCTGCTGCAGGCGCGGCGCGACCAGGTGCAGAGCACGAGCCGCATGGCGGTGGGCATGGTGGCGGTCTACAAGGCGCTCGGCGGCGGCATGCCGCCAGCACCGAATGCACCGGGCTAGAAGGTATTGGTGAAGCTTGCGTTGCCAAGGCCGGTGCCGATGGTCAGCACGCCCCAGTGGCAGACGTCGTGCATGAAGGGCAGTTCGCTCAGCCCCTGCACCACCGCGTCGTTGTGCATCAGGATCAGCGTGGGGCCCGAGCCGATCATCGGCATGCGGCGCCACAGCGCGCTCGGCAGGTGGAACGCGCGGCTTTCCCAATCGCCCGGCAGGTTCTGCGTGCCGCGCTCGATCGAGCCGTCCTTGCGGATCAGCCCGGGGCAGGCAATGCCGATGAAGGGTGCCAGGCGGATGTGCTTGCGCTCGCAGTAGCGCACCATGTCCTCGAGCATGGCCGCGATGCGCTCGACCATGTCGGTGCGGTTCGGATCGTCGTCCGCATGCCGCCATTTTTCGCGCCGCACCACCTTGGCCAGCGACAGGTCGCGCGCCTTGCGCCGCCGCGTCTTCACGATGCCGCAGCGCACGTTGGTGCCGCCGATGTCCACCGCCAGGATGGCGTCGTGCTTCTTCAGCATGGCCGGCGGCGCCAGGTGCACCCAGCCGATCAGGCCGCCGTCGTCGACCTCGTGCGACAGGCGCCCGAGCTGGACGTGCACGCCCAGCTCCTCGAGGATGGCGGCGGTCTGCAGGATGGCGCGCTCGCCCACGTCGCTTTCGGTGAAGCCGCCGCCCACCACGATGCGCTCCACCTTCTTCCATGAGGGCTGGCGCGTGAAGCGCTGGATCACGAAGGCCAGTTCCTCGGCAAATTCCTCGATGGCGCCATGCATCAGGTCGCCGGCCGCCGAGGTCTTCAGCAGCACGCGGTCGAGCTGCTTCTTGCTGAGGTCGCGCGAGTGTGCCTTGCCCAATGGATCGGTGCCGGCCTTGCGGCGGCGCTTCCGCCAGCGTTCGAGCAGTTCCCTGAAGGCCGTCTGGCTGGCCTGGTCGCCGACGAAGCCGTCCTTGTCGCGCAGCTGCAGGCTGTAGCCCTCGACCCGCAGGCCCGGCAGCTCGCGCAGGCCGTGGACGTCGGGGCCGGGCAGCAGTGGAGGTCTCTTCTTCATGGCAGCCACTATGGGTGCGATGGCGTCGACGACGCATCGGTAGCCCGCACCAGGGTTTGTAGGAGATTGGCGGGTACGCCGGCCAGGGCCTGTTAACGCTATTTCTGGGGTCGCGAAGGCCAGCCGCAGCGGGCCAATCAAGGCGCGCGACGCTGCATGTGCATGCGCACATAAGGAGTGCAACGCCGAGTGGCCCGCTGCGGCTGGCCTTCCCTGCGGGTTGCCCGGCCAAGGGGCCGTCTGCGGCGTTGCCCGCGCTTGCAAGGCGCACGCCTTGCGGCGCACGGGCGCCTTGCAGCCAGCCCTTTGGCCGGGCAACGCGATCCCCAGAAATAGCGTCAACAGGCCCTATGTCTATACACTGGCCTGCGATGCCACTGCCCCGCCACCGCATGCTGCGCGCCGCCTTGTTGTTCCTTGCCATGGCCTGGCTCGGTGCCGTTGCATCGGCGCAGTCCGGCGACGGTGCGCTGCGCGTGGGTTCCAAGCGCTTCACCGAGTCGTACATCCTGGCCGAGCTGCTGGCGCAGACCGCGGCGCCGCACACCGCATCGCCGCCGGTGGTGCGCCAGGGGCTGGGCAACACGGCCATCGTTTACGAGGCGCTGCGTTCGGGCGCCATCGATCTCTACGCCGAATACACCGGCACCATCGCGCTCGAGATCCTCAAGGGCTCGCCGGCCGAAACGCGCGAGGCCATGAATGCGGCGCTGGCGCCGATGGGCCTGGGCGTGGCGATCCCGCTGGGCTTCAACGACGGCTATGCGCTGGCGGTGCGGGCGGCCGATGCCGAACGGCTCGGGCTGCGCACGCTGAGCGACCTTGCGAAGCACCCCGAACTCAGGCTCGGCCTGTCGAACGAATTCATCGGCCGCGCCGACGGCTGGAAGGGCCTGGCCGCGCGCTACGGCTTCAAGCAGGTGCCCACCGGCCTCGACCATGGCCTGGCCTACGAAGCCGTGGCCGCAAAGCAGATCGACGCCATCGACATCTACACCACCGACGCCAAGATCGAGCACCTCGGCCTGCGCGTGCTCGAAGACGACAGGAAGTACTTTCCGCGCTACGACGCCGTGGTGCTCTACAGGCTCGACCTGCCGGCACGGCTGCCCAAGGCATGGGCCGCGCTGCAGACGCTCGAAGGCCGCATCGACGAGCACGCGATGATCGCGATGAACGCGCGCGCCGAGTTGCAGAGCGTGCCCTTCGACACCATTGCGCGCGACTTCCTGGCCGGCACCGGCCAGGGCGCAAAGACCCAGGAGCCCCGGCGCGGCTTCACCGCCAAGCTGTTCGGCCCCGACCTCTGGCAGCTTGCGCGCCAGCACCTGGTGCTGGTGGCGGTATCCGTCGGCGTCGCGATCCTGATCGGCGTGCCGCTCGCGATCCTGGTGTTTCCGCATGTGCGGCTGCGTGCGCTGGTGCTCGGCTTCGCGAGCCTGCTGCAGACCGTGCCTTCGCTCGCGCTGCTGGCCGTGCTGATCTCGATGCTCGGGGCGATCGGCGCGCTGCCCGCGCTGATCGCGCTCACGCTCTATTCGCTGCTGCCGATCATGCGCAACACCGTGACGGGCCTGGCCGAAGTGCCGAACGGCCTGCGCCTGGCCGGCACCGCGCTGGGCATGACGCCGCCGCAAAGCCTGCGGCTGGTGCTGCTGCCGCTGGCGCTGCCCACGCTGCTGGCGGGCGTGCGGACAGCCACCGCGATCGCCATTGGCACCGCCACCATCGCGGCCTTCATCGGCGCGGGCGGATTCGGCGAGCGCATCGTCACGGGGCTGGCGCTCAACGACCGCGAGCTGCTGCTGGCCGGCGCGCTGCCGGCCGCGGCGCTGGCGCTGCTGAGCGAGGGGATCTTCGAGCTCGTGGAGATGCTGATGCGCCGCCGCCGCCGGGCGCCGCCGCCTTCGCTTCCGCCATGAGGCATTCGCGCAGCAGCGCGGCGCCCGCTCCCAGTGCCTTGTCGGCGCGGTGGCAGAAATGGCACTGCTGGCTCGTTCCACCGCCGGGGCCGATGCGGCTCACCGGCAATTGCACCAGCGTTCCGGCGGCCAGGTCGCCGGCCACCAGCCACGCAGGCATCTTTCCCCACCCTAGGCCCGCGCGCAGCAGCGCGAGCTTGATGTGCATGTCGGTCACGCGCCAGGTCGAAGGCGAGAGCACGTCGATGTCGTAGCCCTGGCTGAGCGTGCTCGGATCTTCCACCACGATCTGCACGTGCTCGGCCGCGGCGGCATCCAGGCCCCTGGCACCGCGCTGGCCCGCATGGACCGCCAGCGCATGCGACGGCGCGGCGACGGCCACGGTATGAAGCTGCATGAGGAATTCGCGGCTGATTTTTTCGTCGGCATGGCCGAAGGCCGCAATGGCGAGATCGCATCGACCCGAATTCAATGCATCGACGGTGCCGCCCATCGAGCTGTATTCCACGCGGATGGCAATGCTCGGATAGACCGCATGCATGCCGCGCAGCGCGCTGGCCAGGAGGTCCGGCGGAAAGAGCGTGTCCACCGCCATCGCCAGGCCGAACTCGATGCCCTGTTCGAGCCCCTGCGCGCGCGAGCGCAGCGCCTCGACCTTCGACAGGATGACCCGCACGTCGCCGAGCAGTGCCTTGCCCGTGGGCGTAAGCACCGGCTTGTGGCCGGAGCGGTCGAAGAGCCGCACCTGAAGCTGTTCTTCGAGATTGGCAATGGCATGGCTCACGGCCGACTGCACCCGGTGCAGCCGGACCGCGCCGGCACGGAAGCTGCCGGCATCCGCCACGGCAACGAACATCTGCATCTGGCTCAGGGTGAGGATGTCCAGCATGATCTATCCAATCGATTGAATTGGCCGATATTATTCGCTTTCATTGATCGTTCGCCCGCTGCAAAGTTGCGGCATGCAGAACCGAATCCAAATGCGCGGCGCCACTTCGCCACCCGCCGCCGCGCCGCTCTCACCTTCTTCAACGCACTGGCGCGGCGTGGCGCTGGTCGTGGCTGCCGGTGTCATGGCGTCTCTTCAGGTCGGCAAGGTCGCCATTGCGGTGCCGCAGCTGCGCGCAGACTTCGGGCTCGACCTCTCGATGGTCGGCTGGCTCATGGCCACGTTCTCGCTGCTGGGCGTGGCTGGCTCGGTTCCGGTCGGCGCATGGGTCGCGCGCGCCGGCGACAGGGGCCTGCTGGTGGCCGGCCTGCTGGCCATTGCCATCGGCAGCGCGGCGGGCGCATGGGCACACGGCATCGCAATGCTGCTGATCGGCCGCGTCGTCGAAGGCTTGGGCTTCGTGCTGATCACCATCGCCGGCCCTTCGGTGCTGCAGCGCATGGTCGCGCCCGGCGGCAAGGACCTTGCCTTCGCGATCTGGAGCTGCTTCATGCCCGCCGGGATTGCCATCGCGCTTTTCAGCGGCTCGCTGCCGGGCGGCTGGCGCGGCTTGTGGCTGGGCAATGCCGCGCTTGCGGCCTTGGTTGCGGTGCTGGTGCTGGCGGGCGTTTCGCGCGGTGCGAGTGGAAGCGCCCGCGAGGCGCCGGTCTCGTGGCGCAGCATGGCCCGCGATGCGGCCACCACGGCAAAGGCCGGTGCGCCGGCGCTGATCGCCGCTTCGTTCGTGATCTACAGCCTGCAGTTCTTCGCGCTATTCAGCTTTCTGCCGGTGCTGCTGATCGAGCGCATGGGGGTGGGCACGGCCACGGCCGGACAGCTGAGCGCCGTGGCCTGCTGTGTCAATGTGGCGGGCAATCTTGCGGCCGGCATGCTGCTGAAGCGCGGCATCGCGCGCTGGCTGCTCGCGGCACTGGCCAGCGCGTTGATGGGCATCTCGGCCGTCGGCATCTTCCTGCCGGTGCTCGGCGCGCTGCCGGCCTTTGTGCTGTGCCTGGTCTTCTCGGGCGCGGGCGGCCTGCTTCCCGCAACGCTGATCGGCACCTCCCCCCTCGTGGCACCGAGCACGCGGCTGGTCCCGATGTCGATGGGCTTGCTCATGCTGGGCAGCAATCTTGGCCAGATGATCGGCCCCGTGATCGTGGGCGGTGCCGTGGATTCGCTGGGCTGGCCGGCGGCCGCCGCCATCGTGGCCTTGGCGGGCGCGATCGGCGTGCTGCTCGCACTGGGCCTGCGGCGCTCGATGGCGCGCGGCGGCCATCGGCTGTGAAGCAGACGGCCGGGGCCGGGCGCGCGCGGCGCCCGGCCCTGGGGCCTCAAGCCAGCGTGTACGCCGTCTTCACCGTGGTGAAGAACTCCTGCGCGTACTTGCCCTGCTCGCGCGGCCCGTAGCTCGAACCCTTGCGCCCGCCGAACGGCACGTGGTAGTCCACCCCCGCCGTGGGCAGGTTCACCATCACCATGCCGGCCTGGCTGTGGCGCTTGAAGTGCGTGGCGTACTTCAGGCTCGTGGTCGCAATGCCCGCCGACAGGCCGAACTCCGTGTCGTTGGCCGTGGCCAGCGCCTCTTCGTAGTTCTTCACGCGGATCACGCTCGCCACCGGGCCGAAGATCTCTTCCTTGTTGATGCGCATCGCAGCAGCCGATTCGCTGAAGAGCGCCGGCGACATGTAGTAGCCGTCGGTCTCCAGCTTCAAGAGCTCGCCGCCCGCGGCCAGCGTGGCGCCCTCGCCCTTGCCGATGGCGATGTATTCCATGTCCTGGTCGAGCTGCGACTTCGACGACACCGGGCCGATGTCGGTGCCCTGCGCCAGCGCATCGCCCACCTTGATCTTCGCCATGCGCGCCTTCATCGCCTCGATGAACTTCGGGTAGATGCCTTCGGTCACGATCAGCCGGCTCGACGCCGTGCAGCGCTGGCCGGTGGAGTAGAAGGCGCTCTGCACGCTGAGCTCCACGGCCTGGGCCAGGTCGGCGTCGTCCAGCACCACCTGCGGGTTCTTGCCGCCCATCTCGAGCTGCACCTTCTTGTGGTTGGTGACGCACTGCACGGCGATGTTGCGGCCCACGCCGACCGAGCCGGTGAAGCTGATCGCATGGATGCCGGGATGGCCGACCAGGGCGTTGCCGATCACGCTGCCGCGGCCCATCACGAGGTTGAACACGCCCGCCGGGATGCCCGAGCGGCTGATGATTTCGGCCAGCGCCCAGGCGCAGCCCGGGACGAGGTCAGCGGGCTTGAGCACCACGCAGTTGCCAAAGGCCAGCGCCGGCGCGATCTTCCAGGCCGGAATGGCGATGGGGAAGTTCCAGGGCGTGATGAGGCCGACCACGCCGACCGGCTCGCGCGTGATTTCCACGCCGATGTTCGGGCGCACCGAAGGCAGCAGCTCGCCCGCGAGGCGCAGGCATTCGCCGGCGAAGAACTTGAAGATCTGGCCGGCGCGGGTGGCCTCGCCGATGCCTTCGGCCTTCGTCTTGCCTTCCTCGCGGGCGAGCAGGGTGCCGAGCTCTTCCTTGCGCGCGAGGATCTCGGTGCCGATCTTGTCGAGCGCGTCGGAGCGCGCCTGGATACTGCCGGTGGCCCAGGCCGGGAAGGCGGCGGTGGCGGCGGCCACGGCGGCCTCGACATCGGCGGCCGTGCCCTGCGCGTACTGGCCCAGCACGTCGGACAGGTTGCTGGGGTTGAGGTTGGGGCTGTAGCTCGCGCCGGCACGCCATTCGCCGCCGATCAGGTTGTCGAAGTTTTGCATGAGGATTCCTTGTGCTGCTCGATGGAAAGAAAGAAGCCGGAGCACTGCGTGTCGTCCGGCTGCGGAAATGGAAACGGGAGACTAAACCTCAACGGACCATGCAGGGTTTTTTATTGTCGAAAGTCCAGCCCGGGATCAGGTATTGCATCGCCTGCGCATCGTTGCGCGCGCCCAGGCCGTGCTTCAGGTACAGCTGGTGCGCCTTCTCGACCTCGTCCATGTCGAGCTCCACGCCCAGCCCGCCGCGCGTGGGCACCTTCACGAACCCGCCCTCGATCTGCAGCGGCGCCTTGGTCAGGCGCTGGCCGTCCTGCCAGATCCAGTGCGTGTCGATGGCCGTGACCTTGCCCGGCGCGGCCGCCGCCACGTGCGTGAACATGGCCAAGGACACATCGAAGTGGTTGTTCGAATGCGAGCCCCAGGTCAGGCCCCAGGCCTGGCACAGCTGGGCCACGCGCACCGAGCCCTGCATCGTCCAGAAGTGCGGGTCGGCCAGCGGGATGTCGACCGACTGCAGCGAGAGGCTGTGCACCATCTCGCGCCAGTCGGTGGCGACCATGTTGGTGGCGGTCGGCAGGCCCGTGGCGCGGCGGAACTCGGCCATCACCTCGCGGCCGGAGAACACGCCTTCGGCGCCGCACGGGTCTTCGGCATAGGCCATGACGCCGTGCAGGTCGCGGCACAAACGGATCGCATCGGCCAGCAGCCAGCCGCCGTTCGGGTCGAGCGTGACGCGCGCCTTGGGAAAGCGCTCGTGCAGCGCGCGGATGGCTTCGACTTCTTCCTCGCCGCGCAGCACGCCGCCCTTGAGCTTGAAGTCGGTGAAGCCGTAGCGCGCATGCGTGGCCTCGGCCAGGCGCACGATGGCTTCGGGCGTCATGGCTTCTTCGTGGCGCAGGCGGAACCAGTCGTCGGCGGCGCCGGGGTCGCTCTCGTAGGGCAGGTCGGTCCTGGTGCGGTCGCCCACGTAGAACAGGTAGCCGAGCATCTGCACGGCGTCGCGCTGCTGGCCTTCGCCGAGCAGTGCGGCCACCGGCACTTCGAGGTGCTGGCCCAGCAGGTCGAGCAAGGCCGCCTCCACCGCCGTGACCGCATGGATGGTCACGCGCAGGTCGAAGGTCTGCTGGCCGCGGCCTGCGCTGTCGCGGTTGGCGAAAGCGCTGCGCATGGCGTTGAGCACGGCGTTGTGGCGGCCGAGGGGCTGGCCCACGATGAGGCCGCGCGCATCCTCGAGGGTCTGGCGGATCTTCTCGCCGCCGGGCACTTCGCCGACGCCGGTGTGGCCCGCGCTGTCGGTCAGGATCAGCAGGTTGCGCGTGAAGAACGGGCCGTGCGCGCCGCTCAGGTTCATGAGCATGCTGTCGTGGCCTGCGACGGGCACCACGCGCATGGCGGTGACGACGGGCGCGCCGGAGATGGGAGAAGCGGAGTCTGGAAGTGTCATTGTTTGCGCGGACCCTGGAAGAAAAAGTGCGGCTAGATCCGCACGGCCTGGCGGGCCAGCATCTTCCACTCGCCGCCCTGCTTTTGCCAGATACCGAGGATCTTGAGCGCCACCTTGCCGGGCTTGCCCGAATCGTTGGTGTCGGCCGCGAGCGTGTGGCGCACGATCGCAACGTCGCCCGCCACCTTGATGGTCTGGTCGGTGATCGCGATGCTCACGAAGTCCGACTTGCCGGCCACCAGGTCGCCGATGAAGCTGGCCTTGGTGTCGACCTTGCCGCTCGAATGGCCGTAGCTCAGGTCGTCGGCCACCAGCGCGCCCAGGGCGGCGGGCGTGGGGTCGATCATCGCAAGGCGCAGCCGCTCGGCGGCCGCGGCCACGGCCGGCTCGGCCGAAGCGCCGCCGCCCGCGGGCGCCATCGCACAGCCCGAGAACAGAAGGGCCGATGCGGCCATGAGGAAGAACTTCTTGATGGACATGCGTTGTCTCCGTTGTTGTTTGTTGTCGTCGTTCCCGGCTCGGCCGCTTACTGCGGGCCGAGCGCGTCGATCAGCACCTTGAGCTGTTCCATCTCGGCGGGCTTGAGGTCCGTCAGCGGTGCGCGCACCGGGCCGGCGTCGTGGCCGACGATCTTCGCGCCGGCCTTGACGATGCTCACCGCATAGCCCGGCACGCGGTTGCGCAGTTCCAGGTAGGGCATGAAGAAGTTCTTCAGCAGGCGGTGCTGCGTGGGCAGGTCGTCGGCGGCAACGGCCTGGTAGAAATCCATCGCGGTCTTCGGGATGAAGTTGAAGACGGCCGACGAATACACCGGCGTGCCCAGCGCCTTGTAGGCCGCGGCATAGACCTCGGCCGTGGGCAGCCCGCCCAGGTAGGCGAAGCGATCGCCCATCTTCTGGTAGATGGCCACCATGGCCTCGATGTCGCCCACGCCGTCCTTGAAGCCCACGAGGTTCGGGTTGCGCTCGGCCAGCGCGGCCAGCGTCTCGGGCTTGAGGCGGCTGGTGGCGCGGTTGTAGACGATCACGCCGAACTTCACGCTCTTGCACACGGCTTCCACGTGCGCGGCCAGGCCTTCCTGGCCGGCTTCGGTCAGGTAGTGCGGCAGCAGCAGGATGCCGTGCGCGCCGGCCTTCTCGGCCGCCTGCGCGCACTGGATCGCAAAGCGCGTGGGGCCGCCGGCGCCCGCAATGATGGGCACCACGCCGCGGCAGGTGTCGACCGCGGTCTGGATGATGCCGGGGTACTCGTCGCCGGTCAGCGAGAAGAACTCGCCGGTGCCGCCGGCCGCGAACAGCGCGCTCGCGCCGTAGGGAGCGAGCCATTCGAGACGCTGCTCGTAGCCCTTCTTGTTGAAGTCGCCGTTCGCGTCGAAGTCGGTCAACGGGAACGAGAGCAGGCCGGAGCCCATGATGGATTTGAGTTCTTGAGGGTTCATCGAGACACCAATGAGAGTGAGTTGAAAATGGATCCTGGGGCGCTTAGTCGAGTTTGATGCCCGCGTCGGCCACCACCTTGGCCCAGCGCGCGCGTTCCTTGCCGAAGAACTGCTCTTCCTCGGCCGGCGCCATGGTCACGACCTCGGCGCCCTGGCCTGCGAGGCGCGAGCGGATGTCGGCTGAGCGGATGACGGTGATCAGTTCCTTGTTGAGGCGCTGCACGATGGCGTCGGGCGTGCCCTTGGCCACCCGCACGCCTTGCCAGGTGCCCGACTCGAAGCCGGCCACGCCCTGCTCCGCGATGGTGGGCACTTCGCCGATCAGCGGCATGCGCGTCGCTTTCGAGACGCCGAGCACCTTGAGCTTGCCGCTCTGCACATGAGGCAGGGTGGCGAGCATGCCGTTCATCAGGATCTGCGTCTGGCCCGCCACCGTGTCCTGCACCGCCTGCACGCCGCCCTTGTAGGGCACGTACTGCCAGCGCGCCCCGCTCGCGCGCTCGAGCGCCACGCCGGCCAGGTGCGGCGCGCTGCCGGTGGCGGTCACGGCAAAATTGATTTCCGACTTCTTCGACAGCGCGACCAGTTCCTTCAGGTTGTTGGCCTGGACCGACGGGTGCACCACCAGCAGATGCGGAGAATAGGCCAGCATGGTCACGCCGCGCAGGTCCTTGGAAGGATCGAAAGGCAGCCGCGTGTAGACCGAGGGGCTGATGGCGAGCGCGCCGACGTCGCACAGCAGCAGCGTGTAGCCGTCGGGCTTGGACTTGGCGACGAAATCGGCGCCGAGGTTGCCGTTGGCGCCCGGCTTGTTCTCGACGATGACCGGCTGGCCGAGCGCCTCCGACAACTGCTGGCTGATGGAGCGGGCAATGATGTCGGACGAACCGCCCGGCGGGTACGGCACCACGATGCGCACGGGCTTGGACGGCCAGTTGTCGGCAGCATGCACGCCACCGGCCGCAAGCACGCCGCCGCCGAGGGCGCCAAGCATCAGATCACGTCGTTTCAAGCTCATTCCAAGTCTCCTGCTGAGTTGTGTTGTCAGTCATCGTACAACTAGGAACGACACTTGTCCAGCATCTGCCCGAAATTTCTTCTCAGGAAGCCGCTGGCGGCGTCTTGGCCGCGGCCTGCTGGGCCGCTTCCTGCGCCACGCGCAGCCGTTCGCGGCTGTTGGTCAGGTGGATGCGCATGGCCGCCCGGGCCGACTCGGGATCGCGGCGGGCGATGGCCGCGTAGATTTCTTCGTGCTCGCGGTTGACGCGGCTCAGGTACTCGCCGCGCCGGTCGTAGTTGCGGATGGCGGTGATGCGCGTGCGCGGAATGATCGTGGTGCCCAGGTGGCTCATGATGTCCGCGAAGTACGGGTTGCCGGTGGCCTGGGCGATCTGCAGGTGGAAGCGGAAATCCGGCGCCACGGTGTCCCCCGCCACCGCCACGTTGCGCTCGAAATCGTCGAGCGCCTGGCGCATCGCGAGCAGCTGCTCCTCGGTGCGGCGCGTGGCGGCCAGCCCGGCGGATTCGGTTTCGAGGCTGATGCGCAGCTCGAGCACCGCCAGCACGTCCACCGAAGTGGCGATGTCGGCGGAATCGAGCCGGAACATGCCGGCCGCGCGCGGCTGCAGCACGAAGGTGCCGACGCCATGGTGCGTTTCCACCAGCCCGGCGGCCTGCAGCTTGGACAGCGCCTCGCGCACCACGGTGCGGCTGACGCCGAAGGATTGCATGATGGCCGACTCGGTCGGCAGCTTGTCGCCCGGGCGCAGTTGCTGGCTGCGGATCTTCTCGCCCAGGTCTTCCACCAGCCCGTGGGCGAGCCCTCGCGGCCGCGGGCGCCCCACGAAGGGCGTGCCGGCGGCAACTTCTGTCGCCGCGTCGGAAATTGAGGGATTACCCGCAGTCGTCTGGACCATGGTCACGATAATAATCCCGCATTAGTTGTACGACAACAGATAACTTATCAGGCCAGCAAAAATGTCGACGTCCCATCAAGCCCCCCACCCCCCGCTCCACCGGATTCTGCTGACCGGCGCCGCCGGCGGACTGGGCAAGGTCCTGCGCGAACGCCTGCGTCCCTATGCCCGGATCTTGCGCCTGTCCGACATTGCCGCCCTCTCCCCTTCCGAGGGTGCGCACGAAGAAGTCGTCCCCTGCGATCTTTCGGACAAGGCCGCGGTCCACGCGCTGGTCGAGGGCTGCAGCGCCATCGTGCACCTGGGCGGCGTTTCGGTCGAGCGCCCGTTCGAGGAAATTCTCGAGGCCAACATCAAGGGCGTCTTCAACGTCTACGAAGCCGCGCGCCGCCACGGCGTGAAGCGCGTGGTGTTCGCCAGCTCCAACCATGTGATCGGCTTCTACAAGCAGACCGAGCACATCGACGCCCATGCCCCGCGCCGGCCCGACGGCTACTACGGCCTGTCGAAGTCCTTCGGCGAGGACATGGCGCAGTTCTATTTCGACCGCTGGGGCATCGAGACGGTGAGCATCCGCATCGGCTCGTCCTTCCCCGAGCCGCTCAACCGCCGCATGATGAGCACCTGGCTCAGCTACCGCGACCTGACCACGCTGATCGAGAAATCGCTCTTCACGCCCGACGTGAAGCACACGGTGGTCTACGGCATGTCCAACAACCGCGACGTCTGGTGGGACAACAGCGCGGCCGCCCACCTGGGCTTCGTGCCGCAGGACAGCTCCGAGGTGTTCCGCGACAAGGTCGAGGCGCAGCCACTCGTGGCGCCGACCGATCCCAACGCCATCTACCAGGGCGGCGCGTTCACGGCGCAGGGACCCTTCGGCGATGCAGGCTGAGCTCGTCCTCGATGCGCGCAACGGCACCGGCGAAAGCCCGGTGTGGCATGCCGCGGAACAGGCGCTCTACTGGGTCGACATTCCGGCGCGCGCGCTGAACCGCTGGCATGCGAGCGAAGGCCATGCCCGTTGGCATGCGGATGAAATGATTGCCTGCATCGCGCCGCGCGCCGATGCGCCCGGCGCCTGGATCGCCGGCATGGAAAGCGGCCTCTTCTCGCTCGCGCCGCAGGCCGGCGGCACGCTGGCCGCCACCGCGCTCGCCCCCGTGGCGCACGCCATGCCCGCGATGCGCTTCAACGATGGCCGCTGCGACCGCCAAGGCCGCTTCTGGGCCGGCACGATGCTGCAGGACATGACCGCCGGCGCGCGCGTCGGCCGGCTCTACAGCTACGCCAGGGGCAGCGCCGCAGCCGCCATGCGCCTGGACGATTTCATCGTGCCCAACGGGCTTGCCTTCAGCCCCGACGGCCGCACGATGTACCTCTCGGATTCGCATCCCGCGGTGCAGGCCATCTGGGCCTTCGACTACGACACCGACGCCGGCACGCCGCACAACCGCCGCCTGTTCGCCGACATGAAGCCGCTGCCCGGCCGCCCCGACGGCGCGGCAATCGACGCCGGCGGCTGCTACTGGATCTGCGGCAACGACGCCGGCCTGGTGCACCGCTTCACGCCCGATGGCAGGCTCGACCGCTCGCTCGAGGTGCCGGTGAAGAAGCCCGCGATGTGCGCCTTCGGAGGCCCGGCGCTCGACACGCTCTTCGTCACCTCGATCCGGCCCGGCGGCATCGACCTGTCGGACCAGCCCCTGGCCGGCGGCGTGTTCGCGCTGCGCCCCGGCGTGGCGGGCGTTCCCGAGCCGGCGTTCGGCGGCTGACTTTTTTCTTCTTTCCTTTTTACGACAACCACCAAGCAGAGGACGAGACAATGAAACTCCACAAGACCCTGATCGCACTTGCCGTGGGCGCCGCAGCCGCGCTCACCACACTGGCTGCCAGCGCCACCGAGTTCCGCTCGGCCGACATTCATCCCGACGACTACCCGACCGTGACCGCGGTCAAGTTCATGAGCGAGCGGCTCAAGGCGCTCTCGGGCGGCAAGCACAGCATCAAGGTGTTCAACAACAGCTCGCTCGGCAGCGAAAAGGACACCATCGAGCAGACCAAGATCGGCGCGCTGCAGATGGTGCGCGTGAACATCGCCCCGATGAACAACATCTGCGCCGAGACGCAGGTGCCCACCATGCCCTTCCTGTTCCGCTCGGTCGACCACCTGCACAAGGTGCTCGACGGCCCGATCGGCGAGGAGATCCTGAAGTCGTGCGAGAAGCAGGGCTTCGTCGGCCTCGCCTACTACGACAGCGGCGCGCGCTCGATGTTCACGGCCAAGAAGCCGGTGCGCAGCTTTGCCGACATGAAGGGCCTGAAGGTGCGCGTGCAGCAGTCCGACCTGTGGGTGTCGATGCTCGAAGCCATGGGTGCCAACGCCACGCCGATGCCCATGGGCGAGGTCTACACGGGCCTGAAGACCGGCCTGATCGACGCCGCCGAAAACAACTACCCGACCTATGAAAGCGCCCGCGCCTTCGAAGTGGCCAAGTACTACAGCAAGACCGAGCACTCGATGGCGCCCGAGATGCTGCTGTTCTCCAAGCGCGTGTGGGACAAGCTCTCGGCCGAGGAGCAGGGCTGGATCCGCCAGGCCGCCAAGGAGTCGGTGCCCTACATGCGCAAGCAGTGGGAAGAGCGCGAGATCAAGTCGCTCGCCACGGTGAAGGCCGGCGGCGCCGAGATCATCGAGGTCGACAAGGCGCCGTTCCAGGCCGCGATGAAGCCGGTGTACGACAAGTTCATCACGGACGCGAAGCTCAAGGACCTGGTCAAGCGCGTGCAGGACACGAAGTAAGCAAATCCATCTGCTGATTGGCTCCTTCCCCTTCCGGGGGAAGGTTGGGATGGGGGCACGACGGCGCTGGCATAGAGACGCTGCTTGCCTCCACCCCTGCCCTCCCCCGGAAGGGGAGGGAGTAAGACAGAGAAGAACTTTCATGTACACCAAACTTTGCCGCACCCTCGCCCGTGCCTGCATGTGGTTGGGCATCCTCGGGCTCGTCGCGGTGATCTGCGCCGTGAGCTGGCAGGTGTTCGGCCGCTATGTGCTCAACAACACCCCCACCTGGGCTGAAAGCCTGGCGCTGCTGCTGGTGCTCTACGTCACGATGTTCGGCGTCGCCGTCGGCGTGCGCGACGCGGGCCACATCGGCCTCGAATCCTTTCTCGTGCTCGCGCCCGACTGGCTGCGGCTGAAGATGGAATACCTGATCCACGCGCTGATCCTGCTGTTCGGCCTGGCCATGGCCTGGAATTGCGCCTCCCTTGCCGAATCGGTGTGGGACTACCGGCTGCCCACGCTCTGGATCTCCGAGGGCTGGAAATACGTGCCCGCCTCGGCGGCCGGCGTCCTCATCGTGATGTTCTCCATCGAACACATCATCGCGCTCGCCCAAGGCCGCGAAGTCGAACCCGCCTGGGGATAACCAATGCACACCCCCAGGCTTCGCGCACTTCGTGTCGCTTCTCCACCCCCCTTGCAGGGGGCAATGCCTGCGGCCCGGCAAAGCCGGTTCCGCGGCATTCCCCGAACAGTCCATTGCGCCCCCACCACCGGCGAGGCGGCCAGATCATGACCATTCCTCTGTTGATTCTCTGCCTCTCGTTCACGCTCTTCCTGCTGCTGGGCGTGCCGGTCGCTTTCTCCATCGGCCTCTCGGCCCTGTCCACGCTGCTGTATGAAGGCCTGCCGCTGGAGGTCGGCTTCCAGCAGATGACCTCGGGCATGGGCATCTTCTCGTTCCTTGCGATTCCGTTCTTCATCTTTGCCGGCGAGCTGATGCTCTACGGCGGCATCGCGGACCGCATCGTCAACTTCGCGCGCAACCTCGTGGGCCACGTGCGCGGCGGGCTCGGCATGTCGAACGTGGTGGCCTGCACGCTGTTCGGCGGCGTCTCGGGCTCGCCCGTGGCGGACGTCTCGGCCATGGGCGCCGTGATGATCCCGATGATGAAGAAGGAGGGCTACCACGCCGACTACGCCGTCAACGTGACGACCCATGCGGCCCTCGTCGGCGCGCTGATGCCGACCAGCCACAACCTGATCATCTATTCGCTCGCGGCGGGCGGCAAGGTGTCGATCGCGGCACTGATCCTGGCGGCGCTGCTGCCGGCGGCGGTGCTCACCCTCAGCAACCTCGCGGCCGCCTACCTGGTGGCGGTGAAGCGCGGCTATCCGGCCGGCAGCTTCCCGGGCTGGGCCATCGTGGCGCGCTCGTTCGCGGCGGCGCTGCCGGGCCTGTTCATCGTGGTGCTGATCCTCGGCGGCATCCTGTCGGGCATCTTCACGGCAACGGAGTCGGCGGCCGTGGCGGTGCTCTATGCGCTGGCGCTCACCATCTTCGTCTATCGCACGCTGAAGTGGGAGCACTTCGTGAAGGCGGCCTCGAAAGCAGTGCGCACCACCGGCGTGATCCTGCTGCTGATCGGCATCTCGAGCACCTTCGGCTACCTGATCAGCCTGTATGGCGTGGCCGAGCTCACGGGCCAGATGCTGTCGCAGATCACGAGCACGCCGTGGGTGATCTTCCTGCTCATCAACATCATCCTGTTCGTGCTGGGCACCTTCCTCGACATGGCGGCAACGATCCTGCTGTGCACGCCGATCTTCCTGCCGATCGCACAGCACTACGGCATGAGCTCGGTGCAGTTCGGCATCGTGATGCTGATCAACTGTGCGCTCGGCCTGAACACGCCGCCGGTGGGCACCACGCAGTTCGTGGGCTGTGCGATCGGCGGCGTGTCGGTGGGCACGGTGATGAAGACCATCTGGCCGTTCTACGGCGCGCTGATCTTCGCGCTGGCGGTGGTCACCTTCGTGCCGGCGTTCTCGACCTGGCTGCCGAGCATGTTCATGGTGGTGAAGTAACAGCAGCCAAGACAGAGGTTCCGCGATGACCGATCCGAACACCCGAGCACCGCTCTTCATCCGCATGCACGCAGCGGACAACGTCGCCATCGTGGCCAACGACGGCGGCCTGCCCGCCGGCACCGTGCTCGCGTCCGGCCTCGTGCTGGTCGACAAGGTGCCGCAGGCACACAAGGTGGCGCTGGAAGACATTCCCGAAGGCGGCGTGGTGCGGCGCTACAACGTGCCGATCGGCTATGCCCTGAAGCCGATCCCGGCTGGCAGCTGGGTGCACGAGCGCCTGCTGCAGATGCCCGCCGCGCGCGAGCTCGAAGGCCTGCCGATCGCCACCGTGCGGCCGCCCGCGCAGCCGCCGCTCGAGGGCTATACCTTCGAGGGCTACCGCAACCTCGACGGGTCGGTGGGCACGCGCAACATCCTCGCCATCACGCAGACCGTGCAGTGCGTGGCGGGCGTGGTCGATTTCGCGGTGCAGCGCATCAAGGCCGAGCTGCTGCCCAAGTACCCCCACGTCGACGACGTGGTGGGCCTGTCGCACAGCTACGGCTGCGGCGTGGCCATCGATGCGCCCGATGCCGTCATTCCGATCCGCACGCTGCGCAACATCAGCCTCAACCCGAACTTCGGCGGCGAGGTGATGGTCATCAGCCTGGGCTGCGAGAAGCTGCAGCCCGAGCGCCTGCTGCCGCCGGGCAGCATCGCGCTGGTGGACGAGCGCAATGTGGCCGACGTGGGCGAGACGGCCAATGCCAAGCTCGACGTGGTGTGCCTGCAGGACGACGCGCACGTCGGCTTCATGTCGATGATCGACTCGATCATGCGGCAGGCCGAGGAGCATCTGGAGCGGCTCAACGCCCGCCGGCGCGAAACCGTGCCGGCCAGCGAGCTGGTGGTGGGCGTGCAGTGCGGCGGCAGCGACGCGTTTTCGGGCGTCACGGCCAATCCGGCCGTGGGCTTCTGCACCGACCTGCTGGTGCGCGCCGGCGCCACCGTGATGTTCTCGGAAGTGACCGAGGTGCGCGACGGCATCGACCAGCTCACCTCGCGCGCCACCACCCCCGAGGTGGCCGAGGCCATGATCCGCGAGATGGCCTGGTACGACGCCTACTTGGACCGCGGCCGCGTCGACCGCAGCGCCAACACCACGCCGGGCAACAAGAAGGGCGGGCTCTCGAACATCGTGGAGAAGGCCATGGGCTCGATCGTCAAGAGCGGCAGCGCGCCGATCTCCGGCGTGGTCTCGCCGGGCGAGAAGGCCAGGCAGAAGGGCCTGCTCTATGCCGCCACGCCTGCCAGCGACTTCATCTGCGGCACGCTGCAGCTGGCCGCCGGCATGAACCTGCACGTGTTCACCACCGGCCGCGGCACGCCCTACGGCCTGGCCGAGGTGCCGGTGATCAAGGTGGCCACGCGCAGCGACCTGGCGCGCCGCTGGCACGACCTGATGGACGTGAACGCGGGCCGCATCGCCGACGGCGACGCCACCATCGAGGACATCGGCTGGGAGCTGTTCCGCCTGATGCTCGACGTGGCCAGCGGCCGCAGGAAGACCTGGGCCGAACAGTGGAAGCTGCACAACGCGCTGGTGCTGTTCAACCCGGCACCCGTGACCTGAACCCACCGACCTCGAAAGGAACATCCATGGAAGACCTCAAGGGCAAGACAGCGCTGGTTACCGGCGCCAGCACCGGCATCGGCGCCGCCGTGGCCATTGCGTTCGCGGCGCGCGGCATGCGCGTGGCGGTGCACTACAACAGCTCGGCCGATGCCGCCAACCAGGTCGTCGAGACCATCCGCAAGGCCGGCGGCGACGCCTTTGCACTGCAGGCCGACGTGCGCGACACCGCCGCGATCCGCGAATGCGTCAAGCAGGCGGCGGCGCGCTTCGGCCGCATCGACGTGCTGGTGAACAACGCCGGCAGCCTGGTCAAGCGCGTGCCCATCGCCGAGTTCGACGATGCGCTGTTCGACGAGGTGATGCACATCAACGCACGCTCGGTGCTCGCGTTTGCGCGCGAGGTGGTGCCGCTGATGCGCACCCAGGGCGGCGGCAACATCATCAACGTGACCTCGGTCGCGGCGCGCACCGGCGGCGGGCCGGGCGCCTACCTGTACGCGGGCTCCAAGGGCTTCGTGAGCACGGCCACGCACGGACTCGCGAGGGAGCTCGTCGGCGACAGCATCCGCGTCAACGCGGTGGCGCCCGGCGTGATCCAGACGCCGTTCCAGGACCGCTTCTCGACGCCCGCAATGCTCGAATCGTTCCGCACTGCCATTCCCATGGGCCGCATCGGCACGCCCGACGAATGCGTGGGCGCCTTCCTCTACCTGGCTTCGGAACAGCTTTCGGGCTACGTGACCGGCCAGGTGATCGAAGTGAATGGCGGGCAGTACATGCCCTGACGCGGCAGAGCGCGCTTTTTCGAGACACGGGAATCAGATCAATAACGGAGACAACAACTGATGAAGAGAAGCAGATTCCTTGGCGGCCTCGCCACCCTTTCGGCCGCGTGCGCCCTTTCGCTCGGGTTCGCCGCGCCTGCCGCGGCGCAGGCGGGCGACTTTCCGAACCGCACGATCGAGCTGCTGGTGCCCTACCAGCCGGGCGGCGGCACCGACGGCCTGGCGCGCGCCTTCTCCGAGGCCAGCCGCAAGCACATCTCGCAGAGCATCGTGATCGTCAACCGCCCGGGCGCGGGCGGCGCCATCGGCTGGACCGAGGTGATCAACGCCAAGCCCGACGGCTACAAGCTCGCGGTGCTCACGGTGGAACTGCTGACGCTGCCGCACCTGGGCCTGGCCAAGTTCAACTACGACGACTTCCAGCCCATCGCGCAGCTCAACGCCGACCCGGCCGCCATCACCGTCAAGGCCGATGCGCCGTGGAACACGATCGAGGAATTCCTGGCGGCGGCAAGGAAGTCGCCCGAGGGCGTGCGCGTCGGCAACTCGGGCAACGGCTCGATCTGGCACCTGGCGGCCGCAGCGCTCGAAGACAAGACCGGCACCAGGTTCGGCCATATCCCGTTCCAGGGTGCGGCGCCCGCGGTGCTGGCGCTGCTGGGCGGACACATCGAGGCCGTGGCGGTAAGCCCGGCCGAAGTCACGACGCATGTGCAGTCCGGCAAGCTCAAGGTGCTGATGGTCATGGCCGACAAGCGCGTGAAGGGCTTCGACAAGGTGCCTACCGCCAAGGAGCGCGGCATCGACCTGTCGATCGGCACCTGGCGCGGCCTCGGCGCCCCCAAGAACACGCCGCCCGAAGTGATGGCCAAGCTGCGCGAGATCACGGCCAGGACGGCCGCCGAGCCGCTCATGCATGAAGTGATGGACCGGCAGAACCTCGGCTACGTCTACACGGACGGCGCAGTGTTCAAGGAAACCCTGGCCAAGGACAACGCCTACTTCAAGGCGCTGATCGCCAAACTCAACATCAAGCCATGAACCGCCGCACTCCCATCCTTCGCGCGCTTCAGGGCGCGGCTGCGCTGCTGTCCGTTGCCGCCATGGGCCACGCCTGGGCCGCCACCTGGGTCTACGTGTCCAACGCCGACAGCCAGGAGATCTCGGTGCTCGAGCTGGATCGCGCGGAAGGCGTGCTCAAGCCGGTGCAGACGCTCAACGTCGGCGGCACGGTGATGCCGATGGCCGTGAGCCACGACAAGCGCGTGCTCTACGCCGCACTGCGCTCGCAGCCGTTCCGCGTGGTCAGCATGTCGATCGACGCGGCCACCGGCAAGCTGCAGAAGCTCGGCGAGGCGCCGCTGGCCGACAGCATGGCCAACATCGACCTCGACGCGAGCGGCAAGTGGCTCTTCGCGGCTTCCTACCAGGGCGGCAAGATTTCGGTCAACGCCATCGGCAAGGACGGCGCGGTGGGCCCGATCCAGCAGCTGGTCCAGACCGGGCCGAACGCGCATGCGGTGCACGCCGATGCGGGCAACCGCTTCGTGCTCGCCACCAGCCTGGGCGGCGACCACGTGTCGAGCTGGCGCTTCGATGCGGACAAAGGACTGCTGTCGGCCAACGATCCGCCGCTGACCATGGGCACCGCCAAGTCGGGGCCGCGCCACTTCGTCTGGGACAAGGCGCAGCGGCACGTCTACCTGCTGAACGAGCTCGACGCGTCCCTGCAGGTGTACGCATGGGACGCGGCGCGCGGCACGCTCAAGCTGGAGCAGAGCACCACCACGCTGCCGCCGGGCTTCACGGGCAAGCCCTGGGCGGCCGACCTGCACCTGTCGCCCGACGGGCGCTTCCTGTACGCCTCGGAGCGCACCTCGAGCACGCTCTCGGCGTTCAGGGTGGACGCGGCGAGCGGCCAGCTGCAGCCGCTGGGCCAGACGCCGACCGAGAAAGGGCCGCGCGGCTTCGCGATCGATTCCAGCGGCCGCTACCTGATTGCCGCCGGGCAGGAGTCGCACGGCGTTTCGCTGTACCCCATCGATTCCGCGACCGGTGCGCTGGGCAAGCCTTCGCGCATCGCCGCGGGCAAGAACCCGAACTGGATCGAAATCGTCGACGCACCGTGACGCGACGACGGCCATCAACATCATCAAAGGAGATATCGCCATGCAACGCCGCACATTGATCCGCACCGCCCTCGCCTCTTCGCTCGCCGCGGGCCTGCCCGCGTTCGCGCAGGGCCCCGGCAACTGGCCCACGGGCAAGGCCATCACCTACCTCGTGCCCTTTCCCGCGGGCGGCACGACCGACGTGCTGGCCCGCCTGATCGGCCAGAAGCTCGGTCCGGTGCTGGGCACGAGCGTGATCATCGACAACAAGGGCGGCGCCGGCGGCAGCGTGGGCTCGGAAATCGGCTCGCGCGCAGCACCCGACGGCTTCACGATGGTGGGCGGCACGATCAGTTCGCACGCCATCAACGTGAGCCTGTATCCGAAGCTCGGCTACGACCCGCAGAAGTCGTTTGCCCCGGTGACGCTGATCGGCACCAACCCGCTGGTGCTGGTGGTCAACCAGGCCAGCCCCTACAAGACGCTGAAGGACGTGCTGGAAGCCAGCAAGACCAAGTCGGGCGGGCTCTCGTCGGCCTCGGCCGGCACCGGGACCTCGCAGCACCTGTCGCTCGAACTGCTGGCGTTCAAGTCGGGCGTGAAGTTCACGCACATTCCGTACAAGGGCAGCGGCCCGGCGATCCAGGACGTAATCGGCGGCCAGGTCGACATGATGTTCGACACCACGGTGGTGGCGGGTCCGCACATCCAGAGCGGCAAGCTGCGCGCCATTGCCGTGACCTCGGCCAAGCGCCTAGCCTCGATGCCCGACGTGCCGACGGTTGCGGAGTCCGGCATCGCGGGCCTGCAGGACTTCGAGGTGCTGTCGTGGCAGGCGATCTTCGTGCCCGCGGGCACGCCGGCGCCCATCGTCGAGCGGCTGCACACCGAGATCCGTAAGATCCTCGCCACGCCCGAGATGCAGGAAAAGCTCAAGGGCTTCGGCATGGAGCCCGCCGACCTCGGCACGGCAAAGATCGCGGCCTTCCAGAAGGCCGAGGTCGAGAAGTGGGCGCAGGTGATCAAGGCGGCAGGCATCAAGGCGGACTGACTTCGGTCGGGGCGTCCGCAAGGCGCGCCCCGGGTACGAGACGAGGTGCCGGATACAAGGGAAGCCTCCTACTTCCGGGCCCCGGAGCCCTTTATAGAATGCCCCTCCAATCCGCACTCCAGGCATTCCAGGCCTCCCACACGTGTCCGACCGCTCTGCCGTACTGCCCCAATACCTGTTCCCCAAGCAGGCCCTGACGAACTTCGCCGGCTGGGTCGCGGGCAAGGAACGCGGCGCCGTCACCACCTGGATCATCCGGCGCTTCGTTGCCAAGTACGGCGTCGACATGGACGAGGCGCTCGAATCCGACATCAACCACTACAAGAGCTTCAACCAGTTCTTCACGCGCGCGCTCAAGCCCGGCGTGCGGCCGCTCGCGCAGGCCGACCTCGTGTGCCCGGTGGACGGCGCGATCAGCCAGTTCGGCGCCATCGAGGGCGACCAGATCTTCCAGGCCAAGGGCCACAACTACAGCACCACCGCGCTGGTCGGCGGCGACGCGGTGCTCGCGGCGCGCTTCGCGCACGGCAGCTTCGCCACGCTGTACCTGAGCCCGAAGGACTACCACCGCATCCACATGCCGTGCGAGGGGCGCCTGGTGCGCATGATCCACGTGCCCGGCGACCTGTTCTCGGTCAACCCGGTCACCGCGCGCGGCGTGCCCGGGCTGTTCGCGCGCAACGAGCGCGTGGTGTGCGTCTTCGAATCGGCGCATGGCCCCTTCGTGCTGGTGCTGGTGGGCGCCACCATCGTCGGCAGCATGGCCACCGTGTGGCACGGCGTGGTCAATCCGCCGCGCGGCGGCGAGCTGCGCGAATGGCACTACGCCGACCAGCAGATCGTGCTCGGGCAGGGCGAGGAGATGGGCCGCTTCCTGCTCGGCTCCACTGTCGTCATGCTGTTCCCGCCCCCCCCGCTGGCCTTCAACCCCGACTGGGCGCCCACCCGGCCGGTCCGGCTGGGCGAAGCCATGGCCAATTTCGCGAATTTGTGAAGCTTTGTCTCAGGGCCCGCATGCAGCATGCACCCGTAGCTATAAAACTAGTAGCATCGTGATCCTTGCGCTATAGTCGCCCGCCAACGCGCGGTCCTGTAGCGAGCCAACAAGAACGCGAGGCACCGGCCCTGCCCAGGACCGATGGCCCGCCCAGCCCCGAGGAGATGATGTCGATGAGTACCAAGGAAAACGCAGCCGTCAGCCAGCTGCTTGCGCTTCTCGAGGCCCGCTACGCACTTCGCGTGCTCTGGGCGCTGCGCGACGGCCATGCCCAGACCTTCCGGCTGCTGCAGGACAGCGTCGGCAGCATCACCCCCAACACGCTCAACACCCGCATCAAGGAACTGCGCGAGGCCGGCCTCGTGAGCCACGGCGGCGACGGCTACAGCCTCACGGTGAGCGGACAGGATCTCCTGAAGCGGCTCTCGGACCTGCAGGCCTTCGCGGGCAAGTGGCAGCTGGGCCAGGTCAAGAAGGCCGCGGCACCGGCGGCGCCCACGCCCGCGGCACCTTCGTCGTCTTCGCCTTCGGCGCCTTCTTCTTCCTCCTCCCCGGGCGCACCGCCCTCTGCCCCGCCTGCGGCGCCGTCCCCGCCTTCCTCCGTCCCGCCTCTTGACACCGGCAATTGAGCAGGCCGGCGGGGCCGCTGCCGGGCGTCGGTAAACTCCGCGCCTTCGGTTCGTTTATCCATCCACCTTCCATCCTCCCATTGACGCAAGGAGCGTTCAACATGCCTACCACTCCCTCCGGCCTGCAATACGAAGACACCACCGTGGGCGACGGCGCAGAAGCCAAGGCCGGCCAGCACGTGCATGTGCACTACACCGGCTGGCTCTACAACGACGGCGTGCAAGGCGCCAAGTTCGACTCGAGCCGCGACCGCAACGACCCGTTCGCGTTCTCGCTGGGCGCCGGCCAGGTCATCAAGGGCTGGGACGAAGGCGTTGCCGGCATGAAGATCGGCGGCAAGCGCACGCTGATCATTCCGGCTTCGCTGGGCTACGGCGCGCGCGGCGCGGGCGGCGTGATCCCGCCGAACGCCACGCTGAAGTTCGACGTCGAACTGCTCGACGCGCACTGAGATCGCCCCCCCGGGGGCCGCGCGCACGGCGTGCCGCGGCACCCTTGCGTCGGCGCCTTTGTTCCCGTTGCGGCCTCCCGGCCGCATTTTTTCGCTTGAAAAGCCCCTGACCAGCCCCAAGTGGCTGGCTATCGTTTGTTTCCCGGCCCCCCGCCGGTTCTTTGAAAAATGTCTGACCCGCAACAATCCGCACAGAATTCGCAAATGCTGCAAGGCGAGCCAAGCCCCGAAGAACTGGAAGCCGCACAGGCTGCCAACGAAGCGGAGGCGCAGGACGCGCTGGCCGCGGCCCAGGGCGAACTCGCTGCCCTGCAGGCCAGGAACGCCGAACTGTCCGACCAGTACCTGCGCGCCCAGGCCGACGTCCAGAACGCCCGCCGCCGCGCCGACGACGAAATCACCAAGGCGCGCAAGTTCGCGGTCGAAGCCTTTGCCGAGAGCCTGCTGCCGGTGACCGACAGCCTCGAAGCCGGCCTGGCCATCAAGGACGCCACGCCCGAACAGATCCGCGAAGGCGCCGAAGCCACGCTGCGCCAGCTGAAGAGCGCGCTCGAACGCAACAAGGTGATCGAGGTGGCCCCCGCTCCCGGCGCCAGGTTCGACCCGCACCAGCACCAGGCCATCTCGGTGGTGCCCGCTCCCGAGCAGGAGCCCAACACCGTGGTGACCGTGCTCCAGAAGGGCTACACCATCAACGACCGCGTGCTGCGCCCGGCGCTGGTCACGGTCAGCGCCCCCAAGTAAGCGGCGCGGCACACACAATTCCCACAGGAAATCCCCGCTTCATACCTTGAATCGCGCCGGGTTATCCACAAGTTCATAACAACATATTTTTCAGGCTTTCAGGAGTAAGAACATGGCAAAGATCATCGGCATCGACCTCGGCACCACCAACTCGTGCGTGTCGATCATGGAAGGCAACACCACGCGTGTGATCGAGAACTCGGAAGGTGCGCGCACCACGCCGTCGATCGTGGCCTACCAGGAAGACGGCGAAGTGCTGGTCGGTGCCTCGGCCAAGCGCCAGGCCGTGACCAATCCCAAGAACACGCTGTACGCGATCAAGCGCCTGATCGGCCGCAAGTTCGAGGAGAAGGAAGTCCAGAAGGACATCGACCTGATGCCCTACACCATCGCGAAGGCCGACAACGGCGACGCGTGGGTGGAAGTGCGCGGCAAGAAGATCGCGCCCCAGCAGGTCAGCGCCGACATCCTGCGCAAGATGAAAAAGACCGCCGAAGACTATCTCGGCGAGCCCGTGACCGAAGCCGTGATCACGGTGCCGGCCTACTTCAACGACGCGCAGCGCCAGGCCACCAAGGACGCCGGCCGCATCGCGGGCCTGGACGTCAAGCGCATCATCAACGAACCTACCGCTGCTGCCCTGGCCTTCGGCCTCGACAAGCAGGACAAGGCCGACCGCAAGATCGCCGTGTATGACCTCGGCGGCGGCACCTTCGACATCTCGATCATCGAGATCGCGGACGTCGACGGCGAGAAGCAGTTCGAAGTGCTGTCGACCAACGGCGACACCTTCCTGGGCGGCGAAGACTTCGACCAGCGCATCATCGACTACATCATTGCCGAGTTCAAGAAAGAGCAAGGCGTGGACCTGGGCAAGGACGTGCTCGCGCTGCAGCGCCTGAAGGAAGCGGCCGAAAAGGCCAAGATCGAGCTGTCGAACAGCGCGCAGACCGACATCAACCTGCCCTACATCACGGCCGACGCCTCGGGTCCGAAGCACCTGAACATCAAGCTCACGCGCGCCAAGCTCGAAAGCCTGGTCGACGAGCTGGTCGAGCGCACCATCGCGCCCTGCCGCCTGGCCATCAAGGACGCCGGCATCAGCGTGTCGGACATCAACGACGTGATCCTGGTCGGCGGCATGACCCGCATGCCCAAGGTGCAGGAAAAGGTGAAGGCCTTCTTCGGCAAGGAGCCGCGCAAGGACGTGAACCCCGATGAAGCCGTGGCCGTCGGCGCCGCCATCCAGGGCCAGGTGCTCTCGGGCGACCGCAAGGACGTGCTGCTGCTGGACGTGACCCCGCTGTCGCTGGGCATCGAGACCATGGGCGGCGTGATGACCAAGATGATCACGAAGAACACCACGATCCCGACGAAGTTCGCGCAGACCTTCTCCACCGCCGAGGACAACCAGCCGGCCGTGACCATCAAGGTGTTCCAGGGCGAGCGCGAGATCGCCTCGGGCAACAAGCTGCTGGGCGAATTCAACCTCGAAGGCATTCCGCCGGCAGCGCGCGGCACGCCGCAGATCGAGGTGAGCTTCGACATCGACGCCAACGGCATCCTGCACGTGGGCGCCAAGGACAAGGGCACCGGCAAGGAAAACAAGATCACCATCAAGGCGAACTCGGGCCTGTCGGAAGACGAGATCCAGAAGATGGTGAAGGACGCCGAGCTCAACGCGGCCGAGGACAAGAAGAAGGTCGAGCTCGCGCAGGCCCGCAACCAGGGCGAAGCCATGGTGCACAGCGTGAAGAAGTCGCTCGGCGAGCACGGCGCGAGCCTGGACGCCGGCGAGAAGGAAAAGATCGAAGCCGCGATCAAGGACCTGGAAGAAACCCTCAAGGGCGAGGACAAGGCCTCGATCGAGGAAAAGACCAACACGCTGATGACCGCGAGCCAGAAGCTCGGCGAGAAGATGTACGCCGATGCGCAGGCCGCGGCCGGCGCCGCCGGCGGCCCGGGTGCCGCTGCTGCTGGCCCGGAAGCTGCAAGCGCACCGGCCGACGACAACGTGGTCGACGCCGAGGTCAAGGAAGTCAAGAAGGGCTGATCCTCAGTCCTTCGAACGAGGCTGGACCACCTGACCGGGTGTTCCAGCCTTTCTCGCTTCAAGTTACGGCTTCCCGCCAGCCCCGACCGAACCAGCCATGGCCACAAAACGCGACTATTACGAGACCCTCGGCGTTCCCAAGAACGCGAGCGAGGAGGAAATCAAGAAGGCTTATCGCAAGCTTGCGATGAAGCACCACCCGGACCGCAACCACGGCGACACCACCAAGGACGCCGAGTCCAAGTTCAAGGAGGTCAAGGAAGCCTACGAAATGCTGTCGGACGCGCAGAAACGCGCGGCCTACGACCAGTACGGCCACGCCGGCGTCGACCCCAACATGCGCGGCGGCCCGGGTGCCGAAGGCTTCGGCGGCTTTGCGGAGGCCTTTGGCGACATCTTCGGCGACGTGTTCGGCGGCGCGCGCGGGCGCACCAGCGGCGGGCGCCAGGTGTTCCGCGGCAGCGACCTGAGCTATGCGATGGAAGTCACGCTGGAAGAAGCGGCCGAGGGCAAGGAAGCGCAGATCCGCATCCCCAGTTGGGACGACTGCGGCACCTGCAAGGGCACCGGCGCCAAGCCCGGCACCAAGCCCATCACCTGCACCACCTGCCACGGCGCCGGCGCCGTGCAGATGCGCCAGGGCTTCTTCAGCGTGCAGCAGACCTGCCCCACCTGCCACGGCAGCGGCAAGATCATTCCCGAGCCCTGCACCGTGTGCCATGGCCAGGGCAAGATCAAGAACAACAAGACGCTCGAGGTCAAGATCCCGGCCGGCATCGACGACGGCATGCGCATCCGCAGCACCGGCAACGGCGAGCCGGGCACCAACGGCGGGCCGCCCGGCGATCTCTACATCGAGATCCGCCTCAAGAAGCACGAACTGTTCGAGCGCGACGGCGACGACCTGCACTGCGTGGTGCCCGTCAGCATGACCACCGCGGCACTGGGCGGCGAGATCAGCGTGCCCACGCTCAAGGGCGCTGCCGCCATCGACATTCCCGACGGCACCCAGAGCGGCAAGCAGTTCCGCCTGCGCGGCAAGGGCATCAAGGGCGTGCGCTCCAGCTATCCGGGCGACCTGTACTGCCACGTGCGCGTCGAAACCCCGGTCAAGCTCACCGAGCACCAGCGCAAGCTGCTGAAGGAGCTCGACGAATCGCTCAAGAAGGGCGGCGACAAGCACAGCCCGACCGACAAGGGCTGGTTCGACAAGGCCAAGGAATTCTTCAGCTGAAGAAGAGGCGCCTGCCTGCAGCAAGGCGCACTTCGCTGCGCCCTGCCTCGACCTCCGGCCGGCGCCATCCTGGGGCCCGGCGCTGCCGATTCCCCTGTCTTTTCAAGTAGTTGGAAAGCGCGGCACGGACTCGCTCCGATGCCGCGCCGCTTCGCGCACGCGAACGGTGCCTGCCGACCTCGTTCGGTGCCGCGCACCATGACGACGCCGCCTCGGAACCTCGCCGACCACGCCTTGGCGCGCTTTCCCACGCCCACATGCGCGACATGCCCATCAAAAGATGGCGCGGGGATTGCTTTTATATATTTTTCGATTGAGCAATAAACCTAAACGCGACCCGGCGCGTTATTGGTCTGTAACCGCTTTGAGCCACCGGGAGCTCATTAGGAGGTGCTTTCGCCGGAAAAGATGCAATGACTGCATATGCCGATCGCCATAGGTATTTTCACTGGGCGGCAGGGTGGCGCTGAGTTCGATAGCCCGAACCCTGAAATTTAGCTGGAATTGCCAAATGCTGCGGGTTTTTCTCAGGAACTTTACTCGGCACTGTGGTTCTGATTTAACAAAGAATTTTCCGGGTGCACTCTTTGCTTTATGCTGTTTGTGCAGATGGAGATTAAGGGAGTTTCGATGGCTTGCAGCCATGGGCGGTACACCTTTAAAAAGTTGCTACGCGTTGCGGCTGCCGGCTTCGGGTCAATAAACCCGCAGACCTGATGGAGGCGTGACCATGGATGTGATCAGCAACTTTGCCGCCCGTTACGAGCGCACCCGCGAGGAAGTCCTCTCGCTGCAGGACTTCCTGGATATCTGCAAACGCGATCCCACCGCGTATGCCACCGCGTCCGAGCGGATGCTCAAGGCCATCGGCGAACCCGAGCTGGTCGACACGCGCAACGATTCCCGGCTTTCGCGGATCTTCGCGAACAAGGTCATCAAGATCTACCCGGCGTTCAAGGAGTTCTACGGCATGGAGGACGCCATCGAGCAGGTGGTGTCGTACTTCAGGCATGCCGCCCAGGGCCTGGAGGAAAAGAAGCAGATCCTCTATCTGCTCGGCCCCGTCGGTGGCGGCAAGAGCTCGATCGCCGAGCGCCTGAAGCAGCTCATGGAGCATGTACCCTTCTATGCCATCCAGGGTTCGCCGGTCAACGAAACGCCGCTGGGCCTCTTCGACGCTGCCGAAGACGGCGAGATCCTCGAGAAGGAATACGGCATCCCGCGGCGCTACCTGAACCGCATCCTCTCGCCCTGGGCCGTGAAGCGGCTCGAGGAGTACGGCGGCGACATCCGCCAGTTCAAGGTGGTCAAGCGCTACCCGTCGGTGCTGCGCCAGATCGCCGTGGCCAAGACCGAGCCCGGCGACGAGAACAACCAGGACATCTCCTCGCTGGTCGGCAAGATCGACATCCGCAAGCTCGAGACCTACGCCCAGGACGACCCCGACGCCTACGCCTATTCGGGGGGCCTGTGCCTGGCCAACCAGGGCCTGCTGGAGTTCGTGGAAATGTTCAAGGCGCCCATCAAGGTGCTGCATCCGCTGCTCACGGCCACCCAGGAAAGCAACTTCAAGGGCACCGAGGGCTTCGGCGCCATTCCATTCGACGGCATCGTGCTGGCGCACAGCAACGAGAGCGAATGGAAGGCCTTCCGCAACAACAAGAACAACGAGGCTTTCCTCGACCGCATTTACATCGTCAAGGTGCCCTACTGCCTGCGCGCCTCCGAGGAGATCAAGATCTACGAGAAGCTGGTGCGCAACTCGTCGCTCGCCAAGGCGCCGTGCGCCCCCGGAACGCTTCGCATGATGGCCCAGTTCTCGGTGCTCACTCGGCTGAAGGAGCCCGAGAACTCCAGCATCTACAGCAAGATGCAGGTCTACGACGGCGAGAACCTCAAGGACACCGACCCCAAGGCCAAGTCGATCCAGGAATACCGCGACTATGCCGGCGTCGACGAAGGCATGAGCGGCGTCTCGACCCGCTTCGCGTTCAAGATCATCTCGAAGGTGTTCAACTTCGACAGCTCCGAGGTGGCGGCCAACCCGGTGCACCTGATGTACGTGCTCGAGCAGCAGATCGAGCGCGAGCAGTTTCCGCCGGAAACCGAGCAGAAGTACATCAGCTACATCAAGGAGCTGCTGGCGCCGCGCTATGCCGAGTTCATCGGCAAGGAAATCCAGACCGCCTACCTGGAGAGCTACAGCGAGTACGGCCAGAACATCTTCGACCGCTACGTCACCTATGCCGACTACTGGATCCAGGACCAGGAGTTCCGCGACGTGGACACCGGCGAAGTGTTCGACCGCGCCTCGCTCAACGCCGAACTCGAGAAGATCGAGCGGCCCGCGGGCATCGGCAACCCGAAGGACTTCCGCAATGAGATCGTCAACTTCGTGCTGCGCGCGCGTGCCGGCAACGCCGGCCGCAACCCGGCGTGGACCAGCTACGAGAAGCTGCGCGCGGTGATCGAGAAGAAGATGTTCTCCAACACCGAGGAACTCCTGCCGGTGATCAGCTTCAACACCAAGAGCAGCGCCGACGAACAGAAGAAGCACGAGGACTTCGTGACCCGCATGGTCGAGAAAGGCTATACGGCCAAGCAGGTCCGCCTGCTCTGCGAGTGGTACCTGCGCGTGCGCAAGAGTTCATAGCGGGCAGTTCACAGCGGCGGGGCCCAAAAGGCTTCGCCCCCTTTTTGCAAGGAGCTTTGACAACATCGTGGCCATCCTGCAGCAGATCATCGACCGCCGGCTTTCGGGCAAGAACAAGTCCATTGGCAACCGCGAGCGCTTCCTCAGGCGCTACCGAGGGCAGATCCAGGAGGCCGTGCGGCGCGCGGTCAGCGGGCGCAACATCCGCGAACTGGAGCAAGGCGAAGATGTCACCCTGCCGCGCCACGATGTGTCCGAACCCGTCTTCGGCCATGCGCGCGGCGGCGACCGCGAATACGTGCACCCGGGCAACCAGGAATACCTGAAGGGCGACCGCATTGCGCGTCCGGAGGGACAGGCCGGCGGCGGCTCGGGAAGCGGCGAGGCCGGAGATAGCGGTGAGGGCGAGGACGACTTCGTGTTCCGCCTCACGCGCGAAGAGTTCATGCGCGTGTTCTTCGACGACCTGGCACTGCCGCACCTCATTCGCACCCAGATCGCCGAGGTGCCCGAATGGAAGAGCCACCGGGCCGGTTTCACGAGCGACGGCTCGCCCAACAACCTGCACGTGGTGCGTTCGATGCGCGGCGCCCTGGCGCGGCGCATCGCGCTGGGCGGCGAGCCGCGCAAGGAGCTGCGCCGCCTGGAGGCGCACCTGCTGCACCTGCGCGAGCACCCGCAGGCCGAGCAGCCTTTCATCCAGAAGGAAATCCTGGAGACCGAGGAGCGGATCGCCGAGCTGCGCCGCACGTCGCGCCACGTGCCTTACATCGATCCGATCGACCTGCGCTACCGCAACCGCGTGAAGACGCCCGTTCCCAGCGCCAAGGCCGTGATGTTCTGCCTGATGGACGTGTCGGGCTCGATGGACGAGGCGCGCAAGGACATGGCCAAGCGCTTCTTCATGCTGCTGTACATGTTCCTCACGCGCCATTACGAAACCATCGACCTCGTGTTCCTGCGCCACCACACGCAGGCGCAGGAAGTCACCGAGGAAGAGTTCTTCCATGCCACCGAAACCGGCGGCACCGTGGTGTCGAGCGCGCTGGTGCTGATGGACGAGATCATCAAGGCGCGCTACCCGAGCGGCGAATGGAACGTCTACGGCGCGCAGGCGAGCGACGGCGACAACTGGCACCAGGACAGCGGGCGCTGCCGCGAGCTGCTGGTCGACCACATCCTGCCGGTGGTGCGCTACTACGCCTATGTGCAGGTGGCCGAGACCGAGCAGAACCTGTGGCAGGAATACGCGCAGCTCGAAGGCATCGAGCCCAATTTTGCGATGCGCAAGGTATCGGACGCACGGGACATCTATCCCGTCTTCCGCGACCTCTTCAAGAAGGAGGGAGTGCCCGCATGACCTCCGACCACCCTCCCCTCGAGCGCGGCACCGAGCGCCTGGAGCGCCTGCCCAGTCCGTCGGACTGGACCTTCGATCTCATCGAGACCTACCACGCCGAGATCGCGAAGACGGCCAGGAGCTTCGGCCTGGACGTGTACCCGAACCAGCTCGAGGTGATCACCGCCGAGCAAATGATGGATGCCTATGCCAGCGTCGGCATGCCCATGATCTACCGCCACTGGTCCTACGGCAAGCAGTTCATCGCCACCGAGAAGAACTACCGCCGCGGCCACATGGGGCTGGCCTACGAGATCGTCATCAACTCGGACCCCTGCATTGCCTACCTGATGGAAGAGAACACCATGGCCATGCAGGCCCTGGTGATCGCGCATGCGGCCTATGGCCACAACAGCTTCTTCAAGGGCAACTACCTGTTCCGGATGTGGACCGATGCGTCCTCAATCATCGACTACCTCGTCTATGCGCGGCACTACATCGCCGAATGCGAGGAACGCCACGGACTCGACGCAGTGGAGCAGCTGCTCGACTCCTGCCACGCGCTGATGAACTACGGCGTCGACCGCTATCGCCGTCCGCAGAAGCGTTCGCTGGCGCAGGAGAGTACGCAGCGCGCCGAACGCGAGCGCCACATGCAGCAGCAGGTCAACGACCTCTGGCGCACCCTGCCGCGCAAGAGCGAACACACGGCCGAATCCGACTCGTCGCGCCGCTTCCCCTCGGAACCGCAGGAAAACCTGCTCTACTTCATCGAGAAGAATGCCGCGCTGCTCGAGCCCTGGCAGCGCGAGGTGGTGCGCATCGTGCGCAAGATCGCGCAGTATTTCTATCCGCAGCGCCAGACCCAGGTCATGAACGAGGGCTGGGCCACGTTCTGGCACTACACCCTGCTGAACACCATGTACGACCGCGGCCAGCTCGCCGACGGCTTCATGATGGAATGGCTCAGCTCGCACACCGGCGTGATCTTCCAGCCGCCCGTCGGGCATCGCGCCTACAGCGGCATCAATCCCTATGCGCTGGGCTTCTCGATGTTCACCGAGCTGCGGCGCATCTGCGAGAAGCCTACCGAGGAAGACCGCCGCTGGTTCCCTGACTTTGCGGGCACCGACTGGGTCAAGACGCTCGACTACGCGATGCGCAACTTCAAGGACGAGAGCTTTGTCGGCCAGTTCCTGAGCCCCAAGACCATGCGCGATTTCAGGCTGTTCGCGATCCGCGACCACCAGAGCGAACCCGAACTGGAGGTGTCCGCCATCCACGACGACAGCGGCTACCACGCGCTGCGCGAATCGCTGTCACGCCAGTACGACATCGGCAGCAGGGAGCCCGACATCCAGGTGTGGAACGTCAACATGCGCGGCGACCGCGCCCTGACGCTGCGCCACACGCAGCGCAACAACCTGCCGCTGCACGATGATGCCGAAGAGGTGCTCAAGCACGTCGCACGGCTGTGGGGCTTCGATGTGCACCTGGAAAGCGTCGACGCCCAAGGCCACATCAGCCGCAGCTGGAAGGCCGTCGCGCCGCGGCAGACCGACTGACCGGCCGCCGCACCGGGCTCAGGGCACCAGGGCCGCGATGGCCAGCGCGTAGCCCTTCACGCCAAGACCCACGATGATGCCGCGCGCTGCGGGCGAGATGTACGAGCGGTGGCGAAACTCCTCGCGCGCATGCACGTTCGAGATGTGGAGTTCGACGAGCGGCACGCTCGCGCCCTTGATGGCGTCGTGCAGCGCGATCGAGGTGTGGGTGTAGGCGCCCGGGTTCATCACCACGCCGAGCATGTGGCCGGCGGCCACCTCGCGGCCGGCCTCGTGGATCCAGTCGATCAGCACGCCCTCGTGGTTCGACTGGCGGCATTCGATCTCCACGCCGTGCTTCGCGCCGGCCTCCTGGCACAGGCGTTCCACGTCGGCCAGCGTGTCGCGTCCGTATTGCTCGGGTTCGCGGGTGCCGAGAAGGTTGAGATTGGGGCCGTTGAGGACGAGTATTTTCTTCATGATGAATGCCAAGGTGCGATGCCGCCATTATGGTTGCGCTAAGGTGGCGCGCATCATGAGCACAGACAGCATTCCAACCTGGCACCCCGTGGCCCGCTCGGCCGATCTGCGCCCCGGCGCCAACATCGTCGCGGGCCTTGCCGAAGGCCAGGAACTGGCCCTCTGGCGTTCGGCCGGCGGCACCGCGCAGGCCTGGGAAAACCGCTGCCCGCACCGCAGCGTGCGCTTCACGCTGGGGCAGGTGGTGCAGGACCGCCTCGCCTGCGCGTACCACGGCTGGCAGTACGACGCCGATAGCGGCCAGTGCGCGAGCATTCCCGCCCATCCGGGCATGCCGGCGCCGCGCAACGTGTGCGCGAAGGTGTTCCACGCAACCGAAGCGGCCGGCATGCTGTGGGTGAGCCTCGGGGCCGAGGCGCCGCCTTCTCCGCCGCCGGGCGACGCCGTGCCGCCCGGCTGGTCGTTCTGCCGCACGCTCTGCGTGCGCGCTGGCGCGGCCCGCGTGCGCGATGCGCTCGCGGCGCGCGGGTTCGCGGCAGAGGCGCCGGCGCTCGCCATGCGCGGCGCGCTCGACCACGTCGACGCCACCGCGCTGGTGCTCGACGCCCAGCCGAGCCTGACCTTCATTCACCTCTGGACGCCTGCCGCACCCGGCAGCGACGCGATGAAGAACCTGCACATCGCCGCGCGCGCACTGCGCGGCGAAATCGAAGCGCGGCAGCAGGCGGCCTGACCGGAAGAACACCATGCCCTTCGCCACCGATGACCCCAACATGCTTGACGACTGGCTGGTCGCCGGCCCCGCGGCCGCGCTCGCCGGCACCTCCGAAGCCCGGCCCCGCGCAGTTCGCCTGCTCGGAGAAACGCTGCAGCTGTGGACCGATGCTGCCGGCACGCCGCAATGCCGGCTCAGCACGCAGGCGCTGGCCATCCAGCCACGCCATGGCTTTCTCTGGGTCTGCCCCAGCGGCAAGCCGACGCGGCCGCTGTTCGACTTCCCGGAATACAGCGAGGCCGGGCGCCGCATCGTCGATTGCGGCGGCATCGGCGTGGCGGTGTCGGGGCTGCGCGTGATCGAGAACTTCCTCGACATGGCGCACTTCCCGTTCGTGCACGCCGGCTTCCTGGGCCAGGTGCCGCACACCGAAGTGGCGAAGTACCAGGTGCAGGTCGATCCCGCCACAGACGAGATCTGGGCCACCGATTGCCGCTTCTGGCAGCCGCGCGCCTCGGCCGCCCACGACAGCGGCAGCGAAGTGCTCTACAAATACAGGGTGATGCAGCCGCTCTCCGCCATGCTCTACAAGTCGAGCTCCCGCAGTGGCGAGCTCGATGCCATCGGCCTGTTCCTTCAGCCGCTGGACGACGAGCACGTGATCGCCCACACGCTCCTGGCCTGCTATGACGAAACGTCCACCGACGCCGAACTCATCGCGTTCCAGCAGACGATCTTCGGGCAGGACAAGCCGATCCTGGAGAACCACGCGTTCAAGCGCATGCCCCTCGAAGGCCGCGCCGAAATCCCGACGCGGGGCGATACCTCTTCAGTGACCTACCGGCGCTGGCTGCGCGAGCGCGGCATGCGCTTCGGCGTGAGGGAAGCCGCATGATCCGGCTCTACGACTACGCCCTGTCGGGCAACTGCTTCAAGGTGCGGCAGATGCTCGCCTGGCTCGGCCTCGACCACCAGCGCGTGCCGGTCGACTTCCATCCGGGCCGCGAGCACAAGTCGGCCGCGTTCCTGGCGCACGTCAACCCGCTGGGCCAGCTTCCGGTGATCGACGACGGCGGCTTCCTGCTGCGCGACGCGCAGGCCATCCTCGTCTATCTCGCAAGCAGGCACGACACGCAGGGCCGCTGGTATCCGGATGATCCGCAGCTGCGCGGCCAGATTGCGATGTGGTTCGCCACCGCCGACGAGCTCACCCGCACCGCCTCGGCCGCGCGGCTGCACGACGCCTTCGGCCACGAGAACATCGACGTCGAAGCCTGCCGGCGCGGCGCACACGCAGCCTTCCGCCTGCTGGACGACCACCTGGCCGAGCGCGCCAGCGAGGGCCGGCAGTGGCTGGCCGGCCCGCATCCAACGGTGGCCGACCTGGCCTGCTTTCCCTATGCCGCCCTGGCCGGCGAAGGCGGCATTTCGCTGGACGAGTATCCCGCCCTGCGGCACTGGATCTGGAGCTTCCGCCACCTGCCCGGCTTCATCGGAATGTCGGGTATCTTTGCCGCCGGGGCGGCCTGAACGCCGGCCTCGCTATCCTTGACCCTTTGCCCTGAAGCGCCATGAAAACCAAAGCTGCCGTCGCCTGGAAATCCGGAGCCCCGCTCACCATCGAAACCGTGGACCTCGAAGGGCCGAAATTCGGCGAGGTGCTGGTCGAGATCAAGGCCACCGGCATCTGCCACACCGACTACTACACGCTCTCGGGTGCCGACCCCGAAGGCATCTTCCCGGCCATCCTCGGCCATGAGGGCGCGGGCATCGTGGTCGACGTGGGCCCCGGCGTCACCACGCTGAAGAAGGGCGACCACGTCATTCCGCTCTACACGCCCGAATGCCGCCAGTGCAAGTTCTGCCTGTCGCGCAAGACCAACCTCTGCCAGCTGATCCGCGGCACGCAGGGCAAGGGCCTGATGCCCGATGCCACCTCGCGCTTCAGCCTGGACGGCAAGCCCATCTTCCACTACATGGGCACCAGCACCTTCAGCAACTACACCGTCGCGCCCGAGATCTCGCTGGCCAAGATCCGCGAGGACGCGCCCTTCGACAAGGTCTGCTACATCGGCTGCGGCGTGACCACGGGCATCGGCGCGGTGATCTTCACGGCCAAGGTGGAAGCCGGCGCCAACGTGGTGGTGTTCGGCCTCGGAGGCATCGGCCTGAACGTGATCCAGGGCGCGAAGATGGTGGGTGCCGACAAGATCATCGGCGTCGACCTGAACCCCGAGCGCGAAGCGATGGCGCGCAAGTTCGGCATGACGCACTTCCTCAACCCGAAGGAGCACGAGAACATCGTCGATGCGATCGTGCAGCTGACCGACGGCGGCGCCGACTACAGCTTCGAGTGCATCGGCAACACCAAGGTGATGCGCCAGGCGCTCGAATGCACGCACAAGGGCTGGGGCCGCAGCATCATCATCGGCGTGGCCGAGGCGGGTGCGGAGATCAGCACGCGGCCGTTCCAGCTCGTCACGGGCCGCAAGTGGGAAGGCTCGGCCTTCGGCGGCGCGCGCGGGCGCACCGACGTTCCGAAGATCGTCGACTGGTACATGGAAGGCAAGATCAACATCGACGACCTGATCACGCACACCATGCCGCTGGAAGACATCAACAAGGGCTTCGACCTCATGAAGCGCGGCGAATCCATTCGCGGCGTGGTGCTTTACTAGCCTTCGAGGAGAACGTCCGCCATGAGCCGCATGGAACCCCTGCGCAAGATCGAAGCGGGCGTCCTCGAAGTCGCCTACTACGAGACAGGCCCGTCCAGCGGCCCGCCCGTGCTGCTGATGCACGGCTTTCCGTACGACATCCACACCTACGCGGAAGTCGCGCCGATGCTCGCCGAGCAGGGCTGCCGCGTGATCGTTCCGTACATGCGCGGCTACGGCGCCACGCGCTTCCTGAGCGATGCCACGCCGCGCTCGGGCGAACAGGCGGCGTTCGGCGCCGACCTGCTCGCGCTGCTCGACGCGCTGAAGATCGAACGCGCGGTGCTCGCCGGCTATGACTGGGGCGGCCGCGCCGCCTGCGTGGTGGCGGGGCTGTGGCCCGAGCGCTGCGCGGGCCTGGTTTCGCTCAACAGCTACAACATCCAGAACATCGCCAAGGCGATGGAGCCGGATACGCCAGAAAACGAGCACAGCCTCTGGTACCAGTACTACTTCCACAGCGAGCGCGGCCGCGCCGGGCTCGCGAAGGACCGCAGGGCGCTCACGCGGCTGCTGTGGCGGCTCTGGTCGCCGACCTGGACGTTCGACGAGCCCACCTTCGAACGCAGCGCCGCGGCCTTCGACCATCCTGATTTCGTCGAGGTGGTGATCCACTCGTACCGGCATCGCTTCGGCCTGGTTGCGGGCGCCCCGGCCTACGCGGACATCGAGCGCCGGCTGGCCGCGCAGCCCGCGATCAGCGTGCCCGCCATCACCTTCGACGGCATCGACGACGGCGTGCGCCCGCCTGCCGATGCCTCGGCCCATGCGCACCGCTTCAGCGGCCCGCGCTCGCACCGCCTGGTGCCCGGCGCGGGCCACAACCTCCCGCAGGAGGCGCCGCGCATCTTTGCCGACGCCGTGCTCGAACTCGTGCCCGCATTGCGGCACCACAACACCTCCCGATGACCGACTCCCTCAAGACCCTTTCCGAGCACCATGCCTTCGGCGGCGTGCAGAGCTTCCATGAGCATGCCTCGCACGAGATCGGCCTGCCGATGCGCTTTTCGGTCTACCTGCCGCCGCAGGCCGCGCACGAGCGCGTGCCGGCCCTGCTCTATCTTGCGGGGCTGACCTGCAATGAGGAAACCTTTGCAGTGAAGGCCGGCGCGCAGCGCATGGCCGCCAGCCTGGGCCTGGCGCTGATCGCGCCCGACACCAGCCCGCGCGGCAGCATCGCCGAAAACCTGCCCGGCGCCACCGCCCACTGGGACTTCGGCATTGGCGCGGGCTTCTACCTCGACGCCACCGAATCGCCCTGGTCCACCCACTGGCGCATGGAAAGCTGGATCGTGCATGAGCTGCTGCCCCTGGTGGGACGGCACTTCGCCATCGACGACCAGCACCTGGGTATCTTCGGCCATTCGATGGGCGGCCACGGCGCGCTCACGCTGGCGCTGCGGCATCCGGGGCGCTTCAAGTCCTTGTCGGCCTTCGCGCCCATCTGCGCGCCCACGCAATGCCCATGGGGCCAGAAGGCGCTCGGCGGCTACCTGGGCGAGCCTGGCGGCGACCGCGCGCAATGGCTCGCACACGATGCCAGCGCGCTCATGAAGTCGCAGACCGCCGCACCCTATCCGCAAGGCCTGTTGATCGACCAGGGACTGGCCGACAAATTCCTGGCCGACCAGCTGCACCCGGAAGCCTTCGAGGCCGCCTGCTTTGCCGCCGGCCAGCCGCTCACGCTGCGCCGCCACGCGGGCTACGACCACGGCTACTACTTCATCCAGACCTTCATGGCGGACCACATCGCGCACCACGCGCAGACGCTGCGCGGCTGATCGACCGCGGCCCACGGGCGGCTTATCATGGGACGCATGTCCGCAGCACAGATTCCCGCCTTCCAGTTGCGGTCCCGCGACGGCGCCGCCGAAGAGAGCCTGGCGCTGGCCGGCATCTGGCGCCGCGCCTGGATTGCGGCCAACCGGAATGCCGCCGTCATCGAGCCGATCACGCATTGGCTGCGGCGTGTGCAAACCGAATTCGTGCCACCCGCCGACGTGGTGCTGGCCGAACGCGAAGGCCAGGTGCTCGCCTTCATGGTGCTGCTGGTGCGGCGCGAATACGTGGCGCAGCTGTTCGTCGAACCTCATCTTCGCAACCAGGGCCTGGGGCAGGCGCTGCTCGACGAAGCCAGCGTGCGCATGCCGCTCGGCTGGAAACTTCACGTAGCCACCAGCAACACCGCGGCGCAGCGCTTCTACGAACGCTACGGCCTGGTGCGCGGCGCGGTCGACCGGCACCCGGCCAGCGGACGCGAACGGGTCGCCTACCATTGGTATCCGGCAAGCCCGCCGCGGCAGCCGCGGCGCACCGGCTGAGCGCCTTCCCTCCCTGCCCTTTCTCCATGCGCATCGATCACATCGCCCTCTGGACCACCGATCTCGAACGCTGCAAGCGCTTCTACGTCGACTACTTCGGCGCCACGGCCGGGGCGGGCTATGCCAATCCGGCCAAGGGCTTTGCGTCCTGCTTCCTGAGCCTGGGCGACGGCGCGCGCATCGAGGCCATGACCACCCGCACGCTCTCGCCGGTGCCCGCCGAACCCGGTGCCCAACGCATGGGCTGGACGCACCTGGCCATCAGCGTGGGTTCGGAGGCTGCCGTCGACGAACTGACGCAGCGGCTCAAGTCGGACGGCTACCCGCTGCTCGACGGTCCGCGCCGCACCGGCGACGGCTACTACGAGAGCGTGGTGCTCGACCCCGACGGCAACCGCATCGAGATCACTGCATGAGCCGCACAAAGCCTGCCCGATGAGCGCATTCGTCCAAAGCCTGCACGAAGTCTTCGAGCGCCTCGGCCGCATCGAAACGCGCCGCATGTTCGGCGGCCACGGCGTGTGGCACGAGGGCCGCATGATCGCGCTCGTTGCCAAGGACACGCTCTACCTCAAGTCCGATGCCGGCAGCGCCGAGCATTTCGACAGGCTGGACCTGCCGCCCTTCACCTACGTGCGCGAAGGCAAGGCCATGCCGATGTCGTACCGGCTCGCGCCAGCCGATCTTTTCGAAGACCGCGAGGAAGCCGCGCTCTGGGGCCGCCGCGCCTACGAGGCGGCCCTGCGTTCAGGCCAGCCGCCGAAGAAGAAAACCGCCAGGAAAGCCCCAGTGAAGAAAAAAAAGAAAGCAGCCTCGTCGTGAGCGACACCCCTCCCGCGCTGCCGCCCCTTCCCGAACGCGAGCAGATCGCGCTGCTCGAACCCTTCGAAGGCCTGGGCCTCAAAGACATCGTGGTCGTTTCCACGCTGCAGGACGCCGAGCATGCCGCCGCCGAATTGCTGGCCGCCGGCGTTGCGGGCTTCGACACCGAATCCAAGCCCACCTTCGCGAAGAACGAGGTTTCGGGCGGCCCGCACGTGGTGCAGTTCGCAACGCGCGAAACCGCCTGGCTGTTCCAGCTGCACCGCACCGAATGCAACCCGGTGGTCGCAACGCTGATTGCTTCCACCGAACTCCGGAAGGTCGGCTTCGGCCTTTCGACCGATCTCACGCTGATCCGCAACCGCCTCAACATCGAGCCGAAGGCGGTGTTCGACATCGACAGCGAGTTCCGCCGCCGCGGTTACCGCAAGTCGGTGGGCGTGAAGGCGGCCGTGGCGCTGGTGTTCAACCGGCGCTTCGTGAAATCGCGCAAGGCGACCACCTCGAACTGGGCCAACAGGCAGCTGACCGAAGCGCAGATGCGCTACGCGGCCAATGACGCCTACGCGTCCATTCGCGTGTTCGATGCGCTGTTCGGCGGCTGAACCGCCGGCGCCCCTGCGTCCCGCCCGGCCATAGGCCCTGTGGCTGCGGCTGCGCGGCGCCCCCGGCACAATGCCCGTCACATTCACCGCAGACGAAAGAAGGGCCATGAGCAGCAACAAAAGCGATTTCGGATTGATCGGCTTGGCCGTGATGGGCCAGAACCTGGTGCTGAACGTGGAAAGCCGCGGCTTCCAGGTCAGCGTGTACAACCGCACCGAAGCCACCACCGAGGCCTTCGTGGCCGCCAACCCCGGCAAGAAGCTGGTCGGCGCGAAGACGCTCGAGGAGTTCGTGCAGAGCCTCGCCAGGCCGCGCAAGATCCAGATCATGGTGAAGGCCGGCGCGCCGGTCGACCAGGTCATCGAGCAGCTGATCCCGCTGCTCGACAAGGACGACATCGTGATCGACGGCGGCAACAGCCTCTACACCGACACCGAACGCCGCGACGCGTATCTCCAGACCAAGGGCCTGCGCTTCATCGGCGCGGGCGTGTCGGGCGGCGAGGAAGGCGCGCGCAAGGGCCCGTCGATCATGCCGGGCGGGCCGCTCTCCACCTGGGAAGTGATGAAGCCGATCTTCGAGAGCATCGCAGCCAAGGTGGACGGCGAGCCCTGCGTGATCCACATCGGCCCCGGCGGCGCGGGCCACTACGTGAAGATGGTGCACAACGGCATCGAGTACGGCGACATGCAGCTGATCTGCGAGGCCTACAGCCTGTTCAAGGCGGCCGGCTTCAGCACCGACGAGATGGCGGCGGTCTTCAGCGAATGGAACGAGGGCGAGCTGCAGAGCTACCTGATCCAGATCACCGCCAAGGCCCTCGAACAGAAGGACCCGGAGACCGGCCAGCCGATCGTCGAGCTCATTCTCGACAAGGCCGGCCAGAAGGGTACGGGCCAGTGGACGCTGGTCAACGCGGCCGAGAACGCGGTGGTCATCAGCACCATCAATGCCGCGGTCGAGGCGCGCGTGCTGTCGTCGCAAAAGAAGGCGCGCGTGGTGGCCAGCAAGCTGCTGCAGGGGCCGAAGATCGCACTGTCGCTCGACAAGAAGGCGCTGGTGGCCAAGGTGCACGACGCGCTTTATGCCTCGAAGGTGGTCAGCTACACGCAGGGCTTCGACCTGATCCAGACCATGGGCGAGAAGAAGGCGTGGAAGCTCGACCTGGGCCGCATCGCAGCGATCTGGCGCGGCGGCTGCATCATCCGCGCGCGCTTTCTGAACCGCATCACCGACGCCTACCGCAGCGATCCGTCACTGGGCAACCTGATGCTCGACCCCTTCTTCAAGGACCTGCTCAACCGCACGCAACAGAACTGGCGGGAGGTGGTGGCGCTGGCGGTGGGCAACGGCATTCCGGTGCCGGCGTTCAGCGCCTCGCTCGCCTACTACGACAGCTACCGCACCGAGCGGCTGCCCGCGAACCTGCTGCAGGCGCAGCGCGACTTCTTCGGGGCCCACACCTACGAGCGCGTGGACAAGCCGGCCGGCGAGTTCTTCCATACCAACTGGCCGGAAGTCATCGGCTGATCCCTGCAAATCAGCCCGCGGGCAACCAGGCCTTCACCTGCCCGACCAGCCCCCCCAGCGGCTCGGTTGCGTCCACCGCGAGCACGCCCGGCTCGCCGACCGGCGACTCCAGCGTCGCGAACTGGTTGGCCACCAGGCTTGCGGGAAACGTGTGCTCGCCTGCACCCGCCCGTGCGGCCACGCGGCGCTCGGCTTCGGCGCGCTCGATCTCCATGAACACGAAGCGCAGGCCCGGCACGGCCGCGCGCAACTGCTCCCGGTAGCTGCGTTTGAGCGCGGAGCAGGTCAGCACCGCCCCCTGCGGCGCAGCCGCCAGCTTCTGCCCCAGCGTCGCGAGCCAGCCGGCGCGGTCCGCATCGGTCAGCGCGATGCCTCGGCTCATCTTCTCGACGTTGGCCGGCGGGTGGTAGTCGTCGCCCTCGATCAGCGGCAGCCCGAAGCCCACCGCCAGCGCGGCCCCGAGGCTCGATTTGCCGCAGCCCGAAACACCCATCACGACCAGCCATGGCCCGTTCATACATACCCTTCCTGGTGAGACCGCGGAGATATTCTCCGCGCTTCAGTGGAACTTGAATCCACTTCCTCATGATGCAGCGCTTTTTCGCCGGAACAGGACCACCGCCGCGGCCGCCCTTAGAACAGGCTGCCCTGCCCCGCTGCGCCAGGCGGCCGGAACGCGCCGAGATCGAGCGCAATGCGCTCGCGGTTGAAGCCGATGCGGTTCGCCGCCTTTTCGAAGCGCTGGCGGATCAGGTCGGCCCAGAGGCCGGAGCCCTTCATGCGGGTGGCAAAGTCGGCGTCGTAGTCCTTGCCGCCGCGCATCTCGTGGATGCGCGCCATGATGCGGTCCGCGCGCTGCGGGTAGTGCAGTTCGAGCCATTGCTTGAAGAGCGGTGCCACTTCCCAGGGCAGCCGGATCACCGTGTAGAAGGCGTTGCGCGCACCGGCGTCCCAGGCGGCTTCGAGCACCTGTTCCATGTCTTCGTTGACGAAGGGAATCTGCGGCGCCACGCTCACGCCCACCGGCACGCCCGCCTCGGCCAGCGTGCGGATGGTGCGCAGCCGCCGGTGCGGCGCGGCAGCGCGCGGCTCCAGCTTGCGGGCCAGCTCGCCGTCGAGCGTGGTCACGGTGATGTACACCGCGGCCAGGTGCTCGGCGGCCATGGGCGCGATGAGGTCGAGGTCGCGCTCCACCGCGCTCGATTTCGTGACCAGCGCGAACGGATGGTGCGTTTCCTTCAGCAGCTCGATCACCGAGCGGGTGAGCCGCAGTTCGCGTTCGATGGGCTGGTAGCAGTCGGTGGCGGTGCCGATCGCAATGTGGCTGGGGCGGTAGCTCCTGCGGCCGAGTTCGGCACGCAGCACCTCGACGATGTTGCGCTTGGCGATGAGTTTGGTTTCGAAGTCGAGCCCCGGCGAGAGATTGAGGTAGCTGTGCGTGGGCCGCGCAAAGCAGTAGATGCAGCCGTGCTCGCAGCCGCGGTACGGGTTGAGCGAGCGGTCGAAGGAAATATCGGGCGAGTCGTTTTCGTTGAGCACCGATTTCACGTCCTCGAAGCGCACTTCGGTGGCGAGCGGCAGCAGTTCCTCGGCTTCGGCCGCGCCTTCTTCGAGCGTGCCCCAGCCATCGTCGAAGGCATTGCGCTCGTCGCGCGAAAAGCGGTGCGCCAGGCGCGTGGCCGCGCCGCGGCCCTTGATGGCGTGGATGGGGATCCGGGCGGCGGGCATGCAGGTCCTTTCTCTCGAATACTGTATGTTTACACAGTATTCTAAAGCTTTTCCGGGATCAAGCTGATTTTGAGTTTCTCTCTTGACAGAAATTTATAAAATCCTAGACTCCAACGCATGGAACTCACCGACATCCAACGCAAGTTCGTTCTCCACTGGGGAGAAATGGGCTCCATGTGGGGCGTCAACCGCACGGTCTCGCAGATCCATGCGCTGCTGTTCGCGCGCGGCAGGCCCATGCATGCGGAAGAGCTCTCCGACACGCTGGGCGTGGCCCGCTCCAACGTGAGCAACAGCCTGAAGGAACTGCAGGCGTGGAACCTGGTGCGCGTGACGCACATCCTGGGCGACCGGCGCGACTATTTCGAAACCAGCGTCGACGTCTGGGAGCTGTTCCGCACCGTGGTACGCGAGCGCAAGGAGCGCGAGTTCGACCCGACCATCCGCGTGCTGCGCGAGATCGTCGCGAGCCCCGACTTCCAGAAGGAGCCCGCCGATGCGCAGGACCGCATCCGCTCCACCATGGACCTGATGAGCAAACTCGCCACCTGGGCCGACGAAATGCTGCGGCTCTCGCCCGGCACGCTCGACAAGGTGCTGACGCTCGGGGCCAGCGTGCAGAAGTTCGTTCGCGGCGATGCGGCGCCGGCGGCAACTACCGCGGCCCCCGGCAAGGACGACGATTCCGATGCCCACCATGCCAGCCTGCCGATGATCTGAGCCGCTCTTTTTTTGCTTCTTAATTTCTGTTTTGACAGAAACAACGAAAACAAACCTTATGCCCGCCGTTGCCACCTATCCGCTGACCGTCTATTTCGATGCCACCTGTGCTTTGTGCACGGCAGAAATGAACGCAATGAAGGCGCGCGACACCATGGCCCGCCTGAACCTCGTGGACTGCTCGCCCGCCGGCTTCGGCGCCGGCCCGGCCCCACGCGCAGCGCTGATGGCCGCCATCCACGCGGTCGACGCAGCGGGGCAGGTGTTCGTGGGCGTTTCCGCCATCCGCGCCTGCCGCGACGCCGTCGGGCTGCCGAGCGGCAGCTTCCTGCTCGACCTGCCGCTGCTCGCGCCGCTGGCCGACCGCGCCTATGCGGTGCTTGCGCGCAACCGCTACCGGCTGCCGCGCTGGCTGGTGGCCCTGCTCGCGGGCAAGGCCGCGCGGTCGTCCCGCACCTGCGCCGGCGGCAATTGCCGGATCTGAAAAAAAGAAAAGGAGCTCTCGTGACCAACGTCTTCCAGCCCGATTTCCCTCCCTCCGGCGCCCGGACCGCGCCTCGAACCTCCGCGGCGCCCGAAGCCTCCATCACCAAGGCCGACACGCAGGACTATTTCACCGAGGTGGCCGACGACTACCGTGCATGGAGCCCCAGCTACAACATGCACTTCGGCTTCTGGCGGCTCGGGCTGAATCCGCTGCGGCGCGAAGGCATGCTGGTGGAAATGAACCGCGCCGTCGGCCGCGCGCTGAAGCTCGACGAGCCCCGGCCGCCAGCGCAGGAAGGCGCGCAGCGCCGCTGCGTGGTGGACCTTGGCTGCGGCGCCGGCGCCACCGCGCGCACGCTGGTGGGCGACGATCCGGCGCTGTTTGCCGTCACGGTCACCAACGTGGCGGTGCAGAACAGCATCGCCCTGCGGCTCGATGCCGGCGCTGGCGTGGCCGACCGCGTGGCGCACATCGAAGCCGACTACACCCGCACCGGCCTGCCCGCCGCACAGGCCGACGGCGCCTGGGCCGTGGAAAGCGCCTGCTACGCGACTGGCACGGCCAAGGCCGATTTCGTGCGCGAGGCGGCCCGCCTGCTGAAGCCCGGCGCGCGGCTCGCGGTGATCGACGGCTTCCTGCTGCGCGACAAGCCCGGCCGCAGCGCCGGCTGGCTGCACCGCCTGTGGGCCGACAGCTGGGCCGTGCCCACGCTGGCCGTGCGGGACGATTTCGTCGCCGCCCTGCGCGACCACGGCTTCGAAGACATCGAGGTGCAGTCGCTGCGCTGGCGCGTGGCGCCCAGCGCGCTGCACATCCCGGTGCTTGCCACGCGCTTCGCGCTGGCCGAACTCTGGAAGGCGCGCGGGCGGCTCAGCCCCTGGCGCCGCAAGCACATCGTGGCCAGCTACTGCGCGCTGGTGCTGGGCCTTTTCTGGCGCGATTTCGACTACTGCATGGTGACGGCCAGGCGCAGCGAGGAGAAGCAATTTTCATGAGCACCGAACCCGGCCAAACCACGCCCCCCGAGCCTCCGCCCACCGACGTGCAGGTGCGCGACATGCCCAGGCACCCCATTCCCTTCGCGTGGTTCTGGCCACTGCTGGTCGGCGCGGCCGCCGCGCTGGTGCTGCGCATTGCCTTCAGCGGCCTGCCGGGCCAGCGCTTCTCGGCCATGCTGGGTTCGTTCATCTACCTCGCCCCCGCCGTGTGCGGCGCGGTCACGGTCTACATGGCCGAGCGCATCGAGCGGCGCAGCTGGGGCTACTACATCTGGGCACCGTGGGTCTCGACCGCGCTGTTCGTCGTGGGCACGCTGCTGGTCTTCATCGAAGGGATAGTCTGCGCGGTGGTGATCGTTCCCCTCTTCGGCGTCATGGGCAGCCTCGGCGGGCTTGCGATGGGCATTGTCTGCCGCATCACGAACTGGCCCAGGCCGGCGCTCTACAGCTTCGCCCTGCTGCCGCTGTTGTTCGGCGCCATCGAGCCACAATGGCCCAACCCCGAACGGATCTCGAGCACTTCGCGCACCCTCTTCATTGCCGCACCCGCCGAGCGCGTGTGGCATGAGCTCAACGATGCGCAGGACATCCGCCCGAACGAAGTCGGCGATGCCTGGGCCTACCGCATCGGCGTGCCGATGCCGGTGGCGGGCGTGACCCAGGACACGCCCGAGGGCCGCGTGCGCAAGGTGCAATGGCAAAAGGACGTGCACTTCGACGAAATCATCACCGAGTGGCAGCCGCTGCAGCGCGTGAAGTGGCGCTACCGCTTCTCGCCCGACTCCTTTCCCGCCGGCGCGCTGGACGACCACGTGGTGATCGGCGGCCACTATTTCGACCTGCGCGATTCGGCCTACACGCTCACGCCGCGCGAAGGCGGCACGGAGCTTCGCATCGATGTTTCCTGGCGCGTGAGCACGCGCTTCAACTGGTATGCCGACCGCGTGGCGCAGTTCCTGCTGGGCGACTTCTCCGAGCACATCCTGCGCTTCTACAGGGCGCGCAGCGAAACCACCGCGGCGGCCGCATGAAGGACACGCGCCCCGTCTTCCAGCAGGTGCTCGGCCCTGGCTGGGAGCAGCTCGGCGACGTGATCCGCCGGCACTACACGATGGCACCGTTCTCGAACGCCCACGTGTGCGTGCGCGGCACGATGGACGAAGTGCACCATGCGCCGTGGGCGCGCCTGCTGATGCCCTTCGGCCGCCTGTTCGGCGCCCTCGTTCCCTACACCGGCACCGGCGTGCCGATCGAGGTGCACTACCGCTGCCGGCCCGGCGACGCGCGGCTGTACTGGGACCGCATCTTCAGCTTCGAGGGCCGCGCGCCGTTCCACTTCCGCTCGCACATGGCGCAGGCGGCCAAGGGCGGCGGCGAGGTGATCGAGTACGTGCGCTTCGGCGTCGGCATGCGCCTGGCCGTGAGCGCGGAAGAAGGCGCGCTGGTGTTCCGCGACCTCGGTTACATCTGGCGCCTTGGCAGGCTGCACCTGCCGCTGCCGCTCGGCCTGCTGCTGGGCACCGCCTATGTCGAGGAACGGCCCGACCCGCACGATGCCGACCGCTTCACCATGAGGATGGTGCTGCGCCACCGCTGGTTCGGCGACGTGTTCCGCTACAGCGGGCGCTTCCGGTTGGGTCCACAATGACCGGACCATGCCGCGCCGCCCCGAAAACCTCTATCCGCAATACCACGCCCACGTCTACTTCGGCCCCGCCACGGTGGCGCAGGCCAGGCAGCTGTGCGAAGAGGCGGGCCGCGAACTGATGGTGGTGGTCGGCCGGGTGCACGAGCGGCTGGTGGGCCCCCACACGCACTGGAGCTGCCAGTTGGCCTTCGACGCGGCCGAGTTCGACCAGGTGATCGAATGGCTCGAGACGCACCGCAACGGCCTCGACATCTTCGTGCACGGCGTCACGGGCGACGACTTCGCCGACCACACGGCGCATGCCATGTGGCTCGGCGAGGAAAGCCCACTCGACCTGCGGATGTTCCGGCGCTAACTCGACTGCTCCGCGGCGCTGCCGTGCACCTTGAAGAATTTCGCGCCTTCCACCTTCTGGCCGATCGCGCGTTCGTAGGCCGCGCGCACATGCTCGGGCTGTCCGGCCTGGCCGAAGAAATCCTTCAGGTAGGGGCCCAGCAGCGGATGGGCGGCAAGCTGCGCGCGCGGCAGGCCGTGGAGCATCTCGTCGCGGCAGGCCGAAGGCAGCCGCAGGTCGCGGTTCATCGCGGCATCGCGGATCAGGCCCTTGGGCTCGTGCGCCGGATCGGCCTGCATCGCCTCGATCTCCTCGAAGAAGCGGCGGCGCATCATCACAATGCCCTTGTCGCTCTGGCCGAGCTTTTCGCGGGTGCGGTCGGTGACCGTGCCCTGCCCCACCCAGACGACGAAGTCCTGGTTGGCCACGTGGCTCGTGATCCAGCGGCCGGTGGCCGGGTCCTTGATCGGGCCGTACCAGGACGGGATGCGCTCCTGCACGTAGGGCTCCTGCTCGGTCGGCACGCGGCTCAGGACCCACAGCACGCTCAGGGTGTTGTGGTCGTCGATGGGCACGCGCCATTCGAAGTGATGGCCGAGAAAAAATCCGTTGGGCCACAGCGTGACGCGGCCCGCCGTCCACATGACGTTGTCCTCGCTCTCGCCGCCGCGCAACCGCCTGTAGACGAAGCCGTGCTCGAACTCCTCGAACGCGAGCTTCAGGTGGGTGGGCACATAGGGGCCCTCGTCGCCCTGCAGGCGGGTGGTCCAGTTGTTGTGCGTCCACTCGAAATGCACGGGGTCGATGGAGTTTTCCTGGCACTGGAACCAGTTGCACGGTATCTCGGCGAACACGGCCTGCGCGAAACCGTTGCTGAAATTGAACAGCTCCCAGTCGGGCAGCAGCGGTGCGGGCTGCGGCCCCATGTAGGCCCAGAGCAGCCCGGCCTTCTCCTGCACGGGGTAGGCCTTGATCTTCGTGTTCCTGCGCATGCGCGCGCCCGGGTCCATCGTTTCCTCGAAGGGCTGGTGCACGCACTGGCCGCTCTGGTCGTACTGCCAGCCGTGATAGCTGCAACGCAGGCCGCACTGCTCGACGAAGCCGTAGGACATGTCGGCATTGCGGTGCGAGCAGCGGCGGTCCACCAAGCCGTAGTTGCCGCCCAGGTCCTTGTAGAGCACCAGGTCCTCGCCCAGGATGCGCAGCGGCTTGACGGCCTGGTCGTCGAACTCGCTCGCTCCGGCAATCGGATGCCAGTAGCGGCGCAGGTAGTCGCCCATCGGCTTGCCGGGACCGACCTCGGTCAGCAGGCGGTTCTTCTCTTCGCTCAGCATGTGCTTGTCTCCTTGTTCCGGTTCATTCGGCGCGAATGCCGAATTCCTTCACCAGCCTGCCGAAGCGCTGGTCGTCGTCCGCGATCTGCTGCGCCAGCACCGACGGCGCGCCGCCGACGGGTTCGATGCCGAGCGCGGCCATGCGGGCCTGCACGTCGGGCATCCTCAGCACTTCGTTGAATTGGCGGTTCAGCGCCTGCACCAGCTCCGCCGGCATGCCCCTGGGGCCGAGCAGGCCCATCCAGGCGCTGACGTCCACGTCCTTGTAGCCAAGCTCGACCAGGGTGGGCACGCCGGGCATCAGCTTCGTGCGCTGGCGTTCGGCCACGGCCAGCGGGACCAGCTTGCCGCTGGCGATGTGGCCCGCCACCGCGCCTGGCGTGATCCAGCCCACGCCCACGTGGCCGCCGAGCGCGTCGTTCACCACCGGCGCCACGCCGCGATACGGCGCATGGGCAATCTGCGTTCCGGCGTCCTTGTTGAAGAGTTCGCCCGCGATGTGCATCGGCGAGCCCGCGCCCGGCGTGCCGTAGCTCAGCGCCTTGCCGGCCCTGGCGTCGGCCACCAGCTGCGCCACGTTCTTGATGCCGGTCGATGGGGCGGTCACCAGCAGCAGCGGTATGTTCCCGGTCTTCACGATGGGCGTGAAATCCTTGACCACGTCGTGCGCCACGCCGGGGCCGGCCTTCAGCACGTGCTGCGCGATCGCAAAGGTACTGGGAGTGAACAGCAGCGTGTAGCCATCCGGCGCGGCCCTGGCAACCCAGGCGTTGCCGATCATGCCGCTGGCGCCGGGCCGGTTGTCGACGAGCACAGGCTGCCCGAGGCGCAGCGAGAGCTTCTCGGCATAGATGCGCGCGACCGCATCGGTGTCGCCGCCCGCGGGATAGGAAACGACGACGGTGATCGGCCTGGCCGGCCAGGCCTGCGCCATGGCGCTGCCGGCGGCCAGCAGCGCAAGGCTCGATGCGGCAATGGCGGCAGCGGTACGGACCGCTTTGCGACGGGTGAACTTCATGCTCGGTTTCCTTTTCAGTGGGACGACGGGTGGGGTCGATGCACTGTAGGAACGCGCTGCCGAAGCCAGAAGATATAGTTTCACCAGGTGAACTTTTTTCTGGAGCCCTGCATGGCAGACACCGCCGGAGTCCGAGGCGTGAAATCGATCGATGCGCTGCGCCGCGGGCTCGACGTGATGCTGGCCATCCAGCGCTCGTCGGCCGCCACGCTGTCGGAGCTGCATCGCCAGACCGGCCTCTCGAAGGCCACGCTGCTGCGCATCCTGAAGACACTGCAACAGGCCGGATGGGCCGAGCGCAGCGAGCTCGACAAGCGCTACGTGCCGGCCCCGGCCAGCGGCGAATCAGGGCCCGCGGTGCAATGGCGCGCTCGCCTGTCAGCGCTCGCAGCGCAGCCCCGCGCCACGCTGCAGCGCCTGGTGCCGTGGCCCACCGACCTGGGCGTGCGCGACGGCGCGGCCATGCTCATCCTGGACACCGACCGGCCGCGCAACGGCCTGGCTGTGAACTACCGCGTACTGGGCTTCAGGCCGCCCATGCTGCTGTCGTCGCTCGGCCGCTGCTATCTGTCGTTCTGTCCCGAGGACGAGCGGCGCGAGATTCTCGCGGCGCTGGCCCGTTCGCCGAACGACACCGACCGCGCCGCGCGCCGCCCCGAGAACATCCGGCGCATGGTGGCCCATGCCAGAGACCAGGGCTACGTGGTGCGCGACCCGACGTCGACCAGCATGGATTCGCCCGACCGCTTCGGCGCGCTCTCGGTGCCGGTGCGCCTGGACGAACGCGTGGTGGGCTGCCTGAGCTGCGCGTGGCTGCCGGCCGTGAAGACCGAGCGCGAGATCGTCTCGGCGCACCTGGCCGACCTGCAACAGGCGGCGCAGGGCATCGAGCGCAAGCTGCGGCAGGTGGGCTTCGGGCCACCCCCCGGCCTGAAGAACCGGCGCAGAAAATCGGCCTAGAACTCGGCGTCGAGCTCGTCGATTTCCTCGGGCTCCTCCTTCGCGGCGGCCACCCACTCCTGCATGGCGGGCAGGTCCATCACGCGCTTGCAGTAGGCGGCGCAGACGCTGTCGAGCGGCACGTCGTAGCTCAGGAAGCGCGTGACCACCGGCGCATACATCGCATCGGCCATGCCCGGCTGCTTGCCGAACAGGAAAGGACCGCCGTAGGTCTTCAGGCACTCGCGCCAGATGGCGACGATGCGGTCGATGTCGGCCTGCGCCCGCGACCAGATCTTGAATCCGCGGAACCGGGCCTTGATGTTCATCGGCAGTGCGCCGCGCATCGAAGCGAAGCCCGAGTGCATCTCGCCACAAATGGCGCGGCAGTGCGCGCGGGCCTGGATGTCGGCCGGCAGCAGCCCGCTCTTGGGCTTGATCTCGTTCAGGTATTCGCCGATGGCCAGCGTGTCCCACACCTTGACGCCGCCGTGCTGCAGCGAGGGCACCAGCATCGACGAAGAGAGCAGCAGCATCTCGGCCTTCATGGCCGGGTCGTCGGGCGGAATGATCTTCTCGCTGAAGTCGAGCCCTGCCAGCCTGCACATCAGCCAGCCCCGCAGCGCCCAGGCGCCGTAGTTCTTGCTGCTGATCGTGAGAACGGGTTTGGCCATCGTGGATCTCCTTGACGGGCTGCCTGCTGCCGGTTGGCTCCATGGGGCGTGCAAGGCCTGTGCCACCGCTTGGCCCGCAACTTGCCTGTACTACTTTCATGTTGTACCGGGCCTACCAGAACCAAGCCGATCTGCTTTCGCCCTCCCGGCTCGCAGCCCAGTACCTCGCCCGGGCCCTCTGGAAGGACGGCACTGAACGCACCATGTTGCGGCGCATGGCCGCGCAGTTCGAAGTGTTTTCGCGCATGCGGCTGACCCATTCGCGCCCCGACTACGGCATTGCCAGCGTGCCGGTCGATGGCGCGGAAACCGCGGTGCACGAAGAGAAAACGCTGGTCTCGCCCTTCGGCACGCTGCTGCATTTCCGCAAGGACACGCAGGCCGTGCACCCGCCCGTGCTGCTGGTCGCACCACTGTCGGGCCATTTCGCGACGCTGCTGCGCGAAACCGTGCGCACCCTGCTGCGCGACCACGACGTGTACCTGACCGACTGGCACAACGCGCGCGACGTGCCGCTGTGGCATGGCGGCTTCGGCCTGGACGACTACACGCTGCAGCTCATGCGCTTCCTGGAAGCCGTGGGCCCGGGCGTGCACATGGTCGCGGTCTGCCAGCCCTGCGTGTCCGCACTGGCCGCCACCGCGCTGATGGCCGAGGACGACAACCCCGCCACGCCACGCAGCCTCACGCTGATGGCCGGCCCGGTCGATTGCCGGGTCAACCCGACCGGCGTGAATGCGCTTGCCACCAGCAAGCCGATCGAGTGGTTCCGCCGCAACCTCATCAGCCACGTGCCCTGGCCGCATGCCGGCATGATGCGGCGCGTGTACCCGGGCTTTCTGCAGCTCTCGGCCTTCATGAGCATGAACCCCGAGCGCCACAAGAAGCAGTTCCAGGACATGGTCCGCCACCTGGTCGAGGGCGAGGTCGAGAAGGCCCGCACCATCGGCAGCTTCTACGACGAGTACCTGGCGGTGAACGACCTGCCGGCCGAGTTCTACCTGGAAACCGTGGAACGCGTGTTCCAGACCTACGACCTGCCGCGCGGCGTGCTCACCGTGGGCGAGCGCACGGTGAACCCGGCGGCCATCCGCCGCACCGCGCTGCTCACGGTGGAAGGCGAGCGCGACGACATCTGCTCGGTCGGCCAGACGGTGGCGGCGCAAGACCTCTGCACCGGCATCCGGCCGTACCTCAAGGTGCATCACCTGCAGGCCGGCGTGGGCCACTATGGCGTTTTCAGCGGCAGCAAGTGGAACGCGCAGATCTATCCGCGCGTGCGCGAAACCATCCACGCCGCGGCCGAGCTGCACTGAGCCTTCGGGGCGAATGCCCGCCTTCAGCGCCGGCTGCGCTTCCCCTTCGCCGCCACCCGCCGCACCGTGGCCTCGCCGGCCTGCGGCAGCCGCTCGCGCAGGAACGCGATCAGTTCCTGCGCCGCCACGTTGCGGATCGGCCCCGGCAGGTAGGCCAGCACCACGCGGCGCTCGACGCGCGGCTTCGAGAGCGGCAGCACCACCAGTTCGGGGTCGCGCAGCAGCGCGGTGTAGAGCCGCGGCATCAAGCCCAGCGCCTGGCCGCTGCGCACCAGCGCATAGAGCGTTTCGGAATAGCTCACGCGCAAGGGCTCGGGGCCTTGCTCGAACTGCGCGCGCGCCGGGTTGCCGAGCGCCGGCATGCTGCCACTCTCGAACAGCACCAGCCGCTCGCGGCCGATGGCCTCCCAGCTCGCGTCCGCGGCCGTGGCCAACGCATGGTCGCGGCGCACCACCAGCACCAGCGGGTCGCGGAACAGGTCGACGCAGGCCAGCCCGCCCGGCGGCTCGGTGATGGCGGCCACCGCCATGTCGAGCTGGCCGCTGCGCAGCTCGGCCAGCAAGGTGGTCGAAGGCGCATCGCGCCAGGCGATCTCGACCTCGCGCTGCCCGGCTTGCAGAAACTCGCTGGCCGTGGCCGTCACGCGCGCGCTGGCCGAGGGGATCACGCCCACGCGCACGAAGGCCCGCCCGCGCTGCACCGTGCTTTCGATGTCTCGCAGCGCTACCTCGAAGGTGTTGACCAGGAAATCGGTGCGCGCCAGCACCTCGGCACCCACCGGCGTGAGCTCGAGGCGGTGGGTGGAGCGGGTCAGCAACTCGGCGCCGAGCAGTTTCTCCATCTGCTTGATCGCATTGCTCAGCGCCGGCTGGGTGATGGCCAGCCGGTGCGCCGCGCGGCCGAAGTGGCCTTCTTCCACCAGCACCGAGAAGAACTGGAGCTGGCGCAGGGTGAGCGCGCGGAGCGGCAAGGAGGCCATCGCGTCCTGGTTATTGATTGAATGAATCAAATTATAGAAATTCAAAATTTTATTTATGATGTGACCTTCCCTAGACTGGCCGGCATGACCAGCCCTGCCTCGCCGCCGCTCACGCTGGAATCCATGCTGCATGCGATTCCCAAGGTGGAGCTGCACTGCCACCTGTTCGGCACGGTGCGCCATGAGACTTTCAAGCAGCTCAACCACCGCGCCGGCTCGCCGCTCGCGGCCGAGGAGATCGAAGGCTTCTACACGCGCGGAGAAAAGCCGGTCGGCGTGCTGCGCGTGCTGCGCGCGCTCGACGCGCAGCTGGTGCGCAGCCCCGGCGACCTCTACCAGCTGACGCGCGAATACCTCGAGGACGCGGCGGCCCACAACGTGCGCTACGCCGAATTCTTCTGGAACCCGACCGGCACGGTGCACGGCTCCGGCATCGCCTACCCGATGGCGCAGGGCGCGATCGTGCGCGCGATCCATGACGCGCAGCAGGAGTTCGGCATCACCGGCCGGCTCATCGCCGCCATCGATCGCGAGGCCAGCCCCGAGGCCGCCGTGGAAATGGTGGCGTGGGTCAGGGCGCACCGCTGCGACGAGGTGATCGGCATCGGCATCGACTACCGCGAAGTCGACCGGCCGCCCGAACTCTTCGCCCAGGCCTACGCCGAGGCGCGGCGCGCCGGACTCAAGGCCACCGCGCATGCGGGCGAGTTCGGCATGCCGTGGACCAACGTGCGCACCGCGCTCGAGGTGCTGCAGGTGGACCGCATCGACCACGGCTACACGGTGGTCGACCAGCCCGACTTCGCGCGCCAGTGCGCCGAGCGCGGCGTCATCTTCACCGTGGTGCCCACCAACTCCTACTACCTGCGCACCTTGCCGCCGGAGCGCTGGGCGCTCGACCATCCCATCCGCCGCATGCCCGGCCTGGGCCTGCGCATCCATCCCAACACCGACGACCCGACGCTGCACAAGGTCACGCCCACCGAGGCCTGGCTGATGATGGCGCGCGACTTCGGCTTCGGGCTGGACGAGCTGCGCGGCTTCATGCACAACGGGCTCGACGGCGCATGGATCGACGATACGCAGCGCCGCGCCTGGCGCACGCAATGGAGTCGCGAGTTCGACACGCTGCGCGCCGGCCTTGCGCAAGCGCCGCATCCCGCCCACCCGCAATGACCCACGCCATGAACAACCCTCGCCGCCTTCTTCTTGCCGCCACCCTCTGCTCGATGCTGCCGATTGCGGCACTTGCGCAGGGCGCATGGCCCACCGCCAAGCCCATCACGCTGATCGTTCCCTACACAGCGGGCGGCAGCGTGGACGTCAACGCGCGCCTCGTCGCCACGCGGCTGGGCGAGCGGCTGAAGCAGTCGGTCGTCATCGAGAACGTGAGCGGCGCAGGCGGCGCCATCGGCGTGGCCAAGGCCGTCAACGCAGCACCCGACGGTTACACGCTGGTGGTCGGGCCCGACAGCGCGATCGCCATCGGGCGGCTGGTCAACCCCTCGGCGTTCAAGTTCGATCCGCTCAAGGAGCTGGCGCCGGTCGGCATGCTCAACACCGCGCCGATGGTGCTGGTGGCGCGGCCCGGCCTCGAGGCCCGGACTTATGCCGACTTCGTGAAGCTCGCCAAGGCCAAGCCCGGCGCCTACAACTACGCCACCTCGGGCGTGGGCACGGTGCTGCAGCTGGCGATGGAGCTGCTCAAGCAGAAGAGCGGCATCTTCGTGACCCATGTGCCCTACCGCGGCGGCGCCCAGATTGCCACCGACGTGATCGGCAACCAGGTCGACCTGGCCATGCTGGTCAGCACCAGCGCCATTCCGCACGTGAACGGCAACCGCCTGAAGGCGCTCGGCATCACCGGCAGCCAGCGCCTCGCCGCGCTGCCCGAGGTGCCCACCTTCAACGAGATGCCCGGGCTCAAGGGCTACGACATGGTGAGCTGGACCGGCATCTTCGCCCCCGCCCGGACTCCGCCCGCCGTCGTGGCGCGCCTCAACCAGGAATTGAACGCCGTGCTGGCCGAGGAGCAGGTGCGTGCCAAGCTCAATGAGCAGGGCGCCCTGCCCGGCAGCGGCACGCCGGAGCAGTTCGGCCAGTTCGTCCAGGCCGAATACGCCCGCAATCAGAAGATCGTGCAGTCGGCCAATATCAAGGAATAAATGCCAACTCGGCCGGCATAGCCAAGCCCCTTCGTGGAACACCGAGGAACCGGCTTTGCCGGGCCTCTGGTGTTGCCCCCGGTAGGGGGTTGGCGTAGCGACACGAAGTGCGCGAAGACTGGGGGCGAGCCTATTGTTCTTCGGGCCAGTCGCGGATGTAGGCCTTGAGCATCTTGTTCTCGAAGTTCTGGCTGTCCACCACCGCCTTGGCCACGTCGTAGAAGCTGATCACGCCCATCAGCATGCGCTTGTCCATCACCGGCATGTAGCGCGCATGGCGCTCCAGCATGATGCGGCGGATTTCATCGAGGTCGGTTTCGAGCGTGCAGGTCACGGGCGCGTCGTCCATGGCCTTGCGCACCAGCGTGCCGCCCACCTGGCCGCCGTTGTCGACGATGGCCAGGATCACTTCCCTGAAGGTGAGCATGCCGACCAGGTCGCCGTGTTCCATGACCACCAGGGAGCCAATGTCCTTTTCCGCCATGGTTTTGACGGCTTCGGCCAGCAGGTCGTCGGGCGTGATGGTGAAGAGCGTATTGCCCTTGACGCGAAGGATGTCGCTGACTTTCATCGTGTGCTCCTCTCGGAAATCGTTCTCGGCGGCGGTGCCGATTTGAATATAGCCCACAATCGGCGCCGACTCCCACGCCCATGTTGCGCGCGCATGATTAGCAGACGTAACGGGGCATTGCGAACGAACCCAGAAAGGCTCCCATGCCCGGCTATTCCGACCCCGGCTTCGACACCCTGGCGCTGCATGCCGGCGCCGCGCCCGACCCCGCCACCGGCGCGCGGGCGGTGCCGATCCATCTGACCACCTCTTTTGTCTTCGAGTCGAGCGACCATGCGGCGGCGCTCTTCAACCTCGAGCGCGCGGGCCACGTCTACTCGCGCATCAGCAATCCGACCAACGCGGTGCTCGAACAGCGCGTCTCGGCGCTCGAAGGCGGCATCGGCGCCATTGCCACCGCCAGCGGCCAGGCCGCGCTGCACCTGTCGGTGGCCACGCTCATGGGCGCCGGCTCCCACATCGTGGCGAGCACCGCGCTCTACGGCGGCTCGCAGAACCTGCTGCACTACACGATGCGGCGCTTCGGCATCGAGACCACGTTCGTGAAGCCCGGCGACCTGGACGGCTGGCGCGCCGCAATCCGGCCCGAAACCAAGCTCCTGTTCGGCGAAACCGTGGGCAACCCCGGCCTGGACGTGCTCGACATCCCAGCGGTGAGCGACATCGCCCACGCAGCCGGCGTGCCGCTGCTGGTCGATTCCACGCTCACCTCGCCCTACCTGATCAAGCCCTTCGACTGGGGGGCCGACCTGGTCTACCACTCGGCCACCAAGTTCCTCTCGGGCCATGGCACCGTGATCGGCGGCGTGGTGGTCGACGGCGGCAGCTTCGACTGGGAGAAGTCGGGCAAATTCGCCGAACTCACGCAGGCCTATGACGGCTTTCACAACATGGTCTTCAGCGAGGAAAGCACGGTCGGCGCGTTCCTGCTGCGCGCCCGGCGCGAAGGCCTGCGCGACTTCGGCGCCTCGATGAGCCCGCACACGGCGTGGCTGATCCTGCAAGGCATCGAGACGCTGCCGCTGCGCATGGAGCGGCACATCGACAACACGCAGAAGGTGGTCGAGTTCCTGTCCACGCACCCCTTCGTGTCGCGCGTGGGACATCCGCTGATCGAATCGCACCCGAGCCATGCGCTGGCGCAGAAGCTGCTTCGCCATGGCGCGCGCGGCGCCGGCGCGGTGTTCAGCTTCGACATCAAGGGCAGCCGCGCGCAGGGCAAGGCGTTCATCGAGGCGCTCAAGCTCTTCAGCCACCTGGCGAACGTGGGCGATTGCCGCAGCCTGGTGATCCATCCGGCGAGCACCACGCACTTCCGAATGACCGACGAGGCGCTGGCGGGGGCCGGAATTTCCCAAGGGACGATCCGTCTCTCGATCGGGCTCGAGGACCCGGCCGATCTGATCGACGACCTGAAGCGTGCGCTCAAGGCTGCGGAAAAGGCGGGGGGTTAGGAATGACACGCTGCTTTTCTGTTCGTCGCGGTTTGGGTCATTCAGGGCGCGCTCCCGCCGACGGGGTACCTTGCTCCGCGAATGTCCCCCGCCCTTCGGGCTCCTCCTTTATTTCGCTGCGCAAGGCACCCCATCGACGTGAGCGTTATTCAGAGCAGTTGTTGATCGGCGGTTCACCAGCGGCGTGCCCTGGTGCACAGGACATCGGGTGCTCCCCGCAGCGAAATAAAGGCGGAGCCGAAGGCGGGGGACATTCGCGGAGGAGAGTACCCGGTGGCTTGTGCACGCGCCCTGGACAAGAGCACTCGAACACAAGCAAGCCAAACACAAGGCGGAGCAACTGACATGAACTACACCGTCAACGGCCACGCCACCTACTGCTACACCGGCGGCAAGGCTTTCGATGCAAACAAGCCGACCGTGGTGTTCATCCACGGCGTGCTCAACGACCACAGCGTGTGGATCCTGCAAAGCCGCTGGTTCGCCAACCACGGCTGGAACGTACTCGCGGTCGACCTGCCCGGCCACTGCAGGAGCGAAGGCCCGCCGCCCGCCAGTGTGGAAGACGCGGCGCAGTTCGTCATCGGGCTGCTCGATGCGGCCGGCGTGCAGAAGGCCGCGCTCGTGGGCCATAGCTTCGGATCGCTGATCGCGCTCGAAGCCGCTTCACGCGCGCCTGAACGGGTGAGTCATCTGGCGCTGGTGGGCACCGCCTACCCGATGGCCGTGTCACCCGCACTGCTCGACGGCGCGCTCAACGACCCGCAGCGCGCCATCGCGATGGTCAACACCTTCTCGCACTCGCTGCTGGCGCCCCCGCCCTCCTCGCTCGGCCCCGGCACCTGGCTCTACGGCAGCTCGCGCGCGCTCATGCGGCGCGTGCTCGCGAGCAACCGCGACGCCAATGTGTTCCACATCGGCTTCAAGGCCTGCAACGACTATGCAAATGGCGAAAAGGCGATCGAGGCCGTGCAGTGCCCCGTGCTGTTCCTGCTCGGCGATGCCGACCAGATGACGCCGCCGCGCGCCACCAAGGCGCTGGTGGGCAAGGCCAGGCAGGGCAAGGTGGTCACGGTGCATGCGGGCCACGCACTGATGAGCGAGGCGCCCGACGAAGTGCTGTTCGCGCTGCGCGACTTCGTCGGCGCGCCCGCCTGAAGCGCCGCTTTTATTCCGCCGCGATGCCTGCGCGGTGCGCTAGCGCGCGGTAGCGGGAAATCTCGCCTTCCATCTGGGTTCGGAACGCCGCTGCGCCGATGGCGACGGGCTCCATGCCCTGCGCGCGCAGCTGCGCCTGCAGGGCCGCGCTGCCCATCGTGGCCGCGACCACGCGCGCCAGCTTGTCGAGCACCGGGGCCGGCGTGCGCGCCGGCGCGGCAAAGCCATACCAGGCGTCGAAGGTGGCGTCAGGCAGCCCCTGCTCGGCCAGCGTGCGCACCTCGGGCAGCATGCTCGAGCGCGCCGCGCCCACGATGCCTAAGGCGCGCAGCTTGCCCGAGCGCACATGCGGCGCGACGGCCGCCACGGTGTCGATGCCGACCTCGATCTCGCCGCCGATCACCGCCATCGAACCCTGGCTGCTGCCCTTGTACGGAATGTCCTGCAGCTGGATGCCCGCGGCCAGCGCGAGCAGCTCGCCCGCGAGGTGCGGGCCCGAGCCGGAACCGAAGGTGGCGTAGCGGATGCTCTTCGGCTTGGCCTTGGCGGCGGCGATGAGCTCGGGCAGCGAGCGCCATGGCGTGCCGGCACCCACCACCAGCACCAGCGGCGTGCGCGCAACGATGGCAATGGGCGCCAGGTCGCGCACCGGGTCGTAGGGCAGTCTGGCGCGCAGCGCGGGGTTCACGCTGTAGCTGGTGGAACCCGAGAGCAGCAGCGTGTAGCCGTCGGGCGCAGCCTTGGCGACCGCGTCGGTACCGATGATGGTGGCGGCGCCTGGCTTGTTGTCGATGACCACGGGCTGGCCGAGCCGCTCCGACAGGCCCTGCCCCATCGCACGCGCGACGATGTCGGTGCCGCCGCCCGGCGGAAAGGGCACGACCAGCTTCACGGGCCTGTCGGGCCATTTTTCTTGCGCGAGCGCGGGGGCATGGAAGGCGACGAGCGCCGAAGTGCAGACCAGCAGGCCACGGAGCCGACGGAAGAGAGCAGTTTTCATGGGTTCGTCCAGCAACAGAAATCAGGCGGCAGCGGCGTGCAGCGTCTTACCGGCGGCCCACGGCGCGAGCCCCGGCTCGCCCAGGTCCCAGTAGAGGCCGGCCATGATCTGCAGGCCCTCGCGCGCCAGCGGCGCCAGCAGGTGCTCGTTGGGCGCATGCTGCGCGCAGGCCGGGTACGAATGCGGCACCCACAGCGTCGGCAGCCCGAGCAGATCGGCAAAGACGTCGTTGGGCAGCGAGCCCGCGAGGTTGGGCAGCAGGTCGACACGCTGGCCGCTGCTCTCTTCGATGGAGCGCAGGGCCCAGTCGACCCAGGGGTTCTCCACGTCGAGCCGCGTAGCCGCGCCTTCCAGCGTGACCTGCACTTCCACATCACCGAAGCCATGCGCATCGAGGTGGGCGCGCACGATGCTCGCCAGTTCGCGCCACGGCGTGCCGACCACGAAGCGCAGCTGGCAATGCGCCACCGCCTCGGACGGAATCGCATTGACGGGCCGCTGCGGCGAACCGGCGCCGAGCGCGAGCACCTCGATGGTGTTCCACGCCACCAGCCGCTCGGCCGGGCTCAGGCCGGGCTCGCCCCAGCCTTCGTCGAGCGCGGGGTCGTCGGCGCCGCCGCCGATGGCGATGCCGGCCAGCGCCTTGCGCACGCCCTGCGGAATTCCAGGCGGCCGCAAGGCCTCGACCAGGATGCGCCCGCGCGCATCCACCAGCGAGGCCACTGCGTGGCTGATCACCGTGCCCGGATTGACGAGCACGCCGCCCCAGTTGCCCGAGTGGTAGCCGCGAGGCCGGGCGCGCAGCCGCAGGCTGAAGTTGACCGCACCCCGCGAGCCCAGGAACAGCGTGGGCCTCTCGGCGCTCACGCGCGGCCCGTCGCTGGCGATGAACAGGTCGGCGCGCAGCCGGTCGCGCTGCTGCTCGCACACCGCGTGCAGGCCCGGCGACGCGGCCTCTTCGCCGGTCTCGATGAGCCAGGTGATGTTGTAGCCCAGGCGCCCGCCCCGCGCGCGCAGCGCGGCGGCCAGCCCGCCGAGCGCGATGCTGTGCTGGCCCTTGTTGTCGGCCGTGCCGCGCCCGTACCAGCGGTCGCCGCGCACGGTGAGCACCCAGGGCCCGAGGCCTTCGTCCCACTGTGCGTCCTGCCCGCTCACCACGTCGCCGTGGCCGTAGCTCAGCACGGTGGGCAGGGCAGGGTCTTCGATGCGGCGCGCAATCAGGAAGGGCCCGCCGCCGGCCACGGGGTTCTCGACGATTTCGCACGCGAAGCCCAGCGCGGCCAGCGGCGGCACCAGTTCGTCTTGCAGGTAGGCGCCGAGCGCGGGCGTGGCGGCGCCGGTGTCGCTCTCGGTGCGGAAGGCGATGCGCCGCTGCAGGTCGGCAAAGAAGCCGCCATCGTCGAAATAGGCGGCGGCAGCGGCAAGGCTGTCGGTACGTTGCATGGAGGGATTTCCTGTTTGCGTGGGATGCAGCAAGTACAAGGCCTGGAGGGCAATGCTTCCAGCACCGATTTCGCAAGCTACCATTGCCTTCAAGGCAACGCTTCAATCGCCATGGCACCACCGCTTCTCAGCATTCCGATGCGCCATTTCCTCGAGGTGGCGCGCAGCGGCTCGGTCAGCCAGGCCGCGGCGCGGCTGTTCGTGGCCTCGTCGGCGGTCAGCCGGCAGATCGCCAAGCTCGAGGACAGCCTGGGCACGCCCTTGTTCGAGCGCCACGCCAGGGGCATGGCGCTCACCGCGGCCGGCGAGCGGCTCGCGGCGCACCTGCGCAATGCGCAGCTCGACATCGAGCAGGTCATCGAGCAGGTGCGCGACCTCGGCGGCCGCAGCGCGCACCGCATCCGCATGGCTTGCACCGAAGGCTTTGCCGCGCACTTCATGCCGCAGGTCATGCGCAGCTTCGAGTCGGCGCATCCGGGCACGCAGCTCGAACTCCATGTGGGCTCGCCCGATGGCGTGAGCGCGCTGCTCGCGCGCGGCGAGGCGGACATCGCACTCAAGTACGTGGTGGCGCCGGAGCCCGGCCTGAAGATCGAGCACTCGGCCAATGCGCCGGTGTTCGCGGTGCTGCGCCCCGACCATCCGCTGGCGCGGCAGCGCGTGGTGTCGGTGGCGGACGCGGTGCGCTACCCGCTGGCCGTGGGCGACAAGGGCGTGACCGCGCGGCAGCTGTTCGACCAGGCGTGCAGCCTGCAGGGCCTGCAGTACCGCGCGATCTTCGTCAGCAACTTCTCGTCGGTGCTGCTGCCGCTGCTGCGCACACCGGACGTGATGCTGTCGGGGCACCTCACGGTCACGCACCTGATCGATGCGGGCACGGTGGTGGCGCGCCCTTTCGCCGAGGCACCGCTGCAGCAGCGGCAGCTTCAGGTGCTGGCGCTCGAAGGCCGCACGCTCACGCCGCTGGCGCAGGAATTCGTGCGGCACCTGGTGCATGCCATTGCCAGCGCAGGCCGGCGCAAGCTGGGGCGTGCGCGTTCGAGCGTCTGAGCCTCAGCGGCCCAGCGCGTTGATGTCGGCCGGATCGAGCAGCACCTTCGGCGCGCCGTGCCGCGCCACGGCCAGCATGGCGCGGCCCACCTTCTCGGTGGTCGTCACCTTGCCGGGCCAGAGCCGGTAGGCCAGCCCCAGCACAGGCTTGAGCACCATGATCGCGGCCTGGTAGAGGGGCGTCTTCGAGCGCACGCCGTGCAGCGGCTGGATCATGCCGGGACGGAACATGTAGGCGGCCTTGAACGGCAGCCTGAGCAAGGCGTTCTCGGTGGCGCCCTTCACGCGCGCCCACATGCGGCTGCCGCGCTCGCTGCTGTCGGTGCCCGCACCCGTCACGTAGGTGAAGGTCATGCCCGGGTTGAGCCGCGCAAGCACGGTGGCGGCGGCCATCGTGAGGTCGTAGGTGATGCGCTTGTAGTCGGCCTCCTTCATGCCGACCGACGACACACCGAGGCAAAAGAAGCAGGCGTCGAAGCCCTGCAACTGCGGCTCGAAGCCGCTGTAGTCGAACATGTCCGGAATGACCAGGTCCTGCAGCTTCGGGTGCTGCTGCCCGGTGGCCCTGCGGCCGACCGCGAGCACGCGCGCCACCTCGGGCGCGAGCAGGCATTCGCGCAGCACGCCCTGCCCCACCATGCCGGTGGCGCCGAAGATCAGGATGTTCATGGGATGGGACGCGGTCAGACCGCGAATTCGGCGGGACGCTTCTCGAGCACCGCGAGCAACAGGTCGACGTCGAGGCTGGAAGGCTGCGGCGCCTGCAGCGCGCCGAGCATGCGCGAGAGCGTCTCCGCATGCGGCAGCAGCGGGCCCAGGAAGCGGGTGCCGTCGGCACCGGCGATCAGCAGCGTCGGAAAGGTCTCGACGTCGAAGGCATCGGCAATCTCGGCGTGGTCCTCGATGTCGACCCAGGCGAAGCGGAACTGCGGATGCGCCCGCGCCACCTGCTCGAGCAGCGGCCGGTAGTCGCGGCAGGTGCCGCACCATTCGGCGCACAGGCACACGACCCACGGCGCATCGCTGGCGGGCTCGGCGGAAACGGGGGCGGCAGGAAGAGCGCTCAAGGCTGATGCGGCGAAGGTGTGAATACGAAGCCGCAGTGGTGCGGCCGGGAGGTCGTGGCTATTATGGACAAAGCGCCTCCGGCGTTCAGGAGACCCGCACGATGAACACCACGACTGCCCCGGAATCTGCTGTCGATCCGCGACGTTTCAAGAGTTTCGCGGAGTTCTACCCCTTCTACCTGAGCGAGCACGCCAACCGCACCTGTCGGCGCCTGCACTTCGCGGGCTCGACGATCTCGCTGCTGTGCCTGGTGGCGCTGGTCGTCACGCTCAACCCGCTCTGGCTGCTGGCCGGGCTGGTTGCGGGCTACGGCTTTGCCTGGGTCGGGCATTTCGGCTTCGAGAAGAACAAGCCCGCCTCGTTCAAGCGCCCGCTCTACAGCTTCATGGGCGACTGGGCGATGTACCGCGACATCTGGCTGGGCAAGGTCAAGATCTGAGGGGCCACTATCAAATCAGGAGCACGTCGCCCAGGCGCAGCGAGTGCAGCGGGCCTTTGCGCCAGAGGTCTTCGAGCGGTTCGGCGCGCGGCATCAGCAACTCCCTGAGCAGCGGCTCGATCGGCGTGGACGGATCGGCCAGCAGCACGTAGCGCGGGTCTTCATGGGCGGTTTCCTCGGCGAGCGGCGCGATCCAGTCCAGCGCCACCAGCGTTTCGAGCACCGGCACCACCTGCAGCGCATCGACCCGCATGCGCGTGACGAGTTCGGTGGCACCCATGCCCTTGGCCGGCGTGGCGCGCGCCCGCGCCAGGTGCTGCAGCACCTCCATGGCCAGCTGCAGCGGCCATCCGGCCCGCCCGCCCCGGCGCGCAACGCCGGTCAACAGACTCGGCAGGTAGGCCGCGATGACCGCGCCCAGCAGCACGATGACCCAGGCCACGTAGATCCACACCAGCAGGATCGGCACGGTGGCAAAGGCGCCGTAGAGCACCGAATAGGTCGGCACCAGGCTCAGGTAGTAGCCCAGTACGCGCTTGGCGATCTCGATGGCGGCCGCCACGAAGATGCCGCCGGCCCAGGCATGCGACCAGCGCACGTTGGTGTTGGGCACGTAGTGGTAGAGCGAGGCCATGCCCGCGGCGAGCAGCACGAATTCGAAGGTATCGAAGAACAGCTTGAGGATGCTTCCGCCCACCACGTCGCGCGATGCCGCGAACACGTACGAGGTGGTCGAGAGGCTCACCGCCAGGATCAGCGGCCCGAGCGTGATGGCGGCCCAGTAGATCAGCACGCGCTGCGCAAAGGGCCGGGGCGAGCGCACGCGCCAGATGTTGTTGAGCGTCTTGTCGATGGTGAGGATCAGCGCAATGGCGGTGATCAGCAGCACCACCAGGCCCGCGATGCCGAGCCCGCCGGCCTTGCTGGAGAACTGGTTCAGGTAGCCCAGCACCTGGCGCGCGATGTTGTCGGGAATCAGGCTCTCGATGAGCCAGCGCTGCAGCCGCCCCTGCAGCTTGGCGAACATCGGGAACACGGTGAAGAGCGCCAGCGCCACGGTGAAGAACGGCACCATCGCGATGGTGGTGGTGAAGGTGAGGCTGCTGGCCGTGAGGCCGAGCCGGTCTTCGCGGAAACGCTCGCCCAGCACCGCCGCGGTGTTGCCCCACGGAAAGCGCGAAAGATCCCTCCAGAGCTGACGACGATTCATGGCCGGTATCATAAGAACCCGATCCCTCCCCCCGTCTTTGCGCACTTCGTGCCGCAGGTTCCGCGGTGTTCCGCCCATGACAACCATCACGCCGCAAACCTCTTCTTCCGTCAGCGCCACCCGCTGGCTCGCCGTGGGCAGCCTCGCCGGCCTGATCGTGCTGGGCCTGGCCTGGGAGCTGTGGCTCGCGCCGCTGCGGCCCGGCGGCTCGCTGCTGGCGCTCAAGGTGCTGCCGCTGGTCATTCCGCTCGCGGGGCTCTACAAGAACCGCATGTACACCTACCGCTGGGTCAGCCTGATGATCTGGCTCTATTTCACCGAGGGCGTGGTGCGCGCCTGGAGCGACACCAACGGCGTGGGCCAGGTGCTCGCGCTCATCGAGGTGCTGCTGTGCCTCGCGCTCTTCACCGCCTGCGCATTGCACGTCAGGCTGCGCCTGCGCAACGCCAAGGCGGCCCGCCAACTGGAGACTTCCAACCCATGACGACTTCCTCTTCCGTTCCCCTGATCGATCAGCTGCGTGCCATCGTCGGTGCGCAGCACGTGCTGAACGAGGGCGACCTTAGCGCCTACGAACAGGACTGGCGCAAGCGCGCGCGCGGCAAGTCGCTGGCCGTGGTGCGGCCGGCCAATGCGCAGCAGGTGGCCGAGGTGGTCAAGGCCTGCGCCGCCGCCGGCACGGCCATCGTGCCGCAGGGCGGCAACACCGGCCTGGCCGTGGGCTCCATTCCCGACGACAGCGGCACGCAGGTGGTGCTGAGCCTGCAGCGGCTGAACGCCATCCGCACCATCGACGCCGCCAACCTCACGATGACGGTGGAGGCCGGCTGCATCCTGCAGACGCTGCAGGAGGCGGCCGAGAAGCAGGGCTTCCTGTTCCCGCTGAGCCTTGCGGCCGAGGGCAGCTGCACCATCGGCGGCAACCTTGCGACCAATGCCGGCGGCACGCAGGTGGTGCGCTACGGCAACACGCGCGAGCTGTGCCTGGGCCTCGAAGTGGTCACGCCGCAGGGCGAGATCTGGGAAGGCACCAGCGGGCTGCGCAAGGACAACACCGGCTACGACCTGCGCGACCTGATGATCGGCAGCGAAGGCACGCTGGGCATCATCACCGCGGCGACGATGAAGCTCTACCCGCTGCCCGCCGCGCAGCTCACGGCCTGGGCCGCGGTGCCCTCGCTCGACCACGCGGTCACGCTGCTGGGCCTGGCGCACAGGCAGCTGGGCTCGGGCCTCACGGGCTTCGAGGTGATGGGCCGGTTTGCATTGAGCCTGGTCGACAAGCACATGCCGCAGTTGCGCGTGCCGTTCATCGGCGATGAGGCCGTGCCGTACTGCGTGCTGCTCGAGAACTCCGACAGCGAATCCGAAGACCACGCGCGTTCGCGCTTCGAGGCACTGCTCGAAACGGCTTTCGAGGACGGCTGCGTGACCGATGCGGTGGTGGCCGAGAATCTCGCGCAGGCGCACCAGCTCTGGCACATCCGCGAGAGCATTCCGCTCGCACAGGCCGAGGAAGGCCTGAACATCAAGCACGACATCTCGATTCCCGTGTCGCGCATTCCGGCCTTCGTGGCGGAAACCGATGCGCTGCTGGCGCGCGAGATCGCCGGCGTGCGGCTGGTGAACTTCGGCCACCTGGGCGACGGCAACCTGCACTACAACGTGCAGGCGCCCGAGAACATCGACACCAAGGCTTTCCTGAAGAACGAGGAAGAGCGCATCAACACGCTGGTGTACGACGCGGTCGAGAAGTTCGGCGGCTCGTTCTCGGCCGAGCATGGCGTGGGCTCGCTCAAGGTCGACAAGCTCGAGAAGCACAAGTCGCCGGTGGCGCTGGAGATGATGCGTGCGATCAAGCGCGGGCTCGATCCGAAGAACATCCTGAACCCCGGCCGCGTGATTCGCCTCTAGGCATATGTATTTCTCCCTCCCCTCCCGGGGGAGGGCCGGGGTGGGGGCACGCGGCCCTCGAGCAAGACAAGAACTCAACCCGGAAAATCCTCGCCGCGCAGCTCAATCGGCTGCCCGTGCGGCGTGCGGTCCGCGGCGTGGTCCCAGGCGTGGCGGTAGCGCGCGAGCTCATCGTCGGAGCTGGCACCCTTGCGCGCGACCAGGCTTTCGAGCGCGGCGAGCCAGTGGCGGTAATAAGTGTTGCCGGTGTCGGGGTCGCCCGCGGCCTGCGCGGCGGCGATCTGCGCGGCGAGCGCCTCGGCCCATTCAACCCAGGTGAAGAGGCCGCGCTCATGCAGCGCCAGCGTCATCGCAAAAGCCTGCGCTTCCCAGGGCTCCTTGAACACCGGCCCGTCGGCATCGCGCGGCATGCCGGGCGCCAGCGCGAGCGGTGGCATGCCGCCGCTGTTCATGCGGCAGGCTCCAGGTAGCTTTCCCAGGCATCGACCGACACCGCGAGGTTCTGGCGCGGCGCGTCCTCGCCCCAGAGCTCGGCCTCGTCGAAGACCACGGTGTAGAGCCACTGCGGCTGCTCGCCCCGGCCCTGCGCATTCGAATCGGCGAACACATGCGCGCCATGCACATGCGCGATCACGCCGCGCTTGCCCTGCACGTAGCCCGGCAGCCGCGTGTGGTGGCCGGCCTTGCCGCGGTGCATGCGTACGCGCTGGCCGACGGCGAAGCGCGCCGGGCCGGCTTCGGGGCGCCGGGTGGGCGAGCCCTTGGCCAGCACGGCCGGAACGTCGGCGGCCTGCAGCACGCGGGCGACCGGTGCAGCGGGATGGCGCATTTCGCCCGATGCGAGTTCGTCCGCAAAGACCTGGCCGCGCTGCAGCATCAGCTGCTCCAGCGCGCCGAGCCATATCTGGTAGTAGCTCAGGTTGGCGTAGTCCGGCAGCGTCTCGCGCACGGCGCGGCTCGCATCGATGTTCCAGGAGCCGGTCGCGCCCATGGCGAGCGTGAGCGCCAGCGCGCGCGGCTCCCACGCGGCATGGAACAGCTCGCCTTCGGGCTCGGGCGTGACCGCGCCGAAACCGGGCTGGCCGCCGAGGTCGGCATGCGTGAGATAGCTCATGCGGCACTCCCCGGCGTTGCGGGTGCTTCCACCCGCCGCGTGCCGATCATCGAATCGCGCGTGACCAGCGCGGCAAGCGCTTCTTCGCTCAGGCCTTCGGTGCCTTCCGGGCGCTGCGGTATGACGAGGTAGCGCACCTCGGCGGTCGAATCCCAGACGCGGATGCGCGTCGACTCGGGCAGCACCGTGCCGAAATCGGCCAGCACGCCGCGCGGATCCTTCACGGCCCGCGAGCGGTACGGCGCGCTCTTGTACCAGGTGGGCGGCAGGCCGAGCACCGGCCAGGGATAGCAGCTGCACAGCGTGCACACCACCATGTGGTGCTGCTCGGCGGTGTTTTCCACCGCCACCATGTGCTCGCCCTGCCGGCCTGTGTAGCCCAGCGAGGCGATGGCCGTCGTGGCATCCTGCAGCAGCCAGTCGTGGAACTCCCGGTCGACCCAGGCCCTGGCCACCACGCGCGCGCCGTTGCGCGGGCCGATGCGGGTCTGGTAGGTATCGATCAGCACGTCGAGCGCGGCCGGATCGATGTAGCCCTTCTGGGTGAGCACGCTTTCGAGTGCCCGCACGCGCAGGTCCATCTCACCGAGTTCGCTGTGTCCGTGGACGTGGTCATGGCCGGTCATCGGCCAATGCTAGCGCCGCCCCGTAAAATTCCCAACATGACCTCGCCCAGCCGCCCCGTCCGCTCCCAGTACGAAGACTTCATGCGCCATGTCGACACCCATGGCGTCTACAAGAGCGACCGCACCGGCACCGGCACCAAGAGCGTGTTCGGCCACCAGATGCGCTTCGACCTGAACGAAGGCTTTCCGCTGGTGACCACCAAGAAGGTGCACCTGCGGTCCATCATCCAGGAACTGCTGTGGTTCCTGACCGGCTCCAGCAACAACAACTGGCTCAAGAAGCGCGGCGTCACCATCTGGGACGAGTGGGCGCGCGAGGACGGCGACCTGGGTCCGGTGTACGGGGTGCAGTGGCGCAGCTGGCCCACGCCGGACGGCGGCCACATCGACCAGATCTCCGAAGTCATCAAGACCCTGAAGACCAACCCCGATTCGCGCCGCATCATCGTGAGCGCATGGAACGTGGCCGAGCTCTCCAAGATGGCGCTCATGCCCTGCCATGCCTTCTTCCAGTTCTACGTGGCGCCGCCGCAGGCGCCGGGCGAGCGCGGCAGGCTGAGCTGCCAGCTCTACCAGCGCAGCGCCGACATCTTCCTGGGCGTGCCCTTCAACATCGCGAGCTACGCGCTGCTCACCCACATGGTGGCGCAGCAGTGCGAGCTCGACGTGGGCGACTTCATCTGGACCGGCGGCGACTGCCACATCTACAGCAACCACGCCGAGCAGGTGGCGCTGCAGCTGAGCCGCACGCCCTACCCGTATCCCACGCTTCACATCAAGCGCAAGCCGGCCTCGATCTTCGACTACCAGTACGAAGACTTCGAAGTGCTCGACTACCGGCACCACGATCCCATCAAGGCACCGGTGGCGGTGTGAGCCCATGTCCGGCCTTGTGACGACACCGCGCATCCACCTGATCTTCGCGCGCGCCGCCAACGGCGTGATCGGTGCCAACGGCTTCATGCCCTGGCACCTGCCTGAAGACCTGGCGCACTTCAAGCAGCAGACCGGCGGCGCGCCGGTCGTCATGGGCCGCAAGACCTGGGATTCGCTGCCGCCGCGTTTCCGGCCGCTGCCCGGCCGCTGGAACATCGTCGTGACGCGGCAGGACGATTGGAAGGCCGAAGGCGCGCAGCGCGCGGGCAGCCTGCAGGAGGCGCTCTCGCTGTGCGAGGATTCGCAAGTGCCCGATGTCTGGATCATCGGCGGCGCGCAGATCTATGCCGAGGCGCAGCCGCTGGCGCAGCAGGCCGTCGTCACCGAGATCGCGCGCGACTACGAAGGCGATGCGCATGCGCCGGAACTGGCTCCTTCCGAATGGCGCGAAACCAGGCGCGAATCGCACGTCTCGGCCAAGGAAGGCCTGCACTACAGCTTCGTGACCTACGAACGCATCGCCGCGCCGAAGGCATGAACGCAGGCGAGCCGCGCGCCATCGCACCTGCGCCGCTGCGGCGCCGCTCCCTGGTGGTCGGCGCCGCATTGCTTTGCGGCCTGGCGCCCATGCAGGCGCTGCGCGCGGCCGAGCGGCTCGATCCCGACGAAGAAGCGCTCTTCATCCCCGGCACCGCGCGCCCCACCGGCGATGGCCGGCTCGAGGTCGACATCCATGCCTGGGTCTACGAACCCGAGCGCCGCTGGGGCCTGAATGCCGCGTTCGCGCGCTACCTGGGCCTGAACCTCAAGAAGCTCTCGCCGGCGGCACGGCTGCGCTTCAACCAGCGCACCGCGCTGTTCCACGCCGAATCGGAAGAAGGCAAGGTGTTCGAGCTCGACTTCGAAGGCAGTGCCGCGCGCGTGCCCACGCCGCCTTCGGGCGCCGACGGCCGCATGAACATGCGCATCGTCATCGACCCGCCCCGCATGCCGCCTTCGAGCGAGTGGCTGAAGTTCCATGCCGTGACCGGGCCCGGCGAACTGCTGCACCGCTTCAGGGGCGAAGCATTGATCGTTCCCGCGCAAGGCCTGTCGATCATTTCGGACATCGACGACACCATCAAGCGCACCCAGGTGCGCGACCGGCGCGAGATGCTGCTGAACACGTTTGCACGGCGCTTCGAAGCGGCACCGGGCATGGCGGCGTACTACCGCACGCTGGCCAAGGCACCGGACACGCGCTTCCACTATCTCTCGGCCAGCCCGATGCAGCTGTACCCTGCGCTCGCCGATTTTCTTCGCGATGCGGACTTTCCCATGGGCAGCATGCACCTGCGCGAAAGCACGACCTGGCGCACGCTCATTCCCGGCGAGCAGGATTCGCGCACGCACAAGCTCGGCGTGATCGAGCGCCTGCTGGCCGACTTTCCGCAGCGCCGGTTCATGCTGGTGGGCGATTCGGGCGAGAGCGATCCCGAGATCTACGGGCAGGTCGTTCGCACCCATCCCGGCCGCATCGACAGCATCGCCATACGCGACGTGACCGGCGAGGACAGCCGCGCCGAGCGCTACGCGGCTGCCTTCGAAGGCGTGGCCCCCGGCCTCTGGCAGATTCTTTCCCCCGAACGGGCCCCGGCACCAATCCAGCGGGCAAGGTGAGCGCCCGCCGCCGAAACACCTTCGGCACCTTGGTTTCCAGCACCGGCGACAAAAGAACACTTAGGTACACATCGGAAAGTCATGTGCCTCACAGGGATTAGGCAAAACTGTGATTTTTTCCGCAGAATGTTCTCTCCACCACCCAGACAAGGAGACGGCTCATGTCCATGGAGTTTCTTCGGGTCATCGCCGAGCAGAAATTGCCATACGTCGTCCACACGCCAGCCGACATCGACAGGCTGCGCGTACTGCGTGCGGCCGAGCTGGTGACCGCTTTCATTCCGCCGTCCAGCCACGCGCCGGACGATCGCGCGATACGCCAGCTCGCCCAGGTGGAATCGATCACCGCCAAGGGCAAGCTGGCGCTGAACAAGGCCACCTCGGCCTTCATCGAACTCTGAACGTCATCGCCGCGCTCGCGGGCCCCGCGTTCCGCGCGGGATCCGGCTAGCGCTTGCGCACGTCGGCCTCGAACCCCAGCAGCTTCATTGCGGCTCCCGGACTCTTTGCAGCCTTTGCATACGCGGCCCATGGATCGTTGCCGCGGTCGAGCCGGGCATGAATGTTCCGCAGGGTCCACTGCGCGCCGCTCGCGAGCGTGGGAACCTCCTGCCATTCCACCGGCACCGACACGCCCATGCCGGGACGCGCCCGCACCGACCAGGCGCAGACGGTGGTCGCGCCGAAGCCGTTGCGCAGGTAGTCGATGAAGATGCGGCCGACACGGTTGTCCGGCCCGCTCTTGGCGACGAACATCTGCGGCAGGGTGCGCGCCATGTGGCGCACGATGGCCTGGGAAAAATCCTTGATGGTGTCCCAGTCGTACTGCCGCTTGAGCGGCACCACCACGTGCAGCCCCTTGCCGCCGCTGGTCTTGCAGAACGGCGCGAGACCCAGTTCGTCCAGCACCACGCGCATCAGCTCCGCCGCCTGCAGCACCATGGGCCAGCCGACGCCCTCGCCCGGGTCGAGGTCGAAGGTCATGCGGTCGGGCTTGCCGATGAGCGTCTTCAGGCCGTTCCAGGTATGGAACTCGATGACGTTCATCTGCGCCGCGCTCAGCAGCCCGAGCGGGCCCGCGATCTCGATCAGCTCGGGGTGCTTCGGCCACAGTGCCGCGTCGAGCTGCCGCACGCCGCCCATCTGGCCGAGCTCCAGGTGCTTCTGGAAGAACAGCTGGCCGTTGATGCCCTGCGGCGCGCGCACGAACGACACGGGCCGGCCCTTGAGGTGCGGCATCATCAGCGGTGCGACCAGGCCGTAGAAGCGCACCACTTCCACCTTGGTGATGCCGGTCGACGGGTCGACCACGCGGTCGGCGTGCGAGACCTTGAAGTTGGCGGGCATGGTGGCGGCGGGTTCGGGCTCGGGCCTGGGTTCACGGCCGGCGCCCGCCTGGTGCACCGGCTTCTCGCGGACGATGGCCCTGGCGGGCTTGTCCGAGCGCACGCTGTGGAACACCGGATGCCGCACATGGCCGTCCTTGGTCCATTCGGAAAACGTGACTTCGGCCAGCAGCACCGGCTTGACCCAGTGCGCACGCCGGTCGTTCTCGGTCGGGTTCTTGAACGGCCGCTGGTCGATGCCGAGCGGCTTCAATCTTTCGAGCATGTCGGCGAGCGTTCGGCCATTGAAGCCCGCGCCCACCGCGCCAGCGTAGACCAGCTCGCCCTTGTCGTCGTGCACGCCGATCAGCAAGGCGCCGATGCCCACGCGCGAGCCCTTCGGATCGGTGTAGCCGCCGATGACGAACTCCTGCCGCTGCGAGCACTTGAGCTTGATCCAGTCGGGCGAGCGGCGCGAGGCATAGGTGCTGTTCTTGCGCTTTCCGATCACACCCTCGAGCCCGATCTTGCAGGCCGAGGCCACGATGTCCTCGGGCGGCGCATCGAAGATCTCGCTGAAGCGGATTTCGGGCGGCGCCTTGGCAAGCAGCGCCTGCAGCAGGCCGCGGCGCTCCACCAGCGGCACGCCGGTGAGATCGAAGCCGCCGTAGTAGGGCAGGTCGAACAGGAAGTAGACGATGTTGCGCATGTTCTCGCTGTCGAAGGCGTTCTGCAAGGCCTGGAAGTCCGTGCCGCCGGACTCGTTGAGCACCACGATCTCGCCATCGAGCCAGCCGGGCGCGAGCTTCATGCGCTCGATCGCGCGCAGCAGGTGCGGCATGCGGCCGCTCCAGTCATGGCCATTGCGCGTGAGCAGCTGCACGCCGCCTTTCGCATCGATGCGCGCGAGCAGGCGGTAGCCGTCGAACTTGATCTCGTAGATCCAGTTCTGCGGATCGGGCGGCGGGCCGTCGACCAGCGTGGCGAGCAGCGGCGAGAGCTTGGCGGGCATGGCGGCCTTCACCGCATCGGCGGGCATGCCGCCGGCCGATGCCTTGCCGCGCTTTCTTGCCGGTGCGGGCGGCGCCTCGGCCGTCGCCGAGACCGCCGCGGCGGGCATCGGCATCTGCGCCACGCTGTCCGGGAACTGGTCGACCACGCTGAACTCCGCGGCCGGGCGGGCGTACTCGTCGTGCTCCTTGATCAGCAGCCACGCGTCCTGCTTGTCATCGGCCTTGCCGTGCATGCGCACCAGGGCCCACTTGCCGCGCAGCTTGTAGCCATGCAGCTCGAACTTGAGGTGCCCCGCCTTATAGCCCTTGCGCGGATCGCCGATGGGCGTCCAGCTGCCCTTGTCCCAGATGATCACCTTGCCCGCGCCGTACTGCCGGGGCGGTATCTCGCCCTCGAACTGGTTGTAGGCGATGGGATGGTCTTCCACATGCACGGCCATGCGCTTGTCGTGCGTGTCGTAGCTCGGGCCCTTGGGCACCGCCCAGCTCTTCATGGCGCCATCGAGCTCGATGCGGAAGTCGTAATGCAGCCGGGTCGCCCAGTGCTTCTGCACCACGAACTGCAGCATGCCGGGCGCCGATGCGCCGCCCTCCTCGGGCTCGGGCGTGGCGCCGAAGTTGCGCTTTTCCTTGTAGCGCTTCAGGGGGTTTGCGCGCGCCATGGTGTGTCGGCCTCCACGTCCAGCGGATGGCCCGCCGCGTAGCGTTCGAGCAGCAGGTAGAGCACCAGGCCGCCGGCCAGCGGCAGCAGGTAGTAGAGCGCGCGGTAGGCCAGCACGGCCCCCATCAGCTCGCCCTGGCGCACGGTGCCCGAGAGCAGCGCCAGGTAAACGGCCTCGAGCACGCCGAGCCCGGCCGGGATCGGCGTGATCACGCCGACGATGGACGCGGCCAGCAGCACGCTCAGCGTGGTGGCGTACGGCACCTGCCGGCCCAGGAGCAGGTACATCGCGCAGCCCATCAATGCCCAGTTGGCGGCGGAGAGCGTGAGCTGGACGACCGCAAGCTGCGCCGAAGGGAGCCTCACCCGCCGCCCCCGCAGCTGCCACTGCCGCCCGCGCGAAAAGGCGCAGGCCACCACATACGCTGCCGCGAGAAGAATCATCAGCACGCCGAGCGCGCGCAACGCGTCCGCCCCGATGCTCGCCTGGCGCGGCGGCGTGATGACGCCAGCGGCGAACAGGCCGCCGGCCAGCAGCCCGTAGCCGAGCCAGTTGGTGGCCAGGCTCACGCCGACGATCTGCGCCACCACGGCTTCATCGAGGCCCGCGCGCGCATAGAGCCGGGCACGCATCGCAATGCCGCCGACCAGCGAGCCCAGGTTGAGATTGAAGGCATAGCTCGTCACCGCAATGGCCCAGGAGCGCCAGCGCGGCACCCGGTGGCGCGTGTGCCGCCGGCCGATGAGGTCGAAGCATCCGTAGAGCGCGTGGCTCGCGGTTGCGATGGCCCAGACCCCCAGCAGCAGCATCGCCGGATAGCGCTGCAGCGCCTCCCATGCGCCTGCCCAGTCGACCTTGTGCGCATGCGACAGCAGCAGGCCCAGCACCGCGAGCCCCAGCAGCGGCAGCAGCCATCGGCGGCAGCGGCGCCAGAGCGAGGGCCTGCCGGCCGGATGGTCCGCCGCCGAAAGCATGGTCGCGTCATGGTTCATGGCGCGGCCCCCAGGGTCGAGATCAGCGCCGGCAGGTCGAGCGGCTTGAGCAGATGGTGGTCGAACCCGGCCACCGCAATGCGCTCCTTGTCGCCGTGCTGGCCCCAGCCGGTCAGTGCGACGAGGATCAATCCGGCCAGCGCGGGGTTGGCGCGCAGCCTGGTTGCGAGCTCGCAGCCGTCCATGCCCGGCATGCCGATGTCGAGGATCGCGAGCCCGGGCGCCAGACCCTCGGCCACCATGCGCAGCGCGGCATCTGCGCTGTAGGCCACGCGCGTGGTGGCGCCCATCGAGCGCAGCAGTTCGCCCAGTGCATCGGCCGCGTCCCGGTTGTCGTCGACGATCAGCACCGTGCCCGGCAACGAGGCCGGCCAGCCGCGAACGGCCGGTGCCGACGACGCGGGCACGCCGGCCTCGACGCGGGCAAGCGGCAAGCGCACACAGAACATCGCGCCCTGGCCCAGGCCCGCGCTGGTTGCCTCGACGCTGCCGCCATGAAGCTCGACCAGGCTCTTCACCAGCGTGAGGCCGATGCCCAGGCCGCCCTGCGCCGCCTTGGAAGTGCCGCTCACCTGCACGAACATCTCGAAGATCGACTTCAGCATGTCCGGCGCAATGCCGGTGCCGTTGTCCCAGACCTCGACCACGGCGTCGCGCCCTTCCCGGCGCAGCACGATGCGGATCTTTCCGCCGGGCGCGGTGTACTTGGCGGCGTTGTTGAGCAGGTTGGAGAACACCTGCGTGAGGCGGACGCCGTCGCCCCGCACCACGACCGGCTCGCTGCACAGCCGCGTGCTCAGCGTGTGCCTGGCGCCTTCGAGCAGCGGCCGGCTCAGCTCGATGGCGTCCTCGATCACCGCTTCAAGCGAGACCGCCTCCATGCGCAGCTCGATCTTGCCGCGCGTGATGCGCGAGACCTCCATCAGGTCGTTCACGAGCCGCACCATGTGGTCGATCTGCCGCCCCATGAGCTCGTAGTAGCGCCGGGCCTCCGCGGGCTCGTGCGGCTTGCGCATCAGGAGCGTGAGCGCAGTGCTCATCGGCGCGAGCGGGTTGCGCAGCTCGTGCGCCAGCGTTGCAAGGAACTCTGTCTTGCGCTGGTCGGACTCGCGCAGGCCGTCGAGCAGGCCGCGCAACTGGTATTGCCGGTTACGCGCCCGCAGCGCCGCGCGCACCGTGCTGATCAGCGAGGCCACGCGCATCGGCCGCTCGATCACGGTGACGTTCGCGAGCCGGTCCATGGCCTTGGCGATGACGGGCGAATCCGCGCCCTGGCGGGCAAGAACGAGCACCGGCAGATCGGACCACGGCGGCTGCGAGCCCAGCGCGTCGGCCAGCGCGGCCGCGGCCGGATCGGCCAGCACCTCTTCCGCCAGCATGATGGCGCCGGCGCCTTCCTTGATACCCCGCACGAGCTCGCACAGGCTGTCGCAGGTGTGGGCCGCAATCTGTGCGCGGGCCAGTACGGCGCTTGCCATGAAGGCGTCCCTGGAGGTTGCGGTCCGCAACAGGATGCGCTGCTCGGCGGATGCGGCGGGCGGGCTCACGATGGATGCTGCACACCGTCGATGGGAACAGGGATGCCCGTCAGGATGCCCCTGAAATGACGCAGCGGCTCGCCGACCTTGAGGCCTGTGGCAGTCATCGAGAAATCGCGGATGCTGCGCTCATGCGCGCCGCCGCGCTTCTTGAGCACCGAGATCGCCTGGCGCACTTCGCCCTCGAGCTCGAAATAGCGAAGCAGCACCACCGCGTCCGCCAGGTAGCTCGCATCCACCGGCGTCTTCATCTGCATGCCGATGAGGCCATGCTGCGCGCCCACCAGCAGCGTGGCGACGCCGGCCTGCCCCAGGTAGGAAAGCAGCTCGTGCAGCTGCACGATCAGGAATCGCTCGTCGGGCATGGCGTTGAGGTAGCCGTTGAGGCTGTCGATCACCACCACCGCCGCACCGGATTCCACCACCGCCACCCGGATCAGGTGCACGAACTCGCCCGGCGACAGCTCGGCGGGGTCGACCTGCCGCACCTTGATGCGGCCGGATTCGATGAACGGCCCCAGGTCCATGCCCATGCTTTCGCAGCGCGTGCGCAGCGTGTGGATGCTCTCGTCGAAGATGAAGAGGGCCGCGCATTCGCCGCGCCGCGCCGCCGCCAGCGCGAACTGCACGGCCACCGTCGATTTTCCCGTGCCCGGCGCGCCGACGAACAGCGTGCTCGTGCCGCGTTCCAGGCCGCCGCCCAGCAGCGCGTCGAGCGCCTCCAGACCGCTGGGAATGCGCGCCTGCACGACAGCCGGCGCCGAGGGATGCTCGGAGGCGACCAGGCGCGGAAAGACGCGCAGGCCGCCGCGCTCGATGCGGTAGTCGTGGTAGCCGCCGCGGAACTGCTGGCCCCGGTATTTGCTGACCACCAGCCGGCGCCGCGCGGCGCCGTAGTCGGAACTGATCTGCTCGAGCCGGATCACCGCATGGGCAATGCTCTGCACCTGCAGGTCGTGCTTCATGGCGGTCATGTCGTCCAGCAGCAGCACCGTGCATTGGCGGCCTGCAAAGAACTGCTTGAGGGCCAGTATCTGCCGCCTGTAGCGCAGCGAACTGCCGGCCAGAAGGCGCAGTTCCGAGAGCGAATCGAACACCACGCGCGACGGCTTGAGCACGTCGACATCCGAGAGGATCTTCAAGGTCGTCTCGCTGAGCTCGACCTCGGACGGGTGGAACATCGTGTACTGCTCGTCGGGCTCGAGCGCGGCCTCCGATGGAAGCATCTCGCGCACCTCGATGCCGCTCAGGTCCCAGCCATGGGATTTCGCCACGCCCCTGAGCTCGCGCGCTGTTTCCGACAGCGTGACGTACAGCACCGATTCGCCGCGCCCGGCGCCCTCGATCAGGAATTGGAGCGCGATGGTGGTCTTGCCGGCACCGGGCGTGCCCTCGATCAGGTAGAGGCGGTTGGACGTGAGTCCGCCGCCAAGAACATCGTCGAGGCCGGGAACACCGACTTTCATCAGGCCGTCCTGGGCGGACGGCAAGGCCGTGCCGTCGAGTTTCATTTTTCTTCCTCCATCGTCGGACAGACAGTCCTTTCTGCCCTGTTCTGCTTGCGATCTGCTGGCGCAAGGATTTTTATCAGGAGCTGCGGCCCCTGGGTTGTAGGGCATCACCCTTCTTCGGGACAAGACAACGCCACTGCGCCGCGGCCGCTGCGTGCCGGCCGCGGACGGCCTCAGGACTTGTCCGGCGTCTTGCGCTCGGCATCGCCGGGGTCCTGGAGTTTCTTGTTTTCGACCTTCTTCATCTGCTTCTCACCCTCGGTGTCCTTTCCATCCGTGGGCACGGATTCCTCCTGGGTGATTTCCGGTTCGTCGGGGGAACGCTCGCGGCGCTCGGGCGGTGGCTTGTTCATCGCTGGACCTCCTGAATGAGCCCCGACGGTGGCGTGCCTGCGGCACGGCAGCGCTCAGGCAATGGCGCCAGCGGCCGTCAGCCAACGCCGACGATCCCGCCGGCCCGCGCGGAAGCCGCGTCTTCCACGGGCGCCTCGCTCGCCTCGATGAAGAGCCGCCGGATCATCGGGAAACGCCCGCGCACCTGCTGCTCGATCGCGGCGATGGCATCGGCGGCTTCGCCGGTCGCCGTGCCCTCCCTGAAATTCAGGTCGACCACCGCCAGCACCTCGTCGGGGCCGATGTACATCGACAGCACGTGGCCGACGTCCTGCACGCTCGGCTGCTCCATGGCCAGGCTGCGGATGGCGCGCGCGGTCTCGGGGCGGATGCCCTCGCCGATCAGCAGCCCGCGGGCCTGGCTGATCAGCAGCACCGCCACGCCGGCCAGCAGCAGCCCGATCACCACCGAGGCCGCGCCGTCCAGCGCCGGCATGCCGAGCCGGTGGCTGAAGTAGATGCCCAGCGCCGCCACCGCCAGCCCGGCCAACGCCGCCGAATCCTCGGCCAGCACGGTGTAGGTGGTGGGGTCCTTGCTCTGCCCGAGCGCGCGCCAGAACGGAGCGCCGTGCGACTGGACACGGAACTGCCGCAGCGCAACCAGGAAGCTCGCGCCTTCGAACAATGCGGCCAGGCCCAGCACCAGGTAGTTCCAGCCCGGATCGCGCATCGGCTCCGGTTTGCGGATGTGCTGGATGCCCTCGTAGAACGACACGCCGCCGCCGAGCCCGAAGATCAGCACCGCGACGATCAGGCTCCAGAAGTACAGCTCCTTGCCGTGGCCGAAGGGATGCTCGGTGGTCGCGGGCCGCTGGCTCAACCGGATGCCCACCAGCAGCAGGACGCCGTTGAAGGTGTCGACCGCCGAATGGATGCCTTCGGACAGCATGGCCGAACTGCCGGTGATGCCGGCGACCGTGAACTTGGTGGCGGCAATGGCCACATTGGCCGCGATGGCGCCGTAGATCGCAAGCTTCGATTCGGCGGCCATAGGGATTCGGACGGCGGTGCGCCGCTCGGCCCTTGCGTTCAGCCCGGCCTTCAGGGAAGGCCGAGGTAGATCCGCAGGTCGTCCTTCATGGTCCCCGCTGACGCGACCGCCATGCGCAGGCGGGCCTCGCTGACGCCAAAACACTTCGTCCAGTAGTCGACCTCTTTCAGGTCGGTGATGTCGATTCGCTCGTCGTCCTGTGGGACGCGGATCTCCATGTCGTCCGGCATCGCGGGGTCTCCAGGTGGGTTGGAGACGGGAGTTTCACCGCCCGGCGAAGCCGCCATGCCAGCCGGACGCCATGGCTGATGCAGGACATGTTCTACATGCTGTCGTCTGCCGCGGTTTCGGGATGTTTCATGAAGCCAGTTCCGCTTCTTCCTCGGACGTGCCGCGGTGCGTGTGGCCGTGGGGAATACCGCATCCATCGGATGGCGCAGCAGCGGCTCGTCCAGGCAACTGCTGCCGAGAGAGGGAAATATCTCCACCGGCTCGCCCTGCACCGTGTGGCCAAGGTGCACGACGGCAGGATCTGCTGTCGCGGCTCGCACAACGGCAGCCTGCTTTGTTCAAGACCCCCATTGAAGCACCGGCCCGCGGGATGCACGGCCTAAGATTTTGGACATGCAAAGGCCCCGTCAATCCATGAACTCCTCGATCGTCGAGCACCTGAGGCGCGCTGGGCGCCTGGACCGCATGTTTGTCGACGGCGAGTGGGCCGTGCCCGAAACGCAGGCTCGCAGCAGCGTCGTCGACCCGTCGACCGAGGAGCCTGTGGCGGAGATCGCGCTGGGCAGCGCAGGAGATGTCGCTGCGGCCGTGGCCGCGGCCCGGCGTGCATTCGCGGCCTGGTCCGTGCGTTCCGCCCAGAGCAGGGCCCTGCTCCTCGATCGCGTCCACGCCCTGATCCTCGAGCGCGCAGAACTGTTCGCCCAGGCGATCTCGCTGGAGATGGGCGCGGCCATCGACTTCGCGCGCCGCACACAGGTGCCGTCAGCAGCGGAGCACATCCGCGTGGCCCGCGACAATGCGCGCGGCTATGCGTTTGTCACCCATCGCGGGGACATGGCCATCCTGCGCGAGGCCATCGGCGTGTGCGGCCTGATCACACCCTGGAACTGGCCGCTCTACCAGATCACAGCCAAGGTCGGAGCCGCCCTGGCAGCAGGCTGCACGGTCGTCCTGAAGCCCAGTGAGCTGTCGCCCCTGAGCGCCTTGCTCTTTGCCGAAGTGGTGCAAGACGCCGGCATCCCGCCCGGTGTGTTCAACCTCGTGAACGGCAGCGGACCGGAGGTCGGCGCGGCCTTGGCGCAGCATCCGGAGGTGGACATGGTCTCGTTCACCGGTTCGACAAGGGCCGGCGTCCTGGTGGCCCAGGCGGCGGCCCCGACCGTGAAGCGCGTGGCCCAGGAACTCGGCGGAAAATCTCCCAACCTCATCCTGCCGGATGCGGACCTGGCGAGCGCCGTACCAGGAGGCGTGGCCGCCGGCTTCCGCAACGTCGGCCAGTCCTGCAGTGCTCCGACCCGCATGATCGTGCCCCGTGCGCGCCTGCAGGAGGTCGAGCGGATCGCGCTCGAGGCGGCATCCGGCATGGTCGTGGGCGACCCGCGTTCGCAGCAGACCACGCACGGCCCGGTGGCGAACCGCGCGCAGTTCAATCGCGTGCAGGAAATGATCGGTGTCGGCATCGCCGAAGGCGCGCGGCTTGTCTGCGGCGGCCTCGGCCGGCCGGAGGGCTTGAGCCGCGGCTTCTATTGCCGACCGACCATCTTCACCGCGGTGCATTCCCGGATGCAGATCGCGCAGGAGGAGATCTTCGGGCCGGTGCTCGTGTTGATTCCCTATGACAGCGTGGACGAGGCCGTGGAAATTGCCAACGACACCGTCTATGGACTGGGCGCCCACGTGCAAGGAAAGGACCTGGCCGCGGCGCGTGCCGTCGCGGCGCGGATCCGGTCCGGGCAGGTGCACATCAACTATCCAGCCTGGAATCCGCATGCCCCCTTCGGTGGCTACAAGCGCTCCGGAAACGGCCGCGAATACGGTATCGAAGGTCTCGAGGAGTACCTGGAAACCAAGGCCATTCTCGGCTTCCAGGATGCCTCGGCACCCGCGACCGAATGACAGATTTCAAAGAAGACATTGCGCATCGCGCTGGAGCAATCATGACCGTGGCCCTCCTACTGCACCGCGCCGATGGTGCGCCTCTTTCCACCGCTTTCCGCAGGGCGCCGTTCGGCAACGACGACCCCTTTGCGCGGCATCGCGAGATCGCGTGGGAAGGACCCGGCGCGATGAGCGCGGGCCGCACCAGCTTCATCGGCGAGCTCGAAATCGCGAGCTATCCCCATATCGAAACCATCGTCGTGGTCGAGGGCGAGCTGACCCTGACAGCGGCCGGGGCAGCCCCGCTGGTGGTCGGTCCCCAGGCGGGTGCCGTCATCGGATGCGGCACCTCGCTTCATGTCCAGGCCGAATCCCGCGTGCGATTCGTGTTCTGCGCGGCCGCTTGCGAAAGACCGACGAGGCGTGGCGTCTTCCCGCTGCACGCCGCCGCCGACTTCAAGCCCGCCGCGACGCTGCCCGCGGAAGTGCTGCTGGGCCCCGCGCCGGCGTGCCGCAGCGACAAGGTCTTCATCGATGACGGCGCGCAATACAGCGCCGGCGCCTGGGACTCGACCCCCTACCACCGCATCGTTCGGCCGCACCGCATGAACGAGTTCATGCATCTGCTGGCCGGCAGCGTGCGCTTCGCAGCGCCTGACGGCAGCGTGCTTTCCACGGCTAAGGGCGACGCGCTGTTCGTGCCCCAGGGCGCACCGATCGGCTGGGAAAGCAGCGATCGCGTGGCGAAGTTCTACGTGTGCCAAAGCGTCCCGGCTTGAATCGGGGAGCGAGATGTCACCCCCGCTGCAACACATCCAGACTTCGCCCACGCTGCCGGCTTCGGCCGATGTCGTCGTGATCGGCGGCGGCATCATCGGTGTCTTTAGCGCCTACTACCTGGCCAGGCGCGGCCTGTCGGTCGCCTTGGTGGAGAAGGGCCGGATCGGCGCCGAGCAGTCGAGCCGCAACTGGGGCTGGTGCCGGCAGCAGAACCGCGATGCCCGCGAACTGCCTCTGGCGACAAAGAGCCTCGATCTCTGGGAACGATTCGCCGCCGAGAGCGGCGAAGACACCGGTTTTCATCGCTGCGGGCTGCTGTATCTCAGCAATGACGAGGCCGAGATTTCCCGCTGGGCCAACTGGCGCGATTTTGCGAAGACCGCAGGCGTGACGACCCTCATGCTGAGTGCCCGCGAGGCCGCCGAGCGCGGCCATGCGACCGGCCGCGCCTGGAAGGGCGGCGTCTTCTCGCCCAGCGACGGCACCGCCGATCCCGGCAAGGCCGCGCCGGCCGTGGCTGCTGCGCTCATCAAGCTCGGCGGCAGCGTCCACCAGAACTGCGCGGCCCGTGGCATCGAGACGGAAGGCGGACGGGTCAGCGGCGTGATCACGGAAGCCGGGGTCATCAAGACCCGGACGGCCGTGCTGGCCGGGGGCGCCTGGGCGTCTTCGTTCTGCCGGCAGCTGGACATCCGCTTTCCGCAGGCCTCGATCCGCCAATCCATACTGAGCGTATCCCCGGTGGAGCAGCGCCTGCCGGATGCCGTGGTGAGCGCGGGCGTGTCCGCCACGCGCCGCAACGACGGACGCTATGCACTGGCCATCAGCGGCCGTGCGCGCGTGGACCCGACAGGACAGTTCATGCGCTTCGCGCCGCAATTCGTGCCCATGTTCGCCAAGCGCTGGCGCAACCTTCGCCCGGGCGGCCTGGAAGCCATTCGGAGTGGCCATGAAACGCTGGCACGCTGGCGGCTCGACGCGCCGACGCCGATGGAGCGCGTGCGCATCCTCGATCCGAAGCCCGATCTGCCCACGGTCAGGGAGACCCACCGCCGCGCCGTCGAACTGCTGCCCCAGCTTCGCGACGCCAGGATCACGCATGCCTGGGCCGGCTACATCGACAGCACGCCGGACGGTGTTCCCGGCATCGGCGAGGTGCCCGGTATGCCGGGCTTCATCCTGGCCGCGGGCTTTTCCGGACACGGCTTCGGCATCGGCCCTGGCGCCGGCCACCTGATCGCGGACCTCGCCAGCGGCGCCGAACCGATCGTGGATCCCATGCCCTACCGGCCGGAGCGCTTCAGCAACTCGGCATGGGGCAAGGTCGCTGATTTCTAGGCTGCGGTATCCGCGTCTTCGAGCGGCACGAATCAGAGGCCGCACAGTCCGTCAATATCCGCGGGATGGCTCGATGATGTTGTCCGGCAATCCGCCGGCCGAGACGCGCAGGATGTTGGCTGCGATCTGCTTGGCCGAGGATGACGGAATGGCCACTGACGCGAGGTGCGGGGTGATGAGCACGTTGGGCATGCTCCACAGCGCATCTCCGGCCGGTAGGGGTTCGCGCTCGAAGACATCCAGCGTTGCCGCGCCGATGTGTCCACTCTGGAGGAGTTCCGTCAACGCGGCCTGATCCACGAGGGCGCCCCTGGCGACGTTGATGAGTGCAGCACCGGGCTGCAATTTTTCGAGGCGGGCGCGATCGAAGAGCTGCTTTGTCTGCGGCGTGAGCGGCAGCATCAGGACGACGATGTCCGCTTGGCCAATCACGGAATCGAGCGTCTCCATGCCGGCTGAACACTCCACGCCATCGATCTGCGCAAGGCTGCGCGACCAACCCAGCGTTCTGAACCCCTGGCGCTGAATTTCATGCGCTGCCTTGGCTCCCAGATGCCCCAGGCCCAGCACCGCAACGGTTATGTCCTCCGGCGAACGCGGGTGGCGATAAGCCCACCGGCCTGAGCGCTGGGCCTGCTCGAAGACCGGAATATCCCGGGCGTGCCGGAGCACCGCGAACAGGACATACCCGGCCATCATCCGCGACATCTGCGGATCGGTAATCCGGGTGATGGGGATGTGCCTTGGGAGGTCGTCGCGCCCCACCAGCGAGTCGACTCCGGCGCCCAAGTTGATGATCAGCCGCAGATTCGTCATGCGTTCGAAAATGCCCTGCGGGGGTTTCCAGACCATGGCGTAGTCGATCTCTTCCGGCCGCTCGGTCTGGCTTGCGTGAATCACCTGGAGTGCCGGAAGCTGGGTCTGAAGCGCCTTCTTCCAAGTCTGGAAATCGTCGAAGTCGCTATAGAAGGCCAGAGTGCCGACAGCCGCTGCTTCAGGAAACGTCATCCTCAGGAAACCTGCTTGTTCTTTCGCACCAGGCGTGCAACGGCCTCGATGGCGAGTTCGTAGCCGTCTGCGCCGAGTCCGGCAATGACACCATCCGCCGCCTTGGATATGTAGGAGTGATGGCGGAAGGGCTCGCGCTTCCAGATGTTGCTCATATGGGCTTCGATGATCTTCCCGGGAAAAGACAGCAGGGCATCCAGGATGGGAATGGACGTGTAGGTCAAACCGGCCGCATTGATGACGATGCCGTCCGCGACGCCACGGGCTTCCTGAATCCAGTCGATCAGCTGTCCTTCATGGTTCGACTGCAGAAAGCGCAGGCGGACCTCCAGCGAGGCAGCCTTTTGTTCACAGCGCGACTGCAGGACGGGGAAGCTGTCCGTGCCGTAGTTCCTATTGGAATCCAGGCCATAGAGGTTGGCGTTGGGGCCATTCAGGAACCAGACGGAGATGGAGGGATTCGAGGTTTCGGTCATCATTTTTCAAGCTTCGCAAGGTTGGGTGGCCCGCATCGCGGGCAGGCGCTGGAAAGCTTCGTTCCAATGGGCGGCGATGCCGCATTCCGCGCGCCAGTTCAGCTCGGGAAATCGGAAGTCCAGATAGCCCAATGCGCAGCCGATGGTGATCTCGCCGATGGTGGGTTTGTCGTGCGTCAGTTCGGATGCGATGGTTTCGATCGAGGCGAGGCAGGCCGTAACTTTGGTCAACAGGGCCTCGCGCCAGGTGGGCCACTGGAATTCGGGGGGACGCGCCGTCAGCTCGTAGCGCGCCAGCAGCGCGGCGTCGAGCAGGCCATCGCCCAGCGCCTGGCGGCTGAGCGCCGTCCATCGATCGGCGCCGGACGCGGGAAATATCGTCTCTGCGTCCGCCTGGCTGGCCAGGTACTCGCAGATCACCCGGCTGTCGTAGAGGACCTGGCCGTCTTGCAGGATCAGGGTCGGCACCTTGGCGAGCGGGTTGTGAGCCGCGATGCGCGGGTCGCGTCGAACCGGATGAGCGGCGCTGTCCAGGCACTGGATCTTGTCGGCCTGTCCGGTCAGATGCGCACACACCATGACCTTTCGCACGAAGGGCGATGTCGGAGCGAAGAGGAGTTTCATCATCAGGGCACCAGCACCAGCTTGCCGAACACCTTGCCGCTTTCCAGCATGGCATGCGATGCCGCGGCCTCGCCGACCGGAAAAGTGGCGTGGATGCGCGGCGCAATCCGCCGGCGCTTCAGCAGCGGCACCACATGGTGGGCCAGGCGCTTGGCCATGCGGGCCTTTTCGGCGTGACTTTGCGGACGCATGGTGGAAGAGTGCAGGCTCAGCTGGCGCTGCATCAGCGTCAGCAGTTCGATGCTGACTGCCGAGCCCTGCATGAAGGACAGGCTGACATGCCGTCCGCCGAAAGCCATGGCTTGAAGATTGCGGCGCACATAGTCGCCGCCAACGATGTCGAGCACGACGTCCACGCCGCGCCCCGCGGTGTAGTCCAGGCAGGCCTGGGTGAAGTCGGTGGTGGGCCAGCAGATCGCCAGATCGGCGCCGAGCGCCTTCAGTTCGGGGAACCGCGCTTCATCGTTGTCGGTCACGATGACCATGCAGCCGGCCGCACGGGCCATCTGGATCGCCAGGGTGCCGATGCCGCCCGCGGCGCCGTGGACGAGCACCGTCTCGCCCATCGCCAGACGCCCGAGTTCGAACAGGTTGTGCCAGACGGTGAAGAGTCCTTCGGGCAAGGCCGCCGCCTCGATGTCGGACAGAGGGGCCGGCACCACGAAGGAATGATCGACCGACGCCGTGCACCACGGCGCATAGCCCCCGCCGGGCACCAGGCTCATGAGCCGCTGGCCCACCAGCGCGCTGTCGGCACCCGGGCCGCAGGCGACCACCTCGCCACACACCTCCAGTCCGAGGACGTCGGTGATGCCGGGCGCGGGCTTGGCGATGCCCTGGCGCTGCATGACATCGGGCCGGTTGATGCCGGCGGCGAGCACGCGCAGCAGGACTTCACCGGCGCCCGGGACGGGCATGGGGCGCTCGGCCAGCACCAGCACGCTGGCATCGCCGGGCTCCCGGGCGACGATGGCTTGCATTGAACTTGGAAGGGAGGTTCTGATGTCGGTCATGGGGTTTGCCGGGGGCTGGTGAAGACGCTGATGCCCTCATCGAGCAGCGCCAGCCCGACGACCGAGCCGACGGGCCAATGCTGCATGGCGCCCAGGCCTGCACTGCGCACGGTGACCACCTGCCGGGCCGTCCTCGGAACATCCACATCCACGTAGGTGTTGATGTGGTCGCCCTGGAAGACATGGTGGATCACGGTGCCGCTCAGGACCGAGCCGGCATGCAGGCTCTCCAGCAGGATGTGTTCCGGCCGGACGTAGACGTCCAGCCTTTCGCCTTCGTGCGATGCATCGATCAGCCGAGCCTGCGGAAGGCTGAGATGGCCGGAGCCCAGGCGCAGCTGGATCTCGTGGGCGGTCTTGCCGTGGTAGTGGGCCGGCAGGATGTTCACGTCGCCAAGAAAGGACGCCACGAACGGATCCTGCGGACTGCGGTACAGGTCGGCCGGCGATGCGATCTGGCGGATGACGCCGGCCGACATCACGGCGATGCGGTCCGACATCGCAAGCGCCTCGCCCTGGTCGTGGGTGACGAAGACCGTCGTCAGTCCCAGGCGGCGCTGGATCTCGCGAATCTCGACCTGCATCGAGCCGCGCAAGCTCTTGTCCAGGGCCGAGAAGGGCTCGTCGAGCAGCAGCACCTTGGGTTGGATGATCAGTGCGCGCGCCAGCGCCACGCGCTGCTGCTGGCCGCCGGAGAGTTCGCGCGGCTTGCGGTGCCCCAGGCCCGTGAGCTTGACCATGGCCATCGCTTCCTTGACGCGCTGGGCCACCTCGTCCTTGGGTACGCCCCGCATCCGCAGGCCATAGCCGATGTTGCGCTCCACGGTCATGTGCGGAAAGAGCGCGTAGTTCTGGAAGACGATGCCGATCTGCCGCTTGTGCGGCGGATCGCTGGTCACCGGCTGGCCCTCGATGAAGATCTCGCCGCTGTCGGCCTCGGCAAAGCCCGCGATCAGGTTGAGCAGCGTCGTCTTGCCGCAGCCCGACGGACCCAGCAGGGTAAGGAACTCGCCACGCTTGATCTTCAGCGAGACCTCGTGCAGCACGGTCTGGTCGTGGTACTTCTTGACCACGCCTTCGAGGCTGACGGCTGTGTCGGCCTGCGGATGCGAAAGGCTGGGTTGCGCTGCAGGGTCGGAGTGAACTACTTTCATGCGCGAACGATAAGCCAGGAGTCCGTGTCCGGGTCTTTGCCGAAATTGATGCAACCCCTCGGAAAAACGAAAGGTCTCGATGGCCTTGGGCACGAGCCCCGGCGAAGACCTTGCGGGCAGCGCTTTGCTTTTTCCTAAGCCCTGAATCCGAAAAACGTGATTTTCAAATGCGGTGTGCTTCTTCAGACTCGCCTGCATCGATGGCTGGTGTCTCCAGGCTGCCTGGCGACGTGCATCAGTGGCGATCTTCTTTAGGAAACACAAATGTCAGTGGAAAAAATCAATACCGTGGTGGTCGGCGCTGGTCAGGCGGGCATCGCCATGAGCGAACATCTTTCGCTCGTGGGTGTGCCGCATGTGGTGCTGGAGCGCAAGCGGATCGCGGAACGTTGGCGCTCGGAGCGTTGGGATTCCCTGGTCGCGAATGGCCCCGCCTGGCATGACCGTTTTCCGGGGTTGAACTTCGAAGGAGTTTCGCCGGAGGCATTTCCACCGAAAGAGCGCATGGCGCAGTATTTCGAGGACTACGCCGCCATGCTGAAGGCGCCCGTGCGCACCGGCGTCGACGTCAAGCAGGTGGAGCGCAACGTGGGTCGCCCGGGCTTCACGGTCACGACCTCCGAGGGGGTCATCGAAGCGACCAACGTCGTTGCGGCCACCGGTCCTTTCCAGATTCCGGCCTATCCGAAGATCGTTCCCGAGACCCACGGCATCCAGCAGCTGCATTCCTCTGCGTACAAGAACCCGGGCCAGTTGCACGAAGGTGCCGTGCTGGTCGTGGGGGCGGGAGCCTCCGGCTCGCAGATTGCCGAGGAGTTGCGCAAGGCGGGCAAGACGGTCTATCTCTCGGTGGGTGAGCACTACCGCCCGCCGCGTTCCTACCGCGGCCGCGACTATTGCTGGTGGCTGGGTGCCCTGGGCCTGTGGGACGAGGTCAAGATCAAACCCAAGAAGCAGCACGTCGCATTCGCCGTCAGTGGCTACGAGGGTGGCAGGACGGTCGATTTCCGCCGCCTTGCGCACATGGGCGTGACGCTGGTCGGTCTGACCAGGACCTACAAGGATGGCGTCATCGAATTCGAAGAAGGCCTGGCCAGGAATGTCGCGGAAGGCGACCGGGCGTACTTCGACGTGCTGCGCGAAGCGGATGCCTACATCGAGCAGAACGGCTTGCCCTTTGCGCCGGAGCCCGAAGCCTGGGAGCTGCTGCCGGACCCGGACTGCCTCAAGGAGCCGATCCTGAGCCTGGATCTCGCCAAGGCCGGCGTCACGACGATTCTCTGGGCCACCGGATTCACCTTCGACTACAGCTGGCTGAAGGTCAATGCCTTCGATGAAAAGGGCGCACCGTTTCACAAGCGGGGCATCTCCGCCGAGAGCGGCATCTACTTCCTGGGATTGCCGAACCTGGTCAACCGCGCTTCGTCCTTCATCTACGGCGTGTGGCACGACGCGAAGTACATCGCCGACCATATCGCGATCCAGGACGCGTACATGTCGTACGGCAAGACCTGAGCCTGCATGGCCGAGATCAGTTGCATCGAAGACCTGCGCCGGCTGGCGAGGAAACGCGTGCCCCGGATGTTCTACGACTACGTGGATGGCGGCTCGTGGACCGAATACACCTACCGTGCCAACGAAGAGGATTTCGGCAAGATCGAGTTTCGCCAGCGCGTGGCGGTGGACATCGCCGAGCGCAGCACGGCCAGCACCATGGTGGGCCAGGCGGTCAGCATGCCGGTGGCGATCGCGCCCACGGGTCTCGCCGGCATGCAGCATGCCGATGGCGAGATCCTGGCGGCGCGCGCGGCGCAGAAGTTCGGCATACCGTTCACCTTGTCGACCATGAGCATCTGCCCGATCGAGGCGGTGGCCGAAGCGACTGGCCGCCATCCGTTCTGGTTCCAGCTCTATGTGCTGCGCGACCGGACGTTCGTGGAAGGCCTGATCGAGAGGGCCCGGAACGCCAACTGTTCCGCACTCGTGGTCACCATGGACCTGCAGGTATTCGGACAGCGGCACAAGGACAAGAAGAACGGCCTGTCCACGCCCCCTCGCCCTACCCTGCGCAACCTCGTGAACCTGGCGAGCAAGCCGCGCTGGTGCTGGAACATGATGGGCACCCGGCATCGCCATTTCGGCAACATCGTCGGGCACGCGAAGGGCGTGGACAACATCGGCTCGCTGGTGGAGTGGACCCGGGAACAGTTCGATCCGCGCCTGTCGTGGCAAGACATCGAATGGATCAGGAAGCGCTGGAACGGCAAGCTGATCGTCAAGGGCATCCAGGATCCCGAGGATGCACGGCGGGCGGTTGAAAGCGGGGCCGATGCCATCGTGGTGTCCAACCATGGCGGGCGGCAGCTCGACGGCGCCTCGTCGTCGATCTCCACCCTGCCACGCATCGTGGAGGCCGTCGGACGCCGGGTGGAGGTGCACATGGATGGCGGCATCCGCTCGGGGCAGGACGTGCTGAAGGCGATCGCGCTCGGGGCGCGCGGCACCTACATCGGCCGCGCCATGATGTACGGCCTGGGCGCCCTGGGAGAGAAAGGCGTTGCCACGGCCCTGCACCTCATTCAGAACGAACTCGATCTCTCCATGGCCTTCTGTGGCAAGACGGATGTCCGCGGCATCGACCGCGAAATCCTGCGCATGCGCTGAGGCCTACCGGCAAAGGAAGTCGACGAGCGCGGCCATCATCCGGTCGCAGGCTTCGATCTGCGACAGTTCCACGTACTCATCGGCCTTGTGCGCCACTTCGATGCTGCCGGGGCCGCAGATCAGCACCGGGGTTTCGCGCCAGCTCTGCTTGAACAGGCCGCCTTCAGATCCGAAATCGACCTTGGTGCGGCGGGTGCCGGGGGGCAGCAGGGAACTGAGCAAGCCGACGGCCGGCGAATCCTCGGGCGTGCTCAGGCTGGGGTAGCTGTTGGTCAGCTGGATGTCCGGCAAAGGGGCCTCGGGATGCACCGCATCGGCCGCCACGCGTTCGACCAGGCGTTGCAGCACGCGGGCCAGGATTTCCTCGGGCTGGTCGCCGGAGACATGGCGGATCTCGAAACTGAGCTCGCATTCGCTGGGCACGATGTTCAGGGCCCGGCCGCCGTGGATCACGCCGACATGGACCGTGGAGTAAGGCACGCCATAGCCCTCCTCGCGAGGGCCGGTCTCCGACAGTTCACGCTGCACCTCGCGCACCGACGCGACGAGGTCGCTCGCCATGTGGACGGCGTTGATGAATCTGGGCGCCAGGCCCGAATGGCCGGCCTGGCCGCAGCAGACTGCCCGATAGGCGGACTTGCCCTTGTGACCCGTGCCGATGCGCATCAGGGTGGGCTCGCCGACGATGCAAAGATTAGGTGCGGGAAGGCCGTTCTCTAGCCGGCGCAGCAGGTGGCGCACGCCGACGCAGCCGATCTCCTCGTCGAAGGACAGGGCCAGTTGCAGGGGTCGCTTCAGCGGTCTGCGGGCCGCAGCCACCATAGCGATGACGGCGCAGGCGACGAAGCCCTTCATGTCGGCCGAGCCGCGTCCGTAGATGCGGCCGTCCTTGTGCGTCGCCTCGAAGGGTGGCGAAGTCCAGGGCTGACCGTCCACGGGCACCACGTCGGTGTGCCCGGAGAGCAGGACACCCGGAACGCCTTGCGGGCCCACCGTGGCGAACAGATTGGTCCTGCTGGCGTCCTGCGGGTCCGGTGCAAGGGTCGATTCGATGCCGGCTTCCGCCAGGATCTCCTGCACCTTGTGGATGAGCCCGATGTTCGGCCTCAGGGAAACCGAGGGAAAGGCAATCAGGGTTTCCAGCAGCGAGATGCTGGACATGCTTGCGGCACTTTCTTGATCCATGGCGATGCGTTGGGCGCTTCAGGGCGCTGCGATGTGGGGGTCGAAGAATCTCGCCGCGCTCATGCCGGGGATGTACTGGTCGGAGATATAGGCACGGCAGCGCTCCATGAAGACGCGGGTCAACCGCGACTGCTTCATCGGCTTGTACGTTGCCAGGCCAAGCTGCATCGGGCGATTGGTGCCGGCCAGACGCACACGCACCATGCGTTTGCCATCGAGCGCCTGGTTCGATTTGGGCCGCACGTTGAACAGCGCATACCCGATGCCGTTGGCCACCATGGACCGCACCACTTCCTCGGACCGCGAGCGCGCCACGATGTTCGGCGTGACGCCGGCCTTGGCGAAAAGCGAGGTGAAATACTCCCGGCTCATCGGCAGATCGAGCAGCACGTAGGGCTGGGCAGCCAGCTCCTCGAGCGTGACGGCCTTCTCCTGCGCCAACGGATGCAGTTCGCTCACCAGCACATAAGGCGGCAGCGTCGCCAGGGTTTCGAACTCGATGTCGTCGCCCAGGTGCAGGTCGTAGGTGATCGCCAGATCGATCTCGAGCGCACGTATCTTGTTCATCAAGACCACCTGGTCGCCTTCGACCATCTCCACGTCCACCGCCTCGAACGCCCGGGAAAATCCGAAGATGACCTCGGGTGCAATCATGGCGGTGAGCGACTGGAAGCTGCCCACCCGCAAAACGCCTTGCATGACATCGCTCGAATCCGAGGCGATCTCATACAGGCGGGAGGACTGGTCGAGCACATCTTCGCACTGCCGCAGCACCAGGGTGCCGATGGCGGTCAGTCCCAGTCCCTTGGAAGGATGGCGGACGAACAACTGCACGTTCAGCTCGGACTCCAGATGCGCAATGGCCGCGGAGATCGAGGGCGAGGAGATGTGGATCTGCGCCGACGCAGCGGCGATGCTGCCGTGCGTCGCGGTGGCGACAAAGTACTCCATCTGACGCAAGGAAACGCGGTTGAGCATGTCGAGTAGAGAAGAGGCTGGGGAACAGCGCGGGACGTTGACAGTCCAGTGTACCGGCGGCCTTTCAGAGGTTTCCAGGCACCCCGAAGCTGGGGGCTGCGCGCGGGTCGAGCGCCCGCGTGATGTAGGCCTGCAGCTGCGGTTCGTACACCTTCCAGGTGGCGTAGAGGGCCTGCACCGGATCGATTTCCACCCAGTCCAGCCGCAGATCCACGATCGGCCAATTCTGCTCCCCGTAGACCAGCAGGCCGGCCGAATGCACAGGGCCTTCCTCGCCACCAGCCGCCTGGCCGGCGAGCATGGCCTGCATCAGGCGTTCGGCCAGTGGGCCTTCTGCGCTCTCGAATGCGAAGAGCATCGCCTGGGGCACCTCGTGTGTGAGCAGCATGTTGCCGGCGCAGGCAGCATGCGTGCCGACCACGCTGGCCAGGGTTCCGAGCGCCTTGGCCCCGGTGAAAACCACCGGCGGGTTCGACGCATCGATAGCCATCACCTGGCGGTAGTCGATGAAGGGACGCTTTTGCAACTCGGCCACGGCTTGCGCCGGCGTCAATCCGCTGGCGAGCAGGTCCAGGGCGAGCGGTCCCAGGTCCGGATCGGTGATGTTCTGGCTGGCGGCGGCGCCCACGTGCGTGCGGCCGCGGATGCAACGCGAAGCGACCGCGGGGGAGGACGAGGCAACCGCGGCACCGAACTGCCCGGTGGCCGGGCAGCGCGCGATGATGGAGAACGTCATGGGGCTCAGTCGGGAATCATGGCAGTGGCATCGATTTCCACCAGCCATTCCGGACGGGCCAGGGCAGACACCACGATGCCTGTCGACACCGGGAAAACCCCTTTCAGCCAGCGACCCACGACGAGATACACGGCCTCGCGGTAACGCGGATCGATGATGTAGATCGTGATCTTGCAGATGTCCTGGAGTTCGCCGCCGGCCTCCTTGAGCAGCATCGCTATGTTCGCCATGGCCTGCTCCGCTTGACCGCTGACATCGCCGATGCAGACGCTCTCGGACGTTTCAAGGTTCTGTCCGATCTGCCCTCGCAGGAAAACGGTGCGGCCTCGAGCGACAACGGCTTGGCAAAGGTCGTTGTCGAGCTTCTGTTCCGGGTACGTGACCTTGGTATTGAAAGGCCGGATGCGGGTGTGTTTCATGTTGCTGGGAGCTGATGACGGGAATGGCAATGGTCATCGGCGCTGGACATCGGTGCCATTTGTATTTTCCGGGCGACCGTTTAGGAATTTCCGAGCTTTGCCCGCCGGCCCGCGCCCATCGGGAAAATTGAGGCACCTCTAAGTAAAAGGCGACTTGGCCGCACGTCTCGAGTTCCACATCATCCGGTCGCTGAGGTGAGTGGACATGGTGCTGGCGTAGTGCTTGCACCCTCAGGCAACTCACCGACGGATGCCAGCTCCGACCAACGTTCAACTTTTCGATCTGAGGGTTTTCAATGATTCGCAAGCTTTTGACACTGTGCGTGCTTTCCGCCACGCTGGCCGCCACATCGGCCTATTCGCAGGACAACGCCCTGGTGGTGAGCACATGGGGTGGCAGCTTCCGCGACCTCATCGACGAGAACATCGGCAAGGAGTTCACGAAACAGACCGGCGTGCCGGTGAAGTACGTGACCGGCGGCACCATCGACCGCCTGAACAAGGCCAAGCTCGCCTCCAAGCCCGAAAGCGACATCACGTTCACGACCTCCCATGTCGGATGGCTCTACGTCAACAGCGACCTGTTCGAGCAGCTCGACAACAGCAAGATCCCGAACGCCAGCCGCCTGGTCGACCGCGCCAAGATCAGCCCGTACCACATCGGCAGCTGGGCCTATGTGTATTCCATCGGCTATCGCGCCGACCTGCTGCCGCCCAGCGTCAAATTCGAAAGCTGGAATGACCTGTGGAATCCGGCCCTGAAAGGCAAGATCAGCGCCCCTGACTTCGACCCCAGCCATTTGATTGCGGTTTCCGCCATGCTGTCGGGCGGAGATGCCAAGTCCTGGGAAAAAGGCCAGGACAAACTCAAGGCGCTCAAGCCCAACTTCAAGGCCTTCTATACCAACGACGCCAATGCACAGCAATTGATCGCCACCGGGGAAACGCCCGTGGAAGTCATTCTCTCGATGAACGCGTACCACATGGCCAGCCAGGGCGTGCCGATCAAGGTGGTCATGCCCAAGGAAGGTGCGGTGCTCGGCGTTGACACCATGGCCATCATGAAGGGAAGTACCAAGACCGACCTGGCCCACAAGTTCCTGAACATTGCGCTGTCGCCCGAAGTGCAGTCAAAGATCGTGGCTTCGAAGAAGGCCAGCCCGGTCGTCGACAACGCGACGGTTTCGGCCGAAGACGCCAAGCTGCCCGGCGTGTTCACCACCAAGGCACAGTGGGACACCCAGACCATCGTCATCGACAACAAGCTGCGCGCCGAGAAGACTGCAGAGTGGCGCAAGTGGTTCACTGAAAACATCATGAACTGACCCCGCCGGGGGTTCATCAAGGGGGAGGATTCTTGCGCCGTTGGGCCGCAGGAGTCCTCCCTGGCCGATCAAGTCTCTGGAACAAGGTTTAGGAATGCGCTCCGATCTACGGGCCTGGCTGGTCTCCCCAGCCGTGATAGTTGCGGTGGGCATCACCGTGTCCCTGGCCGCGGTGTTGCAGTTCAGCTTTCGGGCGTTTGTCCCCGGCTCGCTGGATGTCGGCGGGCTGACCTTCGCCAACTTCTCCGGCATGGGCAAGTCGATCTATCTCGATGCGTTTGCCAATACCTTGCTGCTGAGTGTGGAGACGACGGTTTTCTCGCTTGTCGCCGCCTATCCCCTGGCCTACGCCCTGGTTCGTGTGAAGAACCGGGCTCTCAAATCCTTCATCCTGATCGTTTCGATCACGCCGCTGTTTCTGGGTGAAATCGTCCGGACCTACTCGTGGATCGCCGTCCTGGGCAGCAACGGCTTCATCAACGGCACCTTGCGAAAGCTCGGCTTGATCGAATGGCCGTTCGAACTCATGTTCACCCACCTGGGCGTGCTCGTCGCGCTGGTGCACGTGACAATTCCCGTGGTGGTCCTGATGCTCGCCACGGCGATCTCGCACATCAACCGCGACTATGAAAAGGCCGCGCAGAGCCTTGGTGCAGGCCCCGTCAAGACTTTCGTCACGGTCACGCTGCCTCTTTCGATGCCAGGAATTCTGGCCAGCATCACGACCGCCTTTGCCTGGACTTTCAGTGCCTTTGCGACGCCTCAGATGATTGGCGGAGGCCGCGTGCCCACGGTGTCAACCCTGGTCTACCAGCTCGGCTTTTCCTCGATGAATTTTCCACTGGCAGCCAGCCTGAGCGTGATGGGGCTGCTGATGACGACCGCGGCGCTCTTTGCCTTGGGACTCTTGACGAAGCGCCTGAAGACCGTTGGAGGACACTGAAATGAAAATCCGAAGTTCCCTGCCTCTGCCGCTGCGTGTTGCCGGACCGCTCCTGATCGCCATCCTGCTTGCATTCGTATTGTTGCCGGTGGTGGTGGTGACGATCGCCGCATTCAACGAAAAAGCGATCCTTGCCTTTCCGCCTGAATCGTATTCGCTCAAGTGGTTTGCGCGGGTGTTCAGCTATCCGGATTTCCAGGAAGGATTTCGCTCGAGCATGGTCGTCACCGGATGGTCTTCCTTCCTGGCCTTGGTGATCGGGACGTGTCTGTCCATCGCGGTGAAGCGGCTGGAGTTCCGCGACAAGCAGCTCCTCCTCGCGATCCTGCATTCGCCGCTGGTGGTGCCGCATTTCACGTTGGGGCTGGGCCTGCTCATCCTGGTGTCGCAGACCTCGGTGCAACGTGGATACGGCATCGTCATCCTGTGCCACGTCATGCTGGTGCTGCCCTTTGTTCTCAGGAGCGTCTATGTCTCCATGGAGAACCTGGACGAGCGGCTCGAGCAGGCGGCGGCCAGCCTGGGCGCGTCGCCGGTGAAGACGCTTTTCACCGTCACGGTTCCTCTTTTGGCTCCGGGACTCTTCGGCGGATGGCTGTTCGCCGCCATCATGTCATTCAGCGAATTCACTGCATCGCTTTTCGTGACGACACAGGATACGCAGACGTTGCCGGTGGCCATGTACAACTATGTTCGGGAGTTTGCCGACCCGACCCTGGCGGCGCTCTCCGCTGTCTACATTGCGGTGACCGCGGCGCTGCTTGCGTTTGCCAACTATTTTCTGGGTTTGGGAAAAGTCCTCAACATCGAGGACAACCACTAGCGTAGCGCGAACCGGTTCAACGCCCAGTCCGCTTCGACAACATACCGCACCCGGCGCCTCCACTGTCGCCGCCCGGGCGCACGGGCGTACGGAGATCGCCGACGCCGTCGCGCCGGTCAGCCCCTGGAAAATCCCTCGCCTGGCAGTCCATCAGCGAGAACCCCTTCGGCAAGTCCAGCGCCCCGTTCTTGCCCAGCGGCGCGTGCACGACGACCTGCCCGGGCAGCAAAGTCGTCCCGGCGTGCAGTTTCAGCGAATACCCGGCCGACACGCACGCTGGCAAAAGGGCTGGCGGGCGCGAGAACTCGCTCGTATCTTTCTTTGCCATCAATGTCGGAGACAAGGTCGCTCTATGAGAAGCCGGGCGAGAGGGTTGCTCGCCAGAATCCTGAAGTCCGGGACAACTGAGGGAGGCAGCTTGGCACAGGCGCAAAGTCGGCAACAAAGTCTGAGGCGCCGTCGCTGTTGATTGCCAACGAAAATTGACCCTCGGGTCAAAGATCGGTGGAATCCAACACAAGGGGAAATTCGGAGGCTTTTGCTAAGCTGGTTGACTCCGGCCCGGCGGCACAAGGCAACGAAGCACAAAACGGGTACGCTGCCGGCTACCAACCGAGGTTAACGCCGAAATACCGAAAAATCCTTTTGAAATCAACGCCTTAGCCTAATTCATGAAAATTGCCACCTGGAATGTCAATTCCCTCACTGCCCGCCTGCAGCATGTGCTCGACTGGCTGACCGCCAACCCGGTCGACGTGCTGTGCCTGCAGGAGCTCAAGATGAGCGACGACAAGTTCCCGCTCGACGTGCTCAAGTCGGCCGGCTACGAGGCCGCCGTGTTCGGGCAGAAAACCTACAACGGCGTCGCCATCCTGAGCCTCGCGCCGATGCGCGACGTGGCGCGGAACATCGGCGGCTTCACCGACGACCAGTCGCGTGTGATCGCGGCCACGGTCGAGACGCCCGCGGGTCCGCTGCGCATCGTGAACGGCTACTTCGTCAACGGCCAGGCGCCGAGCACCGACAAGTTCGAATACAAGATGGGCTGGCTGCGCGCGCTGCGCGAATGGCTGCGTGCAGAAATGGCGGCCCATCCAAACCTTGTGCTTCTGGGCGACTTCAACATCGCGCCGGAAGACCGCGACAGCTTCGACCCCGTGGGCCTGGCCGAAACCATCCATCACACGACCGAGGAGCGCGAGCACTTCAAGGCACTGCTCCAGCTGGGCCTGGTCGACAGCTTCCGCCTCTTCGAGCAGCCCGAAAAGAGCTTTTCGTGGTGGGACTACCGCATGCTCGGCTACCAGAAGAACCGCGGCCTGCGCATCGACCACATCCTGGTGAGCGAGCCGCTGGTGCCGCGCGCCAAGGGCTGCATCATCGACCGCGTGCCGCGCAAGTGGGAAAAGCCGAGCGACCACGCACCGGTGGTGCTCGATCTCGACCAGGGGATTTGATGACCATGACCATCCGCACCCTCACGATCATCGCAGCGGCGCTCGCGCTCGCTGCCTGTTCCGCGTTCAAGCCCGCGGACAAGGCCGACGACGGCAAGTCGCCCACCTCCGCCACCGACGAGGCGCCCGGCACAAGGGGCGACGTGCCCACCGTGCGGCTGATCACCGCGCAGACGCCTGCCGTGCGGGCCTACCGCAAGACCGGCGCGCGCCAGATCTACAAGGCCTATCCGCAGCGCATCTACAAGGGAAAGATTCCCCCTCTGGTCTATGCGGTGGTGGTGGTCGAGACCGACCTTGATGCCGAAGGCAACGTCAAGAACGTCACGTTCAGTCGCGTGCCGAGCCATGCGCCCGAGGTGCCGGGCAAGATTGCGGAGCTCATCAAGGCAGCATCCCCGCTGCCGAGCCCGGGGCGCCTGGGCGGCCACACGTATGTGGACACCTGGCTCTGGGACAAGAGCGGCAACTTCCAGCTTGACTCGCTGACACTGGGCCAGCGCAGCCGGTGAATAAGCTCGCCCCCAGTCTTCGCGCACTTCGTGTCGCTACGCCACCCCCCTACCGGGGGCAACACCAGCGGCCCGGCAAAGCCGGTTCCGCGGTGTTTCTGGAAGGGAGACAGCCGCGCTCTCTTTACAAGGCGGCTTACTCGATCCCGAGTTCCTGGATCTTGCGGGTGATGGTGTTGCGGCCGATGCCCAGCTTCTGAGCGGCTTCGATCCGTCGGCCGCGGGTGTTGGCCAGCGCCGTGAGGATCAGCCGCGACTCGAAGCGGCGCGACAGCACATCCCAGACGTCGGTGCGCCCGGCCGCGAGCAGCGCCTGGGCTTCGATCTCCAGGCCGCTCTCCCAGCTGCTTGCGCCCACCAGGCCTTCAGTGGCTTCGGGTGCAGCGCCGCTCGCCGGTGCCGCTTCGCGCTCGAGCCCGGGCGATGGCTGCACCGCGGCTTGCACGGGTGCCGCCGCGGCGCTCGTTTCTGTGGCCTGTGCCGGCGCGCCGGCGGCCGCGGCCATGACCTCGGGCGGCAGGTCCTTGGCCTCGATCAGCTGGGCCGGCGCCATCACGGTCAGCCAATGGCAGATGTTCTCGAGCTGGCGCACGTTGCCCGGGAAGCTGAACGAAGCCAGCTTGGCCAGCGCCGCATCGGAAATGCGCTTGGGCTCCACGCCGAGCTGGCGCGCGCTCACCTGCAGGAAGTGGCGCGTGAGCGCCGGCACGTCTTCGCCGCGCTCGCGCAGCGCCGGCAGCCGCAGGCGAATCACATTGAGGCGGTGGAACAGGTCTTCGCGAAAGCCGCCGAGCTTCACGCGCTGCTCGAGGTCCTGGTGCGTGGCCGCGATCACGCGCACGTTGGCCTTGACCGAGTTGTGGCCGCCCACGCGGTAGAAGTGCCCGTCGCTCAGCACACGCAGCAGGCGCGTCTGCAGGTCGAAGGGCATGTCGCCGATCTCGTCGAGGAAGAGCGTGCCGCCCTCGGCCTGTTCGAAGCGCCCACGCCGCATGGTCTGCGCGCCGGTAAAGGCACCGCGCTCGTGGCCGAAGAGTTCGCTCTCAAGCAGATCCTTGGGAATGGCCGCGGTGTTGATGGCCACGAAGGGACCGTTCGCGCGCGGCGAGTGCTTGTGCAGCGCGCGCGCCACCAGTTCCTTGCCCGAGCCCGATTCGCCGGTGATGAGCACCGTGACGTTGCTTTGCGAGAGCCGGCCGATGGCGCGGAACACGTCCTGCATGGCGGGCGCCTGGCCCAGCATTTCGGGCGCGGCGACCATGCGCTCCTCGGCCACTTCCTCGCGCTGGCTTTCATCGACGGCGCGGCGGATGAGTTCGACGGCGCGCGGCAGGTCGAAGGGCTTGGGCAGGTATTCGAAGGCACCGCCCTGAAACGCCGAAACGGCGCTGTCGAGGTCGGAAAACGCCGTCATGATGATGACGGGCAGGCCGGGGTGCTTGGCCTTGATCTTGTCGAGCAGATCGAGCCCGGAACCGCCAGGCATGCGGATGTCGCTCACCAGGACCTGGGGGCCCTGCTGTTCGTCGTCGTCGGCGAGTTCGAGGGCGGCCAGCACCTCGCGCGCGTTGGTGAAGCTGCGCGTGGGCAGGTCTTCGCGCAAAAGGGCCTTCTCCAGCACGAAGCGGATCGATTGGTCGTCATCAACTATCCAGATCGGCTTCATGCATCTCCTTGTTGCCGTGGCTGCTAGGGCAGCGGAATCAATATCTTGAAATCGGTTCGGCCCGGGACGCTGTCGCACTCGATCACGCCGTGATGCTGTTGCACGAAAGTTTGTGCAAGCGTCAATCCAAGCCCTGTCCCGCCTTCCCTGCCCGAGACGAGCGGATAGAAGATGCGGTCCTTGATCGTGTCCGGCACACCCGGTCCATTGTCGATGACATGCAATTCCAGTGCCAATCGATACCACTGCTTGTTGAATATCACCTGCCTGGCGATGCGGGTCTTGAAAGTGATCTGCGCATCGCCCGCGGCGCGGCGCTCGGCCAGCGCCTGCGCAGCGTTGTGCACGATGTTGAGCGTGGCCTGGATGAGCTGCTCGCGGTCGCCGCGGAATTCGGGGATCGACACGTCGAAGTCGCGCTCGATGTGCAGGTCGCGCGGGAACTCCGCAAGAATGACCGAGCGCACGCGCTCGCAGACTTCGTGGATGTTCACGTCGCCCACCACGTGCGGGCGCCGATGCGGTGCCAGCAGCCGGTCGACCAGCGTCTGCAGCCGGTCGGCCTCGTGGATGATGACCTGCGTGTATTCGATGAGGTCGCGCGACTCGACCTCCATCTGCAGCAACTGCGCCGCGCCGCGAATGCCGCCGAGCGGGTTCTTGATCTCGTGCGCGAGATTGCGGATGAGTTCCTTGTTGGCCTGCGCCTGGTCGAGCAGGCGTTCCTCGCGGTCCTGGCGCACCTGCTGCTCGAGCGGCGACATCTCGATGATGAGCTCGCCCGGCTTGTCACCCTGCGCCAGCGTGACCTGCACCGGCATCAGCTCGTGGTTGACGCGGCGCAAGAAGGCTTCATAACGCAGCGTGGCGAAGTCGTTGCTGCGCGCCCCGTCGATGGCGGTGCGAAGCACGTGCGGCTCGTGAAAGCAGGCACCGAACTGAGAGCCTTCGAGCGTGCGGCGCGACGTGCCCAGCGCGTCTTCGAGGGCGGCGTTGGCGAACAGCACCGAACCGTTGGTGCTGACCACCGCAATCAGCGTGGACAGCAGGTCGAAGGACTGAAAGCGCGGAGTGGCGCCGGACGCCTTCTTCCCGAACGCCATGGCCCTACTGCTTGGCCGGCAGGCGGCCGAGTTCGCGGCGGATGCCCGCGATATCGCTCTCGTTGCGCGCCAGTTCGGCTTTCATTTCAGCCACGCGGTCGAGGTACTTCTGGTAGTTGCGGCCTTCGCTGCCCTGCTTCTCGGGCTCGCCGTTGTTGTATTCCTTCTTGAGCTCCGCCTGGCGGGCCTCGGCCTTCTTGAGTTCGGCTTCGAGCACCGAGCGGGCTTCACCGTCGCGTGCGCGCTGGTCGACGCCCTCGACGCGCGGACTGCCCGCGGGCGCACGGGAAGCTGCCGGCGCCGAGTTGCCGCCGGCCGAACCACCGCCCGATGGCTTGGTGCCCTGCACCACCGTGACGTTGCCGCCTTCCATGACCTTGCAGCCCTTTTGCTGGGCGATGGTCGAGTTGTTGGTGTATTCATTGCCGCAGCGCCACACGCGCTCCTGGGCGAGCACGGGCAAGGCGGCCAGCAATGAACCGGCCAGGAAAATGAGAGAAGCAGTCTTCATGAGAATCGATCTTGGCGCGACAAAGGTGCATTTTCCTGCAATTCGACGCCACTGGTGACAAGATGTTCCGCGCCAAGGAAAAAGGACGGCCAAGCCGTCCTTTTCGAGTTCATTCCAGCAACACCGCGGAACCGGCTCTGCCGGGCCGCCGGTGTTGCCCCCTCGAGGGGGAGGCGGCGACACGAAGTGAGCCGCTTCGGGGGTGGGCCAATTACAACGAGTAGTACATGTCGAACTCGACCGGATGGGTCGCCATGCGGAAGCGCGTGACTTCCTGCATCTTCAGTTCGATGTAGGCATCGATGTAGGCATCGGTGAACACGCCGCCCTTGGTCAGGAATGCACGGTCCTTGTCGAGGTATTCCAGGGCCTGGTCGAGGCTGTGGCACACGGTCGGGATCAGCGCGTCTTCTTCCGGCGGCAGGTGGTAGAGGTCCTTGCTGGCGGCTTCGCCCGGGTGGATCTTGTTTTCCACGCCGTCGAGGCCGGCCATCAGGAGCGCTGCGAAACCGAGGTACGGGTTCATCAGCGGATCGGGGAAGCGTGCTTCGACGCGGCGGCCCTTCGGGTTGGCCACGAACGGGATGCGGATCGAGGCCGAGCGGTTCTTGGCCGAATAGGCCAGCTTCACCGGGGCTTCGAAGCCGGGCACCAGGCGCTTGTAGCTGTTGGTGCCGGGGTTCGTGATGGCGTTCAGGGCCCGGGCGTGCTTGATGATGCCGCCGATGTAGTGCAGCGCGAAGTCCGACAGGCCTGCATAGCCGTCGCCTGCGAACAGGTTCTTGCCGTCCTTCCAGACCGACTGATGCACGTGCATGCCCGAGCCGTTGTCGCCGACGATGGGCTTGGGCATGAAGGTGGCGGTCTTGCCGTAGGCGTGGGCCACGTTGTGGATCACGTACTTCTGCAGCTGGACCCAGTCGGCGCGCTGCACCAGCGTGCTGAACTTGGTGCCCAGTTCCATCTGGCCGGCATTGGCCACTTCATGGTGATGCACTTCGACCGGGATGCCGAGCGATTCGAGCACCAGGCACATTTCCGAGCGCATGTCCTGGAAGCTGTCGACCGGGGGAACCGGGAAGTAGCCGCCCTTGACCGCGGGACGGTGGCCGGTGTTGCCGTGCTCGTATTCCTTGTCGGTGTTCCACGAGGCTTCTTCGGAGTCGATCTTCACGAAGCAGCCCGACATGTCGTTCTTCCAGCGCACGCCGTCGAACACGAAGAATTCGGGTTCCGGACCGAAGTAGGCGGTGTCGCCCAGGCCCGAGGCCTTCATGTAGGCCTCAGCACGCTTGGCGAGCGAACGCGGATCGCGCTCGTAGGCCTTGCCGTCGGCGGGGTCGATCACGTCGCAGGTCAGGATCAGCGTCGTTTCTTCGAAGAAGGGATCGATGTTGGCGGTGTTCGGGTCGGGCATGAGCTGCATGTCCGAAGCCTCGATTCCCTTCCAGCCAGCGATGGACGAGCCGTCGAAAGCATGGCCCGAAGTGAATTTGTCTTCATCGAAAGCCGAGACGGGCACGGTCACGTGCTGCTCTTTGCCGCGGGTGTCGGTGAAGCGGAAGTCGATGAACTTGACCTCGTTTTCCTTGACGAGCTTGAGTACATCGGCGACGGTCTTTGCCATCAGTTTCTCCTGAGTTGGATGGTGGTTAGGAATACAGGGACGGAGGATGCAGTTTCTATGCCATTGTCGCCGCTCGTCGAGAGCCTTCGACAGCGGCCGCAAACCCCAAAAAAAGGCGAAAAATCACCAAATTGGTGCGATAAAAACTACCGCACCAATTCCGGGCCAAGCCTCGCATCATAGGCGTGCAGGCCCTCGATCAGTTGCGCGTAGGCGGCATCCAGGTGAACTGGATCGCCCTTCACGCCGAGTTCGATGTGACGGCCGTACTGCGGATGGTCGACGCTCGGCAGGCTGAACACCTTGATGCCGGCATGCGCCGCTTCGATCGCCTGCATCAGCGGGGTGAGCGTTGCTTCCATGGCGCCAAAGACGATGACCGACTTCTCGGCCGACTTGCCGCTGGAAAACATGTGCGCATAGCGGCTGTCGAGCACCGACTCGATCATGGGCCAGGCCATCACCGGGAAGCCCGGCACGAAATGGACGTGCTCGACGCTGAAACCCGGAATCTTGTTGTACGGGTTGCGGATGATCGTGGCGCCCTTCGGGAACACACCCATGTTGAGGCGGTGAATGTTGTCGGGCCGGTCGGGCTCGTAGGCAATGCCCTGCTCGCGCGCGGTGTCCTGCATGCGCTCGCGGATCAGCAGTTCCGCCTCGGGATGCAGCTCCAGCGGCACCCCCAGGGCCTGCGCGGCGCATTGCCGCGTGTGGTCGTCCGGCGTGGCGCCGATGCCGCCGGTCGAGAAGACGATGTCGCCCGAGCCGAAGGCCCGGCCGAGCGCGGCGGTGATGCGCGCGGGCACGTCGCCCACGTATTCGGCCCAGCCGAGCTGCAGGCCGCGCGCGGCGAGCAACTCGATGACCTTGGGCATGTGCTTGTCGGCACGCTTGCCGGAAAGGATTTCGTCGCCGACGACGATCAGACCGAATGCGCGGGTCATGGGGATTTCCAATGGGAGAGAAGGGCCTGATCGGCCTCGGCCGCGAGTAGGCCGTCGGTTGGGCCGGATGGAGCGTCGGAGGCGCCGCGCTGCGCGCGCAATTGCGCCAGGGCATCGAGGCAGTAATGGCCGAACCAGAGCGCCGAGAACGCAAACACCAGCGTGTAGATCCAGATCGCGAGCGGCACCAGCACGAAGAAGGCGGCGGCAAACAGCAGGCCGGAGGCCCAGACGATGCTGGGCGCCGCGCCCAGGTAGCCGCACAGCACCCCGATGCACAGCAGCGGCAGCCGGTGCGCGCGCAGCAGCGCGGCACGCTCTTCAGAGCTTGCGTGCTCGGCCAGCGCGTCGAAGCTCATCACGCGGTAGGTGAGCCAGCCCCAGATCAGCGGCGGCAGGATCAGCACGAGCGGCGGAATGAGCCAGAGCGGCATCGAGACCACGAGCGCGAGCAACGCCAGCAGCGTCAGGCCGAGCGAGCGCGCAACGCTGCCGAAGAAGGACGCGCCTTTCTTGCGTTCGAGCGCAGGAAAGCGGCGGTGCGCCACCAACGTGGTAAGCGGGCCCGCCATGAGCCCGGCCACGATCAGCAGCGAAACCACCACGATCACCGGCGTGGCGGCAAACACCACCACCAGCGGCGCCAGCACGGCCGTGACGTCGCCCGAGAAGAGCCGCCCGATCCAGCTCCAGAAGCTCGACAGCAGCGGCCAGGCGTCGAGCGCGTCGCGGGTCCAGGCGACGGTCGCGTCCCAGTAGAAATAGCCGAAGCCTGCGGCCAGCAGCACCATCAGGCCCAGCGGCAGCAGCGACAGCACGATCACGCGCGGCAGCATGCAATAGGCGACCGCGCGCCAGAAGGAATCGAGGAGCAGGCGCATTGGGTGCGAGGATAACCGGGCCGGTTCGGGACCGGCGCTCAGCCGCGGCCGGCCATCCGCTTGAGCCCGAGCCACTGCTGGGCCCAGAAGCCGCGCCCGTAGTCGCGCACGCGGCCGTCCGCGCCGGGCTCGACCTGGTCGCGAATGCCGGTGGGGTCGTAGCGCTCCTCGAAGTTCGCGGTGCGAAAAAGCATGTCCCACCACGGCAGCAAGACGCCGAAATTGCACCCGCCCAGCGTATGCGCACCCCGCGATTCGTGGCCCAGCCCGATGCTGTGGTGCAGCCGGTGGAAGCGCGGGCTGATCCACAGCCGCTCGCCGATGGCGCCGAAACCGAGCCTGAGGTTGGCGTGCTGCAGGCTTTCGCTGAGCTGCGTGAACGCCACGAACGCAATGAACTGCCCCGGCGCCACGCCGATCAACTGCGCGACGATGACGATGAGCGTGTCGTGGACGATGTCGTCGAGCAGGTGGTTGCGGTCATCGCTCCACATCGTCATCTGGCGCTGCGAATGGTGCAGCGAATGCAGGCCCCACCACCACCTGAACTGGTGCTGGCCGCGGTGGATCCAGTAGCCCACGAAGTCGAGCACCACGAGATAGATCGCAAAGGCCACCCACGGCACGTCGGTCACGCCAGGCCAGGCCTCGTCGAGGTGGAAGGTGCCCCAGCCCGCGGTACGCACGAAGCCGATGGCCTCGTCGAAGAGCGGCTCGAGCGTGAAGAACATCGCGAGCCGGAACAGGCCCAACCGATGGATCAGCGTGTAAAGCACATCGATGCGGATCGCGCGGCGGTCGGTGACCGGCTCGACGGCGCGCCAGCGCTGCAGCGGCCCGATGACCGCGAGCAGCACCACGACCTGGATCAACCCGACCAGCAGCCAGCCGGTGGCGTCGAAGGCATCCTCGGTCCAGCCGCCCAGGCCCACCGCAAACACCAGCGGCTGGACCAGCGCCTCGAAGAACCAGCCCTGCAGCGCGGAAAAAGCGTCCGTCAACCAATCCGTCATGGCGGCAGCCTCAGGGGTGGGATGCGATCCAGGCGCGGTACTGCGGATGCTGGCGCAGCGTCTCGAAGCAGAAGCCCCTGGCCTTGATGCCGACGATCAGCGGTTCGAGATTGGCCGGCGCCCACGGATCCTTGCGCGACCAGATGCCCAGGTGCGCGAGCAGGATGTCGCCCGGGCGGATGCTCTCCAGCGCCTGCGAAAGAAGCCTTTCATTGCTGAACTTCTCGCTCGGCAGTTCGTCCCCCAGGAAGCCGGCCGGCGACCATCCCACATGCTCGAAGCCGCAGGCCTTGGCCGCCGCCAGCAGCCGGGGCGAGGTCTTGCCGCCCGGTGCACGGAACAGCGGCAGCGGTTTCTTGCCGGTGATGGCAGCCAGCCGATCGGAGGCCTTGCCGATATTGGCGCAGTATTCGGCCGCGCTCCAGGTGAATTCGCGCCCCGCCAGCGCCCCTGCCGTGGGCTTGATGCGGAAGCTCGGCGCCACGCCCTTGAGGTCGCCGCGCCAGTATGCGTGGTCGTAGGTGTGGGAGGCGAATTCGTTGCCTTCGGCCGCCCTCGCCTTCCACCACGGCGCCCAGTGGCTGTCGAGGCTGTCGCCGTCGGTCTGGGTGCGCTCGGCGGCGGCAAAGAAAGTGACGCGGACGTTCTGGCGCTTGAGCACGTCGGCCACCAGCGGTGCCACGCCCATGTGGCCGGTGTCGAAGGTCAGGTAAACCGGCTTGTCGCAGGAAGCGCCCTGCTGCTGCGCCCAGGCAGCCGGCACCGCCGCCAGGGCGATCGCCAGCAGGGCTGCGGCCCGGCCGCTGCGGCTAGGTGCGCTTGCCATGGTCCAGCGTCCAGACGCCGTGCGGCGAGCGGCCGACATTGACCTGGCGCACGAGCTTGTTGTTCACCAGGTCCACCACGCTGAGCTTCTTGGCCCAGCGCGAGGTGACATACAGCGTCTTGCCGTCGGCCGACACGTCCATGCAGTCGGGCCCGCCCGGCACCGGGTAGACCGCGCCGACCTTCAGCGTCGCCAGGTCGATCCGGCTGATGGTGTTGGCCACCCGGTTGCTCACGAACACGCTCTTGCCGTCGCCGGCCGAGCGGAAGGCATGGGCGCCCTTGCCGGTCGGGATCTTGCCGACCAGCTTCGGCTCGGCGCCGGCCACGTCGAACACCTGCACGCCATCGCTGCCGGTCAGGCCCACGAGCAGGGTCTTGTCGTTATGGATGCCGAAGATGTCGGCCGGCATGGCGCCGGTGGCCACGCGCCAGCGGACGGTCTGGGTGGGCAGGTCGACGGCGATCAGCTCGTCGCTGTCCTGCATCGTCACGTAGGCGATGGTGCTGGTGTTGTCGATCCAGATGTGGCTCGGGGTCTTGCCCGATGCGATGCGCTTGGCCAGCTTCAGGTCCTTGCCATCCCAGCGGTAGATGTCGACGTGGTTCAGGCGGTTGCCCGCGGTGACGAACCACTTCATGTCGCGCGAGAACTGCAGCTGGTACGGATCGATGATGCCGTAGACCACGCGCTGCACCTCGGCCGTCCTGGGGTTCAGGAAAGTGAGCGAATCGCCCGCCGAATTGGCCACGATGACCGACTTTTCGTCGGGCGTCATGTAGAGGTGGTGCGGCTCCTTGCCGGTGGCGATGCGCTGCTTTTCGGTCCAGTCGGTCGGACTGATCACGCTGACGCTCGCGTCCAGCGAATTGAGCACGAAGATCGGCGGGGCTTCAGGCGGTGCGGCGGCGGCGGCTTGCGCCAGCCAGACCGCGAGGCATGAAAACAGGAAGGCCGGAAAGCGGCCATTCGGTCGAGCAGGAAATCGCAAGGGAAAGGTTCCGAGAGAGAGCTGGGAATCTTAACGGCCGCGCCTTAAGACTGGCTGACCGGGACCACGCGCTTTCTTGCCTTATTTCGGCGCTTTCGGGGGCTTGGCGGGCGCCCGCAGCGCCGCGACCTGCTCGGCCGTGAGCCAGCGCCACTGGCCGGCCGCCAGGTCGCCCGGCAGCGCCAGGTCGCCGATGCGGGAACGGTGCAGCCCCTCGACCCGGTTGCCGACCGCCGCCAGCATGCGCTTGACCTGGTGGTACTTGCCCTCGGTCAGCGTCAGCCGCAGGTGCAGCGGGCTGTCGGACTCGCAGGCCGCCGCGCGCACCGGCTTCGGATCGTCGTCGAGCACCACGCCGGCCAGCAGCTTTTCGATCTGGACAGCGTCCACCGGGTGCTTGGCCGTGACTTCGTAGACCTTGGGCACATGGTGCTTGGGGGAACCCATCTTGTGGATGAACTGGCCGTCGTCCGTCAGCAGCAGCAGCCCTGTCGTGTCCTGGTCGAGCCGGCCGATGGCCTGCACGCCCTGCACCGCGCCCTTGTTGGGCCGAAGCCGCAGCGGCGACGGCAGCAGCGTGTAGATGCTCGGGTAGGTCGAGGGCTTCTGCGAGCACTCGGTGCCGGCGGGCTTGTGCAGCATCAGGTAGGCCTTCTCGTGGTACGCCCACTCGGTGCCCTGCACCGTGAAAAGCAGGCCTTCGGGATCGAGGTCGGCGAAAGGATCGTCCACCGCCTCGCCCGCGATGGTCACGTGGCCTTGTTGAACCAGCCCCGCGCACACGCGACGTGTGCCGAAGCCCTGGGTGTAGAGAATGTCTTGCAGATGCATGGGAAATGAAAAAGGCGGCCGCGCCGGCGTGGCACGACCGCCCCCTGAGTTTGCAGGATCAGTACCCGGCGGCGAGGCCGGTGTTGCGGCGCGGATCGTTCGCGCCGTAGAAGCGGTTGGCGCCCACCGGCTTGCCGCCCAGCGACGGCGCACCGACGATGATCGCCGCCAGGTGGTTGGCCGGTTGGGGCACGCCCAGGTTGTGGCCCATGTCGGTCAGGATCTTGCGGGTGTCGGGGCTCAGCGCAAAGGTTTCGACGTTGGTGACATCCGGCAGCCATTGCTGGTGGAAGCGCGGCGCGTCGACGGCCTCCTGCACGTTCATGCCGTAGTCGACCACGTTCAGGATGGTGTGCAGCACCGCCGTGATGATGCGGCTGCCGCCGGGCGTGCCGACCACGAACACCGGCTTGCCGTCCTTCGAGACGATGGTCGGGCTCATCGAGCTCAGCGGGCGCTTGCCCGGCTCGATCTTGTTCGCTTCGCCCTGCACCAGGCCGTAGAGATTGGGCACGCCGACCTTCGAGGTGAAGTCGTCCATCTCGTTGTTCAGCAGCACGCCGGTCTTGTCGGCCGTGACCTTGGCGCCGAACCAGTCGTTCAGCGTGTAGGTCACCGAGACCGCATTGCCCCACTGGTCGGTGATCGAGTAGTGGGTGGTATTGCTGCCTTCGTGCGGCGCGACGCCGGGCTTGATGTCCTTGGAGACGCCGGCCTTCTTCGGGTCGATGGCGGCGCGGATCTTCTCGGCGTAGCCCTTGTCGAGCAGGCGCTCGAGCGGGTTCTTCACGAAGCCGGGGTCGCCCAGGTAGCTGTTGCGGTCCACGTAGGCGTGCCGCATGGCCTCGATCTGGTAGTGCACGGCCTCGGCCGAACGAAAGCCCAGGTCCTTGAGCGGATAGCCCTCGAGGATGTTGAGCATCTCGCAGATGATCACACCGCCCGAACTCGGCGGCGGCGCTGAAACCACGCGGTAGCCGCGGTAGTCGCACTCCACCGGCGCGAGCTCGCGGGTTTTGTACTGGTCGAGGTCGGCCTGCGTGATGATGCCCTTGCCGGCCTGGCTCGATGCCACGATCGCCTGCCCGACCCAGCCCTTGTAGAACCCGTCGACACCCTTGGCGCTGACGGCGCGCAGCGTCTTGGCGAGGTCTTTCTGCACCAGCTTCTGGCCGACCGCGAAGGGCTCGCCCTTGTTCAGGAAGATGGCGCCGGAAACGGCATCTTTCTTGAAGTCGTTGGTGGAGGTGCGCAGCATGTCGACGTCGCCCTGCTCCAGCGCAAAGCCTTTTTCGGCCAGCTGGATCGAGGGAGCGATCAGCTGGTCGCGCTTCATGGTGCCGTACTTCTCGCGCGCGTATTCCATGCCCGAGACCGTGCCCGGCACGCCGACCGCAAGATGCCCGTTCGTGCTCAAACCCTTGATGACGTTGCCGTCCTTGTCGAGGTACATGTTGGCCGTGGCGGCCAGCGGGGCCTTCTCGCGGAAGTCGAGGAAAGTCTTGCGGCCATCGGCCAGCTGCACGGTCATGAAGCCGCCGCCGCCCAGGTTGCCTGCCGCCGGATAGACCACCGCCAGCGCGTAGCCCACGGCCACCGCCGCATCGACGGCGTTGCCGCCGCGCTTGAGCACATCGACGCCGACCTTGGTGGCCAGGTGCTGCGCGCTCACGACCATGCCGTGCTCGGCCGCTACAGGCGCCTGCGACGCGGCGTTCGAGGCGCTTGCGCCCGCGAGCAGGAGCGCCGCCGCCACGGCGGTGCGCAAGTTCGGAGTCCAGTGGAGGGTCTGCATGGGTGAATTTCCTCTTTTGAGTTCGATGGGAACGGTAACGGTCATGCGACGAGCAGCGCCTTGCGCCGCAGGGCCGCCAGGCCAAGCACCACCTGCTGCCGTGCGAATTCCTGCAGGACGGATGGATCGGTCAGCGGCTTGTCATTCTGGATGAAGCGCAGGCGGCCGGCATCCACTTCGTTGGCCAGGTGGTCGGCCAGCATGGCGTGCGAATGCGCGCCATCGAGCAGCGGCAACAGGCAGCGCTCGAGCGCTGAAAGCCCCACGAGTTCGTGCCACTGGTTGCAGACGTTCGCCGCGCTTCCGGCCGACAACGCCAGGCCGGGCGCACTGCGCACCGACGGCAGCGCCCGCGGCAAGGCAGAGACCTCCGCGGCGGCGTGTACCGGCGCGCGCCGGACGCGCACGGCGCCGAGGATCACCAGTTCCTCGAGCATCGACAGCACTGCCGGCTCGACCGACGAACGCGGCTCGCCCAGCAGCGCGAGTACCGCGGCAACCAGCCGCTCGAATGACACGCTGGCCGGGTAGTGCGCTTCGAGCACCTGCGCCAGGGCCTTGTGCACCGGCAGCCGCAGCGTCACCGTCAGGTTGCGCAGCGCATTGCATGGCTGCTCGCGCGCATCGAGCGTCAGCGCGCTGCCGTCCGCAGCGGAGAACACGCCGGCAAACTCGAAGCCGCTGATGCGGGCTGGGTCCAACCGGTAGCGGATGTCTCCGGCGCGGCCCTGCTTCACCAGCAGCGTCTGGCGGAACGTGCGATTCACGAGGAAGTCGAGATACTGCTCCATCAGGACCTGGCTGCCGCCGCACTCGCGCAGCAGCGGCTCGCGAACCTTCTCGCCGTAGTTCTGGACGAACATCGTCGACGGCTCTGCCTCTGCCAGGTAGCCGAGGCCATTCGCCTCGGCGCGCGCCACGAACTCCTTGAAATAGCAAGGTGCGTTGCAGGGCTCGAGAAACTCGTGCAGCAGGTAGGAGCCGTTGGCCCCGCGCACGATCGGCATCGTTTCCTCGAGCGTTTTGCCGAGCACGCTGCCGGGTCGCGCCGACTGCTCGAGAAATTCGAGCATGCCGCGCGCATAGGACAGCTTTTCCTCCGGCGTGTCACGCGGGCCGCCGCGCAGGATCATCGCGTCGCGCACGATCTCCCTCGCCTTCCAGCCGGGGTAGACGTTGTAGCTGACATAGGCAACGCCATCGGGTGCCAGATTCTCCGAGCACACGCGCAGGATCGCGTCCTGCACCGGCCCCGGCACCCAGCTGTAGACGCCGTGGCAGATGATGTAGTCGAACTGGCCGAACGATGCATCGATCTCGGCCAGATTGAATGCCCGCAGCTCCACATTCGACAGCCCGGCACGCGCGATGGCCTCGCGGCCCTGCGCGACCTGCACCGTCGACAGATCGAGGCCCAGGGCGCTGGCTTCGGGGTGGCGCGCCGCAAACGGAATCAGGTTGCCGCCAGCCGCGCAGCCGAGTTCCAGCACGCGCGCGGTGGATGGGGCCGGTGCTTCGAGGCCGAACAGAAAGGCAATGGCTTCCAGGTGCTCTACGGCGGTTTGCGGGAAAGGGTGCGACTCGTAGGGCACCGCGTCGTAGTAGCTCGTGAGCGTGGAGGTCAGTGAATCGGGCACGGCGTCCTTTGGAATCGAGGCCGGCCGCAGCACCCTTTGCCAAGGAGAAACAGCGGCCATGGTGTGTCAGCTCCCGCTGACTATAGCCTCGCGTGGGGCAAAAAAAAGCCAACCCGTCGAAGGTTGGCTTTTTGCGGTGGATGGTGGAGCTGGGGGGATTTGAACCCCCGTCCGCAAGCCTTCATCGCGCAGTTCTACATGTTTAGTGATCTGATTTGAGTCTCGCTTCCGGAGTCGCGCAGTCACACGCTAAACCGGACGCCAGCACCCTATTTTCTCGCCCCGACCCAAGGTACCCGGATCGGAGCCAGCCCATGTAATTATCCTTGCAGCCGGGAGGTCAGGATTGCTCCAGACCCCCTTGCCCAGCCCATCGGCCAACTGTTGCAAGGCTCACTGGCAATTAAGCAGCGAGTGCGAAACGTTCGTCGTTTGCAGTTAGTTTGTTTGAATCTGTTTTACGAGCGCATTCAGCTCGACATGCCCCGCTGCGACTCCGAACCCACGTCGAAACCAGTGCAGCCCCAAGCCCACCATTTTAGGCCGGGTTGAGGAATTGCAAGAGCTCCAGGGGCGAAGTAATTGCGGCATCGGCCTCCCAGAGGGTGGCGTCCGCCTGCGGCCCCATGTAACCATAGGTAGCCGCGATGGTCCGCATGCCCGCGGCCCGGCCTGCGATGATGTCGCGTTCGTCGTCCCCCACGTAGATGCAGGCGCTGGATGGAATTCCAAGCCGGCGTGCCGCTTCATGCAGGGGCTCGGGGTGCGGCTTGGCGTACGGCGTGGTGTCGCCGCTCACGATCGCGCCGGCACTGTCGAAAAGCGGAATCGCGCGCGTCAGCGGATCGGTGAAGCGTGCCGACTTGTTGGTGACCACCCCCCAGGCCAGGCCGCGCGCCCGGATGGCATCGATGAGCGATGGCACCCCGTCGAACACCTGCGTGTTGAGCAGCATGCGGTTTTCGTAGGCGACGAAGAACTCTTCCCTCAACGCAGGAAATTCCGGCGCTTCGGGCGTGATGCCGAAAGCCACACCGAGCATGCCCCGGGCACCGGCTCCCGCCATGAACCGATAGCGCTCCAGGGGGTACGACTCGAGCCCGCGATCCGTGCGCATCTTGTCGGCCGCGGCGCCGAGATCGGGTGCGCTGTCGATCAGCGTGCCGTCCAGATCGAACAGCACGGCCTGGATGGCTGCGGCCGTCACGTCTGCGAACCCGACAGCGCCGGCTTCTGCGTGGCGAACATGTAGTTGACGCTGGTGTCGGCGCTGAGCCAATACCGCCGCGTCAGCGGGTTGTGTTCCATGCCGCGCGTGTGCCGCAGGTCCAGGCCGGCGGCGCGGCAGTGGGCCGCCAGTTCGCTGGGACGCAGCAGCTTCGCGTACTCGTGCGTGCCGCGCGGCAGCATGCCCAGAACATATTCGGCACCGACGATCGCAAGCATGAACGACTTCAGGTTGCGGTTGATCGTGGAAAAGAACACCCAGCCGCCCGGCTTGACGAGCGTGGCACAGGCCTGGACGATCGACGCGGGCTCGGGCACGTGCTCCAGCATTTCCATGCAGGTGACGACGTCGAAGCTGCCGGGCTGCTCCGCAGCCAGCGCCTCGGCGCTGACTTCCCGGTACTTGACGCCCTGGGTTCCGGCTTCGAGGGCATGCAGGCGCGCAACCTTGAGCGCCTTGCTCGCCAGATCGATGCCAAGCACGTCCGCGCCCTTTCGGGCCATCGAATCGGCCAGAATGCCGCCGCCGCAGCCGATATCGAGCACCCGGCGCTGCGAAATCGGCGCAATACCGTCAATCCATTCCAGTCGCAATGGATTGATTTCATGGAGCGGGCGGAATTCGCTGTCCAAATCCCACCAGCGGTGGGCAAGCTCCGAAAACTTGGCGAGTTCCGCCGGGTCGGCATTCACATGATCTGTCATGCCGTGATTATGAAACGGAGAATGCGCCGGCGAGCATCCACGGGTACCGCATCCGCGCCCGAAGAAATTCAGTGGGCATAAAAAAACCCCGCCGAGGCGGGGTTTTCTTTTAGCGATTCAATCGAATCACTTGTTGGCGCGGGTGCCAACCACTTCGATTTCCACGCGGCGGTTCTTGGCGCGGCCTTCCTTGGTGCGGTTGTCCGCAACAGGCTGCTTCTCGCCCTTGCCTTCGGTGTAGACGCGGTTGCGTTCGATGCCCTTCGAGACCAGGAAGGCCTTGACGGCTTCGGCGCGGCGCACCGACAGACGCTGGTTGTAGGCGTCCGAACCGATCGAGTCGGTGTGGCCCACGGCGATGATCACTTCGAGGTTGACGTCGCGGATCTTCGAGACCAGGTCGGTCAGCTTGGCGCGACCTTCGGGCTTGAGAACCGACTTGTCGAAGTCGAAGAATGCATCGGCAGCGAAGGTGACCTTCGAAGCAGCCACGGCCGGCGGCGTCACAGCAGCAGGCGGCGTCACAGCGGCAGGAGGCGTAACGGCGGGAGCCGGAACCAGAGCACCGTCGCAACCGGCGGCGGCCGTAGCCGGCGTCCAGTTGGCATCACGCCAGCACAGTTCGTTCGTGCCGTTCTTCCAAACCAGTTCGCCGGTGCCGTTTTGCCAGTTGTCGATCGTAGGACCGCCGTTCGCAGCGGTGACACGGGTCTGCGCGCCGGCGGCAGTGGCGAGCGCAGCGACTGCAAACATCATCGCCACTTTATTCAGTTTCTTCATGGTTCTCCTCTTGGGGAAAAAGCCGCAGCCGCGCTGCGAATCAAGGACGCTTTAAGTGACCACCACCCAAAACGTTGAGGCGATTGTGCCATAGGGTCTTTGGCAAACAGGCCGCTGGACACCCCGGAAGCGTAGGACGGAGGCGGAATAGCGGCCTTGTGTTGCGGCGGTGCGACACCCCTCAGAGCGTAAAATTTCGCCTTCCTGCCGCCAGCCTCTTGCTCAATGACCTCCTTCGCCAAAGAAACCCTGCCCATCAGTCTCGAAGAGGAAATGCGCAGCAGCTATCTCGATTACGCCATGAGCGTGATCGTGGGCCGGGCGCTTCCCGATGCGCGCGACGGCCTCAAGCCTGTGCACCGGCGCGTGCTGTATGCCATGCACGAGCTCAACAACGACTGGAACCGGGCCTACAAGAAGTCCGCCCGCATCGTGGGCGACGTGATCGGCAAGTACCACCCGCATGGCGACCAATCGGTCTACGACACCATCGTGCGGCTGGCGCAGGACTTTTCCATGCGCCATATGCTGGTCGACGGCCAGGGCAACTTCGGGTCGGTCGACGGAGACAATGCGGCCGCAATGCGGTATACGGAAATCCGGCTGGCCAAAATTGCACACGAAATGCTGGCCGATATCGACAAGGAAACTGTCGATTTCCAAGACAATTACGACGGCTCCGAAAAAGAACCAAAGGTCCTTCCGAGCAAACTGCCGAATTTGCTGGTGAATGGCTCCGGCGGTATTGCGGTGGGCATGGCCACCAATATTCCGCCGCACAATCTCAATGAGGTGGTGGACGCCTGCCTGCACTTGCTGCGCAATCCGCAGGCCACCATCGACGAGCTGATGGAAATCGTGCCGGCGCCCGACTTCCCGACCGCCGGCATCATCTACGGCATCAATGGCGTGCGGGATGGCTACCGCACCGGCCGCGGCAAGGTCGTGATGCGCGCCAAGTGCCACTTCGAGGACATCGACCGCGGCCAGCGCCAGGCGATCATCGTCGACGAGCTCCCCTACCAGGTCAACAAGAAGACACTGCAGGAGCGCATGGCCGAGCTGGTGCACGAAAAGAAGATCGAGGGCATCAGCCACATCCAGGACGAGTCCGACAAGTCGGGCATGCGCCTGGTCATCGAGCTCAAGCGCGGCGAGGTGCCCGAGGTGGTGCTCAACAACCTGTACAAGCAGACCCAGCTGCAGGACACCTTCGGCATCAACATGGTGGCGCTGGTCGACGGCCAGCCCAAGCTGTGCAACCTGAAGGACCTGATCGAGGTCTTCCTGCAGCACCGCCGCGAAGTGGTCACGCGCCGCACCGTCTTCACGCTGCGCAAGGCGCGCGAACGCGGCCACGTGCTCGAAGGCCTGGCGGTGGCGCTGGCCAACATCGACGAGTTCATCCGCATCATCCGCGAGTCGCCCACTCCGCCGGTCGCCAAGGCCGAACTGATGACCCGCAGCTGGGACAGCAAACTGGTGCGCGAGATGCTCACGCGCTCGCGCGCGGACGGCGGCGTGGTCAATGCCGACGACTACCGCCCCGAGGGCCTGGAACGCGAATTCGGCATGGGCTCGGATGGCCTCTACCGCCTGTCGGAAACGCAGGCCCAGGAAATCCTGCAGATGCGCCTGCAGCGCCTGACCGGCCTCGAGCAGGACAAGATCGTTGCCGAGTACAAGGAGGTCATGGCCGAGATCGACGACCTGCTCGACATCCTGGCCAAGCCCGAGCGGGTCTCGGTCATCATCGGCGAAGAACTCGGCACCATCAAGCAGGAGTTCGGCCAGTCCAAGCTCGGCGCGCGCCGCAGCCTGGTGGAGCACAGCGCCTACGACCTCTCGACCGAAGACCTGATCACGCCCACCGACATGGTGGTCACGCTTTCGCACAGCGGCTACATCAAGAGCCAGCCGCTGAACGAGTACCGCGCGCAAAAACGGGGCGGACGCGGCAAGCAGGCCACCGTCACCAAGGAAGACGACTGGATCGACCAGCTCTTCATCGCCAACACGCACGACTACATCCTGTGCTTCTCCAACCGCGGCCGGCTGTACTGGCTCAAGGTGTGGGAAGTGCCGGCGGGTTCGCGCGGCTCGCGCGGGCGCCCCATCGTCAACATGTTCCCGCTGCAGGAAGGCGAGAAGATCAACGTGGCGCTCGCCCTGACCGGCGAGAAGCGCAACTTCCCGGCCGACCAGTACGTGTTCATGGCCACCTCCATGGGCACGGTCAAGAAGACCACGCTCGACGAATTCAACAACCCGCGCAAGGGCGGCATCATTGCCGTGAACCTCGACGAGGGCGACTACCTCATCGGCGCCGCACTCACCGACGGCAAGCACGACGTGATGCTGTTCAGCGACGGCGGCAAAGCCGTGCGCTTCGACGAGGAAGACGTGCGCCCGCTGGGCCGCAACGCGCGCGGCGTGCGCGGCATGTCGCTCGATCCGGGGCAAGGCGTGATCGCGATGCTGGTGGCCGAGGACGAGCAGCAAAGCGTGCTCACCGCCACGGAAAATGGTTACGGAAAGCGCACAAGCATTACCGAGTACACGCGTCACGGCCGCGGAACCAAAGGCATGATTGCGATTCAACAGAGTGAGCGCAACGGCAAGGTCGTTGCCGCCACCCTCGTGCATGCGGACGATGAGATCATGCTCATCACCGACAAGGGCGTGCTCGTGCGCACCCGGGTAGCCGAGATTCGCGAGCTGGGTCGCGCAACGCAGGGCGTTACGCTGATCGGGCTCGACGAAGGCGCCAAACTCAGCGGGCTACAACGTATCGTCGAAAACGACGCCAACGGCGAGAGTGAGCCTGGCGCAGACGATACTTCCTCATCTTCAACGGAGAATCCTCAGTGAAAAAATTCAAGCTCGCACTTCTGACCGTCGCCTTGGCCGGCAGCTCCATGGCCGCCATGGCCCAGGACAAGGCTGCGCTCATCAAGCAGTTCATCGACGTGCAGCGCCCCGGCATCGAATCGCTGGCCCGCGGCCTGGTCGAGCAATCGAGCGCCCCGATCGCGCAAGCCGGCTCGCAGTACCTGCAGACGCAAGTGCCCGAAGCCAAGCGCGAATCGGCCGCCAAGGCTGCCGACGCCGAACTCAAGAAGTACTTCGACGAGGCGTATCCGATCGTGCGCGACAAGGCCGTGCAACTGGCACCCGGAGCCCTGACGCCGCTGCTCGAGCAGAACTTCAGCGAAGACGAGCTCAAGCAACTGCTGGCCTGGATCAACTCGCCGCTCAGCAAGAAGTACCAGGACCTCAACCCCAAGATGCAGACCGCGCTGACCGAGAAGCTCGTGAGCGACACGCGCGCCACCATCGAGCCGAAGATGCGCGCGCTCGACGAAAACGTGGCCAAGGCCCTGGGTGCACCCACCGGCGGCTCGCAAGGCGCCGCTCCCGCCAAGGCACCGGCCAAGGCTCCCGCCAAGAAGTGACGTGACTCCACAGCAGCACCAGCCGGCCGGCACGCGCCCGTACAACTTTTCCGCCGGTCCGGCCGCCATGCCGGAGGCGGTGCTGCAACGCGCCGCCGCCGAGATGCTCGACTGGCAGGACAGCGGGATGAGCGTGATGGAAATGAGCCATCGCGGCAAGGAATTCGGCGCGATCTGCACCCAGGCCGAAGCCGACATCCGCACGCTGCTGGCCGTGCCGGAGCACTTCCACATCCTCTTCATGCAGGGCGGCGGCCTTGGCGAGAACGCCATCGTGCCGATGAACCTGTCGCGCGGCACTGCCGCCGACTTCGTCATCACCGGCAGCTGGAGCATCAAGTCGCAGAAGGAAGCGCAGCGCTACTGCACGGCGAACATCGCCGCCAGCAACGCCGGCGACCACCACACGCGGCTGCCCGATCCCTCGACCTGGCAGCTCAGCAAGGAGGCCTCGTACGTGCACCTGTGCACCAACGAGACCATCAACGGCATCGAGTTCCAGCAGTTGCCCGACCTCGCGGCCCTTGGCAGCAATGCGCCGCTGGTCATCGATTTTTCGTCACACGTGGCCTCGCGCAGCGTCGACTGGCGCCGTGTCGGCCTGGCCTTCGGCGGTGCGCAGAAGAACCTCGGGCCGGCCGGGCTCACACTGGTGATCGTGCGCGACGACCTGCTCGGGCACGCGCTCGAGATCTGCCCCAGCGCGTTCAACTACAAGATCGTGGCCGACAACAAGTCCATGTACAACACCCCGCCGACCTGGGGCATCTACATGGCGGGGCTGACGTTCCAGTGGCTGCTGCAGCAGACCGAAGGCGCGCTGACCGGCGTGGCCGCCATGGAACAGCGCAACATTGCCAAGGCGAAGCTGCTGTACGACTTCATCGACGCCTCTTCGTTCTACCTCAACAAGATCGACCCGGACTGCCGTTCGCGCATGAACGTGCCGTTCTTCCTGCGCGACGAAAGCCGCAACGACGCCTTCCTGGCCGGCGCGCGCGAGGCCGGCCTGCTGCAGCTCAAGGGCCACAAGTCGGTCGGCGGCATGCGCGCGAGCATCTACAACGCCATGCCGCTGGAAGGTGTACGAGCACTTGTGAGCTACATGCGAGAATTCGAGCGATCGCATGCCTAGGCGCATGCCCAGCTGCTCGCACCGATGACCGCCTCCGCTCCAACACCGCCCTCCTCTCCCGACAACTCCGAAAGCCTTGCCGGTCTGCGCGTGCAGATCGATTCGCTCGACCAGCAACTGCTCAGCCTGCTCAATGAGCGGGCCCATGTGGCAGAGCTGGTGGGCGAGGTCAAGAAGCGCGAAGGCACCCCGTATTTCCGCCCCGACCGCGTGGCCCAGGTCATCGAGAAGATGCAAAAGAGCAATGCGGGCCCGCTCAAGGACCTGCATGTGGCCGCCATCTGGCGCGAAATCATGTCGGCCTGCCTGGCGCTCGAATCGCCGCAGCGGGTCGCCGTGCTCGGCCCCGAGGGCACCTTCTGCGAACAGGCCGCCATCGAATACTTCGGCGGCGCCGCCGACCTGATCTACTGCGCCAGCTTCGACGAGGTGTTCCACGCCACGGCGGCCGGCAGCGCCCAGTACGGCGTGGTGGGCGTCGAAAACTCGACCGAGGGCGTAGTCACGCGCTCGCTCGACCTGTTCCTGCATTCCCCCACCCATGTGGTCGGCGAAGTCAGCCTGCTGGTGCGCCACCATCTGCTGCGCAGCAGCAATACGCTCGAGGGCATCGAGGCCGTGCTGGCCCACCCGCAGGCGCTGGCGCAGTGCCAGACCTGGCTGTCGAAGCACCTGCCCAATGCCGAGCGGCGCGCCGTTTCGAGCAACGCCGAAGGCGCGCGGCTCGCGGCCACCAACCCGGCCTGGGCCGCACTGGCCGGCGAACGCGCCGCCACGCGATTCGGCCTGCACATCGTGGCGCATGCGATCCAGGACGATTCGTACAACCGCACCCGCTTCTCCGTGATCTGCCTGCCGCAGACGCTGGCCATGCCGCCGGCCTCGGGGCGCGACTGCACGAGCCTGATCGTCTCGGTGCCGAACCGTCCCGGCGCCGTGCACGACCTGCTGGTGCCGCTGAAGGTCAACAACGTGTCCATGACCCGGTTCGAGTCGCGCCCGGCGCGCACCGGCCAGTGGGAGTACTACTTCTACATCGACCTGGACGGCCATCCCTCGCAGCCCAACGTGGCTGCGGCGCTGGCCGAGCTGCGCGGTCTCTGCGCGTTCTACAAGGTGCTGGGCGCCTACCCTGTCAAAGCCTGAGCCGGACAAGCACCATGTTCGAGCAATTGGGATTGATCGGCTGCGGCCTCATGGGCGGCTCCTTTGCGCTTGCGCTCAAGCGTGCGAAGCTCGTGAAACGCGTGGTCGGCTACAGCAAGTCGCCCTCCACCACCGAGCGGGCGCGCCAGCTCGGCGTGATCGACGTGGCGGCGCCTTCCGCGCTGCTGGCGGTCTCGGGTTCCGACCTCGTGCTGCTGGCGGTTCCGGTGGCGGCCTCGGAAGCCACCTTCAAGGCCATCCGCCACGGCATTTCGAACGATACGCTCGTGATGGACGTGGGCTCGACCAAGGGCGACGTGATCGAAGCCGCTCGCAACGGCCTGCAGGACCAGTTCGCCCACTTCGTCCCGGCCCATCCGATCGCCGGCAAGGAAGTGTCCGGCATCGAGCACGCCGAAGCTTCGCTCTACGTCGGCCGCAAGGTCGTGCTGACACCGGTCAAGGCCACGCTGCGCTCGAACGTGCAGCGCGCCTCGCAGATCTGGAGCGGCATCGGCGCCAATGTCGTCACCATGACGCACGAGGAGCACGACAGCGCCTTCGCGGCCGTGAGCCACCTGCCGCACCTGCTGGCCTTTGCCTACCTCAACGCCCTGATCGCGCAACCGCAGGGCGACGATTTCCTGCGCCTTGCAGGGCCGGGGTTTCGCGATTTTTCGCGCATTGCGGCGAGCGATCCGGTCATGTGGCGCGACGTGCTGCTCGCCAACCGCGAGCAGGTGCTGCTGCAATCGCAGGCATTCCGCAAGGCGCTGCTCGAGCTCGAGGCGCTGGTCACAGCCGGCGACGCCCAGGCGCTGGAGCATTCGATCGCCGCCGGCAGCAAGGTCCGCGCCGCCTGGCAGCCCAACACCGACGCCTCCCAGGACTCCTGACATGTTCTCGACGGCATTCCTCGATATTCCTGCGCTGGCCGGGGCTTCGGGCACCGTGCGGCTGCCGGGCTCCAAGAGCATTTCGAACCGCGTGCTGCTGCTGGCCGCGCTGGCCAGCGGAACCACCACCGTCCACGACCTGCTCGATTCCGACGACACCCGCGTGATGCTCGATGCGCTGCGCGCGCTTGGCTGCGGCATCGATGCGGCCGGCAGCACGCTGCGCATCACCGGCATCGGCGGCCAGCTGAAGTCCGGTGGCCCGTTGCTGCCGCTTTTTCTCGGCAACGCCGGCACTGCGATGCGTCCGCTGACCGCCGCGCTGTCGCTGCTCGGCGGCGATTTCGAGCTCAGCGGCGTGCCGCGCATGCACGAGCGGCCGATCGGCGACCTGGTCGATGCGCTGACCCAGCTCGGCTGCCGCATCGACTACCTGGGCAACCCTGGCTACCCGCCGCTGCGCATCCGGCCGGTCGATCACGGCGCGCTGGTGCTGGACGCCCCGATCCGGGTGCGCGGCGACGTCTCAAGCCAGTTCCTGACCGCGCTGCTGCTGGCACTGCCCCTCGCAGCCCGGAAGGACATCGTGATCGAAGTGGTCGGCGAGCTGATCTCCAAGCCCTACATCGAGATCACGCTCAACCTGCTGGCGCGCTTCGGCATTGCGGTGCGTCGCGAGGGCTGGGAGCGCTTCACCATCCCCGCGGGCAGCCGCTACAGCTCGCCGGGCGACATCCACGTCGAGGCCGACGCCTCGTCTGCCAGCTATTTCATAGCGCTCGGCGCCATTGCCACAGGCGCTTCCGGCCAGGCCAGCATCCGGATCGAAGGCGTGGGCGCCGATTCGATCCAGGGCGACATCCGCTTCATCGAGGCGGCGCGGCAAATGGGCGCGCAGGTCGACAGCGGGCCGAACTGGCTCGACGTGCGCCGCGGCGCCTGGCCACTCAAGGCCATCGACCTGGACGCCAACCACATCCCCGATGCCGCGATGACGCTGGCCGTGATGGCGCTCTATGCCGACGGCCCGAGCACCCTGCGCAACATCGCCAGCTGGCGCGTCAAGGAAACCGACCGCATCGACGCCATGGCCAACGAGCTCAGGAAGCTCGGCGCCACGGTCGAATCCGGCCCCGATTTCATCCGGGTGCATCCGCTGGAGCGCTCGGGCTGGCAGGCGGCAAGCATCCGCACCTACGACGACCATCGCGTGGCCATGTGCTTCTCGCTCGCGGCGTTCAACCCGGCGGGCTTGCCGGTGCGCATCCTGGAGCCGCACTGCGTTGCCAAAACCTTCCCGGACTATTTCGAAACGCTGTTCTCGGTGGCCGAGGCGCCCGAGGTGCCGGTGATCTGCATCGACGGCCCCACCGCCTCGGGCAAGGGCACGCTCGCAGCCGAGGTGGCGCGCCTGCTGGGCTACCACTACCTGGATTCGGGCTCGCTCTACCGCGTGACCGGCCTGGCCATGCGGCGCGCCGGGCTCGGCGCCGAGCCGCAGCACGAGACGCAGATCGCCGCCCTGGCGGCCGCCCTGCCCCTGCATTTCACCGAGGGCAAGGTGCTGCTGGCCGGCGAGGACGTGAGCGACGAGATCCGCACCGAAGCCGCCGGCATGGACGCCTCCCGCGTCTCCACGCTTCCCGCGGTGCGCGAGGCGCTTCTGGCGCTGCAGCAGCGCTTTCGGCAGCTCCCGGGCCTGGTGGCCGACGGCCGCGACATGGGCACCGTGATCTTCCCCGACGCGGCGCTCAAGGTCTTTCTCACGGCCAGCGCCGCCCAGAGGGCCGAACGCCGGCATAAGCAGTTGATTTCAAAGGGTATTTCAACTACACTTGACAGTCTTCGCTCCGACTTGGAAGCACGCGACGCCAGGGATTCGTCCCGCAGCGTCGCTCCCCTCAAGCCGGCGCAGGATGCCCGCCACCTCGACAACTCCCAGCTGTCCATCGAGCAATCGATCGACCAGGTGTTGAACTGGTGGCAGGAAAAGCAGCCGTTCAAGCCCGCTTGAGCGGTTGGAAGCCACAGCCTTTCAGGCCCGCCTGAAGGGCTCGCGCCAACCGGATTCCGGGGCAGCGCATACCGCTCCAGCAGGCTCTTCTCGCGCGACAGCGCACCGGCCTGCTGGTTGTTCAACCAACCCGGGCTCACGCCCACAAAACCGCCGTCTCCAGACCTACAGCAGCCGCACGCAATTTCGCAATAGCGACTGCCAACCCTGCCTGACGGAAGGAACCATCAATGTCTGAATCTTTTGCCGACCTATTCGAAGAGTCCCTGAAGCGTTCCGAAATGCGCACCGGCGAGGTCATCACGGCCGAAGTCGTGCGCGTCGAACACAACCACGTGGTGGTCAACGCCGGCCTCAAGTCCGAAGCGTATGTGCCGATCGAGGAGTTCAAGAACGACAAGGGCGAACTCGAAGTCCAGGCCGGCGATTTCGTTTCCGTTGCCATCGGCAGCGTTGAAAACGGCTACGGCGACACCATCCTCTCGCGCGACACCGCCAAGCGCCTCGCTTCGTGGCTCGCCCTGGAGAAGGCCCTGGAATCGGGCGACTTCGTCACCGGCACCACCAGCGGCAAGGTCAAGGGCGGCCTCACGGTGCTCGTCAACGGCATCCGCGCCTTCCTGCCGGGCTCGCTGATCGACACGCGTCCGATCAAGGACCTGACCCCGTACGAGAACAAGACCCTCGAATTCAAGGTCATCAAGCTCGACCGCAAGCGCAACAACGTCGTGCTGTCGCGCCGTGCCGTGGTCGAAGCCAGCATGGGCGAAGAGCGCGCCAAGCTGATGGAAACCCTGAAGGAAGGCGCAGTCGTGCGCGGCGTGGTCAAGAACATCACCGAATACGGTGCGTTCGTGGACCTCGGCGGCATCGACGGCCTGCTGCACATCACCGACATGGCATGGCGCCGTGTCCGCCACCCGAGCGAAGTCGTTCAGGCCGGCCAGGAAATCACCGCCAAGATCCTCAAGTTCGACACCGAGAAGAACCGTGTCTCGCTGGGTCTCAAGCAAATGGGCGACGACCCGTGGATGGGCGTTTCGCGCCGCTACCCGCAATCGACCCGCCTGTTCGGCAAGGTCACGAACATTGCCGACTACGGCGCGTTCGTCGAACTCGAACCCGGCATCGAAGGCCTGGTGCACGTCTCCGAAATGGACTGGACCAACAAGAACATCGCTCCGAACAAGATCGTCTCGCTGGGCGACGAAGTCGAAGTCATGGTCCTCGAGATCGACGAAGACAAGCGCCGCATCAGCCTGGGCATGAAGCAGTGCAAGGCCAACCCGTGGCAAGAGTTCGCGCAGAACACCAAGCGTGGCGACCGCGTCAAGGGCCCGATCAAGTCGATCACCGACTTCGGCGTGTTCGTGGGTCTGGCTGCCGGCATCGACGGCCTGGTGCACCTCTCGGACCTCTCGTGGAACGAAGCCGGCGAAACCGCCGTTCGCAACTACAAGAAGGGCCAGGAAGTCGAAGCGATCGTGCTGGCCGTCGACGTCGACCGCGAGCGCATCTCGCTGGGCATCAAGCAGCTCGACAGCGACCCGTTCACCACCTTCACCACGGTGAACGACAAGGGCCAGATCGTGACCGGCAAGGTCAAGACCGTGGACGCCCGCGGCGCTGAAATCGACCTCGGCGAAGACATCATCGGCTACCTGCGTGCTTCGGAAATCTCGCGCGACCGCGTCGAAGATGCCCGCAACGTGCTCAAGGAAGGCGACGAAGTCACCGCCATCGTCGTGAACGTGGATCGCAAGACCCGCAACATCCAGCTGTCGATCAAGCAGAAGGACATGGTCGACGAGCAAGGCGCCATGGCCAGCCTGAGCCAGCAGTCGGCACGCGAAAACGCCGGCACGACGAGCCTGGGCGCCCTGCTGCGCGCCAAGCTCGACAACAACGACAGCAAGTAAGCTGCCCCCGAAGACAGAGCAGGCCCTGGGGCCGCTCTGTCTTTTTTTTCGTCCACGTTTTTGTTTGGCCTATGACCCGCTCTGACCTCGTCGAAGAACTCGCAGCGCGCTTCGCGCAGCTGACGCACCGCGATGCCGAATACGCCGTCAAGACCATCCTGGACGCGATGAGCGACGCGCTGGTACGCGGGCACCGCATCGAGATCCGTGGCTTCGGCAGCTTCTCGGTCACCCGGCGTCCGCCGCGCATCGGCCGCAACCCGCGTTCGGGCGAGAGCGTTCAGATCCCCGAAAAGCGGGTGCCCCACTTCAAGCCAGGCAAGGCATTGCGCGAGGCCGTCGACGCCAAGACCGCCGAGCTCGACGCCAAGGGCCGCAAGGCCTGATCGCATGGATGCAAACGTAGAATGCTCCCGGCAACGGGAACGGCTATGAAATACCTCCTGTGGCTGCTCAAGGCAGCCATTTTTTTTACGCTTTTTGCTTTCGCGCTGAACAACCAGCACGACGCGACCGTCTATTTCTTCTTCGGCACGCATTGGCGCGCGCCCCTGGTGCTCGTCGTGCTCGCAGCTTTCGCCGGCGGCCTCGTGGTGGGCGCGCTCGGCATGCTGCCCGGATGGTGGAAGCACCGTGCGGCGGCGGCGCAGGTTCCGGCTGCGCGCGGCGACGAAGCCGCGGCGCCTGCGTCATCCACGCCTGCCCCGGCAGCGCCGCCGCCGTCCATTTCCGCCACCGACCTACCCACCGTACGCCAACATGGACTTTGATCCCAGCTGGCTGCTGATCAGCCTGCCCGTCGCCTTCGTGCTGGGCTGGCTCGCCTCGCGCTTCGACATCCGGCAGCTCAAGCTCGAGAACCGGCAAGCCCCCAAGGCGTATTTCCGCGGCCTCAACTTTCTTCTCAACGAACAGCAGGACCAGGCCATCGATGCCTTCATCGAGGCCGTGCAGAACGATCCCGACACGCAGGAACTGCACTTCGCGCTGGGCAACCTGTTTCGCCGGCGCGGCGAATACCAGCGCGCGGTGCGCGTGCACGAACATCTGCTGGGGCGCGGCGACCTGAGCCGCAGCGATCGCGAACGCGCCCAGCACGCGCTGGCGCAGGATTTCCTGCGCGCCGGGCTGCTCGATCGTGCCGAGGCCGCGCTGCAAAAACTCGAGGGCACGCGCTACGAGAACGAGGCGCGGCTTTCGCTTCTGGCCATCTACGAGCGTTCGCGCGAATGGGCCCAGGCCGCCGCCGTGGCGCAGAAGCTCGACGAATCCGACCAGGCCAGCTACAGCACGCGCCGAGCCCATCACCTCTGCGAGCAAGCCTCCGAGCAGGTGGCGGCCGGCGACCTGGCCGCGGCCGGCCGGCTGCTTGCCGAGGCGGTCGCGCTGGCCCCGCAGGCGCCCCGCCCCGCCATCGACTCCGCCACGCTGCAACTGCGCAATGGCGACGGTGCCAAGGCCTTCGACACCCTTGTCGCCCTGAGCGACACCGCCCCGCTCGCCTTGCCGCTGTATGCCGCTGCGCTGCAGCAGGCCGCGGTCGCCGCCCATCGCGAGGGCGAGGCACTCGCGCTGCTGCAAAGGCACTATGACGATTCGCCCTCGATCGACGTGCTCGAAGCGCTGATCGCGCTCGGCGGCTCGCCGACCAGCGCGATTCCGGCCGCCAACGGCCAGCCGCTCGCTCCGCGCGACGGCTACATCGCACACCTCGCCCAGCAGCCCTCGCTGGTTGCCGCCTCGCGCTGGCTTGCCGGCGAGCGTTTCGAGCACGAGCAGTTCCACCCGCAGGTGCAGCGCGCCCTCGACCAGGCCACCCGGCCGCTGATGCGCTACCGCTGCGCCGCATGCGGCTTCGAGGCGCACCAGCATTTCTGGCATTGCCCCGGATGCCAGGCCTGGGACAGCTATCCGCCGCGGCGCGTCGAAGAGCTCTGAGCCACATTCCGAACACCTTTCGGAACAATGGTGAACGCGCCTCCCGCAGGGCGCGAGGCCGTCAACGCGCCTTTTCCTGAACCGTTGAACGCGAGCCGGCGCCTTCTGCCGGCGAACTGTGATCTCAACAAATCAGGGAGTTTGAAAATCATGCTGAAGAAAATCCTGGCCGTGATGGCCATGCTGTTGGCGGCTGCCTCGTTCGCCGCGGTCGATGTCAACAAGGGCACGGCGGCCGATCTCGATGGCATCAAGGGCGTCGGTCCTGCAATGTCCAAGCGCATCCTCGACGCACGCAAGGAAGGTGAGTTCAAGGATTGGCCCGACTTCATGCAACGCGTGAAAGGCGTGAAGGAAAAGAAGGCCGGGAAGCTGTCGGCCGAAGGACTCACGGTGAACGGCAAAACCTTCGGCGGCACCGCAGGCGAAGCAGTTGCCGCCAAGGCGGAAAAGCCCGCCAAGGCAGCCGCTGCCAAGCCGGCCAAGCCCTGATCGAAACGCCCTGGGCCAGCGGGCCGATGCCGCGCGCGCGGCATGCCCCGCAACACACTGAAAGCCGCCGCAGGGCGGCTTTTTTGCATGCGCCGCAGCAGCAAGACAGGCTGCTGCGCAGCGCCGCGTGGCAGGGAAATGCCTCAGGAGTGGCCCGGAATTTGCACGTATGCTCGCGTTCGTTTTCACTTTCATACGTTCCGGAGCGCTCATGAATCACAAGTTCGGCATTGCCCTGGCGGGCCTCACCCTTGGCGCCGCAGCCTTCGCGCAGACCAAGTGGGACCTGCCCACCGCCTACCCGGCGACCAACTTCCACACCGAGAACATCACCCAGTTCGCGAGCGATGTCGAAAAGGGCAGTGGCGGCAAGCTCAAGATCACCGTGCACGCCAATGCGTCGCTGTTCAAGGCGCCCGAGATCAAGCGCGCGGTGCAAGGCGGACAGGCGCAGCTCGGCGAGATCCTGCTGGTCAACTACCAGAACGAATGGCAGATGTTCGGCGCCGATGGCATTCCCTTCCTCGCCGACAGCTATGACGCGGCCTGGAAGCTCTATCAGGCGCAGAAGCCCGTGCTCGAAAAGAAGCTGGCCGAGCAGGGCATCGTGCTGCTCTACACGGTGGCCTGGCCGCCGCAGGGCATCTTCGTGAAGAAGGAAATCGCTTCGGCCGCCGACCTCAAGGGCGTGAAGTGGCGCGCCTACAGTCCCGCCACCGCGCGCATCGGCGAACTGGTCGGTGCGCAGCCGGTGACGGTGCAGCAGGCCGAGCTGTCGCAGGCCATGGCCACGGGCGTGATCGAGTCGTACATGTCCTCCGGCTCCACTGGCTACGACACCAAGACCTACGAATACATCAAGAACTTCTACGACACGCAGGCCTGGCTGCCCAAGAACGCGGTGCTCATGAACAAGAAGGCCTTCGACGCGCTCGACAAGTCGACGCAGGACGCCGTGCTGAAGGCCGCCGCCGATGCCGAGAAGCGCGGCTGGGAGCTCTCGAAGAAGAAGAACCTCGAGTACCTGGACCTGCTCAAGAAGAATGGCATGACCGTGCATGTGCCTTCCGCGGCACTCAAGACCGACATGAAGAAGGTCGGCGACACCATGCTCAAGGAATGGCTCGAAAAGGCCGGCCCCGAGGGCCAGGCGGTGGTCGACGCATACAAGAAGATGTGACGCAACACCGAACAGCCACCGATGCGAAAGACGCTTGATTTTCTCTACAACAGCGCCGCCGCCCTGGCGGCGCTTTTCATGTTCGGCCTGCTCGTGATGGTGCTGCTCTCCATCGCCGGGCGGCAGCTCCATTTCAATGTTCCGGGCATCGATGCCTATGCCGGCTACCTGATGGCCGGTGCCGGCTTCCTCGCGCTCGCTCACACGCTCAAGCGCGGCGAGCACATTCGCGTGACCCTGGTGCTGCAGAACCTGCCGCCCGCGGCGCAGCGCTGGCTCGAACGCTGGGCCATGGGCGCGGGAGCCCTGCTCGCGGTGCTGTTCGCCTGGTACAGCGCGCGGCTGGTGTTCCAGTCGCACGACTTCCACGACATCTCCACCGGCAACGACGCCACCCCCCTGTGGCTGCCGCAGCTCTCGATGGCCGTGGGTGCGCTGGTGTTCGCCATCGCAGCCTTCGACGAGTTCGTGATCGAGTGGCGGGGAAGACCAGCCAAGCCGGTCGAGACGGAGGCCTTGCGCCATGAGTGACATCGCCGTTGCGGGCCTGCTGATCGCCGCGCTCTTCCTGATCCTGGGCAGCGGCGTGTGGATCGGCCTCACGCTCTCCGGCGTGGCGTGGATCGCCATGCAGATTTTCTCGTCGCGCCCCGCGGGCGATGCCATGGCCGTGACCATCTGGGGCTCGGCCTCGAGCTGGACGCTCACCGCGCTGCCGCTGTTCATCTGGATGGGCGAGATCCTGTTCCGCACGCGGCTCTCGCAGGACATGTTCAAGGGTCTCGCGCCCTGGATGCAAAGCCTGCCGGGCCGGCTGCTGCACACCAACGTGGTGGGCTGTGCCGTGTTCGCGGCGGTGTCGGGCTCGAGCGCGGCCACCTGCGCCACCATCGGCAAGATGAGCCTGCCCGAACTGAAGCGGCGCGGCTACCCGGACGACATGGTCATCGGTACGCTGGCCGGGGCCGGCACGCTGGGCCTCCTGATCCCGCCTTCGATCATCATGATCGTCTACGGCGTGAGTGCGGACGTGTCGATCGCCCGGCTGTTCATTGCAGGTGTGATCCCGGGCATCCTGCTTGCGCTGCTGTTCTCGGGCTACATCGTGTTCTGGTCGCTGCGCCACCCGGACCGCATTCCGCCGGCCGATGCGAAGCTGCCCTTCATCGAGAAGCTGAAGGCCTCGATGTCACTGATCCCGGTCGCGCTGCTGATCCTGTCGGTGCTCGGATCCATCTACGCGGGCATTGCCACCGCCACCGAAGCGGCCGCCGTGGGCGTAGTCGGTGCCATGATCATCTCGGGCGCGCAGGGCTCGCTGAACTGGCACAGCTTCAAGGAAGCGCTGCTGGGCGCCACGCGGCTCTACTGCATGATGGCGCTGATCCTCGCGGGCGCAGCCTTCCTCACGCTGGCCATGGGCTACATCGGCCTGCCGCGCCACCTGGCCGAATGGATCGGCTCGCTCGGCCTCTCGAAGTTCCAACTGATCGCGATGCTCGCAGCCTTCTACATCGTGTTGGGCTGCTTCCTGGATGGCATCTCGATGGTCGTTCTCACCATGGGTGTCATCATGCCGACGGTCACCGCTGCCGGCATCGACCCGATCTGGTTCGGCATCTTCATCGTGCTGGTGGTCGAGATGGCGCAGATCACGCCGCCCGTGGGCTTCAACCTGTTCGTGCTGCAGGGCATGACCGGGAAGGACCTGCTCTACATCGCCCGCGTCACGCTGCCGATGTTCTTCCTGATGGTGGCGGCCGTGCTCATCATCTACTTCGTGCCGCAACTGGTCACCTGGCTGCCGCAACAGATGGCGCCCTGAACAGCGCCAGCCGTGCCCCGACAATAGGCCCATGCTGCTTCCGATTCTTGCCATCTGCATGGGTGCCTCCGTGGGCGCGGTGGCGCGCTGGGGCCTGGCGCTGTGGTTCGGCGCAGGCGGGTTCATGCCCTGGGGCACGCTGGCCGCCAACCTGATCGGCGGCTACCTCATCGGCGTGGCCATCGCCTCGTTCCATCTGCTGCCCGACCTCGATCCGGCCTGGCGGCTCGCGCTGGTCACGGGCTTTCTCGGCGGCCTGACGACCTTCTCGAGCTTCTCGGCCGAGGTCGTGACCATGCTTCTCGAAGGCCGGCCGGGCGTGGCACTGCTCACGGCAGCAGCCCACCTCGGCGGATCGCTGTTCCTGACCTGGCTGGGCATACGCAGCGTGCAGGCCCTGGCCGCCTGATCGATCCATAGCCAGGCGGCAAGGCCGTCGATCTTCGCGGGTTTTCAGGAGAATTTTCCAGGGGGCCGGTCGATAGAATCGGCCGCAATGCCCCTGGTCTTTCTCGTCGCACTCCCCTTTGTTGCCAGCGTGCTGGCCGCGTTGATGCCGTCGAACGCGCGCAACCGGGAGTCGACGCTGGCGGGGCTCGTCGCGCTGGGCTGCGCGCTGCAGACCGCATGGTTCTTTCCCCAGATCGCGCGCGGCAACGTGCTGCGTCAGGAGATCGCATGGCTGCCCGAGTTCGGGCTCAACCTGGTGTTCCGCATGGACGGCTTCGCCTGGCTGTTCTGCATGCTGGTGCTCGGCATCGGCGCGCTGGTGGTGCTCTATGCGCGCTACTACATGTCGGCGTCCGATCCGGTGCCGCGCTTCTTCTCGTTCTTTCTCGCGTTCATGGGCGCGATGACGGGCGTGGTGCTCTCGGGCAACCTGATCCAGCTGGTGCTGTTCTGGGAGCTCACCAGCCTGTTCTCCTTCCTGCTGATCGGCTATTGGCATCACAGGCGCGACGCCCGGCGCGGCGCGCGCATGGCGCTCACCGTCACCGGTGCCGGCGGGCTCTGCCTGCTGGCGGGCGTGGTGGTGCTGGGCCGCATCGCGGGCAGCTACGAGCTCGACGTGGTGCTCGCATCGGGCAACGAGATCCGCGCGCATTCCCTCTATCCCGCGGCCCTGGTGCTGATACTGCTCGGCGCCTTCACCAAGAGCGCGCAGTTCCCGTTCCACTTCTGGCTGCCGCGCGCCATGGCGGCGCCCACGCCGGTCTCGGCGTACCTGCATTCGGCGACCATGGTGAAGCTCGGCGTGTTCCTGATGGCGCGGCTGTGGCCGGTGCTGTCGGGCACCGAACAGTGGTTCTGGCTGGTGGGCGGCGCGGGCGCGATCACGCTGCTGCTCGGCGGCTTCGTGGCGATGTTCCAGCGCGACCTGAAGGCGCTGCTCGCGTACTCGACCATCTCGCACCTCGGGCTCATCACGCTGCTGCTCGGCCTGAACAGCCCGCTCGCGGCAGTGGCAGCCGTGTTCCACATCATCAACCACGCGACCTTCAAGGCATCGCTCTTCATGGCGGCCGGCATCATCGACCACGAGAGCGGCACGCGCGACATCCGCAAGCTCAGCGGCCTGCTGCGGCTGATGCCGATCACCGGCACGCTGGCGATCATCGCAAGCGCGTCGATGGCCGGCGTGCCGCTGCTCAACGGCTTTCTCTCGAAGGAAATGTTCTTCGCCGAGACGGTGTTCATCCAGGCGACGCCGTGGATCAACCTGAGCCTTCCGGTCATTGCCACCATCGCGGGCGTCTTCAGCGTGGCCTATTCGGCGCGCTTCGTGTTCGACGTTTTCTTCGGCCCGCCCTGCGGACCCGAGGTACCGAGGCAGCCGCATGAGCCGCCGCACTGGATGCGCGTGCCGGTCGAACTGCTGGTGCTGGTCTGCCTGGTGGTGGGCGTGGCGCCGGCCTGGTCGATCGGCGCGCTGCTGGCGGCGGCCGCCACGCCGGTGGTCGGCGGCGTGCTGCCCGAATACAGCCTCGCCGTGTGGCACGGCTTCAACCTGCCGCTGGCGATGAGCTTCGTGGCGCTGGCCGGCGGCATGGCGCTCTACCTGTCGCAGCGCCGCCGCCGCGCAGAGGGCAAGCTCGAACACACGCCGCTCCTGCACCGCTTCGACGGCCAGGCCATCTTCGAACACCTGCTCGCGCAGCTCAGCGAGGCCGGCCGGCGCAGCCGCCGCCTGCTGGGCACGCGGCGCATGCAGTCGCAGTTGCTGCTGCTGATCGCGGCGGCGGCGGCGGGCGCCGCGGTGTCGCTCTGGACGGCACCGGTCGCCCGCGGCGAGCGCGAACTGCTGCCCTTCTCGCCGATGTTCGCCATGACCTGGCTGATCGGCGGCACCTGCGCGCTGGCGGCGGCATGGCAGGCCAAGTTCCATCGCCTGGCCGCGCTGATGCTGGCCTCGGGCGCCGGGCTGGTGTGCTGCGTGACCTACATCTGGTTCTCGGCACCCGACCTGGCATTGACGCAGCTGGTGGTGGAGGCCGTGACCACGGTGCTGATCCTGCTGGGCCTGCGCTGGCTGCCGATGCGCAGCAAGGATGCGGTCCAGCCAGCGCGCGCCAGGCTGCGCCCCTGGGGCCGGCGCGGACGCGACCTGCTGGTGGCGGCCGGCGTCGGCGGCGGCATGGCGGCGCTGGCGTGGCTCATGATGACGCGGCCGTTTCCGCAAAGCATCTCACCCTTCTTTCTCGAGCATGCGCTGGCCGAGGGCGGCGGCACCAACGTAGTCAACGTGATGCTGGTCGACTTCCGCGGCTTCGACACCTTCGGCGAGATCACCGTGCTCGGCGTGGTCGCGCTCACGGTCTATGCACTGCTGCGCCGCTTCCGGCCGGCGCGCGAATCGATGGCCCTGCCGGTGCAGCAGCGCGCGCAGGCCGACGACGGAAGCAGCGACCTGCTGAACCCGCGCCTGGCCAAGGACACGGCGGTGGGCTACCTGATGGTGCCGGCCGTGCTGGTGCGCCTGCTGCTGCCGCTTGCGGTGCTGGTGTCGGTCTATTTCTTCATGCGCGGGCACAACGCGCCCGGCGGCGGCTTCGTCGCGGGGCTGGTGATGTCGGTGGCGCTGGTGCTGCAGTTCATCGTCTCGGGCACCGAGTGGGTGGAAGAGCACCTGCGCATCTATCCGCGCCGCTGGATCGCCGCCGGCCTGCTGCTCGCGCTGGCCACGGGCAGCGGCGCGGTGCTGTTCGGCTATCCGTTCCTGACCACCCACACCGCGCACCTGCACCTTCCCGTCCTGGGCGAGCTGCACGTGCCGAGCGCCCTGTTCTTCGACATCGGCGTGTTCGCACTGGTGCTGGGCGCGACCATGCTGATCCTCACCGCGCTGGCCCACCAGTCGGTACGCAGCCACCGCTGGGCCGACGAGCAGCGCGAGAAGGAAGCCGAGGCAGCTGCCGCGGCCGCCGGCGCAACACCGGAAGGAGCGCGCTGATGGAGGCCGTGCTCGCACTGGCCATCGGCGTGCTCACCGGCTCGGGCGTGTACCTGCTGCTGCGGCCGCGCACCTTCCAGGTGATCATGGGCCTCACGCTCATCTCGTACGCGGTCAACCTGTTCATCTTCAGCATGGGGCGGCTCAAGCTCGACAGCGAACCGGTGCTGGTCCATGGCATCGCCGCCACGCTGGCCAACACCGCCGACCCGATGCCGCAGGCCCTGGTGCTGACGGCGATCGTGATCGGCTTTGCAATGACGGCGCTGTTCCTCGTGGTGCTGCTGGCCTCGCGCGGCCTCACCGGCACCGACCACGTGGACGGCGAAGAGCGGCAGGAGGCGGCGGAGTGACGGGGCAACTGGTCCAGCTGCTCGACCGGCTGCTCGAGTTCGGCATGCCGCACCTCGTCGCGGTGCCGATCCTCGTGCCGCTGCTCACGGCCGCACTGATGCTGCTGCTGGGCGAAAGCCGGCGCCGCACCAAGTCGGCGCTGAGCGTGGTCTCGGGACTGGTGGGACTGCTGGCGGCGCTGGCGCTGCTGCGCTGGGTGAATGCGCCCGAGACCGGCGACGGCCCCGGCTCGGTCGGCGTCTACCTGCCGGGCAACTGGCAGGCGCCCTTCGGCATCGTGCTGGTGGCGGACCGGCTGTCGACCATGATGGTGGCGCTCACGGGCGTGGTTGCCTTTGCGGCCTCGATCTATTCAACCTCGCGCTGGGACCGCGCGGGCGTGCATTTCCATCCGCTGCTGCAGCTGCAGCTCATGGGCCTGAACGGCGCCTTCCTCACGGGCGACCTGTTCAACCTGTTCGTCTTCTTCGAGGTGATGCTCGCGGCCTCCTACGGCCTGCTGCTGCATGGCTCGGGCCGGCTGCGGGTGCAGGCCGGGCTCCACTACATCGCCATCAACCTGGCCGCCTCGTCGCTCTTCCTGATTGGCGCGGCCCTGCTCTACGGCGCGACCGGCACGCTCAACATGGCCGACCTCGGCATGCGCATCGCGCAGCTCGCGCCGGCCGACCGCGGCCTGGTGCATGCGGCGGCCGCCATCCTCGCGACCGCGTTCTTCGCCAAGGCCGGCGCCTGGCCGCTCAACTTCTGGCTGGTGCCGGCCTACAGCGCGGCGGTGTCGCCCGTCGGCGCCGTGTTCGCGCTGTTGACCAAGCTCGGCATCTACACGCTGCTGCGGCTGTGGACGCTGCTCTTCGCACCGGACGCCGGCAGCTCGGCCGCGTTCGGGCAATCGGCGCTCATCGCGATCGGGCTGGCGACGCTGTTCGCGGGCGCCCTCGGCATCGTGGGCACGCAGCGGCTCTCCAATCTCGCGGGCTTCAGCGTGCTGGTGTCGGCGGGCACGCTGCTCGCGGCCATCGGGCTCGGGGAGCCGGCCGTGTGGGCCGGCGCGCTCTACTACCTGCTGAGCTCGACGCTGGCCGTGAGCGCCTTCTTCCTGCTGACCGACATGATCGAGCGCTGGCGCAACGCCGGCATGAGCGTGGCACCGCATGAAAAGGCGGGCAATGCGCCGTTCCTGGCGGAAGACCTGCGGGTGCTCGACGACGTGAACCTCGATGACGAGGCGCAGGCACTCTACGGCCGCGCCATTCCCGCCGGCGTGGCCTTCCTGGGACTGAGCTTCATCGGCTGCACGCTGCTGCTCGCGGGCCTGCCGCCGCTGTCGGGCTTCGTGGGCAAGTTCGCGATGCTGTCGGGCGCCTTCTCCACCGGCGGTACCTCGCTGCCCGCGTGGATCTTCCTGGCGCTGCTGATGGTCTCGGGACTGCTCGCGCTGATTGCGCTGAGCCGCACCGGCATGCGCCACTTCTGGACCCAGCCGCATCCCACCATGCCGGCGCTGCCCGCGCTCGAGGTGCTGCCGGTGGCCGGACTGCTCGCGGCCAGCGTGGCGCTCACGGTCTGGGCCGGCCCCGTCATGCGCCACGCCATCACCACCGCCGAAGGGTTGCGCACGCCCACCGCCTACCGCAATGCCGTGATGGGCGCGCGGCAGGTGCCCAATCCGGCGGCGCCCGCGAAAGGCCCGGCACCATGAAGCGCTGGATGCCTTCGCCGCCGCTCTCGCTGGCGCTGTTTGCGGTGTGGCTGCTGCTCAACCAGTCGCTCGACCCGGCCACGCTGCTGGCGGCCGCGGTGCTGGCCATTGCGGTTCCGCTGCTCACCAAGGGATTGCGGCCAGCCACGGTGCGCATGCGCAAGCCCTGGGTGGCGCTGCGGCTCGCGGGCCGGGCCTTGGCCGACATGCTGGAATCGGCGCTCTTCGTGGCGCGGCGGCTGCTGACGCGCCGCACCTCGCGCATCGCCTCGCGCTTCATCCACGTGCCGCTGGATCTTCGCGATCCGAACGGGCTCGCGGTGCTGGCCATGATCATGTGCCTCACGCCCGGCACCGCATGGGGCGAGATCGCGTTCGACAGCAGCACGCTGCTGATCCATGTGTTCGACGTCGACGACGATGCCGCTTTCATCGCCATGATCAAGCAGCGCTACGAGCACCCCTTGATGGAGATCTTCGAATCATGACGCCTGTACTTTTCTGGGCCTTGAAACTCGCGCTCCTGCTGCTGGCCGTGGCCATGCTCTGCGCGCTGGCGCGGCTGCTGGTGGGCCCGAGCGCGCAAGACCGCGTGATGGCGCTGGACTGCCTCTACATCAACGGCATGCTGATGATGCTGGTGCTGGGCATCGTCTATGCGAGCAACGTGTACTTCGAGGCCGCGATGCTGACGGCGCTGTTCGGCTTCGTCGGGTCGACCGCCATGGCCAAGTTCCTGTTGCGCGGGGAGGTGATCGAATGAGCGACTTCATCGTGGGGCCGCTGCCGCTGTGGGCGGAAATCGTCACCGCCGTGTTCGCGGTGCTGGGCGCAGCCTTTGCCGCCATCGGCTCCTTCGGCCTCGTGCGGCTGCCCACATTCTTCCGCCGCATCCATGCGCCGACGCTCGGCGCCACGGTGGGCGTGTGGTGCATGACGATCGCCACCATCGTCTATTTCTCGGTGCAGGGCTTCAGCCTCTTCCTGCACGCGGTGCTGATCGTCCTGTTCATTGCGCTCACGGCGCCCATCACCACCATCTTCCTGATGCGCGCCGCGCTCTTCCGTGAGCGGCAAAAGGGCGGCGACGTGCCGCCGGCGGCCAAGTCGGGCTGAAACCGGCGCCTCGTCAGCTCATCGCGAGCTGCTGCAGGCCCTTGGCGCGCGCCACTTCCATTTCGCGCGGCAGCGTCACCGCGTTCTTCACGGCCAGGATCTCGGCCATCACGCTCACGGCGATCTCGGGCGGCGTCTTGCTGCCGATGTAGATGCCGATGGGGCCGCGCAGCCGCGCGAGCGATTCCTCTGTCTGGCCGAAGTGCTCGATCATGCGGGCGCGCCGCGCATCGGCATTGCGGCGCGAGCCGATCGCGCCCACGTAGAAGGCTTCGCTCTGCAGTGCCTCGAGCAGTGCGAGGTCGTCGAGCTTGGGATCGTGCGTGAGCGCCACCACGCAGCTGCGGCGATCGGGCTTGAAGGCCAGCACCGCATCGTCGGGCATCTCGGTCGTGATCTCCACGCCGGACAGCGTCCATGCGGTGCGGTATTCGGCGCGCGGGTCGCACAGCGTCACGGCAAAGCCGCTGAACCTGGCCATGGTCGCAAGGTATTCGGCGAGCTGGCCGGCGCCGATCAGCAGCATGCGGTATTCGGGGCCGAAGGTGTTGGTGAGCTCGGTGTCGTTCACCTTGAGTTCGTCGGGCGCGGTGGCTTCGGCCAGGCGCACGGCGCCGGTCGAAAGCGTGACGGTGCGCTGCATGAGCCGGCCCTGCTCGAGCTGGGCCACCAGCGTATCGAGCGCGGCCGCGTCGGGGTCGTATTCGAGCAGCAGCTCCAGCGTGCCGCCGCAGGGCAGCCCGAAGCGGTGCGCCTCGTCGGCCGTGATGCCGTACTTCACGAGCACGGGCGGCGCGCCCAGGGGTACCTGTTCGCCGTTGCCGTGCGCATGGCTGTAGCGCGCGATCAGGTCGTCCTCGATGCAGCCGCCGGAGACCGAGCCCACCACGGCGCCGTCGTCGGCCAGCGCCATGATCGAGCCGACCGGCCGCGGCGAGGAGCCCCAGGTGCGCACCACGGTCGTGAGCAGCGCGCGCTTGCCGGCACGCCGCCAGTCGCGCAGCGTGCGCAGCACCATGACGTCGAGATTTTCCATTGCCTGATCCGTTCCTAGCCGGCGTCGCCCGGTGCGGCGGACGCATCCTTGTCGTCCTTCTTGCCGAGCCCCATCTTCTTCATGAGGCCGGACATCATGCCGGCCTTTTCCGTGGGCGCCTCGGCCGCTTCAGCGGCGGCCGGCGGCGGACCGTAGCGGCTCTGCATCTCGGCCTCGAAGCGCTTGAAGAAATCGTCGGCGGTCGACTTGGCGGCGCCATCGATCAGGCGCTGGCCCAGTTGCGCGATCTTGCCGCCGACCTGCGCCTGCACGGTGTAGTCGAGCTCGCAGCCGGCCGGTGCCGGCGCGGCCTCGGCGGTGCCGTCCAGCGGCCGCAGCGTCACGCTGGACGAACCCTTGGCAAAGCCCGCCACGCCGCCCTGCCCCTCGAAGCTGAGCTTGTAGCCATCGGGCGCCACGATGTCCGACAGCGCGACCTTGCCGCTGAACTTGGCCGACACCGGGCCGATCTTGACCGCCAGCGCCACGCTGTACTGGTTGTCGCCCGTGAGCTCGAACTTGTCGCAGCCGGGAATGCACTTCTTGAGCGTCTCGGGGTCGTTGAGCGCCTCCCAGGCCTGTTGTTGGGTGACGCCGAGGCGGCGATTGCCGAGCATTTCCATGGTGGTTTTCCTTTTTGCTTCTGTGAAGTCCCTAGCGCCCGGACCGCATGAGGGCGGCGAGGCTGCTTGCGAGCTGTTCGAGGGCACTGAGATTGTGGACCGCCAGCATCGCATCCGCATGCCGGTGCAGCACACTGGCCCCACGCGCCAAAGGGGCGTAGCCCTCGAAGCGCAGCAGCGGGTTGAGCCACAGCAGGCGGCGCGAGTGGCGCTTGAGCCAGAGCAGCTCGTTTTCGAGCAGCGCCGGCTCGCCGGTGTCGAGTCCGTCGCTGATCACCAGCACCAGCGTGCGGCGGCCAGTCAGGCGGCGCGCGTTCGCATGGCGAAGCTCGGCCAGCGAACTGCCGAGCCGCGTGCCGCCTGCGAAATCGTCGATGGCCAGACCTGCGGCCGCCAGCATCGCATCGGTGTCGGCCAGCCGGAAGGCCGGTGTGAGATCGGTCAGGCGGGTGCCGAAGGCGAACACGTCGCGCCGCCCGGCCCGCCGCGTCGACGCATGCAGAAAGGCCAGCAGCAGCCGCGCATAGCGTTCCATCGAGCCCGACACGTCGACCAGCACCAGCAGCGGCAAGGGCTGCTCGCGGCGGCTCAGCTTCGGCAGGCGAAGTATTTCGCCACCCGTGCGCGCCGCTTCGTGCAGCACGCCAGGCCAGTGCATGCGCGCATGCTGCGAACCTGCATCATTGGCCGCGCGCAACCGGCGCGACGGCAGCGAAGGAATGGGCAAGGTGACATCGCGCGCAAGGCGTTCCACCAGCCGGTACTCGGACGCGCCCAGCGCATTGAAGTCGGCATGCTGCAGGCGCTGCCGATCGCTCGATGTCATGGCGGCATCGAACTCGACCTCCTTGTCGGGCTTGGCAACCGCGGCCGGGCGGGCGGGATCGCGCGGCGCCGTGAGGGCCTCGCGCACGCGCGGGCGCCGCTTCGAGGGCTCGGCCTTGCCCTCGGCGCTCGGGAGCATCTGCGCGAGCAGCTTGTTGGCGAGTTCGGGGTCGCGGAACCAGGCGTCGAAGAGCTCGCGGAACACCATGCGGTCCTGCTCGCGGCTGATCATGACGGCTTCCATCGCGGCGCTCAGGTCGAGCCTGCTTTCCACGCCCACCAGCGTGGCCGCTTCGGCGGCCAGCGCGATGCGCATGGCATCGGTGCGAACGCCGGCGCGGCGCAGCGCGCGGCCGAAGGCCGTGATGTTGCCGGCCAGCTTGCCGCTGCGTACGTCGCCGAGTTGCTGGATGCCGGCCATGCGGGCGCCTCGACCGTCGGCCGCGCTCAGGGCGCGACCGGCTCCTCGGGTTTCAGCAGATCGGATGCGAGCTCGTGCGTGAGCGCTGCCACGTCGTCGCGCTGCTTGAACAGGATGCCGGCGGTGTCGACCACCACTTCGGGATCGAGCTCGACGGTGTCGAGCGCGATCAGCGCCCTCGCCCACTCGACGCTTTCGGCAATGCCGGGCGCACGCTGGAAGGCGTTGACGAAGGGCGCGTCGCGCAGCCGCGCCACGAACGCGGCCACCTGGGCCGAGAGCTTCTCGCCGGCCTCCGGCACCTGGGCCCGCACGATGGCCAGTTCGCGTTCGCGCTCCGGGTAGTCGAGCCAGTGGTAAAGGCAGCGCCGCTTCACCGCGTCGTTGAGCTCGCGCGTGCGGTTGCTCGTGAGGATGGTGACCGGCGGCACCACGGCGCGCACGGTACCGAGCTCGGGAATGCTGACCTGGTACTCGCCCAAATATTCGAGCAGGAAGGCTTCGAAGGGCTCGTCGGCGCGGTCCACTTCGTCGATCAGCAGCACGGCGCCGGGCGCGGGCGTCTGCAGGGCCTGCAGCAGCGGGCGGCGGATCAGGTAGTGCGGCTGGTAGACCTCGGCCTCAATGTCTCGTACAGCACCTGCGGCTTCGGCCGCGCGCATGTGCAGGAGCTGCGCGGCGTAGTTCCATTCGTAGAGCGCCTCGCGCTGCTCCAGCCCGTCGTAGCACTGCAGGCGCAGCAACTCGCGGTTGAGCGCGGTCGACAGTGCCTTGGCCAGCTCGGTCTTGCCGACACCGGGCTCGCCCTCGAGCAGCAGCGGGCGCTGCAGCCTGAGCGCGAGGAACACGGCCGTGGCCAGGCGGCGGTCGGCAAAGTAGCCGGCCTGCATCAAGCCTTCGGAGAGGGAATCGATGGTCGGGAAGGTCATGGCGAAGCGTAGCGGATGCTGAAACAAGCCGGCATGCGCAGCGCTGCCTTTTCGCGAACACCGCGGAACCGGCTTTGCCGGGCCGCTGGTGTTGCCCCCTGCAAGGGGGTGGGCGAAGCGACACGAAGTGCGCGAAGCCTGGGGGTTAGCCCATTTCTAGCCCAGCGCCTTGGTGACGGCGCGCTGCGTGAGCACGCTGATCAGGTTGGCACGGTAGGCCGCCGAGGCGTGCAGGTCGCTGTTGAGCTCGCTCGCGTCGATCTTCACGGCCGCGGCGGCTGCCGCCGTGAAGCTCTTGTTGAGCGCATCTTCGAGCCCCGCGTGGCGGAACACGCCGTTGCCCGCGCCGGTGATGGCCACGCGCACGCCGCTGTCGAACTGCGCAAGGAACACGCCGACGAGCGGAAAATTCGATGCCTTCTGGCGCAGCTTCTCGTACACGGCGCGCTTCGGAATCGGAAAGCGGATCGCGGTGATCAGCTCGTCTTCCTCGAGTGCCGTGGTGAAGAGGCCCAGGAAGAAATCGTCCGCGGCGATCTCGCGCTTCGAGGTGATGACCGTTGCACCGGAGCCGAGCACCGCGCTGGGGTAGCAGGCGGCCGGATCGTTGTTGGCCACCGAACCGCCGATGGTGCCCATCGCGCGCACCTGCCGGTCGCCGATGCGCCCGGCCAGGTCCGCCAGCGCAGGGAAGGCGGCTTTCACGTCGGCGTTGTTGGCCACGTCGAGATGGCGCGACATCGCGCCGATGGTGATCGTGCCGGCGTCCTTCCTGATGCCGGTGAGCTCCTTGATACCGCCGAGGTCCACGAGCTGCTCGGGCGCCGACAGCCTGAGCTTCATGGAGGCGAGCAAGGTCTGGCCGCCGGCCAGCGGCTTGGCGCCCGCGGCAACGAGCTTGGCCGCGTCGGCCACGGTGGCCGGCCGTTCGAGTGTGAAGGCGTACATGGTGTGGGTTCCTTCGTTGTTCTAGTGGGAGGCGGCCGCCTGCATCGCTTCCCAGACGCGGCTGGCCGATGCGGGCATGTCGAAGTCCTTGACGCCGAGCGGCGCCAGCGCGTCGAGCACGGCGTTGATCACGGCCGGCGGCGAGCCGATGGCTCCCGCCTCGCCGCAGCCCTTGGTGCCCAGCGGGTTGTGCGTGCACGGCGTGCACACGGTGTCGAGCTTGAACTGCGGAAAGTCGCCGGCCCTGGGCATGGCGTAGTCCATGAAGCTGCCGGTGAGCAGCTGGCCGGTCTCGTTGTCGTACACGCAGTTCTCGAGCAGCGCCTGGCCGATGCCCTGCACCAGCCCGCCGTGCACCTGGCCCTCGACGATCATCGGATTGATGATGGTGCCGAAGTCGTCCACCGCGGTGAAGCGGTCCACGCGCACCTCGCCGGTCTGCTTGTCGACCTCGACCTCGCAGATGTAGGTGCCGCCCGGGAAGGTGAAGTTGGTGGGGTCGTAGAAGGCGGTCTCGTTCAGGCCGGGCTCGAGCTTGTCGAGCGGGTAGTTGTGCGGCACGTAGGCCGTGAGCGCCACCTGGCCGAACGGGATCTTCTTGTCGGTGCCCTTGACCGTGAACTCGCCGTTCGCAAACTCGATGTCGGCATCGCTTGCCTCCATCAGGTGCGCGGCAATCTTCTTGGCCTTGGTCTCGATCTTGTCGAGCGCCTTCATGATGGCCGCGCCGCCTACCGAGATGGAGCGCGAGCCGTAGGTGCCCATGCCGAAGGGTACGCGGCCGGTGTCGCCATGCACCACGTCGACGTTGTCCACCGGAATGCCCAGGCGTGCCGCCACAACCTGCGCAAAGGTGGTTTCATGTCCCTGCCCGTGGCTGTGCGAGCCGGTGAAGACCGTCACGCTGCCAGTCGGATGGACGCGGATCTCGCCGCATTCGAACAGGCCGGCCCGCGCGCCCAGCGCCCCGGCGATGTTCGACGGCGCGATGCCGCAGGCCTCGATGTAGCTCGAGTAGCCGATGCCGCGCAGCTTGCCCGCGGCCTCGCTGGCCGACTTGCGCTGCGCATAGCCTTGCACATCGGCCAGCACGCGGGCCTTGTCCATGCAGGCGTGGAAGTCGCCCGTGTCGTACTGCAGCGCCACCGGGGTCTGGTAGGGAAAGGTGGTGATGAAGTTGCGCTTGCGGATCTCGTCCTGGCCCAGGTTCATTTCCCAGGCGCAGCGCGACACCAGCCGCTCGAGCAGGTAGGTGGCCTCGGGCCGGCCCGCTCCGCGGTAGGCATCGACCGGCGCGGTGTTGGTGAACCAGGCATCGACCTCGACGTAGATCTGCGGCGTGGTGTACTGGCCCGCGAGCAGCGTGGCGTAGAGGATGGTCGGCACTGCGGTCGAGAAGGTCGACAGGTAGGCGCCGAGATTGGCGTCGGTGTGCACCCGCATCGCGAGGAACTTGCCGTCCTTGTCCATCGCCATTTCGGCATGGCTCACATGGTCGCGGCCATGCGCGTCGGACAGGAAGCACTCCGAGCGCTCGGCCGTCCACTTGATGTTGCGGTTGAGCTGCTTGGCGGCCCAGGTCAGGCACACGTCTTCGGCGTACAGGAAGATCTTGGAGCCGAAGCCGCCGCCCACGTCGGGCGCGATCACGCGCACCTTGTGTTCGGGCAGCCCCAGCACGAAGGCCGTCATCAAGAGGCGCTCGACGTGCGGGTTCTGGTTGGACACATACAGCGTGTAGTCGTCGGTGCCGCGGGCGTAGCTGCCGATGGCCACGCGCGGCTCGATCGGGTTGGGCACCAGCCGGTTGTTGACGAGGTCGAGCCTGGTCACGTGCGCGGCATTGGCAAACACCGCATCGACGGCGGCCTTGTCGCCCAGCGCCCACTTGTAGCACTGGTTGTCGGGGGCCTCGTCGTGCAGCGTGACGCCGCTTGCCTTCTTCGCCGCGTCGCCCACGCTCACGAGCGCGGGCAGCACGTCGTAGTCGACCACCACGGCCTCGGCCGCATTCTTGGCCTGCTCGACGGTCTCGGCCACCACCATGGCCACATGGTCGCCCACGTAGCGCACCTTGTGGATCGCGAGGATCGGGTGCATCGGCTCCTTCATGGGCGTGCCGTCGGGGTTGTTGATGAGCCAGCCGCAGGGCAGGCCCCCCATCTTCCCCTCGATGTCCTTGCCGCTGAAGATGCCGACCACGCCGGGCATCTTGAGCGCCTCGGCAGTGTCGACCGACTTGATGACGGCGTGGGCGTGCGGCGAGCGCACGAAGACCGCATGGCTCTGGTTGGCCAGCGTGATGTCGTCGGTGTAGTTGCCCGCGCCGGTCAGGAAGCGATAGTCTTCCTTGCGCCGCAGCGCTTCGCCGATGTGGGGCAGGTTCGAGAAGTCGGAGGCACCCATGATGTTGCTCCCTTCACGCCGTGGCGGTGGTCTTGACCGGCGTGCCCGAGGCCATGGCCTCGCCGCCCATCTGCACGGCCTTCACGATGTTCTGGTAGCCCGTGCAGCGGCACAGGTTGCCGTCGAGCAGTTCGCGGATCTCCGATTCGCTCGACTTGGGATGGTGGGTGCACAGGTCGATGGCGCTCATGACCATGCCCGGGGTGCAGAAACCGCACTGCAGGCCATGGCATTCCTTGAAAGCCGCCTGCATGGGGTGCATGGTGCCGTCGGGCTGGGCGATGCCCTCGATGGTGGTGATCTGCGCGCCGGCGGCCTGCCCGACCAGGATGTTGCACGACTTCACCGCGCGCCCGTTCATGTGGACGGTGCATGCGCCGCACTGGGCGGTGTCGCAGCCGACATGGGTGCCGGTCAGGTGGAGATGCTCGCGGATGGCGTGCACCAGGAAGGTATTGGGGGGTGCGTCGACCGTGGCCGGTCGGCCGTTGACCGTGAAAGCTACCTGCATTTGGCTGTCTCCGTTGAAGGTGATGGCTGGTTCAGCGAAAGGCATCTTGGATGCCGGCCCCGTGCACTATCCTAGGCAAAACCCTCGACGCTTGCGCAGCGCGTACGAAATTCTCAAAATGAAACAACTTGCGGCCCCGGCAAGTCTGAAAAAACCGCCCCACCCGAGCGAACCGACCCGATGTCCGCCTCCATCGTTGCGCCCCTGCCCGAACGTTCCGCCGCCATTGCGCAGGCCCGACGGGAGCTGATCCACGGCGAAGCCCCCCGCTCGCGGGGCGCGGCGCGCATCGAGCCATGGATCCTGCGTTCCTGGGAGCGCTGCCTGCAGGCGGGGCGGCAGCCGCAGCAGCGGATCAGCTTCGAACCGGTGGCCAGGTCGGCCGAGCGCGAGGCGTCCGAGCGCAACCGCGCGCTGGTCCTGGCGGCCCGGCCGGTGATCGAGCGGCTGTCGCGCGCCATTGCCGACACGCGCTACTTCGCCGTCCTGACCGATGCCGACGGCATCGTGGTCGACGTGGGCCCGCTGCCCGACGGCACCGACACCGACAGCCGCTACGCCCGAAACATCGCGCGCGTGGGCGTCGACCTGTCGGAGCGCGCGGTCGGCACCAGCGCGATCAGCACCGCGCTGGCCGAGCAGGAATCGGTGTGGCTGCACCGCGGCGAGCACTTCTTCGAGGACACCAGCATCTACAGCTGCGCCGGGGCGCCGCTGTTCGGCCCGCGGGGCAACTGCATCGGCATGCTCGACCTGACCGGCGTGCAGGCGGTGGAGCGGCCGGAGCTGCGGCACCTGGCCACGCTGTCTGCACGCAGCATCGAGAACATGCTGGTGCTGAACCAGCCCTGCGAGCTGCGGCTGCATCTCTCGTGGCCGGGCTGCCCGCGCGGCGAAGCCACCGACGGGCTGCTGTGCATCGACGCCGACGGCACCGTTGCGGGCGCCAATGCCGCGGCGCGCCAGATGCTGCACCAGCCGCTGGCGCGCGCCCAGCACGCGCTGCACTGCAACGACCTGTTCGCAACGCCGCTGGACATGCTGTTCGATGCGGCCCGCCGCGGCGACGCCGTGCTCGAGGTGCCGCTGTGGTCCGGCCTGCGCGTGCAGGTCCGGCCCCAGCGCGGCGGCAAGAGTCCGGCCGTCGCGGTGGCCGAAGCCCGGCCGCGGCTGCGCGACGTCGAGGCTGCCCTGATCCGCAAGGCCGTGGCCGACGCCCGCGGCAACGTGGCCGAGGCCGCGCGTACGCTGGGCATCAGCCGCGCCACGGTCTACCGCAAGCTGTGGCGCGGCCGTGCTTCCGGCTCCGCGGACTGAAGCCCGTTCAGGCCCCGACCGGCACCTTGTCGAGGAAGCCAGTCACCGACTGCAGCCTGCCGGCATCGAGCCGGGCGAAGTCGGTGCCCTGGATCAGGTCTTCGGCGCCGCTCGGGCCCAGGGTCCACGAGAAGCGCAGGTTGTCGCCGTGCGCCTCGGGCGTACCGAACAGGTTGAAGCGGAAACCCGGATAGCGCTGCTGCACGGCCCCGATCAGCGCGCCGATCTGGTCGCGGCCGCTGGCCTGCGCCAGCGGGTCGGCGTAGTGCGCATCGGCCGTCCAGGCGGCTTCGATCAGCTGGGCGCGGCGCGCGGCATCGGTTTCGTTCCAGGCCGCGATGTAGCGTTGGGCAATGGCGGCGGCGTCGTGTGCGGCGGTGTTCATGATGACCATTTCCTTTCGAGGATTCGACCCGCAACATCGCGGGGTGAAGGAATGGTCGCGCCGGGCGCGCGCGGCGTCGATGACCTCGCAGGTCATGGCCTCAGTTCGCCGATGCGTTGGGAAAGAACAGCTGCTCGCCGCCGATCTTGTAGGCCGCGATGGTCTGCTGCCCGGCCGGCGAGATCACCCAGTCGACGAACTTCTGCGCACCCTTGCTGTTGAGCGAGGGAAATTTCGCCGGGCTCACGACCATCACGCCATATTGGTTGAACAACCGCTTGTCGCCCTCGACCAGCACTGCCAGGCCAGCGCGGTTCTTGAAGCTGAGCCAGGTGCCGCGGTCGGCCAGCACGTAGGCGCCCGACGAGGCCGCGATGTTCAGCGCCGGCCCCATGCCGCAGCCGCATTCCTTGTAGCCCGTGCCCTTGCGCTCGTTGGGCACCGGCTGCCCCGCCTCGGCCACGCCGGTCTGCGTCCAGAGGCGGCGCTCGGCCGCGTCGGTGCCGCTCTTGTCGCCGCGCGACACGAAAGGCGCGTTGGCGGCCGCGATCTTCTTCAGCGCGGCGACGATGTCGCCGCCCTTCGCGCCCACCGGGTCGGCCTGCGGGCCCACCAGCACGAAGTCGTTGTACATCACGGGGTAGCGTTTGGCGCTGAAGCCCTCGGCCACGAACTTCTCCTCGGCCGCGGTGTCGTGCACGAACAGCACGTCGGCATCGCCGCGCTTGGCCATGTCGATGGCCTGGCCGGTGCCCACCGCCACCACCTTGACGTCGATGTCGCTCGCTTTCTTGAATTCCGGCAGCAGGTGCGAGAACAGGCCCGATTGCTCGGTGGACGTGGTCGAGGCCATGGTGATGGTCTCGGCGCGCGCGGCACCCGCGGCCAGGAAGAAAACGGCCACGGCCAGCGAGGCGCGAATGCCCGTGCTTGCGCGGTGCTGCTTGAGAAACAGGTTCATGCCAACTCTCCTTTGACGAACAGGCGGGCCTCCTCCGGCAGGGGCCCATGGAAGAAATCGTGGACGGGCAGGTCGGCCAGCACGCGGCCGTGCTCGAGATAGACCACGCGGCTCGCGAGCCGCTTGACCTGCCCGAGGTTGTGGCTCGCAAACACCAGCGTGCGGCCGGCGGCGGCTTCGGCGATCAACGCCTCGACCTCGCGCTTGGCGGTGGGATCGAGGCTGGCCGTGGGCTCGTCGAGCAGCAGCACCGCCGGATGCAGCGCCCAGGCGCGCGCCAGCGCCACGCGCTGCTGCTGGCCGCCCGAGAGGGCACGGGCGTTGCGCTCGGCCAGGTCTTCCAGGCCAACGCGCGCCAGCGCCGGAATGGCGGCGCGGCGGGCATCGCGCCAACGCATGCCGCGCAGCCACAGCGCCAGGGCCACATTGACCGTCACCGAGGCGCGCAGCATGTGCGGGCGCTGGAACAGCATGGCCTGCTGCCGGCGCGGCGCGGCGCTGGTGAAGCTCCCTGCCGCATGCGGCACCAGGCCGTGCAGCAGCCGCAGCAGCGTGGTCTTGCCGCTGCCGTTGGCGCCGATGAGCGCCACGCGCTCGCCGGCCGCGATGGTCAGCGTCGCGCCCTGCAGCGCCGCCACCCGCCCCAGGCGAACGTCGACGCCATAGAGCGCGAAGACGGTGGCATCCACGCTCGCGAGCTGCGCGTGTTCGTTCACGGGCGCGCCTCCGGCCGCCACCAGGCCGCCATGCCGCCTGCGCCGCCCCCGCCGTCGACCCGTTCGCGCCAGCCGCGCACGGCGGCAATCGCAAGGTTCAGCACCAGCACCACGCCCAGCAGCACGATGCCCAGCGCCAGCGCCAGCGGCAGGTCGCCCTTGCTGGTTTCGAGCGCGATGGCGGTGGTCATCACGCGCGTGAAGCCGTCGATGTTGCCGCCCACCACCATCACCGCGCCCACTTCCGATACCGCGCGGCCGAAGGCGGCGATCAGCACCGTGAGCAGTGCGTAGCGCTCGTCCCAAACCAGCAGCAGCGCCCGCACCAGAGGCTTGGCGCCGAGCGAGCTCAGCTGCTCGCCATGCGCGCGCTCGGCATCCTCGATGGCCTGGCGCGTGAGCGCCGTCACCACCGGCAGCACCAGCACCGTCTGCGCCAGCACCATGGCCTTGAACGAAAACAGCCAGCCCAGGAAGCCGAGCGGGCCCGAGCGCGACAGCAGCAGGTAGATGACCAGCCCGACCACCACCGACGGCAGCGCCAGCAGGGTGTTCAGCAGCGTGAGCAGGCCGGCGCGGCCGCGAAAGCGCGCCACGCCCAGCCAGGCGCCCAGCAGCAGGCCCAGCCCGCAGGCCAGCACGCAGGCGCTGGCGCTGACCGCGAGCGAACGGCCGACGATGGCCAGCAGCACCGGATCGCCGGACACGAGCAGCTGCCAGGCCGCGACGGCGCTCTGGGCAAAGGTGTTCACGCGGTGGGCTTCATGGGTCGAAGCGCCGGAGTATCGGGGTGTACCTCCAATTACCTATGCAATTTCTTGCATAGGTAGGCCCGCCACCTTCGGCTCAGATCGCGTCGAGTGGAAACACCGGCCTGCGGACCCGGGAAAACGGGAACAGGCCGTAGTCCGAACTGGTCACGCCCGGGCTGTCGCACTCGATTAGCGCGGCGGAAAGCGGCTCGAACACCGGCCGGCAGTACATGCGCGACTTGAGCAGCAAAAAACGTTCCTTGCGCGGATCGAGCCCCGCGCATTCGAACACGCCGATGTCCCAGGGCTCCTGCGTGCGCTCGGTCACCACGATGCGCGCCGGCCCGATGTCGAACAGCACCGTGCGGCCCATGCTGCTGCGCTGGCCGGTGTAGGTGGGGCCGGTGATCACGTATTCGCCGTTGCCGATGGTGCGAACCGTGCCGGTCAGCGTCACGGGCTTCTTCGACAGGCCGATGCCTGCCAGCGACACCTTGTTGCCGAGCGCCACTGTCACCTTGGCGCCCTCGCCCGCCGCAACCAGCGCGGCCACCGCCTCGGGGTCGCACAGCGGCCCCACGCCGATGCCGTCGAGCCCCTGCGCCAGCGCCTCCTGCAGCACGTCCATGGTGTCGCAGCTGCCGCCCGACATGCAGTTGTCGCCATGGTCGAGCAGCAGCACCGGGCGCGTCGCGCCGCCGGCGATGGCCTTGGCCCGCGCGATCGACTCGGCCAGCGGCTCGCTGCGGTAGATGAACGCCTCGCGCTCGTCCCACATCTGCCTGGCGATCCGGTCGGCCGTGGCCTGCGCGCGCTCGGGCGATTCGGCATCGACCACCACCACGCTCATGCAGGGTGCCTCGATGTCCGACAGCGAGAAGCCGGCAAAGATCGACGCCGCAAGCGACTCCGATGCTTCGGCCGCGCGCGCCGCCTCGATGGCGCGCTGCATCGCGCCGGTGAACGAGGCGCTGCGCAGCGTGTGCGCCATCAGCGGCAGCGGGTGCCAGCGCATCGCCGGCCTGCTGCGCCCCGCGAGCAGGTCGAACAGCAGGCGGCCGGCATGCTCGCCGGTTTCGTACATATCGACGTGCGGATAAGTCTTGAAGCCGACGATCACATCGGCATTGCCGACCATCGCGGGCGTGACGTTGGCATGCAGGTCGAGCGCCACGCCAATGGGCACGCCGGGTGCCGCGGCGCGCAGCCGCAGCAGCAGGTCGCCTTCGCCGTCGGCGCTGTTCTGCGCCACCATCGCGCCGTGCAGGTCGAGCAGGATGGCGTCGCAGCCCGGCGCCGAATCGACGATGCACTGCGTGAGCGTGGTGTAGGCCCCGGCATCGACCGGCCCGCTCGGATTGGCCGAGGCCGACACCGGCGTGACCAGCGTCGCGCCGGCCTGCTCGGCCAGGTCGATGAAGGCGGACATCGCGGTGCGCATGCCCTTGTTGTCGCGATAGGCCTGCTCGCCGAACGTCGGGCCGTCAGGGCCGAAGGCCGCGAGCGGCGTGGGCACCGGCGAGAAGGTGTTGGTCTCGTGGTTGAGCCGCGCAATCAGCACCTTCATGACGACGCGACTCCCGCGCTTTGCAGCATCGCCTGCAGCAGCACATTGCAGCCGGCCTCGAGATGGCCGGGCTGCGCATCCTCGATCTCGTTGTGGCTGATGCCATCGAGGCAGGGCACGAAGATCATGGCCGTGGGACACACGCGCGCGAGGTAGACCGCATCGTGGCCCGCGCCGCTGATCACGTTCATCCAGGTCATGCCCTGCGCCTGCGCGGCCTCTCGAATGGCCGACACCAGCGCGGGCGTGAAAGGCTGCGGGGGGAAGTAGACGACCTGCTCCACCGTGGCCTCGACCTTGCCCTTGGCGGCGATGCGCTGCACCGCCTCCTTCAGCTCGGCGTCCATGGCCGACAGCACCACGTCGTCGGCCGCGCGCAGGTCGACGCTGAGCTTCACGCGGCCCGGGATCACGTTGCGCGAATTCGGATAGTTGTCGATCCAGCCCACGGTGCCGCGCGCATGCGGCGCATGGGCCAGCGCGATGCGGTTGACCTCGATCACCAGTTCGGAGGCCGCGAGCAGCGCGTCCTTGCGCAGCTCCATGGGCGTGGGGCCGGCATGCGCTTCCATGCCCTGCAGCACCACGTCGTACCAGCGCTGGCCGAGCGCGCCCTCGACCACGCCGATCACGCGCTCGTTGGCCTCGAGCACCGGCCCCTGCTCGATGTGCGCCTCGAAATACGCACCCACGGGCGACGCCGCGGCCGAGGCCGGCGCGCTGCCCGCATAGCCGATGGAAGCCAGCGCCTCCGCCACGCTGATGCCGTCGTTGTCGCGCTGCGCCAGCGCATGCTCGAGCGTGAAGGCATCGGCGAACACGCCCGAGCCCATCATCACGGGCACGAAGCGCGAGCCCTCCTCGTTGGTCCACACGGCAATCTCCAGCGGTGCCTCGGTGACGACCCTGGCATCGTTGAGGCTGCGGATCACTTCAAGCCCGGCCAGCACGCCATAGTTGCCATCGAACTTGCCGCCCGTGGGCTGGGTGTCGATGTGGCTGCCGGTGACTACCGGCGGGCGCGTGTTGTCGCGGCCGGCGCGGCGCGCAAAGATGTTGCCGATCCGGTCGACGCGCACCTCGCAGCCGGCTTCGCGCGCCCAGCGGGTGAAGAGATCGCGGCCCTGGCGGTCGAGATCGGTCAGCGCGATGCGGCAGACGCCGCCCTTCTCGGTGGCGCCGAGCTTCGCCAGTTCCATCAGCGAGTTCCAGAGGCGCTCGCCGTTGATGCGCAGTTGGGTGGGTGAGTTCATGGCTTTGCAAAAAGAAGAAGGAATGCGCGAAGCCTCAAGCAAGGCCCACGCCCAGGTAACGGTCTTTCACATCGTGGTCGGCCATGAAGGCGGCGTTGCCGGCCTCGTGCACGATCACGCCCTGCTCCAGGATGTAGTGGCGGTCGGCCAGCTGCACGCAGACTTCCAGGTTCTGCTCGACCAGCAGGATGGCCACGCCGGCCGCCTTGATGGTCTTCAGTTGCGCGACGATTTCCTCCACGATGACCGGCGCGAGCCCTTCGACCGGCTCGTCCAGGATCAGCAGCCGCGGATGGTTCATGAGCGCGCGGCCGATGGCCAGCATCTGCTGCTCGCCGCCCGAGAGCTGGCCGCCGCCATTGCGGCGCCGCTCCTTCAGGCGCGGGAAGATGCGGTAGATGTCGCCCAGCTGCCAGGGCGAATCGCGGCGCTGGCCGAGCAGCAGGTTTTCTTCGACCGTGAGCAGCTTGAAGACGCCGCGGTGCTCGGGCACCAGGCACACGCCGCGCGTGGCGATGCGGTGCGGCGGCAGGCCCGCAATGTCCGCGCCCTGGAAGCGCACGCAGCCGCCGGTGGGCACGACCGCTCCGGCAATGCTCTTGAGCGTGGTCGACTTGCCCGCGCCGTTGCGGCCCAGCAGCGTGACCAGTTCGGCCTCGCCCACCGTCATCGACACGCCCTGCAGCACGTGGCTCTTGCCGTAGTGCGCGTGCAGTCCTTCGACTTCGAGGATGTTCTTCCCGCTCATGCCTTGCCGCCCGTGATCATGTTGCCCAGGTAGGCCGTGCGCACGCGCGCATCGGACCGGATGTCGCCCGGCAGCCCCTCGGCCAGCACGCGGCCCAGCTGCATCACGGTGACGGTGTCGGAAATGTCCATCACGATGTTCATGTTGTGCTCGATCAGCACCACGGTGTGCGCATCGCGCAGGCCGCGGATCAGCCGCTTCATGTCGTCGAGGTCGTCGATGCCCATGCCCGAGGTCGGTTCGTCGAGGAAGATGGCCTTGGGCTTCGCGGCGAGCGCCATGCCCACCTCCAGGCGGCGCTGCTGCCCGTGCGACAGCTCGCTCGCCGGCACGTCGGCCAGCCGCTGCAGGCCCACGCGCTCCAGCACCTCGGCCACGGTTTCCGCGCAAGCGCGTTCGCCGACCGGCGCGCGCCAGCAGTTCATGGCCTGGCGCGGCGCGATGCCCTGCGCCGCCACGCGCAGGTTCTCGCGCACCGGAAGACTCGCGAACAGGCTGGTCACCTGGAACGAACGCGCCATGCCGCGCTGCACGCGCTTGTGGTCGGGCTCGTGCGTCACGTCGTGGCCGTCGAACAGGATGCGGCCGCCCGTGGTGGTGCCGGTGCCCGTGAGCATGTGGAACAGCGTGGTCTTGCCGGCGCCGTTCGGGCCGATCACCGAGTGCACGGTGTTGCGCTTGATCTTCAGGTCGACCCCGCCGAGCGCGGCGAACTTGCCGTAGTGCTTGGTGACGCCGATGGCTTCGATGAGGATGTCGCTCATGCCTGTTCTCCTTGCACGGCCGGCGCCCTGGTGGCGGCCGGCGCCTTGCGGAACACGCGCCGCCATGCGCTTTCGCCCAGGCCCCAGAGGCCGCGCTGCATGCCGATGCTCACGCCGATCAACAGGAGCCCCAGCAACAGCAGCCACCGCGGCCACAGCGTGGAGAGCCAGTCGGCCAGCAGCACATAGAAGGCCGAGCCCAGCACCGAGGCAAACAGGTTGCCGGTGCCGCCGATCACGGTGATGACCAGGATCATCTCGCTCGTGTGGTATTCGGCATTCGACAGCGGCGCGATGCCGGTCATCATGGCGTGCAGGCCGCCCGCCAGGCCGGTGACGGCGCCCGAGATCACGAAGGCCAGCAGCTTGAAGCGCTTGAGGTCGTAGCCCACCGCGGCGGCGCGGTCCTCGTTGTCGCGAATGGCCAGCAGCGTGCGGCCGAACACCGAATCGGTCACGCGCAGCAGCAGGCCGAAGGCGATGAGGAACATCACGGCCACGAAGGCGTAGTACTTCCAGGGCGTGTCCATGAAGGCGGGGCGCGGCACATCGAGCAGCCCGTTGTCGCCGCCGGTGAGCCCCGAAGCGGTGTAGGCCACGAAATAGAACATCTGCGCGAAGGCCAGCGTGAGCATCACGAAGTAGGTGCCGCGCTGGCGGATCGCGACCCAGCCGACCACCGCCGCACCGAGCGCGCCCATGGCGATGGCCGCAAGCAAGGCAAGCGGCATCGGCAGCGAAAACCGCGTGAGCAGGATCGCGATGGTGTAGCTGCCCAGCCCGAAGAAGATGCCCTGCCCGAACGACAGCAGCCCCGTGTAGCCCAGCAGCAGGTTGCAGCCCAGGGCGGCGAGCGCGTAGATGAGCACTTCGCTCGCGAGCGAACCCGAGCGCAGCACCAGCGGCAGGCCCAGTGCGACGACGAGCGCCAGCAGGAACGTGGTTTTCTTGGTCATGGCGACGTTCATCCTCTGCGGCCAAGCAGGCCATGCGGGCGCAGCAGCAGCACGGCTGCCATCGCGATATAGATCATCAGGCTCGCGCCCGGCGGCCAGATGGTGCTCATGAGGCTCTGCACGATGCCGATCAAGAGGCCGCCGACCAGCGCGCCGCCGAAGCTGCCGAGCCCGCCGATCACCACCACCACGAAAGCGACGCCGAGTGCCTCGACACCCATGAAAGGCTCCGCCCCGCGGATCGGCGCGGCCAGCACACCGGCCAGCGCCGCGGTGGCCGCGCCCAGCGCAAACACCAGGCTGAACACGCGGAACACATTGATGCCGAGCAGCGACACCATCTCGGTCGATTCGCTGCCCGCGCGCACCGCGCTGCCCAGGCGCGTGCCTTCGAGCACCCACCACAGCAGCACCGCCAGCACGGCCGTGAAGCCGATCACGAACAGCCGGTACTTGGGATAGATGAAGCTGCCCCACATCACCACGCCCTGCAGCAGGTCGGGCGTCGCCACGCTGTTGCCGAGCGGCCCCCAGAACACGATGACGATCTCCTGCACCGCAAGCGCAAGCCCCACGGTCACGAGAATGTGGAACTCGTGCGCCTTGGCATACACGCGGCGCAGCAGCAGCTTCTCGGCCAGCCAGCCGAGCGCGCCCACGAACAGCGGCACCAGCACCAGCGCGGCCCAGAAGTCGAGCCCCCACTGCATGGCCTGGAAGCACAGGTAGGCGCCCAGCAGGTAGAAGGCCCCGTGCGCGAAATTCACGAAGCGCAGCAGGCCGAACACGATGGACAAGCCAACGGCCAGCAGGAAATACAGCATGCCGATGCCGATTCCGTTGATGGTCTGGAGCAGGTAGACGGTCATAGGGGTGAGTAGTGGTGGCGCGGCCCTCCTCCCTTCCAGGAACACCGCGGAACCGGCTTTGCCGGGCCGCAGGTGTTGCCCCCTGCAAGGGGGTTGGAGGCCACACGCAGTGGGCAAGCCTGGGGGTTAGCCCAATTTGCAGCCGGTCTTGTCGACGGCAAGGAAGGACTTGCCCGAACTCACCACGTCCACATAGTCGGCCGCGTTCTTCATCTTCGACTTGGCCTTGCCCTTGAGCAGGTAGTAGTCCTTGACGACCTGGTGGTCGGCCTTGCGGATTTCTTCCGTGCCCGTGAGCCCCTCGTACTTCATGCCTTCGAGCGCCGCGATGACGGCCTTCTGGTCCACCGTGCCCGCCTTCACGATGCCGTCGATCAGGATCTTGGTGCAGACATACGAGCCCGCGAGGCTGTAGTTGGGCACGATCTTGAGCTTGTCGGCCGTGAGCTTCACCAGGTCCTTGTTGAGCGTCGTGTCGGCCGTGTGCCAGTATTGCGCGCCAAAGTAGACGCCATCGCACAGGTCGGCGCCCAGCTCGTCGAACTGCTCCAGGCCCGAGGCCCAGGCCATGAGGATCGTCATGTTCTTGTGCATGCCGAAGCTCACCGCCTGGCGCAGCGCGGCCGACGACTGCGCGCCGAAATTCAGCAGCAGCAGCACGTCGGGCTTCGCGGCCATGGCGTTGGTGAGATAGCCGCTGAACTCCTTCTCGTTGAGCGAGTGGTAGCTGTTGCCCACGTGCTCGATGCCCTTCTCCTGGAAGATGTTCTTCGCCGCGCCCAGGAGGCCTTCGCCGAACACATACTGCGGCGTGATGGTGTACCAGCGCCTGGCCTTCGGCATCGAGGCGATCAGCGGGCGCACCGTCTGCTCGATGGCGCCGAAGGTGGGCACCGACCAGCGGAAGGTGGCGGGGTTGCAGTCCTTGCCCGTGATCTCGTCGGCACCCGCGGTGGTGATGAAGATGCCGCCAGCCTTCTCGGCCTCCTTGCCCATGGCCAGCGCTTCCGACGACAGGATGCCGCCCGCGAAGAACTTGGCGCCCTGCTGCTGCGAGGCTTCCTGCACCTTGCGAACCGCGGTGGCCGGCTTGCCCTCGGTGTCGAGCACCGTGTAGGCCAGGGGCCGCTTGAGCACGCTGCCGTACTGCTCGATGGCCAGCTTCATGCCCAGGTCGGCGAACTTGCCGTTGGCGGCGAAGGCGCCCGACATCGGCACCGGGCAGCCGAAGCGGATCGCATCGGCCGATTGGGCGAAGGCGGCGCGGCCGGCCAGCAGGGAAGCGGGAGCGGCCGACAGGGCGGCGAGCTGAAGAAGGTGTCTGCGTTGCATGGAATTCTCCGGACGTGGGTGGGAGGTAAGAGAAAGGTGCTGCCTGAAGTCGGCAACGAATTTAAGCGGATAAATAGGATTAATATGCTGGTAAAAACCCGCTAGCAATGCCCGTGCCAAAATCCGGGAAGGCCCGGGCCCGATACCTGCTCAGAGCCCTTCATCACCCCGAAATGACCCTTTACGCATGAAATCGACGCAGGACGCCATGACCTTTGGACACACCCGTGCCAAACGGCAGAAGCTCTCTGACGTCATCGTCGAGGACGTCAAGCGCTGGATCGTTGCCGAGCGCAAGCAGCCCGGCGACCGGCTGCCGAACGAGAAGGAACTGATCGAGCTCTTCGGCTATTCGAAGAGCACGGTGCGCGAGGCGCTGAAGGCGTTGGAGGTGCGCGGGCTGGTTTCCATCCGCACCGGCCCCGGCGGCGGCGCCTACCTGCAGCAGGTGTCGGTCGACCATGCGTCGGAGCCGCTGCGCAATTTCCTGCACTTCCACCACCTGGACGGGCACCACATCTACCAGCTGCGCAAGGTGCTGGAGCCGGAGCTGGCCGTGAGCGTGGTGGGCAAGCTGACGCCCGAACATTTCGAGCGGCTCGAAGCCAACGTGCGCCTCTGCACGCTGGAGCCCACCAACGAGGAGGAGCTGCGCACGCAACGCGAGGCCGAGCTCGCGTTTCACACCATGCTGGCCGAGGCCTGCCCCAATCCGGTGCTGTCCTTCATGTGCCGCTTCCTCAACGACCTGCTGCGCGACCTGGTGGTCTACAAGAAGGCGCTGGATCATCACCACTTCGGCGAGGCCAACGTCGACTATCACACGCAGCTGCTGGCGGCCTATCGCCGGGAGGATGCAGACGAGGTGCGCCGGCTGATGGCCGAGCACATGGTCGATGCCGAGGCGCACATGCACGAGATGGAGGCGCACATCGGGGCGAAGCATCTGCTGCTGCCCAGTGGGCAGCGTTGATTTTTGGATCGCGGTTGTTCAGGGCGCGTGCACAGGCCACCGGGTACTCCTCTCCGCGAATGTCCCCCGGGCTTCGCCCTCCTCCTTTATTTCGCTGCGAGGAGCACCCGATGCCCTGTGCACGAGAGGCGCGGCTGTCGTGCCGGCTGATCACCCGCCGCTCTGACCAGCGATCACGTCGATGGGGTGCCTTGCGCAGCGAAATAAAGGAGGAGGCCGCAGGCCGGGGGACATTCGCGGAGCAAGGCACTCCGTCGGCGTGATCGCACCCCGGATTCAGGCATGCGCCTTCTCCAGGCACTCCTGAAACGCCAGCACCGCCCGTGAAGGCTTGGGCGAACGCCGCAGCAAACTCACGAACCGGCATGCGTAGCTGAAGCGCGCCGGCAGCACGGGCTTCATGAGCCCGCGCTGCTCGAACACTTGCGCGTAGTGGTCGGGCAGGAAACCGAGAAAACGCCCCGACAGAATCAGCGTCGCGATCGCCTCCTGGTCGAAGCCCGTGGCCTTGCGCGACAGCTTGGCGCGATGGCTCAGCTCCATGTTGGGCGAGTGGTAGCCCAGGCCCGCGAAGTGATGCTCGCGCAGCCTGGCCCAGGTGAGCTTGGCGTTGTTGCTGCCGAACAGCGGATGTCCCTTGCCGCAATACAGCAGCATCGTCTCGTCGAACAGGTCGGCGTACACCAGGCTCTTGGAGGCCCGGTGCGCCGGAATGATGCCGATCTGGAAATTGCCTTCGAGCACCCCCTGCTCGATGGCGTTGATCGAGCCCACGTGCACCGCCAGGTTCACTTCGGGCGCGATCTCCGTGAAGCGCGCAATGGCCTCGCCGATGCGCGCCTTCGGGTTGGTCGCCGTCTTGTCGAACAGCGCCACGTCGAGCTGGCCGCCCATGCGGTTGTGGATGTCGTCGATGCTGCCGCGAAAGGCATCGACCGAGGCCAGCAGTCGCAGCGTCTCGTCGTACACGCGCTGGCCCTCGGCCGTGAGCGCGAAACCCGCGCGGCCGCGCCGGCACAGCACGAGGCCGAGCCGCGTCTCCAGGTCTTTCACGTGCCGGCTCACGGTGGAGGTGCCGATGTTGAGCTCCAGCTCCGCCGCCGCCATGCCGCCGCAGTCGACCACGCTCTTGAACACCTTGAGCAGGCGCAGGTCCATGTCGCTGAGCTGCCCCAATACGGCGCGATTCCGGGCACTGTTCTGGGCTTTCGCCTTTACTTGCATAAAGTGTCAAGTGAACATTGATATTGCGCCATTCTCCACACTGAAGACCCTGCCAACAATCGGCACACCTCATCACCCTTCCGGAGCCCGCCTGCGCGGGAAGCGCCATGACCCTTGCAACGCCCGCCATCGAACCGACGCCCGCCCTGCGCACCGACGCCGCCTGGCTCGACGCGCACTGGATGCCCTACACCGGCAACCGCAACTTCAAGGCCGATCCGCGCATGATCGTGGAGGCCAGGGGCGCCTACTTCACCGATGGCGACGGCCGCAAGATCTTCGACGGCCTCTCCGGCCTGTGGTGCTCGGGCCTGGGCCACGGCCGCCCCGAGATCACCGAGGCGGTGAGCCGCCAGATCGCCAAGCTCGACTACTCGCCCGCCTTCCAGTTCGGCCATCCGCTCTCGTTCGAGCTGGCCAACAGGATCAAGGAGCTCACGCCCGCGGGCCTGGACTACGTGTTCTTCACCGGCTCGGGCTCCGAAGCGGCCGACACCTCGCTCAAGATGGCGCGCGCCTACTGGCGCACCAAGGGCCTCGCCAGCAAGACGCGCCTGATCGGCCGCGAGAAGGGCTACCACGGCGTCAACTACGGCGGCATCTCGGTGGGCGGCATCGCGGCCAACCGCAAGCTGTTCGGCCAGGCCGTGGAAGCGGACCACCTGCCGCACACGCAGCTCGCGAGCAACGCCTTCACGCGCGGCATGTCCGAGAACGGCGCCGAGCTGGCCGACCGCCTGCTCGACCTGATCGCGCTGCACGACGCCTCGAACATCGCGGCCGTGATCGTGGAGCCCTTCGCGGGTTCGGCCGGCGTGGTGATTCCGCCCAAGGGCTACCTGAAGCGCCTGCGCGACATCTGCACGGCCAACAACATCCTGCTGATCTTCGACGAGGTCATCACCGGCTTCGGCCGCTGCGGCGCGCTCACGGGCGCGGATGCCTTCGGCGTGACGCCCGACATCATGAACATCGCCAAGCAGGTGACCAACGGCGCGCAACCGCTGGGCGCGGTAATCGCCAGCAAGGAGATCTACGACACCTTCATGGCGGCGGGCGGGCCCGACTACATGCTCGAATTCCCGCACGGCTACACCTACGGCGCGCACCCGGTGGCCTGCGCCGCCGGCATCGCGGCGCTCGACGTGCTGCAGAAGGAAGACATGATCGGCCGCGTGCAGGCGCTCGCACCGCACTTCGAGAACGCCGTGCACAGCCTCAAGGGCAGCAAGCACGTGACGGACATCCGCAACTACGGCCTGGCCGCGGGCCTGACGATTGCCGCGCTGCCGGGCGAGCCGGCGCGCCGCCCCTACGAGATCGCGATGAACTGCTGGAAGAAGGGCTTCTACGTGCGCTACGGCGGCGACACGATCCAGCTCGCGCCGCCGTTCATTGCCGAGAAGGCCGAGATCGACCGCCTCGTCAACGCACTGGGCGACGCGCTCGCAGAGACGGCCTGACGCACGGCGGGCGGGCAATGGACGGCTCTGCATAATGAGCCGGCCTCCATTTCCCGCCAGCTCCCGTGCAACAGATCGATCTTTCCTACGCGATCCGGCCCCGCCGCAGCGGATCGCGGCAGATCCGCAATCCGCTGATGCAGATCCTGCAGGCGGTGCGCGAGCACGGCTCCATCTCGGGCGCGTCGCGCGCGCTCGACCTGTCCTATCGCCACGTGTGGGGCGAGCTCAAGCACTGGGAGCAGGCGCTCGGCCATCCGCTGATACAGGGCGAGCAGGGCCAGCGCGCGCAGCTTTCCGAATTCGGCGACAAGCTGCTGTGGGCCGAGCGCCAGGCCCAGGCCCGGCTGGCCCCGCAGATCGAGGCGCTGCACGCCGAACTCGAGCGCGCCTTTGCCCTCGCCTTCGACGACCGCACCCATGTGCTGAGCCTGCAGGCGAGCCACGACGACGCGCTCGCGCTGCTGCGCACGCATGCGGCGGGCACCGCGCAGCTGCACCTGGACATCCACTTCACCGGCAGCGTCGATGCGATCCGCGCGCTCAACCAGGGCCGCTGCGTGATGGCGGGCTTCCACACGCTGGAGCACCCGCCGCGCGGCTCGCTGGCGCAGCGCACCTACCAGCCGCTGCTCAAGCCCGGGCAGCACAAGCTGATCGGATTCGCGCGGCGCACGCAGGGCCTGCTCGTGGCGCCGGGCAACCCGCTCAACCTGCGCTCGCTGGCCGACGCGGCGCGGCTGCGCGCGCGCTACGTCAACCGGGCGATCGGCACCGGCACGCGCCTGCTGCTGGACGAACTGCTGGCACAGGCCGGGCTCGATGCCGCCGCGCTCGCGGGCTACGAACGCAGCGAAACCTCGCATGCCGCGGTCGCGCATGCCGTGGCGTCCGGGCAGGCCGATGCGGGGCTCGGGCTCGAGTCGGCCGCGCACGCCGAAGGGCTCGACTTCGTGCCGCTGGTGCGGGAGCGTTACCACCTGGCCTGCCTCAAGTCGGCGCTCGACCAGCCCGCCACGCAGGCGCTGGTGGCGGTGCTGCGCAGCCCGAGCTGGCAGCACCTGCTGGAGACGCTGCCCGGCTATGAAGCCGCGGACAGCGGCGAAGTGCAGTCGCTGCGCGCGCTGCTGCCCTGGTGGACCTTCGCGCGCGAGAAGAAGAAGGCCCGCCACGGGCCTTGAAAAGGCGGTCCGGGCACATGGGTTAAGGTTGTGCCCATGACAGCTGCGGTGCACAGCGACATTCCCGCCCGTCTCGACCGCCTGCCCTGGTCGCGCTGGCACTGGCGCGTGGTGATTGCGCTCGGCGTGGCCTGGGTGCTCGACGGCCTCGAGGTGACGCTGGTCGGCTCGATCGGCGCCGTGCTCGAGCGGCCCGACACGCTGGGGCTCAGCGCCGGCGAGATCGGCTGGTCGGGCTCGGTCTACATCGCCGGGGCGGTGATCGGCGCCCTGCTCTTCGGCCGCCTGACCGACCGGCTCGGGCGCAAGAAGCTGTTCCTGGTTACGCTGGTGGTCTACACGCTGGGCACGCTGGCGACCGCGTTCTCGCCGAACTTCGCCTTCTTTGCGCTGTGCCGCTTCGTCACGGGCCTGGGCATCGGCGGCGAATACGCGGCCATCAACTCGGCCATCGACGAACTCATTCCGGCGCGGGTGCGCGGCCGCGTCAACCTCGCGATCAACGGCAGCTTCTGGATCGGCGCGGCGCTGGGGGCCGGCCTCAGCCTGGTGCTGCTCGATCCGCGCGTGATCGGCCCGGTGTGGGGCTGGCGCGCGGGTTTCGCGCTGGGCGCGATGCTGGCGGTGGCCATCCTGCTGGTGCGGCGCGACGTGCCCGAGAGCCCGCGCTGGCTGATGTCGCGCGGCCGCTCCGACGAGGCGCTGCGCATCGTCGAGACCATCGAGGCCGAGGTCCGCGCGCAGCACGGTCCGCTGGCGCTGGCGGAAGGCCGCGTGGCCTACGGCGGCGGGCACCACCGCAGCCCGTCGATGCGCGAGGTGGCGCACGTGCTGCTGCGCCGCTATCGCGCGCGCAGCGTGGTCGCGGTGGCGCTGATGGTTTCGCAGGCCTTCTTCTACAACGCGATCTTCTTCACCTACGCGCTGGTGCTCACGCGCTTCTACGGCGTGGCCGAGGACAACGTGGCGCTCTACATCTTTCCGTTCGCGCTTGGCAACGTGCTGGGGCCGCTGCTGCTGGGTCCGCTGTTCGACAGCGTGGGCCGGCGCAGGATGATCGCGCTGACCTACGTGCTCGCGGGCGTCGGGCTCGCGTTCACCGGCTGGGCCTTCATGATGGGCTGGCTCGACGCGCGCAGCCAGGCGCTGTGCTGGTCGGCGGTGTTCTTCCTGGCCTCGGCCGCGGCGAGTTCGGCCTACCTCACGGTCAGCGAAGTGTTCCCGCTCGAGATGCGCGCCATGGCCATCGCGATCTTCTACGCCATCGGCATGGGCGCGGGCGGCTTCGCGGCGCCCGTGCTGTTCGGCGTATTGATCGAGACCGGCAGCCGGGGCGCGGTGATGGTGGGCTACGCGATCGGCGCCACGCTGGTCATCGTCGCGGGGCTGCTGGCGCTGCGCTATGCGGCCGATGCGGAGTGCAAGCCGCTGGAGGAAGTGGCGCCGCCGCTGTCGTCGGACCCACACCCTCGCTGAGCCATTCGGGAAACACCGCGGAACCGGCTTCGCCGGGCCGCTGGTGTTGCCCCCTTGAGGGGGAGGCGGCGACACGAAGTGCGCCGCTCCGGGGGTGAATCACAGACTACAGGTCCTGAAACCAAAAAATCCATCGTCGCGGCCCGGTAGTGCAAAGCTGCGGCGGCGCGGCGAACGCAGGCGCGAGCGGGTCGCGAACGAAGCGCCGCGCAGCACGCGCGCCTCGCCGAATGCGGGCACGGGATCGAACTCGCTGCCCGCGCTCCACGGATCGGCACGAAAGCCGGGCCAGGGCCGCAGCGTGCCCGCGGTCCACTCGTGCACGTCGGCCCAGCGGAATCCGCGCCGCGCCGCCGTGTGCGCCGCAATCTCCCATTCGACCTCGGTTGCGATGCGCCGGCCGGCCCAGCGCGCCCAGGCATCGGCCTCCCACCAGCTCAGGTGCACCGCGCTGTGGTGGCCGGCCGCACGCACGGTGGCACCAAAGCGGTGCTGCAGCACCGAACCGCCGGTGCCGTTGCGCGCGGCGCCGATCTGCTCGACATGGCGCGGCCCGCGGCGCCCTTCGATCTGCGAGGCCAGCCAGCGCCAGCCCTGCGGATGCCAGAGCTCCTCGCGGTCGTAGCCGCCTTCGTCGACGAATTCGATGTACTGGTTCCAGGTCACGGGCTGGGCGTCGATCTCGAACTCGGGCACGTCGACCCGGTGGGCGCCCTGCTCCTGCGCGAAGGCGAATCCGCAGCCCTCGGGCAGGCCGAGCTCCCATTGCGTTGCCGGCAGCAGCAGCGGCTCGCGCGTGACGCCCGCGGGCGTCGGCTCGATGCCCAGGGGCAGCCCCAGCGTCTGCGCCATCACGATGAACTGCTCGCCGCGCAGGTCTTCATGGAAGAGCGCGAGGCGGTAGAAGTACAGCCCCGGATCGGTCTCGGCCGCATGCTCGAGCAGTTCGAGCGTGCTCTCCAGCGTTTCGAGCAGGTAGGCCTTGGTCTGGGCCAGGTCCGGCAGGCCGGGCGACCAGCGCTGCGCGGGCGGTACCTGGGCCGGGTTCCACCAGTCGTCGGCGCCGGGCTCGATGGCGGCCAGCCGGGTCGGCCGCACCGGACAGTCGGCGCCGAAAGCCCGCTGGGTGTTGCGCCCGATCCACCATTCGGCAAACCAGCCGATGTGCCCGGCCAGCCAGACCGGCGGCACCACGCCCGCATCGCCCGTGCGTTCCACCGCGAGCGCGGGCGAGCCCAGCGCCTCTTCGTAGAGCGACAACAGGTGCAGCGTATGGTTGCGCGCATCGATCAGGGCCAGCGAGAGCAGCTCGCGGCCGGCGCGCTGCATGTCGGGCGAATCGATGGAGTGCGGCAAGCCCGCGGGCAACAGGGGCGGCGACGACGACGGCATGTTTCATTATCGCGAGCCGCCGCACCGTCGCGGCGCATTGCGCCCGTGCCTACGGGAATACACCGCCCGGCCCGGTCCGAAAACAGCTTCCGGCGCCGATAAAATCGCGCGTCCGCCGAAAGCCCCCGGACCGCCGCTCGCCGGCGTGACCCGGCCCGCTTCTGCATCCAAGCATCCATTTCCTCTCTGGAGAAGAGCATGAATTTCCTGCTCAGATTTTCGCGCGCGGTCGATTGGCTCAACGGCCAGATCGGCAAGTACGTGATCTGGCTCATCCTTGCGTCCACCGTGATCAGCGGCGTGAATGCCGTGGTCCGGAAGGTCTTCAATGTCAGTTCCAACGCCTATCTCGAAGTGCAGTGGTACCTGTTCGCCGCGTCCTTCCTGATCGCCGCGGGCTACACCCTCCTGAACCAGGAGCACGTGAAGATCGACGTGATCCTGAGCCGCCTCTCCAAACGCGGCCAGATCTGGGTCGACATCATCGGCTTCGCCTTCTTCCTCACGCCGGTCTGCCTGGCCATCCTCTGGTATGGCATTCCGTTCTTCCTGCAGGGCTACCGCTCGGGCGAAATGTCGAACAACGCGGGCGGGCTGATCCGCTGGCCGATCTACGCCATGATCCCGCTGGGCTTCACGCTGCTGATGCTCCAGGGCTGGTCCGAACTCATCAAGCGCATCGCCTTCCTGCAGGGCCGCATCGACGACCCCACGCAGAAGCGCGAAGAGAAGACCGCCGAAGAAGAACTGGCCGAGTCGATCCGCCGGCTCGCCGAATCCAACGCCAAAGGCTGAGCGGTAGCACCCCATGGAATTCATTACGCAAAACTTCGCCCCGATCATGTTCGCGGGGCTGATCGTCTTCCTGCTGTTCGGCTTTCCGGTGGCATTCAGCCTCGGTGCCTGCGGCCTGTTCTTCGGCTTCCTGGGCGTGGAGCTCGGCCTGCTGCCCGAGGCACTGCTGCAGGCGCTGCCGCTTCGGGTGTTCGGCATCATGCAGAACGACACGCTGCTGGCCATTCCGTTCTTCACGCTCATGGGGCTGATCCTCGAGCGAAGCGGCATGGCCGAAGACCTGCTCGACTCGATCGGCCAGCTCTTCGGGCCCGTGCGCGGCGGCCTGGCGCTGGCCGTGATCTTCGTGGGTGCGCTGCTCGCCGCAACCACCGGCGTGGTGGCGGCCTCGGTCATCTCGATGGGCCTGATCTCGCTGCCGATCATGCTGCGCTACGGCTACGACCGGCGGCTTGCCTCGGGGGTGATTGCGGCCTCGGGCACGCTGGCGCAGATCATTCCGCCCTCGCTGGTGCTGATCATCATGGCCGACCAGCTCGGCCGCAGCGTCGGCGACATGTACAAGGGCGCGTTCGTGCCCGGCTTCATGCTGACCGCCATGTACGCGGGCTACGTGATCCTCTTGGCCATCTTCAAGCCCAAGTGGGTGCCGGCCCTGCCGCTCGAGGCGCGCACCTTCCGCGAGCCGAGCGGCAGCAGCGGCCTGCCGTCGCTGCTGGTGCTGACCATCGTTGCCACCGCGGCGGCCGTGTTCTTTGCCGAGCACATCGCCGACGTCCATACCTGGTGGACCGGCGAGCCCGTGACCAGCGTGGCCACCGACGAAACCATCGTGGTGTCGATGTGCGTCGGCGTGATGCTGGCCTTCCTGATCGCAGTGGCCAACCGGCTGCTGCGGCTGCGGCTGCTGTCGCGCATTGCCGAGCGCGTGACCTTCGTGCTGATCCCGCCGCTGCTGCTGATCTTCCTGGTGCTGGGCACCATTTTCCTGGGCGTGGCAACGCCCACCGAAGGCGGCGCCATGGGTGCGCTCGGGGCCTTCATCATGGCCATGGTGCGCGGGCGCCTGAGCATGGCCCTGCTCAAGCAGGCGCTCAACACCACCACCAAGCTGTCCTGCTTCGTGGTGTTCATCCTGATCGGCTCGACCATCTTCAGCCTGGTGTTCCAGGGCGTGGACGGACCGCGCTGGGTGGAGCATCTGCTGACCGGCATGCCCGGCGGCCAGCTCGGCTTCCTGATCCTGGTGAACGTGCTGATCTTCTTCCTGGCGTTCTTCCTCGACTTCTTCGAACTCTCGTTCATCGTCGTGCCGCTGCTGGCTCCGGTGGCGCACAAGCTCGGCATCGACCTGATCTGGTTCGGCGTGCTGCTGGCCGTGAACATGCAGACCTCGTTCATGCACCCGCCCTTCGGCTTCGCACTTTTCTACCTGCGCAGCGTGGCGCCTACCAAGGCCTACAACGACAAGGTCACGAACGAACGGATCGAACCCGTCACCACCATGCAGATCTACTGGGGGGCGGTGCCCTTCGTGCTGATCCAGATCATCATGGTCGGCCTGATCATCGCGTTCCCGGCCATCGTCTCGAGCGGACTCGACAAGGAGGTCGCCGTCGACCTCGACAAGATCGGCGCCGAGATGCAGGCCAACATGCCCAAGGACGATTCGCAGCCCGCACCCGAGCCGCAGCCGGACGCCTCGGCACCGGCCGGCGGCGAAGCGCCCGCGGCGCCGTCGGCCGCGGAAGACGATCCGATGAAGGCCATGCAGGAACAGCTCGACCGGGACGCCGGCAAGAAATAGTCCGGCCGCCGCTGCCGCGGGCCCCGCGGGGCCCGCCCGCCCGGCCCTCTGTTCTCGCGACTCAAAAAAAAGCCCCGCGATGCGGGGCTTTTTGCTGGCCGGATGAACTCCGGATCAGAGCTTGAGCGTCGACATGAACGAGTCGAAGCGCGATTCCGCAAAACGGAACCAGAGCACCTGGTCGCGCTGGAAGCTGCGGAAGTCGGCGTAGATCTTCTTCCACTCGGGGCTCTTGGCGTCGTTCTCGGCATACACCTCGAGCGAAGCCTTGTAGGCGGCGTCCATCATGGCTTGGGAGAACGGCAGCACCTTGGTCTTGGCAGCCACCAGCTGCTTGAGCGCGATGGGGTTCAGCGCGTCGTACTTGGCGAGCATGTCCGACGACGCCACGGCCGCGGCGGCTTCCACGATGGCCTTGTTCTCGGCCGAGAGGCCGTCGAGCGCCTTCTGGTTGATGAAGAAGTCCACTTCCGGACCACCTTCCCACCAGCCGGGGTAGTAGTAGAACGGCGCCACCTTGTTGAAGCCGAGCTTCTGGTCGTCGTACGGTCCCACCCATTCGGCGGCATCGATGGTGCCCTTTTCGAGCGCCTGGTAGATCTCGCCGCCCGGCAGGCTTTGCGGCACGGCACCCAGCTTGGTCATCACGTCGCCGATGAGGCCGCCGCCCAGGCGCATCTTCATGCCCTTGAAATCCGCCACGGACTTGATCTCCTTGCGGAACCAGCCACCCATCTGGCAGCCCGTGTTGCCGCCCGCGAAGCTCACCATGTTGTACTTGGCGTAGAACTCGTTCATGAGCTTGCGGCCGTTGCCGTGCATCATCCAAGCGTTCATCTGGCGCGAGTTCAGGCCGAACGGAATGGCCGAGCCGAGCGCGAACGCGGGGTTCTTGCCGTAGAAGTAGTAGGGCACGGTGTGGCACATCTCGACCGAACCGTTCTGCACGCCGTCCACCACGCCGAAGGGAGGCATCAGCTCGCCACCCGCATGAACCGAGATTTCGAACTTGCCGCCCGACATGGCCTTGACCGCCTTGGCGAAGACTTCCGCGCCGCCATAGATGGTGTCGAGCGACTTGGGAAAGCTCGATGCCAGGCGCCAGCGGACGGCCGCCTGCGCATGAACTGCGGGCGCAATGCCGGCGGCCAGAACGCCGGCGATGCCGGCGTTTTTGATGAGGGAACGACGATCCATTGAATTCACTCCGAGTGCATTGGAAAAAACGAAACGCGGCTTGTGGCCGCGTCGACGACTTTTGTGAGTCTTTGTTATTGTAAAAAACGCTTACACGCGCCCGGCCGGGGTTTACCCTGCGACGCCCCCGAAGCGCTGCGCGATCGAGGCTCCAATGCCGGCGGCGTCGAGACCGATGGAGGCGAGCAATTTGCCCGGGTCGCCATGTTCGATGAACCGATCCGGCAGGCCCAGCTGCAGCACGGGCTTTTGCACGTTGGCGGCCTGCAGCGCCTCGAGCACCGCACTGCCCGCGCCGCCCATGACGGCCCCCTCTTCAAGCGTGACGATGGCCTCGTGCGTGCCCGCCACCTTCAGCAGCAGCTCGACGTCGAGCGGCTTGGCCCAGCGCATGTTGACCACCGTGGCGTCGAGCGATTCGGCCGCCGCGAGCGCCGGATACAGCAGGGTGCCGAAGGCGAGGATGGCGATGCGCTGGCCCTCGCGGCGCACTTCGCCCTTGCCGAAGGGCAGCGCGTCGAGCGCGAGGTGCGGCGCCACGCCGGCACCGGCACCGCGCGGATAGCGCACGGCCACCGGGTGGTTCTGCTCGTAGGCGCTCGACAGCAGTTGCCGGCACTCGCGCTCGTCGGCCGGGCAGGCAATGCTCATGTTGGGAATGCAGCGGAGGAACGGGATGTCGTAGGCGCCCGCGTGCGTGGCGCCGTCGGCGCCCACGAGGCCGGCGCGGTCGAGTGCGAACACCACCGGCAGGTTCTGGATCGCGACGTCGTGGATCAGCTGGTCATAGGCGCGCTGCAGGAAGGTCGAATAGATCGCCACCACCGGCTTCAGGCCCTCGCAGGCCAGGCCCGCCGCGAAGGTGACGGCATGCTGCTCGGCAATGCCGACGTCGTAGTAGCGGTCGGGAAAGCGCTGCTCGAACTCGACCAGCCCCGAGCCTTCGCGCATGGCCGGCGTGATACCCACCAGCCGGCCGTCGTGCGCCGCCATGTCGCACAGCCACTGGCCGAAGACCTGCGTGAAGGTCTGCTTGGCCACCGCCGTGGACTTGACCAGCCCCACCTGCGGATCGAACTTGCCGGGCCCGTGGTAGGCCACCGGGTCGGCCTCGGCCAGCTTGTAGCCCTGGCCCTTCTTGGTGACCACGTGCAGGAACTGCGGGCCGTCCAGGTGCTTGAGGTTCTCGAGCGTGGGCACCAGCGAATCGAGGTCGTGGCCGTCGATGGGGCCGACGTAGTTGAAGCCGAACTGCTCGAACAGCGTGGCCGGCACCACCATGCCCTTGGCATGCTGCTCGAAGCGCTTGGCCAGTTCGAACAGCGGCGGCGCGGCGCGCAGCACGCTCTTGCCGACGTTCTTGGCGGCGGCGTAGAAGTTGCCGCTCATGAGCTGCGCGAGGTAGCGGTTGAGCGCGCCCACGGGCGGGCTGATCGACATGTCGTTGTCGTTCAGGATCACCAGCAGCTTGCAGTCGCACACGCCGGCGTTGTTGAGCGCCTCGAAGGCCATGCCGGCCGTGAGCGCGCCGTCGCCGATGATGGCCACGGAATGGCGGTCCTCGCCCTTCTGCTTGGCCGCCATCGCCATGCCGAGCGCGGCCGAGATGCTGGTCGAGGAGTGCGCCGTGCCGAAGGTGTCGTATTCGCTCTCGCTGCGCTGCGGAAAGCCCGAGATGCCGCCGATCTGCCGCAGCGTGGGCATGCGCTCGCGCCGGCCCGTGAGGATCTTGTGCGGATAGGTCTGGTGGCCCACGTCCCACACCAGGCGGTCGTGCGGCGTGTTGAACACATGGTGCAGCGCGACCGTGAGCTCGACGGTGCCGAGGTTCGAGCTCAGGTGGCCGCCGGTGCGCGAGACGTTGTCGAGCACGCAGGCGCGCACCTCGGCCGCCAGCTGCTTGAGCTGGGCGCGGTCGTAGTGGCGGATCGGCGATGGATCGTGAAGCGTGGGAAGCAGCGCAGCCATGGGAACGTCGTGGGTCTTCTTGTCCATCTGTGAGTTGTTCATCGGTCGCGGTCGACGACCATGTGGGCCAGCGCGCGCAAGGCCGAAGTGTCGGCCAGGCCGCTGCGGTCCAGCGCCGCGAGCGACTCGGCCAGCAGCTGCCTTGCCTGCGCACGCGCACCGTCCAGGCCCCACAGCGAAACATAGGTGGGCTTGTCGGCGGCCGCATCCTTGCCGGCCGTCTTGCCGAGGGTCTGCGAATCGGCCGTGACATCGAGGATGTCGTCGACCACCTGGAACGCCAGGCCGATGGCGGCGCCATAGTCGCGCAGCGCGGCCAGCGCCGCGGGCGCCACGGCGCCGGCGCAGGCCGCGCCCATCTCGACGCTGCCCTGCAGCAGCGCGCCGGTCTTCAGGCGGTGCATTTCACGCAGCTGCGCTTCGTCCAGCGCCAGGCCCACGCTGGCCAGGTCGATGGCCTGCCCGCCTGCCATGCCCTGGCTGCCCGCGGCGCGCGCGAGCAGCCGGCACAGCGTGGCCTGGATCGATGCGGGAATCTCGTCGCCGTCGGGCGTGAGCAGTTCGAAGGCCAGGGCCTGCAGCGCGTCGCCGGCCAGCAGCGCGTCGGCCTCGCCGAACTTCACGTGCACGGTGGGCTTGCCACGCCTCAGCACATCGTTGTCCATGCTCGGCAGGTCGTCGTGCACCAGCGAGTAGGCGTGGATCAGCTCGGTGGCACAGGCTGCGCGCAGCGCCGCGGCCGCATTGCCGCCGACCGCTTCGCTCGCCGCCAGCACCAGCAGCGGCCGCAGCCGCTTGCCGCCGTCGAGCACCGCATAGCGCATGGCATCGCCGAGCAGCACCGGCGCATCGACGCCGACCCAGCGCGACAGCGCCGCCTCGACGCGCGCCAGGTGCGGGTCGCTCCAGCTGGCCAGGCGTGCGGCGTCCCAGTGAACCAGGTCCGCCGCGCTCATTCGGAAGTCCAGGGCTTGAGGCTGCCCGCGTCGAGCACCTTGATCTGGTCTTCGACCGCCTGGAGCTTTTCGCGGCAGAAGGCAAGCAGCGCAGCGCCGCGCTGGTAGCTGCCGAGCAGCTGGTCGAGCGGCAATTGGCCCGACTCGAGTTCTGCAACCAATTGTTCCAACTCCTGGAGCCCGGCTTCGTAGCTGGCCGGCAGCGGCCCCGTATCGGGCGTGGCGGCCGGGCTGGACGTGGCGGAAGAAGGGACCTTGGGCATGCGAGGGAGCGAGTGTGAAACCGCGCATTTTAGGACGGGGAAGCAAACGGGCGCCGGCATGCGGCAAGCCATGGGCACCGCACTGCCCCCTTGGGTACAATCCGGGGTTCCCATGCCGGCCAACCCGGCACAACTCTTCGGGCCGTCGCCCTCCAGACGGCGCCTTCCGTCTTTTCTTTTTTTCTCCCTGTGGGGAGCTTGGTCAGGTCCTCCATGTCTGATTTAAGTCTTCAACTGCAGCAGGCCACGAGCCAACTTCCAGTTTCCGCGTACTTCGACGAGTCGCTCTACGCGCGCGAAATGCAAACGCTGTTCGCGCAAGGTCCGCGCTATGTGGGCCACCGGCTGGCCGTGCCCGAGCCCGGCAACTTCCATACGCTGCCGCAGGAGCACCAGGGCCGCGCGCTGGTGCACACGCCCAAGGGCGTGGAACTCATCTCCAACGTGTGCCGCCACCGCCAGGCGCTCATTCTGCAGGGCCGCGGCCAGCTCGACAGCCAGGCCGGCGGCAACATCGTGTGCCCGCTGCACCGCTGGACCTATGCGGCAAGCGACGCGCGCACCACCGGCACGCTGATCGGCGCGCCGCACTTCCAGCAGGACCCCTGCCTCAACCTGCACAACTATCCGCTCACCGAGTGGAACGGCCTGCTGTTCGAGCGCGGCCCCGATGGCGCGGGGCGCGACGTGGCGGCCGACATGGCCGAACTCGGCCCGCGCGCCGACCTCGACTTCACGGGCTATGCGCTCGACCGCGTCGAACTGCACGAGTGCAACTACAACTGGAAGACCTTCATCGAGGTCTACCTGGAGGACTACCACGTCGGCCCGTTCCACCCGGGCCTGGGCAGCTTCGTCACCTGCGACGACCTGCGCTGGGAGTTCAACCGCAACTTCTCGGTGCAGACCGTGGGCGTGGCCAACCGGCTCGGCCGCGCGGGCAGCCCGATCTACCAGAAGTGGCAGGAGCAGCTGCTCAAGTACCGCGAAGGCAAGCCGCCCAAGTACGGCGCCATCTGGCTCACCTACTATCCGCACGTGATGATCGAGTGGTATCCGCATGTGCTCACCGTGTCGACGCTGCATCCGGTGAGCCCCACGAAGACGCTCAACATGGTGGAGTTCTTCTACCCCGAGGAAATCGTGGCCTTCGAGCGTGAATTCGTCGAGGCCCAGCAGGCCGCCTACATGGAGACCTGCGTGGAGGACGACGAGATCGCCGAGCGCATGGACGCCGGCCGGCGCGCGCTCATGCTGCGCGGCGACGACGAGAGCGGCCCCTACCAGAGTCCGATGGAAGACGGCATGCAGCAGTTCCACGAGTGGTACCGCAGCGCAATGCAGAACAACGCCTGAGCCGAACACAGTGCAAGCGCTCTGGATGGTGCTCGGCGCCTTTTTGTTCGCCACCATGAGCGTGGTCGTGAAGGTCGCCTCGGCCTGGTTCAACAGCGGCGAGATGGTGCTCGGGCGCGGCCTGATCGGCATCGTGTTCCTGTGGTTTCTCGCGCGCAACCGCGGCGTCTCCATGGCCACCCGCTACCCCGGCATGCACGCCTGGCGCAGCACCATCGGCGTGGTGTCGCTGGGTGCGTGGTTCTACGCCATTGCCCACATGCCGCTGGCCACGGCCGTCACGCTCAACTACATGAGCAGCGTGTGGATCGCGGCCTTCCTGGTCGGCGGCGCGCTGCTGGCCTGGGTGCCGGTGCCGGGGCGCGACGGCCGCATCGAGCGCCCGCCGCTGCAGGGCACGCTCGCGCTGACCGTGCTCGCGGGCTTCGTCGGCGTGGTGCTGATGCTCAAGCCCACGGTCAGCGGCAGCGACGGCTTCGCGGGAATGCTGGGCCTGCTGTCGGGCCTCACGGCCGCCTTCGCCTACATGCAGGTGGTGGCGCTGTCGCGCATCGGCGAGCCGGAGCTGCGCACGGTGTTCTATTTCGCGGTGGGTTCCGCGGTGGCAGGCGCCTTTGCCACGGCGGCCACGGGGTTTTCGGGCGGAGGCTCCTGGACGTGGCAGCATGCGCTGTGGCTGCTGCCGATCGGCCTGCTGGCGGCCCTCGGGCAGCTGTGCATGACGCGCGCCTACGCCACGGCCAAGACGCAGGCCGGCACGCTCGTGGTGGCCAACCTGCAGTACTCCGGCATCATCTTTGCGGCGTTGTACAGCGTGGTGCTGTTCGACGACCGCATCGACGCCGCCGGCTGGACCGGCATGGCGCTCATCATCGTGAGCGGCATCGCGGCCACCGTGCTGCGCCAGCGCGCAGTGCCCAAGGCGCCGGCCGAAGAACACTGATCTGCATCGACCCTCATCGACAACGAAGGAACCCCGCCATGTACACCACCCTCCTCAGCGTCGAACAACTCCAGCAGTTGCAGTCCGGCGACGCGCCCCACATGGTGTTTGACTGCAGCTTCGATCTCATGAAGCCCGAAGCCGGCGCGCAGCAATATGCCGCCGCCCACATTCCGGGCGCGGTGTATGCGAACCTCGACACCGACTTGAGCGCCAAGCACGGCGTGCCGGGCGCCCAGGGCGACGTGGTCATCGCGCAGGAAGACGGCGTGCCGGCCTCGGGCGGACGCCATCCGCTGCCCAGCCGCGAAAAATTCGCGGCCTGGCTGTCGAGCATCGGCTTTTCCAACGACATGCAGGCCGTGGTGTACGACCGCAACGGCGCCAACTACTGCGGCCGGCTCTGGTGGATGCTCAAGTGGATGGGCCACGACGCGGTGGCCGTGCTCGACGGCGGCCTGCAGGCCTGGCAGGCCGCGGGCGGCGAAGTCACGAACCGCGAAGAACCCGCGCACTTCCAGTCGAACTTTGTGATGGGCGAACCGCTGGTGGAACTGGTGACCACCGACGTCGTGGCGCGCCGGCTCGGCCAGCCTGACCAGAACCTGATCGACGCGCGTGCCGCTGCGCGTTATCGCGGAGAGGTGGAACCTCTGGACCCGATTGCGGGTCACATCCCCGGGGCTGTGAACCGGCCCTTCGCCGAGAACCTCGGCCCCGACGGCAAGTTCAAGCCGGCATCGCAACTGCGTGCCGAGTTCGAAGCGCTGCTCGCGGGACGCGACCCGGCGACGGTCGTCCACCATTGCGGCAGCGGCGTGAGCGCTGTGCCCAACCTGCTTGCGATGCAGATCGCGGGCCTTGGGACGACGGCGCTCTATGCCGGCAGCTGGAGCGAATGGAGCAACACGCCGGGGCTGCCGACCCGGCAAGGCGCAGAACCATGAGCAAGACCCGACTTCGACGCATTTCATCCGGCTTCGCTTTGGCCGCGGCATTGTTCGCAGCCCCCTTTCTTTCCGCCCAGGCGCAGCAGCAGCATGCGCACGTGCATGGGCAACTCAAGCTCGACGTGGCGGTCGACGGGCCCACGGTGGTGATCGACATGGAGTCCCCGCTCGACAACATCGTCGGCTTCGAGCGCGCGCCCAAGACCGATGCCGAGAAGAAGACCGCCGAAGACGCCATCGCCCAGCTGCGCGCAGCCGACAAGCTGTTTGCCATCGACCCGGCCGCCAACTGCAAGCTCGGCCCGGTCGAGCTACGCTCCAGCGCACTGGGCCTGGGCAACCCCGACCCCAGCGAGCCCGCGGGCCACGCCGACCTCGACGCCACCATTTCGTTCAACTGCACCCATGCGGCCGCGGCAAAGTTCATCGACGTGAATCTTTTCTCCGCCTTCAAGGGCACGCGCCAGATCGATGTGCAGATTGCGACTGCCCAAGGCCAGTCCAAGCGCCAGCTCAAGCGCCCGGCCGGTGCGCAAGCTACCCAGCCCGTTCGCCTGAACCTGGGCAAGTGACGCCGTGAGCACCGTCCCCCAGGGCGAGGCCGCGCCGCCGCTGCGCGTGGTGCTCGCCGCCGAAGGGCTGCGCTTCTCGTGGCCCGGCATGGCAAGGCCGTGCATCGACATCGAGGCCTTGCGCATCACCGCGGGCGAGGCGGTCTTCCTGCACGGGCCGAGCGGCTGCGGCAAGAGCACGCTGCTGTCGCTGCTGGCGGGCGTGCTGGTGGCGGACGAAGGCCGCGTCATGCTGCTGGGGCACGACTGGTCGCAGCTCTCGGGCGCCGCGCGCGACCGTTGCCGCGTCGCGCATGTCGGCTACATCTTCCAGCAGTTCAACCTGCTGCCGTATTTGAGCGTGCTCGACAACGTGCTGCTGCCCTGCCGCTTCTCGCAGCGGCGCGAATCCCAGGCCGCGCGCGGCGGCAGCGCGCGCGAAGAGGCCGAACACCTGCTCGAGCAGATGGGCCTCGACCACAACCTCTGGAAGCGGCAGGCAATGCAGCTCTCGGTGGGCCAGCAGCAGCGCGTGGCCGCGGCGCGCGCGCTCATCGGCCAGCCCGAGGTGGTGATTGCCGACGAACCCACCTCCGCGCTCGACGAAGACCGGCGCGAAGCCTTCCTCGACGTGCTGCTGACGGCCTGCGCAGTCAACAACAGCGCGCTCGTGTTCGTGAGCCACGACCAGCGCATTGCGCAGCGCTTTGCGCGGCACGTGCTGCTGCCCGAGATCAACCGCGCGGCGCCTGCCGCCATGGCGGCGGACGCGTGAGATGAAGGCGCTCTTTTCCATTGCCTGGCGCAGTGCCTGGAACCGGCGCTTCACGCTGGCGCTCACGGTCTTCTCGATCGCGCTGTCGACCTTCCTCCTGCTCGGCGTCGAGCGCATCCGCACCGAGCTGCGCGAGAACTTCGCCTCGTCCGTCTCGGGCACCGACCTGATCGTGGGTGCGCGCACCGGCGCCACGCAGTTGCTGCTGTACTCGGTGTTCCGCATCGGCGCGGCCACCAACAACATTTCATGGAAGAGCGTGCAGGCGCTGGCTGCGCACCCCGGCGTCGACTGGGTGGTGCCGCTTTCGCTGGGCGATTCGCACCGCGGCTTCGCGGTGCTCGCCACCTCGCCCGAATACTTCACGCGCTTTCGCTACGGCAACCGCCAGCCGCTCGCGCTGCGCGAGGGCAAGCCCTTCAGCGCGCTGTTCGATGCCGTGGTGGGCGCCGAAGTGGCCGACAAGCTCGGCTACCACGTCGGCCAGAGGATCACGCTCGCGCACGGCAGCGGCGAACTCAACGCGTCCGAGCATGCCGACAAGCCCTTCACCGTGGTGGGCGTGCTCGCGCGCACCGGCACGCCAGTCGACCGCACGGTGCACATCGGCCTCGAGGCGATGGAAGCCATCCACCTCGAATGGGTGGGCGGCGCGCCGATGCCGGGCGTGAAGATCCCGGCCGAGCAGGTGCGCAAGTTCGATCTCACGCCCAAGAACGTAACGGCCGCGCTCGTGGGCCTGAAGAACCGCTCCGCCGTGTTCGGCGTGCAGCGCTGGATTTCCACCTACACCGGCGAGCCGCTGATGGCCATCCTGCCGGGCGTGGCGCTCGACGAGCTGTGGAGCGTGATCGGCATCGGCGAGAACGCCCTGCTGCTGATGTCGGCACTGGTCGCGCTCGTGAGCCTTGCGGGCCTGGTCTCCGTGGTGATGGCGGGGCTCAACGAAAGGCGGCGTGAACTGGCCGTGCTGCGCGCCGTGGGCGCCGGCCTGCGCCATGTGCTGGCGCTGCTTGCGCTCGAAGGCGCCATGGTCACAGTGCTGGGCGTGGCCTTCGGCGTGCTGATGGCGGTGCTCGGCATCGCCCTGCTCGCGCCATGGCTGCAGGCGCAGTTCGGGCTGACATTGACCCTTTCGCCACCTACACTGAACGAATGGCTGCTGATGGCGAGCCTGCTGGTCGCGGGTTGGCTGGCGAGCCTCTTGCCCGGCATCCGGGCCTACCGGCTCTCTCTTGCCGACGGCCTCTCACCGAGGATTTGAACCATGCGCATCGCAAAGAAGAACCCCACGATCCAGGCTTTCACGCGGCTTTCGATGCTGCTGGCCGGCGCCGGCCTGGCCGCCGCCACATGGGCCGCCGAGCCGGCGCCCAAGGACACCACCGCATCGAACCCGCTCGGCGGAAAGGCCGCAGCTGCCGCAGCGGCCAAGGCCGCGCCGGGCCAGCCGCGCCAGATCACCTGGGAAGAACTCGTGCCCAAGGACTGGGACCCGGCCAAGGAATTCAAAGGCATGGACCTGAGCGCGCTCAACGACGGCGACCCGCGCGCCAACGAGCTGCTCATGAAAATGCAGGAAGTGTCGAACAACGCGCCGACCAACCCGGCCATGAACGGCGCGGACATCAAGATCCCGGGCTTCATCGTGCCGCTCGAGGAAGCCAAGGGCGAAGTCACCGAGTTCCTGCTCGTGCCTTACTTCGGCGCCTGCATCCATACGCCGCCGCCGCCGGCCAACCAGATCCTGCATGTGGTAACGCCCAAGGGCGCCAAGTTCCGCGCCATGGACACCGTGTGGGTCACCGGCAAGCTGCAGACCCTGCGCAATGATTCGATGATGGGCGTGAGCGGCTACCACGTGAACGCAACGAGCGTCAGCAAATACACGGGCGGGGCCAAGTAGGGTTTCTGGCGACTTGTGGTTCTGCGCCGACAGCACAGGCGGCGCAACACCGACACAGACCGTTGCATCGACGATGCACGCTGGCGTCGTCGCTACAGGTAGCGCGCCGTTGAAGAGTTTCGAAGGCGTGACTTCTGCGCCCACAGGAACTCCAGATGACAACATCACTGCGCCGCACACCGCTCGCGCGGCTCCTGACGATCTCGCTGTGCACCGGCGCGCTCGCCATCGCTGGCTGCAACAGGACCGACACGCCTTCGGTGCCGGCACCCGCGCCCTCGCCTCCAGCGGCTGCGGCGCCCGCACCAGCGCCGGCTGCCCCCGCACCCGCGGCCTACACGCCGCCCCCGGCCGAGCAGCTCTACCAGCTGGTCGCACCCGTCGCGCTGTACCCCGACAAGCTGGTGGCGCAGGTGCTGGCCGGCGCCACCTATCCCGAGCAGATCACTGCGGCGCACGGCTGGCTCGTGCAGAACGCGGCCTTGAAGGGCGGCGCGCTCGCCGACGCGGCCAACCAGCAGCCCTGGGACCCGAGCGTCAAGGCGCTCACCGCATTCCGCCCGGTGCTGGACCAGATGGCCGGCAACATCGCGTGGACCGAAGCGCTGGGGCAGGCCTACTACAACGATCCGGCCGACGTGATGAACGCGATCCAGGTCATGCGCCAGCGCGCATCGGCGGCGGGCCGGCTCAAGAACAACGACAAGCTGCGCGTGGCCAGCGCCGCCACACCGCGCAACTACGCACCGGCGCCTGACATGCAGCCCGTCTACGCGGGCCCCGCCGTGGTCGAGCCGCCGCCGCAGTTCATCACCATCGAGCCCGCACAGCCCGACGTGGTCTACGTACCGAGCTACGACCCGCAGCGCATCTACGGCGAACCCGTGCCCGTGTACCCCGGCTATGCGTACACCCCGCCCGTCGAGGTTGCGCCCGGCTACAGCCGCGGCCAGGTGGCGGCGGCAGGCGCGTTCACCTTCGGGCTCGGCGTGGTCGTGGGCGCCGCGCTCCAGCGGCACGACTGGGGCTGGCGCTCCTGGGATGTGAACTGGGGTGCGCCGCGCTACCGTGACCGCGATAGCGATCGCGACCGCGCGGTGCCGCCGGCCTATGCGCGGCCTGCCGTGATCTACAACAACAGCACCTACATCTCGCGTTCGACGACCGTGGTCAACAACGTGCGCAACGTCTACAACAACAACGCACCGCGCAGCCTGCCGCCAGGCGCTCCCGCGCCCAATTTCGCGGCCGCGCCGAGCCTGCCCCCGCCACAGAACGCCCAGTTCGCGCAGCAACAGCAACAACAACGGGAGCAGCAGGCACGGCAGCAGCAAGCCTTCATGCGCCAGCAGCAGGAACAGCAGCAAGCCGCGCAACAAGCCCAGCAGTTGCAGGCCCGCCAGCGCCAGCAGGAACAGCAAGAACGGCAGGCGCAACGACAGGCACGGCAACAGGCACAACAACAGGAGCGGCAGGCACGGCAGCAGGCACACAACGCGCCCCCGCAGGCGCCGCAGGCCTTGCTTCAACAACAGCAGCAGGACCAGGCACGGCGGCAGCAGGCGGCCCAGCAGCAACAGGCGCGCGCCGCCAGCCAGCAGGCTCAACAACAGCAGCAGGCCATGCAGGAGCGCCAGCAGCAAAGGCAGTCGGCACAGCAGGAGCAATCGCGGCGCCAGCAGGCACAGCAGCAGCAACAGATGCAGCGGCAGCAGGCGCAGCAACAGGCCCGCCAGCAGCAGCAAGAGCAGATGCACCGGCAGCAGGAACAGCAGGCGCAAGCCGCGCGCCAGCAACAACAACAGGCGATGCAGCAGCAGCGCCAACAGCAACAGGCCCAGCTCCACCAACAACAGCAGCAGCAACAGGCGGCCCAGCGCCAACAGCAGGCCCAGCAGCATGCGGCCGCAGCCGCAGCCGCCCATCGCCGGCCACCCGGCCGCCCCGGCGAACCTCCCAAGGATCAACCCTGAGAAGGAGCGCCGCGGCGCGCGCTGCTATTGCTTGCCGATTTCGGTCAGCAGCCGGGTGACGAGATAAAGGCGCGGCACGATCGAGTCGACCTCGATGTATTCGTCGCGCGCGTGATAGCCGAAGCCCGCCAGGCCGAAGCTCTCGAGCACGGTGGCCTTGCCGGAGCGGCCTGCATAGCCCGCATCGGTGCCGCCGCCGGTCATTGGCGTGAGCGCGAGCTCGCGATCGATCTCCTTGTAGATGGCCTGCGCCTTCTCGCCCAGCGCGCGGCCCTTCTCGCCCGCCACGAAAGCCGGACGGCCCACTTCCACCTTGAGCGTGGTCTCGGTATCGGGCACCAGCTTGCCGCTCGCGATCTTCGCCTGCAGCGCGGCTTCGAGCTTCTTCTCGGCGCCAGGCTGCGTGATGCGGATGTCGCCGAGCGCCTGCGCCTTTTCGGTGATCTGGTTGATCGGCCCGGTGGCGCGAGCCTCGGTCCAGTTGAGTGCGACGCCGGGAATGTCCTTTGCCACGTCGCGGGTCTGCAGCAGCTGGTACGACAGCTCGTACAGGGCGTTGCGGCCCAGCTCGGGTGCAGCACCTGCATGCGATGCGCGGCCCTTCACGTCGAGCGTGGCCTGCGCGATGCCGGCCGCGCCCAGCAGCAGCGATTCGCCCTTGGCCACCGACTTGGCCGCGGTGGGCTCGAAGGACAGCACCGTGTCGTGCTGATCGGCCATGGTTGCGATGAGTTCGCCGGAGCCGACCGAGCCCACCTCTTCGTCGGGGTTCATGAACACCGTGAGCGTGTCGTAGTCGCGCCAGCCCGCGTCGGCCAGGATCTTCAGCGAAGCCATCATCACCGCGAGCCCGCCCTTGTCGTCCGCGATGCCCGGTCCGTAGATGCGGTTGCCGTCGACCTTGTAGGGCTGGCTGTTCAGGATGCCGGCGGCGTACACCGTGTCCATGTGCCCCTGCAGCATGATCTTGCGCTTGCCGGTTCCCTTGAGGGTGCCGATGACGATGTCGGCGCCCGCACCGGATGTGGCCTTGCGCCGCTCGGTCTTGAAGCCGGCGGCCTTCAGGCGCGCTTCCACCACGTCGGCCATCTTGAGCAGGCCGTCGACGTTGAGGCTGCCCGACTCGATCAGCACCATTTCCTTGAGGTTGTCGATCACCGCGGGCTGCGCCTTTTCAGCGGCGGCGAGCAGCTTGGCATCGGGCGCGGCATGCGCGGCGGCGGCGGCACCGAACACGAGGCCGCAGGCCAGTGCAATGGAGCGCAGGGCGAAGAAAGGCGAGGAGCGCATGGTCATGAAGGTTCTCTTTGTTGGAGTGGATGGCGGGCGCCAGCATAGCGAGCCGAAGCGCGGCGCGCTGCAAATCGGCGACAGTGCCATGGCGGCCCCATGCGGTAGCGCTTCGCGCCGCTAGCCGCTGCTGCGGCCGAGCCGCAAGGAAGGCAGCAGGCACAGCGCGGCACAGGTCGCGCCGGCACCCACGAGGAAAGCTGCCGTGATCCCGAGCCACTGCGTCGCAATGCCGACCGCGGGTCCGGTCACCCCCATTGCGATGTCCGCAAACGCAATGAAGTTGCCCACCGCGCGGCCGCGCTGCTGCGGCGGCACCGACCGGGTCGCCAGCACGCCCATCGCCGGGAACACGAGCGAAAAGCCGAGCCCCGTCAGCGTGGCTCCGCACACGGCCATCGCGGGCGTGGCGGCGCACGAGACGAGCACCTGCCCCACGGCCTCGAAAATCAATGAGCCCACGGCCACGCGCGTCGCGCCGAAGCGGTCCGGCAGGCCCGAACCGGCCAGCCGCACGAAGACATAGGCGGCACCGAAGCCGAGCAGCGCCGTGCCGGCATGCGGCCAGCCGTGGGCCGCGTAGTCGAGCGTCAGGAAGGCCGCCATCGCGGCATAGGGCACGGTCGCCAGCGCGAGCACGAGACCGGGCCGCCAGATCAGTCCGAGCACCCGATGAAAGGGCACGCGCTGCCCGCCTGCCGCGGCCACCGCCGGAAGGCGCGCCGCGATGACCCAGGCCAGCATCGGTGCCAGCAGCGCGGCCACGCCCACACCCGTGAAGCCATGCGACGCCTGCACGGCCAGCCCGAGCGGCGCGCCGAGCCCGAGCGCGGCGTAGATGGCAATGCCCGTCCACGACATCACCTGCCCGGTGCGGGCGGCGCCCACGCGTGCAATGCCCCAGCTCATCAAGCCGGTGAGAAACAGGCTTTCGCCGACGCCCGCCACCAGCCGGCCCAGCAGCAGGACGGCAAGCTTCGCAGCGGGATCGATGGGCAGGGCGTTCGACAAGCCATAGGCCAGGCCCGAACAGGCGGCCAGCGGAAGGCCGAAAAGCACAGCGGCCCGCGGGCCGCGCTGGTCGCAGAGCGTGCCGGCCTGGTGGCGGGTCAGCAAAGTGGCGAGCGACTGAAGGCCGATGGCCCAGCCGACGGTGGCCGCGCCGAATCCCAGGCGGTCGCGCACCTGGAGCGCGAGCGCAGCCAGCGGAACGCTGATTGCAAGGAATCCGAGGAAGACCGCCAGCACCACCGGGGCGAGCCCCGTGAAAGCAGAACGGGTCTCGAGGGGGCGAACGGAAGCGGATGAGAAAAGTGATGTCATGCCAAGGCGCGTCTTTATGGATCGAGATATTCCCCGCTGGGATCCTCTCGACAAAGGACGCGTTGGATGACGGTAACGCTTACGGCAGCGCCGCGTGGGCGACTGCGGCCGCGACTATAGCGTTGGCACCGCGCCGCAGTCAACACCTTGCAAGAGCCGTCCTTTCAATCCTTCCGGCCGCGGCGGGTCTTCCTTGCCGCGGCCTTGCGCTTCGGCTCCGGCCCCGGCTCAGGCGCCTCGCGCGCCGACCTCATGTGCCCGCTCTCCGCGGTGGTCATGCCCACGATCTTGGCGAGCTGCCGGCTCACGCTCACATAGGCGTGGCCGATGCGGCTGTCGAAGTACAGCGAGTCGCCGCGCGCCAGGCGCACCACCTCGCCGTTGTCGAAGTGCACCTCGATCTCGCCCGACAGCACGTAGGCGAATTCCTCGCCGGAGTGCCGCACGAAGTCTTCCGGGCCGTGGATGCGGCGCGCATGCACGGTGCCCACGATGGGGCTCATCTGCTTGCCGGCCGCCGTGGTGCCGAGGAATTCATACGCGATCGACAGGCCCCGGTACACCACGCCCTTGCCGGCGCGCGTGACGACCGGCCCGTCGAGCTGCGCGGGCTTGACGCCGGCGCCCGCGAACATGGCGTTCATGTCCATCTCCAGCGCGCGGCCGAGCGCGGTGAAGTTCTCGTAGCCCAGCGCGAGCTGGCCGCGCTCGGCGCGCGAGATGGTGGTGATCGACACGCCCGAGCGCTCGGCCAGCTGCGCCAGCGTCCAGCCGAAGCGCTTGCGCGCGGCGCGCAGGCGATGGCCGAAGGTGGTGCGGTCCAGCGTGGGCGCCTCGTCCTTCGGCCTTGTCCCCGGCTTGGTCCCTGTGTGTGGATTCACGCTTGGCTTTCTCTTGTGGTGCAGCGCAATTCTGCCAGCCCGGTGCCGCGCCGTTCCTTGCGGCCCGGGCGGTGCAGGCCCGGAAGTTGCGTATACGCAAATTGCGTTGACGCAAATTTCACCGACCAGGTGCACCATGGTTTCCCCTTGGTGCCCTCTATTTTATTTGCGTATCCGCAAATTTCTACCTACACTTTTCGCCGATGACTGCAAATTCCAAAGCACCCACGGTGGCCGACTACCTTGTGATTGGCGGCGGCATTGCCGGGGCTTCGGTGGCCCACTGGCTCGCGCCGCACGCCCGCGTGATCCTGCTCGAACGCGAAGCCCAGCCGGGCTACCACTCCACCGGCCGCTCGGCCGCGCTCTTCATGGAAAGCTACGGCACGGCGCAGGTGCGCGCCCTCACCATGGCGAGCCGCGCCTTTCTCGAGCATCCGCCCGAAGGTTTTTCCGAACACCCGCTGCTCACGCCACGCGGCGCGATGATGGTCGCGAGCACCGAGCACCTGCCGGAGCTCGAAGCCCACTGGAACGTGCTGCGCGCCATGAACACCGGCGCCACGCGCCTGGGCAGCGAAGAGGCACTCGCGATGGTGCCGGCCCTACGGCCCGAGCAGGTCGCCGGCGCGGTCTACGAACCCGATGCCGCCGACATGGACGTGCACGCCATCCACCAGGGCTACCTGCGCGGCATGCGGCAGGCCGGCGGCAAGCTGGTGTGCGATGCCGGCGTGACGGCCATCGAGCGCATCGGCGAGCGCTGGCGCGTGACCGCTGGCGGCGCCGTGTACGAAGCGCCGGTGCTGCTCAATGCCGCGGGCGCCTGGGTCGACACCATCGCGCAGCTGGCTGGCGTGCAGCCCATCGGCATCGAGCCGCGCCGGCGCTCGGCTTTCATCTTCGCGCCGCCCGAAGGCAGCAGCGTCGCACACTGGCCCATGGTCTTCGGCGCCGACGAAGGCTGGTACATCAAGCCCGATGCCGGCATGCTGCTGGGCTCGCCGGCCAATGCGGACCCGGTCGAGCCGCAGGACGTGCAGCCCGAAGAACTGGACATCGCCTTCGCGATCCACCGCATCGAGGAAGCGACCACGCTCACCATCCGCCGGCCCACGCGCACCTGGGCCGGCCTGCGCTCCTTCGTGGCCGACGGCGACCTGGTGGGCGGCTTCGATCCCGACGCGCCGGGCTTCTTCTGGGTTGCGGCGCAGGGCGGCTATGGCATCCAGACCTCGGCGGCCATGGGCGAGGCCTGCGCCGCGCTGGCACGCGGGCTGCCGCTGCCCGAACGCATCGCGGGCTTCGGCCTCACGGCCGAGATGCTCGGGCCGCAGCGGCTGCGCACTGTCGCAGCCGGCTGACAAGAACACTCCCACCACCACAGAGACAAACCCATGCGTGTCTTCAGCGCCTCCCTCGCCACCGAAACCAACACCTTCGGCCCGATGCCGACCGGCCTCGCCTCCTTCAGGGACCGCGGCTACTTCCCGGCCGGCCAGCATCCGGACGCGATGACGCTGTTCTCGGGCCCGCTGTGGGCCGCGCGCATGCGCGGCGCCGACCGCGGCTGGGAGCTGTTCGAAGGCATGGTGGCCGGCGCGCAGCCCAGCGGCACCACCACGCGCCACGCCTACGAGACGCTGCGCGACGAACTGCTGGCCGACCTGCGCGCGGTGCTGCCGGTCGACATGGTGCTGCTCGGCCTGCACGGCGCCATGGTGGCCGACGGCTACGACGACTGCGAGGGCGATCTGCTCGCGCGCGTGCGGCAGATCGTCGGGCCCGGCGTGGTGATCGGCGCCGAACTCGATCCGCACAACCACCTGACGCCCCAGATGGTCGACAACGCCGACCTGATGATCTCGTTCAAGGAATACCCGCACACCGACGTGCTCGAACGCGGCCTGGAGCTGGTGGACATCTGCGCCGCAATGGTCGAAGGCAAGGTGAAGCCGGTGGCCGCGATGGTCGACTGCGACATGATCGTTACCGTTCACACCTCGCGCGAGCCGGCGCGCGGGTTCGTCGAGCGCATGCAGTCGCTCGAGGGCAAGGACGGCGTGCTGTCGATCTCGCTCACGCACGGCTTCTCATGGGGCGACGTGCCCGAGATGGGCACCAAGGTGCTGGTCTACACCGACGGCGACCAGGCCAAGGCCGATGCGCTCGCCCGCCAGCTCGCGGACGAAGTCATCGCCATGCGCGACGGGCTCACGATCGACTACCCGGGCATCGACGCCTCGCTCGACCAGGCGCTGGCCTTCGACGGTGGCCCGGTAGTGCTGTCCGACGGCGCCGACAACCCCGGCGGCGGCGCGGCCAGCGACTCCACCTTCATCCTGCGCCGCATGGTCGAGCGCGGCATCGCGAACGCGGCCATCGGTCCGATGTGGGACCCGATCGCGGTGCGCATCGCCTTCGATGCCGGCGTGGGCGCGAAGCTGGCCATGCGCATCGGCGGCAAGATCAGCCCGCTCTCGGGCGACCCGATCGACCTCGACTGCACCGTGAAGGCGCTCAAGCACGACCTGGTGATGACGGGCCTGGCGGGCACGCCCACGCTCATGGGCGACAGCGCGCTGGTCGAGGCCAACGGCATCGAGATCGTGCTGGTCACGCTGCGCAACCAGGCCATGGGCACCGACCTGTTCACGCAGCTCGGATGCGACCTGGCGGCCAGGAAGATCATCGTCGTGAAGTCGTCGCAGCACTTCTACGCTTCTTACTCGAAGGTTGCGAAGCACGTGATCTACGCCGGCGCTCCCGGCGCCGTGACGCTCGACCTGAACACCCTGCCCTACCGCAAGGCGCGCCTGCCCAAGTGGCCCATCGGCGCTGCCGCCTGACCTTTCTTTCGCCCCCCACCGGAGTACCGACGATGAAACGACGAACGCTTGCAGCCCTTGCCACCCTGGCGCTTTCGGCCGCGTACTTGCCGGCGCTCGCCCAGACGGCGCCGCCCAAGACGCTCAAGGTGGTGGCGCATGCCGACCTGAAGATCCTCGACCCGACCTTCACCACCGCCTACATTTCGCGCAACTTCGGCTACATGGTCTACGACACGCTGTTCGCGCAGGATGCGAACGGCAAGCCGCAGCCGCAGATGGCCGAGAAGTACACCTCCTCCAAGGACGGCAAGCAGTGGAGCTTCACGCTGCGCCCAGGCCTGAAGTTCTCCGACGGCAGCGCCGTGACCTCGGCCGACGCGATTGCCTCGCTGCAGCGCTGGGCCGCACGCGACAGCATCGGCCGCGCCATGGTGGCGGGCGGCGCCGAGTGGAAGGCGGTGGATGCGCGCACCTTCACGCTCACGCTCGCCGAGCCCTTCGGCCTGGTGCTCGAGGGGCTCGCCAAGCCGTCGAGCTTTCCGCCCGTGATCCTGCCCGAGCGGCTCGCGAAGATGCCCGCCACCGCGCCGCTGCCCGAGGTGATCGGCTCCGGCCCCTTCATCTTCAAGCGCGACGAATGGGTGCCTGGCAACAAGACCGTGTTCGTGCGCAACCCCAACTACCTGCCGCGCAGCGAAGCGCCGAGCGGCCTGGCCGGCAGCAAGAAGACCAGCTTCGACCGCGTGGAATGGCTCTACCTGCCCGACGCCAACAGCGCCATCGCGGCGCTCAAGCGCGGCGAGGTCGACCTGGTGGAGCAAGTGCCGCCCGACTACATCGCGCCGCTGCGCACCGACCCGGGCGTGAAGATCGGCTCGGGCGGCACCTACCAGGGCTTCCTGGTGATGAACCACCTGCTGCCGCCCTTCAACAACCCGAAGGTGCGCCAGGCGCTGCTGCAGGCCGTGAGCCAGGAGCGCATCGTCGCGGCCATGGGCTATCCGCTGGACATGCGCATGAGCTACTGCCAGACCTTCTTCATCTGCGGCAGCCCCAACGACACCGCCGCGGGCGCCGAACCCTACCGCAAGGCCGACGTGGCCAAGGCCAAGAAGATGCTCGCGGACGCCGGCTACAAGGGCGAGAAGATCACCATCCTGGTGCCGAGCGACGTCACCTACCTCAACGCCGAGGCGCTGATGGCCGCGCAGACCATGCGCAGCATCGGCATGAACGTCGATGCGCAGACCATGGACTGGGCCTCCATCGGCGCGCGCCGCGCCAAGCGCGATGCGCCCGAGGCCGGCGGCTGGAACATGTACGTCACGGTGGCGGGCGAGTTCGACGTCAACTCCCCCATCACCAACGCCTACCTGAGCGCGGCCTGCGGCAACACCCTGCCCGGCTGGCCCTGCGACAAGACGCTCGACGACCTGCGCAACGCCTGGCTCAAGGAGACCGTGCCGGCCAAGCGCCGCGAGATCCTCGACGCCTTCCAGGCCCGCGCCTACGAAACGGTGCCCTACATCAACGCAGGCCAGTACACGGCCGCGTTTGCCGCGCGCGCGAGCCTCAAGGGCACGGACAAGCTCTGGGCCGGCATGCCGACGGTCTGGATGCTCGACAAGTAAGCGGCATCGCACGGCAGCACCATGGGCTACATCCTCCGACGATTCCTCTCGACGCTGCCCGTGATGGCCGTGGTGGCGGTGGTGGTGTTCCTGCTGATCCACCTGTCGCCGGGCGACCCCGCGGCGCTGATCGCGGGCGACCTGGCCTCGGTCGAGGACATCGAGAAACTGCGCGCCGCGCTCGGCCTCAACCTGCCGCTGTGGCAGCAGTTCGCAATCTGGCTGGGCAAGCTCTTCACGGGCGACCTCGGCACCTCGATCTTCACCCAGGTGCCGGTGGCGCAGCTGCTCGCGCAGCGGCTGGAGCCCACGGTGTCGATCGCGGTGCTGACCATGGCCATCACGCTCGTTCTGGCGGTGCCGCTGGGCACGCTCGCGGCCTACCGCGCGGGCAGCTGGATCGACCGGCTCGTGATGCTGTTCGCGGTGCTCGCGTTCTCGGTGCCGGTGTTCCTGGTGGGCTACCTGCTGATCTACGCCTTCGCGATCCAGCTGCCGTGGTTTCCGGTGCAGGGCTACGCGCGCTTCTCCGACAGCCCCGGCCAATGGCTGCGCGGCCTGGTGCTGCCCTGCGTGAACCTCGCACTGGTGTACATCGCGCTCGTCACGCGCATGACGCGCGCCACCGTGCTCGAGGTGCTGCATGAAGACTACATCCGCACCGCGCGCGCCAAGGGCCTGGGCGTGCTGCCGGTGCTGGGCCATGCGCTGCGCAATGCGGCCATTCCCATCGCCACCACGGTGGGCGTGGGCATCGCGCTCCTGATCGGCGGCGTGGTGGTCACCGAGACGGTGTTCGCCATTCCGGGCGTGGGCCGGCTCGTGATCGATTCGGTGCAGCGCCACGACTATCCCGTGATCCAGAGCGTGCTGCTGTTGTCGGCCGGCGTGTACGTGCTGATCAACCTGCTGATCGATCTGAGCTACCGGCTGTTCGATCCGCGCATCACGTACTAGATGACCCCATGTCCACCGTACTTCCGATGAGTGAAAGCCCCCTGCCCGCGCCGCCCGTTGCCGCGGCCGACGATGCGCCCTTCGTGCCGCCGCGCTGGCGCTGGGTGCGCAAGCATCCGACGCTGATCGTCGGCGGGCTGCTGCTGGTTGCAGTGGCCGCGGTCTCCATCGGCGCGCCCTGGATCGCCACCTTCGATCCGCAGGACATCGACCCGCTCGCGCGCATGCAGCCGCCTTCGGCCGAACACTGGTTCGGCACCGACGCGCTCGGCCGCGACGTGTTCAGCCGCGCCGTGTGGGGCGGGCAGGTGTCGATGATCGTCGGCGCCTCGGTCGCGCTGCTCGCCACCTTCTTCGGCGTGCTGATCGGCCTCATCGCGGGCTTCGTGCGCTGGGCCGACGGGCCGGTGATGCGCGTGATGGACGGGCTCATGGCCATTCCCGGCATCTTGCTCGCCATTGCGCTCATGGCGGTGACGCGCGCCAGCCTCACGACGGTGATCGTCGCCATCACGGTGCCGGAGATTCCGCGCGTGGTGCGGCTGGTGCGCTCGCTCGCGCTCACCCTGCGCGAGCAGCTGTATGTCGAGGCCGCGCATGCGGTCGGCACGCGGCTGCCCGTGATCCTGCTGCGCCACGTGCTGCCCAACATGGTGGCCCCTCTGATCGTGCAGTCGACCTTCGTGGCCGCCGCCGCGGTGCTGACGGAAGCGGCGCTGTCCTTCCTCGGCGTGGGTGTGCCGGCGCAGACGCCCAGCTGGGGCAACATGATGGCCGAGGGCCGCAACTTCGTGGCAGTGGCGTTCCACATCATCCTGTACCCGGGCCTGCTGCTGGCGGCCACGGTGCTGGCGATCAACCTGCTCGGCGACGGCCTGCGCGATGCGCTCGACCCGCGCCTGGCGCGGCAGCTGTGAGGCCCACCATGGCACCGATGTCCCACCTTGCGCTCGCGCCCGGCGAGCCCCTGCTCGAAGTCGACAACCTGCGCACCCATTTCCATACGCTGGCCGGCGTGGTGCGCTCGGTCGATGGCGTGTCGTACACCGTGCGCGCGGGCCGCACGCTCGGCGTGGTCGGCGAATCGGGCTGCGGCAAGAGCGTGACCGCGCTCTCGATCCTGCGGCTGGTGCCGACGCCGCCGGGCCGCCACATGGGCGCCGTGCGCCTGCGCGGCACCGACCTGATGCAGCTCGGCGAACGCGAGATGCGGCAGATCCGCGGCAACCGCATCTCGATGATCTTCCAGGAGCCGATGACCTCGCTGAACCCGGTGCTCACCGTGGGCCGGCAGATCGCCGAGACAGTGCAGCTGCACCAGAAGGCCAGCCGCGCCGAAGCGCTGCAGCGCGCGGTGGAAATGCTGCGCGTGGTGCAGATCCCCGAGCCCGAGCGGCGCGTGAACGAGTACCCGCACCAGCTTTCGGGCGGCATGCGCCAGCGCGTGATGATCGCGCTGGCACTGGCCTGCAACCCCGAGGTGCTGATTGCCGACGAACCCACCACCGCACTCGACGTGACGATCCAGGCGCAGATCCTCGACCTCATCAAGCGGCTGCAGAAGGAGCTGGGCATGGGCGTGGTGATGATCACGCACGACCTCGGCGTGGTGGCCGAGAGCTGCGACCGCGTGGTCGTGATGTATGCCGGCAGGAAGGTCGAAGAGGCCGATGTGATCGACCTGTTCGACCGGCCGCTGCACCCCTACACGCGCGCGCTGATGGCCTCGATGCCGTCGATGAACACCGCGAGCACGCGGCTGGCCGAGATCCCGGGGCTGGTGCCGGCCGCGCACGAGCTGGGCCGCGGCTGCGCCTTTGCGGCGCGCTGCAGCCAGGCGCGCGAACGCTGCCGCGCCGAGGCGCCGCAGCTCACGCTGCAGGGCAACGACCACGTGGTGGCCTGCTTTGCCGTCGAAGAACAATGGGCCGAGGCCGCCGAGGTGAGCGCATGACCACGACGACAACCGCAGCGCCGCTGCTCCAGGTGCGCAACCTGCGCAAGCACTACCTCTCGCCCAAGCGCTGGCTGCGGCCGGCCAGGCCCGCGATCCAGGCGGTCGATGGGGTCTCGTTCTCGGTCGCGCGCGGCGAGACGCTGTCGCTGGTCGGCGAATCGGGCTGCGGCAAGACGACCACCGCCAAGTCGGTGATGCGGCTGGTCGAACCGACCTCGGGCTCGGTGCAGCTCGAGGGCGAGGAGCTGCTGACGCTCTCCGCCAACGAGATGCGGCTGCGCCGGCGCCAGCTGCAGATCATCTTCCAGGACCCGTATGCCTCGCTGAACCCACGCCTGACGGCCGGCGACATCGTGGCCGAGCCCATGCGCAACTTCAGCCATCTTGGCACGGGCACGGCCGCCGAGCGGCGCGAGCGCGTGCAGTGGCTGTTCTCGCGCGTGGGCCTCAGGCCCGAGGCGGCGAAGAAATTCCCGCACGAGTTCTCGGGCGGCCAGCGGCAGCGGCTGGGCATTGCGCGCGCGCTGGCGCTCAACCCCAAGCTGATCGTCTGCGACGAGCCGGTGTCGGCACTCGACGTGTCGGTGCAGGCGCAGGTGGTGAACCTGCTGATGGATCTGCAGGCCGAGTTCGGCATTGCCTACCTGTTCGTCGCGCACGACCTTGCGGTGGTGCGCCACATCAGCCACCGCGTGGCGGTGATGTACCTCGGGCACATCGTCGAGATTGCCGATCGCAACACGCTGTTTTCTGCGCCGCGCCATCCGTACACGGAGATTCTCCTGTCGGCGGTGCCCGTGCCCAATCCGCGCACACCGGCGCGCCGCATGCTGCTGCAGGGCGATCCGCCGAGCCCCGCCAATCCGCCTTCGGGCTGCCGCTTCCACACACGCTGCCCGATGGCGCAGGCCGTGTGCAAGGAAAAAGCGCCCGAGTTGAGCGAGCGGCCTTCGTCTTCCATCGGCGGCCACTGGGTCGCCTGCCACTTCCGCTGAAAGATCCCACCGATGAGCGACAAGACACCCCACTACGACCTGCTGATCCGCGGCGGCACCGTGATCGACGGCACCAAGGCGCCGCGCTTCGATGCCGACGTGGGCATCTCGGGCGGCCGCATCGCGGCCATCGGCAATCTCGCTGGCCACACCGCCGACCAAACGCTCGACGCCACCGGCCGCATCGTCGCGCCCGGCTTCATCGACTCGCACACGCACGACGACCAGGCCGTGCTGTCGCAGGCGCAGATGCCCTTCAAGGTGTCGCAGGGCGTGACCACGGTGGTGGCGGGCAACTGCGGCATCAGCGCCGCGCCGCTGCGCGAAGACATGGAACTGCCGATGCCGCTGAGCCTGCTCGAGACGCCGCCGGAAGACCGGTTCACGACCTTCGCGGCCTACCTCGATGCGCTGCGCACCACGCCCTCGTCGGTGAACGTGGCCGCGATGGTCGGCCACTCGACCTTGCGCGCCGTGACCATGTCCGACCTCGACCGCCCCGCCAACGACAGCGAGATCGCCGCCATGCAGGCGCTGGTCGAGGAAGCCATGCAGGCCGGCGCCATCGGCCTGTCGACCGGCACCTTCTATCCGCCGGCCGTCAAGGCGACGACCGAGGAGATCATCGAGGTCGCCCGCCCGCTCAGTTCGCGCAAGGCGCTCTACGTGACGCACATGCGCGACGAGGCGGATCGCGTGATGGAGTCGCTGGAGGAAACCTTCCACATCGGCCGCGCGCTCGGCATTCCGGTGGTGGTGTCTCACCACAAGGTGCAGAACGCGCAGAACTTCGGCAAGAGCAAGGTGACGCTGCCCTTCATCAAGGAAGCGATGCGCCACCAGTGCATCGGCCTCGACTGCTATCCCTACACCGCGGGTTCCACCATGATCCGCACCGACCGGGGCATGATGGACGGCCGGGTGCTGATCGCGTCGAGCGTGCCGCACCCCGAGTGCGCGGGGCGCGACCTGAAGGACATCGCGGCCGAATGGGGCGTCTCCGGCGAAGAGGCGGCGAAGCGGCTGTCGCCCGGCAGCGCGATCTATTTCATGATGGACGAGGACGACGTGCAGCGCATCCTCGCTTTCGACGACACCATGATCGGCTCCGACGGCATCCCGCTCGGCGAGAAGCCGCATCCGCGCCTCTGGGGCACCTTCCCGCGCGTGCTCGGCCACTACAGCCGCGACGTCGGCCTGTTTCCGCTGGAGACGGCGGTGTGGAAGATGACCGGGCTCACCGCGCGCAACTTCGGGCTGCACGAGCGCGGCACCTTGAAGCCGGGCCACCACGCCGACGTGGTGATCTTCAATGCGGCCACGGTACGCGACACCGCGAACTACGAGACGCCGACACGGGCGGCCGAAGGCATCGATGCAGTGATCGTGAATGGCGCCATCACCTGGCAGCACGGCGCGCACAGCGGTGCGCGCAACGGGCAGGTGATCACGCGGCGCGAAACGGCGGCCTGACGGGGATCAGTCGGGGGCGTTCATCACGCGGTCGAACTCCTCGTCGGCCGGGACGTTGTCGGCGTCGAGTTCGCTCGCATCCGTGAGATCGATGCCCGTTTCCTCCGACAGGTCGTCGGAGATTTCGCTGTCGGTTTCCTCGAAATCGTCGGCTGGCGTGTTGTCGTCGTCTTCGTCGGGCAACGAGGCGGAACGCGCGGTGGCGTCGACGTTGATCATGATCGGCTCCTCAGACTGGATACTGGACTGAACGAACCCCTATAGTGCGCCTGTTTCGGCCGTTCCGCTTCACCTGAGGCGCGGCGTCGGTGTCGGAAAGTTTCTCGCCCGGCGCCGCCTGACTTGCCGGGCCCCGCCTTCAGTCCTTGTGGACGTGGCCGTGTTCCCCATGGCCCTCGTCATGGCCGTGGTCGCCATGGCCATGCTCGCCGTGGGCCAGCCGGCTCACCAGCGAAACCAGCGCAATGCCCACCACCAGCCACACGATCTGCGCCGCGGTCTGCCGCGCGGGCAACCGCTTCTGCAGCTGGGGAATCAGGTCGGCCAGCGCCACGTAGACGAAGCTGCTGCTGGCCAGCACCAGGAAGTACGGCAGCCAGCCGTGCAGCTGGTCGACCAGCCACCATCCCACGATGCCCCCGAGCATGGTCATGGTGCCGGCCAGCGACACCTTGACGAGCGCCGCACGCTGGTTGGCCGAGCTCTGGCGCAGCACGACCAGGTCGCCGATGTGGTGCGGCACCTCGTGCGCGAGCACGGCCACGGCCGCCACCAGGCCCAGGCGGATGTCCGCGATGAAGGCCGACGCAATCAGGATGCCGTCGCCGAAGCAGTGCACGCTGTCGCCGGTGAGCACCGCCCAGCCGCCGCCCATGCGGGGCGCGTGGGCATGCGCATGGCCGTGATCGTGGCCGTGATCGTGGGCATGGCCGTGATCGCCGTGATGGTGCTCGTGCCCGTGGTGCCAGAGCTCGGCCTTGTCGAGCAGGAAGAAGAACACCAGGCCGAACAGCAGCACGCCGAACAGCAGCGCGGGCTCGATGCGGCTCTCGAAGGCTTCGGGCAAGAGGTGCATGAATGCGGTGGCCAGCAGCGCGCCCGCGGCCAGGCTCAGCAGGTGCTGCGAATTCACGCCGCCCGAACCGTTGCGAACGCCCACGCGCAAGAGCAATGCGGCCAGCCACACGCTTCCGATGCCGGCAACCAGGGTCGCCACGATGATCACTATCAAATTCATAGCTGCTTGCGCAATGTCGATGGGCATTGATGCCCGATACCGTTCATAAAAAGAGAAAGGCCGTCACGGGGACGGCCTTCGGCGGTGGATGGCTACAGGCTGTCGTCAGGCGACGCCATTGGCTTTGAACCAGGCCGTGGCGCGCTGCCATCCGTCTTCGGCCGCGCTCTTCACGTAGCTCGGGCGGTAGTCGGCATGGAACGCGTGGCCTGCTTCGGGATACACGACGAAGCTCGAAGCCTTGGCCGCCGGGGTTCCGGTGGCCAGGGCCGCCTTCATCTTATCAACCGTGTCAAGGGGGATGCCCTGGTCCTTGCCTCCGTAGAGCCCGAGCACGGGCGCCTGCAGGCTGGCCGCGATGTCGATCGGGTGCCTGGGCGTGAGTTCGCTCGGCTGGCCAACCAGCCGGCCGTACCAGGCCACGCCGGCCTTGATCTTGCCGGTGGCGGCATAGAGCCACACGATGCGCCCGCCCCAGCAGAAGCCGGTGATGCCGGCCTTGGCCACGTTGCCGCCATTGGCCGATGCATACGAAAGTGCACCATCGAGGTCGGCCAGCACCTGCGCATCGGGCACCTTGCTCACGATGTCGGCCTGCAGTTTCGGGATGTCGGTATAGCCGCGCGGATTGCCCTGCCGCGCATAGAGTTCGGGCGCGATCGCCAGGTAGCCGAGCTGGGCGAAGCGGCGGCAGGTGTCGGCGATGTATTCGTGCACGCCGAAGATTTCCTGCACCACCAGGACCACGGGCAGGCCGGTCTCGCCGGCCGGCGCGGCCGCATAGGCCGGCACCTCGAAGCCATTGACGGTGTACTTGACGGGGCCGGCCTTCAGGCCTTCGGCCGAGGTGCTGATGGCGGTCTGCGCCGTGACCGGCATGACCGCGGCCGCGTAGCCCACGCCAATGGCGGCCTTGAGCGCGGTGCGCCGCGTGGCACCCTGCTCTGTGCTCTGGCCGGGGCGAAGCGAATCGAAATCGGAACGGCTGTCGTCGCGAAGGGACATGGGTAGGGCTCCAGTTGAATCGTCGGACAAGGAGGGCATGCGCGAAAAACGCACGCCGCAATGTAGGCGAAACCAGCCCGGCCCGTCTGCCGGCAGGGTTGCTGCCGGACTAGTCGCGGTAGGCGCGGCGCGCCAGTGCGGCGGCCAGTACCTGCGCCGGGTCGACCAGGTCCAGCCCGGCCACGGCGGCCGAGCCCTGGAGCCCGAGCGGAACCTCGGTGCAGCCCATGATGATGGTGACCGGCCCGTGGCGCTGCGCGAGCTGCAGCGCCACCTGCGAAAAGCAGGCCTCGGCGAGCTGCATGTTGCCGGCCTTGACCCCGTCGAAGATGCCGCGCGTGATGATGCGGCGCTCTTCGGCCAGCGGCACATGGCAGTCGAGCCCTGCCTCGGCCAGCGCCTGTTCGTAGAGCCGCACGCGGTAGGTGCCTTCGGTGGCCATCAGCGCCACGCTGCCCGTGCCCTGCGCGGCCAGATGCCGCGCCACCTCGCGCGCCATGTGCAGCAGCTCGATCTGCGGAAAGCGCTCCTGCAGCCGGGCATGCCAGGCATGCGCAGTGTTGCAGGCAATGGCCACGGCTTGGCTGCCCAGCGCGGCCAGGCGCCCGAGCGCCTGCAGCATCGGCTCGAGCGGCTGGTGTGCGCCGTTTTCGGCCGAGCCCAGCGCGTCGGTGCGGTCAGGCACCGGCACCTGCGCGAGCCAGTGCTCCGGAAAGGACTGGTCCCGCACCGGCTCCCCGCGCGCGCGCATCTGCTGTGCGCAGGCCTGCACGAACAGCCGCACGAAGTCGGCCCCCGCCGCAGGGCCCATGCCGCCCAGGATGCCAACTACGTTCGTGGAAGCCATGATCTTTCTCTGTTTCAGGAATACCGCGGAACCGGCTTTGCCGGGCCGCGGGTATTGCCCCCGGTAGGGGGTGGGCGAAGCGACACGAAGTGCGCGCAGCCTGGGGGCGAGCTCAAGTAGCTGGCTTGTCCGAAGGCGCCTTGATGTTGTCCTTGAGCTGCTGGCTCATGGGCAGGTTCAGCGGCACGTTCTTCGGCGGGATCGGCGACATGAACCACTTGGTGTAGAGCTTCTCGAACTCGCCGCTCTTCATCATGCCAATGAAGGTGTCGTCCACCAGCTTCTTGAAGGCCGGATCGTCCTTGGGCAGCATGCAGGCATAGGGCTCGACCTGCAGCGCCTCGCCCACCACCTCGTAGTCGGCCGGGTTCTTGGCGTTGGCGATCAGGCCGTACAGCAGGATGTCGTCCATGGCAAACGCCATGGCGCGGTCGCTTTCCACGAGCAGGAAGGCATCGGCGTGGTCCTTGCCGAGCACGATGTCCATGTCGAGGTTCTTCTCGGTGTTGTACTTGCGCATGACCAGCGCATTGGTGGTGCCGGTGGTGCTGGCCACCGTCTTCTTGGCGAGGTCGGCGTAGTCCTTGATCTTCGAGGACTTCTTCACCAGCAGGCGCGTGCCCGTGTAGAAATGGTTGACGGCAAAGGCCACGTCCTTGCCGCGCGCGCTGTTGTTGGTGGTGGAGCCGCACTCCAGGTCGATGGTGCCGTTGGTGATGAGCGGAATGCGGTTCTGCGAGGTCACCGGCATCAGCTGCACCTGCAGGCTGGGCTTGTTGAGCTTCTTCTTCACCGCCTCGACCACGGCGTTGGAGAGTTCGACCGAGAAACCGATCGGCTTGTTGGGGCCGTCCAGGTAGCTGAAGGGCACCGACGACTCGCGGTAGGCGAGCGTGATCTTGCCGGTCTCGGCGATCTTGGCCAGCGTGTCGGCGGCCTGGACGCCGGTGGCGGTAAGCAGCACCACGGCAGCGGCGGCCATCAATGCGGAGAGTTTCATGCGAGCCTTCTTCAGGTTGGTTGAACAGAGCGGCCAGTGTAAGAAGGAGTGACACAGCGCGACAATTCCAATTGAACCCTAGGCCATACCCAAAGGTTATGGGTTAGGCAAAGCCGGGCGGCAAGGCATGCGCTTTGGCTATGGGCCACCACGCTTTTGGCATTTCCGGCCGGCGCGGCGTGCACCTACAGTCGATGCCGTCCCCTCTTCACTCCCTCCCGGAAAGTTGCCTTCATGCATGTGTGTGTGCTGGGCGCCGGCATCGTGGGCCTGGCCACCGCCTGGCAGCTCGAACGCCGGGGCCACCAGGTCACGGTCGTCGACCGCGCAGCCCCCGGTGCGGGCGCCAGCGGCGGCAACGGCGCGCAGCTCAGCTACTCGTACGTGCAGCCGCTGGCCGACCCGTCGATCTGGAAGCAGTTGCCCAAGCTGCTGCTCTCGCCCTCGTCGCCGCTCAAGCTGCGGCCCCAGCTCGATCCGCTGCAGTGGCGCTGGGGGCTGGCCTTCATGGCCGCCTGCAATGCGCAGACCTCGCGCAGCACCACCGCGCAATTGCTCGCGCTGGCCGCGCTGAGCCGCACCGGCTTCGAGGAAATGCAAGCCGACGTGGCACCCGACTGCGACTTTTCCGCCACCGGCAAGCTGGTGCTGTACGCCAGCGCGGCCTCGCTCGACGGGGCGCGCGCGCAGCTCGAACTGCAGCGCACCATGGGCAGCGCGCAGCGCATCGTCTCGCCCGACGAGTGCGTGGCCATCGAGCCCGCGCTCGCGGGCTACCGCGGCCAGATGGCGGGCGCGGTCTACACGCCGAGCGAATGCGCGGCCGACTGCCTCAAGGTCTGCGCCGAACTGCAGCGGGTGCTCGGCGCACGCGGCGTGCGCTTTCTGCTCGGCACCGACGTGCATGGCTTCGCACGCAGCAACGGCCAGGTGGCGGCAGTGAACACCAGCGCCGGCGGCATCGAGGCCGATGCCTTCGTGATGGCGCTGGGCTCGGCCTCGCACCGGCTCGGGCGCGCGCTGGGCGCCTACCTGCCGGTGTATCCGCTCAAGGGCTACAGCATCACGGTGGAGGTCGATCCTTCGCCGGGCGCCGCACCCACGGTGAACGTGACCGACAGCGCCCGCAAGGTGGTGTTCGCGCGCATCGGCTCGCGGCTGCGCGTGGCGGGCATGGCGGAACTGGTGGGGCACGATGCGAGCATTCCGGCCACGCGCATCGAGACGCTGGCCGCGGCCACGCGCGCCGTGTTCCCGCATGCAAGCCGGCTCGAGGAACTGCATCCGTGGACCGGCATGCGGCCGGCCACGCCCAAGGGGCTGCCGATCATCGGCCGGCTGCCGAGCGCGCCGGCCAACATGCTGTTCAACACCGGGCATGGCGCGCTGGGCTTCACGCTGGCCTTCGGCTCGGCGCAGCGGATTGCCGAGGCGCTGGAGTCCGCGGACTCCTGAGTTTCCCCGCTGCGGCCCTCAGGCCGCCTGTTCGATTGCCTCGCGCATGCAGCGCGTGATGCCGCGCACCGCCACCGAATCGGGCTTCCCCGCAAAACGCAAGGCGCGCACCGGCACCGGGATGTGCGGCTCCAGCGCGAGCACGTCGACCTTGGCGGCGTCCGCCGAGCGGGCCGTGCAGCCGTCGACCAGCGCCACGCCGAGGCCGTGGTGCGCCATCGACAGCGCCGCGTGGTAGGTCTGCACCGTGACCACCGCCTGCTGGAAGCCGACGCCCGCCTGGCGGCAGGCCTGGCTCAGGCTGGTGCCCACCGGGTCGCGGCTGTCCAGGCCGATCACCGGCCGGTCGACCAGGTCGTGCAGTGCCACCGAGCCGTTGCGCACCAGCGCGCGCGGCAGCATGCCCTTGGGCGCGATGCACACCATGCGCGTGTCGGCCAGCGTCTCCTGCGTGAGCGAGGGATGCACCGCGGGGCTGAAGACAAAGCCCACGTCGGCCTCCTGCAGCAGCAGCGCCGACATGATCTGCGGCGAATGCAGCGACTCCACCGTGATCGCATAACCCGGATGCTTCTCGCGGAAGGCCTTGAGCGCGCGCGGCAGCACCTCGTAGCTCAGCGCCAGCACGCTCAGGATGCGCAGCTCGCCGGTGTCGCTGCCCGCCCGCAGGTTGGCCGCAAGGCGCTGCACCTCGTCGAGCTGCGCGAACAGCCGCTCGATGTGCGGATAGAGCGTGAGCGCCTCGGTGGTCGGCGTGAGCCGGCCCTTGGCGCGCTGGAACAGCGGAAAGCCCAGTTGCAGCTCGGCATGCTGCAAGGTGCGGCTCACGGCCGGCTGCGTGATGTTGATGAGCCGCGCCGCCGCGCTCACGCTGCCCGTGAGCATGATCGCGTTGAAGACCTCGATGTGGCGCAGGCGCATGGCCGGCTCAGTTGCCTGCGACCTTGCTGCGCGAGAGGTCCATCACCATGCGGGTTGCAAGATAGAGCCTCGGCTCGATGGAGTCGACCAGCACGTACTCGGCATCGGCCGAATGCGCGCCGAAGCCCTGCAGGCCGAAGCGCTCGACCACCGGCGCCTTGGTCTTGAGCGCGGCAAAGGCGGCATCGGTGCCGCCGCCGGCCACCTTGTCGTCGGCGCCCAGCGGCCGGCCGAGCTCGTCCTTGTAGATCTGCTGCGCGTGCTTCGCAAGCGCCAGCGAGGCATCGGTGGCTTCGAGCGGCGGACGGCGGCGCTCGAACTTCATCACGACCTTGGCCTCCGGGATCAGCTGCTTCTTCACGCGCTCCTGCACCTGCTGCTCGATGCGGTCGTAGTCGCTCACCTTGAGCACGCGCACGTCGGCGCCCGCGGTGGCGCTGGCCGGAATCACGTTGCGGTTGCTGCCCGAGCGCGAGATGGTCCAGTTCATCTTGAGGCCGGTGGCGGGGTCGGACAGGTCGCGCATCTGCAGGATCTGGTGCGACAGCTCGTAGAGCGCATTCACGCCCAGCTCCGGCGCCGACCCCGCGTGCGAGGCCTTGCCCGTGACGTTCAGCGTGACCGAGGCGATGCCCGCGGTAGCCAGCGAGAGCTTGTCTTCCTTGACCGAGGCGCCCTCGAACGACAGCACCGCATCGTGCTCGCCGCCCAGCCGCGTGATGAGCGCGCGCGAACCCGGCGAGCTGATTTCCTCGTCGCCGTTGATCAGCACCGTGAGCGTGCCGTAGTCCTTGAACTTCAGCGCCTGCAGCATCGCCACCGTGTGCGTGATGACGGCCACGCCCTGCTTGTCGTCGGCAATGCCCAGGCCATAGGCCTTGTCGCCTTCGACGCGGAACGGCTGCTTGTCGAGCATGCCCACGGTGTAGACCGTGTCCATGTGCGCGATCAACATGATCTTCTTCTTGCCCGTGCCCTTGAAGGTGGCGCGCACCGCCCGGCCGATCTTCTCGGGCGTGTCTTCCATGCGGTAGGCCTCGGCGCTGGTGTCGACCAGCTCGACCTCGCCGCCCATGGCCTTGAACTTTGCGGCGATGAGCTCGGAGATCTTCTCGAGGCCTTCGAGGTCGCGGCTGCCGGATTCGATGGAGACCAGCTCCTTCAGCGTCTCGAGCAGCGCGGGCTTTTCCTTGGCGGCCAGCGAGGCGATGCTGGCATCGGGCGCGGCAAACGCGGTGCCAAGGCATGCGGCGCAAACGGCGGCGAGCAAGAATTTGCGGGGCTGGAATGTCATGTGCGTGCTTCTTCTTTCTTCAGTGGGTGGGGATCAGTGCGCCTTGTCCCAGTTGGGACCGATGCCGATCTCGGCCAGGAGCGGCACCTTGAGCTCGGCCACGCCGGCCATCAGGCGCGGGATTTCGGTGCGCACCCATTCGATCTCGGCTTCGGGCACCTCGAACACCAGTTCGTCGTGCACCTGCATGATCATGCGGGTGGCGCGCTTCTCCTCGTCAAGCACGTTCTGTACCTTGATCATGCTGAGCTTGATCAGGTCGGCCGCCGTGCCCTGCATCGGCGCGTTGATGGCGGCGCGCTCGGCACCGCCGCGGCGCGGGCCGTTGGGCGAATTGATCTCGGGCAGGTAGAGGCGCCGGCCGAACACGGTCTCCACATAGCCCTTCTCCTTGGCCAGCGCCTTGGTCTCGTCCATGTACGCCTTCACGCCCGGATAGCGCGCAAAGTAGCGGTCGATGTAGGAGGCCGCGGCCTTGGTCTCGATGCCCAGGTTGCGCGCCAGGCCGAAGCTGCTCATGCCGTAGATGAGTCCGAAGTTGATCACCTTGGCATAGCGGCGCTGCTCGCTCGACACCTGGTCGGGCGTGGCGCCGAACACCTCCGCCGCGGTGGCGCGGTGCACGTCGATGCCTTCCCTGAAGGCGCGCAGCAACGATTCGTCGCCGCTGATGTGGGCCATGATGCGCAGCTCGATCTGCGAGTAGTCGGCGCTCGCGATCACGCTGCCGGGCGGCGCAATGAAGGCCTCGCGCACGCGGCGGCCTTCGGGCGTGCGGATCGGGATGTTCTGCAGGTTGGGATCGTTGCTCGACAGCCGCCCCGTGACCGCCACCGCCTGCGCATAGTGCGTGTGGACGCGGCCGGTGCGCGGGTTGGCGAGCTGGCCCAGCTTGTCGGTGTAGGTGCCCTTGAGCTTGGACAGGCCGCGGTGCTCGAGGATCTTGGCCGGCAGCGGATAGTCCTCGGCCAGCTTCTCGAGCACTTCCTCGTCGGTGCTGGGTGCGCCGCTCGGCGTCTTCTTGACCACCGGCAGGCCCAGCTTGGTGAAGAAGATCTCGCCGATCTGCTTGGGCGAGCCCAGGTTGAAGGGCTGGCCGGCGATCTCGTAAGCCTCCTGCTCGAGCGCCATGATGCGCGTGCCGAGTTCGTGGCTCTGCGCGGCCAGCGTGGGTGCATCGATCAGCACGCCGTTGCGCTCGACGCGGTAGAGCGCCTCGCTCGAATCCATCTCGAGCTGGTAGATGAAGCGCAGCTTCTCGTCGCGCTCGATCTGCGGCCACAGCGCCAGGTGCACGTCGAGCGTCTGGTCGCTGTCCTCGCACGAATATTCGGCGGCCTTGGCGATGTCGACCTGGCTGAACGGGATCTGGTGCGCGCCCTTGCCGCACAGGTCTTCGTACGAGATGCCGCTGCGGCCCAGGTGCCGTTCGGCCAGGCTCGCGAGCCCATGCGGCCGGTGCGCCTCGAGCACGTAGCTCTGCAGCATGGTGTCGTGCGCATAGCCCTGCACCTCGATGCCGTGGTTGGCGAACACATGGCGGTCGTACTTGATGTGCTGGCCGAGCTTCTTCTTCGCGGGGTTTTCGAGCCAGGGCTTGAGCCTCGCGAGCACCTCGTCGATGGGCAACTGCGCGGGCGCGTCGGGATAGTTGTGCGCGAGCGGAACGTAGGCCGCCGCGCCGGGCTCGATGCTGAAGCTCACGCCGACGATGCGCGCGACCATTTCGTCGAGCGAGGTGGTCTCGGTGTCGATGGCGGCCAGCTCGGCGGCCTCGAGCTTGGCGAGCCAGGCATCGAACTGCTCCCAGGTGGTGATCGTCTCGTACTTGAGGTTGCTCGCGGGCGCAGCGGCCTCCAGCGCGCCGAGCTCGGCCGATTCGTCGAACAGGCCGCCCTGGTCGGCGCTCGCGGCGGCGCCCCGGGCCAACTGCTTCTTGATGTTCTCTTCGATCAGCTCGGGCGGCACTTCCAGCGCCTCGAGGGACTTGACCAGGCTCTTGAAGCCGAACCTCTCGTAGAAGGGCTTGAGCTCCGCGGTCTGCGGTGCACCCACCGGCAGGCCTTCGAGCGAAGGCAGGCCGGCCACGTGCGCGGCCAGGTCGCAATCGGTGCGGATGGTGACGAGCTGACGGCTCAGCGGGAGCTTGTCCAGGGCCTTGCGCAGGTTTTCACCAGCCTGGCCTTTCACCTCGGCGGCGCGTTCAATCAGCGCGTCGAGCGAGCCGTATTCGAGCAGCCACTTGGCAGCAGTCTTCGGGCCGACCTTCTCGACGCCGGGCACGTTGTCGACGGCATCGCCCACCAGCGTCTGGTAGTCGATCATCAAGGTGGGCGGCACGCCGAATTCCGCCGTGACCCCCGCCACGTCGCGCTTCTTGCCGTTCATCGTGTCGATGATCGTGATGTGCTCGTCCACCAGCTGGCTCAGGTCCTTGTCGCCGCTCGACACGATGACTTCGACGCCCTGCTGCGCCGCCGTCTTGGCGAGCGTGCCGATCACGTCGTCGGCCTCGATGTCGGGCACGCAGAGCACCGGCCAGCCCATCAGCTTGACCACCTGGTGGATGGGGTCGATCTGGCTGCGCAGGTCGTCGGGCATGGGAGAGCGGTTGGCCTTGTACTCGGGGTACAGGTCGTCGCGGAAGGTCTTGCCGGGCGCATCGAAGACGCAGGCCGCATAGTCGGCGCGCACCTCGCGGCGCAGCGCCGTCATCATGTTGATCATTCCGCGGATGGCGCCGGTCGCCGGGCTCTTCGGGTCGCCGGGCACGGCCCGCAGGTCGGGCATGGCATGGAAGGCGCGGTAGAGATAGCTCGAGCCATCGACGAGCAGCAGCGTTTTCTTGTCGGTCATCGGGCCATTTTGCCGTGCCCGGACCGGCATCCCGAACCACGCCGGCAAGCGCCGCCGGCCGACACCCCGAAAGCGCCCCCGCGCCTACAATCCCTGCATGCCTAGCCCCACACTCCTGGTCGCCCGCCGCATCCTGCTGGCGCTGGCCTTTGCCGTCCCCGTTGCCGCCGTCCAGGCGCAGCCCGCGCCCGCCGCAACGCCTGCGCCGGCCGAGCCGCTACAAAATCAGGAGCAGGCCGACGGCCGCCGCAACCAGAAGGTCGAGCACATCCACACGGAAGACAGCGGCGCCTCAGTCGACGAGGTGCGCTACGGCGGCCGCACGCAGAGCATCAACGTGAAGCCCAAGGCCAACGTGCCGGGCTACGAGGTGCGGCCCAACGATCCAGGCGCCCGTGCGGGTTCGGGCGATGCCAACTCGAACGGCAACGGCGCCCGGGTCTGGAACGTGATGAAGTTCTGACCGTGCCGCGCCTTCCATCTGCAGCAAGACGCTGAGCATCGCCATGGCAGTTTTTACCGAAGTCGAGTTCGGCGAGGCGGACGCGCTCGTGCAGCGCCTGGGTCTCGGCCCCCTGCGCGAGCTGCGCGGCATCGAGGGCGGCATCGAGAACACCAACTACTTCGCGACCACCGAAAGCGGCGAGTTCGTGCTGACGCTGTTCGAGCGCCTGAGTGCCGAGCAGCTCCCCTACTACCTTTGTCTCATGAAGCACCTGGCGGGCCGCGGCCTGCCGGTGCCCGAGCCGGTGGCCGACCCGGCCATCCAGCCGCCGTCGGGCCATGCGCTCACCATTCCCGCGAACGCCCCGTGCGAACTGCTGCTCCAGGTGGCGGGCAAGCCGGCCGCGCTGGTGCAGCGGCTCTCGGGCCGAAGCGAACTGGCGCCGGGCACGGCCCATTGCGCCGAACTGGGCGCCCTGCTCGCGCGCATGCACCTGGCCGCGCGCGACTTTCCGCGCATCCAGCCGAACCTGCGCGGCCTCGCCTGGTGGAACGACACCGTGCCGGTGGTGCTGCCGTACGTCGACGAATCGCAGGCCGCGCTGCTGCGCGCCGAGCTCGCCTACCAGAACCACATCGCCGAATCCTCGGCCTATGCGGCGCTGCCGCGCGGCCCGGTGCATGCCGACATGTTCCGCGACAACGTGATGTTCGCCACCGGCGAGACGGCCGGCACGGCGCCGCGCCTCACCGGCGTGTTCGACTTCTATTTCGCGGGCACCGACACCTGGCTGTTCGACCTGGCCGTGTGCCTGAACGACTGGGCCGTCGATCTCTCGACCGGACGGCACGATGCCGAACGCGCCGACGCGCTGCTTGCGGCCTACGAAAGCGTGCGCCCGCTGAATGCGGCAGAGCGCGCCCTGCTGCCCGCCATGCTGCGGGCCGCAGCGCTGCGCTTCTGGATTTCTCGGCTGTGGGACTTCCACCTGCCGCGCGAAGCCAGCATGCTCAAGCCGCACGACCCGGCGCACTTCGAGCGCGTGCTGCGCGAGCGCGCCAACCATCCGCATGCCATGGCGCAGTCGCTCGAGCCGCTGCCCGCCTGACCCTTCAAAAATGAAACTCCACATCGTGCCGGCGCGAACCGGCGCCGAATGGGTCCGCCTCGGGCTCAAGACCTTCTGGCGGCAGCCGCTCGCCTTCATCTCGCTGTTCTTCCTGCTGATGGCGCTGATTTCGACGGTGTCGCTGCTGCCGCTGGTGGGCAGCGTGCTGGCGCCGGTCCTGCTGCCCTTCATGACGCTGGGCCTGATGGTGGCCACTTCGGTGGCCTACACCGACAACGCAGAGGGCGTCGGCACCGCCGGCCACGCGCAGCGGCCCACCGGCTCCGCCATGTTCGTGGCGGTGGCCGGCGCCATGCGCACCGAGTGGCGCTCGCTGGTCAAGCTCGGCGTGATCTCGGCGGCGTATTTCGTGGTGGCCGTGCTGCTCACGAGCTTCATCGACGGCGGCCAGCTGGCACGCGCCTACCTGCTCGACGACATGCCGTCAGCCGAGACCATGGCCAGCAGCGACTTCCAGGTGGCGCGCATGTTCCTGATGTGCTTGAACCTGCCGCTCTCGCTGGCGATGTGGCACGCCCCGGCGCTCGTGCACTGGCACGGCGTGGAGCCGGTCAAGAGCATCTTCTTCAGCGTGGTGGCGCTGTTCCGCAACTTCGGCGCCTACGCTCTCTTCGTGCTGGCGTGGTTCGGCGTGTTCCTGCTCGCGGGCATCGGCATGGGGCTCATCGCCACCGTGCTGATCGGCGTGGGCGCGGCGGCCGGCGGCGCGGCCCTCATCGGCAACGTGCTGATCGTGGGATCGGCGCTGGTGCTCGCGGCCATGTCGCTGAGCTCCACCTGGTTCACCTTCCGCGACAGCTTCGATCCGGGCTGATCGGCCTCAGGGCCGGCGCCCGTTCACACCGGCGTGAGCTTGGCTACCGACAGCGCGAGCCACTTCACGCCGTGGCGCGCGAACTTGACCTGCGCGCGCGCGTCGTCGCCGGTGCCTTCGAGCGACAGCACCGTGCCTTCGCCGAACTTGTTGTGGAACACCTGCATGCCCGAGCGCAGGCCGTGCGAGGGCGCGGCCTTCTGCGGCGGCACCGGCGGGCTCGCGAAAGTGTCCTTGCTGCCGCCGTAGCCGCCTCCGCTGCTGTAGCTGCCGCCGCCGCCGCGCGTGCTCGCATAGCCGCCGCCATAGCCGAAGGCCGAGGGCGTGAAGGCCTGGTTCTTCGGCGTGAGCCACTTGAGCGCGCCTTCGGGCAGCTCCTCGAAGAAGCGGCTCTTCACGTTGTAGCGCGTCTGGCCGTGCAGCATGCGCGTCTGCGAATGGCTCAGGTAGAGGCGCTTGCGCGCGCGCGTGATCGCCACGTACATCAGGCGGCGCTCTTCCTCGAGGCTCTCGAAATCGCTCATCGAGTTCTCGTGCGGGAACAGGCCCTCTTCCATGCCGGTGATGAACACGCAGTCGAACTCCAGGCCCTTGGCGGCGTGAACGGTCATGAGCTGCACCGCGTCCTGCCCGGCCTGCGCCTGGTTGTCGCCCGATTCGAGCGCCGCATGCGTGAGGAAGGCGGCCAGCGGGCTCAGCGTTTCGCCGGTTTCGGCATCGGGCGCGAGCGGCTCGTCGATGACGGGCCGGTTCGGATCGAGCCCCTGGCTCGCGGGCGACTGGCGCAGTTCGTCGATGGGCAGCGCCACCGCATCGCGGCCGAAGCCTTCCTGCGTGACGAAGCTCTCGGCCGCGTTCACCAGTTCTTCCAGGTTCTCGATGCGGTCGGCGCCTTCGCGGTCGGCCTTGTAGTGTTCGACGAGGCCGCTGTGGTCGAGCACCAGTTCGATGATCTCGCGCAGGCTGGCGCCCTGCGTCTGCTCGCGCAGCACGTCGATCTTGGCGACGAAGGCCGTGAGGTTCGAGCCCGCCTTGCCGCCGACGGCATGCACCGCGTCATGCAGCGAACGCCCTGCCGTGCGCGCCGCGTCCTGCAATTGCTCCAGCGTGCGCGCGCCGATGCCGCGCGGCGGAAAGTTGACGACGCGCAGGAAGCTGGTGTCGTCGTCCTTGTTCTCGAGCAGGCGCAGGTAGGCCAGCGCGTGCTTGATTTCGGCGCGCTCGAAGAAGCGCAGGCCGCCGTACACGCGGTACGGCACTGAGGCATTGAAGAGCGCCGTTTCGATCACCCGGCTCTGCGCATTGCTGCGGTAGAGCACGGCCATTTCCTTGCGGTCGAAGCCGTCGCGCACGAGCTGGCGCATTTCCTCGACCATCCACTGCGCCTCGGCCAGGTCGGTGGGCGACTCGTACACGCGCACCGGCTCGCCGGGGCCCTGGTCGGTGCGCAGGTTCTTGCCCAGGCGCTTCTTGTTGTGGCTGATGAGCTCGTTGGCCGAGTCGAGGATGTTGCTGTAGCTGCGGTAGTTCTGCTCCAGCTTGATCTGGTGCTGCACGTCGAACTCGCGCACGAAGTCGGCCATGTTGCCCACGCGCGCGCCGCGGAAGGCGTAGATGCTCTGGTCGTCGTCGCCCACGGCGATCACGCTGTTGTTCTGGCCCGGCACGAACTGGCCTCCCGCCGCGGTGCTGCCCGAGATCATCTTGATCCACGCGTACTGCAGGCGGTTGGTGTCCTGGAACTCGTCGATCAGGATGTGGCGGAAGCGCCGCTGGTAGTGCTCGCGCACCGCGTCGTTGTCGCGCAGGAGTTCGTAGCTGCGCAGCATGAGTTCGCCGAAGTCGACCACGCCTTCGCGCTGGCACTGCTCTTCATAGAGCTGGTAGAGCTCGACCTTCTTGCGGTCGTCCTCGGTGCGGATCTCCACGTCCTTCGGGCGCAGGCCGTCTTCCTTGGCGCCGGCAATGAACCACTGGGTCTGCTTGGCCGGAAAGCGCTCGTCGTCGACGTTGAACTGCTTCATCAGCCGCTTGATGGCCGAGAGCTGGTCCTGCGTGTCGAGGATCTGGAAGGTGGAAGGCAGGTTGGCCAGCTTCCAGTGCGCGCGCAGGAAGCGGTTGCACAGGCCGTGGAAGGTGCCGATCCACATGCCGCGCACATTCACGGGCAGCATCGCCGTGAGCCGCGTCATCATTTCCTTGGCGGCCTTGTTGGTGAAGGTCACGGCCAGGATGCCGCCGGCGGAGACCTGGCCGGTCTGCAGCAGCCAGGCGATGCGGGTGGTCAGCACCCGCGTCTTGCCCGAGCCGGCGCCGGCAAGGATCAGGGCATTGCCCGCAGGCAGGGTGACCGCGGCGCGCTGCTCCGGGTTGAGGTTGGCGAGCAGGGGCGAATCGGCCGCTGGGGAGGGGGGTGCGCCGGCAGTGGCGTCGTACGAGCCGAAAAGAGACATCCCGGCATTGTAGGAAGCCGGGGCGTCCCGAGGCGGCGGCCGGGTTGCCCGCGCCCTTTTTACTTCGCGAGTTTCAGCGTGCCCTTCATGATCGACGAATGGCCCGGAAAGGAGCAGAAGAAGGTGTAGCTGTCGGCCGCGCCCAGCTTGGCGACCGGAAAGCTCACGCTGTCGCTTTCGCCGCCGCCGATGATCTTGGTGTGCGCCACGACGCGCGCGTCGCCAGCCTTCACATAGTTCTGCGGCAGGCCGGCAGCGATGCCGTCGGCGGCGACCGCCTGCACGTCGGCCGTCCTGGCAAGCACCCAGTTGTGGCCCATGGCCTGCTTCGGCAGCTTGCCGACGTGCTTGAGCTTGACGGTGAATTCCTTGCAGCTCTTGCTCACCTCGATGGCAGGCTTGTTGAACTGCATCGCGTCGTTGCCTTCGATCTCCACGCTGCAGTCGGCAGCGAAGGCGGAGGAAGCGGCGAGAGAAGCGAGCGCCAGAACGGCGGTGGCGGCGAGGTGGCGGCGAAGCATGGAAACAATCTCCAGAAGAAGAAATGAACGGGGCGCAGGACGTGCTGCGCCAGCGGCATTGTCGAGCGCGCCCGCCGCGCGGCACTGATCTGCATCAAATGGTACTGCCGCGGGCTGCGCATCGCCGCCGCGGCCCGGCCGGGCAGACCGGCCGGCGAATAAGGTCTATACGAAAGCGCGCAGGAAGGCGGAGCACCACCTCCCTATAATCAATCACCGGGCCCAAGTTTCTTGTCGCCCGGTTTTTTTGTGCCTGCATGGCGCCAATGACCGGGCCGGGACCAAGCGCCCACGCCGCCGAAATCGTTCGGCGGCGCACCCTTCACAGGAAGCTTGGTTTCTCATGCAAATCTTCGATTACGACAACATTCTTTTGCTGCCGCGCAAGTGCCGCGTGGAAAGCCGCTCGGAGTGCGACGCCAGCGTGACGCTCGGCGCACGCAGCTTCCGACTGCCGGTGGTGCCGGCCAACATGAAGACGGTGGTGGACGAGCCGATCTGCCTGTGGCTGGCGCAGAACGGCTACTTCTACGTGATGCACCGCTTCGACCTGGACAACGTGAAGTTCGTCAGGCAGATGCACGGCAAGGGCGTGTTCGCCTCGATCTCGCTGGGTGTGAAGAAGCCCGACTACGACACCGTCGACCAGTTGGCGGCCGAGGGCCTGGTGCCCGAATACGTCACCATCGACATCGCGCACGGCCATGCCGACAGCGTGAAGAACATGATCGGTTACCTCAAGCAGAAGCTGCCGGGCTCTTTCGTGATTGCCGGCAACATCGGCACGCCCGAAGCGGTGATCGACCTGGAGAACTGGGGCGCCGACGCCACCAAGGTCGGCATCGGCCCGGGCAAGGTCTGCATCACCAAGCTCAAGACCGGCTTCGGCACCGGCGGCTGGCAGCTCAGCGCGCTCAAGTGGTGCGCGCGCGTGGCCACCAAGCCGATCATCGCGGACGGCGGCATCCGCGACCACGGCGACATTGCCAAGAGCGTGCGCTTCGGCGCCTCGATGGTGATGATCGGCTCGCTGTTCGCGGGGCACGAGGAATCGCCGGGCCGCACCGTCGAGGTCGACGGCGCGCTCTTCAAGGAGTACTACGGCTCCGCCAGCGACTTCAACAAGGGCGAGTACAAGCACGTCGAGGGCAAGCGCATCCTCGAGCCCATCAAGGGCAAGCTGGCCGACACGCTGATCGAGATGGAGCAGGACGTGCAGAGCTCCATCAGCTACGCGGGCGGCCGCGCGCTGATGGACATCCGCAAGGTCAACTACGTCACGCTCGGCGGCGACAACGCAGGCGAGCACCTGCTGATGTAGGCCCTCGCCGGGTCAGGCCTCCAGCAGCTGCGCCGCGCCGCGATGCAGCCTGTGGGCCGGGTCCGCCAGCGCGTCGACGATGCTGAAGTGGTTCAGCCCCGGCAGCGATTCGCACACGGGCACGGCGTTGCGGCCCCACGCATCGCGGATCAGCGCGTTGTGGCGGATGAACTCCTTGCTTTCGTCGCCGCCCACCAGCGCGTGCAGCTGGCCGCGCGCTGGGGCCGGCCACAGCGCCGGGCTGGCGCGCAGGGCATCCGCATCGGAGAGCTTCAGGACGTTTTCCAGGAACGGCGTGCGCTGCAGCGGGCGAAGGTCGTAGAGGCCCGAGATCGACAGCGCATTGCGCACCAGCCGCACCGGCAGATCAGGCGAGACTGCCTTCCAGTCGCAGGCCAGCAGCGCGGCCGCCATGTGGCCGCCGGCCGAGTGCCCGGCCACGGTGATGCGCGAGGGGTCGGCGCCGAAGCTCGCGGCATGGCGCCAGATCCACTCGAGCGCGCGCACCATCTGCATGAGGATGCCCGGCACGGTCACGGGCGCTTCCGCCGTTCCGGGGCACAGCGCGTAGTTGGGCATCACCACGCACACGCCGCGATCGTTGAACGCGGGCGCAATGAACGAATGGTCCCGCTTGTCCATCGCGCGCCAGTAGCCGCCGTGAATGAACACCAGCACCGGTGCGCCGGGCACGGGTGCCGGAAAGATGTCGAGCGTCTCGTTCACGCCCTGGCCGTAGGGCACGTCGATCCGGCCGGGCAGGGTTTCGCGCACGGCTTGCGAGTCGCGCCCCCAGCGGGCGAAGTACGCCGGGTGCTCCTTCACGCGCGCAAGATTGTTGTACATGCCTTCCAGCCAGGCGGGTTCGTACGAGGCCATGCGGGTTGTGCTTTCCTTCTTTTTTCGAAGCGCGCATCTTGGCATGCGGGCCATGCGTTCCCGGGCGGGTTCTGGTTAAAATCTGGCTTGCGTTGGGGGGGTAGCTCAGCTGGGAGAGCGCCGCGTTCGCAATGCGGAGGTCGGGAGTTCGATCCTCCTCCTCTCCACCAACTTTTCCCTTGAAAATCAACGTCTTACGCTTTGCAGTGTGAGGCGTTGATTTGCTTTGGAGTGCAGGTTTTTGCGGTGTGGGTGTGGCAGATTTGTGGCAAGCCGCCGGGCATATCTGCAGGCGAATGCACGATTTTGCCGAACACTGCTGATAGACTCACTCAGCCCGACAAAATCGGGCGCTTGACACCCGGATTTCACACCCCAATGGCCGGGCTTCGGTGTCGCCAAGGTCAATACCGAGCCCAACTGCCATAGCGCAGTTGGCTTGATGAAGCGGCGGCTGATCTGCAATTTGCCGGATCGAGCCGACCTCTCCCCCCATACAAAATGGCCGGACTCGGGTGTTGTCCAGGTCGCGACCGAGTAGTCTTCCTGCGCGACTGCTTGATGACCTTACGGGGTTATCGAAATGAGACAGACACCTGTCACAACCGCTGTGGCCGTTCTCCTGACGGCCGAACAGCTTGCTCAATGCCTGCACAAGTCCGTCGCAAGCATCCGTAGCGACGCCACCCGCAATCCTCAGTCCCTCCCGCCCATCTGCCGGCTGCCAGGCACAAAGCGCCTCCTGTGGCGCACCGAAGACGTTGAGCGATGGCTGGAAGAGCACGTAGCCGGCGTTGCCCTGCCCCGCGTCGCCGCTGTCAGAGATGAGCATCACCCGCGCCGGGGACGACCGACGAAGGCGGAACAGGTCGCCCGCCAGCGGCAACATCACCAACCGCCACAAGCAGAGTTCGACAACGCCGCGCGAGGGTGAGCCATGCTCACCGTCATCACGGAGGCGGTTGCTGGACCGCCCACCTGCGGCACGCAAGCAGAGCCCGCGCCGCAACTCCAGCGCCTCGCCCCTCTTCGCCATCAGCAGCGAGACTTCTTCGTCGCAGACATCTTGGATGCGTCGCCGAAGGACGACCTTGCCAGCATGGAGCACCCTTTGTTTGCCCTCAAGGCCGGCGACCGGCGCGTGCGCTCCTACGCGCGCAATGGCCTCACCGTCACCATCAAGCCTGGCGTGGACGGCTGCGCGACGATCCATGACAAGGATCTATGGATCTACTGCATCAGCCAACTCGTTGAGGCGCTGAACAGAGAGAGAGAAGACGTGAGCCGAACGGTTCGCTTCACTGCCTATGACTTCCTAGTCACAACGAACCGGCCCACGGCCGGCGTCGGCTACAGGCGCCTGGTCGAAGCGCTTCGACGCCTTAAGGGAACGGTGGTCGAAACTAACATCGAGACCGCCAGCAAGCGCGAGCGAGCGGGCTTCGGCCTTATCGATGCATGGCGGATCATCGAACGTGACCACGACAACAAGATGGTGGCAATCGAAGTGACGTTGCCCGACTGGCTTTGGCGCTCTATCCAAAGCCGGCGTGTCCTCACGCTCAGCCGAGACTACTTTCGTCTTCGCAAACCTCTGGATCGGCGAATCTACGAAATGGCTCGCAAGCACTGCGGCGCCCAGCCCCGATGGAGGGTCGCCGTCAGTACTCTGCACGCCAAGAGCGGCAGCACCGATACCGTGCGCAAGTTCCGTTCAGCGCTGAAGGCCATCGCTGATGCGAACGATTTGCCGGACTACCGGCTCGCCCTTGATGCCGAGGCCGACGCCGTGACCTTCTACGCCCGCGCGGACAAGGGCCATAAAGCGCAGCGCGCCGACATCCTGCTATCGCTCAAGCGACAAAAGGCAAAGCGCGGTGCCGCGTCGCACTCCTGTTGAGCCTGTGGATAGTGAATCCGGGGTGTGGATAGGATCGTACTTTCACGGACGCGGACTTGTGGATCGACACGTACTTTCACGGACGCCCGGGCACGTACTTTCACGAACGCCAATGCCCGTTCGCGCGAGCAGTGACGCGGCTCCCCCATGGCGTAACGCGCGCGCGCAGGTAACCCTATATTTCTTATAACGTCGATTGACACCAAAAAGAAGGTCCGTGCGACCCGCAAAGCAAGTCGTCCAGGGATGCGACGACGCCTCTCCGCACGGCGTTGTTGTGACCAACAATCGATGCCTCACCCGATCCACGCTACCTTCAAGGCCAACGCGTCCCATCGGTCCATCGCCGGAATTGCCGCGCCTGGGGAATCAACGAACTCGGCCAGCTCTTGACCCACGCCGTCGACAACACCTAGGCGGGTCAGATCGGAATGCACGGCTGCGTCGGTGAAGCACGCCTGAAGGCAACGAGCCAAGCCTTGCGAGTCGGCAACCATCACGGCGAGCGCGCTCAGTGCACCATGCAGTCGAAACAAGGCAACAGTTTCTGTGAGATGTCGAAGCGTAAGGGGTTGGCCATAGGCCTCGGCCAACAGCAACTCCGCTTCGAACTCCGCGAGCGTCGCTTCGAACGAACGAGCCTGCATACAGCCGTCGGCGACTTCCGACCACTTCGTGTCTTCGATCATCGGGCCATCGCTGTCTAGCCTCGTTCGGCAAAGCTGCCAGAGCGCTCCTGGTTCTCCCCACAGCGCAAGCCATAGATCGCAAGGCCCGGCGTCATGCAGTGTGATCGCATCAGCGTCCATACACGAGAGTAGCCGAAGCTGTTGCACCGAAAGTGCCTTCTCGCCCGTGAAGCACTGCCGCCATTTGCCAGATGTCTGAGTCCTCATGCCGGTGATCGCATCGAAACGTCCAGCGAACTGATGAGGGTTCGATGCGCCGATCCGTCGGGCCAGTTCGCGCATCGCCGCCGCAGCGCGCATACCGCCTCGCCGGCGCTCCACTGTTGTCCTTGTTGGTCGAGCCATGGGCAAATTCTTCCTAGTAAGAAAACCGCTCGTTATTTGCACTGGAATCTTAGTCCAGCCTTCACAAGAATCCGGCGCATAGGCATCAATCAATGAGCAATAGGCCAAGTGTGTGAGTTCGACATTCGAAATCCTGAAGGAGCAGTACGGCGCGGTCATGACCTTGGAGCAACTGGCCATGACCTTGAGCCGCAAGCCCGAAGGCTTGCGTATGGCCCTGCTCAAACCCACCGAGGCATGGACGCGGCAACTCAAGGCCCGCAAGGTCTACATCGGGCGACGCATGTATTTCCCCGTGGACGTGGTCGCGTCGCTACTGGACGGAGCGTTCACATCGAGCGAGGAGGAAATCAATGAATCTCGCGATTGAAATGAGCGAAACGCTGCTGATCGGACGAACGCGCCTCGTCAAAGATATCGCGTCTATTCTGCGCAGCATGTGCACCGCATTCGCGCTGCACATGCGCAACTACAGCGCTATAAGCACGCAGCAAACACGCTGTGAACGCGCAGATCCCATGCCTTCAACAGATTCAGCGTTGTCCGGCTGCATCTTGCCGCGAAAAAAATGCGCGAACGTGGCGAGTCGCCACGGCCGGAATGACTCCGGAAAACGGGGCAGGATATGCGCTGTACCTGTACGGGCCAAGGCCGTCCAGGTTCATCGCACACCCTTATTCGCACCTACGGCGCTCAACGGGAGTCCTGCCCTGCGGGGCCGAGCTGCTACCGCAGCTGAGGTGACTCCATGACGGAGAGGAAGTCCACTCGAAAGGGCAATACGCCAATCATCGTGCGCGTTTTTCCTGACGAGAAGCGAAGGATCGAAGAGCTGGCTCGATCCACCGGAAACAGCACCGCCGGCTTCTTGCGCAAGGTTGGTCAGGGCTACGAGGTGAAGTGCGCCCTCGACTACGAGCGCGTGAGGGACTTGGTGAAAGTCAATCGGGACCTCGAACGGCTCGGCGGCCTGCTCAAGATGTGGTTGAGCAATGACAAGCGCCTCGCCGGATTCACTCTCCAAGAGCAGCGTCGCGTTGTCCTCGCGGCCCTGACCAAGATCGATCAGAACCAGGGCAAGTTGTCCGAAATCATGAAGACCGTGGTCTTCTCTTAGTCGAGTCATCTTCAGAAGCCATCGCGCGAGGCCACGTAGCGCGATGTCGTATTCCGTGGCGATCAACTGTTCAAGGAGCCACCATGCAGTCCATCCAGCAGAAGAATTTAGCCGCTAAAACTCGGCTAAGAAATTTAGCGGCTAAAACCGGCCTCGTCATCGCCTTGGCGGTCGGTGCCGTGGCACCGACGCAAGCAGGCATCCCGACGTTCGACGGGGCCAACTTGGGGCAAAACATCATGTCGGCAATCGAGGCCGTCGCTCAGACTGCTAAGCAGGTTGAGCAATACGCCAAGCAAGTCGAGCAGTACCAACTGCAAATGCAGCAGTACCAGAACATGCTGCAAAACACCGCCGCGCCGGTGACGCAGATTTGGGACCAGGCACAGGCAACAATGAATTCGTTGCGCAGCACCATCGACACGCTGAGCTACTACAAGCAGCAGCTCGGCAGCATCGATGCTTACCTCGGCAAGTTCCAGGACGTGAGCTACTACAAGAACTCGCCGTGCTTCAACGGCGGTTCCTGCGACGATGCAACGCGATCCATGCTGCTGTCCAACCAGCAGAAGTACCAGTCGGAGTCGCAAAAGAAGGCGAACGACGCGCTGTTCAAGGGCCTGGACAAGCAGCAAGACGCGATGGAAACGGACGCGCGCACGTTGCAGCGTTTGCAGTCGGCCGCGCAAGGGGCGAACGGCCAGATGCAGGCGCTGGGCTACGCCAACCAGCTCGCCAGTTCGCAGGCCAATCAGCTCCTACAAATCCGTGGCTTGCTGATCGCTCAGCAGAACGCGACGACGACGCGGATGCAGGCGCAGGCTGATGACGAGGCGATGCGTGCAGCTGGCAGTGCCCGCGCGCGCAGTGGCACGTACCGCGACAGCCCGGTGAAGGTCTGGTGATGACGACGGCTCGCATCAATTGTGCGTGGGCGCTCGCGGCTGTGATGGTTGTTGCGCTTGCCGGCTGCGGCAAGACGGAAGTACCAACACCGCCGCCTTACGTGATGCCAGATGTCAACGACACGAACTGTGCTAAAGCCGCGATCGAGGCCATGCCCGTAACGGACGCTGTGCGCCGGGAGTTCGGCTCGAAGTGTGCGCGGCGGGGATCGTACAGCCCGAGTGAGAAAAAGGTGTGGTGATGAAAATATTGACTCGTACGCGCTCAATCGCGCTGGCGCTGCTGATGATGGCGGCGCTCTTTTCTCTGACGGCACACGCCGCAATCGATAGCGCTGGTGTACTGGACAACGTGACGGCCCGCTACCAAGCTCAAGCTGCGACGTGGGGTGGCTCCATAAGCGCCGCCGCCACGCGGCTGTTTTGGGCACTGGCCCTCATCAGCATGGTGTGGACCTTCGGCATGATGGCTCTGCGCAAGGCGGACATTGGCGAGATATTCGCCGAGCTGATCCGCTACGTGATGTTCACAGGATTTTTCTTCTTCCTGCTGAGCAACGCTTCGCCGATTGCAACAGCAATCATGAATTCGCTCAAGCAGCTCGCCGGCGATGCCGCTGGCGTCCCAGGGCTCACACCGTCAGGGATCGTAGACATCGGATTCAAGATCTTCTCGAAGGTGATCGACAACTCGTCCGTGTGGGCGCCGATTGAAACCGCGATCGGCGCAGTCATCGCCATTCTTACCTTGGGAATGCTCGCGCTTGTTGCCATCAACATGGTCGTGCTGTTGGTGTCGGGTTGGATATTGGCCTACGCGGGCATCTTCTTCCTGGGCTTTGGCGGTTCCCGCTGGACCTCCGACATGGCGATCAACTACTACAAGACCGTGCTCGGGATCGCTGCCTCTCTGATGGGTATGACGCTGCTCGTCGGGATCGGCCAAGCCGTGCTCAATGAGTACTACGTCAAGATGGGCGATGCGACGCTCAGGGACTTGGCCGTGATCCTGGTCGTGGCAGGCTTGCTGCTCTATCTCGTAAACAAGATTCCTCCGCTGATCGCGGGGATCATTACTGGGGCGAGCGTGGGTGGCGCGGCCAGCATGGGCGGGGCCGGAACAGGAACACTGATGGCGGCTGCGGCCATGGCCGGCGCGGCAGCGGCCGGAGCGATGAGTGTGGCGACTTCCGCGGGCGCGAGCGCTGCCGGCTGGGGATCGGCCATCAAGGCGGCGTTCGACCAGGCCGGAACCTCCAACAGCAACAACACGGGGGTGGGCGGCATGCCGGACTTCATGGCCGGCGGCGATGGCGGCGGCTCAGCCGGTGCCAGCACCTCGACGCCCTTCGCTGCGGCGATGGGAGACAGCGGTGGCGGGCTGGGCAGCTTCGGCGGCCAAAACGCGGGCTGGAAGGGCGACACCGCGCCTGAGGAGGATTCGGGCAGCCAGTCCGAGCCGGGCTCGAAGACGGTCGCGAACGACAACGCACCGATCGGCGGCGGGCAAGCATCACCGCCGAAGAATGGCGACTACGAAGCGGCGACCGGAGGCGACAGCGATGGACCTGACAACGAGGGCGGCCGGTCGGTGCTTGGCGCCCTCGGCACTGGGATCGCGGCTGTTGCGAAAAGCAAGATCGGCAGCGTCATGGATGCTGCAAGCCACCGAGCCTCGCAGACAACAGGTGGTCGGGTCGCGGCCGAAATTCGCGCGCCTGGCAGCGCTGCCGCGGATCGGCAGGACAAGGCCGACATCAACAAGACGAAGACTGTCGCTGGCAAGGCCCAGGCGGCGCGAGCGTTCATTGCCACCGGAATGGCGTCAGGCGGAACGCCGCCAGCCTTCACGGGCGACAGCCTCTCCGGGTTCAACGATAGCGAAAAGTCCGTCGACGCAGCCGCCGAGATTTCCGCATTCGCCAACCGGAGGCAAACCTAGGCGACAGGCGCACCGGCCGGCGTGGGGCCGGCCGGCACTTCCAATCAACACATGCAAAGGATGTGCATCATGGCAACTTTGAATCTTACTCAAGCAGCTCAGGCTGTTCATCACGCGGCCGAACTGCTCGCGGGCGTTGACTGGCTCGATCATGACGAGGCGCACCAGCTCGAGGCGCTTGCGGAAGCCGCCGTGAATATGTTCACGGTCATCTACTACCAGGCCAACACCGGACGAGCGACACACGCGGACTTTCGAGAAGCCGTCTCAGGCGTTCGGCAACGCTTGGAGTACTAGCCCATCGGCTGCGTTCCACGCGCGGCTCGTCCCTGGGTCGTCGTCGGTCATTTCCGCCTCGCACGTCGAGGCGTTTTCTTTGCCCGGTTGCCAGGCGAGTGGGAGGGAGCAGGTCAAGGGCAGCGCCCGCGGTCCTCAGTGACGGTGTAAGGGTGCGGCAGGCCGGGAAATCGCTCTGCGGCCTTCCTCCGGCCCTCCAGCAGCATCGTCGGAAACGGCCAAGGAAAGATGACCGCCATCACGACGTTGCTGCTGGGGGCGGAATTTAGCCGCTAAATTTCGGGCGACCCCCATGCTCGTGCGCTGAACAACTCCCGGCGACGAGGTCATCATTACTTTGTGACTATCGGCGCGAGAGGCTTTGCGATCGGACTACCAGTTGGGCCGAACCGTTCGAGGGAGCCATCCACGAACTGCTTGTAGAGCACGCCATCGATTTGCACACCCTTGGGCAAGCCGAGGCGTTTGTCTTCTTCGACAGCCTTCAACACGGCGTCCCCCATGAGCTTGAGAGCCTCGGAGCGACCTATCACGTCAATGATGGATCTGGTCATGTGCCTAGTCCGTCCTTCCTGAATGGGCTTCAGCAGAAGAGCCTTGGCCTGCTCGAAAGTCAGTGTGCCATCAATTACGCGCTTGCGTAGATCTCGATAGGCATCGCCTGGATCGAACTGATCGCCGAACTCGTGTGCGGAGGAAGCCTCTGCGTCAGCGAAGGCACGGGCGCGACCACAGGCCGCATGATCTGCATCTTTCACGTAGCTCGCTTCCTCCGCTTTCTAGACCGGCGGCGAGCCTCGCCGCCGGTCCGGTAAGAAGAATAATATTCTTATTATTATTCTTACCGGTGAAGCGATGTCGTGCGAATCGCTCCTCGACGAGGCTTTCTAAATTTAGCCGCTAAATTCCCCGAGCGCCTTGGAGGTGCAACGGAAGGCCCGAGTGGGCCGCCGGGTCACCGCCGCTTTGCTCGGGCGTCGATAACGATTTGCAAGGCGACTGCCGCCATGCCGAGCCAAACCGACAGCTGTCCAAGTGTTTCGTTTTGAAGTGCGATGCTCATGAGCACACCAACTAGGCAGAATGCAGGCCATGCCATGAACCAGGTTCGAGCGTTGCGCATCCATCGAAGGCCCATGACCAAGGCAAGCACAGCCATTCCGCCGCAAAGCGTCACTTGAGATAGTTCGTTCATATTTTTTATTCCCTGAAATTCACGGCACTGAAACTGCCAGCACGAATAGCCGAATCTTCGCATGGCGTCCGTCGGCCAAGAGTCTAGCCAAGTTGGGTATACGCAAGTTGGCCGACTGTGGGCAGAGTAGCCAAAAGCCGGCTTCCCGATCCTATTTGGCCGGTCGTGATTTGGCTACCCAAATTGGCCGGCTTGGCAGCTCATCGCCATTTCTGGCGATTCGCGCGCTGCCGGCTCCGGTGCCGTGAATGGCAGTGGCAGTTGAACGTCCACGAGGATCGGAACCGGCTGGCGCAGAGCGTGCGCGATCTGCTCAAGCGTTTTCAACGAAGGGGTGACGAGGCCGCGCTCAAGCCTCGAAAGCATCGACACCGACATTCCTGCCCGAAGGGCGAGCGAGCGCTGTGTGGTCATGTCGGCCGCACGTCGGAGTACCCTGATCTGGTTCCCGATGGCTGCAGCCAATGTGCTTTGCGCTGAAGCGGGGCAGCCCCTACGTGGAAGCGCCGATGCCGGGATAGGTGGTGGCCACGGAGTGGGAAGTGGCGAAAGAGGGGCATGCATGGCGCTTTTTCCCTCGCGTGCGCAGAGCGCGCAACTACCCGAACAGGTAGTTGCAGTTCCTGGCTGACCCCACTGGACAAGTCAGCCAGGCGGCCCGGAGCGGGAGACGCGCAACAGCCCTCGTCACTTCCGGCGAGGCTGGTCAGCGGCCCTTCATCGCCGTTTCCGACGATGCTGCAGGTCTTGTGCCTGTGCCCGTGCCAGGATCGGGATAGGGGCAGACTGCGCCCCTCCCACACCACCCGACATGCAGGTTCGCACCGAGCGGGCCGATTTCCTGGCGATGACACCTGAACCATGCTGCTGGCTCGGCCAGCGCCGAGGCGCGCGCAGTTGTTCTGGGGCTACCAGATGGCATTCGCCACTGCGATGGCCGCGCGGGGCGGAAGCGACTATTCGCCCCACGGGAAACCCCGCTCCCGCTCCGGGCCAACCGCGTGTCAGCATGTAACGAAAGGCCAGTATCGGCACATGGCGGCTGCCAAGCAACAGAGGAGGAATGCGTGAAGGTAAATCTCAGAGAGATCCACGGCCCTTGGGACGCTGGCTGGGTGCTGGACAAGCACATGGACCACAGCACATACCTCGGCGACCTCAATGGACGCCCTCAGTTCGACAACGTGCGGACCGAGGCTGGAGAAGCGACTTTCCAGCTGAAGTACAGATTTGCATGGGATCAGGCGCCGGCGCTCGCCCAGGCCCTCGCCGACAACATCTACCCAAAGCTCGCCAGCGTCGGCTTCATCGTCCCCATGCCGGCATCGAAGAAACGCGATCGGCAACCCGTCGCCGAGGTCGCTCAGGCACTCGGAAAGTTGGTCGGAACGCCCGTGTTCGACGAACTCCTAAACAAGGCCCCCAACGGGCAGCCGTTGAAAGACTTACCCGACAAGGCTTCGAAACTGGCGGCCATCGGCGACGGCTTCAGCGTCCGCGACGACCTAGAGGGCGACGGCCCGTGGAACGTTCTGGTCATCGACGATCTATATCAGACGGGGGCCTCCATGGAGGCAGCGTGTAAAGTGCTGCGGACGTACCCGAAAGTCCGCCGCATCTACATGGCGGCGCTCACCTGGAGCTAGAAATGACGACGACCGTTTTCATCGCTGGTTCGATGAACATCAAAAACCTTGACGCCAAGGTGAAGGAGCGCATCGACAACATCGTTGCGTCCGATTTCAACATTGTGGTGGGCGATGCCGATGGCGCAGACACCTCCATTCAGTGGCATCTTGTCAACGCAGGCACGACGAAAACAACCGTTTACTGCAGCGGCACCAAGCCTCGAAACAATGTCGGCGACTGGCCCGTCCATGTCGTTCAGACCAAGCACGCCCAAGGTTCGAGAGCCTTCTTCACCGCCAAAGACCTATGCATGGCCGAAGTCGCCGACTTCGGCCTCATGATTTGGGACACGAAGAGTACCGGCACGCTCAGCAACGTCATCGAGTTGCTGGCTCGCCGGAAGAAATCCGTCATCTTCGTGAACAAGGCGAAGGCCTTCAAGAACGTAGGGACGGTCCAGCAGTTCGAGGAGTTGCTGACCTTTATGTCCGAGCACGCAAAGCTCAAGGCCGAAGAAAAAATTGGCCTGTCCAATCGGATCGCGGCACTCAAGCACGACGTACCGCTGTTCGCCTGACGGTATGCCGAGCCGTCATATAGCGCACGGACTCGCCTGCTTGCAAAGGTGCAAGGAATAGCAATGACGAACCGTCAAGCATGACAGCGATCGTCCCGGATATCTATGAAGGCCGAGAACAGGCACTTGTCAAGCATGCTCTCCTGGAGAGCTACCTCGAAAAGCTAGTCCTGATCATCGGCATGGCGGCCAAGACTAACGGCCGGGCCGAAATCTGTTTTGTAGACTGCTTTGCAGGCCCCTGGGGCTCGCCAGACGAAAAGCTCGATGGCACTTCCATCGCTCTTTCCTTACGGACACTGGAGGCTTGCAAAGCAAAGCTCGCCAGCTTGAATGTCGATGTGCGAATGCGGGCTCTCTACATCGAGAAGTCGGCCGCACCATACAAACGTTTGTCGGAGTTTCTCAAAAGCGGTGTACATCCAACAATCGCTCACGAGTGTCGGCACGGAGACTTCGTCGACCTTCGCGCCGAAATTCTCGCCTGGTGCGGGACCGATGCATTTACCTTCTTCTTCATCGATCCCAAGGGCTGGAAGGACGTTGGCGTCGAAACCTTGTCGCCCCTCCTCAAGCGTCCGCGCTCGGAGTTTCTGATCAACTTTGCGTACAACTTCGTTAACCGCACTGTGTCGATGAAGGAATGGCAGGAGGCGATGGTCCGGCTGCTGGGCAAATCTGTAGCCCTTTCGGGACTCTCGTCGAGCGAGCGCGAGAAGACCCTGGTCAACGCGTATCGAGAAGGTCTGAAGGCACGTGTGCCAGCTAGCTCGCGAGGCTATCGGGCCCGCACAGCATATGTGAGCGTGCTGGACCCGCTACAAAGGCGCACGAAGTACCACCTTGTCTACCTGACCAGCCACCCAACCGGGATCACGGAGTTCATGGACATCTCGGAGAAGGTCGATCTGGTCCAAGCTCAGGTTCGCACCGTGACGCAGCTCGACGTTCGCGCGAAGAATTCGGGCGTCGTCGACATGTTCACGGAACAAGCGGTGGAGGAAGCCGGCGATGCGCGCAGCAGCCCCGATGAAGTCGACCAGTATTGGCTGGCTTACCTGGCCAACGGAGCGCGCAAGATAGGGGTACCGGAGTTTGCAGACATCTTGGAGTCAACAAACTGGCTGCCCGGGGAATTGCAGGCCTCACTGATGAGGCTGGTCAAGGCGGGGAAAGTGCAAAACCAGGATGCCAATGCATCCCGTCGGCGCACGCGGCCCTTGCATTTCGAGAAGGCCGAGCGCATTTGCCTGATCTAGTGATCTAGGCAATTGCGGGCGATGTTCTTTCGCTATTGTCGTGGTTAGTTCAAGAGCAGCGGACGCTGCCGGGGCGGCATGATCTGATCGGTTGCCTTGATCTGTGCGGCCGAACGGCGCCTCAAACCATCGGCACTGACGACTTCGATGACTCGCTCGTCAAGCAGCTTACCGATCGACTCTCGATAGATTTGCGCTGAAGCCGGTGAACTGTTGCACGTAGTCGCGAACAGCTCTCCGAAGCTGATGCCCGTGTCGTCGGAGTAGACCCTACGGGGGATGTGCTCGTTGAGCGCTGCGATGCTCGCGTGCCGCGCAACATCATCGAACTCAAATCCCAGCGCGGACTGTCCCCGGTGGGCCGCATCATGAACCGGGTCGTAGCCGACCATCTGAAACATGTCGAGGCCAGCGCCGCCGTAATGGATGAAGTAGTTGTTATTCGCCCAATGGACTTCGGTCATGACGTCCCGTGCACGGTGGTGTTGCGACAGGTGAATCAACCAGTAATCGCCGTGACCACTGCGGTTGCGGATGAAGAATGGCGTGAAGTGCCGGGCACCACAGTTCTCGACCAGCTTGCGGTACAGGGTGCTCTGGATGAAGAGGCGCCAATCGCGCTCGGACGACTTGATTTCTTCAATCGATCGGCCGCCGAAGATGTCGGGGATGCCAAGCCCATCGAGCAAATCCTTCCCCCGATCGCCGTCATTTGCGAAGTTGACAAACGAGTCAACACCGAAGGTCAGGATGACTTCAGCGCTTGGCAGCGCGTCGAAAATCTTGCGCATGAGATGCGCGGGCACCTCCCTGTAGCCATATTGGTCGAGCGCGAAGATGGAGCGGCCGTTCTTCGGGCTCTTCTTCTTGACAAATTCGATGATTGAGTCGGCTTGGTCCTGGAACTTGGCGTGCTGGAGGTAGATGCCATTGCCGATGCGGTCGCCATAGCCCTTCTCGCGCAGGATCTTGTCGAGATGAAGATGGGCGTGACGGTCTGCCTCGGTGAAAAAGTAGTCGACCTGAAACTGAACCGGCTTGCGACGGTCCTTGTTGATCAGGTATTCGGCCTCACGCGTCGCGTCCAGGAAGATGAACGGCGAACCTTTGACCAGCTCTCGCGTGTCGTTGTGGACGTACAGGCCACCACCGGCAAATCCATCCACGAGGGTCAACTTTAGAACCTCCTGGTTGGGTGAGCTGACCAGTGTTCTGAAGTAAGCGGCAAGGTACGCTTCAAGGATACGGTGCTTTGCGACGCTGTGCTGCTGAATGAGATCGGGGCCGTCTTTCCAGTTGTACTGTTTCAGCGTCATGCGTTCCTTCAGATGTGGGCGGACAGTGCCGGCATGTCGTCCCAAGTCCTGCCTGCAAGCAAACGCCCGTTGGCCTTCTTGGACCGACGTTTGCCGTCGGCCCCCCAACCGCCCCATTGCTTGAAGAAGAATTGCACTCCCTGGTCCTCACATTGCTGACGGATATTCTCAACCCATTCCAGCTTCATTGGACGGGCCTTCGGTCCAGACTCACCGCCAACGATCACCCAATGAATGTCCGTCAGATCAAGATCACCAACATTTTCGAGCAGCGGTTCAACCGATAGAAAACGGATACGAGCATCGACCTGGCGCAGGCCCTCGATGCGAGGGACACCATACTTTTTGTCTTCGACGGAAACGCCCATCCAGGCGTTGGTCGGAACCTCATGGCTTCGAAAGAAAGAAGCCATGCGATCAGCGCGCTTGGTCAGAACCTGGAAGGTGTGCTGCGGGCACTGCCGGATCACGTCGAAGACCTGCGCGATGTAACTTTCATCCACCCCTTTGTGGAAAAGGTCTGACATCGAGTTCACGAAGTACACCGTCGGCTTCTTCCGCATTAGCGGCTCCGACAGGCGATCCGGAAGAATCGTCAGCTTGAATCCGTTCTCATAGCCGGGTGTGCCCATCGCCTTAAGGCGCTTGGCCATCGACTCCGCGTAGCAGTTCTTGCAGCCTGGCGAAATTTTCGTGCAACCCACGGTCGGATTCCAAGTTGCCTCGGTCCATTCGATTCGGCTGGATTGGGACATGAGATTCTCCTAACTCTTCAATTATTTGTGCAGGCGTCTCTACACCGCACGAAGCAAGCGGGTCACGACGCCCCAAATGTGCAGATCGTTCTTCTCTGCGATCTGCACATCGGCAAAATCAGGGTTGCTCGCTTGAAGCAGCCAGCCAGTGGTTGTTCGCCTCAAGCGTTTGACGGTGAGCTCGCCATCAATTTCAGCCACGACGATGCGTCCATCCTCCGGAGTCAAGCCGCAATCGATGATCAACTCATCGCCATCAGCAATGCCGGCGTCGCGCATGGACCAGCCATCGACCTTCATGACAAAAGTACTGCTGGAATCACGTACCAGGTGCCGCCCGAGGTCCACGGCCTCTTCTTGATAGTCGTCGCCCGATGTGGGCTTACCGGCGCGGACGCGGCGCCCGAGCACAGGCACCACAGTAGGCGGTCGTAGGGCTGCAACCGGGCGCATGCGTTCGTCCGCGTTCGAGCGCTTCAGCGCGTCTAGATACTGAGCGACTATAGGAACATAGCTCTGTGGCACTCGAACCGTCTTGGTGGGCTCTCCGTAGGCAGCCTTGCGCCCAGCACCCTGGCGGGTCCCGCCGTGCCGAGGCTTTGGTGATGACTGTGCTCTCATGATTTTGTGACAAAATCAAGCCTAACACGCATGCACCCTCAAGGGAAGCCGGTCGGGGTTCTGGACCGCCAACAATCCTGCGGCGCAGCGTTTGAGTCACCCCCTCTTCACGCCAGCCGTTTGGCCAGATCTTCGGCACGTGGGTGGTAGTACCGCATCAACATGCGCGGATCCTTGTGGCCGGTAATTTTCGTCAGCTCATGCAACGGAAAAACGGAGGCGAGGCGAGAAGTGGCTTCGTGCCGCAAATCATGGAATCGTAGGTCGACGAGGAGCCTTTCGTCCGGATGCTTCCGCGCGTTCTTGCACTCCTTGACGTAGAGCTTTCGTGCGCGAGCTACCGCGCGCACGAAGGCCCTGGTGACAGCATCGCTGCGAATTCCGAACACCCGAGAAGTTTCAACCTCTTCGTCGGCTCCATCAGTCTTCTCGGCCGAGCCAGCTCTCTCATCGCAGTCATCGCCCTTTTCGAGGGCATCACGGGCATCCTTCAATGCCTGAAGCACTTCCACGGCTCGGGTGGATAGAGGCACATCGCGGGCAGTACCGTTCTTCGTCGCCGGCAGATGAGCGACCCGACGTTTCAAGTCCACATGCTCCCAGCGCAATGCGATGATCTCTCCTCGGCGCATCGCGGTCTCAACGGCCAGCCAAATGATGGATGGCAGCAGCGCCGAGCCGCTGGCCGCCACCAGCCGATCAAGCTCGCCTTCCAGTGCGCCACGGTCCGAGTCATCGCCGTCTTCAGCCGACACGTCGTCAATCACACGCCGAGTGCGCGCGTTGTTCGGCTGCGGCTTGCGCACAAGCTCAACAGGGTTCGAGAGGCTTTCCATGCCCCACTCCTTGCGAGCGATGCTGAACACGTGCGACAAGACCGCCAGCCTGCGTAGCACGGTCGCAGGCTTGCAATCTGCTAGCCATTCGTCGCGGAGCTTCGCCACATCCGCGCTGCGGATCGTGGCCAGCGGTCGTTTGGCCAGGTCAGTCGCCTTGCAGATCCGTAGTACCGACTCTTCTTGCGCCGCGCCCTTCTTCGCCGGCACGATTTCGGTTTCATACCGGGTCAACGCCTCATGAAGCGTCGTTGCCTCCGCTTCGCCACGGCTCACCCACACGCCGCGCGCCATCTCGGACTCGATCATGTTGGCCCAGGCCTCTGCCTCGGCCTTGGTTTCAAACGTCTTGCTTTGCGCCGGGTAGCCGCGGCGTCGAATCTGCGCTTCCCATTGGTAAGGACCGCGCTTGCGGAAGGTTGCCATCGAGCTGCTTTTCTAGCTGAGTGTGGCAGTATTGTGGCAAATATTCGATTCTTCGGCCGAATCGCCTATGAATGCTTGAGATGTTTTTGCATTCGCAATGCGGAGGTCGGGAGTTCGATCCTCCTCCTCTCCACCATCCCATCAGAAGGGCTCGGATCTTTCCGAGCCCTTTTTCTTTGCCCGGCCGATGGGCACTCCCTTGGGCGCCGATACATCTGCTGGCCGGCGGCCGCAATTTGCATCATTCGGCAACAAAAGTACACATTGCGGTCGGGGTTAAACAAAAAGTATTGCTTTCGACTACAAAAGTAGTAATGTGAAATCCTCGCAGATATTAATTTTGGCGCAAAAGTGAACCAAGGTGTTACGTCACAGAGCTTCCTTCCCAGGGGCATGGGCGCCTTGTCGTGGTTGGCTGGCAGGGCATGAGCCGCTCTATGCACTTGAAAAAAAAGCGCCATGCAAGCCCATTCCATCGACCCCGATTACGGGACCGACTCCAGCCTCACCGCCGATGCGCTCATGGTGTCGCGGATGCGGCTGGTGCTGTCGGTGTCGGCGCTGCTGGCGGTTGCGGTTGACCTTCGCGATCCGCAACTGCGCGTAGGCAGCGCCGTCTGGCTCACGTTCTCCTGCTACGCGCTCTACAGCCTCGGCGTGTACATCTGCACGCGAAAGGGCCAGCCCTACTTCCAGGGCAAGGCCATCCATTGGTTCGACGTGCTGTGGTTCACGCTCATCGTCTTCGCGAGCGGCGGCAGTGGCAGCCTGTATTTCCTCTTCTATTTCTTTGCCATCCTCACCTCGTCCTTCAGGTGGGGATACGAGGAAGGCGCCCGGGTCACCATGGCCTCGGTAGCCTCTTTTGCCGTCTGCGGCCTGGGAACGAACCTCGCGAACGACACGCCGCAGCTGCTGATGCGCACCACCTTCCTGCTGGCACTGGGCCACATGATCGGGCACTGGGGCGGCTCGAAGGTCGAACTGCGGCGGCGCCTGTCCCTCCTGAGCCAGGTGAGCCGGCTGTCGAACCCCCGCTTCGGCGTGGCCCGCACCATCGCCAGCACCCTGGAGAAGACGCTGGCCTTCTACAAGGCAAGCCACTGCGTGCTCCTGACGCGCGACACGGCCAATGGCTGCTGGGTCATGCGCACGCTCAGGCAAAGCCACGCGGGCGAGGCGGTCGACGTCGAGACCATCGACCAGGCTTTCGAATTGCCGCTGATGGCGCTGAACCCCGGCCACATCGTGCTGCGCAACCGCCTGCCGTGGCCGCTGAGCCGGCTGTGCGTGCAGGGCCATGCCTTCGACCTGCGCCTGCGCCGCTGGTACCCGCAAGACGAGCCGGGCCTTCGGCGCAGCGCTGCGGTTGCCGCCATGCTGGAGGCGCGCTCCTTCATCAGCGCACCGCTGCCGATGCGCCAGGGAGAGGGACGCATCTACGTGTCGACGAACGAAGGGCTGTTCCGCAAGTCCGACGCGCTGTTCCTTTCGCACATGATGAGCCAGGTCTTTCCGGTGATCGAGACGATCGGGGTGCTCGACCGGATGGCCTCGGAGGCCGCCTCGAAGGAGCGCCTGAAGATCTCGCTGGACCTGCACGACACGGCGATCCAGCCCTACATCGGCCTGAAGCTGGGACTGAGCGCGCTGCGCAAGAAGGCGGGCGCCGACAACCCGCTGGTCGAAGACCTGGACAAGCTCGCCAGCATGGCCGAGGGCGTGGTGGCCGACCTGCGCCACTATGCGGGCATCGTCAAGCATGGCGGAGAAAGCCACTGCGAGTTCATTCTTCCGCACCTGCACCGCCAGGCCGCGCGCATCAAGACGCTCTACGGCATCGACATCGAGATCCTGGTCGATGGCGACGTCCACCTGGACGACCGGATGACGGCCGAAGTGCTGCAGCTGGTGCGCGAGGGACTGAACAACATCTGCAAGCACACCCATGCGCACCGCGGCTGCATCCGCATCGGCTGCACGGACGGCAAGCTGCAGATCAGGATCGAAAACGAGTCCTGCGGCATGGACTTCTCGGACTTCCGCCCACGTTCCATCAGCGAACGCGCAGCCGCCCTCGGCGGGCATGCGCAAGTCGGCCAAGGCGCGGGCGGCGCCACGGCCGTACTGATCGAAATACCCATCTAGGAAGGCGAAGGTGTCAACATGCAAGCCACAACAACGCACCCCATCGGCGTCATGCTCGTGGACGACCACCAGACCATGCTGTGGGGCCTGTCGAAGCTGATCGACGGCGAGCAGCCGCGCATGAAGGTTGTCGCCACCGCCAACTGCTTCGAGCAGGCGCTGGAACAGACCGAGCACGTGGTGCCCGACGTCATCCTGCTCGATCTGGACCTGGGGGGCCGATGCTCCCTCGACATCCTTCCCAAGCTGCTGTCGAACGACGTCTCGCGCGCGCTCATCCTCACGGCCGAGCGCAAGCAGCAGACGCTGGACCTTGCCGTGCTGCGCGGCGCCAGGGGCGTGCTGTGCAAGGACGCTTCGGCCGAAGAGGTGCTCGATGCGATCGCGCGCGTGCACAACGGCGAGCTGTGCATCGACGCGCAGGCCATGGGCCGCGTGTTCTCCGAACTGACCGCACCGAAGAAGCCGGTGAAGGCCGACCCCGAAGCGGCCAGGATCGCGAGCCTCACGCAGAAGGAGCGGCAGATCATCCGCGCCGTGGTGGAAGGCAGCGGCGCCGCGAACAAGACGCTCGCCTCGCGGCTGTTCGTGACCGAGCACACCTTCCGCAACCACCTCACGTCGATCTACCAGAAGCTCGACGTGGCGAACCGGCTGGAGCTGTACATCTACGCCATCAAGCACCAGCTCGACGCCGCGCCCCATTGAATGCATCGAATGCGGGCGGCGCTCCAGGGCTCACAGCCCGCCGCTGAGCATCGGCGCGATGATGCGGATCACGCGGATGGCCGCCGGCGTCAGGATGACCATCGAGATGCATGGAAAGATGCACAGCACCAGCGGCAGCAGCATCTTGGTCGGCACCTTGGCGGCCAGTTCTTCCGCGCGAACCTGGCGCTTGTGACGCAAGTCCTCAGAAAAAACGCGCAGCGATTCGCCGATGCTGGTGCCGTCGGCCTGGGTCAGCATGGTCGCGAAGGTCCCGATCTCCTCCACGCCGGTGCGCAGCGCAAGGTTGCGCAGCGACTTCTCGCGCGTGCCGCCTGCGCGCATCTCCAGATTGGTCCAGTGCAGCTCCAGCGCCAGGGCCTCGCTCTTGACGCGGATCTCTTCGGTGACCTTGACCAAGGCGGCATCGAGCATCACCTCACGTCGGTCTACCAGAAGCTCGACGTGGCGAACCGGCTCGAGTTGTATATCTACGCCATCAAGCACCAGCTCGACGCCGCGCTCAACTGAGCGCGGGCACCCGGGCTCACTGCCCGCCGCCGAGCATCGGCCCGATGATGCGGACCATGCGGATGGCCGCCGGCGTGAGGATGACCATCGAGATGCACGGAAAGATGCACAGCACCAGCGGCAGCAGCATCTTGGTCGGCACCTTGGCGGCAAGCTCTTCCGCGCGAACCTGGCGCTTGTGGCGCAGGTCGTCCGAAAACACGCGCAGCGATTCGCCGATGCTGGTGCCAAACCGGTCGGCCTGGGCCAGCATGGTGGCGAAGGTCCCGATTTCCTCCACGCCGGTGCGCAGCGCAAGGTTGTGCAGCGACTTCTCGCGTGTGCCGCCCGCGCGCATCTCGAGGTTGGTCCAATGCAGTTCCTGCGCCAGGGCCGTGCTCTTGACGCGGATTTCCTCGGTCACCTTGACCAGGGCGGCATCGAGCCCGAGGCCCGCCTCGACGCACACCAGCATCAGGTCGGCGGCATCGGGAAAATTCTCGAAGATCTCGCGTTGGCGCCCCTTGATCATCACGCGCAGCACGATGTTGGGCAGGTAGCAGCCGAACAACGCAGCCACCGCCAGCCAGAGCAGGGTCGTGAGCCCCTCGCCGGCCCCTGCCGCGCGTATGGTCACAAAGACCAGGCCGGCAAGGCCGAGGGGCAGCAGCGTCTTCAGGCCGAAGTAGAACAGGCTCGCATCCGGGTGGCGGATGCCCGCGTTCAGGAACCGCAGGCGCAGCGGCGAGGTCTCGCCTTCGCCCGTGGGCGAGGACAGCTGGGCGAAGGGGCCAACGACCTTGACGGCGGTTTCGGTCCAGGCCGACTTGCCCGATGAAGGCGCCACCGCCCGCAGGCGCTGCTCGGTGCGCGTGGGCAGCATCCAGACCGCGAATCCGCCAATGGCGAGGGACACGGTAACGAACACGAGGATGGGAAACAGCATGGCATTTCTCCTTCAGACACGAATCTTCACGATCTTGCGCAGGATCAGCACGCCGACCACCATCAGGCCCAGCATGTACTTGATGGCCGTGATGCCGATCGGATCGGTCCACAGCGGCGACATGAACTCTGGATTGAAGGCGTTCATGAGCGCCACCAGCGCAAAGGGCATCAGGCCGAGGATCCAGGCCGACAGGCGCCCTTCCGCCGACAGCACCCTTACCCGCGCCAGCAGCTTGAGCCGGTCGCGGATGAGCCGGCTCAAGTTGCCGAGCACCTCGGTCAGGTTGCCGCCGGAGTCGCGCTGGATCAGCACCGACACCACGAAGTAGCGCAGGTCGGTGAGCGGCACGCGTTCGCTCATGTTCGTGAGCGCCTGCTGCAGCGAGACCCCGAAGCCGACCTCGTCAGCCACCATGCGGAACTCGCCCGCAATGGGCTCGGACATCTCGTCGCCGATCATCTGCACGCTGCTGGCGAACGAATGGCCTGCGCGCAGTGCGCGTGTCACCAGGTCCAGCGCGTCCGGCAGTTGCCTTTCGAGATGGGCCAGGCGGCGGCTGCGCCGGTAATTCAGGTAGAGCAATGGCACCGCCGCGCCAGCGGCGCCCGCGAGCATGGCAATCCACGCGGGCTGGTTCGCAAGCGACACCATCGCGAAGAAAACAAGCATGCCGGACAGCGCGCAGGCGAGCAGCACGTGGGACACCGTCCACTCCAGCCCGGCCTGAAGAATGAAGCGATCCAGGCCGTGGGCTCGCGGAAGCTTCAGCAGAACGCGCTGCAGCCACGGCGCATCGCTGAGCACGCGGTCCTTCACGAGCCGTGCCTGCGCGATGCGGTCGGTGGCGGCCGACAGCGCCTGCAGGCGCTTGCCGATCTTCTGCGCCTCGGGGCCCCTGTAAGAACGCCACAGCATGTACAGCCCCTCGATCACCATCAGCACTGTCACGAAGACCAGCACGGACAGTGTGATGAGCGTGTCGCCAACCAGGTTGTCGAGCATGATGGCCTCCTATTCGTAGTGCTTGTCGGGATCGAACATGGCGTCGGGCAGCACAACGCCGAAAGAGTGCAGGCGCTCGACGAATTTCGGCCGCACGCCCGTGGCCTGGAAATACCCGCGCACCAGGCCGTCGGGGCCCATGCCGGTCTGGCGGAACGCGAAGATCTCCTGCATCGTGACCACCTCGCCTTCCATGCCGGTGATCTCCTGGATGCTGGTGACCTTGCGCCGGCCGTCGACCAGGCGCAGGACCTGGATCACGACGGTGATGGCCGACGCGATCTGCTGGCGCACGGAGTGATGCGGAAGGTTCAGGTTGGCCATGCTGATCATGTTCTCCAGCCGCGCCAGCGCGTCGCGCGGGGTGTTGGCGTGGATGGTCGTCAGCGAGCCTTCATGGCCGGTGTTCATCGCCTGCAGCATGTCGACCGCCTCGGCGCCACGCACCTCGCCGATCACGATGCGGTCGGGCCGCATGCGCAGCGCGTTGCGCACCAGCGCGCGCTGCGTGATCTCGCCCTTGCCCTCGATGTTCATCGGCCGGGTTTCCATCCGCGCGACGTGCGGCTGCTGGAGCTGGAGCTCGGCCGCATCCTCGATGGTGATGATGCGTTCGGTGGCGGGAATGAAGCCGGAGAGAATGTTCAGCAGCGTCGTCTTGCCGGCGCCGGTGCCGCCGGAGATGAGCATGTTGATCTTTGCGCCGGCCAGGCCTTCGAGCATCAGCGCCATCTGGGGCGTCAGCGTCTTCAGGTCATTCACCAGGTTTTCCATCCTCAGCGGGATCTTCGCGAAGCGGCGAATCGACATCATCGGGCCATCCAGCGCCACCGGCGCGATCACCGCATTGACGCGCGACCCGTCCGGCAGGCGGGCATCGACCATGGGGCTCGATTCGTCGATGCGCCGCCCCACCAGCGAGACGATCTTGTCGATGATGCGCAGCAGGTGCTTCTCGTCGGTGAAACTGACATCCGTCAACTCCAGGCGGCCCTTGCGCTCCACATAGATCTGGTCATGCGAGTTGACCAGGATGTCGGACACCGTCGGGTCCGCCATGAGCAGCTCGATCGGCCCGAAGCCGAGCATTTCGTGCTGGATGTCGCGGATCAGCGTGCGCCGCTCGATGTCGTTCAGCGCCTCGGGCTCTTCCTGCAGCAGCCGCGTGACCATCGTGGAGATCTCGTGGCGCAGCACCTCGGGCTTCAGGGTTTCGAGCACCGCCAGGTCGAAGCGGTCCAGCAGTTTCAGGTGCATCCGCTCCTTCAGGAGCTTGTAGGTGTCCGAAGCGAAGGATGAAAGCGGCGCATCGGCCAGGGGCAGCGCCGGCGAGCGCGCGACCGGCTCGGCTTCGATCGCATTGAGCTGTTCTCTGAATGACATGTGGACCTGCCTTGCTGTTGGAAGAAGAAGATTCGTAAGAGTGCAACGCGGGCATCAGGCGCGGCGGAAGAGCCGGCCAATGAAGCCCGGTGCTTCCTTCGGGCGTGGACTGAGCGTGTGGGAGATCTCCTCGAGCCGCTTGCAGAGCGCGCTGCCCCGCGACATCTCCGCCAGGGGCACGCCGCGGTTGATCGAGGCGTCCACATCCTTGCCGCCGTCGGGCACGCTGACCAGCGTGGCCCCGCCCAGCGAGCGGCGCATGTCGGACAACCCGATCTCCCCGCCGCCGGCGCTGCGGTTGACCAGCAGTTCGACCTTGCCGGCCGGATAGCCCAGCGACTTGAACATCTGCATGAGGCGCGTCACGTTGCGGATGTGCGGCAGGCTCGGCTGGAGCACCGGGAAAATGCGGTCCGCGCGGTCCAGCACGCGGATGGTGAGCGGATCGATGCGCAGGCCCAGGTCGAACAGCACGAAGTCGTACTGGGCCGCAGCCACTTGCAGGATCGCATCGACGTGCTCGGCCTTGACCTCCAAGGCGCGCGTGAGATCCTCCGGCGCGGCAAGAATGCTGAATCCCGGCGCCACCTTCACCACGCTGGCAGCGAGCAGCGAGGCATCGAGCCGGCCGATGTCGCGGGCCACGTCGGCCACCGTGGAGGTGGGCCGCAGGTCGCTCACATAGGAAAGGGCATCGCCGAACTGCAGGTTCAGGTCGATCAGCAGCACCGAGCGCCGCATGGAGAGCTGATGCCCGATGTTGGTCGCGAGAAAGGTGGCGCCGCTGCCGCCTTTGCAGGGCATGAACGCGACCACCTGCCCCGGCTCGCGCGCCTGCGTGCCGGCCATCTTGAGCGCGATGCGCTCCACGGCCGCTTCGAGCGCCGCCGGCTCGGGCGGCGAAGGCAACACTTCGCGCACGCCCGAACGCATGGCAAGAATCAGGAACTCGGGCGTCTGCATTGCGCACATCAGCACCACGGCGATTGCGGGATGGCGCATCGTGAGCTGCTCCACCATCGCCAGTTCCTGGGTATCGCAGCACATGCCGTCCACCAGCAGCAGTTCGGGCGCCGACCGTTCGACGACCCATTGCATGCGGCTCTTGCCTCCTTCGAACAGCGAGACCGCGTGGGAGCGGGCCTCCAGCACCTTGCGCATGTCCTGCAGGTGGGCTGGATTGGGGGAGATGATGGAGATCTTCATGGCGGGTTCCGTTTCGTCTCTACGAGCAGATGGTTGGGCTGTGGGGGTCCTTCCGCATGACTTCGCGCGGCAGGAAGGTGGAAAAACTCGGCATCGGGATCAGCGGCGCCGTTGCCCCGACGATGGGCGAGATCCATTGGTAGTTGAGCCCGGTGATGCCGACCGTGACGCCCTCGCAGGTGGCAGCCGTGCAGCCCGACGGCGTCCAGGCCACGCTCACTGCGGTGATCTGCGGCAGCAATGCCTGCATGCGCGCGAGCACCAGCGCCTGCTGTCCCGTGTCGTCGCATACCACCGCGTAACGCGCGCCGGCGCGCGTGGCCTCGCTGGCCATGCTCCACGTGAACAGCATGCGCGCGAAGTCCAGGATGCCCAGCAGCAGCATGAGGAAGATGAGCAGGCCCAGAGCAAATTCCACGGTGGTGGCACCGGCCATTCGGCGTTTCATGATGGAGCCCTCATGGTGGCGGTGACGTCGCTGAAGACGATGTTGCCGTTCGCATCGGCAAACACGACGCCCATCACCGACGGAAAGAGCGAATGGAAGGTGTAGCTGCTGATGCGCACCGTCACGGTCGTGATGAGCGGGTTCGCCCCCGCCGTCTGCCAGGTGCAGCAGCTGCCCACGGGTACGTTCGCGAGGCTCAGGCCACGCGCGAGCGGCGTGCCCGTGCCGGTGGTGTTGCCGTACACCATGAGGTTGCGCGCCTCGGCGATGTGCGTGCCCGGCGTCTGGACCGACAGGTAGCGAACCGCATCGCGCGTCGACTTGACGACCAGGTTGTATTCGTACATGGCGCGGCCGAACTCGGTCGTGATGAATGTGAGCAGGAGCAGGAGCGGCGTGATGAGCGCCAGCTCGATCAGTGCCGCGCCGCGCTGCTGCCTGTGGTTGAATGTCTTTTTCATTTGCATCACCTCACCAGGACCGGAACCAGTGGGCCTGCCGCGCCGCCAGCGAGCCCGCTCGTGGTGCACGGGCTAAGGGGATCGCCCGCATTGCCGCGGAATTCCAGCCACGTGTCGGTCATCGGAATGCTCAGCGGCTGCAGCATCAGCAGGCAGGCGTAGTCGATCACATGCCCGGCGCCGTCGATGATCGGCGCCGTGACGATGCGACGATCGAGCCCATATTGCTTGTGGCCGCCTGCGACGTTCCCGGGCGCTGCCAGCTTCTGAAAGCTGTTGAGCGAAAGCCCGGTGATCGACTCGCAGCTGTTCGCGCCGTTCACTTTCGTGCCGGTGTCGGCGCAGGACGCATAAGCCGCCCGCTTGATCAGGAAGTTCTGGGCGCTACCGCCACCGGGGCTGCCGTCGTAGGCATTGAACTGCGCGGGCCAGTTGAGCGCGGTGTAGGCATAGCCGGTGTAGTCGGGCCGCTGGGTGCTCGGATCGCCGGTGTTCTTGTAGATGCCGAAGCGCTGGTTCCAGACGTCGACAATGGAGGTCTGCACGCCGGGCGTGCCGAGCGTGTCGCCCACCTTCGTTCCGCAGTGATTGTTCATTTCGGATTCGGTCTCCGAGGCACTGTTGCTGCCGTCGAGATTGGCCCAGCCGATTTCGCCGCCCGCAGCCCCACTCTGCGCCTGGATCAGCTTCACCCATTCGCCGACGACGAAACCGTAGTTGGGCGCCACGCCACCCGGCTTGGGTTTCATGCCGACCGGAATGGGGCACGTCGTTTGCGCGCTGGCGCGGGTTGCCACTGCGCTGGCCGCAACGCTGCCCGTCGCAGGATAGTCGGCCGCATTTCCGGAGAAGGCACCCATGGCTTTCATGAGCCAGATGACGATGTTGGGCTGGGTGTGCACGCACTGTGCATAGGTGGCCACGAGGGGATCGGTCGTGGGGGCATAGGCAGCGTCGCGAAAAGTGATGTCGGCAAAGACCAGCTGGCCCTGCCCGCTCCAGGTGGCCGACTGCATGTTGACGCTGTTCGCGTTGCCAGCCGTTTGACCAGCGCTGCGAGCTCGATCTATCGCCGTGCCCTGCTTGTCGAGTTCGCGCGCTGCACCCAGTGCGCAACTGTCCACGGCGGTCTGCAGCTCTGTCCTGACAACGAACAGGTGGCCGAAGTCCAGCGCGATGCCCATGAATCCGAGGAGGAACAACAGCACCAGCGCGGCGGTGATGATCATCGCGCCGCGCTGACGGCGGCCGGGAGTGTGGACTTGCATGATCGGCTTCCTGTGCAGTGGTGGCGGTTCGAAAAAGCCCTGCGCTTCAGCCGCAGTCCACGCCGTCGAGGCAGGTGCGGACCAGATCGACGAGATCGCTGAGGCCGGTGTCCGTTACCAGTGGCCGCAGCGTGATGATCAGCAGGATCGAGACCACGGCAATGACCAGCGCGTACTCCACCACCTGAGCAGCGCTTTCATCCCGCAGGAATGAACTGAACATGATGAGTACCTCGCTTTTGTGCTGGGTGGCGTTTGGACGGCGGAGGGCGGGGAATGGACAAGCCGTCCCCGCGCCGAGTCCTCGAGCTGCTTACGGGCAGGCCCCTCCCGTGAGGCACCTGCCCACAGTAGCGATGAAGGTCGAGAAGCTGCCACCGTTATCGGTGAGCGCCCTCAGCGCAACAACCAGCGCGATCGAGACGACGGCGATGATCAGCGCGTACTCGATGACTTGAGCGCCGCTCTCGTCCTGCAGAAATGACTTGAACATGGTGACTACCTCGTTTCTGTGTTGAAAAGGACAGCGGGGGAAGCGGACAACGCCCTGCCCGCCCCGCCCTCGAGCTGCTTACGGGCAAGCCCCTCCCGTGAGGCACCTGGTCACGGTTGCGATGAAGGTCGAGAAGCCGCCACCGTTGGCAGTAAGCGCCTTCAGCGCAACGACCAGTGCGATCGAGACGACAGCGATGATCAGCGCGTACTCGATGACCTGGGCGCCATCGTCGTCGCGGAGGAAACCGCGGGTGAATTGGCCAATGGCCTGGAAAAAGTTGTTCATGAGTCTTTCCTTTCAAGGTTCAAATAAACGAATGGATTTCGTGGTTCATCAAACAGGTTGGAGAAATCGGGTTGTTGCAGATCGTGGTGTTCTCCTTTCCGAACAGGGGGTTGGGAATGCAGGCCGCGGTCACTTGGTGCCACCACCAATCGCTCCGCCGATGTTGATGACGTTCACCGCAGGCGGCGGCGTCTTATAGGACTCGTGGTACTGCAGCATCGACTCGCGCGCCGCGCGGCCGTCCATGCCGACAACCGGGTTCCCGTCCTTGCCGGCATCGGGGTTGATCGTCATCTTCCTTTTCGCGTCGCGCACCGCATCGCCAAAGCGCGCGTCGTAGTTGGGCGTGACGTGGGAGCAGCCGGTGGCCAGCAGCAGCGTCAGCGCGAGAGTGGTCGACTTGATGAACATGGTGGTGCTCCTCGCGGGTGTCATTGGGGTTGGCCGGCCGGTGCAACCGGTGCCGGGGTGGCGCTTTCGAGGCTGCCGTTCAGGTACACCTCCGCGCGGCTGGGAACGACGTGGTTGTCGGTCGGAACACGCGGGGCCTCGGCCAGCGGACGAACCAGGCGCGGCGTGATCACGAACATCAGCTCGGTCTGGTCGTTCTGGAACTCGGTGCTGCGGAACAGCGCCCCCATCACCGGCACTTCGCCCAATCCGGGGTAGCGCTTGATGGATTCCGTGACGTTGCTCTTGATGAGCCCCGCGATGACGAAGCTCTGGCCGTCGTTGAGCTGCACGGTGGTGTCTGCGCGGCGCACCGTGAGCGAGGGCAGCACGGCGGTCACACCAGTCACGGTGGTAAAGGGCGAGCCGGTCTGCGACAGGTCCGACACCTCCGAGACCATCTTGAGGTTGACGCGTCCGCCGTTGAGCACGGTCGGGGTGAACTTGACCCCGATGCCGAACTCCTTCTCTTCCAGCGTGATGTTCGTTCCCCCGCCGCCGGCGGCGCTCTGTGCGACCGGGATGAAGATCTTTCCGCCCGACAGGAAGCTTGCCTGCTGGCCGCTGATGGCCATGATGTTGGGCTCCGCGAGGATGCGCACCAGGCCGTCGTCCTTCTGGCCGTCGATGCCGATCGAGGTGCGGCCGATCCTTATCGCCTCGAGCAGGCCGCCGCCTCCGCTCAGGAAGCTGGAGATCAGCGAGTAGCTGTCGCGGCCCCCGTTGCCCGAGCGGCTCAGGCCGACGCGCGCACCGAGCCGGTCCAGCAGCGTCTTGCTGACCTCTGCGATCTTCACTTCGAGCATCACCTGCTGCGGCGCCGTCACGCGCAGCAGGTTCACCACCTTCTTGCCGTCGGCGCCGTAGGCCATGGCCAGGCTCATCACGTCGTCGAGCTTGAGCGCATCGCTGATCTCGCCGGTGAGCACGATCGATTTTTCGGCGCTGCGCACGCGGATGTGGTTTTCCTCCGGCATCAACTCGGCGAGCTTGGACTGCAGCGCGCCCGGATCGATGGTGACGATCACGTCCTTGATGTAGCAGGTGCCGTCGACGCTTTGCAGTACGACGTTCATCGAGCCCGCCTGGCGGCCGCGGAAGAACAGGTCGGTCGGGCTCAGCAGCGTGACGTCGACGTCGGCGATGCCGTCGCCCGCGTTCGCCGCCGTGGCGGGGGCCGGTGCCGGCTGCCCCGCGGCTGCGGGTGCGGCGGCCGGCGCGCGGCTCGGCGGCTGGCCGCTGACCACGATGCGCGCAACGCGTGCCTTCAGCGGAATGACCACCGACTTGCCCAGCACGGCGTAGGTCGGCTGGTCGTCCGGAATGATCGCGGTGCAGCGCCGGGTGGCGGGCGCAGCCGGTGCTGCAGCCGGGGTTGCAGCCACAGCAGCAGCCGCCGCCGGCACCGCGTCCGCGGCCATCGCGGGTGCCGCCAGCGCCATGAGTGCCGCCAACAGCCAGGCGGGTGAAGAAGAAGAAGAGAGATGTTGCACTTGTGGTTCCTCCTGCGGGGGTGATCAGAAGCAGTTGAGCGTGCGGGCTGCGTGCTGGATCACTTCCACGCACTCCGATTGCCGCTGCGCCATGGGGGCGGTGCGCGGCACGCGCGCGGGGGCCGGCCGCGCTGCCACGGTGGTGGAGATCGGCAGGATTTCCTTCTCGCCGAACAACTGGCCCTTGGTGATGCCTGCGGTGGCGACCGTGGTCTTGTCCATCTGGTTGCGCAGCACCAGCGAGAGGGTTCCCACGCTGCGTGCCAGATCAAGCTTTTCGGAGTCCTCGAGCGAAAGCTCCAGCGTCACGGCGCTCACGACCTTCGGCTTGGTGTCGTCACGGTTGGCTTCCTGCGCCACCGCCAGCACCAGCACTTTCTCGAGCACGGTCTTGCTGATCTGGCGGTTCTCCTCGCCACGGTTCTTGTCCTGCTGCGCGTTGACCATCACGTCGACGTAGTTGCCCGGCAGCGCGAAGCCCGCCACGCCGACCACGTCGTTGACCCGCACGGTCATGGCGCGCTTGCCGCTGGCAATGACCGCCGAGAGCCCGCCCTGGGTGCCGACGGGCGCGAGCTTGCCTTCCAGGATGGCCTCGCCGCGCAGCACGCCGACCTTGACCACGCGGTCCTCCAGCGACTTGGCGTCCTTGAACGAACCGGGCGGCAGCGAGCCGCTCGGCCAGTCGACCAGCGACAGCATCTGGGGGTTGACCCGGCTGCCGAGCTCGATGTCGACGGCGGCCACCACCACCTTGTTGGATGCGATGCCGCCCTGTCGGGAGACCCAGCCCGCTGCGTAGACCGCGGCCGCCAGGCCGGTCAGGAGGGCCAGCAGAAGCAGCCCGAGCGCCTTGATGTTTTTCATGCGAATCTCCGCCGTGGATGAAATGAAGAACGGGACGGGCTAGACGAAGCCCAACTGATGCGCCAGGACCTGTGCGATCGTCCCCACGCAAATGCAGATGCCGTAAGGCAGCTTTCCAATGGATTGCCGCGTGTCGATCGTTCCGCTCGGCCGTATGCCCGCAATGCCCGAGACGACGATGCCCTGCGCAGCACCCTTGACGTTGGCCAGCATGTGGCCCAGGCGGCGGCGGTGGATGGCCACCGCCACGGCTGCAAAGCCGCCGACGATGCAGGTGAACAGAATGGCCTGCAGCGTCTGGTAGGGGCCGATGAAGGCGCCGACCATCGCCATCAGCTTGACGTCGCCCGCTCCCATGATCCCCAGCACATAGAACGGCAGCATGATCGCGAGGCCGGTGCCCAGGCCGCCCAGGGCGTTCTGCACCCCGGTCATCGGCGTGCGCGCCGCGAAGGTGCCGTAGATGATCGCGAACACCATGCCGCCGAAGGTCAGCCAGTTGGGAATGCGGTAGAAGCGCACGTCGCTCACCGCGGCCATCACCAGCAGCACGAAGAGCCCGCCCATGCGGAAGTCCGAGGCCAGCATGGCCAGCAGATCGAGGACAGCGTTGAATTCCTGCATGCTGCGGCCCCCTTCAAGCGCTGCGCCGTACGGCAAGCAGCAGGAGCAGGCACACAACCACCACCAGCGAACCGATGAGCGCGGCTTCCATGAACGACATGCCCGCGTCCTCGCGCAGCAGGGTCATGAAGCTTCTTGGCAGCAGGTTGAGCGTTTCCATGCGTGTTCCCCAGTGATGGTTGTCGACTGGCACCGCTTCATTCCCCTTGCCGGGCCGAAGCGTCTTGCCGTGGAGTCACTGTAGAAATCGCGCCGCCTGCGCACATGAGCAGTGCGCCCCTTTTCCAGGGAGACAAGTGCCCCGCCCCCTTGGCCCGCAACCATGACAAACCGCCTGCCTGGAAGCGGCGCGCGACGGAACGAAAAAAAGGGCCCTGGCGTTGCCGCCAGGGCCCTTGCTGTCGCTCTTGCCTCAGCTCAGGTGTCGAGCGTCAGGTGCTGGCCATGCAGCGCCGCGGCCGCGGGCGACGCAAGAAAGCCGATGGTCTGCGCCGCGACGGCGGTCGACACCCAGTCGGCGGGATTGGTGTCCGGCATGGCCTGCCGATTGGCCGGCGTGTCGAGCACGCTGGGCGCCACGCTGTTGACGGCCACGCCATGCGGGGCGGCCTCGGCGGCCATGGCCTCGACCAGGCGCTGCAGCGCGCTCTTCGACGCGATGTAGGCCGCCATGGCCGGCAGGCCGCGCGCCGCCACCTTGGCGGTCACCGCCACGATGCGGCCGGCGCCGTGTTCGATCATCGAAGGCAGCACCGCCTGCGTCACTGCCACGAAGGACCAGGCGTTGAGGTTCATCATCCGGTCCCAGCTTGCCCGCGTGAGCGCATGCGTGGCCTCGCCCATCTCGAAGCCGCCGGCAATATGGACCAGCGCGTCGATGCGGCCGAAGGCCTTGAGCGCCTGGCCCGCAAGCTCCGACATGTCGGCCGCCGAGGTCACGTCGCCCGCCAGCAGCAGGTGCTGCGAATTGTCCAGGCCCGGAAAGACCTCGGCCAGGCGGTCCGCCCGATGGTCGACCAGCGCCAGGCGCGCGCCCTGCTCGAGAAAATGCTGGACTACCGCGCGGCCCAGCGCACCCGCGGCCCCGGTGATCACAACATGGGACATGGTGGTCGTGTCTGTCATGGAATATCTCCTGCTGGAGGGCCGCGGCCCGTCGATGATGATGAATGCTAACCCCGCCGCACACAAAATCGTTGAGCCCCGGAATTTTTACGCTATACTTGCGGTCTTGCCAAAAAACGCAAAACGTTTTGTGCAAGGGCTCTTAGCTCAGTTGGTAGAGCAGCGGACTCTTAATCCGTAGGTCGAGTGTTCGAGTCACTCAGGGCCCACCAACCAACATCGCGGAAACGCTGAAAAGCCTGCTACTTCATCGGTAGCAGGCTTTTTTATTGGCTGTCCAGCCAGGCCTCCACAAACCGCGACAGCACTTCCCGCTTTTCCCTGAACTCTGCAAGCAGGTATTGGCGCGCATGCTCCTGTGCCAGTTCGTTCGACAAGAACCAGGCCTCGCGCGCCGGGTCTCCATGCGGGGGCGGCGCGCCCCATGCTGCGGCGCCGTTGCCTAGAAAAGCTTCCGTCACGGGCAGCCGCCCATCGGTGCGGCCCAGTTCCGACAGCGGATTGCGCGGGCCGCCGAGTTCGACGCGGGCGTGCACGATGTCCTCGTCCACCGCGATGGACGCGCCCAGGCCGCCTTGCTGCTGCACCTGCCAGAGCTGCGCGGCACCGGCATGGCGCACCCAGCTTTCCAATGCCCGCGCAAGGCTTTCGATGATGGCTTGCTTGTTGTCCATGCGGCACTCACCCCTTCATGTTCATGTCGACGCCTTGCAGCACTACCACTCGCCGACCTCGCGCACGCGCTGGTCGAGGTCGGGATATTCAAGGCTGCGGTCCGTCGGCGCAAGCGAAGGCGCCGGTGCGCCCCGCCCGGCCGCCATGCCGATGCCCAGGCGCTGCGCAAGCGCCCACGCCATGCGGCGGCGCGGCTGCGCCGGACGGACTGCGATCATGCGGATGGGGGTGTTGCTGCGCTTGCGCATGGGGGCTCCTTGGGTTGATGGCGCGGGTTTTTTCTCCATTTCGGTTGTGTCCTCGCGCGACGGGCAGCACCCTGGGGTGCTGCCCCGTACGACGTCGCCGCACAGGAACGGTCCACTTTCCTGCACATCCCGCCAGGCCGTCCACGCGGCTGGAAACTGGCGGTGTGGCGAAGGCACACCCGAAATGGCAAAACAAAAAGGCCCGGAACCTTGCGGTGTCCGGGCCTCTGGTGAAGAGAGCTTGGGAAGTGCGCTTTAAGCGCAACCTCCGCCCGGGGGCATCTGACCTTTGAACGCTGCAACGCGCACGAGCGATCGGCCCGAAGCGGGTCGAATGCTGGTGAGGTTCAGTGCGGCGGAGGTCACGATGATTCCTGGTGAAGTTGTTTCTTTGTGCGGCCGGAACCGCGAATGAGCCGAACTGTAAATAGTGTTTACGGCAGCGTCAACAACCGGGACAATCTTTCGTTGTCTCGTTGTTGTTGTTTTCAAACAGTGCCCAATATCACCGTCGCGCGCCGCCGCAATGTTCTTGCGCTGCACCGCCGCTTTCTCGAAGGGGCCATTGCCGCCGGCCTGCCTGCCAAGGGACTGGACCAGGCCTTTGCCAGGAAGATCGAAATCTCGCCCAGCATGTGGAGCCAGATCAAGAGCTCCCGCCCCATCGGCGACAACCTGGCACGGCAGATCGAGCAGCATTGCGAGGTGGAGGCGGGCTGGCTCGACAAGGAAGACCGCCCCTCCGAAGTGCCCGATGCGGCCGAAGAGCGCTTCATCGCGGTCGCGCGCGAGGCCTGGCGGCAGGCCAACGCCAAGGGAAAAAGGGAACTCAGCGGCTGGCTCAGGCAGCGCGCGGCGCGCGCGCCCGGCGACGAGCCGCCGCCCTGATGCGCTTCAGGCGAGCGAGGGCGCGCCGCGCAGGATGGCCGTGCGCAGGTCTTGCGGAATTTCCACGGCGCGATGGCTCTCGAGCGATGTGGTCACGAGCACCTGCCTGAGCTGCATGCGCAGCTCGCCGCTGGCGGGGTCGAAGCAGCGCAGCGCGAGCGCCATGGAGCGCGAGCCCAGCCGCTCCACCGCCAGGCCCAGCATGACTTGATCGCCCATCCGGCTCACGGCGCGGAAGTCGGCCTCGAGCCGCACCGTGGGCAGGCCGATGCGCCGCTCGCTGATGAGCGCGTGGTAGTCGACGCCGAGCCCTTCGCTCACCCAGTCTTCCACCAGGCCGTTGAGCATGACGAAGTACTGCGGATAGAAGACGATGCCCGCCGGGTCGCAATCGGAAAAGCGGATCATCCGCGCGCGCTGGAACTCGGCCTGGGGCGCCTCGGTTCCGCTTGTGCTCATCGCCATCAGCCCTCCTCGCCCGCAGGCTCGCTGCGCATCACGTGCACGCGCAGCTGGCCGAGCTGGGCATGCATCTGCCTGACGGTCTTCATGTCGAGGCCCGAGAACATCTCGAGGATCCATTGCTCGTGTTCCTTGGCCATGGTCTCGAAGCTCGCGCGGCCCTTGGGCGTGAGGCTCACGATCCACGAGCGGCGGTCGTCGGGGCTGTGGGCGCGCGCCACCAGGCCATCGCGCTCCAGCTCGTCGGTCAGGCCCGTGACGTTGCCGCCGGTCACCATCAGGTAGCGCGACAGCACGCGCATCTTGAGGCCGTCTTCATAGCGGTAGAGCTGGGCCATGTAGTCGAAGCGCGCCAGCGAGATGCCGAAGCGCTCGCGCAGCCGGCGCCGGATCTCGGCCTCGATCTGCGTGGTGCTGGCGAGCATGCGCAGCCACAGCCTGAGCATGGCGTGGTCTTCACGGCCGGCGCGGGCCTCGTGGCCGAGCTCTTCGGCATCGCTGAGCGCGGCGTGCGAGGCATCGTTGCGCATCACATCACCTCTCCGCCCGACACCGAAACCGACTGCCCGGTGACGGATGCGGCGCCGCTGCCGCAGAGCCAGCGCACCGCGTCGGCCACCTCGGCGGGCTGCACGATGCGGCGCTGCGGATTGACGCTGGAGAACTCGGCCAGCGCATCGGCCTCGCTGCGCCCGGTCTTGCCCACCACGTTGGCAACGCTCGCGCGCAGGATGTCGGTGTCGGTGTAGCCGGGGCACACCGCGTTCACCGTGACACCCTTGCGCGCCACTTCGAGCGCAAGCGAGCGCGTGAGCCCGATCACCCCGTGCTTGGCCGCCGCGTAAGCCGCGACGTAGGCATAGCCCTTCTGGCCCGCGGTGCTGGCGATGTTGACGATGCGGCCCCAGCCGGCTTCGAGCATGTCGGGCAGCGCGGCCTGAGTGCACAGGAAGGTGCCGGTGAGGTTCACCGACAGCATGCGCTGCCAGAGTTCGGCCGAGGTCTTGAGAAAAGGCGCGCTCTCGGCCGCGCCCGCGTTGTTGACGAGGATGGCGAGCGGCCCGCGCTCGGCACGCGCCAGCGCGAAGGCCGATTGCACCGCCTGCGCGTCGGCCACGTCGGCCGCGGCCACGCCGTGGCCCCGGCCCGCGAGCGACGCGGCCACACGCTGGAGCGCATCAAGGTCGCGCCCGAGCAGCGTGAGCGTTGCGCCCTCGGCAGCCAGGGTGCGGGCGATCTCGGCCCCGATGCCGCGTGCGGCGCCGGTGACGAGGGCGTGGCGGCCGTTCAATGAATTTGCGTGCATACCTGAATTGTTTAGTTCTGAACTATTTTAGCGTGTGCGGCGCATCGCCTGTTCAGCGCATGAAGCGGCCGCCATTGAGGTCCAGCGTGGCGCCCGTCATGAAGGCCGCCGCGGGCGACGCGAGGTAGACCACGGCGGCCGCCACCTCTTCGGGCCGGCCGAAGCGGGCCAGCGGAATCTGCGCCTTGAGCGCCTGCTGCCGAGCCGGGTCCAGTGCATCGAGCGCGGGGCTGCGAACCGCTGCCGGCGCCAGTGCATTCACCGTGACGCCATGCGGTGCGAGTTCCTGCGCAAAGCTGCGCGTCAAGGCCAGCAGCGCCGCCTTGCTGGCTGCATAGTGCACGCCGGTTGCGGCGCTGGGCTGCTGGCCCGCCAACGACGCCAGGTTGACGATGCGGCCGGCTCCGCGCTCGCGCATGTGCCGCCCGGCAATGCGGCAGCCGAAGAAGCTGCCGCGCAGGTTGACGGCCAGCACGTCGTCCCACTCTTCGGGCGTGATGTCCCAGGGCGAAGTGAACGGCGTGCGCGCGGCGTTGTTGACCAGCACGTCGACGGCGCCGAAATGGGCCACTGCCGCTTCGAAGCAGCGGGAGAACGCCGCCTCGCTGCGCACGTCGAGCTCCATCGCGATGCAGTCGGCGCCCGCGGCGCGCAAGCCCGCGGCTGCGGATTCAGCGCCGTGGGCATCGATGTCCGCCAGCACCACGCGCGCACCCGCTTCGGCCAATCCGCGCGCAATGGCGGCACCCAGGCCCTGCCCCGCGCCGGTCACGAACGCGGCCCGGCCGGCAAGCGGTGGCGGCGCGGAACTCATGCCGTCTTTGCCGGGGGACGCACGCCGGGCCGCCCGTCCCAGGTCTGTTCGCTGACGCCGCGCTCGCGCAGCTTGAACTTCTGCACCTTGCCGTTCTCGGTGCGCGGCAAGTCCGGCAGCACGTCGATGTAGCGCGGCACGGCGAAATACGGCAGGCGGCTCTCGCAGAAGCGCGCCAGGTCGGCCAGGTCGATGCGCTGGCCCTCGCGCGGCACCAGCGCGGCCATCACCTCGTCCTCGGCCAGTTCGGATTGCACCGGGTACACGGCGCAGGAGGCCACGCCAGGGTGGCTCAGCAGCACCTGCTCGACCTCGAAGGACGAGATGTTCTCGCCGCGCCTGCGGATGGCGTCCTTGATGCGGTCGACAAAACGAAAGGCACCATCGGCATCCCGCACCACGCGGTCGCCGGTATGGAACCAGAGGTTGCGCCAGGCCTCGACCGTCTTCTCGGGCATGTTGAAGTAGCCGCTCGCAAAGGCATGAGGCTCGTCCGCGCGCAACAGCAGTTCGCCGGCCTCGCCTGCCGGCAGTTCCGCATCGCCTTCATCGGCCACGCGCGCCTGGAAGCCGGGGCGCAGCCAGCCCATGACGCCGCCGCGCGGCGAATCGGGCGCGGTGGCGATCGCGAAGTTGGTCTCGGTCGATCCATAGCCCTCGAGCAGCGGCACGCCGGTTCGCGCCCTGAAGGCCTGCCCGGCCGCCGACGGCACGCCCGGCCCGAGCCCGATGCGCACGCGGTGATCGCGCTCGCCTTCGCCCTCGGGCTGGGCCAGCAGGATGGGCACCATCGCGCCCAGCAGGTAGACCACGGTCGCCCCGTTGGCGCGCATCGACGGCCAGAAGCCCGAGGCGGAAAAGCGCGACTCGAACACCACCTCGGCCCCGGTCAGCGCGGCCTGCGCGAAGGTGTTGAGCGCATTGATGTGGAACAGCGGCAGCGTGGTGCACAGCACGTCGTCGCGGCCGACGCCGAGCACCTCGGCGCTGTTCACGCCCCACCAGAAATACTGCGCATGCGGGCAGACCACACCCTTGGCCGGACCGGTGGTGCCGGAGGTGTAGAGGATGGCGAGCGGGTCGCCGGGCTGCACCGCGGCCGGCGCAAGGGGTGGCCCGCCTTCGGGATAGCTCGAGACGCGAACGCCTGCAGACAGTGCCCATGAAGCGGCCGTCTCGCCGACGACCCAGACCTCGCGCAGCGCCGTGCGTCCCAGATCGGCCGTCTTCAGCCGCTCGAGAAAACCCGCCTCGATCACCAGCAGCTTCGCCTCGCTGTTGGCGAGGAAGTATTCGATCTGCGGCCCCATCGACGCAGTGTTGACCGGCACCACCGACGCGCCGAGCCAGCCCGCGCCGAGAAAGGTTTCGAGAAACTCGATGCGGTTGCCGCACATCACGGCGATGCGGTCGCCGCGCGCCACGCCGGCCTCTGCCAGCGCGCCGGCACGCAGCGCAGCCGCTGCGGCCGCCTCGCCATGCGTCCACTGCCGCCCCGCGATCCGCAGCAGCGGACGCCCGGCGAAGCGTTCCGCCTGCCGCCGCAGCATCGCGGGCAGCGTGCGCTGGCCCGGCGGCAGCGCGCGCGCTTCACTCGTCATCGTGCGTGCCTCCGCCGAGGTAGGTGGCCTGCACCCGCGGATCGCTCGCGAGTTCGCCCGATGCGCCCGACAGCGCGATCTCGCCGGTTTCCAGCACGTAGCCATGGTCCGAGCTTTCGAGCGCGGCACGCGCGTTCTGCTCCACCAGCAGGATCGAGACGCCGTCCTCGCGCAGCTTGCGCACGATGGAAAGAATGTCGCGCACGATCAGCGGCGCGAGGCCGAGGCTGGGCTCGTCGAGCATCAGCAGGCGCGGTGCGGACATCAGGGCGCGGCCCACCGCAAGCATCTGCCGCTCGCCGCCTGAGAGCGTGTCGGCGCGCTGCGAACGGCGCTCGGCCAGGCGCGGGAAGCGGTCGTACACCGACTGCAGCCGCTTCTTCATCGCGTCGCCGCGCAGCCGCTTGGCATAGGCGCCGAGCTGCAGGTTGTCGAGCACGGTGAGCTCGCCGAACAGCTCGCGCTTTTCGGGCACCAGGCACAGGCCGCGCTCCACGCGCGCCTCCACGTCGAGGCCCTGCAGGTCTTCGCCCTCGAAGCGCAGCGTGCCCTTGCAAGGCAGCAGTCCCATGGCGGCCGCGAGCAGCGTGGTCTTGCCCGCGCCGTTGGGCCCGATCACCGAGATGATCTGGCCCGGCTGCAGGTCGAGCGACACGCCGCGCACCGCTTCCACTTGCCCGTAGGACACGTGCAGGTCGCCAATCTCCAGCATCGCCGTCATACGACACTCCCCAGGTAAGCCGCCTGCACGCGCTCGTCGGCGCGCACCGCCGACGGCACGCCCTCCACGAGCTTGGAGCCGAAGTTCATCACCACCAGACGGTCCACCAGTTTCATCACGAAGTCCATGTCGTGCTCGACGATGAGGATGGTCACGCCCTCCTCGCGCAGCTTGCGCAGCAGGTCGCCGAGCGCCATCTTTTCCTTGCGGCGCAGGCCCGCCGCGGGCTCGTCGAGCACCAGCAGCACCGGGTCGGCGGCCAGCGCACGTGCAATCTCCAGGATGCGCTGCGTGCCCAGCGGCAGGCTGCCCGCGAGTTCGTGCGCGCGGTCCCCCAGGCCGATGCGGTCGAGCTGGCGCTGCGCCTCCTGCAGGATCTGCATCTCTTCCCTGCGGTCGAGCCGCAGGCCGGCCTTCAGGATGCCCGAGCGGGTGCGCGAATGCGCGCCCAGCGCCACGTTGTCGAGCAGGCTCATGTGCGGCCTGAGCTTCACGTGCTGGAAGGTTCGCGCCAGCCCCAGCCGCGCCACCTGCCGCTGCGGCATGCCGGCGATATCGCGGTCGAGAAAGCGCACCTGGCCCGAGGTCATCGGCAGCGTGCAGGTCAGCAGGTTGAACATGGTCGACTTGCCCGCGCCATTGGGCCCGATGAGCCCGACGATCTCGCCCGCATTCACCTCGAAGCTCACGTCGTTGACCGCCACCAGCCCGCCGAAGCGCTTGACCGCGCCGTTCACCGACAGCACCTGCGTGCCGCGCGCGGGCAGCTGCCGGTGCGGCAGCGGATCGACCGCGGGCGCTTCGTGGCGCGAGGCAGCTTGCGTGCCGGCGCGGCGGCGCGTCCAGCGCCGCAGCAGACCCATGAGGCCGCCGCGCGCAAAGTGCAGCAGCAGGATGAAGAGCGTCGCGAAGGCCACGGCCTCCAGCTGCCCGGCGCGCTGCGTGAGCATCGGCAGCACGTCCTGCAGGCCGTTCTTCAGCACCAGCACCAGCGCGGCACCCACCAGCGCGCCCGCCAGCTGGCCGAGCCCGCCGGCCACCGCCATCAGCAGGTATTCGATGCTCGCGCGCACATCGAAAGGCGAAGGGCTCACGAAGCGGTTCATGTGCGCGTAGAGCCAGCCCGCCAGCCCTGCGAAGAGGGCTGCCGTGACGAACAGCGTGAGCCGCACGCGGTAGGCGTCGGCGCCCACGCTCGCGAGCAGCGTGGCACCGCCGCGCAGGCCGCGAATCGCGCGCCCCGGCCGCGACCGCAGCAGGTTGTGGCTGAACAGGCAGGCCAGCCCGACCACCACCCAGATCAGGTAGTACATCGAACGCGGATCGGCCAGCGACCAGCCCGCGATCTGCAGCGCCGGAATGTTCGACAGGCCCGTGTGGCGTCCGAGCGCATCGACGTTGCCGAACAGCATCGCGATCGACAGGCCCCAGGCGATGGTGCTGAGCGGCAGGAAGTGCCCGCCCAGCCGCAGCGTGAGCATGCCGATGGCCAGTGCCGAGAGTCCCGTGAGCAGCAGCGCGAACAAGAGGCCGATCCATGGCGACATGCCTTGCGTGGTGGTGAGCCAGGCCGTGGCATAGGCCGCGATGCCCACGAAGGCCGCCTGCCCGAACGAGGTCGCGCCGCCCACGCCGGTGAGCAGCACCAGCCCGAGCGCCACCAGCGCACCGATGCCGATGTCGTTGAGCAGCGAGACCGTGAAGCTGCCCGCCACAGCCGGCACCAGGGCCAGCACGGCGACCACCGCGGCGATCCCCACCATGCGCTTGCGGTTGCCGTTCATTGCTCCACCTCTTCTTCTTCCTCTTCGGAGTGCGCGGCCATGAACGACCGCAGCATGAGCACCGGTATCAGCAGGCTGAACACGATCACGTCCTTCAGCGCCCCGCTCCAGAACGAGGCGAAGCTTTCCACCACGCCGACCGCGAGCGCGCCCACGGCCGTCATCGGGTAGCTCACGAGCCCGCCGATGATCGCGGCCACGAAGGCCTTCAGGCCGATGATGAAGCCCGAGTCGTAGTACATGGTGGTCACCGGCGCGATCAGCACGCCGATGAGCCCGGCCAGCAGCGAAGCGCAGCCATAGGCCAGCAGCGCGGTGCGCACCGGCCGGATGCCGACCAGCCGCGCACCCACCCGGTTGACGGCCGTGGCGCGCAGCGCCTTGCCGGCCACCGTGCGCTCGAACACCAGGAAGAACAATCCGCTCAGCACGATGGCCGCACCCACCATCAGCACCACCTGGCCGCTGACCGTGAAGCCGTCGCCCAGCGTGAACACGGCGCTCGTGAGCGGCGTGGTGCGCGAGCCTTCAGGCCCGAAGAACAGAAGGCCGAGACCCGAGAGCAGGAAGTGCAGCGCCAGCGAGACGATCAGCAGCACCAGCACCGAGGCATCCGCGATCGGCTGGAACACCACCCGTGCGAGCAGCGGCGCAATGGGCACCACCAGCAGCACGGCCACGGCAATGTGCACCGCCACCGGCACGCCGGGCCGCGCGGCCAGCCACGCCAACAGGCACGGGATGGCAGGCAGCACGCCCCACATCAGCACCGCCTTGGGAATGCGCTGGGCCTCCCTGCGCCGCAGCAGGCTGCCGATCTCCGTGGCCAGCGCGAGCGCCGCGAGCACGGCGACCATGCCGATGGTCGGCGGCACGCGGCCGGTCTCGAAGGCCGCGAGCGACAGCGCCGCGAAGGCCGCGATATCGCCGAACGGCACGAACACCACCCGCGTGACGGAAAAGATCAATACCAGCCCGAGTCCGGCCAGCAGATAGACGGCACCGTTGGCCAGGCCATCGGTGACGAGGATCAGCGCCACGTCCCATGTCATGGAAAAGCCCTTGGCAATATCGTTGTCGTTGTTGTTGCTTGCATGGGGTGGTTCAAGGTGCGAGCTTCCACTGGCCGTTGTCGAGCTTGACGATCACGCGGGCGCGTTCGTCCACACCGTAGAGGCTGCCGGGCTTGAAGGTGTAGACGCCGTGCGTGCCCACCACTTCCCTGGTGCTGAAGATGGCGTCGCGCAGCGCGACGCGGAATTCGGCGGTACCCGGCTCCGCCTTCTTCATGGCGCGCGAGGCGGCATCGGCGAACACCAGCCAGCCGTCGAAGGAATAGGCCGAGAACGCGTCGCTGGTGGGCGCGTTGTTGACCTTCTGGAACACGGCGCGGAAATCGGTCGCGATCTTCTTGGTCGGATGGCTGTCGGGCAACTGCTCGGCCACGATCACCGGGCCGGTGGGCATCAGTGCGTTCTGCCCCGCGGCACCGACCACGCGCACGAAGTCGGGGTTGATCAGCCCGTGCTGGCCGTACACGCCGCCCTTGTAGCCGCGCTCCTGCAGTGCAAGGAAGGGCAGCGCGCCCGGCGTGCCGGCACCGCCGGTCATCACGGCATCGGGCCTGAGCGCGACGATCTTCAGCACCTGACCGGTCACCGAAGCGTCAGCGCGCGCATAGCGCTCGTTGCTCACCACCTTGATGCCGGCTTCAGGCGCAGCTTTCATCAGTGCGTTGTAGACCAGGTCGCCCCAGGCATCGGTGAAGCCGATGTAGCCCACGGTCTTGACGTTGTTGCGCTTCATGCGCTCGACCACCGCATCGATCATCAGCTGCGTGGGCTGCGCCACCGTCACGACCCAGGGGTTCTCGGCCGGGTCGAGCAGGATGGGTGTGAGCCCGATCATCGGCACCTTGGCTTCCTTGCCGACCTGGGCCATGGCAATGGCGGCAGGCACGCCCGAGGTGCCCATCAGCACATCGACCTTGTCCTCCTCGATCAGCTTGCGGGCATTGCGCCCGGCCGTGGTCGGGTCCGAGCCGTCGTCCAGCACGATGAGCTGCACCTTGCGGCCGTTGACTTCCGGCTTGTAGGCCAGCGCGGCCTGCATGCCCTTGGCATAGGGCACGCCCAGCGAGGAATTGGGCCCCGACAGCGACACGCTCAGGCCGACCTTGAGGTCGGCCGCGAATGCGCTCGCAACACCACAGGCGGTCAGCGCCGCGGCGAGGGCACCGCGCGTCAAGGTCTGCATCAGGCTCTTCATGTCGTAGCTCCGGTGAGGATGGATGGGTGGATGGAAATGGACGGGGAAAACTCAGATGAACAACTGGATCGCCGGCAATGGGCGCGCGGCGTTGAGCAGGTCGATGCGCTTCTCGCGGATGGCCCAGCCCTCGGACGTGCGCACGAGGCGGTGGCGGGCGGTGCCGGTCAGCAGGATCTGCGATTCGCCGCGCGCTTCGATATAGAGGAACGGCGTGCGCAGGCGCACTGCATCGCTCGTCTCTTCCTCGATGCGCGAAGGCTGCAGCACATGCTGGCTGTGGCTCGCGGGATGCTGCGAATGGGCGCGCGGGTTCTTCAGGCGATCCACGCGCAGCTGCAGCAGCAGCCGATCTTCGTAGGCCAGCGAGTTGTGCGAGAACGGATCGGCCTGGGCGGCGCCCAGCAGCGGAATCCAGTAATGGCCGTCTTCGGTGAAGAGCGCCAGCCAGTCGTCGAAGCGCCGCTCGTCGAGCAGTGCGGCCTCATGGGCAACGAAATCGCGCGGGTCGCCATTCATGCCGCGGCCTCCATGCCCGCCACCATCGACCTTGCCCAGGCGCGGAACTGGTTGCGCATGAGCAGCTCATTCGTGCCGTTGGTGGTGAGGGTCGGCTGCGCAAGCTCCGCCGGGTCGTAGTTGCGGTGCAGGCTCACCCATTCGTTGCCGCCGGCGCGCAGGCCCTGCTGGATGCTCTCGAACAGGTGCACGTCGTCGTGCGCGACCACCGACATCGGCGAGAACACGAGCCGGTTGTAGCTCATGGCCCGTTCGAAGAGCAGATCCGGCGCACCCGCTGCGCGGAAGCTCCAGGCCTCGACGAGCGTGCGGTCGGCGGCCAGCGGGCGGATCACGCGGATGGCCTGCGGCGAGCCCTTGACCGACAGGCTCGGATAGAAGACCGAGTTCTGCGGCGAGCGCTGCAGGATCTCGGCCGCGCGCTCCTCGCCATGCGCGGCGCGCATCGCAGTCTCGTACTCGGGCAGCTGCGCATAGTTGGAATGGATGCTGAAGTTCACGCCCAGCACGCTGTGGCCATTGGCGAACACCCGCCCGCCCATCCTGTCGAAGAATTCGTAGCCCGAGCCGAAGGGCAGGATCTGCTCCATCGCCATCGGCTTGGGGTCGGTTGGGGCATGGCCTTCCCACAGCGCCTCCGCCGCCTTGGTGGCCGACTCGTGCGTCGACATCGGATGCACCGTGTCGTTGATGTTCTCGAGGTACATCTTCCAGTTGCAGTGGACGATGTTGCGCAGCACGCCGCCGCCGACCGTGAGCCGGCCCTCGGGCGAGCGGTCGACCATGTTGTCGATGGCGCCGAGCACCTCGCCGAAGTAGTCCTCGAACGAGGGGCCGGTGTCCGCGAGCCGCACGAACACAAAGTCGCGGTAGACCTTCACGTGTTTCACCACCGAAAGCCCACGACCCGACTCGCAGGCCTTGAGCTGCGTGCCTTCGTAGCCGTTCTTCAGCGGCACACCGAGCGGTGCGCCGTCGAGCTTGTAGGTCCAGGCGTGGTAAGGGCAGCGGAAGAAGCGGCCGGTGTTGCCGCATTCGTCGGTCACCAGCTGCGTGCCCTTGTGGGCGCAGCGGTTGTACATGACGTGCACCGCGCCGTCGGGCTGGCGCACCATGAGCAGCGGCCGGCCCGCAATGTCCTGCGCCACGAAGTCTCCCGGCTCCGGCACCTGGCTCGCGTGGCCGAGATAGACCCAGGTGTTCGCGAACAGGCGTTCCTGCTCGAGCGCGAAGATCTCCTCGCTCAGGTACAGGTCGCGGTGCACGCGGTCATCCTGCACGAGCGCGGCGATGCGGTCTGGATGATGGCGGTAGCTGGTCATCGGCGGGCGCTCAGCTTCTCAGGGAACGAGCTTCCACTGGCCCTTGTTCATCTGCACGATCACCACGCCGCGCTGGTCGGAACCGTAGCGGTCGTCGGGCTTGAAGGTGTAGATGCCGTGCGTGCCCACCAATTCCTTGGTGCTGGCGATGGCGTCGCGCAGCGCGCTGCGGTACTGCGGCGTGCCGGGCTCGCCCTTGGTGCGCGAGGCCGCATCGGCCAGCAGCAGGTAGGCGTCGTAGGTGTAGGACGAGAAGGCATCGGTCGGCACCGCGCCGTTCACCTTCTGGTAGGCGTTGCGAAAGCCCATCGACACCTTCTTGATCGGGTTGCTGTCGGGCAGCTGGTCGGCCACCAGCACGGGGCCGCTGGGCACCTGCAGGCCTTCGATGGCGGCACCACCCACGCGCACGAAGTCGGCGTTGATGAGGCCGTGCGTGCCGTAGATCTTTCCCTTGTAGCCGCGCTCGGCGAGCGCGAGGTAGGGCAGCGCGCCGGGCGTGCCCGAGTTGCCGGCAAACACGGCATCGGGCCGCTGCGCGACGATCTTGAGCACCTGCCCGGCCACCGAGGAATCGCTGCGCGCATAGCGCTCGTTCGCGACCACCTTGATGCCGGCCTTGTCGGCGCTCTTCACGAGCGAGTCGTAGGCCAGGTCGCCCAGCGCATCGGAAAAGCCGATGAAGGCCACGGTCTTCACGCCGGACTTCTGCATGCGTTCGACCACGCCTGCGACCATGAGCTGGAACGGCTGCGACACGGTCACGGTCCATGCGCCTTCGGGGCCGGGGATGGTGACGGGCGTGGGCGAGATCAGCGGGGTGTTGAGTTCGCGCGCCACCGATGCGATGGCCATCGCGCCCGGCACGCCCGAGGTGCCGATCAGCACGTCGACCTTGTCTTCCACCACCAGCTTGCGCGCGTTGCGCCCGGCGGTGGTGGGGTCGGAGGCATCGTCGAGCACGATCAGCTGGACCTTGCGGCCGCCGATTTCCGGGTGTTCGGCAATGGCGGCGCGAATGCCCTTCTCGTACGGCACGCCCAAGGCAGCGACCGGGCCCGAGAGCGAGCTGATGAAGCCGATCTTGAGGTCGGCCGCCATGGCTTGTGCGGCCGCCAGTGCCACGGCGGTGAGGCCGAGGATCCGGGCCAGGTTCTTTTTCATTGAGGTTGCTCCAGCGTATGTTGTTTCAGGGAACCAGCTTCCACTGGCCTTTTTCCAGCTTCACGACAACGCGCGACCGTTCGTCCGATCCATAGCGGTCCGTCGGCTTGAAGTTGTAGACCGAGTGCGTGCCCACCAGCTCCTTGGTACTCACGATGGCGTCGCGCAGCGCAAGGCGGAACTGCGGCGTGCCGGGCTCGGCCTTGGTGGCGAGCGCGCGCTGGGCCGCGTCGAGGTACAGCAGCCAGGCATCGAAGGTGTAGGCCGAGAAGGCATCGGTCGGCGGCGCGCCGTTGGCCTTCTGGTAGGCCGCGCGGAAATCCATCGACACCTTGCGGATCGGGTTCTCGCTCGGCAACTGCTCGGCCACGATCACCGGGCCGGTGGGCGCGAGCAGCCCTTCGACCGAGGCACCGCCCACGCGCACGAAGTCCGGGTTGATCAGCGCATGCATGCCGTAGATCTGGCCCTTGTAGCCGCGCTCCGCAAGCGCCAGGTAGGGCAGCGCACCGGGCGTGCCCGAGGTGCCGGTGATCACCGCATCGGGCCGCAGGGCCACGATCTTGAGTACCTGGCCGGTCACCGATGAATCGGCGCGCGCATAGCGCTCGTTCGAGACGATCTTGATGCCTGCAGGCTCCGCGCTCTTTTGCAGCGCGCCGTACACCAGGTCGCCCCAGGCGTCGGAAAAGCCGATGTAGCCGACCGTCTTCACGCCCGACTTCTTCATGCGTTCGACCACCGCGCTCACCATCAGCGGCGCAGGCTGCGGCAGCGTGACCATCCATGCGCCCTCTTCGCCCGGCAGGTTGGCGTTGGCGATGGAGATCAGCGGCGTCTTCGTTTCGCGCGCCACGCCGGCAATGGCCAGCGCGCCGGGCGAACCGGCCGTGCCGATGATCACGTCGACCTTGTCCTCGTCGATCATCTTGCGTGCGTTGCGCGCGGCCGTGGACGGATCGGAGGCGTCGTCGAGCTGCACCAGCTGGATCTTGCGACCGCCGATGTCGGCTTGGTAGGCGATCGCGGCCTTCATGCCCTTCTCGTAGGGAATGCCGAGCGACGACACCGGTCCCGACAGCGACGTGATGAAGCCGACCTTGAGATCGGCCGCCCACGCGCCCGCGGCGCTCAGGGCGCCGAAGGCCGCGGCAATGCCCGCGACGGCACGGAATCGGTTCAGGACTTTCATGGCGATGCTCCAGAGGTGATGTTTTTGAACGGAACGGATGAACGCGGAAAAAACTAGAGGGCGAGGCTGCCGACGCTGGTGCCGCCGCAGACGTAGAGCACCTGCCCGGTGATGAAGCTGCTGTCGGGGTCGGCAAAGAAACGCACGGCGCGTGCCACGTCGGCCGCTTCGCCGAGCCGCTTGACAGGCACGGAGGCGGCGAGCGCGCGTTCCTTCTCGCTGCCGGCCTCGACCACGTCGTAGAACATGTCAGTGCGGATCGGACCCGGTGCCACCACGTTCACGGTGATGCCGTCCGCGGCCAGCTCGAGCGCCCAGGTGCGCGCCATGCCCAGCATGCCGGCCTTGGTGGCCGAATAGCTGGTGCGCGTGGCCAGGCCGAGCGCGGCGCGCGACGACAGCAGCACCACGCGGCCGAAGCGCTGTGCGCGCATCGCGGGCAATGCGCCCTGCACCAGCTGGATGGCACAGCCCAGGTGCAGGTCGACCAGCGCATCGAGATCGCCGAGCTTCACTTCGGGCAGCAACGCCGCGCGGATCACGCCAGCGTTGTGCACGATGGTGGTCGGCGAAAAGCGCTCGACCAGTTCGCGCACCGCCTCGCCCGTGGCGGCACGGTCGCTCAGGTCGACCTCGATGCTGTGCAGTCTCGGATGGTCGATCCCGGCCTTGCGGCGCGCGAGCGACACCACCTCGTAGCCCTGCGCGAGCAGGTCTTCGCAGATTGCCTTGCCGATGCCGGCGCTGCCGCCGGTGACGGCCGCGACCTTGGGCGCCGTGCTCATGTTGAAGCTCCCACCAGCGCGAGCACCCGCAGCGGACTGCCGCTGCCCTTCTCGATCTTGAGCGGCGGGCAGATCAGCACCGCGCCCGAGGGTGGCAGCAGGTCGAGGTTGCTCAGGCATTGCAGCCCGTAGCGCCCCGCGCCGTGCATGTAGTAGTGGCACGGGTATGGCGGCCGCAGGTGATAGCCCTGCCCCGCATCGGTGCCGATGGCCTCGGAGCCGAAGCCCAGCACGTCACGCTGCTCGACCAGGAAGCGCACGGCCTCGGTGCTCGGGCCGGGCGTGTGCTGTCCGGTCTCGTCGAAGTTCTGGTAGGCCTCGGGGTCGCTGCGCTTGGACCAGTCGGTGCGCATCAGCACCCATGCGCCCTTCGGGATGCGGCCGTGTGCCGCTTCGTAGCGCTCGATGTCGGCCACGCTCAGCAGGTAGTCGTCGTTCGCCTGCACGTCGGCCGAGCAGTCGATCACGCAGGCCGGCGCCACGAAGTGCTGCACGGGAATGGTGTCGACCGAGTTGTTCGGCAGGTCGCGGCCCGAGATCCAGTGGATGGGCGCGTCGAAGTGCGTTCCGGTGTGCTCGCCGCAGGAAAAATTGTTCCAGTACCAGCCCGGGCCGCGCTCGTCGTACTTCGACACTTCCTCGATGCGGAAGGGCCAGCACTGGCCCATCTCGGGCGGCAGCGCGATCTGCGGGAACTCGGGCGTGAGCGTCTGCGTGAGGTCGATCACGCGGATGCGGCCGCTGGCCATCGCGGTCACGAGGCCGCCGAGGATTTCTGCGGCGGACATCAGTTCGGTTGTCGTGGTCATTCGTTTGGCTCCTGTCTCAGCCGCCCGCCGCGAGTTCGCGTTCGAGCACCTTCGGGTTGTCTCGCCAGCGCTCCAGCCACTCCTGCGCCACGTCGCCGGGATAGACGTCCTCGACGCCGTCGCGCAGCGCCTTGACGATGGCATTGGCCAGCGCGGTGGGTGCCAGCTTGGGCGGCGGCGTGTGCTGGTTCCATTCGTCGTCGATGGGGCCCGGGAACACATTGATCACGCGGATGCCGGCCGGCCGCATCTCGGCGCGCAGGCACTGCGCGAGCGAGTGCGCCGCCGCTTTCGAAGCGCTGAAGGTGCCGTGCGGCGGGAAGTTGCTGAGCGCGTAGATCGACAGCAGGTTGACCCAGGCCGTGGCACCCGTCGTGCCGTCGGCCGAGCGGCCCTTGAGCGCGGGGCCGAACTCCTGCGCGAGGCGCAGCAGACCGAAGTAGTTGATGTCCATCTCGGCCTTGGCCACGTCGGTGCCGCGGCGCGCGCCGATGCCGAAAGTGCGGTGCACCTCCGCGTTGTTGATCACGATGTCGACCTTGCCGCCGATGGAGCCCGCGAGCTCGGTCACCTGCCGGCCGTTGGTCAGGTCCAGCGGCACCAGCGTGACTTGCGGCAGCGCCGAGATGTCGTCAAGCCCATCGCCCATCTTCTTCCACGGCTCGGCATGGCCGACCCAGACGATGTCTGCGCCGGCCTTGACCAGCGCACGCACGATGGCCTGGCCGGTCTCGGTCTTCCCGTCGGTCACCAGCACCTTGCGGAACTTCGGGTCGCTGGTCATCTCGCGCAGCATCTTGTCGTCGGCCATGTGGGGACTCCCTTCAATCGGAAAACCAATGAGAACGGCCTGCCCAGCTCGATCGAGCCGGGCGCCGACACGCACGCGCTCAGGCGCATCGCCGACCTCGCCATGCAGGTGGACCATGAGCGTCGGTCCGGCATCCAGGTGCACCAGGCCCAGCCGCCAGGGCAGCCGCTCGCGGAAGAACAGGTCGTTGCTGTGGTGCAGCGTGGTGCTGCCGAGCAGTTCGCCCTCGCCGCTCTGTGCGCGCCAGCGCAAGGAGGCCGAGAGGCACTTATGGCAGACCTCGCGCGGCGGGTACTGCACCGTGCCGCATCGGTCGCAGGCCTGCAGCTCGAAGCGACCTTCGGCGGCGGCCGCCGTGAGGCCGAGCGCCACGCGGCCGCGCGCGCCGGGCGGCAGGTTCATCTGCCGGGTGCGCAGCACCGGGTTCTTGCGCGGGGGGCGCATCAGGGGCATCGTCATGCCGATCTCCCGAGAATGACGGCGCCTGTGCACAGGCAGCGGTCGTAAGTGACCATGCCGAAGCCGGCGACGAGGCCCAGCCGGGCGTTCGGCACAGCGCGTTGTCCGGCTTGGTCCGTGAGCTGCCGGATCGCCTCGACCATGCCGAGGAAGCCGCCCGCTGCACCGGCCTGCCCGGACGAGAGCTGCCCCCCGCTCGTGTTGTTCGGAAAGCTGCCGTCGAAGGTCATCGTGTGCGACTGCACGAAGGCCGGGCCCTCGCCCTTCTCGCAGAAGCCCAGATCCTCGAACTGCATCATCACGATGACGGGATAGTCGTCGTAGGTCTGCACGAAGTCGAGTTCCGCGGGCTGGATGCCGGCCTGCGCGTAGAGGTCGTCGCGGTCCATGCGCCAGCCGCCCTGCACCATCACCGGGTCTTCGGCATAGGCGTTGTGGCGCTCGATGGCGCCGCGGATCACCACGTGCGCAAGACCGAGGTCTCGCGCGCGCTCCTCGCTCATCACGAGGAAGGCATCGGCACCCGCGCAGGGCATCACGCAGTCGAAAAGATGGATCGGGTCGGAGATCGGCCGAGCGGCCATGTACTCGTCGAGCGTGAGCGGCTTCTTGAACATCGCGTTCGGGTTGCCGAGCGCATTGGTGCGCTGGTCGACGCAGATACGGCCGAAGTCCTCGCGTTTCGCGCCGTAGGTGCGCATGTAGTTGGCGGTGATGAAGGCAAAGATCGAGTTCGGCCCGCCCGAGCCGTAGGGATAGCTCGCATCGCGCGCGAAGTTGCTGAAGCTGCCGAGCGTCTGGCGGAAGGAGTCGACGTGGTTGGTGTCGGCGCCCACGCAGGCCACGATGTCGGCATCGCCCGCCTGCACGGCGCGCGCCGCGCGGCGCAGGCACATCACGCCCGAGGCGCCGCCCGTGGGCACGTGGTCGAGCCAGCGCGGCGACAGGCCCAGGTGCTGCGTGACGCCCACGGCGGTGTCGGGCGCAAGCGAGAAGCTGCTCAGGCAGAGGCCATCGATCTGCTCCTTGGCCACGCCGCTGGCTTCGACCAGCGCCTCGATGGCCTGCCCGATGAACCAGTGCGCGGTGCGCGTGGAGTAGCGCACATAAGGCATCGTGACCGGCACGGCCACCGCAACGCCTTCGTAGGAGAGCCGCTGCTTCGTCATGCCTGCCTCTTTTTCATCGCGCGCGTGTCGATGCAATGCTGCTGCCCCGGCAGCGACTGCGCCATCTCGCGCAGCTGGCCACGCTGGATCTTCTGCGACGGCGTGAGCGGCAGCGCATCAACGAAGGCCACGTAGCCCGGCGCCTTGTAGTAGGCCAGCTGCGCGAGCGCATGCTCGACGATGCTGGCGGCGAGCTGCTCGCGCTGCGATGCATCGGCGCCTTCGCGCACCACGATGCAGGCCAGCACCTCGTCGCCGCGCACCGCGTCGGGCGTGGCGGCCACGGCCGAAGCCTTCACCGCCGGGTGCTGGTTGAGCACGCTCTCCACTTCGACGGCCGAGATGTTCTCGCCGCTGCGGCGGATCACGTTCTTCTTGCGGTCGACGAAGAAGAAGTTGCCTTCGGCATCGCGGCGCACGAGGTCGCCGGTGTGGAACCAGCCGCCGGCCCAGGCCTCGCGCGTGGCTTCGTCGTCCTTCAGGTAGCCCGAGAAGAAGTAGCGCTTCGGGTCGTCGCCGGCCGAGCGCACCAGCAGTTCGCCCGGCGCATCGATACCGACGTCGCCGCCGTCCTCGCCCACCAGCCGGATCTGCACGAAATCTTCCTGCCGCCCGAAGCAGCTCGTACCCACGAGCCGCGGCTCGCGATTGGCCATGATGCAGGCGGCCGCGCCGGTTTCGGTCATGGCCCAGGCCTCGACCAATGGGAAGCCGAAGCGTTCTTCGAAGGGCGCGTGGTTCTTGCGGTCGACGCCGGCACCGAAGCCCCAGCGGATCGCATGGTCGCGGTCGGCGGCCGATGCCGGTGCGGAAAGCAGCATCGCAGGCATCACGCCCAGGTAGTGCGCAATGGTCGCGCCGCTTTCGCGTGCGCTCGCGAGCCAGGTCTTCGGATGGAAGCGGTCGAGCTGCACCAGGCAGCCGCCCGCGATCAGCACCACCATGGTGGAGAAGGCCATCGCGTTCATGTGGTTGAGCGGCAGCGGCGTGATGACGCGCTCGGCATCGCGCCGGATGCTGCAGACGCCATCGAGCGCCGCATACCACTCCCCCGCGCGCAGGAAATAGGCGTTGCTCAGGATGCAGCCCTTGGGGCGGCCGGTGGTGCCCGAGGTGTAGAGCAGGCCGCATTCGGTTTCGGTGCCCACGGGCTCATGGGCGCGCGGTGCGGCGCTCTTCGCTGGCGGCACTGCGTCATCAGGCCCCATCGTCTCGAAAGCCACGTCCGCCTGCGCTGCCGCGGCACGCAGGTCGGCCGCACGCTCGGGCAGCGTCACGGCCAGGCCGATCTCGCTGTGGCCGATCAGGTAGACCAGCTCGGCCGACCGCATCTCGGCGTTGATCGGCACCACGCTCACGCCCAAGGCATTCAGCGCGAGCCAGTGGAAGATGAAAGCAGGCCGGTTCTCCAGCAGCAGGCCAACGCGGTGGCCATGGCCGTAGCCGGCTTGCGCGTAGGCCGCGCGCAGCCGCTCGATCTGTGCGGCAGCATCAGCCCAGCGGATGGCACCCGCTTCGATGCCGTAGGCGGCGGCCGTCACCGACTCGGTGAACAGGAATTCGGCTTGCGGCGTGCGCGCCGCGGTGGCCGCAAAGACGTCGTGGACGGTGGCGTGTTGTGGCATCGCGCGCCTAGATGAAGAGCTGCACGGCCGGCAGCGCCGCGTCGCAGTTGAGCAGGTTGACGCGCTTGAGCGTCATGCGCAGCGCGCCGTCCCGCACCGTGAGGTGATGGAAGAAGGTGCCGACGTAGAACTGAAGCTCGTCGCCCTGCGATTCGGTGTAGTGGAATCCAGTGCGCACCACGAAGCGGTTGGCTTCGGCATCGAACTGCTCGACCACCGGAACCTGCAGCAGGTGGTGGCAGCGGCTCGGCGGCTGTTGCGAGAAGGCGCGCGGGCTCTTGAGGCGCTCGATGCGCAGTTCGCGCAGCAGCTTGTCCTCGTAGAGATGCGAGGTGTGGTTGAGGCCGTCTTCCTGGTCGGGAACCAGCGGCACCCAGTAGAAGGCATCGTCGGTAAAGAGCGCGTTCCACTCCTCGTAGCGGCGCGTGTCGAGCAGGTGCGCTTCGTTCACGACGAAATCGATCAGGACCTGGCGGGTGACTTCGATGCCGGCCATCACATGGTCTCCATCATGCGCTGGACCCATGCGCGGTACTGGTTGCGCATCGGCAGCTCGTTGGTGCCGCCCGTGGTGATCTCTCCGCCCTTCAGCTCCGACGGGTCGTAGTTGCGATGCAGGCTCACCCACTCGTTGCCGCTCGCATGCAGGCCGGCCTGCATGCCGCGGTAGGCCTGCAGGTCGTCATGCCCCACCACCGAGAACGGCGAGTTGATGAGCCGGTTGTACATGGTGGTGCGCTGCAGCAGCTCGGGCGGCGCGCCCTTGAGGCGGAAGGTCCAGCTCTCGATCAGCGTCCTGTCGGCCGAGATCGGCTTGACCACGCGGATCGCCTGGATCGCGCCCTTGATCGTGAGGTTCGGGTAGTACACCGTGTTGTGGCGCGCCATGCCGAGGATCTGCGCGGTTTTTTCCTCGCCGTAGCGCGCCTTCATGGCGTCGTCATAGGCCGGGATCGCCTTGTACTTGCTGTGGATGCTGAAGTGCACGCCCGTGAAGCTGTGGCCGTTGTCGTAGGTGCGGATGCCCATGTCCTCGAAGAACTTGTAGTCGGACATGAAGGGCACGAACTGCTCGACCGCCATGGGCTTGGGCTCGTCGGCGGGCTTGTCGGCCCACATGCGCTTGGCGGTGCCGGCCGAGGATTCGTGCGCCACCATGGGGTGCATGGTGTCGTTGAGGTTCTCGACGAACATCTTCCAGTTGCACTGGTGCATGAAGCGCAGGCAGCCGCCCGCGATCTCGAGTTCGCCCTCGGGCGAGCGGTCGGCCATGTTGTCGATAGAGCTCAGCGAATCGCCGAAGTACGCGTCGAAGTCCGGCCCCGCATCGTTGATCTTCACGAAGATGAAGCCGCGGTGGCTGCGCACATGGCTGAGCGTGGTCAGTCCCTTGGCCGATTCGCACGCGTGCAGCGCGGTGTTCTCGTAGCCGGTCTTCAGCGGAATGGCGAGCAGCGCACCGTCGGTTTTGAAGGTCCAGGCGTGGTACGGGCAGCGGAAGAACTTGCCGGTGTTGCCGCAAGGCCCGTTCACCAGCCGCGAGCCCTTGTGGGCGCAGCGGTTCATCATCGCGCGCACGCTGCCGTCGGCGTGGCGAACGACGATCAGCGGGCGGCCGGCGATCTCGTTGCTGATCCAGTCGCCGGGTTTCGGCAGCTGGCTCTCGTGGCCGACGTAGTTCCAGGTGTTGGCAAAGAAGTGCTCCTGCTCCAGCTCGAACAGTTCCTGGCTGGTGTACAGGTCGCGGTGCACGCGGTCGTTCTGAACCAGCGCGCGGATGGCATCGGGGTTGTCTCGGTACGAGGTCATGGTTCTCGTGGCTCCTGCTTCAGATGTCGAGCACCAGGCGCGCACCCTTGGCACGCGAGATGCAGATCTGCATCACGTTGCCTTCCGCCTTCTCGCGGGCGGTCAGCACGTAGTCGCGGTGGTCGATCTCGCCTTCGAGCACGGGCGTGGCGCACACGCCGCATTCGCCGCGCTTGCAGTCGAACATCGGGTCGCAGCCGTGCTCGATCAGGCAGTCGAGGATGCTCTGGTCGGCCGGCACGGTGAAGCGCTGGCCCGATTGCGCGAGTTCCACCTCGAAGGGCTGGTCGCCCTCTTCCGCAACCGGCTCGGTGAAGAGCTCGAAGTGCACGCGGTCGTGCTCCCAGCCGCGCGCCTGGGTGCGGGCCAGCATGGCGTCGAGCATGAGCTTGGGACCGCAGACGTAGAGGCGGTCGCCCGCGGGCACGCCGTCGAGCAACGCGTCGATATCCAGCGGCGCGCCTGCTTCGGCGTCGGCATGCACGCGCAGGTCGTCGCCGAGCAGCGCCTGCAGTTCGGGCAAAAAGGCCATCAGTTCGCGGCTGCGGCCGGCATAGTGCATGCGCACCGGGGCGCCCTCGGCGCGGCGGCGCGCGGCCATGGTGGCGAGCGGCGTGACGCCGATGCCACCCGCCACCAGCACCGAGCCGCCCGGGCCGGTGTGCAACGGAAAGTCGTTCTTCGGCGCCTCGATGGCGAGGGTGTCGCCCTCTTTCAGTTGCTCGTGCATGAAGCGCGAGCCGCCACGGCCCTCGGCCTCCTTGCGCACGGCGATCACGTATTCCGTCGGCGCGTTGGTGGCGTTGCGCGCCGTCGCAAAGTTGATCAGCGAATAGTGGCGCCAGTCGGTCTTGCCTTCGGGCAGTGATACTTGCACGCGGATGTGGGCGCCCGCCGTAAAGCCAGGCAGCGCGCGGCCGTCCTCGGCGCGCAGCCGCAGCATGCGGATCAGCGGATTGAGCTGGCGCGCTTCGGCAACGCGAAGCTGGAGCGTGGCGGTGGGAGCGGTCATCGTGCGTCCGTTATGTCTCTTCAGGCCAATGCGTGCTGCGCCAGCGCAGCCTGCAGCTTGTGGCCGTGTTCGTCGGCCAGCGCCGCATCGCGCAGCTCGCGCAGCGTGGCCGGGGCCAGCGCCGCACCGGCGCGCTCGACCGCGCGCATCACGGTGTCGTAGTTGCGGATGCCGCGTTCGTGCGTGTCGCTGTAGCCCTTGACCAGGCGCTGGCACTGCGCGAGCTCGACGGCCAGTTCGGGGTTGCGCTGCGCGGTGGCGGCAATGCGCTGCAGCCATTCCTCGATGCGGCGGTTCTCTTCCGCATAGCGCATGGTCGAGCGGCGCCAGCGCTTCATGGCGGCCACCGTGCGCAACATCAGGTAGCCGCGCAGCGAGCTGGTCCGGATCACGCGGCCGTGCTGCGTGAAGCGCTCGACGATCTTCTTCGGCAGCGTGGAATTCATGAGCCAGCGGCCCAGGCCGCCCGGCAGCGTCTCGCAGATTTCCTGCAGGCGCGGATGCATGTACTCGTTGATGGCGAGCACCTGGCCGGGCTGCACGCGCGCCTCGCCGCGCACGCGCTCGAAGCGGGTGGCACGGGTCTTGAGCGCGGCGACACGGGCCGTGTCTTCGTACGACATCCAGAGCGCGAGATAGCGCGCGGTTTCGCGCAGCAGGCGGTGATCGCCGTTGTTCGGCAGGGCAGCGATCGCGCCCATGCGATCCAGGTACAGGCCGGCATAGGCCGGGTCCTGGTAGTCGATGAGGCGGCGCACGCCCTCCAGCAGGAAGTCCTGCGCGGCTGGCGGGAAGCCGTGCTGCACATGTTCGACCAGCGCGCGCACGGCCGGGTGGCGCGGTTGCGGGGCCGATGTGGCCGCAGCGGTTTCGGGTGGCGTTTCGCCATCGTCGCCGCCTTGGGCACGGGCGAATGCGCCGCCAAAGGCCTTGAGGCTGGGCTTCACGCCCACGCCACCGCGCTCGATGGTGGCCTCGAACTGCGCGCGACTGAACGGCAGCACGCCCGAGCCGGCCAGCGCGCCGAACAGCACGGCGCTGATCACGCTGCCCGCGGCTTCGGCGGCTTGCGCCATGTCGAAGCGGATGAAGCGCTTGGCGGCCCGCGCGGTGTGCGCGAGCAGCTGCGCGCTGTCGACGCGGCCGTCGCCGAGCGCGCTCTTCTCGGCGATCGAGAACACGCGGTGCGTGGAGGCGATCAACGTGGTGCGGTCGCTGGTGACGAGTCCGCGCTGCACCGCGCGCCCCGCCTCCATGAGCTCCGACGCCAGCACCACGTCGACGTCGCCCGGCAGCGGCATCAGCGCGAGCACGGGACGGCCGCCATCCGCCTCGGCCTGCGCATTGGGATACAGCTCGACGTAGTAGATGGTCGCGCCGGTGCGCTGCGCGACGCCGGGCACCGAGGTGGTCTGCGCGACGTAGCCATTGGCCTCGCCCATGTCGACGATCCAGTCGGCCAGCACGCCGCCTCCTTCCCCGCCCATGGCAAGGATCGCGATTTTTATCGGTTGCGCCTTGTTCGTCATCGCGTCAGAAGGCATAGGTTTCGCGGCGGCGCGCTTCGCCGCGCTGCAGCCAGCCGATGATGGCGCTGCGCAGGCGCTCGCGCAGCACATCCCAGCGGCTCGGGTTGCTCACGATCTGTGCCTTGTAGAACGAGGGGCACAGCACCGCGGCATGCGAGACCTCGCCGCACACGCCGCAGCCCACGCAGCTGTCGAGCACCGTCGCGACCGGGTCGGTGCGCAGCGGATCGGGATTCGGCTTGATCGACAGCGAGGGACAGCCCGACAGGCGGATGCACGAGTGGTCGCCGGTGCAGGTGTCGGAATCGACGCCGAACTTCTCGCGCACCATGCGCTTGCCGTCGGCGATGGCCTTGCGCACCAGCGGCTTCTCGCGGCGCTGCTTGTTGAGCATGCATTCCGATTGCGCGATCAGGACCTTGGGGCCCTTCTTCGTCGTGGTCAGCGCTTCTTTCAGCGCGTCGCGCATGCCGGCGACGTCGTAGGTGCGGCGCATCGTCTTCACCCACTCGACGCCCACGCCGCGCACGGCGCGCTCGATCTCGTGGCCGGTGCTGCGCGTCCTGTTGACGGCGTTCGACGAGAGGATGTCCTGGCCGCCCGTGGCCGAGGTGTAGTTGTTGTCGACGACGATGGTGAGGTTGTCGCTCTTGTTGAAGACGGAATTCGCCACGCCGCTGGTCAGGCCGTTGTGCCAGAAGCCGCCGTCGCCCATCATCGAGATCGCTCGCTTGCCTGCCGGCGCATTGAGCGCCGAGGCGCCGGCGCCGCCGAGCCCGTAGCCCATGGTCGTGTTGCCGATGTTGAAGGGCGGCAGGATCGAGAACAGATGGCAGCCGATGTCGGCGCTCACGTGGTGCGCACCAAGCTCGCGCTCGACCAGTTTCATCGCGCTGAAGATCGGCCGCTCGGGGCAGCCGGTGCAAAAGCCCGGCGGGCGCGCATGCACGACCTCGGCAAGCGAGGAGGACGGCATGGCCGGCTCGGGTGCGGCATCGACGCCGATGGCGGCCACCTCCTTCAGCGGGATCACCTTGCGCACCGGCACGGGCACCGGCAGCGGCGCCAGGCGTTCGTAGCGCTCGCAGAAGCTGCGCGCGCCCTTCAGCAGTTCGGATGCGGTGTACTCGCCGGCCACGGGCAGCATGTCCTTGCCATGCAGCGCGGTGGTGGAGCCGGCCTGGCGCAGGATGGTCGCGAGGTTCTGCTCGACGAAGTTGGGCTGGCCCTCTTCCACGACCAGCACCGCACGCTTGCCTTCGCAGAAGCGGATCACCTCGCTCTCGATGACGGGGTAGGCCACGTTCATCACGTAGAGCGGCACCTGGGTGTTGCCGTACACGTCGGCCAGGCCGAGCCGCTCGAGTGCGCGCAGCAGCGTGTTGTAGCTGCCGCCCTGCACGATGATGCCGATGTCGTCGGCGTCCTCGGAGAAGAATTCGTTGAGCTTGCGCTCCTCGATGAAGCGCACGGCCGCGGGCCAGCGGTCCCGCACCTTCTCCTGCTCGTGCACGAAGCTCGCGGGCGGCAGCACGATGCGGCCGACGTCGCGCCGCGGATTCTCGAGCGCGTCCTTGAGCGTGAACTTCGCGCGCTTGTTGTCGCCGGCAATGAAGTGGCCGTGCACGTGGCAGGCGCGGATGCGCAGCTGCAGCATCACGGGCGTATGGCTCGCTTCCGAAAGGTCGAAGCCCTGCTTCACCGCATCGACGATGCTCGGCAGGTTGGGCCGCGGATCGAGCAGCCAGATCTGCGACTTCATCGCGAACGCATGGCTGCGTTCCTGCATGATCGACGAGCCCTCGCCGTAGTCCTCGCCCACGATGATCAGCGCGCCGCCGGTCACGCCGCCCGAGGCCAGGTTGGCCAGCGCGTCCGAGGCCACGTTGGTACCCACGGTAGCCTTGAAGGTGACGGCGCCGCGCAATGGATAGTTGACGGAAGCGGCCAGCGTGGCGGCTGCGGTGGCCTCGCTCGCGCTGTTCTCGAAGCGGATGCCCTGCTCGGCGAGGATGTCCTGCGCATCGGCCAGCACGTCCATCAGGTGCGAGATGGGTGCCCCCTGGTACCCCGCCACATAGGAAACTCCCGATTCGAGCAAGGCCTTGGTGACCGCCAGAATGCCTTCACCGCGAAACACATCTCCGCCAGAAAGCCGCAGCTTCTTGACTTCTTCGACGAACGAACGCTCAGCCATGTCGGTCCTTGTTCTCTCTCGTGGGACGGTGCGTGCAAGCTGCCGCACCGTGCTTTCTATAATGTTGACAAATGAATGTATCCACAATCATGAATTACCCTAGACATGCAAACAGCGTGCCCGCGGCTGGTTCGAGGCGCTTGGCCGTGAGGTGCCTCTATGGCCGAGCCCTCTCCTGAAACGCATCGCTTCGTCGATGACTACCTGCCGGCACTGCTGGCGCAGGCCAGCCAGCTGATCTCCTCGGAGTTCCACGAGGTGGCGCGGCAGCAGGGCTTCTCCGTGTCCGAGTGGCGCGTGATGGCCTCGCTCGCGGGCAGCGAGCCGATCAGCATCGGCCAGCTCGCGCAGGTGACGGTGACCAAGCAGCCGACCGTCACGCGGCTGCTCGACCGCATGGAGGCACGCGGACAGGTCGAGCGGCTGCCCCATGAAAGTGATCGCCGCATCACGCTGGTGCGCATCACGCGCAAGGGCTTGAAGGCGGTGGAGCACCTGATGGAACTCGCGCGCGACCACGAGCGGCGCGTGCTCGAACCCTTCGGCCTGCGGCGCGCCGAAGAACTGAAGCAGACCCTGCGGCAGATGATCGACCTGCACGTGCATGTGCCAGTCGAGGAGCCGGAGGAAGACTAGGGCACCAGCACCGCGCGGCCGCGATGACCGCGCTGCGCGATCCATTCGAGCGCCATGGCGGCATCGGCCAGGGCGAAGCTGCGCACCTCCAGGTGCAGGCGGCCGTCGGCCAGCCGCGCGAGCAGCTCGGGCGCCACGGCCCGGCCGGCGGCTTCGCGCCTGAACATGTTGAGCGGCAGCAGCGCCACGTCGCGCTGCAGGAAGTGCGCGATGTCCAGCTGCAGCGTGGGGCCTGCGGTGTAGCCGATGAGCACGGCACGCCCGCCGGGCCGCACGGCAGGCAAGGCCGCCGAAAGAACGCTGCCGCCGACCGTGTCGATCAGCAGGTCTGCACTCGCGGGCGGCGGGGCTTCGGCGTCCGGATCGACCGCCCTCACGGTGCAGCCAAGCTCGCGCGCCAGCTGCACGGCGAGCGAGCCCACCGCACCGCTCGCCCCCGTGACCAGCACCTGCTCGCCGCCCTGCAGCTTCGCGACTTCATGCAGCGCCACCCAGGCCGACGTGGTGGGCGAGAAGAACGCGGCGCCGACCGTCATCGGCAGTGCATCGGGCAGCAAGCCGAGCGCTTCGTCGGGTGCATCGATCTGCTCACACCAGGTGCCGTCGAACAGCGTGCCCAGGCCGCTGCCGCGCAGCCACACGCGCGCTCCGGCGGCAAAACGCCCGCTGGCGAGGACAACGCCTGCGGCTTCCACGCCGGGCGTGTAGGGCAGCGGCGGATGGCGCAGGAAGCTGCCGCGCCACACGGTGCGGTCGATGTGGCCGACGGTGGCGGCCTGCATGCGCACGATGGTGCGGCCGGGCCGCGGCGCCGGGTCGGGCAGGTCTTCGAGCACGGGCACCGCGTCGAAGCCGTGGATGCGGATGGCTTTCATGAGGGCAGCGTCGAAAGAAAGTCGAGCACCGCCTGCGCGAAGGCTTCAGGCATCTGGTCCGGCAAGGGGACCATGCCGCCTTCGATGTCGACGATGCGTGCCTGCGGCAGGTGGTGGAGCAGCTCCTCTGCATGCGGGGCGGCAAACGGATCGGCGGTGGCGCGGACGATGAGCACGGGCTGCGTCACGCGGCCGATGCGCTCTTCCATACGGTAGGACGCGACGGCGCGGTGCCCCTGCTCCACGCGATGGCCGACCTTCAATGCATCGCGCACGAAGGCCTCGAGCAGGTCGGGGCGCCCTTCGGGATAAAAGCCCTGGCGCTTTTGCCAGAGTGCGGCGAGATGGCTTCCGTCTTCGCTTGGGGCGACCTCGTCGATGGGCGGCCTCTCGGCCCTTGCGATGCGAAAGGCTTCGCCGGTGTACGGCGTGGACGACAGCACGAGGCTGCGCACGCGGTCCGGAAACGCCGCCGCGAGTTCGACCGCGATGACGCCGCCCGTGTGGTGCCCCACCACGTCGGCCCGCGCAATGCCGAGTGAATCGAGCAGCTCGCAGGCCACGCGCGCCCACTGCGCGATGCCCGCGGGCACGCCGCCGTCCGCCGAATCGCCGAAGCCCGCGGTGTCCATGGCAATGGCGCGGTACCGCGCGCCGAGCAGCGGAAGCACCGCGCGGTATTCGGCCCAGCTGCGCGGCGACTGGTGCAGCAGCAGCACGGCCGTCGCACTCGCATCGCCGCATGCCGCGTAGTGCACCTGCCCCACCGACAGGTCGGCAAAGGCGCGGCGGATGGTCACGGCAGCGTCTCGCTGGCCGGCGCGCGCCACAGGCCCGCGTGCTTCAACTCGCCGAGCGTGCGCGACAGCACGTCGCGCCGGTAGGCCGCGATGTCGCGGCCCTGGTAGTCGTAGAAGCCGCTGCCGCTCTTCAGGCCGAGCCGCCCTTCCTCGACCATGCGATCAACGATGGCCGGCGCGGTGTAGCGGCCCTTGTCGATCGAGGCCGACATCTCGCGGCTCGCGTGGTGCAGGATGTCGCAGCCGCCGAAGTCGATGAACTCGACCACACCGAGCGCGGCAAAGCGCAGGCCGAGGCCGTAGCGCGTGGCCTTGTCGATTTCCTCGGCGGTGGCGGCGCCCTCCTCGATCATGCGGGCCGCCTCGTTCATCACCAGCGCCTGCAGGCGCGGCACGATGTACCCGGGCGACGCGCCGCAGACCACGGGCAGCTTGCCGATGGCTTCCATCAGCGCCTTGGTGCGCGCGAGCACGGCGGCATCGGTGCCCGGGTGGCAGCTGAGCTCCACCACCGGAATCACATAGGCCGGATTGAGCCAGTGCATGTTCAGGAAGCGCCCGGGCAGCCGCACCAGCGCCGCCAGCTGCGTCACGAGGATGCTGCTGGTAGTGGAGGTGAGGATGGCGTCGTCCCGGCAATGGCGGTTGAGCTGCTCGAAGGCCTCTCGCTTGGCCTCCAGGGTTTCGGGCACGCCTTCGAACACCAGCTCGGCGGCGGCCAGCGCCTGGGGCGCTTCGGCGGCGCTCACGACGTCCACGCGGGCGGCAATGGACTGGATCTGCGTCGCATCGATCACGCCGAGCTGCGCCAGGCCGGCGAGGCTGGCTTCGATCTCGGCCTGCGCTTCGTCCTGCAACCGCTGCCAGGCTGCATCGCTGCGCTGGCGCAGGTCGACCAGCGAGATGCGGTGGCCCGCGTAGGCGAAGGCGATCGCGATGCCGCGCCCCATGCGGCCCGCGCCAACCGCCGCGAAGCGGGGCAACGACATGCGCTCATTCACCATCGTGCAGCCTCTGCGCGAGCTGCGCCGCGCTCAGGTCGGCCAGGCCCAGGCTCTCGAAAGTGCGCGGACCGTAGCGCAGGTCGCGGCCGAGAAAGCCGCCGACGATCGCCAGCAGGCCGTGCGCGATGGGCGCGTCCACCCCCGCATGGCGCGCGGCCGAGGCCAGGAAGGCGAGGCCGAGCTCGGTGTCCTCGGTGATGTAGCGGTGCGTGTGCAGGTCGATGTTCTCGCGCCAGTCGCCCGACTTGACGAGCTGCTTGTGCGCGTCGCCGTACATCCACTGGTCGTTGTTGTAGTGGTCGGCCAGCGGATAGTGCGGCGCGCCCTGCCCGAAGGCTTCGCGCACGGCCATGCGCTCCTGGTCGAGCCGGTCGGTCACGTCGCGCACGGCCCGCTGCGTGCCTTCGTTGTGGATGTCCCAGCGCTCGAAGTGCTGCAGCGGCGCGGCGTTCATCACCATCAGCGGCGGGTGGATGACGGGGCCGGCGTTCATGAGCGCGCCCGAGAGCGCATTGCCGCAGCCATGCACCGCCGGGTAGGCGCGGCGGATCAGCTCGATGGCCTCGGCCTCCTTGCGCGCCGGGTAGACGCCGGTCGGCAGGCGGATGGCGCGGATCGTGACGTTCACCTCGCGCTCGCCGTGCTTGCGCGCGAGGTACGGCAGGGTGCCGGTTTCGGCCCAGGCCACGTCGGCGCGGCTGCCGGCCTGCTTCACCGCCCTTGCCATCACATAGCTGCCGAAGGTGCCCGGCGGCAGGAAGACGACCTGGCCGTCGGCCAGGTGCGGCGCCATGGCCAGCGCGATGTCGTGCTGGGCGATGGCGGGCGTGGGAATGACGATCAGCTCGGCGCCCTGGAGCGCCGCGGCGATGTCGGCGGTGGCCAGCGCCAGCGGCACCTCGCGCGCGCCGCCGGCGTCCTTCAGCGTGATGGCGCCGGCCTGCACCACCGGCCGGAGCGCGGCCGCATCGCGGCGCCACAGGCGCACCTCATGGCCGGCTTCGGACAGGTCCGCAGCGGCCGCATAGGCGCCGTGGCCACCACCAAGAATCGCAATTTTCATGTTCGAACTTTGAAAGGCAGACGTCGATGAACCGGCAGCCGCGGTACGGACCGGGGAAGCAATGCCTCAATACATTACTTTTCATCGATTCATGTGTCAATCAAGTTTCGTGCCTGCGGCCCCCGCGGAAACCCGCAATGAAAAAGCCCGCGCTTCGTGGGAAGCGCGGGCTTTTCTGGGGCGAAGCGGCCGGCCGGCCGCTTGGAAATGGATCAGCGCGTGGGCTTGAACGCACGCTTTTGGGCGTCGCGCGGCACGAACACCTTGCCCGGGCCGCCATGGCCTGCGCCATTGCCGCGCGGAGCGAAGCCTTCACGGGGCGCGAAGCCGCCGTCGCCGCGGCCACCACCGTGGTGGCCCTGGCCGTGGCCGCCGCGCGGGGCGCTGTCGCCCCAGCCCGGCTTGCGGCCGTAGCCACCGCCATTGCCGCCATCGTCACGGCCGCCGCCGAAGCCGGCGTTGTTGCCGCCCTGGAAGCCGCGCGGACCCGGTGCGGCCGGACCGCGTGCGTTGCGGTCGTTGAAGCCGCTGGCACCGGCGTAGCCGCCGCTGTTGCCGCCGCGGTAACCACCGCCGCCGCCATTGCCGAACTTGCGGTCGCGCGACTGGTTGTCGCCGCGGCCGCCGCGGTACTCGCCCATCGGCGGACGCGATTGCGGCATGCGCTGCTGCGGCTCGAGGCCGGCCACCACTTCGGCCTTGAACTGCTGGCGGCTGTATTGCTCGATGTCCATGATCTTGCGGCGATCGCGGAACTCGGCAAAGGTGATGGCCAGGCCGTCGCGGCCTGCACGGCCGGTGCGGCCGATGCGGTGGGTGTAGTCCTCGGCCTTCATCGGCAGGCCGAAGTTGAAGACGTGGGTGATGGTGGGCACGTCGATGCCGCGGGCGGCCACGTCGGTGGCCACCAGGATCTGCACCTGGCCCTGGCGCAGCGCCATCAGGCGGCGGTTGCGCAGGCCCTGGCTCAGGGCGCCGTGCAGCGCGACGGCACTGAAGCCTTCTTGCTGCAGGTCATTGGCGAGACCGTCGCACTCGACCTGCGTGCTCGCGAACACGATGGCCTGGTTGATGCTGGTGTCGCGCAGCCAGTGGTCGAGCAGCTTGCGCTTGTGCTGGCTGTTGTCGGCCCAGTACAGCGACTGCTTGATATTGGCGTGCTTCTCCTGCGGGCTGTCGATGGTGATGCGCTGCGGCTCGCGCATCACGCGCTGGGCCAGCTGCTGGATGCGCGGCGCGAAGGTGGCGCTGAACATCATGGTCTGCTGGCGCTCGATGGTGAGCTGGTTGACTTCGGCCAGGTCGTCGGCAAAGCCGAGGTCGAGCATGCGGTCAGCCTCGTCGACCACCAGGAACTTGACCTGGTCGAGCTTGAGTTGCTGCGAGCGCTGCAGGTCGAGCAGGCGGCCGGGCGTCGCCACCACGAGGTCGGCGTTCTGCAGCTTGGCGATCTGCAGCTGGTAGGGCATGCCGCCCACCACGTTGGCCACGCGCAGGCCGCGGCAATGGCGAACCAGCTCGATGGCATCGTGCGCCACCTGCTGCGCGAGTTCGCGCGTCGGGCAGAGGATCAGGGCGCCGGGTGTGGCGGCCTTGAAATGGCGCGCGTTGGTCGGGTCCTTGCGCTTGGGCTTCTTCGGCACGGCTTCGCCGCGGGCAGCGGCTTCGGCCGCCAGGCGCTGGAATTCGGCCTTGGCTTCGGCTTCCGCCTCGGCCTGGCGCTTGAGCAGCGTGTGCAGCACGGGCAGCAGGAAGGCGGCGGTCTTGCCCGAGCCGGTCTGGCTCGAGACCATCAGGTCGACGAAGCGGGCCTTGCCGTCCTGGCCGGCTTCAGCGCCCATCGCGAGCGGGATCACCTTGTCCTGCACGGTGGTGGGCTGGGTGAAGCCCAGGTCGGCCACGGCGGCGATCAGTTCGGGTGCGAGGCCGAGCTTGATGAAGCCATTGGGCACGCGGGCTTCTTCGGCCACGGCTGCTTCAGGCGCCGCGGCGTCGAGCGCCTCGAGGATCGGCGCTTCGGACACGGTGTCCGGGGCGGCGATGAATTCGTTGTTGTTGGTGGATTGCACAGGCGCGAACTCGCCCTGCGCTTCAAAAGCGTCGGTCATGTAGATATCAATCTCAAACGCGAGCGCTGCCGTGGGCGGCGCCCCGTTGGTGGTTAAAAACATCAACCATCCAACGACATTCAACTTCTGGCTTCCGCCGGAGGCTGCGGCCCTTTTTGATCAGCGGATGCGATCGGGCGCGGTGTGCAAGATAGGGAGATGCAAGAGACGCTGACCGGAAAATCCCCCAGATCAGCGAAGCCGTCGATTATGGCACGACTCGGGGTTTTTACCTAATCCGTCAATTTCAAAAAGGTTTCCCTGTAGTGCGCGAGCTCCTCGATGGACTCGTGCACGTCGGCCAGCGCGGTGTGCGCCTGCTGCTTCTTGAAGGCACTGTAGGCGGAGGGCTTCCAGCGCTTGGCCAGCTCCTTCAAGGTGCTGACATCGAGGTTGCGGTAGTGGAAGTACGCCTCCAGCTTGGGCATGAACTTGACCAGGAAGCGCCGGTCCTGCCCGATGGTGTTGCCGCACATGGGCGAGCCGCTCCTGGGAACATAGCGGGCCACGAATTCCAGCAGCTGCTGCTCGGCGACGGCTTCGTCCAGCGTGGAGGCCTTCACCTTGTCGATCAGGCCGCTGCGGCCGTGCGTGCCCTTGTTCCAGGCGTCCATGGCGTCGAGCACCGCGTCGCTCTGGTGGATGACCAGCACGGGGCCGTCGATGCGGGGGGTGAGGTCGGGGCCGGTGACAACCACGGCGATCTCGAGCAGGCGCTCTTTCTCGGGGTCGAGGCCGCTCATTTCGCAGTCGAGCCAGACCAGGTTCTGGTCGCTTTTCTTGAGGACAGGGAGGGTTGCGACGGTCGTGGGGTCAAGGGATTCGGACATGGCTGGATTGTCGTCGAAGGCCTGCGCCGGCCGGACCCGAGGGCTAAACTCGCCAGTCATGTCCTATTCGCTCATCTTCACCACTGCCTTCGCCGTTGCACTGGTCGCGGGCCTGCTCGTGAAGTTCTGGCTCGCCTCGCGGCAGGTGCGCCACGTGGCGCGGCACCGCGGCGCGGTGCCGGCGGCTTTCGAACACACCATCAGCCTTGCCGCCCACCAGAAGGCGGCCGACTACACCATTGCCAAGGCGCGCTTCGGCCTCGTCGAAATGGCCTGGAGCACCGCACTGCTGCTGGGCTGGACGCTGCTGGGCGGACTCGACGCGCTCAACCGGCTACTGCTGGGCTGGCTCGGCGGCGGCATGGTGCAGCAGCTGGCGCTGCTGGCGGCCTTTGCGGTCATCGGCGGCCTGCTCGAACTGCCCTTCACGCTCTGGCAGACCTTCAGGCTCGAGGAGCGCTTCGGCTTCAACAAGATGACCTTGCGCCTCTGGCTGGCCGACACGCTCAAGTCGACGGCGCTCGGCGCCGCGATCGGGCTGCCGATTGCGGCGCTGATCCTGTGGCTCATGGGCGCGGCCGGCACCACCTGGTGGCTCTGGGCCTGGGCCGTGTGGATGGGCTTCAACCTGCTGGGGATGCTGGTGTACCCCACCTTCATTGCGCCGCTGTTCAACAAGTTCAAGCCGCTCGACGATCCCACGCTCAAGGAACGCGTGACGGCGCTCATGAAGCGCTGCGGCTTTGCCGCCAAGGGCCTGTTCGTGATGGACGGCAGCACCCGCAGTGCCCACGCCAATGCCTATTTCACCGGCTTTGGGGCCAGCAAGCGCGTGGTGTTCTACGACACGCTGCTGCGCCAGCTCGACGCGGCCGAAGTCGAGGCCGTGCTGGCGCACGAACTCGGCCACTTCAAGCACCGCCACATCGTGAAGCGCCTCGTTGCGATGTTCGCGCTGAGCCTGGCGGGCTTCGCACTGCTGGGCTGGGTGTCGACCCAGGCCTGGTTCTACACGGGGCTCGGCGTGCAGCCCAACATGGCGGCAACGGCGCCCAACGATGCACTCGCGCTGCTGCTCTTCATGCTCGCGGTGCCGGTGTTCGGCTTCTTCGTCGCGCCGCTGCCCGCACGCCTGTCGCGCAAGCACGAGTTCGAGGCCGATGCCTATGCGGTGGCGCAAACCAGCGGTGCCGACCTGTCGGCCGCCCTGCTCAAGCTCTACCAGGACAACGCGTCGACGCTCACGCCCGACCCGGTGTTCGTCAAGTTCTACTATTCCCACCCCCCGGCCTCCGAGCGCCTCGCGCGCATGACGGCGGCCTGAAGAAGACATTTGCCGGAAAGCCCAGACCATGAGCAGCATGTTCAAGCCCAAAGACTGGAAAAACATCCCCCGCAAGGCACTGAGCGCCACCGAGATCGTCTCCGGCCTCGCCAAGCTCGATGGCTGGAAGCTCGACGGCGACGGTGCCAATGTGGCAATCGAGAAGACCTTCAGCTTCGCCGACTACTTCGAGACCATCGCGTTCGTGAACGCGCTGGCCTTCATTGCCCACACGCAGGACCATCATCCGGACCTGTCGGTGCACTACAACCGCTGCGTGGTGCGCTTCAACACGCACGACGTGGGCGGGCTCTCGAGCACCGACTTCGAATGCGCGCGCCAGGCCAATGCGCTGGTCGCTGCCAGTCCGGCACCGTGATGAGGAAACCCGCCGTTGGCTAAGCCGGGCCGCACTCCCGCCAAGGGGGCCGGCACCTCCGCGCGCATTCTTCACGACGGCCTGGTGATCGCGAGCCACGGCCGCCATTGTCTGGTCGAAACGCCCGCAGGCGAGCGCCTGATCTGCCATCCGCGTGGCAAGAAGAGCCAGGCCGTGGTCGGCGACCGCGTGCGCTGGCAGGCCAGCGAGGACGAAGGCACCATCGAAGAAGTCGTGCCGCGGCGCAACCTCTTCTACCGCCAGGACGAAATCCGCACCAAGTCGTTCGCGGCCAATCTCGACCATGTGCTGATCCTGATCGCGGCGGAGCCGGAGTTCTCGGAGCATCAACTCGCGCGCGCGCTCATTGCCGCCGAGGCCGAACGCATCACGCCGATCATCGCGCTCAACAAGAGCGACCTGGCCGAGCCCTTCGAGCGCGCCTGGAACAAGCTTGCGCCCTACCGCCGCATGCACCATGGCGTGCTGCCGCTCTCGCTCAAGGCGTCGGGCGAGGCCGACTACGCATCGCTCATGAAGCTGCTCGCGGGCAAGAGCACGCTGGTTCTGGGGCCCTCGGGCGCCGGCAAGAGCACGCTCATCAACCTGCTGGTGCCCGGTGCCACCGCATTGACCGGCGAAATTTCGCAGGCGCTGAATTCGGGCAAGCACACCACCACCAGCACCACCTGGTACTGGGTCGACGAGGCGCGCACCACCAGCCTGATCGATTCGCCGGGCTTCCAGGAATTCGGCCTCAATCACATCGCGCCGATGCAGCTCGCGGGCCTGATGCCCGACATTGCCGCGCATGCGAACGACTGCAAGTTCTACAACTGCACCCACCTGCACGAGCCGGGCTGCGGCGTGATCGCGAATGTGGACGCGCCCGGCAAGCCGGGGCCGATCAGCGCCACGCGCTACAAAATCTACGGCGAACTCTTCGCCGAGCTCAGCCAGTCGCGCTACTGAACGCCCAGGATCGATTCGAGCGCCTGCAGCAGCGCCCCGCACTGCTCGCGCGTGCCGATGCTGATGCGCAGGTACTGCGCGATGCGCGGCTGCCTGAAGTGCCGCACCAGCACCGCGCGCTCGCGCAGCAGCGCCGCCAGCTCGGCGGCGTCGCGCTCCGGATGGCGCGCGAACACGAAGTTGGCTTGCGAAGGCAGCACTTCGAAGCCCAGGTCTTCGAGCTGCAGGCTGAGGCCTTCGCGGGTATCGACGACCTTGTCGCGCGTGGTCTGGAACCAGGCCTCGTCTTCGAGCGCGGCCACCGCACCGGCCGTGGCAAGCCGGTCGAGCGGATAGGAGTTGAAGCTGTCCTTGACGCGCACCAGTGCCTCGATCAGGTGCGCCTGCCCGCAGGCAAAACCGACCCGCAGGCCGGCCAGCGAGCGCGACTTGGACAAGGTCTGCACCACCAGCAGGTTCGGATATTTGCCGACGAGCGGCAGCGCGCTCTCGCCGCCGAAATCGACGTACGCCTCGTCGACCAGCACCACGCGCTCGGGGCAGGCCGCGAGCAGCTGCTCGATGCGCGCGAGCGGCAGCCCGATGCCCGTGGGCGCATTCGGGTTGGCGATCACCAGGCCTGCGCAGCCGCTGCAGGCGCGGGCTGCCATGGCATCGACGTCGATGCGCAGGCCTTCGTCGACCGGCAGCAGCTCGCAGCCGATGCCGTAGAGCTGCGCATAGACCCGGTAGAAGCTGTAGCTCACATCGGGCATCAGCAGCGGCTCGGCCTGCTGGAAGAAGGCGAAGAAGGCGTGCGCCAGCACCTCGTCCGAGCCGTTGCCCGCAAAGACCTGGCCATCCAGCAGGCCGGCCTGCCGCGCCACCGCTTCGCGCAGCGCGAGCGAGGCGGGATCCGGATAGCGCTCCAGGCCGTTCGCCGCGGCCTGCTGGATGGCGTCGATGGCGCGCGGCGACGGCGGGTACGGGTTCTCGTTGGTGTTGAGCTTGACGAGATTGGCGATGCGCGGCTGCTCGCCGGGCACATAGGGTTCGAGCGCGGCGATGCGCGGGCTCCAGAAGGCCGGTGCGGGGGTGGTCATGATTTCTGGGGGACCGCCGCTCAGCCGAGCAGGCGGGCCAGCGTGAGCAGGGCCAGCAGCACCATCCACATCACCACCGAGCGCCACACCAGGCCCACCACGCTGCGCAGGTGGCCGGGCTCGGGCTCGCGGCCCGGCGTGCTGCCGCTGTCGAGGCGGCGGCCATCGGCCATCGAATCGCCGGCCTGCGCGCGCGGCAGCGGATCGGTGACCGGGATCGGACTCAGCGCGCCGCCGCCCAGGCGCACATTGACCGCGCCCGAGGTCGCCGCGAGGATCACGCCGTCGTTCTCGCTCGGAAAGCGCCGCGCGTCGTTGCGCCAGCAGTCGATCGCCTCTTCGAAGCTGCCGACGACGGCAAAGCCCAGTGCGGTGATGCGCGCGGGCAGCCAGTCGATCGCGTGCCACGCGCGCTCCGCGGCCCGCTGCACCGAGACGCTCGAGGGCTGCACCGCCGCGCCATTCTTGTGGTGCCAGTAGCGCGAGACGAATTCGCTCATGCGATAGAACACCGCACCGGCCGGCCCCAAGCCGAGCGCGGCCAGCACCGAGAACCAGGCCAGCACGCCGAACACATGGCGGTGCGCCGCAATCACCGAATGCTCGATCACGTGGCGCACGATTTCGCTGCGCGGCAGCTCGGCCGCATCGACGCCCTGCCAGTGCGCCAGCAGCGAGCGCGCGAGCGGCTCGTCGCCTTCGTCGAGCGCATCGCGGATGTCCGTGAAATGGTGGCTGAACTGCCGGAAGCCGAGCGTGACGTAGAGCACCGCAATGCTCCAGAGCACCGCGAACGGCAGCCCCACCGTGAACACCAGCAGCAGGTGGATGCCCAGCGTCATCAGCGTGGGCATGAGCACCGCAAGGCCCCATGCAACCCATCCGTGGTGCGGCTTGCCTGCGTCGAAATTGCGGCTGGTCCAGCGCGTCCAGGCCAGCACGCCGGCGTACACCGGGTTGTGGGAGGCGAGCGGCCTCACCTGCTCGATCAGCAACGCACACAGGATGGCAAAGAAGCTCATCCTTCGATGATAGCGAGGGCGCCTGCCGCGACTCGCCCCGGGGCGAAGTCAGGCGCTGAGGAAACGATAGAGATTGCGCAGCATGCCCGCGGTGGCGCCCCAGACGAAGCGCTCTTCGGTCCCGTCCCGGTAGGGCATCGAATACCACTCGCGGCGGGTGCCGTCGGGCGCGGGCACGGTATGGCGGCGATGGTTGGCCGGGTCCATGAGCCAGGCCAGCGGCACCTCGAAGGCCAGCGCCACTTCGTAGGGGTTGATGGTGAGCTCGAATTCGGGCTTCACCAGCGCGACCACGGGCGTCACGATGAACGAGGTGATGGTGGTGTAGGTCGGAAGGCTGCCAAGCACTTCGATGTACTGGGCCGAGAGTCCCACCTCTTCCCAGGCCTCGCGCAGTGCGGCCGCCGCGATGTTGGCGTCCTCGGGGTCGACGCGCCCGCCCGGAAACGCCACCTGCCCCGAATGATTGGACAAATGCGCCGTGCGTTCGGTCAGCAGCACGGTAGCGCCTTGCGGGCGCTGCACGATGGGCACCAGCACGGCCGCCTGCGCCGGGACACGGTCGGTCAGGCGCGGCTCGCGCCGCAATTCGGGCGTCCACTCGGGCGGCGCGGCAAAGCGCCTGCGCAGGGACTCGGTGGTCAACTGCGCGGTGGCCACGGCCGGCAGGCCATCGGGGCCGCCGACCACAGGCGCCTCGCGCGGGTCGAACGGCAGCAGCGTGGGCGGCACCACGGCATTGACGGGTTCGACGGGAGCGAATTGCATGGGGGCGGTGGAGTGGGTCAAGTGAGAGAGTTTCAGTGAAAGAGTAGAGCGTAAAAAGGCCGCGCTGTCTTTTTGCAAGAAGCGTGCACGGCGCACAACGCAAAAAGCCGCCAGAGCGGCGGCTTTTTGCACGGCAGGAAAAGGCAGCTTACTTGGCGGCCGATGCTGCTTGCGACTTGCCCGGCAGCTTTTCCTTGATGCGTGCCGAACGGCCGCTGCGCTCGCGCAGGTAGTACAGCTTGGCGCGGCGGACATCGCCGCGGCGCTTGACTTCGATGCCGGCGATCAGCGGGCTGTAGGTCTGGAACGTACGCTCCACGCCTTCGCCGCTGGAGATCTTGCGCACCGTGAAGCCGCTGTTGAGGCCGCGATTGCGCTTGGCGATCACGACGCCTTCGTAGGCCTGCACGCGCTTGCGGGTGCCTTCGACGACGCTCACGCTGACGATGACCGTGTCACCGGGCATGAAATCGGGGATCTTCTTGCCGAGGCGGGCGATTTCTTCCTGCTCGAGGGTTTCGATGAGGTTCATGATTTCCTGATATTCGATCATGCTCGCGCTACACAAAAGGCGCCTTTGGATCTATTGCTGAACGCAATAAAAGCCAGGCGCGGCCGGGCAGAGGATCGGGGAACCGAAGATTATAGCTTTTTTTTCAGGACCGCCTCATCGGCCTTGCTCAGGCGGCCGGCGGCGCGTGCGGCGGCAATCAGGTCGGGCCGCCGGGCGGCGGTGATGGCCAGGCGCTGGTCGCGGCGCCAGCGCTCGATCTGCACGTGGTGCCCCGACAGCAGCGGGGCCGGCACGCCCTGCCCGTTCCATTGCTCCGGCCGGGTGTAGTGCGGGCAGTCGAGCAGGCCGTCGAGCGAAGGATTGAAGCTGTCCTGCACGTGGCTGGCTTCGTCGCCCAGCACGCCGGGCTGCAGCCGCGCCACGGCATCGAGCAGCGCCATGGCCGCGATCTCGCCGCCCGAGAGAACGAAATCGCCGAGGCTGATCTGGTGCGTCACGCGAGTGTCGATGAAGCGCTGGTCGATGCCTTCGTAGCGGCCGCAGACCAGCACCGCGCCTTCGCTGGCCGACCAGCGCTCGACCGCTTCGTGGCGCAAGGTTTGGCCGATCGGGGAGAACAGCACGACCGGCGCCTGGGAACCGCGCGCGGCCAGCGCCGCGTCAAGGCAGGCCGACAGCGGCTCAGCCATCATCACCATGCCGGGGCCACCGCCAAAGGGCCGGTCATCGACGCGCTTGTAGTTGCCCTGCGCGAAGTCGCGCGGGTTCCAGAGCACGACCTCGACCTGCTTCGACTCGTAGGCGCGGCGCGTCACGCCGCTGGCCATGAAGGGCGCGAACAGCTCGGGAAACAGCGTGAGGACGTCGAAGCGCATGCGCGCGAGCCCCAGATCAGAAATCGGGCTGCCAGTCGACCGTGATGAGGCGGCCGGCCAGGTCGACCTTGTCGACGAAGACCGAGACGAAGGGCACCATGCGTTCGATGGCCTTGCCGTCTTCCTCGGCCGCGAGCACCAGCGTGGTCTGCGGACCGGTGGCGAGCAGTTCGCGCACCGTGCCGAGCGCCACGCCTTCGCGGTTTACCACCGACAGGCCGATCAGGTCGACCCAGTAGTACTCGTCGTCGCCGGCCGTGGGAAAGCTCGAGCGCGGCACGAACACGCGCGCGCCGCGAAGCGCCTCGGCCGCATTGCGGTCGGGCACATCCTCGGACGAGGCGACGATGCAGTCGGAATGTTCCTTGGCTTCGCGGATCGCGAGCCGGAAAGCTGCGGTTGCCGAGGCTCCGGGAGCCTGCAGGAACCAGCGCTTGGAAGAAAAAAGCGCCTCGGGCTGGGCGCTGTGGGGCAGGACCTTGAACCAGCCCTTGATGCCCCATGCATCGGCGATGCGCCCTACCTCGATCGCATCCGCCGGCAATTCGGCGGCTTCGAGTGCGGGCAGCATTGGCGTGCCGGACGGCTTAAGCCGCCGCCTTGGGAGCCGCTGCAGCGGCTTGCTTGATCAGGCGCAGGACCGTGGGCGAAGCTTGTGCGCCGACGCTCTTCCAGTAGGCCAGGCGGTCCTGGGCAATACGGATGCTTTCTTCGTTTTCCTTGGCGGTCGGGTTGTAGAAACCCAGGCGCTCGATGAAACGGCCATCGCGGCGAACGCGCTTGTCCGACACGACGATGTTGAAGAACGGACGGCCTTTGGAGCCGCCGCGGGAAAGTCGAATGACGACCATGATTTATCCTTGGGTGGTGCAGCAAGCCCGTTTTTTTGACAGAGGCCCGCTCACAGTGTTCTTTCAACGTCGAGACACGCGACATGGCCACCCGGCCAGCGACACGCTGAAAAGCCTGCGATTATAGCCCGACCTGCGTTTTCTCCGAATTTCCGCGCTTGCCGCATTCCGTTTGCCACCTGCATGACCCTCACCATCCGCCCCAGCCGCGACGAAGACATCGCGGCCGTCACGGCCATCTACGCCCACCACGTGCTCAACGGCACCGGCACCTTCGAGACCGAGCCTCCCTCGGCCGAGGACATGGCCGCGCGGCGCGCCGACGTTCTTGGCAAGAGCCTGCCCTACCTCGTGGCCGAAGAAGACGGCGAGGTGTTGGGTTTTGCCTACTGCAACTGGTTCAAGCCCCGCCCGGCCTACCGCTTTTCGGCCGAAGACTCGATCTACATCTCCGAAGCCGCACGCGGCAAGGGCCTGGGCGCCCGGCTGCTGGCCGCCCTCTCGCAGGCCGCCGAAGCGGCGGGCGTGCGCAAGCTGATCGCCGTCATCGGCGATTCGGCCAATGCCGGCTCGGTCGGCGTGCACCGCAGCCAGGGCTTCACGCACGTGGGCGTGCTCAAGGACTGCGGCTGGAAGTTCGGCCAATGGCGCGACGTGGTCCTGATGGAAAAAGTGCTGGGCGAAGGCAGCACCACCCAACCCGAATGAAAAACAAGACCATTGCCGCCTGGCTCTCCTTCCTGGGCGGCCCGCTGGGCCTGCACCGCTTCTACCTTCGCGGCATGGGCGACTGGCTCGGCTGGCTGCTGCCCATTCCCACGGCGCTGGGCCTGTACGGCATCGAGCGCGCGCGCATGTACGGCCTGGACGACGGCTGGAGCTGGGTGCTGATTCCGCTGCTGGGCTTCACCATCGCGGGATGCGCGCTGACGGCCATCGTCTACGGCCTCATGACGCCCGAGAAGTGGAATGCCCGATTCAACGGCAGCGCGCCTTCGGACGCCGCGCCGGGCCGCACGAACTGGGCCACGATCGGCGCCGTGGTGCTGGCGCTCCTGTTCGGCACCACGGTGCTGATGGCCAGCATCGTGTTCAGCTTCCAGCGCTACTTCGAACACCAGGTCGAGGAAGGCCGGAAGATTTCGCAGTAGCTGGCCGCTGCGCGCGCCGGAAGCTCAGAAAAGCTGCAGGCTGAGCCAGTAGGCGATGGCGGCCACGAAAGCCGACGCCGGGATCGTGAAGATCCAGGCCCAGACGATGTTGCCCGCCACGCCCCAGCGCACCGCGCTTGCGCGCTGCGCCGAGCCCACGCCGACGATGGCGCCGGTGATGGTGTGGGTGGTCGACACGGGAATGCCCAGCGCGGTGGCCAGGAACAGCGTGAGCGCACCGCCGGTCTCGGCGCAGAAGCCGCCCACAGGCTTGAGCTTGGTGATCTTCTGGCCCATGGTCTTCACGATGCGCCAGCCGCCGAACATGGTGCCCAGCGCAATCGCGGCGTAGCAGCTCACGATGGTCCAGGTCGGCGGGCTCGAGTCCGTGGCCGAGGCATAGCCGGTGGCGATCAGCAGCATCCAGATGATGCCGATGGTCTTCTGCGCGTCGTTGCCGCCATGGCCCAGGCTGTAGGCGCCGGCGGACACCAGCTGCAGCCGCCGGAACCAGCGGTCGATGCGCGACGGCGTGGCGCGCCGGAAGCCCCAGGCCACCAGCACCATCATCATCGAGCCCAGCACGAAACCGAGGAAGGGCGAAACGAAGATGAAGGCCACGGTCTTCCAGATGCCCGACGCCACGAGGCCGCCGGTGCCGGTCTTGGCGATCACGGCGCCCACGATGCCGCCGATCAGCGCATGCGACGAACTGCTCGGGATGCCGTAGTACCAGGTCACGAGGTTCCAGCTGATGGCACCCACGAGCGCACCGAAGACCACGTGCACATCGACCACGCCCGGCTGGGCAATGCCCTTGCCGACCGTCGCCGCCACGCTCAGGTGGAAGATGAAGATCGCGATCAGGTTGAAGAAAGCCGCGAACAGCACGGCATGGCCCGGCTTGAGCACGCCGGTGGACACCACGGTGGCGATAGAGTTCGCCGCATCGTGGAAGCCGTTCATGAAGTCGAACAGGATCGCGAGCGCGACCAGCACCATCACCACCCAGAGGGCGACCTGAACCGTTGCCATCGATGGTTACCGCTCAGGAATTCTCGAGGACGATGCCCTCGATGACGTTGGCCACGTCCTCGCACTTGTCGGTGATCGTCTCGAGCAATTCGTAGATTGCCTTGAGCTTGATCACCTCGCGCACGTCGGGCTCCTCGCGGAACAGCTTGCTCATGGCACTGCGCATCACGCGGTCGGCGTCGGACTCGAGGCGGTCGATTTCCTCGCAGGTCTTGAGCGTGGCCTCGGCCACCGCCGGATCGGCGATCTTGCCGAGGAACTTGACGGCGTCCTTCAGGCGGTCGCAGCACTTCACGCTCAGGGCGGTGAGGCGCACGATCTCGTCGGTCATGTGGCGCACGTCGTACAGCGCCATGGTCTCGGCCGAGTCCTGGATCAGGTCGGCCACGTCGTCCATGGTGTTGATGAGCTTGTGGATCTGCTCGCGGTCGATCGGCGTGATGAAGGTCTTGTGGATCAGCCGGTTGACGTCGTGCGTGACGCGGTCGGCCGCACGCTCGGCATTGTCGACGTCGCGGTTGTACTGCTCGCGCAGGTGCACGTCGCTGTAATTGGCCACGAGTTGCTCGAACGCCCGCGCCGCTTCGACGATGCGCTCGGCGTGCTGGTTGAACATCTCGAAAAAATTCCCCTCGCGGGGCAGCAGCTTGCCGAACATGGCGCTCTCCTGGGTTCGCGGCTGCCACAAATGCGTGACAACGTCATGAAAAACCGCGCAAGTGTAATGGGCGGAGCAAAGCCGCCCGGCCAACGGGGTTCACCGCCCCGACTGCTCAGTCGCGAATCCGCTCGATGACCTGCGAGGAAACGCGGGCAAGCGCCGCGCGCGGCACCTTGTCGGGCGCGATCTCGGCGAGCGGTTTCAGCACGAAGGCGCGGTCGCGCATGCGCGGGTGCGGCAAGGCCAGCGCGGGCGTGTCCTTGACCGCGTTGCCGTGCATCAGCAGGTCGAGGTCGAGCGTGCGCGGCGCATTGGGAAAAGGCCGTTCGCGGCCGGCCTGCTCCTCGAGCAGGTGCAGTTCGGAAAGGAACGCCTCGGCCGTGAGCCCGGTCCGCACGGCCACCACGGCGTTGATGAAATCGGGCCCGGTCGCATCGACCGGCGCGCTGCGGTAGAGCGACGAGCGCGCCGTCACCACGGTGCGCTCGATGGTGCCGATGGCGTCCATGGCCGCCTTCACGGCAGCCTGGGCGTCGCCCAGGTTGGCACCGATGGCGACGAAGGCCTGCACGGTCGGATAGTCCTCGCGCGTGCGGCGCGCGGGCGCCGGTCCGCTGCTCCTCGGCTTCGGCGAAGAGCCGCCGCGCGACGGCGGCCGGCCGCCCTGGCCGCCGCCGCTCTTGCCGTCCTTCGGCCGGTTCGGTGCGCTCATTCGGCTGCGGCGCTCCCGCCGCCCCCGCCGCCGCCTTCACCACCACCACCTCCGGTGCGCGGCTTGCGGCGACGGCGGCGCTTGCGCGGCGCAGCCGGTTCGCCATCGGGCGGCACGGCGCCGGCCTCGACTTCGACTTCCTCGGCCTCGTCGTCCTGCCGCGCGTCGGCATCGGGCTGGCGCTGGCGCGCCGCCGGTTCGCCGCGGGAGGGCTTGGGCGCCGCCGGCTCGCGCATTCGCACGCGCTGGCGGGTCTTCTGCTCGTCGCGCACCTGCTCCAGCAGGTCTTGCTGGCGGATGTCGTCGGCGGTGCTGAACTCCTGCCACCACTCGGCAATGGCCTCGCTGACCTCGCCCACGTCGGCGCGCAGCCGCATGAAGTCGAAGGCGGCGCGGAACCGCGCCTGGTCCACCAGGCTGTAGGGGGTGGAGCCGGTGCGCTTGTCGAAGCGCGGCTGCATCATCCAGATCTCGCGCATGTCGGCAGCGAGCTTGCCGCGGCCCGAGACGTCGCCGATGCGGGCGTTGAACACGTCGTCGATCGCATCCTGCAGCGCCGGGAACGGCGGCTGCGGCCGCTGGCCATGCCGGCCCTCGACACGCTGCGCCCAGCCGTCGCGCACGTCGGCCCACAGCACGCAGGCCAGAAGGAAGCTCGGCGCCACGGGCTTGCCTTCGCCGACGCGGCGGTCGGTGTCCTGCAGCGCCGCCTTCACGAAGGGCTGGTCGGCCCGCTCCACCACCACGTCGAGCAGCGGATAGATGCCCTTGGCGAGGCCCAGCTTGCGCAGCTGCTCGACGGTGGCAATGGCGTGGCCGGTCTGCAGCAGCTTGAGCATTTCGTCGAACAGGCGGCTCTGCGGCACGTCGGCCAGCAGCTTGCTCGACTCGACCAGCGGCGCGGCCGTCTTGGCTTCCATCTTGAAGCCGAGCGCCGCGAGCTTGGCCGAGAAACGGATCGCGCGGATGATGCGTACCGGGTCTTCGCGGTAGCGCGTGGCCGGATCGCCGATCATGCGCAGCGTGAGCTTCTGGGCGTCGCGGATGCCGTTGTGGTAGTCGACCACGACCTGGTTGGCCGGGTCGTAGTACATGGCGTTCACGGTGAAGTCGCGGCGCGCGGCGTCTTCCTCCTGCGGGCCCCAGACGTTGTCGCGCAGCACGCGGCCGCTGGCATCCACCGCATGCTTCATGCTCGCGAGCTCGCCCTTGCTGGTGCGCTCGTTGCCGGCCACCTGCTCGGCAGCGGCGTTGTCCATGTAGGCGCGGAAGGTGGAGACTTCGATCACCTCGTGCTCGCGGCCGCGGCCGTACACCACGTGCACGATGCGAAAGCGCCGCCCGATGATGAAGGCGCGCCGGAAGAGCGACTTGACCTGCTCGGGCGTGGCGTTGGTGGCCACGTCGAAGTCCTTGGGACGCAGCCCCAGCAGCAGGTCGCGCACCGCGCCGCCCACCACGTAGGCCTCGTAGCCGGCCTGCTGGAGCGTGGTGACGACGTTCCTGGCACGTTCGTCGACCAGGGCTGGATCGATCTTGTGAACCTCTGCCGGCACCTCCTGGCGCTTGCCGAAGCGGCTCTTGCCCTGTGCGCCGCCGGCCGATTTGCCGAGCAGCTTGTCGATGAATTTCTTGATCATTGTTGGTTGAAGCTCTTCTCTATTCGTTTTCGAGCATGGATCGGATCAGCGGGATCGTGATCGCGCGCTGTGTCTGCAGGGCATAGCCGTCGAGCTGCGTGAGCAGCTCCATCAGGCTGCCCAGGTCGCGGCTGAAGCGGTGCAGCATGTAGTCGAGCACCTCGTCCGACAGCATGACGCCGCGCGTGTCGGCGGCCTGGCGCAGCACCGCGCGGCGTTCGCTTTCGCTCAGCACCTGCAGGTGGAACACATGGCCCCAGCCCAGCCGGGTGCGAAGGTCCTCGCGCAGCGGCAGGTCGGCCGGCGGCAGCGCGCCCGCGGCCACCACGCCGCGCTGCAGCGTCTGCGCGTTGACGAACCAGTTGAAGGCCGCATGCTGCTGCACGGCGGTATAGAGGTGCACGTCGTCGAGCAGCACGGCACCCCAGCGCTCGTCGAATTCGGGCGGCTCGAGCAGGCCGGCATGCAGCCAGCCCACGCTCGCGCCCTGCTCGCGCAGTGCGACACGCACCGATTCGAGCAGATGGGTCTTGCCGCTGCCGCCTTCGCCCCACAGATAGGTTGGCACCGGCGAGTGCAGCGCAGGGCTGCCGGCGCCGCCCACCCACACCTGCAGGTGGCGCAGCGCCGCCTCGTTGGGGCCGGCAAAAAAGGCGTCGAAGCTGGGGCCCGTCGCAATGCCGATATCGAGCGCGAGCTGTTTCATCCCGGGAAGGTTCATGGAGGGGGCCGCTGGGGCCCTTAAAATCAACGGGAATTCTATCGGCCCGGCCGCTTCGGTCGCCGGCGCCTCCACCTTCCCGCCCTTCTCGACACCGTCCGACCATGACTTCCCCCACGCCCACCCCGCTCAGCTACAAGGATGCAGGTGTCGATATCGATGCCGGCGACGCACTGGTCGACCGCATCAAGCCGCTCGCCAGGAAGACACTGCGCGAAGGCGTGCTGGCCGGCATCGGCGGCTTCGGCGCGCTGTTCGAGGTGCCCAAGCGCTACAAGGAGCCGGTGCTGGTGAGCGGCACCGACGGCGTGGGCACGAAGCTCAAGCTGGCCTTCGAATGGAACATGCACGACACGGTCGGCATCGACCTGGTGGCCATGAGCGTCAACGACGTGCTGGTGCAGGGCGCCGAGCCGCTCTTCTTTCTCGACTACTTCGCCTGCGGCAAGCTCGACGTGGACACGGCCGCGGCCGTGATCGGCGGCATCGCCCGCGGCTGCGAGATTTCCGGCTGCGCGCTGATCGGCGGCGAAACCGCCGAAATGCCCGGCATGTACCCGGCCGGCGAGTACGACCTGGCGGGCTTTGCGGTTGGCGCGGTCGAAAAGGCGAAGATCCTCACGGGCCAGAACGTGAAGCCGGGCGACGTGGTGCTGGGCCTGGCCTCGGCCGGCGTGCATTCCAACGGCTTCAGCCTGGTGCGCAAGGTGATCGAGCGCGCGGGGGCCGATCTGCCCGCCACGCTCGACGGCAAGCCGTTCCGCGAAGCCGTGATGGAACCCACCCATCTCTATGTGAAGCCGGTGCTCGAGGCGCTGGCCAAGCATCCGATCAAGGCGCTGGCCCACATCACGGGCGGCGGCCTGCTCGAGAACATCCCGCGCGTGCTGCCCGAAGGCACGGCCGCCCACCTCAGGAAGGGCAGCTGGCCGCAGACCGAACTCTTCGCCTGGCTGCAGAAGGTGGCCGGCATCGACGACATCGAGATGAACCGCACCTTCAACAACGGCATCGGCATGGTGGTGGTGATCGACGCGGCCGAAGCCGCCGCCTGCGCCGCCACGCTGCGCACGGCCGGCGAATCGGTGTTCGAGATCGGCACCATCGCCGAACGCGGCGCGGGCGCCGCCGTCGTGGTTGGCTGATCTCCCCGCTGCCAGGCTCGCAAGCGCAGCACCCGGAACCTGATGGCCAAACCCTCCCTCGCCACCTTCGAGACCAAGCCCCAGGCCGCCTCGCGCAACGTGGTGCTGGCCAGCTACCTGCTGATGCCGGCCGCGCTGCTGCTGGTGATGTGGCAGCACCTGCTGCCCGGCCTGCTGTGCGTGTGCATCGGCTTCCTGGCCACCCGCTGGTTCGCGCGCCTGATCGGCGCCGGCCTGGCGCGGCTGAAGCTGCCGCCCGGGCGTGCCGACGTGCTGGCCCGGGTGCTGGCGGTCACGCTGGTGCTGCTGGCGCCCATTGCGCTGATCTCGCTGGGCCTGTCGCAGGCGCGCGAGTACATCCTCGACGCGCCCGACCAATACCGCGAGCTGCTCGACTACACGGCGCGCACGGTGCTCGAACTGCGGCTCAAGCTCCCGCCCGAGATTGCGGTCTACCTGCCCGAAGGCGCGGCCGAGGTGCAGCGCGTGGTCGCCAACTACCTGCGTGCCCAGGCCGGATCGCTGGCGCTGGCCGGACGGGCGTGGCTCGGCGGCCTGCTGTTTGCCTACGTGGGGCTCATCGTCGGCGGGCTGGCGGCCATCGCACCCTCGCCGCTGCAGCGCCGGCCGCTCGCCGCGCAGCTGCACCGGCGCATCGCCATCTTCGGCGAGGCCTTCGGCCAGATCGTGGCCGCGCAGTTCTGGATCGCCGCCTTCAACACGCTGCTGACCGCCATCTTCCTGCTGTTCCTGATGCCGCTCTGGGGTCCTCACCTGCCCTACACGCCGGCACTGATCACGCTGACCTTCGTGGCGGGCCTGGTGCCCATCGTCGGCAACCTGGTCTGCAACTCGGTGATCACGCTGGTGGCGCTGTCGGTGTCGCCCGTGACGGCGCTGGCCTGCCTGGCGTTCCTGATCCTCATCCACAAGGCCGAATACGTGATCAACGCCAAGGTGGTCGGCAGCCGCACCCAGATGCGGGTGTGGGAACTGCTGGCGGTGATGTTCGTGGCCGAGGCGGTGTTCGGCCCGGCGGGGCTGGTGGCGGCGCCGCTTTTCTACGCGTACCTCAAGAAAGAGCTGCAGGCCGCGGGGCTTGTCTAGATGTCCTGATTTGATCGGTTCTGGTCCGCTTCGGCGCGGACCGTGCCCTGGCGGCGCAGAAGAATAGGCGGCATCATCCACTTCGCCGTTTCGAGCCAACGCCATGAAATCCTGTCTGATTGTGATCGACGCGCAGGAATCGTTTCGCCAGCGCGCGTACTGGTCCGAGCGCGTTGCGCAGCCCTATTTCGCTGCCCAGAACGCGCTGATCGAGGGCTGCCTGGCCGCCGGTCTTCCGATCGTGCGCGTCTTCCACGTCGACGGTCCCGCTGCCGCGAGCCATCCCTTCGCGGTCGAGTCGGGCTTCGTGCGGCCGATCGACGGCCTGGCGCCATTTGAGGCGGCGGCCACCTTCACCAAGCACCGCCACAGCGCGCTGGTCAACAGCGGGCTCGACATCTGGCTCACGCAGCAGGGCATCGGCCGGCTGATCGTGAGCGGCATCCGCACCGAGCAATGCTGCGAAACCACGGCGCGCCACGCCTCGGACCTGGGCTGGGAGGTCGACTACGTGACCGAGGCCACGCTGACCTTCGACATGCCGCAACCCGACGGCCGGCCGCTTGCCGCCGCCGATATCAAGGCGCGCACGGCGGCTGTGCTGGATGGCCGGTTCGCCACGGTCTGCAGCGTGGCGCAGGCGCTCGAGCGCGCCGACGCCCACGCCACGGAAAGCCTGGCCGCATGAGCCTTCGCGTACTGATCCTCGCCTACGACGGCGTCGAGGCGCTCGACTTCGCGGGGCCGTTCGAGGTGTTCACCACCGCGAGCCGCGTGAGCCAGCGCATGGATCCCGGTACGCCGGCGCCTTTCGAGGTGGCTTCGGTGGCGGCGAGCGCCAGCCAGCCCGTGCAGGCACGCGCCGGCCTGCGCCTGCTGGCCGACCACGACCTGGACGCGGCTCCGAAGGCCGACCTGCTGATCGTGCCCGGCGGCGTGGTCGATGCGCCCATGGCAAGCGCCGCCACCCTGCGCTGGATCGCCGGTTGCGCGGCCGGCGCGCAGCTCGTCGCCTCGGTCTGTACCGGCGTCTTCCTGCTCGCCAAGAGCGGCGTGGCCACGCGCGAAGCCGTCACCACGCACTGGGAAGACATTGCAGACTTGCGCGAGCAGTTCCCCTCGCTCGACGTGCGCGAAAACGAGCGCTGGGTCGACAGCGGCCGCATCGTCAGTTCCGCGGGCATCAGCGCGGGCATCGACATGAGCCTCTACCTGGTCGAACGGCTGGCCGACCGCACGCTGGCCGAACGCACGGCGCGCCAGATGGACTACGCATGGACCTCCAACAGCCGCAGCCCATCCGCGTAGTGTTCGTGCTGCTGCCGGGCAGCCTGGTGCTCGACTGGGCCGGCCCGGCCGAAGCGCTGCGCATCGCGAACCAGCGGCTGCGCGCGGCCGGCCAGCCCGAGCGCTTCGAGATCGAATTCGCGGGCCCGCGTCCCACCTCGATCGGATCCGTGGGCGTTGCGCTCGCCAACATCGCGCCCTTGCCGACGCAATGGCCGGGCCCGGCCTGGCTCGTGCTGGTCGGGCTGCCCGGAGACGCCATCCCGATCGACAACGCCGAAACGCAGGAGCTGCTGCACTGGCTGCGCGGCCAGCGCTTCGAACCCGGCCGGCTCGAGCTGGTCACCGTCTGCGCCGGCGCGCTGCTGGCCGCGCACGCCGGTGCGCTCTCCGGCCGGCGCGCCACCACGCACCACCATCACCTCGACGAACTGCGCGCGGTGGAGCCGCGCTGCGAGGTGGTGGCCAACCGCGTGTTCGTGATCGATCCGCCGGTGTACAGCAGCGCGGGCGTCACCACCGGCATCGACCTGGTGCTGCACCGCATCGCCGACGTGTGCGGCGAAGCACTGGCCGCCCAGGTGGCACAGGCGATGGTGGTGGCGCAGCGGCGCGGTCCGCACGATCCGGAGCTGTCGCCCTTCCTGGCCTACCGCAACCACCTGCACGCCGCACTGCACCGCGTGCAGGACGCCGTCAGCGAGCAGCCGCAGGCCGACTGGAGCGTGCCGCGGATGGCGGAAGTGGCCCACACCTCGGCACGGCACCTGACGCGGCTGTTCGTCGAGCATGCGGGCGTGGCGCCGCTGGCCTACCTGCGGCGGCTGCGGCTGGCGGCCGCGCAGCTTGCGCTGGCCTCGGGCGCGAGCGTGACGCGGGCGGCGGAAATCTCGGGCTTCGGCTCGGACACGCAGCTGCGGCGCGCCTGGCACCAGTTCGGATTGCCCGGTTCGCCTTCGGCCTCGGCGTTGAAGGCGTAGCGGCCGCCGGCCTCTTGAGGAACCTCAGCCCTGCGCAGCCGCACAGGCTCGCGCACGCGCCAGCAGCAGGGTCCGCTCGCGCGTGTTGCGCGTGAGCGAGGCGGCGCGGTCGAATTCCTTCTGCGCCTCGTCGCGGCGCCCGAGCTTCAGCAACAGGTCGCCGCGCACCGCCGGCAGCAGGTGGTAGGCCCGCAGCGCCGGCTCGCCCACGAGCGCATCCACCACCTCGAGCCCCGCGGCCGGCCCGAAAGCCATCGACAGCGCCACCGCGCGGTTCAATTCGACGATGGGCGATGGCGACAGCTCGGCCAGCGCGTCGTACAACGCAGCAATGCGCGGCCAGTCGGTGTCTTCTGCCGTGCGCGCGCGGCCATGGCAGGCGGCAATGGCCGCCTGCAGCGCATACGGGCCGAAGGCGCCGCCGAGCGCCTCGGCACGCGCCAGTGCCGCCAGGCCGCGCCGGATCAGCATGTGGTCCCAGCGCGCGCGGTTCTGCTCGAGCAGCAGCACCGGCTCGCCCGAGGCGCCCACGCGGGCGGCGGTGCGCGAGGCCTGGATTTCCATCAGCGCCACCAGGCCATGCACTTCCGAGGCATCGGGCATCAGCTCGGCCACGATGCGGCCCAGGCGCATGGCTTCCTCGCACAGCGCAGGGCGCATCCAGTCGTCGCCGGCCGTGGCCGAGTAGCCTTCGTTGAAGATCAGGTAGAGCACCTCGAGCACCGAGGCGACCCGCGCTTCGAGTTCATGCCGGCGCGGCACCTCGAAGGGCACGCGCGCTTCGAGCAGCGTGCGCTTGGCGCGCACGATGCGCTGCGCCACGGTGGCTTCGGGCACGAGAAAGGCACGGGCGATCTCGTCGGTGCCGAGGCCGCCCATCAGGCGCAGCGTGAGCGCCACGCGCGCCTCGGTCGAAAGCACGGGATGGCAGGCGGTGAACACCAGCCGCAGCAGGTCGTCGCCGATGTCGTCGTCGATGGCCGCATCGACGGCTTCGGCGAAGTCGGCCTGGGCCATCTCGTGCTGCGCGTCGAGCTCGCGGCCGATCTCGGGCGCCTTGTGCTCGGCCAGCTGCCGGTGGCGCAGCCGGTCGAGCGCGCGGCGCTTGGCCACGGCGGTGAGCCAGGCGGCGGGGTTGTCGGGCACGCCTTTTTCGGGCCATTGCTCGAGGGCCGACACCAGCGCGTCCTGCGCCAGTTCCTCGGCGAGGCCCACGTCGCGCACCATGCGCGCGACGGTGGCGATGATCCTGGCGGATTCGATGCGCCATACCGCCTCGATGGTGCGGCTGACCGCTTCCTGGTTCCTGCCATTGCTCATGCGTGCGCTTCCTCATTGTCCAGGGGGTGCAATAGCATCCGCACATGAAGCAGTGCTGCCTCCTGATCCTGGCCATGGTCCTCGGCGGTGCCCAAGCCGCCGAGGTCGAACGCAACAGCCTCGGCATGGCTTTCGTCAGGCTGCCGGCCGGCGAGTTCCTGATGGGCAGCGACGAACCGCCCGAATCGCTGGCCGCCGCCTATGGGCAGCTGCCGAGAGAGCGATTCGCGCAGCTGGGCGACGAGGGGCCGGTTCACCGGGTGCGCATCACCCACTCCTTCTGGATGGGCCGGCACGAGGTGACGGTCGGCCAGTTCCGGCGCTTCGTCGAAGCCTCGGGCTACGTGCCCGAGTCGGTGGCCGACGGAACCGGCGGCTACGGCTGGCGCGCCGACTACGACCCGGCCACCACGAAGCGCGGCGACGCCTTCGAGGGCCGCGACCCGCGCTACTCCTGGCGCAACCCCGGCTTCGCGCAAGGCGACGACCATCCGGTCGTCAACGTGACCTGGAACGACGCCCAGGCGCTGGCGGCCTGGCTGAGCAAGACCGAGGGCCGCCGCTACCGGCTGCCGACCGAGGCCGAATGGGAATACGCCTGCCGCGCCGGCACGCGCAGCCGCTACAGCTCGGGCGACGACCCGCATTCGCTGCTGGGCGCGGCCAACGTGTTCGATGCGAACAGCGCCCGGTACTGGCCGCGCTGGCAGCCGATGGCGCTGGACGGCGACGATGGCTACGCGTTCACCGCGCCGGTCGGCAGCTTTGCGCCGAACGCCTGGGGCCTTTACGACATGCACGGTAATGCGTGGGAATGGGTAGCCGACTGGCATGGCGAGAAATACTACGCGCAGTCGCCACTCGACGACCCGCAGGGCCCCGCCCAAGGCGGAGTGCGGGTACGCCGCGGCGGCTCCTGGCACACCTGGGCCTTCTATGCCCGGGCGGCCTATCGCAACTGGAACGCGCCGGACACGCGCTACACGCTGGTGGGCATCCGGCTGGTGCGAGAGGACTGATCAGCGGGTCTTATTTCTTGACCGCCTGCATCGACGCGAATTCGGCGGTCAGGGCCTGCACGTCGGGCGGGAAGTCGGCAATTTCCTGGATCTGCCGGACCTCGATGACCTCGTTCTCGCTGCCGGGGCAGCGCGTGGCCCATTCGATGGCATCGGCGCGCGAGGGCACGTCGATGATCCAGTAGCCGCCGAGCACTTCCTTGGCTTCGGCGAAAGGACCGTCGACGACCTTGGGCTTGCGGCCCGGAAAGCTCACGCGCGCACCCATCGAGGGCGGATGCAGGCCGTCGCAGCTGATCAGCACGCCGGCCTTCTGCATCGACTCGTTGTAGGCCATCATGGCCGCCACCGCATCGACGTCGTCGGGAATGGTGCCGGGCGCGGCGGTCTCGTAGCCGTGGGGAATCATCAGCAGCATGAATCGCATGGCGGATCTCCTTCGGTGCAGTCTTGCCGTTCAGCTGCCGGCCTTGGCCCGGGCCTCGGATTCGGCGCGCAGGCGCTCTTCCTGCGCCAGCAGTTCGGGCGTCATCGAGTCGCCGAAATCGGAGGCTTCGAACACCTGGCGGATCTCGATCTCGCCCTCCTGGAACGGGCTGCGCTTGATCCACTCGATGGCTTCCTCCTTCGATTTGACCTGAAGCAGCCAGAAGCCCGCGAGTAGTTCCTTCGTTTCGGCAAAAGGACCGTCGATGACGGTGCGTTTGAGGCCTTCGCAGCGCACGCGCGCACCCCTGGAAGACGGATGCAGCCCTTCGCCCGCCAGCAGCACGCCGGCCTTGACCAGTTCCTCGTTGAACTTGCCCATGGCGGTGAGCACCTCGGTGCTCGGCATCACGCCGGCTTCGGAATCCTTGTTGGCCTTGACCAGAACCATGAATCGCATGTCGTTTCTCCTGAAGGTTGATGAAGTCGGGAGGTGCTGGAATTTGCGCGCTCCTGTTCACACGTCGCGCGAGCGCAAGCCTGATCGACACGCCCGTCTCGATCTATTTGTAATTTTATGTATCAGAATTCAGGGCAGATAGCCGCAGAAGCGCAGCACATGCCCGTCGGGCTCGCGGATGGCGAATTCGCGCAGGCCCCAGGGCTGCGAGACGGGCGGCTCGATCACCGTGACGCCGCGCTTCGCGTAGGCGGCGTGCAGGCCGTCGATGTCCTTGCCCACGTGGATCACGATCTCGCCGCGCCAGGGCGGCGCCCCGCGCGTGTTGCACTGCCACAGGCGCAGGTAGACCGGGTCGCCGTAGCTGCGGTCGCCCTTCTTGACCCGCGCATAGCTCGGCGGTTCGCCGGCGATGAAGTCGATCTCGAAGCCCAGCACGTCGCGGAACCAGCGCGCGGCGCGCGCGGCGTCGGACACCGGCAGCACGGGCTGCACGCCGTGAAACTCATGCAGGGTGCCGAGATCGGGGGCGTCTGCCACGCCGGTGCTGGTGGCCATCAGTCGGATTCGCGCCGCAGCGCCGCGACGCGCTCTGCAATGACATCGACGTCGAGCGCGTCTTCCGCATGCTCGAGGTAGGTTTCGAGGTCGCGCACGGCGGCCGCCGTGTTGCCCTGCTCGGCATGCGCGATGCCGCGGTCGCGGTACTCGCCCCAGGCGTTGGGCAACAGCGCGATGAGGCGGTCCTGCACGGCGATGGCTCGCTGCCAGTCTTCCTGCGCGCGGTGCACTTCCTTCAGGTTGCGCAGCATGCGCCCGATGATCTCGCGCGAGCTGGCGGGCTGCAGGTACAGGCCCAGCGGCACGTCGAAGTCGCCGACCAGCCCGTTGCTGCGCTTGTAGGGTTCGAGCCGCTCGCCGAGTTCTTCGCGCGAGAGCGACTTGCCGGTGAAGGGATCGATCACCACCTGCCCCTTGGGCAACGTGACCTTGAGCATGAAGTGGCCCGGAAAGCCGATGCCGCGCGCCTGCAGGCCCAGCCCCTGCGCGAGCTCCATCCACAGCACCGCCAGCGAAATGGGAATGCCGCGGCGCGTGCGCAGCACGGCGTTCAGGTAGCTGTTGTCGGGGTCGTAGTAGTCGTTGACGTTGCCGCCGAAGTTCAGGTCGTTGAAGAAGAACTGGTTGAGCGCGCGCAGCCGGGCCAGCGGCGCAGCATCGGCCGGCAGCCGGCGCTTCAGGCGCGCGAGCAGCTGGTCGACGTCGCCCAGCACCTGCTGCACGTCGAGGTCGGGGTATTCGTCCTGCGCGAGGCTGGCGGCAGCCTCCAGCAGCGGAAAGTGCTCGTCGCTCTGCACCAGCGATTCGAAATACGCCAGGGCCGTGGGAACCTGAAAGCTGAACGTCATGTGTCTTTGTAGAGGAGCATTCGGGGAGCGTCAAGGCGGTGTTTTCAGCTTGCGCAGTTCGAAAACGGCTGCGTTGCGGAAAGCCGCACCGCAAGGCCTCTTACCGGCGCACGAAACTGCGAAGCCGCACGCCCACGGCCGCGAGCACCGCGAAATACAGCAGCGCCGCGCCGGCGATCAGCGCGGCCAGCAGGCCGATGCGCAGGAAGCGCTGCTCGCGCAGGCCGATCCAGTCGAAGTGGCGCGAACCCCATGCCAGCAGGGCCGCGAGCACCAGCATTCCCGCCAGCACCTGCAGCGCGAACTTGCCCCAGCCGGGTTCGGGCTTGTAGCTGCCGCGGCGGATCAGCCCGACCAGCAGCCAGACCGCATTGACCAGCGCGCCGATGGCAATGGTCAGCGTGAGCGCCGCATGCTGCAGCACCGGCACCAGGAAGAAATTGAGGACCTGGGTCAGCACCAGCACGCCCACGGCGATCAGCATGGGCGTGCGCGTGTCCTGCCTGGCGTAGTAGCCGGGCGCGAGCACCTTGATGGCCACCAGGCCGATCAGCCCGACGCCGTAGCCCATCAGCGCCACGGTGGTGCGCTGCACGTCCTCGCCCTGGTAGGCGCCGTTGTGGAACAGCACGGCCACCAGCGGCTGGGCAAAGAGCAGCAGCGCGACGGCGCACGGCGCCGACAGCAGCACCACCAGCCGCAGGCCCAGGTCGAGCAGCGACGAGTAGCGCGCGTCGTCCTTCGCCGCGCGGGCGCCGGCCAGCTGCGGCATCAGCACCACGCCGAGCGCCACGCCGAGCATCGCGGTCGGAAACTCCATGAGGCGGTCGGCATTGCCGATCCAGGTCACGCTGCCGACCGCAAGATGCGAGGCGATCTGCGTGTTGATGAGCAGCGAGATCTGCGCCACGCTCACGCCCAGCAGGGCGGGCAGCATCAGCTTCAGCACCTGGCGCGTGGCGGGGTCGCGCCAGGCGTCGCCCAGGGCCTTGAAGCTCGCACCGATGCGCGGCAGGAGGCCCAGCGCACGCAACGCCGGAATCTGGATGGCCAGCTGCAGCACGCCGCCGACCAGCACGCCCACGCACTGGGCATAGATCGGCTCGATGCCGTAGCGGCGGAACAACGGCGCCCCGACGACGATTGCCAGGATCAGCGCGATGTTGAGCAGCACCGGCGAGGCGGCCGGCACCGCGAACTTGCGCCAGGTGTTCAGGATGCCGCCCGCCAGCGCCACGAGCGACATGAAGCCGATGTAGGGGAACATCCAGCGCGTCATGACCACGGCGGCATCGAAGCCCGCCAGCCCGCTGGCCATGGCCCACACCAGGAGCGGCGCGCCGGCCACGCCGGCCACGCAGACCACCACCAGCGCCCAGGTCAGCAGCGTGGCGACATGGTCGATCAGCGCCTTGGCGCCCTCCTGGCCGGCTTCGGTCTTGCGCGCCGCGAGCACCGGCACGAAGGCCTGGCTGAAGGCGCCTTCGCCGAAAACCCGCCGGAACAGGTTGGGAATGCGGAAGGCGACGTTGAACGCGTCGGTCAGCGCACTGACGCCGAACACCGAGGCAAAAAGCACGTCGCGCACGAGGCCCGTGATCCGCGAAGCGAGGGTCAGCAGGGATACGGTGGAAGCGGATTTGAACAGGGACACGGGGGCGAGTGTAGGGCCCGGCAAGCCCCGATTCGGCGAAAAAGGCAACCCGGCCTATAATGGAGGGCTTTGCTGCATCATCCTCAGACACCTAAGGAACCAAACCATGGCATCCGCCAAGCCCAAGAAAAAGAACCCGCGCCTCGCCTCCGGCCGTAAGCGCGTCCGCCAGGACACCAAGCTCAACGCTGCGAACACCTCGCTGCGCTCCAAATACCGCACCGCCGTGAAGAATGTCGAGAAGGCCGTCCTGGCCGGCGACAAGACCAAGGCAAGCGAACTCTTCGCGAAGGCCCAGAGCATCGTCGACACCGTCGCCGACAAGGGCATCTTCCACAAGAACAAGGCTGCTCGCGACAAGAGCCGCCTGTCGGCGAAGGTCAAGGCCCTCGCCCTCGCGCCTGAAAAGGCCGCCGCCTGACACCTGTCAGGCAAGCCCGGACCGGAATTCTCCGGTCCGCCGTTTGATCGGGGTGCGCTGCAGCAAAGTGTAAAAAACCGCCTTCGGGCGGTTTTTTCATGTCCGATCGCTTCCGTCCTGCCGGAGGAAGCCGCCCGCTCAGGCCTTGGGCGGCACGTCGGGCACCAGGCAGGCCTCGGCCACCTGCAGGTCGTTGTCGCGCGCGAAGTTCACGCAGAAGTCCCAGGCCATGGGTTCGGCGTCGCGCAGGGCGCGGTTCACCACCACGCACTTGACCCCGTTGATGGTGGTCGGAATGCACCAGGGCGAATAGCTCAGGTGGCTGCCCGGATAGGCGCCGCCGGGGCGGAAGGAGCACATCACGCCGGCCAGCCGCTCGGCCCAGTCGCTGGGGCGGAAAGTCCGGCCATCGCGGGTGATGCCCTGGATGAAGATTTCTTTGGCAGTGGGGGAAATCATCGTTGAATGAGGCGCCCGCAGCAGGTGCTGCGGTGCAACAAGCGATTCTATCCGGGCGCCTTTCGCCTCCCGGGCAGCGGGCATTGCTGTAATGCGGAATCCTCAACGAAGCCGTCAAGGCGCACGCCTAGAATCCGCGGTTCCCTATCTGGAGAACCGAATGAGCGCTACCGCCCAGCCCACCTCGCCCCACGTCATGAACACCTACGGTCGCCTGCCGATCGCGCTGTCGCACGGCCAGGGCTGCCGAGTCTGGGACACCGCGGGCAAGGCCTACCTCGACGGCCTCGGCGGCATTGCCGTGAACACGCTGGGCCACAACCACCCCGAGCTGGTGCCCGCGCTGCAGGACCAGATCAGCAAGCTGATCCACAGCTCCAACTACTACCACGTGCCCGGCCAGGAACAGCTGGCCGCCAAGCTGACCGAGCTCTCGGGCCTGACCAATGCCTTCTTCTGCTGCACCGGGCTGGAGGCCAACGAGGCCGCCCTGAAGCTCGCGCGCAAGTTCGGCCATGACAAGGGCATCGAGCGGCCCGAGATCGTGGTGTACGAAGCCGCTTTCCACGGCCGCAGCATCGCCACCCTGTCGGCCACCGGCAACCCGAAGGTGCAGGCCGGTTTCGGCCCGCTGGTCGAGGGCTTCATCCGCGTGCCGCTGAACGACATCGAGGCACTGAAAAAGGCCACCGAAGGCAACCCCAACGTGGTCGCCGTGTTCTTCGAGACCATCCAGGGCGAAGGCGGCATCAACCCGATGCGCTGGGAGTACCTGAGGCAGGTGCGCGCCCTGTGCGACCAGCGCGACTGGCTCATGATGATCGACGAAGTGCAATGCGGCATGGGCCGCACCGGCAAGTGGTTCGCGCACCAGTGGGCCGGTATCAAGCCCGACGTCATGCCGCTGGCCAAGGGCCTGGGCTCGGGCGTGCCGATCGGCGCCGTGGTAGCTGGCCCCAAGGCCGCCCACATCTTCGGCCCCGGCAACCACGGCACCACCTTCGGCGGCAACCCGCTCGCGATGCGCGCCGGCATCGAAACCATCCGCATCATGGAAGAGCACAAGCTGCTCGAGAACGCCGCCGCCGTGGGCGAGCACCTGAAGGCCGCGCTCGAACGCGAAATCGGCGGCCTGGCCGGCGTGAAGGAAATCCGCGGCCAGGGCCTGATGCTGGGCATCGAGCTCGACCGGCCCTGCGGCGTCATTTTGAACCGCGCCTGCGACGCCGGCCTGCTGCTGAGCGTGACGGCCGACAAGGTGATCCGCCTGGTGCCGCCGCTCATCCTGAGCATTGCCGAGGCCGACGAGATCGTCGCCATCCTCGCGCCCATCGTCAAAACATTCCTGTCGGAGCCTGCAGCGCAATGACGACCGCCGCCACGCCCAATGCCATCCGCCACTACCTGCAGTTCTCAGACTTCACGGCCGATGAATACGCCTACCTCTTCGATCGCATGGCGATCATCAAGAAGAAGTTCAAGACCTACGAGAAGCACCAACCGCTGACCGACCGCACGCTGGCCATGATCTTCGAGAAGGCCAGCACGCGCACCCGCGTGAGCTTCGAGGCCGGCATGTACCAGCTCGGCGGCAGCGTGGTGCACCTGACCACCGGCGACAGCCAGCTCGGCCGCGCCGAGCCCATCGAGGACAGCGCCAAGGTCATCAGCCGCATGGTCGACCTCGTGATGATCCGCACCTACGAGCAGACCAAGATCGACACCTTCGCCGCGCACTCGCGCGTGCCGGTGATCAACGGCCTGACCAACGAGTTCCACCCCTGCCAGATCCTCGCGGACATCTTCACCTACATCGAGCACCGCGGTTCGATCCAGGGCAAGACGGTGGCCTGGGTGGGCGACGGCAACAACATGGCCAACACCTGGCTGCAGGCCAGCGAGATCCTCGGCTTCAAGGTGCACGTGAGCACGCCCAGCGGCTACGAAGTCGACCAGTCGGTGGCGGGCCTGCGCTCGGCCGACAGCTACCAGGTTTTCAAGGACCCGATGGAAGCCTGCCACGGCGCCGACCTGGTGACCACCGACGTCTGGACCAGCATGGGCTACGAGTCCGAGAACGAGGCCCGCCGCAAGGCCTTTGCCGACTGGTGCGTCGACGAGGACATGATGCGCATCGCCCAGCCCGACGCCCTCTTCATGCACTGCCTGCCCGCGCACCGCGGCGAGGAAGTGCAGGCCGAGGTCATCGACGGCCCGCAGTCGGTGGTGTGGGACGAGGCCGAGAACCGGCTCCATGCGCAGAAGGCGCTGATGGAGTTCCTGCTGCTGGGGCGGCTTTAGGCATCTGACCGAAGGTGCGGCCACGTGTCCCATTGCCAGCAATGCGGCGCCTGCTGCGCCAGCTACCGCGTCGACTTCAGCATCCACGAACTCGACGAGAACGGCGGACAGGTGCCGTCCGGCCTTGCCGTCGAAGTGAACCACACCCTCTGCCGCATGCGCGGTACCGATCACACGCCGCCGCGCTGCGCCGCGCTCACCGGCAAGATCGGCCAGGCCGTGGCCTGTGGCATCTACGAATGGCGCCCCAACCCCTGTCATGAGCTGCAGGCCGGCAGCCACGCCTGCGAGCGGGCCCGCGCACGGCACGGGCTGCCCGGCCTGGCGTCGCTGCCCCTCTGAGCCGATCGATCATCTCGTCACGCCGTGTGTTGGAAATAACCGACACCACGACGCCCCGCCCGGCGCTAACTTCGCGCCATGCGTTCCCTGCAACCCCAACCCCGCCTCTGGGACATCTCGCCGCCCGTGCATGAAGGCACGCCGGTGTTCCCCGGCGACACGCCCTACCAGCAGCGCTGGGCAGCCACCATTTCGCCGGATTGCCCGGTCAACGTCAGCGAGATCAAGCTCTCGCCCCACGTCGGCGCGCATGCCGACGCGCCGCTGCACTACGACCCCGAAGGCCAGGCCATCGGCCTCGTGGACCTCGCACCCTTCCTCGGCCCCTGCCGGGTGATCCATGCCATCGCCAAGGGGCCGCTGATCGAGTGGGAGCACATCGCCCACGCCATCGACAGCACCCTGCCCGCGCGCGTGCTGGTGCGTACCTACACCGCCATGCCCGTCGCCCACTGGGACCCGCAGCTCGCGGCCTACGCGCCCGCCACCGTCGAAAGGCTCGCGGCCATGGGCGTGAAGTTGATCGGCATCGACACCGCCAGCATCGACCCGGCCGACAGCAAGACGCTGCAAAGCCACCAGCGCATCCGCCGCCTCGACCTGCGCGTGCTCGAGAACCTCGTGCTCGACGAGGTGCCCGAGGGCGACTACGAACTCATCGCGCTGCCGCTCAGGCTGGTCAGCGCCGATGCCTCCCCGGTTCGCGCCGTGCTGCGCGAGCTTCCCCGCTGAAAACCTCCATCATGACGACCCTCGAAGACTGCCGCGCGCTCGACGCGCAAGACCCGCTGCGCGCCCTGCGCGACCAATTCACCATTCCCGAGGGCGTGCTCTACCTCGACGGCAACTCGCTCGGCGTGCTGCCGAAGGCCGCGCCGGCACGCATTGCCGAAGTGGTGGCCAAGGAATGGGGCGAAGGCCTGATCCGCTCGTGGAACACCGCCAGCTGGTTCGACCTGCCGCAGCGCCTGGGCGACAAGGTGGCTCGCCTGATCGGCGCCGCGCCCGGCGAAGTGGTGTGCACCGACAGCACTTCGGTCAACCTTTACAAGGTGCTGTTCGCGGCGCTCTCGCAGCAGACGCACAGCGGGCGCAGGCTGGTGGTCAGCGAGCGCAGCAACTTCCCGACCGACCTCTACATTGCCGAGTCGCTGTGCCGCGAACGCGGCTTCACGCTCAAGCTGATCGATGCGAGCGAACTGCAAGGCCCGGATTCGGTGCTGACCGACGAAGTGGCCGTGCTGATGCTCACGCACGTGAACTACCGCACCGGCGCCATGCACGACATGAAGGCCATCACCGCCGCCGCGCACGCCGCCGGCGCGCTCACGGTGTGGGATCTGGCGCACAGCGCGGGCGCGGTGCCGGTCGCGCTGAACGACAGCAATGCCGACTACGCCATCGGCTGCGGCTACAAGTACCTGAACGGCGGCCCCGGCGCGCCGGCCTTTGCCTGGGTGCATACGCGGCATGCGGGCAAGTTCGAGCAACCGCTGTCGGGCTGGTGGGGCCATGCCGCGCCCTTCGAGTTCACGCCGCACTACCGCCCCGCGCCGGGGGTGGGCCGCTATCTCTGCGGCACGCAGCCGGTCATCGCGCTGGCGGGGCTCGAATGCGGACTCGACACCGTGCTCGCGGCCGAAGTCTTCAACGGTTCAAACGGCGCGATGGCCGCGCTGCGCGCCAAGTCGCTCGCGCTCACCGACCTGTTCATCGCGCTGGTGGAAGAACGCTGCGCGGGCCAGGGCCTCGCGCTCGTCACGCCGCGCGAACACGCACGCCGCGGCTCGCAGGTGTGCCTGAGCCGCGACGAAGGCGCCTACGCCATCGTGCAGGCGCTGATCGCGCGCGGCGTGATCGGCGACTACCGCGCCGGCGATTCGCAGATGCCCGACATCCTTCGCTTCGGCTTCACGCCGCTGTATCTTGGCTTCGAGGATGTGTGGAACTCGGTCGAGCATCTGGTGCAGGTGCTCCGGACGGGCGAGTGGCAACGCGCCGAATTCAACCGCAAGAACGCAGTGACATGAGCACCGAAAAGAGCACGGGCCAGAGCCCCGAGAAGATCGTCCACGAGGAAAAGGCGCAGCTGGATTTCAGCGCGTCGATGAGCTACGGCGACTACCTGCACCTCGATGAAATCCTCAATGCCCAGCATCCGCTTTCGCCCGCGCACGACGAGATGCTGTTCATCGTGCAGCACCAGACCAGCGAGCTCTGGATGAAGCTGATGCTGCACGAGCTGCGCGCCGCCACCACCTGCATCGCCGAGGAGAAGCTGGCCGACGCCTTCAAGATGCTCGCGCGCGTGAGCCGCATCATGGAGCAGCTGGTGAGCGCATGGACCGTGCTCTCGACCATGACGCCGCCCGAGTACACGGCGATGCGCCCCTACCTTGCCAACTCCAGCGGCTTCCAGAGCGCGCAGTACCGCTGCATCGAGTTTGCGCTCGGCAACAAGAACGCCGCCATGCTCAAGCCGCATGCGCACCGGCCCGATCTGCTCGCGCAGGTGGACGCGGCCTACCGCTCGCCTTCGCTCTACGACGAGTCGCTGAAGCTGCTCGCACGCCATGGCCTGCCGGTGCCCGCCGATCACCTGGAGCGCGACTGGACCCTGCCCTATGAAGCCAGCGACGGCGTGGAAGCGGCCTGGCTCACGGTGTACCGCAACCCGCACGACCATTGGGACCTGTACCAGCTCGGCGAAAAACTCACCGACCTCGAAGACGCCTTCCGCCTCTGGCGTTTTCGCCACGTGACCACGGTGGAGCGCGTGATCGGCTTCAAGCGCGGCACGGGCGGCACCGGCGGCGTGAGCTACTTGCGCAAGATGCTCGATGTGGTGCTGTTCCCCGAAATCTGGAAGCTGCGTACCGACCTGTGAGCTATCGCTTGCCCCGCTTGCCCCATCTGCCTGAAGCGCTACATTGGTTGGCAACAACAACGGAGGCCCCGCCATGAACGATGTCCAGTTCTCGCCCGACGAGCTCGCAACCCTGCGCGAGCATGGTGTGGTCCTGTTCGCGGACCGCGTGATCTTCGAGGCCCAGCCGCCCATGCCGGCGCAGCGGATCGCCGCCATCGAGGCGCTGTGCGCCGGCCCGCTGCCCGAGGCGCTGGCCGCGCTGTGGCGGCAGACGGCGGGCGGGCGGCTCGATTACGACCTGTCGCTGCCGATGGGCGGCAACGTGGAATCGATCAGCTGGTCGGAGCTGTTCTGGGACGGCAGCGACGGCTACCGCGACCTGCAGGGCTGGATCGAACATGAACAGGAGCTGGCCGAAGAGGCCGCCAAGGAAGAAGGCCGCGCCTGGAGCGGCAAGCTCACGCACCTGCCCTTCGGCGGCTTCGAATACTGCGACCGCGTCTATGCGGTGGTCGAGCCCGGCCCCGAGCACGGCCGCATCGTCGCGTGGAAGCACGGGCTGCCGCCCGCCTGGACGCATGCGCTGCACGAAGACAGCGTGAGCACCATCGCGCCCGACCTGCGCGGCGCCTTCGCGGCGCTGCACCTGGACGAGGATCCGCTGGCGCCCACGGGGGACTATTTCTCGGGCCAGGATCTGCTGCAATACCTCGACGACCGGCACCAGGACCACGGGCTGGACCTCGACCTGATGGACAAGCTGGTGGCCTTCTATTGCCGCGCCGTGGTCGACTGGCGCACGCCGCTGGCAGACGGCACGCTGCGCCGGCTGCCGGCCATCGCGCGTGCCGCGCTGCACCACGCCATCGGCACCGACGACGCGGAGCTGGTGGCCGAACTCGCGGCCGCGGGCGTGAGCTTCGACGGCCCGCAGCAGGGCAGCGCGCTGGCCACCGACGTGGCCATCGGCCAGGGCGCCTTCGCCGCGGCCATGGCGCTGGTGCGCGCGGGCGCGCCGGTGGCGCGCGATGCGCTGGGCAATGTCGACGGGCAGATCTCGCCCGAACTCACGAGTGCGCTGCTCGCCAACGGCGCCGAGCCCAGCGTGGCGGCCATCGTCAAGTGCGCGGCCTGCGGTGCGCCCGCCAGCGCGCACCTGATCGCCGATGCATGCGCCGAGGCGGGCATCGACGTGCCGCCCGCCTTTGTCATCGAACGCGATGCGACGCTGGCCGAACTCGAAGCCACACTGCTCGAGGTCCGGGAAGGCACGCATGGCCACTACCTGGGTGCCGAGGGCCTGGCCGAACGCATCGAGCACCTGCAGACCTTCAGGCTCTGAACCGCCCCTGTGGCGCGGTCGCCCTCAGCCGCCGTACAGCCAGGGCTGGTCCAGCAGGCGTGCGCCGAGCGTGCGCATCGCCAGGTCGCGGCCGATGCGCACCGCGCCGGCCGCATGGAAGATCTGGCCGTTGCGCCGGGCCTTGGCCTGCACGAGCGCATTGCGCTGCCAGCGCGCTTCGGCATAGCGGGCGAAGGCGGCCGGCACGTCGGTGGCATCGCCTTGGCCCAGCGCCTCGGCCAGGGCCACCGAATCCTCGATGGCCATGCCTGCGCCCTGCGCCAGGTAGGGGACCATCGGATGCGCGGCATCGCCCACCAGCGCCACGCGCTCGTGGGCCATCTCGGCCGCGGAAGCCAGCGGCGGCCGGTCGCTGAGCGTCCAGGCGCGCCAGCCGGGCATGGCTTCGAGCAGTGCCTGCAAGGCGCCTCCACTGCGGCCCGTGGCCTTCTGCAGCGCGGCGAGGCTGCTGGCCTGGTTCCAGTCGCGTGCATCCCCGGCCAGTGCCGATTCCGCGATCACCACCACGTTGAGCCAGGCGCCGCCGCGCACCGGGTACGCCACCGCATGCAGCTGCGGACCGAGCCACACGTCGATCCGGCCGCGGCGCAGGGCCTGCGGCAGCGCGGCCTGCTCGGCCATCGCCCGCCAGGCCGTGTGGCCGGTGGCGCGTGGCGGCTCGGCTGCGGATGGCACATCGAGGCGCTGCCGCGCGACGCTCCAGAGGCCGTCGGCACCGATCAGTGCCTCGCCCTCCCAGGCCCGCGCACCGCTGCTCGAGATGCACACGAGATCGTCGCTGGTCTCGACCTGCGCAATGCGCGCATCGGTCACCAGGGTGCCCCTGCCGCGGGCGCGCACCGCTTCGAGCAGCAGCGCATGCAGGTCGGCGCGGTGTACGCAAAGGTAGGGAGCGCCGTAGCGCTCGCGCATGGCATCGCCCAGTGGCAGGCGGGCCAGTTCGGCGCCGCTGCCCGCGCTCTGCACCACCAGGGCATCGGGCCGCGCGGCGATGGCCTCCAGGCCTTCGGCCAGGCCCAGTTGCGCAAGACGCCGCGTGACGTTGGGCCCCATCTGGATGCCGGCGCCGATCTCGGCGAACACGGGCGCCTGCTCGAAGACATCGACGCGGTGGCCGCCGCGGGACAGCGCCAGCGCAGCAGAAAGCCCCCCGATGCCGCCGCCGACGACGAGGACGTGCGTGGGCATCGGCCTCAGCGGCTGTGCGTGGACAGCGGGCTGTGGCCGGCTTTTTCGGATTCGGATGGTTTGTTGGCGGGCGTCTTCGGACCGCAGCTGCCACAGCTGTCGCAGGAGCCGCAGCCCGAGGTCTTGGCAAGCGAAGCCGCCAGCTGCTCGGCGCGCTGCTGGTCGACCAGCCCGGCGCGGTGCGTGCCGGCCGCGAGCTTGTGCGCGGCACTGCGCCGCCAGCCCGCGGGCATCCAGCGCCAGACCGCATAGAACGCGGCGGCCGCGACGATCAATCCCACGATCAATTGCTGTGTCATGTCCGTTTACTCCAAGGCGCGTTCGAGACTAACCCAGAAACATCGCGCAAAGCTTGCGGCAGGTCATCCGGCGCCCAGCGCCAGCGCCACGTGGTAGGTGATGAAGCATGCCAGGTAGGCCAGCGCGAACAGGTAGCCGGCCATGATCCAGACGTACTTCCATGAGCCGGTTTCGCGCTTGACCGCCGCCAAGGTCGAGATGCACTGCGGCGCAAACACGTACCAGACCAGCAGCGACAGCGCCGTGGCGAGCGACCAGCTGCCCGCGATCAGCGGCTCGAGCTGGCCGGCCACGTCGTCGCCGCTGGCCGAGAGCGCATACACCGTGCCGAGCGCGCCCACCGCCACTTCGCGCGCCGCCATGCCCGGCACCAGCGCGATGGAGATCTGCCAGTTGAAGCCGATGGGCGCGAAGATGTGCTCCAGGCCGCGGCCGATCATGCCCGCCAGGCTGTACTGGATGGCCGGCCCCGTGGCGCCTTCGGGCGGCGACGGGAAGGTCGACAGGAACCACAGCAGGATCGTGAGCGTGAGGATGATCGTGCCCACGCGCTGGATGAAGATCCACGCCCGCTCGTAGAGCCCCAGCGCCAGGTTGCGCACATTGGGCCAGCGGTAGGCCGGCAGCTCCATCATCAGCGGCGAGTGCTGCTTGTTGTCGCGGAAGCGCTTCATCACCCACGCCACCGCCATGGCCGACACGATGCCGAAGACATAGAGCGCGAACAGCACCACGCCCTGCAGGTTGAACACGCCGCCCACGGTGCGCGCCGGAATGAAGGCCGCGATCAGCAGCGCATAGACCGGCAGGCGCGCCGAGCAGGTCATGAGCGGCGCGATCATGATGGTGGTGATGCGGTCGCGCCAGTTGCTGATGGTGCGCGTGGCCATCACGCCCGGAATGGCGCAGGCGAAGCTCGACAGCAGCGGAATGAAGGAGCGGCCCGACAGCCCCACCGTGCCCATCACACGGTCCAGCAGGAAGGCCGCGCGCGGCAGGTAGCCCGAGTCTTCGAGCGCCAGGATGAACAGGAACAGGATCAGGATCTGCGGCAGGAACACGATCACGCCGCCCACTCCGGCAATCACGCCATCGACCAGCAGGCTCTGCAGCATGCCTTCGGGCATGTGGGCCTTCAGCAGGCTGCCCAGGCCCTCGGTCGCGGCCTTGATGGCGTCCATGGGCACGTTGGCCCAGCTGAACACGGCCTGGAACATCAGGAACATCGTGACCGCGAGCACCAGCAGGCCCCACACCGGGTGCATCACCACGCGGTCGATGCGGTCGCTGGCGGCCAGGCTGCCGACCGGCTCGCGCACGGCCAGCGCCAGGATGCGGCGCACTTCGCGCTGCGTGGCCAGCACGTCGTCCAGCCCCGGCGCCTGCCAGGGCAGCGGCGCCGCGGCGGCCACCGGCGCATCGAGGGCTTCGAGCAGGCCCTGCGCGCCGCCCGACTGCACGCCCACGGTCTCGATGACCGGCACGCCCAGTTCGCGCGACAGCACGGCCGTATCGACCGCGATGCCCTGCTTCCTGGCCATGTCGGTCATGTTGAGCGCCACCACCATCGGCAGGCCCAGGCGCTTTGCTTCGAGCACGAGCCGCAGGTTGAGCCGCAGGTTGGTGGCGTCGGTCACGCACACCAGCAGGTCGGGCAGGGGCTCGCTGCTCTTGCCCGTGACCACGTCGCGCGTCACGGCCTCGTCCACGCTGAGCGCGTTGAGGCTGTAGGCGCCCGGCAGGTCGAGCACGAACACGCGCCGGCCCGACGCGGTGCGAAGCGAGCCTTCCTTGCGCTCGACCGTCACGCCGGCATAGTTGGCCACCTTCTGGCGGCTGCCGGTGAGCAGGTTGAACAGCGCCGTCTTGCCGCAGTTCGGATTGCCCAGCAGCGCGATGCGCGCCGGCTGCGCCGTGGCCGCAAGGCGCCCCGGTCCCTGGATGACAGCCTCAACCATGGCTTGCGCCCTCCGCCAAACCCGGCGCCACGTGGATCAATGCGGCCTCATGGCGCCGCAATGCAAAGGTGGTGTGGCCCAGCCGCACCGCCAGCGGTTCACGCCCCGGCAGGCCGCGGGCCACGATGCGAACGGCCTCGCCCGGCACGAAGCCGATCTCGGTCAGTCGCAGCACGAGCTCGCGGTCGTCCGCCCCCTCGGGCCGTGCCACGTCGAGCACGGTGGCCCATTGGTTGTCGGGAAGCTGGTCGAGCCGCAGGCCGGAAGATGCCGGCGCGGCCCCGAAATGGTTGGTTTGCACGGTAAGAAAGTGCGCCGGATTCCAGGCGCGCCAATGGAGCAAAAGCTAGATGCTATCAATTCTCAATCGCAGAAACCTGACGAAGCCCCTTTGACCTCGCGGGCCGGGTTCTTTTTTGGCCGGAATCCCGGCTGCTCACGACGCATTCAGCCCAGTTCAATGATGCGCGCCGACACGGCATCGCCATCGACAATGAGTTCGGCCACTGCAATTGGCAATTTGAATCGGCGCGGCCCGGCGCTGCCCGGGTTGACGTAGAGCACGCCGCCGCGCCCCTCGATCTTCGGCTTGTGGGAGTGGCCGGAGACCACCACGCGAACCCCGGCGGAGGCGGCGGCGAGCCGGGACAGGTCGTGTATCGCATGCACGAGCACGCCGCCGGCGTTCAGCAGGGCCGTTTCCGGAATGCGCTCGGCCCAGGGCTCGCGGTCGTTGTTGCCCCGCACCACCGTCAACGGCGCGATGGCGGCCAGCGCCTCGAGGATGCCGGCATCGCCGATGTCCCCGCCATGCACGATGAAGTCGCTGCCCTGCAGCGCCGCCACGGCCTCCGGGCGCAGCAGGCCGTGGGTGTCGGAGATGAGGCCGACGCGGGTCAAGCCGCGAGCAGCTGCCTGAGCACGAACGGCAGGATGCCGCCGTGCTTGTAGTAGTCGACCTCGATCGGCGTGTCGATGCGCAGGCGCACCGTCACTTCCTGATGGCTGCCGTCGGCGCGGTGCACCACGAGCTTCACGTCCATCTGCGGCTTGAGCTCGCCGCCGATCACCACGTCGATCTTCTCGTCGCCCACGAGGCCCAGCGTCTGCCATGAATCGGCGCCGCGGAACTGCAGCGGCAGCACGCCCATGCCGACCAGGTTGGCGCGGTGGATGCGCTCGAAGCTGCGCGCCACCACGGCCTTGATGCCCAGGAGCTGCGTGCCCTTGGCAGCCCAGTCGCGCGACGAGCCGGTGCCGTATTCCTCGCCACCGAAGACCACCGTCGGCACGCCCTGCTCCATGTACTTCATGGCGGCGTCATAGATGAACATCTTCTCCGGCTCGCTCGGCGAGCCGTTGCTTGCCCCGGGCTGGAAGTGCAGCGTGACGCCGCCCTCTTCCTGCGTGCCGTTGACGTCGGGCGGGATCATCAGGTTCTTGATGCGCACGTTGGCGAAGGTGCCGCGCATCATCACGTCGTGGTTGCCGCGCCGCGAGCCGTAGCTGTTGAAGTCGGCCTTGGCCACGCCGTGCGCCTTGAGCCAGATGCCCGCGGGCGAGCTTTCCTTGATGGAGCCGGCCGGCGAGATGTGGTCGGTGGTGATCGAGTCGCCGAACAGCGCCATGATCCGCGCGCCCTTGAAGCCTGCGTCCGAGGCGTGCGGCTCCATCTTGAAGCCCTCGAAGAACGGCGGCTCGGCGATGTAGGTCGACTTGGGCCAGTCGTAGACCTGCCCCGTCGTGCCCTTGATGCTGCTCCAGAACTTGCCCGGGTCGGTCTTGACCTTGTCGTAGTTGGCGCGGAACGACTTGGCGTTCATCGCATGGCGCAGGTTCTGGTCGATCTCCTTCGGGCTGGGCCAGATGTCGCCCAGGTACACGTCCTTGCCGTTCCTGCCCTTGCCCACGGGCTCGGTCATGAGATCGACCATCACGTTGCCCGCGATCGCGAAGGCCACCACCAGCGGCGGAGAAGCCAGGAAGTTGGCCTTCAGGTTCGGATGGATGCGCGCCTCGAAGTTGCGGTTGCCCGAGAGCACGGCCGCGCCGACAAGGTCGTTCTTGACGATGGCGTCGTTGATCTCGGGCGTGAGGTCGCCCGCGTTGCCGATGCAGGTGGTGCAGCCGTAGCCGGCCAGGTAGAAGCCCAGCTTCTCGAGGTACGGCAGCAGGCCCGCCTTCTCGAGGTATTCGGTGACGATGCGCGAACCCGGCGCGAGCGAGGTCTTGACGTGCGGCTTGACCGTGAGGCCCGCCTCCACCGCCTTCTTGGCCAGCAGGCCGGCCGCGAGCATCACGCTCGGGTTGGAGGTGTTGGTGCACGAGGTGATCGCCGCGATCAGCACGTCGCCGTTGCCGATGGTCACGCCATTCTTGGGCGACGATGGCGCCGTGGCGCTCACATGGGCGGCCGCCTTGGTCGAGCGGTTGGCCACCATCTCGACCACGTCGCGCGGCGCGCCCGGCGGCGGCGGCGCGGCCTCCTCGTCGTCGCCCTGGCCGTTCACGGCGAGCGGATAACGCAGCTTCAGCCGCTCGGCCGGCTGGTTGAAGCCGTTGGCGTCGTTGGGCTTGCTGAAGAGTTCGGCGAACTTGGTCGACAGGTGACCCAGGTCGATGCGGTCCTGCGGCCGCTTCGGGCCCGCCAGGCTCGGCGACACCGTGCCCAGGTCGAGCTTGACGATCTTGGTGTAGTCGATGTCGCCGGGCGCCGGCATGCCGAACAGGCCCTGCGCCTTGTAGTAGGCCTCGAAGCGCTCGACCTCCTCCCGGGTGCGGCCCGTGCCCTCGAAGTAGGCCACGGTCATTTCATCGACCGGGAAGAAGCCCATGGTGGCGCCGTACTCGGGCGCCATGTTGCCGATGGTGGCGCGGTCGGGCACCGCGATGGAGGCGGCGCCGGGACCGAAGAATTCGACGAACTTGCCCACCACCTTCTCGGCCCGCAGGATGGCCGTGACGTACAGCACCAGGTCGGTGGCCGTGACGCCTTCACGCAGCTTGCCGGTCAATTCGAAGCCCACCACGTCGGGCGTCAGCATGTACACCGGCTGGCCCAGCATGGCGGCCTCGGCCTCGATGCCGCCCACGCCCCATCCGACCACGCCCACGCCGTTGATCATGGTGGTGTGGCTGTCGGTGCCCACCAGCGAGTCGGGGTAGTACACCGGCACCTCGGCATCGTCGCTCGAGCTCTTGTAGACGCCGCGCGCAAAGTATTCGAGGTTGACCTGGTGCACGATGCCGAAGCCCGGCGGCACCACGCCGAAGGTGTCGAAGGCCTGCATGCCCCACTTCATGAACTGGTAGCGCTCGTTGTTGCGCTGGAACTCGAGCTTCATGTTGAGGTCGAGCGCCTTGGGCGTGCCGTAGTAGTCGACCATCACCGAGTGGTCGACCACCAGGTCGACCGGCACCAGCGGCTCGATGGTCTTGGGCGACTTGCCGAGCTTGGCGGCCACGCTGCGCATGGCGGCCAGGTCGGCCAGCAGCGGCACGCCGGTGAAGTCCTGCAGCACCACGCGGGTGACGACGAACGGGATCTCGTCGATGCGGTCCGCATTGGGCGCCCAGCGGGCCAGCTCTTCGACATGCTTGGCCGAGACCTTCTTGCCGTCGCAGTTGCGCAGCACCGACTCGAGCACGATGCGGATCGACACCGGCAGCCGTTCGACGCTGGGATATTGCCTGGCCAGTTCCTTCAGCGACCAGTACTTGCCGGACTTGCCCGATGCGGTCTTGAAGGTCTTGAGGGTGGACGCAAAAGCGTGCGCCGGTGCTTTGGCCATTGAGGAACTCCTGATTGTTCGTGGAAGCTCTTCAAGGATAGCGGGGAACGATGTCAGCTGCTGTAGTCTGTCTTCCAACCCGGTCCTTCGACACGCGGCGTTCCTCATCGCGAAAAATGCCGGATGGATGGGCGTTGCCGGCATCCCGTGGACTCAGGCCAAGGCCATGTCCGCGCCGCCGCGGGTGCGGCGCAGGCCGGTCCATTGCAGTTCGGCCAGCACCACCACGCACAGCGCCTGCGCCAGCACCCAGGCCGTGCCCAGTGCGGTGACTGCGAATGCGCCGCTCACCAGCAGCGCGACGCAGGCCACGGCCCAGCCGAAGTTGCCGGCCACCACAAGGCCGATCAGCGTGCGCGGTGGCGTGCGGCGGCTGGCCATCCAGGCCGCAGCGGCGGCATAGGCCAGCAGGAACACACCGGTTCCCATGAGCAGCGGCGCCGGCAGGCCGGTCAGCCCGGCAAGCGCGCCGGTGAACCCGACCTGCAGCGCACCGGTCGCGGCGCAGGACGCGGCGTCGGCCCACATCACGTTGGGCAGGAAGCGGGGGGATGCAAAGACGGACATGAGAATCTCCTTCGGGTGGTACGCCGCAAGCCAGTCCTGCCGCGTTGGAGCCAATGATTCCGTCCGGCATGCGTCGCGTCGATGACCTCGGAGGTCATGGCGCCGCATCGGCACCGCGCCAGAATGCCGTCCATGAACACCACCCGCACCCACTCCACCCCGGCCGGCCAGCCCGGCGCGCGCGATCCCTTCGGCGCCCACCTGCGGCACTGGCGCACCCGCCGCCGGCTCAGCCAGCTCGACCTGGCGCAGGAAGCCGAGGTCTCGACCCGCCACCTGAGCTATGTGGAGACCGGCCGCGCCGCGCCCAGCCGCGAGATGGTGCTGCGCCTGGCCGAGCGGCTCGACGTGCCGCTGCGCGAGCGCAATGCGCTGCTGGTGGCCGCGGGCTTCGCGCCGATGTACCGGCAGCGCTCGCTCGACGATCCGGCCATGGCCTCGGCCCGGCGCGCGGTGGACCTGGTGCTCAAGGGCCATGAGCCGTTCCCTGCGCTGGCCGTCGACCGGCACTGGAACCTGGTGGCGCACAACGCGCTGGTGCCGATGCTGATGGCCGGCGCCGCCCCCGAACTGGTGAAGGCGCCCATCAACGTGCTGCGACTGAGCCTGCATCCCGAGGGCCTGGCTTCGCGCATCGCCAACTTCGCGCAGTGGCGTGCCCATCTGCTCGAACGGCTGCAGCAACAGATTGCGGCGACCGGCGACGCGGTGCTGCAGGCCCTGCACGACGAGCTCGAAGCCTATCCCGCGCCGCAGGTGAGCCACGACACGCCCGCTGCCGACACGGAGCTTTCGGGCGTGGTGGTGCCCTTTCAGCTGGCCACGCCGAGCGGCGTGCTGAGCTTCATCAGCACCACCACCATCTTCGGCACGCCGGTGGACGTCACTTTGCAGGAACTGGCGGTGGAGTCCTTCTTTCCGGCCGATGGCCAGACGGCCGCGGCGCTGGCTGCACTGGCGGCGCAGCCGGCCGGCTGAGCGCCGCGCGCGCCTGCTGCTGCGCGGGACCTTCGAAGTCGTCGACCTGGATCACCTTGTCGGCGGCCTTGAGATAGGCGAGCGCCAGTCCCGGATCGGGTGCCGAGCATGCGGCCTCCTCGAACGAGCGGGTACGCCGCAGCGCCTTGTTGAGCACGGCCGCGGTGTCGCCACCGAGCTGCTCGCCCAGTTCCATCGCGCGCATCAGGTCGCGCAGGCCGCCGGCCGCGGGCTCGCTGAGGTCCGGCGCCAGCCGCTGGACGATGCGCGGATTGGTGCGCAGCAGCTCGGCCAGCGCCATCAGCTGCACGTCGCGCAGCGGCGCCAGGTGCGCGGAGCGGCGCAGCACCAGCGCACCGATCACGCGCCGGCCGGCGGTCGGCAGGTTGGCATACAGGTCGCGCAGGATCTTCCCCGCCTCGTCCAGCTGCAGCCGGATCGCGGCCTGCGCAAAGGGCAGCAATTCGGGCGCCGCATCGACCCGATAGCGCCACACGCTGGCACTGGCCAGGTACAGGTGCGCGAGCACGTCGCCCAGCCGCGCCGACAGCAGTTCCATGCGCTTGAGCCGGCCGCCGAGCAGGCCCATGGCCAGGTCGGCGGTGAGCGCGTACTTGGCGCTCATGCGCGCGATCAGCCGCGCCTCGCGGGCCAGCGCCTCGGGCGGCTCGCCCAGCACCGGCGCACCGAACAGGCTGTGCCACAGATTGGCGGCCACGTGCTTGCCGTGCGCGATCAGTGCCCGGCCCAGCGCCGTCTCGTCCCGCGCCTGCACGGCCGCCATTTCGTCAAGCACATGCGGGTGGCAGCGGATCGCGCCCTGGCCGAACACGATGAGCGCGCGCGTCAGGATGTTGGCGCCCTCCACCGTGATGGCGATCGGCGCCTGCCGGTACGACACGCCGAGCAGGTTCGACGGCCCCGCGATGATGCCCTTGCCGCCCAGGATGTCCATGCCGTGGTTCACGGCCCGCCGCCCGGCCTCCGTGAGCTGCACCTTGAGGATCGCGCTGGCCACGCTCGGCCGCTCGCCCTTGTCCAGCGCGGCCGCGGTGAAGCGCCTCGCCGCATCGCTCGCATAGAGCTCGGCCGACATCTGCGCGACCAGCCCTGCAACCGCATGGAACTTGCCGATCGGAAGGCCGAACTGCTCGCGGATCTGGCCATAGCCGTTGCTCACGTAGAGCGCGGTCTGCTGCATGGCCGAGCCGAGCGCGGGCAGCGAGATGGCGCGGCCCGCGGCCAGGCACTCCATCAGCATGCGCCAGCCCTGGCCCACCTGCTTTTCGCCGCCGATCACCCAGTCCACCGGCACGAACACCTGGCGGCCATGGATCGGACCGTTCATGAAGGCGCTGTCCATCGGGCGGTGGCGCCGGCCGATCTCCATGCCTTCGTGCGGCACCGGAATCAGCGCGCAGGTGATGCCGAGCTCGCGCTCGCCCTCGGGCCTGCTCTCGTCCACCGCATGGAAGGCGAGCCCCACGACGGTGGCGACGGGCGCGAGCGTGATGTAGCGTTTGTCGAAATCGACCAGGAAGCCGCGCGTGCGCCGGCCGCCGAACTCGCGCTCGACCATGACGCCGCGGTCCGGAATGGCCGCCGCATCGGAGCCCGCGTAGGGCGAGGTCAGCCCGAAGCACGGAAGCTCGCGGCCATCGGCCAGGCGTGGCAGGTAGCGCGACTTCTGCGCGTCGGTGCCGTAGCGCAGCAGCAGCTCCGCCGGGCCAAGCGAGTTGGGCACCATCACGGTCACGGCAGCGGCGATGTTGACGGTGGCGATGCGCGCCACCACCGTGGCGTGCGCGTAGTGGCCGAACCCGAGGCCGCCGAACTGCTCGGGAATGATCATTCCGAAGAAGCGCTTGTTGCGCAGGTAGCGCCACACCTCGGGCGGCAGGTCGCGCGCCTGGTCGATGGCGTGGTCGTCGAGCATGCGGCACAGCTCGCGCACCTCGCGGTCCAGAAAGGACTGCTCGCGCTCGCTGAGCCGGTTGGACCCCATGGCCGAGAGCAGGTCGAAGTCCGGACGCCCCGCAAAAAGCAGGCCTTCGAAGCCGACGGTGCCGGCCTCGAGCGCGGCGCGTTCGGTGTCGCCGAGCGGCGGCAGCGCCCTGGAAAACGGCCGCATGGCCCATCGGCCGACCAGAGAGGCCAAAGGCATGGCGTGTCTCCTTGTTCTCCGCGACAAGCGGCGGAGACAAGCCATTCTTGTCGGAGAGGCCCGCTCTCCCGGCCGGCCGAGGGCGCCCTTGCGTGTCGGAGACGGCCGGGGAGGCAGTCAAAAGCGGCACCCCAGACGCAAGAAAGCCCCGCCGAAGCGGGGCCCCTGTCCAATGCGCGGATCGCCTGAGGATCAGGCCGCGACGGCGGCGCCGGCCTCGGTCTTGTAGTCGTCGATCTTGTCGAAGTTCAGGTACTGGTAGATCTGCGCGCTCGATGCATCGAGCACGCCGGTCGCGGCCATGTACTCCTCGCGCGTCGGGATGCGGCCCAGGCGCGAGCAGATCGCGGCCAGTTCGGCCGAGCCCAGGTACACGTTGGTGTTCTTGCCCAGGCGGTTCGGGAAGTTGCGGGTGCTGGTGGACATCACCGTGGCGCCTTCGCGCACCTGCGCCTGGTTGCCCATGCACAGCGAGCAGCCCGGCATCTCGGTGCGTGCACCGGCATTGCCGAACACGCCGTAATGGCCTTCCTCGGTGAGCTGCTGCGCATCCATCTTGGTGGGCGGTGCGATCCACAGCTTGACCGGGATGTCGCGCTTGCCTTCGAGCAGCTTCGACGCGGCGCGGAAGTGGCCGATGTTGGTCATGCACGAGCCGATGAACACTTCGTCGATCACGGCGCCGGCCACGTCGCTGAGCGTCTTCACGTCGTCAGGGTCGTTCGGGCAGGCCACGATGGGTTCGTGGATCTCGGCCAGGTCGATCTCGATCACGGCGGCGTAGTCGGCGTCGGCATCGCCCTTGAGCAGCTGCGGGTCCGCGAGCCAGGCTTCCTGCGCGGCGATGCGGCGCTGCAGCGTGCGGGCGTCGGCGTAGCCTTCGGCAATCATCCACTTCATCAGCGTGATGTTGCTGTTGATGTACTCGATGATCGGTTCCTTGTTCAGGTGCACCGTGCAGCCGGCGGCCGAGCGCTCCGCGGACGCGTCGCTCAATTCGAAGGCCTGTTCCACCTTCAGGTCCGGCAGGCCTTCGATCTCGAGGATGCGGCCCGAGAAGATGTTCTTCTTGCCCTTCTTCTCGACCGTGAGCAGGCCGCTCTTGATGGCGTACAGCGGAATCGCGTTGACCAGGTCGCGCAGCGTGACGCCGGGCTGCATCTTGCCCTTGAAGCGCACGAGCACCGATTCGGGCATGTCCAGCGGCATCACGCCGGTGGCGGCCGCGAAGGCCACGAGGCCGGAGCCTGCGGGGAAGCTGATGCCGATCGGGAAGCGGGTGTGGCTGTCGCCGCCGGTGCCGACGGTGTCGGGCGTCAGCAGGCGGTTGAGCCAGGAATGGATCACGCCGTCGCCCGGGCGCAGCGAGACGCCGCCGCGGTTGGCCATGAACTCGGGCAGTTCATGGTGCATCTTGACGTCGACCTTCTTCGGGTAGGCCGCCGTGTGGCAGAACGACTGCATCACGAGGTCGGCCGAGAAGCCCAGGCAGGCCAGGTCCTTGAGCTCGTCGCGCGTCATCGGGCCGGTGGTGTCCTGCGAGCCGACCGAGGTCATCTTGGGTTCGCAGTAGGTGCCGGGGCGCACGCCCTGGCCTTCGGGCAGGCCGCAGGCGCGGCCGACCATCTTCTGCGCGAGCGAGAAGCCCTTCTTGGTGTCGACCGGGCTTTGCGGCAGGCGGAACAGCGTCGAGGCCGGCAGGCCCAGCGCCTCGCGCGCCTTGGCCGTGAGGCCGCGGCCGATGATCAGCGGAATGCGGCCGCCGGCGCGCACTTCGTCGAACAGCACGTCGCTCTTGACCTTGAACTCGGCAATCACCTTGCCGTCCTTCAGGGCCTTGCCTTCGTAGGGGCGCAGCTCGACCACGTCGCCCATGTTCATCTGGCTCACGTCGAGCTCGATGGGCAGCGCGCCCGAGTCTTCCATGGTGTTGTAGAAGATCGGCGCGATCTTGCCGCCGAGGCAGACGCCGCCGAAGCGCTTGTTGGGCACGAAGGGAATGTCTTCGCCGGTGAACCAGAGCACCGAGTTGGTGGCGCTCTTGCGCGAGGAGCCGGTGCCGACCACGTCGCCGGCATAGGCCACGAGATGGCCGCGCGCGCGCAGGTCCTCGATGAACTTCACCGGGCCGCGCTTGCCGTCTTCTTCAGGGACGATGCCGGGGCGGGCGTTCTTGTGCATGGCCAGCGCATGCATCGGAATGTCGGGACGCGTGGTGGCGTCGGGTGCGGGAGAGAGGTCGTCGGTGTTGATTTCACCGGCCACCTTGAAGATGCTGACCGTGATGCTTTGCGGCACTTCGGGGCGGCTGGTGAACCATTCGGCATCGGCCCAGCTCTGCAGCACGCCCTTGGCGTGGGCGTTGCCCTTGTCGGCCTTTTCCTTGACGTCGTGGAACTGGTCGAACATCAGCAGGGTTTTCTTCAGGCCTTCGGCCGCCACGGCGCCTACCTCGGCGTCGTCGAGCAGGTCGATCATCGGGCTGATGTTGTAGCCGCCGAGCATGGTGCCGAGCAATTCGGTGGCGCGGGCGCGCGAGATGAACGCGCTCTTCTCGGTACCATGGGCCACGGCCGCCAGGTAGCTCGCCTTGACCTTGGCCGCGTCGTCGACGCCGGCAGGCACGCGATGGGTGAGCAGATCGAGCAGGAAGGCGCCATCCTTGGCATTCGCGCTCTTGAGGAGCTCGATGGCTTCGGCGGTTTGCTTCGCGCTCAATGGCAGCGGTGGAATACCGAGCGCGGCGCGTTCGGCAACATGGTCAACGTAGGCTTGCAACATCTTCTTTTCTCCGGAAACTGGGCTTGCGGGTGTGCGGCACGGCAAGCAAGAGCCGCGCCGCACCCCGTGTGTGGGACTCTCTTACTTCTTGGCCGGGTCAGCGCCTTCGAACAGGCTCTTCGGCGGGTTCTTCTTCATTTCTTCGGCAAACGCGACCTGCTCGGCCGTCTGGCATTCGTCGGCAATGCGCAGGCCCGCCTTCTGGTTCATCAGCATCGACTTGTTGCCCAGCTGCAGCCACATGGCGCCGGCACGCGGGTCTTCGAGGCGGATGGCGCCGGTGCGGCTTTCGACCGGGTGCATGCGGTACTTCACGCCCTTGGTCGACACATTGAAGAAGCCCGGCTTCTTCTCGTCGGCGTCCACGGTCACGTCGGCGCCGAGTTCGCACTGGGCCTTGCCGACGGAGACGCGTTTGGCGACGGCCAGGTCGGCCTCGGTCAGCACGATGTTGGTTTCATCGGCAATGGGCGTCACTTCCTCGACGGCCTTGGCGGCCTTGCGGGTGACCTGCTTCTTGGGGGGCGCCTTCTTGGCCTCGGTCTTGGCAGCCGGCTTGGCAGGGGTGGTGGTCTGCGCCATGGCGGCGAACGGAAGCGCCAGGGCCAGGGTGGCGATCAGGGCAATTTTCTTCATGGGTGTTTCCTTGGGGCTGGATTCGGAAGTTTCAGGAGGCCGCGAGTGCAAACCAGGCTTTCGCCTCGGGAGGCAACGCGCGCCCTGTTGCGTGGGCACGCGTCAGCACTTGCCAAAAATGGCGATAGCTCGCGCGGTCGTGCAATGTGCCATCAATTTGGGTCGGAGCCCAATCCGCGAGAGCCGCATTTGTAATGATTTTTATGGCAATTTGAATCTGCGCCTCATCGGGCGCAAACGCCTCCAGGATGGGCCGGATCTGGTTCGGGTGAATGCTCCACATGCGCGTATACCCGAATTCGGCGGCCGCCTTGCGGGCTGCCATGCGCATGGCGTCGGTGTCGTTGAACTCGGTGACCACGCAGTGCGAAGGCACCTTGCCGTATGCATGCGCAGCGGAGGCGATGGCCAGCTTGGCGCGCACCACCAGCGGATGCGTGAACTGGCCGACGGCCCCCATGCCATCGGCGGGAATGGCGCCCGCATGGGCAGAGACAAAGTCCATCAGGCCGAAACTCAGCGATTGCACGCGCGGATGCGCGGCGATCTCGAACGCGTTGTGCACGGCCAGCGGCGATTCGATCAGCACATGCAGCGGCAGCGCATCGGCATCGGCCGCCTCGAGCGCCGCCACCGCCTGCGCCACGTCGGCCGCGGACTCGACCTTGGGCACCATCAGGTGGCTGAGCCGGTGGCCGGCGCGGCCGGCGATGGTGATCACGTCACCGGCAAAGGCGGGATGGTCCACCGGGTGGACGCGCACGCCCACGCGCATGCCGGGCTTGGCGGCCAATGCCAGTTCGGTCACGAGCGCGGCATGCTCCGCCTCGCCGCCCACGGGGGCGCCGTCCTCGCAATCGAGCGTGACGTCGAACACGCAGGCGCCGAATTCGTCGGCCATCTCGGCCTGCAGCGCCAGGCTCTTCTTCATGCGCGCCTCGACGCCGCTGTAGTGGTCGCACACGGGCAAGGTCACAGCGCCGGCCTGCGCGCCTAGCAGTACTTCCGCGGGATGAGCGCTCTTGGTCATGCTTTTCTCTGCGCCACGATGAACATGCGCGGGAAGGCCAGCAGCCGCTTGCCGTCGGTGCGCGCCGGATAGGCCTGGTCCACGCGGCGCTCGTACTCGGCCAGGTAGCTGGCCTGCAGGTCGGCCGGCAGGCGGTCGACGAAGGGCTTGAGCCCGGTGCCGCGCACCCATTCGACGATGGCGGCGGCATCGGCCATCGGGTGCTGGTAGATGGTGTGCCACACATCGACCCTGGCCGCGACGGGCGCGAGCAGGTCGTAGTAGCCGCCCAGCGGCAGCAGCAAGGTGCGCAGCCGGTCGGCATCGCCGATGGGCTCGGCCCAGGGCGCCTCGGCGGCCACGGCGCGCATCAGGCGGTGCGTGGGCTCCTCGCGGTTGTCGGGCATCTGGATGGCGAGCACGCCACCGGGGGCCAGCGCAGCGAACAGGCGCGGGATCAGCTGCTCGTGATCCGGCACCCACTGCAGGGCTGCATTGGCGTAAATGAGGTCGGGCGCTTCGTCTTGCGGCGCCCAGGTCGCGATGTCGCTCAACTCGAAGCGCGCCTGCGGCAGGCGCTCGCGCGCGCTGGCCAGCATGGCTTCGGAGTTGTCGGTCCCGACGACTTGCGCCTGCGGGAACCGATTGGCCAGCAGTTCGGTGGAATTGCCCGGGCCGCAGCCGAGGTCGACCACGCGGGCCGCTCCGGACAACGGCACCCGCGCCAGGAGTTCCTGTGCAGGGCGGGTGCGCTCGTCCTCGTAGCGACGGTAGAGCGCGGGGTTCCAGTCGAGCATGCCGGCCGGTCCTGCTTAGATCAGGTGCGCAACGCCGGCTTGTTCGCCTTGCAGCTCTTCGAGCGTCTTGTTGATGCGTTCCTGGCTGAATGCGTCGATTTCCAGGCCTTCGACCAGCTTGTACTCGCCGTTTTCACAGGTGACCGGGAAGCCGAACATCGTGTCCTTCGGAATGCCGTACTGGCCGTCCGACGGGATGCCCATGGTGACCCACTTGCCGTTGGTGCCCAGGGCCCAGTCGCGCATGTGGTCGATGGCGGCGTTGGCGGCCGAGGCGGCCGACGACAGGCCACGGGCCTCGATGATGGCCGCGCCGCGCTTGCCGACGGTCGGCAGGAAGGTGTTGGCGTTCCATTCCTGGTCGTTGATCATCTTGGCGACGCTCTCGCCCTTGATGGTGGCAAAGCGGTAGTCGGCGTACATCGTGGGCGAGTGGTTGCCCCAGACGACGAGCTTTTCGATGTCGGCCACGGGCTTGCCGGTCTTGGCGGCGATCTGGCTGGCGGCGCGGTTGTGGTCCAGGCGCAGCATGGCGGTGAAGTTCTTGCGCGGCAGGTCGGGTGCGCTCTTCATGGCGATGTAGGCATTGGTGTTGGCCGGGTTGCCCACCACCAGCACCTTGACGTTGCGGCTGGCCACGGCGTTGAGCGCCTTGCCCTGCGCCGTGAAGATGGCGCCGTTGACGGCCAGCAGCTCGGCACGCTCCATGCCCGGGCCGCGCGGACGCGAACCGACCAAGAGGGCGTAGTCGGCGTCCTTGAAGGCGGTCATCGGGTCGCCATGGGCTTCCATGCCAGCCAGCAGCGGGAAGGCGCAGTCGTCGAGTTCCATCATCACGCCCTTGAGCGCCTTCTGGGCCTTCTCGTCGGGGATCTCGAGCAGTTGCAGGATGACCGGCTGGTCCTTGCCGAGCATTTCGCCGGACGCGATACGGAACAACAGGGCGTAACCGATTTGGCCGGCGGCACCGGTGACGGCAACGCGGACGGGTTTTTTGCTCATGGGAAGACTCCAGAAGGTGGTGAAACGGTATCGGCGGGCGCGCGTGGCGCCGATGGTCCTGCAGGGCGGGAATCCTTCCCGCGGCGCAGGCCGGCCCGCATTTTAAGCCGATTCGACGAGCCTCGTCTTATGTCTTATATAAGATATGCTCCGGGGTTCCGCCACGGCGCCTCCACCGCTGCCATGAATGTCCCCACCGTCCTCGAAGATTCTGCGACGCCCTCCTTCAGTCCGCTCTACCAGCAGATCAAGACGCTGATCCTGCAGAGCCTGCAGGCCGGCGAGTGGAAGCCGGGCGAGCCCATTCCCAGCGAGATGGACCTGGCGGTACGCTACCGCGTGAGCCAGGGCACGGTACGCAAGGCCATCGACGAACTCTCGGCCGAAAACCTCGTGGTGCGGCGCCAGGGCAAGGGCACCTTCGTCGCCACGCATGCCGAGCAGCATGTGCAATACCGCTTCCTCAAGCTCGTGCCCGATGTCGGCACGCCAAGCACCGAAGGCCCCGCCGAGCGCACCATCGTCGACTGCCGCCGCCAGCGCGCCTCGGCCGATGTGGCGCGCGCCCTGGGCCTGCGCACGGGCGACGCGGTGCTGCAGGTGCGGCGCGTGCTCGCCTACGGCGGCATCCCGACCATCCTCGAGGACCTCTGGCTTCCCGGCGCGCCGTTCAAGGGTCTCACGGCCGAGCGGCTGCGCGCCTGGCCGGGCCCGATGTACGCCATGTTCGAAACCGAATTCGGCGTGCGCATGGTGCGCGCCGAAGAAAAGATCCGCGCGGTGCTGCCCGATGCCGAGCAGGCCGCGCTGCTCGACGTGCCGCTGCAGATGCCTTTGCTGAGCGTGGAGCGCCTGGCCCACACCTACCACGACACGCCGATGGAACTGCGCCGCGGCCTCTATCGCACCGACACGCACCACTACCGCAACCAGCTCGGCTGAGCGCGCATCCAGATGGCATCACGACCCCACAGCATCGCAGCGCCAAAGATTCGTGCGCAACACGCCGCGAACTCCCTAGCATCCGACTGCAGCGCTGCGCCGACACGGGCACCTCCGCCACGCAATGGTGCATTGCAATAGAATTTTGCGTTGTTTGCATTCCCCGAGAAGAAACAAAAGCGTTCGCTCTCAGAACAAGCCATCAAGCCACGAAAGCCTTCCCCCCAATGACAGAGCTTGCAACTCCCCCCCGGCCGCCGCGCCGCGAATTCCGGAACATCAATGCCTTCACCGATCTCACGACCTACCGGCTGCCGCCGGCCGGCATCGTGTCGATCCTGCATCGCGTCAGCGGCATCCTCATGTTCCTGCTGCTGCCGTTCATCATCTGGATGTTCGACACCTCGCTTTCATCCGATTACTCCTTCGCCAGGTTCAAGGCCGCATTCAACAGCGGCCTTGGTTTCGTTCCGGGCTGGTTCATCAAGCTGGTGGCGCTCGCGCTGATCTGGGCCTACCTGCACCACTTCATCGCCGGCCTGCGCCATCTCTGGATGGACGTGAGCCACGCCGCCGTCACCAAGGAGTTCGGCCATACCTCCGCCATGGTCACGCTGGCCCTGAGCATCCTGCTCACCCTGGTGCTCGGCGCCAAGTTGTTCGGCCTGTACTGAGAAGGAGCCAACCATGTCTGTGAATTACGGCTCCAAGCGCATCGTCGTCGGCGCGCACTACGGTTTGCGCGACTGGCTCAGCCAGCGCATCACGGGCGGCCTGATGGCGCTCTTCACGATCATCCTGCTCGCGCAGCTGATCTTCACGCGCGGCCCCATCGGCTACGACCTCTGGGCCGGCATCTTCGCGGCGCAGTGGATGAAGGTGCTGACCTTCTCGGTGATCGCCGCCCTGCTCTATCACGTGTGGGTCGGCATGCGCGACGTGTGGATGGACTACATCCAGCCCGTCGGCATTCGCCTTGCCCTGCAAATTTTCACCATCGTCTGGCTTGTCGGTTGTGCGGGTTGGGCCATTCAAGTGCTTTGGAAGATCTGACCCCACCATGACCTACACAAAAGAACAAATCACCAAGCGCAAGTTCGACGTCGTGATCGTCGGTGCCGGCGGCTCCGGCATGCGCGCCTCGCTGCAACTGGCCCGTGCCGGCCTGAACGTGGCCGTGCTCTCCAAGGTGTTCCCCACCCGTTCGCACACCGTCGCGGCCCAAGGTGGCGTGGGCGCCTCGCTCGGCAACATGAGCGAGGACAACTGGCACTACCACTTCTACGACACGATCAAGGGCTCCGACTGGCTCGGCGACCAGGATGCGATCGAATTCATGTGCCGCGAGGCCCCGAAGGTCGTGTACGAGCTCGAGCACTTCGGCATGCCCTTCGACCGCAACCCCGACGGCACCATCTACCAGCGTCCCTTCGGCGGCCACACGGCCAACTACGGCGAGAAGCCCGTGCAGCGCGCCTGCGCCGCGGCCGACCGTACCGGCCACGCGATGCTCCACACGCTCTACCAGAAGAACGTCGAAGCCCGCACCCAGTTCTTCGTCGAGTGGATGGCGCTCGACCTGATCCGCGACGCCGAAGGCGACGTGGTCGGCGTGACCGCGCTCGAAATGGAAACCGGCGACCTGCACATCCTGCAGGCCAAGACCGTGCTGCTGGCCACCGGCGGCGCAGGCCGCATCTTCCAGGCCTCGACCAACGCCTTCATCAACACCGGCGACGGCCTGGGCATGGCCGCGCGTTCGGGCATTCCGCTGCAGGACATGGAGTTCTGGCAGTTCCACCCGACCGGCGTGGCCGGCGCGGGCGTGCTGCTGACCGAAGGCTGCCGCGGCGAAGGCGCCATCCTGCTCAACAGCAACGGCGAGCGCTTCATGGAGCGCTATGCGCCCACGCTGAAGGACCTGGCGCCGCGCGACTTCGTCTCGCGCTCAATGGACCAGGAAATCAAGGAAGGCCGCGGCTGCGGCCCCAACAAGGACTACGTGCTGCTGAAGCTCGACCACCTCGGTGCCGAGACCATCCACAAGCGCCTGCCCTCGGTGTACGAAATCGGCGTGAACTTCGCCAACGTCGACATCACCAAGGAGCCGATCCCCGTGGTGCCGACCATCCACTACCAGATGGGCGGCATCCCCACCAACATCAACGGCCAGGTCGTGGTGCAGCAGGGCGACCAGAACAGCGCCGTGGTGAACGGCCTCTATGCGGTGGGCGAATGCTCTTGCGTGAGCGTGCACGGCGCCAACCGCCTGGGCACCAATTCGCTGCTCGACCTGCTGGTGTTCGGCCGCGCGGCCGGCAACCACATCGTCGAGTTCAACGACAAGCACAAGGAGCACAAGCCGCTGCCGGCCGATGCCGCCGACCGCACGCTGGAGCGCCTGAACCGCCTCGAAGCCGCCACCGGTGGCGAGTACGCGCAGGACGTGGCAGGCGAGATCCGCGCCGTCATGCAGCAGCATGCCGCCGTGTTCCGCAAGCAGGCCTCGATGGACGAGGGCGTGGTCAAGATCGCCGCCGTGCGCGAGCGCGTCAACGCCATCGGCCTGAAGGACAAGTCGAAGGTGTTCAACACGGCACGCATCGAGGCGCTCGAAGTCGACAACCTGATCGAAGTGGCGCAGGCCACCATGGTTTCGGCCGCCGCCCGCACGGAATGCCGCGGCGCACACACGGTCGAGGACTACGAGCGCCCGGCCGACGACCCGGTCGCGCCGCTCGGCCGCGACGACGCCAACTGGATGAAGCACACGCTCTGGTACAGCCAGGACAACCGCCTCTCCTATAAGCCGGTCAACCTCAAGCCGCTGACGGTCGACTCCGTTCCTCCCAAGGTCCGTACGTTCTAAACAAGAACAACATCACAAGGTTTCACGATGAAGCGCACATTCCAGATCTACCGCTACGACCCGGACAAGGACGCCAAGCCCTACATGCAGACAGTCGAGATCGAACTCGACGGCCATGAGCGCATGCTGCTCGACGCCCTGATGAAGCTCAAGGCGCAGGATCCCACGCTGTCGTTCCGCCGCTCGTGCCGCGAAGGCGTCTGCGGCTCCGACGCGATGAACATCAACGGCAAGAACGGCCTCGCCTGCCTGACCAACATGCTCACGCTCAAGGGCACGATCGTGCTCAAGCCGTTGCCGGGCCTGCCCGTCATCCGCGACCTGATCGTGGACATGACGCAGTTCTTCAAGCAGTACAACTCGATCAAGCCGTACCTGCAGAACGACAACGTGCCGCCCGAGAAGGAGCGCCTGCAGTCGCCCGAGGAGCGCGACGAGCTCAACGGCCTGTACGAGTGCATCCTGTGCGCGAGCTGCTCCACCAGCTGCCCGAGTTTCTGGTGGAACCCCGACAAGTTCGTGGGCCCGGCCGGCCTGCTGCAGGCCTACCGCTTCATCGCCGACAGCCGCGACGAAGCCACCGCCGAACGCCTGGACAACCTCGAAGACCCGTACCGCCTGTTCCGCTGCCACACGATCATGAACTGCGTCGATGTGTGCCCGAAGAACCTGAACCCGACCAAGGCGATCGGCAAGATCAAGGAACTGATGGTGCGCCGCGCCATCTGATCCTTTTCCGAGAGAAACCATGCAAACCGCCGCCGACCCGTCCGAGCTGATCAGCGAACGCGCGCTGAGCAAGCTGAAATGGCGCTGCCGGCGCGGCCTGCTCGAGAACGACCTGTTCATCGCCCGCTTCTTCGAGCGGCACGAATCCCGCATGACCAACGGCCAGGCGGGAGCGATGGAGACCTTGATGGACCTGTCGGACAACGATCTCCTCGATCTTCTCCTGCGAAGAAAGGAGCCCGAGCCCGCATGGGCCGGGGCCGAGGTGGTCGAGTTGCTGCAGCTGATGCGCACCGACGGCGCGCAGCGTCCCGCAACCTCCGTTTCCTCTTCGCCCTCCTGAATACTCCTCTGAAAGAAACCCGAAATGAAAGCTTCCGATACCAAGGCCACGCTGTCGTTCAGCAACGGCGGAGACAGCGTCGAACTGCCGATCTACAAGGGCACCGTCGGCCCCGACGTGATCGACATCCGCAAGCTGTATGCGCAGACCGGCATGTTCACCTATGACCCGGGCTTCATGTCGACCGCCGCCTGCCAGTCGGCCATCACCTACATCGACGGCGACAAGGGCGAACTGCTGTACCGCGGCTACCCCATCGAGCAGCTCGCGACCAACTGCGACTTCCTCGAGACCTGCCACCTGCTGCTCTACGGCGAGCTGCCGGACCAGGCCAAGAAGACCAACTTCACCAAGCTCGTGACCAACCACACGATGGTCAACGAGCAGATGCAGTTCTTCCTGCGCGGCTTCCGCCGCGACGCGCATCCGATGGCCATCATGACCGGCCTGGTGGGCGCCCTGTCGGCCTTCTATCACGACAGCACGGACATCAACAATCCCGAGCACCGCGAGATCGCCGCGATCCGCCTGATCGCGAAGATGCCCACGCTCGTGGCCATGGCCTACAAGTACACGATCGGCCAGCCGTACATGTACCCGAAGAACGACCTCAGCTATGCGGGCAACTTCCTGCACATGATGTTCGCCACGCCGTGCGAAGAGTACAAGGTGAACCCGGTGCTCGAGCGCGCGCTCGACCGCATCTTCATCCTGCACGCGGACCACGAGCAGAACGCCTCGACCTCGACCGTGCGCCTGTGCGGCTCGTCGGGCACCAACCCCTTCGCGGCCATTGCGGCCGGCGTGGCATGCCTGTGGGGCCCGGCCCACGGCGGCGCCAACGAAGCGGCGCTCAACATGCTCTACGACATCCAGAAGGAAGGCGGCGTGGAGAAGATCGGCGAGTTCATCAAGAAGGTCAAGGACAAGAACTCGAACGTCAAGCTCATGGGCTTCGGCCACCGCGTGTACAAGAACTACGACCCGCGCGCCAAGCTGATGCAGGAAACCTGCAACGAAGTGCTGACCGAGCTGGGCCTGGAACAAGACCCGCTGTTCAAGCTCGCCAAGGAACTCGAGAAGATCGCGCTGGAAGACGAGTACTTCGTGTCGCGCAAGCTCTACCCGAACGTCGACTTCTACTCGGGCATCGTGCAGCGCGCCATCGGCATCCCGGTGCCGCTGTTCACCGCGATCTTCGCGCTGGCCCGCACGGTCGGCTGGATTGCGCAGCTGAACGAAATGATCGGCGACCCCGAGTACAAGATCGGCCGCCCGCGCCAGCTGTTCGAAGGCTCGCCCAAGCGCGACGTGCAGCCCATCGGCAAGCGCTGAACGCGCGCTGCTTGCGCTCAAGCCGGAAAGCTGCCCTCGGGCAGCTTTTTTGCGTCTTGGCTGACATCCGGCGCCGCGAAGCCGGCGATAGCCTGCAGAGCACTTAGTCGAAGGAGTTTCATCATGAAATCGCTTGTCGCATTGTTCGCCGTCGCATTTGCTCTTGCCGTGCCACTGTCGGGTTGCAACACTTGGAGGGGAGCCGGCCAGGACGTGCAGAAGGCAGGTGAAAAGATGGAGGATTCGGCCAAGAAGCGTCAATGACGCCTCTTTTGCTCATCGCGCGCCGACAGTAATGTCATCGCGCATGACGATGACTCAGGCCTGAAAACAAGGGGAAAATACGGGCTTCCATCTCCATACGAGATGCCAAGACCCGTATGACCCCTTCCGAACGCAATTTCGCCCGGCGCATCGACCTCACGTCGCTGCAGCTGTTCGTGGCCGTTTGTGAACTCGGCAGCATCGGGCGCGCCGCGGAGCGCGAATTCATTGCCGCATCGGCCATCAGCAAGCGGCTGTCGGACCTCGAAGCCACGCTGGGCACCGCCCTCCTCTACCGCCATGCGCGCGGCGTCGATCTTTCCCCTGCGGGCGAAAGCCTGCTGCACCATGCGCGCTCGGTGCTCTACAGCCTCGAGAAGATGCAGGGCGAGCTCAGCGAATACGCCGAGGGCGTGCGCGGCCATGTGCGCGTGCATGCCAACATCTCGGCCATCGTGCAGTTTCTGCCGGAAGACCTCGGCGCCTTCACGCGCGAGCACGATGCGATCAAGATCGACCTCGAGGAGCACCTGAGCAACGAAGTGGTGCGCGCGGTCCAGGAAGGCGCCGCCGACCTCGGCATCTGCCACATTCCCGACGGCACCAACGAGCTGCAGACGCTGCCCTACCGCCACGACCGGCTCGTGCTGATCGCGCCCGCCGGGCACCCGCTGGCCACGCAGGGGCCGATCGATTTCGCCGCCTCGCTCGATTTCGACCATGTCGGCCTGCACACCAACAGCTCGATCTACGTGGCCATGCACCAGGCCGCGCTCGAGGCGGGCCGCAGCGTCAAGCTGCGCATCCACGTGACCGGGCTCGACGCGATGTGCCGCATGATCGACAACGGGCTGGGCATCGGCGTGATGCCGCAGCGCGCCTTCGAACTGCTGCAGGCAGGCATCGGCAGCCGCCTGCGCAGCGTGGCGCTGAACGACGCCTGGTCCCGGCGCGAGATCCGCCTGGTGGCGCGCGACTTCTCCACCCTGCCGGTGGCCGCGCGCACGCTGGTCAACCATCTGCACACGCCCACGGCCGCCCACGATGCCGCCGAGCCGCTCGCCGCCTAGAACGCAAGACAATCCACCTCCCCACGAAAGACAAGAGAAGAGAACGACATGGCACGCACGCTCTACGACAAGATCTGGGACGAACACGTCGTCCACACCGAGGAAGACGGCACCGCGATCCTCTACATCGACCGCCATCTGGTGCACGAAGTCACCAGCCCGCAGGCCTTCGAGGGCCTGCGCGTGGCCGGCCGCAAGCTGTGGCGCATCAGCTCGGTGGTGGCCACGGCCGACCACAACACGCCGACCACCGGCTGGGAGCGCGGCTATGAAGGCATCGCCGACCCGACCAGCAAGGAGCAGGTCACCACGCTCGACAAGAACATCGCGGAATTCGGCGCCGCCGCGTTCTTTCCGTTCCTGAGCAAGCGCCAGGGCATCGTGCACGTGATCGGGCCCGAATCGGGCGCCACGCTGCCCGGCATGACCGTGGTCTGCGGCGACTCGCACACCTCCACCCACGGCGCCTTCGGCGCGCTCGCGCACGGCATCGGCACCAGCGAGGTCGAGCACGTCATGGCCACGCAGACGCTGCTCGGCAAGAAGGCGAAGAACATGCTCGTGAAGGTCGAGGGCAAGCTGCCCTTCGGCTGCACCGCCAAGGACATCGTGCTGGCCATCATCGGCAAGATCGGCACGGCCGGCGGCACGGGCTACACGATCGAGTTCGCGGGCTCGGCGATCCGCGACCTGAGCATGGAAGGCCGCATGACGGTCTGCAACATGGCCATCGAAGCCGGCGCGCGCGCCGGGTTGGTGGCGGTCGACGAGAAGACCATCAGCTACGTCAAGGGCCGGCCGCTTGCACCCACGGGCGTGGAGTGGGACCAGGCCGTGGCCTACTGGCGCACGCTGCAGTCCGACCCCGGTGCCACGTTCGACGCCGTGGTCGAACTCGACGCCACGCAGATCCAGCCGCAGGTCACCTGGGGCACCTCGCCCGAGATGGTGGTCGACATCAACGGCCGCGTGCCCGATCCCGACAAGGAAAAGGACGCCAGCAAGCGCAGCGCCATCGAGCGCGCGCTGGTCTACATGGGCCTGGAGCCGAACAAGGCGATGAACGACATCTTCGTCGACAAGGTGTTCATCGGCTCGTGCACCAACAGCCGCATCGAGGACATGCGCGAAGCCGCCGCCGTGGTGAAGAAGCTGGGCCAGAAAGTGGCCAAGAACGTCAAGCTCGCGCTGGTGGTGCCCGGGTCGGGCGTGGTGAAGGAGCAGGCCGAGCGCGAAGGACTCGACCTGATCTTCAAGGCCGCGGGCTTCGAATGGCGCGAGCCCGGCTGCTCGATGTGCCTGGCCATGAACGCCGACCGCCTGGAGCCCGGCGAGCGCTGCGCCTCCACCAGCAACCGCAACTTCGAAGGCCGCCAGGGTGCCGGCGGCCGCACCCACCTCGTGAGCCCGGCCATGGCCGCCGCGGCCGCGGTGCACGGCCACTTCGTCGACGTGCGCACCTTCGCCTGATCCGGATCTGGAGCAACACATGCAGAAATTCACCGTGCACAAGGGCCTCGTGGCCCCCATGGACCGCGAGAACGTCGACACCGACGCGATCATTCCGAAGCAGTTCCTCAAGTCGATCAAGCGCACCGGCTTCGGCCAGAACCTGTTCGACGAATGGCGCTACCTGGACGCCGGCTTTCCGGGCCAGGACCCGGCCAGCCGCAAGCCGAACCCCGACTTCGTGCTGAACCAGCCGCGCTACGCCGGCGCCTCGATCCTTTTGGCGCGCAAGAACTTCGGCTGCGGCTCGTCGCGCGAGCATGCGCCGTGGGCGCTCGACCAGTACGGTTTCCGCGCGATCATCGCGCCGAGCTATGCCGACATCTTCTTCAACAACAGCTTCAAGAACGGCCTGCTGCCGATCGTGCTGCCCGAGGCCCAGGTGGCGCAGCTGTTCGATGAGACCTTCGCCTTCCCCGGCTACACGCTCACCATCGACCTGGAACGCCAGGTGGTCGTGAAGCCCGATGGCAGCGAGTTCGCGTTCGACGTGCAGGCCTTCCGCAAGTACTGCCTGATCAACGGCCTGGACGACATCGGCCTGACGCTGCGCCACAAGGACAAGATCAAGGCCTTCGAGGCCGAGCGGCTGGCGCAGAAGCCCTGGCTCGCGCACACGATGATCTCGTGATCGACCGCATTTCCTTTTTCAAAAAACCTCAGACCCAATCATGAAAATCGCAGTTCTCCCGGGCGACGGCATCGGCACCGAAATCGTGGCCGAAGCCATCCGCGTGCTCGACGCGCTCGACCTCTCTTTCGAGATGGAAACGGCGCTGGTCGGCGGCGCGGCCTACGAAGCGCACGGCCACCCGCTGCCCGAAGCCACGCTCAAGCTCGCCAAGGAAGCCGACGCAGTGCTGTTCGGCGCGGTCGGCGACTGGAAGTACGACAAGCTCGACCGCCCGCTGCGGCCCGAGCAGGCCATCCTGGGCCTGCGCAAGAACCTGGGCCTGTTCGCGAACTTCCGCCCGGCCATCTGCTACGAGCAGCTGGTGGGTGCCTCGAGCCTCAAGCCCGAGCTGATTTCGGGCCTGGACATCCTCATCATCCGCGAGCTGACCGGCGACATCTACTTCGGCCAGCCGCGCGGCCGCCGCACGGCCGTCGACGGACACTTTCCGGGTGCCGACGAGGCTTTCGACACCATGCGCTATTCGCGCCCCGAGGTCGAGCGCATCGCCCGCGTCGCCTTCGAGGCCGCACGCAAGCGCAGCAAGCGCGTGACCAGCGTCGACAAGGCCAATGTGCTGGAGACCTTCCAGTTCTGGAAGGACATCGTGACCGAGGTGCACAAGGACTATCCGGACATCGAGCTCGACCACATGTACGTCGACAACGCGGCCATGCAGCTCGTGAAGGCACCCAAGAAGTTCGACGTGATCGTCACCGGCAACATGTTCGGCGACATCCTCTCGGACGAGGCCGCCATGCTCACCGGCTCCATCGGCATGCTGCCCTCGGCCTCGCTCAATTCGAGCAACCAGGGCCTGTACGAGCCCAGCCACGGCAGCGCGCCCGACATTGCCGGCAAAGGGGTTGCCAATCCATTGGCTACAATACTGTCCGCTGCCATGATGCTCCGTTTTTCACTCAACCAAGCCGAAGCTGCCGACCGGATCGAGTCGGCGGTCAAGCACGTGCTCGCCTCCGGCCTGCGCACCGGTGACATCTGGTCAGAAGGCACCAAGCGCGTCGGCACCCGCGAAATGGGCGATGCGGTTGTTGCAGCAATCACCAAAAAGACGATTACCGGCTAACCGCAGCCCGCTTCGTCACGCCCCTCCCCGGCTCGACGAGTCGGGGGCAAGAAAAGACAACTTCTTTCTTTTTTCATAAGGGCAAACTGAAATGGCGAACGCATCTCAACCTCTGGTCGGCCTCGTGGGCTGGCGCGGCATGGTCGGCTCGGTTCTGATGGACCGCATGCAGGCCGAAGGCGACTTCGGGCTCATCGAGCCGGTCTTCTTCTCGACTTCCAACGCCGGCGGCAAGGCCCCGGCCATGGCCAGGAACGAGACCGCGCTCAAGGATGCGAACGACATCGAAGCACTGAAGAAGTGCGACATCGTCATCACCTGCCAGGGCGGCGACTACACCAGCGAGGTGTTCCCCAAGCTGCGCGCCGCCGGCTGGAGCGGCCACTGGATCGACGCCGCCTCCACGCTGCGCATGCAGGACGACGCGGTCATCGTGCTCGATCCCGTCAACCTGCCGGTGATCCAGAACGCGCTCGCCAAGGGCGGCAAGAACTGGATCGGCGGCAACTGCACCGTGAGCTGCATGCTTATGGGCGTGGGCGCCCTTTACAAGGCGGGCCTGGTCGAGTGGATGACCAGCATGACCTACCAGGCGGCTTCGGGCGGCGGCGCGCAGCACATGCGCGAGTTGCTGACCCAGTTCGGCACGCTCAACGCCGAGGTGCGCGCGCTGCTCGACGACCCCAAGTCGGCCATCCTCGAGATCGACCGCAAGGTGCTGCACAGGCAGCAGAACCTCAGCGCTTCCGAAACCGCCAACTTCGGCGCACCGCTGGGCGGCTCGCTGATTCCCTGGATCGACAAGGACCTGGGCGACGGCATGTCCAAGGAAGAATGGAAGGCCGGCGCGGAAACCAACAAGATCCTCGGCCAGGGCGCGGGCTTCGGCACCGCCGCCGTGCCGGTCGACGGCTTCTGCGTGCGCATCGGCGCGATGCGCTGCCACAGCCAGGCGCTGACCTTCAAGCTCAAGAAGGACGTGCCCGTGGCCGACATCGAAGCGATGATTGCCGCGGACAACCCCTGGGCCAGCGTCGTGCCGAACACCCGTGAAGCAACGCTGAGGGACCTGACGCCGGTGGCGGTGACGGGCACCATGAACATCCCGGTCGGCCGCATCCGCAAGCTGGCAATGGGCCCCGAGTACGTCGGCGCCTTCACCATCGGCGACCAGTTGCTGTGGGGTGCGGCGGAACCGCTGCGCCGCATGCTGCGCATCCTGCTCGAGGCTTGATGGGGGCGCGCAGGCTCTCCATGGACCCCAAGTGTTGCCATGCGGCAACACTGAATGTGTGCGTAAGTATGCGCGCACTGGGTAGAACAGGCGCACTGCCTTGTCAGTACCCGGTGATGATGCTAACGTCCTCTTACAAATTCTGGGCCTGAGCCGCCCCTATCAGCATGACAAGACATTTGTTGCCCGCGGCCCGCCCATCGGCCGCTCGCCCCTCCCTGCCCTTGAACGGCCTTCGCCTCTCCGTTCTGGGTACGGCCGTCGCCGTGGTCCTGGGTATTGCAAGCACCGGCGCCAGCGCCTTCGCGCTCGGGCAGCTGAAGGTGCAGTCAGCACTGGGCGAACCGCTCCGCGCCGAAATCGACGTGACCGAAATGGCTGCCGCCGAAGCGGAGAGCCTGAAGATCAACGTCGCCAGTGCCGACGCCTTCAAGAACGCGGGCGTCCCCTACAACGATGCGTTGAGAGACGTCAAGGCCACGCTGCAGCGCCGCGCGGGCGGCCAGTACGTCGTCCGGCTCACCGGCAGCCGTCCGCTCAACGATCCCTTCGTCGACCTGCTGCTCGAAGCCAACGGCTCGTCGGGCCGGATGGTGCGCGACTACACCGTGTTGCTCGATCCGCCGGCCACGCGCCAGGCGGCGCCGAGCGCGTCCATCGCGCCCGCCACGCCCCAGGTGAGCACGCCGCCGCCTGTGGAACGTCCGGCTGCCGCGGCAGCACGCGCACGCCGCGAGCGCGCGCCCGTCGCACCGGTTACAGCCCCGGCCGCGCCGGTGCCCGCCACGGCCGCACCGCAGGCGCCCGGCGCCACAGCACCGGCTCGCCCGGCTGGCGGCGGCGAACAGGTCACGGTCCAGCGCGGCGATACCGCCAGCAAGATCGCCGGAGCCCACAAGCCCGCCGACATCTCGCTCGACCAGATGCTGGTGGCGCTCCTGCTTGCCAATCCCGATGCATTCGTTGGCGGCAACGTCAACCGCATGAAGGCCGGCGCCGTGCTCGATCTGCCGAGCGCCGCCGAAGCCGGCGCCATTCTTCCGTCGGAAGCGCGCCGCACCATCACTGCGCAGAGCCGCGACTTCGGCGCCTACCGCCAGCGCCTTGCCGAAAATGCACCCACGTCCAACGTGGCCGCCGCCGACCGCAAGGCTTCGGGCAAGCTGCAGGCCAATGTCGAGGACCGCAACGCCGCGGCGAGCGCCCCTGACAAGCTGACGATCTCGCAGGGCAGCGCAGCAGCCCGCGCCGCCGAGGAAAAGGTCGCGCAGGCCCGCCAGGCGCAGGACAGCAACAACCGCGTTGCCGAGCTGTCGAAGAACATCAACGAACTGGCCAAGCTCAAGGCAGCCACCGGTTCGGCGGCGCCAGCCGCTGGCTCGGCGCCGGCACCCGCCCCGGCAGCCCCCGGCATTCCGGTTCCCAACCCGGGGGTCGCCGCAACCACGGCACCGGCCGCTGCGGCGCCTGCTGCCGCCGCCCCTGCCCCGGTGGCTGCGCCCGTCGCCCCCGCCACGCCCCCCGCTGCTGTTTCGGCACCGGCAGCACCCGCAGCGACTCCCGCGCCAGCTGCAGCGGCACCGGCCGCTCCGGCGGCCGAGCCCGTGCCTGCTGCAACTTCCGAAGCTGCGCCGGCCGCTCCCGCAGCGGCGGCAAGCGCCGCGGCCGCCGCCCCTGCACCGGCGCCCAAGCCGGTCGTCAAGGCAGCGCCTCCGCCGCCTCCGGTGGAGCGCGGCTTCTTCGAAGAGCTGATGGACAACCCGCTGATGCTCGGCGGCGCGGCGCTGATCGCCTTGCTGGTCGGCTTCCTGCTGTACCGCGTGCTGGGCCGCCGCCGCGAAGAAATGAGCGAGAGCGTGTTCCTCGAAAGCCGCATTCCGAAGGACTCGTTCTTCGGCGCCAGCGGCGGCGAATCGGTCGACACCAAGCAGCGCGGCGATTCCACCGTGTCGTCGCTGTCGTACTCGCCGAGCCAGCTCGATGCGGGCGATGTCGATCCCGTGGCCGAAGCGGACGTGTACCTGGCCTACGGCCGCGACCTGCAGGCCGAGGAGATCCTCCGCGAGGCCCTGCGCGTGAATCCGGACCGCACGGCCATTCACCTCAAGCTGCTCGAAATCCATGCCAAGCGCCGCGACGTCCGCGCCTATGAAGGCCTTGCGGCCGAAGTGCACAAGCTGACCAACGGCACCGGTGCCGACTGGAACCGCGTGGTCGAGATGGGCAAGGACCTCGATCCGGGCAATCCGCTGTACGACTCGGGCGCGTCCCGCGGCGTGAGCCCGGCCGAGAGCGCCGCCTTTGCGGGCGCCCTGGCCACGGCAGCAGCCAAGCCCGCGCCAGCGCCGGTGCCCGCGCCCGTCGCGGCCACGCCAGCCTTCGTGCCCTCGGTCGCGCCGCTGGACTTCGATCTGGACCTGAGCCAGCCGCCGGCACCCGCCCCGGCCCCGGTGAGTGCCAGCCTGCCGAAGACGGCCTATGCGCCGCCGGCCGCCAGCAGCGCCCCACTGTCCAACGGCCATGCCCATGCGCCCACGGCACCGGTCGACCTGGAAAACGACTTCGACACCGCCCCCGGCGCGCTGTCGCCGATCACCCGCCCCGGCGCGCTCGGCGAAGCCGATGCCAACACCCGCCCGGCCGGGCTGCGCGGCAACCTGCCCGCGGACTCGGGCTTCATCGAATTCGACATGAGCGCGCTGGCCGGCCTGCCCGCCCGCCCGGTGGCCGGCACCGCCGAAACCGCAGGAAGGCCCGCTGCCGAAGCCGCGCAGGACGACGATGGCGACGAGAGCCCCCATGCCGTCAAGCTGTCGCTGGCGCGCGAGTTGCAGGCCATTGGCGACGTCGAAGGCGCCCGCTCGCTGGTCGAGGAAGTCGAAGCCGAAAGCGCCGGCGACCTCAAGTCGCAGGCGAGGCAATTGCTCGCCGAACTGCGCTGACGAGCGGCTTTTTCCGCTGTTCTTCCTGAATTCGTGAGGCTGGCGCTAGGCATCCGCTACAACGGCCAGGCGTACGAGGGCTGGCAGAGCCAGCGCTCGGGCCGCACGGTGCAGGACAAGCTCGAGGCGGCCCTCGCCAAGTTCGCGGCGCAGCCCATCGGCACGCTGTGCGCCGGCCGCACCGACGCCGGCGTGCATGCGCTGATGCAGGTGGTGCACTTCGACACCGCCGTCGAACGCGAGCCCTTCTCGTGGGTGCGCGGCACCAACCGCTTCCTGCCCGACGACATCGCCGTGCAGTGGGCCCAGCCGGTGCCGGGCGAATTCCATTGCCGCGCCAGCGCACTCGCGCGGCGCTATCTCTACGTGCTGTCGCAGTCGCCCGTGCGGCCCAGCCTCGATTCGGGCCGGGTCGGCTGGTCGATGCATCCGCTCGACGGCGATGCGATGCGCGCCGCCGCCGCCCTGCTGGTGGGCCGGCACGACTTCAGCTCGTTCCGCGCCTCGGCCTGCCAGGCGCGCTCGCCGGTCAAGGACCTGCGGCGCATCGAAATCACGCGCCACGGCAGCGGCGACCGCTGCCGCTGGCATTTCGAGTTCGAGGCCGATGCCTTCCTGCACCACATGATCCGCAACCTGATGGGCTGCCTCGTGCGCATCGGCCGCGGCGACGAACGGCCCGAATGGATCACCGAGGTGCTCGAGGCGCGCAGCCGCAAGGTGGCGGCGCCGACCTTCTCGGCCAACGGGTTGTATTTTCTCGGGCCGTTGTACGACGCCAAGTGGGGTCTGCCGGCCGAGGCCACGCTGCAGGCCGGCGGCGCTCCTTATGATGGGCCGCCATGACTGCCGCTCCCCGCACCCGCATCAAGATCTGCGGCCTCACGCGCGAGGCCGACGTGGATGCCGCCATCGAGGCCGGCGCCGATGCCATCGGCTTCGTGCTCTACGCGAAAAGCCCCCGCGCCGTGACGGCCGAGCGCGCCGCCGAACTCGCCTCCCGCCTGCCGCCCTTCATCACGCCGGTGCTGCTGTTCGTGAACGAGGATGCTTCCAAAGTCATAGCAGCCCTCTCGCGCATGAAGGGCGCGATCGCGCAGTTCCACGGCGAAGAAACGCCCGAACAGTGCGAGCAGGCCACCGGCCCGGGGCGCTTTCGCTACATGCGCGCGGCCCGTATTCCGCTGGGCGCCGCCGGAGCGGGCTTCGACCTCGTAAAATACGCGTCCGATTACTCCCACGCCCAGGCCATCCTGCTCGACGCCCATGTCGAAGGTTATGGCGGTGGCGGCAAGGCATTCGATTGGTCACTTCTTCCACCCGCCGTCGACGCTCACCTCGTCTTGAGTGGTGGGCTCACACCTGCAAACGTGAGCGATGGCATTCGCATCCTGCGGACGCGCTGCAAGACGCTGTCCGTTGATGTGAGCTCGGGCGTCGAAATCGACGGTCCCGGGAACAAGGGCCTGAAGGACGCCGGCAAGATCCGGCAATTCGTCGCAGCCGTCAGGGCGGCCGACGCGTCCTTCTCCAGCTAGCCGCCGCAGCCGATCGATGTCGGGCTGCGGCCCACCGATCGAGAACCATGCAAAGCAACTACCAGCAACCCGACGCCACCGGCCATTTCGGCAATTACGGCGGCACCTTCGCGAGCGAAACGCTCACCCACGCGATCAACGAACTGCGCGACGCGTACGCCAGGTTCAAGGACGATCCGGCCTTCCTTGCCGAATTCCACTACGAGCTGAAGCACTTCGTCGGCCGTCCCTCGCCGATCTACCACGCCGCGCGCACCAGCCGCGAAATGGGCGGCGCGCAGATCTACCTGAAGCGCGAAGACCTCAACCACACCGGCGCGCACAAGATCAACAACGTGATCGGCCAGGCGATGCTCGCGCGCCGCATGGGCAAGCCCCGCGTCATCGCCGAGACCGGCGCCGGCCAGCACGGCGTGGCCACCGCCACCATCTGCGCGCGCTACGGCCTCGAATGCGTGGTCTACATGGGCAGCCAGGACGTCAAGCGCCAGAGCCCCAACGTCTACCGCATGAACCTGCTGGGTGCCACCGTGGTGCCGGTGGAGTCGGGCAGCAAGACGCTGAAGGACGCCCTCAACGAAGCCATGCGCGACTGGGTCACGAACGTGGAGAACACCTTCTACATCATCGGCACCGTGGCCGGCCCGCACCCCTACCCGACCATGGTGCGCGACTTCCAGAGCGTGATCGGCACCGAGTGCATCGACCAGATGCCCGCCATGCTCGCGGCCCAAGGGATCACCGGCGAAGCCGAGGGCCGACAGCCCGACGTGGTGGTGGCCTGCGTGGGCGGCGGCAGCAACGCGATGGGCATCTTCCATCCCTACATTCCGTTCGAAGGCACGCGCCTGATCGGCGTGGAGGCCGCGGGCGAAGGGCTCGACAGCGGCAAGCACTCGGCGTCCATCCTGCGCGGCAGCCCGGGCGTGCTGCACGGCAACCGCACCTACCTGCTGCAGAACGAGGACGGCCAGGTGACCGAAACCCACAGCATCAGCGCCGGCCTCGACTATCCGGGCGTGGGCCCCGAGCACGCCTACCTGGCCGACATCGGCCGCGCGGAGTACGTCGGCATCACCGACACCGAGGCGCTCGAAGCCTTCCACTACCTGTGCCGCACCGAAGGCATCATTCCGGCCCTCGAATCCAGCCACGCCGTGGCCTACGCCATGAAACTCGCCAAGACCATGCGGCCGGACCAGTCGATCCTGGTGAACCTCTCGGGCCGCGGCGACAAGGACATCGGCACCGTCGCCGACCTGTCGGGCGTCGATTTCTACGACCGGCCCTCGATGCGCGGCCTGAGCGTGAAGGGAGGCAAGTGATGAGCACCGCAGGACCGCTCCAAGGTGCGAACGCCCCCTCGGGGGGCAGCGCAGCACACGAAGTGGCAAGCGTGGGGGCCCGTACCGGCCGCATTGCCGCTACCTTCAAGACACTCCAGTCGCAAGGCCGCAGGGCCCTGATTCCCTACGTCACGGCCGGCTTCCCCTTTGCCGACATCACGCCCGAGCTGATGCACGGCATGGTCGAGGCGGGCGCCGACGTGATCGAGCTCGGCGTGCCGTTTTCCGACCCGATGGCCGACGGCCCGGTGATCCAGAAGGCCGGTGAGGCCGCGCTGGCCCTTGGCGTCGGCATGAAGCAGGTGCTCGCCATGGTGGCCGCCTTCCGCCAGAAGGACGCGACCACGCCCGTGGTGCTGATGGGCTACGCGAACCCGGTCGAGCGCTACGACCTCGTGCACGGAAAGAAAGCCTTCATCCGCGACGCATCGGCCGCGGGCGTCGACGGCCTGCTGGTGGTCGACTACCCGCCCGAGGAGTGCGAGGCTTTCGCCGCCGACCTCAAGGCCGCGGGCATCGACCTGATCTTCCTGCTCGCCCCCACCAGCACCAGCGAGCGCATGGCGCAGGTCGCGCGCATCGCGAGCGGCTATGTCTACTACGTGTCGCTCAAGGGCGTGACGGGCGCCGGCCACCTCGACACCGAAGCGGTCGGCCAGATGATCCCGCGCATCCGCGAGCACGTGAGCATTCCGGTGGGCGTGGGCTTCGGCATCCGCGACGCGCGCACCGCCCAGGCCGTGGGTTCGGCCGCCGATGCGGTCGTGATCGGCACGAAGATCATCCAGCTGATTGACGGACAGCCGCGCGAGAAGGTGGTGCCCGCGGTGCGCGAATTCCTGGCCGGCATCCGGGAGGCGCTGGACGCGCTGCCGGCGGCTACCCCCAAGAACGCGGCTGGCCGATAATCACGCTGCCCCTCACCCCCAGCCCCTCTCCCGCACGCGGGGGAGGGAGCTAATCGTCAGGAAGGCATCCTTCCTGAAAAATTCGGAGTCCTATGAGCTGGCTTGAAAAACTGCTACCCGCCAAGATCGCACAAACCGACCCGTCGGAGCGCCGCCAGGTGCCCGAGGGCCTGTGGATCAAGTGCCCCGCCTGCGAGACCGTTCTCTACAAGACTGACCTCGAACACAACCAGAACGTCTGCCCGAGCTGCAGCCACCACCACCGCATCGGCGCCCGCGCGCGGCTCGACGCCTTCCTCGACGCCGAAGGCCGCTACGAAGTGGGACAGGAAGTGCTGCCGGTCGACGCGCTCAAGTTCAAGGACAGCCGCAAGTACCCCGAACGGCTCAAGGAAGCGCTGGAGAACACCGGCGAGACCGACGCCCTGGTCGTCATGGGCGGCTCGGTCCACAGCATCAGTGTGGTCGTGGCCTGCTTCGAATTCGAGTTCATGGGCGGCTCCATGGGCAGCGTGGTCGGCGAGCGCTTCGTGCGCGGCGTCGAGACCGCCATCGAGCAGAAGGTGCCGTTCATCTGCTTCACCGCCACGGGCGGTGCGCGCATGCAGGAAGGCCTGCTGTCGCTGATGCAGATGGCCAAGACCAACGCTGCGCTCACCCGCCTCGCGAAGAAGGGCCTGCCCTACATCAGCGTGCTGACCGACCCGACCATGGGCGGCGTCTCGGCCGGCTTCGCCTTCGTGGGCGACGTGGTCATTGCAGAACCCAAGGCGCTGATTGGCTTTGCCGGCCCGCGCGTGATCGAATCGACCGTGCGCGTGACGCTGCCCGAAGGCTTCCAGCGCGCAGAGTTCCTGCAGACCAAGGGCGCAATCGACTTCATCAGCGACCGCCGCGAGTTGCGCAAGACCATTGCGAGCACCCTCGCGATGCTGCTGCGCCAGCCGGCCGACGCAGTCAGCTGACCAGGAGATCGCTCAGGCGCCCAGCCGGTAAGCCCAGACCAGCAGGTTGCCCAGCACGATCGCAATCACCTGCAGCACCACGATGGCGGCCAGGGGCGACAGGTCCACGCCGCCGATCAGCGGAATGAACCGCCGAAACGGCCGCACCAGCGGTTCGGCCAGCCGGGAAATGAGGTCGAGCAGCATCGGCGACGCGCCCGGTATCCACGACAGCACGGCATAGACCACCAGCAGCGCCGTGAGGCCAGAAACCGCGAGCTGCAGCAGCCCCACCAGCGAAACCAGCGGCAAGGCGGCGATCCGCCCCAGGTTGCCGATCAAGAGCCACAGCAGCAGGAACTTCGCCAGCACGAGCAGCCAGGCCGCAATGGCGCTCGCCAGGTCCCAGCGCTTCACCGGCGGCACGATGCGGCGCAGCGGCAGCACGATCCAGTCGGTGATCGCGAAGATGAAGCGCCCGAGCGGATTGCCGAAAGGCACGCGGTGGTACTGCATGTAAAGGCGCAGCAGGCAGGCGCCGCCGAGCAGGCCGACGATCACGTCGAGAAGGAACGAGGGGATCTGGTAGAGCATGGGGCGTGGTCGTGAGGGGAATGCGATGATAGCCATGCAAGGTTCCTTGATGACGACACAGCCCCTTTTGCATTCACTGCCATTGTTCCCGCTCGGCACCGTTCTGTTTCCGGACGGCGTGCTTCCACTGCGCATTTTCGAGGTGCGTTATCTCGACATGATCGGCAAATGCCGCAAGGCCGGCGCCCCCTTCGGCGTGGTCAGCCTCACGAGCGGCAGCGAAGTGCGCAAGGCCGGCGCCGAGGCGGAGAGCTTCGCAGCCGTCGGCACGCTGGCGGTCATCCGCGAATTCGACTCGCCGCAGAGCGGCCTGCTGCAGATCGAGTGCGTCGGCACGCAGCGCTTCCGGGTCCGCGCCGCCGAACTGCAGAAATACGGCTTGTGGGTTGCCGAAGTGGAAGCCATGGCCGAAGACACCGCGCTCGAAATTCCAGGCGACCTCCAGCACACCGCCACGGCGCTGCGGCGCCTCGTCGACACCCTCGAAGAACGCCGCCACGTACAGGGCGCCGAGGCCCTGCGCCTGCCCATCGGCGAGCCCTACCGCTTCGACGATTGCGGCTGGGTGGCCAACCGCTGGTGCGAACTGGTGCCCATGCAGCTCGAACTGCGGCAGCGGCTCATGGAACTCGACAGTCCGCTGATGCGGCTCGAACTGGTCAGCGATCTGCTGGCACGTGCGGGCATCACTGAATAGATTGCTACTTCTTTCATAGCGTTTCGCGCAGGATTGGCGGGCACTGGAGGCCGGTTCCGTTTGCACCCGATCGGCTAAAATGCCCGGTTGCGCTCGCTTTTGTTGCGCCCCCACCCGCTCTTCATGTCCGACCACCTGATCCCCTCCATTCCCACGCCCGCCGCGGCTCCCGCCGCCGCGCCCGCCGTCGACGACAACCAGCTCATCGCGGAGCGCCGCGAAAAGCTCAAGCTGATGCGCGCCGCCCAGGCCGAGGGCAAGGGGGTCGCGTTCCCGAACGACTTCAAGCCGGGCCACCGCGCCGCCGCGCTGATCGAGGCGCATGGCGCCGCCGATGCCGAAGCCCTCGAGGCGCAGGCCATCGCCGTGAGCGTGGCCGGCCGCATGATGCTCAAGCGCGTGATGGGCAAGGCCAGCTTCGCCACCGTGCAGGACGCGACCAGCCGCATCCAGCTCTACGTCACGCGCGATGCCATCGGCGAAGAGGCCTACGCCGAGTTCAAGCGCTGGGACCTGGGCGACATCGTGGGCGCCGAGGGCACGCTGATGAAGACCAAGACCGGCGAGCTGTCGGTCAAGGTCACCAGGCTGCGCCTGCTCACCAAGAGCCTGCGCCCGCTGCCCGACAAGTTCCACGGCATGGCCGACCAGGAGCAGAAGTACCGCCAGCGCTACGTCGACCTGATCACCGACGAAACCGCCCGCGTGCGCTTCACCGCGCGCAGCAAGGCCGTGAGCGCGCTGCGCGAGTTCATGGTGGCCCACGGCTTCCTCGAAGTCGAGACGCCGATGCTGCACCCGATTCCCGGCGGCGCCAATGCCAAGCCCTTCAAGACGCACCACAACGCGCTCGACCAGGAGATGTTCCTGCGCATCGCGCCCGAGCTGTATCTCAAGCGCCTGATCGTCGGCGGCTTCGAGCGCGTGTTCGAGATCAACCGGAGCTACCGCAACGAGGGCATCTCGGTGCGGCACAACCCCGAGTTCACGATGATGGAGTTCTACGCGGCCTACTGGAACTACCGCGACCTGATGGACTTCACCGAGACGCTGATCCGCACCATCGCCGACAAGGCCGTGGGCACGCAGCAGCTCACCTACCAGGGCAAGCCGGTCGACCTGACGCAGCCCTTCGAGCGTCTGACGATCCGCGAAGCCATCCTCAAGTACACGGACGCCAGCACCGGCGTCGACGACAGCGCCTGGCTCGTCAACGCGCTGCGCAAGCTCGGCTTGAACGAAGAGAAGGACAAGCTCTCGCAGCGCAGCCTCGCCAGCCTGCAGGTGATGTACTTCGAAGAGACGGTGGAAGAGAAGCTCTGGCAGCCGACCTTCATCATGGAGCACCCGACCGAGATCTCGCCGCTGGCGCGCGCCAACGACGAGCGCCCCGAGGTCACCGAGCGCTTCGAGCTCTACATCACGGGCCGCGAGTTCGGCAACGGCTTCAGCGAGCTCAACGACGCCGAGGACCAGGCCGCGCGCTTCAACGCGCAGGTGGCCGCCAAGGACAGCGGCGACGACGAAGCCATGTTCTACGACCACGACTTCGTGCGTGCGCTCGAGTACGGCATGCCGCCCACCGGTGGCTGCGGCATCGGCATCGACCGGCTGATGATGCTGCTGACCGATTCGCCGAGCATCCGCGACGTGATCCTGTTCCCGGCGCTGCGCAGGGAATCTTGAGCGTGAAGTCACCGTCGTCGCTGCCGACGATCGGCATCGACTTCGGCACCTCCAATTCCGCCGTGGCCTGCCGGGTCGACGGCGCGGCCCGGCTGCTGCCCATCGAAGGCGCGGCCACCACGCTGCCGACCGCGATCTTCTTCAACGCCGAAGACCGCACGACGCATTTCGGCCGCGAGGCGGTGGCGCTCTACCTTGCGGGCGTCGAAGGCCGCCTGATGCGCTCGCTCAAGAGCCTGCTCGGCAGCGCGCTGATGCAGGAGAAAACGGCCATCTACGACGGCCTCGTGAGCTTCGAGGACATCATCGCGCGCTTCCTGCGCGAGCTCGCGGTGCGCGCGGGCCGCGAATTGAGCCGGGTGCCCGAGCGCGTGGTGATTGGCCGGCCCGTGCACTTTGTCGATGACGATTCCAAACGCGACGAGCGCGCCGAAGAAAGCCTGCGCCACGCGGCCCGCGCGGCCGGCTTCCGCGACATCGCCTTTCAGCTCGAGCCGATTGCCGCGGCCTTCGACTACGAACAGCGCATCGCGAAGGAGTCGCTGGTGCTGATCGTCGACGTTGGCGGCGGCACCTCCGACTTCACCGTCGTGCGCGTGGGCCCCGACCGCGCCGCGCGCGAGGACCGCAGCAGCGACGTGCTGGCCACCAGCGGCGTGCACATTGGCGGCACCGACTTCGACCAGCGCCTCAACCTCGACCGCGTCATGCCGGAATTCGGCTTTCGCCATACGGGCGCGCAGGGGCGCGAAGTGCCGAGCAAGGTGTTCTTCGAGCTTTCGTCCTGGCACCTGATCAACTGGCTCTATGCCGCCAAGGCGGTGCGGCAGGCGAAGGACCTGCGCACCAGCTACAGCGACACGCGGCTGCACGACCGGCTGATGACGGTGCTCGAAGAGCGGCACGGCCACCGCATCGCGAGCGAGGTCGAGCAGGCGAAGATCGATGCCTCGGTGAACGATGCGGCCACCGCCATCGACCTCTCGTGCGCCGAGCCGGGCCTGGCCGCCTCGCTCTCGCCCGCCGACATGGCGCAGCAGCTTTCTCCGCTGCTCGAGAACGTGATTGCCTGCGCGCATGCCTGCGTCAAGCGCGCCGGGCTGCGCAGCGGCGACCTCGACGCGATTTACCTGACGGGCGGCTCCTCGGCGCTGCGGCCGTTCCAGCAGGCCTTGCGCAGGAGCTTCGCAGGCGTGACCCTCGTCGAGGGCGACCTGTTCGGCGGCGTGGCGACCGGGCTCGCCTGCGCGGGACCGGTGGCATGAAATACCTCGCGGGCTACCCACCCGCGCTGCTGGCGCAGGTGCAGCAGCTGGTCGCCACCGAAGGGCTCGCTCCCCTGCTGCGCAAGCGCTATCCCGGCCCCCTGCACGAGGTGCAGACGGACCGTGCACTCTACGACTACGTGAGCGCACTCAAGAGCGATTTCATGCGCAAGGCCCCGCCCCTTTCCAAGGTGGCGTTCGACAGCAAGCTGCATGTGATCCGCAACGCGCTCGGCACCCACACCACCGTTTCGCGCGTGCAGGGCAGCAAGCTCAGGACCAAGCGCGAAATCCGGGTGGCGAGCCTGTTCAGGGAAGTGCCGCTGGAATGGCTGCGCATGATCGTGGTCCATGAGCTCGCGCACATGAAGGAGCGGGACCATGACAAGAGCTTCTATGCGCTCTGCGAGCACATGGAGCCGGACTACCACCGGCTCGAATTCGACGTCCGGCTGTACCTGACGCACCTGGATTCGGGTGGCGAGCGCCTGTGGGCGAGCTCGCTGCCGGCTCCGGCTACGCCGTAGCCGTCCCTCAGGCGCCGTGCGGCGCTGCGAGCCCGGCCTGCGCGAGCTCCTGCCTCGCGTGCCGGTACCCCGCCGAATCGACCAGCGCGTTCCAGTCGGGCGGCGGCGTTTCCGGCAGCAGCGCCCGCCGGCGTGCTTCGCTCTTTGCATCGGGCTTCCAGCGCCCTGCCCTGGCCGCCGCGGCAAAGCCGTCGAGCAGTTCGTCGAGCGTCCGGCCATCGCCGATGCTCTGGTTGCACAGCATCGCCAGGTCGCAGCCCGCATCGAGCGCCGCCAGCGCGGCATCGGCATAGCTCAGCAGCTCGCCGTCGATGTAGCGCCCCGCTTCCATGCTCAGGTCATCGCTGAAGATGGCGCCATCGAAGGCCAGCCGGCTGCGCAGGATGTCCTTGAGCCACCTGGACGAAAAGCCCGCGGGCCGCTTGTCGACCTTCGGATAGATCACGTGCGCCGGCATCACCGCCGTGAGCGTGCCTGCGAGCCAGTCGTAAGGCCGCGCATCGTCGGCCAGGATGGCCTTGAGGCCGCGCCGGTCGACCGGAATTTCCACGTGCGAATCGGCGGTGACGAAGCCGTGCCCCGGAAAGTGCTTGCCGCAGTTGCGCATGCCCATCTGCAGCATGCCGTGCATCGCGCTCTTGGCCAGCAGCGCCACCACGCGCGGATCGCGGTGGAAGCTGCGGTCGCCGATCACGCTGCTGCCGCCGTAGTCCAGGTCGAGCACCGGCGCAAAGCTGAAGTCGACGCCGCAGGCGCGCAGTTCGGCGGCAAGCACCTGGCCGGCGGCCGTTGCGGCCTGCGTCGCGCGCATGGCATCGCGCATCCACAACTCGCCCAGCGAGCGCATCGAAGGCAGGCGCGTGAAGCCGTCGGTGCGAAAGCGCTGCACGCGCCCGCCTTCGTGGTCCACGCAGATCAGCAGGTCGGGGCGGATCGCCTTGATCTCGGCATTGAGCGCGCCCATCTGCGCACGGTCCTGCCAGTTGCGGGCGAAATGGATCACGCCGCCGACCAGCGGGTTGGCGATGCGCCGGCGGTCGGCGTCGTTCAGCCCGGTGGCCGCCACGTCGATGATCAGCGGCGCATGGGAACGGGTGGGCCCAGCGGTCATGGCTTCTCCACTACCACGAAGCTCGCGGCATATTCGGTTTCGTCGGTCACGGTGACGTGGGCCGTGAGGCCTCTGGCCTCGAACCACTCCTTGAGTTCGCCATGCAGCACGATGACCGGTTTGCCGCTGCGCAGGTTGGCGATCTCGCACAGGCGCCAGCTCATCGGCATGCGCATGCCCAGGCCGATGGCCTTGCTGAAGGCCTCCTTGGCGGAAAAACGCGTGGCGAGGTAGCTCAGGCCGCGCTTGGGCCAACGCTCGCTGCGGGCCTTCCAGACCGCGAATTCGGCGTCGCTGAGCACCCGGTGGGCGAAGCGCTCGCCCTGGCGCTCGAACGTTGCGGCGATGCGCCGCAGGTCGCAGATGTCGGTACCAATGCCGTAGATCATGCCGCTCCAGCGTTCACTGCGCTTCTTCGATGCAGCGCAGGTATTCCTTGGTGGTGGCGGCGTAGCCGAGTTCGAGCGCATCGGCGATGAAGGCATGCCCGATGGAAACTTCCTGGACGCCGCGCACCGCGCGCAGGAACGGCGTGAGGTTGTCGCGGCTCAGGTCATGGCCCGCATTGAGGCCGAGGCCCGCCGCCTGCGCCGCGCGTGCCGCTTCGACATAGCGCGCCAGCACGGCCTGCTCGTTTGGCGTGCCGCGCGATGCGGCATAGCCTTCGGTATAGAGCTCGACGCGGTCGGCGCCCACCGCCTTGGCTGCGGCCATCATTTCGGGAATGGGGTCCATGAACAGGCTCACGCGCACGCCCAGGGCCTGGGCTTCGGCAATCAGCGGGCGCAGCCGGTCGGCGTCTTCGGGGAAGCTCCAGCCATGGTCGCTGGTCGACTGGGTTTCGCTGTCGGGCACGAAGGTGGCCTGGTGCGGCTTCAACGCGCGCACGAAGTCCATCAGGTTGTGGAAGGGGTTGCCTTCGATGTTGAACTCGATCGCGGGCCAGTCCCTGGCCAGCAGCGCGGCCAGGTCGCTCACGTCATGCGGCCGGATGTGGCGCTCGTCGGGCCGCGGGTGCACGGTGATGCCCTGCGCTCCGGCGGCAAGGCAGGCCTTGGCGGCGGTGATCACGCTCGGAATGCCGAGAGCGCGCGTATTGCGCACCAGGGCCACCTTGTTGAGGTTGACCGACAGCGAGGTGGTAGCGGATTGGCCGGAAGTGCTCATAGGGCTTGCAAATCTCTCATCATCTGCCGCGTGCGCAGCGTGGACACACCGCAATGGTAGTTGAGCAGGGCGCGCAGCTGGTTCCTGAGGGCGCTGTTGCTGCCGGCATTCATGGTGGCGATCTCGCGCAGCGTGGCCGTGAAGGGCGCGCGATCGTCGAGCACGCCCTGCAGCGACTGCCAGCCGGCACCGGCCAGCGCCGCCTCGTCCTCGCCCGCCAGCCGCAGGCCGGCTTCCGGCACCAGGGTGTAGCGGGCGTCGGCCACCAGCGGCTCGAGCGTGAGGGTCTGCGCGTCGAGCGACGGCAGCAGGCCCACTTCGCGCAGCAGCAGCAGCTCGAAGGCGCGCAGCGCGGCAGCCTGGGTGGCGGCTTGCGCGCCGGCGTGGTCGCCCGCCAGCACCTGGACCACGCCCGCATAGGCATCGAACAGCGCCTCGTGGGCATCGTCCCGCGCCAGCAGGCGCAGCAGCAGTTCGTTGACGTAGTAGCCCGACAGCAGCGCCTCGCCGGTCGGCATGACATGGCCGCCCATCCACTCGGCGCCCTTGAGCGTGCGGATCTCGGCGTCGCCGCCGTAGTTGAGCTGCAGCGGCTGCAGCGGCAGCAGCACCGGCCTGAAATTGGAGCTCGGCCGCTTCGCCCCCTTGGCCACCAGCGCGATGCGCCCGTGGTGGCGGGTGAAGACCTCGAGGATCAGGCTCGACTCGCTCCAGTCGTAGCGATGGAGCACGTACGCCGGTTCGTGCGAAACGCGGTGGGCAGTTGCCACTTCATTCGTAGCCGAACGAGCGCACGCGGGCTTCGTCGTCGGCCCAGCCGGACCGCACCTTGACCCACAGTTCGAGGAAAACCTTGGCGTCGGCCAGCTTCTCGAGCTCGACCCGGGTTTCCATGCCGATGCGCTTGATGCGCTCGCCCTTGTCGCCGATCACCATGGCCTTGTGGCCGTCGCGTTCCACCACGATGGTGGCCGCGATGCGCAGCAGGCGCTTCTGGCCCTTTTTCTGCGGCGGCTCTTCCTCGAACTTGTCGATGATCACGGTCGAGGTGTAGGGCAGCTCGTCGCCGGTCAGGCGGAACAGCTTCTCGCGCACCAGCTCGCCCGCGAGGAACTTCTCGCTGCGGTCGGTGAGCTCGTCCTCGGCGTAGAACCAGGGCTGTTCGGGCAGGTACTTCTCGCAGATGCCGAACAGGCGCTCGACGTCCTTCGGGTTCTTGGCCGACATGGGCACGAACTCAGCGAAGGAGTGCTTCGCCTGCATGCTCTGCAGCCAGGGCGCGATGTCGCCGCGGCGGTGCACGTTGTCGAGCTTGTTGGCCAGCAGCACGGTCGGAATGCCCTTGCCGAGCAGCTTGAGCACCCGCTCGTCGGCCGGCGTGAAGCTGCCGGCCTCGACCACGAAAAGAATCAGGTCCACGTCGCCGACCGCACCCTGCACGGTCTTGTTGAGCGATTTGTTCAGCGCGTTCGCATGCAGGGTCTGGAAACCCGGCGTATCGACGAACACGAACTGCGTGGCGCCCAGCGTGCGCATGCCCGTGATGCGGTGCCGCGTGGTCTGCGCCTTGCGCGAGGTGATGCTGATCTTCTGGCCCACCAGCGCATTGAGCAGCGTCGACTTGCCCACATTGGGCTTGCCGACGATGGCGATCAGGCCGCAGTGCTGAGGGCCGCTTGCGCCCGTATCGCCCGCCGGGCCCTGGGAGTCTGCTGCTGAATTGATAGCGTCGTTCATTCTGGTTTCACGCGGCCCCGCGTGCCTTGAGCCGGATCAACATGGCCGCCGCGGCAGCCTGCTCGCCGGCACGTCGCGAACCACCGATGCCGCGTTCGCGCAGGCCCAGCTCCGGCACCTCGCACTCGACATCGAAGGTCTGCTTGTGCGCTGCGCCGAGCGTGGCCGCCACGCGGTACACCGGCAGCTTCATTTTGTGACCCTGCAGCCATTCCTGCAATTCGGTCTTCGGATCCTTGGCCACCGCGTCCATGCGCGGATTGATCTCGACCGACTCGTAGAGCCGCCGCACCAGCGCCTCGGCGGCCGAAAAGCCGGCATCGAGGTAGACCGCGCCGATCAGCGCTTCGAGCGCGTCGGCCAGGATCGAGGGCCGGTTGGGCCCGCCGGAGCGCGCCTCGCCCTCGCCGAGCCGCAGCAGCGGCGACAGCTGCAGTTCCAGCGCCAGGCGGTGCAGGGTGTCCTGCTTGACCAGGTTGGCCCGCACGCGCGACAGGTCGCCTTCGGGCAGGGCCGAGAGGCGGGTGTAGAGCAGGTGCGAGACCGCGAGGTTGAGCACCGAGTCGCCAAGGAACTCCAGGCGCTCGTTGTGGTCGGCCGAAAAACTGCGGTGCGTGAGCGCGAGCTGGAGCAGCCGCGCGTCGGAGAACGAATGCTTGAGGCGCTCCTGCAGCGCCGTGAGGCCGCCGTCCACCTTGCGTGTCGCCGCGTTCAGCGGGTCTGGCCCTTGTACTTGAGCACCAGATAGGCCGGCCCGAACAAGGGAATCTCGCGCTCGTAGGCATACGAGACGACCACCTTGTCGCCGACCTTCTTGATGTCGAGGTCCTTGCCCGAGACCGACTGGAAGTCGTCGATGGCCTGGGCCCGATCGAAGATGGCGCGCACTTCGGGCACGGTGGTGCCTTCCTTGGCCTTGTTGGCGGCCTTGTCGATGGCCTGCCATTCGATCAGCGTCGGGATGACCTGCGCGACGACGACGCCGACGCAACCCAGCACCACGGCGACAAACACCAGACCGATGAACGAGATGCCGCGCTGGTGCGCGGCCCTGCTGCGGATGGACCGATTTGTTCTCATGCCCTCTTACCCCTCGAACAATGCTGACTGCTTATTGGAATGGACCGATGCGACCCAGGTCGCCGAAGTTCATCCAGACGAAGAACGCCCTGCCCACGATGTTCTTGTCCGGAACGAAGCCCCAGAAACGGGAGTCCGCCGAATTATCGCGGTTGTCGCCCATCATGAAGTAGTTGCCGGCCGGCACCTTGCACACCACGCCTTCAACGGAGTAGCGGCAGTTCTCGCGGTACGGAAAGTCGGTCGCGCCCTGCACGAAAGCCGGACCGGCATCGTCGTTGAGCAGCCTGTGCTGCTTGCCGCCGAGGTCTTCGCTGAACTGCCTGAGCAGACGCATCGACTCGCTGTCGAGATAGTCGGGCATCGGGTTCTTGGACACCGGCTGGCCGTTGATCGTGAGCTTCTTATTCAGGTAGGCCACCTCGTCGCCCGGGATGCCGACCACGCGCTTGATGTAGTCCATGCTCGGCTTGGGCGGGTAGCGGAACACCACCACGTCGCCGCGCGCCAGCGGCGTACCCTCGGTGATCTTGGTGTTGATGACCGGCAGGCGCAGGCCGTAGGTGAACTTGTTCACCAGGATCAGGTCGCCCGTGAGCAGCGTGGGCATCATTGATCCCGACGGAATCTTGAAGGGCTCGTACAGGAACGAGCGCAGCAGGAACACCACCAGGATCACCGGGAAGAGCCCCGCCGTCCAGTCGAGCCACCAGGGCTGCATCCGCAGCCGCTCGCTGGCCTTGGCGTCGACGGTGTCGACCTGCGTGATGCCCTGGCCGGCCAGGCGCGCGTTGCGCTCGCTCAGGGAGGCCTCGAGCGCCGCGGCGGCACGCTCGCGCCGAGGCAGGAAGTAGAAGCGCTCGGCCAGCCAGTACAGGCCGGTGACCACTGTGGCCAGGAACAGCAAGAGCGCGAAATTGCCCTCGATGGCACCAAAGTACCAGGCACCGACATAGCCGGCGAAGGCCGCGAGGACCAGGGAAGTGATGAATGCCATTTTTGAGATCAGTCTTCGACTTGCAGAATCGCGAGGAAGGCCTCTTGCGGGACCTCGACCGAGCCGATCTGCTTCATTCTTTTCTTGCCCGCCTTCTGCTTCTCGAGCAGTTTCTTCTTGCGGGTGATGTCGCCGCCGTAGCACTTGGCTAGAACGTTCTTGCGCAGCGCCTTGATTGTCTCACGCGCGATGATGTTGACCCCGATGGCCGCCTGGATCGCCACGTCGAACATCTGGCGCGAAATGATCTCGCGCATCTTCGAGACCACCGCCCGGCCGCGGTACTGCGACTGGCTGCGGTGCACGATGATCGACAGCGCATCGACCTTTTCGCCGTTCAGCAGGATGTCGACCTTGACCACGTCGGACGCGCGATATTCCTTGAACTCGTAGTCCATCGAGGCATAGCCGCGGCTCACCGACTTCAGCTTGTCGAAGAAGTCGAGCACGATTTCGCCGAGCGGCATCTCGTAGGTCAGCATCACCTGGCGGCCGTGGTAGGCCATGTTCATCTGCACGCCGCGCTTCTGGTTGGCCAGCGTCATCACCGCCCCGACGTATTCCTGCGGCATGTAGAGATGCACGGTGACGATCGGCTCGCGGATCTCGCTCATCTTGCCGACGTCGGGCATCTTGGACGGGTTCTCGACCATGATGACTTCGCCGTCGTTGCGCACCACCTGATAGACCACGCTCGGCGCGGTGGTGATCAGGTCCTGGTCGAACTCGCGCTCCAGGCGCTCCTGCACGATCTCCATGTGCAGCAGGCCGAGAAAGCCGCAGCGGAAGCCGAAGCCCAGCGCCTGGCTCACCTCGGGCTCGTAGCGCAGCGATGAATCGTTGAGCTTGAGCTTTTCGAGCGCGTCGCGCAGCGAGTCGTACTCGCTGGCCTCGGTCGGATAGAGGCCGGCAAACACCTGCGGCTGGATTTCCTTGAAGCCCGGCAGCGCCTCGGTGGCGGTGGCGGCCGCGCCGCCCGTGCCCGGCTTGATCAGCGTCACGGTGTCACCGACCTTGGCGGCCTGCAGTTCCTTGATGCCCGCGATGATGTAGCCCACCTCGCCGGCCTCGAGCGACGCGCGCGGTTCGTTGGCCGGCGTGAAGACGCCGATGTTGTCGGCGTTGTACATGGCGCCGGACGCCATCATCTTGATGCGCTCGCCCTTCACCAGGCGGCCATCCACCACGCGCACCAGCATGACCACGCCGACGTAGGGATCGAACCAGCTGTCGACGATCATCGCGCGCAGCGGGCCGTCGGGATTGCCGCGCGGCGCAGGCATCTTGTGCACGATGGCTTCGAGGATCTCGTCGATGCCCAGGCCGGTCTTGGCGGAACACGGAATGGCATCGGTCGCGTCGATGCCGATCACGTCCTCGATCTCGCTGCGTGCGTTGTCGGGATCCGCATTGGGCAGATCCATCTTGTTGAGCACCGGCACCACCTCGACGCCGAGGTCGAGCGCGGTGTAGCAGTTGGCCACGGTCTGCGCTTCGACGCCTTGCGATGCATCGACGACGAGCAGCGCACCTTCGCACGCCGACAGCGAGCGGCTCACTTCATAAGAGAAGTCGACGTGGCCCGGCGTGTCGATCAGATTGAGGTTGTAGACCTGCCCATCGAGTGCCTTGTAGTGCAGCGCGGCGGTCTGCGCCTTGATGGTTATCCCACGCTCTTTTTCGATGTCCATCGAGTCGAGCACCTGCGCTTCCATCTCGCGTTCCGCGAGGCCGCCGCAACGCTGGATCAGGCGGTCCGCGAGCGTCGACTTGCCGTGATCGATGTGCGCAATGATCGAAAAATTTCTGATGTGATTCATCAACGGGAACGCTTAAGTACTTGAATTGGCTCGTGCGCAGAGTGCGACAGGCAAGAAAAAAGGGCGCGTCTTCTGGAGACGCGCCCTGAACCAACAAGCAATGGCAACTGCAGTAGTTGGAACTTCATTGTAGGCAAAAAGGGAGGCACGTACATCCGGGGACAGGGTCAAAACGGGTCGTTGCAGGTCCACAACATCAAAGATATAAACAACTTATCCACAAGATCGGTGGAGCACTCCATGAACAACTTGTGGGCGATCTGTGGAGCGCCGGTGGACTGCTGTCTGACATCTCGCATGGTGGAGGAAAGCTCTCCCCTTATGCGCGGACCCGCCGCCCAATGGCTTCTATTCTACCGAAAATCGTCCTAAGCCTCTTCATAAGTTAGTGGATACAAACAAAACTCGCCCGCTTTTGGCCTGGAATTTTTTTTGAAACCGGGCGCTCGAGCGTCGCAAACACCTCAAAAAAAGGCCCCAAACCCGAGTGACGGGTGGGGCCACTTGACGGAAAAGGCCGGATCAGCGTGCGGGGCGGATCAGGGCGTACTGGGCCCACTCGCCACGGCGGAACAGCACGCTCAGAGGCTTGCCCTTGTCGGCCTTGGCGACCGCGGACTCGAATTCCTTGACGCTCGATACCTCGATGTTGCCCACGGCCAGGATCACGTCCCCTTCGCGCAGGCCGGCCCGCGCAGCGCCATCGCTCGCCGACTCGATACGCACGCCGCCGCGCATCTTGAGCTCCTTCTTCTGGGCCTCGGTCAGGTCGCTGACCACCAGGCCGAGCGCCTTGCCGGCCGCCGACGGCTTGGCCTGCGGCTCCTCGCGCTCGGGCTGGCGCTTGCCGGCCGGCTTGGCTTCCGCATCGCCCTCGGCCACGGTGACCGAAAGCTCGCGCGTGCTGCCGTTGCGGAACACCGTCAGCGTGTTCTTTGAGCCGGGCTTGGTGCTGGCCACCGAGCGCGACAGGTCGCTGGGGGTTTCGATGAGCTTGTCGCCGTACTTGGTGATGATGTCGCCCTCGCGCACGCCGGCCTTGTCGGCTGCCGAACCCGGCACCACGCTGCTCACGAGCGCACCGCGCGCCTTGCCGAGCCCGATGGATTCGGCCACGTCCTTGGAGACCGAGCCGATGGTCACGCCGATCAGCCCGCGCGAAACGCGGCCGGTGGCGCGCAGCTGGTCGCTGACGCGGATCGCCTCGTCGATCGGGATCGAGAACGAGATGCCCATGTAGCCGCCCGAGCGCGAATAGATCTGGCTGTTGATGCCCACCACTTCGCCGCGCAGGTTGATCAGCGGGCCGCCCGAGTTGCCGGGGTTGATGGCCACGTCGGTCTGGATCAGGGGCACCAGGTCGCCGGTGTCGCGCTGCTTCGCGCTCACGATGCCGGCGGTCACGGTGTTCTCCAGGCCAAAGGGCGAACCGATGGCCATGACCCATTCGCCGACGCGCAGCTTCGAGATGTCGCCGATCTTCACCACCGGCAGGCTGGTCGCCTCGATCTTGACCACGGCGACGTCGCTGCGCTTGTCGGCACCGATCAGCTTGGCCTTGAACTCGCGCTTGTCGGTCAGCGTGACGAGGATTTCGGACGCATCCTCGATCACGTGCGCATTGGTCATGACATAGCCGTCGGCCGACAGGATGAAGCCCGAGCCCACGCCGCGCGGGCGCTCTTCCTCCTGCGGCTGCTGCGGCCGGTTCGGGCGCGGGCCCGGACGCGGGTTGCCCGGCAGCGGCTGCCCGAAGAAGCGCCGGAAGAACTCCTGCATCTCCTCGTCCATTTCGCCGCTGCCGCCGCCCGAGGCCACTTTCTCGACCGTGCGGATACCGACCACGGCCGGCCCCACCTGCTCCACCAGATCGGCGAAATCGGGCAATCCGCGCGTCTGCGCCATGGCCGGCGCTGCCGGCACGAAACCCACGGCAGCCGAGCAGGCCATGCCGAATGCGAAGAGATAGGAACGAAGCTTGTGTCCCTCGACTTTGAACATCATCGGTTTTCTTTCAAAAGAACAGAGCGGCCAAAAGAAGAAGAGCTATGAGTCGGTGATACGGACTTGGTTCAGCGCCATCTACTACAGCGCAGGCGCAGCGGGTCAGCGCGTGCGCGCGAGGCTTTGAGCGAACGCATTGAGCGTCTGCTGCGGCACCTCGCCCACAGCGGTCAGCCACCAGTCGCTCGCCGGCTCGGGCAATCGCCGGCGAATGGCGTTGGTGGCCCCGATCGTCAGCACGCCATCACGCGGCGCACGCTTTTCATCGTAACGCTCGATGAAAAGCGACACCGAGGCCAGGCCATCGGAGAAGGTCCACTGGACGGTGCGGTCCTGCCCCGCCTTGCTGTCGCTGCCGGCCGGACGCCGGTAGAAGCTGCGCGGCTTGAAGCCGGCCACCGGCGCCTTGAGCACCCAGCCTTCGTCCTGCGCGCTGGTGCGTTCGAGCTCCAGTTTCTCGACGCGGTAGCCGCTGGTATTGGTCATCATCTGCGCGAGCGCCTGCGCCTTGATCGGCGCGTCGAGCTGCAATTCTGAAAACGCCGACTGCTCCACCACGCGGGATTCGGCGTCCACGGTCTGCAGCTTCACCACGAGGCCGGAGCGGCGCTCGCTCCAGATGCGGTAGCCGAAGCGCAGTGCGTCGTGCGGCACCAGTTGCACCACGTCGGCATCGAAGCCCGCCACGCGGTCCTTGCCGACGGCGCGAACGTCGTAGAAGTCGCCGATCGACGAGTCGGGCTTGTCGGGCAGATTGGGGAACAGGTCGAGGTTTTCGCGCTTCTCGACCTTCACGACCTTCGCCTCGGGCAGGAAGGTCATCACATGGTGGTTGCGCCTGAACGTGGAGCGCGGTGGCCCCGACAGCGCCTCGATGCGCTCGATCTGCAGGTCGCCGTCGCGCACATGCCAGATGCGCGCGCTCGACAGGTCGCCGCCCGCGGCCGACACCACGAAGGTGCCGACGTAATTGCGCTGCCGGGCCCCCGTGTGCATGCGCTGCAGCCATTCGACGACGCTCATCGAGGGCGGCGCATCGCCCGCCTGGGCCGAGGCCGCCCCCTTGGCGTTCGCCAGCCCGGGCCGGGTCTGCGCGGCCGCGATCTGCGCAAAACAAAAAGCAGCGAACACCAGCGCGAACGCGCGTGCGGAGATCGGCATCTGAACGGTCATTAGAGAGACGGGCGCGGATCAGCGCGCAGGGCCTTCGAAGGTCGCGTTGCGCAGGAAGCCCGAGGGCATTTGCGATGCACCACCGGCTTGCTGGTGCGCTTCGAGCAGCTGGTCGAGGCGCGGGTCGCGCAGCATGACCTGCGGGCTGCCGTTGCCGACCATCACGCGGGTTGGCGTGAGCGCGGCGGTGGGCGGAAGCTGGCTGTTGGCGGCAGCGGCGGCCAGCACGGAATTGGCGGCCGGCTGCGGCTGCGCTGCTGCAATCTGGGCACCCGGCGACGGCACACCGATGCCGTTTCCGACCAGGGTCCAGCTGATCGCGGCCACCGCCACCAGCGACGCGGCGCCGGCCACCAGCTTCCAGCGGAACACCGGCTCGTTGGCTGCCTCGGCCCTGTGCCGCGCCGTCAGCACCGCGGGGGCCGCGGCCGGCACCGGTGCCGCGATCACGGGCTCCGCGGCCAGGCGCTGCTGGAAGCGGGCCAGGAATGCATTGCTGTCGCTGCAGGGCGAATGGGCACCCGAGCGCAGGATGTCGCCCACCAGGTGATAGGCGCGCCAGGCACCGCGCGCGTCTTCTTCCGCGCAGACGGTGTCGATGGCCCGCGCAAAGTCCTCGCCATGCAAATGACCGTCCGCCAGTGCGGACACCTGTTCACGAACCGTCATCGTCTGATTCATTTCATTCACCTGCTTACCTACCAACGCTTGCCGGACTGGTTGTCCAGCAGCGGTTTGACCCTGGCCGAAATGGCCTCACGCGCCCGGAAAATACGCGAGCGCACCGTGCCGATCGGGCAATCCATGACCTCGGCGATCTCTTCGTAACTCATGCCCTCGATCTCGCGCAGGGTGACCGCCTGGCGCAATTCGGGCGGCAATGCTTCCATGGCCGCCTCGACCACCTGGGCGATCTCGTTGGCTGCCAAGACTGATTCGGGGGTTTCGTCGCTGATTGGTTCGTTTCCAGGGCGGTAAGTTTCATCGTCCTCGTCAGAAGACGGCCGCAGGGCGCTTTCGGAGATGGTCGGGTCGCGCTTCATGTCGACCAGCGCCTTCTTGGCGGTGTTGACCGCGATCCGGTAGAGCCAGGTGTAGAACTGGGCGTCGCCGCGGAACTGATGGAGCGCGCGATAGGCCCGGATGAAGGTTTCCTGGGCGATGTCCTCGACCAGGTCGACGTCGCGCACCATGCGTCCGATCAGGCGCTCGATCCGGCGCTGGTACTTGATGACCAGCAGCTCGAAGGCCTTCTGGTCGCCCGCGACCGTGCGCTGGACCAGCTGGAGGTCGACCTCGCCCGGGCGCGGCGCCTCGGCGGCCCCATCGGGCAAGCCGGAGTCCGGTGGCACTGGCGGGGGAGAAGTTGTCATCGGGGAGGTTCAGGGCGCATCGGCAGGCGCGGTTGCTCGCCACGGCTCGCCCGCAGGCGAGGCGGACGGGGCGCGCGAATATACCGCACGGCGTACATCGCGCCAGCGCTCCGGCATGGCGCGCTGTTCGAGCCATATCCATCGTCCGGCACGGCCCGGCTGGGTCAGGTGGACCAGCAGCAGCGATTGCAGGTCGAGCGCCACCGCGGCGCGCGCCGCATGAACGGCCCGGCCGCGATCGGCGCCCGTCAGGCTCCAGCACAGGCCGTCGAAGTGCAGCACGCCGGCACCGTCGCTTCGCAGCCCGAGTCCGGCCGCAGCGCCGGAAAACAGGACGCTCAGCACCAGCAGCAGCTGGCGCCAGCCGACACTATCGATCAAATAGCACGAGAGACCTGCGCAGCAGGCGCCCAGGGCCCAGGTGGCAATCAGGATCCGGGTCGCACCGCGCGAGCGCCCCACCGGATAGGTCACCGAGGGTGCGCTGTACATGGAAGAGCAAGATTCAAACGCGCTTGAACACCAGCGTGCCGTTGGTGCCGCCGAAGCCGAAGTTGTTCTTGACCGCGACATCGATCTTGAGATCGCGCGCCTGATTGGCGCAATAGTCGAGGTCGCACTCCGGGTCCTGGTTGAAGATGTTGATGGTCGGCGGGCTCTTCTGGTGATGCAGCGCGAGCACCGTGAACACCGATTCAATGCCCCCGGCGCCGCCCAGCAGGTGGCCGGTCATGGACTTGGTCGAATTGACGACGAGCTTCTTCGCGTGATCACCGAAAGCCAGCTTGACCGCATTGGTCTCGTTGACGTCGCCGATCTGCGTGGAGGTGCCGTGCGCATTCAGGTACTGGACCTCGTCGGGGTTGACGCCCGCATTGGCCAGCGCCATGGCCATCGACCGGCGCGGGCCGTCGACGTCAGGCGCGGTCATGTGGTACGCATCGCCGGTCATGCCGAAGCCCGAGACTTCCGCATAGATTTTGGCGCCGCGCGCCTTGGCGTGTTCGTACTCCTCGAGCACGACCACACCGGCGCCCTCGCCCAGCACGAAGCCGTCGCGGTCCTTGTCCCAGGGACGCGAAGCCGTGGCAGGATCGTCATTGCGGGTGCTCAACGCGCGAGGCGCGGTGAAGCCGCCGATGCCGAGCGGAGAAATGGTCGACTCGGCGCCGCCCGCGATCATGACGTCGGCGTCGCCGTATTCGATCATGCGTGCCGACGTGCCGATGGCGTGCAAACCCGTGGTGCAGGCGGTCACGACGGCGATGTTCGGACCCTTAAAGCCGTACTTGATCGAGACGTGGCCCGAGATCATGTTGATGATCGAAGCCGGTACGAAGAACGGCGAAATGCGGCGCGGTCCGCGGCTCGCGTATTCGCCGTGCGTCTCTTCGATCATCGGCAGCCCGCCGATGCCCGAGCCGATGTTGCAGCCGATGCGCACGGCCTTCTCATAGGACAGCGCTTCGCCGGTCGGCAGTCCGCTGTCCTGCACCGCCTGGATGGCGGCGGCAAGCCCCAGATGAATGAAGCGGTCCATGTGGCGCGCTTCCTTCTCCGAGATGTATTGGGTGATGTCGAAACCCTTGACCTCACCGGCGAACTTGCAGGCGAAGGCGCTTGCATCGAACGCGGTGATGTTCGCAATGCCCGACTTCCCGGCCAGCAGATTGGCCCAGGATTCGGCTGCGGTGTTTCCGACAGGAGCGATGCAACCGAGTCCGGTCACGACGACGCGGCGTTTGGTCATGCCGGCAAACCTTTCTGGAAGCGCTGAACAGCTGCCGAGCGGCGCGGGCGGTTGAAAAAAGAGCCGCCGGCCGTCGTTGCAGTGTCAGCTGGCCGATCAGGCCTTTTGATTCTTGGTGGCGTAGTCGACGGCGTTTTGCACCGTGGTGATCTTCTCGGCGTCTTCGTCGGGAATCTCGATGCCGAATTCGTCTTCGAGTGCCATCACCAGTTCGACCGTGTCGAGCGAGTCTGCACCGAGGTCGGCCACGAAGGCCTTCTCGTTGGTTACTTGGGACTCTTCCACGCCGAGTTGCTCGGCGATGATTTTCTTGACACGTGCTTCGATATCGCTCATTTGGTTCCCTCTGAGGGTTGTAGGTAACAGTGGATTTTAGCCGGGCGCATTGTGGCATTTGCCGTGCGCCCGGTACGGGAAAAGTTTGCGCCTTGCGGCTACATGTGCATGCCGCCGTTGACGTGCAGCTCCTGCCCCGTCACGTAGGACGCCTGGGGCGACGCGAGGTAGGCCACTGCATGTGCGATGTCGGCCGGCTTGCCCAGGTGGCCCAGCGGGATCTGCTGCAGCAGCGCCTGCTGCTGTGCCTCGGGCAGGCTGGCCGTCATGTCGGTTTCGATGAAGCCCGGCGCCACGCAGTTGACCGTGATGTTGCGGCTGCCCAGCTCGCGCGCCAACGCGCGGGTCATGCCCGCCACGCCGGCCTTGGCTGCCGCGTAGTTGGCCTGCCCGGCATTGCCGGAGGCGCCCACCACGCTCGTGATGCTGATGATGCGGCCGTAGCGCTGCTTCATCATCGGGCGGATCACCGCGCGCGAGAGGCGGAACACGGCCTTGAGATTGGTGTCGAGCACCGCGTCCCAGTCGTCGTCCTTCATGCGCATGGCGAGCGTGTCGCGCGTGATGCCGGCGTTGTTGACCAGCACGTGGATGGCGCCGTAGGCCTTCACGATCTCGTCGATCAGCGCCTCGACCGCGACGGCGTCGTTCACGTCGAGTGCGCGGCCGCGGCCGTCGAAGGCGCTGAGCGCCGAAGTGATCTTGGCCGCGCTGTCCTCGGTGGTGCCGGTGCCGACCACCTTGAGGCCACGCTGCGCCAGCTCGAGCGCGATGGCTGCGCCGATGCCGCGCGATGCGCCGGTGACCAGGGCGACCTGCCCTTCGAATTTGGGAATGCTCATAAAAGAAGTGTCTGGGCCCGCGCCGTTCAGCCGGCGAGCGATTGTCGGGTGTCCGCGAGCGTTGCCGGGTCGTACACCGACGCGGCTTGCAGCTCGGGGGCGATGCGCTTGACCATGCCGGCCAGCACCTTGCCCGGCCCGCACTCGATGATGGAGGTTGCGCCGCGCAGTTTCAAGGCCTGCACGCTTTCGACCCAGCGAACCGGACCGGCGGCCTGGCGCACGAGGGCGTCGCGGATGCGCGCGGGATCGGTCTCGACCGCCACGTCGATGTTGTTCAGCACCGGAATCTGCGGCGCCGCCAGCGTGAGGGTGGCGAGCTTTTCGCGCAATGCCTCGGCGGCGGGCTTCATCAGGCTCGAATGGAAGGGCGCGGACACCGGCAGCAGCAGCGCGCGCTTGGCACCGCCGGCCTTGAGCAGTTCGCAGGCCTTGTCGACGGCCGCTTTGCTGCCCGCGATCACGGTCTGCATCGGATCGTTGAAATTCACCGCCTCCACGATCTCGGCGCTGCCTGCACCGAAGGACGCCGTGGCTTCCGCGCAGCCCGCCACCACCTTGGCGGCGTCCATGCCCAGCACCGCCGCCATGGCGCCGACGCCGACCGGCACCGCCTGCTGCATGGCCCGCGCCCGAAAGCGCACCAGCGGCGCGGCCTGCGCGAGCGTCAGCACGCCGGACGCAACCAGCGCCGAATATTCACCCAGCGAATGCCCCGCCACCATCGACGGGGTGGGCCCGCCTTCGGCCAGCCAGGCGCGCCAGGCGGCAACGCCGGCCACCAGCATCACCGGCTGCGTGTTGGTGGTCAGCGCCAGTTCTTCCTTCGGGCCGTTCTTGATCAGCCCGCCGATGTCTTCGCCCAGCGCTTCGGAAGCTTCGCGCAGGGTTTCGGCCACGGCCGGATGATCGCCCCAGGCATCGAGCATGCCGACGGCCTGGGAGCCCTGACCCGGGAAGACAAAAGCAAAGGATTTCATTTTTATCAAAAGCGTCGTGTCGCATCGCAGCCCGGAGGGGCATCGCGATGCACTACAGATTCAATAGCACCGCGCCCCAGGTGAAGCCACCACCCACGCCTTCCAGCATGACGGTTTCGCCCTTCTTCACCTTGCCGGACCGCACGGCCTCGTCGAGCGCCAGCGGAATGGAGGCGGCCGAGGTGTTGCCATGCTCGTTGACCGTGACGATGAGCTTCTCGCGCGGGAGCTTCAGCTTCCTGGCCGTGCCTTCCATGATGCGGATGTTGGCCTGATGCGGAATGAGCCAGTCGATGTCGGCCTCGGTCTTGCCCGCCTTGGCCAGCGTGGCGCGGGCGGCATCCTCGAGCACGCGCACCGCGAGCTTGAACACGGCCTGTCCGTCCATGTGCAGCAGCGGCGTACCCAGCACATTGCCGCCCGAGACGTGGCCCGGCACGCAAAGAATGCCGACGTGCTTGCCGTCCGCATGCAGGTCGCTCGCCAGGATGCCCGGCTCCTCGCTGGCCTCGAGCACCACGGCGCCGGCACCGTCGCCGAACAGCACGCAGGTGGTGCGGTCGTTGAAATCGAGAATGCGCGAGAACACTTCGGCGCCGACCACCAGCGCGCAACGCGCGGTGCCGGTGCGGATCATGGCGTCGGCCACGGTCAGCGCATAGACGAAGCCGCTGCAGACCGCCTGGACGTCGAAGGCCGGACAGCCGGCCACGCCAAGCTTGTTCTGGAGAATGGCCGCCGACGAAGGAAACACCATGTCGGGCGTCGAGGTCGCGACGATGATCAGGTCGATGTCTTCCGCCTTGCGGCCTGCGGCTTCGAGTGCGTGGCGGGCGGCCTCGAGGCCGAGATCGCTGCTCGTGACCTCAGGCGCTGCGAAGTGCCGCGCATGGATGCCGGTGCGCTCGACGATCCACTGGTTCGAGGTTTCGATGCCGCGCGTTGCCAATTCCTTGGCAAGGTCGTCATTGGTCACCCGGCGCGGCGGCAGGTAGCTGCCGGTGCCGGTGATGCGTGAATAAGAGCTCATCAAACGTGAAGGGCCGTCGCGTCGGCTGGCACCGCGGGCTCCTGCCGCGCGAGCAATGGCGCGGCGTGAGCGATGCGGGCCCGCACGCGATCGAGCAGGTTGTTGCGAGCGGCATCATAAGCGCGATCCAGCGCATGGCCGAAAGCCACTTCGTCGGCCGAGCCATGGCTCTTGAAAACCAGGCCACGCAGGCCCAACAGGGCCGCACCGTTGTACCGACGGTGATCGAGCCGATTTTTAAACGCTTTTAGAACCGGATAGGCAACAATTGCCGCCGCTTTCGTGAAAATGCTCCGCGAAAATTCCACGCGGATGAACTCGCCGATCATCGAGGCCACGCCTTCACTCGCCTTCAGTGCCACGTTTCCGACAAAACCGTCACAAACGACGATATCGGTCGTGCCCTTGAAAATATCGTTACCTTCCACGTTGCCGTAGAAGTTCAGATCCTTCGAGTTGGCGGCCGTACGCAGCAGTTGACTGGCCTTTTTGATCGTTTCGCTGCCCTTGATCGCCTCTTCGCCGATGTTGAGCAGGCCGACCGAAGGCGCCTCGTTGCCCGTGAGCGCCGAAACCAGCGCCGAGCCGAGCACGGCAAACTGAAGCAGGTCTTCCGCGTCGCAATCGACGTTGGCGCCCAGGTCGAGCACCGTGGTGGCGCCGCCCTTGGCGTTGGGAAGCTGAGGAGCGATGGCCGGGCGATCGATGCCGTCGAGCGTCTTGAGCAGGTAGCGGGCAATGGCCATGAGGGCGCCCGTGTTGCCGGCCGAGATGGCCGCCTGGGCGGCGCCATCCTTGACCTGCTGGATCGCGATGCGCATCGAAGAATCCTTCTTCTTGCGCAGGGCGATTTCGATCGGGTCGTCCATGCCCACCACCTCGCTGGCCGCGACGATGCGGGCGCGCGGATGCGCGGCAAAGCCTGCCAGCGCAGCCGGCGCGCCGACCAGCAGCAACGAGGCTTCGCTGTGCCGCTCGAGGAACGCGCGGCAGGCCGCAAGCGTGACGCGCGGCCCATGGTCACCTCCCATGCAATCCACGGCGAGCGTGATTGCGGAAGGCGCAGCAGTGGATTCGGGGGAAGAAGGCGTAGCCATCAAAACAAAGGCCCGACGCTACGGCAAAAGTAGCTTCGGGCCTCGGCCTTGGGATGCGAGATCAGGCTTCAGACTTGTTCTTGAGCACCTGGCGGCCACGGTAGAAACCGTTGGGGCTGATGTGGTGGCGCAGATGCGTTTCGCCAGTGGTCGGCTCAACGGCAATGCCGGGCACGACCAGCGCATTGTGGGAACGGTGCATGCCGCGCTTGGAAGGCGACTTCTTGTTTTGCTGGACGGCCATGATGGCTCCTGGACTGTTAGGTGAGTGATTGGATGCGCTCTCTTGCGGTGGCAATCCAGGGGCATGCATGGAATGCCCTTGCCTGTCTTGCTGCTCACGGCGGCGCGCGCGAAGCCCATGATTATAGCCCAGGCGGCGAAAAAGGGCTACTTGCCCTCTTCGGGCTTGCGCGAACGCAACGCGCCGAGCACCGCGAAGGGGTTCGGCTTGGCCTCTTCGGCCGCCTGGAAGTCATCGTCGCTGGAAGAGAGCCGCACCGGGACCGGGCAGACCTCGTGCACGGGCATGACGGGAATCTCCATCAGGAGCTCGTCTTCAATCAGGGTGGGCAGATCGAAGTCCCGGCTCATGACGAGCAGGTCTTCCTCGGACTCCTCGTCTTCGGCCTCCGCCGTGGCCTCGTCGGCAACGAAGCGGAACCAGCGGTCCACCACCAGCGGCGTCTCCACAGGCGTCAGGCAGCGCTGGCAGGTCAGCGGCACGGTCGCTTCGGCTTCCAGGTGCAGCCAGGGCACGGCCTTGCCGTCGGCGCCCGGGCGTTCTTCGCCGGTCGCCGTCCAGCGGACCACGGCATCGGGCGCCGGAGCCGCCAGTTCGGCGGCAAGGCGCACATAGCTCGGAACCGGGTCGGTGGCGTCCAGGGTGGCGGCAGCGGCGGCAAAGCCGGCCACGTCGAGCCGTTGGGGGGGAAATTCTCTCTTCATCCGCGCCAGTCTAGCGCGCCGGCCGCGTCACCCCCAAAGGCATGCCCGAGGGTTTTGCGCGGCTCCCGCACAATCTGGCCCATGCAACGCCCCTTGATCCTCGCCTCGACCTCGCGCTACCGGCGCGAACTGCTGAACCGCCTGCACCTGTCCTTCGATGTACAGGCACCCGAAGTCGACGAAACGGCGCTGGCCGGCGAAACGCCGCGCGAGCTGGCCGAGCGGCTGGCGCTCGAAAAGGCGCGCGCCGTAGCCGCACGCTTTCCGGAAGCCGTGGTCATCGGCTCGGACCAGGTGGCCGAGTTGGCGGGCGAGGCGCTCGGCAAGCCCGGCGACCACGCGCGCGCCACGGCCCAACTGCGCCGGATGCGCGGCCAGACACTGGTGTTCCAGACCGCGGTGGCCGTGGTCTGCGAGGCCACCGGCTTCGTCCAGCGCGACCTGGCGCCGGTGCGGGTGGTGTTCCGCGAACTCAGCGATGCCGCCATCGAGCAGTACCTGCAGGCCGAGCAGCCGTACGACTGCGCAGGCAGCGCGAAGAGCGAAGGGCTCGGCATCGCCTTGCTGAGCGCGATCGACAGCGACGACCCGACGGCGCTGGTCGGCCTGCCCTTGATCCGCACCTGCCGGATGCTGCGCGCCGCGGGGGTCGAACTCCTGTGACGCACGGCAAGCTCTACCTCGTTCCCGCGCCGCTCGACTTCGGCTGCGACACCCAGGCGCCGCTGCAGGACGCCCTGCCGCTGGGCACGATCCAGGCCGCCGCCGGGATCACCCACTGGATCTGCGAGAACGCCAAGTCGGCCCGCGCCTACCTGAAGCGGATCGATGCCGTCGCGCCACTGGCGGCGCCGCTGCAGGCGCAGGACATCCGCGAACTGCCGCGCGAGGTGCACAAGAAGGGCGACCACGCGGGGCAGTTCGATGCCCGCCCGTTGCTGGCCGCCGCGCTCGAAGGCCACGACGTCGGCCTGCTGAGTGAGGCCGGCATGCCGGCGGTGGCCGACCCCGGCTCCTCGGTGGCGCGCGCCGCGCATGACCTGGGCATTGCCGTGGTGCCGCTCACCGGGCCCGTCTCGCTGCTGCTGGCGCTGGCTGCGAGCGGCCTCAACGGGCAGAACTTCGCCTTCGTCGGCTACTTGCCGCAGGATGCCGGCGAGCGCCAGGTGCGCATCCGCGAGCTCGAGGCGCTGGCGCTCAAGACGGGCCAGACGCAGCTGTTCATCGAAACGCCCTACCGCAACGCCGCGCTGCTTCAGGCGCTGGTGCAAACGCTGCAGCACAACACCCGGCTCGCGGTAGCACGCGGCCTGACGCTCGCCAGCGCCCACGTGCGCAGCGAAACCGTGAAATCCTGGCGCGCCAAGGCGCAGCCGGGCACATTGGACGAACGCCTGCCGGCCGTGTTCGCGATCGGGCGTTGACGATGGGGGTGACCGCCGGCACGCGCTGGGCCTCGCGCGCGCAGTTCTTTTCGTCCGGATTCATCTTTGCGACCTGGGGCGTCCATGTTCCGACGGTCAAGGCGCACTACGGCATCGACGAAGCCGAGCTCGGGCTGGCCCTGCTCGCGGCCGGCGCCGGCGCGATGTTCGGGCTGACCAGCGCCGGCCGCTGGATCGGCCGCCACGGCCCGCGGCGCATGGCCGCGCTCTGCGGCTGCGTCTATGCCCTGCTGCTTGCCGGCCTGATCGCGATGCCGGGCTATCTTTTCCTTTTGGCATTGCTGGCGGTCTTCGGCCTGGTGACCAGCGTGTTCGACGTGGCCATCAACACCGAGGCGGCGCAGCTGGAGCTGCACGGTGGCAAGCCCCTGATGAGCGGCATGCACGGCATGTTCAGCCTGGGTGGCATGGCCGGCGCCGCGAGTGGCAGCGCGGCACTGGCCGCCGGGCTCGGGGCGCAGGCGCATCTGCTGTGGGTGGCAGCGGCAATGGTGCTGGTGGTTGCCGTCGCGTCGACGCGCATGCTGCCCAGGCCGCCCGCCGCGAGCGATGCCGCCCCGGCGGACCATCGCTTCCGGCTGCCCCGCGGCACGCTGGCGGTGCTTGGCGTGCTCGCCGCGCTGGGCCTGATTGCGGAAGGCGCCATCTACGACTGGAGCGTGCTCTACATGCAGCAGGAACTCGGCAGCCCGCAAAAGCAGGCCGCGCTGGCCTACGCGAGCTTCTCCGCCGCCATGGCGGCGGCGCGGTTCGGCGGCGACGCCATGCGCGCGCGCTTCTCGCCGACGGCACTGTTGCGCGGCAGCGGCATTCTGGCGGCCGCGGCCATGGCGCTGGTGCTGCTGACCGACCTGCCCTGGCTCGCGCTGCTCGGCTTCGCGGGCGTCGGCATCGGTTTTGCGAACGTGGTGCCGATCCTGTTCGGCGCCTCGGCGCGCGTGCCCGGCATTGAACCCGCCATCGGCATTGCCGCCGTCTCGGCCGTGGCCTACCTGGGTTTCATGGCCGGCCCGGCGGTGATCGGCCTGCTCGCGCGGGCCAGCTCGCTGACGGCCGCGCTCTATGTGGTCGTGGTCTTTGCCGCGGCGCTGGCGGCCTCGGCCCGCCTCACGGGCGAGGACGGCAAACGGTCTTGAAGCGACTGGCCGCCGGCCTCAGCGCAGCGCCGGCGTGGCGGACTGCAGCGAGCGGACGGTGGCCGCGCCCATGGCGGCGCCGAATTTCTTCGCAAGTTTCTCGGCCACGTTGTCGCGCCGGGTGTAGTCGGTGACCTCTTCGGCCTTGATGACTTCGCGCGCTACGAAGTCGACATTGCCCAGCTGGTCGGCCAAGCCGAATTCGACGGCCTGTTCGCCGCTCCAGAAGAGGCCGCTGAAAAGCCCCGGGGTGTCGAGCTTGAGCCGGTCGCCGCGCCCGCTTTTCACCACGTTGATGAACTGCGCGTGGATCTGGTTCAGCATGGCCTGGGCATGGGCGCGCTGCGCGTCGCTCATCGGGCTGAACGGGTCGAGGAAACCCTTGTTCTCGCCGGCCGTCAGCAACCGGCGCTCGACGCCGACCTTTTCCATCACGCCAGTGAAGCCGAAGCCGTCCATCAACACGCCGATGCTGCCGACGATACTGGCCTTGTCGACGAAGATCTTGTCGGTGGCGGCGGCGATGTAGTACGCGGCCGAGGCGCAGGTTTCCTCGACCACCGCGTAGATCGGCTTCTTGTGCTTGGCCTTCAGGCGCTTGATCTCGTCGCTAATGATGCCCGCCTGCACGGGGCTTCCGCCGGGCGAATTGATGAGCAGCACGATGCCCTTGGCACCCTCGTCCTCGAAGGCCGTCTTCATGGCCGCCACCACGAATTCCGCGCTGGCGTCGCCGCCGTTGGCGATCTCGCCCTTGATCTCGACCACGGCCGTGTGGGCCGTGGTCTTGGCGGCGCTCGGCGCGTTGCGCGACATCGCCAGCCAGACCAGGAAGATGAAGAAGGCGAGCCACGACAGGCGCGTGAAGGTCTTCCAGCGGCGCGCCGCCTTCTGCTCGTTGAGCGAAGCGAAGGCGAGCTTCTCGAGCGTTGCGCGCTCCCATCCGGGACGCTGCGTGGGGTCTTTGGCCATGTTTCTCGGCGCGCCCTGCGAGGACGCAATGGGGGTGGCCGGCTCAAAAGGATCAAAACCTTCGGGTTCCGTGCGGTTCGGGTCGGTCATTGTCAAAAAATCAGGGGATGGAGGTTCCAGGCAGTATGCCAGTGCACCACGCCGTCACGTTCGCTGAGGGCGATCTTCACGAGCCCGCCGCGGCATGGGCCGCCGGCGCATTCGCCGGTGTCCGGCCGGTAGACCGCACCGTGGGTGGCGCAGAGCAGCCACTGGCCGCTGTCGTCGAAGAAGCGGTCGGGCTGGAAATCCAGCTCCATGGCCACGTGGCTGCATCGGTTGAGGTAGGCATGCGGCTGCCCTTCGAAGCGCACAGCGAAGGCCCGGCAGGTCTCGCCGCCATAGACCACATCGAAAGGGACGGCCCGGCCGCCTTCGACCAGCTCCGCGGCATTGCACAGGGGAATGCGCTGTTCTTCGCTCATGCCGCGATTTTCAGGCGTTGGCGAGAAGCCATGTCTCCAGGCTGGCCACCGAGTGGGCGACGAACAGCGGCTTCAGTTCGTCGAAGCTCTCGGGCTCGTGCGCGCCATAGCTCACGCCCACGCTCGCGCAGCCGGCATTGAGCGCCAGCTGCAGGTCGTGCGTGGTGTCGCCGATCATCAGGGTGCGCTCGGGCGGCACCTCGAGCTCCTCCATGAGTTCGAGCAGCATGCGCGGGTGCGGCTTGCCGAAGGTTTCGTCGGCGGTGCGCGAGGCGTCGAAGCGGTCGCGCAGCGCGACCGACTTCAGCGCCTCGTTCAAGCCGCGGCGCGACTTGCCCGTGGCCACGGCGAGCTTGTGGCCGCGCGCGCGCAGGGCGTCGATCATCTGCAGCACGCCGTCGAACAGCACGAGGTCGTCCTGGTGCTGCAGGTAGTGGTAGCGGTAGCGCGCACCGAGCTCGGCGTATTTTTCCTTCGGCACATCGGGCGCGGCGCGCGCCAGGGCCTCGGCCAGGCCCAGGCCGATCACCCATGCGGCGTCGTTCTCGCTCGGCTTGGCGCCGCCGACGTCGATCACCGCCGCCTGGATGCAGCGCACGATGAGCCGCGTGGAGTCGTAGAGCGTGCCGTCCCAATCGAAGGCGATCAGGTCGAAGCGCAGGGGTCTGGAGGAATCAGTCATTGGCCGTGGGAGTGGGATGTTGGGCAAGCGCTTCGATCGCCTGGGGCGGCATCAACGCTTGCAGCTCGGGCGGCAGGCCGGCCTGCAGCGCCACGCGCTCGCCCGTGGCGGGGTGGGTGAACTGCAGTCGCCAGGCATGCAGGAACATGCGCCTGAGGCCGAGCTTTTGCAACACGCGCTGGCGCTCGAAGTTGCCGTATTTGTCGTCGCCCGCGATGGCATGGCCGGCCGATGCAAGGTGCACGCGGATCTGGTGGGTGCGGCCGGTCTTGATGGTGACCGCCAGCAGCGACAGCGGCGCGGCGTCGCCCGGCAGCGTGAGCCGCGCCAGCACGCGCACCAGCGTCACGGCCCGCATGGCATCGGGATGGTCCTTGGCGACCACCCGCACGCGGCGTTCGCCGGCGCCCGCGCCGTCGCCCGGCAGCAGGTACTTGGCGAGCGGCGCATCGAGCACCTTCTTGTTGGCAGGCCAGGCGCCCTCGACCAGCGCAAGGTAGGTCTTGCCGGTCTCGCGTTCGCGGAACTGATCCTGCAGCGCCACGAGCGCGCTGCGCTTCTTGGCCACCAGCAGGATGCCCGAGGTCTCGCGGTCGAGCCGGTGCACCAGTTCGAGGAACTTGGCGCCCGGGCGCGCCGTCCGCAGCTGCTCGATCACGCCAAAGCTCACGCCGCTGCCGCCGTGCACGGCCACGCCGGCGGGCTTGTCGATGGCCAGCACCGCGTCGTCCTCCAGCAGCACCGGGAATTCGCGCGCCGGCGCGGGCGGCGCGGCGCCCTCTTCGGCCCGCGGTGATATCCGTATGGGAGGCAGCCGCAGCACGTCGCCGGCTTCGATGCGGGTCTCGGCCTGCACCCGCCCCTTGTTGATGCGCACCTCGCCCGACCGGATGATCCGGTAGACATGCGTCTTGGGCACGCCCTTCAGGTGGCGGAACAGGAAGTTGTCGAGCCGCTGGCCCGCGGATTCCGCATCGACGGTGATGAATCTGATGGCCGCATGCGGCGCGCCAGCCTCCGCCGCAGCGTCTTGGACTGCGGAGTCTGGAACTGCGGGATTTGGAGCGGCCGCGGGGCTTCGCTTCGCACCTATAATGTTTTTCACCAGCGCGGTCGTGTAAGTGCTTGATTAGACAGAAGTTTAGATCACTGCAGTCAAACGCCCAGGACCATGCTGCGAGGTCGATGCCGCTTTGGCGCCGAACCTGCAAACCCCGCGCAATTGCGCAAAGTGGCAGGCGTGGCGCCCAAGTCAAGCCGACACCCACGAAACACCGATACGGAATACCCAGCCTGCAGCTTCCAAGCTGCCGGCGGATCGAAGCGAGTCCCTTGTGTTGATGCTGCTGATTCAAATGTGCCTGCGCTGGCCCACCTGGCTTCTGCCAGCGGCCTCAGGCATTGAGTCATCCGCACCGCGCGCCACCATTGCGCAACCAGCTATCAATAAGATAGCTGCTCAACACCGAACCTGGCTCGCGCCCATCCACGCGCCCCCACCCCGGTTGTCTTCCTGAGCTGACGCTCAAGAGGCCTGTCCGCGCTCGGCGCGGCAGCGACAACATCCGGGGCCAAGCGGCAATTCCCCTCGTTTCGCGGGCGTCGTCCGTGCATCGTTGGCCCGTCATGGGCCGGTAGAACGATACATATAAGGACAACGCATCATGAAGCGGATGCTGATCAATGCCACGCAGGCCGAAGAACGCCGCCTGGCCATCGTCGACGGGCAAAAGCTCCTCGACTACGAAATCGAGATCGAAGGGCGCGAACAGCGCAAGGGCAACATCTACAAGGCCGTCGTGACGCGCGTCGAGCCTTCGCTCGAAGCCTGTTTCGTCGACTACGGCGAAGACCGCCACGGCTTCCTGCCGTTCAAGGAAATCTCCAAGCAATACTTCGCCGAAGGCGTTTCCGCCAACCAGGCGCGCATCCAGGACGTCATCAAGGAAGGCCAGGAGCTGGTCGTCCAGGTCGAGAAGGAAGAACGCGGCAACAAGGGCGCGGCCCTCACCACCTTCATTTCGCTGGCCGGGCGCTATGTGGTGCTGATGCCCAACAACCCGCGCGGCGGCGGCGTGAGCCGGCGCATCGAGGGCGACGACCGCGCCGAACTCAAGGAGGCGATGGACCAGCTCGAGTACCCCAAGGGCATGAGCATCATCGCGCGCACCGCCGGCATCGGCCGCTCGGCGCCCGAGCTCCAGTGGGACCTGAACTACCTGCTCAAGCTCTGGAGCGCCATCGACGGCGCGGCCAAGGGCGGCAAGGGCGCCTTCCTGATCTACCAGGAATCCTCGCTCGTCATCCGCGCCATCCGTGACTACTTCAATCACGACATCGGCGACATCCTGATCGACACCGACGACATCTACGAGCAGGCGCAGCAGTTCATGGCGCACGTCATGCCCGAGCATGCCGCCCGCGTGAAGCGCTACCGCGACGACGCGGCGCTGTTCAGCCGCTTCCAGATCGAGCACCAGATCGAATCCGCCTATGCGCGCACCGTGCAGCTGCCCTCGGGCGGCGCCATCGTGATCGACCACACCGAGGCGCTGGTCTCGGTCGACGTGAACTCGGCGCGCGCCATCAAGGGCGGCGACATCGAGGAAACCGCCACGCGCACCAACCTCGAAGCCGCCGACGAAGTGGCCCGCCAGATGCGCCTGCGCGACCTGGGCGGCCTGATCGTCATCGACTTCATCGACATGGACGAGTCGAAGAACCGCCGCGAAGTCGAAAGCCGCCTGCGCGACGCGCTGCGGCAAGACCGCGCCCGCGTGCAGTTCGGCTCGATCAGCAAGTTCGGCCTGATGGAAATGAGCCGCCAGCGCCTGAAGCCGGCGCTCAGCGAAGGCTCGTCGATCCCCTGCCCGCGCTGCGGCGGCTCGGGCCACATCCGCGACACCGAATCGAGCGCGCTGCAGATCCTGCGCATCATCCAGGAAGAGTGCCTGAAGGACAACACGGCTGCCGTGCACGTGCAGGTGCCGGTCGAAGTGGCCTCGTTCCTGCTGAACGAAAAGCGCCCCGAGATCGCCAAGATCGAGCTCAAGCAACGCGTCACCGTGCTGATGGTGCCGAACAAGACGCTCGAAACGCCGAACTACAAGCTCGAGCGCCTGAAGCACGACGATCCGCGCCTGGACCACATCGAAGCCAGCTACAAGATGGCCGACGAGATCGAGGACCCGACCTCGGTCACGCGCCGCTCGCAGGAGCCCACCAACAAGCAGACGCCGGTCATCAAGGGCGTGCTGCCCGATGCGCCCGCGCCCGTGGTGCCGCCCCGGCCCGAACCGGCGCGTGCCCCGGCCGCCGTGGCCCCGGCACCGGTTGCGCCCCCCGTCGCAAGCGCACCGGCACCGGCCGAGACCGGCTTCTTCGCCCGCATCAAGAGCTGGTTCGGCGGCACGCCGGCACCGGCGCCCGCGCCGGCCGTGATCCCGGTCGAGCCTCCGAAGCCCACGCGCCGTGATGGCGGCCGCCCGGGCCGCGACGGCGAAGCGCGCGGCGCCCGCGATGGCGAACAGCGCCGCGGTGGCCGCGGCGGCGAAGGCCGCGGTGAAAACGGCAGCCGCTCCGGTGGCCGCGACGGCGAACGCCGCGGTGGCCGCGGAGGCGAGCGCCGTGAAGGACGCGGCAGCGAGATCCGCAGCGAAGCCGCCCAGCCGCGCGAACAACGCGAGCCGCGCGAGCTCCGCGAACCTCGCGAGCCCCGTGAAGCACGCGGCCCGCGCGACGGCGAACAGCGCCGCGGTGGCCGCGGCGAGCGCCGCGAAGGCGAAGGCCGCGAGGCACGGCCGGCATCGGCCGAACTGGTCGACGGCAACCTCGAAGCGCAGCAACCGGCATCGGGCGCACCCGCTGGCGATGAAGGCAATGCGCCGGCAGAACGCGCGCCGCGCGCACGCGGCGAACGCCGGGAACGCGGTGAGCGCGGTGAACGTGGCGAGCGGGCCGAGCGCGGCGAGCGCAATGGCAACGATGCACCGCGCGACGCATCCGGCGGCGACAACGTCGCCCCGCAGGACGGCGCGCAAGCCGAACGTGCGCCGCGCGGCGGCCGCGAAGAACGCGCACCGCGAGGCGAGCGCAACGACGGCCGCCGCGAGCGCCGCAGCGAAGGCCAGCCGCGTTTCGCCAACGGCGAGGCCCCGGCCAATCTCGACGAAGCGGACATCCGCATTGCCGAAGCCGCCGAAATGGCACCGGCCAATGAAGGCGAAGCCGGTACCGGCGAGCAGCAGGCACCGCGCCGCGAAGGCGAAGAGCGCCGCGGCCGTTCGCGCGACCGCTACGGCCGGGATCGCCGCGAGCGCGGTCCGCGCGACGACAGCGAAACCGGCGTGGCCGGCGCATCGGCCGACAACGCCGAGGCCGGCGAAGCACCGGCACGCCAGCCGGCCCAGCCGCTCGCAATGGCCGAACGCACCGCAGTGCCCGAAGCAGAAGCACGCGAACCGGCACCGCGGAGCTACTTCGATCGCCCGGCCGCAGCAGCTCCTGCCGCTCCCGCAACTCCCGCGGTCGCGGTCGCTGCAGTCGCGGCGGTGCCTGTCGCCGTCGAGAGCAGCAGCAAGCCCGCGGCCAATGGCCGTGCACTGCCGAAGGTGCAACCCTTCGAACTGCCGCTGACCGAACTCGCGCAGATCGCCGAGAGCTCGGGCCTGCAATGGGTGAACTCGGACGCCGAGCGCATTGCACAGGCCCGCGCAGCGATCGCGGCCGAGCCGAAGCCGGTGCATGTGCCGCGCGAGCGCCCGCCCGCGATCGTGCTCGACGACGGTCCGCTGGTGCTGGTTGAAACCCGCCGCGAGCTCGGCGCGATGACGCTGCCGTTCGAAAAGGCGCCTTCCGACGCGCAAGGCGTGAACTGAAGAAGCCCGGGCCCGAGGGCCCGGGAACAATGAAGAACGGCGCCACATCGGCGCCGTTTTTTTATGGGGAATGCAAGAGAGAGCAGCAAGCGCCGCAGCGCGGGACCGATTGCCGGTCAGACCTTCTCGGTCTGCGCCGCGCGCTTCCAGGCCGCTGCGGCCTGCTCTTCGTCGCCGCGCGTTTCGGCCAGTTCGGCCAGTGCCAGCCAGGCGCGCCGGTAAAGCTCCGTGTCCTGCAGGCCCAGGCCGGCCTGCATCAGCAGTTGCTGGGCCTTGCCCCAGAGCTGGCGCTTCATGCAGGCCATGCCCGCGAGGTACTGCAGGTTGGGGTCGCGCGGGTTGTTGCGCTGCGCCGTTTCGATGCGGGCCAGCCAGTCGGCATCCACCGAATCGAGCCCCGCCTCGAGCGCGCGCGCCATCTTGACGCGCAGCATATCGCCCAGGCCCCGGGGCTGCGACACCATGCGCTCCCAGGCCGGCAGCAGCCAGCCGCGCGCCAGCGACAGATCGCCGCGCAGTGCCACCATGCGTTGGGCGGCGTGAATCGCGACCTCGGGCATTTCACGCTCGGCGTCGTCGAGCTCGGCCCAGGCGCGAAGCAGCTGTGCCGGGTCATGCGCACCCGACAGCAGCTCGGTGGCGAGGCCGCGCACGATGCTCTGCGCTGCGCCCTCGGAAAAGGCCCGGTGCTTGGCCAGCAGGCGCGCCGTTTCCAGTGCTTCGAGCGTGCGCCCATCCTGGCGCGCCGCCTTCAGGCGGATGCGCAGCGCGAGCGTGCGCCGCTGCACGCCTTGGGGAAGCTCCTCGAGCCGAGCCAGGGCGCCCGCGGGATCGCGGTCTTCGAGCGCCCAGCGCGCCGCGCGCAGCTGCACGCCTTCGCGCGTTTCGGGACTGGCCAGCACGATGCGGTCGACGCTTTCGTTGAGCGCCTGCTGCAGGTGCGCGTCGCGCGCGGCCCGGTCCTGCAGGGCCTGAGCGCTCTCGGCAGCCAGCAGGTGCGACAGCACGCGGACCTGCTGGGCCTGCGGCAGGCTCGCGCCGAGCGCGGCCAGCGTTTTTTCCTGCACCAGCGCGGCTTGCGCGGCCTTGCGCGCGCGCGAGAAGCGGCCCGAGAGCAACTGCACCATGGCATCGAGCAGGGCCGAGTGCAGCATGCGTTCCTTTTGCTGCAGCCGCCATTGGCGCGCCTGGGTCGGAAGCGAGAACAGCGCCGCCAGGCCGCGCAATGCAAGATGGAGCAGCACGAACGCGGCCAGCAGGATGACCAGCACCAGGTTCAGCGACAGGTCGACGCGCCAGGGTGGCCAGAACACGGTGATCGTGCCCTGGTTGTTGCCCGCGAACAGCGCCACAGCCGCCGCAACGGCGAACAGCGCGAGGAGCCACAGTGCGGCTCTCACGTCAGGCCCCTCGCCGGGCCGCCCCAAGGGAGGCCTGCGCCCCCTTTGGGGGGCAGCAAATACACGAAGTGATGAACGTGGGGGCTCACGTCAGCGCCCCGCTGCCGCCGTGGCCAGCGCCGACAGCGTGTCGTCGATGCGCGGGGGTTCGGAGGTCTTCACGAGCGCCTGCAACTGCTGCAGCTGCGTGGCGGCGGCCTGCGTGCGCCGCGATGCGGGATCGAAATAGCGGTTCAGCGATGCGGCCACCGTGGCGAGTTCGCTGCGCGCGGCGTCCACCTGCCGAGACAGCAGCGAGAGCCGCGCATTGAGCAGCTTGAGCTTGAGGTTCTCGCGCAGGAAATAGGTCTGGTCGGGTGCCAGCAGCACCGCCTCGGGACGTTCGATGCGCCCGACCCGCACCAGCGACCGCGCTTCGGCGCGCACCGTCAGCAGCAGTTTTTCCCACCAGGCCGCATCGGCCGGAATGGGCTCGGGCTGCCAGGCATTGAGGCCCGAGCCGCGCATGGCCACGGCGTTGAGCGGCGGCAGGTCGTCCACGCTGCGCATCAGCTCGTCGAGCTTTTGCAGCGCTTCGCCGCTGTCGGCGCTGGCGCTGCTGCGCAGGCGGTCGGCGTCGCGCTGCATGGCGCGCTGCAGCGGCGCCAGCCGGGGCTGCGCGGCGCGCGCGATACGCAGGTCGCCGGACTTGAGGGCGGCCAGCAGGGGCTCCACGCTGCCCGTGACCTGCGCCTGCTGCAGCGCCAGGCGCACGGCCGATTCGATGTCGACCACCAGGTTCTCGTCGCGCGAGCGCGAGAGGCTTTGCATCAGTTCTTCGAGCTGCGAGCGCTGCAGCGCGACCTCGGCAACCCGGGTTTCGGTGAGCGCGGCGCGGGCTGCGGTCTCGCGTACCGTGTCGATGGCCTGGCGCGCGAGCGTGCGCGCCTCGAGCGACTGGGCCAGCGCATCGGCGCTCTGGCGCGCCAGCTGCTCCTGCATGCCGCTGACCTTCTGCCACAGGGAGATGGCCGTCACCAGGGCCGCCAGCGCCACGATGGCCAGCAGGCCGAAGCCGATGCGCGAGAGCATCGTTGCGGCGGCCGCCTGCGACTCCGGCGACTGCGCCATCGCCAGCGTGGCGGGCACCGGCGCGGCGGAAGATGGGGGGGAGAAGTCGTCGGACGGGGACGCGGCACTCATGTGAAGGATTCTATCGACGCGACCAGGGCTTCCCGCAGCGGCGGGCACACGCGCACCGAACCGAATCCCGCGGCCCGCGCGGCTTCGCCGATGCGCGCATGGGTCGCCACCGCAACGGCCGCATGCCAGTCGGTGCCCGGCATGGCATCGCACAGGTTGGCAATGGCCTCCGAGCTGCTGAACAGCCAGACCGCGCGCCCCGCGGCGCCATCGAGCGCCAGCGCACGCGCCGCGTCGTCGAAGGATGGCGGCAGGCGCCGGTAGGCGACCACGGTGTCGCGCAGCCCCTGGGCGGCATCGATCTCGTGGGCGAGCCAGTCGCGTCCGCTCGGGTGGCCGGCCGCATCGCCGCCGCGCACGATCAGCACGCGCACGCCCTGGGCCACCTGCCCTTTCACGCGCTCCCACAGGGCCTCGGAATCGAAGCGGGCGGCGTCGGAAGGCGGTGCGTCGATGGCGCCTTGCGGCACGCCGGCACGCAAGAGTGCGCGTGCCGTGCCGGGCCCCGTGGCCCAGAAGCGCGGGCCGGTTGCGCGTTGCCCTTCTTCCGCATGCAGGAAGAAATGCTCGACCGCGGTGGCGCTCACGAACATCAGCGCCGCGTAGTCCGCAAGCCGCTTCCACGCTGCGCGCAGCGGCTCCGCGTCGATGGCGGGCTCGATGGCGATCAGCGGCAGCACCGCGGCATCCAGCCCCGCGGCCCGGAACTCGTCCGCCCATTGCGCAGCCTCGCGCGCCGGCCGCGTGACGATGACGGGCTTGGCAGCCATCGTTGTTTGAAAAATCGTCAGTGCGCGCCAGCGTCGCGCAGCAGCGCAGCGGCACGTTCGCCGAGCGCGCCGGCCTGCGCGAAGTCGGCGGCCGGTGCTTGCGCCTGAACCCGCACCAGCGCGGCATTGCCCTCGGGGTCGCCCCAGGCCGCATCGATGCGCAGCGCTCCATCGGCCTGCCAGCGCGCATGGGCTGCCAGCGGCATGGAACAGCTGCCGCCCATCGACCGGCTCACCGCGCGCTCGGCGGCGGTGGCCAGCCAATCGCGCGGATGCGCCAGCGTGGCCAGCAGCGCGATCAGCTCGGTGCGGTCGGCCCGCACCTCGATGCCGAGCGCGCCCTGCCCCGCGGCCGGCAGCATGGTGTCGGGATCGAACGCGACCCGGATGCGGTGTTCGAGCCCGAGCCGCTTGAGTCCGGCCGCCGCGAGCACGATGGCGTCGTACTGGCCTTCGTCGAGCTTGCGCAGGCGGGTGTCGAGGTTGCCGCGCAGCGGCTCGATGCGCAGGTCGGGCCGCAGGGCGCGCAGCAGCACCACGCGCCGCAGGCTGGAGGTGCCGACGACGGCGCCCTGCGGCAGCTCGTCGAGCGAGGCATGGCGCGGCGACACCAGCGCATCGCGCGGGTCTTCGCGCTCCAGCACGCAGGCCAGCACGAAACCCTCGGGCAGGTCCATCGGCACGTCTTTCAGCGAATGCACCGCGATGTCGGCGCGGCCTTCCTCGAGCGCGAGTTCGAGCTCCTTCACGAACAGGCCCTTGCCGCCCACCTTGCTGAGCGACTTGTCGAGGATCTGGTCGCCCCGCGTGGTCATGCCCAGCAGGCTGACCGCGTGGCCTCTTTCCTGCAGCAGCGCCTGCACGTGTTCGGCCTGCCACAGGGCGAGCCGGCTTTCGCGCGTGGCGATCACGATATTGCTCAAGGCCGCTCCCAAAAAGTACATGTTGAAGACCTCCGGAATGCTAGCATGTTGCGCCGCAACAACGCAGGCGGCGCATTCTTTTCTAGACCAGGAAAAACATCGAAATGAAAGCCAGCAAGACTCCTGCGCCGCCCAGGCGCCGGCAAGCCGAAGACCAGCCGCTGATCGACGACATCCGGCTTTTGGGCCGCATCCTCGGCGACGTGATCCGCGAACAGGAGGGCGAGGAGAGTTATGCGCTGGTCGAGAAGATCCGCACGCTGTCGGTGGCCTTCCGCCGCGATGCGGACCACGCCGCCGACCGCGCGCTCAAGAACCTGCTCAAGGGCCTGAGCGCGGCCCAGACGGTGCGCGTGATCCGCGCCTTCACCTATTTCAGCCACCTGGCCAACCTGGCCGAAGACCGCCACCAAATCCGCCGCCGCACCGAGGCCGAGCGCGCCGGCGAAAACGCCGACGGCGATCTGCAGACCGCGCTCGCGCGCATCCGCAAGGCCGGCGTCAAGCCCGACGAAGTGGTGGCCTCGCTGGCACGCAGCTATGTCTCGCCGGTGCTCACCGCGCACCCGACCGAGGTGCAGCGCAAGAGCATCCTCGATGCCGAGCGCGCCATTGCGCAGCTGCTCACCACGCGCGACGAGATCAAGCTGCGCCAGAGCGCCTACGCCGGCGCCAAGGACGCGCTCACGCCGCTCGAGTTTGCCGAGAACGAAACGCAGATGCGCATCCGCGTCACGCAGATCTGGCAGACGCGGCTGCTGCGCTTTTCCAAGCTCACCGTGGCCGACGAGATCGAGAATGCGCTGAGCTACTACGAAGCCACCTTCCTGCGCGAGATTCCGCGCGTCTATGCCGACCTCGAAAAGGCGCTGGGCCAGGGCGGTGTGGTGCCTTCGGTCGCGCCCTTCCTGCGCATGGGCCAATGGATCGGCGGCGACCGCGACGGCAATCCCAACGTGACGGCCGAAACGCTCGAATACGCGCTGCGCCGCCAGGCCGAGCTGGCGCTGCGCCACTATCTCACCGAAGTGCACTACCTGGGCGGCGAGCTCTCGCTGTCCGCCACGCTGGTGGACGTGTCGGTCGAGATGCAGGCGCTGGCCGAGCGCTCGCCCGACACCAGCGAGCACCGCAAGGATGAGCCCTACCGGCGCGCGCTCACCGGCGTGTATGCGCGGCTGGCGGCCACGCTGCGCGAGCTCACCGGCGGCGAAGCCGCGCGCCACGCCGTGCCGCCGCAAAACCCCTACACGAAGGCCGAGGAATTCCTGGCCGACCTGCACACGGTGGAAGAGTCGCTCGTCGAGAAGCACGGCAGCGTGCTGGCGGCGCCGCGCCTGCGGCCGCTGATCCGCGCGGTCGAGGTGTTCGGCTTTCACCTGGCCACGGTCGACCTGCGCCAGAGCTCGGACAAGCACGAGGCCGTGATCGCCGAGCTGCTGGCCACCGCGCGCATCGAGCCCGCCTATGCCTCGCTGGCCGAGGAGGCCAAGCAGACGCTGCTGCTCAAGCTGCTCGACGACGCGCGCCCGCTGCGTGTGCCCGATGCCGAATACTCGCCGCTCGCGCAGAGCGAGCTCGCGATCTTCGCGGCAGCGCGCACCGCGCGTGCGCGCTACGGTGCGGCCGCCATCCGCCACTACATCATCAGCCACACCGAGACGGTGAGCGACCTGCTCGAGGCGCTGCTGCTGCAAAAGGAAGTGGGCCTGCTGCGCGGCAAGATGGACGGCAACGCCACCTGCGACCTGATCGTGGTGCCGCTGTTCGAAACCATCGAGGACCTGCGCAATGCCGCCCCCATCGTGCGTGCCTTCTATGCGCTGCCGAACATCCAGGCGCTGATCGAGCGCTCGGGCGCCGAGCAGGACGTGATGCTCGGCTACAGCGACAGCAACAAGGACGGCGGCATCTTCACGAGCAACTGGGAGCTCTACCGCGCAGGCATTGCGCTGGTCGCACTGTTCGACGAGCTCAACAGGAAAAAGGCCCATCCGATTCGCCTGCGCATGTTCCATGGCCGCGGCGGCACGGTGGGACGCGGCGGCGGACCGAGCTACCAGGCGATCCTCGCGCAGCCGCCCGGCACGGTGCGCGGCCAGATCCGCCTCACCGAACAGGGCGAGGTGATCGGCTCGAAGTACGCCAACCGCGAGATCGGCCGGCGCAACCTCGAGACGCTGGTGGCCGCCACGCTCGAAGCCACGCTGCTGCCGCAGGCCAAGTCGGCGCCCGCCACCTTCCTGTCGGCGGCCGGGGAGCTGTCGGCCGCGAGCATGTCGGCCTACCGCAAGCTGGTCTACGAAACCCCGGGCTTCGGCGACTACTTCTTCGGCTCCACGCCGATCCGCGAGATCGCCGAGCTCAACATCGGCTCGCGTCCCGCCTCGCGCAACCCGAGCCACAAGATCGACGACCTGCGCGCCGTGCCATGGAGCTTCAGCTGGGGCCAGTGCCGGCTCACCATTCCCGGCTGGTTCGGTTTCGGCTCGGGCGTGGAGCAGTTCCTGGCCTCGGCCGCAACGCCGGCCGCGCGCAAGGAGCGCACCGCGCTGCTGCGCCGCATGTATGCGCAGTGGCCGTTCTTTCGCACGCTGCTCTCCAACATGGACATGGTGCTGGCCAAGAGCGACCTCGCGCTGGCGTCGCGCTATGCCGAACTGGTGACCGACCGCAAGCTGCGCCAGAAGGTGTTCTCGATGATCGATACCGAGTGGCACCGCACCTCCGACGCGCTCACGCTCATCACCGGCGCCAAGCAGAGGCTCGAGGGCAACGCCGAGATGCAGCGCTCGGTGCGCCACCGTTTTCCGTACATCGATCCGCTGCATCACCTGCAGGTCGAGCTGATGCGCCGCTACCGCGCGGGCGAAGGCGGCGAGCGGCTGCAGCGCGGCATCCACATCTCGATCAACGGGGTGGCGGCCGGCCTGCGCAACACGGGTTGAGCAGATCTCCGGATCGATCGAGCAAGCCAGGAAAGGGCGTTTTGTGCGCCCTTTCCTACGCAAGGAACGCGGGATAGCAACCCGTAAGGTCAATTAAGAGAGTAGGGTCGGGGGACGTTCAAAGTTTCTCGCTATCTCTCGCAATCGCGCGGCAGCTCGAGTCGTATTCAGGAGCCCGTTGCAATGTCTACCCCGCAGTCGCTGACTCATTCGCAGATCGATTTCGTCCATCACGATTTCGAAGCGCTGGCCTCTCACATGCGCCATTGCGCACGCGCCCACGGGCGATGGTTCTCGGTGCGAAGCCACATGCAGCGGGTGCGCGCGCTCGCTGCGGGCCGGATCGTCACGATGGCTTTCGTTGCGGTCGCCTTCGGTATCGGGCTGTTCGCCGTCGCTTGAGGGTGGCAGACCCTGAAGCGACACGGGCTGCAATTTCCCCCGAGAGGGGGCAAATAGGCGGCCCCCTCCTCGAACTCCAGACAAAGGCGGCGCCATGAGCGCCGCCTTTGTCGTTGACCGGCTCGCAGATCTCAGTGCGTACGCGCGCGCGCTGCTCCTTGCGCCCCACGACCCGGTGGCGCTGCCGATCCGCGCCGAGCTCTTCGGAGCCCAGCGCTTCGAACAGCACGGTCACAGCCTGGCCCGGGCCCAGGTGGTCGAACTCGACCCGCGCCGCGCGCGCGAGGGAGCGCCCTTTTTCCCGCGCGTGGACGAAAACCTCGAATCACTGCGCAATGCTTTCGACTACATCGCACTGATCTCGCAGAGCGGGCGCTATGTATCTCCCGCAGCCGAATGGCTGCTCGACAACTTCCACCTTGTGGAGGCGCAGCTCCAGCAGATCCACGACGGCGTGCCGCGCAGCTACTACGCGCGGCTGCCCAAGCTCGCCACGCCGCCACTCGCGGGCCTGCCGCGCGTCTACGGCATTGCCTGGGCCTACGTGGCCCACACCGACAGCGTGCTCAACAAGACGCTGTTCACCGCCTTTCTGAACGCCTACCAGGACATCGACGAGCTCACGCTCGGCGAACTCTGGGCGCTGCCCACCACCCTGCGCGTGGTGCTGCTCGAAAACCTGCGCCGCGTGGCCGAGAGCATTGCGGAGAACAAGGTGGCGCGCGAAATAGCGCACGCGGTCTGGGACGCGGCACCGCATCTGTCGACGCAGGACCTCGACACGCTGTACCGCGCATTGCAAAGCCACAACCTGCAGGATGCGTACCTCACGCAGCTCTGGCAGCGCCTGCCGGTGGAGCACGGAGAGAACACGCCGGCGCTGGTGCGCTGGACCGAGCAGCACTGCCCCAACGGGCCGGCGCTGATCGGCGAGGCGCAGAACGCGCAGGCCGCGGCCAACCTCACGGTCGGCAACATCATCACCACGCTGCGCATGATCGGGCAGGTCGAGTGGAGCGGCCTGATCGAACCCGTCAGCCGCTCGCTGCGCGCGCTGCACGAGCTGCCCAGCTTCGCCGATGAAAGCGAGCTCACGCGCCAGCAGATCACGCATGCGATGGAGCGGATCGCGCGCGACTGCGGCCGATCCGAACGCGAAGTGGCCCAGGCCGTGGTGCGGCTCGCGGCCGCCGCGCCGGCCGGCCGTGACAGCGCCGGCACCGATCGCGCCGACAGCACCGCCGGCTACCACCTGTTCGGCCAAGGGCGCGATGCGCTGGTCGCGGCGCTGCAGTCCGATGCGCCGGCGGGCCGTGCCGGCCGGCCGGCGAGGGCCCGGCGGCTGCATGGCCGCCGCGGCTGGCGCCTGCTCGCCTATGTGCTGTCCATCGTCCTGGGCACGGTGTGGCTGCTCGCGACCGTCGCGCACGGCCTGCCTCCGCCGCGCGGCTGGACCGCCATCGCAGCGATGGCACTGCTCGCATGGCCGCTTTCGGAGGCGTTGATCGCCCTGGCGCAGCGCATCGTGGCCGAGTCGGTGCGGGTGCAGGCATTGCCTCGCCTCGACTTCGCGGCCGGCATTCCCGAACGGCATCGCACGCTGGTCGTCATTCCCACGCTGCTGAGCTCACCCGCGAACACCGCGCAGCTCGCGCACCGGCTCGAACTGCACTGGCTCGCCAATCGTGAGGCGCACGCCCAGTTCGCACTGTTGACCGACTGGGCCGATGCCCCGCAAGCCTCGCTGCCGGAAGACGCGCCGCTGCTCGACGATGCCGTTGCGCGCATCGCCGCGCTCAACGCCAGATATCCGGCGCCCGCCGGCGCGGCCCCGCGCTTCCTGCTGCTGCACCGGCCGCGCAGCTGGAGCGGTACCGAAGAACGCTGGATGGGCTGGGAGCGCAAGCGCGGCAAGCTCGAAATGCTGATGCGCCTGCTGGCAAGCGGCGACGCCAGCGGCTTCCTGCCGCTTGCGCCGGGCCAGCAGCTGGCCCCGGGACGAACGCCCTATGTGCTGACCCTCGACAGCGACACGGGCCTGCCGCCGGGCGCGCTGCGCGACCTGGTGTCGATCGCCGCCCATCCGCTCAATGCCCCCGAGATCGACGCACAAGGGCGGCGCGTGGTCGCGGGCTTCGGCATCCTCCAGCCGCGCATCGTGACGCCGTTTCCGATGCGCAGCGAGCGCTCCTTCTTCCACTGGATGTTTGCCGGGCAGTGCGGGCTCGACCCCTACGGCAGCGGCGCATCCGACATCTACCAGGACGTGTTCGGCAGCGGCTCCTTCACCGGCAAGGGCCTGCTGAACGTGCGCGCGGTGCATGCCGCACTCGACGGGCGCCTGCCCGAAGGCGCGGTGCTGAGCCATGACCTGCTCGAAGGCACGGTCGCGCGCTGCGCGATGGTGAGCGACGTGGTGCTGATCGAGGACCACCCGCACCACTCCGGCGTGGCCGCATCGCGCGTGCACCGCTGGGTGCGCGGCGACTGGCAGCTGCTGCCGCTGCTGTGGCGCGCCAGGCACTTCGGCATCGATGCGCTCGGGCTCTGGAAGATGGGCGACAACCTGCGCCGCTCGCTGGTGGTGCCCGCCTCCTTCGCGCTGCTGGTGCTCGTGGTCTTCACGCAGGCCATGCCGCTCGGATGGGCGCTGGCCGCGGTCGCCGCGGCGCTCATGCTCGGACCGCTGCTCGGCGCCCTGGCGGGACTGGTACCGACGCGCCGCGCCATCGAGCTGCGCCACTTCTTCGACGTCGGTGCGGTGGAACTGCTGCGGGCCATGGCCGGCGCAGCCTGGCAGTTCGTGCAGCTGGCGGCACAGGCGCGCCTGCTGCTCGATGCGATGTTCCTGGCGACATGGCGGCTGACCGTCAGCCGCAGGCACCTGCTTCAATGGACCACGACCGCCCAGGCCCAGGCCCAGTCCAGCCAGCAGCTGTTGCCCTTCCTGCGCAACGCGGCCCTCAGCAGCCTGCTCTGCCTGGCGCTGGCCGCGCTGGCGGCGCGCTGGAGCGCCTACCCGGTGGCCGGGCCTCTGTTGTTCCTGACCTGGGCGCTGGCGCCGTTCGCGGCGTGGTGGAGCAGCCGCGTCGATGCGCAGGTGCCCGATCCTTTGAGCGCCGAACAACGCGCCTACCTGGAGAAACTGGCGCACGACACCTGGCGCTTCTTCGAGCACGTGGTCGGCCCGCAAGACAACCACCTGCCGCCCGACAACCTGCAGCTCGAGCCGCGGCCGACCATCGCCCACCGCACCTCGCCGACCAACATCGGCATGTACCTGCTGGCCACCTGCTGCGCGCGCGAGTTCCGCTGGATCGACACCGCGGCGCTGCTCGCGCGCATCACGGCCACGCTCGACACCGTGGACCGCATGCAGAAGCACCAGGGCCATCTCTTCAACTGGTACGACACGCAGACGCTTCAGTTGCTGCCGCCCGCCTACGTATCCAGCGTGGACAGCGGCAACCTCGCGGGCCACCTGGTGGCCGTGGCCCAGGCCTGCCGCGCCTTTGCTGCCGAGGGCTGCCAGCGCCACGAGGAACCCGCGCTGGAGGCGCTGGCTCAGCGCTGCGATGCGCTGCACGCCTGCATGGATTTCAGCGGCCTCTACGACCCCAAGCGGCACCTGTTCCACATCGGCCTGCGTGTCGAGGAGAACGTGCTCGATGCCAGCTACTACGACCTGCTGGCCTCCGAGTCGCGCTTGTTGAGCTTCCTGGCGATTGCGAAGGGGGATGTACCTCGCCGCCACTGGATGGCGCTGGGCCGGCCGTTCCTGCTGGTGGGTTTCCAGCCCGGCCTCAAGTCGTGGTCCGGTTCGATGTTCGAGTACCTGATGCCCGCGCTCGTGATGCCGGAGCCTGCCGACGGCCTGCTGCAGGTGGCCAACGCCGCGGCCATCGCCGAGCAGCAGGCCTTCGGCCGTTCGCTGGGCCTGCCATGGGGCATTTCGGAGTCGGCCTACTTCGCGCAGGACCACTCGCTGGCCTACCAGTATTCGCCGTTCGGCGTGCCACGCCTCGCGCTGCGCCGCACGCCACCCACCGACCGCGTGGTGGCGCCCTACGCGAGCGCCATGGCCGCCGTGCTCGAACCGGCCGCGGCGGTGGCCAACCTGGAGCTGCTCGAATCGCTCGGCGCGCGCGGGGAATTCGGCTTTCACGACGCGGTGGATTTCACCACCTCGCGCCAGGCCGAGGGACAGGACTTCACCGTGGTGCGCAACTTCATGGCGCACCACCAGGGCATGTCGCTGGTGGCGCTGTGCCATGTGCTGCGCACCGAGGCGCCGCGCCGCTGGTTCGGCAGTGCCGCGCTGGTGCAAGCGCACGAATCGCTGCTGCACGAACGCACGCCGCGGCAGATCATCGGCAGCGCCGACCCGCGCACGCCGCCCGAGCCCAGCCAGACCGAACTGGCGCCCCTGTTCCAGCCCCGCGCGGTGGACCCGACGGCGTCCCGCTTCCAGCCCACCCACCTGCTGTCGAACGGGCGCTACACGGTGGCCCTGCGCGCCAATGGCGCGGGCGTCAGCCGGTGGCACGCATTCAACGTGACCCGCTGGCGCGACGATCCGCTGCGCGACAGCCACGGGACCTTCTTCTACCTGCGCGATACCAAAAAAGATGGAGGCCGGCAGGAGCCCGTTTCACTCACGGCCCTGCCCGCGCCCGGCGCCGGCTGGACCTACCGCACCCGCTTCCTCGCCGAGCAGGTGCAGTTCGATGCGGCCGGCGACGGCCTGCAAGCGCGCACCACGGTGCTGATCAGCCCGGAGGACGACACCGAGCTGCGCAACATCACGCTGCACAACAGCGGCGGAGAGACCCGCACGCTCGAACTCGTCTCCTACTTCGAGCCGGTGCTGTCGAATCCCAAGGCCGACGAGGTGCATCCGGCCTTCGCCAACCTGTTCGTCGAGTCGCGCTGGGAACCCGCATGGCGCGCGCTGCTGATGGCGCGCAAGCCGCGCCTGCACGGCGACCCGGTGGTGGCCGCCGCGCACTTCCTTGCCTCGGTCGATGCCCATGTGCTTTCCATCGACTGCATGACCGACCGGCGCGCCTTCATCGGCCGCAACCGCTCGCTCGCGAACCCCGCGCTCGATGCGCAGCCGCTGGCGGCCGACGGTACGCCGGTGAACGGGCTCGATCCCATCGCATGCCTGCGCGTGCGCCTGTCGATCGCGCCGGGGGCCACCGCGCGGCTGAGCTTCGCCACCGCAGCCGACGCAAGCATCGAGGCGCTGATGCCCAGCATCGACCGCTACCTGGAGCCGATGCACGTCGAACGCGCCACGCGCATGGCTGCCACGCTGGCGCAGGTGCGGCTGCGCGACTTGAGCATCGCACCCGCGCAGACCTTTGCGCTGCAGGACCTGACGACCATCCTCACCTACACCACGCCGCGCGTGATGAAGGACCGCGGACTGGTCGACCTGCGGCAGATCTGGCGCTTCGGCATCTCGGGCGACAAGCCCATCGTGCTGGTCGCGATCCATTCGATGGACGGCATGGGGCTCATCAACGCATTGCTGCGTGCGCAGCCGTGGTGGGGCTTCGGCGGCGTGGCCTGCGACCTGGTGGTGCTCAACGGCGAGCCGAACTCCTACCTGATGCCGCTGCAGCGCGAGATCGAGGCGCTGCGCCTGCGCGTTGCGCACCAGACGCAGAACAGCTTTCCACGCAACGACACGGCAGGTTTCTACCTGCTGCGCGACCACGAGGTGGCGGCCTCGGAGAAGGCGGCGCTTTCGAAGCTGGCGCGCGTGGTGTTCACCGCCGACGGGCGCCCCCTCGAGACGCAGGTGGCGGCTCTGCACGAGGCGCGGGTCGATGCCGGCACGGACGCCGAGGCCCCGGCCGCATCGTCGCGTGCCGCGTTGCTGGTCCGGCCCGCGGCGACACCGTCCACGGCAGCGCCTGCTGGAAGCTTCGATGCCGACAGCGGCGAGTTCCGCTTCGAGGTCGGCGCCGGCCACCGCACGCCGCGCCCCTGGATCAACGTGATCGCCAACGCCGGCTTCGGCTTCCAGGTGTCCGAATGGGGCACCGGCTTCACCTGGGCCGGCAACAGCCGCATGCACCAGCTCACGCCATGGTCGAACGATCCGGTGCAGGATCCGGCCTTCGAACACTACCTGCTGCAGGACCTCGCCTCGGGCGTGCTGTTGCCGCTCACGCCGGCGGGCCAGGGTGCGGGCGATGGCGGCGAAGTGCGGCATCGCGTGCGGCATGGCCAGGGCTACACGGTCTTCGAGGGCCGGCAGCGGGAGCTCGCCATCGAGACCACCTTCTTCGCGGACCGGGACGACGCCGTCAAGCTGGTGCACGTGCGCGTGCACAACCAGGGCTCCGGCCAGCGGCGCCTGCGCGCGCTCGGCATGGCCGAGTGGCAGCTCGGCGCCGCGCGCGGCGACCGGCGCACCGTTCATTGCTGGAAGCCCGAAGACCAGCCTGCGGTGTTCGGCCAGCAGCGTGAATCGAGCACGGGCTTTGGCGGCAGCACGGCTTTCCTGCTGCTGGCAGGTTTGCCGGGTGCCACGCAATGGACCTGCGACCGCAACGAGTTCTTCGCGGGGCGCGGCATCGTCGAAGTGCCCGACACGCTGGCGCGCCGGGCCGGCAGCGGGCTCGATGCCTGCGCGGCGGTCGGCGGCGAGCTGGTCGTCGGCGCCGGCCAGAGCGTCGGCTTCACCTTCGTGCTGGGCCACGCCGACGACGCCGATGCGGCGCTCGCCCTCGCCCGCCGCTGGCGCGAACGCGACGTGTCCGAAGCGCTGGCGCAGGTGCGCGGCTTCTGGGACGAGCTGCTGGGCCGCCTGCAGGTGCGCACGCCCGACCCGCTGTTCGATGCCATGGCCAACCGCTGGCTCGTCTACCAGACGCTGGCCTGCCGGCTCTGGTCGAAGGCCGGCTTCTACCAGGCCGGAGGCGCCTTCGGCTTTCGCGACCAGCTGCAGGATGCGATGGCCTTTGCGCTCACCGATCCGTCGCGGCTGCGCGAGCAGATCATCGTCAACGCGGCGCGCCAGTTCCCCGAGGGCGACGTGCAGCACTGGTGGCACATGCCCGGCGGCGCCGGCGTGCGCACGCATTTTTCGGACGACCTGCTGTGGCTGCCCTTTGCGACGGCGCACTACGTCGAGGTGAGCGGCGATGCCGCGCTGCTCGACCATGTGGTCGGATTCATCGAAGGCCCCGCGATTCCCGCGGGCGCCGAGGACGCCTACTACGCGCCGCAGCACAGCGGCCGCACGGCCACGGTGTTCGAGCACGGCGCGCTGGCCATCGACCGCAGCCTGAAGACCGGCGTGCACGGCCTGCCGCTGATGGGCACCGGCGACTGGAACGACGGCATGAACCGGGTCGGCCATGAAGGCCGCGGCGAATCGGTCTGGCTGGCATGGTTCCTGTGCAGCGTGGTCGAGCAATACGCGCCGATCGCCCAGGCGCGCGGCGAGCACGCCAGGGCCGCGCGCTGGAACGAGGCGCGGCGAGGCTGGATCGCCGCGCTGCACGATGCCGGCTGGGACGGCGCCTGGTTCCGCCGCGCCTTCTTCGACAACAGCGCGCCGCTCGGTTCGTCGGCCAATGACGAGTGCCGCATCGACCTGATCGCGCAAGCGTGGTCAGTGCTCTCGGGCGCATCGGACGACGCCCGCACCGGCCCGGCGATGGCCGCCGTCAAGACGCATCTGCACGACGGGCCGGCCGGCCTGCTGCGCCTGCTGGCGCCGCCCTTCGCCCACTCGGCCAACAATCCGGGCTACATCCAGGCCTACCCGCCCGGCGTGCGCGAGAACGGCGGGCAGTATTCGCACGGCGCGGTGTGGGCGCTGATGGCGCAGGCAATCCAGGGCGACCATGAAGCGGCATGGCGCAGCTTCGAGGGCCTGAGCCCGGCGCACCGCGCGATGCATCCCGAGCGCGGGCCCGCCTACGAACTGGAGCCCTACGTGATGGCCGGCGACATCTACAGCGCCGCGCCGTATGTCGGGCGCGGCGGCTGGAGCTGGTACACCGGCTCGGCCGCATGGCTGCACCGCGCCGCAGTCGAAACGCTGCTGGGCCTGCGCGTGAAGGGCCGCATGCTCGCGCTGACGCCGCGCGTGCCCGCGCACTGGCCGGGATTCGAGATTGCGCTGCGGCTCGGGCAGCGGCGTCTGACGCTGCAATGGGGAACGCCCGATGCCGCCGGAACGCCCACGCACCATGCCGCCATCGGCGAATGGATCGACTGGCAGGCGCTGCCGGCGGATGCGGTGCTGCGGGTGAGTTAAGGTCCGCGGGCCGATTCCATTTCCCTGTCCATGACCACCATCCAGTCCCGTCGCAAGCTCATCGTCTTCATCCTGCTGTGCGTGGCGGTCGCGGGCGCGATCGTGCGGCACTACGCCGAGCGCGGCACGACCACGCGCGACATCGGCACGCTGCTGATGGTGCTGTGGGTGCCGATCATCGGCAACGTCATTGCCTGGCTCATCGGCAAGCTGCCGCGTCGCGCGCCGCCGGCCGAGCCCGCGACCTTCGATGCGACGCGCGCGTTCGCGCCCCACTTCCTGGCCGAGCTCACGCTGCGCCCGCCGGCGCTGCCTTCGCACGACGTACCGCTGGCCGCGGGCGAATACCGCTGCGCGCTGGTGGTCGGCAGCGAAGGCTTCTCCGCGCGCTGGTTCGTGCCGCAGGGAGAAGTGCTCGCAAGGGGAAAGCCGCATGCGCTCGGCATCGAGCTTCTGTCGCCGGAAACTGCAGCGGCGCGGTTTCCCGCAGGTGCGGCCTTTCGCGTGCTGGTGGGCGATTCGTTCATTGCCGATGGGCGGGTGCTGGAGCTTCGCGCACCGCACATCTAGCGGAACCGGGAAGGCGGCGAACGGCAAAAAGGTCGATTGTTCTCCGCCGGGAAACTGACTACTGCCGGCAGGCCCCTTTGTCGCGGACCCGTCCGCTCCGACACTGGGCAGCCTTTCGCAACAACGTGTCGGTATGCGCTTGCCGACGCGGCCCAGGACCTCTTCCCATGACGAATTCACCCAGCAGCAACCCCTGCATCGATGATCTTGCGCCCGAACCCGCCAGGACCGCCCGCTCCGCCTGGCTTGCGGTCGGCTCGATCGCCGTCGGCACCTTTGCCATGGTCTCGACCGAGTTCATGCCCATCGGCCTTTTGACCGACATCGCCCGCGGGCTGAACGTGTCCGACGGCACGGCCGGCCTGATGATCACCATGCCCGGCGTGCTGGCGGCTTTTGCCGGCCCCGCGCTGATCGTGGCCTCGGGCCGGCTCGACCGGCGCACCGTGCTGATCGCGCTCACCACCCTGCTGATCGCCTCGAACCTGCTGGCCGCCTTTGCGCCCAACTTCGCGACCATGCTGGTCGCACGCCTGATGCTCGGCCTGTGCGTGGGCGGCTTCTGGACCTTCGCGCCGGCCGCCGCCACGCAGCTGGTGCCGGACGCCTCCAAGGCGCGCGCCATGTCGCTGGTGCTGGCGGGCGTGTCCGCCGCCACCGTGCTCGGCGTGCCCGCCGGCTCGTTCCTGGGCACGCAGTTCGGCTGGCGCGCCTCGTTCGCCGTGACCGGCGCGCTCGCAGCCGCGGTGCTGCTGGTGCAGCTGTGGCTGCTGCCCGCGATACCGCCGGTGCGCGCCATCGGTGCGCGCGACCTGCTCACGCCGCTGACGCGCCGCATGGCGCAGGTCGGGCTGCTCGCGGTGCTGTTCTTCATTGCCGGCCACTTCGCGGCCTACACCTACCTGAAGCCGCTGCTGCAGCAGGTGTTCGGGCTCGCGCCCAACTCGGTCTCGACGCTGTTGCTGGTCTATGGCGCGGTGGGCTTTGTCGGCACCTTCCTCGGCGGCAGCCTGGTGGCGCGCAGCGTGCGCGGCACCACCCTGCTGGCGGCGCTGATGCTGGCCACGGCACTCTTGCTTTCGACCGTGATCGGCTCCGGCTTCGTGCCCGGCGCGGTGGTGGTCGTGATCTGGGGCGTGGCCTTCGGCCTGATCCCTGTCGCGCTCACGGGCTGGATGATGGAGGCCGTGCCCGACGCTCCCGAAGCCGGCCAGGCTCTGCTCGTGAGCGGCTTCCAGGTGGCGATCGCTTCCGGCGCGCTGATCGGCGGCGTGACGGTCGACAACCACGGCATCTCCAGCGCGATGGTGCTCAGCGGCGTGCTGGTGCTGATTGCGGCGCTCATCGTCGGAACGCTGGGCCGGGCGCGCGGCGGCGCCGCCCTGGCTACTTCTTCGGCCGAGTAGCAGCGCGGCCGGCCTCTGCGCCCGCCGCCAGGATCGCATCGAGCACCACGCGCAGGGCCTTGTTGACCGGCTTGTCGCGCCGGATCACCACGGCGAGCGTGCGGTGCATGCGGGGGTCCAGCCGGCTGATCTTCAGGCCGGGGTGCGCGCCGCGGCCCGTCATCGCCATGCGCGGCACGATGCCGTAGCCCAGCCCCGCAGCCACCATTTCCTTCATGGCCTCGACGCTGCCCAGCTCCATGACAGGCTGCGGCTGCAGGCCTTCGGCCGCGAACCAGCGGTCGACCAGCTTGCGCGTGTTGGCCGCGGGCTCGAACAGCACCAGCGGCAGCGCAGCCAGATCGGCGGGCGCCACGCGCGCCTTCAGCGGCGCGAGATCGCTGCGGCCGATGGCGATGAACTCGTCGTCGAGCACCGGCACGACGCTCAGTGACCGGCCCGCGGCCGGCAGCGTCACCAGCGCAAGGTCGCTGCTGTTCTCTTCCACCTTGCGGACATGATCGTCGGTGTTGCCGGTACTCACCACGATGCCGAGCGCCGGAAACTGTTCGCGCAGGCTGCGCAGCACGGCCGGCAAGAAATACAGGCAGGCGGTGGCGCCGGTGCCCAGCCGCACGCGGCCCGTGATGCCGCTCGCGTGGTCCGCCAGCGCGTCGATGGCGTTCTCCACCGCGGTCTCGATGTGGTGGCTGTGCCGCAGCAGCTCCGCGCCGGCCGGCGTGGCCCTGGCGCGCTTGCCGACGCGCTCGACCAGGCGCACCGCGAGCCTGCGCTCCAGCTGGCGGATCTGCAGGCTCACCGCAGGCTGCGTGAGGCCGAGCCGGTCGGCCGCGGCCGAGAAGCTGCCGGTTTCGATCACCAGGCCGAAAGACCGGAGCTGATCGAGGTTCAGTGTCTTGTCCAAAGTATTTCTTATGCCTTGCATCAGTGAGCGAAGCTTCACTTATTGACAGTGCAGCGTCAAGATCGGCGCCATGCCTCCGCCAACCCAAGCACTCGCCGCCATTGAAATCCTCGACGCCGGGGCGCACCACATGCCATCGGTACAGGCCATCTACAGCCGCTACGTGCTGCACGACCTGTGCTCCTTCGAGGAAGAGGTGCCCAGCGTCGAAGAGATGCAGGCGCGCCGCGCCGGCGTGCTTGCGCGCGGCCTCCCCTACCTTGTTGCGGTGAAGGACGGCGAGGTGGCCGGCTACGCCTATGCGAGCCCCTACCGCAGCCGCTCCGCCTACCGCCACACGGTCGAAGACTCGATCTATGTCGCAGAGGGCATGCAGGGCCATGGCATCGGCCGCGCGCTGCTCCAGGAGCTGATCCGGCGCTGCACCGGCAGCGGCTTCGCGCAGATGGTGGCGGTGATCGGCAACAGTGCCAACGCGGGCTCGCAGCGCGTGCACCAGGGCCTGGGCTTCGAAACGGTGGGCGTGCTGCGCAACGTGGGGTTCAAGTTCGGGCAGTGGGTCGACACCGTGCTCATGCAACGTGCGCTGCGCTGAACCGGCCCCCGCGCGCGGATGGCTCGCGCTGCTGTGCGCGAGCCGGCTGCTGCAGGCCATGGTGGTCACCGCCTATTCCGGGGTGCTGCCTTTCATGATGGCCGACTGGCACATGACGGCCGCGCAGGCCGGCTCGATCCAGAGCGCATGGCACGTCGGCTACATGAGCTCGCTGTTTGCCGTGGGCCTGCTGGCCGACCGCTACGGCCCGCACCGCGTCTTCTTCATCGGCAGCGCGGTCAGCGCATGCTCGGCACTGACTTTTGCCGCCTTCGCGCACGACCATCTTTCGGCGCTGCTGCTCTACGGCCTGGCCGGGCTGTGCGCGGGCGCTTCGTACACGCCGGGCCTGCAGCTGCTCGCGCGCAACGCCGAGCCCGCCGTGCGCGGCCGGGCGATGGGGCTCTTCCTTGGGTCGGCGTCGATGGGCTACGCCTTGTCGCTGGCGGTGGTGGCGGCCTTCAGCCATGCCCTGCACTGGCGGTTCGGCCTGCTGGCAGCGGCGGGCTGCACCTTCGCGGGTGCGCTGCTGACGGTGCCGGCACTGCGGCGCATGCGGCCGCCCGCACCGCCTGCCGGCACGGGAACGCCGCGCGAAGGCACCTGGCATGCGCTGGCCGAGACGGTGCGCGACAAACCCGCCATGGCCGGCAACTGGGCCTATGCCTTCCACTGCTGGGAGCTGATGGCCCTGTGGGCCTGGCTGCCGGCCTACCTGGTCGCCTCGGCCGGCGGCGCCGCCCCATGGCAGGGCGCGGGCATTGCGCTGGCGGCGCTCGCGCACCTGGTGAGCGTGTTCGGCAGCATCGGGGGCGGTGCCGCGTCCGACCGCTTCGGCCGAGCACGCATCATGATGGCCGCCACGCTCATGAGCCTGTGCATGTCCTTCGCGTTCGGCTGGATGTGGACCTGGCCGCTGTGGCTGCTGGCCGCGATGGCCGCCATCTACAACCTGCTCGCGATCGCGGACTCTTCCGTCTATTCGACCGCGCTGGCCGACGTGGTGGCGCCGCACCGGCTGGGCGTGGCGTACTCGGTGCGCTCGGTGATGGGCTTCGGCGCCGGCGCGCTGAGTCCGTGGGTGTTCGGCCTTGCGCTGGACTGGGGGCAGACGCGCTTCGGCCTCGGCAGCACGTACAGCTGGGTGGCGGCATGGAGTTCGGTCGGACTTGGCGCGCTGCTGGGGCCGTGGATGATCGTGCGCTTCGGCCGGCTGGAGCGCGGCCGGCGTGCCGGATGAGCCCCTACTCCCCCAGCAGTTCCCCGATCGGCTGCAGGTCTTCGACCCGGTCGCAGATCGACTTGATCACCATGGTGATCGGAATGCCCAGCAGCAGCCCCCACACGCCCCAGAGCCAGCCCCAGAAGATCACGCCCACGAAAACGGCCACCGGATTCATGCGGCTGGTGCGGCTGGTGAGCCAGGGCATCAGCAGGTTGCCGACCAGCGTGTGGATGGCGAGCGACACGCCGCCCACCAGGACGCCCATCTCCAGGCTGTTGAACTGCAGGAAGGCCACCAGCCCCGCGGCCACCATCACGATCACCGAGCCGACGTAGGGAATGAGGTTGGTCACGCCCGCGATGATTCCCCACACGGCCGCGTTCTCCACCCCGATGGCCCAGAAGGCGAGGCCGGTCGTCACACCCACCAGCGCGCTGATGAGGATCTGCACCAGCAGGTAGCGCTCGATGTTGCGGGTGATGTCGTCGAGCACATGAACGGTGACCTTCTTCTTCTGCAGGCTCGGGCCGGTGATCTTGATCAGCTTGCGCCGGAAGGTGTCGCCCGAGCACAGTGCGAAGTAGGTCAGGAAGGCGACCAGCGTGAGCTGTCCGATCGCCTCGAGCAAGCCAACAGTGCCGCTCAGCAGGTAGTCGCGCACGTTGAAGGACGGCCGCTCGATCACGACGCGCGCGACGCCCTTGCGGGCCGCGACGCGCGCGGAGTTTTCCTCGGCCGCCTTCTCGAGCTGCGCGGCCGCCTGCTGCACGCTGTCGAGCGGCGTGGCGCTGGCGCCCCTGCTCCTGCGCATGGCCTGCCCCAGTTTCTGGGCCGCGACGGGCAGCGATTCGGCCAGTTGCGTGGCATTGCCCGAAAGCGAGTAGCCGGTCCAGCCCAGGCCGCCGAACAGGCCGACGAGGATCAGCGCCGCAGCGATCCAGCGCGGCAGACGCAGGCGGTGCAGCTGCTCGACCAGCGGCGACAACGCGTAGGTCAGCATCAGGCTCAGCATCAGCGGGATGAACACGGCCTGGCCCCATCGCAGCGCGAAAACGCTGCCCAGCACGGCGAGCACCACCAGCGAAGCGCTGCGCACGTCGACCGGCATGTGCAGCAGCAGGCGCTCGGGCTCCGCCGCCAGTTCCGGCGGCACCGCTTCGGGCGGGGACTCCAGCACGGGCTCCGGCGGCACCTCGGGCGGCGCGTCCGCGGGCGGTGGCGTGGGCTGCGGCGTTGCCGGTGTCTCTCCGGCCGTTTTCTTGTCGTCGGTCATCGCGCTTCCTTCAGCACTTCGCGCACTGCAGCCAATTGTCGCCGCGACACCGCGACCGGTTCGGGAATCGCGTCGAGCCGCAGGGCCCAGCCTTCGGCGTCTTCACCGTCGTCGTATTTCTCGAGCGCGCGGATGGCCGAGCGCGCCACCAGCGCATTGCGGTGCACGCGCAGGAAGCGCGTGGGATAGCGCTCCTCGAATTCGTTCAGCGAGCCGTCCAGGATGTGGCTTCGGGTGGCGGTGCGCACCGTGAGGTACTTGTATTCGGACTTCAGGTAGAGCACCTCCGACAGCGGCACCCGCTCGGCACGGCCGCGGTCCTGGATGAGCACGCTTTCCTGCAGCGCGTCGGCCTGCAGCGCGCGCCGCTCCTTCAGGAAGCGCTCGGCCTTCTGCAGGGCCTGCTGAAGGCGCTCGGCGCGCACCGGCTTGGTCAGGTAGTCGACCGCATCGAGGTCGAAGGCCGTCACGGCATGGGCCGCATGGGCCGTGACGAACACCACGGCCGGCGCATCGGCCCGCCCGCGCAGGGCGCGCGCCACCTCGATGCCGTCGATGCCGGGCATGTGGACGTCGAGCAGCACCAGGTCCAGCGCCATGCCCGCGAGATGCTGCTGCGCCTCGGCGCCCTGGGCGGCCTCGGCCACCACCTCGGCGGCGGGCGAGCGGCAGTCGCGCAGCAGCGTGCGCAGGCGCGAGCGGGCCAAGGCTTCGTCGTCAACGATCAAGGTCTTGAGGGTCATGATTCGGCGGGAATGGCAATGCGCACGCGGTAGTTCTTCTGGTCCATGCCGGCGCTGAACTGCATCTGCATGTCGTGCAGGAGCCGCAGCCGGTCACGCACGTTGGCCAAGGCGATGCCATGGCCGCGCGGCAGGGGCTCGTCGGCCCAGCGCAGCGGCGGCAGGCTGTTGACGACCTCGATCACCACCACGCTGCCGCGGCGTTCGGTGCGGATGCGCAGCTTGGCGCCCTCGGGGCTGGGCTCCACACCATGCTTGATGGCGTTTTCCACCAGCGGCTGCAGCAGCAGCGGCGGCAGCCTGGCGCTGCTGGCCGCGGCATCGAGGTCCCAGCGGATGCGCAGCCGGTCGCCGAAGCGCACCTGCTCGATGGCCAGGTAGCGCTCGGCGAGCGCGATTTCGTCGGCCAGCGTGCCGGATTCGCCGGGGTCGGCCAGCGCCTGGCGAAACAGTTCGGCCAGGTCTTCCAGCATGGTCTCGGCCTTGGCGGGTTCTTCCCGCACCAGCGCAATGGCGCTGTTGAGCGTGTTGAACAGGAAGTGGGGGCGGATGCGCGACTGCAGTTCCTCCAGCCGGGCCGTCATGGCGGCCGGCGTCTGGCCGCGCGCGCGCAGCACCATCGCCGCCATGACCATGCCCGCGATGAACGCGCCCGCCACGGCGCTGGCGAGCCACGGCGCCGTGCCCAGGACGCCGGTGAGCCGCAAGAGGCCGCAACCGTAGAGCGAGGAAACGGCGCCCAGCGCGGCACCGGCCGCGTACTGCGCCTGCCGCGGCAGACGGCCCAGCGGCTTCTTGAGCCCGCAGGCCGCCACCAGCCACAGCAGCGTCGCAGGCAGCGCGCCGCCCGTGACGGTGGCGGTCTGCACCAGCCATTCCCCAGGAGAGGACGACACGAACAGCGTCGCGGTCGCCACCAGCGCCTCCACGAACAGCACCGCGCGCAGCACCACCCCGATCTGGCAGGCGTCGAACAGCCCCGGGCTGCCGCGCACGGGCAAACGCCCTCTTTCCGGCGGGGCCGCAGGCGTGGAGGTGGAGGTGGCCGATAAAATCGACGGGTTGCGCATTACAGATACATTGGGTAACCAACCCATTATTGCCTCTAGCACGGCTCCCATGACTCAAAACCAACTCGACAAGAAATCCGAAGCCTGGTCGGCCCTGTTCTCCGAACCCATGAGCGACCTCGTGAAGCGCTACACCGCGAGCGTGTTCTTCGACAAGCGCCTGTGGCAGGCCGACATCGAGGGTTCCCTGGCGCATGCCGGCATGCTGGCCGCGCAGGGCATCATCGGCAAGCAGGACCACGCCGAGATCGAGCGTGGGATGGCGCAGATCCGCGCTGAAATCGAATCGGGCGCCTTCGAGTGGAAACTCGACCTGGAAGACGTGCACCTGAACATCGAGGCCCGGCTGACCCAGCTCGTGGGCGACGCCGGCAAGCGCCTGCACACCGGCCGCAGCCGCAACGACCAGGTCGCCACCGACGTGCGCCTGTGGCTGCGCGGCGAGATCGACCTGATTGCCGAACTGCTGGTGGCGCTGCAGGTGTCGCTGGTGGACATCGCCGAGAAGAACATCGAGGTCATCCTGCCCGGCTTCACGCACCTGCAGGTGGCGCAGCCGGTGAGCTTCGGCCACCACATGCTGGCCTACGTCGAAATGTTCAGCCGCGATGCCGAGCGCCTGCAGGACGTGCGCAAGCGCGTCAACCGGCTGCCGCTGGGCGCCGCTGCGCTGGCCGGCACCAGCTACCCGCTCGACCGCGAACTGGTCGCCAAAACGCTTAACATGGACGGCGTGTGCCAGAACAGCCTGGACGCCGTGAGCGACCGCGACTTTGCCATCGAGTTCACCGCCGCCGCGAGCCTGTGCATGGTGCACATCAGCCGCATGAGCGAAGAACTCATTCTCTGGATGAGCCAGAACTTCGGCTTCATCCAGATCGCCGACCGCTTCACGACCGGCTCTTCGATCATGCCGCAGAAGAAGAACCCCGACGTGCCCGAGCTGGCCCGCGGCAAGACCGGCCGCGTGGTCGGCCACCTGATGGCGCTCATCACCTTGATGAAGGGCCAGCCGCTGGCCTACAACAAGGACAACCAGGAAGACAAGGAGCCGCTGTTCGACACCGTCGACACGCTCAAGGACACGCTGCGCATCTTTGCCGAGATGATCGGCGGCATCACCGTGAAGCCCGAGGCCATGGAAGCCGCCGCCCTGCGCGGCTACGCCACCGCCACCGACCTGGCCGACTACCTCGTGAAAAAGGGCCTGCCCTTCCGCGACGCGCACGAAACCGTGGCCCATGCGGTGAAGGCCGCCACCTCGCACAAGGTCGACCTCGCGGAGCTGCCGCTGGCCGTGCTGCAGCAGTTCAACCCGAGCATCGAGAAGGACGTGTACGACGTGCTGAGCCTGCGCGGCTCGCTCAACGCGCGCAACGTCCTCGGCGGTACCGCGCCGACGCAAGTGAAGGCGCAGATCGCGCGCCATCGCGCAAGGTTGGGATGACCCCCCGAAGCGCCTGCGGCGCCTCTCCCCACCGGGGGGCGCACCCTGCGGCCCGGCAAAGCCGGTTCCGTGGGTGCACTGGCATGGCCTGCTCCGCGGCCGTTCGAACCAACTGACATTCAAGGCCGCATTTGTTCTACGCCATCCCGCTCGAGAACCGACCGAGCTGGCGCAATCCGCCGTGGATGACGGTGCTGCTGATCCTCGTGAACATGATCGTGTTCTGGGGACCGCAGCGCAGCGAGGAAAAGGCCGACGAGCGCGCGGCCCACTACTACGTGAACAGCGTGCTGCCCGAGCTGGAGCTGCCGCCTTTCGTGGCGTGGCTAGAAAAGACGGACCCCCAGCGCGGCAAGCCGGCGCGGCGCATGCTGCCGCACGAGGAAGCCCATCCGCAGCTGCTGGACGCTCTGCAGAACGACAGCAAGTTCCTGCACAAGCTGCAGGCCGACGAGGTCATCACGCCCGCGAACCCGCGCTACGCCGAATGGAAGCGCGACCGCCGGCAGTACGAGGCGATGCGGCCTGTGCCGTTCACCACGCGCTGGGCGCAGGACTACACCAAGGACGCGGAGTTCAAGCCCTGGACGTGGGTCACCGCCGCCTTCCTGCACGGCAGCACCGGCCACCTGCTGGGCAACATGCTGTTCCTCTTCCTGTTCGGCTTTTCGGTCGAGCTGGCGCTGGGCCGCGGCACCTACCTGGGCTTCTACATCCTGGGCGCAGCAGGTGCCTCGATGCTGGCCGGCTGGGCCTATGCAGGCAAGGGCAGCTACGGCCTGGGCGCCTCGGGTGCAGTGTCGGCGCTGATGGGCATGTACGCGGTGATGTACCGGCTGCGGCGCATCCGGTTCTTCTACCAGCTGTTCTTCTATTTCAACTACGTCACGGCGCCAGCGCTGCTGCTGCTGCCGGCCTGGATTGCCAACGAGCTGCTGCAGCACGCGGTGGGCGGCCAGGGCATCGCCTACATGGCGCACCTGGGCGGACTCTTGACCGGCGCGGCCCTGATGGCCGGCGCCATGGCGCTCAACAAGGTGAAGACGCCGGAGGCCGTGGTCTCGGAACAATCGAACGGCGATGAGGAATTCAACCGCCACGTGGCCGCGGCACGCCGACTGGGCGCAGCCATGAAGTTCGAGGCGGCCACAGCCGAATGGCGCGCCGCCGCCGCCCTGCGCCCCGGCGACGCCGACACGCTGCGCGCCTGGTTCAACACCGCGCGGCTGCAGCCCGCGAGCGAAGATTTTCACCAGGCTGCGCGCCGCATCTTCCGCCTGCCCGCCACCGACCCCGACACCCTGGCGCTGCAGCACGCCAGCTACACCACCTACCTCGACCAGGCCAAGCCGGGCGCGCGCCTCAAGCCCGACGACATGGCCCGCCTGGCGCGCCGCTTCACGCGCGTGCGCCAGTTCCAGGACGCCGACAAGCTGTGCCGCGTGCTGCTGAAGACCGCGCCCGACCATCCGGAGCTGGCCGACACACTGTCGGTCTGCGCCAACGGCCTGCTGCACGCCGGCGAGCGCGACATGGCTGTCAGCTGGCTGCCGCACCTGCTGCGGATCGCGCCCAACGACATGGTGACGCGCGCCCTCGAGCGCGCCTGACTGCGGCTGAAGATCAGGCCGCGGGCCGCAGCAGCCAGCGCACTTCCTGCGTCTGCTCGCTGTCCGGAAAGCGCGATTCGAGCGTGGCCAGGATCGGTTGCGCCATGTCGGCGCGGCCAAGCCCCTGCACCAGCACCCGGGCCGCCAGTTCGTAGGCCTGCGGAATGGCCGCATGGCCGCGAAAGCGCCGGTCGAAGCCCGACAGCAGCGCGAGCGCCGCGTGCGCGTCGCCATTGCGCCATTCGGCCCTGGCCAGCGTCATCACCGCGGGGGCGTCGTCGAGCACGAAGCTCTTGTCCTTTTCGCGGCAGGCCTTGAAGACCTTGAGCGCTTCGGATGCCAGGTCGCGCCGCAGCAGCAGCGGAATGAAGCGCCGCGCCTGGTCGAGCAGCGTGGACGCCTTCTCGGGCGCGAGCAGCAGCACGCGGTGGTAGCGGCGCTGCGCCGCCAGGTCGTCGGCCGGTGCCACGCGCTGTGCCTCGTAGGCGATGCCAAGTGCGCCGGCCACGTCGCCGTCGGTGATCAGCTGCGCCACTTCGGCATCGGTGCGCTGCGCGGCGATCTGCTCGGGCGTGCGGCGGTCCACCGGCGCGCCGTCGTCCACGCCGCCGCCGGGCAGGAGGTCGATGCCGAAGGCGTCGTGGTGCTGGTACATCACGTAGCCCAGCAGGCTCGACATCACCCAGCCGAAGTAGATGAAGGCGAAATTGGCGATCGGCAGCACGATCAGGCCGTCGATCATCGGCAGCAGCATGCCGATGGCGATCTGCGCGCCCGCGCTCAGCAGGAACAGGAAGAAGCACAGCAGCGCATAGGGCCAGCCGATGATGCGCATCGCATCCATCACGTGGCCGGGGTTCATGGCCTGGAAGAAGCTGCCCGACTGCACCAGCACGATCATCGCGGCCGGAAAGGTGAACGACACCACGAACACCGCGACGGTGCCCAGCACCGGTTCGTACCAGGCCAGCCAGCCGACCAGGGCGCCCTGCACCACCGAAATGGCGAACAGCTTCCAGGGCAGGTTGACCCAGTCTTCATTCAGCTCGCGCGGGAAATCGGCCGAGCGCCAGATGCCGCGCGAACCAAGCGCGGTGACCTTGAAGCCGTAGCGGCTGGCCGCCAGCACGATGCCCAGCTCGATCACGACCAGCGACAGGCCGGGATGCAGAAAAGGAATGGCCTCGAACAGCAGGCTGCAGAACGCGAGCGCCAGGCCATACATCAACGGCCGCAGCTGGAGCGGAAACGCGAAGAAGCTGTTGAGGCGGTGCCAGAAAGGCGGCGGGGGCGGAAGCGATTCCTTGATGAGCATGATGGCGCAGCCTGCGGCTACTTGAAGAAATCGCTCTGGCTCATGGCGCCGCGCCCGCCCAGGCGCACCACCGTGACGTCGTCGCCGCGCACGAGCCGCATCTGGCCCAGTTCGCGCTCCAGACGCTGCGTGAAGCTGCTCTTGAACTGCATGGCCGCCTCGCCCATCTTGAGCACGCTGGTGCCTTCGACAGTGGCGCTCTTGCGGTCGCTCGCCACTTCGATGCTGTCGATGTGGTACTCGTATTCGATGGTGAGGATGCCGCCCATGCGCTCACCCACCGACTCGAACATCTTGAAGGTCTTGCGCGCGGCCTCGCAGGCCTGCTCGCGGTCGCTGGTGGTCTCCTGCGTGCGGCCCATCATGATCGTCTTGCTCTGGATCACGGCCTTCTTGCTGAGCTGCTTGCACAGCTTCTCCGCGTCACGCGAGTAGATGGCGTGCGCCTCGTTCTCGTAGTACTTGCGCACCATGGCCTCGTCGAGCTTGCGCCCGCCGATGAAAAAGTACCACGCGCCCACGCAGAGCGCGACAACGATCGCAATTTGCTTCATTCCCCGCCCGCACGCCGTGCGCCCCGCTCCGATTTTTCGAGGCAGTATACGTTGCGGAATGTTTCTTGAGGGCGCTTCGGGCGGGTCCGGACGGCGTGGCGCAGCCGCATCCGGGCTGGCGCTTCATGCCCCACAATCCGCGGATACGATCCGATCAGCGTTCTGCCTTTCCGATGCCTTCGATGAAAACCGCGCTGGCCGCCGCGCTGCTGCTGACAACCGCACTCGCCTCCCAGGCCCAGAACCACAACGCCGTCCTGCCCTACGAGTCGCTGGACAGCACGGCGGCCGATGCGGCCGCCTCCTCCGAATACCTCGCGGCCAAGGCGCGCTGGCACAACGAGCTGGCCGCCTTCTTCCGGGCCGACCAGCAGCAGTTCCCGGCGCCCGGCGGCGTGGTGTTCGTGGGCAGTTCCACCGTGCGCATGTGGAAGAACCTGGGCCAGGATTTCCGCCAGGTGCCCGGCGCCATCGTCAACCGCGGCTTCGGCGGCTCGACCCTGGCCGACTGCAGCCTGTTCGCGCGCGACCTGGTGGTGCGCTACAGGCCGCGGCAGGTGCTGGTGTATGCCGGCGACAACGACCTGGCCGAAGGCCGCACGCCGCTGCAGGTGCTCGAGAGCTTTGCGCGCTTTGCCAACGCGGTGCGCGCCGAGCTGCCCAATACGCGCATCAGCTTCATCTCGATCAAGCCGAGCCCCTCGCGCGAGCACCTGATGCCGAAGATCCGCGAAACCAACAACGTGATCTCGGCCTACCTCAACCGGCTGCCCGACAGTGAATACATCGACGTCTTCACGCCCATGCTCGGTGCCGATGGCCGTCCGCGGCCGGAATTGTTCAGGAACGACCGGCTGCACATGACCGACGAAGGCTACCGGCTCTGGCAGTCGGTCATCGCGGGGCACCTGCCGGGGGCCGTGGCGGCACCCGTGCCGGTCGCGGCGCCGGCGTCTGCCCTGCCCTGAGCGGCGCTCCGGACCGGCCTCAGGCCCGCGCGGCCTCCGCCGGCACGTCTTCCGCCGGCGGCGGCAGGTCGGCCCCGCGCGTGAAGCGCGCCACCGCGTACATGCCCGCGAACACCGTAAGCAGCAGCAGGCCGTCGCCCCACCAGGGCCGCGCGGTCTGGCTGTCGCCGTAGAAGGCCAGCACCAGCAGCACCGCCACCAGGTGCGCGCAGAATACCGGCAGCGAGGCCGCACCCATGGCCTCGAGCCAGTGCAGGCGCGGAATCCGGCGCATGAGCCCGGGCCCGAAGCGCACCGCCAGGATGCCCAGCGCCACCAGGTTCACGAGGCGCAGCGGCCCGAGCTGCCACTTGTCGAACAGCAGGTTCAGTTCCACGTCGCCGCCGAACGGCGCCTGGCCGTTGATGCCGTGGTGGCGCCACCAGAAGCCGTAGAGCGCAATGGCCAGCGCGGGCATCCACAGCCAGGCCGGAAAGCGCAGCGGCCGCGCGCCGGGGAGGTTGCGGCTGGCGCCGAGGCACAGGCCCGCAAACCACAGGAACTGCCAGGCGTAGCTGTTGAAGGCGCCCATCTCGTGGAACGGAACCGGCAGGCCGAGGTAGTGCACCGCCAGCCCGTAGATCCATTCGCTCAGGTCGAACTGCGCGAGCGCCCACAGGGTGACGCTGGCGGCCATCACCAGCGTCCAGCCGTGGCGCATCGCAAAGGCCAGCACCCACGGGCTCATCAGCATGAAGAAGATGTACATCGGCAGGATGTCGAGCAGCGCGGGCTCGTAGATCAGCAGCAGCCCGAACAGGAACCCGTCGCGCGGCTCGGCCAGGTAGTAGGACACCAGGTTCTTCACCGCCGGCTGGTCGATGTGCAGCCCGAGCGCCGCAATGACGGTGAACAGGAACAGCAGGATCGCCGCCTGGCACAGGTACACCTTGAGCACCCGCCGCCAGAAGGCCTGGCGCATCGGGTCGACGCCGCGCACATAGCCGATGCGGCTGTAGACCAGCCCGGCCACGAAGGCCGACAGCAGCACGAAGCCTTCGGCGGCCGAGACGAAGCCGAAGGGCTGGCCCAGCGGGTCGGTCAGGCGGGTGGGCAGATGGGTGACGGTCATCAGCACGAGCATCAGCCCGCGCAAGGCGTCTATTTCCCAGTAGCGTTTCATCGGTCGGCGGCGAGGTCTTGGTGGCGGTCCGCGCGGCGCACGCACGACAGGGCCGATTGTATGAAGAGCGGCCGAGGCATATGACGTCCGGCACTGCCGGAGCGACATTCAAATCGGCTACGCTGCGCGCTGCTTCCAGGTGGAGAAAAAAATTGAAAAGAACCATTCCAGCGCTGCTTCTGGCCGGCAGCGCATTGTTCGCCGTCCCGGCGCTCGCCCTCCAGATCACCAGCCTGACGCCGCAGGGCGAGGTGGCGCGCGTGCGCCAGGTGGTCGCCAAGTTCGACCAACCCGCCGTCAACTTCGGCGATCCGAAGGCGCCCGCGCCGCTTGCCGTGAGCTGCACCGACGCGCAGGCCGGCAAGGGCACCGGCCGCTGGACCGATGCGAAGGCCTGGGTCTGGGATTTCGAGAACGACCTGCCGCCCGGCGTGCGCTGCACCGTCACCCGGATTCCCGGCTTCAAGTCCGGTTCGGGCGGCGAGCTGACCGGGCCGGAGCGCTACCAATTCAATAGCGGCGGACCGTTCGTGCGCAACTTCATGCCCGGCAGCTATGGCCGGATCGACGAGCAGCAGATGTTCGTGCTCGAGCTCAACGGCGCCGCCACCGTGGAGAGCGTGCGCCAGAACGTCTGGTGCGCGGCCGACGGCATCGGCGAGCGCATTCCCGTGCGGCTGCTCGAAGGCGAGCAGCGCACCGGGCTCTTGAAGGCCTTCGGCCGCGAGAAGGAAGCCGCCAAGGACCCGCTGCGCTTCATTGCACTGCAATGCAACCGCACGCTCACGCCGGGCAGCAAGGTTCAGATCGTCTACGGCAAGGGCGTGGCCACCCCCTCGGGCGTGGCCAACAACGTGGAGCGTCGCCTGAGCTTCCAGGTGCGCGAACCCTTTGCCGTGTCTTTCAGCTGCGAGCGCGAGAACGCGCAGGCCGCCTGCCTGCCGCTGCGGCCGATGCAGCTGCAGTTCAACGCACCGGTCACGCGCAAGATGGCTGGGCAGGTCCAGCTCAAGGGCGGCGGCAAGTCGATCGCCGCCACGCTCGAGAACGACGGCGGCACGCCCAGCGAAGACGACGTGGTCAGCGCCGCGAGCTTCAGCCCGCCATTCGCCGAAGACACCAAGTTCACCATCGAACTGCCCGCCAAGTTCGAAGACGCCTCGGGCCGGCCGCTGGCTTCGCCCGGCAGTTTTCCGCTGAAGGTAGCCACCGGCGCGATGCCGCCGCTGGCCAAGTTCGCGGCCTCGCCCTTCGGCGTGGTCGAGCGGCTGGCCGAACCCGGCACGCCGGCCATGATGCCGGTGACCGTGCGGCGCGTGGAGCCCGCGCTGATGGTGCAGGCGCTGACGCCCGGCAAGGTCAGCGACATGAACCCGAAGACCGACGCCGAGATCATCGCGTGGTTCCGCAAGGTGCGCCGCTACGACGAATACACCGTGAGCCGCGAACAGGCGCGCAAGGACGTGAAGGGCGCACTGCCCGCCGTCATCGAGACCGGCGAACGCACGCGTGTGCAAAGCCGCATGCTGTCCCTGCTCGCGGGCCAGCCGGGCGTGAAGGCGCTCGACATGCCCAAGGCAGAGAGCGGCGATCCGCGCCCGTTCGAGGTCATCGGCATTCCGCTGACGCCGGGCTTCCACGTGCTCGAGATCGCTTCGCAAAAACTCGGCGACGCGCTGCTCGACGAGCGCTACGGCGCCAGCCGCACGATGTACGTGCGCACCACCGCGCTGGCCACCAACCTGGCGGTGCACTTCAAGCTCGGCCGCGAGAACTCGATGGCCTGGGTCACCACGCTCGACAAGGGCAAGGTGGTGCCGAACGCCGAAGTGCGCGTGTCCGACTGCCGCGGCGTTGCCGTCGCATCGGGCACCACCGACGCCAACGGCATCGTCACGCTGGCAGGCATCGCGCCCGACGCGCCCAACTGCAACGGGCCGGACGAATACAACGCGGGTGCCTGGTTCGTCAGCGCCCGCGCCAAGGACGACAAGGGCGTGGAGGACCTGGCCTTCACCTGGAGCGACTGGCAGCGCGGCATCGAGCCCTGGCGCTTCAACGTGCCCACCAGCCTGCAGGCCGAGCCCGACCGCGTGGCCCACACCATCTTCGACCGCACCCTGCTGCGCGCCGGCGAGACGGTGTCGATGAAGCACCTGATCCGCACCCAGACCAGCAAGGGCTTCGGCCTGCCCGAGAACCGGCCCGACACGCTGGTCGTCACCCACACCGGCAGCGGCCAGCGCTTCACGCAGCCGCTGGCCTGGCGCAAGACGCCGACCGGCGGCCTGAGCGCGGAGAATACCTTTGCCATTCCGCCGGCCGCCAAGCTCGGCGTGTACGAAGTGATGCTGCGCAGCGGCAAGGGCAAGGACGCCAACAGCGGCGGCTCTGAAGAAGAAGGCGACGACGGCGGCTACGGCCGCAGCTTCTCCACCGGCCAGTTCCGCGTAGAAGAATTCCGCCTGCCCGTGCTCGAGGGCCGCATCGCGCCCACCGACAAGAAGCCGCTGGTGAGCGTGGCCTCGGTGCCCACCGACGTGCAGATCAACTACGTGGCCGGCGGCGGCGCCGCCAACCTGCCGGTGCGCGTGTCGGCGATGGTGCGCGGCAAGAGCCTGAGCTTTGCCGACCACGAGGCCTTCAGCTTCACCCCGCCGCGCGCGCAGGCCGAGAGCTCGCAAGCGCCCGCCGCGGCGGCCGCCGACACCGCAGGCGCCGAGGAAGACATCAACAGCGCCAGCGACACCCGCGTGATCGCCGACAAGCTGCCGCTCACGCTCAACAAGGACGGCGCCGGCAAGGTCACGATCGACAAGGTGCCCAAGGTCAAGGCCGCGCGCGAGCTGCTGCTGGAAGCCACCTATGCCGACCCGAACGGCGAGGTTCAGACCATCCGCAGCACGCAGACGCTGTGGCCCGCCTCGGTGATTGCCGGCATCAAGACCGAAGGCTGGGTCTCGACCAGCCAGAAGCTCAAGTACCAGGCGCTCGCGCTCGACCTCTCGGGCAAGCCGCAGGCCGGCGTCACGCTCAACGTGCGCGCCGTCGCGCGCATCACCACCACCAGCCGCAAGCGCATGGTGGGCGGCTTCTACACCTACGACAACAAGACCGAGACCAAGGACATCGGCACCGTCTGCAGCGGCAAGAGCGATGCGCGCGGCCTGCTGCTGTGCGAGTCCGAGCTCAAGGAAGCCGGCGAGGTCGAGCTGGTGGCCAGCGCCACCGACAGCGAAGGCCGCGACAGCCGCGCCGCCAGCTCGGTGTACGTGACCAAGCAGGGCGAACTCTGGTTCGGCGGCGAGGACAACGACCGCATCGACGTGCTGCCCGAGAAGAAGAGCTACCAGCCCGGCGAGGTTGCCAAGTTCCAGGTGAGGAGCCCCTTCCGCTTTGCCACCGCTCTGGTGTCGGTGGAACGCGAGGGCATCATCGAGACCCATGTGGTGCAGCTCGACGGCAAGGACCCGACCGTGAGCCTGCAGGTCAAGCCCGAATGGGGGCCAAATGCCTACGTGAGCGTGCTCGCGCTGCGCGGGCGGCTGCGCGAGGTGCCGTGGTACAGCTTCTTCACCTGGGGCTTCAAGGCACCGCGCGAGTGGTGGACCGCGTTCTGGTACGAAGGCAAGGAATACGTCGCGCCCACCGCGATGGTCGACCTCAGCAAGCCCGCCTACCGCCTGGGCATGGCCGAGATCCGCGTCGGCACGCGCGCACACCAGATCGACGTGACCGTCACCAGCGACAAGCCCAGCTACCCGGTGCGCAGCAAGGCGCAGATCACCATCTCCGCCAAGCTGCCCGACGGCAGGCCCGCGGCCGGCGCCGAAGTGGCGCTGGCCGCGGTCGACCAGGCGCTGTTGGAGCTGATGCCCAACGACAGCTGGAACCTGCTCAACGCGATGCTGCAGCGGCGCAGCTGGGGCGTCTCCACCTCCACCGCCCAGATGGAGATCGTCGGCCGGCGCCACTACGGGCGCAAGGCCGTGCCCGCGGGCGGCGGCGGCGGCAAGGGCCAGACGCGCGAGCTGCTCGACACCCTGCTGCTGTGGAACCCGAAGGTGGTGCTCGACGCCAACGGCCAGGCCGTGGTGACGGTGCCGCTCAACGACGCGCTCACCACCTTCAGGATCGTGGCCGTGGCCGATTCGGGCACCAGCCTGTTCGGCACCGGCCAGGCCAGCATCCAGGCCACGCAGGACCTGCAGATCATCAGCGGGCTGCCGCCGCTGGTGCGCGAGGACGACCAGTTCCACGCCCAGATCACCTTGCGCAACACCACGCAGAAGCCGATGAAGGTGGAGGCCGCGCCGCGCGCCACGCTGCTCACGCTGGAGCCGCAGACGGTGGACATCCCGGCCGGCGAGGCGCGTGAAGTGGCCTGGACCGTGACCGCGCCCGCGCAGCTCGCGCAGACGCGCGCCGAAGCCATCCTGTGGGAGATCGAGGCCAAGGACACCCTCGGCGGCGCACGCGATGCGCTCAAGGTGCGCCAGCGCATCATCCCGTCGGTGCCGCTCACGGTGCAGCAGGCCACGCTGGTGCAGCTCGACGGGCCATTCACCATCGACGTGGCGCCGCCTGCCGATGCCCTGCCCGGCCGCGGCGGCCTGAAGCTCGCATTGCAGCCCAGGCTGGCCGAGGGCCTGCCGGGCGTGCGCGACTGGTTCGCCAACTACCCGTTCATCTGCCTCGAACAGAAGACCAGCAAGTCGGTCGGCCTGCGCGACGCGAAGATGTGGCAGGGCGTGCTGGCCCAGCTGCCGACCTACCTCGACAGCGACGGCCTGGCCAGCTACTTTCCGCCGCGCGACGGCGAATCGAACCGCGGCAGCGACATCCTCACCTCGTACCTGCTGGCGGCCACCCACGAGGCGGCGGCGCTGAACCCCGCCTTCGCGCTGCCCGACGCGGCGCGCGCGCCGATGGAGTCGGGCCTCATCGCCTTCGTCGAAGGCCGCATCCAGCGCGAGTTCTGGAGCCCGCGCAAGGACCTGGACGTGCGCAAGCTCGCCGCGCTCGAGGCCCTGTCGCGCTACGGCACGGCCAAGGGCAGCATGCTCGGCAGCATCACCATCGCGCCCAACCAGTGGCCCACCAGCGCCGTGATCGACTGGCTCAACATCCTGAAGCGCGTGCCGGACGTGCCGCAGCGCCAGCAGCGGCTCGATGAAGCCAGCAACGTGCTCAAGGCGCGCCTGTCCTACCAGGGCACCAAGCTGGTCTTCAGCACCGAGCAGGACGACTACTGGTGGTGGCTCATGACCAACGGCGACGTCAACACCGCGCGCCTCCTGCTCAGCGTGATGGACGATCCGGCCTGGAAGGACGACATCGGAAAACTCGCCAACGGCTTCATCGGCCGCCAGCAGAACGGCGCCTGGCATACCACCACCGCCAACCTGTGGGGCGGACTGGCGCTCGAGAAGTTCTCCAAGGTGTTCGAAAGCACGCCGGTGGCCGGCGTCACGGCCGCCACGCTCGGCGCCGTGAAGGCCCAGGTCGACTGGCGCAGCGTCGAGCGCGTGAAGACCACCGACGCGGCCGGCGCGCCCAACCAGAGCACCTTCTTCGGCGCGCCCGCGTCGCCGGGCAACCTGAAGAACAACACCATGTTCCTGCCCTGGGCCGCATCGCCTGCCGGCGCGCCGGTGCGCGACACCCTGCTGGTCACCCAGCAAGGCAGCGGCAAGCCGTGGCTCACGATGCAGTCGATTGCCGCGGTGCAGTTGAAGGCGCCGTTTGCTGCCGGCTACGCCATCAAGAAGACCATCACGCCGGTCGAGCAGGCCACCGCGGGCAAGTACACGCGCGGCGACGTGCTGCGCGTGACCGTCGAGGTGAATGCCAGCACCGACATGACCTGGGTCGTGGTGAGCGACCCGATCCCGGGCGGCGCCACCATCCTCGGCACGGGCCTGGGCCGCGACTCGCAGATCGCCACGCAGGGCGAGCGCAAGTCGGGCGCGGGCTGGCTGGCTTTCGAGGAGCGCAGCTTCGAGGCCTTCCGCAGCTACTACGAGTACCTGCCCAAGGGCGTCGTGAAGATCGAATACACCGTGCGCCTCAACAACGTCGGCGACTTCGCGCTGCCGCCGAGCCGTGTCGAAGCCATGTACGCGCCCGAGATGTTCGGCGAGACGCCGAATGCGCGCGTGAAGGTGGAGGCGGCGAAGTAAGGCGCGGCGGGGTCGGTCCCTATTCCGCCCCCGCTGCCGCAAGCGCTGCTTCGTACACCGCAAGGTCCGCGTCCGAGAAGCAGCAGAACGTCGCTTCCTGCACGCTGGCGCTCGCAGCCAGCGCCGATCGGACCGTGGCCACCGCGATGGGTGCCGCGCGTTCGATCGGGTAGCCGTAGATGCCCGTGCTGATCGAGGGAAACGCGATGCTGCAAACGCCGTGCTGCCCGGCGATTTCCATCGACTTCCGGTAGCACGAGGCCAGCAGTTCCGGCTCGCCGCTCGCACCGCCGCGCCAGACCGGCCCGACGGTGTGAATGACGAAGCGGGCCGGCAGCCGGTAGCCCTTGGTCAACTTGGCATCGCCCGTCTTGCAGCCCGAGAGCAGCCGGCACTCGTGCAGGAGCTCGGGTCCGGCCGCGCGGTGGATGGCGCCATCGACGCCGCCTCCGCCAAGCAGCGATGAATTGGCCGCGTTGACGATGGCATCGACCTGCAGCCTGGTGATGTCGCCGCGCACAGCGCGAAGAGCTTTCTGCATGGCTTGATCTGCGTCGAATGGAATGGTTGGCAGGTTACTCCCGGCGCCAGGCCCGTGTCGAATGCCCGGCCGCTCGCGCGGTGGGTTCTGTTACCGGTAGAACGCCTCGACCCGGCCCTTCAGCTTGAGCAGCAGCGGCTTGCCCTTGCGGTCCACGGTCTTGCCCGCGGGCACCTTGATCCAGCCTTCGCTGATGCAGTATTCCTCCACGTCGAGGCGTTCCTTGTCGTTGAAGCGGATGCCGATGTCGTGCTCGAAGACAGCCGCCACGTGATGGGGGCTGCGCGGGTCGGTGGACAGGTGGTCGGGAAGAGGGGGGAGAGAATTGGCTTCGGTCATGACGCGGATGATATGGCCTCTGTCCCGGGCCCCCTGGCCGCAGCTAGCGCCGCTTCTTCTTCCTCGCCGTCCGGGCCGCCGGCTTGGGCGCAAAGCCCAGCGAGGCGCGCGCGAGCGCGTCGGCCTCGTGATTGCGATGCCGCGGCACCCAGCGCAGGCTCGCCTCCTCGAACGAGCCGAGCAGTGCGCGGGCGTCGTCGAACAAGCCGGCCATGCGCGCGATCGGCCGGGCGCCGGGCGTGCCGAGCTGCTCGACGAGGATGCTGTTGTCGGTATAGGCCCGCACCGCGGTCGCGCCCCTGGCCTTGAGGTCCTCGAGCGCGAGGGTCAGCGCCCTGAGTTCGGCTTCGTTGTTGCAGCCCGTCGCATGGCTGGCCAGCGACAGGGTGTGGCGGGTGCCGTCGGGCTCGGTGATGACCGCGCCGGCGCCCATGCGGCCGGGGTTCGGCATCGCGCTGCCGTCGCAGTACACGGTCCAGTGGGGAAGTTGCATCGGCTCCGTCGATTCAGCAGTTGTTGCGCTTGATGCCCGCGAGGTTCTGGCACGGCCGCTGGCCCGGAGGCGGTCCCGGATCCTGCGGGCGTGGAGGCCGTGGCGGGCGGACAATCGGACGGCCGGCATCGTAGTACGGGTCCGGCCCCCAGCTATAGACCGGCGGCGATTCTGGCGCGGGGCGCTGCGGCTCGTCGACGTTGCGCGGAATGATGGCCGGGCCCTGCGGCGCATTGCTGGCTGCGGGCGGCGGCGGCGGTGGCGTGTACGCCGGCCGGCGCGCTTCTTCGGGAGAAGCGGGCGGGGTCACCGTCAGCGGTTCGGTGAGGGGCACCTGGCGCGAGAGCCGGCTGCCGGCGGGGCAAGGGCCGTCGGTGTAGACGATGCCTCCGCTCGCATCGGTGCAGCGCACCACCTCGGCCGCCTGCGCGCCCATGGCTGCGGCCGCCGCGCCCAAAAAGACCGGAATGAACAGAACCGATGTGCGCATCATGCGACCTCCGCCGTTGGCAGCCGAAGACGACAGTGTCTCCCCTGCCCTGCATTCTGGCCGGGTTTCTACAATCGAAGGTTGTCCGCTCCTTCCTCCAACCGCACCCAGGCCATGACCGTATCGATTGCAATGTTCGCCCTGGCCGCCGGTGCCGGCCCGGCAAGCGGCCGGCTGCGGCGCCACCAGGGGCAAACCCATGCGTGAGCACGACAACCCGCGCCACCAGCCCACGCGCGTGGCCGACCTGCACCGCTTCGACACCCTCATCGACGCGCGCTCGCCCTCCGAGTTCGCGCTCGACCACATTCCCGGCGCCATCAACTGCCCGGTGCTCGACGACGAGGAGCGCCGCATCGTCGGCACCATCTACAAGCAGACCGGCGCCTTCGAGGCGCGGCGCGTGGGCGGTGCCATGGTGGCCGCCAACCTCGCGCGGCACCTGCGCGAACGCTTTGCCGAACAGCCCGCCAACTGGCGCCCGCTCGTGTATTGCTGGCGCGGGGGCTTGCGCAGCGGCTCGATGGTGACCTGGCTGCGCCTGGTCGGCTGGGACGCGCAGCAGCTCGCCGGCGGCTACAAGAGCTATCGCCAGCACGTGCTGGCGCAGATCGAGGCCACGGTGCCCAAGCTCCGGCTCAAGGTGATCTGCGGCGCCACCGGCAGCGCCAAGACGCGCGTCCTGCAGGCGCTGGCCGCGCGCGGCGAACAGGTGCTCGACCTGGAGCATTGCGCGAGCCACAAGGGCTCGCTGCTGGGCGCCCTGCCCGGCGTGCCGCAGCCCTCGCAAAAACAGTTCGAGACCCGCATCGCCACCTGCTTCGACGCGCTCGACGTCTCGCGCACGCTCTACGTCGAAGGCGAGAGCGCGCGCATCGGCCGGCTTTCGGTGCCGATCCCGCTGGTCGCGCACATGCGCGCCGCCGACTGCATCGAGGTCCAGGCCGACGCGGCCGCACGGCTCGACTACCTGCTGCGCGACTACGCCTACCTGGGCGACGACCGCGCCGCGCTGGCGGCCCAGCTCGACAGGCTCAAGGAAATGCAGGGCAAGGCGGTGGTGCAGCGCTGGCAGGAATGGGCGCTCGCGGGCGAGCTGCCGCAGCTCTTTGCCGAACTGATGGCGCTTCACTACGATCCGCACTACGAACGCTCGCAGGCGCGCCATTTCGAGAAGTGGCTGCTGCGCCAGCAGGTGGCGGCGCCCGACCTGACGGACGCGGGCATCGACGCGGTGGCGGATGCCATCCTCCGGTTGAACGCCGCGGGGTAGCGGGCGCATCCACGGCAACGGCAAGGCAGGCTCATGACACTCGAATGGCGCGATTCGCTCGAAGGCCTCGACTGGGACGAACTCTCTCGGCTCTACCAGGCCGCACCGCTGGGCAACAAGCAGCCCGACGGCCTGAAGCTCGTGTTCGGCAACAGCATGTTCAAGTGCCTGGTGTTCGACGCGGGCCGCCTCGTCGGCGCGGGCCGCGCCATGGCCGACGGGCTCGACTGCTCCTACATCTGCGACGTGGCGGTGCACCCGAGCCATCAGGGCATCGGACTTGGCAGGCAGATCGTCTCGCGGCTGGTGGAACTCTCGCGCGGGCACCGCAAGATCATTCTCTATGCGGTGGCCGGCAAGGAGCCCTTCTACGGGAAGCTCGGCTTCAGGCGCATGAAGACCGCGATGGCGATCTTCGAGAACCAGGCGCAGGCGGTCGAACGCGGCCTGGTCGAATGAACCATTGCGTCGTTTCCACCGAAGAGCGCCACTTCGAAAGCCTGCACAAGGCGCTCGACGCGGTGGCGCGCGAACAGAAGTACCTGGCGCTGACGCAGGCGCCGCCATGGGAACAATCGCTGGCCTTCTACCGCAACGTGCTGGCAGCGGGCTTTCCCCATTTCGTGGCGGTCGATGGCAGCGGCAAGGTCGTGGGCTGGTGCGACGTATCGCCGGTCTTCGGCCACTCGAGGGCCCACATCGGCGTGCTCGGCATCGCGCTGCTGCCAGAGGCACGCGGGCGCGGACTCGGCGCGCAGCTGCTGCAGGCGGCCATCGACAAATCATGGGCGCGCGGACTGACCCGCCTCGAACTCTCCGTTCGCGCGGACAACCCGAAGGCGAAGGCGCTGTACGAGCGATTCGGCTTCGAGCACGAAGGCCTGCTGCGCCATGCGAGCCTGATCGACGGCATCTACCACGACGCCCACGCGATGGCGCTGCTTCGCTAGACTGGAGCGTCCGTTGCCCCCCGGAGCGCGCCCATGTGCAGAAGCATCAAGACCCTCTACAACTTCGAGCCTCCCGCCACCGAGCAGGAGATCCGCGCCGCCGCGCTGCAGTTCGTGCGCAAGCTCAGCGGCTTCAGCGTGCCGTCCAAGGCCAACCAGGAAGCCTTCGAACGCGCGGTCGACGAGATGTCCGCGAGTGCCGCACGGCTGATCGGCTCGCTGGTCACCACGGCCGAGCCGCGCGACCGCGCCATCGAGGCCGAGCGCGCAAAGGCCAGGTCGGCCGCGCGCTTCGGCACCTGACAGCCAACCGTTATTTTCTGGAGAACCCATGCCGATCGAACTCTGGCTTGCCTTCGTCGCCGCATCGTCCGTGCTGCTGGTCATTCCGGGGCCGACCATCCTCACGGTGATCAGCTATTCCATGTCGCACGGCCGGCGCGCGAATGTGCCGCTGGTGGCGGCGGTGGCGCTCGGCGATTCCACCGCGCTGGTGGTTTCGCTGCTCGGCCTCGGCGCGCTGCTGGCCGCATCGGCGTTCTGGTTCACGGTGGTGAAGTGGGCGGGCGGGCTGTATCTGCTCTACCTCGGCATCAAGCTGCTGCGCGCGGGCATCGGCGGCGCCGAGATCGCGGCGCCTGCCGCCCCTGATTCGCGCTGGCGGCTGTTCGCCAACACCTACCTGGTGACGGCGCTCAACCCCAAGGGCATCGTGTTCTTCGTGGCGTTCCTGCCGCAGTTCCTGAGCCCCGCGGCCGGCGTGACCCGCCAGCTCTGGGTGCTGGCGGTCACCTTCGTGGCGATGGCGGCGCTCAATGCCACGCTCTACGCCGTGTTCGCGGGATCGGCCCGCAAGCTGCTTTCCTCGCCGCGCGCGCAGCGGCGCTTCAATCTGGCGGGCGGCTCGCTGCTGAGCGCAGCGGGCGTGTGGGCGCTGCTCGCGCGCCGCCCCGCTTGAGGCGCGCGACGGCCAAGGTCAGCGGTAAGGATTGTTCGGGTTGCGGTCGTAGCGGTTCGGTATGCCGTCGCCGTCGCGATCGCGGTCGTAGCGGTTGGGCACGCCGTCGCGGTCGCGGTCTCCGTACCCATAGTGCGGACGCGGTGCCGGACGGTCATAGGGTGCAACGACGCAGCCGGCCAGCGCGGCCGATGCGGCAAGCAGAACGGCCAATGTCTTGATCATCATTCGGTTTCTCCTTGGAGTTCTAGAAAGACGGCTTGCCTCCGCAAGCCGGCATCTGCATTGAAGGCCAGCTCCGTCTCGGCTGCGTATCCGCCATGAGGCCGGGGCGTGAAGTTCGTTACCGGATGTGGAACGTGCTGCAAACTTTGGCGCTAAGTTCCTGCCGTGGCAGGCGGCGGCGCACCCGTTCGCAAGTAGGTGCACTTCCCGTGGCCGCTTCGCCGAGAATGGCGCCGCCGCGCCGCCGACTCCCGTTTTCCACCGCCATGCCCCGCCTGCCCTTCCCCGCCAGCCGCAGCTGCCTTGCCGCAGCGCTGGCGGTCATCGCCTGCGCGCTGCCGGTTGTTGCCGGCGCCGTGAGCTTCGAAGAGGTGAAGCGCGAGTTCCGCCCGTCCGACACCGCCGTGCTCGACCGCAACGGCGAGCTGCTTCAGCGCATGCGCACCGATGCCAGCGTGCGGCGCGGCCAGTGGGTGGCGCTGGCCGATGTTTCGCCCGCGCTGCGCATGGCCATGGTGCTGAGCGAAGACCGGCGCTTCTACGAGCACAGCGGCATCGACTGGCGCGCCGTGTCGTCCGCCGCCTGGGGCAACCTGTGGAACACCCGCACGCGCGGCGCATCGACCATCACGATGCAGCTGTCGGGCCTGCTCGACGACGACCTGCGCCGCGCCAACAGCGGGCGCAGCTTCACGCAGAAGATCGGCCAGACCATGGCGGCCGCGCAGTTGGAGCGCAGCTGGCGCAAGGACCAGATCCTGGAGGCCTACCTCAACACCGTGCCGTTCCGCGGCGAGATCGTGGGCATCGACGCGCTCTCGCGCACGCTGTTCGGCAAGGCGCCCAGCGGCCTGGACGCGCGCGAGGCCAGCGTGGCCGCGGCGCTGGTGCGCGCGCCCAATGCCAAGCCGGCGCTGGTGGCGCAGCGCGCCTGCGAGGTGATGCGCGCGATGGAGCCGGGGCAGAAGATCGATTGCGACGCGCTGGACATGTTCACGAGCGCGGCGGTGCAGCGGCGTGCCTTCGATGCGACCGAAGGCATTGCGCCGCATGCGGCGCGGCGTGCGCTGAAGGAGTTGCGCGAGGCCGGCGAAACGGCCGCACCGACTTCCCGCCAGACGGCAGCCGGCAGGGAGGCCGCCGTGCGGACCACGCTGCGCGCACCGCTGCAGCGCTTTGCGCTGGCCACGCTGCAGCGCCACCTGAAAGAGTTGCGCGGCCGCCACGTGGAAGACGGCGCGCTCGTGGTGCTCGACAACGCGAGCGGCGAAGTGCTTGCCTGGGTCGGCTCGTCAGGCCCGCTGAGCCAGGCGGCCGAGGTCGATGCGGTCACCGCGCTGCGCCAGCCCGGCTCCACGCTCAAGCCGCTGCTCTATGCGCAGGCGATCGCCGAGCGGCGGCTCACCGCGGCCTCGCTGATCGACGATTCGTCGGCGCAGATCAGCACCGCGAGCGGGCTCTACATTCCGCAGAACTACGACCGCCAGTTCAAGGGGCCGGTGTCGGCGCGCACCGCGCTCGCCGCCTCGCTCAACGTCCCTGCCGTGCGCACGCTGGTGATGGTGTCGCCCGAATCCTTCGCGCGCCAGCTGCGTGCGGCCGGACTGCCGCTGCGCGAAAGCGGCGACTACTACGGCTACAGCCTCGCGCTCGGCAGTGCCGAGGTGTCGCTGCTGTCGCTCACCAATGCCTATCGCATGCTGGCCAACGGCGGGCGCTACGGGCAGCCCACGCTGACTGCGCGGGCTCTGGCAGCGAAAGCCGGGGCCGGCGACGACGCCGCGCCCATCGTCGATCCGCGCGCGGCCTTCATCGTGGGCGACATCCTGTCCGACGCGAACGCACGCACGCGCACCTTCGGTCTCGACAGCATTCTTTCCACGCGCTTCTGGACCGCGGGGAAGACCGGCACCAGCAAGGACATGCGCGACAACTGGGCCGTGGGCTGGTCGCAGCGCTACACCGTCGGCGTATGGGTCGGCAACGCGAGCGGCGCATCGATGTGGGACGTGAGCGGCACCAGCGGCGCGGCGCCGGTGTGGGCCGAGGTGATGCGCTTCCTGCACGCGCGCGAGCCGAGCCGCGCGCCCAGGCCGCCGGCCGGCCTGGTCGAGGCGCCGGTGGCGTTCGGTCCGGGCGCCGACGGCAATCCGCTCGAGGCGGCGCGCAGCGAATGGTTTCTGCAGGGCACGGAGCAGCCGCTCTTCGCGCTCGACAACGCCGGCGCAGGCACCCCGGCAGGCGCGGCGGCCGCGCGCATCACCGCGCCGGCCGACGGCACCATCATCGCGCTGGACCCCGACATCCCGCCGCTGCACCAGCGCGTGCGCTTCGAGGCCGAAGGCCGCGGCGTGCAATGGCGCATCGACGGCAAGCACTTTGCGCGCGGCACCAGCGCGCAGTGGCTGCCATGGCCCGGGCGCCACGTGATCGAACTCGTCGACGCCACCGGCAAGGTCGTCGACCAGCGCAAGCTCGAAGTGCGCGGCGCGGGCGTGGTCGCGAAAAGCGCGCGCCGATGAGCGCGGCGGCCGCCACCGGCCCCTAGCCGCAATCCCCCTTCTTTCGACTGCGGCATTGCAGTCGCGCGAGAATTCATCCAATGATTGAATGAATTAGGTCTTTCTTATTCATATGCTTCTCCAAGCCCCCCGAACCTCCCTGGCCGACAGTGCCGCCAACAGCATCCGCGCCGAGATCGCGGCCGGCCGCTGGACCGTCGGATCGCGCATTCCGATCGAGCCGCAGCTCGCGCAATTGCTCGGCGTGAGCCGCGGCACGGTGCGCGAAGCCGTGAAGACGCTGGTGTCGCGCGGCCTGCTCGAAGTGCGGCAGGGCTCGGGCACCTATGTGCGCTCGGGCTTCGATCCCTCGGTCAGCCTGCAGAAGATGCGGCGCGCGAGCCTCCGGGACCAGTTCGAAGTGCGCCGCGCACTCGAGGTGGAGGCCGCACGGCTGGCCGCCGTCCGCCACACCGCCAAGGATTTGCGCAGCCTCCAATCCCTGCTCGAAAAGCGCGGCGTACCCGACGCGAAGGACGGCGGCGCGAGCTTCATCGAACGCGACCTGGCCTTTCACCTTGCCATCGTCGACATCTCGGGCAACCTGGCGCTGGCCGAGACCTGCCGCTTCATCGCCGGCTACATCAAGGAAACCATCGCGAGCACGATGGGCACCAGCCTGCCGGAACCCGACACGGCCGCGCACACCGCCATCATGGAGGCCATTGCAAGCCGCGACCCCGACCGCGCCGCCGAGGCGGTGCGCGCCTTCATGTCGCCCATGATCGACGCGCTGGTACAAGACGCAGAGCTTGTCCGATGAGCCCACGCCCGGCCGCTCCGAAGGGGGCTCGCACCGCAGTGCGAAGCACGGAGGTTGCCTTATGAGCGCGGTGGCGTTCCGGGCGGCCCGTGCCGCCGACGAACTGCTGATCGACGCCGAGGCCGACAGCACGCCCGCGCCGCGCCCCACGCCCGCGGCCGGCCTGGGCCGCCGCATCCTGCTGGGCGCGAGCGTGGTGCTGATTGCCTTCAACCTGCGGCCGGTGTTCGCCAGCCTGTCGGTCGTGCTGCCGGAGATCATCGCGGCCACCGGACTCTCGGCCACCGCCGCGAGCCTGCTGACCACGCTGCCCATCGTCTGCCTCGGCGTGTTCGCGCCGCTGGCGCCGGGCCTGGGCCGGCGCTTCGGCACCGAGCGCACGCTGCTCGCCTGCATGGTGCTCATCCTGGTGGGCACGCTGCTGCGCGGCACCGGCAGCATCCCGCTGCTGTTCATGGCCTCGGCCATCGCGGGCAGCGGCATCGCGGTGTCGAACGTGCTGCTCTCGGGCCTCGTGAAGCGCGACTTCGCCAGGCAGGCGGCGCTGATGATGGGCTTCTACACCATGGCGGTGTGCGGCGGCGCGGCCAGCGCGGCGGGCCTCACGGTGCCGCTCGAGCATGCGCTGGGCGGCGGCTGGACCTATGCGCTCGCGATGTGGGCAGTGCCGGCCCTGCTGGTCACGCTGATCTGGGCGCCGCAGGCCCTGCCGCTGAAGCCGGTGGCCAGTGAATCGGGCTTCACCGTGCGCGGGCTGTGGCGCGACCGGCTGGCCTGGCAGGTCACTTTCTTCATGGGCCTGCAATCGGCACTGGCCTACACCGTGATGGGCTGGCTCGCGCCCATCCTGCGCGAACGCGGGCTCGGCAGCGAGACGGCCGGCTATGTCGTGTCGCTGTCGGTCATGACGCAGGTGGTGACCTGCCTCGTCGTTCCCGCGGTGGCCGTGAAGCTTCGCAACCAGCGCGGGCTGGCGGTGGTGCTGGCCGTCTTCACGGTGGCCGCCATGCTGGCGATGCTGTTCGCGCCGCTCGGCGGCGTGTGGCTGTGGGCCGTGCTGCTGGGGATTGCGCAGGGCGGCACCTTCGCGCTCGCGCTCACCTTCATGGTGCTGCGTTCGCCCGATTCGCACGTGGCGGCGCACCTCTCGGGCATGGCGCAGGGCGTGGGCTATGTGGTGGCCGCCTGCGGGCCGCTGATTGCCGGCCTGCTGCACGGCTGGACCGGCAGCTTCCGCGCGTCGTCATGGCTCTTCATCGGGCTGGGCATTGCGCTGGTGGTGGCGGGCCTTGGCGCGGGGCGCACGATGCACGTGGGCGCGGTGACGGTCCCGCGGCGCTGAAAAACAAGCCCAGCTTCGCGCCTGCTACTGCAGGTAGCTCTCGGCCAGCAGCGCCCAGTAGGCCGCGCCGATCGGCAGGTTGCTGTCGTTGAAGTCGTAGCCCGGGTTGTGCACCATGCAGCCGCCGTGCTCGCCGGGCGCGCCGTTGCCGATGAACAGGTAGCAGCCGGGCTTCTTCTCGAGCATGAACGCGAAGTCTTCGCTGCCGGTCACGGCCGGGCCTTGCGGCTCGACGTGCGCGGCGCCCACCAGTTCATAGCCGATGCGCCGCGCAAACTCGGTCTCCTCGGGCGTGTTCACCAGCACGGCGTAGCCCTTGCGGTAGTCGATGTGCGCCTTCACGCCAAAGCTCTCGGCCTGCGCCGTGACGATGGCCTTCAGGCGCTTTTCGAGCAGCTCGCGCACCTCGCGGTCGAGCGAGCGCACGCTGATCTCCAGCGCCGCGGTCTCGGGGATCACGTTGTTGGCCTTGCCCGAGTGGATCGCGCCCACCGTCACGATCGACATCTCCTGCGGATCGGCGTTGCGCGAGACGATGGTCTGCAGCGCCATCACGATGCTGGACGCGGCGACGATCGGATCGGCCGTGCGGTGCGGCATGGCACCGTGGCCGCCCACGCCGGTGAGCGTCACGGTGGCGTAGTCCGACGAGGCCATGGCCGCGCCTTCGCGGAACATCAGGTCGCCCTGGCGGCGGCCCGGCGAGTTGTGCATGGCGTAGACCGCATCGCAGGGGAATTTTTCGAACAGGCCGTCTTCCATCATCTTCACGGCACCGCCCATGCCCTCTTCGGCCGGCTGGAAGATGAGGTTCAGCGTGCCCGAGAACTCGCCGTGCTGGGCCAGGTACTTGGCCGCACCCAGCAGCATCGCGGTGTGGCCGTCATGGCCGCAGGCGTGCATGATCCCGGGCCGGCCGCTGCGGTAGGCGAGCCCTGTTTTCTCCTCGATGGGCAGCGCGTCCATGTCGGCGCGGATGCCGATGGCGCGCGTTCCGCTGCCGCGTCTGAGCCGCCCGACCAGGCCGGTCACGCCCAGGCCGCGCTCCACCTCGTAGCCCCAGGCGGCCAGGCGCTCGGCCACCAGGTCGCTGGTGCCGAATTCCTCGAAGCCGAGCTCGGGGTTCTGGTGGATCTGCTGGCGCACCGTGACGAATTCGGCGGCATGCCTTCTCATGTACTCGAGGTAGTGCTGGGCGCTTTGCGGCATCGTGGTCTCGTGTTCCGGATGGATGGATGAATGATGCAAGGGCTGCTCAGGGCTGCAGCGCCATCGTGGCGGGCAAGCGGGTCCATGGCAGGTCGGCCGGGTCGGCGGCCATCGGGCCCGGTGCCTTGGCCACGAGGATGTGGCTCGCAATGGGCGCGAAGTCGGCGCGGAAGTGCACCGAGCTCTTGTTGACCAGCAGCTTCATGGCCTCGGGCTCGATGCCCAGGTAGCGGAAGAACTCGCGGTCGAGCATCTGGCTCTTGCCGCTGGCCACGGCAATGCGCACGCCGTCGATCTCCAGGCAGGCGCTCGGGCCGAGCGACACCACGCCGCCGCGCGACATCGGCCCCTTGCCATGCACCTGCCCGTCGCTGAGCGCGCGCACGGTGAAGAGCCCTTGCACGGGCGCATCGCTGAAACGGCCGCCCCACGTCGGCACCGAGGTGCCGAGCGCGATGCGGATCTGCGCGCCGACGCCGGCCTCGTGCGCCGCTGCGGCCGCAGCGGGATCGAACATCAGCCCCAGCGCGACCTGCCCCGGATAGCGCTTGCCGGCGCCTTCAGCCAGCAGCGCATGCAGCATGCCGGTGGTGTTGCTGTCGGCGCCCGCGCCGGGGTTGTCCTGCGTGTCGGCGATGACCACCGGCTTGCTCGCATCCGCTGCCAGCGCCATGGCTCGCGCCACCGCCTCGCGCGGCTCCAGCACGTCGAGCCGCCATTGCGAGCGCGGCTGGTCGATGCGCTCGTACAGCGCAGCCACGGCCGCGCCGGCATCGTCGCCATAGCCCCACACGACCGGGCCGCACTCGGCGATGTCGGCGGCCGGGAAGCCGGTGGCAAAGCTCAGCACCGCATCGTGCTTCACGTCGAGTTCCCCGAGCAGCCGGTACACGGATGCGGCCGGCTCGATCATGGTCGACTGCACGTTGAGCGGCAGCAAAAAGCCGAGCCGCCGCGCATGCAGCGGCTCGCGCGAACCGCGTGCGATGCGGCGTTCCAGCAGTTTTGCGGCGAGCCGGCCCGTGTCGGCCATGTCGACGTGCGGATAGGTGCGGTAGGTGGCGAGCGCATCGGCCTCGGCCAGCATGCGGCCCGTGATGTTGCCGTGCAGGTCCAGGCTCGCGACGATCGGCACGTCCGGCCCCACGAGAAGGCGGATGCGCGCGATCAGTTCGCCTTCCGGGTCTTCGAGGTGCTCGGTCACGGCCGCGCCGTGCAGGTCGAGATAGACCGCGTCGATGCCGCCGTCGGCCAGCGCGGCCGCCAGGTCTTCGGTGATGGCGGCAGAGATGCGCTCGAATGCGTCCTCGGTGACGTGGGCCGAGGGTGTGGCGCCGGCCCAGGCCGAGGGCACCAGCGACCAGCCCTTCTCGCGCGCGGCGTCGATGAAGCCGCCGACGGGAATGTTCCTGCCCGCGTAGGCCTCGACGATCGCGGCGCCGCGCCGGTATGGCGGGAAGCTCGAACCCGCGTTGAACGCGGCCCAGTCCGCCTTGCTCGGCGCGAAGGTATTGGTCTCGTGCTGGAAACCGGCGATGAAGACTTTCATGGCATCCTTTTTTCTTGATCGTGGGAACGAAGAGGTTTCAGCTGCGCGCAAAGGCAAAGTCGCGCCCGGGCGCCGCAGCCAGCAGTTTGCGCGTGTAGTCGTGGCGGGGCGCGAAGAACACGTCGCGCACCGAGCCGCGCTCCACGATCTCGCCCTGGCTCATGACCAGCACGCTGTCGCAGATCTGGCTGGCCACGCGCAGGTCGTGCGTGATGAAGAGAATGCCGATCTTCAGCCGCTGCTGGATTTCGTCGAGCAGGCGAAGGATCTGCGCCTGCACCGAGACGTCGAGCGCCGACACGGCCTCGTCGGCGATCAGCACCTTGGGGTCGCAGGCCAGCGCACGCGCAATCGAGATACGCTGGCGCTGCCCGCCCGAGAACTCGCTGGGATAGCGGCGCAGCGCATCGGGCGACAGGCGCACCAGCCGCATCAGTTCTTCGGCGCGCGCCCAGGCCTGGTCGTGCAGCATGCCGAAATTGACCGGGCCCTCGATGATCGAGGCGCCCACGGTCTGGCGCGGATTCAGCGAGCGGTACGGGTCCTGGAAAACCACCTGCACCGTGCGCCGGAATGGCGAGAGCGCGCGGCCCCTGACATGCGCCACCGAACGGCCATCGGCAAAGATGTCGCCCGAGCTCGGGTCGATCAGCCGCGCGATGCAGCGCGCCACCGTCGACTTGCCCGAACCCGACTCGCCAACGATGCCCACGGTTTCGCCGGGCCGCACTTCGAGCGACACATGGCGCGCCGCATCCACCGTGCGGCGCTTGCCGGGCCAGCTGCCCGTGATGTAGGTCTTGCAGATGTTCACCGCATTGAGCAGCGGATAGGTGTCGGGCACCGGCGGGCGCCGGGGCGGCGAAAGCTCGGGCACCGCGTCGAGCAGCATCCTCGTGTAGGGCTCGCGCGGCGCCGTGAGCACCGCCATCTTGCCACCCTTCTCGATCATGGCGCCCAGCTCCAGCACCACCACTTCGTCGGCAATCTCGGCCACCACGCCGAAGTCGTGCGTGATGAAGAGCACGGCCGTACCGTTCTCGGTCTGCAGCTCGAGGATGAGCCGCAGTATCTCGGCCTGCGTGGTCACGTCGAGCGCGGTGGTCGGCTCGTCGCAGATCAGCAGCACGGGCTTCAGGATGAGCGCCATCGCGATCACGATGCGCTGGCGCTGCCCGCCCGACAGCTGGTGCGGATAGGAAGCGAAGATGCGCTCGGGCTCGGGCAGCCGCACGCGCTCCATGATGGCCAGGATCTTCTGTCGCCGCTCGGCCGCGCCCATCTGCACATGCTGCGCGAGCATTTCGTCGATCTGCGCGCCGCAGGTCATCACGGGGTTGAGCGCGGTCATGGGTTCCTGGAACACCATGGCCATCGAGGGCCCGCGCAGCTGGCGCAGGCGGGAAGGCGCTGCGGCCAGCAGGTTCTCGCCCTGCAGCTCGATGGTGCCGCGCACCGGCACGAGGCCCGCAGGCAGCAGCCCCATCACCGCATTGGCGATGACCGACTTGCCCGAGCCCGACTCGCCGAGCAGGCAGACGATCTTGCCGGGCGGCACGTCGAAGGAGATCTTGTCGACCGCATGCGGCCGGTCGCCGCCGCGCGGCAATGCAATGGCCAGGTCGCGCACGGAAAGAACAGGTGCTTGCGTCATGTTCAGCCCCCGCGCTTGTTGAACTTGGGGTCGAGCGTGTCGCGCAGCCCGTCGCCGAGGATGTTCACCGCGAGCACCGTCAGCGCCAGGAAGATGCCGGGGAACAGCACGTTGTGCGGGAACTGGTTGAACTGCGCCCGGCCCTCGGCCATGATGTTGCCCCAGGTCGCCATGTCGGCCGGCAGCCCCACGCCGAGGAACGACAGGATGGCCTCGACCAGGATGGCCGAGGCGCACACGTAGGTCGCCTGGATGATCAGCGGCGCAATCGCATTCGGCAGGATGTGGCGCACAAGGATCTTCCATGTCGGCGTGTCCAGCGCAATGGCGGCTTCCACATAGGGCTCCTCGCGCACCGTGAGCACCACCGAGCGCACGAGGCGCGCCACGCGCGGAATCTCGGGCACCGCAATGGCCACCACCACCGTGAGCAGCTTGCCGCCGAACAGCGCCACCAGGCTGATCGCGAACAGGATGCCCGGGATGGCCATCACGCCGTCCATCAGCCGCATGATGGCGCTGTCGAGCCGGCGGAAATAGCCGCCCAAGAGCCCGACGAGCATGCCGAACACCACCGCCAGCGCGGCCACCGCCACGCCCACGGTCAGCGACACGCGCGCGCCGTAGAGCGTGCGGCTCCAGATGTCGCGCCCAAGGCTGTCGGTGCCCATGACGAACAGGTGCTCGAAGGTGTCGCCCGCCAGGCTGTTGAACTCGCCGCGCGTGCCCGGCATGAGGTTGCCGCTGCCGGGATCGATGGCGGTCGGGTCGATGGTGCCCAGCCATGGCGCCGCCAGCGACACGAGCACCAGCAACAGCAGCACGCCCCCGCCCGCGCGCACCGACCAGTCGGCCAGGATGCGCTTGAATAGCGAGCGCCGCCGGGGCGGCGGCAGCGGCTCGGCGACGGCTTCAACAGGAATCGGCGGCGTGGCGAGCGAATCGGTCATCGTGTTTTTTCTTCTTGCGCCTCAATAGCGGATGCGGGGGTCGAACACCAGGTAGCTCAGGTCGATCAGCAGGTTGATGAGCACGTAGACGACGGAAAAGAACAGCGTGATGCCCTGTATCAGCGGAAAGTCGCGCGACAGCACCGCATCGACCGTGAGCTGCCCGAGGCCCGGAATCGCGAACACGGTTTCGGTGACGACCACGCCGCCGATCAGCAGCGCAATGCCGATGCCGATCACCGTGACGATCGGAATCGCCGCATTGGCCAGCGCATGCCGCATCAGCACCCGTTTTTCCGAAATGCCCTTGGCGCGCGCGGTGCGGATGTAGTCTTCGGTCATGGCCTCGGCCACGGCCGCGCGCGTGACGCGTGCAATCAGCGCCACGTAGATGATCGACAGCGTGATGGACGGCAGGATCAGGTGCTTGATCCAGAGCCAGGGCCCCTGGCTCAGCCGCGCGTAGCCCTGCACCGGCAGCAGCTGCAGGTGCAGCGCGAAGATCCAGATGAGCACGTAGCCGATCACGAAGGCCGGTATCGAAAAGCCCATGACCGAGAAGCCCATGAGCATGCGGTCGAGCCAGCCGCCATGGCGCCAGGCGGCCACCACACCCAGCGGCACCGCGATCAGGATGGTGACCACCAGCGTGACCGCCGCAAGCGACACCGTCGGCTCGATGCGCTGCCCGATCAGTTCCACCACCGTCTTCTTCATGAAGTAGGACTCGCCCAGGTTGCCCCGCAGCAACTGCCCGCTCCAGCGCACGAACTGCGTGGGCAGCGAATCGTCCAGCCCCAGCTGGCTGCGCACCTTGGCGATGTTCTCGCTGGTGCCGCTGTCGCCCACGATGGCGGCGGCCGGATCGCCGGGCGCCAGCCGGAGCATGAGGAACACGATCAACGCGACGATGACGAGCACCGGCACGGTCGACAGGATGCGGCGCACAAGAAAGATCTGCATGGGTATGGCGACGCGGCGCGCTCAGCTCTTCCTGATGTTCCAGAACACATTGACCGGCGAGCGCACCACGCCGCTCACCACACCCTTGCGGTAGGCCGTGAGCGGCTTGTATTCGCCGATCGGCGCGTAGATGCCGGTGTCGTACACGCGCTGCTGGATGGCCGTGGCCAATTCCTTGCGCCTGGCCTCGTCCGCGCTCGCGAGGAAGTCGAACTTCAGCTGTTCGAGCTTGTCGTCGGTGGCCCAGCCGAACCAGCCCTTCTCGCCGTTGCCCGTGAGAGGCGCGTAGAACATCGGGTTCATGTTGTCGGCAATGCCCCAGCCGGTGATGAAGAGGTTCCAGCCGCCCTTGTCGACCGGGTCCTTCTTGGCGCGGCGCGTGACCAGCGTGGGCCAATCCATCGACTGCATATCGACGTTGAAGCCGGCCTGCTTCAGCAGCTGCGCCATCACCGGCGGAAACTTGTTGAGCAGCGCGAAGTCGGCTGGATACATCAGCACGACCGGCTTGCCGTCGTAGCCCGCTTCCTTGAGCAGCGCCTTGGCTTTCTCGAACTGCGGCTTGCCGGTGAAGTAGCCGGTCTTGTCGTTCGAGAACATCGTGCCGCACGGGTAGACCGAGGCGCAGCTGTTGTAGAGCTCCTTGTGCACCATCTGGGCGCGCATCAGCGCCTCCTGATTGATGGCCATGATGGCGGCCTGCGCGATCTTCGGATTGTCGAAGGGCGGGATGACGTGGTTCAGGTGCAGCGCGAACGAGCCCTTCGGGATCGGGTTGTCGACGGTGATGGCGGAGTTGTTCTTGAGTGCCGTGTACTGCTCCGGCGGCAGCCATTCGATCATGTCGACCTCGCCGTTGGCGAGCGCATTGGCCTGCGTCTGGGCGTCTTTCAGGATGATCCATTCCATGCGGTCGACGTACACGTTCTTGCCACCCGCCGTGCCCGAAGCTGCCTCGGTGCGCGGCACGTACCTGGTGTTCTTCAGGTAGACCACCTTCTCGCCAGGGCGGTACTCTTCCTTCTTGAAGATGTAGGGACCCGAGCCCGTGGCGTCGTCGATCTGCTTGTCGGCCGGCGTGGCGGCCACGCGCGCCGGCATGATGAAGGGCGGATTCGACGAGGGCTTGCTCAGCGCGTCGAGCACCATGCCGAAGCTGTCCTTGAACACCAGCCTGAAGGTGTTGGCGTCGACGGCCTCGGCCTTGTCGAGCGCGGCGTACATCTTCTGGCCCAGCCCGTCGCGCTGGCCCCATCGCTTGAGCGACGCCAGCACGTCTTCCGAGGTGACCGGCTTGCCGTCATGAAACTCCAGGCTCTTGCGCAGCGTGAAGGTCCATGTCTTGCCGTCGGCGCCGGTGGTGTACTTGTCGACCATCTGCGGCTTGACCTTGCCCTGTTCGTCCACGCCGAAGAGCGTGTCGTACACGGCATAGCCGTGGTTGCGCGTGACGAACGCGGTGGTCCAGATCGGGTCGAGAATCTTCAGGTCCGACTGCGGCACCAGGCGCAGCACCTTGCCCGCATCCTGTGCGAACGCGCTTGTTGCGGCGGCAGCGGCAAGCATGGCGCCCGCGACAACGGCTTTCAGGTTTCGTTTCGACAGCATCTTCGGTTCTCCGGTTGAAAAATCGTGAGGAACGGGTTTCGATTCAGGCGCGGTGCGCTCGAACAGAAGTCATGAAGAAGAAGCCTCCGGAAGCGCGCAAAGGCCACCCCGCGCACTGCGCGAGATGCCCCTGCTGTCCTTTGGCCTGAGAGATTCACCATGCACGCTCATCGCGCAAGGCTTGCCCCTTCGGCGGCCGCCCTCGGAGTCCTTTGTATTCAGAACCCCGGGCAGCGCTCTCCAGCGTTGGTCAAGTTGTCCAGTCTTGGGACCTGAGCGTTATGGGCTGTCGCCTTCGGTAATGCACTAACTCGAAGCATCGAGCCGGCATTTCTCCTGGACGTTTTCTTCCAAGCAGAATGCGTGCCACTCGGGCACCCACTCGAACGCGTGTGCTACTGCGGCCCGCCGCAGAAGCTCACCCTTTCGGTGGTCCTGGCGGTGAAGTGAAGGCGCGTGGTGGTGGTGTCGCTGGCGGGCGTGTTCTGCGGCCATTCGCTCTGCAGCCACGTGTACTGCCAGCTGTAGGCCTCGCCTGGCCTGGCGGGTTCGCCGTAGGTGATGCGGAGGCTGCCGCTGCTCTCGTCGTGGCAATGCTTCGACCGCTTGTATTCCTTTTCGCTGAAGCAGGCGCGGATCATCTTCGAGCATGAAAAAGGAATGCCTTCGTATACGGCCCTGGTTGCGTCCTCGAGCGGCACGAAGTCGGCCTTGCTGAACGAAGCGCCGCCGCCCGAATACATCTCCGACACCGTCTGGAGCACGGCCGCGGCCCACCGCCCTTCTGCCAGCGGGTAGAGCGCCGGCGCGAGGGAAATGCGCGCGTCCGCCATGCCGGGGTCCGCTGCTTTCCTCATCAACGCGGCCGCATAGCTGCTGAAGTCGTGCAGGCGGCTGAGCTGCCACGTGCCTGCAATGCGCCTGATGCGCGCCATGGCCAGCGGCTCGCCCGAGAACACCGCGTAGTCCCCTGCCGCCGCGCCGCGCGGCCGGTACAGGCCCAGCGCCTGCGGATCGCAGGGCTGCGGCAACAGCGCGCACAAGCGCGCGCGCCAATCCGCATCCAGCGATTCCGGCTTCTTCACCGCATCGAACAACTGCGCCGACGGCGCGGCGCCCACGCGCCCCGCGAGCAGCAGGACGAGCATCGAGGCGGTGGTGCGCAGAATGGGCAGCAGGTTCATGGACCGGCATGGTAGCCAGCCCGCAAGTTGCTGCAACCAATTGCGGCGCGGGCGAGCCGATGTTGTAGCCTTCGCCCCACGGCCATCCCGGCCTCGAACGGAGCGAAGATGGCAGACAGGATTCTGGTGTTCTATGGCTCGTACCGGTCGGACCGCATGGGCATTCGCCTGGCGGACTACCTGGTGGCGGGACTCAACGCGCGAGGCGCCGAAGCCGAGCTGATCGACGCCAAGGCCGTCGACCTGCCCATGCTCGACCGCATGTACAAGGAATACCCCCAGGGCACCGCGCCCGCGGCCATGGAAGCGCTGGCGCAGAAGATACGCGGCGCGGACGCCTTCGTCTTCGTGACCGGCGAATACAACTGGGGCCCGCAGCCCGGCTTGAAGAACCTGACCGACCACTTCCTCGAGGAATGGTTCTGGCGCCCGGCCGCCGTGGCCAGCTATTCGGCCGGCCGGTTCTCCGGCGTGCGCTCCGGCACCGTGTGGCACTCGATCCTGTCGGAGATGGGAATGGTCGTCGTGTCGAGCACATTGGCCGTCGGGCCCATTTCGCAAACGCTCGATGCGAACGGCAGCGCGGGCGAATCGCTCGATCGCTCCTTCGGAAGGTTCGCCGACGACCTGGCCTGGTGGACCGAAGCGGCGCGCGCGCAGCGGGCGCGCAAGGCACCGCCGTATTGACTGGCCTTAGCTATCGAGCCGCGCGGCTTCCGTCAGCGCAACCGACACGCACTCCAGCGCAATCGCCAGCTGCGTGAGCGTCGGCAATCCGAACCCCAGGCGGAACACCAGCGGGTCGTCCCCGAACCATGGGCCGGGCGCGACGCGCGTGCTGTACCTGGCCAGCGCCGCATAGAAGCGCTCGACGGCCGCGGCATCGAAGAGCTCGCGCCTGAGCCGCATGCAGCACAGCGCCCCGGCATCCGGACGCACCCACTCGATGTGGCCCGAGTGGCGCGACACCCAGCTCTCGGTGAACTGCAGGTTTTGCGAGAGGAGCTTTCGCCGCTCGCCGATGATCCGGTCGCGCTGCCTGAAGACAGCCAGCGCGAGTGCCTCGTCGACCGGCGAGCAGGAGATCACCGTGCTGAACTTCGCCGTGACCAGCGCCTGGCGCAGTGCCGTGTCGCGCGTGATGGCCCAGCCGATGCGCAGGCCCGCCGAGCCATGGCATTTGGACAGCGAGGACACCGAGACCACCCTGCCGCCCAAGTTGACGGCGCCCGGCGCCGCGGCATCGTCGCCATAGGCAGCCTCGCGGTAGGTCTCGTCGATCACGAGCCAGGCCTTCGGCGCATGTTCGGCCAGCATCGCCACGATCTCGCGCAAGGTCTGGGCCGGAATCGCGACGCCCGAAGGGTTCTGCGGCGAGGCGAGGCTCACCACTTTGGTTTTCGAGGAGAGCAGCTGGCGCAGCGCATCCAGGTCGATGCGGTAGCCGGTGTCGAAGCTCAGCGGCAGCACGCGCGTGGTGGCGCCGACGGCAGTCAGCGCGTTGCGCGCCAACGGAAACACCGGCTCGGCCACGACGGCTTCGTCGCCCGCCTGGCACAGCGTGAAGGCGATGAGAAAAAGGGCGTGGGCACCGCCGACCGTGACCACCACGTCGTCGGCGTCGACGCCATGTTCGTTCGCGATTTCCTGGCGCAGGCCCGGGCTGCCCGCCGCCGTACCGTAGTCCAGCGCAAAGTCGGCATCGTCGCCGAAGGCCATGTCGACCAGCTCCGACAGCCGCACGCTCGGCCCCACGCTTTCGGCAAGGTCGAAGCGCGGCGCCTTGCTGACGAGGGAAATGATTTCGTTGTCTGGAAACCGTGCCATGTGCTGCCGCTTGATCCATTGCTGTCGATGGCTCCGATGTTGCAGTTTCATGACTGTCGATAACAGCCACACTTTTATGAAATTCGATGCAGTACAGTTGCGTGCAGTGCCATCCACGCCAGCAGGAGTGATCCGTGTCGCAGCCCCCCCGGTTCCGCTATGAAGAAATTGCCGATTTCGTGGCCGGCCTGGCCGGCCGCGGCACGCTGAAGCCCGGTGCGCGGGCGCCCTCGCTGCGCGAGATCAGCACGCAGCAGCGCACCAGCCTGAGCACCGCGGTGCAGGCCTACCGCCTGCTCGAAGACCGCGGCATTCTCGAAGTACGGCCGCAATCGGGCTATTACGTCGCCAAGGCGCCGCCCGCCCTGCCCGTGCCCACCACCGCGCGCCATTCGATCCGGCCGGCCAAGGTGGAACTCTCGGGCCTCATGCTCGACCTGCTGAAGCACGCGTCGGACGAAGCCTTCGTGCCGCTCGGCTGCGCCATTCCCAACCAGCGGCTGCTGTCTTCCTCCAGGCTCGACCTCGTGCTGGCCCGCACGGCCCGCGTGAAGGGCAGCCAGTGCAACACCTACTCGCCGCCGCACGGCGAGATGTCGCTGCGCCTGGAGATTGCGCGCCGCGCGCTGCGCTTCGGGCAGGCGCTGGCGCCCGACGACATCGCCATCACCTGCGGCTGCACCGAGGCGCTGGCGCTCGCGCTCGACGCGGTCACGGAGCCCGGCGACACCGTCGCCATCGAATCACCGACCTACTTCGGGCTGCTGCAGGTGCTGCGCGCAAAAAGGCTCAAGGTGGTCGAGCTGCCGACCGATGCCGACACCGGCGTCTCGGTCGATGCGCTGCGCGAAGTCGTGGCCTCGGGCAAGGTGCGCGCCTGCGTGCTGGCGTCGAGCTTCAGCAATCCGCTCGGCTGCACCATGCCCGAAGAAAACAAGCGCGCCGTGCTGCGCCTCCTGGCCAAACACGGCGTGCCGCTGATCGAGGACGACGTGTACGGCGACGTCCATTTCGGCGAGGAGCGGCCCCTGCCCTTCAGCGCGCTCGACACGCACGACAACGTCATCTATTGCGGCTCGTTCTCCAAGACGCTCGCGCCCGGCTACCGCATCGGCTGGATCGCCACGCGCCGCCACATGGCCCGGGTGCTCGAAACCAAGTTCGCCACCAGCCTCGCCACGCCGGTGCTGACGCAGGTGGCGCTCGCCACCTTCCTGTCGAACGGCGACTACGACCGCCACCTGCGCCGGGTCCGGCGCGAGTTCGCCGACACGCTGGAGCGCATGACGCGGGTGATCGAGCAGGCGTTCCCGCCGGGCACCAAGGTGTCGAGGCCGGCGGGTAACTTCGTGCTGTGGGTCGAGCTGCCCGAACCCGCGGACACGCGGCTCCTGTTTGCGCAGGCGCTGGAGAAACGCATCTGCTTTGCGCCCGGCGTGGTGTTCTCGGCCAGCGGCAAGTACGCCCACTGCCTGCGCCTGAGCGGCGGCCACGGCTGGGACGCGCGCATCGAGAAGGGCCTGCGCACGCTTGGCGCCATGGCGGGCAAGGAGCTTCGCCGGCCGGCCGCCGCGGCAGGCAGCTGAGCGCCGGCAAGGACCTCAGGTCTTGCAGGATCAGGCAAGAAGCCCGTTCGATCCGGATAACGCCCGCGGCCCCATCCGCGAGAGACTTGCCTCCATGCCCGGCGCAGCGTTGCGCCATGGTCCACACCCATCGCACGAGGAGAGTCTCATGAGCGCAATCCAGGAAAAAGTCGTCCTCATCACGGGCGCAAGTGGTGGCATCGGCGCGGCGGCCGCGCGGCTCCTGGCGCGGCGCGGCGCCAAGGTGGTGCTTGGCGCGCGCCGCACCGACCGGCTCGAAGCGCTGGCCAAAGAAATCACCGCCGCCGGCGGCACCGCGAGCTTCCAGCGGCTGGACGTCACCTACCGGCCCGACGTGGAAGCATTTGCCGAATTCGCACTCGAAACGCACGACCGCATCGACGTGCTGGTGAACGCCGCGGGCGTGATGCCGCTGTCGCCGCTGTGGACGCGCAAGGTCGACGAATGGGAGCTGATGCTCGATGTGAACCTGCGCGGCGTGCTGCTGGGCATTGCAGCGGTGCTGCCGACCATGCAGGAACAGGGCTGGGGCCACATCGTCAACGTGGCGCCGGTGCCCGCGCAGGGCGTGTCGCCGAACTCGGCCGTGTATTGCGGCACGCAGTACGCGGTGGACGCCATCTCCGAAGGCCTGCGGCAGGAGCACGCAGGGAAGGTGCGCGTGACGGTGGTTCGCCCCGACGTGAGCGAGGCGGACCGCACGCTGGCCGACCGCATCGCGGCCTGCAGCAGCTTCGAGCGCATGGTCACGCGCCGGCGCATCGCGGTGCCCGCGGAAGCCGTGGCCCGCTCGATTGCGGGCGCCATCGAGGGCGGCAGCATCTCGGCCCCGCGCCGCCCCGCATGGCGGCCGAGGCCGGCCGAGCACGCCGCGTTCTGACGTTCCGAGGGGCCGCGTCAATAGGTCTTGTAGGGCAGGAACTTGCCCGAGAGCACCACGTTGACGCGGTCGCCCTTGGGATCGGCCTGGCGCTGGATGTCCATGCTGAAGTCGATGGCGCTCATGATGCCGTCGCCGAATTCTTCATGGATCAGTTCCTTGATCGTGGTGCCGTATACGCTCACCACCTCGTACCAGCGGTAGATGAGCGGATCGGTCGGCACGGGCGTGGGCAGCGAGCCCTTGTAGGGCACCACCTGGAGCCACTTCTGCTCCTCGGCGGTCAGGCCGAAGATCTTGCCGATGACCTTGGCCTGCTTGTCGTCGAGCGTCATCTGCCCGAGGCATGCGGCGGTGGTCCACTCCTTCGAGAGGCCGACTTTCTTCGCCACATCGGCCCACTGGATGCCCTTGGACACCTTCACGGTGATGATCTTCTCGGTGACGTCGTTGCGGTTCATGCGGGTTTGCTCCTGATTGAAATGAAGAAGAAGAACGAAGAAAGAGTCACGACGCCTTGGCGCGCGTGACGAGGAAATCGACGATGTGGTTGCGCAGCGCGTAGTAGCCATCGAGGTGGTGCAGCGAAGCGCGCGTGCGCTCGCGCGGCAGCGGGTTGACCACGGTCTCGGCGATGTTGCCGGCGCGCCAGCCGCCGCCCGGCTGGTCGGCGCCGTTGGTCATCAGCAGGATGCGATCCGCCAGCAAGATCGCCTCGTCCACGTCGTGCGTGATCATGAAGACGGTCTGCTGCGTCTGGCGCACGATGGCCATGAGCTCGTCCTGGATGGTGCCGCGCGTGAGCGCATCCAGCGCGCCGAAGGGCTCGTCGAGCAGCAGCATCTTGGGCTGGATGGCAAAGGCGCGCGCAATGCCCACGCGCTGCTTCATGCCGCCCGAAAGCTGCGCGGGCTTCTTGTCGATGGCGGCGTCGAGACCCACCATGGCCACGAAGCGCTCCACCTGCGTGTTGACCTGCGCGGCCGACCAGTCGGGCCAGCGCGAAGCCACCGCGAAGGCGATGTTCCTGCGCACCGTGAGCCACGGCATCAACGCGTGGCTCTGGAACACCACGCCGCGCTCCAGGCTCGGTCCGGCCACTTCGCGGCCGTCCATGAACACATGGCCGGCGCTCGCCTGGTCCAGGCCCGCCAGCACGTTGAGGATGGTGGTCTTGCCGCAGCCCGAGTGGCCGATGATGCAGACGAACTCGCCGCGATCCAGCGTGAACGATACGTCCGCGAACACCGGCCGCGCCGGCACGAAGGCCTTGGCCAGGCCCTCGATGCGCAGGAAGCCGCTGGTGGCGGGCCGCAGGGCGGAAGCAGTTGTCATGGGGGCGCCTCGTTCCGATCGATCACTCCACATAGGTCACTTTCCGTTGCAGGCCCGCGAAGGCCTGGTCGAGCAGCATGCCGACGATGCCGATCACCAGGATCGCGAAGATCACGTTGGTGAGCGAGAGGTTGTTCCACTCGTTCCAGACGAAGTAGCCGATGCCGGTGCCGCCGACCAGCATCTCGGCCGCCACGATGACCAGCCACGCGATGCTCATGCTGATGCGCATGCCCGTGAGGATGGTGGGCGCGGCCGCCGGCAGGATCACGCGGAACGCGCGGCGCAGCGGCTTCACCTCCAGCGTGCTCGCCACGTTGAGCCATTCGCGCTTGACCGAGGCCACGCCAAAGGCGGTGTTGAGCAGCATCGGCCACACCGAGCAGATGAAGATCACGAAGATGCCGCTGACCGACGAGTCCTTGATGGTGTAGAGCGCAAGCGGCATCCACGCCAGCGGAGAAATGGGCTTGAGCACCTGGATGAACGGATCGAAGGCCTTGTGCAGCAGCGGCGACATGCCGATCACGAAGCCGAGCGGCACCGCCACCACGCAGGCCAGCAGAAAGCCCAGCCCCACGCGGGCCAGCGAGTACGCCAGCTGAATGGCAATGCCCTTGTCGTTGGGCCCGTTGTCGTAGAAGGGGTTCGAGAGATGCTTCCAGGCGGTCACGGCCATTTCCGCCGGCGTGGGAAAGCCCGAGCTCTTGACCTGCCCGCCCGGATCCTTGCCGAGCATCTTCTGGTATTCGATCTGCTCGGCGGTCATGCCCGCGGCGGCACCGGCGCCGGCCGCGGGCAGGGTGGCCAGCTGCCACGCGCCGACCAGCAGCAGGAACATCAGGAGCGACACCAGCGCCGCCTTCAGCGAAAGAGGGGTTTTCTTGCCGCGCATGGTTCAGGCCATCTTGCCGATGGCAAAGCTCTTGACGTAGTCGTCGGGCTTCGCGGGATCGAACACCTTGCCCATGATGGTGAACTTGGGGTACGCCCCTTCCGGCGCGGCCTGGCCGAGCTCCTTCATGCGCTTCTTCGCATCGGTCAGCAGGAACACCTTCTCGGCAATCTGCCGGTAGTTGACGTCGCCCTTCACATAGCCCCAGCGCTTCATCTGCGTGAGCATCCACACGGCCATCGACTGCCACGGGATCGGATCGAAGTCGGCGCGGTCGGGCACGGTGCGGATGTTGCCCAGGCCGTCGGCGAACTTGCCCGTGAGCACTTGCGTCAGTACGGTCTCGGGCTGGTTCAGGTACTGCGCGGGCGCGATCACCTTGGCGATGAGCTCGCGGTTCTTCGGGTCGCGCGCCATGGCCGATGCGGTGAGCACCGAGCGCACCAGCGCGGCAAAGGTGTTGGGATTCTTCTCGATGAATTCGGCCGAGGTGCCGAAGGCGCAGCAGGGATGGCCGTTCCACAGGTCGCGCGTCAGCAGGTGCAGGAAGCCGATTTCCTCGAACACCGCACGCTGGTTGAAGGGGTCGGGGCCCAGGTAGCCGTCGATGTTGCCGGCGCGCAGGTTGGCCACCATCTCGGGCGGCGGCACCACGCGGATCTGGATGTCGGTGTCGGGGTTCAGGCCCGCCTCGGCCACGTAGTAGCGCAGCAGGAAGTTGTGCATGCTGTACTCGAAGGGAACGGCAAACTTCATGCCCTTCCACATCTTCGGGTCGCGCTTGTCCTTGTGCTTGTTGGCCAGCGTGATGGCCTGGCCGTTGGTGTTCTGGATGGTGGCGACGTTCATCGGCACCTGGTTGGAGCCCGCGCCCATCGAAATGGCGAGCGGCATGGGCGACAGGAAATGCGTGGCGTCGTATTCCTTGTTGAGCATCTTGTCGCGGATCAGCGCCCATCCTGCGGTCTTGACCACCTCGACGTTGAGCCCCTGCTTCTGATAGAAGCCCAGCGGGTGCGCCATGATGAGCGGCGTGGCGCAGGTGATCGGAATGAAGCCGATCTTGAGATTGGTCTTTTCGAGCGGTGCCTTGTCCTGCGCCATGGCCTGCAGTGCGCCCAGCGGCAATACCGAGGCAATGGCGGCGCGCGCGGTGTTGGCGCCCACGGCGCGCAGGAAGCCGCGGCGCACGCTGTCGACCGGGAACAGCGCCTTCATGAGGCTGGCTTCGAGCTTGTCGTCGGGGCTGACGTCGATCTCTGTGGCCCCACGGCCATGGTTGCGGCCGCAGGCGCAGCGCATGTTCAGTGGCCGGTCGGCGTCGTAGAGATCGCAGGCAGTCGAATCGGATGGGCTGGACATGGTGGTGCACCTCGGTGAAAAGATGCCTGCCACGATGCAAGCCCCGGGCCGGAAGCGAGACCCAAGGGCCCGGCGGCCGCAGATCGTGCCGCGCTTGTCGAGGCCTTGTAGGGCTGGCACTACAAGGCAGTGCCCGCCGGCTGCGTTTTCAGGCCGCGGGGGCGGCCTTGCCGTGGCGCTCGGCATACAGCGCGAGCTCGACGTCGTTCTTGGTGCCGGTCTTTTCGAGGATGCGCGCGCGGTAGGTGCTCACGGTGTTGGACGCGAGGCCGAGCTGCGCACCAATTTCGCTCACGCTGTGGCCGGTACTGAGCAGGCGGTACACCTGGTGCTCGCGGTGCGAGAGCTGCTCGGGGCCCTGTCCCACGTTGCGGCCCACGGCCGCGGCCAGCGCTTCTGCCGTGGCCGCGGAGACATAAAGGCCGCCGGCGGCCACCTTGCGCACGGCGCCCACCATGTCGTCGGCATCGGCGCTCTTGTTGAGGTAGCCCGAGGCGCCGAGCTTGATGCAGCGCACGGCGTACTGCTTCTCCGGGTAGGTGCTGAGCATCAGCACCGGAAGCGTGGGCCAGTCCTTCCGCAACGCCTGCAAGACGTCGAGGCCGTCGCGCCCCGGCAGCGCGATGTCGAGCAGCACCACGTCGAGGCCGTCGGGGCCGCCGAGTTCCTGTACGGCGGCGAGCACCTCCGGGCCGGTCTGGGCTTCGGCGCGCACGGTCATCGAGGGCAGGCCGTTGGAGAGGTCGCCGAGCATCTGCTTCAGGCCTTCGCGCACGATGCGGTGGTCGTCGCCGATGAGTACGCGGATGTCGTCCATGTCGCCAAGCCTATACCGGCAACGGCAGATGCAGGCAGAAAGTGCTGCCCTCGCCCACGCGGCTGTCGATCTCGATGCGCCCGCCGAAGTGACGCGCTCGTTCCCGCATGCCGAGCACCCCGTAGGAAGTGGCGGCCTCGAAGGCCTGGACCGGCGCGCCCACGCCATCGTCGCGCACGCTGATGCTCAGTTGCGTGTCTTCGACGCCGATGCGGATGCCGAGGCTGCGCGCCTTCGCATGGCGCCCGACGTTGCTGAGCATCTCCTGGAAGATCCGGAACACCGCAATGGCCGCAGGCTCGGGCAGCTCCACCCCCGCGGGCACGTCGAAGTGCCACTGCAGCACCAGCTCGGCCGACTGCACGAACTCGTTCGCCTGCCATTCGAGCGCCGCCCACAGGCCCTGGTGGTCGAGGATGCTGGGGCGCAGGTCGGTGATGATGCGGCCCACGTTGTCGACCGCGCGCTCGATCAGCTGGCTCATGTTGCCGCACTTGCCGCGCATCTGGTCGCGCATGGCCTGCGCCGCATCGGGCGTGCGCTCCTGCTGCTCGCCCAGGCGCTTGCCGATCCAGTTGACATCCATCTTGAGCGCCACCAGCAGGCTGCCGAGCTCGTCGTGCACCTCGCGGGCGATGCGCGTGCGTTCATCTTCGCGCACCTTGTCGAGCCAGGCCGAGAGCTCGCGCAGCTGCACCAGCGCATCGCTCAGCTCGCGCGTGCGCTCCTGCACGCGCAGGCCGAGCTCGTCCTTGGCCTGCTGCAGCGCCTCGGCCTGGCGGCGGCGCTCGGTGATGTCGACGAAGGTGATCACGGCGCCGCGCACCTGCGCGCCGTCCATGATCGGATGGCTCGAATACTCCACCGCGAAGGCGCTGCCGTCGCGGCGCCAGAACACCTCGGTGTCGATGCGGCACGGCAGGCCGCGGCGAAAGGCGTTGAAGATGGGACAGTCCGTGTCGGCGTAGTGCGAGCCATCGGGATGCGAATGGTGCGTGAGCTCGTGCATGTTGCTGCCGATCACGTCGCGCGCCTCATGCCCCAGCATCTGCGCGCCGGCCCGGTTGATGAACATGCAATGGCCGTCGAGGTCGATGCCGAAGATGCCCTCGCCGGTCGATTCGAGCAGCAACCCCAATTGGTGCTGCCAGAGCGGGTGGCTGGCGGTGGGGTTCAGTACGGGTGTCTCCATGCACCAAAAGCAAGCAACACCCGTGCCCGCAGACCGGTCAGCGCTCCCAGCGGAACTTGCGATCAGCCTCGGCAATGGGCTGGTCGTTGATGCTCGCGAAGCGCCGCTGCATCAGCCCGTTCTCGGCGAATTCCCAGTTCTCGTTGCCGTGGCTGCGGAACCACTGGCCGGCTGCGTCGTGCCATTCGTACTCGAAGCGCACCGCGATGCGGTTGTCCATGAAGGCCCAGAGCGACTTCTTCAGGCGGTAATCGTGCTCGCGCTCCCACTTGCGGGTGAGGAATTCCACCACCTGTTCGCGGCCGTTGACGAAGTCGGCGCGGTTGCGCCACTCGGTGTCGGGCGTGTAGGCCAGGCTCACGCGAACCGGGTCGCGCGTGTTCCAGGCGTCTTCGGCGGCCTGGACTTTCTTCAGGGCGGTCTCAAGGGTGAAGGGCGGCAGCGGAGGACGTGATTCCATGGTGGTCTTTCGTTGAAGGTGAAGTGAGGAAATGGCGAAGGCCCGCAATGTGCCACATGTAGACAGACCTGTCTACATGCCTACAATAGCGCCATGGACATCTCCGCACTGCCCGCACGCGAACGCATCCTGCTCACGGCGCACGAGCTCTTCTATGCCGATGGGATCCGCGCCACCGGCATCGACCGCGTCATTGCCGCCTCGGGCGTCACCAAGGTCACCTTCTACCGGCACTTCCCGTCGAAGGACGACCTGGTGCGCGCCTTTCTCGATCACCGGCATGCGCGATGGATGGCGTGGTTCGTGGATGCACTGGGACGCCGCGGCGCGCACGAACGCGCTGGCGATGCCGGTGCCTTGCTGCTGCTTGCCGACGTGATGGCCGAATGGTTCGCCGACCCCGAATTTCGCGGCTGCGCCTTCATCAACTCGGTGGCCGAGGTGGGCGGCAGCGTGGAGGGCGCCGCGCAGCGTGCGCGCGAACACAAGCGCGAGATGGTGGAGGTCATTGCCGGCCTGCTGCCCGCGGCCTTGCCCGCACGCATGGCGCTCGCCCAGACCGCGGCGCTGGGCGTGGACGGCGCCATCGTCAAGGCGCAGATGGGCGGCGCGGCCCTGGCGCGCGAAGCGGTGGACGATCTGCGGCGCCTGCTCGAGGCACTGGCCGCCACGCTGCATCGATAAGATCGCTCCCGGAAAACACCCCATGGCATCGACGCGACTTCCCTCCACGCAGGGCCTGCAGGCCTTCGAGGCCGTCGCACGGCTGCGCAGCGTGAACCTCGCGGCGGAAGAGCTCAGCGTGACGCCCAGCGCGGTGAGCCACCGCATCCGGCAGCTCGAGACGCTGCTCGAACTCAAGCTTTTCGCAGGCAACGACTTCGGCCTGAGCGCCGACGGCGTGGCCTACCTGGCCCGCGTGCGCGAGGCCATTGCGGCGCTGCAGCAGGTGCCCGGCCGCGAGCCCGCATCTCAGGTGCGGCGGCTGCGGGTGGCCGTCACGCCCACGTTCTCCCGCCAGATGCTGCTGCCCCGGCTCGCGCGCTTTCGCGATGCCTATCCGAACATCGAGCTGATGCTGCAGGTGACCATGCCGGTGCGCAACATGACGGCCGAAGAGGCCGACCTGGAACTGCGCTTCGGCACCGGGCCTTTTCACGACCGCGAGTTCTGCCAATTGCTGGCCGACGACGTGGCGCCCGCCTGCAGCCCGGCGTACCTGCAGCGCCACGGCCCGTTCGACGGCTTTGCGACCGATGCCGAGGTCTCGCGCGTGCAGCTGCTGCGCACGCCGCTCGAGTCGTGGCGCACCTGGTTCAAGGCCCGTGGCATCGGCCTGCCGGAGCCGGCCACAGGCCACCAGTTCAACGACCTGGGGCTGGCGCTCGACGCAGCGGCCGAAGACTTCGGCGTGGTGCTGATGCACCTGAAGCTCGGCAGCGCCTGGCTGGAGAACGGGCGCCTCGTGCGGCTTTCGGCAGAGAGCGCGCCCTCGCCCAACGCCTACTTCCTGTGCTGGCGGCCGGGGGCGATGGAGCGCTGGGAGTGCGCGACCTTCGTCGAATGGCTGCGCCAGGCGCTGCGCGACTGAGCTGAATTCTTTTCAGCTGCGGGGCGGGTAAATTTCAGCCCGGCCGGCGCCGGGCCGATCACACTCGGGCCGCCGCGGGCCATGCCATCATGGCGGGCCTTCCGCAAGAACGAACAACAGAACACCCTACAGGAGACCGCCTCGTGCCCGACCTTTCCAAGATCACCTGCATCGAAGACCTGCGGGTGATCGCCAAGCGGCGTGTGCCCAAGATGTTCTACGACTACGCCGATTCCGGCGCGTGGACCGAAAGCACCTACCGCGCCAACGAGAGCGACTTCCAGAAAATCAAGCTGCGCCAGCGCGTGGCCGTGAACATGGAAGGCCGCTCCACGCGCTCCACCATGATCGGGCAGGAGGTTGCCATGCCGGTGGCCATTGCGCCCACCGGCCTCACGGGCATGCAGCATGCCGACGGCGAGATCCTGGGCGCGCGCGCGGCCAAGGCCTTCGGCATTCCGTTCACGCTCTCGACCATGAGCATCTGCTCGCTCGAGGACATTGCCGAGCACACCGGGCGGCATCCGTTCTGGTTCCAGCTCTATGTGATGAAGGACCGCGACTTCATCGAGCGCCTGATCGAGCGCGCCCGCGCCGCGAACGTGTCGGCGCTGCAGCTCACGCTCGACCTGCAGATCCTCGGCCAGCGCCACAAGGACATCAAGAACGGCCTGTCGACGCCGCCCAAGCCGACCATCGCCAACATGATCAACCTGGCGACCAAGCCGCACTGGTGCCTGGGCATGCTCGGCACCAAACGCCGCACCTTCGGCAACATCGCGGGCCACGCCAAGGGCGTGAAGGACCTGTCGTCGCTGTCGTCCTGGACCGCCGAGCAGTTCGACCCGGCGCTCAGCTGGGCCGACGTGGAATGGATCAAGAAGCGCTGGGGGGGCAAGCTGATCCTCAAGGGCATCATGGACGCCGAAGACGCGCGCCTGGCCGTCGCGAGCGGCGCCGACGCGCTCATCGTCTCCAACCACGGCGGCCGCCAGCTCGACGGCGCGCCCTCTTCCATCGCGGCGCTGCCGGCCATCGTCGATGCCGTGGGCCGCGAGATCGAGGTGTGGATGGACGGCGGCATCCGCAGCGGGCAGGACGTGCTCAAGGCCCGCGCGCTCGGCGCCCGCGGCACGCTGATCGGCCGCAGCTTTCTCTACGGCCTGGGCGCCTACGGCCAGGCCGGCGTGACGCGCGCGCTGCAGATCATCCACAAGGAACTCGACATCACCATGGCCTTTTGCGGGCGCACGAATATCGAGAACGTGGATTCGGGCATCCTGCTGCCGGGGACCTTCTAGCCCCTTCGGGCGGCAGGCTTGCGGCGCTGGCTGACAGCGCGCAAATGCGTGCGTGCAGAAAATGTTGCTTCCAACAACATCGCCTGCACGGGCGGCACAACGCATCATGAGCGCAGCCACTTCCATTTCCGGGATCTCTTCGGCCCCCGCATCGCCTCCCCCACCGCCCCACTACACCGCAGAAGAAAAACGCCACCGCGTCTTCTCGATCATGGCCGCCTCCTCGGGCAACCTGGTCGAGTGGTTCGACTTCTACGTGTATGCCTTCTCGGCGCTGTATTTCGCGTCGTCCTTCTTTCCCAAGTCGGACCCGACGGTGCAGCTCCTGAACACCGCCGGCGTGTTCGCGGCAGGCTTCCTGATGCGGCCGATCGGCGGCTGGCTGTTCGGGCGCATCGCCGACAAGGTCGGGCGCAAGACCTCGCTGCTGATCTCGGTCTCGATGATGTGCGGCGGCTCGCTGGTGATTGCCTTCCTGCCCACCTATGCGCAGATCGGCGCCTGGGCGCCTTTCCTGCTGCTGGTCTGCCGGCTGTTCCAGGGCCTGTCGGTGGGCGGCGAATACGGCACCACCGCCACCTACATGAGCGAGGTCGCGCTGCGCGGGCAGCGCGGCTTCTACTCGTCGTTCCAGTACGTCACGCTCATTGGCGGGCAGCTGCTGGCGGTGCTGGTGATCGTGGTGCTCGAGCAGCTGCTCACCGAAGCCGAGCTCAAGGCCTGGGGCTGGCGCATTCCGTTCGTCATCGGCGCCGTGGCCGCGGTGGTGGCGCTGCTGCTGCGGCGCACGCTGCACGAAACGCAAAGCGCCGAGGCCAAGGCCAACAAGGAGGCTGGCACCATGACCGGGCTCTTCAAGCACCACATGCCGGCCTTCCTGACGGTGCTGGGCTTCACGGCCGGCGGTTCGCTGATCTTCTACACCTTCACCACCTACATGCAGAAGTACCTGGTGAACACGGTGCACCTGCCGATCAAGACCGCGAGCTACGTGATGACCGGCGCGCTCTTCCTCTACATGTGCATGCAGCCGCTGTTCGGCGCGCTGTCGGACCGCATCGGGCGGCGCAACAACATGCTGCTGTTCGGCGGGCTCGGCGCGCTGGCCACGGTGCCGATCCTCACGGCGCTGCAGCACACCACCAACGCGGTGGCGGCCTTTGCGCTGATCATCGCGGCGCTGGCCATCGTGAGCTTCTACACCTCGATCAGCGGCATCGTGAAGGCCGAGATGTTTCCGCCCGAGGTGCGCGCGCTGGGCGTGGGCCTGGCCTACGCCGTGGCCAACGCGATCTTCGGCGGCTCGGCCGAATACGTGGCGCTGGGGCTCAAGTCGCTGGGCCACGAGTCGGCCTTCTTCTGGTATGTGACCGCGATGATGGTGATCGCCTTCCTCGTGAGCCTGCGGCTGCCGCGGCAGGCGAGCTACCTGCACCACGACCACTGAGGCCGCGCGCGCATCGCGTCTTCGTCAGTCCGCGTAGACGCCCGCGGCCTTGATGATGGGGCTCCACTTGGCGATCTCGGCCGCCACGAACTTCCTGTGGCCCTCGGGCTCGATGCGGCCATCGGCGGCCACCACGGCACCCAGGCCTTCTTCGCGCTTGATGAAGTCAGGGTCCTTCAACGCCACCTTCAGTGCATCGTTGAGCTTCTTCAGCACCGGCGCCGGTGTTCCCTTGGGCGCGTACAGGCCATGCCAGATGGTGACCTGGAAGTTCTTCAGCCCGGCCTCGTCGAGCGTGGGCAGGTCCTTCAGCAGCGGCATCGCGAGGCGCCTGGGCGTGGTGACCGCATAGGCCTTGACCTTCTTCGCCTCGATCTGCGGCGAGGTGTTGGTGGTCTGGTCGCACAGCAGGTCGATCTGCCCGCCGATCAGGTCGGTGATGGCCGGTGCGGTGCCCTTGTAGGGCACGGGCGTCATCTCGGTCTTGGTCGCGCTCTGGAAGAGCAGCCCGCACAGGTGCGAGGCCGAGCCGATGCCCGCGTTGCCGATGTTGATCCGGCCCTTGTTGGCGGCGATCCAGCCGGCAAGCTCCGCGTAGTTGCCGGCCGGAAGGCTCGGCTTGGCGATCAGCGTCATCGGCACGTCGTTGACGATGCCGAGGTATTCGAAGTCGCTCTCGACCTTGAACGGCAGGTTGCGCACCAGCGTGGGCACGGTGGCCATCGCGATGTGGTTCAAGAGCAGCGTGTAGCCGTCGGGCGCGGCGCGCGCCACCTTGGCCGCACCGATGGAGCTGCCGGCACCGGGCACGTTGTCGATGATCACGCTGGCGCCGCCCAGAGGCTTGCGCAATGCCTCGGCCAGGTCGCGCGCCACGCGGTCGGTCGGGCCGCCCGCGGCAAAGGGCACGACGATGGTCACGGGCTTGCCCGCGGGAAAGTCCTGCGCATGCGCGCCGGCGGCCAGGACGATTGCCGCAAGGGCGAACAGTTTCTTCATGGGGGTCTCCATCGAGTCGATAAAAAATCAGGGTGCCCGCGCAGGCACGCGGGTTTCGAGCGCCGGTGCCTGCCACTCGGGCTTGATGTGGCAGCCGTTCTTGCCGTCGGTGTCGTAGCGCGGCATCAGCGCCGCGCAGCGCTGCGCCAGGCTCGCGGGCGTGGGCTTCTCGCCCTTGTCGATCCAGTCCATCAGGGCTTCGAAGAGCGCCGGGTATTCCGAATCGCTCAGGTAGCTGTGCTCGCGCTCGGCGCTGAAGCTCTGCACCAGCATGCCGCCCGTGCCGGCGGCATCGCGGATGCGCCGGTAGGCGTCTTCGAGCTCGACAAAAGCCGTGGGGTCGTCGATGGCATGCAGGGCCACGGTGGGCAGCGCGGTGCGGCCTGAAGGCTGGCTGTCGGCGGCGAGCGCGCCCTTGGCCTGTGGATCGGCCGCATAGCGCGCCACGCCGGCATTCAGCGCCGCATCGTCAGCCGAGCCCTGGTAGGCCACACCGATGTTGCCGAACGGGTTGCGCCCGTCCAGGCGCTGCTGCACCAGGTCCTGGAACAGCCAGGTGGCCCAGTTCAGGTGGCCCAGCAGCGAGCGCTCCTGGATCTTCACGACCGACAGGATGGTCTTGAGCCGCGCGGCCTGCTCGGGCGTGCGCTGCGCGGCGGGCAGGCCGACGCCGGTGCATTCCCTGACGCGCGCGGCCAGTTCGGCGCGCGTGAGCTTCGACTCCATCGGCAGGCCCTGCCACAGCGGGTATTGCGGCTCGTCGGGCTTCGGATGGTTGCGGCACACGTACTGGTAGACCACGCGCAGGTCGAGCCGGAAGTCGTAGGCGCTGTTGCCGCCGCCGAGCACGCCGCTGGTGAGCAGCAGTCCGTCGTACGGGCTCTTGGCATCGCCGGCCGGTGCATAGAGTTCGGCAGCCTTCGCGGCCACGCCCGCGCCGTAGCTCTGGCCATGCAGCAGTGTGCGGCGCGGCGGGCCGAAGCGCTGCACGAAGATGCGGCGCAGGCGTTCGGTGTCTTCCGCGGCCATGGTCACGCCGTAGCCGCCGCGACGGTAGGTGGAGCCGGCCCAGGCGTAGCCGGCCTTCACGGTGACGGCCCAGCGCTTGAGGTCTTCCTCGCTGCGCTCGAGCCGGGGTGGACCGGTCTCGGGGCCGCCATGGGCATGCATCACGAGCACGCGGTTCCACGCCTGCGGTATGGCGATCCAGTAGAGCGCGCCGGCGCCATCGGCGCCGGTATAGCAGCGCGTTTGCGCGGGCACCGGCGCCGGGCAGGCCGTGGGTTTGGGGCCCCAGGCGGCGGCCTCGGCCGCCAGCGCGGCGAGGGTGCCGAGCAGCGCGAAAGCGAAGTTGCGAAGAAGCGGGTTGCTGTCGTTCATCAATGCCGTGCTCCGAGTTCCAGCGCCGCGGCCGTTCCCGATGCGGAGACGAAGCCGAGAACGCCGTGGGTGAAGATGAAATTGCCGGGCCGCCCCGCGTCGGCCTGCACCACCCCGGGCACCGGCGTGTCGTAGCTCAGTACCGCGGCGGCGCCGCCCAGGTTGAAGGCGCTGCCTGCCACCGTGGCCTCGCGGCTTTCGCCTTGCACGCTGGCCATGGCGTAGCTGCCGTCGGCCGCGCCCGCCAGCAGGCTCTGCTGCGGCGCCAGCAGCCGCAGCCCGGTGCTGGCGGCGGATTCGCGCACCAGGTGCAGCGGCACCGCGCTGCCGTTGACCAGGCCGATCACCATCGAGCCGGTGAGCGTGCCGCCCGTGGTGGTGGCGCCGCCCGTCGGCGAGGTGGTGCGCAGGTCGAAGGCGTTGCGTGCGGCGTTGTAGCTGATGTAGCCCTTCTCGGTCTGCGTGCAGCTGGGGTCGTAGGCCATGAAGCTGCCGCTGGCCGCGTCGCGGCAGTACTGGAAGGTGCCCGCGTTGCGCAGTCGCACCGACGAGGCATGCGCCACCGCGGCGCCGCTGCCCTGCTGCACGCCCACCGCATTGAAGATGTTCGCCACCGGGTTGAACACCGTGGGCGTGGCCGCGTTCTCGAAGGTGGCCTGGAAAGCCAGCAGCGGCGTGAAGCCGCCGCCGGCCGGCGCGTTCACGCCGCCGAGCAGCACGCCACCCGGCGAGAAGCTGAAGACCGCGCCGCTCTCCGCACTGGCGTAGCTGCACTGGCCCTGCGCCACCAGCGTGCCGCTGCGCTGCGTGCCGGCGGCGCGCTGCAGGCTGGCGTCGATGGTCACGGTGTAGGCCATGGTGGCGGGGTCGACCAGCACGCTGAGCTCTTCGCCGAAGCCGTTGCCGCCCTTGTAGGCCGTGGCGGCCGCGGGCAGGTTCGGACAGGCCAGCGGATCGCCCACCTCGGTCACGCAGCTGTAGTTGACCGCCGCGTCGAGGCTGCCGCTGCCGCGGTACCTGGGCCACGACGGAAAGCGGCACAGCGGGCGCGTGCGGCCATAGGTGCCGGCCACGGCGTCCACCGCCACGCCGGTGGCGGGCGCCAGGCCCTCCTCCACCCAGGCTTCGAGCGCCGCGAGCGAATCCCAGTTGGGAATGAACACCCCCGTGCCATGGCCCATGCCGGGCACGGTGTAGAAGCGCACGCTCTCGTCCACCGCGGCCTGTCCCAGCGTGGCGACGAGCTGCCGGTAGTAGTCGATGGTGGAGTTGGGGCTGATCACTTCGTCGGCCAGGCCATGCAGCATGATGATGCGCCCGCCGTGCGCGAAGAAGGGTGCGAGGTCCGGATTGGTGGCATCGGTGAGCTTCGACACCTCCACGACGCGCGCCGTGTAGCCGGCCGGGTCCAGCGGATCGAAGCCGAGCGTGTCGAAGCTGTCGATGCGCGTGACGAAGTACTTCACCCACTGGTCGCCGGTGACGTACATGTTGGCATCGGCCGAGGTGGCCGGATTGGCCGGCACTTTGCGCGTGCCGAGGTCGCGCGTGGTGTACGGCCCGGCCACGAGCGCACCCTCGAGCAGGTTGTAGCCGCCCGCGCGGCGCACGCCGTTGGCGAGCGTGTAGCGGGTGAACTCAAGCGGCGACTCGATGGTGCGCACGGTGGCGATCTGCGCGTCCGACAGGCAGGTGTCGCCGGTGTCCAGCCCGCCGCTGCAGCGCAGCGATGCAAGGATGGGCGCATTGAGCTGGCGGCAGCTTTCCACGTTGCTCACGATGTTGTCGGCCGCGCCGTCGAGCTTGTCGCAGGCCTGCATCGCGGCCTTCTGCACCAGCAGCGTCTTGGCCACGTTCATCCAGCCGGCACCGCCGTTGCCGTAGAGCGCACGCCCCGCCGCCACGTTCGACAGCCGCGTGCCCGTGTAGTTGAGCGCGGGCTCGTTGGCGATGATGCCGTCGTAGTCGAGCGGCCAGCGCTGCACGTAGCCGAGCGCATCGCGCCCGCCGGTGGAGGTGCCGAGGAAGTAGGCCTTCTTCGGCTTCACGCCGTAGTGCGCGAGCACCAGCGCCTGCGCCACGTCGCGGGTCTTCTTGAGCGACAGGCCGCCGTAGTTGGCCAGCTGCTCGTCGTTGGCCGCGAAGCGGCCGTCGGTGATGCTGCTCGCCTGGTGGCCCGAATCATCGCCGTAGGTGGCATAGCCGAGCGCGAGCGGCGCGGGCTTGCCGGCCGGGCCGAAGCGGATGGTCTCGGTGCCGTCGATGAGCACGCCGTCGAAACCACCGCCGCCGAAGTGGATGGTCTTCCGGTTCCACTTCCCGGGCAGGTTGAGCGCAAAGTTGATCGCCTGGGAGGCAGGGTCGACGGGCTGGATGGTGCCGCGCACGCGGCAGTAGTCGCCCATCAGGTTGCCGGCGTCGCCCGCGGCCACGGGCGTGGCGCTGGTGACGGTGGCGCCCTGCGTGGGCAGGCCGATCGCCGAAGCGCTCAGGCTCTTGCCGGCCAGCTCCGCGCACGAGAGCACCGGCACCACGGGGGGCGGCGGCACGTTGTCCGGCGGGTCGGCGTCGGGCGGGCCGTTGCTGCCGGCGGGCGGCACCGGGAAGAAGAAGCCGCCGCCCCCTCCACCTCCACCTCCACCTCCACCTCCACCACCACCACCACCACCGCCACCGCCGCACGCGGCCAGGACCAGGGAAAGGCCGATCGCGGTGCCGAGCGGGCGGCAGGCGCGGAAAGCGGCGCGAATCATCGATGAGGGGCGCGGTGTGCGCATGGACTTGTCTCCGGCATGCGGCCTCGAAGGACCGCTTTTTTGAACAGGCGGCCGGACGATAGGTGCACGGGTGACCTGGGGTCAAATAAAATAACAAGGCACTTTCAATACAAAAAACATATGGACATCCGAGCGCTGCGCTACTTCACGGCCGTGGCCGGCACCGGCCACATGACGCGCGCCGCCGAGCAGCTGGGCATCCAGCAGCCGCCGCTGAGCCTGCAGATCAAGGCGCTGGAGCGCGAGCTCGGCGTGCTGCTCTTCAGGCGCCATCCGCGCGGCGTGGCGCTCACCGATGCGGGGCGGCTGTTCCAGGCCGAGGCGCTGCGCATGCTGCAGGACATGGAAGCCATGAAGCAGCGCATGGCGCGCGTGGCCAAGGGGCAGGCCGGCACGCTGGCGGTGGGCTTCACGAGCTCGGCCGCGGCGCACCGCTTCATGCCCGAGGCCCTGCGCGCCTTCCGCCGCGCGCATCCGGACGTGGAGCTGCAGCTGCGCGAGGACAACGCCGCCGAGCTCACCGAGGCGCTGGCCGCCGGCCGCCTGCACTGCGGCCTGCTGCGCGTGCCGGTGGCGCGGCCTGAAGGCCTGGTGTTCGAAACGCTGCTGCGCGAGCCGGTGCTGGTGGCCATGCCCATCGACCATCGGCTTGCCCTCGCGCGCAGCAAGGCCTCGCGCGCGCTGCCGCTCGCCAGGCTGTGCGAGGAAGGCATCATCCTGGTGCGGCGCCCCGGCGCGCCCGGCCTCTATGCCGAGCTGCTCGCGCTGTGCCACGCCAAGGGCCTGCGCCCGCGCGTGGTGGCCGAAGTCGATCGCATGATGACCAACCTGAACCTCGTGGCGGCGGGGGTCGGCCTCTCGGTGGTGCCGGCCTCGATGGGCGGCGTGCATGCGCATGCCATCGCCTATGCGCGGCTCGCCGACGGCGGGCAGCTCGACGCGCCGCTCACGCTGGTGCTGCGCGCCGAGGAAGACAACCTGCCCGCGCAGCACTTTGCGGCGCTGCTGCGCCGGCTCGCGGGCGAGCACCCGCGCTCATGAGCACGCGCATGCCGTCGCAGCGCCGCCGCTTCGTGCGCCGCGTGGGCGCGCTGCTCGCTGCCTCGTGCGCGATGCCGCGCCTGCTGCACGCCGCCGCGCCGCCCTGGCCGCAGCGGCCGGTGCGGCTGATCGTGGTGTATCCGCCCGGCGGCGTGAGCGACGGCATGGCGCGCGCGCTGACCGAACCGCTCGCGCAGGCGCTGGGCGTGCCGGTGCTGGTCGAGAACCGCGCCGGCGCCGGCGGCAGCGTCGGCATGGACGTGCTCGCGCGCGCCGCGCCCGACGGCTGCACGCTCGCCTTCTCGGCCATCAGCCCGCTCACGCTGCAGCCGCTGCTCGCGCGCGTGGCCTACGACCCGCTGCGCGGCTTCGCGCCCGTGGCCAGCGTCATGCGGACCCCGGTGCTGGTGGTCGGCACGCCCGCCTTCGCGGGCCGCAGCTTCGCCGACCTGGTCGCCATGGCGCGCAGCCGGCCGGGCGCGCTGCGCTGGGCCAGCTCGGGCGTGGCCACCATCGGGCACATGGTGCTGGCGCAGGTGCGCATGCAAAGCCGCACCGACATCACGCACATCCCGTATCAGGGCGGCGGGCCGCAGCTCAACGACGCACTCAGCGGTCAGTTCGAGCTGCTGTCGACCAACGTCGCGGCGCAGCAGTTGCAATACATCGAAAGCGGCCGCCTGCGCGCGCTGGCCGTGGGCGCGCCGGCGCGCATCGAGGCGCTGCCGTCCGTGCCCACGCTTGCGGAGCTGGGCTTCGAGAAGGCCAACCGCGATTCGCTGTTCGGCATCTTCGCGCCGGCGCGTACGCCCGTCGCCGTGGTGCAGCGCCTCAATGCGGAGATCAACCGCCTGCTGCGCGCCGAGCCGCTGCACACCCGCCTGCGCGATGCCCACAACATTCCGGCGGGCGGCCCCAGCGAAGACTTCGCGCGCGAGATTGCCATCGACCGGCGGCGCAACCGCGAACTGGTGGCCGGGGACCGCTCGCAGTTCGACTGACCAGCCCTTGCCTAGGCTTCGGCGCTCCAGAGGCCGGGATAGTCGCGCACGAAGCCGTCCTGCGCGACGCGCAGGGTCGCCGCGTAGTCGAAACGCTTGGCCTCGTAGGCGTAGGCGTCGTCCGCGGTTCGCTCGTAGCGCTGCATCAGCTCGCTGAGCACGCCGCCGCCGTCCAGGTCGACCCAGGCGGCCGGCGCGTCGGCGCCCTCGCCCTTTGCCAGGTTGAGCCGGCGCAGCTGCAGCAGGTTGGTGGCGGGCGTGAAGCCCAGGTCGAGATCGGTGCAATGCGACAGGTCGGGCACCGCCTCGTCGTTGAGCTTCCAGTTTCCGCGCGCATCGCGGGCAATGGCCAGGTCGATGGCGCTGCCGCCGAGCCAGCCGCGCACCGTGCCCCACTGCGCGTGCCAGTGCAGGTCGCAGCGCACGCGGTAATGCAGCTGGCCGATGCGGCCGTCCTCGAGGCGGAACACGGCGGCGCCGTCGAGCTGCCAAGCGGTGGCGTTGCGCTCGAGACGACAGGCGTCATGGCCCGGTGCATCGAGCCTGCGCCACAGGATGGAAGCGACGGTTTGCATGGCGCGGATGATGGCCCCAGCGGGCGCAACAGGCAAGCCTTGTCACCGCGGGCGAGTCGGTTCAGCCATGCCGCGCCTCGACCCGGGCTAATATCGATCGCTCGACCATTCAGAGGAGCGCGCAAGTGGAGCCCTGGTTCGCAGACGCCAAGCCGATCAACTCGCTGGAGCCCGAGATCGCGTTTCACTTGTGGGACGAGTTCCAGCCTGTGCGGGACCGGCCGGCCGAGCCGCTCGCGCCGCCGGAATTCCCGCGTGCCGAGCGCCTGCGGGTGTGCACCCTGGAGGCCATCGGGCACGAGCCGGAGCTTGCAGCGTACTACGGCCGCGTGGCCGCGCTGGCCCGGCAGCAGGGGCTGAAACTCCACCAGGTGCGCCAGTACTTCTGGCTGGACCTGCGGCTCGACAACGAGGACGCGGACGTGCATCTGTCCTTCCCCTGGTACGACACTTTCGCCACCATGGACCACTTCCTCGCCGCCGTGGCCGGAGACGACCAGGGCATGGTCTACGACGATCAGGACCAGGGTTGGGCGGTGGAAGCCTGGGCCCGCAACGGCATGCTCTACATCCGCGAGAGCGACCCCGATTCCGATGAAATCGGCCTGGCCGTTGCGCTGCCCCGGGCCGGCCTGCAGGCCCGCATTGCCCCGCTGCGCGAGCGCACCTCGAAACTCCTGGCCCGCCTTGCCGAGGAGCTCGGTGCCGACGTGTGGACCACGGGCGAGGCCCCTTCCTTCCTGTAGGCGCCCGAGGCGCCGCACGGCTCAGATCGGATAGGCCGTGAGGATGTAGAACGGCTTGCCGTTGTAGCTTTCCATCTTGAGGATGATCCGCACGCCGGAGAGGTCATTGACGGCCGTGCTGCCGAACTGCACGCCCCGCCCCACCACGTAGCCCAGCACGTGCTCCAGCTCCGGCGACTTGCTGCCCGCGGCCGCGCCGCGCGACCATGCGCGCACCGCGGCGGCGTTGGCACGCAGCGTCTCGGTGATCGCGCGTTCCGCGGTGGCCAGGTCGGCAAAGGTGGACACCGCCCGGGGGCCCGGCCGGGTGGCGGTCCGCACCCTGGCCAGCAGCTGGGCATCGGTCTGCCCGACGTGGCGCGCCATGGTGTGGCCGCCCAGCCTCGATCCCGCTGCAGCCTCGTGCTCCACCAGCCGGATACGGCCGCCGCGCATCACGGCGACGATGCGTGCGGCTCCCAGCCCCGAGGCCACGACCAGCGGCACTGCCACGTCCACCGCAAGCCCGATGCCATCGGCCGTTTCGCGCGAAGCGCCCAGCGCCTCGGCCGCCGAGCTGGCGGTGACGGAGGTCGCCGTGCGCTGCGGGGTGCCGGTCCAGACCTGGCGGCCCGAGGTCGCCAGGGTGTCGAAGCCGTGCACGCCCAGCACCACGCAGCCGGCCTTGGTCACCATGGTCGGCTCGGGCGCAATGCAAAGCACGCCTGCGCCGACCAATTCGACGACGCCGCCCACCAGCCCCACCGTGCCCCAGAGCCGGTTGCTCAGGCTCGCGGATTCGGGCACGTCCTGCCCGTCCAGCACCGCCGCCATCTGCACCGGCGTCAGCGCAATGGTCATGCCTTCGACTTCGTCATCCATGCCAGATCCCCTTCCTTCCCATGCCTTGAGTCATCGGACGGTCAAAAACCGCAGTCGGCGCATTCTGGCATGCGTGCGCCGCGCGGCAGGCACGGGCCGGCCGCGAGACAATCCATGCCGTGAGCTCCCCGACCGTTCCAGCATCCCCGATCCGCCGCATCGCCCACCTCGACATGGACGCCTTCTACGCGTCGGTCGAGCTGCTGCGCTATCCGCAGCTCAAGGGCCTGCCGGTGGTGATCGGCGGCGGGCGGCGCAGCGTCGACGAGGCGATCCGCCACGTGCCCGAGGGCGGCACGCTGGCCGACATTCCGGTCGCGGCCTTTCCGCGGCTGAAGGACTACGCGGGCCGCGGCGTGATCACCACCGCCACCTACCCGGCGCGGCAGTTCGGCGTGGGCTCGGCCATGGGGCTCATGAAGGCCGCCAAGCTGTGCCCGCACGCCATCATCCTGCCGGTGGACTTCGACGAGATCCGCAAGTACTCGCGCACCTTCAAGCAGGTCATCCGGGAGATCGCGCCGCTGATGGAAGACCGCGGCGTGGACGAGGTCTACATCGACTTCACCGACGTGCCCGGCGGCCAGCGCGATGGCGGGCGCGTGCTTGCGCGGCTGATCCAGAAGGCCATCTTCGACGCCACCGGCCTGACCTGCTCGATCGGCGTGGCGCCCAACAAGCTCATCGCCAAGATGGCGAGCGAGTTCAACAAGCCCAACGGCATCTCGGTGGTCTACGAGGCCGACCTGCAGACGCGCATCTGGCCGCTGCCCTGCCGCAAGGTGAACGGCATCGGGCCCAAGGCCGACGAGAAGCTCAAGCGCTTCGGCATCGAGACGGTGGGCGAGCTCGCGGCACGCGAGCGCGACTGGCTCATCCAGAACTTCGGCAAGTCCACGGGCGCGTGGATGCACGAGGTGGCCTGGGGCCGCGACAACCGGCCGGTGGTGACCGAGAGCGAGCCCGTGTCGATGAGCCGCGAGACCACCTTCGACCGCGACCTGCATGCGGTGCGCGACCGCGCCGAGCTGGGCGCGATCTTCACCCACCTGTGCGAGAAGGTGGCCGAAGACCTGCAGCGCAAGGGCTACGTGGGCAAGACCATCGGCATCAAGCTGCGCTACGACGACTTCAAGATCGCCACGCGCGACCAGACCATCGAGCGCCACACCGCCGACGGCAAGACCATCCGCCAGATCGGCGGGCTGTGCCTGAAGCGCGTGCCGCTGGAGCGGCCGCTGCGCCTGCTGGGCGTGCGCGTGGGCGCGCTTGCCAAGGCGGGCAGCCCCGAGGCCATGGCAGCGGCCGCGGGCAGCACGGCCGCGCGCGCCTCCGCGGATGCGGCCTCGGCCACCGCATCGCTCTTCTGAAACGCCCGGCGCCGTGATCAGACGCTGGCTCCGGCGCATCGCATTCACGCTGCTGGGGTTCACGCTGGCCGTGGGACTGTATGTGGGCGCGGCCTGCGCGCTGATGCTCTGGCCGGCCAATGCACAAACGCCTGCGCAGCCGCCCGCCGTCCAGGCCTGGGTGCTGAGCAACGGCATCCACACCGACCTGGTGTTCCCGATCCGCTCGGCCACCATCGACTGGCCGCAGCTCTTTCCGTTCGCGCACTTCAGGGCCGTGCCGCCCGATGCCGAGTTCATCGCCATCGGCTGGGGCGACCGCGAGTTCTACCTGCACACGCCCACCTGGGCCGACCTCACGGCCTCGCGCGCCTTCGGTGCCCTGCTCGGCGGCAACCGCGCGCTGCTGCATGTGACCTACCTCCGCCGCGCCTCGTTGCGCAAGAACGCCTTCCACCTGCCGCTCTCGCAGGCGCAGTACGCGCAGCTCGCAGGCTACGTGCGCGCGACCCTGCCTTCAGGCCGCGCAACACCCGTTGCCGGTGCCCACTACGGCAACGACGACGCCTTCTACGAGGCCGAAGGCGGCTACCACCTGTTCGAGACCTGCAACACCTGGACCGGCCGCGGCCTGCGGCAAGCGGGCGTCACGGTGAGCCGCTGGACGCCTTTCGATTTCAACGTGACCTGGCACCTGCAGCCGGTGCGGCCCTGAACCTGCTCAGGGCTTCGGCACGCCGGCCTGCCACTGCGGCCAGTGGGCCACGATGTGGTCCACCACGCGCGTGCCCACCAGCGCGATGTTCTCCACCGTCTCGGCAAAGCCGCCCGCCGTCTCGCCCGGGGCCGGGTCCAGGTGCTGCAGCGTGCTTTCCTTCGGGTTGCCCTGGTCGAAGTTGACGGCGCCGCGCAGGCTCATCACGCGGTCGGTGCCGTGGGTGCGCTTGATCACGAGCGTGATGGCGGCGGCTTCCATTTCGGTGATCACGTAGTCGTCGGCACCGTAGAGCCTGGCGATGTACTGCGCCTGCTTCGACATGCCGGGGCCGTGGAAGAAGGTGTCGCCGGTCATGTGGGTGCCGGTGCCCACGAAGGGCGCGCGCCGCGCCGCCGCATCGGGGTAGCGCAGGCGGTACTTGCGTGCGCTCTCCGAATCCTTGAGCGGCGTGTCGGCCGAGAGCTTCATGGCCCAGCCCACGAGGTCGGGGTTGAGCTTGAAGCGGCGGTATTCCTCGTAGCCCTTGCGCGGCATGAAGGTGGGTTCGCCGGGCTTGTTCTCCTCCGGCGCCCAGCGGTGGCCGAGGTCGTAGTCCACGAGCCAGGTGGCCCAGCTCACCTCGCCGATGGTGCCGCGCGCCGGGGGCGTTCCGGCCACGCCGGAAATCACGTAGTAGGCCTGCGAGAAATCGAACTGCGGGTTCAGCAGGATGGCCTGCATCGACGATGAGGAGTTGACCTTGCCCATGCCGAGCACCGCGCCGCACACGCCGTCGGCATTGCAGTACACCGGCTGCAATGCGCCGGGCACCGCCAGCGGCGCGGCGCCCTTCCAGTAGCGCTCGTACCAGTGCTGGAACTCGCCGGCCCGGTCGCCGGTGTTCTGGCCGATCTCGAACATGGCCGCGACGAAGACCTTCACCTTGATGGGCGCGGCAGTGGCGGCCGCTGCGCGCGCAACCGGCACCGGCGAAGTTGGCGACGCACAAGCCGCGACGAGCAGCGCCGCGCCGCAAGCCGAGAGCCAGCGCGCGCAGGAAGACGGGAACGGCCGATGGAAAAACATCATTTCTTTGGGACTCCAGGAAAAGAACAACGCGCCTCCATCGCACCAGCGGCGATTGCGGCGTCCTACAGGCGGCGATTGTCGGTGCAGGCACAAGCGCGGGGTACCGTCACCACGCAAACCCCATGCCGGCACGCTCCAGATCGACCGCTCCGCCCTCCAGACCCTCGCCGACGGCCGCGCCCATGGCCAATGGCCTGGTCTACGTGAACCCCGACATGCCGGGCATCCGGCGCCTGAAGCACGGCGAGCATTTCCGCTACCGCGATGCCGAAGGACGCTGGGTGCGCGATGCGGAAGAGCTCTCGCGCATCCGCATGCTGGCGATTCCGCCGGCCTACACGCAGGTGTGGATCTGCCCGCTGCCCAACGGCCATCTCCAGGCCACCGGCATCGATGCGCGCGGACGCAAGCAGTACCGCTACCACCCCGACTGGCGGCTTTTCAAGGACGAGACCAAGTTCGAGCGCCTCGAGGCCTTCGGGCTCGCGCTGCCGCGCATCCGCGCCCGCGTCGCGCGCGACCTGCAGGAAGGCGCGGCAACGGCCAAGGCGCCCGGGCGCCAGCAGGTGCTGGCGGCCCTGGTGCGGCTGCTCGACACCACGCTGCTGCGCGTGGGCAACGAGGAATACGCCAACAGCAACGGCTCCTACGGGCTCACCACGCTGCGCAACCGGCATGCGGCCGTGCAGGGTGCGGCGCTGCGGCTGCGCTTCAGGGGCAAGAGCGGCGTGATGCACGAAGCCCGGCTCGACGATCCGCGCGTGGCCAAGGTGGTGCGGCAATGCCAGCAGCTGCCCGGCCAGGCGCTGTTCCAGTACCAGGAGGAAGACGGCGAACTGCGCAGCGTGTCGTCCACCGATGTGAACGACTACCTTGCCGAGGCCTCGCCGGGCGAACGCTTCACCGCGAAGGACTTCCGCACCTGGCACGGCACGGTGCAGGCGCTGGAGCTCACGCGGCTGGCCTGCGAGCCGGGCCGCACGGCCGCCGACGGCACGCGCTACAGCGCCAAGGAAATACTGGCCGCCGTGGCGAAGCAGCTGGGCAACACGCCCGCCGTCTGCAAGAAGGCCTACGTGCACCCGGCCGTGCTCGCGCTGGGCAGCGCGCTCGCGGGCGACGAGGAAGACCCCGCGGCCGAGCTGCTGCGAAGGATGTCGGCCCGCACCGCGGCACGCAAGACGCGCGGGCTCCACGCCGCCGAACAGCGGCTGCTCGCCTTCCTGCGGATGCATCGGCAAAGCCAGGCGCGCGAACGGCGCGAAGCGCGCAGCGCCAATGGCCGGCGCAAGGCCGGAGAACGAAGGCCTCAGCCCGGCGCGAGCGGAAAGCGCACGCTGTCGCGCTCGAGCGCGACGGTGTAGCCCAGGTCCTCCGCCAGGCTCTGGAGCGCAATCGCGTCGATGGCCAGCGCACGCGGGGCGCGGTGCGCGTCGAGCACGGGACTGGCACCGGCGGATTCGCGCGGCAAGGCGCTGAGGCGAAGCGCATTGCCACCGTCGGCCTCGATGCGGATCGCACCGGCCTCGGACGCGCCGTCGTGCAGGTACCCGAGGCCGCCGAGCACCAGATAGCGCAGCGCCGCACCCTGGGGCCAGCGCGTTTCGCCCTCGCGCGGCTCGAGCGCCGCATCGACAGCCAGCTCGACGCCGTGCATGTCGAAGGCCGCGCGCATCAGGCCCACGCATTGGGCCACCAGCGCGCTGCGCGTGATGCCGTCATCGGTGGTGGCCAGCTCCCAGTCGCGCAGCGAGCGGATGCCTTCCACGAGTTCGGACACCTGGTTGTCGATCAGCGCCACGCGCTCCTCGCAGACCGGTGCGTCGATGACCGGCGCGCCGATCTGGCGCTTGAGCATGAGCAGCGCCATGCGGATCACCGACACCGGCGCCACCATGTCGTGGCGCAGCGCCGGCAAGGCGCGGGTGAGCAGTTCGTGGCGTACGCCGGCGGCGATCCAGCTTCGGGCTCCGGGCGAGGCCTTCATTGGGCGCGGGGAGCCGAAGGCTTCGCCTCGGTGAGGGGGTGGCAGGCCCGCGGACCACTGCGGGTGCGGAGTTCGGCAATCGGCTCGTTCACTTTGCGCGTCCTGAAGCGAAGGAAAGCCAAAGTATCGTTCCCGCCCTCCGCAGCGGGTGTAGGAGCGTGCCTACGCTTTCGCCACCCGCCTAGGGTTTGCCGAGGTAGACCCGCACGTCCTTCACCTCGACACCCGCGGCGGCCACGGCCGAACGCAGCTGCGCCTCGGTCACGCCCAGCGTCTGGGTCCAGTAGCGCACCTCGTGCGGCTCGTTGACATTGATGCGGGTCCGGTCCTGCGGGCCGCGCTTGTTCGGGTCGTCTGGCATGGCGTGCTTCCTGTGTTCGTGTGTCGATGCAAAGGACGATGCGCGCCCTTGCTGCGCAGCACTGGCGGACGGCGGCGCGGCTCCTTGCAGGAAATGTCCGAAACCGGCGTGCGGATGCCGTGCCCCTGGGCCTTGGCTAGCCGACGGGCCTGGCGGCGCGCGCCTGCAGCTCGCGCTTGAGCACCTTGCCGTTGGCCGTGGTCGGCATGGCGTCGATGGCCTCGATGCGCGCGGGCCGCTTGTAGGGCGACAGGTGCTCCGCAAGGTACGTGCGCAGCGCCGGTTCGTCGAGCGCAGCGCCGGGCTTCATCTCGACGAAGGCGACGATGCGCTCGTTGCCGTCGGCCTCGGGCGCGCCCACCACCGCGCACATGTGCACCCCGGCGAAGCGGCCGATCACCGCCTCGATCTCCGCAGGATAGACGTTGAAGCCCGAGCGGATGATCATTTCCTTGAGCCGGCCGACCACGAACAGCGCACCGTCCGCATCGAAGCGCCCGAGGTCGCCGCTCGCATACCAGCCGCCGGGCCGCATGACCTGCGCCGTGGCCGCCGCGTCGCGGAAGTAGCCCAGCATGAGGCCGGGCCCGCGCAGCCAGATCTCGCCGGTCTCGCCCGGCGCCAGGTCCTGACCGCCGGGGCCCACGATGCGCGCCTCGCCGCCCTCGACCACATGGCCCGCGGCCGTGTCCGCGCGTGGTGCCTCGACGCGCGTGAGGAACACCGAGCCCGCGTACTCCGAGAGGCCATAGCCATAATGCAGCGGCTGGCCGAACAGCGCCTCGACGCGCTGCTTGAGTCCCAGGTCGAGCGGCGCCGAACCGGTGTAGACATAGCGAAGCGCCGGAGAGCGCGGCGTGCCGTGCCCGGCCTCGATGTGCGCCAGCAGCCGCGCGTACATCGTGGGCGGCCCCAGCAGGTTCGACACCTGCTCATGCGCCAGCGCATGCAGCATGTCGGCCGGCGAGAAGCTCGCACGCAGCACCAGCGCGGCGCCGCCCGTGAGCGCGGCCATGAGCACCGTGCCAATGCCGAAGATGTGCGTCATCGGCAGGAAGGCGTAGACCCGGTCGCGCTCGCCCAGCGAGCGCACGCCGGCCGACACGCGGCCGAAATGCAGCAGGCCGCGGTGCGACACCATCACGCCCTTCGGCGTACCCGAGGTGCCCGAAGTGAAGATGATGGCCGCGGTGTCCGCGAGCGCCGGGTCGTCCTCCGGCCTGGCCTCGGCGCGCACGGCCGAGCGCATCACGCCGGGCAGCGCCGAGGGCACCGCGCCGGCGCGCTGTGCATGCTGGCGAGCGGCCTCCGAGGCATCGGTGGTGAAGCAGCACAGGCGCGCATCGGCGCGCTCGGCAATGGCCGCGATCTCGCCGGGCGACATGCGCGCGTTGACCCCGCACGACCATGCGCCGATGCGGCTGCACGCCATGATCAGCGCGACGTGCGCGGCGCAGTTCTCGGCCACGAGCAACACGCGGTCGGTCGGCCGCACGCCGGCGGCACGCAGGTCTTGCGCGGCCGTCTCGGCCATGGCCTGCAGCGCGCCGTACGAGACGGTGCCCAATGGTTCGAAGAGAAAGGCGTCGCCTGGCGATTGCAAGGCGCGCGCTTGGAGCAGTTCGTGGATCCGCGTGGGTGCCGGCATCGCTTATTCCGCCTCGATGCCCTGGGACGCCGTGGCCCAGAGCCTGCGGTCGGCCTGGCCCTTGGCCGCGAGCAGCTCCGCGCCGCCGCTCCAGACCTCGTAGCCCTGTTCGCGCAGCCGATGGGCGATGTCCCCGCGCGCCAGCGCCTTGTGCGCGGCGGCATTCAGGCGCGCGACAAGCGCCGGGTCCATGCGCGCGGGGCCATAGAGGCCGAACCAGCCGCCCACGTCATAACCGGCCACGCCCGACTCGATCATGGTCGGCACCTCGGGCAGCATGCGGTTGCGCTGGCGCGAGGTGACGGCCAGCGCGCGGATCTTTCCCGACTGGATGAAGGGCCGCGAGGTGGCGATGATGTCGAACATCATGGTCACGGTGCCGCCCATCACGTCGGCCAGCGCAGGTGCGCTGCCCTTGTACGGCACGTGCGTGAGCTGCACGCCGGTCATCTTCTCGAGCAGCGCGCCGCTCAGGTGGTTCGAGGCGCCCACGCCGGCCGAGCCGTAGAACACCTTGCCCGGCCGCGCCTTCGCATAGGCCAGGAGCTCGGCCACGCTGTGCACCGGCAGGTCCTTGTTGACCACGAGCACGTTGGTGTAGTCGACCAGCGGCGCGATGGGCGTCAGGTCCTTCATCGGATCGAAGGGCATCCTGCGCTGGATGTTCGGATTGATGGTGATGGTCGGGCTCGCGCCGAAGAAGAGCGTGGCGCCGTCGGGAGCAGCCTTGGCCACCGCGTCGCCGCCTAGCGAGCCGCTGGCACCGGGGCGGTTGTCCACGATGACCTGCGTGCCGAGTTCCTGGCTCAGCGCGGGCGCGAGCAGGCGCGCCGCGCCGTCCACCGGGCCGCCGGCCGAATAACCGACCACGAGCTTGATGAGAGCTGGCAGCTGTTGCTGTGCCAAGGCGCGTGAAGGCAGTGCAGCCAGCAATGCGCTGCCTGCCAGCGCGGCCATGGCATGGCGCCGTGTGAAGTCGAGGGATTCCATGAGCGTTGTCTCCTGTTGTGTATTTCTTCGGCGGCTCGCATTGCTCAGGCCGGCAGGTCGAGCACCTGCCGCGCGAGGATGTTGCGCTGGATCTCGTTGGTGCCGCCGTAGATCATTGCGGCGGTGGAGCCGATGAGCGGCGACAGCACGTTGAAGCTCTGCCCGTCGAGCAGCTGGTCGCCGGCCACGGCGCCCTGCTCTTCGCCGGCCTCGACCAGCAGCGCGCCGATGCGGTGATAGGTTTCGCTGGCCCATATCTTCAGCAGCGACACCGACGCAGGCAGCGGCTGGCCCGCGCGCACGATGTCGGCAAAGCCCGTGTATGCGGCCGACAGGTCGAGCACGTCGAGCCGCAATGCCGCGAAGCGCTGCGCGAACACCGGGTCCGCAAAAAGGCGCCGCGCCTGCGCCAACCGCGCGAGCTGGCCCAGCGCGTACTGCGACTGCTTGGGGCTGCCCAGGAAGATGCGCTCGAAGCCCAGCAGCGCCTTGGCAATCGTCCAGCCGCCATGCAGCTTGCCCACCAGGTTTTCAGCCGGCACCCGCACGTTGTCGAAGAACACTTCGCAGAACTCGGGCTCGCCCGCGAGCGTGTGAATGGGCCGCACCGTGATGCCCGGCGTGCGCAGGTCGCACAGCAGGAAGCTGATGCCCTCCTGCTTGCGCGCGGCCTTGTCGGTGCGCACGAGCATGAAGATGTGGTTGGCATCCTGCGCGAGCGTGGTCCAGATCTTCTGCCCATTGACGATGAAGTGGTCGCCCTCGGCATCGCGCCCCGCCACGGCCTCGGTGCGCAGCCCGGCCAGGTCGGAGCCGGCGTTGGGCTCCGAATAGCCCTGGCACCACACATGCTCGCCGCTCAGGATGCGCGGCAGGAAACGCCGCTGCTGCTCGGGCGTGCCATGCTGGATCAGCAGCGGGCCGATCATCACGATGCCCTGGTCCGGCGCGCGCGCCACGCCGTACTGCTCGAGTTCCTCGATCCATGCAATGAGCTTGTCGGCCGGCAGCCCCATGCCGCCATGCGCCTGCGGCCAGGCCGGCGCGATCCAGCCCTGTGCCGACAGCGTGAGATACCACTCGCGGATCTCGCTCCAGCGCGCGCGGTGCGACAGGTAGCGCAGCGGCTGCGGATAGCGCTGCTGCAGGAAGGCGCGCACCATGCGCCGGAACTCGGCCTCGGGCATCGCATGCCAGTCGGCACTGCGCGGAAACTCGCCTTCCCACACCGCGGGGCCCGCCCGCGTCTCGCCGCCATCGGCCAGAACGGCATGCCGGCGCTGGTGCGCGGCCACGTTGCCGAGCCACGCCGAAAGGCACAGCGTGCGCTTGTAGTAAAGGCTCAGGTCGCACTCCTGCGTATAGCCGATGGCGCCGTGCAGCTGCACCGCCGTGCGCGAGGCCTGCAGCGCCGCGGCGGTGCAGCGGGCATTCACGCGGCTGGCTTCGGCTTCGAGCCGCTCGGCGCAGAGCCCCTGGCCTGCCAATGCCAGCACCTCGGCCAGCGCGGCCTGCGCCACCTCGAGATGAATGAACATGTCCACGCAGCGGTGCTGCAGCGCCTGGAAGCTGCCGATGGGCTTGCCGAACTGCGAACGGGTGCGCAGGTAGGCCAGCGTCTGGGCGAGCATGGCCTGGCCCACGCCCAGCAGTTCGGCCGCCTGCAAAATCTGGCCGGCCGCGAGCGCATGGCGCAATGCGTCCTGCGCCGCCGGGCCTTCGGCCAGCACCGCGTCCGCCGGCAGCGCCACCTGCTCGAAGCGCAGGCTCGCGGCCTGGCTGCCGTCCACCAGCGGCACCAGGGTTTCGCTCACGCCGGCGGTGCCGCGCGGCACCCAAAGCAGCACCGCATCGTCGCTGCCCCGCGCCGACACCAGCCAGCCGCCGGCGGCCGCGCCGGGCAGCACCATGAGCTTCTCGCCCTGCAGCAGCACGCCGCCGGCATGCCCCGCGCGCGGCTCGCAGCCGCAGGCCAGGGGTACGGCGCTCAGGTCGCCTGCGCTCTCCTGCCAGGCGAGCGCAGGCAGGCTGCGGCCCGCCACCAGGTCTGCCAGCAGCGACTGCGCGGCCGGCGCATCGAGCCGCGCGAGCAGCAACGCGCTGAGGCCCGCCACCGCCAGCAGGGGTTCCGGCGCGACGTGCTCGCCCGCGGCCCGCAGGATCTGCGCGGCGCCTGCGAGATCCAGCCCCAGGCCGCCCGCGGATTCGGGTGCCAGCATGCCGGTCCAGCCCAGTTCGGCCAGCGCGCTCCAGCCCTGCACCTCATCGGCATCGGGCCGTTCCATGCGCTCGCGCCGCCTCTGGATGGAACGGCTGCGAACGAAGTAGTCGAGCGCGGCTTCGCGCACGGCGGAAAGTGATTCGGTGTCCATCGCCGCAGCGTGACAGAACACCCCGCCGCGCGGCATTTGCATTTGCCGAAGGGAGGGTTTCGCATTCACAGACCCGCCTCGCGCGAGGGCGGCATAGATTCGGCGCATGACCACCACAAAGATCAAGAAATCCCTGCACACCGCGCTCGGCCACAGCACCCCCGACAGGATCACCGTGCGCGGGCGCGACCTGCCCTCCGAGATCCTGGGCCACCTGAACCTCGGCGACATGGCCTTCCTGGAGCTCACGGGCCGCATCCCGACGCCGCAGGAATCGGTCACCTTCAATGCCATCGTCGTCACGCTGGTCGAGCATGGCGTCACGCCCAGCGCGCTGGCCGCGCGCCTGACCTATGCGGGCGCGCCCGAGGCGCTGCAGGCCGCCGTGGCCGCGGGCCTGTGCGGGCTGGGCACGGTGTTCGTGGGCAGCACCGAGGGCGCGGCGAAGATGCTCTACGAGGCCATTCCCTTCGGCGAGAAGCCGGGGCGGCCGCTCGCCGACATGGCGAAGGACATCGTGGCCGACCACCGCGCGCGCAAGATCATCGTGCCGGGCCTGGGCCATCCACTGCACAAGCCGATCGATCCGCGCACGCCGCGCCTCTTTCAGATCGCAGCCGAGAACGGGCTCTCCAGCCACTACGTCGCGCTGATGCAGGCCGTGCAGGAAGAGGCCGAGCGCGTGTCGGGCAAGTCGCTGCCGATCAACGCGACCGGCGCCATCGGCGCGATTGCCGCCGAGTTCGGCTTTCCGTGGAAGATCATCCGCGGCTTCGGCGTGATGGCGCGCGCCATCGGCCTTGTCGGCCACATCCTGGAGGAGATCGACGACCCGATGGCCATCGAGATCTGGCAACGCGTGGAAAAGGAAGCCGGCGGCCCGCGCCAGGATTGAGCCCCCATGAACAACCATAACGACACCCGCTTTCCCGACATCCGCGATGCCGTGCGCGACCTGTGCGCGCAGTTTCCCAACGAGTACTTCCGCACGATCGACGAGGCCCGCGGCTACCCCGCCGAGTTCGTCGACGCGCTCACCAAGGCCGGCTGGATGGCCGCGCTCATTCCGCAGGAATACGGCGGCTCCGGCCTCGGGCTCACCGAAGCCTCGGTGATCATGGAAGAGATCAACCGCTGCGGCGGCAACTCGGGCGCCTGCCACGGCCAGATGTACAACATGGGCACGCTGCTGCGCCACGGCAGCGAAGCGCAGAAGCGCGCCTACCTGCCGCGCATCGCCACCGGCGAGCTGCGCCTGCAGTCCATGGGCGTGACCGAGCCCAGCACCGGCACCGACACCACCAGGATCAAGACCACGGCCGTGAAGAAGGGCGACCGCTACGTCATCAATGGCCAGAAGGTGTGGATCTCGCGCATCCAGCACTCCGACCTGATGATCCTGCTGGCGCGCACCACGCCGCTGGCGGACGTGAAGAAGAAATCCGAGGGCATGTCGATCTTCATCGTCGACCTGCGCGAGGCCATCGGCAAAGGCATGACGGTGCGGCCCATCCTGAACATGGTGAACCACGAGACCAACGAGCTGTTCTTCGAGAACCTCGAGATCCCGGCCGAGAACCTGATCGGCGAAGAGGGCCAGGGCTTCAGGTACATCCTCGACGGCCTCAACGCGGAGCGCACGCTGATCGCGGCCGAATGCATCGGCGACGGCTACTGGTTCATCGACAAGGTGACGGCCTACACCAAGGAGCGCGTGGTGTTCGGCCGGCCCATCGGGCAGAACCAGGGTGTGCAGTTCCCGATTGCCGAGGCCTTCATCGAGACAGAAGCCGCCAACCTCATGCGCTATGAAGCCTGCCGCCTGTTCGATGCGCGCGAGCCCTGCGGCGCGCAGGCCAACATGGCGAAGTACCTGGCGGCCAAGGCCAGCTGGGAGGCGGCCAATGCCTGCCTGCAGTTCCATGGCGGCTTCGGCTTTGCCTGCGAATACGACATCGAGCGCAAGTTCCGCGAGACGCGGCTCTACCAGGTGGCACCGATCTCGACCAACCTCATCCTGAGCTATGTCGCCGAACACATGCTCGGCTTGCCGCGTTCGTTCTGAAGGCACTCCATGACCTCATCGAATCATCCCAGCCGAGAGCTTGCCACCTTCGCCGCCGAACTTCAGTTCGCCGACATCCCCACGCCTGTGCTGCGCCGTACCGAAGACCTGATGCTCGACTGGCTGGGCTCGGTGCTTGCGGCCCGCACGGCGCGGCCGGTGCGCAGCATCGAGCGCTTCGCGCAGATGATGGGGCCGGCCGAGGGGCCGAGCGAAATGCTCACCTCGCGCCGCACCACTTCGCCGCTGTTCGCCGCACTGGTCAACGCCGCGGCCTCGCACTACGTGGAGCAGGACGACGTGCACAACGGCTCGGTGTTCCATCCCGCGGCCGTGGTCATCGCGCCCGCGCTGGCCGCGGCGCAGAGCATCGGGGCCAGCGGTGCGCAGTTGCTGACGGCGGTGGTGGCGGGCTACGAGGTCGGCATCCGCGTCGGCGAGTTCCTGGGCCGCTCGCACTACAAGACCTTTCACACCACCGCGACGGCGGGCACGCTGGCTGCGGCTGCCGCCGTGGGCCGCCTGCTCCAACTCACGCCGCCGCAGATGCTGCACGCCTTCGGTTCGGCCGGCACGCAGTCGGCCGGCGTGTGGGAGTTCCTGCGCGATGCGGCCGATTCGAAGCAGCTGCACTGCGCGCATGCGGCCGCCAGCGGATTGATGTCGGCCTACCTCGCGCAGGACGGCTTCACGGGCGCGGCAAAGGTGCTCGAGGGTGCGCAGGGCCTCGGCGTGGGCATGTCGAGCGATGCCGACCCGGCACGGCTCACCGACCGCCTTGGCACGCGCTGGGCACTGGCCGAAACCTCGTTCAAGTACCACGCGTCCTGCCGCCACACGCATCCCGCGGCCGATGCGCTGCTGCAGGTGATGACGCAGCACCGGCTCGCGCACGGCGACGTGGCCCGCGTGACCACGCATGTGCACCAGGGCGCCATCGACGTACTGGGCCGCGTGACGGTGCCGGCCACCGTGCACCAGGGCAAGTTCTCGATGGGCACGGTGCTGGGCCTGATCGCGGTACATGGCCGCGCCGGGCTCGGCGAGTTCGACCGCGACTTTCTCGCGCCCGAGGTGGCCGCGTTCCGCGACAAGGTGGAAATGGAACTCGATGCCGAGGTCGACAGCGCCTACCCCGCGCGCTGGATCGGCAAGGTCAGCGTGCAGACGCGCAACGGCCGCACGCTGGCCGGCCGCGTCGACGAACCCAAGGGCGACCCGGGCAACAGCCTGAGCCGCGCCGAGATCGAGGACAAGATGCAGCGCCTCGCGCACTACGGCGAAGGCGCCACCGCCGACGAGGCGAAGGCGCTGTGCCAGCGCATCTGGCAGCTGGAATCTGCGCCGCGCGTGGGCCGCTGGCTCGGCTGAGGCCGTTCAGGCGAACAGCCGGCCCTGCCCGGGCGAGCGCGCATCAAGGCCCGCGGTGCGCACGAGGTCCCAGAAACCCGCAGGCGAACTCGACACCACGGGCAGCTGCAGCCGCGCTTCCACTTCGCGCACGGCATCGAGCGTGACCAGCCCGCCGCATGAAATGAGGATGCCGTCCGCGCCGGGCTGCGCATCGAACACCCGCAGGCACAGGTCGACCAGCACCTGTGTGGGCACCTGGCCCACGGCCTGCACGTCGGAGATGGCCAGCCCCTCGAGCGCCAGCGGCTCGAAGCCGCTCTGTTCGAGGTAGCGCCGCAGATGGGCGTTGACCTCGTCGATGTAGGCCGTGGCCACCGCCACGCGCCGCACGCCCAGATGGCGCAGCGCGCCGACGATGGCGTTGCTCATGGTCGTGCAGGGCAGTCCGGTGGCGCGCGCCATCTCGACTTCGAGCTGGCGGTTGAACGCGGCGCCGCGGAAGAAGCTCAGCGAGGTGCCCATGAGCGAGACCGCGACAGCGCCCTCGGCCTTGAGCGCCACCGCCTTCTCGACCACCGAGTCGATCACCTCGGTGTACCCGCGCGTGGAAATTTCGCCAAGGCCCAGCCCCAGCGCGCTGAAGCGGATGCGGTCGCCGTAGAGCAGCGGACCGTCCACCGGCACCGCGCCGGCGGCCGGCGGCACGATCAGGCCCAGGTGCGGCAGCGCCATCTACTTGCCCTCCGCCACGATGTTCTGCTCGGCGATGATGCGTTGCCAGCGCTTCGTCTCCTCGGCCATGTCCTTGCCGAGCTGCGCCGGCGTGGCGTAGGCGCGCAGCGTGCCCTGCGCGGCCGCCGCGGCGCCGGCCTCGGGCGCATCGAGCACGGTCTTCACCGCGGCCGAGAGCTTGCCGACGATCTCGTCGGGCGTGCCGGCCGGCGCGAGCACGAAGATGCGCGGCGCCACGTCGAAGCCCGGCAGCGCATCGGCGAGCGGCGGCACCGACTCCGCGCCCTCGAGCTTCGCGGTGTTCATGAGCGCGACCGCACGCAGCTTGCCCGCCTTGGCCTGCGCCATGCCGGCCGTGGCGCTGACCACGCCGATCGGCACCTGCCCGCCAACCACGTCGGGCACGATCTGCGCGGCACCGCGGTAGGGCACATGCACCACGGTGCTGCCGGTCGATTGCTTCAGCATCTCGAAGCCCAGGTGCTGCACCGTGCCGACGCCCGAGGTGGCGAAGGAATAGCGCGCCGGGTTCGCCTTGAGCTCCTTCACCAGCTCGGCCGGCGTCCGGGCCGGAAAGTCGTTGCCGGTGACGATCATCAGCGGCGAGACGAAAGCCCCCGCCACCGGCTTGAAGCTGGTGAGCGGATCGAGGCCGATCTTCGGCTGCAGCAGCTTGGCGATCAGCAGCGCGCTGTCACCCATCATGAGCGTGTAGCCGTCGGGCGCGGCCTTGGCGACGAACTCGGCCGCGATCAGGCCGGCGGCGCCGGTGCGGTTGTCGACCATCACCTGCTGGCCGAGCACCGCCGACAGGCGCGTGCCCAGCAGGCGCGCGACCGCGTCGACGCCGCCGCCGGCCGAATAGCCGACCACGAGTCGGATCGGCTTGTCGGGGTACTTCTGGGCCCAGGCGGCAGGCGCGGCGAGCGCGCCAGCAAGGCCCAGGGCCATGGCAGCACGCAGCGCCTGGCGGCGTGCAGGGCGAACAAGGTCTGTAGCTTTTTTCATCGTGTCTCCAATGGTCATCGATCAGCGGCCGTCTGCGCGGCTCCTTCAAGTGCACCCGCGGAACCGGCTTTGCCGGGCCGCCGGGTGCGCCCCCCAGTGGGGGGAGCGCCAAAGGCGCTTCGGGGGGCGTCCATTCCTAGGCTTTGCCCTTGCCACGCGAAGTGGGCAGCTTCGCGAGCTCGCACACGCGATCCGCATTGGGCGCGAAGCCCAGGCCCGGCGTCTCGGGCAGCTGCAGCCAGCCGTCCTGCGGCACCGGCAGGCCGTCGAAGACCTGCTTGAGCATCTGCACGGCCACGTAGTGGTATTCGGCCATGCCGCCGTTCGACACGCCCGCATGCAGGTGCATGTTGTGGAAGGGCCAGGCGCCGCCGTTGTCGATCGGCACGTTGAAGGCCTGCGCCATGCCCGCGATCTTCAGGCACTGGGTGTAGCCGCCCGAGATGGTCACGTTGGGCTGCAGCACGTCGGCCGCCTGGTTCACCAGCAGGTCGCGGAAGCGGAAGGCCAGCCCTTCGTTCTGCCCGCAGGCCAGCGGAATGCTGGTGCGCGCGCGCAGCTGGGCCATCTGCCGCACGTCGTTCTGCGTGAGCGGCTCCTCGAAGAAGCTGATGCCGTAGGGCTCGATGCGGCGCGCGAGCTCGGTCGCATGGAACAGGTCGAGGCCGCAGTTGGCATCGACGTACAGCTTCACGTCGGGGCCGACCGCCTCGCGCACGGCAGCCACGCGGCGCACGTCCTCGGCGATGACCTCGTCGATGGGCCGCGGCTCGTCGCGCCGCGCGAGCGCATGGCCGCCGACGGTCATCTTCAGGCGCCGGAAGCCCTGCGAGACCCAGAGCCTGGCGGCGGCGGCGAGCTGGTCGCGCTCGAAGAAGCCGAAGCCGAAGGTCGCATAGACCGGCACCTTGGAACGCGCACCACCCAGCAGGCGCCACAGCGGCTGGCCGAGCGCCCTGGCCTTCAGGTCCCACAGCGCGATGTCGAGCGCGGCCATGGCGTGGCTCGCATAGCCGGTCTGGCCGCGCGGCGAGAGCAGCCAGTAGAGCTTCTCCCACAGGCGCTCGGTGGCCATCGGGTCTTCGCCAATGAGCGCCGGGCCGGCCACCTCGCGCACGGCGGCGGCGATGATTTCTTCTTCGGTGATGGCCGTCATGCCATGGCCGACAAGGCCGGTGTCGGTCTCGATCTCTGTCAGGCAGAGCGAGAGCGAGGTCTGCTGGTTGAGCCCCAGCACATCGATGGTGACGGGAATGTTCAGCGGCGTGGCGCTGACGCGGATGATCTTCAAGAATGTCTCCTTTTGCCTTGCTTCGGCTGCACGATTCTTGGTGCGCAGGCTGCGGAGAACAATTCGTTTTTGGCGGGCGCGAGGCTTCGCGCGGCGCGAAGGCTCAGGGTTCAGTCCGGCCGGCCGAGGTGCTCCAGCACCGAGCGCGCGGCCGCGGTCAGGTCCTGCTGCCGCCGCACGCACAGCAGGTGGCGGCGCACCGCCCACGGCGCATCGAGCTTGAGGCAGCGCAGCTTCAGTATCTGCAGCTGCGGCAGGATGGCCGCGTAGGGCAGCACGCCGATGCCCACGCCCTGCTCCACCATGCGGCACACCATGTCGAAGCTGCCCACCTGCATGCGCACCTTGAGCGGCGCCTGCGCCTCCAGCGCCGCGTTCAGCAGCACGCGGTGCAGCGCCGTGCCTTCGCGCACCACGATATGGTCGTGCCGCAGCACCTCGTCCACGCCGATGCGCTTGCGCCTGGCCAGCGGATGGTCGCGCGCCACCACCACGGCCAGTTCATCGCTGCGGTAGGGCAGGCATTCGAGCATTTCGGCGGGCGTGTGGCCCTCGATCACGCCGATGTCGGCCAGACCGGCCTGCACAGCCTTCACGACCTCGGTGCTGGCGCGCTCCTGCAGGTCGATCTTGAGCACCGGATGCAGCCGCAGGAAGGAGCCGATCTGCGCGGGCAGGAACTGCGCGATGGTGGAGGCGTTGGCCGTGATGCTGACCACGCCCGCCACACCGTTCTGGAAATCGTCGAGCTCGGCGCCCAGCCGGTCCATGGCCGAAAGCACGGCGCGCGCATGCAGCAGCAGGCCATGGCCCGCCGAAGTGAGCGTGACGCCGCGCGCATGGCGCACCAGCAGCGGCAGCCGCGCGCGGGCCTCGAGGTCGGAGATGCGCTTGCTCGCGGCCGCGAGCGCGATGTGGCAGCGCTTGGCGCCTTCGCTGATGCTGCCGTGGTCGGCCACGGCCACGAACAGGCGCAGCGACTTCAGGTCGGCGGACATGGCCTGCGCGCCTTCTTCTTCAGGACATGACGAGATGGTCGAACAGCTCGCGCGCCGAGGCCGGCAGCTGCTCGCGGCTGCGCGCGATGAGCTTGAGCTCGCGCTCGGCCCAGGCATCGCTGAGCGCCACGGTCGCGATGCGCATCGCCAGCGACAGCCGCTGCGCCGACGAGGCCGGCAGCACACCCACCCCCACGCCCGCCTCGATCATCAGGCAGATCGCCTCGAAGCTGCTGACCTGGATGCGCGGGTTGAAGCCGCGGCCGGCCAGTTCGGCCCGGCGCTGCAAAAAGCGGTGGATGGCGCTGCCGTGGTGCAGGCCCACGTGCTGCTCGTCGAGCGTGTCGGCAAAGGCCACCGAGGGCGCACCCGCCAGATGGTGCGCGGCGGGCACCACCAGCACCAACTGGTTGCGGCCGAAGGGGCGCGCATCGAGCTCGCCGGTGTGCACGTCGCCGGCCAGGATGCCGATGTCGGCCTCGCCGTCGGCCACGGCGCGCACGATCTCCTCGCTGAGGTATTCGCGCAGGTCCACCTGCACCGCGGGATGCTGCGTCAGAAAACCGGCCAGCTTCTGGGGCAGGTATTCGGTGATCGAGGTGGTGTTGGCGAACACGCGCACATGGCCCTTGATGCCCTTGCCGAAGTCCTGCATGTCGCAGCGCAGGTGCTCCATCTGCTGCATCACGCGCTTGGCGTGGTAGAGCACCGCCTGCCCGGCGGCCGTGAGGCTCACGCCCTGCGCGCTGCGGTGCAGCAGCTTGCCGCCCACAGCCTCTTCCATCTGCTTGATGCGCGTGGATGCGGCCGCCAGCGAGATGCAGGCCTTCTCGGCGCCGCGCGTGAGGCTGCGCGCGTCCGCCACGTAGACGAACAGTTTCAGGTCGAACAGGTCGAAATGCAGGTTCACCGGGCGTGCGCACCAAAGAGGAAGGAAACGCGCATTGTCCGGCGAATGGCGTCCTGCGTACTCTCTTTCGGGTTTGTCCTCAGGCCCTCAGACCGGATCCCAGCTGAACACGTCGGCCGAACGGTCCAGCGGATGGAAGCTCGCGCGCATCGCGGGCATGGCGTGCTCGGCAATGCTCTCGGGCGTCCAGCCTTCGGAGCGGTGGATGGAGCGCACCGGCCGCGGCTGGCTGATGAGCGAGATCTCGTTGTTGCGCACCGAGAAGATCTGGCCGTTGACCGCGCCGGCCGCATCGCTTGCCAGGTACACCGCGAGCGGCGCCACCTTGGCCGGCGTCATCTGCTTGATCTTGTCGACGCGGGCGCGCTGCTCGTCGGTGTCGGTGGGAATGGCGCCGATCATGCGGCTCCAGGCGAAGGGCGCGATGCAGTTGGAGCGCACGTTGAACTTGAGCATGTCGAGCGCGATCGACTTCGACAGCGCCACGATGCCGAGCTTGGCCGCCGCATAGTTGGCCTGGCCGTAGTTGCCGATGAGGCCCGAGGTCGAGGTCATGTGCACCAGCGCGCCCGAGTTCTGTTCCTTGAAGTGCGTGGCGGCCGCGCGGCTCACGTAGTAGGCGCCGTACAGGTGCACCTTGATCACGGCGTCCCACTCGTCGACCGACATCTTGTGGAAGAAGCGGTCGCGCAGGATGCCGGCGTTGTTCACCACGGCATCGATGCGGCCGAAGCTCTCGACCGCGCATTCGACGATGCGCGCCGCGCTGGCCGCATCGGCCACGCTGTCGGTGTTGGGCACGGCCTGGCCGCCCGCGGCGCGGATCTCGTCGACCACCTGCTGCGCCGGGCCGGCGCTGCCGCCCGCGCCGTCGAGCGCGGCGCCGATGTCGTTCACCACCACCCTCGCGCCATGGCTCGCCATGGCCAGCGCGATGTCGCGCCCGATGCCGCCGCCCGCGCCGGTGACGACGACTACTTTTCCTTCAACCATGTGTGTCCGCTCCGGAAATCCGCCCGCAGTGTCGCGGGCGGTTCCAGAATGCCACAGGGGCCGGGCTGCGGGTTCCGGATTTCCGAAGAGGGGCTTCGGCGGCGCCCTCGTCCCTTATTGCCGCGCGGTGCGGATGTTCGGCGGCAGCGCCTGCGGCCAGCTGGTGCGGAACGGATTGATGTCGAGCCCGCCGCGCCGCGTGTAGCGCGCATACACCGCGAGCTTGTTGGGCTGGCAGCGGCGCCAGATGTCGGTGAACATGCGCTCCACGCAAGGCTCGTGAAACTCGTTGTGGTTGCGAAAGCTCACGATGTACGCGAGCAGGCCGGCCTGGTCGATAGCCGGGCCGCTGTAGCGGATCTGCACGCTGCCCCAGTCGGGCTGGCCGGTGACGAGGCAGTTGCTCTTGAGCAGGCGGCTGGTGAGCGTTTCGTTCACCGGCGGCTGGGTGGTGTCGCTCGACAGCAGCTCGGGCGCGGGCTGGTAGTGGGTGCACTCGATGTCGAGCCGGTCGAGGTCGAGTCCGTCGAGTTCGTGCACCGGCTCGCGGTCGAACATGTCGGGTGCCAGCAGTTTCACGCCGATGCCGGCGGACTGGTCGCTGCCGCGCCAGAGCGCCTCGGACAGGTCGGCCCGCAGTCGGTCGCGCACGGCCTCGACGCCCGCGAAGGCGGTGCTGTTGAAGCTGTTGAGGTACAGCTTGAACGACTTGCTCTCGATGATGTTGGGCGTTTCGCAGGGAATGGTGAAGTGCGCGATGGCCAGCTGGGGCTTGCCGCGCAGGTTGAGCCAGCTCACCTCGAACGCGGTCCAGAGATCGGCGCCGAAGAAGGGCAGCGCGCCGGCGGCGATGCCCATGGCTTCGCGCTGGGTGCTGCGCGCAATCGGAAAGAGCAAGGAAGGGTCGTACCGGTCGGCATAGGCCGAGGCGCGGCCCAGCTGCGACTGCTCGGGCGTGTTGGGGTTGGCGGGGGGGATGTTGTCGAGGCTCATGGCTTGTGGTGTTCTTCGGCCGCATGCAGGAACGGCGCGATGTGGTGGGCGAGGATGGCACACACCTCGGGCGGCAGGTCATGGCCCATGCCGGGAATGCTGACGAACTTCGCGCCCGGAATGCGCTTGGCGGTGTCCAGCCCGCACGCCATCGGCACCAGCGCGTCGGCCTCGCCGTGCAGCACCAGCGTCGGGCACTTGATGCGCGGCAGCACTTCGGGGCGGCGCGCGTCGGCGCCAATCGCGAGCATCTGGCGGAACATGCCGGCCGGACGGTAGGCGCGGCGCATGCTGAAGGTGAGGCGCTCGGCCAAGGCCTCGGTGCTCTGCGGATAGGCGGGGCTCTGGATCAGCCTGAGCAGCCGGATGCTGTGCGCCACCAGCTCGGCCTCGCCGCCGCCCAGGGGCCGGCGCAGCAGCATGGCGGCAACGTCGCTGCGCGGTCCGGGCAGGCCTCGCGCCCCGCTGGAACTCATGATGCTCACGAGGCTGGTCACGCGCTCGGGCGCTTCGGCGGCCAGGTGCTGCGCGATCATGCCGCCCATCGAGGCGCCGATGATGTGCGCCTGCCTGATGCCCAGCGCGTCGAGCACGCCCAGCGAATCGCGCGCCATGTCCTGCAGGGTGTAGGCCGAACGCACCTGCAGGCCCAGGCGCTGGCGGATGCTCTCCCACACGATGTTGCCGGTACCTGCATGGTCGAAGCCCTGGCTCAGGCCGATGTCGCGGTTGTCGTGGCGCACCACGCGAAAGCCCGCATCGACCAGCGCCTGCACGAAGTCCTGCGGCCAGCCGACCAGCTGCATGCCCAGGCCCATGATGAGCAGGGCCACCGGGCGGCCCTCGCCGCCGGTGTCGTCGACCTCGATCTGCAATCCGTTGGCCAGCAGCTTCATCGCGCCCTTGTCATTTGAATTCGCGTTCGCGCAGCCATTTGGTGGCCACCCACTTCTCGCCCGCGAGCACGGGCGCGCCGCCATGCAGCGTGCGGGTGGCGGGGTCGGGTTCCTCGTAGCTGAAGAACACGCCGGTGCCGCGCACGGGCGCCACTTCCAGGCCGACGTCGGGGAAGGTGGTGGCGCCGCCCTGCCCGGGCTCCTGCAGGTACATCACGAGCGTGGCCACGCGCTGGCCGCCGCGCTTGAGGATGGTGGGCGTGCCAGGCTCGCCGGGGTCGAAATAGTCGTAGTGCGGGCGGTACTGGGCGCCGGGCGCATAGCGCAGGATCTGCAGGCCTTCGCCAAACTCCACCGGCCAGCGCAGCAGCGCGGCAATGCGCTGCTCGAGGCGCGAGACGATCTCGTTCTCGCCGCGCTCGAAGAACATGCCTTCGCTGGTGCGGTCGACGTTGAGCACCTCGCCGCCGGTGCGCGTCTCGACCGTGAGCGAGCGCGCCAGCCGCACCCGCGCCGCGGCGATCAGCCCTTCGCACTCCTCGGGCGACACCAGGTTGCCGAACACGACCACGCGCGGATGCCGCATGGTCTGCAGCACCTGCACGCGGCGGTCCCCCGCGTCGATGTAGAGCGGCGCGCCTTCGAGGTCGGGGCCGGGCATCTCGGTGCGCCGCGGCCTGGCCACCTCCACGTGCGGAAAGCCGGCCTCGAGCTGCGCCAGCGCGAGGTCGGTGGCCGCGTCCTGCCAGCCGGCCGCGCGCATCGAGGCGCGCAGCGCGGGCACCGAATGCCCTGCCGCGAGCTGCGACACCAGCCATTCCCGGAGCTCCGGACTGATCGGTTGCGACATATCAAGTCTTCCTTCTGAACACCAGCCTTTCGGCTGTCGATACCGTGGCGTCGAAACCATAACCCTCGAGATCGAATTTTTCCAGCGCCTTGGGCGTGGCGGCCTTGTGCAGCACCGCCCAGCGCGCGAGCAGGCCGCGGGCGCGCTTGGCGTAGAAGCTCACGATCTTGTAGCGGTCGCCCTTCCATTCCTCGAACACGCATTCGACCACGCGCGCCTTGAGCGCCTTCCGGTCCACCGACCTGAAGTATTCCTGCGAGGCCACATTGACCACCACGGGCGTGCGGTCCGCCGCCAGCCGCTGGTTCAGGTGCTCCGCAATGCGCGGGCCCCAGAAGGCGTACAGGTCCTTGCCATGGCGATTGGCAAGCGGCGTGCCCATCTCGAGCCGGTAGGGCTGCAGCAGGTCGAGCGGGCGCAAGAGGCCGTAGAGGCCGCTCAGGATGCACACGTGCTCCTGCGCCCAGGCCAGCTGCGCGGGCGTGAGCGAGCGCGCGTCCAGCCCCCCGTAGACGTCGCCGTCGAACGCGAAGGCGGCCTGGCGCGCGTTCTGCGGCGTGCTCTTGCCGGACCAGGCCTGGTAGCGCGCCACGTTGAGCGCAGAGAGCTTGTCCGACAGGTGCATGAGCTCCGATATCTGCTGCGGCGACTTCTCGCGCAGCAGCCTGATCAGTTCGGCCGAGGGGCCGCGGGGGGCTTCGAAATGGGGTTGGGTGGCGGGGATTTCGGCGGGAACGGGGGTGTCGTAGTCGAGCGATTTCGCAGGGGAGAGCAGGAAGAGCATCCCGGAATTATGTGGGGTGGGGCTGCCCCGGGGCGGCCCCGGTAAAATCGCCGGCTATCCCATCTTGTCCCCACGGCACCCCCGAAGGCGCCGCTTCTGCATTTCCCATGAGCGAACCCACCACCCCTTCCGCCCAGCCTGGACTGGAGAGCCTCTCCAAGTCGTTCGAACCCGCCGCCATCGAGGCGCACTGGGGCCCCGAATGGGAGCAGCGCGGCTACGCCAAGGCCGGTTTCCGCGGCACGCAGCAGCCCATGGAAGGCGCCGATTCGTTCGCGATCCAGCTGCCGCCGCCCAACGTGACGGGCACGCTGCACATGGGCCATGCCTTCAACCAGACCATCATGGACAGCCTGGCACGCTACCACCGCATGAAGGGCGACAACACGCTGTGGGTACCGGGCACCGACCATGCGGGCATCGCAACGCAGATCGTGGTGGAGCGCCAGCTGCAGGAGCAGAAGATCAGCCGCCATGACCTGGGCCGCAAGAATTTCGTGGCACGCGTGTGGGAATGGAAGGAAAAATCGGGCAACACCATCACCGAGCAGATGCGCCGCATGGGCGACACGGTCGACTGGAGCCGCGAATACTTCACGATGGACGACGACCTCTCGAAGGTGGTCACGCAGACTTTTGTCTCGCTCTACGAGGAAGGCCTGATCTACCGCGGCAAGCGCCTGGGCAACTGGGACCCGGTGCTCAAGACCTCGGTGAGCGACCTCGAAGTGGAAAGCGAAGAGGAAGACGGCTCGCTCTGGCACATTGCCTACCCCCTCGAAGACGGCAGCGGCACGCTGACCGTGGCCACCACGCGGCCCGAGACCATGCTCGGCGACACCGCCGTGATGGTCCACCCCGAAGACGAGCGCTACAGGCACCTGATTGGCCAGCGCGTGAAGCTGCCGCTCGTGGATCGGCTGATTCCCATCATTGCCGACGACTACGTCGACAAGGAATTCGGCACCGGCGTGGTCAAGGTCACGCCCGCGCACGACTACAACGACTATGCCGTCGGCCAGCGCCACAAGCTCGAGCTGATCGGCATCCTCGCGCTCGACGCCACCATCAACGACAACGCGCCCGAGAAATACCGCGGCATGGACCGCTTCGTGGCGCGCAAGGCCATCGTGGCCGACCTCGATGCGCTCGGCCTCCTGGTCGAGGTGAAGAAGCACAAGCTCATGGTGCCGCGCTGCGCGCGCTCCGGCGCCATCGTCGAGCCGATGCTCACCGACCAGTGGTACGTGGCCATGACGCGCCCCGGCGCCGACGGCCAGTCGATCGCGCAGAAGGCCATCGACGTGGTGAAGACCGGCGAGGTGCGCTTCGTGCCCGAGAACTGGGTCAACACCTACAACCACTGGATGGAGAACATCCAGGACTGGACCATCTCACGCCAGCTCTGGTGGGGCCACCAGATCCCCGCCTGGTACGACGAAGACGGCAAGGTGTACGTCGCGCACGACGAGGCCGAGGCGCAGGCCAAGGCACCGGGCAAGACGCTTCGCCGCGACGAGGACGTGCTCGACACCTGGTATTCGTCGGCGCTGGTGCCCTTCTCCTCGCTCGGCTGGCCCGAGAAGACTGAAGACCTCGCGCTGTACCTGCCCTCCACGGTGCTCGTGACGGGCTACGACATCATCTTCTTCTGGGTCGCCCGGATGATCATGATGACCAAGCACTTCACGGGCAAGGTGCCGTTCAAGGACGTGTACATCCACGGCCTGGTGCGCGATGCACAGGGCAAGAAGATGAGCAAGTCCGAAGGCAACGTGCTCGACCCGGTGGACCTGATCGACGGCATCGCACTGCCCGAACTGCTCGACAAGCGCACGCAGGGTTTGCGCAAGCCCGAGACCGCGCCCGCGGTGCGCAAGAACACGCAGAAGGAATTTCCGGACGGCATTCCGGCCTTCGGCGCCGATGCATTGCGCTTCACCTTCGCATCGCTCGCCTCGCTCGGCCGCAGCATCAACTTCGACAGCAAGCGCTGCGAGGGCTACCGCAACTTCTGCAACAAGCTCTGGAACGCCACGCGCTTCGTGCTGATGAACTGCGAAGGACAGGACTGCGGCCTGCGCGAGCACACGAAGGAAGAATGCAAGGTCGGCGGACCGGCGCACGGCTACCTGAAGTTCAGCCGCGCCGATTTCTGGATCGCCTCGCAGCTGCAGCGCGTCGAGGCCGAAGTGGCCAAGGGCTTCGAGGAATACCGGCTCGACAACGTGGCCAACGCCATCTACCAGTTCGCCTGGGACGAGTTCTGCGACTGGTACCTGGAGATCGCCAAGGTGCAGATCCAGACCGGCGACGATGCGCAGAAACGCGCCACGCGCCGCACGCTGATCCGCACGCTCGAGGCCTTGCTGCGCCTCGCGCATCCGGTGATTCCGTTCATCACCGAGGAGCTCTGGCAGAAGGTGGCGCCCGTCGCCGGACGCGAGGGCGAATCGATCATGATCGCGGCCTACCCCAAGAGCCAGCCCGAGAAGATCGACGAAGCGGCCGAAGCGCATGTGGCGCGCCTGAAGGCGCTGGTCGATGCCTGCCGCACGCTGCGCGGCGAAATGAATGTGTCGCCCGCGGTGCGCCTGCCGCTCTATGCGGTGGCCGACGATGCCGAGGGCGCGGCCTTCCTGCGCGATGCGGCGCCGGTGCTGCAGGCCCTGGCCAAGCTCAAGGAAGTGAAGGTCTTCGACGACGAGGCTTCGTGGTCGGCGGCGGCCGAAGCGGCGCCGGTGGCCGTGGTCGGCACGGCGCGCCTGTGCCTGCACATGGAAATCGACAAGGCCGCCGAGCGCGCGCGCATCGGCAAGGAAATTGCTCGCATCGAGGGCGAGATCCTCAAGGTGAACGGCAAGCTTGGAAACGAAGCCTTTGTGGCTAAGGCACCGCCGGCCGTGATCGAACAGGAGCGCAAGCGCCTGGCCGATTTCAGCACCACGCTGGAGCGTCTTCGCGACCAGCTTGTGCGTCTCGGCTGACACACGTGGGTCTGGGCAAGGTTTAGCATGGCAACGACGGCATTTCCATGCCGCCGTTGAGCCATCAAACCTTCTTCTTCAACTGAACGAACAGACGCCCAAATTGTCCATGCCCACTCCCTCGACACGCATCCGCAAGGCCGTATTTCCTGTTGCAGGTTTCGGCACCCGCTTTCTGCCCGCCACCAAGGCGCAGCCCAAGGAAATGCTGCCGGTTGTCGACAAGCCACTCATCCAGTACGCGGTTGAGGAAGCCTACGCGGCGGGCATTCGCGACATGATTTTCGTAACTGGCCGAAACAAACGTGCCATCGAAGACCACTACGACACCGCCTACGAACTCGAGAGCCAGCTCGAGGCCAGCGGCAAGCTCGAACTGCTCAACATCGCGCGCTCGGTCATGCCCGACGACATGACCTGCTCCTACGTGCGCCAGCCGCGCATGCTCGGACTCGGCCATGCCGTGCTGTGCGCCGAACACCTGGTGGGCAACGAGCCCTTCGCCGTGCTGCTGGCCGACGACCTGATGGTCGGCCCCGTGGGCGGCGCACCTGTGCTCGCGCAGATGACGGCCGCCTTCGGCAAGCTCGGTTCTTCAGTGCTCGCGGTGCAGGAAGTGCCGCTCGAACACGTCAAGCGCTACGGCATCGTGGCGGGCGAATCCATCGGCGACGATCTCGTGAAGGTCGATCGCATGATCGAGAAGCCTTCGCCGGACAAGGCTCCCTCGCGCCTCGGCGTGGCGGGCCGCTACATCCTCACGCCCGGCGTGTTCGACGAGATCCGCAACCAGCCCAAGGGCGCGGGCGGCGAGATCCAGCTCACCGACGGCATCGCGGCGCTGATGAAGAAGGAATCGGTCTACGCGTATGCCTACAAGGGCATCCGCTACGACTGCGGCAGCAAGGAAGGCTTCCTGCAAGCCTCGGTGGAGCTTGCGCTGGCGCACCCCGAGGTCGGTGCGCAGTTCCGCGAATACCTCAAGAGCCTGGAACTCTGAAGAAGAAGGGCCCCGACGGGGCCCTTTTCTTTTGTTCCGGTCAGCGCCTCTTCAGCACATGGATGAAGTCGCTGCCGATCGTCTGCTGCTCGACCAGCTCGTTGCCGGTCTGGCGCGCAAAGGCCTGGAAGTCGCGCACCGACCCTGGGTCGGTCGACACCACCTTCAGCAGCTCGCCGCTCGCCATGTCGTTGAGCGATTTCTTGGCCTTGAGAATGGGCAGCGGGCAGTTCAGGCCCCGCGTGTCGAGTTCGCGATCAACCTGCATTCTTCGGCTCCTCGGGCGGCAGGTTCAAGCCGCGCCGCCGCTCCTCGTTCTCCGCCGCGGTGAAGAACACCGGCTCGTGCCCCCGGGTGCGCAGCCAGTCGGCCAGCGCATAGCCGGTGCCCGCGGGCCAGCACTTGAGGTCGGGCAGGTCGTAGAGGCGGTAGTCCAGCAGTTCGGGCGAAAGCTTCACCTCGCCATCGGCCACCACGTGGTAGGCAATGATGATCTGGTTCATGCGCTGGAAGTCGTACGCGCCGACCAGCTTGGCCGCGCTCACGTCGAGGTTGGTTTCTTCCTTGACCTCGCGCGCAATGCCCTCCTCGGGCGTTTCGCCGGCCTCCATGAAGCCGGTGATCAGCGCGTACATCTTCACCGGCCAGGCGGCGTTTCGCGCCAGCAGCACCTGGCCTCGGTATTCGACGATGGCCGCGAGCACGGGCGTGGGATTGTTCCAGTGCGTGTGGCCGCAGGAGGGGCAGCGCAGGCGCTCCTTGGGACCGCCGTCTTCCATCAGCGCGATCCATTCGAGCGGCGTGGCACAGGCCTGGCAGAACTTGGGGTGGGCCATGGCTTCGATCAGGCAGGAAACACGCCGGTCGACAGATAGCGGTCGCCGCGGTCGCAGACCACGAACACGATGGTCGCGTTCTCGACCGTCTTGGCAACCTCGAGCGCCACCCAGAGCGCGCCGGCCGCGGAGATGCCGCCGAAGATGCCTTCCTCGCGCGCGAGGCGCCGGCACATTTCCTCGGCATTGTCCTGGCTCACGCTGATCTCCTCGTCGACGCGGCTCGGTTCGTAGATCTTGGGCAGGTATTCGGCCGGCCACTTGCGGATGCCCGGAATGCGCGAACCTTCGGCCGGCTGCGCGCCGATGATGCGCACCGCGGGGTTCTTTTCCTTCAGGAATCGCGAGACGCCGGTGATGGTGCCAGTGGTGCCCATGGCGCTCACGAAATGCGTGATCTTGCCCTTGGTGTCGGCCCAGATCTCGGGGCCGGTGGTCTCGTAGTGGATGCGCGGGTTGTCGGCGTTGGCGAACTGGTCGAGCACGCGGCCCTTGCCCTGCGCCACCATCTGCTCGGCCAGGTCGCGCGCGTATTCCATGCCGCCGCTCTTGGGCGTGAGCACCAATTCGGCGCCGAAGGCCTTCATGGTCTGGGCGCGCTCGACGGACAGGTCCTCCGGCATGATCAGCACCATGCGGTAGCCCTTGATGGCCGCAGCCATGGCCAGCGCGATGCCGGTGTTGCCCGAGGTGGCTTCGATCAGCGTGTCGCCGGGCTTGATTTCGCCGCGCTCCTCGGCGCGCTTGATCATCGAGAGCGCGGGGCGGTCCTTCACCGAGCCCGCGGGATTGTTGCCTTCCAGCTTGCCCAGGATGACATTGCCGCGCCTGGCGTTCTCGGCCGCATCGATGCGTTGCAGTGCCACCAGGGGGGTCTTGCCGATGGCGTCTTCGATCGTCGGATAGTTCATGGCAACGCCCGCATGGCCGCCCAAAGGGCGTTGAGCGCCCCCTCGGGGGGCAGCGAATACACGAAGTGATGAGCGTGGGGGCAATTCATATTGCCACTGTGCCATAATTTTGGGCTTCCTTCCGGATGTGCCCGGGTGGTGAAATTGGTAGACGCAGGGGACTCAAAATCCCCCACCGAAAGGTGTGCCGGTTCGATTCCGGCCCCGGGCACCATAGCTCTTCAGCTATCATTTTCGCAGCTAGTTCCGCGTTCGTTCCGCAACGCGTTCCGCTTTTCCTCCAAAAGTGATTGATGCATCTGCTTCATGGATGCCATGGCCCGCAGTAGCATGCATCCATGTGGAAGCCTGACAAGCCCATCGTGATCGCCGGCGCCGCCCTGACCGACCAGGAAGCGTGGTGGCATGAATTCCGGAGCGAGTTCTACGATCGCTGCGACGGCGCCGTCGATCGCGAATGGCTGGACCTCTTGACCGTGACGCTCTACCCGCTCAACGCCGACCGCGACCCGCGCAGGGCGGCCGAGGTGGCCTTCGTCACGCTGCGGTTCGAGTTTCCGGCCGACGACGAAGGCTAAGCCTCGATCGGGCCGGCGTCGAAGACCTCGACCGGCGCCAGCTTCAGCAGCTTCTTCGCTTCTTCCACGGTGCCGGCCAGCCAGAGGTCGAACTCGTGCACCTCGAGCGGGATCACCGAGCGCTTGTCCTGCTTGTCCGGCGCCAGCTTCGGATCGGGCTTGTGCATGCGGCTCATCAGCGGGTGCGCATCCGCGTTGATCGTCAGCATGGTGTAGCTCTCGTGGACCTCGCCAGTGGCCTTGTCGGTCCACGTGTTCCATAGGCCCGCCAGGCCCCAGGGCTTGCCATCGGCACGGCGGAACTGCCACCACACGTTCTTCCCTGTTTCCCAATTCGGCTCGTCGAAGGCGGTGGCCGGGATGATGCAGCGCTGGCCACGCTTCCACGGATCTTTGTAGCTGGCCTTCGCCTCAAGCTCTTCGCTGCGGGCGTTGTTGGTCGGGTACTTGAGCTTCGGTTCCTTGGCGAACCAGGGGATCAGTCCCCACTGCCCTGTGACCAGGTCGCGTTCGTAGTCCGTCACGTCCTTGGCGCGGCGGATGAACGGTCCCTGCATGCGCGGATAGACCGCCTTCACCCAGCGCGGCGGACTGTTCTGGTGGACGTGCCAGAAGCTCTCGATCTCGTAGTCATCGGGGCTGATGTAACGGTTGCACATTGGCCGAATTCTGCGCTCGGGATCGGGTTGACGGGTAGATTACCCAGTTCGATACTGTATGCCTTTACAGTACTTTGGGAGCCAGCATGCCAGATCCATCGACCTCAATCCCCGGGGACCGTTCGGAAAACGACCACGACCCGATGGCCCAGTGCCCGGTGCACGATCCCGAGGCGCAGTTTGCGGTGCTGGCCGCCCAGTTGGGCATCATCAAGCCTGGCGACCGGCTGGACCAGATGCAGATCGATTTCGCCTACGGCGTGGCCGAGCTGTGCGCGGCGATCGGCGACCGCTACGGCGATCCGTCCGATGGCAATGCCGGCGAGCACATCCGGGCGGTCTATGGGCCGGTGTGAGGTGGGCCATGAAAGAGGTCGAGTATTTCAGCTTCATGATGCCGCCCACCATCTGGTGCAAGAGGCCGCATCCGTCGAGCTTCAAAATGACCATCGAAGAAGCGGCCGAGCGCTATCCCGGCGTGCCGCCGATCCCCTCTTCGCGCGAGATCCGGTTGGTCGGCGGCGAGCCCATCACAGCGGACGCGCCCTATCAGCGGAGGTCGCGTTCCAAGACGCCGGCCGAAGAGCAGCTGCAGGCGTGGCTCGTGTCGCGCATCGGCGAACAGAGCGAAGAGGTCCAGGCAGAGACGGGCCCGGCCGCGCGAGACAATGACGCATGAGCCAAACTGAATTTTTCCCAGAGCCCGCCACCATCCTGCGCATGCCGTCGTGGCTGGGCAGCCAGGTGCACGAAGACCGAGAGCTGCCGCTGGCGCCCGGCGACTACAAGGTGACCCCCGGTGACCGCTGGACCGTCACCTGCCTGAAGACCAACGCGACGATCTACAGCGGCATCGGCCCTGTCGAGATCCTGCGCGAGCGCGCCGCCGCCTGAGTCGAAGACGATGGCAACGCTTTTTCTCCCGATGACCGACGCGCTGATCAAGCACTGGCGCGCGAACGGCAACGCCTACCCTCAAAAGTTCATCCTCACGCCGGCCCAGCACAGGGAATACGCGGAGACCCGTCGCACGGGCCTCGGCGGACCAAACTCCGACTGTAGTGTCCACATGGGCGTGCCGATCGAGATCTCCGAGGGCACGCCAGGCGTGATGGTCAGTGCCGACGGTACCGAGCTTTCTCTCACCTAGTTCTCTCGAAAACTTGCCTTCAGATTGTTTACCGTTTGCCGGTAAACAATATATAATTGCGGCATGGCGATCCAATCCTTCTCCTGCCCCGATACCGAAGAGCTTTTCACCAAGGGCAAGAACGCTCGGTTCGCCAATATCAAGGACGTTGCCACTCGCAAGCTGACGCAATTGGACGCAGCGACTTCGGTGGCCTTCTTGAAAATGCCCCCGGGCAACGACCTGAAGTTTTATGACGATGCATGGCACGTCAGGATCAACCAGCAATGGCGCCTGACGTTCAAGTGGGGCGAGTCAGGACCTTATGAGGTCTTGATAGAAGACCCCCACTGAGCCTACGCTGCGCCGGGTGGCGTTTCTCTCCCGGCAGTAAGGCTTGCTGGATAGCGAGCAGTAAGGAACGACGATGTTCAAAAATGGAATGCGTCCGGTACACCCGGGCGAAGTCCTTCGTGAGGACTATTTGAAGCCGCTCGGCATGACGGCGAACGCGCTGGCCAAGGCACTGCATGTGCCCGCTTCGCGCATCAATGACATCGTGCTCGAGCGCCGCGGCATCACGCCCGACACGGCGCTGCGCCTTACCCGCTATTTCGGCGGCGAAGAGGCTGATGCACAAGGCTGGATCAACATGCAGGCGACCTACGATTTCAAGGTCGCGCAGAAGGCCGTCGCCAAGGTCATCGCCAAGGAAGTGAAGCCGCGCGAGCCTACGCAAGTTGCGGCACACAACGACGAACGTTTTGCCCTGGGCGCTTGAGGTCTTGAAGCTCAAAGTACTTGTCTGCGCGGCAGCCATTGCCGCGCTACCGCTGATGGCCTGCGCGGAGTCCCGCACGTGCCTCGTGGTCGGCGTCAGCGATGGCGACACCATCACCGCGCGCTGCGGCACCGCGGGCGACTACGAACAGATCAAGGTGCGCTTCAACGGCATCGACGCGCCCGAGAAGCGCCAGCCCTTCGGCCAGCGTGCGAAAGAGGCGCTTTCCGACCTGGTCTACATGAAGGAAGCCGTGCTCGACTGCCCGAAGACCGACCGCTACGGTCGCAGCGTCTGCAAGGTTATGGTGGCGCCCGCCTCCGCGCCGCGCGGGCCCAAGACGCTCGACGCGGGCCTGGCCATGGTCACTGTCGGCATGGCCTGGTGGTATCGCGCCTACTCGCGCGAGCAGACGCCGCAGGAGCGCGGGCAGTACGAGTTCGCGGAGTTCGAGGCACAGGCCAAGCACGTTGGCTTGTGGCGCGATGCTGAGCCCGTGGCACCGTGGGATTGGCGCAAGGCACAACGCGAACACGCCCAGTGAGCTAGTGCAGGCGGCGCGACGTGAAAGCCGCCTCGACGCGGCCGAGAATCGTCACCGTTGCGCCAAGCGGCCGCCATTCATTGATGTCGAGAATTCGCAGGCCGCCCAAGGTATCGCTGATGCGGCGCACGCCAGTCCACTCCCCCACGCGCAGCACGTAGAGACCATCACTGGCGAATGAGCGTTGCTCGAAGTCGATGCGCAGCAGATCGCCTGCTTCGATCTCACCCGGCAGGGTCGAGCTGAGAACCTGCACCAGTTCCACGCCTGCACGGGGCGATTGAACGATGGAAAGGTCCAATCCAGCAGGCAGAGCACTTTGCGAGCCGCCAGGGGTTGAGGTACTATTCACGTTGAAATCCGTTCTGTAAGAGGTTCGCTTTTCATAGAAGCCCTGTTGGTGCCAGCCTTCAGGGCTTCGCTCTTTCTGCTGCTCCCGGGTTCTTCAGGACAGTATGGGGAACCCGATGCAGATCGCGCTAGGTTGAATTTCAGAAGAAATCTCTGACCCTCGCCTTTTGGGGTCATGACAGCAGCAGCCGTTGAACCATGTCCAATTGCTGCGGTGTGCCGTACAACTTGGTCTGGTTGTCGGTAATGCGCTGCCAGTCGTTGCGCGTGTCTTGGCCGAGCGCGAAACGGTCGCAGAAGTCAGCGACCTCGGCGCTCTGCCCCCTGGACATTTCTTTGAAACTGCGGGTACCTGCAAACAGGTTGATCAGCACGTAGGCCTTGCTGAACGGCAGGTGGTGCTTGATAACGGTGTCGACGGCAAAGTGGTACAGCGGGAGGCGGTCGCGCTTGCTGCTACGCTCGCCGCCGTCAACGAGGGGCGCACGGGTGCGGACCCGAACGAAGTAGTTGTCTTCCAACTGCTCGAACACGTCCCAGGCCTTGTCGGTGGACAGCATCTTGGCGTGACGGGCGGCACCCCGCTCGGCCCACAGAATGAGATGCGGAGAGCGCTTCGGGACTAACCGACTATCTGTCGGTTGGTCGCTCTTGAATCGTCGAAGCTCGGCCCCCATGATCTTGAAGAAGTGCTTGCCTTCTTCGAACCGCGAAGCATTGCGTTCGAAGTTCTTCTGAATGCTGTCGGGGTCGCAGCCGTAGAACTGAGCCAGTTGCTGGGTCGTGCAGACGCGCTGGTCCTTGTAGCTGACGACCGGGGTCGTCACCGCCCCGATGGTGACGACATCGCTCATTGCGTTGCTCCCTGGGCTTGCGCCAGAGCTTCCTGTTCCTTCACGCGCCGGGCCATTTCGACCAACTCGGCATTCAACGACCGATAGTTGGCTTCAGCCTTCGCCTGGAGCCAGTCGGCCAACGGGCGTGGGATGCGGACCTGCCCGCGCCACGCGTCTACCTTTTGTCTTGCCACTTCAGTTCCTTCGCATGTTGAATTGACAAACAAAATGTATGTCGAGTCGCTACTAGTGTCAAGTCGACACATCGAAAAGATGTCGACTTGCCAGTACGATCACAAAATGGATCAAGAAAAGTACCCAAGCGACGCCGCAGCGAAATTCATGGTCAGGCTGCCTGGAGACATGCGCGAACGCCTCGCACTCGCTGCAAAGAGCAACAGCCGATCAATGAACTCCGAACTGGTGCAGCGGCTGCAGGACTCTCTGGATGGAACGGCGGGCCTTCGATTTCCTGAAGAAACGCTGGATCGTCTTCGCAAAGCCGCAAAGAAAACGGGGCGCACTCTCGAAGCAGAGGCATGGGATCGGTTGATGACGAGTCTGGCGGATCTCCCGCCGGCAGAGGCTCGGTTGCGCGAGGCTCTAGATGAGGCACGAAGTGCCAATGCAAAACTCCAGGTGGAGTCAGAAGAGATGCGCACCGAAGCTTGGAAGCGCACCACGATGCTCTACATCCTTCTCGACACGGCGGGCTATCCGATCTCCTGGGCTGAGATCCACCAGTTGCTGGCGGGCATCAAACGCGCAGGGAACTTCAACCCTTCAGAAATGCATACGCACATCATCACGCCAGATATGGAATCCAGTTCTCGACGAGCGAAGGAAGCGGCGACGCTGGCGGAGTTGTTCCGAGCCGGTGGCCACTCACTGATCACTGAAGTGGCGAGCGAGCGAAACAGCGCGGCCGAAGCCAAGTCAGCGGCCAGAACTCGGAAGCGTTCTCCGAAGTGAAGCCCTGATACATTCCGTCCATGGCCAAGGACCCCAAGAACTTCACCGGCGAGGACGTCAAGCGACTCCTTGAAGCGGAGGAGCGGCGGCTTGAATCGAAGGACGACTGGAAGGGCTGGCTCATGTCGGTCTACGGCCTCGCCGGCGTCGCCATCTTCGTGATCTGCGTTGCCGGATTCGTCCTAGTTTCCTTCCGCTGACCTCTCTCGTCAGCTGGCCTTGGTGAGCCGATTGATCGGTTTCCGCAGGTCTCCCTCCTTCAACCAGTCGCGCAGTCGTGCGATCGTCATTTCCTTGATCGGGCCGACGCGAAAGCCTGCCGGAAAGTGTTTGGCATAGGCCGCCTTGGCCTCCTCGCGACCCGCGTATCCGAGCAGCAGCTTGTGTTCGTCGAAGCGCCCTTTTGCGTCCACCTGGTCCACGATGAAGGCCCGGAGCGATCGATGGTGCGGGCCGATGTAGACGTCGACGTGCTCCCCGTCTGCGCCTTCGGTGCGCAGCACATAGCCGTAGTGCGCGCTCATCTGGCGCTGCCAGGGTGTGCCGTCCTTGCTGACGCCCTTGCGCGTCGAGCCCTGGGGCCATTCGATGGTGACGTCGAGGCCTGCAATGGTCACATGCCCCATCTGGAAGTTGCCCGCGGCGATCTGCGCATCGGTAGGCAGTGGCAGCGCGCTGAGGGGCGAAGTGGCGGCCTCGTGCGCGCCGCTGTCAACGTTGCTCATTGCGGAGCACCACGAAGCCGCCATTGGGCGCCGGCATGACGGTACCGCCCTGCTCCCGCGCGACGCGGCCAGCCTTGAGGCGATTCTGGAAGGGCTTGCCTCCGTCCATGATTGCGCCCTTGCCGTTGTCGGAAGCATTGGACGTGCGCGTCGCTGCAGCGATGGTCGAAGGTGCCAGTGCGGCCGGCGTGCGGGTTTCACGCGCCGCGAAGCGCACGACGCTGGGGCTGGTGGTGGCACGTGCAGCCATCCGGGCGCCGACAGGCGCAGCCAACGCAAGGCCAATGCCGGTCGCGTTGCCTGTGGCCAGCGCGCTTCCCAGGGCAGCCGCCCAGCCCAACAGCCCAGCCTGCCGCGCGGTGCCGCTGGGATTGGCGAACACCTGAGAGCCCTCCCGGCGCACGGCCGCCATGCGGCCCATCTGCGTGATCCGCTGCTCGAGTCCAGGGAATCCCGACGTGTTGAACAGCGCCTTGCGCGCCGGCGCCGACAGGTTGGCCAGGTTGGTCAGGAAGGTCTCGCTCGAAAACGCATCGCCGATCTCGTTCTGCTGGCCAGGACGCGCGCGGCCGAGGCGCTGCAGCACGGCGGCCGCTACCTCGCGGCGATTCTCCACGGGCATGCTCTTCATCAGCCGGTTGATCTGCGTGCCGCCGTCGGCAAGACCGGTGGTCGCCGCTTTGAAAATCTTCTCGGGCGCGTCGCGGTTCACAATGGACGAGATCTGCTCCATGCGCTCGCTGGCCAGGCGCGTGAAGGTGTTGGCGCGCGACCATGCCTGCTCGGCCTGCGGGCCGGCCGCCTTCGCTGTGGTGCCGAGGTCTTCGCTCAGCGCGGCATAGAGCTTGGACCACTTGTCGCGGTTGATCTCGGACGTGAAGTTCGCATCCGACATCTCGCGGCCGACCAGCGTGCGCATCTTCTTGATGCTCTCGTACGGCAGGGTTGCCGTGTTGAGATTCGGGGGCGCCGCGTTCATCAGGCTGCTCCGCCATCCGACCGGCGCCTGCGCCTGAGCTGCCTTCTCCAAGTCGGCCACAAGCGACCGTTCCAGGTCGCTGAGCTTGGCATTGCGGAACCAGGCCGAGAGGTTCTCGGCACCGTCGATGCCGGCATTGAGCTCCTGCATGGCGGTGCGCGTGTTGCTGACGGTGATGGGCGCATCACGCGCGATGTGCTTGTCGAGCGCGTTGTACAGGCGCTGCTGCGTCGCCCGCACGTTGTCACGGAAGGTGTTCACGCCGCGCGAGATCGCCTCGCCGGCGTCCGCGCCGCTGGCGTTGGGCGCCAGGCGGTCGGTCAGATCCTGCACACTCTTCTGGAGCGCCGCCGCCTGGGCCTCGCCCTTCCGGACCATGACGCCGGATCCGCCGATGACGTTGGCCAGCCCCGTCTCGACGCCCTGCACCGCGCGGCTCTGCGTGGCCTGGCCGAGGGTGGGTGTGGTACCCGCGGCGTCCTCGAAGGTCGCGATGTTGTCGACCATGCGCTGCCGCGAGGCTTCACCGCCGCGCAGCGCGCCGCGCACGCCCGCCTGGGCCGCGAACGGCACGCCGGTGGGCGCCAAAGCGCCGGCCAACCCGGCCACCGTCTGCGCGACCGCCCCGCCGCCGCCTTCGCGCGTGGCTCCTGCTGCGGCCCCGCCCGTGGCACCGCTGACCACCTGCGCCGCCGGCGCTGCCGCCAGCGCATTGCCTACTGCCTTGGAGATCGGGCCAGCGGCCTTCGCGACAGCCTGCCCAAGTCCGACACCGCTCAGCGCAGTGGCTGCACCGGTGGCGGCATCCTGCACCACGCGCTCGGTCGCGTTCTCTGGCTTGGCCACGCCAGCCTGGTCCATGAGGTTGCCGAGGGCGCTGGAGACCTTCTGGAAGCGGAAGCCGTTGCCCTCCCCTGCGACCTTGTCCAAGCCTGCATTGATCGGGCCCGTGATGGCGTCGGAAACCACGCCGGGCAAAGCAGCAGCGCCCTGCACCGCCGCGCGCGCAGCCAGGCCGATCTGATGGCCGATCGCGCCCAGGGCGGAGCGGTCGGGATTGCTCTGCTCGATCGGTGGCGAGGTGGGCGCAGCAGCTGAAGGTGCCGCGGGCGCGGGCGCAAGTGTCGGTGCCGGTGCCGGCGAAACGATCTCGTCCTTCGCCCAGAAAGCTTCCGTACCGGCAGCCGGCGCAGCGACCGCGGCTGGAGCCGCTGCAGGTGCAGCAACTGCGACCGCTGGAGCTGGAGCTGGAGCTGGAGCTGGCGCTGGCGGGGCCGCGGCCTGCGCGGGTGCCGGCGCGATGATCTCGTCGCTTTCCCAGAACTCGGCCATTACTGCTTCCTCCGCGTGCTGCCGTCCGGCGCGATGTAGGTGGCACCCGCTGGCAGGTTGGCGTGATCCGCCGGGCTCGTGACGGCGGCAGTTGGCGGCGCGGTCGGAGCGCCCGCGGCGCGAGCGATCTGATCTGCCATCGCGGAACCGGTGGGCCCGGCCCGCAGGCGGGCGGTCTCGATGATCTTGTTGAGGCGCGCCTGTTTCTCGGCAACGGTGGTGTCGCCATCGTTTGGCTGCGCGAAGTACGAGCGGCTCAGCCCGTGCAGCTGCTCCTTCGTGTAGGCCGCGCCCGTTGCCAGAGTGAGCGCCGCGTCGAGCGCATCGAGCTGCGCGGCTTCGACGCGCTGACGGTCTTCTGGGCGAAGCGCATTGGCGATGCCCTCCGGCAGCATGTTGATCGCCGCGGTGCCGACACCCGGCCGCGTGGCGCCCGGGTTGGTCTTCGCCACCTCGCTGATGGTCTTCAGCGCGTCCTCCATGCGGATCGCATAGCCGGCGGACTTCGCCTGGTCTTCGGTCAGCGCCTTGTTCGCCTTGATCCCCGGATCTGCGGGGCCGCCGGGGATGGGTTCCGCGCGGGTGCCGTCTGCAGACCACCGATAGTTCGCCGGCGGCGCATTGCCGCTGACCTCGCGCCCCTGCAGCGCCGCCAGCTGTCCCGTGGCCATCTTCTGCTGCGCCGGCGTGCCATTCAGCACCAGGTCCTGCAGCTTGGCCGTGCGCGCCTTCTGCGCCTGCTCGACCTCGGCCGCGGCAGCCGCGCGGTCATCGCGATTTGCGTCCAGCGTGACCTTCTTGCTGTCCAGGGCCAGGCGCTGCTGATCCATGCCGAGGGCTTGCTGCGCCCGGGTGTCGGCCAGCCTGGCGCGGGCATCGGCGCCGCGCTCTTGGATGCCGGCGCGCTGGGTGTCGCCGGCCTCCTTCGCAGCGATCTGCGACATCCGCGCGCGCGCGTCGATCGGCGCCATGGCGGCAGCCACCGCGGCATCGTTCACCTGGGTGCCGCGGCGCGGCGACCACGATGTGCGAGCCAGCGCATTCCCGAGGTTCGCCTGCTCATTGAACTGGGCGCGGCGATCGGCTTCCGAAGCGGCGTTGTCGATGATGGTCGCCCCGCCCTGCGGTACCGCGGCATTCGACGCCTGCAAGGTGGCCAGCTGCGCGTTCGTGTCAGCCGCGCCGCCCAGCGGGTTGGGTCGCTCGGATGCAGCGGCTGCCGCCGGCGGCGTCGCCATCTGCACCCGCGCGGGTGCTGCGACAGCAGCCGGAGTCTGCGCAGGCGATGCGGCAGGCACAGCGGTCGGTGCTGCGGCGATCGCATTGTCGACGCGGCGAACCTGCGCTTGCTCGACTGGTGCGGCCGACGATGCCACTGGCAGCGCGTTCATCGCCGGTGCCGCCGGCTGTGCGGCGGGCACAGGCGCGGCCGCGGGCGCCAGGGCAGCCATGACGCTGGCCCGCCCGTTCGTGCCGGCGAGTCGCGCTGCAGCGTCAGCTTCTGCCTTCTTGCGCGGGTCTTCGATCTCGCCGCCGTCCGCATAGCCCACTACGGACTGCACCGGCACGATGGGCTTCACAGGCGCCGCCGCGGCGGGTGCCGGAGCCGCGGTTGGCGCAGCCACTGGCGCGGCCGGCCGGCGCGTGCCAAAGGACTGCGAGGACATGGCGGTGCGCGCGTCAGCCGCAGCGTTGAAGCCAGCATTGCGGTTCGCATAGTCGTAGGACGCCGGGGCTGCTGCTGGCACGGCTGGCGCAGTAGCAGCTGGCGCGCTCCCCAGGACCGCGCGGGCAGGCGTCACGGCCGCGGGCGTGCCAAGAACGGGCGCCGGCGGCCGTGGGGGCGGCACCTTGTAGGTGTCGATGGTGCTCACGGTACCGCCCGGGGCCTGGCCATTCACGGTGATGGGACCGCTGACGTTGCCGCCAGAGTACGAATTGCCGACGCGGATCACGGCTCCGGCCGGATCGTCGATCGCGCCGCCGTCGGCACGCGCAAGGCGGCCCATCTTCTCGGCGGCCTTGTTCGTCGGCTTGTGCGTGGCTTCGACCAGCGCTTCGAGCTTCTCCTTGCCCACCGCTGCCGTGGTATCCGCCGGCAGCATGAACTCGCCGGCGGAGCCCCACAGCGGCACGGAGTCGGAGGTGGGGCCACCGGGGCCGCGCACCGGGCCGCCGTGCTCGATCGACTTGGCGTCGGCATGGCTGGTCGGCATATGCGCCATCTTGGCCGCGGCCCCGCTCGGCTTGGCGAAGTGCCGCACGGTGGTGCGTCGCACCGAACCGCCATCGGCGAAGTGCTGAATCTCGGTGCGCTTGGTGCGCGCCAGCATGGCGGCGGCGCTGCCTTGCGGGGTATCGGTCATGGAGGCCTCTCAGAGTACTGAGGCGGCATTCTTCGCGCGCGAGCGCGGAGGGTCGAACCCTACAGGGGGGAGGCTTACACTGCGCCACCACCCCAAAGGAGACTGCGATGGCAATGTACGAGTTTGTGCTGGCTGGATTCAAGACCGGAAACGGCAAGCCTGTAGAAGAGGCCATTGGCGCCGTCCAGGGCGTGCGCTCTGCCGCGATGAAGACGGTGGGCACGACACCAACCGTCCTTGTCGACTACGCGGGCGATAAAGCGGCTGCGGTACAGCTGGTCAACACGGCGGTCGCCCATCTCCACATAATCGCCGTCATCCAGTAACTCAAGGCAGCGATTTCTATTGAAGGACGGCTGGCGGAATCACGCCGGCGCGGCACGACGCATAGGCCGCGCTCATCGTCTCAATCTCGGTCAGGGCGTCTGCAAGGCGTCCAGCACCAGCTTTCGAAAGTACCCCACTGGCCGCGCCGGCGTCTTCTGCACCAGCTCCGGAGGCGGCGGTGGCTTCACCTGGGGTGCGTCCACCACTACTCCCGGCATCACGGGTGCAGTTGAGCACGCGGACACGCACAGGAGCAGCGCGCTGCTGCTTGTCGTCAACGCCAATCCGAGCCACAGCTTTTTCATCGGTCTTCTCCTGCGCCGCGGCGCGTTCATCCAGCTTCTTTTGCAGCGCATCGCGTTCTTCTGTGCGCCTCTTCAGCAGCTGCTCGGCTGCCGTGTTCTGCGCCTTGATGGCGTTGTTCTGCAAGGCGAGCGCGAAGTTCGAGGCCTTGGCCTGCGTGCGGTAGCTCCAAGTCGAGAGCCCGAGTACGAATGTCAGCGCCGCCAACGCCGTGAGCGCGTAGTTGCGAAGATCAGGCATTGGCAGCGTCCCGTGCGGCCTGGCGCGCAGCAAGCTCTTCAGGCGTCAGCATCGCGAGCCCAGCCATCGCAATGCACTCGTGAGGCTCACCTTCGCTGATATTGCACGCGGCCAGGAGATCCGTGCATTCGAGTGCCGTGATCGGCCTGCCAGCGGCAACGCACTGCGAGGCCATCACCACAGGGTCGGCGAGCACCACAGCGAATGGCTCTTCGATCATCCCTGTGCTGATGTAGTGGCTGAAGGGAACGTCACCGTCTGCAGATAGGCCAGTGGTAAACATGTTGGCGGCGGGTTCACCTGCTAATAGCAGAACCAACTCGCGTGCAAGCTCGACTTGAGCGGCCGGCACGATCATGCAGCGGTGAACGTAGCTCATACAAACACCCCTGACTTTTGACCGAGGAAGCGTTCGGCTTTAAACATCTCGTCTGGGCTCAACCTGCGGCCGACAATCATCAGACCGTAGAACCGCCCCTTGAACGGCAGCGAGGCACCGGCTCGTGCGCCCAGGTAGAGAATCTGATCAGTCAGCGCGCCGGCCTGTGATGTGCCGTTGGTCGCCACGGTGCCCGCGTTGTAGCGCATCACGAAGCCGGAGTTGATCACGGCACGTGCGCTCATCACGACCGGCATGTTTGTGGCTTGCGCCACTGCGTTTTGGATCGTGACCGTGCCGCGCAATCTGAAGAGATTGGTTGCCGTGTCTGCGCTCAGTGGTGCGAAGTAGGCGAACGAGCCATCAGGGGCGGTGGAACCATTGCCGTATTCGATGAGCGCAGCAATTGCCGCGTTCTGCTCACGCGCGAAAGCGCACGAGGTGTCAAAGGTCGAAATCGCACCCATGGGCACAGCGGTTGGCGTGCTCATGTAGTCGTCCACCCCGTCGAACCGCAGGTAGAGTGGAAAGAAAATGGTGTTGTAGTCGGTCGCAGCGTTAATTCGCTGATAGTTGCCAGGAGATGATCCCGGTTCGAACTGAGCGCCCCATACGGAGATGTCGGCCGTATCCGACTCACTACCCCTCAAGCGAATGCGCATCGCTGTTGACGTGGCGGCAGTAGCATTACCTGTGAAGCTAAAGCGTTGCCAGGTCGGCGTGACCGAGACCAAGACCGTACCACCGGATACGATGGTGCATCCGATGGTCTTGGTGGTACCGTCATTGGTCTTCATCCACACGGACGAAACGTAGGCAGCTCCAACCACGGTGGGCACACCAGCAGCCGGATTGATCTGAGACAAGTCGCTCGTAGTGGTGCCGCCATTGATTGCGAATTGAAGCCGATCTGCCGTGGTCGTACCGTCTGGTGCCACTGCGTAGTTGGCCGTGACCACAGGCAGCGACGCCGTACCTGCTTGCAGCAGTGACCAGCCCGCAGCGTTGTCGAATTGCTCCGAGTAGACCAACTGGTTTACACGAGCCGAAAGCACCGGACGAGCCGTGGTCGTTGCCATCAGTATGTGGTTGCCGGGGATCTCTTTCACAGAGACATCGTCCACCCAGCCGACAGCCGTGGCATTGCCGTAAATGCGAAAGCCGAAACCCGCTGTCGCTCTTACGATTGCTCTGCGAGTAACCGGGCCGATGGGGCTGTTCGCAGCGGGGGCCGTACCACCGCCCACGTCCATTTGGATGGCCCCTGCTGTGACCTGGACGGTGTAAACGACCTCGTAGAACTTGCCTACGGTGATCACTGTCCCGTTTGCCGTGGTCGAAACGCAGTGGCTGGCAGAGCCAGCATTGTTGACCTCTGCCCGGCCGCCAGTAATGCTCCAACCGGTGCCGGGGGTCCAGCCTGTAGAGCCGTCTTCAAAGTTACCGTTGCCGACCAACTCCGCACTGCGAGTCATCCCCTTGCTCTTGTCGAGCATGAGCCCGACAGGCTGCTCCACGGCTGTCACTTGCGTGGTGCCAACCGAGTCTTGGTACATCGAACTGAAGTCGCTCGGGTCGTACCAGACGCCAGCAGCGGTTGAGGCGAAGATGCCTGCGATCACCGAGGCCAAAACGGTACGGGAGTTGTGTCCCCCCGTCCGCATGCGAGTAGCGCGACCCTGCATCACGAAAGCTCAGTGAGTTCCAGGATGCCGTCCGTTGCGGCATCCCGCATCACGGCAATGTTCGGCGTCGCAGGCACCGCATACTCCAGGCGCTCGCCCTGTGCGATGAAGTGGCTGGTGGTCAGCGCGGTCTGCGCAGCGCTACCAATCAGGAAACGCACATCCCCGCCGCGCGCGTAGATCGAAATGCGGCGCGTGGTGGTGGTCAGTACCGTGTTCGCGCTGGCAGCGCCGGCCGCGAGCTGGCGGGCCACGAGCGCCTGCTTGATCGTCTCAACCGGCACCGCGCCAGTCGACAGCGCGGGGATGCGCGCGAGCAGCGTGGTCCAGTTCTGCAGAGCGCGCTTAATGAGTGCGACGATGCTCCAGGAACCCGTGTCAGTGGTTGCGGCGGCATCGTCCTTGTCGCCCTGCGTGACGTCTGCGCCATCGGCGACGGTGACAGCGCCGCCGCCTCCACCACCGCCCGAGGCAGTCGAGATCGTCACCTCGGCGCCCAGTGGGCTCGCATACACGCCAGGCGCACGCCTGGAGACCCGGAACGTCACCGGCCCGTGAACATCAGCGCTCAGCTTACCCGGACCTCTCAGGATGATGAGGTCGTTCCATGCGCTGGTGGAGCGCTGCAACTGGATGAACAGCGGACTGTCGTTCGGGATGCCCGAGCCGCTATCCGAGGTCAGGAAGACGGTCGCGGTCTGACCATCGGCCAGAACGGTTTCCGCAGAGGTGGCCGCAGCGGTGCCGGGCGCGAGAAGTTCGGATGGCATGGTCGTAGGTCCTGATTCGCTTCAATGGGAAGGATTGAATCGAGGCCCCGCCGCGCGGCCAAACCCTACTGGGGGACGCCTATTTCCAGTCCAGGCACAGCTCCTCAGTGGTCCCGCGGCGGTCGACAAGACCAGGTAGCGCGACGAGTTGCCCCTTCACGCGGCCATTCACCCAGCGGGACAACTCATCGCAGCCGCCGGCAATGTCGCCCCGGTTGAACTTCGCGCGCAAAGTCGAGTTGATCGTCTTCTCGTTCACGCCCAGGTTGTAGAACCAGTCGATGAGCGCGGCCTGCTGCCACTGGTTGAACTGGTCGAAGTTCTTGATGTAGCGGCGCGCGGCCGCTTCGGCCTTGGCCAGGTGTTCGGCATCGAGCACCTGGCACTCGGCGGCCGTGTAGCGCTTCGCAGGGATCACGCTCGGCCCGGTGACGCCATGGCAGACGGTCCAGATGCCGACAGGATCCTTGTAGGGGATGAAATACACCACCTCGCCCGCCTTGTCCTTGATCGTCGGCCCCGTGCCCTCGTACCAGTCGCGCAGCACAGCCGCGATGGCAAGCGTGCCGGCGGTGCCAGCGACGATCAGGCGGTTGCGCAGCACAGGGTTCATGGCTGGGCGCTCTCTGAGTCGAGCAGCGCCGTCGCATCAGCGATCTCGCGGGCGGTGTAGACGCGGCGCGGCGGTGGCTTCATCCAACCCATGCGAACAAATAGCGGCCGAGCCGCCTTCTTCCAGATCCACTCGCCGGCGAGCATGGAGGTGTAGATCGCCGCGACGAAAGATGCGATCGGCCCCCAAGGGATGGAGACGATGAACCAAAACCACCAGGGATCGGCACTGTTCTGCACAAGCGTGCTGGCCACTTGGATCGCTGCGTTCTCCACGGTGTTGGTATTCGCACCGACGGCGGCTGTGATGGCGGTGCCCGCCTTCAGAATCGGCGCGTTGATCTCGGAAATGACGGAGTGGGGATTCATTGCTCTGGTGCTCCGTTTACGGGATCAGCTCGTTGACGTTGACGGCGACGCCTTGATAGGTCTTGAGGTTGCGATGGAGCGTTGCCATGAGTCGGCACTGTGCCGACGCGCATGGCCCCCACCAATCCCTACTGGGGTGCCATCAAAGCGACGAACTGTCGCTGCCGCTGATGCTCGCGCCTGCGTTGATGCCGTTGAGGGATGCAGCTGCCGCGCTGGCCACCGACTGCGCATTCACCAGCGCAGCACGCAAGCGATCGCTGATGGCCTGGCTCTTCGCACGCAGGTTGGCTTCGCCGGCCTGGGTCTGCAGCTGCGCATCCGCGATCGACAGCCTGATCCGTGGATCGGTCGCCTGCACCTGGGCCGTGTAGAACTGCACCAGCGTGCGCGCATACTCGGTCTGGAAGCCCACCTGTGCCGTCGCCAACTGCATCGCCACGCGCGGGCCTTCCAGCAGCGTGCGGATGTAGTCGCCGGCCGCGGCGATGGCCTTGAGCCGCAGGTCGATGGCTTGCTGCACGGCGAACCGCGTGTTCTCCAGCTCGGCGCGGAACGCCTCGATGCTGATGTCGCGGCTCTGCTCGGCCAGCTTGTCGCGCAGATCCTGGTCGACCAGCTGCATGGTGTGCAGCAGCGGGCCCGGCGGCAGCGGGAAGCCGCGGTTGGCGAAGCCTTGCATCAGATCGGCCTTCGCGCGCATCGCCTCCACGCCGAGCCGCGAACGCCCGCGCTCCCAGACCTGGGCCTCCACTGCGGCATTGATGCCAGTGCCGCCCTGCGTGAGGGCGCGCTCGAGCCAGCCCAGCGCCGCCGGCCAGAACGGCTCGTCCGGGAAGTAGGTCTGCAGGTAGGTCATGTACCCGCCCTCGGTCAGGGCCTGCATCTCCAGCCGCGCATCGTCGTAGATCGCCTTCGCACTGGCCGGATCGTTGTCGGGCAGCACCGGCACGAGCGGCGGCAGGTAGCTGGTGTCCAGGGACACGCCGGGCATTTGGGGCGCCGGATCCGCGAGGCCCACGGCCTGGTCGCTCAGCGCGAACGACTTGTTCAACAGCATGATGCCGTTGCGCCAGTTGCCGTTGATGACCTGCGAGACGATGACGGGCGCGCCGGCGCCGCCCGTGCTGGGGTCCGGCACCGAGACCAGATCGCCGGGATTGATGGGTGTCGTCATGATTGGGTCTTTCGCGAGAGGTCGGCCACCATGAACTCGAGGCTGTCGACCTCGAAGTCCGCGCCGTCCTGGTTGTAGAACACGGGCGTCAGGTAATTGGCCTTTACCCCCTTGCCCAGCTTGAAGCGGTGCTGCCGCAGTTCGTCGGAATGGCTCAGCGCCAGGTAGTCGAACTGCCCGGTTGGCGTGTTGACGCGCATCAGCAGCGGCGCCCCGGAAGCAACGCCCACGTAGACTTCGGAGACGGTCTTCTCCAATGACGTGCCGAAATCCAGCTTGCCGGGGCAGAAGTTGGCGTCGATCGGCTGGCCGTCATCATCCGGGCCGCCGAGCAGGAACAGGCCGTCGAGCTTGGCGCCGTAATAGCGGTCGCCGATCCGCGCGAAGCTGTTGAAGGCGTAGCCGGCGTAGGCGGTGCTGCCGTAGCCGTCCAGATTGACCGCATGCACCTCGAGTTGCGCGCCGGGCAGCGTGATCGGGATGGCGAAGCGGATGGCATCGCGCATGCTCACCACGTCGATCTCGGTGGTCGAGACGGCCACGCCGAAGATGATGGTGTCGGTGATCTGCACATCGTCGACCAGCTCGGCGTCCATCGCCGCGTCGAAGATGAAGACGTCGGCGAGCTCGACCACGTCCACCTTGATCGCTTCGATGGCAATGTCGAAGCGGATGATCGCGAGCAGGAAGGCTTGGTTCGGGTCTTCGGTGTAGCTCAGGCCGGTCATCGCCGGGAACGGCGCTAGGGAAGAGCCAGACGGATGATCCGCCGACAGGCCGCGCATAGCAGGGAACTGCGCGGTGCCCTCCCCTGTTTCGCCGACCAGCAGCAGCGACGCGGCCGCCAGCCCGCCGAACTGCGCGTAGGAGGTGGTGGCCGGGACCACGACCAACGTGCCGCCGTATGAATCCGCGTCCAGCGCTGGCAGGGCTGCGAGCGAGGTCCCGCCGCTGTGGTCGCTGGACAGCGCGCGCACTGCCGGCAGGACGGCCAGGCTGCGGGACTGCATGCCCGAACTGGCAGTGAGCGCCGGCAGCGTGGCCAGCGAGAGGGTGGCGCCGGCATCCTCCACGCTGAAAGTCGTCGGCAGCGGGAATGTCGCCAGCGAGTCGCCGCCCTGGTACTGCTGCAGCGCCGGCGTGTCCACGGCATCGCCGGGCGCGTAGAGCACGGCGGCCAGGTACAGCATCTCGGCCGCCGCGTATGTGTTCGCCTCGCTGGCGATCTCGACATCGTTCTTGGTGAAGCGCACGCCGTCGGGCCGCACCAGCATCTTGAACAGGTCGCTGGCGGCATAGGAGCCCAGCGCCGCGCCCGTGCGCAGGTTGCGCACACCGCCGCTGGAGAACAGCAGGCCCTGCGGGATGTGCGAGTAGCCCGGGCTGGGCTGCACGACAGCGGAGAGGCCGATCGCCACGCCTGAGGCGCGCGTGGAGATCTTGAACGACGCCGTTCCCGCGCCCCGCACGGCCGCGATCGAGTGCGCCGAGGCTGTCCACCCGAGCGGCGGGACGCCTACCCGCATGGCTGGGGAGCCTGGCACCTCCGGCTGGGCCGGATGGAAGGTTGCTACCACGATGGTCGAAGTCGTCGTGGTCGACGTCGACGGCGAAGGACCCGATCCGCCTGCGGGCACCCAGACCACCTGGCTCGCATAGCCGTCCCAGTAGGTCACCCACTGGCCGGCCCCGGTGGGCCCGCTCCCCAGCACGGTGCTGGTGACGGTGCGAGTTTCGTAGGAGGTGTACGCCGGGCGCGCGGGCTGGAAGGCGACCGCGGGCACGGTGTAGGTGATGCCGGTTCGGATGAGCGTGTTCGTCATGTCGTCCTTGGGGTGCGCTCAGGGGGCCGGGAGGCGGCTGTCGTGAATCCAGGGGGCCCCGGGTGCCGCGCTGGCCGGCCGCTCGTCGCGGCGCAGGAAGGTCACGGCATTGAACTGCTCGAGGAAGAGCTCACCATGGATCGACGTCGGCTCGTCGGCGCCCTCGTAGATCGTGGCCCTGCGGGTCCAGGTTGCTCCCAGATCGTTCGATTCGAACAGCGAGTGCCGGCCGTCGTACATCGGGCAGATGAGCTTCGACGGGCTCACCGCCGTGGGCAGGCCCGTCAGGTAGCCGGCACGCGGCATCGTGCCCACATCGGTGAGCGTCACGCCGTCTGTCGTGAACCGGATCCGCCAAGGTGCGGTGGTGCCGCCCGTGGCGAGGATGTCATCCGGGTCTCGGGTGAACAGCAGCGCGCCGCCGGCGATCGGCACCATCGTGACCACGTAGAGGCTGGCCACGGCCACCTGCCCGTCATAGAGGATCCCGGTCGGGGAGGTTTGGCCGGTGCCGCAGTTCACGGTGCCGAGGCGGACGCGGCCGCGCAGCAGCTCGGCGGCTTCGGCGTCGCCGATGTCCAGCTGCAGGTAGGGCACGCGCGCCACGGCCGCGGCGATGGCGCCGGAGATGCGGCAGGTCGTCAGCGTGGTGTTGGCAGCTGCGAAGTTGTGGGTGCGCACGCGCTGCGTCGCGGTCGGCGTCTCGTCGCACCACGCCTGGATGACGGCGAGATCGTCGAACATGTTGCCGGGCGCGGCCAGCGGCGTCCACGTCAGGCCGGCATCGGCCGAGAATGACCACCAGGTGCCCGGCACCGGCGTGCCGTCGGTCGACGTGTCTCGGAAATAGGTGTGCCGCATCAGCCGCGCGCCGCGGCCCAAGGTGCGCACGTCGACGTGGGCCGCCACGCGGTTGGGCACGAACAGCGCATTGCCAGCCACGACATCGCCGCCGCCGTGATTCAGCGCATAGAGCGGCACGTACTGGCCGTCGAGCAGCGACATGGTGGCGATGTTGGCCACAAAGCGATGCGTGCCGGCTGCCGGGTCCAGGTAGGTTTCGCCGACGCTCGGCGTCACGGAGACGCCGTACTGCGTGCCGCTGGGCCGCAGCCAGTCGATCGGCGCCTGGACGTGGGTGATGCCGTACGTCGGCTCGTAGTTCCGCCCCGTGCGCGTGAGCGAGAAGCTCTCGGTGAAGGCCGGGATGTGGTCGCCGTCGAAGTCGGGGATCGTGCCGACGGGAAGGCGGCTCTCGGTCTGGCCGAATCCCCGGCCATAGAAGGCCACGGGCGCAGGGCCATCGAAGCTGGCGAACCGACCGCGCGCCGTGGCCGAGGTCGCGAGCTTTTGCTGGCTGCCGACCAGGCCGCTCGAGATGAAGAAGTTGCCGACCACCGTGGGCGTGACGTAGAGGAACTCCCCTTTCTTCTCCGCCAAAGCCCCCGGCAGCCGCTTCTTCAGGAACGGCGCGTCGATCTTGTCGAGCTCGCCCGCTTTGGCCCGCGCCAAGCCGTGAAAGCCGCCGCGGTTCTTGGGGAAGTTCGCGAAATCCATCACAGCACCTCGCGTGCCGCGACAAAGTCCGTCCAGAAGGCGGAGGCCTCCGGAGTCTCGAGGCTGCTCACCTCGGCATAGCTCAAGGCATTGTTGCCCACGACATTGAATTGCACGTACCCGGACCCTTCGCCGTCCGCCAGGCCGTCGGCATGCACGGTGACGTCGTTCACGATGACCGTGAGAAGACCGCCTCCCCACCGAATCTCGATCTCGGCGACTGCACCACCCTCTCCCACGATGTCATGCGGAACATCCAGGAAAATCGGGGAATTGAAGCGGACAAAGGTCTTGAACAGTTCGATGTCGATGGGTGTGGCCCCATACATCCCGAAAAGGCTTGCGTAGTTGGACCCGGACAATCCGTTCAGATCGCTCGTCCCGTTCGCCGAGCGCACGCCGAGCTTCATGGCGATGCTGTCGGTTTCCGGAAAGTTGAGCGTGGCCCAGGCCATGCCGGCATCTGCGCCCGGTTGTTCGACGGCCGCAGCGAGGCCGACACCATCAAGCTGGAACTCCCACCAGTCACCGTTGACGCCAAGGCTCGGCTCTTGCCAAGGCTCGCCCGTCGTGGAGATGTTCGGAACCCGGCCGACCAGGTTGGCCCCTGCGCTCCCGTCGAAGTCGTCTCGGATCTGAAAGGCCACGCCTGTCCCTTAGCCTGCCGGCAGTGCGACCGCGTGGTAGTCCAGCGTCTGGGTCGCACCGCTGGTGAGCGACGACGATGTCAGGTTCATGTCGCCGCCGCCGATGCCGACCGTGCCCTGGTAGCGCGGCGCCGTGGTCGACAGCGCGCCGGTATCGGCCGTCAGCACGTGCCGGTAGAACGACGGTGCACCGGACGCGACATTCGTGCCGCTCCAGGTCTCGGCCGGGTTCTTGGCCAGGACGCCGCCGGAGGCCGCGGCGTCGAAGGTGATGCCGCCCACGCCATTCTTGATGGTCACCAGCAGCACGGCACCGCCAATGGCGGCATCGGCATCCGCCGGCACCGCGCCCGAGTAGATGCGGATCTCGCTGCCGGCGTCGAAGATCGCCTTCAGGTTGTCGGTGCCGAGCAGCGCGTCGCGCAGGCCGGTGGAAACTTTGATGGACATGGAAATGCTCCTTTAAGCAGAAACGGCCGAAGGGCCAACGAAGGCACGCAGGATCGAACCCACGTCGTAGGTCTTGGGGGATGGCAGGCGCACGACGCTGGCGATGACACCCGCGCCGCTGCCCTTGGCGGAGGCCGAGGTCAGCGCCAGGCAGCGCACGGTCTTGGGCGCAGTGAAGGTGAATTCGGCCAGTGATGCGGCATTGCTCACCGAGCCATCCACTACCGCGCCTTCGACGAACTCGGGGCGCGTGGTGGGCGTGTACGCCGTGATCTCAGTGGCCAAGGCGCCGAGCGTGGCGGCCGTGACATCCGGAGTGGGCGAGTAGTCGCCTTCGTAGATGCTGACGTACCAGGCCGGCACCACGGATCCGCTCTTGAACAGCAGCGTCATGGCGAAGTTCAGGCCTTCCTCGGGCACCAGGTTGTGGGCCTCGAAGCGGTCGAGCACCTTGCCGGTGGGATCGACGACCTCGAAACCCCAGTTGAGGCCGAGGGGTGGAAGTTTGCGATTCATGGCTCGGTTCCTTTGACGATGGATTCGATGGCGGGGAATGCCGCGGAGGCGGCGAACGGCCGCGCGGCGTCCTGGCGCGCGGCGAGGATGTGGTTGGCGCCGTCCTGCTCGCGGAACAGCGTGGCGCCAGCGCTGGCTGCGCCGAACTTGAGGGCGGATTCCTGCACGTTGGCGGCGGCGCCGTTGGGCGTGCCGATCACCAGGCCGCGGGGCGACAACCAGAAGGCCATCGTGGTTGCCTGGTCGCCGTCCGAGGTGCGCATGGAGCCGCCAGAGCCTGGGAGGCCACCATACGGCTGCACGACCGCCGGCTGGGTGTCGAGGAGGGCTCCGGCGAGCCAATAGGCGCGGTCGGCGCACACAAAGACGCCGGTCTCGCAGGGTTCCACCACCGTGATCGGCGCAGGGAACGGGATGTAGCCCTTCGAGGGCTTGTAGAGCGCGTAGTAGTACGGCTCAGAGAAGAACAGGTAGGGCCCGTTCGCCACCAGCAGCGAGCCCTTGTAGTGCCGCACGATGCTGCCCGGCGGCATGTCGGCCATCATCAGGTCAGCCAGCGGCGCGCCAGTGTTGGCCAGGCTCACGATGTCGCCGTCGGTGTCGATGCGATTGAAGATGGAGCCGTTCGGGCCGGTCACATAGACCTGGGTGTCCGGGCCCTGGCCGGAAAGCGCAATGCCGCCGCCGTCGGCCGGCACATCGACCACGACCGGCACAGTCGAGCCCGACTCGCCCAGCGGACCGAGCTCGGTGAAAGCGACCTGATAGCGGCCCTTGGCCAGCGCGCCGGTGGTCAGCGCCGCACCGGGCGCGACAGCTGGCCGGAGCGTGCCCAGCAGCAGCGCGCTGGCGCCGCGCAGGCGACCGATGTCGAAGCCGTTCGACCAGATCACGTCGCCGTCGGGCATACGCGCGTAGCTGATCGGCTGTAGTTCGGGCAGGCCACTGAGCACCACGGAAGCGGCCAAGCCTGATTCGGTCGGCACCAGGTGCAGCAGATCGTTGCCTGCGGCGCAGTAGCCTTCCGTTTCGTCTCCCCAGACCGAATGGGTCGCGGGGGCCCGCCGCTCGGCTGCGAATCCTTCTCGGCGCTTCAGGTAGCCGCGGCCGGTGATGTCGATGTTCTCGCCTGCATAGAGGAAGGTCGCCTTCGAGCGATCGGGCAGCGTGCGCGCGAGCTGCGTAGGCGGCAGCCGGTTATTCAGGCCGGGCGCCATGGAACCGAGCTTGACGGCGCGCACCATGTCAGAACCTCATGCGCACCACAGGCGGCCGCTTGTCGCGGCGCTTGCGCTGCACGTTGGCATCGGGGCGCTGGCCGAAGCTGGCCGTGAAGGCTGCTTCGTGCTTGGCCGCGGCATTCGGGTCGAAGGTCTCGGTGTCCTTCTTGAGGTAGGCGCAGCGGTACATCCACTGCATCAGGCGGTCGTGGTAGAGCGTCTTCAGCTCGGGCACTTCGGCGAGGTCGTCGACGCTGTACGGTGCCAGCGGCGTGCGGTAGACGGTGAGGGCCAGGGTCGGCGCGACCGCGATGTCCTCGGCGCGCGGGATGCGGTACAGGCGCAGGGTGTCGGAGCCCGAGTGCACGTAGCGGCAGGGCCGCCCGGCCAGTGTCTCCCAGGCCAGGTGCTCATTGTCGAGCTCTTCAGTGCTGGTGACGTCGAGCGGCCGGCCGTTCCAGGTCAGGCGCTTGATGCGGATCACCGAGGGGTGCAGTGCGTATTCGCCGACACCCGCCAGCAGGGTGATGGAGCAGACGGCCGGCGTGGTGTGATCCTCGATCAGCAGCGCACGCTCGGCCACCTCGTTCACCGCCTCCGTCAGGTACTCGACGATCTCCTCGTCGGACCACAACGTGTCCCCGCTGCCCCCGCCGACGGCGTTGGCCTTGTCGTCGAGGACGAGACGGAACCTGGCGATGAACTGCTCGACGTCCATCAGTCGCCTGCGCCTTCCTGGCTGATCTCGGCGAAGATCGCGTCGGCTTCCTCGCGCTGGACAGCGAAGCCGACACGCTTCTGCAGGGCGTTCAGGTTCGGCGTCCCGTCGTTCTTGAAGTCGCCTTCGTTGTCGCCGTCGAGCATCAGGCGGATGGCGTCGCCGATGACCTTCTTGCGGTCGAAATTGGCTTCGTCGTCGGTCTCAACCACCTCGTCGGGGGACGTCAGGCAGCCGCGCGCGATGGCTTCGCGGCGGAACATCGGCGGGACTTCGGTGCCGGCACGCTCGATGACGAGCATATGGCCGCTGGTGAGGCCGATCGAAACGGCCTCTTCGGTGGGTGCATAGAGCTTCATGGTCAGTTTTCCTTTGTGCAAAAAACCCGGCGGGGATCAAGCCGCCGGGGGTTGAAGAGCCCTTGCGGGCCCGATCCACTTCACCAGGAGAAAAGCGGTGGCTCAGCCTTGGTTCGACAGGCCGCGGCCGTCCACGACGTACTCGAGCTCGATGCGGGCAGCGCCTGCGGTTGCGGCGGCCCCGGTCTGGGCGATGAGCGCCTTGAGCCATTGGCCGACCGTGTACTTGTGGCCGGTGAGCGTGAGCGGAGTGCGCGCAACGGTCTTCAGGTCCACCGCATTGGCATAGCGCGTGGCCAGCGCGGCATCGCCGAGCGACAGGGTCGCGGTCGTGGCCGAGTTCCAGGCGGTCAGCACGGTGAGTGCACCGCCCACCACGATGGCATTGCCGGGCACGCTGATGGCGTCTTCGGCGGTGCCGTACGCGGCAGGATCGGCATGGCCGATGTCGAGGATCGCAACCAGGCGCGGCTGGCGATCGGACTTGCGTTTGAGCGACATGATTCTGTCCTTTCAGTGACAGGTGTGCGGAGGGTGTTCGGGGAGGTGTGGAGGGCGGAGCCGAAGCCCCGCCCTCGCCTGCTTATTGCAGGTAGTGGTCGACGGTGACGATGCCGAAGTCTTCGACCGTCTTGGCGTAGATCGAATAGAACTTCGGCTTGAGCAGGCCGAACATCTTGTCGACGTTGATGCCCTGCTGGCTGCCGTACTGGAAGGACTTCTCGTCCCATTCCGGCACACCGATGTCGGCCATGCCCAGTGCTTGCGCACCGCACAGCAGCGTGCGGGTGCCGTTCACAAGGCCGCCGGCGCCCCACTTCGAGCCCGAGGCTGCGCCCTTGGTGTTGTAGACCAGGCGGTGCTCGTGGATCACGGCGCCGTCGACGGTGATCGTCGCGCCGGTGAACCACGGGCTTTCGAGACCCGACTTCGTGGCCACGCCCACCACCGCACGCTGGTAGTCCGGATCCTTCTTCAGCTGCGCCAGAGTGCCCGGCTGGACGAAGAGCACGTAGTACTCCTTGCCCTCGGACATCAGCGGCTTGACGTAGTTCTCCTTCGCGTAGGCGATGAGGTCCACGATCATCTTGTAGCTGACCGTGAAGGCGGTGGTGATCGAACCCGTGTTCGAGGTCGCCAGCGCCGTGCCGTCCCACATCAGGGCGCGCTTGGCCGTGGGAGCCGACACGTCAGCTGCGAAAGACAGCGTCGGGAAGGCCGAGCCCACGCGCGGGGCACCGTTGTTCATGAAGGCATACGAGATGCCCGACATGGTCAGCAGCGCCAGCTGGTCGACACGGTTGGCCAGCCAGTAGCTCAGGCGGCTCTTGCCCATCTCGCGGAAGTTGATGACCGTCTTCTGGTCGGCCAGCTTGCCCTTGTTGCGCACGCCGTGGTTGATCAGGTCGATGTTGAGCACCTGGCTGTAGCTCTTCATCTCTTCTTCGTTGCCTTCGCGCTCGTTGTCGCCGACACCACCGTCTTCGACCAGGTCGGCCACCAGGTGCATGAGCACCTGCTCGCCCTTCTCGGTCTTGGTCAGCTCGGTGATGCGCTGGATCACGGAGTTTTCGCCGCTGCCCAGGAAGCGCTTGATGAACATCTGGTCGCGTGCGGCTTGCCACACGTCGCGGGACCAGACGATCTTCTGTTGCGGCGTGAGTGCCGCGAAATTGGTTGCAGCCATTTGGCATGCTCCTTCTGCTTGGAGTTGAAACGTCGGTTGAGGCGTTGCGCTGCCAATGCGGGAACATGACGTTGGAGGCGGTCAAGGCGCCGGGCTGCTTTTCCGTCCTGCCGTGTGGACGAGGTCACCAGGTGGCGCCTGAGGGGCGGTGAACTCCCTCAGGCCCGGTCGCTACGGACTAGTCGCCGCGCAGCTTCTTCTTCTCGGCGTCCGGGAGAGCTTCGAACTGCGCCTCGGTCATGGTGGTGACGTCGATGCGGCCCTGGGTAGCCCGGTTGCCGATGCCGTTCACGATGGCGGGAGGCTGCAGGTTTGAATCTGCTGCGCCCCGGCTCAACGCGTTGGCGGTGCGAGTATCAGTTGCGGGTGCTGCCGCCGTCGATTCCCTACTGGGGGTAGCTGGAGCAGGTGCGAAGCGCGGCGCAACCTCGGCCACCGCCTTGTTGAGCGCCAGGTGCGGCTTCAGGCCATCGGCGATGTACGCATCCCGAGTGGCCACGACGATGCGCAGCGCCGTGGCGCCCTCTGCGGTGTCCAGGTACGGATAGGCCACGAGCGCGGCGTCCGTGGCTTCCTGCAGCGCGGAGGCCTGCTGCTCGGCCGTCAGCTCGCCGCGGATGCGCGTGCTGGCGCGCTGCTCGGCGGTGGTCAGGATGTGGTCGTTGATCTCGCCGCGGATCTTGAGCGCCTTGTCGGTGTCGCCGTCGAGCAGGGCCTCGGTGTAGGCGCGTTCCTGGGCGAGCATGTCGAATGCCGGTGCTGCCGCTGCGGGGGCTGCGGTAGGCGCCGCGGCCGCTGGCGCGGCTGCCGCAGTCGAAGCGGCGCGCAGGCGCTCGTTCTCGGCCAGCAGCTCGGCGGCGCGGGCTTCGGCCGTCTTGCGGGCGTTGTTGACTTCGTTGAAGCGGCCCTTGGGGATCTGGCCGCCGTTCTGGCGTGCAACCTCCTCGCCTTCGTCGGCTGCTGCCGTCGTCGCGGCCGCGGGTGCCGGCGCGGCAGGAGTGCCATCCTTCTCGGCCCCATCCACCAGCGCCTGCAGGGCGTCGGCACTCAGGTCTGCGGTGTCGATGCTGTTGCCGTCGTTGTCGAGCGGCAGCGGATCATCGGTCGGGGTGAAGTTGTCGCCGCGGTCTTCGGCGGTCTTGGGATCGACGGTGACGGGCACGTTGGTGACGTTCACGAGTTCTTCGGTAGCCATGGTGGTTCTCTCTGGTGGTGGATGGGTGGTTGTGGGGTATCAGCTCTTCGCCTTCGACTCGGCCTGGACGGCTTGGAGGGCAGCGATCTTTTCCTTGGCCTTGGCCAGCGCGGCTTTCATGCGCTTGGAGTCCTTGCGGATCTCTTCGGCCTGTGCGAGCGTGCGGAGGTCGGATTCGGCGCGGTAGTCCTCTTCGGTCTTGAGTTGCATGGGTGCTCCTTGGAGTTGAAAAGCGGTGCTTCAGTCGGGCACGACGACCCAGTCCTCAGCGAGGCAGTCGCTCACGCTGGGCGCCCAGGTGCTGACGCGGTCATCGACCGTCTTCAGGGCCAGGTAGGCGTTGTAGGGAACCATGGCCCCGTCACCGAAGTGCGCCTTGGCGGCACCGGTCTGCGCCGGGTATGAGGCGGCCGGCACCATGTACGCGAACTGGCCCTTGCCGTTCCAGCCGAGGCGTGCAACCTTGGCGCCAGCCTTCAGGAGGCCCAGCGCTGCGCCGAAGCCCAGCAGGTGGCTATCAATGACGGGCGAGTAGCCCGCTTCGAAGGCCTTCGCCGGCGAGAAGGAGGTGTAGCCGTCGTCGTAGACGACGTAGTAGCCGCCCTCCTTTGGGTTGTTCCTAGTCATGTAGGCGGCATCGACCTCGATGGCGCCGTAGTGCGGGTCCGCAGGCACGATGAGCGCGCCATACGAGCTCGCCCCGTTCCTGCCGCTGGAGTCGGGGTTCGGGCTGGGCAGGATCTCGGCAATCTTCAGCGCGTACACGCGCTTGTGGCACTGGTACTTCGGCATTTCACGAGAAACAGACATGGAATAGCTCCTTAGTGGTGGTTGCGGTGGTAGTGATCAGGCGGGCATCTCGGCCATCGGGTTGCGCCGCACGCCGTCGGCCTCCGGCGTCTCGATGCCGCGGTTCACGCCGAGCTCAGGGCTGGCCGGCGTGAGCGGGTCGGTGTTGTTCGGGATCAGGCCCTCCGGCGCCGTGGGCAGGCCAGGCGCGGCTTCGGGCACCAGCGGCCCGGCGTCCATGTCCTGGAACCCCTGGGAGCCCAGTAACGCATCGGCGAGCGCGCTGGTCTCCGGCGTGGCGGCGATGACCTGGGCCGTCTGGATCGCGCTGTACATCGTGCGGCCCTTCGACTCGACCGTCTCAGCGTCGGTCTTCGTGGCTTGCGCAAGGGCGAGCTTGGCTTTGGCCTCGGCCACCGGGTCGACGGGCGGCGCCTTGGCGGCCGACATGCCTTCGATGATTTCCTGCTTGTCCTGCAGGTTGGAGTACCGCACCGCGATCTGGTCTGGGATCGCAATGCCGGCCTTCTTCATTTCCATCGCCTGCGTGAACTGGCTGTTGTTGAAGGTGATCTGCATCGGCTGCTCGCTGACCACCACGTCGTATTCGCCGATCGTGATGTCATTGAAGTAGCTGCCGTCAGGCATCGGCTTGTTGATCTCCAGCACCTCCTCCTTCTCGTTGCCGAACTCATCGGTCTCGGTGATGCGGAAGATGCGATGGCTGTCGTAGTACCGCTGGATCATCTTGTAGAGGCGCACGGCCAGCAGCGCGCGGGTGTGGGTCAAGTTGTCGAGCGGCACCGCGAGCTGCTGCTGGCTGGCGAACTGCTTGGACTGGATGGCCACGCCCGAAACCTCGGGGCCCTGGGCGCCCCCGCGCATCGCGTCGGGCACAGTCACGTCCTTGAGCGCCTGAGATGCGCGGTCGATCAGGCGGTCGATGCCCGTGGGCACTTGGTTCGGTTCGATCTTCTTGGGCGCGGTCGAACCCTTCTTGAATTCGATGTGGAGGCCCGTCTGTCCACCCCGGCTCTCCAGCTCGCCCTCTTCCAAGTTGGTGATGGAGTCTTCCTCGGTGATCCAGCCGCTGTTGGCCGCCGTGTTCACGATGGCCACGAATTGGCTCACGCCCTTGTTGAGTGCCTCCTGCGGGCCAATGGCGTTGTCCACCATGCCCCGCGTCTTGCCGCGGCGGAAGTAGGCGAAGTACGGCACCACCGAGAAGTGCTGGTGCGGGCTGTACTGGTCGAACAGGAGCGCGCAGTAGGTGCTGACGGTCCACTTGATGCGCCGGCGCATGCGGCTGGCCTTGATGGCGCCCTTCTCGGTGGCGGCCGCGATCTGGTCCGCGGTCATGTCGTCGATGGCTTCGATGTCGCCGGTGTCCGGGAACACCATGCACTTCGTGTTCTCGTAGACCCACTTCTGCCGGTCGACGATGCGGTACCGGCGCAGCAGCTTGCCCTCGAGCGTGTTGTAGGCGTCGAAGGTGCCGCTGCTGCTGCGCAGGCGGTCGCCGAAGCGGTTGCGCCGCGTCTCGTCGTCCATCTCGCCCCAGTCGGAGCCATCGTCTCCGGAGGCCTCAGCCTTGGCCCGGGCGTCCTTGCCGTAGAGCTGCTCGATCTCGTCGAGGGTCAGCCAGCGGGTGATGATGACGTCGCCCCACGAGTCAGGGTCGTAGGACTTGGCATCCGGATCCGGCACCACGTCCAGCGGGTCGAGCGTCTCGACCTCGATGTCTCCCTTCATGTTGGTGTCGAAGTTCATGCGGAGGTTGAAGTACCCCCGCTGCTGGATCACGCCGTCGCCGAAGACCTGCGTTTCCTTCCAGTGCAACTTGGCCTGGTCGGCGATCTGCATTGCCACCTTGGACAGGATGCCGGCCGTCTGCAAGTCGCCCTTGTTGCCGCGCGGCTTGAAGGCGATGTCCATGCGGTTGTGGATCTGGTAGCCGATGGCACTGTTGATGCTCGGCATGATCTCGTTGAACTCGTAGAACGGCCGGCCCTCCTCGCGCAGGATGGCCTTGTCGTCTTCGCTCCACTGCTCGCCGCCGCCGAGGTACATGCCCTCACACTTCTGCGCCTGCGCCATGTATTCGAGGTGGCCCTGGTCGCGGCCATAGAGGTAGCGATACCAGTTTTCGCGCGCGATGGCGTCGCCCCGTGGCTCAGGGGTATTCTTCGAGGGGTAGACAGCAGAGGCCATGGTTTATGCGGCTTGCGCCGATCGGTTGCGGGCGGCGTGCGTCTTCAGCCGGTCGCGCCAGCTGGTCGGCTTCTTGCCGCCCTTGTAGATTTCGCGGTAGCCCTGCGCGAACTGCCGGAAGGCGTCGGCGGGGTTGGAAGCCCAGTCGTGCAGCGGCTCCTGCTTGAAGTCGCCGAGCTTCTCGTCCCATTCGCGGCGGTAGGCTTCCAGGCCAGCGATGCCGTTGGCGGTGCGGTCTTCGTCGAAGTAGCAGGACGGGATGACGGCGCGGGTCTGGTTGATGGCTGAGACCAGGCTGTCGGTGCGCGGCACCACCTCGAAGCGATGGGCCGGCAGGAGGCCCTGCAGCAGCATGCGGACGCTCTTGCCGCCGCTGGCCAGGGTCTTGTTGTCGGCGTCGTGCGGCAGGTAGTGGCGCGCGTAGGTGTAGCTGCGGCCCTGGATCTCGGCGGCGAAGAACTGCAGGTCCTTGCCGCTGGCTTCCATGTAGTCGATGAAGCGGTGCTCCATGCCCACGCGCTGGTGGAACCACACGGCGGTGGTGTCGTTCCAGCCCAGGTCCCAGAAGGTGTTCACGGGCACGTGCGGCAGCCGCGGGATTTTGCGGATGCGTCCCTCGAGGCGCGCGGCTTCCATCTGCTCGGCGTAGTAGGCGCCGCGGATGTTCGGCGTCTCCCAGCGGCCCATCAGCAGCGCACGCTGTTCCTCGGCCGACAGCAGCAGCAGGGTCTGCCGGTAGCCGCTGTCCGCCAGGTGGGGATTGTCGCTAAGGCGCGCCGAGATGAAGCGGCGGCCGTGCTCGTGCACCTCGCCGGTCTCGGGGTCGGTCACCGAGACCTTGAAGCGCGTCGACGTTCCCTCGGTCTGGATCCGGAAGTACTCCTTGACCCAGCGGAAGCCGGGCCCGTCGGGGTTCGTCGTCGCCCGCACGTAGCAGGTGATGGCCGGGTCCTTCGACCGCAGGCGCGACAGCATGTACCGGTACGGGATGTCCGTCGGGAACAGCGTCAGCTCGTCCCAGCCGATGTACTGGAAGGCCCGGCCGCGGTATTTGAAGCGGTCGCTGTCGTACTGCATGTGCCCGAACTCGACGCGCGCGCCGCTCGGGAAGGTCCAGATGTGGCTGGTCTTGTCGTATTTGCCGCCGAAGGCCGGGTACAGGTCCTGCGACCGGTCAATCAAGTCCCGGAGGTCGGGGAACGTGCGCCGGAACAGGATGGCCTGGTAGTTCCGGTTGTCGATGGCCCGCTGCTGCAGGCCCAGGGCATCGATCAGCAGGCAGTCGGACTTGCCGGCGCCCGCGGCACCGCCGTACAGCACCTCGAGGTCGATGGCCGACAGCAGCATGGCCTGCTTGGGGGCAGGCTTCCACAGGATGTCTTCGCCGACGTCGGGCAGCTTCACGAGATGTCCTTCGCCGGGACGATCACGGTCTTGGCGCCACCGCGGTTGTCGCCGCCCTCATCGGTGCTGACGCCGAAGGCCTCGCGCTCCATGCGCACCAGCTTCTCCAGCATCTCGACCAGTCGCTTGCCCGAGTCGATGCGCGTCGGCAGGGCCTGGATGTCGCCGAGCAGCTTGCGGTTGCGCGCCTGACGTCGGCGGGCCGCGTCCTCGGTCTCGCCGTCATCGGGGCCGTTCAGGCTCTCGATCAGCTGGTCGACGAGGTGCTGCCCGTCCGGGGTGCCCACTGCCTCCAGCTCGCCCAGCAGGTTCTGGAACAGCACGCGCGAGCGCTTGATGTCCGCCCGGTGCTCCATGCGCACCGTGTACTGGATGGTCGCGGCAGCATCGACGATGGCCTGTTCGGTCACCTTCTTGGCGCTGGAAACCTCCTTGGTAACCGCAGCCTTGGAAACCAGTGCTTCAGCCTTCGCCTGGATCTTGGCTCCGAGGTCGCGGGACCACTCATCACGCTTCGCCCGCTTGTTGATGGCGGCGTGGCTGATCCCCTGCTCTTCCCCAATGAGGCGCAGCGGCTTGATGCCGGCGCGGTACTCGGCCTCGATGACGGCCCAGTCGGGTTTCTTTGCGGGGGTGTCTGCACTCATGGGCCCGGATGGTTACCGGGCGACTGGAAACCTCAAACCTCTAATGGGGGGTGTTGGCCCCGCGCGCGGCCAATGGTCATCAGCATGGCCAAGACAGCCCGGCTCAACGGTCAAAAAGTTGCGCTTGCGCAGACACCGAAAAGCGACACCCCAGCTACATTTGCCCGTCCAACCAGGAGATTCACATGAAACTGACCACCCCGGAAAAGCTGATTCTGTCGATGCTGGCCCAGCTGCATCTAAAACTCGACATCGAACCAGAAACTGCCAAGCTCATCAGTTCGGCGATTCACACCGACAACACCTGGGCTCTGACCTGGGAACTCTCAGGCATACCTCAAGATAAGCGCGAAGCAGATCCGCCTGAGGTGAAAGAGGTGGCGAACTACCTGGACATGTGGTCGTTCGTTGAGGCAGCGATGAAGAAGTTGGACGCGGCTGCGAAGAAAGAAGTTGAGGACAGCTGCCATGGACGAACGACGTTCCCGGGCTTTGACGGCAACAACGAGTCGCGACACTACAGCATCGCAAACTTTCTGATTAAGGAAATGGGCCGTTGGACAGAGTTTGCCAAGCGTGACTTGAATTCGCACCACGCCACTCTCGATCGGGCCGAGCGCATGTACAAGGTGTTCGAGCCAATGCGCGCGAAGCTTGAACTCAACACGCTGTCAAAAGCCCAACTGATCGCAATTCTCGGCGCCTAGCAGACATCGGTTGCCGGTTGCCCCCGGCGCTGCTCTTGCGGCAGCGGCTTGCCCTTGGAGAGGGTGAATCAGGTCAGGTGATCACCGGCCAGGTCGGGCGCTTGCCCGCTTAGCCACCACGCGGAACGCGCGAGGCGGACCCTGCCAGTGTTCAGATGGCGGGGGCCTCGGCCGGTTCGTCGTGGTACGGGCGCACCAGCGGCAGATCGGGAGCGGCAACGAATTCGCCGTGCTCGCGGATCTTGATCTCGCCGTCGCCGTGCACGGTGAAGGTGTGATGGGCGCCGGGCTGCAGGCGCGTCTTGCCGGCCTGGGTCTCGACAAGAACCTGCTTGTTGCCGCTGACGGCGATATGGACGGTGGTGGTCATGGGGCCTCGGATGAAGTGAGGCCCGAATCTTCTGGCCGCCGTGCTGGGCGGCAAATCCCTACTGGGGTGCGTCCGGCACCTCGGCACCGTAGCGGGCCGAGACGATGGCCCTGGCCACCGCTATGCGCGGCGTCGCGCCTTCGATCCATCCGCCGCGGCCTTCCGGCAACCGGCCATTGGGACGTCCGATGACGATGGCGCACCAGATGAAGCTCTTGCCGGGCATGGGCGCGACGTGGATTGCATCGCGCTCGAGCAGCTGGTCGAAGTTGGGCCAGGCGCTGGTGTAGGACGTGCCGGGTTGCTCGCCCAAGGCCTTCGCTACCCAGGCTTCAAGCTGCTTGCCCCCCAGCTCCGACACTTTCAATCTGGCACCTCATCGCCGAACTCCGATGCCACGTGGGCACGCATCGCAGCGATCAATGCCGTGCGCCCAGACCGGATGCGGCTGTTGGGGTTGTCGGTAGCGTCGTTGGCGCCCGAGATCCAATGATCCGCGTTCCAGGTGACCATGATCTTCTGGCGCTCGATGATCGGGCCGCCGTGAGCCCAGTCCGTCGATGGATTCATGGGGTGGCCGTCTGGCTGGTCAACAACGCAGACGCCCCCCTCGATGCGCGGGCGCATGAAGCCCTCGACCTTGGCCACCCAGTAGTCGAGCTGCGCGCCAGTGAGTTCTGAGACTTTCATGGGGTGGGATTCTCCAACATCCAGCCACTGCGACCGAGCACGACGCCGGCCAGATTGGGAGCCAAGTTGCAAGGGCCGAAGTAGTTCCTCGGGCCCAGGCCCAGGGCCGAAGCCATGCGTTCGCTAGGCAGTGGAGGCGGCAGTCTTCTCTCTTCCCAAGAAATTCGCTCCCAGCCTGAGCCATCCCAGCGGGACCATTCATCGAACACCATCCCGCGCTCAAAGCGGTTCATGGCGCCGTGAAGGTAGGCCCGCATGCATGCCAGTGGGCTTGCAGCGTCCTCCGCAGAGACGCATGGCCCCTGGCGGTCGGCGTGGGTGCGCAGGCGGTCTTGCAGCGCGGCCTCGACTGCGGCCTGGTGCTCGGGCGTCCGATACTCGAAGGCTTCCAGTTCGGCCCGCCATACGGCCAACGGCAAGAATCTATGGATGCGCTGGAAGTCTTCCGGGCCGCCGTCGATGAATTCCCACCCGGTCGGCGTACGGACAGCCCAGCTGGTGCGGTCCGGCTCTCGGGCCAAGTCGATGCCGATGGTCATCACGCGTCCCACCATTCCACCTTACGCATGCGCTTCGTCATGCCGTTCTCGAACATCAGGTGGGTGCCGTAGTCGTGGCAGACGAACCACTCCTGCCCCGGCTTGCCATGGCGATCCGTGGCCTTGGCCATGCCGTAGTTCGTGCGCTTGAAGTCGCAGAGGAACGCCGGCAGGCTGTCGGGATACTCGGCCGGCGCGGCGGGCCGCGTGCGCTCCATCACCAGAAGCGTGCCGTTGGGGCTGATCCAGCGGCAGGCGGCGAACCACCGGCTGGCCGGTGTGTCTTTCACCCGCTGCCAGGTCTCCCACTCGATCACGTTCTGGAACTGGCCAGCGCCCTCCTCGACCTTCACGACGCAGTCAGGCGCAAGGCGGCAGCTGAAGACCTGCCGGCTCATGCCGTAGCCGAGCCGCTCATCGCAAAGGAGGTCGAAGGCCTGGCGGCCGGTGGTAGCGTTGAAGTCGCTCATGCCGCCTGCGCGCCCCAGCTCGCCATGTCTTCGTCCGCAGCCGCGACCGGCTCCGGCCATTCGGCAAACGGCTTCGGGTGGTAGTTTCCCGGCGTGCCCGTCATGCAGTTCAAGGAATAGCAGGTCTCCGCACATTCCTCGGCAGCTTCGGGCGGAATGCTGTCACCGCAGCGCTCGATGTAACGGGCCTTGGCAGCTTCGAGCCAGGTGGTGAGGTTCTTTTCGGCCTCGGCGCGCGCGGGCGCCAGGGCCGCGTCACCCACGGCGCGCAGCAGAACACCGACGGCGAACCCGCTGGCGGTGAGTTTCTTCCTGGGCATCATCAGCGGCAGGCCTCAGGCGAGCTCGACGGTGTCGATCGCGAAGTTCACCGCTCGGATCTGCGACTCGATCTCACGATTCATCTCGTCGAGGACGGTCCCGAGAGGGGTCTGAGGGATCGAACGGACAGGCGCAGGCGCCGCAGTCGAATCGCTCGGCGGCGGAATGCGGCGGACGCTCTCGGTGCGGGTGATAAGCAGGTCGCTCCGGCGGCCGAGCTCGACGATGCTTTCGCGCAGGCGCTGCAGTTGGTCGGGAATCTCGCGAACGCTCTGCGGGGCAGAGCCGGCGGTTTGCGCGTAGGTTGCTTGGTTTGCGTGCATGGTTTTCTCCTGGTGATGGGCTCTCGCCCGGGTTGTGGCCTCTCGGCCGGTTATGCGAATGGCATCTCTTCCTGCTTCGGCTGACGCTGCAGCCGGCGGATCACTTCGTCCTGCTGGTCGGCGCGCCGGTGGGCGGTGGCCAGCTGGCGCTTGAGTTCGGCAACGGCATCCGCGAGTTCGCGCGCGCCCTGAAGGCCGGTCAGTTCTTCGGAGCTACCGCGGAACAGGTTTCCAATGCAGCGGCGGTCCGCCGGATTCAGGTCCAGGCACACATCGCCGACTTCCAGCTTGGCCATGCCGCTCGGCAGCACGGTGAGCGAGATCGCCTGCGCCGGCGGCATCTCCTCCACTGGCTCGAATACACCGGGCGCCACGCGGCGCAGCCGGCCGTCTTCCAGCATTCGCTTCACGTGGTCATCGACGACGCTATAGCTCTGGCCGGTCATCGACACCACGACCGGCCGCGTGGCGATGCGACCAGCGTTGTGCAGGTCCAAGATCGTCTGGAAGACCAGCTCGCCGACACCGCGGCGGACTGGTTGAGGCGACTTTTGACTCATCGGGCTCCGTTCTCGGAAAGGGCTGGTTGTGGACCAGCGATCTCGGCCAGCAAGGCTTCGAAGTCGCTGGTGTGCAGGTGCTGGCGGCGGAGCTTCAGCTCGAGCTCGCAGGCAGAATCGATCAGGCTACGGCGCGCGAAGTGCGGCACGAGGCGCTCGGCCGCGAGCAGGCCGCTCTCGATGGACGCGCGGCGCGTCACTGGAATGTCGGACTCGCCCGCCTGGTCGTGCACGGCATTCACGGCGCCGCGGATGATCCGGATCTCGGGCTGCTCGGAGTCGATCTCTTCCGCGATTGCCGCCCCCAGCACCACGTACAGCACGCGGCCCGAGGCACTCACCATGCGGTCACTGTCGTCGCCGATCAGCGCATGGATCTGCGCAACCACTGCCGTGGCGTGCCAGTTGCGCTCAATCAGGGCACGCTCGACGAGGCTCAATCCGGGGCGGCGGCGCTTACGCATTCCGTGCTCCTGGTGAAGCGGTACCTGCCGATGGCGTTCCGCTCGAGGTGGCCCTTCCGCATCAGTGCTGCAACGAAGTCAGCCGCGGCGTTGTCGCTCGCCCAGCCGAAACGCTCGCGAATGACACGCGCCGGCGGCAACTGATCGTTCTCCGCGAAGAACTCGCGCATGAAGGCGAGCACCTCGGCCTGCTTTGGCGTGAGCGGAATGGTCATGCTCGAGCCCGTTCAGGAATCAGCTCGGGCTTGATGGTCGGGAGCGGCACCATCTTGCGCAGCACCATCTCATCGACAGCGTCATCGCCGGGATCGCGGATCGGCCTCAGGTACTGGTCGGCAATGACCATCGGCAGTCGGCTGTCGTTGCCGTCGACCAGCCAGCACGGCCGCCCGCGGCCGCAGCTGAGGTCGCCGGATTTGGACACGACAAGACTCCGACCGTCGTCTGCGCGTACCACCTTGACAGGTAGACCTCGCATTGCGAGGTCGAGGTATGGAGCCACGATGAAGGCTATGTCGCCAGGCTGGCAATTCATGGCATCTCTCCTTGTCCAACGGGCGTTGCATTAAGGTGATCCAGCGCGAGCAGCACGGCGGCACGGTCACGCGGTTTGGAAGCAGGGTCGGCGGCGATCGCGCGCCAATGCCGCACCTGAGACAGATGGGCGAACATGAAAGTGACCTTCTTCAGCTCGCCGTCGGCCGGGCCGGAGTCGAGCCAGGTGTGGCATGCATGGCAGGCCCAAGCCGAATAGCAGTCGTCCGCCTTGCGCGCACCGCCCTTGCCGCCGTGCTCGGCCCAGTTGGAATGGGCGGCCACCGTCGTCGCAGGGTCGTGATTACAGATTCCGCGAACACGGAACAGGCAGGGCTTGCCGCATGCCATGTCCAGCAGGTGCGGAATCTCGCGGCGCGGCGTCTTGGGAACTGCGGCCACCGGCGCCGGCGCGGCGTAGGTGCCGCGACGCACCGCGGGCGCGGGCCGGCGGGCGATTTCTGCAACTTCGCCCGGGAGGCCGCATGCAGACTCAATTTCGACTGGCGCGCGCGCGGGCCGGGACTTAGGCTTGAAGCCGGTGCCGCGGGACATGGGCGTGCGCTTCATGCCGTGATCTCCCCGGTGCGCGAGTTGATGACGCCGTTCGCGCAGGCCCGCCACAGCACCACGTCCACCGTCGCAGCACGAAGACCCACCTCGCCAGCCAAGCGCTCGCACAAGGACTGCGCCGTGCAGCCCTCCCGGTCCGCTAGGCGCTGCAGGTGCACGTCAGGCTTTGCCACGTTCGCGCCGAAGTTCTTCGCGAGGTGGTACTTCGTGATCCCGCCTATCCACGGGAGCGCGGCCAGCATTTCGAGGCGGTCAGCATCCGTCTTGCGCAACAGGTACATGGACAGTAGCCCAGCCCGGTCGGCCCATATCGCTTCGATGGCGGCTACCTTGCCCTTGTGCTTGAACACGTCGATGACGGGCGTTCCGGCGGCCAACGCGCCAATGCAGCGGTCGAAGATCATCCGTGCGACGGTGTTCTTCATGCCGCTGTTGCAGATCACGAAGATGGCTTCTTGGGCGAAGTCGTCAGCCGTGGCCGGCGGCGCGATCGACTCCGACCACTCCACGTCATCAGCGCCCTGCTCGCCCAGCGCCACCAGGACTGCGCGGAACTGCTCTGCGGTGATCGGCTTCATCGGCTGCTCACCCGCGTCATCTCGCCGCAGTGCTGACATTTCGTGCGCGAACGCTCGGCCAGGCGCTTCATTTGGTCCTGGTAGGTCGCCATGGTCCGCATCCAGCGGCTTTCCTGGTTCATCAGCACTTCGAGCACGAACATCGGCGAGACCTCGCCGCTGCACTTCTTGCAGAAGCACTTGCCCGCGTCGACGTCAACAGTGAAGGACGCGAACAGGTGCTGGCACTGAGTGATCGGCACCGGCTGCAGCATCGCGCCCTCTTCCGGAGAGGGCCGCGGTTTGACCGGCAGCGCGTGGACGTTGTCCGTTTCGATGGGCGGGAAGATCATTGCGCGAACTCCTGCACCCACGAGTCCACGCAGGCGAAGCGCTGATCGCTGCTCAACGCCGGCCAGAGCGTTTCCTGGGCCCGCGGCGTCCAGAGGAACGCATCCACGGCGTGGTGCAGCTCGCCAAAGTCCGCCTCGTCCATGCTGTCGAAGTCGAGGGATCGCGGTATTGCGTTCGGCAGACCGTCAAAGCCCGGCACCAGATCGAAGTAGCCGGCGCCCATCACCACCCAGTAGCGCAGTTTGTCGAGGTCGTCGAATGCCTCGGTGCGGCTGAGCAGGCTCTGCAGCTTGGCGAAGAAGAGGCGGTGGTGCTTCGGGCTGCGCGGGAAGCGGTAGCTGAAGGTCAAGGTCTGGCCGATCTCCAGTCCTTCGACCAGGCGGCGCCACTTCGCGTAAGCGCGCTGGCCCTTCTGGTCGAGACCCTGCAGGCGCCCCTGGGTGTTCTTGATGATGGTGACGTGGCTCATGGGCGAACCTCCAGTACGAGTAGCTTTCGGGTTTTGGTGATGCCGCACAGGCTCCAGCCGGCCTGCTTGAAGCAGTGGCCAGGGTTGCGGCTGGCCACGCGGCGCGGGTTCACGTAGGTGTAGAAGCGCTCGCCCGGCCAGCGGGCCCAGCCCAGCACCATGGCCGCGCGGATCAGCTCGCTCGACAGACCAGCGCCTTCGTTGCGGAAGATGGCGCAGTTCACGCCGTCCTGTTGGTCCTTGCTGATGAACTTCCGCCAGACGAACAGGCCGCGCACGCAAGGGGTCAGCAGCACCATCTTGTGGCCAGGCCCGGCGATGCGAGGGTCTCCGCGCGACGCGAGGTTTCGGCTGTAGTGGCGGTCGTACAGCGCGGCGGCCGTCGGGTTGCCGTCCCAGACCTGCAGCCAGGTCGTGCCAAACAGGAATGGCTGCTCGCGCATCACGTTGCAGCCTCGGTGAAAAGGTCGCGCTGGCGCGCATCGGCGGCGCGCAGAGCGGTTGTGATGCGGCCGTGCCGCGGCTTCGCGCCAGCCAACGCGGCCGCGCACTTGGGGCCGAAGGTCATGCCGTCCAGGTAGACGGGCGTGCGATGCAGCCAACGGTGGCAGCGGGCGCACGTCATGCCTTGTTCCTCAGGCCCCAGTGGGCGATCAAGACCGCTTCGGCGCGGTTGTGGTGCTTCACCAGGCTCAGCGGTGCCGAGGGGTACAGCCCGCGCGCGGTGGCCAGCGCCTTCTTCTTGTCCGCGTCGAGCCCATAGAAGCGCTTCCACTTCTGGGGGCCGAGCATCGTGGGCTTGTAGCCAAGGCACTCCAGTACCGTCTCAATGGCGCCAAGGGAGCGCATCAGCGAGCCCTGCGTCTGGACGGCGTTGTTCTTGCCGCCCATCGTGCTCACCTGCTCGAGGTAGGCTTCGGCCGTCTCGCCGATGGGCACGTTGGCGCGGATCATCTTGGCCAGCGTGCGGCCGTCGATCTTTCGCGTGATAAGCCCGTTCCCGGGCAGTGGCATGGTCGGAAGGTCTTCGACCACACAGGTGCGGTCGGTGACGAAGGAGATGGCGCCGCTGAGGCCCGGGTCGATGCCGATGTAGATCACAGCTCCGCTCCCTTCGTGCGAACCAACGAGGTCGGCCGATCGCCCAGCCAGTCGCAGAACTTCACCGTGTCGCCGGTGTACTGCGCGTCAACGATGCCGGTCTGGCCGTCGCGCTGCTTGCCGATGATGATTTCGGCGTAGTGCTTCCACTCGGGGCCCAAGTCGGGCTTCACGTGCGCCGGCCGATGCACGAAGAGAATGATGTCGGCGTCCTGTTCGATGTCGCCGCACTCGCGCAGATCGGCCATGATCGGCCGCATGTTCGGGCGTTTCTCGACCTCGCGGTTGAGCTGGGCCAGCAGCAGGATGGTGCAATCCAGTTCCTTGGCCAGGGCCTTGATGCCGCGGCTGACTTCCCCGAGCTGAGTGGCGCGGTTGGCCTTCCGGTCGGTGCCTTCCATGAGGCCGATGTAGTCGACGACGAGCAAACGCAGACCGCGCCGGCGCTTGAGCCCTCTGGCCTTCGAACGCAGCTGGTTGACGTTGAGCGCTGTCTGGTCGTCGATGAACAGCGGGAGCTGTCGCAGGAGCTCGACCGAGCGGCACATCTCGCCCCAGTCATAGTCGCTCATGCGTTCTGGGCGCTTGAGCTTGTGCAGCGGAATCCCCGAACGCATCGACACCACGCGGGTCGTCAACTGCGCCTTCGGCATTTCCATCGAGAGCACACCAACCGGCTCACTCATGCCGCAGATGTGATCGGCGATCGACATGGCAAGGGCCGTCTTGCCCATGCCCGGGCGACCGGCGATGACGATGACTTCTCCGCGGCGCATGCCTCCATCGAGCCGGTCGTCGAGTTCCTTGATGCCGGTGGAGAGAAAGTCTTCCTCCCCTTGCGAGCGCCGCTGGATGCCATCAAGGAATTCGACCATCCCGACGTCCATGTCCAGCCAGGCGTCGCTCTTGCCCACGTCAAAGAGCGGCGTGAGGAGTGCCGTTGCTTGATCCAGCGTCTCCTCGAAGCCGACGCCGCGCTGGCAGGCCAGCTGATGGATGTCGTTGCTCGCCGCCATGAGCTTTCGGCGCAGCGCGAAGTCGCGCACGATCAGCGCGTACTGGCGCACGCTCGAGGCGCTGGGCAGGTACTGGGTGAGCGCATGCAGGTCGGTCAGACCGATCATTTCAGTGCTGCGATCGCGCTTCAGTTGGTCGTGGACCGTCAGCACGTCAGCCGGCTTCGCGGCGTTCAGCATGCCGCTCAGCGCGGTGAAGATGAGGCGGTGCTCGTTCTTGAAGAAGTCGCTGGCGGCCACCAGGTCGCCGACGCGATCCCACAGGCCGTTGTCCAGCAGCAGCGCGCCGATCAGCGAGGTTTCGGCTTCAGGGCTCCACAGCACCACGGACGCTAGGAGGGATTCATCGACTCGGTCGTTCATGTGCGTTCCTTGGTTTTTTCGATGACGCGCTTCATGCCGCGCTCGGTGCAGAGGTAGTCGATGTCGGCCTCCCAGTTCTCGTGGCCGGCACCGCGAGGCTCACGACCCATGACGAAGTCGTTGTCGCGAGCTCGGGTGAAGTAGTTGCGGAACCAGGCGATGCCCTCTTCCGTGGTGCTGGCACGGCGGACACCGTCGTTGCGCGTCGACGTCATCACCCATTTCCACAAGCCGGCGATCGCCTTCTGCCGGTCACCGCCTGGCTTCACGATCCGCACAGCAGGAAGCTCGGGCAGGACCTCGTGGTAGACCGCCACGATGGCGTCGTACGGGCAGTTCGGCTGGTCGGGGGCCTTGCGCCGCCGACGAGGAGTCGAAGACTCCGATACCTTCTTTTCAGCTTCTAGTTCTAGTTCCGCTTCAGGCGGTTGGCCATCCGTTGTCAAACTGCTGCCCACCGGCGCTCCAACAGTTGAACGGGAAGCTAACTCGTTGATTTTGTTGAGAGCGTCGGAATCGTCCTGATAGATCGCACGGGGCGGCAACGGATGTTTCGACGTCTTGATCTGCAGGCGCTGGCGGAACTTCGGGATGAAGCCGTAGCGCTTGGTGTCGATCATGTAGAGCCGGATCAGGTCGGCATCGGCGAGCATCTGCATCAGCTTGCCGGCCAGATCACGGTTGACGTCGGCGCGCCGCGCGAGCTTGAACTCTGTGGCCTCGAACAGGCCCACGTCGTCGGCCGACAGGATGATGATCACGAACAGCCACCGCCCTTCCACGGGAAGGGAGAGCACGGCCTCAGACTCCATGAGGCCCTCGCGGACAAGGCGGTTGGGCACCTATGCAGCCCTCCGCGCTTCGTCCAGGATGCGCGCCACCATGCCAGCGGCTGCGAAGTAGCTCTCGCCCTCCTCCTCAGCCTGCTGGATGGCAGCATCGCGCGCGGCAATCTGGGCCTCCATCTCGCGGCGGTGCCGGTGGGCACCATCGCGATCGCCCAACGCCATGCAAATCTCGATGCCAATGCCCTCGGCCAGGATCAGGTGCGCGCGCTGGCGATGAACCAGCTTCTGAAGGGTGTTCATGCAACCTCCAGGGCATCGAAGAGGCTTGGCATCGAGATCTCGCGCGCCGCCGACTCGCAGTACATGACGCCATCGGCGAAATAGCTGGGGCCGAGTTCGCACCCGCGGCCGCGCCGGCCCAGCTTGATCGCGCGGTACGGCACGGTCATCAGGCCGCCAAAGGGGTCGTAGACCTCATCGTCCTCGTTCGAGTACTGGGTAATCGCGCGATCGGCGATGTCGAACTGCATCGGGCACAGGTGCATTTCCCGGCCAGCCGCCGACTGGGCGCCGTTGAGCGTGCGCATGCGCGTCACGTCAGTCCAGACGTCGTCATGCCAGGACTGCGGTTGCAGCAGCATGAAAGACGGTGGCAGCATGCCGCGGGCGGCCAAGGCCTCGCCGAGGGCCACATCGTGTTCGAAGTCGAACACCTGGGTCAGCGAGTGCTGCTTGAACAGCTTGAAGATCTCATCGGCCGCGAGGTTGATCAGGTCCTCGGGCTGCAACTGCCGATTGCCGCTGGAGCGCGTGAAACCGTGGGCATCGAGCTGCCACCGGGCCCGCGAGTACTTCGCCTTCTCCTTGACCACCGGCACGTCGGCATAGCCACGGCTCCCGTCGGTCGGCGCCTTGCGGAAGAGCAGCAGGTACTCGTTCATGCCGAAACCCATGCGCGAGCCGTCCTTGCATTGCTCCGACCAGCCGAGCCGGTAGGTCTGGGCGTTCTCCCGCACCACGTCCGTCACGATGGTCTTGCGACCGACGAAGTGGAAGCCGTGCCGGCGAAAGCAAGCCACCGTGTCGAGGTCGAAGGGGTATTCGGTCTGGAAGCCGACGCCCGGCACCATGCCGCTGGGCACGATGCGGTTCTTCACATGGATCACGGCCAGGCGCCCCGGCTGCAGCACCCGCAGCAGCTCCGGCACCAGGTAGTCCATCTGGGCGAAGAAGTGCTCGTTGTTGTCGGTGTGGCCGAAGTCCGCGTAGTTCGGCGAGTACTCGTACTGCGTCGAGAACGGGATCGAAGTCAGGATCAGGCCCACGCTGTCGCTGGCCATGCGCTGCGTTTCCTTCACGCAGTCCTCGTTCACCAGCGTGTAGCGCTCGCCGCTGACTTCGACGCGCTCGACGCCCATGGCACGCGACAAGGTCTGTGCCATCGCGATACGCGACAGCCCGTAGGTGCGGATGATTTCGCTCATTTTTTGCCTCAACTCGATGTCTTGCTTCCACTTCCGCTCGAGGTTGCGGCGCACCTCCCGCTCGGCTTCCGTGTAGATCAGGTCGACGCGCACCGTGTGCTCCTGCAGGAATCGCTGGAGACGGTGGATCGCCTGGATGAAGTCTTTGAACTTGTGACCAATGCCGAGGAACACTGACCAGTGGCAGTGCCGCTGGAAATTGACGCCCGAGCCCAACATCACGGGCTTGCCCGCAAGCTCCTGGATCTGGCCGTCGGAGAAGGCGACGACAGCGGCCTCGCGCTCGTCGAGTTCCTGTGTGCCATAGACGGTGACCACGCCCGGTGCTTCGCGCTCGATCGCGTGCCGCTCGGCTTCGAGGTCGTGCCAGATCACGCGGTGCGCGGTCGGGTCGTCCGCACGGATCTCCTGCAGCTTGGCCATGCGCGCCGGCAGGCTCTCGCGCTTTTCGCGCGCCGAGTCGACAACGCCGATCGCCTGGTGCTTGAACATCAGGTTCTGGCCGCGCATGTCGGTGCCGGCGTCGCTGTGGTCGGACGGGATCTCGTGCCAGCGCACGTCGAGCTCTGGCAGGACGTAGCCCTCGTCGGAGAAGCTCGGGTCGAGATCTGACGGCAGCTGCACGAAGAGCGCCCAACTGGCCATCCACAGCCAGAACTCGCGTTCCTTGTGCGGGTGGATCGTCAGTTGATCGGCCTTCTCGCTGTTGCGCTTGAAGAAGCGGGTCTTCGCCTGACCAACATCCATAACGCCGAGGTAGGCGCAGTACGCCAGCAGCTCGACATACTCATTCGGGCTTGGCGTGGCCGTGGCCACGAAGCGGTACGGCACGCCGCCGCTGCGTACGCGCACCTTCATGTTGCGCCGGTCGTCGCCGGCGAAGAGCGCCATGAACTCGCGGAAGGTTTTGCTGCCACCAAAGCCGCGTAGGCAATCGGCCTCGTCGAGGCTGACCACAGTGAAGAGCTCGGGGTCGAGCTTGCCGTCCCGCACCGTTTCGTAGTTCGTGAGGTAGATGCCGTCGGGGTCGTCGCATTCGGCGGCCGAACGGACGAACTTCAGCTTGGGTATGCGGTCGGGCCGGCCGGCCTGCCATGCGCGCAACTGGGCGCGCTGCTCATCGGAGAATTTCGGATCCTCGCCGGTGGCGAGCTTCTGGGCATCGCGAAGGAACTCCTGCCGCACGCCCAACGGCAGCACGATCAGGCCCATGCCGCCGGCGCGCGCGCGAACAATGCGCACGATCTCGATCTGGTCGAAGGTCTTGCCCAGGCCGAAGCGCTTGAAGATGGCGCGCCGGCCGCCGGCCACAGCCCAGCGCACGGTCACGTTCTGGAATGGCGCCAGCAACGGATTGACCTCGCTGGCGTCGATCTCGAAACCGATCGACTGCGCCAACTGCACCTTGGCCTTAAGGAAGTCGGCGTACTCCATTACGCGGCGCTCCACACGGTGGCCAGCGCGGGCCGGCGCAGGATGGCGCGCTGCACGGAGGTCATCACCACGACGGGAAAGGGCTCGATCTCTGGTTCGGGCTCGCCTTGGATCAGCTCGTCGCCGGCCGTGGTGCGGCGGAAATATGCGATCTCGCACTTCGGTGCGCCTTCGTTGAGACGCTCCACGTATCCGCGGCGCTTGAGGTGTGCCACGTTGGTCATCAGCAGCTTGGCATCGATGCCCGTGGCCGCCGCCATCTCGCTGTACGTCGTGCTCTGGCCGATCGCGCCGAGCGTCCGCATCATCTTGCTGTCGGCGTTCATGCGATCGCCCTTCCGTGGAAGGTTTCCATCAGCACGCGCACCTTGAGTTCGGCTTCGGCGGCACGCTTCTCGGCAGCCTCGGCGCGCCGCTCGGCTTCGGTCTTGATCTCGACCAGCGTGCAGCCGAGCTGGTAAGCGCACCATTCGGCATAGATGCGGTTGTTCACCGCGTAGCAGAACTTGCCCAGAAGGTCGGCCTGCAACGTGGCCAGGCCCTTCTTGATCTTGGAAAAGGTGCCGGCGTCGATGCCGATGAAGCCGTAGATGGTCTGGTCGAGCAGTCCCGACGACGTGCATGCGAGCGTGAAAGCGGCGCCGGCACTGGCCTGCTTGCGAATCAGCTCGAGCGGCACCTCGTTTGCGGGAGGCTGCCGAAAAAGGTCCAGTTCGCGCTGTGCGTCAGCCTGGCTCAAATCATTTGACTTCACTTGACTATCCCCTCCGGGCACAAAAAAAAGACCATCGGTCTCATGTTTCAAAGCCTTCACGACCTAGCCGTTGAACTCGTCGAGCGCCTGCGCATCGAGCGCGCTCTCGCCCTCCAGGACAAGCCAGAGAGCGACGGCGCCAGCGGTGATTGCGATGAGAGCTGCGGCCGGGCGGCCTACGAAGAAGGCGCTCAGGGCGAGCGCGGCGGCCACGAGGAACAAGACGTAGGCCAGAACCAATGCGAGGGTGTTGGCCAGCCGCTCAGCGCGCGCAACCGAATCGGGTGGCGGCCCTTCCGTGGGCAAGATGTGGGACATTCAGGCGCCCTCTTTCGCGGGCTCGAGCTTTGGCTCGGCAGCAACATCCGACAGCGGGCGACCTTTCGCGTGGGGCCAAGCCTTGTCCTTGACGCGGTGCCACTGATGCGCGGGAAGCGTTTCCTCGACGGTCACCTCGCCGTTTGAGTGCAGTTCGAACTGCGCTGCGAGCACGGTGGTGGCCTTGCGGTCCCCGTAACAGACGTTGCGAATGTGCCCGACGGTGGCGCCGCATTTGTCGGCGAAGATCTTGCGATCCTCATTGCTGAGCCCGAAGAAGTACGGTTTTATGTCCATACCCCGAATTACATCGAATGATGAAAGAACTGTCAACATCAAATGATGTAGTCGCGCTGATTCACTCGGCGGTCATGACCGCCAAGCTCATCCGAATCGCCCGGCTCAAGAAATTCGCGAAAGATCGAGGCATCGAGGGCCCCGTGGCGCTCGGTCAGGCCATCGGGCGCAAGACCAATCAGGCGAGTGATCTGATCTCTGGTCGCGCCTCGTTCGGAGAGAAGGTGGCCCGTAGCATTGAAGGCTTTGCGGGGTTGCCCGCAGGGTGGTTAGACGACGACGAAGGCGGAGAGGTCACGCGGGCCGTCATCAAGGGTGCTGGCGGGTCCGTCGACCATGACACGTTCGACGTGCCGCTCCTCGCGGTCGCTGGCTCCATGGGACCAGGCTCCGACGTGATGCCCGAAGAGGTAGTCATCGGTCGTCTTACCGTGTCACCCCAATGGGTGAGCCGGACAATCAAGCCACTCACGAGCCTGGAGAACCTACGATTCATCCATGGCTACGGCGACTCGATGGACCCGACCTTTGCTGATGGCGACATCCTCCTGGTCGATATCGGAGTGAACGCGCCCAAGATCGACGGCGTGTATGTGATGGAAGCCAACGACCGGATCTACATCAAGCGGGTGCGCCAGCGCATCGACGGCTCCTTCGAAATCAGCAGCGACAACCCGACAGTGAAGACGGTCGACGTGCTCGACGGCTCACGCCCCGTTGAGGTTCGCGGCCGCGTGGTCTGGGCCTGGAACGGCAAAAAGCTTTGACGATCTAGTCGGCCCCCACCTCCCCACCAAGCCCGCCGCGTGCGGGCCTTTTTTTGCGTCCGCCTGATCTGCTCCGTCATCTTTTGATGAAATATTTTTAGAAACTACATCATTTGATGTTGACATGGCTTTCACCGTTTGATGTAATTTGCCCATCAACACAGGAGATGGGCATGGCGAACAAACAAGCACTCAAGGACAACCTTCAGAACGCCGCGGGCGTACTGATCGGGCTCACCGTCCTGAAGGTCATGGGTCTGCGGTACGGCAAGGAAGACCGGGGCGGCCACTGGTTCTCGACGGTCGCGGCAAACCTTGCGGCGGACGGCCTTGTGCGGTGGTTTCCTTATGGTCGGAAGGCCGCGTGATGAGCGCCCTCACCCGCTCCAACCTCGCCAGCCGGCGCAGCGCGCGCCGCGAGCGCGTCGAAGCCAAGCACCACCCCGAAGAGGTGTTCGTGCCGACCGAAGACCAAGCGCTGGCCACCGACCGTGCGCTGAATGCGATCAAGGGCACGCCGGCGTACTTCGACCTCTCCCTCTCCTTTGCGCTCGAGCAGCAGAACGGGCGGGCATCGTGAACACCGACACGCCATTCGACGACGGCGGGCCGGCCTTCCCGGTCAGCGATCCGCAGAGCTCCCACGCCACTGCAATGGCGGCTTCGCTGCACATCGAAGACCCGACCGAGCGCGAACGCGCGTACATCTTGGCGCGCGCCGCCGCCGTCATCGGCATGAGCATGCGCGACTACTTCGCCAAAGGCGCCATGGAGGCCACGCTGGCCTCCGAGACAGCGATGGAGCAGGTCGGCAACCAAGCGACAAAGAAGATCACGCCCTTCGCCATCGTCGCCCGGATGGCTTACCGCATGGCAGACGAGATGCTGAAGGCGAGGTCCGCATGAACGCCCCGCACTTCATGTTCGACGCCGAGCACGCCTTGCCGGTGTTCCCGAAGCAGGCCGTCGACGTGCAGATCGTCGACGGCGAGCAAGCCGAGCGCCTGTTTGCGCAGCACTTCGCCCAGCGCGATCTGGAACTGCCATGGGCGTGAGCCGCAAAGAGCGCGAACGCCGCGCATCCATGCCTCCCCGCACCGAGCCGGTATCGCCGTGGGCACCCTCGCGCCGCGCCGTGGCGCGCGTCAAGAACCCGCTTCCGGTGCCGGAGAAGTGCCCTCACTGCGGCTCGCCAGTCTTCATCGACTCGAACAGTTGCATCTACGGCCGCGAGTACGGCGAATGGCCGTGGGCTCTCATGTGCACCGGCTGCGATTCGTATGTCGGCCTGCACCCCTTCACGGGCATCCCCCTCGGCACCCTGGCCACGCCCGAGATCCGGCGCGCGCGCAGCGCCGCCAAGGACGCCTTCAACCCACTCTGGCAGGACGGCCCGATGTCGCGCAGCGAGGCGTATGCCTGGCTTGCCCGCGCGCTTGGCATCGCTGATGTCGAGCAATGCCATATCGGTTGGTTCGACGTGGCGCAGTGCGCCGCCGTCGTGGCCGCCGTGAAAGCGAGGACCACGTGCACAGTCTGATTCACACCCCGCTCTCTGCGCCGGCCCAGTTCGTCGGCAAGGTCGACGCGACACACGAGCGCACCACGCCGTGCCCTCGCACGCTGGAGCAAGCCTTCGGCCCTGCCGCAATCGGCGGCGTGATCGTGCCGCTGCCGGAGCCGGCGCGCCCGCACCGCGCGGCCGACATCGCCCTCTACGTCGTCGGCGTGATCGGCGTCGTGGCAGCCATCGCCTTCAACAACTTCCAGTGAGGCAGTCGATGAGCCGCGCACGCCCCCACTACTTCCCCGACGACACGCCGGAGCCCGTCGCGCCGTCATGCAACGCCATCGACGAGCTGCTGCAGCTGGTGCTGATCTGGATCCGCGTCTCCGCCGCCTGTGCGGCCCTGGTCGGCTACCTCGCCTTTTTCCACCCCGATTTCCTTCTCACCTTCTTCCGCTGAAAGGCCTACCCGTGAACGCAACCACCATCGAAGACGCACGCGTCCTCGACCTCGAACCCGTCGAGCGCGCAGCCGCTCCGGTTCCCTCCGTCCAATCCGGCGGCGCGCTGGCCAGCACCATGCCTGCCGAAGCTTCGCCCTTCGGGATGATGCTCACCGCGCTCGGCCGCGGCGCGTCGCTCGAACTGGTCGAGAGCGCGATGAAGCTGCAGGAGCGCTGGGAAGCCAACGAAGCGCGCAAGGCCTTCGTGAAGGCCATGGCCGACTTCAAGGCCGAGCCGCTGGAGATCTTCAAGCGCAAGCACGTCGGCTATACGACGAAGGACGGCGACTTCGTTGGCTACAAGCACGCCGAGCTGTCGCACATCACCGACGTGGTGGTGCCGGCCATGGCGCGCCACGGCCTTTCCCATCGCTGGGACCTGCAGCAGGGCGGCGGCCGCATCGTGGTGATCTGCACGATCACGCACCGCCTGGGCCATAGCGAATCCGTTTCGCTCGACGGCTCGCCCGACAGCAGTGGCAAGAAGAACGGCATCCAGCAGGTCGCATCGACCATCACCTACCTGCAGCGCTACACGCTGCTCGCCGCCACCGGGCTGGCCACCAAGGACGATGCCGACGATGACGGGCGCGGTGGTGGCGGTGGCGATGAAACCGACGAGCAGAAGCGCACCAGCGCACCGCCACCTCCGGCCGCGCCTGCGTGCTGGCCAGCTGACCTCTTTGCGCAGCGGCTGCCTGAGTGGCGTGCCGCCATCGCCGACGGTCGCGCCAAGCCCGACCAGGTCATTAATAAGGCGCGCACCAAGTTCCTCCTGAGCGACGAGCAGATCGCCGCCATCCGCAAGCCGGCCGCCGATAGCGCAACTACCGGCCTGACCTTCGCGCACGTGGCCGAGCAGCTGAACAAGGCTACGACCGAAGACGCACTCAACGTCGCCGCCGACCTCATCAAGGAGGTGGGCAACACCGTGCACCGCACCGAACTGGGCGAGCTCTTCGACAAGCGCCGCGCCGAACTCAACGCCTGAAAGACCACCACCATGAAGCAAACACACGACCTGGTGCAGGGCACCGACGCCTGGGACCAGTTCCGCCTCGAGCACTTCGGCGCCAGCGAGGCAGCCGCCATGCTGGGCCTGTCGAAGAAGACCACGCGCAACGAGCTGCTGCGCATGAAGAAGACGGGCATTGCGAAGACCTTCAGCGAATGGCTGCAGGTCAACGTGCTGGACCACGGGCACGAAGTCGAAGCCCTGGCGCGGCCGCACATCGAGAAGCTGATCGGGGAAGACCTCTACCCCGTCACCTGCTCCGACGGCAAGGAGTCGGCGTCGTGCGACGGCCTGACGATGGATGACCGCATCGCCATGGAGCACAAGCAGTGGAACGAAGCGCTCGCCGCGAGCGTTGCCGCTGGCCAGGTGCCCGATGAGCACATGCCGCAATGCCAGCAGGTCCTGAAGGTGACGGGCGCCGAGAAACTGATCTTCGTGGTGTCCGACGGCACGCCTGAGAACATGTTGTTCGTCTGGGTGCTGCCGGATCCGGTCTGGTTCGAGCGCCTGCGCGCCGGCTGGGCCCAGTTCGAGCAGGATCTCGCCGACTACGTTCCTACGCAGGCTGCGCCCGTTGTGGTGGCGGCACCGGTCGAGTCTTTGCCTGCGGTTTCTGTGCGTATGGACGGCACGCTCACAGTAGTTTCGAATCTTCCAGACTTCGGCGTTGCACTTCGCGCCTTCATCGCCAAGATTCCCGCGAAAGCCTCCACAGACCAAGAGTTCGCGGACACAGATGCCGCTTGCAAGGCGTTGAAGAAGGCCGAAGAAGCGCTCGAAGCGGGCGAGAGCAGCGCCTTGGCCAGCATGTCGAACGTTGAAGAGATGCGCCGCCTGATCGCGGACTACCGCAATCTCGCCCGCACTACTCGACTCGCGAAGGAGAAGGAAGTCGAGGCACGCAAAGTGCAGATCCGAACGGATGAGGTCTTGCGCGGCCGTGCAGCGCTGGATGAGCACATCGCTACGCTGAACAAGCGCATCGGCAAACCTTACATGCCGACGAACTTCAATGCCGACTTCGCTGGTGCGATCAAGAACAAGCGCACGGTGGAAAGTCTGAAGGAAGCGATCGACACGACGCTGGCCAACGCGAAGATCGCGACGAACGAAATCGCCGCCCGCATCCAGATCAACCTCAGCACGCTGCGCGAACTGGCGGCCGACGTGCCGCAGTTGTTCCCCGACACCGCGCAGATCGTGCTGAAGGCGCCCGAGGACCTCACCTCACTGGTGAAGACCCGCGTGGCCGATCACCGCGCGGCCGAGGAGAAGAAGGAAGATGAGCGGCGCGAGAAGATCCGCAAGGACCTCGCGATGTCCGAGATTCAGGGCATCCAGCAACAGGTGATGATCGCCACTCTCGGGCGCGCCGGCGTGCGCGTGGGCGGCACGATCGAATGCGTCCGCGAGACCCTCGCTGAGACCGAGGCATGGCCCATCGACGCCGAGCGCTTCGGCACTCTCGCCGGCATGGCACAGCAGGCCAAGGAAACGGCCGTCGCAGAGATCCGCGCGCTGCTCTCCAAGTTCGAGATGCGTATCGCCGCGGCCGCTGCTCCATCGCCTGCCGCTTCACCAAGTGCGGCCCCCACCGCTGTCGCGCCGCCGTCAGCAACGCCAAGTAGCGCACCCGCCGCTGCGCCGGCGCCCACCGTGATCCCAATGCCTGTGCGCGCGGCCGCCGCGCCCACCAGTGCGCCCACGCTGAGCATCGGCGCCATCAACGAGCGGCTGGGCCACTTCACGGTGACCGAGGCGGGCCTGCGCGGCCTGGGCTTCGAGCCCGCAGGTCGCGAGCGCGCCGCGCCGCGCTACCACGAAGCCGAGTTCCCGCACATGTTGGCCTCCATGGCCAACCACCTGCAGGCCATCCACGCCAAGCAGGCCGCCTGACCCCCACCCGCAACTACAGGAGCATCACCATGCCCAAGACCTTCGCGGCTCCGGCCGCCTTCTCCGAGAAAGAGTACGTCGCCATCCCGACGACGCCCGTGGAATCCAACCAGGTGGCCGCCATCGGCTACGACGCGGCGCGCCGCACGCTGCAGGTGACGTTCACGCGCGGGCCTGGCCACATCTACCAGTACCCGAACGTCGACGCGAAGCTGCACGCCGACTTCATGGCGGCCGAGTCCAAGGGCAAGTTCTTCGGGGAGCACATCAAGCCGTTGCCCTTCGACAAGTTCCCCGCACCCGCTCCGGCCGCCGCCTGACCATGAACGAACAACAGTTCTGGCTCGTGTGGAACCCGGAGGGCAACCGCCCGCCGACCCGCCAGCACGTGAGCGCCGAGAGCGCTGGTGACGAAGCAGAGCGGCTTGCCGCGAATGCGCCGGGCCAGTCGTTCTACGTGCTGCACGCAGTAGAGGTGCGCCGCACCGCCCATGCGCCAGTCGAAGCCATCGTGCTCACGAAACCCGAAGAGCCCGACGACGAGATCCCGTTCTAGACGAACACCCCTTTTCGGGCGCGCCTGGTCGGCCTCCCTCCTCCTCCCTCCCTCAACTTCCGACCAGCGCCGCGCGAGCGGCACGCCCTTTTTCTTCAATCCATCGGAGCACCACCACATGAGCTTCCAGATCGAAAAGCCCACGCAGATCCTGATCACCAACGCCAACCCGCGCCGCGAACTGCACGGCACGGAGAAGGTGCGCGCCATCGACATCGTCTGGGCACTGACCGGCGAGAACACGCTGCTCGACCTGATCGAGCCCGGCCTGCGCGAGCACCACTACTGCAACCACGCACTGAAGTCTGGCCAGGAGACGCTGCCCGACGTCGTGATCCCGCTGCCCAACCTGCGCCACCCGAAGCTGCCGACGAAGTTCAAGTACGCCGACGGCGAGAAGTGGCGCGGCTATCGCTTCGTGTGGGACTGGGGCACTGAAGAGGATCACGTCGACTTCACGGACGTGGTGCTGGCCAACCTGGGCTACGAGCTCAACGAAGGCGGAAGCGTCACGATAAAGGGCACCATCCAGTACAACGGCGAAGAGCTGCAGGACAACGACCTCTACGGCGAGCTTTCGGGCCTGGCCTCCGAGGGCGAGATCTCCGTGATGCTGCTGGCCCCGGCCGAGCTCATGCCCGCGAAGAAGGGCTACCGCGCCGGCAGGCCCGACACGCCTCCGCCGCCCGGCGGCGCCGAGGGCGACGGCAAGACGGCCGGCGACATCTTCGCCGAGCAGAACGGCCGCGCCGGCGACCCGCCCGATGACACCGATGCGGATGCCGACAGCGACGCTGACGCCGACGCAGACGCCGATGGGAAGGACGCCTGAAGCATGGACTTCGCCGTCATCCCCATCGAGAAGGTGATGGCCGCGTTCGCGCGCGCCCTCGACCTAAACCCTGACCGCGAGGCCGCGGCACGCGCTGCGGCACAGGCCCTCGGCATCACAGTCGAGGCGGTGCGCGAGGTCGTCGAGCCCAGGGTATCGGAGGCCACGTGCTGACGCCGCAGTTCGTCCTGCCGATCGCTTCCGAGCTGGTCATAGACCTGTTCGCAGGCGGCGGCGGTGCCAGTACCGGCATCGAGCAGGCCCTCGGCCGACATGTCGACATCGCCGTCAACCACGATCGCGAGGCCGTAGCGCTGCATCAAGCGAACCACCCGCAGACACGCCACTATGTCGAGGACGTGTACGCGGTAGATCCGATCGAGGTGACGGAGGGCCGGCCGGTGGGTCTACTCTGGGCAAGCCCGGACTGCACTTACCACTCGAAGGCACGGGGCGGAAAACCACACCGCGACCGGAACAAGGCACGGCGCCGGCGTGGGCTTGCGTGGGCCATTCACAAATGGGTGCGCGCGACGAAGCCCCGAGTGGTCATCATGGAGAACGTGGAAGAGTGGCGCTGGTGGGGTCCGCTGCTTGACGACGGGCAGCCGTGCCCAGCGCGTCGCGGGCAGAGCTTCGAGCGCTGGGCAGCCGCCATGCGAAACGTTGGCCCCGGCTACACGATGGAGTTTCAGGAGCGCCGTGCCTGCGACGACGGGACGCCGACGATCCGCAATCGCCTCTACGTCATCCTCAAGCGCATCGACGATGGGGCAATCGCCTGGCCAGCGGCAACGCATGGACCTGGACTCAAGCCATACCGTACGGCCGCCGAGTGCATCGACTTCAACCTGCCCTCGGTAAGCATCTTCGACCGGCCGAAGCCACTCGCGCACAACACGCTGCGCCGCGTAGCAAAAGGCACCTGGCGCCATGCACTGGCGAACCCGAATCCATTCATCGTCAACACCCGCAACGGCGAGCGCGCTGGCCAAGCGCCACGCACGCGCGGCAAGAACGAGCCCTACTGGACAATCACGGCTGAAGGCTCGCAGGGCGCGGTAGCCCAACCCGTCTTGGCGCCCTTTATCGGCGACCAGTCGCGCCCCATGAAGCTGGCAACTGCGGGCGCCGACGAGTCGTTGCGCACCGCCTGCGCCAGCGTCAAGGGCGGACACTTCAACCTCACCGCGGCCACGTTGCTGCCCCTGCGCGGGACCAGCGCAAGCCACCTAGGCAACGCGCACGACCTCAACGGCAGTCTGTCCACGGTATCGGCTGGAGGCACGCACCACGCCCTCGCGCAGGCCCACTTGATGCATCTGACTCACCATGGCGAGCGCCCCGGCGTATCGCTGGGTGAGAGCGTGCCGACCATCACCGCGGCCAACCGCGGCGAACTCGCGATCGCAACTGCGCATTTCGAACAGGCCAACGGCGGCTTCTATGAAGGGGCGGGGCGTTCGGCCGGCTCGCCGATGTCCACGATCACCACCGCTGGAAGCAACCAGCAACTGGTCACCGCGTACCTCGTGAAGTACTACGGTGAAGGCGGCCAATGGCAGAGCCTGAAAGAGGGCATGCACACCGTGCCGACGAAAGACCGCATGGGCTTGGTGCAGCTGGCGCAAGTACCGCTGTCCTGCTTGGCGCCGGAGCATCGCAGTCGCGCGAAGCAGTGCGCCGACCTACTGCATGAGCATCTGCCGGAGCAATTTCCCGACGCAGCCGACCTGGTGGTAGCCTGGATGCGCGGCGGCTGGTACGTGCTGGTGGACATCACGCTTCGGATGCTGCAGCCGCGGGAACTCTACAACGCCCAGGGCTTCCCTCCCAACTACATCATTGACCACGGCATCGACCCATTCACGGGGCAGCGGGTCACGCTGACGAAGACGGCACAGGTCCGCATGTGTGGCAACAGCGTTTGCCCGCCAGTGGCGCGCGCCATCGTCGCAGCCAACTACTGCGAACGCGAGCGCGAGCGCGAAAGGGCGCTGGCATGACCACTGACCGCCACATGCTCCGCGTGTTCCTCGCGCAGGCGCGCGCCACGCTGCATGCCGGCTGGCGCGCCACCCTGCTCACGTGGGCCCGGCGCCGCCGCGCGGCCGGGCGCGTGGTGCGCGCGCGCCGCGCGCAACAGCTCACCCTCTTCGCGGAGGGCTTTTGATGTCAAATCCGCACAGCGCTGCTCCCTGGAAACGGGATGACCAGGTCGAACTCGGCCTGCACCGCCTGAATCGCGCGGGCCATCGCCTCGCCGTAGGCGGCCGGCTGGCCGAAGACTGCATGCCAGTTCGGAGCGCCCGGGCGCGGTGCCGGCAGGCGCTCAACAACCAACGGCAGATCTTTGCGGCGTGTGCCGCCTTGGACGTCAGGGTCTTTCAGATACAGCACAGCGATCCGCTGGATCAGGTCGTCGGCAGTGGTGGTGTTCTTGAGCATCGATTCGGGTCCTTGTGTGTGCGCGACCGGAATGGCGCGCTACCCAAAGTGTTACGTCACGACCGCCAAGAATCTTCTTGTGGGATTTCCGCCGCAATCTCCAGCCGCTCAGTCCTCGAGGTCGAACTGCATCTGCAGCGTCCGGATGATCTGCGCGATGTCGGCGCGGTGCGTTCCGCGGTCGCTGACGACTCGAACGGTCCAGTTCGGGCCGCCGTCGTCCGAGGGGATGCCGATCACTCCGCCGCGGTGCACGTCGGTCTGCTGACCTCGAAGGCCCGGCAGGGCTTCGATGCGCTGTATCAGCATCTGCTTCAGCTGGGCGGCGGTGCGAGTCGGCTTCGCAGGCATCGTCAAGTGCTCCCGTCTCGCAGGTCAATGATGCTCATTGCTGCCGAACGTGCTTCGGCAACCGCACTCGTCTCGTCCGTAGCGGATGAAGTTATCAGCCCCACCGGCTTTTCGCCGTCGATCTGGAATTCCCAGCTCATTCTGCTTTCGCCGGGCCGTGTGCTGACGGCGATCCGGTGCCCGCGGTATTCGAAGACTTGCTTCGGCATTGCTGCTCCTAACTACTACTTTTGGTCTCAAAGTATGCACCTCCTCGACACCTCCCCCGACCGCATCCGCGCCAAAGAGATCCAGGCGGTGCAGATGCACGCACAGCAGCTGGTCGACTGGGCGCGGCAGCACAACTTGGTGGTGACCATCACCCTCAAGCCCCAGCCGCCGCTGGCCATGGGCAACTACGTTCCGATCATCGACATTCGGGAGGCACACTGTGGCAGCTGACAGCAAGATCGAATGGACGGACCACACGTCACAGCTCAGCGTGCACGGCCTTATGGCAGTCCTCGCAGAGAGTGACGCCGTTCGCGAGCGCCAGACGCAGTTCGGGATGAGTGGCGAATGGCTTGATGTGATGGGCGTGGAGGTTCCCGCCTCGCGCATCGCCACATTTCTGGCAGGCGAACGCGTCCCTGTGCATAACGTCGTAACGCCAGCGCTTGTAGCTGTCAGTCAAACGCTCTCCCAAGCGCTCGACGCCTTTCCCATCGATATATCCCGGTGCGTTCTCGCCGCGTGGTGTGCGCTCTCTCGTGGCAGAGCTGATCTTGGCTCGGGTTTCCAGGGAGTGCGTCTTTCCTGTGCGGTTGCTCGGGCGAGCCTTCGCCGCGGCGCTCATTTTCGCGCGGCTCTCCTCGGACATCTTCTTGCCCTTCATCGGAGGCACGAAGGTCGCCTTCCGCTTCAACCAGGCTTTGCGCACGATCTCGCTGCGCGTCAGGAGTTCAGTCATGGCTGAGACTACCAATATTGAATGGTGCGACGCAACCTTCAATCCTTGGATTGGCTGCACGAAGGTCTCCATTGCCGCCACGGGCGGTGGCGGCTGCGACCACTGCTATGCCGAGGCGAGCACGCCGGCTCGGGTGCTACGCGCTAAGGGCGCCGAGACCTGGGGCGCTGGAGCACCACGTGTGCGGACCAGCGCGGCGAACTGGAAGATGCCGCTGCGTTGGAATGCCCAGGCCGACGCCTTCTTCGCGCAGCACGGCCGCCGGCAGCGCGTGTTCTGCGCCAGCCTGGCCGACGTGTTCGACAACGCAGTAGATCCGCAGTGGCGCATCGACCTATTTGATCTGATCGCGGCGACACCGAACCTCGACTGGCTACTGTTGACGAAGCGCATCGGAAATGCTTTTGAAATGATCAAGGCGGCCACGGCTGAACGGCGCGCGGCAGATCCGGGTGTGGACGTGGTCTTCAATGTTTGGCTCGGCGCGACCGTGGTCAACCAGGCAGAGGCCGACCGCGATATCCCCAAGCTGCAGGACACCCCGGCAGCAGTTCGCTTCTTGAGCATGGAGCCGCTGCTGGGGCCCGTGTGGCTCGGCGCTGACGGGAACGGCTGCTTCGGCGGGATCTCGCGCGCCAGCAGCGAGGGCGAATGGACCTTCAGCGATCACCCGCTTGAAGGCAAGCGCTCGACGAAATGTGGCGAGTACTCGGTACCGCGAATCGACTGGGTAATCGTTGGCGGCGAGAGCGGCCCGCAAGCGCGGCCCGCGCAGCCCGACTGGGTGCGCAGCCTGCGTGACCAATGCCAGCATGCTCATGTCCCGTTCTTCTTCAAGCAATGGGGCGAGTGGGCGCCGTACGGTCGAAGTCGCATAGACAGCGAACTGCTGTCGGCGCCGAAGTCGCTCGACGAACCGATTCAACGTTTCGGCAAGAAGCTGGCCGGCCGCCTGCTCGACGGCCGCGAATGGAACGAGGTACCTCATGGCGCCGCCTGAAGTGGTCAGCACCGTGCCGTTCCCACCGGCGCTCGCGCCGATGAAGGCCTTGTCGATTCGGCAGCCGTGGGCGTGGCTGATCGTCAACGGTCACAAGGACGTGGAGAACCGTACCTGGTCGACGCGCTTTCGCGGCGAATTCCTGGTCCACGCCAGCAAAGGAATGACCGATGCGGAGTACGCCGATGTGTGCCGCTTCCTGCATGCAGATCCCCGGCTTGACCATCTGCTCGATGTCTTGCCGCGCGCCGCCGATCTTGAGCGCGGCGGCATCGTGGGCTCGGCGTGCTTGGTCGAGACGGAGCTCTACCTACAGTCGCCCTGGTACATGGGCGCCGTCGGCTTCGTGCTGGTCAACGCCAAGCCCCTTCCCTTCCGGCCGCTGAAGGGCGCGCTGGGCTTCTTCGAGGTCACGCCATGAAGTTCAGCCCCACCGAACTCGCGATCCTCGTGCGTTGGATGACCGAGCGCGATTGGATCCGAGCGAAGAAGGCGCAAGGCCTCCCACGGCCATGGACAGATGACGCTCTGCTTCGGGACTTCCGGTGGTGCAACGTCCGCCGCATGGACGACCGCGTCAGCGTCGCGCTGCTCGATCGTTGGTACGTACCCGATTGCGACCAGCAGACTGCGCTTGTCGCAGCCCTGCTGGCACGCCTCGTGAACTGGCCGGACTCTCTGCTGGCCATCACCGGCGGCCGGACGTTCGGCCTCGCAGACCTACCGGGCGCGCGCGGCGCGCTGGCGCAACGGGCGGCCGATGGCCAGAAGGTCTTCACCGGTGCCTACGTCGTGCCGGGCGTCCCCGGCCGCAACAAGGTGGACTCGGTATGCGACCTGGTCGAGCTGATCGCGCCGCAGGCTTCCCGCGTCGTCGCGCCGACCATGCGCGGCACCTGGGCCGCCCTCATCGAATTCGACGGCATGGGCAGCTTCCTGGCGGGCCAGGTGGTGGCCGACTTGGCGCAGCTGCCTGCGGTCTTCGCGTGGGATGACGCGCCTACGTGGGCCCCGCTCGGCCCGGGCAGCGCGCGAGGCATCAATCGGCTTCGCGACCGCCCCAAGGACCAGGCCATCAGCCACGCGCAGTTCGAGATCGAGCTGCCAGCGTTGATCGGCGTGCTGCGCCCCATGGTGCCGCAGATCTGGGAAGACCGGCACCTTCAGGCGATGGACGTTCAGAACTGCCTCTGCGAGTTCGACAAGTACCGGCGCCTGCAACTGGGAGAAGGCAAGGTCCGCGCGCGCTACGCCGGCGCGGCCGTCGCACAGGAATCCCTCCTATGACCGCGCAGCTGACCCGACTCATCGACGCTGCGCGCCAGCTCGCTGGCCAGGACGGCACTTTCTACAGCGGACGCATCTGGCAGTTCGAGGGCGGCCGCGCATGCCCCATCGGCTGGGTGGACTGCTCGCAGGCCGTTTTCGTCGACCTGACCACCGGCGAGCACGACTACGGCGAGCCAGGCGGCGTGGGCGATGCAGATTGCCGCGCGAACTGCAGGCACGGCATGCAGCCGCCCGCGGAGGAGGAGCTTTGACCACCCCAGGCTTCGGCGCCTTCTCCAGCGCAGTGGCGAAGGCCAAGACGGAGATCTTCCGTCGGCACTTCGACCCGACAACCCTGCGGCCCACCGAGTCGGTGAAGGCATCCATGCGGTGCATTCGTTGCGGGGGCCTTTTCACATACACCGCCAGCGCGGTCGACGGCCGAATGTCCGGCCGCTGCTCGAGCGCCGGCTGCATCAAATGGACGGACTGAACATGAACAACACCCAATGCCTTAACGGCGGCTGCTTGGATGAGCGCGAAGCGTTTGAAGCGTACGCGCGCCGTGACGGCTTGAATGTCACGCGCAGGGTCGTAGATGACGGCCTGACCTACGTAGCCCTGGCAACCGAAAACGCATGGCAGATCTGGCAGGCTTCGCGCCGTTCTATGCCAGACACCCGGTTTGCTGCTTGGTGCATCGAACTGCTCACCAAGGCCGAAAGCCGTGGATTGCACCTTGATGCCGACAAGCAAGCAATTCTCACCCAAGCCCGCGCCTCTCAGTCTGACGGCACCTCGGGTGGGTGGCAAGCGATTGAGACGGCACCCGAAGGCGTGCTGCTTGTGGTCGGCTGGCTCGACGCAGAAGACGAAGCACACCCCGAGCGTCACGACTTCGATTACCTCGAAGACGGTGTTTGGCAAAAGCACTCTGAGAACGTCGAGTACTTCCAAGCGTGCGCACCGACTGGCAGTCGCGGCCCCAAAGAACAGGCGCCGTACACGCACTTCATGCCCGTGGGCTCAATCCCCGGCGCCCCAACCCAAGGAGAGAACCATGTCGGATGACAACAAGGAAGGCGCAGGCGTGCCGACGGCGCTGGCCCGTGACGCGCTCATCGATCTGATCGAGGAAAACCTGTCCGGGGTCTACCACTGCGGTCGGGTTTGGGATGCATGGGGTGTCGGCACCATGAGCCAGGACGATTTCACCGAGGCGCGTGGCAGTGACCTCGCCCCCGATATGGCAGATGCAATCCTCGCCAGGCTAGCCACCCATCCGGCTGTGATGCCAGCAGCGCCGAGCGATGCGGAAATTCTCGCGCTCAACGATGGCGAACGACTCTTCAGCGAATCGCCATCGAAGTACGGGCTCGGCACGCAGTACCACACAGGGGAGCCGGGCCTGCTTCAGTTCGCTCGTGAAGTCCTGGCCCTCTCTCAGACCATGCAGCCGCAGGCAGAGCGTGGTTACCTCGGTTCAACAGTTGATGGCGGGATAGATGACCATGACGAAGACAGACCTCACCAAGACAATCCGGGCGCTACGCAAGATGCAGGGCCTGACGCAGGCGCAACTGGCTCAACGAGTTGGCCTGGAGCGGACCAGCATCACCAACATCGAGTTGGGAAAGCAGACGATCACAGAGCCTGTGCTGAATGCAATAGCCAAGGCGCTGGGGTATCGGGTGAAAGTGCGATTCGAGAAGTTGTAGCCGGCCAGAAGGCAGAGCCCGCAGCCGGAGAGCAGGCCGGGGCGGTGGCGAGCTACCCGCTGAACCGCACCGATGCCCGCCACATCGTCCACGCGCTGGAGGCAGCAACCCAGCGCGTGCTGGGTGACGTGAGCCACGACGAGTACAAGAAGGCGACGGGCTGGCAGATCGCACAGCGTCTACGAGCGTTCATCGAGTCGGGCAGCATCTACCTCGCCGCACCCGGTGCTGCCATCGCTGCGTGCGAGCAGCCCGGTCTGACTCGTGACGCCATCCAGAAGAAGGCCATCGAACATGGCTTCGAGTACTGGCGCGCTTCAGATGCGCATGGCGTCACCGGCACGAAGCCGCAGGCCATCGAGTTGCTTCAGGACTTGATCGGCGTGGAAGTCGAGATCGAGGACAACGGCTGCACGACCTGCGATGGCACCGGAATTATTGGAGGCCCGTCGTACTACAGCCCGGACGAAGGCGGTGTGCGCTGCCCTGATTGCGCATCGCGCGAACCATTCCAGCAGCGCGTGCAGCCGTGGCTGATGGCGTGCTTCGGCGAAATGATCGCCGGCGACCGCGAAGAGCGGAATCACCGTTTCCTGGAAGAAGCGCTGGAACTCGTGCAGGCATGCGGCTGCACGGCCAGCGAAGCGCACCAGTTGGTCGACTATGTCTTCGCGCGGCCGGTGGGCAAAAAGGAGCAGGAGGTTGGCGGCGTCATGGTCACGCTGGCTGCACTGTGCCTGGCCCAAGACCTCGACATGGCTGCCGCAGGCGAGACCGAGCTGGCGCGCATCTGGACGAAGGTCGAGCAGATCCGTGCGAAGCAGGCGGCCAAGCCGAAGCACTCGCCGCTGCCGGCGGCGCCCGATCCCGACGACACCCCTCTCGAAACCGGCGAAGGAGACGCACAGTGAGCGCCGAAGCCTATCCGCTGCAGTGGCCCGTAGGCCGGCCGCGCACCGAACGCTGGCGCCGCGAGCGCGCCAAGTTCGAAGTGACCTTCGCCCGGGCCCGCGACAACATCGTGGCCGAGGTCGGGCGCCTGGCCGGTCGTTACCCGGATCCGGCCATCGTCATCAGCACAAACATCGCGCTGCGCCGCGACGGGCTGCCGCTCGCCAACCAGCGCCAGCCGGACGACCCGGGCGTGTCGGTCTACTTCACCTACAAAAAGCGGCAGATGTCTTTCGCGTGCGACCGGTGGGAAAAGATCGAGCACAACATGCAGGCCATCGCCAAGACCATCGAGGCGCTGCGCGGCATCGCACGTTGGGGAACCGGAGACATGCTCGAGGCGGCCTTCACCGGGTTCTCGGCGCTGCCGCCGCCCAGCAGCACCAATTCGGCGCCGCGCACGTGGCGCGACGTTTTCGGCACCGGTGTCAACACTCGCGCGCAGCTCACCGAGGTCTATCGGCGGCTGGCGTCCGCATACCACCCGGACCGCGGCGGAGACCCCGCCAAGATGGCCGAGCTCAACCAGGCGCGCGACGACGCGCTGCGGGAGGTCCAATGAGCACGGCTGCACTGACCGAAGAACTGCTCACCCCAAGCGAAGTGCGCGCACTGACTGGCGCTGCATCGCCGGATGAACAAGAGCGGATCCTGAAGGCCGACGGCATCCCCTACCGCCGCCGTGACAAGCGCATACTCGTGAGCCGTTTCCACACCCGCGAATGGCTGGCTGGCCGCGTGGTCAGGCCATCCACCGGGGTCAACCTGGCACTGGTGAAATGACTGGGAAGTATCCGCGGCTTCGTTCCCACTCGCGCAAGCGCGCCTCCGGGAAGGTGAGCGTCTACTATTTCTACGACATGCGTCCGGAGGGCAAGCCGGACGTTCCGCTTGGCACCGATTTCGATGCGGCGATCAAGAAATGGGACGAGCTCCACAACCTCAAGCCCCGGATCACCGGCACGCTCGAGGAGGCGTTTTCCGCCTGGGAACTCGACGAACAGACCGGTTTGCTCAGCTACACCAACGCGGAGACCTGCCGCGGCTATGCAAAGAGCCTGCGCCAGCTCCGTCCGCCCTTTGGCCCAGCCACTTGGGATCAAGTCGACCTGCCGACGTTGAAGGGCTACCTCCGCGCCCGGTCCGCCAAGACTCAAGGCAACCGGGAAATGGCTCTCCTGTCGGTGATCTGGAACTGGGCCCGCATCGAGGGTATGACCACGCTTCCGTGGCCGGCCGCCGGCATGGAGAAATCGAAGTGGAAGAACCCGGAGAAGCCGCGCCGCATGAAGGTACTGGATCCGGTGTGGGAGGCGATCCACTACGAAGGCAACCAGACCCTGCGCGACTGCATGGACCTGGCCTCGGCCACCGGCATGCGGCTGATGGACTGTATCGCCGTGCTTCTGCCACGCGGCGACTTGCTGCACCTGGAGGCCAGCAAGACAGGCAAGGAGGCCGAATGGGACATGAGCCTGTCCCAGACGCTGCCGGACCTCGTGCAGCGTCGCAGGGCCCTCGGCGCGGACCATTTGATGCTGCTGTCCACCCCTGAGGGCCAGCCTGTGGAAATCCGAAAGCTGCGCTACCAGTGGGACAAGGCGCGCGAGCGGGCTGCGGTGAAGGCCGGCATCCACAACGACGACGAGCTGGTGCGCGCCATTCGGGCGCTGTACCTGCGCGACGGCCGCAAGCGGGCCGCCCAGAAATCGGAAAGCCTGGAGGCGGCATCGCAGCTGCTGCAGCACGACAGCACGAGGCTCACGGAGCGCCACTACGGGGCCGTGCGGAGGCTTAAACCGGTGGCCTAAAACGCGTTCCGCATTTGCCGATCTTCAGAGGGAAGATTTCACAGCAAAAAGCGGAACGTTTCGCCCGAAAACCCGCATGGATGCTGGATTTCTGGTGGGACTCAAAATCCCCCACCGAAAGGTGTGCCGGTTCGATTCCGGCCCCGGGCACCACGTCGACACGGCGTATTTGGCGATAGTTTTTTCGCCAGCATTGCTCCAACCGTCCCGCATCTGTTTCGCGACGTGTTCCGCAAATTGAAAACCTCCCGCAGGGGTTTATCCATTCGCCGCTTCGACCGCCGCCACGATCGTCTCTCTCTCTTTTTAATCCGGCCGCCCTTCTCTTGCCCCACTCACGCCACCGGTGCGTTGGAGCCGGCCGGGTCGTGAGCAAGTCAGTGGTCGCGGGTTCAACGTCCCGATTTCCGCTGGATGCCGGCCCGCGCACACGCCACCCCAGGTCCTACATCCGGGCTCGCTTTGGCAGAGCAGAACTTTGATGCCCGGCACTGACTCGCGCACCGCGCGCGACAGTCAAGCTCGGCAAGGAGAATCGAAATGAACCACACAAGACGCCTTCTGACCACCGGCCTCGCCCTTTCCGGCGTATTCGGCTTTATCGATGCGAGCTTCGCCAAGGGAAAGCATCACCAGCACAATGGCGCGAAATTGGTGGGCGACAAGCTCAAGAGCAACGGCCAGCACGTCATCGACAAGAGCGGGCCGCACACGGTCTCCGTGGACATCAAAGACGCAAAGATTGCTGCGTTCCACGTCAAGCATGCAAACAAGGGCGATCTGCCGGTCAAGAAATACAAGACGAACAAGAAGCTGGCCCGGGCGGACGGAATGCAATACGCCACCTTCATCCAGGTTCAAGACACATACCTGGGAATGACATACATCGGGTACAGCTATGTCGACGACTACGGCGATGAGCAGATCTACTGGTATCCCTATGACATGATCCTGGACGGGGACACCGGCGCGGTCGAGTACGTTGCTGTCTGAACCCGACGCGCAGACTGGCCACTGCCGTCCAAGCCAAGACTGATCGCTATGGCCGCGGCGTTTGCAAGGTGAGGGTGGCGCCCGGCGGTGCCGAGCCCCGATTGCGGCCCCCGGGGCACCACTCCTCTCCTCTGTCTTCACGCAGCCCCGATCACTTCTGTTGCCATGACATGGCGCATCGCGTCCGGCACGGCTGCCGCGCGCAAGACCAGTTCTGCCGGCCGATGGCTTGCAGCCCGCACCGCCCGCTGTGGCAGCGCCTCCGATGCCCATCCGTCGGCCTGCCAGTGCGCCAGCGGCACCAGCGTGCGCAGTCCACGCGGCGCGGCCTTGCGCACCGCGCTTCCGATGTTGAATGGCGTGACGTGCGCGACATTCGCGTGGGCGGCGGCCAGCCCAGGCGCATCGAAAGTCAGCAGCACCTGCGGCCGGCCGCGCAGGGCGGCGCGATGGCGCTGCACCCTCTCGGCGTCCAGCCAGAAGAACACGCAGCCGTTGAGCAGCGCATACCAGTCGGCCGGCGCCAGGCCAGGATCGAGGCAGCGTGCCAGCGCGCCGGGCGGCATGGGCCGCTGGTCGCGGATGTAGCGGCCGTCGGGCAGCGTGATGCCGTCGGGCCGGTGCGCGCGCACCGAGGCTTCCACTTCAGCGCCGAAGGCACCGCGCCGCAGCAGCTCGCCGGTGCTGCACAGCCCCTGCTGCTGCACCGCCGGCCAGTTGGCGGCATCGACAAAATGAAAAGCCTTCGCGGGCAGGCTCGGCACGGCTTCAGGCTGCTTCTTCGCGCAAACCGGTGTGCACCGTCGGATGCGCGAGCCGCACGCGCAGCTCGCGCTTGAGCCGCGTGTTGTCGAGCCGGCGCGATTCGCCCATGAAGCTCAGCAGCTGCAACGGCAGCTGGCGCTGGGCTTCCTCGCGCGCCACGCGCGGCGGGCGCGGCATGCCGTAAAGATCGGCCGCGAGGTCGATGTAGTCGCCCATGCGCAGCTCGGTGTCGTCCGAGGCATGCACGATGCGCTGCGGCCGGCCGCGGAACAGCGCCGCCACGCAGGCCCGCGCAAGATCGTCGGCATGGATGTGGCTGGTGAACACGTCGTCCTCGCGCCGCAGCACCGGCGTGCCGCGCGCGAGCCGCTGGCGCGGCGTGCCGCCCTCGCGGTCGGGCGCATAGATGCCCGGGATGCGCAGGATGCTGGCGCGCACGCCCGCGCTGCGGCCGAGCCAGCGCACCGCGCGCTCTGCGTCCACGCGGCGGTGGGCGCGCGGGGTGTCAGGCCGCACGGGGCGCGTTTCGCTCACCCGCGCACCGCCGCAGTCGCCATAGACGCCGCTGGTGGAGCCGTAGACGAACGCAAGCGGCACGGAGCGCAGCCGCAGCGCGCGCGCCAGCGCGGTGGTGCGCTGGTCCCGCCACCAGGCGGCGCCGCCGTCGCGCGCCGGCGGCGCCAGGTGCAGCACGCGGGTGGCCACGCCGGCCAAGCGGCGCAGCGTGGCCGGATCGTCCAGGTTGCCCACGAGCGGACGGATGCCGGCCGCCCGCAGAGCCGGCACCCGTTCGCCCGATGAAGTGAGCGCCACCAGCTGCAGGCGGCCGCGCAGGCTGCGCGCCACGCGCTGGCCGACGTCCCCGCAACCCACGATCAGCAGGCGTTCGCGGCGAAAGCGCGCCGGCAGCGCGCCGGAAGGGCTATTGATTGAAGGCAAAATCCGAGTTCCTTTCCCTTTTCAGCCAGGCTGAAACAAGCCGAAGAATACCGATGACTGTTGCAGCGCCGCATGAAGCGGGCTTTTCCATCACCGTCGAGCCCAGCGGGCGTCATTTCGTGGTGCATGGCGACGAAACCATTCTCGCGGCCGGCATCCGCCAGGGCATCGGCCTTCCCTATGGCTGCAAGGATGGCGCCTGCGGCTCGTGCAAGTGCAGGAAGCTCTCGGGCGAGGTCGAGCTCGGGCCGCACCAGAGCAAGGCGTTGAGCGCCGAAGAACAACTCGCGGGCTTCGTCCTGACCTGCTGCGCCCATGCCAAGAGCGACGTGGTGCTCGAGTCGCGCCAGGTCACCGAGGCCGGCGCCCTGCCGATCCGCAAGATGCCGGTGCGGGTGCTGGCGCTCACGCGGCTGTCGCACGACGTGATGAAGCTGCGCCTGCAGCTGCCGGCCGGCGAGCCGCTGCAGTTCCATGCGGGCCAGTACGTGGAATTCATCCTGCGCGACGGCGCGCGCCGCAGCTATTCGATGGCCAATGCGCCGCACACGCTGGCCGAGCCGGGCACGGGCATCGAGCTGCACCTGCGGCATCTGCCGGGCGGCAAGTTCACCGACCATGTGTTCGGCGCGATGAAGGAAAAGGAAATCCTTCGCATCGAAGGCCCCTACGGCAGCTTCTTCCTGCGCGAGGATTCCGCCAAGCCGATGATCCTGCTGGCCTCGGGCACCGGCTTCGCGCCCATCAAGGCGCTGCTCGAGCACATGAAGTTCAAGCGCATCGACCGGCCTGCCACGCTCTACTGGGGCGGCCGCCGGCCCGAAGACCTCTACATGGACGCCTGGGTACGCGATCAGCTGAGGGAAATGCCGAACCTGCGCTACGTGCCGGTGGTTTCCAACGCCACGCCGGAGGACAACTGGACCGGCCGCACGGGCTTCGTGCATCGCGCAGTGCTGGAAGACTTTGCCGATCTTTCGGGCCACCAGGTGTATGCCTGCGGCGCGCCGATCGTGGTCGACTCGGCCAGGCACGACTACGTGGCGCTGGCCGGCCTGCCCGAAGAAGAATTCTTTGCCGACGCGTTCACCACCGAGGCCGACAAGGCGCTGCCCTGATCCCGCTTTCCCTTCCCCCGAGACACAAAAGAATGAAGACGAGACACTTCCTCCTCGCGCTGCTCGCCAGCGCCACGCTGCTGGCCACCGGCCAGGCCGCGGCCCAGCAGCAGCGCCCGATCCGGCTCGTGGTGCCCTATGCCGCGGGCGGCCCGATCGACGTCACGGCCCGCATGCTGGCCGAACGCGCAAAGGACACCCTGGGCCCGATCATCATCGACAACAAGCCCGGTGCGGGCGGCAATATCGGCGCCGACATCGTGGCCAAGGCAGCGCCCGACGGCCTCACCATCGGCATCGCGGCCACCGCCACCCATGCGGTGAATCCATGGCTCTACAGCAAGATCCCGTTCAACGCAGCGACCGACTTCGCGCCCATCACGCAGATGGTGCGCGTGCCGAACGTGCTGGTAATGAACGCGGAAACCGCGCAGCGCCTGAAGATCAACACCGTGGCCGACCTGATCCGCTACGCCAAGGCCAACCCCGCCAAGCTCAACTACGGCAGCGGCGGCAACGGCAGCGCCGGGCACCTCGCGGGCGAGCTGTTCAAGAAGCAGGCCGTCATCTTCGCGCTGCACATCCCGTACAACGGCGGCAATCCGGCGCAGCTGGCGCTGCTCTCGGGCCAGGTCGACTTCAACTTCGACAACCTTGCCACGGCGGCGCCGAACATCCGCTCGGGCAAGCTCAAGGCCATTGCCGTCACGACCTTGCAGCGCAGCAGCGCCATGCCCGAACTGCCGCCGGTGGCCGACACGCTCAAAGGCTTCTCGATCGATACCTGGTGGGGCCTGGTGGCACCGGCCGGCACGCCGCACGACGTGGTCATGAAGCTCAACCAGGCCTTCGTGGCGGCGCTGAACGCACCGGAAACGAAGACCCGTTTTGCCACGCTGCTGGCCGAGCCCGTGCCCAGTTCGCCCGAGCAGTTCGGCGCGTTCATGAAGAGCGAGCTCTCCAAGTACGAAGCCGTCGTGAAGGCGACCGGCGCCCGGGTCGACTGACCTGCGCGATTATTCGCCCAGGTAGGCGGCCCGCACGCGCGGGTCGCTCAGCAGATCCTTGGCATCGCCCGTCATCGTGATGAGGCCCGACTCCATCACGTAGCCGCGGTCGGCCAGCTGCAGCGCGCGGTTGGCGTTCTGCTCCACCAGCAGGATGGTCACGCCCTGCGCGGCCACGGTCTGAACCACCTCGAAGATCTTGTCGCACATGATCGGCGACAGGCCCATGGTGGGTTCGTCGAGCAGCAGCACCTTGGGACGCGCCATGAGCGCACGGCCCATGGCCAGCATCTGCTGCTCGCCGCCCGACATGGTGCCCGCGAGCTGGTCCTTGCGCTCGCGCAGGCGCGGGAAGGTCACGAACACGCGCTCCATGTCGCTGGCGATCTCGGCCTTGTCCTTGCGGATGTAGGCGCCGATCTGCAGGTTCTCGGTGATCGTCATGCGCGTGAAGACGCCGCGGCCCTCGGGCACCATCACGAGGCCCTCGCCCACCAGGTCCCAGGCACCGCGGCCCTTGATGTTGCGGCCCAGGAATTCGATGGTGCCCGCGCCCGCCGGCAGCGTGCCGGTGATCGCCTTCATCGTGGTGGTCTTGCCGGCGCCATTGGAGCCGATCAGCGACACCAGCTCGCCTTCGTGGACCTCGAAGTCCACGCCCTTCACCGCCTGGATGCCGCCGTAGCCGACCCGCAGGCCGCTGACCTTGAGCAGCGTCTTGCCGGTGGCGTTGGCCGCAGTCTTCCGCGGAGTTGCCGTTGCCGTTGCCGTCGTTGTGTCTTCTGCGCTCGTCATTGTCGTCGTCGCCATTTCAGTGTCCTCCGGTGCCGAGGTAGGCCTCGATCACCTTCTCGTTCTTCTGCACGTCGTAGGGCGTGCCTTCGGCGATCTGCTTGCCGTAGTCGAGCACGGTGACGCGGTCGCACAGGCCCATGATGAGCTTGACGTCGTGTTCGATGATGAGGATGGTCCGGTCGTCCTTGCGGATGCGGTCGATCAGTTCGCGCAGCAGCACCTTCTCGGTCGAGTTCATGCCGGCGGCGGGCTCGTCGAGCGCGATGAGCTGCGGGTCGGTGGCCAGCGCGCGCGCAATCTCGAGCCGGCGCTGGTCGCCGTAGGACAGCGTACGCGCCTTGTAGTCGGCGAACTTGCCGATGCCCACATAGTCGAGCAGTTCCTGCGCGCGGTCGGCAATGGCCTTTTCCTCGGCCTTGAACGAACGCGTGCGCAGCATGGCGCCGAACACGCCCGAATGGGTGCGGATGTGCCGCCCCACCATGACGTTCTCGAGCGCGGTCATCTCGGAGAACAGGCGGATGTTCTGGAAGGTGCGCGCAATGCCGGCCTTGGCCACTTCATGCACGGCCGTCGGTTGGTAGGGCTTGCCGGCCAGCTCAAAGCTGCCGCTGTCGGGCGTGTAGAGCCCGGTGATCACGTTGAAGAAGGTGGTCTTGCCGGCGCCGTTGGGACCGATCAGGCCATAGACCTGGCCGCGCTTGATGGTGATGCCGACGTCGGAAAGGGCCTGCAGGCCGCCGAAGCGCTTGGAGATTCCGCGAACGTCGAGGATGGTGTCTGTCGTCATGTGGATGGCTTCCTTCGGCTCACGGATTGATCGACATGGGACGCGAGGCCGCACCCGGCAGTTCGTCGGCGGGCGTCTCGATGCCCGGCGCGTGGGTCTGCAGCGAACCCGGCGCCACCGGCGCATCGGAAGCCACGCCCTTGCGCTGCAAGGTCTTGCCATGCTCGGGCGAAGGCCAGAGACCGCGCGGACGCACCAGCATGATCACGATCATGGCCAGCGCGATGAAGAGCTGGCGCAGGATGGACGCGTCGAGGCGGCCGTCGGTCATGGCCTGCAGCGGGCCGGCCACGTAGCGCAGCACCTCGGGCAAGGCGGCCAGCAGCACGGCGCCGAGAATCACGCCCGGCAGGTGCCCGATGCCACCCAGCACCACCATGGCGACGATCATCACCGACTCCATGAGGCTGAACGATTCGGGCGAGACGAAGCCCTGGAAGGCCGCGAACATGGCGCCCGACACGCCGCCAAAACTGGCGCCCATGCCGAAGGCCAGCAGCTTCATGTTGCGGGTGTTGATGCCCATGGCCTTGGCGGCGATCTCGTCTTCGCGGATGGCCATCCAGGCGCGCCCGATGCGCGACATCTGCAGGCGGTGCGAAATGATGATGGTGGCCACCACCAGCGCAAGGAACAGGTAGTAGTAGAGCGTGACCGACGAGATCGTGAAGCCGTCGAACTTCCACGCCTTGCCGAGGTCGAGCCCCCAGAACTTGATGGAGTCGATGGCTGTGATGCCCTTCGGCCCGTTGGTGATGTTGATCGGCTGGTCGAGGTTGTTCAGGAACACCCGGATGATTTCACCGAAGCCCAGCGTCACGATGGCCAGGTAGTCGCCGCGCAGCTTGAGCGTGGGCGCACCGAGCAGCACGCCCAGCATGCCGGCCACCACGAGCGCCAGCGGTATCACGATGAGCAGCGAGGTGTGCAGCCCGTTCGGGAACATGGCCTTGAACCACGGAAAGGTTTCCGACAGGTGCGACGAGCCCATCAGCGCGAACAGGTAGGCCCCGATCGCAAAGAAGGCCACATAGCCCAGGTCGAGCAGGCCGGCGTAGCCCACGACGATGTTCAGGCCGAGCGAGAGCATCACGTAGAGCAATGCGATGTCGGCGATGCGCACCCAGGCGTTGCCCTGGCTCTGCAGGAAGATCGGCAGTGCGAGCACCGCGACGACGCCCAGGATGTAGAGCGCGAGGTTCTTGCTGTTTTTCATGGCGTGCTGCTCCTCAGGCCCGATCCGCCACACGCTCGCCGAGCAGGCCCGAGGGCCGCAGCGTGAGCATGACGATCAACACGATGAACGCGAAGATGTCGCTGTAGTTGCTGCCCAGCACGCCACCCGTGAGGGCGCCGATGTAGCCGGACCCGATGGCCTCGATCAGCCCGAGCAGGATGCCGCCGACCACCGCGCCGGCCAGGTTGCCGATGCCGCCGAACACCGCCGCGGTGAAGGCCTTGAGTCCGGGCAGGAAGCCCATCGCGTGCTGCGCGATGCCGTAGTTGGAGGCGTACATGACGCCCGCGATGGCCGCGAGCACGGCACCGATGATGAAGGTGGCCGAAATGACCATGTCGGGCCGGATGCCCATCAGCGCCGCGACGCGCGGGTTCTCGGCGGTGGCGCGCATCGCGCGGCCGAGCTTGGTGTAGTTGACCAACCACATCAGCACCACCAGCGAGAACGCCGTGACGCTCAGGATCATGACCTGCGTGGGCGAGATCACCGCGCCGCCCACCTCGATGGGCGTGGTCGACAGCAGGTTGGGATAGGCCTTGTTGGTGGGCTTCCAGATGATCATGGCCAGCGTCTGCAGCAGGATCGACATGCCGATGGCCGTGATGAGCGGCGCGAGCTTGGGGCTGTTGCGAAGCGGCCGGTAGGCGACCTTCTCGATGACGAAGTTGAGCGTGGCCGCAACGATGCAGGCAATGACCAGCGCGATGATGAGGACCAGCCAGCCAGGCGTGCCGGGCATCGACTCCTTCATGAGCCCGATGATGGTCCAGCTCGTGAGCGCCCCCACCATCAGCACTTCACCGTGCGCAAAGTTGATCAGATTGATGATGCCGTACACCATGGTGTAGCCCAAGGCTATCAAGGCATACATGCTGCCCAGGACCAGACCGTTGATGATCTGCTGCAGCAATATTTCCATAACGCGTTCCCTATTTGTTGCACCGTTGCGGGGTGCTGTTCACCCACCTTGGCACCGGTTTGGCACCTTGGCTTGATAAGCAAAAAACCAGCCAACATGTGCCGCTGGCTGATTTGTGGGCGGGATTGTAAGCACCCACCAGCGCCGATTTGGTGCGCCTTGCCCGGGGTTTACCCGCTCATGCCATGCTGTATGCGAGTGAAGTCATGCATGGCGTACGCGCATGGTGAAAAGGCGTATCACTCCTCGCGCTGGCCGTTCAGGCGGCGCAGTTCGCGCAGTTTTTCCGCGATGCGGATTTCGAGCCCGCGCTCGACGGGCTGGTAGAAGACCTGGCCCTCCAGGCCATCGGGCAGGTAGCGCTCGCCCGCGGCAAAGCCGCCCTCCTCGTCATGCGCGTACCGGTACCCCTTGCCGTAGTCGAGGTCCTTCATGAGCTTGGTGGGCGCGTTGCGCAGGTGCATCGGCACGGGACGCGTGCTGTCCTTCTTGATGAGCGCGCGCACGGCGTTGTAGGCGGTGTAGACGGCGTTCGACTTGGGCGCCATCGCCAGGTAGACCACGCACTCGGCCAGCGCGAGTTCGCCCTCGGGCGTGCCCAGGCGTTCGTACACCTCGGCGGCGTCGAGCGCGAGCCGCAGCGCGCGCGGATCGGCCAGTCCGATGTCCTCGCTGGCCATGCGCACCAGCCGGCGCGCCATGTAGCGCGGATCGGCGCCGCCGTCGAGCATGCGCACGAACCAGTAGAGCGAGGCGTCGGGGTCGCTGCCGCGCACCGACTTGTGCAGCGCGCTGATGGTGTCGTAGAACTGCTCGCCGCCCTTGTCGTAGCGCCGCATGCGCTCGCCGAGCACGCGCAGCAGCCACTCGTCGGTGATGTGGCCGAGCTTTTCGGCGCGGGCCGCCACGGCCAGCGTCTCGAGCGTGTTGAGCAGGCGCCGCGCATCGCCGTCGGCATAGGCGACGAGCCGGTCGATGGCCGTGTCCTCGATGCCCGGCACCGCCTGGATGGCCTGCGCCTTGGCCACGATCTGCTTGAGGTCGGCCTCGGTGAGCGGCTGCAGCACGTACACGGCCGCACGCGAAAGCAGGGCCGAGTTGACCTCGAAAGAGGGGTTCTCGGTGGTGGCGCCGATGAAGGTGAACAGGCCCGACTCCACATGCGGCAGGAACGCATCCTGCTGGCTCTTGTTGAACCGGTGCACCTCGTCGACGAAGACGATCGTGCGCTGCTGCTCCAGGCCGTCGCGCGCGGCCGTGGCGCGCTCGACCGCATCGCGGATGTCCTTGACGCCGCCAAGCACCGCGCTGATGCTGAGGAACTGCGCATCGAAGGCATCGGCCATCAGCCGCGCGATGGTCGTCTTGCCGGTGCCGGGCGGTCCCCAGAGGATGCAGGAATGCGGCTGCCCCGATTCGAAGGCAATGCGCAGCGGCATGCCCGGCCCCAGCAGGTGCTGCTGGCCGATGACCTCGCCGAGCGTCTTCGGACGCAGGCGCTCGGCAAGGGGTTGATGCGAACTGGTGGCCAAACCTGCGGTGCGCCCGATGGCTGCTATTGCTTGATGACGTCGGCGCCGGCGGGCGCCTTGAATTCGAACACGCTGGCAGGCAGCGCCGGATTCACCTCGACCTTGCTGAACTTGAGCACCGAGCGCTGCCCGAAGCTGTCAAGAATTTCGAGCGCCGCCAGCGCATCGCCCTGGAAGCCGACCTGCACATTCTGCAGCTGGCCGTCCTTGTTCTTCGGCGTGGCCTTGACCCACTGCAGGCCGTCGCGCTCGGGCGCGGCTTCGAGCGTGAAGTCGGCCTGCAGCGCGCGCAGGTCGGGTGCCGCGGCAATCAATGCGGCGGGCGTGGAGCCCAGCGCCTGCGACTGGGCACGCTGCGTGACCTGGTTCAGGTCGGCGTCGTAGAGCCACAGCGTCTTGCCGTCGGCCACGATGCTCTGGGCGAAGGGCTTCTGGTAGTCGAACTTGAACTTGCCGGGCCGCTGGAATTCGAAGGTGCCGGTGGAGGTCTTGGTGCGGCCGGCCTGCCCGTCGCGCGGCGGCGCCGTCACGGTCTGGGTGAACTCGGCACGGCCCGACTTGACGGTCTTCACGAAGGCCTCGAGGCTTTCAAGGCCGCCGGCCCAGGCGTTGGCGGAACACAGGAGGCCGATCAACAGCCAATGGCGAATTTTCAATTGGGGTTCCTCGGAAAAGCGATGGCGTCGGCACGACCATACCCCGCTGCGCGTTGCGCCATGCGCGGGGCTTCATGAAGTTTTGCAACGTTATTGCAGCTTTTGCAAAGTGGCTGTCAGTGGGTAACGCCCAGGTGCGCAGGCATGGGCCGGCTATTCGGCGCGCGCCGGCACCAGGATCTCGCGCTGGCCGCTGCCGCTCATGGCGCTGACCAGGCCAGCCTTCTCCATGTCTTCCACCAGCCGCGCCGCGCGGTTGTAGCCGATCTTCAAGTGGCGCTGCACCAGCGAGATGCTGGCCTTGCGGTTCTTCAGCACCACCTCGACCGCCTGGTCGTACATCGGATCCTTCTCGGCGTCGCCACCCTCGCCCAGCATGTCGCCGTCGCCATCGACCGTGCCGCCTTCGAGCACGCCTTCGATGTAGTCGGGCTCGCCCTGGCTCTTGAGGTAGGCCACCACGCGATGCACTTCCTCGTCGCTCACGAACGCGCCGTGCACGCGGATCGGCAGGCCCGTGCCGCTCGGCATGTAGAGCATGTCGCCCATGCCGAGCAGCGCCTCGGCGCCCATCTGGTCGAGGATGGTGCGGCTGTCGATCTTGCTCGACACCTGGAATGCGATGCGCGTGGGAATGTTTGCCTTGATGAGGCCGGTGATCACGTCGACGCTGGGCCGCTGCGTGGCAAGAATCAGGTGGATGCCGGCCGCGCGCGCCTTCTGCGCGAGGCGGGCGATGAGCTCTTCGATCTTCTTGCCCACCACCATCATCAGGTCGGCCAGCTCGTCGATCACCACCACGATATGCGGCTCGCGCTTGAGCGGCTCGGGATCGTCGGGCGTGAGGCTGAAGGGGTTGTAGATGAACTCCTCGCGCGCCTTGGCTTCGTCGATCTTGGTGTTGTAGCCGGCCAGGTTGCGCACGCCCAGCTTGCTCATGAGCTTGTAGCGGCGCTCCATCTCGGCCACGCACCAGTTCAGGCCGTGCGCGGCCTGCCGCATGTCGGTGACCACCGGTGCCAGCAGGTGCGGAATGCCTTCGTAGACCGACATTTCGAGCATCTTCGGGTCGATCATGAGCAGGCGGACGTCGCGTGCCTCGGCCTTGTAGAGCAGCGAGAGGATCATCGCGTTGATGCCCACCGACTTGCCCGAACCGGTGGTACCGGCCACCAACACGTGCGGCATCTTCGCAAGGTCGGCCACCACCGGGTTGCCGATGATGTCCTTGCCCAGGCCCATCGTCAGGAAGGACTTGCCTTCGTTGTAGACCTGCGAGCCGAGGATTTCACTGAGCTTGATCGACTGGCGCTTGGCATTCGGCAGCTCGAGCGCCATGTAGTTCTTGCCCGGAATGGTTTCCACCACGCGGATCGACACCAGCGAGAGCGAACGCGCCAGGTCCTTGGCCAGGCCGACGATCTGCGAGCCCTTGACGCCGGTGGCCGGCTCGATCTCGTAGCGCGTGATCACCGGGCCCGGCGACGCCAGCACGACGTGCACCTCGACGCCGAAGTCCTTGAGCTTCTTCTCGATCATTCGCGAGGTCATCTCGAGCGTGTCGGCCGAGACCGTTTCCTGGCGCGCCTGCGCGGCGTCGAGCAGGTCGACCTGCGGCAGCTTGCTGTCGGGCAGTTCCTTGAAGAGCGGCTTCTGGCGCTCCTTGACGACGCGGTCGCTGCGGGGCACCTCGGTCATGGCGGGCTCGATCTGCACCGGCGGCGACGCCGCGCGGCGCTTCGGGCGCGGCTCGATGCGCAGTTCTTCGTCGCCGTCGGCATCCATCGGCTCACCGCCGGCCGCTGCGCGCGAGAACGGCAGGTCTTCGGCCTCGGCGCGCTCGCGCGCGGCCTGCTTGCCCATGGCGATGTCGGCCGCCATCTCGCGCTTTTCGCGGCGCGACTCGAACAGCGAGTAGGCCCGCGCGCCGATGCGTTCGGCGATCTGGCTCCAGGAGAAGCGGAACACCAGCGCCGAGCCGATCACGCCGGCGGCGATGGCCACCAGCGCCGAGCCGGTAAAGCCCAACCAGCGCACGCTGGCGGGCCCCACCAGGTAGCCCAGCACGCCGCCGCCCGAGCCCGGAAGGTGGGACTCGAGCCGGTACAGGCGCGACCATTCGAGCACCGCGCTCGCGCACAGCAGCAGCACCAGGCCGAACCAGAAAGCCAGGCGGCTGCGGTTGAAGCGCCCGCGCACCGGCTGCTCGGCCGGCGCAGCCTCGCCGCCGCGCAGCCAGTTGGCCAGCGACGAAAGCCATGCCCGCAGGCCCGCCGCCAGGCACCACCAGACCGAATAGCCCGCCAGAAAATAGCTGCCGTCGGCCAGCCAGGCGCCGATGCGGCCACCCCAGTTCTTGATCTCGCCGCCGGTGCCGGAGGTCGACCACGCCGCATCGGAGGGCGTGAAGCTCAGCATGGCCAGCAGCCAGAACAGGAGCCCCGCAAAGCCCGCCACCAGCGTGATCTCGTGGGCGAAGCGCATGGCGCGCAGGCGCACCGGTTGCCCCTCGGCGGCAGAAGAAGATTGAAGTGTATTGAGCGAATAGGTCATGAAAAACGCGGCACCCAATCCTTCGAAACGGCGGCTGGATGCCTGAACACTACAACAAAAGGGTGCGGCCGCCTGAAGCGCCGGACCCGGCGGCTCAAGCCAGGGACAAGAGCCGGTCCTTGACGATCATGGAGCCGTCGTCCTGGGTCTGGACAAATCCGCGCTCCTCGAGATCCTTCATCACGCGGCTCACCATTTCGCGCGAGGCGCCCACCATTTTCGCGAGATCCTGGCGCGAGATCTTGTCGCGCACCTTCAGGTTGCCTGCCCCGTCGTCGATCGCGAACTCGAGCAGCGAACGCGCCACGCGCCCATAGACGTCCATCAGCGCGAGCGACTCGATCTTGCGGTCGGCATGGCGCAGGCGCTGCACCAGGCCGCGCATGATGTTGTAGGCCATCGAGGAGTTCTCGGGCAGGCAGCGCGCGAACGCGTCCCGGTCCAGCATGAGGACGTCGCATTGGATCTCCGTGCGCACCGTGGCCGAATGGGGCTCGTCGTCGATCAGGCTCATCTCGCCGATGTAGTCGCCGGGATGCAGCGTGGCAAGGATCACCTCGCGCCCGCGGTTGTCGGCGCTCGTCACGCGCGCGCGTCCGGTCAGGATGATGTAGAGCGCGTCGGATTTCTTGCCCTGCTCGACAACGACCTCGGCCCGCTTGAAGCGCTTCTTGATGATCGCATCCGCAATGCTTGCAGACTGCGAGGACGTGAGCGAGGCAAACAGCGGAACGCGCCGCAGCAACTCAAGATTGGACAGCATCGACATTTATCAATCCCTGATACGGCGTGCGCAAGCTCGTCCATGGTCGGGCCCGATGGATTACTACAATCGCGCGCATTGAAAACACCGTGCACCCGGTGTTGAACCGAGCGGTGATACTCCACATATATCGCTACCACCCTGAAAATGTACACGCTGAAGCAGCGCAAATCCTAGGTTTTCCACTCATGTCCGCTCCCCAACACGCCAAGGTCTTGATTCTGGGCTCCGGCCCGGCCGGCTACACCGCCGCCGTCTATGCAGCCCGCGCAAACCTCCAGCCGCTGCTCATCACGGGCATTGCCCAGGGCGGCCAGTTGATGACGACCACCGAGGTCGACAACTGGCCCGCGGACGTGCACGGCGTGCAGGGCCCCGAGCTGATGCAGCGTTTTCTCGAGCACGCGGAGCGCTTCAAGACGCAGATCGTCTTCGACCACATCAACAAGGTCGACCTCGGCAAGCGCCCGTTCACGCTCACCGGCGACAGCGGCACCTACACCTGCGATTCGCTGATCATCGCCACCGGCGCTTCCGCCAAGTACCTCGGGATCGACTCGGAACAGAAGTTCATGGGCCGCGGCGTCTCGGCCTGCGCCACCTGCGACGGCTTCTTCTACCGCGAGCAGGAAGTGTGCGTGATCGGCGGCGGCAACACCGCCGTCGAGGAAGCCCTGTACCTGGCCAACATCGCGAACAAGGTCACGCTGGTGCATCGCCGCGACAAGTTCCGCGCCGAGCCCATCCTGATCGACAAGCTCATGGAAAAGGTCGCCGAGGGCAAGATCGTCCTGAAGCTGCACAACGAACTCGACCAGGTGTTGGGCGACGACACAGGCGTGACGGGCATCCGGATCAAGAACACGCAGAGCGGCGCCACCGAGCAGATCGACCTCAAGGGCTGCTTCATCGCCATCGGCCATCACCCCAACACCGACATCTTCCAGGGCCAGCTGGAAATGAAGGACAACTACATCCTGACCCGCTCGGGCCTGCAGGGCTTTGCCACGATGACCAGCATTCCGGGCGTCTTTGCCGCCGGCGACGTGCAGGACAACGTGTACCGCCAGGCCATCACGAGCGCCGGCACCGGCTGCATGGCCGCGCTGGACGCCCAGCGCTTCCTCGAGCAGGACGGCACGCTTTAGGCGGGTGGCCCCAAAAGGGCTATAATCCGAGGCTTTGCCGAAATAGCCCCTTTCACGAGGGGCCGAGCATCCGGGCAAAGCCGGGGTACCGCCACCCGTTTTCTGGCGAGGTCAAGCTGCAAAACACCTGCAATCCGCCACGATTGCACCGGTGCCAGCTGTTCAAGAAAGAGTGTCCTCATGGCACGCGTATGCGACGTAACGGGCAAAGGCCCGATGGTCGGAAACAACGTTTCCCACGCCAACAACAAAACCAAGCGCCGGTTCCTGCCGAACCTGCAATACCGCCGTTTCTGGGTCGAGACCGAAAACCGCTGGGTTCGCCTGCGTGTTTCGAGCGCCGCACTGCGCCTGATCGACAAGAACGGCATCGACGCCGTGCTCGCAGACCTGCGTGCACGCGGCCAAGCTTAAGGAGCTGAATCATGGCAACGAGCAAAGGCGGACGCGAAAAGATCAAGCTGGAATCCACCGCGGGTACCGGCCACTTCTACACGACCAGCAAGAACAAGAAGACGATGCCTGAAAAGATGTCGATCATGAAGTTCGACCCCAAGGCACGCAAGCACGTCGAATACAAGGAAATCAAGCTGAAGTAATTCGGCCCGATTTCCCCAGCAAAAAACCCGCTGCTCACCCAGCGGGTTTTTTGTTGCCTGTCGAATGCCACATGCGGCAGGCACAAAAAAGCCGACCCCGAGGTCGGCTTTTTGACGGGCGAAGAGGGCTTGCTGCCTGCTCGCTCAGGCGCGTGCAGCGCGCAGGCGGGTCGAGAATTCGCGCAGGCCGGCGATGCCGCTGGCCTCCGCGCGATGGCACCAGGCCGCCAGATCGGCCGCCAGCTGCTCGCGCGACTGCGAAGTGTTGAGCCAGAGCTGGCGCAGCTCTTCGCGCATGGTGACCATCTTGTCGATCACCGGGTGGGCAGCGCGCGCCTGCACGAGGTGCGAGCGGGCCGATGCCGGCACCTTGTCGTCGTCGCGATGCAGCCAGTTCTTGGCCGCCTTGAGCACCGAGATGTCGCCGCCCTTGGTCTTGAGCGCAGCCAGTTCGGCCTTGGTGACACGGCGCATCTCGCGGGCATAGCCGGCCATGACTTCATAGCGGTTGGCAATGACAGCCTCGAGCGTCTTCTCGTTGGCCACGGGCTGGATGTCGCCCATCTGCATCTTCGGCGGCACCTTCTTGACCTTAGCCCAGCCGATCTTCTGCATCATCTGGATGTAGACCCAGCCGATGTCGAATTCGTACTTCTTGACCGAGAACTTGGCCGAGGTGGGGTACGTGTGGTGGTTGTTGTGCAACTCTTCGCCGCCAATGATCAGGCCCCAGGGCGAGACATTGCGGCTGGCGTCCGGCGCCTCGAAGTTGCGGTAGCCCCAGTAGTGGCCGATGCCATTGATGATGCCGGCCGCGGTGATCGGGATCCACAGCATCTGGACGGCCCAGACCGTGAGGCCGAGCACGCCGAACAGCGCAAGGTTGATGACCAGCATGAGGCCCACGCCCTGCCAGCTGTAGCGGGTGTACAGGTTGCGTTCGAGCCAGTCGTCGGGCGTGCCGTGGCCGTAGCGCTCCATCGTTTCCTTGTTCTTCGACTCGGCGCGATAAAGCTCGGCGCCGCGCCAAAGGACTTCGTCGATGCCCTTGACCTGGGGGCTGTGCGGATCGTCTTCGGTTTCGCACTTGGCGTGGTGCTTGCGGTGGATGGCCACCCATTCCTTGGTCACCATGCCGGTGCCGAGCCACAGCCAGAAGCGGAAGAAATGCGAGGGGATCGGGCCCAGATCCATGGCCCGGTGCGTCTGCGTGCGGTGCAGGAAGATCGTGACCGCAGCGATCGTGATGTGCGTAGTGACGAGCGTGTACAGCACGACTTGCCACCATGTGAGGTCCCACAAGCCGTGTCCGAGCCAGTCGATGGCCGCGCTCAAAACGGCAGAGTCAGGAATCAACATTGAATTAAGTGCTCCATGGCCACACGAAGGTGCAGCCTTTCAGTTAACCCGCGATTTTAAGGCGGCAGGGCTTGAATGAGGCCCTTTGCCCTTCCTTAAAGGCGCAGATTTACCCTAATTTGGAGTGCCGTGCCTATTTGCGGTTCCACACCGCTGCAAAGAAACCGTCCGTGGCGTGGCGGTGCGGCCACAGCCGCAGATAGCGGTGGCCGTTCGCTCCGCCTGCGCAGAGCGCCTCGAAACCCTCCACCTTGAGGCCCTGCAGCAGTTCCGCGGCGTCCTGGGGCACGAAATCGGGGTTGGCGGCGCTGAAAGCCTCGGCAATGGCCTCGTTTTCCTCGGGCAGCACGCTGCAGGTGGCATAAACCAGCCGTCCGCCCGATTTCAGCAGGCGCGCCGCGCTTTGCAGGATGGCAGCCTGCTTGACCGTCAATTCCTCGACCGACTTGGGCGACTGGCGCCATTTCAGGTCCGGATTGCGGCGCAGCGTGCCCAGGCCCGAGCAGGGTGCGTCCACCAGCACGCGGTCGATCTTGCCGGCCAGGCGCTTGATGCGGTCGTCCCGCTCATGCGCAATGGCGGCCGGATGCACGTTCGACAGCTTGCTGCGCGCGAGCCGCGGCTTGAGCGCGTCGAGCCGGTGGGCCGAGGTGTCGAAGGCGTAGAGCCGGCCGGTGTTGCGCATGGTCGCGCCGATGGCCAGCGTCTTGCCGCCGGCGCCGGCGCAAAAATCGACCACCATCTCGCCTCGCTTGGCATCCAGCAGCAGCGCGAGCAACTGGGAGCCCTCGTCCTGCACCTCGACGGCACCGCGGGCGAAGGCGTCCAGCTTGGTCAGCGCGGGCTTGCCGTCGATGCGCAAGCCCCAGGGCGAGAACGGCGTTGCTTCCGATTTGATAGCAGCCTTCGCAAGCTCCGCCTTCACTTCGGCGCGCTTGTCGGTCAGGGCATTGACGCGAAGATCGAGCGGCGCGGGCTGCTGCAGGCTTTCGACCAGGGCCCAGAAACCGTCGCCCAGCTGGGCCTTGAGCGGCCCCACCAGCCATTCGGGCAGATTGTGGCGATGGCGTTCGAGCAGATCGTCCGGCTTGACTGCGTCGCAGTTGTCGAGCCAGCGCTTTTCGGTGTCGTTGAGAGCGCTCTTCAGAAAATCGCGCGGGCCATGAAAGCCCAGGATCGCCATGCGGCGCTCCTTCGAACCGCTGCCCGAGGGCGAGAGATGGTCGAACAGCAGCTTCTTGCGCAAGACGGTGTAGACGGTCTCGGCAAGCGTGGCGCGCTCGCGCGGGCCGAACTCGCGGTGGTCGCGGAAAAAGCGCGAAACGACCTGGTCGGCCGGGTGATCGAATTTCAGGACAAGGCCGACCAGATCGGCGGTGGCCTCCAACAGGGCTTTGGGGTGCATGCCCCGATTGTCTCAGCCGGGGCGGCCTGCTACGCCGTGCGCGTCCAGATCGCCCCGAAAGCCTGCCGCTCGATTTCGGCCAGGGTCGGCGAATGGCCGGCCCAGAGCACCAGCGCGGCGCCCGGCAGGCTCAGCGTCTGTTCGAGCTGGCGGCAGAGCTGCCAGCGGTCGTCGTCGTCCAGCCCCGGCAGTTCGACGAACACGACGTAGGCCCGGCGCCACGGGAATTCGCGCAGCATCTTGCGCACCAGCCAGGCCCGCGAAATGGGCAGGCAGCGCGCGAGGTCGGCCTGCAGTTCGCCCAGTTCATGGTCGTTCAGGTCGTGCCGGGCGATCTGGCTGAAGAAGGGCGTTCCGGTGATCTCTTCCCAGGCGCGGGCCTCGGCTTCCTCGGCCTCCTTGAGGCGGCCGCGCCACAGCTTGAGCGCCTCCTCGTCGTGCGCGCCCGCATCGGGGTCTTCGAGCGCGGCTACGGCACTTTTGGCGGCCCACCAGCGGCTGGTCGCGCTGGAGCCGTACAGGCGCTCGAGCACGGCCAGGCGCGCCGCGCGGTCGCGCAGAGGCAGCATCTGGGCCAGTCCGCGCAGCGCGCCGGAGTGCTCAGGCGCGATCTGGAGTGCACGCTCATAGCGGGCACGCACCGGGGCGGCCGGATCGAGCCGGCGTTCGGCATCCGCCCACTCCACCAGCTCGTCGGGCGTGTTGCGCTCTCCCCGCGCCGCAAGCAGGTCGACGCGCTCGCGGAGGCGCGAGCGATGCGCGTGGTGCTGCTTCCAGTCGCCGGCATGGGCGCGGCGCCATTGGTTGTCGAAATGCGCGATCCACCGGGCGCTGTCGGCCAGCATGCCCAATGCCGGCTCGGCCGACCAGGGCGGCACCACGGCCTTCTGGCCGAGCGCCTCGAGCCGGTCGCGCAGCACGGGATGGGTGTCGTCCAGGTCGCTCACTCGCCGCATGGCTTCGCGCAGGGCCTGGCGCGCGAATTCCGCATCCGGCGGCGTGGCAGCGCACTTCTGCAGGGCCTCGAAGGGTCCGGGCGGCTGCGGCTCCCGTTCGGCGCGCGCCCAGTGCGAGGCCCAGAACTCATCGGCATACCAGCTGGCCTTGATGGCTATTTCGGTCAAGGCGGCCGCGGCCACGGGCGTGCCCAGCAGGCGGCCGGAGATGCGGTCGGCTTCGTATTCGTCCTGCCGCGCGAGCGCGAAGGTCCGGGCCGCGAAGCGCGGAAAGTACCAGCGGAAGAACGCCTGCGACACCAGCGCCATCACGCCTTCGTCGCGCTGCAGGCTCGCGTCCAGCTTCAGCCACGAAAGGCGCGTGCGGTAGATCCAGGCGCTGAGCTTGCCGTGGTTGCCGCGCAGGTGCCCATACTCGTGCGCGAGCACCGACAGCAGCCGCCGCCGGTCCAGCATCATGAGCAGCGGCAGCCCGATGCTGAGGGAATTGACCGCCCCGCCGAAGAGCCCGAAACGCGGCACCTGCCGGATGCTGGCATTGAACTCGTCGTCGAGATAGACGCGATGGACCGGCGGCCCCTTGATCTTCTTGCGGATGCGCTCGAGCGCCTCGAACAGCGCCGGCGCATCCGCACGAGAAAGCTCGCGCCCTTCGGGTTCGTCGAACCGGACCCAGAGCGCGCGCAGCGTGGCCCAGAGCAGGCCCAGGGCGAACAGCAGCAGCCAGCCGCGCGTGAAGCTGAAACGCCCGCGTCCCGCAGCCAGCGCGGCCCAGGCGATGATGCCGACGGAAAGCGCAAGGCAGGCCAGCACCCAGAGATAGCCGAGGGCGGCAAAGGCCGCGACGCCGCGCCGGTAGCGCGCGCTGTGGTCCGCGCTGGCATGCTCGCTCAGCCTGACGAGGTGAACAAAATCAGCGCGATCCATCCGACTCTCCTCCCTCCGACCCTACCGTTTGAAAGGCACGCTAGACCGTGAACGACGACAACGACCTGCCACCCCTGATCGAGACGCCACCCGGCCGCTACCGGCACTACAAGGGCGGCGAATACGAGGTACTGGGCACCGTGCGCCACAGCGAAACGCTGGAACCGATGACGCTGTACCGCGCGCTCTATGGCGCGAAGGGGCTGTGGGTCCGGCCAGCTGCGATGTTCGAGGGCACCGTGGAGATCGATGGCGTCATCCGGCGGCGCTTCGCGCCGGTCCGCAACGCTACATAGCCGACGGCACCGGCCCCGACGCGCCTCAGCCGCAGCGAACGTCCGTCACGCGGCCGCGTGCGTCCACATCGAGGTTCAGGCGCCCGCCGTTGAGTTCCATCGTCACCGCCTCCCCGGGCTTCAGCGCGCGCACCGTGCCCGCGCCGGCGCGCACGCGGGCGGCGGCCTCGAGCTGGGGCGACAGCGGCTGGCCGACGGCGAAACGCGCGCCGTCCGCATTGCACTGGAACACCGGCTCGGGTGGTGCAGCGGATGCGGATGCAGGGGTTGGTGCAGGGGCTGGCGCGGCGCAGGCCGACAGCAGGATGGCGCCGGCGACCGCGGACAGTAGCGATTGGGTTTTCAATTCATGCTCCCGAAAACCCGCGAATATAAACAAATTTAAGACGTGTGACTTGATGTATCTGCAAGCCACGCAGCAATGGCGCGTGGATACAACTGATGCTCTTGCGCGAGCACCCGGCCGGCCAGCGTGGCGGCCGTGTCATCCGGCAGCACCGGCACCACCGCCTGGTCCAGGATCGGGCCATGGTCGAGTTCCGTCGTGACCTGGTGCACCGTGACGCCGGCCACCTTGCAGCCCGCGTCGATCGCCCGCTGGTGCGTGTTCAGCCCCGGAAAGGCCGGCAGCAAGGAAGGATGGATGTTGACCAGCCGGCCGGCGTAGCGCCCGACGAAGCCCGGCGTCAGGATGCGCATGAAGCCCGCCAGCACCACCAGCGCCGGCGAATGCGCGTCGACCGCCTTCGCCAGCGCCTCGTCGAAGGCCTCGCGCGTCGCGAACTCCTTGTGCGGGACCACAGCGGTTGCGATGCCGTGCGTTCTGGCGAGCGCGAGCCCGCCCGCTTCGGCCTTGTTGCTGACGACCGCGGCAATGCGGGCGCCGAAGCGCTCGGACCAGCGGTCGCGCTCGGCGGCGCGCACGATGGCCGCCATGTTGGAGCCGCCGCCGGAAATCAGGATCACGATGTTCTTCATGGGAGGCCGGGATTATCTGTGCTCCGCCCGCGTTGTCGCCGCGCGGACACCGATTCACAGCACGACCGTGCTAAAACTCGAAGCTCCGGAGACACGCCGCGCCGTTTGCGGCGGCACGATCAACACAGCGAGGCACGCATGGATTTGAGCTTCACGCCCGAAGAACAGAAGTTCCGCGAAGAAATTCGCGCCTGGGTCAGGGAAAACCTTCCCCAAGAGATTTCGCACAAGGTGCACAACGCGCTCGAACTGACGCGCGACGATCTGCAGGGCTGGGCCAGGATCCTCGGCAAGAAGGGCTGGCTCGGCTACGGCTGGCCGAAGGAATTCGGCGGCCCGGGCTGGACCGCCATCCAGCGCCACCTGTTCGAGGAAGAAACCGCGCTGGCCGGCGCGCCGCGCATCATCCCCTTCGGCCCGGTGATGGTCGCCCCGGTGATCATGGCCTTCGGCAATGCCGAGCAGCAGAAGCGCTTCCTGCCCGGCATCGCGAGCGGCGAGGTCTGGTGGAGCCAGGGCTACAGCGAACCGGGCTCGGGTTCCGACCTCGCCTCGGTCAAGACCCGTGCCGAACGCAAGGGCGACAAGTACATCGTCAACGGCCAGAAGACCTGGACCACGCTCGGCCAGTACGGCGACTGGATGTTCAACCTCGTGCGCACCAGCAACGAGGGCAAGCCGCAGACCGGCATCAGCTTTTTGCTGCTCGACATGAAGTCGCCCGGCGTCACGGTGCGGCCGATCAAGCTGCTGGACGGCAGCCATGAAGTGAACGAGGTGTTCTTCGACAACGTCGAGGTGCCGGCCGAGAACCTGATCGGCGAGGAGAACAAGGGCTGGACCTACGCCAAGCACCTGCTCTCGCACGAGCGCACCAACATCGCCGACGTGAACCGCGCCAAGCGCGAGCTCGAGCGCCTGAAGCGCATCGCGAAGAGCGAAGGCGTCTATGAAGACCAGCGTTTCCGCGACGAGATCGCCAAGCTCGAGGTCGACATCGTCGCGCTCGAGATGATGGTGCTGCGCGTGCTCTCGGCCGCCACCTCGGGCAAGAACTCGCTCGACGTCGCGGGCCTGCTCAAGATCCGCGGCAGCGAGATCCAGCAGCGCTACAGCGAACTGATGATGCTGGCGGGCGGTGCCTATTCGCTGCCGCTCATCCGCGAAGCGATGGAAGCCGGCTGGCAGGGCAACTTCCCGGGCGGCAACCCGGCCCTTGCGCCGCTCGCATCGACCTTCTTCAACATGCGCAAGACCACCATCTACGGCGGCTCGAACGAAGTGCAACGCAACATCGTCGCTCAGACGGTGCTGGGCTGAGGAGACAAGAACATGGATTTCAATTTCACCGACGACCAGGAACAACTGCGCGACGCCGTTCGCAAGTGGGTCGACAAGGGCTACGACTTCGAACGCCGCCGCGGCATCGAGGCCCACGGCGGCTTCTCGCGCGAGGCCTGGGACGAACTGGCCGAACTCGGCCTGGGCGGCCTCTACATCGCCGAGGACGACGGCGGCCTGGGCATGGGCCCGGTGGCCGGCATGGTGGTGATGGAAGAGCTGGGCCGCGGCATCGTGCTGGAGCCCTTTGCGCAGACGCTGATCGCCGGCGCCGTGCTCAGCGGCTACGCCAGTGCCGACACCAAGGACAACTGGCTGCCGCGCATTGCCGGCGGCCAGGCCATCGTGGTGCTGGCCTACCAGGAACGCAAGTCGCGCTACCGGCTCGACCTGTGCGACGCCAAGGCCGTGAAGGCCGGCGACGGCTGGTCGCTGACGGGCGCCAAGAGCGTGGTGCCCGTGGGCGACGAAGCCGATGCCTACCTGGTGCCGGCCAAGGCCGACGGCAAGATCGCCCTCTTCCTGGTCGAACGCAGCGCGAGCGGCGTCGAGGCCCGCGGCTACGGCACGCAGGACGGCAGCCGCGCGGCCGAGGTGGTGTTCGACAAGGCAGACGCCACGCTGGTCACGGCCGACGGCCTGGCCGCGCTCGAATATGCAGTCGACGTCGGCATTGCCGCCACCTGCGCCGAAGCAGTGGGTGTGATGGACAAGACCGCGGCCCTCACCGTCGACTACATGAACCAGCGCAAGCAGTTCGGCGTGGCCATCTCCACCTTCCAGGCGCTGCGCCACCGCGTGGCCGACATGAAGATGCAGCTCGAGCTCGCGCGCTCGATGAGCTACTACGCAACGCTCAAGCTCAATGCGCCGGCCGAGGAGCGGCGCCAGGCACTGGCGCGCGCCAAGTACCAGCTCGGCGTGTCGATGCGTTTTGTCGCCGCGAATTCGGTGCAGCTGCATGGCGGCATCGGCGTGACCGACGAATACATCGGCAGCCACTATTTCCGCAAGCTCACGCAGCTCGAAATGACCTTCGGCGACACGCTGCACCACCTGGGCGAAGTGTCGGCGCGCATGCAGGACACGGCCGGCGTCTTCGCCTGACGCTGTTTTTCCCATAGCATCCAACGCCCGCCCGCCTTGCGCCGGCGGGCGTTCTTACTGGAACCTGCCAGGAACACACCTCACATGCCATCACGCCGCACCCTACTGGCCCTCGGGCTCGCATCGACCGCCATGCTGACCGCCTGCGCCACCGCTCCCTCGCCTTCGTACACCGAACGCCCCCCGATCGTCTTCATGCACGGCAACGGCGATTCGGCCGCACTGTGGCTGACCACCATCTGGCGCTTCGAATCGAACGGCTGGCCGCGCGACCGGCTCTTCGCGCTCGACCAGCCCTATCCGCTGGCGCGCGACGACGATGCCGTGGCGCAGCCGGGCCGCAGCTCGACCACCGATTCGGCCGTGTTCCTGAAGGCCGAGGTCGACAAGGTGCTGAAGGCCACGGGCGCCGGCAAGGTGGTGCTGATCGGTAATTCGCGCGGCGGCAACACGATCCGCAACTACGTGCAGAACGGCGGCGGCGCAGCCGTCGTGAGCCACGTGGTGCTGGGCGGCAATCCGGCGCACGGCATCTGGGCGGTGAAGGGCTTCCGCGAGAACAACGAGTTCTCGGGGCTCTCGGGCTTCATGCAGCAGCTCAATGCGCCGAAGGGGTCGAACGGCGAGGAAGTCACGCCGGGCGTGAAGTGGCTCACGCTGCGCTCCGACAACAACGACAAGTACGCCCAGCCCGACGGCGTGTGGATCGGCGTGCCGGGCCAGCCGACGAACATCGGCTTCGACGGCCCCGCGCTCAAGGGCGCGACCAACGTGGTGCTGCCGCGCGTGGACCACCGGGAAACCTCGTTCTCGCCCCCCGCGTTCGCGGCGACCTGGCAGTTCCTGACCGGCGAAGCGCCGCGCAGCACGGCGGTGGCACCCGAGGCGAGCGTCGTGCTCGACGGCCGTGCAGTGGGCGCGGAGAACCTTTCGCTCAATGGCGGGCAGGTCACCGTGTATGCCATCGATCCGGCCACGGGCGCACGGCGCGGCGATGCGGTGCACAGCAAGAGCATCGGCGCCGATGGCCGCTGGGGTCCGTTCAATGCGCGCGGCGACACGGCCTACGAGTTCGTGCTCAGCGCACCCGGCTACGGCATCACGCACATCTACCGCAGCCCGTTTCCGCGCAGCAGCCGCGTCGTGAACCTGCGCCCCGAACGCCTCGCGCCGGCCGATGGCAGCGCCCAGGCGGTCGTCGTCTTCACGCGGCCCCGCGGCTACTTCGATGCAGAGCGCGACACCATGCGCTTCGACGGTCAGAGCCCGCCGCCCGGCGTGCCGCCCAGGGGCTCCGGCGTGTCGAGTTCGCGGTTGCGCCTGGCCGCCGCGCAACCGCAGCGCGCCGTGACCGGTGAATTCAACGCGGAGCGGATCACCGGCCTGACCTGGCCTGCGGCGCAGCAGCACGTGACGGTGCTCGAATTGACCTACTGATGGATCGACGAGGGCCAAGGACATGAACGACACGACTTCTCCCTTCGTGCTGGCGGCACGCGATGCGCGCGGCGTGGCCACGCTGACGCTGAACCGCCCGGCCTCGTTCAATGCCCTCTCCGAAGGCATGCTCGGCGCGCTCGAACAGGCGCTCGCTGACATTGCGGCCGACGACACGGTGCGCGCCGTCGTCATCGCGGCGGCGGGCAAGGCCTTCTGCGCGGGCCATGACCTGAAGGAAATGCGCGCCGAACCCTCTCTCGGCTACTACCAGCGGCTCTTCGAGCGCTGCGGCGCCATGATGCTGTCGATCCAGCGCCTGCCCGTGCCGGTGATCGCGCGCGTGCACGGCATTGCGACGGCCGCGGGCTGCCAGCTGGTCGCGGTGTGCGATCTGGCGGTGGCCGCGACCGAGGCGCGCTTCGCGGTCAGCGGCGTGAACGTGGGACTGTTCTGCGCCACGCCGAGCGTCACGCTGTCGCGCAACCTCGGCCGCAAGCAGGCCTTCGAGATGCTGGTGACCGGCGAATTCATCGGCGCGGAGGAAGCCCGCGAGAAGGGCCTGGTCAACCGGGTGGCGCCACCCGGCCAGCTCGACGCCGCGGTGGAGGCGCTGGTGGCGAGCATCGTCGCCAAGCCGCGCCAGGCGCTCGCGCTCGGCAAGGCGCTGTTCTACCGGCAACTCGAAACCGGCATCGAGGCCGCGCTGGCCGACGCCAGCCAGACCATGGCCTGCAACATGATGGACGAGAGTGCGCTCGAAGGCGTCCAGGCCTTCATCGAGAAACGGCCGCCGGACTGGAAGCGCTAGGTGTCGTGCAGCCGCGAGCTCTGCGGCAGGTGCGCCATCAGGAATTCCATCTGGTCCGCCAGGATACGGCGATTCCGCAAAATGAAATCTTCCCAGAGGCTGGGCACGTAGGGCGCGTACAGCAGCGGCATGTTGGCCTGCTCGGGCGTGCGGCTGCTCTTGCGGTGGTTGCAGGGCCGGCAGGCCGTGACCACGTTCATCCAGGTGTCGATGCCGTTCTGCGCGAACGGAATGATGTGCTCGCGGGTGAGTTCGTCTTCGTGGAAATGCCCGCCGCAGTAAGCACAAATGTTGCGGTCGCGCGAGAACAGCTTGCTGTTGGTGAGCCCCGGGCGCTGGGTGAAGGGATTGATGCGCGGCACACCCTTGGTGCCGATGATGCTGTTGATCGCGATCTGCGATTGCTGGCCGGTGATGGCATTGTGGCCGCCACGGAACACGGCCACCTGCGCGCCCACCTCCCAGCGGACTTCGTCCGCTGCATAGTGGATGACCGCCTGTTCGAGCGATATCCATGACTGGGGCAGCCCTTGGGCCGACAGCTTCAAGACCTTCACCACACGCCTCCTCAAAAAGGGAAGAATCACGGAAAGACCAGGGACACGCAGCGCGCCGGAGGCCCCTTCGGGCGACGCACTGAGTCACAATATACCGGCTTTGTGACAAAACGGCCTGATGTGCCCATTCGACGGGCAAAAGGCGCTATCAAAAAGATACCCACCCATGCAGGTTTTCCGCGGCTTCCGGCACCCGGGCGTGGCTCCGGCCTGCGCCCTCACCATTGGCAATTTCGACGGCGTGCACCGTGGCCACCAGGCCATGCTGGCGCTGCTGCAGACCGAGGCACGCCATCGCGGGCTGCCCAGTTGCGTGCTCACCTTCGAGCCGCATCCGCGCGACTATTTCGCCGCCGTCACCAGGAAACCCGACCTGGCACCCGCGCGCATCGGCACGCTGCGCGACAAGCTCACCGAGCTCGCGGCCTGCGGCGTGGCGCAGACGGTGGTGCTGCCCTTCGATGGCCGGCTCGCCTCCCAGTCGCCCGAAGCATTCATCCAGAACGTGCTGATCGACGGCCTGGGCGCGCGCTATGTGCTGGTGGGCGACGACTTCCGCTTTGGCGCCAGGCGGGCCGGCGACTACGCCATGCTCGACGCGGCCGGCGATGCGCACGGCTTCGACGTGGCGCGCATGAACAGCTACGAGGTCCACGGCCTGCGCGTTTCCAGTTCGGCCGTGCGCGAGGCGCTGGCCGAGGGCCGCATGGCCGATGCCCAGCATCTGCTCGGGCGGCCCTACACGATCTCGGGCCACGTGGTCCATGGCCGCAAGCTCGGCCGCGCGCTGGGCGCCTCGGCGCCCGGCAAGGACGACGGGTTCCGCACCCTCAACCTGCGCTTCAAGCACTGGAAACCGGCGGCCAGCGGCATCTTCGCGGTGCTGGTGCACGGGCTGGCCGACCAGCCGCTGCCGGGCGTGGCGAACCTCGGCGTGCGCCCCTCGCTCGATGCCAACGACGTCAACGCGGGCCGCGTGCTGCTGGAGACGCATTGCCTGGAGTGGCCCTCGCATCTGGGAGCCGAAGGGGCCTACGGTAAAATCGTCCGCGTGGAACTCCTGCACAAACTGCACGACGAATTGCGCTACACCAGCCTCGAGGCCCTGACTGCGGGCATCGCCAAGGATGGGCGCGACGCGCGCGCGTTCTTTGCGTCGACCCACGCCGAAACCCACCGCCAGACCACGCGCGATCGAATTTAGCCCTGCACGCACCGTGCTGCCGCCCTTCGACAAGCTCAGGGCGAACGGCTTTTCTTCCGCACCGACCGCTCAAATGCAGTTCGGGCTGAGCCTGTCGAAGCCCCTCTGTTTCGCACCCCAACATGTCTGACGCCGCTTCCCCCACCGATTACCGTTCCACGCTGAACCTGCCCGACACCCCCTTCCCGATGCGCGGCGACCTGCCCAAGCGCGAACCGGGCTGGGTCAAGGAATGGAACGAAGAAGGCCGCTACCACCGCCTGCGCGACGCCCGCCACGGCGCGCCCAAGTTCATCCTGCACGACGGCCCGCCCTACGCCAACGGCCAGATCCACATGGGCCACGCGGTGAACAAGATCCTCAAGGACATGATCACCAAGGCGCGCCAGCTCGAAGGCTACGACGCGCTCTACGTGCCCGGCTGGGACTGCCACGGCCTGCCGATCGAGAACGCCATCGAAAAGCAGTACGGCCGCAACCTGAGCCGCGACGAGATGCAGGCCAAGAGCCGCGCCTACGCCACGGAACAGATCGCGCAGCAGATGGCCGACTTCCAGCGCCTGGGCGTGCTGGGCGAATGGGACCACCCCTACAAGACGATGGACTTCGCCAATGAAGCCGGCGAGCTGCGCGCGTTCAAGCGCGTGATCGAGCGCGGCTTCGTCTACCGCGGCCTGAAGCCCGTGTACTGGTGCTTCGACTGCGGCTCGTCGCTGGCCGAGTTCGAGATCGAATACGCGGACAAGAAGAGCCAGACCCTCGACGTGGCGTTCAAGGCACACGAGCGCGAGAAGGTGCTCAAGGCCTTCGGGACCGACCACACGATCCTCGGCGACATCTTTGCCGTGATCTGGACCACCACCGCGTGGACCATCCCGGCCAACCAGGCGATCAACCTGAATCCCGAGATCGAGTACTCGCTGGTCGACACCGAGCGCGGCCTCTTGATCCTGGCCAATTCGCTGGTCGAGATGTGCATGACGCGCTATGCGCTCGACGGCAAGGTGCTGGCCACGGTCAAGGGCGAGAAGCTCGGCGGGCTCGAATTCGAGCATCCGCTGTACGACGTGGACGCGGGCTATCGGCGCCTGTCGCCGGTCTACCTGGCCGACTACGCCACCGCCACCGACGGCACCGGCCTCGTGCACTCGTCGCCGGCCTACGGCGTGGACGACTTCAACTCCTGCATCGCCCACGGCGTGGCCTACGACGACATCCTGAACCCGGTGCAGGGCAACGGCAGCTACGCGCCCGACTTCCCGCTGTTCGGCGGGCAGAACATCTGGAAGGCGGTGCCGGTGATCATCGCCGCGCTGCGCGACGCCAACCGGCTGCTGACCACCGAGACCATCTCCCACAGCTACCCGCACTGCTGGCGCCACAAGACGCCGGTGATCTACCGCGCCGCGGCGCAGTGGTTCATCCGCATGGACGAGGGCGAAGGCGTGTTCACCAAGGACAAGGCACCCAAGACGCTGCGCCAGACCGCGCTCGACGCCATCGAACAGACCAGCTTCTACCCGGAGAACGGCAAGGCGCGCCTGCACGACATGATCGCCGGGCGGCCCGACTGGTGCATCAGCCGCCAGCGCAGCTGGGGCGTGCCGATCCCGTTCTTCCTGCACAAGGATTCGGGCGAGCTGCATCCGCGCACGATGGAGATCCTCGACCAGGCCGCCGACATCGTCGAGAAGGGCGGCATCGAAGCCTGGAGCCGCGTCACCGTCGAAGACATCCTGGGCGCCGAAGATGCACCGAGCTATACCAAGAGCACCGACATCCTCGAGGTGTGGTTCGACTCGGGCTCGACCTTCTATCACGTGCTGCGCGGCACGCACCCCAACGTGCACCACGAGAGCGGCCCCGAAGCCGACCTATACCTCGAAGGCCATGACCAGCACCGCGGCTGGTTCCATTCGTCGCTGCTGATCGCCTGCGCGCTGGAAGACCGCGCGCCGTACCGCGGCCTGCTTACGCACGGCTTCACGGTGGATGCCAAGGGCATCAAGATGAGCAAGTCGCTCAAGAACGGCATCGACCCACAAGAGATCAGCAACAAGCTGGGCTCGGAAATCATCCGCCTGTGGGTGGCCGCGAGCGACTACTCGGGCGACATCGCTGGCGACGACAAGATCCTGGCGCGCGTGGTCGATGCGTACCGCCGCATCCGCAACACGCTGCGCTTCCTGCTCGCGAACACGAGCGACTTCGACATCCAGAAGGATGCGGTGCCGCTCGACCAGCTGTTCGAGATCGACCGCTATGCGCTGTCGCGCGCGGCGCAGTTCCAGGCCGAGATCCTCGCGCACTACCAGGTGTACGAGTTCCATCCAGTGGTGGCCAAGCTGCAGATCTACTGCTCGGAAGACCTGGGCGGCTTCTACCTCGACATCCTGAAGGACCGGCTCTACACGACCGCGCCGGGCTCGCGGGCGCGCCGCAGTGCGCAGACGGCACTCTGGCACATCTCGCAGGCGATGCTGCGCTGGATGGCACCGTTCCTGAGCTTCACGGCCGAAGAGGCATGGAAATTCGTGAGCACGGGCAAGCCGGGCGAGTCGATCTTTGCGCAGACGTACAGCAAGTTCGCCGCGCCCGACGAAGCACTGCTTGCCAAGTGGGGCCGCATCCGCGAGATCCGCGACGTGGTCAACAAGGACATCGAGGCCGTGCGCGCCGAAGGCAAGGTGGGCTCGTCGCTGCAGGCGAACCTGCGGCTCAGCGCAGCGGCTGATGACTTCGCGTTGCTGGGCTCGCTGGGCGACGACCTGAAGTTCGTCTTCATCGCCTCCGCCATCGAACTGGCGGCGGGCGAGGCGCTGTCCACCGTGGTCACGCCGAGCAGCGCGCAGAAGTGCGACCGCTGCTGGCACTACCGCGACGACGTGGGCCACGACCCGGCGCATCCCACGATCTGCGGCCGTTGCACGAGCAACCTGTTCGGTGCCGGCGAGCCGCGGAGCTTTGCCTGATGGCGGCCGCACGCTCCATGTCGGCATCGCGCTCGCGCAGCGGCAGCATCTGGCCGTGGCTCGCTCTGGCGGCAATCGTCCTGATCATCGACCAGTTCACCAAGACGCTGATCCTGGGCTACTACAAGCTCGGCGACGCGACCTACGTCACGAGCTTCTTCAACGTGGTCCGGGCGCACAACACGGGCGCCGCGTTCTCGTTCCTGGCCGACCACTCGGGCTGGCAGCGCTGGTTCTTCACGGCCATTGGCGTGGCGGCCGCGGTGTTCATCGTCTGGATGCTGAAGTCGCACGCGGGGCAGAAGCTATTCTCGTTCTCGATGGCCTGCATCCTGGGCGGAGCGATCGGGAACGTGATCGACCGGATGATGCATGGCTACGTGGTGGACTTCCTGAGCTTCCACGCGGGCAACTGGTACTTCCCGGCGTTCAATGCGGCGGACAGTGCGATCACGCTCGGGGCCATCTGCCTGATCCTGGACGAGATCCGGCGGGTTCGGCGCGGGAAGTAGGTTCGTCGTCTTTTAGAGGCCGTCCGCCCTCACCCTCTCCCGGAGGGAGAGGGGGCAAGACGAGCCTCCACCACAACGCGAGGGTTTCTCCCCACTTTCACGGCCTGTCATAGCGGGGTCATACTGCCGCGGTGAAATGTAATCGATTACATGACACCGCACGAATGAGCATCCAAGCCGTTGCAGCCAAAGCCGGGGTTTCCGTGGCCACCGTGTCGCGGGCCTTCAACTTCCCCGACAAGGTGACCCGCTCCACGCGGGAGCTGGTGGAGCGCGTCGCGCGTGAACTCGACTATGTGCCGAACGCCAGCGCGCGCACCTTGCGCACCCAGCGCAGCCGTGCATTGGGCGTAGTGCTGCCGACGCTGCTGAACCCAACCTTTGCCGAGTGCCTGCAGGGCATCGCGCGGGCAGCCATCGCCGGCGGCTACGCGATCATTCCCGTCACCACGGGCTACCAGCTCGACGAGGAAGAACGCGCGGTCCACCTGCTTCTGGCCGGCAATGTCGACGGGCTGATCCTCGTGGTTTCCAATCCGTCCACGTCGGCCGCGCTGGCCCGGCTGCGCAGCACCGGCACGCCCTACGTGCTGGCCTACAACAGGCACCCCGACCATCCCTGCGTGACCGTCGATGGCGAAGCCGCCGTGGCCGATGCGGTGGCGCGGCTGGTGCTGCACGGGCATCGCCGCATCGCGATGGTCAGCGGTACGCTCGCCGCGTCCGACCGCGCGCAGCAGCGCTATCGCGGCTACCGCAAGGGCATGGCCGATGCCGGGCTCAAGGCGCCGCCATTGATCGAGGTGCCCTTCGTCGAGAGCGCGGTCGATGCGCTCGCCGGCGTGCTGCAGGCGCCCGGCCGGCCCACCGCGCTGGTCTGCTCGAACGACCTGCTCGCCATCCGCAGCATCCGCGCCGCGCACCTGGACGGCCTTGGTGTGCCGGACGACCTCAGCGTCATCGGCTTCGACGGCATCGCGCTCGGCGAAGACCTGACGCCGGCGCTCACCACCATCGCCCAGCCCAACGACGACATCGGCCGCCGCAGCGTCGAACTGCTGGTCCAGGCCATGGCCGGCGGCACCGCGCTGCAGGCCGATGCGAGCCTTCTGCTGCCGTACTTCTTCCGGGACGGCGAGTCGTGCGCAGCCGCGCGCGACACCGCCGCCGACTGATCACTCAACCCGCTACCGCCTCTCACCCTCCAAGGAGCTCCTTCATGCTGACTTCCCGCTTCTCGCGCATGGCCCGCCTGGGCCTGCTGGCTGCCGCGCTCGCCGCCGGCAGCACGGCCATGGCCCAGACCGCCATTTGCTACAACTGCCCCACCGAGTGGGCCGACTGGGGCACGCAGCTCAAGGCCATCAAGGCAAAAACAGGTATCACCGTGCCGGCCGACAACAAGAACTCGGGTCAGTCGCTTGCGCAGCTGGTGGCCGAGAAGGCGAGCCCCGTGGCCGACGTCACCTACCTGGGCGTGACCTTCGCGGTGCAAGCACAGAAGGAAGGCGTGGTCGAGCCCTACAAGCCGGCCGCATGGAAGGACATTCCCGACGGCCTGAAGGACCCGGCCGGCAACTGGTTCACCATCCATTCGGGCACGCTCGGTTTCATGGTCAACGTCGATGCGCTCAAGGGCAAGCCGGTTCCGAAGTCGTGGGCCGACCTGCTCAAGCCCGAATACAAGGGCCTGATCGGCTACCTCGATCCGGCCTCGGCCTTCGTGGGCTATGTCGGCGCAGTGGCCGTGAACGAGGCGCGCGGCGGCACGCTCGACAACTTCGCGCCGGCCATCGACTACTTCAAGGCGCTGCAGAAGAACGAGCCCATCGTGCCCAAGCAGACCTCCTACGCGCGCGTGCTGTCGGGCGAGATCGCGATCCTGCTGGACTACGACTTCAACGCCTACCGCGCCAAGTACAAGGACAAGGCCAACGTCGCCTTCGTCATCCCGAGCGAAGGCACGCTGGCCGTGCCCTACGTGATGAGCCTGGTTGCCAAGGCACCGCATGCCGCGGAAGGCAAGAAGGTGCTCGACTTCGTGCTGTCGGACGAAGGCCAGGCGATCTGGGCCAAGGCCTACCTGCGGCCGGTGCGCACGAGCGCAATGCCCAAGGACATCGAGGCGCAGTTCCTGCCGGCCAGCGAATACGCACGCGCCAAGAGCGTGGACTACGCGCGCATGGCGGAGGCGCAGCGGGCGTTCTCCGACCGCTATCTCAAGGAAGTGCGCTGAAGAAGCCCGCGCCATGAAGTCGTCGTCGGCCAACGCCTGGAACCCACGCTGGCGCCTGCTCGCCTGCGCAGCTCCTGCCGCCGTGTTCTTCGCGGCCTTCTGGCTGCTGCCGGTGGTGCGCCTGCTCACGCTGCCGGCGAGCAAGGGCTGGGCCACCTACTTCGCTGTGCTGACCGACTCCCGCTACCTGCAGAGCATGGCCAATACCGTGGCACTGTCGGTGGCGGTGACCTTGGCAACGCTGGTGCTGGGCGCCGCCGTGGGCATCTACCTTGCGCGGCACACCTTCGCAGGCAAGCGCATGCTGCTGTCGCTGCTCACGCTGCCGCTGTCCTTTCCGGGCGTGATCATCGGTTTCTTCGTGATCCTGCTCGGCGGGCGGCAAGGGCTGGTGGCGGACCTCGGCGACAGCCTGTTCGGCGAACGCATCACCTTCGCCTATGGCCTGCTCGGCCTGTTCCTGGCCTACCTCTACTTCTCGTTGCCGCGCGCCGTTGCCACCTACGCCGCCGCGGCCGAGGCCATGAACATGCAGCTCGAAGAAGCCGCGCGTTCGCTCGGCGCCTCGCGCCTGCGGGTAGCACGCGACGTGTGGCTGCCAGAGCTCGCGCCCACCACGCTCGCCTGTGGCGCGATCCTGTTCGCCACCTCGATGGGCGCCTTCGGCACCGCGTTCACGCTGGCCAGCAAGTTCGAGGTGATCCCCATCACCATCTACAACGAGTTCACCAACTACGCCAACTTCGCGCTCGCCGCATCGCTGTCGATCGCGCTGGGCCTCGTGACCTGGGTGGTGCTGTTCGCCGCGCGGCGCTTCGGCGCCAACCCGGTCGCACGCTGATCGAAGGAATTGCCTCATGCGCAAGAACACGCAACCCAGGGCGCCCTTCCTGCTGGCCATCACCGTGCTTGTGAGCCTCTTCATGATCGCGCCGATGCTGCTGTCGGTGATGGCGGGGCTGGTCAACAACTACAGCGCCGGCCTGAAGAGCGGCCTCACGCTGCGCTGGCTCGGCGAGGTGTGGGAGAACTACGGCGGCACCGTCGGCTGGTCGCTCGCGCTGGCGCTGGCCTGCGTGGTGGGCACCGTGCTGCTGGGCGTGCCCTGCGCCTATGCGCTGGCGCGCAGCCGCTCGCGGGCGGCGCACATCTTCGAGGAGCTGCTCACGCTGCCGGTGGCGGTGCCGGGACTGGCCACGGCGCTGGCGCTGATCCTCGCCTACGGCCAGCTCACGGCCTTCCGCCAGAGCTTCGCCTTCATCCTCGTGGGCCACATGGTGTTCACGCTGCCGTTCATGGTACGCACCGTGAGCTCGGCCTTCCAGCGCGACGACCTGCTCGCGCTCGAAGAGGCGGCGCGCTCGCTGGGCGCCAACTTCCGCCAGCGCTTCATGGGCATCCTCGTGCCCGCCGTGTTCCCCGCGATCGTCGCCGGCGGCCTGATGGTGTTCACGCTCTCGGTGGGCGAGTTCAACCTCACGTGGATGCTGCACACGCCGCTCACGCGCACCCTGCCCGTGGGCCTGGCCGACAGCTATGCCTCGATGCGCATCGAGATCGGATCGGCCTACACGCTGGTCTTCTTCGCCGTGATCCTTCCGGTGCTGTGGGGCCTTCAATACCTTGCCAACCTGATGCAGAAACGCCATGGAACTTGAACGCGTCCCCATCGACATCGCGAATTGCGCGAAAACCTACGCTGACGGCACGCGCGGCCTGCTGCCGACCGACCTGCATGTGGAGGCGGGCGAAGTGCTCGCGCTGCTCGGGCCCTCGGGCTGCGGGAAGACCACGCTGCTGCGGCTGATCGCGGGGCTCGAAGCGCCCGACGAAGGCAGCCGCATCGTGTTCGGCGGGCAGGACGTCACCGGGCGGCCGGTGGAGCATCGCGGCGTCGGCATGGTGTTCCAGAGCTACGCGCTCTTTCCGCAGATGACGGTGGCGGCCAACATCGGCTATGGGCTGCGCATCCGCGGCGTGGCGCCGGCAGAGGAAAGGCGCGCAGTGGGCGAGCTGGTCGACCTGACGCGCCTGGGCGGGCTGGAGAACAAGCGCCCTGCCGAACTCTCGGGCGGCCAGCGGCAGCGCGTGGCGCTGGCGCGCGCCGTGGCCGTGCGTCCGCGCGTGCTGCTGCTGGACGAGCCGCTGGCCGCGCTCGATGCCAAGCTCAAGGAGTCGCTGCGCGACGAGCTCGCCGAACTGCTGCGCCGCCTGCACATCACGGCCATCCACGTCACCCACGACCAGCAGGAGGCGATGGCCATTGCCGACCGCCTGGCGGTGATGAGCGCCGGGCGCATCGTGCAGATCGGCCGCGGCGAAGAGCTGTACCGCGCGCCGGCGCATCCCTTCGTGGCGGAGTTCCTGGGCCGCGTCAACCGCCTCGCGCGCGAGGCCGACGCCATTGCGCAAGGCGTTGTCCGACTCGGCGGAAGCACCCTGCCTTGCCCGCCCGCCTGGCGCAGCCATGCGATGCTGCTGGTGCGGCCGGAAGACGTCGAAGTGGGCGCGCCGCGGCCCGACTGGGGCGCCGCCACGGTCGAGCGCCGCACCTTCCTCGGCGACCGCGTGCAGCTGCAGTTGCGCATGCAGGACCAGCCCCTGCTCGTGGCCGATGTGGGCCGCGACACGCCTTTCGGCCCCGGCGATCCGGTGGGCCTGCGCATCCTGCCCGACCGCCTGATGACCTCGCAGGAGACCAGCGCATGACGACAACGACACAAGACACCACTTTCCTGGTCCAGCTGACCGACCTGCACATCCGCGAACCGGGACGCCTGGCCTATGGCCGCATCGACACCGCGCCCTACCTGGAGCGCGCGGTGCAGTCGGTGCTGCGGCTGCCGCAGCAGCCCGACGCCGTCGTGATCACGGGCGACCTCAGCGACTTCGGCCGCGCGGCCGAGTACGAGCACCTGGCGCGCCTGCTGGCGCCGCTCGCGATGCCGGTCTACCTGATGCCGGGCAACCATGACGAGCGCGGCCAGCTGCGCCGCAGCTTCCCCGGCCATGCCTATCTGGCGGCGGGCGTGGGCTCGGCCGGCTTCGTGCAGTATTCGGTGCGCGTGGGCGCGCTGCGCCTGCTCGCGCTGGACACCTGCGTGCCGGGCGCGAGCCACGGCGAACTCTGCGGCGAACGCCTGGCCTGGCTCGAGGAACAGCTCGGCGCCTGCCGCGGCGAACCGGTGGTGATTGCCATGCACCACCCGCCCTTCCGCACGCTGATCGGCCACATGGACGAGATCGGCCTGCTGCAGGGCGCCGAGGCGCTCGAAGCACTGGTTGCGCGGCATGGCAACGTGGAGCGCGTGATCTGCGGCCACCTGCACCGCGCCATCGACGTGCGCTTCGGCGGCACCATCGCATCGACTTCGCCGGCGCCGGCGCACCAGGTCTGCCTGGACCTGTCGCCCGATGCGGCCTCGGCCTGGACGCTGGAGCCGCCGGGCTTCAGGGTCCATGCCTGGTCGGCCCGGGACGGCCGGCTCGTGACCCATCTGGCGGCTTCCGGTACCTTCGAAGGCCCTTTTCCCTTCCATGACAACGGAGCGTTGATCGACTGAGGCCATACATGTGGAAAATGGGGCCGCAAACGAACAAAAACGAAAAGGATAGAAACCGGCATCCATGAAGCACCTCCTGAACCTGCTCGCCGCCGTCGCCCTGCTGGTGTGGGGCACGCACCTCGTGCGCACGGGCGTGCTGCGCGTGTTCGGCGCCAACCTGCGCAAGATCCTGGTGCAGAGCATGCGCAACCGCTTCACGGCCGCGCTCTCGGGCATCGGCGTCACGGCCCTCGTGCAGTCGAGCACCGCCACTTCGCTGATGACTTCCTCCTTCGTGGGGCAGGGCCTGGTCACGCTGCCGGCGGCGCTGGCGGTGATGCGCGGAGCGGACATCGGCACGGCGCTCATCTCGGTGCTGTTCTCGGCCGACCTGTCCTGGCTGTCGCCGATGTTCATCTTCGTGGGGGTGGTGCTGTTCATTTCCCGCTCGGCCAGCGTGGCGGGCCGCGTGGGGCGGGTGCTGATCGGCCTGGGGCTGATGCTGCTGGCGCTGCAGCTGGTGGTGGAGGCGACGGAGCCGCTCTTTTCAGCGCCGGCCGTGCGCGTGCTGCTGGCCTCGCTCAACAGCGACGTGCTGCTCGAGATCACCATCGGCGCCGCGCTGGCGATCGTGGCCTACTCGAGCCTGGCCGTGGTGCTGCTGGTGGCGGCCATGGCCAGCTCCAACGTGGTGCCGCTGGACGTCGCGCTCGGGCTGGTGCTGGGCGCCAACCTCGGCAGCGGCCTGCTGGCGGTGCTGACCACGGCCAAGTCCGCCGTGCCGGTGCGCCAGGTCACGGTGGGCAACCTGTTGTTCAAGGCGCTGGGGGTGGCCATCCTCGCGCCCTTCGTCGGCCTCTGGCTGCGCCATGTGCAGCCGCACGTGCCGAATGCGACGCACGGCGTGGTGCTGTTCCACCTGGCGTTCAACGTGATCATCAGCGTGGGCTTCATCGGCCTCACGCAGTGGGTCGCCACGCTGGTCACCAAGGTGCTGCCGGTGCCGCCGCTGCCGGCCAGCTCGACGCGGCCGCACCATCTCGACCCGTCGGCCCTTTCGACGCCCTCGCTCGCCATTTCGAACGCGGCGCGCGAGGCGCTGCACCAGGCCGACGTGGTGGAGACCATGCTCATCGGCACGCTCGACGTGATCCGCCACAACGACCTGCGCCTGGCGCAGGAACTGCGGCAGCTCGACGACACGGTGGACGAGCTCTACTCGGCCATCAAGTACTACATGACGCGGATCTCGCGCGAGGCGCTGGGCGAGGAAGAAAGCCGGCGCTGGACCGACATCATCAGCTTCACCATCAACATGGAGCAGATCGGCGACATCATCGAGCGCGTGATCATCGACATCGAGGACAAGAAGATCAAGCCGCAGCGCAATTTCTCCGAGGCGGGCATGGCGGAAATCGTGGAGCTGCACGGACGGCTGGTCGCCAACCTGCGCCTGAGCATGAGCGTCTTCCTGAATGGCAACGTGCGCGACGCGCAGCGGCTGCTGCAGGAAAAAGCCCGCTTCCGCGACCTCGAGCGGGCCTATGCCACCACCCACCTCGACCGGCTCTCCGACCGCACCACGCTGAGCATGGAGACCAGTTCGCTGCACATCGACCTGATCAGCGACCTGAAGCGGATCAACTCGCACATCTGCTCCATTGCCTATCCGATCCTGGAATCGGCGGGCGCGCTGGCGCCGAGCCGGCTGCGCGAATCGCGGCTCGGGAAGATCGAGGGCTGATCCGGCGCGCAGCGGTCAGTGCGCCGCCGGCAACCGCGGCGCCATCAACTGCTCCTGCCGGCGGCGCAGGCAGAAATCGATCAGGTCGTCGAGCTCGGTGGCCTTGTCGAACACCGCGTCGGCGCCCAGCTGCGCGCACTTGCGGCGCATCTCCGGGGTCAGGTGGTTGCTGAGCACCACCATCTTCTGGTTCGGATCGCGGTTGCGGCAGGCTTCGAGCACGCCGAAGCCGGTGCCATCCTTGAGGAACAGGTCGACGATGGCCAAGTCCCACTGCGAGAGGTTGCCTGCGAGCCAGCGCGCGCCCTCGTCCTGCGTTTCGGCCTGGCCCACCGGATCGATCCGCGCCACCTCGCGCAGGGTTCCGGCCAGGTTCTCGCGGATGGCGGGGTTGTCCTCGACGATGAAGGTTCTGACGGTGTCCATGGCGCTGGCCTTCGCTGGCTTTGCTGAAGGCTACAAAGTGCACCTTGCACAAGACGCAGGCATGACACCCCACCCCGGGTAGGACAGGGCTGGCCCTGCGGCGGGCCCGCCACGGCCCGGACTCAGAGCGTGAGGATGGTGCAGCCGGTGGTCTTGCGCGCTTCCAGGTCGCGGTGGGCCTGCTGCACGTCGGCCAGTGCATAGCGCTGGTCGATCGGGATCTTCACCGCGCCGCTCTGCACCACGCCGAACAGGTCGTCCGCCATCGCCTGCGTGCTCTCGCGCGTGGCCATGTGCGTGAACAGCGTCGGCCGTGTCACGTAGAGCGAGCCCTTGGACGCGAGCGTGCCCAGGCTGATCGGCGGCACCGGGCCCGAGCCGTTGCCGAACACGGCCAAAAGGCCGAAGGGGCGCAGGCAGTCGATGGAACCTTCCCAGGTGTCCTTGCCGACCGAGTCGTACACCACCTTCACGCCCTTGCCGCCGGTGATCTCCTTCACCCGGGCCGCGAAGTTCTCGGTGCTGTAGTTGATGGCATGTGCCGCGCCGTGCGCCAGGGCCAGCTTGCACTTGGCATCGCTGCCCGCGGTGCCGATCAGCTGCAGGCCCAGGGCCTTGGCCCACTGGCAGGCGATCAGGCCGACGCCGCCGGCCGCCGCGTGGAACACGATGAAGTCGCCGGGCTGCAGGCCCTCCACCGGCAGCGTCTTCTTCAGCAGGTATTGCGTCGTCAGGCCCTTGAGCATCATGGCCGCGCCGGTCTCGAACGAGATCGCATCGGGCAGCTTGCAGACGTTCTTTGCCGGCATCACGCGCAGCTCGCTGTAGGCGCCGGGCGGCTGGCTCGCGTAGGCGGCGCGGTCGCCGGCCTTCAGGTGCACCACGCCTTCGCCCACCGCCTCGACCACGCCCGAGGCTTCCATGCCCAGCTGCAGCGGCATCTGGAACGGATAGAGCCCGCTGCGCTGGTAGGTGTCGATGAAGTTCAGGCCCACGGCCTTGTGGCGGATGCGGATCTCGCCGGGGCCGGGCTCGCCCACCTCGACGTCGACGATCTTCAGTTCCTCGGGGCCGCCATGGCGGTCGATACGGACGGCTTTGCTCATCATCTTCGAAGTCTCCAGTCGCACAGAAAAGAAGAGGCGCATCGTGCCACGTTTGGCCTTCGCGCGGCGGGGGCGGGGAATGCCCGGTAGAGTCGGCGGCCATGCAGATCCAGCAGCGCCTCACGCCGTCGACCGTCTTCCTGCTCACCGTGCCGCCGCTGCTGTGGGCGAGCAACGCGGTGGTGGGCCGCCTGGTGCGCGACCTGGTGTCGCCGCTCACGCTGAATTTCGTGCGCTGGGTCATCGCGTTCGTGCTGCTGCTGCCGCTCGCGTGGCCGGTGCTGCGCCGCGGCAGCCCGATGTGGCCGCACTGGAAGCGCTACGCGGTGCTGGGGCTGCTGGGCATCGGCTGCTACAACGCGTTCCAGTACCTGGCGCTGCAGACCTCCGCGCCGATCAACGTCACGCTGGTGGGCTCCAGCCTGCCGCTGTGGATGCTGGCGGTGGGCGGCATTTTCTTCGGCGCCCGTGTCAGCGGTCGCGAGATCGGTGGCTCGCTGCTCTCGATGCTGGGCGTGCTGCTGGTGCTGAGCCGCGGCGAATGGCGGCAGCTGCTCGCGCTGCGGCTGGTGCCGGGCGATCTCTACATGATCCTGGGCACCATCGCCTGGGCGTTCTACAGCTGGTTCCTCGCGCGCACGCGGGAGCCGCAGGGCGTGCGGCAGGACTGGGCCGCGTTCCTGATGGCGCAGCTGGTGTTCGGCCTCGCATGGTCGGGGCTGTTCGCGGCCGGGGAATGGATGCTGACCGATGCGCGCATGGCGCTCGGATGGCCGCTGCTGGCGGCGCTGGCCTTCATCGGCATCGGCCCGGCCGTGCTGGCCTATCGCTGCTGGGGCAGCGGCGTGCAGCATGCGGGGCCGCAGGCGGCGAGCTTCTTCATGAACCTCACGCCGCTGTTCGCTGCGCTGCTGTCCGCGGCCTTCCTGCGCGAGCCGCCGCACTGGTACCACGGTGCGGCCTTCGCGCTGATCGTGGGCGGGATCGTGGTGTCCTCACGGCGCCGATAGGCGCGCGACGCGACGTGCGCGAAGCCTGGGGGCGAGCTCAGTACGTGCCAGGGTAGGCGCCGCCGTCAGCAAGGACGTTCTGCCCCGTCATGTAGCCCGCCTGCATGCTGCAGAGAAAGGCGCAGATCGCGCCGAACTCGGCCGGCGTGCCGAAGCGCCTGGCCGGGATGTTCTTCTTGCGGGCTTCCCACACGGTGTCGAAGTCCTGGCCGGTCTTCTGGGCCGTGCCTGCCATCGTGCCCTTGAGGCGGTCGGTGTCGAAGGAGCCGGGCAGCAGGTTGTTGATGGTCACGCCCTGCGCGGCGATGGAGGTGCGCGCCACGCCGGCCACGAAGCCCGTGAGGCCGCTGCGCGCACCGTTGGAGAGGCCCAGGATGTCGATGGGCGACTTCACCGAGCTCGAGGTGATGTTGACGATGCGCCCGAAGCCGCGCTTGGCCATGCCGTCGACCGTGGCCTTGATGAGCTCGATGGGCGTCAGCATGTTGGCATCGACGGCCTTGATCCAGGCCTCGCGGTCCCAGCTGCGGAAGTCGCCCGGGGGCGGGCCGCCGGCGTTGGTGACCACGATGTCGAAGTCGTGGCCCAGTGCGAACACCGCGGCGCGGCCGGCCTCCGTCGTGATGTCGGCGGCCACGTGCTTGACGAAAGGCGCCGGCGAGCCGGCTGCCGCTGCGGCCAGCTTCGCAGCCGCCGCTTCCAGCGCCTCGGCGCCGCGCGCCACGATGACCACGTTCACGCCCTCGCGCACCAGCGCCTCGGCACAGCCGTAGCCGAGTCCCTTGCTCGCGCCGCACACCAGCGCGGTCTTGCCTGCAATGCCCAAATCCATGTTGTTGCTCCTTGACTGCAGGGACGCTAGCGCCCCATGCGTGTGAAAACGAAGATGCCCGCAATCACGAGCACCGTGCCGGCCGCGATCCACGCGGTGAACGGCTCGCCGAGTATGACCACGCCCATGAGGATCGTCGACAGCGGCCCGATCATGCCGGTTTGCGCGGCCATGGCCGGGCCGATGCGCTCGATGGCCATCATGACCATGAGGACAGGCACCGCCGTGCACAGCGTGGCGTTGAGCACCGACAGCCAGATGACCTCGGGCGCCACCTGCATCGCGGCGCTCATCGGCCGCGTCAGCACGAACTGCAGGATGCACAGCAGGCAGGCCACGGTGGTGGCCAGCCCCACGAGCCGCAGCGAGCCCAGGCGCTTGACGAATTCGCCGCTGTAGACAAGGTAGCCCGCATAGCTCACGGCGCTCAGGAACACGAGGAAGGTGCCCCAGGCCGCCGCCCCGCCACCCTTGCCGCCACCGCCGATCCAAAGCTCATGCCCGAACACGAGCAGCACGCCGGCATAGCTCACGATCATGCCGAGCACCTGCGGCCGCGTGGCGCGCCGCCGGTACAAAAGCCAGCCGAACAGCAGCACCAGCGTGGGGTTGAGATAAAGGATGAGCCGCTCGAAGCTGGCCGAGATGTAGGCGAGCCCCGCAAAGTCGAGAAAGCTCGCAAGGTAATAGCCCGAGAAGCCGAGCCCCACCACGCCGAACCAGTCGCGCCCCGTGAGCGCGGGCTTGCCGCGGCCGGCCCACCACGCCATCAGCGCGAACAGCGGCAGCGCGAACAGCATGCGCAGCATGATCAGCGTGATCGCATCCACGCCGTAGCGGTAGGCCAGCTTGACGATGATGGCCTTGCCGCTGAACGCGACCGCGCCCAGCGAGGCGAGGATGAGGCCGGGCGCAATGCTCCTTGCGCCGCTTGCGGAAGATGAGGGAATGCCGGTCTGTACGGCGGACTTGGTCATTCCCCGATCATCGCGTAGCCGTCAAAAGCCTGCCGCCAAGCCATCGCGGCGCGGATCGCTGGCGGCCACGTAGCCTTCGACCGATGGATCGCCTGCGCGCCAGATGAACTGGCCGGCGCCGAAGTCCTGGTAGGAGTCGTCGATCACGTCGAGGTGGTGGCCGAGCTCGCGCAGGCCCTGAACCGTGGCCGGATTCATCGCGGCCTCGACGTTGATCTCGAGCCCCGCGTTGAAGCGCCAGCGCGGCGCATCGCAGGCGGCCTGCGGGTTCTGCTTGTAGTCGAGCATGCGCACCAGCGTCTGCATGTGGCCTTGCGGCTGCATGTTGCCGCCCATCACGCCGAAGCTCATCACCGGCTGGCCGTCCTTGGTGAGGAAGGCCGGAATGATGGTGTGGAACGGCCGCTTGCCCGGCGCCACGACGTTCGGGCTCTCGGCCTTGAGGCTGAAGCCGTGGCCGCGGTTCTGCAGGCTGATGCCGAACTCGGGCTCCACGCAGCCCGAGCCGAAGCCCATGTAGTTGCTCTGGATGAAGCTCACCATCATGCCGCTCTCGTCGGCCGCCGTGAGGTAGATGGTGCCGCCCTTGACGGGGTTGCCGGCCTTGAAGTCCTGTGCCTTTTTCACGTCGATGAGTCTCGCACGCGATGCCAGGTAGGAGTCATCGAGCATTTGCGCGGGTGTCACCGTCATCGACGATGGCTCCGACACGTAACGGTAGACGTCGGCGAAGGCGAGTTTCATCGCCTCGATCTGCAGGTGCTGCGAAGCGACCGAGTCGACCGGCAGCGAGGCGATGTCGAATTTCTCGAGGATGCCGAGCGCGATCAGCGCCGCAATGCCCTGCCCGTTGGGCGGAATCTCGTGCAGCGTGTGGCCGCGGTAGTCGCGCGAGATCGGCTGGACCCATTCGGGCTGGTAGGCCGAGAGGTCGGCCACCGTGAGCGAGCCGCCCTGCTCTTTCGAAAACCTGGCGAGCGCCTCGGCGATCTCGCCGCTGTAGTAGGCCTCGCCCTTGGTGCGGGCAATGGCCTTGAGCGCACGCGCGGCGGCCGTGAAGCGGAACAGCTCGCCCACTTCGGGCGCCCGGCCCCAGGGCATGAAGGTCTGCGCGAAGCCCGCCACCGAGGCCAGCACCGGCACCGCGGCGGCCCATTTCTGCTGCACCACCGGCGGCACCAGGTAGCCGCGTTCGGCGATGTCGATGGCCGGCGCCAGCAGATCGGCAAAAGGCAGCTTGCCGAAGCGCTCGCTCAGCGCCACCCAGCCGCGCACCGCGCCCGGCACGGTGACCGAATCGATGCCGCGCATCGGCGGCGTGGCGGCATCGGCGCCGTACTTGGCCTTGAAGTAGTCGGGCGTCCAGGCCTTGGGCGCGCGGCCCGAGGCGTTGAGGCCGTGCAGTTCCTTGCCATCCCACAGGATGCAGAAGGCATCGCTGCCCAGGCCGTTGCTCACGGGCTCGACCAGCGTCATCACGGCCGCCGTGGCAATGGCCGCATCGACGGCATTGCCGCCCTGCTGCAGCATGCGCAGCCCCGCCTGCGAGGCGAGCGGATGCGACGTGGACACCACGTTGCGCGCAAAGATCGGAATGCGGGTGGAGAGATAGGGGTTGCTGAAGTCGAAGTTCATGGGATGTGCTCGCTATTCGTTGCTGATCTTGCGCTCGACCACGATTTTTTTCCACTTGGCGGCGTCGGCCGCCACCATCCTGGCGAACTGCTCGGGCGTTCCGGCAGCAGCAGGCTCGATGCCCAGGCGCGAAAGCTTTTCCTTCACCTCGGGATCGGCCAGCGCCTCGTTCGCGGCCTTGTTGACGCGCGCGACGATGTCCGCCGGCAGGCCCTTGGGGCCGTAGAAGCCGAACCAGGTGTTCGACTCGAAGCCCGGCAGCGTGTCGGCGATCGGCGGCAGCTCGGGCGCGAGCGGGCTGCGCTTCAGCGTGGTAACGCCCAGCGCGCGCAACCGGCCGTCGCGCACATGCGGCATGCCGGTGGGTAGCGAGTCGAACAGCACGTCGACCTTGCCGCTGATCAGGTCGGGAATGGCCAGCGCCGTGCCCTTGTAGGGAATGTGCGTCACGAACACGCCGGCTTGCGACTTGAACAGCTCCGCCGTGAGCTGCACGATGGTGCCGTTGCCGCTGGAGGCGTAGTTGAGCTTTCCGGGGTTCTTTTTTGCGTAATCGATCCACTCGCGCACGGTCTTCGCGGGCGAATTGACCGGCACCAGCATGATGCTCGGCGCGTCGCCCACATGCGCGATGGGCGTGAAGTCGCGCACCGTGTCGTAGGGCAGCTTGCTGGTGATGGCCGGCCCGATGGAGTGGGTGCTGGTGGTGGCCAGCAGCAGCGTGTAGCCGTCGGCCGGTGCCTTCGCGGCCATGTCGGAGCCGATGGCGCCGCCTGCGCCCGGCTTGTTGTCGATGACCAGCGTGGTGCCGAGCTTTTCGCCCATCTTCTGCCCGAGCGTGCGGGCAAAGAGGTCGGTCGCGCCGGCCGCCGGAAACGGCACGATGAGCCGCACCGGCTTGTTCGGGTAGCCCTGGGCCAGGCCGGGCGTCGACGCAGCCACGCAAAGCGCCGCTGCGGCCGCTTGGAGGAACTGGATTCTTTTCATGGTGCTGATTCTGGCCTGGTGGAGAAAAGCTCGCATGCTATGCAGCGCACCGGCATCAAGCCAGATAATTCGAGTTATTCAACTATGAGTTCGGTTTATGGCAAGGAACGCGGCGGAAGAAGTCTCCCTGCAGCAGCTGCGCGCGCTGGCGGCGGTGGCCGAATCGGGCAGCTTCACGCTCGCGGCGGAAGCCCTTCAGCTGACGCAGCCCGCGATCAGCCACCTGGTCAAGCGCATGGAGGAAGAACTCGGGCAGCCGCTGGTGGTGCGGGGCCGCCGCATCCAGCTGACGGGCGCGGGCCAGATGATGGTCGAGACCGCCGTGCGCGCGTTGCGGCTGATCGATGAATCGGTGGACGCCTGCCGCTCGCAGTCGCAGCTGCGCGAAGGACGCGTGGTGCTGGCGGTGGGCCACCTCACGGCGGGCGCCCTGCTGCCACCGATGCTCGGCCGGTTCTCGCAGAAGCACCCCACGCTGGCAACCACGCTGCTCGACAGCACCGCGGAGCAGATGATCTCGCGCATCCTCTCGCAGGAGGCCGATCTGGGCTTCGGTTCCGATATCGGGCAGAAACACTCCGAACTCGCGACCGAGCCGCTGTTCACCGAGCGCATGGCACTGTTCGTGCGCGACGACCATCCGCTGGCACAGCGCGTGGTGGTCGATGCCCGGCAGCTCGAGGCGCTGCCCTTCATCCATGTGAACCCCGACGCCAACGTATGGCGCGCCGTGAGCCGCCAGCTTTCGAGCATGGCCAATGTGTATCCGCGCGTGGTCCACCACGTGTCGATGCTGTCGACGGCTTTCGGCCTGATCCAGGCGGGCGCAGGCGTGGCGCTCCTGCCGCGCTATGTGGAGGTGCTGATGCCCGGCAACCTGCGCGCGGTGGCCGTCACGCGCCCGGTGCTCGAGTACCCGGTCGTCGCCATCCGCCTCGCCAAGCATCCGCTCAGTCCCGCAGCCATGGCCTTCCTCACCATGGCGCGCCAGCACATGAAGCCGCCAAGAGCAGCCAGGCCCTGAAAAAGAAAAAGGCGCCCGAAGGCGCCTCTTGGGTCGCTGTCAATCGAGCCCTCAGTCAACCTCGACGAAGGCTTCTTCGCGCTTCGATTTGACGGCCGGCAGCAGCACGATCACCAGCAGCAGCGCCGCGGCGGCCAGCAGGCTGGCGGAGATCGGGCGCGTGACGAACACGCTCCAGTCGCCGCGCGACAGCAGCAGCGAGCGCCGCAGGTTCTCTTCCATCATCGGCCCAAGGATGAAGCCCAGCAGCAGCGGGGCAGGCTCGCAACCCAGTTTGAAGAAGGTGTAGCCCACCAGGCCGAAGATGCCCACCATCCAGATGTCGAAGGTGTTGTTGTTGGTCGAGTACACGCCAATCGCGCAGAACAGCACGATCGCCGGGAACAGGAACTTGTAGGGCACCGACAGGAGCTTGATCCACATGCCGATCAGCGGCAGGTTCAGGATGATCAGCATCGCATTGCCCAGCCACATCGAGGCGATCAGGCCCCAGAACAGCTCGGGGTTGCTGGTCATGACCTGCGGGCCGGGCTGGATGTTGTGGATGGTCATCGCACCCACCATCAGCGCCATCACCGCGTTGGGCGGAATGCCCAGCGTCAGGAGCGGGATGAAGGAGGTCTGCGCGCCGGCATTGTTGGCCGACTCGGGCGCCGCCACGCCGCGGATGTTGCCCTTGCCGAACGGCACTTCGCCAGGCTGCAGCTTGGTCTTCTTCTCGATGGTGTAGGCCGCGAAGGCCGCCAGCAGCGCGCCGCCGCCCGGCAGGATGCCGAGCGAAGAGCCCAGCGCCGTGCCGCGCAGCACCGCGGGGATCATGCGCTTGAAGTCTTCCTTGGTCGGGAACAGGCCCGAGACCTTGGCGGTGAACACTTCGCGCTCGTCGTCGGGACGCGAAAGGTTGGCAATGATTTCGCCGTAGCCGAACACGCCCATGGCAATGGCCACAAAGCCGATGCCGTCGGTGAGCTCCGGAATGTCGAAGCTGTAGCGCGCCACGCCCGAATTCACGTCGGTGCCCACCAGGCCCATCAGGAGGCCCAGCACGATCATGGCGATGGCCTTGAGCAGCGAGCCCGAGGCCAGCACCACCGCGCCGATCAGGCCCAGGATCATCAGCGAGAAATACTCGGCCGGACCGAACTTGAAGGCCAGCTCGGTCAGCGGCGGCGCGAAGGCCGCGAGGATCAGCGTGCCAACGCAGCCGGCAAAGAACGAACCCAGGCCCGCAGCGGCCAGCGCCGGACCTGCACGGCCCTTGCGCGCCATCTGGTAGCCGTCGATCACGGTGACCACGGAGGAGGATTCGCCCGGCAGGTTCACCAGGATGGCGGTGGTCGAGCCGCCGTACTGCGCGCCGTAGTAGATGCCGGCCAGCATGATCAGCGCCGACACAGGCGGCAGTGCGTACGTGGCGGGCAGCAGCATCGCGATGGTTGCGACCGGGCCGATGCCCGGCAGCACGCCGATCAAGGTGCCCAGGATGCAGCCGACCAGGCAGTACAGCAGATTGGTGAAGGTAAAGGCAACGCCAAAACCCATCGAGAGGTGTTCAAACAATTCCATTTGCGCGCTTTCTTCTCAACCGGTGATGAAGGTCGGCCAGACCTGGATCTGCAGCTTGAGCGCCCAGATGAAGGCGACATAGCTGCCGACGGCCAGCACGGTGGCCAGGATCAGCACGCTGGGGAGCTTGAACTCATGGCCCGCCAGGCTCGAGATGATCACGAGCGCGTAGATGGCGATGATCATTCCCATGGCCGGCACGCCGATGCTCGGCAGGCCGCCCAGCAGGATGCCGAACGCGAGATTGGCGCCCAGGATGAACACGACCTGCTTCCAGGCCCACTTGCCGATCTTTTCGCCGTCGGTGGTTTCGACGGTCAGGCCGCTGAACATGATCCCCAGGCCGATGACGGCCATCAGGATGCCCAGCATCAACGGGAAGTAACCCGGCCCCATGCGGGCGCCGCTGCCTACGCTGTAGGTGGTGGCGCCCCATGCGAACGCCACGCCCACGACCGTAAACATCAGTCCCGAGAAAAAGTCTTTCTGACTCTTGATTTTCACGAACAGTCTCCTCGAACAAATTTCGATGCGAGATTGTCGAGTCAGCTGGCGGTCAGCCCGATGTGGATTCCACTAACCGAAAGCCTAGGGATAACCCCTGGGCCTCGCCGCTGCCGTTCACTCCAGCGGCGGCGTCGCGCTCAGCACTTCCTCGATGGTGGTGACGCCTTCGGCGATGCGCAGCGCCCCGGCCAGGCGCAGCGGACGCATGCCGTCGATCACGGCCTGCCGGCGCAGCCCGGCCAGGTTGGGCTCCTTGGTGACCTGAGCCTTGAAGTCTTCGCTGATGCTCAGCAGCTCGTACAGGCCCATGCGGCCCATGTAGCCGGTCATGCGGCAATCGACGCAGCCCACCGGCTTGTAGGCGCGCACCGAACCGGTGATCTGCCAGGGCTTGACGATGGTCTCGAGCTTCTCGCGCGTGACCGTGTCGTCGGGCTGCTTGCAGTTGGGGCACAGCGTGCGCACCAGCCGCTGGGCCAGCACGCCGAGCATCACGGCGTTGATGAGGTACGAAGGCACGCCGAGCTCCATCAGCCGCGTGATGGCGCTCGGCGCGTCGTTGGTGTGCAGCGTGCTGAACACCAGGTGGCCGGTGAGCGCGGCCTGCACCGCCATCTCGGCGGTGGCCAGGTCGCGGATTTCGCCGACCATGATGATGTCCGGGTCCTGCCGCATCAGCGCGCGCAGCCCTTCGGTAAAACCGAAATCGAGCTGCGGCTGCACCTGCGTCTGGTTGAACGAAGGCTCGATCATCTCGATCGGGTCTTCGACCGTGCTCACGTTGACCTCTTCGGTGGCCACGCGCTTGAGCGTGGAGTACAGCGTGGTGGTCTTGCCCGAGCCGGTGGGCCCGGTCACCAGGATGATGCCGTTGGGCCGCGTGACGAGCTGCTCCCAGCGCTGCGCGTCGTGCTGCGCGAAGCCCAGCGCGTCGAGGTCCTTCACCGCGGTGTCGGGGTCGAAGATGCGCATCACCATCTTCTCGCCGAAGGCGGTCGGCAGGGTGGACAGGCGCATTTCGACTTCGTCGCCGCGCATGTTGCGCGTCTTGATGCGGCCGTCGAGCGGGCGGCGCTTCTCGACCACGTCCATGCGGCCCAGCAGCTTGATGCGCGACACCATGGCGTTCATCACGCCCATGGGCATCTGGTAGGCCGGATGCAGGATGCCGTCGATGCGAAAGCGGATCACGCCCTGCTCACGGCGCGGCTCCAGGTGGATGTCGCTCGCGCGCTGGTCGAAGGCGTATTGCCAGAGCCAATCGACCACCTGCACCACGCTCTGGTCGTTGGCGTCGAGCTGCTTGGTGCTCTTGCCCAGCTCCACCAGCTGCTCGAAGCTCGCGCCGCCGGTGTTGCCGCCGGCTTTCTGCGCGGCGCGCACCGACTTGGCGAGCGCGAAGAACTCGGCCGTGTAGCGCTGGATGTCGGTGGGGTTGGCCACCACGCGGCGCACCGTGCGGCGCGACTGGCGCTCCACCTCGGCGATCCAGTCGGTCAGGAAGGGCTCGGCCGTGGCCACCACCACTTCATTGGGCAGCACCTGCACCGGCAGCACCTTGTGGCGCTCGGCATAGGCCGCGCTCATGGTGTCGGCGACCTTGCCCACGTCGACCTTGAGCGGATCGATGCGCAGGTAGGCCAGCCCCGCACGGCCGGAGAGCCACTGCGTGAGCATTTCGAGATCGAGCGGCTTGCCGTCGCTTTCGCGCGTCATGGCCACGTTGGCCAGCCGCACCAGCGGCGCCTGCCGGCTCTCGGCCTGGGCGCAGCGCGCGATGGTGCGCTTGGCTTCCACCGGAGAAATCATGCCGTCGGCGGCAAGCCATTCGATCAGGCGGCGCAGGTCGAGCGGGCCTTCGTGGCGGGCGGCCGGGGATGCGGTAGCGGAAACAGCGCTCATGGGCCGGTTGGTCGGGTGAGGGTGGGATTCAGCGGTTTGAACACGCGCAGCCATTTGGGCGCGGGCAGGCCCCATCGAGTCTGGATCGTTTGGGCGCGCTCGGCAAGGGCTTCGCGCTTGGGCCGGCTGGGTGCGCGCTGCGCCAGCACCACCGTGTTGCCTTCGCGCGTCGGCTTGAAGGCCCAGACCGCGTCGGCGCCGAATGCACCGGCGATTTTCTCGAGGCTGCGCTCGTAGCTCGACGAGCGGCCGAAGAGATTGACCGTCATGCAGCCATCCTCGGTGAGCAGCGCGCGGCAATCGGCGTAGAAGTCTTCGCTGTCGAGCACCGGCGCGGCGGCCTCATGGTCGTACAGGTCGACCTGCAGTGCATCGACCGTGCCCTGCCATTCGGGCTTGCGGATCTCCTGCGCGGCATCGGCAATGACCACGCGCAGCTTCGGGTCGTCGGCCGGCAGCTTGAACCAGCCGCGGCAGGCCGACACCACCTGCGGATTCAGCTCCACCGCGGTGGTGCGCATGCGCAGGGTCTTGCGGCAGAACTTGGTGAGCGTGGCCGCACCGAGGCCCAGCTGCATCGCATGGCGGCCGGCCAGGCTCTTCGGGTCGGCGAACAGCAGCCAGGCCATCATGCGCTGCACGTATTCGAGCTCGATCTCGAACGGCGCGTCGAGCTTCATCGAGCCCTGGACCCATTCGGTGCCCAGGTGCAGGTAGCGGATGTCGCCCCAGTCGGAAAAGTTGACTTCGGGGAGAACGGGGGTTTTGCTCGTGGCCATCAAAGAAGGTGGTGGGCGTCAAAGACCTCGCGCCAGGCTGCGAGCTTGCGCTCGAAGCTCCACGACGCGTTGGCGGGGCTGGTGGAAGGCAGTTGGTAGACCGGCACCCCGAGGGTGCGCGTGTGGCGCGCGTGCTTGAAGCTCTCGCCGCCGTTGTGCGCAATGGCCGCCAGCCGGGGCAGGTGCAGGCCCACGATGTCATTGGCCACGGGCGCGCGGATGGCGGAGTCGAGGCTGCCCTCGCGCTCGCAGGCCGCATACACGTCCCATACGCCCAGGCCGCGCTCGAGCAGCCACTTTTTCTTCCCGGGATAGCTGTCTTCGCCCACGGGGAGCGGATGGTGGGGCCAAACGGCTTGCAAGATTTTCCAGAACTGATTTTGCGGATGCGCATAGTACTGCTGCAGTTCGAGCGACCGCACGCCCGGGAAGCTGCCCAGGATCAGTACGACGGTGGCGGGCGAGACGATGGGGGCCAGGCCCGTGAGCACGGGGCTGCGGGTGTCGGATGCGGCGGGTAGGTTCATGGATGGGCTCTATCTTGGCACTGTCGCCCGCCCATGAAAAAACCCGCCGAAGCGGGTTTTTCCGAAAGCGAATTCCGATTACTTCTTGGCGGCTTCGTTCTCGGCGGTGCCGGGCACCTTCTCGCCGATCGCCTTGCCGGCGCTGCGCATGCCGTCGGCCGTCTTGTGGCCGGCGGTCTCCACGGCGTCGCCGGTCTTGGCGGCCACGCTCTTGGTGGCGTTGGTGGCTTTCTTGGTGGTGCGCTTGGTCGCGTTCCAGGCCTTCTTGGTGCCGCGCTCGGTGGCGTTCACGGCCTTCTTGGTCGTGCGCTTGGTGGCATCGACGGCGTCCTTGCCGGCTTCCTTCACCTTTTCGGTGGTGCTGGGTTCCGCGGTGGCCGGAGCCGGCGTGGCGGTGGCCGGCGCAGCGGTCTGGGCCACGGCGGACACGCCGATGGAGGCGAGCGCGAGGGCGAGCACGACGGGCACGGTGCGAATGAAAGAGGTGGTCATGTGTAAAGACTCCTTGTTGGATGAAGAGTTGGAGTGACAGACTTGCCACTGAACAAGCAACGCCAGTTCGAACGCCAAGGATGACAGTAAAAATGCGCGCCTCGCTTGCGCAAGCGCAAGACGGGGTATCGGCCTACGCGCGGTGCGGCCGGGCTTCCGACAAGGGGAGAAGACTTTCGAGCCGAGGCAGGGCTCCGAGCGCATTCCGAGTCGTGGCCTCGGCCAGTTCATCGATACCGATGCCGCGCAATTGCGCCACCACTTCTGCGATGCGCGGCAGTTCGCCGGGTTCGTTGCGGCCCTGCGATTCACCGGCCGCACGCTGCGCCTGCGTGCGATAGATCCAGTGCGGCTGGATGTCCGGCGCATCGGTTTCCATCACCATCGATTCGAGCGGCAGCGTGGCCGCCAGCCGCCGCAGCTGCAATGCGCGGTCGAAGGTCACGGCACCGCCAAAGCCCAGCTTCAGGCCGATCTCGATGCAGGCCCTGGCCTGCTGCTCGCTGCCATTGAACGCATGGGCAATGCCCTGCCACGGCCGGCCGGCCGCGGTCTGCCGCAGGTGCTTGAGTACCTTGTCGACCGAGCGGCGCACGTGGATGAGCACCGGCAGATCGTGGTTGCGCGCGAGTTGCAACTGAGTGTGAAAAAAGTGCTGTTGCTTGTCGCTGTCCAGCCCTTCCACGAAGTAGTCGAGGCCGATCTCGCCGACCGCGACCAGCCGTGGATCGCCGCGGCGCGCGGCAAGCTCGGCATCGAGTGTCTCCAGGTCGGCCTCCTCTGCATTGCCGGTGCACAGCGGATGGATTCCGAGCGCATAGGCATCGCCCTGCACCTGCGCCAGTTCGCGCACGGTCGCGAAATTGAAGACCGCCACGGCGGGAATCACGCACAGCGCGACGCCGCGTTCGGCCGCCCGCGCACGGATGAGCGGCATTTCCGCACCGAATTCGGGCGCGTCGAGGTGGCAGTGGGTATCGACAAAAACAGCCATGGCGAGATGATGCCCGAAGGGATGCAAGGCAGAAGAAAGCGTGCTACTGTGACTCCCTACTGACCCGTCATCCCTTGCCGGAGGTGCCCCGATGCGCAGGCCCGCTTTCTACAGCCGTTCGCCCCGCACGCTGCCTCAAGCGGCCGATCCCGCGGCCGATGAGGCGGCCGTGCCGTCGCCCGAGGGCGCAGCGGGCAACGGCGCGCCACCCCCGCCGCACGCCAAGGCCGGCTGGCAGCCGGGCCGGCGCAGTTTCGCGTTCCTCCTCGTGCTGTGCACCGCGCTCGTTGCGGGTGGTGCCACGTGGTGGCCCCGGCAGGGCAAGGCGTTGACGCAGAAGGACATCGATTCGGCCGTGCTGCGCACGCTGCAGACCCACACACTCCCCTCGCCCGCCGCCAAGGCCGCCGAGATCGTGCGGCCCTCGGTGGTGCGGGTGGTCGGCTACGGCCCCGAGAAGGCCACGCCCGAGGCCAAGATCCAGAAGCGCGGCCGCAACATGGCCAAGGGCAAGCCGCCCGAAGCCGATGCGCCCCCGGGCGAGGTCGAGCGCGGCGTGGGCACCGGGGTGGTCATCGTCGACAAGGGCGTGATCCTCACCAACCTGCACGTGGTTGCCGGCGCCGAAACCATCAAGGTCACCTTCTCCGACGGGCTCGAGGCCGTGGCCACCATCACCGGCGTGCAGCCCGAGAACGACCTCGCGGTGCTGCAGGCCCAGAAGATCCCCGACGACCTGATTCCCGCCGCCATGCGCTCGACCGCAGACCTGCAGCCCGGCGACCAGGTGGCCGCGGTCGGTTTTCCGTTCGGCATCGGCCCCTCGGTGTCGGCCGGCGTGGTGTCGGGCCTGAAGCGCTCGTTCCGCTCGCCCGAGGGCAAGCAGGAACTGGGCAACCTGATCCAGTTCGACGCGGCCGCCAACCCCGGCAACTCGGGCGGCCCGCTGATCAACATGGACGGCGAGGTGCTCGGCATCGTCACCGCCATCCTCAATCCCACGCAGCAGCGCACCTTCATCGGCATCGGGTTTGCGGTGCCCATCGAGAACGCGGCCTCGGCCGCCGGTTCGCCGCCGTTCTAGGCCAGCAGGAACGCGCCCAGTTTCGATCGTTCAACAAGAGGTCCCCGCATGAGCACAGAGAACCCCTTTTCCACCTCTCCCGCCACGGCCGAGCTGATGGAGCAGATCCTCTACGAGGTCAAGCGCGTGGTGGTGGGCCAGGACCGCTTCCTGGAGCGCGTGATGGTGGCCATGCTTGCGGGCGGGCACCTGCTGGTCGAGGGCGTGCCGGGCCTTGCGAAGACGCTCACCGTCAAGACGCTGGCCGATACCGTGCGCGGCCAGTTCAAGCGCATCCAGTTCACGCCCGACCTGGTGCCGGCCGACCTGGTGGGCACGCGCATCTACAACCAGAAGACCGGCGAGTTCAGCACCTCGCTCGGCCCGGTGTTCGCCAACCTGCTGCTGGCCGACGAAATCAACCGTGCGCCGGCCAAGGTGCAGAGCGCACTGCTGGAAGTGATGCAGGAGCGCCAGGTCACCATTGCCGGCGAGACGCACAAGGTGCCGCGCCCCTTCCTGGTGATGGCCACGCAGAACCCGATCGAGACCGAAGGCACCTATCCGCTGCCCGAGGCGCAGGTCGACCGCTTCATGATGAAGGTGCTGGTCGACTACCCGAGCGACGAGGAAGAGTTCGTCATCGTCCAGCGCGTGATCGGCTCGCTGGTCGAGGTCAATCCGGTGGCAACCACCGAGCAGCTCGCCACCCTGCAGGCGGAGGCGCGGCGCGTGTACGTCGACCCTTCGCTCATCCAGTATGCGGTCAAGCTGGTGTCGGCCACGCGCACACCCGACAAGCACGGGCTGAAGGACATGCGCCGCTTCATCACCTTCGGCGCGAGCCCGCGCGCGAGCATCAGCCTGACCGAAGGCGCGCGCGCTCTCGCGCTGCTGCGCGGCCGCAGCTATGCCCTGCCCGAGGACATGACCGCGCTGGTGCCCGACGTGCTGCGCCATCGCGTGACGCTTTCCTACGAGGGCCTGTCCGAAGGCCTCACACCCGACAGCCTGATCGAGAAGATCATGAGGGCCGTTCCCGCTCCTCCCAAACCGCTCGAACATGAAAAGCTGGTGGCGTAAGGCCCCTGCGGCCGCGAACGACGATCGGCTCATCGCCGAGGCCGGTGGGGCCGAACGCGCGCTGCGCCGGCTCGAATGGACCGTGATCCGCCGCCTCGACGGCCTGCTGCAGGGCGACTACCGCACGCTGATGCGCGGCACCGGGCTCGACCTGGCCGACCTGCGCGAATACCAGCACCACGATGACGTGCGCCACATCGACTGGAACGTCACCGCCCGCCTGCAGACGCCGCATGTGCGCGTCTTCACCGAAGACCGCGAGATGGCGGCCTGGTTCGTGCTCGACCTGAGCCGCTCGGTCGATTTCGGCTCGGGCCTCAAGGCCAAGCGCGAAATCTCGGCCGGCTTCGTCGGCGTGCTCGCGCGGCTGCTCACGCGCCACGGCAACCGGGTGGGCGCACTGGTCTACGGCACCGACCTCGAAGCGGTGATTCCGCCGCGCAGCGGCCGCCGCCACGTGCTGCACCTGCTGCATGCGATGGAGCGGCGCGCTGGCAAGGCCGAGGCCGCGCCCGCGCAAAAGGGCATGACGCGCCTGGCCGACCTGCTGAAATCGGCGGCCATGCTGATGCCGCGCCGCTCCACCGTGTTCGTGGTGTCCGACTTCCTGAGCGAGCCCGGCTGGGAACGCCCGCTCGGCCAGCTGGTGCAGCGGCATGAAGTCATTGCCGTGCGCCTGTTCGACCCGCTCGAACTCGAGCTGCCCGACCTCGGCCTGGTGCCGCTGCGCGACGCGGAAACCGGCGAGCAGCTCTGGGTCGACACGCACGACGCCGGCTTTCGCAAGCGCTTTGCACGCCTGGCGGCCGAGCGCGAGGCCACGCTGCGCGCTGCGCTCGCGAAAGCGGGTGTCGACGCACTCGAGCTTTCGACCAGCGACGACCTGGTGGAAGCCATCGTTCGTTTCGCCGACCTGCGCAAGCGCCGCATGCGCATCGGCCCGGGCAGCATGAAGGCGGTGGCAGCATGACATTTCTCTGGCCTCAATTCCTCTGGTTGCTGGCGGCCTTGCCGCTGCTGGTGTTGCTCTACATCTGGCTGATCCGCCGCAAGAAGAAGCTCGCGGTGCGCTATGCGAGCCTGTCGATCGTGCGCGAGGCCATGGGCGCCGGCCAGAGCGTGCGCCGGCACATTCCGCCCTTCCTGTTCCTGCTGGCCATGGCCGCCATGCTGGTGGCCGCCGCGCGGCCGATGGCGGTGGTGATGCTGCCGTCCAATCAGCAGACCATCATCCTGGCGATGGACGTGTCGGGCAGCATGCGCGCGGCCGACGTGCTGCCCAACCGGCTGGTCGCGGCGCAGGAAGCGGCCAAGAGCTTCATCAAGGACCTGCCGCGCCACGTCAAGGTGGGCATCGTGGCCTTCGCGGGCAGCGCGCAGGTGGCGCAGCTGCCCACCACCAACCACGACGACCTGATCGCCGCGATCGACAGCTTCCAGCTGCAGCGCGCCACCGCCACGGGCAACGCGATCGTGGTGTCGCTCGCCACCCTGTTCCCCGACGCGGGCATCGACGTCTCCCAGTTCAGCGCGCCCAGCCGCCAGCGCGGCACGCCGATCGACCAGGCGGAAAAGCAGGCCAAGGAGTTCACCCCGGTGGCGCCGGGCTCCTACACCTCCGCCGCCATCATCATGCTGACCGATGGGCAGCGCACCACGGGCGTCGATCCGCTCGATGCCGCCAAGGCCGCGGCGGATCGCGGCGTGCGCATCTACACGGTGGGCGTGGGCACGGTCGACGGCGAGACCATCGGCTTCGAAGGCTGGTCGATGCGCGTGCGCCTCGACGAGGAAACGCTCAAGGCCGTGGCCAACAAGACCCAGGCCGAATACTTCTACGCCGGAACCGCCGCCGACCTGAAGAAGGTCTACGAAACGCTGAGCTCGCGGCTCACGGTCGAGAAGAAGGAAACCGAGATCTCGGCGCTCTTTGCACTCGGCGCGGCCATCCTCACGCTGCTGTCGGCGGGGCTGTCGCTGCTCTGGTTCAACCGGATTCTTTGACGGAAGCGCCGGGCCGTGAAACGGCAGGCGGCGACTTCACCGCACCGATGCCGCCCAGGAACAGGTCGGCCACGATCGGCGCAATGGACGCATGGTCGAGCCGGCCGCCGGGCTTCATCCAGGTGAACATCCAGTTGATCATGCCGAACAGCAGCATGGTCAGCGGCTTGGCGAGGTCGTCGCTCGGCGCGCCCGGCCTCAACGCCGACACGGCACGTGCAAAGCCCGCCACCACCTCGCGCTCCTGGTTCAGCACGCGCTCGCGGTCTTCTTCTTCCAGAAAGCGCACGTCGTCGGTCAGCACGCGGTGCGCGTCCTGCGCGCCAGCGTATTCCTCGACGATGCGGTAGATGAAGCGGCGCAGGCGCTCCTCGTCGGTGTGCGTCGACGCCTCTTCCTCGGCCACCAGCGCCGCGAGCTTGGACACGTGCGTCTCGGCAATGCTGATCAAGAGGCTGCTCTTGTCCTTGTAGTAGTGGTAGAGCGTGGCCTTCGAGAGATTGCAGGCCTCGGCCACCTGGTTCATCGAAGTGGCGGGATAGCCGCGGCGCGCGAACAGCTGGGCGGCCTGCGCCAGGATGAACTCGCGCTGGTCGTCATAGGTGGCGGATCTTCCACGCGGCATCGGGTCTTCTTTCTTCCTTGATTGCAGTGCTTGCGGACGGGCCGTGATCTTGCCCGAAGCTAGCCGCGCCTCGTCGCGATCAGCGAACGCACCTCGGAAGCAGGCAGCCGCGGGCGGCCAGGCTCCATCTGCTGCAGCGGCGCGACCTCGCGCAGGCTGGCCAGGCTGCGCACGGTGAGCGCCTGGTAGGTCTGCGTGCCTTCGAGCTTCCAGGCGATTTCTTCCTCGCTCAGCATCTTCTTCACCTTGGCCGGAATGCCCGCCACCAGCGAGCGCGCCGGCACCTTCATGCCGGCCGGCACGAAGGCGCAGGCCGCCACGATGGCCTGCTCGCCGATCTCGGCCTCGTCCATCACCACCGCATTCATGCCCACCAGCGCATCGCGCCGCACGATGCAGCTGTGCAGGATCGCGCCGTGGCCGATGTGGCCGTTGACCTCGACCACCGTGTCCTGGTCGGGAAAGCCGTGGATGCAGCAATGGTCCTGCACGTTGGAGCCTTCCTGCAGCACGATGCGGCCGAAATCGCCGCGCAGGCTGGCGCAGGGGCCGACGTAGCAGCCGGGGCCGACGATCACGTCGCCTATCAGCACGGCGCTGGGGTGCACGTAGGCCGTCGGGTCGACGACGGGAATCACGCCGTCGATGGCGTAGCTGGGCATTCGATCGGTCTCCTTTTTGCGGGCTCAGGGTTTGCCCTGAATCCATCCGCTTGTGCTGGCATCGGGCTCGATCTTAAAATCTACCGGACGGTCGGTCAATAGTGTTTGCACGCCGATTCGATTCCCACAGACAAGAGAGACAAGCCCGATGCCAGAACCTTTAGTTCTCACCAGCAATGCCGGTGCGGTTCGCACGCTGAGCCTCAACCGGCCCGCGGCGCTCAACAGCTTCACGACCGAAATGCACGGCGAACTGATGGCGGCGCTGGACCTCGCAGCCGACGACCCGGAGGTGCGCTGCGTGGTGCTCACGGGTGCGGGCCGCGCCTTCTGCGCTGGGCAGGACCTGGCCGATCCGGCGGTGGCCCCCGACCTTTCGCCCGGCGCCGCACCCAAGGACCTGGGCCAGGTCATCACCACCTGGTACGCCCCGCTCGTCGCGCGGCTGCGCTCGATGCCGGTGCCCGTGGTTGCCGCCGTCAATGGCGTGGCCGCCGGCGCGGGCGCCAACATCGCACTGTGCTGCGACCTCGTCGTGGCGGCGCGTTCGGCCAGCTTCATCCAGGCCTTCGCCAAGATCGGCCTGGTGCCTGACACCGGCGGCACCTGGCTGCTGCCGCGGCTCGTGGGCTCGGCACGCGCGCTGGGCATGGCGATGCTGGGCGACAAGCTGCCGGCCGAGGAAGCCGCGCGCATCGGACTGATCTGGCAGTGCGTGGACGACGCGGCGCTGCCCGAAACGGCCGCCGCGCTCGCCTCGAAGCTGGCCGCCATGCCCACCCGTGCCCTGGTCGCCACGCGCCAAGCCATGGCCGCAGCGCAGCGCATGGACCTGGAAACGGCACTGGCCGAAGAAGCACGCATCCAGCGAGAGATGGGCAATGCCGGCGATTACCGCGAAGGTGTCGAAGCCTTCCGCGCCAAGCGCGCGCCGCAATTCAAGGACCGCTAGGCCATGGCAGACACGACCCGCACCCCCCAGCAAACCGCCGAGCACGTCCGCGACGGCATGTTCGCGAACGACAACGCCAGCAAGGGCCTGGGCATGCGCATCGTCGAGGTCGGCCCCGGCCAGGCCACGCTCGAAATGCGCGTGCGCACCGACATGCTCAACGGCCACGCCATCTGCCACGGCGGCTTCATGGCCACGCTGGCCGATTCCACCTTTGCCTTCGCCTGCAACTCGTACAACGAGCTGACCGTGGCCTCGGGCTTTTCCATCGACTTCATTGCGCCGGCGCGCGAAGGCGATGTGCTCACCGCGCGCTGCTTCGAAGTGTCGAAGGCCGGCCGCACCGGCGTGTACGACACCGAAATCACCAACCAGCGCGGCGAGCGCGTCGCCATCTTCCGCGGCCGTTCATACACCGCCAAGGGCCGCCCCGCCGTTGCCGCCTGAGGAGACACAAGCCCATGACAGCCAGACACCCTGCCCCCGGCGAGCTCGAGCCCATCGAAACCGCGAGCCGCGACGAGATCACCGCGCTGCAGGTCCAGCGCCTGCGCGCCACGCTGCAACGGGCCTACGACAACGTGCCGCACTACCGCCGCGCCTTCGATGCCAAGGGCGTGCACCCCGGCGACCTGAAGTCGCTGGCCGACCTGTCGAAGTTTCCGTTCACGGTGAAGACCGACCTGCGCGACAACTACCCCTTCGGCATGTTCGCCGTGCCGCGTGCGCAGGTGGCGCGCATCCATGCCTCGTCGGGGACCACCGGCAAGCCGACCGTGGTCGGCTACACGCTCAAGGACATCGACACCTGGGCCGGCCTGGTCGCGCGATCGATCCGCGCAGCGGGTGGCCGCGCCGGCGACATGGTCCACGTGTCGTACGGCTACGGCCTGTTCACCGGCGGCCTCGGCGCGCACTACGGCGCCGAGCGCGCGGGCTGCACCGTCATCCCGATGTCGGGCGGCCAGACCGAGAAGCAGGTGCAGCTGATCCAGGACTTCAAGCCCGACATCATCATGGTCACGCCCAGCTACATGCAGGTGATCATCGAGCAGTTCGAGCGAATGGGCCTCGATGCAAAGGACAGCTCGCTCAGGATCGGCATCTTCGGCGCCGAGCCGTGGACCGAGGCCATGCGCCGCGACATCGAAGCCAAGGCCGGCCTCGATGCGGTCGACATCTACGGCCTCTCCGAAGTGATGGGCCCGGGCGTGGCCAGCGAATGCGTCGAGAGCAAGGACGGCCCCGTCATCTGGGAAGACCACTTCTACCCCGAGATCATCGACCCCGACACCGGTGAGCTCAAGGCCGATGGCGAGGAAGGCGAGCTGGTCTTCACCTCGCTCAGCAAGGAGGCCATGCCGATCGTGCGCTACCGCACGCGCGACCTCACGCGCCTGTTGCCGCCCACCGCGCGTTCGTTCCGCCGCATGGGCAAGATCGTCGGGCGCAGCGACGACATGATGATCATCCGCGGCGTCAACGTCTTTCCCACGCAGGTGGAAGAGATCGTGCTCGCGCACAGCGCGCTCACCGGCCTGTACCAGGTGCGCGTGAGCCGCGAAGGCCTGCTCGACCAGGTCGAGGTGCACTGCGAACTCACACCGCACGAGGCCGCCGCGGCCGACCGCAACGCCATCTCCGACTGGGTGCAGCAACGCGTGAAGACGCTCATCGGCATCTCCACCCGCGTGGTCGTGCACGGCCCCGACGAAATGGAACGCACGCAGACCGGCAAGGCCCGCCGCGTGATCGACACGCGCCCGCGCTGAGCCGCCCGCGCGCCCACACTCCGCACAGAAAGGACACGCACATGTACACCCAGGCCATGGACACCATGGGCAAGGACGCAGGCGACGGCAAGCAGAAGAAAGCCGTGCGCTCCGCCGAGGAAATGCGGCTCGAGGAGCGCTTCGACGCCCACATCGACGCCGGCGACTTCATCGAGGCGAAGGACTGGATGCCCGAGCACTACCGCAAGACGCTGGTGCGCCAGATCAGCCAGCATGCGCATTCGGAGATCGTCGGCATGCTGCCCGAAGGCAACTGGATCGGCCGCGCGCCCACGTTGAAGCGCAAGGCCATCCTGCTGGCCAAGGTGCAGGACGAAGGCGGCCACGGCCTCTACCTGTATGCCGCCGCCGAAACGCTGGGCACCTCGCGCGACCAGATGTTCGATGCGCTGCACAGCGGCCGCGCCAAGTACAGCTCGATCTTCAACTACCCGACGCTCACCTGGGCCGACATGGGCACCATCGGCTGGCTGGTGGACGGCGCGGCCATCATGAACCAGGTGCCGATCTGCCGCTGCTCGTATGCGCCCTACGCGCGCGCCATGATCCGCATCTGCCGCGAGGAGAGCTTCCACCAGCGCCAGGGCTACGAGGCACTGCTGACCATGATGACCCACGGCACCGAGGCGCAGAAGGCGATGGTGCAGGACGCGGTCAACCGCTGGTGGTGGCCCTCGGTCATGATGTTCGGCCCGCCGGACGACCAATCCCCCAACAGCGCGCAATCGATGCGCTGGGGCATCAAGCGCTTCAGCAACGACGAGCTGCGCCAGAAGTTCATCGACGCCACGGTCGAGCAGGCGCGCATCCTCGGCGTGACCCTGCCCGATCCCGACCTGAAGTGGAACGAGGAGCGCCAGGCGCACGACTTCGGCGCCATCGACTGGAGCGAGTTCTGGCGCGTGATCGGCGGCGACGGCCCCTGCAACCGCGAGCGGCTGCAGGCCCGCGTCGACGCCTGGGATGACGGCGCATGGGTGCGCGAAGCCGCGCTGGCCCACGCCAACAAACAACCTATGAAGGAGGCGGCATGACCGTCGAACAGAAGCAAGAGTGGCCCCTGTGGGAAGTGTTCGTGCGCAGCAAGGCCGGCCTCGACCACAAGCACTGCGGCAGCCTGCACGCCGCCGACCCGAAGATGGCGATCCAGATGGCGCGCGACGTCTACACGCGCCGCCAGGAAGGCAGCAGCATCTGGGTGGTGCGCTCGGACCAGATCGTGGCCAGCGACCCGGGGGACAAGGACATGTTCTTCGATCCCGCGGAAGACAAGGTGTACCGGCATCCCACCTTCTACAAGTTGCCCAAGTCCGTGGACCACATGTGAGCGGCGCGCCATGCAAGCATCGATCGAACTGAACCGCACGCCTGCCGTGCAATACCTGCTGCGCATCGGCGACACCTGCCTCGTTCTGGCGCAGCGCCTCGGCGAATGGTGCGGCCATGCGCCCGTGCTGGAAGAAGACATCGCGATGGCCAACATCGCGCTCGACCTCGTGGGCCAGGCGCGCGCACTGCTCACGCACGCCGGCAAGCTCGAAGGCGCCGGCCATGAGCACGACGAAGACCAGCTCGCCTACCTGCGCGACGAACGCGACTACTTCAACCTCACGATGGTCGAGCTGCCGCGCGGCGACTTCGCCTTTGCGGTGGTGCGCAACACGATGGTCGCCACGCTGCTCAAGCTGCTGTGGCAGCGCCTCGCCGCATCGTGCGATGCCGAAGTGGCCGCCATCGCCGGCAAGGCCGTGAAGGAAGCGCGCTACCACCAGCAGCATTCGGGCGACTGGGTCGTGCGGCTCGGCGACGGCACCGATGAATCTCGCCGCCGCACGGAAAAGGCGCTGAGGCAGCTCTGGCTCTACATGCCCGAGCTGTTCGAGAGCGATGCGGTCGATGCGCAAGCCAGCGCGAGCGGCCTCGGCCCCGCATGGAGCGAGCTGCGCGAACCGTGGCTTGCCGAGATGCAGCAGGTGCTCGACGCCGCCGGGCTCGCAATGCCGCAGGAGACTCCCTTCCGCAGCACCGGCAAGCAGGGCGTGCACAGCGAGCACATGGGCTACATCCTGGCCGAAATGCAGTATCTCCAGCGCAGCTATCCCGGAGGCGTGTGGTGAACACCGCCATTGCATCGCGCGTCGACGCGGCCTGGGCCGTGCTGCACACGGTCCTCGACCCCGAGGTGCCGGCCGTGTCGGTCTGCGACCTGGGCATCGTGCGCGAGGTGATCGAACATGACGAAGGGCTGGAGATCGTGCTCACGCCGACCTACTCGGGCTGCCCCGCGACCGAAGCCATCGAGCACGACGTGCTGGCCGCCATCGAAAAGGCAGGCCTCGGCCGCGCACGCGCCACCTTGCGGCGCGCGCCCGCCTGGAGCAGCGACTGGATCAGCGAGGAAGGCCGCGCCAAGCTCAAGGCTTATGGCATCGCGCCGCCGGCCCACCTCACGCCAGAAGCTGCGGCCGGCACCGCCGTGCCCATCCGCCTCTTCGGCCGCATCGCCGGCGGCGAACGCATTGCCTGCCCGCGCTGCGCGAGCGAGCGCACCGAACGCCTCTCCGCCTTCGGCTCCACCGCATGCAAGGCGCTCTACCGCTGCCTCGCCTGCCGCGAACCCTTCGAACACTTCAAGCCGATCTGAGCGATGAGCACCCTCTTCCATCCCCTGCGCGTGAAGGCCGTCGAACCCGACACTTCGGAAGCCGTCATCGTCTCCTTCGAAGTGCCGCCCGAGCTGCAGCAGGTCTTCGGCTTCACCCAGGGCCAGTACCTCACGCTGCGCCACGACATCGACGGCCAGGACCTGCGCCGCTCCTATTCGATCTGCGCCGGCCTGGACGACGGCGAGCTGCGCGTGGGCGTGCGCAAGGTGCACGGCGGCGTGTTCTCCAACTGGATCAACGCGCACCTGCAGCCCGGCGACACGGTGCAGGTGATGGCGCCGCAGGGCCGCTTCTTCGTGCCGATCGAGCCGGGCTCCGCGCGGCATCATGTCGGCATTGCGGGCGGCAGCGGCATCACGCCGATCCTCTCGATCATGAAGACGGTGCTCGCGCGCGAGCCGCTGAGCCGCTTCACGCTGATCTACGGCAACCGGCAGCTGCAGTCCACGATGTTCAAGGAAGAGATCGAGGACCTGAAGAACCGCTACATGACGCGGCTCGCGCTGCAGCTGGTGTTCTCCGACGAGCACACCGACTCCCCGCTGGGCTCCGGCGTGATGAACCGCGAGAAGATCGGCGAATTCCTGAACACGCTGGTGCCGGCGGCGAGCATCGACCATGCCTACATCTGCGGCCCGTTCCAGATGAACGACGAGGCCGAGGCCGCGCTGCTGGCCGCGGGCGTGCCCGAGGAGCGCATCCACATCGAGCGCTTCGGTATCGCGCTGCCTTCGGCCGCGTCGGCAGGCCAGGTGGGTGCGGTGGTGCACGAAGCCCTGCCCGGCGACGCCAAGCAGGCGCGCATCACCATCGTGCGCGACGGGCTGCAGCGCGAGATCACTTTCACCGAAGGGCAGCCGAGCATCCTCGATGCGGCTTCGGCCGCCGGCCTCGAAGTGCCGTTCTCCTGCACCTCCGGCGTGTGCGGCACCTGCCGCGCGAAGCTGGTGGAGGGGGAAGTCCGCATGGAAAGAAACTTCGCGCTCGACAAGAATGAAGTAGCCGCGGGATTCGTGCTGACCTGCCAGGCCCACCCTCTCACTGAACGTGTCACCTTGTCCTTCGACGAGCGTTGACGCCACAACGATTTTTCAACCCGGAGACAAGTCCAAAATGAAATTCTTCTTCAAGCCCCTGCTGATCGCCGCGCTGTGCGCCACCGCCGCCGCGGCCTGGGCCGACGTCAATGTCGGCGTGACGCTGTCGGCCACCGGCCCTGCCGCTTCGCTGGGCATTCCCGAGAAGAACACCATTGCGCTGATGCCCAAGACCATCGGCGGCCAGAAGATCAACTACATCGTGCTGGACGACGCTTCCGACACCACGGCTGCCGTGGCCAACACGCGCAAGCTCATCGCCGAGAACAAGGTCGACATCGTGCTGGGCTCGACCACCACGCCCAACTCGCTCGCCATGATCGACGTGGTGAGCGAAGCCAAGACGCCGATGATCTCCATTGCCGCGTCGGCCCGCATCGTCGAGCCGATGGACGCCAAGAAGCAGTGGGTCTTCAAGACGCCGCAGAACGACATCATGATGTCGCTCGCGATTGCCGAGCACATGGCCGCGAGCGGCGTGAAGACGGTGGCCTTCATCGGCTTCTCCGATGCGTACGGCGAAGGCTGGTCGCAGGAATTCGCCAAGGCGGCAGAACTGAAGAAGCTCAAGATCGTGGCCAACGAGCGCTACGCGCGCACCGACACCTCGGTGACCGGCCAGGCCCTGAAGATCATGGCCGCCAAGGCCGACGCGGTGCTGGTCGCGGGCTCGGGCACGCCGGCCGCGCTGCCGCAGAAGACGCTCAAGGAGCGCGGCTACACCGGCAAGATGTACCAGACGCACGGCGTGGCCAATGCCGACTTCCTGCGCGTCGGCGGCAAGGACGTGGAAGGCACCTTCCTGCCTGCCGGCCCGGTGCTGGTGGCCGAGCAGCTGCCCGCGAGCCATCCGGTGAAGAAGTCGGCCCTGGCCTATGTCACGGCCTACGAGGCCGCGAACGGCAAGAACTCGGTGTCGACCTTCGGCGCGCACGCCTGGGATGCGGGCCTCCTGATGACCTCGGCCGTGCCGGTGGCGCTCAAGAAGGCGCAGCCCGGCACGCCCGAGTTCCGCGCCGCGCTGCGCGATGCGCTCGAGCAAGTCAAGGAAGTGTCGGGCGCGCACGGCGTGTTCAACATGACCGCCAACGACCACCTGGGCCTGGACCAGCGTGCCCGGGTCATGGTCAAGATCGAGAACGGCGCCTGGAAATACCAGCCCTGAAACTCGGCTCGCCCCCAGGCTTCGCGCACTTCGTGTCGCTTCTCCCACCCCCTACCGGGGGCAACACCAGAGGCCCGGCAAAGCCGGTTCCTCGGTGTTCCTGACCTGACTCACGGGCGCTGCCCGAAGGCTGTAGTTATATGGATCTGCAGATCGCCCTGTTGCTGGGGCAGGACGGCATCGTGAACGGTGCCGTCTACGGATTGATGGCGCTCGCGCTGGTGCTGGTGTTCTCGGTCACGCGCGTCATCTTCATTCCCCAGGGCGAGTTCGTCGCCTTCGGGGCGCTGTCGATGGCCGTGCTGCAGGCCGGCCGCGTGCCGGCCACGCTGTGGCTGCTGCTCGCGCTGGCGGCAATGGTGCTGGTGGTCGAGTTCTGGCGCTGGAAGCGCGGCGCAGTGGTCGACTGGGCCTCCGCGCTCGCATGGTGCGTGGTGCTGCCGCTGGCCGCCGCCGCGCTGGTGCTGCTGCTCAAGCCTACGTCGATGGCAGGCCAGACGCTCGCCACGCTGCTGCTCATCATGCCGCTCGGGCCGCTGCTCTATCGCCTGGCGTACCGGCCATTGGCCAGCGCCAACGTGCTGATGCTCTTGATCGTTTCCGTCGCGCTGCATGGCGTGCTGGTGGGGCTGGGCCTGCTCTTCTTCGGCGCCGAGGGCTATCGCACCACGGCGTTCTCCGAAGAGCGTTTCGACATCGGCGGCATTCCCGTCAGCGGGCAGTCGCTGGTGGTGGTCGGCGTCACGCTGCTGCTGGTGCTCGCGATGTTTCTTTTCTTCGGCCGCTCGATGATCGGCAAGGCGCTGCGCGCCACCGCCATCAACCGCGTGGGCGCGCGGCTGTCGGGCATCCCGACCGAGCTCTCGGGCGACCTGAGCTTTGCGCTCGCGGCGCTGATCGGGGCGGTCTCGGGTCTGTTGATCGCGCCGCTCACCACGGTCTACTACGACACCGGCTTCCTGATCGGCCTGAAGGGCTTCGTCGCCGCCATCGTGGGCGGACTGGCGAGCTATCCGCTGGCGCTCGCGGGCGCGCTGCTGGTCGGGCAGCTCGAGGCCTTTGCCTCGTTCTGGGCCAGCCCCTTCAAGGAAGTGCTGGTCTTCACGCTGATCATTCCGGTGCTGTGGTGGCGTTCGCTGCACAGCCATCATGTGGAGGACGAGGAATGAACAACACCCCGTCCAGCAACACTGCAGCCGCCGCACCGGCACCGGCCGGCCGCGCGCTGGCCACGCCGCGGCAGCTGACGCTCGCCTGCGTGGCGGCGCTGGCGCTCGCCTGGGGCTTCCTGCCCGAGTTCACGGTCTCCGTCCTCAGCAACATCGGCCTCTATGCGCTGGTCGCGGCCGGGCTCGTGATGCTCACCGGCGTGGGCGGCATGACCTCCTTCGGCCAGGCCGCGTTCGTCGGCATGGGCGCCTACGCCACCGCCTGGATCTGCACCTCGCCCGCGGCCGCCGCATGGATGGGCGGCGCCGTGAGCCCTGCGCTGCTGCCATGGGCCGGGCTCCTGCTCGGCCTCGTCTTCACCTTTGCGCTGGCCTGGGCGCTGGGTGCGGTCACGCTCAAGCTGCAGGGCCACTACCTGCCGCTGTGCACCATCGCCTGGGGCCTGAGCCTGTACTACCTGCTCGGCAACATGGACTTCCTTGGCGGGCAGACGGGCATCACCGGCGTGCCCCCGCTGGTGATTGCCGGCTACTCGCTGGCCACGCCGCGCGCGCTGGGCGTGGTGATCTGGGCCGTGCTCCTGCTCGCGCTGTGGGCCATGCACAACCTGCTCGATTCGCGCGAAGGCCGGGCCATCCGCGCGCTCAAGGGCGGCCGGCTGATGGCCGAGTCGATGGGCGTGGACACGGCGCGCCACCGCGTGAAGCTGTTCGTGCTGGCTGCGCTGCTGGCGGCCGTCTCGGGCTGGCTCTATGCGCACCTGCAGCGCTTCGTGAACCCCACGCCCTTCAACCTGAACATCGGCATCGAGCTGCTGTTCATGGCGGTGGTGGGCGGTGCGGGCCACCTGTGGGGCGCGGTGCTGGGCGCCACGCTCATCACGCTGCTGAAGGAAAAGCTGCAGGACCTGCTGCCCGCGCTGCTGGGCAGCAGCGGCAACTTCGAAGTGATCGTGTTCGGCCTGCTCATGCTCTTCGTGCTGCAGCGCTTTGCGGACGGCCTGTGGCCCACGCTGGCGCGCCTCGCGGGGCGCTGGGTGCGCCCGCATGCCGCCGCCAGGATGCAGCCCGCCGCGCCGGCCGTGCAGCTCGCGCAGCGCAAGCTGCCCGCCAGGGGCGAGGAGCTGCTGCAGGCCACCAATGTCAGCAAGCGCTTCGGCGGGCTGGTGGCCAACAACGACATCTCGATGACGCTGAAGGCCGGCGAGATCCACGCACTGATCGGACCGAACGGCGCGGGCAAGAGCACCTTCTTCAACATGGTCTCGGGCGTGGACGATCCAAGCTCCGGCGAAGTGCGACTTGCGGGCCAGCCGATGACGGCCAAGCCATCGCGCGTGTTCGCCGCGCTCGGCCTGGGCCGCACCTTCCAGCACGTGCGCCTGCTCGGTGCGCGCAGCGTGGCCGAGAACGTGGCGCTGGGTGCGCATCTGCGCGCCAGGCGCGGCTGGATCGCCGCGATGCTGCGACTGGACCGCGCCGAGGAAGCCGCGCTGATGGCCGAGGCCCGCCGCCAGATCGAACGCTGCGGCCTCGGGGCGCATGCCGACACGCCGGCCGCATCGCTCTCGCTCGGCCAGCAGCGCGTGGTCGAGATCGCGCGCGCGCTGGCCGGCCAGCCTTCGGTGCTGCTGCTCGACGAACCCGCCGCGGGCCTGCGCCACCTGGAGAAGCGCGCCCTTTCCGTGCTGCTGAGCCAGCTGCGCGCCGAAGGCCTCGGCATCCTCGTGGTGGAGCACGACATGGAATTCGTGATGAACCTGGCCGACCGCATCACGGTGCTCGAATTCGGCACCGTCATCGCCACTGGCACGCCGGCCGAAGTGCAGGCCAATCCGCGCGTGCTCGAAGCCTACCTGGGCGGCGCCGACGACGAACTGCTGGGAGACGCACGATGAGCCACCCCCTGCTTCAACTCGACGGCTTCTGCGTCGCCTACCGCACGGTCGAGGCGGTGCACAGCGTGCGCCTGCATGTGAACGAAGGCGAGATCGTCACCGTGATCGGCCCCAACGGCGCCGGCAAGACCACGCTGCTGTGCGCGGCGATGGGCCTCTTGCCCTCCACCGGCAGCCTCGCGCTGCACGGCGAGCGCATCGCGCGCCCGAGCGTCGAGACCATGGTCGCGCGCGGCGTGGCGCTGGTGCCCGAGCGGCGCGAGCTGTTCGGCGAGATGTCGGTCGAAGACAACCTGCTGCTTGGCGGCTTCTACCAGTGGCGCAAGGGCAGGCGCGACCAGCGCGCGCGCATGGAAGAAGTGTTCGAGATCTTTCCGCGGCTGCGCGAACGCAAGCCGCAGCTGGCCTCGACGCTCTCGGGCGGCGAACGCCAGATGCTGGCCATCGGCCGCGCGCTGATGGCGCGCCCGCGGCTGCTGATGCTCGACGAACCCTCGCTCGGCCTGGCGCCGCTGGTGGTGCGCGAGGTGCTGCGCGTGGTCTCGCAGCTGCGAAGCCATGGCGTCTCGGTGCTGCTGGTGGAGCAGAACGCACGCGCCGCGTTGCAGGTGGCCGACCGGGCCTATGTGCTCGAGATGGGCGCCATCGCGCTCGAAGGCAAGGCGCGCGACCTGCTGCATGACCAACGGATCATCGATACCTACCTCGGTATCGGCAAGAAGGAATGACCCGCTTTTCTCCCTCCCCTTCCGGGGGAGGGCGGGGGTGGGGGCACGCGGCCTTCAGCTCCACACGGCTTGAATTCGGGGACAGCCCCCATCCCAGCCTTCCCCCAGTGGGGGAAGGAGCAACACGGAAAGGACATTGCCCATGACCACCACCCTCCAAAGCTACATCGCTGGCCGCTGGATCGGCCAGCAGACCGCCCAGCAACTGCGCAGCGCCGTCAACGGCCAGCCCGTGGCAGCCACGCACGCCGAGGCCATCGACTTCGCCGAAGCGCTGCAGTACGCGCGCCGCACCGGCATTCCCGCGCTGATGGCGCTCGACTTCCAGCAGCGTTCGGAACGGCTGAAGGCGCTGGCCAAGTACCTCGCAGCCCACAAGGAAACGCTCTACGCGATCTCGGCCCACACGGGCGCGACCCGCGCCGACAGCTGGATCGACATCGAAGGCGGTGCCGGCACGCTGAGCGCCTATGCCGGCATCGGCAGCAACGAGCTGCCCTCGGGCAACCTCGTGCACGAAGGCCCGGCCTTCCCGCTCGGCAAGAAGGGTGGCTTCGCGGGCACGCACATCCTGGTGCCGCGCGGCGGCGTGGCGGTGCACATCAACGCCTTCAATTTTCCGGTGTGGGGCCTGCTCGAGAAGTTCGCGCCCAGCTTTCTTGCGGGCATGCCCTGCATCGGCAAGCCGGCCACGGCCACCAGCTACCTCACTGAGGCGCTGGTGCGGCTCATCGTGCAGTCGGGCATCCTGCCCGAAGGCAGCCTGCAGCTGGTGATCGGCGGCACCGGCGACCTGCTCGACCGGCTCGAAGGCGCCGACGTGGTCACCTTCACCGGCTCGGCCGACACCGCGGCCAGGCTGCGCGTGCATCCGAACCTGGTGCGCCAGTCGATCCCGTTCAATGCCGAGGCCGACTCGCTCAACTGCGCGATCCTCGCACCCGACGTGACGCCCGACGACGAGGAGTTCGATCTCTTCGTGAAGGAGGTGGCGCGCGAGATGACGGTCAAAGCCGGCCAGAAGTGCACCGCGATCCGCCGCGCGATCGTGCCGCGCCAGCACCTCGATGCCGTGGCCGAGCGGCTGCGCACGCGACTTGCCAAGGCCGTCGTCGGCGATCCCTCGCGCGAAGAGGTGCGCATGGGCGCCCTCGCCTCGCGCGCGCAGCAGGCCGACGTGGCCGAGCGCGTGGCCACGCTGCTGCAGCGCGCCGAGCTGGTCTACGGCGAGCGCGACGGCTTCTCGCCCGTGGGCGACGGCGTGAGCGAAGGCGCGTTCTTCGCGCCCACGCTGCTCCTGAGCCGCAAGCCACTCGAACACGATGCCGCACACGACGTCGAAGCCTTCGGCCCCGTCAGCACGCTGATGCCCTATGACGGCATCGACGAGGCGCTGGCGCTGGCCGCGCGCGGCCGCGGCAGCCTCGTCGGCACGCTGGTCACGCGCGACCCGGCCATCGCGGCCAGGGCCATTCCGGTGGCGGCCGCCTGGCACGGCCGCCTGCTGGTGCTCGACCGCGAAGCCGCCGCCGAATCGACCGGCCACGGCTCGCCGCTGCCGCAGCTCAAGCATGGCGGTCCGGGCCGCGCGGGCGGCGGCGAAGAACTCGGCGGCCTGCGCGCGGTGAAGCACTACCTGCAGCGCGCCGCGGTGCAGGGCTCGCCCACGATGCTGGCGGCCATTACCGGCGAACACGTGCGCGGCGCGGCCGTGCGCGAGAGCGAGGTGCACCCGTTCCGCCGCTACTTCGAGGACCTGCGCATCGGCGACTCGCTGCTCACGCACCGCCGCACCGTCGGCGAGGCCGACATCGTGGCCTTCGGCGGCATCTCGGGCGACTATTTCTACATGCACTTCGACGAAGTGGCGGCCAGGGAGTCGCCGTTCGGCAAGCGCATCGCGCACGGCTACTTCGTGCTGTCGGCCGCGGCGGGCCTGTTCGTCTCGCCCGCGCCGGGACCGGTGCTCGCGAACTACGGCCTCGACACGCTGCGCTTCGTGAAGCCCGTGGGCATCGGCGACACCATCCGTGCGCGCCTGACCTGCAAGCGCAAGATCGACCGCAACAGGAAGGACGCGAGCGGCCAGGGCCAGGGCGTGGTGGCCTGGGACGTGGAGGTGACGAACCAGGACGGCGAGTTGGTGGCGAGCTACGATATCCTGACCCTCGTCTCCAAGAAACCAGAAACCACCTGATGTTCGATCTCACAGGAAAGGCAGCGCTCGTCACCGGCGGCAACGGCGGCATCGGACTGGGCATGGCCCAAGGGCTGGCCAAGGCCGGCGCCCGCGTGGTCATTGCCGCGCGCAACGCGCAGAAGTCGGCCGCCGCGGTCGAGACGCTCAGGGCCCTGGGCAGCGACAGCTTCGCGCTCGAAGTCGACGTGGCCGACGAAGCCTCGGTGCAGAAGGCGGTCGACGAAGCGGCCGCGCGCTGCGGCCGCCTCGACATCCTCGTCAACAACGCCGGCACCACCGTGCGCAAGCCCGTCGACCAGCTCGCACTGGACGAATGGCGCCTGGTGCTGGACACCAACCTGACCAGCGCTTTCCTGTGCAGCCGCGCCGCGCACCCACACATGAAGGCGGCCGGTGGCGGCAAGATCATCAACATCGGCTCGATGATGTCGATCTTCGGCGCGCCCTATGCGCCGGCCTATGCCGCGAGCAAGGCGGGCATCGTGCAGCTCACCAAATCGACCGCGCTTTCATGGGCGGCCGACAACATCCAGGTCAACGCGATCCTGCCGGGCTGGTTCGAGACCGAACTGACCGACGGCGCCCGCAGCCAGATCCCGGGCCTGTACGACCGCGTGGTGGCCCGCGCCGCCGCCGGCCGCTGGGGCCAGCCGGCCGACATCGCCGGCACCGCGGTGTTCCTCGCGAGCCCCGCCTCCGACTACGTGACCGGCGCCGCGATCCCGGTGGACGGCGGATTCTCCATCTCTGGCTGAAGCCGGGCGAGCCGTGTAAATTCGGCCGCCATGCCTCTCTGGTTCCAGATCCTTCTCTTCATTGCCGGCACGGCCGCGCTGCTGTACGTCTCGCGCGGCCCGCTGCGCCAGCCCGGCTCGCACGGCTTCTACCGCTTCTTCGCGTGGGAGTGCATGCTGGTGCTGATCATCGTGAACCTGCCGGTGTGGCACGTCGATCCGCTGTCCTTCACCCAGCTGCTTTCCTGCGTCTTCCTCGCGCTGTCGATCTGGCTGCCGATCCATGCGGTGAAGCTGCTCAAGGCCCACGGCAAGCCGACCGAGGCGCGCAGCGACGACCCGGCGCTCTACGGCTTCGAGAAGACTTCGTCCATCGTCAGCACGGGGGCCTTCCGCTATATCCGCCACCCGATGTACACCGCGCTGATGCTGCTGGCCTGGGGCGCCTTCCTGAAGCAGTTCACCTGGTTCACCCTGGCGCTGGTGCTGGCCGCCACGGTGCTGCTGTTTCTCACGGCCCTGAGCGACGAGAAGGAATGCATCGCGCACTTCGGCGACGACTACCGCGAATACATGCGCAGCACGCGGCGCTTCATTCCGTTCGTGCTGTAGCAGCCCATGCCCTCCACCAAGAGCACGGCCTTTCCCTCTGCCACGCAGGCCGCGCTGTTGTTCCTGGCGGTGTTTATCTGCGAATTCGTCATCGATGTTGCGCTGCGCGATGCCAATCGCTGGCTCGGCCTGAACGGGATGCAGCTCGGCGTGTTGTCCACAGTGCTGGGCAACGGCTGCGTGTTCGCCGTGGTCATGCACCACCAGAAGCTCACCTACCGCGAACTCTTCCACCAATCACCCGCTTCCGCCCGGGCCACCCTCATGCTGGTCGTGCCGCCCGTGCTGCTGCTCGTGCCGGGCCTGATGGTGGTGATGACCGCCGTGCTCAACCTGCTGGTTTTCGTCGCGCCGCTTTCGGCCTGGGAAGAGTCGATGTTCAGCCGCATGGCCGACGGCAGCATCGCGGCCACGCTGGCCGTGTGCCTCATGGCGCCGCTGCTCGAGGAAATGCTGTTCCGCGGCATCGTGCTGCGCGGGTTCCTGCTGCGCTATTCGCGGTGGCAGGCCATCGTGGGCTCGGCGCTGCTCTTCGGCGCCGCGCATCTGAACATCTACCAGTTTGTCGTGGGCCTGGTGATGGGTACCGTGCTCGGATGGCTCTATGAGCGCAGCCGCTCGTTGATCCCGTGCATCGCGCTGCACGCGGCCTACAACAGCGGCACGATCTTCATCGGCGACTGGCCGGATGGCACCTCGACGGCGGACATGGCGTGGGCCTTGCTGCTGGCCGCGATCGCAGGCCTGTGCGGCGTGCTGGCATTGCGCCGCATGCTGGTGCTACCGGTCGCGCGCAACCCCGCTCCCTGAAACCCGAAGCGGCCACGCGCGAAAAGACTAGCGGCCCACGGGCGCCAGCGGCCGCGCATCGACGGCCTCGCCGTCGACGATGAAATGCCCGCCCGCCACGTGATGCAGCGTGCGCAACTCGTCGTGCCCGGTGAAGTTCCATCGCCCATCGGCGAACACGCGCGCATCGGCCTGCGCCGCGATCACCTCGCCCAGGAACAGGTCGTAGCGCTGCTGGATCGGCAGCTCGGGCAGCAGGCGGCATTCGAGCCAGGCCGCGCAGCCTTCCAGCAGCGGCGCCTCGGTTGCGACGCCCGCGAAGGTCTGCAGGCCATAGGCCGCGAACTTGTCGTGTCCATCGCGTTCCACGATCTCGCGGCCCGAGCTGTTGCCCAGCGCATCGGTCAGGTCGAGCTGCGCGCGCGTGGGCACCTGCAGCGCGAAGCTGCCCGAGGCTTCGAGCAGCACGCGCGTCCAGGTGCTCTTGTCGAGCACCACGGCCACCTTGGGCGGGTCGAAGTCCAGCGGCATCGCCCAGGCCGCGGCCATGATGTTGCGCTGGCCGCCGTGCGCGGCACTCACGAGCACGGTGGGGCCATGGTTGAGCAGGCGGTAGGCCTTGGCGAGCGGAACGGGCTTGCGGTGAATGGCGTTCATGCACCCCATCGTACCGGCAGCGCCGCCAAGCACCTGCTATTCGCCGCGCGTCAGCATCCGCCCCGCGCGCGCGAGCACGCGGGGCGATCCGCCGTGGCCGCCTCGATACGCCAGCACCCCGTTCACGAACACCCGCTCCACGCCCAGGCTCAGGCCGTGCGGCTTGTCGTAGGTCGCGGTGTCGGCGATGGTCTCGGGGTCGAACACCACCACGTCGGCCATCGCACCCACACGCAGCAATCCGCGGTCTGCAATGCGCAGGTTGCGCGCGGTCATGCCCGTCATCTTGTGCACGGCCTGCTCGAGCGTGAACAGGCGGCGCTCGCGCCAGTAGCGCGCGAACACGCGCGGGAACGCGCCCCACAGCCGCGGGTGCGGATGGCGGTCGTGCGGCAGGCCGTCGCTGCCGATCATGGTGAGCGGGTGCGCGATGACGCGCTCCACGTCTTCCTCCTGCATCTGGAAGTAGCAGGCGCCGCCGGGCTTGAGGCGCAGGCAGGCCTCCTGCTCGGTGACCCCCCACTCGCGCGCGATGTCGGAAACCAGGCGGCCGGTCATTTCGGGGTGCGGGTCGGACCAGGTCAGCAGCACGTCGATGACGCCATCGACCAGGTCTTCGCGCAGCACGGTCGAACCAGCCACGTAGGGGTACACATCCATCGAGATCTTCTGGCGCTGGGCAAGCGCTTCGATCAACGGCAGCGTTTCCTTCGTGCGGCCCCAGTTGGCGGGACCCGCGCACTTGTGGTGCGAGATGACCAGCGGCACGCCCGCGCTGAACGCCGTGTCGCCCGCCTCGTGCAGCGCCTCGATGATCTGCTGCATTTCGCTGCGCAGGTGCGTCGCGTAGACGCCGCCGTGCCTTGCCACGACGCGCGCGAGCGCTGTCACTTCTTCGGCCGGCGCGGCAAACGCTTCTTCGTAGAACAGCCCCGAAGACAGCCCATGCGCGCCTTCGGCCATGCAGCCCTCCAGCAGCGCCTCCATGCGCGCCAACTCCTCACCGCTCGCGGGCCGGTCGAGCGCCTCCATGGCCGCGAAGCGCAGGGTGGTATGCCCCACGAGCGCCGCCACGTTGAGCGCAGGCTGCACGGCATCGACGGCCGCACGGTACTCGGCCATGGTGGCATGCTGGAACGATTCCGCGCCCAGCAGCGTGAGCGGCGGCTTCGATTGCGGCGTGCGGTACGGCGCAAGCGAGATGCCGCAGTTGCCCGTCACCACGGTGGTGATGCCCTGCGACACCTTCGGCAGGCACAGCGGGTCGCCCAGCACGATGGCATCGTCGTGCGTGTGCGCATCGATGAAGCCGGGTGCGATCACTTTTGTGCGGCAGTCGACGACCTCGACCTCTTCGAGCGCCAGGCCTTCGGGCAGCCGCCCGCGCAGGCCTTCGCCGAGCGCGAGGATGCGGTCGCCCTGCAGCAGCACGTCGCCGGGCCACGAGGGACCGCCCGAGCCGTCGACCACGAGTCCGGCCTCGAGCAGGATGGCTTTGGATCGATCGCTCACGATGCGCGGCCTCCGGTGTTGATGCCGCCGCCATCCCAGCTTTGCAGCGGATGCGTGGTGGCGTCGATGCCATGGCGCTGGAAGGCCTCGCGTGCGCGCTGCAGCCGCTGCACCGCAGGCTCGCCGCGGCGCTGCGCCACCAGCACCGTCAGGATCTCGATGGCCGTGAGGTGCGTCAGGTAGGCGTCGATGCCCACGTGCATCACGGCGTCGTCGGGCACCGAGAGGCCCAGCAGGAAATCGGCCTTGGCCGCCAGCGCCGTGCCGGGCCGCGTGAGCGCGACCACCTTGGCGCCCTGCCCGCGCGCGATGTCCACCGCGTCGAGCAGCGAAGGCATGCCGCCCACGTGCGAGATGGCAATGACCACGCCGCCCGGGCGCTGCGCCGCACCGGCCACCTGCTGCAGGTGGTAGTCGGCCCAGGCATTGGCCGAGAGGCCGAGCCTGAAGAGCCGCGCCTGCAGGTCGTTGGCCATGAACCATGAGGTGGCGCCCGCGCCGTACAGGTCGACGTGTGGCGCGGCCGCGATGGCGGCCACCGCCCCCTCGAGCACCTGCATGTCGAGCTGTCCGCGCACGCCCGACACCGAGGCCGCGGCGCTGCGCGCGATCTTGCCGACGACTTCGTCGGCCGCATCCTCGATGTTCACGCGCCGGTGCAGCGGCGAGCCGCCGAGCGCCAGCTCCTGCGCGAGCGCGAGCTTGAATTCGCGCAGCCCCGCAAAGCCGAGGTCGCGGCAGGTGCGCATGATGGTGGGCACCGAGCTGCGCGAGCGCTCGGCCAACTGCTCGAAACTCTCTTCGAGCGCGCGGTCGGGGTCTTCGAGGATCAGGTCGAGAATCGCGCGCCGTGTGGCCGGCGCACTGCTGCGGGCCTGCGCGATCTTCTGAAGCAGGGAGGGGGTCATCGCGGCAGGTTCAGAAATGCATGGCGACGGCGTCGCTCACGCGGTAGTTTTCTTCGACCACCGGCATCCAGTGCCATTTGTCGAAGGTGGTGCACGGGTGCGAGATGCCGAGGCCGACGCGATCACCGACCACGGGGGCCTGCGCTTCTTCGGCGGCGTCCCAGCGCAGGTAGGCGTGCTGGTCGTTGAGCGCGGTGATCTTCCAGCCGGTGGGCACGGATTGCGCTTCGAGCATGCCGCGTGCGGCGCGCGCGATCGGTATCGGCATCGAGAGGTCGAAGGAGATGTCGCGCTTGCCCACGGCCAGGATCGCCAGGCCCGGCTCGGGCCGCGATTGCACCGTGGCCCACACCTCCATCGCGGGGCGCAGGCTCTCGCCGCAACCGCAGCCCAGGCGCTCGTCCACCGCGCTCACCATGCGCTTGTAGAAGCCGTGGTCGTGCGTCACATAGCAGCCCGAGCGCAGCAGGCCGCGCACCGGCGAACCGAGCGCGGGCTTCAGGCGTCCGGCCACGAGATCGAAGATGGCGGAGCCGCCGGCCGAGACCAGCACCTCGTCGGTCTCGAACAGCTGCTGCGCATCGCAGTGGCGCGCGATGGCTTCCACGCGGTCCATCAGCGCAGTGGCGTAGGCCGTGTCGGGCTCGCTGGCACCCGTGGCGCCCTGCCCTTCGTAGGTCTCGATGCCCACGAGCTTGACCGCATCGCTGGCGCGCAGCCGCGTGGCGAGCGCCACCGCTTCCTCCTGCGTGCGGCAGCCCGTGCGCGCACCCTCGACGCCGATTTCCAGCATCACCTCGAAAGGCACGCTCTCGGGATGCCGCTTCGACCAGTCCTCGATCAGTGCGAGCTGCGCCAGCGAGTCGACCAGGAACACCACGCGCAGGTCGGCGTGCGCCCGAAGCAGCAGCTGGATGCCGGCCAGGTCCTCGTCGCCCACCACCTGGTTGGCAATCAGCGTGCGGCGCGCGCCGGCCGCCACGCCCACGCCAAGCTGCGTGACGGTGGCGAAGGTGAGCCCCCAGGCGCCGGCATCGAGCTGGCGCTGGAAGAGCTGCGGCGACATGGTGGTCTTGCCGTGCGGCGCCAGGTCGATGCCCCATGCGCGCACGCGCGACTGCATCCAGGCGAGGTTGTGCTCGAGCGCCTCGCGCTTGAGCACGGCCAGCGGCAGCGGCAGGTCGCCTGCCAGCACGTTCCAGCCCGCCGCACCCACCTCGCTGCGGCGGCGCGGCGGCTGGGTGCGCGGGTAGCCCTTGAAGCTGTTGCCCAGCAGGGGATCGTTGAAGTCCTTGTCGGCGGTGGCGGCGGTGTCGGTCATGGTCATGCGGCAATGTTGGAAAGCAGTTCCTTGCGGATGCAGGCGCTGTAGTGTCCGGGAGATATTTCGTCGAGCGGCGGCACAGTCTGCGCGCAGGCCTCGATGGCATGGGGGCAGCGGGTGCGGAACACGCAGCCCGAAGGCGGCGAGATGGGGCTGGGAATGTCGCCCTTGAGCGCGATGCGCTCGGTGGCGAGGGTGGGATCGGGCTTCGGGCTCGCGGCCAGCAGCGCCTGCGTGTAGGGATGCGAAGGCCGTGCGAACAGCTCGTCGGTGGTCGCGACTTCCATCACCTTGCCGAGGTACAGCACCACCACGCGGTCGCACAGGTACTCGACCACATCGAGATCGTGCGAGATGAAGAGCATGGTGAGGCCGAGCCGCTCGCGCAGGTCAGCCAGCAGGTTGATGACCTGCGACTGGATCGACACGTCGAGCGCCGACAGCGGCTCGTCGGCCACGATGAACTCGGGCTCGACCGCAAGCGCGCGCGCCACGCCGATGCGCTGGCGCTGGCCGCCCGAGAACTCGTGCGGAAAGCGGCTCGCATGCTCGGCGCGCAGGCCCACGGTTTCGAGCAGCTCGGCAATGCGCTTGTCGCGTGCCGCTGCGCCCTTGTGCAGACCGTGCGTGGACAGGGCCTCGCCGAGGATCGCGCTGATGCGCATCTTCGGATTCAGGCTCGCGTACGGGTCCTGGAAGATGATCTGCAGCTTGCTGCGCAGGCGCCGCATGCGCTCGCCCGACAGCGCGCCGATGTCGTCGCCGCGGTAGAGCACCTGGCCCTCGGTGCGCTCGATGAGACGCAGCACGGTGCGGCCGATGGTGCTCTTGCCCGAGCCCGATTCGCCGACGAGGCCCAGCGTCTCGCCGGGCTGGATGGCAAAGGACACATCGTCGACGGCACGCACCGGGCGGTCGCTGGCGCCGAAGTATTTCTTGAGTCCGCGGACTTCGATGAGGGGAGCGGCGGTGGTCATGAGGGGCTTTCTCCCTCCCCTTCCGGGGGAGGGCTGGGGTGGGGGCTCCGGGCGGTGGAGACCGTCGCAATGATGGAGCGGCCGCGTGCCCCCACCCCAGCCCTCCCCCGGGAGGGGAGGGAGCAAGACGGGGGCAGCAGCGAGCGCCTCATGCGGCCCTCGCGAGCTGGGCATCGGGCTGCACGCGAATGCAGCGCGCCTGGCGGTCCTGGCGGATATCGATCAGCGGCGGAATTACGGCGCTGCAGCCCGCCAGCGCGAGGTCGCAGCGCGGCTCGAAGGCACAGCCCGGCGGCGGTGCTAACGGGCTGGACACCTGTCCGCGAATGGCGAACAAGCGCTTGGGCTTCGGTTGCCCCGGCAATCTCGCCTTGCCCGGCAGGCAGGCCAGAAGGCCCTGCGTGTACGGATGCTCGGGCTGCGCGAACAGCGGCCGCACGGGTGCGCTCTCGACCACGCGGCCCGCATAGAGCACCACCACGTCGTCTGCATGGTGCGCAACCACGCCGAGGTTGTGGGTGATGAAGAGAATGCTCATGCCGGTCTCGGCCTGCAGCCGGCGCATGAGTTCGAGGATCTGCGCCTGGATGGTCACGTCGAGCGCGGTGGTCGGTTCGTCGGCGATCAAGAGCGTGGGGTCGCAGGCCATCGCCAGCGCGATCATCACGCGCTGGCGCATGCCGCCCGAGAGCTGGTGCGCATACTCGTGAATGCGCTGCGCGGCCGCCGGAATCTCGACCAGCTCCAGCATGCGCAGCGCATGGGCCATGGCCGCCTTGCGGTCGAGGCCCTTGTGCAGCCGCACGCTCTCGGCAATCTGCTCGCCGATGGTGAAGACCGGATTCAGGCTGGTCATCGGCTCCTGGAAGATCATCGACAGCTGGTTGCCGCGCAGGCTGCGCATCTCGCGCTCGCCGATCTGCAGCAGATCGAGGGTCTTGCCTTCGCGGGTCACGAAAGAGGCTTGTCCACTGACCCGCGCATTCGCGGTCTTGGGCAACAGCCGCATCAGCGTGAGGCTGGTGACCGACTTGCCCGAGCCCGATTCGCCGACCAGCGCGGTCGTCCTGCCGGGCTGGATCGAGAAGCTCACTTCGGCCACCGAGCGGACCAGGCCGTCTTCGGTGGGGAAGCTGGTGCTCAGGTTGCTGACAGAAAGACGTGGGGTGTTCGTGGTCGTCATCACAGCGTCTTCTTCAGTTTGGGGTCGAGCAGGTCCCGCACGCCATCGCCCAGCAGTTGCAGCGAGAGCGCGGTGAAGATGATCGCGAGCCCCGGGAACAGCACCACCCAGAAGGCCTGGTGCGCGTACTGCTGGCTGCCTGCGACCATGGTGCCCCAGGTCGGGATCTCGGGCGGCACGCCCACGCCGAGGAACGACAGCCCCGCCTCGGCCAGGATGGCGTAGGCGAAGATGAACGACACCTGCACCAGGATCGGCGACATCAGGTTCGGCAGGATATGGCGCCACAGGATGCGCGAGGTGCGCACGCCCAGCGCGCGCACCGCCTCGACGAACAACAGCTCGCGCACCACCAGCGTCGAGGCCCGCACCACACGTGCCACGCGCGGCGTGTAGACCAGCACCAGCGCCAGCACGGTGTTGATCAGCGAAGGTCCCAGGATGGCCACCAGCGCGATGGCCAGCAGGATGTCGGGGAAGGACATCATCGCGTCGACCACGCGCATCAGCGGCGCGTCGAGCCGGCGGAAGAAGCCCGCCATGAGGCCGAGCACGGTGCCGGCAATGACGGAGCCCAGCGCGGTGAGCGCCGCGATGGCCAGCGAATAGCGCGCGCCATGCACGATGCGCGAATACATGTCGCGGCCGAGCTCGTCGGTGCCCAGCAGATGCTCGGCGCTCGGTCCCTTCAGGCGCTGCAGCACGGCGGTGTCGTTGGGGTCGATGGAGGCAAACAGCGGCGCGCCGATGGCGAGCACTGCAATGGCCAGAAGCACCAGCGCGGAGACCATCACGATGCGGCGATGCATCAGCTGGCGGAGCATTCGGGGCATTTGCATTTTTTCAAACCTTCACGCGCGGATCGACGACGGCATAGAGCAGGTCGATGGAAAAATTGATCAGCACGTAGATCGCCGCAATCACGAGCAGCGCGCCCTGGATCACCGGATAGTCGCGCCGCAGCACCGCGCTCACCACGAGGTTGCCGACGCCCGGCAGGCCGAACACGGTCTCGGTGATCACGGCGCCGCCGATCATCAGCGCGACCGTGAGGCCGATCACCGTGACGATCGGCACCAGCGCATTGCGCAGGGCGTGCTTGAGCACGACAGTGCTTTCGCTCAGGCCCTTGGAGCGCGCGGTGCGCACGTAGTCTTCGCCGAGCACGTCGAGCATCGAGGCGCGCGTGAAGCGGATGATGAGCGCCGAGTTCAAGAGGCCCAGCACCGTGGCCGGCAGCACCAGCGCATGCAGCCGCTCGGCCAAGGGCGCATCGGGCGCGCCGTAGCCCGAGACAGGAAACCACCCGAAGGACACGGCAAAGATCTGGATCAGCACGATGCCGAGCCAGAAGCTCGGAATGCTCGCGCCGAGCATCGCGATGCCGGTGAAGAGCTGGTCGACCACGCGCCCGCGGAACACCGCCGAGACGATGCCGCAGGGCACGCCGATCAGCGCCGCAATGGCCACCGCCATCAGCGCGAGCAATGTGGTGGGCTCGGCACGCTCCCACAGCGCCTGCGTCACCGGCCGCTGCAGGAAGATCGAGGTGCCGAGGTTGCCCTGCAGCACTTCGCGCAGCCAGTAGCCGAACTGCAGGGGCAGCGGCTTGTCGAGGCCGTACTCCTTCTGCACGCGGGCGATGTCGGCCGCGGTGGCCTGGTCGCCCAGCAGCACCGAGACCGGATCGCCCGAGGCCGCGCGCGTGAGCACGAACACGAGCACCGCCACGATCGCGAGCACGACGAGCATGCCGGCGGCACGGGAAGCAAGGTAGCGAAACATGGGGGGATGGCGCCGCGGGGTTTACTTGATTTTTGCGTTCCAGAAGAACGGCCAGGTCGCGGGCTGGTAGTTGTCCAGCGCCGGGCTCTTGGCCGAGAGGCCGTTGAACTTGCCGACGTTGATGTACGGCACTTCTTCATAGACCACCTGCTGCACCTTGCCCCACAGCGCGCCGCGCTTGACCGGATCGCTCTCGACATTGAAGGCCTGCAGTGCCGACTTCTTGGCGGGCGTGTCCCACCAGCCCGGCGCGCCGTCGCCCAGTTGCGGCGGCGAGAGCATCGGCTCGGGGAACTGGCCCGAGTGGGTCACGTAGATGTCCCACAGCTTCGGGTCGTTGCGGCGCTGCACCAGCGTGGCCCAGTCGACCACGTTCAGGTCGACCTTGAAGCCGGCGCGCTTGAGCTGCTCGGCCATCAGCAGCGACATGTTGTAGTGGAAGTCGTACTGGCGGCTGGTGAGCACGCGGATCGGCTCGCCCTTGTAGCCGGCCTTGGCCGCGGCCTCCTTGGCCTTGGACGCATTGCGCTCGTTGTAGAGCGTGGTGCCCGCAGTCGAATAGAACGGCGAGCCCTTGGGAAAGTGGTTGCCTTCGGCCACGAAGAAGCGCGTGTCGCCAAAGCCGGCCGCGAGCATCTCGCCTTCGCCGAGCGCCGACTGGATCGCCTGGCGCACGGCCTGGTTCGAAGCCACGCCCTCCTTGGTGTTGAGCACGAGGTACGGGAAGCCGAACGACGGCGTCATGATCGGCACGGTCTTGCCGCCCGACTTCTCCAGCCGCGGCAGGGCCTCGACCGGCAGCAGGTCGGCAAAGTCGTACTGGCCCGCCAGGGCGCCTTCGACGCGCGTGCTGGCATTGGGCACCGGCACGAAGCGCAGCTCCTCGATGGCCGCCTCGCGCTTGCCGCCATAGCCGCTCGCGGGTTCCTTGCGCGCCGTGTACTTGTCGAAGCGCGTGAGCAGCACGAACTGGTCGGGGCGGCGCTCCTTGAACTTGTAGGGGCCGGTGCCGACGAACTCCTTCAGCGGCGAAGCGATGGAATCCTTGGCCATGATCGCGGCCATGCCGCTGGGCAGCGCGAGCTGCGAGAGCAGCGGCGCATACGGCGCCTTCAGCACGATCTCCACGCCCAGCGGTCCCTTGGCCTTGAGGCTCTCGATTTCCTTGCCCACGGCCTTGCCGCGCGGCGACTGGTCCATCCAGCGCTGCAGGCTGGCCACCACGTCGTCGGCATTGAGTTCGCGGCCGTTGTGCAGCATCACGCCCTTGCGCAGCGTGATCGCGTAGGTCTTGCCGTCGGCCGAGATCTTGGGGCTGCTCTCGGCCAGCATCGGCACCACGTTCCACTTGGCATCGAAGGTGTAGAGCGTCTCGTACACGTGCTGCATGATGGTTCCGACCAGGTCGGCCGTGGAGGCCATCGGGTCGAGCGTCTGCGGTTCGGCCACCATGGCCAGCGTGGCAAAGTTGCGCGGCCCCTGGGCATGCGCGGGCTGCGAAGGCAACGCGGCACACAGCATGGCGAGCAGGGAGGCACCCAGCAGGCTGCGCTTCGACAGCTTCGGCAGGCGCTGGACAAGACCGGCATGAGACATGGGAACTCCTTCGTGGGGGCAGGCAAATTGTGAAAGAAATTTTCTTTTCGGCCCGCACTTTGAAGCACTATCCATGCCAAATCATCCGTGTTAACCCTTGTTTGTGGGTTTTTCTGAAACAAATTTTCAGATTGGATCGATACTTGCGATCTGCTTTTCTTTCAATCCTTTCAGGAGTCTTCCCATGCCGCTCGAATACCTCGGCGCCCCGCCCGTCGCCTCGGACCGCCAGGCCCGCCCCTTCTCCCCGGCCGTGCGCGCCGGCGATTTCATCTACGTGTCGGGCCAGGTGCCGGCCAATGCCGAAGGCGAGATCGTGGCAGGCGGCATCGAGGCGCAGACGCGCCAGGTGATGGAAAACCTGAAGAAGGTGCTGGCGCTGGCCGGCGCCACGCTCGACGACGTCTGCAAGAGCACCGTCTGGCTGCAGGACGCGCGCGACTTTGGTGCCTTCAACCGCATCTACATGAGCTACTTCGGTGAAAACAAGCCGGCGCGCTCGACCACCGAGGCGCGGCTGATGGTCGACGCCAAGGTCGAGATCGACGTGGTGGCCTACAAGCCCAAGGCCTGATCAGGCATGCAGCTCGGTCTTGCGCTGGATGATGCGCGAGACCAGGCCGTACTCGACGGCCTCCGCGGCCGAGAGCCAGCGGTCGCGCTCGATGTCGGCCAGCACCACATCGATCGGCTTGCCGGTCTCGCGCGCGATCTCGTGCGCAATGCGGTGCCGGGCCTTGATGATTTCCTGCGCCTGGATCGCGATGTCGGTCGCCTGCCCACCCGCGCCGCCGCTGGGCTGGTGGATCAGGAAGCGCGTGTTCGGCAGGCACACGCGCCGCTCGCGCGGCACCGCCAGGTACAGGTGCGTGGCGGCGCTGCCGACCCACCCGGTGCCGATCATGTTCACCGGCGCGGAGATGAAGCGCACGATGTCGTGAATGGCATCGCCCGACTCCAGGTGGCCGCCGGGCGAGCTCACCAGGATGTCGATGGGCTTGTCCGCGCTGTCGGCGTCGAGCGCGATCAGCCTGCGCGTCACGTCGGCGGCCACGGAGTCGGTGATGCTGCCGAAGATCAGCAGCGTGCGCGACTTGAAGGCTTTTTCTTCGAGGTACGAATTGCGCGGCTCGGCGGTGGCCGCGGGCGGGGTGTCGTCGTCGGTTTCCATGATGAAGAAGCGCTCCTGTGATTGCACGGCCTCGTGCCGCGCAGACGGACAGTTTCGCGACATTGCATGCGCCGTGGCAAGCGGCATCGGCAATTCAGCCCGCCAACCGCCCCGCCACCAGCTGCAGCACGCGGTCGCAGCGCTTCGCGAGCTCCTGGTCGTGCGTGACCATCACGAAGGCCGTGCGGTGCTTGTGCGCGAGCTCGATCATTAGCGCGAACACCGTGTCGGCCGTGCTGCGGTCGAGGTTGCCCGTGGGCTCGTCGGCCAGCACGCAGGCCGGCTGCGTGACCAGCGCGCGCGCAATGGCCACGCGCTGGCGCTCGCCGCCCGAGAGCTCGGCCGGCCGGTGGTGCAGGCGTTCGCCCAGGCCCACGCTTTCGAGGATCTTCGTGGCCGCGGCCGCCGCCTGTGCGGAATCCATGCGCCGGATCTTGAGCGGCATCGCCACGTTGTCGAGCGCGCTGAACTCAGGCAGCAGGTGGTGGAACTGGTAGACGAAGCCCAGGTGCTTGTTGCGCAGCCGCCCCTGCTCGGCCGCATCGGCATGCGCGATGTCCTTGCCGAGCAGCTCGACCTTGCCGGCGGTGGGCGCGTCGAGCCCGCCCATCAGGTGCAGCAGCGTGCTCTTGCCCGAGCCCGAGGCGCCGACGATGGCCAGCGTTTCCCCGGCGCGCACGTCCAGGTCGACGCCGTGCAGCACCGTGAGGTCGATGCGCCCTTCGTGAAAGCGCTTGGTGAGGCCGCGCGCCTTCAGCACCACGCCATTGCCTGGCGCGGCGGTCTCTTGTCGTTCACTCATAGCGCAGGGCCTCGGCGGGATTGACGCGGCTCGCGCGCCAGCTGGGATACAGCGTTGCAAGAAAAGCCAGCACCAGCGAAATGATCGCGATCGGCATGATGTCGCTGCGCTGCGGATCGCTCGGCATCTTGCTGATCAGGTAGATGTCCTTGGGCAGGAAGCTCGCATGGAACAGCTGCTCGAGCGCCGGCACGATCACGTCGATGTTGTAGGCAATGCCCAGCCCCAGCAGCAGCCCGGCCACCGTGCCGATCACGCCGACCATCGCCCCCTGCACCACGAAGATGCCCATGATGCTGCGCGGCGAACTGCCCAGCGTGCGCAGGATGGCGATGTCCGCGCGCTTGTCGGTCACGGTCATGACCAGCGTGGACACCAGGTTGAAGGCCGCCACCGCCACGATGAGCGTGAGGATGATGAACATCATGCGCTTCTCGACCTGCACGGCCGCGAACCAGGTCTTGTTCTGGCGCGTCCAGTCGCGGATGAGGAACTGGCCCGGCAGCGTGACGGCCATCTGGTCGGCCACCTCGCGTGCTTCGTTCAGGTCCTTGAGCTTGATGCGGATGCCGGTCGGGCCTTCGAGCCGGAACACGCGCTGCGCGTCTTCCGCATGGATCATGGCCAGCGCCGAGTCGTACTCGTAGTGGCCCGAATCGAAGGTGCCCACCACGGTGAACTGCTTGAGCCGCGGCACCACGCCGGCCGGCGTGACCTGGCCGCCCGGCGCCACCAGCGTGACCTGGTCGCCCGGCTGCACGAACAGCGAGCGCGCCAGCTCGCCGCCGAGCACGATGCCGAACTCGCCCGGCACCAGCTTGTCGAGCGTGCCCTTCTGCGCCGTGGTGGCGATGTCGGTCACCTCGGGTTCGAGCTTGGGCACGATGCCGCGCACCAGCGTGCCCTTCATGTCCTCGCCGCGCGCGATGAGCGCCTGCGTGGCAATGAAGGGCGCGGCGCCGATCACCTCGGGGTTCTTGCGGGCGGCAGCCGTGATGGCATCGATGTCGGGCAGCGCCTGTCCGTCGCGCGACAAGATTTCGATGTGCGACACCACGCCGAGCATGCGGTCTCGCACCTCCTTCTGGAAGCCGTTCATCACACTGAGCACGATGATCAGCGCCGCCACCCCCAACGCGATGCCGAGCATCGACACGCCGGAGATGAAGGAGATGAAGCCGTTGCGTCGCGTCGCCCGGCCCGCACGCGTGTAGCGCCAGCCGAGCTTCAGTTCATAAGGAAGTCGCATATTTGTCAGTTTGAGCTCAGCCAGTGCACCCGCGGAACCGGCTTTGCCGGGCCGCCGGGTGCGCCCCCCAGTGGGGGGAGGCGCCGAAGGCGCTTCGGGGGGCGTTTCATCCTAGCATCCCGGACAATAGGGGGAATGGCCGAACCTTCCCCCCGTCACTTGTTGATCCCCTTTGCCGGCCGCGGTTCCCCGGCGTGCCGCGCGGCACTGCCCACGCTTCGGCTGCCCAATCTCGAAGCCCTGCTCTCCCGGCTGTCGCCCGCCGAGGCCGATACGCAGGACGAAAGCACGCGCTCGCCGCCCCATGAACGGGCGCTGGCCCGGGCGCTGGGCATTTCCGCGCCCGACGGCTGCATTCCCTGGGCCGCGCTGGAAGCCCGGCAGGCCGGCATCGCCGAACCCGGCGACCGCGAGGGCTGGGGCCTGGTCTCGCTGTGCAACTGGCAGGTGGGCATCGACGACGTGGTGCTGGGCGACCCGGCCGCGATCGAGATCGACGCCGCCGAATCGGCCGCGCTGCTGGCCGCCGCCCATCCCTTCTTCGAGGAAGACGGCATCGCGCTGCACCCTTCCCCCACGCCCGGCCGCTGGCTCGCGCGCGCGCACATCTTCGAGGGACTGGCCACGGCCTCCATCGACCGCGCGGTGGGCCACCCGATCTCGCAGTGGTCGCCACTGGCCGAAGCCGCGCGGCCGCTGCGCCGCCTCCAGAACGAAATGCAGATGCTGCTCTACACCCAGCGCGTGAACGACGACCGCGCCGCGCGCGGCGTGCCGCCGATCAACTCCTTCTGGCTCAGCGGCACCGGCGCCCTCGAGGCCGGCGTCCCCTCGCCCGGCACCCTTCCACCGACCGTGAGCGACGCGCTGCGCGTGGCCGCGCTGCGCGATGACGGCCTGGGCTGGGCCACGGCATGGCAGGCACTGGACGCAGGCCCCATCGCCGGCCTGCTGGCCGACTGCACCGCTGGCGCCGACGTCACGCTCACGCTGTGCGGCGACCGCGCCGCGCAGCGCTATGCGGTGCAGCAGCGCGGGCTGGTGGCCTGGGCCCGGAGCCTGTTCGACCGGCCGCGCGCCGCCAGCGTGCTGGAGGCCCTGTGAAGATCATTGCCCGCGAAATTCCGCCCCGCACGGTCTGGGCGCTCGAACAGGCCGGCGTGCATCCGCTGCTGGCCCGCCTGTTCGCCGCGCGCGGCGTGCTGGCCAAGGACGAGCTCGACGACGGCCTGGCGCGCCTGCTGCCGCCCGACACACTGCACGGCACGCGCGAGGCCGCGATGCTGCTGGCCGACGCCATGGCGCAGGACAAGCGCCTGTGCATCGTGGCCGACTACGACTGCGACGGCGCCACCGCCTGCGCCGTGGGGGTGCGCGGCCTGCGCCTGCTCGGCGCAAAGAACGTGAGCTACCTGGTGCCTGACCGCGTGGTCGACGGCTACGGCCTCACGCCGCCAATTGCCGAGCGCGTGGCCGCGAGCGGCGCCGACATGCTGATCACCGTCGACAACGGCATCGCCAGCGTCGAGGGCGTGGCCGCCGCCAAGGCGCGCGGCCTGCAGGTGCTGGTCACCGACCACCACCTGCCCGGCCCCGAGCTGCCGGCCGCCGACGTGCTGGTGAATCCCAACCAGCCCGGCTGCGGCTTCGAGAGCAAGAGCATCGCCGGCGTTGGCGTAATGTTCTACGTGCTGCTGGCGCTGCGCTCCGAGCTGCGCGCGCGCGGTGTCTTCACGGCGGCCGCGCAGCCCAAGCTCGACGTGCTGCTTCCGCTGGTGGCGCTCGGCACCGTGGCCGACGTGGTGAAGCTCGACGCCAACAACCGCCGCCTGGTGGCGCAGGGCCTGCGGCGCATCCGCGCCGGTGCACTGCCCGCGGGCATCGCGGCGCTGTTCAAGGCCGCGGGGCGCAACGCCGCGGTGGCCACCACCTTCGACTTCGGCTTTGCGCTCGGCCCGCGCATCAACGCGGCCGGCCGGCTCGCCGACATGACGCTGGGCATCGAGTGCCTGCTGACCGACGATGCGGGCCGCGCCGACGAACTCGCGCGCATGCTCGACGGCATCAACCGCGAGCGCCGCGACATCGAGGGCGGCATGCGCGACCAGGCGCTGCTGCTGGCCGAATCGCTGTTCGGCGCCACCGCCGACGGCAGCGAGGCGCCGCCCGCCGCCATCAGCGTGTTCGATGCCGACTTCCACGAAGGCGTGGTCGGCATCGTGGCCTCGCGCATCAAGGACCGCTTCCACCGCCCGACCTTCGTCTTCGCCGCCAGCGGCGCGCCCGGCAAGGAGCACGAGCTCAAGGGCTCGGGCCGGTCGATTCCGGGCTTCCATCTGCGCGATGCGCTCGACCTGGTGGCCAAGCGCCATCCGGGCGTGCTGCTGCGCTTCGGCGGCCATGCCATGGCGGCCGGCTGCACCGTGGCACGAGAGAAGTTCGAGGTGTTCGAGCGCGCGCTGGCCGAGGTCGCGCACGAATGGCTGGCCGCCTCCGCGCTCACGCGCCAGATCGAAACGGATGGGCCGATCGCACGCGAGTACATGCGCATCGACCTCGTGGACACGCTGCACCGCGAAGTGTGGGGCCAGGGCTTCGCCCCGCCCACCTTCAGCGAAGAGGTCGAAGTGGTGTCGCAACGCCTCGTGGGCGAGAAGCACCTGGCGCTCAAGCTGCGGCACCAGGGGCAGCCGGTCGACGGCATCTGGTTCGGCCACACCGAGCCGCTGCCCGCGCGCGTGAAGCTCGCCTTCCGGCTCGATGCCGACGAATGGCAGGGCGTGCGCCGGGTGCGCTTCCTGGTCGAGGGCGCTGAAATTTAGCCCACCCCAAGCGGCTCGGAACGCCCGGGGTCAGCCTCGGTGGGCGTGCTTTCGGGACGGATTCCTACGCAGGCCGCGCACCGGCGTTCTACGGTGGTTTTTCATACGCAGGAGCCCATGCAACATGAAATCGACCACCGCATTACCCGCGAAATCCGCCAAGTCCCGGGGACCCGCCCACACCGCCAGCAGGCAGCGGGCCGTTCAGCACACGCAGGACGCGAAGGACAACGCCAAACCCGCCGCCAAGAAAACCAGTCCGCCCGCACAGGCAGGGCCGCGATCCCAGCCGGCCAACCCGATGCCGGCACAGCACTTGCGCAAGCCCGGGCTCGAAGCCGACATGGCGCTGCGCCCGCGCTTCGAAGCGCCGCACTACAGGGGCAGTGGCAAGCTCGAAGGCATGGCGGCGCTGGTCACGGGCGGTGATTCCGGCATCGGCCGCGCCGTGGCGCTGCTCTATGCCCGTGAAGGCGCCGACGTCGCCATCGCCTACCTCGACGAAGACGAGGACGCCGAGGAAACCCGGCACCACGTGGAGGCCGAAGGCGCACGCTGCATCCTCCTCAAGGGCGACGTCTGCGATCCGGCGTTCTGCCGCGACGCGGTCGACCAGACGATCGAGGCCTTCGGCAAGCTCGACATCCTGGTGAACAACGCGGCTTTCCAGCTGCATGCGGCGTCCATCGAGGACATCACCGACGAGCGCTTCGAACTCACGCTCAGGACCAATGTCTTCGGCTACTTCCAGATGGCGCGCGCCGCGGTTCCACACCTGGGCCAAGGCGCCTCGATCATCAATACCGGCTCGGTCACCGGGCTGGAGGGCAGCGCGCACCTGCTCGACTATTCCACCACCAAGGGCGCGATCCATGCCTTCACCAAGTCGCTGGCCAGCAACCTGCTGTCCAAGGGCATCCGCGTGAATGCGGTGGCGCCCGGGCCGGTGTGGACGCCCTTGAACCCCGCCGACAGCCCGCCCGAGAAGGTGAAGGATTTCGGCAAGAACACCGACCTGCAAAGGCCCGCGCAGCCGGAAGAGCTCTCGCCTGCCTACGTGTTCCTGGCCGCGCCGAGCTGCGCCAGCTACATCACCGGCATCGTGCTGCCGGTCACGGGCAGCGTGGGCGCCGTCTGAAGGCCGCCAGCAGCTTCTGCAGCGGCCTGGAGCGCGGCACGTCCTCCATGAGCGGCGGGATGGAGACGGCCAGCAGCAGCGCCGCGAGCGGCACCACGCAGACGAAGCCGATGTAGTTGAAACCCAGCGCGCCGACGATGCCGCCCAGCACGAACATGCCGATCAGTCCCCCCGCCATCTGCATCCGGCGGCGGTTGTGGCGCACCATCGCGTGGGCCGGCGTCGAATGCCGGTTCCAGTAGAACAGCTTGCCCAGCTCCATTCCCACATCGGTGATGTTGCCCGTCATGTGGGTGGTGCGGACGCTGCCGCCGGAGGTCTTGGAGCCGACGGCGTTCTGCAGCCCCATGATGAAAGACAGCAGCAGCACCGTGAGCGGAACGGCAAAGGGCGTTGGCCAGGTCAGCGTGATGGCGCCCATCAACCCGAACGGGAACATGAGCGCCGCCTCCAGCAGCAGCGGCACCGCGTAGACGCTGCGCAGCCGGTGCTGGCGCCCCCAGTTCACGAGAATCGCGCAGACCGCCGCACCCGCCAGAAAGGCAAGGAGGGCGCCCAGCGCATTGAGCAGCAGCCTGGTGTTGCCCAGCACCAGCCCGTCCGCGAACTGCGACGCGAAGCCCGTCATGTGCGAGGTGTACATGTGCAGCACCAGGAACCCGCCCGCATTCACGGCGCCGGCGTTGAAGGCCAGCAGCAGGCCGAGCATCCGGTTCGTGGAGGGAGCCCGGTGGCGGTGGGTGAGAAAGCGTAGTCTGCGCATCGGCGTGCAACTTGCACTTCGACTCTAGCATCCGAAACCGGCGGACGGGCGCGCACCGGCGGCCACGGCTGCGCTGCCGGCCCACCCCAGGGAATGTGCTGATTACACTTTCCCGCCGGTCTGCGTTGTGCAGACCTGTCCACATGTTCAAGGGTTTCAATGAAAGTCTCAGCTCTTCTGGCCGCGGCCGCGCTGGCCGTGTCCGCACTGCCCGCCGCGGCGCAGGTTTCGGTTCACATCAACGTGCCCGGCCTGATCCAGGTGGCGCCTCCTGCACCGCGCTACGAACCCATGCCAGGGCCGCGGCCCGGCCAGGTGTGGGTGCCCGGCCACTGGCAATGGAACGAACGCGCCTACGTCTGGCGCTCCGGCTACTGGCAGGCCGCGCGGCCCGACTACGCCTATGCGCCGGGCCGATGGGTACAGGCCGACGGCGGATGGCGCTGGATGGAGGGCGACTGGCGACGCGCAGAGCCGCAACACCGCCATGCCGACGAGCATCCTGGCGGCGGCGGTGGATACCACTGCCCGCCGGGACAGGCCAAGAAGGGCCGCTGCTGATCTTCGGCCAAGAGATGGAAAGGAGCGGGCAGATCGCCGCTTCTTTCTTGCCCGGTCAGCGCGAGTGCTTTCCGGTATGTTCGATATGGTGCCGCTTGTCGGAATCGAACTGACGACCTTCCGCTTACAAGGCGGGTGCTCTACCAACTGAGCTAAAGCGGCACGGATTCTCTTGCGGGATTTTAACGGTGCGGAACAGAACGCCCGCCCAGGCCCGTTTGTGCGTTGCTGGCTGCCGGCTACTTCACGCGCTTGAGCGACGGACGGCTTCCGCCGCCTGCCGGCGGACGCGGCGGCTCGTCGGTGGGGTCGGTGGGCGAGCCGGCGTCGTCGCCGACATCGACCATTTCATCCGCGTCTTCACCCGTCACCAGGTGGACGATCTTGCCGGCATCGCCTTCGGTGCCGCGCGACGCGTCGCGCAGCGGCATGCGCGCAGGCCCCTGGGGCGAGGAAGGCGCGCCGGCCGCCGGGGATGGCCCGCCGCCTTCGACGCCGCTGCCGGCAGGTACCGGTGCGGGAAACGCCATGCCCTGCCCGTTCTCGCGCGCGTAGATCGCGATCACGCGGCCCACCGGCACGACGATTTCGCGCGCACTGCCCGCGAAGCGGGCCTTGAACTCGATGAAATCGTTGCCGAGCTTGAGCGAGCTGGTCGCGTCAAAGCTGATGTTCAGCACGATCTCGCCGTTCTTCACGTACTCGCGCGGCACCTGGACGGTGTCGTCGACCTGCACCGCGACATAGGGCGTGAACCCGTTGTCGGTGCACCATTCATACAGCGCCCGGATGAGGTACGGGCGGGTGGAGGACGACTCGAGCGCGTTGATCATGAAAGACGGCGAAAAACGATGGAAGCAGGCACGCAGCTTACTTACTTTCGCATGACCTTTTCGGACGGGGTCAGTGCTTCGATGTAGGCCGGGCGCGAGAAGATGCGCTCGGCGTACTTCAGGAGCGGCGCCGCGTTCTTGCTGAGGTCGATGCCGTAGTAGTCCAGGCGCCAGAGCAGCGGCGCAATCGCCACGTCGAGCATCGAGAAATTGTCGCCCAGCATGTACTTGTTCTTGAGGAACACGGGCGCGAGCTGCGTCAGGCGGTCGCGGATGTGCGAGCGCGCCTTTTCGAGCGCCTTCTCGTTGCCCTTGGCGGTGCGGTTCTCGAGCGCAGCCACGTGCACGAACAGTTCCTTCTCGAAGTTGAGCAGGAACAGCCGCACGCGCGCACGGTCGACCGGGTCGCCGGGCATCAGCTGCGGATGCGGGAAGCGCTCGTCGATGTACTCGTTGATGATGTTCGACTCATACAGGATGAGGTCGCGCTCGACCAGGATCGGCACCTGGCCGTACGGGTTCATCACGCTGATGTCTTCAGGCTTGTTGTAGAGATCGACGTCGCGGATCTCGAAGTCCATGCCCTTTTCGAACAACACGAAACGGCAGCGGTGGGAAAAGGGGCAGGTCGTTCCTGAATACAAGACCATCATGGCGAGAGACTCCTAAAAATCAAAAAGAGTGGGTCGCGTTGGCAACCCACTCTGTGGGACCGCACGCACCAGGCGCGCGGTCGGCGTGGACGGAACTACTTGACGTCTTTCCAGTACGAGGCGTTCAGTCGCCACACGAAGACCAACGACATGACGAGGAACAGCAGCACCCACACACCGATGCGGATGCGCGTGTTCTGTGCCGGCTCGGCCATCCATTGCAGGTAGCTCACCAGGTCGCCGACCGCAGTGTCGAACTGCAGCGGCGTCATGCTGCCGGGGGTCACCTGCTCCCAGCCCTTGAACACTTCGGTCTCGTGGCCATGCTGCGAGATCTTGGTGTAGACAGGACGGCGTTCGCCCTGCAGCTCCCACAGCGGGTTGGGCATGGCAACGCTCGGGAACAGGAGGTTGTTCCAGCCGGTGGCCTTGGTGTCGTCGCGGTAGTAGGTGCGCAGGTAGGTGTACAGGTAGTCCGCACCCGTGCCGCCGTGGCCGGCGCGCGAGCGGGCAACCAGGGTCAGGTCGGGCGGCGTCGTGCCGAACCATTCCTTGGCCTGGCGCGCGTCGATGTTGGCCTTCATGGTCTCGCCGACCTTGTCGGTCGCGAACAGCAGGTTGTCCTTGATCTGCTGCTCGGTAATGCCGATGTCCTGCAGCCGGTTGTAGCGCATGAACGCCGCGGAGTGGCAGTTCAGGCAGTAGTTGACGAACAGCTTGGCGCCGTTCTGCAGGGAGGCGACGTCGGTGGTCTTGTTGGGCGCCTTGTCCCAGGCCATGCCGCCGGACTCGGCCGATGCGGCTGCGGAAAAGGTCAGGCCCAAGGCCAGGCCTACAACCGCGAGCCAGCCAGAAATGCTTTTCTTCATCGTGTTTCTCTCGAGCTCTCTTGGGCTTCTCAATGGGCGGCGAAGGTCACGCGCTCAGGCACGGGCTTGAACTCGCCCTTGCTGCTCCACCAGGGCATGAGCAGGAAGAAACCGAAGTAGAAAAGTGTGCCGATCTGGGAAATGGTCTGCGCGATGTCGAGCGCGAACGAACCGATGACCAGGCTGCCCCAGACGCCAGGCGCCTGGATGCCCAGGTAGCCCAGGATCAGGAAGAAGAACACGAAGACGCCGTAGACATACTTGTGCCAGCCCGGACGATAGCGGATCGACTTGACTTCGCTCTTGTCGAGCCATGGCAGGAAGAACAGGATGATGACCGAACCCCCCATCACGAGCACGCCCCAGAACTTGGCGTCGAAGGCCTTGAGCAGGAAGATGGCCACGGCCGCCACGACGACGAGCGCGATCTTCAGGGCCGTGCTCGACTTGCCCTTGATGAAGTTCAGGACGGCGGCCGCGGCGATGATCAGCGCGAACACGTTGACCATGTCGTCGGTGGTCGCACGCAGCATCGAATAGAACGGCGTGAAGTACCAGACCGGCGCAATGTGGTTCGGCGTCTTGAGCGAATCGGCCGGGATGAAGTTGTTGTACTCGAGGAAGTACCCGCCCGCTTCCGGCGCGAAGAAGATCACGGCCGAGAAGATCGTGAGGAACACCACCACGCCGAAGATGTCGTGCACCGTGTAGTACGGATGCGACGGAATGCCGTCCAGCGGATGGCCGTCGGGACCGCGCTTGGCCTTGATCTCGATGCCGTCGGGGTTGTTGGAACCCACTTCGTGCAGCGCGATCAGGTGGGCCACCACCAGGCCGAGCAGCACGAGCGGCACGGCGATCACGTGGAAGCTGAAGAAGCGGTTCAGCGTGGCGTCGCTCACCACGTAGTCGCCGCGGATCAGCAGCGCGAGGTCAGGACCGACGAACGGAATGGCCGCGAACAGGTTCACGATCACCTGGGCGCCCCAGTAGCTCATCTGGCCCCATGGCAGCAGGTAGCCCATGAAGGCCTCGGCCATCAGGCACAGGAAGATCGCGCAGCCGAAGACCCAGATCAGCTCGCGCGGCTTGCGGTAGCTGCCGTACATGAGGCCGCGGAACATGTGCAGGTACACCACGATGAAGAACGCCGAGGCGCCCGTCGAGTGGATGTAGCGGATGAGCCAGCCCCAGGGCACATCGCGCATGATGTACTCGACCGATGCGAACGCCTGGTTCGCATCGGGCTTGTAGTGCATCACGAGGAAGATGCCGGTCACGATCTGGATCACGAGGACCAGCATCGCGAGCGAGCCGAAGATGTACCAGAAGTTGAAGTTCTTCGGCGCGTAGTACTTGCCCCACTGGTCGTTCCAGAGCTTGCTCAGCGGGAAGCGGTTGTCGACCCAGTTGAGCAGCTTCTCGCCCGCGGGCGCGTTGGGGGAAATTTCGTGGAATTCAGCCATGTTGTTCTTCTGCCTCAGGCCTTCTTGGAGTCTTCACCGATCAGGAGCTTGGTGTCCGACAGGTACATGTGCGGGGGCACAGGCAGGTTGTCGGGCGCGGGCTTGTTCTTGAAGACGCGGCCTGCCAGGTCGAACGTGGAACCGTGGCAAGGGCAGAGGAAGCCGCCTTCCCAGTCGCTCGGCAGCGAAGGCTGCGGGCCGGCCTGGAGGCGGTCGACCGGCGAGCAGCCGAGGTGGGTGCAGATGCCCACCACCACCAGCACGTCGGGCTTGATCGAACGGTGTTCGTTCTGCGCGTACTTGGGGGTGAATTCGTCGGGGTGCCGCTTGGAGAGCGGATCGGCCAGCTGGCCGTCGAGCTTGGGGAGCTCGGCAACCTGCTCGGGAGAGCGCTTGAGGATCCAGACGGGCTTGCCGCGCCACTCGACGGTGATCTTCTCGCCGACCTTGAGGCCTGCGATGTCCACTTCGACGGCAGCGCCCGCGGCCTTGGCCTTTTCGGAGGGCTGGAACGTACTCACAAAGGGAATCGCGGTGGCCACGCCTCCCGCTACGCCGGCACAGCTGGATGCGATTAACCACGTCCGCTTGCTTGTGTCGATCCGGGGGGAGCCGGAGGTCATGTCACTCATGGGGATCCTCTAAGTCTTCTTCGCTGGAGCAGGGTCAACCGGCGATTGTAGCGGGCTGTTGCGCGCATATTCAACGGGGCCGGCCGGGAGCCGCGCGAATGGGCATTCCCAACCATGCGAAAGAGGCAATTAATAACAATGAATTAATCCTGATTTACAAGACATTTCGACACAACGATTTGCACGCGTAAAAGATGTCTCAATGGCTAAATTAGTTGCGGCACACTTCGCCAACTGCTAATCTTCTCCCAACTGTTAACTGCTAATTGAGAGGATATTTGCCATGCGAATCGCCCCCCTGATTTCCGCCACTTTCATTGCTGCGCTGGGCATTTCTTCGGCCCTGGCCCAGACCCCCCCGCCGGTCCAGACGCCAGGTCCTCAGCCGGCCAGCGCCACCGGCGCAACCAATTCCGCATTCGGCCGCATCACGGCCGGCCAAGCCGGCGGCATCGCGGCCAGCGTCGGCCTGGCAGCTGCCGTAGCCAGCGGCAACGGCGGCAACAGCGGTGGTGGCAGCGGCACGGGCGGCACCGGCGGCACAGGCACGGGTACAGGCACGACCGGCACGAATTAAACGTGCGGGCCCTCTTCGCGGGAGGGCAGTCGCTGAGGGCTCCGCGCGTTGGTCTGGCCACGCGACTTATTGAATGCTGCCTTTTGTCGGCATTTCTTTTGGGCGTTGGCGGCTGTTCTTCCGGATCCTCGGCCATGCTGGCCACGGCGCGGCATATCTATGGCGGCAGCGCCGCGGCGCCCCAGCCCACTTTCAACCCGAATTACCGCTATTTGCGGGTCGCCGTCGGCGAGCAGACGGTCTTCATGGTGCTCGGCTACATCGACAAGCGCCCCGAAGGTGCCGTCGAGGTCTGGTACAGCGGCAACGGCGAGGTCGTGAGGCTGCTCGACGGGCGCCTCGTGGGAACCACCGGCCTCGGCACCGACTGGCGCGAGGTGCGCTTTTCCAGCCTGCCCGCGTGGGCCGGCGATGCGAACGGTGCGGCCCCGAAGACCTACCAGCGCGAGCGCGACATGATGCCGGGCTACCGGTTCGGCATTCGCGACGAGATCGTGCGGACGCCCATTGCTGCACCGCAGCAGACCGCGCTGGCCGGCACGGCTGCCGCGTCGCTGCGCTGGTACGAGGAGCGCAGCGTTTCGCATCCGGCGAGCGCCTCGCTGCCTCCGGCGCGCTTTGGCGTTTCGCACGCGGGCGGCGCGCCTCGGGTCGTCTATTCCGAGCAATGTATTTCCAATGATCTGTGTATGAGCTTCGAGCAGTGGACGCCTCCCCCCCCAGCACCCGTCGCAGCGGCGAGCGCTGGTACATGAGCAGTTCGCTCCTGCGTGGCTTCGGCAGACATCCCTGGCCTCTTCGCGCGGCGGTGGCCTGCGCACTGGCGGCGGGTTGCGCCGCCGGCGCACAGCCTTTGGGCAACAGCCCCGTCGACAACAAATCACCCACCGACGACGCAGACATCCGTCCCGGCGAGCGGCTGAGCGCCTGGCTGCTGCGCCAGCCGGCGGAAACGGCTTCGCCGGGATTGGCATGGCGCATCCCGCAAGAGCGCCTGGCGCAGCAGTTTCTGAAGAACACCCTGCTGCTGCGGCTCGATGCCGCCAGCCGGCGCGTGCCGCGCGAAGAGCAGGGCCGGCGCAAGCAGCTGATGGCCTGGCTGCAGGGCCTGCCGGTGACCGGCCGCGTCGCGCTCGGCATCGTCGATCCGCGCTGGCTCCAGGCGCATCCGGAAGAAGACCCGGTGCTGACGGCCGGCCAGCAGCTGGTGGCGCCGCCGCCCGTGCTGAAGACCATCTCGGTCCTGCAGCCCGATGGGCAGCTTTGCCAGGTGGTCCATGAACCCGGCCGCACGGCCTGGGACTATGTCGCCGCCTGCAGCCCCGAGGGCAGGCACGACTGGGCCTGGGTCGCCCAACCCGACGGACGCACTGCCCGCGTGGGCGTGGCGCACTGGAATGCGCATCCCTCGAACGAGCCGGCGCCGGGCGCATGGATCTGGGCCGCGCCGCGCGGCATGGACGACCTGGAGGCGATCTCCGAGGGCATCATCAAGTTTCTCGCCACGCAAGGGCCTTCGCCGCAAGGCGGCGCGATCCTGCAGCCTTCGGCTGGTGCGGCCGTACCGGCCGCCGCCATCACCGCACCCGCTGCACCCGCCCTGCCGGCCTTGCCCGACGTACCGCCGGCCCCCGCCGCGCCGGCGCCGTCGACCGCCATTTCCGTGCGCCCCGAGGCGGCACCGCAATACCGCGCGCTCCAGACGAGCGGCAACGACTGGGGCGAAACCGGCCTGCTGCAGACGCCCACGGCGCGCATGGGCCAGGCCGGCGACATGCGCACCTCGCTCACGCACGTCTCGCCCTACTCGCGGCTGAACGTCATGTTCCAGCCGCTGGATTGGCTGGAAGCGGGCTTTCGCTACACCTCCATCAGCAACCGGATCTACGGCATCGGCCTCAGCAACCAGGGCTACAAGGACAAGAGCATCGACCTGAAGGCGCGGCTGTGGAAGGAGTCGGCCTACCTGCCCGAGGTGGCGCTGGGCTTTCGCGACATCGGCGGCACCGGCCTCTTTTCGTCCGAGTACCTGGTGGCAAGCAAGCGCCACGGCGACCTGGATTTCAGCCTCGGCATCGGCTGGGGCTACCTGGGGAGCAGCGGCAACATCAGCAACCCTTTCGGCTTGCTGAGCAGCCGCTTCAAGACCCGCGTGAGCGAGACGACCTGGGGTGGCGCCAACTTCGGCCGGCTCTTTCGCGGACCGGCCGCGCTCTTTGGCGGCGTGCAATGGCGCACGCCCTGGGATCCGCTGACGCTCAAGCTCGAATACGACGGCAACGACTACAAGAACGAGCCGCTCGACAACCCCCAGCGGCAGCGCTCCCCGTTCAACATCGGCCTGGAGTACCGCTACTCGCCCGGCGTGACTTTCTCGGCCGGTTTCGAACGCGGCAACAAGGTGATGCTGGGCGTCACGCTGCAGACCAACCTGGCCACGATGCAGATGCCCAAGGCGGCAGACCCGCCGGCGCCGAGCTTTTCGCCGGACCCGCCCGCCGCTTCGCCGGGCTGGGCAGCCACCGCGGCCGACATCGAAAGCCGCACCGACTGGACCATCCAGCGCATCGCGCCGCAAGGCCAGATGCTGCATGTGTGGATCACCGAAAGCGCCACCGTCTACCGGGATGTGCGGGTCGAGAAGATCATTGCCGTGCTGCATCGCGATGCCCCGGCCTCGATCAAGAACTTCGTGCTCCACTATTCGGAGCGGGGCCTGCCGATGCACGCGCAAGTGGTCAACCGCAACGAATGGGTGACGGCGCACTACCAGGCGCAGACGCCCGGCGAGGTTCGCGCGGCCAGCCAGCGCGACTATGCGCCCCCGCCCGTGGGCTCGGGCGATCCGGCCACCTTCGTTCCGCCGGGCAGCAGCGCCAACATTGCGGCCGCATCCGCAGCCTCCTCCTCCGCCACGGCCGACAACAAGGCCCTTGGCCCGTGGGAGCGCCGCAGCGACAAGTTCAGCATCGGCCTCACGCCCAGCCTCGGCCAGATCCTCGGCGGGCCCAACGCATTCCTGCTCTACCAGATCGGCGTGCAGGCGGTGGCGGAATACCGCTTCACGCCCAGCACCTGGGTCAACGGCGCGCTGAACCTGCGCCTGATCGACAACTTCGACAAGTTCACCTACACGGCGGGCAGCAACCTGCCCCGCGTGCGAACCCTCCAGCGCGAGTACGTCACGTCCAAGCGCCTGACCATGCCGGTGCTCCAGCTGACGCACGTGGGCAGGCTTTCCGACAATCAGTACTACAGCGTGTACGGCGGTGCACTGGAAGCCATGTATGCGGGCGTCGGTGCGGAGTGGCTCTACCGGCCATGGCGCAGCCGGATCGCCTTCGGCGTCGACTTCAACCACGTGCGCCAGCGCGACTTCGAACAGGACTTCGGCCTGCGCGACTACAAGGTGAACACCGGCCACGCCACGCTCTACTGGGACACCGGCTGGAACGGCGTGCTGGCCAAGATCAGCGCGGGCCAGTACCTGGCGGGCGACCGCGGCGTCACCATCGACATCAGCCGCCGCTTCGACAACGGCGTGGTGCTCGGCGCCTATGCCACCAAGACCAATGTTTCGGCCAGGCAGTTCGGCGAAGGCAGCTTCGACAAGGGCATCTATCTTTCCGTGCCCTTCGACGCGCTGCTGCCGCGTTCGAACAAGTTCACCGCCAACTTCGCCTGGGCGCCGCTGGTGCGCGACGGCGGTGCGCGGCTCGGCCGGATCCACCCGCTCTACGAGATGACCTCGGCCCGCGACCCGAGCGCCTACAAGTTCGCACCGCCGGACAGCGGCACGCCGCGCACGGGCGACAACATCCTGAACTTCGAGCGGCGGTAGGGCCCACCCCCGCCCCTCGCTCGCTTCGTGCCGCTCGACTCCCCCTCGAGGGGGCCACACCAGCGGCCCGGCAGAGCCGGTTCCGCGGTGTTTCCGAACCAGGGCTGAGCCTGAACTAGGGCTGAACCGTTTTCATGCGTTGCCGGCTCAGCGGGCTGGCGCCGCAGCGGCGCCGCGCATGATGAAGAACAGCCAGGCCATCATCACGACCGCCATGCAGGCAAAGCCCAGCGTCATGGCGTTGATGGTCTGGATGTAGGAAATGGGCGGTGTGGCCGCGAGCATGGCCGCAGCGAACACCAGCGCACCGAAGATCGAGCACCACAGAAGCGCACCAGGCCGGCCGGCGGCCCTGAAACCCGTGCGCAGGCACATCGTCAGGCCGAAGATGGCGGGCGCGTAGAAGAACGGCGAAAAATCCATTCCGCCGTAGTTCTTGCCGAAGGCCAGGACCACGAGGTACGGGCCCAGCAGGCCCAGGAGGATGCCGCCGATCTCGGCCACCACAAAACCGAAGACGACGAACTTGACGAACAGGCGAAAGGCGTCCCTGCGCCGATCGGACGTCCAGTTGGCCGCCAGCCTTGGCAGGATGTAGTAGCCCAGCGCAAGCAGCACGTACTGCATCGGCAGCAGGAAGGTGATGTAGATCTTCAGCAGCCCGCCCTGCGCCGAGTCCGCGGAGGAACCCAGCAGCAGGATGGCGCCTCCCGTCATGATCCAGCTCATGAACTGCGAAAGGCTTGCCTTCCAGCCGTAGCTGGCGGCCTCCCCGAGCGTCAGGGCCTGGGCGTTGGCCGCGGCCGGCAGCGGTGCCATCACATGGCGCAGGCTCATCGCCACCAGGAAGGCAAAGGGCAGCTGGATGACGGCAATCCACAGCAGCGCCTGCGTCCATGAGGCAGGCTTCAGGCCGATCAGGACCGCCACGTATCCAATGCAGATCAGCACGCCGGATGCACAGAGCACCAGGTAGCGGCGTCCCACGAGCAGGATGCTTCGGGAAATCCAGAATATTTCATAGCCCGCGATCAGGGCCACGCCGGCCCAGCTCAGCGGGCCCGGAAAACTCGTGAACTGCCAGGCCAGGAAGCCGGCAATGGAGACCGCCAACACGAGCGCCCAGCTCCACCAGGCGGCGGATCGGCCCGCGTAATAGCGCTTGATCAGCAGCGGCTCGTGCACCACTGCGGTATGCACGATGTACTGGAAGCTGACGATCGCCAGGAACGCCGAGGCAATGCCGAAATCGGAGGGCGACAGCGCCCGCGCCAGCGCGAAGCTCAGCAGCAGCTGGCTCGCGCTGTAGATGCACTGGTCTGCAACTGCATAGATCGGACCTGCGAGGCGCTTTCGAATTCCGGACAGGGACGCCATCCTGGGCCTGTTCACCCTAATCCGAAATGGAAAGCAGGACCGGATAGTCGGTGGCCTTGGCAGCAAAGCCCCCATCGACGGGGCTGCCGCAGCTTCCGTGACGCACTTGCGGGAAGAAGTCGACCCGCGTGCACTTCTTCCCCTTCTCGGCCGGAACCAGCACGTTCTGCTCGGCGCTTTGCGTCCACACCACGTGCAGCAAGGAATTTCCGCGGCTCAGCACCAGCTTGTTCAGGCCGGCATTGCTCTGATATGAAACCTTCTTCGAATTCCGGGCGATCCTGAGGAATTCGGTGAGGCTCGAAAAGGCCTCCTTCTTCTCGCCGCCCTTCGACTTGAGGCCGAAATTGTCCTCCCTCGAAATGACGGAGGTTCCCCGGTCCTGCCAGGCATAGAGGTTCAGCAGCTTGATGCCCGCGGCCACGTTGGTCAGGTATTCCCGCAGGATCAGCGAAGCCTGGGTGTTGCGATCCCGGACCGGCAGGTAGGACGCATAGCCCCATTCGGAGGCGACGATTCCGATCTTTCCGAGCTGCTGCTGGTCGAGCTTCGCGCGCAGCTTTCCATAGTCCGCAATGGCGGTTTCCGGAATGGAGCGGTAGGGATGGATCGATATGTCCGTCAGGCAGTCGGCCTTGGCCGCCGACACGAAGGCATTCTCGAGCTGCGGCGGAACCTGGCCGGGGCTGAAGGGGAGCTTCGCAAAGCCGAATCCCATGACGATCTTCGGCGGCGTCTTCATCTGCGCGATGCTGCGGCAGAACTCGGCGGTCGCGGTTTCAAAGCTCGAGAAAAGCGCCGGGTTCAGGAAGGTCTTGTGATCGGGCTCGTTCCACAATTCCCAGACGGCGACATCGGCCGCGTGCGCGCTCATGAACTCGAGCGCGAACTTGGCAAACAGTTTTTCGCGCTGCCCCTCGCCCGCTTCCGCCGGACTCTGCCCCCAGATCTCGCGGCCCCCGAACAAGGTCACGATCGCCTGGAGCTTGGCGTTTTTCACGCGCTTGATCAGGTCCGAATAGTCGACCGATGCCGGGTTGACGCTCTTCAGCGGCGGCCGCGCGCCGAATCTCACGAATTCGAAGCCCGATGCCCTGATCTCGTTCAGGTCCTCGTTCGAGATGGTGGCCGGGTCGATCTGCACGCTCAGCGCGACCGGATATTCCGTGCCCAGTTCGGCAATGCCGCGCGCCTGCGCCGGGCAGGCCACGGCCGCCAGCGCCGCCGACGCGCACAGCAGCCTGAAAGCACTCAGCAAACGCCCTGCCGCCGAAGAAAAAGATGAAGGCTTCATCACTGTACCGACTCCTTGTACAAGTCCAGGATGGCGGCGTTCATTCGGTCGGCGGTGTATTTCTCCTCGAAAATCTCACGCCCGGCACGCCCCATCCGTTGCAATTCCTCATCGGAGATCCGGTCGATCTCGCGCAGCACGTCGTCCAGTGCGTCGAGCGAAAACAGCCGTCCGTTCCTGTTGTCTTCGACGATATCGACGAGACCGCCCACGGCGGACGCAAAAACCGGCTTGCTCCGGGCCATGGCCTCGACCGCGACGAGGCCGAAGCCTTCCCACCGGGAGGGAACGATGACTGCGTCGCACGATCTGTAGGCTTCTTCGAGTTCGTCCTTCTCGAGCCATCCGGCGAACTCGATTTCGCTCGAGCGTGCAAGGGAAAGATCGTTTCTGACGGCTCCGCCCACGATCACGAGCTTGAAGCCGGGCTGGACGCGGGCATAGGCGTCGAGCAGGGCGTCGATGCCCTTCTGCCGGTCGAGCCGCCCCACGAAAAGAACCCTCCGGGGCCGTGCCGGGACCTTGGGAGCCACCGTGTTTTCCGAAATGGGAGCGATGGGCTGAATTCCGTTCGGAATGCACTTGCACCGCTTGATGCCGAATTTCTCGGCAACACGGAACTCGTGGCCGCTGATGCAGATGATCGCGTCGCTCCAATGGGAAAGCAGCCATTCGATCCATCGATAGATCGACTTCTTGTACGCGGGCCCGACCTGGTCGAAGGCCCAGCCGTGCGAGCAATAGACAATCTTTGTCTCGGCCGGCACCTGGCCGAGCAGCGCCAAGGCGCGAACGATTCCGCCCGGAATCGAGCTGTGCAGGTGAAGAACCGCGGGGCGCTCCGAACGGATGATTTTCTTGATCTCGGCGGCGTAGCTCGCAAGGGCAAGAGGACTGCGGGCCGTGGGAACCACATGCGTGTCCTGGGAATTCAGCCACTCCACCGGGCCGGGCAATATGAATTTGGCCTGGCTGATCACCGGAGAGTTCTGCTGAAAACCCGAAACCAGCCGAAGATAGGTTTCGAGCCCGCCCTTGAGCGTTTCGGCAACGTGCAATATCTTCATAGAGGTGCCCATCAGATCAATGCATGGATACCGGCCACCACCTGGCTTCTCAAGGCGTCGAGCGCTTTCCGGTCCGGGTGCCGGTCATCGAGCAGGCCCAGCACCGAGGTACCCAGCTTTTCGACCCGGGGCGACAAGTCGAAGAGGTAGCGCTTTCTGCCGGTCAGTTCGAAAAACGACTCCACCTTCTTGTCCCAATTCATTCCTATGGACGGAATGTTCAAACCGTAGGCCACGATATTCGCGTGCAGCCGGTGGGCCACGATGCACGAGCACGCGCTGATCAAGGCAACGAGTTCGTCCGGGTGCCGGGGAACGAGAAAAATCGATTTCGGCGCATCGGAGGCCGACGAAATTTCTTCCAGGACCTTGTTGTCTTCGGAGGCGCCATTCGTGAAATAAAGCACCCGCTTTCCCTCGGCCCGCAATGATTCGGCCAGGGCGGCAAAAAACTTGGCTGACTGCGTTGAATTGGAGCCTTCGTATTCGGAATTCATGACCAGGGCATCGAGGCTGCTGACGCAAATTCCGATGTCCCAGTTTTTTTCCGGCGAAAGCTCTTCCGAAAAAGCGTCGGCACAAATGAGCGCCGGGTCCGGCACGACCTGTATGTCGCTTCTCGGAATTCGGAAGTAATGGTGCAGGTTGCTGGCCGATTCCTGGTCGCGCGTGGCGTAGAAGGCGGGCCTCGCATTTTTCAGGAATCGCCCGACGAGAAAGCGCCCGAGAAAGGACCATTTCGCCGTCACCCCGACCGACAGGACCACCACCTTCTTTCCACGCAGCAGCCTGCTCAGGAGAAACAGCTTTGCCGGAAAATTGAGCGCCACGTCGCAAAACAGCTGGCCGCCGCCAATGACGATCAGGTCCGCGTCGTCCACCGCGGCCTTCCAGTTTTTCCGCCAGCCGAGAAAATAGCCCTTGAGGCAATACAGGAACACGATCACCGACCTGATGAACGAAGGTAGCTTCGCAAAGAGCCGGAATGCGCCGCCGCCACGCAGGTTTTCTTCCTCGAAGCCGAGCCGGCCGGCAATGTCCAGGAATTCGACCCTGGCCTGCGGATACTTCAGGCCCGCAATATGAGCCAGGGAAGCCGCGATGACTCCGTCGCCCAGGTTGTCGCTGAAGGGCACGGCGCAGATAAGGATCTTTTTCATCTGTGAATCAAAGCTCGATTGCCTTCGAAGCCAGGCCGCTCATCGCGACCCGTGGCCCACGGCGACCACCCAGATGGTCCTGATGAAGATGCCGATGTCCCGGCCGACCGAGAGCGTCTCGACGTAGGCGACATCCAGCGCGACGCGTTTCTTGTAGCTCAGCTGGTTGCGCCCGCTGACCTGCCACAGGCCCGTGATGCCGGGCCGGACGGCGCAATAGAACGACCAGTCCGCCCCGTACAGGACCTTCTGGTCGAGCATGCACGGCCGGGGTCCGACCAGGCTCATGTCGCCCACGAGCACATTCCAGAACTGCGGCAGCTCGTCCAGGCTGGTCTTGCGGATGAACTTGCCGAAGCGCGTGATGCGCGGGTCGTTTTCGAGCTTTTGATAGTCGTCCCACTGCTGGCGCGCGACCGGGTCGTTCCGCAAATGCTCCTCGAGGATCTGGGCGGAGTTCGGCAGCATCGAGCGGAACTTGTAGAACTTGAACACGCGCCCTCCCCGCCCGAAGCGCGGCTGGGAATACAGGACAGGCGCTCCGGAAGTGATGAACACGCCCAGGGCGATCAGGACGTAAAGCCAGCCGAAGGCGCAGAAAAAGAACAGCGCAGCGGCAACGTCCACCGCTCTTTTCCCGGCGCGCAGCATCGCGGGATGCTGCACCCTCGTCCATGCGACGTCATTCGCAATGGCGCCGATCGCTTCGTCGCCTGCGGGTGCCATCGACTCTTCATGGCGGAAATTCGTCATAGGAATGCGCCCTTCTCACATTGGAAGCGGAGGCAAATTTGCAGCTTGAGAACTCTCATTGCAGGAGAACCTTTCGTCTTACAAGCAGGTGCTTGTCCCTTTCGGGTTCAGTGATACGTGGCGGCTTGGTTTTCAGGCCAATACGGCCTTGCACGGAAGCCGTGAAGGTTGCAGCGCAGAAAAATCAATGCGCAGGCCGAGCGATCCAAATACGTAATACAAAAGAGCGACACACTTGTCTCTAGTCCTTTGTTATTAGCGTTTGATTGAAGGCACCGATTTAGTGCGTGATGTGATAATTATCACAATGTCACTTAATTTTCTCAGAAACCATCGGCCAGACTAGGTGGTATCCCTGTTGTTTTTGTATTTATAGTGTGTGTAACGGTAACCGCCGTATTTGTAGCTGCTGCTGCCCGCATGGCGCCGGGATAAGTCCATAGCATTCAAAATTACGCCATTGGCCGAGCAGCCCGCGTGTGCCAGCCTTCTGACGCTTTCGTTCAATTCGCCCAGGTGCGTCTTTTCCGCCCGGGCCACGAGGAGAAGAGAGCCCGCGAGCGGGGCCACTGATGCGGTGTCCGCTGCCACCAGCACTGGCGCCGTATCAATAATCACAAGGTCGTAATCCGGCGAAAGCTTTTCCAGGATCTGGGAAAAAGAATCGCTCATGAGCAATTCCGCCGGATTGGGCGGCAGCACCCCGGTCGTCATGACGTCCAGGTTCGGCAGGATCGACGAGCGAATGGCTTTTTCCATGCCCAGCGTGCCGGCAATCAATTCCGAAAGGCCCGACGAACGGGAAAGGGAGAAGAATTGATTGACCCGGCCCTTGCGCAGGTCGGCGTCGATCAGCAGGACCTTCTTTCCCGAGGCCGCGGTGATGGCCGCGAAATTGACCGAGACAAAGGTCTTCCCGACTCCCGGCGTCGCGCCGGAAATGAGCAGGCGGTTGTTGGGCGCTTCCAGCATGGCGAACTGCAATGCGGTCCGCAGGCTGCGCAGGCTTTCGACCGCGGGATCCTCCGATTGCTGGAGGGCAAGGACGTGCATCCCCGGCGCCTTGGTCTCGATGTTCTTGTCGATCGTCCGCTGGGCCGGGCTCAACGGAATGCTGCTGTACACGTTGAGGCCCGTGTGCATCTCGATCTCGCTCGGATTGCGGATGCCGCCGAACAGCGAGTTCTTGGCAATCGCGAGCACGACGCCGGCCCCCAGGCCCAGCAGCAGGGCCAGGGCGATGACCAGCGGCCGCTTGGGCCAGACCGGCTCCTCGGGGAGGATGGCATCGTCCAGCAGGCGCACGTTGCCGACCTTGCCCTCCTTGGCCAGCCGCATCTGCAGCGAGCTGTTCAGGAGCGATACGTAGAGGTCGGTGTTGACCTTGATGTCGCGCTGCATCTGAACGGTGTTCTGCTGCAGCAGCGGCATCTTCCGGATGCGCGAATCGACCGCCGAGATCTGGCTGCGCCAGGCCGAAATCTGCGCGTCCAGCGTCTGGAGATTCGGGTGCTTGTCGGTGAAGCGTGCCGAAAGTTCCCGCCGCTTCTGTTCGGCTTCGAGCAGCTTGGATTGCAGGTCGACCGTCTGGGCCAGCGCGTTCTTGGCCTCGTCATCGAGGCTGACGGTGCCGTTCTCGTTTCGATAGCGGTTGTAGAGGTCTTCGGACTGCTCGAGCTGCTTCTTGAATTGCGGCAGCGCGGTGTCCAGGAAGCCCAGGGTCTTTTCGGCCTCGGCAGCCTTGCGCTCGATGTTCTGGCGGACATAGAGCCGCCCGATTTCATTGAGCAGCTGCGTCAGCTTTTCCGGATTCGGGCTTTTCAGGCTGACGTCGAGAACGCCGGACTGCTTGCCTTTTTCGACGACCTTGAGGTTGTCCTGCAGCGACAGCAGCGCCAGTTGCCTGGAGTTGCGGACCAGCTGGAACTGCGCGCCGGGCTTGGCGCTGACGGAGCTGACCAGCAGCCGGAGGCTGCCGCCCGGAACGTTGGCCACGAGCGGGGTTCCGACGGTGCCCTTGAGCGGGGTGTCGACGTTGGGAACGAGCAGCTCGTAGCGGTTGTCCGGCCCGAGAGTCAGCATGAATTGCTTCGCTTCGAGATCCGCGGGCACGTCGAACTGCGGAACCATGATCGCCTCGGCCCCGGTCACGTAGCCGGAAAGCCCCATGAAGCCCGGGTCCGACAGCTCGGTGGCGCGCCGCGCGAGCCAACTGCCCACGATGGGTGCATAGCGCGGCTGCGCGCTGATGTACAGCTTGGTGTTCTCCACGGCCTGGCCGAGGATGGCGCGCGACTTGATGATTTCGATCTCGCCCGCGGCCGGCGTCTTCACGCTCAGCAGCGACGACGCCGCATCGCCCAGGAAGCTGCCTGCCGAATTGCCGGAATCCTCGACCTGCACGGCCACATTGGTTTCGTACATCGGCTGCCCGAAAAGGGCGTAGGCCGCGCCGAGCAGCAAGGCCACGGCAACCACGACGGCAATGAACCACCGGTGGTCGATCAGGATGTCCAGGTACTCGACGAAGTTGAACCCGTCGTTCTCCTCTTCCAGCGCGGGCATCGGCAGGGCGGCTTGCTGGGGTGCGTTCATGTCGGTTGCTGCTCAGGTTTTGTAATTTTCAAAATGCGGTCGATCCATGTCCTGGCTCCCACGTCGATGAGCGCCAGGGCATGCTCGAAGGCCGCCTCGTCCTGTTTGTAGGGATCGGGCACGTCCTGCTTGGCGGCCTCGGCGATGCGAAAGACCTTGCCGCGCACGAAGGGGTAGGCCGACTCGAGATGGCGGCGCTGCGCCATGTCCATGACAAGGATCAGGTCCGCCTGCCGGCACAGCATCTGGTTCACCTGCTGCGCCAGGTGGCCGGAAATGTCGATGCCGCGCTCCTGCATGAGCTTCTGCGCCATCGCGTCGGCCGGCTTGCCCACGAGAGCGCCGGTGCCGGCCGACACCACGCGAAGATGCGGCAGGCCCGCGGCCAGGATGCCTTCCGCCATCGGGCTGCGGCAGATGTTGCCGATGCAGACTGTCAGGACCGATTTCATCTGTGGCGGCTCCAGACTTCGTCGCCGGCGTTGATCACTTGCGCGGCCGGCAGGATCAGGCTGGCCAGGCGGTTCCAGGTAACCAGCGGCACCGAATCGATGTAGACGACGTCGCGCGGCTGCAGGGGGAAGCGTTCGGCCAGGCCCAGCGCGGCCGGGTTCTTGGCATTCAGGTGGAAGATGGCCGGCAAGCCCCGCGCGTTGTTGCGGATGACGTAGATCTGGCCCGTGTTGGCCGAAGTCAGGCTGGGGCCGCCGGCCTCGCCCAGCGCCTCGTTGAGGCTGAGTCGCCCGTTGTGCATGAGCAGCGCCGACGGACGGGCAATTTCGCCCATCACGAACACCTTGCTCTCGTCGCGGTGCCGCACCTGGACCACGTCGCCGTTGCGCAGCGGAATCCTGCTCGCGTCCGCGCCCAGGTCCTGCAGGTTGGGCAGGTTGATGAGCGTGGTCTTGTCGCCGCGCGTGAGCGTCACGAACGAGCGGTCGCCATTGGCGGTGATGCCGCCGGCCCGGCTGAGGGCTTCGGCCAGCGTCATCGGCACGTCGGTGAAGATCTGCAGCCCCGGGTTTCGCACTTCGCCCTCGACGAAGGCGCGGCGGCTTCGGAAGGACTGGATGCGCACCGTGACCTGCGGCGCCTTGATATAGGTGGCGATGCGGTCCGCGATGAGGTCGGAGGCCTCGATTTCGGTCAGCCCCTGGAGCTTGACGCGGCCGATATAGGGGAATGTGATCTGCCCGTCCGCGCCGACGATGAAGCCGGGCGCCACGCTGATGCCCGTCGGGTCTGCCTGCTGCGTGATCACCGCACCGGCATTCGGCAGCAGTTCCGGATGGTCATAGACGATCACGCCCACGACGTCGCCCGGGCCGATGGTGTAGACCGGCGATTCGCCGAAAAGCGCCTTTACCTCCGCAGGAACCGCTGCCGGCTGGGACTCGGCCATCGTGCGGATCAAGGCCGGCGAAATGGACGTGATGACGCCATCCGGCGCACCATCGGCCGGCAGGTACTGGAACTCCGGCGGCAGGCTCTGGTCCGCCTCGTAGGCGCCCACGGAATTGAAGCCCGGTGCGCAGCCCTGCAGCAATAACGCGCCCATTAGGGCAAAACCCCACCCCTTCGGGTTCACGAAGCGTGTCAAATTGATCCCCATTGCACAAATTGGTTTTCAGCAGCCGCGATTCATATGCAAGGCCCGAGCCCAGTTGATATTGGGCGGGACTTTTTTTGCCGCGGTTTGTCAAAGCAAAGCCCGCGCATCGTGGACAGGCGGGCCGGAACGAATTGTCGCTGCCCGCACATTGACCCTTTTCCGTTCAATAGATGCAAAAAATGTGTCTATATGCGGATTAACCCGGGACTCGATGGGGTTATCTCGGAGATCAATGTCTGAAGCGCCTTTTTCATTGGGAAAAGGGGCGTCGATGACACGCTTTCAGCTGTGTCTTGCAGTTTGCAAATGTGAACTATCAATTAACTGGTTGCGCGGAGCAATTGTGGCGCTCCGACCACAAATCTTCCGCGTCAATCGCCCGCCGAAAAGCTTTGCTCTTTTGTAAGAAACTGTGTGCTTTTGGCAGGCTGACGCACGGTCCTGCGGTTCTGCAGGAGATCGGCTCGGGTGAAAGGGCGCTCGATGCCCGCCATCCACGCTGCGAGGGCCTCCAGCGCGTCCTGTGTGGGTGCAGGCCGCCCCACTATGAAAAAGAGGAGCGGCAGCGCCATCGCCCAGGCGAGCCAGCGTGGTGTTTTGACCGACATGGACTGGTGCCAATGCAACAGCAAAAAGCTTGCGCTTACAACTGTTCCAAGCATCGCCCCCGTGACGACCTCTGCGGTGGAGTGAACTTCGAGGGCCAGGCGCGACACACCAATGAAGGCGCCCCATACCCATCCCGATACCGCAGCCACCATGCGCACGTTTGGTGCGCGGCGCCGCGCCGCCAGCCAGAAAACGACCGGCCAGACGCTGGTTGCCAGCGCGGTATGCCCGCTGAAGCCGATGAAATCAAAATGGGCGCTGCCAATGCCCCAGCCCATGAAGAGGAGCTTGGACAGCATCACGATGAAACCGCAACCGCCGAATAGCAGCGCCCATCGCACCGCCGCCGGGCGCGTGCTGCGGTCGATTGCAAGCCAAATTGCAATTCCCAATGCAGTGGGCAACAGGAAGCCGCTGTCACCGAAGCCGGTGGCAATTAACCAGAAATTATTCATTAACGTGAAATATGTGCGCTTTTCTATTGGTGCGCCATCGCCGGCCGGAGCCGTTCCGAAGGCATACTTGCGGCACCTTCAACACCAGCGCTCCTGGAGCATATTGAAATCATGAGCATCCTCAGTGAGTTCAAGGAATTTGCCGTCAAGGGCAACGTGATCGATCTCGCAGTCGGCGTGATCATTGGCGCGGCATTCGGGAAGATCGTCGACTCGATCGTTGCCGACATCATCATGCCGGTCGTCGGGCTGGTGTTCGGCAAGCTGGATTTCTCGAACCTGTACGTGGTGCTGGGCACCGTGCCGCCGGGTGTCGCCAACAACCTGGCCGACCTCAAGAAGGCCGGCGTGCCGGTGCTGGCCTATGGCAACTTCATCACCATCGCAGTCAACTTCGTCATCCTTGCCTTCATCATCTTCATGATGGTCAAGCAGATCAACAAGCTGCGCAAGACGCATGCGGAGGCGCCCGCGGCGCCGGTGGCACCGCCGGAGGACATCGCCCTCCTGCGCGAAATCCGCGACAGCCTGAAGCGCCCCTGAGCCGCCGCCGCGCGCCTTCCTGATCAGGCGCCCACCAGGGTTCTGGCCATGCGCAGCGCCTCGATGAGGCTCGACGCATCGGCCCGGCCGGTGCCCGCAATATCGAATGCGGTGCCGTGGTCGGGGCTGGTGCGCACCAGCGGCAGGCCCAGCGTCACGTTCACGCCCTTCTCCACGCCAAGGTACTTGACCGGGATCAGGCCCTGGTCGTGGTACATCGCAATCACCACGTCGAACTCGCCGCTTCCCGGCACGCCGGGCCTGGCGCGCGCACGCATGAAGACGGTGTCGGGCGCATAAGGCCCGTGGGCGTCGATGCCCTCGGCCTGGGCGGCCCCAATGGCCGGTGCAATGATGTCGCGCTCCTCGGAGCCGAACAGTCCGCCCTCGCCCGCATGCGGATTGAGGCCGGCCACGCCGATGCGCGGCGCCCGCCCGAGCATGCGCTGCAAGGCGCGGTGGGTGATGCGCAGCGTCTCCAGCACGCTGCCGAAGCTCACGGCCGTGATGGCGTCGCGCAGCGACATGTGGATGCTCACCAGCACGGTGCGCAGCTCGTCGTTGGCCAGCATCATGCGCACCGGCATGCCGTCCACCGCGACGCCCGCGTGCGCGGCGGCTTCGGCCTGCAGCAGTTCGGTGTGGCCCGGATAGGGGAACCCGGCCGCGGCCAGTGCTTCCTTGTGCAGCGGCGCCGTGACGATGGCGGCGATCTCGCCCCGCAATGCGGCGCGTGCAGCCCAGACCACGCAGTTGCCAGCCACGCGGCCGGCTTCGGCGCCGATCCGTCCCGGCACGATGTCTTGCGCCGGCGCCGCCACCACCTGCAGCACCGGAATGCAGCCCGGCGGCATCTCGACCGCTTCGGCAATGCGTTCGATCTGCGCCACCGGCCAGGCGGGTTGCCCCGGCGACGCCAGCGCCTGCGATGCCCGGCGCATCGCGGCCACGTCGCCGGCCACGAAAGCACCGCGCGTGGCGTCGGGCGCCTGGCGGAAAGCCTTGGCGATGATTTCCGGGCCGATGCCCGCGGGATCGCCCAGCGTGATGGCGACGGGAGCGAGGGGAGCCTGGCCGCTCATGCCGGATTGTCGATGTCGATGAACTCGTGCTTCAGCCCGAGCTGGGCCGCCACGTGCCCGGCCACCGCCTGCGCGCCATAGCGCTCGGTGGCATGGTGGCCGCAGGCCAGGAAAGCGACGCCCATCTCCCGGGCGTAATGGGCCTGGGGTTCGGAGATCTCGCCGGTGATGAAGGCATCGGCCCCGGCCGCAATGGCTGCCTCGAAGTAGCCCTGGGCGCCGCCCGTGCACCAGGCGATGTTCTTGATCGGACGATGCGCCGTGTCCACCAGGGTGACGGGCCGCTGCAGCACCTTCTCCGCATGCGCGGCCAGTTCCTTGGCGCTGGCAAAGGCTTCCCCGTTGTTGCGCGCGCCGAGGAAGCCCAGCTCCTGCTCGCCGAAGCGTCCCGTCGAGCCCGCATGGGCGAGCAAGCCGAGCTGCAGGCCGAGCTGCGCGTTGTTGCCAAGCTCCGGATGCGCATCGAGCGGCAGGTGGTAGGCGAAGAGGTTGACGTCGTCGCCCAGCAGCAGGCCCAGGCGCTGCTTCATCCAGCCGGTGACGCAGCCGTCCTGGCCGCGCCAGAACAGGCCGTGGTGCACGAAGATGGCGTCGGCCTCGGCATGGATGGCGGCCTCGATGAGCGCGCGGCTCGCCGTCACGCCGGAGACGATCTTCCGCACCACGGTGCGGCCCTCGACCTGCAGGCCATTGGGTCCGTAGTCCTTGAAGCGCGACGGCGCAAGGAGCAGGTCGAAGGCATGCAGCAATTCATGGCGAGTGGTGCTCATCGCGCCATTGTCGCGCTCCCGATGCCGTCGCGCATCGCATGGCCGCGCGCCGCCAATGGCCACAGGGCCAGCACGAAACCCAGCCCGGCCAGCACGGCGACGTAATGCGCCGGCGCCATGGTGTCGTGCTGCAGCCAGAGCGTGAGGATCACGGGCGTGAGGCCGCCGAACACGGCATACGACATGTTGTAGGCGAACGAAAGCCCCGTGAAGCGCACCGGCGCCGGAAACGCGCGCACGCCGGCAATCGGCACGGTGGCGATGGTGCCCACGAACAATCCCACCAGGCCGTAATGCCAGAACAGCGTGGCCGGCGTGCCGGGCAGCCCCGTGTAGAAAAGGTAAGCCGTCACGAACAGGCCGCCCCATCCGACGAGCATCACGGCGCGCGTGCCGATGCGGTCGCTGGCCCAGCCGACCAGCATGCAGCCGATGGTCAGCGTCAGCGTGGCGAGTGCATTGGCTTCCAGCGCCAGCGCAGCCGGGATGTGGTGCACCTTCTGCAGGTAGGTGGGCGTGTACAGCACCACCACCACGATGGCGGCCGACAGCACCCAGGTCAGCAGCGCCACGTAGACACTGGCCGCGCGGTGCTCGCGCAGCACGGTGCGCAGCGGCAGCTCGCGCGCCACGGTCTTGCGGTCTGCCAGTTCCTTGAAGACCGGCGTCTCGTGCAGGAAGCGGCGCAGGTACACCGAGACGAGGCCGAACACGCCGCCCAGCACGAAGGGAATGCGCCAGGCAAAACCGCTCACCTCCGCCGGCGAATAGTGGCGGTTGATGGCCACGGCGACCAGCGAGCCCAGCAGGATGCCGCCCGTGATGCCCGAGGTCAGCATGCCGATGCCAAAACCGTAGCGCCGCGCCGGCACGTGCTCGCCGATGAACACCCAGGCACCGGGCATTTCGCCGCCGATCGCCGCGCCCTGCAGCACGCGCATGGCCAGCAGCAGCAAGGGTGCGGCGATGCCGATGCTCGCGTAGGTGGGCAGAAGGCCGATGACCAGCGTGGGCGCCGCCATCAGGAAGATCGACAGCGTGAACATGCGCTTGCGGCCGAGCAGGTCGCCGAAATGCGCGATGACGATGCCGCCCACCGGGCGGGCCAGGTAGCCGGCGGCGAAGATGCCGAAAGTCTGGAGCTGCCGCAGCCAGTCGGGCATGTCGGCGGGAAAGAAAAGCGCACCCAGCACGGTGGCGAAGAACACGTAGATGACGAAGTCGTAGAACTCCAGCGTTCCGCCGAGCGCGGACAGGGCCAGGGTCTTGTAGTCGCGCGCGCCGAGCGTGCGCGCCGGCGCCGGCTGCGTGCCGTCCGGGGAGATTGCGTGAGAAGTCATTGCGGGCAGGGAGGTCGTTGCCGCGCGCCGGGCCGCCGAGGGATGGGAAGCGGAAAATCGGCGCGCCGGCGAAACGCCAGGCCGCGCCCACCGGGTGGGCGGCGCGGAAGGCCGGAATTCGGAGCCGTGTGGGCTCCCTGTGCGATGCTAAGGGTTATCCCTTATTGGCGCACCGGACCTTTGTCATTCTCGACCGCAGCGCGCGGTTTCTGGCGGATGGGGTTGAGGGACAATGGACCCGTTGGCGCCGCGTGGACGGCGTGTTCCCCCGTTTTATCTCAAGCTTCATGAAACGCACCTGGCTGCTCTTTGCCCAAGCCGTGACCGTCCTTTTGGCGGCCTATTTCGTTGTTGCCACGCTCAAGCCCGAGTGGATCAACCGCCGCGCCACCTCGCTGGGAGGCGTGGTGTCGATCGTCGAAGCACCTGCGGGCGTCCCCGCGGCGCCAGCGGCCGGCAGCCTGAGCGCGGCCGCAAAGAAAGCCTCGCCGGCTGTCGTGAGCATCAACACCAGCAAGGCCGCGCAGCGCCATCCCCGCAGCAACGATCCGTGGTTCCGCTTTTTCTTCGGCGACCAGGGCGACCAGCCCCAGGTCGGGCTGGGCAGCGGCGTGATCGTGAGTGCCGAGGGCTACATCCTGACCAACAACCACGTGGTCGAAGGCGCGGACGAAATCGAGGTCACGCTCAACGACAGCCGCCACACGCGCGCCAAGGTGATCGGCACCGACCCGGACACCGACCTTGCCGTGCTCAAGATCGAGATGGACAAGCTGCCCGCGATCGTGCTGGGCAATTCCGACGAGCTCCAGGTGGGCGACCAGGTGCTGGCCATCGGCAATCCCTTCGGCGTGGGGCAGACGGTCACCAGCGGCATCGTCTCGGCGCTGGGGCGCAACCAGCTCGGCATCAACAACTTCGAGAACTTCATCCAGACCGACGCGGCCATCAACCCCGGCAATTCGGGCGGCGCGCTGATCGACGTGAACGGCAACCTGCAAGGCGTCAACACCGCCATCTATTCGCGCTCGGGCGGCAGCATGGGCATCGGCTTCGCGATTCCCGTTTCCATGGCGAAGATCGTGCTCGAAGGCATCGTGAAGGACGGCCAGGTGCGCCGCGGATGGATCGGCGTCGAGCCGAACGAACTCTCGCCCGAACTGGCCGAAACCTTCGGCGTGAAGGCCGATGCCGGCGTCATCATCACCGGCGTGCTGCAGAACGGCCCCGCAGCCAAGGCCGGCATCCGTCCGGGCGACGTGATCACCTCGGTCGGCGAAAAGAAGACCGACAACGTGCAGGCCCTGCTGACCGCCGTGGCCGGCCTCAAGCCCGGCAGCACCACGCGCTTCGCGCTGCAGCGCGGCACCGACAAGATGGAACTGGACGTGACGCCGGGCCTGCGGCCCAAGAGCCCGATGCGGCAGGTGCCGAACCAGCCCGAATGACCGGTCAGGAAGACGCCGAGGAATCGGCGCTTTTCTCTTCCTCTTCGGATTTCTTGCCGGTACTCGCGAAATAGCGCGCGCCGATGATGCCGACCTCGTAGAGCAGGCACATCGGCACCGCCAGCGCGAGCTGCGACACCACGTCCGGCGGCGTGAGCACCGCGGCCACCACGAAGGCCACCACGATGAAGTAGCCGCGGAAGGACTTGAGCTTCTCGATGGTGACCATCTCGAAGCGCACCAGCAGCATCACGACGATCGGCACCTGGAAGGCCACGCCGAACGCGATGTAGAGCGAGAGGATGGCTTCGACATACGAGGAGATGTCGGGCGTGGCTGCCACCGCAGCCGGCGTGAACTTCTGGATGAAGCTGAACATCTTGTCCAGCACGAAGAACTGCACGAAGGCGATGCCCGCATAGGCCAGCAGGCTGCCGAAAAAGATCAGCGGCAGCGCAAAGCGCTTTTCATGGCTGTAGAGGCCCGGCGCAATGAACATCCAGGCCTGGTACATGAGCCAGGGCAGCGCCAGCAGCACCGCCGTCATCATGAGCACCTTGAGCGGCACGAAGAACGGCGAGAACACGCCGATGGCGATGAGCTTGGCGTCCGGCGGCATGTGCGCGCGGATCGGCATCGCGATCAGGTCGATCAGCCCGCCCGGTCCCGGCCAGATGGCCAGCAGGATGCCCGCGACCGCCAGGCCGTAGACGCAGTAGAGCAGCCGGTCGCGCAACTCGACCAGATGCTGCACGAACGGTTGTTCGGTGCCTGCCAGCTCGTCTTCTGCGTCTTTGTTCTTGTTGTCGGAATCGGCCATTGGAAAGAGAAAAAGCAGGAGAAAAGCGTGGCTTCGGCCGGCGTGCGGCGCACGAGGAACGCGCTGGTGGGAAAGCCGCTAGTTGATCTTGTGGGGACGGAAGCGGGCGACGCGCGCGGCCCCCGAGAGCGCCTTGGTGCGCACGCCGTTGCGCGCCTTGTACCACTGCGGCGTGGCACCCTGCTTCAGGCGCCAGTTCTTGCGGGGATGCCTGTATTCGGGCACCGCGGGCTCGGGTTCGGCCAGGGCCGAAAGCGTTTCGCCCGAGCCGGAGAACTGCTTCTCGAGTTCGCTTGCGCCGCTGTGGATGCTCTGCTCGACGTCCCGGGCGGCATCTTCCACCGTGCCCTTCATCTTGCGCAGTTCGTCCAGCTCCATCGAGCGGTTGACTTCAGCCTTGACGTCGTTCACGTAGCGCTGCGCCTTGCCCAGCAGGGTGCCGACGGTGCGCGCCACCCGGGGCAGTTTTTCCGGCCCGATGACGATCAGAGCCACGACGCCGATGAGCGCCAGCTTCTCAATGCCGAGGTCGAGCACTTATGACCCGCGCTCAGGACTTCTGACGCGCTTCGACGTCGATGGTGGACTTGTCGCCGTTGGCCGGCTGGCCGGTCACCTGCGCTGCAGGAGCCGACGAAGCGGCGGGTGCATCGGTGGTGCTGCCATCCTTCATGCCGTCCTTGAAGCCCTTGACGGCGCCACCAAGGTCGGAACCCATGTTCCGCAGCTTCTTGGTGCCGAAGATCATGACCACGACGAGCAGCACGATCAGCCAGTGCCAGATAGAAAAAGAACCCATGGAAGACTCCTAAGAATGTGTCCGATTTTAGTCGGGCTGAATGTGACAGTTCGGATTAATGGGATTCAGCCGCGCAGCCACGGGCGGGGGCCGCCCATGACGTGGACATGGAGATGGTGGACCTCCTGCCCACCCTCGGCGCCGGTGTTGACGACGACCCGGTAGCCGCCCTCCGGATAGGGCCTGCAGCCCTGCTCCAGCGCGAGCCGGGGTGCCAGCGTCATGATCCGGCCCATCAGCGCGGCGTCGTCAGGGGTGAGCTGCGCCATCGAGGCGATGTGCCGCTTGGGCACGAGCATGAAGTGCACCGGCGCCCAGGGGGAGATGTCGTGAAAGCCGAACAGCTCGTCGTCCTCGTAGACCTTGCGCGAAGGAATCTTGCCTTCGATGATTTTGCAGAAGACGCAGTTCGGATCAGATGACATCTTGGGGTTCCATGGGACGGCTGCCGTTCATGCGGATCATGCCCTTCACGATCCGGTAGAGAAACCACAGCGAAATGAGGCTCCAGGCGATCCAGCCCGGCACGAGAAAGAGCAGCCAGAGCCACGAGGTCAGGATGTACAGCAGGCCCGCCCACAGCACCGAGCGGATGCGCCAGCTGAAATGCGTGGCCTGCCAGGTGCCGGCTGCGTCGTCGCGCTTGATGAAATCGATCAGCAGCGCCAGCAGCAGCAGCGCCACCGAGGCCTGCGCGCCCGGCAGGACGGCGCCAATGGCCACGATCAGGTGCAGGATGTAGCTGACCCAGCCCCAGGTCTTGAGCGAGTCGTCGGGCTCCACGTTCACGATGTCGTTGGCCATGGGACGCGTCCTTTCAATCGTTGGATGCCTCGCGGGCCTGCGCCTTGCGCAGGGCTTTTTCCTCGATGCCGCTGGTGCCCTCGCGGCGCTCGAGCTCCGCGATCACCTCGCCGGGCGAGAAACCGTAGTGCGCCAGCGCCACCATGGTGTGGAACCACAGGTCGGCCACTTCGTTCACTATTTTTGTGCGGTCGCCGCCATGGTCGGCATCCTTGGCGGCCATGACCACCTCGGTGGCTTCCTCGCCGATCTTCTTGAGGAAGGCATCGGGGCCCTTGTGCAGCAGGCGCGCCACGTAGCTCTTGTCGGGGTCGCCGCCGCGCGCGGGCAGGCGGCTTTCGATGACCGCGGCCAGGCGTGCGAGGGCGTCCGAGGTGTTCACTGTGGCCGTCATTTGTAGATCGACTCCGGGTCTTTCAAGACCGGCTCGACCACGTGCCACTGGCCCTTCTCGTATTTGCTGAAGAAGCAGCTGTGGCGGCCGGTGTGGCAGGCAATGCCGGGCGCGTGGCCGAGCTGGGTGACCTTGAGCAGCACCACGTCGTTGTCGCAGTCGAGGCGGATCTCGTGCACGGTCTGCACGTGGCCCGATTCCTCGCCCTTGAACCAGAGCTTGTTGCGCGAGCGGCTGAAATACACGGCGCGCCCGAGCTCGGCGGTCTTTTCGAGCGCCTCGCGGTTCATCCAGGCGAACATCAGCACGTCGTTGCTGCCCTGTTCCTGCGCGATCACGGGCACCAGCCCGTTCGCGTCCCATTTCACTTCGTCAAGCCAATTCATGGCGGGTATTGTCCCACCGCCCGGGCGGCCCTGAAGCGGGTCAGGTCCGAACGGGAATGCCCCGCGCGGCCATGCGGGCTTTCGCTTCGCCGACGGTGTGCTCGCCGTAGTGGAAGATGCTGGCGGCCAGCACCGCGTCGGCCCCGCCGGCCTGGATGCCGTCGGCCAGGTCGTCGAGGCTGCCCACCCCGCCCGAGGCAATGACCGGCACATTGACGGCGTCGCTCACCGCACGGGTGAGTTCGAGATCGAAGCCGCTCCTGGTGCCGTCCCGGTCCATGCTCGTGAGCAGGATCTCGCCGGCGCCGCGGCGCACCATCTCGGTCGCCCATTCGACGGCGTCCAGGCCGGTGTTCTTGCGCCCGCCGTGGCTGTACACGTCCCAGCCCGCGCCGCGCGTGGCGGCTTCTTCGGGGCTGCGGCGCTTGGCATCGATGGCCACGACGATGCATTGCGAGCCGTACTTCTGGGAGGCGTCGTTGATCACCTGCGGATCGGCAATGGCCGCCGAATTGAAGCTGGTCTTGTCGGCGCCCGCATTGAGCAGCCGGCGCACGTCGGCCACGGTGCGCACGCCGCCGCCCACCGTCAATGGAATGAAGACCTGCGAGGCCACCGCCTCGATGATCGGCAGGATCAGGTCGCGCCCGTCGCTGGTGGCCGTGATGTCGAGAAAGGTGAGTTCGTCGGCACCCTGCGCGTTGTAGCGCGCCGCAATCTCGACCGGATCGCCGGCGTCGCGCAGTTCGAGAAAGTTGACGCCCTTGACCACGCGGCCGCCGGTGACGTCGAGACAGGGAATGATGCGTTTTGCGAGCATGGTCGGTCGTAAGGGAAGAAATCAGAGAACGCGAAGCTGCTGCCAGCCCTGCCATTGGGCGCCGGGCACGAGCATGACCTGCTCGTCGATGCGCGCGGCCTCCACGCAGAGCATGTGCCTGTAGCCATCTTCGGGCATGTCGGCGAGTTTCGCACCCAGCACGGCACCGGGGTTCCAGACCACGGTTTCGCTGCAGCTGGCGCTTTGCGCAATTTCGAGCGTGCCGCCGGGCTGCACCAGGCGCAGCGGCTTCGCGGGCGCGGCGTAGACGCTGTCGAATTCGGCATCGAAATGCAACGACGGGGCCGTTTCCACATGGCGGTCGTCGCGCAGCGAATCCCAGCGGTTGGCACCCTGCAGGCCTTCGAGGCGCACCTGCGCGATGTCGCCGACGCGCAGGTAGGTGTGCAGCGCCGCGGCGAAGCTGAACGGCCCATGGCCGGTGTTGAGCAGCGTCAGCATGGTGCGCAGCCGGCCCGCGGCCATGCCGATCTGCAGCCGCGCCTCGAAAGCGTGCGGCCAGAGCTTGCGCGTGGCCTCGCTGTCGCGCAGCCGCAGGGTTAGTTCGCCCGATGTGGCGTCGATGCCTCTGTTTTCCCAAGGCAGATTGCGCATGAATCCATGCTTGGGCAACATGCCGCGCTGGTTGAATTGGGGGCAGCAAATGGGCACGCCGCCGCGGATTGCCGCCTGCCCGTCGAACACCGCGCGGGGGCTCAGGTAGAGCCTTTCCGTCCCATCGGCCGTGGTCCAGGAAAGCAGCTGCGCCCCGTGCAAAGACACGGTGAAGGTGCTGCCATCGGCGCCGGCGGCACGCAGCGCGGGCTGGCCGCGAAACTCGATCGAGCTGATATCCATTGGAGAATTGTAGGCAGCGGAGATTCCGTGGCACGGAATTGGCATTGGACACTTAAGACTTCATTGCCGCCGCACCGGTGCCGGTTGCGTGCAGGGGACCTTCTTGGATACCCTTCGCTGCCGCGCAAGAACAGGGCGCCGGCCGATGCGCGCCCGCTCCAGAACCACACACACCTCGAAGGGACACACATGAAGAGAAAACTGCCGGCCGCCGCCTGGATCCTGATCGCCATGGTGCTCGGGATTCTTGTCGGCTACATGATCTTCACGAGCTTTCCCGACAAGAAGGCCGCAGCGCAGATCGCAGGCTACGTGTCGATTGTGTCGGACGTGTTTCTGCGCCTCATCAAGATGCTGATCGGCCCGCTGGTGTTCTCCACGCTGGTGGTGGGCATCGCGCACATGGGCGACGCCAAGTCGGTGGGCCGCGTGTTCGGCAAGTCGCTCGGATGGTTCTTCACCGCTTCGCTGATCTCGCTGGTCATCGGCCTGGTCATGGCCAATGTGCTGAAGCCCGGCGAAAACCTGGGCCTTCCGCTGCCGGACATCGGCGCTTCGGCCAACCTCGCGACGGCGAAGTTCACGCTCAAGGACTTCGTGAGCCACATGGTGCCGAAGTCCTTTGCCGAGGCCATGGCCAACAACGAGATCCTGCAGATCGTGGTGTTCTCGATGTTCTTCGGCGTGGCGCTCGCTTCGCTCGGCGACAAGGCCCGCACGCTGGTGGCCGCCATCGACGAACTCTCTCACGCCATGCTCAAGATCACAGGCTACGTGATGAAGCTGGCGCCCCTTGCCGTCATGGCCGCCATGGCCGCCACCGTTGCGACGAACGGCCTGGGCATCCTGCTGAAGTTCGCTGTCTTCATGGGCGACTTCTACCTGGGCCTGTTCGTGCTGTGGGGCGTGCTGGTTCTGGCGGGCTTTTCGTTCCTGGGCCCGCGCGTGTTCAAGCTGCTGGCACTCATCAAGGAAGCCTTCCTGCTTTCGTTCGCCACCGCGAGTTCGGAAGCGGCCTACCCGAAGATCCTGCAGGCGCTCGACCGTTTCGGCGTGAGACGCAAGATCTCGAGCTTCGTGATGCCGATGGGCTATTCGTTCAACCTCGACGGCTCGATGATGTACTGCACCTTCGCGGTGCTCTTCATCGCGCAGGCCTACAACATCCACATGCCGATCAGCACGCAGATCACGATGCTGCTGATCCTGATGCTCACCTCCAAGGGCATGGCCGGCGTGCCGCGCGCCTCGCTGGTGGTGATTGCGGCCACGCTCAACCATTTCGACATTCCGGAAGCCGGCCTGCTGCTGATCCTGGGCGTCGACACTTTCCTGGACATGGGGCGCTCGGCCACCAACGCGGTGGGCAACTCCATCGCCACGGCCGTGGTCGCCAAGTGGGAGGGCGAGTTGCTCTCCGAGAGCGATGCGGCGGTGAATGCCAAGGCACTCGACGCCGAAGCCGCAGCCACCCTCGCCCATCCGGCCCACGCATGAGGCTCGCCATGAAGGCCAAGGCCGCGCTGTCGCTTCTTCTTGCCGGACTGCTGGCGGCCGCTTCGCTTGGCGCGGCAACCCCGGCCAGGGCGCAGCAGCAGGCCCCGGAGACCTTGACGGGCACCCTCGCCAAGGTGCGCGAGAGCGGCACCATCGCCATCGGCTACCGCGAGTCATCGGTGCCGTTTTCCTTTCTCAATGCACGCCAGGAGCCTGTCGGCTATTCGATCGAGCTCTGCCGCGAATTGGTCACGGCCATTGAAGAGGCGGTGAACAAGAGCCTCGCGATCAAGTGGGTGCCGGTGACCTCCGATTCGCGCATGGATGCGGTCGAGCGCGGCACGGTCGATCTCGAATGCGGCTCGACCACCAGCAACCTCGAGCGGCAAAAGCGCGTGAGCTTCTCGCCCACCATCTTCGTCTCTGGCACCAAGGTGCTGGTGAAGAAGGGGTCGCCGATCAGGTCGTTCCGCGACCTGGCGGGCAAGCGGGTGGCCGTCACCGCGGGCACCACCAACGAGAAGACGCTGCGCGAGCTGTCGCAGAAGTTCAGGCTCGATATCGACCTGCGGGTGGCGCGGGACCATGCCGACTCCTTCGGGCTGGTGAAAAGCGGCCGGGCCGACGCCTTTGCCACCGACGACGTGCTGCTCTACGGCCTGATCGCGCGGGAAGCCGCCAAGGCCCAGTACGAAGTGGTCGGCGACTACCTCTCCTACGATCCCTACGGCATCATGTACCGCAAGGGCGATACGCAATTGGGCAAGGTGATCAACGACACCTTCCAGGTGCTGGCGCAGGACGGCGAAATCGAGCGCCAGTACAAGCGCTGGTTCCTGCGCAAGCTGCCCACCGGAGAAAGCATCGACCTGCCGATGAGCGCGCAGCTGCAGGCGATCATCCAGACGATGGCGGTGAAGGCGGAATAACCACCCGGGCGGTCAGCGCGCCGGCCACGCCCAATGCGGGATCTCGCTCATGTCGAGATTGGCGATGCGGGTTTCGCCGAAGCGCTTCTCGAGCACCACGGATTGCAGCTCGCCGCTGTCCTCGAGGGCGGCGATCAGCCGCGCGGCATGCGACACCACGATCACTTGCGACCCGCGCGCGGCCTGCGCGATCAGCCGGCCGAGCGCGGGCAGCAGGTCGGGATGCAGGCTGGTCTCGGGCTCGTTGAGCACCAGCAGCGCCGGCGGCCGCGGTGTCAGCAGCGCGGCAATCCAGAGCAGGTAGCGCAAGGTGCCGTCCGAAAGCTCCGCCGCCGTCAGCGGCCGCAACAGGCCGTGCTGCTGCATCAGCGTCTCGAAGCGGTCTTCGATCGCGCGCACCTCGACGCGCGCGCCCGGAAAGGCATCGTCCACGGCGCGGTCGAGCGCCTCGCCGTCGCCGATCTCGCGGATGGTCTGCAGCGCCGCGGCCAGGTCGGCGCCGTCGTTGGCGAGCACCGGCGTGCGGGTGCCGAGCTGCGGCTGGCGCGCGGGCGCATCGGCGTCGGAGCGGAAGTGGTCGTAGAAGCGCCAGGAGCGCATCTGCTCGCGCAGCGCGAGCATCTCGGGCGCGGCTTGCGGATCGGCGTACTCGGTCATCATGCTGGCGAAGGCGGGAATGGGCCGGCCGATGGCCTGCCAGCCCTTGCCCTCGCGCAGGCGCAGTGACGCGCCCTTGCGGTCGACCAGCTGCGCCGCGGGCCGCAGCAACGCGCCGTGCCAGATGGCTTCGTGCTTGATCTCGGGGTCGCGCGAGAAGGCCGTTGCCGGAATCGGCGGCGGCAGGCCGATGTCGATGGCATAGCCGAATTCATCGGCCTCGGTGCCGGCGAAGCCCAGCTTCAGCGCAACCGGCTCGCTGCGGGTAGTACCCTGCACCGGCGCATCGCCGCGCAGCATGGCGGCCGAAAAGCGCTCGGGCCCGGCCCACAGGGTGGAAGAGAGGCCGCCCTCGCGCACCAGCGACCGGATCACGCCGCCGTTGGCAATGTCCGCCAGAAGCCGCATCGCGCGGTAGACGCTCGATTTGCCGCTGCCGTTGGGCCCGGTCACCACCGTGAGCCGCCCGAGCGGCACTGTCAGCTGGCGCAGCGAGCGGTAGTTGGCAATGGCAAGCGCGGAGAGCACGCCGCGCTACGGAAGGAAGTGCCTCAGGCGCCGGCCAGCTCGTCCGCGCGGGCTTGCGCGGCGGCGAAATCGAGGTCGCCCGAATAGATGGCCCGGCCGCAGATCACGCCTTCGACGCCTTCGGACTCGACCGCGCAGAGCTGGTCGATGTCGGCCATGTTCGACAGGCCGCCCGAGGCGATCACCGGGATGGTCAAGGCCTGCGCGAGCTTCACGGTGGCATCGATGTTGATGCCCGAGAGCATGCCGTCGCGGCCGATGTCGGTATAGATGATCGATTCGACGCCGTAATCCTCGAACTTCTTGCCCAGGTCGGCCACCTCGTGGCCCGTGAGCTTGCTCCAGCCGTCGGTGGCCACCTTGCCGTCCTTGGCGTCGAGCCCCACGATGATGTGGCCGCCAAAGGCCACGCAGGCGTCCTTCAGGAAGCCGGGGTTCTTGACCGCGGCGGTGCCGATGATCACGTAGCGCAGGCCGTCGTCGATGTAGCGCTCGATGGTGTCCAGGTCGCGGATGCCGCCGCCCAGCTGCACCGGAATGTCGTCGCCCACCTCGCGCAGGATCGCCTTGATGGCCGCGTGGTTCTGCGGCTTGCCGGCAAAGGCGCCATTCAGGTCGACCAGGTGCAGCCGCCGCGCGCCGGCTTCGACCCACTTGCGGGCCATGGCGGCGGGGTCTTCGCTGAAGATGGTGGACTGGTCCATGTCGCCCTGCTTGAGGCGAACGCAGTGGCCGTCTTTGAGATCAATGGCGGGAATGAGGAGCATGGAAGTGACGCGAGTGTGCGGAATCCGGGCTGAGGAAGGTTCGGCCCGGGCGGGAATATAAGGTCAGGGATTCCAGTGGAGGAAATTTCGGTAGAGCTGCAACCCGTGGTCCGCACTCTTCTCCGGGTGGAACTGGGTGGCAAAAATGTTATCGCGTGCGACGGCAGCGGTAAAGCATGCGCCGTAATCGGCCTCGCCCACGCTGTGCCGGATGTCGGCCGGCCGCGCATAGAAGCTGTGCACGAAATAGAAGTAGCTCATGTCCGGAACGCCCGCCCACACGGGGTGCGGCCGGGCCTGGCGCACTTGGTTCCAGCCCATCTGCGGCACCTTGAAGCGGCTGCCGTCGGGCTGCAGCCGGCCGGCCAGGTCAAACTTGACGACCTCGCCCGGAATCAGGCCAAGCCCGTCGGTCGGGCCCTCGTCGCTGCGCGACAGCAGCATCTGCATGCCCACGCACACGCCGAAGAGCGGCTTGCTCGCGGCCGCCTCGAGCACCGACTCCTGCAGGCCGGAGTCGTGCAGTTCGCGCATGCAGTCGGGCATGGCGCCCTGCCCCGGCAGCACCACGCGCGTGGCCTTGCGCACCACCTCGGGGTCGGAGGTGACGAAGACCTGCACGCCCACCTGGTCGGCCGCATGCTGCACGGCCTGCGAGACGGAGCGCAGGTTGCCCATGCCGTAGTCGACCACGGCGACGGTATTTGCTACAGATTTCATAGCTTGGCGACGAGGATGTTCAGAGCGAACCCTTGGTCGATGGAATGACGCCGACGGAGCGCGGATCGAGTTCGAGCGCACCGCGCATCGCGCGCGCAAAGGCCTTGAACACGGTCTCGCACTGGTGGTGCGCATTGACGCCCTTGAGGTTGTCGATGTGCAGCGTGACGAAGGCGTGGTTGACGAAGCCCTGGAAGAACTCGTAGGTGAGCTGGCTGTCGAAGGTGCCGATCATGCCGCTCGTGAACGGCACGTGCATCACCAGGCCCGGGCGGCCCGAGAAGTCGATGACCACGCGGCTCAGCGCCTCGTCGAGCGGCACATAGGCGTGGCCGTAGCGGCGGATGCCCTTCTTGTCGCCCACGGCCTTGGCCACCGCCTGGCCCAGCGTGATGCCCACGTCTTCCACCGTGTGATGGCCGTCGATGTGCAGGTCGCCCTGGCAGTCGATCTCGAGGTCGATCAGGCCATGGCGGGCGATCTGGTCGAGCATGTGGTCGAAGAAGCCGATGCCCGTGGAGAGCCTGGCCTTGCCGGTGCCGTCCAGGTTGACGCTGACGGTGATCTTCGTCTCGGCGGTGTTGCGGGTGACCGATGCGGTGCGATCGGCGGTCTGGGGGGTGGTCATAGTGAGGCTTCGAGTGCCGCGAGCATCCGCGCATTCTCGTCGGCCGTTCCGACGGTGAGGCGCAGGCAGTTTGCGAGCAGTTCGTGCATTTTAGAAACGTTCTTCACAAGAATCCCGCGCGCCTTCATGCCCTCGAAGGCCTTGGCGGCATCGGGCACGCGCACGAGGATCATGTTGGCGTCGCTCGGCCAGGCCTTCACGCCCGCAAGCCGGCCCAGCCCCATCATGAGGCGGTGGCGCTCGTCGCGGATCTGCCTCGCCTGGGCCTCGAACACCTCGGCGTGCTCGAGCGCGAACAGTGCGCATTCGCAATTGAGCACGCTGATGTTGTAGGGCGGGCGCACCTTGTCGATCTGGGCGACCAGCGCGGCCGGGCCCATGAGGTAGCCGAGGCGGATGCCGGCCAGGCCGAACTTGCTGAGCGTGCGCATCAGCAGCACGTGGCCATGCCGCGCGAGGCGGTCGATGTAGCTCCGGGCCGCAAAGGGCTGGTAGGCCTCGTCGATCACCACCAGGCCGCCCTGCTCGCCCTGGGCCTGCACGATCTTCTCGATGGCAGCATCGTCCCAGAGGTTGGCGGTGGGATTGTTCGGATACGCCAGGTACACGATGGCCGGCTTCTCGCGCGCAATGGCCGACAGCATGGCCGCCTCGTCGAGCTCGAAATCGGCCGTGAGCGGCACGCCGACGAAGCGCAGGCCCTGCAGCTTCGCGCTCATGGCGTACATCACGAAGCCCGGAACGGGCGCGAGCACCGCGGCGCCAGGCACGTCGCAGGCGATGGCGAGCAGCGAGATCAGTTCGTCGGAGCCATTGCCCAGCATCAGCGAAAAGCCCTCGGGCATCTGTGCGTGCGCGGCCAGTGCGCGCTGCAGGTCGGCCCCGCGCTCGCCCGGATAGCGGTTGAGCGCCAGCGCGCCGAGCCGCGCGCCAAGCTCGGCCTGCAGCGCGGACGGCAGGCCGAACGGGTTTTCCATGGCGTCGAGCTTGACGAAGCCACGTGCGTCCTGCACTGCATAGGCGTGCATGGACTGCACGTCGGAGCGGATGCGGTCGATCGGGCGGGCGGCGGGGGAAGAAGATGTCATCGGGTGCAGCGGTAGCTGTTTCGGAGGGCGCCGGCCATGACCAGTTGGACCGGCATGTCGGCTTCGTAGCTGTCGGCGTTGCGGGTCAGCTCGGTTTGATAGAGGGAGCGTGCCATCGAAGGCTCCAGGCGCCGGCCCTCGATGCAGAAGATCGGCTTCTGGCCGTTGCGCTGCGAGGCTTCCACCCCTTCGCGCAGGCCTTCGAGCACGCCGACGAGGTAGTAGCTCGCGTAGGCCTTGCCGTCCTTCTCGCTCGCTTCGAGCGTGCGCAGTTCGCGGATGCTCATGGCGTGCGCCGAGCCCGCCGCCGCGAGCGCCAGCAGCCATGCCGCCGCGCGCGAACGATGAAAGGAACGGCGTCGCGCCATCTTGCTTTGCTCCTGCCGGCGGCGGGCGGGCTTCAGATCCTGCGCAGCCGCATGCGCGCCGCCTCGGCGTGCGCCTGCAGGCCTTCGCCTTCGGCCAGCGTGACGGCGATAGGGCCGAGCACCTGCGCGCCGGCTTCGCTCACTTCGATGAGGCTCGAGCGCTTCTGGAAGTCGTACACCCCCAGCGGGCTCGAGAAGCGCGCCGTGCCGCTCGTGGGCAGCACGTGGTTGGGGCCCGCGCAGTAGTCGCCCAGGCTCTCGCTGGTGAAGGCGCCGAGGAAGATCGCGCCGGCGTGGCGCAGCAGCGGCTCCCAGCGCTGCGGCTCGCTGCTGCTCACCTCCAGGTGCTCCGGGGCGATGCGGTTGCTGATCTCGCAGGCCTCTTCCATGCTCCTGGTGTGGATGAGCGCGCCGCGGCCGTTGAGCGAAGCGGCGATGATCTCGGCGCGCGGCATGCCGGGCAGCAGGCGGTCGATTTCGGCCTGCACGCGGTCGATGTACGCGGCATCGGGGCACAGCAGGATGCTCTGCGCGAGCTCGTCGTGCTCGGCCTGGCTGAACAGGTCCATCGCCACCCAGTCGGGCGGCGTGCTGCCGTCGGCCAGCACGAGGATTTCACTCGGGCCCGCGATCATGTCGATGCCCACGGTGCCGAACACGCGGCGCTTGGCGGCGGCCACGTAGGCGTTGCCGGGGCCGGTGATCTTGTCGACCGCGGGAATGGTGGCGGTGCCGTAGGCCAGCGCGGCCACGGCCTGCGCGCCGCCGATGGTGAAGCCGCGCGTCACGCCGGCCACGTAGGCGGCAGCGAGCACGAGCTGGTTCTTCTCCCCCTTTGGAGTCGGCACGACCATGATGATCTCGCCCACGCCCGCCACGTGCGCCGGAATGGCGTTCATCAGCACGCTCGACGGATAGGCGGCCTTGCCGCCCGGCACGTAGATGCCCACTCGGTCGAGCGGCGTGACTTTCTGGCCCAGCAGCGTGCCGTCGGCGTCGCGGTAGCTCCAGCTCTCCCCGCTGGCCTTCTTCTGGGCCTCGTGATAGCTGCGCACCCGGCGCGCGGCGGCTTCGAGCGCATCGCGCTGCGCCGCGGGCAGTGCCTCGAATGCGGCCTTCAATTCGGCTTGCGTCAGTTCCAGTTCGGGCAGCGTCTTCGCGTCCAGCTTGTCGAAACGGTTCGTGTATGCGAGCACCGCCTCATCGCAGCGCTTCTGCACGTCGGCCAGGATGTCGGCCACCACCTTCTCGATGGCCGCGTCGGCATCCGCGGACCAATGCAGCCGCGCCTTGAATTCAGCGTCGAAGCCGGCTGAAGCCGTGGACAGGCGAAGGGGGGCTGCTTTCGAGGTCATTGGGGCGGAAGGGTTCAGGCGGAAGGAATGGCCGACGCGAAGGCGTCGATGATGCGGCGGATCGGCTCGCGCTTGAGCTTGAGCGCGGCCTGGTTGACCACGAGGCGCGCGCTGATGTCCATGATGCGCTCGACCTCGACCAGGTGGTTGGCCTTGAGCGTGCTGCCGGTCGAGACCAGGTCGACGATGGCGTCGGCCAGGCCAGTGAGCGGTGCGAGCTCCATGCTGCCGTAGAGCTTGATCAGGTCGACGTGCACGCCCTTGGTGGCGAAGAAGTCGCGCGCCAGGCCCACGTACTTGGTGGCGACCCGAAGGCGCGAGCCCTGCTTCACGGCCGAGGCGTAGTCGTAGTCGGCGCGCACTGCCACGCTGAGGCGGCAGGCCGCGATGCGCAGGTCCAGCGGCTGGTACATGCCCTGGTTGCCGTTTTCGAGCAGCACGTCCAAACCGGTCACGCCGAGGTCGGCGCCGCCATACTGCACGTAGGTGGGCACGTCGGAGGCGCGCACCAGCACCACGCGCACGTCGGGCCGGGTGGTGGCCAGGATCAGCTTGCGCGATTTTTCGGGGTCTTCGGTGACCTCGATGCCGGCCGCGGCCAACAGCGGCATCGTCTCTTCGAAGATGCGGCCTTTCGAGAGCGCCAGGGTGATCATGCGGCGGCTCCCGAAATGCGTTCGATGTCGGCGCCCAGGCCGCGCAGCTTGGCTTCCATGCGGTCGTAGCCGCGGTCCAGGTGGTAGATGCGGTCGACCAGCGTCTCGCCCTCGGCCACCAGGCCGGCGATCACCAGGCTGGCCGAGGCGCGCAGGTCGGTCGCCATCACGGTGGCGCCCGAGAGCTGCTGCACGCCCTCGACCATCGCCACCTTGCCCTCGACGTGGATCGTCGCGCCCAGGCGCACCATCTCGTTCACGTGCATGAAGCGGTTCTCGAAGATGGTCTCGGTGACCATCGAGGCGCCGCGCGCGATCACGTTCAGGGCCATGAACTGGGCCTGCATGTCGGTCGGGAAGCCCGGGTATTCGGTAGTGCTGAAGCTCTGCGCCTTGAGGTGCTCGCAGGCCGGCGCGCTGGAGCTGATGCGCACGCCGCCTTCTTGCGCCGCGACGGTGCAGCCGGCGTCGCGCAGCTTGTCGATCACCGCGTCCATGTGGTCGGCCCGTGCATGGCGCAGGAACACGTCGCCGCCCGTGGCCGCAACGGCGCACAGGAAGGTGCCGGCCTCGATGCGGTCGGCCACCACGGCGTGCTCGCAGCCGTGCAGCCTCTCCACGCCCTGGATGCGGATGTGGCTGGTGCCGTGGCCCTCGATCTTCGCGCCCATGCGGATCAGCATTTCGGCCAGGTCGACGATCTCGGGCTCCTGCGCGGCGTTTTCGAGCAGCGTTTCGCCCTCGGCGAGCGCCGCCGCCATGAGGAAGTTCTCGGTGCCGGTGACGGTGACCATGTCGGTCAGGATGCGCGCGCCCTTCAGGCGGGTGCGCCCGGCCGGCAGGCTGGCGATCATGTAGCCGTGCTCGACCACGATCTCGGCGCCCATCGCCTGCAGGCCCTTGATGTGCTGGTCGACCGGCCGCGAGCCGATGGCGCAGCCGCCCGGCAGCGACACCTTGGCACGGCCGAAGCGCGCGAGCAGCGGACCCAGCGCCAGCACGGAGGCGCGCATGGTCTTCACCAGTTCGTAGGGCGCCTCGGGGTTGCTGAGGTCGCCCGCATCGAGCCGCACCGTGCCGTTGTCGTCGCGCTCGGCCGAAACGCCCATGTTGCGCACCAGCTTGAGCATGGTCGACACGTCCTGCAGGCGCGGCACGTTGTGCAGCGTCACGGGCTGGTCGGTCAGGAGCGCGGCGCACAGTTCCGGCAAGGCTGCGTTCTTGGCGCCGGAAATGAGTACCTCGCCGCGGAGCTGGCGCCCGCCGCGAATCAGAAGTTTGTCCATCGAATTTCCAGCGAATCAGGGCCCGGGGGCCGGAGAGTTATTTTTCCAACGCCGCCCATTCGGCCGGCGTGTAGGTCTTCATCGAGAGCGCATGCACCTCGTCGGTATGCATTTTCGCACCCAGGGTCGCGTAGACCCGCTGATGGCGCTGAATCGCGCGCTTGCCCTCGAATTCGGCCGAGACGATGGTGGCGTACCAATGCCGGCCGTCGCCTTCGAGCGTGATGTGCTCGCAGGGAAGGTGGGACTGGATCAGGGCCTGGAGTTGTTCGGCGGTCATGGGGATCTGGAAAAAGCGGTCAACCGCGGATTTTGTAGCCGATGCGCAGCAGGTGGACGGCAATGGCGCTCACCACCAGCCAGGCCGCGCCGACGATGCCCAGGCTGAGCCAGGGCGAGGCGTCGCTCACGCCGAAGAAGCCGTAGCGGAAGCCGTCGATCATGTAGAAGAACGGGTTCAGGTGGCTCACGCCCTGCCAGAACGGCGGCAGCGAGCCGATGGAATAGAAAACGCCCGAGAGAAAGGTCATGGGCATGATCAGGAAGTTCTGGAACACCGCCATCTGGTCGAACTTCTCGGCCCACAGGCCGGCAATGAGCCCCAGGGTGCCGAGCATGGCGGAGCCCAGCAGCGCGAAAACGAGAATCCAGACGGGCGCAACGAAGCTCGGCATGGCGAAGAACATCGTGACCACGAACACGCCGAGCCCCACGGCCAGCCCGCGGATTACCGACGAACCCACGTAGGCAAAGAACCAGCCCCAGTGCGACAGCGGCGTGAGCAGCACGAACACCAGGTTGCCCATGATCTTGCTCTGGATGATCGACGACGAGCTGTTGGCGAAGGCGTTCTGGAGCACGCTCATCATCACGAGGCCCGGCACCAGGAAGGCGGTGTAGCCGACCGAGCCGTAGACCTTCACATGGTCTTCGAGCACATGGCCGAACACCATCAGGTAGAGCAGCGCGGTGAGCACCGGCGCGCCGACGGTCTGGAAGCCGACCTTCCAGAAGCGCAGCGTTTCCTTGTAGAGCAGCGCGTGCCAACCCGTCACGGCCATCATCTTGCAACCTCCAACGGCGTCTGCTCGCCCGCCATCAGGTCGATGAACACGTCTTCCAGGTCGGCCTTGCGCATTTCCACGTCTTCCACTGCGACGCCGGCTTCGCGGATCGCGGCCAGCAGTTGTTCGACTTCATGGGCGTTCTGCGCCGGCAGCTGCACGATGCGCCCGGTGATGCGCGCATGCTGCGCGATGGCCCAGGGCAGCATGGCGTCGGTCTTGAAGCGCAGCACGTTGCTGGCGGCCGACTTCAGGAGCTCGCTGGTGCGGTCCAGGGCGATCACCTTGCCGAGCTTGAGCATCGCGATGCGGCTGCACAGCGCCTCCGCCTCTTCGAGGTAGTGGGTGGTCAGCAGCACGGTGCTGCCCTCTTTGTTGAGCCTGGCGACGAACTGCCAGAGCGTCTGGCGCAATTCGACGTCGACCCCGGCGGTGGGCTCGTCCAGCACGATCACGGGCGGCTTGTGCACCAGCGCCTGCGCCACCAGCACCCGGCGCTTCATGCCGCCCGAGAGCTGGCGCATGTTGGCCGTGGCCTTGTCGGCCAGGCCCAGGCTTTGCAGCAGCTCGTCGATCCAGGGCTCGTTGTTCTTGATGCCGAAGTAGCCCGACTGGATGCGCAGCGATTCGCGCACGTTGAAGAAGGGGTCGAACACCAGCTCCTGCGGCACGATGCCGAGCTGGCGCCGGGCCTCGGCATAGTCGCGCTGCACGTCGAAGCCATGGACGCTGATGGCGCCGGCCGTGGGACGGGACAGGCCGGCCAGCATGCTGATGAGCGTGGTCTTGCCCGCGCCATTGGGCCCGAGCAGGCCGAAGAACTCGCCCGGCTCGATCTGGAAGCTGACCTCGTCGACGGCGCGCAGCCCCTGCTTGCCTTGGGCCCGCTGCTGTCTGGAGGGAGGGTAGGTCTTGGAGACCGATTGGAATGAGATCGCGGGCATGGGAGCCGGCGATTTTACGGGCCCGCCCCGCAGGCCGCTTGGCGGCGGCCGGATGCCCTGACGCGGCCGCTGCCGGGCCGCCTGCGGTCAGGGCGCCGCCGGCAGAAGCCCCGCGATGCCGTAGAGCGCAGCCAGTTCGCGCAGCCGCGGCGAAAGCCCCTTGACCGCGAAGCCCCGGCCGAGCGCGCTCGATTCGCGGCGGCACTCCAGCAGCACCGCCAAGGCCGAGGAATCGAACTGCGCGAGCGCGCTGGCGTCCACCACCGTGGATGTGTCGGTCTGCCCCGTCAGCCCCTGCTGCAGCATGCGCATGCAGGCCGGGGCTTCATCGTGGGTGAGTTTGGAGGGCAGGACCAGCATGGCCTCAGCTCTTGCCGTTGTTGCCCTTGTTGCGCGCCGCCAGCGCTGCAATCAGGCCGTCGATGCCGCGGGCGTTGATTTCCTGCGAGAACTGGGTGCGGTAGGTGTCGACCAGCCAGACGCCCAGCACATTGAGGTTGTAGACCTTCCAGCCGCCGCCCTGGCCGGGCGTTTTCTCGAGCCGGTAGTCGAGCTGCACCGGATCGCCCCGGCCCTTGACCTCGGTGCGAACCAGCACCTCGGTATCTTCAGGCGACCCGCGGAACGGGCGCACCGTGACCGTCTGGTCGCTCACCTGGTCGAGCGCGCCGGCATAGGTGCGCACCAGCAGGGTCTTGAATTCTTCCTGCAGCTTCTTCTGCTGCTCGGGCGTGGCCTGGCGCCATGCCGGGCCGACGGCGGAGGCCGTCATGCGCTGGAAGTTGACGTTGGGCATGATCTTGCTGTCGACCAGCACCATGATCTTGTTGATGTCGCCCGCCTTGATGGAGGTGTCGGCCTTGATGGTTTCGAGCACGTCGGTCGACAAACGCTTCACCAGCGCGTCAGGCGCTTCGTCGGCGGCCTGCGCCGGACGCACGAAAGCCGTCGCGGCACCGAAGAGCAAGGCGCTGGCCAGAACCAGGCGGCCGAAGCCGCGTCGTTTCAAGATCTTGTTGTTCATGACAATCCCTTCGAGTTTGAAAATCTGCAGGCGGGCGGAGGCCGCGCCTCCTGCAAAGAACGTGTTCGACAGGTTCCCAGCCGACCGGGTTCCTGAAGCGCAGGTGAAGCCTTGAAACCGGATGCAAGCGGGAAAACCACTTGTCCGGCTGCGAAAAGCCCCTCTTCCGCGCCTTTTTGTATTTTATTTTCCGCCTTCGTCGTCAGGCGGATTGCCGTCGTAGACGTCGTTGCGGCGATGCTGCAGGAAGGCGTCGCGCGTGAAGGTGTACTTGTCGAGCGCCGCATCGTCGAGCAAACGGCCGGCGCGCAGGTACTTCGCCCGGGTATCGACAGCCTCTAGGAAAGACAGCGAATTGCGCCAGGCCACGTCGTTCATGTTGCCGAGCACGCTGCCGGCGCGGTCCACCGGCAATGCGGCCGTATCGCGCAGGGTCGACGGGCCGAACACCGGCAGCACCACGTACGGTCCGGCGCCCACGCCCCAGCGGCCCAGCGTCTGGCCGAAATCCTCTTCGTGGCGGTCGATGCCCGCCTCGGTGGCAATGTCGAGAAGGCCGCCGAGCCCGAACAAAGTGTTGACATTGACCCGCATGAAGGTCTCAGCACTGTTCTGCAGCTTGAGCTGGGCCACGCTGTTGACGAAGCTCCAGACGTCGCCCAGGTTGCCGAAGAAATTGCCCACGCCGGTGCGCACCATGGAAGGCAGCACGCGCTGGTAGGCGGTGGCCACGGGCACGAGCACGGCCTCGTCGACCGTGTCGTTGAAGCGGGTGATGCCTCGGTTCATGGGCTCGAAAGGGTCGGCCGGATTGGCCCCGGGGCCGGTTGCGCATCCCGCGATGAGCGAAAAAGCGGCGGCTGCACCCGCCCAGCGGGCGTATTTCGCTATTTTATTGATAGCAAATGGCGAAAAAAAGCTTGTTTTCATTTCTTGTTGGCTGTTCCCGGCGTCGAAGTGTTTCCTTCGGCCGCCTTGCTGTAGAGGAACTGGCTGATCAGGTTTTCCAGCACCACGGCCGACTGGGTCGAGGTGACGGTGTCGCCGGCTTGCAGGTTCTTCTCCTCGGCGCCCGCCTCGATTCCGATGTACTGCTCGCCGAGCAGGCCACTGGTCAGGATCTTGAGCGAGCTGTCCTTGGGAAAACTGTAACGGTTTTGCAATGCCAGTGTGACGCTGGCCTGAAAAGACTTGTCGTCGAACGAGATGGATTCCACGCGGCCGACCACCACGCCGGCGCTCTTGACCGCCGTTTGCGGCTTGAGGCCGCCGATGTTGTCGAAACGCGCGGTGACGTTGTAGGTCTTCTGGAAATTCAGGCTCAGCAGGTTGGCCGACTGCAGCGCGAGGAACAGCAGCGCCGCGCCGCCGATCAGCACGAACAGGCCGACCCAGATGTCGTTGTTGGAACGTTGCATGGTTTGCACTCTCTAGAACGATTGGAGCCGGAGCTCCTTCAAATACTGAACATCATGGCCGTGAGCAGGAAGTCGAGCCCGAGCACCGAGAGCGACGCCATCACCACCGTGCGCGTCGTCGCGCGCGACACGCCTTCGGGCGTTGGCTGGGCCTCGTAGCCCTGCAGCAGCGCGATGAAGGTCACGGTGAAACCGAACACGATGCTCTTGATCACGCCGTTGCCCACGTCGCGCCAGACGTCGACGCCGCCCTGCATCTGGCCCCAGAACGCGCCCGGGTCGACACCCAGCATCAGCACGCCCACCACGTAGCCGCCCATGATGCCGACCGCGCTGAACACGGCCGCCAGCAGCGGCATCGTGATCACGCCGGCCCAGAAACGCGGCGCAAGAATGCGCTGCACCGGGTCGACCGCCATCATCTCCATGGCGCTGAGCTGCTCGCCGGCCTTCATGAGGCCGATCTCCGCGGTGAGCGAAGTGCCGGCACGCCCCGTGAACAGCAGGGCCGCCACCACCGGCCCGAGCTCGCGCACCAGGCTCAGTGCCACCAAAAGTCCGAGCGCCTCGGACGAGCCGTAGCGCTGCAGCGCGTAGTACATCTGCAGGCCCAGCACGAAGCCGACGAAGAGCCCCGACACCGCAATGATGGCCAGCGAGTAGTTGCCCAGGAAATGGATCTGGTCGCGCACCAGGCCGAAGCGCTGCAAGCTTCGTGCCCCCCGCACCAGCAGGCGCAGGAACAGCTTGGCGCCGTAGCCCAGGTCGGCCAGCTTGCTGCGCACGGCAAAGCCGATGTCGGCGGGGTTCCACCAGCTCATGGCTGCCCCCACGCTCGGCACTTCGTGTCCTCGCTGCCCCCCGAGGGGGTCTTCGCTTGCTGGGGGCGGTCCATCGCTGCGCTCATGCCTGCCCTCCTCCATTGCCGAAATCTTCCTCGATGCCGACAACGGGGTAGTGAAAGTGCACCGGCCCGTCGGGCAGTGCATTGACGAACTGATGCACCAATGGATCGGCGCTCTCGCGCACCTCTGCAGGCGTGCCCTGCGCAGCGATGCCGCCGTTGGCCAGGATGATCACGTGGTCGGCGATGCGGAAGGTTTCCTCGAGATCGTGCGACACGACGATGCTGGTCAGCCCCAGCGTGTCGTTGAGCTGGCGGATCAGCCGCGCGGCCGTGCCGAGGGAAATCGGGTCGAGGCCGGCAAAGGGTTCGTCATACATCACGAGGTCGGGATCGAGCGCAATGGCGCGCGCGAGGGCCACGCGCCGCGCCATGCCGCCGGACACCTCGCTGGGCATCAGGTCGCGCGCGCCGCGCAAGCCCACCGCGTCGAGCTTCATGAGCACGATGTCGCGCACCAGCGCTTCCGAGAGCTGCGTGTGCTCGCGCAGCGGAAACGCGACGTTGTCGAACACGCTCATGTCGGTGAACAGGGCCCCGAACTGGAACAGCATGCCCATGCGGCGCCGCGCCTTGTACAGCCCGGCAGCATCGAACCTGCCGACGTCCTGGCCGTCGAAAAGCACCTCGCCGCGCTGCGCCCGCTGCTGGCCGCCGATGAGCCGCAGCACGGTGGTCTTGCCGCCGCCCGAGGCGCCCATCAGCGCCGTCACCTTGCCGCGCGGCACGGCAAACGACACACCGCCGAGGATCGCCCGCGCGCCGTAGCCGAACGAAACGTCGCGGAATTCGACAAAGGGGTGTGGCGGTGGTGCGGCTGATTCCATCTCAATAAAAAAGCCGGGCACCTTCTCAGGCATCCCGGCATGCGGTTTCCGCGAATGATAGCGGGGCCGTGGCCGGCCCCGCAAAACTGAAACAAAAATCAGCGCGGCAGGTCGCTGAAACCCATCAGGAACTCATCCACCGAGCGCGCAGCCTGGCGCCCTTCGCGAATCGCCCACACCACCAGCGACTGGCCGCGGCGGATGTCGCCTGCAGCAAACACCTTCGGCACGTTGGTGGCATAACCACCAACGAAGTCGACCGTGGCCTTGGCGTTGCCGCGGGCATCCTTCTCGACGCCGAAGGCCTCCAGCACGTTGGCCACCGGGCTCACGAAGCCCATCGCGAGCAGCACGAGGTCGGCCTTGAGGATCTGCTCGCTGCCGGCCACTTCCTGCATGCGGCCGTCCTTCCACTCGACCCGCACGGTCTTCAGGCCGGTGACCTTGCCTTTTTCGCCGATGAACTCCTTGGTGGAAATGGCGAACTCGCGCTCGCAGCCTTCCTCGTGGCTGGAGCTGGTGCGCAGCTTGATCGGCCAGTAGGGCCAGGTCAGCGGGCGGTTTTCTTCCTCGGGCGGCTGCGGCATCAGTTCGAACTGGGTGACGCTGGCCGCGCCATGGCGGTTGCTGGTGCCCACGCAGTCGGACCCGGTGTCGCCGCCGCCGATCACGATGACGTGCTTGCCGTCGGCGCGCAACTGGCCCTTGACCTTGTCGCCTGCGTTGACGCGGTTCTGCTGGGGCAGGAACTCCATCGCGAAATGAATGCCGTCGAGATCGCGGCCCGGCACCGGCAGGTCGCGCGACTGCTCGGCGCCGCCGGTCAGCAGCACGGCGTCGAACTCCTTCTGCAGCTGCTCGGGCGTGACGGTTTCCTTGGCCAGGTTCGTGACCTTGGAGCCCTTGCCCAGCGGGTCCTTGGCGGCACCGACGATGACGCCGGTGCGGAAGCTCACGCCTTCGGCCTTCATCTGCTCGACGCGGCGGTCGATGTGCGTCTTCTCCATCTTGAAGTCGGGGATGCCGTAGCGCAGCAGGCCGCCGATGCGGTCGTTCTTCTCGAACAGCGTCACATCGTGGCCGGCGCGCGCGAGCTGCTGCGCGGCCGCCATGCCGGCCGGGCCCGAACCCACCACCGCCACCTTCTTGCCGGTCTTGTGCTTGGCAACGCGCGGCGCCACCCAGCCTTCGTCCCAGGCGCGGTCGATGATGGCGTGTTCCAGCGACTTGATGCCGACCGGGTCGTCATTCACGTTGAGCACGCAGGCGGCCTCGCAGGGCGCGGGGCAGATGCGGCCGGTGAATTCCGGGAAGTTGTTGGTCGAGTCGAGCACCGCGAAGGCGTTCTGCCAGTCGTTGCGGTACACGAGGTCGTTGAAGTCCGGAATGATGTTGTTGACCGGGCAGCCGCTGTTGCAGAACGGCGTGCCGCAGTCCATGCAGCGCGCGCCCTGCACCTTGGCCTGCTCGGGCGTCAAGGCAACGACGAATTCCTTGTAGTGCTTGATGCGCTCCTCGACGGGCTTGTAGCCCTCTTCGATGCGCTCATGCTCCATGAAGCCGGTGATCTTTCCCATCGTGCTTTCCTCTGTTCTTCGTTTTCGTTGCCGCTCAGACCGCAGCCGTCGCGGCCGGCGCGACCAGCGCATGCGGCTCCAGGCCCATGTGCGCGTTGTTGCCGCTGCTCGTGAGTTCGACCTTGCGGTCGTGCAGTTCTGCGAGCGCACGCTTGTACTCGTTCGGGAACACCTTGACGAACTTGGTGCGCGACACGGCCCAGTTGTCGAGCAGTTCGCGCGCGCGCTTGCTGCCGGTCCAGCGGTGGTGCTCTTCGAGCAGCTTCTTGAGCTGGGCCTCGTCGGTCTCGCCACCATGCCAGACCTTGCGGTGCATGCTCGCCGTCTGCTCGGCCGAGGTCAGCACCTTGTCGAGCGACACCATCGAGAGATTGCAGCGCGTGGCGAACTGGCCGTCCTCGTCGTAGACGAAAGCCACGCCGCCGCTCATGCCGGCCGCGAAGTTGCGGCCCGTCTTGCCGAGCACCGCAACCGTGCCGCCCGTCATGTATTCGCAGCCATGGTCGCCCGTGCCTTCAACGACCGCCGTGGCACCCGAGAGGCGCACGGCAAAACGCTCGCCGGCCACGCCGCAGAGGTAGGCCTCGCCGGTGGTCGCGCCGTAGAGCGCGGTGTTGCCCACGATGGTGTTGCGCACCGCTTCGCCGCGGAAATCGAGGCTCGGGCGCACCACCACGCGGCCGCCCGAGAGGCCCTTGCCGGTGTAGTCGTTGGCATCGCCGATCAGGTAGAGCGTGATGCCGCGCGCCAGGAAGGCGCCGAACGACTGCCCGCCCGTGCCCTCGAGCTGGATGCGGATCGAATCGTCGGGCAGGCCCTGCGGATGCACCTTGGTCAGTGCACCCGACAGCATGGCGCCCACCGAGCGGTTGACGTTGCGCGCCACCTCGATGAACTGCACCTTCTCGCCGCGCTCGATGGCCGGACGCGACTTCTCGATGAGCTTGACGTCGAGCGCGCGCTCCAGGCCGTGGTCCTGGTTTTCGACGTGGAAGCGCGGCACCTCGGCCGGCACGTTCGGCAGCGCGAACAGGCGGCTGAAATCGAGGCCCGAGGCCTTCCAGTGCTCGATGCCCTTGCGCATGTCGAGCAGGTCGGCGCGGCCGATCAGGTCGTCGAACTTGCGGATGCCGAGCTGGGCCATGATCTGGCGCACTTCCTCGGCCACGAAGAAGAAGTAGTTGACGACGTGCTCGGGCTTGCCCGAGAACTTCTTGCGCAGGATCGGGTCTTGCGTGGCCACGCCCACCGGGCAGGTGTTCAGATGGCACTTGCGCATCATGATGCAGCCCTCGACCACCAGCGGGGCCGTGGCAAAGCCGAACTCGTCGGCGCCCAGCAGCGCGCCGATGGCGACGTCGCGGCCGGTCTTCATCTGGCCGTCGGCCTGCACGCGGATGCGGCTGCGCAGGCGGTTGAGCACCAGCGTCTGCTGCGTTTCGGCCAGGCCGATTTCCCACGGGCTGCCCGCATGCTTGATCGACGACCAGGGCGATGCGCCCGTGCCGCCGTCATGGCCGGCGATCACCACGTGGTCGCTCTTGCACTTGGCCACGCCGGCCGCGATGGTGCCCACGCCGATTTCGCTCACCAGCTTGACGCTGATGCTCGCGTGCGGCGCGGCGTTCTTCAGGTCGTGGATCAGCTGCGCCAGGTCTTCGATCGAGTAGATGTCGTGGTGCGGCGGCGGCGAGATCAGGCCCACACCCGGCACGGCATAGCGCTGCTTGCCGATGTATTCGGTGACCTTGCCGCCGGGCAGCTGGCCACCCTCGCCCGGCTTGGCGCCCTGCGCCATCTTGATCTGGATCTGGTCGGCCGAATGCAGGTACTCGGCCGTGACGCCGAAGCGCCCCGACGCCACCTGCTTGATGCGCGAACGCAGCGAGTCGCCGTCCTTCAGGGGCAGGTCGACCTCGACGTTGGCCGCGCCGATCACGCTCTTGAGCGTGTCGCCCTGCTTGATCGGGATGCCCTTGAGCTCGTTGCGGTAGCGCGCCGGGTCTTCGCCGCCTTCGCCCGTGTTGCTCTTGCCGCCGATGCGGTTCATGGCAATGGCGAGCGTGGAGTGCGCCTCGGTGCTGATCGAGCCGAGCGACATCGCGCCCGTGGCAAAGCGCTTGACGATCTCTGCAGCGGGCTCGACCTCGTCCACCGGAATGGCCTTGGCCGGATCCAGCTTGAACTCGAACAGGCCGCGCAGCGTGAGATGGCGGCGGTTCTGGTCGTTGATGAGCTGCGCGTATTCCTTGTAGGTGTTCCAGTTGTTGGCGCGCGTGCTGTGCTGCAGCTTGGCGATGGCGTCGGGCGTCCACATGTGCTCTTCGCCGCGCGTGCGCCAGGCGTATTCGCCGCCGGCGTCGAGCATGTTGGAGAGCACCGGGTCGTCGCCGAACGCGGCCTTGTGCATGCGGATGGCTTCCTCGGCGATCTCGAACACGCCGATGCCCTCGACGCGGCTGGCGGTGCCGGTGAAGTACTTGTTGACCGTCTCGGTGTTCAGGCCGATGGCTTCGAACAGCTGCGCGCCGCAGTAGCTCATGTAGGTGCTGACACCCATCTTCGACATGATCTTGGACAGGCCCTTGCCGATCGCCTTGACGTAGTTGTAGACCGCCTTCTCCGCGCTCATGTCGCCCGGCAGGTCGGCGTGCATGGCCGCCAGCGTTTCCATGGCGAGGTAGGGATGCACGGCTTCGGCGCCGTAGCCCGCGAGCACGCCGAAGTGATGCACTTCGCGGGCCGATCCGGTTTCGACGACGAGGCCGGCCGTGGTGCGCAGGCCTTCACGGACCAGGTACTGATGGACAGCGGAGAGAGCCAGCACGGCGGGAATCGCCACCTGCGTCGGGCTCACGCCGCGGTCGCTCACGATCAGGATGTTGTGGCCGCCCTTGATGGCATCCACCGCTTCGGCACAGAGCGACGCCAGCTTGGCTTCGACGCCCTCGTAGCCCCAGGCGAGCGGATAGGTGATGTCGAGCACGTAGCTCTTGAACTTGCCCTGCGTGTAGGTGCCGATGTCGCGCAGCTTGGCCATGTCGGCGAAGTCGAGGATCGGCTGGCTCACTTCGAGCCGCATCGGCGGGTTGACCTGGTTGATGTCCAGCAGGTTGGGCTTGGGGCCGATGAAGGACACCAGCGACATCACGATCGCCTCGCGGATCGGGTCGATCGGCGGGTTGGTCACCTGCGCGAACAGCTGCTTGAAGTAGTTGTAGAGCGGCTTGTTCTTGCTGGAGAGCACGGCCAGCGGGCTGTCGTTGCCCATGGAGCCGATGCCCTCTTCGCCGGCCTGCGCCATCGGGCTCATCAGGAACTTGATGTCTTCCTGGGTGTAGCCGAAGGCCTGCTGGCGGTCGAGCAGCGCCACCTGCGAGAGCGGCGCGGGCACCGGCTCGGCCTCGACGCTGTCGAGCTTGATGCGCAGGTTCTCGATCCACTGCTTGTAGGGCTTGCTGTTGGCGAGGGTGGCCTTGACCTCCTCGTCGTCGATCATGCGGCCCTGCTCCAGGTCGATCAGGAACATCTTGCCGGGCTGCAGGCGCCACTTGCGCACGATCTTCTGCTCGGGCACGGGCAGCACGCCCGATTCGGAGGCCATGATGACCAGGTCGTCGTCGGTCACGCAGTAGCGCGAGGGGCGCAGGCCGTTGCGGTCGAGCGTGGCGCCGATCTGGCGGCCGTCGGTGAACACGATGGAGGCCGGGCCGTCCCACGGCTCCAGCATGGCGGCGTGGTATTCGTAGAACGCGCGGCGGCGCGGGTCCATGGTGGCGTGCTGTTCCCAGGGCTCGGGAATCATCATCATCACGGCCTGGCTGATGGGGTAGCCGGCCATCGTCAGCAGCTCGAGGCAGTTGTCGAAGGTGGCGGTGTCGGACTGGCCGGCGAAGCTGATCGGGTAGAGCTTCTGCAGGTCGGCGCCCAGCACGGGCGAGGACATCACGCCTTCGCGCGCCTTCATCCAGTTGTAGTTGCCCTTGACCGTGTTGATCTCGCCGTTGTGGGCGACATAGCGGTACGGGTGGGCCAGCGGCCACTCGGGGAAGGTGTTGGTGGAGAAGCGCTGGTGCACCAGGCCGAGGGCCGAGACGCAGCGCTTGTCCTGCAGGTCGAGGTAGTAGGTGCCGACCTGGTCGGCGAGCAGCAGGCCCTTGTAGACCACGGTGCGGCTCGACATGCTCGGAACGTAGTATTCCTTGCTGTGCTTGAGCTTCAGGCGCTGGATGTTGGCGCTGGCGGTCTTGCGGATCACGTAGAGCTTGCGTTCCAGCGCGTCCTGCACGATCACGTCGTTGCCGCGGCCGATGAACACCTGGCGCAGCAGCGGCTCCTTGGCACGCACCGTGGGCGACATCGGCATGTCGCGGTTCACCGGCACGTCGCGCCAGCCCAGCAGCACCTGGCCTTCGGCCTTGATCGCGCGTTCCATTTCCTGCTCGCAGGCTTCGCGCGAGGCGTGTTCCTTGGGCAGGAAAATCATGCCGACGCCGTATTCGCCCGGCGGGGGCAGCGCCACGCCCTGCTTGGCCATTTCCTCGCGATAGAGGCGGTCGGGCAGCTGGATCAGGATGCCGGCGCCGTCGCCCATCAGCTTGTCAGCGCCCACTGCGCCGCGATGGTCGAGGTTCTCGAGGATCTTCAGGCCCTGCAGCACGATGGCATGGCTCTTCTCGCCCTTGATGTGCGCGACGAAGCCGACGCCGCAGGCATCGTGCTCATCGGCACCGGAATACAGACCGTGTTGTTGGAGATGTTCGATCTCGGCAGCCGTCGTCATGGCGCACTCCTTCAGTTTTTCGCAGGGAAGAGAAGGATATTGCGATGCACAAAGAATGCCAAACACTTTAAATGGGGTCAGATTCTAATTAAATCCCGACTCTTATGGTCAGAATAAAATTAGGGACATATCAATAAAGATAGCAAAGACTCCCCTCGAAGTACTGCGCTGGGAAGCTTCAGCTCAGGAATCGGACGCCGCCGGCGGACGCCCGGCCTTGGCTTTGGCAACGCGGCGTTCGGTCGCTTTCTGAAGCGACGCAAGAAAATCCGCATCGCCGGCTGCCCAGCCCCGCAAGGTGGCCTCGGTCAGCGTGCCCTGGTCGGCCGCACGCACGCCGCCGCGCACCAGTTCGACGTACGCCGCCTCGCGGGCAAAGGGGGTGTTGCCCAGCTCCCAGTAGAGCGGATGCGGCGTCAGCAGCCTGTCATGCCGCAGGCCTGCGTAATGCCCATGGCTGGACCATGGAAAGTCGCGCGCGTCCGACACCATGCCGGCCCGCACGGGGTTCAGGTCGATGTACGCCATGCAGGTCAGCAGATAGCGGTCGGTCTGGATCAAGGTCGATCGGTAGCGCCCTTCCCACAGGGTGCCGCTGCGACCGTGGCGGTCGTTGAAATAGCGCACGTAGCTGCGCCCCACCGCCTGCATGAACTGCGGCAGCCCGGTGGCCGTGTCGGGCGTGGCCAGCAGATGGAAATGGTTGTCCATCAGCACGTAGGCATGCAGTGCCACGCCGAAGCGCGGGGCCGCGTCCGCCATCAGGCCGAGCAGCCGCTCGTGGTCGGCGCGGTCGATGAAGATGGCCTGGCGGTTGTTGCCGCGCTGGATCACGTGGTGTGGCAGGCCGGGGAGCGTGAGACGGGGCAGACGGGCCATGGCGTGACGTGACGCTATGCGCTTTGGAGGGAGCTCAGTGCAGGCGGAACCGCGTCTCGCCCAGAGTGTCGAGCCCGAACTGCGACAGCAGTTCGCCGAGCCGCGCCGCCGCACCGGCCTTGCGCTGCCCGGTGTGGCGCGCCAGGATCAGCTCGTTCTTCATGCTGTGCTCCCAGCCCACCAGTTCGGTGACGGTGACGCTGTAGCCATGGGCCTCGAGGTACAGGCAGCGCAGCACGTTGGTGAGCTGGCTGCCGATTTCGCGCGTGTGCAGCGGATGGCGCCAAAGCTCGGCCAATGGCGTGCGCGACAGGGCCAGCGCCTTGGTTTCGCGCAGGCAGGCCGCCACCTCGGCCTGGCAGCAGGGCACCAGCACCATGCAGCGCGCCTTCTTCGCGAGCCCGAAGGCGATCGCGTCGTCGGTGGCCGTGTCGCAGGCGTGCAGCGCGGTGACCACGTCGATGCGCTCCGGCAGCTCGCTCGCCTGGGCCGACTCGGCCACGGTGAGGTTCAGGAAGGACATGCGGTCGAAGCCGAGCTGGCGTGCCAATGCGCGCGATTTCTCGACCAGTTCACTGCGCGTCTCGATGCCGTAGACGTGGCCACCCTGGCGCGAGCGGAAGAACAGGTCGTAGATGATGAAGCCCAAGTACGACTTGCCGGCGCCATGGTCGGCCAGCGTGGCTTCCGCGCCGCCGCCCGGCAGTTCGCGCAGCAGCTGCTCGATGAACTGGAACAGGTGGTAGACCTGCTTGAGCTTGCGCCGCGAATCCTGGTTGAGCCGGCCTTCGCGCGTGAGGATGTGTAGCTCCTTCAAAAGCTCGATGGACTGGCCGGGCCGCAGGACCTCCGCCAGTTCGGCCTCGGCCTTGGCGGTCTTGGCCGTCTTCACGGCCCTGCTGGTTGCTTGCGCGCTCATGGCCGGGCGCTCCCCGGGCCTACATCCAGCGCGGCCCAGCCATCCGGCCCCAGCGCTTCAAGCGTCTCGATGTTGCGTTCGAAAATGGCTTCGGCCTCGGGAAAGGCCTCGACCGCGCGGCTCACGCTGTCTTCGCGCAGCAGGTGCAGCGTGGGGTACGGCGCGCGGTTGGTGGCATTGCCAATGTCGTCGGCCTCGGTACCTGCAAACTGGAACCGCGGATGAAAGCTCGCGAGCTGAAACACGCCGTCGAAACCCGCGCGCGCGAGCCGGCGTTCGGCGCGCGCCGTGAAGTCGTTGAAGTCCAGAAAATCGGCCAAGGTGTTGGGTGCTATCAGCAAGGTGGTGTCGCGCACGGAGGCATCGAGCGCGGCGAGTTCATCGGCCTCTGCCAGGAGCATGTCGATCAGCGCGGCTTCGTCGGTGGGCAGGTACACGGCATAGCGGATCTGCGCCTTCGCGTGCACCGCTTTCGCGAACGGGCACAGGTTGAGACCGATCACCGCGCGTTCGAGCCAGCGCCGCATGTCGGCTTCGGCCTGGATGGCATCGATTGTCGCCGGACCGGTCATGCCACCTCCGCCGCAGGGCGAATTTTGCCGAGGCGCCGCGCCAGGGCCATGCCCGCCAGCGAACATGCGAGCGTGGCAGTCCAGGTCCAGTGCCAGCCGCCGGCGCGCAGCGCCACCCAGGCCACCGCCGGCGGCGCCAGAAACTGCCCCAGCGAAGACGCCTGCTGCATGAGCCCGACGGTGGTGGAAACCGTGGACGGGCCCGGCGCCAGCCGGACACCGAGCAAAAACAGGGTCGCCGGCACCATGCCGCCGCCGAGCGAAAAGACGCAGATCGCGGCGTAGCGAAGCACCGGCGGCAGGCCGAATGCGTCGGCGCCCTGCCCCACCTGCGCGAAGGCCGCAAGACCGCCCAGCGCCATGGCCAGGAAACCCGCCTGGAGCAGGCGCTCGGGCGCGACACCGCGCTGCAGCCAGCGGCCGCCCGCGACGTTGCCGACGATGTTCATCGCGGCCGCCGCCGCAGTGAGCACCGCGCCCCAGCCGGCCGGTACGCCGGCACCGGCATAGATGGCCGGAAGAAAGCCGATCACCGCCATCCACTGGGCCGAATACACGGCAAAGGTCAGCGCGATCATCCAGGGAGCGCGTGCGCCGACCGTGGCGCGCAGGCGCGACGGCCAGCCGCCGGCCATGCCGCCAGCCGCACGAAACGCGTCCGCGGGCACCGCCAGCCACAACCAGAGCGCCGCCGCGGCCGACACGGCCGACAGCGTCCACCACCAGTCGGCCCATCCGCCCCAGGCGATCAATGCGGGCCCGAAAAGCAGCGCAAGCGCAACACCGAGCGGCATGTAGGCGCCCCAGACGCCCAGCGCGGCCTTGTCCGCACCAGCAGGGGTCAATGCGCGGATCAGCCCCGGCCCCGGCATGACCGCCAGCAGAAAGCCGATGCCTTCGAGCGCGCGCAGGCCGAGCAGCCATTGCACCGCAAAGGCGCCGCCCAGGAGCCCCGCGCCGACGGCGCCGCCCAACAGGCTCGCTACCGTCAGCACCACGAGGCCGGTCAGCATGCTGCGGCGCAGGCCGATCGTGTCGGCCGCGAGTCCGGCGATCAGTCCCATGCTCATGCTCGCCACCTGCACCAGCGACAGCAGGAACCCGGCCTCGACCAGGTCGATGCCGAGCGACGCCTGCAGCGCCGGCACCGCGGGCGGCAGCTTGCCCAGGTGCAGCGCGGCGCTGACGCCGCCGAGCACCACGGCAAAGGCGGCGGCGGGAACGCGCGCGGAGGCGATGGCCGCAGAATTCATGAAATCCCCCGCCGGCCGGTCAGCCGTTCATGCTCGCGCATGGCGAAGCGGTCGGTCATGCCGGCGATGTAGTCGGCCACGGCGCGATGCCGGTCGTGGCGGTCCGCGTAGGAAACGGGCATCTCGGCGCCGCGCTCCAGATAGGCCTCGAACAATTCCCGCACCACCTGCTGCGCCTGGTCGGTGGTCTGCCTCACCTGCGGATGGCGATACAGGTTGCGGAACAGGAAGGTCTTGAGCTCGTTGGATTGCGCCTGCATGGTTTCGCTGAACGCAACGAGCGGCGGCGCGTTGCGCACACCGTCGGCATCGACCGGCTTCGCGGTTTCCAGGGCCGCACGGGTGGCGTCGATCACATCGTAGACCTGGGCGCTCAGCATGCGCCGGATGGTTTCGTAGAGCACGCGCCGCCCTTCCAGCCGGGGGTACTCGGCCAGCGCTTCGCGGCGGTAGCGCTCGAACAGCTCCACCTCGCCGAGCTGCTCGACGTTGATGAGCCCCGAGCGCACGCCGTCGTCGATGTCGTGCGCGTTGTAGGCGATCGCGTCGGCCAGATTGCAAAGCTGCGCCTCGAGGCCCGGCTGCGTGCGATCGAGGAAGCGACGCGCCACGCCGTTCGGCTCGCCGGCCTCCAGGCGCTCGGCATTGGCGCGCGAGCAGTGCTTGAGGATGCCCTCGCGCGTCTCGAAGCTGAGATTCAGGCCGTCGTACTGCGGATAGCGGTGCTCCAGCGCATCGACCACGCGCAGGCTCTGCAGGTTGTGCTCGAAGCCGCCGTGGCCTTCCATGCAGGCGTTGAGCGCGTCCTGCCCCGCATGGCCGAACGGCGTGTGGCCAAGGTCGTGCGCGAGGGCGATCGCCTCCACCAGATCCTCGTTGATGCGCAGGGCCCGTGCGATGGAACGGCCCAGCTGCGCGACTTCGAGCGAATGCGTGAGCCGGGTGCGGAACAGGTCGCCTTCGTGGTTCAGGAAAACCTGCGTCTTGTAGACCAGCCGCCGGAACGCGGTGGAATGCACGATGCGGTCGCGGTCGCGCTGGAAGGCGTCGCGCGTGGGCGCCGGCGGCTCGGCATGGCGCCTCCCGCGCGAGCGCGCGGGGTGGCAGGCATAAGCCGCGAGGCTCATCGGTGCACCCTCGGCGCCGCGCTCATTCCGCCTGGCAGCACCGCGCGAGCACTTCGCGCACCAGCGCATCGGGCGCGCTGCTGACGGCAGCGGAGCCCGGTTTGTCGATCACCACGAAGCGGATCTCGCCGGCTTCGGATTTCTTGTCGACCCGCATCAGTTCGAGATAGCGCTCCGCTCCCAGCGCGGGGCCGACGGTCGGCAGGCCGGCACGCCCGATCAGCCGCGTGAGCCGTTCGACGAACGCCGCATCGACGCCGCCGAGCCGCTGCGACAGGTGCGCCGCCATCACCATGCCGCAGCCGACCGCTTCGCCATGCAGCCACTCGCCGTAGCCCAGGCCCGACTCGATCGCATGGCCGAAGGTGTGGCCGAAGTTCAGGATGGCCCGCAGGCCGGTCTCGCGCTCGTCCTGGCCGACGACCAGCGCCTTGATCTCGCAGCTGCGCTTGACCGCGTAGGCGAGTGCCGCCGGCTCGCGCGCCACCAGCGCGTCGACATTCGCCTCGATCCAGTCGAAGAAAGCCATGTCGTGGATCGGACCGTACTTGATGACCTCGGCCAGGCCCGCGCTGAGCTCGCGCGGCGGCAGCGTCTGCAGCGTGCCCAGGTCGCACACCACCAGCTGCGGCTGGTAGAACGCGCCGATCATGTTCTTTCCGAGCGGGTGGTTGATGGCGGTCTTGCCGCCGACCGACGAATCGACCTGCGCCAGCAGCGTGGTCGGCACCTGCACAAAGGGTACGCCGCGCATGTAGCTGGCGGCGGCAAAGCCCGTCATGTCGCCCACCACGCCGCCGCCCAGGGCGAACAGCACGGTCTTGCGGTCACTGCCGTGGCCGAGCAGCGCATCGAAGATGAGGTTCAGGGTCTCAAGGTTCTTGTGCACCTCGCCGTCGGGCAGCTCGAGCAGGTGCACGGTGCGGAAGCGCCCGGCCAACGCCGCTCGCAAGGCCTGGGCGTAGAGCGGCGCCACCGTGGTGTTGCTGACGACCAGCGCACTGGCGGCCGCGGGCACGGCGGCGAAGCTCTGGGGGTCGTCCAGCAGGCCGGCGCCGATCAGGATCGGGTAGCTGCGTTCGCCGAGCTGGATGTCGACGCGTTCTGGCGGTGCGGAGGGTGCGGGCAATGGCATGCAGCGAGTTTAGGCGCTGCGCGCCGGCGCTTCAGTCGGAGGGCTCTTCGGGCGGCGTGCCCGCGGCCACGATGCCGGCGAGCTCCAGCTGCATCACGATGATGTTCACCAGCATGGTGATCGAGGGGCGGCCGGTGTCGACCACCTCGTGGGCCGTCTCGCGATAGAGCGGATCGCGGGCATCGTGCAGTTCGCGCAGCCGCCCCAGCGGATCGGCCACCTGCAGCAGAGGCCGCTTGACGTCGTGGCGCAGGCGCCGGAACAGGTCTTCGGGCGAGGAGCGCAGGTAGATCACATGGAAGTGGTCGCGCAGCTGCCGGCGGTTGGCCTCGCGCAGCACGGCGCCGCCACCCGTGGCCAGCACGCCGTGGGGCCGGACGGCGAGGTCTGCGATGACGGCCTGCTCGAGGTCGCGGAAGGCGATTTCGCCCTCGCGCTCGAAGTAGTCGCGGATCGAGCAGCCGATGCGCTGCTCGATCACGTGGTCGGTGTCGACGAAGGGAAGGTCCAGGCGTGCGCCCAGGCGCCGGCCCACTGCGGACTTTCCGGCGCCGGGCAACCCGACGAGTGCGATCGCCACGCGGTGGCTGCTACGCCCGCGCGTCAGCGCGCGGCGTTGCGGTCGGTAATCATCTTCGGAGTGATAAAGACGAGCATTTCGGTCTTGTTGGCAACGCGTTCGCGCTTGCGGAACAGTGCACCCAGGTAGGGCACTTCACCCAGCACCGGCACGCGCGATTCGTCATTGGTTTCGGTGAGTTCGAAGATACCACCGATGACGACCGTGCCGCCGTTCTCGACCAGCACCTCGGTCTGCACGTGCTTGGTGTTGATGGCCGGGCCGGCCGAGGTGTTGACACCGCGGGCATCCTTGCTCACGTCGAGCGTGAGGATGATGTTGCCTTCGGGCGTGATCTGCGGCGTGACCTCGAGCTTCAGCACCGCCTTGCGGAACGAAATGGAGGTGGCGCCGCTGGACGTGGCCTGCTGGTAGGGAATTTCCTCGCCCTGCTCGATCAGCGCCTTGGTCTGGTCGGCCGTGATGACGCGGGGGCTCGAGACCAGCTTGCCCTTGCCGTCGGCCTCGAGCGCCGAGATCTCGAGGTTCAGCATGCGCGAAAAGCTCGAGTTGAACAGCGAGATCGCGAAGGTGCCTGCCGCATTGCCGGTGCCGCCGGCATCGCCTGCGGGCAGGTTGATGAAGTTGGAGTTGGTCCAGGTGGTCGTCGCAGTGTTTCCGCTGCCGTTGGTACCTGCGGTGACCGTGGGCATCATGCCCAGGTTGGCGAAGGCCCGGTTCCCCGACGAGGAGGCGAAGCGCTCGCCAGCAATACCGCCGCCGAGCCGCACGCCCAGCGACTTGCCGAAGGTGTCGGAGGCTTCCACGATCCGCGCCTCGATCAGCACCTGGCGAACCGGAATGTCGAGCTTCTGGATCAGGTCGGCCACCTGCGCCAGGCGCGACGGGATGTCCGACACGAACAGCTGGTTGGTGCGCGACTCGGCGATCACGCTGCCGCGCGGGCTCAGGATGCGCGTGGTGGTGCCGGAGCCGCCCCCACCGCCGGCCGAGGCGCCGGTGCCGGTCAGGCCCTGCGCAATGGCGATCGCCTTGGTGTAGTTGAGCTGGAACGACTGGGTGCGCACCGGCTCCAGGTTCTCGATGGCGGCCTTGGCCTCGAATTCGAGCTTTTCCTTGGCGTTGATCTCGTCCTTGGGAGCGATCCACAGCACGCTGCCGTTCTTGCGCATGCCCAGGTTCTTCGCCTGCATGATGATGTCCAGGGCCTGGTCCCAGGGCACGTCCTTCAGCCGCAGCGTCAGCGCGCCGGTGACCGAGTCGGAGGTCACGATGTTGAAGTTGGTGAAGTCGGCGATCACCTGCAGCAGCGAGCGGATCTCGATGTTCTGGAAGTTCAGCGAGAGCTTCTCGCCGGTGTAGCCCACGCCCTGCGTCAGCTTGGTCGGGTCCACCTTGCGGGCGCGAACCTCCACCACGAACTGGTTTTCGCTCTGGTAGGCGCTGTGCTCCCAGTCGCCCTTGGCCTCGATCGTCATGCGCACGCGGTCGCCCGACTGCTGCGAGGTGATCAGCTGCACCGGCGTGTTGAAGTCGGCCACGTCGAGGCGGCGACGCAGTCCTTCGGGCAGGGTCGACTTGGTGAACTCGACCACCAGGTTCTTGCCCTGCTGGCGGACGTCGACGCCCACCTGGTTGTTCGGCAGGTCGACGATCACGCGGCCGGTGTTGTCCGCGCCCAGGCGGAAGTCGACGTCGCGCAGCGGCAGGGTGTCGCGGTTGCGGTTCTCGGCAAAGACGGTGGGCGTGGACGACGCCAGCGCGGTGCCGGCCGCGGGCTCGAGAATCACCAGCAGCGACTTGCCCTGGATCTCGGTCTTGTATGCGGTTGCCTGCTTGAGGTTGAGCACCACCCGGCTGCGCTCGCCGGCCTGAACCACATTGACGGAACGCAGGTTGCCCTGGTTCACCTCAATGGCGGAGCGGCCGATGGCGTTGGTGACGCCCGGGAAATCGAGCGCGATGCGCGCCGGCGTCTGCACGGCGAAGCCGGTCGGCAGGGCCGTGAGCGGCTGGGCGAGGTCGATGCGGATCACCTCCGCGCCGGACTGCGTCGAACTGGTCACCGCCTCGATGGCGTTTTGCGCATGGGCCAAAGCGAAAGCGCCAAGTGCCAGCAGACCCAGCCCCGCAGCTCGCAGCCGCTGTGCCATCGTTGATTTTTTATGATTCATTTCGCACTCTCTTGCAGCTGCAATGTCGCCACGCGTTCGATCCATTCACCGGCGGCGTCCTGCACGATCTCACGCAGGGCGATTTCGGTTTCGTTGATACGGGTAATGCGCCCGTAGTTGAGGCCCAGGTACTCGCCCACCCGCACCTTGTAGAGCAGCTTGTCGACGCGAACCAGCGCCACCGGCTGGCCGTTGCGGTTCATGCTGCCCACCATGGCCATCGAGTCGAGCGGGAAGGCTTCGAGCGCCTCCTTGCGGCGCACAAGCTCGGGGGCGATCAGTTCCGACGTGCTGGGCTGGTTCGATTCCCGGCGCAGCGCCTGGGTCAGCTTCAGCAGGTTGAACGGCTCGAACGCCGCGCCCTCGGTGTAGGCCTGGGGGGTGAATTTCTTGGGTTCCGTGATCGGCGGCACCGTGGGCTTGACCTGGGCGCGCTGCTCGACCATCCAGCGGCGCAGGTCTTCCTGCTCCGAGTCGGCGCAGGCGCTCAGGCCCAGGGCGGCCGCAACCAGCCAAAGGAGTTTGGCGGTCGTCCTCATTTCTTCGCCTTCGGCGCCGCGGCGCGTTTCTGGGCCGCTCGCTCTTCGTCATCGAGATAGCGGTAGGTGCGTGCCGTGGCATCCATCGTGAGGGTGCCGTCCTTGTCTTTTTGCTGCGGAGTGATCGTGAGGTTGTTCAGCGTCACGATGCGCGAGAGGCTCGCGATGTCGGCGGCGAAGGAGCCGATGTCGTGGTAGCGGCCGGTCACACGCACGGCGATCGGCAGTTCCGCGTAGTAGTCCTTCACCGAAACCTGTCCCGGGCGGAACAGCTCGAACTGCAGGCTGCGTCCGAGGCCGGCCTGGTTGATGTCGGACAGCAATGCGTCCATTTCCGCCTTGCTGGGCAGCTGCTTCTCGAGCAGCGTCACGTATTGCTGCACCTGCTCGCGCTGCTTCTTCAGCAGATCGAGGTTGGCGGCCAGCGCCACCTTCTTCTGGTAGTCGGCGCGCAGCGTGACTTCCTTGGCGCGCTCGCTCTCGAGCTCGTCGTTCGAATTGGTGAGCCAGAGGAACCACAGGCCGGCCAGCACCAGCGCGGTCACCGCCAGGCACAGGGCGTAGCGGGGCACCGCCGGCCATGCGGACGGGTCGTTCGGGTTCAGGTTGCGGAACTGGTCGCCGAAGCCGCGCAGCGCCGCGCCGACGTCCATTTTTTGAGAGGGGCGATTGCTTGCCATGATCCGTCTACCCCTTGACTGGCGCCGCTGCAGCCAGCGCCTTGTCGGCGGCGGCCTTCTGCGCGTCGGTCGGCCGCTTGAGGCCGATGCGCATCGTGAAGTTCGCCACGCGGCGCTGGTCGCGCTGACTCAGGCTCACCGTCGCGGAAGTGATTTCGACCAGTTCGGGCTTGACCAGCCACGAACTGTTGTTGCCCAGGTTGCGCAGCAGCTCCGAGACGCGCTCGTTCGACTGTGCCATGCCCTGCAGCGTGACGGTCTGGTTGTCCTGCTTCATGCTGGTCAGGTAGACGCCGTCGGGCAGCTGGCGAACCAGTTCGTTGAGCAGGTGCACCGGCAGGTTGCGGTCGCCCTGGAGGTCTTCGACCGCCTGCTGGCGTGCGCGCAGCGCGGCAATTTCTTCCTGCAGGGTCGAGATTTCCTTGATTTCGACTTCGAGCTTGGTGATCTCGGTCTTCAGGAAATTGTTCTTGGCCTGCTGGGCCGAGATCTGAGCCTCGAACCACAGATAGCCCAGGCCGGCGATCAGCACGCCCAGCAAGGCGGCTGCGCCCAGGGTGCCGTAGAACGCTTCGCGGCGCCGCTTGCGCGCGGCTTCGCGATGCGGAAGCAGGTTGATGAGGATCACTGCACGAACCTCCGCATGGCCAGACCGCAAGAGGTCAGGTAGGAAGGCGCTTCGCGCCGAACCTTCTTCTCGCGGATGTTCGGACCCAGTTCCATGCCGTCGAACGGGTTCACGAGCGAACAGGCGAACGATGTCTGGCGCGTCACGGCGCTGGCCAGGCTGGGCAGCGACGCCGAGCCGCCTGCAAGCAGCACGTAGTCCACACGGTTGTGGGGCGTGCTGGTGAAGAAGAACTGCAGCGCACGGGCAATTTCCTGCGCGATGCTTTCCACGAAGGGCTTCAGGACGCCTGAGCCGTAGTCGTCGGGCAGGTCGCCGCTGCGTTTCTTGGCTTCGGCCTCTTCGGCCGAGAAACCGTACTGGCGCACGATCAGCTGGGTCAGCTGCGCGCCGCCGAAAGCCTGGTCGCGGTCGTACAGCACTTCCTGGTTGCGCAGCACCTGCATGCTGGTGGTGAAGGCACCCACTTCGAAAAGCGCCACCACGGCATCGAGGCCCTTGCCGGGCAATTGCTCGATCAGGCGGGCGGTCGCGAGCCGGGAGGCATAGGACTCGACGTCGAGGATCACCGCCTTCAGCCCGGCCGCTTCGGCCAGGCCTTCGCGGTCCTGGACCTTTTCCTTGCGGGACGCGGCAATCAGCACCTCGACGTCGCCGGCAGAGGCGGTGCTCTGCCCGGTGACGCAGAAATCGAGGCTGACTTCGTCGAGCGAGAACGGGATGTACTGGTTGGCTTCGGACTCGACCTGGATTTCGAGCTCCTGCTCGCTCATGCCGCCCGGAAGAATGATCTTCTTGGTGATGACCGCCGAAGGAGGCAGCGCCAGCGCGACGTTGCGGGTGCGGGTGCCGCTCTTGCGCACGACGCGGCGGACGGCTTCGGCCACTTCGTCGAACTTCTCGACGTTGCCGTCGGTGATCCAACCCCGTTCCAGGGGTTCGATCGCGCAGCGCTCGAGAACCAGCTTGCCACTGGCTTCACGGCCGAGCTCGACCAGCTTCACGCTGGAGGAGCTGACATCCAGGCCGAGCATGGGGGCGTTCTGACGGCGAAACAATGATCCGAAAGCAGCCAAGTTAGGTCCCTTTACCCCTGCATTTGTAACCAATGGAAAAATTTGCGTTCGGTTGCATGCTAGCAGCAGGCGTACCGGCGACCAAGCAACCCCCGCCGGCAAAATGGCGGACCGTTGTCAAAAGCTGACGCCGAAGCCACATTTGGTAACTTTTGGTTTAGCCCGCAAAACGATGCACCCAAGTTCGGCCCGTGGCAAGGGGGCGGCTTTTTATAATGTGCGGTGACTCCCCGGGCCCACATGCAAGAAACTTCACGCCCCAAAGGGCCAGCCAAGACCCCTCCTTCCACACGACCAGCCTGGCTGAAATGGCTGCTGCGCTTCATGGTCTGGGGGTTCGGCATCGCCGCGGCCGGTGTTCTGGCGTTGCTGTGCGTGATCGCCGTCGCCCTGGCTGTGGCCTATCCCAACCTTCCCGACATCTCCGAGCTGTCGGACTACCGGCCGAAACTGCCGCTGCGGGTCTTCTCCGCGGAGGGCATCCTGATTGGCGAATTCGGCGAGGAGCGACGCAATCTAACCCCGATCGCGGCAATCCCCAAGCTCGTGAAGGAGGCGGTGTTGGCTGCTGAAGACACGCGCTTCTACGACCATGGCGGCGTCGACTACAAGGGCATGGTGCGCGCCGGGCTGGCCAACATGAACCGCGTGAAGAGCCAGGGCGCGTCGACCATCACGATGCAGGTGGCGCGCAACGTCTACCTGAGCTCCGAGAAAACGCTGACCCGCAAGATCTACGAGGTGCTGCTCACCTTCAAGCTGGAGCACCTGCTCACCAAGGACCAGATCTTCGAGATCTACCTGAACCAGATCTACCTGGGCAACCGCGCCTACGGCTTCGCGGCCGCATCCGAAGCGTATTTCGGCAAGCCGCTGCAGGAGCTCTCCATTGCGCAGGCGGCCATGCTGGCGGGCCTGCCGAAGGCGCCGGGCGCAAACAACCCCGTCAACAACCCGCAGCGCGCGCGTGGCCGCCAGTTCTATGTGATCGACCGCATGCAGGATGCAGGCTTCATCACCGCCGAGCAGGCCGCCGAAGCCAAGAAAGAGGAATTGCACCTGCGCGATGCGGCCGACCCGAACCGGCTGCACGCCGAATACGTGGCTGAAACCGTGCGCCAGCTGATGTATGCGCAGTATGGCGACAGCACCTACACGCGCGGACTCAAGGTCTACACCTCGCTGGTCGCCGCCGACCAGGCTGCGGCATACAAGGCCCTGCGCAAGGGCATCATGGATTACGAGCGGCGCCAGATTTACCGCGGCCCCGAGAAATTCGTCGATTTGCCCAACGACCCGAAGGAACTCGACGATGCGGTGGACGACGCCCTGACCGACCATCCCGACAACGGCGACGTGATGGCGGCGGTGGTGCTCAAGGCCAATGCCAAGGAAATCTCGGCCGTGCGCGGCAACGGCGACCCGGTGCAGATCACGGGTGAGGGCCTCAAGCCCGCACAGTCCGGCCTTTCCGACAAGGCGCCGCCCAACATCAAGATTCGGCGCGGCGCGGTGATCCGCGTGGTGAAGACGCCCAAGAACACCTGGGAAATCACCCAGCTGCCCGAAGTGGAAGGCGCCTTCGTCGCCATGGATCCGCGCGACGGCGCCATCAAGGCGCTGGTGGGCGGATTCGATTTCGGCAAGAACAAGTTCAACCACGTCACGCAGGCCTGGCGCCAGCCGGGCTCGAGCTTCAAGCCCTTCATCTATTCGGCTGCGCTCGAAAAGGGCTTCACGCCGGCCACGGTCATCAACGACGGGCCCCTGTTCTTCGATGCCGGCACCACCGGCGGCCAGCCCTGGGAGCCCAAGAACTACGGCGGGGGCTACGACGGCCCGATGTCGATGCGCACCGCGCTCATGAAATCGAAGAACCTGGTCTCGATCCGCATCCTGCAGTCGATCGGTACGCGCTACGCCCAGGAATGGATCACCAATTTCGGCTTCGACAAGGACAAGCACCCGGCCTACCTGCCGATGGCGCTGGGCGCCGGCGCGGTCACGCCGATGCAGATGGCCACCGCCTATTCGGTGTTCGCCAACGGCGGCTACCGCGTCAATCCCTACCTGGTGACGCGCATCACCGACCACAAGGACAAGGTGCTGGTCGACAAGCAGCCGCCGCTGCTCAACGAAACGATCCGCGCCATTCCCCAGCGCAACGCATTCATCATGGACACGCTGCTGCAGTCGGTGGCGCGCGCCGGCACCGCCGCCAAGGCCCAGGCCATGCTCAAGCGGCCCGACCTCTACGGCAAGACCGGCACCACCAACGACTCGCTCGATGCCTGGTTCGCCGGCTTCCAGCCCACGATGACGGCCATCTCCTGGATCGGATACGACACGCCGCGCAACCTGGGCGACCGCGAAACCGGCGGCGGCCTGAGCCTGCCGATCTGGATCAACTACATGGAAACGGCGATCAAGGGCGTGCCCGTGACCGATCTTTCCGCCACGCCGCCGTCCGGCGTCGTGAGTGTGGGCGGCGAGTGGTACTACGACGACTACGCGCCGGGCCGCGGCGTGTCCAGCCTCGGCGTGGACACGCCGTCATCGCCGCCGGCCGAGTCCCTGAGCGGTGTTCCGGTGAGCCCGCCCCCGCCGCCCGAGGAGCGCAATCGCATCCTCGACCTCTTCAGGAACTGAAACTGATGGTTCAGGCAGCCGCAAACTCCAGCGGCTGCCCGGCCTGAAGGCTCGCCTCACGCGAAAGATTTCCGAAGAATTCCTCGCCCGTCTTGGTGTCGACCCAGGCCTTGCCGTCGTAGCGGTAGTGGTAGCCGCCGGAGCGCGCGGCAAGCCAGATTTCCTGCAGGGGCTTCTGCAGGTTCACGATCAGCTGGCTGCCGTTCTTGAATGAAATCGTGATCATGCCGCCCACGCGCTGGTTGTCGATGTCGGCGTCGGTCGCATCGTTGATGCGATCGCAGCCCAGCTCGATGGCGGCGAGCGCGGCTTCGGCGCGGTCCATGTATTCGGAGTCGGTCATTACAATTTCGTTATGTTGAATGTTCGTCAAATTCTAGTGAGCGCCCCCGCCCGCGCTGTGCTCATGGTCAGTCTTGCCGCGGCGGCGGCCGCTTTGTCTGCCTGCGGCCAGCGCGGACCGCTGTTCCTGCCGACCGATCCGGCGGCGGCCCAGCGTGCCACCCTGCCTCAGCTGCTGACCCCCGGCGGCCCGCGCGCCGCTTCGGAAGCAGAAGCCGCGCCCAAGCCCGCTGCGGCCAGCAGCGCCCCGGCTCCGGCCACCCCCAGCACCGGAACGCAAAAGTGACGAACGCTTCCTCGACCCTTCCCGGCCATCCGCACATTGCGCATCGCGACGGCGCGCTCCACGTCGAAGGCCTTGGCCTGGACGCGCTGGCCCGCGAGCATGGCACGCCGCTGTTCGTCTATTCGAAGCAGTGGATGCTCGACGCGCTGGCCGCCTACCAGCGCGGCTTCGAGGGCCGCAGGGCCCTGATCTGCTATGCAATGAAGGCGAATTCGTCGCTCGGCGTGCTGCGCGTGTTCGCCGAAGCCGGCTGCGGCTTCGACATCGTCTCGGGCGGAGAGCTGGCGCGCGTGCTTGCCGTGGGCGCCGACCCGGCCAAGATCATCTTCTCGGGTGTGGGCAAGACCCGCGCCGAAATGCGGCAGGCGCTGGCGGCCGGCATCGCCTGCTTCAACGTCGAGAGCGAAGCCGAGCTCGACGTGCTCAACGAAGTGGCGCTGGCCGAAGGGCGCCGCGCGCCCATCAGCATCCGCATCAATCCGAACGTCGACCCGAAGACGCATCCCTACATTTCCACCGGCCTCAAGGGCAACAAGTTCGGCATTGCCCATGACCGTGCGGTCGAGGCGTATCGGCATGCCGCCAGGCTGCCGGGACTCGAGGTGGTCGGCATCGACTGCCACATCGGCTCGCAGATCACCGAGGCCTCGCCCTACCTGGACGCCTGCGACCGGGTGCTCGACCTGGTCGAGGCCATCGAGGCGGCCGGGGTGCCCATTCACCACCTCGACTTCGGCGGCGGCCTGGGCATCGACTACAACGGCGAAGTGCCGCCCAAGGCCGATGCGCTGTGGCAGCAGCTGCTCGCACGGCTCGACGCCCGCGGCTTCGGACAGCGCAAGCTCGTCGTCGAGCCGGGCCGTTCGCTGGTCGGCAATGCGGGCGTGTGCGTGACCGAGGTGCTCTACACCAAGCCGGGCGAAGACAAGAATTTCTGCATCGTCGACGCGGCCATGAACGACCTGCCGCGGCCTGCGATGTACCAGGCGTTCCAGAAGATCGTGCCGCTGCGCATCCGCGGCGGCGACGCGCCGACCTACGACGTGGTCGGCCCGGTCTGCGAAAGCGGCGACTGGATCGGCCGCGACCGCGCGCTCAACGTGGTGGCCGGCGACCTGCTGGCGGTGCTGTCGGCCGGTGCGTACTGCATGAGCATGGCCAGCAACTACAACACGCGCGGCCGGGCCGCCGAAGTGCTGGTGAGCGGCCGGACCGCCACGCTGATCCGCCGCCGCGAGACGATGGAAGACCAGCTGCGCAGCGAGCAGATCGAGGGCTGATCCGCGCGGGATCGGCGTGGTTCGCGCCGGTCAGCCGGTGCTGCTGCGCAGCGCCTTCTCGCTGCTGCTGCCGCCGCGCACGCCGGCCGACGGCTTCGGCCTGCGCTTGCTCGCGTAGTTCCACACGCGCCATCCGAGCAGCGCCGCGATGATCGCGGCGTAGACGAACACCTCGGCAAAGTTGTTCTTGCCCGCACGCATCCAGAAGAAGTGCAGCAGGCCCAGGCCGGCAATCAGGTAGACCAGCTTGTGCAGCATCTGCCAGCGCTTGGCCCCCATGGCCTTGATGGCGCGGTTGAACGAGGTGGCCGCCAGCGGCGTCAGCAGCACGAAGGCCGAGAACCCCACCAGGATGAACGGCCGCTTGGCAATGTCCTTGGCGATGTCGGCCCACTCGAAGCCCATGTCGAACCAGCTGTAGCACAGCAGGTGCAGCACCACGTAGAAATACGCGAACAGGCCCAGCATGCGGCGAAAGCGCGCCAGCGCATTGGTCTTGGCCATCACGCGCAGCGGCGTCACCGCGAGCACGATGCAGATGAAGCGCAGGGTCCAGTCGCCGGTGGCGCGGATCAGGAACTCGGCCGGATTCGCGCCCAGCCCGTCGGTGAACGCGCCGTAGGCCAGCCGCGCGAACGGCAGCAGGCACAGCAGGAAGATGGCCGGCTTGGCCGCCGGATGCATGAGCAGCTTGTTCATGGGGCAAGGGCCGCGTGCGGTGCCGGCTCAGTAGTTCTTCTTCAGGTCCATGCCCGCATAGAGCTGGCCGACCTGGGCTTCGTAGCCGTTGAAGATCAGCGTCTTGTTGCGCTTGGCGAAGAGTCCGCCGCCGTCGCCGATGCGGCGCTCGGTGGCCTGGCTCCAGCGCGGATGGTCGACATTCGGATTGACGTTCGAATAGAAGCCGTATTCCTGTGCCGCCGCCTTGTTCCAGGCCGTGCCCGGCTCCTTCTCGACGAAGCGGATCTTGACGATCGACTTGGCCGACTTGAACCCGTACTTCCACGGCACCACGATGCGCACCGGCGCGCCATTCTGGTTGGGCAGCACCTCGCCGTACATGCCGAAGGCCAGCAGCGTGAGCGGGTGCATGGCTTCGTCCATGCGGAGCCCCTCGGTGTAGGGCCAGTCGAGCACGCGCGAGCCCACGAAGGGCATGGTCTTGGGATCAGCCAGGGTCACGAACTCCACGTACTTCGCATTGCCCTGCGGCTCGACCTTCCTGATGAGCTCCGCCAGCGAATAGCCCACCCAGGGAATGACCATCGACCAGCCCTCGACGCAGCGCAGGCGGTAGATGCGCTCTTCCTGCGCGCTGAGCTTGAGCAGGTCTTCGATGCCGTACTTGCCGGGCTTCTTGACCAGGCCCTCGACCTCCACGGTCCAGGGACGGGTCTTGAGCGTGCCGGCGTTCTTGACCGGGTCGCCCTTGTCGGTGCCGAACTCGTAGAAGTTGTTGTAGCTCGTCGCGTCCTTGTAGTCGGTGAGCTTTTCCATCGTCTGCGCACCCGGCACGGCGGACTTGGCCCCCGGAAGCAGCGCCAGCTTGTGCGGGCCCGTGGCCTGGGCGAAAGCCTCGCGTCCCGCAAAGCTCGCCAGCGCCGCACCGGCCGCGCCGCCGGCCATCAGCTTGAGCAAGTCGCGCCGGCCCTCATAGACGGTGCGCGGCGTGATCTCGCTCGAGAGCGGGTGGATGAAACCGCTGCTGCGACCCTGCGGACGGAAATGGAACGACATGTGATGGCCTTTCGCGTGAATCGTTGTGCTCAGGGTAGTTCGTGGAATTCCCTGGTCCGGTTACGCGCGATCGCTGCGCGTGGTTTCAATTCTTCGCGAAAAGGCCGGCAGCCCCGCCTACAGCGTGCCGTAGCTGTGCAGTCCGCTCAGGAACATGTTCACGCCAAGGAACGCGAAGGTGGTCACCGCCAGGCCGCCCAGCGCCCACCAGGCGGCCACGGTGCCGCGCAAACCCTTGACCAGCCGCATGTGCAGCCAGGCCGCGTAGTTGAGCCAGACGATCAGGGCCCAGGTTTCCTTCGGGTCCCAGCTCCAGTAGCCGCCCCAGGCGTCGGCCGCCCACAGGGCACCGAGCACGGTGGCAATGGTGAAGAATGCGAAGCCGACCGTGATCGACTTGTACATCACATCGTCGAGCACCTCGTTGGCGGGCAGCCGGGCGGCAATGCGCCGGCGGCCGAGCAGGATGCCCGCAGCAATCAGCGCGGAAATGCCCGCATAGATCACCCAATAGCTGCCGCCGGCCTCCTGCACGCGCTGGCGGAAGGCCACCGGCACGAAGCACAGCGCCACGCCCAGGAGCCAGATCGGCGTGAGCTTGTACCAGCGCGTTTCCTCAGCCTGCTCCTTGATGAGGTAGGCGAAGGCCACCATGGCAGCGAGCGCGAAGGTGCCGTAGCCAATGAAGTTGGCCGGCACGTGCAGCTTCATCCACCAGCTCTGCAGCGCCGGCACCAGCGGCTGGATCTCGTGCGCATTGCGCACCAGCGTGTACCAGAGCAAAAAGCCGACCGCCGCGCTCACCACCAGCATCACGAAGGCGCCGAGCGTGCGCGTGCCGTAGCGCGATTCGAAGTAGAGATAGAAAGCCGTCGTGAGCCAGCAGAACAGCACGAACACTTCGTACAGGTTGCTGACCGGAATGTGGCCGATATCGGGCCCCAGCAGGTGGCTCTCGTACCAGCGCACCATGGTGCCGATGAGCGCCATGGCAATGGCGGCCCAGGCCAGGCGCGAACCGATCAGCTCGAAGGTGTCGCCCTGCTTGCCGCCGAAGAAACCGAGCCAGTAGAACAGCGTGCTCATGAAGAACAGCACGCTCATCCAGAGAATGGCCGACTGGCTCGACAGGAAGTACTTGAGCCAGAACACCGTGTCCGCGCGGGCCAGGTCGCCCTGGTAGGAGCTGATGGCCAGCAGCGAGGCCAGCGCCACCACGATGGCCAGCACCCGCAGCGGACGCCAGAACCAGCCAATCGCAATGACCGACACCATTGCGGCGGCGAGGATGGGTTTTTCGTACGAGTCCATCGCGCCCGCGTACCGGGCAAAGGCAAACAGCCCGCCCGCCAGCACCAGCGCAGCGAATATCCAGTCGAAAAGATTGCGGCGCGAAAACCAGCTTTCGTGGAGCGTGAGGGTGGTGGTGTTCATGGTGACGCCGGTCCTTCTGTCTTCAAGGCAAGCAGCTTGTGCTTGAGGTGCTCGAACTCGCGATCGCTGTCGATGGTCTTGCGGTTGACCGAGAAGGCCATCGTGGCGGCCGTGGTGTTGTCTCCGGAGCCCGCGCCATCGGGGGTGAGCCACACCCAGAGCCGGCGCTCGCGCACGTACAGCATGGCAAAAATCCCGACGATCAGCAACAGGCAGCCCAGATAGACCACGTTCTTGCCGGGCGCGCGCGCCACCTGGAACACGCTGGCCTGCACCTGGGTGAAGTCGGTCATCATCATGGCGACCGGCGCCGGGTAGAAGTACGCGTCGCTGATGGCCAGCACCGCCTGGGTCAGGAAGGCCTGCGACTTCTCGTCGCTCGGCAACGCCGCGAGCCCCGCGCCTTCGCGGCTCAGGTTGAGCGCCTCGAACAGTACGTCGTTGAGGATGCGCACCAGCACCGCACCGGCACGTTCGCGCTCGGCCTCGGGCACGTTGGCCTCCATGAATTCCGCAATCGCCTGCCAGCCCCCCAGCGTGGTGGCGTCGGCCTTGGCGCGCTCGCTGCCAGCAAACAGGGCGAGCGCGCGCGCCGCCGAAACGCGCAGCTGCTCGGCCATTTCGGGCCGCTTCGGATCGACCGCCTTGGCGATGTAGCGCTCGACCGCGCGGTTGCGGGTGTCGGCGTCGGCCAGCGCGCTGCGCATGCGCACGAAGCCGTCCATGGAGCCTTGCTCGTCGGCCGGCACGCGCAGGTAGCGGAACGGCTCCTCGGGCTTCTCGCGCATGCCGAGCAGGAACACCGGCTGGCCGTCGCCGGTATCGACCGGCACCATGTAGTTCTGGTACTCGCGCGCCTGGCCGGCGGCATCGCGCAGCTTGTAGCCGATGCTCGGGCCGATGTTGCGCAGCACCTTGGGCTTGCTGGTCTTGTTGGCGGCGCCCAGGCGCGATTCGATGTCGTGGCGCAGGTCGACCTTGCGTACGTCGGCGCCGCTGCCCATGGCGCCGCCGTCGGCAAAGTTCTCGACGTTGATCACGCGCAACGCGGCGTATTCGAGCGTGAGCTTTTCGCGGCCGTTGGTGATTTCGGTGCTCGGCCCGCCGATGACGCCCTCGACCTCGAAGGGCTTGGCCGCAGCCGCCATCGGCACCGCCTTGAGCTTCACCTTGGAGCCGCCGTCGTCGAAGCTCGACTGGTAGATTTCCACGCCCTTGTAGCTGGCCGGATGGTTGACCTCGATGCGCGCGGGCACCTGGGCGCCGGTCTCGCGGTCGTGCAGCACCACTTCGCTCGCGAACAGCTTGGGCATGCCGGTCGAGTAGTAGTCGACGATGAACTTCTTGAGCTCGATCGAGAACGGCAGCTCCTGCAGCAGCACGCCGTCGGACTGCTGCAGGATGGCCACGCTGCCCTGCGCGCCCTCGGGCACCAGGATGTTGCCGCGGAAGGTCGGGTTGCGCGGCGACAGCCGGTGCTGCGCCGGCACGTCGGCAATCATGCCGCCGCCGGTGAACACGCTCTTGCCGTTGAACCAGGTCTGGGCCCGCACCACCAGGTCGCCATCGAGCAGGCCGCCGATGCACACCAGCACGATCGCGCTGTGGGCGGCGATGTAGCCCAGCTTGTGGGCACCGCCCGCGCGCGCGGCCACCATCCAGCCGGCTTCGGCATGGCCGCCCGCGGCTTCGCGCTGCTGGAGCTTGACCTTCCATCCGCCGCTCACCAGCAACTGGCCGATGCGGTTGGCCGCCGCGGCGGGCGCCTCGTCGAGCCGGCTCTCGGCGCGCTGGCCGAAGGCCTTGAGGCTCTGCGCGCGGATGCCTTCCTTGAAGGTCTTCAGGTCGATGAAGATGCGCGGCGTGTTGCGCGCGATGCACAGCGAGGTGCTGATCACCAGGAACAGCAGGATCAGCAGGAACCACCAGGCGCTGTAGACCGAATCGAGCCTGGCCGCGCGGAACAGCTCGGCCCAGAACGGCCCGAACTGGTTGATGTAGTTGTTGATCGACTCGTGCTGCTTGAGCACGGTGCCGATGATCGATGCGATGCAGATGACGGTGAGCAGCGCAATCGCGAAGCGCATCGACGAAAACAGTTCCACCGCAGCGCGGAGCACTTGCGGGCCGCGATGAACGCGAAGGCCGTGGGTGGAGACAGACATCGGTCGATGGGAAAAAAGAAACAGGGAAAAAGCAAAGGGCGGGCCATCCAGCTGGATCGGCCCGCCCTCTGTTTGGGTTTTTTATCGGCGGTTAGTTCACGCTGAAGCGCGTGGTGTCAGCGCAGGCCGGCGATGTAATCTGCAACAGCCTTGATTTCGCGGTCGTTGAGCTTTGCGGCCACGCCGGTCATGGGAGCGCTGTTCTGGCGCACGTTGTCCCGGAAAGCAACAAGCTGTGCCACCGTGTAGTCGGCATGCTGGCCGCCCAGGCGCGGGTACTGCGCGGGCATGCCGGCGCCATTGGGGCTGTGGCAGCCGGCGCAGGCCGGGATCTGGCGATCGGAAACGCCGCCGCGGTAGATCTTCTCGCCCAGCGCGACCAGGTCCTTCTCCTTGGAGAAGCCGGTCTTGATCTTCTTGGAGCCCACGAACCAGGCGATGTTGCGCATGTCCTCGTCGGACAGCTTGGCCGCCATGGGCTGCATGATCGCGCTCTTGCGCTTGCCGGACTTGAATTCCTGCAGCTGCTTGAGGATGTATTCGGGGTGCTGCTGCGCCAGCTTGGGGTTGGCCGCAATGGCCGAGTTGCCGTCCGCGTTGTGGCAGGAAGCGCAGGCCTGGGCGGCGGAATTGAACAGCGCGTCGCCCTTGGCGGGATCGGGCTTGGCCGGCTTGGCCGCGACGGGTCCGTCAGCTGGCGCGGCGGCGTGCTCGTCGGCCGCGAGGCTAGCGCTGGCTGCGACGCCCATGAGGGCTGCAAGCAGAAAATTGGCAAACAACTTCATATCGGGGGCTCGATTTATTGGCGCAAAACCGCGCGATTCTACAATGGCAGCCCGTTCCGAAAGCTCATTGATGATCACCCCGTCGCGCAAGCACGCTGCTCCCCCTTCCCGCGCGACCCCTGCCGTGGACCCTCTTGTCGCCGAGCGCGAACGCACCGCGCTCGGCTGGCTGCACACGGCGCACTTCCTCACCAGCGCCCCGCAGCTGGAGCATCTGCCCCCGCTCGACCTGCCCGAAATCGCCTTTGTCGGCCGCTCGAACGCGGGCAAATCGACCGCCATCAACACGCTCACGCAGCAGACGCGCCTGGCCTTCGCCTCCAAGACGCCGGGCCGCACGCAGCACATCAACCTGTTCGGCGTCGGCAAGCAGAAGGCCGACGACGCCGTGCTGGCCGACCTGCCCGGCTACGGCTATGCCGCCGTTCCCAGGGAAGCCAAGCTGCGCTGGCAGCGCGTCATGGGCAACTACCTGATGACGCGCGAGAACCTGCGCGGCGTGGTGTTGATGTGCGACCCGCGCCACGGCATGACCGAGCTCGACGAGATCCTGCTCGACGTGATCCGTCCGCGCGTGGAGCAGGGGCTCAAGTTCCTCGTGCTGCTGACCAAGTCCGACAAGCTCACGCGCAGCGAGGGCGCCAAGGTGCTGTCCATTACGCGACTGCAGGCCGGCGGTGGCGAGGTCAAACTGTTCTCCGCCCTCAAGAAACAGGGCGTGGGCGAAGCCGCCGAGCTGCTGTGGCGCTGGGCGCATCCACCCGGAGAAGAAAAACCGGAGGCGGCCCAGCCGGCCGCGCCGCAAGACACCTAGGCGAAAACCGGCGCGGGCCGTTTCATCTGCGTGATCCACTATGAAAACAATAGCAACGAAAGTTGAAGGAGACCCCGCATGATCGAGACGTTCCAGCGCAGCCTGCCCAACGGAATCACGCTGAGCTGCCGCGCAACCGGCACGCCCGGGCGACCGCTGATGATGTTCCTTCATGGTTTTCCCGAAGCCGCCTTCATCTGGGACGAACTGCTCGAGCACTTCGCCCAGCCTGAACACGGCGGCTATCGCTGCGTCGCGCCCAATCTGCGCGGCTTCGAAAAGTCGAGTGCGCCCACCGAGGTGGCCGCATACAAGGCCCACCTGCTGATCCAGGACATCCAGCAACTGGCGGCCACCGAAAGCGCCGACGGCACCATGGCTGCCCTGGTCGCGCACGACTGGGGCGGCGCTTTCGGCTGGGGCTATGCCAATGCCTTTGCGCAGCAGGTCGGCAAGCTGGTCATCATCAATTCGCCGCACCCCGGCACCTTCACGCGCGAGCTGCGCCACAACCCGGCGCAGCAGCAAGCCAGCGCCTACATGAACTTTCTCGCCAGGCCCGATGCCGAGGCCCTGCTCTCGGCCGACGACTTCAAGCGCATGTGGCCCTTCTTCACCTTGATGAAGGCCGGGCCCGATGGCTTCGGCTGGCTGACCGAGGATGTGAAGCAGCGCTACCGAGAAGTGTGGAATGCGGGCCTCACGGGCGCCTGCAACCTGTATCGCGTCACGCCGATGAAGCCGCCGTTGCCGGGCCAGAGCATCGACGGCATTCCGGTGCTGCCGCGCGAGCGGCTCACCATCGACGTGCCGACCTTCGTCTTCTGGGCGCTCGACGACGCTGCGCTGCTGCCGGGCCTGCTCGAAGGCCTGGAAGACTACGTACCGAAGCTCGAGGTCAAGAAGGTGCCCAACGCCACCCACTGGATCGTGCACGAGCAGCCGCAGCTGGTCGCGCGCGAGATCGAAGCCTTTCTTGCCAGGGGTTGAAGCGGCTCCGCTTCAGTAGATCGGCGGCGCGCCTTCGGGCCGCGTCTTGAAGCGGCGGTGCACCCAGTAGTACTGCGAAGGCATCGTGTCGATGTAACCCTGCAGCCGCTGGTTCATGAGCGCCGTGTCGGCCTCGGCGTCGTCGGTCGGGAAGTTCTGCCAGGCCGGCCGCACTTCGATCTCGTAGCCGCCAGGCGTGAGCTTCGCGATCACCGGCACCACTTTCGCCTTGCCCAGCCGCGCGAAGCGCGAGAGCGAGGGCACCGTGGCCGCCTGCACGCCGTAGAACGGCACGAAGATCGTCTGGTCGCGGCCGAAGTCCATGTCGGGCAGCAGGTACAGGAGGCCGCCCTTGCGCAGGCCCGCGAGCACCGGCTTGATGCCGTCGACGCGGTTCAGCGCCGCCACGTTGCCGAAGCGCGTGCGGCCTTCGCGGATCCATTCGTCGACCATCGGATCGCGCTGGGTCGTGTAGATGGTGGCCGAAGGCCTTGCCGTGTGCATGGTCAGCGCCGTGGCCGCGGCATCGAGGCCGTAGAAGTGCGGCGCAAACAGGATCATCGGCTCGTCGCCATCGGCAATCTCGCGGATCTCCGCCGCCGCGCCGACCACCTTGAGCCGGCGGGCCACCACCTTTTCGGGCGCATGCCAGAGCCAGCTGCGGTCGAGCCAGGACTGCGCCACGTAGACGAAGGTCTCGCGCGCGATGCGGCGGCGTTCGGCTTCGGATTTGCCGGGAAAGCACACGGCCAGGTTGGTGTCGACCACGCGCCGCCGCGGCAGGGCGATGGTGTGCAGCACGCGACCGAGCAGCGCGCCGAAACCGCGCACCAGCGGCAGGGGCAGCGGCGCGATCGCGCGCATGAAGGCGATGCCGAGCCGGGAACCGAGACTCATCGTGCCTGCTCCCCGGGCTGGGCCGCCACCGCGGTTTCGCCGCGCGGCTCCTTGTAGCGCGCGTAGTCCCACACGTACTGCCCCGGCAGGCTGTGGATCAGGCGCCCGATGGCGTCGTTCATGGCGGCGGCCGCGGCCTCGATGGGCGCCGCCGGATCGGTGAGCGGCGTACCCACGATCGGCTCGAAGCGGATCACGTAGCCCGCGCCGCGCGGCAGCCTTTCGCACACGCTCAGGAAGCAGGCGGCGCCGGTTTGCTGCGCGAGCCGCGGCAGCAGCGTCATGGTGTAGGCCGGCCGGCCGAGAAAGGGCGCCCACACCCCCTGCCCCAGCGGCGGCACCTGGTCGGGCAGGATGCCGGTGTAGCCGCCGCTGCGCAGCGTGCGGATGAGGCCGCGCACGCCGGTGTTGTTGGTGGGCAGCGTCTGCAGGCCGGGCCGGTCGCGCGAGCCGGCGGCGATGAGCTCGGCCATCCACTTCTTGCGCGCAGGACGGAACAGCGCGGTGATCGGCCCGAAGGTCTCGAGAAAGCGTTCGCCGATCGCCTGGCCGCACATCTCCCAGCTACCCAGGTGCGGCGCCACGAGGATCACGCCCTTCTTCTCCCGCATGGCGGCCTCGAACGCCTCCACGCCTTCCCAGCGCACCACGCGGCGCAGCACGCTTTCGCCCTGCGGACGCAGCCAGAGCCAAGGCAGCTCGGCGGCCATCTGGCCGGCGGCTGCGATGGCGGGGCGGTATTGCCCGAGGGTGAAGCCGGCGCTTTCGGCATTGGCCTTGAAGCGGCGGCGGTAGTCGGGCGCGCAATACCAGACGATCCAGCCCAGCAGTGCGCCGAGTCGATGCATCACGGGCATCGGTACGCGGGCAAGCAGGCGGAACAGGGTGACCATAGGCAACAGGGAGTGAAAACCAGGACGCGCGCGCACGATTTGGCGCGGCTCGAATAGAATGCAAATTGTCGCCGAGTTACGGAACAACTTGCAGGGCGACAAACACAAGCGCAAAAGCGATTGTGCCCCGCCGATTCTTCGGCATCTGCTAAAGCGTTCGCCAGGGCTCCGCAGAGTTGGCAACGCGCCAAGTCACTTCAAGGAGCTTTGAACAAAATGGCGAACGACTTCCTCTTCACGTCCGAATCGGTTTCCGAAGGCCACCCCGACAAGGTCGCCGACCAGATCTCGGACGCCATCCTGGACGCGATCTTCGAGCAGGACCCGCGCAGCCGCGTGGCCGCCGAAACGCTGACCAACACCGGCCTCGTGGTGCTCGCCGGCGAAATCACGACCAATGCCCACGTCGACTACATCCAGGTCGCGCGCGACACCATCAAGCGCATCGGCTACGACAACACCGACTACGGCATCGACTACAAGGGCTGCGCCGTGATGGTCTGCTACGACAAGCAGTCCAACGACATCGCCCAGGGCGTGGACCACGCGAGCGACGACCACCTGAACACCGGCGCCGGCGACCAGGGCCTGATGTTCGGCTACGCCTGCGACGAGACGCCCGAGCTGATGCCCGCGCCCATCTACTACGCGCACCGCCTCGTCGAGCGCCAGGCCCAGCTGCGCAAGGACGGCCGCCTGCCCTTCCTGCGCCCCGACGCCAAGAGCCAGGTCACGATGCGCTACGTGGACGGCAAGCCGCACAGCATCGACACCGTGGTGCTCTCCACCCAGCACAGCCCCGACCAGAGCGAAACGCCCACCAAGATGAAGGCCTCGTTCAACGAAGCCATCATCGAGGAGATCATCAAGCCCGTGCTGCCGAAGGAATGGCTCAAGGACACGCGCTACCTGATCAACCCGACCGGCCGCTTCGTCATCGGCGGTCCGCAGGGCGACTGCGGCCTCACGGGCCGCAAGATCATCGTCGACACCTACGGCGGCGCCTGCCCGCACGGCGGCGGCGCGTTCTCGGGCAAGGACCCGTCGAAGGTCGACCGCTCGGCGGCCTACGCCGCGCGCTACGTGGCCAAGAACATCGTGGCCGCGGGCCTGGCGCGCCAGTGCCAGATCCAGGTGGCGTACGCCATCGGCGTGGCCCAGCCGATGAACATCACGGTCTACACCGAAGGCACCGGCGTGATCCCGGACAGCAAGATCGCGGAACTCGTGCGCGAGTTCTTCGACCTGCGTCCCAAGGGCATCATCCAGATGCTCGACCTGCTGCGCCCGATCTATCAGAAGACCGCCGCCTACGGCCACTTCGGCCGCGAGGAGCCCGAGTTCACCTGGGAAGCGACCACGCAGGCGGCTGCGCTGCGCGCTGCGGCCGGCCTGTAATTTCCCGGGGGCTTTCCGCCCTCCTCCCACGCAAATGCCGGCCTCGCGCCGGCATTTGCGCTTCTGGAATACCCCCGCCGAATTTGCTGGCGGTGCGCGGCGTTGTGTGTAAAACTTGAGCGTCTTGTGAAAATTTTACAAAGGCTCTGGTGTCGCAATTGCCGGTTCGTCCGCCTCCCGCCCCCACTCCGGCCCCCGATGCCGGCCGGGCACAGCGCATCCATTCGGTCATCGACCTCTGGCTCGGGGAGCAACTGCGCAGAAGGCGCCAGGCCCTCGGCCGCTCGCTGCAGCAGGTGGCACAGGCCTGCGGCATTTCGGTCAGCCTGCTGAGCCAGCTCGAACGCGGGCACCGCTCCATCTCCATCCGTACGCTCGGCGCGCTGGCGCAGGAACTGCAGTTGCCCATCGAGACCCTGGTGCGCAACACCCAGTACAGCGAGGGCGAGGCCGAAGGCGCGGTGGCGCGCGCCGGCACGCACAAGCGCATCGACCTCGGCGACAAGGGCATCCACAAGGAAAACCTCACGCCGCCCGCCGCCGCGGGTGGCGTCGAGATGTACCGGGCGGTGATCGATCCGGGCGGCTCCACGGGCGACGACCTGTTCTTCACGCGCAAGGGCGAACAGGTCGGCTACGTCATCGAGGGGCAGCTCGAACTCTTCGTGCGCGAGCGCCTGCTCAAGCTGAAGGCCGGCGACAGTTTTTGCTACGACGGGGGCATGCCGCGCCGCTGGCGCAACCCCGGCACCACACCCACCACCGTCCTATGGGCAATCACATGTTCACCCGGATAAGCCCCGGCCCGACCGCGGGGCTGTCCGACTGAAGCAAGCATCCAGGGCAAGCCATCCGGCTGCCGCATGGCATTCGATCTTTTTTTGAAGAGGAACCCCCATGAAAATCGCTTCTTCCCTCGCGGCCTTCCTGCTGGCCACGCTGACCATGGCCTTCGGCAGCCAGGCCTCGGCCCAGACCGTGCTCAAGGTCGGGTCCACGCCCACCGGCAACCCCTTTACCTTTCTCGACACCAAGACCAACACCATCGACGGCATCATGGCGGACATCGTCAAGGCCGTCGGCAAGACCTCGGGCTTCGAGGTGCAGATCGAGCCGATGCAGTTCTCGGCGCTGATCGGCTCGCTCACTTCCAAGCGCATCGACCTGATCTCGGCCGCGATGTTCATCACGCCGGTGCGCCAGGAGGTGGTGGACTTCTCGCAACCGATCTACAGCTACGGCGAAGGCATCGTGGTGCCGGTGAAGGACACCACCGCCTACCGCAGCTTCGCCGAGTTCAAGGGCAAGCGCATGGGCGTGCAGGTGGGCACGGCCTTTGTCGAGCCGCTGCAGAAGCTCGGCATCTTCAGCGAGGTCAAGCTCTACGACACCACCGCCGACCTGATGCGCGACGCCAATGCCGGGCGCATCGACGCGGGCGTGCTCGACTCGCCGATCGCCGCCTACGCGATCTCCAAGAACGTGTTCCCGAACCTGCGCCTGGTGACGACCTACCAGCCGACCATGGTCAACAGCATCGGCATCGCCACCCGCAAGGGCGACACCGAAACCATGGGCAAGGTGAATGCGGCGCTCACCAAGCTCAAGGCCGACGGCAGCATCGACGCGATCCTCAAGAAGTGGGGCCTCAACAGCTGAGCGGCACTTGCATTGCCTGCCCTCTGACAGACCCTGCCCATGAGCACCTTCCTGCACAACGTCTGGGAGTTCCTGCCGATCCTGCTCCAGGGCGCCAAGCTCACGGTGCTGGTGACGCTGGGCTCGCTGGTGATCTCCACGCTGCTCGGCCTGGTCTGGGCCGCGATGCGGGTCTCGGGCATTCCGCTGCTCGCAAAGATCAGCGCGGGCGTGATCAACCTGCTGCGCGGCATTCCGATCATCGTGCTGCTGTTCTTCATCTACTTCGTGATGCCCGACTTCGGCCTCTCGCTGACGGCGCTGCAGGCGGGCATCCTGGGCCTGGGCATCGCCTACTCGGCCTACCAGTCGGAGAACTTCCGCGCCGGCATCGAAGCCGTGGACCACGGCCAGGTGGAGGCGGCACAGGCCATGGGCATGAGCTGGCGGCTCACGATGCGGCGCGTGGTGCTGCCGCAGGCCTTCCGCATCACGCTGCCCTCCTACGGCAACATCATGATCATGATGCTCAAGGACTCGTCGCAGGCCTCGACCATCACCGTGGCCGAGCTCGCACTGCAGGGCAAGCTGATCGCCACTTCCACCTTCCAGAACGCCACCGTGTTCTCGCTGGTGGCGCTGCTCTACCTGATCATGTGCGTGCCGCTCATCCTGCTGGTGCGCCACTTCGAGAAGCGGGGCAGGAAATGATCGAGATCCGCGGCCTGCAGAAATCCTTCGGCAGCCACCATGTGCTCAAGGGCATCGACGCCTCGATCTCGCAGGGCGAAGTGGTCTGCATCGTCGGGCCTTCGGGTTCGGGCAAGTCGACCATCCTGCGCTGCATCAACGGGCTCGAGAGCTACTCGGGCGGCAGCATCGGCATCGATGGCCGGCGCGTGGACAACCGCCATGCGTCGATCAAGGCGATCCGCGCCGAAGTGGCCATGGTGTTCCAGCGCTTCAACCTGTTCCCGCACCGCACGGTGCTCGAGAACGTGATCGAAGGGCCCGTCTACGTGAAGGGCGAAGACCGCGCCGCTGCCATCGTGCATGCGAAGGAGCTGCTCGCGAGCGTCGGCCTGGCCGACAAGGCCGGGGCGCATCCGCCGGAACTCTCGGGCGGGCAGCAGCAGCGCGTGGCCATTGCGCGCGCGCTGGCGATGCGCCCCAAGGCCATCCTGTTCGACGAGCCCACCTCGGCGCTCGACCCCGAACTCGTCGGCGACGTGCTGCAGGTGATGCGCAAGCTCGCCGGCACCGGCATGACGATGGTGGTGGTCACGCACGAGATGCAGTTCGCGCGCGAGGTGGCCGACCGCGTGATCTTCATCGACGGCGGCGTGATCGTCGAACAGGGCCCTGCCGCCGAGCTGCTCAACAACCCGCAGAGCCCGCGCACGCAGGACTTCCTGCGCCGCGTGCTCCATCCGCTCTGAAGGCCTTCATTCATGCCGAACGCGCCGCAGGAATTCTTTCCGCTCGCCCCATCGCTCTGGGCCGCCACCGCGGTGCCCGCACCGGCAACCGCGCCGCTGGACACCGACGCGCAGGCCGACGTGATCGTGGTCGGCGCCGGCTACTGCGGCCTCAGCACGGCGCTGCATCTGGCCGAGCGCGGCGTGCGCGTGGTGGTGCTCGAAGCGAAGGAGATCGGCTTCGGCGGCTCGGGCCGCAACGGCGGCCAGGTCATCCCGGGCCTCAAGCACGACCCGAGCGAACTGCTGCGCATGTTCGGTTCCGACGAAGGCCAGCGCCTGGTCGACTTTGCCAAGGGCACGGCCGACGCGGTGTTCGATCTGATCGACAAGCACGGCATGGACGTGCCCCGCGCGCGCCAGGGCTGGATCCAGGGCGCGCACACGCCGGCCGCCTTGCAGCTGGCCGAGCGCCGCACGCGCGACTGGCAGATGCAGGGCGTGGCCGCGCGCCAGCTCGACCGCAACGAAACCGCGCGCCTGCTGGGCACCGACAAGTACTTCGGCGGCTGGCTCGATCCGCGCGGCGGCGGCGTGCAGCCGCTGAGCTACGCGCGCGAACTGGCGCGCGCGGCGCAGGCGGCCGGCGTGGTCATCCACACCGGCACGCCCGTGACGCAGCTCACCCAGGCCCACGGCAAGTGGCAGGCCGCCACCGCACGCGGCCCGCGCGTGACGGCCGAGCGCGTGGTGATGTGCACCAACGGCTACACCGACGGCCTGTGGCCCGGCCTGCGCAAGACCATCATCAATGCGAACTCGTTCCAGGTCGCGACCGAGCCGCTGCCCGAGGCAATACGCAAGACCGTGCTGCCCGAAGGCCACGTCTCCTCCGATGCGCGCAACCTGCTGCTCTATTACCGCCTGGACCACGCCGGCCGCCTGCTGATGGGCGGGCGCGGCACCTTCCGCGAGCCCGATGCCGGCCAGCCGGGCGACTGGTCGCACCTGGAGCACGTGATTGCCAAGCTGTTCCCGCAGGCGGCGGGCGTGCCCATTGCCTACCGCTGGTGCGGCCATGTCGCGATCACGCGCGACTACCTGCCGCACCTGCACGAGCCCGCGCCGGGCCTCTTGATCGACATCGGCTGCCAGGGCCGCGGGGTCGGCCTGCAGACGCGCATGGGCCAGGCCCTGGCGCAGTACATCGCCACGGGCGACAGGAGGGCGCTGCCGGTGCGGCCCTCGGAGATGCGGCCATTCCCGCTCTATGGCCTGCGCCGCCTCTATGTGTCGGCCGTGATCGGCTGGTACCGCATGACGGACGGCGGCGTCTGAGCCTCAGAAGCGGTAGGCCCCGCTCAGGCCCACCGTCCAGTTGCGGCCCGGCGCGGGCTCGTAGTAGCGCGCGTTGCCCTCGTTGACGATCAGCGAACCCACGTAGCGGCGGTCGAACAGGTTGTCGACGCGCGCAAAGGCGTTGAACTCCCAGCGCTCCCACTTCTTCAGGTAGCCGGCGTACAGCGCGGCGACGGCATAGCCCGGCGCGCTGGCGGTGTTGGCGTCGTTGGCCTGCATGCGCCCGAGCGCGCGCATCTCGACACCGGCGCGCCAGCCTTCGGGCGGCACCCAGCCCAGCGATGCGAAGAGCGATTGCCGCGCGATGCCCGGAATGCGGTTGCCCGCCGCCACCGTGTTGGATGCCGCGCAGGGCGACGGCGAGCAGAAGGCATCACGGTAGCGCGCGTCAAGCCAGGTGTAGGCCAGCTGGGTGCGCCAGTGGTCGACCGTTTCGTGCTGCCAGGCCAGTTCGAGGCCGTTGCGCCGCGTGCGGCCCGCGTTCTGGAAAGTGGCGCGGCCGCCGGTGTTGGTGTCGGTCACGATCTCGTCGCGCGTGCGGGTCTGGAACAGCGCGGCCGTCAGCAGCCCTCCGCCCAACCGCGCCTTCGCGCCCAGTTCGACGCTGTCGTTGACCGAGGGCCGCAGCGCGAAGTTGAGCCCGCTGGCACCGCCCGCGCGGTAGGAAAGCTCGTTGAGCGTCGGCGTCTCGAAGCCGCGGCCGATCGAGCCATACAGCGCGAGAGCGGGCGTGGCCTGGTAGCGCAGCGAAGCCACGGGCAGCGTCTTGCTGTAGCGCGCGCTGCCGCTGTCGTCGCGGTTGGCGCCCACGATGTAGCGGTCCTGCGAATCGAAGTGCACGCTGCTGCGGCGCACGCCGGCCTCGAGCGTCCATTGCTCCGCGAGGCGCCAGGTGGCCTGCGCGTAAGGGTCGAGATTCCAGACCTCGTTGCGTTCGCTGCGCCGCAGGCGCCCCTGCACGCCCAGCACGGGCGAAGCCACGCGGCCGAGGTAGTTCTCGTAGCCGCGGCGCTGTTCGCGCAGGCTGTCGTAGCCCAGGCCCGCCGCCAACTCGAGCGGCCGGTCGGCCAGTTGCAGCGCGGCGGTCCAGCGCAGATCGACCCCGCCGTACTGGCGAGTGAGGTCGATCACGCCGCCCGCATGCAGCGGGTTCTGCTGCGCCGAAGGCGGAATCGACTGGTACTGCACGGTCTTGCGCTCGCCGCCATAGACCATGAGCCGCAGCGACTGCGCGGCACTTACTCGGCGCTCGTACAGCAGCCCCGCCTGCGTCTGCTCCACCGTCTTGCGGGTGTCGAACTGGGTGGCGAGCGGTGCGCTGCGCGGCGCCAGCGCGTACTGCCCGGCCGTCAGGCCCAGCGGATCCTGCGCGCTGATGCGCACGCTGTTGAGCACCAGCGTGAGCTTGTCGCCGTTGTCCAGCGCGATGCCGAGCTTGCCGTTGGCGATGTCGCGCCGCGCCGCGCTGTGCTCGCGCCAGCCATCGGTCTGGAAGCGGCTGGCGTTCAGCAGGTAGTCGACCGCGCCCTGCGACCCGCTGGCCTGCAGCGACTGGCGCCAGGTGCCGAAGCTGCCACCGGCCGCCGAGTACGAAAGCCGCGGCGCCCCCTCGCCCGACGCGGTGAAGGCCTGCAGCACGCCGCCCGACGAGTTGCCGTAGAGCGCCGAGAACGGCCCCCGCAGTATCTCGATGCGGTCGAGCGAGCCGATGTCGATGTTGGAGGTCTGGCCCTGGCCGTCGGGCAGCGTGGCGGGAATGCCGTCGACATACAGCCGCACGCCGCGCACGCCGAAGGTGGAACGCGCGCCGAAGCCGCGGATCGACAGCTGCAGGTCCTGCGCATAGTTCATGCGGTTCTGCACCTGCAGGCCCGGAACGCCGCCCAGGCTTTCGGAAAGATTGACCTGCAGCCGGCTGTCGCGCATCTCGGCGCCATCGACCCGGTCCACCGAGCCAGGCACGTTGAACGGCGCGACCTCGCCGCGCGGCGTGGAGACGGTGACTTCGGGCAGGCTGCCGCGGTCGGCCTGCTGCGCCGCCGCGGCGAGCGGAGCTCCCAGCAGGAGCAGGCGGACGGCGGCAGTGGCGGTAGCGGAAAGTGCAGGCTTCATTGCGCCGATTCTGCGTCGGCGCGCGCCCCTGCCCGTACTAGCAGGAACCCGGTCGGGCCGGATTCAGCTTCTTCTGCGCCAGCCGTACCAGCCGCACACGGCAACGGGAACGCCCAGCGCGAACCAGGCCAGCATGTCCCCCAGGCCGCCGTCGCTGAACAGCGCCGAGACCAGCCCGAAGGTGGTCAGCATGCCGAGCACGATCGGCCAGCCCCACATGTGCCGGAAGCTGTGGCGCGGCTTCATGCCTGCACCTTCATGGCGGGCGCCGGATCAGGCTGCTGATGCCCACCATGCGGCGGCCGCTGGCCCACCGGCGAGGCTGCAGCAGGCACGCTGTTGCCGCGCTTGAGCCACAGGTACAGCCCGCTGCCGAGCACGATGATGGTCGCGATGTCGAGCAGCGCCCAGATGATCTGCATCGGCATGCCGCCGTAGTCGCCGAAGTGCAGCGGCTGCGACACCAGCAGCGCCGTCAGGTACCAGGGCATCTTCGGCGCGGCGGTCACCTGGGCCGTCTTGGCGTCGACCAGCACCGGCTGCAGCAGCTTCGAGGTGAAGGGCTCGCTGCCGCGCATGAAGAAGGTGGTGTGGTGCGGGCTCGAGAACGCGGTGCCGGGGAACGCGACGAAGGACAGCTTCATGCCGGGCGTCTGCTGGAGCGCGACCTCCATCGAGCGCTGCACCGATGCGCGCTGTGCCACCGGCACCGTCGGCTCGTCCTTGTAGGGCGCAAGAAGCGCGCTGAGCTGGTCGTACTGCCAGTACTTGATGACCAGGTCGGCCCAGGTGTTGATCATGCCGGTGGAACCCACCACGAACAGCCAGACCAGCGTGACGATGCCCAGCAGGTTGTGCAGGTCGAGCCACTTCAGGCGCGGGCGCTTCTCGCGCCGCACGGTGCCGAAGTCGAGCTTGCGCATGAACGGCGCATAGAGCACCACGCCGGAGACGATGGCCACCAGCAGCAGCAGGCCCATGAAGCCCAGGAACAGCTTGCCCGCGAGTCCGGCAAACAGGTCGACGTGCAGCTTGAACATCACGTACATGAAGCCTTCGTCGAGCTTGGGCTGGGCAAGCACGGCGCCGGTGCGGGCGTCCACCGCCACCGACTTGAAGTCGTCCGTGGGCGCAGGCGTTGGCGTGAGCGTGACGAACCAGAGGCCATCGTCGTCCTCGGGCTGCGAAACAAACTGCACCACGCGGTCAGGGTGTTTCGCACGCGCCGTTTCGAGCACGCGGTCCAGGCTCACGCGCGGCGTGTTCGCGGGCATCTTGGGCGACTCGACCTCGGTGCCCAGCAGGTGCCCGATCTCGTGATGGAAGATCAGCGGCAGGCCCGTGATGCACAGGAGCAGCATGAACACGGTGCACACGAGGCTGCTCCACTTGTGCACCCAGGCCCAGGTCTTGATCTTTCGGCTGTTCATGTCGTTGCTGCCCTCGTCGAAAGTGAGCTGTTAGAAACGGTAGGTCGCGCTGGCCACGATGTTTCGGCGCGAGCCGTACCAGCAGTCGCCGCGCGACAGGCAAGTGCTGAAATAGATCTTGTCGGCCGCATTGTTGATGTTCAGGGCATAGCGCCACTTGTCCGACTCATAGGCAAACATCAGGTCCAGCAGGGCCACGGCAGGCAGGCGCGGTCCCACGCTGCTGCCCTCCACGTCGCGAAAACCTCCCATGTAGCGCAATCCGGCACCGGCCGAGAAGCCCGGCACACCGGCGATGGAGAATCGGTATTTACCCCAGACTGACACCTGATTGCGCGGCATGTCGGTGAGCTTGTGATCAACGTCGATGTAGGTGTAGTTGGCAATGAGATCTAGGTCACGCGCCACGGTTGTCTTCAGCTCGAGTTCCAGCCCCTTGTTCTTCGTCGAATCGACTTGTCGGCCGTAATCAGGATTGGTACTGTCGGAGACGATGCGGTTCTTTTCCTTGAGCGAGTAGACCGAGGCGGTAAAGCTCGTCGCCGAACCTTCCGGCTGGTACTTGACACCCGCCTCCACCTGCTCGCCGCGCAACGGCTTGAACAGCGTGCCATTGATATCGGTGCCGGCTTGCGGGGTGAAGGATTGCGTGAAGCTGACATAGGGCGACCAACCGGAAGGAAGCGTGTACATCACACCCAGTCGGCCCGAGTCGGCGCTGGTCGTCTCCGACGCGCTGCCCGCGGTCCCCGAGGTGCTGCGGTCATGGCGCAGGCCGGCAACGAAGATCCAGTTGTTCCACTTCATCTGGTCCTGCACGTAGACGCCGGCATTGCGCTGGGTGGTGCGGGGACGGTCGTTGAACTCGGTCACCGGCACGTAGCCGATACCGTAGACAGGGGCATAGGCGTCGATGGAGCTGTAGGCAGAGCCCTCGCGCTTGTCCTGGCGCTGGCGGGAATATTCGGCGCCGATCAGCAGCGTATGGCGCAGCGCGCCGGTGTTGAAATGGCCCTCGACATGGTTGTCGACGCCTGTCATTCGAGTCCAGGTCAGCGACTTGTCATTGACACGGCCAAGCAGGCGCTGACCGACGGGGTCCAGCCCCCAGCCACCAGGAAGCGAAAAGAAGTCACCGTAGTGGTAGTGCGAGTCGTTGAACGTCCGCGACATGCGGAAGTTCTGCCGAAAGGTCCACTGGTCATTGAATTTATGCTCGAACAGCCAGCCGAAGGTCTTGCGCTCGGTGTCGTAACCGTCGCCCGGCTCGCCGATGAACCGGTTGACCGGCAGCGGGCCATTGACATTCGGCAAGATGGTGCCCTGCCAAGGGAAGAACTGCGACGTGCTGCCAGTCTTGTCCTTTTGCCACAGGCCCTGCAGCGTCAGCGAGGTGCCGGCATTGGGTCGCCAGGTAAGCGAGGGCATGACGAGCGAGCGGTCGTCCGGTACATAGTCCACCTGCGTATCGGCCTTGCGTTGAAGCGCCACCAGGCGGTACGACCAATCACCGTCCGCCGTCAGCGGGCCGGTCAGGTCGGCCTGCAGCTGTTTGCGGCCCCAGGAGCCGATCTGCACCCCCACCTCACGATATGTCTGCTGCTGCGGACGCTTGCTGACCATGTTGACCACCCCACCTGCGGTGCCGGCGCCGAACAACATGCCCGCCGGCCCGCGCAGCACTTCGAGGCGCTCCAGCGTATAGGGGTCGGGGCGCGCAGTCGCGGTGTACCAGCCGGCGGAATTCATCTGCAGCCCGTCGAGGTACCCGGATGGCTCGCTCCCGCGCACTAGAAAGCTGTCTGTGCGGGAGTCCAGGCCATAGGCATCGGAGCGCACACCGGCCGCATAGTTGAGCGCGTCCTGCACGTTGGTTGCGCCCTGATCCACCATCTGGTCGCGCGTGACCACGGTCACGGACTGAGGCGTTTCTGCCAGCGGCGTGTCGGTCTTGGTGGCGGTGGCGGCGTTCCTGGCGCGGTAGCCGATCACCGGCGAAGTCGCGGTTTCGAGCTCGGCGCTTGCATCGACCTTCACTTCCGGCAGGGCGCCGGGCGCCGTGGTCTGGGCCAGAACCTGGTGATGCACGTAAATCGCCATGCAGCCTGCCAGCACCGATGCGACCTTGCGCCCCGCCATGAACCTCTTCATTCCTTCTCCACTCCGAAACATTATTAAGAACGATTCGCATTCTAATAGTTATAAAGTCTCATTTGTTCCGATTTCCCCGCCTGGACAAGGGGGCGTTCCGGCAGCGCTCGCGCCAGCGGTGCGGCGCGCCACAAGGCAAAGCGGCTACGATCCCGGCCGCACGTCGTGTGCGTCCGCAGGCCCCATGCCCGACAAGCTCATCGCCTCTTCGTTTCCTGCGCTGCGCGGCCTGGCGCTCTGGCTGGTGGCCACCGGCATCGCCTGGGTGCTCGCAGGCTGCGCCGGCCTGCCTCCGCGCACGCCCGAGCCGCCAACGCTCTCGATTGCCGCCTCCCCTTCCACCGCGCTCGGCCGCGCCGCGGCCAGCCTGGACGACGCGCACGACGGCCTGTCGAGCATCCGGCCGCTGGTGGAGGCCTCCTTTGCGCTCGATGCGCGCTTCGAGCTGATGCGGCGGGCGCAGGCCTCGCTGGACGTACAGACCTATCAGCTCGGCAACGACAAGACCGGCCGCCTGCTGCTGCGCGAATTGCGCGATGCCGCGCGGCGCGGCGTGCGGGTGCGCCTGCTGCTCGACGACTTCTACACGGCCGGCATGGACCGCCTCCTGCTCGGCCTGGCCGCGGAACCCAACGCCGAAGTCCGGCTGTTCAACCCCTTCGTGAACGCCCGCGACCATTCGGCCACGCGCTGGATGGAATTCTTCGGCGATTTCCGCCGCCTCAACCATCGCATGCACAACAAGCTCTTCGTGGCCGATGGCGCCATGGCCATTGCCGGCGGCCGCAACCTGGCCGACGAGTATTTCCTGCGCAGCGAGGGCGCCAACTTCATCGACTTCGAACTGATCATGGCCGGCCCCGTGGTTCCGGAGGCCGCCCGCATCTTCGACACCTACTGGAACAGCGACGTCGTCTACCCGCTCCAGCGGATCGCCAACGCCAGCGGCACCCCGGAGGCGCTGAAGTCCGAGTTCGAAGCCGCCACCTCGCCGACCCATGCCCCGCCGCCCGCCGCCCTGCAGGGCACCGACCTGATGGGCGATCCGCCGCTCGGCGCCCAGCTGGCCGACGTCGGCCGCATGAAGTGGATGCGCGCCGACGCCCATGCCGCGGCCGATAGCCCCAACAAGGCGCTGGGCACCCTCGCGTCCCCGGCCGAATCGCTGGCCGCGCGTTTCCATGAAATGACCGCCACGGCGCGTTCGGACGTGGTGGTGATCTCGCCCTACTTCATTCCGGGCGAGGAAGGCATGGTGCGCATCCGCGAGGGCCGGGCGCGCGGCGTGCGCATCAGTGTCATCACCAATTCGCTGGCCGACAGCGACGAGCCGCTGGTCAACATCAACTACAACCGCTATCGCGTCGACATGCTGAAGCTGGGCGTGAACCTGTACGAGGTCAGCACCCGGCAGCTCAAGCGCAACCGGCAGTTGCGCGACCTGCTCAAGAAGGCGCGCGGCCGGCTGCACGCCAAGCTCGCGCTGGTCGACCGCGAATGGGTGCTGCTGGGCTCCATGAACCTCGACCCGCGCTCGGCGCGGCTGAACACCGAGTTCGGCGTTCGCGTGCGAAGTTTCGAGCTGACCCAGGCGCTTCTCTATGCCTACCAGCTCGACGACATCGAGGGCGTCTACCGCGTCGTGCTGCTGCCCGACGGCGAGAACGTGCAATGGATAGGCACCGGCGACGTGGACAACGAGGTGCTCGACAGCGAGCCCGACTCGAGCCTGCTCACGCGGCTGCAGCTGCTGCTGTTTTCCTGGTTCGTGCCGACCGACCAGCTGTAGCGGACGTCTACAATAGGTAATGAGATTTATTCTCATTAACTATAAATAAAACGTCAACAACTTTCAATGAGATCCCGCATCCGCTCGTCACGCATCGCTTTTGCCTTGCTCCCCCTCGCTTCCATTTCCCCGCTCTCCATGGCACAAGGCACCGGCACCGGACAGCCGGACCCTGCGAGCACATCGCTGCCCGAAGTGCATGTTGTCGCCGAGCCCGAATCCGGGGGCTACAACCCCACGACCAGCAGCGGCGCCACGCGCACCAGCACGCCGCTGCGGGAGGTGCCGCAATCGGTGCGCATCGTCTCCAGCCAGCTGATCGAAGACATGGGTGCGACGCGCCTGGCCGACACGGTGGGTTTTGTCAGCGGAATCACGCGCCTCAACGACTTCGGTGGCACCTGGGACAACTTCGGCATCCGCGGGTTCAGCAGTACCGATATGGGATTCCTGGTCAACGGCTTTCCCGGATCGCGCGGCTACAACCCGCCGCGCGACACCGCCACGGTCGAGCGCTTCGAGTTCCTCAAGGGCCCGGCTTCGGCGGTCTACGGCAGCAGCGAACCCGGCGGCACCATCAACATCGTCACGAAAAAGCCGGAATTCACGCGTCGCAACACGGCCGACTTCAGCATCGGCAGCCAGGGCCTGCGCCGCAGCACGCTGGACAGCACCGGCGCGCTGAGCCAGAACGTGGCCTACCGGCTGAACCTGGCGGTGGAAGAAGGCGACAGCCGAAGCGACCTGCTGAGCAACAGGCGCACCCTGGTCGCGCCGGCGCTGACCTGGGTCATCGACGACAAGACAGTGCTCAACTACGAGTCCGAATTCCTGCGTTCGAAAACGCCGCTGGACCGCGGGCTGATCAACGTTCGCGGCCTGCTCGGAACCCTGCCGCGCGACCGGGTGCTCAACGAGCCCGGCGACGGCAACATGACGCTCACCAGCAATACCCACCAGCTCACCCTGGACCGCCAGCTGTCGGAAAACTGGCGCGCGCGCATCGGTGCGAGCTACAAGGAAAGCACCTTCTCCGGCAACTACACCGAAGCGACTTCGCTGGCCAGCGACAACCGGACGCTCAACCGCCGCGCCACCTGGCGCCAGCTGCCGTCGCGCGACACTTCTTTCCAGGCGGAGCTGGAAGGCAAGTTCACGACCGGCGCGCTGGCCCACACGCTGCTGGTCGGCGTGGAAGCCTCCAGGCTGTGGATGAACACCGAGATCCTCCGCTCGGGCAACTACCCGATCGACATCTACCAGCCTGTCTATGGCAGGCCCCGGCCACCGCTCACATCGCTCACCTCCAGTTCGGACGAGCACCAGCGCGCGAGCGCCGTTTTCCTGCAAGACCAGATCAGCCTGTCGCCGCAGTGGAAGCTGCTGGTGGGCGCCCGCTACGACCACTTCAGGCAGAGCATCGAGGACCGCGTGAACCGCAACAGCGCCCAGAAGCACGATGCCGTTTCGCCGCGCGCAGGCCTCACCTACCTGCCGAACGACTGGAGTTCCTGGTACGTCTCCGCCGGCAAATCGTTTCGCGGCAACAGCGGCACCGACAAGAACGGCCAGGCTTTCGATCCGCAGCGCTCCACCGCGCTCGAGGCCGGCGTGAAGCTGCAGACACGGGACCAGCGCCTGGGCGCCAACCTGGCCGTGTTCGACATCAAGAAGACGAACGTGCTGACGGCCAGCGACACGCCCGGCTTCTCCGTGGCGGCCGGCGAGGTCAAGAGCAGTGGCTTCGAGGCGGACGTCTATGGCCAGATCGACAGGAACTGGCGGGTGAGCGGAAATTTCGCCTACGTCGACGCCCGGATCTCGAAGGACGCAACGCTGGCGCCCGGCACACGCATCGTGAACATCCCGAAGACGAGCGCCGGCCTGTTCGCCATCCGCGAGGATGCGCTGGCCGACGGCAGCCGCTATGGGGTGGGTGCCGGCATCAACTACGTCGGCAACCGTTCGGGCAACAGCGCCGACACCTACGCGCTGCCGGCCTACACCACCGTCAAGCTGGTGAGCTTCTGGCAGATCAACAAGACCGCCCGCGTGTCGATCGACGTGCACAACCTCTTCAACCGGAACTTCTACACCGCCTCGTGGGGCAACCTGTATGTGATTCCGGGCGCCAAGCGCAGCGTCGTGGCCAGCCTGAAGCTGGACCTCTGAAGCCCGTGCATTCACCCCGTATCCGCATTTTTTCGACTGGACTCCCAATGATGAACAGGCTGCACCGGATCGCCGCCCTGGCCACGCTCGCAGCGGCGGCCGTACTTTCTTCCGCGGGCGCGCAGGCGCACGGCATCTGGTTTGCCCAGCGCTCGGGCGATCTCGCATTGATCTATGGCGAGGGCGCCGACGACCTGGATACGGTCAAGCGGCAGCCGCTGATCACCGCGGTCAGCGCCTATGACGCATACGGGAAGCCCGTGCCGACCGCCCTGGAGGTGAACGGGCGCCTGCTGCTTGTGGACACCAGGGAGAAACCCGCCATCGTCGCGGCAGTGCTCGACAACGGCATCTGGAGCAAGACGCCGGAAGGCAAATGGCTCAAGAAGGGCAAGAACGAAGTTCCCGGCGCGCTCACCAGCGGCCACAACTTCAAATATGCGGTGCATCTGCGCAGCCCGCTGCGCAATGCCTTGCCGCCGCTGCCCGGGCATGCGCTGCAGATCGTCCCGGTCGATGCCGCCCTGCCCGAGAAGCTCGGGCAAGACCTGCGCCTGCGCGTGCTCTACCAGGGCAAGCCCGTGGCGGGCGCCCTGGTGCTGAGTGATTTCGTCAACGATCCCGACGCCAGGCCCATGGAAAGCGGCGCCGACGGCAGTGTGGTCATCAAGGTGCGAAACCAGGGGCTGAACGTCGTCACCGCCCAGTGGGCCGCACCGCCGGAAGATCCCCTCAAGACCGACAAGGTGGAGCACCTGGCATCGCTCTCCTTTGTGCTGTCGCACGCGCCGGAATAGGCGGGCAGCGCCGCAGATGCGCGCCCGCGCCCTTGAAAGTCCCCCGATTGCCCTTATGATTAGCACTCGCTGCTGATGAGTGCTAACAAAGCCTCGCTTCCAGTCGATGGGCTGCCGGTCTTTCCCGCCGGCGCCCGACCACAACCCCGTTTCTTATCCAGGAGATGCAATGAAACTTCGTCCTTTGGCCGATCGCGTGATCGTCAAGCGTATCGACAGCGAAACCAAGACCGCCTCCGGCATCGTCATCCCCGACGCAGCCGCTGAAAAGCCCGATCAGGGTGAAGTCCTGGCCGTGGGCCCGGGCAAGCGCACCGACAAGGGCGACCTGACCGCACTGACCGTCAAGGTCGGCGACCGCGTCCTGTTCGGCAAGTACAGCGGCCAGACCGTCAAGGTCGATGGCGACGAACTGCTGGTCATGAAGGAAGACGACCTGTTCGCAGTCGTCGAGAAGTAATCCATCCATCCCCATTCGGAGTAATAAAACATGGCAGCAAAAGACGTAGTCTTCGGCGGTGAAGCCCGCGCACGCATGGTCGAGGGTGTCAACATCCTGGCCAACGCAGTCAAGGTGACCCTGGGCCCCAAGGGCCGCAACGTGGTGCTCGAGCGCTCGTTCGGCGCCCCCACCGTCACCAAGGACGGTGTGTCGGTCGCCAAGGAAATCGAACTCAAGGACAAGCTCCAGAACATGGGCGCCCAGCTCGTGAAGGAAGTGGCTTCCAAGACGTCGGACAACGCCGGTGACGGCACCACCACCGCGACCGTGCTGGCCCAGGCCATCGTTCGCGAAGGTTTCAAGCTGGTGGCTGCCGGCATGAACCCGATGGACCTGAAGCGCGGCATCGACAAGGCTGTCACGGCCCTGGTCGCCGAGCTGAAGAAGGCTTCGAAGCCCACCACCACGTCGAAGGAAATCGCTCAAGTCGGCTCGATCTCGGCCAACAGCGACGAAACCATCGGCAAGCTCATCGCTGACGCGATGGACAAGGTCGGCAAGGAAGGCGTGATCACCGTGGAAGACGGCAAGTCGCTGGACAGCGAGCTCGACGTCGTCGAAGGCATGCAGTTCGACCGCGGCTACCTGTCTCCCTACTTCATCAACAACCCCGAGAAGCAATCGGCGCTGTTGGACAACCCCTTCGTGCTGCTGTTCGACAAGAAGATCAGCAACATCCGCGACCTGCTCCCCACGCTGGAACAAGTCGCCAAGGCTGGCCGTCCGCTCCTGATCATTGCCGAAGAAGTCGAGGGCGAAGCCCTGGCTACCTTGGTCGTGAACACGATCCGCGGCATCCTGAAGGTCGTGGCCGTCAAGGCACCTGGCTTCGGCGACCGCCGCAAGGCCATGCTGGAAGACATCGCCATCCTGACGGGCGGCAAGGTCATCGCTGAAGAAGTGGGCCTGACGCTCGAGAAGGTGACGCTGGCCGACCTGGGCCAGGCCAAGCGCATCGAAGTGGGCAAGGAAAACACCATCATCATCGACGGTTCGGGTGCTGCAGCCGACATCGAAGCCCGCGTGAAGCAAGTGCGCGTGCAGATCGAGGAAGCCACCAGCGACTACGACCGTGAAAAGCTGCAAGAGCGCGTGGCCAAGCTGGCCGGCGGCGTTGCAGTGATCAAGGTTGGCGCTGCCACCGAAGTCGAAATGAAGGAAAAGAAGGCTCGCGTCGAAGACGCCCTGCACGCCACCCGCGCTGCAGTGGAAGAAGGCGTCGTGGCTGGCGGCGGCGTGGCTCTGCTGCGTGCCAAGCAAGCCGTGGGCGACTCGATCAAGGGCGACAACGCTGACCAGGACGCCGGCATCAAGCTGGTGCTCAAGGCCATCGAAGCACCCCTGCGCGAAATCGTGAACAACGCCGGCGGCGAAGCCTCGGTGGTGGTGAACGCGGTGTTGGCCGGCAAGGGCAACTACGGCTTCAACGCTGCGAACGACACGTACGGCGACATGCTCGAGCTGGGCATCCTGGACCCGACGAAGGTCACCCGCACCGCACTGCAGAACGCCGCCTCGGTGTCCTCGCTGCTGCTGACGACCGAAGCCATGGTCGCCGACGCACCGAAGGAAGAAGCCGGTGCTGGCGGCGGCATGCCCGACATGGGCGGCATGGGTGGCATGGGCGGCATGGGCATGTAATTGCCCACCCCCGAAGCGGCTCACTGCGTGTAGCCGCCTCCCCCTCCAGGGGGGCGACACCTGCGGACCGGCGGAGCCGGATCCGCGGTGCCTCCTGAACAAAAAAGCCCGTCTCTCGACGGGTTTTTTTATGGGCGCTTCACAATGCGGCGCTCATCGGAACTGATCGCGCAATGCTGCGTAGAGGCGCTTGAAGCGCGCATGGCGTGCCGCGTGCGCGGTGGCGCCGTCTTGCGAGGGCACGAGCCGCTGCTTCACCGGCGGCAGCGTGCACACCTCGGCCACGGTGCCTCCGTCGGCCAGCCAGGCAAGGCGAGCCGCACCCAGCGCCCCACCCGTCTCGCTGCCCGCATAGAGCGTGAGCGGCACCTCGAAGATGTCGGCCAGCAACTGCCCCCACCACACACTGCGCGCGCCGCCGCCCACCAGCGCCACTTCGCGCAGCGGCATGCCGGCCGGCAGGCGCAGGGTGTCGAAGCCGTCGCGCAACCCGAAGCTCACGCCCTCGACCACGGCATAGGCGATCTCCGCCGGACCGTGCGCATGCGTGAGCCCGAACAGCACGCCCTGCGCGTTCGGGTTGTTGTGCGGAGAACGCTCGCCCGAGAGGTACGGCAGGAACAACGGGCAACGTTCGCGCTGTGCCGGTGCAACCGACGCGGCAGCTTCGAGCAATGCCGCCTCGTCGGCGAACTTGAATGCCTTGGCGGCCCAGCTCACGGCGCTCGCGGCCGAAAGCATCACCGACATCTGGTGCCAGCGCCCGGGCAGCGCATGGCAGAAGGCGTGCATCGCCTGCGCGGGGTTGGGCAAAAAACGGTCGGTCGAGACGAACACCACGCCGGAGGTGCCGAGCGACACGAAGCCCTGCCCCGGCTCCACCAGCCCCATGCCGACGGCGCTGGCGGCGTTGTCGCCCGCGCCGCCAGCAATGAGCACGGTGCTGCTGCCCACACCCCAGCGCGCGGCCAGCTCGGGCTTGAGCCGCGCCGACACTGCACTGCCCTCGACCAGCCGCGGCATGTGGCCGCGCGTGAGCCCGGTGGCCGCGAGCAGTTCGTCGGACCAGTCGCGCGCGCCGACGTCGAGCCACAGCGTGCCGGCCGCATCGGACATTTCGCTGACGGCCTCGCCGCTGAGCATGAAGCGCAGCCAGTCTTTCGGCAACAGCACGCGCGCCACGCGCTCGAAGATGTCGGGCTCGTGCTCGCGCACCCACAGCAGCTTGGGCGCGGTGAAGCCAGGCATCGCGAGGTTGCCCGCGATCTCGCCCAGCCGCGGCACGGTACGCGCCAGCGCCTCGCACTGCGGGCCGCTGCGTCCGTCGTTCCAGAGGATGGCGGGTCGCAGCACCTCGCCGGCGGCGTCCAGCAGCGTGGCGCCATGCATCTGGCCCGACAAGCCGATGGCGCGCACGGCCGCCAGCTCCTCGGGATGCGACTTTCCGAGCGCGCGCATCGCCTCCTCGAGCGCATGCCACCATTGGCTCGGCGCCTGCTCCGACCAGAGCGGCTGCGGCCGCTCGACGGTGAGCGGCGCGCGTGCCACGCCGACGATGCGGTGATCGTCGGCGAGCAGCAGCGCCTTGAGCTCGGACGTGCCGAGGTCGAGTCCCAGATACAAGATGGTGCCCCCTGATTGCGCCTTGGAAAAAGCCTGTGGTCAGCCGAACCGCGTGTCGGCCTGGCGCCTGAACTCGCTCGGCGTCATGCCCTTGATCTCGAGGAAGCGGCGGTTGAAGTTGGCCACGTTGTTGAAGCCGACCTGATAGCAGATGTCGGTCACGTAATGGTCGGTCTGCATCAGCAGGTGGCAGGCGCTGTTGATGCGCACGCGGTTGACGAAGTCGGTGAAGCTGTTGCCGGTGGAGCGCCGGAAGAAGCGGCTGAAGCGGCTTTCGCTCATGCCCAGTTCGGCCGCCACCTCCGACATGGAAATCGGCTCCGCCATGTTGCTGGTGATGCGGTTGACGATGTCGTTGATCTGGTCGACCTGGGCGTCGCCCTCGATGCCTTGCGCGCCCTGCATCTGCACGCTCGAGAGCAGCCGGTAGTCGGTGCACTGCGCGAGGTCGGCCATGAACTCGAGGAACAGCCCGAGCCGGCGCACGCCGCGCGCGGCCTTGATGTTGTCCCAGTGCGCCTGCGCCTGCTGCGACATGCCGAAGAACTCGATGCCATGCCGCGCGCGTTCGAACAGCTGCATCACCTCGCGCAGTTCCGGAATCTCGGCCGCGGCGCGCTCGATGGGCTCGTGGCGGAACTGGATCACCCGGTCGCGTCCCGCGGCGCCGCCTTCGGGCACGTCGAGCGAGATCCAGTTGTGCGGCAGCCGCGGCCCGCACAGCACGAGGTGCCCGGGCTGGAACGGCCCGATCCAGTCGCCGATGAAGGCCTTGCCAGAGGTCTCGGTGATCAGGTGCAGCTCGTAGTCTTCATGGAAATGCCATCGCACCAGCGGGCTCGGAAAGCCGTGCGCCAGGCAGCGCACCAGGCCGGTTTCGGGGGCCTCGTAGCCCAGCGACGGCGAGCGCGCAATGTCACGCTCCAGCTCGGGTTGGCGCTGACGGGGAATCGAGCGTTTGCGTGTGGACGTTGTCATGGCAGCACGGGGGTCAGGGCCGGGAAGCGACGGCCCCATTGTCTTCCTGCGCCAGCGCGGCGTGCACCGCGTCGAGCGTGGGCGGATCGGCACCTTCGCGGGTGCAGTTGAGTGCGGCGGCGGTGGCGGCGAAGCGCATCACTTCGCGCCAGGCGTCGTCGCCCAGTTCGCCGAGCCGGGCCGGGTGCTCGACGCCGTGCGCGAGCAGCGCCACCGAGAGTCCGGCCGTGAAGGTGTCGCCCGCGCCGATGGTGTCGACCACCTGGACCTGCGGCGCCGCCACGGTGAGGGGCGCGTGCCCCGTGCGCCAAAGTGTGGCGCCCGCGCCGCCGCGCGTGACGACCACGGCGTGCGCGCCGGCCTGGAGGCATTCCGCGGCCAGCGCATCGACCGGCTGGCCGGGGGCGAGCAGTTCGGCGTCCTCGTCGCTGAGCTTGACGAGGTCGGCCATGGCGAGCCAGCCCGTCACGCGCTCGCGGTAGGCGGCCATGTCGGGAATCAGGCTGGGACGCACGTTCGGGTCGAACACGATCACGCGGCGCCCGGCGCTGGCCGTGACCAGCTCGGCAATGCGCGTGGCCGCCGGCTCCTGCAGCATCGAGATCGAGCCGAAATGAAGGAAGCGGCACTCCGCCGGCAGCTGCGGCAGCGGTTCGGGCGCCCAGGTGGCGTCGGCGCTGCCGCGCGTGTAGAAGGCATAGCGGTTGGTCCGCGGCGTGCGCTCGACGAAGGCCAGCGTCGACGGCGCATTGCTGCGCAGGATGAAGCTGGTGTCGACGCCGTTGCGTTCGAGAAAGCCCATCAGCCGTTCGCCGAACAGGTCGGTCGACAGCTGCGTGAGAAAGCCGGTGGGCTGGCCGAGGCGCGCGCAGGCCACGGCCGTGTTGAGCGGCGAGCCGCCCTCATGGCCCAGGAACGCGAGCGTGCCGGCCTCGCTGGCGGTGAAATCGATGAGGGCTTCGCCCGTGAGTGCAATGCGCATGGTGCTCGGATTTTCCTCTGTCAGGGCAAGGCGCGTGCATCGGCCAGGAAGCCGCGTTCGGCGGCCAGCGTGGCGGGATGGTCGAGCAGTTCGCCAAAGAGGCGCGGCGGGATCGTGATGGCCCCCACGCGCAGCCCCAGCAACGAGAGATACGCCTCGCGCGATCGGATACTGGCCACCAGCAGCCGCGTGCCGGACGAAGGGCGCTGCGCGACCAGCGACTGCATCTGCGCGATCAGCGCGAGCCCGTCGACACCGGCGTCCTCGAGCCGCCCGAGGTACGGCGCCGCATAGGCCGCGCCCAGTTGCGCCGCGAAGTGCGCCTGCTCGGGCGCATAGACGGCCGTCCACGTGACGGGCACGCCTTGCGCGATGAGCCGCGCGCCGGCATCGAGGCCCTGGCGCGTGGCGGGAATCTTCACGACCAGCTGGCCCCGGTCGAAGTGCGACAGCAGCGCTTGCGCGTCTTCGAGCATGCCGTCGACCTCGCTCGAATACACCTGCGCCTGCACCTGCCGCGCGCCCAGTTCGATGCAGCGTTTCAGCAAAGCGGGCACTTCGCCACGGCCGACGCCCGCACGCTGCAGCAGCGTGGGGTTGGTCGTCACGCCGTGCACTACCGGGTGCGGCAGGCAAGTCTTCAGTTCGGCCAGGTCCGCGCTGTCGAGGTACAGATGGAAGTCTTCGGTCATCACTCGTCAGCTCATGACATTGCCGCCGTCGACGTTGAGGGTCTGCGCCGTGATGTAGCGCGCCTCGTCGCTGGCCAAGAATACCGCCGCGCCTGCGATGTCGGCCGGCACGCCCATGCGGCCGAGCGGCACCTCCAGGCCCACGCGGCGCTTCTTCTCGCCGGGCGGCAGCCCTTCGGCCTTGGCGAACAGGCTGTCGACATGGTCCCACATCGGCGTGTCGACCACACCGGGTGCAATGCCGTTGACACGGATGCCGTGCGGCGCCATGGCCAGCGCGGCGCTCTGCGTGTAGCTGATGACCGCGGCCTTGGTCGCGCAGTAGTGCGACACCAGCGCTTCGCCGCGCCGCCCGGCCTGCGAGGCCATGTTGATGACCGACGCGCCCTGCGTGCCCGCTTCGACCATGTGGCGCAGCACGGCCTGCATCACGAAGAACATGCCCTTCACGTTGACCGCGAACAGCCGGTCGAACGAAGCCTCGTCGCTGTCGAGCAGCGGCGCCAGGTCGAACACCGCGGCATTGTTGAACAGCGTGTGGATCGGCCCGAAGGCGACCTGCGCCTCGGCCAGCATGTGCGAAATGGCCTGCGTGTCGGTCACATCGGCCGCGATGTAGGCCAGCTTGTCGGGGTGGCGCTGCTGCAGCGCCCGCACGGCCTCGTGCGCCGCTGCAGCGCGGTCGACCACGCTGCAGCGCGCGCCCTCCGCAATGCAGGCCTCGGCCACGGCCAGACCGATGCCGCCACCGGCGCCGGTCAGCAGCACGTGGCGGTTCTTCAAACGTTCGCTCATGTCGTTGCTCCAGAGTTCAGGAAATTTGCCACGCGCCCGCTCGCTGCGCGCACCGCGTCGACCAGCCGTGCATCTCCCGCGGCGGCGCCCCACAGGCCCGGGTCCGAGCACAGCGCGAGCACCGAATCGGCGGCATCGCAGATCGCGTGCGCCGCGGCTTCGTCCATGCCCTGGTCCTGGTAGGCATAGGGCAGCGCCCCGCGATGCCAGCGCTGCAGGAAGGCCAGGAACAGCGCGGGCAGCATCGCAACGCTGTCGATCGGCTGCCCCGCGGCCAGCCGCTCGCGCACCGTGGGCGCGATGAAGCCCGGGATCTTCGAGAAGCCGTCGGCCGCCACGCGCTGGTTGGTGTCGCGGATCGCGGGGTTGCCGAAGCGGTCGAGCACCACGTCGCGGTAGGCCGCGAGGTCGATCGGGCTCGGGCTGAGGCACGGGATCACGTCGTCGGTGACGTAGTCGAAGGCCATCCGGCGGATGGCCGCGTCGTGCGTGCCTTCGTGGATGAAGTTCAGCCCTGCCAGCGTGCCCGCCCAGGCGATGCAGCTGTGCGTGGCGTTGAGGATGCGGATCTTGGCCTCTTCGTAAGGCTGCACCGATTCGACCAGCTCCACGCCCACGCGGCCCCAGTCGGGGCGCCCGGCCGCGAAGTTGTCCTCGATCACCCACTGGATGAAGCTCTCGCCGGTGATCGCGGCCGCATCGTCGCGCCCCGTCGCGGCCTTCACGCGCGCGCGCAGCTCGGGCGGCGGGCGCGGCGTGATGCGATCGACCATTGCGTTCGGGCAGGTAGTGTTCGCTTGCACCCAGGCAAGCAGTTCCGCATCGCCCGCGCGTTCGATGAACTCGAGCAGCCCGGCACGGAAGCGATCGCCGTTGTGGCGCAGGTTGTCGCAGTTGAGCAGCGTCACCGGACCGGCCTGCGCGGCCTTGCGCGCGCGCAGGATCGCGCAGACGGCGCCATAGATGGTCACGCCCTCGCCACCCGCCTCGCCGCGACGCGCGCGCTCGATGTCGGCCGCGAGATCGCCGAACGACAGGTCCAGCCGGCCCTTGGTGTCGAGGTAGTAGCCAGCCTCGGTCACGGTGAAGGACACGATGCGCGTGGACGGCGCCGCGCCGCGCGCGATCACCGCGGCCAGCGAGGGCTCCCACGACAGCACTTCGCGGATGGCCTCGATCTGTTCGTAGCGGTACTCGCCGGCCGGCGACACGGTTTCGAGCGTGTAGCGGCCGCCCTGCGCCTGCAGCGCGGCGACGACCTCGGCCATGTCGGGACGGATGTTGGCGCCCGAGAGCGACCAGCGGGTGTCGCCCGCATCGATCAGCCGTTGCAAATAGACGGCCTGGTGGGCCCGATGGAACGAGCCGAGTCCGAGGTGAAGCACCATGAACTCCGACGGAGCCGCGGGTGGAGTTGGCGCATCGAGAGGCGCTGCTGCGAGGGTCACGGGAATGTTCCGGAAGAAATCAGGCGGAGACCGAACGGCCTTCGCGGTTGAACAAATGGAGCACCGACGGATCGAGCTCGACCGCTACGTCGTCGCCCGCATGCAGCGGCGTGCGCTCGTTCTGGCGCGCGATCAGCGGCACGCCGCCCACGTCGACGTGGATCAGCGTGTCGGCACCCAGCGCCTCGATCAGCTCCACACGCCCCGGCACGCCCGTGGCGGCAGCTTGCTTCGGATGCACGCGCAGGCCTTCGGGCCGCACGCCCAGGAAGCCGTCGCTCGGCAGGCGCCCGCCGGTGGCGGCGGAGAAGCTCGGAATCGCGCTTGCCGCCACCATGTTCATCGACGGCATGCCGATGAACTGCGCGACGAACTGGTTGGCCGGGTGATCGTAGAGCTCGAGGGGCGTGCCGACCTGCTCGATCAGGCCGTCCCTGAGCACCACCACGCGGTCGGCCAGCGTCATGGCCTCGACCTGGTCGTGCGTCACGTAGATGGTGGTGGCGCCGAGCGAGCGATGCAGCTTGTGGATCTCGACGCGCGTGTTGCCGCGCAGCGCGGCATCGAGGTTGGACAGCGGCTCGTCGAACAAAAACACCTTGGGCGCGCGCACGATCGCGCGGCCGATCGCCACGCGCTGGCGCTGCCCGCCCGACAGGTCCTTGGGCGTGCGGTCGAGGTACTGCGTGAGGTTGAGCGTCTTCGCCGCGTACTCGACCTTGGTCTTGATCTCGTCCTTCGGCACGCCCGCGAGCTTGAGCGCGAAGGACATGTTGTCGTACACGCTCATGTGCGGATAGAGCGCATAGCTCTGGAACACCATCGCCAGGTCACGCTTGCCCGAAGGCGTCCAGGTGATGTCCTTGCCGTCGAGCAGCAGCTTGCCGCTGGTGATCGGCTCGAGCCCCGCGATCAGGCGCAGCAGCGTCGACTTGCCGCAGCCCGAAGGCCCGACGAAGACGATGAACTCGCCCTTCTGGATTTCGAGATCGACGCCCTTGATGATGTTGACTTCACCAAAGCTCTTCTTGATGTCTTTGAGTTGCAGGTAGGCCATGAGGTGTCTCCCTTTCTTTACTTGACGGCGCCGAAGGTCAGGCCTTGCACCAGTTGCTTCTGGCTGAACCAGCCGAACACGACGATGGGTGCGATCGCCATCAGCGAGGCGGCCGACAGCTTGGCCCAGAACAGGCCTTCGGGGCTGGAGTACGAGGCGATCAGCGTGGCCAGCGTGCCGGCCTTGGCCGAGCTGAGATTGAGCGCCCAGAAGGCCTCGTTCCAGCTCAGCACCAGGCACAAGAGGCCGGTCGATGCGAGGCCGCCCACCGACAGCGGCAGCACGACGTGGCGGAACTCGGTCCACAGGCTGGCGCCGTCCATGCGCGCGGCTTCGAGGATTTCGTTCGGAATGTCCTTGTAGGCGCTGTAGAGCATCCACACCATGATCGGCAGGTTCGACAGCGTGAACACGACTGTGAGCGCGGTGAGCGAGTCCAGCAGGCCCGCGGTCTGCGCGAGCACGTAGATCGGCACCAGCGCGCCGACGGCCGGCATCATCTTGGTGGAGAGCATCCACATCAGGATGTCGCGCGTCTTCTTCGTGCGGAAGAAGGCCATCGAGTACGCGGCGGGCGCCGCGATCAGCAGGCCGATGATGGTCGAGCCCAGGCTGGTGATGAGCGAGTTGCGCGCATACAGCAGGTAGTCGCTGCGGCGCTGCACTTCGCTGAAGTTGCCGAGCGTGGGCTCGAAGATGAAGAGCGGCGGCACGTGGATCGCCTGCAGCTCCGTCTTGAAGGCCGTGAGGAACAGCCAGCCGAGCGGGAAGAACAGCAGCAGCGCCACGGCCCATGCACCGGCGGTGCGCAGCAGTTGCGGAAGGAAATTGCTGGGTTGCATGGTCGTTCCTTCAATCCAGATTCTTGCCGATGATGCGGATCAGGAACACGGCCACGATGTTGGCCAGCACCACCGCGAACAGCGCACCGGCCGAGGCCACGCCCACGTCGAAGTTCATCAGCGACTGCTTGAAGATCAGGTAGGTCATGTTGGTGCTCTCGTTGCCCGGGCCGCCATTGGTGGTGATGGCAATCTCGGCGAACACGCTGAGCAGAAAGATCATCTCGATCATGATCACCACCGCCATCGGCCGGCCGAGGTGCGGGATGGTCAGGTAGAAGAAGCGCTGGAACGCGCTCGCGCCGTCCATGCGCGCGGCTTCCATCTGCTCGCGGTCGAGCGACTGCAGCGAGGTGATGAAGATCAGGCAGGCGAACGGCAGCCACTGCCAGGCCACCATGACGATCACCGAGAACAGCGGTACATCGGTGAGCCAGTCGACCGGCGTCGCGCCGAAGAAGCGCCACACGTCGGCCAGGATGCCGTAGATGGGATTCATCATCATGTGCTTCCACAGCAGCGCGTTGACCGCGGGCATGACGAAGAAGGGCGAGATCAGCAGTACCCGCACGATGCCGCGGCCCGGAAAGGGTTCGTTCACCAGCAGCGCAAGCAGCACGCCGAGCACCACCGTGATGATGATCACGCTGCCGATCAGCATCAGCGTGTTCCAGGTGGCGGGCCAGAAGTCCGGATCGGTGACGAAGTAGTGAAAGTTCTCGATGCCCGCGAAGGTGCGTTCGCCGGGCTGCATGAGGTTGTAGTTCACGAACGAGAAGTACAACGTCATCGCGAGCGGCACGATCATCCACAGCAGGAGCGTAAGCACGGCGGGCGCCATGAGGGCGCGGGGCAGGAGGCGTTTCATGAAGAGGTTCCTTCTCGTTGTCTCTGGCTCCTTCCCCCTCTGGGGAAGGCGGGGATGGGGGCTCGCTGCTCGAGCGCTGCGGCGATTGGTGCGCCGCGTGCCCCCACCCCAACCCTCCCCCGGGAGGGGAGGGAGCAAGAAAGAAAGCCTGGCTTACTTGTAGTACCCGGCCTTCTTCATCTCGCGCTCGGCCGCCGTCTGCGAGGTCTTCAGCGCCTGGTCGACCGTGACCTTGCCCGACAGCGCCGCGCTCATCTGCTGGCCCACGGCCACGCCAATGGCCTGGAACTCGGGGATGGCCGCGTACTGGACGCCGGCGTAGGGCGACTTGGGCAGCGTGCTGTCGGTGAGGTTGGCGGTGTCGATGGCCCTTTTCTCGGCTGCAGCAAACTTCGCAACCTTCTGGAACTCGGGGTTCGCATAGGTCGACTTGCGCGTGCCGGTCGGCACCGAAGCCCAGCCGGTTTCCTTGGCCACGAGGTTGACGTAGTCCTTGGACGTGGCCCACTTGATGAACTTCTGCGCGGCGTCGTCCTTGGTCGAGCTGGCCGGAATAGCCAGGTTCCACGACCACAGCCAGTTGGCGCCCTTGGGCGTGACGGCGATCGGCGCCTGCGCGAACGCCACCTTGTCAGCCACCTTCGACTGCTTCGGGTCACTGATGAACGAGGCCGCGATGGTCGCGTCGACCCAGGCCGCGCACTTGCCTTCGTTGAAGAGCGCGAGGTTCTCGTTGAAGCTGTTGGCCGAGGCGCCCGGAGGGCCGTTCTTCTTCATCAAGTCGACGTAGAAGGTGATGGCGTCCTTCCATGGCTTGGTGTCGATCTGCGGCTTCCACTGCATGTCGAACCACTGGCCGCCGTGCGTATTGACCAGCGTGGTCAGGAAGGCCATGTTGTCGCCCCAGCCCGGCTTGCCGCGCAGGCACATGCCGTACACGCCGGCCTTCGGGTCATTGGCCTTGTCGGCGAACTCCTTCACCTGCGCCCAGGTCGGCTGCTCGGAGAACTTCACGCCCACCTTGTCGGCCAGGTCCTTGCGGTACATGAGCATCGAGCTCTCGCCGTAGAACGGCGCGGCGTAGAGCTTGCCGTCGGTCGACAGGCCGTTGCGGATGGCGGGCAGCAGGTCGTCCACGTCATAGGCGGCGTCGGTGGCAATGGGCTTGAGCCAGCCCTTCTTCGACCAGATCGGCGTTTCGTACAGGCCGATGGTCATCACGTCGAACTGGCCGCCCTTGGTGGCGATGTCGGTGGTCACGCGCTGGCGCAGCGTGCCCTCTTCCAGCGTGACCCACTTGAGCTTGATGTCGGGGTTGGCTTTTTCGAAGAAGGGGGTGAGCTTCTGCATCTCGATCATGTGGCCGTTGTTGACGGTCGCGATCACGAGTTCGGTGGCGGCCTGGGACATCGCGCCCGTGCCGATGAGTGCGAGGACGAGGCCCGCTTTCAGAAAACGCTTCATGTTGTCTCCTAGAGGTGAGCGACGCCCGCTCTTTTTGGGTCGCCGTGGCGGGATTCTGGAGAAACGCGCTTGCGGGTTTGGTACTTCACCGGCTCGCCATGGTACTTTCATGCACCAGTTGGCTAGGAGATTCCCTAGTTGGTGCAATACAGCATGGAAAATCTCAATCCAAAGGCTTCAGGCGCCGCCCAGCAGCTGGCGCCGGAACTGCGCCGCGGCCGGTGAGAGCGCGCGGTCCTGCCGGGTGACGAGGCAGATCGGCGGCACGCGCACCGGCAGTTCCACCGGCACCGTGCGCAGCACGCCCAGCCGGGCGTAATGGCTGGCCTGCGAAGCCGGCATCACGGCCGCCATGTCGGAGTTCTCGAGCAAGGCGGTGATGGCGATGGGCGATGCCGTTTCGATGATGTCGAGCCGCGCCTGGATGCCCGCCTCCCGCATCGCCGCCTCGAAGCGCCCGCGCTGCGGCGAGCCCGGCGGCTGCAGCACCCAGGACCAGTTGGCCATCTCGGCCAGCGTGACGGTGGCGCGCTCGAACACCGGGTGCGTGGCGCGCACCACCACCACCTGCGATTCGCCCAGCAGCGGCACGCTCGCGTACTTCGCCTCGTCATGGCCGTCGGTGAGCCGGCCCAGCACCAGGTCGACATCGCCCTGCTCCAGCTGCGCCTGCATCACGTCGCTGGTCTCGACCACCACCGACACGGCCACCTGCGGATGGCGGCGGTGGTACTCGACCAGTGCCGGCGCCAGCAGTTCGGGCACGGCGCCCGGCACGCTGCCCACGCGCAGCGAGCCGCTGAGGCCGGAGCGCAGCGCGAGCATTTCCTCGCGCGCGCTGCCGAAGTCGCTGAGCACGCGGCGGGCATAGCGGATCAGGATCTGGCCGTAGGGCGTGGGCTCCATGCCGCGCGCAAGGCGCTCGAAAAGCCTTTCGCCGAGCGAGTCCTCCAGCTGCTGCAGCAGCTTGGTGGCGGCCGGCTGGCTGATGTTCATGGCCTCGGCCGCGCGGCCCAGGTGGCGGTGGGTATCGAGCCGCGCCAGCAGGAGCAACTGGCGCGGCCGCACGTGGAGCATCAGCGATGCGTCGGTCAGGCCGGAACCGGAGGTCATGCACAAAAGTATATGGAGCTTCGGGCTTTTTTGATTGGATCGGCCGCATGAAGCTGCCTAAGCTCGCGCCAAACAAGCAGGAGACACCCCGATGAAGCAATCTTTTCTGGCCCGCGCGGCGGGCACGGCCGCGCTGGCGCTGATGGCCGCCACCGCCGGTGCGCAGCAGCCGGCCTACCCCGACAAGCCGCTGCGCATCCTGGTCGGCGCCTCGCCCGGCGGCGGCACCGACATCCTGGCACGGGTGCTGGCCGACAAGTTCGCTCCGGTGCTCAAGCAGCCCGTGACGGTGGAGAACCGGCCCGGCGCCTCCAACACCATTGCCGGCGAACTCACGGCGCGCGCCGCGGCCGACGGCAGCACGCTGCTGCTGGCCACCAACACCGCGCAGGCGGTGGCGCCCCACATCCTCAAGCTCAAGTACGACCCGCTGAAAGACCTGCAGCCGATCGGCCTGGTGGCGGTGATGCCCAACGTGCTGGTGGTCTCGGCAAGCTCTCCCTACAAATCGGTGAAGGAGCTGGTGGCGGCCATGGGCGCCAGGCCGGGCGGCTTCAAGTACGCCTCCTCCGGCATCGGCAGCACCCAGCACGTGGGCGGCGAGGCCTTCAACCTGGCCACCGGCATGAAGTCGATCCACGTGCCCTACAAGGGCAGCTCGCAGGCCCACGTCGACATCATCGGCGGCGAAGTCGACATGATGTTCGACAGCACTTCCTCCGCCATGGGCCAGATCAAGGCCGGCAAGTTCCGCGCGCTGGCCGTGAGCGCGCCGCAGCGCTCGCCCGAGCTGCCCGATGTGCCCACGCTGGCCGAGCAGGGCATCAAGGGCGCCGACGTCTCCACCTGGTACGGCCTCTACGTGACGGCCGGCACGCCGCGGCCCGCGGTCGAACGGCTGAACGCCGAGCTCGTGCGCACGCTGAAGCTGGCCGACGTGCAAACGCGCATCAAGGCCCTGGGCGGCGAGCCCGGCACGCTGACCGGCGAAGCCTTCGCGGCGATGAACAGGCAGGAGTTCGACCACTACGGCCAGCTGGTGCGCGACGCCAACATCAAGGCCGAATGAGGCCTCTCTTCTTCATCATCATTTCATTCCTGCCCACATGTCCACTCCATCGAAGACCCCCAGCCTGATCTCCGCCAAGCCCCGCATCGCCGTGCTGCTCGGCGACCCCGGCGGCATCGGCCCCGAGATGGCCGTGAAGCTGCTCGCGCGCCAGCGCAATCTGGACGCCGCGCGCGTGCTGCTGATCGCCGACCCCGCGGTGCTGGCCGCGGGCGAGCGCGTGGCGGGCATGAAGCTGGACCCGCTGCGGGTCGGCGGACTCGACGACCTGCGCTTCGAAGACGGCCGCCTCACCGTGCTGCTGCACGACTGGATGGAAGGCCGGGAGCCGGTGCTCGGGGCGTCGAACGAGGCCTCGGGCCGCGCTTCCTTCGAGGCGCTCGAACTCGCCACCGCGGCCGTGCGGCGCGGCCAGGCCGAGGGCATTCTCTTCGCGCCGCTCAACAAGCATTCGCTGCGGCTCGGTGGCCTCGTGCACGAGGACGAGCTGCGCTACATGCAGGAGCGCTTCGCGGTGACGGGCTTCGTTTGCGAGTTCAACCTCACGGGATCGCTCTGGACCTCGCGCGTGACCTCGCACATTCCGCTGAAGGACGTGGCAAGCCACATCACGGTGGAGGGCGTGAGCGACGCGGTGAAGATCATTGCGTCGGCGCTGCGCCGCGCGGGCGTGGCACAGCCGCGCATTGCGGTGACGGGGCTCAACCCGCATGCGGGCGACGGCGGCTCCATTGGCATGGAAGAGATCGAGATCATCGCGCCGGCCATCGAGCGGCTGCGCGCCGAGGGCCACGATGCGCGCGGCCCGTTCTCGCCCGACACGGTGTTCATCGGCGCGCGCCGCGGCGATGTGGATGCGGTGGTGTCGATGTACCACGACCAGGGCCAGATCGCGATGAAGCTGATGGGCTTCGAGCAGGGCGTGACGCTGCATGGTGGCCTGCCCGTGCCGGTGGCCACCTCGGCCAGCGGTAGCGCCTTCGACATCGCGGGCAAGGGCATCGCGCAGATCGAAGGGCTGCAGCAGGCCTTCGACCTGTGCGTGCGCATGGCCAGTGGCGGACCGGTGCGCGCGCTTTCCAGCGCGGAAATTGCAGCCTGACCGAGGCTCAGGTGGCGGGTGCCCCGTGCGGGTTGGTTTCGGGCTGCGTGGGCTGCACGTAGAAGTAGATCAGCACCAGGTTGACGATCGGAATGATCATCAACAGCTGGAGCCAGCCGCTCTTGCCGATGTCGTGCAGGCGGCGCGCGCCCACGGCCAGCGCGGGCAGCAGGAAGCCCAGCGCCGCGATGACGTACACATATTGATGGATCAGGCTCGCCACGATGAGAACGACGACCTCGGCCAGCACGAACCACCAGTACTCCGAACGCGATGCGCGTCCGTTGAAATCGGCGTATTTGCTGAAACAGGTCTTGACTGCTGTCTGAAAGTCCATTGATCGACTCCTCTTGATTGAATCCCAGGGAAATTCCCCGGGCCGATCATATCGATGCATCTTTCAACGGCAAATTCGGCCATCAGTTCGCAAACAAACGGCCTATGAATCGGCCTGTCGCGGCCTATCCGGACCTGCTGCCCCGGCCTTTCAGCGGATCAGGCCTGCGTGCCCAGGCGTTTCAGGAGGCCGGCCGTCGAGGCGTCGAGCCCCATGATGTCGCACGAGGCGAGGCGCGGCTCGATGTCCTTCGCGAGCACCTTGCCGAGTTCCACGCCCCACTGGTCGAAGCTGTTGATGCCCCACAGCGCGCCGCTGGTGAACACGCGGTGCTCGTACAGCGCAAGGAACGCGCCCAGCGATTCGGGCGTGAGCTTCTCGAACACGAAGAAGCTGCTCGGCCGGTTGCCCGGGAAGTTCTTGTGGCCGCCGGCATCGAGCTTGCCGACCATCAGCGCCTGCGCCTGCGCGAGCGCATTGGCCAGCAGCTTGGGGTGGTGGCCGTCGAGGTCGTGCGCCGCATCGCGCACCGCCACGAATTCGAGCGGGATCACGTCGGTGCCCTGGTGCAGCATCTGGAAGTAGGCATGCTGGCCGTTGGTTCCGGGCTCGCCCCAGAGCACGGGCGAGGTGCCCAGGCCGGCGGGCAGCGGCGCGCCGCTCGCATCGACCTGCTTGCCGTTGCTCTCCATCTCGAGCTGCTGCAGGTAGGCCGGCAGGCGCTTCAGGGCGCTGTGGTACGGCGCGATGCCGCGGCTCGTGAACTTGTGGAAGTTGCGGTACCAGACGTCGAGCAGGCCGAGCCGCACCGGCAGGTTCTGCTCGAGCGGCGCGCTGCGGAAGTGCTCGTCCATTGCGTGCGCGCCCGCCAGCAGCCGGCGGAAGCCGTCGGCGCCGATGGCCAGCGCGATCGGCAATCCGATGGCCGACCACAGCGAATAGCGCCCGCCCACCCAGTCCCAGAAACCGAAGGTGGTGTCGATGCCGAATTGCTTCGCCGCCTCGACGTTGGTGGTGAGCGCGGCAAAGTGGCCGGCAATGTCGGTGCCGCCCGACTGCTCGTGCCAGCGCCTGGCCGAGAGCGCGTTGGTCATCGTCTCGGCCGTGGTGAAAGTCTTCGAGGCAATGAGGAACAGCGTGTGCTCGGGCGCCAGGCCCTGCAGCACGCCGGCCAGCTCGTGGCCATCGACGTTCGAGACGAAGTGGAAGCGCTTGCCCGGCGCGGCGAACTCGGCCAGCGCGAGCACCGCCATCTGCGGCCCGAGGTCGGAACCGCCGATGCCGATGTTGACCACGTCGGTGATCGTGTGGTCGGCGCGCACCTTCTCGGCAAAGGCCAGCATCGCATCGAGGGTTTGGTGCACCTCGCGAAGCTTGTCGGCCGTCTTGCCCACCTTCGCATCGGCGGGGGCGCGCAGCAGCGTGTGCAGCACGGCGCGGTCTTCGGTGTTGTTGATGTGCTCGCCCGCGAACATCGCGTCGCGGTGCGCCTCGAGGCCGCACTCGCGGGCCAGCGCGAAGAGCAGCTCTTCCGTGCGCGCATCGATCAGGTTCTTCGACAGGTCGGCGAACAGGTACGGCGCTTCCTGGCTGAAGCGTTCGAAACGGCCGGCATCGTCGACGAAGGCGTGGCGCACGTCGAACTGGCGGCCCGCGGTCTCGAAGGCGGCCTGCAATTGCGCCCAGGCGGGCGCGCGGTCGCAGCGAAGGGTCATGGCCATGCTTACTTGCCGCTTTCCTGCATGAGTTTTTCGAGCTTCACGGCATCGGCCGCAAAGGCGCGGATGCCCTCGGCGAGCTTCTCGGTGGCCATGGCGTCTTCGTTGAGCGCGAAGCGGAAGCCGGCCTCGTCGTAGCTCACTTTCTGCATGTCGGCCGTGGGCGCGGCGGAGGCGTCGAGCGCATGCGCGAGCGGCTCGTTGCTTGCGGCCAGCTCGGCCAGCAGCTCGGGGCTGATGGTCAGCAGGTCGCAGCCGGCCAGGGCCCGGATCTGTCCCACATTGCGGAAGCTCGCGCCCATCACCTCGGTCTTGATGCCGTGCTGCTTGTAGTACTCGAAGATCTGGCGCACCGACTTGACGCCCGGGTCGTTCGCGCCCGCGTTGGCGGCCTCGTTCCACTGGGCCCCGGCCGATTTCTTGTACCAGTCGTAGATGCGGCCCACGAAGGGCGAGATGAGCTGCACGCCGGCCGCGCCGCAGGCCACGGCCTGCGCGAACGAGAACAGCAGCGTGAGGTTGGTGCGGATGCCCTTCTGCTCCAGGGCGCGCGCCGCCTCGATGCCCTCCCAGGTGGAGGCCACCTTGATCAGCAGGCGCTTCTCGGTGTCGATGCCTTCGGCCTTGTAGAGCGCCACGATGCGCTCGCCGCGCGCAACGGTGGCGGCCGTGTCGAACGAGAGGCGCGCGTCGACCTCGGTCGACACGCGGCCCGGGATGATCGAGAGGATTTCGGTGCCGAAGCGCACCAGCAGCCGGTCGATGACCTCGTCGAGCGGCTTGCCCGCGTGCTTGCTGACGGCTTCGTCGAGCAGCGGCCGGTACTCGGGCTTCTGCACCGCCTTCAGGATGAGCGACGGATTGGTGGTCGCATCCTGCGGCCTGGAGATGGCAAGTTGCTTGAAGTCGCCGGTGTCGGCGACCACGGTGGTCCATTGGCGGAGAGCATCGAGTTGGTTCATGGAGAAAGATTATCCAGTGCGGGTGATGACAAGTCCTGCACGCTGTTGCGCCGGGTCCGATGTTTTCATGCGCACCGTAGCACGGGTTTTCACCGCCCCGCATCAGCCTGCCGCCGACAGGGTTGTAAGTGGCCGGCCGGCCGCGCTGCCCTACAGCGGCTGTGGTCCGCCGCTGACGGCGCGCCGCCCCGGCCGGGGACTAGGCTGGCTGTTTCCGATTGATGCTTCCGACCACAGGAGTGCCACGCCCATGCCCCTTCGCCATCGCTCCGCCGCGGCTGCCGCCGCCAGCCGCGCTCCTTCCTTCGATGACCGCCGCACCAGCCACGCCATCGGCACCCTGGCCACGGCCTTCGTGGTGGGCGGCGTCGCCACCTGGATCGCCATGGGTGCGGGGCGCACCGGGCGAGCCCAGCTGCCCGGGCCGCCCGATGGTGCGCCGCTCATGCGTGCGCCGCTGCAGGTGGTGGCGCCGGTCGATCTGCAGCGCTATGCGGGCATCTGGCACGAGCAGGCCCGCCTGCCCAACCGCTTCCAGAAGCAGTGCGCCGGTCCCGTGAGCGCCGAGTACACGCTCCAGGTCGATGGCACCATGCAGGTGCTCAACCGCTGCGTGCGGCCCGATGGCAATTTCGACGAAGCGGTGGGAACGGCCCGTGTGGTGCCGGTGGCCGGCCAGCCCGGCGCGGGCCGGCTCGAAGTGCGCTTTGCACCGTCGTGGCTCAGCTGGCTGCCGATGGTGTGGGGCGACTACTGGATCCTGAAGCTCGACCGCGACTACCAGGTGGCGCTGGTCGGCACGCCCGACCGCGAATACCTCTGGGTGCTTTCACGCGCGCCGCGCCTCGAGGACGACGCGCTGCAGGCCGAGCTGGACTACGCCGCCAGCCTGGGCTTCGACACCTCCAAGGTGGTGCTCACCGGCCGGTAGCCGGCAGGTAGCGCGCCAGCTGCGCCGCCAGAGCTGGCGGGTAGGTGCAATGGATGGCCTGCCAGCCGAAGGCACGCGCGGCCTCCACGTTGGCGGCCGAGTCGTCGATGAACACCGTCTCGGCGGGATCGAGCGCATGGCGCACCGCCAGCAGTTCGTAGATTTCGCGATCCGGCTTGATGAATTTCACGTCACCCGAGAACACGCCGCCGTCGAAGCGCCGCATGAAGCCGTGCCGGCGCTCGACCGCGCGTGCGTAGGGCGCCGGCATGTTCGAGAGGTAGTACAGGCGCAGCGCCTCGCCGGCCTCGCGCCGGACGAACAGGCCCTCCAGCAGTTCCACGGTGACGGCAATGGGCTCGAGGCGCTCCCCGAGCGTGCCGAGCATGGCGTCCAGCCGCTCCGCCGGCAGCGACAGCCGCCGGGCCATGCGCGCGATGGCCTCGTCCAGCGAGCGCATGCCGCAGTCGAAGCTCATCCAGTCGTCGTGGTGGAAAAGCGCTCGGCCCAGCGCCGCTGCGGCAGCCTCGGTGGGGGCATGCTCGGAAAGATGGGTCTGCACCAGCCGGGTGGGCTCCCATGCCAGCAGCACGGCGCCAAGATCGAAAACCACGTTCATGGCTCCATTGTTTCATGCGGCGGGCACCACGCTCACACCATGCGCCGCCAGCGACAGCGTGGCCTCGGCGCCCGCGGCAAGGGGCGTCGACAGATCGGTCGACACCACGAACACCGGCCCCAGCGGCGTGTCGAAGCCGTATTCGTAGAAGCTCCCGAGGTAGGCCGCCTTGCGCAACGTGGCCGGCAGGCCCTCGCGGGTGCCGTCCAACCCGATTTGCCAGGCCTCGGGCCGCACCGCCACCTTCACCGCGCCGGGCGCCACCGCATGGCGCGGCTGCAGCCGCAGCGGGCCGAGCGCGACGCTGCCGTCGGCTTGCGCCACCGCCGGGAACACCATCGCCTCGCCCATGAAGCCGGCGACGAATTCGCTCTCGGGCCGCGCATAGAGCTGCTCCGGCGTGCCGCGCTGGGCGATCACGCCGTGGTCCATCACGATGATCTGGTCGCTCACGGCCAGGGCCTCGCTCTGGTCGTGCGTGACGTAGGCCACCGTGAGCCTCAGGCGCTGCTGCAGCGCGCGGATCTCCTCGCGCATTTCGCGCCGCAGCCGGGCGTCGAGGTTGGACAGCGGCTCGTCGAACAGCAGCACCGCGGGCTCCAGCACCAGTGCACGCGCCAAGGCAACGCGCTGCTGCTGGCCGCCCGAGAGTTCGCTGGGCAGCCGCTCGTCGAAGCCGACCAGCCCCACGCCCTTGAGCGCGCCGCGTGCCCGCGAGGCGGCCTCGTCCTTCTTCACGCCGCTCATGCGCAGGCCGTAGCCCACGTTCTCGATCACGTTCATGTGCGGGAACAGCGCGTAGCTCTGGAACATCATGCTCACGTTGCGCTCGGCCGGGCCCAACGTGGTGACGTCGCGCCCGCCCATGAAGATCGAGCCCGAGGTGGCCGATTCGAGCCCCGCGATCATGCGCAGCGTGGTCGTCTTGCCGCAGCCCGAGGGCCCGAGGATGGTGGTGAGCGTGCCCGCAGGCACCTCGAAGCTGATGCCCTTGACCGCCAGCGGCCCGTTCCTGTCGGTGCCGTAGCGCTTGGTGACGTTGCGCAATTCGATGCCGTTCATTCAATGATCTCCGCGCGGCTCATGCCGCCAGGCTTTCCATCTTGTGATGCCCCTGGTGCGGCGGCGTGGCCCCGCGCCGCCCCAGCCTGCGCTCCCCCACCACGAACTGCACCAGCGCAATCGCGACAGACATCAGGATCATCAGCACCGTGCAGTAGGCCAGCGCGATGCCGTAGTCGCCGTTGCCCACGCGGCCGATGATGTAGGTGGTGGCGAGCTCGTTCTCGGCCGTGACCAGGAAGATCACCGCGCTCACCGTCGTCATGGCGCGCACGAAGCTGTAGACCAGCGCGGCCACCAGCGCAGGTTTGAGCAGCGGCAGCACCACCCTGAAGAGCGTCTGGGCCGTGGAGGCGCGCAGCATCAGCGAGGCTTCGTCCAGCGATCGGTCCAGCTGCTTGAAGGCCGCCGTGCCGGCCCGCACGCCCACCGGCAGGTTCCGGAACATGAAGCACAGCACGATGATGAGCCCGGTGCCCGTGAGCTCGAAGGGCGGCACGTTGAAGGCCAGGATGTAGCTCACGCCCAGCACCGTGCCCGGGATGGCAAAGGCCAGCAGCGCGCCGAACTCGAAGACGCCCTGCCCCTTGAACTCGTTGCGCGCCAGCAGCCACGCAATCAGCAGCCCCAGCGCGGCGGTGATGGGCGCCGAGATGCCCGCGAGCTTGAGCGTGGTGAGCAGCGAGTTCCACGCGGTGCCGGCCCACACCAGGCCGAACTGGCCCCATTCGAGCGCGAACGCGTTCTTGAAATGGTCGAGCGTGAAGCTGTAGTCGCGCCCCCAGGTCTGCACGAAGCCGCCCGCGAAGGCGAACAGGTAGACCACCGCGGTGAACGCGATCCAGGGCAGCGCGATGCACTGGATGGTGCGCCGCACGCCGTCGGGCAGCGCCATCGCGATGCCCGCGTCGCCCTTGCCGCTCACGGTGGTGTAGTTCTGCCGGCCGAGCACGCCGCGCTGCAGCGCGAACACGCCAAGCGCAAAGATCGTCAGCACCCACGCCAGCGAAGCCGCGCGGCCCTGGTCGTACTGCGCGCCGACGATGGCGAAGAAGATGTCGGTCGACAGCACCGAGAACTGCCCGCCCACCACCACCGGATTGCCGAAGTCCGCAATGCTTTCGATGAAGCCCACCAGGAAGGCATTGGCCAGCCCGGGCTTCAAAAGCGGCAGCGTGATGGTGAAGAAGGTGCGGCGGCGGTCGGCACGCAGCATCTGCGCCGCCTCTTCCAGGCTGGGTGCGATGCCCTGCACCACCCCGCGCATGATCATGAAGGCAATGGGCGTGAAGGCGAACAGCTGCGCCACCAGCACGCCCGGCATGCCGTAGAACCAGCGCGTCGGCTCGACGCCGAACACGCTCTCGAGCAGCTGGTTGACGATGCCCGCGCGGCCGAACAGCAGGATGAGCCCGAGCCCCACCACGAAGGGCGGCGTGATGATCGGCAGCAGCGCGAGCACGCGCAGCGCGCCCTGGCCGCGCTTGCTGCCGCGTTCGGCCATCAGCGCCATCAAGGTGCCGAGGAAGGTGGTGCCAGCCGCCGTCAGCAGCGCCAGCACGAGCGTGTTCCAGGCCACGCCGCAGCGCACGCCGCCGGCCAGGCAGCCCACGCCCCAGATGCGTTCGGCGAACACGCGCGCGGCAAAGGCCGCGATCGACCAGCGGCCGTCCTCGTCGAGGAAGGCACCCGCGAGCGCCTTGCTCACCGGGTAGGCAATGAACAGCGCCATCAGCACGCCGCAGCCGATGACCGCGGCCGCCACGAACAGGTCGCCCTTGAAAAGCCCGAGCCGCGCAATGCCGAAGGCGGCCAGCATCGTGAGCGCCGTGAGCGCCACGAAGCCGCCCGCGCCGATGCCGAACTGGTTGATTGCGAGTTCGCCGAACAGCGCGTTGAGCGCTTCGAAGCTCCAGCCGCGCGCGCCGATGGCGAACCCGGCAATGGCCAGGCCGAAGGCACCGATGGCGCCACCCGCCAGCAGCCAGCGCCCCTGCGCGCGGCCGGCCGGCAGCCAGGCGCCGATGGCGCACATCGCGAGTCCGGCAAGCCCGATGAAGAGCCAGCCGCGCCCCTGCGTGGCCGCCTGCATCAGGCCGTTGGCACCCTCGGCCCGGCCGAAGACCTGCGGAACGGCTTCGTACCAGATGGCGTCCTGGATCGCATACCAGGGCAGCAGCAGGTAGGCCGCAAGGCCCAGCGCCACCCAGGCCCGGATCCAGCGCTGCGCCCGCCGGGCGGCGGCCACTGACGCCGGATTGGCCGGCGCGCCGCCGATGGAAAGGGCTTGCACTTAGCGCGGCAGCGAATTGACGTCTTTTTCCCAGCGCGCGATCAGGCGGCGGCGCTCGGCGCTCGCGCCGTACTTGGCGTAGTCGTAGTTGATGAACCTGATCTTCTTGAAGTCAGGGATGCGCGGATCGAGCTTGGCATTCGCGTTGCTCGGCAGCTGGAACTGCTTGTTGGCGGCGCCGAGCTCCTGCGCGGCCGGCGTCAGCGCCCATTCGTAGAACTTCTTCGCGGCCTCGAGGTTGCGCGCACCCTTGATGATGCTCATGGAGCCGATCTCGGCGCCGGTGCCGTCGGCCGGCGTGATGGTCTCGACCGGAAAGCCCTGCATCTTCTCGCCCGGGCCGTCGTGCACGAAGCTGATCGACACGGCCGTTTCGCCGCGCGCCACCGCCTTGATGGGACCGGTGCCCGAGCGCGTGTACTGGCCGACATTCTTGTGCAGCGCCTTCAGGTAGTCGAAGGCCTTGTCCTCGCCCATCAGCTGCACCAGCGTGGCGATCATGGTGTAGGCCGTGCCGCTCGATGCGGGGTTGGCCACCTGGATGTCGCCCTTGTATTCGGGCTTGAGCAGGTCGGCCCAGGTCTTGGGCACCGGCAGCTTCTTCTTGGCGAGCAGCTCGGGGTTGTAGCCGAAGCCCAGCGGGCCGGAGTAGATGCCCACGGTCCTGTAGCCCGACTGCTTCGCCTGCTGCTGGGCCCAGGGGTGCAGCTGCGCCAGCGTGGGCGACTTGTATTCGAGCGTCAGGCCCTGCTCGGCCGCCTGCAGGTGCGGGTCCCCGGTGCCGCCGAACCAGATGTCGGTCTTGGGGTTGTCCTTCTCGGCGATGAGCTGGGCCAGCGCCTCGCCCGAGCCCTTGAGCGACATGTTGATGCGGGTACCCGTGGTGCGCGCATACACGGTGGCGATCACGTTGCACCATTCGGCCTGGACCGAGCAGATCACGTTGACCGTGCCCTGGGCCGACGCGGCAGCCGACAAACCCACCAAGGCCGCTGCAGTAAAAAGCTTCTTCATGTGAAAACCCCGCCTCCAAAACAAAAATAGGCCTCCCGGCCGGGGTTGAGCGTAGCTTTCGTACAGGTTTCATGAATTGGTACAAGTACCATTCGGTTGAAACAGAGAGCCCACTCGGCACCAAGACAAAAGGAATTTCGACTCATGAGCTTCGATCTCGTTCTGTTCGGCGGCACTGGCGATCTCGCATGGCGCAAGCTCATGCCCGCGCTGTTCCAGGCCTTCAGGCACGGCAGCCTTCCGAAAGACGGACGCATCGTCGGCGTGGCCCGCGACGACCTCTCGGACGACCAGTACCGCGAACTGATCCAGTCGCGCTTCAATGCCGTCGAAGGCGCCAAGCGCCCTTCGGCCGAGGAGTTCGAGAAGTTCGCCTCGCTGCTGTACTACCTGCGCATGGACCTGTCCAAGCCGGCCGACTACGCCCGGCTTTCCGAACTGCTCAAGCAGCGCAATGCCGACACGGTGGTGATGTACGTGGCCACGGCGCCCGCGCTCTTCACCCAGGTGGTCGAGCAGATTGCCGCGGCCGGCCTCAACGGAGCGTCGACCCGGGTGGTGCTCGAGAAGCCGCTGGGCCACGACCTGGCGTCCAACCGCGCGATCAATGCCGCAGTGTGCAAGGTGCTCGACGAGAAGCAGGTCTTCCGCATCGACCACTACCTGGGCAAGCCCTCGGTGCAGAACCTGTTCGCCATGCGCTTCGGCAATGCGCTGTTCGAGCCCATCTGGCGCCGCGAGCACATTGCCAACATCCAGATCACCATCGCCGAAGACCTGGGCGTCGAAAAGCGCGGCGCCTTCTACGACCAGACCGGCGCGCTTCGCGACATGGTGCAGAACCATGCGCTGCAGCTGGTCTGCGCCATCGGCATGGAGCCGCCGATCAACTCGCATGCGGACGCCATCCGCGACGAGAAGCTCAAGGTGCTGCGCGCACTCAAGCCCTGGACGCCCGAGACGCTGGGGCTGCATGCGATTCGCGGCCAGTACACGGCCGGCACGGCCTACGGCGAACGCGTGCCGGGCTACAGGGACGAGCCGGGCGTCGACCCCGAGAGCCGCACCGAGACCTTCGTGGCGCTGCGCACCGAGATCGCCAACTGGCGCTGGGCCGGCGTGCCGCTGTACATCCGGACCGGCAAGCGGCTGGCCTCGCGCGACGCGCGCATCGAGGTCAACTTCAGGCCCACGCCGCATGCGATCTACCGCGCACCTGCCGGCGCCGTCAACAAGCTGGTGATCAACCTCCAGCCGCGGGACGGCCTGGAGCTGCACCTGCTCGCGCAGGCCCAGGACAACCGCCGCAGCAGCAACGGCCACCACAGCGCCGCGCAGCTCGCGCCCGTGCAGCTGGACCTCGACTTCGACAAGCGCTTTGGCGCCGAGCGCGTGGGCGCCTACGAGCGGCTGCTGCTCGACGTGATCGACGGCCGCCTGAACCTCTTCGTGCGCAGCGACGAGCAGGAAGAGGCATGGCGCTGGGTCGAGCCGCTGATCGACAGCTGGGCATCGGACGGCGGGCCGCGCCCCTATGCCGCGGGCACCTGGGGGCCGAGCGCCTCGAGCGCGATGATTGCGCGCGACGGCTTCTCGTGGAGCGAGGAACAGTAGGTCCGCGCGCTCAGCCGAACTGCACGCAGCGCATGCTCAGCGTGCCCGACTGGAATCCCTCGTGGACCGTTTTCGCACGCTCGCTCGGCCCCGCGGCACCGAGCGCGTAGAGAAACGGAAAGTAGTGGTCCGGCGTGGCGACCGCGGTGGCGGCACCTGCCAGCTTTTCATAGCCGACCAGCGCGCGGTCGTCCCGCCCCGCGAGCGCAGCCTTCACCGCGTCGTCGAACGATTGCGCCCAGGGCCGGCTGGCTGTGAGCCCGTCGGCCGTGCCACGGTCGGTGGCCCGCAGGTTGTGCACCACGTTGCCGCTTCCCATCACGAGCACGCCCTTGTCCCGCAGCGCCGCCAGGTCGCGGCCCACCGCGTAGTGGAAGGCGGCCGGCTGGTCGTAGTCGATGCTGAGCTGGAACACCGGAATGTCGGCCTTCGGATAGAGGTGCTTCAGCACCGTCCAGGTCCCGTGGTCCAGGCCCCACTGCTGGGTGCCCACCACCGGGGCCTGCTTCACCGCGCCGACGGTTTCGCGCGCGAGCGCGGGATGGCCCGGTGCCGGGTACTCGATGTCAAAAAGCGCCTGTGGAAAGCCGCCGAAGTCGTGGATCGTCTTCGGCCGCTCCTGCATTCCGACGCCGGTGGCGCCGCGGCTCAGCCAATGGGCCGAAACGCTCAGGATGGCCAAAGGCCGCGGCAGTTCCCTGCCCCAGGCGGACAGCCGGCGCGTGAAGGCGTTGTCGGCCAGCGCGTTCATCGGCGAACCATGGCCGATGAAGATGACCGGCATCCGCTGCGACGGCGCCCCGGTGGCGGCGTGCGACAGCGAACAAAGCGAAGCCAGCGTCGAAGTGGCCGCTAGCGCGGAACCCATGAGAAAGCCGCGTCGGCCCAGCGCCGACCGGATCGCCGGGCTGCCGCCGGTGCCTGTGTTCTGCTTCATCGTCATGGCCGCACTCTGCGCCGCTTTGCCACGCTTGTCGGTGCGTTTACGCACACCTCGGCTCGGGCTAGATCCGGCCTTCCTCCGCCGCGTGGCAAGCCACCTGCACGCCCCTGATGGTCAGCAGCTTCGGCCGCTCGGCCGAGCACCGCGCATTCGCATGCGGACAGCGCGGATGAAACGCGCAGCCGGCCGGCGGGTTCAGCGGGTTCGGCACTTCGCCCTGCACCGGCGTGCGCGCGCGGCCGGTGTGCTTCATCTGCGGAATCGCGTCGAGCAGCATGCGCGTATAGGGATGCTGTGGCTCGGCAAACAGCTTCTGCTTGTCCGCCACCTCGACCAGCCGGCCCAGGTACATCACGCCGACCTGGTCGGCCACGTGCCGCACCACTGCCAGGTTGTGCGAGATGAAGAGATAGGTCAGGCCCTGCTGGCGCTGCAGGTCCTTCATGATGTTGAGCACCTGCGCCTGCACGCTCACGTCGAGCGCCGAGGTGGGCTCGTCGCACACCAGGAACTCGGGCTCGGTGGCGAGTGCGCGCGCAATCGAAATGCGCTGGCGCTGGCCGCCCGAGAACTGGTGCGGGTACTTGCTCATGTCCAGCGGCGAAAGGCCGACCGACTTGAGCAGTTCGCCCACGCGCTCGCGCAGCTCGGCCTTGCCGCTGAGGATGCCGTGCTCGCGCAGCGGCTCGCCGACGATGTCTTCCACGATCCAGCGCGGGTTCAGGCTCGCGTACGGGTCCTGGAAGATCATCTGGATGCGGCGGCGCAGCTTGCGGCCTTCGGGGGTCTTGAACGCGGCGTGCGCGTCCTGCCCGTCGAACTGCAGGCCGCCGCGCGTGGGTGCGTAAAGGCCGACCAGCAGCCGCGCCACGGTGCTCTTGCCGCAGCCCGACTCGCCCACCAGCGCCAGCGTCTTGCCGCGCTCGATCGAAAAGCTCACGCCGTCCACCGCATGCAGCAGCACGCGCGGCTTGCGTTCGAGCACGCGGTTGAGCCACGGCGGCGAGACGTCGAAGGTGCGGGCGAGGTCGTGCGCCACCACGAGCGGTGCGGCGCTCATCGGGTCACCTCCGCAAGCGGCGCGGCCGCATCGGGCACGGCGCGCTCGCCGGCCAGCTGCGCATCGTGGTGCCGGGCGGCCAGCTCGGCCTGGCCCTTGTGCGGATCGGTGGCATCGTGCAGCCAGCATGCGGCACGCGTGGCGCCGGCATGCATGAGCTCGGGCCGCTCGGTCAGGCAGCGCGCAAAGGTGCGCGGGCAGCGCGGGTTGTAGGCGCAGCCCTGCGGGATGGCATTGAGCCGCGGCATGGCGCCGTCGATCTGGTTGAGCCGTTCGCGGTCGCTCGTCATGTCGGGAATCGAGGCCATCAGGCCCGAGGTGTAGGGATGCGCCGGCTGGTGGATCACCTCGTGCACCGGGCCGATCTCGGCGATGCGGCCCGCGTACATCACGGCCACGCGGTCGCAGGTTTCGGCGATCACGCCCATGTCGTGCGTGATCAGCATCACGGCGGCGCCGCGGTCCTTGCAGATGCGCTTGAGCAGCTGGATGATCTGCGCCTGGATCGACACGTCGAGTGCGGTGGTCGGCTCGTCGGCCACGATGAGCTTGGGCTCGGCCGCCAGCGCCAGGGCAATCACCACGCGCTGGCGCATGCCGCCCGAGAACTGGTGCGGGAAGTGGTCGATGCGCTGCTCGGCGGCCGGAATGCCGGTGTCCTGCAGCAGGCCGATGGCGCGGCGCCGCGCTTCGGCCTCGGTCACCGGCAGGTGCGCGCGGATGGTTTCCACCAGCTGCCGCCCGACGGTGTAGAGCGGGTTCAGCGAAGTCAGCGGATCCTGGAAGATCGCGCCGATCTTGCGGCCGCGGATCGGCCGCATCGCATCGAAGCCGAGGTTGTCGATGCGCTGGCCTTCGAGCACGATCTCCCCGCTGGCCACGCGGCCCGGGGGCTCGAGCAGCCCGATGATGGCCGCGCCCGTGAGCGACTTGCCGGCGCCCGACTCGCCCACCACGCCCAGGATTTCACCGGGCGCGATGTCGAAGGAAATTCCGTCGAGCGCGCGCAGCGTGCCGCGGCGGTGCGGGAACTCGACCACAAGGTTCTTGACCTGGAGCAGCGTCATGGCGGCGTTGTCCTTTTTTCCATCTCAGCGCAGGCGCGGGTTCAGCGCATCGCGCAGCCAGTCGCCCAGCAGGTTCACGCTGAGCGCGATCAGCACCAGCATCAGGCCCGGGAACACGGTGATCCACCACTCGCCCGAGAACAGGTACTGGTTGCCGATGCTGATCAGCGTGCCCAGCGAAGGCGAGGTCGGCGGCACGCCGACGCCGAGGAACGACAGGGTCGCCTCGGTGATGATGGCGGTGGCCACCTGGATGGTGGCCAGCACCATCACCGGGCCCATCACGTTGGGCAGCACGTGGCGCAGCATGATGCGCAGCGGCGCCACGCCGGTCACGCGCGCGGCCTGCACGTATTCCTTGTTGCGCTCCACCAGCGTGGAGCCGCGCACCGTGCGCGCGTACTGCACCCAGCCGGTCAGCGAGATGGAGATGATGAGCACGCCGAAGGCCAGCGACTCATGCGCATTGGGAAACAGCGCGCGGCCGACGCCGGCAATCAGCAGCGCCACCAGGATGGGCGGAAACGACAGCATCACGTCGCACAGGCGCATGAGGAACGAATCGAGCCAGCCGCCGAGGAAACCGGCCAGCAGGCCGAGCACCACGCCCACCGTGATCGACAGCGCCACCGACACGATGCCGACGATCAGCGAGATGCGCGCGCCGTAGATCACGGCCGAGAGAATGTCGCGGCCCTGGTCGTCGGTGCCCAGCAGGTACTTGGAGGAGCCCTCGGCACTCCACGCGGGCGGCAGGCGCGCGTCGCCGAGTTCGAGCGTCGCGAGGTCGAAGGGGTTGTGCGGCGACACCCATCCTGCAAAGACCGCGCAGAACACGCAGGCCAGCGCGATGAGCGCCGCCGCCATCGCCACGGGCGAAGTGCGAAAGCTGTAGCCGACATCGCTGTCGAGCCAGCGGGCGAATGTTTTTTTCATCGTGAGGAAAAAAGGATGGGCCCGCAAGAAGCGGGCCCAGAATCGAGCCTCTCAGGCCGCCCATTGGCGAGCGGCCGGCGAGATCACGGCTTGATGCTCATCCACTTGAAGGGCATGTAGTTGTCGGCCATCTGCGTCAGTGCCACCTTCTTGCTGACACCCCAGGCCAGCGTCTGCTGGTGCAGCGGCAGGTGGCCGATGTCCGCGGTGTGCAGGTCGAAGGCTTCCTTGATCATCGCGTCGCGCTTGGGCTTGTCGGTCTCCGACTGGATCTTCTTGGTCAGCTCGTCGACCTTGGGATTGCAGTAGGCGCCCAGGTTGAACTGGCCGGCGCCGGTCTTGTCGTCCGGGCAGGCCATCAGCGCCGTGAGCGCGTTGTGCGAGTCGTAGGTGGTCGGGGTCCAGCCCAGCATGTAGAAGCTGGTGTCGCGGCGCAGCACCTTCGGGAAGTAGGTGCCCTTGGTCTCGGCCGCGAGGTTGATCTTGACGCCGATCTTCGCGAGGTTGGAGGCCACGCTCTGGCAGATCTGGCCGTCGTTCACGTAGCGGTCGTTCGGGCAGTTCATCGTCACTTCGAAACCGTTCGGGTAGCCGGCTTCGGTCAGCAGCTTCTTGGCGGCCTCGACGTCGTAGGGCAGGCGCTTGTCCTGCGCTTCGTTCCAGCCGTTGATGCCGGGGCCGACCATCAGCGCGGTGGGACGCGAGGCCCCGCGCATCACCGTGCGCTGGATGCCGGCGATGTCGATGGCCTGGTAGAAGGCCTGGCGCACGCGCTTGTCCTTGAACGGGTTCTTGCCCTTGACGCTGGAGTACAGCAGCTCGTCGCGCTTCTGGTCCATGCCCAGGAAGATGGTGCGCAGCTCGGGGCCGGAGATGACGCGCGCCGTCGGGCTGGCGTTGACGCGCGCGATGTCCTGCACGGGCACCGGCTCCATGACGTCGACTTCGCCCGAGATCAGCGCGGCGACGCGTGTGGCCGGGTTGGCGATCGGCGTGAAGATGATCTCCTGCGCGTTGCCTTCGATCTTGCCCCAGTAGGTGGGGTTGCGCACGAACACCGTGCGCACGTTCGGCTGGCGCTCGCGCACGCGGAACGGGCCGGTGCCGTTGGCCTTGAACGAGGCGGTGTTCTCGATGCCCTTGCGGCGGTCGACGGGCGTGACGGCCTTGTTTTCTTCGCACCACTTCTTGCTCATGATCATGAGCTGCGTGATGACGTCGGGAAGAATGGGGAACGGCCCTTTGGTCTCGATCTCGATCGTATGCGAGTCGACCTTGCGCACTTCCTTGATGTCGGTGGTGTTGGACTTCATGTCCGAGCCGTCGCCCGAGGCGCGCGCGAAGCTGAAGAGCACGTCGTCGGCCGTGAAGGGCGTGCCGTCGTGGAACTGGACGTTCTTGCGCAGTTCGAAGCGCCACACGGTGGGCGAGGTCTGTTTCCAGCTGGTGGCCAGCAACGGCGCGACGCTCAGGTCCTTGTTGCGGCCGACCAGCGTTTCATAGACGTTGGCGGTGGTGCTCAGCTGCAGCGACTCGTTGAGCGAGTGCGGGTCGAGCGACAGCGCGTCCCCCTGGTTCGCCACGCGAATGGTCTGCGCGCCGGCCATCAGGCTGGCGGTGCCCAGCATGCACAAAACTGCGACCGCAGCCGCCTTCTTCTGAAAACTCATGGAAACACTCCTCGGGTTGGAATCTGAAGTACATCAAGACGTCGCGGTAGCGGCGTCTTTCACGGGCTGCTGGCTGCGGGTGGCAGCCAGCGGCATGCCCTGCTCGATCAGCCCCGCATGCAATGCGGCGCCGAGCGGCAGGATCTCGTCGTTGAAGTCGTAGCGGCTGTTGTGCAGGAAGGCGCCGCACTTGGCGTCCTGGCCGATGCGCAGGTAGGCCCCGGCCTTTTTCTGCAGCATGAAGGAGAAGTCCTCGGCGCCCATGCTGGGCTCCATGCTGCGCTCGACGTTGGAAGCGCCCACCAGCGACTCGGCCACGTCGGCCGCGAACATCGCCTCCGGTGCGGTGTTGATGGTGGCGGGGTAGATGCGCTCGTACCTGATGGTGGCCGTGGCGCCGAAGCCCGCAGCCACCGCGGTGCAGAGTTCGGTCAGGCGCTGCTCGACCTGCGCCTGCACGCGCGCGCTGAAGGTGCGCACGGTCCCCACCAGCGTGGCCTCGCCCGGAATCACGCTCATCGCGCCCAGGTCGCCCGCCTGCACCGCGCAGATGCTGACCACTGCAGCATCGATCGGCCGCACGCTGCGCGATACGATGGTCTGCGCGGCCGTGATGATATGCGCGGCGACCACCACGGGGTCGATGGTCTGGTAGGCATGGGCACCGTGGCCGCCCTTGCCCTTGATCTCGATCGTGATGCGGTCGGCCGCCGCCATCATGGCGCCGCGGTTGATGCCCACGGTGCCCGCGGGCATGGCGGGCCAGTTGTGCATTGCATAGACCGCGTCGACCGGAAAGCGGTCGAACAAGCCGTCCTCGATCATCACGCGCGCGCCGGCAAAGCCTTCTTCGCCAGGCTGGAAGATCAGCACCGCGGTGCCGTCGAAACTGCGGGTCTCGGCCAGGTAGCGCGCCGCGCCGACCAGCATGGCCGTGTGCCCGTCATGCCCGCAGCCGTGCATCAGGCCGTCGTTGGCGGAGCGCCAGCCGAAGTCGTTGTCTTCGCGCATGGGCAGTGCATCCATGTCGGCGCGCAGGCCGATCATCCGCCCGCTCGCCGTGGACCGGCCGCGGATGACGCCCACCACGCCGGTCTTGCCGATGCCCTCGTGGATCTCGTCCACGCCGCAGGCACGCAGCGCCTCGCGCACGCGGCCGGCCGTGTAGACCTCTTCGAAGCCGAGTTCGGGGTGGGCGTGCAGGTCGCGGCGAAAGGCCGTGATCTCCGGATAGAAGCTCGCGATGTGCGCAAACGCCCTGCCCGAGGCCTGCAGTCGCGGTGCTGCAGCTGCTGCGACAACCGTCATTTCAATGTCCTCCCGCCTTGCCCACGCGCAGCCGCGGATCGACCACGAAATAGAGCAGGTCGACCACGAGATTGATCACCACGAAGATCAAGGCAATGAGGCACAGGTAGGCCGCCATCACCGGAACGTCGGCAAAGGTCACGGCCTGGATGAACAGCAGCCCCATGCCGGGCCACTGGAACACCGACTCGGTAATGATGGCAAAGGCAATGAGGCCGCCCAGCTGCAGGCCCGTGATCGTCATCACCGGCACCAGCGTGTTCTTGAGCGCATGGCCGAAATGAATGGCGCGGTTCGTCAGGCCGCGCGCGCGCGCAAACTTGATGTAGTCGGTGCGCAGGACCTCGAGCATCTCGGCGCGCACCAGCCGCATGATCAGGGTCAGCTGGAAGATCGCGAGCGTGACCGCCGGCAGGATGATGTGATGCCATCCGTCGGCCCGGAACAGGCCGCTGCTCCACCAGCCGAACTGCACGGTCTCCCCGCGCCCGAAGCTCGGGAACCAGCCCAGAATCACCGCAAACACCAGGATCAGCAGGATCCCGATCAGGAAGGTGGGCAGGGACACGCCGAGCAGCGACACGGTCATGAACACCTGGCTCAGGAAGGTGCCGCGGCGCAGCGCGGTGTACACGCCCATCGGAATGCCGATGAACAGAGCCAGCACGGCCGCAACGAGCGCGAGTTCGAGCGTGGCCGGAAAGCGCTCGCCGATGAGGCGCGAGACTTTCGCGCCCTGGCGCAGGCTCAGGCCGAACTCGCCCTGGGCCGCATTGACGAGAAAGTGCCAGAACTGCACGAAGAAGGGCTGGTCGAGCCCCAATGCGGCGCGCAGCTCGCGGATCTGCTCGGGCTTGGCGTCCTGGCCCAGCAGAAACACGACGGGGTCGCCCACATATTGAAAGAGGAGAAAGGCGATGAACGCGACCGCGATCATGACGATCACGGCCTGGATCAGGCGGCGCAGGACGAAGGCAATCATTCAGCAAGCAGAGTGAACAGGCATGCTAGCAGTGCAAGCTGCGTGCCCGCACGGTGGTTCCCCGGGGGTGCACGCAGATGGTGCGCTTCGCTTGAGCTCATGCACAACCAACCAGCGAAGCACAAATAAAAAAGCCACTCGACTTTCGTCGAGTGGCTTTTGAGTCTTTCGATTCAAAGCTGGCGAAAGCCAGCCTCAAATTAGAAAGCGTGACGGATACCGAAGTCGTAGCCGGTCGAGGTCTTCGGGGTGAAGACGCCGTTGCTGATGAAGGCCGGGCCGCCAACGGTCAGGGCTGCACCGTTCTTGTTGCTCACGCGAGCGATCGTTGCGTACAGAGCCGTGCGCTTCGACAGGTTGTGCACGTAGCCCAGAGCCAGCTTGTTGGCCTTCGGATCTTCGACGGCAGGAGCGAACAACACCACAGGTGCGTTGTTGTCGTACTTGACGTGCGAGTACGAAGCGCGGATCAGGCCAGCACCGACCGGCACGGTCACGCCGAGCAGGTAGCCGGTGAGGTCCACGTCAGGACGGCCGCCGAGGAACGGTTCGACTTCGTAGTCGACCTTGTTCTTGGCCTTCGACACTTCACCGAAGAGCTTCACGGGACCGAAGTCATACGAAGCGCCGAGGTTCAGCGTGTTGACCTTGGTGGTCGTGCCAACGTAGTACTGATCGCCAACCGTGCTGCTGCCGTAAGCGATTGCAACGTCCAGAGGACCGTTGGCGTAGCCGAAGCGGCCACCAACGTAACGGCCTTGACGCGAAGCGTTCGCGGTGGTCGGCGTAGCGGTGCCCGGATCGTACTTGGTCTTCTCGCTGAAGCCGTACTGCACTTGGCCGTAGAAACCACCCAGGTTCGGCGGCAGGAAGTAGCCGATGGTGTTGCTGGCGCGAACGTAGTTGCTGGCGCCAACGTTGGTGAACGAGCCGACGGCAGCCGTGGGGGTGCCGAACGCGCCGAAGGTGTTGTTGGCGGTGTTGATCAGGTTGCTGCCAACGCCGTTGGTGCCGAACGGATCGAACACGGTGTCGTTCCAGAACGTGGGGGTGTAGTCACGGCCGAGGCGGACTTCACCGAAACCACCCGACAGGCTCACGGTCGAGCGGCGAGCGAAGGTTGCAACACCTTCCGAGCCGTCGTCGTTCTTGATCGGGGCTTCGAGCCAGAAGCTGGCTGCGAGGCCACCGCCGAGGTCTTCCGTACCACGGAAGCCCAGACGGCTGGAGTTGTAGCCCGAGTTAGCCAGTTCACGACGGCTGACCTTGACGCTGCCTTGGTTCAGGTAGAACGGGTTCAGGAACGTGGCACCGTTCAGGTCACGCGAGGTGCTCGAATAGCCGCTGATCGACGCGTCGACCACGCCGAACAGCGTGACGGACGACTGAGCCGAGGCAACACCGGCAACAGCCAGGGCAGCCAGAGCAACTAGAGATTTTTTCATTGCAAGTTTCTCCAAGGTTAAACATAGGGCTCCGGTGCGAAGGGCTCACCGTGACTGGCACTTTTGTGCTCCCACCGGACCCCGGGCCAACCTCCTTTTGGGAAGTTGATGCTATTGCACCAGAGCCGCTGCGGCAGGGCAAAACAAATCGCCCGAAATCTCCAGTGGCCCCTGCGTTTCGTTGCAGTCCTGCAACAAAGGACTTTGGCTCGCTCACAAACCACCATATGAAATGAAGCAACTGTTTCGCGCTGCTCTTTCCGCATACGTTCAAATACGGGCATGACTTCCACGCTCGACCCCGTCCTGGCTGCGGCTGATGCGGCATTGCGCACTCTTTTTGCCCGGCCCCATGCAACGCGGGCCACGCCTGCGCCCATCCAGGCGCCCGGCGAGATGACTGATTCGGAACGGCGCGAGGCCGGGGCATTGATGCGGGTGAACCACGTGGGCGAGGTGTGCGCCCAGGCGCTCTACACGGCCCAGGCCGCGGTGGCGCGCGATCCTGTCCTCCGGGCCCGCTTGCTCGAAGCCTCGCACGAAGAAACCGATCACCTGGCCTGGACGCGCCAGCGGCTGGACGAACTCGGCGCCCGGCCTTCCGTGCTGAACCCGCTCTGGTATGCCGGAGCTTTCGGCCTGGGCCTGATGGCCGGACGCCTGGGGGACCCGCTGAGCCTCGGGTTCGTCGCGGAGACCGAACGCCAGGTGGAAGCCCACCTGGAGAGCCATCTCGGCCGCCTGCCGGCCGCCGACAGTGCCTCCCGGGCGGTAGTCGAGCAGATGAAGATCGACGAGGCGCGGCACGCCGCGCAGGCCGTCGATGCCGGCGCGGCGGAACTGCCGGCGCCGGCCAAGGCCCTGATGCGGCTCGCCTCCCGCGTGATGACCACGGTGGCGCACCGGATCTGAGGCTTGGCGGGCTCAGGTTTCGATCAGGTCGAAGCTGGTGGTGATCTCGGCGGTTTTCGCGAGCATGATGCTGGCCGAGCAGTAGGTTTCGTGGCTCAGGGCAATCGCACGCTCGACGGCGGCGGCAGGAATGCCCTTGCCCGCCACGGTGAAGTGCATGTGGATCTTGGTGAACACCTTGGGATCCTTTTCTGCCCGTTCGCTGGTCAGCTTGACGCTGCAGCGCTCCACGCGGTGGCGGCCTCGCTTCAGTATCAGCACCACGTCATAGGCGGTACAGCCCCCGGTGCCGGCGAGCACGGTTTCCATGGGCCTGGCCGCCAGGTTCTGGCCGCCGTTCTCGGGTTTGGCGGCATCCGGCGCGCCGTCCATCATCAAGACATGGCCGCTGCCGGTCTCGGCCACGAAACCCATGGCCGAGCGGGTTCCGGCATCGCCGGTCCAACTTACTGTGCATTCCATCTGTGTCAGATCCATTCAGGATGTTCGGCAAAAAATCACGCCGACATCCATTAGTGTGTGGGGAAATCGTCACTTGCTTGTTGCAACGCAACAAACAACCGATATACTTTATTTCATCGCGTACGAAACCGTGCGCACCGGTTGTCTCCTCCACCCTTCCAATTGGTGGATTTAGCCCCGAGCTGCAAGGCTCGGGGCTTTTTTCTTTGGGGGGGCCGCGGCGCTGCGGGTCCACTCTAGTTTTTGGGCCTGAAGGGCAGTTGCTCTGGCTGCCCTGGCTGTTGCCGGTGTTGCCTCGGCCCAGTCGTCCGTCACGCTGTTCGGCCTGGTCGATGCGTCGATCAGCGGCTATTCGAACAGCTCGCGTGACCTGAACCACGGCGTGACGTACAACGCCCTCGGCTTCCCGGTTGCCTACAACCCGTTCTATGTGAACCAGGGCAGCGTCAGGGTCAGCCGCCGTGAACTGGCCAACTCGGCCTACAACTCCAGCAAACTCGGCTTCCGTGGCACGGAAGACCTCGGCGGCGGCTTGGCAGCCAGCTTCTGGCTCGAAGCTCCGATCAAGAACGACGACGGCTCGGAAGGTGTTGCAACCTTCAACCGTCGTTCGACCGTGAGCCTGTCGGGTGGTTTCGGTGAAGTCCGCCTCGGCCGCGACTACACCCCATCGTTCTGGAACAACACCGTGTTCGATCCGTTCGGCGCCAACGGCGTTGGCACCAACCTGATCCAGACGGCTACCGGTGCATTCGGCAACCCCACCCGCGCCAGCAACACCGTCGGCTACTTCCTGCCGCCAAACCTCGGCGGTTTTTATGGCCAGTTGCAGTACGGCTTCCATGAAAAGGACAAGTACAGCCCTGCCCTGGCCACGCCTCATGCGGTCAACAATTCGCGCACCGGCCGATACGTCGGCGGCCGCTTCGGCTACGCCAACGGCCCCCTGGACGTTGCGCTGGCTTATGGCAGCAACACCGTCGGCGACGACTACTACGCCGGCACGACCACCAAGGTCAATACACTGAACCTCGGCGCTTCGTATGACTTCGGTCCCGTGAAGCTCTTCGGCGAACTGTCTCGGGCCAAGGAAAAGACCGACATCGACGGCGACTTCTTCGTCCAACCGGCGTCCGTGGCATCGAACAAGCTCAACGGCTGGCTGCTGGGCGTGACGGCGCCTGTGGGTGCCGGTCTGATCCGCGCATCGTATTCGGCCGTGACGTACAAGACGGACGACAACAATCCGTTCTTCGACGAACCGGACCGCAAGGCCAACAAGCTGGCGCTCGGCTACGTGCACAACCTGTCGAAGCGCACGGCCCTGTACGCAACGATCGCTCGCGTGAGCAACAAGAACGGTGCAGCCCTGACCGTTGGCGGCCCGAAGTTCATCAGCAACAACGTCTTCACCCCGAAGACCTCGACCGGCTACGACTTCGGCATCCGCCACGCTTTCTGATCGCGGCCTGATTCCAATGCTGGCTTCAGCCAGTTCGAATCGGTCCAGTCCCAAGCCGCCCAGCGCAAGCCGGGCGGCTTTTTGGCTTTGCTCAGTTCGCGCGGCCGCGCCTGCTTTGCAGCAAGCCCACATTCATTTCTCCGCTCAGAACCGACGCGTAGAAACGTTCGACCATGTTGACGCTCGTGCGCGCATTGCGCGCCAAGGTCAGCATGTCGATGCCCTGCCCGTACAAGAGCCGCAAGGTGATGGCGGTATGGCGCAAGCAGTAAAGCGTCCTCGACTGGCCCTGCGGCCCTTTCTGGAGCGACGTTGCTTCCAGCGCCCAATGGAAAAGAAAGTTGAGCACGGCCAGCGCGTGCTCGCGGTTCTTCAGTTGCGGCATGAAGATGTAGTCATCCGCGCCGCCAAAGCCCTGCTCGCGACGGTGCGCAAGCAGGCATTCATAGACCCGCACCGCCGGGCGCAGGCTCACGATGGGCTGGCTGTGCCGCTTGGTTTCGGGCAGGTTCATGCGCAGGTAGACATGCTTGCCGCGCACGATGTCGATGTGCCGGTGCTTCATCAGCTTGATGTCGCTCGGGCGCACGAAGGTGTTGACCATCCAGCGGATCAGCCAGGGCAACTCCTGCGGCATGACGAGCAGCTCGCGCGCGATCCAGAAGCGCTCGCCGGAGGCCAGTTCATCGAGCACCGGATGCGGCTGCCCGCGCAGTCGCCGTGCAGCCGCCACCACGGCCCGGTATTCCGCAACGCTGAAGCTTCCGCGCGGCTGGCTGCGCACCTTGACCTTCGGGAAGGCAGGTACATCGCGAACCACGCCGATGTTCACACCGTGCATCAACACCTTTCGCAGCAACACAAGGTACTGCGCGATCGTCGTGCTGGTGAAGCCCTGCGCGCCAAGGTGATCGATCAGGCGCTGCGCATCGGAAGTAGCGAATGCCTGCGCCGGCACGGCACCCAGCAAAGGAATGATGTGCGCGCGCAATCTGTTGCCCATCACCTGCCAGGTCGGCCGTCCGATTTCGCCGCGCTGCACGCGCGCCGCTTCTGCCTGCATCAACCCTTTGGAAAGGTCGCTGACAAAAAGGGTTAACAGATTTTGCTCATTTGTTAAATGACTGGCGGGCGCCTCGCTCGCGGGATAGCTGCGCGCAAAAAAACCCGAATCGTTCGCAGCCGGGGCTCTCTGGATGAGGTTTATGACATTTGTGTCCATGCCATATCCCGTACGCAATCCCGATGCCTCTTATCATTGCTATTTAACAATTGAGCCTCCCTTGGAAAAAACCGTGCGCGACGTACCTGTGCCGGCACTGACGCCCGCCGACTATCTCAGAAAAATTTTGAACGCCCGCGTTTACGACGTGGCGGTCGAATCCGCGCTCGAGAAGGCCAATGCGCTCAGCGAGCGGCTCGGCAACACCGTGCTGCTCAAGCGCGAAGACCAGCAGCCCGTGTTCAGCTTCAAGCTGCGCGGCGCCTACAACAAGATGGCGCACCTCACACCCGAGCAACTGGCGAGCGGCGTGATCTGCGCATCGGCCGGCAATCACGCGCAAGGCGTGGCGCTGGGCGCGCGCAAGCTGGGCACGCGTGCAGTGGTGGTCATGCCGGTGACCACGCCCAGGCTCAAGATCGATGCGGTGCGCGGCTTCGGCGGCGAGGTGGTGCTGCATGGCGACAGCTATTCGGATGCCTACCTGCATGCGCTCGAACTGCAGGCGCAGCAGGGCCTGACCTTCGTGCACCCCTTCGACGATCCCGACGTGATCGCGGGCCAGGGCACCATCGCCATGGAAATCCTGCGCCAGCACCAGGGACGGCTCGACGCGGTGTTCGTGGCCATCGGCGGCGGCGGGCTCATCTCGGGCGTGGCCAACTACATCAAGGCGGTGCGCCCGGAGATCAAGGTGATCGGCGTGCAGATGAACGACTCCGACGCCATGATGCAATCGGTGGCGGCGCGCCAGCGCGTGAGCCTGCCCGACGTCGGGCTGTTTTCGGACGGCACGGCGGTCAAGCTGGTGGGCGAGGAGACCTTTCGCATCGCCAGCAACCTGGTCGACGAATACATCGCGGTCGACACCGACGCCGTCTGCGCGGCCATCAAGGACGTGTTCGTCGACACCCGCAGCATCGTGGAGCCGGCGGGTGCGCTCGCGGTGGCGGCCATCAAGCAGTACGTGGCCGGGCACGGCCGCCATGGCGAGACCTACGCGGCCATCCTGTGCGGCGCCAACATGAACTTCGACCGGCTGCGCTTCGTGGCCGAGCGCGCGGAGGTCGGCGAAGAGCGCGAGGCGCTGTTCGCGGTGACCATTCCCGAAGAGCGCGGCAGCTTCCGCCGCTTCTGCGAACTGGTGGGCGAGATGCCGGCCAGCGAGTCGCAGGAAACGGGCTCGATTGGTGGCGCGCTGCGCAATGTGACGGAGTTCAACTACCGCATCAGCGACGCGGCCAAGGCGCATGTGTTCGTGGGCCTCACCACCTCGGCACGCGGCGAATCGACGACCATCGCGCAGACCTTCATTGCCCATGGCTTCGACGCGCTCGACCTCACGCACGACGAGCTCGCCAAGGAGCATCTGCGGCACCTGGTGGGCGGGCGCACGGGCCTTGCACACGACGAACGGCTGCTGCGCTTCGTGTTTCCGGAACGCCCCGGGGCACTGCTCAAGTTCCTGAGCCTGATGCGGCCGAACTGGAACATCAGCCTCTTCCACTACCGCAACCAGGGCGCCGACTACGGCCGCATCCTGGTGGGCTTGCAGGTGCCCGCCGGCGACGCCGCGGCCTTCGACGACTTCCTCGAAACGCTGGGCTATCCCTACGTCGAGGAAACGGCGAATCCGGCGTACAGGCTGTTCCTGCAGGCCTGAGCGGCCGCCTGATCCTTATTGCGCAGACTGTGCCGGTGGCTGCTGCTCAGACCCCGGCTGCGGCGATGGCGGCGCCTGTAGCGTTGCGGCCCCGCCGGCAGGCGGTGCCACCACCGGAGGCACCGTGGCCGGGAAAAGTCCGCTGGGCCTGGCGGTCGGCGTTGGCGCGGCCGGGCTGCCGACGCTGATCGGCGCGCGCACGGGCAACTGCAGCGTGAAGGCCGCCGGTCCCTGCGCGCTGGTGCCGAGCGTCGCCGCGCGCACCCCGACCGACTGCAGCACGTAGTTGTCGCCGACGCGCGAGCCGACGCGGAACGGACGCGGCGGCTTGCCGTCGATGGAAATCAGCGCAGCGCCCTGATTGAACGGATCCGCGACCACGCCCGACAGCGCAAAGCGGCTGGCCGCCTCGGGTGCGGCGGGCGCTGCTTCGGTGCCCGAAACCACGCCGAGCAGCCGCGCAACCGCATCCGCGTCGGCCGAGACCGCCGCCCGGGGCATGGTGGCCGCTGCGGCCACGGGCTCGGGCGGCGCCGCGAGCCGCAGCCCCCAGAACACCGCCGCACCGGCGGCCAGCGCCCACAGGCCCGTGGTTGCAACGGGGGCGTGCCAGCGCGCGGCGGAATAGGGACTTGTCATGGGCGCGGATTATCATGCAGCGCGCCTTCCGAACCATGTCATCCAAGCTATGAAAAAAATCCTACGCGACGCCACCCGCGCTGCCCAGCGCGGCTTCACGCTGATCGAGCTGATGGTGGTGCTGGTCATCATCGGCGTGCTGGCCGCGCTGATCGTGCCGAACGTGATCGAGCGCGCCGACGATGCCCGCGTGACCGCCGCCAGGACCGACATCAACAACCTGATGCAGGCGCTCAAGCTCTACCGCCTGGACAACCAGCGCTACCCGACGGCCGAGCAGGGCCTGCAGTCGCTGCTCGTGCGCCCGACCGTGGGGCCGGCCGCGCCCAACTGGAAGCCCTATGTCGAAAAGCTGCCGAACGATCCGTGGGGCCATCCGTACCAATACATGAATCCGGGTATCAAGGGCGAAATCGACGTGCTCTCGCTCGGCGCCGATGGCCAGGCCGGCGGCGAGGGCAAGAATGCCGACATCGGCAGCTGGCAGTAGGCGCGCGGGCGGCTTCACGCTGCTCGAGCTGATCGTGGTGATCGCGATCATCGCGATCGCGACGGCCAGCGTGAGCTTTGCGATGCGCGACACCAACGCAGCCCGGCTCGACCGCGAGGCCGACCGGCTGGCCGCACTGCTCGAATCGGCCCGCGCCCAGTCGCGCGCGAGCGGCGTCGCAGTGCGATGGCGCATCGTGGAAGGTGGCAGCTTCGTGTTCGACGGCCTGCCGCCCGATGCCTTGCCCAGCGGCTGGGCCGCGAGCGGCATCAGCGCCACGGCTTCGCTGGCCAGCGGCGCGCCGGTGGCGGCGGTGCAATTGGGCCCCGACCCGATCATTGCCGCGCAGCAGATCGTGCTGTATTCCGAAGGTCCGCCCGCGCGCTCGCTGCGCATTGCCACCGACGGCCTCAGGCCCTTCACCGTGAGCACGCCATGACGCCCCGACGCCCATCGGCATGCGGCGGATTCACGCTGATCGAGGTGCTGATTGCGCTGGGCATCGTCGCACTCGCGCTTGCGGCGGGCTCGCAGGCCACGATGTCGCTGACACGCAATGCGCAGCGCCAGTCCGACCTCCTGCTGGCCGACCTGTGCGCGGAAAACGAGCTCGCCAAGGCGCGGCTGGCCAGGCAGATGCCGGCCGTGGGCGATTCGGGCTCGATCTGCGTGCAGGCCGGCGTCTCGTTCAACGTGACCACCTCCACCATCGCCACGCTCAATCCCAATTTCCGGCGCGTCGACGTGCAGGTGCGCGACGAGGCCAACGCGCCGGTGCTGCGCGTGTCGACCGTGGTGGGCCGCTTCTGATGCGCCGCTTCGCAAGCCACGGAACCCGCGGCGGCTTCACGCTGATCGAGCTGCTGGTGGCCATTTCGGTGATGGCGCTGCTGGCGCTCGTGAGCTGGCGCGGGCTCGACAACATGTCGCGCGCCACGACGCAGAACCAGCAGCGCGCCGACGCGGTGCTGGCATTGCAGACCGCGCTCGCGCAATGGAGCGCCGATCTCGACGCCGTGACCCCGATCGCGCAAACCCGCCCCATCGACTGGGACGGCCGCGTGCTGCGGCTCACGCGGCGCAGCAGCGATGCGGCAGCACCCGCCATGCTGGTGGCGGCGTGGACGCTGCGCGCCGGCGCCGATGGCATCCGCTGGCGGCGCTGGCAGTCGCCACCCTTCACCACGCGCGGCGAATGGCAGCAGGCGTGGAACATGGCGTCCTCGTGGGCGCAGGAAGGCGGCGGCGGCGACGTCGCGCTGATGCCGGCCACGAGCTGGCAGCTCTACTACTTCCGCGAGAACGCCTGGACGCCCGCAGGCGAGCTGCCGGCCAGCGCGCCCAATCCGGCGAACCCGGCCAATCCTGTCGGCGCCCTCGTGAACATGCCGGACGGCGTTCGCCTGGTGCTGACCCTGGCTCCGGGCGAAGGGCTGTCGGGCACGCTCACGCGCGACTGGGTCAAGCCCACGGTGGGAGCGCCGCGCTCATGACCGCATCCACGGTTTTTCGACCCACCGGGCAACGCCAGCGCGGCGCCGCGCTGCTCGCGGCCATGCTGACCGTGATGCTGGTCGCCACCTTCTCCGCCGCGGCGCTGTGGCAGCAGTGGCGCGCGTCCGAAGTCGAGGCGGCCGAGCGCGGACGCGTGCAGGCGGCATGGGTGCTGATTGGCGCGCTCGACTGGTCGCGCCTGATCCTGCGCGAAGACGCTCTCACCGGCGGGCCCGACCATCTGGCCGAGCCCTGGGCCGTGCCGCTCGCGGAAGCGCGGCTCACGAGCTTTCTGTCGGCCGAGAAGAACGTGGCGAGCGACAACCTCGAAGGACTGCCCGACGCCTTCCTTTCAGGCCGCGTGGTCGATGCGCAATCCAAGCTCAACGTGCTGTCGCTGGTCGACGGCAACAAGCCGGTGCCGGCCAGCGTCGCCACCTTCACCAAGCTGTTCAACATCCTGGGCCTGCCGGCCTCCGAGCTCAGCGCGATGACCGCCTCGCTCGTGCGCGCGCTCGCCACCGGCACCGATGCCGCCGGCGGCGGCGACGCCGGGGCGGCGCCGCTGATGCCGCAGGAGGTCTCGCAGCTGGTGTGGCTCGGCCTTTCGCCCTCAACCGCGGCCGCCCTCGAACCCTACGTGACGATCCTCCCGATCCGCACGCCGCTCAACATCAATACCGCCAGCGCCGAAGCCCTCAGCGCGAGCCTGCCATCCCTGAGCATCAGCGACGCGCGCCAGCTGGTGGAAAAGCGCACGCGCTCCTACTTCAAGCAGATTGCCGACGCCAATGCCGCGCTCCCGAACGGCGGCACGCAGTTCAACGCCGGCCAGCACAGCGTGGGCACCCAGTTCTTCGAGGTCTACGGCCGGCTGCGGCTCGACCGCACCTGGGTCGAGGAGCGCTCGCTGCTGCAGCGCGACGGCGTCACGGTGAAGACGATCTGGCGCAACCGCGGCGCCGGCCTTGCCACAGCCACTCCGGCTAAACCCTGAGTGCGGCTTCCTTTCCTCATTTTTGTTGCTTCAATACATCGTCCAGAGCCCGTCGCATCTACGTCAAACGCTACAAATAGAGTAGCAATGGCACCATCGGTGCACCCCTACAATCACCCGCCCTCCTGAAATCGACATGACCCCGCTGCTGCTCATCGCCCCCCTCCCGCCGGCCGACGCCGCGGGCGAGTACGACTGGGCCCAGGCAGGCGACGACGGCATCGCCTTGCGCAACCATGGCCGCGCGCTGCTCGCGCTGCTGCCGGCCGGCGCGGAAGTCACGCTCGGCATTCCGGCCGCGGCGCTGTCCTGGCACCGCGTGACGCTGCCCAAGGGCAGCATGAGCAGCGCATCGAAGCTGCGCGCCGTGCTCGACGGCCTGCTCGAAGAACACCTGCTGGACGAACCCGAGGCCTTGCACTTCGCGCTCGAACCCGAAGCCAGGGCCGGCGTGCCGGTCTGGGTGGCCGCCTGCAACCGGATCTGGCTGCGCATGCTGGTGCAGGGCCTGGAGTCGGCGGGGCGGCGCGTGGTGCGCATCGTTCCCGAATTCGCGCCGCAGCCCGTGGACGGCCCGCCGCTGCTGCAGGTCACCGGCGAGGCCGAGGCGCCGCAGCTCACGGTGTGCGATGCCGATGGCGTGGTCTCGCTGCCGCTCGCGGGCGCCGGGCTCGCGCTGGCCGCCGGCCTGCCGCTGGACACCGCCGTGATCAGCGCCGAGCCCGCCGTCGCGCAGGCCGCCGAGCGCCTGCTCGAGCGCCGCGTGCCCATCGCGCAGGCGCCGCAGCGCTGGCTGCAGGCGGCGCGCTCGCCCTGGGAGCTCGCGCAGTTCGACCTGGCCGTGACGGGACGTGCCCGCGCCGGCAAGAAATTTGCGTCGGTGGTGCAGGCGCTGCGCTATGCGCCCGAGTGGCGCGCCGCGCGCTGGGGCATCGCCGCCCTGCTGCTGACCCAATTGATCGGCCTCAATGCCTGGGCCTGGAAGGAGCGCAATGCACTCGAGGCCAAGCGCCAGGCCGTCAAGACCATGCTGACCCAGACCTTCCCCTCCGTGAAACTCGTGGTCGATGCGCCGCTGCAGATGGCGCGCGAGGTCGCGGCGCTGCAGCAGGCCGTGGGCGATGTCGCGGGCAGCGACCTCGAACCGATGATCGGCGCGCTTGCTCCCCATCTCCCGCCGGGCAAAACGCCCAGCGCCATCGACTACAGCGCCGGCCAGCTGCGCCTGCGCGGGCTGGGCCTGCAGCCTTCCGAGCTCACGCGGCTTTCGGGCGCGATGGGCCCGCGCGGCTACAGCGTGCGCGCCGAAGGCGATCTGCTTCTGGTGCAGGCCGAGGCTGCGCGATGAACTTCGGCGAACAGCTCCGGGCCCGCTGGGCCGCCCTCGAACTGCGCGAGCGGCGCATGGTCGCCATCGCGGCCGTGCTCGTGTCGCTCGCGCTGCTGTGGTGGATTGCGCTCGCACCCGCGCTGCGCACGCTGGCCGCAGCGCCGGCCGAACATGCGCAACTCGACGCGCAGCTGCAGCAGATGGCCATGCTGCAGAACCGCGCCAAGGCGCTGCAGGCGCAGCCGCGGCTGAACCGGGACGACGCGCTGCGCGCCCTCGAAACCTCGGTGCGCGAGAGCCTGGGCACCAATGCCCAGCTCATGACGGCCAGCGGCGATGGCGCCGCCACCCTCACGATGCGCGCCACGCCGGCCGAGGCCGTGGCCCAGTGGCTGGCGCAGGCGCGCGGCAATGCGCACGCGGTGCCGCGCGAGGCCCACCTGACCCGCGCGGCCGCCGCGCCGCCGGCCGCCGGCAGCAAGGACCCGCAGCCCGCGAAGGTGCGCTGGGAGGGCACGCTCGTGATGGCGCTGCCCGCAGCCCGTTGAGCACGGCCGCATGGTGACGCGCTCCTCCCTTGCCGAATCGGCGCCGCGCCGCGGCTGGCGCTGGGCCCTGCTCGGCATCGTGCTGGGGGCGCTGCTGGCCCTGGTGCTGTTCGCGCCGGCGCGCTGGCTGGCCGCGGCGCTCTCGAACTGGAGCCAGGGCCGGCTGCTGCTGGTCAACCCGCGCGGCACGGTCTGGAACGGCACCGCGGCCGTGGTGCTTGCCAGCGGCGCCGGCGGCGCCGAAGCGGTGTCGCTGCCCGGCGCGCTCAACTGGCGCATGCGTCCGGCATGGAGCGGCATGTTCGCGGTGCTCGACCTGCCCTGCTGCGCGGCGCGGCCGCTCCAGCTCAAGGCCAGCCCGCGCGCGAGCGGCATGCAGCTGCAGTGGGACGACGGCAGTTCGCGCTGGCCCGCCACCTTGCTGACCGGCCTGGGCGCGCCCTGGAACACGCTCCGGCTCGAAGGCACGCTCGACCTCTCCACCCGGGGCCTCTCGATGCAGTGGGAGGGCCCCGTGCTGCGCATCGCGGGCCAGGCCACGCTCGACGCCACCGATGTCTCGTCCAGCCTGTCGACACTCAAGCCGATGGGCAGCTACCGCCTCACGCTCGAAGGCGGCAGCCGCCCGAGCCTGCTGCTGAGCACGCGCGAAGGCAGCCTCCAGCTGAACGGCAGCGGCAGCTGGAACGGCACCGCCTTTCGCTTCAATGGCGAAGCCAGTGCCGCGGCCGGCCGCGAAGACGCGCTTTCCAATTTGTTGAACATCATCGGGCGGCGCGACAACGCGCGTTCGATCATCACCCTGGGTTGATCATGATGAAGCCACTGACTTCGCCCGGCAGCCGCCTCGCCGTCGTTGCACTCGCAGCGCAGATGCTGGTTGCCGCCACCTTGCTGCAGGCCGCGCCGCCCGTGTTCGCGCAGTCCGGCGATGCGCCGCGCCGGGGCGAGCCCATCACGCTCAACTTCGCCAACGCCGACATCGAGGCCGTGGCCCGCACCATGGCGGTGGTCACCGGCCGCGACGTGGTGGTCGACCCGCGCGTGAAGGGCACGATGAACCTCGTGACCGACCGGGCCATCGCGCCGGCCGCGGCGTTCAACCAGTTCGCTTCCGCGCTGCGCCTGCAGGGCTTTGCGGTGGTGGAGGCCGAAGGGCTCTACAAGGTGGTGCCCGAAGCCGACGCCAAGCTCCAGACCCAGACCGTCAATACCGCCACGCCCAGCGCCGGCTCGGTGGCGGGCAACCAGATCGTCACGCAGATCTTCAGGCTCAACTACGAGTCGCCGAACAGCTTGCTGCCGGTGCTGCGCCCGCTCATTCCGCCCAACAACACCATCAACGTGAACCCGGGCAACAACTCGCTCGTGATCACCGACTACGCGGACAACATGCGCCGGCTGGCGCGCATCATCGCGGCGCTCGACGTGCCCAATGCGTCGGACATCGAGGTGATCCCGCTCAAGCATTCGATCGCCACCGACATGCTGCCGCTGATCACCCGGCTGGTCGACGGCAGCGGCTCGGGCGCCACGCCGGGCGCCGCCGCGCCGGGCACGGCCGATGCCTCGTTCCGCACCACCTTGCTGGCCGACCCGCGCAGCAACGCGCTGATCCTGCGCGCGGCCAATCCGGCGCGCGCGGCGCTGGTGCGCACGCTGGTCGAGAAGCTCGACCGCGCACCCGCCGAGAGCAGCAACGGCGCGGCCGGCAACATCTACGTGGTCTACCTGAAGAACGCCGATGCGGTGCGGCTGGCGGCCACGCTGCGCGCCGCCATGGCAGCCAACCAGCTGCCCGGCACGCCGGGCGCACCGGGGGCCGCCGGCGGCGGCGGCGCACCGCAACAGCAAGCCAACGTTCCGCAGGCCATGCCGGTCAATCTCAGCGGGCAAGGCGGCGGCTCGGCGGCCGCCAACGCGCCGCTCAACAATGCCAACCAGCCGTCGACCGGCGGACAGATCCAGGCCGACCCGTCGACCAACTCGCTGATCATCACGGCGCCCGAGCCGCAGTACCGGCAGATGCGCGCGGTGATCGACAAGCTCGACGGCCGGCGCGCGCAGGTGATGATCGAGGCGCTGATCGTCGAGGTCAGCGCCAAGAAGGCCGCCAACTTCGGCGTCCAGTGGCAGAGCGCGCTGGGCAACAACGCGGTCATCGGCACCAATTCGAGCCTGGCCAGCGCCAACATCCTGGCGCTGACGCAGGCACTGGCCACCCGCGACGTGGCCAACGTGCGGCCGTCGTCGGGGCTGAACCTCGGCATCGCCGGCAAGATCGGCGGGCAGTACATCCTGGGCGCGATCGCCAACTTCTTCAACAGCGACGGCGACGCTAACGTGCTCTCCACGCCCAACCTGCTGACGCTGGACAACGAGGAAGCCAAGATCGTCATCGGCCAGAACGTGCCCTTCGTCACCGGCCAGTACGCCAGCACCTCGGGCTCGGTGGGCATCAACCCGTTCACCACGGTGGAGCGCAAGGACGTGGGCCTCACGCTGCGCGTGCGCCCGACCATCAACGAGAACGGCACCGTGAAGATGACCATCTTCCAGGAGACCTCGACCGTCGACGGCAACACCATCAACAACCCCAACGGCCCCACCACCAACAAGCGCTCGATCGAATCGAGCGTGCTGGTGGAAGACGGCGGCCTGGTCATGCTCGGCGGGCTGCTGTCGGACGACTACGGCAACACGGTCGAGAAAGTGCCGGTGGCGGGCGACATCCCGGTGCTCGGCAACCTGTTCAAGAACGAGATCCGTACGCGCAACAAGAGCAACCTGATGATGTTCCTGCGCCCCGCCGTCATGCGCGACGGCGCCTCGACCGAAGCCTTTGCCTACGACCGCTACGACGAGATCCGCGGCATGCAGCAGCGCACCCAGCCGAACACCGACAACGTCATGCTGCGCGGCGTGGATGCCGCGCCCGTGCTGCCGGAGGCACCGCTGCCGCGCGCGGGCAGCCGCGACACCAGCAGCAACAGCAGCGGCAGCGACCGCATCCAGGGCACGCAGCTGATCCCGCCGCCGCGCCCGCCCGCCGACACGCGCAGCCTGCGCCCGAGCCCGCTGCGCGGCGCGCTGCCGCCCACGGCCGACCCGACCAGCTCGCGCGAATTGCCCTGAAGCCCATGCGCCACCCCCTGCCCTACGCGTTCGCCCGCAGCCAGCAACTGCTGCTCGAAGAAGCCGACGACGGCAGCCACACGCTGTGGATGTCGAGCCATCCCTCGCGCAGCGCGGTCGGCGAGGTCACGCGCAAGTACGGCGTGCAGGCCTTCGAGGTGCTGGCCGACGGCCCGCTCGCGCAGCGCATCAGCGCGGCCTATGCGCAGGGCGAGTCGAGTGCCGCCGCGGTGGTCAGCGAGGTGCAGAGCGACGCCGACCTCTCGCGCATGATGCAGGAGCTGCCGGCGGTGGAAGACCTGCTGGAAAGCGCCGGCGACGCGCCCATCATCCGCATGCTCAACGCGCTGCTCACGCAGGCCGCGCGCGACGGCGCGAGCGACATCCACATCGAGCCCTACGAGCGCACCTCGTCCGTGCGCTTTCGCATCGACGGCACGCTGCGCGAGGTGGTGCAGCCCAACCGCGCGCTGCATGCCGCGCTGATCTCGCGCCTGAAGATCATGGCCGACCTCGACATCTCCGAGAAGCGGCTGCCGCAGGACGGGCGCATCAGCCTTCGCATCGGCACGCGCGCGGTCGACGTGCGCGTCTCCACGCTGCCCAGCGCGCACGGCGAGCGCGCGGTGCTGCGCCTGCTGGACAAGAGCGAATCGAAGCTCACGCTCGAATCGGTGGGCATGCAGGGCGACACGCTCGCGCGCTTCGAGAAGCTCATTGCGCAGCCGCACGGCATCATCCTGGTGACCGGCCCTACGGGCTCGGGCAAGACCACCACGCTGTATGCCGCGCTGGCCCGGCTGGATGCCAGCCGCAGCAACATCATGACGGTGGAAGACCCGATCGAATACGAGCTGCCGGGCGTGGGGCAGACACAGATCAACGCCAAGATCGAGCTCACCTTCGCGAAGGCATTGCGCGCGATCCTGCGGCAGGACCCGGACGTGATCATGATCGGCGAAATCCGCGACTTCGAGACCGCGCAGATCGCCATCCAGGCCTCGCTCACCGGCCACCTCGTGCTGGCGACGCTGCACACCAACGATTCGGTCAGCGCCGTCACGCGCCTGACCGACATGGGCGTGGAGCCCTTCCTCTTGAGCTCGTCGCTGCTGGGCGTGCTCGCGCAGCGCCTGGTGCGCAAGGTCTGCACGGCCTGCGGCGGCGCCGGCTGCGAGGTGTGCGGGCAAACCGGCTACCAGGGGCGCACCGGCATCTTCGAGCTGCTGGTGGCCGACGAGACCGTGCAGGGCCTGATCCACAGCAGGGCGGCCGAGAGCGAACTGCTCCAGGCCGGCGCGCGCGGCGGCCTGCGCCTGATGCGCGAAGACGGCGAACGGCTGGTGCAGGCCGGCATCACCTCGCGCGCCGAATTGCTTCGCGTCACGCGCGACTGATCCGCCCGGCACCCGCCATGCCCGCCTATTCCTTCGAAGCCATCGATGCCAGCGGCCAGTCGCGCGAAGGCGTGCTCGAGGCCGACACCGCGCGCAGCGCCCGCAGCCTGCTGCGCGCGCAGGCGCTCATTCCGCTATCGGTCACGCCAGTCAGCAGCAGCCACGTCAACGGCACCGGCAATGGCGGCCTGCGCCGCTGGCTGGGCGGCGGCGCCAGGGTCTTCAGCTCCACCGGCCTCGCGGTCTGGACGCGCCAGCTCGCGGGCCTGGTCTCTTCGGGCCTGCCGCTCGAACGCGCGCTGACCGCGCTCACCGACGAAGCCGAGACCGAGCCGCAGCGCAACCTGGTCGCTTCGCTGCGTGCCGAGGTCAACGCGGGCTCGCCCTTCGCGCACGCGCTCGCGGCCCATCCGCGCGAGTTCTCGCCCATCTACACCGCCGTGATCGGCGCAGGCGAGCAAAGCGGCAACCTCGGCCTCGTGCTCGACCGGCTCGCCGACGACCTGGAGGAGCGGCAGGCGCTGCAGCAGAAGCTCATCGGCGCCGCGCTCTATCCGGCCATCGTCACGCTGGTGGCGATCGTGATCGTGATCTTCCTCGTGAGCTATGTGGTGCCGCAGGTGGCGCAGGTGTTCGCGGGCACCAAGCGCTCGCTGCCCTTCCTCACCACCGTCATGCTGTCGCTGAGCGCGGCGGTGCGCAACTACGGCTGGTGGATGCTGGGCGGCGTGGTGTTCGCCGCGATCGCCGCGCGATTGGCGCTGGCGCAGGAGGCCTTCCGGCTGAAGTTCGACGCCGCCTGGCTGCGGCTGCCGCTGGTGGGCAAGCTCGCGCGCGGCTACAACGCGGCGCGCTTTGCGAGCACGCTGGCCATGCTGGCCACCGCCGGCGTGCCGATCCTGCGCGCGCTGCAGGCGGCCTCCGAGACACTGGGCAACCGCGCCATGCGCGCGGATGCGCTCGACGCCCTGGTGCTGGTGCGCGAAGGCGCGCCGCTGGCCTCGGCGCTGGCGCAGAAAAAGCGCTTCCCTGGCCTTGTGTCGATGTTCGCGCGGCTCGGCGAACAGACCGGCACGCTGCCGCTGATGCTGCAGCGCGCGGCCAACCAGCTCGGCGCCGAGGTGCAGCGCCGCGCGATGCACCTGGCCACCATCCTCGAGCCGCTGCTGATCGTGGCCATGGGCGGCGTGGTGATGCTCATCGTGCTGGCGGTGATGCTGCCTATCATCCAGCTCAACCAGTTCGTCAAGTAAGTCCGCCAGGAAGCACTGCACGCCATGCCCGTCACGCTCGAAGACAAACTCGTGGTCGCGATCTCCTCGCGCGCGCTGTTCAACCTCGAAGAAGAAAACAGGATCTTCGAGGCCGGCGACAACGAGGGCTACATGAAGCTGCAGCTCGACCGCATCGACGTGCCGGCCGCGCCGGGCATCGCCTACTCGCTGATCCGCAAGCTGCTGCGCTTCAACGAGGACGGCGTGCAGCGCGTCGAGGTGGTCATTCTTTCGCGCAACGATCCGGTCTCGGGCATGCGCATCTTCCGCTCGAGCGCGGCGGCCGACATCAAGCTGCAGCGCGGCGTGTTCACGCAGGGACGCCCACCCTTCGGCTATCTGCGGCCGCTGCGCGCGCACCTGTTCCTCTCGGTCAATGCGCAGGACGTGCGCGAAGCGCTCAACGCGGGCTTTCCTGCCGCGCGCGTGCTGGTCGAATCGGTAAAGGCCAGCGATGCCTGGCCGAACGAAGTGCGCATCGCGTTCGACGGCGATGCGGTGCTGTTCTCCGACGAAGCCGAGCGCGTGTTCCAGGCCGAAGGCCTCGATGCCTTCCAGGCGCACGAGCTCAGCAAGGCCGACCTGCCGCTGCCCGAAGGGCCCTTCAAGCCGCTGCTGACGGCGCTGCATCGCCTGCAGATGGCGGGCAATGCGCAGATGCGCATCCGCACCGCGCTGGTCACTGCGCGCAGCGCCCCGGCGCACGAGCGCGCGATCCGCACGCTCATGAAGTGGAACATCCGCGTCGACGAAGCGATGTTCCTCGGTGGCCTTCCGAAGGGCGAATTCCTGCGCGAGTTCGAACCCGATTTCTTCTTCGACGACCAGACCGGCCACGTCGATGCCGCGGCGCGCCACGTGCCTGCGGGCCACGTCTCGAGCGGCATCAGCAACGAGCGCTGAGCGCTCCCGCGGCGCGCCCTGCGCCGCTGCCTTGTCATCGCTCGTTCATGGCGATGTAACGCGATCTCCCTAGTCTTGCGGCCTGCCTCCGCGCGGGTGCTTCGCGATGCCTTTTCGGCGCTGCGTCTTCGAGCCCGCGCGGTCTTTTTTCAGCGCTCTTCCGGGCGCCCACGCAACGACGACTCCCAAGGAATCCCCATGCGACTTTCATCCCTGCCTGCGCGGCTCGTTCCCGCGCTGATCCTGGCCTGCGCCCTTTCCGCCTGCGGCGGCGGCAGCGGCGGTGGCGGCGGCTTCTTCGGCGGCCTGCCCGGCGTGGGCACGCCGACGCCAACCACGCCCACCACGCCCACCACGCCGCCGCCCGACACCGGCGCAAAGCCCGAGATGCGCTGCGCACCCTGAACACCCTCCCACACCAGAACAACACCATGACCTCACGCCGCAGTTTCCTCACAGGCACAGCCACCACCGGTGCCGCCGCGCTCGCACTCTCGGCCTTTCCGCCGAGCATCCGCCGCGCGCTCGCCATTCCCGCCAACAACAAGACCGGCACCATCAAGGACGTCGAGCACATCGTCATCCTGATGCAGGAGAACCGCTCGTTCGACCACTACTTCGGCACGCTCATGGGCGTGCGCGGCTTCGGCGACCGCTTCACCATCCCGCTGCCCAAGGGACGCAGCGTGTGGCAGCAGCTCGACGACGCCGGCAAGGAAGTGCTGCCCTACCACCTCGACGGCTCGAAGGGCAACGCGCAGCGCGTGGCCGGGACGCCGCACAGCTGGAGCGACGGCCAGGCTGCGTGGGCTGGCGGCCGCATGTACGAATGGGTGCGCTACAAGAAAACCAAGACGGCGCCTTTCACGCAATCGATGGGCTACCTCGAAGAAGCGGAGCTGCCCTTCCAATTCGCGCTGGCCAACGCCTTCACGCTCTGCGATGCCTACCACTGCAGCATGCACACCGGCACCAATTCGAACCGCATGTTCCTCTGGACCGGCACCAACGGCCCCACCGGCGCGAACGTGGCCACGGTCAACAACGAGTGGGATTCGATCGACAGCTCGGCCAATGGCTACAGCTGGAAGACCTACCCCGAGCGGCTGCAGGAAGCCAAGGTGAGCTGGATCGTCTACCAGAACATGCCCGAGAACTTCGGCGACAACTCGCTGGCCGGCTTCAAGCAGTACCGGCTCGCCAACGAAGTCTCGGGCAAGCCCGTGAGCAACGACGCCATCTCGCCCGCCTACGACCCGGCCAGCGACGACGCCGGCAATCCGCTCTACAAGGGCATTGCCAACACCATGCCGGACGGCGGCTTTCTCGAGCAGTTCCGCCAGGACATCAGGAACGGCAAGCTGCCGCAGGTCTCGTGGATCGTCGCGCCCGCGACCTATTCCGAGCACCCCGGCCCGTCGAGCCCGGTGCAGGGCGCCTGGTACATCCAGGAAACGCTCGATGCGCTCACCGCCGTTCCCGAGGTGTGGAGCAAGACCGTGCTGTTCATCAATTTCGACGAGAACGACGGCTACTTCGACCACGTTCCTTCGCCGGCCGCGCCTTCGATCAACGCCGACGGCACGCCCGCGGGCAAGACCACGCTGCCAGTGCAAGCGCTCGCGCCCGAATACTTCAACCATCCGAATCCGCCCGGCACCACCGACCAGCCGCCGCCCGATGGCCGCGTCTACGGCCCCGGCGTGCGCGTGCCGATGTATGTGGTGTCGCCGTGGAGTCGCGGCGGCTGGGTCAATTCGCAGGCCTTCGACCACACCTCCGTGCTGCGCTTCATCGAGACGCGCTTCGGCGTGAAGGAAACCAACATCAGCGATTTCCGCCGCGCAGTGTGCGGCGATCTCACCAGCGCCTTCAACTTCGCCACGCCCAATACGGAAGCGCTGCCCACCCTGGCGGGGCGCACGACCAGGGCCGACGCCGACAAGCTGCGCGCCGACCAGCAGGCCCTGGCGCAAGTGGCACTGCCGCTCGACCCGCTGCTGCCGCGCCAGGCCACCGGCACGCGGCCCTCGCGCGCGCTGCCCTACGAGCTGCACACGAGTGCCCGCGCCGATGCCATCGGCGGAAAGATCCAGCTGCTGTTCTCGAACACCGGCACGGCCAGCGCGGTGTTCCATGTCTATGACAGGCTCAACCTCGACCGCCTGCCGCGCCGCTACATGGTCGAGCCCGGCAAGACGCTCGACGATGCATGGAGCGCGATGCGCGACGACAGCGGCTTCTACGACCTCTGGGTGCTCGGCCCCAACGGCTTCCACCGCCATTTCAAGGGCGACCTGAACGCCCTGCGCGCCGGCGACGCCGCCATGCCCGAGGTGCGCGTGTGCTACGACATCGCCAACGGCAACGTCTACCTGGAATTGCTCAACGGCGGCAAGAACGCCTGCAAGTTCAGCGTGCGCGCCAAGGCCTACCGCAGCGACGGCCCGTGGACCGCGACGGTGGCAGGCGGCGCCAAGGCCGAGCTGCACTGGGACCTCGCAGCCAGCGGCGCGTGGTACGACTTTGCCGTGAGCTGCGATGCCGACACGAGCTTCGTGCGCCGCTTTGCCGGCCGCGTCGAGACCGGCCGGCACACGGTCAGCGATCCGGCGATGGGCATGCCCGACCTCTGACGCAGCGAGCTACGCCGCGGCGGTGCGAAGCCGCAGATGCCGGACCCTGAACAGCAGCATCGCCGCGATGCTGACGTTCAGCAGGTTCCAGCCGATGCCGTTGAGGAACGCCGCGTGGTAGCTGCCGGTGAGGTCGAACACCTTGCCCGACATCCAGCCGCCCAGCGCCATGCCGAACAGCGTGAACATCAGCACCGTGCCCACGCGCGCGCCGGCCTCCTCGGGCGGGAAGTGCTCGCGCACGATGATCGCGTAGGACGGCACGATGCCGCCCTGGAACAGTCCGAACAGTGCCGAGATCACGTAGAGCGGCACCAGCCCGTCGAACGGCAGGAACAGCAGCAGCGCCACGCCCTGCAGCGCGCCGCCCAGCAGCAGCGTGCGCAGCCCGCCGATGCGGTCGCAGATCGCGCCCGACACCAGCCGGCTCACCACGCCGAAGCCCAGCATCAGCGACAGCATCTGCGCGCCCTGCGCCGCGCCGTAGCCGAGGTCGCCGCAGTAGGCCACGATGTGCACCTGCGGCATCGCCATGGCCACGCAGCAGGCCACGCCCGCCACGCACAGCAGGCCCTGGGCCGTGCCCGTGCTGAAACCGAAGGGCCGCGTCAGGTCGCGCCGCCGCGCGGCATGGCCGGCATGGCTGGCCGGCACGACGGCCAGTGCCGGTGGCCGCGCACGGAAGAAGAGCGCGAGCGCCGCCATCGCGAGGCCGCAGAAAAGGCCCATGCCGATGTAGGTCTGGCGCCAGCCGACCGTCTCGATGAAGTGCTGCGCGATCGGCGGCCAGATGGCGCCGGCCACGTAGTTGCCGCTCGCGCACACCGCCACCGCGATGCCGCGCCGCTTGACGAACCAGAGCGAAGTGTCCGCCACCAGCGGCGCAAAGGCCGCGGCGCTGCCGAGCAGGCCGACCAGCACGGCCTGCGCCGCGATGAAGGAAACGATGCCATCGGCCATGCCGCAGGCGACATAGCCCACGCCAAGGCTCAGCGCGCCGATCAGCAAGGGCCACATCACGCCGAAGCGGTCGGCCAGCCGCCCCATCAGCACGCCGCCCACGCCGAAGCCGAGCATCAGCAGCGTGTAGGGCAGCGAGGCGTCCGCGCGCGCGACGCCGAACTCGGCCTGCACGGCAGGCAGCATCACCGAGACCACGTACATGCCGCTGCTGCCGACCGTCATGACCAGCAGCGTGAGGCCGAGCCGCAGCATGGCGTAGCGCGAATCCGCCGCGTGGGCGCTTGTCTCGAAAGTCTTCATTGTTTTTTGCTCCGCGCCAAGGATATCGCCGGGCGCGGACATGCCAAGGCGAGCACGCGCAATGCCCGGCGGCGCATGGCCGCCCGCACGCCCGGGAGGGGCGAATCAGCCCGCGAACGGGACCGGCATCACGACATCGGCCGAAGCCTTCGGCACCGGGACGCCGGGCTTGGGCTTGTCGTTGCAGCCGGCCGCTACCAGGCCGATGCAGAGCAGAAGAACAAGGACTGTGCTTCTCATGCGGCGGATGCTATGCCCGCCTTCCCGCAAGTCAAGTCGGACGCCATGCCGACTGAGCGGTGCGCTGGTGCAGCGCCGCGGGCTTCGTCATGCCCCGGTCATCGGAATGCGCGAAGCTGCGTGCCCTCGCTCCGCGCATTCCGCCTTCGCCCCAGCTCCATGACACTCGACCTCGCCGAAATCGCCCGCCTGTTCGCCGAACGCGGCGGGGTCGCATATGCGGGCGAGCCGGTGTCGCAGCTCGAGCATGCGCTGCAGTGCGCATGGCTTGCGGAGCAGGCCGGCGCGGGCGATGCGCTGGTCACGGCATCGCTGCTGCACGACCTCGGACACCTCTTGATCGCCGAGCACCAGACGCTGTCGCGCTCGCCCACCGAACTGGGCATCGACGACCGCCACCAGTACATCGCCATGCCGCTCCTGCGCGGCGTCTTCGGCGCCGAGGTGCGCGAGCCGATCCGGCTGCACGTGGACGCCAAGCGCTATCTTTGCGCGACGCGGCCCGGCTACTTCGCGCGGCTTTCGCCCGATTCGGTACGCAGCCTCGCGCTGCAGGGCGGCGTGATGGACGACGAAGCGGCGCGGCGCTTTGCCGATCAGCGCTGGGCCGCGGATGCCGTGCGGCTGCGGCTGTGGGACGAGGAAGCGAAGGTGCAGGGACTCGAGACGCCGCCGCTCAAGCACTTCCTGGAGATCGCGGCGCGCATCATGCTGCGCTGAGCGCTTGCCGAGCATCCGGGCCGGTTCAGCCCTGCTTAAGGAACATTTGACTACCATCGATTCCTCACGATGTCCGGCGCACCCGCGCCCAGCGAGGAAACCTGCATGTCTTTATCCGTCACGGCGCGTGCCGCCACGTTCGCCCAGGTAGTGAAGCGCGTCTTCGCGCTTGCGGCGCCCTACTTCCGTTCCGAGGAAAAATGGCGCGCCCGCGCGATGCTGCTGGGCATCGTCGCGCTGAACCTGTTCTACGTGTACGTGGCGGTGCTGGGCAACCAGTGGTATGGGCGCTTCTACGACGGACTGCAGAACAAGGATTCGGCGGTTTTCTGGCGCGAGGTGGGCGTCTTCGGCTGGATCGCCTTCTTCAACATCGCGGTGCAGGTGCTCAAGTTCTATGTGACGCAGCTGCTGCAGCTGCGCTGGCGCAGCTGGATGACGCGCGACTACCTGTCGCGCTGGATGTCCGACCGCACCTTCTATCACCTCGAACTCGCGCGCTACGCGAACCAGGACGGCCAGGCGCCCGACAATCCCGACCAGCGGATCCAGGAGGACATGCAGATGTTCACCGACTACACGATGACGCTGTCAATGGGCCTCCTGAACGCCGTGGTCACGCTGGTGAGCTTCGTGGGCATCCTCTGGGGACTGTCGGGCAGCTTCGCGTTCTCGATGGGCGGCAGCAGCTACCAGATCGCGGGTGCGATGGTCTGGCTGGCGGTGGCCTATTGCGTGGTGGGCACGGCCATCACGCACTTCATCGGCCGCCCGCTGATCGGCACCAACTTCCGGCAGCAGCGCTTCGAAGCCGACTTCCGGCACCACCTGGTGCGGGTGCGCGAGTACAGCGAGGCGATTGCGCTGGACAAGGGCGAGAAGGTCGAGCACGGCCAGCTCGACCTGCGCTTCGGCAGCGTGCTGCGCAACTACCTGGTGCTCATCAAGCAGCAGAAGAACCTGATCACCTTCACCTCGTTCTTCGGGCAGGCGGCAGTGATCTTTCCGTTCCTGGTGGCCGCGCCGCGCTTCTTCAGCGGCGCCATCCAGCTCGGCCAGCTGATGCAGATCTCGTCGGCCTTCGGCAAGGTGCAGGATTCGCTGAGCTGGTTCGTCGACAACTACGACCGCGTGGCCGTCTGGCGCGCCACCACCGACCGCCTCACCAGCTTCGACGATGCGATGCGCGCGCACGCCGCGCGCAGCCAGTCGCTCGAGCGCGACGGCAGCGCGCCCGCGCTGCAGACCGGCGATCTCACGGTGGCGCTGCCCAACGGCACCTCGCTGCTGGCCGGTGCGGCGCTGGCGGTCCAGCCGGGCGACAGCGTGCTGCTGCAGGGGCCGTCGGGCAGCGGAAAGTCGACCCTGTTCCGCACCTTTGCCGGCATCTGGCCGTTCGCGCGCGGCCATGTGAAGGTGCCCGATGGCGCGGTGTTCATGCCGCAGCGTCCCTACGTGCCCGACGGCACCCTGCGCAATGCGCTGACCTATCCGAATCCGGCCGAGAACTACAGCGATGCCGAGCTGCGCCAGGCACTGGTCGACGCGCTGCTGCCCAACCTCGTGGACCGCCTCGACGACAGCGATGCCTGGAGCCAGAAGCTCTCGGGTGGCGAGCAGCAGCGGCTGTCCATCGCGCGCGTGCTGCTGAAGAAGCCGTCATGGCTCTTCGCCGACGAGATCACCAGCGCGCTCGATGCCGAGGCCGAGGGCGTGCTCTACAAGCGGCTCTCCGACCGCGTGAAGGCCGCGGGCGGCGCCATGGTGTCGATCGCGCACCGCGCGGCGGTGGGCGATTTCCACAACCAGCGCTGGACGCTGGTGCCCCAGCCCGAAGACCCACCGGCGGGCGGCGCGCGCTACCGGCTGGAAACGGCGGCTACCTAGGCCTCCTGGGGGCGCGAAGCATAGCGCTCCCAGCCCTTCTTGCGCAGCTCGCAGGCCGGGCACTCGCCGCAGCCATAGCCCCAGGCCTGGCGATGCGTGCGGTCGCCAAGGTAGCAGGTGTGGGTTTCTTCCACGATCAGGTCGACCAGCGGCTCGCCGCCCAGGCGGTGCGCCATCTGCCAGGTTTCGGCCTTGTCGATCCACATCAGCGGCGTCTCGATGACCAGGCGGCGCTCCAGCCCGAGCGAGAGCGCGAGCTGCATCGCCTTCATGGTGTCGTCGCGGCAGTCGGGGTAGCCGGAGAAGTCGGTCTCGCAGACGCCGGTGACGATCACCTGCAGCCCGCGCCGGTAGGCCAGCGCGCCGGCCAGGGTAAGGAACAGCAGGTTGCGCCCCGGCACGAAGGTGTTGGGCAGGCCGTCGGCCTGCATCTCGAAGGCGACTTCCTCCGTGAGCGAGGAGCCGCCGAGCTGGGCCAGCGCGGCCAGCGTGAGCACGTGGTCTTCGCCCAGGCGCGGCGCCCAGTCGGGAAAGCGCTCGCGCATCTTCGCGAGGATGGTGCCGCGCACGTCGAGCTCGACGCGGTGCCGCTGGCCATAGTCGAAGCCCAGCGTCTCGACGCGCTGGTACCTGGACAGCGCGTCCGCGAGGCAGGTGGTCGAATCCTGGCCGCCGGAGAACAGGACGAGGGCGGTGGTGTGCAGGGGCATGTCCGTCTCTTCAAAACCGCGATTTTCGCAGCCCTTGCGGCGCAGCGTGGCGCCGCACCAACAGCCGCGGCCGCCCGACCCTGCCGATGCACCACGAAAGTGCTATCTCGGGCAGAATCCGCGCGATTCGAAGGAGAGGCACCGCTCAACATGCGTGAACAAGGGTCGATCCACGGCCCCGACGATTACCTGGAGACCCGCAATTTCGCAGCACTCGATGGGCTGCGGGCGGTGGCCGTCTTCCTTGTTTTCGGGTTCCACTTCGGCGGGCCGCGCTGGGACAAGTTCTCGGGCTGGCTCGGCGTGCATGCCTTCTTCGTGCTTTCCGGCTTCCTGATCACCACGCTGCTGCTGCGCGAGCGCGATGCCACGGGCAGGGTGTCGCTCAAGGCGTTCTACATCCGGCGCGCGGCCCGGATCCTGCCGCTGTATTTTCTGGTCTACCTGCTGGTGCTCGCGCTGAGCTATGTTGCCCAGGGTGCGGCCTGGGAGCAGATGAAGGCGGCCACGCCCTACTACCTCACGCTGCTGAACGAGTTTGCCGGCTTCGCGCCGCTGCAGATGACCTGGACGCTGGGCATCGAGTGGAAGTACTACCTGGTGTGGCCGGCGCTGTTCGCGCTGTTCGGTTCCACGGCCGCCTCGCGCTTCGGAATCGCCGGATGCAGCCTCGCGCTGCTGGCGGCCGTCTGGATGACGGGCGCCCACCCGGCCGGATTCTCGCCCTGGCACTACCTTGGGATGCTGGTGGGCTCGATGGTGGCGATGGCGATGCACACGCGCCGGACCTTCCCATGGATGCGCGGCCTCATGACGCAGGCGGCCGCCATCGCCATTGCGCTGGCCCTGTTCCTGGTGCACCGCAAGTCGCTCACGATCAGCGCCCGCTTCGGCGAGCCGCAGCTCATCGCGGTGTACGTGGTGCTGGTGGGCCTGTGGCTGCCCTCGCTGGTTGCGGCGAACAGCTGGCTGCGCAGGCTTCTTTCGTCGCGCTTCATGCTGTTCGTGGGGCGCCGCTCGTACGCGATGTACCTGGTGCAGTACCTGGCAGCGCAGGCCGTGATCGGCATCTCGCCCACCACGGTGGCGGGGGCAACGCTGCTGTTCGCGTCCTTCGGCGCGGCGCTGGTTGTCTCCGATTTTCTCTACCGCCGGTTCGAGAAGCCGATCACCGAGTGGGGCCACCGCCAGGCCCGCGCGGCCACGCAGCCGGCACCTGCATTGCCGGCCGCACCGGGCAGCGCGGCCTCGGCCTGAACGGGGCGGTCTAGAGAAAGCGCTCCAGCAGTTTGCGCGAGGCACGGTCGAGCGCCTTGACGTCGGGAATGCGGAACTGGACGCCGTGCGCGCTGGCGATCAGCAGTGCGCCGCCTTCGAGGCGGCGGATGTCTTCCTCGGCCTTGAGCACGAAGCTGGTGTCGCCGCGGTCGGTGCTCACGGTCCAGGTGCTGGGCACGCCGAAGCTCGACACGCGGTGCAGTTTCAGCAGCGTGGGCGCGAAGTCGCGCACCGCGAGTTCCTGTTCGAGCAGCGCGCTGATCTGTGGAGGCAGCGCTTCGAGGCGGTCGATCCAGACCAGTTCGCGCCCATCGCTGCCGACCAGCGACACGCCCTCGCCGGGCGCGCTGAGCGGAAAGGCGCGCACGGGCGTCACGCCCTCGTGGCGCTCGCCCTCGGCATCGGTCAGCACCAGGCGGCCGAAGGCATCGCGCTCGAGATCGAAAGTGGGAATGGTGTCGCTCATCATGCTTCTCCGGCCGGGTGGGCCGCGTGGCTGATGGCCAGCGGCAGCTGTGCGCCGGCGCGTTCGTCGACGGCGCCTTCGCTCGCCTCCTCGTCGGCCTGGCGCAGCTGCGCCTGGTAGAGCCGCCAGTAGGCGCCCTGCCTGGCCATCAGGTCGTCGTGCGGACCGACCTCGACCACCTCGCCGCGGTCCATGACCACCAGCCGGTCGGCCTTGCGCAGCGTCGACAGGCGGTGCGCGATGGCAATGGTGGTGCGGCCCTGCACGAGGTTGTCGAGCGCCTTCTGGATTTCCTTCTCGGTCTCGGTATCCACCGCCGAAGTGGCCTCGTCGAGGATCAGGATGCGCGGATCGATGAGCAGCGCGCGCGCAATGCTGATGCGCTGGCGCTCGCCGCCTGACAGCCCCTGGCCGCGCTCGCCCACGAGCGAATCGTAGCCGTGCGGCAGGCGAAGGATGAAGTCGTGCGCATGCGCGGCCCGCGCGGCGGCCACCACTTCGGCGCGCGTGGCGTCGGGCTTGCCGTAGGCGATGTTCTGCGCAATGGTGCCGAAAAAGAGAAACGGCTCCTGCAGCACCAGCCCGACATGGCGCCGGTAGTCGGCCACGGCGAAGCGGCGGATGTCGGTGCCGTCGACCTTGATGGCGCCGTCGGTCACGTCGTAGAAGCGGCAGATCAGGTTGACCAGCGTGCTCTTGCCCGAGCCGCTGTGGCCCACGAGGCCGATCATCTCGCCGGGCTCGATGGTCAGGTCGAGGTCGTGGATCACGGCGCGCGAGCCGTAGCGAAAGCCCAGCCCGCTCATCTCGATGCGGCCCTGCACGCGCTCGATCTTCACCGGGTTGGCGGGCTCGGGCACGTTGCTCACGTGGTCGAGGATGTCGAAGATGCGCTTGGCGCCGGCCGCCGCCTTCTGCGTGACCGAGACGATGCGGCTCATCGAGTCGAGCCGCGTGTAGAAGCGGCCGATGTAGGCAATGAAGGCCGTGAGCACGCCCACCGTGATGCTGCCGCGCGCCACCTGCCAGATGCCGAAGCCCCAGACCACGAGCAGGCCGATCTCGGTCAGCAGCGAGACGGTGGGCGTGAACAGCGACCAGGTGCGGTTGAGCTTGTCGTTGACCTGCAGGTTGTAGGCGTTGGCCACGCGGAAGCGCTCGGCTTCGCGGCGCTCCTGCGCAAAAGCCTTGACCACGCGGATGCCCGGGATGGTGTCGGCCAGCACGTTGGTCACCTCGGACCACACGCGGTCGATCTTCTCGAAGCCGGTGCGCAGCCGGTCGCGCACCACGTGGATCATCCAGGCGATGAAGGGCAGCGGCACCAGCGTGACCACGGCCAGCAGCGGATTGATGGAGACCAGGATGACCGCGGTCATCACGATCATCAGCACGTCGTTCGCAAAGTCGAGCGCATGCAGCGAGAGGAACACGTTGATGCGGTCGGTTTCCGAGCCGATGCGCGCCATCAGGTCGCCGGTGCGCTTGCCGCCGAAATAGTCGAGCGGCAGGGTCAGCAGATGCTCGTAGGTGGTGGTGCGCAGGTCGGCGCCGATGCGCTCCGACACCAGCGCCAGCAGGTAGGTGCGCGCCCAGCCCAGGCCCCAGCCGACCAGCGCCGCGCCCAGCAGGCCGCTCAGGTAGAGCCCGACGCGGGCCGGGTCGATCTTCTGCCCGTTCTGGAACGGAATCAGGATGTCGTCCATCAGCGGGATGGTCAGGTAGGGCGGCACCAGCGTCGCGGCCGTGGAGACGAGCGTCAGCAGGAAGCCGGCGATCAGCTGCTTGCGGTAGGGCTTGGCGAAGCGGCCCAGCCGCAGCAGCACCCAGGTCGACGGCGGCGTCTGGAGCTCGGCGTCGGGCGAGGCCAGCTCGTCGCCATCGGGCTCGGCTGTCGCCTCCGCGACAGTGCCGTTCTCGCGCTGGCCGAAGAGCTTGAGCAGCCGCAGCGCGGCCGGCTGGCTGGCCAGCGTGTAGCGCCAGCGCGCGAGGCGGCCTTCGGCGCCCACCAGGTCGAGCGTTCCTACGCCCGAATGATCGCTCAGATGGAGGCGGAGCGATGAATCTGATAGTGTCCACTCACACCACTGGCCGTCCGGTTGCAGCGCCAGCAGCCGCCGGTCGGTGAGGGCCACGAGCCCAAAGGTAAACAGAAGTTCATCGTCAAGGTCAACCGGCAGTGTGACCAGAACGTTTTCCGCGGCTGCGAGCCGGCTTTTCAGCGCGTCTGAGGCCGTCTCGATTTCGCCCTCCCGGGTGCCGACTGGATCGTGATGTTGCATTGTGTTTCTTTGACTCTTGCCCGTCGCGGGCCTCAGGGACCGCGCCATGGCGTCCTTTGTCGGGCGCCGATTCTGACCGATTGCCATGGGCGCGCTTGAAGGCGCCGCGGTGCTCGGCCAAAGCACATCGAACGTTTGCATGACCCGTTTCGACGACATCCGCCTGCTGCGCATCAACTATTTGCGCGGTCCTAACCTCTGGACCTACCGGCCCGTGCTGGAAGTCTGGCTCGACCTGGGCCAGCTGGAGGACTACCCTTCCAACAAGATCGACGGCTTCACCGACCGGCTCACGGCCCTGCTGCCGGCGCTCATCGAGCACCACTGCGGCGTGGGCGAGCGCGGCGGCTTCATCCAGCGGCTGACCGAAGGCACCTGGTCGGGCCACGTGCTCGAACACGTGGTGATCGAGCTCCTGAACCTGGCCGGCATGCCGACCGGCTTCGGGCAAACCCGCAGCACCTCGGAGCACGGCGTCTACCGCATGGTGTTCCGCGCGCGCGACGAGCAGGTGGCCCGCGTGGCGCTGGCCGAGGGTCACCGCCTGCTGATGGCGGCCATCAACAACGACCCGTTCACTTCGGCCGACGTGCAGAAGGCGGTCGATGCGGTCAAGGCCAAGGTCGAGGACTGCTACCTGGGCCCGAGCACCGCGGCCATCGTGTCGGCCGCCACCGACCGCGGCATTCCGCACATCCGTCTCAACAGCGGCAACCTGGTGCAGCTGGGCTACGGCGCCAACCAGCAGCGCATCTGGACCGCCGAAACCGACTACACCAGCGCCATCGGCGAATCGATCGCCAGCGACAAGGAGCTCACCAAGTCGCTGCTCGCGAGCTGCGGCGTGCCGGTGCCCGAGGGGCAGGTGGTGGCCAGCGCCGAGGAAGCCTGGGAAGCGGCCGAAGACATCGGCCTGCCGGTGGCCGTGAAGCCTTCGGATGCCAACCACGGGCGCGGCGTCTCGCTCGAGCTGACGACCCGCGAGGAAGTCATGGCCGCCTTCGCGGTGGCCGAGCCCGAAGGCAGCGACGTGATGGTCGAGCGCTTCATCCGCGGCCACGAACACCGCCTGCTGGTGGTGGGCGGTGAAGTGGTGGCGGCCGCGCGCGGAGAGATCATCACCGTGACCGGTGACGGCAAGAGCACCGTCGCCGAGCTGATCGAGAAACAGCTCAACAGCGATCCGCGCCGCGGCGCCGAAGAGGAATACCCGCTCGACCTGATCGTGCTCGACACCGACGCCAAGCTGCAGCTCGAACTGAAGCGCCAGGAACTCGACGGCGCCTCGGTGCCGGCCGCCGGCCGCGTGGTCACGATCCAGCGCAACGGCAACATGGCCAACGACTGCACCGACCAGGTCCACCCTGAAGTCGCGCATGCCGCCGTGCTGGCTGCGCGCGTGGTGGGCCTCGACATCGCGGGCATCGACCTGGTGGCGCAGGACATCGGCAAGCCGCTCGGCCCGCAGCGCGGCGCCATCGTCGAAGTGAATGCCGGCCCCGGCCTCTTGATGCACCTGAAGCCGGCCGTGGGCTCGCCGCGCCCGGTGGGGCGCGCGATCTGCGACCACCTGTTCCCGGGCGATGCGCCGGGCCGCATCCCCGTGATCGGCGTGGCCGGCTCGCGCGACACCGCGGTGCTCGCGCGCCTGGTCGCCTGGCTCATCAACCTGGGCGGGCGCCACACGGGCCTGGCCTGCCGCGACGGCCTGTTCCTGGAGCGCCGCCGCGTCGATGCGCGCGACAGCGCCAACTGGGAGGCCGGCCGCCGCCTGCTGGTGAACCGCGCGGTGGAAGCCGTGGTGATCGAGAACGGCGCCGAGACCATCCTGCGCGACGGCCTGGCCTACGACCGCTGCGAGATCGGCATCGTGACCGACCTCGAAGGCGCCGAGGCGCTGGCCGACTACGACATCACCGAGAGCGACCAGATGGTCAAGGTGCTGCGCACGCAGGTCGACGTGGTGCTGGGCGAAGGCACCGCGGTGCTGAACGCGGGCGATCCGCGCGTGGCGGGCCTGGCGCCGCTGTGCGACGGCGCCGTCATCCTCTATGCGGCCGATCCGCAGGCTGCCGCGCTCGCCGCGCACCAGGCCGCCGGCGGCAAGGCCGTGCTGGTGCGGCAGGACCGCGTGGTGCTGGCCAACGGCAGCAGCGAATCCTTCCTGCCCGGCCTCGGCCGGCTGACCGTCTGGCGCGCCACGCACGTGGGTGTCAGCCTGGAAAGCCTGCTGGCCGCGGTGGCCGCGGCCTGGGCGCTGGGCATTCCGCTGAACCTCATCGGCGCTGGCGTCGAGGCCTTCGAGGCCGACCTGCAGGCGGCGCTGGCCTCGCTGCAGCTGTCGCAGACCCAGCCGCTCTCGTCCCCCCAACTGCAACTCGCCTGAAGCGCACCGCCGCCCATGAAAGTCACCCGTATCCGCGCCCTGCGCGGCCCCAACCTCTGGAGCCGCCACACCGCCATCGAAGCGGTGGTTGCCTGCGAAGGCGACGAGAACGCCATCAGCCGCCTGCCGGGCTTCGAAGCCCGCCTGCGCGCACGGTTTCCCACCATCGGCGAGCTGCATCCCATGGTGCTGGGCCAGCCGCTGGCACTGGCGCATGTGCTCGAGAACGCCGCCGTGGCGCTGCAGGCCCAGGCCGGCTGCGCAGTCAACTTCGGCCACACCTCGCCCACCGTGGAAGACGGCGTCTACCAGGTCGTGTTCCAGTACAGCGAAGAGGCCGTGGGCCGCCGCGCGATCGAACTGGCCGAACAGCTGATCGCGGCCGCGCAGGCCGACACCGCCTTCGACGCCGCCGCCGCCATCACCGAGCTGCGCGACCTCGACGAGTCCGAGCGCCTCGGCCCGAGCACCGGCTCCATCGTCGATGCCGCCGTGGCGCGCGGCATTCCCTACCGCCGGCTGACCAGCGGCAGCCTGGTGCAGTTCGGCTGGGGTTCCAAGCAGCGCCGCATCCAGGCGGCCGAGGTCGACAGCACCAGCGGCGTGGCCGAATCGATCGCGCAGGACAAGGAACTCACCAAGCAGCTGCTCAACGCCGCCGGCGTGCCGGTGCCGCTGGGCCGCCCGGTTTCCGATGCGCAAGACGGCTGGGCCGCGGCCATGGACATCGGCCTGCCGGTGGTGGTGAAGCCGCAGGACGGCAACCAGGGCAAGGGCGTCACGGTCAACATCACGACCGAGGAGCAGCTCACGGCCGCCTACGACTCGGCCGCCGTGTACGGCGAGGTCATGGTCGAGAAATTCCTGCCCGGCTTCGACTTCCGCCTGCTGGTGGTGGGCGACCGCCTCGTGGCCGCCGCGCGGCGCGATCCGCCGCACGTGATCGGCGACGGCAGCGCCTCCGTGCGCCAGCTGGTGGAGGCAGTGAACCTCGACCCGCGCCGCGGCGAAGGCCATGCCACCTCGCTCACCAAGATCCGCCTGGACGACATTGCCATCGGCCGCCTCGAGGCCCAGGGCCTCACGCCCGACAGCGTGCCCGCGCGCGGCCAGCGCGTGGTGCTGCGCAACAACGCCAACCTGTCCACCGGCGGCACCGCCACCGACGTGACCGACACCGTGCACCCCGAAGTGGCCGCGCGCGCGGTCGATGCGGCGCAGATGGTCGGGCTGCACATCTGCGGCGTCGACATGGTCTGCGAGAACGTGCTGCGCCCGCTCGAGGAACAGCACGGCGGCGTGGTCGAGGTCAATGCCGCGCCCGGCCTGCGCATGCACATCTCGCCCTCGTTCGGCCGCGGCCGCGCGGTGGGCGAGGCCGTCATGGACACCCTCTTCGCGCACGGCGACGACGGCCGCATCCCGGTGGTGGCCGTCACCGGCACCAACGGCAAGACCACCACGGCGCGCCTCATCAACCACCTGCTCGCCTCGAGCGGCCTGCGCACCGGCATGACCAACACCGACGGCGTGTACGTCGACGGCCGCCAGACGGACAGCGGCGACTGCAGCGGACCCAAGAGCGCGCGCAACGTGCTGATGCACCCCGACGTGGATGCGGCCGTGTTCGAAGTCGCGCGCGGCGGCATCCTGCGCGAGGGCCTCGGCTTCGACCGTTGCCAGGTGGCCGTGGTCACCAACATCGGCAGCGGCGACCACCTGGGCCTGAACTACATCACCACCGTCGAAGACCTCGCGGTGCTCAAGCGCGTGATCGTGCGCAACGTCGCGCCCGACGGCTATGCAGTGCTCAATGCGGCCGACGTCAACGTCGCCGCCATGGCCGCGGGCTGCCCGGGCCACGTGATCTTCTTCACCGCCGACCGCCAGCATCCGGTGATGGCCACGCACCGCGCGCAGGGCAAGCGCACCGTCTATGTGGACCAGGACACGCTGGTGGCCGCCGAGGGCTCCTGGCGCGAGCGCATCGCGCTGCGCGACGTGCCGATCACGCGCGGCGGCACCATCGGCTTCCAGGTCGACAACGTGATGGCGGCCGTGGCCGCCGCATGGGCCGTGGGCCTGGACTGGGACACCATCCGCAGCGGCCTCGCGAGCTTCATGAACGACGCGGCCGGGGTGCCGGGGCGCTTCAATGTCATGGACTACCGCGGCGCCACCGTGATCGCCGACTACGGCCACAACACCGACGCCATGCGCGCACTGGTCTCGGCCGTGGACACCATGCCGGCCAACAAGCGCTCGGTGGTGATCAGCGGCGCGGGCGACCGGCGCGATTCCGACATCCGCGACCAGACCGCCATCCTCGGCCAGGCCTTCGACGACGTGATCCTGTACCAGGACGCGGCCCAGCGCGGCCGCGCCGATGGCGAGGTGATGGCGCTGCTGCGCCAGGGCCTGCAGGGCGCGGCGCGCACGCGCTACATCGACGAGATCCGCGGCGAATTCGTCGCCATCGACACCGCACTGGCGCGCCTGCAGCCCGGCGACCTGTCGCTGATCCTGGTCGACCAGGTCGAGGAAGCGCTCGCGCACCTCGCGCAGCGCATCGCGGCGGGCTGACACGCACCGGACCGGCCGCGCGCCGGCCCATGCCGGACACGTCCCACACGCAGGGGCGAGTCCGGCCGGGGCTGCTGTCTGTGCCGTCCCACACCCCGCACGGCCTGCACCGGACCACACTGCATGTCCGGTCGCGCTTTCGGAGGGCGCGCCCTAACCAGGAGCACCCGATGACAACAACAGTTCGTTCCACCCTTTGTGCTGCCGCGCTTCTTGCAGCAAGCGGTTTGCTGGTGCCAGGCGCATCGTTCGCGCAGGCGCCCGGCACGGCCGCGCGCGCGCAGCAGGAGCGCGCCACCTGCGACGGCGTGCAGCAGGACCGCGCGGCGTGCCTGCGCGAGGCTGCCGCTGCGCGCCAGGAAGCGGGGCGCAATGGCCTCACGAGCGCCAGCCCCGGCCGCTACGACGCCAACGCGATGGCGCGCTGCCGCGAACAGCCCGCGGCCGACCGCGCCGACTGCGAGGCCCGCCTGCAGGGCGGCGCGCGCACCAGCACCGAAGGCAGCGTGATGGGCGGCGGCGTCATCCGCGAAACAGTGACCCCGCTGCCGGCGCAGCCGGCCGCACCCACGCGCTGATGGACATCGGCCGCGCGGAACCCGAGGCGGCCCACCCCGTCCAACAGTTTCATGTCTCAGGTCACTCCAAGGAGCACCCCATGAACAGCACCACCCGTTCGATGATTGCCGCCCTGATTGCCGTGGGCGGCCTGGCCGCCGCCACCTCGGCCCCGGCCCAGTCGCGCCGCGGCGACTCCACCTACCAGCAGGAACTCGCGGTCTGCGGCCACAACCAGCAGGACCGCGCGGCCTGCATCCGCGAGGCCGGCGCCGCGCGTCAGGAAGCTGCGCGCGGCGGCTTGACCAGCGCACCCGACTACCAGCGCAATGCCCTCGCGCGCTGCGGACTCCAGCCACCGGCCGATCGCGCGGACTGCGAGGCCCGCGTGATGGGCGGCAGCGGCAACACCCGCGGCAATGTGGATGGCAGCGTGATGGGCGGCGGCGTGATCCGCGAATCGGTCACCACCGTCGTCATGCCGGCGCCCGCTGCTGCGATGCCGGCGCCGATGCCCGCGCCTTCGCGGGTTCCGCCACCGGCCATTGCACCCATCGCGCCCATGGAGCCGATGCCCATGCCGGCCCCGATGCCGGCGCCGACACGCTGAAGCTCGCTGCCCGGCGGCGTCCCCGCTGCCCGGACCGGGCGGCGGCGGACGCGTGCACCACGCCCGTCAAGGGCAATGACCCTCGCTTGTCACACGACTGTCATAAAGCACGAGGGCGTGCTAGCTATAGTTCTCGGTCTCTGCCTACCGAGGAACACTATCCCATGAATGCCATCAAGGTCGCTCGCCGATTCATAGAAACGGACCCGGCCAACGAGTCGGCCAAGATCCTGGCGCAGCTCGTGTTGGCGCTCGAATCCGAACGCAGCTTCGAGCTGGTCAGGCTCTACAGCCTCGACTACAAGAGCTTCGAGCTCGCCATGGACATCCTGAAGGAATGGCGGCTCGACCGCTATTACGCGAGCAAGTCGAAGCTGTTCGACCTGTCTCTGCAAGTGAGCGAGCTCGAGAAGAGCTGAACCCCAACCTGCCGGGTGCGCCGCACGCTCAGACCAGCATCCCTCCGGATGCTTCGATGCGCTGGGCATTCACCCAGCGATTGCCCTCCCCCAGCAAGCCCGCGATCACTCCGCCGATATCGTCGGGCTGGCCTGCGCGCCCAAGCGCGGTGAAACCCGCCACCATCGCGTTCACCTGCGGGTTGTCACGCACCATGCCTCCACTGAAGTCGGTTTCGATCGCACCCGGCGCAATCGTGTTGGCCGCAATGCCGCGCGCGCCGAGTTCCTTCGCAAGGTAGCGCGTGAGCGTTTCCACGCCGCCCTTCATCGCGGCATAGGCAGACGCACCGGCCATGGAAAACCGGGTGAGCCCGGACGACACATTGACGATGCGTCCGCCGTCGTTGATGAGCGGCAGCAGTTTCTGCGTGAGGAAGTACGGGCCCTTCAAGTGCACGTTGAAGAGCATGTCGAACTGGGCTTCTGTCGTGTCCTCGAAGTTCGCATGCAGGCCCACGCCGGCGTTGTTCACCAGGAAGTCGAAGCGCTCGCGCTGCCAGGTGGCAGCCAGCGTCGCCTTCACCGAGTCCGCGAACGCCGCGAAGGCCGTGCTGTCGCCGACGTCGAGCCGGAGCGCGACGGCACGGCGCCCCTTCGCCTCGATCTCCGACACCACCGCCTGCGCGCTGGCTTCGTTCGACACATAGGTCAGGATCACGTCGACGCCATCGGCGGCGAGCGCCAGCGCGGCACTGCGGCCGAGGCCCCGGCTGCCGCCGGTGATAAGTGCGATGCGGGAGGGATGAGAGGTGTTGGAAGCGGTCATTTCAAAGTCCTTGGTGGTTCATCGGTAGATCGATGGATGGACTTTAAAAATTACCGGCAGAAAGATAAATTCCGCCAAACTACGCACACTGTTATCCGAAAAAGAAACAATCAGCCGCCATGATCATCGACGAACTGCGCATCTTCTCGAAGGTGGCCGAACTCGCGAGCTTCAGCCGGGCCGCGGACCAGCTCGGCCTGACCCGCGCGCGCGTCTCGGTGGCCGTGCAACAGCTCGAAGAACGCCTGGGAACGCGGCTCCTGCAGCGCACGACGCGCAGCGTGCGGCTCACGGAAGACGGCGCGCGCTTCCTCGACCGCTGCAAGGACTACCTCGCCGAAGGCGAGCAACTGGCCACCATGTTCCGCTCGAACATCGGCGGCCTCACGGGGCGCCTGCGCATCGACCTGCCGGCCACCGTGGCGCGCGACCTCGTCATTCCGCGGCTGCCCGAATTCCTCGCGCGGCATCCCGCGCTGGAGATCGGCATCAGCACGACCGACCGCCGCGTCGATCTCGTGAACGAGGGCTTCGACTGCGTGCTGCGCGTGGGCGTGCTGGGCGATTCCGAACTCGTCGCCAGGCCCCTCGGTTTCATGCGGATGGCAAATGCCGCGAGCCCGGCCTACCTGCAGACGCACGGCACGCCGCAGACGCTCGCCGACCTCGCGCAGCACCGCATCGTGCACTTCGCACAGACCCTCTCGCCGAACGACGCAGGTTGGGAATACTTCGACGCGGCCCAGGGCCGCTACCGGATGAAGCCGATGCGCTCCATCGTCACGGTGAACGGCACCGACGCCTACAACGCCGCGGCAGTCGCGGGCCTCGGGCTGATCCAGGCGCCGATCGGCGGCCTCCTGCCGTGCTTTGCGGCCGGCTCGCTCATGCAGGTGATGCCGGCGTTCACCGCCCGCGCGATGCCGGTGTCGCTGGTGTACGTCAACCGGCGCCACCTCGCGCCGCGCGTGCTCGCCGTGATGAACTGGCTGACCGAGATCCTCGCGCCCTACTTCGTCGAGGACGGCGAACCGGCTATCTCCCCCAGCGCAGCACCAGCGGATCCAGCCGCTTCGCCGTCTCGATCAGGCCGGCACGCGTCTCGGGGTGCATCGCCGGCAATGGATGGCGCGGTGCCTCGCAAGCGATCACGCCGCCCTCCTTCATGAGCGACTTGCAGGCCAGCAGGCCCGCCTGGCGGTTCTCGTAGTTGATGAGCGGCAGCCATTGCTGGTAGAGCGCGAAGGCCTTGTCGCGGTCGCCCGCGCGGTGCGCCTCGATGATCGGCCGGATGCCGTCGGGATAGCCGCCGCCCGTCATCGAGCCGGTGGCGCCGGCATCGAGGTCGGGCATCAGCGTGATGGCCTCCTCGCCGTCCCACGGGCCTTCGATGGCATCGCCGCCAAGGCGGATCAGCTCGCGCAGCTTGGATGCGGCACCGGCCGTCTCGATCTTGAAATACGCGACGTGCTCGATCTCCCTGGCCATGCGCGCGAGAAACGGAGCCGACAGCAGCGTGCCGCTTGCCGGCGCGTCCTGGATCATGATCGGAATGCTCACCGCATCGGAGAGGCCGGCATAGAACTCGAAGATCTGCGGCTCCGGCACCCGGAAGGTGGCGCCGTGGTAGGGCGGCATCACCATCAGCATGGCGGCGCCCATGTCCTGCGCGCGCCGGCTGCGTTCGGCGCAGACGCGGGTGCTGTAGTGGGTGGTGGTGACGATCACCGGCACGCGGCCCGCCACATGCTCGAGCACCGTGCGCGTGAGCACCTCGCGCTCCTCGTCGGAGAGCACGAACTGCTCGGAGAAGTTGGCAAGGATGCACAGGCCGTCGGAGCCCGCGTCGATCATGAAGTCGACGCAGCGCTTCTGGCTCTCGAGGTCGAGCGCGCCCTGTTCGGTGAAGGTGGTCGGCACCACCGGGAAGATGCCGCGGTATCTGGGGGTCATGATGGATCAGTGTGAATGGCGGGGAACGGCGGAGCCTCTGCAGCCCACCAGAAAATCGAAGTCGCAGCCTTCATCGGCCTGCAGCACGTGGTTGACGTAGAGCTTCTGGTAGCCGCCGCCGCGCGTGCTCATGGGCTGCGCATCGACGCTGGTCAGCGAAGCCAGGCGCGAGGCCAGTTCTTCATCGCTGATGTCGAGGTGCAGGCGGCCCGCATCGCAGTCGAGCTCGATCCAGTCGCCGTCGCGCACCGCCGCGAGCGGTCCGCCGTCGGCCGCCTCGGGCGCGACGTGCAGCACCACCGTGCCGTAGGCCGTGCCGCTCATGCGCGCATCCGAGATGCGCACCATGTCCTTGATGCCTTGCCGCAGCAGCTTGGGCGGCAGGCCCATGTTGCCGACCTCGGCCATGCCGGGGTAGCCCTTGGGACCGCAGTTCTTCATCACGAGCACCGAGCTCGCATCGACCTCGAGGCTCTCGTCGACGATGCGCTCCTTGTAGTGCTCCAGGTTCTCGAACACCACCGCGCGGCCGCGGTGCTTGAGCAGTTCGGGCGATGCCGCCGAAGGCTTGAGCACCGCGCCGCGCGGCGACAGGTTGCCGCGCAGGATGCGGATGCCGCCGTCGGCGATCAGCGGCTTGTCGAGCGGGCGGATCACCTCGTCGTTGAGGCTCGGCGCCTCGCGCACGTTGTCCCAGATCGACTGGCCATTGACGGTGAGCGCGCCGGGGTGCGGCAGCAGGCCGCTCTCGCCCAGGCGCCGCAGCACCGCGGGCAGGCCGCCCGCGTAGTAGAACTCCTCCATCAGGAAGCGGCCCGAGGGCAGCAGGTCGACGATGGTCGGCGTGTTGCTGCCGATGCGCGTCCAGTCTTCCAGCTCGAGGTCGACGCCGATGCGCCCCGCGATGGCCTTCAGGTGGATCACCGCATTGGTCGATCCGCCGATGGCGGCGTTGACGCGAATGGCGTTCTCGAAAGCCTCGCGCGTGAGGATCTTCGACAGCGTGAGCCCCTCCTTCGCCATCTCGACCGCGCGCATGCCCGACATCTGCGCGAGCACGTAGCGCCGCGCGTCGACCGCCGGAATGGCCGCGTTGTGCGGCAGCGAGGTGCCCAGCGCCTCGGCCATGCAGGCCATGGTCGAGGCCGTGCCCATGGTGTTGCAGGTGCCGGCCGAACGCGACATGCCGCCTTCGGCCGAGAGGAACTGGTGCAGGTTGATCTCGCCGGCCTTGAGCGATTCGTGCAGCTGCCACACGGCCGTGCCCGAGCCGATGTCCTTGCCCTCGAGCTTGCCGTTGAGCATCGGTCCGCCCGTGACCACGATGGCCGGGATGTCGCAGCTCGCGGCGCCCATCAGCAATGCCGGCGTGGTCTTGTCGCAGCCCGTGAGCAGCACCACCGCATCGACCGGGTTGCCGCGGATGGCCTCCTCCACGTCCATGCTCGCGAGGTTGCGCGTGAGCATGGCGGTGGGCCGCAGGTTCGATTCGCCGTTGGAGAACACCGGAAACTCGACCGGGAAGCCGCCCGCCTCCGAGATGCCGCGCTTCACGTGCTCGGCGATCTTGCGGAAGTGCGCGTTGCAGGGCGTGAGCTCCGACCAGGTGTTGCAAATGCCGATGATCGGCCGGCCGTCGAACTCGTGGTCCGGTATGCCCTGGTTCTTCATCCAGCTGCGGTACATGAAGCCGTTCTTGTCGGCCGAGCCGAACCATTCGGTCGAGCGCAGCTTCTTCTTGGGGGTTGGGTCCGGCATGCGGAAGTTTCCTGAAAGCGAGAGAAAAAAAGAACGCGTCAGCGCCGCGGCGCACGCGAGGTGAAGAAGCGCTGCAACAGGCAGAACACGAACAGCAGCGCACCGACGACGATGCGCGTCCACCACGAGCTCAGCGTGCCGTCGAAGGAGATCAGCGTCTGGATGATTCCGAGCATCAGCACGCCGAACAGCGTGCCCGCCACGTAGCCCACGCCGCCCGTGAGCAGCGTGCCGCCGATCACCACCGCCGCGATGGCATCGAGTTCCAGCCCCAGCGCATGCAGGCCGTAGCCCGAGAGCATGTAGAAGGTGAAGATCACGCCCGCCAGCGCCGAGCAGAAGCCCGACAGCGTGTAGACGCCGACGAGCGTGGAGCGCACCGGCAGGCCCATGAGCATGGCCGACTGCTCGCTGCCGCCAATGGCGTACACCGCGCGGCCGAAGGGCGTGCAGTGCGCAATGAACACCGCCGCCAGCAGCACGCCGATGGCGATCACCGCGCTGATCGACAGCGAGGCCCCGCCCCAGACCGGAATGCGGATCTGCGAGGCCTCGGCATAGAAGGCGTTGGTGATGCTGATGGAGTCGATGCTGATCAGGTAGCACAGCCCGCGCGCCAGGAACATGCCCGCGAGCGTGACGATGAAGGGCTGCAGCCGGAAGCGCTCGATGAGCAGGCCCATGAACGCGCCGAAGGCCGTGCCCATGGCCAGCACCAGCGGGATCACCACCGCCGGGCTCCAGCCGTGCTTCTCGACCAGCGAGGCCGACACCATCGTGGTGAGCGCGATCACCGAGCCCACCGACAGGTCGATGCCGCCCGAGAGGATCACGAAGGTCATGCCTACGGCCACCACGATCAGGAAGGCGTTGTCGATCAGCAGGTTGAGGAACACCTGCGCCGAGAAGAAGCCGTCGTAGAACACCGAGCCGAGCGTGGCCACCAGCACGAACAGCGAAATGGTCGCCGCGAGCGGCAGGTACTTCGGGTTGAGCCCTGCCTTGCCCCCTCTCCCGCTCGCGGGAGAGGGCTGGGGTGAGGGTGCCGCCTCGATCACCGCGCTCATGACTGCATCCCCTCATGCACCGGCCGCTGCACCAGCGTCCGCACCTCCGCCCTGAACTCCGGCGACTGCAGCAGCATCACCGCGAACACCACCACGGCCTTCACCACGAGGTTGATCTCCGGCGGCACCCCCAGCGAATAGATCGCATAGGTCAGCGTCTGGATGATCAGCGCGCCGATCACGCTGCCCATGAGGCTGAAGCGCCCGCCAGTGAGCGCGGTTCCGCCCAGCGTCACGGCCAGGATCGCGTCGAGCTCCAGCAGCTGGCCCGCGTTGTTGCCGTCCGCGCTCTTGACGTTGGAGCTGATCAACAGGCCCGCCACGCCCGCGCACACGCCGCAGAACGCATAGGCACCCACGATGAGCCTGCGCGCCTGCACGCCCGCCACGCGCGCGGCCGTCGGGTTGATGCCCACCGCCTGGATGAAAAGCCCCAGCGCCGTGCGCGTGATGGCCAGGTAGAGCAGCACGAACACCGCCGCCACGATGAACAGCGAGAACGGCAGGCCCAGCAGGTAGCCGCTGCCGAGGAAGAAAAAGGGCTTGTAGTAGATGGTGATGATCTGCCCGTCGGCAATGAGCTGCGCGACGCCGCGGCCGGCCACCATGAGGATCAGGGTGGCGATGATCGGCTGCATGCCGACCTTGGCGACCAGCATCCCGTTCCAGAGGCCGCAGAGCAGCGCAACGCCGAGCGCCGCGAGGATCGCAAGCGGCATCGGGAAGCGGCTCACGTCGCTCGCCACCGATCCGCCGATCATCCAGGCCGCGACGGCCGCCGCAATGGCCACCACTGCGCCCACCGAAATATCGATGCCGCGCGTGGCAATCACCAGCGTCATGCCCAGCGACACCAGCACCAGCGGCGCCGCGCGGTTCAGGATGTCGACCAGGCTGCCGTACAGATGGCCGTCGCGCCATTCGAGGTGCAGGAAGCTGGCATTGAACGCGGTGTTGACTGCGAGCAGCAGCAGCAATGTGATGATGGGCCAGGCGAGGCGATGACTCATCAGGGACGAGAGGCGCTTCATGTCTTCTGCCTTGCTCCTTCCCCTTCCGGGGGAAGGCTGGGATGGGGGCACGCGGCCTCGAACACTGCGCGGCAGTGAAGGCCGCTGGCCCCCACCCCGGCCCTCCCCCAGCGGGGGAGGGAGAAAGACAAGACATCACGCTGGTTCATGCCGCCGCAATCATTTCGTAGACTTCGTCCTCGCTCGAGCCGCCCGGCAGCTCGCCCACCTTCTTTCGGTCGCGCAGCACCACGATGCGATGCGCCACGCGCACCACCTCGCTCATCTCCGAGGAGATGAAGATCACCGCCATGCCCGCCTTCGCGAGCCGCAGGATCTCTTCCATGATTTCCTGCTTGGCCGCCACGTCGATGCCGCGCGTGGGCTCGTCGAGGATCAACAGGCGCGGCTCGGTCGCGAGCCAGCGCGCGATCATGGCTTTCTGCTGGTTGCCGCCCGAGAGCAGGCCGATGGGGGTTTCCACGCTCGCGGTCTTGATGCCCAGCGACGCGACGAAACGCTCGGCGATCGCCGTCTGCTCGGCACGCGACAGGAAGCGCCGCACGCCGAGGCGCGCCTGCAGCGCAAGTGCGATGTTCTCGCGCACCGACAGCTCGGCCACGATGCCATCGGTCTTGCGCTCTTCGGGGCACAGCGCGAGCCCTTCGCGGATGGCGTCGGCGGGGTTCGAGAAGCTGACGGAACGGCCATCGATGCTCAGCACCCCGCGGTCGGGCGCCTCGAGCCCGAACAGCAGGCGCGCCAGCTCGGTGCGGCCGGCGCCCAGCAGGCCCGCGATGCCGACCACCTCGCCCGCGCGCACGCGCAGGTCGGTGGCCTGCAGCTGCCCCGATTGGCCCAGGCCCTCGGCCTGCAGCAAGGCGGGCGCGGCTTCATCGAAGGCCGGCAGCGCCGCGGGCCGGGCCGACTGGGCTGCCAGCTCACGCCCCAGCATCGCGGCAATCAATGCCTGCGGGCCGAGGTCCGCGGCGCGCCACTCGCCCACCCAGTTGCCGTTGCGCAGCACCGTGATGCGGTCCGACACCGCATACATCTGGTTGAAGAAGTGCGTCACGAAGACGATCGCGAGCCCTTCGCTGCGCAGGCGCCTCAGCACCTCGAACAGCTTCTCGACCTCGTCGTCGTCCAGGCTCGAGGTCGGCTCGTCGAGGATCAGCACCTTCGACGACACGCCCAGCGAGCGCGCAATGGCCACCATCTGCTGCACCGCGACCGAATAGCTCGACAGCAGCCGGCTCACGTCGATGTCCAGGCCGATGCGCGCCAGCAGCTCTTCGGCGCGCCGGTTCACCGCCGCCCAGTCGATGCGGAAACCCTGCGCCGCGCCGCAGCGCGGATAACGGCCCGCAAACACGTTCTCGGCCACCGAGAGGTTCGGGCACAGGTTGACCTCCTGGTAGACCGTGCTGATGCCGAGCTTCTGCGCCTCCAGCGGCGAGGCGGGATGAATGGGCTTTCCCTCGAGGTGCATCTCGCCGCCGCTCGACGGAAGAACCCCCGTGAGCACCTTGATGAGCGTCGACTTGCCCGCGCCGTTCTGCCCCATCAGCGCATGGATTTCGCCGGGGTACAGCCGCAGTTGCACGTCGCGCAGCACCGGGATGCCGCCGAACTGCTTGTGGATGCCCCGCAGTTCAAGCACGGGGCTGATGCCGCTCTGGCTCATGCGCCTACTTGTTCTTGTTGTAGACGTCGAGGAACACGGCCGCCAGCAGCACCAGGCCCTTGATGACCTGCTGGTAGTCGATGCCGATGCCCAGGATCGACATGCCGTTGTTCATCACGCCCATGATGAAGGCACCGATCACCGCGCCCATCACCCGGCCCACGCCGCCCGAGGCCGAGGCGCCGCCGATGAAGCAGGCCGCGATCACGTCGAGCTCGAAGCCCAGGCCCGCCTTGGGCGTGGCCGTGTTAAGCCGCGCCGCGAACACCAGGCCCGCGAGCGCGGCCAGCGCGCCCATGTTGACGAAGGTCAGGAAGGCAAGCCGCTGCGTCTTCACGCCCGACAGCCGCGCCGCCTTCTCGTTGCCGCCGAGCGCATAGATGCGCCGGCCGATGGTGGTGCGGTTGGTGACGAAGTCGTACACCACGATCAGCACCGCCATCACGATCAGCACGTTGGGCAGGCCCTTGTAGGTCGAGAGCAGGTAGCTGAAGAACAGGATGATGGCCGCGAAGAACAGGTTCTTCACGAGGAAGAACACATAGGGCTCCGTTTCCATGCCGTGCGCCGCGAGCTTGGCGCGCCCGCGCAGCTTGAAGAACACCAGCGCCGCAGCGGCCAGCGCGCCGACCACCAGCGAGGTGGTGCGCAGTGTGTCGCCGCCCAGCGGATCGGGAATGAAGCCCGAGCTCAGCCGCTGGAACTCGACCGGGAACGGCCCCACCGACTGCCCCGCCAGCAGCGCCAGCGTGAGCCCCTTGAACACCAGCATGCCCGCGAGCGTGACGATGAACGACGGGATCTTGCGGAACGCGACGAACCAGCCCTGCGCGGCGCCGATGACCGCGCCGGCCGCAATGCTGATGATGGCCGTGGGCACGAAGTGCCACTCGTACTCCACCATCAGCACCGCCGCCAGCGCGCCGATGAAGCCGCAGACCGAGCCCACCGACAGATCGATGTGCCCCGCCACGATCACCAGCAGCATGCCCAGCGCCATGATGACGACGTAGCTGTTCTGCAGCAGCAGGTTGGTGAGGTTCAGCGGCCGCAGCAGCGTGCCGTCGGTCAGCACCTGGAACAGCACCATGATCGCGACCAGCGAGATCAGCATGCCGTATTCGCGCAGATTGTTCTTCAGGAAGCCGGCGTGCAGCTTCGGGGCGGCCTCTGCCAGGGGGACGGCGGCGTTCACCGCGTTGGCGTCAGGCTGCGACATGGACGGAACTCCCCGCGCTCACGATGGCATGCATGATGCGCTCCTGCGAAGCCTCGGCGGCCGGAAATTCGGCCACGAAGCGGCCCTCGTTCATCACGTAGATGCGGTCGCACATGCCAAGCAGTTCCGGCAGTTCGGAAGAAATCATGAGAATGCCTTTGCCCTCGCTCGCGAGCTGGTCGATGATGGTGTAGATCTCGTACTTGGCGCCCACGTCGATGCCGCGCGTGGGTTCGTCGAGAATCAAAAGTTCGGGTTGGGTGAAGAGCCATTTGCTGAGCACCACCTTCTGCTGGTTGCCGCCCGACAGGTTCACCACCAGCTGCTCCACGCCCGAAGAGCGGATGTTGAGTGCACGGCGGTAGTCGCTCGCCACCTTGAATTCGCGCGCGTCGTCGATCACCATCGAACTCGAGACCGCCTCCAGGTTGGCGAGGCTCACGTTCTTCTGGATGTTTTCCTCCAGCACCAGCCCCAGGCCCTTGCGGTCTTCGGTGACGTAGGCAATGCCATGGTCGATGGCCTTGCGCACCGTGCCCACGTCCACCGGCTGTCCGTGCATCAGCACCGTGCCGCTGATGCGCTGGCCGTAGGACTTGCCGAACACGCTCATCGCCAGCTCGGTGCGGCCCGCGCCCATGAGGCCCGCAATGCCGACGATCTCGCCCTTGCGCACATGCAGGTCCACGCCCTTGATCTGTTCGCGGTCGGCATGCAGCGCATGGTGCACGCGCCAGTCGCGCACCTCGAACACCGTCTCGCCGATCTTCGGATTGCGCTGCGGATAGCGGTGCGCCATGTCGCGCCCCACCATGCCGCGGATGATGCGGTCCTCGCTGATCGGCTGGCCGCGGCAGTCCATGGTCTCCACCGTGGCGCCGTCGCGCAGCACGGTGATGGAGTCGGCCACCTTGGCAATCTCGTTGAGCTTGTGCGAGATCAGGATCGATGCGATGCCCTGGCGCTTCAGCTCGAGCAGCAGCATCAGCAGCGCGTCGCTGTCGTTCTCGTTGAGGCTGGCGGTGGGCTCGTCGAGGATCAGCAGCTTGACCTCCTTGGCCAGGGCCTTGGCAATCTCCACCAGCTGCTGCTTGCCCACGCCCAGGTCGGTCACCAGCGTGGTGGGCGGCTCCTTCAGGCCCACCTTGGCGAGCAGCTCGTGCGTCTTCGCATAGGCGGCGAACCAGTCGATCACGCCGCCGTGCGCAATCTCGTTGCCGAGAAAGATGTTCTCGGCAATGGACAAGAGCGGCACCAGCGCCAGCTCCTGGTGGATGATGATGATGCCGAGCTTCTCGCTGTCGGCAATGCTCCGGAAGCGGCGCAGCTCGCCCTCGAAGTGGATCTCCCCGGTGTACGAGTCGCACGGATAGACGCCGCTCAGCACCTTCATGAGCGTCGACTTGCCCGCGCCGTTCTCGCCGACCACCGCATGGATCTCGCCCGCGCGCACCGCCAGGTTGACATCGCTGAGCGCCTTCACGCCCGGAAATGTCTTGGTGATGCCGCGCATCTCGAGGATGCTGCGGCCGTCCGCTTCTGCTGCTGCCATTCCGACGCTCACTTGACCTGGCTTTCCTTGTAGTAGCCGCTGTCGACCAGCACCTGCTTCCAGTTGCCGCCGTCCACGCTCACGGGCTTGAGCAGGTACGAGGGCACCACCTTGATGCCGTTGTTGTAGGTCTTGGTGTCGTTCACCTCGGGCGTCTTGCCCGACAGCATGGCGTCGACCATGGCCACCGTGACCTTGGCCAGCTCGCGCGTGTCCTTGAACACGGTCGAGGTCTGCTCCTTGCGCAGGATCGACTTGACCGACGGGATCTCCGCGTCCTGCCCCGACACCACCGGCATCGGCTGCGACGCCGAGCCGTAGCCCACGCCCTTGAGCGACGAGAGAATGCCGATCGACAGGCCGTCGTACGGCGACAGCACCGCATCGACGCGGTCCTTGGTGTAGTAGGCCGACAGCAGGTTGTCCATGCGGGCCTGCGCCACCGCGCCGTCCCAGCGCAGCGTGCCGACCTTGTCCATGCCCATCTGCTTGCTGCGCACCACCAGCTTGCCGCTCTTGATGTACGGCTCCAGCACCGACATCGCGCCGTTGTAGAAGAAGAAGGCGTTGTTGTCGTCGGGCGAACCGCCGAACAGCTCGATGTTGAACGGGCCCTTGCCGCTCTTCAGGCCGAGCGCCGCCTCGATCGACTGCGCCTGCAGCACGCCGACCTGGAAGTTGTCGAAGGTGGCGTAGTAGTCGACGTTCTTCGAGCCTTTGATGAGCCGGTCGTAGGCAATGACCTTCACGCCCTTGTCGGCCGCCTTCTGCAGCACGTCGGACAGCGTGGTGCCGTCGATGGCCGCGATGACCAGCACCTTGGAGCCCTTGGTCACCATGTTCTCGATCTGCGCGAGCTGGTTCGGAATGTCGTCGTCGGCGTACTGCAGGTCGGTCTTGTAGCCCTTCTCCTTGAAGTACTTGACCATGTTGGCGCCATCGGCGATCCAGCGCGCCGACGACTTGGTCGGCATCGAGATGGCGATCGGGCCCTTGTCCTGCGCGTGCGCGAGCGGCGCGATGCCGGCGATGGCCAGTGCGATGCCTGCGAGCGAGGCCTTGAGGAAGTTGCGTTTCATGGGTGTGGGCTCTCAGTACTTGCGATTGGGAAACTCTTTGGCGGCGACTTCCATCGGGAAGATCGTCTCTTCGGTCACGATGCGCTTGGGCAGCGGCTTGCCGGCCTTGATGTCCTTCACGGCGCTCATCAGCTGGGGGCCGAGCAGCGGGCTGCATTCGACCGACACGTTGAGCTTGCCGGCGATCATGGCTTCGAAGGCACCCTTGACGGCATCGATCGAGATGATCGTGATGTCCTTGGCCGGCTTCAGGCCCGCTTCCTCGATGGCCTGGATGGCGCCGATGGCCATGTCGTCGTTGTGCGCGTAGAGCACGTTGATCTTCTTGCCCTCGGCCTTCAGGAAGGCTTCCATCACTTCCTTGCCCTTGGCGCGCGTGAAGTCGCCGGTCTGCGAGCGCAGGATCTTGAACTTGGGGTCGGCCTTGATGATTTCCTCGAAGCCCTTCTTGCGGTCGATGGCCGGTGCCGAGCCCACGGTGCCCTGCAGCTCGACGATGTTCACGTCGCCCTTCTGGTCCTTCATCTTCTCGACCAGCCAGCGGCCCGCCTTGCGGCCTTCCTCGACGAAGTCGGAGCCCATGAAGGTCACGTAGAGCGAGTCGTCCTTGGTGTTCACCGATCGGTCGGTCAGCACCACCGGGATCTTCGCGGCCTTGGCTTCGCGCAGCACGGTTTCCCAGCCCGACTCGACCACCGGCGAGAAGGCGATCACGTCCACCTTCTGCGCGATGAACGAACGGATCGCCTTGATCTGGTTTTCCTGCTTCTGCTGCGCGTCGGAGAACTTGAGCTCGATGCCCGCTTCCTTGGCCGAGGCCTTGATCGACTCGGTGTTGGCGGTGCGCCATTCGCTCTCGGCGCCCACCTGGCTGAAGCCGAGCACGATCTTCTTCTGCGCCAGCGCGGTGGCAGGCAGGAGCCCGCCGAGCGAGGCGGCGGCGAGCGCGATGTTGAGGGTGCGGCGATTGAGTTTCATTGGAATGTCTCCTTCTTTCTGAGTGCTTGCTTGTTGATGAAAACCATCCGTGGTGGTCAGGCCAGCATGTAGCCGGTCTTGACCGTCGTGTAGAACTCCGCGGCGTGGCGCCCTTGTTCGCGCGGCCCGTAGCCCGACCCCTTGCGCCCGCCGAAGGGCGCGTGGAAATCCACGCCCGCCGTCGGCAGGTTGACCATCGTCATGCCGACTTCGGCATGGCGCCTGAAATGCATCGCGTGCTTGAGCGAGTTGGTGCAGATGCCCGCGCTCAGGCCCGAAGGGGTGTCGTTGCACAGCGCCAGCGCCTCGTCGTAGTCGGCCGCGCGAAGCACGCAGGCCAGCGGGCCGAAGATTTCCTCGCGCGCGATGCGGTGCCCGGGCGTGGCCAGGAACAGTGCGGGGCTCATGTAGTGGCCGGCGGTTGCGCGCTGCAGCGGCTCGCCGCCCCACACATGCTCGGCGCCCTCCTCGCGCGCAATGCCGACCCAGGCCAGGCTGCGCGCCAGCCGCTCTTCATCGACCAGCGGCCCGACGTCGACGCCGCGTTCGAGCGCATGGCCGATCTTCAGTGCCTTGAGCCGATCGCGCAGCCGCGAGACGAACGCGTCGTGCACCGCGGCCTCGACGATCAGCCGGCTCGATGCCGTGCAGCGCTGGCCGTTGGAAAAATACGCGCCCTGCACCGCGCAGTCGACCGCATGGTCGATATCGGCGTCGGCCAGCACCACGAGTGCGTTCTTGCCGCCCATCTCGAGCTGCACCTTGGCGCGCCGCGTAGCGGCCGCCTGCAGGATGCGCTCGCCGTTGCGCGCCGAACCGGTGAAGCTCAGGGCATCGACCAGCGGGCTGTCGACCAGTGCCTGGCCCGCCTCGCGGCCGCTGCCCATCACGAGGTTGAACACGCCCGCGGGCAGCGCGGCGCGGCTGATGATCTCGGCCAGCGTCCAGCCGCAGGCCGGCGCCAATTCGGCGGGCTTGAACACCACGCAGTTGCCGTGCGCGAGCGCCGGCGCAATCTTGGTTGCCGGCACCGCGAGCGGCGAGTTCCACGGCGTAATGAGCCCGGCCACGCCGACCGGTTCGCGCGTGACGTCGACCTGCACGCCCGCGCGCAGCGAGGCCATGTTCTCGCCGCCGCCGCGCAGCGCCTCGCCCGCGAAGAACTTGAACACCTGCCCCGCGCGCGCCGCCTCGGCCACCGCTTCGGGCAGGGTCTTGCCGACCTCGCGCGCCAGCAGCAGGCCCAGTTCGTCCTTGCGCGCCAGCAGTTCGGTGCCGATGCGGTCGAGCACGTCGGCCCGGCGCTGCGGCGTGCTGTGGCTCCAGTGGGAAAAGGCGTCGGCGGCCGCGCGGATCGCGGATTCCACCTGGCGGCGATCGGCGCGTGCGTATTCGGCCACCACTTCGCTGGTGTCCGAAGGATTGGCGCTCACACCGGTGGTCGCGCTGGTTTCCCAGCGGCCGTTGATGTATTGCCGCACGTTCTGATGGATCTCGCCGTGAATCACCTGCGCGCCGACCTTGTCTCTCGTTTTGGAAAAGTGCGGCGAGTCTATGAACAGAATTGATATCAATCCAATCATTTTTTCGACAAAATGCATATCAATCGCTGGATTCTGGAAAACCCTCTGAGCACAAAGCTCTCACAAACAACAACCCACGAGACATGACCAACTACAACCACTGGTTCATCCGTGCGCGCCTCAAGACGCGGCAGCTGCTCTTGCTGGTGGCGCTGGCGGAGGAAGGCAACATCCACCGCGCGGCCCAGGTGCTCAACATGACCCAGCCGGCCGCTTCCAAGCTGCTGAAGGACCTGGAGGACGTGCTGGAAGTGCCGCTGTTCGACCGGCTGCCGCGCGGCATGCGGCCCACCTGGTACGGCGAAACCATGATCCGCCACGCCCGCGTGGCGCTGGCCAGCCTGAACCAGGCGCACGACGAACTCACCGCACTCAAGGCCGGCCGCTTCGGCCAGGTGGGCGTGGGCGCCATCACCGCGCCGGGCCTCACGCTGATGCCGCCCGCGGTGGCGATGGTGAAGCGCGAGCAGCCCGATTTGCGCGTGTCGCTCGAGATCGAGACCAGCGCGGTGCTGATCGAGCGGCTCGAGCAGGGCAAGCTCGACATCCTGGTGGCGCGGCTCTTCGCCGAGCACGACAAGTCGCAGCTGCGCTACGAGGCGCTGGCCGAGGAGCCGGTGTGTGCGCTGGTGCGCCCCGGCCATCCGCTGCTGGGCATGAGCGGCCTCACGCTGCGCGACGTGGTGGGCGCCGGCTGGATCGTGCCGCCCGCGGGCAGCGTGCTGCGCCACCGCTTCGAGCTGATGTTCCAGGAGGAGGGCCTGGTGCCGCCGAACAACATCATCGAGAGCTCAGCCCTGCTCTTCATCACGCGCATGCTGCAGCAAAGCGACATGGTGGCCGTGCTCGCGACCGACGTGGCGCGCTATTACGCCGCGCACGGCATCGTGTCGCTGCTGCCGCTGGACATGCCCTGCCACATGGACGCCTTCGGCATCATCACGCGCACCGACCGGCTGCTGTCGCCGGCGGCCAAGGTGATGATGAAGGCGCTGAAGACCGCGAGCCTCAGCGTCTACGGCCGCAAGCTGGAACTGGACTGATCAGGTCCAGCCCGCATCCACGGTGAACTCCTGCGCGGTGCACATCTTCGCGTCGTCCGACGCGAGGAACAGCACCATGCGCGCGATGTCCTCGGGCATCAGCTTGTCGGGCAGGCACTGGTTGCGCTTGAGCGATTGCTCACCCTCGTCGTCGAGCCACAGCTGCACCTGCCGCTCGGTCATCACCCAGCCGGGCGATACGGTGTTGATGCGGATGCGGTCGCGGCCCAGTTCCACCGCCAGGCCGCGCGTGAGGCCATTGACCGACGACTTGGCAATCGCATAGCAGGGATAGCCCGAGCCCTTGGTCTGCCAGCCCGTGGAGCCCAGGTTGACCACCGAGCCGAAGCCCAGCCGCCGCATGCCCGGCACCACCGACTGGATCGCGAACAGCGCGGGCCGCTCGTTGATGGCCATGCGGTTGTCGTAGTAGTCGGGCGTGACCGATTCGAGCGTGTGGCGGTCGTCGCTTGCCACGTTGTTGACCAGCACCGCAAAGTCGCCGAGCTCGGCGGCCGCATCGGCAATGGCCTTCTGCAGCGCGCCGATGTCGCGCACGTCGCAGGCGCGCCACCATGGCGCGGCATGGCCTTCTTGTTCGATGCGCTGCGCGAGCGCGGCGCTGGCGCCTTCGGCAATGTCGACGAAGGCCACGCGTGCGCCCTGCGCGGCAAACGCGGCCACAATCGCCGCGCCAATGCCGCTGCCGCCGCCGGTGACGAACACCGTGCGTCCCTTCAGGCTGGGATGAATCGAAAGCTGCGGGGAATCCTTCAAGATGGGTGTCTCCAGAGAGCTGGCTGTGACATTGCAAAATCAATATCACTTGATGCCAAATAGTTTGGTTTCTATTATCAATATGCCTTGATACGATCCGCCGCGTCAAGGACAGAGACAACAAAGGCGCAAAACAAATGACCCAGACCGGAAGCACCGCATCCACTCCCACGCCCCTAGGCGTGCCATCGATCCTCGGCCAACCCGAGTGCCTGTGGCCCGCGGGCGCCACGCTCGGCGAGGGCACGCTGTGGTCGCCGCGCGAACGGGCGCTCTACTGGATCGACATCCTCGAAAGCCGCCTGTACCGCCTCGATCCGGCCAGCGGCGCGCGGCGCAGCTGGCAGTTCGACGAGGAGATCACCGCGCTGGCCGAGCGCGCGAACGCGCCGGGGCTGATCGTCACCATGCGCCGCGGCTTCGCCTTCTTCGACCCCGCGGTGGATGCGGCGCCGCGCTACCTGCACCAGCCCGAGCCCGACCGGCCCGGCAACCGCTTCAACGACGGCAAGTGCGACCGGCAGGGCCGCTTCTGGGGCGGCAGCATGGACTTCGATTGCGTGGCGCCGACCGGCGCGCTCTACCGCTTCGATGCCGACGGCCGCTGCACGCGCCACGACGACGGCTTTGCGGTGACCAACGGGCCGACCTGGTCGCTCGACGAACGCACGATGTACTTCAATGCCACGGTCGAAGGCTGCGTCTATGCCTACGACTTCGACAGCACGGCCGGCACCGTGGGCAACAAGCGGGTGTGGCTTCGCTTCGCCGAGGGCGACGGCCTGCCCGACGGCATGACGACCGACGCGGCCGGCCGCCTCTGGATTGCGCGCTGGGGCGGCCATTGCGTGAGCTGCCACGACCCGGTGAGCAGCGCCGAGCTGTGCCGCATCGAACTGCCCGCGAGCAACGTCACGGACTGCGCCTTCGGCGGCGAGGACCTGTGCACGCTCTACATCAGCACCGCGCGCAGCGGGCTCACGGCCGAACAGCTCGAGGCCGAGCCGCTGGCCGGCGGATTGTTCGCGGTGCGCATCGGCAGCCCGGGCCTGCCCGCGGCCGAGTTCGGCGCGGCGGCCGTCAAGGCCTAGGCAGGTTCTCGGCGGCGAAGTCCGCAAACAGCTTCGCCCTTGCCTGGCTTCCCCTGGCGGCGGGCCACACCACGTGCACCGGTATTTCGGGCGGTTCGAAATCGGTCAGCACCAGTTCGACGCGGCCGCCCTCCAGCAGATGGCGAATCTGCCAGAGCGGCGTGAAGCACAGGCCCAGGCCCTGCGTCACGGCCGCATAGATGGCCGCCGTGTTGTCGGCCCGGAACCGCCCCGAGACCTTGACCCGCCTTGGCCTGCCGTTGATCGTGAACGGCCAGTGCGCATCGGTCTCGTGCGTGGTCCGCACGAGGCACTGGTGGCCGGCCAGGTCTTCGGGCCGCTGCGGGCGGCCATGGCGCTCGAAATACGCCGGAGCGCCCGCCACGATCATGCGCAAGCCGCCGAGCCGCCGGGCGGCGAGTTCGGAGTCGGGCAGTTCGCCGATGCGGATGGCGAGGTCCAGGTCGCCGTCGATCAGGTTCACGAAGCGGTCCGAGGCGGTGAGTTCCACTTCCATGGCCGGATAGCGCCGCATGAAGGCGGCGATCAGCGGCACCACGAAAGCCGGCGCGAACTGCACCGGCGCGGCAATCCGCAGCAGTCCCCTGGGCGATGCGAGCTGGCTGCTCGCCTCGGCGGCGGCCGCATCGAATTCGGCAAGCGCCGCCTGCACGCGGCGGTGGTAGGCGAGGCCGACCTCGGTGACCGAGGACTGCCGCGTCGTGCGCCGGAGCAGCTGCACGCCGAGGCTGCGTTCCAGCGCGCCGAGCGAGCGGCTGACCGACTGGACCGAGCGCCCGAGGTGCCGCGCCGCTGCGCTCTGGCTGCCGTGGTCGACGATGGCCACGAAGGCCCGGATGTCCTGGATCTGCTCCATGAGATCTTTCCGTTTTGAATGAAGGTCTATGTCGATTTGCATGGATTCTCAAACTTTTCGGCAATTCGTATCGTTCTTCGGCCGCGGTCTTGAACCGCTCAACCGAAGGAGAGATGCATGCAAGAGCAAAGAAAAGCCACCGTACTGGTGGTCGGCGCGACCGGCCGGGTCGCGCACTGGGTGGTGTCTGCCCTGCTGGCGCGCGGCGCCGCGGTGCGCGCGCTGGTGCGCAACGAAGAAGGCGCACGCGCCGCCCTGGGCAACGGCGCGGCCGAAGCGGTCATCGGCGACCTGCGCGACCCGGCGAGCCTTGCGCGCGCGGCCGCGGGCGCCGGCGGCGTGTTCCACATCGGCCCCGCCTTCCAGCCCGACGAAGCACGGATGGGATGCAACATGGTGGCCGCAGCCGCCGGCGCGGGCGTGCGGAAGTTCGTTTTCTCCTCGGTGATCCAGCCCACGCACGCCACGCTCGCCAACCATGCGAGCAAGGTCGCGGTCGAGACGGCGCTGTTCGAATCGGATCTTGAATACACGCTGCTGCATCCCGCCAACTTCTTCCAGAACCTGGATGCCGCCTGGCCCGCCATCGCGAAGGACGGCGTGCTTGCCGAGCCCTACCCCGTTTCCACGCGCATCGCCCGGGTCGACTTTCGCGACGTGGCGGAAGTCGCCGCCCTCGCGCTGACGGGCGACCACCTCGCCTTCGGCAGCTTCGAGCTGTGCGCGCCGGACCGCTTCAACCGGCTTGAAATCGCGCGCATGGCCAGCGAGGCGCTGGGGCGCCCGGTGTCGGCCGAGCAATGGAGCTTCGGCGACTGGGTTGCGCGGGCCAATCCGCCCTACGACGAGCGCCAGCGCCTGCTGCTCTCGAGGGTGCACGCGCACTATGCCGCGCACGGGCTCGGCGGAAATCCGCTGACGCTGCGGGCGATCCTCGGCCGCGAGCCGCGTACCTTGAACCAATACATCCAGGAGCTGGCCCGCCCATGAACCGCAGAAAACTTCCCGCCCGCTATGCGGGCATCGTCATGCCGTTTTTCCTTTCGGTCTTCATGTCCTGCATCGTCGCCGGCGTCTCCACGCTCAAGAGCGTGGGGCTCGCGAGCGGGCTCCTGCAGATGTGGATGAGCGCCTGGGGCGTCTCCTGGCTGGTCGCGTTTCCGTCGCTGCTGGTGGTGCTGCCGGTGGTCCGCAAGCTCGTTGCGGCCACGGTTCAGGAAATGCCGAAGCGGTGAAGCGTGCTGCTGCCGAACACCTCTCCCGGCCGCAGCACCGTCGAAGGAAAGTCCGGCTGGTTCGGCGAATCGGGGCAGTGCTGTGTTTCCAGGCACAGCCCCGCGCCGCGCCGCAAGCTCTCGCCATCGGCACCGCGCAGGCTGCCGTCGAGGAAGTTGCCCGAATAGAACTGCAGCGCCGGCTCGGTCGTGTGTACCTCCATCACGCGCCCGGACGGCGGGTGCTCGAGCCGCGCCGCCAGCGCGAGGCCGTCGGGCCCGCGGTCGAGCACCCAGTTGTGGTCGTAGCCGCCAGCGACGCGCAATTGCTCGTGCGGCGCATCGATGCGCGCGCCGATGGGCGTGGCTGCGCGGAAGTCGAACGGCGTTCCGTCCACCGGCGCGAGGCCGAGCGGAATCAGGCCTGCATCCACCGGGCAGTAGCGGCTCGCGGGAATCGTGAGCCGATGGTCCAGCACCGCGCCCTCGCCCGCGAGGTTGAAATAGTCGTGATGGCTCAGGTTCAGCACCGTGGGCCGGTCGGCCACGGCGCGGTAGTCGATGCGCCAGGTGTTCTCGCTGGTGCTGAGCGCGTAGCGCACCGTCACCTGCACCTCGCCCGGAAAACCCTCTTCGCCATCGGCGCTGGTGTAGCGAAGCTCGATGGCGATGTCGCCCGCCGCGCTGTCCGCCGGCACCGGCTCGATCTGCCAGAAGCGCGTGCCGAAGCCCTGGTGCCCGCCATGCAGCGTGTTGGCGCCGTTGTTCAGCGGGAGCTGGTGCGCAACGCCATCGAGCGTGAAGCGCCCGCCCGCGATCCGGTTCGCGTAGCGCCCGACGATGGTGCCCAGGTGCGGATGCGGGCCGAGGTAATCGGCGAGGCTCGGCAGGCCGAGCACGATGTTGCCGCTGTGCCCATGGCGGTCCGGCACGTGCAACGCAGTGACGATGCCGCCATGGTTGATGGCGCTCAGGCGCAGGCCCCGGCCGTTGTCCAGGGTGTATTCGGTCACGACGCGCCCGTCGGGCATGCGGCCGAATTCGCGGGTGGTGATATTGCTGCTGCTGTTCATCGACGGTGCTTCCAGTAGGCAATGAGCCCGGACAAATAGTGCTCCACGTCGTCGATGCGAACGCGGAAGCTGTGGTGCTTGATGAAGAACGAACCGGCGATGCGGTCCGGGTTGCGGAAGAACATCGCGAGCTCGGGCCAGAAGTAGCCGTTGGCCAGGTAGCGCGCGCGATGCTCGAGCGCGCGGTCGAACTTGGCGCGGTCGAAGCCTTCGAGCAGCGGGCGCAGCGCGGGGTCGGCGGCCAGGCGCTCCACCATCTCGCGCGCGGCCATCATGAGCTCGAGCAGGGTCGGGAAGGTGGTGATGCGCTCCAGCACGAAGTCCAGGTAGTCGGCCACGTTGCGCAGGCCGAACTGGTAGTAGCGCGTTTCGGGCCGAACCCTTGTGAGCTCGTTGACGCAGTAGCTCAGCCAGTGGTCGTGCGCGCGCCAGTGCTCCGCGGCAATGAAATGCTCGAAGGCCTTCTCGACCACCGCGAGCCAGCGCTCGTCCCGCGTGAGGCCGTACAGGCGCATCAGGCCGAAGGCGGCCTCGCCGTCGTAGTAGATGACACGGAATGCGTCCTTCACCTCGAGCGACGGGTAGTTCAGCACGTGCACGAAGCGCCCGGTGGCCGGATCCTGCATGGCCTGGATGCCGAGCGCGAGCTGCTCCATCAGCGGCAGGTATTGCGGATCGCCCGTGAGCTCCGTGTACTTGACGAGCGCCAGCAGGCACACCGCATTGCCGCCGAGCTTGACCTCGTCGCCGATGTCCAGCAGGTAGGCCGCGCGCGTGCCGCCGGGCAGCTCGGCCTGGCGGATCAGCCGCTGCGTCAGCAGCGACAGCGAGCGGTCGATGGCCGCCTTCTGGCTGTCGCTGCGGGTCAGCTCCCAGGCTTCGAGCAGCGCATAGGTCGAGCTCGCGTGGCGCAAGGTGTTGTAGGTGGGAATCGCGCGGTCGAAGCACGGGAACCAGCCGTAGTGGAACTCGCCCGTGGGCTTGATCTGTGCCGCGAGATAGTCGCTCGCGCTGTCCACCAGGCTGCGCACCTGGCCGGCGCCCCACTCGGGCAGCGTGCGGTAGCCCGCCGCCTGTCCCTTGGGGGTGATGGGCCACGCGCCCTCCGCGTCGGCATAGGCCGCGCGCGTGGTGAAGCACCACACCGGCGCCGCGTCGTCCTGCGGAAAATCGAGCTCGACACCGAAGCGCCGCTTCGCATGAAGGCGCAGGTTGCCCGGATTGGGCTCGGCATGGCCCACCGTGCCGTTGTAGAAGATGGCGCTGCCGTTGATCTCCGGCGCGAGCAGCGCCGCGTCAAACGCCGCATCGAGGGACACGCCCTGGTTGAAGTAGTTGCGCTTGGTGCGCGCCAGGCGGTCCTTCAGCGCGCCCCAGCTCATGGGCTCGACCTGGTCGACCAGCTCCACGCGCACGCGGCGCGGCTGCATGCCGATGCGCTGCGCGAGCGCAATCGCCGCATCGCTGGCCTTTTGCCAGGCCTGCTCGGCGCTTTCGGCGCGCCCGGCGACCACGCGCGCGCGGCTCGCGCCGTCGCCCAGCGCAATCAGCACCACGCAGCCGGCCTCGGGTGTGGCGGCGGCGCCGGGCAGCGTGCCGTCCGGAGCGGCCAGGAGCTGCCTGGCGCGGTTCAACAGATCCATGGAGAGAGTCGGTTCTTGGGTCATTGCAGGCGCGAATGATGACAGGCCGCGCGCGCCCGCTGCAAATTCGGCGGCCTCTACGCGCGCCGCTCAGGTCCAGGTTTCGAGCACCGCGCTGCGCACCGCCTCGACGGCGCTCGCGTGCCGGCCTTGCGCCGCGAGCCAGCAAAGCCAGGTGCGCGAGCGCCAGCCGTTCCAGATCGCAAGCTCGCCGTTGCGCTCGCCCTGCTCGGCCTGGTCGAGCCGCAGCAGGCCCGCGCCCATGCCGCTTGCGACCATGCTGCGCACGGCGCTTTCGCTGTCGGCCGTGCGGCCCTGCCGGTAGTCGCGGCCGGCGCCCGCGAACAGCTTCTCGAGGTGCGTGCGCAGGATGCACGAGGGCGGCGTGCCCACCCATGGCAGGCGGGTGAGTTCATCGAGCGTGAGGCCGGGGTGGGCCTCGGAAACCGGCAGCGGCAGCGCCACGACCAGCTCGACCGGAACGAGGCGCAGCAGCTCCATGCCTTCGACCTGCTCGCTGTCGCTGAGCGCGTAGGCGCAGTCGAGCTCGCCGCGCTGCACCGCCGCCAGCGTCTCGAACGACAGGCCCTGCCGCAGCTGCAGCGTGACCTGCGGATGGCGCTCCGCAAGCTTGACCAGCACCTCGCCGAGCCTCAAGGCCACCGGATCGACCACGGTGCCGAAGCGCACCACGCCCTGCGCCGCGCCGCGCAGCTGTTCGGCGGCCGAGCGCATGCGCATGGCCGAGGCCAGCGTGCGCTCGGCTTCCTCGAGCAGGCTGCGCCCGGCCTGCGTGGGCACCATGCCGCGCGGCGTACGCTCGAACAGCTTCACGCCCAGCTCGTCCTCCAGTGCCTTGAGCTGCGCGCTGACGGCCGGCGCGCTGGTGAACACGCGCTCGGCGGCGCGGGTGAGGCTGCCCTCCTTCGCAATGGCAACGAAGGTCTTCAGTTGGTAGAGCTCCATGGCCCAAATTGTGAGCGCTGGCGCGGCCCGCGTCCGTTCGTTTTTTCGGAGACCCCCGTCCAAAGAAGCGAATGGCCGCACCGCGCGGAAAAGCCGAAGCTTGGCGCCATCGATTCAATGCAACGAGGCTCGCACACCATGTTCACCGCCAATCCACGCCCGCTCGGCATTGCCGCGCTGCTGCTCGCCACCTCCGGATGGGGCGCCATGTTCCTTGTCGGCAAGGACGTCCTGCCGCACGTCGAGCCCGTGTGGCTCACGCTGATCCGCTACAGCATGTCGGCCCTGCTGTTCGCTGCGCTGCTGCTGCCGCGCGGCGCGGCGCCCTGGCGCAAGCTGCGCCTGCACGCGCTGCCGCTGGCGCTGCGGGGCGCCGCGGGCTTCGGCGTCTTCAGCGTGATGCTGTTCGTCGGGCTCGCGCATTCGGTGCCCTCGCACGGCGCGGTGATCGTGGCCACCACGCCCATGACCACGCAACTGGTGCGCTGGGCCTTCGACGGCGTGCGGCCCGCGCGCCTGGCGCTGCTGGCGACGGCGCTGGCGCTCGCGGGCGTCGCCATGGTGTCGGGCCTTGTCTTCGGCGGCGCTTCATCCGCCGGTTCGACGCTCTTCGGCGACGCGGTGGCCTTTGCCGGCACGCTGGGCTGGATCTGGTACACGCGCGGCGCGGCGCGCTTTCCCACGCTCGACGTGGTCGAATATTCGGCCCTCACCGTGCTGGCTTCCTGGCCGCTGCTGCTGGCGGGCGCGCTGATCGCCACCGCCTTCGGCGCGAGCCATGCACCCACTGCCGAGGGCCTGCGCCTCTCGTGGCACGCGCTGCTGTTCGTGGGCCTGGTGCCGTCCGCCATCTCCGTGCTGGCCTTCAACTACGGCGTGCGCACGCTGGGTGCCGTCACCGGCACGGCGTTCCTGAATTTCGTTCCGGTGTCGGCCTTGCTGATGGGCGTTGCGATGGGCAGGCTGCCCTCGGCCCACGAGCTGGCCGGCATGGCGATGGTGGTCGGCGGGCTGCTGCTGCATACGGCCGTGAACCGCAGGGCCGCTGCGGCACCGGCGCCACGCGCCGCAGGCAACAGCAACCCGGCCTACCGCACCTGCGGTGCCACGCGCTGATCCGGCAGCGTGCGATAGAAGTAGGTGGTGTCGCAGGGCTCGCCGCCGGGCAGCAGCGCATAGCCCGGAACCACGCCCACGCGCGCCCAGCCGAGCCGGGCATAGAGCCGCTCGGCCTCGGCGCTGGAGGTGTCGAGCACGAGCAGGGTCTTTCCGTATTCGCGGGCCAGCTGCTCGGCGGCCTGCATCAGCAGTGCGCCGATGCCCTGGCGGCGGGCACGCCGGTGCACGAGCATCTTCGAGACCTCGGCGCGGTGCGGCTGGTTCTCGGGTTGTGCGAGCACCAGCTGCACCGTGCCGACGATGCCTTGCGCGTCTTCGGCCACCAACAGTGCGCGTTCTCCGCCTGCCACGCCCTCGGCCACGTGGCGCCAGAAGGCCAGTGCGCGCTCGCGTGTCAGCGGCAGCATGAAGCTGACCGAGGCGCCGCCTTCGACGCAGTCGACGAGCACGTCGGCCAGCTGGCGGACATGTGCGTCGTCCACGCTGGAGAGAACGCGGATGCGCGGCGCGGGGGTTGCTGCTGGCTTTGTCATGTCATCTCCAGGAAGAAGGCGAGGTGGCGATCACGACGGCATAGCGCGCGATCTGCCGCGTGGGGTTGTAATAGCTGGTGGGGCGGTCGAGCACCAGCGCCAGGCAGTCGCCCGCGCCGAGCCGGTGGCGATCGTCGCCAAGCGTGACTTCGATGCTTCCTTCGAGCACCCACACCTGCTGGTGAACCTGGGGTTCCCGCGCGCCGGTTTCGTAGGCCACGCGCGCCTTGGGCGGAAAAAGAACCTCGACGATATGGATCGGCGATGCGGAGCCGCCGGGCGACACGTTGCGGCGCACATAGCCCGAATGCGGATCACGCCATTGCGGCTGGTCGGCCAGCCGCGACACCGGTCCTGGCTCGGGCAGGGGTACATCGAACAGCGACGCCAGCGGAACGCCGAGGCCGGTCGCAAGTTTTTCGAGCAGCACCGCCGTCGGGCTGCTTTCGCCCCGCTCGATGAGCGAGATCATCGAGCGGCTGACGCCGCAATGCGCCGCGAGCGCCTCGAGAGAAAGGCCGCGGTCGGCGCGAAGGTCTCGCACGCGCTGCGCGATGCGATCGTTGAGGCTGGATGGCTGATTTTCCATGATGTCGGAGGAATATCCAACATCATGGATGGCAAGTCAAGCGGCTGCGCGACCGAACCGGCCGGATCGTTCGATATCATGCGGCGAATGAGCCAGGGCAACTGGCCAATCAAAGGGAGAGAACAATGTCATCGGACACCAATTCGGTCGGGCGCGCACAGCACTCGGAGCCGAGCTTCACGCTCCATGGACGGCGCTTCTGCGAAGCCTGATGGGTTACGTGCCGGATGTCCGCGTGGCTGGCTACCAGACTCCCGGATGGGAGCAACCCATGCCCCTGCACTTCTTCAAAGGCGAGGCACTGCGATGAAGGCTGGCTGGCGGCTCGGTTTGCATGTCGCACTATGGGTCATTGCCTCGCCGTTGATTCAGGTGCTGGCCGGCTTCGTCGGGAGCAGCGCGTTCTCTTTGTTGGGAAGGTTCGCGCCGACGCTTACCCTCTTGATCGAAGTCTTGATCCTCCTGCCTTGGGCCGCATGGATCTATTGGCGCCATGTACCTCATGCGCCAGGGGTCGGCCGCCGAATCGTGTACGCCGTCGCCTTTGTGTGTGGGCTTTGGGGCACCGGCTATGCAGCTCTTTGGGCAAGCTGGGCACTCGCCGCCATGCTGTTTGGAGCGTAGGCGGCGGGGCTCATCAACCAGTCCGCACGTCCAGGGTGTTTGCCGCTGCACGCCCAAGTATCGCGGCGCGCTTCATTCTTTCGGCCTCGACGACGACTCCCACGAATCAGGCGTGGTCGCGACCAGTTCCTTGAGGTTGGACCAGGGCTTTGCGCCCGGCACGGTGGTGCCGCCCGTGATCGCCACCTTCGCGAAGGCCACCATCCGCTCGCGCAAATACTGCCTGTCGCCGTCCGGCCAGGTCTCGATCGAATGGGGTGCGCGGGCCACCACGATTTCACGTGCACCAGGGATGCGGTCGTAGGCTGCCACGGTGCCTTGCAGTGTTTCCGCACGGTCCCACAGGCCCTTGCCGAAGAACGCGGCCGGCCACTTGTGCATGCCCGCGAGCGGCGCCGAGTTCGGATAGAACAGGATGTGATGGTCCGCCGCCATGCCACCGAGGAACAGGTTGCGGTCGGCCAGGTCGGGCGATGCCGGCAGGTAGCCCGCGCCGCTCGCGAATGAAGACAGCAGGATCGCGCCCTTGATGTTCGAAAGCCCCTTGGGCGGCTGGCATTCGGGCACCGGCATGTCGTAGCTGCACGCACCCGAAAAGTTCTTGGCCATGGCCCAGGCCGTGGACATCGAGCCGCGCGAATAGCCGCCGAGCAGGATCGGGATGCGCGTCGACTTCATGCCGCCCAGCAGCCTGCCTACCGCCTCGCTGCCCTCGAGCACGCGGCCGTCAGGCGTGAGCAGCCGCAGGCCTTGGCCGGTGTCGAGTTGCGCGAGCACGCGAAACACGTCCTCGCCCTGCTCCAGCGTGTGGGTGTCGCTGAATCCGCCCGAGATGCCCTCGCCGCGCCGGTCGTAGGCCAGCACGTCGAAGCCCGCCTGGTGGAGCGCATCGAGGTTCTCGCGCCACCAGCGCTGGCCCATGGTCTCGGTGGTGGCGTTCGGGAATTTGACCTCGACCGCGCGGCCCGTGGCCGGGTCGATGCGGTAGGGCTTTTCGTCGGGGTGCTGGATCGCGGTGAGCTGCCCGCCGCCGCCCGGCGCCATGATCACCAGCGCGCGCATCCTGCCGCCCTTGCCGTCGTCGACGCCGCGGCCCTCGATGTACCAGCCGCGCAGCTTGACCGGATCGGCCATCTTCAGGTCAAGGCGCTCGAAGCTGTCGCGCGGCACGGTGAACTCGACCACGAAGGTGCTGCCATCGGCGCGCGCAATGGCCTCCGCATAAGGCGCCTTGGCGAAGAAGGCCGGGCGCCGGATCTGCCGCAGGTCGACGAGCCCTTCCGGATCGATCCTGCCGGAGGGATCGACCACGCCGGTCGAGCGCGTCGAGCGCGCCTTGTTCGGCGGCAGCCAGCGCTGCATCTGCGCATCGATCCGCGCGAAGCAGGCGGCATCGTCCTTGCAGGCGCGCCAGCGCTCCTTCAGGCGCGCATCGGTGAATTCATCGACGTAGTAGTCGCTCCCGGCATAGCCCGCAGGCGGACGGTAGGCGTTGACGCCGAACGGCACGCAGACGGTGCGGCCATCGGGCTGCCGCAGCCGGTAGCCGGGCAGCTCGTGGTTGCGGTCGACGCCCACCCAGGCGCGGCAATCGGTGGGCGGCGGCTCGGCCCTCGCGCTTCTGGATGAAACGGCGTCGCCGTGCGAAGAGCAGCCGCCGATGGCCAGGGCCGCTGCGAGCACCGCGCCTGCGGCCGGACCGATGTGAAAGAACGCGTGCATGTTCCTGTCTCCTTTCGATCCGCGCCGCGCGCGGTTCCACTGCTACAACAGCATGAAGGCCGCGGCGGCCACGAGCGTGGGCCCGAGCGCACCCAGCAGCAGTCCGCCAGCGCCGATGGTCTCGTCGGAGAAGCCGCGCTTGAGCAGCGCGACGCCCGCGGGATTGGGCGCGTTGGCAATCACCGTCAGGCCGCCGCCGGCCACCGCGCCGGCGACGAGCATGTACTTGGATTCGTCCGAGATGTTCGTGATCAGCGAGCCCAGGTAGGTGAGCGCCGCGTTGTCGGTGATGGCCGTGAGGCCCAGCGCACCGAAGAACAAGGCCAGCGGCTGCAGGCTCGATACGACCGGCTCCAGCCACCACTGCTGCATGCCGCCCAGCACCACCAGCCCGGCCAGGAAGAAGCCGACGAGCAGCGCTTCCTTGATGATCAGCGGGCTCTGGTGGCGCTCGTAGGCCTGCGTGAATCCGAGGAACATCAGGAACAGCCCGAGGAACGCGACCGGATGATGCGCGAACAGCACGATGCCGGCCAGCAGCACCAGGTGCACCAGGGCCACGGCGGGCGGCACGGGCGCTTCGGAGAGCGCCGCGTCCGCGGCCGATGCGGCGGGCAGGTGCTTGCGCAGCACGAAGGTGGCCACGGTGGCGTTGACGAGCACGGCGATGGCTGCCTTCCAGCCGAAGGTGGCGAGCATGAAGGCGCTGTCCCACTGCCAGGTCGAGGCCACCATCAGCACCGGCGGCGCGGCGTACGACGTGAGCGTGCCGCCGATCGACACGTTGACGAACAGCACGCCCAGCGCGAGGTACTTCACCGCTTCGGGCACCTGCGGCCTGAAGATCTGCGGCGCGAGCATGAGCGCCGCGATGGTCATGGCCGCGGGCTCGGTGACGAGCGAGCCCAACAGCGGCACGGCGGCCAGCCCGAGCCATGCCGCCGCGACGGGCGTGGGCAGCGGCAGCACGCGCGCAATGAGGCTCACGCCCGACATGACGGTGCGCAGCACGGGCCGCGAGGCGGCCACCACCATCACGACGAAGACGAACAGGGGTTCGGTGTAATTGCGCGACTCCGCATAGCCGAGCGCCGGCCCGCCTCCGACCAGCAGGGCCATCGCAAGCACGAGCACGATGGCCCAGAAGCCGAACACGACCTCCACCTCGCCCAGCAGGTGGAACAGGCCGGCATGGCGGGGAAAGCGGTGCGACAGCCGCTCGAACTGCTTGGCGGCAAAGGTGTGGAGGAGCGCCACGGCAAAGATGGCTGCGGCAACGTACTGGATGGTGGGCTCTTGCATGGGAGGGTGGCGTGGCTGATCCGCGTGGCGGCCCGACCATCGCATGAACCTGCGGCGCCGCCAACCAGAAGCAAGGGCCCCGCACCCGGCCCCAGTTTAACGGTGCCCGCTAGGGTTGTTGCTGCAGGCGCTGCAGCAGCTCCGCGCTCGGATAGCCATCCGCGGGCAGGCCGACGCTGCGCTGGTAGCGGCGCAGCCCTTCGCGCGTGGCGGGGCCCATGACGCCGTCGGCCGCGCCGGTGGCAAAGCCGCGCTGGGTGAGCGCAGTCTGCAACTCGACCATCTGGCTGCGCGAGAGCGCCGACAGGCTTCTTGGCCATGGCGTCTGCACGTCGGGGCCGCCGCCAAGGCGCTGCGCGAGCAGGCCCACGGCGAGCGCGTAGTTGGTCGAGTTGTTGTAGCGCAGCACGGCGCGGAAGTTCGGCCCGACCAGGAAGGCCGGCCCCTGTGCGCCCGCGGGCAGCAGCACCGAGCCGTCGGCAAATTCCGGCAGCGGCTGGCCGTCCATCGTCGTGATTCCCTCGGCCGCCCACTGCGTGCTCGGCTGGCGTACGGCCATGTCGGCGCGGCCGTAGTCGAAGCTCGCCGGCAACTTGACCTCCACGCCCCACGGCATGCCGGCCTGCCAGCCCGAGCGCGAGAGAAAGTTGGCCGTCGAGGCCACCACGTCGGGCATGCTGCCCCAGATGTCGCGGCGTCCGTCGCCGTCGGCATCGACCGCGTAGGCCAGGAAGTTCGACGGCAGGAACTGGGTCTGGCCCATGGCACCCGCCCAGGAGCCGATCATGCGGTCGCGCGCGATGTCGCCGCTGTCGAGGATCTTGAGCGCCGCGAGCAGTTCGCGGCGCGCCCAGTCTTCCCGCCGCCCCTCGAAGCCCAGCGTGGCCAGCGCGTCGATCACCGGCGTGCTGCCGTAGTTGCCGCCGTAGTTGCTTTCCATACCCCAGATGGCAACGACGATGGTGCCCGGCACGCCGTAGCGCGCGGCCGCCGCATCGGCTTCGGCGCGAACCTGCAGCAGCTTGTCCTGGCCCGTGGCAATGCGCTGGGGCGAGACGGTGTTGTCGAGATAGTCCCAGGCCGTGCGCGTGAACTCGGGCTGGGCGCGGTCCAGCTCGATCACCCGCGGAAGAAACTGCACCTGGTCGAAGGCGCTTCGCAAGGTGGCCTCGCTGATGCCGGATGCGCGTGCGGTGGCGCGGAAGTCTGCGACCCATTTGGCAAAGCGCTGCTGCTCGAGCGCGGCAGTGTCCGTAGCTGCGGGCGTGGGCGCAGTTGCGGGCCGCTGACCCGCTGTGGTGCCCGGCGGCTGCGTTGCCGATCCGGGCGGTGCGGAAGCGCAGCCTGCGACAAGCGCCGCGATGGCTGCGGCCATGAGGGCGGGCCTGATGGTGGACTGCAGGAATGAGGTGCTGCTGGTTGGATGCATCCGCGGATTCTCACCCGTGCTGCACGGCGGCAAGCCGTTCTCACGCGCCGACGCGCCCCTTTCCTACACCTGCGGTGGGCGGGCTGGCAAGCATGGGTCTTTCGGCAGCGCCCCTCCTCGGCACGGCTATGCCTTGCCCGACGCCGCCTGCTGCGTGAAGGAGAGCGCCAGGAAATCGACGAAGGCCCGCACCCGCGCGGCCAGCTGGTGCCGCTGCGGGTACACGGCATAGATGTCCGCATCGGGCGTGAAGTACTGCGGCAGCACCTGCACCAGGCGGCCGCTGCGCAGGTAGCGGTTGATGTCCCACTCGGCGCGCATCAGGATGCCGTGGCCTTCGAGGGCCCAGTTCACGGCGATCTCGCCGTCGTTGGTCGCCAGGTTGCCGCGCGTCCTGACGGACTCGGTGCGCGCATGGCGCCCTCTGCCGCTCGTCAGGCGCCAGACCCCATAGGCTTCCTCGCCCTGGCGGATGCCGATGCAGTTGTGCCTGGCCAGGTCGTTCGGCACCTTGGGCATGCCGCGCGCCGTCAGGTAGGCAGGCGATGCGCACAGCAGCCGGCGGTTCGACGCGATGTGTCTTGCCACCACGCGGCTGTCCGGCGGCGCGCCGAAGCGCACGCAGACATCGAACAGGTCCTCGCTCGGCGCCGGCGGATTGACCGACAGCTGCAGCTGCACTTCCACGGCCGGATGCTTGCGCACGAAGCGCGAGATCAGCGGCGCGACATGGCTGCGCCCGAAGCCCAGCGTGGCATTCACGCGCAGCAGGCCGCGCGGCGTGGCGCGCGACACGCCCAGCAGTTCCTCCATGCCGTCGATCTCGCCGAGGATGCGGCGCGCATGCTCCAGGTACAGCTCGCCCTCGGGCGTGAGGCTCATGCGGCGCGTCGAGCGGTTGACCAGCAGCACGCCGGCGCGCGATTCCATCAGCGCCAGGTGCTTGCTGACCGCGGGCGTGGTGATGCCCAGCTCCCGCGCGGCGGCGCTGAGGCTGCCGGCGCTGGCCAGGGTGGAGAAGAAGCCGAGATCGGCCGGAAGGATGGCGCTGCTCATCGTGGCCCCACTGTTGAATACAGGTTAACGATGGCTTCACTTTAGCGCCGATTCCGCGGGCTCCTGCTTCCTACAGTCGAAGCTCTTTCCAACCTCCCGCAGACATCGCCATGAAGACGTACAAGATCGCAACCATCCCCGGAGACGGCATCGGCAAGGAAGTCGTTCCCGCAGGCCAGAAAGTGCTCGAAGCGCTGGCTTCGGCCAGCAGCAGCTTCGGCTTCGAGTTCGAGAACTTCGGCTGGGGCGGCGACTGGTTCCGCGAACACGGCGTGATGATGCCGGTCGACGGCCTCTACGCGCTGCGCGGCAAGGACGCGATCCTGTTCGGCTCGGCGGGCGATCCGCACATTCCCGACCACATCACGCTCTGGGGCCTGCGGCTGAAGATCTGCCAGGGCTTCGACCAGTACGCCAACGTGCGCCCGACGCGCATCCTGCCCGGCATCGATGGCCCCCTCAAGCGCTGCGGACCGGACGACCTGAACTGGGTGATCGTGCGCGAGAACTCCGAAGGCGAGTACGCCGGCGTCGGCGGCCGCGTGCACCAGGGCCATCCGATCGAAGCCGCGACCGACGTGTCGATGATGACCCGCGCGGGCGTCGAACGCATCATGCGCTTCGCCTTCAGGCTGGCGCAGTCGCGGCCCCGCAAGCTGCTCACGGTCATCACCAAGAGTAACGCCCAGCGCCACGCGATGGTGATGTGGGACGAGATCGCGCTGCAGGTGTCGAAGGAGTTCCCGGACGTCACCTGGGACAAGGAACTGGTCGACGCATCGACCGCGCGCATGATCAACCGGCCGGCCTCGCTCGACACCATTGTCGCGACCAACCTGCATGCCGACATCCTCAGCGACCTGGCCGCCGCGCTCGCGGGCAGCCTGGGCATCGCCCCCACCGGCAACATCGATCCCGAGCGGCGCTACCCGTCGATGTTCGAACCGATCCACGGCTCCGCCTTCGACATCATGGGCAAGGGCCTGGCCAATCCGGTCGGCACCTTCTGGTCGGTCGTGATGCTGCTGGAGCACCTGGGCGAGGCCGAGGCCGCGCGGCGCGTCATGCAGGCGATCGAAGCCGTGACGGCCGATCCCGCGCTGCACACGCGCGATCTCGGCGGCAGCGCCACCACGGCGCAGGTCACGCAGGCCGTGTGCGCGCGGCTCGCCTAACGAAAACACACGGCACAGACCGTCAGCCAGGAGACAAAACATGATGAAGCAACCATGTGCCACCAGGCGCCGCGCCCTCGCGGGAACCGTCCTGGCGGCCCTCGGCCTTCGCATCGCGCCCTGGGCCGCCGCCCAGGAGCCATGGCCGGCCAAGCCGATCAGCCTGGTCGTGCCCTTTCCTTCCGGCGGCACCACCGACGTGCTGGCCCGCGCGCTCGCCGATGCGCTCTCCAAGGCCCTGGGTCAGCCCGTGATCGTGGAAAGCAAGCCGGGTGCCGGCGCCACGCTCGGCGCCGACTATGTCGCGAAAGCCAGGCCCGACGGCTACACGCTGCTGATGGGCGCGGTGCACCACACTATCGCGACCAGCGTCTACAAGAAGCTGCCCTACGACTTCCAGAAAGACTTCGCGCCCATCACCACGGTGGCGATGGTGCCGAACGTGCTGGTGATCAACGCTGCGCTCACGCCGGCCAAGTCGGTCGCCGAACTGGTCGCGCTCGCCAAGTCGTCACCGAAGGAGCTGGCCTACGGCTCCAACGGCAACGGCACGGCACAGCACCTGATCGGCACCCAGTTCCAGGCCAGCACCGGCGTCAGGCTGCTGCACGTGCCATACAAGGGCAGCGGTCCGCTCACCACCGACCTGCTGGGCGGACAGGTGGAGATGTCCTTCGACACCATCACGCCCGTGCTGCAGCACATCAAGGGCGGAAAGCTGCGCGCGCTGGCCGTCACCACCGCGAAGCGTTCCGCCGTGCTGCCCGAGGTACCGACGCTCGAAGAGGCCGGCCTGAAAGGCTTCGACATCGGCACCTGGTTCGGCGTGCTGGCGCCGGCCGGCACGCCGAAGGACATCACCTCGAAGCTTCACGCCGAGATGGCCAGGATCATCAAGTCGCCGGAGTTCGCCGAGCGGATGCGTGCCATCGGCGCCGAGCCGATCGGCGACAGCTCCGCCGAGATGGCGGCCCGCATCCGTGAGGAGACGGTGAAGTTCGCGAGGCTGGTCAAGGAGGGCAAGGTCGCGGTCGAGTAGGGCCGGATTCACGACGATCTTGTTACTCCCCGCTGCGCCCGCCAATCCATAGAGTTGCCTTGTGGCGCCATCCACGGCGCGCCACAAGGAGCCGGCGATGAGCAGCAACAGCAGGAACAGCAGCAAGAACGACCGCGTCGCGCAGGCGCTCGGAATCTATCGAAGCATCGCTTCGTGCCATGAGCGCCTTGCACGCGGCGATGACGTCCACGCGCTCACCGCGGCGCTGATGCTGCCCTGTTACCAGGCCGGGTTCAGGCGCCTGGCGAGCGAGCTGGGTCCTGCGGAGCAGGACGAGCTGAGTTCCGTGCTGCGGCGGATGGAGCGTGCCGATGCGCCTGCGCTCGTCCGGCGAGAGGCTCCTTCAGCCGTTCATTGAGCCCAGACCGCCTGCATCACCGAGGACATCGCCACGATCAACGGATCGCTGGCACGCTCCGCTGAAGTGATGAAGAACAATTGCGCATCGACCTTGGCCGCGCTCCAGACCATCCAGTCCTCGCGCTCGGCGCCGAGCAAGGCGACCTCTTCGCGCAGCAGCGCGCAGCCGCTGCCCGAGCGGACGAAATCATCGAGGCCGCTGGTGTCCTCGCTGCGCAGGACCACGTTGGGATCGAGCCCCTGCTGCTCGAACAGGGCGCGCAGCATCTGATGCACATGCGATTCGATCGCGCCGTCGATCCACGGCAGGCCCGCCAGGAAGCGCCAGCCCCAGTTCTGCATCTCGGGCTTCAGCCGGTTGGGAATGGCCACCCGATAGCTGAGCGAGCGCAGCGGATGCCACTGCACGTCGCGCGGCGGATTGGGCGCCACGATGAGTGCACAGGACAAGCCGCCGCCGCGCACCTGGTCCAGCAGATGCAGCAGCGGCAGGCTGCGCGTACGCAGCTCCACCAGCGGCAGCCCCTGCTGCATGCCTCCCAGCAGCGTACCGAGCCGCAGGAACTCGGGCGTCTCGCCCGGCACACCCAGCTCGATGCTCCCCGAGAGTTCGCCCTTCAGGCGCTGCGCCGTGGCCTGCATCTCGGCCGAGGACTGCAGCAGCGCCTCCGCGCAGGGAAGCAGGCGCTCTCCCGCCCGGGTCAGGCTCAGCCGGCCGCCCGCGCGAACGAACAGGGCCACGCCCAGGTCCTGTTCCAGCCCCTTGATTTGCGCTGTCACGGCGGGCTGGGTCACGTGGAGTGCATCAGCCGCCTTGGTCACGTTGCCCAGCCGGGCCACGGAGACGAAGGCACGGATCTGGTAAAGCTCCATGGTTCACGAACAACAGGCGCGTCAGGCCGCGAAAAGACGCACCTGCGAAGGCTCCAGCCCGAGGCTCACCGCGCATCCCGCAGGAAACTTGGAAAGGCCCGCATAGTGCGGCTGGTCAACCTCGACAGCCTGGTGCCCGACGCGCACGCGGTAGCGCGAAAACTCTCCGAGGAATTCGCTCGCTTCCACCGTTCCCGGCATCCAGACGAAGCGTGCATCGCGCGCCGCGTCGACCACGTCCACCCGCAGCGAGTGCGGCCGGAACGTTGCCAGCACGCGGTCCGAGGCCGGCGCGTCCGACTGCAGCTGGAATGGAAGGTCCCCGACACCGTCGATGTCGAGTGTGACGGTGTTGCCCTGCCGGCTGCTGACCCGGCCGGTGAGGCAGTTCATCGTTCCGACGAAGTTCGCCACGAACGGGTTGACCGGATAGTCATAGAGCATTGCGGGGCTGCCCACCTGCTGCAGCACGCCGCGGTCGAGGATGGCCATGCGGTCCGCCGTGGTCATGGCCTCTTCCTGGTCATGGGTCACGAAGATGGTGGTGATGCCGAGCCGCCGCTGCAGCGCCAGCAGCTCCTGGCGCATCTGCACGCGCAGCGACTTGTCCAGGTTGGAAAGCGGCTCGTCCAGCAACAGCACCTGCGGCTCGATCACGATGGTGCGCGCCAGCGCAACACGCTGCTGCTGGCCACCGGAGAGCTGGCTCGGCTTGCGCTTGGCATAGCGCAGCAGGTCCACGGTCTCGAGTGCGGCGGCCACCTTGCGCTTGATCTCGGCCCGCGCGACGCGACGCTCCACCAGGCCGAACGCCACGTTGTCCCACACGCTCAGGTGCGGCCACAGCGCATAGCTCTGGAACACCATGCCGATGTTGCGTTTCCATGGCGGCATGCCGCTGACGTCCTTGCCGTCCACCAGAAGCTCGCCGTGCTGGTGCTGGTTGAAGCCGGCAATGAGCCGCAGCAAGGTCGACTTGCCCGACCCCGAAGGCCCCAGCAGTGCAAAGAACTCGCCGGGCTCGATGAGCAGGTTGACGTCCCGCAGGACTTCCGTCGTTCCATAGGCAAGCCGGACGTTGCGGCACTCGACGCTGACTTTTTTCATGATGTCTCCTCTCCTCAGATCTTCGCGGGAACCGCCCCGAACGACAACGAGGCTTCCCCTTCCTGGTCTTCCACCGGCCGCGCGACGAAGCGGCTGCGGGTGCGCTCCACGACCACGTGCGAGATGTAGGTGCCCAGCGCCACGACCACGATGGCCAGCACTCCCAGCGCCGCGCCCGGGCCGCGGCCCGCGACGCTCTGCATGTACAGGTAGATGCCGTAGCTCATCGGCGCCTGCGACTGGCTGGTGGTCAGCATGATGGTGGCCGACAGCTCGACGGCCGCCGTGATGAAGCTGGTAACGAAGCCCGCCAGGATTCCTCCGGCCATCAGCGGCACCACCACGCGCCGGATGGTGCGCGCCTTGGTCGCTCCCACGCTTTCGGCCGCCTCTTCGAGCGACACGTGGATCTGCTGCAATGCCGCCACGCACGAGCGCAGCGCATACGGCAGGCGCCGCACGGCGTACGCCAGCATGATCATGACCCAGGTGCTGGTGAGAAGCACCTCGGTGCCGGGGACCATCACGCCCTTGAAGAAGCGCAGGTAGCCGATGGCCAGCACCAGGCCCGGAACGGCCAGCGACGCCGTCGCGGTCACGTCCAGCCAGTGGCGCACCGGCAGCCGCGTGCGCAGCAGCAGGTAGGCGATGGTGGTGCCCAGCACCACGTCGAGCCCCGCGGCCAGCCCGCAATACAGCATGGTGTTGCCGATCATGCTGCCCGCGTCCTGGAACACCGTGGCGTAGTGCGCCAGGGTGTAGGCATCGGGCAAGGGAGAGAAGCTCCATACGTTGCCGAACGACAGCAGCAGCACGCCGATGTGCGGCGACAGGACCAGCAGCATCACCAGCCCGATCCAGCCGTAGGCCAGCAGCGATCCCGCGGGCGACAGCACGCGCCGCTGGATGGCCCCGCCACCCTTCTGGATCGTGGAGAAGTCCTTGCCCTTGAGCATCCGCGCAGACAGCGACATGGCGGCGATGGAGAACGCGATCATGATCACGCTGGTCACGTAGCCCAGCGGATCCTCCAGCCCCACCTGGGTGATGCGCAGGTAGGCCTGCGGGGCGAGCATGTTGGTCGTGCCCAGCACCAGCGGCGTGCCCAGGTCGTCGAAGACCTTGACGAACACCAGCGATGCGCCGGCCACGAAGCCCGGCAGCGCCAGCGGAAAGATGACGCGCCAGAACAGGCGCCAGCCGCGGCAGCCGAGGTTCATTGCAGCCTCTTCCATCGCGCCGTCGATGTTCCGCAGCGCGAGCGTGAGGTTCATCAGCACGAAGGGAAAGTAGTGGATGGACTCGACGAAGATCACGCCGCTCAGCCCATCCATGAGCGGAATCGTGAAGCCGAAGTAATCGTTGAGCAGCAGGTTGATGCTGCCGGAGCGGCCGAAGATCAGCTGCAGCGCCACCGCGCCGACGAAGGGCGGCATGATCAGCGGAAGCACCCCGAGCGTCTGGATCAGCGCCGCACCGCGGAACTGGAAGCGCACCGTGAAGTACGCCAGCGGCACAGCGATCAGCGACGCGAACACGGTCGACATCACGGCCACGTAGAGGCTGTTGAAGAACGCCTCCTGCATCAGCGGCTGCGAGAAGAATGCGACGAAGTGCCCGATCGTCGGGCTCCCGTCGGCATTCACGAACGCGGTGTAGAAGACCCATGCCACGGGCATGACGAGGAACAGCAGCAGGAAGACGGCAACCAGGCCCGCGGCGCACCACGCACCTGACCGCACGTCCGATGGAAAAAAACCGCGCATGAAATCTCCATGGCAGCCCGGCATTTGCCGGGCCGCGCGACATTGTGGTTACTTGAGAAGCGCCTCGGCCTGCTCGGCCAGGCTTCGTGCCTGGTTGTAGTTTTCCAGCGCCTTGCCGCTCCACTCGCCCTCCAGGCCGGTGATCCGCTTGTTCGCCTCGGAATCCTTCTTGTTGGCCGCGAACATCGCGATGAAGGCCTTGTCGGCCGCCATCGACGCACTGACCAGCGGCGTGAACGCGAGGCTGCGCGCCTTCTTGACCAGTGCCGCGGCCTCCGCATTGGGCTTGCGCGCCAGCGCCGCCTCGGCGCCGTGGATGGCCTTGGTCGCGGCCTTCAGCTCCTTGTGCCGGAAGGTGATGGTCTGGTCGAAGAGAGAAGAGACGACGTTGTAGCGCGTGGCCGAAAGATCCGCGTCGAACTTGACCTTGGTGCGCTTGGCCACCTCATAGGCATTCGGAAAGCCGGCCGGCATCTTCAGTTGCTCGGGCGGCAGCACCGGAAGGCGCGAGATCTGCGGCGCAACCAGCAGCTGCTGCCCTTCCTTCGACAGCGAGAACGCGATGAACTTCCTGCCTTCCTCGGCGTTCTTGGCGCCGGCGATCAGCGCGATGTTGGCCGGCACCATGGCCGTGACGCTCGGGTAGGCGAACTCCACCGGAAAGCCCGAGTACTTGCCCGCGAGCCCGAAGAAGTCGATCACCATGCCGATGCCGAACTGCCCGTTGTTGACGCCGTCGGGGACACCGAAGCTGCGCTCCGTGATGGCCGCGCTGTTGCCGGTGATCTGGAGCAGGTCCGACCAGCCCTTGTCCCAGCCCTCGCCCTGCAGGATGGTTTCCACGGTCAGGTGGGTTGTGCCGGAACGCGAGGGCGAGCTCAGCGCCACGTGGCTGAAATAGACCGGCTTGGCAAGGTCGCTCCATTCGGCGGGCGGCGGCAGCTTGTTGGCCGAGAGATAGCGCGTGTTCCACATCAGCCCGTAGCCGCCGAGCGCCTGGCCGAGGTACATGCCCGAAGCCTCGTTGAGCGGATAGCTGCCCACCATCTTGGGAACGGCGGGATTCGCGAGCGCCGGAATCGGCTCCAGCAGCTTCCCGTCGACCAGGACCTCGAAGGCATCGGGCGCCGAGGCCCAGAACACGTCGGGCCGCTGCCCTGCCGGCATTTCGCGGACATAGGCCACGCCCGCGGTGGTGCTCTTGTTGAGGATCTCGAGCTTGATCGAGGGGTTGGCTTTTTCGAACGCGGTCTTGTAGGCCTGCGTCAGTTCCTTGGGGAACGAGGTCACGACCGAGACGGTGCCCGCGTGCAGCGCTGTGCAACCAGCGAGGGCGGCCAGCGTCAGCAAGGGCCGAAAGTCGATGCGCATGGAAGTCTCCCGTTGTCTTGTGGATGGCGGGCCGAGCTTAGGGCCGGGGCGCAACGCATTCCAATCACAGTTTTTGATTCGAGGCATTGCCGGGAGCCTCACTCGGGTTTGCCCGGACCGGCAGCTCGCCGCCTCTCTCGCCCTTCGGCGCCATGCCTTGCATACTCCACGCTTTCCCCCGCCTTACCCCTTTTCATGCCCACCGACACCTCCATGAAGAAAGTGCGTGTGGAATGCCGCCACATCCACTTTTCTCACGGCCCCACGAAGGTGCTGGACGACGTCAGCCTCGACATTGCGCCCGGCGAATTCTTTGCGCTGCTGGGGCCGTCGGGCTCGGGAAAATCCACGCTGCTGCGGATCATCGCGGGGCTCGAGGCGCCCGGCCTGGGCCGCGTGCTGCTGGACGGCCGCGACGTGTCCGAAGCGCCCGCCTGGGCGCGGCAGGTGGCCATGGTGTTCCAGAACCACGCGCTCTGGCCGCACATGACAGTGGCGGAGAACATCGCCTTCGGCCTGATCGAGCGCCGGGTCGAAGCGCCGATCGTTCGCACCGCGGTCTCCGAGTGGCTGGGCGCCATCGGCCTGGAAGGCCACGGCAACCGTGAACCGAACCAGCTGTCGGGCGGGCAGCAGCAGCGCGTGGCCTGGGCGCGCGCCCTTGCCGCCGAGCCGCGGCTGCTGTTGCTGGACGAACCGTTCTCCAACGTCGACAAGACCCTCCGGCTGGGACTGCGGCAACAGCTGCGCCAGCTGCAGCAGCAGCTTGGCATCACGGCCGTGCTGGTCACGCACGACCAGGAAGAGGCGCTCGGCCTGGCGGACCGGATTGCCGTGCTCGACAACGGCGCCATCCAGCAGGTCGGCAGCCCCATTGGGCTGTACGACTACCCGGCCAACGCGGCCGTTGCCCGTGCCGTCGGCCAATGGAATCTGCTCAGCGGCATCGCGCGCGCTCGCCAAGGTGGCGTGCTGCTGCTCGACGTTGAAGGTGTCGGCGAACTGCGCGTGCCACTGCGGCCGGACATGCCCGCCACTGCGCGGCTGTCCATCGGCTTCCGTCCGCATACCGTGAAGATCGGCGGTGACGACGATGTGCACGACGCCCGCTACACCTGGCTCGCGGGCCTGGTGGAGCACGCCGAATTCCTGGGCCGGGCCGTGCGCTACCGGGTGCGCATCGGCGAGCACGCCGTGCTGGTGGACGAGCCGCATCACCGCGGCGCGGCGCGCCATGCCGTCGGCGCCGACATCGCGCTCGGCATCGAACTGGCGCAGTGCCGGCAATTCGCGTCCTAGCTTTTGAGACCCCGACGCGCCGGCTGCGATTGTCTTATGGCCGCCATCAGAAGAGGTGATTGGAACGAGGCCGGCCGCTCTGCTACTTTGGCCGCCCGACCGAATGGAGACCCTTGATGCGCATCACCCGCAAGCTCTGCTGGCTGTCCCTTGCCGCCTTTTTGCTCACTGCCTGCACCACGCAGGCACCGCTGCCAACTACAGCGCCGCAGGTCGGCGAAACAACGGCTGCGTCGACGGCGACCTACCTCGATCCAGCGCAGATCGACACCACGCGCTTCCTGGCACCTCCCCCCGACGAGGCAGCCACGCGGCGCGAGATCGAGCAGATGCTCGTGCTGCAGCGGCAGCGCACGCCCGCGCAGGCCGAGCGCTCCGTTGCCGACCTGGAGCAGAGCGTCTTCCGCTTTTCCGACGTGATGGGCGACAGGTTCAGGAAGGAAGACCTGCCGCGCACCGCCAGGCTGTTCGAGACCCTGTACAGGACCGAGAGCATTCTCAACAAGCAGGGAAAGGAAAAGTGGCAGCGCACGCGCCCGCCGCTGTTCGACAAGCGCATCGAGCCGGTGGCGCGCTATTCGTCGAGCGGCTCCTACCCGAGCGGCCACTCGGCCTTTGCCTATCTGTCGGGCATCGTGCTGGCCGAGATGGTTCCGGAAAAGCGCGCGCAGATCTTCGCGCGTGCCAGCGAGTTCGGCGAGAACCGCGTGCTCGGCGGCGTTCACTATCCGAGCGACATCGAGGCCGGCCGGCGCCTGGCGACGATGATCGTCGTGCTGATCCAGGGCAACCCCGCGTACCAGGGCGATTTCGCCGAAGCCCGGAAGGAACTGCGCGGGCGGCTCGGTCTGGACAGGTGACGCTCCGCTGCCCTGCCGCAAGCGGCTGATACACTTTGCGCGCGTTGTCAGGTGTCCTGGCGCCCCGTATCAACGGCGGGGTGGCCAGGGTGAAACGGGAAGTCGGTGCGCGGCGGTGGAGAGAACACCGCGCAATGCCGACGCTGCCCCCGCAACGGTAAACGAGTCAGAAGCAAGGCCCCGGGATTCGGTCCCGCGCCACTGTGCCGCGAACGGCATGGGAAGGTGGTCTTGCTGGAGAGCCGATGGCCCTCCGCTCGTGAGCCCGGAGACCGGCCTGACGACCAGCGCATGACCTTGCGGTGGGCGAGGATCGGCGGGCGGCGCATGGCGTCCGGCTCGATGCAGGTGTGCATCCGCCGGAACCGCATCCACTGACGCCCCTCCGATTTCTCCCGCTGCCAGGTCCTACCGACCATCTATCGCGCGGCGGGCGCGGAGGAATCATCATCATGAACGAGCGAGCCATCGCTCCAGGCAGTGCGCCGGCGCCGGGAACCGTGTGGTTCGTCGGTGCGGGCCCGGGCGATCCGGAACTCATCACCGTCAAGGGCCGCGGCCTCGTCGAGCGCGCCGGGGCGATCCTGTTCGCGGGCTCGCTGGTGAGCGAAGCCGCGATGCGCTGGGCGCGTCCGGACTGCGCCATTGCCGACAGCAAGGACATGACGCTCGAGCAGATGTCGGCCTGGCTGATCGCGCAGGCCGCGCGCTGCGAGACCGTGGTGCGCCTGCAGACCGGCGATCCGGGCCTGTACGGCGCGCTGATCGAGCTGGTGCAGCCGCTGGATGCGGCGGGCGTGCCGGTCGGGGTGGTGCCGGGCGTGTCCTCCGCCATGGCATCGGCGGCCGCGGCGGTGGAAAGCCTCACGCTGCCCGAGGTCACGCAGACCGTGATCTTCACGCGCGTCGAAGGCCGCACGCCGATGCCCGAGGGCGAGTCGCTCGAGGCGCTGGCCGCGCACCACAGCACGCTGTGCATCTTCCTGAGCATCACGCTGCTGGGCAAGGTCACGGCCGCGCTCGCGGCCGCCGGCTGGTCGCCCGATGCGCCCGTGGTGGTGGTCCACAAGGCGAGCTGGCCCGGCGAAGAAAAGATCGTGCGCGGCACGGTCGCGACCATCCAGGCGCTGTGCCGCGAGGCCCGCATCGCAACCCAGTCGATGATCATTGCCAGCCCCACGCTGGGCGCGCGGCAGTGGACCAGGCTCGCCAAATCCAAGCTCTACGACGCGAGCTTCACGCACCGCTTCCGGCGCGCGAGCGTTCCCGCCGAAACCCTGCGCCAGGAACTTCCATGAACTCCGAAACCATTCTGCTGGTGGGCCACGGCTCGCGCGAAAAATCCGGCAACGACGAGATCGAGGCCTTCGCCGCGCAATGGCGCGAGCGGCAGCCGGGCTGGCGCATCGAGGTCTGCTTCATCGAGTTCTCCGAGATCACGATGAGCGAGGGCCTGCGCCGCGCCGCCGAGAGCGCGCGGCGCGTGATCGTGGTGCCGCTCATCCTCAATGCCGCGGGCCACGTGAAGATGGACATCCCGCAGGCCATCGACGGCGCCCGCCTCAAGTACCCGATGGTGCAGTTCCTCTATGCGCCGCACCTCACGGCCTGCGACCCGATCCTCGCGGTCCTGCGGCGCCGCCTCAAGGACGCGATGCAGGCGCTCGACATGCCCGACCCGACCACCACCGGCGTGGTGATCCTGGGGCGGGGTTCGTCGGACCGCCAGGCCAACGGCGACATGGCCAAGATGGCGCGCTGGCTGATGGAGGAGACCGACCACGAGCTGGTCGACCTTGCCTTCACGGGCATCACCTACCCGCGCCTGGAGCGGGCCGTGCAGCGCCAGAGCCTGCTGGGCATGAAGCAGGTGGTGGTGCTGCCGTACTACCTGTTCAACGGCACGCTGGTCGAACGCATCGCGCGCCAGGTCGAGCACCTGAAGGCGCAATACCCGACGATCCGTTTTGTCTCCACGCGCTACTTCGGCTTCGAGCCCGAGATCTTCGCGCTGCTGGAGCAGCGCGTGGACGACCTGCGGCGCGGCGCGCCGGCCGCGCTCATGCCCTGCGACGGCTGCAAGTTCCGCGACTTCGCGGTGGAACACGGGCTGGGCGGCCATCACCACGGCGACGCGGCGGCGCATGGCCACGATCACCACCACGATCACGGCCACGACCACGACCACGACCACGCGCATGGCCACACCCATGCGCACGATCCGGTGCCGGTGCTGCGATGAAGCCGGCGTCTTCCACGGCGGCCAACGTCGTCACCGAGCAGCTCACCGCGGCGGGCCGTGCCATCGAGCACGATTCCTTCGCGGTGATCGACCGCGAGGTGGCATCGCATGTCTACACCGCCGACCAGTGGCCCGTGGTGCGCCGCATGATCCATGCGAACGCCGACTTCGACTTCAACGGCCTGACCGACTTCCATCCTGAAGCGGTCGACGCCGCCATCGCCGCCATCCGCTCGCGCGCCAGCCGCGTGCTGGCCGATGTCGAGATGATCTGCGTCGGCCTCTCGGCCCCGCGCCTGGCCCACTTCGGCATGGGCACGCACCAGTTCATCAGCGACCCGGACGTGATCTCGCAGGCGATGGCCGAAGGCACCACGCGCGCGGTGCAGGCCATGCGCAAGGCGCATCGCCTGGGGCTGGTCGACGGCGCGATCGTCGGCATCGGCAATGCACCGACCGCGCTGATCGAGATCGTGCGGCTGATCCACGAAGAGGGCGCGCGCCCCGCGCTGGTGGTCGGCATGCCGGTGGGCTTCGTGTCGGCGGCCGAGTCGAAGGACCTGGTCGCGCTCGAAAACGACGTGCCCTGGATCGTGATCCGCGGACGCAAGGGCGGCTCCACGCTGGTGGTGGCCGCGATCCACGCGCTGCTGGGCCTGGCCGAGGCGCGCGAACACGCCGCATGATGGACAAGGGCGCGCCCCGCGGCACCCGCACCGGTTTCACGACCGGTGCGTGTTCGGCCGCGGCGGCGCGCGCGGCGGTGATCGGCCTGGTCACGGGCCAGGTGCCCGGCGAGGTCGAGTGCCTGCTGCCCAACGGCGACCTCGTGCGCTTCGCGGTGCACGACGGCCGCGTCGACGGCGCGAGCGCGCATGCGATGGTCATCAAGGACGCCGGTGACGACCCCGACTGCACCGACAAGGCCCATCTCACGGCCGACGTGCGCCTACTGCCCGAGCTCGCGGGCCAGGTGGTGCTGGCCGGCGGCGCCGGCGTGGGCACCGTCACCATGCCGGGCCTCGGGCTCGCCGTGGGCGGCCCCGCCATCAACCCGGTGCCGCGCCGCAACATCGAGGCCAACGTGCGCGCGGTGGGCGCGGCGCTGCTCGACGAGGTCGGCCTCGAAGTCGCCATCTCCGTGCCGCAGGGCGAGGAGATGGCCAAAAAGACGCTCAACGCGCGCCTGGGCATCCTCGGCGGGATCTCGATCCTGGGCACGACCGGCATCGTCAAGCCGTACTCCACCGCCGCCTACCGTGCGAGCGTGGTGCAGGGCGTGCAGGTGGCGGGCACCTTGGGCCACGGCGTGGTCGTGCTCACGACCGGCGGGCGCACCGAGAAATTCGTGATGGCCGAAATGCCGGAACTGCCCGAGCCGGCCTTCGTGCAGATGGGCGACTTCCTGCGCTATGCGATGGGCGCCGCGGTCAAGGCCGGGATCCGGAAAGTGGTGATCGGCGGCATGGTGGGCAAGCTCACCAAGATCGCGCAGGGCGAGACCATCACCCACGCCGGCCGGGCAGAGGTCGACACCGGCCTGCTGGCCGAACTGGCCGCCGGACTCGGCGCACCGCCCGAGGTGTGCGAGGCGATCCGCGGCAACGAGACCGCCCGCTATGCCGGCGAGCGCATGGACGCGCTCGGGCTCGGCACCGCCTTTCACACGGCGCTGGCGCAGCGCGTCATCCAGACGCTGCGCACGCGCTACCCCGACCAGTTCGAACTGAAGGTGCTGGTCTGCGACTTCGAAGGCCGAAAGATCGCGGAGGCCCCGTGAACGACAACCACAACAACATGACCCACAAATGCCGCATCCTCGGCGTGCTGGACGATGGCGATGCGAGCCTCGGGCGCAGCGCGATGGCCCATCTGCAGCAGGCGCAGCTGGTGATCGGCGCCGCACGCACGCTGGCGCTGTTCGCGCCGCACATCGCACCCGGCGCGGTGCAGCGCGACCTCACCGGCGCACTGTCGCAGGTGCCCGAATGGATCCGCGCCGCGCAGGCCGAGGAACGCCGCGTGGTCGTGCTGGCCACCGGCGATCCGCTGTGCCACGGCATCGCGGCCTTCCTGGCCGCGCGCCTGTGCATCGAGGCGATCGAAGTCATTCCGAACGTGTCGACGCTGCAGCTGGCCTGCGCGCGCCTCGGCCTGCCGTGGCAGGAGATGAAGTTCGCCTCGGTGCATGCGAAGGACGCGGGCGACTGGCTGCCGGGTTCGCCGCCCGCGCACGGCCTTTACGCGCTGCTGCGCGACATCCGCCAGCACGATCGCCTCGCGGTGCTCACCAGCCCCGACAACACGCCCGACCGCATCGCGCGCATGCTGGTGGCCGAGGGCCTGGCCGACGATTTCGAGATGGCCGTCGCCGAGCGCCTCTGCCAGCCCGAGGAGCGCGTGGTCAGCGGCATGCGCATCGCGGCGGCGGCACAGATGCGCTTTGCCGACCCGAACGTGGTGCTGCTCTGGCGCACCCGGCTGCGCGCGCCGCAGGTGCTGTTCGGCCTGCCGGACGCGAGCTTCGAACAGCGCCATCCCGAGAAGGGCCTGATCACCAAGAACGAGGTGCGCGCCGTCTCGCTCGCGCGCATGCAGCTGCGCGCCGACAGCGTGGTGTGGGACATCGGCGCGGGCTCCGGCTCGGTCGGGCTGGAGGCGGCGCGGCTGTGCTGGCGCGGCCATGTCTACGCGATCGAGAAGAACGCGGACGACAGCGCCATCGTCGCGCGCAACCGGCAGGCCATGGGCATCAGCAACCACAGCCTGGTGCACGGCAAGGCGCCCGAGGGCCTGGCGGCCTGGGCCGATCCGGACGCGGTCTTCATCGGCGGCTCCGGCGGCGAACTGGCCGAGCTCATCGCGCTGGTGCTGCGGCGGCTGCGCCCGGGCGGCTGGCTGGTGATGAACTTCGTGACCATCGAGAACCTCGCAGGTGCGGTCGAGGCGCTCAAGGCGCAGGGTGCGAGCTGGGACGTGCTGCAGCTGCAGGCCTCGCGCAGCAAGCCGATCCTGCACATGCACCGGCTCGCGGCCGAGAACCCGGTGTGGCTGGTCTGTGCGCAAAGGACGGAGGTCCGCGTGCTGACGGGCGGTGCGGCATGACGGCACCCGGCATGCTCCACGGCGTATCGCTCGGCCCGGGCGATCCGGACCTGATCACGCGCCGCGCCTGGTCCCTGCTGACGCGCGCCGACGCGGTCTGGACCTACCCCGTGCGCAGCCTGCGCAAGGAAAGCTACGCGCTCGACATCGCGCTGCGCGCCGGGCTTTCGGCGCCCGCGCAGCACCAGGCGCTGCTGTTCCCGATGACGCACGACGCCGAGAAGCTCGCGCGCCATTGGCTGAAGGCCGCCGAGACCGTGCAGGCGCTGCTGGCGACCGGGCAGGACGTGCTGTTCCTGGTCGAGGGCGATGCCTCCACCTACGCAAGCTTCTGCTACCTGGCGCGCGTGCTGCGCGAACTCGACCCGGCCGCGCGCATCGAGGTGGTGCCCGGTGTCACCTCCTTCAACGCAGCCTGCGCGCGCCTGCAGCTGCCGCTCTCGGAGCAGGACGACACCGTAGCCATCGTACCGGCGGCCTACGGCATTGCCGCGGTCGAGAAGATGCTGGACGACTTCGACACGCTGGTGCTGATGAAGGTCAAGCCGCTGCTGGACGACCTGATCGACCTGCTGGCGCGGCGCGGCCTGCTCGCGCACAGCCGCTTCATCGAGAAGGCCGGCTCGCCGGTCGAACGCATCGTGCACGACGTGGCCAGCCTGAAAGGCAGCAAGGTCAACTACCTGTCGCTGCTGCTGGTGAAGAACCCCGGCCGCGAACGCGGCGAACTGGTGCGCGGCTGCCGCAAGAAAACCAGCACCGAAATCGAAGAGGACGAAAACCCGAATGACGAATGAAGCCGCACCCCGCGTGGTGCTCGTGGCCATCACCAAGCACGGCGCGCAGCAAACGGCCGGACTGGCCCGCCTGCTGCCCGAGGCCAGCGTGTGCGTGGGCTACAAGTTCGCGCCGCTCATGGCCGGCCTGCCCAACCCGGTGCGCGCCTACGCGGGTGCCTTCCGCGACGAGATCGCGGCGCTGTTCGCGGACTTCGACCAGATCGTGTTCTTCGTCTCGCTCGGCGCCGTGGTGCGCCTGATCGCGCCACACCTCAAGAGCAAGGACGAAGACCCGGGCGTGCTAGTGGTGGACGACGCCGCGCAGTTCGTGATTCCGGTGCTCTCGGGCCACGTGGGCGGCGCCAACGCGATGGCCGAGCAGGTCGCCGCGCTGCTGGATGCCACGCCCGTGCTGACCACCGCGTCGGACGTGGGCAAGACCATCCCGGTCGACATCCTCGGGCGCGAACTCGGCTGGAAGGTGGAGGCGCCCAAGATCAACATCACGCGCGTCTCGGCCCATGTCGTGAACGGCGAGCCGGTCGCGGTGGTGCAGGAAGCGGGCAGCACTGATTGGTGGAACCGCCCGACTCCCCTGCCCGCCAACATCCACCGCTTCGCGCGCTTCGACGATGTGGATCTCGCGCGCTTCAAGGCCGTGCTGTGGATCACGCAGGCCGAAGTGAGCGCCGAGCGCTGGCGCACGCTGGCCGAGCGGCTCGTCGTCTACCGGCCGCCGCAATGAGCACCGTGCGCTACGCCATCGGCCTGGGCTGCGACCGCGGTACGCCCCGGCACACGCTGCAGCAGGCGATCGACGAGGCGCTGGCCGGCATCGGCGCGCAGCTCGCGCAGGTGGCCGCGGCCGCCAGCATCGACCTGAAGGCCGACGAGCCCGGCCTGCTGGCGCTGGCCGCGGCCCATGGTTGGGCGCTGCGCTTCTATCCCGCCGCGCAGCTGGCCGAGGTGCCCGTGCCGCATCCGTCGGAAACGGTGCGCCGCCACACCGGCACGCCTTCGGTCAGCGAGGCGGCCGCGCTGCTGGCCGGCGGCGGCCTGCCGATGGCGGCGCTGGTCGTCCCCAAGCACAGGCACCGCGGCACCGACGGGCGCCACGCGACGGTCTCGATCGCGCGCATGTCCTGATGAATCCCAACCCTCACCTCGAATGGAACCCGCAATGAACACCTCCTCCACGCACACCACTTCCCACACCGGCGGCTTCGCCCATGCCGGCACGCCGCGCAGCCTGCTGCTGCAACTGGCCGGCGCCGCGGCGCTGGGCCTGTTCGTCTTGTATGGCGTCGCCTTCGCCGAAAGCCCGCTCGCGCACAACGCCGCGCACGACGTGCGCCACGTCACGGTCAAGCCCTGCCACTGAGCACGGAACATTCCATGATCTTCCAACGATTGATCTGGTGCGCACTGGCGGTGGCCGTGCTGGTGGGCAGCGTGCAGACCGGCGTGCAGCAGTGGCAGGCCACGCCGATCATCCAGGCGGCCGAAAGCTACGAGTCGCAGAAGGCCGCGCCCCTGCCGGACCACGGCCATGACGCGGCGCATGCCCACGGCGCGGCCGCGGATGAAGTGCAGTGGCAGCCCCAGGACGGTGCCGAGCGCAGCTTCTGGAGCTGGGTCGCCAACATGCTGCATGCCTTCAGCATGGCGCTGCTGGTGCTCGCGGCGATGGGCGTCTGCCTCTGGCGCGACGCCCGCATGCGCTCGCTGCCGCTGGCGCTGCTGGTGTCTGCCGCCGGCTGGCTGATCTTTCACTTCTGGCCCTCGCTCGGGCTGCCGGCCGAGATCCCCGGCATGGATGCGGCCCGGCTGGGTTCGCGCCAGGGCTGGTGGGTGCTGGCCGCGGCCGGCGCGGCGCTGGCCTGCATCTCGCTCGCGGGGCTGCGCAGCGCCTTGCGCTGGCCCGCGGCCGCGGCCTGGCTCGCGCTGCCCTTCGTGGTGGGTGCGCCGCAGGCCGCGGGCGATCCTTTCGCGGGCTTCGGCGCCGAGGCACAGGCCGCACTGCGGATGCTCGATGCGCGCTTCATCTGGGCGACCACCTGGATCTCGCTGAGCTTCTGGGCCTCGACGGGCGTGGCCTGCGGCCTGGCGTTCGAGCGCTGGCTGCGGCCGGCGCTGGCCGCTGCGTTCGGTGCTTCGCGCACTGCGCCGGCACTGGAGGTGAATCCATGAGCGGCAAGATCTCGCTGGTCGGCATCGGCCCCGGCCACCACGACCACATGACGGGCCGCGCGCTGGCCGCGATCGCCGAAGCCGACGTGGTGGTCGGCTACAGCACCTACATCAAGCTGGTGGCCGACCTGCTCGAGGGCAAGGAGGTGATCCGCAAGGGCATGACCGAGGAACTCGACCGCGCCGTCAACGCGCTCGAGCGCGCCCGCGAAGGCAAGAAGGTGGCGCTGATCTCCAGCGGCGACGCCGGTGTCTACGGCATGGCCGGACCGACCTACGAGGTGCTGTTCCAGGCCGGCTGGACGCCGGACGCGGGCATCGCCGTCGAGGTGGTCCCCGGCGCGTCGGCCATCAACGCCTGCGCGGCGCTGGTGGGCGCGCCGCTCACGCACGACTTCTGCTCGATCTCGCTGAGCGACCTGCTCACGCCCTGGCCCGTGATCGCGCGGCGGCTCGACGCGGTGGCGGCGGCCGACTTCGTGGTGGCCCTGTACAACCCGAAGAGCGGACGGCGCACGCAGCAGATCGTGCAGGCGCAGCAGCTCTTCCTGCGGCACCGGCGGCCGGACACGCCGGTGGCGGTGGTCAAGTCGGCCTACCGCCGGCGCGAGCGCATCGAGTTGACCACGCTCGCCCACATGAGCGAGTGCGACATCGGCATGCTGACGACGGTGCTCATCGGCAACAGCCACACCTTCGTGCAGCACGGCCTCATGGTCACGCCGCGCGGCTATGCCAACAAGTACGACCTGGACGACGGCGGCAACACGCGCAGCGGCGAGAAGCCCGGCCGCTCGCTGTCGACCGGCCTGCTGGGCTGGATGGCCAACCTGCGCGCCGACCATGCCGAAGGGGCAAGCGCCGCCGCGCTGGCGGTCCAGCACCGCCTGCCCGCCGACTACATCGAGGCCGTGCTGGCCGCACCGGCCGAGGAAGAAAGCGCCGCGGCCGCGCCGCTCGAGGAGGCGCAGGAATGAGCGAAGTGGTCAAGCCGAAGATCGGCGGCTACAAGCGCCACCTGCTGGTCTGCACCGGACCGCGCTGCAGCCCCAACGGCGCCTCGCAGGACCTGTTCGACAGCCTGGGCGACAAGTTCAAGGCCGCGGGCCTCCACGAGGGTGCGCTGCGCGTCAAGCGCAGCCGCGTCGGCTGCTTCGCGGCCTGCAAGGGCGGACCGGTGATGTGCGTGCAGCCCGACGGCACCTGGTACTACAACGTCACGCCCGAGAACATGGACCGCATCCTGTCGCAGCACCTGGTGGGCGGCGTGGTGGTGGAAGACCTCGTGTTCCACCAGGGACCGGGACTCGCGCCGGACGGCGAGGCCTGAGGCGCCGCGGCGCCGGCTACTCGGCAAAAAGCAGCGCCGGGCATTCGAGCGAGGCGCGCACGGCCTGCACGAACTCGGCCGCCAGCTGGCCGTCGACCACCCGGTGGTCGAAGGAGGACGACAGGTTCATCATGCGCCGCGCGGCCACCGCGCCATCCTGCATCACCGGGCGCTGCACGATGCGGTTGACGCCGACGATCGCCACCTCGGGCGCATTGATGATCGGCGTGGACGCGATGCCGCCCAGCGCGCCCAGGCTCGTGACGGTGAGGGTCGAGCCGCTCAGTTCGTCGCGCGTGGCCCGGCCCGCGCGCGCGGCCTCGGCCAGCCGCGCGATCTCGGTGGCGCTCGACCAGGGATCGCGTGCTTCGGCGTGGCGCAGCACCGGCACCATGAGACCGACCGCGGTCTGGGTCGCGATGCCGACGTGCACCGCGCCATGGCGCGTGAGCACGCCCGTCTCGTCGTCGAAGCGGGCGTTGATCTGCGGAAAGCGCGGCACCGCCAGCACGATGGCGCGCACCAGCAGCGGCAGCAGCGTCAGGTGCGCCCGCTCGCTGCCCCAGCGTTCGTTGAGCCGCGCGCGCAGCAGCTCCAGCTCGGTCACGTCGACTTCCTCGACGTAGGTGAAGTGCGGGATGCGGCGCATCGCATCCTGCATGCGCTGCGCGATGCGGCGGCGCACGCCGGTCACGGGCACGGCCTCCTCGTCGTTGCGCTCTGCGTAGCGCGGCGGGCTCGGCGCCTGCGCGCGCTGCCGGCGGAGCAGCCAGGCGTCGAGATCCTCGTGCAGGATGCGGCCGTCGGCGGCGCTGCCCTGAATCTGCTGCAGATCGATGCCGAGCACCGCGGCGCGGTGGCGCACCGCGGGTGCGGCGAGCGGCTTGCCGACCGAGGGTGGCGTGCGCGCGGCCGGTGCGGATGCCGCTGCGGCTGCTGCCGCCACGGCTGGTGCAGGTTCAGGCGCCGACGCACGTGCGGGTGCGGCCGGCACCTGCACCGCCTCACCCTGCGCCTCCACGTCGATCCGGATCAGCTCCGCGCCCACCGCAAGCTGCTGCCCCACTTCGCCGCCGAGCGCGAGCACCCGGCCCGCGACCGGCGAGGGAATCTCGACGGTGGCCTTGTCGGTCATCACGTCGGCCAGCACCTGGTCCTCGGCCACCGTGTCGCCGGGCTGCACGCGCCAGGCCACCAGCTCCACCTCGGCAATGCCTTCGCCGAGGTCCGGGACCTTGATTGCATGCGTGGCCATTCAGTTCTCCATGACGCGGCGCATCGCCGCACCGACGCGCGCCGGCCCCGGAAAGTAGGCCCACTCCTGCGCATGCGGATAGGGCGTGTCCCAGCCGGCCACGCGCTCGATCGGCGCCTCCAGGTGGTGGAAGCAGTGCTCCTGCACCAGCGCCACCAGCTCGGCGCCGAAGCCGTTGGTGCGCGTGGCCTCGTGCACGACCACGCAGCGGCCGGTCTTCTTGACCGAGGCGACCAGCGTCTCCAGGTCCAGCGGCCACAGGCTGCGCAGGTCGATGATCTCGGCGTCGATGCCGGTCTCCTGCGCGGCCGCTTCCGAGACGAAGACCATCGTGCCGTAGCTGATCACCGTCAGGTCGGCGCCGGGGCGGAACACGGTGGCCGACTCCAGCGGCACCGTGTAGTAGCCCTCGGGCACTTCGCCCAGCGGATGCGCCGACCAGGACACCAGCGGCCGCTCGTGGTGGCCGTCGAAAGGGCCGTTGTACAGCCGCTTGGGTTCGAGAAAGATCACGGGGTCGTCGTTCTCGATCGAGGCGATCAGCAAGCCCTTGGCGTCGCGCGGATTCGAGGGCATCACCGTGCGCAGTCCGCAGACATGCGTGAACAGCGCCTCGGGGCTCTGGCTGTGGGTCTGGCCGCCGTAGATGCCGCCGCCGCAGGGCATGCGGATGGTGATCGGTGCGGTGAAGTCGCCCGCCGAGCGGTAGCGCAGGCGCGCCGCCTCGGACACGATCTGGTCGTAGGCCGGATAGACGTAGTCGGCGAACTGCACTTCCACCACCGGGCGCAGGCCGTAGGCGCCCATGCCGATGGCCGAGCCGACGATGCCGCCCTCGTTGATCGGCGCATCGAACACGCGCGAGCGGCCGTACTTGGCCTGCAGGCCTTCGGTGCAGCGGAACACGCCGCCGAAGTAGCCCACGTCCTGGCCGTAGATGATCACGTTGTCGTCGCGCCCGAGCATCACGTCCATGGCGGAGCGCAGGGCCTGGATCATGGTCATCGAGGCCATGGCGTCATCCCTCGGAGGACAGCTGCGCGCGCTGCCGCTTCAAGTGTTCGGGCATCTCCTTGTAGACGTCCTCGAACATGGTCGCGGCGCCGGCGACGTGGCCGTCGGCCATGGAGCCGAAGCGCTCGGCCTCCTTCAGCGCGGCGTTCACCTGCGCTTCCAGGTCGGCCTGCGTCTGCTCATGCTCCTGCTGCGACCAGGCGCCGATGGCCGTCAGGTGCTGCGCCAGACGCGGGATCGGATCGCCCAGCGGAAAATGCGCCCAGTCGTCGGCCGGGCGGTAGCGCGACGGATCGTCCGAGGTCGAGTGCGCGCCGGCGCGGTAGGTGACCCACTCGATCAGCGTCGGCCCCAGGTTGCTGCGCGCGCGCTCCGCGGCCCAGCGCGAGGCCGCCAGCACCGCGAGAAAGTCGTTGCCGTCGACGCGCAGCGACGCGATGCCGCAGCCCACGCCGCGCGCCGCGAAGGTGGTGGCCTCGCCGCCGGCAATCGCCTGGAAGGTCGAGATCGCCCACTGGTTGTTGACCACGTTGAGGATCACCGGCGCGCGGTACACGTGGGCGAAGGTCAGCGCGGTGTGGAAGTCGGACTCGGCGGTGGCGCCGTCGCCGATCCATCCCGAGGCAATGCGCGTGTCGCCCTTGATCGCCGAGGCCATGCCCCAGCCCACCGCCTGGATGAACTGCGTGGCCAGGTTGCCCGAGATCGAGAAGAAGCCGGCGCGCTTCATCGAATAGCACACCGGCAGCTGCCGGCCCTTGAGCGGGTCGCGCTCGTTGGACATCAGCTCGCAGATCAGCTCGAGCATCGTCACGTCCTCGCGCGCCAGCAGCAGGCCCTGCTGGCGGTAGGTGGGAAAGCACATGTCGCCCTGCTGCAGCACCAGCGCGTGGCCGGTGGCAATGGCCTCCTCGCCGAGGCACTGGATGTAGAACGAGATCTTCTTCTGCCGCTGCGCGATCAGCATGCGGGCGTCGAAGGCGCGCGTCTTCATCATCGCGCGCAGGCCGCGGCGCAGCAGCTCGGGGTCGGCCTCGGGCGTCCACGGACCGACCGCGCGGCCCTCGTCGTCGAGCACGCGCACCAGCGTGTAGGCCAGGTCGCTGGTGTCGGCCGGCGATGCGTCGATTGGCGGTTTTCGCACCTCGCCGGCACGCGACAGGTGGAGGTAGGAAAAGTCGGTCTCGTGCCCCGGCCGCCCTGTGGGCTCCGGCACATGCAGACGAAGAGGTGCGCCCTGGCTCATCGCGTTGTCTCCGCGCTCGATGGGATCGCTCGCCAGCAAAGCCTAGCGAATTTCAGGCGGGAGCGCAGCCGGTCAACCGCGTATTCTTTCTTGCGGGCGCGTCAGTCCTTGGTTTCGAAGAAGGCGAGCTTGCGCGCGCGGGGCAGTGCCTTGACCCTGATCTCCGCCCGCAGCGCGGCCCCCTTGTCAGGGTAGGGGCGCGCCGCAAGCACGCGCAGCGGAGGACGCGCGCGCGTGAATTTGGCGCCCAGCCCGAACACATGCTGAAAGAAGCGCTGCTCCACGTCGAGCGCGATCCCCGTGTAGTACACGCCGCCTTCGCATTCCAGGAGGTAGAGCCAGTAAGGCACAGGACCGGGGTCGGGCAGGGATCGGGGCATGGCGCGGATTGTGCAGCCGCGGCCGCTGGAAGCCGCCCTTCGCCAGAGTCGGCTTTGGCGCAACGGCGAGGAGACGCGCCGTTGCGGGCGTACAGTGGGTGGCCGAGCCCAGGCCCAGGGCGGTTGCCGTCGCCCCGCGGGGGGCTCTCCACGAATGGAGGTTGAACATGGCCCAGCATGCAATTACCGCTGTTCATTTCAGCGATGGGAAGATCGATCTCGTCGCCATTCACCCGGTGGTGGAGCAGGAGTTCGGCTCGACCGAGTTTGCGCTTGGCGCGGCACGGCGGATCGGCATCGGCGAATGCGCCGAGCTCCTTGCCGCCGGCGAGGAAGTGTGCCTTGCACGGCGCACCGAAAGTCATGCCTGGGAAGTGGTTTGCGACGTCCAGCTCCTGCCGGGCGGCGCCGGCATCACCGGCGTCGACATCGTGGGCCGACCCAACGATGCGCTGCAGAAGCTTCCTGCGTGGGACTGAGGGCTGGCGGGCAGATGCCCTTTGAGGCCTGCGCGCCCGTGGGTGGTGCCGCACTTGGGACAGACGTGGACATGCAGCTGCCGTGAACTGCTTTCCGGCCGGATCGTCCTGCTACCGGAGGATCTTCTCCATCTTCTTGCCCTTCGCGAGCTCGTCGACCAGCTTGTCCAGATAGCGGATCTTCTGCATCAGCGGATCGCCGACTTCCTCGACGCGGACACCGCAGACCACGCCCTTGATCAGCGAGCTGTTCGGGTTCATGGCGGGAGCCTCCGCAAAGAAGGTCTCGAAATCGTTCTCCAGTTCGATCTGCCGCTCCAGGCCCGCCTGGTCGTAGCCGGTCAGCCAGCGAATGACTTGATCCACCTCCTCCTTCGTGCGGTTCTTGCGCTCGGCCTTCTGGACGTACATCGGATAGACCTTCGCAAACGCCATCGTGAAAATTCGATGCGCTGGCATGGCCGCTCTCAGGCCTTGGGCAGGCGCCGCCTTGCCTTGACCGCCGATGCGAGCCCTTCGAGCACCGGCACCGTCTGGGCAAAGCCGATGCAGGCATCGGTGATCGAGACGCCGTGCTTCAGCGCCGCGCCGGGCTTCAGGTCCTGCCGCCCTTCCTCGAGATGGCTCTCGATCATGAGGCCCGTGATGCGCCGCTCGCCGGCCGCGATCTGCGCCGCCACGTCTTCGGCAACCACGATCTGCCGCTGGTGCTGCTTGCTGCTGTTGCCGTGCGACACGTCGATCATCACCTGCGGCCGCAGCCCGTTCGCCAGCAGTGCCTCGCAGCTGGATGCGACATCCGCGGCCGAGTAGTTGGGAGCCTTGCCGCCGCGCAGGATCACGTGGCAGTCGTCGTTGCCGCGCGTCTCGAAGATCGCCGCCATGCCCATCTTGGTCATGCCCATGAAGGCATGCGGCGCGCGGGCCGCGAGGATCGCATCGGCCGCCACCTTCACGCTGCCGTCCGTGCCGTTCTTGAAGCCCACCGGGCAGCTCAGGCCCGACGCCAGCTGCCGATGGCTCTGGCTCTCGGTGGTGCGGGCGCCGATGGCACCCCAGGCAATCAGGTCGGCAATGAACTGCGGACTCAGCAGGTCGAGGAATTCGGTGCCGGTCGGCAGGCCCAGCGTGGTCAGTTCGAGCAGCAGTCGCCGCGCGCGCTCCAGCCCTTCGTTGATCGCGAAGCTGCCGTCCAGGTGCGGGTCGTTGATGTAGCCCTTCCAGCCCACGGTGGTGCGCGGCTTCTCGAAGTAGGCGCGCATCACGATCAGCAGGTCGTCCTGCAGCGAGTCGGCGACGGCCTTCAGGCGCTGTGCGTATTCGATGGCCTGGTCGTGGTCGTGGATGGAGCAAGGGCCGACCACGACGACCAGCCGGTCATCGCGGCCGTGCAGCACGTCGGCGATTGCCGCGCGGCTGCCTTCGACCAGCGCCAGCGTGTTGTCGCGCACGGGCACGCGCTCCTGCAGCAAGGCCGGGGTGATGAGCGGACGGACGGCGCCGATGCGCACGTCGTCGATCCGGGTGGTGTCGAGCGTGCTGTCGCGGGAGCCGATTTCGGCATCGTGCAGGGGGTCGTCGAGGCGGGGCATGGTGGTGGCAGGCTGTGATTTCGAACTGAGTTTCTTCGATTGTCCTCTCGAAGGCGCCGGTCCCCGCACCCCGCCCACTCACTCCACCGTCACGCTCTTCGCCAGGTTGCGCGGCTTGTCCACGTCCGTCCCCCGCGCGCACGCCGTGTGATAGGCCAGCAGCTGCAGCGGCACCACATGCAGGATCGGCGACAGCGCACCGTAGTGCTCGGGCATGCGGATCACGTGCAGCCCTTCGCTGCTCTTGATCTTCGTGTCGCCATCGGCCAGCACATAGAGCACGCCGCCGCGCGCACGCACTTCCTGCAGGTTGCTCTTGAGCTTTTCGAGCAGGGTGTCGTTGGGCGCCACGGCCACCACCGGCATCTCGCTCGTGACCAGGGCCAGCGGGCCGTGCTTGAGCTCGCCGGCGGCGTAGGCCTCGGCGTGGATGTAGGTCACTTCCTTGAGCTTGAGCGCGCCTTCGAGCGCGATCGGGTAGTGCAGCCCGCGGCCCAGGAAGAGTGCGTTGTCCTTGCGCGCGAAGTCCTCGGCCCAGCCGATGATCTGCGGCTCCAGCGCGAGCACGGATTGCAGCGCGACGGGCAGATGCCGCATCTCCTTCAGGTAGCGCGCCTCGTCGGCTTCGCTCAGGCGCCCCTTGGTCTGCGCGATAGCGAGCGTCAGCAGGAACAGCCCGGCCAGCTGCGTGGTGAAGGCCTTGGTCGAGGCCACGCCAATTTCCACCCCGGCACGCGTGATGTAGGCCAGCTTGCATTCGCGGACCATCGCGCTGGTGGCCACGTTGCAGATGGTCAGCGTCTGTTCCATGCCGAGCGAGCGCGCGTGCTTGAGCGCGGCCAGTGTGTCGGCGGTTTCGCCCGACTGGCTGATGGTGACCACCAGCGTCTTCGGATCGGGCACCGAATCGCGGTAGCGGTACTCGCTCGCGATCTCGACCTGCGTCGAGATCTTCGCGATGCTCTCGAGCCAGTACTTGGCGGTGCAGCCGCTGTAGTAGCTGGTGCCGCAGGCCAGGATGAGGATCTTGTCGATGTCCTTGAACACGCGGTGGGCGCTTGCGCCTGTCGTCCTTCCGCCCTCGCCGTCCTGCCCGATGCCGTCGAACAGCTCGGGCACGATGCCGGCCACGCCCTCGAGCGTGTCGCCGATGGCGCGCGGCTGCTCGAAGATTTCCTTCTGCATGTAGTGGCGGTACGGGCCGAGCTCGGCCGCGCCGCTGTGCGCCTGCACGGTGCGCACCTGGCGCTGCACGGGCTTGTGGTTGCGGTCGACGATCCAGTATTTGCCGGGCTGCAGGTCGACCACGTCGCCTTCCTCGAGATAGACGATCTGGTCGGTCACGCCGGCCAGCGCCATGGCGTCGCTCGCAAGAAAGTTCTCGCCGCCTTCCTTGCCCGCGCCAAGGATCAGCGGCGAGCCCGCGCGCGCACCGACCACGCGCTGCGGCTCGTCGCGGCAGATCACGGCAATGGCATAGGCACCGTGCAGTTGCAGCACCGCGGCCTTCACGGCCTCGAACAGGTCGCCGTCGTAGAGGCTGTCGACGAGGTGGGCGATGACCTCGGTGTCGGTCTGGCTCTCGAACACGTAGCCCCTGGCTTCGAGCGCCGCGCGCAGGGGCTCGTGGTTCTCGATGATGCCGTTGTGCACCAGCGCGATGCGGCCGGGGCGCGTGCCCTGCGCATCGGCGCCCGGGCCATGGCTGAAGTGCGGATGGGCGTTGTGCACGGCGGGCGCGCCGTGCGTGGCCCAGCGCGTGTGGGCGATGCCGGTCAGGCCTTCGACATGGTCTTCGCGCACCTGCGTGACGAGGTCCGCCACGCGCGATGTAGTGCGCGCCCGCGTGAGCCCGCCCGCATGGACCGCGACGCCGCAGGAATCGTAGCCGCGGTATTCGAGCCTCTGCAGGCCCTGGACCAGGACCGGAACGATGTTGCGATGGGACGCTGCGCCGACGATGCCGCACATGGTGAGCTGCCTTTGAATGAAGAAGAGGCTCGATGGTAGGAAACAGTTGAAAAAATATGCATTCGAAATTCATGAAATTTCGAACTTTTCTTTCATTACTCAAGATATCTGGATTTTTATTCCATAATTCAATTGAATATGGAATCAGTTTCCCTGGATGCAATAGATCTGCGTCTGCTCGATGCGCTCCAGCGCGACGCCTCGCAGACCAACCAGCGGCTGGCCGCCGAGGTGGGCATCTCGCCGCCCACCTGCCTGCGTCGCGTGCAGCGCCTGCGGCAGGAGCGGCTGATCGAGCGCCAGGTCGCGCTGCTCTCGCCCGACCGGCTGGCCACGGTGCTGGGCCATGGCTTGCAGGCGGTGGTCGAGATTTCGCTGGACCGGCAGGACGCCGCAGCGCTGGATGCCTTCGAAGCCCGCGTGATCGCCGACGACGCCGTGCAGCAATGCTGGCGCGTCTCGCCGGGGCCGGACTTCGTGCTGGTGGTGGCGGCGCGCGACATGCCGGACTACGGCGCGCTGGCGCAGCGCCTGTTCACGGCCGACGCCAATGTGCGCAACGTCAAGGCTTTCTTCAGCCTCAAGCGCGCGAAGTTCGAGCCCAGGGTGCCGCTCACGCCCTGAGGCGCCGCAGGCTCTCTTCTCTCAATCAGCCTTCGGCTTCTTCTGCGGCCGCTTCCAGTTCGCAAAGCTGACCTGCTTGCCGCGCGCCACGGTGAGCGCGCCAGGCTCGGTCGATTTGTTCACCGTCGAGCCGCCGCCGATGGTGCCGCCCGCGCCGATGGTGACCGGCGCCACAAGCACGCAATTGCTGCCCACGTGCACGTCGTCCTCGATGACGGTTCGGTGCTTGTTGGCGCCATCGTAGTTGGCCGTGATGCTGCCCGCGCCGTAGTTCACGCGCTGGCCCACGCTGGCATCGCCCAGGTAGGCCAGGTGGTTGGCCTTGGCGCCGGCGGCGAGCGTCGAATTCTTCACTTCGACGAAGTTGCCGATGTGCACCTCGGCGCCCAGCTGTGCGCCCGGCCGCAGCCGCGCGAAGGGACCGACCAATGACCTTTCGCCCACGCTCACGCCGGCCTTCTCGCCGTCGATGTGGGTGAACGGGTGGATCACCGCGCCCGCCTCGATGCGCGCGTTGGCGATCACGCAGTTGGCGCCGATGCGCACGCCCTCGCCCAGGAACACCGATCCCTCGAACACGCAGTTGACGTCGATCTCGACGTCGGCCTCGCAGGCCAGCGCGCCGCGCAGGTCGAAGCGCGCGGGATCGGCGAGCCGCACGCCTTGCGCCATCAGCGCATCGGCCTGCCGCAGCTGCCAGGCGCGCTCCAGCGCCGCCAGCTGCGCGGGGCTGTTGATGCCGGCGACCTGGAGTTTGTCGGTGATCACGTGCGCGACCACGGGCACGCCGTCGGCCGCGGCCAGCTTGACGATGTCGGTGAGGTAGTACTCGCCCTGCGCGTTGCGGTTGTCCAGCCGCGAGAGCCAGCCCTTGAGCAGGGCGGCGGGCACGGCCATCACGCCGCTGTAGATCTCGCGGATCTCGCGCTGCGCCTCGGTGGCGTCCTTCTGCTCGACGATGGCCCTGACCTCGCTCCCCGCCTGCCCTTCGGCGCGCACGATGCGCCCGTAGCCGGTGGGATCGTCGAACTCGATGGTCAGCAGTGCGAGCCGCCGGCCGCTGCTGGCGGCGATCAGCGCGCGCAGCGTGTCCTCGCCGATCAGCGGCACGTCGCCCGACAGCACCAGCACCGTGCCGTCGTCGGGCAGGAGCGGGGCCGCCTGTTGCACCGCGTGGCCGGTGCCCAGCTGCGGCTCCTGCCGCGCGAACTGCAGCGCGGCGCCAATGGCGTTGCCGGCCATGGCGGCCTCGACCTCGGCCGCACCGTGGCCGGTGACGACGACCACATGGCGCGCGCCGATGCGCGCGGCGGTATCGGTCACGTGCCCGAGCAATGCGCGCCCGGCCAAACGATGCAACACTTTGGGCAGCCTGCTTTTCATGCGCGTGCCCTTGCCGGCCGCCATGATGACGACGTCGACCGGTCCCTGGTTGTCTTGCGGAATCTGATTCATGCTTCTTTCTACCCGAATGCGTTGCGCCAAGTTGGCGCGGATTATCGGCGTGCTGCTGATGGCCGCCGCGCTCGCAGGCTGCAGCACGGTCAGGCTGGCCTACAACAACCTGCCCGAGGTGAGCTATTGGTGGCTCGACACCTACCTCGACTTCGACGGCTCGCAGACGCCCAAGGTGCGCGACGAGCTCGGGCAATTGCTGAGCTGGCACCGGCAGAACGAGCTGCCGCGGATTGCCGGCCTGCTGCGGGAAGCGCAGGCCCTGGCGCCGCACGACGTGACGGCGGCCCAGGCCTGCCGCATGGCGGACCAGATCCGCGAGCGCCTGCTGGCGGTCACCGAGCGTGCCGAGCCGGCGGGCACCGAGCTGGCATTGAGCCTGACCGCGGCGCAGCTGCAGCAGCTCGAGCGCAAGTACGCGAAGAACAACGCCGATTACCGCAAGGACTGGCTCGAGCGCAGCGCCGCCGATGTGCAGGAAAAGCGATACGACCGCTTCCTCGACCGCCTGGAGGATTTCTATGGCCGGCTGAGCCCGGAGCAGCGCGAGCTGCTGCGCCGGCAGGTGGCGCAGTCGGTGTTTGACCCGCGGCTGGCCGATGCCGAGCGCCGCCAGCGCCAGCAGGAGGCACTGCAACTGCTGCGCGGCTTCAACGCCACCAAGCCCCCGGTGTCCGAAGCGCGCGCGGCCATCCATGCCTACGTGATGCGCATCGCCGAGCCGCCCCCCGGCCCCTGGCGCGACCACCAGCAGGCCCTGCTGCAGGAAGGCTGCCGCAACCTGGCCGCGCTGCACAACACCACGAGCGCCGGCCAGCGGGAGCAGGCGGTGCGCCGGCTGCAGGCCTACCAGGACGACCTGCGGCAGCTGGTGGCCGCGCGTTAGATCAGCGGCGTCGGCCGCATCGGGCGCTCGAAATAATCCCCCAGCGCCTCGAGCGCACGCGGCTCCAGGATGCGCAGCCAGCCTGCGTCGAGCTTGTAGAGCCCCAGGCTCTGCAGCCGGCGCAGCGTCTTGTTGGTATGCACCAGCGACAGCCCCAATGCATCGGCCAGGTGCTGCTGGCTGAACGGAAACTCGACCCAGCCGTCGCGCACCATGCCCACGCGCTGGGCCCGGCGGTACAGGTGCATCAGCAGCATGGCCACGCGCTCGGCCGCGTTGCGGCGGCCCGTGGTCACCAGGTTGTCGTCCACCAGCTTTTCTTCGCGCGCGGCCAGCCAGGTGATGTCGTAGCCGAGCTTCGGCTGGGCATGGAACAGCTCCCAGAGCCTGCCGCGCGGAAACACGCAGAGCGTGGCTTCGCTGGCGGCCTCCACGCCGTGCGTGTGGCCGTCGGCAAACTCGTCCTGCAGGCCGATGAAGTCGCCGGGCAGCAGAAAGCTCAGGATCTGCCGCCGGCCGTCGCTCAGCGTCTTGTAGCGAAAGGCCCACCCGGCATAGAGCGTGAACAGCTCGGCGCTCGGCCGGTGCTCGTCGATGATGGTGGCGCCGGCGGCGACGCGGCGGGAGCCGGCCCTGAAGGATGCGATGGCTTCGAGCTCTTGCGGCGCGACCGGCAGGAAGGCTTCCATCCTGCGCAGCGCGCAGGCCTCGCAGGGATGGGGCCCCGGAGGGGGCGAGGCGGGGGGTGCATGGTCCTCGAATTTCACGCGCCACTATAGGCTTCGGGCCTGTGTCTTTTGACATTTCGCAGGGCCCGGGAGATTCATACACTTCGCACGCCTTCCGCTTCCGAACGCATGACAGAAAAGCAAGCTCTCCACGAAGTCTTCTATTGCAGCATGCTCACGCCGGACCTGCCACCGGCCACCGTGGGCTCGATCGTGACCCAGGCCCGCGCGCGCAATGCCCAGTACGGCATCACCGGCCTTCTGGTCTTCGACGGCATGCGTTTCTGCCAGCACCTCGAAGGCCCGCACGGGGCGGTGGAGACGCTGATGCGCCGCATCGAACGCGACCCTCGGCACACCGACATCAAGGTCTTCCGCCGCGGCCCGCTCGCGGCGCGCCGCTACAGCGGCTTTGGCGTGGGCCTGGCCGAAAGCGAGGGGCCCGACCTCATGGCCGGCATCCGTGCGCTGCAGGGCGAAGCCGCGCTGGCGCACTTCCTGGCGCTGCGCCCCAGTTTCGACATCAACGGCTGAAAAAGAAAAAGGCGGCCGAAGCCGCCCTTTGCGTCCATGGAGGGATGACCGTTCAGGCCTGGTCCCACGAGTAGGTGGCACCGTAGCCATCCCACGCTTCCATGACGATGCGCTGGCCGGCGGCCACGTTCAGCGATTCGCCCGGGGCCAGCACCAGGTCTTCGCTGGGGCTGGCGGCCGTGGCGTCCGGCGTGACCCAGACCCGGCCTTGCCTGACCCGCAGCACACTGGCCGACCGCGCCTTCAGGCTCATCGCCTCGCCGGGAGCGATCTGCCAGGCACCGCGACGCACGGCCGGCGGAACGGCGGAAGCGGTGCGGGTGGAAGACGGCAGGGAAGCAAGCGATTCGGTGGTGCAGACGGCAGTGGACATGATGAAACTCCTTGGGCGTTCTCCGAAGTGCGATGACAAGACAGAGGCAATAGCGCAGTTCGGGAATGAATGATCGTTTCCATGGCGTTGGCAGTCCAATGAAAACGAGGTAGCCTACTGATTCCGAATCCGCATCAATGCTCCGATGCCGCCCATGTCCCCATCCATGCAGCATTCGCAAACCCACCTGCGCTCCCGCCCCATTTCCGCGGGGCACCTGCGCGCCTTCGAGGCGGTGGCGCGCCACCTCAACTTCCGCGCCGCCGCCGAAGAAATGGCGCTCACCCAGTCCGCCGTGAGCCGCCAGATCCAGTCGCTCGAGGAAGAAGTGGGCGTGGCGCTGTTCCTGCGCCACACCCGGGCCGTGGAGCTCACGAGCGCGGGGGCGCAGCTGCTGCTCGCGGTGCAGCAGTCGCTGCCGCGCATCGATACGGCGGTACGCCAGATCCGCCAGAGCGCGGGGCGCAAGAGCGTGTCGCTCACCACCTTTGCGTCTTTCGCATCGATGTGGCTGATTCCGCGGCTGGAGGCCTTCCAGCGCGACAACCCCGAGATCGACATTCGCATCGACGCCAGCGACGTGGCGGTCGACCTGGAGGTGGCGGACGTCGACATCGCGCTGCGCTACGGCACGCGCGAGGTCATGCCGCCCAACGCCGTGCGCCTCTTCGGCGAAACGCTCACGCCGGTGGCGAGCCCCTGGCTCCTGAAGAGCAGCCCGCCCATCAAGACACCCGCCGACATCACCGGCTTCACGCTGATCGAGGCCGGCGACGCGCACCGCACGCACCTCGAATGGCTGACCTGGCGGCGCTGGTTCGAGGTCAACGGCCTGGAGCGCGCGCAGCCCAGGCGCTGGCTCTACTTCAACTACGCCTACCAGATGGTGCAGGCCGCGCTCACCGGCCAGGGCGTGACGCTGGCGCGCAGTTCACTCATCGCCGAAAGCCTGGCCAACGGCGACCTGGTGGAGGTGCTGCCGCAGCACCGCATGGATTCGCCGATGGGCTACTGGCTCATCGCCGGGCCGCGCAATGCGCTGCGGCCCGAGATCAAGGCCTTCTGGGACTGGCTGCAGGTGCAGGCCATCACCACGCGCGAGACCATCGGCGAGGTGCCCGATCCGGACACCGTCGACAACCTCGATTGAAACGAGCCCACCCCCCGTCCCTCGCTCACTCCGTGTAGCTCGACTCCCCCCCTCGAGGGGGCAACACCGGCGGCCCGGCAAAGCCGGTTCCGCGGTGTTCCTGGCCTGGGCCGCGCTCGTTTCGCGACGGGCTCAGCCGGCAGGCCAGACCACGCCGTTGTCGTTGAGGATGGCGTCCAACGGCAGGTCGTGCGCCTCGGGCTCGAAGTCTTCGAGGAAGCCGTTGGTGAAGCCCAGGCCCACCGTGAACGGGCGCGGCTCCAGCGCGGCCAGCGTGCGGTCGTAGAAGCCGCCGCCGTAGCCCAGCCGGTAGCCGCCGGCGCTGTAGCCCACGCAGGGCACGAACAGCAGCGTGGGCACGATCAGCTCGGTGTCCTTGGGCTTGGGAATGCCGTAGGCGTCTTCCTCCATCTGGCAGCCCGGGTACCAGGCGTGGAAGGTCAGCGTCTTGTGGACCTTGTTCATCACCGGCAGCCCGATGCGGCGGCGCTGAGGCTCGTCGATCAGCTCGCCGTCTTCCTTCCAGCGGTGCAGCGCGGGCAGCGGATCGAACTCGCCCTTGATCGGCCAGTAGGCGCCGATCACGGTGTCGGGCCGGCCCACGAGCCAGATCCGCATCACGCGCTGCAGCAGGTCGGCCCTGGCGAGCCGGTCGGGCATCGCCAGGCGCTGCTCGATCAGTGCTTTTCTCACCTGATCCTTGAGAAAACTCGTGGTCGCCGAGGTGTCGGCATCCTTTGACTTGTCCATAATCCCCCGATGCAGTTCCCAAGCATTTTGGCACCCATGCGGCATCGCCCGCGCAATGCAGCGTCCGCGCTGGTTTTTTCCGCCGTCCTGGCTGCCGCCGCACTGCTTTTCCAGCAGCCCGCCGCCGCACAGGCCAACAGCAACGACGACGTCCTGATCCAAATGAAGCAGGCGTTCCAGCGCGGCGACAAGGGCCGGCTCGCGGCGCTGCTGCCGCAGGCGCGCGGCCATGCGCTCGAACCCTGGGCCGCCTACTGGGAACTCAAGGCCCGCCTGCAGGAAGCCGCGCCGAACGAGGTGCAGGACTTCTTCGCCCGCTACCCCGGCACCTACCAGGAAGACCGGCTGCGCAACGACTGGCTGCTGCTGCTGGGCCAGCGGCGCGACTGGGACGGCTTTTCCGCCGCGCTGGCGGGCTTTCGCATGGGCGACGATCCGCAGGTGCGCTGCTACGCGATCCTGGTCGAGGCGCTGCAGTCCGGCAACACCACGCAGGCCCAGGCCCACGAGGTGCGCCGCAACTGGTTCGCGCAGAAAGAGGCGGACGACGGCTGCCTGACCGCGGCCGACCGCCTGGTCGCGGCCCGCCTGCTGTCGCCCAACGACGCCTGGAAGAAGGCGCGCCTGGCCATGGAGGCCAACCGGCCGCAGGCCGCGCGCGGCGCCGTGACCATTGCCGCGCCCGATGCGCTGCCGCTGTTCGAGGAACTCAACGCCAGCGCGGCCAAGTTCCTGACCGGCCGCGCCTTCGTGGCCGCCAAGTCGCGCAAGGAGCTGGTGGTGCTGGCGCTCATCAAGATCGCCATGGCCGACCCGGAGCAGGCCGCCACCCAGCTCGACAGCAAGTGGGGGCCGATGCTTTCGGCCGAGGAGCGCAACTGGCTCTGGGGCACCATCGGCCGACAGGCCGCCAGCAAGCTCTCGCCGCTGGCCGGCAGCTACTTTGCCAACGTCACGAAGAACGGCGACCTGTCCGACGACATGCTCGGCTGGCGCGTGCGCGCCGCGCTGCGCAACGGCCAGTGGAAAGAGGTGGTGCCCGCCATCAACGCCATGAGCGAAACCGCCCAGCTGGAGCCGACCTGGGTCTACTGGAAGGCGCGCGCGCTCAGCGCGGTGGGCGGCGACGACCGCCGCGCACAGGCGAGCGAGCTCTACCAGAGCATTGCGGGCACCCGCGGCTTCTACGAGATGCTGGCGCTGGAGGAACTCGGCCAGCGCACCGTGGTGCCCACGCGCCCGGCGCCGCTCACGCCCGAAGAAAAGAATGCCGCGCGCAGCAACATCGCGCTCAACCGCGCGCTCTACGCCATTGCGATCGGCCTGCGCTCCGAGGGCACGCGCGAATGGAACTACGCCACCAACCTGCACGACAAGGGCGGCATGGACGACCGCGCGCTGCTGGCCGCGGCCGACTTCGCCTGCCAGCGCGAGGTGTGGGACCGCTGCATCAACACCAGCGAGCGCACCAAGGGCATGATCGACGCCGAGCAGCGCTTTCCCATGCCCTTCCGCGACACGGTGCTGCGCAAGAGCCAGGACATCGGGCTCGACCCGGCCTACGTCTACGGCCTGATCCGCCAGGAAAGCCGCTTCATCATGGACGCGCGATCTGGCGTCGGCGCCTCGGGTCTGATGCAGGTCATGCCCGCCACCGCGCGCTGGACCGCGCGCAAGATCGGCCTGGCCGGCTTCACGCCCGGGCAGATCAACGACCATGAAACCAACATCACGATCGGCACCAACTACCTGAAGCTCGCGCTCGACGACTTCGACGGCTCCATGCCGCTGGCCGCGGCCGCCTACAACGCCGGCCCGGGACGGCCGCGCAGCTGGCGCAACGGCCCGGTGATGGAAGCCGCCATCTGGGCCGAGAACGTGCCCTTCAGCGAAACACGCGACTACGTGAAGAAGGTGCTGGCCAACACCACCAACTACGCCGCGCTGATCAGCGGGCGCCCGCAGTCGCTGAAGGAGCGCCTGGGCCGCGTGGGCCCGCGCGACGCGTCGGAGCCCGAACCCAACAAGGACCTCCCCTGACATGAGCTGGGCCGGCCAGGTGCTGGACACCGTCGCGGCCGAATTCTCGGACGTGGGCGACGCCGCCCAGTTCACGCGCATCGTCGTTCGGCTGATGCTCGCGGCGGTGATCGGGTTCATGCTCGGCTTCGAGCGCGAGCAGCAGGGCAAGGCGGCCGGCGTGCGCACCCACATGCTGGTGGCCATCGGCTCGGCGCTTTTCGTGCTGATTCCGCAGCAGACCGGCATCGCGCCGGCCGACATGAGCCGGGTGGTCCAGGGGCTGGTGGCGGGCGTGGGCTTTCTCTGCGCCGGCACCATCCTCAAGCGCGGCCCGGACGAACATCACGTGCAGGGCCTCACCACCGCCGCGGGGCTGTGGATGACAGCCGCCATCGGCATGGCCTGCGGCCTGGGCCGCGAAGTCACCGCCATCCTGAGCGCACTGCTGGCGCTGGCCGTGCTTGCGCTGGTGCCGCGCCTGGTCGAGATGGTCGAGCGCCTGGTCGGGCCGCCGCGCGGCGAAGCCAAGTCCGGCGATGCGCCGCGCGTGATCGCTTCGCCCGACGACCAGCAGCAGCCGCCGCCGCGCTGAAGAAGAATGCAGCGCCGCGGCGCATCAATTCGGCCGCATTTCGGCATCAATTCGCGGACGCGGCCCCGCTAGCATCGACGGTTTTTCTCTCTCATCCCAACCGCAGGATCGCACCATGCGCAAGCTCTACATCGGCAACAAGAACTACTCGTCCTGGTCCATGCGGCCCTGGGTGCTCATGAAGCAGGCCGGCATCCCGTTCGAAGAGGTGAAGGTCCGCTTCGATTCCTTCGCGCCCGACTCGCACTTCAAGAAGACCATGGGCGCGATCAACCCGGTGGCCGAGGTGCCGGCGCTGGTGGACGGCGAGCTGGTGGTGTGGGACACGCTCGCCATCGCCGAATACCTGGCCGAGAGCTTTCCCGAGAAGCAGCTCTGGCCCCGCGCCGCGGCCGACCGGGCCCGCGCGCGCAGCGTCTGCGCCGAGATGCATGCGGGCTTCGGCAACCTGCGCAGCCTCTGCCCCATGAACATCGAGGCCTCGCTGCCCGACGTCGGCGCACGGCTGCTGAAGGACAACCCCGCCCTGCAGGCCGACCTCGGCCGCATCGTGCAGATGTGGAGCGGCCTGCTCGACGCCCACGGCGGCCCGCTGCTGTTCGGCGGCTTCAGCATTGCCGACAGCTACTTCGCACCGGTGGGCACGCGCATCAAGACCTACGGGCTGCCGGTGCCGCCAGCCATCAGCGCCTACATCGAACGGGTGCAGGCCCTGCCCGGCGTCAAGGCATGGATCGACGACGCCCTGGCCGAGAAGGACTTCGTGGCGTTCAACGAGCCCTACCGCCAGCACCGCTGACCAGGGCGCAGCCCAGGCCAGGAACACCGCGGAACCGGCTTCGCCGGGCCGCAGGTGTTGCCCCCTGGAGGGGGGAGTCGAGCTACACGAAGTGAGCGAGGGACGGGGGTGGGCCCTCAGAACCTGTAGGTCGCCGAGAGGTAGGTCACGATCGGGTTCAGCTTGAGCCTGGCCTCGCTGGTGGCGACCGGCAGGCCGGTGATCGTGGACGTCGTGAGCTTGGCCTTGGTCTTCAGCGAAATGTAGGAGACCGAGAACGACACGCCCCAGTGCTTGTCGATCTGGTAGGCCACGCCTGCATTGAGCACGGGCGCGAACGAGCTGTCGAGCTTGGCGGTGGTCGAGGTGGAGAATGGCCGCTGGCGCAGCTGGCTGCCGAGCGCACCCTGCAGCTCCGGCGTGAGCTGGATGTCGCTGTACCAGACATAGGTCGCCCCCAGGCCCACGAACGGGCGCAGCGCGGCATTGCCCTCGTTGAAGTAGTACTTGCCGAGAATGGTGGGGCTCCATTGGCGGGCTTCACCGAGTTCGCCCACGCGGGCCAGCGTGCCGGTGCCTTCGAGCTTGAACTTCGGCGGAATGCCGAACACGCCCTCGACGGCCCAGTGGCTGTCGATGAAATAGATCGCGCTCAGGCCCAGCGTGTCCGAATCCTTGACGGATGCGCCCGAACCGGCCACCACGCTGCGCACCGGCGCGGTCAGCGTGAGCGGCTTGCTCGAATCCTGCGGCGCGAAATGAAGCCAACCCGCGCCGACCACCCAGTCTCCAGCGCTCTGCGCCCACGCACCTCCGGACACCAGCGCGCCCATGACCGTCAGCGCAAGCATTGTTTTCTTCATGACGTGATTACTCCTTTTGGTTTAAAAATCTTGAGCACGCGGCCTCCACTGCGACAGCGGCTACTTTTCGGGCATATCGACGAACGATCGTCCGATCGGCCCAAAAATTATCGAACGGTCGTTCTATTTTTTCCATCCCGCGTAATCCCTACACTGGGCGCATGAAAACCTATCTCGTCGGCGGCGCGCTGCGTGACCGGCTGCTGGGGCGGCCAGTGTCAGACCACGACTGGCTGGTGGTGGGCGCCACGCCGGAGGAAATGGCGGCGCGCGGCTACCTGCCCGTGGGGCGCGACTTTCCGGTGTTCCTGCATCCGCAGACGCGCGAGGAATACGCGCTGGCCCGCACCGAGCGCAAGAGCGCGCCGGGCTACCGCGGCTTCACCGTGCACGCCTCGCCCGATGTCACTCTCGAGCAGGACCTGGCGCGGCGCGACCTCACGGTCAACGCCATCGCGCTGCCCGCAGAGTTCGTGGACGCCGACGGCCGCTTCGAGCCCGACGCCGACAAGCTCGCCGACCCCTTCCATGGCCGGCGCGACCTCGAGCAAAAGCTGCTGCGCCACGTCACCGACGCCTTTCGCGAAGACCCGGTGCGCATCCTGCGGGTGGCGCGCTTTGCGGCGCGCTTCGACGATTTCTCGGTCGCGCCCGAGACCATGGCGCTGATGCGCGAAATGGTCGAAGCCGGCGAGGCCGATGCGCTGGTGCCCGAGCGCGTCTGGCAGGAGCTCTCGCGCGGGCTGATGGAAACCCGCCCGTCGCGCATGTTCGAGGTGCTGCGCGCCTGCGGCGCGCTGGCGGTGCTGCTGCCCGAGGTCGACCGTCTCTGGGGCGTGCCGCAGCCCGAGATCCATCACCCCGAGGTGGACAGCGGCCTGCACCTGATGATGGTCATCGACACCAGCGCCGGGCTCGAGGCTTCGCTGCCGGTGCGCTTCGCCTGCCTGATGCACGACCTCGGCAAGGGCACGACCGAGCCCGAGCTGCTGCCGCGCCACATCGGCCACGAGAAGCGCAGCGCCGAGCTGCTGCACGCGGTGTGCGAGCGCTGGCGCGTGCCGGTCGAGATCCGCGAGCTGGCCGAAGTGGTGGCGCGCGAGCACGGCAACATCCACCGCAGCGGCGAACTCGCGGCCGCGGCGCTGGTGCGCCTGCTGGAGCGCTGCGACGCGTTTCGCAAGCCGGCGCGCTTTGCCGACGTGCTGCTGGCCTGCGAGTGCGATGCGCGCGGCCGGCTCGGCTTCGAGGACCGGCCCTATCCGCAGCGCGAGCGGCTGCTGGCCGTGCTGGCCACCGCGGCCGGCGTGCCCACCGATGCCGTGGCGCGTGCGGCGCAGCAGTCCGGCGCCGCCGGGCCGCAGATCGGCGAGGCGATCCACCGCGCACGCGTGGAGGCCGTGGCGGCCTCGCTGGACTGACGCCGCCGCCGCAGACGTCCGACTTTGGCCGACACGGGAAATGCCAGGCCCGTGTTATGGTTTTCACCGATGCCAATGTCCTCCCAGTTGCCGCCCCCGTTGGGCCGGGATACCGCCCTCTTTCTCGACTTCGACGGCACGCTGGTCGCGCTCGCACCGACGCCCGAGGCGATCGAGATCCCTCCCGCCCTGGTGGGCCTGCTCGAAGACCTGCGCGATCAGCTCGGCGGCGCGCTGGCCGTGGTCTCGGGCCGCCAGATCGATGCCATCGACCGCTTCCTCGCGCCGCTGCGCCTGCCCGCCGCGGGCGAGCACGGCGTGCAGCGGCGCGACGCGCAGGGCCGCATGCAGGAGCAGCATGCGCCCGATCTCGCACCCATCCTGGACATCGCCAACGAACTGGCCCGCGTGCATGAAGGCCTGCTGGTCGAGCGCAAGCACGCGGCCATCGCGCTGCACTACCGGCTCGCACCGCAGCTGGAGGCCGTGTGCCGCGATGCCATGTCGCGCGCCATCGCGGGCCGGCCGCTGCTCGAGCTGCTGCACGGCAAGTTCGTGTTCGAGGTCAAGCCCACCGGGGTCAACAAGGGCATTGCCATCGAATCCTTCATGACGGAGGCGCCGTTCGCGGGCCGCCTGCCGGTCTTTGCCGGCGACGACACCACCGACGAGAGCGGCTTCGCGGTGGTGCAGCCGCGCGGCGGCATCGGCATCAAGGTCGGCTCGGGCCCGAGCCTGGCGCTGCACCGGCTGGAATCGCCGCGCGCGGTCTTTGAATGGCTGGTGCAGCTGCGCGACCAGCTGGCCGCGCCGGCCCGCAAGAAAAACGAATCCCCGAGGAGCGATGGATGAGCGAGCTGCAATTGTCGAAAGCACCCGAAGATCGCGCGGGCATGTCCATTTCCGGGGCAGCCGGGCCTGCCGACCAGGCGCCGGTCGACCCGCGCGTTGCAGCTTCCGGTGCGCCGCGCGGCTTCGGGCCGCCGGCCGAGCCCTCGCTCAACGTGGGCGTGATCGGCAACTGCGCCTACAGCGCGCTCATCGATGCACGCGGGCGCGCCGTGTGGTGCTGCCTGCCGCGCTTCGACGGCGATCCGGTCTTCAATGCACTGCTGCACCCCGGCGAGGAGGCCGGCGCCTGGGCCATCGAGATCGAGGACTTCGCCTCCAGCAAGCAGTGGTACGAACCCAATACCGCGGTGCTGCGCACGCAGCTGTTCGACAGCGCCGGCCAGGGCATCGAGATCACCGACTTCGCGCCGCGCTTCTACAGCCGCTCGCGCTACTTCCGCCCGCTGATGATGGTGCGCCGCGTGCGGCCGATTGCCGGCGCGCCGCGCATCCGCGTGGCGCTCGACCCGCGCTTCCAGTGGGGCGCCTCGGGGCCGCTGGAGGTCACGCGCGGCAGCAACCACATCCGCTACGTGGGGCCGGACGTGACGCTGCGGCTCAACACCGACGCATCGATCTCGCACATCCTTTCGCGCCAGCCCTTCGTGATCTCGCGCGAATACAACTTCATGTTCGGCGTCGACGAAACCCTGCTCGACGGCATTGCCGACACCGCGCGCAGCTTCGAGCAGGAAACCATCGCCTACTGGCGCACCTGGAGCAAGCGGCTCGCGATTCCATTCGAGTACCAGGAGGCGGTGATCCGCGCGGCCATCACGCTCAAGCTCTCGCTCTACGAAGACACCGGCGCCATCGTCGCCGCCATGACCACGAGCATTCCCGAGGCGCCGGGCAGCCAGCGCAACTGGGACTACCGCTACTGTTGGCTGCGCGATGCCTTCTTCGTGGTGCGCGCGCTCAACTCGCTCAGCGAGGTGGGCACCATGGAAGACTACCTGCGCTGGCTCGGCAACGTGGTGATCGGCTCGCACGGCGAGCACATCCAGCCGCTGTACGGCATCGGGCTGGAGCGCGAACTGCCCGAGTCGATGGTCGAGAACCTGCAGGGCTACCGCGGCATGGGGCCGGTGCGCGTGGGCAACCAGGCGCAGGAGCACTTCCAGCACGACGTCTACGGCAACATCGTGCTCGGCGCGGCGCAGGCCTTCCATGACCACCGTCTGCTGAGCCGCGCGGGCGTGGCCGAGTTTCCGCACCTCGAGGCCGTGGGCGAACAGGCCATTCGCGTGTATGGCACGCCCGATGCCGGCATGTGGGAGCTGCGCACCCGCGCCCGCGTGCACACCAGCTCCGCGCTCATGAGCTGGGCCGCCTGCGACCGGCTCGCCAAGATCGCGCGCGCGCTGGCGCTGCCCGAACGCGCCGCCTACTGGCACGGCCACGCCGCGCGCATGAAAGAGGAAATCCTCGCCAAGTCGTGGTGCGAGGAGCGCCAGGCCTTTGCCGAAAGCTTCGGCGGCCACGAGCTCGATGCCAGCATCCTGCTGATGGTGGAGGTGGGGCTGATCGACGCGCGCGACCCGCGCTTCATCTCGACCGTGGACGCCATGGAGAAGACGCTCTGCGACGGCCCCTACATGCGCCGCTACGAGGCGGCCGACGACTTCGGCAAGCCCGAGACCGCCTTCAACATCTGCACCTTCTGGCGCATCGACGCGCTCGCCAAGATCGGCCGCAAGGCCGAGGCGCGCCAGATCTTCGAGACCATGCTGGCCGCGCGCAACCCGCTCGGCCTGCTCTCGGAAGACACGCATCCGGTCACGGGCGAGATGTGGGGCAACTTTCCGCAGACGTATTCCATGGTCGGCATCATCAATGCGGCCGTGCGGCTTTCGGCGCCGTGGGATTCGTGCATATGAGCCGCTTGGTCGTCGTTTCCAACCGCGTGGCCGACCCGCGCAAGCCCGCCGCGGGCGGCCTGGCCGTGGCGCTCGGCGAGAGCCTGCAGCAAAGCGGCGGCATGTGGTTCGGCTGGAGCGGCCAGATCGTCGAGAACGGCCCCACGGGCGAAGGCGAGCTGCACATGCTGCAGGCCGGCAAGGTCACCCTCGCCACCATCGACCTGAGCCGCGAGGACCACGACAGCTACTACCTGGGCTACAGCAACGACGTGCTGTGGCCGGTGTTCCACAACCGCCTCGACCTCGCCCACTTCGACGCCGGCTTCATCGGCGGCTACCGGCGCGTGAACCAGCTGTTCGCGCGCAAGCTCAAGCCGCTGCTGAAGGACGACGACATCATCTGGATCCACGACTACCACCTGATGCCGCTCGCGGCCGAGCTGCGCGCCATGGGCTGCAGGCAGCGCATCGGCTTCTTCCTGCACATTCCGCTGCCGCCGCAGATCATCATCGCGGCCGTTCCGCAGCACGAATGGCTCATGCGCTCGCTGTTCGCCTACGACCTGATCGGCTTCCAGGCGCAGCAGGACGTGCAGCATTTCGAGCACTACGTGCGCAACGAGGCGCACGGCGAATACCTGGGCGACGAGATGTACCGCGCCTACGGCCAGACGGTGCGATGCGGCGCCTTCCCGATCGGCATCGACGTCGACGAATTCGCGGCGCTCACGCATGCGAAGGAATCGCGCGACATGTTCGAGACCATGAAGCGCGAGTATTCGCAGCGCCGGCTGCTGCTGGGCATCGACCGGCTCGACTACTCCAAGGGCATTCCGCAGCGCGTGCGCGCCTTTCGCGAACTGCTCGCCAACTACCCCGAGAACCGCCGCAGCGCCACGCTGATCCAGATCGCCTCGCCCACGCGCGAAACCGTCGATGCCTATGGCGACATCCGGCGCGAGCTCGAATCGCTGTGCGGCGCCATCAACGGCGACTACGGCGAACTCGACTGGATGCCGGTGCGCTACATCCACCGCATGGTGGCGCGCAAGCGCGTGCCGGGGCTGTGCCGCGCGGCCGCGGTCGGGCTGGTGACGCCGCTGCGCGACGGCATGAACCTGGTCGCCAAGGAATACATCGCAGCGCAGGACCCGGCCGACCCTGGCGTGCTGGTGCTGTCGCGCTTCGCCGGCGCGGCCGAGCAGCTGAAGGAAGCGCTGCTGGTGAATCCGTACGACACGCACGGCACGGCCGAGACCGTGCAGCAGGCGCTGCAGATGCCGCTCGAGGAACGGCGCGAGCGGCACCAGAAGCTGCTGTCGCGCATCCGCGAGCAGGACATCCACTGGTGGCGGCGCAGCTTTCTCGAGGCGCTGCGCCATGCCGCAAGCCAGCGGTAGGCTGGACGTCGGCTAGGTTCCGGTCAGCAGCCGCACCAGCCGCATGACGGGCCGGGCCTCTGCTGGCCGGACCGTGGATGCGGGCGCCTGCTGCGGCGCATGCACGCGCAGCCGCACCGGCGCCAGCGCCGACAGCTCGATCCAGCCGCCGCGTTCCAGCCGGTGCACGTCGCCCTCGGTCAGCGCGGTCTTCGCGGTGAACACGGTGTCGCCGAACCATGAAGGCGGCGACACCAGCAGCGCGCGACCCTCCAGCATCTCCAGCCAGGTGGCGGGGTCGAGCGCGGCGCGCAGGGCCTCGCCGGGTTGCAGGACGACGGTATCGGGCAGTCGGTCGAGGGTGGTGGGGGACATGGCGCGCCTTCTGGAGTGGGTGCGTTCATCGTAGGAATTCGGGCGCCCGGAAAACAGGCACACGCCCAGGCGATTCGCACCGGAACAGCGGTGGCCGCGGCGCATCTGTTATGGTCGTTTTCCTTCGCAACTGCATCTGTTTTTGGATGCGCGACAGGGGGAGCATCGAGCCCATGGATTCGCTACCGCTCTACCGCCAGCTCGCAGCGCACTACGTGGATGCGATCCACACCGGCTCGCTCAAGCAGGGCGACAAGCTGCCTTCGCTGCGCAGCCTCATGCGCCTGCACGGCATCAGCCTGTCGACTGCGCTGCAGCTGTGCCGCACGATGGAAAGCGACGGCTGGGTCGAGGCGCGCGACCGCTCGGGTTATTTCGTGCGCCGGCCGCGGCGCCTTGCCATCGCGCCGATGGAGGAGCCCGCGGCCGGCGTGCCGCCCGACCCGGCGCAGTACGTGGGCATCCACGCCAAGGTGTCGGACTTCGTGGCGCGCCGCCGGCAGCTTTCCGAGAAGCTCAACCTTTCGATCGCGCGCGGCGCACCCGAGCTGTATCCCGCGGAGGCGCTGCGCAATGCGATGACGCGCATGCTGCGCCAGCAGCCCGACATGCTGACGGTCGCGGCGCCGCTCAAGGGCCACCGCCAGTTCCGGGAGGTGCTCGCGCAGCGCAGCCTGCGCGTGGGCATGGCGATCTCGCCGGAAGACATCCTGGTCACCAACGGCTGCATCGAGGCGCTCAACCTCGCGCTGCGTGCGGTGGCGCAGCCGGGCGACACGGTGGCGGTGGAGTCGCCCACCTTCTACGGCCTGCTGCAGGTGCTCGAGAGCCTGGGCATGCGCGCGCTGGAGATCCCGACCAGCCCGCAGACCGGCCTCTCGATCGAGGCGCTGGAACTCGCGATCCGCACCTACGACAACATCAAGGCCGTGGTGGTGGTGCCGCACCTGCAGAACCCGCTGGGCAGCGTGATGCCCGACGCCCACAAGGCACGGCTCGCGCAGCTGTGCGAACGGCATGAGATTCCGCTGATCGAGGACGACACCTACAGCGAGCTCGTCGACGCCCCGACGCCGCCGCGTGCGCTCAAGTCCTGGGACGGCAGCGGCAACGTCATTCACTGCGCCTCGCTGCACAAGATCCTCGCGCCCGGCCTGCGGCTGGGCTGGATCACGGCCGGACGCTGGCACGCGCGGGTGGAGATGCTCAAGTACGCGCAGACCCGCAACAACGAGGGCCTCTCGCAAAGCGGGGCCGGCCTGTTCATGGGCACCGGCGCCTACGACCGCCATCTGCGCCATCTGCGCGGCTGCCTGAAGACGCAGCGCGAACAGACCGCCGATGCGATCGCCGGCTACTTTCCGGCCGGCACGCGCATCAACCTGCCGCCCGGCGGGCTGCAGCTGTGGGTCGAACTGCCCGAGCGCCTGTCGTCGTCACGGGTCTTCGATGCGGCACTCGCGGAGCGGATCGTGGTGGCGCCCGGCACGCTGTTCTCCAACTCCTCGCGCTTCGATCACTACCTGCGCATCAACTGCGGCTGGCCGTATGGCGAGGAGGTCGACACGGGCCTGCGCCGCCTGGGCCAGATCGTCGAGACGCTGATGAGCCGCCGCGCGCCGGCCTCAGAAGGTGTGAAGGAGCCGTCGCGAGCGCCCCGAGCTTGCGTCGAGGACCGGAACCGTACTCGCGTACGGTGAGGACCGCAGGTGCGAGATCGGGGGTGCGCAGCAGGTTCATTCGCACCTTCTCAGTCGAGCAGTGCCAGGGCGGCGTAGTCGCCGACCTTTTCGCCCAGCCCCGCGGGCACCAGCAGCACGCCGCGCGTGAGCGGCTTGAGCTTGCCGTCGACCTGCGCCTGCAGCCGCGGCAGCAGGAAGTCGCGGTGGTGCCAGAACACGCTGCCGCCCAGGCTGATGCGCTGGAGGTCGAGCGTGGCAACCAGGTTGTAGATCATCCGGCCCATGACGCGGCACAGGGCATCGACGATCTCGACGGCATGCGGCTCGCCGTCCGAGGCGGCCGCGAACAGGTCGGGCGCGGGCTGCCCGAAGCGGCGCGCGATGGAGTTGCCCGCCACCAGCGCTTCCACGTCGCCGAGGTTGCCGCAGCCGCACAGCGCGCCGCTGGCGTCGTCCGCCACGAAGCTGTGGCCCGCATGGCCGGCATTGCCGTTCTTGCCGCGCAGCGCACGGCCATCCACACACAGGCCCACGCCCACGCCGGTGCTCCAGGTGACGTAGGCGCAGTGGTCCAGGCCCTGCAGCGCGCCCCAGTGGCGCTCGGCCTCGAGCGCGGCCACGGCATCGTTCTCGACCCGCACGCGGCCGAAGCGCCGGGCCAGGGGCGCCTCGATGATCGCCGTCATCCAGTTGTTGGGCAGGCCGCGCGCGGGCCCCGCAATGCCACCGCAGATGTTGGGCGTGGCCAGTTCCACCATGCCGTCGCGCAGCTCGAAGGGGCCGGTGGACGAGACGCCCACGCGGTCGATGTCGGCCGGCGCGATGCCCTGCTCGGCGCAGACCTCGTCGATCATGCGCATGATCTGCACCGCCACGGCGTCGTTGTCGCCGGTCTTGGCCGTGGGCTCGCTGCGGCGGCCGGCCAGCGGCGCATCGCTCGAAGGGGAAAGGCTCACGGCCACCTTGGTGCCGCCGATGTCAACGCAGGCTCTCATCGCGTGGTTCTTCTCTCTGGGGTCTCTGGGTTCATCAACGGCGCTAGACGAAGCGCGCCACCAGCGCCGCGATCATGCTGAGTACCAGGGTGCTCGAGATCGGCAGCTGCCACTCGCGGCCGAAGGCGCGGAATTCGAAATCGCCCGGCAGCCGCCCGAAGCCGAACCGGCGCAGCCAAGCCGTGAGGCCGCTCATGAGCACCAGGGCAAGGACGACGACGATCAGCCAGCGGATCATGGGGAACAGTCTAGGGCCTGTTAACGCTATGGAAGGGGATCGCGTTGCTTCGCCAAGGGGCTGGATGCAAGGCGCCCGGGCGCAGCAAGGCTTTGGCCTTGCAAGCGCGGGCAACGCCGCAGACGGCCCCTTGGCGAAGCAACCCGAAGGGAAGCTCGCCACAGCCCGCCCCTCGGCGTTGCGCTCCTTGTGCGTGCGGACGCACGCACGGCGTCACGCGCCTTGATGGGCGGGCTGTGGCGAGCTTCGCGACCCCTTCCATAGCGTTAACAGGCCCTAGAGGCCGCCAGGATGGCCATGGCTTGTCGGTGAAGTTCGGGCGTTGCGGCCGCGATCACCCGGCCGTCGGACGCCAGCCCCAGCGGCTGGCCCTGCCAGTCGGTGATGACGCCGCCCGCGGCCTCGATCACGCCCGCCGGACCCAGGTAGTCGTAAGGCTGCAGCCCGGTTTCCACCACGAGGTCGATGGTGCCGCCCGCCAGCTGGGCATAGCCGTAGCAGTCGCCGCCGAAGCGACGCATCGCGCACTGCCGGCTGAGGCGGTCGAAGGCCTGCCAGTCGGTGGGCGCGAAGATGTCGGGCGAGGTGGTGACGATGCGCGCCTTGGCCACCTCGGTACAGCCGCTGGCATGCACCGGCTGGCCATCGCGCGTGGCGCCCTGGCCGGCCTGGCCGACCCAGCGCTCCTTGAGCACCGGCATGTCGATCATGCCGAGCACCACGCGGGAACCCTGCAGCACGCCGATCAAGGTGCCCCACAGCGGCGATCCGGTGATGAAGCTGCGCGTGCCGTCGATCGGGTCGAGCACCCAGACGCGCTCGGCGTCGAGCCGCTCGAGGCCGTGCTCCTCGCCGAAGATGCCGTCCGCCGCGGCGCGCACGGCAAGGATCTCGCGCATGGCCGTCTCGGCGGCGCGGTCCGCCAGCGTCACGGGGCTCTCGTCGGCCTTGGTGATGATGTCCAGCGGCGTGCGGAAATAGCGCATCGACTGCGCGGCTGCAGCATCGGCCAGGGAATGGGCGATCGACAGCAAATCGGGGGCGGAAGAGCTCATGGGAAACCAAGCGTGCCAAAACCTGCGATTAGACCCGAGCCGGGCCCGGTTTGACACGCGGGGGGCCACCGCCCTAGCATGGTCCGGAAATTGCCACATCGACCACATGGCTTCATTTCAACTTCCGCGTCGCGCCCTGTTGGCGCTTGTGCTCGGCCTTGCGGCCGCAGCGGCCCAGGCGACCCCTTCCGCGTCGGAGCAAAAACTCATCGACACGCTGATCCTGCGCGTCTCGAAGATGACGACGATGACCTTCATGCGCAACGGCAATGAGCACGACGCCGCCGATGCCGCCAAGCACATGCAGGCCAAGTTCGACTACTTCAAAGACGAGATCGCCACAGCGGAAGACTTCATCGACCGCTGCGCCTCCCGCTCGGAGGTGACGGGCAAGCCCTACAAGGTCAAGATGCCGAACGGCTCGATGCGCGACGCCAACGAATTCCTCAACGCCGAATTGCGTGCGTTGCGCCGGGGCGGCGACAAGGCCGGCGCGGGTTGAGCCCGCTGCATCAGCGGAAAAAGCAGTCAGAAGGGCGTGTCGCCCACGATGGTCGTGCGGTTCAGGCGGCGGCGCAGATGGTCGGGCGTGCCGGCCGCCAGGTGCATCAGCGAGCGGTTGTCCCAGAACACCAGGTCGTGCGGCGCCCATTGGTGGCGGTACACGAACTGCGGCTTCACGCTGTGCGCGAACAGCTCGGCCAGCAGCGCGTCGCTTTCCTGCTGCGGCAGGCCGACGATGCGCGTCGTGAAATGCTCGCTGACGAACAGCGCCTTGCGGCCCGTTTCGGGATGCGTGCGCACCACCGGCTGGACGGCAGGCGCGACCTGGTCGATCTGTTCCTGCGAGAGCTTGGGCCGCCACGGGTTCTTCGCGCGCAGCTCTTCGTACTTGGCGAGATAGCTGTGCTCGGCCTTGAGCGGCAGGATGCGCTGCTGCAGCTCGGGGGAGAGCGTTTCCCACGCAAGATGCTGGTCGGCAAAGAGCGTGTCGCCGCCTTCGCTCGGCAGCTCCTGCGCATGCAGCAGCGAGCCCAGGCTGGGCTGTGGCTTGTACGAGATGTCCGAATGCCAGTAGACGCCCGCATCGCCCAGGCCGATGGGCTCGCCGTTCTCCTTGATGTTGGAGACGATCAGGATCTCGGGATGGTTCTTCAGATGGAACTGGTGCAGCACATGGATCTCGAGCGGACCGAAGCGGCGGCTGAATTCGATGTGCTCGGCCGGGGTGATCTGCTGGTTGCGGAACACCAGCACGTGGTGATCGAGGTGCGCACGGTGGATGCGTGCGAAGTCTTCGTCATTGATGGGCTTCGCGATGTCGAGGCCGAGGATTTCTGCGCCTACGGGGGCGTTGAAGGGGCGCACTTCGAAGTGCTGGGGGGCGGTCATTGCGCCAATGTAGGTTTTGACGGGGGTTTTCTCAAAGAAATCTTTGTTGGTTGCTTATGGTTCTTTTTGAGGTCGGGGGCCGGGTCTCGCCCCGGAAAACAAACATTTCAAAGGGTATGGCTCCGATCCCCCTCCAGGAACCCCATCGCCTCCCACCCCTCCCCCACCGCAAACCCCACCACCTTGAACAGCTCCCCCATCTCATGCTCATGGATGAGCCGAGCCGCCATGCCCCTTTCGGCCGTGCTGCCCTGCCCCATCCGCTCGAGCAGCCCGCAGTTCAGCAGAAAGCGCGCCTGGCTGGTGTAGCCCAGCACCTCGAGCCCCGCCTCCTGCCCCGCAAGCGCAATGCCGGTGAAATTGACGTGCGACGTGATGTCCTTGTAGCCCACATCCGAGAGGGGATCGCCGTCGGCCTGGTGCGCACGATGGCACATCACCGTGCCCATGTGGCGCTGCGGGTGGTAGTACTCGCGCTCCGGAAAACCATAGTCGATGAAGAAGGCCGCACCTTTCTTCAGGCGGTCCGCGAGGGTTGCGACAAAGGCCTCGGCCTGCGGATGGATCTCGGTCAGGTAGTCGTGCTCGCCAGGCACCTCGAACGGCGGCCGCAAGGCGGTTTCGCGGTCGGCCCAGGCCCAGCCGTCGGCGCGCGCGTTGCGCACCACGCCGCGCTCGAACCACTGGCCGCCCACGCGTGCCAGCAACTGCACCGGCATCGCATCGAGCACCTCGTTGCCGACCACCACGCCCTGCATCGCATCGGGCAGTTCACCGAGCCACTCGACGCGGTCCGCGTAGCGCACCAGCGCCTGCTGCTGGCGCTCGCGCAGGGTGCCCGACAGGTCGACGATGCGGTAGCGCACGTCCGCGCGGCCCATCTCGTCGAGCGCATGCAGCAGCTGCACCGCGAGCGCGCCCGTGCCGGCGCCGAACTCCCAGACCGTGTCGGTGCCGGTCTTCGCGAGCGCCTCGGCCACCTGCGCCGCGAGCGCCTGCCCGAACATGGGCGTGAGCTCCGGCGCCGTCACGAAGTCGCTGCCCGAAGACGGCATGTGGCCGAACTTGGCCGAGCTGTTGGCGTAGTAGCCCAGCCCCGGCGCATACAGCGCGAGCGCCATGAAGCGGTCGAAGCCGATCCATCCGCCCGCCCGCTCCACCGAACGGGCAATCAGGATATCGAGGGCGATGGGTAAACTGTTTGTCGTCGTTTTTGTCGTCACCCGCCGATTCTCCCTTCTCTGCCCGCATGAGCACAGCGCCACTTCCTCCTGTTACGCCGGCCCGCCGCACCGTCCTCGTCACGGGTGCCGGCCGCCGGCTGGGGCGCGAGATTGCGCTGGCGCTGGCCGCGGGCGGCTGGCAGGTGGCGGTGCACTACCGCAGTTCGCAGGCCGAGGCCGCCCAGACCGTGGCCGATTGCGCGGCCCTGTCGGGCAATTCAGCACTGTTCGAGGCCGACCTGCTTGACGAGGACGCCACCCGCGCCCTGCTGCCGCGCGTGGCGGCGCACTTCGGCAGCGTCGATGCCGTGGTCCACAGCGCGGCCCTGTTCGAGCACGACGACGCCGCCAGCTTCAGCTACGCGCTCATGGAGCGCCATGCGCGCAGCAACACCGGCGCGGCCATCGTGCTGGCGCAGGCGCTGCGCGACCACCTGGCGCTGCGCGGCGACGCACAGGGCGCGGTGGTGCACATGCTCGACCAGAAGCTCTGGAACCCCAACCCCGACTTCCTGAGCTACACGCTCTCCAAGGCCGCGCTCGAGGCCGCCACGCCCATGCTTGCGCTGGCGCTGGCGCCGCGCGTGCGGGTGGTGGGCGTGGCGCCCGGCCTCACGCTGCCCAGCCACATGCTGGACGAAGACAGGTTCTCGAAGCTGCACACGCTGTCGCCGCTGGGCCGCTCTTCCACGCCGGCCGACGTGGCGGCCACGGTGAAGTTCGCGCTGGAGAACAACTCGATCACCGGCACCACGCTCGTGGTGGACGGCGGCCAGCACCTCATGAAATTCGACCGCGACTTCTCGCTGATGTGAGCCCCACCATGCCTTCCAACCCGATCGGCCGCCAGACACTCACCCTGCAGGGGCTGCGCTTCGACGCCAACCTGGGCATCCTCGACCAGGAAAAGACGGCGCCGCAGCCGATCCAGGTCGACGCCGAGCTGCACCTGGGCGCCCAGCCGCTGCTGCCGAAGGACGACGACATCTACCACGTGCTGGACTACCGCAAGGTGCGCCGCATCATCATCGACGAGTGCACGGCCGAGCATGTGAACCTGCTCGAAACGCTCATCGGCAAGCTCGCGCAGCGGCTGCTGCAGCTGCCCGGCGTGGTCGGCGTGCGGGTGAAGATCGCCAAGCTGGAGATCTTCGACGACTGCGAGGTGGCTATCCGCATGGAAGCCGGGGAATGGTGAACCAAGGCAAAATCGGGCCCTCCTCCCCCCGATTTGCCTGACCGAAGCAGCCCACCCATGAACGCCGTCTGGATCGACGAGGCGCCCGTCGCCGGCGCCACCCCCGCCAATTCCCTGAAGATCGAACGCGAGACGCACAAGCTCGAGAAGCGCCTGTGCCGCGAGGTGGGCCGCGCCATCGTCGACTACAACATGATCGAGGACGGCGACAAGGTCATGGTGTGCGTCTCGGGCGGGAAGGACAGCTACGCCATGCTGGACATCCTGCTCAAGCTCAAGGCCCGCGCGCCGATCCATTTCGACATCGTCGCGGTCAATCTCGACCAGAAACAGCCCGGCTTCCCCGAAGAGGTGCTGCCCAAATACCTGAGCGAACTGGGCGTGGACTTCCACATCGAGAACCAGGACACCTACAGCATCGTCAAGCGCGTGATCCCCGAGGGCAAGACCACCTGCGGCCTGTGCAGCCGGCTGCGCCGCGGCATCCTGTACCGCGTGGCGGACGAGCTGGGCGCCACCAAGGTCGCGCTCGGCCACCACCGCGACGACATGCTCCAGACCTTCTTCCTCAACATGTTCTTCGGGGGCAAGCTCAAGAGCATGCCGCCCAAGCTGGTGAGCGACGACGGCAGGCACATCGTGATCCGCCCGCTCGCCTACGTGGCCGAGAAGGACCTGGTGCGCTGGGCCCAGCACCGCGAATTCCCGATCATTCCGTGCACGCTCTGCGGCAGCCAGGAAAACCTGCAGCGCAAGCAGGTCGGCGAAATGCTGCGCGAGTGGGACAGGAAATTCCCCGGCCGCGTGGAGAACATGTTCACCGCGCTGCAGAACGTGGTGCCCTCGCACCTGCTCGACGGAACGCGGCACGACTTCAAGGGTCTGAAGGCAACCGGCGTGGCCGACGAAGACGGCGACAAGGCCTTCGACGCGCCCTCCTTCGACCTGCTCTCCCAGGCACCTGCCGCCCTGCGCATCCTTCAGGGCTGAGCGGGCAACCCAGGGGAATTTTGGGCCGACTAGCCCGGAGATCCTCATGAAACGTGCATTTTCAGCTCTTCTTCTGATAGCAAGCCTGAGCGGCTGCGCCACCTCCTGGGTGGTCGACAGCGATGTGAAAAGCTTCGCGTCGCCGGGCACCGTGGCGCCCGGCGCCAGCTACCGCTTCGAGCGCCTGCCGTCACAGCAGGCCGACCCCGCCCGGCAGGAATCGCTCGAGGCCATGGCCGCAGCCGCGCTCGAAAAAGTGGGACTGCGCCGCGACGATGCCAGGCCGCAATACAGCGCGCAGATCGGCGCCCGCGTCACGGCCGGCCTCTCGCCCTGGGCCGACCCGTGGCTCTTCGACGGGCCCTGGGGCTATGGCTACGGCTATCCCGGCTACGCACGCCGCTGGTATGGCGGCGGCTGGTACGGCGGCCCGGCCTTCATGCCGCCCGCGGCCAACCCCTGGTACGAGCGCGAAGTAAGCATCGTGCTGCGCGACATCGGCTCGAACCGCGTGGTCTACGAAACGCGGGCCCGCAACGAGGGCCCGTACAACGTCAGCGCGACCATCCTGCCGGTGATGTTCGAAGCGGCGCTGCAGGGCTTTCCGAATCCGCCGCAGGGCGAGCGCCGGGTGAACATCGAGCTGTCCACCGCGAAGAAGAAATGACGCGCTTCTAGAATCTGACCGATGGAAGAAATCACCCGCCTGATTGCCGTTCGCCATGGCGAAACCGCCTGGAACGTCGACACGCGCATCCAGGGCCAGCTCGACATCGGGCTCAACGACACCGGGCTCTGGCAGGCCCGGCGCGTCGGGCAGGCGCTGGCGCACGAGGACATCGGCGTGATCTACGCCAGCGACCTGTCGCGCGCCTGGCAGACCGCGCAGGAAATCGCCAGGCCGCACGGCCTCGCGGTGCAGCCCGAACCCGGCCTGCGCGAGCGTGCCTTCGGCCGCTTCGAGGGCATGAGCTTTGCCGAGATCGAGTCCACCCTGCCCGAGCAGGCCCGGCGCTGGCGCGAGCGCGATCCCGAATTCCAGCCCGAGGGCGGCGAGAGCCTGCTGGTCTTCCGCGAACGGGTGACGCGCATCGCGTCAAAACTGGCCGCGCGCCATCCGGGCCAATTGGTGGCGCTGGTGGCGCACGGCGGCGTGATGGACGTGCTCTACCGTGCCGCCACGCGCCAGGAGCTGCAGGCGCCGCGCACCTGGCAGCTCGGCAATGCGGCCATCAACCGCATGCTGTGGACGCCCGAGGGCTTCAGCCTCGTCGGCTGGAGCGACACCGCCCACCTGGCGGCAGACGACGACGTTCTCGACGAGACAACGACCTAGGCGTGCGAGGCCGCATGCCCCGCGGCACCACCGGCCTCGGCCTTGGCTTCGCCCGGCAGCTCGACCATCGGCCCGGTGCCGCTGTAGCGGTCGAGCGCCAGGTAGATCGCGGGCGTGATGTAGAGCGTGATCACCTGCGAGAAGATCAGCCCGCCCACCACCGCCACGCCCAGCGGCTGGCGCAGTTCGGCGCCGGCCCCCAGGCCCAATGCGAGCGGCAGCGCGCCCATCAGCGCAGCCAGCGTGGTCATGAGGATCGGGCGGAAGCGCAGCCGGCAGGCCTCGCGGATCGCATCCACCGGCTTCATGCCCTCGGTGCGCTGCGCGTCGAGCGCGAAGTCGATCATCATGATCGCGTTCTTCTTCACGATCCCGATCAGGAGCAGGATGCCGATGGTCGCGATCAGCGTCAGGTCGAAGCCGAAGAGCTTGAGCGAAAGCAAGGCACCCACGGCCGCCGACGGCAACCCGGCCAGGATGGTCAGCGGGTGGATGTAGCTTTCGTACAGCACGCCCAGCAGCACGTAGATCACGAGCACGGCCAGCACCAGCAGCACGGCCTGGCTGGCCTGCGAGCTCTGGAACACCGCCGCGTCGCCGCCATAGGTGGTGATGATCGACTGCGGCATCTTCAGCTCCTGCTTGAACTGGTCGATCTTCGCGGTCGCGTTGCCCAGCGGCACGTCGGGCGCGAGGTTGAACGACACCGTCACCGCCTGCAGCTGTCCCTGGTGGTTGACCGAGGTGGGCCCCACGGTGCGCTTGACGGTCGAGAAGGCCGACAGCGGCACCAGCCGGCCGCTGGTGCTGCGCACCGACAGGCGCGACACGTCGTCCTCGAACTGCCGGTCGTTGTCGGCGGCCGAGAGAATCACCTGGTAGGTGTTGCTCGCGCCGTAGATGCTGCCGATCTGCCGGTCGCCATAGGCGTTGTAGAGCGCGGTGCGCAGGTCGCCCACGGCGACGCCGAGCACGCCGGCCTTGTCGCGGTCGATCTCCAGCGTGGCCTGCAGGCCGCGGTTCTGCGAGTCGCTGGTGACGTCGCGGAAGGCCGGGTCGGCGCGCATGCGCTCCATGAGCCGCGTGGCCCAAGGCACCATCTCGCCCGCATTGACGCTCTGCAGCGTGTACTGGAAGCGCGCCTTGCTCTGGCGGCCGCCCAGGCGCAGGTTCTGCACCGGCTGCATGTAGACCGCAATGCCCGGGATCTCGCGGAAGCGCTGGCGCAGCGACTCGAGCACCACGGCCATCTTGGGACGCTCGCTGCGCGGCTTGAGCACGGCGAACAGCCGGCCGGAGTTCTGCGTGGCGGTCGGCCCGCCCACGCCGACGAACGAGCTCACGTAAGCCACGCTCGGGTCGGCCTGGAGCGAAGCGGCCACGCGTTCCTGCAGCGCGTTCATGGCGGTGAAGGAGATGTCCTCGGCCGCTTCGGTGGTGATCTGGATCTGCCCGATGTCTTCCTCGGGGAAGAAGCCCTTCGGAATGGAGACAAACAGCCAGGCCGTGACCACGAAGGTGCCGCCCGCCAGCAGCAGCATCAGCCTGCGGTGCGCGAGCGTCCAGTCGAGCGTTCGCATGTAGCCTGCATGCACCCAGCGGTAGCCGCGCTCGAAGGCGCGGCCGACGGCGGTTCCCGGCTCGGGGTGCTCTTCCTCGTGGTCGAGCACGCCTTCCTTGCGCGGCACGTGCTTGAGCAGCCGGCTCGCGAGCATCGGCACCAGCGTGAGCGACACGATGGCCGACACCAGCACCGCCAGCGCCACCACCACCGCGAATTCATGGAACAGGAGGCCGATCACGCCCGGCATGAAGAAGATGGGAATGAACACCGCCACCAGCGAGATCGAGATCGAGATGATGGTGAAGCCCACCTCGCGCGCCCCGCGCAGCGCGGCAGCCATCGGCTCCATGCCCTTCTCGACGTAGCGCATGATGTTCTCCAGCACCACGATCGCGTCGTCCACCACCAGCCCCACGGCCAGCGTGATGCCCAGCAGCGAGACGTTGTCCAGGCTGTAGCCGAAGGCGTAGAGCAGGGCCACAGCACCGATCAGCGAGATGGGAATGGTCGCGGCCGGGATCAGCGTGGCCACCAGCCGGTGCAGGAACAGGAAGATCACCAGCACCACCAGCGCAACGGTGCCCAGCAGCGTGAGCTGCACGTCGTGCACGGCCTCGCGGATGGAGAGCGAGCGGTCGTTCACCATGTGGATCTCGACCGATTGCGGCAGCTCGGCCTTGAAGCGCGGGATCAGTGCGCGCACCGCGTCCACCACCTCCACCGTGTTGGCATTGGGCTGGCGCTGAACGGCCAGCGAGATGGAGCTCTGGCCGTTGAAGCTGCTCGCGGTCTTGACCGATTCGAAGCTGTCTTCGATGGTGGCCACCTCGTCGAGCCGCACCGGCGCGCCGTTGCGCTGCCCGACGATCAGCTTGGCGAAATCTTCCGCCTTGGTGAGCTGCCGGTTGGCCTGGATGGTGAGCGTCTGGCGCGGCCCGTCGAGCACGCCGACGGGCGTGTTGGCATTGGCCGAATTCACCGCCTTGGCCAGCTCGTCGAGCGTGATGTTGCGCGCATTGAGCAGGTCGGCATTGGCCTTGATGCGCACCGCGAAGGCCTTGCGGCCATACACCGCCACCTGTGCCACGCCGTCGATGGTGGAGAGCGTGGGCGAGATCAGGTTCTCGGCATAGTCGTTGAGCTCGGACGGGTTCATCGACGGCGAGATCAGCGAGATGAACAGCACCGGCGCGTCGGCCGGGTTCACCTTGCGGTACGAAGGCAGCTGCGTCAGTTCCTGCGGCAGCTGGCGCTGGGCGCGCAGCAGCGCGGCCTGCACGTCGACGGCGGCGGCGTCGATGTCGCGGCTGCTCACGAATTCCAGCGTGATCGAACTCACGCCCTGGGTGTTGACCGAGCTGATGGTCTGCAGGCCCGGAATGGTCGAGAACTGCTTTTCCAGCGGCAGCGCCACCGACGAAGCCATGGTGTCGGGGCTCGCGCCCGGCAACTGGGCGTTCACGTTGATGACCGGCGTGTTGTAGCTCGGCAGCGCGGCGACCGGGATGCTGAAGTAGGCAAAGATGCCCGCCACCACCGCTGCCGCAGACAACAGCACCGTCATCGCGGGACGACGGATGCACAGCTCGGAGATGTTCATGCGCGTTCCCGCGGAGCCTGGGTGTCCGAGGAGGCTGCGCTGCCAGGCGTGACACCGGTGGTGCCGGCCGGTGCGGGCTTTTTGTCGACGCGAACCTTGCCGCCCGGGCGCACGTTCTGGCTGCCCTCGATGACCACCTGCTCGCCCGGCTCGACGCCGCTCACCGCCACCTTGGTGCCGAAGGTGTAGAGCACCTGCACCTTGCGGCGCTTGGCATTCATGGCCTGGTCGACCACGTAGAGCGAAGCGCCGTCGGACAGCATCATGAGCGCCGCGGCCGGCACCACCGTGGCGCCGGAGAGCGTGCGGACCGTGATCCGCGTGCCGACGAACTGGCCCGGCCAGAGGCTCTGGTCGGCGTTGTCGAACACCGCCTTGGCGCGCACGGTGCCGATCTGCGGATCGACCGTGTTGTCGACGAAATTGAGCACGCCGCTGAGCGGCTCCTTGCGCCCACTGACAAGCGCCTCGACCTTGGCCCGGCTGCGCGCCGCCGCCAGCAGGTCCTGCAGATTGGCCTCCGGCACCGGGAAGCTCACCGCGATGGGATCGAGCTGCGTGATGGTGACCAGCGACAGCGTGGGCTGCACCAGCGTGCCGGGGTAGATGTTGACCGCGCCAATGCGCCCCGCAATGGGCGCGCGCAAGGTGGCGTAGCCCAGCGCCACCTGCGCCGATTGCACCGCGGCGCGGTCGGCCGCCACCGCAGCGCGCTGCGCCTCGAGCTGCGACAGCGTGGCGTCCGTGGCGCTCTTGGAAATGAAGTTCTGCGCCAGCAGTTCCTGGCTGCGCCTGTACTGGCGCTCGAGGTCGGCCATGGTGGCCTCGTCGCGCTTCTGCTGGGCGCGCGCACGCGCCAGGTTGGCCTGGTCGTTGCGGTCGTCGAGCGTGAAGAGCAACTGGCCCTCCTTGACGAACTGCCCTTCCTTCACGTGCACCGCCGCGACGGTGTTGGTCACCTGCGGCCGCAAATCGACACTGTTGAGCGACACCACGCTGCCGTTGACCTGCACCGTGACCGGCACGTCCTGCCGCTCGGCGGTGGCGAGCGTGACGAGCGCGGCCGGCGCGCCATTCGCGGGGGCTCCACCGGCGGCGGCGGCCGGCCTGGCGCTCTTTGCCGCCATGCGATCGCCCGACCCGTTCCACCACCATCCCGCGACGGCTACGATCAACACACCTGCAAGAGCGAGGACGAGTTTTTTCTTCATGGGTTCTTGTGCACTTTGGGCTGACAGCGGCTATTGGAGCAGCCGTCGACTCGCAGTGTCCGTGAGTGCCGTAAAGATAAGTAAAGCCGCAATGCCAGGGCCCATGTACAACCCGCTGTGGCAGGCGCCGGGGATGATTTCACCCCGCCGCTAAAATCGCCGCTCCACAGCCTCTGGATATACCCCATGAACCGCTGCAAGAAACCCACGAATGCTCTCACTTTCATAGCGCTTTGCACAGTAGCTGCAAGCCTTTTTTCCATTGGCGCCGCGGCCCAGTCCGAGGTGCCCCGGCCGCAGACCCAGAACGAGTCCCTGGTGGGCGGGCGCACCTTCCCGGTCGGCACGCTGCGCGGCAAGTTCATGGTGATCGACGGGGTCGACGTCGAACTCGACGGCAAGCCTGACCGCATGGCGCCGGGCGGCCGCATCCGCAGCGCGCAGAACATGCTGGTCATGTCCAGCACCATCACGGGCCAGAAATTCCTCGTCAACTACACGCGCGATGCCGCCGGCCTGCTGCGCGAGGTCTGGATCCTCACGCCCGACGAAGCCGTTGCCAAGCGCGAGTCGCTCGACAAGCCGCTGCTGAACATCTGGCCGTTCACTTCGAACGACACCGTCAACACGCAATAAAGATGCCGGCGGGCCGCGCCCGCCGCGTCGCGGGACCACGCAAGCGCCCTGCATCGGCCCTCCCGGCGAGGAAGGCCAGGAAAACACCCCATGAGCAAAAAAGTATTTATCAAGACCTTCGGCTGCCAGATGAACGAGTACGACTCGGACAAGATGGCCGACGTGCTGAACGCCGCCGAGGGCTACGAGCCGACGCAGAACGTGGACGAGGCCGACCTGATCCTGTTCAACACCTGCTCGGTGCGCGAGAAGGCCCAGGAAAAGGTGTTCAGCGACCTCGGCCGCGTGAAGCACCTGAAGGCCAGGGGCGTGAAGATCGGCGTGGGCGGCTGCGTGGCGAGCCAGGAGGGCGACGCCATCATCGCGCGCGCGCCCTACGTCGACATCGTGTTCGGCCCGCAGACGCTGCACCGCCTGCCCGAGATGCTGAAGGACCGCGAGCGCCTGGACCGTCCGCAGGTCGACATCAGCTTTCCGGAGATCGAGAAGTTCGACCACCTGCCGCCCGCGCGCGTCGAGGGCGCCACGGCGTTCGTCTCGATCATGGAAGGCTGCTCCAAGTACTGCAGCTACTGCGTGGTGCCCTACACCCGCGGCGAGGAAGTGAACCGGCCGCTGGACGACGTGCTGGTGGAAATCGCCGGCCTGGCCGACCAGGGCGTGCGCGAAGTCACGCTGCTGGGGCAGAACGTGAACGCCTACCGCGGCCGCATGGGGGACACGGCCGAGATCGCCGACTTCGCGCTCCTGATCGAGTACGTCGCCGAGATCCCCGGCATCGAGCGCATCCGCTACACCACCAGCCACCCCAACGAGTTCACGCCGCGCCTGATCGAGGCCTATGCCAAGGTGCCGCAGCTGGTGAGCCACCTGCACCTGCCGGTGCAGCACGGCAGCGACCGCATCCTGATGGCCATGAAGCGCGGCTACACCGCCATGGAATACAAGAGCACGGTGCGCAAGCTGCGCGCCATCCGGCCCGAACTCGCGCTCTCCAGCGACTTCATCGTCGGCTTCCCGGGCGAGACCGACGAAGACTTCGCAAGGATGATGAAGCTGATCGACGACTGCCAGTTCGACAACAGCTTCAGCTTCATCTTCAGCCCGCGCCCCGGCACGCCCGCCGCCGCGCTGCACGACGACACGCCCCATGCGGTGAAGCTGGCCCGCCTGCAGACGCTGCAGCGCGTGATCGACGGCAACGTGCGCCGCTTCGGCGATGCGCTGGTCGGCACCACGCAGCGCGTGCTGGTCGAAGGGGCTTCCCGCAAGGACGCGAACGAGCTGATGGGCCGCACCGCCTGCAACCGCGTCGTCAACTTCGAAGGCGACGCACGCCTGGTCGGGCAGATGGCCGACCTGCGCATCACGCGCTCGCTCGCCTACACGCTGCGCGGCGAAGTGGCCACGCGCGAATCGTCGACGGTGCCGGTTCCCGCCGCGCTCGCCGCCTGATGGCGAAGCGGCCGTCCAGACGGGGCTCGTTCCAGCAGCTCCTGCTTTTCGCGTTCCTGCTGATCACCGCCCTCCTGGTGGGCGTGGCGCTGCGCTCGGTGTTCCAGTACGACGCGCTCATGACCCAGAGCCGCGATGCGGCGGCCCGTGCGCTGCGGCTCTCGGGCGCGGCCCAGTCGCTGGCCGAGCGCAGTGCCGCCATGGAGCGCGCCGGTCGCCAGTCGCTGGTGCTGAACGACGCCGTGCTGCGCCGCCGCTTCGACGACGCCGCGCGCGAAGCGCACCAGGTGCTCGAAAGGCTCGAGAGAAACGGCCTCGCACCTTCGGGCATCGAGCTCTGGCGCGCCCAGCTCGGCGTGATCGAGGGGCTGATGAGCGGCAGCCCCGAGAGCGCGCTCTCGCGCGAAAGCGGCATGGCCATGCAGTTCCGCGAGCTCGATTCGCTGAACACGAACCTTGCGCAGCAGGCCCAGTTCCTGATCGAAATGCAGAACGACGCGCTGGCCAAGCGCATCGAGAACGCGCGCCGCCGGCTGATGCGCGAAGTGGTGGCCGCCAGCATCCTGGCGGTGTCGCTGGCGCTGGCTTTCGGCATCTGGCTCGCGCGCCCTTTCAAGCGGCTCGAGCACGCCATCGTCGGACTCGGCCAGAACCGGCTCGACGAGCCCATCGACATCCGCGGCCCGGCCGACGTGCGGCGGCTGTCGCAGCAGCTCGAGTGGCTGCGCCTGCGCCTGACCGAACTCGATGCCGACAAGGCACGCTTCCTGCGCCACGTCTCGCACGAACTCAAGACGCCGCTGGCGGCGCTGCGCGAAGGCGTCTCGCTGCTGGAAGACGGCGTGACGGGTCCGCTCAACCCGGCCCAGCTCGAAGTGGCGCAGATCCTGAACCAGAACACCGTTTCGCTGCAGGGCCAGATCGAGGCGCTGCTGCGCTTCAACGCCGCCGCCTTCGAGGCCCGCGAACTGCGCCGCGAACGCACCGACCTGCTGCCGCTGGTCGAGGAGCAGATCGAGGCGCAGCGCCTGCAATGGCAGGCCCACGGCCTGCGCGTCCATGCCGAGGGCGAGTCGATCACGCTCCCGGTGGACCGAGCCAAGCTCGGCACGGCGGTGGCCAACCTGCTGTCCAACGCGATCCGGTATTCGGCGCGCGGCGGCGTCATTTCGATCGTGGTGTCCGGCACGCCCACCACCGCGTGCATCGATATCAACGACGCGGGCCCGGGTATTGCCGAGGGCGACCGGGACCGGATTTTCGAGCCTTTCTACAGGGGCGAACGCCAGCCCGAGCATGCCGTCAAGGGCACGGGCATCGGCCTTTCGATCGTGCAGGAGTACATTGCTGCCCATGGGGGCCGCATCACCCTGCTGCCAGAGGGGCCCGGCGCGCGCTTTCGCATCGAACTGCCGCGCACGGCCTGAACCCACCGTGAAGCCCCCGGGCATCCCCTGAAAACAAATACCGCCTCTTGCCTTTTCTTCAATCCATGCTTTTTCCGTTCGTCCGCAGTTCGACCCTGTCCGGGGCGGTGGCCATGCCTTTCGTCCTGCTGCTGGCCGCCTGCGCGACGCAGCCCGCACCACCCGCCGAGGCCGAGGCCCTGCCGCCGCCGCCCGCCGTGCCGCGCGTGATGCCGGTCGAGGCCGAGCCCAAGGCGCCCGCCACGCAGCCCGCCTCGCTCTTCACGCTGATGACCCAGGGCCCGGTCGCGGCCATGCTGGCCTATGCCGACAAGATGCGCCCGCTGGGCGGCACCGAGCTGGCCGCCGAAATCACCCGCGCCGGCGATCCGGGCGATTCGCCCACCGCCCAGATGCAGCTTGCACTGCTGCTCGCGCAGACCCGGGTGCCGGCCGACCTGGCGCGCGCGCTGGGCCTGATGCAGCGCGTGATCTCCAACCCCTCGCCCGAGGCACAGCCCCTGCAGCCGCTGGCGCGCGCGCTGGCCGCGCGCTACGTGGAACAGCGCCGCGTCGAGGACGACCGCGACAAGCAGGCGCAGCAGGTGCGCGAAAGCCAGCGCCGCATCGACCAGTTGAACGACCGCATCGAGGCGCTGCGCGCCATCGAGCGCAGCTTCGCGCGTCCTAACAACGTGCCGGCGCCGACCCTGCCTCCGCCCTCCGGCACCAGGCCCAATCCATGAACCGCAGCCGGCGATTGCCCAAGGAGCCCCATCGATGAGCACGACCGGCGCGCGCCTGCTGGTGGTCGACGACGACCCGGACATGCTGCGGCTGCTCTCGATGCGGCTGAGCTCGGCGGGTTACCAGGTCACGGCCGTGACCTCGGCCGAAACCGCGCTCACGCAGCTCGAGATCGAGCATCCGCAGCTGGTGCTCAGCGACGTGCGGCTGCCCGGCCGCGACGGACTCCAACTGTTCGACGAGATCCGAAAGCGCCACCCCTCGCTGCCGGTGATCCTGCTCACCGCCCACGGCACCATTCCCGATGCGGTCGAGGCCACGGCGCGCGGCGTGTTCACCTACCTCACCAAGCCCTACGACGGCCGCGAACTGCTCGACAAGATCGCGCAGGCGCTGGCGCTCGGCGCACCGGCCAGCACCCCCGCCAAGGCCGGCGACGAAAGCTGGCGCGCCGAGATCGTGAGCCGCAGCAACCGCATGTCCGAGCTGCTGGCCGAGGCGCGCATGGTCGCCAAGTCGGACGCCTCGGTGCTGCTGCGCGGCGACAGCGGCGCCGGCAAGGAACTGCTGGCGCGCGCCATCCACCGCGCCAGCCCGCGCGCCGACAAGCCCTTCGTGGCCGTCAATTGCGGCGCCATCCCCGAGGCGCTGCTCGAATCGGAGCTGTTCGGCCACATGAAGGGCGCCTTCACCGACGCCCACGCCAACCACAAGGGCCTGTTCCAGCAGGCCGACGGCGGCACGCTGCTGCTCGACGAAATCGGGGACATGCCGCCCGCCCTGCAGGTCAAGCTGCTGCGCGTGCTGCAGGAGCGCGCGGTGCGCCCGCTCGGCGCCAGCCAGTCGATCGAGGTCGACGTGCGCATCATCTCGGCCACCCACCGCGACCTGGATGTCGCCATGGAAGCCGGCCAGTTCCGCGAAGACCTCTATTACCGGCTCAACGTGGTCACGCTCACGCTGCCGCCGCTGTCGGCCCGGCGCGAGGACATTCCGCTTCTGGCCAACCACTTCCTGCAGAAGCTCTCGACCAAGTACGGCAAGCGCCTGTCCGGCTTCGCGCCCGAGGCACTCAAGGCGCTGGCCACCGCGGCCTGGCCCGGCAACGTGCGCCAGCTCTACAACGTGGTGGAACAGGTCTGCGCGCTGTCGAGCTCGCCGCTGATCCCGCTGGCGCTGGTGCAGCGCGCGCTGCGCGTGCCCACGGTCGAGGTCCAGACCTATGCCGAGGCCAAGCAGCGCTTCGAGCGCGACTACCTCGTCGGGCTGCTCAAGCTGACCGACGGCAACGTGGCCGACGCCGCCCGGCTGGCCGACCGCAACCGCACCGAGTTCTACCGCCTGCTGCAGAAGCACGAACTCACGCCGGGCCACTTCAAGGCCGACGCTGTCGCTCCGGGCAGCGAGCCTGTCGCCGACTAGCGACGCCCCTAAGTTGTTGATTTAAAAGGCCATTCTCCACCAGCCTCGCGGGCTTGTCGGGATTCGGCGACAAAAACCGGGGTTTCGGGGCCTTCCAGCCGGCTCCAACCCCGAAAACAGCATCCAGATCGCCATAAGTCGTTGATCTGAAAGCGTTTTTCCAGCCTGGCACAGGGTTTGCCCCTGTACAGGCATGACAGCACTCACCAGCCCATCTTTCGCACTGCGCCAGCAGCGCGACGGCCTGCGTCAAAAGCAGTTTTCCCCCGTGCGGCCCCGTGCCGCCGGTCATTCGGTGGCCGCGCTCGCAAGCGCGGGCGGCGCCGAACCGGATTGCGTGATCAAGCGCTTTCCTGCCATTGGCGACACCCCTTCCCTCGACAAGCAACGTTGGTAAATCACACATGAAGCCGAACGACTTCTCCCAACTGAACGTGCTGACCGAAGCCGACTTTTCGCACCGCAGCCCGGTGCGCGAAGAACGCCACCCCAATTCCGTGACCGCTCCGCCGGTCAACCGCGGCTCCATGACGCCCCGCCCCTGGCGCGGCTTCTGGAACAGCATCGGCACGGCCCTCCTGGTCAAGCTCGGCGCCGGCGGCAAGCCGGAAAGCCAGACCGCCGAAGCCGGCGCCCAGGTCAAGCAGCCCTGGCAACGCGCCGCGGCCCAGCGCCGCTTCGCCTTCATGGCGCTCACGCTGCTGAGCACCGTGATCGCGTCCGTGCTGTTTGCCGGCGTGCAACCCGACTACGACAACGTCTGGCTCGAATACGGCCAGATCGGCCTGTACGGCCTGCTCTCGGGCTGGGTCGTCACCGGCTTCGTGACCGCGCTCATGGGCTTCTACGTCTCGGTGCGCGGTGACAAACACGCGCTCTCGGTCAAGCAGGTGGCCCACCACCCGATGAACCCCGAGGCACGCACCGCGATCATCATGCCGATCTGCAACGAGGACGTGGCCACGGTGTTCGCCGGCCTGCGCGCCACCTGCGAATCGGTCGCGGCCACCGGCCACGCCAAGCAGTTCGACGTGTTCGTGCTGTCCGACAGCTACTCGCCCGAAACCGCCGCCGCCGAGCGCGCCGCCTGGGAAGACCTGCGCGCCGCGCTGGCCGACAGCCCCAACCAGCCGCAGGTCGAGGTGTACTACCGCCTGCGCACCCGCCGCACGCACCGCAAGGCCGGCAACGTCGCCGACTTCTGCCGCCGCTGGGGCAAGGACTACCGCTACATGGTCGTGCTCGACGCCGACTCCGTGATGAGCGGCGATTGCCTGACCTCGATGGTCAAGCTGATGGAAGCCAATCCGACCGCCGGCATCATCCAGACCGCCACGCAGGCCATCGGCCACGTGACGCTGCATGCCCGCGCGCAGCAATTCGCCTCCCGCGTGACGGGCCGCCTGTTCACGCTGGGCATGCAGTTCTGGCAACTGGGCGAATCGCACTACTGGGGCCACAACGCGATCATCCGCGTCGAGCCCTTCATGAAGCACTGCGCGCTGGCGCCCATCAAGGGCACCGGCGGCATGTCGGGCGGCATCATGTCGCACGACTTCGTCGAAGCCGCGCTGATGCGCCGCGCCGGCTACAACGTGTGGCTCTGCGCCGACCTGGTCGGCAGCTACGAGCAGCAGCCGCCGGACCTGCTGGCCGAACTGCAGCGCGACCGCCGCTGGTGCCAGGGCAACCTGCAGAACGCCCGCCTGATGGCCGAGCCCGGCATCCACCCGGTGCACCGCGCCATGTTCGTGACCGGCACCATGGCCTACGTCTCGGCGCCGCTGTGGCTCGCATTCCTGACGCTCGGCACCGCGCTGTGGCTGAGCGGCTCGAGCCTGATCTCCAGCTGGAGCGTGCTGCCGGCGGAACTCGCCGGCCTGTGGGTCTGGACCCTGTGCCTCCTGTTCCTGCCCCGCGTGCTCGGCATCGCGGCCGTGCTGATGCGCGGCGAGCAGCGCCAGTACGGCGGCCTCTGGGGCCTGGTGAAGAGCTCGGTGCTCGAAAGCGGCCTGGCCATCGTGCAGGCGCCGGTTCGCATGCTGGCCCACTCGCTGTTCGTGCTGGTCGCCCTCACCGGCATCAAGCTCGACTGGAAGTCGCCCCCGCGCGAAGCCGCTGCCGTGCCGTGGAAGGTCGCCGTGACGCAGCTCGCTCCCATGAGCGTGGTGGTCGGCGCGCTGGCCCTGGGTGTCGCAATGATCGATCCGAGCGCGCTGATCTGGCTCATGCCGGTGGGCCTGCCGCTGCTGCTGGCCATTCCGCTGACGGTGCTGACCAGCCAGATCGCGCTGGGCACCTCGCTGCGCGACCGCGGCTTCCTGCTGATTCCCGAGGAATCGCGTTCGCCGGCCGTGCTGCGCCGCGCCTGGATGCATGCATTGCGCCTGGCGCGCCCCGCGGCGCTGGCAACGGCCTGATGCGCTGAAGACACAGCCTCGAAAAAAAGCCGACCTCGGGGTCGGCTTTTTTCATGGCGCGTGGCTAGAATCGCGCCTTCCTTTTTTCAACCCACGGATCCCTCGATCCCCTGGAGCGCCAAGTGCCCCGATTCGCCGTCACCACCCTCTGACGCCGACAACACCACTCGCTGGTCATGTCGGGCGCCTAGCTGCGTTCCCTCACTGACCAGGCACGGCCCGCTCTACTCCGGCCACCGAGTCGATCTCTCTTCCAGCTTCGCCCCCGCACGTTGTCGGTTCTTCCTGATTTGCATCTGGAGAACAACGTGTTCCCTCTCTCTTCTCTTTCATCGGTTCCACTGCTCAAGTACCCGCGTACTGCGCATCTGGAAGGCTCGCGCCTGCAGGCCGGCGACACCGACGATGGCCAGACGCCGTTGTCCGCGCTGCAGGACCAGCATGTGGTCATCGAGGAAAAGCTCGATGGCGCCAATGCGGCCGTGTCGTTCACCTCTGCGGGTGAACTGCTGCTGCAGTCGCGCGGCCACTATCTCGCGGGCGGCGCCAGCGAGCGCCAGTTCAACCTGTTCAAGCACTGGGCCGCAGCGCATGAAGCGGGGCTGCTCGAACGGCTCGAAGACCGCTACGTCATGTACGGCGAGTGGTGCTTTGCCAAACACAGCTGCTGGTACGACCGGCTGCCCGCGTTCTTTCTCGAGTTCGACCTCTACGATCGGCAGAGGCAGTGCTTCCTGTCGACGCCGGCACGGCACGCGCTTCTCGACGGCAGCCCGGTCGTTTCGGTGCCGGTGCTCTACGACGGCGAGATGCCGCGCCACGCGAAAGCACTGCGCTCCCTCGTACGACCGTCGCTCGCGCGCACTGCCAGCTGGAAGGCGGCTTTCGAACAAGCCGTGATGCAGGAAGGCCAGCCGCTCGACCTCGTGCGGCAGCAGACCGACCTGTCCGACCTGGCCGAGGGCCTGTACCTCAAGACCGAATCGCAGGGCGAGGTGACCGGCCGCTACAAGTGGGTGCGGCCTGATTTCGTGCAGACCATCCTCGACTCGGGCTCGCACCACAGCCGCCGGCCGGTGCTGCCCAATCGACTGGCGGCAGGCGTGGATCCGTACGCACCGACGCCCACGACCACATGGCAAGACCTGGGATTGCGCACCTTGCACTCCCCGGCCGAGCTCGCAACCACCGGGAGGACGCGATGACCTATGACGACTTGTGCGCCCTGGTGCCCGCGCCTGGCAAAGGCACCGACTGGCGGCAGTGCTGCGAGCTGCTGCCGGGCCTGCTGCGCCTCGAAGAGACGCCGCAAGACCCGTACTACCACGCCGAAGGCAACGTCGGCATCCACACGCGCATGGTGCTCGACGCGCTGATGCAGGACCCGCACTACCAGCGCGCCGGCGTCGACGGCCGTTTCGTGCTGTTCATGGCCTGCCTGCTGCACGACATCGCCAAGCCTGACACCACGGTGATCGACGAAGCCAGCGGCCGCATCGGCCAGCCCGGCCATTCCCGCCGCGGTTCGGTCGACGTGCGCGTGCTGATGTGGAAGGCCCGCGTGCCGTTCGCGCTGCGCGAAGCCGTATGCCGGCTCATCGCGGTGCACCAGTTGCCGTTCCATGCCTTTGCCTCGCGCAAGGGGGTGCGGCCCGAGTGGCTGGTGCACAAGCTCTCGTGGGAACTGAGCCTGCCCGACCTGTGCTGCGTGGCGCGCTGCGACATGCTCGGTCGCCACTACGAGAAGCGCGCGGACAGCATGGCCGACATCGCACTCTTCGAGGAGCTGGCCCAGGAAGAAGGCTGCTGGGAAGGCCCCCGCCAAATGGCCGATGCACACACTCGGCTGGCCTACTTCCGTGGCGCGGACACCAGTCCGGACTACCCCCTGTTCCACGCCGCGGGCTCTCAGGTGACGGTGATGTGCGGCCTGCCGGCGAGCGGCAAGAACCACTGGGTGGCGCAGCACCGCAAGGGCTGGCCGGTGGTGTCCTTTGACGATGCGCGTGCCGGACTCGGGTTGAAGCACGGCGAGAACGACGGGCTCGCTGCGCACCATGCGGTCGATCAGGCCAAGGCGCTGCTGCGCAAGCAGGAGCGCTTCGTCTGGAACGCCACGCACCTGAGCCAGCAGATGCGCACCAAGACGCTGGACCTGCTCTGGGCGTACCACGCCCGGATCGAACTGGTGTACCTGGAGGTGCCGCACCCCGAGTTGATGCGCCGCAACCGCGAGCGCGACACGACGCTCTCGAATGCAGGCATCGAGCGGATGCTGCATCGCTGGGAGCTGCCGGCGCCCGTGGAGGCGCACGCGACGCACTACGACGTGCAGACCTGAAAACGACGAAGCCCGCCGGAGCATCCCCGGCGGGCTTCTATCTATGTATATGCGTGGGGCTCAGAACGGCAGCTTCGGCCCACCGGGCCCACCCATCCCGCCCATCCCCTTCATGCCGCCCATCTTCTTCATCATCTTCATGAGGCCGCCGCCCTTCATCTTCTTCATCATGCCCTGCATCTGCTCGAACTCGTTGAGCAGGCGGTTCACCTCCTGAACCTGCACGCCTGCGCCGGCCGCGATGCGGCGCTTGCGCGTGGCCTTGAGCAACTCGGGCTTGCGGCGCTCCAGCGGCGTCATGCTCTGGATGATGCCTTCCTTGCGGCGGATGTCGCGCTCGGCGCGGGTCATGTCGGCCTCGGTCGCCTTGGCGGCCATCTGCTGCGGCAGCTTGTCCATCAGGCTGGAGAGGCCGCCCATCTGCTTCATCTGCTGCAGCTGGCCGAGGAAGTCGTTCAGGTCGAAGCCCGCGCCGCTCTTGACCTTGGCCGCGAGCTTCTGCGCCGCCGCCACGTCGACGCCGGCCGTGACCTGCTCGACCAGCGCGACGATGTCGCCCATGCCGAGGATGCGGCCCGCGTGGCGCTCGGCGTCGAACACCTCGAGGCCGTCGATCTTCTCGCTGGTGCCCGCGAACTTGATCGGCACGCCCGTCACCTGCCGCACCGACAGCGCCGCGCCGCCGCGCGAATCGCCGTCGGTCTTGGTCAGGATGATGCCGGTGAGCGGCAGCGCTTCCTTGAAGGCCTTGGCAGTGTTGATCGCATCCTGGCCCTGCATCGCGTCGACCACGAACAGCGTTTCGACCGGATCGAGCGCGCCGTGCAGCTGCTTGATCTCGCTCATCAGCACTTCGTCGATGGCCAGGCGGCCCGCGGTGTCGACCAGCAGCACGTCGAAGAAATGGCGCTTGGCGTGGTCGAGCGCGGCGCGTGCGATGTCGAGCGGCTTCTGGTCCGGCGTGCTCGGGAACCATTCGGCGCCGGCCTGCTTCGTGACCATCTTGAGCTGCTCGATGGCGGCGGGCCGGTAGACGTCGCCCGACACCGTGAGCACTTTTTTCTTGCGCTTCTCGATCAGGTGCTTGGCCAGCTTGGCGGTGGTGGTGGTCTTGCCCGCGCCCTGCAGGCCGGCCATCAGTATCACGGCCGGCGGCTGGGCCGCAAGGTTGATGTCGGATACGCCCTCGCCCATGGTGGCGGCGAGTTCGCGGTTGACGATGCCGACCAGCGCCTGGCCCGGTTTGAGCGAGCCCAGCACTTCCTGGCCGAGCGACTTTTCCTTCACCCGGGCGACGAAATCGCGCACCACGGGCAGCGCCACGTCGGCCTCGAGCAGCGCCATGCGCACTTCGCGCAGCATGTCCTGCACATTGCTTTCGGTGATGCGGGCCTGGCCGCTCATCGTCTTGACGAGGCGGGAGAACTTTTCTGTGAGGGCGGTGGCCATGAAGGAGATGCCTTGCTGCCCGCCGCGGCGGGCCATTGGAAAGTCGTGAACTGGTATCGGCCGCTTGCTGCCGCTTCGCGAAACACCGGGAACCGGCTCTGCCGAGCCTCTGGTGTCGCCCCGTTGAGGGGGTTGGCGCCGCGACGCGAAGTGCGCAAGCCTGGGGGAGATAAACTCCGGCAATGATTTTAGCGATCCCCTCCCCACTTGCCGTGGCGCTGGGCATCGCCACCGCGGCTGCCTATGGATTTGCCGCTGCCGCGGGTGCCCGGCTGAGCCGCAAAGCCACCCAGTGGGCCCTCGGGCTGGCGTGGCTTCTGCATGCCGCGGTGCTGGGCCATGGCCTGGTCGGCAGCCAGCCGAAATTCGGCTTCGCGCCTGCGCTTTCGGTCACGGCCTGGCTGGTGCTCACGGTCTATGCGGTCGAAAGCCGCATGTACCCGCAACTCAAGGTGCGCCGCGCGCTGGCCTGGCTGGGCGCAGCCGCCGTGCTGCTGGCCATCCTGTTTCCCGGCACGCCGCTGCATGTGTCGGCATCGCCCTGGCTGCCGCTGCACCTTGCGCTGGGCATCGCCTCGTACGGCCTGTTCGGCGCCGCGGTGGTCCATGCCTGGCTGATCACGCGGGCCGAAAAGCAGATCCGCCTTGCCGCCGCCGAGCCGCAAGGCGGCGTGCCGCTGCTCACGCTCGAGCGGCTCACCTTCCGCTTCGTGATGGCCGGCTTCGTGCTGCTTTCCGCCACGCTGCTCGCGGGCCTGCTGTTCAGCGAAACGCTTTACGGCGCGAGCGTGCGCGGCTGGAAGTGGGACCACAAGACGGTGTTCTCGGTGCTCGCCTGGATCAGTTTCGCGGTGCTGCTGATCGGCCGGGTCCGCTTCGGATGGCGTGGCCGCACGGCGCGGCGCGTGCTGTATGCCGGCTCCGCCCTGCTGCTGCTGGCCTATGTGGGCTCGCGCTTCGTGCTCGAAGTGGTGCTGGCGCGCGGCGCGACATGAAATACCTGCTCGTTCTCGCGGTGCTCTGGGTGGCGATCTGGCTCTGGCGCAAGAACCGCCGGGAGGAAATGCGCGAGACCCTGCGCGAAGAGGCCGCCCGCGCCGCCAAGCGCCCGTCCGCCGCGCCGGCTTCGCCGCAGGCCATGCTGCGCTGCGCCCATTGCGGCTTGCACCTGCCTGCAAGCGATGCGATCGCGGGGCCGGGCGACGCGGTCTACTGCAGCGCGGCGCACCGCCAGGCCGCCGAGCGCGGCTGAGCGGGCGCCGCATCGATGAGCGCAGCGCCAGGAATGCACCGGTGAGCTCTTCTCCCTGGGCGCGCGGCGAGCCCGCCACCGACTGGAGCACGCTCGAGCCGGGGCGCGGCGAAAGTGCCGCGCTGCTGCGGCTGTGGCGCGGCTTCATGGCGGCGCGCTGCTTCGTTGCGCTGGTGCTCGTGCTGCTGCAGGGCGTGGCCATGGCGCTCGGCCAGACGGTGCAGCCGCTGGCCGTGGCCCTTTCGGCCGGCTATCTGGCTGCCACCTGGCTGGGCGCCCGCTACGCGCATTTCACGCCGCCGATCCGGGCCTTCGGCATGCTGTGGTTCCTCACCATCGGCATCGACCTGGGCACCTTCACCGCGCTGCAGGTGCTCCAGGGCGGCAGCATCAACTACACGCCGCTGTTCGCGCTGCCGGTGCTCATGAGCGCGGTGCTGGGCACGGTGACCGTGGGCCTGGGCACCACGGCCACGGTCACGCTGCTGCTGCTCGCCGATGCCGGCTGGCACTGGCTGCTGCAGCAGCCCGGCGATTCCTCCACCCGCTTCGTGCAGGCGGCGCTCACCGGCACCGGGCTCTTCGTGGTGGCCCTGCTGGCGCACGAGCTGGCGCGCCGGCTGGCACGCGAGGAAGAAACCGCGCTGCGCAACCGCAGCAGCGCGCAGATGCAGGCGCAGGTCAACGACCTGGTGATCGAGACGCTGAGCGAAGGCGTGCTGGTGATCGACGCCGAAGGCATGGTGCATGCGGCCAATCCGGCGGCCGACGCGATCCTGGGCCAGGGGCTGGGCCGGCTCGGCCTGCCGTTCGCGCTGCATGCGCAGCCCGCCTGGCATGCGCTGGCCGCGCTGGCGCGCCAGACCTTTGCGCGCCGTGCGCCGCAAAGCGAGGAAATCCCCGTGGCGCAGGCGCGCGGCGCCGCGCGCGAGGTGCGTGTGCGCACGCGGCTCACGCCCACCAGCGACCGGCACGTCGACAGTCTTTGCGTCATGTTCCTGCAGGACCTGCGCGAGCTCGAGGCCCGCATCCGCACCGAGAAGCTGGCGGCGATGGGCCGCATGTCGGCCGCGGTGGCGCACGAGATCCGCAATCCGCTCGCGGCCATCACGCAGGCCAGCGCGCTGCTCAACGAAGACCTCACCGACCCCGCGCACCGCAAGCTGACCAGCATGGTGCAGCACAACGCGCAGCGGCTCGCACGCATCGTGGACGACGTGCTCGACGTCTCGCGCGCGCGCCAGCAGCGCGTGCTCTCGCTCGGCGAGCAGGTCGTGCTCGATCCCGCCGTGCAGGCGCTGGCCGAGGAGTGGGTGCGCCAGACGCAGCGCCAGGGCGTGCTGATCGCGCTGGACGCCGCCGACGCCGAAGTGCGCTTCGACGTCGAGCACCTGCGCCGGCTGCTCGTGAACCTGCTGGACAATGCGGCGCGCTACGCCAGCAGCCGCGCGGGCGCGATCCAGGTCGTCACCACCACGCAGCGCGGCAGTTCCGGCCGCCCGAGCCTGCAGGTGTGGAGCGACGGCGCGCCGCTGGAGCCGGCGGTGCAGCGCCACTTGTTCGAGCCTTTTTTCTCATCCGAGAGCCGCTCCAGCGGGCTCGGCCTCTTCCTGTGCCGCGAGCTGTGCCGGCGCCACGGCGCCACCATCGGCTACGAGCGGCGCGCACTGGTCGCGGGCGGGCCCGAGGGCAACGAATTCTTCGTCAGCTTCGCGCCCAGCGAAAACCGGCTGACACAATAGCGCCGTGAGCACTCCCCATCCCTCCATGCAGCGCCCGGCCAACATCCTGGTCATCGATGACGAGCCCGACCTGCGTACGCTGTACGAGCTGACCCTGCTGCGCGAAGGCTATCGCGTCGAGGCCGCCGGCAGCGTGTCCGAAGCCTGGCAGCATCTCGAGGCGGGGCAGTTCGATGCGGTGATCACCGACATGCGGCTGCCCGACGGACAGGGCATGGAAATCATCCATCGCATCCAGAAGAACCAGCGCAGCGAGCGCTGCGTGGTGATGACGGCCTACGGCTCCGCCGAGAACGCGGTCGAGGCGCTGAAGGCCGGAGCCTTCGACTACCTGACCAAGCCGGTCGACCTGAAGCAATTCCGCGCCGTGGTCGCTTCCGCGGTGCAGGCGCAACAGACAGCGCCGGCCAAGGCCTGGCAGGCGGCGCCCGCGGGCCAGCCGCGCGCCGGCGCGCCGGCCGTTCCGGACAGCGGCGTCGCCGCGCTCGAGCGGCTGGTGGGCGACTCGGAACCGATGCGCCTGGTCAAGTCGCGCATTGCCAAGGTGGCGCGCGGCATGGCGCCGGTGCTGGTGCGCGGCGAATCGGGCACCGGCAAGGAACTGGTGGCGCGCGCCGTGCATGCCTGCAGCCAGCGCAGCGAAGGCCCGTTCGTGGCGGTCAATTGCGGCGCCATCCCCGAGAACCTGCTCGAGGCCGAATTCTTCGGCGCCCGCAAGGGCTCCTACACCGGCTCGTCGCAGGACCGCGACGGCTACTTCCAGGCTGCCCGCGGCGGCACGCTCTTTCTCGACGAAATCGGCGACCTGCCGCTGGCGATGCAGTCCAAGCTGCTGCGCGCGATCCAGGAGCGCAGCGTACGCTCCATCGGCTCGACGCAGGAAGACGCGGTCGACGTGCGCATCGTGAGCGCCACCCACAAGGATCTTCACGCTGAAGTCCAGGCCGGCCGCTTCCGGCAGGACCTGTTCTACCGGCTCAACGTGATCGAGATCGCGGTGCCCGCGCTGCGCGACCGGCGCGAGGACCTGCCGGCACTCTGCGCCGCGCTGCTCGCGCGCATTGCGCAGGACGGCGGGCTGCCGGTGCCGCATCTTTCCGCCGAACTGCTGCGCCGCCTTGCCCAGCACCGGCTCGACGGCAACGTGCGGGAGCTCGAGAACCTGCTGCACCGCGCGGTGGCGCTCAACGACGGCGACGAACTGCATCTGGACCTGATGGCACCGCGGCCGGAGGCGGCCGAAGCGCCGGCCGAGACGGCCATCGCCGAACCCGCACCCTCTTCTGCTGCGACGTCCGGCGGCGAAGCGCCTAGGTCGCCCGCCGCGGCCGTCGCGGAATCCAAGCCCTCGGCGCCCGCCCTCCCCTCGGACCTGCAGGCCTACCTCGATCAGCAGGAGCGCGAGATCCTCGTGCGCGCGCTGCACGAAAGCGGCTTCAATCGAACGGCCGCCGCCGCGCGGCTCGGCATGAGCCTGCGCCAGATCCGCTACCGCATCGCGCGGCTGGGCATCACCACGCCCGGCGGCGACGAAGGTGCCAGCACCAGCCATGCCGACGACTGAAGCACAGGCGAGCAACGACGACGGGCTCTGGCAAGCCGGCTGGTACCGCTTCGCCAAGGCGCTGCGCTCGCCGAATTTCGGCCCCCGGCCCGCGGGCGCGCAGACCGACCTGATCGTGCTGCACTCCATCAGCCTGCCGCCCGGCGAATACGGCGGCGACGCCGTGCAGCAGCTCTTCACCAACCAGCTCGACTGGGATGCGCACCCCTATTTCCAGTCGATCCGCGGCCTTGCGGTTTCCTCGCACTTCTATGTGCGGCGCAATGGCGAACTCTGGCAATTCGTGAGCTGCGACGAGCGCGCCTGGCATGCGGGCGTGTCGTCGTGGCGCGGCCGCGAGAACTGCAACGACGACTCCATCGGCATCGAGCTCGAAGGCCTCGAAGGCCAGCCGTTCGAAGAGGCGCAGTACGAGGCGCTGGCCAGCCTCTGCCCCGCCATTGCGCAGCACTACGCCATCGCGCACATCGCCGGCCACGAGCACATCGCGCCGGGCCGAAAACAGGACCCCGGCGCCGGTTTCGATTGGCAATTGCTGCGCGGGCACCTCGGCTGGAGTCCACGGATGTTTCCTCCGCAGGTGGTGCAGCGCTAATTTTTTCAATCGCGCGGCACCTCGCGATGCGCCGATCCCGCGGCGCAGCAATGAGAAAATTGCAATCGCCGCATTCAGCAACCATGCGCCCTGCAAGCCCAAATCGGCCTGCAAGCCACGCCCCATGCGGGTTGCGACAACATAGGCCAGTATTCATGCGGCATCGACGGCCGTATGCCGGGCCGAAAGAAAAAACGGCAGGGGTTGTATCCACTGGAAAACGCTACATCTAGTGGGTTGTACACCCCTCAGACCCTAGATATAGTGTCCTCCGTCCGGTCAACAACGCCGGCGCGACGCCTAACCAAGGCATCGCCATCCAACAAGAATTGCCAACCGAGAGGAAGCGAATGCAAACAGCCCTGAACACCCCATCGACCTCGCGTGCCGTTCCCTCCACGCCCACGCAGCAGCAGCGCGACACCGCTGGCTCGCCCGCCGGACAGAACCTCGCGCACTACCAGATCATCCGCCGCAACGGCGCCGTGGTTCCCTTCGAACCCAACAAGATCGCCATCGCGATGATGAAAGCCTTCCTGGCCGTGCACGGCACCCAGGGCGCGGCTTCGGCCAGCGTACGCGAAACCGTCGACGCGCTCACGCAAGGCGTGATCCGCGCGATGGTGCGTTCGCGGCCGGGCGGCGGCACCTTCCACATCGAAGACGTGCAGGACCAGGTCGAACTCGGCCTGATGCGCGGCGGCCACCACGAGATCGCGCGCGCCTACGTGCTCTACCGCGAGCGCCGCACGCAGGAGCGTTCCAAGCAGGTCGAGCAGGAAGCGCCGGCCACGCCGACGCTGCACGTGCTGGACAACGGCGAACGCGTCGCGCTCGACCTGAACCAGCTCAAGGGCCTGATCGAATCGGCCTGCGAAAACCTGGGCGACAGCATCACCGCCGCACCGATCGTCGCCGAGACGATGCGCAACCTGTACGACGGCGTGCCGCTCGACGAGGTCTACAAGGCCTCGATCCTGGCGGCCCGCACGCTGATCGAAAAAGACCCCGACTACACCTTCGCGACCGCCCGCCTGCTGCTGCACACGATCTTCAAGGAGATCATCGGCCGCGAAGTGATGCCCGCCGAGCGCGCCACGGCCTACGCCGACTACTTCCCGCAGTTCATCAAGAAGGGCGTCGAGAACGACCTGCTCGACGAGAAGCTGCTGCAGTACGACCTGCCGCGCCTGGGCGCCGCGCTCAAGGCCGAACGCGACAACCAGTTCGACTACCTGGGCCTGCAAACGCTGTACGACCGCTACTTCCTGCACGTGCGCAAGTCGCGCATCGAACTGCCGCAGGCCTTCTTCATGCGCGTGGCCATGGGCCTGTCGCTCGGCGAGATCGACCGCGAAGCCCGCGCCATCGAGTTCTACGAGGTGCTGTCGTCCTTCGACTTCATGTCGAGCACCCCCACCCTGTTCAACGCCGGCACGCTGCGCTCGCAGCTCTCCAGCTGCTACCTGACCACCGTGCCCGACGACCTGGACGGCATCTACGAGTCGATCAAGGAAAACGCGCTGCTCTCCAAGTTCGCGGGCGGCCTGGGCAACGACTGGACCCGCGTGCGCGCGCTCGGCAGCCACATCAAGGGCACCAACGGCGAATCGCAGGGCGTGGTGCCCTTCCTCAAGGTGGTCAACGACACGGCCGTGGCCGTGAACCAGGGCGGCAAGCGCAAGGGCGCCGTCTGCACGTACCTGGAAACCTGGCACCTGGACATCGAGGAGTTCCTGGAACTGCGCAAGAACACCGGTGACGACCGCCGCCGCACGCACGACATGAACACCGCCAACTGGATCCCCGACCTCTTCATGCGCCGTGTGATGGAAAAGGGCACCTGGACGCTGTTCTCGCCCTCCAACGTGCCCGACCTGCACGACAAGTTCGGCGCCGATTTCGAGCAGGCCTACACCGCCTACGAAGAAAAGGCCGCGCGCGGCGAGATCAAGCCGGCGCGCACGGTCCAGGCCTCGGACCTGTGGCGCAAGATGCTCACGATGCTGTTCGAGACCGGCCATCCGTGGATCACGTTCAAGGACGCCTGCAACGTGCGCTCGCCGCAGCAGCACGCCGGCGTGGTGCACTCGTCGAACCTGTGCACCGAGATCACGCTGAATACCAGCGACACCGAAACCGCCGTCTGCAACCTGGGTTCGGTGAACCTGCTGCAGCACCTGAAGGACGGCAAGGTCGACCAGGAAAAGCTCAAGAAGACGATCTCGACGGCAATGCGCATGCTCGACAACGTGATCGACATCAACTACTACGCCGTGAAGAAGGCGCGCGACTCGAACCTGCGCCACCGCCCGGTCGGCCTGGGCCTGATGGGCTTCCAGGACGCACTGTACGAACTGCGCATTCCCTACGCTTCGCAGGAAGCCGTGCAGTTTGCCGACGAGTCGATGGAAGCCATCTGCTACCACGCCTACTGGGCCTCTACCGAGCTGGCCCGCGAGCGCGGCAAGTACTCGAGCTACAAGGGCTCGCTCTGGGACAAGGGCATCCTTCCGATCGACACGCTCGACCTGCTCGAAAAAGCCCGCGGCGGCTACGTCGAGGTCGACCGCTCGGCCACGCTCGACTGGGAAGCCCTGCGCCAGAAGATCAAGGCCGACGGCATGCGCAATTCCAACTGCGTGGCCATCGCCCCGACCGCGACCATCTCGAACATCATCGGCGTCGACGCTTCCATCGAGCCCTGCTTCGGCAACCTCTCGGTCAAGTCGAACCTGTCGGGCGAGTTCACCGTCATCAACCACTACCTGGTGCGCGACCTGAAGCGCCTGGGACTGTGGGACGACGTCATGGTGATGGACCTGAAGCACTTCGACGGTTCGCTGCGCCCGATCGACCGCGTGCCGCAGGACGTGAAGGCGCTCTACGCCACCGCGTTCGAAGTCGAGACCACCTGGCTGGTCGAAGCCGCAGCGCGCCGCCAGAAGTGGATCGACCAGGCACAGTCGCTCAACATCTACATGGCCGGCGCATCTGGCAAGAAGCTCGACGACACCTACAAGCTCGCATGGCTGCGCGGCTTGAAGACCACCTACTACCTGCGCACGCAGAGCGCGACGCACGCCGAGAAATCCACCGTGCAGTCGGGCCGCCTCAACGCGGTGTCCTCGGGCAGCGATGCACCTTCGGGCATGAGCGCACTCGAAGCCGCGGCTGCCGCAGCGAAGGCGCAGATGAGTGCGATGCCTGCCACCGACATCGCCTTCTGCGGCGTCGACGATCCGACTTGCGAAGCATGCCAATGACGCGCGAGTGATGTCAGAGAGGTGCATGCACGACGCGCGAACTCTCAGTCGATCACGGCATCGACTGACATCGCGCGATGCATGAGAGCAACATAACAACCACATAAATGGAGCGCGACGTGAACGAGCACTTTGCAACTCACATCGTTGCTCCGATAATTGAGCATTGGATTTTTCTATGTTGACCTGGGACGAAGAAGTCAAGCCCTCCTTATCAAAGGATATGCAACAAGGATTGCAGCAACACCACGCATCGACCAGCGGCCTGTCCGCAGGCCGACCGGTGGATGCTCCGACTTCGCCGATTGCACAACCCGCGGCACCCGCCGCGGCCCAGCGCGTCAAGGCTTCCGACAAGCGCATCATCAACGGCCAGACCGACGTCAACCAGCTGGTGCCGTTCAAGTACAAGTGGGCCTGGGAAAAATACCTCGCCACCTGCGCCAACCACTGGATGCCGCAGGAAGTGAACATGACGCGCGACATCGCGCTCTGGAAAGACCCGAACGGCCTGACCGAAGACGAGCGCCGCATCGTCAAGCGCAACCTCGGCTTCTTCGTGACCGCCGACTCGCTGGCCGCCAACAACATCGTGCTGGGCACCTACCGCCACATCACGGCGCCCGAATGCCGCCAGTTCCTGCTGCGCCAGGCCTTCGAGGAAGCGATCCACACGCACGCCTACCAGTACATCGTCGAGTCGCTCGGCCTGGACGAGAGCGAGATCTTCAACGCCTACAACGAAGTGCCGTCGATCCGCGAGAAGGACCAGTTCCTGATCCCGTTCATCGACGCCATCAGCGACCCCAACTTCAAGACCGGCACGCACGAGACCGACCAGACCCTGCTCAAGTCGCTCATCGTGTTCGCCTGCCTGATGGAAGGCCTCTTCTTCTACGTCGGCTTCACGCAGATCCTTGCGCTGGGCCGCCAGAACAAGATGACCGGTGCCGCCGAGCAGTACCAGTACATCCTGCGCGACGAGTCGATGCACTGCAATTTCGGCATCGACCTGATCAACCAGCTCAAGCTCGAGAACCCCGGCCTCTGGACCCCCGAGTTCAAGGCCGAGATCAAGGCCCTCTTCCTGAAGGCCGTCGAGCTCGAGTACAAATACGCCGAAGACACCATGCCGCGCGGTGTGCTCGGCATGAACGCCTCCATGTTCAAGGGCTACCTGCGCTACATCGCCAACCGCCGTGCGCAGCAGATCGGCCTCGAAACGCTCTTCCCGAACGAGGAAAACCCGTTCCCCTGGATGAGCGAAATGATTGACCTGAAGAAAGAGCGCAATTTCTTCGAAACCCGCGTGATCGAATACCAGTCGGGTGGTGCGCTCTCCTGGGATTGAATCTTTCGACAAGAATTAATGATTTCAAGAATTGCCCTTGCCACCGATCGCGCCGAAGAGCGCGGCATGGACGAGGGCTCAGGTGTTCATGGTGCTGGAGCTCAGATTCCAACGCCATGGATCGCTTCACGCTACCAACGTGCGTGGAGTGCTTCAATAGGTTGATTTTTTCAACTTGATCAAGGAGAAATAGAAATGGCAACTGCAAAGAAAGCGCCGGCTAAGAAAGCCGCTGCAAAGAAGGCTCCGGCAAAGAAGGTCGCGGCCGCTAAGAAGGCTCCCGCCAAGAAGGTAGCTGCGAAGAAGGCTCCGGCCAAGAAGGTCGCAGCGAAGAAGGTAGCCGCCAAGAAGGCGCCGGCAAAGAAGGTAGCCGCCAAGAAGGCAGCTCCGGCCAAGAAGGCCGCTGCCAAGAAGGCGCCGGCGAAGAAGGCCGCAGCGAAGAAGGCTCCTGCCAAGAAGGCGGCGGCGAAGAAGGCTCCGGCAAAGAAGGCCGCTGCCAAGAAGGCCCCTGCGAAGAAGGCTGCCGCCAAGAAGGCTCCTGCCAAAAAGGCCGCGGCCAAGAAAGCCGCGAAAAAGCCTGCTGCCAAGCCTGCCGCTGCTGCCAAGAAGCCTGCTGCGAAGAAGGCTGCCAAGGCTCCTGCCGTAGCGCCTGCTCCTGCTGCGCAAACGACGCTGAACCCCCAGGCAGCCTGGCCGTTTCCGACGGCCAGCAAGCCCTGAGTCTGCTCAGCGGCCTTGACGGCAAAAAGCCCGGCACCTCACGGTGCTGGGCTTTTTTTATGGGCGCCTGCCAGCGGGTGGCTCAGAGGCCCAGCGCCTTCAGGTCGATCTGGTAGTTCTGCGGCCCGCGCTGCGCGATCTTGAGCGCGCCGATGCGGTTACCCAGTGCCGCGCACTGCGCGAGCGGCCATTCCTTCTCCAGACCGAACAGCAGCGCGCCGCGCCAGGCATCGCCGCAACCGGTGGGCTCAACCACCGCCGCCGGCGTCACGCCCGGCACATGCTCGCGTTCGCCGTCGATCCAGACCTCGCAGCCCTCGGCCGCCAGCGTCACGACCAGGCCGCGCACACGCTTCGAAATCTCGCCCAGGCTCCAGCCGGTGCGCTGCGACAGCATCTTGCCTTCGTAGTCGTTGACGACGACCCAGCTCGCCAGGTCGACGAAGTGCCTGAGCGCCTCGCCGTCGAACATCGGCAGGCCCTGGCCCGGATCGAACACGAACGGAATGCCGGCTGCGGCGAACTGCTCCGCGTGCTGCAGCATCGCCTCGCGGCCGTCGGGTGCGATGATGCCGACGCGGATGTCTTCGCGCGCGGCGATCTTCGTGAGGTGCGCCTGCTGCATCGCGCCGGGGTGGAACGCGGTGATCTGGTTGTTGTCGACGTCGTTCATGATCATCGCCTGCGCGGTGAAGGTGTCGTCGAGCTGGCGCACGAACTCGGTGCTGATGCCCAGCATGCGCATGCGCTCCAGGTAATCGGCGCCGTCGCTGCCCAGGGTGGCCATCGGCAAGGCAGTGCCGCCCAGCGCATTGAGGCTGTAGGCGATGTTGCCGGCACAGCCGCCGAAGTCGCGCCGCAGGCCCGGCACCAGGAAGGACACATTGAGGATGTGCAGCTGGTCCGGAAGGATCTGGTCGGCGAACCGGCCCTCGAAGGTCATGATGGTGTCGAACGCGAGGGAACCGCAAATCACTGCTGCCATGGGTGAGCCGTTGGGTAGAAATGGATGAATGGAATGAGAAGGCAGGCGCGAGCCAAGCCTAAGGATAGAACGCTTCGACGCGGTAGCCGGCAATGGGGGGCAGCGCGGCCGCTTCGGTCGCGGACAAACTCAGCGGCAATGACGCCGCCTGATCGGAGCGCGCCGCAAGCACCGCTGGCGCGCCGTAGTCCGCAGCCATCAACACGCGACGCACGACGGCGCGCTCCTGCGTGTCGAGCAGCGAGAGCTCGACGGCCGGCATGGCCAGCGGAACGGCCGCGCCATTGCGCAGTGTGAAGCTGAGCCGGTAGTCGTTGTTGCCGGTCTTCTCGCGCGCGAAGGCCGCGCCCTCGATCACGATGTCGCCGATCTGCCTCAGCGCGGTGAGCTCGCAGCCAGTCGCGCGGCACAGGGCCGCGAACGCGGGACGCAGGTTCGGCTGGCGCGCGACGATGCCGTCGCGTTCGTGGCGCAGGACCTGCACAACCAGAAGCAGGACGGCGAGCGCGGCCAGCAGCCAGAGCCAGCGCCGTGCCCCAGGGCGCTGCCAGACGCTTGCGGCGCGACGGCCCAGGTTCTCGTTGCCATCGGAAAAAGGAAGCCGCTCCGAGTCTTCCGCATCGTCGCGGACCGCCGGCAAAGGCGAAGGGAGCAGGCCCGGTTCGGGCTCGCTCGCCTCCCGCACCATCGAGGCCGACATCTTTGCGGCGGCGCGCTCGTCGCGCGCCTTGGCGCTCGCGATCTTGGCCGACTTGATGCGGGCCCGGCGCAGCGCCTTTTGCATCTGCACCTGGTCGCGGTCTGGTTCGGGCGCGTGCTTTTCGTCTTCTTCGCTGGCGGTTGCCGCCATCTCGCGCGCCTGGAGGCGCAGGGCCGGCAACGGTGGTGCGGGCGGGGGCGGCGGCGAAGGCGGAGCCGCCAGATTCAGGTCGATGTTCGGAAACGGCGGCAGCGAACTCGCCGGCGGCCGCCATTCGGGCTCGTTGGCTTCGAAGTCGGTCCACAGCTCGTCGGCGACGATGCCGTGCGCCGGCAAGGCGAAGGCGGGCGCGGGCGCGGGAGCTGGTGCGGGTGCAGGCGCGGGGTCGGGTGCCGGCACCAGCCCGGCCTCGGAAGGCGCAGCTGCAGCCTCCGGCGGCTCGCGATGCTCGGGTTCGTCGTCGAAGAAATCAGCGTCTTCGATCGCATCGGAGGAGGACGGCTCGGTCGATGCAGCGGGTGCCGGTGGAGGCGCAGCGCTCGTGGCCGGCGGGCCATCGGGCGCCTCGTGCAGGTCGAGCGTGGCGTCGAACACGTGGCTGCAGCGTCCGCAGCGCACCCAGCCATCCGAAATGCGAAGCTGGTCGCGCACCACCTTGAAGGTGGTGGCACAGGCGGGGCAGCGCGTGACGAGGCTCATGACGGGGCGATTGTAGGGTTGGGCCCTCGCCGCGCCAGTGGGATCAAACGCGAAACGGCAGGCGCGCGCGTCCTCAGCAACGCGCCGTCATGAGGATCCAGCCATCCTCGCTGTCGCTGACTTCGAGCGCGGCATAAGGCGCATAGGCCTGCTTCAGCTCGTCGGCCTGGCGCTCGAGGATGCCGGCCAGCACCAGCGATCCACCGGCCGCCACGTGGCTGCGCAGCAGTGGCGCAAGCACCTTGAGCGGCGTGGCCAGGATGTTGGCCAGCACGGTGCCGTAGCGGCCCTTGGCCGCTTCGGGCAGGCCGGCATTCAGGCGCACGCCGTTGGCTTCGGCATTGAGGCGGGTCGACGAAACGGCCGCCTCGTCGATGTCGACGGCATCGATGTCGGTCGCGCCGAACTTCGCCGCGCCGATGGCCAGGATGCCAGAGCCGCAGCCGTAGTCGAGCACGCGCTGGCCGGCGAACGAACCCTGCCTTGCGATCCAGCGCAGGCACATGCGCGTGGTGGGATGGGTGCCGGTGCCAAAGGCAAGCCCCGGATCGAGCCGGATCACCTGCCTTGCCTGCTCGGGCGGCTCATGCCAAGTCGGCACGATCCAGAATTCGGGCGTGATCTCGACCGGCGCGAACTGCGATTGCGTGAGCCGCACCCAGTCCTGCTCGGGCACCGGCGCCACGCCGAGCACCGCACAGCCTTCGAAGAAATCCTGCAGCGCAAGCACCGACGCGGCCTCTTTCGCAAGCGCTTCATCGGCAAACAGCGCGATCACACGCGAACGCTGCCAGCCTTCCTTGGGCGGGGGCATGCCGGGCTCGCCGAACAGCGCCTGCTCGGCATCGGTCTGCGCGTCGGCATCTTCCACCGACACGCTGAGCGCATCGAGTGCGTCGAGCGCGTCGCTGAGCGTTTCGACCCGGTCTTCCGGCGCCATCAGGCGAAGTTCAAACATGGCGTCAGGTGTCCGCTTAGCGTTTGTGCGCTGCGAGCCACTCTTCCAGGTAATGGATGTTGGTGCCGCCGCTCATGAACTTGGCGTCGACCATCAGCTCGCGGTGCAGCGGGATGTTGGTCTGAATGCCTTCGATCACGGTTTCGTTGAGCGCCGTGCGCATGCGCGCCATGGCCTGCTCGCGCGTGTCGCCATAGACGATGATCTTGCCGATCATCGAGTCGTAGTTGGGCGGCACGAAGTAGTTGGTGTATGCATGCGAATCGACGCGCACACCCGGACCGCCCGGCGGGTGCCACATGGTGATGCGGCCCGGCGACGGCGTGAACTTCCAGGCGTCCTCGGCGTTGATGCGGCACTCGATGGCGTGGCCGCGCATCTCGATCTGGCGCTGCGTGAACGGCAGCTTCTCGCCGGCCGCCACCATGATCTGCGTCTTCACGATGTCGATGCCGGTGGTGAACTCGGTCACCGGGTGCTCCACCTGCACGCGCGTGTTCATCTCGATGAAATAGAACTCGCCGTTCTCGTAGAGGAACTCGAAGGTGCCGGCGCCGCGGTAGCCGATCTTCTTGCAGGCCGCGGCGCAGCGCTCGCCGATCTTCTCGATCAGCTTGCGCGGAATGCCGGGTGCCGGCGATTCCTCGATGACCTTCTGGTGGCGCCGCTGCATGGAGCAGTCGCGCTCGCCCAGGTAGACCGCATTCTTGTGCTTGTCGGCCAGGATCTGGATTTCGACGTGGCGCGGGTTCTGGAGGAATTTCTCCATGTACACGGCCGGATTGCTGAATGCAGCGCCGGCTTCCGCCTTGGTCATCTGGATTGCGTTGATCAGCGCGGCCTCGGTGTGCACCACGCGCATGCCGCGGCCACCGCCACCGCCTGCCGCCTTGATGATGACCGGATAGCCGATGGCGCGGGCAATGCGCTTGTTGGTGGTGGCGTCGTCCGAGAGCTCGCCCTCGGAACCCGGCACGCACGGCACGCCGGCCTTGATCATGGCCTGCTTGGCCGAGACCTTGTCACCCATGACACGGATGTTTTCAGGCGTCGGGCCAATGAACTGGAAACCGCTCTGCTCCACGCGTTCGGCGAAATTGGCGTTCTCGCTCAGGAAGCCGTAGCCGGGGTGGATGGCCTCGGCGTCGGTCACCTCGGCCGCCGAGATGATGGCCGGCATATTGAGATAGCTCAGCGACGACGGCGCCGGGCCGATGCACACGGCCTCCTGCGCAAGCTTGACGTACTTGGCCTCGCGGTCCGCTTCGGAATAGACCATCACGGCCTTGATGCCGAGTTCGCTGCAGGCGCGCTGGATCCGGAGGGCGATTTCGCCGCGATTGGCAACCAGGATCTTCTTAAACATGTGCGCCCCCGCGGCTGCATCGCCCGTACGCTGCGCGTGCCAGGGCAATTTGACGGCCTTCGCCCGCCCGCGCCGAGGCGCGAGCCCCTCGGTTCGCAACCAGAATCTTCTTGAACATGGTCACTCGATGATGAACAGCGGCTGGCCGTATTCGACCGCCTGGCCGTTTTCGCCGAGGATCTGGGTGATCGTGCCGGACTTGTCGGCTTCGATTTCGTTGAGGATCTTCATTGCCTCGATGATGCAGACTGTGTCGCCCTCGTTGACCTTGCTGCCGACTTCGACGAAGGCCGGGGCGCCCGGGCTGGAGGAGCGGTAGAAAGTACCCACCATCGGCGACTTGATCGCGTGGCCGGTGGGTGCCGCTTCGGGTGCGGGGGCGCTGGGAAGCGCGGGTGCCGCCGGTGCGCCGGCAGCAGGAGCAGCGGCAGGTGCAGCCGCCACGGTCTGTACATATTGCACCGGGGCAGCGCCGCCGCCCTTGACGATGCGAACCTTGCCTTCGGTTTCAGTGATTTCCAGTTCGGAAATATTGGATTCCGACACCAAATCGATCAGTGTCTTGAGTTTGCGCAGATCCATGGAGCTCCAGTGCCGACTTTGCCGGTCAATAGGATGTAACTTGGCTAAAAATCGGTGATTTTCAGCGATTGGCGGCTAATGCCGAGTGTGTATCTGATTCTAACCGTGAACCAGTTCACGCCGCCAAGCGTCCAGGTCGGCCGCTTCGAGCTTGCCCATTTTACGAGCCGCCACTTCGCCCGTGCCGTTCAGGACCAGCGTGAACGGCAATCCGCCGCCCGTGTTGCCTAGATTCTTGACCAATTCCGTCCCCTGCAGGCCGGCCAGGCCCGTGGGGTAGCTGACCGGCGTCTTCTGCAGGAACTTGCGCACCGCGCTGGGCTGGTCGATGGCCAAGCCCACAACTTGCCAGCCGTTCGCGCCATTTTCGCGGAAGAAGCGGTCGATCATCGGCATTTCTTCGACACACGGTGGACACCACGTGGCCCAGAAGTTGAGCAGCAGCGGTTTGCCGCGCAAACTGGAAAAAACCAGTTCGCCGCCCTCCGGCCGCTCGAAGCGCTGCTCCCAGAAACTCGCGGCCAGCACCTCGCCCTTCGGGCTGCTGCCGCGCTCACGCCACCATGCGCCGCCCAGGCCGGCCGCAGCGGCCGCGACCGCTACGCCGCCATAAAGGAGGCCTCGCCGTGTGGGCGAAGAAGTCATTCACTGTCCTTTTCACTTTCGATCAGCCGGCGCAGCGCCGCGAGGTCGCCGCGCGGCGTGCGGCCCTGGGCGTCAGGCCGGAGCGCACCGCGCAGGTCGTCAAGGTCGTACACCAGCAGGTGCACGCCAATTTCCTCGCCCAAGGCACGGCTTGCGGCGTGCACGCTCAGCGCCTCCACCTGCTCGCCGTGAAACCCGGTGACCATCCGCGGCTCGTAGTCCACGTGGTGGTCGATCAGGGCAATCTCGGCCGACTTGGAATCATCGCAGAACAATTGAATATAAATGTCTGACAACCGCGTGGCGGTGCCGTGCCAGACCGCGCCCCCCACATGCGGACGGAACGCCGCCATGCGCTCCATCCATTCGAGCGCGAGCAGCCGCAGCGCACGCAGCTCCTGCGGCTGGGTGTCGGCGCAATAGAGCGCGATGTAGTCGCGCACCTCAGCCTCCACCTCGTCGTTGTTCGGTAGCGCCGTGCGCGAGGACAAGCCCAGGTCGCGCAGCGCCCGGCGCTTGGCCGGACCGTACTCCAGCCCCTCCTCGACGACGAGGCGGGCTGCAGCGGCGGCAATCTCGCGCTTGGTGGACGTGTCCATCGACACATTTTGCCCGCAGTACGGCGCCCCTCGCACAAACATCAGTACAAGGGACGAGGACTGGAGCGCGTGCACCGCTTGCCGCCTCCCTAGAATCGCCCGATGCACATTCATATTCTTGGCATCTGCGGCACGTTCATGGGCGGATTGGCCGCCCTGGCGCGCGAGGCAGGCCACCGGGTCACGGGCTGCGACGCCGGCGTGTACCCGCCCATGAGCGACCAGCTCCGGTCGCTCGGCATCGATCTGATCGAGGGCTTCGGCGCGGACCAGCTCGCGCTTTCACCCGATGTTTTCGTGGTCGGCAACGTGGTTTCGAGGGCCCGGCTGGCCGACGGCACGCCCAAGTTTCCGCTGATGGAAGCCATCCTCGACGCCGGCAAGCCCTACACCAGCGGCCCGCAATGGCTGGCCGAACACGTGCTGCTGGGGCGCCACGTGCTGGCGGTCGCCGGCACCCACGGCAAGACGACCACCACGTCGATGCTGGCCTGGGTGCTCGAGAAGGCCGGCAAGGCGCCGGGGTTCCTGATCGGCGGCGTGCCGCTCGACTTCGGCGTCTCGGCGCGGCTCGGGGAGAGCCCGGCCTTCGTCATCGAAGCCGACGAATACGACACGGCCTTCTTCGACAAGCGCAGCAAATTCGTGCACTACCGTCCGCGCACGGCGGTCCTGAACAACCTGGAGTTCGACCACGCCGACATCTTCGACGACCTGGCCGCCATCGAGCGGCAGTTCCATCACCTCGTGCGCACCGTCCCCGGCACCGGGCGGCTGGTGGTGAACGCCATGGAAGAAAGCCTGCAGCGCGTGCTGGCCCAGGGCTGCTGGAGCGAGATGGCGCGCTTCGGCGCCGGCGGCGAATGGCAGGCGCGCGGCTCGCACGACGCCTTCGACGTGCTGCTGCGCGGCGAGGTGGTGGGGCGGGTCGAATGGGCGCTCTCGGGCCTGCACAACCAGATGAACGCGCTGGCGGCCATTGCCGCCGCCGAGCACATCGGCGTCGCGCCGGCCGATGCGGCGCGCGCGCTGGGCAGCTTCAGGAACGTTCGCCGCCGCATGGAACTACGCGGCACCGTCGAGCGCAGCGGCGGCGCAATCACCGTCTACGACGATTTCGCCCACCACCCCACCGCCATCCGCACCACGCTCGACGGGCTGCGCAAGAAGCTCGACGACGCCGGCCGGCAAGGCGAACGCATCCTTGCGGCCTTCGAGCCGCGCAGCAACACGATGAAGCTGGGCGTCATGGCGGCGCAGCTGCCATGGAGCCTGGAATCGGCCGGCCTGTCGTTCTGCCACACGGCCGGGCTCGATTGGGATGCCGCAGCCGCGCTTGCCCCCATGGGCAAGCGTGCGCAGGTGGCCGGAGCCATCGAACCGCTGGTCGCCCAGATCGTGGCGGCGGCCCGGCCGGGTGACCACATCGTGTGCATGAGCAACGGCGGCTTCGGCGGGGTGCACGAGAAGCTGCTCGCGGCACTGCGCGCGGCCCCCGCGCCATGACGGCCATGCGCGCCCGCGAACTGATCGAGACCCTCGCGCTGCAACCGCACCCCGAGGGCGGCTGGTACAGCGAGGTGTTCCGCTCGGCAGCGAGCGTCCTGCCCACCGATGGCCGCGCTGCGCGCAGTGCGCTCACCAGCATCTACTTCCTGCTCGAGGCCGGGCAGCATTCGCGCTGGCACCGGGTGCTGTCGGATGAAGTGTGGGTGCACCTGGAAGGCGTGCCGCTCGCGCTCTGGACCTGCGACGCCGCGCTGCGCACGGCCCCGGCCCATGTGCGGCTGGGGCCGGTCGACGCCCATGGCACGCGGCCCCAGCACGTGGTGCCGGCCGGCCAGTGGCAGGCCGCCCGGCCGATCCAGGGCCACGCGAGCGGCGACTACACGCTGGTCGCCTGCATGGTCGGGCCGGGCTTCGACTTCGCCGACTTCTCCCTGGTGCCGCCGGACGGCGATGAAGCCGCCGCAATGCGGCACCACTGGCCCGAACTGGCCGGAATGCTTTAACCCCGGCGCCGCTTGATCGCCTGCGACAGGGTGTCGAGCACCTGCACCGAGTCGTCCCAGCCCAGGCAGGCGTCGGTGATGCTCTTGCCGTATTCGAGGCCCGAGAGCTGGTCCTTGCCCGGCGTGAACTTCTGCGCGCCGGCTTGCAGGTGGCTTTCGACCATCACGCCGAAGACGCGGTTCGAACCCTCGGCGATCTGGTTGGCGATGTCCTTCGCCACGTCGATCTGCTTCTGGTGCTGCTTGGAGCTGTTGGCGTGGCTGCAGTCGACCATCAGCGTGGGCGGGAGCTTGGCGGCCTCGAGGTCCTTGCAGGCCGCCTCGACGCTGGCGGCGTCGTAGTTGGGCGCCTTGCCGCCGCGCAGGATGACGTGGCAGTCGCGGTTGCCGTTGGTCTGCACGATCGCGACCTGGCCGTTCTTGTGCACCGAGAGAAAGTGGTGGCCGCGCGCCGCCGCCTGGATGGCGTCGGTGGCGATGCGGATGTTGCCGTCGGTGCCGTTCTTGAAGCCGATGGGCGCCGACAGGCCCGAGGCCAGTTCGCGGTGCACCTGGCTTTCGGTGGTGCGCGCGCCGATGGCGCCCCAGGCGATCAGGTCGCCGATGTACTGCGGCGAGATCACGTCGAGGAACTCGCTGCCTGCGGGCAGGCCGAGCCGGTTGATGTCGATCAGCAGCTGGCGCGCCATGCGCAGGCCCTCGTCGATGCGGTAGCTCTCGTCCAGGTACGGGTCGTTGATCAGGCCCTTCCAGCCGACCGTGGTGCGCGGCTTCTCGAAGTACACGCGCATCACGATCTCGAGCGTGCCGGCGTACTTTTCGCGCTCCGCCTTGAGTCGGCGGGCGTATTCGAGCGCCGCGGCCGGGTCGTGGATGGAGCACGGGCCCATCACCACCAGCAGCCGGTCGTCCTTGCCCGCCATGATGTTGTGGATGCTGCGGCGGGTGCCCTCGATCAGCGTCTCGACCGGCGTGCCGCGAATCGGGAAGAAGCGGATCAGGTGTTCGGGAGGGGGCAGCACGTTGATGTCCTTGATGCGTTCGTCGTCGGTCTTGCTGGTTTTTTCGACGCTCGCATACCAGCTGTCGCTGGCGGGGGCAGTGTTCGTGCTCATGGTGCTTTCCTTGTTGGAGTGGATATCGTCAGGGCATAAAAAAACCGCCGGGGCTCGAGGCGCCGGCGGTTTTGGGAGGGTGTTCGTTTGCTTTACGCGCTCGCCTCTCGTCCGCCGGAAACCGGGAACCAAAAGTAGGCAAAGAAATAAGCGCGGAGGGCGGACATGTGGGCGAAATGTAGCACGGAAAACGAAAAGCCGGGCAAAGGCCCGGCTTCAAGGGCTCAGCGGTAGCCGGATTCGTTGGGGTTGTGGATGATCCAGATCAGGTTGCCGCTGGAGTAGTCGCCCATGCCGCCGCCCGCGAAGACCAGGCGGCCCTGGCCCTTGTAGGTCATCTCGTAGCGATGGCGGTCGCTGCCGAAATAGAACGGGATGAAGGCCTTGCCCGTCACGTAGGCGCCCTGGTCGGTCGGCGGGCCGGCAAGGTCGGTGACCTGCTTGGCGCTCATGCCGATCTGCAGCCGCGTGAACCTGCTGTTGCGCGCCGGATTGCCGGTGATCTCGCCTTCGTAGCCATTCAGGCCCTTGACGGTGCGGCCGCTGCCGGCTTCGACCTTGGAGGAATCAACGACGTTGCCCTTGGCGTCCATGCCGGCCTTGGCGCCGCCGCGTGCCGGGGCCGCGGGGGCGCCGGCCGCAGGTGCCGATGCCGCGGGCTGGCTGCTGTCGCCCGAACCGCCGCGCGAAGCGCAACCTGCGGTTGCCAGCGCCACGGCGGCAGCCGCGGCCCACAGGGCCGCAGACGAATTGATCCTGATCCTCATCGAATGCTCCTCTTTGTAAGAAATGAGGAGCGGAGCTTACAAGCTCTCAGGCCGTTCCGCCTACGGTCAAACCATCGATGCGCAGGGTGGGCTGGCCGACGCCGACCGGCACGCTCTGGCCTTCCTTGCCGCAGGTGCCCACGCCCGAATCCAGCGCCATGTCGTTGCCGATCATGGTCACGCGGGTGAGCGCGTCGGGGCCGTTGCCCACGATGGTCGCGCCCTTGACCGGGTACTGGATCTTGCCGTTCTCGACCCAGAAGGCCTCGCTGGCCGAGAACACGAACTTGCCGCTCGTGATGTCGACCTGCCCGCCGCCGAAGTTGGTGGCATAGAGGCCCTTCTTGATGCTGGCCACGATTTCCTTCGGGTCCTTGTCGCCGCCGAGCATGTAGGTGTTGGTCATGCGCGGCATCGGCACGTGGGCGTAGCTTTCGCGGCGGCCGTTGCCCGTGGTCTTGACCTTCATGAGGCGCGCGTTGAGCGAATCCTGGATGTAGCCCTTGAGGATGCCGTCCTCGATCAGCACGTTGCGCTGGCTGGCGTTGCCTTCGTCGTCAACGTTGAGCGAGCCGCGGCGGTCGGCAATGGTGCCGTCGTCGAGCACCGTCACGCCCTTGGCCGCCACGCGCTGGCCGATGCGGCCCGAGAAGGCGCTCGAGCCCTTGCGGTTGAAGTCGCCTTCCAGGCCGTGGCCGATGGCTTCGTGCAGCAGGATGCCGGGCCAGCCGGAGCCGAGCACCACGGTCATTTCGCCGGCGGGCGCCGGGCGTGCATCGAGATTGGTCAGCGCGGCCTTCACGGCCTGGTCGACGTATTCGGCAATCTGCGCGTCGTTGAAGTAGGCCAGGCCGAAACGCCCGCCGCCACCGCCCGAGCCGACCTCGCGCCGGCCGTTCTGTTCGGCGATCACGGTGACCGACAGGCGCACCAGCGGGCGCACGTCGGCCGCCAGCGTGCCGTCGGCGCGCGCCACCAGCACCACGTCGTATTCGCTCGCGAGGCCCGCCATGACCTGCGCCACCCGCGGGTCGCGCGAACGCGCCAGCTTCTCGACCTTTTCGAGCAGCTTGACCTTGGCCGTGCTGTCGAGGGTGGAAATGGGGTCGATGCCGTTGTAGAGCGACCGGCTCGAGGCGATCTTGCGGGTGGCGGTCTTCACGCGGCCGGTGCGGCCTGCGGAGGAAATCGAGCGCACCGTGCGGGCCGCGTCGAGCAGCGAAGCCTCGGAGATGTCGTCCGAATAGGCGAAGGCCGTCTTCTCGCCGCTGACCGCGCGCACGCCGACGCCCTGGTCGATGCTGAAGCTGCCGGTCTTGACGATGCCCTCCTCGAGGCTCCAGCCTTCGCTGCGCGTGTACTGGAAGTACAGGTCGGCGTCGTCCACCCTGTGTGCGGTGATCTCGGCCAGGGCCTTGCCCAGGTGAGATTCGTCGAGGCCGAAGGGCGTGAGCAGGAGCTTTTGCGCCGTGGCGAGGCGCTCGATGGTGGGTTCGCGGGAGATCATTCCTGATTATTGCTCGCCCCCAGGCTTCGCGCACTTCGTGTCGCTTTCGCCCACCCCCTACCGGGGGCAACACCAGAGGCCCGGCAAAGCCGGTTCCTCGGTGTTTCTGGAATTAGTTCTGGGCCAGCTTCCTGGCCCGGGCGATCGACATCAGGATGCCCAGCCCCAGCCCCAGCGTGACCATGGCGGTGCCGCCATAGCTGATGAACGGCAGCGGCACGCCCACCACCGGCAGGATGCCGCTCACCATGCCCATGTTGACGAAGGCATAGGTGAAGAAAATCATGGTGACCGCGCCCGCGAGCAGGCGCGAGAACAGGGTCTGCGCCGCAGCGGCGATGGCCAGCCCGCGGAAGATCAGCAGGATGAAGGCCGCGATCAGCGCCAGGTTGCCGACCAGGCCGAACTCCTCGGAATAGGCGGCGAAGATGAAGTCGGTGGTGCGCTCGGGAATGAATTCGAGGTGCGTCTGCGTGCCCTGCATGAAGCCCTTGCCGCCGACGCCGCCCGAACCGATGGCGATCATGCCCTGGATGATGTGGAAGCCCTTGCCCAGCGGGTCCTTGCTGGGGTCGAGCAGCGTGCACACGCGCTGCTTCTGGTAGTCGTGCAGCACGCGCCAGTCGACGCCGTCGGCGCACAGCTGCGACTCGAAGCCCACGATCAGCGTGACCGCCACGGCGCCGATCACCACCGGCGGCACGATCAGCTTCCAGGGCAGCCCGGCAAAGAAGATCACCGCCATGCCGGCCGCCAGCACCAGCAGCGAGGTGCCCAGGTCGGGCTGTTTCATGATGAGCCCGACCGGCACCGCCAGCAGCACCGTGGCCACCACGAAGTCGAGCGGCCGCAGCTGGCCCTCGCGGCGCTGGAACCACCAGGCCAGCATCAGCGGCATCGCGATCTTGAGGATTTCGCTGGGCTGGATCACCACGCCCACGTTGATCCAGCGCTGTGCGCCCTTCTTGGTGATGCCGAACAGCGCAACCGCAATCAGCAGCGCCACCCCGGTCGCGTAGAGCGGCACCGCGAACATCATCAGCCGCTGCGGCGGCACCTGGGCCACCACGAACATGATGAAACCCGCCAGCAGCATGTTGCGGCCGTGGTCGGCAAAGCGCGAACCATGGTCGTAGCCCGACGAATACATGGTCAGCAGCCCGGCGAAAGCCAGCAGCAGCACGGCGAAGGCCAGAAAACCGTCGAAGCCCTGGAAGATGGGCGCGACCCGGCGCGCCAGGGAGGGCTGGTTGAACACTGCGGACATGGGGGCGGATTATCCGCGCCCCGCGGCGCACCTCAGCCGAAGCCGAGCTGAACGACCGTGCGCCCCGGTCGGCTTTCGAGCGCCAGCCGGGCGCCGATGGCGGCGGCGCGCTCCGCCAGCGCCCTGGGCACCTGCAGCGCATCGAAGCCCCGGCCGTCGTCGATCACGCGCAGCTGCACGGCGCCGGCCAGCGCTTCGGCCTCGATCCGGAGGGTCCTGGCCTGGGCGTGCTGCAGCACGTTGGAAATCGCCTCGAACAGCAGGAACTGCAGTTGCCGCATGGCTTGGGCGTCGAGCCGCTTCACGTCGGGCACCTCGTCCACAGCCCATTCGAACTGGATGCCCGCGGCCGCCAGGCGCGGCTCCAGCCGGTAGCGCAGTGCCGCCAGCAGGGCGCCGACGTCGCCCGGCGGCAGGTGAATGGAGTCGATGGCCAGCTTGAGCTGGTCGAGCGAGTCGCACAGCGTCCGCAGCAGTTCCTCCGGCCTGGCCTGGCCCGACTGCAGTTGCCGGATGGCCGAGCTGATGTGCGAGCCCACGCCGTCGTGCATGTCGCGCAGGATGCGCTCGCGCTCGTGGGTGCGCGCCTGGTCGCGCGCCACCTGTTCGAGCGCGGCGAAGGTGGATGCGAGTTCACGCTCGCGCTGCGCCACGCGTTCGGCCAGGGCAGCGACCGAGCCGCGCGCCTGCACGCTTGCGGCATGGAAGCGCCGCAAGACGATCAGCAGCAGCGCGATGCCGAAGAACACGGAGGAATAGCGCACCCAGGTGGTCTCGCCGTAGGTGTCGCTCAGGCGGATCACGAGCCAGTCGCGGGTGCCGAAGCCCAGCGTCACCAGTGCGGCGGCAGCCACGAGCAGGCGGCCCACGTTCGGCCGCCGGATGGTGGCCACGGCAAAGGCGCCGACGAACAGCGCAACGAACACGATCTCCAGCGCGAGCCAGCCGGTGAGCCAATAGGGCTGTTCGCGGTGAAGTGCAATGGCGCTCGCCGCGAAGGTTCCGGCCACCATGCCTGCCATCGGCCAGCGCAGCCAGCGCATGCGCGGGCTGCCGTCCCAGCCTGCGAGCTGGTAGCAGAACATCATGGCGGACGCGGCCCAGCCCGCATAGCAGGTGGCCATGAGCACGCCCCAGGCGCCCCAGGGCAGCGGCGGCTCGGCGATCACGCCGTCGGCCACCCGGATCGCCCAGCAGAACTCGGCCAGCGCGGCCCAGAAATAGAGGCTGTCGCGCCGGCGCCATCCGGTGGCAGCGGCATCCACCTGCGTGAGCCACAGCGCCAGCGCGATGCTGCCGACGATCAGGCTGAAGGCGGTCAGTAGCACCGAGCCGGTGAAGCGCCAGGCATAGGCGCTTTCGAAGAGATCGGTGCGCACCGGCGTCGCGGCTCCGATGGTCACGCGCGAAAGCCCGGCCCGGCGGGCGCTGTCGGCGCGTATGCGAACCTGCAGGCGGTTCTCGCCGGCCTTCAGCAGGTGCCCCGGCACCGGCACGTACAGCGGCGCCTTGGCGTAGTCCGCCCCGTTGCCGCGGGTCAGGTCGCCGTAGACCTGCAGCAGCGCGTCATTGAGCCACACCTCCAGAACGCTGCCGGCGCGTGGAATGAAGATGCCCCAGGGCACCTCGGGCTCGGCTTCGAGCGTGAATGGCAGCTCGAAGGTCGCGTAGCCGGGGCGTCCGCCGTGCTGGCGGTCCCAGTGGTAGGAGAGTTCGACGGGCGCCTTGTGCGTGGCGCCGTCGACGGTGGTCCACACGGTGCCGCGGCGCAGTTCGATCGTGCCCTCGGCCGGCGCGGCCGCCGCCGGCTGCGCCGCCAGCATCAGAGTTGCCGCGAGCCATAGCTCAGCAAGCGCCCTGCCCGCCCGCCCGAACATGCGTCCGGCCACGCGATTCACCCCGGATGGGACAGCAGGCCGAGGCGCGTGGCCTCGAACACGGCCTCGCTCTTGGAGTGCACGGCCAGCTTGCCGTAGAGATTCTTGATGTGCGTCTGCACTGTGTGCACGCTCAGGCCCTTGAGCCGTGCGATCTCGGCATAGGAAAAACCGCGCGCTATCAAGGTCAGCACCTCGTGCTCGCGCACGGACAGCAGGCTGGGCGCCGTGGTGGTGCCGAGGGCTGCCTCGGGCGGCGCGGCGGCGAGCGTTCCGGCCAGCTGCAGGCTGCGGTACTTGGCCAGCACGCGCCGCGCGATCATGGGCGAGATCGGCGAGGCGCCGGCCTTCATCTCGACGATGGTCTGCGCAATGTCTTCCGGCGCAGCGTCCTTGTGGATGTAGCCGACGGCGCCGGCCTCGATGCTGGCAAGCACGTTTTCCTCATCGCCGAAGACCGAGATCACCAGCGGCTCGCAGCCCGGAAAGCGCGCCACGGCCTCGCGGATCACGTCGAGCCCGCTGCCGTCGGGCATGCCGAGATCGACGAGCAGCACGTCGGGAATGATGGTGGTCTGGGCCATCCACGCCAGTGCCTCGTGCACCGTGCCGGCGCTTCCGAGCCAGAAAAGGCTGGCGCTGCGCTGCACGCTCGCCTCGAAGAAGGCGCGCGCGCGGCTGTCGTCCTCGACCACGAGCACGCCCCAGCGGTGCGTCTTCCCGGTGTCCGTTGCCTCGATATTCATGGGCTTGAGCATAAGCTTCGGCGCAACGCAAAAGAGCCGGCGGACCTCCCGTTTTCATGGGATGCGGACACCAGCGCGGGCCGTCGAAACTCGCTTCGACTTGCGAGTCCGGTCGCGCGCTCCAGTTGAATACTTTTTGCCTCTTGGCATCGTCCATGGACCCTGTGGCAAACCAGCTTGCCCGTGCAGTAAGCCCTCATATCGAAGCCTCGTGCGCCGACGACCGCGTCGGGCGCACGGTCCTCATGCAAAATCAACCGGCTCCTTCCAGGGAGCTGTGTAGACCGCACCACTTCCAGTCTCCGCCCCGCATGGACCCGCAAACCACTCACTTGTTGTACCTGCACGGATTCCGCTCCTCGCCCCGCTCCACCAAGGCGCGGCTGATGGCAGCGCGCGTGGCCCGCGAGCACCCGGACCTGCAGTGGTGGTGCCCGCAGCTGCCGCCCTCGCCACGCGAGGCCATCGACATGGTGATGAAGGGCATCGCGGACTGGCCGCGCAAGTCGATGGCCGTGGTCGGGTCCTCGCTGGGCGGCTTCTATGCCACCTACGTGGCCGGCATGACGCGCTGCCGCGCCGTGCTGCTGAATCCGGCGGTGCATCCGGCGCGCGACCTTGCGCGCTACATCGGCGACCAGACCGCCTGGCACGACCCGGCCGAGCACTTCTATTTCAAGCCCGAATACATCCAGGAGCTGCGCACCATGGAGGTCGGCGCGCTCACCCGCCCCGAGCGCGTGCTGGCCATCATCGCCAAGGGCGACGAAGCGCTCGACTGGCACGAAACCTCGGCACGCTACCCCGACAGCAACATCAAGCTGATCGAGGGCGGCGACCATGCGCTGTCCGATTTCGAGGAAAACCACCTCGACGACGTGATCGCGTTCATCAATCCCGTCTGAAGCCCGGCAGGCATCGCGCAGCAGCCAGGCCCGTGCGCGTCCCCAAGTCTGGGACAATCCGGGCATGTTTGTATTGTTTGAAGAAGCCGGCAAGTACCTCGGCGGCCGCGTGCTGTCGGAGGCCGAAGCATCGGCGCAGGTCGAGCTCGACACCGGCAAGCGCGTCAAGGTCAAGGGCGCCAACATCGTTCTGCGTTTCGAGAAGCCGGCCCCGGCCGAGCTGATCGCCGAGGCGCGCGCGCTCGCAGCCACAATGGACCTCGACCTGGCCTGGGAATTCGCGCCGGAGGGCGAGTTCGGTTTTGCCGACCTCGCGTCCGACTATTTCAGCGACAAGCCCACGCTCGCGCAGCAGGCCGCCGCGCTGTTCGCGCTGTTCGAGGCGCCGCACTACTTCCGCCGCGCGGGCAAAGGGCGCTTCAAGAAGGCGCCAGCCGAGATCCTGCAGCAGGCGCTGGCCGCCATCGAGAAGAAGAAGGTGGTGCAGGCGCAGATCGTCGAATGGGCCGCCCAACTGGCCGAGGGCATCTGCCCGCAGCCGATCCGCGAGCAGCTCTACAAGATCCTGTTCAAGCCCGACAAGAACGCGCCCGAATACAAGGCCGTGGTCGACGCCGCGCGCGCCACCCAGCGTCCGCCGCTCGAGTTGCTGGAACGCGCCGGCGCCATCGACTCGCCCTACCAGTTCCACTGGCGGCGCTTCCTGTTCGAGAACTTTCCCAAGGGCACGGGTTTCCCGGCACTCGCCGCGCCGCCCATCGTGGACGAGCTGCCGCTGGCCGAAGGCGTGCAGGCATTCTCGATCGACGACTCGCAGACCACCGAAATCGACGATGCACTCTCGGTGCAGGGCCTCGGCAGCGGCAGCGTCACGGTCGGCATCCACATCGCCGCGCCCGGCCTGGCACTGACGCCGGGCAGCGCCATCGACCAGGTGGCGCGCGCGCGCATGTCCACGGTCTACATGCCGGGCCACAAGATCACCATGCTGCCCGACGATGTCGTGAGCACCTACACGCTGCTCGAAGGCGGCGACCGGCCCGCGGTGTCGCTCTACGCGCGCTTCGACGAAGCCACGCTCGAACTGCAATCGACCGAGACGAAGCTCGAACGCGTGCCGATCGTGGCCAACCTGCGGCACGACCAGCTCGACGCGGTGGTCACGCAGCCCTGGCTCGAGGACGCTTCGTTCACGAGCGAGAACACGCCCGAGGCCGCTGCAAAGCTGCGCGCGCCGCTGTCCTTCCTGTTCCGCCTCGCGAAAGAGCTGAAGGCCCGGCGCGAAGTGGTGCGCGGCAAGCCCGAGAACTTCAACCGGCCCGACTACAACTTCCGCCTCGTGGGCAACGACGGCGAACCGGACGGCAGCGAGCAGGTGCAGATCAGCACGCGCCAGCGCGGCGCGCCGCTCGACCTGATCGTGTCCGAAGCCATGATCCTGGCCAACAGCAGCTGGGGCGGCTGGCTCGGCGAGCTCGGCGTGCCCGGGCTCTACCGCAGCCAGGCCAGCCTGGCGCCCGGCATCAAGGTGCGCATGGGTACGCGGGCCCTGCCGCATGCGGGCCTGGGCGTGAAGAGCTATGCCTGGAGCACCTCGCCGCTGCGCCGCTACACCGACCTGGTGAACCAGTGGCAGATCATTGCCGCCGCGCGCCACGGCAAGACCGCCGCGCTGGCCGCGCCGTTCAAGCCCAAGGATGCGGACCTGTTCTCCATTCTCTCGGGCTTCGACGCCGCCTACGCAACCTACAACGCCTACCAGGGCGGCATGGAGCGCTTCTGGACGCTCAAGTACCTGCAGCAGCGGGGCATCACCGAGCTCGAGGCGACCGTCATCAAGGACATCCCGAACGGCGCGCTGGTGCGCGCGGACACGCTGCCGCTGGTGTTCCCGGTGGCGGGCCAGCAGGAGCGCGGCGCGCGCCTGCGCGTAAAGCTCGGCGAGATCGACGAAATCGCGCTCGACGTGCACGGCACCGTGCTCGAGCGCCTCGACGCGCCCAAGGTGGATGTCGCGGCCGAGGAGGAAGGCGGCGACGAGGAAGCGGAAGAAGTCGCCGGCCCCATCGCCATTGCGGTCGACCTCAGCGACAGCGAGGCGGCCCCGGAAAACACGCCGGCATGAGCACCGGTCATCCCATGCGCGCCAAGGAGCGTCGTCCATGAACTTCAGGGATCTGAGCACGCTGCAGATCGCACTTGGCGTGTCGGTCATCGCGCACGCCGCACTTCTGGCGGTGCGTTTCGTCGATCCCGAATCGTTCAACCGGGTCTTCAGCGAAACCCCGCTCGAGGTGATCCTGGTCAACAGCAAGACCAACGACAAGCCCGACGCCAAGACCCGCGTGATGGCCCAGACCTCGCTCGCGGGCGGCGGCGACCTCGAACGCGGCCGCGCCACCAGCCCGCTGCCGCCGTCGAGCTTCACCGCCGTCGGCGACTCGATCGAGGAGGCGCGGCGCCAGGTCGAGGCCATGCAGGCCCAGCAGATGCAGCTGCTCGCGCAGCTCAAGCGCGACCTGGCGGCCATGCCTGCGCCGGACCCGCGCGCCTCGGGCGATCCGAAGGAAGCCATCGCCCGCGAGGAAAAGCGGCGCCAGATGGTGGAGCTGCTGGCCGAGATCGAGCGCCGCGTGAATGAAGAAAACGCGCGCCCCAAGAAGCGCTACCTGAGCCCTTCCACGCGCGAGGCGGCCTACGCCATCTACGTGGACACGCTGCGCCGGCGCATCGAGGTGCGGGGTACCGAGAACTTCCCCACGGCCGCCGGCAAGAAGCTCTATGGCGAGCTCAAGATGACGATCACCATCAACCACGACGGCAAGATCCTCGACACCGTGGTCGACGAAAGCTCGGGCGACATCGTGCTCGACCGCCGCGCCAAGGCCATCGTGCACAGCATCGGCAGCTTCGGAAAGTTCACCGACGCAATGCGAAAAGAGACCGACCAGATCGTGCTGCAGTCGCGCTTCAAGTTCACGCGCGACGAGACCATCGAGCTCTCCTCCCAATAGCCAACAGCGAATCCACGCGCCATGGACCTGTACTGCGTAATGGGCAACCCCGTCGAGCACAGCCGCTCGCCGCGCATCCACGCCCGGTTTGCCGAACTCTGCGGCCAGCAGATGGACTACAGCCGCCGGCTCGTTCCGGTCGGCGCCTTTGCCGAAGGCGTGGCCGCCTTCCGCCGGGAAGCCGCCGAGCGCGGCGACGCGGCACGCGGCTGCAACGTGACCGTGCCGTTCAAGTTCGACGCCGCCGCGCTCGCGCTGCACACCAGCGAGCGCGCCGTGCTTGCGCAGGCGGTGAACACGCTGCGCTTCGAGGCCGACGGCAGCATCCACGCCGACAACACCGACGGCATCGGGCTGGTCAACGACATCGTGCGCAATGCCGCCGTGCCGCTGGCGGGCCGCGAGCTGCTGCTCATCGGTGCGGGCGGCGCCGCAGCGGGCGTGCTCGGGCCGCTGCTGGACGCCGGCGCTGCGCGCATCGTGGTGGCCAACCGCACGGTCGGCAAGGCCATGGCGCTGGTGCAGCGCCATGCGGCATTGGCGCTGAGTCATGGCGCGGCGCTCGAAGCCTGGGCGCTCGACGAGGTGACCGGCAATTTCGACGTGGTGGTCAATGCCACGGCCTCCAGCCTCGCTGGCGATGCGGTGCCGGTGCGCGCGCAGGTGCTGCGCCCCGGCGCGCTCGCGGTCGACCTGATGTACGGCCCCGCGGCCGCCGGCTTCATGGCCTGGGCCGAAACGCACGGCGCCGTGCCGCGCGACGGGCTCGGCATGCTGGTCGAACAGGCGGCCGAAGCGTTCGAGTTCTGGCGCGGCGTGCGCCCGCCCTCCGCGCAGGTGCTGGCCGAATTGCGCGCTTCACTCGCCGCCGGCCAATGAAGCGGCTGCTGCGGCTGGTGGCCTGCCTGCTGGTGGCGGGCGTGGCACTGGAGCTTTTCTTCGTGGGGCGCATCGCGGCCATGGCGGTGATCGATCCGCAAAGCACCGCGTTCCAGCGCAGCGAAGCCTGGCAGATCGCCATCCACCAGGGCCGCAAGGGTGCCTGGCGCCAGGAATGGGTGCCCTACGCGCAGATCAGCGACAACCTCAAGCGCGCCGTCATCGCGAGCGAGGATGCCGACTTCATCGACCACAACGGCGTGGAATGGGAAGCCATCGAGCGTGCGCGCCAGCGCAACGCCAAGGCCGAGGAGCTGGCGGCCAGGCGTGCGGCGCGCGCCATTGCGCGCGGCAAGCCGGTGCGGCCGGTGCAGCTGCGCGGCGGCTCCACCATCACGCAGCAGCTGGCGAAGAACCTGCTGCTCTCCGGCGAGCGCACGCTGCTGCGCAAGGGCCAGGAGCTGGCGCTTGCGATGGCGCTCGAGGTGCTGCTCGACAAGCGGCGCATCCTCGAGATCTACCTCAACAACGTCGAATGGGGCGAAGGCGTGTTCGGCGCCGAGGCGGCGGCCCAGTACTACTTCAGGAAGCCCGCCTCGCGCCTGAGCGCAGCCGAAGCCGCGCGCCTCGCCGTGATGCTGCCGAGCCCCAAGTTCTTCGAGCGCCGCATCGGCTCGTCCTACCTCAGCGGGAGGGCGTCGACGATCGTGGCGCGGATGCCGTCGGCCGAACTGCCCTGAGGGCTTCGCGCAGCGCTTCGATGGCCAGCACGGCTGCGAAGCCGATCACATAGGCCAGCACGTCCCACCAGTCGGCGGTACTGCCGAGCACGATGCGCAGGGCGCGGTTCGAAATGTGCAGGTGCCAGGCCGATGCCAGGAACTGCCCCAGCTCGACCGCCAGGCCTACGCCGAGCGCGGCCAGCCCCACTGGCAGCACGCGCGCGGCGACGAAGGTCTTGAAGACGAGGTAGACCCACGCCACGGCCAGCACGTCGCCAAAAAAGCTCCGCAGCCAGCCCCAGCGCGCGCCGATGGTGGCCAGCAGGATGAGAACAAGGAACAGGGCCATCGCCCACGCCAGACAAAGAGGATCGAAACGCCATCGCATGCCCCGTATCATCGCGCCCATGCTGGCAAAGCTCACGGGTTGGTTGTTGTTGGGGATCGTCCGGTTGCTCACCGGCGCCCAGGCACGCTGGTACGGCTGCCCGCCGAAGGCCGAGCAGCGCATCTATTTCGCCAACCACCAGAGCCACGCCGACCTGGTGATGATCTGGGCGGCCCTGCCCGAGGAACTGCGCAGCATCACGCGGCCCATTGCGGCGCGTGACTACTGGGCCAATACGCCGTTCAAGCGCTGGATCACGACCGAGGTGTTCAACGCGGTGTATGTGGAGCGCGCGGCCACGGCGCCGGCCGCGCCTGCCGAAGCGCCGGCGGAACCTGAAGCGCCGCTGCCGCCCGTCCGAGATGCCGCTGCTGCGCCACAGCCCGAGCGCATCGAACCCTCGATGGAGCCCCTGTTGCCGATGGCGCCCATGGCACCGCCCGTCGTCGACATCACGCCCGAAGCCTTCGACGAAGTGCAAGGGCGGCTCGACCTTCCCGCTCCGCCGCCTCCTCCACCACCGGCCGCGCCGCTCGCCGTCACGCCGCCGGCCGTGGAGCCGGAACCTGCCGCGCCCGTCTCCGATCCACTGGCGCCGCTGGTCGAAGCGCTGCGCAGCGGCGACTCGATCATCATCTTTCCGGAGGGCACGCGCGGCCACACGGGAGAGCCGCAGAAGTTCAAGTCGGGCCTCTACACGCTCGCGACGATGTTCCCCGAGGTGGTGCTGGTGCCGGCGTGGATCGACAACGTGCAGCGCGTGATGCCCAAGGGCGAGATCGTGCCGGTGCCGATCCTGTGCTCCGTCACCTTCGGCGCGCCGATCCGCGTCGAGGAAGGCGAGGAGCGCCGCCCCTTCCTCGACCGCGCGCGTGCCGCGGTGATCGCATTGCGCGAGGTCTGACATGAACCAGTTCCTGCGCAGCCTCACCCCGACCCAGCAGGTCGCGGCCCTGTTCCTCATCGTCTTCGGGCTGCTCGTGGTCGTGAGCACCACGGCCTTCTTCCTCACCTTCAAGGAACGCCGCAACCCCGTGCACGACGCCGCCTGGCAGGCCGAGCTGGCGCACTACCGCAAGCTGCTGGGCACCACCTGGTTCATGGTGATCGTGTTCTGGGTCGGCTGGGCGCTGGGCGAGACGGTGGCCACCGTGCTGTTCGCGCTGATCGCCTTCTTCGCGCTGCGCGAGTTCATCACGCTCTCGCCCACGCGGCGCGGCGACCATCGCAGCCTGATCCTGGCCTTCTTCGTCGTGCTGCCGATCCAGTTCTGGCTCGTCGCCACCGCGCGCTTCGACCTGTTCACCGTGTTCATTCCGGTCTACGTGTTCCTCGCGATCCCGGTGGCCAGTGCGCTGGCCGACGACCCGAGCCATTTCCTCGAACGCAACGCCAAGCTGCAGTGGGGCATCATGGTCTGCGTCTACGGCATGAGCCATGTGCCGGCGCTGCTGCTGCTGAGCTTTCCGGGCTACGAGGGCAAGAGCGCCTTTCTCGTGTTCTTCCTGGTGTTCGTGGTGCAGACCTCGGTGCTGGTGCAGCACGTGATTTCGCGCCGCACGCAGCGCAAGCCCTTCGCGCCCAACGTGAGCCGCAGCTTCAACTGGACCAGCTGGGGCATCGGCATCGTGGTGGCCAGCCTGGTGGGCGCGCTGTTCTCGTTCATCACGCCCTTCAAGTTCGGCCAGGCCCTCGCCGTGTCCGTCATCGCCTGCATCGCGGGCTCCATGGGGCACCTGGTGATGAAGGCGCTCAAGCGCGATCGCGGCATTCCCAACTGGGGCAAGAAGGGCGTGGGCGTGACCGGGGCCAACGGCCTGCTCGACCGTGTCGATGCGCTGTGCTTCGCGGCGCCGATCTTCTTCCATTCGATCCGCTGGTACTTCAACCTCTAGGATGAAACCCACCCCCGTCCCTCGCTCACTTCGTGTAGCTCGACTCCCCCCTCCAGGGGGCAACACCAGCGGCCCGGCAAAGCCGGTTCCGCGGTGTTCCTGGCCTGGGGCCGTGTCGGTTTCATGCTCGTGGGTCGCCCACAGCGCGGTGGAAAACTGACATGCGCATTCTTGGCATCGACCCCGGCCTCCTGACCACCGGTTTCGGCGTGGTCGATTCGGACGGCCATGCGCTGCGCTACGTGGCCAGCGGCACCATCAGCACGCGCCACCTGGGCAGCGGCAACCTGCCGGCGCGGCTCAAGGTGCTGTTCGACGGCATTGCGGAAATCGCCGCGCGCTACCAGCCCGATGCCTCGGCGGTCGAGATCATTTTCGTCAACGTCAATCCGCAGTCGACGCTGCTGCTGGGCCAGGCGCGCGGCGCCTGCGTGACCTCGCTGGTCAACAGCAAGCTCACGGTGGCCGAGTACACCGCACTGCAGATGAAGAAGGCGGTGGCGGGCCACGGCCAGGCCGCCAAGGCGCAGGTGCAGGAAATGGTGAAGCGCCTGCTCGACCTGCCGGGCCTGCCGGGCGCCGATGCGGCCGACGCGCTGGGCATAGCCATCACGCATGCGCAGGTGGGCCGGTCGATGGCGCGTCTGGCCGAGGCGGCCGAGCTGTCGAAGACGCACGCCGGCACCTACCGGCAGGGCCGTTCGCGCTGACTCAGCGCACGATGTAGCGCAGGCCGCCCAGCCGGGTGCGGCGCTCGCGCACCTCGGCGGCCACGGACGCCGCATCGCCTTCCAGCGCACGCGCGATCCACGACGCAAGCTGCGGCATGTCGTCGGGCGTGAAGCCGAGCCGCACGATCTCCGGCACGCCCAGGCGCAGGCCGTTGATGTCTCCCTCCACCGGTGCGATCGGCAGGCCAATGCCGCAGGCCAGCAAGCCACCCCCGGCCAGTTTCCTCGCGGCGCGCTGCCCACCGCCCCAAGGCGCGGCCTCGAGCGCGAACTGGTGCGACTGCGTGAAGCCGCGCGCCTTCGCGAACACCGGCAGGCCCTCGGCGTCGAGCGCGCGTGCCAGCGCCTGCGCGGTCTCGCGCATCGCCGAGGCGTAGGCCGTGCCGTGCACCTTCCAGTCGAGCAGCCCGCGCGCCAGCGCCGCGGTGCGCCCCGCATCGGAGTTGGCCGTGAGGCCGGGATAGGCGATGGCATCGATGCGCTCCATCAGCGCCGCATCGTTCGACACGATCAGCCCGCCGGCCGGACCGCCGAGGCTCTTGTAGGTGCTCATGGTGATCGCATGCGCGCCCTCCTCGAGCGGCTGCGGCCAGGCCTTGCCGGCCACCATGCCCGAAAGATGCGCGGCATCGAACAACAGCTTCGCGCCCACGCTGTCCGCGATCTCGCGGATCGCCGGCACCGGGTGCGGAAACAGGTTCAGGCTGCCGCCGATGGTGATGAGCTTCGGCTTGACCTCGCGCACGAGCCTGGCCAGCGCCGTGACATCGACCGTGTAGCCGTCGGCATCGACCGGCGCGGACACCGTCTTCAATCCATAGAGCCCGGCCGCGCCGGCCGCATGGTGCGTGACGTGGCCGCCGATGGCCGGCGGCGGCGCGATGATCGTGTCGCCGGGCCGGCAGGTCGCCATGAACACATAGAGGTTCGACAGCGCGCCGGAGCTCACGCGCACTTCGGCAAACTTCGAGCCGAACACCTCGGCGGCCAGCTCGGCCGCGATGACCTCGATGCGCTCGATGGCCTCCAGCCCCACTTCGTACTTGTCGCCCGGGTAGCCCAGCGATGCCCGCGAGCCGAGCCCGCGCGACAGCAGCGCCTCGGCGGCAGGATTCATCACGTTGGTGGCGGGGTTGAGGTTCAGGCCTTCGCGGTCGTGGATGCGGTGGTTGTCGTCCGCGAGCCTTTCGATCTCGGCGGCCACGCCCGCCGCATCGCGCGCGGCGGCATCGGCGGCAATCGCGAGCACATGGTCTTCGCTGGCAGCGGGAACCCAGGAACGGCGTTGGAGGGCGGCAGGCATGCGGCAGATCTCGCTGGAAGTGGCAGGTGGCCGCATGGTCGCCTGCGCCATCACTGCGGGCAACACGGATAATCTGGGCCCGAGCGATAGAAAAACTTGGGCCTCCACGCCGCATGCCCCTCGCACCACCCCGCCCTCGCCTGCCCCCGCACACAGCCGTTCGCGCCTTCGAGGCTGCGGCACGCCATGGCAGCTTTGCGCGTGCGGCCGAGGAGCTGTTCGTCACGCCGGCCGCCGTCGCGCAGCAGATCAAGGCGCTGGAGACCTGGGCCGGCGGTGCGCTGTTCGAACGCCACAGCCAGGGCATCCGCCTCAGCGCGCACGGACGGCGCGCACTGCCCGCCCTCAGCGCCGCGGTCGACCAGCTCGGCCTCGCGGTGCAGGCGCTGCGGCACGAGACGCAGACTGCCGCGCGCCGCAGCACGCTGCAGGTCGCGGCCCTGCCGGCGATGGCGCAGCTGTGGCTGTCGCCGCGGCTTTCGCGGCTGAAGGCGGCGCTGCCCGGCGTGCAGGTGTCCGTGACGGCGCTCGAGCAGCCGCCGAACTTCCGGCGCGAACCCTTCGACCTCGGCCTCTTCTATGCACGTGCCGGCGATCGCATCGAAACCGCCGTCGGCGCGCAAGGCATGGCGCTCGCGCGCGACCGGCTGGTGCCGGTGTGCAGCCCGCGCCTCCAGCAGGCGCTGCCAAGCGGGCGCCCGCGCGCGCTCGACGACCTGGTCGATGTACTGGCCCGCTGCGGCGGACTGCACGACACCGTGTGGCACGACGACTGGGCGCGCTGGCTGCAGGCCGTGCGTCCCGGTATCAACGCAGCCGAGGCCGATGCGCTGGCCGCCGGCCCGGACTTCTCGCTCTACAGCCTCGCGCTGCAGGCGGCGCTCGACGGCGAAGGCGTGCTGATGGGCCGCGAGCGGCTGGTGGCGCCGCTGCTCGCGCAAGGCAGGCTGCATGCGCCCTGGGGACGGCCGAAGGCACTGGGCGACACGCTCATGCTGCTGGTGCCCGCGCACCGCAGGGGGCCGCTGCTGGCGCAGCAGGTGCAGGCGTTGCAGACCCTGGCCGACTGAGATCGATCACCGGCCACGAAGTGCCGCGCAGCCTGGGGACGAGCCAGATCACACCACGCGTTCGGCAATCAGCACCGCGAAGAAGCCGAAGGCCGCAAGCAGCGTCCACTTGAGCACGATCCAGCCGAAGCGCCGGTACTTGGCCTGGCCCGTGCCCGCATAGAACGCAAACGACACGCCCGCCACCAGCAGAAGCAGCAGGATGGCCCAGCGGAAGAGAAGCATTGCGAACGCGGCCTACCAGGCCCGCGCCACTTCGCCGAAGCCGCGCGGTGCGCGCTTTTCGTCTTCGAAGGTGACGACCTCGTAGGCGTCGCTGTGGGCCAGCAGTTCGCGCAGCAGCTTGTTGTTGAGCGCATGGCCCGAGCGGAACGCGGTGTAGGCCGCGAGCAGCGGCTTGCCGATGATGTAGAGGTCGCCCATGGCGTCGAGGATCTTGTGCTTCACGAACTCGTCGTCGTAGCGCAGGCCCCCGGCATTGAGCACCTTGGTGTCGTCCATCACGATGGCGTTGTCCAGGCCGCCGCCGAGCGCCAGGCCCTTGCTGCGCATGTATTCCACTTCCTTGGTGAAGCCGAAGGTGCGCGCGCGTGCGATGTCGCGGCTGTAGGAGTCGGTGCCGAGGTCGAACTCCACGCGCTGGCCGGTGGAATTGACCACGCGGTGGTCGAAGTCGATCTCGAAGCTCAGCTTGTAGCCGTGGTAGGGCTCCAGGCTCGCCCACTTCTCGTTGGCGCCCTCGCCCTCGCGCACCTCGACCTTGCGCGTCACGCGGATGAAGCGGCGCGGCGCCTTCTGCAGCTCGATGCCCGCGCTTTGCAGCAGGAACACGAAGGACGAGGCCGACCCGTCGAGGATCGGCACTTCGTCGGCCGTGATGTCGATGTAGAGGTTGTCGATCCCGAGGCCGGCGCAGGCCGACATCAGGTGCTCGACCGTCTGCACCTTGGCGCCGCCGGTCGAGACGGTGGAGGCCAGGCGCGTGTCGGTCACCGCTTCGGCGGTCATGCGGATGTCGACCGGCTCGGGCAGGTCGACGCGCCGGAACACGATGCCGGTGTCCACCGGAGCGGGGCGCAGCGTGAGTTCCACGCGCTGGCCGCTGTGAAGCCCCACGCCCACGGCGCGGCTGATCGACTTGAGGGTTCGTTGTTGCAGCACGCCGAAGATTTTAGGCGCGCGGCGCCCGTGTCGCGCTATTCCCCTCGCTATGGCAGCGATAGACATGGGTTCTATGCCCACCGACCGGCGATGGACGCAAAGGGCACGAAGCGGACGCAGCGCCTAGAGCCGGCAGAAGTCCCTTTCAGGTCTTCCCCGTACCCCTTGCGAACCTTCGTGCCCTCTGCGTTCGGTTGCCTTGCCGTCAATCAGCCTGACGGCGCAGGAATGCCGGGATCTCGAAATCGTCCATGCCGCCCGACGACAGCGCGTCCACCTTGGCCGCGGCCATGGTGCGGTTCGTGCGCCACACGCTGGGAACGGCCATGCCGTCGTAGTTCGGCTGGTTGCCGCCGCCGTGGCCGGCGTGGCCCGCATGGCCGGCGCCGAGCGTGGGCACGTTGAACGGGATGTTGTCGGTGCCGGTGCGGATCACTTCGAGCGTCGGTGCCTGGCGGCGCGCATCGGCGCGCGACAGGCCGGTGGCGACCACCGTCACGCGCATCTGGTCGCCCAGGCTCTCGTCGTAGGCCGCGCCATAGATCACGTGCGCATCGGGCGAGGCGTAGGCGCGGATGGTGTTCATCGCGAGCTTCGACTCGTTGAGCTTCAGCGAGCCCTTCGATGCGGTCACCAGCACCAGCACGCCCTTGGCGCCCGAGAGGTCGATGCCTTCGAGCAGCGGGCAGGCCACGGCCTGCTCGGCGGCAATGCGCGCGCGGTCCGGGCCGGCAGCAGCGGCCGTGCCCATCATGGCCTTGCCGGGCTCGCCCATCACGGTGCGCACGTCTTCGAAGTCGACGTTCACGCCGCCGTACTCGTTGATGATTTCCGAGATGCCGCCCACCGCGTTCTTGAGCACGTCGTTGGCATGCGCGAAGGCTTCGTCCTGGGTGATGTCCTCGCCCAGCACGTCGAGCAGCTTCTCGTTGAGCACCACGATCAGCGAGTCGACGTTGGCCTCGAGCTCGGCCAGGCCGGCGTCGGCGTTGGTCATGCGGCGGCCGCCTTCCCAGTCGAAGGGCTTGGTCACCACGCCCACGGTGAGGATGCCCATCTCCTTGGCCACGCGCGCGATCACCGGTGCGGCGCCGGTACCGGTGCCGCCGCCCATGCCGGCCGTGATGAAAAGCATGTGCGCGCCGTCGATGGCCGCGCGGATGTCGTCCACCGCGGCTTCGGCCGCGTCACGGCCCTTGTCGGGCTTGCTGCCCGCGCCCAGTCCGCTGGTGCCCAGCTGGATGATCTTGTGCGCGTTGCTGCGCTGGAGCGCCTGCGCGTCGGTGTTGGCGCAGACGAACTGCACGCCCTGCACGCCGCGCTCCATCATGTGCGCGACGGCATTGCCGCCGCCGCCGCCGACGCCGATCACCTTGATCTGGGTGCCTTGGTTGAATTCTTCGACTTCGATCATTTCGATGGTCATTTCTAACTCCTTGAATTTGCAGTTGCCGTTGTGTATCTATGAATTTTTCTGGTGTCTTGACGAGTTCAACGAAGCTGTCGTCGCGGCGGTGGACCCGTGCGCCGCCATCGCTCGTTGAAATGCAAGGGCGGACCGCCGCGTGCGAGCCAGAGTGGGGAGTGGTTCATGGTCAGAAGTTCCCCACGATGAAGTCCTTGAAACGCCCGAACGCAGTCTTTACGGATCCGTTCTTCTGCGCGACCTTGAAGCCGCGCATGCGTGCGAAGCGTGCTTCCTCGAGCAGGCCCATCACGGTGGCGGCGCGCGGCTGCGCCACCATGTCGGAGAGCGCGCTCGAATACTTCGGAATGCCGCGCCGCACCGGCTTCAGGAAGATGTCCTCGCCGAGCTCGACCATGCCGGGCATCACCGCGCTGCCGCCCGTGAGCACCACGCCCGAGGACAGCACCTCTTCGTAGCCCGACTCGCGCACCACTTGCTGCACCAGCGAGAAGATCTCCTCGATGCGCGGCTCGATCACGCCGGCCAGCGCCTGCTTGCTCAGCATGCGCGGACCGCGGTCGCCCAGGCCCGGCACTTCCACCTGCGTGTCGGGGTCGGCCAGCAGCTGCTTGGCATAGCCGTTTTCGACCTTGATGTCTTCCGCGTCCTTGGTGGGCGTGCGCAGCGCCATCGCGATGTCGCTGGTGATCAGGTCGCCCGCGATCGGGATCACCGCCGTGTGGCGGATCGCGCCGTTGGTGAAGATGGCCACGTCGGTGGTGCCCGCGCCGATGTCCACCAGCACCACGCCGAGCTCGCGCTCGTCCTCGGTCAGCACCGCCTGGCTGGAGGCCAGCGGATTGAGCATCAGCTGGTCGACCTCGAGGCCGCAGCGGCGCACGCACTTGATGATGTTCTCGGCCGCGCTCTGCGCGCCGGTCACGATGTGCACCTTGGCCTCGAGCCGCATGCCGCTCATGCCGATCGGCTCCTTCACGTCCTGCCCGTCGATCACGAATTCCTGCGGCTCCACCAGCAGCAGGCGCTGGTCGCTCGAGATGTTGATGGCGCGCGCGGTTTCCACCACGCGGGCCACGTCGGCGGGCGTGACCTCCTTGTCCTTCACCGCCACCATGCCGCTCGAATTGATGCCGCGGATGTGGCTGCCGGTGATGCCGGTGTAGACGCGGCTGATCTTGCAGTCGGCCATCAGCTCGGCCTCCTTCAAGGCCTGCTGGATGCTCTGCACCGTGGCGTCGATGTTCACCACCACGCCTCGCTTGAGGCCGTTGCTCGGCGCGATGCCGAGCCCCGCCAGCTTGAGTTCGCCGCCGGGCAGCACCTCGGCGACGACCACCATCACCTTGGCGGTTCCGATGTCGAGTCCGACAACCAGGTCTTTGTATTCTTTGGGCATTGAATGTCCTCGGTATTCGCTATCTATTTCTTCTTCGTCTTGGGGTCGGCAACGACCGTGGTGACGCCGCGAAGACGCAGCGCATAGGCGTCGTTGTGCCGCAGGTCGGCCCCCTCGACGTCCGCCGCGGTGCGGCGGTACTGGCCCGCGACCTGGGTCACGGTCTTCAGGAAACGCTGCGTGCGGGCCGTCACCTCCTCGGCCTGGCCGCGGCCCAGCTCGATCTCGGCGCCGGTGTCCAGCACCGCCTTCCAGCTGCCCCGGCTCGACAGCGTGAGTTCTTCCACGCTGAAGTCGTAGGGCGGGAACAGCGGCGCAATCACGCGGTACATGCCAAGCACCTGCCCGGCCTGCTCGATGGGACCGTCGAGCCGCGGCAGCCGGTCGTCCACCTCGGCCACGTTGGCTTCGAACACCTCGCCAAAGCCGTTGATCAGCTTCGAGCCGGCCTCGTCGCCCCAGTTGGCCACCGGCACCTGCTCGGTCAGCGTCACGCGCAGCTTGTTCGGGAACTCGCGCCGCACCACCGCCTTGCGCACCCAGGGCACCGACTCGAAGGCGGTTCTCGCACGTGCCAGGTCGACGGTGAAGAAGTTGCCCGCGAGCTGCGGCGCGACGTTGGCGCGCAGCGTCACGGCGTTGTTGTGCGTCACGTCGCCATCGACCTTGATGCCGCCGATCGGAAAGAACGGCTGGCGCAGCACCCACCATGCGCCCGCCGCCAGCAGCATGAGCGCCACCACCACGAACGCCAGGTTCGAGACGATGTTCATGAGCTTGACGTCGAAGGGCACGGGAATGCTGTCGGCCATGGCTATTGCGCTCCCCCCGCGGCATCCAGCGAAGCCGAGGCCAGCACGCGCAGGCACAGGTCTTCGTAGGCGATGCCCGATGCGCGCGCCGACATGGGCACCAGCGAATGGCTGGTCATGCCGGGCGAGGTGTTCATCTCGAGCAGGAAAGGCTTGCGGTCGCTCGCGCGAATCATCACGTCGGCGCGGCCCCAGCCGCGGCAGCCGAGTGTGTGGTACGCGGCCAGCGTGATGCGCTGGATCTCGTGCTCCTCGGCTTCGGGCAGGCCGCTCGGGCAGTGGTACTTCACGTCGTCGGTGAAGTACTTGTTCTGGTAGTCGTAGGCGCCTTCGGGCGCGGCAATGCGCACCACGGGCAGCGCACGGGCGTCGAGGCCGCTGCCGAGCACGGCGCAGGTCACTTCCTCGCCTTCGATGAACTCCTCGCACAGCACGTCGGCGTCGTACTTCGCCGACAGCGCCACGGCATCCTGCATCTGCGAGTAGCCTTCGACCTTGGTCACGCCGATCGACGAGCCCTCGCGCGGCGGCTTCACGATGAGCGGCAGCCCGAGCACGTCGGGCACGGCGCGGATCTGCTCGCGGCTTTGCTGGTCGAAGGCCAGGCGCACGTACCTGGGCGTCGGCAGCCCGTCGGCCTGCCAGATGCGCTTGGTCATGACTTTGTCCATGGCCACGCTCGAAGCCATCACGCCCGAGCCGGTGTAGGGAATGCCGAGCAGCTCGAGCGCGCCCTGCACCGTGCCGTCCTCGCCGTGCCGGCCGTGCAGCGCGATGAAGCAGCGCGCGAAACCCTCGCGCCGCAGCTCGACCAGGTCGCGCTCGGCGGGATCGAAGGCATGCGCGTCGACACCGCGCGAGCGCAGCGCCCCGAGCACGCCATTGCCGGAAAGGAGCGAGATTTCGCGCTCGGCGGAGCTTCCGCCGAACAGCACGGCCACCTTGCCGAATTGTTTTGGATCCTGAAGGCTCATGCTGCCTCCCCCTTGCGCCTGCTGCGCGTTGTTGGCGGCAGCGATGCCGCGGCTGCAATTTCAACCACCTTGCCCGGCACGGCGCCAATGGAGCCCGCACCCATGCAAAGCACCACGTCGCCGGCGCGCGCGTTGTCCAGGATGGCCTGCGGCATGGCGCCGATGTCGTCGACGAACACCGGCTCCACCTTGCCGGCCACGCGCAGGGCGCGCGCCAGCGTGCGGCCGTCCGCCGCCACGATGGGCGGCTCCCCCGCGGCATAGACCTCGCCCAGCAGCACCGCGTCGGCATTGCCGATGACCTTGACGAAGTCCTCGAAGCAGTCGCGCGTGCGGGTGTAGCGGTGCGGCTGGAAGGCCAGCACCAGCCGGCGCCCCGGGAACGCGCCGCGCGCGGCGGCAATGGTCGCGGCCATCTCGACCGGGTGATGGCCGTAGTCGTCGATCACGGTGAAGCTGCCGGCCGGCTCGCCCTGCGCGGCCACCTCGCCAAAGCTCTGGAAGCGTCGGCCCACGCCCTTGAAGCCGGCCAGTCCGCGCTGCACCGCTTCGTCGGGAATGCCGAGCTCCACCGCCACCGCGATCACCGAAAGCGCGTTGCGCACGTTGTGCTCGCCCGGCAGGTTCAGCACGATCGGCAGGTCGGGCAGCGTGACGCCGTTGCGCCGCTGGGCCGTGAAATGCATCTGGCCGCCCACCGCGCGCACGTCGATCGCGCGTACCTGGGCTTCCTCGCCGAAGCCGTAGCTCGTCACCGGGCAGGTGACTTCGGCCACGATGTCGCGCACCGCCGGATCGTCGGTGCACAGGATGGCCACGCCATAGAACGGCATGCGGTGCAGAAAGTCGACAAAAGCCTTCTTGAGCCTTGCGAAGTCGTGCCCGTAGGTTTCCATGTGGTCGGCATCGATGTTCGTGACCACTGCCATCACGGGCAGCAGGTTCAGGAACGAGGCGTCCGACTCGTCGGCTTCCACCACGATGTAGTCGCCGCTGCCGAGCTGCGCGTTGGCGCCGGCGCTGTTCAGGCGCCCGCCGATCACGAAGGTGGGATCGAGCCCGGCCGCATCGAGCACGCTCGCCACCAGGCTGGTGGTGGTGGTCTTGCCGTGCGTGCCCGCAATCGCGATGCCCTGCTTGAGCCGCATCAGTTCGGCCAGCATCAGCGCACGCGGCACCACGGGAATGCGCTTCTCGCGCGCGGCCAGCACCTCGGGGTTGTCCGACTGCACCGCGGTGGAAGTGACGACCGCATCCGCGCCGTCGATGTGCGCAGCGGCATGGCCCACGAAGGTGCCGATGCCCAGGCCCGCGAGCCGGCGCAGGGTGGCGCTGTCGGCCAGGTCGGAACCGGTGATGCGGTAGCCCAGGTTGAACAGCACCTCGGCGATGCCGCTCATGCCCGAGCCGCCGATGCCCACGAAATGGATGTGACGGATCGCGTGCTTCATCTGGCAAGCTCCTCGCAGGCGCGGACGACGGCCTCGACGGCTTCGGTCTTCTGCATGGTTTTGGCCCTGGTGGCCTTGTCGATCAGCGCGGTGCGCTCGGTTTTCTGTAGCAAATCAGCCAGCAATTCAGGAGTGAGGTCGGCCTGCTGCACCAGCCAGCCGCCGCCCGCGTCGACGAGGAAGCGCGCGTTGGTGGTCTGGTGGTCGTCGACCGCCGAGGGAAAAGGCACGAACAGCGCTGCTGCGCCGACGGCCGCGATTTCTGTCACGGTGCTGGCCCCGGCGCGCGCGACGATGATGTCGGCGTCGGCATAGGCCTGCGCGGTGTCTTCGATGAAGGGCGTGAGTTCGCCCTCCACGCCGGCTGCCGCGTAGTTGGCGCGCAGCTCGTCGATCTGTTTGGCGCCGCTCTGGTGCAGCACCCGCGGGCGCGTGGCCGGCGCGATGCGCGCCAGCGCCTGCGGCACCACGGCGTTGAGCGCCTTGGCCCCCAGGCTGCCGCCCACCACCAGGAGCCGCAGCGGTCCGCTGCGGCCTGCGAAGCGCACGGCCGGCTCGGGTTGCGAGGTGAACGCCGCGCGCAGCGGGTTGCCCACCCACTGCGCCTTCTTCAGCACGTTGGGGAAGGCCGTGAACACGCGGTCGGCCACACCCGCCAGCACCTTGTTGGCAAGGCCGGCCACCGAGTTCTGCTCATGCAGCACCAGCGGCTTGTTGAGCAGCACGCTCATCATTCCGCCCGGAAAGGTGATGTAGCCGCCCAGGCCGACGACGACGTGGGGCTGCACGCGGCGCACCACGCCGATGCTCTGCCAGAACGCGCGCAGAAGCCGCAGCGGCAGCAGGAACAGCGTGAGCGGCCCCTTGCCGCGCACGCCGCCGAACTGCACCGGCTCGAAGGCAAAGCCGCGCGGCGGCACGAGCTTTTCTTCCATGCTGCCGGGCGCGCCCAGCCAGTGCACGCGCCAGCCGCGCTCGCGCAGCGCCTCGGCCACCGCGAGCCCCGGGAAGATGTGGCCGCCGGTGCCGCCGGCCATGACGAGTGCGGTGCGGCCGGTCATATGCGTCCCCCCCGCATCAACACGCGGTTCTCGTAGTCGATGCGCAGCACGACAGCGAGCGCCACCAGGTTCATCAGGATGGCCGAGCCGCCGAAGCTCATCAGCGGCAAGGTGAGCCCCTTGGTTGGCAGTGCGCCGAGGTTCACGCCCATGTTGATGAAGGCCTGGAAGCCGATCCACACGCCCACGCCCTGCGCCACGAGGCCCGAGAACACGCGGTCGAGCGCGATCGCCTGGCGGCCGATGTGCATGACGCGGCGCGTCAGCCAGAGGAACAGGCCGATGATCAGCAGCACGCCGACCAGGCCGAACTCCTCGCCGATCACCGCGAGCAGGAAGTCGGTGTGTGCCTCGGGCAGCCAGTGCAGCTTCTCGACGCTGCCGCCCAGGCCGACGCCGAAGACCTCGCCGCGGCCGATGGCGATCAGCGAGTGCGACAGCTGGTAGCCCTTGCCCAGCGCGTGCTCCTCGCTCCATGGATCGAGGTACGCGAAGATGCGCTCGCGGCGCCACGAGCTGGTGGCCACGATGGTGCCGAAGGCCACCACCACCAGCGCCGCGATCACGAAGAACATGCGCGCGTTCACGCCGCCCAGGAACAGGATGCCCATGGCAATCACGGCAATCACCATGAATGCACCCATGTCGGGTTCGGCCATCACCAGCATGCCGACCACCACCACCGCCACGCCCATCGGCAGCACGGCGCGGAAGAAGCGTTCCTTGATCTCCATCTTGCGCACCATGTAGCTGGCGGCATAGAGCACCATCGCGAGCTTGGCGAGCTCGGACGGCTGGAAGCGCATGAAGCCCAGCGGCAGCCAGCGCCGCGCGCCGTTGACGTTGATGCCGATGTGCGGAATGAGCACCGCCACCAGCAGCAGCAGCGAGGCCACGAAGAGCCAGGGCGCGGCGCGCTCCCAGGTCTTCATGGGAATCTGGAAGGCCAGCAGCGCCGCGATGAACGCGAACACCACCGAGGCCGCGTGCCGCGTGAGGAAGAACGACGCGCTGTAGCCCGCACGCGCGAAGCGCGGGTTGTCCGGCAGCGCGATGGAGGCCGAATAGACCATCACCAGGCCCCAGGTGAGCAGCGCCACGGTGACCCAGACCAGCGCCTGGTCGAAGCCCAGCACGCGCATCGGCGCGGCCTTGGTCTGCGTGACGCCAGCGCCGCCCAGCCGCACCGGCAGGTGCACCGGCAGCGAGTCGATGCCGCTGCGCGCGCGCCGGAACCAGCCGCCGAACCGGCTGGTCTTTGCATTGGGCGTGGCGCCGGCGGCCGTGGTGTTCAAACCGGGTCTCCCGAGGAAAAGTCGGCATCGTTCGACGACGGGGCCGCCTCGCGCGGGTCGTCCGCAAGCGCCTGCACGGCCTCGCGGAACACGGCCGCGCGGTGCTCGTAGTCCTTGAACATGTCGAAGCTCGCACAGGCCGGTGACAGCAGCACGGCATCGCCGGGGTTGGCGCGCGCGGCGGCCAGCTTGACGGCCTCCTGCATCGAGCCCGCGTGCATCAGCGAAGCACCGGTGGCGGCCAGCGCCTGCTCGATCAGCGGCGCATCGCGGCCGATGAGCACCACGGCGCGCGCGTACTGCGCCACGGGCCCGGCCAGCGGTTCGAAGTCCTGGCCCTTGCCCTCGCCGCCGAGGATCACGACCACGCGCCGGTCTTCGCCCAGGCCGTTGAGCGCGGCGACCGTTGCACCGACGTTGGTGCCCTTGCTGTCGTCGAAGTACTCGACCTCGTCGACGATGGCGATCGGCTCCACGCGGTGCGGCTCGCCGCGGTATTCGCGCAGGCCATAAAGCATGGGGCCGAGCGGGCAGCCGGCGGCGCTGGCCAGCGCGAGCGCCGCCAGTGCGTTCATCGCGTTGTGGCGGCCGCGGATGCGCAGCACGTCGGCGGGCAGCAGGCGCTGCAGGAAGATTTCTTCCTCGACCACCGCGCCGCGCTTGCGCTTCTGCGTCTCGTCGGCTTCGAGTGCGCGCACCAGCCAGGCCATGCCGTTGACGCGTTCGATGCCGTAGTCGCCGGGGCGCTGCGGCATCGAGGCGCCGAAGGTGACATGGGCACGAACCTGCGGGCGCTGCAGCTTCACCTTGACGGGCGCAGGCAGCATGGCCATCACGCCGGGATCGTCGCGGTTGAGCACCATGAGCCCCTGCGTGCCGAAGATGCGCGCCTTGGCCGCGGCGTAATGCGGCATGTCGCCATGCCAGTCGAGATGGTCCTGCGTGAGGTTGAGCACCGTGGCGGCGGTCGGCTCGAAGCCCTGCACGCCGTCCAGCTGGAAGCTCGAGAGTTCGAGCACCCAGACGTCGGGCAGCGTCTCGGCATCGATGTGCGCGGCCAGGGTGTCGAGCAGCGTCGGCCCGATGTTGCCGGCCACGGCCACGCTCTTGCCCGCGCGCTCGACCAGCTGGCCGGTGAGCGCGGTGACGGTGGTCTTGCCGTTGGTGCCGGTGACGGCGAGCACCGCGGGCGTGTAGCCCTTGGGCGCCGGCGGCTCCTCGATCGGCACCAGCTTGAGCTGCGGCGTGTCTTCTTCCTCGACCGCGGCGGAGGCCGGGTTGGTGGCGGAGAGTTCGGCGATCTTCGCGACGAACTCGGCGGCCTCCCTGGCGGCCGTGGGGACGTAGGGCTGGCCGGGGGTCGGCAGGCGCGACACGGTGGCGGAGGCCGGTGCGGGTGCCGGCGCGGGGGCTTCTTGCGCCTCGGCTGCCGGCGCCTCTTCCTGCGCCGGCTGTTGCTCTTCTTCGGGCGGCGGCGCGGCGGGAACGCTCAGCGACGGGTCGCGCGGCATGGCTTCGGCCTGCGCGGTGGGCGGTGCGGGTTCGGCTTCTGCCGCATCGGCAGCGGGCTCTGCCGCTTCCGGCATCTCGGGCGTTGCCGGCTCTTGCGGTGCCGGGGCCGCCACAGCTTCCGCCGGTTCGCCAGCGAGTGGCAATTCGCCCTGCGCCTCGAGTTCTGCGACGGGCTCCGCCGGCACCTCCACCACAGGCTCGTCTTCCGGCACTTCAGCTGCCGCTTCGACCGCGGGCAGCTCGACGGTCCGCAGGTCCAGCAGCGCGCGTGCAAACAGATCCAGTTCGCCGCCGACCGCGAGCCCCACGGCCCGCGCCGCATCGACGACCGGTGCAATGGTCGCGGGGGACAGCCCCGGCGAGCGGTACACGGCACAGATCGGTGTGCCTTCGACCAGCGCGGCCGAGAACGGCCCGCCGATGAACGCGACCTCGGGCCATTCCGCCCGAAGCGTCGCAAGCAGCGCCGGCGCCTCCCGCGTATCGGCCACCGTGACGGCCGCGCCGTGGCGCGCGCACCAGCGCGCCATCGCCAGCCCGGACGCACCGAGGCCGAGGATCAATACGGGGAGGTCTTTCAGGTGCCGCATGTGATTTCTCTTCTTTTCACCGCAGCTTCAGCGTCGACAGGCCCACGAGGCACAGCAGCATCGTGATGATCCAGAAGCGCACCACGACCTGCGTCTCGCGCCATCCGCTCTTCTCGAAGTGGTGGTGCAGCGGCGCCATCTTGAGCACGCGGCGGCCCTCGCCGTAGCGCTTCTTGGTGTACTTGAAGTACATGACCTGCGCCATCACCGAGATCGCCTCGACCACGAAGATGCCGCCCATGATGAAGAACACAATCTCCTGGCGCACGATGACCGCGATGGTGCCCAGTGCGCCGCCGAGCGCCAGCGCGCCCACGTCGCCCATGAAGACCTGCGCCGGATGGGTGTTGAACCAGAGGAACGCGAGGCCCGCGCCGGCCATGGCCGAGCAGAACACCAGCAGCTCGCCCGAGCCCGGGATGTTGGGGAACAGCAGGTACTTGGAATACACCGCGCTGCCCGTGACGTAGGCGAACACGCCCAGCGCCGAGCCCACCATCACCACCGGCATGATCGCCAGGCCGTCCAGGCCGTCGGTCAGGTTGACCGCGTTGCTCGCGCCCACGATCACCAGATAGGTCAGGATCACGAAGCCGATGCCGCCGAGCGGATAGCTCACTTCCTTGAAGAAGGGCACCAGCAGGTTGATCTTGGGCGGAAAGTCGAGGTCGAAGCCCGACTGCACCCAGGCGAAGAACAGCTGCAGCACGCGCCAGTTCGAGCTCTCCGAGATGCTGAAGAGCAGGTAGAAGCCCGCGATCAGGCCGACCACCGACTGCCAGAAATACTTCTCGCGCGAACGCATGCCCTCCGGGTCCTTGCGCACCACCTTGCGCCAGTCGTCGACCCAGCCGATGGCGCCGAAGCCCAGCGTGACCCACAGCACGATCCAGACGAAGCGGTTGGAGGGGTCGAACCACATCAGCGTGGCGAAGGCGATGGCGAACAGCACCAGCACGCCGCCCATGGTGGGCGTGCCGCTCTTGGTCAGGTGCGTTTCCATGCCATAGCCGCGCACCGGCTGGCCGATCTTGAGCGCGGCCAGGCGGCGGATCACGTAGGGGCCGGCCACCAGACCGACGACCAGCGCCGTCAGCGCAGCCATCAGCGCACGGAACGTGAGGTACTGGAAAACGCGCAGGAACCCGAACTCGGGCGAAAGTGTCTGCAGCCATTGGGCCAGGCTCATCAGCATGTGGTGTCGCGCGGCTCATGCGTCATGACCGGCCTCCTTTTGTTGTTGTCGTGATTGCTCGATCGCCTGCACCACGCGCTCCATCTTCATGAAGCGCGAACCCTTGACGAGCACGCTCCCCACCTGGGGCAGCCGCGCCAGCACCGCGGCGACGAGCGCCTCGATGTCCGGGAAATGGCGGCCGTTGTCGCCGCCGTTGAAGGCCGCGATGCTGTGCGCGGTTTCGGCGCCGAGCGCATACACGGCCTCGATGCCGCGCTGGCGCGCCCAGTCGCCGACCTCGGCATGGAACTCGGGCGCGCGGTTGCCGACCTCGCCCATGTCGCCGAGCACCAGCAGGCGCGGGCCGGGCAAGGCCGCAAGCACGTCGATGGCCGCGCGCACGGAATCGGGATTGGCGTTGTAGCTGTCGTCCACCAGCGTGAGCGAATGCCCGCCGGGCAGCACCACCGCGCTCGCCTTGGAGCGGCCCTTGACCGGCGCGAAGGCCGTGAGGCCGCGGGCAATGACTTCGGGCGGAATGCCGGCGGCGAGCGCACACGCGGTGGCTGCCAGCGCATTGACGACGTTGTGCCGGCCCGCGATGTGCAGCTGCGCATCGAAGTCGCCCAGCGGCGTGCGGATGCGCGCTTGCCATGCGCCCTGCCGCCATTCGGCGGCCACCAGCGAGATGTCGGCGTCTTCCTGCTCGCCGAAGGTCATGCAGCGGCGCGTGGCCACCTCGCGTGCCATGTCGTTCCACAGCGGGGCGAACTCGTCGCCATGCGGGAACACCGCGGTGCCGTCCTCCGGCACGAAGGAAAACACCGCGCCGTTCTCGAGCGCCACGGCTTCCACGGTGGCCATGAACTCCAGGTGCTCGCGCTGCGCGTTGTTGACCAGCGCGACGGTCGGACGCGCGATGGCCGCCAGCCGTGCGATCTCGCCCGGATGGTTCATGCCCAGCTCGACCACCGCATGCTGGTGCTTCGCGCGCAGGCGCAGCAGCGTCAGCGGAACGCCGATCTCGTTGTTGAAATTGCCGGCCGTCGCGAGTGCGCGATCGCCCCTGAAGGCCACGAGCACGGCCGCGATCATCTGCGTGACGGTCGTCTTGCCGTTGCTGCCCGTCACGGCGATCAGCGGCAGATCGAACTGCGCGCGCCAGCCGGCGCCGAGCGCGCCGAGCGCGGCCAGCGAATCGGGCACCTCGAGGCCGGCCAGGCCGGCCGCCTCGAGGCCGCCGTGCGCAACGGCGGCGACGGCGCCACGCGCCTTGGCATCGGCCAGGAATTCGTTGGCGTCGAAGCGTTCGCCCTTGAGCGCCACGAACAAGTCGCCCTCGGCGAGCGTGCGGGTGTCGGTATGGACGCGGGCAATGGTGGTTGCCGGGTCGCCCACCAGGCGTGCGCCCGGAATCCATTGCTGCGCCTGGGCCAGCGTGAACATCATCGGCGAATGGCTCATGCGGCACCTCGCCGGGTGAGTGCATCGAGCGCATGGATGCGGTCCGAGAACGGAATGCGCTGGCCGGCGATTTCCTGCCAGGCTTCATGGCCCTTGCCGGCGAGCAGCACCACGTCCTGCGGTGCGGCCTGCGCAATGGCGTCGGCGATGGCGGCCGCGCGGTCAGGCTGCACCTGGGCCGCTTCGGGGCGCGCGAGGCCGAGCAGCACCTGGCTGATGATCGCGTCGGGGTTCTCGCTGCGCGGGTTGTCGCTGGTCACGATCACGCGGTCGGCCTGGCGCTCGGCCACGGCCGCCATCATCGGGCGCTTGATCGGGTCGCGGTCGCCGCCGCAGCCGAACACGCACCAGAGCGCGCCGCCGCGCTGCTGCGCGAGCGGGCGCAGGCCGGCCAGTGCCTTGTCGAGCGCGTCGGGCGTGTGGGCATAGTCGACCACGGCCAGCGGCGCATTGGCAGCCGCGCCCACGCGCTCCATGCGGCCCGGCACGCTGGTGAGCCCGGCGCAGGCCGTCACGGCCTGCGCGAGCGACAGCCCCAGCGCCCGCAGCGTGCCGAGCACGCCCAGCAGGTTGGCCACGTTGTACTGGCCGATCAGGCCGGTCGACATGCGCTCCACGGCGTCGTTGTCGTGCTCGGCCACCGAGAACCGCAGGCCCTGCGCGTCGTAGCCGACGTCGCGCGCCATGAGCCGCGCCGGCGCGCCGGCGGCCGAGACGGTCCAGACGTCGAGCGCGCCGATGCCGGCCTCGAGCAGGTTCGCGCACAGGCTGGCGCCGTGCACGTCGTCGATGTTGATCACCGCGGCGCGCAGGCCGGGCCAGCGGAACAGCTCGGCCTTGGCCTGCCAGTAGGCCTCCATGCTGCCGTGGTAGTCGAGATGGTCCTGCGTGAAGTTGGTGAACACCGCCACCGCGATGCGCGCGCCGTCGAGCCGGCGTTCGGCGATGCCGATCGACGAGGCTTCGATGGCGCAGGCGCCGAAGCCGCGCTCCACCAGCGCGCGCAGTTCGCGCTGCATCATCACCGGGTCGGGCGTGGTGAGGCCTGTGTAGACGAGCTCCGGCGGCACGCCGATGCCCAGCGTGCCCATCACCGCGCAGGGAGAAGGCACGCCGCGCTCGGCGCTGCCGTCGAGCCGCGGCGCGCGAACGCCGCCGGGCACGGCCAGCGCGGAGAGCGATTCGGCGAGCCACCATGCGGTGGAGGTCTTGCCATTGGTGCCGGTCACGGCCAGCACTTCGAGCGCGGCCGAGGGGTCGTCGTAGAAGGCCGATGCGATCGGACCGGTGGCGGCCTTGAGCCCCGGGTAGCTTGCAATGCGCTCGTCGCCATCGAAGCCGAAGGCCTCCACGCCCTGGTGCTCGACCAGGCAGGCCGCAGCGCCCTGCGCCAGTGCCGAAGCCACGTGCCTGCGCCCGTCGGTGGCCGCGCCGGGCCAGGCGATGAAGCCGTCGCCCGCGCCCACCGGCCGGCTGTCCGCATGCAGCGCGCCCTGCACGCGCTCCTTGAGCCAGAGCGCGGCGAGCGAGGGGGAAGTGAGTGTCAGCATGCTCAGAAGCTCTCGTCGACGCCTTGCGTCACCACCAGCGGTTTGACCGCGAGGTCGGGCGGAACGTTCATCATGCGCAGGGTCTGCTGCACGACCTCGCTGAAAACGGGCGCGGCGGCCACGCCGCCGAAATACTGGCCATCGCTCGGCTCGTCGATCATCACGCCGACGATGATGCGCGGCTTTTCGATCGGTGCCATGCCGGTGAACCAGGCGCGATATTTGTTGCTCGCGTAACCTTTGCCAACCTGCTTGTGGGCGGTGCCCGACTTGCCGCCGACCGAGTAGCCGATGGTCTGCGCGCGCGTGCCAGTGCCGCCCGGGCCGGCCGCCATCTGCAGCATCTTGCGCACGGCCAGCGCGTTCGACGGCGAGAACACCCGCACGCCCACGGGCGACTCGGTGCTCTTGAGGATGGTGACCGGAATGATGGCCCCGTCGTGCGCGAAGGCGGTGTACGAATGCGCCATCTGGAACAGCGACGCCGACAGGCCGTAGCCATAGGCCATGGTGGCCTGCTCGACCGGCTTCCAGGTCTTCCACGGGCGCAGGCGCCCCGTGACCGCGCCGGGGAACTGGATCTGCGGCTTCTGGCCGTAGCCGAGCGCCGTGTAGGTGTCCCACATCTCGTGCGGGGTCATCTTCTGGGCGATCTTGAGCGCACCCACGTTGCTCGACTTCTGGATCACGCCCTCGACCGTGAGCGTGCCGTAGTTGTGCGTGTCGCTGATGGTGAAGCCGCCCAGCTGGAAGCGGCCGGGCGAGGTCTCGATCAGCGTGGAGGGCTTCACGCGGCCGGCCTCCAGCGCCATGGCCACGGTGATCGGCTTCATGGTCGAGCCGGGCTCGAAGGTGTCGGTAAGCGCGCGGTTGCGCAGCTGCTCGCCCGTGAGGTTCTGCCGCTTGTCGGGCACGTAGCTCGGATAGTTGGCCAGCGCCAGCACCTCGCCGGTGACCGCATCCAGCACCACCACGCTGCCGGCCTTGGCCTTGCGCGCCGTCACCGCGTCGCGCAGCTTCTGGTAGGCGAAGAACTGCACCTTGCTGTCGACGCTGAGCTGGATGTCCTTGCCGTCGACCGGCGGCACCTGCTCGCCCACGCCCTCGACCACGCGGCCCAGGCGGTCCTTGATGACGCGGCGCGAGCCGGCCTTGCCGGCCAGCTCCTTGTTGAAAGAGAGCTCGATGCCTTCCTGTCCGTTGTCCTCGACGTTGGTGAAGCCCACCACGTGCGCCGCGGCCTCGCCCTCGGGGTACTGGCGCTTGTATTCCTTGCGCTGGTAGATGCCCTTGAGGTTGAGCGCAGCAATCTGCTTGGCGATCGGCTCGTCGACCTGGCGCTTGATCCAGACGAAGGTCTTGTCCTCGTCCTCGAGCTTCTTGTCGAAGTCCTTCTGCGGCATCTCGAGCAGCTTGGCCACCTGCTTGAGCTTGGCCCGCACCTCGGGGTCGTCGCGCTCGATGTCTTCCGGAATGGCCCAGATGCTCGGCGCCACCACGCTGGACGCCAGGATCAGGCCGTTGCGGTCGAGGATGCGCCCGCGGTTGGCCGGCAGCTCGAGCGTGCGCGCAAAGCGCACTTCGCCCTGCCGCTGGAAGAAGCTGTTGTTGAACACCTGCACGTAGGCGGCCCGGCCCGCGAGCACCACGAAGCCGAAGGCGATGCCGGCGACGATGAACTTGCTGCGCCAGACAGGCGTCTTGCTCGCGAGCAAGGGACTGGTGGTGTAGCGGACGCTGCGACGGCTCATTGGTGCACCCTTGGCGCTGCGCGCCTTCCCGCCGAGCGGGAGCGAGCTTGCTTGGGACGGCCCGGCGCGGCGCTCATCGCTGGGTCCTCGCGACGGGTTTGGCCGCTGGCGTCGCAGGCGGCGCCGGCGGCGGCGCCACCACGGCCGGGATCACCGTGCCGTCGGGCCGCACGTACTGCGTGATGGCCGGCGTGGTGGTGCGCATCTGCAGCTGCTCCTTGGCCAGCTTCTCCACGCGCAATGGCGTAGCCTGCGCGCGCTTTTCCACCTGCAGCCGGTCGTGGTCGAGCTCGAGCCGGCGGGCTTCCTGCTGGGTGCGGTCGAGCTCGGTGTAGAGCTGGCGCGACAGGTACTGCGTGTGCACGAGGTAGAGCGCGGAGGCGACCACCGCGAGCAGCAGGAGCAGGTTGAGGCGGGCCATGTCAGACAGACTCGGCGGTGCGCTCGGCCACGCGCAGGATCGCGCTGCGCGAGCGCGGGTTGCCGCTCACCTCTTCGGCCGAGGGCTTGATGCGCTCGAGCGCGCGCAGCTTCATGGCCTTGGGGGCGGCGAACGGCGCGCGGCGGTCGTACACCTCCTTCGAGTGCCTGGCGATGAACTGCTTCACGATGCGGTCTTCCAGCGAATGGAAGCTGATCACCGCGAGCCGGCCTCCGGGTTGCAGCACGGAAAGACTTGCCTCTAGCGCCTGTTGCAGCTCTTCAAGCTCGGCGTTGATGAAAATCCGAAAAGCCTGAAATGTGCGCGTTGCAGGGTTCTGGCCCGGCTCGCGGGTTTTGACCGCGCCAGCCACGAGCTCGGCCAGTTCGGTGGTGGTTGAAATTGCGCCCCGTTCTTGTCTGCGAGCAACAATCGCCTTTGCAATCTGAACAGCAAACCGTTCTTCGCCATAGTCACGGATCACCTCTGCAATCTGCTGAAGTTCGGCCGTTGCCAGCCAATCGGCCACGCTCTCGCCGCGCGTGGTGTCCATGCGCATGTCGAGCGGACCGTCGAAACGAAAACTGAAACCGCGCACCGGGTTGTCGATTTGCGGCGAACTCACGCCCAGGTCCATCAGCACGCCCGCCACGCTGGCATCGGGCAATTCGCCCAGCGAACGGAATCCCTGGTGCCGGATGGAAAAACGCGCATCCGAGATGCGCGCTGCTTCGGCCACCGCTTCCGCATCCTTGTCGAATGCGATCAGCCTGCCTTCCGGCGCCAGCCGCGCGAGGATCGCGCGCGCATGCCCTCCACGCCCGAAGGTCGCATCCACGTAGGTGCCGGTGGCTGCCGTGCTGCCGGAAAGAAGGGCTTCCACCGCTTCGTTCAGCATCACGGTCGTATGGGTCCATGGAGTGTTCACGTCGGTCCTCAGAACGCGAAGTCCTGAAACACATCCGGCATCTCGCCCTGGGTGGCCTCGGCCTCCTTGGCCTCGTAGGTCGCCTTGTCCCAGAGCTCGAAGTGGTTGCCCATGCCCAGGAGCAGCGTGTCGCGCACGATGCCCGTGGCGGCACGCAGTTCGGGCGACACCAGGATGCGTCCGGTGCCGTCCATCTCCACGTCCATGGCGTTGCCGAGGAAGACGCGCTTCCACCACTGTGCCGACATCGGCAGCGCGGCGATGCGCTCCCTGAATTTCTCCCACTCGGGACGCGGGAACACCATGAGGCAGCCGTGCGGATGCTTGGTGATCGTGAGCTGGCCGCCCGCCGTGGCGCTCAGGACGTCGCGATGCCGGGTCGGCACGGAGAGCCGCCCCTTGGCATCCAGACTGAGCGATGAAGCGCCTTGAAACACGACCAGAACCCCTGTATTGGGAATGCCGCAGCACCCGAAAGAGGCACCACCCGCACTTTTTCCCACTTAACTGCACTTTTTTGCACTGTAGCAGGAAACACTTCAGACGCAACTGGCCGTTGGTGCTATTTTTTGTAATGGAATCAACGACTTAGCGCCGATTTCCAAACCTGGAAATCGGCGAATTTCGTTGAGAATTAAGCACTTAGCTCACGCAATGAATGTGATGCGTGAAGCGCGGCCGCCGTTACAGGGGCCGCAAAGCAGCTTCAGAGGATGAAGCGCGAAAGATCTTCGTCGTGACTTAGTGCCGCAAGGCGCTCGTCGACATAAGCGGCATCGATGCGGATGGTCTGCCCCTCGATGCGGGTCGCGTCGAAGCTTACCTCATCCAGCAGGCGCTCCATCACGGTCGACAAACGGCGTGCGCCGATGTTCTCGGTGCGCTCGTTGACCTCGTACGCGATGGTGGCCAGGCGGTTCACGCCGTCGGGCGTGAATTCGAGCGTGACGCCCTCGGTGGCGAGCAGCGCCTGGTACTGCTTCACGAGCGAGGCGCGGGTCTGCGTGAGGATGCTCTCGAAATCGGACACCGAGAGCGATTGCAGCTCGACACGGATCGGAAAGCGCCCCTGCAGCTCGGGAATCAGGTCGCTCGGCTTGCTCAGGTGGAAGGCGCCGCTCGCGATGAAAAGCATGTGGTCGGTGCGCACCACGCCGTACTTGGTGCTCACGGCCGTGCCCTCGACCAGCGGCAGCAGGTCGCGCTGCACGCCCTGCCGCGACACGTCGGAGCCCTGGGCCTCGCTGCGCGTGGCGACCTTGTCGATCTCGTCGATGAAGACGATGCCGTTTTGCTCGGCGTTGGTGATGGCCTGGGTGCGGATCTCGTCCTCGTTGACGAGCTTGGCCGCTTCCTCGTCGATCAGCAGACGCATCGCCTCGGCGATCTTGAGCTTGCGCGTCTTGCGCTTGCCGCCGCCGAGCTGGCCGAACATGCCGCGCAGCTGCTCGGTCATTTCCTCCATGCCGGCCGGGCCCATGATCTCGAGCGGCGCGCGGGCTTCGGCCAGGTCGAGCTCGATTTCCTTGTCGTCGAGCTGGTGCTCGCGCAGCTTCTTGCGGAAGGCCTGCCGCGTGGGGTTGGGGCCGTCCAGCGCCGGCGTTGCGCCGTCGGCGCCGCGCGCGGGAGGCAGCAGCACGTCGAGGATGCGGTCCTCGGCGGCATCTTCGGCCCGTGCGCGCACCTTGGCGCTCTCGGCCTCGCGCGTCTGCTTGACGGCAATCTCGGCCAGGTCGCGAACGATCGAGTCGACATCCTTGCCGACATAGCCCACCTCGGTGAACTTGGTGGCTTCCACCTTGATGAAGGGCGCATCCGCCAGGCGCGCAAGGCGGCGTGCGATCTCGGTCTTGCCCACGCCCGTGGGGCCGATCATGAGGATGTTCTTGGGCGTGATCTCGGTGCGCAGCTTCTCCTCGACCTGCTGGCGGCGCCAGCGGTTGCGCAGCGCAATGGCCACGGCGCGCTTGGCGGCGGGCTGGCCGACGATGTGGTTGTCGAGCTCGGAGACGATTTCCTGCGGGGTCATGGACATGGTCAGAGCGCTTCCACCGTGTGGTTCATGTTCGTGTAAATGCAGATTTCACCGGCTATCGCCAGCGATTTGCGCACGATCTGCTCGGCCGTGAGCTCGGTGTTGTCGATCAGCGCCTTGGCGGCGGACTGGGCGTAGGCGCCGCCGGAGCCGATGGCGATCACGCCGTCTTCGGGTTCCAGCACGTCGCCATTGCCGGTGATGATGAGCGAGGTGGTGGCATCGGCCACGGCCAGCATGGCCTCGAGCTTGCGCAGCACGCGGTCGGTGCGCCAGTCTTTCGTGAGCTCGACGGCGGCGCGGGTGAGGTGCCCCTGGTGCTTCTCGAGCTTGGCCTCGAAGCGCTCGAAGAGCGTGAAGGCGTCGGCCGTGGCGCCGGCAAAGCCCGCGAGCACCTTGCCGTGATAGAGCCGCCGCACCTTGCGCGCGGTGCCCTTGATGACGATATTGCCGAGAGTGACCTGCCCGTCCCCGCCAATGGCGACTTGGTCGCCCTGGGGGGTCTTGCGGCGCACGCTCACGATGGTGGTGCCGTGAAACTGTTCCATCGAAGCCATCTGGGGATGCCGCAGGGCAATGCAAGCCCGCGGCTGCTACCGAATGTGCGCAGCGCCAGGGCGCCCTAGTTCTTCCGCAGGGCCACGGTCGCATGGTCGGCGATGCCGACCAGGTCGAACAGCACCGCGATCAGCCGATGGGCATCCACGAACTGCACGCGCTCGCCCTGGGCGTCGCGCGCCCGCACCCAGCCAAGCAGCGTGCCGGCGGCAGCCAGGTCCATGCGCAGCAGCGCGGCGCACGAGATGACGGGCGCCGTGGTGTTGCGCAGGTCCGTATCGAGACGCTGCAGGCTCGAATGCGCCTCGCCGCGCAGATCGCCGGCCAGCGCGGCAAAGCCGGTGTCGGTGGTGGGAAAGCTCTCCGATTCGCCATTGACCGAGAGCAGCGACCACACGGAGTTCGAACGGCTTGCCGCCGGTGCGGCCACCGAAGTGCAGGCGCCCTTGGGGTCTTGCCAGGCCGGCGGCGACACCTCGTAGGTGATGCAGTAGTTGAGCGCCACCAGCTCGAAGTCGTCGGGCATGTTCATCATGCGCAGTGCAGCCAGATGCAGCTGCCACCAGACGTCCGGCGTGCCGCGCTCGTTGTTGGGCGTGGCCTCGGCCAGCACGGCCAGCAATTTCGCGGCGCCGATGAAGCGCAGCTGGACCGGCGAATCGGCCCAGTGTGCAAACAGCACGCGCAGCGGCGCAGCGGCGTCGGCCTCGATGGCGACCAGCGCGCGCCAGTCGAGCGTCCAGACCGAGCCGGCCTGCGACAGCGCCCGCGTGAGCTGGATCAAGCCGTCGCGCGCCAGGCGTGCCGGGCTGGCCCAGTCGGCGCCGGCCGGCGCCAGTTCTGCGAGTTCGCTGGCGGCCACCGCCTTCACGCTGCGCGCCAGTTCGTCGAGCGAGACCCAGTCCGGTCCCATGCGCTTCATGCGCTGTGCATAGCGCATGCGCGCCGCGGCAAACCTGGCGGCATCGCCGGTGGCGCGATACAGGTCGAACAACGTGCGCCAACGCGCGTCGTCGCGCTCGGTGGTGGCGTGGTCGCCCTCGGCCGCTGCGCTTTCGGAGGCCAGGGCCTGAAGAAGAATGGCCTCGGCGCCGGCATCGTCGCCGTGCGCGAAGCGGATCACGGCTTCTTCGAGCGCGCCGTCGCGCGCGAGCCGTGCCGACAGCAGCGAGGTGCCGCTGGCCGCCGGAACGCCCGCAGCGGGCGCGGCAGGCGCAGCCGCGGCAACCACGGCCGGTGCCGGCACGACGGCAGGCGCCGGCGCGGGGCCGTAGGCCGGCGCGGCAAGCAGGCTGGCCAGCTCGGCTGCGTCGACGGGCGGCGGCAGGGTTTCGGCGCCGGCATCGGGCGGCGCATTGGACAGCACCTCGCCGTTGGGGCCGCGGCCCTTCCACCACTGCTGCGACATCTGCTCCTCGATCTCGTCGATCTTCTTGAGCGTGAGCGCGCGCCCCTCGGATTTTTCCGTGGTGCTGTTCAGGTTGAAGGAAGACGGCGTGACCGTTCCTTCGAAGGCGTGGGCGGCGGCTTCGCGCTGGCGAAGCTTGCGCAGCATGTCGAACTCGCGCCGGCGAACGAAATCGTTGCGCTGGCGCCGCTCGATCATCTCCTTGAGCATTTCGCGGCTGTAAGCCTGCTCGGGCAGCGTGGAATCCGCAGTCGAATTCAGCTCGGACCAATCCTTGAGCGGATTGCGGACGAACTTTGCCACCTTGGAAAAAAGGCGGCCCGACTCTTCCTTTGGCATCGACGAGGTTTCGAGGCGAACAGGTTCTCTTCTTCGGCCGCTCGTTCAGTCCCCGAACATCTTCTGCTTGAGCTCGCGGCGCTGCTGCGCTTCGAGCGACAGCGTGGCGGTGGGGCGCGCCAGCAGGCGGCCGACGCCGATGGGTTCGCCGGTTTCGTCGCAGTAGCCGTAGTCGCCGGCATCGATGCGCTGGATCGACTGCTCGATCTTCTTGAGCAGCTTGCGCTCGCGGTCGCGCGTGCGCAGCTCGAGCGCGTGCTCTTCCTCGATGGTGGCGCGGTCGGCCGGATCGGGCACCACCACGGTGTCTTCGCGCAGGTGCTCGGTGGTTTCGCCGGCATTTTCGAGAATGCCGCGCTTGAGTTCGACCAGCTTCAGGCGGAAGAACGCCATCTGCTTTTCATTCATGTACTCGGAGTCGGGCATGGCGATCACTTCGGCGTCGGTCAACTCGGCAGCCGACTTGGCTTTCCAGTTGTTGGCGAGCTTCGGGTCTTTTTTCACCGCGACGGGAGGCGGCGGCACCAGTGCATTGGAAGGCGCCTGCGAGAACGACGACTTGGCCGCGGTGGAAGCCACCGATTGCGGCATGGAAGGCACGGTCAGCTGCGACAGCCGGGACACGCGGCCACCTCGCGCGGGGGCGGGTGCAGCGGTCTGAGCGGGCATCGAAGGTGTCGCCGTGGCGGAAGAAGAGGCGGCAGCCGTTTTTTTCATTGGGATCGGAGGGGCAGAAGGAACGGCAGCAGTGCGGCCGACGGTTTTGGATGGCGGTTGACCCGCAACTGCAGTTTTGGTTGCACTCCTGTCCGGGGCGGATGCCACCGGCGGCGCAGCAGACTTTGCAGGCTTGACGGGCTTCTTTGCAACGGTCGCGGCCTTGGCCGACGGCGTTGCTGGCTTCTTTGGAGCGCTTTTTGGTTTCGTGTCCGGGGCCTTTGCAGCGGAAGAACTCTTTTTTGCCGCGGGTACAGCCGGCTTTGCAGCCGCCGCTTTCTTGGCGGCGGGCTTGGTTGCTGGCGTGGCCTTGGCGGCGGGCTTCTTCACGGTGACTGGCTCCTTGAACGAACTGGAACGCGCTTTCACTGGGTGTCTCCTCCCAAGGGAACCACGGCGGGTTTCAAGCCGCGCGGGCTCCACTCGTCGGAGTGCTCGCAGTGACGAACCCCGGGGTTATACCCCCGAAAGCCCGCCAGGAACCTGCGGCGCCCCGCACCGTCAGCCACATCCCGCCCCATCGGGCGAAGGCGTGGCTGCCGGAACAGGCGCGCGATTGTATAGAGAACTCGAATCGAAGGGTGATGTGCCTGCAACCCCCTTGTCTCCGGTAGCATCGCCGGCGCTGCCGGAGGGGGTAGCAAGACCTGCCGAAATCGCCGGGGGAGCGGTGCGGGTCGATCTCATTCATACAAAAGAGAAATCAATCTTGAGCAAAAAAGCAGTTCTGGGCGTGCTGGCTGCGGCCATCGCACTTGCCTATGGTGGCGGCACGTGGTTGGCCGGCTCGAAAGTAAAGTCCAGCTACGAGGCCGCGCTGGACGAGGTGCCGAAGCAGACTGCGCTGGTGCGCGTGGTCGAGCGCAGCTACGAACGCGGCTTCTTCGGTGCCGTCAGCACAGTGACGATCGAACTCGGCTGCGCAGCCGATGCGGCCGCCGCGGTGCAGGTGCCTGCCGCCAAGCCCGGCGAGGAAGAGGATGAGGAAGAAGAAGCGGAAGAAGCCGCCACGCCGTTCAAGGCGGTGCGTATCACCTTCCGCGACACCATCCGCCACGGCCCGCTGGCCGGTGGCACGCTGGCGGCAGCCATCATCGACAGCGAACTGGTGCTGGACGTGAAGGGCCAGGCCAAGGCCGAACAGATCTTCGGCAAGGCCAAGCCCCTGACGGCGCACACCAAGGTGTCGTTCGACGGCGCCTACACCACCGACCTGGCGGTGGCGCCCGCCAGCCTGGCCGAGGAAGGCAAGGCCCGGTTCGCCTGGCAGGGCGCGCAGGCCCGCATCGAGATGAACGGCGCCCGGACCCGTGTGCACTACGACCTGACGATGCCGGGGCTGGATGTCAGCGATGCGCGCACCGGCGCCACGCTGAAGATGGGCAAGCTGGCCGGCAAGGCCGACATGGACAAGAGCGAGGGCTGGATCCTGGCCACGGGCAAGACCGAGGCCCGGCTCGACAGCCTCGAATTCGCAGCCCCCAAGGGCCTGGGCGGCGAAGGCAAGGCCCTGCCGGCCGTGCTGCTGCAGAACATCGACATGCTTGCCGAAGCCACCATCGCAGACGGGCTCTACGCATCGACCGGTACGGTCAAGGGCACCGGCAAGATCGGCGAGACGAAGATCGACAAGTTCGAGATGAGCAGCGGCGGACGCCGCATCCACGCCGCCGGCTACAAGAAGCTGGCCGATGCCTGGATGCAGTCGAGCGCCGCGAACGGCTGCGGCAAGGGCGGCAACAAGGCCTCGCAGGCGGCGATGAAGGTGCTGTTCGACCAGCTGGCGCCCGACCTCAAGGCCATGGCCAAGTACAGCCCCGAGATCGGGCTCGACAGGCTGCTGGTCGAAATCGGCGGCAAGCGCGGCGAGATCAGCTACACGGCCGGCATGGCCGGCGTGACCGACGAAGACCTGCAGGCACCCGGCATGGCACTGCTCATGAAGCGCGGCGTGCTCAAGGCCAGCGCGCGGCTGCCGATGCAATGGCTGGAACAGCTGGCCGCCACCGGCGCCGAGAGCGGCCAGACGCCGCCGCCCGAAATGATGGCGGGGCTGGTCGAGCAAGGCGAGCAAAAGGGCTTCGTGAAGCGCGAGGGCGATGACGTCACCGCGCAGATCGAATACGCCGAAGGCGGTCTGAAGCTCAACGGCAAGCCGCTGGGCACGCCGGGCCGGTAATTCCTCCCTCCCCTTCGGGGGGAGGGCCGGGGTGGGGGCACGGCAGCCCCGAAAAAAGCACGGCGCCTGATCGGCGGCCCGCCCCCATCCCACCTTCCCCCAGCGGGGGAAGGTGCAAGTCAGGGCCTCAGACCAGGCACTGCTCCAGGCCTTGCTCCAGGATCTCTCGCGGCAGCTCGATGCCGATGAACACCATGCGGCTCTGGCGGGCTTCGTCCTTGCCCCACTCCGGGCCCAGGTCGCTGCCCATCAACTGGTGCACGCCCTGGAAGATCACCTTGCGCTCGGTGCCCTTCATGTTCAGCACGCCCTTGTAGCGCAGCATGCGCGGGCCGTAGATGTTGACGATGGCGCCCAGGAAGTCTTCCAGCTTGGCCGGGTCGAAGGGGCGGTCGGCCTTGTAGACGAAGCTCTTGACGTCGTCGTCGGTGTGGTGATGGTGGCCGTGGCCTTCGTGCTGGTGCGAGGGGTGGTCGCAATGCTCGCCATGCGCATGGTCATGGTCGTGGTGGTCGTGCTCGTCTTCCTTGAGGAAGTCGGGGTCGATGTCGAGCTTGGCGTTGAGGTTGAAGCCGCGCAGGTCGAAGATGTCCTTGAGCGGCACGTCGCCGAAATGCGCCTTCTGCTGCGGCGCGCGCGGGTTCATGTGCTTGAGGCGATGAATGAGCGCCTCGGTCTCCTCGGCCGACACCAGCTCGCTCTTGCTGATGAAGATCTGGTCGGCAAAGCCCACCTGGCGGCGTGCTTCCTGGCGATCGTTGAGCTGCTGCGGCGCATGCTTGGCGTCGACCAGCGTCAGGATGGAGTCGAGCAGGTAGCTCTCGGCGATCTCGTCGTCCATGAAGAAGGTCTGCGCCACGGGGCCGGGATCTGCGAGGCCGGTGGTTTCGATCACCACGCGGTCGAAGTCGAGCAGGCCCTGGCGCTTCTTGGCGGCCAGCAGCTGCAGCGCCTCGCGCAGGTCCTCGCGGATGGTGCAGCAGACGCAGCCGTTGCTCATCTGCACGATCTGCTCCTTCGACTCGGTCACGAGGATGTCGCTGTCGATGTTCTCTTCGCCGAACTCGTTCTCGATCACCGCGATCTTCTGGCCGTGGGCCTCGGTCAGGATGCGCTTGAGCAGCGTGGTCTTGCCCGAGCCCAGGAAGCCGGTGAGGATGGTGGCGGGAATGAGGGCCATGGGTGTGCTCCGGAAACGGAAAACAGGAAGAAAAGGGATTGGGCCGGCAGTTTAGCCAATGCCACTCAGTTGCGTTGGCGCGGGGTCAAGCAGGCTTTCTCACCACCACCAGGCCCTTGAGGTATTCGCCCTCGGGAAACTCGATGGTCATCGGGTGGTCGGGCGCCGCGCCCAGCCGTTCGCTGATGTAGCCATCCACTTGTGCGTCGATGCCGGCCGAAGCCACGATCTTGTGGAAAAGATCGGCGCTGATGCCGCCCGAGCATGAAAAGGTCAGCAGGACGCCGCCGGGCTCCAGCAGCTTGAGCGCGAGGCGGTTGATGTCCTTGTAGGCGCGGGCGGCGCGCTCGGCATGGGCGGCCGTGGGCGCGAACTTGGGCGGATCGAGCACGATGGCATCGAAGCTTCGGCCCTGCTCGATGAATTCGCGCAGCACGGTGTTGACGTTGGCGTCCAGGAATTCCGCCTTCAGGCCCGAACCCTCGGCGCCGAAGCCGTTCAGCGCGAGGTGCGCCCGAGCCCGCTCGAGCGCCGGCTGCGACGAATCGACCGACACCAGTTCGGCGCCTTCCACCGCGCCGGCCGCCCGCAGGCCCGCGAGCGCGGCCACCGTGAAGCCGCCGGTGTAGCAGAAGCAGTTGAGCACGCGCCGAAAGCGCCGATGCTGCGCCAGTTCGGCAAAGCGCTGGCGGCTGTCGCGCTGGTCGAGGTAGAAGCCGGTCTTGTGGCCAGTCGCAATGTCGAGCGAAAGCTTCCAGCCGTGCTCGCGAATCGTGATCTCGGTGGCGCCCTCCCCGCGCAGCCAGCCGGTGACCGGCTTCAGGCCTTCGCGTTCGCGGCCGCTGGCGTCGGAGCGCTCGTAGAGCTTGTGCAGGCCGGTCGCCGCGAGCAGCGCATCGGCAATCGCGGCCTTCCAGCGCTCGACGCCGGCCGACAGGAACTGCGCCACCAGCGTGTCGCCATACCGGTCGACGATCAGGCCCGGCAGCCCATCAGCCTCGCCGTGGACCAGCCGGACACCGTCGCTCTGCAGGTCGAAAAGCGCCCTGGCCGCCACCGCGCGGGCGCACACCGACGCCAGGAAGGCGGCATCGATGCGCTGCGTTTCGACAAAGCTCCAGGCCCGCGCACGGATCTTGGACACCGGGCTGAAGGCGGCCCAGGCCAGGAAGGCGCCGTCATGGGATTCGACGCGCACCGTCTCGCCCGAATCGGCACCGCCGCGTGCAATGGCGGATTCGAAGATCCAGGGATGGCGGCGCTGCAGCGAGCGCTCCTTGCCGGGCTTGAGGCGGAGGGTTTTCATTTGGTTGGCTTGTTGTCGTCGTTCTTTGGCTTGGCCCGCGCACCTTCGGGGCGTGCTTGCGCGCGCGGGCCCTCGGGGCGCGCCTGCGCGCGCGGGTGTGCCGCGTCATACACCTTGGCCAGGTGCTGGAAGTCCAGCCGGGTATAGACCTGCGTGGTCGCGATGTTGGCGTGGCCCAGCAGTTCCTGCACCGCGCGCAGGTCGCTGCTCGACTGCAGCACATGGCTCGCGAACGAATGCCGCAGCATGTGCGGGTGCACGGGCGCCGCAAGGCCGGCCTTGAGGCTGCGCTCGCGCAGCAGCTTCCACACCGCCTGCGAGGACATGCGCACGCCCTTGCTGCTGATGAAGAGCGCCGCCGCGCCCGCCGGGTCGCGCAGCGCGGCCGTCGACAGCGCCGCACATTCGCCGCGCACCGCGAACCAGTCGCGCAGCGCCTCGGCCGCCTTGCTGCCGATCGGCACGATGCGCCGCTTGCTGCCCTTGCCGAGCACGTTGGCTTCCAGCGCGTCGAGATCGACCCAGCCGCGGGCCGTGCCGCTGGCGCGCGCATCGAGGCCGGTGAGCTCGCTCACGCGCAGGCCGCAGCCGTAGAGCACCTCGACGATCGCGCTGTCGCGCGCCTCGGTCCAGGGGTCGGCCTCGGGGTCGTAGAGTTCGGCGAGCCGCACCGCATCGTCGACCGCCAGCGCCTTGGGCAGCGGCCGCGCGGCCTTGGGCGCATGCACGTCCTTCACGGGATTGAAACCCACCAGCCCCTCGTTGCCGAGCCAGCGGTAGAAGCTGCGCCAGCACGAGAGCACCAGCGCAATGCCGCGCGGCTCGCGCCCGGCACCGTGCAGCTGCGCCATCCAGCGCCGGATGTGCGCGGTCTGCACGCGGTCGAGCGAGAGCCCGGCGTCCGCAGCATGGGCCGCGAGCGCCTGCAGGTGGATGGCGTAGAGCTCGACCGTGCGCGCCGCCAGCCGGCGCTCGACGCGCACATGCTCCAGGTACTTGTCGACCCAGCCGGTCCCCGCCGTCTCAGTGGAGGTAGCCATTGAACGCATTGTTCACGACAGCCAGAGGCTCGCGCAACGCACCCTTGAAAACCATGCCCCAGCGGCGCCAGCAGCGCGTGCTCGCCGCCGCGTACTGGACATCGAAGTCCCTGTCGAAGCCGCTGGCCCGCACCAGGCGCTCCGCGCGCCACAGGTGGTAGGGCTCCGACACCACGATCACGCCGTGAACGCCCGCCGCCTGCAGCAGCGGACGCGACATGGCGAGGTTCAGGCGGGTCGAGGTCGATGCCGGCTCCAGCAGCAGCGGCCCGGCGTAGCCCTGGGCGCGCGCATGCCGCTGCATCACCTCGGCCTCGATGCGGCCGTCTTCCTTGTCGACGCCGCCCGACAGCACCAGCTTCTTCGCAAGGCCCGCATCGGCCAGCGCGATGGCGGCATCGACCCTGCCCGTCAGGCAGGGATTGGGCTTGCCATCGAGGTAGGCGCGGTTGCCCAGGACCAGCGCGGCGTCGGCCGGCCGCTCGGGCGGATTGGCAAGTGCCTCGACCGCGCGCCGCCAGATGACGGCCGCAATGACCAAGTAGGCCAGCAGTCCGGCCAGCAGCACCGTCCACAGCACGGGCCGCGCGGCGGCCCGCCAGGACCGGCGCTGCCCGCTCAAGGCCGCAGCCGCGACAGCGCGCCCGAGGCCAGTTCCGCGATGCGTTCGAGAAAGTCGGTGCCCATTTCGGCGTTGAAGCGCTGCGCGTCCGGCGAGGCCAGCACCAGGAGGCCGAAGGCCGGCGACTCGGCATCGGGCCGCAGCGGGATCAGCGCGATCGACATCGCGCCGGCCGGCTCGGGCAGCCAGTTGGCCGCCTCGAAGCCCGAGTTGAGCCCGCAGTAAGGCGAGGTCAGCGAGGTGGCCAGCGCCTTCACGTCGTCGCTCACCCACTGCGCATAGGCTTCGTTGAGGTAGTCGGCGCCGCAGTCCCACACCTTGATGGCGGTCTGCGGCACCAGGAACAGCGACTGCAGGTCGACCGCGATGCGGTAGGGCAGGCTGCGCGGATCGCGCGTGGTCAGCAGGCCGCTGGTCCAGCGCTGCAGGCGGTCGGCGATGACCACGTTCTCGGTGCCGTGGCGCACCATGTCCATCAGGCGATGCTCCAGCGCCTTGATCTTCTCGCGCAGCATCTCGGCCTGGCGCTCCTGCAGGCTCACGGCGCGGTTGCCGTGCGGGCTGGTGAGCTGCACCTGCGCCAGCAGCTGCGCGTGCCGCTCGAAGAAGTCGGGCGTGTTCGCCAGGTAGTTGGCGATGTCGTCTTCGGTGATCGGGTTCATGGCGTCGTCTTTGTTGTTTCTGAAGTGGGTCATGGCAGCTCGGGCACCTCGATGTCTCCCTCGAAAACCGTGGTGGCCGGGCCGGTCATGAGCACCGGATGGCCCTCGCCTTCCCAGCCGATCGTGAGCACGCCGCCATGCGTCTGCACATCGACCCGGCGCTCCAGCAGGCCGAGCCGGATGCCCGCCACCACCGCCGCGCAGGCGCCGGTGCCGCAGGCCAGCGTTTCGCCGGCGCCGCGCTCGAACACGCGCAGCCTGACGTGCGTGCGGTCGACCACCTGCATGAAGCCGGCATTCACCCGCTGCGGAAAGCGCGGATGGTGCTCGATCTGCGGGCCCTGCCGGGCCACGGGCGCGGTGTCGACGTTGTCGACCACCTGCACCGCATGCGGGTTGCCCATCGACAGCACCGCGACCGACACGATGGCCGAGTCGGCATGCGTGCCGAGGGCCAGGTGCCAGGTGTGCCAGGCGCCGTCGGGCTGCGGATCGAGGCCGGCGGTGTCGAAGGGCACGCGGGCGGGCTCGAAGACGGGCGGCCCCATGTCGACCGTGACGCGGCCGTCTTCGCCCATGCGCGGCTCGATGATGCCGGCCAGCGTTTCGACGCGCACCGTGTCCTTCTCGGTCAGGTGGTGCTCGCGCACGAAGCGCATGAAGCAGCGCGCGCCGTTGCCGCACTGCTCCACCTCGCCGCCGTCGGCGTTGTGGATCACGTACTGGAAATCGACGCCCTCGGCCGCGCCCTGGGAGGGCGGCCGCACCGTGAGGATCTGGTCGGCGCCGACGCCGAAATGGCGGTCGGCCAGGAAGCGGTACTGCGCGGCCGTGAGGCCCAGCGTGCCGCGCGTCTCGTCCAGCACGACGAAATCGTTGCCGGCACCCTGCATCTTGGTAAAGCGGATTCGCATCGGGGGATTATCCGCCCGCGGAATGGCGGCGCCTGTCGAGCGCCCGGTCCAGAAAGGCCAGCCGGTCCTGGCCCCAGAAGCGCTCGCCGTCGAGCACGAAGGTTGGCGCGCCGAACACGCCGGCCTGGATGGCGTCGGCGCTGTTGGCGCGGTAGACCGCCAAGGTCTCGGGCGCCTGCTCCAGCGCCTGCAGCGCCGCGCCGTTGTAGCCGTTTTCCTCGGCCACCGCGATGCGCACCGCGGCTTCGGAGGTGTCGCGCTCCTCGGCCCAGAGTGCGCGCAGCAGCGCATGCGAAAGCGGCTGGGCATCGAGCCCCTGCAGCTGCGCGGCAATCACCATCCAGCCCGGGTACTTGTTCCAGTTCGGATCGACCGGCGCACCCTTGGGATAGTAGGCGGGCTCCAGGTTGAGCGGCATGCCGAGGTAGTCGCGCCAGCGCGCCAGTTCGAGCGCGTGATAGGTGCGGCGCGGCTCGGGCCGTGTCTTCAGCGGAATGCCGCCGGTCTGCGGCACCACGGCCTGGAAGTCGTAGGGCTTGAGCGTGAGCCGCACATGGTGGCGCCGCACGATGTCCTGCAGCTGCGGGCCGCCCAGGTAGGCCCAGGGCGAGGAAAGGCTGTAGTAGCAGTCGAGCGCGATGGCGGCGGGGGTCGGGTGGGTGGTCATCCCGGAATTATTGACTTTCAGCCGCAGCGCGCGGCAACCACCCTGCCCTGCGCATCGACGTCGACATTGAGCCGGGCCGGATCGGCCGGCGCCGGCAGCGGCGCGCCGGCGGCCGAGGTGCGCGCGGACTTGGAACCGGTGCGCGTGCGCATCTGCTCCAGCAGCAGCGGATCGAGCGCCTGGCCGAGCGCATAGCGCGCCTGCGCAGCCTGGCAGGCTTCTTCTTTGGGCACGGTCACGAAGGTGGGCGGCGGCGGCGCCTCGGAAGTCAGCGGGCGGAATTCGGGCTGCGTCTCGCACCCTGCCATGAACAGCGATGCGGCGCAGACGGCGGCCGCCAGGATGCCGCGCGTACCAGGGAAAAAGATGAAACCGGGTTGAGGGAAGATGGGCATGGTGTGGTGTCTTGCTTCTTTCGGTGGATCGTAGCGTTGCCAGTGGTCAAATCCACCCGCCATGATCAACCTGAACCGTTTCGATCTCATCTCCCTGCGGCTTTTTGTCGCGGTCGTCGATGGCGGAAGCCTGACGGCGGGCGCAGACCGGTTCGGCGTATCGCTTCCGGCGGCCAGCAAGCGCATCACCGATCTCGAACAGCACTGCGGCATGGCGCTGCTGCAGCGCGGCCAGCGCGGCGTGACCGCCACCCCCGAAGGCCAGACCCTGCACCGGCACGCGATCGAGGTGATCGCGCGCCTGGAACAGCTCGTGCAGGCGGTCGACGATCTTCAATCAGGTGCCACCGGCCACCTGCGGCTGTGCGCCAATCCCTCTGCTTTCGGCGGCTTCCTGCCCAGCGTGCTGGCCGAGTACGCCCGCCGCTATCCGCAGGTGGTGATCGACATGGAAGACGCCTTGAGCGAGGACGGGATCCGCGCCGTGCTCAAGGGCACGGCGGAGCTGGCCGTGATCGGCGACAACGTGCCGCACGAAGGCCTGGAAACCCTCGTCTGCAATGTCGACCAGCTGGTGCTGCTGGTGCCGGCGGGCCATGCGCTGGCCGGCCGGCAGAACGCCTCCATCGAGAACGTGCTCGACCACGACCTGGTCACGCTGGCACGCAGCGCATCGCTCACGCGCAAGGTGATGGCGGCGGCCGACGCGGTCAAGCGCACGCCGCGCATCCGGGTGCAGGTGCGCAGCTTCGATTCGATGTGCCGCATGGTCGCGTTCGGGCTCGGCCTGGCGATCCTGCCGCGAGCGGCGGCGGCGCTCTATGCCCAGGCCCTGGGTCTCGTGCAGGTCGGCCTCGAAGGCGTCGAGATGGAACGCGTGCTGCTGCTGGCCATGCGCAGCCGCGCGGAGCTCTCGACGCCGGCGGCCGCCCTGGTGGAAATGATCGAGGAAAGCGCGGCACCCTTCAGCGGAGCACGGCACTCTCCGAAGCCTGCCGGATAAGGCGGTCGCGGTCCGCAGGAAGGAGAAAACCCTCGGCGAACGCCTTCTCGGCAGCGGCGCGCACCGCGGCCACGTAGCCCTCGTGGCTGCCGTAGCGCTCCTCGAGCGACAGGCGCGGATCGCCATTCGCCACCCGCTCGGCACGCGTGCGGGCGAACGGCACATAGCCGCCGACGTAGTTGCACACCTGGCCGCGGTGGAAGCCCTCGGCGGTGACGTTGAAGCCCAGGTAGGTGCCCAGCGGCGCCATCACGAGCACCGTGGGGACGCCGTCGATCTCGTTGCCGTCGGCGTCGACCTTCGGAACTTTCATCGGAATCACCTTCTTGATGGACGGCGGCACCTGGGTGGGCACGCCGGAGGCTTCCGCATGATTGAATTGCGGCCCCCAGTCGTAGTCGAACACCGGAAACGCAAAGTTCTGCGGCAGGAAGATCGAGTCCGGAATGCCGGGCACGCCGCTCGGAAAGCCCATCGCCTTCTTGTTGGCGTCGACCAGCGTCCGGGCCGCGAGCGTCGGCCAGCGGCTGGGCGGCGGCGGTGTGCCGTTCAGCACCCAGTCGCGCATGGCCAGGCGCAGCACGTTGGTGATTTCCGTGTGCGGCACCGGGTTGGCCGCCAAGGTGCCGCGGCCGAAGTTGTTGCCGGGACAGGTGGGGCCGGTGGCGGCCGCGGGCATGTGCGTGAAGCCGCCCGCGCCGCCGCCGTGGTGACTGCCCGGCACGTAGTAGCGCCGCACGTTGCGCGGCAACGGAATGTCCGCGTCGCCGGCCGTGCCGATCCACTCGGGCGTCAGCTTCAGTGCATACACCTCGGCCGATCCGAAATGCTCGATCACCTTCGGGCAGGTGTCGTTGGCGCTGCAGCGCGAGAAGATGCTGCCGGTGGGCTGCTTGCGCACCGGGTCCGGCCAGTCCACCCACCACTGCGGGCCTTCGCTGCCCTGCTGAAAGAGTTCCAGCACGCCGTCCGGCTGGGCCCAGCGCGAGTTGGCCGCCACCCGGCGGCCCGCGATGATCGGCCAGGCGCCGTCGTAGACCTTGCGGTTGCGCTCGTCCTGGTTCAGGCCCATGAAGATGAACTGCCGCACCATGTTCCCGGACTGCGACACACCGCGCACCGCCGTGCCCTTGACGAAGCCTCCCACCGGATTGCGCGTGCCGAAGTCGTCCGCCGTCTCGTAGCGGAAGAAGGTGCCCACGTCGCGGAACGCCGCCATGCCCACGCCCAATACGTAGGCGTTCTGGGCCGGATACACCACCTGGTACAGCAGCTTGGCATCGAAGCCGTTGCGCAGGCAGATGTGCACCGGCAGGTTGCCGGGCGCATTGGCGGGGTTGATGTCGATCGGCGTGCCGGGAAACGGGTTGCCGGCATCGCATCTGGCAAAGGCCCAGTCGCCCGCGGCGATGGCCGGCCCCTCGGTGACGACGCCATCGACGGTTTCCTTGATGTGCGTCTTCAGCGTTGCCTGGGCCGTGTCCAGCGTGGCCGGAAGGTAAGGCACGGGGTTGGTCTGCACCATCAGCGGCTGGGAGCCCACGCCGCCGCGGTTGACAATGCGCGCGAACACCTTGCCTGTGACAGCCACGCCGTTCAGCTTGGCGATGGGTGCCGCCACCCAGTGATTGGCACCCTCGGCCCGATTGGCGGGAATGCCCGTGTTGCCGGCGTTGTCCGCCTGCCAGCCGCTGCGCAGGCCGACATCGCCCAGTTCGCGCTCCTCCACGGCGATGGTGCCGGCGCCGCCGCGGTTGGGCACGTCGTGCCAGAGGAAGCCACTCGCGCGGCTCATGTCGACCGGCTTCACCAGATTGAAGGTGGTCTCATACCGCACCTTGCCGTCGGCGTCCGCGCCGAGCTGGATGTCGGTGATGACGCTGTTGTGCGGATCGTTCGGATCGAGCTCGCCGAAGGCGCGGCCGCGGACCTGCTCGTATGGAATCGACTGCCCAGCGAGAGGCGCGACGCTGTCGATCACGATGCGGGTGACGCGGGCCTCGGCCGGTGCACCGGCGGCGATTGCCACCGCGGCCATCGCCGCCGCGAACCAGTGCAGGCGCGGCTGGCGCCCAGTCGAGCTTCTCGGGTGCATGCTGTCTCCTGTCTTTTTCTTGCGCGGATCCGACGGCGTCGGCGCTGTGCATCCTCACGATTCGAGGGCATGCCGACAATTCGCGTCTTGTTTAGCCGGTCTTAACCGATGGTTAAGGACGCTTCCTTCAGGACTGTTCCGCCCAAAAAAGAACCCGCCGAAGCGGGTTGAGAGGTAGCCAAAAAAACCTTCATTGAAGGGTTCAGGGAGAACAGAGCGTCAAAGACTCTTTGAATGGATTGGCTACCGGGACGGAATCTAGCAGAGCGGCTGTCCATCGGACACCGATACGCGCCCCGCGGCACACGGTGATGTGCATTGCTTCACGAATTGCGTATCTGCGTTCGCGATGACTACTTTGGGCCGCTTCCGGGCCTGCAACAGCGGCTTACATAATCTCCCAACAAAACGGCCCCCCAGCCTCTGAGGGCGGCCAGGGAGCTTTCATGTCAATGTTCGATCGCGCGAGCCCGCTCGCCCGCGCCCGTGGTTCGTCCGCGTCCATGAGAAGGCGCGCCATCCTGCACTCGCCGCTGGGCGAGGCACTGCAATTCCACCGGCTGGCCGGGCGCGAGGCGCTCAGCCAGGCCTATGCCTTCGACCTCGAGCTGCTGGGCAGCAGCAACGCCATCGACGCGAAGGCCCTGCTGGGCCAGCCCGCCACCGTCGTGATGGAAACCGAGAGCGGCGCCCCGCGCTACCTCGCCGGCCTTGTCACCCGCTTCGGCCTGTCGCACGAAGACGACCGCCAGGCCTTCTACGAGATGCGGCTGCGCCCCTGGCTCTGGCTGGCCACGCGCCGCTCCGACTTCCGCATCTTCCAGGACCAGACCGTGCCCGAGATCGTTGCGGCCGTGCTGGGCCGCTACGGCCACCCGATGGAGCAGAAGCTCCACCGCAGCTACCGCCCCTGGACCTACTGCGTGCAGTACCACGAGAGCGACTTCGACTTCGTCTCGCGCCTGTGCGAACACGAAGGCATCTACTACTGGTTTCGCCACGAGGCCGGGCAGCAGGTGCTGGTCTTCGCCGACGACATCGCCAGCGCCCATGCCCCCTTGCCCGGCGGCGAGGCCGTGCGCTACCACCCGCACGAGAAGGCCGGCATGACCGGCGGGCTGGAGGCCAGCGAGCGCATCACCGAATGGGCGCAGGCCGAGGAGATCCGCCCGGGCCACCACTTTCGCAACCACTACGACTTCGAGAAGCCCCAGGCCGACCTCGCCAGCCGCCGCCAGATGCCCCCGGGCCACGCGCACGACGGCTTCGAGCGCTACGAATGGCCGGGCGACCACCTGCAGCACGAGGACGGCGAGACCTGTGCGCGCATCCGCACCGAGGAGCAGCTGAGCCAGCGCAGCCGGGCCAGCGGCCGTTCCAACCGGCGCGACCTGGCCCCGGGCCACCTCTTCAGGCTCACGCACCACCCGCGCGACGACCAGAACCGCCAGCACCTGCTGCTGGCCGTCGACTACGAGCTGCAGGAGAACCTGCAGGCCAGCGAAGGGGTGGATGCCTCCGAAGGCTCGGTGCAGCGCTTCGCCTTCGAGGCCCAGCCCACGAGCTACGCCTGGCGCCCGCAACGCAGCACGCCCAAGCCGCGCACCCGCGGCCCGCAGACGGCGATGGTGGTCGGCCCCGCGGGCGAGGAGATCTGGACCGACCGCTACGGCCGCATCAAGGTGCAGTTCCACTGGGATCGGCTCGGCCAGCGTAACGAGAACGCGAGCTGCTGGCTGCGCGTGTCCACATCCTGGGCCGGCGCCAGCTTCGGCGCGGCCGCGCTGCCGCGCATCGGGCAGGAGGTGATCGTCGATTTCCTCAACGGCGACCCCGATTACCCGATCGTCACCGGCCGGGTGCACAACGCCGACGAGATGCCGGCCTGGCAGCTGCCCCAGCAGAAGCAGCTCACGGGCCTGCGCAGCCGCGAGTTGGGCGGCGGGCGCAGCAACCACCTGGCGCTGGACGATTCCACGGGCAAGGTGCAGGCCCAGCTCAAGAGCGACCACCAGAGCTCCAGCCTGAGCCTGGGCCATGTCGGCCGCATCGAGGACACGGCCGGGCGCAAGGACGACCGGGGCCAGGGCTTCGAGCTGCGCACCGACGGCCATGGCGCACTGCGCGCCGCCCGGGGCCTGCTGCTGAGCACCGAGGCGCGCGCCAATGCGCAGGGCCACATCACCGACATGCGCGAGACGGTGGCGCGGCTCACGCAGGGGCGCGACCTGCACGAGAGCCTGGCGCAGGTGGCGCAGCAGGCCCAGGCGCACGAGGCGGGCGACCAGGACGAGGTGGCCCGGGCGCTGAAGGCGCAGAACGACGCGATCAAGGGAAGCGGCGGCAGGCCGGGCCAGGGCGAGTTCCCGGAGTTCCAGGAGCCGCACCTGACCTTGGCGAGCCCCGCGGGCATCCAGGCCACCACGGCCGCGAGCACCCACCTCGTGAGCGTGGAACACACGGCCCTCACGAGCGGCGCGCACACCAGCGTGGCCACGGGCAACAGCTTCCTGGTGAGCGCCAAGGATGCGGTGCGCATGGTCGCCTTCAACAACGGCATCCGCATGGCGGCGGCGGCGGCGGACATCGACCTCACGGCGCTCAGGGACAGCATCAACGCGCTGGCCAAGCTGGACATCAAGCTGGAGGCCAGCCGGATCACCATCACGGCCAAGGAGGAGGTGCTCGTCAACGGCGGCTCCAGCTACACGCGCTGGACGGCCGGCGGCATCGAGAGCGGCACCAATGGCCTGTGGCGTGCGCATGCGGCTTCGCATTCGATGGTGGGGCCGAAGAGCGTGCCGGTGCCATCGATCGAACTGAAGCTCCCCAATCTCGACCTGGGTCCGTACAAGGCCGACTACCAACTCTTCAAGACCGACAACCGCCCCTTCGAGGGCTACGCCTACGAAATCCATGACCAGCAGCGCAAGTTGCTGGAAAGTGGCGATACGTCCAAGGCCGGCCAGACCCGCCTGGTCAACAGCGAGATGGCCATCGGTCTGAAGGGCTACAAGTCGATCATGCGCGAGAGCGAGCGAGTGACGGAGAACTGGTCGTCCGTGCTGGAGGCCAGGGCCGGACAAGCCGAAGCCCGTAGCGCGCCGGCACCAGGCAGAGCTCCTGGAAGCGAGGCCGCGTAATGCCGGTACCCGCCATCGTCTGGGGCGTGCTCGAGCTGATCGCCCTCGCCATCACGGTTCATGAATTGGGCGAGCTGGCCGAAGAACTGTACGAAGGGGTCGAAAAATACGGCAAGGACATCGGCAAGGCCAAGGAGGAGGTTCGCAAGGTCATCCAGAGCATCCAGGACGAGATCGCGCAGAAGATCGAGGAGAAGGAGGAAGTCGCGATCCTGCTGGCCCTCGAGGCCGCCGACCCGCAGGGGCAGAACACGCGCAAGGCCGCCGGCCGCGGCGCCACGGATGCCACCATCAATGCGGCCATCGAGCAGAAGATTCCATTCCGCGATGCCATCACCCAGGTGTGCGCCGCGGCCGACCGCATGCCGGTGCTGAGCCTTCGGAAAAAGAAGGGCGTATCGATCAAGGATCTGCCCAGGGCCAAGCGCGAGATCATCGAGGAACTGCTGTCGATGTCGGTCGAGCAGTTGACCGATGTGGAGCTCGAGGAGTTCTTCGTGATCAGGTTGAAGCAGCTGGCGGTCAACCTGCTGTTCGAGTTCGTGGACGAGTGCCTGAGCTGGGCCAGCCCGTTGAAATGCGAGGTGAACTTCGGACCGCCGCCATCCTTCGACGATCATCCCGTGGAAGAGGCCACCAAGCTGCAGCGGCTGGGGAAAATCAATCCGTTCTATCCCAGCCCGTTCCAGTACCGCAAGGGCAGCATCGCGGCCGACCTCATGATCTCGGAGTACCGGCATCAGCGGCCTGACAAGGGCAACATCTTCGCTATTGTGGAGATCAAGTTCCCGGGGGATCGGATCGAAGCTGCGCAGTTCGTCGCATACAACCAGATGCTCAGACGAGCCGCTATTGTCAAGACAGAAAGAGCGGCAATTCGCTTTCAGAACAAGCCCGTGAACTCGGGCGGCCGGCTGTCGCTGTTCCGCTACCCCGAGGACATTGCAGTGCATGGAAAAAAGGAGCCGGACACGCCGTCGGAGCACGAGAAAAAGGAAGAGCCGAAGCAACAGAAATCGGAGAAGTCCAGCGGTAGGTCGCGGCACAGCAGAAAACGAGGCATTTGATGAGCACAGCAGAACTATTCCTTCAACCCGAAGAGATAGAGAAATTTGTCCGCGAGAGCAAGATCGCTCCGCAGTGGTTCTATGGCTACCCAGGTCGGGAGTTGGGCATCTGCCCGTACGTGACCTTCTATGTGTACCACCGGCCCGAGGATTACATGGCGGTCGCGGACAAGTTCATCGACATCTGGGAGCGCTTCGGCCGAATCGTCGACGAACCCATCAAGAAGGTGTTCAAGTCGCGCACGCAGGTTTGGCTCAACGCAGGAGATAAGCGGTTTCCGACCGATCTTCGGGCCGAAGCAAAGCATCACCAAGAAGAGTTTGAGACCTTCTTCTTGATGGCCACTGACATGGAGTCGCCCGATTCTTCACCGCTGTGGTCGTATTCTGCCCAGGTAACTCATAACCACTGGCAGTGCTTTAGCACTCTCAAACTGGTCTTTTGCTACGACTGGTACGAGGATGGCAACCAGGCACGATGGCGGGACTTCGTGCTCGACTGCATCAAGTCGCTTCGGCCCGAGCAGGCGTACATGGGCTACGAGGTGGGGAACGGCGGTCTAGGCGTGATGGGGGCGTACGAGTCAGACGTGCTGGAGCGCATCTGTGCCGACTATTTCTACGGCTTAGACATTGATCATCCGTTCAAGATGGGATTTCATGCCAATGTTCCCGACGAGACTGGCATCGTGCTTCCCTCTGACCTCGGCGCAGGCCTGCGGCCACCCACTTGGTCCTTCATGCTCTCGCCTGTATGGCAGCGCAAGCTGGGCAAGCCCGAACATCAGATCCGTGTCGAACTGGCCGACCCGCGCATCAAGATCACCTCGGTTCCCTACCCGCGAGACAAGCTCAATCCCGACGCCGCCAACGGCCTCTGGATCGAATTGGGCAACCTCGATCTGTACCCGGTGGAAGATGGCGTGCCCGATGTGCTGGTCAAGGCGAACCGCCTGATTCGCCCGATCCGCTGCGACGAACTGAACCTCAACACGCTCGACCCATGGGACGGCGACCCCAATCCCCGTTTCGGCTACGAGAGCTCATTGCACTGGATGCGCCGCTTCGACGACGACAGCGACTGGCCCAGTGCGGAACAGCGTCGCAAGCCCTCGCCCGACGAAGGCCGTAATGCAGGCTCGAAAAGGAAGCCTCTCATACCCGGCGGCGAGCCCTGCCCGCAGGCCGGCTGGTGGTTCACCCCGGCCCAGTTGGACAGTCGGCGCTACTTCGAGAAGGGCGAGATCATGCCGATCATCAAGCGCAGTTCATTCGGCGACACGAACTGGCAGCAGACAAGCGATCCCAAGGACGACAAGTGATGGACCGGCCCGTGGAGGGGACGCCGTTCGCGTTGGTGGTGAGGCAGTTGGGCCGAAGGCCGCATCAAGCCAGCGCGCCTGCGTCGCGGAGGCACACCGTCTGGTGCCGAACGGGTTGCGGCGAGGCCGCAGAGTGCGGTCCGCTCGGTTGGTGGCCATGCTGCAGCCAACAGTGCTGGGCGGCGTGGAAGGAATCCGAGGAAGACGCAGGGGCCCGCCCGAGCAACATCCCAAGATGAGGCGCATCGCTCCTGCCCCGGCGCACCGCATCAAAGTTCGTTGCAATAGCCGCTGACAGGCTCGCGAGCCAACTCGGCCGCCATCGCGTCTCATGCGCCGGACGACGCCACGCCCGCGATATGCGCCTGTTGATGGCGGCGGGATTGGCGGTCTGGCTGGTGTCGTCGTCGAGAACCTGCGGGACCTTCACGCGGAGTGCGCCAGTTGCAAGCCGCCCTTGCCGTCGGGAAGCCAAACCTCCGCGCCGTCCGAGCTCGCATTGAAGAACCCGACCCCGTGCTTCGCGGCAACGGCGACAACGGCGTCATAGGCCGCTTCAGCCTTCGACCACGCGAATGCCGCATAGATCACTTCCCGCCCGACGCTGTAGTCGGTCACGGCGGCGTCGTCCTCCGGAAACTCTTCGGGCGAAAACGGGCCATTCATGGCGGGGTAGGACTGGATCATTTCCAGGAACCAAGCCCTCAATGCAGGCGTGCTCACATCCGGGTTGTCGTAGGAATGCCCTTCCGCCCATTCGGCATGGCCTTCATACCACTCGAGAAATGCGGCCCGGTCCTTGGGCGCGGCTTCCACTGCAAACACCATCAAGTCGTAGCTCATGCGACTGCCTCCTCATGGTTCGGAACCTGACTGTAGCTTCCGCGAATGACAAACGGTGCAGAAAGGCACCCGGATCGGCCCGCAGGTTCAGCTCGCATCGCGCAGGGGCCGTGCTCAGGGATCGTTGGCTTCCGATGCGGCGGCACCCGCTTCGGCGGCGCTCGCAATCGCGTCGCAGGCAGCCCTCAGGGCGGCCGCGACCTCTTGCGGCCCATGGCGCAGTTCGGCGATATCGCGCTCTCCAACGCAGTAGCCGTCCAGGCGCACGTAGATGCGTTTGAAGTCCCCACCGAGTGCGCGCGCCACGTCGAGCAGGCAGTCGGCGAGCGTCGAGAAGCCGCCGTTGCTGTACGAGCTGGGCGGGATGACGCCCTTCGAACGCGGCGCGCGAACGGAATAGGCGTACGACGCAGCCTCTTTCCGCAGCTCCACCACGGGCTGCAGGCCGCATTGAACATCCCTTGCGCTTCTCATGGCCGGAGTGTAAGTGCCTCCCCGATGACGCGCGGCCCGCCAACCCTCGTGCCCGCCTGGGATGGATACGACTTTTTCGTTTTCCAGCTACCCCGAAGAGCGCTGCAGCCACGGCTTCCCGTGGCATCCTGAAAAAGTCCGCGTCGGGCCGGCGCTTTTTTTCCTTGGCGCGACGCCCCTGATGCGCCTCTTCAAGCACCAGGTTCGAGGAAAACTCCGATGCAGCTTGGGCAAAGGATGCGTGCGTTCGTAGGGGCCGGAAGCTGGGCGCTCGCGCTCGGAATGTGGAGCTGCGGCGGAGGTGGCGGAGGCGGCGGTGGCGCCTTCGTGCCGGTGGCCACCGTTGCACCGCCGCCCGATACGCCGGCCGCGCCGCCCGAGCCAGCGCCAGCACCGGTACCCGAGCCCCCCGCGACGCCCGCCGAATCGCCGCCCGCCGCCAGCCGCGTCGTTTCCGACACCATCACCTCGGCCAAGACAGGCGCAAGCTACGCACTCGAGATCTACCTGCCGGCCTCCTACGACGGCGGCTCGGCGGCCTATCCGGTCATCTACGCAATGGACGCCGACGGGGTCTTCAATCCGCCCAACACGCGGTTTTCAGACCTCAGGAACATCCTCGAGCAGCACCGCACCGAAGCGATCCTGGTCGGCATCGGCGGCTCGGCGCGCCGCGAGCAGGACTACACGATGCCGGGCGCCGTGCCGTACCACGACTTCCTCGCGCTCGAACTGGTGCCGTTCGTCGAGTCGAAGTACCGCGCCGACGCAGGGCAGCGCCTGCTGACCGGGCTGTCGCTGAGCGGGAGCATGGCCGGCATCGCGCTGTTCCTCGAGGGGGCGGCAGGCAGCCTGGTGTTCTCGCACTTCCTGGCGTTCGAAGCCGCGTTCGACTTCCAGACGGCCGAGTACGAAGACCTCGAGCAGCGAATGCACGATGCGCTGGGCGACCGGCCCTTGCCGGCAACGCTGGTTCTCACGCGCTGCGACAAGCCGGTCGAGTGCAACTTCGAACCTGTGGGCCGAATGCACGCGCGGCTTCTGGCCCGAGGCTACCCGGGCCTGTCGATCACCGAGACCACCTACTCGACGACGCACACCGAGACCGACATTCCGTCGTTCGCCGATGCGATCGCCAGGCTGCTGCCGTAGCAGCAGCCCGCTGCCGGGTCAGAAGCGGTCCTGCAGGCCCATGGCCGGATCGCTCACCGAATGCCGCCCGGTCTCGATGCGGCCGGCCAGGCGCCGGTAGAAGGAAGGATCGGCATCGCAGGTCACGACGAAGTCGTACCACTGGCCGCTCGCGTCGAGGCTCCAGCGCATGCCGGTCTCGCCGCCGCCCTTGACGCGGATGCTCCACGAGCCGTCGGGGTTGTGGCCGTAGGTGCCCTTGTCGTCGCTGCCATGTCCATCGTTGCCGTGCCCGTTGCCGCCGTTGCGGTCCCTGCCGCCGGCCTGGTAGGCGTCGGGACGCGGGTAGGCCTTGTTGGGCTGCACGGTGAAGCGGCAGTCGCGCCGGCCATCGTTGCGCATCTGCAGGTAGAGGTCGCCGCGGCGCGCGTCGTAGCCCACGCGGATCTCGGGCGCGGGCGCGCTGCCGGCGCGCAGCCGGTTCAGGTCGCCCTTGAACTGGCGGTGAAAGCCGTTGGGGCCGAGCACCCACAGGTCGTACAGGCCGGCGTCGTCGGCCATGGCGCTCCAGTAACCGTCGAGCTGCTTGCCGGGCTCCACCACGTAGCGGCGCGGCAGGCGGTCCGACAGGTGCAGCTTGTCGTAGACGTGGAACACGGCGGCGGCCCGGCCGCTGTTGGCGAACAGCAGCTGGACGCGGCCGTTGAGCGCATCGCTGCGCGCACTGGTGTGCAGCTCGTAGGGCAGCGCGCGCGAGGGGCGCACGCCAGTGGCCTGCACCGGCAGGTCGGCGTCGGCCGCCGGGACGATCTTCGGCAGCGCCTCCTGCGCAGCAGTCAGCGCATCGGCCTCGGCCTTGGTCTTGCGGCCGGCCAGCGTGGGCAGCGGTTCGTCGTTGGGTCGCCCGAAGTTGAAGGCGCTCGTGAGGTCGCTGCAGACGGCGCGGCGGTACTTGCTGATCTGCGGCTCGGCCACGCCGAAGCACTTCTCCAAAAACATGAGCGTGGAGGTGTGGTCGCAGACCTGCGAGTTGACCCAGCCGCCGCGGCTCCAGGGCGAGACCACCCACATCGGCACGCGCGGGCCGGGGCCGTAGGGGCGGCCGTCCATGGCGGGCTGCTTGGGCGTGGCCGGCGTGTAGTTGTGGTACTCGAGGGCCGTGTCGGCCTCGGCCAGCGTGGTGGCGCCGGCCAGCGAGCCGTCGGGGTTGCGCGAGGGCACCGCGGGCGACGGCAGGTGGTCGAAGAAGCCGTCGTTCTCGTCGAAGTTGATGAGCAGCACGGTCTTGCTCCAGACCTCGGGGTTGGAGGTCAGCGCGTCCAGCACTTCCTGCACGTACCAGCCGCCCTTGGCCGGGCTCGATGGTCCGGGGTGCTCGCTGTAGGCCGACGGCGAAATGATCCACGACACCGCAGGCAAGGTGCCGTTGCGGATGTCCTCGCGGAAGGTTTCGAGAAAGCCCTGCGGCATGGTGTTGCCGAAGCCCTTGGCGAGCGGGCTGAGCGCATCGTCGATGGCCGGGTCATAGAACGGCCCGGCCGCGGTGACCGGCTGCGTGATGTCGGTCGCGGGAACGTAGACGGGGCGGCGCGCCGCCGGCATCTGCTCGATGGCGGTGCGCCAGTGGCGAAAGCTCATCATCTCGTTGCAGCCGAAGTTGTCGATCAGGCTCTGGTAGACCTTCCATTTCACACCGGCCTTCTCGAGCCGGTCGGCATAGGTGGTCCAGGTCCAGCCTTCGGTGGATGCGCCGATGTCGTTGCCCGCGTTGAACTGGTTGTTGAGCACCGCAAGCTGCACCTTGCTGCCGTCGGCGGGGCTGATGCCGTTCGGGCCATTGGTGCCGCTCCAGTAGAACAGGCGGTTCGCGATGGTGCCGGTGTGCATGCCGCAGTGGTAGTGGTCGCACAGCGTGAAGGCCTCGGCCAGCGCGCGCTGGAACGGCACCTCGGCGGTGTCGTAGTAGCCCATCGACAGCAGGTTCTTGACGTCGGGCCACTTGAACATGCGGCCGTGGTCCCATGCGGCCTGCGAGTCGGACCAGCCGTGCGGCGTGCTGCCCGCGCGCTGCGCGTTGCCCTGGCTTTCGTCGAGCCGGTAGGGCGTGTAGGTGCTGGGCGGCGTGGTCTTGGTGTAGGTCTGGTGGAAGATGGTCTTGCCGTTGGGTGCCGGCACGGCAAAGCGGTCGCCGTAGCCGCGCACGCCCTTGAAGGTGCCGAAATAGCTGTCGAAGGAGCGGTTCTCCTGCATCAGCAGCACGACGTGCTTGACGTCCTTGATGGTGCCGGTCTCGTGGTGCGCGGGGATGGCCAGCGCGCGGCGGATGCTGGGTGGAAAGGTGGCCAGCGTGGCGGCGGCAATGCCGGAGCCGGTGGCGGTCTGGAGAAACTTGCGGCGTGTGGTCATGGCGGGGTTCGTCTTGATTCTTGAGGATGCCGGAATGCGATGGGGCGTCAGGGCGCGTAGCTCACGCTGGGCTCGCTGCCCGCGCCGGGCGAGGCTGCATCGGTCTTGCCGGCCGTGCCTGCAGGGGTCGGGGCCGAGCCAGGCGCATTGCCCGACGTGGCAGCAGCGCCGCTGAAGCCCCCGCCGCCTCCACCATCACCGCCGCCACAGGCGGTCAATGCAAGGGCCAGTACCGACAGCGCGAGCGGCGCGCGCAGGATGAATCGTGGATGCATGGATGGAGGCACTCCTTTTTTCTCGAGGCGGTTGGAGGGCCTCCAGCCTAAGAAAGAGCTGTGACACCGCGATGTAGCGGCGATGACGGCGTGCCTGCCTGTCGCTCAGCCGGGGCGCCGCCACCGGCCGGAATCCGGGCACAGGCTGGCCGGCTCGCCATTGACGCGGACCTGCTCGTCTGCGAGCTGCGACGCGGTTCGCGCGTCGATGTCGAAGGCAATGCGAAGCGCGCGCCCGACATGCACATCCTCGATCGGAAGCTCCCAACTCAGGAACACCTGGGTGCAGTCGCGCCCGGGAGCGAAGCGGGCCGCGTCGAAGCCGCTGCTGCCACGCTCGACGACGGCGTGCGGCTGGCCGGTGTCGAACATCAGGACCGTGCCGCGGGCGAGCGGAATCCGGTGGCCCGTCAACGGAAAGTGCACATCCAGTTCCTTGTCTTCGCAGAGGAACAGATTGCAGAAGGCCGCGGCGCCGTATTGCGCGCCGTCATGGTGGTAGCTGGCGCCGCGGCAGGCCATGAGGGCGACTTCGCTGGAGGCAAGGAGCGCTTCGGGCACGCCGATGGCGCGGGTCCAGTCGGACATGGCCTGCACGCAGCGCCGGTAGTCCGGCCAGCGCGCACGCGCACGCGCCAGGGGCAAGGGCTCGACATCGCCGGGCTCCAGCGCCAGCCGCGAGGAAACCTCGCGCTCCCAATCCGCAACCAGGCGCGCGGGAGGCGCAGGCACATCGACCCTGCCCGACAGCACCACATCGCTCACGCTGCGGCTGCGCATGGCATTGCCGCTCAGGAAGTAGGAAACGAGGTGGTCTTCTCGCACGCGATGCGGTGGAGGGGGAAGGCTCATCCGCAGCAGTGTAGTGAGGCGGGTTCTGGTTGCCCGCCTTCGCCGGCGGCGTCAGGGCCTGGGCGTGGGCTCCCGCTTCGCATAGGCCAGCGCGGCGAGCAGGCCCAGGCCCGCCATGGCCGCGGCACCCCAGGCCACCGCGGGGCTGCACAGGATGCGGGCTAGCGACGAGCGTTGTCCGCTGCCTGTTCCGATGCCCGTGGCGGCCTGCTCGAGCGGCGTGAGCGGCCGCGCGGTGTTCGGATTTTCTTCGCCCTGGAGGACGGCCTGGGAAATTTCCAGCGGCGTCAGTTCATCGGCAATGGGTCCGGACAGCAAATTGTCGTTGGCGCGCATGGAAAGCCTTTCGTTCGAAGATTGAATCTGCGGCGAAGACTCTCCTGCCGCCGGCCCGGCGCTCTACAGCCGGCAGCGGACTTTTGCGTAGGCCGAGGGCGCACATGGCAGCGCGGGCTACAAGCACGCCACCTCGGCCTGCAGCACGCCGTTGCGCGCCACGACACGGCCGCCCGCCACCACCAGCCTGCGCACCGGCCGCGAGACCACGGCCTGCGCCGGTGTCTGCGCATCGACCAGCACCAGGTCGGCGCGGCAGCCGGCCTCCAGGCCATAGGCCTCGAAGCCGCAGCCGCGCGCGCCGGCGTGGGTGACGGTGTCGAGCGCCACGTCGATCTCGTCGTCGCGGCGCAGGTTGTAGCGCATGCCGATCAGCATCGCGCGCTCCAGCATGTCGGGTTTGCCGTAGGGCGACCAGGTGTCGCGGATGCCGTCGTTGCCGCCGAGCACCGTCACGCCGGCCTTGCGGCAGGCCATGAGCGGCGGCACGCTGCGCGATGGCGGCGCGCTGGTGACCAGCACCACGCCGAGCCTGGCCATGCGCGCGAGCAGCACGTCGCGCTCGCGCTCGCCCAGGTCGCCCAGGCAGAAGCCGTGGCTCACCGCGACCTTGCCCTGCATGCCCAGCGCCTCGGTGCGCTGCAGGATCAGCTCGAGCGAGAACGCGCCCATGGCGCCGGGCTCGTGCAGGTGGATGTCGAGCGGGCGCTGGTGCCTGTCGGCGATGCCGAACAGCACATCGAGCGAGCGCACCGGGTCGCGGTCGATCGCGCAGGGGTCGAGGCCGCCCAGCACATCGGCACCCTGCACGAGTGCCTGCGCGAGCAGGTCCGCCGTGCCCGGCCGGCCGAGCAGGCCCGACTGCGGGAACGCGACGATCTGGATCTGCTGCACATCGCGCAGGGCTCGCCGCGTGCGCAGCGTGCCTTCGAAATGGCGCAGGCCCGCCTGCGTGTCGACGTCCACATGCGTGCGCAGCCGCGTGGTGCCGAGCGCGAGAAAAGCCTTGGCCAGCACCAGCGACTGCGCGGCCGCGTCGTGTCCGCTCGCATGCCGGAAGGCGCGTTCGTTCTCGATCTTGTCGATGAGATTGGCGCCGACCTCGTTGCGGTACCAGTCCATGCCCCACAGCGTCTTGTCGAGGTGGGTGTGGCCTTCGACCAGGCCGGGCAGCAGCAGCGCGCCGCCGCCCTCCTCGACGGCGGCATCGGCGGGCGCAGGAAGCGCGGCGCCGGTTTCTGCGATGCGGCCATCGCGCACCAGCACATCGACGGGGGAAGCACCCATGGGGCGCACATTGCGGATCAGGAGCGAAGGCATAGGGAGTCGGTCGTGCGTTGAATGCAAAGAGATCGGGGCCGTGCGCAGCGTACCCAGATTCGGGCCCGCGGTCACCACGCGCACGTTTCGTTGCAGGCCGAAGTGTCCGCCCCGCGAACTCTCGATGATCTGCGCACCATGCCAACGACCACACTCGCTGCAGCCGCCGCCAAGCCGCCACCCCGCATCGCCTTCGAATGGATGCTGCTCGCGGTACTCGCCACCTGCTGGGGTGCCTCGTACACCTTCATCAAGATCGGCGTGCAGACGCTGCCGCCCGTGACGCTCATCGCGGCGCGCACCCTGATCGCCGGCTTGCTGCTGCTCGGGCTGCTGCGCCTGCGCGGCGTGCGGCTGCCGCGGGAGCCTGTGATGTGGCGCCGCTTCGCGCTGCAGGCCTGCCTCAACAGCGTGCTGCCTTTCACGCTCATCGCGTGGGCGGAGCGCAGCGTGGACGCCGGGCTCGCAACCATCCTCAACTCGACCTCGCCGATCTTCATCTTCCTGCTGGGCCTGGGCATGGGCGGTGCGGAGAAGCCGACGCTGCGCCGGCTCTTCGGCGTGGCGGCGGGCCTCGCGGGCATCTGCCTGATCGTCGGCTTCGAGGCGCTGCACGGCCTCGGGCATTCGCTGCTCGCGCAGCTCGGGCTGGTGGCGGCGGCCGTCTGCTATGGCTGCGCGGCGATGTTCGGCCGCGTGTTCAAGGGACTCGACCCGATGGTGCCGGCCGCGGGCTCGCTGCTCTGCGGTGCGGCGATGCTGCTGCCCGCGAGCCTCGCGATCGACCGGCCGTGGACGCTGGCGCCTTCGGCCGCGTCGATGGCCGCCGTGCTCGCGCTGGCGGTGCTCTCCACGGCCCTCGCCTTCACGATCTACTTCCGGCTGATCAAGACGCTCGGGCCGATGTCGACCGCCGCGCAAGCGTACCTGCGCGTGCCCGTCGGCGTGATGATCGGCGTGGCGTTCCTCGGCGAGGTGCTCTCGCCCACCGCGTGGGCCGGGCTCGCATGCATCGTGGCGGGCGTGGTCGCGATGACGGTGCCCGCGCGCAGCGCCATGGCGAGAATCGGCGGCTCGCGCCCCGCTTCTACTCGGCCCGGATGTTCCCCTTCGCGACGATCGCGCTGAACTTCGCCGCCTCGCCCTGGAGGAAGTCGGCGAACTCCTTCGGCCCGGCTCCCAGCGGCGTGACGCCGCCGTCCTCGAAGTTCTTCCGCACGCCCGGGTTCGCGAGCACCTGTGCCAGTGCGCTGTGCAGTTGCGCGACGATCCGGGGCGGCGTCCCCTTGGGCGCGAAGATGCCCTGCCACACGGACACCTCGGCGCCGCGCCAGGCCGGCACGCCTGCGAGAGGCAACGCTTCGGGCATGGCGGCCGATGCCTTGTCCGACATCACGCCATACACGCGCAGCTTGCCCGAGCGCGCCTGCTGGATCACCATCGACAGGGGCAGCACCGCGAGGTCGAGCTGGTTGCCGCTCAGGTCGCTGACGATCTGCACGCCCGCGCGGTAGGGCACGTGGACCATGTCCACACCGCCCTGCTGCTTCAGCAGTTCACCGCCCAGGTGCAGCGAGGTGCCGACGCCGGAACTCGCATAGCTGAACTTCCCGGGCGCCGACTTCAGCTCGGCATAGAGCGCCTCGGCCGTCTTCGGCTGCAGTGCGGGCTTGCCCGCCAGTGCCAGTGGCTGGGAGCCGAGCAGGGTGACGGGCACGAGGTCCGCGAGGCCGTCGTAGCGCACGGTGGAAGGCGTCACCATCTTCGCGATCACGACCGTGCTCTCGACCGACAGCAGCAGGGTGTAGCCATCGGGCTTCGCGCGCACTGCCTTCTCGGTGCCGATGACGCCGCCGGCACCCGAGACGTTCTCGATCACCACCGGCTGCCCCAGGCGGGCCGACAGCTCGGGACCGATCCAGCGCGCCATGACGTCGACGTTGCCGCCGGCGCCGTAGGGCACGATCAGGGTGATCGGGCGCGCGGGCCAGGCGGGCTCGGCGATGGCGGCGGTGGCGCATGAGGCGAAGGCCAGTGCGGCAAGCAATGCGCGGCGGCGTGCGATGTCGAGGTACATGGTGTGTCGTGCTTTCAGTCGCGGTTTGTTTCCAGCGAAGCGGCTTGCTCGCCCTGCTCCCGCTCGAGCTCGGCGATCTCCCGCTCGAACTCCTCGCGCAAGCTCCGCTTGGCGAAATCGTCGAGCCAGCAGGCGTCCACGCCCGCGAGGCTGAAGGCACGCGCCTGCGGCCAGCCCCAACCGCAGCCCTCGAGCACGGTGGCGTAGGTGTGCGTCAGGTCGGTGTGAAACATGGCGGGATCGTCCGTGTTGAGGCTGACCGGCAGGCCCGCCTCGACCATGCGCTTCACGCTGTCGAGACGCCGCCGCTGGTTGCGCACCACGCTCGTGATGCCGCAGACGCAGAACCAGATGCCGCGATCGCGCGCGCGTTGCAAGTCGCCTTCGCCGGCGAGCAGGTTGTAGCCGTGGTCGAGCCGCTCGCAGCCCAGCAGGCGGATGCAGTCGTCCACGTTGGAAGGCGGCGCCTCGTCGAGCGTCTGGTTGTCCTCGCACACGTGGGCGGTGCGCTTCAGGCCGGCCCGGCCGGCGCGCCCGAACAGGGCGGCGAACTTCGCCGGGGGGCCTGCGCCCTCGGGGCCGTCGAGGCCCACGCCGACCACGAGGTCCGAGCGCAGTCCGAGGATGTCGTCCATCGCGCGTTCGGCGCTGTCGAGCGGAAGGCCGCGGTCGAAGGAGGCGATCAGCAGGCCCGAGCAGCCGAAGTCGCGGCGCGCGGCGTGCAGGCCGGCGGCCAGCCCTTCGATTTGCACGCGATACGGCACGCCGGCAGGCATGAAGTACTGCGGGTTGAACGACAGCTCGACATGGCGCGCGTTGCTGCCGCGCGCCGCATCCTCCACGGCCTCGTAGGCCACGCGCTCGAAGTCGGCGCTGGTGCGCACCGCCTGCGCGGCGATGCGCAGCACGTCGATGAAGTCGTAGAAGTCGCGATAGGCATAGAGCGTCTCGACCGGGCGCGGCAGCGGCAGGTCGTACCGGCGCGCCAGCGCGGCCAGCGTGGCCGGACGCAGCGTGCCGGCCATGTGGAAGTGAAGATCGGTCTTCGGCAGGCGGGCGAGCAGGTCTGGGCGTACCGGCACGGGAGAGGAAAGCTTCGACATGGACGGAAACGATAGCGACGCCCCCCGCCCGCGCCCAGCACAGCGCTGTGCAGCGGGTTATGACAGCGCCGTCATGACCTCGGCCGATGCGCCAGCTCGCGCGCGGCCGCGGTCAGTTCGCCGCGCAGCCAGCGCATGGCCTGGTTCTTGTGCGTGCGCTCGTGCCACACGAGGCGGTAGCGGTGCGGCTTGATCTTTGCGGGGAACGGCACGATCGCCAACGGATACTGCCGCGCGAAGTCCTCGGCCAGCAGGCGGCCGGTGGTGAAGACGAGGTCGGTGCGTGCAAGGATGGCCGGTGCCACGCCGAGGAACTGGGTGTGCATCGCCGTACGGACCGACACGCCGAGTTCAGCGAGCTGCGCGTCGATGATGGTGCCCTGCCCCGGCACGTGCTCGAGCGAGGACAGGTGCCGCGCCTTGCGGTAGTCCTCGAGGGTCATCGGCGCCTTCGCCAGCGGATGGCCTTCGCGCATCAGGCAGACCATCGGCTCGGTCAGCAGGCTCGCGGCGCGCAGGTGCCCGGGCAGCTCGGGCCAGATGGTGATGACCATGTCGACCTCGCCGTCCGCGAGCTGGCGGTAGTGCTCGAAGCGCGAGCCCAGGCCGCGGATGACCACGTCGCACTCGGGCGCCTGCCGCGCCACCCGCTCGGCGATGTCGGCAAAGAACTGCCGCGGCAGGAAGTCGTAGGTTGCGATGCGGAAGCTCTGGCGCAGTTCGTGCGGCGCGACGGGCCCGGCCTCGGCAGTGAGCAGCGACATGTCGGAGAGGATGCGCCGCGTGGGCGCAGCCAGCGCCTGCGCGCGCTCGGTGAGCACCATGCGGTTGCCCACGCGCACCAGCAGTTCGTCGCCGGTGAGCTGGCGCAGCACCTTGAGGTGGCGGCTCAGCGCAGACTGCGCGACGCCCAGCTTTGCCGCGGCCTGCGACACGCTGGCCTCGCTCAGCAGCGCATGGAGCGAGCGCAGCAGCGACTCGTCCAGTCGGCGGTCGTGGTCGCCAGTTTCGGGCAAGGACATGGTGTTTGCGGAAGGTTGACGTTGCCTGGGCGGGACGCGCGCGGCGAAGCGATCCGGATTCTGCACGCACACCGCATCTGCAGTTTTTTTGCGCAGCGGCCCTCAGTCTTTACACGGCTTTGATACGCGCCCTCCTACGCTTTCGCTCTCCATTCATCCCCGAGTCCTCCCGATGCAAAGATCGATCCGCGCCGCCTCCTCGGTGCTCGCCCTTCCCGTTCTGATCGCCGCCGTCCTCGCGCGGCCCGGCGCGGCCCTCGCGCAACCAGCCGCCGATGCGCCCGCCCCCGCGGCTTTCCCGCTGACCACCAATATCTCCGTGACCAGCAACTACAAGTTCCGCGGTCAGGACCAGGACATGATCGGGAAGAACGACTACGCCAAGACCAAGGGCTTCAAGCCCGCCATCCAGGGCGGCTTCGACTACGCCTTCGGCGAGAGCGGCTTCTACGTGGGCAACTGGAACTCCAGCGTCAACTGGCTGCAGGGCAACAGCATCGAGAGCGACATCTACGGCGGCTACAAGTTCAAGGCCGGCCCCTTCGACCTGGACGTGGGCGCACTCAGCTACATCTACCCGGGCAACTCCGCGGGCAACACCACCGAGCTGTACGGCGCCGGCACCTGGGCCGACGAGGCCATCGGCTCGTTCACGCTGAAGTACTCGCACACGGTGTCGAAGGACTACTTCGGCTACGCGGGCAACAAGGCCGGCTCGGGGCTGAAGGGCCGCAACACGGGCTACCTGAACCTGGCCTACAGCAAGGAGATCGTGCCCAAGCTCACGCTGAAGGCGGCCGTGGGCTACACCCACATGTCCAGCGACATCCGCAGCCTGGGCTACAAGAGCTACGTGGACTACAACGTGGGCGTGTCGTACGACTTCGGCAACGGCCTGGCGCTGGCCGGCTCGGTGCAGGGCGCCAACAAGAAGAGCTCGTACCTGGCGGTGGCCAACCCCGGCTACGACTTCGGCTTCGGCACCTTCGGCCAGACCACCTATTCGCCCAACAAGGCGCGCTTCATCGTTACGCTGACCAAGACGCTCTGACCCCGGTCAGCGCACCGGCATCCTCAGTCGATGCTGATGTTCGCGGCCTTCGCAACCTCGGCCCACTTCACGCGGTTGTCGTGCACCGTCTTTTTGAACTGCGCGGGCGATTCGATGCGCACGGTGTTGCCCTGGCTTTCGAAGCGCTCGCGGATCTCGGGCTGTTCGAGCACGGCCTTTACCGCGGCGTTGAGCCTGTCGACGATCTGCGCATCGGTGCCCTTGGGCGCGAAGATGCCGAACCAGATCGAGCTGTCGAAGCCCTTGGTGCCCGCGAGGCCGCTAGAGGCGATGGTGGGCACTTCCTTGACCGCGGCCACCGGCGCGGCGGTGGTCACGCCCAGCAGGCGCACCTTGCCGGCCTTGTAGTGCGGCAGCACGGTCTGCACCTGGTTCATGATGCAGCAGGTCTCCCCTCGCACCACGGAGGTGATGGCCTCGGGCCCGCCCTTGTAGGGCACGTGCACCATGTTCAAGCCGAGGCGCGAATTGAATTCGGCAAAGGCCATGTGCGTGCCGGCGCCGTTGCCTGTAGACGCATAGTTGTACTTTCCGGGGTTGGCCTTGACGAGATCGACGAACTCCTTCAAGGTCCTGGCGTTGATCACGTCCGGGTTGATGGTGAGCACGTTCGAGACGTCGAGCACCGGCGCCACCGGCACGAAGTCGGCCTCCACGTCGAACGGCAACTTCTTGTAGAGCGCGGCGTTGCTGCCATGGGTGGCGGCGGTGCCGAACGAAAGCGTGTAGCCGTCGGGCTTGGCATGGGCCACGTACTCGCTCGCGATGTTGCCGGCCGCGCCCGACTTGTAGTCGATGATCACGGGCTTTCCCAGCTGGCGGGCGAGCGGCTCCTGGATGGCACGTGCCACCACGTCGACGCCCGAGCCGGCCGGAAAACCCATGATCAGCGTGACCGGCTGCTGCGGCCAGTCGCCCTGCGCAAAGGCAGCGGACGATGCCACCGCGCCCAGCGCGGCGCCCGCCAGCAGCAGGGCCGGGCGCAGGCGCCGCGTGAAGAACGACGACGAGAACCTGAGGTGGTGAGAGAAGGGAGAATGGATCATGACTGTCTTTCCTCGATGCGGGCGGTGCAGCCCGGGATTGTGGCGCGCGGTTCATGCCCGATCCGGTATGAGCTTATGCGGCACGCAACCGCGTCGAGCGATCTCTCCATAATCGCCGCATGGTCCGTCCCACCCAACAACTCCACCCCGCACGCGAGCCCGCACCCGTGCGCGCGGCAGCCACCGTGCTGCTGCTGCGCGATTCCGAGGCCGGCATCGAAGTGCTGATGACGCGCCGCTCCGGCACTGCAAGCTTCGCGCCAGGCGCCTATGTGTTCCCCGGCGGGCAGATCGATGCAGCCGACGAAGCCGCCAGCCGCATCGCCGCGCGACGGCCCACCCAGAGCGGCCTGCAGCTGACGCAAGCCATCGCGGCCATCCGCGAAGGCTTCGAGGAGCTCGGCGTTCTGCTCGCGCGCCATGCCGACGGCCGGCCCGTGAGCGCGCAGGACATCGCGTCGATGGACCGCAGCACTGCCTCGCCCGTGTCCTTTGCCGAGCAGTGCGCCGCGCGCGGGCTGGTGCTCGCGTGCGACCAGGTGTTCAGCCTCGCGCACTGGATCACCGACCGCGACCTGCCCAAGCGCTTCGACGTGCCCTTCCTGGTGGCGTGCATGCCCGAGGGCCAGACGCCCACGGCCGACGAGAGCGAGCAGTTCGAGCCCTGCTGGGTGCGGCCGGCCGATGCGCTGGCGCGCCATGCGGCGGGCAGCTTCTTCATGATCTTTCCGACGGTGCGCACGCTGCAGCGGCTCGCGGCCTATGCCAGCGTCGACGCGGTGCTGCAAGCCTGCGCCGCCGAAAAGCCGCTGTGGACCAGCTGCCCGCGCGCGGGCCTGCTGCGCGGCCAGGACGCGCGCTACATGGAAAGCGACTCGCCCTATGGCGAGCTCGCGCTGGTGTGCCCCGACGGGCAGCTGCGGCATGCACTCGACTGGCAGAGCGAGCGCGCCGTGCCGCTGCTCAGGAACGTGCAGCGCCTGACCGCGCCCAACCCCGGTGCCATGACCGGCCCGGGCACCAACAGCTACATCGTGGGCGACGCAGCCACGGGCTACCTCGTGATCGACCCGGGCCCGAACGACGCGGCGCATATTGATCGGCTCTGGCGTGCCACCGAAGGAAACATCCGCATGATCGTGTGCACCCATTCGCATGCCGACCATTCGCCCGGTGCGGCACCGCTGCAGGCGCTGTGCAAGGAGAAGCCGCCGATCCTCGGGCTGTCTTCGGCGCCCACGGCGCGCTCCTCGGCGCGCTTTGCCGCGGAGCGCGAATTGCGCGACGGCGAGCGCCTGGTGATCAGCGGCAGCACGGCCGAAGGCGAGCCCGTCACCCACACGCTGCGCACCATCCACACGCCGGGCCACGCGGCCAACCACCTGTGCCTGGTGCTCGAGGAAGACGGGCTGCTGTTCTCCGGCGACCACATCCTGAACGGCAGCACCACGGTGGTCGATCCGCCCGACGGCGACATGAACGCGTATATCGATTCGCTCGACAAGCTCGATGCGGCCTGCGAGGCCGGCGGCATCGATTTCATCCTGCCGGCGCACGGCCACGTCATCGGCAGCGCGCGCAGCGCCATCGCGCAGCTGAAGGCGCACCGCCTGAAGCGCGAAGCCAAGATCGCCGCGGCCATGCAGAGGCTGCCCGGGGGCACGCCGGACGACTGGCTGCCGCTGGCCTACGACGACGTGCCCGAGCGCATGTGGCCGGTGGCCGCCCGCTCGCTGGCCGCGCACGTGGCGCGCATCCGGCAACGGGCCTCCACGCCATGAGCGGCGCTTCCGAAGAAGAAGGCATCCGCCTTGCCAAGCGCGTGGCCGCCATCGCGGGCTGCTCGCGGCGCGAGGCCGAGCTGCTGATCGAGAACGGCGCGGTGCGCGTCGACGGCGTGCCGGCGCTGCTGCCGCAGTCGCGCGTGCAGGGCCACCAGAAGGTCGAGATCGAGCCCGGCGCCAAGCCCGAGCCGGTGCTGCCCGTCACCTTGCTGCTGCACAAGCCGGCCGGCATGGCCACCGACTCCGCGCACCGGCTGCTGGTGGCCGCCAACCACCACGAGCCCGAACGCGCGGGCATGCGCTTCCTGCCGGCGCACGCTAAGGCGCAGCGCTGCATGACGCCGCTCGAAACCGGCGCCAGCGGGCTCGTGGTCTACACGCAGGAATGGCGCATCGAGCGCAAGCTGCAGGAAGATGCGGGCGTGCTCGAACACGAGGTGATGGTCGACGTGGCCGGCAAGGTGAGCCCCGAGCAGCTCGCGCGCTTCGAGCGTTCGCCCGCACGCGTGAGCATCGGCCGCCAGGCCGACGACCAGACCGGCCTGCGCTTTGCACTCAAGGGCGCGCGGCCCGGACAGATCGCGCACCTGTGCGACGAAGCCGGCCTGCGCATCCTGGCTATGCGGCGCATCCGCATCGGCCGCGTGCCGCTGGCGGGGCTGGAGCCCGGCCAGTGGCGCTATCTTTCGCCGCATGAGCGCTTTTGACATCGAAGAAGAGGCACGAACAAGGCCCGAAGAGGAATCGACGACAGGAGACCCGTCCATGAAGTTCGGAACCCGGATCGCCGCACTCGCCTGCACCGCGCCGCTGGCGCTGGCGGGCTGCAGCTATCTCGCGCCATTGCTGCCCTTGTCCGCGCCACCACCGCCCCCGGCACCGCCGCCGGTCGTGTCGCCCAGCGGGCTCGCGCCGATCACCGAGGAGCAGGTGGAACGCATCCGCGAGGCCATCGTGACCAAGCCGCCTTCGCCGGCCGTGGCCAAGGTGGTGCAAAGCGCCGCGCCCACCATCGAATCCTTCGTGCGAACCGAAGGCTGCATCACCGCGCGCAACGGCGCCGTGCTCAATCCGTTCGCGGCGCCGGGCCGGCTGTTCGACGGCACCGGCTTCCAGGGCGGACCGATGGCGGAGATGCAGTACCACGACAGGACCGCCTGCGTGACGGTCAAGCGCATCCAGAACTGGAAGATGGTCTCGCCGAAGCGGCTGCGCTTCGAGGTGGTGTACGTGGGGGACGACGGCGAGGAGCGTTCGGTGCGGCGGCATGAACTGACGCGCCAGCCCAAGGGCGGCTGGCTCTTCACGCGCTGAGGCGCGTGGGCATCGCGCGCGGCCGGGAAGCGGCGGCCGCGGTCAGCGGATCGTGGTGGCGGGGCCGGATGCGGGCGCGGGAACGGCGGCCGTATCGTCCGGCTCCCACCCGCCGCCAAGCGCCATGAACAGCACCACCTGGTCATCGGCCAGTTGCGCCTCGCTGGCCGCCAGCGCCGCGTCGCTCGCGGCCAGTGAGCGCTCGGCATCGAGCGCGTCGAGGTATGCGGTGCGGCCGCTCTGGTAGAGCTGGCGCGCCTGCGCGGCCACCTTGGCGCTCTGGTCGCGCGAGGCCTGCAGCGCGGCGCGGCGGTCGAGCTCGCGCGCATAGGTGCCGAGCGCGGTCTCGGTTTCGCGCAATGCGGTCAGCACGGTGCCGTCGAACTTCGCGAGCGCGGCGCGCGTGCCGGCCTCGGCCTGGGCAATGCGGGCTTGCGCGATGCCGGTGTTCGGAAGGGTCCAGGAGATCAGCGGGCCCATGCTCCAGCCGACGGTGTCCTTGCGGCCGAAATCGCTGGCCGGCCCGGCCGACGAGGCCGAGAGCCCCAGCGTCACCTTCGGATAGAGATCGGCCGTGGCCACGCCGATGCGGGCGGTGGCTGCCGCCAGGCTGCGCTCGGCCTGGCGGATGTCCGGGCGGCGCCGCAGCAGTGCCGCGCCATCACCTACCGGCAGCGCGCCGGCCACCCGCGGGGGCACGGCGCAGCCGGCCACCTCGCGCGGGAAGTCCTGCGGCAGCGCACCGGTCAGCGTGGCCAGGCGGTAGAGCGCGCCCTGGCGCTCGGCCTGCAGCGGCGGCAGTGCGGCGTTCAACTGCTCCAGCTGCGCGCGTGCGCGGCTCGCGTCAATGGCGCCGGCACGGCCCGCGCGCTGCAGGCGCTCGGTGGCATCCAGCGCGTCCTGCTGCAGAGCGACCGACTTCTGCGCGATCTGCAGGCGCAGCCCGGTCGAGCAGGCCTGAGCGTAGGCGCGCGCGGTGCCCGCGGCCACGTTCACGCGCACGAGGTCGAGCGCGGCCGCGGCGGCCTCGGTGCTGGCGCCCGCGGCTTCGATGCTGCGGCGGATCTGGCCGAACAGGTCGACCTGATAGGACAGCGAAGCGCCCGCGCTGTAGTTGAAGCGGCTCGGCGGCTCGTAGTCCTTCTGCAGCATCGACAGGCCGGACGCGTGGCCGAACGAAGGGCCGCCGTTCACGCCGATCGTGGGGCGCCGGGCGCCGGCGACCTCGGCCTCGATGGCGCGCTCGCGCTCCAGGTTCGCGACGGCCTGCCGCAAGTCGGTGTTGTGCGCGAGGGCCTGCGCGACCAGCTGGTCGAGCAGCGGGTCGCGGTACAGCCGCCACCAGTGCGCGGGCAGCGGCGCGGCGTGCGCGGGCGCCTCGGCGAACGGGCGCGCGGCGCCGGGCTGGCTGGCCAGCGCCCCGGGCGGCTGGCGGTAGTCGGGGCCGACCGCCGCGCAGGCCGCCAGCCCCGCCGCAACCACGAGCGAAGCCATGCGAAAAGCAGGTGACATGGCGCTCATCCCTTCTTCGGCTCGGCGGCCGATGCACCCGCATGGCGCGCTGGCGGATGCTCGAGCACCTGCACGGTCACGGTCTGGCCGGCCACGAGCCGCGCGCCCTGCGGCAAAGGATCGAGCCTGATGCGTACCGGAATGCGCTGCGCGAGCCGCACCCAGTTGAAGGTCGGGTTGACGCTGGGCAGCAGGTTGGCGCTGGTCGAACGGTCATGGTCGGCAATGCCGGCGGCCACGCTGTCGACCGCGCCTTCGAGCACTGCGCCGCCGCCCATCGGGGTCACGCGCACGCGATCGCCCAGGTGGATGCGCGGCAGCTTGGTTTCCTCGAAGTAGCCCTCGACGAAGAAGGAATGCGCATCGACCAGCGCCAGCACCGGCCGCCCGGCCGATGCATAGCTGCCGGTGCGCAGGTCGAGGTTGGTCACCAGCCCGTCGGCCGGCGCGCGCACCTCGGCGCGCTGCAGGTTGAGGCGCGCCGCATCGAGTGCCACCTCGGCCTGTGCGACGGCGGCGCGCGCCTGCTCCGCGCGGGCGCGGGCCTGTTCGCGGGCCTCCTGCGACACCAGCGCGTCGAGCCCCGCGTTGCGCGCGTTCTCGCGCTGCGCCTGTGCGCTGGCGGCACGCTGCGCCGCCAGCGCGGCCTGGGCCTGGCGCACGGCAAGGTCGTAGCGCGCGCGGTCCACCTCGAACAGCAGGGCCCCGGCCTGCACGGCCTGGTTGTCCCGCACAGGCACCGCGGTGACCAGCCCGGACACGTCCGGCGCGATCTGGACCACGTTGGCGCGCACGCGGCCGTCGCGCGTCCAGGGAGCGAGCTCGTAATGGTCCCAGAGCTGCAGGCCGGCCCATGCGGCGGCCGCCACCACGGCCGCGGTGAGAAGAATGCGCCCGAGGCGCATCGGCCAGGAGCTGTCGGTGGGAAAAGGGGCTTTCATCTGGATCTCGTCATTGAAGGAAGGAGGCCGCGCGGCTGATGCCGTAGAGCAGCAGCAGATAAAGCGCCATGTCGAACAGCGCGGGATGCCACACCCAGCGGTAGAGGCCGGCCAGGGCCAGCAGATGGCGCACGCCCCAGAGGGCGGCCAGCGCAATGCCGGCCAGCACCAGCAGCCATGGCACGTAGAGGCCGTAGAAACTTGCTTCGCCAATCATCTGGAGGCTCCTTGTCCGGCCACGGCGAGGCGCGGCGGTGCATCGGGGAAAAGATTGCGGCGCAGGCCCACCAGCGCGGTCACTGCGCTGCGCGATGCGGATGACGGCGCATGCTGCGCGCCAAGCACCGCCGACAGCGCCTCGTCGATCTGCGGCAGCAGGCTGGCGGGGCGCGCTTGCATGCGGCCCCTGCCGCGCTGGAGGAAGAACTGCGAGATGCCGCCCAGAAGCGCCGAGGCCGACGCCGGCGGCAGCTGCGCGCGCACCCGCTGCAGCACGTCGATGTCGGCGCCGGTGCGCAGGTCGCGCAGCGCGTCGTTGGCGGCCACACCCTCGATGCTGCCGCCGGCCTGCGCGATGCGCGGTGCGAGCAGGCCGATGCGGTCGAGCATGCGCACGGCGTAGGCGTCGCCCTGCGCGCCCTGGCGCTGCGAGACGCCGGCCATCTCGCCGAGCTCGCGCCAGGTGGCGCGCTGGATGCGCCGTGCGCTCCAGTCGGCGCCCACCGAGCGCACCAGCCGCGTGACGCGCGCAGCAACCACCACGCCGATGACCTGCCCGAGCATGCTGTTGATGAAGCTCACCAGGTCGGCATTGGCGGTGTCGTGCAGGGCCAGCGTGCCGGCCACGCCGAACAGCAGCGCCATGGCCGCCATGAAATGCGCCGGCCGCGCCATGTAGACACCCAGCAGCAGGAAGGCCGGCGCGCACACCGCCACCAGCATGCCGAAGTCCTGCACCAGCGGCATCAGCACCAGCACATAGAGCGCGGAGACGGGAATCGACCACAGCGTGTACTTCAGGAAGCCGTGGATCGCGGGCACGGGATCGTCCATGGTCGCGAAGAAGCAGCAGAAGACCGCGGCCATCATGGTGGCGGCCGAGCCCGTGGGCCAGCCCGTCACGATCCAGAAGGCGCCGCACAGGCAGATGGCGAGCACCGCGGCCAGCGCCGACAGCAGCGCCATGCCGTAGTCGCGGTGCAGCACGCGGCTGCCGAGCGCGGCCATGCGGCGCGGCGGCAGAGCGCCCTGCAGGCCCTCGTCGATGTCCATGCGCAGCCGCGCGCAGGCGCGCCATCCCTCGACCAGTTCCTCGAGCCGGCCCGCGAGCCCGATGCGCAAGGCGCGGCTCCAGGGACTGTGCTGCGGCGTGGCGCCCAGCGCCTGGATCGAGCGGCGCAGCAGTTGCAGCGACTGCGCGCGCGCGGCGTCGTTTTCCTGCAGCCATTGCGCGGCCTGCGCAAGCACCGCCGCAACGTCCGGCGCGATCGCGCCTTCGGCCTGCTCCAGCGCCAGCAGCCGGTCCTCCACGGCCGACAGCGCGGGCGTGAGTGCCGCCACGCGGTCCTGCATGGCCCGGATGGCGCCGGCGGTCCAGCGCAGGTGCGTGGTGTCGAACGGCACGTGGGTGGACAGCAGCCGCAGCTGGGTGATGTCGCCGGCCAGCCGGCGGCGGTCGGCAGCAAGCGTTTGCGGATCGGCGTCGGTGCTGCGGCCCGCGGGCTGCAGCAGGTCGGTGAGCCACTGGCGCGCATCCAGCAGCGTGCGGTCGAGCAGGCCCAGCACGGTCGGCGCCAGGCCCGTGGGCCACGCAATGCTGTGGATCAGCGTGGCGCACAGGATGCCCAGGCCGATTTCCTCCACCCGCGCCACCGCGGTGTCGAACAGCGCGAGCGGCGTCTGCACCGAAGGAAAGCCGATCAGCGCGGCGGTGTAGCCCGCGAGCATGAAGACATACGAGCGCGGCGTGCGGTCGAACAGCGAAATGCACAGGCACAGCCCCACCCACAGCGCGAGCACCAGCGTGAGCAGCTCCGGCGCATTCGACAGCGCGGGCACCAGCAGCACCGTGGCCACGCATCCGATCAAGGTGCCGCAGAAGCGGTAGAGGGCCTTGGAGCGCACCGCGCCGGCCAGCGGATGGGCCACGACATAGGTGGTCATCAAGGCCCAGAACGGACGCGGCAGGCCGGCGCGACTGGCCAGGTACATGGCCAGCATCGCGGCGGCAAAGCTCTTGGCAGAAAAGAGAAGCTCCGCGCGGCTGAAGCGCGGCAGCCGGAACGCGGCCATCTACCTGCGCCCTTCCTGCGGCCCCGGTGCTGCGCGGCCGAGCCGTTCTCCGAGCACCGCGAACACGCGCAGGCAGGCGGCGATGTCCTCGTCGGCCACGCCTTCGAACAGCGTGGCGCGCATGCCGCGCAGCGCGGCCTCGATGGGCTGGCAGGCGGCCTCGCCGGCCGGCGTGAGGTGCAGCGTCTTGGCGCGGCGGTCGGCCGGGTCTTCGCGGCGCTCCACGAAACCGGCCTCCACCAGCTGGTCGATCGAGCGCACCAGCGAAGGCCCCTCGATGCCCAGCGCCTCGGCGAGCACGCCCTGGCGCACGCCGCCGTGCATCCGGCCGATCATCACGATCGGCCACGCCAGCGACTGCGAAAGCCCGACATGCGCCACCGCCTTGTCGGCCGCGGCCCGGTAGCCGCGCTGCAGCAGCGAGAGCGCCATGCCGAGCGACATCAGCGCGGCTTCGCGCGTCTTCGAGACATGGGCCATGGCTTCTCTCCAATTAGTTAGCTTGCTATCTATTTTAGGAGAAAAGCCGCGGCACCGCTGCTGCCCCATGGAAGAACCCCACGGCGAATCAGGGAGAAGGAAAAAGAAAAGTGTGAAGCCCGCCGATAAGCCGGATTCTGTGCGTTGGAGTTGCCCCCAACGTGACCGCCATTACTCTGGGCCGCTTGTCGCCAAACGGCTCGATGCCACCTACCCGCCAGCTCAGCGGAACCACCTCGATACTGGCCTACTTGGTGTTGCTGCGCGCAGAGATTGCCCGTTTCACCCGAACTGAATCGGCTCGTCTCTGTTGCTCTGATCCTCACCTCACGGTGGAGAGTCGTTAACTCCTGCGCTGTCCTGTGCAGTCCGGACGTTCCTCCAGTGCGGTCTTTCGACGCGGCGCCTTGCGGCGTCGCCCCTTGCGGGCTTGCACCAGCGGCGGTCTGGCGTGCTTCACGAGGGGGATTATCGCTCGATACCCTCGCAGGCGCCGGCCGTCCGCTCCACAATGGCGCTTCGACCGACCAGCCCTGCCCCAACAAAAGCCCAAGGAGATCCCATGAAGGCCCAGAACATCCTCCAGACCATCGGCAACACGCCGCATATCCGCATCAACCGCCTGTTCGGCAATGCGAAGCAGCAGGTGTGGGTCAAGTCCGAGCGCGCCAACCCCGGCGGCTCCATCAAGGACCGCATCGCGCTGTCGATGGTGGAAGACGCCGAGAAGTCCGGCGCGCTGAAGCCCGGCGGCACCATCGTCGAACCCACCTCGGGCAACACCGGCATCGGCCTGGCCATGGTCGCCGCCGTCAAGGGCTACAAGCTGATCCTCGTGATGCCCGACAGCATGTCGGTCGAGCGCCGCCGCCTCATGCTCGCCTACGGCGCCACCTTCGACCTGACGCCGCGCGCCGGCGGCATGAAGGCCTCCATTGCGCGGGCCGAGGAAATCGTGGCCGGCACGCCGGGCGCCTGGATGCCGCAGCAGTTCAACAACCCCGCCAACATCGACGTGCACGTGCGCACCACGGCCGAGGAAATCGCGGCCGACTTCCCCGACGGCATCGACGTGCTGATCACCGGCGTGGGCACCGGCGGCCACATCACGGGCGTGGCGCGGGTGCTCAAGAAGAAGTGGCCGAAGCTGCAGGTGTTCGCGGTGGAGCCGGTGGCCTCGCCGGTGATCTCGGGAGGCCAGCCCTCGCCGCACCCGATCCAGGGCATTGGCGCGGGCTTCATCCCGAAGAACCTCGACACCTCGCTGCTCGACGGCGTGCTGCAGGTCGACGCCGAACCGGCGCGCGAAATGGCCCGCCGCTGCGCAGTCGAGGAAGGCATGCTGGTGGGCATTTCCTCCGGCGCCACGCTCGCGGCCATCGCCCAGAAGCTGCCCTCGCTGGCGCCCGATGCGGTGGTGCTGGGGTTCAACTACGACACCGGCGAGCGCTATCTCTCGGTCGAAGGCTTCCTGCCAGCCTGACCCAGCTATCCCTTTCATAGCGCCTCGGCGCGTAAAATCCGTGGCCTGCTTGATAAACACAAGCCCCACGACATGCTGAGACTCTCCGAACTCAAACTCCCACTGGACCACGCCCCCGACGCGCTGGCCGCCCTGATCGCCCGGACGCTGGACGTCCCGCTCGAAGCGATCGCTTCCCACACCGTCTTCAAGCGCAGCTTCGATGCGCGCAAGGCCGACCTGCTCACGGTCTACATCGCCGACGTGCAGCTGGCCGACGCCGGACTCGAAGCCGCGCTGCTCGCGAAGCACGTTGCGCATCCGCACATCCAGGCCGCGCCCGACATGCGCTACACCCCGCCCGCGCAGGCGCCCGAAGGCGCCCCCCGGCCGGTGGTGATCGGCTTCGGCCCCTGCGGCATCTTCGCGGCGCTGATGCTCGCGAAGATGGGCTTCAAGCCCATCGTGCTGGAGCGCGGCAAGACCGTGCGCCAGCGCACCCGCGACACCTGGGGCCTGTGGCGCAAGAGCGTGCTCGACCCCGAGTCGAACGTGCAGTTCGGCGAAGGCGGCGCCGGCACCTTCTCCGACGGCAAGCTCTACAGCCAGATCAAGGACCCGCGCTTCCTCGGCCGCAAGGTGATGGAAGAGTTCGTGAAGGCCGGCGCCCCGCCCGAGATCCTTTACGTCGCGCATCCGCACATCGGCACCTTCAAGCTGGTGAAGGTGGTGGAGAACATCCGCGAGCAGATCGTGGCGCTCGGCGGCGAGATCCGCTTCGAGCAGCGCGTGACCGACGTGCAGATCGAGAACGGCCAGCTTCGCGGCCTCACCGTGCTCGACCAGGCCACCGGCCAGGCGAGCGAGCTGCGCGCCGACCACGTGGTGATGGCGCTCGGCCACAGCTCGCGCGACACCTTTGCCATGCTGCATGCGCGCGGCGTGCACATCGAGGCCAAGCCCTTTTCCATCGGCTTTCGCGTCGAGCACCCTCAGGGCCTGATCGACCGCGCGCGCTGGGGCCGCCATGCGGGCCATCCGCTGCTCGGCGCGGCCGACTACAAGCTGGTGCACCACGCGAGCAACGGCCGCTCGGTCTACAGCTTCTGCATGTGCCCGGGCGGCACCGTGGTGGCGGCCACCAGCGAACCGGGCCGCGTGGTCACCAACGGCATGAGCCAGTATTCGCGCAACGAGCGCAACGCCAACGCGGGCATCGTGGTGGGCATCGATCCGCGCGACTTTCCCGGCTGGACGCCCGGGACCGCGGGCGATGCGCTCGCCGGCATCGCACTGCAGCGCGAGCTCGAGTCGAAGGCCTTCGTGCTCGGCGGCGGCGACTACCGCGCGCCCGGCCAGCTGGTGGGCGACTTCATCGCGGGCAAGCCCTCGACCGCGCTCGGCAGCGTGATGCCTTCGTACAAGCCCGGCGTCACACCCACCGACCTGCACCAGGCGCTGCCGGCCTATGCCATCGAGGCGATGCGCGAGGCCTTTCCCGCCTTCGGCCGCAAGATCAAGGGCTTCGACCTGCACGATGCGGTGCTCACCGGCGTGGAAACGCGCACCTCCTCGCCGATCCGCATCACGCGCGGCGACGACTTCCAGAGCCTCAACGTGCGCGGCCTCTATCCCGCCGGCGAAGGCGCGAGCTATGCGGGCGGCATCCTGTCGGCCGGCGTCGACGGCATCAAGGTCGCCGAAGCCGTTGCGCGCAGCGTCGCCGGAAAATGAGCAAGGAACCGATGGCCGTGCCGAACGACGATTTCCACTTCTACGAGCCTGCCAAGGGCCACGGCCTGCCGCACGATCCGTTCAATGCGATGGTCGGCCCGCGGCCGATCGGATGGATTTCGTCGCAGGACGAGAACGGCAGGCTCAACCTCGCGCCCTACAGCTTCTTCAACGCCTTCAACTACACGCCGCCCATCGTGGGCTTTGCGAGCATCGGCGCCAAGGACAGCCTGCACAACATCCGCCAGACGCGCGAGTTCGGCTGGAACCTGGCCACCCGGCCGCTGGCCGAGCAGATGAACCAGTCGTGCGCCCCCGTGCCGCCCGAGGTGAACGAGTTCGAGCTCGCCGGCCTCACGCCCGCGGCGTCGCGCCGCATCGCGGTGCCGCGCGTGGCCGAGAGCCCGGTGTCCTTCGAGTGCCGGCTCACGCAGCTGCTGCAGCTCCAGGGCGTGGACGGCGTGCCGGTGCCCACCTGGCTGATCCTCGGCGAAGTGGTGGGCGTGCACATCGCGCGTCACCTGCTGAAGAACGGCATCTACGACACCGCCGCGGCGCAGCCCATCCTGCGCGGCGGCGGCCCGGCCGACTACTTCGAGATCAGCCCCGACAATCTCTTCAAGATGTTCCGCCCGCGCTGAACGCGCGGCATCCATTTTTTCCGCCGCTGCCAGCCAACCAGACAAGACCGACCGATGACCGACACCGCCACGCCCCAAGAAGAAATCCAGGAAGTCCAGCCGGCGGAAGCCGAGGGCACCGCCGCGCAGCAGCAGCAGCAGCCGAGCGCCGATGGACGCCCGCCCCGGGCGCCGCGCGCGCCGCGCCAGCCGCGGCAGCAGCAGCAGCAAAAGCAGAAGCCGAAGCAGGCGGCACAGCAGCCGCAGCAGCGCGCACGCAAGGTGCACCCCGCGCTGGAGAAGCTGTTCGAGCTGTACCCCCACATGTTCGGCGCGCGCTTCCTGCCGCTCAAGCTCGGCGTGTTCCAGGACCTGCTCGAGAAGCACCCCGACGACTTCAAGAAGGACGAGCTCAAGGTTGCGCTGGGCCTGCACGCACGCTCCACGCGCTACCTCGAGGCGGTGGCCGCGGGCCTTGCGCGCCACGACCTCGACGGCAATCCGGTGGAGCCGGTCGCGCCCGAGCATGTGCACCACGCCATCCTCGAGCTGCACCGCCGCCGCGTGCAGCGCAACCCCGGCGAGGACCTGCGTGCGCAGCTCGTGGCGCGCATCGCCCGCGCCGTGGAAGCCTCGGGCCTGGACCGCGAGGCCTACGCGGTGCTGGTGCGCTCGCGCGACGAGGAAACCAACGCCGTGCTCGACGAAGCGCTGGTCGAGCTGGCCCGCCAGGCCGCCAAGCGCGAGGCGCTGCTGCGCGCCTTCGAAGCGAGCGGCCGCAGCAGCGAACACGAGTTCGCCGAGATGTACGGCATGGATGCCGGCGAAGTGGGCCGCACGCTCGCCCGCGCACGGGCCGAGCGGCAGCCGGCGGCTCCGGCGGCCTGATCGCCCGGGCCGCCGCGCGCGCCGGCCCCAATGAAAAAGCCGCCACGGCAACCCGTGGCGGCTTTTCTTTTGCTGTCGCAGTGTGATTCGATCGATCAGCCGCGCGCGTTCTGCAGCGCCGCAATCCGCTCTTCGATCGGCGGGTGCGTGGCAAAGAGCTTGCCGATGCTGCCCGTGATGCCCATGGCTTCCACTGCCTTGGGCAGTTCGCCGGCCGGCAGGCCGCCGAGGCGGGCCAGCGCATTCATCATCGGCTGCTTCTGCCCCATGAGCGCGGCCGAGCCGGCGTCGGCGCGGAATTCGCGCTGGCGCGAGAACCAGGCCACCACGATGGCGGCGGCAAAGCCCAGCACGATGTCCAGCACGATGGTGCTCACGTAGTAGCCGATGCCCGGGCCCGACGAACGGTCGTCGCCGCGGCGCAGGAAGCTGTCGACCGCATAGCCGATCACGCGCGAGAGGAACACGACGAAGGTGTTCATCACGCCCTGGATCAGCGTCATGGTGACCATGTCGCCGTTGGCGATGTGCGCCACCTCGTGGCCGATCACGGCCTCGACTTCTTCGCGCGTCATGTTCTGCAGCAGGCCGGTGGACACCGCCACCAGCGACGAGTTCTTGAACGCGCCGGTCGCGAAGGCATTGGGCTCGCCTTCGAAGATGCCGACCTCGGGCATGCCGATGCCGGCCTTGTCGGCGAACTTGCGCACCGTGCCGACGATCCAGGCCTCGTCGGGCGACTGGGGGTTGTCGATCATGTGCAGCTTGGTCGTCCACTTGGCCATGGGCTTGCTGATCAGGAGCGAAATGATCGCGCCGCCGAAGCCCATGATGAGCGCAAAGCCGAGCAGCGCCGTGAGGTTCAGCCCGTTGGCCGTCAGAAAGCGGTTGACGCCGAGCAGGCTGGCGACGATGCCGAGCACTGCAACGACCATCACATTGGTCAAAACGAACAGAAGGATACGTTTCAAGTTGAATTCTCCGTGGGGGAATGCTGCCGCCTAGATGAGGACCGGATGGCCCTCTTCAAGCCGTGCAGGAAATGGCGCTCTTCCTGTGTTGTTGTTTGGATTCTGGAGAGCCGCACCGCGGCTCGCGGGTAGAGCGATGATAGGAGCAAAAGTTCTACGGACCGGGCCTGAAGACCTTGGGATCGTCGTAGAAATCGGCCGCCGCGTTGCCGGCCCACCAGCCCGGCACGCCCAGCACGGGCAGCGGAACGAAGGGTTTTTGCGCCAGCTGATGCGGATCGAGGCTGCGTGCCAGCGCCCGATCGCAGGGCGCCGCCGGCCCGCCGGCAGCGGGTGGCGGCAGCCGCAGCACATGCGCGGTGAGCGCCTTGCGCGGGGTGGCGAGTTTTTCGAGCAGCGCATGGCCGAAGATCCAGAGGCGCGCCTCGGACCACAGCGTGCGCTGCGTCACGAAAAGCGTGTGCCAGTCGCGCTCGGCCAGCGCCTGCCACAGCGGCTCGGGCGCATCGAGCACGGCGCCGTTCTCGTCGAACAGCGTGAGCGCGTCGCGCAGCGGGCCGCGCGTGGCGCCAACGCCCGAGCGGGCAATCTCGGCGGCCTGCATTTCGTTCAGGCGGCGCTTGGCCTCCGGAAAGGCGAGCCAGACGAGGCCGTTGAAGAAGTCGTGCAGGTTGTCGCGCGTCGGCACGGTGCCGGTCTGGAAGATGTGGACTTCGTAGGCCTGCCCCGCGTGCAGCGCCGACTGCGGCACGAAGGCGGGCCTGAAACCCGGCGCTGCTTCCCGCTGCAGCGCGGCAGCGACCGAGGTGCCGAGCGCCGTCTGCGCCGCCGCCTGGCCGATGGCGCGATAAGGCGCGAGCCAGGGCTGCGCCCAGTCGACCGCCGCCAGGCTCAAGGCGTGGCGGCTCCGGTCCAGCGGATGCGGTCGGGGTGCTGCAGCACGGCGAACTCCGCCGGGAGCTTGTCGAACAGCTTGAGCGAACTGCCGTGTTTGCCGAGCAGGCCGGCCGCGCGCAGGGCCTGGGCCACGTCGTTGAGCGGCACGTCGGCACCACTGCGCAGCGCAGGTGCCGCCCGCAGGATGAATTCGGCGGCTTCGGAAGGCGGCTGCGGCGCGAGCGGCTTCGCTGCGGCCTTGGCGGTCTTTCGGACCGGGGCCTTGGCCGCGGTCTTGCGGGCCGGCGCGGCCGCACTCTTCTCCGTCTTTTCCGTCTTGGCCGGCGCACGCTTCGCGGCCACCTTGGCCGCGGCCTTCTTCGCGGGCGCGCTGCGGGGCGCGACCGGCGCGCCGTGGTGCTGCAGGTCGGTGAACTCGTCGTAGACCGCCACGGTCTCTTCGCCGGTCTTGCCCTGCTGGCCGAGGCCGCAGACGCGGCAGCCCTTTTCGCGCAGCCGGATCACGAGCGGCGCAAAGTCGGAATCGGAAGACACCAGCACCACCAGGTCGGGGCGCTCGGCGATCACGAGATCGATGGCATCCACGGCGAGCGCGATGTCGGTGCTGTTCTTGCCGGCCGAAATATTGACCATCGGCCGCACCGACAACCGCTTGAAGAGCGCCTGCTGCTTGACCGCCGTCTCGGCGTTGCAATAGGCGCGGCGCACGTGCACGGCGCCGTGCTCGGTCAGCGTGCGCTGCACGGCTTGCTCGATCACGTCGGAGGAGACGTTGTCGGCGTCGATCAGGAGCATCACGCACGGCGTGGAAGTCATATGAAGTTCCTATCAAAGTCGAAGGACGAGTATCTCCCGCTTCCTCTATGCAGACCCACCTGCGCGGCCCATGAGGCAGTCCCGCGCAGCATGTCGCATCCATCAAAGACATTCAGTTACGATTGATCGGATAAATCTCAAAACGGAGGAAGCGTGCAAGTGCATCGCATACTGTTTGGCGGGTTCGCGGCGATATGTCTCACAAGTTGTGGCGGGAACGGCGGAGGGGATGGTTCCGTGCTCCCCGCTTCAATCACAGCGTCAGGGCAGACGCAGGCTAGCGCGCTCATCGAGGATCCCGTTGCCAACAAGGAACTGGCCACGCCTCTGCGTCCGCTCGCGAAAAGTCCCTTTAAGCGCCGCTATCGGGTTTTTTCCGCCAACGGAGGGCAGTACACCCTTGACCTCGATTTCAGCAATCGACGCTACGTATTTGCTCCAAGCGATGGAGGAAATAGCAACGTACTACAGCCGATCAACTCGCCCGTTGTTGGCATGATCGCATCTGGTGAATTTTCTGATGATCCTATGCAGCCAGGCACCTTTGTGCTTCAGCGTAGCAAAGTCAATTCCGTAGTCAACCTCGCTCGCTTTCGTCTTCTCGGTGATGCCATCGTCGGTACGTTTCCACTGGCTCGGACATCCTTGGAAGGCACGGTTGGCATCTCCTATCCCTTCTTGGGCGTTACGAACCTGGTTAGCGCCCAGTCCGCAATGGACGGCACCTACAACCGCTTCACCTACGGTACACCGTTTCAAAACGTCGCTTACTCGCTGGCACACCAAATCAGCATTTCCGGCGGCGGGACGCAACTGCGGGTGTGCCGCTCGGATACCGGTTTCTACCGACTCGAAGTTTGTCCCACGCAGCTCTTGAAGACCTATGCCATCGTCGCTACAGAGCGTCCCGGCATCTGGCGTCTAACAACGGCCGACACAACAGAGCAGATCGATTTTTCAGTGGCCCGAGTGGGGGGGCAGAACGTCTATTTGGCTGCCGGGCGGCTGCCGAACCTTGATCTCCAGTTTCGTATCGGCTTGCCAGAAACTACCGAATGGACAGCCGCCACGATGTACGGCGCTTTTACCGCGAGTAGCACCAGCGGAAACGAGCCTGCGCTCCAAGTCGGTGACGCGTGGACCCGAACAAGCGTGCATGCGGACAGTGTCCGACAATCCGCTGTGTATGCAGACGGTAATTGGACCGTCGAACAGCGCCCGCTGGTCACGCTAGCCAACGATGCACCGATCGGTGCGCGCGGACTCCAATCGGGTAATTCGACGCTGTACGGTGCACGCGGCGCCGGACTCTGGGCCATGGTAGCCCTCCCGCGGCCGGGTACTAGCGAGCCTTACCAGAATGGAGTGATCGGCTTATGGGGAACCGGCGAAGGGGTGGCCGTGGATCCACGCAACGACAGCTACACGGTGTTCGCCTCCAATGGCACCAAGCAGCGCTTGCGACTTGATTTCGACAGGCATCAATACGAGATGGTGGATGAGTCAGGCCACTCGGTTCGCGGGCCCTTCGCTGCCGATCCGGTGCAAAAACATGTCTATGTATTTGCCACAGATAGGGTAGCCCCTTCGTCAGCTGCGCGCTTCCAGGTCACTATTGACGCTGTCATCGGCGCCTTTCCATTTCTGGAGTCGAACGGTTCGGGTCGCTATGCGCTCCAACCATTCGTCGCGGCTCGCAATCTGGTCATTGACGCAACAGAATTTCATCTTGTTGGCAGTCTCCCGCGTTTCAACATGTTTAGCGTGACGCGTGGCGCAGGAATAGCCGACTCGACGACCAGCACGTTCGACCTGTACTACAGCGGTGCCAACACGCCCACGCTTGGCGTCTGTTCCACAGATCCGTTGAAGCCAATGTGTACGCCAGATCGGAACTACTCAGTCACCAAGGGCTCGGAAGCCGGAGATTGGGTCGCCACCAACACGGCGAACGCGAGCGACAACTTCCATTTCTCCGTGGCACGCATCGGGGGCAAAAATGTTTACCTGCGCGCCGCCGTTGATTCATCGAACCGCGCGGTCTTTGAGGTTGGCCTCACGACTTGGGCACCCTTCCAGTGGCCGGCAAACTCATTTCCGCTGACGGTATCGACGCTCGGCGGTTATGGTAGCGGTGGAACTTCCGTCAATGCGATAAACACGGTTTTCAATCAGCCCGACGGCAGCTCACTTCCCTTTTCCATCACCCTTGAGCCCATATCAACCTACCCTACTGCGCGCCCCCACGCGAGCGGCATTCGCATCGGATGGGACACCGCCTCGCCCGCAGACCAATACGATGCTACCGTCGAGCCCAGTGCATTGCTGATGGTGGTGGGCCGTTCCGGCAATCCAGCCACGCAAGGCTATCTGCAACTTGTTATGGGGGGCCGGCAATTGAGCGATCCCCCCTGACGCACGGGGCGACGGTCGAACTCAGCCCATGCGCCAGTTCAGCGTTTCACCACCGCGCAGCGGCTTGAGCGTGGCGTCGCCGTAGGGCACGGTTTCCGGCACAGTCCAGCTTTCGCGCTTCAGCGTGATGGTGCCGCTGTTGCGCGGCAGGCCGTAGAAGTCGGCGCCGTGGAAGCTCGCGAAGCCCTCGAGCTTGTCGAGTGCGTCCACGTTGTCGAAGGCCTCGGCATAGAGCTCGATGGCAGTCAGCGCGGTGTAGCAGCCGGCGCAGCCGAGCGCATGCTCCTTCAGGTGGGCCGGATGCGGCGCGCTGTCGGTGCCGAGGAAGAAGCGGTCGCTGCCGCTGGTGGCCGCCTCCACCAGCGCCACGCGGTGCGTCTCGCGCTTGAGCACGGGCAGGCAGTAGTAGTGCGGGCGGATGCCGCCGGTGAAGATGGCGTTGCGGTTGTACAGCAGGTGGTGCGCGGTGATGGTGGCGGCCGTGAAGCGGTTGGCATCGCGCACGTAGTGGGCGCCCTCTTTCGTGGTGAGGTGCTCGAACACCACCTTGAGCTCGGGAAAGTCGCGGCGCAGGGGAATCATCACGCGGTCGATGAAGACGGCCTCGCGGTCGAACAGGTCGACCGCCGGATCGGTGACCTCGCCATGCACCAGCAGCAGCAGGCCGTGCTTCTGCATGGCCTCGAGCGTCTTGTAGGTGTGGCGGATGTCGGTCACGCCGGCATCGCTGTTGGTGGTGGCTCCGGCCGGGTAGAGCTTGAGCGCGCGCACGCCGGCTTCCGCGGCCAGCGCGATTTCCTCGGGCGGCAGCCTGTCGGTCAGGTAGAGCGACATCACGGGCTCGAAGGCCGTGCCCGGCGGCACCGCCGCGCGGATGCGGTCGCGGTAGGCCATGGCCTGCGCCGCGGTGGTCACAGGGGGGCGCAGGTTGGGCATGACCAGCGCGCGGCCGAACTGGCGCGCGCTGTGCGGGACCACGGCTTCGAGGGCGGCGCCGTCGCGCACATGCAGGTGCCAGTCGTCCGGGCGGGTGATGGTGAGGGTGTCTGTCATGGGAAGGCCATTGTCGCATCGCGGCCTTGCGGCTGGCACACGTCGTGCTTCACCACCGGTTTGATCCCTTCGCCCTTTCACCCCTAGGAGCTCCTGTGAAGCGTGCCGCCTCTGCCTCGATCCTGAAACCCCTGGCCGCCTGCGCGGCGCTCGCCACCCTGGCCTTCGCGGCACCGGCCCTGGCCCAGGAGAAGACGCTGCGCATCGCCATGACCGCGGCCGACATTCCGCGCACGCTGGGCCAGCCCGACCAGGGCTTCGAGGGCAACCGCTTCACCGGCATTCCGATCTACGACTCGCTCACGCAGTGGGACCTGTCCAAGGCCGACGCGCCGAGCGTGCTGATCCCGGCGCTGGCCGCCTCGTGGGCCGTCGACGCCAAGGACAAGACCAAGTGGGTCTTCAAGCTGCGCCCCGGCGTCAAGTTCCACGACGGTTCCGCCTTCAATGCCGACGCGGTGGTGTGGAACGTGCAGAAGGTGCTCGACAAGGACGCCCCGCAGTTCGACCCGAGCCAGGTCGGCGTGACCGCTTCGCGCATGCCCACGCTGCGCACTGCGCGCAAGATCGACGACCTGACGGTCGAACTCACCACCAGCGAGCCGGACGCCTTCCTGCCGATCAACCTCACGAACCTGTTCATGGCCTCGCCGGCCCACTGGCAGAAGAAGTTCGACGCCGCGGCCGGCGCCACACCCGCCGACAAGGCCAAGGCCGCCTGGACCGCCTTCGCGGCCGACCCCGCGGGCTCGGGCCCGTTCAAGGTCACCCGCTTCGTGGCCCGCGAGCGCCTGGAGCTGGCCGCCAACAAGGCCTACTGGGACGCCAGGCGCGTGCCGAAGATCGACAAGGTCGTGATGCTGCCGATGCCCGAGGCCAATGCGCGCACCGCCGCGCTGCTGGGCGGCCAGGTCGACTGGATCGAGGCGCCCGCACCCGACGCCATGGCGCAGATCACGCAGCGCGGCTTCAAGATCTATTCCAACGCGCAGCCGCACGTGTGGCCGTGGCAGCTGTCGTTCGCCGAGGGATCGCCCTGGCTCGACAAGCGCGTGCGCCAGGCGGCCAACCTGTGCATCGATCGCGGCGGCATGAAGCAGCTGCTGGGCGGCATGATGGCCGAGCCCAAGGGCACGGTGCCGCCGGGCCATCCGTGGTTCGGCAAGCCGGGCTTCGACATCCGCTACGACGTGAAGGCCGCGCAGGCGCTCATGACGCAGGCCGGCTACTCGGCCGCCAAGCCGATCAAGGTCAAGGTGCAGATCTCGGCCTCGGGCTCGGGCCAGATGCAGCCGCTGCCGATGAACGAATTCGCGCAGCAGTCGCTCAAGCAGTGCTTCTTCGACGTGCAGTTCGACGTGATCGAATGGAACACGCTCTTCACCAACTGGCGCAAGGGCGCGAAGGACCCGTCGGCCAACGGCGCGAATGCGGTCAACATCAGCTTTGCGGCGATGGACCCGTTCTTCGCGATGGTGCGCTTCGTGAGCACCAAGGCCTTCCCGCCGGTGTCCAACAACTGGGGCTACTACGGCAGCGCAGAGGTCGACAAGCTGGTGGCCGACGCGCGCACCAGCTTCGACGACAAGACGCGCGATGCCGCGCTTGCGAAGCTGCACACCCACATCGTGGACGATGCGCCCTTCGTGTGGATCGCGCACGACGTGGGGCCGCGCGCGATGTCGGCCAAGGTCAAGAACGTGGTGCAGCCCAAGAGCTGGTTCATCGACATCGCGACGATGGCGATGGACTGACCTCATTCCAGCCAGCCACCATGCTCGCCTACCTCTTGCGCCGCATCATCTACGCCGTGCCGATCATGGTCGGCGTGGCGCTCGTGTGCTTCCTGCTGGTGCACATCGCGCCCGGCGATCCGCTGGTGTCGATCCTGCCGCCCGACGCCTCGGCTGATCTGCAGGCGCAGCTGCGCGAGCTCTACGGCTTCAACCGATCGCTGCCCGAGCAGTTTGCGATGTGGGTCTGGCGCGCGCTGCATGGCGACCTCGGCGTGTCCATCGCGAGCAACCGCGCGGTGGCGGGCGAGGTGTTCACGGCCGTGGGCAACACGCTGCGGCTCGCGGTGGTGGCGACCTTCATCGGCTTCGTGCTGGGCTGCCTGTTCGGCTTCGTGGCGGGCTACTTCCGCAACTCGTGGCTCGACCGCTTGGCCTCGATGCTGTCGGTGCTGGGCGTGAGCGTGCCGCACTACTGGCTGGGCATGGTGATGGTGATCGTGTTCTCGTCGCAGCTCATGTGGCTGCCGGCCACCGGCGCGGGCCCCGGCGGCTCCAGCGACTGGGCCTGGGACTGGGCGCACGTGCAGTTCCTGATCCTGCCGGCCCTCACGATGTCGGTGATCCCGATGGGCATCGTCGCGCGCACCGTGCGTGCGCTGGTGGCCGACATCCTCGACCAGGAATTCATCGTCGGACTGCGCGCCAAGGGCCTCACGCACCTGGGCGTGTTCCGCCACATGGTGAAGAACGCGGCGCCCACGGCGCTCGCGGTGATGGGCCTGCAGCTGGGCTACCTGCTGGGCGGCTCGATCCTGATCGAGACCGTGTTCTCATGGCCCGGCACCGGCTTTCTGCTGAACTCCGCGATCTTCCAGCGCGACCTGCCGCTGCTGCAGGGGACCATCCTGGTGCTGGCGCTGTTCTTCGTGGTGCTCAACCTGCTGGTCGACGTGCTGCAAACGCTGCTCGACCCGCGGATTGCAAGGGCCTGACGACCGTGAGCGCACTGCCCCTCCCCTCTTCTTCCTCGGCCACCGCCGACGTGAAGCCGTTGCTGCCGATGCAGCGCTCGCGCGGCTACTGGACTTCGGCGCTGCTGCGCTTCACGCGCGATCCGGTCGCCATGGGTGCGGCGTTCGTGGTGCTGCTGCTGATTGGCCTGGCCGTGTTCGGGCCGTGGCTCGCGCCGGCCGACCCTTACGCCTCCTCGATGCTCAAGCGGCTCAAGCCGATCGGCACCGAGGGCCTGCCTCTGGGCAGCGACGAACTGGGCCGCGACATGCTGTCGCGCCTGATCGTCGGCGCGCGGCTGTCGCTGTTCATCGGCATCACGCCGGTGATCTGCGCCTTCGTCTTCGGCACGGTGATCGGCATCGTCGCGGGCTACGCGGGCGGCTTCACCAACACGCTGATCATGCGCACCATCGACGTGTTCTACGCCTTTCCCTCGGTGCTGCTGGCGATTGCGCTGTCGGGCACGCTGGGCGCGGGGGTGGTCAACTCGCTGATCTCGCTGACCATCGTGTTCATTCCGCAGATCGCGCGCGTGGCCGAGAGCGTGACCACGCAGGTGCGCACGCGCGACTACGTGGAGGCGGCGCGCGCCTCGGGCGCGAACCCGTTCACGATCGTGCGGGTGCACGTGCTGGGCAACGTGCTCGGTCCGATCTTCGTCTACGCCACGAGCCTGATCGCGGTGTCGATGATCCTGGCCTCGGGCCTGTCGTTCCTGGGCCTGGGCGTGAAGCCGCCGGAGCCGGAGTGGGGCCTGATGCTCAACACGCTGCGCACCGCGATCTACGTGCAGCCGTGGGTCGCTGCATTGCCGGGCGCGATGATCTTCATCACTTCGATCTCCTTCAATCTTCTGTCCGATGGGTTGCGGTCGGCGATGGACAACAAGGGGTAGGGATGGGGTTTCTTTTTGTTCTGCGCGTTGTGTTTGATGCGGGTTATTCAGGGCGCGCTCCCGCCGATGGGGTACCTTGCTCCGCGAATGTCCCCCGCCCTTCGGGCTCCTCCTTGATTTCGCTGCGCAAGGCACCCCATCGGCGGGATCGTTGGACAAAGCGGTGGTTGATCCGCCAGCACAAGCGCCGCGCCCATCGTGCACAGGGCATCGGGTGCTCCCCGCAGCGAAATAAAGGAGGAGGGCGAAGCCCGGGGGGCATTCGCGGAGGGGAGTACCCGGAGGCCTGTGCACGCGCCCTGAAACAACAGCGCCAAGAACAAAGCAACGAAGGAGCGTGACAACATGGACGCACTGAAAGACATCGGCGGCCCCGCACAGCCGCTGCTCACCATCACCGGCCTGGTCAAGCACTTTCCGCTCAAGAAGGATCCGCTGGGCCGCGGCGGTGGCGTGGTGCGCGCGGTCGACGGCGTCGATTTCGAAGTGCTCAAGGGCGAAACGCTCGGCGTGGTCGGCGAATCGGGCTGCGGCAAGTCGACCACCGCGCGGCTGCTGATGCAGCTGATTGCCCCCACGCGGGGCGAAGTGATCTTCGACGGCCGCGAAGTCGGCGGCCGCGAGCTGCCGCTCAAGGAATTCCGGCGCCAGGTGCAGATGGTGTTCCAGGACAGCTACGCCTCGCTCAACCCGCGCCTGACCATCGAAGACTCGGTGGCCTTCGGTCCGCAGGTGCACGGCGTCGGACGGCGCGAGGCCGTGGCGCGTGCGCGCGACCTGCTTGCGCGCGTCGGGCTCGAGCCGCAGCGTTTTGCCGAACGCTATCCGCATGAACTCTCGGGCGGGCAGCGCCAGCGCGTCAACATCGCGCGCGCGCTCGCGCTGCAGCCGCGCATGGTGATCCTCGACGAGGCCGTGTCGGCGCTCGACAAGTCGGTGGAAGCGCAGGTCATCAACCTGCTGCTCGACCTCAAGGCCGAATTCGGCCTGACCTATCTGTTCATCAGCCACGACCTCAACGTGGTGCGCTACGTGAGCGACCGCGTGATGGTCATGTACCTGGGCCAGGTGGCCGAGATCGGGCCGGCCGACGCGCTCTACGATGCGCCGGCGCATCCCTACACCCGCGCCCTGCTCTCGTCGATGCCCTCGATGGACCCCGACCACCGCACCGAAGAGGCGGCGCTGGCCGGCGACCCGCCGAATCCGATCAACCCGCCCACGGGCTGCCGCTTCCATCCGCGCTGCGCGCTGGCCGCACCGGTGTGCAGCCAGGTGGTGCCCGAGCCCATCGCCACCGGCGCGCGGCATGCGGCGAGCTGCCTGGTCCATGAGGCCGGCAGCGGACATCCGATGGCCGTGCCGCTGGCCAGGGCGGCGTGAACGCATGACGACCATGAACCACCCGACTTCTTCCTCCTCCGAGCCGATGGTCCGCCTGCGCGACCTCAGCGTCAGCTTCAGCGGCGGCCGCAAGCCCGTGCATGCGGTCAGCGGCGTGAGCCTGGAGGTGCGGCGCGGCGAAGTGGTCGCGCTGATCGGCGAATCGGGCTCCGGCAAGAGCGTGACCCTGCGCACGCTGCTGCGCCTGCATCCCGAGCGCCGCACGCGCATCGGCGGGCAGGTGCAGGTGGCCGGGCGCGACGTGCTCGCGATGCCCGCGCGCGAGCTCGACGACTTCCGCGGCAAGGTCGCTTCGATGATCTTCCAGGAGCCGCTGCTCGCGCTCGACCCGGTGTATTCGGTCGGCGCGCAGATCGTCGAGTCGATCCGCCGCCACGAGTCGGTGAGCAAGGCCGAGGCGCATCAGCGTGCACTCGCGCTGTTCGAGCGCGTGCGCATCCCGAGCCCCGAACGGCGCCTGGCGGCCTACCCGCACGAGATGTCGGGCGGCATGCGGCAGCGTGCGATGATCGCGCTCGCGCTGGCCTGCAAGCCCCAGCTGCTGCTGGCCGACGAGCCGACCACCGCGCTCGACGCCACGGTGCAGATCCAGATCCTGCTGCTGCTGCGCGAGCTGCAGCGCGACCTCGGCCTGTCGGTGATCTTCGTCACGCACGACATCGGCGCCGCGGTCGAGGTGGCCGACCGCATTGCCGTGATGTATGCCGGCCGCATCGTCGAGGAAGGCACGGCGCGCGAGTTGATCCGCTCGCCGCGCCACCCCTACACCATCGCGCTGCTCAAGAGCCGCGCGCATGGCGCACTGGCGCGCGGCGCGCGGTTGGAGACCATCGGCGGCGCGCCGCCCGATCTCTCGGCGCTGCCGCCCGGCTGCGCCTTTGCCGAACGCTGCGCACTCGCCACCGATGCCTGCCGCGCCGCGCAGCCGCCGGTGGTCGAACTCGCGCCGAAGCACCGCGCGCGCTGCATCCATACCGATGCCGCCGCCGCCATCGCACCCACGCTGGTCGCCTGACCCGCACCTGCAACGCACACACAAACAGCGCACCATGCCTCTGCACGACCCCGCCCACGCCTTCGTTCCCTACCCCGACGCACCGGTGCCGCATGCGCCCACCGGTCCGCTGGCCGACCTGAGCTTTGCAGCGAAAGACCTGTTCGACGTGGCCGGCTATCCCACCGGCGGCGGCAGCCCGATCGTGCTCGCGATGTCGGGCATCAAGACCCGCACCGCGCCCACCGTGCAGAAGCTGCTCGATGCGGGCGCGCGCTTCGCGGGCAAGACCGTGACCGACGAACTCGCGTTCTCGATGAACGGCAACAACGCGCACTTCGGCGCGCCGGTCAACGGCGCCGCGAAAGACCGCATCACCGGCGGTTCGTCGTCCGGCTCGGCCTCGGCCGTGTCCTCGGGCCTGTGCGACTTCGCGCTCGGCACCGACACCGGCGGCTCGGTGCGCGCGCCGGCCAACCACTGCGGCCTGTACGGCCTGCGGCCCACGCACGGCCGCGTGAGCCTCGAAGGCGCGCTGGACCTCGCGCCCAGCCTCGACACCTGCGGCTGGTTCGCACGCGACATCGGCACCTTCGCGCGCGTGGCGGACGTGCTGCTGGGCGCCGACACGGTCGCGCTGCCCGCGCGCGTGCGGCTGCTGCGCCCCGAGGACGTGTGGTCGCTCGCGGTGCCGGCCGCGGCCGATGCGCTGGCGGATGCCGCCGCGCGCGTGCAGCGCGTGCTCGGCGATGCGGCAGGCATCGAGGTCGCGCTCGACTCCTTCGATGCGATGTACTGGAACTTCCGCTACGTGCAGGCGCACGAGGCCTGGCTGACCGACGGTCCGCTGATCGAGCGCTACGCGCCGCCGCTGGGCCCGGGCGTGGCCGAGCGCTTTGCCTGGTCGCGCGGCGTGACCGATGCGCAGATCGTTGCCGGCCGCGCCTTCCGCGCCGCCTTCCGCAGCCATCTGGCCAAGCTGCTCGGCAGCGACGGCGTGCTGCTGATGCCGACCATGCCCGACATCGCGCCGCTGCGCAGCGAAGGCGAGGCCGGCCTGGAGGACTACCGCAACCGCGCGATCCAGATGCTGTGCATCGCGGGCCTTGCCGGCTTTCCGCAGCTGTCGATGCCGCTCGCGCAACGCCACGGTGCGCCGCTCGGCATTTCGCTGCTCGGGCCGGCGGGGTCGGACCGGTCGTTGATCGCCCTGGCGGAGCGCATTGCCGGCGGCTGACGAGCCGATTGCGCCCTGAATTGGGCGACACTGCTGCCTTCCATCATGCGTTGAGCGCAGGAACAGCAACATGTCGCAGGCCTCGCCGCAATTCGTGGATTTCATCGTCGACCGGCTCTCTGGAATCGGCGGCATCACGACGAACCGCTTCTTCGGCGGCACCGGCCTCTCGGCCCACGCCACGCAGTTCGCGATGGTCATGGGCGGCAGCCTCTACTTCGTCGTGGACGAGAACACTCGGCCCAGGTACGAGAAACTCGGCAGCACCTGCTTTGCCTACGACACCAGGGCGCGGCGGGTCCAGGTCAGGAAGTACTTCGAGGTGCCCATCGAGATCATCGAGGACCATGAGGCGCTGGCCGCCTTGGCAAGGGAATCCGTTCTCGCGGCGCAAGGCCTGAAGAAAAAGAAACCGGCCGGCAAGAGCGCCTAGTTGTGCCAGTCGACGACCACCTGCGCCGCCAGCGCGCAGGTATCGCAATCGACACTCGCCGCAGCCCGCTCCACCACCACGAAGTCGCCCGCATCCACCGCCAGCAGCGCGTGGTGCCAGGTGCCGGGCGCGAGCGTCACGCCTTGCAGCCCGTCGGTGACGAACGCAGCAAGCGCACCAGGCGCGGGCGCTTCGCCGGCCGGCGCCACGACGATGACGAAGCGCCGCTCGCCCAGCGGCACGAAAGTCTGGCTGCCCAGCGCGTGGCGCTCCAACTCCGCGACTTCGTGCGGAAAACGCCGCGCCTGCGCGCGGAACAGCGCGAGCATCGGCCGGCCGCCCTGCGCGCCGAGCTGCAGGTCGCCGACGAGGTCGAAGCGTTCGGCATTGCCGCCATTGATCAGGCGTCCCGTGCCGGCGGGCGCAGCCAGTACCGTGCCGTAGGGCGCGAAGGCCTCGGGTGTCAGCGCTTGCGCCGCGAGCATTACCGGGGCGTGGGGAGCAGCATCGTTCATGCGGCGGAGTACAGCAGAAAACATGCCGATGGTCACCAGGCGCTACAGTCCGCGGGCCCCTTTTCTCTTTCGCCCTCACCTGCGCAGCCAGCGCTTCCCGATGCGACGCTCCCTCATCCTTTGCCTCCCCGTTCCAGCCGCTCTTCTTGTCGCAGCGTGCGCATCGGGCCCCGCGCCGCGCGTCAGCTGGCTCGGCGACGGTGTATTCAAGTCGCCCACCGTGCAGGAAGCTGAAGCCTACTGCCGCAACTTCGGCGCGCCGATGCGCTTCCTCGATCCGGAGGCGGCGGCAACCGGCGCGCCGGCGGGCGAAGTCAGCTACCGCTGCGACTGATCGCCCGGTTCCGTGCCGGGCGCCCGCACCTGCTCCAGGATGAAATCGATGAAGGTGCGGATCGCCCGCGTGTGCTGCCGGTTGGGCATGTAGAGCATGAACATCTGCGTGCCGAAGATCGAAAGGCGCCAATCGTCGAGCGTGGTCACCACGTCGCCCCTGCGCACGTCCTCCTGCACCACGTAGTCGGGCACCAGGCCAATGCCCAGGCCCGCGAGGATGGCCTGGCGCAGGAATAAAAAATTCTCCGAGATCAGCGTCGGCTCCAGGATCACCTCGCGCCGCACCTCTCCCAGATTCTGGCCCTGGTAGGCCGACACGCGCAGCTGCCGGCCGATGACGGCGGCGGTGACCACCGGCGCGCCCTGCAGTTCGTCGAGCTGCACCGGCAGCGGATGCTTCTGCGCATAAGCGCTTGAAGCGCAGGCCACATAGCGCACCGGCCCCATCTCGCGCGCGACCAGGTTCTGCGGCGGCTCGGGAATCACGCGGATCGCGATGTCGACCTCGTCGCGCAGCAGGTCCTCGATGCGGTTCTCGAACACCACGTCGAGCACGATGCCGGGGTACTGCCGCTTGAAGTCGATCAGCCAGCCGGCCATCACCAGCTGCCCGTAGCCGCTGGGCACGCTCAGCCGCACGCGGCCCTGCAGGCCCTGGCCCAGCGTGGTGACCGATTCCTTTGCGGCCAGCAGCTCGGCCTGGATGGCCACGCCGTGCTGGTACAGGCGCAGGCCGATCTCGGTCGGTTCGGCGCGCCGCGTGGTGCGCCGCACCAGCTGCGCGCCGACCGAGCGCTCCAGCTGGTTCAGGTGGTAGCTGACGTTGGCGCGGCTCATCTTGAGCCGGCGCGCCGCCGCGCTCAGGTTGCCGGCGTCAAGGATTTCCACCAGCAGGGTCAGCGATTGGAGGTCCATGCAGCGGATTGTGTCAAAAATCCTTTGACAGTCTGTCAATGGCCTATGCAATTGTCAAAGCACCGGCACGGGCCAAGAATGCGGGGTTCACCCCAGAGCCTCGGGCCCCTCGCGTTTGCAGCAGGGCTCGCCACGCAAGAGACAAAGCACATGGCCACCACACCCTCCAGCCCCTCCACGTCTTCCGGTCCCGTCAGCTTCGAGCGTCTTGGCGACGTGTTCGTGGTAACCATCGACAACCCGCCCGTCAACGCCCTGGGCGTGGATGTGCGCCGCGGCCTCGTGGCCGCCATCGAGGCGGCCGAGGCCGACGGCGCCGCTGCCGCGGTGCTGATCGTCGGCGCGGGCCGCAACTTCATCGCGGGCGCCGACATCCGCGAGTTCGGCAAGACGCCGCAGCCGCCCTCGCTGCCCGAGGTGTGCCTGAAGATCGAGAACTGCACGAAGCCGGTGATTGCCGCCATCCACGGCGCCGCGCTCGGCGGCGGGCTCGAAGTGGCGCTGTCGGCGCACTACCGCCTGGCCGCACCGTCGGCCAAGCTCGGCCTGCCCGAAGTGCAGCTCGGCCTCCTGCCCGGCTCGGGCGGCACGCAGCGCGCGCCGCGCCTGATCGGCGTCAAGCCCGCGCTCGAACTGATGCTCAGCGGCCGCCATGCGGGCGCGAAGGAAGCGCTGTCGCTCGGCCTCGTCGACCGTCTCGGCAATGAGGCCGACGCGCGCGCCGAAGGCCTCGCCTATGCGAAGGAACTGGTCGCCGCCAAGGCGCCCGTGCGCCGCACGCGCGAGGCTGGCGGCCTGGCCGACAAGGAAGCCAGCCGCGCCGCCCTCGAAGCCGCTCGCGCCGAAACCGCGAAGAAGAGCCGCGGCCTGTTCTCGCCGATGAAGATCATCGAGGCCGTCGAAGCCGCGCTCACGCTGCCCTTCGACGAAGGCATGGCGCTGGAGCGCAAGCTGTTTTTGCAATGCATCGACAGCCCGCAGCGCGCCGGCCTGATCCATGCCTTCTTCGCCGAGCGCGAAGTGCTGAAGGCGCCCGAGACCCGGTCCGCCGCGCCGCGCGCGCTCGCATCGGCCGGCATCGTCGGCGGCGGCACCATGGGTGCGGGCATTGCGGTGGCGATGCTCGACGCAGGCCTGCCCGTGACCATGATCGAGCGCGACGATACCCAGCTCGCGCGCGGCCGCGCCAATGTCGAGAAGGTGTACGACGGCCTGATCAAGAAGGGCCGCATGACGCCCGAGGCCAAGGACAGCGTGATGGCGCGCTTCTCGGGCTCGACGAGCTATGACGCGCTGGCACAGGTCGACATCGTGGTCGAGGCCGTGTTCGAAGAGATGGGCGTGAAGAAGGCCGTGTTCGCCGAGCTCGACCGCGTGTGCAAGCGCGGCGCGGTGCTCGCCACCAACACCTCGTACCTGGACATCGACGAGATCGCCGACAGCATCTCGCGTCCGCAGGACGTGGTGGGCCTGCACTTCTTCTCGCCGGCCAACATCATGAAGCTGCTCGAGATCGTGGTACCCGCCAAGGTCAGCGCCGACGTGGTCGCCACCGGCTTCGAGCTCGCAAAGAAATTGAAGAAGGTGCCGGTGCGCGCCGGCGTGTGCGACGGCTTCATCGGCAACCGCATCCTCGCGGTGTACCGCCAGGCCGCCGACCACATGATGGAAGACGGCGCGTCTCCGTACCAGATCGACGAGGCGGTGCGCAACTTCGGCTACCCGATGGGCCCGTTCCAGGTGTCGGACCTCGCGGGCGGCGACATCGGCTGGGCCACGCGCAAGCGCAAGGCCGCCACGCGCGATCCACAGGCGCGCTACGTGCAGGTGGCCGACCGCATCTGCGAGCGCGGCTGGTTCGGCCAGAAAACGCAGCGCGGCTACTACCTGTATCCCGAAGGCGCGCGCACCGGCCAGCCCGACCCCGAGGTGCTGGCCATCATCGACGCCGAGCGCGAGCGCGCCGGCATCACGCCGCGCGCCTTCACCGAGGAAGAAATCATGCGCCGCTACATGGCCGCGATGATCAACGAGGGCGCCAACGTGGTGCTCCAGCGCATCGCGCTGCGCCCGCTCGACGTGGACGTGACCTTTCTCTATGGCTACGGCTTTCCGCGGCACCGCGGCGGCCCGATGAAGTACGCCGACACCGTGGGCCTGCCGAAAGTGCTGGCCGACATCCGCGAGTTCGCGAAAGAAGACCCGATCTTCTGGAAGCCTTCGCCGCTGCTGGTGGAACTGGTCGAGCGCGGTGCCGATTTCGCCAGCCTGAATCAATCCGAGTAACCAGAGCCAGCCGTCCAGGAGCCATCCCCATGCGCGAAGCCGTCATCGTTTCCACCGCCCGCACCCCGCTCACCAAGGCGCACCGCGGCGAGTTCAACATCACCCCGGGCCCCACGCTCGCGGCCTTTGCGGTGAAGGCCGCGGTCGAGCGCTCCGGCCTGGACCCTGCGCTGATCGAGGACGCGATCCTCGGCTGCGGCTACCCCGAAGGCACCACGGGCCGCAACATCGCGCGCCAGGCCATCATCCGCGCGGGTCTGCCGATCTCCATCGCCGGCACCACGGTCAACCGTTTCTGCGCCTCGGGCCTGCAGGCGATCGCGATGGCGGCGGGCCGCATCGTGGTGGACGGCGCGCCGGCCATGATCGCGGGCGGCGTGGAAAGCATCTCGCAGATCCGCTCGCGCAGCGCCACCGATGCCGGCGACAGCGGCATGGACCCGTGGATCGTCCAGCACAAGCCCGCGCTCTACATGGCGATGATCGAGACCGCCGACATCGTGGCCCAGCGCTACGGCATCAGCCGCGAAGCGCAGGACCGCTTCTCGGCCGAGAGCCAGCGCAAAACCGAAGAGGCGCAGCTGGCCGGCCGCTACAGGGACGAGATCGTCGCCTGCACCACCACCATGGCGGTGACCGACAAGGAAACCAAGGAAGTCAGCTACCGCGAAGTCACCGCCACCGAAGACAACTGCAACCGCCGCGGCACCACCTACGAGGCGCTCGCCAAGCTCAAGCCGGTGATGGGCGACGACAAGTTCATCACCGCCGGCAACGCCTCGCAGCTGTCCGATGGCGCCTCGGCCTGCGTGCTGATGGAAGCGAAGGACGCAGCGCGCGCCAACATCCAGCCGCTGGGCGCTTTCCGCGGCCTTGCGGTGGCCGGCTGCGAACCCGACGAGATGGGTATCGGCCCGGTGTTCGCGGTGCCCAGGCTGCTCGCGCGCCACGGCCTGAAGGTCGAGGACATCGGCCTCTGGGAACTCAACGAAGCCTTCGCTTCGCAGTCGATCTACTGCCAGGAGAAGCTGGGCATTCCGTCGGAACTGCTCAACGTGAACGGCGGCGCAATCTCCATCGGCCACCCCTTCGGCATGACCGGCGCACGCCTCACGGGCCATGTGCTGATCGAAGGCAAGCGCCGCGGCGCGAAGTACGCGGTGGTCACGATGTGCATTGCCGGCGGCATGGGCGCGGCGGGCCTGTTCGAGATTTTTTGAGGAGCGCGCCATGGACCTGAACTTCACGACCGAAGAAGAAGCCTTCCGCAGCGAGGTGCGCACCTTCCTGGCGGCCAAGCTGCCGGTGCGGCTGTCCGAGAAAGTGCGCAGCGGCAAGATCCTCGCCAAGGCCGACATGGAGGAATGGCACGCCATCCTCAACGCGCGCGGCTGGCTCGCCAACCACTGGCCCGAGCAGTACGGCGGACCCGGCTGGACGGCGGTGGAGAAGTTCATCTTCGAGCACGAATGCGCACTGGCCTTCGCGCCGCGCATCGTGCCCTTCGGCGTGAACATGCTGGGCCCGGTGCTCATCAAGTACGGCAACGAGGCGCAGAAGAAGTACTGGCTGCCGCGCATCCTGAACGGCGACGACTGGTGGTGCCAGGGCTATTCGGAACCCGGCGCGGGCTCCGACCTGGCTGCCGTGAAGACCTCGGCCGTGCGCGGCATCGACGCGCAGGGCGACCACTACATCGTGAACGGCCAGAAGACCTGGACCACGCTGGGCCAGCATGCCAACATGATCTTCTGCCTGGTGCGCACGAATCGCGAGGCGAAGAAGCAGGAAGGCATCAGCTTCCTCCTGATCGACATGACATCGCCCGGCGTGGAAGTGCGGCCGATCATCACGCTCGATGGCGAGCATGAAGTGAACGAGGTGTTCTTCTCCGACGTGCGCGTGCCGGCCGAGAACCTCGTCGGCGAAGAGGACAAGGGCTGGACCTGCGCCAAGTACCTCTTGACCTACGAGCGCACCAACATCGCGGGCGTGGGCTTCTCGGTGGCTGCGCTCGAACAGCTCAAGGGCATTGCGGCCACGCAGACGAAGAACGGCAAGCCGCTGGCCGAAGACCCGGCGTTTGCCGCGCGCATGGCGCGCGTCGAGATCGACCTGGAAAACATGAAGACCACCAACCTGCGCGTGATCGCGGCGGTGGCCGGCGGCGGCGTGCCGGGCGCGGAAAGCTCGATGCTCAAGATCCGCGGCACCGAGATCCGGCAGGAGATCTCGTCGCTCGCGCGCCGCGCGATGGGCGTCTACGGCCGGCCCTTCATCGAGGAAGCGCTGCACGACGGCTTCGAGGGCGAGACCTTCGGCCCGGCCTACGCATCGGCCGCGGCCGCGCGCTACTTCAACAACCGCAAGCTGTCGATCTTCGGCGGCTCCAATGAAATCCAGAAGAACATCATCTCCAAGATGATCCTGGGCCTGTAAAGGAGACACGCAGTGAACTTCGAACACACCGAAGACCGGCGCATGCTCGCCGACAGTCTGAACCGCTTCATCGCCGAGCAGTACGCCTTCGATGCGCGCGACCGCATCGCGAAATCGGCGCATGGTTTCAGCAAGGAAATCTTCCAGAATTTCGCCGAACTGGGCGTGATCGGCGCACTGTTCAGCGAGGCCGACGGCGGCTTCGGCGGCGGGGGCTTCGACATTGCCGTGGTCTTCGAGGCACTGGGCCGCGGGCTCGTGGTCGAGCCGCTGCTGGGTGCCGTGATGGTCGGCGAGGCGCTCAGCGCGGCCGGCAGCGATGCGCAGAAGCAAACGCTCGGCGACATCATCAACGGCGCAACCGTCGTGGCCTTCGCACATGACGAGGCCGACACGCACTACGAACGCACGCGCGTGGCGACCCGCGCCGAACGCAGCGGCGAGGGCTGGGTGCTCCACGGCGCCAAGGCCGTGGTGCCGCAAGGCGAGCAGGCCGACCTGTTCCTGGTTTCGGCCCGCAGCTCGGGCAAGGTCGACGACGAAGCCGGCATCTCGCTGTTCCTCGTGCCCGCGAAGACCGCAGGCCTTTCGGTGCGCGGCTGCCCCGCGATCGACGGCGGCCGCGTCGCCGAACTCACCCTCGACGGCGTCAAGCTGGGCGCCGATGGACTGCTCGGCACCGAAGGCCAGAGCCATGCCACGCTCGAACGCGCCATCGGCCGCGGCGTGCTCGCGCTCTGCGCCGAAGCGCTGGGCGCGATGGAAGCCGCCAAGGCCGCCACGCTCGACTACCTGCGCACGCGCAAGCAGTTCGGCATGCTGATCGGCAGCTTCCAGGCGCTGCAGCACCGCATGGCCGACCTGCTGCTCGAGATCGAACAGGCCCGCTCGGCCGTGATCAACGCCGCAGCCGCCATCGACGGCACCGACCGCGTGGCGCGCGAGCGTGCGCTGTCGGCCGCCAAGTTCAGCATCGGCCGCATCGGCGCGCTGGTGGCGGAAGAAAGCATCCAGATGCATGGCGGCATCGGCATGACGTGGGAGCTGCCGCTGCCCCACTACGCCAAGCGCCTCGTGATGATCGACCACCAACTGGGCGACGAAGATCACCACTTGCAGCGCTATATCGCGCTCGGCAAGGAGCTGGCGGCATGAGCGGCAAGACCGTGTTGATCTCGCAGGAAGGCGCCGTCCGCATCCTGACCAACAGCAACCCCGCCGCGCGCAACGCGATCACGCCGACGCTGTATGCCGAACTCTCGGCCGCGCTCGCCGATGCGCAGGACGACCCCGAGGTCGGCGCCATCGTCTTCACCGGCGCAGGCGATTTCTTCTGCTCCGGCGGCGACCTGAACCTGCTGGCCAAGCGGCGCGAGCTGCCGATGGCCGAGCGCCGCGAGATTCTCGAAGGCCTCAACAACCTGATCCGCGCACTGCGCGACTGCAGCAAGCCAGTGATCGCGGCCGTGGAAGGCGGCGCGGCTGGCGCCGGCCTGTCGATGGCGCTGGCCTGCGACATGCTGGTGTCGGCGCGCGATGCGTTCTACACGGTGGCCTACGTCAAGGTCGGCCTCACGCCGGACGGCGGCGCCACCGCCTTCCTCGCGGAGTTCGTCTCGCGCCAGGTGCTCACCGAGATGTGCCTGACCGGCGACCGCATGCCGGCCGAGCGCCTGCATGCACTGGGCGCAGTCAACCGCCTGACCGACAGGGGCGCGGCGCTGGCCGAGGCCATCGCGCTCGCGGCCAAGGTGGCCGACGGCCCGCAGCGCGCGAGCGCGCGCATCAAGACGCTGTGCCGCCAGGCGCACCGTGCCACGCTCGAGGAACAGCTCGAAGCCGAGGCCGTGTACATGGTCGAGTCGCAGGCCGATGCCGAAGCCGCCGAAGGCATCGGCGCCTTCCTCGGCAAGCGCAAGGCCGACTTCGTCGCGCTGCGCCGCCAGAAGCCGGACGCGTCCTGACGCGCGCCGCCCCTCCCTCGCATGCGGACGCGGGGGGTTTTCGTTTTCCTGGAGTTGCCGTCATGTCCTCGCTGAATTCCTCGTTGCCGCTCGCCGGCGTGCGCGTCCTCGATCTGTCCCGCATCCTCGCGGGCCCCTGGTGCGGCATGGTGCTGGCCGACATGGGCGCCGAGGTCATCAAGGTCGAACACCCGGGCCGCGGCGACGACACGCGCGACTGGGGCCTGCGCGTGGGCAAAACCGAAACGGCCTACTTCAACAGCGTGAACCGCAACAAGCGCTCGGTCACGCTCGACCTGCAGACGCCCGAAGGCCAGCAGATCGCGCGCGACCTCGCCAAGCAGTGCGACGTGGTCATCCAGAACTTCAAGTTCGGCGGCATCGACAAGCTGGGCCTGGGCTACGAACAGCTCAGCAAGGAGCATCCGGGCCTCATCTACTGCTCGATCTCGGGCTATGACCGCACCGGCCCCGAGGCCGCGCGCCCGGGCTACGACCTCGTGGTGCAGGGCGAGGCCGGCCTGATGGCGCTCAACGGCGAGGCCAGCCAGCCGCCGCTGAAGTTCGGCGTGGCCATGGTCGACCTGTTCACCGGCATGTACTCGGCGCAGGCCGTGCTCGCGGCGCTCTACCAGCGCGAGAAGACCGGCAAGGGCCGCCATGTGGAGATGGCCCTGTTCGACTGCGGCCTGATGATCACCGCCTACTACGGCCTCGAAGCGCTGCTGATGGGCGAAGACCCGCCGCGCTACGGCAACTCGCATCCGTCGATCGTTCCCTACGGCGTGTTCGATGCGGCCGACGGCCCGCTGGTCATCACCGTGGGCAACAACGCCCAGTTCGCGCGCTTCTGCACCGAGGTGATCGAGCGGCCCGACCTCGCGGCCGACGAGCGCTTCAAGACCAACATCCTGCGCTCGGCGAACCGCGCGGCGCTGCTGCCCGAGCTGCACGCCGAGCTCGCCAGGCGCCCGCGCGCCGACCTGCTGGCCAAGCTCAGCGCCTCGGGCATTCCCTGCGGCGAAGTGCTGGGCCTGCTCGAAGCGCTCAACTCCAGGCGCGCGACCGACGCCGGCCTCGTCACCGAGCAGCCGCATCCGGTGGCCGGCAAGGTCAACGTGCTGGCGCCGCCCTACCGCTTCGACGGCGAGCGCCTGCCCGTGCGCAGCGCGCCGCCGCAGCTGGGCGAAGGCACGCACGAGGTGCTGCAGTCCCTGCTCGGCCTGTCGGACGAGAAGCTGGCGGCATTGAAGACAAGTGGCGTCGTCTGAACAAGACAGGCGCCCGCATTTCCAAAGTAGACAAGACCCAATGGCATCCCTTTCCTCCCCCCGCAGTCCCGTTCGCCGCGCCCTTCTCGCACTCGCCCTTCCGCTCGTCGCCGGCGCCGCCTTCGCGCAGGCCTGGCCGGCCAAGCCGATCACGCTGATCGTGCCCTTTCCGCCCGGCGGACCGACCGACGTCGCCACGCGCATCGTGGCGCAGAAGATGTCGCAGGGCCTGAAGCAGAACATCCTGATCGACAACCGCAGCGGCGCCTCGGGCACCATCGGCGCGGCGGCGGCCGCCAAGGCCGTGCCCGACGGCTACAGCTTCGTGATGCTGGCCACGCCCACGCTGCTGGCCGCGCACCTGTACGGCCAGACGCCCTACGACATCTTCAAGAGCTTCACGCCCGTGGGCACGGTGTACGACCTGCCGATCGTGATGGTGGTCAACCCCAAGGTACTGCCCGGCGTGAACGGCCTGCAGGACCTGATCGCCAAGGCCAAGGCCGAGGGCGGCAAGCTCAACTACACGACGGCCGGCGCGGGCAGCTTCGGCCACCTGACGACCGAGCAGCTCAAGAACATCGGCAAGTTCGAGATGCAGCACGTGCCCTACCGCGGCAGCGCACCGGCGGTGACCGACCTGATCGGCGGGCAGGTGCCCGCGATGTTCTCGGACCTGGTGGCGGTGATGCCGCACATCCGCTCGGGCACGCTGCGCGCCATCGCGGTCGGCTCGGGCAAACGCGTGAGCCTGCTGCCCGATGTGAAGACGGTCGCCGAGCAGGGCTTCCCGGGCTTCGATGCGACCTCGTGGGGCGGCCTGCTGGCACCGGCGGGCACGCCCAAGGACGTGGTCGATCGCATGAGCGCCGAGCTCAAGGCCGCGCTGGCCGACAAGGAAGTGCAGGACAAGCTCGAGGGCGTCGGTTCCTTCGCGGCCTACGGCACGCCGGAGCAGACGGGCACGCGCATGCGCCAGGATTTCGAGCGCTGGGGCAAGGTCATCCGCGACAACAAGATCACGAACCAGTAGAACAGCGCTTTTGCGCGCGGCCGGCAACACAACAATATCCAGGAGACACGCCATGGCAGACAGCAACAAGACGAACGCGGCCGGCGCACCCTTTCGCCCGACGCTCCCGGTCCGCAGCCTTGCCGACATCCGCAAGCTAGAGGAGACCCCGCTCGAAGAGGCGCTGACGGTCCGCAGCACCTACGAGATCTTCCGCAACGCGGGCGCGGCCTTCGGCGGCAAGACCGCGCTGACCTTCCTGCGCACCGGCAACCCGGCCGACGCGCCGATCCGCTGGTCGTACGCCGAACTGCTGGCGCGCATCCACCAGACCGCGAACATGCTGCACGCACTGGGCGTGGGCCCGCAGGATGCGGTGGCGGTGCTGCTGCCGGGCTGCCTCGAATACCACCTTGCGCTCTGGGGCGGCGAGGCGGCCGGCATCGTGCAGCCGCTCAATCCGCTGCTCACCGATGAGAAGCTGGTGGCGCTGATGACCGCCGGCCGCGCCAAGGTGCTGGTCGCCTACGGTTCGGACGGCGAATCGGGCATGTGGTCGAAGGCGATGCGCCTGCGCGGCCAGGTGCCGACGCTCGCGACCGTGCTGCGCGTGGCGCCGCATGACGAAGCGCCGGGCGGAGCAGGTCCCTTGCCTGAAGGCGTGGCCGACTTCGACCTGCTGCGTTCGGCACAGCCTTCCGACCGCCTCGTGAGCGGCCGTGACATCGCGCCGGCCGACATCGCCGCCTACTTCCACACCGGCGGCACCACCGGCGCCCCCAAGCTTGCGCGCCACAGCCACGGCGCGCAGGTGTTCACGGCCTGGGCCAGCGTGCAGGTCGCGGGCATGAACGAACAGGGCATCTCGATCAACGGCTATCCGCTGTTCCACGTGGCGGGCGTGCTGCCGGCCTCGCTGGCCTCGCTCTCGGCGGGCATGGAAGTGATCATTCCGACCACCTCGCTGCTGCGCAACAAGGAGGTGCTCGCCAACTACTGGAAGCTGGTCGAAAAATTCCGGCCGACCTCGCTCTCGGCCGTGCCCACGGTGCTGGCGGCGCTGGCGAACGTGCCGCTGGACGGCGCCGACATCTCCTCGATCGGCTATTGCCGCACGGGCGCCGCCGTGCTCTCGCCCGAGTTGGCTGCGCGCTTCGAGCGCCTGTTCGGCCTGCATGTGCACGAGAGCCTGGGCATGACCGAGATGGCCGGCATCTCGACCATCACGCCGCCGGGCGTGGTCGGGCCCGCGGGCTGCGTCGGCTTTGCGCTGCCCTACATGCGGATGCGCATCGTGGCGCTCGACGAGAACGGCAACGCCAGCGACCGCGAGCTGCCGCCCGGCGAGCAGGGCATGGTGCTGTTCAAGTCGCCCAACCTGTTCTCCGGCTTCGTCGATCCGGCCGACAACGCCAAGGCCTTCACGGCCGACGGCTGGCTCGCCACCGGCGACCTGGGCTGGATCGACGGCGAGGGCAGGCTCAACCTCAGCGGCCGCTCGAAGGACCTGATCATCCGCAGCGGCCACAACATCGACCCGAAGGTGATCGAGGACGCGCTGGGCGCGCATCCCGCGGTGCAGCTGTGCGCCGCGGTGGGTGCGCCCGATGCCTATGCGGGCGAGCTGCCGGTGGTCTTCGCCACGCTGGTGCCCGGCGCCTCGGCCACCGAGGACGAACTGCTGGCCTTCACCGCCGCCCGCGTCGACGAGGCGCCGGCCAGGCCCCGCTCGGTGACCGTCATCGAGCAGATGCCGATGACCAACGTCGGCAAGATCTACAAGCCCGAGCTGCGCGCCATGGCCGCCAGCCGCGTGGTGGCAGCCACGGTGGCGCAGGTCTGCGGCGAGCTCGGCGTGGCGCCGGCCGCCCGGCCGCGCGTGCGCAGCGAGGGCGACAGCCTGGTGCAGGTGCGCATCGATGCCGCGGCCGCGGGCGCGCTCGCGGCGCCGCTGCAGGCGCGAATCCGCACGGCGCTCGAGGCGCTTCCCTTCAAGACCCAGGTATTGGCCGAATAGCCGCGCGCCCGCTTCTTTTTTTCGACAGACAACAACGACAGCCGGAGACATCGAACATGAGCGCAACTTTCACCACCACCATGCGCGGGATCACCCGCCGCGCCCTGCACTGCGGCATCGCCTCGCTCGCGATCGCGGCCACTTCCACGGCCGCCTGGGCGCAGGCCTATCCGAGCAAGCCGATCCGCATGGTGGTGCCCTTTGCCGCGGGCGGCGCCACCGACGTGCTGGCTCGCGTGATCGGCGAGAAGATGGCGGCGGGCCTGGGCCAGCCCGTGATCATCGACAACAAGCCCGGCGCCGCCGGCATCATCGGCACCGACGCGGTGGCCAAGGCGCCGGCCGACGGCTACACCCTGGTGCTGGCGCTGAGCAACTCGCTGCTCACCAACCAGTTCCTCTACCAGAAGCTGCCCTACGACACGCAGCGCGACCTCACGCTGGTCTACCAGATCGCCACCGCGCCGCTGGTGCTGGTGGTGCACCCCAGCGTGCCCGTGAAGAGCGGGCCCGAGCTCCTGAAATACGTGGCCGCCAACAAGGGCAAGGTGGCCTACGGTTCGTACGGCGTGGGCGCCTACCCGCACCTGGCCGGCGCGCACATGAGCCTCACGCAGAAGGCCGAGATGAACCACGTCGCCTACAAGGGCGAGGCGCCGATGCTGCAGGACCTGATCGGCGGCCAGATCCAGATGGCCTTTGCCAGCGCGCTGGTGGCCAAGCCGCACATCGAGGCCGGCAAGCTCAAGGCCATCGGCGTGAGCGGCGAGCGCCGCATGGCCACGCTCCCCAGCGTGCCCACGCTGGCCGAGCAGGGCCTGGACGACGAGGCCTACCGCGTGGCCGGCTGGCTCGCGATTGCCATGCCGGCCGGCACGCCCAAGCCGATCGTGCAGCGCATTGCCGAAGAGGTGGGCAAGGCCACGCGCCAGCCCGACGTGCAGGCGCGCGTGGCGGCGATGGGCTTCGACCTGAAGGAGAGTTCGCCCGAGGCTTTTGCCGCCGTGTACAAGAAGGAAAGCCCGGTCTGGGAGCGCCTGATCAAGGAGTCGGGCGCCAAGCTCGAGTAGCCCGTTCCGGGAGGGCCGGAGGAGAGCGGAGCGGGGCCGCAGCTTAGGAAAACCCCGATGAACGAATGGACATGGATCGTTACCATCCATAGCTGCTTTCCCCCTCCCTCTCGATGACCACTCCCAACGAGTCCGGCCCCCTGCTGGACGCCGCCAGCCCCCTTCCCCCAGACATCGAAGCCGCCGACGAGCCCACCCGGGTGCCGCTCGCCATCGAGGACTGGCTCACCGTCATCATCATGGGCGCGCTGGCGCTCATCACCTTTGCCAACGTGCTGGTGCGCTACTTCACCGACTCTTCGTTCGCATGGACCGAAGAGTTCTCGGTCTTCCTGATGATCATGCTGGCGCTGGTGGCCGGCTCGGCCGCGGTGGCGCGCGACCGTCACATCCGCATCGAATACTTTTCCGAAAGCGGCTCGATGGCGCGGCGCAAGCGGCTCGCGCAGTTCGGCGCGCTCATGATCGCCATCCTGTTCACGCTGATCGGCGCGCTCAGCATCCGCATGGTGTGGGACGACTACCGCTTCGACGAGACCACGCCGGGCATCGGCCTGCCGGCCTGGTGGTATTCGATCTGGCTGCCGGTCGTGTCGTTCGCCATCGCGCTGCGCGCGGTGGGCCTCATGGTCCGCCGCGGCCGCAAGGAATACCGCAGCGACACGAAGAACCCGGGCGGCAAGGGCGACGCATCGTGATCCCCACCCTGCTCTTCGTCGCCTTCGTCGCGATGATGCTGGTGGGCGTGCCCATCGGCGCCGCGCTGGGCCTGGCGGGCGCCGCCTGCATCGCGCTCGCCAACAGCGACGCCCAGTGGTTCGGCCTCTTGGCCGTGCCGCAGAACTTCTATGCCGGCCTCGGCAAGTACCCGCTGCTGGCCATTCCGATGTTCGTGCTGGTGGGCTCCATCTTCGACCGCTCGGGCGTGGCGCTGCGGCTCGTGAACTTTGCGGTCGCCATCGTCGGGCGCGGGCCCGGCATGCTGCCGCTGGTGGCCATTGCGGTGGCGATGTTCCTCGGCGGCATCTCGGGCTCGGGCCCGGCCAATGCCGCCGCCGTGGGCGCGGTGATGATCGCGGCCATGTCGCGCGCGGGCTACCCGGCCGCCTTCTCGGCCAGCGTGGTGGGCGCCGCGGCGGCCACCGACATCCTGATTCCGCCTTCGGTCGCGTTCATCGTGTACTCGGTGCTTGTGCCCGGCGCCTCGGTGCCGGCGCTCTTTGCGGCCGGCATGGTTCCGGGCGTGATGGCCGGCCTGGCGCTGATGATCCCGGCCGTGCTGCTGGCCCGCCAGCACAAGATGGGCGCGCTCGAAGCGACGCTGCCGCGCCCGCCGTTCTGGAAGAGTTTTCGCGATGCAAGCTGGGGCCTGGCGGCGCCGGTGCTGATCCTGGGCGGCATGCGCGCGGGCTGGTTCACGCCCACCGAAGCCGCGGTGGTGGCGGTGTTCTACGGCCTGTTCGTGGGCATGTGCGTGCACCGGACCATCAAGGTGCGCGACCTGTTCGTCATCCTGCGCGAATCGGGCGAGCTCTCGGCGGTGATTTTGCTGGTGGTGTCGCTCGCGGGCATCTTCGCGTACTCGCTCTCGACGCTCGGCATCATCGACCCGGTGACGCGCGCCATCGTGAATTCGGGCCTGGGCGAATACGGCATCCTGGCGCTGTTGATCCTGCTGCTCATCACGGTCGGCATGTTCCTGGACGGCGTATCGATCTTCCTGATCTTCGTGCCGCTGCTGCTGCCGATCGTGCAGTACTACAAATGGGACCCGGTGTGGTTCGGCGTGATCCTCACGCTCAAGGTGGCGCTCGGCCAGTTCACGCCGCCGCTCGCGGTCAACCTGATGGTGTCGTGCCGCATCGCCAAGGTGCGCATGGAAGAGACCGTGCAGTGGGTCGGCTGGATGCTGTTCTCGATGTTCGTGGTGATGGTGCTGGTGATTGCGTTCCCGGAACTTGCCTTGTGGCTTCCGAGGAAGCTGGGGTACTGAAATGGGGCGGTGCGTTTGGATGCTTTGTTCAGGGTGCGATCACGCCGACGGGGTGCCTTGCTCCGCGAATGTCCCCCGCCCTTCGGGCTCCTCCTTGATTTCGCTGCGCAAGGCACCCCATCGACGTGATCGTTGGTCAGAGCGGTCGTTGATCGGCCAGCACCAGAGCCGCGTCCACTGTGCACAGGGCATCGGGTGCTCCCGCAGCGAAATCAAGGAGGAGGCCGCAGGCCGGGGGACATTCGCGGAGGGGAGTACCCGGTGGCCTGTGCACGCGCCCTGAACAACACCGCCAAGAACACCTCCAGCCCAGTACCGTTCCCGAAAACATCCATCGCTTAGTTGTGTTCAGAAAACAAGGAGACCTCTCATGAAATTCCGCCGCACCCTGCTCGGCCTTGCCGCCGCAGCCACCGCCCTGGGCCTGTTCTCGACCGGCGCCATGGCGCAGGCCGCCTACAAGCCCGAGTACAAGATGTCGCTGGTGCTCGGCCCGCCGACGCCCTGGGGCCAGGCCGGGAAGATCTGGGCCGACCTCGTGAAGGAGCGCACCCAGGGCCGGATCAACATCAAGCTGTACCCCGGTGTGTCGCTCATCCAGGGCGACCAGACGCGCGAGTTCAGCGCGCTGCGCCAGGGCGTGATCGACATGGCCGTGGGCTCGACCATCAACTGGTCGCCGCAGGTCAAGCAGCTCAACCTGTTCTCCATGCCCTTCCTGATGCCCGACTACGCGGCCATCGACGCGCTCACCCAGGGCGAGGTCGGCAAGGACATGTTCAAGACCCTCGACAAGGCCGGCGTGGTGCCGCTCGCCTGGGGCGAGAACGGCTACCGCGAGATCACCAACTCGAAGAAGCCGATCAAGTCGCCGGCCGACCTGAAGGGCATGAAGATCCGCGTGGTCGGCTCGCCGATCTATTCCGACATGTTCACCGCGCTCGGCGCCAACCCCACGCAAATGAGCTGGGCCGACGCGCAGCCCGCGCTCGCCAGCGGCGCCGTGGATGGCCAGGAGAACCCGCTGTTCCTGTTCACCGTGCTCAAGATGCACACCGTGGGCCAGAAATTCGTGACCACCTGGGGCTATGTGGCCGACCCGCTGGTGTTCGTGGTCAACAAGGAGATCTGGGCCTCGTGGACGCCGGCCGACCAGGCCATCGTGCGCCAGGCCGCCGTCGACGCCGGCAAGCAGGAAATCGCGCTCGCGCGCAAGGGCCTGGTGGAAGCCGACAAGCCGGTGCTCAAGGACATTGCCGCCATGGGCGTCACCGTGACCCAACTCACGCCCGCCGAGCGCGACGCCTTCGTGAAGGCCACGCGGCCGGTGTACGACAAGTGGAAGTCGACCGTGGGCGCGGACCTCGTGGCCAAGGCCGAGAAAGCCATCGCGGCGCGCCAGAAGTAAAGCCCGCGTCCCCGTGGACCGGGGCGGGGGCCGCGACAATGCGGCCATGCACACCCTGATCATCGACACGGACCCCGGCGCGGACGACGTGATCGCGCTGCTGTTCGCTTTGGCGGCGCCCGAATCGCTCGCGGTCCAGGCGCTGACCACGGTGGCCGGCAACGTGCCGCTGGCCAAGACCTCGCGCAACGCGCGGCTCGCCTGCGAATGGGCCGGCCGGCCGGAGATTCCGGTGTATGCGGGCGCCGAACGGCCGCTGCGGCGCACGCCGATCTACGCGGCCAACATCCATGGCCGCGAAGGCATCACCGGCGTGAAGGTGCACGAGCCCGCCGCACCGCTGGCCGAAGGCCATGCGGTCGACTACCTGGTCCGCACGCTGCGCGCCGCGCCCGAAAAGAGCATCACGCTCGCGATGCTCGGGCCGCAGACGAACCTGGCGCTGGCCCTTGAACAAGCGCCCGACATTGCGCGCGGCCTGCGCGAACTGGTGCTCATGGCCGGCGCGCACTTCAACGGCGGCAACATCACGCCCACGGCGGAGTTCAACGTGTTTGCGGATCCGCATGCGGCCGAGGCCGTGCTGAAGTGCGGCGTGCCAATCACCATGCTGCCGCTCGACGTCACGCACAAGATCCTCACGAGCGACGAGCGCATCGCGCGGCTGCGCGGCCTCGGCAACCGGGCCGGCGCCATCGTCGCCGACATCCTGGACGCCTACGCGCCGCAGGAAATGCAGCACTACGGCATGCCCGGCGGGCCGGTGCATGACGCCACCGTCACGGCCTACCTGCTGCGGCCTTCGCTCTTCAAGGGCAGGCCCATCCACGTCGAGATCGACAGCCGCGAGGGCATGGGCTTTGGCCAGACGGCGGCCGACTGGCACGGCAGCCTGCATCGCACGCCCAACGTGAACTGGATCGCCGATGGCGATGCGCAGGGCTTCTTCGACCTGCTGACGGAGTACATCGCACGGCTGCCGTAGGCATTAAAAAAAAGCCACGCTGCAAAACAGCGTGGCTCTTGTCCTTGCGCCGCAGCGGATCAGTGCTGCAGGATCTTGTTCAAGAAGTCCTTGGTGCGCGGCTGGCGGTTCTCCGGATGGCTGAAGAACTCGTCCTTCGGGCAGTCTTCCAGGATCTTGCCGCCCACGTCGATGAAGATCACGCGGCTCGCCACCTTGCGGGCAAAAGCCATTTCGTGCGTGACCACCATCATGGTCATGCCGTCCTTGGCCAGGCTCACCATCACGTCGAGCACTTCGCCGACCATTTCGGGGTCGAGCGCCGAGGTGGGCTCGTCGAACAGCATCACGATCGGGTCCATGCTGAGCGCACGGGCAATGGCCACGCGCTGCTGCTGGCCGCCCGAGAGCTGGCCCGGGAACTTGTCCTTGTGCGCCATCAGGCCCACGCGGTCGAGCATCTTGAGGCCGCGGGTCTTGGCTTCGTCGGGGCTGCGGCCGAGCACCTTGATCTGCGCGATCGTGAGGTTCTCGGTGACCGACAGGTGAGGGAACAGCTCGAAGTGCTGGAACACCATGCCGACCTTGGAACGCAGCTTGGGCAGGTTGGTCTTGGGGTCGTGCAGCGGAATGCCGTTGACGGTGATCTCGCCCTTCTGGAAGGGCTCGAGCGCGTTCACGGTCTTGATGAGGGTGGACTTGCCCGAGCCCGAGGGCCCGCACACCACCACCACGTCGCCCTTGGAGATGCTCACCGAACAATCGTTGAGCACCTGCACCGGGCCATACCACTTCGAGACGTTCTTGATTTCAATCATTTTTTCGGACATTTCTTTCTCTCCGGTTCAGCCACTCGATCAGCGAATGATGGCAATCTTCTTGTGGAGGCGCTTGACGAGCCACGACAAGGCATAGCACATGATGAAGTAAACCACGGCCGCGAGCAGGTAGGCCTCGATCGGGCGGCCGAAGTTCTTGCCCGCGGTCTCGAAGCCCTTGAGCATGTCGTAGGCGCCGATGGCATAGACCAGCGAGGTGTCCTGAAACAGGATGATGGTCTGCGTGAGCAGCACCGGCAGCATGTTGCGGAAGGCCTGCGGCAGCACCACGAGGCGCATGTTCTGGCCGTAGGTCATGCCGACCGCCTGGCCCGCATACACTTGGCCGCGCGGGATCGACTGGATGCCCGCGCGCATGATCTCGCTGAAGTAGGCCGCCTCGAACGCGATGAAGGTGATCACGGCCGAGATTTCCGAGCGGTAGTTCGAGCCGACGGAGCCGAAGGCCGCGTAGAACGAGGCCGGCACCAGCAGGAAGAACCACAGGATCACCATCACCAGCGGAATGCTGCGCATGCCGTTGACGTAGACGGCGGCGGGCGCGTCGAGCCATTTCTTGCCCGACAGCCGCATGAGCGCCAGCACGGTGCCGAAGATCACGCCGCCGATGGTGGCCACGATCGTCAGCATGATGCTGAAGTAGAAGCCCTTGACGACGAAGTTGCTGATGACGTCCCAGTTGTAGAACGACAGGTCGAGATTCATCATGTCAGTGTCCCCCGCCGCCGCTGGCCGAGACGATGAAGCCCGGCACGCGCGTCTTCTTCTCGATGAACGCCATGATGCGGTTGATCGCAAAGGCCGAGATCACGTAGAGCCCCGTCACCGCCAGGTACACCTCGATGCCGCGCGAGGTTTCTTCCTGCGCCTGCATGGCGAACATCGTGAGTTCGGTCACCGACACGGCAAACGCCACCGACGAGTTCTTGAAGATGTTCATCGTCTCGCTGGTGAGCGGCGGAATGATGATGCGGTAGGCCATGGGCAAAATGACGTAGCGGTAGTACTGCGGCGTGGTGAAGCCCACCGCCATGCCCGCGTAGCGCTGGCCCTTGGGCAGCGCCTGGATGCCCGAGCGCACCTGTTCGGCGATGCGCGCCGAGGTGAAGAAGCCCAGCGCCAGCACCACCAGCACGAAGCTGGGCACGCCCTTCATGACCGGCACCAGCGCCGGGATCACGTGGTACCAGAGGAAGATCTGCACCAGCAGCGGAATGTTGCGGAACAGCTCGACCCAGGCATTGCCGAAGCGCACGAGCCACGGGCTGTCGGGCAAGGTGCGGATGATGCCGATGAGCGAACCCAGCACCAGCGCGACGATCAGTGCCAGCAGGGCCACGGACACGGTCCAGCCCCATGCGGACAGCATCCACTGCCAGTAGGTCGGGAACTTCCCGCCCGGGTCTTGCAAGAAGACCTGCCAATCCCAGTTTGATCCCATCGGGGACTCTCCTTTTTTCAGATTTCCAGACTGCTGGCTAGCTAAGGCCGTGCCCGCGCGCCGCATTTGCGAAAACAAACGCCCGCCGGGGGCGGCGGGCGTTGCGCAGATGACCTTGCCGTGCTTACTTCTTGGCCGCGTAGTCTTCCATCGGCTTGTCGTTCGGGTTGGCCCAGGCCGCCTTCGTGGCTTCGGACAGCGGCAGGTTCACCGTGACGTTCGACGGCGGAATCGGCTTCAGGAACCACTTGTCCCAGAGCTTGGCGAGGTCGCCGTTCTTGATCTGCGCCTTGATGCTGTCGTCCACCACCTTCTTGAAGGCGGGGTCGTCCTTGCGGATCATGATGGCGATGGGCTCGACGCTGAGCACCTCGCCGACGATCTTGTAGTCGGCGGGCGACTTCGACTTGGCGATGTTCGACGCCAGGATGGAGCCGTCCATCACGAAGGCGTCGGCGCGGCCCGATTCGAGCAGCAGGAAGCTGTCGGAGTGGTCCTTGCCATAGAGTTCCTTGAAGTCGATGCCGCCGGCGCGCTCGTTCTTGCGCAGGGTCTGCACCGAGGTGGTGCCGGTGGTGGTGGCCACGGTCTTGCCGTTGAGGTCCTTGATGGAGGTGATGCCCGAGTTGGCCTTGACCGCGATGCGCACTTCTTCCACGTAGGTGGTCACCGCGAAGGAAACGTCCTTCTGGCGCGTGGCGTTGTTGGTGGTGGAGCCGCACTCGAGGTCGACGGTGCCGTTCTGCACCAGGGGCACGCGGTTCTGCGAGGTCACGGGCTGGTACTTGGTTTCCAGCTTGGCAAGGCCCAGGTGCTTCTGGATGTCCTTGATGATGTTCGCGCACACGTCGTAGTGGAAGCCGGTGTACTGGCCATTGCCCAGCGTGTACGACAGACCGGAGGATTCCCGCACGCCTTCGGTGATAGCGCCCGAGGCCTTGATCTTGGCCAGGGTGTCATTGGCCTGTGCAAAGGCGCCGCCGGCAGCCAGGGCTGCGATTGCCAATGCCAATACTTGCTTGTTCATACGGAAAACTCCTGAGGTGACTGGAAGATACAGATACAACGAAATTCTAGACATTCACGTCATGGGGAATACCCGGACCAACCCGGTGCATTCTCGATGGCGACAGCACCGACCACGCGCATCGAAGCGCCGTCGTGGTGCAGGTGGACCCATTGGCATTGTCCGACTTTCACTAAGCAGCCTTTGTGCCCGAGGGCTCGGCAGCCGCCGGCACCGGCGCGGACAGGCGCACGGGCTGGGTCAGGTTCTCGGGCACGAGCAGCGCCTCCATCTCGGCGCGCGTCATGATGCCGAGCGATTCGGCCACCAGGTCGATGGGCCCGCCGGTGGCCAGCGCGGTTTTTGCGATCAGCGCCGCCTTCTCGTAGCCGATCAGCGGATTGAGCGCTGTGACCAGCGTGACCGATTCGCGCACCCGCTTGGCCAGGAATTCGCGGTTTGCCTCGATGCCGTCGACGCAGTTCTGCCGCAGCGTCGTGCAGGCATTGCCCAGGTGCTTGATGCTCTTGAACAGGCTCCAGCCCATGATCGGCTCGAAGGCGTTGAGCTGCAGCTGGCCGGCCTCGGACGCCATGGTCACGGTGATGTCGTTGCCGATGACCTCGAAGGCCACCTGGTTCATGACTTCCGGGATCACCGGGTTCACCTTGCCCGGCATGATCGACGAGCCGGCCTGGCGCGCGGGCAGCCGGATCTCGCCGAAGCCGGCCTGCGGACCGCTGGAGAGCAGGCGCAGGTCGTTGCAGGTCTTGCTGAGCTTGGTGGCCACGCGCTTGAGCACGCCCGACAGCTGCACGAAGGCGCCGGTGTCCTGCGTGGCCTCGATGAGGTTGGCCGACTGCTTGAGCGGCACGCCGGTCTGCTCGGCCAGGTACTGGCAGGCCAGGTTGGCGTAGCCGTGCGGCGCGTTGATGCCGGTGCCGATGGCGGTCGCGCCCAGGTTGATTTCCTCGATGAGCGCGCGCGCCTCGCCCAGGCGGGCCTCGTCCTCGCCGATCATGATGGCGTAGGTCAGGAACTCCTGGCCCAGCGTCATGGGCACGGCGTCCTGCAGCTGGGTGCGGCCGATCTTCAGGATGTCCTTGAACTCGAGCGCCTTGGCCTCGAAGCTCCGGCGCAGCTCGGCCATGGATTCGAGCAGCTTGTCGATGGCGAACCACAGCGCCAGCCGCACCGCCGTCGGGTAGACGTCGTTGGTGCTCTGCGAGGCGTTGACGTGGTCGTTGGGATGCAGAACGTCGTAGCGGCCCTTCTCATGGCCGAGCTTCTCGAGCGCGAGGTTGCAGATCACCTCGTTGGCATTCATGTTGGTGGAGGTGCCGGCGCCGCCCTGGATCACGTCGACCACGAATTCGTCGAGCAGCTTGCCCTCGATGAGGTCCTCGCAGGCCAGGATGATGGCGGCTGCGCGCTCGCGGTCGATGGCGCCGAGGTCGGCATTGGCGCGGGTGGCGGCCTTCTTCACGAAGGCCAGCGCGCGCACCAGGTCGGGCATGGCCGACACCCGGGTGCCGGAGATGGCGAAGTTCTCGACCGCGCGCGCCGTGTGCACGCCCCAGTAGGCAATGGCAGGAATCTGCTTCTCGCCGAGAAAGTCGTGTTCGGTCCTGAAATTGGGGCTCATACAGGTTCCTCGGCTAAAAAAAAGCACGCGGATGGCGCGTGCCGTAAAGATTGCTGTGTGACAGCGGCAAAAAACTGCCGCGACTGTAGTGCCGCCCGGCCCGCGGCGCCAATGCCGTTTGCGGGGAGTGTTATGCGCTGCATTTATAGATTGTGCAGCGCACAAATTCCGCGCGTCAATCGATGGATGTCAGCGTCCGGGCTGGGCGCCAACCAGATACGACCATAGCGCATCGGCCGTGCGCTTGGGCTGCAGGCCCTCGGAGGCCGAAGCCTTCGCGGCGCGGCCTGTGCCGGTCTTCACCGGCGCGGGCGCGCCGGGCCGCTCGCGGTAGGCGCGGATCTCCATCGTCGCCTCCAGGCTGTCGATCTCGGGCGGCAGCGCGCTCACGAGCTTGCGCGCCTTGATCTCCTTGCGCACCGCGCTCTGCGGCAGAAAGGCGATGCCGTGGCCTTCGAGCGCCATGACTTTCAGTCCCTCGGCCATGTCGGTTTCATAGACCCGGTCGAGGTGGATGGCGGTGCCCGACTCCTTCAGCAGCTGGTCGACCACCCGCCCCAGGTAGGCGCCGGGCGCATAGCCCAGGTAGGGCAGCGGCTGGCCGGGCCGGCCGGGCAGCCGGAAGCGCGGCGCGCCGTCGGCATCGGCCTTGACCCAGGGCGCCACGGTTTCCTCGCCCAGACTGACCATCTCGTACTTGTTGGCGTCCAGCTGCAGCGGCTGGGACGGATGGTGGTAGGCGATCAGCAGGTCGCAGCTGCCCTCGACCAGGCGCAGCACGGCGTCATGCACGTTGAGCGCGATGAGCCGGCTCTTGATGGGGCCGAAGTGCTCGCGCAGGCTGGTCACCCACGAAGGAAAGAAGGTGAAGGCCAGCGTGTGCGGCACCGCGATCTCGATCACGTCCTGCCCGGCGGCCGAGTGGCCGCGCAGCATGGCGCGGGTGCTCTGCAGCGACTGCAGCATCTCGATGGCCTGGCTGTAGAGCGTCTGGCCCGCAGGCGTGAGGCGCGTGGGGTAGGAACTGCGGTCGACCAGGTCGGTGCCGGCCCAGCCTTCGAGCGCCTGGATGCGGCGCGAGAACGCGGGCTGGGTCACGTGCCTCAACTGGGCCGAGCGGCTGAAGCTGCGCGTTTCCGCCAAACTGATGAAGTCTTCGAGCCACTTTGTTTCCATACGCGGCGATTATGCGAGCGCCGCGCCATACTGGGCTCCCCCTCCTTTTCCCGCATTCGCCATGCCTTCAGCCGACCTGCTCGACCTCAGCGCCACCGAACTCTCGCGCCGCATCGCGGCCCGCAGCGTGTCTTGCCAAGAACTGATGCAAGCCTCGCTGGCGCGCATCGAGGCGCTCAACCCGCGCTTCAACGCCATCGTTTCGCTGCGCGAGCCCGAGGCCCTGCTGGCCGAAGCCCGCGAGCGCGATGCCGAGCTGGCGCGCGGCGAACGGCGTGGCTGGATGCATGGCTTTCCGCTGGCGGTGAAGGACCTGAGCCACGCGGCCGGCCTGCCGACCTCGATGGGCTCGCCGCTGTCGCCGCGCTCGCCGGCGCGCACCGACAGCCTGCACGTCGCGCGCATGCGCGCGGCCGGCGCCATCGTGATCGGCAAGACCAACACGCCCGAATTCGGCCTGGGCTCGCACACCTACAACCCGGTGTTCGGCATCACGCGCAACGCCTATGCGCCCGAGCGCAGCGCCGGCGGCAGCAGCGGCGGCGCGGCCGTGGCGCTGGCCCTGGGCATGCTGCCGGTGGCCGACGGCAGCGACATGATGGGTTCGCTGCGCAACCCGGCCGCGTTCAACAACGTGATCGGCATGCGGCCCTCGCGCGGCCGCGTGCCTGGCGATCCCGAGCAGGAGCTGTTCTTCCAGCAGCTGGGCACCGAAGGCCCGATGGCTCGGACGGTGGAAGACGCCGCGCGGCTGCTCGCGGTGCAGGCGGGCTTCGACACGCGCGTCCCGCTGTCGTCGCCGCAGGCGCTGCCCTCGCCCGACGCCATCGCGCTTGACGGCGATGGAAAAGGCCTGCGCATCGGCTGGCTCGGCAGCCTCTGGCCCGAGTTGCCGCTCGCGCCCGGCATCCGCGAACTCGGGGAGAAGGCGCTGGACACCTTCCGCGCCATCGGCTGCGAGGTCGAGCCCTGCACGCTCGACGTGCCGCGCGAGCACAACTGGAGCGCCTGGCTGCGGCTGCGTCAGCTGCTGGTGGGCGGCAAGCTCGGCGCCTACCTGAGCGACCCGAAGCTGTTCGCGCAGCTCAAGCCGGAAGCGCAGTGGGAAATCGAGCAGAGCCGGCATCTCGATGCGGCCTCGCTCTACCAGGCCTCGCTCTACCGCTCGAACGTGTACCGTGCATTCCTCAAGTTGTTCGAGCGCTTCGATTTCGTGCTGGCGCCGACCGCGCAGGTGTTTCCGTTCGACGCGGAACTGCACTGGCCGAAGGAAGTCGCTGGCGTGGCGAGCGACACGTATCACCGCTGGATGGAGATCGTCACGCCGTTCACGCTGGCCGGGTTGCCGACGCTGAACGTGCGCGCCGGCTTCGGCGAAGGCGGGCTGCCGATGGGGCTGCAGCTGGCCGGGCCGATCCATGCGGACCTCGAGGTGCTGCGGCTGGGGCATGCCTATGACCAGGCCTGCGGCTGGGGCTCTCGTCACCCCCCCGTATTGGCTTGACTCCCTCCCCCGCTGGGGGAAGGCTGGGGTGGGGGCACGCGGCGCATCCATCGAGCGCTCTGCCTGCCCCCATCCCAACCTTCCCCCAGAGGGGGAAGGAGCAAGGATTCAGATGGGGGTGAGGACGCCGCGCCCCGCGAAGTGCCCTTCGGCATTCGCAAGGAAATGGTCGACCGACTTCTGCGTGGCCTCGGGCGACCAGCCCGCCATGTGCGGCGTCAGCAGCACGTTGTCGAGGCCGACCAGCGGTTCGGGACGATTCGGCTCGCTCTCGTACACATCGAGGCCGGCCCCGGCAATGCGGTGCTCGCGCAGCGCCGACGCCAGCGCCTCGGTGTCGACCACGCTGCCGCGCCCGATGCTGACCAGGTAGCCCTGCGGCCCGAGCGCATCGAGCACCTCGGCATTCACGAGATGGCGCGTGGCAGGCCCGCCCGGCGCGGCCAGCACCAGGAAATCGGCCCAGGCGGCCAGCGACTTCAGGTCATCGAAGTAGCGGTGCGCTGCGCCTTCGCGCGGCTTGCGGTTGTGATAGCCGATCTCCATGTCGAAGGCAGCCGCGCGCTTCGCGATCTTCTGGCCGATGGTGCCGAGCCCCAGGATGCCGAGCTTCTTGCCCGACACGTTCGGCGGCTGCGGAATGGCTTCGCGCCACACGCCCTCGCGGCACAGCCGGTCGAGCTTGCGGAACTCGCGCACGATGCCGATCAAGAGACCGAAGGCATGGTCGGCCACGCAGTCGTCGTTGGTGCCTGCGCCATTGGCGGTGGCGATGCCGCGCGCACGCGTCACTTCGAGCGGCACGCCTTCGTAGCCCGCGCCCAGGCAGCAGATCAGCTCGAGCGCCGGCATGGCCGCGATCTCTTCGGGCGTGATGCCGATCACCCCGATGGTCAGCACCGCGCGGAATTTCTTGCCGTGCTCGGCAATCGCCGCGGCGCGCGCGGCGGGGTCGAAGGCATAGGTCATGTCGTAGACCTCGGCAATCTGGGCCTGGTGGGCGCTCGAAAGGCTGTTGAGCACCAGCAGGGGAATCTTGGTCGACACGTCTGAACTCCTCATCGATATCAAAAATGGTCGGGCTACATCAGCGGTGTGGCTTCGCTCTTCTGCAAGGCCCACATCTGCGCATAGCGGCCCTGCTTCGCAAGCAGCTCGGCATGCGTGCCGCGCTCGACGATCACGCCCGCTTCGAGCACCAGGATCTCGTGCGCGTCGACCACGGTCGACAGGCGGTGCGCGATCACCAGCGTGGTCTTGTCCTGCGCGGCGCTCCTGAGCTCCGACTGGATGGCGCGCTCGTTGGCCGAGTCGAGCGCCGAGGTGGCCTCGTCGAAGATCACGATCGGCGGGTTCTTGAGCAGCGTGCGCGCAATGGCCACGCGCTGCTTCTCTCCGCCCGACAGCTTGAGGCCGCGCTCGCCGACCGTGGTTTCATAGCCCTTGGGCGTGGCCGAGATGAAGTCGTGGATGCGCGCGGCGCGAGCTGCGCCTTCCACCTCTTCGCGCGTGGCGCCGGGGCGGCCGTAGGCGATGTTGTATTCGACCGTGTCGTTGAACAGCACCGTGTCCTGCGGCACGATGCCGATCGCGCGCCGCACGCTCGACTGCTGCACTTCGCGGATGTCCTGCCCGCCGATGGTGATGCGGCCCTGCTGCACGTCGTAGAAGCGGTAGAGCAGCCGCGCGAGCGTCGACTTGCCCGAGCCCGAGGGGCCCACCACGGCCACCGTCTTGCCGGCCGGGATCTCGAAGCTCACGTGCTTGAGGATGGGCCGGGCGGGTTCGTAGGCAAAGCTCACGTCCTCGAAGCGCACGGTGGAGTCGGCGCCCGCGAGCGGCGGCGCGCCGGGCGCGTCGCGCACCTCGCGCTCCTTTTCCAGCAGCACGAACATCTTGTCGAGGTCGGTCAGGCTCTGCTTGATCTCGCGGTAGATCACGCCCAGGAAGTTGAGCGGAATGTAGAGCTGGATCATGAAGGCGTTGACCATCACCAGGTCGCCCAGCGTCATGCGCCCTTCCACCACGCCCGAGGTCGCGCGCCACAGCATCAGCACCAGGCTGGTCGCGATGATCAGCTGCTGGCCGGTGTTGAGCATGCTCAGCGTGCGCTGGCTCTTGATGGCGGCCTTGCGGTAGCGGTCCAGGCTGGCGTCGTAGCGCCTGGCCTCGAACTCCTCGTTGTTGAAGTATTTGACGGTTTCGTAGTTCAAGAGCGAATCGACCGCGCGGCTCTGGGCCATGGAGTCGAGCTCGTTCATGGTCTTGCGGAACTGGGTGCGCCACTCGGTCACCGTGACCGTGAAGGTGATGTAGAGCACCAGCGCCGCGCCCGTGATCCAGACGAACAGCGAATCGAACTTCACGCCCAGGATGGTGAGCACCAGCGCCAGCTCGATGAGGGTCGGCACGATGCTGTAGAGCGACATCGAGATCAGCGAATGCACCCCGCGCGTACCGCGCTCGATGTCGCGCGTCATGCCGCCGGTCTGGCGCTCCAGGTGGAAGCGCAGGCTCAGCGAATGCAGGTGGCCGAAAACCTCCAGCGCGATCCGCCGCGCCGTGCCCTCGGTGGCCTTGGCGAAGATCAGCTCGCGCAGTTCGCCGAACAGCGCGGTCGAAAAGCGCAGCAGCCCGTAGGCCAGCAAAAGCCCGATGGGCACGATCAGCAGCGCCTGCGCCATGTCCGGCTTGGGCGTCATCGTGTCGATCAGGTTCTTGAGCAGCACCGGCACGCCCACGTTGGCCACCTTGGCGCCCACCATGAAGCCGAGCGCGGCGATCACCCGCCACTTGTACTGCCAGAGATAGGGGAAAAGGCGGCGCAGCGTCGCCCAGTCGGAGCGGTCGCTGCGCGCCGGCGCATGGCCGGCGGCGCTGTGGGGGGGAGGAGGTAGGGCTTCGCCGCTGCGGCGCATGAGGGACAATCGTGGTTGCTTCGTTTGTTCCAGATTGTGCCCATGTCCGATATTTCCAGCACCGCCGCTGCCGCAACCCTCAAGAGCCTGCCCGCCGACATGGAGCTGGTGCTCAAGGTCATCCCGATGCCGGCCGACGTCAATGCCAACGGCGACATCTTCGGCGGCTGGGTCATGGCGCAGTGCGACCTGGCCGGCTCGGTCATTCCGGCACGCTACGCCAGGGGGCGCATGGCCACCGTCGCGGTGAATGAATTCATCTTCAAGCAGCCGGTGCGGCTGGGCGACATCCTGTCCTTCTATTCGAAGCTGGTGCGCATCGGGCGCACCTCGATCACCGTCACGGTCGAGGTCTTCGCCGAGCGCTTCAAGGCGCAGGGCGAATACGTCAAGGTGACCCAAGCCACCTTCACCTACGTGGCCATCGACGACAACGGCCGGCCCCGGCCGATCGAGCAGCAACCCTGAGCGCGCTCACAGCGCCGGCTCGCGCACCCGCTCGAAGCGTTCGAACTCGCGGTTGACCCAGCGCCCGTCGAGCCTTTCGGTGCGGCGGATGTAGACGGCCTGCACGATGTCCCGCGTGTGGGCGTCGATCTCGATCGGGCCGCGCGGGCTCTCGAGCTGGAGGCCCCGGAAAGCGTCCACCAGCCGTTCGCCGCTCAAGCCGCTGCGCGCGGCCGGCGAACTCATCGCGGCATCGGCCGCCGCGAGCGCATCGTGCGCCGCCACAGCGAAATAGCCGGGCCGCAGGTGGCTGCCGTACTCGGCCTCGAAGACGCCGGTGAAGCGGCGGTTGGCCGCCGACTCGTGGGCAAACGAATAGTGGTGGCTGGTCACGAGGCCATCGGCCAGCTCGCCGATGCCTTCGAGGTAGTGGTCGTCGGTGGCGTCGCCGGTCGCGAGCAGGCGGATGCCGGTGTCGGCCATGCCGCGGTCGCGCCAGAACTTGAGGAAGGTCGCGGGCATCTGGCCCGAAGGCAGGAAGAAGAACACCGCCTGCGGCCTGAGCTCGCGCAGCCGCAGCATGTAGGCCGAATAGTCCAGCGTGTTGAGCGGCACGCGCAGCATCGCGCCGACGCGCCCGCCGCCGGCGGTGACGGCCGAGACGAAGGCGCTCTCGGCATCGACACCCGAGGCATAGTCGGCCACCACGGTGCAGACGTCGCGCAGCCCTTGCTGGATCGCCCAGCGCGCCAGCGGCATCGTGACCTGCGCGATGGTGAAGGACACCCGCACCGCGAACGGGCAACGCGCCGTGATGCCCGACGACGCCGCATTCATCACCAGCAGCGGCACCTTGGCCTGCGTGGCCACGGCACCCACGGCATAGGCGTTGGAGCTGAAGTCCAGCCCCGCGAGCAGGTCCACGCGTTCGCCCTCCACCAGGTCCTGCGCGTGGCGGCGCGCCTGCTCGGGCGCACTGCCGGGCACGTCGCGGCGCAGCAGCTCGACCGGACGCCCCGCAATGCGCTGGTCATGGGCGGCGAGCCAGACCGACATGCCGGCATCGAACTGGCGCCCGCCGGCGGCATAGGGGCCGGACCAGGAACCGATGACGCCGATGCGCAGCGGCCGCACGCGGGCCAAGGCCAGCGAAGGCGCGGCCAGGGTGCCTGCGAGCAGGCCTAAAGTACGCCTGCGCGTGGTGTCGATTGCTACTTTTTCAGTAGCATCATTCGTGCGCCGGGTGGACGTTGCCGGCGATCTTGTCTCGAAAACTTGCACGGCGACAGTGTACGCATGCACCGTTTGCGGGCAAGCGCGAAACGCGCCTCAAACCTTGGAGAAATCGGGCTTGCGCTTTTCCATGAACGCGCCAAAGGCTTCGCGTGCGGCGGGTTCGCGCAGCATGCGGCCGAAGCTCGCGCCTTCTTCGTCCATGCGTTCGAGCACGGCAGGCATCTGCGCCTTCTTCAGCAGGCGCTTGGTCTCGACCAGCGCGCTCAACGGCTTGGCCGCGAGCTTGCGGGCCTGCACCTGCGCGATGGCATTGGCTTCGGTGGGCGGCACGATGCGGTTGACCAGGCCCACTTCGAGCGCGGCCTCGGCCATGAAGGGCTCGCCCAGCAGCAGTGCCTCGGCCGCGCGGTGGTAACCCAGCATCTGCGGCACCAGCAGGCTCGACGCCGCCTCGGGGCACAGGCCCAGGTTCACGAAAGGCATCGAGAACGCTGCGTTGTCGCCCGCATAGACGAGGTCGCAATGGAACAGCATCGTGGTGCCGATGCCCACGGCCGGGCCGCACACGGCCGCGACGATGGGCTTCGGAAAGGCCGCGATGCCGCGCAGGAAGCGGAACACCGGCGAATCCTTGCCGGCGGGCGGCGCGTTCAGGAAGTCGCCGATGTCGTTGCCCGCGCTGAAGATGGTGGGGTCGCCCTGGATCAGCACGCAGCGCACGGCCGCATCGCCCTCGGCTGCAGCCAGTGCATCGGCGAGCTCGCCGTACATGCTGCTGGTGATGGAGTTCTTCTTGTCGACGCGGTTGAAGGTGAGAGTCATCACACCGGCTTCGGTGTGGACGAGGATGTCGCTCATGGAAATGGTCCTTGGATAAAACGGTTTTGATGGCGGCGCGATCAGGCGTCGAGGGCTTCGCGCACGAAATCCAGGCGGTCCTGGCCCCAGAACATCTGGTCGCCGACGAACATGGTGGGCGCGCCGAACACGCCGCGCGCCACCGCTTCCTGCGTGACGGCCTTCAGGCGGTCCTTCACGTCCTGCGTGCCGGCCAGCGCAAGCAAGGCGGCGGCGTCGAAGCCCGCATTCTGCAAGACGGCGGCCACGGTGGCCGGGTCGTTCATGTTCTTCGGCTCGACCCACATCGCATGGAAGACGGCATCGACATACGCGCCGAAGCGTGCCGGCTCCTTCATCTGGATGCCGGTGGCGCCGCGCATCAGCAGCAGCGTGTTGATGGGAAAGTGCGGGTTGTGCACGAAGGGCACGCCGTAGCGTTTGGCAAAGCGCTGCAGGTCGATGGTCATGTACGGCGCCTTGGGCACGACCTCGGCCGGCGACCGGTTGCCGGTGGCCTGGAACACGCCGCCCAGCAGCATGGGCTTCCACACCAGCTCGGCGCCGGTGTCGGCGCACACGTGCGGCAACTGCGTGGCGGCCAGGTAGGCGGCGGGGCTGCCGAAGTCGAAATAGAACTCGACTGTTTTTGTCATTGGGGTCTCCTTATGAGGTGCTCTTGTTCTTGGCGCTGTTGTTCAGGGCGCGTGCACAGGGCACGCTGCTAATGATCTTGCGATCAACGACCGCTCTGTCCAACGCTCCCGTCGATGGGGTGCCTTGCGCAGCGAAATAAAGGGGGAGGCCGCAGGCCGGAGGACATTCGCGGAGCAAGGTACCCCGTCGGCGGGAGCGCGCCCTGAACGAAGAACTTCAAACACAACACGACGAATCGAACAGCACGAAGTCATCTCAGAACTTCTCCGACCAAGGCCGCAGATCGAGCTCGTGCGTCCAGGCATCGCGCGGCTGCGAGTGCAGCATCCAGTAGCTGTCGGCGATGTGCTCGGGGTTCAGGATGCCGTCGCTTTCCTTCAGCGCATAGCGCTCGGGAAAATTGCTGCGGATGAACTCGGTGTCGATGGCGCCGTCGACCACCACGTGCGCCACGTGAATGCCCTGCGGCCCGAGCTCGCGTGCCATCGACTGGGCCAGCGCACGCAGCGCCATCTTCGCACCCGAAAACGCGCCGAAGTTGGCCGCGCCGCGCAGCGAGGCCGTGGCGCCCGTGAAGATGATCGTGCCGCGATGCCCGCTCTTCGTCATCTCGCGCGCCACCATGCGCCTGGCCACCTCGCGCCCGTTCAGAAAGCCCGAGAAGCAGGCCATCTCCCACACCTTGAAGTACTTGCGCGCGGTCTCGCTCAGGATGCTCTCGGGCACGTTCGCGCCGATGTTGAACACCATCACCTCGATCGGGCCGATCGTCGATTCGATCTGCTCGACGAGCGCCACCACTTCTTCTTCCTTGCGCGCATCGCAGCCGAAGGCGTGGGCACGGCCGCCCGCGGCCTCGATCTGCGCGACCAGCGGCTGCAGCTTGTCGAGGCTGCGGCGCGTGACGCAGGTGGCATAGCCTTCGCGTGCGAAGCGGCGGGCAATGGCACCGCCGGTGGCGTCGCCGGCGCCGACGATGAGTGCGGTCTTTTGCATGGAAGTCATCGATCGCTATTCTTTGTAGTAGACGATCTGGTTCGAGGTGGCGAGCAGCACGCCCTGCTCGCTCCACAGATGCGCCGCCTGGTCGAAGAAGCCGTTGAAGAACTGCTGCCCCGCCGCCCGGCACAGCAGGTAGCCCGTGCCGACCTCGGCCAGCTGCGCCGGACCGGCATGGAAATACGTGGTGATCGACACCGTGCCGGCCGGCACATGCTTGGCGCGGCGCAGCCAGACGCGCGGATAGAACACGTCGCTCATGGCGGCCAGCGAGGCAAAGTCGAGCGGCCGCGCCTGCGCGTCGCGCAGCCAGAGCCGGCTTTCGCTGTGATGCAGGCTCGCGTCCCACTTCGCGGGAATGCGGCCGCTGAACAGGCGCATCTCGTACTGGTCGAGCCAGGCCACGCCGGACGGACCGATGCTCAGGCGCTCGACCGTCTCGGGCCGGGGCGCCTCGGGCATCGGCAGGTCGCTCTGGCCCCAGGTGTCGCGGCGCGCGGCCGTCACCACGGTGGCAGTGGTGGTCATGTTCGGCGCGCCGCCTGCGCCGGGCTGCGTGATCTGCACGGTCCAGTGCTGGGTCGAGCGGTTGGTGCGCACCGCCGTGGCCTGCACGTCGAATGCGCCGGCCTCCAGCGCGGCCGCAAAGTTGACGGTCAGCGCGATCGGCGTGCCCAGCACATCCGGATGCTGCATCACCGACTGCAGCGCGATGGCCGCGGTGGCGCCGCCGAACGGGCCGACCATGTTCCAGTAGTCCGGACTCGTGGCGCCGGTGAAATGGCCCACGCGGATGTCGCTGTGCTGCAGGGCCATGGCCTTGTCGAAGGGGTGTTGCATGCTCATGATGATTTGCAGTGTGCCTCCGGTGGATGGCGTCACGCAGTCGTGTGCGGGACGCCGGCTTGCTGCACTGCGGTAAGCGCGGCCAGCCGGTGCAGCTTCTCGACCGTGCTCGGCCACAGGCTCTGGCTGAACTGTTCGCGGAAGAAGCCGAAGTGCCCGATGCGCCGCGCCTGCACGTCGGCCGGCGCAATGCGCTCCATGGCGCGCGGCGCGCCGGCATAGAAGCTCAGCAGGCTTTCGGTGCCGGCGAGCGTCATGAGCTCGTCGTCGGTGATCGACAGCGCGAGCACCGGGAAGCGCACGCGCCCGTAGCTCTGCAGCGCCAGATCGCCTTCGGCGCCCACGCTGTAGCGCGGGTGGAGGCACCAGCGCCGCCACTGCAGGATCACGCCGCGCGGCAGGTCGCCCACCTTCTTGAGCCGGCGGCCCGGAAAGTAGCCGCACAGCCGCGTGGCCAGCGGCACGAGCACGAACCAGAAGTAGAGGATGCTGCGCCTGAGCTTGGGCGCGTTCTCGCGCCAGTAGCCGCTGCCGGCCGCAATGCTGACGAGGCCGTCGACCTGTTCAGGCCGCCGCAGGAAACCCGGCAGCTGCGCGCCCAGGCTGTGGCCGAGGAGGTAGAGCGGCTGTTCGGGCAGCGCGGCCTTGGCGGCGTCGATCACCGCTTCGTAGTCGCGCGCCCAGTCGAACAGGTCGGCCTCGAAGCCGCGCAGCGAGGCGCCGTTGCGCGAATCGCCCGAGCCGCGGTAGTCGAAGGTCCAGACACGCAGGCCCTGCTGCGCGAGCCACTGCGCGAAGGGTTCGTAGAACGACTGGCGCACGCCCATCGCACCGCCGATGACGATGCTGGCACGAGCCTCACCCGCCGGCTCATAGCGGCGCACGGCGAGCTGCGTCTCGTCGTCCACCCGAAGTTTCTGGTGCTGGTGCGCTTGCATGCGGCAGGGGGTGGAACGCTCAGACGCGTTCGAAAATTCCCGCGGCGCCCTGCCCCATGCCCACGCACATCGTGACCATGCCGTACTTCAGGTTCTCGCGCCGCAGCGCATGCACCACCGTGGCCGCACGGATTGCGCCGGTCGCGCCGAGCGGATGGCCCAGGGCGATCGCGCCGCCCATCGGGTTGACCTTGCTCGGGTCGAGCCCCAGCGTGTCGATCACGGCGAGCGACTGCGCGGCGAAGGCTTCGTTGAGCTCGAACCAATCGATGTCCTCGTGCCTGAGCCCCGCATAGCGCAACGCGGCCGGAATGGCCTCGATCGGGCCGATGCCCATGATGTGCGGCGGCACGCCCTTGCTGGCAAAGCTCACGAAACGCGCGAGCGGCGTGAGGCCGTACTGCTTCACCGCCTTTTCGCTCGCGAGGATCAGCGCGCCCGCGCCGTCGGAGGTCTGCGAGCTGTTGCCGGCCGTGACCGTGCCGCGGGCGGCGAACACGGTGCGCAGCTTGGCCAGGCCTTCGAGGCTGGTGTCGGGACGCGCGCCTTCGTCGAGATTCACGGTGCGCGTCTTGGCAATCGATTCGCCGGTTTCCAGGTCCGGCGTGCGGTCGGTCACTTCGATGGGTGTGATCTCGTCGGCAAACTTGCCGGCCTTCTGCGCGGCCAGGGCCTTCTGGTGCGAGGCGAGCGCGAACGCGTCCTGCGCCTCGCGGCTCACCTTCCACTGCTGCGCGACCTTTTCGGCCGTAAGGCCCATGCCGTAGGCAATGCCCACGTCGCCCTCGCGCTCGAAGATCGAGGGCGACAGCGAGGGCGAGTTGCCCATCATCGGCACCATGCTCATGCTTTCGACGCCGGCCGCGATCATCACGTCGGCCTCGCCCACGCGGATGCGGTCCGCTGCCATCTGCACGGCCGACAGGCCCGAGGCGCAGAAGCGGTTCACGGTGATGCCGCCGATGCTGGTCGGCAGGCCCGCCAGCACCGCGCCGATGCGCGCCACGTTCAGGCCCTGCTGTGATTCGGGAATCGCGCAGCCACAGATGATGTCCTCGATGGCCTTGGGATCGAGGCCGGGCACGGCGGCGAGTGCGGCCTTGAGCGTGGTCGCGAGCAGGTCGTCGGGGCGGTAGTTGCGGAAGTAGCCGCGATGCGACTTGCCGATGGGGGTGCGGGTGGCGGAGACGATGTAGGCGTCTTGGACTTGTTTGCTGCTCATGAAGAAGCTCCTGGATTTTCTTGCTCCTTCCCCCTCCGGGGGAAGGCTGGGATGGGGGCCGGCGGCATCAACTCGGCAAGCCGATTGGCAATGGCCTGGCGAACCCCATCAAGATTGGTGAACGGATCGTTCGATGCAAAGCGCAGCACATCGAAACCCTGCGCGCGGAAGAATGCGTCACGTCGCGCGTCGTAGCCTTGCTGCACCTGATGCTGCGATCCGTCGAGTTCGACGATCAGCTTGGGTGCAAGGCACGCGAAATCCGCGACGTAGTTGCCCAGCGGATGCTGGCGCCTAAATTTCACACCCAGCTGCTCAGCGCGCAGTCCGCCCCAGAGCTTTCGCTCCGAATCGGTCATCTCGCGGCGAAGCACCTGCGCGTTTGCGCGTGCGTGGGGCGTGGACTGGTTTCGCATCGTGCTTGGTTGGAGGTCGCCCCCATCCCTGCCTTCCCCCGGAGGGGGAAGGAGAAATGCAGGTCAGTTGCGCACCGGCTTCCCCGTGCTCAGCATCCCCATGATCCGCTCCTGCGTCTTGGGATGCACGATGAGCGAGCAGAACGCCTTGCGTTCCAGTGCCATCAGGTATTCCTCGGTCACGAGCGAGCCCGCGTCCACGTCGCCGCCGGTCACCACGTGCGCGATCAGGCTCGCGATGTGGAAATCGTGCGCGCTGATGAAGCCGCCGTCGCGCATGTTCACGAGCTGGCCCTTGATCGTCGCGGCGCCGCTGCGGCCGGCCACTCGGAAGCTGCGGCGCAGTGGCGGGCGGTAGCCGGCATCGGCCATGGCCTTCGCCTGCTGCAGCGCCACGTAGAGCAGCTCGTCCTTGTTCGGCACGATCACGTCGCTGTCGAGCAGATAGCCCAGCTTCTTCGAATCGAGCGCGCCGGTGCCCACCTTGGCCATCGCGGCGGCCGTGAAGCCTTCGGTCAGGAACGGCAGCAGGTCGGTGCCCGTCGAGGCCGCGGCGTTCTCGGCCGCGCGGCGTGCGATGTAGGTCAGGCCCCCGGCGCCGGGGATCAGGCCCACGCCCACTTCGACGAGGCCGATGTAGCTCTCCATCGCGGCAACGCGCCTGGCCGAATGGATGGCCAGCTCGCAGCCGCCGCCCAGCGCCATGCCGCGCACGGCCGAGATCACCGGCACGCTCGCGTAGCGGATCTTGAGCATCACGTTCTGCAGCTCTTCTTCCGCGCCCTCCACCGCACCGATGCCCGCGACCACGAAGGCCGGCAGCATCGCCTGCAGGTCGGCGCCGACCGAGAACATCTCATCGGGCGACCAGATCACGAGGCCCTTGTATTCGGCTTCGGCCAGGTCGACTGCGGCGCCCAGCGCCTCGGCCACGTCGGGGCTGATCGCATGCATCTTCGAATGGATGCTCGCGATCAGCACTTCGCCGTCGAGCGTCCACACGCGCACATCGCCTTCGTCGCTGATGGTGGTGCCGGCCGTGTTGGCATCCGCCGCGTTCGCGCCGAGCACGCTTTCGGGGAACAGCTGGCGCCCGTGTACCGGCAGCTTGCGCTGCGGAATGAACTTGTTCTGCGATGCGCTCCACGAGCCTTCGGGCGTGTGCACGCCACCGGCCTCGGCCACCGGGCCTTCGAACACCCACTTGGGCAGCGGCACCGTGCTCAGCGCCTTGCCGGCGTCGATATCTTCCTGCACCCACTTGGCGACCTGCGCCCAGCCGGCTTCCTGCCAGAGCTCGAACGGGCCCTGCTTCATGCCGAAGCCCCAGCGCATCGCAAAGTCGATGTCGCGCGCGCTCTCGGCGATGTCGGCCAGGTGCACCGCGGCGTAGTGGAAGCCGTCGCGCAGGATGGCCCAGAGGAACTGCCCCTGCGGCCCTTCGCTCTCGCGCAAGAGCTTCAGGCGTTCGCCCGCGGGCTTCTTGAGCATGCGGCCATACACCTCGTCGGCCTTGGCGCCGGCGGGCACGTACTCGCCGCTCTGGAGGTCGAAGCGCAGGATGTCGCGGCCGACCTTCTTGAAGAAGCCGGCCTTGGTCTTCTGGCCCAGGTTGCCGAGTTCGAGCAGCTTGGCGAGCACCGGCGGCGTCGAGAAGTTGGCATAGAACGGATCGGTCTCGGCGTTGAGGTTGTCCTGCAGCGTCTTCACGACGTGCGCCATGGTGTCCAGGCCCACCACGTCGGCGGTGCGGAAGGTGCCCGAGCTCGCGCGGCCCAGCTTCTTGCCGGTGAGGTCGTCCACCACGTCGGGCGTCAGGCCGAACTTCTCGACTTCCTTCAGCGTGGCCAGCATGCCGGCGATGCCGACGCGGTTGGCAATGAAGTTGGGCGTGTCGTGCGCGCGCACCACGCCCTTGCCGAGCGTGCTGGTCACAAAAGCCTCGAGATCGTCGAGCACCTGCGGCTCGGTGGTGGGCGTGTTGATCAGCTCCACCAGGAACATGTAGCGCGGCGGGTTGAAGAAGTGAATGCCGCAGAAGCGCGGCTTCAGCGCTTCAGGCAGCGCCTCGCTGAGCTTGGTGATCGACAGGCCCGAAGTGTTGGAGGCCAGGATCGAATGCTTGGCGACATGCGGTGCGATCTTCCTGTACAGATCGAGCTTCCAATCCATGCGCTCGGCAATGGCTTCGATGACGAGGTCGCACTCGCCGAGCTTGGCGAGGTCGTCTTCGTAGTTGGCCTGCTCGATGAGCACCGCGTCGGCCACGTCGCCGAGCGGCGCGGGCTTGAGCTTCTTGAGGTTGTCGATGGCGCGCGAGACGATGCCGTTCTTCGGGCCTTCCTTTGCGGCCAGGTCGAAAAGCACCACGGGCACGCGCACGTTGACGAGGTGGGCCGCGATCTGCGCGCCCATCACGCCGGCGCCGAGCACGGCGACTTTCTTCACTTGGAATCGGGACATGTTGATTGGTATTTCTTGGATTGAAAACGCGGCGGTCTACTGGACACGGTTCCAGGTCTGGGTACGCCAGAAAGGGCCCAAGTAGCCACGCACCTCGAGCTTCTTGCCGCCTTCGATCGGCGTGAAGCTCGCGCGGTATTCCTTGCCGTTCTCGGGGTCGAGGATCTTTCCGCCTTCCCAGACGTCCTTGCCTTCGGCCTTCCTGCCGCCGCGGATGATGTCGAGCCCGGTGATGGGCTTGCCCTTGCGGTCGTCGCTGCATTCGTCGCAGATCGCATCGGGCTTGGCGTCCTTCTTGAGCGACTTCTCGATGCGGCCGATGAGCGCGCCGTTGGCCTCGCCGATGCGGATCTCGGCTTTGGCCTCGCCGGTCTTGTCGTCGACGTTGCGCCACAGCCCCACTGGCGTGGTCTGGGCCGCGGCCACGGCGGAAGTGGCGGCAAGGACGATGGCTGCAAGCGTCGATTTCATGAACGGCTCCCGGTCGGACGATGAGAAGAACGGACGAAGGCTTCAGGCCAGCGCAGCGTCGGTGTCCATCAGCACCTTGCTGCCGGCGCGCGCGGTGCGCATCAGCGTCGCGGTCTCGGGGAACAGCTTGGCGAAGTAGAAGCGCGCGGTCTGCAGCTTGGCGACGTAGAACGGGTCGGTGTTGCCGGCCGCGATCTCGCGCAGCGCGACCTGCGCCATGCGCGCGAACAGGTAGCCGAACACGAAGTGGCCGGCCACGCGCAGGTAGTCGACCGCGGCGGCGCCCACTTCGTCGGGGTTCTGGAAGCCCTTGAAGCCGATCTCGGTGGTGAACTTGGTGAGCTGGTCGCCCAGGCCCGCGATCGGGTTGATGAACTCGGCCATCTTCTCGTTCACGCCTTCTTCCTCCACCAGCTTCGCAACCAGCTTGCCGAACTTCTTGAGCGACGCGCCGTTGTTGCCCAGCACCTTGCGGCCCAGCAGGTCCAGCGACTGGATGGTGTTGGTGCCCTCGTAGATCATGTTGATGCGGTTGTCGCGCACGAACTGCTCCATGCCCCATTCCTTGATGAAGCCATGGCCGCCGAACACCTGCATGCAGGCGTTGGTCGCGATGTGGCCGTTGTCGGTGATGAAGGCCTTGACGATCGGCGTGAGCAGCGCCACCAGTTCGTCCGAATCCTTGCGCACCTTCTCGTCGGGATGGTTGTGCGCCTTGTCGAGCAGCAGCGTGCAGAAGATCTGCAGCGCGCGGCCGCCTTCGGCGTAGGCCTTGGCCGTGAGCAGCATCTTGCGCACGTCGGGGTGCACGATGATCGGATCGGCTTCCTTGTCCTTGGCCTTCACGCCCGAGAGCGAACGCATCTGGATGCGGTCCTTGGCGTAGGCCAGCGCATTCTGGTAGGCCACTTCGGTCAGGCCGAGCGACTGGTTGCCCACGCCCAGGCGCGCGGCGTTCATCATCACGAACATGGCCTGCAGGCCCTTGTTGGGCTCGCCCACCAGCGAACCGGTGGCGCCTTCGATCACGATCTGCGCGGTGGCATTGCCATGGATGCCCATCTTGTGCTCGAGGCCGGCGCAGAAGATCGGGTTGCGCTCGCCGAGCGAGCCGTCGGCCTTCACCTTGTACTTGGGCACCACGAACAGGCTGATGCCCTTGCTGCCCTTGGGCGCATCGGGCAGGCGGGCCAGCACCAGGTGGATGATGTTGTCGGCCATGTCGTGCTCGCCGGCCGAGATGAAGATCTTGCTGCCGGTGATACGGTACGTGCCATCGGCCTGCGGCTCGGCCTTGGTGCGCAGCAGGCCCAGGTCGGTGCCGCAGTGCGGCTCGGTCAGGCACATGGTGCCGGTCCATTCGCCGCTCGTGAGCTTGGGCAGGTAGGTCTTCTTCTGTTCTTCGGTTCCGTGGGCCACCAGCGCTTCGTACGCGCCGTGCGAGAGGCCGGGGTACATGGTCCAGGCCTGGTTGGCGCTGTTGAGCATTTCGAACAGGCACTGGTTCACCACGAAGGGCAGGCCCTGGCCGCCGAAGGCTGGGTCGCACGACAGCGCGGGCCAGCCGCCTTCGACGTACCTGGCATAGGCGTCCTTGAAGCCCTTGGGCGTCTTGACTTCATGCGTGGCCTTGTCGAGCGTGCAGCCCTCTTCGTCGCCGCTGATGTTGAGCGGGAAGGTCACCTCGGCGGCAAACTTGCCGGCCTCCTCGATCACCGCGTTGATGGTGTCGGCATCGGTCTCGGCATGGGCCGGAAGCGCCTTGAGTTCGTCGGCGACGTTGAGCACTTCGTGCAGCACGAACTGCATGTCGCGCAAGGGTGGGTTGTAGCTGGGCATCCGGGACTCTCCTGGTCGAAAACTGAAAGGGAAAAAGAAAAAAGGGAAACGGGGCCGCTCAGCGCACCGGCTTGAGCCGGCGGGAGGCGGCGGGCTTGGCCGCTGCCGCGGCTTCGGCGGGCGGCGCATCGGGCGTGGCACTGCGCGCCAGGATGTTGTCGAAGCCGACGTTGGCGCGGCCGATGGAACCCGGTACCTGCAGGAAGCGCGCTTCGTAGTGCAGCGCGAGGATCAGGCCGTGGATCTCGAAGGCCAGCTGCCGCTCATCGGCATCGGCGCGCAGATGGCCTTCGCTCTTGGCCTGCACGATCGCGCGCAGCACGGCCGCCTGCCAGATGCTGACCGACTCCACCAGCGCATCGCGCACCGGGCCGGGACGGTCGTCGAATTCGGAGGCGCCGCTGATGTAGATGCAGCCCGAGTCGATCTCGGCCGAGGTGCGCTTCATCCAGTTGGCGAACATGGCGCGCAGGCGCGGCAGGCCGCGCGGCGCCTCGAGGGCGGGAAAGAACACTTCCTGTTCGAAACGTGCGTGATACTCGCGCACCACGGAAATCTGCAGTTCCTCGCGCGAGCCGAAGTGGGCGAACACGCCCGACTTGCTCATCTTGGTGAGCTCGGCCACGGCACCGATCGACAGGCCCTCGAGCCCGATCTGCGCCGCCAGCGCCAGCGCGGCGTCGACGATCACGGCCTTGGTCTGCTGGCCCTTCTGGGCGGCGCGGGCCGGCTTGGCGGGAACGGCATTGACAGACATCGTGAAAGCTCCGGAATAAAACGAACGGTCGTTCTATTTTGCAGGGGCTTTGCACTTTTGGCTGGCAATGACCTTCTACGGTTGAAGGTTAATGGGTGCGCAGCGGGGCCGCCAAGCCCCGCCCTCCCGAATCAGAACTCCTGCGAGACCGGCCGCAGCACCACCTCGTTGATGTCCACGTCCGCGGGCTGCTCCACGGCATAGACCACCGCGCGCGCCACCGAATCGGCGGGAATCTGGTTGGCCTCGTAGAACGCCTTCACGCCGGCCGCGCTCTCGGCGTCGGTGCTGCCGAACTTCAGCTCCGACTCCACCGCGCCGGGCGAGACGATGGTCACGCGCACGCCGCTGTTGCCCATCTCGACGCGCAGCCCTTCGGAGATGGCGCGCACCGCATGCTTGGTCGCGCTGTAGACGGTGCCGATCGGCGTGAACACCTTGAGCCCCGCAATCGACGCGACGTTGACGATGTGGCCGCCGCCCTGGGCCTGCATGCGCGGCAGCACCGCGGCAATGCCGTAGAGCACGCCCTTGATGTTGACGTCGATGGTGCGGTCCCACTCGTCGACCTTGAGCTTCTCGATCGGCGACAGCGGCATCACGCCCGCGTTGTTGACCAGCACGTCGATGCGGCCGAAGGCCTCGACCGTCGCTGCGGCAAGCTGCTCCAGGTCGGCACGCTTGGCCACGTCGGTGGCCACGGCGATGGCCTCGCCGCCGGCCTCGCGGATCTCGGCGACGACCTTCTCCAGCCGGTCGGTGCGGCGCGCCGCGAGCACCACCTTGGCGCCGCGCGCGGCCAGGTGGCGCGCTGTCGATTCGCCGAGCCCGCTGCTCGCGCCGGTGACGATGGCGACCTTGCCGCGGATGTTGTCTTGAACGGATGTCATGGGAAATTCCTTTCGGATGTGTTGTTGAAGAAGTGCATGCAGTGTGGAAAATCCACGCGTTCCCGTAAATGAAACTCTGGCGACTTCAGAATTCCTTGACCTGGAATACACCTTCTCTTGAAAGCCCCCCATGGCCAACCGTCTCGAAGCCCTGCGCGTGTTCTGCACCGCCGCCGCCGCTGCCAATTTCCGCGAGGCCGCCGCGCGCCTGTCCGTTTCGCCGCAGGTCGTGACGCGCGCGGTGCGCGAGCTGGAAGAAGAACTGGGCGAGCCGCTGTTCCACCGCAGCACGCGCGGCGTGCAGCTCACCGATTTCGGCCGGCAGCTCGCCGAGCGCGCGCGTGCCGCGGTCGGCGGCGTCGATGCGCTGTTCCACCGCGCCGACCGGCGCGCGCTGTCGCAGCACGCGGGCACGGTGCGCGTCACCGCGCCCAACGTGTTCGGCCGGCGCCTGATCCCGGAAGCGCTCGCGCCGATGCTGGCCGCGCATCCGGGCCTGGTGCTCGACCTGCGGCTGTCGGAGGCGCATGCCGACGTGGTCGACGAACAGATCGACATCGGCGTGCGCGCGGGCCCGATCCGCGATGCGCGCTTCGTTGCGCGCACGGTCGGCAAGATGCGGCTCCACGTGGTGGCCGCGCCCGCGCTGGTCGAGCGCACCGGCATCCCGAAGAGTCTCGACATGCTGCCCGGTTTTCCGCTCACCGCGCTGATGGACCGCAGCTCGGGCCGCCCGTGGTCCTGGTTCTTCAGCAAGGGGCGGCAGGTGCCGGTCGCCGCGCCGGCCTTCGTCACCGATGACGTCGATGCCGAATGCGCCGCGGTGCGCGCGGGCCTGGGCTTCGGCCAGCTCGTGGGGCCGCTGGCCGAGCCGCTGCTGCAGTCGGGCGAGCTGGTGGCGGTGCTCGAAGCCGAAGCCCCAGAGCCCTGGCCGATCCACGTCTACCGCTCGCAGCGCGCGCCGGTGCCCGCGCGCGTGCGGCTGGTGTATGACGAGCTGGTCCGCGTGCTGCGCTGAGGCGGCAGGTCAGTCGTACTTCTGTCCGGTGCGCATCAGTTCCGGCGTGCCGATCACCTCGTTGAGGGCGTCGAAGTCCAGCATCTGCGGCCGCCACGGCTGCGTGGTGCGGTGCCGGTGCAGGCTCGCGTAGTAGCCTTGCAGCGTATGGACCACGGCGCGTGCGGTGCCGCCCGGAAAGATCGCGATGCGAAAGCCATGGGCCTGCAGCGCATCGGCATCCTGGATCGGTGTCTTGCCGCCTTCGACCATGTTGGCGAGCAGCGGCACGCGGTCGCCGAAGCGCCGGCAGGCGGCGTCCATCTGCCCGGGCGAGCGCAGCGCCTCGATGAAGAGCGCATCGACGCCGCAGGCGAGGTAGGCCTCGGCGCGGTCGAGCGCGGCCTCCAGCCCTTCGACCGCGACCGCATCGGTGCGCGCGAGGATCAGCGTGTCGCTCGAGGTGCGCGCGTCCAGCGCGGCTTTCAACTTGCCGACCATCTCGCGCTCGGGCACCACGGTCTTGCCGTCGAGGTGGCCGCAGCGCTTGGGAAAGGTCTGGTCCTCGATCTGCACCATCGCCGCGCCCGCGCGCTCGAATCCGCGCACGGTGCGCTGCGTGTTGAGCGCGTTGCCGAAGCCCGTGTCGGCATCGACGATCACGGGCAGGTTCACGCGCTCGGTGATGCGCGCGAGCGTGTCGGCCACCTCGGTGAAGGTGGTCAGGCCGATGTCGGAGCGGCCGAGCCGCGTGTAGGCGATCGATGCGCCCGAGAGGTACAGCGCCTCGAAGCCGGCCTGCTCGGCCACGAGGGCGCTGAGGGCGTCGTACACGCCGGGTGCGAGCACGATGTCGTTGCGCGCGAGCCGGGTCTTGAAGGATGGATTCGTCATGCGGATGCTTCCGTCGATTGGATCAGTGCGGCCGCCGTGCGCGCCGCGATGTAGCCGCCGGCCACGGCGCTCAGCAAGCCGTTGCCGGAGAGATAGCCCCACACCGCATCGCCCGACACGCCGCCCGCCGCGCCGCCGGCGGCGAACAGGTTGGCGAAGGGCGTGCCGTCGTGCCGCAGCACGCGCATGTCGGGCGCGGTGTCGAGGCCGCCCTGGGTGTGGAACAACGCACCCGTGACCTTGACTGCGAAGTACGGCGCTTCGAGTGCGCGTGCGAACACGCGGCCATCGGGCGGCGGCGTGCCGGCGCGCATGGCGTCGAGCGTGCCCTGCAAGGCGGAAGGCTCGCAGCCGATGCAATCCGCCAGCGCAGCCACCGATTCGCAGCGGCGCAGCGCACCTGCCGCTTCGGCCTCGCAGAAGTCGGGAAAGCCCCGCGCCAGTGCAAGCAGCGGCGTGTCGAACACGTTCCATGCAATGCCGCCCGGTTGCGCGAGCACGTGCACGGCGGCTTCCGAGTAGCCCTGCGTCTCGTCGTGGAAGCGCCGCCCCTCGCGGTTGAGCTGTACGCCGCCCTCCATCATCACGGCCCAGGACATCAGCGCGCCTTGCGGCGTGACCCACGAGCCATGGCCCTGGTAGCCGCCCAGGTCGCGCAGGCGTGCGCCCAGCGCTTCGCCCCAGAGGATCGCGCTGCCGTCGTTGCCGGCATGGCCGCCGAAGGTGGCTTCGGCCATCTCGGGCAGCAGCGTGCGGACCATTTCCGAATTACCGCCGAAGCCGTTGCAGGCGAGCAGCAGTGCGCCGCAGCCCAGCGTTTCGCGGCTGCCGCCGGGCCGCGCACAGTCGATGCCGATCACGCGGTCTCCGTCGTCGAGCACCAGCGTGTCGACCAGCGCCTGCGTCAGCACCGGAATGCCCGCGGCCTCGACGGCCGCCTGCAGTGTCGCCATCAGCGATGCGCCGGTCTTCTGCGGCAGCGCATGCATCCGATGCACGCTGTGGCCCGGATAGAGAAAGCCGTCGAGCAGCATCCACTGCAGGCCGTGCCGCTCCTGCAGCGCATCGAGCGCCGGCCCGATGGCGGCCGCATAGGCCTCGACCAGCGCGGGCGCCGCGCGGCCATGGGCCTTGGCCTGGATGTCGGCGGCGAAGCGCTCGGCACTGTCGTCCTGCACGCCATGCGCCCGCTGCGTGCGCGTGCCGGGCGCGGGAATGAAGCCCGAGGACAGCGCGGTCGAGCCGCTCGGCAACGCATCGCGCTCCAGCACCACGCAGTCCACGCCCGCATCGGCCAGCATCAGCGCGGCCGTGAGCCCGCAGGCACCGCCGCCGACGATGGCCACCGGCACCTGCACCTCGGCCCTGACCTGTGCCGCGCGGCGGATGTGGCGCGAGGGGCTTGCCGTCATGCGAGCGATGCGATGAAGGCCGCGCAGTCGATCACCTCGGCCACGTTGCGCATGTCGGCCAGCGAGGTCTGATGGCGCTCTTCGCCGAAGGCCGCGCAGCCGTCGGCCAGCACCAGCGTGCGGTAGTCGCGCATGTGCGCATCGCGCACGGTGCTGGCCACGCCGCCGTTGGTCACGATGCCGCACACCGCCACGGTGTCGATGCCCGCGCGGCGCAGCACCCAGTCGAGCTGGGTGTTGAAGAAGGCCGAATACGCGACCTTGCTGACCGCCACGTCGACGAGTCCGGCCAGCGCATCGACATTCGCCTGGCCCCAGCTGCCGGGCGCGAAGTCGCCCTTCCTCAGATAAGGACGCAGCGCCTTCAGGTGCGGCGACACCATCGGCTCGCCGGCCGCATCGGGCCACAGCGTGAACTGGCTGGCCACCACGAGGCCGCCCGCGGCCTTGAGCGCGCGCGCCACTTCGGCCACGCGCACCGGCAGAAGCAAGGCCGGCGGGTTGGTGTCGCCGCCGCGCGCATAGGCGCCCTTGGCATCGAGGAAGTCGTTCTGCAGGTCGATGATGACCAGCGCCGTCTTCGCTGCGCTCATGACGGCCTCACCAGCAGGTTGCCGTGCGCATCGACCTCGGCGTGGAAGCCGGGTTCGAGCCACACAGTGGTGTCGGCCTGCTCGAGGATCGCAGGCCCTTCGATGCGCGCGGCCACCGGCAGCTCGAGCCGCGCGTAGCGCACGGCCTCGTGCCACTGGCCATGGTGGAACACGCGCTGCGTGCCCAGCGGCGCGGTGCTGCCCTGCCCTTCGGGGGCCAGCACCTTCAGGTCGAACTTGGGCCGCACGCCAATGCGCGCATAGCGCAGGTTCATCACGCGGATCGGGATGCCGTCGAGCACCCGGCCGAAAGCGGCGCTGTAACTGGCCTCGAATGCGGCGCGAATGGATTGCGCGGTGATCGGCGTACGGCCCGCATCGGCCAGCACCACGGGCAGCGTGTGGGTCTGGCCCGTATAGAGCATGTCGAGCGCGATCACTTCGCGCACTTCGTCGAAGCGCACGCCCGAGGAGTCGAGGCGCTGCTGGCAGGCGGCCGAAAGTTCGTCGATGCGGCGCTGCAGGTCGGCCACGTCGAGTTCGGCCAGCGGCCTGTTGAGGGTCTGCACCGCGTCGTGGCGCATGTCGGCGATCACGCAGCCCAGCGCCGAGGTCACGCCGGGATAGCGCGGCACGATGCCGGTGGCGACGCCCACCTCGCGCATCATCGCGCACACATGCAGCGCACCGCCGCCGCCGAAGGGCATGTACGCGAAGCGGCGCGGATCGTGCCCGCGCTCGATCGACACGAGGCGGATCGCGCCCGCCATGCGCGCATTGGCCACGGTAAGGATCGCCTCGGCCGCGGCGTGCACATCGAGGCCCAGCGGGCGCGCGACGTGCGCCTCGATGGCCTGCCGGGACTTCTCTGCGTCCAACGCCGCGAGCAGCCCGCCACCGAGCGGCCGGTCGGCGGCGATGCGGCCGAGCAGCACGTTGGCATCGGTCACGGTCGGGCGCATGTTGCCGCGCCCGTAGCACGCCGGTCCCGGCACGCTGCCGGCGGACTCGGGGCCAACCTGCAACATGCCGCTCGCATCCACGGAAGCGATGGAACCGCCACCCGCGCCGATGGTTTCGATCTGGATCATCGGCGAGCGGATCACCATGCCGAACTCGATCGCGGTCTGCGCGGCCAGCGCAGCCTCGCCGTTGGCCACCAGCGACACGTCGAACGAGGTGCCGCCCATGTCGCCGGTGATCGCATTCGGAAAACCCGCGGCGCGCGCGATGGCCGCGCAGGCGATCACGCCGGCCGCCGGGCCCGAGAGCGCGGTGCGCACCGGCAGGTCGCTCGCGGTCTGGCGCGACATCACGCCGCCGTTGCTCTGCACCACCAGCAGCTCGCCCGCGAAGCCCTGCGCGCGCAGGTCGGCTTCGAGGCGGCCGAGGTAGCTGCCGACCACCGGCTGCAGCGCCGCATTGAGCGTGGCGGTCGAGCAGCGCTCGAACTCGCGGATCTCGGGCAGCACCTCGCTGGCCGAGGTGACGTGCGGGTTGGGCCAGAGCGCGCGCACGGCCGCCACGGCGAGCCGTTCGTTCTCGGGGTTGGCGTAGGTGTTGATGAAGAACACGCAGACGGCCTCGCAACCGGCCTCGAGCAGCGAGCGTGCTTCGGCGCGCACCTGGTCCAGGTCGACCGGCGTGTGCAGCGTGCCGTCGGCCAGCACGCGCTCGTCGACTTCGCGGCGCAGGTCGCGCGGCACCACGGGCACGAAGCTGCCGCGCAGGCCCCAGGTCTCGGGCCGGTCGCGGCGGCGCATCTCGAGCACGTCGCGAAAGCCGCGCGTGGTGATGATGCCGGTGCGCGCCACCTTGCGTTCGAGCAGCGCATTGGTGCCGACGGTGGTGCCATGCACGATGGTGGCGATGGCCGCGGCCGAATCGGCCACGCGCGCCACGCCGTTCATGAAGCCGCGCGCTTCCTCGCCGCGCGTGGAGGGCACCTTGACGATGCGCGCGCTGCCGTTGGCCTCATCGAGCACGAACAGGTCGGTGAAGGTGCCGCCGACATCGACGCCGACGACCAGGGATTTGCTTGTGGTGCTCATTCGGATGCTTTCTTGCCGCCGCTAGCGGCCGTGACGTAGCCCATGGCAGCATCGGCTTCGCGCTGCGAAGCGGGCCGCTCGCCGGAACGGCCCCAGCCGCCGCCGCCGGGCGTTTCGAGCCGCACGCGCTCGCCGCGCGCGAGCTGGATGCCGCGCATCTTCGACACCATGGGCGGCGTGTGCCATTCGCCCGCGTTCTCGTAGCGGAACACGTTGAGGGCGCCCGGGCCGCCGCCCGCGATGCCCTTGGGCGGCGAGGTGCCGCGCTCGCCGAAGACGAACACCTCGGCGTCCGTCTCGAGCAGTTCGATCTCGTAGACGGCGCCGAGGCCGCCGCGGTGCCGGCCGTCGCCGCCCGAATCGGCGCGCAGCGACCATTCGGTGAAGCGCACGGGGTAGGCGGCCTCGAGGATTTCGAGCGGCGGAATCGTCGCGGTCGAGATCGGCGCGTTGCCGTGCGACAGGCCGTCGCCGCCCGAATGGCCGCCGTGCCCGCCGCCGAAGAAGCTGAACATCACCCAGCGCTGGCCTTCGCGGCCCTTGTCGCTGCGGTGGCCCGCGATCGACAGCGCGTTGATGGTGCCGTAGGCCTGCGCCACCGCGCGCGTGGGGTCGGCCTGCGCGGCGGCGCTGAAGATCACGTCGATCATGCGCAGGATGGTCTCGGTGTAGCCGCCGACCGGGCGCGGGCGCTCGGCGCTGATCACCAGCTTGTCGGGAATCACGAAGTCCACCGCGTCCAGCACGCCGGCGTTCGCGGGCACGTCGGGGAACAGGTGCTTGAGCGCGACGTAGCAGGCCGCGACCGCCGTGGCGCGCGAAATGTTCACCGGCCCCGCGCATTGCGGCGAGGTGCGCGAGAAGTCGAGCGTGAGCCGGTCGCCGGCCACCGTCATGTCGAGCGCGATGGTGAGCGGCTGGTTGACGATGCCGTCGTTGTCGAGCACGTCCCCGAAGCTGTAGCGGCCGTCGGGCAGCGAGGCGATGTGCGAGCGCATGAGGCGCAGCGCGCGGCCGCGCAGCTCGCCGAGCGCATTCAGCACCAGGCCGTCGCCGTATTCGTCGAGCAGGCCGTGCAGCCGCTTCGCACCGAGCTCCAGCGCGGCGAGCTGGCCGTTGAGGTCGCCCCAGAGACTGTCGGGCAGGCGCGTGTTGGCCTGCAGGATGGCGAGCACGTCGGCATCGAGCACGCCGCCCTGCACGATGCGCACCGGCGGAATCTGCACCGCCTCCTGCCAGCACTCGGTGGCCGCGGGGTTGTAGTTGCCGGGCACCGCGCCGCCCACGTCGTGCCAGTGCGCGGCCGAGGCCATGTAGCAATACAGCTTGCCGTTGCGGAAGAAGGGCTTGACCAGCTTGAAGTCGTTGGCGTGCGTGCCGCCGTCGTAGGCATCGTTGCTGATCCAGATGTCGCCGTCCTTCATGCCGCCGCGCGGCGCGGCCGCCTTGGCGGTGGCGCGCACCGCGAAGGCCATCGCGCCCACGAACACCGGCAGGCCCGACTTGCCCTGCACCAGCGTGTCGCCGGTCGTGGCGTCGTAGAGGCCGTGGCAGGCGTCGTGCGCCTCGGCAATGATGGGATTGAACGCGCTGCGGTAGAGCGTGGCGTCCATCTCGTCGGCCACCTGTTCGAGGCGGCCGCGCAGCACGGCGAGCGTGACGGGGTCGAGGGTGTCGTTCATGTTCAGTCCACTTTCGCGCCGCTGGTCTTGACGACCTTGGCCCATTTGTCGATCTCGCGCTTCACGTGCGCGGCGAATTCCGCTTGCGTGGAGCCCACGGGCTCCGCGCCCAGCGCCGTCAGCTTCTCGCGCACCTCCGGCAGCTTCAGGATGCGCTGCACCTCGGCCGAGAGCTTGTCCACCACGGGCTGCGGCGTGCCCTTGGGCGCGAACAGGCCCGACCATGCATCGGCGTAGAAGCCCGGGTAGGTCTCGGCGATGGTCGGCAAGTCGGGCAATGACGGCGCGCGGCGCAGGCTGGTGAGCGCAATGGTGCGCAGCTTGCCGGCCTTGACGTGCGGCAGCGCCGACGGGAGCCCGTCCACCATCATCTGCACCTGCCCCGCGAGCAGGTCGGACACCGCCGGCGCGCTGCCCTTGTAAGGCACGTGCGTGATGTCGACGCCGGCCTCGGACTTGAGCATTTCCATGCCCAGGTGCGCGGCCGTGCCGTTGCCGAGCGAGGCGTAGTTGAGCTTGCCGGGCTCCTTCTTCGCAAGCGCCATGAGCTCGGCCAGGTTCTTCGCGGGCACCGAGGGATGCACCACCAGCACGTTGGGCACCACCGCCACCTGGCTGATGGCGACGAAGTCGGCCACCGGGTCGTAGGGCATCCTGCTGTAGAGCGAGGTGTTGATCGCATGCGAGCCGGTCACGCCCATCACCAGCGTGTAACCGTCGGCCGGCGCCTTGGCGACGAGGTCGGAGCCGACGTTGCCGCCCGCGCCCGCACGGTTGTCGACCACCACCGGCTGGCCCCAGTGCTCGCCCATCTTCACGGCAACCAGCCGCGCCGCCGCGTCGGTGGCGCCGCCCGGCGGGAACGGCACGACGATGCGGATCGCCTTGTTCGGAAAATCGCCCGCCTGCGCGGCGGCGACCAGCGGCAGGCAGACAAGGAGCGTGCTCGCGAGATGGCGCAGGAGTTTCATGGTGGGTAGGTGGTGAGAGTGATGAGTGGTTCAGGCGTCGGCAAGCTGCTGCCACAGCTCGCGGAGACTGGTGCCTGCGGGCGCGTCCAGCACGCCTTCGCAGAAGCGCGCGGCCTTCGGGCCCGGCACGCTGTGCGCGGCGTAGTGCGCGAACTTGGCGATGAGCGCCGCGCGGTCGAGCGGGCGGGCAGCGTCCCCCGCGATGGTGCCGACGGCTGCCTCGAGCGTGCCGCCCGCGTGCGACACCTGGAGCGTGGCACCGCGTTGCCCGCGTGCCGTCAGTCCGGCATCGGCTTCGAGCACGACCAGGGCTTCGAGCCGACGCAGTTCGAGGTCGTCGAAACGCGGCACGGCATAAACGGAGGGATCGACATCGCCGAAGCGCAGCATCGCCGCGACGCCGAAAGACAGGCTGAACTGCGCCTGGATCGGCGTGCGCGGCGCGCGGTTGCCGCAGTAGACGATCGCCTCTTCGTATATCTTGAGCACGATGCCCTGGATGCCGGTGGTGTCCCGGGCCAGCTGCTCGCGGATCTGGCGCGCGGCAGTGGCACCGTAGTGCACGTGGCGCACGGCCGCGAAGGGCTTGAGATAGGCATCGCGCAGCAGCGGCGTCGCCGCACCGGGCATCGGCTGCGCGGTCGCTGCCGAATGCGTGTGCGCGTAGTGATCCAGCGCACCGTCCGGCGCGTCGATGCCCGCTGCGCTGGCAAAGGCCGCCTGCAGCCCCAGCGATGCGCTGTGGCCGAGGTAGGTGTTGCGCGCGGTGCGGCCCTGCTGCACCGGCAGGTAGAGGCTGGTCGCGAGCTGGCAGGCCGCGATGTCGATGGCCTGCACGATGCCCGCCGGCGGCAGCGCGAGCAGGCGCGCCACGCCGGCCGCGACGCCCAGCGCGGGCCAGTTCGCATCGACATGCATGCCGGGCCGGATGCGCAGCCAGGCGCCGCAGCGCGCGCCGACCTCGTAGCCGAGCACGAAGGCATCGATGAACTCGCCAAGGCTGGCGCTGCGCCGCAGCGCAAGTGGCAGCAGCGCCGCCACCAGCGGCACGCCGGGCCGGCCGTGCGCGAGTGCATGGCCCTCGCAGGCCTCGTCCCAGGTCGCGGCCATGGCCAGCACCTGCGCGGCGGCCTGCACCGCCATCGGCGGGCCGCCGGGGAAAGCGAAATCGCCGGGCTCGCAAGCCGCGAGCGCGGCTTCGAGGCGCTGCACCTCGCTCGCATGCCGGCCCGCGAGTGCGCAGCCGGCCGTGTCGACCAGCAGGCGCCGCGCCTGCGACGCGGCCTCGGCGGTGGCCGACTGCGCCGCGTGCAGCGCCACCGTGGCCTGCAGCACGGCACGTTGCGGATCGTGTTCAGTGCCAGTGCTGTGCATCGGCTTCCTTCTTCGCTGCCATGCGCCGGCGCAACAGCCGCAGCAGGCCGCCGGCATCGACCATCTCCATCAGGAAGCCCGGCACGGGCTCGCAGGCGAGCGTGTGCGCATCGGCGGTGCGCACGGCGGGCGTGCGGGTGTCGAGCACGATGCGTTCGCCGTCCTGCAGCGACTCGGCTTCGGCGCAGGTCAGAAGCAGCAGGCCCACGTTGAAGGCATTGCGAAAATACAGGCCGCTGTATGAAGGCGCAATCACCGCGGCCACGCCCAGCTGAACGAGCACGGCCACGGCCTGCTCGCGCGACGAGCCGATGCCGAAGTTGGGGCCGGCCACGATCACGTCGCCCGGTTGCACCTTGCTTGCGAACTCGGGGCGGATGGCTTCGAGGCAATGCTTCGCGATGACGTCGATGCCGTGCTTCATCGCATGGCCGGGCGCGAGCGCATCGGTGTCGATGTCGGCGCCCAGGCGCCAGACCCGATGCGGGCGGTGCAGGATGTCGGTAGTCATGCGAGCACCTCGCGCGGATCGGTCACGCAGCCGCGCAGTGCGGCCGCCGCCACCGTGTAGGGCGAGCCCAGGTACACCTGCGCGGTCGGCGAGCCCATGCGGCCCTTGAAGTTGCGTGCCGTGGTCGAGATCACCGTGATGCCGTCGCCCATCGGATCGCCGTAGCCCGAGCAAGCGCCGCAGGCGGTCGGGAACAGTTCGGCGCCAGCGTCCATCAGCACCTGCAGCACGCCCTCTTCGCGCGCCCGCTCCTGGTCGTGCAGGCTGGCCGGCGCCACGATCAGGCGGATGCCCGCCGCCACCTTGTGGCCGCGCAGCACCTGGGCCGCGGCGCGCAGGTCGTCGAGCTTGGCGCCGGTGCAGGCGCCGATGTAGGCCACGTCGACATGCGTGCCCAGGTACCGGCTCACGCCGTGCGCGTTGGCCGGGCTGTGCGGCGCGGCGACGTAGGGCTCGAGCGTGGCGGCGTCGAAGCGGTGGTGCGTGAGCGCGGCGCCTTCGTCGGTGAACCAGGGTGCCATGTCGACCGGCGGGGCGCCGGCTTGTGCGAGGAACGCGGCGGTGGTGGCATCGGGCGCGATCAGGCCGGCCTGCGCACCCAGCTCGGCGCTCATGTTGGAGAGCGTCATGCGCTCCTGCATCGACAGCGCGGCGACGGCCGGACCCGCGAACTCCACCGCCTGGTAGCGCCCGCCGTTCATGCCGAAGCGGCCGATCATGTGCAGCATCATGTCCTTGGCGGTCACGCCGGCGGGCAGCGCGCCGTCCCACCACATGCGGATGGTCTCGGGCACGCGCAGCCAGATCTCGCCGATGACCATCACGCCCAGCATCTCGGTGCTGCCGATGCCGAACATGTAGGCGCCGAATGCGCCGCCCGTGGGCGAATGCGAATCGCCGCCCACGCACAGCATGCCGGGGCGGATGTGGCCGTGCTGCGGCACCACCACGTGGCAGATGCCCTGGCTGTCGTACACGTGCGGCAGCTGCTGCTCGCGCGCCCAGTCGCGCGCGATGCGCACGATGCGGCGCGAGTCGTCGTCGCGCTCGGGCACGTAGTGGTCCATGACCAGCACCACGCGGGAGCGGTCCCAGATCTGCGCGCCGAGCTCCTCGAGCATCGGCTGCAGCCGGCGCGGACCCGAGGAGTCGTGGAACATGGCCATGTCGACGCCGCAGGTCACGATCTCTCCCACCGCCACCTGCGCGCGGCCGCTGGCGCGCGCGATGAGCTTCTGCGCCAGCGTCTGCTGCGCCAGCGCGCGGTCTGAAGCGTTGAAGGTCATTCCGGCTTGGCTCCCGAGAACTTGACGACCTTGGCCCAGCGCGTGATCTCGCTCTGCACGAAGGCGGCGAACTGCTCGGACGAGTTGCCCACCGGTATCGCACCCTCGGTGTCGAGGCGCTGGCGCATGTCGGCCTGCTGCAGCGCATGGCGCGCGGCGTCGCCGATCTGCTTCACGCGGTCCGCCGGCATGCGGGCCGGGCCGAAGAGGCCGAACCATGCGCTCGACTCGTAGCCCGGCAGCGCCTCGGCGATCGCGGGCACGTCGGGAAAGGCCGGCAGCCGTTTGCCCGTGGTCACGCCCAGTGCCCTGAGCTTGCCGGCCTGGATGTGCGCCTTGACGTTGCCCACGGCCGCGAACATCAGCTGCACCTGGCCGGCGAGCACGTCCTGCACGGCGGGCGAGGTGCCCTTGTAGGGGATGTTCACGATGTCGACGCCCGACTGCATCTTGAAGGCCTCGCCCGCCATGTGCAGCGACGAGCCCACCGCGCCGATCGCAAAGTTGAGCTGGCCCGGCTTCGCCTTGGCGAGTGCAATGAGCTCGCGCACGTCCTTCGCAGGCACCGACGGATGCGCGACGAGGATCGAGGGCGAGGTCGCCACGCAGGTGAGCGCGGTGAAGTCCCTCACCGGGTCGAAGGGCAGCGTCGGATAGAGCGTGGCATTGATCGCATGGCTGGTGAAGCTCATCAGCAGCGTGTTGCCGTCGGGTGCGGCCTTGGCCACGGCATCGGCCGCGATGTTGCCGCCCGCGCCGGGCCGGTTCTCGACGATCACCGTGCGGCCGAGCGCCGGCCCCATGCTGACGGCCAGCGAACGGGCCAGCGTGTCGGTCGAGCCGCCGGCGGGGGCGCCGACGAGGATGCGGACCGGCGCATTGCCGATCTGCGCGCGTGCACCGCCGGCCATGGCCAGCGAGGCCAGCGCGGTGGACGAAATGAGGATGTCGCGGCGTTTCATGAAGTCTCCTGGCTCATTTTTTTGAGGGCACGTCAGAGCCCCAGGTAGGCGCGCCGCAGTTCGTCGCTGCCGAGCAGCTCGCCGGGCAGGCCCGAAAAACGAACGCTGCCGTTCTCCAGCACGTAGGCGCGGTCCGCGATCTCGAGCGACTGGCCCACGTTCTGCTCCACCAGCAGCACCGCGAGGCCGCCGTCGCGCAGTTCGCGGATCAGCGAGAACATCTCCTCCACCAGCCGCGGCGAAAGCCCGAGCGAGGGCTCGTCGAGGATCAGCAGCACGGGCTCGGCCATGAGTCCGCGCGCGATGGCCAGCATCTGCTGCTCGCCGCCGCTCATGGTGCCGGCGAGCTGCGCCATGCGTTCCCGCAGCCGCGGGAAGATGTGGAACATCTTCTCGACGTTGGCCGCGCGGCGCTCGCGCGCCCGCGTGAAGGAGCCGAGCTCCAGGTTCTCCAGCACGCTGAGGTTGGGAAACACCTTGCGGCCCTCGGGCACCTGGATCAGGCCCGCCTTCACCACGTCGCGGTAGTGCGCGCCGCTCAGATCCTTGCCGTCGAAGCGCACATTGCCGCTCCAGGCGGGGCACAGGCCGCAGACCATCTTGTTGAGGGTGGACTTGCCCGCGCCGTTGCTGCCGAGCAGCGCGACCATTTCGCCGGCGTTCACCTGCAGGTCGACGCCGCGCAGCACCTCGACGCGGCCGTAGCCGCCGCGCAGGCCCTGGATATCCAGCAACGCGGTCATTCAAATACCTCCGTGCTTCGCACTGCGGTGCGAGCTTGCTTGGGAGCGGCCCGGCGCGCGCTCATTCGAATACCTCCGTGCTTCGCACTGCGGTGCGAGCTTGCTTGGGAGCGGCCCGGCGCGCGCTCATGCCTGGACTCCCGAAGCGGCCTTGCGCAGCCGCGCCGCGGTGCCATGGCCCAGGTAGGCTTCGACGACCTTGTCGTCGGAGGTCACCTGCGCCGGGCTGCCTTCGGCAATCAACTGCCCCTGCGCCAGCACCCACACATGCTCGGCCAGGTGCATCACGGCCTGCATCACGTGCTCGATCATCAGCACCGTGACGCCGCTGTCGGCGATGCCGCGCACCACCGGCATCATCTCGGCGATCTCCTGCGGGTTGAGGCCGGCAAGCACTTCGTCGAGCAACAGCAGGCGCGGGCGCGTGGCCAGGGCACGCGCCAGTTCGAGCCGCTTGCGGCCGGCCACCGTGAGGTCCGACGCGGGCTTGTCGAGCTGCGGCGCAAGGCCCACGCGCAGCGCGATGGCCTCGGCATGCGCCAGCGCCTCGCGGCGGCCGCGCTGGTGCAGGTGCGCACCGACCGCGATGTTCTCGCGCACCGTCTGCGCCGCAAAGGGCTTCACGATCTGGAAGGTGCGCGTCATGCCAAGCAGCGCATTGCGGTGCGGCTCGCGGCCCGTGATGTCCTGGCCCGCGAAGCGCACGCTGCCGGCATCGGGCTTGAGGAAGCCCGACATCAGCGCGAACAGCGTAGTCTTGCCGGCACCGTTGGGGCCGATCAGCGCGCTCAGGCTGCCCTCCTTCACCGACAGGCTCACGTCCTGCACCGCCTTGAGTCCGCCGAAGGAACGCGAGAGACCGCCCACGGCCAGCAGCGCCTCAGTCATGGCGGCCTCCCTTCGCGCTCCACAGCTGCCGCACCGACAGCCCCAGCCCCGCGACGCCGCGCGGCAAAAAGATCACGATCACGACCAGCACCATGCCGTAGATCACCATGTTGATGCCCGGCAGTTCGCCGAACAGGTTGCGCGTGAGGTCCGACAGCAGGTGCAGCACGACCGCGCCCAGCACCGGGCCCCACAGCGTGCCCATGCCGCCCACGATGGCCGCCACCAGCGCCTCGACCGACACCGCCGGGCCGTAGGCGATGCCGGCGTCGATGTACTGGAACACCTGCACGTAGAAGGCGCCGGCCGCACCCATGAAGGCGGCCGAGATGCCGATGGCCGCGAGCTTGACGCGAAACGGGTTCACGCCCACGGCGCGCGCCGCATCCTCGTTGTCGCGCACGGCCTGGAGGTAGGCACCGAAGCGGCCGTTGCGCAGCCAGCAGGTCACGAGCAGCGCCAGCACCACCATGGCCAGCACCACCCACAGGTAGCCGGCGCGCGAGGCGAACTGCAGGTTGGCCGCCGATTCGCGCAGCGGCACCATCAGGCCCACGCCGCCGCCCGTGAAGTTCACCGACAGCGCGAGGATGCGGAACACCTCCGCGAAGGCCAGCGTGACGAGCGCGAAGTACGAACCCTTGAGGCCGTAGCGGAAAGTGAGCGCGCCGACGAAGAGCCCGACCAGTGCGGCGCCGGCCACCGCCAGCGGCAGCGCGACCCAGGCGTTGATGCCGCCCTGCAGCTGCGCGATGGCCTGGATGTAGGCCCCGGTGCCGAAGAACAGCGCATGCCCGAACGAGAACTGCCCGCCGAAGCCGCCGAGAATGTTCCAGGCCTGCGCAATGAGCGTGGCGTAGAGCGCCATCATCACAAAGTTCAGCGTCACGCCCGACTTCGTGACGAGCGGCACGCAGCCGGCCAGCACCGCGAAGAGCGCGATGCCCGCGAGTTGCCTGTGCGCGCTGCTCATGCCCTGGCTCCGAACATGCCCTGGGGCCGGAACAGCACCACGCCGATGAAGATCGCGAAGATGCCGATCTGCCCGAGCGATTCGCCGAGGTACAGCCCGCCGAGCGACTCGACCACGCCGACCAGGAAGCCGCCGGCGAGCGCGCCGACGAAGCTGCCCATGCCGCCGAGCACGACGATGGTGAAGGCCACGAGCACGAAGCCGCCGCCTACCTGCGGGTTGACGTAGTAGGCCGGCAGCAGGAAGCAGGCCGCCGCGCCGAGGCAGGCCAGGCCGATGCCGAAGCTCATGGCGTAGACGTGGTCCACGTCGATGCCCATGAGCTTGGCGCCTTCCTTCTCCTTGGCGACGGCGCGGATGGCGCGGCCGAGATCGGTGCGGCCCATGATCCAGAACAGGATGCCGGAGACGACAAGCGCGCCCGCGAAGGCCACGAGCTTGGGCACGGCGATCATCGCGGGGCCGATGGCGACGGTGCTGAGCGAATAGGCGGTGTCGATGTTGCGGGTGTCCGACTTGAAGAACAGCAGCGCGAGGTTCTCCATGACGATGGCGATGCCGAGCGTGGCGAGCAGGATGTTCTCGTCCTTGCCGTGGCCGGCGCGGTTGATGACGATGCGCTGCAGGCCGTAGCCGAGCGCGAACATTCCGGCGATGGCGATGGGCAGCGCCATGTAGGGGTCGATGCCCCAGCGCTCCTTGAGGAAGTAGACGGCGTACAGCGCCAGCATCAGGCAGGCGCCGTGGGCGAAGTTGATGATGTGGAGCACGCCGTAGATCAGGGTGAGTCCCAGCGCGATCAATGCGTACACGGCGCCGGTGGTGAGGCCGTTCAGGATCGAGGGGAAGAGGATGCTTAAGTCGAACATTTGTTTCGTGCGCTTTGTGGGGTCCGCCCGGTATGCGGTGCGGGCCGTGCGACCCCACTGCGCCGGCCCTTCGGGCTGCCCTGCGGTGCTCGCGCTTCGCGGGGTCTCGCAGAACTCGCTTCGCTCAAACAGCTGCGAGCCCTGATCCGCGAAACGCTGCGCTCCTCGGCCGCGCAGAGGGGATCGCCCGGCCCGCACCGCATACCGGGCTCCAGGGTGGAACAGGCGCGGCCGGAATACGAAGGGCGCACCCGCAGCGTGCCCACACCATGCGGTAACGTGTTCATGCCCTGAGCGGAAACACAGGCTCCACCTCGCGGTAGTCGCGCGGGATGATCACCTTGATGTCGTTCTTCACCACCTGCGTCATCAACGGCTGCGCGCCCTCGTTCTGCCCGTTGACGAACTTCGTCGGACCGTACGGCATGATGTGATTCGAGAAGGTGCTCTTCTCCAGCGCATCGACGATGGCGGCGCGTTCGGCCGACTTCGCGCGCTCCAGCGCATCGGCCAGCAGCCACATCGAGGTGTAGGTCATGAAGACCTCGTAGCTGAAGAACTGGCCCTTGGCCTCCACGCGCTTGCGCAGCTCCTGCGAGCGCTTGTCCTTCGGGTTGAACCAGTGGTTGCAGTCGATGATGCCGTTGGCCGCGTCCGGAAACTCCTTCATGAACTTGTAGCTCGACGCGGCGCCGCCCAGCACCGAGAAGATCGCCTTGGGCACCACCTTCTGCTGCTGCATGGTGCGCACCAGCAGCGCGTACTCGTTGTAGTAGTTGGCGGGGATCACGATGTCGGGGTTGACCGACTTCATGCGCAGCACGATGTTGTTGAAGTCGCGCGTGGGGTTGGCGTGCTTCACCACCTCCTTCACCTCGAAGCCGTAGCCCGGCAGTTCGCGCGAGAGCAGCTGCGCGGTGCCGGCGCCGAACAGCGACTCCTCGTGGATGATCATCACCGTCTTGGCCGGGTTGCCCGCGGCCTTGTTGAGCACCAGCAGGTTGGCCATGGCCACCTCGGTCGACTTCCTGTAGCCGGGGCCGAAGCGGAAGGTGTTCTTCAGGCCGCGCTCGACGATCTGGTCGGCCACGCCCACGTCGACCACGTGCGGCAGGTTGTACTTGGCCGCCGCCTGCGTGGTCGCCAGGCAGATGGCCGAGGCGTAGGCGCCGACGATGGCCGAGACGCCGGCCTCGTTCATCTTCTCGACCTCGGCCGCACCGGCCTGCGGCTGCGATTGCGCGTCGCCCAGCAGCGCCTCGAGCTTCGCGCCGCCGAGCGACTTGATGCCGCCGGCAGCGTTGATGTCCTCGATGGCCATCAGCGCGCCGAGGCGGCACTGCTGGCCCGAGTAGGCCAACGCCCCGGTGACCGGATGCAGCACGCCGACCTTGACGGTCTTGGGCTGCGCGCCGGCCACGAGCGGGAAGGCGACGGCGGTCGCCAGGGCGGCGGACTGCGACACGAAACTGCGGCGGTTCTGCATGGGGCTTTCCTTTTTCTCTTCAGTTGAACTTGGCTGACACGTCTTTGCTGACCCACACCTTCGCGTCGATGCCGCCCACGCGGGAGAGCTGCATCTCGTAGGTGTAACGGTCGGGGCGGTAGAGGCCGTGCAGCCACTGCACGGGCCGCTCGTCCTCGTCGTAGATCAGGCGGCGCACCGCGAGCAGGGCCGAGCCGACCGACACGTCGAGGTGCTGCGCGATCAGGCTGTCGGCCAGGCGCGCGGAAATGGTCTGGTGCGCGCGCCCGACCTTGACGCCCGACTCCTCGAGCAGCACGAGGATCGGCTTCTTCGACAGCTCGCGGCGGCCGAAGCGGCGCGCGATGGAATCGGGCACGTAGGTGGTGATGTGCGAAAGCGGGCCTTCCTTGGTGGAGCGCACGCGCACCGCCTTCTGCACCGGGTCGCCCAGCTGCAGCTGCAGCGCCTCGGCCACCTGGGTGGAGGCCGTGATGGTGGCGACCTCGATCACTTTCACCGAGGTGTGCAGGCCCATCGTCACCAGGTTCTCGAGCAGGCCGCGCAGATTGGCACGCTCCATGCTCCTGCCGCTGTTCGCTTCGCCCGCGGGCACGGGCGGCAGCGCGCGCGTGCGGCGCCCCGGGTTGCGCGCGATCAGGCCTTCGGAAGACAGCTGCTCGAGCGCGCGCCGCACCGTGACGCGCGCCACGTTGAACTGCGCCATGAGCGCGAGCTCGCCGGGCAGCCCCTCCGCAAATCGGCCTTCGTGCAGCTGCTCACGCAGGACCAGGTAGATCTGGTGGTACTTCGGCAAAGGCATCTGCGACATGCCTTTGATGTTTTTGCAGTTTCAATGTTCTGTCAATGGGACATTTAAAACCGCAGCGGCACAAAGAAGAACGGCGCGCCGGGCCAATGCCCGCCGCGCCGTTTGGGGCTGCTCGCTTGCCGCTTACAGCTTGAACGGAATCACTTCCTGGCGCTGGTCGCCCAGGCCTTCGATGCCCAGCGTCATCACGTCGCCCTTCTTCAGGTAGAGCGGCGGCTTCATGCCCAGGCCCACGCCGGGCGGCGTGCCGGTGGTGATGACGTCGCCGGGCAAGAGCGTCATGAACTGGCTCAGGTAGCTCACGATCTTGGCGATGCTGAAGATCATCGTCCTGGTGCTGCCGGTCTGCATGCGCTTGCCGTTGAGGTCGAGCCACATCGACAGCTTCTGCGGGTTGGGCACTTCGTCGCGCGTCACGAGCCACGGGCCGATCGGGCCGAAGGTGTCGCAGCCCTTGCCCTTGTCCCAGGTGCCGCCGCGCTCGATCTGGAACTCGCGTTCGCTCACGTCGTTGATGGTGCAGTAGCCGGCCACGAAGTTGAGCGCGTCCTTCTGCGAGACGTAGCGCGCGCGCGCGCCGATGACCACGCCGAGCTCGACCTCCCAGTCGCTCTTGACCGAGTTCTTGGGCAGCATGACCGGATCGTTCGGGCCCTGGATGCAGCTGGTGGCCTTCATGAAGACCACCGGCTCCTTCGGAATCGGCAGGCCGGACTCGGCCGCGTGGTCGGCATAGTTCAGGCCGATGGCAATGAACTTGCCGACGTTGGCCACCGGGCTGCCGAAGCGCGGCTTGCCCTTGACCAGCGGCAGCTTGTCGACCTTCTGCTTGCGCAGCTTGGCCAGCGCGGCGTCGCCGAGCTGCTCGGGCCCGATGTCCTTGACCAGCGCGCTCAGGTCGCGCAGCTGGCCGTTGTCGTCGATGAGGCCGGGCTTTTCCTTGCCGGGATTGCCATAGCGAACGAGTTTCATGTGGTCCTTTCTTGGGGGAGACTGACTATCTAGTAAGTGGAGCGGCCGCCGGACAGGTCGAACACGGCGCCGGTGGAAAACGAGCAATCTTCGGTGCAGAGCCAGCCGACCATTGCGGCCACTTCCTCTACCGTGCCGAAGCGGCCCATCGGTATTTTCGACCGCATGAACGCAATGTGCTCCGGCGTCATCTGGTCGAAGATGGCGGTCTTCACCGCCGCGGGCGTCACGCAGTTGACGCGGATGCCGGTGTCGGCCAGTTCCTTGCCGAGCGACTTGGTGAGCGCAATGACGGCGGCCTTGCTCGCACTGTAGGCGCTGGCGTTGGGGTTGCCTTCTTTCCCGGCCACCGAGGCGATGTTCACGATGCGTCCGTAGCCTTGCGCGCGCATCTGCGCCACCACTTCGCGGCAGCACAGGAACACGCCGTTGATGTTGACCTCCATCACCTGCCGCCAGTCGTCGACCGGGTAGTCCCACAGCTTCGTGTTGGGGCCGGTGATGCCGGCGCTGTTGACCAGCGCATCGATGCGCGGCGCATGCGCCAGCGTGGCCGCCACTGCCCGGGCCACGGAAGGCTGCTGCGCCACGTCAACCGTCACGGCGAAGGCCTTGCCGCCCAGAGCCGCTGCGGCCTTCTGCGCGGCCGCTGCGTCGCGGTCCCACAGCGTGACGCTGCCGCCCGACGCGATCAGCCGCTCGGCGATGCCGTAGCCCAGCCCGCTCGCGCCGCCGGTCACCACTGCGTGGCGGCCCGCGAAATCGAGCTGGTTCATATGGTGATGCCGCCGTCGACCGTGAAGGCCTGGCCGGTGGCGAACACCGATTCGTCGCTGGCCAGGAACACCACCACGGGCGCGATTTCCTCGGCCTGCGCGAGCCGGCCCATGGGCTGGCGCGCGATGAAGGCGCGGCGCGCCGCCTCGGGGTCCTCGTTGGCATTGATGCGCTCCCCGAGCGAGGGCGTGTCGACCGTGCCGGGGCACACGGCATTGCAGCGGATGCCGCGCGCCACGAAGTCGGCCGCCACGCTCTTGGTCAGGCCCAGCACCGCGGCCTTGGTGGTGCCGTAGACGAAGCGGTTGGGCAGGCCCTTCATGCTCGAGCAGACGCTCGCCATGTTGATGATGCTGCCGCTTCCTGCGGCCAGCATGCCCGGCAGCGCGGCCTGGATGGTCCAGAACTGCGCGCGCACGTTGAGGGCGAACGCGAATTCGAGGTCCTTGTCGGTGGCCTCGAGCGCGGTGCCGTTGTGCACCACGCCGGCGCAGTTGAACAGCACGTCGAGCGCGGGAAGACTCTTGAAGAAGGCGACGATCGCGTCCTTGTCGAGCACGTCGAGCCGGGCCGTGCGCACGTTGGCGACGCCCGTGTAGCGCTCGAGCAACTTCTCGTTCACGTCGGTCGCCCAGACCTGCGCGCCTTCGGCGGCCATCGCGAGCACGCTCGCATGGCCGATGCCTTGTCCGGCTGCCGTCACGAGCACGGTCTTGCCCTTGAGTCTCATGCATGTCTCCTTGGAAAAATGGGGCGCTGGCTGCCGGACGTTCAGGGTTTGGCCCGATGGCAGCGGCGCAGTGCGGATCGTATTCTGAATTGGCCTTACCACTTGTCCAATTCAGGACAACCCTTAACCCCCCCCCCCCCGCCGTGCCGCTCCAGACCGTCGAACCCCAGCGCCTCTATCGCCAGATTGCCGACCAGCTCCGAGGACTGATCGGCAAGGGCGAGTTCCTGGCCGGCGCGCGATTGCCGGCCGAGCGCGACCTGGCCAAGCAGCTCGGCGTGAGCCGGCCCTCGGTGCGCGAGGCGCTGATCGCGCTCGAGGTCGAGGGCTGGGTCGAGGTCCGCACGGGCTCGGGCGTGTACGTGCTGGACCGCTCGCACCGCGCGAGCAAGCCGGTGGCGCCCACCGAATGGGGCCCTCTGGAGCTGATTCGCGCACGCCGCGTGATCGAGGGCGAGACCGCCGCCATTGCGGCCGCCGTGGGCACGCGCAAGGACATCGACGCCATGAGCCGCGCCATCGAAGCGATGCGCGGGCTCGCCGACCGCGAAATACTGCCGCTCGAAGGCGACCGCGCATTCCACGTGGCCATCGTCAATGCCAGCGGCAACGCCGTGCTGGTGGAAACGGTGCAGAGCTTCTGGGATTCGCGCAACGGACCGATCTTCACGCGGTTGGGCGGCTACTTCGAGACGGTGGCCTCCTGGCGCTCGGCCATTGCCGAGCACGAGGCCATCCGCGACGCCGTGGCCGCACGCGATGCCGAGGCCGCGCGCGCCGCCATGCACGCCCACATGGACAACTCGCACCAGCGGTTCAGCGCGAGCTGGCGCCGCGCCAGGAAAGCCTCGTCCTGAACCGCGCCGGCGACTTCTTCAACACATCACACCAACGGAGACAAACCGATGAACAGCAAACGCAACACCCTCAAGGCCATCGCCGCCTGCGCCCTGGCGGCCACCGCGCTGGGCACGGCCGGCATCGCCGGCGCGCAGACCAAGCTCAAGTGGGCGCATGTCTACGAAACCTCCGAGCCGTTCCACAAGTACTCGGTGTGGGCCGCGGAAGAAATCAAGAAGCGCACCAACGGCAAGTACGACATCCAGGTGTTCCCGGCCTCCAGCCTGGGCAAGGAGTCGGACATCAACCAGGGCCTGACGCTGGGCACCGTCGACATCGTGCTGACCGGTGCCAGCTTCGCGGGCAACACCTACAAGCCGCTGGCCGTGACCTACTTTCCGTTCATCTTCCGCGATGCGGAGCACCTGCTGAAGTACGCCAAGAGCGATGTGTTCCAGGAGCTCGCCAAGGGCTACGACGACAAGAGCGGCAACCACATCACGGCGCTCAACTACTACGGCGCGCGCCATGTCACCTCGAGCGCCGCCAGGCCGGTGGCCAAGCCCGAAGACATGAAGGGCCTGAAGATCCGCGTGCCCGACGCACCGGCCTACCTGGCCTTCCCCAAGGCCCTGGGCGCCAACGCCACGCCCATTGCTTTCGCCGAGGTCTACCTGGCACTGCAGAACAACACGGTCGATGCGCAGGAGAACCCGCTGCCGACCATCGAGGCCAAGAAGTTCTTCGAGGTGCAGAAGAACATCTCGCTCACGGGCCACATCGTCGATTCGCTGCTGACCGTGGTCTCCGGCCAGCTGTGGGGCAAGCTCTCGGCCGACGAGAAGAAGATCTTCACCGACGTGATGCAGGAGGCCGCCGAAAAGACCGGCCGCGACATCATCGCCTCGGAAATCCGCCTGGTCGAGGAGTTCAAGAAGCGCGGCAACAACGTGATCACCGTGGACAAGGCCGCGTTCCGCGAAGCCGTGCTGAAGAACACCAAGCCCACCGACCACGGCTACCGCCAGCAGGACTACGACCGCATCACGAGCATCAAGTAAACCCAGGGCGCCGGCATGACTGAACCGAAGATCATCGACGACGAAGGGCACTTCCACGCGGAAGACGAGGCCGTCGACCTTTCCCACACCATCGCCGAAGGCTGGATCTCGCTTGCGATCTTCTGGATGCTCGCGCTCACGGTGTTCTACCAGTTCGTCACGCGCTACGTGATGAACGACTCGGCCGCATGGACCGAGGAGGTGGCGCGCTACATGCTGATCGCGGTGGTCTTCATCGGCGCCGCCATCGGGGTCGCGAAGAACAACCAGATCCAGGTCGACTTCTTCTACCGCCACATGCCGGCGGCGATGGGCCGCTGGATCTCGCGCGCGGTGGACGTGCTGCGCACCGCCTTCTTTGCCGCGGCCGTGGTCATGACGGTGCAGATGATGCTGAAGATCGGCAACACCACGCGCATGACGATCGTCGATGCGCCAATGAACATCGTCTACGGCCTGTGCCTGTTCGGCTTCATCGCGATGACCTGGCGCTCGGTGCAGGTCGCGCGCATCCACTGGAAGCGCGGCTACAGCGTGCTCGAACGCCCCGAGTCCACGCTCGCCGACCGCTGAGCCCCCGAGAACATCTGCATGCTGAAAATATTCTTTCTTGTCTTCATGGCGGGCGGCATTCCGGTGGCCGTGGCCATGGCCGGTGCCTCGCTGGCCTACATCCTCGCGAGCGGCAGCCTGCCGCCCTTCGTCGTGATCCACCGCATGGTGAGCGGCATCGACAGCTTTCCGCTGCTGGCGGTGCCCTTCTTCATCCTGGCCGGCAACCTGATGAACAACGCGGGCATCACCACCCGCATCTACAACTTCGCGCTCGCGCTGGTGGGCTGGCTCAAGGGCGGCCTGGGCCATGTGAACGTGCTCGGCTCGGTGATCTTCGCGGGCATGAGCGGCACCGCCATTGCCGATGCCGCGGGCCTGGGCACCATCGAGATCAAGGCGATGAAGGAGCACGGCTATTCGACCGAGTTCGCGGTAGGCGTGACGGCCGCCTCGGCCACGCTGGGCCCGATCATTCCGCCCAGCCTGCCCTTCGTGATCTACGGGATGATGGCCAATGTGTCGGTGGGGGCGCTGTTCCTCGCGGGCATCTTGCCCGGCGCACTGCTGGCCATCCTGATGATGCTCACGGTGGCCTACTTTGCGCACCGCAACGGCTGGGGCGGCGACGTCAAGTTCTCGAGCACGCGCTTCTTCAAGGCCATGTGCGAGCTCGCCGTGGTGATCGCCTGGCCGCTGCTGATGTGGCTGCTGGTGGCCAAGCTGGGCACGCCGCCGCAGCTCACGGTGTTGGGGGGCCTCGCATCGCTGTTCGTGCTCGACCGGATCTTCCGCTTCGAGGCGCTGCTGCCCATCATGACGCCGGTGCTGCTGATCGGCGGCATGAGCACGGGCCTGTTCACACCCACCGAGGGCGCGATTGCCGCCTGCGTGTGGGCGATGATCCTGGGCTTTGGCTGGTACAAGACGCTGTCGTGGAAGATGTTCGTCAAGGTCTGCCTCGACACCATCGAGACCACCTCCACCGTGCTGTTCATCGTGGCGGCCGCGTCGATCTTCGGCTGGATGCTCACCGCCACCGGCGTGACCACCGACATCGCGAGCTGGGTGCTGGGCTTCACCAAGGAAGCCTGGGTGTTCCTGCTGCTGGCCAACCTGCTGATGCTGTTCGTGGGCTGCTTCCTGGAGCCGACGGCCGCCATCACCATCCTGGTGCCGATCCTGCTGCCGATTGCCACGCAACTCGGCGTGGACCCGATCCACTTCGGCCTGGTGATGGTGCTGAACCTGATGATCGGCCTGCTGCATCCGCCGATGGGCATGGTGCTGTTCGTGCTGGCGCGCGTGGCGGGCCTGAGCTTCGAGCGCACGACGATGGCCATTCTTCCGTGGCTCATCCCGCTGCTGCTGGCACTGGTGGTGATCACCTATGTACCTTCATTGGTACTCTGGCTGCCGAAAATGTTCTTCTGATCCCCAACACAACACGAGTTCCACGATGAATCCCTTCATTCGCCTGCATCCGGCCGACGATGTCGTGATCGCGCGCAGCCAGCTGGTCGGCGGCGCCAAGGTCGAAGACTTTGCCGTGCGCGGCCTGATTCCCGCCGGGCACAAGGTGGCGACGCACGCCATTGCTGTTGGCGAACCGGTGCGCCGCTACAACCAGATCATCGGCTTCGCGAGCAAGCCGATCGCGGCCGGCGAGCACGTGCACACGCACAACCTCGACATGGGCCCCGACAAGGGCGACTTCGAGCGCGACTACGCCTTCGGCGCCGACGTGAAGCCTGCGCCCGCGAAGCGCGAGGCCACCTTCATGGGCATCAAGCGGGCCGACGGCCGCGTGGCCACGCGCAACTACATCGGCGTGCTCACGAGCGTGAACTGCTCGGCCACCGCGGCGCGCGCCATTGCCGACCACTTCTCGCGCAAGACCAATCCATCGGCGCTGGCCGGCTACCCGAATGTCGACGGCGTGGTGGCGCTCACCCACGGCACGGGCTGCGGCATGGACACGCAGGGCATGGGCATGCAGATCCTGGAGCGCACGCTCACGGGCTATGCCACGCACCCGAACTTCGCGGGCGTGCTGGTGGTGGGCCTGGGCTGCGAGGCGAACCAGATCAATGCCTGGCTCGCGACCGGCCACCTGGCCGAAGGCGAGAACTTCCGCACCTTCAACATCCAGGACACCGGCGGTACGCGCAAGACGGTCGACAAAGGCATCGCGCTGATCAACGAGATGCTGCCGCGCGCCAATGCGGTCAAGCGCGAACCCTGCAGCGCGGCGCACATCACGATCGGGCTGCAGTGCGGCGGCTCGGACGGGTATTCGGGCATCAGCGCCAACCCGGCGCTGGGTGCGGCGGTCGACCTGCTGGTGGCGCACGGCGGCACGGCCATCCTGAGCGAAACGCCCGAGGTCTATGGCGCCGAGCACCTGCTCACGCGCCGCGCCGTCCGGCGCGAGGTCGGCCAGAAGCTGGTGGACCGCATCAAGTGGTGGGAGCACTACACCGCAATCAACGAAGGCGAGATGAACAACAACCCCTCGCCGGGCAACAAGGCCGGTGGCCTCACGACCATCCTCGAAAAATCGCTCGGCGCGGTGGCCAAGGGCGGGACCAGCAACCTCGAGGCGGTGTACGAATACGCCGAGCCGGTCACGGCGCACGGCTTCGTCTACATGGACACGCCGGGCTACGACCCCGTGAGCGCCACCGGGCAGGTCGCGGGCGGCGCGAACCTCATCTGCTTCACGACCGGACGCGGCTCGGCCTATGGCTGCGCGCCCTCCCCCTCGCTCAAGCTCGCGACCAACTCGGCGCTGTGGCAGCGGCAGGAAGAGGACATGGACATCAACTGCGGCGAGATCGTGGATGGCACCAGTTCGATCCAGGAGATGGGCCAGCGGATATTCGAACTGGTCTTGGCCACGGCATCCGGTGAACCCTCGAAGAGCGAGAAGCATGGCTACGGCCAGAACGAATTCGTGCCCTGGCAAGTCGGCGCAGTGATGTAAGGAACCTATGCCCCAAACTCTTTCCTCCTCTGTTCTCCGGGCGCACTGCGCCCGCATCCTCGAAGCCGCCGGCAGCACGCCGGCCGAAGCCGCGCAGGTGGCCGCCAACCTCGTGCTGGCCAACCTGAGCGGCCATGACTCGCACGGCGTGGGCATGCTGCCGCGCTATGTCGACGCCGTGGCCGAAGGCGGGCTCGTGCCGAATGCCGCGGTCAAGGTCAACACGGACATCGGCACCCTGCTCGCGCTCGACGGCCAGCATGGCTACGGCCAGATCGTGGGCGTGCAGGCGATGGCGCTCGGCATCGAGCGGGCGAAGCAGCACGGCAGCTGCATCTTCACGCTCGCGAATGCGCACCACCTGGGCCGCATCGGGCACTTCGCCGAAATGGCGACGGCCGAGGGCCTGGTCTCGATGCACTTCGTCAACGTGCTGTCGCGGCCCGTGGTGGCGCCGTGGGGCGGGGGCGACGGACGCTTCGGCACCAACCCGTGCTGCATCGGCATTCCGCTGGCGGGCGCCGAGCCCTTCCTGCTCGACTTCGCGACCAGCCGCGTGGCGCAGGGCAAGATGCGCGTCGCCCACAACAAGGGCGAGCGCGTGCCCGACGGCTACCTGATCGACGAGCGCGGCGCGCCCACCAACGACCCGGGCGTGGTCGTGGTGCCGCAGTCCAATGGCCTGTTCGGCGCGCTCATGACCTTCGGCGAACACAAGGGCTACGGCATGGCGATGGCCTGCGAGCTGCTGGGCGGCGCACTCACCGGCGGCGGCACCTGGCACCGCCCGGCCGACACGGCGCGTACGGTGCTCAACGGCATGTTGACGATCCTGATCGACCCCGCCAGGCTCGGTACCCAGGAGAGCTTCGCGCAGGAAGCGACGGCCTTCGTCGACTGGCTGCGCCAGAGCCCGCCGGGCGCCGGCTTCGACCAGGTGCAGATCGCGGGCGAACCGGAGCGCGCCGCACGCGTGGCGCGCGAGCGCAACGGCATCTGGCTGGACGATGCGACCTGGGGCGAGATCGTCGCGGCCGGGGCGAAGGTGGGCGTGGCGGTCGCGTAAAGGCCCGCGCTTCTAACGCCGCGCCTTGCGCGACTTCTGGCTCAGCACGATCGCAATGCCGCCCAGGATGGCCACCGAGGCGGCCGCCAGCCGCGGCGTGATCGCCTCCGACAGCAGCAGCACGCCGCCGAACGCGGCCAGCAGCGGCACCGACAGCTGCACGGTGGCTGCCTGCATGGCCGAAAGGCGCGCCAGCGCCGCATACCAGACGACATAACCGAGGCCCGAGGTCAATGCGCCGGAGGCCACGGCCAGCGCGATGCCGGTGGCATCCGCATGGGCGCGCATCATGAAGGCAAGGCTCAGCGCCAGGGCCAGCGGCACGGCCCGCATGAAGTTGCGGCCGGTGGCGGCCAGCGGATCGGGCACGCCGCGGCCGCGCAGCGAATACACGCCCCATGCCACGCCGGCGATGGCCATCAGCACGGCGCCGAGCAGCGGCGGCGCCGCGACGCCCGGCAGCACCAGGTAGACGAGCCCGCCGGCCGCCAGCACGAAGCCGAGCCATGCCACGGGCCCGAAGCGCTCGCCGGAGCCCAGGCCCGCGCCCAGCATCGTGAGCTGCACCGCGCCGAACAGGATCAGCGCGCCCGTGCCCGCGGAAAGGCTGAGGTAGGCGAAGGAGAAGAACGCGACGTAGGCGAACAGCATCGCGGCCGCAAGCCAGTCGGCGCGGCCGGGCACAGCAGGCCGCGCCCGGAACTGCACGACGAGCGCGAGCGTGAGCGCACCGGACACCAGCCGGATGCTGCCGAAGCTGGCCGGGTCGATGCCGCGCTGCTGCAGCGCGAGCCGGCACAGCAGCGAATTGGCCGCGAACGCCACCATGGCCACCGCGGTCAGCGCGACGGTCTGCAGGGTGGACGGCGCGCGGCGCACCTCGGAGATGGCTTCAGACATGCGTCGCCACCACGAAAGCCGCCCAACCCAGCAGCGCGAAGCCCATCGGTGCGCTCAGGCGATGGCCCCAGGGAACGTTCTTTTCCAGCGCCATGGCCGCGGCCAGCAGAAGCATCCAGCCCAGGCTGCCGGTGCCGAGCGCGAACATCAGCAGCATCAGCGCCCAGCAGCAGCCGACGCAGAACAGGCCGTGGTGCAGGCCCAGCGCGAAGGCCTGGCGGGCCTGCGCACGGCCGCGCCAGTGCTCGATGACAAAGCCGAGCGGTGTGCGGCACTTCTCGAGGCACTTGTGCTTGAGGCTGCTGAACTGGAAGGCGCCGGCCAGCGCGATGGTCGCGGCGCCGATCACCCAGCCGTGCCAGGCCAGCGTGGGCGCACTCGCGAGCAGCGCCAGCACCGCGCTGTGGAGCCCGTGCGCCAGCAGCCCGAAGGCACCCCACACGGCCATGTAGCCGAGCCCCAGCATCACGAGCAGGCGCGCGTGGTCCGAGCGCGCCGCGGTCAGGCGGTCGAAGGCGTTGAACAGCGGCAGCGTGGTCGGCAGCATCATGGCCATTGTCATGAGGATCCACGCAAAGGCATAGAGCACAGCAGGCACGACCACGCCGCCGGCGGGAATGGCCTGGCACAGGAACGCGGCCGGCCCGGAGGCGGTCCAGTCGCCGTGTTCGAGATAGCGTCCGTAAGGGCTGCGCGCCCAGGCCCACAACACCACCCACGCGAGCATGACCAGCGCGGCAAGAACCGGCAGGAACACGCGTCGGTGGCTCACGGCAGTGCGAGCAGCCCCCTTCGGAACGGCCGGGCGGAGGCTCATGCGTCGAAGACGAAGGTGCTCTGCAGGGCGTTGTGGTTCTTGATGTCGAGATCGATGCCGAGGGCAGGGTTCTTCGAGCGGTAGGTGGGCGCCTTGCCGACGAACACCGGCGCGCCCGGCACCGTCGAGAACACGGTGTCCGACAGCGTGGTCTGGCCGCCGGTGGCGCCGCGGTAGGGCTCGAGTTCGGCGTAGTAGTCCTTGCCGATTTCCAACTCGCCCTTGCCTTCGTTCACGGTGAAGCGGATCGGCGCCCGCTCGACCGACACCACCTGGCCGATGAGGGCGGCCAGATCGGCGATGGGTCCGCCGGCCTTGCCGGTGTAGACCCTGAGCAGCGCCTCTTCCTGCGCCTGGGAGGCGTTTTCGTCGACGAAGATCGCGGCCGTCCAGTTGCCTTCGAGGATGTTTCCGGGCACATGCGCCACGGCCGCGATGGTGTTGCCGCCAACGTCGACGCCGTCGATGGTTCCCTTGTCGATGCGCCACGCGACGATGGTGTCGCAGGTGCCGTTGTCAGGATCCTCGCCGATCCAGCAGGGACACAGGACGTTGCAGTTGCACACCTCGAGCAGGCGACCTTCCAGGTGATAGCTCATACGAACCTCCGTTCAGAAGCCACACGAACACAGGCTTGTCGCCGCGACTCAGCGGCAAGGGGGGCGCTGATCCTACGCTTCGCGATGAAGCAAGTCGAGTGCGATGCCGCGCCTCGCGCCCTCCCCTGGGTACCCCATTGCCGCCTCGGATCAGCTGCGGCTCGCGTCGTGCGCCGGCTTGCCGACCTGCACGCTCACTTCCTCGCCCTTGAGCTTCGCCTGCACGGCCTTGATGGCCTTGTCGAGCCGCGCGCCGTAGTCGGCATCGGCCTGGCGGAAGTAGCTCACCGAACGGTCGATGATGTCCTGCCGCGTCACCGCGCCCAGGCCGCCCGCGATGTTGTTCACCAGCCGCTCCTTGGCGGCTTCGTCCATCAGGCGGTAGAGGTCGCCGGCCTGCACGAAGTCGTTGTCCTCGGGGTGCTTCTGCCACTGGTGGCTGCCGGTCCAGCCATGGATCTCGAGCGGTGCGTAGACCGGCTCGTTGCTCTGCTTGGGTGCGTCGCTGAAGCTGTTGGGCTCGTAGTTGGGACCGCGGCCGCCGTTGCCGTCGCCGCGCATCGCGCCGTCGCGGCCGTAGTTCTGCGCCGTGGTGGCGTGCGGGCGGTTCACCGGCAGCTGCGTGTGGTTGATGCCCAGGCGGTAGCGCTGCGTGTCGCCGTAGCTGAACAGCCGGCCCTGCAGCATCTTGTCGGGCGAAGGGCCGATGCCGGGCACGAAGTTGGCCGGGTTGAACGCGGCCTGCTCGATCTCGGCAAAGTAGTTGTCGGGATTTCGGTTGAGCGTGAAGATGCCGATGTCGATCTTCGGATAGTCCTTGTGCGACCAGACCTTGGTCAGGTCGAAGGGGTTGAAGCGGTAGGTCTGCGCCTCGGCCACCGGCATGATCTGCACCTGGACGCGCCAGCTCGGGAACTCGCCGCGCTCGATCGAATGCAGCAGGTCGAGGTGGTGGTGGTTCGGGTTTTCGCCGCCCACGCGCTGCGCCTCTTCGGCCACGAAGGTCTCGATGCCCTGGTTGGTCTTGAAGTGGTACTTGACCCAGAAGGCCTCGCCCTTGGCGTTCACCCACTGGAAGGTGTGCGAGCCGAAGCCGTCCATGTGGCGGTAGCTCTTCGGAATGCCGCGGTCGCCGAACAGCCAGGTGAACTGGTGCGTGGCCTCGGGCGAATGCGAGAAGAAGTCCCAGGCGTTGTTGGGCTCCTGCACATGGCTGTAGGGATCGCGCTTCTGCGAGTGGATGAAGTCGGGAAACTTGAGCGGATCGCGAATGAAGAAGACCGGCGTGTTGTTGCCGACGAGGTCGTAGTTGCCTTCTTCGGTATAGAACTTGAGGGCGAAGCCGCGCGGGTCGCGCACGGTGTCGGCCGAGCCGAGCTCGAGCGCCACGGTTGAGAAGCGCGCCAGCACTTCGGTCTTCTTGCCGACCTGGCTCAGAAACCTGGCCTTGGTCCATTTCGACACGTCGGCCGTGACCTCGAAGGTGCCGAAGGCGCCCGAACCGCGCGCATGCACCACGCGCTCCGGAATGCGCTCACGGTCGAAGCGGGCGAGCTTTTCGATCAGGTGGTGGTCCTGCATCAGCACGGGGCCGCCGGGGCCCGCCGTCTGCGACTGCTGGTTGTTCTCGACGGGCGCGCCGTTTTCGGTGGTGAGCTTGCGGGAATCGGTCATGGGTGGGCTTCCTCTTGAGTTGATGAGCCCATGCATTCTCTCAATGGACGCAGCCCTGCTGCATCACATTGAGCTATCGCCTCGATAGGCGGCCGACCTAGACGATCAGCGCGATCGTGGCTTCGAGGTGCTCCGACGGCGCCCGGCGGAAGCCCGAGCGCGTGAAGCGCTGCAGCTGCCCGACCACGAAGGCCGTGAGCGCGGCGGCGCGCACCTGCGCATCGACGCTCGGGGTGGCCGAGCCGTCCGCGGCGGCTGCCCCGCGCAGCACCTGGCGCAGGGTGGCTTCGATCTTGTCGAAGAACTGGTTCATGCGCTGCTGGAGACGCTCGTTCTCGAACACCAGCGCGTCGCCCACCATGACGCGCGTCATGCCGGGGTTGCGCTCGGCAAACTGCACCAGCAGCGTGAGGATCTTTGCGGCCTGCTGGGCCCCCGTCGCGCCTTCGCGCTCGAGGATCTGGTTCACCAGCGTGAAGACGCTCTGCTCGATGAAGTCGATCAGGCCTTCGAACATCTGGGCCTTGCTCGCGAAGTGGCGGTAGAGCGCGGCTTCGCTGACGTCGAGCCGCGCGGCCAGTGCCGCGGTCGTCACCCGCTCGGCGCCGGGCTGCTCGAGCATGGCGGCCAGCGCCTGCAGGATCTGCACGCGCCGCTCCCCGGGCTTGGGACGCTTTCGGACCGGCGCGACGGGCGTCGACGTCTCGGTAGGGGTTTCTGTGCCGGGATGGCTTGTCTCTTCGTTCTGCATGGAAGCGCGTGCAAAGATGTAATCAATTGATTCTCGCACAGGGCCGCGCAGTGAGCGCGCGCAAACCGGCCCCGGGGAAAGCTCGTACAGAATCGGCCCATCCAACCAAGCAAGAGTTCTCATGGCCCCAAAAAGCGTTCTGGTGACGGGTGGTGCAGGTTTCATTGGCAGCCACACCTGCGTCGCGCTGGCCACCGCCGGATACACACCGGTGATTCTCGACAATCTGGGCAACAGCGACATCCGGGTATTGGAGCGGTTGCGGCAGATCACCGGCAGCGCGCCGCGGCTGATCGAGGGCGACGTGCGCGACCGGGCCCTGCTCGACCGCGTGCTGGGCGAAGAAGGCTTTTCGGCCGTGATCCACTTCGCGGGCCTCAAGGCCGTGGGCGACTCGGTGGCCGACCCGCTCACCTACTACGACAACAACGTGCACGGCAGCCTCGTGCTCGCCTCGGCCATGCAGCAGGCGGGCGTGCGGACGCTGATCTTTTCGTCCTCGGCCACGGTGTACGGCGAACCCGACCATTCGCCCATTCCGGAAGACGCGCCCTGCAGGCCGGCCAATCCTTACGGCCGCTCCAAGCGCATGGTGGAAGAGGCGCTGGCCGACCTGCAGCGCGCGCAGCCCGGCTGGCGCATTGCGCTGCTGCGCTACTTCAACCCGGTCGGCGCGCATGAAAGCGGGCTGATCGGCGAACACCCGCAGGGCAAGCCGAACAACCTGATGCCCTTCGTGTGCCAGGTGGCCGTGGGGCAGCGCGACAAGCTGCTGATCCACGGCAACGACTACCCCACGCCCGACGGCACCGGCGTGCGCGACTACGTGCATGTGATGGACCTCGCCGAGGGGCATGTGGCGGCGCTTCGGCATGCGCAAGGCCAAGAGGGCCTGGTCACGCTGAACCTCGGCACCGGCCGTGGCGCCTCGGTGCTGGAGGTGGTGCATGCCTTCGAGCGCGCGAGCGGGCGTCCGCTGCCTTACGAGATCGGTCCGCGCCGGCCCGGCGACGTGCCCGCCTACTGGGGCGATCCCTCGCTGGCGGAAGCCACGCTCGGCTGGCGCGCGCACCGCGGGCTCGACCAGATGTGCGCCGACAGCTGGCGCTGGCAGCAGGGCAATCCGAACGGCTACGAAAGGTCACTGACCGCCGGCTGACCGCTCCCGGCTGTGCCCCCCCCGGAAAGAAGCCCCCCGCCCTTCCCGGGCATGCAACGAATGCACACGCGGGAACCTGCCGGGAAAGCTCAAGTCCGGCGGCCGCATCCTGGTGCGCACGGCCTTCATGCAGCCGCTGCACGAGCGGCCCTGGCACTTCTTCAACTGCACCCGCTACGGGCTGGAGCAGTGGTTCCGCGAGTTCGAGGCCGAGCGCGTGCGGGTGTCGGAGAATTTCGCGCCGAATCACTCCGTCAGCTGGCTGGCGTCGGAGTGCGAGCAGGCGCTGCGCGCCAACGTGTCCGACGAAGCCGCGGAACGCTTCCGGGAGGCCCCCGCGGGCGAGCTCGTGGACCTGTGGCGCGATCCGTCGCTGCGCGGCACGCCGCTCTGGACCGATTTCGAGAAGCTGCCGCAGTCGGTGCAGGAGGTGGGCGCCGCGGGATTCGAATTCCTGGGCCGGAAACCCGCGGTTGGGAGGGTGAACGTGAACGGCTGAGGCTGCGGGCCTCAGCGCGCGCGGATCATCGTGCCGTAGGCCTGGTCGGTCAGGATCTCGAGCAGCATCGCGTGCGGCACGCGGCCGTCGATGATGTGCACCGCGTTGACGCCGCTCTTGGCGGCATCGAGCGCGCCCTCGATCTTGGGCAGCATGCCCCCCGAGATGGTGCCGTCGGCAAACAGGTCGTCGATCTCGCGCGCGCTCAGGTTGGTGAGCAGATTGCCGTCCTTGTCGAGCACGCCGGGCGTGTTGGTCAGGAGCATGAGCTTCTCGGCCTTGAGCACGGTGGCAAGCTTGCCGGCCACCACGTCGGCGTTGATGTTGTAGCTCTCGTTCTCTTCGCCGAAGCCGATCGGGCTCACCACGGGAATGAAGGCGTCGTCCTGCAGCGCCTTGACCACGCTGGGGTCGATGGAGACGATGTCGCCGACCTGGCCCACGTCGTGGTGCAGGGTGGGGTCGGCGCGGTCCGCCATCTTGAGCTTCTGCGCGCGGATCATGCCGCCGTCGCGGCCGGTCAGGCCCACGGCCTTGCCGCCGGCCTGGTTGATCAGGCCCACGATGTCCTGCTGCACCTCGCCGGCCAGCACCCATTCGACCACCTCCATGGTCTCGGCATCGGTCACGCGCATGCCCTGGATGAAGCTGCCCTTCTTGCCCAGGCGGTTGAGCGCCGCCTCGATCTGCGGGCCGCCACCGTGCACCACCACCGGGTTCATGCCGACCAGCTTGAGCAGCACCACGTCTTCGGCGAAGTCGGCCTGCAGGGCCGGATCGGTCATGGCGTTGCCGCCGTACTTGATGACGATGGTCTTGCCGTGGAACTTGCGGATGTACGGCAGCGCCTGGGCCAGGATCTCGGCCTTGTCGCGCGGGGGAATGTTGAGGACGGGATCGGTCATGGGCGGGCAGGCTCCAAAACGGTGAGGACGATGGGAAGAAGGAATTCTTGCAGCAAGGAAGCCGTCACGGGCGCAGCCAGCGCGGCACCTTGAATCGCACGATCATCAGGTAGGCGCCCACGTAGGTCGTGACGAACAGCAGGCAGAACAGCATCAGCACGATGGTGTTGTTCCAGAACAGCACGGCCGGCACCACCGACAGCGCGGCGAACATCCAGAGGTAGGGCGAGGTCCGGTTGTTGCGGGCGAGCAATTGGCGCGCCTCGTCGTCCGCGAACGCCACACGCACGATGCGCCGGAAGATCAGCTGGTGGAAGTGCAGCGCGTCGGCGGTGCCGGGCGACTGCCCGCGCGCCAGCTTGCGGTAGATGGAGAACAGCGTCTCCCAGACCGGGTAGATCAGCAGCAGCATCGGAAACCACGGCGAGACGACGCGGTGGCGCTGCACCAGCGTCACGCAGGCCAGCGCAATCACCATGCCCCATACGTAGGCGCCGCCGTCGCCGGCAAAGATCTTGCCGCGCGGATAGTTCCAGATCAGGAAGCCGATGGTGGCGCCGACCAGGCAGACCATCATGGCCGCGAGCTGGCGGTCGCCCACCTGCAGCGCCACGTGCGAAATGGCAAGGCACACCAGCACCGCCACCGTGCCTGCCAGCCCGTTGTAGCCGTCGATGATGTTGAAGGCATGCGGCAGCCCGCCGATGGCCAGGGCCGCGAACAGCACGGCGCCGTACGGCACCATGGCCAGCCAGCCGTCGACCACCTCGATGCCGGTGCGCGACAGGCCAAGGCCCAGCACCCAGCACGCGAGCAGCGCAGAGCCGATGGTCAGCGCCAGCCGCCAGCGCACCTTGACGTTCTGTGTCACGTCTTCGACGATGCCGCCGAGGACCGCCGGCGCGATGCACAGCAGCGTGAGCATCGAGGTCTTGAGCGGCCAGGACACGTTGAACGGGTCGGTACCGGTGATGCCGGAGGCCATCCAGGCCACGCCCATGCCGAGCAGGATGCCCGCCCCCCCGAGCCGCGGCACGTGGCCCTTGTGGAAGCGCTGGGGCATGTCGGCGCCATAGAGCCGGGCGTGCCTGCGCGCGCGGCGCATGAACACCTGGACCCCGAAGGCGGAGACGAAGAAACTGATGACGATCAGAGCAATCATGTGTGGGTGTTGGGGAACCCTAGAATTCCCGAGCGAAATTAGACCATGCCAGCGCCCCCTTCCCCTTCTTCCCCCCCGATCACCATTTCGATCGTCAGCCACGGCCAGCTGGCATTGGTGCGCCCGCTGCTCGAGCAGCTGGACCGTTTCTGCCGCAGTTCGACCGCCAAGGTCGTGCTCACGCTGAACATCCCCGAACCCGACGTGCTGGCCGGCCTGGACTGGGGTTTTGCGGTCGAGCGGATCGAAAACGCCAGCCCCAAGGGCTTTGGCGCCAACCACAACCAGGCCTTCGGGCACTGCGATACGCCGTGGTTCCTGGTGCTCAACCCCGACATCCGCCTGGACGGCGACGTGCTGGCGCCGCTGATGGCCCAGGCCGCGCCCGATGCCGGCCTGCTGACGCCGCGCATCCTCGAGCCCGGCCGCAGCACGCCCGAGCAGCACCGCGCCATCATCACGCCGCTCGAGATCCTCACGCGGCGCAAGCCGGGGTACGTGCGCCCGGCGGTGCCGGACTGGATTCCGGGCCTGTTCATGCTGTTCCGCAGCCAGGCCTACCGCCAGATCGGGGGCTTCGACGAGCGCTTCTTCATGTACGGCGAAGACTTCGACATCTGCGCCCGCACCCAGCTGGCGGGCTGGAAGCTGCAGGTGGGCGAAGACCTGCTCGCGCGCCACGAGGCCCAGCGCGCCAGCCGCAGCAGCAGGAAGCACCTCTACTGGCACGTGACCAGCCTGTTCAAGGTGTGGACCTCGGGTGCGTTCTGGCGCTACCTGCGGGCCCGATCCCGCCAGGCCTGAAAAAGGCGCTTGTGCGTTTGCGAAGACAATCCGGGGCCGGGAAGCCAGAGACCGCAGGCGCCTTCCCCTCCCCAACGACGACGATGACGACCACGAGCAGCCCGACAGCCCCGCAGGAACACGCCCACCTGCTCCATCCCAAGTACCGACCCGACATCGACGGCCTGCGCGCCGTCGCCGTGCTTTCCGTGCTCGGCTACCACGCGTTTCCGCAGTGGATCAAGGGCGGGTTCATCGGGGTCGACATCTTCTTCGTCATCTCGGGCTTCCTGATCACCACCATCATCCTGGGCAGCTTCGAGGGCGACGGGTTCAGCTACCGCGAGTTCTACGCCCGGCGGGTGAAGCGCATCTTCCCGGCGCTGGTGCTGGTGCTGGCCGCGACCTTTGCCTTCGGCTGGTATGCGCTGCTGCCGCACGAGTGGGAGCAGCTCGGCAAGCACGTGGCGGCGGGCGCCGGCTTCGTCTCGAACTTCGCCTTCTGGAGCGAAGCCGGCTACTTCGACAACGCGGCCGAAACCAAGCCGCTGCTGCACCTGTGGTCGCTGGCCATCGAGGAGCAGTTCTACATCTTCTGGCCCGTGCTGCTGGGCCTGGCCTGGAAGCGCAAGTGGCGCGTGCTCGCGGTGGTGGGCACGGTGGCGGCCCTGTCGTTCCTGCTCAACGTCACGACCATCCACAGCCACCGCACGGCGGCCTTCTATTCGCCGCTGTCGCGCTTCTGGGAGCTGATGATCGGCGGCATGCTGGCGTACATGCGGCTGCACCGGCCCCTGCCCAAGCCGGGCTGGGGCCGCCATGCGCAGTCGATCGCCGGGCTGGTGCTGATCGGCCTGGGCCTCGCGTTCATCCGCGGCGGCAAGGCATTCCCGGGGTTCTGGGCCATCCTGCCCACGCTGGGTGCGTTCTACTGCATCGCGGCCGGCCCGACCGGCGTGCTCAACCGCTACGTGCTCGCCTCGAAGCCGATGGTATGGGTCGGCCTGATCAGCTATCCGCTGTACCTCTGGCACTGGCCGCTGCTGGTGTATGCGCGCATCGTCGAGGGCGACCTGCCCTCCAATGGCCTGCGCGCGCTGATGCTGCTGGCGGCCGTCGTGCTGGCCTGGCTGACCTACCGTTTCGTCGAGCGCGGCACGCGCCGCAGCGAGAACGACACCGTCATCTCGGTGCTGGTGGCGCTGATGGTGGGCTTCGTGGTGCTGGGCACCCTGGCGGCCACGCGCTACTACGTGGGGCGGCACAGCGACCCCTACTTCAACAAGACGGCCGCGGCTGCCAAGGACTGGGGTTACCCGGACGGGCTGAGCCCCATCAAGGTCGACGGCGAGGTGCTCCAGCAGATCGGCCATGGCAAGCGCCGGGTGCTGCTCTTCGGCGACAGCCACATCGAGCAATACGGCCCGCGCGCCGTGGAACTCAGCAAGATCGCGCCCGACACGCTCGATTCGCTCTCCTTCGCCACCTGGGGCGCCTGCCCGCCCATTCCCAACGTGGTCGACGAAAAGAACAACCTGTGCGGCGAGCGCCGCGATGGCGCCATGCGCCTGGCCATCAGCGACAAGTTCGATGCGGTGGTGTTCGGCGGCTGCTGGAACTGCTACTTCTCGGAGACCGGCAAGCCCAATGCCGCGAACGCCGACGCGGACCGTTACTACTACTCCGACGGCAAGACCAAACACCGCTTCATGGGCGGCGGCGGCGTGGACCTTGCGCTCAACATGCTCGAGGCGGTAATGACGAACCTTGCCAAGCACAAGCAGGTTTATCTGGTGCTGGACAATCCGGTGGGGGAAGGTTTTGGGCCCGAAGAATTCATCAAGGGAGGGCGGCTTGGAGACATGAAAGTGGCGCGCATGTCGCCGACCGCACCCTGGACGCCGGTGCAGAAGGAGCTCCACGAACGCATGCGCCAGATCGCGAAGCGCAGCGGTGCGATCGTGATCGATCCGATCCCGACACTCTGCAAGAACGACCAGTGCACCCGGGCGGACGCGGACGCGACGCCGATCTACAAGGACTCCGGCCACCTGCGGGCCGAATATGTACGCCAGTTCGCCACCTACATCGACGTGGCGATGACGACGCAGAAGCAGCCCGCGGCGGCCGCTCGCTAGCTGGCCCGGCGGCGAGCCGCTGCGTCAGCTCTTGTAGATGCGCCGCAGGCTGCGGATGCCCGGCAGCCGAGTGACCGCGCCCACGAAGCGGACCATGCCCGGCGTGCTGTGGCGCAGCAGGAAGAGCGTGATCCAGAGGCGCAGCTTCTTCTTGCGGCCCACATAAGGGTTCGCAAAGACGATGGCAGCGTACTCGGCCAGCACCGCGCTCATCTCCCCCCGGTACTGGTCGTCCTTCTTGATCGCCTCGATCGCTTCATTGACGAAGAACAGCTGAAAGCGCGGCATCAGGTATTCGCGCAGGTAGTAGCGGCCGCGCTGATGCTCGTCGGGGAACATCTGCAGCAGTTTCTTGAAATACTTGAAGCGGCTGCGAACCATCCGGATGCCGAACGACGTGCTCGCCGTGTGGATGCACCAGACCGTCACCGCCTTGTCCACGAAGTGATTGCTGTAGCCCTTGCGGAAAATGCGCAGGAAGAGGTCGTCATCCTCGTAGCCCATGAACTGCGAGTCGAAACCGCCCACCGCTTCGAATGCCTTGCGGCTCACGAGCGTGGCCGAGGGCAGCACGAACATGTCGTAGCGCAACAGGTCGAAGATGCTGCGCTTCGGGTGTTGTGCATGGTCCTTGATGACGCCCGTACGGATCACGTTGCCGTCGCCGTCGGCCTCGTACAGGTCGGCGTAGATATAGCCGAAGAGCCGGTCGTCGGGAGGGATCGAGGTGACGAGCGTCTCGATGTGGTTCGGCAGGTAGAAATCGTCCTGGTCGAGGAAGCAGATGAACTCGGACGTGGAAGCCGCCACCCCGGCGTTGCGCGCGGAGCCCTGGCCGCCGTTCTCCTTGTCCAGGATGCGGAATGGATAACGCTGCGCAAGGGCATCGAGCGCCGCGCGCTCCTCGGGCCGGGAGCCGTCGTTGACCACGATCACTTCATTCGCGGGCACTGATTGCTCGAACACGCTGCGAACCGAGCGCTCGATGAAATCGGCGCCGTTGTAGAACGGGATGATCACCACCACGCTGGGTGAAGCGCCCGGAGCGCCGGCAATGGTTGCTGGAGAGGGATTCGTGGGGGTCATTGTTTTTCTGAAGTGACGCGATTCGCTTGGGGCGCAAGCCTACACAGATTCGAAGAGGTCGCGCACCACGCCCCGGAAGCCACGGCCGAACTTGTCGTAGCGGCCGGTCATGGCTTCGCGGAAGATCGGCAGGCAACGGGCGAGCCGGGACGCGGGCAAGGCGGCGCGGAAGCGCTGGTGCTCGATCTTGCTGCGGACCTTCTCGAGAATCTCCTGCGACACCCGGCCTCCGATCTTCTGCAGCCGCGCGAGGAGGAGCTCGGCCTTGATGGCCCGCTCGACGTGCGTGTTGCCCCTGGAAGCCAGGGCCTTGCGCACCTTGGCTTCGAAGGTGTCGCGCCGCGCCCCGATCTGGTTCGACGCATGCTGGCGATAGTCGATCAGCGGCTGCTCCAGCAGATCGACCCGGCCGATGGCCGACGCGATGATGCCCAGCCACTCGTCGTGCACCCATTCGACGGGCAGAGGCATGGCATGTTCGAGCAGCGCGCGGCGAAACAGCGTGGTCGCGCCTGTCACAAGGTTGCGCCGCAGGAACACGTCGAAAGCCTTGCCGCCGTGGATGCGCTCGATCTCGGACGGAGTCACCTCGAGCGCATGAAACAGCGTGTGGCCGATGTCGCGTAGCTCGGCGTCAACCAGGCGCGCGTCGGTGTGCAGGAGGAGCAGTTTCGGGTCGTGCTCGAAATGCGGCACCATCTGCGCGAGGCGCTCGGGAAGCCAGACGTCGTCCTGGTCGCTGAGCGCAATCAGCTCGCTGGTGCAGGCGCCGATCGCCTGTTCGAAGTTCTTGACCACGCGCAACGCGGGCCTGTTCTCGAAGATGCGCAGGGCCACGGGGTGTTCCGGCCGTTCGGCCGCGCACTCGGCCACCGCGGCGCGCACCACGTCCACCGAACCGTCGGTCGATGCGTCGTCGGACAGCACGATCTCCACCGGCGGCAGGGTCTGCAGGCAGATGCTGCGCACCTGCTCGCGCAGGAAACGCGCGCCGTTGTGGGTGCACAGGGCGACGGAGACTTCGAGGGAAGGGGGGATGCTCATGGATTGCCCGCCTTGGGAGCGGGTTGTGGATGCGGCGAAGCGATGGGTGCCACGCGCGGTGGCCACGCCAGATCGAAGTCTTCGAAATTCAGCGTCAGGTTCGGGTTGTAGGCCGGGTCGTTCGCAATCAGCGCGCCCCAGCGGCGCTGCATCCATTCGGCCTCATGCGCCAGGCGATGGCGCGACGCATCGGCCACTTCAAGTCCGCGCGTGGCCGATTCGTGATGCAGCAGCTCTGCGTAAGGCGTCCACACGTTGCGAAAACCCGCCTCGCGCAGCCGGAGGCAAAAGTCGACATCGTTGTAAGCCACGCCCAGATGCTCCTCGTCGAGGCCGCCCACCTGTTCATAGAGCGACTTGCGCACGACCAGGCAAGCGGCGGTCACCGCGCTGAAGGACTGCACGAGCTGGGCCCGCCCCCCATGGCCCGGCGCGGTCGAAGGCAGGTGCTTGTAGGCATGCCCCGCGATGCCACCCACGCCGAGAATCACGCCTCCGTGCTGGATGGTCATGTCGGGGTAAAGCAGCCTGGCGCCGACCGCGCCTACGCCGGGCTGCAGCGCGAGAGACACCATTTCGTCGAGCCAATCGGGCGAGATTGCCTCGATATCGTTGTTGACGAGGCCGATGAGCTCTCCGCGCGCTCTTGCCACGGCCGCATTGTTCAGCGCCGAGTAGTTGAACGGGCGTTCGTCGCGGATGACGGTGATGTTCTGCTGCGCATTCAATGCTGCAAAGTAGGCCAGGGCTTCGGGATCGTCCGAACCGTTGTCGACCAGCAGGATTTCGTAGTTCGGATAGGCCGTCTCCATGACGATGCTCTCGATGCACTGGCGTACGAGGTCCAGGGCATTGCGCGTGGGGATGACCAGCGAGACAAAGGGGCGCTGCGTCGGCAGGGCATAGCGGGTGCGAAAGCCGAAAGGCGTGGCCTTGGCGGTGGCGGCGACGCCGATCCGCTCGAAGTGTCGATTCAGGGCGTGTTCGCCGGCACTCTGATCTGCCACGGGAGACGTCGAGCCGAAGACACTCGCAAGCACGCGGGGAATGTGTCGAATCGACTCTGCGCTCGCGCGCTCGGTGCAGCGCAGCGCCAGATCGAGGCCAGGGGCCTTGTCGAATGGTTGGCGCAAACCGCCGGCGTCTTCGAACAGTGAAACCCGGATGCAGGCCAGCGGGGAAAAGAGATTGCGGCCGAGAAAAAGATCGGGGTTCCAGTCGGGCTTGAAGAAGGGATCGCTGCGCCTTCCTTCGGCGTCGATCCGGTCTTCGTCAGCGTAGATCATGGAGGCCGCGGGATGCTCGACGATCTCCCTGGCCACGCAGAACAGCGCGTGGGCCGGCAGCATACAGGCCTTGTCGAGCCACACGACCCAGTCGGCAGGGCCGAAGGCGGAGGCTGCTTCGACGGCATTGATCGCGCGGCGCCGGATACGGGCATCAGTTGCGCCAAGATTGTCGAGCAGGCTCCGGATTTCCTCGCCCGGTGCGTCCTCCCGCACCAGGCAGAGCCGCCATTCAGCGTAGGTCTGCGTCAGGAGCGAACCGATCACGCCTTGCAGCACCGGCGCGCCGGCGGCATCGCCATTCACCAGGATCAAGAAGCGCGGGCGCATCGCCCAACTGCCGGTTTCGAGCCGGACAGCGTCGAGCGAAGCTGCGTCCGGGGCGTCGTAGTGTGCAACCCATTCCGAGTAGGGCCCGCCCTGGGCGGGCTCGTTTGCCCGGACGCCGGTGCCCCTCGTGATTCGCCTGAGACAATCAGTCGCCCAGCGCAGCGGTGCCGTCACACGCCAGCTGGTGGACTGCGTCAGCGTGCGGATCTGTTCCTGCAAGGCCCCGATCCGGCCCTCCAGCACATCGACCTGGCGTTGCAACTGAGCGTTGCTCGAGCGTCCATCGAGCCCGCGGCGCCGCTGTTGGGGCTGTGCGGCTGGCAGCGTAGGCTTACTGAACATTGCTCGATATCACGAAAATAGATGCTTCCACTGGTTACGGGCCTGTCGGAGCCGGGCCGGTAAAATTATCCCCTTCTTCACACCCACAAGAAAAATGCACGTTCTATCAGTTGTGCTCTCAGGGGGAGCGGGTTCCCGGCTCTGGCCGGCATCCCGGCAAGCATTTCCCAAACCTTTCATGAAGCTCGGCGGTTCGACGCTGCTGCAGCAGGCCATCGAACGCGGCCAAGCCTGCGGCACTGGCGATCTGATGATCGTCACCAACAAGGATCATCTGTTCCTCACCAAGGATGTGTTGGACCAGATGGCCGATCCGCCCGATGCCACCCTGCTGCTCGAGCCCAAAGGCCGCAATACCGGCCCGGCCATTGCGCTTGCAGCGCTGCAATGCATCGAGCAATTCGGCGGCGACACCGTGATGCTCGTGCTGTCCGCCGACCACCTTGTGCCCGACGTCGAAGCCTTCGTCGCAAGTGCCAATCAGGCCTTCAAGCTCGCCACGCAAGGCGCGCTGGTGGTCTTCGGCATCAGCCCGACGAGTCCGGACACCGGTTTCGGCTATATCGAAGTGGCCCAGGTTTCGCGCTCCAGCCAACCAGCCAAGCGCTTCGTCGAGAAACCCGATCTGCAGACCGCGCAGGAATATCTGGCAACAGGACGCTACTACTGGAACAGTGGCATGTTTTGCTTTACGGCAGACGCAATTGTGGCCGCCTTCGAGAAGTACGCGCCCGAACTGCTGGTCGCCGCCAGAAAGGCACTGCGGACATCGGAACACGAGGGCAATTTGATCCAGTTCGACCTGCACGCCTTTGGACTCCAACCCGACATCAGCATCGACTATGCAGTGATGGAACCTGCCGACAATGTGCACGTCGTGCCGGCCAAGTTCCATTGGAGCGACGTTGGCTCCTGGCCCGCAGTCGCAAAAGCTCAGCCGCCCGATGCGAGCGGCAACACGATGCCATCGGACGTCGTGGCGATCGACACCACTGACACCCATGTGCAGGTCGACAGCCACATCCCGAAGCTGGTGGCGACGCTGGGTGTTCACAATCTCGTCATCGTCGACACTCCCGACGCGCTTCTCGTTGCCCACAAAGACAGCGCACAGGAAGTCAAGAAGGTTGTCGACACACTGAAGGCGCGAAAGCATGAGGCGGTTCACCTGCCCTCGGTGGTGCATCGCCCATGGGGCACCTATGCAACGCTGAAGGAAGAAAACGATTACAAAGTCAAGCGGATCACCGTCAAGCCCGGAGAATCGCTGTCTTTGCAATATCACCACCAGCGATCCGAGCATTGGGTCGTGGTGCAAGGGCGAGGCATCGTCCAGATCGGCGACACCGAACATGTCACGAAGCCGGGCGAGTATCGCTACATCCCATTGAAGGAGAAACATCGTTTGACCAACATCGGCGAAGAACTATTGGTGCTCATCGAAGTCCAGTGCGGTGTTTACCTTGGCGAGGACGATATCGTCAGGCTCGCAGACACCTACGGACGCACATGACCCAAGAAATTCACTCCAACCTCCACCGCAGCGCCCTGTCCGACTGGTGGGAAGGTACGCGCCGCACCGACATCTGGTGGACCCTGGCGTGGTTCGACATCGTGCTGCGCTATCGGCGCTCGATGCTCGGCCCGCTCTGGCTCACACTGAGCATGGGCGCGATGATCGGCGGCATGGGCCCGCTCTACAGCTCGCTCTTCGGCACGGAACTGTCCAAGTTCTTTCCGCACCTCGCACTCGGGATCATCTTCTGGGGCTTCTTCTCCAGCGTGGTATCCGAGGCGTGCAACGCATTCGTGGGCTCGTCCAATTACCTGAAACAGGGCTACTTCCCGATCAGCCTGTTCGTCTGGCGCAGCATCGCGCGCAACTTGATTCAGTTCGCGCACCAGATCGTGCTGTATATCCCGGTGGCGCTCTGGGCCGGCATTTCACTGTCATGGTCGGCACTGCTCGTACTGCCGGCCCTCGCGATCCTGGTCGTCAACGCGCACGCTCTCGGCCTGCTGCTCGGCCTGATCTGCACGCGGTATCGGGACGTGACCCAGATCGTGACCAGCGTGATGCAGATGTTGATGTTTCTGACGCCCGTTTTCTGGCTTCCTGAGAGCCTTCCGGGGCGCGCTCAGTACATCCTGTGGAATCCCTTCGCACAGATGCTCGACCTGCTGCGCACTCCGCTGATGGGCGGCGTGGCAGAAATGCATAGCTGGCTCGGCATCCTGGCATGGACTGCCGTGAGCGTTGTCGCCTCCACGCTGCTCTTCGTCAAATACCGTCGGCGCGTCGTTTACTGGCTCTGATATATGGCATCCATCTCACTCAAGAACGTCGCAGTCAATTTCCCCATCTATGGTGCGGGCGCGGCCTCGCTGAAGAAAACGCTTGCGGCATCCGTCACGGGCGGGCGCTTCGGCAAGGAGACAGGCGTTACCGTCGTCCAGGCGCTGAGCGACATCAACCTCGAACTTCGCAGCGGTGATCGGTTGGGACTCATCGGCCACAACGGCGCCGGCAAGTCGACCCTGCTGCGCACCTTGGCTGGTGTTTACGAACCCTCGGCAGGTGAGTTCCGGCGTGAAGGAAGCGTGTCGAGCCTTATCGATCCATCACTAGGTATCGAGATGGACGCGACGGGCGTAGAGAACATCATGCTGCGCGGCCTGGTAATGGGCATGAGCAAGAAAGAGATCGACCAGCGTACGCCCGAGATCTGCGAATTCAGCGGACTCGGCCAGTATGTGGACATGCCTGTGCGCACCTACTCCACAGGGATGATGATGCGCCTGGCCTTCTCGATCTCGACCAGCGTCGAGGCGGACATCCTGCTCATGGACGAGTGGCTGTCAGTGGGCGATGCGGAATTCACCGAAAAGGCCGAGAAGCGGATGCGCGATGTGGTATCCAAATCGGGCATTCTGGTGCTCGCCTCGCATTCGCCCGATCTGATCGCGAAAGAATGCAACAAGGTTGTGAAGCTCAATCATGGCCGGCTCGAAGCGGTGGATATGGAAGAGTACATGGCCGAGTTGGCTGAGCGGCGGTTGACCGTCTGATCGATTGATCAACAGCCATTGAGCGCACCGCAGGCGTCGCCCCGGCGCCCTTTGGCTCAGCCCTTTGAAGTGGTCCGAAGCAATGCCCGGATCTCAGCCAACCGCGCAGCGGCCCTGCGGCCCGCCGTTTCCAGGGAAAGGTCGATCGCTGCGCGGGCCTTGCCGCGCGCACCGATCTGCTTCGCCCATTCGCGGTCTTCGTACAGGCGCCGCATGAATTGGGCCGCATGCTCTGTCGACGGTTCCGCCCACTTGAGCTTCTCGTCGTAAGGCGGGATCGGACGACCAAGCCTCACTAACTTGTAGGGCACCAACAGGCTGTCTTCCTCGCCCATGAAGTCGACGTTGCCGGAGTAGTTGGTGGCGATGACCGGCTTTCCCATCAGCATGGCCTCGGCCATCGTGAGGCCCAATCCTTCGCTGCGATGCAGGGACACATAAGCGTCGCACGCGTCCATCAGCGACAGCACTTCGTCGGGGCTGTAGACCTGATCGATCACCACGATGTTGTGGCCTTCTGCGGCAGCGCGCAGTTCCTGCAGCTGCGCCGGATGACGGTCCCCGAACGACGTTTTCAGCACCAGTGTCGCATCGTCCTGCGCAGAGAACGCCGTCTTGAATGCCTGGATAAGGCCAAGCGGATTCTTGCGCTCCATTACGCTCATCATGTGGAACGTGAAGAGGAATGTGAAGCTGCCGTCCTTCAGGCCGAAGTATTTGCGCTCTCGCTGCTGATAGTTACCAAGCGCAACGCCAGGGAACATCGTCCGCACAGGAATCGAAAGCCGCTCGCGCAGGCCCTTGGCAACGAATTCGGTGGCCGTCCAGACTTCGTCGACCTTGGCGGCCGCATCGAGCCACGAATCGGGAATCGAGTCGAATTCCCAGTACCAGTAAGCAATCCGATAGGTGCGCGGCACGTGCTCGCTCATATCGCTGCGGCTGTAGGCCTCGTTGAAAAACGGTTCGGGCTGTGTGTGGATGATGGTTGTTTCGAAGTCCTCGAAATCGCGGAACTGCGCGTGGACCGGGTCGTCTTTCCTGTCCGTGCGGAGGTCGCGCAGCGCTGTCTGTACGCCCACAGTGCGCAAGCCCTTCACCAGCGCCTCCACGGAAACCCGCAGGCCAGACGGATACGAGAAATGACCGATGACGTTGATGCCGAGCGCCGTCATTTCGGCCGCCACGGCCTCCTTGTCGAGACCGGCGCACCATGCGCGCACCGTCTCGGGCTGCATAGCTTCGGGCAACTGGAGCCATTCGATCAGCGCCTTGGCGGCCTCAATCTTGTCGAGTGCTTCGGGATGTGCGCGCTGCCATTGCTCGCGCGCGCGATAGGCCGATCGAAGCTGCCGAGCGGGCGGGATGTCGACCGGCCAGCGCGTCGGGTCGGCCCACAATTCCGCCACGCGGTAATTTGCGCAGAACCAGGAGGCAAACGCGCGGCGGCCGAAAACCGTCAACCCGTCGGGGTAGAGCTTTTGCCAGTCTGCCGTGAATTCGTAGGCCCTGACCAGTTCGGCCTCGGGTGTTTCCGCGGCCGTCCAGAACAGCCACCAGACTTCCTCCAGCCTCAGGCCCGCATTGCGCCGGCCGTGCTGCATGAACCAGTGGAACAGTTCGCGCCTGCCAATGGGCAGCAGGCCATGAGGCAGCACGGCCCTGACTTCCGAGTGAAAGAGAAACACCTGCCGTGCACGAGCCGCGAGATCCTCCGACCACAACATGCGGATTGAGGAGAGCGCCTCTTCACTGAGTCCGAAACGGCCCGCGCCTTCAGTTTCGAGCCAGCGGCAGAATGCGCCACCGGGGCCTTCGGACAGCGCAGCGGGGAAACGCAGGCGAACATCCGCGCACGTACGCAAGAGATCCAGACACCACCTGGCCGCAGACCAGACGTCGCGCACTCCGTGCGCGGGCTGGGGCATCCAGATCACGCTCTCGCGCGGCAGCATGGCAACGGCCAGGCATGCGCCGTCATTCGACAGATCGAGAGTCTGTACCTGCGGCCTTGGCGACCCGAACTCGCGAAGGCTGGCCTTGAGCTTCTCGCGGACCGCGGGCGCCGCGCCGACTCGAAGGGCCGGAATCGCGTGGTTCGCGTCCAGCTCGGGATGAAGATAAGGGTCGTCGTCGATACCCAGCGCACGAATGTCGTCAGCCACCCGGCACATGTCAATCCCGGGGTTGCTGTTGCCTCGCGTCGCACCTTCGTGATGCACGAGACGCGCCTGCGGTACGTAGGCAGTTCGGTAGCCGGCGCGCCAGATATTCAGGCAGAGTGCAACGTCGCTCATTGCGATCAGATACGACTCGTCGAAGCCGCCAACGCGTTCGAAGGCATCGCGCCGCACCATCTGGCATGCGCCCATGATCGCGAGCCAGTTGCGGGCGTGGTCCGGCGAGCCGAAGATGCCCCAGCCGCGCCCCTCGGCGCTGCGATACATCAGGCCACACAGGTGAATGCCGACGCCCACGCCACCATGCTGCAGTTCGCCCGAAGGAAACACCAGCTTGGCACCGACCACTCCGACGCCCGGGCGCATCGCGACGCGCACCATTTCGTGCAGCCAGTCGGGAGAGGTGACCTCGATGTCGTTGTTCAGGAACAGCAGGATCTCGCCTTGCGAGAACGCAGCGCCGTAGTTGCACGCCGCGGAATAGTTGAAGGTCTTGTTGAAATGAACGATGCGAACGCTTGGCTCCGATGCGAGCTCGGCGTAATACGCCAGCGTTTCCGGCTCGGTAGAGCCGGTGTCCACAATGATGATTTCCTTGTTCGCGTATGCCGTTCCCCGCAGCAACCCGCCAACAGACATGCGCAGCAGGTGGTCCTTGTTCTTGGAAGGAATCACGATCGAAACGAGCGGTGGCTGGTCAATCGTCCAGGTCGCGTGCTGGGTGCCATCGGGTTGCGTCTGAACGGAAGCGTCAATGCTCTTCTGCGCCCAGAACTTGCGCAATGCCGCGCGCTGTTCTGCAGCCTCCGCCGAATCGGCGGCTGGCCTGTCTCGGTGGCCGCCGGCCGCGCGGTGGCACAGCACCTTGGGAATGCGGGTGATGGTTTGCGCAATGTCGCTCGCGCGCAGATTCAGATTCCACTCGAAGCCGGTACCCGCTTCGGAGTCGATGCCCCCCGCGGCCTCGACGAGCTGCCGACGCAGCAGCGTCAAACGTCCGAAGTAGTTGAAGGCATAGAGCAGTTCCGGCGACCAACTCGGCTTGAAGTAGGGCCGAATTCGGCCGCCTTCGACCGACAGCTCGTCCTCATCGCAATAAAGAATATCGCTGGCCGGCGCCTCGGCCAGCGCATTTGCGATTTCGATAGCAGCGCCCGGTGCAATGACATCGCCGGCATCCAGCACCGCGATGAAATCGCCGTCGGCATGCGAAAGGCAGGCGGCCAGCGCTTCGGCGCGGCTCTTGCCATGAGCGGGTACCGGGATGAGGCGCAGCTCTTCGTCCTGCAACGCACGAAGGGACTCATCAAGCGCGTCGGCATGATCACTCGTGTTGGCGACGACGAGTTGCCACTGGGGCAAGTCTTGTGCACGAATCGACTTCACCGTCTCGCCCAGCATCTCTAGCTGCGCACCACTTGCACAAAGCAGGAAACTCAGCCGCGGACTCGCGCCCCCCCCCACAAGCGCGGTCGAGCGACGCTCGTTCTCGGCGATCCATTGGCGATAGGCGTTCTGGCCGTCGCAGCCGGCATCAGTGCCTGCGGCGGGCACAACGCGAGAGGCATTCGTGTCATCCGTTCGGCGACGCTCCTTGAGAAACTGCAGCCGCTGCTGCAAGCGCCAGGGCGTCGCTGCCCACCATGTTGCCTTCGCCGCGCGGCGCAGATACCCACGCCAAGACGAAGGAATCGCCGCCGACACCCTCCGCAACGGAGCTGTCAGGCGCCAGGATGCCGATCGGAGCAACTCGTTCTGCTGCTGCAGCGCAAGCGCCACGCGCTGATTTGCCGATTCGATCTGGGCCTCAAAGGAGTCGTCGCTGCTTAGTACGAGTCGCTCCTGCAACTCCAACCGTAGTTTCAGTGCGGCGATCTGCCGCTCCGCTTCGGCGAGTTTTTCTGCGTCTCGTGGTGTGTCACTCATACTTGCTTTGTATATCTGGAGCATTTGGCGGGCCTGCCCCGTTCGATGCCAGTCCTTGCTCCCTGCGTCGGGCACGCCCCTTGGTGCATATGTCCGGCGCTCTTCACATTTATTATCCCCATTGACTGTTGGCTTTCAGCCACGCAAATCTTGAAAGGTGTTGCAGTTGCGGGCTCTGCGCGTGCCTCGCCCGACCTACAACGAGTCGAAAGCGCTGCCGTTGATCGCTGTAACCCCTGAATACCCATCCGCTGGCAAGTTACGTAACCAAATATGCCCTGAATCAGGCCTCTCCGATTTGGCAAAATCGGGGCTCGACGGCCTATCCATTCGCGGCGCCTCCCGATGAATGGCACAAGCCACCGCGTCACGCGATCTTTAGACAATACAGAGAAGGTTCTCATGAAGAAACATGCCGTTGTAACGGGCATCACCGGCCAGGACGGCGCCTATCTGGCCGAGTTGCTGCTCGCCAAGGGATACGTCGTCTATGGCACCTATCGGCGCACCAGTTCGGTCAACTTCTGGCGCATCGAGGAACTGGGCATTCAGAACAACCCCGACCTGCATCTGATCGAGTACGACCTGACCGACCTGGGAAGTTCGATCGAGTTGATCCGCCAAGCGGAACCGGTCGAGGTCTACAACCTAGCGGCCCAGAGCTTCGTGGGCGTGAGCTTCAACCAGCCTGTAGCGACTGCGCAGATCACAGGCGTGGGCGCCCTGCACCTGCTGGAAGCCATCCGCCTCGTCAACCCGAAAATTCGCTTCTATCAAGCGTCCACCTCCGAGATGTTCGGCAAGGTGCAGGCCATTCCGCAGGTGGAAGACACACCTTTCTATCCGCGCAGTCCCTACGGCGTTGCCAAGCTCTATGCCCACTGGATGACCATCAACTACCGCGAGAGCTATGACATCTTCGGCTGCAGCGGCATCCTGTTCAATCACGAGAGCCCCTTGCGCGGGCGCGAGTTCGTGACCCGCAAGATCACGGACAGCGTCGCCAAGATCAAGCTTGGCAAGCTCGACACCCTTGAACTCGGCAATCTCGACGCCAAGCGCGATTGGGGTTTTGCGAAAGAATACGTCGAGGGCATGTGGCGGATGCTGCAGATCGACACGCCCGATACGTATGTGCTGGCAACCAACCGCACCGAAACCGTCCGAGACTTCGTGAGCATGGCGTTCAAGGGCGCGGGCATCGCAGTGGATTTCAAGGGCAGCGGCGAAGGCGAGTCCGCCGTGGACACGGCCACCGGAAAGACTGTCATGCGCATCAACCCGAAGTTCTATCGACCCGCGGAAGTCGAACTACTGATCGGGAACCCGGCCAAGGCCAAGGCCAAACTCGGCTGGGAGCCAAAGACCACGCTCGAGGAACTTTGCCAGATGATGGTCGAGGCAGACCTGCGGCGCAATCGCCAGGGCTTCTCGTTTTGAGAATCCTGCTAACCGGCGCCGAGGGTTTTACCGGTCGGCATTTCACCGAACGCGCATTGGCCGAGGGAAACTCGGTCATTGCGCTGCAATCCGATCTGACGGACAGCGACGCGCTTCGCCAGGAAGTGCTCGAGGCGTCACCTGACGCGGTAGTTCACTTGGCGGCGATCAGCTTCGTCGGGCATGCGGACGAAAAGGCGTTCTATGCCGTCAACGTGGTGGGCACCACGAACCTGCTCGATGCGCTCGCCAGGCTGCCCGCGCCGCCCCAACGTGTGCTTCTGGCCAGCAGCGCCAACATCTACGGCAACACAGCGCAGTCGCCGATCAGTGAGGCCCAGCCACCCGCGCCGGTCAATCATTACGCCACGAGCAAGCTCGCCATGGAATGCATGGCCCGGACATATGAGGATCGACTGAATCTGATAATCACTCGCCCCTTTAACTATACGGGGCCGGGTCAAGACGTGAACTTCCTGATTCCGAAGCTGGCCATGCACTTTGCCAACCGAGCACCCTCTATTGCGCTTGGCAACCTCCATGTAGAGCGGGAGTTCAACGACGTTCGGATGGTGTGCAGCGCGTATCTTTTGCTGCTCGCGTATGGTGAGCCCGGTGAAATCTACAACGTGTGTTCAGGTCAACCTTACGAGCTTCAGCACGTAATCGACTCTTTCACTCAGATAACGGGCCACAAAATGGAGGTATCTGTCAATCCGGCCTTTGTCCGAGGCAATGAGGTACATCGGCTTTGCGGTAGTCCGGCGAAATTGAATGCGTTGCTATCAAGATATGGCGCCAAACTTGAAGCCCCCACTTTGGAGGAAACGCTACGGCGCATGTTGTTACCAGCGCTCGACAGGAGCCTTGCAACCGCACAGGTCCTCGGCTAAGCATCCATGCCGATCGTCGATCTTCGTGATGCGCACGCAGCGAGCCTGTCTATTTGAAGAATGACGAGCTCTTCATCGCTGAATTCATAGGTGTGCTTCAGATGCAGCAGGCTGACCATCAGGCGCGTTGGCAGGCGTGGGCCGGCCCGCTGCAGCGAATACCACCGCCGGCGATCTGCAAGCTCGAACCGAACAGGTCGTCTTATTCGATGACAAGGCCATCGCGAGCGCGGCGCAATTCAATCATCTCGACCAATCGCTGACGGAAAAGTCAGGCGCGTCGCTGGCCTCGATTATCACGTAAATCCCTCGGAAATCAATTCATCTTCCAACGATTCTCGGAGGATTCGGTGCGCCGCCAGCGCTCCGCAAAACCAGTGTTCATGCGGCGCGCGAGGGAATTACAGGGCCCACCACTTAGCAAACACTTTCTCCAAACGAGCCGGCGACCTACAAGTGTTCCTCCACAGCTGACGCATCGGCCCTCATTGATCCGTCCAGCGGGTCGATACGTGTCGCGTGAGCGCGGGCTGATTCAGCTGCGCGAATCATAGGCTTAAGACAATTTTTCCATAGCAATCCCTCGACAGTCTCCTGTAGCCGGGGTTGCTCGACATGCTCGTTCATCAGGTAGCTATCGACAAGCCTCCAAAACTCGTCGGGGTCATCAGCTATTGCAACGCCATGCAGGCCAATCCACTGTTCAAAACCTTCAAAGGCAAGCTTAGTCGCAACTATAGGACGGCCACTGACAATAGCTTCCGCCGTCTTCAAATTCGATCCTCCCGAATACATTTTTGGAAGAATTACTACTCTGGCATTTCTATAGAGCGCGTTTAGCGCAACGTCATCGACCCAGCCCAGGAAGCGGCATCTTCCCAGAATCTTCGTCGCCTTTCTGAATTGCGGAGCAACTTCCATGAGCGCCCCAACTTTTCCACAAACCATAATCTCGCCGTGGCGCAGCGGATGGCCGGAAGCTCCCGCGGCGAAATCGACAATACCTCGTGCATTTGGCGGATGAGCACTGCTAACGAATAAGGCATAAGGCGAGCTAGCCGGCAGATATGACGAAACCGACTCCATAGTCGAGCTTTGAACGCAAGCGACGCCATTTGGTGCAACGCACACCTTTGCAGCATTAAGTTTGACGAATTCCCGAGCGTCGCCGTCCGAGACAGCGACTATAAGATCTACCTCCGAGGCAATGTCTTGCTCGATCTGTGCGATATCGCGAAGCGTCTCTGGCGTTACATCGCCCGCGGCAACGCTCCTATGGCCCCATGCAATAGTTTCGAAGTTATAAGACGAATGTACGATCGTCACGCCTTCCAAATATCTTTCGCGCTTTAGTCGCCTCACCACAGGCCAGAGCGCAATTTCTTCAAACTGCAATAGATCTGGTCGATATTCACGCACGATCTCGGCAAAAGCAGCAAAGCTCTCTGGTGCTGCCGCCACAGCTTCCCACCAAGACATCTCCGAACGTCGCCTATCGCTTGGGAGTGCTCCATGGAATTCCGCGGCTCCACCGCTCAGGGCAATGTCCGTCGGCCCGACGTCATCAGCCCGGCATCCACTGGGAATGTATAGGCCCGCGGACCGCACTTCGTGGCCGGCGTCTTCATAGGCCCTTGTTATAGACGCGGCGCGAAGTTGTCCGCCATTACGAGGATGGCGATATGGCCAGGGAGCCAGAATCAATATCCGCATTACGTTTATCGAATTTCAAGAAAACCGTTAGACATCGAGAATCTCAACTGCTTCGAGGCTTGGCAATATAGTCAGCCTGCCGCCCAGGAGAGGTCTCATGCAAAACCTCGACCGCGTAGTCGAGCTTCTCAAAAAACGCAAAAAAACCTTCAAGCGTAGCCCCATGAAGTGCCGCCAAATCCCGCTCCCACTCAAAGAGAACGACTGGTTTTGATTTGGCAATTGTGCGTTCCGCACCGGCCAGCACTCGGAGATCCGAGCCCTGAGTGTCGATCTTAATCAACGAGACATTTTCGAGCGCCAAATCATCGAGAGCGATTGCATCAACGTGCGGATCGCCCGGAGCCGCAATCTCGAACGACAAAGCCGCAGCATTTTCAATTCGGTTGTAATCAATATCACCACCAACCATCGGAACACCTATTTCTTGATGGTCCTGTGGGGCGAGTCGCATCGCGATGCTACGATCGTATAGTGCTCCGTTGTGCGTGACGACGTTCAAACGCTCATTCAAGGCTAAATTGCCACAAAGAACCTGAAAGATCCCCAGTTGCGGCTCAAACGCATGAACGGTGGAAAAGCAGCGCGACATCGTAAGTGTGTGTATGCCAATATACGCGCCCGCATCAATTGCGACCCCATCTGGTCTGGCGGCCTCTTCTATTGCTTTTCGCACATGCGGCTCCCACTCTTCGCCCGCAATAATCCGCTTCCCAATATGATCATTTTGCCGCACGAGCAGTCGCTCGGCCGCTTGCCCCTTGGCGATAATCAAACCGTTCGAATTTTTTTCCTGCGGCAGATTTGCACCCAGCTGTTCATATTTTTGGAGAGAAATTTCAAGCTTACTTATGCGCTCCTCCACTCCATGAGCAATCGACTGAATTTTTCGGTCTAATGTAGAGAGATTGCCGCTCAGGACACCTGCTTCTTCTTCGAGACCCGCAATACGATTTGCGATGGCAAATGCGTCTTTTCGCAATCCGCCTGTCAAAGAGTCAACCTTGGCGGAAGCCCTTTTTTCCGCCTCAACCGCGACCTTTTCAATCTCAGCTGAGATTTCCGGGATTTGGTTACGAATACCCAAATCAACCGCATCAATTCTGGCGGCGATCCGCCCCTCAGCACCGCGAAAATATGGGGCAATTAACCACCAAACAAACCTCCGCACCGGATTCGTTGCCCACCGAGTTGAAGATCTTGATCGCCCAAACTCCGATAGATTTCCAAGCTCCATCTATTTCTCCATCTTAAACTACAATTAAAAGAATGCCTACATTAGATCAGACTGGAAAACGCGCAGCCAGCTTTCAAGTCTCTAATGGTGTTATCAATTCCTGCCGACAATGAAACCTGTGGTTCCCAGCCTAGCGCTCGACATACCCGATCAATGGCGAGAACATTGACTGGTACATCAATGAGGCGGGATGGAGAGCGCCTGACGGTGAGCTGGCGACCTAAAATTTTCTCAATTTCATCGACGGCCTGATTCAGACTCACACCAAGGCCGGTGCCGACGTTGAAGATGAACTGATCCGAAGGTGGCGCCACGGCCAGATTGGCCAAGCAAGCAGCCAGATCAGCGATGTGAATGAAATCGCGCGTTACGTTTCCGTCGCCCCAAATAATGATGTCCTCTCCAGTCAATGAGCGATGCAAGAATGTTGTAATTACCCCAAGACCTCGCTCCACATTTTGACCCGCGCCATATGGATTAGAAATCCGAGCGACCCTGCAGTCGATGCCATGCATGGAGCGGAATAAACTCAGATATATCTCCGCGGACACCTTTCCTGCCCCGTAGGCAGTAATCGGTCTAAGCACGACGTCTTCATCGATTGGGGTTCTGTTTACCTTTCCATATACAGTTCCGCCCGAAGATGTAAATACAACGCGCCCTTGGCCTTTTCGTCTCAACGCGTCAAGTAGTCCGATGGTGGCGGAAACGTTCAAAAGAAGATCGCCGGCCGGATTAGCATTTGCGCTAGCAGGTATGGAACTCCAAGCGTAGTGGTGCACCACATCGACGTCTTTTACAAGCTCGTCCCAATCGGCCGAAGCCAACTCGAAGGATTTTCTCGAAATGCGACTAGCTTCGGCATCCGGGAAAGCAAAAGTTTGAGGTAACCGCGTGGCAATTGTCACACTGAAGCCTTTGCGGGCCAACAGCAACGCCACATGGCGACCGATAAAACCGTCCCCACCCAAAATTAGGTGCCGCTGTGCCTGTCCTGTTTGATAAAATTCACCCAAAGCGCAACCTCACCGACAAATTGTGCTTCAGAAACAGAAGCAGCGGAAGCTTCGGATCTTCGGGCATCTCCCAAGAGCGCGCGCACTCCTCAAATGCACGTTCCATTTTGTCCAGATGACGCTCAAAAGACAGATCGCTCTCGACTAAACGTCGACCGGCCCGGCCCATCTTTGCCAAATTCACTTGGCCAGCCGCAACTTCGGCCATTGCTCTTGCAAGATCTTCTGCTGTGCGCTCGATCTTTATGCAGTGGACACCGTCGACTAGTCGCTCGCTAGTTCCACAATTCCGGGTCAATATCGGCGGGGTGTAGCAACCCGCAGCCCCTAGGGGCGCAAAGGGGAACGGGTCTCTCTCCCAGGTGGGACAAAGAAATGCGTCATACGCTGAATACGCCCTCAAGAGATCCATGTAGGGCAGCGAACCAAGAAATCGGACACGTTCTTCCACACGCAGCCGCTTTGCCATATCTACATAGCGTGGCAAATCGCCTTCACCAAAGATGTCGACTGAAAAATCAACTCCGCTCTCCTGTAACTGCGCACTGGCCTCGATAATTAGATCAGTGCCTTTGTGAGGCGCAACGGAACTTGCTGCCACGAACCGCGCTTTCCCATTCTGCAAGTACGGCTGGTGTGGCAATGATTGAGAAAGATCAGCCCACCCAGCCACAATATCAGCACCCTGGGGAAACGATATACTTGATTCGGTCTCGATCTCATCAAGAAGATTTTGACTTACAGAGAAAATACGCGCTTTCTCATAGACCTCGCCTCCTCGAGCATTAAATATTCCTCTGACGTCGGCCGGGACATTGGCTGCAATATCAACCGGCACTCTATCTCCCAAATAAAGCGTCCAAGGCACGTCCAGATGATTCAACAAGTCCATCATGGCCAACCCACCTATTCCTGTCAGATTCCATGCAGACACAACATCTGGACGGAAATCTAACAAGGCATCCAACAAATGGAGTGTGTTGGCATAGGACGAGCAGACCGCACTGTGGAGATCACGAGCTTCTAGGGTCTGGTTTGGAGTATGAGGAACATACCAGTGCAGATCGAGACGCCTACGGATCCAGTCCGGCGTTTTTGTTTCCTGCGGAACATGGCTCCAGGTGGTGAGGACTTGGACCTCATGCCCGCGACTACGCATCGCTTCTGCAGTTTGCGCGCAAGCAATTTCATAGCCACCTATTATGAGTGGCGGGTAAAGATTGGTGAGAAACAGAATTCGCAATGCTGTACCCTTAGTTTTTTCGACTCACTATGGTGCGCCTGTAAAAGGCAGCCAAACGAGCTCCAATTGCACTGAGGCCATGATGAGAAATAACGTGTGAACGCGCAAGTTCTCCGGCATCAGATGCCGGCCAGGCTCCGGCAGCCACTTTTTCGAAAATCGCTACCAAATCATCGTGCGAGGAAAACACTTGACCGAATCGAGCATCGGTCACCAGTTCCGGCAGAGACCCGGCGTCGGATACAATAACAGGCAAACCGCATGACATCGCCTCCAGGGTAGTCAGACCCATCAATTCAGGCTTCGCAATATTGTTTCCATAAATATCACGGGCCGTGGAAGCTTGCACGAACACTGCACTATTATTGTATATATCAAGAAGGGCGTCGTCGTCGGCTTCTAGAACGAACCGGACGTTTTTTCCTTCCGCCATTTTTACAAGCAGTTCGTAATATGGCTGATGATAAGGGCGGCCAACGATCGTCAAATTAAGGGAGGAGGGCAGCGCTGCAATCACACGGTCGATTCCTTTATGTGGCAATATGCGGCTGACACACAAAATTTGACCTACATTGGCAGACGGTTCCCGTGAGGCCGGCACGAATCGGTCAGTATCCACAGGCCCAATGAGAATTTCGTGCGGCCCCTTGAAATGCGAACCCACTAGATTGTGGGCATACTTCGAAATAGAAATCAGTCCGTCCAAAAGCTCGATTCCTCGACCGCGCAACATCTGCGGGTCCTCTCCACCGCCAAGATCGGTACCAATAGCTGGGATTTTTAACGAGCGAACGATAGACGTGCTGAACGCGCCGAATAACGTCAAGCACTGATGTATGTGAACGAGATCGAACCCGTCAAGCTCGCGCCACAGCCGTGTCGACAGTGCGTTTGTCATACCCGGATGTGAAGATTCGTTTTTCAGAACACGGACCGGGATGCCATTTCGCAAAAATAATTGATCATCTGGTCCAATCGAAAATATGGCCTGCTCAAAGCCTGCGACCGTTTGCAAGGATTGCGTGAGATAGTCAACATATCTCTCCCCGCCGCCCACATACGAGTCTGGAGAAAAATACGCTGGACTCAGATGCGCAATACGGAACTTCTCACCGCTTTTCATGGCGCCCTTAATTCAAGAATTTGGTTGAAACTGTTTAAGCGCGGGCCTCGTGTGTTTATACATTTGATTGCCCCCTTGATATCTGAATGAAGATTGTGCCCCCCGGTCCAGTGACACCCGCATCGGCTTGCCGGAGGAAATACGACCAATTTGATAAAAAATGCACTACATGCTCGCTCGTGTCGCTGCGCCCGGTCATCACGCGAATCCCTCAGAAATTAATCCATCTTCCAACGATTCTCGAGGACTGGGTGCACCGTCGCCGCTCCTGCAAAACTAGTAATTCATGCGGGAGGCGAGGAAATTGCAGGACCGACTACATCGCAACCGGTTCTTCGCTACTTTTCAGTCGAAGATTTCGGCTTGATTCAGTGAAACGCCGGCTTGATCTTTCGCGGACAGCATGGGCGCCATCCCGATGTCTGGCCATGCAATACCGACTTTCGGGTCGTTCCACGCTATGCAGCGTTCGTGCGCCGGCGCATAGTAGTCTGTGGTCTTGTAGAGGAAGTCTGCTGTCGCGCTAACCACAAGAAAGGCATGTGCGAACCCGGCCGGTATCCACAGCTGTCTGTGGTTGTCCTCGCTGAGCTCCACCCCCACCCATTGACCAAACGTCGGCGACGACTTGCGGATGTCCACAGCTACGTCGAATACCGCACCGCGCACCACGCGCACCAGCTTGCCCTGCGGCTGCTGGATCTGGTAGTGCAGGCCGCGCAGCACCCCCTTGGCCGAGCGCGAATGGTTGTCCTGCACGAACTCGACGTGCCGCCCCACGGCCTCGTCGAACGCCTTGCCGTTGAAGCTCTCGTAGAAGAAGCCGCGCGCATCGCCGAACACCTTCGGCTCGATGATCAGCACTTCGGGGATCGCGGTCGGCGTGGCCTTCACGAGCGCACCTCCTCGGCCAGCAGGTGGTTCAGGTACTTGCCGTAGCCGTTCTTCTGCAGCGGCGCGGCAAGCCTGGCCAGCTGCTCGCTGTCGATGTAGCCGTTGCGCCACGCGATCTCTTCCGGACACGCAATCTTGAGGCCTTGCCGATGCTCCAGGGTCTGGATGAACTGCGCGGCCTCCAGCAGGCTCTCGTGCGTGCCGGTGTCCAGCCAGGCATAGCCGCGCTGCATGATCTGCACGTTGAGCTGGTCCCGGTCCAGGTAGGCCTGGTTGACGGCCGTGATCTCCAGCTCGCCGCGCGCGCTGGGCTTCACGGCCTTGGCAATGTCGACCACCTGGTTGTCGTAGAAGTACAGGCCAGTCACCGCATAGCTGCTCTTGGGCTTCAACGGCTTTTCCTCGATGCTGCTGGCCTTGCCCTGCGCATCGAAGGCCACCACGCCATAGCGCTCGGGGTCGTGCACATGGTAGGCGAACACGGTGGCGCCGGAGGGCTTCGCATCGGCGTCGGCCAACAGGTGCGCGAAGTCGTGGCCGTAGAAGATGTTGTCGCCCAGCACCAGCGCGCTCGGCGCATTGCCCAGGAACTCGTCGCCGATGATGAAGGCCTGCGCCAAACCATCGGGACTGGGCTGCACCGCGTACTGCAGGTTGATGCCCCACTGGCTGCCATCGCCCAGCAGTTGCTGGAAGCGCGGTGTGTCCTGCGGCGTGCTGATGATCAGGATGTCGCGCATGCCGCCGAGCATCAGCGTGCTGAGCGGGTAATAGATCATCGGCTTGTCGTACACCGGCAGCAGCTGCTTGCTGAGCGCGAGCGTGGCGGGGTGCAGCCGGGTGCCGGAGCCGCCGGCCAGGATGATGCCCTTGCGTTGCGTGGTCTTCGTGGTGGTCATTGTGTTGTGTTCTCCGCTTCTTGCGTGCTTCGCTAGCGCTGCTGTCAAAGGGTCTCGCGCAGCATGCGGGCCACGCCCTGCTGCCAGTGCGGCAGCACCAGGCCAAAGGTGGACTGCAACTTGTGCGTGTCCAGGCGCGAGTTGGCGGGGCGTGTCGCGGATGTGGGAAAGGCGCTGGTGGGCACGGGGTCGACCGCTTCCGGACCTGCCTTGAGTTCCACGCCCGCCGCCTTCGCCTGCTCGATCACGAAGCGCGCATAGCCGTGCCATGTGGTAACGCCACCCGCCACCGCGTGATAGAGCCCCGCCTTGGCGGGGTCCTGCAGGGTTGCGCGAATGGCGTGCGCCGTGACGTCGGCCAGCAACTCGGCGCCGGTGGGCGCGCCGAACTGGTCGTCGATGACGGTCAGGCGATCGCGCTCCTTGGCGATGCGCAGCATGGTCTTGGCAAAGTTGCCGCCGCGCGCGGCATAGACCCAGCTGGTGCGAAAGATCAGGTGCTTCGCGCAATGCTTGGCCACCAGTTGCTCGCCTTCAAGCTTGGTGCGGCCATACACGCTGAGCGGACCGGTGGCGTCGTCTTCCTGCCAGGGCGTGCTGCCGCTGCCGTCGAAAACGTAGTCGGTGGAGTAGTGCACCATGAGCGCGCCGATCTGCTGCGCGGCTTCGGCCACCACGCCGGGGGAGGTGGCGTTGAGCTTGCGCGCGAACTCGGGCTCGCTCTCGGCCTTGTCGACGGCGGTGTGGGCTGCGGCATTGACGATGACGTCGGGGCGCACTTTCAGCACGGTGTCGGCCAGTTGCTCGGGGCGGCTGAAATCGGCATTCAGATCGGTGCTGTCGAAATCGAGCGCGACCAGCTCGCCCAGCGGTGCGAGGCTGCGCTGCAGCTCCCAGCCGACCTGGCCGCCCTTGCCCAGCAACAGCAGCTTCATGCCGCGGCCTGGGCCGCGGGTGCGGCGTCGTATTGCTTCTCGACCCATTCGCGGTAGGCACCGCTTTGCACGTTGCGCACCCATTCGCCGTTGGCAAGGTACCACTCGACGGTCTTGCGGATGCCGCTGTCGAAGGTTTCGGCGGGCTTCCAGCCGAGCTCGCGTTCGAGCTTGCGCGCGTCGATGGCGTAGCGCCGGTCGTGGCCCGGGCGATCGGTGACGTAGCTGATCTGCGCCTTGTAGGGCTTGCCGTCGGCGCGCGGGCGCAGTTCGTCGAGCAGGGCGCAGACGGTGTTGACGATCTCGATGTTGGGCTTCTCGTTCCAGCCGCCGACGTTGTAGGTCTCGCCGAGCTTGCCGGCTTCGAGCACGCGCCGGATGGCGCTGCAGTGGTCCTTCACGTAGAGCCAGTCGCGCACCTGCATGCCGTCGCCGTACACGGGCAGGGGCTTGCCGGCCAGGGCGTTGACGATCATCAGCGGGATGAGCTTCTCGGGGAAGTGGAAGGGCCCGTAGTTGTTGGAGCAGTTGGTGGTGACGACCGGCAGGCCGTAGGTGTGGTGCCAGGCGCGCACGAGGTGGTCGCTGGCGGCCTTGCTGGCCGAGTAGGGGCTGTTGGGCTCGTACTTGTTGTCTTCGGTGAAGGCGGGGTCGGTCTTGGAGAGGGAGCCGTAGACCTCGTCGGTGGACACGTGCAGGAAGCGGAAGGCGGCCTTCTGCTCGGCCGGCAGCGCGCTCCAGTGGCCGCGCACGGACTCGAGCAGGCGGAAGGTGCCGAGCACGTTGGTCTGCACGAAGTCTTCGGGGCCGTGGATGGAGCGGTCGACGTGTGATTCCGCGGCAAAGTTCACAATGGCCCGCGGTTTGTGCTCGGCCAGCAGGCGATCGACCAGGGCGCTGTCGCCGATGTCGCCCTGCGCGAAGATGTGCCGCGGGTCGCCCTTGAGGGACGCGAGCGTCTCGAGATTGCCGGCGTAGGTCAGTTTGTCGAGATTCACGACAGGCTCGTCGCCCTGCGCCAGCCAGTCGAGTACGAAGTTGGCGCCGATGAAGCCCGCGCCGCCGGTTACCAGGATCATGAGTCTCCCCGAAGTTTCGAATCGATGACAATTATCCCATTGCTCCGAATTGTCAAAATTCATGGTTGGCGGCTTTGCGGCCTCCGCCTACAATCGTTTCATTGCAGGAGAGCGAGTAGTACTTATTGCTACTCCACCGAAGGCGCAAACTCCCATAAACGCTCAGGTCGGCCGAACGTAACCTTGAAGTTCTTTCAAAGAGTTGCGTGGCATGTACTGCATCAATTGACAGGCCGTCTGGAGAGCCATCGCCCCGCGCGATGCACCGAAGGAGCAAACCCGTTGCAAGGTGCAACAGGTGAATCTCTCAGGTACCAAGGACAGGGGGAGCGGCGACTTGGACGGCGTTCGTCCGGTTGCTCGCTATTGAATCAGTAGCACACCAAGTCCGCCGTTCAAGTGCCCATCTTCAAAAGGTACTTGAAATGCGCGTGATCGTTCTTGGCGCCGGCCTGCTCGGCGTGACTTCGGCTTACTTCCTCCAGCAACTCGGCCACGAGGTGACCGTGATCGACCGGCAGGCCACGCCGGCCGCCGAAACCAGCTTTGCCAACGGCGGGCAGATCTCGGTCAGCCATGCCGAGCCCTGGGCCAACCCGAGCGCTCCGCTCAAGGTGCTGCAATGGCTGGGCAAGGAAGATGCGCCGCTGCTCTTTCGCATCCGCGCCGACATGCGCCAGTGGCTCTGGGGCCTGCAGTTCCTGCGCGAATGCACGCCGGCGCGCACCCGGCACAACATCGAGCAGATCGTGCGACTGGGCACCTACAGCCGCGACGTGCTGCAGCAGCTGCGCCGCGACACCGGCCTGGACTACGACCAGCGCACGCAGGGCATCCTGCACTTCTATACGACGCAGAAGGAGTTCGACGGCGCCCTGGAGCCGGCCGAACAGATGCGCGCGCTCGGCTGCGAGCGGCGGGTGATCTCGGCCGACGAGGCCGTGAAGATCGAGCCCGCCCTCGCCCACATCCGCCCGAAGCTGGCCGGCGCCACTTACACGGCGGAGGACGAGTCCGGCGACGCGAACCTTTTTGCGCGCGAGCTGGCGAAGCGCGCGGCCGCAGCGGGCGTGAAGTTCCTCATGAGCCACACGGTCACGGCGCTGCGCGAGGCCGGCGGCAGCATCGACCATGTCGAAGCCACCGACTGCGAAGGCCGCTTCCAGCGCATCCGCGGCGACGCCTTCGTGCTCGCGATGGGTTCGCTGAGCCCGATCGTTGCCGCGCCGCTGGGCATCCGGCTGCCGATCTATCCGGCCAAGGGCTATTCGGTGACGCTGCCGGTGAAGGACGCCTCCAGGGCCCACCAGGTTTCGCTGACCGATGACGAGTTCAAGCTCGTGTTCTCGCGCTACACCTCGGCCTCGGGCGACCGGCTGCGCATTGCCGGAACGGCCGAGCTCAACGGCTACGACCGCGACCTGAACCGCGTGCGCTGCGAGGCGATCGTGCGGCGCGTCGAGGAGCTCTTTCCGGGCGCCGGCGACACCACGCAGGCCCAGTTCTGGACCGGCCTGCGCCCCGCAACGCCGAGCAACGTGCCGCTGATCGGCAAGACGAAACTGCCGAACCTGTACCTGAACACCGGCCATGGCACGCTCGGCTGGACGCACGCCTGCGGTTCGGGCAAGTCGATCGCGCGCATCGTGAGCGGGCTCGCGCCCGAGGTGGACTTTGCGTTCACCGGCCTGCCTGCGCCGGCAGCGCGCGTGCTGCAACCGGCCTGAACACAGGCAGGGCTGGGTTCAGTCCTTGCTGGTGAACACCGTCAGCACGCCGGTGTAGCCGTAAAGATGGTGGCGGGCGATTTCGCCCGCGGCGAAGAAGCCGACCAGCGGCACGTCGCCCAGCGCGTGCCGCACGATCTGCAGCTCGGCGCCCGGTGCGCCGAAATGCGGCCCGCCGCGCCCCGAGCAGCTCACGTACACGGCGCCCGCGATGCGGCGCGCCGGATGCGGCGCCGCTTCGGCCTCCCCGGCCGCGACGGCGCGCGCGGTGGCCAGCGTCTGCTCCTCGGGCTCGAGTTCCTCGCGGATTTCCGCGCAGATGCGCATCAGGTCGGCGCGCGCGGCCTGCGCATTGCGGCGGCAGAAGGTCAGGCGCATGCCGGCCTCCGCCACGTCGGCAATGGCGATGCCGCGGCGCGTGGGGTCCAGGCCGATGATGTGGCGCACCAGCACGTCGGCTCCCAGGTCGCCGGTGCGGCGGATGCCGTCGCTGCCCGCGTCGGCCAGGCCCACCAGGGTGGCGCGCACGGCGTCGATGGCCTCCTGCGGCCGCTCGAGCGACACCTGCAGGTCGTCCAGCAGCACGTCGAGCGCGGGTTCGCCGTCCAGCTTGAGCAGAAGGTTGCCGTCGGCTTCGGTGATCTCGCGCTCGCGCCCGGCGCCCGAGCGCAGCGGCTGGCAGCCCTGGGTGACGCGCGACACCAGCCGCACGCCCTCGCCGAACACCACGCCCGACAAGCCGCCCGAGAACACGCCGCCCGCGGCGCCATGCCCGCGGATGTTGCCGTTGCCGCCCACCGCGAACTGCAGCGCGCCGCCGCGTCCCGACGAGAGCCCGCCGAACAGATAGCCGGTGTTGGTGCGGCCCGCCATCTCGCCGATCAGTTCGGTCAGGTCGGGGGTGGCGGGGTCAGCGTGCACCAGCGCCGTATGGGCCTCGAAGCCGCTCATTTCCGAATTGCCCAGCGGCGCCACGCCGGAGAACACGCGGTATTGGTCGCTTGGCAGCGCGCAGAGCATCAGGCTGAGTCCGGGCTCGTCGAAATATTCGGCATTGTTGGCCGAGACGCCGATGCCGACCGTGCCGGACCAGTCGGTGACCTCGGGCAGTTCGGCGCTCAGGTGGTCGAGGATGTCCTGCGCGTCCGCCGCGTAGTGGTCGGTGATGTAGAGCAGCCCGAGCGTGGGCGACGGCGCGTAGTCGGGCAGCGCCATCTGCGCGCGCAACTGGGCCAGCACGAGGCCGGCTGCCATGCGCCATTGCGGGTGGGTGGCATGGCCGGAAGGAAACAGCTTCATGATGCGTGCCAACCCGTTCTCTTCAAGAAATGTGTGTGTATGACGTCAGCGCCGGCCGGCCGTTCGCTTGCGCGCGGCGGCCGATGCCTTCTTTGCGGCGGCGGGCGCTGCCGCCTTCCTGGCCGCGGGCTTCGAGGCCGTGGGAGCCGCCGCCGGCTTGCCCATGGCCTTGCCCACCGCATCGGCCATCGGCTGGGCCATGGCCGGCACCTTGAGCTGGGCCGCATCCTGCAGCGCCGAACTCGCGATCTGCTGGAACTGCTCGGTCAGCGAGCCCCACCATTGCATCGGATCGATCACGCCGGCGCCGCCATTGCCGCCACCACCGCCTGAAGCCGGCTTGCTGCGCGCTTTCTTCGCAGGCGCCGGGGCTTCTTCGGGCTCGGCTTCCGGTTCGGCCGGCGCCGCAGCCGCCGGTGCGGGTGCCGGCGCAGCAGCGGCAGGCGCCACGGCGGCCGCCTGCTTGGTGAACGCGCTGGCGATATCTTCCATCCGCACGTTCATGCCGCGCAAGGTCGAAAGTGTCATCTTTTGCACTTCGAGCGCCTGGATGGTGGCCTTGAGCGCGTGGCCGTTCTGCTCGAGCCAGTACTGCACCGTCTTGAGTTCCTGGATGCGCTTGTCGACCTCTTCCACGCTCAGCGTGGGGGCCACCCAGCTCGCGAGGCTCGGCAACCCGGGCACCGCGCCGCCCGCCGAACCGCCGGCGCCACCGCCGGCAAGGTTCTTCAGAAAATCGAATCCGGGGACGAATTGGCTGAAGTCGAAGGGTTGGCTGGCATTGCTCATGCGGAGGTCTCCGGGTTGGGTTTTCTTGTGATGCCAGCTTACTCCAAGGCACCGCCGTTTTGGGCCTGCCAGCCCCGCCCGTTCGAGCCGTCAGAGTTCCGCGCGCACCTTGCTGAACACCTTCCAGAACGCCGCGTCCTGCGAGGTCGCGAAATTGATCCGCATCATCGTGCTCGGCGGCCGCCGCGCATGGAACAGCGAGCCCGGCGCGAGCAGGTAGCCCTGGTCGAGCATGCGCTGGGTGAGCGCGTCGGTGTCCACGCCGGTGTCGACCCAGCCGAACAGGCCCGCCGGCTCCGACGCGAAGCTGCAACCGTGCGCCATCGCGAGCTTCACCGCGCGGCCGCGCGCGCCGTCGAGCCGGATGCGCACGCGCTCGGAATGCCGCCGCAATTGCCCCTGGTCGATGCACCATGAAAGCGCCCGTTCGAACAGCGTGGGCGTGGTGAGCGTGGCCAGCAGCTTGGTTTCGAGCAGCCGCTCCTTCAGTTCCGGCGAGGCAGCCAGGAAGCCGATGCGCCAGTTGGGCGCCAGGATCTTGGCGAACCCGCTGACGTAGATGGTGCGCTGCAGCCCGTCGAGGGCGCTGAGCCGCGTGGCGTGCTCGGGCGCGAGGTGGCTGTAGGTGTCGTCCTCGACGATGTGGAAGTCGTGCTCGTTGGCCAGCTTGAGCACGCGGTGCGCGCTGCCGGGCGTGAGGCTGTAGCCGGTCGGGTTGTGCAGCACGCTCACGCTGACGAAGAGCTTGGGGTTGTGCAGCTGGCAGTACTGCGCCATTACCTCCAGGTCGGGCCCGTCGGCGCGGCGCGGCACCGGCAGGATGCGCATGCCCAGCGCCTCGAGCCGCGCGAACTCCAGCGCCCAGCCGGGCTCCTCGACCATCACCGGATCGCCGGCGCGCAGCAAGGTGCGGCTCACGATGTCCAGCGCGTGCGTGGCGCCCACCGTGGTCACGATCTGGTCGGGCGCGGCGGGCACGTTGATGCCCACCAGCTTGTTCGACAGGCTGCGCCGCAGCGCGGCGTCGCCCGAGGGTTCGCCGTACTGGAGCGAAAGCTCCTGCAGCGCCGCTGTACTGGTCATGCGGCGCACGGCCGTCGGCATGAAGGTGGACGACATCCATTCGGGCGGAAACACCCCCATGCCCGGCTGCGGCTTGTCGCTGGGCCGGTGGAACATGCTGCGGATGAGCGAGCTCGCATCGGCCGGCACGCGCGAGGCCATCATCTGGATGACCATGGGCGCCGCATTGGGCGGGCGGCCATCCTGCGCCGGCGCCGAATCGCGCACGTAGAACCCGCGCTGGCGGCGCGCCTCGACCAGGCCCTGCGCCAGCAGCTGGTCGTAAGCCGCCACCACCGTGTAGGGGCTCACGCCCTGCTGGCGCGCGCATTCGCGCACCGAGGGCAGGCGCGCACCGGGCGGCAGCAGCCGGGTGCGGATGCGTTCTGCCAGCCGGTCGGCCAATTGCCCCGTGAGCGACTGGGTGGAGGTTCGTGTCAGCATCTGCGCCGGGCTTCTGTGTCGAAAGAAAGACCAATACAGTTTTCGAATATGTTCGATCAACTGTATTGGAACTGTAATGGTGTGAAAGTTTAGAGTGTATGCAATGAACTGGCAAGAATTCACCGCGCTGCTGGTGCTGGCCACGGCGATGAGTTTCTCGCCCGGTCCCAACACCACGCTTTCCACCGCCCTGGCGGCCAACGGCGGCCTGCCGCGCGCCATGCGCTTCGTGGTGGCCGTGCCGGTCGGCTGGACGCTGCTGCTGGTGCTGTGCGCAGCCGGCATCGGCGCGCTGGTGGTGGCAGTGCCTTCGCTGCGCCTGGGCATCAAGGCGCTGGGGGTGGGCTACCTCCTGTGGCTGGCCTGCAAGCTGAGCGGCAGCAGCACGCTCGGCAGGGCCGACGGCGCCAGCCTCTCTGTCGGTTTCGGCCAGGGCGTGATGCTGCAGTTCGTCAACATCAAGGCCTGGCTGCTCGCGCTCACGCTGGTGGCCGGCTGGATCGCGGGGCAGCCCGATGCGCTCGGGCGCTTTGCCATCGTCGCGCCGGTGATGCTGGTCTACGCCTTCATCAGCAACTTCACCTACGCCCTGGCCGGCGCGCTGCTGCGCGAATGGCTCTCCAAGGGAAAGCGCCTGCTGTGGTTCAACCGTGCGATGGGGCTGGTGCTGGTGCTTACGGCCTGGTGGATGCTGAGCGTATGAGCAGCCGCCTCCTTATCAAGGACGAGACGCTCGGCATGTGGCTTGGCGTGATCGGCGTGGCGCTGTTCGCGGTCACCTTGCCGATGACGCGGCTGGCCACCGGCACGCAGGACGCGCCGCAGTTGTCGCCCTGGTTCGTCACGCTCGGACGCGCCGCGCTGGCGGGCATTCTCTCCGCGGTCTTCCTGCTCGCCACGCGCTCGCCGCGGCCCGCGCCGCACCAGTGGAAGCCGCTTGGCATGGCGGTACTCGGCAACGTGATCGGCTATCCGCTGCTGCTGGGCTACGCCTTGCGCGTCGTCACGGCCAGCCACGCGGCGGTGGTGACGGCGCTGCTGCCGCTGGTCACCGCGGCGGTCGCGGCCTGGGTGCTGCACCAGCGCGCGCGGCTCGGCTTCTGGCTCTGCGCCATCGCGGGCAGCCTGCTGGTGGTGATGTTCTCGGTGCTGCGCGCGAGCCAGGGCGGCCATGGCTTCGGCTTCGAATGGGCCGACCTGCTGCTGGTCGGCGCAGTGGTCGCGGCGTCGTTCGGCTACATCTACGGCGCGCAGGTCACGCCGTCGCTCGGCGCGGAGCGCGTGATCTGCTGGGTCTGCGTGATGGCGCTGCCCGTGACGCTGCCCGCCACGCTGGCCATGTGGCCCACGGAGCCCATCGCCACCTCGGCCTGGCTGGGCTTCGTCTACGTGGGCGTGTTCTCGATGTGGATCGGCTTCTTCGCCTGGTACCGCGGCCTGGCCCTGGGCGGCGCGCTGCGCGTGAGCCAGACCCAGCTGCTGCAGCCTTTTCTCTCTATCCTTGCATCCATTCCGCTGCTGGGCGAACCGCTCGACGTGGTCACGCTGGGCTTTGCCATGGCCGTGGTCTGCACGGTGGTGCTCGGCAAGCGCCTTTCGCAGCCGCAGCCCGTTCCTGCCGTTTCACCGCGTGCAGCGCATGCCGAACAATCCTGATCTCACCTCACCCGCCTGAAAGAAAACCCCATGAACTGGAAACTCGCCGCCCGCGCCGCCAAGATGAATCCGTCGGTGCTGCGTGAAATCCTCAAGGTCACCGAGCGCCCCGGCATCATCAGCCTGGCCGGCGGCCTGCCCTCGCCCAAGACCTTCCCGATCCAGGCCTTTGCCGACGCCTGCGCCGAGGTGCTGCACAACGACGGCCAGGCGGCGCTGCAATACGCCGCGAGCGAAGGCTATGCGCCGCTGCGCCAGGCCGTGGCCGACATGCTGCCGTGGAACGTCGATCCCGCGCAGGTGCTCATCACCACCGGCTCGCAGCAGGGCCTCGACCTGGTGGCCAAGGTGCTCATCGATCCGGGCAGCAAGGTGCTGGTCGAAACGCCCACCTACCTGGGCGCGCTGCAGGCCTTCGGCCCGATGGAGCCGAACCCGGTGAGCGTGGCGAGCGACGACGAAGGCGTGATCGTCGAAGACCTGGTGGCCAAGGCGAAGGATGGGCGCTTCATCTACCTGCTGCCCAATTTCCAGAACCCCACCGGCCGCACCATGACCGAGGCGCGCCGCGCCGCCGTGTCGGCCGCCGCGGCCGCCGCCGGCCTGCCGATCGTCGAGGACAACCCCTACGGCGAACTGTGGTTCGACGAAGCCCCGCCGCTGCCGCTGACCGCGCGCAACCCCGAAGGCTGCATCTACCTGGGCTCGTTCTCGAAGGTGCTCGCACCGGGCCTGCGCCTGGGCTTCCTGGTGGCGCCGAAGGCCATCTTTCCGAAGCTGCTGCAGGCCAAGCAGGCGGTCGACCTGCACACGCCGATCTTCACGCAGCGCATGGTCTCGGCCGTGATGAAGGACAACTTCCTCGAGCGCCACGTGCCGACCATCCGCGCGCTCTACAAGCGCCAGCGCGACGCGATGATGGCCGCGCTCACGCGCGAGATGGCCGGGCTGGACGTGAAGTTCAACGCGCCCAAGGGCGGCATGTTCCTGTGGGCGCGCCTGCCCGAGGGCATCGACACGGTGGCGCTCCTGCCCAAGGCGGTGGAGCGCAACGTGGCCTTCGTGCCGGGTGCGCCCTTCTATGCGGACCAGGGCGATCCGCGCACGCTGCGGCTGTCGTTCGTGACGGCCAGCGTCGAGGAAATCGACACCGCCATCGCCGCGCTGGCCTTGACGCTGCGCGAGGAACTGGCGCTGCTGGGCGAGCGCAAGCTCGCGCCCCAACCTGTCTGAGCCACGAAGCAGAGATACGTCACGATGCACATCGCCATCCTTACCTTCGACGGCTTCAACGAACTCGACTCGCTGATCGCGCTCGGGGTGCTCAACCGCATCAAGAGGCCGGGATGGCGCGTGACGCTGGCCGCGCCCAGCGCCACGGTCACCTCGATGAACGGCGTCACCGTGCATGCGAGCTCCACGCTCGAAGCGGCCGCCGAAGCCGGCGCGGTGCTCGTCGGCAGCGGCATCCGCACGCGCGAGATCGCGGCCGATCCGGCCATCATGGGCGCGCTGCGCCGCCTCGATGCGAAGCGGCAGCTGATCGGCGCGCAGTGCTCGGGCACGCTGCTGCTCGCCAAGCTGGGCCTGCTGGGTGCGGTGCCGGCCTGCACCGACCTCACGACCAAGCCCTGGGTGCAGGAGGCCGGCGTCGAGGTGCTCAACCAGCCCTTCTTCGCGCGCGGCAACGTGGCAACGGCGGGCGGCTGCCTGTCGGCGCCCTACCTTGCAGCCTGGCTCATCGCACGCAGCGAAGGCATCGAGGCCGCGAAGAGCGCGCTGCACTATGTTGCGCCGGTGGGCGAGAAGGAAGACTACGTGGCGCGCACCCTGTGCAACATCGCGCCCTATCTCCCCACGGTTGCGGCGGCCACGGCCGACGCGGCCTGAAGGAAGCGCTGCAGGACGCACATCATGATCAGCCTCGCCACGCTCGCGCTCTTCCTGCTGGCCGTTCTCGCGCTGTTCCTGTCGCCGGGGCCGAACATGGCCTTCGTGCTCTCGCACGGCGTGGCCCATGGCCCGCGCGGCGGCTTCGCGGCGGCACTCGGCATTTCGTCGGCCGACCTGGTGCACACGCTCTTCGCCGCCACGGGCGTGACCGCGCTGGTGGCGGCCTGGCCGCCTTCCTTCGACCTGCTGCGCTACGCGGGCGCGCTGTACCTGCTGTGGCTTGCGGTGCAGGCCGTTCGCAGCGGCGGCGGGCTCCTCGCGGGCGCGCGTGCGCAGCCGTCCGCCTTCGCACGCATCGTGCGCATGGCCTTCCTGAACAACCTCGTCAATCCGAAGGCGCTGCTGTTCTTCATGGTGTTTCTGCCGCAGTTCGTCGACCCGGCGCGCGGCAGCGTGCCCTTGCAACTGGTGCAGCTCGGCGTCATGCTGTCGGCAGCCGCGCTCGCGTTCAACACGCTGCTCGGCGCCTGCAGCGGGCAGGTCGGCCGATGGCTGCAGCGGCGCCCGGGGACTGAAAAGTTCCAGCGCGGCCTGTTGGCCCTGGTGATGGTCGGCCTGGCGATCCGCCTGCTGCTGCTCGACCGTCCCGCCGTGCCATCCGCCCTGTCCGCCACACCTGTCCAAGGAAGCTGAACACCATGCTCAACATCTGGGGCCGCATCAGTTCGATCAACGTGCGCAAGGTCGTCTGGTGCGCGCAGGAACTCGGGCTCGACTTCCAACGCACCGAGGCCGGCGGCCGCTTCGGCGTGGTGCAGACGCCCGAGTACCTGGCGCTCAACCCGAATGCGACGGTGCCCACCATCGACGACGGCGAAGGCAGCGATCGCGTCACGCTGTGGGAGTCGAATGTGATCGTGCGCTATCTCTGCGCCAAACATTCGCATGGCAAGTTCTACCCGAGCGAACTGCCCGCGCGCTTCGATGCCGAGCGCTGGATGGACTGGCAGCAGACCACGCTCAACCGCGCAAGCCGCGACGCCTTCGTGCAATGGGTGCGCACGCTGCCGGCCGAACGCGAACCGGCATTGATCGCGGCCTCGGTCCATGCAAGCGAGGCGCTGTTCGCGATGCTCGACGCGCACCTGGCCCGGCAGCCCTTCATGGCCGGCGACCGCTTCACGATGGCAGACATTCCCATCGGCTGCGAGGCGCACCGCTGGTTCGGCCTGCCACCCGCCGAATACCAGCGCCCCAGCTGGCCGAACCTGGAACGCTGGTATGGCGAACTGATCTCCCGGCCGGGCACGCGCGGCGTGCTCGATCTTCCGCTCGAATGAAACCCATGAAACCCCGCCCGTTCAAACAAGTCGACGTCTTCACCGCCACGCCCTACCTCGGCAATCCGCTCGCCGTGGTGCTCGATGGCGGTGGCATCGACGACGCCGAGATGCAGCGCTTTGCGCAGTGGACCAATCTTTCGGAAACCACCTTCCTGCTGCCGCCGACCGATCCCACGGCCGACTACCGCGTGCGCATCTTCACGCCCGGCGGCGAGCTACCCTTTGCCGGCCATCCCACCATCGGCAGCTGCCACGCCTGGCTGCAGGCCGGCGGCAAGCCCAAGGCGGCGGGCCGGATCGTGCAGCAGTGCGCGGCCGGCCTGGTGCCGCTGCGCCATGAAGGCGAACGCCTGGCCTTCTCGGCCCCGCCGCTCAAGCGCAGCGCGCCCAGCCCCACGCTGCTGGCCAAGGTGGCGGGCGCGCTGGGCCTGAAGGCGCAGCAGGTGGTCGCGGCCCAGGTGCTCGACAACGGCCCGGTGTGGTTCGGCCTGCTGCTGAGCGATGCGGACACGGTCCTGCGGCTCGTGCCCGACCACCGCATGCTCAAGGAGCTGGGCGTGAAGGCCGGCGTGGCGGGCATGCCCGCCGAGCAGGGCTCGTCGATGCTGATCGGCCGCTCGAACCGCGAGGCGCGCGCCTTCGGCGGCAAGGCCGTTGCCACCGGAGACGACGACCCGAAGATCGACCTCGAGGTGCGCGCCTTTGCCGCGCCCATCGGCGTGGAGGAAGACCCGGTCACCGGCAGCCTCAACGCCAGCCTGGCCGAATGGCTGATTGCCGACGGCCACATGCCCGCGCGCTACACGGCCGCGCAGGGCCAGTGCCTCGGCCGTTCCGGGCGCGTGTACATCGAGCGCGACGCCGACGGCAAGGTGTGGGTCGGCGGCGATGCCGTGACCTGCATCGACGGCCAGGTCACGCTGTAAGGCAAAGCACCATGCGCGCGCAACTCGACCATCTGGTGATCGCCGCTGCCTCGCTGGCTGAGGGCGTGGCGTGGTGCGAGGCCACGCTGGGCGTCACGCCGGGCCCTGGTGGCTCACATCCGCTGATGGGCACGCACAACCGGCTGCTGAACATCGCGGCCGAGGCGTTCCCGCAGGCCTACCTCGAAATCATCGCGATCGAGCCCGGCAAGCGGCCCTCGCGCCCCGGCACGCGCCGCTGGTTCGACCTCGACGACCCCGTGCTGCAGGCCGGGCTTGTGCGGCGCGGACCGCGGCTGGTGCACTTCGTCGCGCGCGTGCCCGACGCCCACGCCGCGCTGCAGGCGCTGGCGCGCGAGGAGCACGCGCACATCGACCGCGGCCAATTGCTCGAAGCCTCGCGTGACACGCCCGCCGGCCGGCTCGAATGGCAGATCACGGTGCGCGACGATGGCCAGCGCCTCTTCTACGGCGCGCTGCCCACGCTGATCCAGTGGGGCCCGGTGCACCCCACCGACGCCATGCCGGCCTCGGGGCTGGCGATGCGCTCGCTGCAGGCCACGCATCCGCGCGCGGCCGACCTTTCTGCGGCGCTGTCGGCCATCGGCATGGCCGGCCTGGCGGTGCAGGCCGGCGCGCCCAACCTGGCGGCCGTGCTCGACACGCCCCGCGGCCCCGTCACGCTTCAATCCGAAGGACTCTGACATGCTGAGCTTGACCGAAATCGCCTGGTTCGCACTCGCCTCGCTGCTGCTGGCGCTCACGCCGGGGCCGAACATGATCTATTGCGTGTCGCGCACGCTGATCCAGGGCCGGCGCGCCGGACTGGTTTCGCTCGGCGGCGTGATGATGGCTTTTCTTGCGCACCTGTTCGCAGCCGCGCTCGGCCTCACCGCGCTGCTGCTGGCCGTGCCGCTCGCGTTCGACGCCATTCGGCTGGCCGGCGCAGCCTACCTGCTGTGGCTCGCATGGCAGGCGGTCAGGCCCGGCGGCAATGCGCCCTTCGAGCCGCGCGCGCTGCCGGCCGATCCGCCGGGCAAGCTGTTTCGCATGGGCTTTCTCACCAACCTGCTGAACCCGAAGGTCGCGATGTTCTACCTCTCGTTCTTTCCGCAGTTCATCCATCCGGAGCGCGGCTCGGTGCTGCTGCAGAGCATGCAGCTGGGCGTCGCGCAGATGGCCAGCAGCGCCGCGGTCAACACCGTGATGATCCTCGGCGCCGCGAGCATCACGGCCGTGCTCTCGCAAAGCGCCGGCTGGCTGCGCGCGCAGCGCTACGTCATGGGCAGCGTGCTGGCCGCACTGGCGGTGCGCGTGGCGCTGACGGAACGCAAGTGAAAAAGGAAAGCGCGTGAGATTCAGCCGCGAAGAAATCGAAGCCGCGCAGCGCACCGTGGGTGCCGCCATGCCGCCCACGCCGCAGTACGCATGGCCGCTGCTCGCGCAGCGCCTCGGCTGCACGGTGTGGGCCAAGCACGAGAACCACACGCCCGCGGGCGCCTTCAAGATCCGCGGCGGGCTGACCTATTTCGAGACGCTGGCGCGCGAGCAACCCGGCGTGCGCCATGCGATCAGCGCCACGCGCGGCAACCACGGGCAGTCGGTCGGCTTTGCGGCGCGGCGCCACGGGCTCGCGGCCACCATCGTGGTGCCGCATGGCAACTCGCTCGAGAAGAACGCCGCGATGCGCGCACTGGGCGTGCAGCTGGTCGAGCATGGCGACGACTTCCAGGCGGCCGCGGAGCATGCGGCCCTGCTTGCGGAGCGCGACGGCATGCACCGCGTGCCCTCGTTCCACCGCGAGCTGGTGCGCGGCGTGTCGACGGCGTATGTCGAATTCTTCAGCGCACTGAAAGATGCGCCGCCCGACGTGCTGTTCATCCCGATCGGGCTGGGCTCCGGCTTCGCGGCCGGGGCCGCCGCGCGGGCGCACTGCGGCGTGTCGACCCGGCTCGTCGGCGTGGTGTCGGCGCATGCCACGGCGTACCGCGATTCGTTCCGCGCAGGCCGGCCCGTCGAGTCGCCGGCCGGCACGCGGCTGGCCGACGGCATGGCCTGCCGCACGCCGGTGCCCGAATCGCTGGAGGTGATCCTGCGCGAGGCCGACGACGTGATCGCCGTCACCGACGACGAGGTGGCCGAGGCCATGCGCATTCTCTTCAGCGACACGCACAACGTGGCCGAAGGCGCTGGCGCCGCGGCGCTGGCGGGTGCGCTCCAGCAGCAGGAGCGCTGGCGCGGAAAGACGCTGGGCATCTGCCTGAGCGGCGGCAATGTCGATTCCGGCATGTTTGCCGAGGTGCTGGGGGGCGTTGGCTGGGCGGCCTGAACGGCTACGGCAGCGGCCCCGTACGGGCCGTATCCAGCGGCATCCGAGACACCTCCGCCAGCAACAGTGCGAGCTGCTCCGCAGCCGCATCGACAACAGCCTGCCCGCGCGGCGCCGTCGCGGCGGCGGCGTTGCCGGCCGCGCCCTGTGCGTTGTAGTCCTCCATGGCCCAGCCGAGCTTGGCGCTCTTGCCGTTGCCGAGAATCGCGTAGCCGGCCGCGCGCTGCTCGGAGGTGGAGCGAAAATTCTTCGCCTCGCCCATGCGCACCTGCTGCGGCGCCAGGGCCAGCATCATCGAGGTCTCGATCTCGCCCGCATGCACGCCGAAGCGGTGTTCGTGGGCGCCGAACTGCGCGCCCGCATCGCCCAGCGGCAGGTTGAACCAGCTCACGCTGTAGACGATGAGGCCGTGCGCCGCGCGCAGCTCGCGCGCCACGATGTCCATCGCGCCCACGTGGCCGCCGTGCGCATTGAACAGCACCAGCTTCTTCACGCCGGCATGCGCCACGCCGGCGCCGATCTCCTTCCACATGCGGATCAAGGTCTCGGCCGACAGCGTGAGCGTGCCCGCGAAGCGCGCGTGCTCGGGGCTCAGGCCGATCTGCTGCGTCGGCAGGAACAGCACCGGCAGCGCGGCCGGCAGCAGCGGCAGCGCCGCGGCGACGATGCCGTCGGCCAGCACCGTGTCCACGCCCAGCGGCAGATGGGGCCCGTGCTGCTCGGTGGCGCCGAGGGGCAGCACCGCGACCGTGGCAGCCGCGTCGAGCGCCGCGAAATCGCGCGTGGTGAGCTGGGACCAGAAGCGGGGCAGGGAGGCCGGTTGTGCGTGCATCTCGCGATCTTAGGCTGAGGCGCTGCCGGCGCCCAGATGGCCCGTGCGAAGCGCACGTGGAAGCCTCGATGCCCCTTGATCTGCGAATCAGTTCACGCTCTGGTCACATCTTTCATCGCTTGTGAGTAGTTTGTTAACAAACTCCCATAGAGTCACTTTCTAGGAACTTTTCAATACAGCTTTCGTGGCTTCGAGAAGTTCTGCCCTGAACGGCGATTCGCCGTGCAGGAGTGCTATCAAAGGGAGCAGAGTGTCAATCCACAAGAACGATGGAGGCACGGTCGTGGCTGGACGCAATGCGGCGCCGGCCGACCCATGGCCTCGATACCTCACACAGGCTTTGCGGAAGCTGCCTCCGGTCGTCTGCCTGCTGGCGTTCGGCGCCTCCGCCGCACCGGCGGCCCCGGTTGCCATTGCCTCGCCCGCGGCAGCCGATCACGCTGCGGCCATCTATACGCCGCAGCAACACGATGCATTGATCGCCGCCTATCGCGCGCATCGCATCGCGCCGCTGCAGGCGCTGCAGGCGCTGCAGCAGTTGAGGACATGGCTGGCGGCAGCGCCGGGCCATGCCGAGCGGCAACGCATCATTTCCGATGCCGTGGCGATCGCTGCCGCAGACGGCCAGTTCGCCGATGCCGCGGCGCTGGGCCGCCAAGGGCCGCCTGCCAGCCTGCACGACTACGCGCTCGGCGCGCTGGCCCTGGCGGCGCGCCGCACGCAGGACCTCGCGCTGCAGGGCGAGGCCATCGCCGTCTGGCGCGCCCGCCTGCCGGCTTCGCGCGATGCGCAGCGCGAAGCCGAACTGCTGCTGGCGTCGAGCGGTGCCGCATCCGCGGCCTTCGAGGAAGCCGAAGCGGCGGAGCGCGCGAATCCCGGCGCCTTCACGGCGCTGGTCTTGTGCACCCTGCAGCAGCAGGCGCTCGCACAGCAACTGCGCTGGGCGGTGCTGGAGCGCGACGAGCGCGTCGGTGCGGCGCGCGTGGCCGCACTCGACAAGGTGTTGGCGCAGCAGGAGTTCGCGCTGGCCCGGCTCGATGCATCGGCACTGCACGCCGACCCTGCCGATGCCGATGCGTGGCGCTCCGTTCGCCTGCAGCTGCAGTCCGATCGGCTGCTGGCGCTGGTCGAGCGCGGCCGCCCGGCCGACGCCATTGCGCTGTTCGAGGCACTGCGCGCCGACGGATCGGTGCTGCCGCCCTATGCGCTCGGCGCCGCGGCCCGCGCCTTCGCGCAGGAACGCCGCTCGGTCGATGCGGTGCCGCTGTTCGAGGCGGCTGTGGCCGGCAGCGGCCCGGCACTGCCGGCCGCCGATCCGATCTACCAGGGGCTGGCCTACGCCTACCTCGATACCGGCCGATTCGAGGAAGCCGATGCGCTGCTCGCGCGCATCGAGGGCGCCACGCCCGCCACGCTGCGCCTCGCGCCCGAGGCGGGCCTGCCGAATGGCGAGTACACCGAAGCGAACGGCATGCGCGCCATGCTGCTGCTCTACGGCGACCGGCATGCGCTCGCGCAGCGGCGCTTCGCGCTGCTGACCGGCGAAGCGCCTCTCAACGCCGGCTTCGCCGCCGGCGCAGGCCTGGCCGAACGGCTGCGCGACCACCCCGAGGCGTCGCTCGCGCGCTATGAAGCACTGGCCGCCGACCACCCGCACGACATCGGCGCACGCGCCGGCCATGTCGAGGCGCTGCTCGATGCCGGCGAATTCCGCGAGGCCCGCCGCCGCGCCGAATCGCTCGAGGCCGACGCACCCGACACCGCCCAGGTGCGCGACCTGGCCCGCAAGCGGCGCGCAGCCACCGGCCCGCGGCTCGACCTCGATGCCGAGGCAGCCTCCGGCGCCGCCGCCATCGCGAACCGCGAATGGCGTGTTGCGAGCCGGCTCAGCTCGGGGCTGATCGACGACGAATGGCGCATCTTCTACGACCAGGTGCTGGGCCGCGCAGACACTTCGGACGGCAACGGAAACTGGGCACGCGGCGGCATCGGACTCGCCTGGCAGCGCGGCCGCTGGCTGGCCGAGGGCGCCGTGCAGCATTCGAACACCGGACCCTATCGCACCAGCGCGGCCGCGCGCGTCGACTACCGCGCCGGGGACGCATGGCGGCTCTCGGCCACCTTCGACGGCGACAGCAAGGAGCTGCCCTGGAAGGCGCGCATTGCACGCATCGGTGCGCGCGAAACCGGCCTGGGCGTGAGCCACGTGGTCAACGAGTCGCGCCGCTTCGAGCTGCAATGGCAGCGGCTCGACTTCAGCGACGGCAACCTGCGCAACGCCCTCGACTTCACGTGGCGCGAACGCTGGGTCAGCACGCCGCGCTTCCAGCTCGAGACCCGGCTCAGCGCCGGCGCCAGCCGCGGCCGGCAGCAGGAGGTTGCGTACTTCAGCCCGCCCCGCGATGCCAGCGCCCTGCTCACCGTGCGTGCGCAATGGCTCCACTGGAAAAGCGACGACAGGCAGTTCTTCCAGGCCGTGGAGATCGGCGGCGGCAGCTATCGCCAGGCCGGCTTCGGCACTGGCCCGCTGTGGAGCGTGCGCTACGAGCACAGGTGGAACCTGGGGCCGAAGCTGACCCTGCGCTACGGGCTGGGTATCTCCAGCCATCCCTATGACGGCGTGCGCGAACGGCAGCGCAGCGTCTTCCTGAATCTTTCGATGCCCCTGCCCTGATGCGAACCGACCTGACCACCCTGCTGCGCGCGGCCATGGCCTGGCTGCTGCTGGCGCTCGCGCTGCCCGGCGCGGCCCAGCCGCTGCCGCCCGCCGATACCGACGACGGCCTGAGCTTTCGCGTGCTCTCCTTCCACGACGTGCGCAGCAACGTGCGCGCGAGCTTCGAGAGTTCGCCCGACGGCACCGCCATCGACGAGCGCACGCTGGCCGAGGTGTTCGCCTGGCTGCGGCACAACGGCTACCACCCCATCAGCCTGCAGCAGGCGATCGATGCGCGCGCCGGCGGCCGGCCGCTGCCCCCCAAGCCCGTGCTGCTGACCTTCGACGATGGCTACCGCAGCGCCTACACCAAGGTCTTCCCGCTGCTCAAGCGCTTCGGCTATCCCGCGCTGCTGGCGCTGGTGACGAGCTGGCTCGACGTGCCGGAGGGCGCAAGCGTTCCCTACGGCGACAAGCCCGCGCCGCGCGGCGACTTCCTGCGCTGGAGCGAGGCCGCCGAAATGGCGCGCTCCGGCCTGGTCGAGCTGGCGAGCCACAGCCATGCCATGCACAACGGCGTGCCGGCCAATCCGCAAGGCAACATGCTGCCGGCCGCCGCCACGCACCGCTACGACCCGGCCACGGGCCGCTACGAGGACGACGCCGCCTACGTGCAGCGCATCGAATCCGACCTGCGCCGCAGCCGCGGCATCATCGAGGCCCGCACCGGCGCCAGGGTGCGCGCGATGGTGTGGCCCTACGGCGCCTACAACAGCGCGGCATTGAAGGCCGCCGAGCGCGCGGGGATGCCCGTCACCTTCACCCTCGACGACGGGCCGAACACGGCCTCGGTGCCGCTGTCGCGGATCCGCCGCGCGCTGGTGGCCTACGACAACGAGGCGCCCGAATACGCCCGTCTGCTGAGCAGCCCCGTGGGCGGCGAGCTGCGGCCGGTCAACCGCGTGATGCACGTCGACCTGGACTACGTCTACGACCCCGATCCGGCACAGCAGGAGCGCAACCTCTCGGCCCTGCTCGACCGCGTCGCGGCCATACGTCCGCGCGCCGTGTTCCTGCAGGCCTATGCCGATCCCGATGGCGACGGCGTGGCCGATGCGCTCTATTTTCCGAACCGCCAGCTGCCGATGCGCGCCGACCTCTTCGGCCGCGCGGCCTGGCAGCTGCGTAGCCGCACCGGCGTGAAGGTCTATGCCTGGATGCCGGTGATGGCGTTTCGCCTGCCGGCGTCGAACCCGCTCGCGGCGCATACGGTACGCACCGCGGACGGTGGCACACCCGCGGACCGCTACCACCGGCTCTCGCCCTTCGACCCCGAAGTGCGCGCGCTGGTCGGCGGCATCTACGAAGACCTCGGGCGCCATGCCTTCTTCGAGGGGCTGCTGTTCCACGACGACGCGATGCTGTCGGACGACGAAGACGCCAGCCCGCCCGCGCTCGCCGAATACGGCCGCTGGGGATTGCCGGCCGACGTGGCGGCCATCCGCGCCGACCCGGCCCTGATGGCGCGCTGGACCCGTGCCAAGACGCGGTACCTGACGGCATTCACCCAGGAGCTCGCCGCACGCGTGGGCGCCTGGCGGCCCGGGCTGGAAACCGCGCGCAATCTCTATGCGCGGCCGGTGCTCGAACCCGCGGCGGAACAATGGTTCGCGCAGGACTACGAAGCTGCGCTCGCGGCCTACGACTACGTGGCGCTGATGGCCATGCCGCGCATGGAGCACGAGGCCGATGCGCAGGCCTGGCTCGCACGCCTTGCGCGCCGCGCGGCCGGCACGCCGCGCGGCCTGGACGGCACCGTCTTCGAACTGCAGGCGCGCGACTGGCGCACCGGCCGCCCCGTGCCGGACGAGGAACTCGCGCGCCAGTGGACGCTGCTGCACCGCATGGGCGTGCGGCACCTGGGCTACTACCCCGACGACTTCCTCGCCAACCAGCCCTCGCTCGAGGTGGTGCGCCGCGCGATCTCGGTGCGCGCGCTGCTGCCGCGCGCGCTGCCCGCCCTGGCGCCGCCACCCGAAGAGGGCCGCTCGCCATGACCACCTTCCACGCCCTGTCCGAGGCGCTGCCACCGCTGCTGTTCGGCTTCGTCTTCTACTACCCCTTCTTCATGGCCTATGTCTGGATGGCGGGCGGGCTGTCGCATGCCTGGGTGTTCGAACGCCGGCGCGACGTCGAAATCGATCCGCTGGACCTGCTTGCGTCGCGCCCCCTGGTGACGGTGGTGGTGCCCTGCTTCAACGAGGCGCCCCACCTGCGCGAAGTGATCGAGCAGCTGATGCGCACGCGCTATCCGAACTTCGAGGTGATCGCGGTCAACGACGGCAGCACCGACGGCACGGGCGAGCTGCTCGATGCGATGACGCAGGAATACAGCCGCCTGCGCGTGATCCACAACGCCAGCAACCAGGGCAAGGCCGTGGGCCTGAACACCGCCTGCCAGCTCGCGCGCGGCGAGTACATCCTGGGCATCGACGGCGATGCGCTGGTGGACGCCAACGCCATTGCCTGGATGCTGAACCCGATGCTGGAGTCCGAGCGCATCGGCGCCGTGACCGGCAATCCGCGCATCCGCACCCGCACCACGCTGCTCGGGCGCATGCAGGTGGGCGAGTTCTCCTCGATCATCGGACTCATCAAGCGCTCGCAGCAGCTGGTGGGCACGCTGTTCACGGTGTCGGGCGTGATCGCGATGTTCCGCCGCCGCGCCGTGATCGACGTGGGCTTCTGGAGCCCCGACGTGCTCACCGAGGACATCGACATGAGCTGGAAGCTCCAGCTCGGCGGCTGGCAGCTGCGCTTCGAGCCGCGCGCGCTGTGCTGGATCCTCATGCCCGAGACCTTGCGCGGCCTCTGGAAGCAGCGCCTGCGCTGGGCCGTCGGCGGCATCCAGACCATGCTGCGCTACACCACGCGCATCCTGCGGCCGCGGCAATGGCGCATGTGGCTGATCTATGCGGAGTACATGGTCAGCGTGGTGTGGGCTTATGCGATGGCGCTGGTGCTGCTCATCGGCTTTCTGCGGCCGTGGCTGCCCGCGGCGTCGGCTTGGCATTCGGCGCTGCTGCCGCACTGGCAGGGCACGCTGCTGGCCATGACCTGCATCCTGCAGATGCTGCTGAGCCTGTGGATCGATCGCCGCTACGACCGCGACCTGTTGCGCTATTTCGCCGGAACGATCTGGTACCCGATCGCTTTCTGGACCATCACGATGGCGGCCACCGTCATCGCCCTTCCCAAAGCCCTGATGCGCCGCCGCGGCAAGCGTGCGGTGTGGACGAGCCCTGACCGAGGAGTTTCCGATGCACCACCACCCTGAATCCCACACCCCGCCGCCGGTACGGCGCCGCTCCTGGGGCCAGCCCAAAGGAGAAGAGCCGATCATCGATGCCGCGCGCATTTCGCTGCGCGCCTTCGGCAGTGGCCGCTCGCCGCGGCGCACGCTGGCCATGTACCTGTGGCTGCGCGTGCTGCGCCCGGCCGTCACGGTGGCGATCTGGTTCTGCGCAGTCTGGTACGCTTGGCCCTACGTGCTCGGCGCTCGCTCGCAGCCCGAGGTGCTGCACCTGCTGGGCCTCTATGCCACCGTGATCGGCGTGATCCTGGTCTCGATGCTGCTGATGGCGCCGTTCCGCCGGCTGCAGCAGTTGCGCGAGACGCCGCCGGACCAGGAGCAGTCGTCGCTGTTCGCACTGGCCTCCTACATCGCGGTGCCGCCGGCGCGCCTGTCCACCTGGCAGCGCGCCCGCCAATTGCTGGTGCACCACGACCGCGACGGTCAGCTGCGCCATGCCGAGGACGCGGCCCGCGGCCTGCCGGAGTCCGCGCTGCAAACGGCCACCGCCGCGCGCTGACCGGTACGGCCGCATCGCTGCAGGGGTTTCGCGTCGGTGATTCAATCGCCCGGGTTCGCAGCAACCCTTCAAGGACTTTTCGATGGATCTCCAGCTCCAGGACCAGCACGTTCTCATCACCGGCGGCAGCAAGGGCATCGGCCTGGCCTGCGCGCTGGGTTTCCTGCAGGAGGGCGCGCGCGTGAGCCTCGTGTCGCGCGACCTGCAGAACCTGGAGCGGGGCCGCAAGACGCTGGCCGAAGCGTTCGCGCAGGCCGGGGGCCGGGTCTCGGTGCATGCGGCCGACCTCAAGGATCCGGCCAGCGCCGTGGCCGCGCTCGATGCGGCCGAGCAGGCCTTCGGCCCGGTCGACGTGCTGGTCAATTCGGCCGGCGCCGCGCGCCGCACGCCGCCCGACGAGCTGGATGCCGCCGCCTGGCACGACGCGATGGATGCCAAGTACTTCACCTACATCCACATGATCGATCCGGTGGTCAAGCGCATGGGCCGGCGCGGCCGCGGCGCGATCGTCAACGTGATCGGCCAGGGCGGCAAGGTGGCGAGCCCGGTGCACATGGCCGGCGGCGCGGCCAACGCGGCGCTGATGCTGGTGAGCGCCGGCATGGCCGCGGCCTATGCGGCCAAGGGCGTGCGCGTGAACGCGGTGAACCCCGGCCTCACGCTGACCGAGCGGCTGCAGGAAGGCCTGAAGGCGGACGCGAAGCTGCAGGGCATCGGCAGCGACGAGGCGCTGCAGCGCGCCACGGCCCGGCTGCCGCTCGGGCGCATCGCCACGCCGCAGGAAATTGCCAACACGGTCGTGTTCCTGGCCTCGCCGAGGGCAAGCTATGTGACGGGCGCGATCGTCGCGATGGACGGCGCGGTCACGCCGATGATCTGACGGCCGTCAGCGCCTCGAACTTCAGCGCCAGGAAATCCACCAGCGCCCGCACACGCGCGGGCACGAAGCGCCCGCTCGGCAGCAATGCGTGCAGCGGGTAGGGCTCGGTGTCCCATTCGGGCAGCAGGTGCACCAGCCGGCCGGTGCTGATGTCGTTGCGCACGTCGAGCGCGGACTTCAACGTGATGCCGCGGCCGGCCACCGCCCACTCGCGCGCGAGCGAAGCGTCGTCCACGCTGCGGTCGCCCTTCACGCGCACTTCGGTCCACTGCCCGTTCTGCGCGAAGCGCCAGGTGCGATGGCGGCGCCCGCCGCGGTCGAAGGTGAGGCAGTTGTGATGCACCAGGTCCTGCGGCGTCTTCGGCGCGGGGTGGCGGCGCAGGTAGTCTGGCGATGCGGTGAGCAGCGGATGGGTCAGCGCGAACGGCCGCGCCACCAGCCGCGAATCGGCCAGCGCGCCGTAGCGCAGCGCCACGTCGACCTCGTCGCGCGTGACGTCGAGCAGCCGGTCGCCGACGGACAGCGACAGCTGCACGCCCGGGTGCAGCGCCAGGAATTCGTCGAACCAGGGCAGCAGCGTGCTGCGCGTGAGGTCCGACGGGGCGGCCACGCGCAAGGTGCCGACCAGCTCGCCGCGCTCGGCCGTGACCAGCGATTCGCCTTCGTCCAGCAGCTCGAAGGCGCGTACGGCGTAGTCGAGCAGCGTCTGGCCCTGCGAGGTCAGGCGCATGGCGCGGGTCGAGCGCTCGAAGAGCCGGGCGCCGAGCTGCGTTTCCAGCCGCTTGAGCGTGGCGCTGGCCGCCGCCGGCGTCATGCCCAACGCATGGGCCGCGGCCGTGAGCGTGCCGCCGCGCGCGGTCTGCACCAGCACCTGGAGGTCCGAGATATTTTCAATCTTCATTTGAAAGTGTTGCTCATCGAGGCGGTCTTATCAATTCTTGGTTGCCATCCTACAGTCGAGCCATCGTCCGGGAAACACACAAGGAAAGGTCCTCCCCATGAAAGCCATCGGCTACTACCAGCCCCTGCCCATCGACAACCCCGAGTCGCTGCAGGACATCGAATTGCCCGCCCCCGTGACCGGCCCGCGCGACCTGCTGGTGCGCGTGAAGGCCATCTCGGTCAACCCGGTCGACACCAAGGTGCGCAGGAACATGGCGCCCGAAGCCGGCCAGGCCAAGGTGCTGGGCTGGGATGCCGCGGGCACGGTCGAGGCCGTCGGCGCCGGCGTGAAGAACTTCAAGGTGGGTGACCGCGTGTACTACGCCGGCTCGATCGTGCGGCCCGGTGCCAATTCGGAACTGCATGCGGTGGACGAGCGCATCGTGGCGCTCGCGCCCACGAGCCTCGACGATGCGCAGGCCGCGGCGCTGCCGCTGACCACCATCACCGCCTACGAGTTGCTGTTCGACCGCCTCCAGGTGCCGAAGAACGGCGGCGCGGGCCAGACGCTGCTGGTCACCGGCGGGGCCGGCGGCGTGGGGTCGATCCTGATCCAGCTCGCGCGCCAGCTCACGCAATTGCGCGTGGTGGCCACGGCCTCGCGCGCCGAGACGCGGGCCTGGTGCCTCGCGCTCGGCGCCCACGCAGTCATCGACCACTCGAAGCCGCTCGCGGCCGAACTCCAGGCCGCGGGCATCGGCGAGGTCGACATGGTCGCGAGCCTCACGCAGACCGGCCAGCACTATGCGCAGATCATCGAAAGCCTGAAGCCCCAGGGCCAGCTCGCGGTGATCGACGACCTGCCGGCGCTCGACGCCATGCCGCTCAAGACCAAGTGCATCTCGCTGCACTGGGAAATGATGTTCGCGCGCTCGCGCTTCGAAACGCCGGACATCGCCGAGCAGGGCGCGCTGCTGGCCGAGGTGGCTGCGCTGGTCGATGCGGGGCGCATCCGCACCACCGCGAACGCCAGCTTCGGAACCATCAACGCCGCCAACCTCAGGAAGGCACATGCGCTGATCGAGAGCGGCAAGGCGCAGGGCAAGGTGGTGCTCGCGGGGTTCTGAGCACAATCGGCCGCATGGCCGACAGCATCCAGCCCCCGATCGAATTCGAAACCCCGCGCCTTCGGCTGCGGCAATGGCGCGAGAGCGATCTCGCGCCATTTGCCGCGCTCGCGGCCGATCCGCAGGTGATGGAATTCCTGCTGCCGGTGCCCACGCGGGCCGACAGCGATGCGCTGGCCGCGCGCATCAGCGCCCGCATCGCCGAGCAGGGCTGGGGCCTCTGGGCCGTGGAGCACAAGGCATCGGGCGAGTTCGCGGGCTTCACGGGCCTCAACGTGCCGCTGGCCGCGCTGCCCTTTTCGCCCTGCGTCGAGGTCGGTTGGCGCTTCGCCCGCCAATGGTGGGGCCAGGGGCTGGCGACCGAGGCCGCGCGCGCCGCCTTGCAGATGGGTTTCGAGCGGCTGGGATTCGAAGAGATCGTGGCGTTCACGGCGCTCGGCAACCACCGCTCGGCGGCGGTGATGGAGCGCCTGGGCATGCGCGAGGACCTGGAGGGCGCCTTCGATCACCCGGCCGTGCCCGAGGGGCATGCGTTGCGGCGGCACCGGCTCTATCGCATCGCGCGGCCGCAACAACGATGAAGGCCGCGCGCTACTTCGCCTGCGCCGACACGCGCCAGACCACGTTGCCCACGTCGTCGGCCACCAGCAGCGCGCCGCTCTTGTCGAGCGCCACGCCCACCGGGCGGCCGTGCGCCTTTTCGTCGGCCGAGAGGAAGCCGGTCAGCACGTCGACCGGCGGCCCGCTCGGCTTGCCGCCGGCGAACGGCACGAACACCACCTTGTAGCCCGACTTCGGCTTGCGGTTCCAGGAGCCATGCTCGCCGATGAAGGCGCCGCTCGCGAACTGGGGCGGCATGCCGCGGCCGTCCGAAAACACCAGGCCCAGCGCCGCGACGTGGGCGCCGAGCGCATAGTCCGGCGCGATGGCCTTGGCCACCATTTCGGGGTTCTGCGGCGTGACGCGCGCATCCACCTTGCTGCCGTAGTAGCTCCAGGGCCAGCCATAGAAGGCGCCGTCCTTCACCGAGGTCAGGTAGTCGGGCACCAGGTCGCTGCCGATCTCGTCGCGCTCATTGACCACGGTCCACAGCGCCTTGGCCTCCGGGTGCCAGGCCATGCCGTTGGGGTTGCGCAGGCCGCCCGCGAACAGGCGTTTCTGGCCGCTCTTCACGTCCACTTCCCAGATGGCGGCGCGGCCTTCTTCGGCGGCCATCCCGTTTTCGCCGATGTTGCTGTTGGAGCCGACCGTGACGTAGAGCTTGGTGCCCTCGGGATTGGCAATCACGTTCTTGGTCCAGTGATGGTTGATGCCCGCGGGCAGCGGCGTGACCACCGTGGGCGTTGCGCCGATCGTGGTCTGGCCCTCGGTGTAGGGCACCTTGACGAGCGCGTCCGCGTTGGCGATGAACAGTTCGTTGCCCACCAGCGCCATGCCGAACGGCGAGCTCAGGTTCGACAGGAACACCTGCCGCACCTCGGCCGCGCCGTCTCCGTCGGCATCGCGCAGCAGCGTGATCCGGTTGGCGCTGGGCACGTTGGCCCCGGCGCGGCCCATGACCTTGCCCATGACCCAGTTGCGGATCTTGCCCATCAGGCCGCCGGCGCCGTCGCTGCCTTCGGGCTTGGGCGGCTTGTTGCTTTCGGCCACCAGCACGTCGCCGTTGGGCAGCGTGTAGACCCAGCGCGGATGGTCCAGCCCGCGCGCCAGTGCGTTCACGCGCAGGCCCGGGGCGGGCTTGGGGGCGGCGGTGTCGGTCCAGCCGACCGCCGTGGCCACGTTGACGGTGGGAATCAGCGTCTTGTGGGGTTCGGCCAGTTGCGGACGCGGCCCGGTGGTGGCCTCGGGCGCCAGCTTGGCGGTTTCGCCGCAGCCGGCCAGCGCCAGCGCTGCAGCCACGGCGGCCAGCGGGGAAATGGCGATGCTCGGTACCTTCATTCGCGCTCCTTGGTTGCTGCGGCGCGGAGGCCGCCTTTCTTCTTTCTTCGTTCGCTTCGGCGTTCCTTCGGCAAATCATGAGGACGGCACCGGCATGGGCTGTCGGCCATGGGCGCTTTTGGGCGTGGGCGCACCCCGTTCACGCATCGCCGCTACCATCGGCCGCATGACCGACGACCTGTTCCGCGCCGACGCCTACCTGCGCGCCTGCGAAGCCCGCATCCTGCGCATCGACGATACCGGCATCGTGCTGGACCGCACGGTGTTCTATCCGCTGGGGGGCGGGCAGGCCGGCGACACCGGCGTGCTGGCACTGGCCGACGGCCGCGAAATCGTCATTGCCGACACCCGCAAGGCGAAGAACGAGGAAGGCCAGCCCACGCAGGAAGTCGTCCATGTGCCCGCGCCGGGCCAGGCCGAACTGCTGGCCGCGCTCGAACCCGGCGCCGCCGTGACCGCGCGCCTCGACTGGGAGCGCCGCCACCGGCTGATGCGCTTCCACACCGCGAGCCACCTGCTGTGCCACCTGGTGCCGGTGCCGGTGAACGGCTGCTCGATCACGCCCGACTACGCGCGCATCGACTTCCACATGACCGATCCGCTCGACAAGGAAGCGCTGACGGCCGGCCTCGCGCGGCTGGTGGAAGCCGCGCATCCGCTGACCGTGGGCGCCATCACCGACGAGGAGCTCGACGCGAATCCCGCGCTGGTCAAGAGCATGAGCGTGCAGCCGCCGCGCGGCACGGGCACGGTGCGCACCATCCGCATCGGCGGCGAAGGCGAGGCGCAGATCGACTTCCAGCCCTGCGGCGGCACGCATGTTGCGAACACCGCCGAGATCGGCGCGGTGATGGTCACCAAGATCGAGAAAAAGAGCGCCAACAGCCGCCGCGTGGTGCTGGGCTGGGCCGCCTGAGCCCGCGCAATCGACCGGAACTTCGCACCGCTCCCCTGCTCCGACTGACGGCATGATCTTTTCCCGTTTTCACATCGCTACGTTTCTGGTAGCAGCCGCCGCAGCCTGCATGCCGGCTGCGGCCCAATTGGCATCAAAACCGGGCGCGGTGGTCACCACCCCCCACGTGCGCGCCGAACTGGTGGCGCATGCGCCCGAGGGCGTTGCGCCGGGCGCACCGGTCTGGGTCGGGCTGCAGATCACCCACCAGCCCGAGTGGCACACCTACTGGAAGAACGCCGGCGATTCGGGCCTGCCCACCGAACTGAACTGGACGCTGCCGAGCGGCGTGGCGGCCGGCGAGATCGCCTGGCCCGTGCCGCGCAAGATCCCGGTCGGCAACCTCGCCAACTACGGCTACGAAGGCACGGTGCTGCTGCCGGTGCCGCTCGAGGTGTCGAGCAACTTCAAGCCGCCGCTGGCCCTGGGCGCCGGCGCTTCGGCGCTCGACGTGCGGCTCAAGGCCAGCTGGCTGGTGTGCCGCAAGGAATGCATTCCCGAGGAAGGCGAATTCACCCTGGCGCTGCCGCTGCAGGGCTCGACCGCGCTGCACAAGGCCGAGTTCGACGCGGCGCAGGCCGCGCAGCCGCAGCCGCTGGGCAAGCCGGGCGCCGTCGAGGTCAGCGGCAACACGCTGCAGGTGCGGCTGGAAGGCCTGCCCGCCTCGATCCACGGCAAGACCCTGGGCTTCTTCCCCGAAACGCCCGAGCTGATCCGCACCGCCGCCGAATCCGGCAAGGACTGGACACAAAGCTGGCAAGGCAGCACCTGGACCGCCACGCTGCCGCTGGCCGACCAGCGCAGCGCCAGCCCGACGACCCTGCCGCTGGTGGTGGCGCTGGCCGAGGCCGACCGGCAGCCGGGCCAGCCGGTGGCCTGGCGTGCCGAGGCGCCCGTCAGCGGCAGCTGGCCCGCCGCTGCGCCGCGCGCGGAGGTTTCGCCCGCGCTGCAGGCGGCCCTTGCCGCCAATGCGGCCGCCGCTCCTTCATCGACCTCTTCGGAACTGCCGCCGCAACCCACGGTCACGCTGATGGCCGCGCTGCTCGGTGCGCTGCTCGGAGGGCTGCTGCTGAACCTCATGCCCTGCGTCTTCCCGATCCTCGCGATCAAGGTGCTGGGCTTCGCGCGGCAGGCCGGCAACCACCGCGCGCACCGCACCGCGGGCCTGGCCTACACCGCCGGCGTGATGCTCTCGGTGCTCGCGCTGGGCGGCGCGATGCTGGCGCTGCGCGCGGCCGGCGCCCAGCTCGGCTGGGGCTTCCAGCTGCAATCGCCGGCCGTGGTGGCAGCGCTGGCGGCGCTGTTCACGCTGATCGGGCTCAACCTGGCGGGCATGTTCGAGTTCGGCCGCGCGGCGCCCCTGTCGCTGTGCTCGGCCCAGGCCCGGCATCCCATTGCCAACGACTTTCTCTCGGGCGTGCTGGCGGTGGTGATCGCCTCGCCCTGCACCGCGCCGTTCATGGGCGTTTCGCTCGGCTTTGCCATCGGGCTTCCGGCCACCCAGGCGCTGCTGCTGTTCGCCGCGCTGGGCCTGGGCCTGGCGCTGCCGTACCTGGTCGCGGGCTTCATCCCGGCCGTGGCGCTGCTGCTGCCCAGGCCCGGCCCCTGGATGAACACGCTGCGCCGGCTGCTGGCGTTCCCAATGTTCGCCACCGTGGCCTGGCTGGTCTGGGTGCTGGGCCAGCAAAGCGGCATCGACGGCGCGGGCACGCTGCTCGCGCTGCTGGTGTGCATGGCCGCCATCGTCTGGGCACTGACGCTGCGCGGCCGCACGCGGCTGGTGATCGCCACGCTGATGGTCGCCTTCACCGCGGTGCTGGCCGCGGCCATCGGACGCAACGTGCTGCAGACGGTGGAGCCGGCCAAGATAGCGGCCACCGCGGGGCAGCGCTGGCAGCCCTGGTCGGCCGAGCGCGTGGCCGAGCTCACGGGCGCCGGGCAGCCGGTGTTCATCGACTTCACGGCCGCCTGGTGCGTGACCTGCCAGTACAACAAGAAGGCCACCCTGGCGGATGCCGAGGTGCTGGCCGATTTCGACCGCAGGAAGGTCGCGATGCTGCGCGCCGACTGGACGCGCCGCGACCCCGCCATCACCGCCGCCCTGACCGCGCTCGGACGCAGCGGCGTGCCGCTGTATGTGCTGCAGGCGCCCGGCAAGGCGCCGGTCGTGCTGACCGAGATCCTGGGCAAGGACGAGGTGCGCGCCGCGCTCGCCGCGCTTTGACCCCCGGCCTGACATGGGTTGTCACATTCACATGAGCAAAGCGGCCTAAGCTGTCGCCGTTGTTCGTTTTTTCTTTTGGAGTTCCAGCTGGCCATGACACTTTCGCCATCGTCCGACTCGCGTTCCATTCGTGCCGCGCGCCACGCCCGCGCGGCCCTCAGCCGCGCCTCGCGCCGCGCCGTGGTGGCGGCCGCCGTGGCGCTGGGCGCCACCTTCCTGATGGGCAACCATGCCTTCGCCGCGCCCGCCGTGGGCCAGCAGGCGCCCGACTTCGTTGCGGTGGACACCAGCGGCGCCAAGCACAAGCTGTCCGACTTTGCCGGCAAGTTCGTGGTGCTCGAGTGGACCAACCCGGGCTGCCCCTTCGTGCGCAAGCACTACAACAGCGGCAACATGCCCGCCACGCAGAAGGCCGCCACCGCCCAGGGCGTGGTCTGGCTGTCGGTCAATTCCACCGAGCGCGCGGCCAGCGACTACCTGCAGCCCGCCGCGCTCGACGCCTGGATGAAGTCGCAGAAGGCCGCGCCCACCGCGGTGCTGATGGACGAGGACGGCGTGATCGGCCAGGCCTACGGCGCGCGCACCACGCCGCACATCTTCATCATCGATCCCAAGGGCATGCTGGTGTATGCCGGCGGCATCGACAGCATCGCCTCGGCGCGGCCGGACGACATCAAGAGCGCGACCAACTACGTGAACCAGGCGCTCGGCGAGGCCTTCGGCGGCAAGCCGATCTCGACGGCCTCGACGCGGCCCTACGGCTGCTCGGTGAAGTACAAGAGCTGACGACGCCCCACGGGCAGTGACAGGTACCTGACTCGCGCGGTCAGGCGGTGGTCGGGAACCCCGGCCTACCCTCGGGTGAACGACACCGCCCAAGGGGACAACGAGATGAATCCTGCGCAATCCGCCGCGCAACCATCGGCCGCGGCCGCCGACCGCGCCGCTTCAGGCACCGCTTCTTCCAGCGCCTTTTCTTCCTCCTCCTCGAAATTCGCCACCGTGCTGCGCGTGACGGGCGGCAATTTCATGGAGATGTTCGACTTCTTCCTGTTCGGCTTCTACGCCACGCAGATCTCGAAGGCCTTCTTCCCGGCGGGCAACGAATTCGCCTCGCTGATGCTGACCTTCATGACCTTCGGCGCGGGCTTCCTGATGCGGCCGCTGGGCGCGATCTTCCTCGGCGCGTACGTCGACCGCGTGGGCCGCCGCAAGGGCCTGATCGCCACGCTCGCGCTGATGGCAGTGGGCACGCTGCTCATCGCCTGCGTGCCGGCCTACGCCACCATCGGCTTCGCGGCGCCGCTGCTGGTGCTGGTCGGGCGGCTGCTGCAGGGCTTCTCGGCCGGCGTGGAGCTGGGCGGCGTTTCGGTCTATCTGTCGGAGATGGCCACGCCGGGGCGCAAGGGCTTCTACGTGAGTTGGCAGTCGGCCAGCCAGCAGGTGGCGATCATCGTGGCGGCCGCGCTCGGCTACTGGCTCAACGTGACCTTCACCTCGCAGGAGATCGGCGACTTCTACTGGCGCATTCCGTTCTTCGTCGGCTGCCTGATCGTGCCGGTGCTGTTCATCATCCGCCGCTCGCTGCAGGAGACCGAGGAGTTCATGGCGCGCAAGCACCGGCCCGATGCGCGCGAGATCTTCCAGTCGATGGTGGCCAACTGGGGCCTCGTCGTCGCCGGGATGATGCTGGTGTCGATGACCACCGTGTCGTTCTACCTGATCACGGTCTACACGCCCACCTTCGGCAAGTCGGTGCTGCACCTGAGCACGACCGATGCGCTGGTCGTCACGCTGTGCGTGGCCATCTCCAACTTCATCTGGCTGCCGGTCATGGGCGCACTGTCCGACCGCGTGGGCCGCAGGCCGCTGTTGATCCTGTTCACGGTGCTGACCATCCTGACCGCGTACCCATCGCTCAAGTGGCTGGTCGGCGCGCCGAGCTTCGCTCGCATGCTGGAGGTGGAGCTCTGGCTGTCGTTCCTCTACGCGAGCTACAACGGCGCGATGGTGGTGGCGCTCACCGAGGTGATGCCGGTCAATGTGCGCACTGCAGGCTTCTCGCTCGCGTACAGCCTCGCGACGGCGCTGTTCGGCGGTTTCACGCCGGCCATCGCCACCGGGCTGATCGAGATGACCGGCGACAAGGGCGCGCCGGGCCTGTGGATGACGGCCGCCGCCGCCTGCGGGCTGGTGGCGACGTTGATGCTTTACCGGCGCAACGTGAACCCGGAGGATGCGCAGCGCGTGCCGTTGGTCTGAGTTCTTTTCAGACCAGCCGCAGGCCGCCATCGCACTCGATGACCGTGCCCGTGGTGTAGCCGTTCCCGATCAGGAACTCGATCGCATGCGCAACGTCCTGCGGCTGGCCGACGCGGCCGACGGGCAGCAGCTCGACCTGCTGGCGGAACAGCTCGTCCTTGGCTGCGGCAGGCATGCGGTTCCACCAGGGCGTATCGACCAGCCCCGGCGACACCGCATTCACGCGGCTCGGCCCGAGCTCGCGCGCGAGGCTGCCGACCATGGCCTCCAGCGCCCCGTTGATGGCGGCGAGCCCCGACGTGCCGGGCAATGCGTTGCGCGCCGAGATCGCCGTCACGAAAGTGATGCTGCCGCCCTTTCGCAGCACCTTGAGGCCGGCCTGCGCAGCTTCGAGCTGCGGCCAGAATTTGGCCTCGAAGCCGCGCCGCAGCGATGACAGGTCGAGCTGCGCGAACTCGCCCGCGCCCTCGCCGCCGCTGAGCGTGAGCACCAGATGGTCGATGGGCCCCGTGGTCTCGAAGAACGCATCGAGCGCCCCCCGATCGCAGGCATCGACCCCATGCGCGCTCACGCTGCCGCCCAGGCCGCTGGTGGCTTGCCGCACCTTCTCCCTGTCGCGCCCCGCCGCGAAGACGCGCGCGCCGGCCGCCGCGAGCCGCCGCACGGTTTCCAGCCCCACGCCCGAGGAGCCGCCGATCACCGCCACTGTCTGGTGTTCCAAAGCCATGTCAGATCCTTCACAAGATGTTTTGCAAGGACTTCAGCGTAGGGATCGCAGGCTTATCATTCCAATCGTTTGGAATCATGAACAACATCAATCAAAGTGATTTCAGGCGGCTCGACCTGAACCTGCTTCTGGTGTTCCATGCACTGCTTCAGGAGCGCAGCGTCACCCGCGCAGCCAACCGCCTGTTCCTCGGGCAGCCGGCCCTGAGCGGTGCACTCAAGCGCCTTCGTGCGGCCTTTGGCGATGAACTGTTCGTGCGCACCTCGCACGGCATGACGCCCACGCCGCGCGCGATCGAACTGTCGCGTGCGATCGAGCCGCTGCTGCTGTCGCTGCAGCAGGCGCTGCATTCGAAACCCGCCTTCGATCCCGCAACGGCCGAGCGGGTGTTCCGCATCGGCCTGAGCGATGCGCTCGAGATCGCGCTGATGCCACCGCTCATGCAACGGCTGTCGGCCGAGGCGCCGGGCATCCGGCTGATCGCACGGGCGGCGGACCGCACCACGGCGCGCGACCTGCTCGATGCGGCCGAGATCGAACTTGCGCTGGGCGTGTTCACCGAATGCGCGGCCTGGCACCGGCAGCGCGCGCTGTTCGACTGGAATTTCGTGTGCGTGTACAACCCCGCGCTCGTCAAGGCGCGCGGCAAGCACCTGACGCTGAAGGAATACCTCAGCCACCCGCATCTGCTCACGTCCTTCGGTGCCGACCTGAGCGGACTGGTCGACGAACTGTTGCAGCGGAAGGGGCTCGCGCGCAGGGTCGTGTTCTCGAGCCGCAACTTCGCGACCAGCCCCTTCATCGTGCGGCAGATGGCCGCGATCACCACAGTGCCGACCTTCGCAGCCGGCAGCTGGCGCGACGCGCTCGGGCTCGCGGTGAGTCCGCTGCCTTTCGACAGCCCCGGCTACGCGGTGTCGGCGATGTGGCCTTCGGTGCGCGACGCCGATCCCGGCCTGCAATGGCTGATCGGCCTGCTGACCGGGACCTTCGGCGGCAAGGCTTTTGCCTGAGGCGCGGGCGCGGGCGCCTGCGACAATCGGGGGATGCCTTTCGCCCCCTTGCAAAACGACACTTTCCTGCGGGCCTGCTGGCGCCAGGCCACCGACCACACGCCCGTCTGGCTCATGCGCCAGGCCGGACGCTACCTGCCCGAGTACGTGGCCACGCGCGCCAGGGCCGGCAGCTTCATGGGGCTGGCGACCAACGTCGACTACGCCACCGAAGTCACGCTGCAGCCGCTCGCGCGCTATCCGCTCGACGCGGCCATCTTGTTCTCCGACATCCTGACCGTGCCCGACGCGATGGGGCTGGGCCTGTCGTTCGAGGCCGGCGAAGGCCCGCGTTTCGCGCGCCCGGTGCAGGATGAAGCGGCCGTTGCGGCGCTCGAGGTGCCCGACATGGCCAGGCTGCGCTACGTTTTCGACGCCGTGGCGTCGATCCGCAAGGCGCTGGCCGGCCGCGTGCCGCTGATCGGCTTTTCGGGCAGCCCCTGGACGCTGGCCTGCTACATGGTCGAAGGCGCGGGCTCGAGCGACTACCGGCTCGTGAAGAGCATGCTCTACGCGCGTCCCGACCTGCTGCACCGCCTGCTCGCGGTCAATGCCGATTCGGTGGCCGCCTACCTCAATGCGCAGATCGACGCCGGCGCGCAGGCCGTGATGGTGTTCGACAGCTGGGGCGGCGTGCTGGCCGACGGCGCGTTCCAGGAATTCAGCCTCGCCTACACGGCGCGCGTGCTGGCCGGCCTCAAGCGCAACGGTGCCGACGGCCAGCCGGTGCCGCGCATCGTCTTCACCAAGGGCGGCGGCCTCTGGCTCGAGGCCATGCGCGAACTCGATTGCGAAGTGCTCGGCGTCGACTGGACCGTGAACCTCTCGGCCGCGCGCCGGCTGGTCGGCGAAGGCTCGGATGCCAAGGCCAAGGCCCTGCAGGGCAACATCGACCCCAACGTGCTGTTCGCACCGCCCGCGCAGATCGAGGCCGAGGTGGCGAAGGTGCTGCGGGCCTTCGGCAAGCCGCATGCCGATGCCGCTTCCAAGGGCCCGACCCACATCTTCAACCTGGGCCACGGCATCAGCCAGTTCACGCCGCCGGACCATGTGGCGGCGCTGGTGCAGGCGGTGCATGCACAATCGCGCGCCCTGCGCAAAGGTTAAAAACGGTAAACGAGCCGCCCGCCGCGCAGGGACGCGGCCGCGGCCCCAAAAATCGATTTCCTGGCGTTTGTCAAGCATAAAAACGGTGTAGGAACACCGACTTATGCACAAAACACGTGTTGCACTGCGCAAGATTATCTGTAGGTCTCCCCTCTTTGCTCCTAAACCAGTAGCGACGCTAAGTTGTTGATTTATATAGAAATTGAACTTTGCTTTTTTTGAGGGCAATCCAGCCAGAGGCTTGATTTTCAAGGCTCGCCGGCGTGTCGAGCCCGGTTGTCAACAAAGTTATCCACAGAAACTCTGGATGGCTCCCAAAGCGCTGGAAAATCAACGACTTAAGCGATCTTGCTCAAAGTCGCATTAACAAACCTTGCCAACAAGGACGCCCATTCCCACCGTCGACCCTGCCTCCGAAACAGCCGCAGCGCCAGCGGCCGGCTCCGCGCCGGCGGCGGCAAGCGGGCCGGCCGCAATGGCCTGGCGGCTCGACATCGCGGTGCAGACGCCCGCCCATGCGGCGCTCGGCGACCTGCTGAGCTATGCCAGCCCGATCCCCCTCGTGCCCGGCACGCTGGTGCGGGTGCCGCTGGGCCGGCGCGAGGTGCTGGGCGTGGTCTGGAATCCGCCGGTCCCGCTCGACAATGCCGAGCCCGACATGGCGCTGAAGCCCGTGGGCGCCGCGCTGGACGCGCTGGCCCCCCTCGGCAATGCCTGGCGCGACCTCGTGGCCTTTGCTGCGCGCTACTACCAGCGTTCGATCGGCGAGATCGCCCTGGCCGCGCTGCCGCCGCAGCTGCGCGACCTGAGCGGAACGCAGCTGGCGCGCCGGCTCAAGCGCAAGACGGCGGCCGGCCCCGTGGCCGAGACGGCCGAGGCCGCGCACCCGGTCGCGCTGAGCGCGGAGCAGACCGCCGCGCTGGCCCGCATCGAGGCGGGCGAGGCCGGCACCTTCCTGCTGGTCGGCAGCACCGGCAGCGGCAAGACCGAGGTCTACCTGCGCTGCGTGGCCGACCTGCTCGCGGCCGACCCCGGCGCGCAGGCGCTGGTGATGGTGCCCGAGATCAACCTGACGCCGCAGCTCGAAGCGCGCTTCAAGGCGCGCTTCGGCGACGACGCGGTGGTGTCGCTGCACAGCGGCATGACCAACCCGCAGCGGCTCGCGAGCTGGCTCGCGGCGCACAGCGGCGCCGCGCGCATCGTGCTGGGCACGCGCATGGCGGTGTTCGCGTCGATGCCGGGCCTGAAGCTCGTGGTGGTCGACGAAGAACACGACCCGAGCTACAAGCAGCAGGAAGGCGCGCGGTATTCGGCGCGCGACCTCGCCGTCTGGCGCGGCCAGCGCGAGGGCGCGAAAGTCATCCTCGGCTCGGCCACGCCCTCGCTCGAAAGCTGGCACCAAAGCCGCCCCGCCGAGGGCGAGGACCCGGGCGGGCGCTATGTGCGGCTGGCCATGCCGTCGCGCATCGGCGCCGGGGAGCTGCCCACGGTGCGGCTGGTCGACATGAACCTGCAGCCGCCCAAGACCGTGATCTCGGGCGCGCTGCTCGACGCCATCGGCCAGCGCATCGGGCGCGGCGAGCAGAGCATGGTATTCCTGAACCGCCGCGGCTATGCGCCGGTGCTGGCCTGCGCCGACTGCGGCTGGAAAAGCGAATGCCCGCGCTGCAGCGCCTACCGCGTGTTCCACAAGATCGACCGCACGCTGCGCTGCCACCACTGCGGCTTCACCGAGCGCGTGCCGCGCGCCTGCCCGTCCTGCGGCAACCCCGACATCGCGCCCGTGGGCCGCGGCACCGAGCGGCTCGAAGAACACCTCGCGGAACTGTTCGCCGCGGTGAGGCGGCCCGACGGCAGCGCGGTGCCCGGGCCCGTCAGGATTGCGCGCATCGATGCCGACAGCACCAGGAAGCAGGGCGCGCTCGAGTCGCAGCTCGCGGCCGTGCATTCGGGCGAGGTCGACGTGCTGGTGGGCACGCAGATGATCGCCAAGGGGCACGACTTCCGGCGCATCACGCTGGTGGCGGCGGTGAACCCCGACGGCGCGCTGTTCTCCAGCGACTTCCGTGCGCCCGAGCGCCTGTTCAGCCTGCTGATGCAGTCGGCCGGCCGCGCGGGCCGCGACGCCGCCTACCTGGCGGCGCAGGGCGCCACGGCCGAGATGTGGATCCAGACCCACCACGCGCAGCACCCGCTTTTTTCCGCGCTGCGCAAGCACGACTACACGGCCTTCGCGCGGCAGCAGCTGGAGGAGCGCGCCGCCGCCGGCATGCCGCCCTTTGCCTTCCAGGCGCTGCTGCGGGCCGATGCGCGCACCCAGGAAGCCGCGCAGGCGTTCCTGAACGCAGCCAGCGCCGCCGCCGAGGCGCTGGAAGGCGCCGACCGGGTGGTGCGCTATCCCGCGGTGCCGCTGGCGATCCAGCGCGTGGCCAACGTGGAAAGGGCGCAGATGCTGATCGAAAGCCCCTCGCGTGCCGCCTTGCAGCGCCTGCTGGCGCAGTGGCAGCCGCTGCTGCACGCCCTCAGGCGCACGCCCGAAGGCAAGGGCGTGATCCGCTGGCTGGTCGATGTCGACCCGCACAGCATCTAGGGCCTGCCTCGCAGGCCCCGGCCGCGACACTCAGTACAGGCCTGCAGGCTCCTTGCCGACGTCGACGTAGCGCAATTCGGTGCTGCGGCGCCGCGCGCTGCTGGCGGGCCATGCGAACACCACGAGGCTCAGGGCGCCCAGCGCGAGCGAAGTGCCGGCCCCGAGCATGTCGGCATGCCAGGACCAGCTCACGCCGGCAACCCAGGCCAGCCACAGCAGGATACGAATAAGTATTGCCATCGTGCTGCCCCATTCAAACATTGGTTTGTTAACACTCTAGCAGGCATTATGCAAACTCAAGTATTCATCTGAAGTAGTAGCAGTAGCTATGCCTTACGGCCGTTACTCGGCAGCGGAAATATTCTGAAAAAACCGTTGACTGCGCCCCCGCGCGCTGCACAAGCTGTCGCTGTGCGACGCCCGTTCCGGCGGCGCACCTCAAGCAAAGCGCGCTGGTCCTCGGGGTCGTCTGTCGTGAAACTGCCTTCATCTGCTGTGGTTGCGGTTTTCCTGTTTGCATGCCTTGCATGCCCGGCGGCCGAACTCGACCTGCAGGGCAGCCGGCTCGTGGTGTCGGGCATGCTCGACGGCAGCGCCATCAAGACTTTCACCGAGCACCTGGGCAGGGGCACCGTGCGCACCGTGGTGTTCGAGGATTCGTTCGGCGGTACCGCCGAGGCGGCCGGCGCCTTTGCCGACGCCATCCGCGCGAGCGGCGTGGACACCGAGATCCGCGGCCAGTGCATGGCCGCCTGCGCCTATGCCTTCCTGGCGGGCAAGGCGCATCGCTTCGGCTACGGCCTGCAGGTGAACGGCGTGCTGCTGCCGGTGGCGGCAAGGCCCACGGCCGCCGAGCTGGCGGTGCGCTGGCGCGGCGAGGAAGCCCACAAGACGCTGGCGGAATTCACGCCCATTGCGGCGGCCGCGCCCGTCCAGCCCACGGAAACCCGCGCCGCCGGGACACCCAGGGAGAATTCCAGGGACAACTGGCAGCCCGAGCACGGCGTGCTCTTCACAGCCAGCCCGACGCTGTTCGGCCGCATCTACAACGCGTTCTATTGCGACGGCACCCAGGGCCGCGACTTCTCCAAGTGCGAGCGCCTGTCCGATGCCGATCCTTTCAAGCTGGGCGTGCTGACGCCCTGAGGCCGCTCAGCGCAGCACGCCGACCGCGAACGGAAAGCTGAAGAAGGTCGCCACCGTCGTCCACAGGATGATGCGCGCGATACGGCCGTTGTCGGCCCCGAAGCGCTCGGCCAGCATCGAAACGTTGCTCGCGCTCGGCAGCGCCGCCACCAGCACGATCACCATCAGCGCCGAAGAAGACAGCGGCAGGCCCAGGGCCATGGCCCCCTGCCCCAGCACCCAGACCAGCACCGGATGCACGAGCAGCTTGGCCGCCACCACCGGCAGCACGTCGGCCAGCGGCGCCCTGGGAGGCACCGCCGACTTCGTGCCCATGGCGGCCGCCACCGCCGCGCTGGCGCCGTGCTCGCGCGCGAGCAGCGCCGAGCGCGCCAGCACCGCGCCGATGGTGAACAGCGCCACCGGCGACGCCGCATCGGCCAGCATGGCGATGGTGCGCTCCACCGGCCCCGGCAGGCGCCAGCGCGCCGCCGAGAGCAGCACGCCCAGCAGGATCGACCACGGCATCGGATTGACCAGCACGCCGCGCAGCGCCTGGCGCGCGGCCAGCCGCGGCCCGTGCGGCCCGCCGGCGCCGTCCAGGCGCGACAGCGCAATGCACAGCGAAGAAGTCACGACCAGGTCGAACGCGATGGTGATGATCATCGGCCCCGCAGCCTGCGCGCCCAGCAGTGCCACCAGCAGCGGCACGCCCATGAAGCCGGTGTTCGGAAAGGCCGCGACCAGTGCGCCGAAGGCGCCGTCGTTCCAGCCGATGCGTGCGTTGCGGGTGAAAACGACCACGCCCGCCACCACGGCCAGCGCGCTCAGGCCCCAGACCAGCGCCACGCTGCCATCGAGCAGCTGCCCGATCGGCGTGCCCGCGCCGAAGCGCAGCAGCATGCACGGCAGCGCGAAGTACAGCACGAAGGTGTTGAGGCCCGGAATCGCGTCCAGCGGCAGGATCCGGGCGCGCGCGGCGCCGTAGCCGGCCGCGATCAGCGCGAAGAAAGGAAAAGTTACGAGAAATACAGGCAGCACGCGCTGATTGTCGCCGCGTCCCGCATCGTGAACTCTGGCGGCCTACCCGGAAACATGCGCCCCGTATCATTGCGCGCTTTGCGCCAGCCGTTCCTTCGCGGCCTTCCGTCCCCACTCCCCATGTCCTCCGGTCTCAATCTCGCGCAACAAGAAGCTGTCAACTACCTGCACGGCCCCTGCCTCGTGCTGGCGGGCGCGGGCTCGGGCAAGACGCGCGTCATCACGCACAAGATCGGCCGCCTGATCCAGGCCGGGCTCGAGCCCAAGCGCATTGCGGCCATCACCTTCACCAACAAGGCCGCGAGCGAAATGCGCGAGCGCGCCAAGGGACTGATCGGGCGCGAGGCGAAGCATGTGGTGATCTGCACCTTCCACGCGCTGGGCGTGCGCATGATGCGCGAGGACGGCGCCGTGCTCGGCCTGAAGCCGGCCTTCAGCATCCTGGACAGCGACGACGTCACCAAGATCCTCAAGGACGCGGGCGGCACCACCGACACCGCCACCGTGCGCATCTGGCAGTGGACCATCAGCAAGTGGAAGAACATGGGCCTGAACGCCGCGCAGGCCGAGGCGGCCGCGGCGGACGACAACGAGCGCATCACCGCGCGCATCATGGCGCGCTACGAGGAGCGGCTCACGGCCTACCAGAGCGTCGACTTCGATGACCTGATCGGCATGCCGCTCAAGCTGCTGCGCGACTTCGACGAGGTACGTGCCAAGTGGCAGGCCGCGCTGGGCCACATCCTGGTGGACGAATACCAGGACACCAACGCCACGCAATACGAGGTGCTGAAGGCGCTGGCCGGCGAGCGCGGGCGCTTCACCGCGGTGGGCGACGACGACCAGTCGATCTACGGCTGGCGCGGCGCCACGCTGGACAACCTGCGCAAGCTGCCGGTCGACTATCCCAACCTGAAGGTCATCAAGCTCGAGCAGAACTACCGCTCGACCAGCGCGATCCTGCGTGCGGCTAACAACGTGATCGGCCCCAACCCCAAGCTGTTTCCGAAGACGCTGTTCTCCGAGCTCGGCGAAGGCGAGCCGGTGCGCGTGGTCGATGCCGACTCCGAGGCGCACGAGGCCGAGCGCGCGGTGGCGCGCATCATCAGCCTGCGCGCGGGCGACACCGCCGTGCAGGGCAAGCAGTACAAGGAGTTCCGCGACTTCGCCATCCTCTACCGCGCCAACCACCAGGCACGCGTGTTCGAGCAGGCGCTGCGCAAGGCGCAGATTCCCTACAAGGTGTCGGGCGGCCAGAGCTTCTTCGACCGCGCCGAGATCAAGGACCTGTGCGGCTGGTTCCGCCTCTGGGTCAACAACGACGACGACCCCGCGTTCCTGCGCGCCATCACCACGCCCAAGCGCGGCATCGGCCACACCACGCTCGCGAGCCTGGGCACCTTTGCCAGCCAGTACAAGCTGAGCCTGTTCGAGGCGCTGTTCAGCCCGTCGCTGCCGAGCGTGATGCCCAAGCGCACGCTCGAGGGCATCCACGAGTTCGGCCGCTACATCAACGACCTCGAATACCGCGCGCGCCGCACCATGGGCGCGGAAGACTCGCGCACCTTCATGCTCGACTGGCTCAAGGAGATCGACTACGAGAAGCATCTCTACGACGGCGAGGACAGCGAACAGGCCGCGGCCGCGCGCTGGACCAACGTGATGGAGTTCGTCGACTGGATGTCGCAGCGCGCCGGCGGCACCCTCGACGACGCCTCGGGCGCCGACAGCAACATCGAGACCGAGCGCAAGAGCCTGCTCGAGGTGGCGCAGACCATCTCGCTGCTGTCGACCATCAGCGAGCGCGAGCAGGACCAGAACGTGGTCACGCTGTCCACGCTGCATGCCTCCAAGGGCCTCGAATGGCCGCACGTGATGCTGATCGGCGTGACCGAGGGCCTGCTGCCCTTCAAGCTCGAGGACGACAACGGCCGCCAGCTCCAGGTGAGCGACGACACGCTGCAGCGGCTGCAGGAAGAGCGCCGCCTGATGTACGTGGGCATCACGCGTGCGCAGCGCAGCCTGGCCGTGAGCTGGACCAAGAAGCGCAAGCAGGGCCGCGAGATGGTGCCCTGCGTGCCGAGCCGCTTCATCGCCGAGATGGGCCTGGACAAGACCACCACCCGCGAAGACCCGCGCGAGAAGCTCAAGGCGCTGCGCGCCGAGTTCGCGCGCAAGGCACAGGACAGCGCGGCCGCCAAGGCCGCGGCCGCGGCGGCGCCATGAAGAGGCTGCTGCCCGCCTTCCTCGCCGTTCTTCTTGCCGCCACGGGCTGTGCCACGGCAACGCAGGGCGGCGGCTGCCCCGCCGATGCGCGCGAGCTGCCGCTGCAGTCGCTCTACGGCCGCTGGGAGGCGCGCTTCGACGGCGCTCCCGCCGCGGCCACGGTGCAGCTCGGCAAACACCCCGACTACGCCGGCGTGCGCGGCACCATCACGCGCCACACCGCGGACGGCGGCGCCCGGCCCGAGGTGGCGCAGCTCGCGGGCGACGTCGACGACGACGGCGCCCTCTCCATCGACGAATCGCTGGACGGCCGCGCGATCAGCGGCGTCTGGGCCGGCACCCTGCAGCCCGGCTCATGCGGCCGGGAATTCAGGGGCACGTGGCGCAACGCCGCGGACGAAAGCACGCATCCGTTCGTGCTGAACAAAACGGGGGGGACGCAAGGAAACCAATGACCCAACGAACACACGCCATCTTCTCCGGGCTGGCGATCCTCGCAGCCTGCCTTGGCGGCGGCGCCGCGCATGCGCAGGCCGTCGACCGGCCGCGCAGCCCGCTGGCCGACGCACAGCTGACATGGCAGCAATGCGCCGCCCTCGGCAACAACAACGAAGCGCGCCTCGCCTGCTTCGACCGCTGGGCACAGCAGCAGACGCTGCCTCCGGTGTCGGTGCCCGTGGCGCCGCCGGTGCTGGCCAGCACGCAGCCGGCACCGCCGGTGGACGCCTCGATACCGGCCACCCGCGTGATTTCGGTCGACACCAACGAAGGCTGCCGCGACCGCCAGTACTCGGCGCTGTCGCGCTTCTGGGAGCTGGAGAACGGCACCGATTGCGGCACCTTCGGGTTCCGCGGCTATCGGCCGCTGAACGTGTCGGTCTCGGCCGCCGGCAACAAGCCCGAGACGCCCACGTCGCCGTCCGAAGGCCACACCGGAACCCCCGTGGCCTACCAGGCCAACGAAATGCGCATCGGCCTGTCAGTGCGCACCAAGGTCGCCCAGGGCCTGCTCACGCAGAACGAGCCCGCCAGGAAGGACTCGCTGTGGTTCGCCTACTCGCAGCAATCGACCTGGCAGCTGTTCAACGGCTCGATCTCGCGGCCATTCCGCACCACGGACCACGAGCCCGAGCTGATGTATGTCTATCCGCTGGACTTCAACCTGCCCGGCGGCTGGCGCTGGCGCTATGCGGGCGTGGGCCTGGTGCACCAGTCGAACGGCCAGAGCCTGCCGCTGTCGCGCAGCTGGAACCGCGTCTACCTGATGGGCGGCGCCGAACTCGACGACCGCTTCAGCCTCACCGGGCGCATCTGGCAACGGGTTTCGGAAGAAGCCGCGAAGGACGACAACCCCGACATCTCCAACTACATCGGCCGCGCCGAAGTCACGGGCCGCTGGAACTTCAACCGCGACAACACCCTTGGCGTCACGGTGCGCAACAACCTGCGCGAAAGCGGCCGCGGGTCGATTCGGCTCGAGTGGCTGAAGACCATCGGCGATTCGACCAAGAGCAACCTGCGCTTCCATACGCAGCTGTTCCACGGCTACGGCGACACGCTGGTGGACTACAACCGCAAGCGCACCGTGCTCAGCATCGGCCTGAGCCTGGTGGATTTCTAGGCAAGCAAGGATCGCTTCATGGATCAGCACCTGACTCCCGTCGACGCCACACAGCGCGAGATCATCGCGGCGCTGCATGTTGCGCCCGTCTTCGATGCCGCGGCGGAAATCGAGCGGCGCACCGCCTTTCTTGCGGACTACCTGCGAGGCACCGGCCTCAAGGCGCTGGTGCTCGGCATCAGCGGCGGCGTCGATTCGCTGACCGCCGGCTGCCTCGCGCAGCGCGCCGTCGAAAGGCTGCGCGCGCAGGGCTACGGCGCCACCTTCATCGCGATGCGGCTGCCCTACGGCGTGCAGAAGGACGAGGACGAGGCGCAGGCCTCGCTCGCGGTGATCAGGCCCGACCGCATCCTCACCGTCGACATCCGCCCCGCGGCCGACGGCATGCTCGCGGCGCTCAAGAAGGGGGACCTGGCCTTCCGCGACGCGGCGCACGAAGATTTCGTGCTCGGCAACATCAAGGCGCGCCAGCGCATGATCGCGCAGTTCGCGGTGGCCGGCGCGCACGACGGCATCGTCATCGGCACCGACCATGCGGCCGAGGCGCTGATGGGTTTCTTCACCAAGTTCGGCGACGGCGCGGCCGACGTGACGCCGCTCACCGGCCTCGACAAGCGCCGCGTGCGGGCCCTCGCGCAGCGGCTCGGCGCGCCCGACGAGCTGGTGTTCAAGGTGCCCACGGCGGACCTCGAGTCGCTGGTGCCGGGCAAGCCCGACGAAGACGCCTTCGGCGTGAGCTACGAGCAGATCGACGATTTCCTCGAAGGCAAGCCGGTGGCTGCGGCGGCGCGCGAGATCATTCTTGCCACGCACCGCAAGAGCGCCCACAAGCGCGCGCTGCCGGTGGAGCCGCCGCAGCCGGCCTAGCTTTCCAGCACGGCTCTACGCGCCTCTATGCGGCCTTGAAGCGAGGCGGCTCCAGCAGGTGCTCGAGCAGCGCCGAGAGCTTGTCGACATCGACCGGCTTCGTCAGATGGGCCCGGAAGCCGGCCTCCAGGCTGGTGTCCCTGTCGCTGGCCTGCCCGTAGCCGGTGACGGCGATCAGCGGCGGGGGGTTGACCATCTCCGCGCGCACGCGCCGCGCGACTTCATGGCCGCTCAGGTCGGGCAGGCCGATGTCCAGCAGCACCACATCCGGGTCCTGCGCCTTCACCGCCTCGATGGCGGCCAGCCCGCCATGCACGACGCTGGGTTTGTAGCCCAGCGCCTCCAGCAGCATCGCCATGGTCTCGGCCGCATCCACGTTGTCGTCCACCACCAGCACGCGCTGCTCGCCCACCGGCCGCGGCTGCGCCTCGAGCATGGCGACCGGCGCCTGGGTGGTCGGGAACTGCACCACGAACTCGCTGCCCTCGCCTGGCCTGCCGGTGCTGAACGCGCTGACGCGCCCGCCATGCAGAGTCGTCAGCTGCTGCACCAGGCTGAGCCCCAGGCCCAGCCCGCCCTGCGTCCTGGCCAGGTTTTGCTCGCCCTGCACGAACAGGTCGAAGATCCGCTGCAGGTCCTGCGGCGGTATGCCGGGCCCGTCGTCGCGCACGCTGATGTCCGCATCCGCTGCGCTTCGCGAGAGCGACACGTGGATGTTGCCGCCGTTCCCGGTAAATTTTGCGGCGTTGTGGACCAGGTTGCTGACGATCTGGATGACGCGCGCGCTGTCTCCCGCGATCCAGGGGTCCGCATCCTGCATCTGCAGGTGCAGGGTCTGCGACTTGCCGTCGATCAGCGGGCGCACCGCCTCGATGGCCTCGGCGATGGCATCGCGCAGCCGGACCGGCTTGTTCTCGAGCTGGATCTTGCCGCTCGTGATGCGGCCGACGTCGAGCAGGTCGTCCACCAGCCGGGTCATCTGGCGCAGCTGCCGGCCGATGATGTCGCGGGTGTGCACGACCGCGGCCGACTCCGTCTTCTCCCGCTTGAGGAGCTCGAGCGCGTTGGAGATCGGCGCCAGCGGATTGCGCAGTTCGTGCCCGAGCATCGCAAGGAAGTTCGTCACGCGGCGCCCTTCGTCCTCCAGCGCGGTCACGCGGCGGCGCTCCGTGAGGTCGCGCGTGACCTTGGCAAAGCCGCGGTGCCTGCCGGTGGCATCGTGCAGCGCGGTGATCACCACGCTGGCCCAGAACCGGCTGCCGTCCTTGCGGATGCGCCAGCCCTCGTCCTCGAAGCGCCCGTCGCGCAGCGCATTGCGCAGTTCCTGTTCGGGCCAGCCGCTGGCAGCGACCTCTGGCGGATAGAACCTGGAGAAATGCTGTCCGATGATTTCCGAGGCCTCGTAGCCCTTGTTCTTCTGCGCGCCGAGATTCCAGCTCACGATGTGGCCGCCCGGGTCGAGCATGAAGATCGCATAGTCCTTCACGCCCTCGACCAGCAGCCGGAAGCGCTCCTCGCTCATGCGCAGCATCTCGTCCTGGCGGCGGTTCTCGCTGCGGTCCCTCGTGATCAGCGAAAAGCCGCGGGTTTCTCCGCCCGAGCCGGTGATCCGCGTGATGACCACGCTGGCCCAGAAGCGCGTGCCGTCGCTGCGCAGGCGCCAGCCTTCTTCCTCCATGCGGCCATCGCGGCGTGCCGTTTCGAGTGCGTGTTCCGGCCGGTTCTGCTCGAGCAGCTCGGTCGGATAGAAAAGCGAGAAGTGCCGCCCCAGGATTTCGGGAGCGTCGTATCCCTTGAGCTTGCGGGCGCCCTCGTTCCAGCTGATGACGATGCCGCCAGGATCGAGGACGATGATGGCGTAGTCGGTGACCGAATCGACCATCAGCCTGAAATCGGCGTCGGTCAGAGTGCGTTGGTTCAGGGGTGCACTCCCAGCGCCGTGATCTGCCATTGCTCTTTTCCCTTCAGTGGCCGCGCGATCGATGCCACGGCGTGCGGTGCCCGTCGTGAAACGGTGGTGCCAATTTAGGCCAGCCATGGTTACTTTTCGCGTAGGACAAGGTCCAGATTGCGCACCGCATGCGCGGTGCTGCCGGCCTCAGGCGCTGGAAGGCTCTTCGCGCGGCCACGGCGCACCGCCCGGGTTTCCGGGCCTGGGCGCCGCCATCATGAAGCGGTTCTTTCCCTCTTTCTTGGCCGCATAGAGCGCGGTGTCCGCGCGCACGAACAGGGACGGAAAATCCTCGTCCTCCTCCGAAATCGCGACGCCGATGCTGGTGGTGGCCTGCAGCGTGCGGCCGGGCAGGTGGAAAGGCGGCCGCATGGCGGCCAGCACCTTGCCGGCCACCACCTGCGCCTCGGCGGCGCCGCTGGCGCCTTCGAGAAGGATCACGAACTCGTCGCCCGCGTAGCGCGCCGCCATGTCGGTTTCGCGCACGCTCTCCCTCAGCCGGCGGCCGAATTCCCGCAGCACCGCATCGCCCGCCGCATGGCCCAGCGAATCGTTGATGGACTTGAAGTAGTCGATGTCCAGGAACAGCAGGCAGACCGGCAGGCCGGCGCGCCGGGACCTGGCCATGGCGTCGCGCGCATGCTCCTCGAACGAGCGGCGGTTGGGCAGGCCGGTGAGCGCATCCTCGCGCGCGAGGGCATCCAGCTTCATCTGCTTTTGCTTGAGCTCGGTGACGTCGTTCGACAGGATGTACAGCCCGGTGACCGCACCTTGCGCATTGCGCTGGGGCAGATAGGTGGTCTGCAAGGTCCGCTCGCCGATCAGCAGGCTGGCGGTCTGCTCGAAGGACACCACCTCGCCCGCGAATGCCCGCGCCAGCAGCGGCTTGCGGATTTCGTAGTGCGCCTCGCCGATGGCCTCGTGGATGGGGCGGTTCGTCATCGCCTCCGGCGAGACGCCGAGCCAGGCCTGGTATTTGCCGTTGCAGAAGACCACGCGTTCCTCGAGGTCCAGCTCGGCAAGAAGCGCCGGCACGTTGTCGGTCAGCCCGCGCAGGCGCCGCTCGCTTCCGGCGCTGTGCATTTCGGCCTGCTTGCGCTTGCTCACGTCGAAGGTCATCACGTAGTAGCCGGCCAATACGCCATCGTCGCGGATGTCGGGCGCCAGATGGCATTCGAAGAAGCCCAGCTTGCCGTTGCGCTCGTAGGTGCCTTCGGTGCGCGTCGGCGTTCCCGCGAGCACCTTGGCGATGCCGGGCACGAGTTGCTGGTAGACGTGGTCGGGCAGCGACTCCTGCATGGTCATGCGCCCGATGTCGGCCATGGTCCTGCCGCGCATCCCGAGCCCGGCCTTGTTCGCGAAAAGGCAGCGCTGGCTGCTGTCGAAGTAGGCCACCACCGCCGGCAGGTTGTCGGTCACGTCGCGCAGGAATCTCTCGCTGGCGGCCAGCTTCTCGTTGGCGGCCTGCCGCTCCGACATCAGCAGGTCGAAGGTCCGCGAGAGATCGCCGACCTCGTCGTCCGGCGGCGCCTCCTGCATGGGCGCATAGGCGGTGGCGGCGCGCGAGACCTGCATGTGCTCGCGCAGGCGCGACAGGGGTGCGAGCTGCGCCCGCGCGGTCATGAAGGCCAGCCCCCCGGCCAGCAGCGTCAGCAGCAGTGCGCCGGCCCAGGCATAGCGCTCGATCCGGTCGATCCGGGCAAAGGCCTCGTTCCGCGGATACATCGCGCCCAGCACCCAGTTGGTCTGGCCGATGCGCTTGAAGGCGTAGAGACCATGGACGCCCGCGGGATCGACGGCCTCCATCGTGCCCTCGAAGCCGGCGATGGCGCGCTCGGTGGCAGGGTTGCGGGCCCCGCCGGCGTCCGCGCGCTGAAGCAGCCGGGACCTGTCGGGGTGGTCGATGACGATGCCGTCCGTGTCCGTGATGAACATGTACCCGCTCTTGCCGAACTTCACGTTGGCAAGTTCGCCCAGGAAGTTCTTTTCCTTGAGGTTGACGAAGGCGGTAATGACATACACGACGTTGCCGCCGCGATCGAGCACGGGTTCGGTCAGGGCGATCTGCGCCAGGCCGCTCACGCGGTTGCGAAAGGGCTTGGAGATGACGCCCGCGCGGGCGGCAACCGTGCGCTGGAAGTACTCGCGGTCCTTGATGTTGACCTTGCCGATCGGCTGCGTGCCGTTGAGGTTGGCCACCAGTTCGCCGTCCATGCCGGTGAAGGCCACGTTGTCGAACGCCTCCCTCAGCGAGCCGTGCTGCATGACCAGGTCCTGCAGTTCCCCGGGGCCGGCCAGGCTGCGGCTCTCGATGCCGTCGCCGAAGGCCTTGAGCAGGGTGCGCCGGCTCAGGAACTTCTGGTCCACGGCTCCGGCAATGGCCGATATCCGTTCGAACTCCTCACCGGCGATGGCCGCCTCCATGTTGCGCTTGAGGAAATGGAGCGCGGCGGCGGTGACCCCCATGGTCGTCAGGAAGACGATCGCCAGCACGCCGGCGGACAGGCGCGCGCGCAGGCTCAGGCGGGGGACGGCGGGGAATGGAGGGCGCATCGCAGTGGCCTGGAGAGCGCGGCGTGCGTTCAGCTCGCCATCTCGACATCCAGCTGGGCATCGAACTGATCGAGCGGCACCGGCCTGCTGAACAGGTAGCCCTGGCACAGCATGGCACCGTGCGCCTGGAGGAATTCGAACTGCTGCTGCGTTTCGACCCCCTCCGCCACGATCTCGAGATCGAGATTGCGGGCCATGCCGATGATGGCCTGGATGATCAGTTCGACCTTCGGATCGATGCCGATGCTCTGCACGAAGAACTTGTCGACCTTGATCTGGTTCAGCGGCAGCTGGGTCATGTAGGAGAGCGACGAGAAGCCGGTGCCGAAGTCGTCCATGGAAAAGCGCACGCCCAACGCCGCGAGCGACTGCATCTTGCAGATTGTTTCGCTGACCTTGTCCTGCAGCAGGCTTTCGGTGAGCTCGAGCTCCAGCCGCGTCGGGTCGGCGCCGGTGCGCCGGAGCACGTCGCGCACGCGGTCCACGAAGTCGTCGGTGCGGAACTGGCGCGCGCTGACGTTCACCGCCAGCCGCAGGTGCCGGCGCCTCGCATCGTGGCTCCAGCGCTCGAGCTGGAGGCAGGCCGTCTCCAGCACCCACATGCCGATCGGCACGATCAGCCCGGTTTCCTCCGCCAGCTCGATGAAGCCTCCGGGCTGCACCACGCCCCGCACCGGATGCTGCCAGCGGATCAGCACCTCGGCGCCCACCACGTGGCCATTGGAGGCCACCTGGGACTGGTAGTGCAGCACGAACTGCTCGCCCGCCAGCGCCGCGTGGAGCTCGCTCTCCAGCGTTGCGCGGGCCGTGATGGCGGTCTGCATCGAGGCCTCGAAGAAACGCAGCGCGTTGCCGCCCGCGGACTTGGCGTAGTACATGGCGATGTCCGCCTGCTTCAGCAGATCCTCCAGCGACTGCTGCGTGGCGCTGAACACCACGGCGCCGATGCTGCCGGTGCTGTGGTACTGGTGGTCCGCGAGCTGGAACGACTCGTTCAGCACCGTGAGGATGGCCTCGCCGGCGGTATTGGCCTGCATCGCGGCAACGCCGGCGTCGTCGCTGAGGTTGTCCAGCAGCACCACGAATTCGTCGCCTCCCAGCCGCGCGACCGTGCCGCCCTCCTTCAGGCTGTCCTGCAGCCGCAGCGCCACCTGCTTGAGCAGTTCATCGCCCGTGGCGTTCCCGAGCGCATCGTTGAGCGTCTTGAAATCGTCCAGGTCCAGGAACAGCAGCGCGCCGTGGCGCGAGCGCCGCACGTTCGCGTCGATGGTGGCCTGCAGGCGGTGCAGCAGCAGCCGGCGGTTGGGCAGGCCCGTGAGAATGTCGTAGAACGCCAGGTGCTCGATCTCGCGGGCCGCCAGCTTGCTCTCGGTGATGTCGCGCAGGATGACGATGAAGCGCGCGGCGGCGCCTTCGCCGATCACCTTGCGGGAGACCGAGATCTCGAACCACGTGACGCCCCGCGCGGTCCGGATCTCGAACTGCCGGCCGGTGGAAAAGCCGGTTTCGAAGGCATCGCGCAGCGCCACCATCACCTCGGCCGCGGCATTCGCCGGCAGCAGGTCCGACATCAGCTTGCCCACCGGCTCGCGCACCTTGAACGCGGGCCTGGGGCGGCGCGGCGAATGGAAGCTGTAGCAGCGGCCGTCGATGCCGGCGTCCATCAGCACGTCGGGCAAGGCATCCAGCGTGGCCTGCAGCTGCGCCTTGCCTTCGAGGATGTCGGCGACGTGGCGCTTCCTCTCGGTCACGTCGCGGTAGACGCACACCAGGCCGCCGTCGGGCGTGGGACTGTTCACCGCAACGATCACCTGCCCGTTCAGCAGCGTGATCTCCTGCTCGTTCTGCGTCATCAGGTGGCGCGCGTTCAGTTCCGTGATGCGCTGGAACGGCACCTGCGGGGCCAGCAAGGGCTCTGCCCAGGGAAAGAAATCGACGAAGCGGCGGTTCCAGGTGACGACGCGGTCATTGGGATCGAGCAGCACGAAACCGTCCACCATGGATTCGAGCGCCTGGTCCAGCGTGGCCTTGGAGCGCAGCAGCTCGGCGCGCGCGCGCCACTGCCGCCGCAGCTGCGCGAGGGCAAAGTAAGCGACCGCAAGGATCATCAGCATGAAGGCCAGGGCCGCGGCCGCAACGACATTGCAGTCCCTGCGCCAGTCCGCGAGGGCGGACTCGATCGGAATGCTCGCGACGATCAGCAGGCTTCGGTGCAAGGTGGGCCGGGCAACGACGATGGCCGGCGCACCGCTGAGCCGGGAAAGCATGCGCCGGGGACGCCCGTCCGCCTGGTCCGTCAGGGCGGGGCTGATGGTGCGCCCCGCAAGATCGTCGCGCGGCGGCATGCTGGTCAGCAGCAGCCCGCCCTCGCGCTCCAGCGTGACTTCGAGCCCCCTGATGTTGGCCCCCTGCGCAAGGATGGTGGTGAGCATCGAGACTTGCACCTCGGCCACCGCGACCAGCTTGCCGCCGTCCGCGAGCGTGAGGACGCGCGCAAGATACAGCACCTGCTGGGAAGTCACCGGGCTGATCGAGGGCGTGCTGATCGACATCACGGATCCGGGATGGGCCAGAGCCTCCTTCAGGAATCCGTCGGGCAGCTGTACCGCCAGCTTCGCTCCCCGCCGGTCGGAAGACCCGATCACCCGGCCCTCGGGCGTCAGGAAGGCGACGTACCGGGCCAGCAGGCTCTGGCGAACGCTGGTTTCGATCAATTGCGCGGTCTCGGGCTGCGCGAGGTCGCTTGCGATGCTGCCTTCGCCGGATTTGCGCAGAAACTGCCCCAGGCCCGCCAGCAGCGTGTTCGCCCCGAGCAGGCTGCGGTTGAGCGCAGCCTCCGAGGTGCCGATGAACCGCACGGCCTGGGCCTCGCTGTCGGCAATCTCCTTTTGGTACATCTGCCATGCCATCAGCCCGGCAATGGCGAGCACGGCCGCGAGAAACAGCGCCGCAACGCCGTAGACGAAGCCGGTGATGCGGCTGGGCACAGGCTTGGTCACTGCCCGACAGGCGCCTTGATCCCGGCGATGGGACCGACGGTCTGGTCCCACACTTCCGCGCACACGGCCCCGCACCGCTGCACCCACCGGCTCAGCACGCTGGTGGCGAAAATCTCGCGCCGGCGCCGCTCGTCATCCGCGGACGGGCGCGCCTCGACCATCGCGCCCTTGGTGCCCTTCGTGCAGGTCGCGGCGCCCGTGTTGCACGCGATGCCGTTGCCGGTGTCGCGCTCCGACTCGTTCCAGACCGCGGCCTCGAGTTTCGGCAGCTCGGCTTTCAACAGGGCCTTCAGGTCCGCAGGCAGCGCATTCCAGGCATCCGCGTTGGCGCCGAAGACGGCCAGGCCCCAGCTGATGGGCATGGTGTAGAGCGAACTCGTCATCTTGTGCAGGCCCAGCGTGTTGCCGGACATCGCACCGGTGATGGCGCATTCGGTGTTCTCCGAATTCATGTTGGCCATGAGCTCCGAAAATTCGGTGAAGACGGGCACGCCGTTGAGCGCGCGGATGAAGTCGGCCTGGCTGCTGCCCGAAACGCGGACGCGCCGCCCCGCCAGGTCCGAAAGCCGCGTCAGGGTCCGCTTGCAGAAGATCACCTGGGCGGGGTAGACGTACACCGCGAGAAGCTCGACGCCATGGCGTTCGCGCAGCGTCTTCTCGAGGTAGGGCCTGAAGGCTGCGACCACCCGCCGCATCGTGGGCATGTCGGGATTCAGTCCGGCAATGTCGGGCGTGCCCAGCTCGGGATACTCGTTGCTGACCTGGCTGAGCAGCGCGGTGCCGAATGGAATGACGCCCAGCCGCATCAGATTGAGCATTTCCTGCCCCGGAACGCCCGCCTGGTTGAACGGAACGATGCTCGCGCTGTACTTTCCGCCGCTCAGGCGGCGCAGGTCCTGGCTCCAGAAGCGCTCTTCATGCAGCGTGTACTGGCTCACGCTCGCCAGCCCGCCCACGATCCGCAGACCCTGCGCAGACGCCGGCTGCTGAGCCTTGCTGTTCGTTGCAGTGAAAGCAAGAAAAAAAAGAACGGCAACATGCGCCCAGAGCACGCGTCGCCAAGCGGGAGAAACTTCGCCGGACCTCATGGCCCGGATCATGATGCCGAATTGGGCCTTAAGTCACAAATTTTTTACAAAAACGCCGTTTCTGGCGCCCACCGGCCGGAATCGCCAAGGCACGTTGCGTACAGGGCACAGGAATACCATCCACAGGCCCGGATTCCCGGCTCCACTCACCCAGATTCCAGACCGATGCCAGCGCCCGAGCTTTCCAGCCGCCAACTGCGCGCGTTCACGGCCTTGGCCGAGCAGCGCAACTTCACGCGCGCGGCACAGACCTGCCACTTGTCGCAGCCCGCGTTCAGTGCACTGATCCGCACGCTCGAGGAAACGCTCGGCGCGCGGCTGTTCGACCGCGACACGCGCAGCGTGCAGCTCACGCCCGAGGGCCGGCTGTTCGAACCCTCGGCGCGGCGGCTGCTGGACGACATGCAGGGCGCCATCGGCGACCTGGCCGACCATGCCCAGCGGCGCAAGGGCCGCGTGAGCGTGGCGGCCCTGCCCTCCCTGGCGGCAGGACGGCTGCCGGCGATCCTGGCGGAGTTCATGCAGGCGTGGCCCGGCATCACGGTCGAGCTGCACGACGCGCTGTCGGACGCCTGCATTGCCCAGCTGCGCAGCCACCAGGCGGATTTCGCGCTCGCGGCAACCGGCGCCGGCGGCGCCGCAGCCAGCGACCTGCGCGGCCGCAAGCTCTGCGGCGACCGCTTTCACCTGGTCTGCCGCAAGGACCATCCGCTCGCCAGCGCCGCCAGGCTCACGGCACGGCAGCTCGCGCCATGGCCCTTCATCCAGATGGCGCGCAACAGCAGCGTGCGCCAGTCGCTCGACGCGGCGCTGCACCCGCTGCGGCTCAACGCCGTGTTCGAGGTCGAGCACCTGGCCACGGTGATGGGGCTGGTCGAGGCCGGCATCGGCATCAGCGTGGTGCCGGAGCTCACGCTCTTCCATTTCCAGCGCGAGACGCTGGTGACGCGGCCGCTGCCGCTGCCCGGTCTCACACGCACCATCTACCTGGTGCAGCGCCGGGAGGGCAGCCTCTCGGTGGCGGCGCAGACGCTGCACGATCTGGTCCTCGCGCGGCTGGGAACGCCAGCCTGAGAGCCGCCCCGGAAAAAAGAAAACGGCCCGAGGGCCGTCCTGCGTGGAGGCAGCCTTGCGGCTGCGATCCATTCATTACTTCTTGGCAGCCTTCTTGGCGGGTGCGGCCTTCTTGGCCGGTGCGGCCTTCTTGGCGGCGGGCTTGGCGGCTGCCTTGTCGGCCTTGCGCTTTGCAGCCTTGGGGTCGATGGCGGCCTTGAACGCTGCGCCCGGCACGAACTTGGGCACCTTCTGCGCGGCGATCTTGATCTTTGCGCCGGCTTGCGGGTTGAAGCCGGTGCGTGCGGCGCGCGCCACTTGCTTGAAGGTTCCGAAGCCGATGAGCTGGACGGGGTCGCCCTTCTTCACTGCGGCGACGATGGAGCCCGTGACGGTTTCCAGGATGCGGGCGGCTTCGGCCTTGCTGACGTTGTGGGCGGTGGCGATCTTTTCGACCAGTTCGATACGGTTCACTTGAAAAATTTCCTTTGGTTTGTTCTCGTCATGTTGCCAATGACGGCGCAGCGGCTGAGGCCGGCTGCAAGCGGCGCGGAGTGTAGCGCACGCGCGGCCGCCCTCAGGCCGAGGCCTGGATGGCATCCGTCAAAAACCGCACGAAAGCCTTGCCTGCATCGGGCAGCGAGCGGCCCGCGAGCGTCTCGACTTCGAGGTGGCGCTCGTTCATCTCGCGGTCCTTCAGCGGGATGGCCACCAGCGCCTTCGACTTCAGCTGCGTGCGGATCGACAGCTCGCCATAGAAGGCGATGGTGCCGCCGCCCGCGGCCGCAAAGCTCACCAGCGCATTCGCATGGTTGCTCGACATGGCCTGCACGTACTGCAGCCCCTGCCGGCTGCAGCTGATGTCGAGCAGCTGCCGGATGGAGCTGTCCCGCGGCGGCAGGCCCAGCGGATAGGCCGCCACCTGGCGCAGCGAGAGCTGCCGCTGCGCCGCCAGCGGATGGTCGCTGGCCATCACGGCGAGGATCGGGCTGGGGTGGCGCAGCTCGATCCGGATGCCGGGCTCGGGCACCGCGCTCAGCGTGATGCCGACGTCCGCTTCGCCGTCGCGGATGCGGCCGGGAATCTCGTGGGGCGGACAGACCTCCAGATGAAAGCGGATGCCCTCGTACCTGGCGCGAAAGCGCGAGATCAGCGTGGGAAGAAAGTCGAACGCGAAGCCCTCGGTGCTCGCCACGCGCACGCGCCCGCTGCGCAGGCCGCGCAGGCCCTGGATCTCGCCGGCCACGCGCTCGATGTCTTGCTGCACCCGCTTGGCATGCGCGGCCAGCAGCTCGCCGGCCGCATTGGGCACCATGCCGCGCGCGTGCCGGTCGAACAGCAGCGTGTCGAGCTCGCGCTCCAGGCGCGCCACCTGCCGGCTCACGGCGGAAGGCGCCACGTTGAGCTTGAGCGCGGCCTCCTTCACCGAACCGGTCCTGACCACCTCCAGGAAGTAGCGGACCGCGGTCTCCTGCAGCGTGTGAAGCGACATGTTTCTTCCTTGTCGCAGCGGGGCGACGCGCGTTTGTCGATTGCCGAATCGGCAATCAACAATTCTAAACATTGCGCTTGTGGCAGCGCTTTGCGGCTCCTAGGATGAACCTGCATCCCCGCTCTGTTCCTCCAGGAGTCCTTCATGAAACGCCTCCCCGCACTCGCCCGCATGGTGCTGCTGTTGTCCTGCCTTGGCCTGGCACCGCTCGCCGCGCTGGCCGCCGACACCGGGTTTCCGTCGCGCCCGGTCACGCTCGTGATTCCCTTTCCGCCCGGCGGCGCCACCGATGTGAACGGACGCGTGATTGCCCAGCGCCTGGGCAAGGAGCTCGGCCAGCCCGTGGTCATCGAGAACCGCGGCGGCGCCGGCACGGTGATCGGCGCGAGCTATGTCTCCAAGGCGGCGCCCGATGGCTACACGCTGCTGATCAGTTCGGGCACCACCTTCACGGTGAATCCCGCCATCCGCCCCAACCTGCCCTACGACCCGGTCAAGGGCTTCGAGCCGATCGGCCTGGCCGGGCGGGTGGGCCTCATCCTGCTTGCGAACAGCGAAGTGCCGGTGCAGACCGTCAAGCAGTTCGTCGACTACGTGAAGGCCTCGCCCGGAAAGTATTCGTACGCGTCCTACGGCACCGGCACCACCTCGCAGTTCGCCGGCGAGACCATCCTGCATGCCGCCGGCCTCAAGATGACACACGTGCCGTACAAGGGCAGCGCCCCGGCCATGACCGACCTCATGGGTGGGCAGGTTCCGTTCAGCATCGACACCGTGAGCGCGGCCATTCCGCAGCTCAAGAGCGGCAAGATCAAGGCCATTGCCGTGACCACGGCCAAGCGCTCGACGCTGCTGCCCGACGTGCCCACCATGGCCGAGAGCGGCTACCCCGAAATCAACACCGACAGCTGGCTGGCGCTGGCGGCGCCGAAGGGCCTCCCGCCCGACGTGAAGGTCAGGCTCGAAAAGGCGCTGGCCGCGACCATGGCCGATCCCGACACGCGCGCCAAGCTCGCCGCCCAGGGCCTGGAGCCGGGCTACAGCAACTCGGCCGCCGTGAGCGAACTGATCGCCAAGGAATTGCCGCTGATGCGCGCCATCGCCGCGCGCGCCAACATCACCGCTGACTGATGGACGCCCCCCCGAAGCGCCTTCGGCGCCTCCCCCCACTGGGGGGCGCACCCGGCGGCCGGGCAAAGCCCGTTCCGCGGGCGCGCTGGCCTCAGCCAGATGGAACAACAACCGACATGAGCAACCACACCGAATTGATCGAACACTCCGCCGTCGAACTGCGCCGGCTCATCGGCAGCAAGGCGGTCTCGCCGGTCGAGCTGCTCGAAGCCTGCATCGCGCGCATCGAGCGCGTGAACCCCTTCATCAACGCCGTGACCGCCACCTGCTTCGAGCGCGCGCGGGCCGAGGCCCGGGCGGCGGAAAGCGCCGTCATGCGCGGCGACACGCTGGGCCTGCTGCATGGCCTGCCGCTCGGCGTGAAGGATCTCGAACCTACCGAAGGCCTGCTCACCACCTGGGGCTCCGCGATCTTCCGCGACCACGTGCCGCAGGAAGACATCGAGCTGGTGGCGCGCCTTCGCAGGGCCGGCGCCATCGTGGCGGGCAAGACCAACGTTCCGGAGATGGGCGCCGGCGCCAATTCGCGCAACGAGGTGTGGGGCGCCACCGGCAACCCCTTCAACCCGAACCTCAATGCCGGCGGCTCCTCCGGCGGCTCGGCCGCCGCGCTGGCCTGCGACATGCTGCCCGTGTGCACCGGCTCCGACACCGGCGGCTCGCTGCGCATTCCGGCCGCCAAGTGCGGCGTGGTGGGCTTCCGGCCCTCGCCCGGCATCGTGCCGAGCGTGCGCAAGCTGCTGGGCTGGACGCCGATCTCGGTCGTGGGCCCGATGGGCCGCACGGTGGAGGACGCCTGCCTACAGATGGCCGCCTCCGCCGGCATGCATGCGGGCGATCCGCTGAGCTATCCGCTCGATCCGCTCAGCTTCCTGGAGCCCGCCGGCATCGACCTGAGCCAACTGCGCGTGGCATGGACCGAAGACTTCGGCACCTGCGCGGTGGACGACGGCATCCGCGCCACCATGCGCGGAAAGATCGGCGCGATGCGGCACCTGTTCAAGCGCTGCGACAAGATCGAACTCGACCTCGGCGAAGCGCACCGCTGCTTCGACGTGCTGCGCGCCGAGGCCTTCGTGGCCGGCATGCATGCCGCCTACCAGCGCGACCCGGCCAGCCTGGGTCCCAACTCCCGCGCCAACTACGAAATGGGTGCGCAGATGAGCCTGCTCGACAGCGCCTGGGCCCAGGCCGAGCAGACCCGGCTCATCAAGCGCTTCCAGGCCGCCTTCGCCGACTACGACCTGATCCTCTCGCCCACCACGCCGGTGTCGCCCTTTCCATGGACCCAGCTGTATGCGGACACCATCAACGGCGAGAAGCAGGCGAACTACTACCGCTGGCTCGCGCTGACCTACGTGGTCACGCTGACCACGCATCCGGCGCTGGCGCTGCCCTGTGGCCTCGACCACGCGGGCATGCCGTTCGGGCTGCAGATCGTGGGCGCGTTCAGGGCCGACCACCAGGTGCTTGCGGCGGCGCACGCCATGGAAAAGGCCTTCGCGGCCGACGCGCAATTGCGCCGCCCGCGGCCCGACATCGCATCGCTGCGCGCGGCCGAACCCGCGCTCACGTCGATCGTCACGGCGCCGCCCGGTGCGGGCAGCAGCGCGCCTGCAGCCGCCACCTCCGCCGTCTGAGAAAGCCGCGCGGCCGGCCACCGTGCCGGCCTTGACCTTGACACGGTGTCAACCTGGAAACTAGCGATGCGCTGCGCGTGGTGCGCAGCATCTTTCTGTTTTCTCGTTGGAGCACTCGATGAACCACGTGCATTCCGGGGCACCGCAGCATCCGCATCACGAAGGCCACCGCGCGCCGCATGCGCACGCGCCTGCGCCCGCCGGCACCATCTACACCTGCCCGATGCATCCGGAGATCCGGCAGGACCATCCGGGCAGCTGCCCCAAGTGCGGCATGACGCTGGAGCCCGAGATGCCGCCGCTCGACGAGGGCGAAGACCCCGAGCTGCGCGACTTCAAGCGCCGCTTCCTGTGGACGCTGCCGCTCACGCTCGCCGTGGCCGTGCTCGCCATGGCGGGGCACCGGCTGCAGTGGTTCGAGATGGCCACGCAGAGTTGGATCGAGCTGGTTATTTCGCTGCCCATCGTGCTGTGGGCGGGATGGCCCTTCTTCAGGCGCGCCGTGCAATCGGTCGCTAACCGCAGCCCCAACATGTGGACGCTCATCGGCCTGGGCACCGCGGCGGCCTTCGCCTACAGCGTGGTGGCCACGGTGGCGCCGCGCGTGTTTCCCGACGCGTTCATGTCGATGGGCCGCGTGGCGGTGTACTTCGAGGCGGCCGCGGTGATCATCTCGCTCACGCTGCTCGGCCAGATCCTCGAACTCAAGGCGCGCTCGCAGACCTCGGCCGCGATCAAGTCGCTGCTGGGCCTCGCGCCCAAGACGGCGCGGCGCATCGGCGCCGATGGCACGGAAGAAGACGTGCCGATCGCCCACGTGCACGTCGGCGACAAACTGCGCGTGCGGCCCGGCGAAAAGGTGCCGGTGGACGGCGTGGTGGTCGAGGGCGCGAGCGCGGTCGACGAGTCCATGCTCACCGGCGAGCCGCTGCCGGTGACCAAGCGGGCGGGCGACAAGCTCATCGGCGCCACGCTCAACACGAGCGGCGCGCTGGTGATGCAGTCGGAAAAGGTCGGCTCGCAGACCGTGCTCGCGAGCATCGTGCAGATGGTGGCGCAGGCCCAGCGCTCCCGCGCGCCGATGCAGCGCATGGCCGACCACGTGGCCGGCTACTTCGTGATGGCCGTGATCGGCATCGCGCTGCTGACCTTCTTCGCGTGGGGATTCTTCGGGCCGGCGCCAAGCTGGACCCACGGCCTCATCAATGCGGTGGCGGTGCTCATCATCGCCTGTCCCTGCGCGCTCGGCCTCGCCACGCCGATGTCGATCATGGTGGCCACCGGCAAGGCCGCCACGCAGGGCGTGCTGTTCCGCGATGCGGCCGCCATCGAGAACTTCCGCAAGGTCGATGCGCTCATCGTCGACAAGACAGGCACGCTGACCGAAGGCAGGCCGAGCTTCGAACGCGCGGTGGCCTTGCCCGGCTTCACCGAGGACGATGTGCTGCGCCTCGCGGCAAGCCTGGACCAGGGCAGCGAGCATCCGCTGGCGCATGCCATCGTGCGTGCGGCGCGCGAGCGCAATCTCTCACTGGCCGCGGCCGACGAGTTCGAGTCCGCGAGCGGCATCGGCGTGAACGGCAGCGTCGGTGGCCAGCGGCTGGCGCTCGGCAACACCGCGCTGATGGATCAGCTTGGCGTGCCGGTCGACGCGCTCAGGCCGCAAGCCGAGGCGCTGCGCGCCGAAGGGGCCAGCGTGATGTTCCTGGCGGCCGACGGCAGGCTTGCCGGCCTGCTTGCCGTGTCCGATCCAATCAAGGCCACCACCGTGGAAGCGCTGGCGGCGCTCAAGGCATCGGGCATGCGCGTGATCATGGCCACGGGCGACGGCCTGACCACCGCGCGCGCCGTGGCCGCCAGGCTGGGCATCGACGAAGTGCACGGCGAAGTCAAGCCGGCCGACAAGCTGGCGCTGGTCGAGAAGCTGCAGCAAGAAGGCCGCATCGTCGCGATGGCCGGCGACGGCATCAACGATGCGCCCGCGCTCGCCAGGGCCGACGTCGGCGTGGCGATGGGCACCGGCACCGACGTGGCGATGAACAGCGCCCAGGTCACGCTGGTCAAGGGCGACCTGCGCGGCATTGCGCAGGCGCGCATCGTCTCCGAGAAGACCGTCGCCAACATGAAGCAGAACCTGGGCTTCGCGTTCGTCTACAACGCGCTCGGCGTGCCGCTGGCCGCGGGCGTGCTGTTCCCGTTCACCGGCTGGCTGCTGTCGCCGATGATCGCGGCGCTGGCGATGAGCCTGAGCTCGGCGTCGGTCATCAGCAATGCATTGCGGCTGAGGGCAGAGGGCGCAGGCGGCAAGCCCGGCTGACCTTGACGCGCCATCGGGCGCCGGGCCGGCAGCATTCGAATTCGGCCTACATACATCTGGCGCGGATTCATGCAAGTTGGACGGATGACACAGCCCATCGAACTCATCATCGAGGAGCCAGCCCTCGGTTCATTTGTCTGGCGCCTGCTCGAAACGGATGCGGAAGGAGCGAACCCCAAGGTGCTTCGCGACGCCTTCGATCCGGCGGACACCTATGAGGCCGCGCTGGCCGCGGGACAGCGCGCGCTCTACAGCGAGATTCGCCGGCGCGCGCCCAGCCAGCCCGCCAACCAGAGCGCCTGAGAGAAACCAGCCGCTGACGCACGGCCCGCGGGCCGTTGCTACAAGTGCCTCGGCCGCGCAGGCTCGGAGATCTTCCCGAGCGGATCGGCCGCCGCACCGGCCTCGCCCTTGGCCGCCACGTCGCCCAGCGACAGGATGCCCACGAGGCGCTTGTCGCGGTCGACCACCGGAAGCCTGCGGATCTGCACCGCGCTCATCTGGCTGAGCGCTTCGTCAACCGTGTCGTCGGCATAGCACCAGTACGCGTCGGCGGTCATGATCTGCCTGACCGGCGAAGCGCCCAGATCGATCTCGCGGGCCACGCCGCGCACGGCGATGTCCCGGTCGGTCACCACGCCGACCAGCCGGTTGCCGTCGCAGACCGGCAGCACGCCCACCTCAAGCTCCTCGAGCGCCTTGGCCGCCTGCACGATGGTGTCGCCCGGTGCGACCGTGCGAACGCCGCGCGTCATCACTTCATGTACCTGAGTCATCGCATGCCCCTTCTGCAGCAGAGTCGGATCGCAGGCTCGCTGCAAGGCCCAGCTTAGGCGTGCGGCGGGCGGGTTGTGTCGGCAGTCTCGGGGACCGCAAGTAAGCCATGTCGCACTTCGCGCAGCGAAGGGCCCGGCTGCGCCCTGCGGGTACGTAAGATCGGCGTCCGCCGGTTTTCCACAACGACAAAGGAGATCTACAGATGCAGAACAAAGCCCTCCAGCCTCGCCGCCGCTTCCTGAAGAATGCCGCGGGCTCCGGACTGGCCGCCTTCGCCGGGCTGGCCGGCGCGCAGTCCTTCGACTTCAAGCCCAGCCAGCGCTATCCGGACCCGTCGGTGCTGATCCTGGATCCGAGCTTTGCCAAGTACCGCATCTACAGCAGCACCGTCGAGCAACTGGGCACCGGCATGCGCTGGGCCGAGGGGCCGGTGTACTTTCCGGAAGGCGGCTACCTGCTGTGCAGCGACATTCCGAACAACCGGCTCATGAAGTACGACGAGAAGACCGGCAAGTTCACGGTGCACAAGCAGAACGCCAACTATGCCAACGGCAACACGCGCGATCGCCAGGGCCGCCTCGTCACCTGCGAGCATTCGGTCACGCGCCGCGTGGTGCGCACCGAGAAGAACGGCCGCATGACCGTGCTGGCCGACAGCTACGAGGGCAAGAAGCTCAACGCGCCCAACGACGTGGTCGTGAAGTCGGACGACAGCGTGTGGTTCACCGACCCGACCTTCGGCATCAACGGCGAGTGGGAAGGATCGAAGGCCACGCCGGAGCAGGCCACCACCAACGTCTACCGCATCGCGAGCGACGGCAAGCTCAGCGCCGTCATCACCGATCTGGTGAACCCGAACGGGCTCGCGTTCTCGCCGGACGAGAAGAAGCTCTACGTGGTCGAGTGGAAGGGCACGCCCAACCGCAGCATCTGGAGCTACGACGTTGCAGCCGATGGCGCCAGCGTGTCGAACAAGACCAAGCTCATCGACGCGGACGGCCCCGGCGCGCTCGACGGATTCCGCGTCGACCGCGACGGCAACCTCTGGTGCGGATGGGGCTTCAACGGCGCATTCGCGCCCGAGCCCACCGACGTCGGCGGCGGCCTGAAGGCCCACCTGCCGCTCGGAAAATCCGAAGAGATGGACGGCGTGAAGGTCTTCAACCGCGAAGGCAAGCCGATCGGCTTCATCCGCCTTCCGGAGCGCTGCGCCAACCTCGAGTTCGGCGGGCCCAAGCGCAACCGCCTCTACATGGCGAGCAGCCATTCGCTCTATGCGCTCTACGTGGAGGCGCACGGGGCCGTCTAGCGTCCGGCCCTAGGCCAGCGCCGCAACCTCCGCGGCGCCCAGCGCGCCATGGTAGATGCGGAGATCGCCGAGGCGCCCGCGCAGCGGCGGATCGTTCGGATACTGCGAACGCCCGAGCAGGTTCTTCGTCGTCTCGCCGAGTTCGCAGGGCGCGAAGCTCATCTGCGCATTGCTGCCGGCCACCGCGCCGTCGACGTACAGCGTGCCGAGCGTGCCGGACAGGGTCACCGCCACATGCACCCAGCGGCCGGTCGGCAGCGGCGACGTGCCTTCGATCATCTGCATGTTGTAGCCGTGGACCGGCGAGATGGCGTAGCGCACCTTGCCGGTATCGCTGCGCGGCGTGAGCATCATGTAGCGGCGCTCGCCGGAGCCGAAGTCGAAGACGCGCGACCAGGTCGGGATCTCGTCCAGGAACACGCGGCATGCGATGGTGAAGTCGGCCAGGTTCTTCACCACGCCCACGGGGAGCTCGGCGTAGTCGTCGGCCGCCTGCGTTTCGCCGAAGTCGCGCTGCAGCAGCAGTTCGGGCTTGAGGGCGACCCTGACCTCGTCGGAGGGGTTGCCCTCTCCGGCCGCGGTCAGCGCCACCACCGCGTAGTGGTACACCACCCCGGGCGCGACGGTGCTGTCGATGAAGGTCAGCGTATCGCTGATGCCCGCGGCTACCGTGGCATACGGACCGCCCGCCATGGTGGCGCGCTTGACCGAATAGCTCAGCGCGCCGGTGCAGCCCCACCACGACAGCTCGACCTGCGGTCCGTGCACGCGCGCGGTGAGCCCGCTCGGCCGCACCGGCGTCGCGATCGGATCGCGTGTGTAGGTGAGCGTTCCGAAGCCGAGCTGGTCGCCGTTGTTGCCGTCCAGCTCGGGCCGCATCTGCTCGGCCTGCAGCGCGGTGTAGGGCGTGGCGATGCCGAGGCGGTTGGCATAGTGGTTGTGGACGCTTTCCCAGATGCCGCGCCGGTGGCCGAGGCCGTCCCCCAGCACGGTCTTCGTTCCCTGGCGATTGGCGCTGGTGAGAAAGGGCACGGCGTAGAAGTCGCCGGTGCCGTCGCGCAGGTTGGACTTGGCCACGTACTCGGCGCCGGCAAGGAAGCGGTTGTTCTCGTAGCCGTAGATGTCGTCGCCCTGGTTCCAGGCCATCTCGCAGAACGCGCCCGCCAGGCCGATGCCCAGCGTGCAGTGGCCCTGGTCGCGGCCGCTTTCCTGCCATTGGCCGAGATAGCCGGGATGCACGTGGTAGACCGCCTGCAGGCCCGCGCCGTTGCCCTGGCCCGTCTTGTAGTAGCTGATCGCCTCCTCGTACAGGTCGAGCCGGTCGCACAGCACGCCGATCGCCAGGATCGAGCCCAGCGCGCACTGGTCCCAGTTGGCCCAGTAGTTGGTGATCACCGCACCGTTGTGCCTGGTGAGGAAGTCGTGGCTGAGCGGATAGAACACCGTGAGCATCATGTTCTGGAAGCGCGCGAAATCGCTGGCCGCCCACCCCGGATAGGAGCGCATGATCTCGGCCGCGTTCGCGAACTGCTGGCCGTAGATGCCCGCCGCCAGGAAGCGGTCGGCATTGCCCTGGATCGAGGTCAGCGTGGCCGACCACTCGTTGAGGAACACGACCGCGAGGTCGGCATAGCGCGTGTCCTCGGACACCTTCCAGCGCAGCGCGAGCTGGTAGGCGCGCGCGATGTCGATGTACATCTGCGCGAAGTTCTGCCCGTCGCCGCCGCGTATCACCGTGGCCAGCGGCCGCGGCTTGGCGCCGAGCTGCGAACGGCCGTTGGACGTGAGCGCGTTCCAGCCGGCGACCCAGGGCTGCGCATTGGCCGCGACCTTCTGGCGCATGCGCTCGAAGTCGGCCTCGGTGTGCAGCAGGCCGGGGTGCACGAACTTGCGCGCCTGCGGTGCGGGAGGGGCCGCGTCGGGCGCAGCGGGTGCGTCGGGCGCGGCTGGCGGGGCGGCCGCCGGGGCCGATGCGTCCGCCTGCGGCGCACTGCCCAGCGCGCCGAGGCCGCCCGCCACACCGCCGCCACCGCCACCTCCTCCGCAGGCGGTGGTGCCGAGGGCGGCGAGGCTCACGGCGCCCACGCAGAACGCGCGACGGTCCAGGGGATTGGTGTTGTTTTCGCTTTGTGACTGATGCATGTCGGGATCGAGTTTTGTTAACTCGTTACCGCAACATGCATGCCCGATCCGCGGATGAATCCTTTCCTATTCGCCGCCTGATCGAACACGGGCGACGAAACGCCGTGAACGCGCCAGAAGCCCTGCCCCGGATGACATTGGTGTCACCCGGAGCATCGATGCGCTCAGAAATGTCACGCCGACGACCACATGCGCTTCGATGACGTAGAGTGGGCCAGCGAAGTTCGCTCCCCAGGGCAACCAACGATCTTTCAGCATTGAAGTACGTTCGAATGGATTTGCAGCCGCATCACCTCGACGCGCTTCTCCTGGCTGCCTTGCGCACCGCTCCGCGCAGGTACCGCCTGCCGCCCCTGGCGGCCGACGCCGAGGCGGCCGTGGCCGGCGGCACCGAAGCCACGATCGCCTTTGCGATCGAGGTTGCGCGCATCGAGAAGGCATCGCCCGCGGCGCCAGCCGGCGACGACGGTGCGCAGGCGCTCTTCACCCGCGCGCTGGCGCAGTTGATCCGCGACGCGCTCGCGCCCGAATACGGCGACCCGGCGTTCAAGGCCGCGATGCTGCAAGCGCAGGACGCGCAGGTGCATGAACATGTGCAGCTGTCCAGGCAGCGCGCGGCGGATCGGCGCACCCTGAGGATGGCGGTCGATGCCATCGCGCACCCCGGCAAGCTGCGGCGCGAGGCGGCCGGCGCCGTGCGCGACGCGCTGGTCCGGCTGCACGGCCTTGCAGCAGCGGGCGCTTGGGCGGAGCTTGCAGAGGCCATCGGGCAGCTGCTCGCACAGGAACTCCCGGGCCCCGACAACTTTCGCGCGCCGTTGGATGCGATCCGCTCCAGCCCCGCACTGCAGCGATTGGTCCGCGGCAGCGAGCTGCTCCGGCTCGAGCGCGTGCAGCGCTACCAGGCGCTGTGCGAACAGCGCGGACCGCTCGCGGGCAGCGATGCCGCGGCCGCCGAAGGGCGCGCATCGGCGCAGCAGGGCCGGATCGCCGAGCAGGCCGCTGTCGAGGCGTTTCGCAGCATCGCCGACATGCTGAACCGCCATTGCCGGGAAGCCGACTCCACCTACCGCGTCGCACGCGGTCTTCGCACGCCGCGCGGATTTCCGGGAGAAGCGGGCAAGGCCAAGGAAGAATGGGACGCCGCCATCGTGCGCGGCGAAGCGGGTGGCGCCAGCCTCGTTCTTCTTGCCGAAACCAAGGCATCGCCGGCCGCCGCCACGTCCGACTTTCCGCGCCTGCTGCGCGGGCTGCGGCGCCTTGCGCAGGCCCGTGCCGACGCGGTCTACGCCTTTGCATCGGCCGACGGAGAGCAGCGCATCGCCGGCGCATCGCTGCAGGGCCTGCGCCCGATCCGCCGCCTGCTGCCGCCCCACGTGATCTATTGCTGCTCGGCACCGTCCGAAGCCTTGCCGCAGCCGCTGGGCGCCGCAGCGAAGGCCGTGCTGCTCGCCGAGCCCGCGAGCCTGGCCTTCGCGCAGCAGCTCGCGCGCGGCGAAGCGCCAACGCACGCCGCGCTGGCTCCGGTCTGGCACGCGCTGGCCACGGCACCGCGGCTGCAGGCCGCATTGCACCAGTACGAAACCGCGCAGAAGGCACGCGCGGCCATGCTGCATCCGGACGACCTGCTGGCGTCGGTGGCGCACTGCCTGCAGCGTCCCTACGCCTCCTGAGCGGCCAGTTCCTTCGCCACCGCGCGCCGGCCCTCGGGCGACAGCACATGCAGGGATCGCGCCGGAATCGCGAACTCCACGCCCAGGCGAGCGAACTCGCGCATCATCTGCAGGTTGAGACGCTGCTGCTCGTCCATGTAGAGCCCGTAGTCCGGCGTGGTCACGAAGTACACCACCTCGAAGTCGAGCGAGCTTTCGCCGAAGGCCTGGAAGTGCACACGGTCCAGCCGCAGCGACGGCCGCGACTCGATCAACCGCCTCACGATGCCCGGTATGGCCTCCAGCTGTTCGGGTGTGCTGCGGTAGCTCACGCCAAACTTGAAGGCAATGCGGCGCTCGTCCATGCGGCGATAGTTCTTCACGGTCTGCTTGAGCAGGTCGGTGTTGCCGATCACGATCTGCTCGCCGCTCAGGCTGCGCAGCCGCGTGGTCTTGAGGCCCACGTGCTGCACCGTGCCCGAGAGATCGCCGATGCCGATCGCATCGCCCACCTCGAACGGCTTGTCGACCGCAATGGAGAGGGAGGCGAACAGGTCGCCCAGGATGTTCTGCATCGCAAGCGCGATCGCAATGCCGCCCACGCCAAGGCTGGCCACGAAGGCGGTGATGTTGACGCCCAGGTTCGACAGCACCGCCAGCAGGATCACCGCCCACAGCACGGTGCGCATCGACCACGACATCAGCATGGCCGACGCGCTGATCTGCGTCATGCTCGCGGAGGAGTGGCGCTGCTCGTAGCGGCGCAGCCCGAAGCCGATGGCCCGGGTGAACCACAGGCCCGCCTGCAGCGCGAGGGCAATGAACCACAGCTGTCCGACGCGCTGGTTCCAGCGCTCGGGCAGGTCGAGCATGCCCACGCCGACCAGCAGCGCGGCCAGCACCAGGAACGCGCGGTTGGTGCCGGCCAGCACCTCGACCACCGTGTCGTCGACGCGATTGCTGGTGTGCTGGGCGAGGCTGCGCACACGCCCGATCACGTAGCGCAGCACCAGCCGCATCGCCAGGTAGGCGGCAAGGGCTGCGGCCGCTGCAAGCGCCAGGTCGGGCACGGCCAGCCCCAGGAGCGTTGCATCGGCCAGCGTGTCGAGCGCTTCACTCATGCGCGGGCAACCTTCTTCTTCATGCGTTGCGGCGCGTCAGCTCTTCGGGCGGACATGGATTTCCGGCAGCCTGTCGTCATAGAAGGCCATGCGGCCCTTCAGCGCCTGGTGCTCGTCGTATGGATCCTCATAGGACCAGATCGCGTCGGCCAGCTGCCGCTCGCCCACGTTCAGGCTGTAGTAGCTCGCGGTGCCCTTGAACGGGCATTCGGTCGTGGTCTGCGAACGCTTCAATTTGTCGGTGCGGACGTCGGTGCGCGGAAAGTAGTAGCGCACCGGCGACTTGTCTTCGACAACCTTGATCACGTCCGCCGAGCTCGCGACGACCACGCCTTCGACCTCGGCCTCCATCGGCTGGCGAAGCGGCTCTTCGCGCACCTGGTGGTCGGGCCATTTCTGGTGCCTGGGTGATTTGCTCATTTCTTCGTACTCCTGGAGGGATCGAGATGGTCCCGAAACCAGTCGCGCGCCAGCTTCGACACCGCGCCCAGCGCTTCGGGTTCCTCGAAAAGATGCGTTGCACCGGGCACGAGCGAAAGCCGCTTCTCGCCGCGCAGCGCCGCAAGGGCTTGCCAGTTCATATCGATCACCGGCCCGTCGTTGCCGCCGACGATCAGCAGCGTGGGTGCGCGCACGCGCTCGAGCGCCTGCCCGGCCAGGTCGGGCCGTCCGCCGCGCGAAACCACGGCGTGCACCGCGTCGGGCCGCTGCGCCGCCGCCACCAGCGCGGCACCGGCGCCGGTGCTCGCGCCGAAGTAGCCGATCCTCAGACCCGCGGCGGGCTCGCAGTCGCCCAGCCAGTCGGTCAGCCCGACGAGCCGGTCGGCCAGCATGTCGATGTCGAAGCGCAGCTCACGCGTGCGCTCGTCGATGGCCTCTTCGTCGGAGGTCAGGAGGTCGACAAGCAGCGTGGCCAGCTTGGCCTCGTTGAGGCTCTCAGCGACCTGTCGGTTGCGCGGACTGAAGCGGCTGCTGCCGCTGCCGTGCGCAAACAGCACGATCCCGCGCGAGGCCGCCGGCAGGCACAGGTCAGCCTCCAGCGTCACGGAAGAGCGCAGCGGAATTCGGAGCGCGCGGCGCTCGAAGGTTCTGGATGGGGGGTCCAATTTTTTGGCTTCCTTTGCACGAGGCGCTTCATCTCATCTGCTCGGCCTCGCCATCGGTCAGCTTATTTTTTTGCAGCGCTTCTTCTGTAGGGCGATGCTCACATTGGCGTAGGTGGAGTGCAGCGTTGCATATTGAAAGAAAACTGCACTGCGGGTGGGTCCATGGCGCCGAGTGCTCATGGTGCGGAGCTCTCCATGCCAATATCAGCTGGCACGGAGGTCATCCATGAAAGTCGAGATCACGAAAGCACCTGTCGCACAAACGGAGATGCTCATCCGCAAGCCTGTCGCAGAGGTGTTCGGGGCGTTCATCGATCCCCGTGTGACAACCAACTTCTGGTTCACCCAAAGCAGCGGCCGGCTCGAGACCGGTCATGAGGTCAGATGGGACTGGGAGATGTATGGAGCATCCACGTCGTTGCTCGTGAAAGACATCGAACCCGACAAGCGCATCGTGATCGAGTGGGACGGGTACAGCGGCCGCACAACGGTCGAATGGAAGTTCTCCGCACGCGCAGATGGAACGACTTATGTCGTCATCACGGAGTCTGGCTGGACGGGCGATGCAGACGAACTCTTCAAGTACGTTGCCGAGTCGACTCAAGGCTTCACCTGGACGCTTGCAGGGCTCAAGGCGTTTCTCGAGCACGGCATCAGGCTGAATCTTGTCGCGGACAAGAACCCCGATGCGCACAAGGCTGGCTGGCAGCCGGCCTGACCGTTCGTTGCCGCCCGCGGCCGGCGCGCACGCACGCACGCACGGGCTTAGAAGGTCTCCCAGTCTCCGCTGGCAGCGGATGCTCCCGCAATGGCCGCCGCCGGTTTGCGCTGCGTTGCGGCGGCAAGGGCACGCCGAGCCGGCTGCACCGGCTGCACGACACGCGCCTGGACGGGTGCGGGCCTGGGCGGCGCGGCGGCGAGTCCGTCCTCTTCATCGTCGTCGAGCTTGAAGGTTGCGACCACCTGCGAGAGGCTGTCGGCCTGCTGCTGCAGCGACTGGGCCGCGGCCGCCGCCTCCTCGACCAGCGCCGCGTTCTGCTGCGTCACCTGGTCCATCTGCGCAATCGCCTGGTTCACCTGCTCGATGCCCTGCGCCTGTTCATGGCTCGCGGCCGTGATCTCGCCGATGATGTCGGTCACGCGCTTGACGCCGCTCACGATCTCTTCCATCGTCTTGCCGGCCTCGCCGACGAGCGCGCTGCCCACGTCGACCTTGCCCACCGAATCGTCGATCAGGCCCTTGATTTCCTTGGCCGCCGCAGCCGAGCGCTGTGCAAGGCTCCTCACTTCCGACGCGACGACTGCGAAGCCGCGGCCCTGCTCGCCTGCACGCGCGGCTTCCACTGCGGCGTTCAGCGCCAGGATGTTGGTCTGGAACGCGATGCCGTCGATCACGCCGATGATGTCGACGATCTTCCTGGACGAGGCATTGATCGACGCCATGGTGTCGACCACCTGCCCCACGACACTGCCACCCTTGACCGCCACTTCGGAAGCCGAGAGCGCGAGCTGGTTGGCCTGGCGAGCGTTGTCGGCGTTCTGCTTGACGGTGCTCGTGAGCTCTTCCATCGAGGCCGCGGTCTGCTCGAGCGAACTCGCTTGCTCCTCGGTGCGCGAGGACAGCTCCTGGTTGCCGGCTGCGATCTGCCCGGATGCCACCACGATCGAATCGGTCGACGCCTTGATGCGCGTCACCACGTCCGTCAGCGTATCTTCCATCTCGCCCATGCCGCGCAGCAGCCGCCCGAAATCGCCGCCGCGCTCGGTCTCGAATTCCTTGCTGAGGTCGCCCGAGGCCACGGTCTCGGCAATGAAGATCGCCTCGCCAAGGGGCTGCATGATGCTGCGCGCAAGCCAGACGCTGCAGCCGACGCCGGCCAGCAGCGCGGCGAGCCCGAAGCCGGCCATGAGCTTCTGTGTCGAGCCGATACGCCGTGCCAGTTCCGGGGCGACGCCGCTGCCGGCGGCGATGTCCTGAAGGCCCGCGATGCCGATCACGAGCCCCGTCGCCATCAACAGCAACACGATCCCGAACGCCGCGCCCAGCTGGGCACTGATCTTCCAATTGCGCATGTGCTTTTCCATGACGGCCGCCGACGCGGGGCCAGTTGCCAGGGATATCGGCAGTGCTGTGCGGAAACTTGAGGGTTCGGACCCAGGCGTAAACCCGGGGTTTCGAAAAACTGAGGCGCTTCGGAATGCAAAAAGCCCCAAGCTGTTGATTTGCTTGGGGCTTTTTGGGGTTGCGCCTTTGAGAGACGCAGGAATTTGGTGGCCTGGGGCGGAATCGAACCACCGACACGCGGATTTTCAATCCGCTGCTCTACCAACTGAGCTACCGGGCCTTGGTGTGCAGCCTTAAATTATACAGCGCTTCTGCGCCCTCTCGAAAGATCGACGCCAAGTTGTTTGAGCTTGCGGTAGAGATGGGTGCGTTCCAGGCCGGTCTTCTCGGCCACGCGGGTCATCGAGCCGTTCTCCATGGCCAGATGGAATTCGAAGTAGGCCTTCTCGAAGCCGTCGCGCGCGTCGCGCAGCGGGCGGTCGAGGTCGAAGCTCTGGGTCGACTGCGGTCCGGCGTCGGGCACCGGCACGGCGGCGAGCGAAGCCAGCAGCAGGCTGTCGCCGGTGGTGGTGATGGCAGCCGAGGGATTGATGCCCGGGGCCGGGGGCACCACGCCCGCCGCCGCGCGCCTGGCGTTTTCGCGCGCAAGGCCCTGCTCCACGGCCTTCAGGAGCTTCTGCAGCGTGATGGGTTTCTCGAGGAATGCGAAGGCACCGATGCGGGTGGCATCGACGGCGGTGTCGATGGTGGCGTGGCCGCTCATCATGATGACGGGCATGCTCAGCAGCCCGGCAGTGGACCATTCCTTGAGCAGCGTGACGCCGTCGGTGTCGGGCATCCAGATGTCGAGCAGCACGAGGTCGGGCCGTGCGCGCTGCCGCGCTGCGCGTGCCTCGGCCGCGTTTTCCGCCAACTCCACGTTGTGGCCTTCGTCATTGAGAATTTCGAAGAGCAGGTCCCTAATGCCCAGCTCGTCATCGACCACGAGAATGTTTGCCATGAGTGCTGCTTGTTGTATGCGCCGGTATCTGCAATGTGTGTAGGGTCCGCCAGCCGCCCCATCGTCTGTGCGCGACGGGTTTCTTTCACGCTCAGGCGGCGGAAGACTTCGGATCTTCGGTGTGAGCGACCGCTGTTTGCGGCTCGCCTGCCAGCGCGAATGATAGCGAGACTTGCGCCCCTGCTACAGCCCCATCGACAACGCGGTTGGAAAGCTCGATGCGGGCGCCGTGCTCGTCCGCGATCTTCTTGACCACGGCCAGTCCCAAACCTGTACCTTTTGTTTTCGTGGTGACGTAGGGCTCGAAGGCGCGCTTGAGGATGTTCTCGGCAAAGCCCGGGCCGCTGTCCTGCACGGTCAGGCGCACGCGCTGGCCCGAATCGCCCAGGCGGGTGCGGATGACGACCTCGCCGGCGCGGCCGGTGGTGCTGGCGGCGGCCTCGGCGGCGTCTTGGGCGTTCTGCAGCAGGTTGTGGATGACCTGGCGGATCTGCTGGGCGTCGCCGCGGATCGGCGGGCAGCGCTCGTCCAGCTCGGAGCGCAGCGCAATGGGCGCGTTCTCGGCGCTGTAGAGCTGGAGCACGTCGGTGAGCAGCGCGTTGAGGTCGACGGGCTTGAGGTCGGCCGCGGGCAGGCGGGCGTAGTCGCGGAATTCGTTGACCAGCCGCTTCATGGCGTCGACCTGGTCGACGATGGTCTTGACCGACTTGACGAGCACGGCCTGCTCGGGCGGCGCGACCTTGCCCGAGAGCTTCATTTCGAGCCGCTCGGCCGAGAGCTGGATGGGCGTGAGCGGGTTCTTGATCTCGTGGGCGAGGCGGCGCGCCACTTCGCCCCAGGCCTGGGCGCGCTGGGCAGAGACGATTTCGGAGATGTCGTCGAACACCAGCAGCCGCGCGGCCCCCGGCAGCTCGGCGCCGCGCGCCACGATGTTGATGGCGCTGTCCTGCTGCGGCAGGTCGGTGCCGCTGGCATGCAGCTCGAAGGCGTGCTGCCAGTGGTCCAGGCCGTGCTGCATGCGCTCGACCTGGAACTCGTCGAACTGCTGCTGAACGCTGTTGCCGAAGTCCGCGAGCCCGGGCACCTGGGCGAGCGGCATGCCTTCGTAGGCGGCCAAAGGCGCGCGCAGCACGCGGGTGGCGCCGGGGTTGGTGGAAAGTATGGTGCCCTTGGCGTCGAGCACGATCACGCCGGAGGTCAGGTTGTCCAGGATGGTCTGCAGGTTGGCGCGGGCGGCGTCGAGCTGGCCCATGGTCTTTTCGACGGCGCCGCGGGCATCCGCCAGTTGCTGGGTCATGACGGCGAAGGAGCGCGTGAGGCCGCCCAGCTCGTCCTTGCCCTGCAGCACGGCGGTCGGCCGCAGGTCGCCGCCGGCCACCTGGCGCACGCCGTCCGCCAGCACGAGCAGCGGCCGCGCGAGCTGGTTGCCGAACAGCACGGCCAGCAGCACGGCGCCGAACACGGCCAGGAAAAGGCTCAGCGTGAGGGTGCCGATGTACATGCGCCGCAGGCCCTCGCGGGCCAGTGCCCGCTCCTGGTATTCGCGGTTGGCCTCCTGGACGGCGAGCGCATTGGCAACCACCGCGGGCGGCAGCGGCTGCGTGACCTGGAGGAAGCGCGGCGCCGTGTCGAAGTCGAAGCCCGGTCGCTGCACCATCGCGAGTGCGCGCACAGTGGCGGGAGGCAGGGTGGTCCCCGGCACCGCGGTTTCGTCGAGGCCTTCGATGTGGGCGATGGCGCGGTCGGCGCGCACCTGCCGCAGCTGCTGGGTGGTCGGCCGCTCGGGGTTGAGCTGGAAGCGCGAGGCGCCGGCGCCGGCGACCAGCTGGCCAGTGCCGGTCCAGAGCACCACGTCGCTGGCCTGGAGCTGGTCACGGATGCGCTCGAGGACGAGGCCGGCGCTCGCATCGGGCACCTGCACCAGCTGGGCACTGGCCACGCGCGTCTTGGCGGCCAGGTCGTCCGCGAGCGAGTCGAGCGTGGCGCGGCCGAGGTTCAGGCCGGCGTCGAGCGCGCCCTCCACCTTGACGTCGAACCAGCTCTCGATCGAACGCGCGACGAACTGGTAGGACACCACGTAGACCAGCGCGCCCGGCACCACGCCCACCAGCGCGAAGATGGCCGCGAGCTTGATGAGCAGGCGGCTGCCGAACTTGCCCTGGCGCAGCCGCCGCAGCAGCCGGAAGGCGACCCAGCCGATCACCAGCACCAGCAGCACCGCCACCACCACGTTGATGCCGAACAGGCGCACGTAGTAGCGCTCGTACAGCGCGCGGTTGTTGGTGGCCTGGGCCAGCAGGAACATCAGCACCAGGCCGATGGCCGTGACCAGCGCGGCGCCCACGCCCACGGCCCAGCGCAGCGCGCGCGCGCGGCGGGCGGCGGGCGTGGCCGCTGCGCCGCTGCGCGGCTTGTTGCTCACCGCTGCTTCTCCAGCGCCAGCTTGGCGCTGCGCTCGGCCACGATGTTCCAGTCGGCCTGGCCGACCACGCCGATCTGGAACGGGCGCGGCAGCTGCGAGGTGTCGAGCCGGAAGCGGAACACGACCTGGTGCAGCGGCTCGTCGCCCACTTCGGCCACGTCGCCCAGCCGCAGCCGGCCGACGCGCTTGACGGCGTCCATGGCGTCGGCCAGGCTGTCGAAGTTCTGGTTCAGCGAAACGCCGAATCCCGCGGCGCCGGTGATGGGCACCGGCGACACGTTGAGCCGCCAGCGGCGCGTGAGCGGCTGGTAGGCCAGCCGCATGTGGCGCGTGACCTGCGCCACCTTGCGGTCGGTCCAGTACCAGCGCTCCTGGAAGACCTCGGCCTCGGCCACGAAATAGATGGCAATGCCCTTGTCGAGCACCTCCTCGACCAGCGAGGGCAGCTCGAACTGCACGGCCGCGGTGAGATAGACGCCGTCGTCGGCCTGCTCCAGCCGCATCTGGGTGACCGATGGCACGACGCGCCCCTGCGCCACCGCAATCGGCAGCAGGCAGGTCAGCAGCAATGCCCAGGCCAGCAGGAGCCCGGCCAGCGGCGCCAGGACGCGCCGCCTGCGAGCCTCAGCGCGGACGTTTTTCAAGCAGGGCGTAGAAGAAGCCGTCGTGGTCACCTGAGGGATTGTCCGGGACGGCGCGGGCATTCGCCCCGCTTTGGGGAAGCAAATGGCCCGGCGATGCCCCCAATCGGGCGTCGGTGTTGTGCGCAAGGAACGCATCGATTTGTTGCGAGCCCTCTTCCCGGAAGACGGAACAGGTGCAATAGAGCAGCCGGCCGCCGGGCCGGACCAGGGGCCAGAGGGCCGCGAGCAGCGCCGCCTGCTGGACCGCCAGTTGGGCGGTGTCGCTCTCGCGGCGCAGCCAGCGCACGTCGGGATGGCGCCGCACGATGCCCGAGGCGGTGCACGGCGCATCGAGCAGGATGGCGTCGAATGGCGTGCCGTCCCACCAGGCGGACGGCCGCGCGGCGTCGGCCACCAGCACCCTGGCGGACAGGCCGAGCCGGCCCAGGGTTTCGTCGATGCGGCGGCTGCGGGCGGCATCGACCTCGAGCGCCGTCACCTCGACGGCCGCCGGGCCGGCGAATTCCAGCAGGTGCGCGGTCTTGCCGCCGGGGGCGGCGCAGGCATCGAGCACGCGCAGGGGTGCCGCTCCGGCCGCGGGCAGCAGGCCTTCGAGCAGCAGTGGCGCCGCCAGCTGCGCGGCGGCATCCTGCACCGAGCATTCGCCGTCGGCAAAGCCGGGCAGCTGCTGCACCGGGCGCGCACGCGCCAGCTGCAGGCCCGCCTGCCCTACCCGGACGGCCTCGAGGCCCACTGCCTGGAGCGCGAGCTGATAGGAAGCCACGGTGGTCTTGCGCAGGTTGACGCGCAGGGTCATCGGCGGCTGCGCGTTGTCGGCGGCGAGCACCCGCTGCCAGTCGCGCGGGTGGTCGCGCTTGAGCCGCTCGATCCACCAGCGCGGATGGTTCCACTGCGCGACCGGTTCATGGTCGGTCGCGGCCACGAGCTCGTCGCGCTCGCGCAGGAAGCGGCGCAGGCAGGCATTGATGAAGCTCGCCTGCGCGCGCGTGGCGGGATTGCGCTTGGCCGCCTCGACGGCCTGGTCGACCAGCGTGAAGGGCTCGTAGGGCGCGTGCTGCGCATCCCAGGCCAGCGCCAATGCGGTGCACAGGAGCGCGTCGGGCAGCGGCGGCGGCGTGCGCTTGGCCAAGTGGCGGCGCAAGGCCTCGGCGCGGCCGAGCCAACGCAGCACCTGGAAACCGAGCGCCTGCACGCCGGGGCGCATGGCGGGCTCGACGGCTTCGAACGCGACGTTGCCCGAGCTGCCGGCGCGAATCGACGCGAGCGCCGCCGCAGTCAGCTGCAGCTGGCGCCATAGCGGCGGTTGCATCGGCGGCGCGGTGCCGGCGGAATGATCGGAAGATAGTTCTGACAAGTTGGGGCGATGGTAATGGGCGTCAACGGGCGCGCCGCAGGCGCGGCGCCCCGCGAGCGTACGAAGAAAAAATGCAGCGCCGGCGTCCGGGCGGCTTCAAAGCAACGGCGCGGCCGGACGCAAACGCACCATCCATGCCACCAGCAGCGCCGGAAACTGGACGATGGCGGCGTTGTACTGCCCCACCGCCAGGTTGAACTGGCTGCGTGCGATTTCCGCGGCGGCCGAAGGCTCGGGCCAGGCCATGGGTTCGAGCGTGCCGGACGCCGCACCGGCGCCGGCCGGCAGCAGCGGCGCCGGCCGCGAGAGCGTTCCGTCCGCCTCGAAGACCGTCACCGCGTCCGGATGCTGGCGCTGCCAGGCCGTGATCAGCACCTGCAGCGCCGTGGCCAGCGCGGCCATGCCGCCGGGGTCGAGCGGATGCAGCCGGGTGGCGCCCAGCAGGGTCGCCAGCTGGGTGGTGGCGGCCTGCAGCGGCGCCACGGCCGACGAATGGCTGGACGCAGCCTTTTCCGGCAGGGCGGCCGTGATGCTGGCCTGGACGAAATCCAGCTGCTTCCGCAAGGCCGCATCGAGCGTGGCATAGGCCTGGAGCACGGCCGCGCGCAGACGCACGAGCCGGTTGTAAGCGCCCACGAACCAGAACAGGAGCACGGCAATGACGATCCAGCCGACCATCGAATCGGGCAACACGCTCATCGGCAAAAACGCTTCGCAATAGACAACTCAAAGAAAAACGCCCCCCAACCGGGGGCGGTCGGGGGGCGTCGGATACCGGTCATGGCCGGTGATGCTACCCAGTTATTCGGACGCGGCGCCTTCGCTGGCGTCGGCCGTGGTGGAAACATCGCTGGTCGCACCGGCCAGTTCGGCGGCTTCGGATTCGGCGATGGCGCGGCGCTCGGCCTCGTCCATCTGATCCTTGGCCTTGCGCGCCTGGTGGTAGGCCATGCCGGTGCCCGCGGGAATCAGGCGGCCGACGATGACGTTTTCCTTCAGGCCGCGCAGCTCGTCGCGCTTGCCCATGATCGCGGCTTCGGTCAGCACGCGCGTCGTTTCCTGGAACGAAGCGGCAGAGATGAACGAGTCGGTCGACAGCGATGCCTTCGTGATACCCAGCAGCAGGTTGGTGAACGTCGCGGGGATCTTGCCTTCGGCGCGCAGGGCGTCGTTGGTGTTGAGCATTTCGCTGCGTTCGACCTGTTCGCCCGAGATGTAGCTGGTCTCGCCGATGTTGTCGACCACGACGCGGCGCAGCATCTGGCGAACGATCACCTCGATGTGCTTGTCGTTGATCTTCACGCCCTGCAGGCGGTACACGTCCTGCACTTCGTCCACGATATAGCGCGCGAGCTCTTCCGAACCCAGCAGGCGCAGGATGTCCTGCGGGTCCGCCGGGCCGTCGACCACGCTTTCGCCCTTGTTCACCACCTGGCCTTCGTGCACCAGGATGTTCTTTTCCTTCGGCACGAGGTCTTCCCAGACCGTGCCTTCCGGATCGGTGATCTGCAGGCGGATCTTGCCCTTCGTTTCCTTGCCGAACGACACGGTACCGGTCATTTCGGCCAGCATGCCCTTGTCCTTCGGCGAACGGGCTTCGAACAGCTCGGCCACGCGCGGCAGACCGCCGGTGATGTCGCGGGTCTTCTGGCCTTCGACCGGAATACGCGCCAGCACTTCGCCGGGGCCCACGTCCTGGCCGTCGCGCACCTGCACCAGGGCGCCGATCGGGAAGCCGATCGTCACCGAGTGGTCGGTGCCCGGGATCTTCACTTCGGCGCCGGAGGCGTCGATGAGCTTCACCTGCGGACGCACGACCTTGGCGGCGCCGCGGCGCTTCGGATCGATCACGACCAGGGTCGACAGGCCGGTCACTTCGTCCACCTGCTTGGCGACGGTGAGGCCTTCTTCCACGTTCTCGAACTGCGTCTTGCCGGCGAATTCCGTGATGATCGGGCGCGTCAGCGGATCCCAGTTGGCAAGCACGTGGCCGGCCTTGATCTGCTGGTCGGCCTTGACCGCCAGGATCGCGCCGTACGGCACCTTGTGGCGTTCGCGCTCGCGGCCGTGTTCGTCATGGATGACGATCTCGCCCGAACGTGCAATCACCACCAGCTCGTTCTTGCTGTTGGTCACGTAGCGCATCGTGGCGTTGAAGCCGATCACGCCGTTGGACTTGGCTTCGACGCTCGAGGCCACCGCTGCACGCGATGCCGCACCACCGATGTGGAAGGTACGCATCGTGAGCTGCGTGCCGGGTTCGCCGATGGACTGCGCAGCGATCACACCGACGGCTTCGCCGATGTTGATCAGGCCGCCGCGGCCCAGGTCGCGCCCGTAGCAGGTCGCGCAGATGCCGAAGCGGGTTTCGCAGGTCAGCGCGGTACGCACCTTGACCTCGTCGACGCCTTGCGCCTCGAGCTCTTCGATGTTGTCCTCGTCGAACATCTCGCCGGCCTTCAGCAGCACCGAGCGGTTTTCCGGGTGCAGCACGTCGTCGGCAGCCGAACGGCCCAGGATACGGTCGCGCAGCGACTCGATCACTTCACCGCCTTCGACGATGGCGCGCATCAGGTAGCCGCCGTGCGTGCCGCAGTCCTGCTCGGTCACGACCAGGTCTTGCGTCACGTCGACCAGACGACGGGTCAGGTAGCCCGAGTTCGCCGTCTTCAGCGCCGTGTCGGCCAGACCCTTTCGGGCACCGTGGGTGGAGATGAAGTACTCCAGCACGTTCAGGCCTTCGCGGAAGTTCGCGGTAATGGGCGTCTCGATGATCGAGCCGTCCGGCTTGGCCATCAGGCCCCGCATGCCGGCCACCTGGCGGATCTGCGCTGCGGAACCGCGGGCGCCGGAGTCGGCCATCATGTAGATGGAGTTGAACGACTCCTGCTCCACTTCCTTGCCGTGGCGGTCGATGACCTTCTGCTTGGACAGCTTGGCCATCATGACCTTCGACACTTCGTCGCCGGCCTTGCCCCAGATGTCCACCACCTTGTTGTAGCGCTCGCCGGAGGTCACGAGACCGGAGACGTACTGCTGCTCGATCTCCTTCACTTCCTTGGCCGAGCGCTCGATGATGCCGTGCTTCTCGGCGGGCACCAGCATGTCGTCGATCGCGATCGAGATGCCGGCCTTGGTCGCCAGGCGGAAGCCGTTCTGCAGCAGCTTGTCGGCGAACACCACGGTCTCTTTCAGGCCGCACTTGCGGAACGAGACGTTGATGAGCTTGGAGATTTCCTTCTTCTTCAGCGCCTTGTTGATGTTCGAGAACGGCAGGCCCTTGGGCAGGATCTCGGACAGCAGCGCGCGGCCCACGGTGGTGTCCACCAGCGACGTGGAAGGCGTGAATTCGCCGGTTTCCTTGTCCTTGGTGTACTCCGTGATGCGCACTGCCACCTTGGCGGTGAGTTCGACTTCGTTGGCGTCGAGCGCGCGCTGCACTTCGCCGATGTCGGAGAAGATCAGGCCCTCGCCCTTGCCGTTGATGCGGTCGCGGGTCGTGTAGTACAGACCCAGCACCACGTCCTGCGAAGGAACGATCGAGGGTTCGCCCGAAGCCGGGAACAGCACGTTGTTGGAGGCCAGCATCAGCGTGCGGGCTTCCATCTGCGCTTCCACCGACAGCGGCACGTGGACGGCCATCTGGTCGCCGTCGAAGTCGGCGTTGAAGGCCGCGCAAACCAGCGGGTGCAGCTGGATCGCCTTGCCTTCGATCAGGATCGGCTCGAACGCCTGGATGCCCAAACGGTGCAGCGTAGGCGCACGGTTCAGCATCACCGGGTGCTCCTTGATCACTTCTTCCAGGATGTCCCAGACCACCGGCGTGCCCGATTCGACTTCCTTCTTCGCAGCCTTGATCGTGGTCGCGATGCCCATGGCTTCGAGGCGCGAGAAGATGAAGGGCTTGAACAGCTCGAGCGCCATCAGCTTCGGCAGGCCGCACTGGTGCAGCTTGAGCGTCGGGCCCACCACGATGACCGAACGGCCCGAGTAGTCGACGCGCTTGCCCAGCAGGTTCTGGCGGAAGCGGCCGCTCTTGCCCTTGATCATGTCGGCCAGCGACTTGAGCGCGCGCTTGTTGGCGCCCGTCATGGCCTTGCCGCGGCGGCCGTTGTCCAGCAGCGAGTCCACAGCCTCCTGCAGCATCCGCTTTTCGTTGCGCGCGATGATTTCCGGAGCCTTGAGCTCCAGCAGGCGGCGCAGGCGCGAATTGCGGTTGATGACGCGGCGGTACAGGTCGTTCAGGTCGGAGGTCGCGAAGCGGCCGCCATCCAGCGGCACCAGCGGACGCAGGTCCGGCGGCAGCACGGGCAGCACGTCGAGCACCATCCACTCGGGCTTGATGCCCGACTTGCGGAAGGCTTCCAGCACCTTCAGGCGCTTGGAGTTCTTCTTGACCTTGACTTCGGAGCCGGTCAGGTCGCCGCGCAGGCGTTCGATCTCGCTGTCGAGCTCGATGCCTTCCAGCAGGTCCTTGATGCCTTCGGCGCCCATCTTGGCGACGAATTCGTCGCCGTATTCCTTGCGCTTCGCGTCGTAGTCATCCTCGGACATGATGCCGAACTTCTTCAGCGGGGTCATGCCGGGGTCGGTGATCACGTAGGCTTCGAAGTACAGCACGCGTTCGATGTCGCGCAGCGTCATGTCGAGCACGAGGCCCAGGCGCGACGGCAGCGACTTCAGGAACCAGATGTGCGCGCAGGGCGCGGCCAGGTCGATGTGGCCCATGCGCTCGCGGCGCACCTTGGTCTGCGTGACTTCGACGCCGCACTTCTCGCAGATCACGCCGCGGTGCTTCAGGCGCTTGTACTTGCCGCACAGGCACTCGTAGTCCTTGATGGGGCCGAAGATCTTGGCGCAGAACAGGCCGTCGCGCTCGGGCTTGAACGTGCGATAGTTGATCGTCTCTGGCTTCTTCACCTCGCCAAAAGACCACGAACGGATCTTCTCGGGCGAAGCCATGCCGATCTTGATGGCATCGAAATGCTCATCGGGCGTGAATTGCTTGAACAGGTCGAGTAGCGATTTCATAAGACTCTTTCCCTTTTCAAATTAAGAACGCTCGAGCTCGATGTCGAGCCCCAGCGAACGAATTTCCTTGACCAGCACGTTGAACGATTCCGGCATGCCGGCTTCGATCGAGTGCTCGCCCTTGACGATGCTTTCGTACACCTTGGTACGGCCTTGCACGTCGTCGGACTTCACGGTCAGCATTTCCTGCAGCACGTAGGCGGCGCCGTAAGCTTCCAGCGCCCACACTTCCATTTCGCCGAAACGCTGGCCGCCGAACTGCGCCTTGCCGCCCAGCGGCTGCTGCGTGACGAGCGAGTACGGGCCGGTCGAACGGGCGTGCATCTTGTCGTCCACCAGGTGGTGCAGCTTCAGGAAGTGCATGTAGCCGACGGTGACGGGACGCTCGAACTGGTCGCCGGTGCGGCCGTCGTACAGGTAGGCCTGCGTGCGCGTCTCGGTCAGGCCCTTGAGCTTGGCGATGTCGTCCGGGTAGGCGAGCTTCAGCATGCCGCGGATTTCCTCTTCCGATGCGCCGTCGAACACCGGCGTGGCGAAGGTGGCACCCGAAGACAGGTTGGCCGCCATTTCGAGCACGTCGGTGTCGCTCAGCAGGCTGAGGTCTTCCTTGCGGCCCGAGCCGTTGTACAGCTGCTCCATGAACTTGCGCAGCTCGGCCACCTTGGCCTCCTGCTGCAGCAGGTCGCCGATGCGGTTGCCGATGCCCTTGCCGGCCCAGCCCAGGTGCACTTCGAGCACCTGGCCCACGTTCATCCGCGAAGGCACGCCCAGCGGGTTCAGGCAGATGTCGCACGGCGTGCCGTCGGCCATGTGGGGCATGTCTTCGACCGGAACGATCTTCGACACCACACCCTTGTTGCCGTGCCGGCCGGCCATCTTGTCGCCGGGTTGCAGGCGGCGCTTGACGGCCAGGTAGACCTTGACCATCTTGAGCACGCCCGCGGGCAGCTCGTCGCCCTGCGTGAGCTTCTTGCGCTTTTCCTCGAACGCGAGGTCGAAGCTGTGGCGCGTCTGCTCCAGCGAGTTCTTGATCGACTCGAGCTGCGTGGCCACTTCGTCGTCCGCCGGGCGGATGTCGAACCAGTGGAACTTCTCGACCGACGACAGGTAGGCCTTGTCGAGCTTGGTGCCCTTGGCCAGCTTGTTCGGGCCGCCGTTGGCCACCTTGCCGGTCAGCAGCTTCTCGATACGGTCGAACGCGTCGGCTTCGACGATGCGAAGCTGGTCGTTCAGGTCGAGCCGGAAGCGCTTGAGCTCGTCGTCGATGATCTGCTGGGCGCGCTTGTCGCGCGTGATGCCTTCGCGGGTGAACACCTGCACGTCGATCACGGTGCCTTGCGAGCCCTGGTCCACGCGCAGCGACGTGTCCTTCACGTCGGAAGCCTTCTCGCCGAAGATGGCGCGAAGCAGCTTCTCTTCAGGCGTCAGCGTGGTCTCGCCCTTCGGCGTGACCTTGCCCACCAGCGTGTCGCCCGGCTGCACTTCGGCACCCACGTAGATGATGCCGGATTCGTCCAGGCGGTTGAGCTGCTGCTCGGCCAGGTTCGGGATGTCGCGCGTGATTTCCTCGGCACCGAGCTTGGTGTCGCGGGCCATCACCACCAGTTCCTCGATGTGAATCGAGGTGTAGCGGTCTTCGGCGACGACGCGTTCCGAGATCAGGATCGAATCTTCGAAGTTGTAGCCGTTCCAGGGCATGAACGCGATCAGCATGTTCTGGCCGAGAGCCAGTTCGCCGAGGTCGGTCGATGCGCCGTCGGCGATCACGTCGCCCTTGGCGATCTTGTCGCCGCGCTTGACGATCGGACGCTGGTGGATGTTGGTGTTCTGGTTCGAACGCTGATACTTGATCAGGTTGTAGATGTCCACGCCGACTTCACCGGCTGCCGCTTCGGCGTCGTTCACGCGCACCACGACACGGGTCGCATCGACGTAGTCGACGATACCGCCGCGGGTGGCCGTGACCACGGTGCCCGAGTCGACCGCGGAGACGCGCTCGATACCGGTACCGACCATCGGCTTCTCGGGACGCAGCACGGGCACGGCCTGGCGCTGCATGTTGGCGCCCATCAGCGCGCGGTTCGCATCGTCGTGCTCGAGGAACGGCACGAGCGAGGCAGCCACCGACACGATCTGCGCGGGCGACACGTCCATGTACTGGATGCGTTCGGCGCCGACCAGGATCGATTCGCCGGCCTCACGCGCCGAAACCAGGTCGCCGGTCAGCTTGCCGTCCTTGTCCAGGGCCGCATTGGCCTGGGCGATGACGTACTTGCCTTCTTCGATGGCCGACAGGTAGTCGATCTCGTTGGTGACCTTGCTGTCGACCACGCGGCGGTACGGCGTCTCGATGAAGCCGTATTCGTTCAGGCGGGCGTACAGGGCCAGCGAGTTGATCAGGCCGATGTTCGGGCCTTCGGGCGTTTCGATCGGGCACACGCGGCCGTAGTGGGTGACGTGCACGTCGCGCACTTCGAAGCCTGCACGTTCGCGCGTCAGACCGCCCGGGCCAAGGGCCGACACGCGGCGCTTGTGGGTGATTTCGGACAGCGGGTTGGTCTGGTCCATGAACTGCGACAGCTGCGAGGCGCCGAAGAATTCCTTCAGCGCGGCCGAGATCGGCTTGCTGTTGATCAGGTCGTGCGGCATCAGCGGCTCTTGCTCCGCCTGACCCAGACGTTCCTTCACGGCCTTCTCGATACGTGCCAGGCCGGTGCGGTACTGGTTTTCGGCCAGTTCGCCGACGCAGCGCACGCGGCGGTTGCCCAGGTGGTCGATGTCGTCGACTTCGCCGTTGCCGTTGCGCAGGTCCACGAGGATCTTGACCACGGCCAGGATGTCTTCGTTGGTCAGCACCATCGGGCCGGTCGATTCGTCGCGGCCGACCTTGGCGTTGAACTTCATGCGGCCCACGCGCGACAGGTCGTACGTGTCCGGGTTGTAGAACAGGCGCTGGAACAGGGCCTGCACCGCGTCTTCCGTCGGCGGCTCGCCGGGGCGCATCATGCGGTAGATGGCCACGCGGGCTGCAAACTCGTCCACCGTCTCGTCGATGCGCAGGGTTTGCGAGATGTACGCGCCCTGGTCCAGTTCGTTCGTGTAGATGACCTGGATGTCCTGCACGCCGGCCGTACGCAGCTTCTTCAGCAGCGCTTCGGTCAGCTCGTCGTTGGCCTTGGCCAGGATTTCGCCGGAGTCGGCGTCGACGATGTTGCGGGCGATGACGCGGCCGACCAGGAAGTCTTCCGGCACGCTGATGTGCGTGGTGCCGCCCTGCTCGAGCTCACGCGTGTGACGCGCGGTGACGCGCTTGTCCTTGGCGACCACGACCTTGCCCGACTTGTCGGTGATGTCGAAGCGCGCGACTTCGCCGCGCAGGCGCTCGGGAACGAATTCCATCTGGGCGCCGCTGTCCATCAGGCGGAAGTTGTCGTTCACGAAGAAGTTCGCGAGGATCGATTCCGGGTTCAGGCCGATGGCCTTCAGCAGGATCGTGACCGGCATCTTGCGGCGGCGGTCAACGCGGAAGTACAGCATGTCCTTCGGGTCGAACTCGAAGTCGAGCCACGAGCCGCGGTAGGGGATCACGCGGGCCGAGAACAGCAGCTTGCCCGAGCTGTGCGTCTTGCCCTTGTCGTGTTCGAAGAACACGCCCGGCGAACGGTGCAGCTGCGAGACGATCACGCGCTCGGTGCCGTTGATGATGAACGAACCCTTTTCGGTCATGAGCGGCACTTCGCCCATGTAGACCTCTTGTTCCTTCACTTCCTTGACCACCTTCGACTGCGAGGTCGACGATTCGCGGTCATAGATGATGAGCTGGACCTTGGCGCGCACGGCCGAGGCGAAGGTCAGGCCGCGGGTCTGGCACTCGCGCACGTCGAAGGCCGGCTTCGCGAGGTTGTACTCGAGGAACTTCATCTCGACAAAACCATTGTGCGAGACGATCGGGAAGGCAGCGTCGAACGCGGCCTGCAGGCCTTCGACGGTGCGTTGTTTGGGAGGAATGCCGGCTTGCAGGAACGCGGTGTACGCGTCTTTCTGCATCTGCAGCAGGTAGGGGATTTCTACGACGCTGTCGCGATTGCCGAAACTTTTTCGGATGCGCTTGCGTTCGGTGTAACTGTACGCGGACGATTGGGCCATGAGAGCTCCGGAGCTTGAGATCTTCAGCGACTTGTCAGCGGTGCCGGGCGAACGGCACCACTGCTTGGCGGCTGGCCACTACCAGCCGTTGGCGGACAGCGATGCGTTGCACATCGCCCGAACCAAGGGGTCTTCTGCAGTCGGGGTCAGAAGACACTCGAAAGCCGTCTTTTTTCCGGTTTTCGGGTGCGCTCTGAAAGCGGCAAAGGCTGGAGGGCCTTTTCAGGCACCTCCAGCCCTCTAGCGGGTCTGAATTACTTCAGTTCCACCTTGGCGCCGGCGTCTTCCAGCTTCTTCTTGGCGGCTTCAGCGTCAGCCTTCGACAGGCCTTCCTTGACAGCCTTGGGAGCGGCTTCCACCAGGTCCTTGGCTTCCTTGAGGCCCAGGCCGGTGATTTCGCGCACGGCCTTGATCGCGGAAACCTTGTTCGCGCCTGCATCCATCAGCATGACGTTGAATTCGGTCTGCTCTTCGGCCACGGCAGCGGCAGCACCACCGCCAGCGCCGGCGGGGGCAGCCATTGCAGCGGCGCTCACGCCGAACTTCTCTTCGATGGCTTTCACCAGGTCGTTGAGTTCCAGGACCGTCATGCTGTCGAGCGCGGTCAGAAATGCGTCTTTATCGAATGCCATTTTTGTTTCCTAACAATTGGGTTGAATATTTCAAACGCAAGGCTCAAGCAGCCTGCGCTTCTGCCGGTGCATCGGCGGGTGCAGCTTCGCCACCACCGCGCTTCTCGGCCAGCGCCGCGAGCACGCGGGCGGTACGAGAGATCGGGGATTGCATCAAGCCCAGCAATTGCGCCAGCAGCACTTCCTTGGAAGGGATGTTGGCCAGTTGCTTCACGCCGTTCACGTCCAGGGCCTTGCCGCCGAATGCGCCGCCGCGAATCACCAACTTGTCGTTGGTCTTCGCGAAATCGGCCACCACCTTGGCGGCGGCCACTGCGTCTTCGGAAAAGCCATAGATCAGCGGGCCGGTCATCTGGTCGCCAACGATCTCAAATGCGCTACCAGCGACAGCACGGCGTGCCAGCGTGTTCTTCAACACGCTGAGGGTCACACCCTTGCTGCGAGCTTCGCTGCGCAGTTTGGTCATATCGGCCACCGTGATGCCACGGTATTCCGCCATCACGAGCGTTTGAGCTTTAGCGGCGAGGCTGGTCACATCACTGATGACCGCTTCTTTCTCACTGCGATTCAGACTCAAGGTCTACTCCTTTTAATGCGACCTTCGGCCGGGGCCTCGGATCGCGCTTCATGCAGCGACCAACTGTCAGGAACAAAAATCAAATTCCTTGCAGTGGGGTCGCCATCTGCGCTGGATACCGGAAGGATCGATCCGGCGATTAAGTGCAGCGCCCTGCACACCAGCGGTCTTGGATGGCTCGCGGCAACCGGAGCTGCCGCGACCCACCACATTCGCCCTGCCCTTGCGGGCGAGGCAAATCTCTTTGCTTAGCTCGCCGCGATGGTCTGCGTGTCCACGCGGACACCCAGGCCCATGGTCGACGACACCGCCACCTTGCGCAGGTACACGCCCTTGCTGGTCGCCGGCTTGGCCTTGACCAGAGCGTCGATCAGCGCGGCGAGGTTGCCTTGCAGCTTGTCGTTGTCGAACGAGCGGCGGCCGATCGTGCCGTGCACGATGCCGGCCTTGTCGACGCGGAACTGGACCTGGCCAGCCTTGGCGTTCTTCACGGCCGTGGCAACGTCCGGGGTCACCGTGCCAACCTTGGGGTTGGGCATCAGGCCGCGCGGGCCGAGGATCTGGCCGAGCGTACCGACCACGCGCATGGCGTCAGGGGCGGCAATCACGACGTCGAAAGGCATGTCGCCAGCCTTGACCATGGCAGCCAGGTCGTCCATGCCGACGATGTCGGCACCGGCGGCCTTGGCTTCTTCTGCCTTGGCGCCCTGGGCGAACACGGCCACGCGCTTGGTCTTGCCGGTGCCGTTGGGCAGCACGACGGCGCCACGCACGACCTGGTCCGACTTCTTCGCGTCGATGCCCAGCTGCACGGCCACGTCGATCGATTCGTCGAACTTGGCGGTGGCGGCTTCCTTCACGATGCCGATCGCGTCAGCCAGCGGGTACAGCTTGTTGCTGTCGACCTTGCCTGCGAGCGCTTTTTGCTTCTTGGTGATCTTGGCCATTTACACGCCCTCCACATTCACGCCCATCGAACGGGCAGAGCCGGCGATGGTGCGAACTGCTGCATCCAGGTCGGCGGCAGTCAGGTCCTTCATCTTGGTCTTGGCGATCTCTTCGAGCTGTGCGCGCGTGATCTTGCCGACCTTGTCGGTGTGCGGACGAGCCGAGCCCTTGTCCAGCTTGATGGCCTTCTTGATCAAGGTGATCGCCGGCGGCGTCTTGATGATGAAGGTGAAGCTCTTGTCAGCGAACGCGGTGATGACCACCGGCAGCGGCAGACCAGGCTCGACGCTCTGGGTCTGCGCGTTGAACGCCTTGCAGAACTCCATGATGTTCAAACCACGCTGGCCCAGTGCGGGACCGATGGGTGGTGACGGGTTGGCCTTACCAGCTGGCACTTGCAGCTTGATGAAGCCGACGATTTTTTTCGCCATGCTTTGCTCCTTGCGGGTGATATCGCCTTGGCTTTCGCCGCGGCTCCCCGGGGTTGAACGACTCTTCGATCAAGGCCGCGCGCCGAGTCGGACAACGCGCAGCCGGGAATGGTTCCGGTCCGGGGACCGGCGGACTCAGGTCTTCTCGACCTGGCTGAACTCGAGCTCCACAGGCGTTGCGCGGCCGAAGATCATGACCGACACGCTGACCTTGCTCTTCTCGTAGTTGACTTCCTCGACGGTGCCGTTGAAGTCGGTGAACGGGCCTTCCTTGACGCGCACGAATTCGCCAACGGTGAACTCGACCTTGTGGCGCGGCTTCTCGGTGCCCTGCTGCATCTGGCTGACGATGCCCTCGACCTCTTTCTGCGAGATCGGGGCCGGACGATTCTTGGCGCCGCCAACGAAGCCCGTCACCTTGTTGGTGTGCTTCACCAGGTGCCAGCTCTCGTCGTCCATGATCATTTCGACCAGCACGTAGCCCGGGAAAAAGCGGCGCTCGGTGGTGCGCTTCTGGCCGTTCTTGATCTCGACCACTTCTTCGGTCGGCACCAGGATGCGGCCGAACTTGTCCTGCATGCCGGCACGGTTGATGCGCTCGATGATGTTGCGCTCGACGGCCTTTTCCATGCCCGAATAGGCGTGCACCACGTACCAGCGCAGATCGGGGTTGGCGGCGGGGGCCAGCACCGAGGTGTTTTCCTCCTCGGGACTGCTCGGCGTGGCTTCAACTGCGTCGTCGGTCATTTATTTTCTCCAGCCCAGAATGAGGTCGAAAAACACCCATTCGAGCGTCTTGTCGGTGAGCCAGAGGAAAACGGACATGACCGCCACGAAGGCAAACACGTAGGCCGTCATCTGCATGGCTTCCTTGCGGGTCGGCCAGACGACTTTCTTGACCTCGCGCCACGAGTCGCGGCCGAAAGCCCACAACTGGCGGCCATTCTCGGAGCTGCCGAAGGCACCCACGGCCGCGGCCAGGCCGACCAGCAACGCAGCCCATTGCACCAGCGAGCCCTGGCGCGCCAGCAGGTAGAACGCCACGATGGCGCCCACTGCCAGCAGCACCGACGCGGCCAATTTGGCCTTGTCGGCACCCGTGCTCACGGTTTCGATTTGAGAAGTGGCCATGTTCGGCTGATTTCCTGTGGCCTTTCGGCCTTCAATTCAATGCGCCTTCTTGAGACGCCGAAGCCCATCGGGTCACGATGGGCTTTTTAGCCTCCCGCCGGGTGAACGACGGGGGTTTTTCGGAGGCGCCACCTAAGTGGCAGGGGCAGTAGGAATCGAACCTACAACCTTCGGTTTTGGAGACCGACGCTCTGCCAATTGAGCTATACCCCTCCGGTACTCTTTGCTCGGCTCAGATGTCGAGGATCTTTGCCACGACGCCCGAACCCACGGTGCGGCCGCCTTCGCGGATGGCGAAGCGCAGGCCTTCTTCCATCGCGATCGGGTTGATCAGCTTCACGGTGATGCTGACGTTGTCGCCAGGCATGACCATTTCCTTGTCCTTGGGCAGCTCGATTGCGCCGGTCACGTCCGTCGTGCGGAAGTAGAACTGCGGACGGTAGTTGTTGAAGAACGGCGTGTGACGGCCACCTTCGTCCTTGGACAGCACATACACCTCGGCGGTGAAGTGCGTGTGCGGCTTGATCGAGCCGGGCTTGCACAGCACCTGGCCGCGCTCGACTTCTTCGCGCTTGGTGCCGCGCAGCAGCACGCCCACGTTGTCGCCCGCCTGGCCCTGGTCCAGCAGCTTGCGGAACATTTCCACGCCGGTGCAGGTGGTCTTGACGGTCGGGCGGATACCCACGATCTCGATTTCCTCGCCGACCTTGATCACGCCGCGCTCGACGGCGCCGGTCACCACAGTGCCGCGGCCGGAGATCGAGAACACGTCTTCCACAGGCATCAGGAAGGTGCCGTCCACGGCGCGCTCGGGCGTCGGGATGTAGGTGTCGAGGGCGTCGGCCAGCTTCATGATGGCTTCTTCACCGAGCTTGCCCTTGTCGCCTTCCAGGGCGAGCTTGGCCGAGCCGTGGATGATGGGGGTGTCGTCGCCCGGGAATTCGTACTTGTCGAGGAGTTCGCGCACTTCCATTTCGACGAGTTCGAGCAGCTCGGCGTCGTCCACCATGTCGCACTTGTTCAGGAACACGATGATGTAGCCCACGCCCACCTGGCGCGCCAGCAGGATGTGCTCACGGGTCTGGGGCATGGGGCCGTCGGCGGCCGAGCACACGAGGATGGCGCCGTCCATCTGGGCAGCGCCGGTGATCATGTTCTTGACGTAGTCGGCGTGGCCGGGGCAGTCGACGTGGGCGTAGTGGCGGTTGGCCGTCTCGTACTCGACGTGGGCGGTGTTGATGGTGATGCCGCGGGCCTTTTCTTCGGGCGCCGCGTCGATCTGGTCGTAGGCCTTGGCTTCGCCGCCGAACTTGGCCGACAGCACCGTGGCGATGGCCGCCGTCAGCGTGGTCTTGCCGTGGTCAACGTGACCGATCGTGCCCACGTTCACGTGCGGCTTGGTGCGGGTGAATTTACCTTTTGCCATTTTTCGACTCCGAAAAAAACGATTTCAACGTATGCAGATGGGTTGCAAACCTGCCGTTGCAACCCCCTAGAAACTGGTGCCCTTTGCGGGAATCGGACCCGCGACCTCTCCCTTACCAAGGGAGTGCTCTACCACTGAGCCAAAAGGGCTTTGTCTAACCAATCGCTTTCCGGCGCCGAACCGGGTCTCTGGAGCGGGAGACGGGAATCGAACCCGCGTCATCAGCTTGGAAGGCTGGGGTTCTACCATTGAACTACTCCCGCATCGGGGGCACTTCAAGGCACCCAAAGCGCTAGATCCAATCGCTCTTAGAAACCAAATTCATCGCTGGTGGAGAGGGCTGGATTCGAACCAGCGTACTCGTTAGAGGGCAGATTTACAGTCTGCTGCCATTAACCACTCGGCCACCTCTCCGGCGAACCTCGAAATATAGCACGGTTTTGTGACTACGCAGAACTCAGCACCAAGAAGATGCGGGGAACTGCACGAGGCGAAACAGCCGGCATTATCCGTGAATTTCGCCGCCCGGCTGGTGCGCAAGCCGCCAGGCGCGCGCCTCGCCGAAGTGGCCGCAGCCGATGAACGGAACGGGCGGGCGCAGCGCGGAAAGCGGCGACGGATGATTCGACATCAGCACCTTATGGCGGCCAATATCGATCAACGCACGCTTACTTTGGGCATGCGAGCCCCAGAGCATAAAAACAACAGGTTTCTCGCCATCCGATACGTGGCGGATGACCGCATCGGTCAGCACCTCCCAGCCGCGGCCGGAATGGCTGGCCGGCTGCCCTTCCTCGACCGTGAGGCAGGTGTTGAGCAGCAGCACGCCGTGGGTGGCCCATTTCACCAGGCTGCCACCGGGGTTCGGAAACTGCGGCGGTGGCGTTCCCAGGTCGCGCTGGAGCTCCTTGAAGATGTTGCGCAGCGACGGCGGCAGCGCCACGCCGGGCGCCACGGAGAACGCGAGCCCTTCGGCCTGGCCGCGCCCGTGGTACGGGTCCTGCCCCAGGATGACGACGCGCACGTCTTCGGGCGGTGTCAGCTCCAGGGCCCGCAGCGGCTGCGGCGGAAAGATGACCGCGCCGGCATCGAGGCGCTCGCGCAGGAAGCTGCGCAGCTTCTGGCCCACGATGCCGGCAAAGAAGCCGTCCACCAGCGGCTGCCAGCCCGGCGCGACGGGCCAGTCGGCGGGATCGCTGCTCGCCAGCTGATCGGGCCGGTTCATTTGAACAATGCGGCGAGCGCCTCGCCGGGTTCCTTGGCGCGCATGAAGGCCTCGCCGACCAGGAAGGCGTGAACGCCGGCCGCACGCAAGGTTGCGACGTCCTCGCGCGTGGCGATGCCTGATTCGGTGACGGCCAGCCGGTCGGCCGGCAGCCTGGGCAGCAGGTCGATGGTGGCCTGGATCGAGACCTCGAAGTTGCGCAGGTTGCGGTTGTTCACGCCGATGAGCGGCGTCTTGAGCTTGAGCGCGCGCTCGAGTTCGCCCGCATCGTGCACTTCGACCAGCACCGCCATGCCGAGCCCGCGTGCGATGGCTTCGTAGTCCTTCATCTGCGCGTCGTCGAGGCAGGCGGCGATCAACAGCACGGCATCGGCCCCCATCGCGCGCGATTCGTACACCTGGTAGGCGTCGACGATGAAGTCCTTGCGCAGCACGGGCAGGTCGCACGAGGCGCGGGCCTGCTTGAGGTAGTCGACGCCGCCCTGGAAGAACTGCCTGTCGGTCAGCACCGAAAGGCAGGCCGCACTGACCTGGCCGTCACCCTCGGCATAGCTCTGCGCGATGTCGGCGGGAATGAAGTCTTCGCGCAGCACGCCCTTGCTCGGGCTGGCCTTCTTGACCTCGGCGATCACCGCGGCATGGCCGGCGGCGATCTTGGCGCGCAGCGCGCCCTCGAAATCGCGCGTCAGCACGCGGCTTTCGGCGTCGAAGCGCACGGCTTCGAGCGGGCTTTTCTTCTGCGCTGCAGCAATTTCCTGCCGCTTGACGGCAATGATCTTGTCGAGGATGTCGGACATTTTTCTGCGTTCCTGGCTGTTTTCCTGCTTCACGCGGCGGCCGTGGAGGCCTTGACCAGTTCGGTCAGCTTGGCACGCGCCGCGCCCGATGCCACGGCCTCGCGCGCACGCTCGATGCCCGCGGCCATCGAATCGGCCACGTTGGCGGCGTACAGGGCCGCACCGGCGTTGAGCAGCACGATGTCAAGCGCCGGGCCGGCCTGATTGTCGAGCACCCCCAGCAGCATGGCCTTCGACTGCTCGGGCGTTTCCACGCGCAGCGCGCGGTTGCTCGACATCGCAAAGCCGAAATCCTCGGGGTGCAGTTCGTATTCGCGGATCTCGCCGTCCTTGAGCTCGCCCACCATGGTGGCGGCGCCGAGCGAGATCTCGTCCATGCCGTCGCGGCCATACACCACCATTGCGTGCTCGGTGCCCAGGCGCTGCAATGCGCGCACCTGGATGCCCACGAGGTCGGGGTGGAACACGCCCATCAGGATGTTCGGCGCGCCCGCCGGATTGGTCAGCGGCCCGAGGATGTTGAAGATGGTCTTGATGCCGAGTTCCTTGCGCACGGGAGCGACGTTCTTCATGGCCGGATGGTGGTTGGGCGCGAACATGAAGCCGATGCCCACCTGCTCGATGGAGCGCGCGATCTGCTCGGGCTGCAGGTTGATGTTGACCCCCAGCGACTCCAGCACGTCGGCGCTGCCCGACTTGCTCGACACGCTGCGCCCGCCGTGCTTGCTGACCTTGGCGCCCGCTGCGGCCGCGACGAACATCGAGCAGGTCGAGATGTTGAAGGTGTGCGAGCCATCGCCGCCGGTGCCGACGATGTCGACCAGGTGCGTGGTGTCCTTCACCGGCACCTTGGTCGACACCTCGCGCATCACCTGCGCGGCCGCGGTGATCTCGCCGATGGTCTCCTTCTTGACGCGCAGGCCGGTGATCAGCGCCGCCATCATCACGGGCGAGCACTCGCCGCTCATGATGAGCCGCACGATGTGCAGCATTTCGTCGTGGAACACCTCGCGGTGCTCGATGGTGCGCTGGAGCGCTTCCTGGGGGGTGATCATGAAGAGTCTCCTCGGTGTTTTCAGGGGCCGACGCGTCCGGCCGGCGCGTCCGTGAATGCAAGCTTGAGGCCGAAGCCGATGAACAGCACGCCGGCCGCGCGGTCGAGCCAGTGCATGCCCTTCTGCACGGCGCTGCGGTGCGCCATCCAGCCGGCAAACGCGGCCCACCCCACGATGACGGGAATGGAATTGAGATTGAACAGCACGCCCAGCAGCACGAAGTACAGGCCCTTGCTGTCGGCGTCCGGCGCGATGAACTGCGGCACGAAGGCCAGGAAGAACAAGGCGACCTTGGGGTTCAGCACATTGGTCCAGAAGCCGCCCAGGAAGATCTCCCTGAGCCCGCGCCCGTCCGATGCGGCCGCCGCCTGCTGCAGGTCGGCCGGCGCCTTGGCGCGTGAGAACACCATGCGCACACCCAGGTAAAGCAGGTAGGCCGCGCCGACGTACTTGAGCACCGCGAAGGCCGCCGCCGAGGTGGCCAGCAACGTGCCGACGCCAACCGCCGCCGCGAAGATGTGGACAAAGCAGCCGGTCAGGATGCCGAAGCCGCCGACGATGCCCGCGCGCACGCCGGAGCGCAGCGAGTTGGCGACGATGTAGAGCACGTCGGGCCCCGGCGTCAGGTTCAGCAGCCAGCCGGCGGCGATGAAGGCGAGCAGATGCGGAAGATCGGGCATCGCACGGCTCCTTGAGGTTCAGGCGTTGAAGAAACCGCGGATCGCCGCCACGGCGCGGTCCACGCCGGCCGCATCGACATCGAGGTGCGTCACGAAGCGCAGCCGATAGAGCCCGGTGGCAAGGATGCCCTGCCCGTTGAGGCTCGCGAGCAGTTCGGCCGAACGCGCCTGCGCCGCGCCCGCGAGGTCGACGAACACGATGTTCGTGTACGGCGTCTCGACCTTCAGTCCCTCGATGCCTTCCAGCCCCTCGGCCAGGCGCCGGGCGAGTGCATGGTCGTCGGCGAGCCGATCGATGTGGTGATCGAGCGCATGCGAAGCCGCCGCGGCGAGCAGGCCCGCCTGGCGCATGCCGCCGCCCGCCATCTTGCGGATGCGGTGCGCCCGCGCAATGAACTCGTGCGAACCGACCAGCGCCGAACCGATGGGTGCGCCCAGCCCCTTGCTGAAGCAGACCGACACGCTGTCGAAGCACTGCGCGATGCGGCGGGCCTCGGCGCGGATATCGCTGCGCTTGTTCAACGCGGCCTGCGCCGTGGCAGCGTTGAAAAGCCGCGCGCCATCGAGGTGCCGCTGCAGCCCCTTGCGCTTGGCCAGATCGGTCGCCGCCTGCACGTACGCGAACGGCAGCAGCTTGCCGCCCAGCGTGTTCTCCAGCGCCAGCAGCCGCGTGCGCGCGAAGTGCGCGTCGTCGGGCTTGATGGCCGCTTCGATCTGCGCCAGCGGCAGCGTGCCGTCGGGCGCATGGTCGAGCGGCTGCGGCTGCACGCTGCCGAACACCGCGGCGCCGCCGCCTTCCCAGCGGTAGCAGTGCGCCTGCTGGCCCACGATGTACTCGTCGCCGCGGCCGCAGTGCGAAAGGATCGCGCACAGGTTGCTCTGCGTGCCCGTGGGCACGAACAGCGCCGCCTCGAAGCCCAGCAGCGCGGCGATCTTCTCCTGCAGCGCGTTGACGCTCGGGTCAGTGCCGAAGACGTCGTCGCCGAGCGGCGCCGCCATCATGGCCTCGCGCATCGCCGGGGTGGGTTGCGTGACGGTGTCGCTGCGCAGGTCGACGAGGCAGGAGCGGTCTGTCATGGCGGGTCAGTCCAGGAAGTTCTTGAGCATGGCGTGGCCATGCTCGGTGAGGATCGACTCGGGGTGGAACTGCACGCCCTCGATGCGCACGTCATGCGCAAAGCCGGTGTGCCGCACGCCCATGATCTCGCCGTCGTCGGTCCACGCGGTGATCGCCAACGCCTTCGGGCAGCTTTCGCGCTCGATGGAGAGCGAGTGATAGCGGTTGACGATGAACTTCTCGGGCAGCCCCGCGAACACGCCTTCGCGCGTGGTCGTGATCTCGCTGGTCTTGCCGTGCATCAGCTGCTGCGCGCGCACGATCCTGCCGCCGAAGGCCGCGCCGATGGCCTGGTGGCCCAGGCAGACGCCGAGGATCGGCAGCTTGCCCGCGAACTCCGTGATGGCCGCCACCGAAACGCCCGCTTCCGCCGGCGAGCAAGGCCCCGGCGACACCACGAGCCGGGTCACGCCGGAAGCGATCAGCTCGCCGATCTGCGCCACCGTGATCTCGTCGTTGCGGTGCACCTGCACGTCCGCACCCAGCTCGCCCAGGTACTGGACGATGTTGTAGGTGAAGGAATCGTAGTTGTCGATCATCAGCAGTTTCATGGCTTGCTCACAATCCGGTGCACGCCCTTGACGACGGGGAACACGTTGAAGTTGATCAGAAGGCCCAGCTTGAGGCCCGAGAGGCGCAGCGCGGCGAGCACCTGCGCGCGGTGCAGGTCGGTCAGCACGTCGACCGCCTTGAGCTCGACGATGGCCGACTGCTCGACCACGAAGCCCGCGCGGTACACCTCGCCGAGCGAGCGGCCCTTGTAGCTGGCCGAGAGTGCCACGCCCTGCGCGAAGCCGATCTCGCGCTCGGCGAGTTCGATGGCCAGCGCGGCCGCGTAGGCGTCCTCGCCAAGGCCCGTACCGAGCACGCGCTGCACCTCGACGGCGGCGCCGATGATCTCGTGCGAGAAGTCGTTCTGGATGTCGGGTACGTTGCTCATTCCAGCCCCTCCTCGACCAGTTCGGCCGCCCGCAGCAGTGCGCGCGCCTTGGCCTCGGTTTCTTTCCACTCCAGCTCGGGCACCGAATCGGCGACCACGCCGGCCGCGGCCTGCACGTGCAGCATCTGGTCCTTCACGATGCCGGTGCGGATGGCGATGGCCACGTCCATGTCGCCCGCGTAGCTGATGTAGCCGCAGGCGCCGCCGTACAGGCCGCGCTTGGTGGGCTCGAGCTGGTCGATGAGTTCCATCGCATGCACCTTGGGTGCGCCGGTGAGCGTGCCGGCCGGGAAGGTGGCCTTGAGCACGTCGATGGCGGTCATGCCGTCCTTCAGCGTGCCTTCGACGTTGCTCACGATATGCATCACGTGGCTGTAGCGCTCCACCGCGAAGGCCTCGGTCACCTTGACGGTGCCGGTCTTGGCGATGCGGCCGATGTCGTTGCGCGCGAGGTCGATCAGCATCACGTGCTCGGCGCGCTCCTTCGGGTCGTTGATGAGTTCTTCCTCGGCCGCCTTGTCGAGTTCGAGCGAGGCGCCGCGCGGGCGTGTGCCGGCCAGCGGGCGGATGGTGATCTTCTGCTCGCCGTCTCCCGTGTTCTCCTGGCGCACCAGGATCTCGGGCGAGGCGCCCACCACGTGGAAATCGCCCAGGTGGTAGTAGTACATGTAGGGAGACGGGTTCAGCGAACGCAGCGCGCGGTACAGCGACAGCGGCGACTCGGTGTAGCGCTTGCTGATGCGCTGGCCCACCTGCACCTGCATGAAGTCGCCGGCGGCGATCATTTCCTTGGCGCGCTCCACGGCCGCCAGGTAGTCGGCCTTGGCGAAGCTGCGCTCGGGCGGATGCGGCTGCGTGGGCTTCACGACGGGCGCGCTCACCGAATACTTGAGCTTTTCCTTCAGCTCACGCAGGCGGCGCTTGCCCGCGGCGTAGGCCTCCGGCTGCTTCGGGTCGGCATAGACGATCAGGTAGAGCTTGCCCGACAGGTTGTCGATGACCGCCAGTTCCTCGCACTGCAGCAGCAGGATGTCGGGGCAGCCCAGCGCATCGGGCGGGCAGCTTTTTTCGAGCTTGCGTTCGATGTGGCGCACGGTGTCGTAGCCGAAGTAGCCCGCGAGGCCGCCGCAGAAACGCGGCAGGCCGGGCCGCAGTGCCACCTTGAAGCGCTTCTGGTATTCGGCAATGAAGTCCAGCGGATTGCCCGCGGCCGTCTCGACCACCTGGCCGTCGGTCACCACCTCGGTGACGGCCTCGGCGCCGAAGCCGGTGGCACGCAGCAAGGTCCGCGCCGGCAGGCCGATGAAGCTGTAGCGCCCGAAGCGCTCGCCGCCCACCACCGATTCGAGCAAAAAGCTGTGCTTGCCGCCGCCTTGCGAATGGGCGAGCTTCAGATAGAGGGAAAGAGGCGTTTCGAGGTCCGCAAAGGCCTCGGCCATCAGCGGAATGCGGTTGTAGCCCCGGGCGCTGAGGCTCTTGAATTCAAGTTCGGTGATCACGGATTCGTTCTCCAGTTGCCTGCCGGCGCTTCTTGGCCGGCGGCAAGGTCATTCACTGGTGGCCCGGAGTCGAGAAAAGCGATCCGGTGCCGCGGGCGCACGGCGTGCGCCGTGCAATCAAACAGTCAGCGATGTATGGCGACGCCAGGGCCAGGCTCCCCGGCTGCCTTCACCTGTTTGAATGATGTGATGAACGAACATGGAGCGTGGAGTTTAGCCCACGAAAACGCCGCCGGGTGCAACTGCCGCCTTCAGGGTTCCCCCGAAGACCGCGAGTAAAACGAAAAGATACATTCGAACGATCGTTCGCAAATCAAGGAAGCCACGTGCCCGCTGCCCTTTCGCTCCCGACCCTGTCGTTCTCCCGCCTGGCCGTGCTGGCCTGCGCCTGGTTCGCGCTCGGCGCCTCGGCCGCGCAGGTCGATGTGGCCGGCGTCAAGCTGAACGACACCCTCGACCTGCGCGGCAGCACCCTGCAGCTCAACGGCGCGGGGGTGCGCTACAAGGCGGTCTTCAAGGTGTACGCGGCGGGGCTGTACGTCGGCAAGAAGGTCTCCACGCCCGAGGAGGCGCTGGCCGCGCCCGGGCCCAAGCGCGTGGCCATCACCATGCTGCGCGACATCGATGCCGACGAGCTGGGCAGGTTCTTCACCAAGGGCGTGGAAGAGAATTCGCCCAAGAGCGAAATGGTCAACCTCATTCCGGGGCTGCTGCGCATGGGCCGGATGTTCTCCGACCAGAAACAGCTCAAGGCCGGCGACACCTTCACCATCGACTGGCTGCCCGGCACGGGCACGCTGGTGACGGTGCGCGGCGTGCCGCAGCCCGATCCGGTGAAGGAGCCGGCATTCTTCAACGCGCTGCTGCGCATCTGGCTCGGGCCGGCGCCGGCCGATTGGAAGCTCAAGGACGCGCTGCTCGGCAAGTAGCCGCGGCGCTGTCAGGAAACGCTTCGGTCGATGTCGGCGAGCGAGTCCACGAAGCCGTCGGCATCGACGCCGCGCACCGGTTCGCCGTGGTTGTAGCCGTAAGTGACCAGCACCACCGGGCAGCCCGCGGCGCGCGCGGCCTTGGCGTCGTTGCTGGAATCGCCGATCATCAGCGTGCGCGCGGGCGCGGTGCCCAGCGCTTCGCAGGTCTTCAGGAGTGGCAGCGGGTCGGGCTTCTTCGTTGCAAAGGCATCCCCGCCGAACGCGAAGTCGAAAAAGCCGTCGAGCCCCTTCGCCGCCAGCAGCGGCTTGGCGAACGAGGTCGGCTTGTTGGTGAGGCAGGCCAGGCGCAGGCCGCGCGAGCGCAGCGCCTTCAACCCTTCGACCACGCCCGGGTACACCGCCGAATGCTGTCCGTTGATGGCCAGGTAGTGGTGCTGATAACGCTCCCAGGCCCGGTCGAAGAGCGCCCGCGCGTCGGCCCTCTCGGACGCCGCGCCGGCGGACGGCATCGCATGCGCGAGTGCCGAGAGAATCAGGTGCTCCGATCCCTTGCCCACCATCTTCTCGATGGCGGCCGGCGCCACCGGCGGCAGCGAAAGGTCGCCCAGCATGTGGTTGAGCGACACCGCAAAATCGCCGAGGGTGTCGACCATGGTGCCGTCGAGATCGACGATGGCGGCATCGAAGCGCGTGAGGTCGTGGTGAATGGAGGTCAAGGGCAAGGCCGCCGGAGTTGCAGGACGCCGTCCATTTTGCCCCGTGCGGCCCCGCCGGGCGGCGCAGCCCCTTACTTGCTCTTGCTGCGCATCTCGTCGCGCAGCCGCTTGATCTGGTCGTGGTTGCGCTTGGCGCCATCGGCCTGCTGCTGGATCACGGCGCGCACGTCGGCCGGCAGGTCTTCCTTCAGCGCCTTGCGGTAGCGCGCCACCGCGGCGTCTTCACCGCGCTCGCATTCCTCGAGCATGGAGAGCGCGCTGTTGGCGCCCACCGAGCCCTTCACGTGCACCCAGCCGCGGTGCATGGCACCGGTCGCCGTGCCGCCCTTGTCGGGCGAGCCGCCGAAACGCTGGATGAGCTGGACCAGCTCTGCCGCGGCCTTGGCGCACTCGGCCGAGCGGCTTTGGAAGACCTGCTTGAGCTGCGGGGAATCCACCTCCTCGGCGCAGGCGCGGAAACCGTATTCGCCGTCGCGCGAGTTCTCCAGAAGATCGTTCAGCACCTTGACCACGTCTTCGGTGGTGGCGGTGTCCGCGGTGTTCGTGTAATTGGCCATGTCTGACTCCTTCGTATGCCTCATCGATAGGGAGGCGGGTTGAAAATTGCCAGCAAAGGCGGTGCCGAAGGCAGCCTCATCGCGCTGGTCCCAGGAGAAATGGTGTTCGAGCGAACGAGGACCGGTGTCGGTTTGGCCTGACGTCCGCTGTAAGCGTTCTTCGGGGCACGCCCCGGCCTGCGAATCTCCGCAGGCCTGCGGCCGGCGCGGGAATGGTGTTCTTGCCTACACGTGCGAGCCAGGAGCGCGCGAGAAATAAGGCTTGCAGCTTTTCGAAGGATCTACAGTCCCATGACTTCCACCACGCAGATCGACGCCCGCATCGCGGGCGATGTGGCCTTTCGCGCCGGCGACGGCCCGCAGTTGAAGATTCCGAAGGGCAACTGCCAGATCATGATGGCCGACGACAGCGTCGTGCTCACCTGGACCGACCAGGGCCAGTCGCTGACCGCGGCCATTCCCAAGCTCGAATTCGACCGCTACATCCAGGAAGGCGCGATCGTGCTGGGCCGGGGCTGAGGGGCCTGCCCGCGCGCTCACTCCTCGCGCAGGCTGCTGGCGCGCGCGTCGAGCGCGTGCGCGTACGAAGCGGCTTCCTCGGGCGTCATGGAGCCCTCGAGCTCGGCCAACTCGAGCCGTTCGAAGTCGTAGGAAATCCATTCGAACAGGTGGGACCTGGGCATGTCGTCGAAGCTTTCGCTGTCGCTCCACGACTGCAGGCGCACGGGCGCGCTTTCCAGCAGCAGGCGCAGGTACAGCGCGCGCGCAATCTTGATTTCCGCGATCTGGTGTGGATCGTCGATCAGCAGGCGCAACTGCGCGAGCACCTGCTCGCAGTGCTGCACCCGGCGGTGCGACTCGCCGATCGCGGCTTCGCACGATGCGGGACAGTCCGCCCTCGCCTGCCAGGCCCGGTGGAATTCGCGCGTGATCCGTGCATAGGCCAGCTGCTGGAGCCCGTGGAGCGCGCAGTCAAGTGGGCCGTGCATGGCGTTGCGCCGAACTCGCCTCAGGCGGGCTTGTTGCCGGCGTCCTCCGCTTCATCGTCGTCGTTGTCGTCGTTTTCTTCCTCCGTGCCGGCAAGCCCGGCGGCCGAGCCCGCGTCCTCGGTGCGGTCCGGCAGGATGTCCGCATCGAGCGCCGAGGGCGGCGCGTCCGCCGAGGCTCGCTCGCCGGTGCCCTCGGCATCGGTGCTGCTTTCATGCGCGATGGGAATGGCGCCTTCCGCGGCGTCTTCGGGAATGGCGCTGCGCTCGCGCGAGGTGCGCACGTCGCTTCCGCTGTCGCTCGTGTCGCTGGGCCCCAGGCTGTCGACGTCCTTTCCCTTCGGTTCCTCCGGCGGGCGGTCGCCTCCCAGGATGCTGCTCGTGGCCATGGCTTCCTTCGATGATGAAAAAAATCGGATGGATGCGAATCGCCAGACTGGGCATCCTCGGCACCGGCCAGCGTAGGAAATGGGCGCATCCGGGCCGCAGCCATTCGCGGAGATTTCGCGCCCGGCGTTGCGCGCGGCAAACGCCTCCGTCGCGTCGCGGGGACGGGAGCTTGGGCCTTGCTCCTACGCGGCGGGAAGCCGTGGCCGGTAGCCTGGGCGGCTCGCTTCCCAACCGCAACCCAACCAACAGCAAATCACCATCCCATCCAATGAAGAATTTCCGCTATCTCCTGATTGCCGGCGCCGTGGCGCTCGGCGCCTGCTCCCAGATGTCCGGCCCCACGCGCTCGACCAGTCCCGCCGCCTCCGCGGCCAACCAGCCCGATCCCACGATCCTGCTCGTGCCCGTGCGCATCGAGGACCCCGCGCTGGCCTCGGGCTGCTGGGCCCAGTTCTATACCGGCCGCAACTTCCAGGGCGACATGCTGACGCTGGTGGGGCCGGCCGAAGTCCAGAGCATGGACCGGGGCACCGCAAGGCAGCTCAGGCGCGACATCGACAGCGTGAGCGTGGGCCCGCGCGCCACGCTGAAGGTGTATGAGCACGCGATGTTCAGGGACCGCACGGTCGACTTCCCGGCGAACAGCCGCGAGGGCGGCCTGATGCGCAAGCTGGGCTTCGGCGGCCGCATCGAGGCGATGAAGCTCGACTGCTCCTGACGCGGCCGCTGCGCTCAGCCGCCGCGCAGCGTGGCGTGCGGATGCAGCGGATGCGCGAGCGTGTCGGCAATGAGCCGCAGCGCCTGGTCGCATTGCTCGCGCGACATCGGGCCGCCCAGGCAGATGCGCACCGCCTCGGGCGGATCGCCATCGGTGGAAAAGGCCGCGCTCGCCACCACGCCGACGTTCTGCGTGCGCAGGTAGGAGGCAAACTCCACCGGGCTCCAGCCCGGCGAGAGCGGCAGCCAGGCATGGAAGCCCTCGGGATGTGCCTGCAGCCCGCTGCCGCCGAGATGCCGCGCGGCCAGCGCCTGCCGCGCCATCGATTCGCCGCGCACGGCCTGCAGCATGGCCTCGGCGGTGCCGTCCTCGACCCACAGCGTGGTCAACGCGTTGGTGATGGGTGAGGCCATCACGGTGGTGGCGCGCATCGCGCCGGCCAGGCGCTGCGACTGGACCACGGTGGGCGAGCACACATACGCGCTGCGCAGGCCCGCGCCAAAGCACTTGGAGAATCCGCTCACGTAGTAGGTGAGCCCGGGCGCCAGCGTGGCGAGCGCGGCCGGCGTCTGGCGCGGCAGCATGCCGTAGGCGTCGTCCTCGATGATCGGCACCGCATAGCGCAGCGCCACGTCGGCCAGCGCCTCGCGCCGCGCGCGCGACACGGTGCCGGCAGTCGGGTTCAGCAGCGTGGGGTTGCAATAGAGCGCCTTGGGCTTGAGCGTCTTGCAGGCGTGCTCGAAGGCATCGGCAATGGGGCCGTCGTCATCGAGCTGCAGCGCATGCAGCTGCACGCCCAGCTGCGCCGCGATGGCCTTCACGCCCGGATAGGTGAGCGACTCCACGCAGATCAGCTCGCCCGGCCGCGCGAGCTGCGAGAACAGCGCCGTGAGCACGCCATGGATGCCGGGGCACACGAGGATGCGGTCGATGCCGGCATCGGGCACGAAGGGCCGCAGCCAGTGCATCGCGGCCTCGCGGTCGTGCGCGGTGCCGCCGAAGTCCTGGTAGCGCAGCAGGTCGTGCAGGTCGGCCTCTGCGAATGCGCGGCTGGCGCTGTCGTGCAGCCGCGCCATCAGGTGCGGGTCGTCGGGCTCGGGCGGCATGTTCATGGTCATCTCGGCGCCGCTGCCGCCGCGCAGCCGCAGGCTGGGGCTGCCCGAGCGGATGAAGGTGCCGGTGCCGGCGCGCGAATCGATCAGGCCGCGCTTGCGCGCCTCGGCATAGCCGCGCGCCACGGTCGTGTAGTTGAGCTCCAGCTCGGCCGCGAGTTCGCGCAAGGTAGGCAGCCGGTCGCGCACCGCGAGGCGCCCGGTCTTGATGTCGTCGGCAATCAATTCGGCCAGCAGCAGGTAGGCCGGCTTGGTGGTGTTGCGCAGCTGTTTGCGCCAGTGGGCGGTGATCGTGGTCATCGGCGGAGTTGATTGCATCCATTGATTGCATCGGGCCACCGATCAGGCACGCAGGAATCGCGCCCGCTCCAGGGGGCCGGGCGCCTCGATCAGGTGCGATCAACTCCATTGATCGGGTGCATTGATCGCATGGCGGATGCGTCTTTCCGGTGCGGCCAGGGCCGCGCCGACCGCCTCTGCAGCGACTTTTCACGGGACCCGAAAAAAGTTTTCGGGCGCCCAGGCCGCACCCGGGCGGATTGATCGCGCATTGATCGCACGCGCCGCGCCAGGCGCTGGCACATCGCCTGCGAAGAGAAAGGCACGCAAGACCTGCGTTCATCCCCCTTTCAACCGGAGTACCCCATGCCCAAAGTCACCCGCCCCCGCAACGAGAAAGGCGAGTTCCTCGTCGACTACGAAGAGAAAGTGTTCGAAGACGTCAAGGCCGATCCCGGCGAGAAGGCGCTCGTCACCTTCCACACCGTGGCCTTCGAGGGCTCGATCGGCTTCGTGAACCTGCTGCAGGCCACGCGGCTGCGGCGCAAGGGCTACGAGACCTCGGTCCTGCTGTACGGCCCCGGCGTGACGCTGGGCGTGCAGCGCGGCTTTCCGACGCTGGGCGACGAGGCCTTTCCGGGCCACCAGAACTTCAACAAGCAGATCAGCAAGTTCATGGAAGAAGGCGGCAAGGTGTATGCCTGCCGCTTCGCGCTGCAGGCACTGTACGGCCACGGCGAAGGCGCGCTGATCGAGGGCATCACGCCGATCAACCCGCTCGACGTGCTGGACCTCGTGCTGCTGCACAAGAAGGCCGGCGCCGTCATCCTCGACACCTGGACGCTGTGAACATGTCCACCCCCAGTCTTCGCGCACTTCGTGTCGCTTCGCCAACCCCCTCGCCGGGGGCAACACCAGCAGCCCGGCAAAGCCGGTTCTGCGGTGTTCCCCGAATTGGCTTCGCTTCGCTTGCCGCTGCGGACAGGGGGTGACCATGAACTCTTCCCCACGCATCGTGCGTGCCGCGGCGATCCAGATCGCGCCCGACTTCGACCGGCCCGACGGCACGCTGGATCGCGTGTGCGGCGCCATCGACGCGGCCGCGGCCCGGGGCGCGCAGCTCGCGGTCTTTCCCGAGACCTTCGTGCCCTACTACCCCTACTTCAGCTTCGTGCTGCCGCCGGTGCTGCAGGGCGCGCCGCACCTGCGGCTGGCGGAGCGCGCGGTGGTCGTTCCCGGTCCGGTCACGCAGGCCGTGGCCGAGCGCGCGCGGCATCACGGCATGGTGGTGGTGCTGGGCGTGAACGAGCGCGACCACGGCAGCCTCTACAACACGCAGCTGGTGTTCGACGCCGACGGCACGCTCGCGCTCAAGCGCCGCAAGATCACGCCCACCTACCACGAGCGCATGGTCTGGGGCCAGGGCGACGGCGCCGGCCTCAAGGTGGTCGACACCGCCGTCGGCCGCGTCGGCGCGCTGGCCTGCTGGGAGCACTACAACCCGCTCGCGCGCTACGCGCTGATGGCGCAGCACGAAGAAATCCACTGCGCGCAGTTTCCCGGCTCGCTGGTGGGCCCGGTCTTCGCGGAGCAGATGGAAGTGACGATCCGCCACCACGCACTGGAGTCGGGCTGCTTCGTGGTCAACGCCACCGGCTGGCTCAGCGACGAGCAGATCCGCAGCGTCACACCCGACGCCAACCTGCAGAAGGCGCTGCGCGGCGGCTGCCACACCGCCATCGTCTCGCCCGAGGGCAAGCACCTTGCGCCGCCGCTCACCGAGGGCGAAGGCATGGTGGTGGCCGACCTCGACATGGCACTGATCGCCAAGCGCAAGCGAATGATGGATTCGGTCGGCCACTACGCGCGGCCCGAACTGCTGTCGCTCGCCATCAACGACCGGCCCGCGCAGACCACCGTGCCGATGCATCTCACGCAACCTCTCGTTCAACGGAGCCCCGACCATGACCACCACCACGACGACCCCGCCGGACAGCCGGCAGCTGATGACCGAGCTCCAGTCCTTCGGGTTGCGGCTGGTTGATCCTTCGGCCGGCGCGGCGAGCCGCCGCGGCGGCGCCGGCCCGTCGGACCACAAGGCCGTGACGGTGGACGGCCACACGATCATGGTGCCGGTCCACACTTCCAGCGCCTGGCACTCGCCGTTCACGGCCGAGGCACCCGACGCGCAGGGCGTGAGCCGCGTGATGCGCGGCAGCATCCCCATCGCGAGCATCAGCTTTCCGAAGCAGCCGCGCTTCTACGCGATGCAGACCTTCGACGGCGTGCCCTACTCGCAGATCGCCACGCTGCACGGCAGCGACGTGCTCGCCACCACCGTGCTGCAGACCTGCATCCGCTACGAGAGCCGCAGGAAGAGCTGCAAGTTCTGCGCGATCGGCCAGTCGCTCGCGGCCGGCCGCACCATCGCGCGCAAGACGCCCGAACAGCTGGCCGAAGTGGCGCGCGCGGCCGTGCTGCTCGACGGTGTGAAGCACATGGTGATGACCACCGGCACGCCCAACGCCACCGACCGCGGCGCGGCCATCCTGTGCGAGAGCGCGTTCGCGATCAAGGCTGCGGTCGACATCCCGATCCAGGGCCAGTGCGAGCCGCCCGACGACGACCAGTGGTTCCACCGCATGAAGGCCGCGGGCATCGACACGCTGGGCATGCACCTCGAAGTGGTGACGCCCGAGGTGCGCGAACGCCTCATGCCGGGCAAGGCCAGCGTGCCCGTCTCGCGCTACATGAGCGCCTTCGAGGCGGCGGTGGGCGTGTTCGGGCGCGGCCAGGTCAGCAGCTACATCCTGGCCGGGCTGGGCGACACGCGCGAGGCCATCCTCGACACCTGCGATCAATTGCTCGCGCGCGGCGTTTACCCGTTTGTCGTGCCCTTCGTGCCGATCAGCGGCACGCCGCTGGAGGACCATCCCGCGCCATCGCCGGAATTCATGAAGTCGCTGCTGACGCCGCTGGGCGAGCGCGTGGTGGCGGCCGGGCTGCGCTCGGCCGACATCAAGGCCGGCTGCGGCAAGTGCGGCGCCTGCTCGTCGCTGTCGGTCTACGAAAAGGAAAGCGAAGGCTGAACATGCTGTGCATCGATGACCTCAGCGAACTCGACCCGCACTACGCGCCGGTCGAATACCTGGTGCGCGAAGCCGCGCAGCAGTGGGAGCGCGACGAAGCCATGGCACTGCGCCGCGCGGTGTTCTGCATCGAGCAGGGCATCTTCGCGCGCGACGACCGCGACGCCACCGACGGCCATGCGCAGCTGCTGGTCGCCATGTCGTGCAACGCCGGCATGCCCGAGCAGGTGGTGGGCACGGTGCGCATCCACCGCGGCGAGGCAGCTGGCGAATGGTGGGGCTCGCGGCTGGCCGTGCATCCGGCCTTTCGCAGCCAGGGCCACCTGGGTGCCACGCTGATACGGCTGGCGGTGTCGCGCGCCAATGCGCTGGGCTGCAAGGAATTCTTCGCGCAGGTGCAGATGCAGAACGTGCCGCTGTTCCAGAAACTCGGCTGGCAGCTGCTCGAGGAGAGCGCCATCCACGGCCGTCCGCATGCGCGCATGCAGGCGGGGCTCGCTTTCTATCCGCCCTGCCATGACCCGGTGAGCGGATTCGTCACGCGCGCGAAGGTGCTGTCATGACGGATGTCCACGCCATCACCGAAGCGCTGCGCGCCACGCGCGGCTTCGCCCACAAGCGCGATATCAGCGACGTGGTGTCGGCCCTCGGCCGCTCGCTGCCCGGCGGCCATGCCGCGCTCGCGCAGGCGGTGCCCATCGGCGACGACTGCGCGGCCATCCCCGACGGCCACGGCGGCTACTTGCTGTTCGCGATCGAAGGGCTGGTGGAAGACTTCATCGTGCGCATGCCCTGGTTCGCGGGCTACTGCGGCGTGATGGTCAACGTGAGCGACATCTATGCGATGGGCGGCCGGCCCACGGCCGTGGTCGATGCGCTGTGGAGCACCGGCATGGACCCCGCCGACGAGGTGCTGCGCGGCATGGCGGAAGCATCGGTGCGCTATGGCGTGCCGGTGGTGGGCGGCCACAGCAACAACCGCAGCGAGCGGCCGCAGCTCGCGGTCGCGATCCTCGGCCATGCACGGCGCCTGCTGACGAGCTTCGATGCCAGGCCCGGCGACCTCCTGGTGATGGCGGCCGACCTGCGCGGCGCCTACGAGGAGCCCTTTCCCTACTGGAACGCATCGACCACGGCGCCGGCCGCGCGGCTGCGCGCTGACCTCGAACTGCTGCCCTCCATTGCGGAAGACGGCCTGTGCCGCGCCGCGAAGGACATCAGCATGGCCGGCGCGGTGGGCACCGCGATGATGCTGCTGGAGTGCTCGGGCGTCGGCGCGCGCATCGACCTCGATGCACTGCCCAGGCCCGGCGGCGTGCCGCTGCTGCGCTGGCTTTCTTCTTTTCCGAGCTACGGATTCGTGCTCAGCGTGCCGCCTTCGCAGGTCGCGCCGGTGCTCGGCCGCTTCGCCGCGCGCGACATCGCCTGCGCGGTGGTCGGCGAGGTCGATGCGACGCGGCAGGTACGGCTGCAGGCGGGCGGCAACGAGGCCCTGTTGTGGGACTTCGGCAGCAATGCCTTCATCCAGCCGCCGCAGGAGGCGCTCGCATGCCCGTGATGCACTTCCAGGTGCGCTGGCCCGACGCCAGCGAAACACGCTGCTACTCGCCCTCGTCCGTGGTGCAGGATTTCTTCGCGCCCGGCGAACGCTACGCGCTCGAAGACTTCCTGCGGCGCTCGCGCGAGGCATTGGGCATCGCCTCCGAGCGCGTTCGCGCCAGGTACGGCTTCGCGTGCTCGCAGGCGATGGACCAGCTCGCCGAGATCGAGCGCATCGCCACCCGCTTCACCGGCACCGCCGATGCCGAAGTCACCGTCGTCGCCTTCGATTGACGCGCCCTGCATCCATAGAGAAACAAAGAAAGAAGACCTCATGTCCTATCCCTACGGCGGACGCAGCCACTACAGCGTCGTCATCGTCGGCGGCGGCCAGGCCGGCCTGTCGCTGAGCCACTGCCTGCAGCAGCGCGGCATCGACCACCTCGTGATCGAGAAGCGCAGCCTCGTGCACAGCTGGCGCACCCAGCGCTGGGATTCGTTCTGCCTCGTCACGCCCAACTGGCAGTGCCAGCTGCCGGGCTGGGCTTACCGCGGCGACGATCCGCACGGCTTCATGGTGAAGGACCAGATCAACGAATGGCTGGCCGGCTTCGTCGCGCAGGTGAAGGCGCCGGCCATCGAGGGCGTGACCGTCGAGCGCGTGGCGCGCGTGCCCGGCACCGGCGAGCGCGACCGCTTCATGGTGCAGACCGACGCCGGCCTCTACACCGCCGACCAGGTGGTGGTGGCCTCGGGCGGCTACCACCGCCCGATCGTGCCGCGCCTGGCCGAGAAGCTGCCGCCGCACGTGGTGCAGTACCACTCGGCGCAGTACCGCAATCCGGCGCAGCTGCCCGAAGGCGCGGTGCTGGTGGTGGGCTGCGGCCAGTCGGGCGCGCAGATCGCCGAAGACCTGCACCTGGCCGGGCGCAAGGTGTACCTTGCCACCGGCGATGCGCCGCGCTGCGCCCGCTTCTACCGCGGCCGCGAAGTGGTCGATTGGCTCGCCGACATGAAGTACTACGACATGCCCGTGACCGAGCATCCGCTGCGCGAGGGCGTGCGCGACAACACCAACCACTACGTGACCGGCCGCGACGGCGGCCGCGACATCGACCTGCGGCGCTTCGCGCTCGAGGGCATGGAGCTGTACGGCCTGCTGACCGGCCTGGGCGGCGACGGCACGCTGGAGTTCCAGCCCAACCTGCGCGAGCACCTGGACAGTGCCGACGCCACCTACAACCGCATCAACGCCTCGATCGACAAGTTCATTGCCTCCCGGGGCATCGAGGCGCCGCCGCCCTCGGTCTACACGCCGGTGTGGGAGCCGCCCGAGGAGCGCACGCGCCTGGACCTTGCCGAGGCAGGCATCGCGAGCGTGCTCTGGTGCATCGGCTTCTCGCCGGACTTCGAATGGGTGGATGCGCCAGTGTTCAACGGCCGCGGCGCGCCGGTGCATCAGCGCGGCGTGACGGGCGTGCCCGGGCTCTACTTCCTGGGGCTGCCCTGGCTGCACACCTGGGGGTCGGGCCGCTTCTCGGGCGTGGCGCGCGATGCGGAGTTTCTTGCCGCGGCGATCGAAGAGAGGAAGAACACAGCAGCGGCAGGCCGGGCCGATGCGCAAGAGGCGCCGCCCGGCGCCCAGCTGCGCGCGGCCTAGAGCCACGGCTCAGGCCTGCTGCGCCTCGGTCAGCGCCTGCGCGGCCACCACCGCCTCGGTGCGGTTGCGCACGTTGAGCGCGCGGAAAATGGCCGCCAGGTGGATCTTGACCGTGCCTTCGCTGATGCCCAGGCTGCGGCCGATGAGCTTGTTGGGCTTGCCCTGCGAGAGCAGCTGCAGCACCTCGACCTGGCGCTCGGTGAGCACGCTGCGCAGGTGCTCGAGCGTCTGCGAGGAAGCGCCTGCAGGGCGCGCATCGCCGTTCTGCGTGGGTGCCACGCCGGCCACGATGCCGGGCGGCAGCGCCGTGAGCATCATCGGCGGCACGTACACGCCGCCAGCCAGCACCAGCCGCACGGCCGACAGCATGACCTCGGGCGAGTAGGCCTTGGGGATGAAACCGAGCACGCCGCGCTCCAGCGCGCTGCGCATGATGGCCGGGTCTTCGTAGCCCGAGAGCACGATGACCGGCACGGCCGGATGGCGGCGGCGGATCTCGTCGATGTGCGCCTGGCCATCGGCGCCGGGCATGTTGAGGTCGATCAGGGCCAGGTCGAGCTCGTCGGTGGCGCCGGCAAGCAATTCGTCGACGCTCATGGCCAGGACGAACTCGATGCCGGGCTCGAGCTCCGACAGCTTGGCCTTGACCGCCTCGATGACGAGCCGGTGGTCGTCGGCGATCAGAATTTTCATGGCATGTCCCAGTGTCCCAGCGTGCATTGAACTCAGCGGATGCCGAAGATACCGGCGATTGCCCCGCGCAGCAAGCCGGTTTGCCCGACGAACGGCATAGTCCCCAAGCGATATGGCGCCCGCCGCCCGGCGTTCGGAAGATGGAATCCTTACTCGAAGGAACCGGGGACATGGGGATGTGCCATCGCAGCAGACGCCGGTGCAAGGCATCCTCCGCAACGCAGGCGCGGTGAGCGGGCGCGGTCATCCATGGTCCGGCTGCTCGACTGTTTTTCCGCATTCGTCTCCTTCGGCCTCGCCCTCGACGCATCGATCGCGGCCGGCCGCGCCGCGCCGCCCTCGCACGATGCTGCGCAGCAACAGGCGCGCCGGCTGCTCGACGCGGCGCGCGCCAGCGCTTCGGGCCAGCCCGCCGCGCAGGTCGAGTCGGCGGTCTTTGCGATGGTGGCCTGGATCGACGAGATCCTGGCGCGCCACCCTGGAGCGGCCGCAGGCGCGGCGCCGCTGCAGGTGCAGTTGTTCAACTCGAACAACGCGCACAGCGAGTTCTTCCACCACCTGTCGGCGCTGGGCGCCGAAGACGACGAACTGCGCGAGGTCTACTGGCATGCGCTGGTGCACGGCTTCAAGGGGCAGTACTACTTCGAGAGCGACGACCGCGGCGAGCTCGGCAAGCTGAAGGCGCTGCACGGCCATCAGCTGCGGCTCAGGCCGCTGGCGCTCGGCAGCCTGGTGCAGGACCGCATCACGCCGCAGCCCTATGGCGTGGCGGATCCGCCGGGCCCGCACGACCTGCACCGCCGCGACCGCAGCCTGCTGCGCGCGCTCGGCGCGCTCGCGCTGCTGCTGCCGCTTTTCTATCTGCTGTGGTGGCAGTGGCCGGCCGGGCTGCACGCGGGCGAGCCGGGACCGGCGCAGCGCATCGAGCAGCATCTTCAAAGCTATGCCTGCGCCGATCTCTCGGCTTCCGCCGACAAGGGCGACAGGCTGCACGTGAGCGGCTTCGTCTCGCTGCCGGCCGACCTGCAGCGGGTGGAGCGCGAGGTGGCCGGCCTGCTGCCCGATGCCGGCTCGCCCACGTTCGATGTCAGGCTGCGCGTGTGGCCCCACTGCGAGGTGTTCGCCATCCTGAAGCCCTACCAGCTGCGCAACCGCGAGAAGGCCCACGGACTGGGCGTGACGGCCGTGACGGCCCGCAATGGCCGGCTGCGCGAAGGAGACGACGTGCGCATGCAGGTGGCCGCGCCCAGGCACGACAGCTACCTGTGGGTGGACTACTACACCGCCGACGGTTCGGTCATGCACCTGAACACCGGCCAGCCGGTGCGGCTGCGCGCCGGCGAGAAGCTGGACCTGGGCCGCGACATCCCGGCGAGCTGGCTTGTGGCCCCGCCCTTCGGCACCGTGCTGGTCACCGTGCTCTCGTCCCCCACGCCGTTCGACGGCGCCGCCGACCGGCCGCCGTACGAACTCGCTTCGGCCTACCTGCTGCGGCTGCGCGAAGCGCTCGCTGCCAACAAGGGCAATGAGCGGCTGCTTGCCGATTTCGAGTTCTTCGAGACCACTGCGCGTTGAGAACCGCAGCATGCCCGCCGCGTTGTTGCCTGCCCACTTTTTCTGGCTCCTGCTCGCGCTGTGCCTGGCCGGCTTTGTGCTGCTGTACGCCGCGGTCCGCGACGCGGGCCGCGGTGCGCGCCGCCGCGCGCTGCGCCGGCGCATTGCCGCGCTCGGCCCGCCGGCGGCCGAAGCCGACGAAGCCGCGGTCGAAGCCATGAGGGAAGCCATGTCGCATGCACGCCAGCTCCTGCGCCAGCCACCGCGGCAGCAAGCCGCGCCAGTGCCCTGGTTTCTCTTTCTCGGCGACGCGGCGGCCAACCTGCCGGGGCTGCTGGCGGCGGCCCATGCCGAGCACCTGGCACCTTCAGGCAGCGAGCCTTTTGGCGAACCGTACTGGCGCTGGTGGCTCACCGGTTCGATGACGGCCATCGAACTTCACCCGAGCGCCGTCAGCGACGCGGCGGCGGCGCCGCACACGCGCGCGCTGTGGCTCCAGGCGCTCCTCGCGCTGGCCGAGCGGCGCGACCGCGTGCCGATCAACGGCGTGGTGGCCTGCGTGGCAGCGAGCGAACTGCTGCACCCGGCCAGCGCCGGCATGAAGCCGCTGGCCACCAGGATGCGGCGGCTGCTCGACGAGGCCTCGGACACGCTGCGCCTGCAGCTGCCGGTCTACCTGGTGGTGACCGGCCTGGAACAGCTGGCCGGCTATGCCACGCTGCGCGGCGCGCTGCCGCCCGAGGTGCTGGCGCAGGTGATCGGCCATCGCCTGGCCGGCCCGGTCGAACATGGCGAGACCGCGGCCGGGCGGCTCGATGCCCTGTTCGATCCCATGGCGCGCCAGCTGCATGCGCTGCGGATGGCGCTGCTGCGCGAACAGCCGGGCGCATCGGGCCGGCTCGCAATCCATGAATTCATCGAGGCGCTGCGTGCGCTGCAGCCCGCATTGCGCGAGGTGGCCGACGCCTTGTTCGAAAGCCAAGGCCGCGGCTCGCGCGGACCGCGGTGGCGCGGCCTCTATCTCACGGCCGCCGCATCGGGCGCGGCCGGCGGTGCGTTCGTGGCCGACTTGTTCGAGCGCTTCCTGCCCGCCGACCAGCCGCTCGCACGGCCGGGCCGCCCGCCGAACACCAGCGCGGCGAAGGCATGAATGGCCCGCAGGCGCGGCTTACTTGCTGTCGATGCGGATCTGCCGCGCGCCGAAGGTCACGGTGAGCATCTGCGGCTTGCCGGGCTCCACCGCGCGCACTTCACGCCAGCGCGCACGGTCGAGGTCGCGGAACGCGGCCATCACGCCGATGGCCTTGGCATCGGCCGGCAGCGTGAGGTCGAGCTTCCTGCTTTCGCCCGGGCGCAGCAGCATCTCTTCGCGCTGCACCAGCTCGGCGCCGAGCGTGGCCTGGTCCTTTTCGAACAGCGAGAAGAAGTCGGCCCCTTCGAAGGGGCCGGGCGACTTCAGCGCATAGATGCGCACCGTGAGCGGCGAAGCGCGGCCGCGCGCATCGGGATTGGCGTCGGCACCGGCCGCGAGCGTGATCGACACCGGCGTGACCACGGGCTTGCTTGCGCAGCCCGCGACCAGGGCACCGGTCAATGCAAGGCCGCAGGCCAATGCCAGGCGCCGCGAGACCGCAGCAAAAGAGCGTCCATAGGACGAATGGTGTGTACCCAGCGTGCGCATGCTATTCCCTTCGTTGCATTGACCGGTTCGGACGCATCTTTGATTATCACCAGCCAACTCGAACAGGCAACATGCTGACCAACGAACTTGTCGAAGCCCTGCTCACGCCCATCGGCGAGGCCTCGCCATGCGGCGACGATCTGGAGTACGACGCGGCCTTCACCGCGCTCACCACCGCAGCGCAGGGCAAGCCCGAGCAGCAGTTCGGCGACACCGTCATCCCGGCGGTGGAGCCGGAGTGGCGCGAGGTGGCCGAACAGTCCGACGCGATCCTGCGCCGCAGCAAGGACGTGCGCGCCGCCGTGCTGCTGCTGCGCGCCTCCACGCGGCTGCAGGGGCTTGCCGGTTTCGTTGCCGGGCTCGAACTGCTCACCCGCCTGCTCGACACCTTCTGGGACGGCATACATCCAAAGCTCGATGCCGAGGACGACAACGATCCCACCATGCGCCTGAACGCGCTCGCGCCGCTCGGCGACGAGACGATGGTGCTGCGCGACCTGTACGACGCGCAGGTGGGCGTGGCGCCGGGCGTGGGCGCGATCCGCGTGCGCGACATCGCGGTGGCCAACAACGCGTTGAATGCGGTGGGCGGCGAAGCCACCTATTCGCCGGCACAGATCCAGGGCGGCCTCGAAGCGCTCCATGCCGAGCGGCCCGAGCTGATCCAGGCCGCCATCGGCGTGCCCGGGCGGGTCGAGAAGCTGCAGGCCCTGCTGGTGGAGCGCACCGGCCGCTCCGACGCGATCGACCTTTCCCCGCTGCGCGCCATCGGCCGCATGCTGCAGAAGGCCTGCAGCGCTGCCATCGGTGCGCCCGAAGAAGCCGGCGCCGCCGAAGAGACACAAGGCGATGCCGCGCAGGCCGGCGGCACGCCGCGGCCCGCTGCCGCGCGCGGCGAGATCCAGAGCCGGCAGGACGCATTGCAGATGCTGGACCGCGTGATCCGCTTTCTCGAACAGACCGAGCCCGGCAATCCCGCGCCGCTCCTGATCGAGCGCGCCAAGAAGCTCATCGGCGTGAGCTTCCTCGAAATCATGGCCAACCTCGCACCCGGCGCGCTGGACACGATCGAGACCGTGACCGGCAAGCGCCCGTCCGAGTAGCCGCCCTTTCCGCTCCCCTTTTTTTTCCTGTTGATCGAACCGCCCCATCTACCCCCGCAAGGAGCATCGCCATGGCCAAGAGCAGTCAGAAATTCATCGCCCGCAACCGGGCGCCACGCGTGCAGATCGAATACGACGTGGAACTCTACGGCGCCGAGAAGAAGATCCAGCTGCCCTTCGTGATGGGCGTGCTGGCCGATCTGTCGGGCAAGCCGGCCGATCCGCTCGCACCCGTGGCCGACCGCAAGTTCCTCGAGTTCGACGTGGACAACTTCGACTCGCGCATGAAGGCCATGAAGCCGCGCGCCGCCTTCGCGGTGGAAAACTCGCTGACCGGCGAGGGCGAACTCAAGGTCGAGCTCACCTTCGAAAACATGGAAGATTTCTCGCCCGCCGCCGTGGCCAGGAAGGTCGGCGCGCTCAACAAGCTGCTCGAGGCGCGCACCCAGCTGTCGAACCTCGTGACCTACATGGACGGCAAGAACGGCGCCGAGGAACTGCTGGCCAAGGTGCTCGAGGACCCGGCCCTGCTGCAGTCGCTGGCGGCCACCGCCAAGCCCGACGACGAAGCGGCCAAGCCGGCCGCCTGATCCCCACCACCCGACACACCGGACCCCGAGGAGAACCACCATGGCCGAAGCACTCGAGCAGAGCGCACTCAAGGATGTCGCCTATGCGGGCAGCGATTTTTCGTCGCTCCTGCAGAAGGAATTCAAGCCGCGCAGCGACGAGGCCAAGAGCGCCGTCGAAGCCGCGGTGCTCACGCTCGCGCAGCAGGCGCTGAGCAACAGCACCGTCATCGGCAAGGACGTGACCAAGTCGATCCAGTCGATGATCGCCGCGATCGACGCCAAGCTGACCGACCAGGTCAACAAGATCATCCACCACCCCGACTACCAGAAGCTCGAGAGTGCGTGGCGCGGCCTGCACTACATGGTGAACAACACCGAGACCGACGAGCACCTGAAGATCCGGGTGATGGACATCTCGAAGACCGACCTCGCCAAGAGCCTCAAGAAGTTCAAGGGCGCGGCCTGGGACCAGAGCCCGATGTTCAAGAAGATCTACGAGCAGGAGTACGGCCAGTTCGGCGGCGAGCCCTTCGGCGCGCTGGTGGGCGACTACCACTTCGACCAGAGCCCGCCCGACATCGAACTGCTCGGCGAGATGTCCAAGATCGCGGCCTCGGCGCATGCGCCCTTCATCACCGGCGCGAGCCCCAACCTGATGCAGATGGAATCGTGGCAGGAGCTCGCCAACCCGCGCGACCTGACCAAGATCTTTCTCACGCCCGAGTACGCAGGCTGGCGCTCGCTGCGCGACTCCGACGACGCCAAGTACCTGGGCCTGTGCATGCCGCGCTTCCTGGCGCGCACGCCCTATGGCGCCAACACCAATCCGGTGGAGGAGTTCGATTTCGAGGAAGACACCGCCGGTGCCGACCACAGCAAGTACGCCTGGGCCAACGCAGCCTATGCGATGGCCACCAACATCAACCGCTCCTACAAGCTCTACGGCTGGGGTTCGCGCATCCGCGGCATCGAGTCGGGCGGCGCGGTGGAGAACCTGCCGCTGCACACTTTCCCGAGCGACGACGGCGGCGTGGACCAGAAGTGCCCGACCGAGATCGCCATCAGCGACCGGCGCGAGGCGGAACTGTCGAAGGCCGGCCTGCTCTCGCTGATCCACCGCAAGAACTCCGACTTCGCGGCCTTCATCGGTGCGCAGTCGCTGCACAAGCCGGCCGAGTACGACGACCCGGATGCCACGGCCAACGCCAACCTGGCGGCCCGCCTGCCCTACCTCTTTGCCTGCAACCGCTTCGCGCACTACCTGAAGTGCATCGTGCGCGACAAGGTCGGCAGCTTCAAGGAGCGCGACGACATGCAGCGCTGGCTCAACAAATGGATCATGAACTACGTGGACGGCGACCCCGTCAACTCCTCCGAAGAGACCAAGGCCAGGAAGCCCCTGGCCGCGGCCGAGGTGGTGGTGGAAGAGGTCGAGGGCAACCCCGGCTACTACACCTCCAAGTTCTTCCTGCGCCCGCACTACCAGCTCGAAGGCCTCACGGTGTCGCTGCGGCTGGTGTCCAAGCTGCCCTCGGCCAAGGGCGGCAAGTAACGGGCGGCATATGCCGTCGGTGGGCCTTTGAAAACGGGGCCCATTGCTCGTTCTCTCCATAGCTCCCGGGCACCACCGCCGACCAGGCACTGCACGGAAGCCCTTTTTTTCTCTGACTCGCACACAACTGAAAGGTAAGCATCATGGCTGCAGACATGTTTTTGAAGCTCGAGGGCGTCGACGGTGAATCCAAGGACGATTCGCACAAGAAGGAAATCGACGTTCTTTCCTGGAGCTGGGGTGCCAGCCAGTCCGGCACCGGCCACGTCGGCGGCGGCTCGGGCGCAGGCAAGGTGAGCGTGCAGGACCTCTCGGTCACCAAGTACGTGGATGCCTCCTCGCACCTGCTGCTGCTCGACTGCTGCAACGGCCAGCACATCAAGAAGGGCACGCTGGTGGTCCGCAAGGCCGGCGCCACGCCGCTCGAGTACATCAAGCTCACGATGGAAGACATCATCGTCAGCAACATCCACACCGGCGGCAGCGGCGGCGAAGACCGCCTGACCGAGACCATCACGCTGAACTTCTCGAAGTTCAAGTACGAGTACACGCCGCAGAAGGCCGATGGTTCCGGCGACGGCACCAAGGAAACCGGCTGGGACATCGCCGCCAACAAGAAGGTCTGAGGCGCCTTGCGCCACGGCCGCCCGGTGGACGGCGGCCGCCCCTTGATCGACCTTCCAGCAGGAGACACGCGATGGCCACACTCAACGCCAAGGTCCTTCAGTGGGCCAGCGCACAGCTGGGCAAGCAGATCGGCGCAGGCGAATGCTGGGACCTGGCCAACTCGGCCCTCGGCCAGGCCGGCGCCGGCACCTCGTCGGACTTCGGCCCGATGGGCGCCGACGACGACTACATCTGGGGCGACGAAGTCGCGCTCAAGGACGCGCTGCCCGGCGACATCCTCCAGTACCGCGACTACGAGATGACGACCACCACCACGACCGACGTCACCTTTTCCGACGACTCGGGCTGGGTGGACAGCCCCTCCGCGACGGTCGGCCACCCGCACCACACCTCGATCCTTTCCAAGAACCCGGGCACCGGCGCCATCACGGTGCTGGAGCAGAACTACATGGGCAACAAGGAGGCGGTGCGCTCGAGCACGATCCGCTGGAAGGGCAGCTCGACCTCGACCACCACCCGCAAGCCGATGAAGCGGCAGGACAACGGAAAGATGGAGTCGGCGCTCGTGGTAGTCACGGTCGACGTGACGGTCACGGGAACGCTCAAGGCCTACCGGCCGAAAAAGCCCTGAGGGGGCCTGCCGGCGGACGGCCGGCAGCGCCGCGCAGGACCCGTTGCTAATCCGCCGGCTTCTCGTCCGGCTCGATGGCCGCCGGCATCGTCTCTTCCTCGGCCGCCGGCATCAGGCGCGTGGCGTCGTCGACGTCATCGGGAATCACCCACAGCGTGAGCGCCGTGTAGTTGTCGTGGCCCGGCTTGGCGCGTGCCCTGATCTGCGCGTCGAGCTGCTCGGTCCACTGGCTGGGCGTGCGCGAGGCGTGCAGCGTGTCGACCAGGCACTCGTCGCCCAGCGGCTCCCACACGCCGTCGCTGCACAGGAGCAGCACGTCGCCCGGCATCAGGCGCATGCGGTCGGACACCGTGATGTCGGGCGCCTCCTCCACCGAGCCCAGCGCCGAGAGCAGCATGTTGCGCTGCGGATGCAGGCGCGCGCCTTCCTCGTCGAGCATGCCGCCGGCCACCATCTGCTGCACCAGGCTGTGGTCGGTGGTGCGCGCCACGATGGCGCCGCCGCGGAACAGGTAGGCGCGGCTGTCGCCGCTGTGCACCCAGGCCAGCGCCTGGCTCTCCAGGTCGATGGCCGCGAAGACCACCGTGGAGCGCATGCCGGCGAGCTTGCCGCCTTCGGCCTGCCTCGCCACCACGTCGCGGTTGGCCTGCTCGACCAGCATGCGCAAGGTGAACTCGTCCAGCCCCGGCGCCGCCGAGAAGCCGCCCAGCACGCTGCTGCGCGCCGTGGCCGCCGCCACGTCGCCGCCGCCATGGCCGCCCGCGCCGTCGGCCACCAGGCAGGCGACGTAGCGCTCGTCGTGCCAGTGGCCATGGACGTCTTCGTTGTAGTTGCGGCCGCCCTGCCGGGACAGCGTGACGATTTCGATTTCCAAGCGGGGTGCCTCGCGTTTGCTGGTGCTGTGTACTGGTGCCTGAGGGAGCGCTCTTCTTCAGGTGTCCGACTTGAGGCGCGCCATCTGCTCTTCGTAGGCCTCGAGGAAGGCCTTGCCGAAGAGGTTGTGGAAATCGTCTTCCGCCTCGCTCGCGATGCCGCCGTAGAGCGCGACGAACTGGTCCCAGAGCTTGGCCTTGCGGTTGGCGCTGAAGAGTGCGTCGAGCGCCGACTTCGCGCTGATCTTCTTCTCGAGCTCCTCAGGCTCGAAGCGCGCAATGACATGGGCCAGCGCCGCGCGCATGCCCACCATCACGCCGAACTGGTGCGCGCGCAGGTCGTTGAAGGCGTCGCGCATCGCGGCCTCCGGCGGCATGAAGCCGCGCACGCCGGGCCCGAGCAGGTGCGCCAGCGCGACCTCCACCGTCGGCGAGAACTTCAGCGGGTTGTTGGCCTGCGCCGCGATCATCGTGACCTCGGCGCGCACCTCGCGCTTGAATTCCTGGCGCGTGAGCAGGAGCTGCAGCGTGCCTTCGGTGGCGCTGCGCAGGATGGACCCGATGCGCTCCATGAGGCCCGGCGTGAGCATCTCGGGCGGCTGGTGCGTGCTGGCGAGGCCGCGCAGGAAGGCGGCGAGCAGTTCGTCGTCGGAGGCGGTGCGCGGGGCCGCGGCGGGTGCCCGCTGGATGGGCGGCGGTGGCGGTGGCGGCGGCGGCTCGAACGGGCGGCTGGCGACCTCGGGGCCGCTGATGCGTATCGGCTGGCCCGTGATGTCGTCGAAGCGCGGCGGCGCTTCCGCCGGCGCGGCGGCCGGTGCCGGCGTGATCGCCTTCGGCGGCGTGAAGCCGAACTGGTCGATCGGCAGATGATCGGAGCGCGGCGTCGGCGCAGGCGGCGCCGCACTCTGCAATGCGGCAAGCGGATCGGCGGACGACGCCGTGTTCGGCTGCAGCAGCGGGTCGGCCAGCGGCGACAGCGCGAGCGGATCGCCGCCGATGCCGCCGCCACCGCCCATGCCGCCGAAGAGCTCGTCGATGCCCGAGGCCTTGCCATGCGCGGGCGGCGCACCGAGGTCGGAGAAATCGTCGAGCGCACCGAGGCCCGCGGCCGGCGCGGAGGCCGGCGTGGGCCCGAGCAGGTTGGCGAACGGATCGACCTGTGCGGCCTGCGCATTGCGCGAGCCGCTTTCCATCGGGTCGGGAAAGAGCAGCGGATCCGCGCTTGCTGGCGCGGCCGCCCTGGCACCCGGCGCACGGGCCGCGGCAGGCGCGGCCGCGGCCGGCGATCCGAGCCCCGCAAGCAGGTCGGCAAAGGGATCGTCGCTGGTGCTCGCGGCCGCAGCGGCGCCGGTCGGCGCCGACATGATGGTGTTGGGAATCGCCAGCGACGGCGGCGGCGCCGCGGCCGTCATGCGCACGCTGAGTTCGAAGCTGCCGACGACCAGCCGCGTGCCATCGGTGAGCGGGGCCTCCTTGCCCGAGCCCAGCGGCACGCCGTTGCACTGCATCGGATTGCTGCCGCGGTCGATGACGAAGTACTGGCCGTCGCGGCACAGCACCTGGGCGTGCACGCGCGAGACCGTGCGGTCGGGATCGACGAGCACCAGCGTGTTGGTGTCGGCGCGTCCGATGGTGCCCCCGTTGGGCCCGAAATCGGCAGCGATGGGCTGCCCCGCCGGAGCGCCTTGCCGGGTGATGACAGCGATATGGATCATGAATCTGCCCCCGGGGCTCTATGCCCTTCTACGCCCGAACACAGCCCGCGCATGCACGGGCGAAAAAACTCAGAAGGAGTATTCATTCCGTGGAGCGGGTTGGCAATCTCGCCTTAAGAGGTATGCCATTGCAGCCAGGCGGCGACGGCGGTAAAGATCAACGCGATGAGGAGCCAGGTGCGGGTGGCGGGGTCGCGCACCGAACCGCCTCTCGCGCAGCGCAGCCCCGCCGCGAACAGGAATGCCGCAGCCAGCGCGGCGAGGATGTATTTCGCAGCCATCGGCGATCCTTCATTTATTCGTCCGGCCACTGGTCGAGCCAGCGCTGCTGGCGCCATGCCGGCGCTCCCGTCGGAAAGAGCTTGCTGCCGGGGCGCAGCAGGCAGAGGTATTCCGCGGCCGCCAGGCGCTGGCGCTGGAAGCCGTGCTTCAGCACACCCACGCAATGCGCCCACGACGGCACCTGGCCCAGGAAATAACGCTCGCCCGGCACAAAGCCGCGCCCGTTGGCGGCCCACCAGCTGCTGATCCGCGCGGGATCGGGCCAAGGCAGTCCGTCGTCCTCGTCCATGGCGACGTCGTCGTCTTCCGGCGCGTCGCGGGGACCGGATTCGACGCCCTCGGGAGGCTTGCGCTCCAGGTCGAGCCAGGCCAGGTCCAGGCCGGTGATGGTGCTGAACGCTTCGCCCGCGAGACGCGCGAGCGCCGGCTCTTCCATCCGTGCGATGAGCCATGGCACCAGCCGCGTGTCGCCCACCGTGCCCGCGCAGCGCACGGCGTCGCGCACGTGGGCGGGCTTGTCGAGCATCTCCGCCAGCAGCGGCGCAGCCTGCGCAGGCGTCGCGAGCTTGAACAGCAGCGACAGCGCGAGCCGGCCGTGGAGCGTTCCGGGCAGCAGCGTTGCGTCGTGCAGCGGGTGGACGGGCTTGTGGCGCTCGCCGAGCAGCACGGCCGAGCGCGCGGCCCAGAAGCGGCAGCCGGCATCTTCGTCTTGCAGCGCGGCGATGCACACGGCCGCGAGATCGCGCCTGCCGCACTCGCCCGCGGCGCGCAACGCCTGCCCGCGCAATACCACGTCGGCATCGGCGACGGCGGCGTGCAGCGCATCGCCGGGGTCGACCATGTGGAAGTCGCAAGCGGCGATGGCGACAGCGCGGCGAAATGCGTGAGGCGAATCGAGCATGTCCTTCGCAATGCCGCGCAGCGACTCGCCCGACGCCCAGCCGCCGGCCAGCGCGACCGCATCGCGCACATCGGGCAACAGCTCGGCAATGGCCAGCAGGCGTTCGATCCGCGGCAGGTCGTGGTTCTCCAGCGCCAGAACGATGGCCGCGAACACCTCGCCGCGCCCGGCGCGGGCGAGCGCCTCGTCGCATGCCCTGCTGCCCGCATCGCGCGCCACCGCCAGGCCGTCCAGGTGCGCGGCCAGCCTGTCGTCGAGGCGCCACAGGTGATGCAACCTGGTGTGCCCGGAAGCGGCGAGGAAGAATCGCTGGTTGCACAGCAGCGCGGATTCCTCCGCATGGCGCTGCACGACGAGCGTCATCGGCGCGGCCGCGCTGCGTGCGATGGTGTCGGTGGTCATGCGAGGGGGCGCCCGCTCAGTCGTACTTGCGCCACGCCGTGCCGTCGAACGACGCCACGTCGGATTTTCCGACCGACCAGAGCACGCCCTGCGCCGTGCTGAGGCTGTAGCCGGTGACCGGCCCCATCGCACCGTAGTCCACGGGCACGAGACGATTCGCGTCCAGCGTGTAGAGGCCCGACATGGTCGCCACGTACAGCCTGTCCTGGAACCAGCACAGGTCCCACAGGTCGGCCGTGACTTCGTCTTCCCAGTCCACCGGCGTCCACGCATCGCCGCGTCCGCTCACCAGCACGCCGCCCTGTCCGGCCGCATACACGAGGCCATTGCCCGCGCAGCAAACGGCCGTGAGGATGACGTTGGTCGGACTGCCGCACTGCGTCCACGCCGCGCCGTCGTGGCGCCAGATCTCGCCGGCCCAGCCGACCGCGTAGATCTCGTTGTCCGCATAGCCGTCGATCGCCTCGAAGCCGAACACCTCAGTCTGCGCAGCGCGCGGCGCACTCATGTCGATCCACTGCCGCTCGCCGGTGCGCTTGAAGACCTGCCGCTTGCTGCCGCACGCATGGACGTGCCCCCCGATCTCGCGGGCGTTGCGGATCATCACGGGCTGCGGGGCGATCGTCTCGTCCTCGCGCCGCCCGCCCACGTAGGTGGCGACGTCGCCGTCCTCGCCGATGAGCACCACTTTCTCCAACGGCAGCTTCGCCACGGCGATCGCGGTCGCGTTCCAGGTGGTGTTGAAGGCGTCGCCCCAGTTGCCCTTGTAGAGCCCCACCAGGCTCACGTGCGCGATGTCCTGCTCCAGCAGCGTCTTCATCTGGCTGATGACGTACACCAGGTCCGCCAGGCGCGCCGCGCCCCGCACGAACTCACGCTTGATAGAAACCTTTTCGGCCACGGCGGCTCCTTGTGTTCATGGCAGCGGCGCGCCCAGCGAGCCGGCCGTTTTGTTGATGGTGTCCTGCAGCGACGAGTAGTGTTCGATGTCCGTCTTGCCGGTCGATGAATGCTTCACGTCCTTGCTCGTATCGCCCAGCCCCTTGTGCCCTTCCTTGAGCTGGGCCTCGATGCACTTCTGGTCGCAGTGCGGCGCCACGGCCTTCGCGCCCGCGGCACAGTGCGTCACCTCCTCGTCGAACGGCCGGTGCGTCCCGTTCGGCACGCTCGAGGTCGTCTTGTGGTGCGTGTGCCGCAGCCCGTGCGTTCCGGAGCAACTGCCGCCTTCGGTGCACATGCAGGGTGCGTCCTCCATGCGATATTTCTTCCAGCCCGTCATGGGGCTGCCGCCATAGCTGTCCTTGAAAAACGAACTCTTCGGAACGATGTGGTCGCCGGTCTGCGCGGGGCAGCAGCCCTTGATGCCGTCCTCCACCTTGGGCGACGCCTGGTAGGGCACAAGGCGGCAGCGCCGCGCCGCAGCGCACTCGTTCTCGCTCGCGCGCTTCGCGGCACCGGGCAGGTCGCCCTTGATCGAGGCGAAATCGCCGCCAAGGCCGGTCTCGGCGCAGACGTCCTTGCCGCCCTTTTTGGCCGGCTTGTACTCGGCGCAGGCGCGCTCCTCGCGCGCCTTGTCGCCGTCGCACGCGGTCTTGTCGATATTGCCGTCCGCCATCGAATCGACGAACGGCCAGGGGATGGATTCGTTGGCCGTCGGGCTGCCGTGGTTGTTGGTGGTCTTGTCCAGGTGCCGCACCGCGTTCTCGCCCTCGAACTTCACGTCCATCGACCAGTCGATGAAATACACCTTGCCCTTGTTCTTGCTGGAGATCACGCCCTTCTTGGCCGCACTGCCCGCCTCGTCGCCCGACGAAGTCTTGAAGTACGACTTGTTCTTCAACATGATTTCCTGGCCGGAGATCTGCACGCTGCGGCTGCCGTCGGTGGTGTCCGATGCGAGCCCCGTGTTCGGGTAGGGCACGGGCACGCCCGGCGGCGTCGCGGGGTTCTCGGGCGGCGTCATGCACACGTCGGGCGTGGCGCAGATGGTCTTGCCCGCGCCGGCCTTGCATGCCACCTCCCGCCCGTTCGCGAAGACCTGGTTGGCCATGCTCAGCCTCCCGTGAAATGCCAGGAGAAGATCATCGACGCGCGCTTGCCGTCGTCGTTGCCCAGGTGCAGCAGCACGTTGTTTCCTCGGGCATAGGCTTTTTCGAAGGCCGCCTTGAGCACGGCGATCATCGCGAGCCCCACGGGTGCGCCGACTTCGCCGATGCAATCGGCCGGATGCCACACGTCGAACTCGATGCGCTTGGTGCGGTCGATGCGGCCGAACGCGAGCGTGGCCTCCTTGAACACGTACTGTCCGCCGGACGCATCAATGATCTTGAAGTCGAGGATGCTCTCGCCGCAGCCCGCTTCCTGCAGCGATTGCTTGATGGCAGAGGTCAGCCCGTCGGCGCGCAACGGCTCCTCGGAATCAATGTGGGCCTTCTCGACCGCGAAGCCGATGCCGCGGCACACCAGCTGCCCCCACGGCTGCGCGCGCAGCGGCTCCACGAGCAGCGCGGCCGCGCCCTCGCCGGGAATGAAGCCGTCGGAGTTCGCGCTCGTCAGCAGCCGGTCGCGCGCCTCGCAATCGGCGAGCGCCGCGCCGTCGAGCAGGCTGTCGCTCGCCGCCACCACGACCTGCGAGGCGACCGACGCATCCATGAGCTGGCGCGCGCGGTACAGCGCCACCGCGGCCGAGACATGGCCCTGCGCGATGACCGCAGACTGCGGATGAAAGCCGAAGCCCATCTCCTGCTGCAAGGCTTCGAGAAACCGCGCATCGTCGCGCACGGCGCGGCCCGGCCGATCGGCTTCGGCAAGGCACAGCAACAGCGGCGTCGCCTCGCAGGCCGCCCGGCCGAAGCCTTCCAGGCATTCGCCGATCGCGCGCGCGGCCATCGCCAGCAGCTTCTTCTCGCCGCGCCATGGCGCCTGTAGCGCGACCTCGCAGCCCATGATCCATTCGCCGTTGCGGTCTCTGAACGCTGTCTGCTGGAAATTGTCGATGGCGCCGCGGATCGCGGCGCAACTTGTGGCCGCGTCGAGCCCGACGCCCGTCACCATGCCGGTGCGGCTGACCACGATCGGGGTCGCGCTCATGACGCCTCCTGCGGCGCCTCGCGCCGGCCGCGCACCAGGTCGCCCAGCGAAGGGTGGTAGGTCTTGCCGAGGGCGCGGGCGCGCCACCAGCCGCGCGACTTCGTACCCGCGAGGATGCTGGAGATCTCGAACATGTTCTTGCGAAGCGGCACGGTGCTGCGCCAGGCGAGCGTCATGAAACCCTGGTCCGCATGGATGGCGATCGTGTCGAGTACCGCGCGCGTTTCCTCATGCCCGCCCTTGCGGTGAAAGAAGGTGACGGGCACGTCGCGCGACGGCAGGCTGAACCGCGTGTGCCCCTCGGGCGTCAGGTTGGCCAAGGCCATCTCCTCGCCGCCGAGCGGATAGGCGATCTGCTGGTCGGCGGGTGCCGCCTGGTAGTAGTCGTCGCGGAAGTCGGCCGGCAGGAACGGGAAGGTGTTGTCGATCCAGTCCTGGTCGTACGTGCCCGCATGCGGCAGCCTGCCCGACCAGCCCCTGCCGAGCGGGCCGAGTGCCATCGGTGCGAAGACCCCGTCGGGCGCGTCGACGGGGCGGCCGAGCTCCTCGGTGTTCGGCAAGGGTGCACCGTCCACGAAGCGGGCCTGCAGGTTGTGGTGCCAGCCGCGACCCACAGGGTTGGCCATGTAGGCGGCGTGCCGGGCCGGATCTTCGTGGCGCTCGTCCACGCCGCCGAACGCCACGTCATAGGTGATGGGCTTCGTCATGAAGGGCAGCGGCGCGGACGCCCGGCAACCGGAGAGCCCCGCTTCCCAGTGCCGGTCGCCGACGACGGCGAACACCTTCGTCCAGCCCCCGAGCCGCACGCCCACCGCAATGCGCTGCGCGGGCTCGCCATGCGGCGCGTGCGCGCTGCCCGACACCAGCACGTCGCAGCGCAGCTTGCGCGGCGCGAAGTCGACCTCTTCCGCGGGCGCCGAATACCCCGGCGCGCCGGTGAAGGTGTCGGCCGTGATCAACGGGCGCTGCACTGCAAGAAGCTCCGCCGTGCCGCCGTCCTGGGGAATCGCGAACGTGCCCTTCACCACCACGACCAGCAGCTCGCGGCCGGAGGGCTCCACGCCCATGGTGTAGCCGGCGGTCATTCCGGTGGCATTCACGATCTCCATGGCGGGCCCGTCCGATCGATTGTTCAGTTGATCTGCACTGCCCCGCCCTTGACCCGGTTCACGCCCGTGGACCGGCTCAGCACGTAGCTGCCCTGGATCAGCACCTTGCCGGCGCGCGTGAGCGTGATGCTGGCCTTGCCGCAACGCAGCACCATCTGCTCGCGGGCGCTCACCACCATGCGCGCGCCGTCGGCGTCGACCTCCACCTGCGCGGGCCTCTCGGCAAGCGGCCAGCCCTCGTTCCCGCGAAGCACGCCCATCACGATGGGTCGGCCCGCATCGGCCTGTTCGAACATCAGCACCACCGCCGCTCCGATGTGCGCGCCGTGCAGGTCGACCACGCTGCGCGCGCGCACGGCCGCGGTACCCGTCTGGCCCGGGAACATGACAAGGGGCGCGCGCCCCTCGTCGGCGATGGCGACGAGCTCGCCGGTCACCACGCCGCCGCATGGCAGGGTGGCCAGGGCTTGCTGCATTCCGCTCTCGATCAGGTCTCTGCCGCTCATGGTGTGTGCTCCGTCGATGGTGTTCAGTTCTGCAGGATCTTCGAGCCCTTCATCACGATGTCGCTGCTCGCCTTGACGTTGATCTTTCCGGAGCCCTCGACCGTGATGTCCTTGCCCTTGATGACGATGGTCCCGTCCTTTTTCATCGTGATGCTCGCGCTGCCCGTGGTGATCGAGATGGAGTCGCCCGCGTCGATCACGAGGTTCTTTCCGACGTTGAGCGCGTCGTCCTTTCCCACGCTGGTCGTGCGGCCTGCGCCCACGGTGCGCGATTCGTCGGCGCCCACATTGGTGGAGAGGTTCGCCCCCACATCCACCGACCGGTTCGCCCCGATGCTGCTCGACTGGTTCGCCCCGACATTGATCGTCTGGCTCGCCCCCACCGTCACCGCCTGCATCGCCCCCACCGTGATCTCCTGCGCCGCACCCACGGTGATGGTCTCGTTGATCCCCACCGAATGCGTGCGCTGCAGCGCCACCGTCGCGGTCTCGCTCGCACCCACCGTGATCGTGCGGTTCTGGCCGATGGAGATGGTCTCGTTCAGGTCCACCGTCTCCGTACGGTTCTGGTGGATCGTGATGGTCTCGTTCTTGTCCACCGTTTCCGTGCGCTGCCCGTGCACGGTGATGGTCTCGTTGTTGTCCACCGTCTCGGTGCGGTCGTGCTTGACGTGCGTGGTCTCGTCGTGGTCGATGGTCTTGGTGCGGTCGTGGCCGACCCAGTGGGTCTCGTCGTTCTCGACCTCGATGTCCTGGTTCTTCTCGGCGTGCAGGTACACCTGCTCGGAACCCTTCTTGTCCTCGAAGCGGAACTCGTTGCAGTTCGAGGCGCTGCCCTTGGGCGTGGAGCGCGTGCGAAAGCCGCTCTGCGTGTGCGAGCCGAACGGGATCGGCTGGTCGTCGTTGTAGACGCGGCCCACGATGATCGGGCGGTCGGGGTCGCCGTTCAGGAAGTCGACGATCACCTCCTGCCCGATGCGCGGAATGAAGTACCCGCCCCAGCCCTTGCCTGCCCACGGCTGCGACACGCGCACCCAGCAGGTGGACTTCTCGTCGCTCTTGTCGTAGCGGTCCCAGTGGAAGTGCACCTTGACACGTCCGAAGTCGTCGGCGTGGATCTCCTCGCCCGCGGGCCCCACCACGATGGCCGATTGCGGCCCGGGCATGACCACGCGCGGCGTGAGGCGCGGCGGGCGGAACGGCACGTCGATCGGCAGCGCGGTGATCAGGAAGGCGCTGGTGCCCTGCAGGTCGGTGCGCAGCGCGGGCGCATCGGCGATCAGCGCCTCCAGCGCGGGCCGCGCCTGGGCGTTCACGGCATCGTCGTCGAGCGCCTCGCGCAGCGCCTGCTCGATCGGCATCCTCGGCGTGGCATGGGGAATGCTCTCGTAGCCGGGGTGGCTCGCCGCGAAGATGCAGGCGGCGATGACGTAGTCGCCATCGCGCGTGCCGTCGGGGTCGCCCTCGAAGCTGAAGCTGCGCCCGGCCGCCACGTCGGGCCAGGTGGTCAGGGCCCAATGGCGCTGGCGCCGCGCGACGATCTCTTCGCCGCGCAGCTTGCCCTTGTCGTCCGCATCGCCGCCCGTGAAGTAGCCGCCCGCGAACTCGAAGGCCTCGAACTCGGCCAGCTCGTGCTTGTCGGGCTCGCCGCCTGCGGCCTCGAGTTTCTTCTTGATGGACTTGAAGTTGCTGTCCTGCGAGGCGTAGGTGCCCGTGTCGAACTGGCGCGCGCTCACCCAGCGCGAGATCTCGTTGTGGCGCGCCTCGGTGGTGTCGGTGGCCACGTGGCGCAGCGTGCCTTCCACGGGCAGCTTGTCGTGCGCGATGTCGCTCGCATCCGACAGGTGCATGGTGCCGGGCGCGTCGTGCGCGTCGAACCAGTAGTAGATGCCTTCGTCTTCCAGCAGCCGCGACAGGAAGTGATAGTCGCTTTCCTGGTGCTGCACGCAATAGCGCCGGGGATTGTGGGCGCCGATCACGTTGCCGGCCTTGGTCTTCTTGAAGCGCTTGATCGGACTGTCCTCGAACACCGCGTCGAGCACCTCGAGCACCTTCTTGTCCTGCAGGATGCGCGAGTTGGTGCGCTTGGTGAGCAGCCAGAACCAGGAGCGCAGGCCGATCCGGTATTCGAAGTGCCGCCCCACGTGGCCCGTGCGCTCGAAGCGCACCGCATGGCCCTGGCAGTGGCGCTCGTGCATGCCGCCGTCCTTGTCCTGGAACTCGATGACCACGTCGAAGGCCCGGCCCAGGATGTCCTTGGCGTCGAGCGCATGGTTCTTCGAGAGCACGGTGAGTTCGTAGGTGGACGCGCGCGCGAGCGCCTCATGGCCCACGATGCGCCAGAACATCAGTTCGCCGTTGGCGGGCGAATCGCTTTCGATGCGGAATTCGTGATCGGCCATGCAGGCTCCTCTCCCCTTCCTCGGCGCCCACGCGCCCTGTGTTGTCCTACGGTGCCAGCAGCACCACGAGCGGCTGGCTCGGCACCGTGCGCACGCCCGGACAGTTGGTGCTGTTCTGCAGCGACATGCTGGTGAGCCGCGTCGCAGGCATGCCGTTCCAGAGAACGGTGAAAGCGCCCGTCAGGTGCCGGCTCGGCCCCATGACGGTCCCCGAGGCCACGCCCAGCAGCACGCCGGGGTTGTCGCCGTTGGTCATCGGGATGGTGGTTCCCAGGTTGTGGGCCGGTCCACCCATGATCAGGAGCGTCGGGCAGTTGGGTATGGCCATCGGACCCATCGCGATGTTCGGGTACGGCACCGGGATCGGCGACGGCGCGGCGGGCGTGATGCAGACATCGGGAAAACCCATGTCGGTGCCCATGAGCTGACAGTTGGCAAACATGGCGTGACCTCCTTTCTGGCGCCTCAGCCGAAATGGATCTGCGCGCCGCGCGCCTTGATGAGCTCACGACCATTGACCAACGCGTGCTCGCCTTCGAGCCGCATCAGCTGCCTGGCCTCGACCTCCACGTGCGTTGCGGCCACGCGGTCGATGCCTTCGGTAGTGCGCAGGTAGTGGCGGCTGAAATGCTGCACGCGGTCCATCACGGTCGACAGAACGGAGCCGATCACCTTGACGGTGGTACCGGCCAGCGTCAACCGGCGGCCCACCACGTCGGCGGTATCGGTGGCCAGCGTGGCCGTCTGCGTGGCGATTTCGAGCGTGCCGGCTTTCAGGCCGACTCGTGCGGCTTGCAATTGGAGTACGCCCGCCGGCGCAATTGTCAGGTCGCCTCCGCAACCCAGCACGTTCACCGTGCCTTCTTCGCGCTGCAGCACCGCCATGATCCAAACCTCGTCGGGCGCGATGCGCAGGCAGGCCACGCTGTCGCCGGCCGCCGGTTCAAGCAAGCAACTGGCGGCACGCTTGGCGTGCAGGCGCAGTGGGCCGCTCGACACGCTGCATGCCCCGGTTTCGTCGAAAGACAGGATGCCCACGCACCAAGTGCCACCGATGGCCTCGGCAGGTTGCTGTTTGCGGCCCCTGGCCGGTGCGCTGCGTGCGATGGTGTCGTTCATGGAAGTGCTCCCTGGTGTGTGAGTTGTCCCGCGGTTTCAGGCCACGAGCGGTTGCCAGCGTTCGGACGCGGCGAGATCGGCATCGGTTTCGATCGCGCCGGCGCGGTCGCCCATCTGCGCCTCGTCTGTGAGGCTACCGTGCAGCACGGTGCGCATCATGGTGGCGCCGCGCAGGTCGGCGCGGGACAGGTCGGCATGGCGAAAATCTGCATACGTGAGTTCGGCTCCGCCGAAGTTCGCCCCCCGCAGCTTCGCGCCTGCGAAGTGCGTCTGATAGAGATCGCAGCCGGCAAAGTTGCCACCCGCGAAGCGCGCGCCCGTGAACAGCGCCTGCCTCAGCCGCGCTTGCGAGAAATCGACTTCCTTGCCGCCGGCTTCGCAGAAAATGGTCGACGGTGCCACAGCCTTCGCGAAGCACGCGCCGTCGAGCAGTGCGCCCTGGAAGTTGCACTGTTGCAGTAACACGCCACTGAAGTCAGCGCCGCTCAGGTCGGCCGACGAGAACTGGCACCCCTCGAGTTGCGTCCCCGCGAAGGACATGCCCCTCAACGAGGTCTTGAAGAACACGTTGCGCAACATGCGCGCACCGGTCCAGGTGAGGTGCGACACGTCGCATTCGTTCAACGCAGTGTATTGCCAGCTGGTGTCGTCTGCGCATACGTCAAGCAGCACCGACTGGCTGAACAGCGCCGCATCCAGCTGCGCTCCGCGCAGCACGGCATGGTCGAGCTTGCACTTTGCAACGATTGCCATCGACATCGTGCATTGCGCCAATTGGGCGTGCACGAGATCGCACTCGGAAAATACGGCCCCATGCAGGTTCGAATCGCGCAGGTCGGCGTGATCGAGCACGCAGCGGTTGAACACGGCCCTGCGCAGGTTGGCGTTGGGGACGATGGCACCGCGCAGGTCGCACTGATCGAACACGGTCTCGCGGAGGTCTGCGCCACGAAAGTCGACCTGCGCGAAATTCACCCTGGAGAACACGCCGCCACCAAGCGACCGGCCGGCGTAGGCGCCCTTCGACAGGTCGAGGTTCTCCAGCGTCTCGCCAATGCTCACCGCGATCTCGAGCAGATCAGGGCTCATGCTGCTCACGGGTTCACCCTCGGCGTTGCGCGCCTTCCCATCAAGCGGAAAAAAACTTGCTCGGGGCAGATGGGCGCGATATTCATGGCGAGGCCTGCTGTTCGGCAGTCAGTCGCGGATAGGTGCGTGCGCGCTTCAGCAGGGCACCGTCGAAGCTGGTCGAGCCGTCAAGGCGCACGCGGCTGAGGTCAGCGCCGAAGAGGTTGCTGCGCCGCAGGTCGGCGCCGCGCAGGTCGGCCGACTGGAAGACCGCATCGGCGAAGTTCACGCCCGACAGCAGCGCGTTGCCGCAGGCAGCCTTTCGCATCAAGGCGCCCTTGGCGCTGGCCAGTCGCAGATCGGCGCCTGTCAGCAGCGTGTCGCATAGGTTCGCGCCGTCCAACACCGCACGGACGAACTTGGCGTCGCGCAGGTCGCTGGCGCCGAAGTTGAAATTGCGCATGTCGGCCTGGCTCATGTCGGCCCCGGCCAGGCTCGAGCCCTTTACCGCCACCGCTCCCATGCACTGCGCGGCCAGAAGCCTGGCGCCGTCGAGCCTGCACGACGCAAAGGTAGCGCTCACCAGCAGTGCCGCGTCCATGTGGGCACCGGACAGGTCGCACTCGATGAAGTTGCAGGCCGACAGGTCGGCCTCGGGCCACTGCACTCCCTTCAGGTCGAGTTTGTAGAAGGTCTGGCCGGCGAGATCGGCGCCAGTCCAGTCGGCTTCGCCCCAGGTGGTTTCGAGCAGGTTGGACTGCCTGAACTTCGCACGCCGCGCCTGCGTGCCGGCAAAGCCGCAGCCCATGAGCATGGCCTCGCAAAAAACGGCGTCATCGAACACGCCGCGCGCAAGCAGGGCGTTGCCGAGATTGGCCTTGGCGAAGTTCGTGCCGATGGCGACGACGCCTTCCAGGCTCGCGTGAGCGAGCACGGCGGATGTGAAGTTCGCGCCCGACAGGTTGGCGTTGGAGAAGTCCGCGCTCTCCAGCCACGCGCCTTCGAAGTTCGCCTCGCGCAGGTCGAGCCCCGAAAAATCGGCGCCCGTGAAATCGACCCCTGCAAAGAACTTGATTCCCGCCGCGATCGCGCGCGACATCTCCGAGCGCAGCGTGGCCGCCTCCTCCTTTGCCATCGCGTCGGCGGGCGGCTGCTTGTGCGCGGCCTGCAGGTAGCCTGCGCGTTGCGTCTCCTCGATCTGGCAGAGTTTTCGGAACACCGGCGACAGGTCAGGCGGATTCGGGCTGGCGGCCGCTTGCGCCTGCATGGCGGCCAGTTGCGTTGCGGCGTTGAAGAGCGGCGGGCCGCGGTGCTGCAGCTTCGCGATGTCGATACCGTAGGTGTCCGACACGGCCAGCGCACGCTCCAGAACCACGACCGCATCTTCCACTGCGGCCCATTGCTGCGCCTCGGCCTCTTTGATCTTCTCTTCGAGGTAGGCCGGCAACGCATCGCCCGTGGGCACTTTCTCGCGCGGCGGAACGCGCAGGCCGAGCGCGTCGGGGTCCTGGCCCATGGCGGTGGCCCGGTCGCGAGCGAAGACCACGTCCATGGCTGCGCGGCGGTACTGCGCTTCGCCCTGGAGGCCGTCGGAACCGAAGGGTTCCTTCGCGGCTTCGATGTCGGGATCGGCGGTGCTCACTCCTTCGGGCAGGAGATCGCTGTCGACGATGGCGTAGATCGGTCCCATCTTCGGATCGGCCCGCTTTGCGACCGCTTCGAGATAGTGTGCGTCGGGCTTCTCCTCCCCGAAGCGCTCGACCGCGCCCATCAGGCTGGCCACGTCGGAGCCGTCGTCGGTAGCCACTTCGGCCAGACCCTGGAAGATCGCGATGCAGCGCTCCGCATGCGGGAAGAACCACACGGTGGTCAGCCGCAGAGGCACTTCGCGCATCTTGGGCTCGTCGCTGCCCGCGATCCTGTAGCCGGCGAACACGCGCGCGCGCATGCCGGGCAGCCGGCCTTCGATCTTCGCCTTGGCAGGGTGCATGTGCTCGAACGAGAAAACTTCGTCGCCCGCAATGGCGCCGGCCACCCACTGGTCGGGTTGCGCGAGATTGAAGTAGCGCCAATCGGTGTCGGGCGCGAAACCCGGCGCGTGCTGCTTCAGGTAGTCGGCGTCGTATGTGCCGCGGTACCGGGCGCGCTGGGGATGCATGGCGTCGAGCGCACCGAAGCCGGCAGGCGCGACGGCTTGATCGGGTCGCAAGAGGCGATCGTTCGGCAGTTCGATGTTGGGCAGCCAGGTCACGCCATCCTGCGCCTGCCGACCGCGTCCCGCGGTGTTGTCCGCGAAGTCGGTGCCGCCGTAGGCGCGCGTCCAATCGATGGCCATTTCGGCGAAGGGCTGCGCTTCGCTGGCGCGGGTGCCGTCCCAATGACGTTCGCCGAGCACCAGCAGGGTTTTTTCCAGCGAGCCGAAGCGGGCACGCACCGCGCAGCCGTTGGGCCGCTCGGGCGGCGGAAAGGCCCTGCCATGCACGAGGTATTCGGGCGTGAGCTTGGCCACGCCTTCGTCGATCAGCGGTTGCGCCATTTCCTTGGCCAGGAAAGACCACATCGACTGCTCGGCCCACAGCGTGCCGCGCGCGCCTTGCTCGAAGGGCAGGTGCAGGTACGCGCTCACGCTCAGGCCGAAACGCTTGCGAAACTCGATGGGGCGGGTCGACAGGCCCAGCGCCTGCGGTTTGAGGACTTGCATGGTTGCGTGCGCGCTGCCTGGTCAGTCGTCTTCGGGCGGTGGGGGAGGCGCTGCCGTGTCGTCCGCGTTTCGCGTCTTGGCAAGGTCTGCGGTCTGCTCGGCCGTGGTCTTCATGCCCTCGTGTTCGATGATGCCTTCAGCCGCCGCGACGGCCACCGTGCCCACCACCGGGATCGCGCCGATGATGCCTTCGATGCGCCGGTTGCGCGTCGCGCCCGCCAGCGAAGACAGGCGGCCCGCGAGACCCGGCAACTTCTGGTCGAGTGCCTCGGCTGCGGCTTCGTCGAGCGCCTTGGCCGCGTCGGCATACTGCTTGAGGGTGGCTTTCACGTCCTTGAAGGCAGTCGCAGCGCCCGCCACCGCACCCAGCACGCCGGCCGCGGCTGCTCCAGCCGCGGCGCCCGCGCCTACCCCTGGCGTGAAGGTGTGCAGCGGCGCCTGCTTGAAGTCCATCCCCACCGATTCGATCTCGGGCGCGACGCAGTTCACCAGCTTGATGCCGAGCGTGTTCTCGATCGCCACGCCGGCAAAGTTCGAGATGGCGAGCGCCAGCGCGTTATCGATGCTCAGTCCCATGAAGGTCGATCGCGCCATGCCGATGTTGGCTTCGCTGTTGTTGCCGATGTAGCCGCTGGTGTTGGGCCCCAGCACCGTGGTGTTCGATCCGACCGAGGTCGCATCGATGTTGCCCGCCGCCATCATCTCGATGCCGGTGTTGCTCATGAGCTTGATCTTGTTGGCCATCAACCCCAGCGGCCCGGTGGGAACGGTGATGTACTTGCTGCTGGCGCCGGTCACCAGCCAGTCGATGTGGCCGGCCTCGAAGCTCATCTTCGCGGCCTTGTAGGTCACATTGCCGGTGACGCTGATGGTCTGGTTGCCGATGACATTGCGCGTTTCGCCGGCACGCGAGGTGTCGCTGCGTGCACCAGTCACGTCGGTGGTGCGGGTGCCGGCCACCGTCAACGTGTCGTTGCTGTCGACGAAGGTCTCGCGGTTGCCCACCACCTGGTTGTTCTGGTTGCCCTTGACCGTGTTCTTCTGGTTGACCACCACCATGTTGGTGTCGTTGCGCGTCACTGTGCTCTTGCGGTCGCGGTCCACGTGGTTCGTCTGGTCGCGCTTGACCGTCACCGTCTGGTCGCGGTCCACCGTGGTCGAGTCATCCCTCTCCACGCTGCGGCTCATGTCCAGCTCGGCATGGATGTTGATGTTCTCCTCGCCCTTCTTGTCCTCGAACATGATCTCGTTGTAGTTCGCGGGACCGCCGCCGGGCGTGGAGCGGGTCTTGAAGCCGCTCTGCGTGGGCGACTTGTAGGGAATGGGCTGGTCGTCGTTGTAGACCCGCCCGACGATGATCGGACGGTCGGGGTCGCCGTTGATGAAGTCGACGATCACCTCCTGGCCGATGCGCGGGATGAAATACCCGCCCCAGCCCTTGCCGCCCCAGGGCTGCGACACGCGCACCCAGCAGGTCGACTTCTCGTTGCTCTCGTCGTAGCGGTCCCAGTGGAAGTGCACCTTCACGCGGCCATGGTCGTCCACGTGCAGCTCATCGCCGGCGGGGCCGACCACGATGGCGGTCTGCGGACCGGGCATGGTCACGCGCGGCGTGAGGCGCGGCGGCCGGTAGGCGCGCTCCATCGGTATCGCGGTGATCAGGAAGGCGCTGGTGCCCGGCTGCGACGCGTTGAGCATCGGCGTGCTGGCGATCAGGTCTTCCAGCACCTGCAGCGTGTCAGCGTTCACCGCATCGTCCTGCAGCACGTCGGCCAGCGCCGAGTGCACATCCTGCGAAACGGCCGCGCCGGCGCCCACGCTTTCATAGCCGGGGTGGCTTGCCATGAAGGTGCAGGCCGCGATCACGTACTCGCCGTTGCGCGTGCCGTCGGGATCGCCTTCGAACTTGAAGCTGCGGCCGGCCGTCACGTCGGGCCAGGAGGTCAGCGCCCAGTGGCGGTCGCGGCGCGCATTGAGTTCCTCGCCGCGCAGCTTGGTCCGGTTCTCGCCGTCATCGCCGGTGAAGTAGCCGCCCGGGAACTCGAACTCCTCGAAATCGGCGAGCTCGTGATCGTCCTTCGCATCGATGACGGCGCCCAGCTTCTTCTTGATCGCCTTGAAATCGCTGTCGCGCGAGGCCTGCTTGCCGGTGTCGAACTGGCGCGAGCTCACCCAGCGCGAAATCTCGTTGTGGCGCGCTTCGCTGGCGTCGCTGGGCATGTAGCGCAAGGTGCCTTCCACCGGCAGCTTCTCGTGGGCCAGGTCGCTCGCATCCGACAGGTGCATGGTGCCCGGCGCGTCGTGCGCGTCGAACCAGTAATAGATGCCCTCGTCCTCCAGCAGACGGGAGAGGAAGCGGTAGTCGCTCTCCTGGTGCTGCACGCAATAGCGCCGCGGGTTGTGCGTTCCGATGACGTTGCCGGCCTTGGTCTTCTTGAAGCGCTTGATCGGGCTGTCTTCAAAGACCGCGTCGAGCACCTCGAGCACCTTCTTGTCCTGCAGGATGCGCGAGTTGGTGCGCTTGGTGAGCAGCCAGAACCACGAGCGCAGCGTGATGCGGTATTCGAAATGCCGGCCCACATGCCCGGCCCGGACGAAGCGCACCGCGTGGCCCTGGCAGTGGCGCTCGTGCACGCCGCCGTCCTTGTCCTGGAACTGGATGACCACGTCGAAGGCACGGCCGAGGATGTCCTTGGCATCGAGCGCCTTGCTCTTCGACAGCACCGTGAGCTCGTAGGCCGAGGGACGCGCCAGCGCCTCGTGGCCCACGATGCGCCAGAACATCAGGTCGTCCTTGGCGGGTGAATCTGTCTCGATGCGGAACTCGTGGTCGGCCATTCTTTTTCTCTTGAAGGTGGAAGCGGCTCAGTCGAAGGCGTAGGTGAAGTCGGCATCCTTCACGTCGAGCGCCACGCGGCGAATCTCGCCGCCCGACGCCAGACGCTGCAGGTATTCGACCGAAATCGTCGGCAGCACGGTGTTCGTCAGGATCGCGTCGATCACGCGCCCGCCGGACTCCGGGTCCTGGCAGCGCGCAACCACCTGGTCGACCACCGCGTCGCTGTACTCGAAGGGCACGCCGTGGTTGGTTTCCACGCGCTTCTTGATGCGGCCCAGCTGCAGCCGCACGATCTTCTTCATCATCTCGGGCGACAGCGGGTAGTAGGGAATGGTGACGATGCGGCCCAGCAGCGCGGGTGGGAACACCTTCATCAGCGGCGCCTTGAGTGCATCGGCCAGCGCGTTGGAGTCGGGCAGCAGCTCCGGGTCGCGGCACATGCTCATCACGAGCTCGCTGCCGGCGTTGGTGGTCAGCAGGATGATCGTGTTCTTGAAGTCGATCATGCGGCCCTCGCCGTCTTCCATCCAGCCCTTGTCGAACACCTGGAAGAAGATCTCGTGCACGTCGGGGTGGGCTTTTTCCACCTCGTCGAGCAGCACCACGCTGTAGGGCCGGCGGCGCACGGCCTCGGTCAGGATGCCGCCCTCGCCGTAGCCCACGTAGCCCGGCGGCGCGCCCTTGAGCGTGGAGACGGTGTGCGCCTCCTGGAACTCGCTCATGTTGATGGTGATGATGTTCTGCTCGCCGCCGTAGAGCGCCTCGGCCAGCGCCAGCGCGGTCTCGGTCTTGCCCACGCCCGAGGTGCCGCAGAGCATGAACACGCCGATGGGCTTTTGCGGGTTGTCCAGCCGCGCGCGAGACGTTTGAATGCGGCGCGCGATCATCTCGAGGCCGTGCTTCTGGCCGATGACGCGCTGGTTCAGCGTGTCGGCGAGCTTGAGCACCGCCTCGACTTCGTTCTTGACCATGCGGCCGACGGGAATGCCGGTCCAGTCGGCCACCACCGAGGCCACGGCCTGCTCGTCGACCGAGGGCAGGATCAGCGGCGATTCGCCCTGCACCGCATGGATCTTTGCCTGCAGCGCATGCAGTTCTTCAAGCAGCGCAGCCCGGTCTTCGCTCCCTCCCCCGCCGGGGGAGGGCTGGGATGGGGGCACATCGGCTTTCGCATCGCCCTCGGCGGAAGCAGTGTCCACCGGCTTGCTCCCCGCGCGCAATTTGCTGCGCAATTCCAGCAGCCGGTCGACCAAGCCCTTCTCCTCCTGCCAGCGCGCATTGAGCGCCTCGAGCTGCACCTTCGACTCGGCCAGCAGCGCCGACACCTGCGCAGCGCGCTTGGTCACGTCGATGCCGATGGCTTCCTCGCGGCCGATGATCTCCTGCTCGACCGTGAGCCCCTCGATGCGGCGCATGCAGTCCTCCACCTCGGGAGGCGTCGCATGCTGCGACACGGCCACGCGGGCGCAGGCCGTGTCCAGCAGGCTCACGGCCTTGTCGGGCAACTGGCGCGCGGGAATGTAGCGGTGGCTCAGCTTCACGGCTGCCTCGATGGCCTCGTCGAGCAGCTGCACGCGGTGGTGCTTCTCGAGCACGCTGGCCACGCCGCGCAGCATCAGGATGGCCTTGACCTCGTCGGGCTCGGGCACCTGCACGACCTGGAAGCGCCGCGTCAGCGCCGGGTCTTTCTCGATGTACTTCTTGTACTCGGCCCAGGTGGTGGCGCCGATGGTGCGCAGGTTGCCGCGCGCCAGCGCCGGCTTCAGCAGGTTGGCCGCATCGCCGGTGCCGGCCGCGCCGCCCGCGCCCACCAGCGTATGGATCTCGTCGATGAAGAGAATGATGGGCGTGGGCGATGCCTGCACCTCGTCGATCACCTGGCGCAGGCGCTGCTCGAACTCGCCCTTCATGCTCGCGCCGGCCTGCAGCAGGCCGATGTCGAGCGTGAGCAGCTTCACATCCTTCAGCTGCGGCGGTACGTCGCCGCGCGCCAGGCGCTGCGCGAAGCCTTCGACCACGGCCGTCTTGCCGACGCCGGCCTCGCCTGTGAGCAGCGGATTGTTCTGGCGGCGGCGCATCAGGATGTCGACGATCTGGCGGATCTCCTCGTCGCGCCCGGTGATCGGGTCCATCTCGCCTTTCTTCGCCTTCTCGGTGAGGTCGACCGCGAACTTCTTGAGCGCATCGCCCTTGCCCATGGCGGCGGGCGCCATGGCGCCGCTGTCCTCGCCCGGAGCGCCGCTGCCCATGCCGGTGCCGTCCTGCGCGCGCATCTGCGATTCGGGCGAGGCGTCGCAGATCTTCGCGAAGTTGTCGGCCAGGTCCTCGACCTTGACCTTCTCGAACTGCTTCGACAAACCGAACAGCGGATTGCGCAGGCTCTGCGTCTTCAGCATGCCCACCAGGAGGTAGCCGGTGCGCACCTGCGCCTCGCCGAACTGCAGCGTGGCATAGGTCCAGGCGCGCTCGATGGCGTTCTCGATGTGCGGGGAGAAGTCGCTGATCGCGGTGGCGCCGCGCGGCAGGCGGTCGAGCGCGGCCGTCATGTCCTTGGCGATGACGGACACGTCGAGCCCGTAGTGCTGGATCACGCGGTGCAGGTCGGAGTCCTGCGCCTGCAGCAGCTGGGCGAACCAGTGCTCCAGTTCCACGTACGGATTGCCCCGCATCTTGCAGAACACCGTGGCGCCTTCGATGGCCTTGTAGGCCAGCGAGTTGAGCTTGCCGAAAAGGGCGGTGCGACTGATTTCACTCATGGAAGACTCCGTATCTGTTGAAGACGATTCATGCCGGTAAATTCGAAGTTCGACGATCCGTATCCGGCGTCAATGCGCAGAAAGCCTTGCGCTCGCCAGCCATCCCTGCACGTCCTGCCCCGCTTCGCGGCGCGGGACGATCGGCTCGATGCGCACGGCACCGAAACCGGCGGCCGCAAGGCAGGCGTCGAGATGCGCGGCCGCATGGCGGTAGCGGCCGCTGCCTTCGAGCCTGAAGTCGTCCTGGCCCCCGGGCATGGCCTCGACCGTGAACACCACCCCGCCTGCCGGGCGCAGCGCGCGCGCGGCGGCTGCCAGCACCTCGTGCAGGTCGCCGAAGTAGCACAGCGTGTCAGCCGACACCACCAGGTCGAAGCGGCCGGGTTGGGTCTGCAGGTAGTGGGTGAGCTCGGCCTTGTGCAGCACGTCGTAGCCGCCGCGTTGCTCGGCGCGCTGCAGCATGCCGACCGACAGGTCGCAACCGGCCAGGTGCGCGGCCCAGGGCCGCAGCAGCGGCGCGCAGAGTCCGGTGCCGCAGCCGGCATCGACCACCGCCAGACTCGCGGCCGGCGCGCCATGCATTTCCTGCACCGCCTGCGCCACCAGCTCGGGCGCGCGGTAGTGCAGCTTCTCCAGGCTGGCGTCGAAGCTTCCGGCGTAGCTGTCGAACACGGTCTCCACATAGCCGTCGCTGGCGCGCGCGGGCGCATGCCCCTCGCAGGCGGCCAGCAGATGCGTGACCACGGGATTGCCTGGATCTTCGGCCAGCCATTCCCGGTACATGCCGAGGGCCTGCTCATGCTCGCCGAGCAGTTCCAGCGCGCGAATCACCTGCGAGCGGGCGCTCAGGTTGCGCGGCTGCAGCAGCACCGCACGGCTGTTGGCAATGACGCTCTCATGGATGCGCCCCTGTTCCATCAGCGCGATCGACAGGTTGTACCAGGCCTCGCTGAATTCCGGCCGCAGTTCGATCGCCTGGCGGCTGAAACGCTCGGCGGCTTGCCAGTGGCCCTTGCGGCGTTCGAGCGATGCGATGTTGCTCAGCGCATCGGCGCCCTCGTCGCCTCCTTTTGCGAAGGAGACGCTGTTGCCGTAGGCGCGCATTGCATCGTCGATGCGGCCGGCCTCGACCAGCAGGTTGCCCAGGTTGTTCCAGGCGCCGCTCTGCGCGGGTTGCAGCGTGAGCGACCGTCCGATCAGCGCGATGCTCTCGTCGCTGCGGCCTTGCGCATGGCGCAGCAAGCCCCGGTAGTGCAGGGCGTCGGGGTCGGCCGGCGCGGCCTCCAGGAGGCGGTCGAGCAATTCGTCCGCCGCGTCCAGCTGCTGCGCCTTGACCAGGGCCGCGGCTTGCGCCAGCGCGGCCGCGTGCGTCATCGTGTCCGGGTACGCTGGCGTCGTCGTCATGCGGCGGCTCCCACGGTGGCCCGGGCGGTACGGGCGCTCATCGGGCGGCTGCCGATGCGCACGTCCGCCGCGTCCTTCGCGCGCGTGCGCTGTCCGAGCCACGAGACCCAGCCCAGGCGCGGCGCGCTGCCTTTGGCCTGGCCGAGGCGCGTGGCGGGTACCTCGGCCTTCTCGAGCGCCAGCTCGGCGTCCCATTCGAATTCGTCGCCGAGCAGCTGCTGCATCCAGCGCTGCAGCACCGGCTGCGCATTGCCGATCGGCAGAAACATGCGGTACTGCGCGAGCGTGAGCGGGCCGATGTGCAGGCGCACGCGGTGCTGCCGGTCCCACGCGCGCATGCCGAGCATCGCGCCCATGCCCATCGAGCGCGACCTCTCGCCCTGCCCCAGCCGCGTGAGCTCGCCGGCGGGCAGGCTCATCCAGTGGCCGACCCAGCGCTCGAGCTTCACCGGCACGCCGAAATAGCTGCTCAGCACGGATTCCACGCTCTCTGCGTTGTGCACGCGGCGCGCGAGCCAGCCCGAGAAATGCAGGCGCGCATCGTCGTGCACCTCGTCGCGCTCGATGCGCCCCGGCGTGCCAATGCCCACGAAGGCGCCGACCTGCAGGCGGAAGCGGTCCTCGCCCGGCCGGTCGAGCGCCACCGCGGGCCGCGCCTGCGCCCATGCGCGATAGAAGTGCAGCGAGAAGCGGTGCAGGAAGCTGTCGAGAAAGGCCAGCCAGGTCGGATCGCCATGGTTCAGGCTGCGCTCGCGGATGAAGTCGCTCAAATGAACCGGCAGCGGACCGTTGGGCCCGACATAGCTGAAGAAATGCTGGCGCAGGCGCGGCGGCGAATGCGTGCTTGCCGGCTCGAAGCGGCTGAAGCTGGCCGGCGCGAACGACAGCGACGGCTCCTGCCCCACGCGCACCGGCTCCGCGCTCGGCAGCAATGCGCGGCCCCAGCGCGGCGTGGTCGCGGCCACCGACTCCAGCCGGCGCAGCACCGCGAAGTAGTCGAAGGACCACGGCTCGGCCGACCACCCGCGCAGCGCGGTGTCGACTCTCCCGGCTACAGAATCTGCCGGGTCCCGCACAGCGGCCTCCATCGCATGGTCTCGCCCTTGCCCGCCACGCGCAGCACGGTCTCGACGAAATGGTTGACCTCCACGTGGCGCGCGAGAAAGCGCGCCATCACCGCGCCGAACAGGAACACGCTGTGGCCGTGGAATGCGTCCTTGTCGACCTCGAGCGTCACCTCGAGCCCGCGCCCGAAGGCGATCGGCCCCTTGAGCGGCAGGCGGCGCGCCACGGGCTTGGCTTTCACCGAGAGCAGCCCGCGCACCTGGCCCTGGCGCATCTCGTCGGCGTGCGTGGCATAGAGCATCAGCGTTTCGCGCAAGGCGGCGGCGCCCTGTTCCGGCGTGCTGTCGGAGATCGAGAGGTAGTTGAGCGCCAGGTGATCGACCACCCGCCAGCCCAGCCCCTGGCTCACCACCGGCGACACCGGCCGCGACGGGCCGCGCACCATGCGCACGCGCTGCACGGGGAAGGAATCGACGCAATCGAAGTCGTTGTCGCGGCCCAGCGGCATCAGCAGCGGCAGGTCGCGGTTGGTGCACATGGCCGTCACCGCGAGCTGCCGCAGCGTGGCGGCGTACGGCGCTTGCTGCGGATCGACGATCTGCATGTAGACCTCGGAGCCGATGTGGCTGCTGCGATGGCCCTCGGTGCGCTGGCGCACCGACAGCATGCGCGGCTCGCGCGTGGTCGTGAAGTAGGCCGGGTGGCTGTGCCGCGTGCCATGGAAGGCCGAATAGAACGGCCGGAACACCTGCTCGGCCGCCGTGGCATCGGCACCGGGCGCGCCATGGCCGATCACCTCGGTGACGGTGTGCACCTCGAAGTCCTGCGGCCGCGTGCGGTCGGGCACCAGGTGGAACTGGCTCACGCCTTCGGTCAGCGGCACGCGGTCGAGCCGCTTGTTGAACAGGTTGACCACCGGCACGCAGTGCAGCTGCACGTTGTCGGCGCTCACCAGCTTTTCGAGCGCCGCATCGCCGCGCGAGAACAGCAGCACGAGCTCGACCTCGGCGACCGGCATCGCCGAGAGCACCGATTGCAGCCCGGCGATGCGCAGGAACTGGAAGCGCTGTGGAAACGCGAAGTACTCCTGCAGCAGGCGAAAGCCCGAGAAGCCGGTGGCCGTGACCGGCAGCAGCGCCTCGTCGTCCTCGAAGCCGACCGGCTGGATCGCCGTGGCCGGCAGGCTCTGCGCGGCGCCCTGCAAGGCGCCGGTGGGCGACAGCGGCCGCACCATCACGCCGATGGGCTGGCCCAGCGCGCACTCCTGCAGCTGCCAGGCCACGTCTTCGGCGCCGCCCAGGTGCAGCACCAGCTCGTCGAGCGCGATCTGGCTGAAGTTGAGCCCCGCCGTCGCATGCAGCATGATGCGCAGGCCGCCGCGGATGGCACGGGACTGGGGGTGCGTGGCGAGCGGCAGATCGGGCGCATAGGTGAAGTACTGGGCGCGCCGCACCTCGACCGGCCAGATGCGCAATGCGCTCGCCGTGCGGAACTCGCAATGCGTGTTCTGGCCCACGGCCTGGCGCGCGCGCAGCCCGGCGCCGCGCGGCAGCTTCGGACCGGTCGCGAGGTTGGCGTCGTCGAGATCGGGCGAGAACGAGACGACCGCCATCGCCGGCGTGGGCGCGAGGAAATTCGGATAGACGATATCGAGCAGGTGGCCCGTGAAGCGCGGGTATTCGGCGTCGAGCTTGAGATTGACGCGCGCCGACAGGAAGGCCGTGGCCTCGATCAGCCGCTCGACGTACGGATCGGCGACCTCCTGGCCTTCGATGCCCAGGCGGTGCGCGATCTTCGGAAAGGCGCGCGCGAACTCCGAGGAGCTCTCGCGGAAATAGCGCAGTTCCTGTTCATACAGGTTCAGCAGCCGAGGGTCCATGTCGGACTCACCTTGGGTTTTGCGCCATGTCCACGATCTCGATGCGTCCTTCTTCCAGGTCTACGCGGCTTCGCATCAGGAACTCGAGCGGCACGGGCTGCGCCCACAGCATGCCGCGGATCTGCAGGCCGATGCTGTTGTGCGAGTCGAGTGCCGAGCCTTCCATGACGAGTTCAACTTCGAGAGTGCGGGACAAAATGCGCGGCTCGAACTGCAGGATTGCGTTCTTCAAAGCCTGTTCCATGCTGACACGCTGCACCGACGAGGTGAACTGGCCAGACAGCATAGGCAATCCGTAGTTGATGACCGAGCGCGCCGCGTTCGGGTATTGCCTGTCGTCCATGGCCAGCCCGAAGCCGGTGGCGTTGAAGAGCCAGCTCAGGTCGCGCAGCACGGCCGAGCGCAGCGCCTGCTTGGTGAGCGTGCGCTTGTCGTCGCTCTCGCGCTTCTCGGTGGGCGCGTCGTCCACCAGGCGGTCGAGCAGCGACGGCTGCAGGCGTTCCTGGGCGGTGAGTTCGGCCATGGCTATGCGCCCTGGCTTTCGAAGAGGATCTCGCGCACGTCCATGAGCGCGTATTCGCCGGCATCGCTGCCGAGCACGCGCTGGCCGCAGCCGGCCCAGACCTCGGGGCGCAGTTCGCGCCACTCGGTCTTGCGCGCGAGAAGCAGCTCGCCGTCCTGGCTCTTCTCGGTGCCTTCGTAGCGGGTGGGAATGAGCGCCAGCGTCTCGCCGCCGTTCTCGAACTGCAGGTGCGCGGGCATCCAGACGCAGTCGCGCAGGTCCTCGGGCGGATCGATCTTGATGTGCGCGAGCCGGGCATAGGGAATCCAGTAGTACTTGCCGTTGACGAAGGCTTCGAGCACGGGGCCCAGGCGCATGTCGGCATCGGCCAGCCATTCGAAGGGCGCACCGTCGATGGTGCCGGCGATGGCAGGTGCGCCGTCGAAGGCCCGCTGGCGAAGGTCTTCGGCGAGTTCGTTCTCGCCGCGGCCCTGGCGCAGCAGCGATTCGATCAGCAGCGCCAGCCATTCGTCGGGCTGGCCGAAGACCATCGGCGTGCGCGTGCCGGCAAACACCTCGGCGCGCAGGCCTTCGCAGCGCACGGCGTCGCCGTACACCTGCTTCATGGGAACGGCAAGCGCATCGAGCTCGGCCGCGACGGTGAGCTGGTTGAGCGCGCGTTCCCACTGGCCCAGCACGCACAGCAGCTGCGCCATGAAGACGCGGTGCTTGCTGTCGGCGGGCCTGGCGCGGACCTCGTCGCTCAGGGCCTTGAGCGCGGCGGCAGGGTCGGCGGACTTGAGGAGTTCAGCGGAGGTGGCCATGTCAGTTCCCCGCGAAGGTGCAGGTGCGCACGGCTCCCCGCGCGCCCGTCTGCTGCTGCGGCGCCGAACGGATCTCCAGCTTCGTGTAGTCGAAGAAGATGATGTCGCAGGGCCGCTTGGGCGTGCCGCCGGTGACGATGGCATGGCAGTTCACGCGCGCGCCCTCGAGCACGAACTCGAGGTGCGACTGCAGGTCTTTCGAGCTGTCGCCGCCGGCCTTGAAAACGGAGATGGTCACCTTCAGGTCGCTGTCCTGGCTCTTCAGCAGGCTCGCGATGGAGGCCGTGGCCGCATCGCAGTCGCGGATCACGATGAAGGCATGGTTGCGCAGCTTGCCCTTGCTGGAGCCGGGCGGCACGACGACGTCGGACTTGTACGAATAGCCGCCGATGTCCATGCGCTGCTTGCCGTCCTCGTACGTGCGCTTGGACTCCCCTTCGATCGGCGAACCCTTGCTCTCGATCATCATCGCGAAGTCGTTGCCCGATTCGCCCGACAGGTAGTCGAGCAGGCGCAGGGCCTCGTCGGGGTCCAGTTTTCCATCGTAGGTCCAGCTCATGTCGATCTCCTGAAAAAAATCCGGTTGTCTGTCGTTACCTGGCGGGCAAGGCTTCGCCCGCCCAATGCACCATCGCGGCAAAGCTCTGCCGTTCGCTGTCCGGCTGCAGGGCGCCGCGCACCCGCACCTGGGCCACTCCGTCGGCCGTGCCCGCGCCGAACAGGCGCGGCGCGCTGTAGGGCGTTGCCGGCGCGGCCAGCACCAGCAGCCGGCCGCCTTCGGCGTTGAACCAGGGCAGCTCGAAGCGCTTGACGGCGGGCGCGTCGCGCGTGCCGCGCTTGAAGCGGTTGGTCTCGCCCGGGTCGCCGGGATAGACCTGGCGCGCGCCGCCCTGCGGATCGATGCCGACGACGACTAGGTCCACCGAGCGCCCGGTGGTGTTGCGCACGTTGAGCACGGCGCGCTCGCCGCCGCGCAGCGGCAGCAGCCCGGCGCCGGCCTGCCGGGCCGGACCGCTGCGCACCAGGCGATCGCCGTTCCACACTTCGAACAGCGCCTCGAAGCCATCGAACTGCGCATCCCTGGCAATGGTGTAGAGCTGGTTGAGCCACTTGAGCCGGGCCAGCATTTCGAGATGCCGGCGGGCGGCTGCGGAATCGGCCGGCAGCGCCCTTGCGCCTGCGCCGAGCGCGGCCGAGAGCACTTCGAGCCGGGTGGCGCTCCAGTGCACGTCGGCGCCGTCCGCCTCGGCCACGGCGACGACCGAGGCGGGGTAGTCGAGACTCAGCCCGGGCGGCAAGCCCTGCTCCGCGCGCACGCGCAGCGCGACCGAAGCCGGCTCGCCGAGCGGCGTGATGTTCCAGAGCGCGGCGCCGGACAGCTCGCGCAGCGCGGGCGGCACGGCCATGCGCGCCTTGTCGGTGTAGGCCTGCAGGAGCAGGCCCTCGGCGCTGCGCACCGTGCCGTCTTCCATCGTGGCCAGCACGCGCAGCGGCTGCTGCGCCACCAGGCCGTCGAGCTGGCCGGCCTGCAGGACCAGCGTGTCGCCGGAGCGCTGCGCGCGCCAGACCGGCCGCGTCGAAACCGGCTGTGCGCGGTTGGCGAAGATCGGCGCATCGAGGTTGCCCTCGGCCACCGGCGATGGCAGCTCGCGCGTGGGAAAGCGCTGCGCGAGTTCGTCGATCACCGGCGGATAGCTCGCGAGCACGCCGTCGAACAGGTCACGCCAGGTGGCGGGCCTGCGCGAGAGCGCCTCCACCACGGCCCAGGTCAAGAGGCCCTGCGGGCGCGCGTTGCGGCTCTTGCGCGGCAGGCGCAGCTCGGGCGTGATCTGGTGGCTCTCGGAAGCGAAGAGCGCGACATAGCGCGCGCGCGGCACCGGCTCGGCCGCGGCAGGCCGCGCCACGGCGGCGCGCGCGGCCGGACCGGATGCGCCGATCAGCTGGCCGATGCGCAGCCCGCGCCAGCGCACCTCGTCGTCGGCCGGCCCTTCGGCAACGAGCGGGCTCTCGGCCGTGCTGCTGCGGGTCATCGAGTTTGCCGAGCAGGTATCGAAGACGGAGGCGACGAACACGTTGCGTGCCAGGAAGGCCTGGATCCAGGCATCGAAATCGGCATCGCGCAGGTCGCCCGTGAGCGCGCCGTCGCTGCCGAGCGTGCCGCGCACATCGCGTGCGAGAAAGTTTTCCGAAAGGCCGTCGGGCTCCTGGTAAAGCTTGCTGGTGTCGCGCAGGCGGGTGCCGTGGCCCGAGAAGTAGAGCAGCACGAAGTCGCCGCTTCTCGATTGCGCGAGCAGCCGGCCGAGCGCATCGTGGATGGCCTGCGATTCGGGCAGCACCGCGCCGCCCACGCCGTCGGCGAGCACGGTGATGTCGGATGCCGCAAAGCCCTGCTTCAGCAAGGCATCGCGCATCAGCATCACGTCGTTGCGCGGCGCCTGCAGCCAGAGCGACTGCGGCTGGTTGACGAGCTCGGAGACGCCGACGAGCAGCGCGCGCTGGGTGGCGAAGGCGCTGCCGGCGAACGCGATCAGTGCCAGCACCGGCAGCACGCGCGACAAGCGCGATGGCGTTGCTCCTTCCCCCGCCGGGGGAAGGCTGGGATGGGGGCGGGCAGAGCGCCCGATGGATTCGCCGCCTGCCCCCGCCCCTGCCCTCCCCCGGCGGGGGAGGGAGAAAAGCGGACGCAGCGTGAACGTCATGGCCGTTCCGTCGCGGGCCCGGCCGATTCGACCAGTGGCGATGCCGCGAGCACCGCAAGGCCGCCGACCGGATCGGCCGCGCGCAGCCGCCAGACGCCGTTCGCACCCGGGCCGCCGACCACCTCGGCCGGCACCGCCTGCAGGAGCCGGTCGGCCTCGTCGACGCGCACGCCGTCTTTCCAGCGCACCACCAGGTTGGCCTGTGTTGCAGCGGGCGCTGCGGGCACGGCACGAAAGCGCACATCGTCCTGTTCCGCATCCCGGCTGCCGAGCAGGCCGGCGTTCTGCACCACCGCAAACAGCGCCAGTACCGCAAATGCGGGACGCAGCCATCCGCCGGAACCGAACCAGTGCCGGATGCTGCCCCACCAGCCGCCCTCGGGCCGCTCCTGCGGCCGGGCGCGCGGGAAAGCCGGTGCGGTGGCCGGCGTCGCGCCGGGGGACTGCACACGCGCCGGGCTCAGCTGCAGGCCGGCCGCGCGGTACAGCGCCTGGTAGTCGGCGCGCGGGTCCTGCGCACCGAGCGGCGTGCCGGACAGCACCGAGAACACGCCGCCCACGGTGCGCAGCGCGATGCGGCCGGGCTCGGGCGCGATGGCCAGCGGCGCCTGCGCGGCCCATTCGTCATGCACCGCGCGGATCGCGGCGAGCCGGGTCGCCGAGACTTCGCCAAGCACGCGCGCGCACAGCTGCGGGCTCGGTTCGAGCGTGAGCATGTTCCAGGCCTGCACCAGGCCGAAAGCCGGTTCGAAGGGCTCGTCGTCGGGCTCGAGCAGCACGTCGAAAGGCCCGGCCCAGTCGGCCTCGCCCGCGGCCATCCAGCCCTGCCAAAGGTTGCCGTGGATGCAGCGGTCGAGCAGCACGCCGAGCAGCCGCCCTTCGTGCACCACGCTCACGAGGCGGCCCGGCGCCCAGCGCGCACTGAAGGCGCGCTGGGCGACAGCCTCGCGGCGCCGGGCCAATTCGGTGAGCGGAAGCACGAGATCGAGCACCGCGCGCGGCGGCGCAGCCGCGGTGCCCTGCGGCGCGACATGGGGTGCGGCACCGGGCATCGCGACGGCCGCCACGGCGGCTTCCTGGCCGGGTGCGCCGGACATGCCAGGCATCGCAGGCGCGGCGCCCGCGGCCTGGAGCGCGCTTCGGATCACGCTGAGCGGGGGCCAGAGGTCGGTGTTCATGGCGGTCTGTTCCTGAATGGCTATGTCTTCAGGCATAAGACGCTTCAGCACCGAGGATTTTGAAAACCTGCAGGATCGCCGCCATGTTGTCGGGCTCGATCGCAATGCCCAGGGTCTGCTGGATCCAGCCGCCCAGGCGGGTCCTGGCGTAGTCGGCGGTGAGGCCCTCGCGCTTGTGCACCAGGCCCAGCCGGCCCGCGCGGTAGTGGTAGGAGGCGATGGCGTGGCGCGAGGCGATGCCCGAGAGGCCGCCCTCGGCCTCCTTGCCGAAGCCCTCGCACAGCAGGATGCGCTCGGGTTCGGGCAGTTCGGCAATGAAAGCGCGCGCGGCCAGCTGCACCGCGCCGGCGCTCAGGCCGTGCTCCGCGAGGCAGCCATCGAGGTCTTCACCGGCGCCCAGCGCGTCTTCGAGCTGCGCTTCGCTCACCTGGTCGCCGATCGAGAGCTTGCGCCGGAATGCGCTGGCGCGCGTGCAGTCGATCAGGTAGCGGCGGAAGTAGGCGCACAGCGCAAAGGCGCTGGAGGGTGCGCTGTGGCCCGCGCGCTCGTCGGCCTCGTCGGGATCGGCATCGAGCCGCAGCACCTTCACGTAGATGAACTGCGCCACCAGCTCCTGCCGGCCCTCGCCCAGCACCTGGAGCTCGGGCGGGTTGCAGGCCACGAGCGCATTGCCGACGATGCGGTACATGGTGCCCATGTCGTCGGGGGACAGCGTCTGCCGGCGACGCCAGAGGCGCACGAGCTCGGTGCTTTCCGCGGACGACAGCGTTTCGATCATTGGCTCACTCCCAGGCTTCGCGCACTTCGTGTCGCTTCTCGCACCCCCTTGCAGGGGGCAACACCAGCGGCCCGGCAAAGCCGGTTCCGCGGTGTTTCCCGAACAAGCCCTGTCGCGCCCATGGTTGAAGACCCGAGTCGATCAGTCGTCCACGCATACGCCTTCGGTCGGCACCAGGCACTGCGGCAGGCCGGCGCCCGCCGGGCCGCCGCGCGTGCGGATGGCCGAGGACACCGCCGCCGTGGCCACGGCCAGGCCGCGCGGCAGCAGGATCCAGAGCTGGCCGCGCTCCTTCATGCGGCGCGCGTTGTTCGCGGCCTGCTGGCCGTTGCCGAAGAAGTAGTCGGCCCGCACCGCGCCGCGGATCGCGCCGCCGGTGTCCTGCGCAATGGTCAGCCGCTGCATCGGTGCACCGGTGCCGGGTGCACGCGTGGAGACGAACACCGGGTAGCCGAGCGGCGTGCTGCGCGGGTCCACCGCGATCGAGCGGCCCGCCGACAGCGGCACGCCGAACGCGCCCACCGGCCCGCCCGAGGGCGAGGGCGACTCCTTGAAGAACACGTAGCTCGGGTCCTTGATGCCCGAGCCGATCACCGGCCCGGCCGTGCGCCGCCCCGGCACCAGCACCGCGCCGCTGGCGGTGGGCCGCGCAAGCGTGAAGCCGCGCGTGCGGATGGTGCTGGTCGAGGTGTCGCCGACGTCGTCGTCCTCGTCGCCGTCGTCGAGCTGCAGTTCGATGGACGAGCCGCGCACCTTGACCGGACTGCGCGGCTTGCCGTTGGCCGCCTGCGCCAGCGTGGGACGGAAGGGCTGGCCGTTCTGCTCGGCATAGGCCACGCGGATGATGTCGCCGTTGGCCAGCTTGATGCGGCCCGAGCCCTGGATCTGCATCTCGTAGAGCGCGGTGGCGCTGCTCACGAAGGCCAGCACGCGCGCATTGGGCGCGCCCTTGGTCTCGATCTCTTCGCGCGTGTAGTAGGGCAGCAGCTGCTTGCCTTCGATGCGCAGGCGGACCTTGCGGTCGAGCGTGTCGCGCGTGATGCCGGAGAGGTCGAGCGCATAGAGCCCCGGCGCGCCCATGTCGCGCGTGCTGAGGCCGGTCTGCACCACCACGTTGCGGCCCTCGACCCGCGCCGCCACCGTGCCGTTGCCGGCCGGCAGCTTGCGCGCGTCGGCAAACAGCATGTCCTCGGGCTGCCCGTAGACCGGGTAGATGAACGGCGCCGCGTACTGCCGGCTGCCCGGGATCTCGGGCTCGAAGTAGCCGGTGACCACGCCATCGGGCTTGCGGTCGTCGTCGCGGATCTGGTAGGCCGAGAACTCCTGCTCGAAGAAGGCGCGGATCGCGCTGTTGTTCTTGCTGTCGACGCGCAGGGCGCGCGCGCACACCTCCTTCCACTCGGCGCCGCGGCCGGTGAGCACCTTGCAGCTGCCGAGGAAGGCCGGCCAGCTTTCGGAGAAGTCGTCGCGCGCCCAGCCGGGCACGGCATCGAAGCTGACCGATGTGTAGGTGGCCAGCTGGGTCGAGAAGGTGCGCGCCTGGCCGGCGGTGTTCGAGGCGGCCGGTCGTGGTGGTGGCGGCGTTGCGGCTGTCGACTGTCCGGCCGCCATGTCTGCGGCGGCGGCACCGGAGGTCGCGGCCGGCGGCGTGCCGGCGCAGCCCGCGGCAATCACGGCGGCAGCGGCAGCGGCCCAGCGCAGGGCGGTAGTGAAGACCGGCGACTGTGGTGTGTTCATGAAAGCCTCCTTGTCCGAAAAGAACGGCCCATCGGGCCAACGCTCTGCAGACGATTACTTCTCGACGATTTTGAAATTCGCGACGCCGTAGACGTCGTTGCACGGGGTGCTGGGCGCGCAGACCGGCTTGCCCAGCAAAGGCGAAGGACCCGTGCCGCGGCTGGCTTCGAGCGCCGCCAGCACGGGCAGCGGAAACTGCGGAAACACGCCGTCGTTCTGCACGCCCGAGGCGCTGAAGTCGCGCTCGTGCTGGCTCACGAGCACCGCGAACTGGTTGGTGCCGGCCGGGCCGCCCGCATCCATCGGCCAGGAGGCGCGCGGCAGCGAGAGCGGGCTGCCGGCGGTGATCTTGTTGTACTTGTCGAGCAGGTTCGGGAACAGCAGGAACATCTCGCCGCCGCTGGACAGCAGGAACACGTAGACGAAGCCCTCGCGCTTGCTGCGGACCTCGAAGGCCAGCTTGTCCTTGCCGATCGACACCTCGGGCTTCTTTGGCGCGGCCGTCACGTCGAAGCCCGGCGCGGCGCCGGCCGCGAGCGACTGCAGCGATTCGAGCGGCGTGCGGGGCGCCGGCGGGGGAGGAGGCGGTGGCGGCGGCGGCGCCTGGACCACGCGCGGCTCGGGCGGCGGCGGCGGTGCAACGGCGACCTGCTTGCCGCTGTTGTTGTCCCCTTCCGCGCCCGCGGTCGTGCGGCCCTGGTACCACCACCAGCCGCCACCGGCGGCGGCCAGCACGGCCACCGAGGCGATCGCGGCCAGGGCCTTGCCGTTGTTCTTTCCGCCGGCGCCCACGCCCGGAGCAGGTGCCGGTGCGGGTGATGCCTTGCCGCGTCCGATCGTCGTCGGCAGGTCGGCGTTGCCGGTGCCGCGCGCACCCGAGCCGCCGGGCGTGGTGCGCGGCGGCGGCGCGATGCTGTGGCCCACCTCCAGGTCGAGCGCGGCGCGGAACTCGGCCATCGACTGCGGCCGCGACTCGGGCCGCACGCCCAGGCCCGCGTCGATCGCCTGCAGCAAACGCAGGCTGTAGCGCTGGCGCAGGATGTCGTTGCCCGCGAGCGGCACGTAGCTGTCGGACAAAAGCCGCGCCACCGACGGCGGCGGCGCGCGTCCGCAGACGGCCACGTGCATCACCGCCGCGAGCGCGTAGACGTCGGTCCACGCGCCCTGCGACATGTCGGGCATCTCGGCGTACTGCTCGATGGGCGCGTAGCCCGGCTTGAGGATGACGGTGATCGCCTGCGTCTTGTCGGTGATCACGCGACGCGCGGCGCCGAAGTCGAGCACCACCGGCCGGCCGGAGCCTTCGAGCAGGATGATGTTGTCGGGCGCGATGTCGCGGTGGTAGCAGTTGGCGCCGTGCATCACCGCCAGCGCCTGCGTCACGCCGTCCATGATGCGGATCAGCCAGGCCTCGTCCACCCCCGCGGGAATGGAGACCAGCGCCTGGCGCAGCGTGTCGCCGCGGTAGAACGGCATCACCATGTAGGTGGTGCCGCGCTCCTGCCAGAAGCGGTAGACCTTCAGCAGCGAGGGATGGTCGAACTGCGCGAGCAGGCGGGCTTCGTTGATGAAGCTGCGCATGCCGAGGTCGAAGGTTTCGCGGTGGCGCTCCGACAGGGGGACCACTGTTCCGTCCTGCTGCCTTGTCGACAGCGAAGTCGGCAGGTATTCCTTGATCGCCACCACGCGTTCCAGCGTGTGGTCCCAGGCTTCGTAGACCACGCCGAAGCCGCCCTGGCCGACGACTCTGGTGATCTCGAATTCTGCGAGGCGGCTGCCTACGGGGAGGAGGCCGGCTTCGCTGGTTTCTGCAGCGGAGGCTGCAGGCGCATTGGAGAGGCTTGTGGAGCCGGATGTAATGACGGTGGCGGCGGTGTCGGTCTCGGTCTCGTTGCTCGCGGACTGGGCGGGCCTCGACATGACGCGGGTGCGGTCGTCTTCTGGGGGCATACTGGTTCCTGGAGCTTCGGTCATTGACTGGCTCCTTTTTGTATTGCTTGGCGTGTTTGCTTTCCGGGGCCGGGAGTCGCCCGCCGAGGCGAGACCCGGCCCCCGACAACAAAAGGAAGCAGGAAATTCATTCCCCACCTCCCAAAAACAAAGCTTCAAACCGAGCATCCAAAGGCAATCCGGCAACGAGCATCCGAGCCCCGTCGCCAGCGCCCGGATCGCCAAGCCATAGAGACTCCCCCACCCCCGGCAAGGCAAGCGACTCCACAGTCCCCTCGCACGGTGAGAGGCCATCCGCAGCAAACAACCTCTGCAGCACCGCATCAAACCGCAGCGCATCCAGATCCCCCTCGAGCCCTTCGAGCGCAGCCCGCGTCCCCTGCGCCCACCACCGCAGCGCCTGCTGCAGCGCCTCGCCCTGCAGCGCCCCGCCCGCGGAAGCATCGAGCTCCACCGCCAGCGTGAACGGAAAGTACCGCCCCACCCCATCGACCGACGGCATCAGCACGCCGATCCACCCGCCATCCCCCACCACCTGCGGCCCCAGTGCAAAGCACCAGACCGGCGCCTCGAGGTAATGCGACGTCCAGTCGGCATGCCGATCGCGCAGCCGCGCCAACCCGCGCTGCAGCCACGGGTCCCACACCGAGCGGAACGACTCGGGCAGGCGCCGGTGCGCGAAGTCGCCCATGCCCGGCAGCTTGCCAAACCATCCGGGCAACGCAGTGGCTACGCTCACAGCCCCTCCGGACAGGAGAACTCGCGCAGCTCCTTCAAACGGATCGGATGCTGCACGCTGTTCGTCGTGACCTCGAAGCGCGTCTTGCGGGCGCCGATCTGGAAGGTGATGAAGAACTTCTCGGGCGCATCGCCGGCTTCGAGCTGGCCGTCGTCGAGCGCGCGGAACAGCGCCCACGGCCCGTCGACCGCGGCGCCCGAACTGCCGGTGGCCGAAGGCGGGCTCACCTGTATGCGCACCTGGTTGCTGCCCTTGGGCCCGGGCCACTGCACGGCCATGGGCACCACCGGGCCGTGCGCGTATTTCACGAGCTGGCCGTCCACGTCGAGGATGAATTGCGTGATGCCCGCATCCATCTCCACCGGCTTGAAGTCGAGCCGCATCGACGGCCCGCGGCCGCCGCCGCGGAAGAAGATGTCCTTGATGCGCGCGGCGCGCTCGAACTGCGCCAGCGCCTGCGTGGTGACGGCGCCGCGTTCGGCCACGGGCTTGTAGCGCCAGGGCTTGGTGCTGGTGTCGACCAGCGCGGCCAGCCGCTTCTGGAAGAAGTCGTCCATCAGGCCGCCGGCGCCGAACATCTGGCCGAAGTCCTCGGGCAGCACGTCGCGCTTGCTGCTGCCCACGAAGGGATAGCGGCCCGCGATGGCGCGGTTGCAGAAATCGGTCACGGGCTTCAGATCCTGGCTCAGGTTGCCGCGCTCGGCCACCTGGGCCTGCGCCGCGCCCGACTGGCTCAGGTTCTCGACCATCGTGCGCACCGGCTCGGGCAGCCGGCCCGCGTCGGACTTGAGCTTGCCGGCCACGTCGCCGGGGGGCGGCGAGGTGCGGCCCTTCACGGCCGTGTCGACGGCGTTGAGGTACACGTACACCTCGTTGAAGAGCTTGAGCGCGTCGTCGATGGGCGCGGGCTGGTTCGGCCCGGCGGCGGTGACGAGGCGGCGCAGCGGCTCGAAGCGGTCGTCCACGATGCTCTCGATGCGCTTGCCGCTGGCCACGGGCTTGTTGGGATCGCCGCCGAACAGGTCTTCCAGGCCCTTGCGGGTGTTGGCGACCGTGGCGGTGGCCTTGCTCACCACGTCCTTGGGCTGGTCGGCGGGAATGAGCGTGGTTTCCTTCACCACCGCGCGCAGGAAGTTCGCCAGCGGCGAACCCACGCCCGAGAGAATGCGCGCGGCCTCGATGTTCTTCTCGAGCCCGCTGGCGCGGATCAGCCGCACGTCGGCCAGCAGGGCCTCCCAGACCTTGACGTATTCCGCGAGGTAGAGCCGGCGCACGCGGTCGGTCAGCGCGCCGAGCGCCGCCACGTCGCGCATGCGGTCGGTGGCGCTGCGATCCTGCCCGAGCACCCACGGGTCTTCCTGCGCGAGCAGGCCGGTGAGCACCGTGACCTCGTTCTGGAAGCGCTTGTGGTAGCCGTCGTAGGTGAACATGCCCGGCACGCCTTCGGTCAGCGGCTTGCCGCTGATGCGCTCGAACACCAGCGGCGCCGAGGGACCGGCGGCGGTGGCGATGCTGAAGGCCGGAATGTCCTTGGTGGCGCGCTGGCGCTTCAGGCGGCTGAACACGCGCTGCTCCAGCGGGTAGCTCGCGAGCACGGCGCGCACGCTGCGCACCAGGTTCTCGTCCATCTTGAGCGGCGAGCGCGGCGGGCCCTGCGCGATGAGCACGTCGAGCTGGTCCTCGAGCGCCTGGCGCTGGTCCTCGGGAATGCCGCGGTCCAGGCTGCGCGCCCAGTCGAGCGTGATCCAGGCCTTGAGCGCCTCGGCATCGAAGTGCTCGGGCTGGTAGAGCATGAGGTAGCTCTTGAGCGCCTCGTAGGTGTACTCGAGGTTGTCCTTCTGCGCGGTACGCAGCTGGTCCTCGATGCGCTTGGCGATCTGCGGCAGGAAGGCGTCGTTGAGCGCGCGCTGGTGCGTGAGCATGGCGGCGGCGTCGAGCTTGTCGCCCTGGTAGAGGCCGAGCGTCATCGACAGCGGCTCGTCGCCCTGGCGGTTGTCGGGCGTCTTCCAGATGTCGCGCAGGCCCTGCAGCACGGGCGCCACCTCGACCAGGTTCTGCACCCGCGACGGCAGCGCCGCCAGGGTCTGGCGCGCGGGCTCGACGCGCGCCTCGACCGACTTCAGGTAGTTGAGGTTCTGCAGCGTGCTGTAGCCCCAGCCCGCGAGCAGCGCGAGCGTGACCAGCGTCATGGCCGCCACGCCCGCCATGCGCAGCGCATGGCGCCGGCGCTCGAGCTTCACGTTGGCGCCGGCCAGGCGCTGCTCGGGGAACACCACCTCGCGCAGCAGCGCGGTCAGAAAGTAGCTGCGGCCGCTCGACTTCTGCGGTGCGAGCATGGCGCGCTCGATGCCGAAGCTGCGCGAAAGGCTGCCCATCACGCGGTCGATCGGGCTGCCTTCCTGCGTGCCGCTGGTGAAGTACACGCCGCGCACCCATGGCGGCTGCGCGAAGCGCGAGCCGGTGAAGACCTGGTCGAGCAGGTCGGACAGCATCGAGCCGATGGAGCCGAACTGCGCCGGAAAGCCGAAGATCGCCGCGCGGCGCGTGCCGTCGGTCTCGCGCTGCATGCGTGCGATGAGCCCGTCGTTGACGCGGTTGTGCAGCAGCGCGAACTCGCGGTGGAAGGCGGTGGACAGCCCCTTCTCGTCGGCCTGCACGTTCTCGTCGGCCGCCAGCGTGAAGCCGAAGACCTGCGCGCGCTGCTCCTTGCCGAGATCGTCGAAGTAGTCGGTGAAGCCATAGAGCAGGTCGCTCTTGGTGACGAGCACGTACACCGGCAGCCGCGTGGTGAGCTTGGCGTCGAGCTCGAGCAGCCGCGCGCGGATGGAGGCGGCCAGCTGCATGCGCTGCTCGGGGCCCTGGCTCAGCAGGTCGGCCACGCTCACGGTCAGGAACACGCCGTTGAGCGGCCGGCGCGGGCGCGCCTTCTTGAGCAGGCCGAGGAAGCCTTCCCATGCGCTCTTGTCTTCCGACTGATGGCTGTCCTGTGTGGTGTAGCGGCCGGCGGTGTCGATGAGCACGGCCTCGTCGGTGAACCACCAGTCGCAGTTGCGCGTGCCGCCCACGCCGCGAATCGCGCCGGGGCCGAACTTCTCGGCCAGCGGGAACGACAGGCCCGAGTTGACCAGCGCCGTGGTCTTGCCCGCGCCCGGGGCGCCGATGAACACGTACCACGGCAGGTCGTACAGGTAGCTGCCGCCGGAAATGGAGAGCCAGTCGCGCCAGCCGGGCTTCTTGCCCGCGGCATGCAGGCGCATCTGCTTGAGCGTGGCCACGGCTTCGCTGAAGCGCGTGTCGAGGATCTTCTGCTCGCCGTTGACGGGGGCATCGGTCTTGACGGTGGGCGCCTTCATGAGGCCGTCGGTCAGGTGCTGGCTCGCACGGCGCGCGCGCCACCTGCGGTAGATCGCGCGCAGCACCACGATGAGCACGATGGCGCCGATCAGCAGCGCGCGTGCGAGCTCGCTTTCGAGCGGCACCCACGCGCCGATCTTCACCAGCGGGCCGATCCACCAGATCAGCAGCGCAACGATGACCAGCGCCAGCAGGGTCAGCAGCAGCGGGCTGAACAGGAAGCCGAAGATTTTCTTGATCATTTCGTCACTCCCGCCGCGGCAGCCACGCGGTCCGGCTCGGACAGGAGCACGATGTCGACGCGCCGGTTGCGCGCGCGGTTGGCCGGCGTGTCGTTGGCGGCCACGGGCTCGGCGTCGGCCTTGCCGTCGGAGCGCATGCGCGCCGGATCGACCAGCGTGGTGAGCGCGCCCTTCACCGCATCGGCGCGCGCGGCCGACAGGTGCCAGTTGGAGGGATAGCGCAGCGAGCGGATCGGCTGGTTGTCGGAGTGGCCGGTGATCAGCACCTCGCCCTTCACTTCGGCCAGCGCCTGGCCGATGCGGCGCAGCACCGGCAGCGATGCGGCCATGGGCTCGGCGCTGCCGGAGCCGAAGAAGGAGTCGCCGCGCAGCCGCACCACGCTGCGGTCGGCCTCGTCGGTCACGGTGACCAGGCCCTGCTTGATCTCGGGTTCGAGGAAGCGCGCGAGCCGCGGCGACTTGGCCGGCGCGGCGGGCGGCGCGATCTGAATGTTGGGCACGCGCAGGCTCGACACCGCAGCATAGGTGGTGTCGGAGCGGTAGTTGAGCGTGAGCCGCAGGCCGAACCAGGCCAGCGCGAGCAGCAGCGCGAAGCCGGCCGCGAACACCCACAGCGGCAGCGATTCGCGCAGCCGCACCGTGCCCGCGCCCTGCCCGCGCCAGTGCGGCGACAGCTCGGCTTCGAGCGGCGGACGGTCCTTGGCGATCAGGTCGGCCAGGCGCTGGCGCACCGAATCGAGCTGCGCGCGGCCGTTGTCGACCACGCGGTAGCGGCCTTCGAAGCCGAGCGCGAGCACGCTGTAGATCAGCTCCAGCAGCTGGCGGTGCGTGGGCACGTCCTGCGCGAGCTTGGCAAGCAGCTGGAACACCTTCTCGCCGCCCCAGGTCTCGTTGTGGAACTGCACCAGCAGGCTCTGCTTGTTCCAGCCGGCCTGCACGCCCCAGGGCGTGTTGGCCACGGCCTCGTCGAGCGCGGTGCACAGCACGTAGCGCGCGGCCAATACCGATTCGTTGCTGGCGCCGGCGCGGCGCGCGGCGGCATCGAACTGGTTCACCGCGTCGGCGGTGGAGGCGCGCAGCGCCGGCACGTTGGGCGGCTGCACCAGGTTGCGCAGCTTGCCGATCAGCACCAGCAGCTTGCCCGCGGCCGAGACCAGAGGATTGAGCAGGCCGATCTCGCCGACCTCGGCGGCGGGTGTCGGATCAACGCCGCCGAAGAAAGGCGCCGGGGCGGCGGCAGGCGGCGGCGTGCCGGCCGGCGTGCGCGGCTTCGGCTTGATGACCGTGCGCTCCGACTCGAAGGCGGCGAAGGGATCCGGAGGTGTGCTCATGATGGTGTTCCGTTTTCGTCAGCCCGGTGCGGCTAGGAACGGATGGCCCAGAACGCGAGGTCGAGGCCGGGGAAGTCGCCCGCGATGTGCATCGCGATGCCGCCCGATTGCTCCAGCTGGCGCCACAGGTCGCTGTTGCGCGTTTCGAGCTCGAAGTAGTTGGCGCCGGTGTGGAAGGGAATCTGCCGCGGTGCCACCGGCATCGGCGTGAGCGTGACGCCCGGCAGCGCCAGGTTGACGAGGTCGCGGATGCGCTCGACCGGGCCGATCTTGACCTGCGTGGGAAAGCGCGCGCGCAGCGCCTCGCTCGGCATGTTGGCATTCACCGCGAGCACGAAGGTCGCCTTGCGCTGCAGCTCCACGTCGGTCACCACCGCCACGCGCACGCCGTGCTTGCGGTCGTGCAGGTCGATGCGGATGGCCGACTGCTCCAGCACCATCGAGAGGCTGCGCCGCAGGTCGTCCATCAGCGGGCGGAAGCTCAGCGCCAGGTCGTCGTGGATGTAGGGGCCGAAGCGCGTGACGCGGCGCGAATCGCGAAAGCTCGCGAGGTCGCCGGCCAGCCCGAGCGCATGCTCGAAGAAATGCTGCGGGTGCAGCATGGCGCTTCGGGCCAGGTGCGCAAAGACCGCCTCGTTGCGGTTGACGGTCTGCAGCAGCATGAAGTCGGCGATCTCGGCCACGCCGCCGGTGCCGCCCTGCGTCATGCGGCCGGCCAGCGCCTCGCCGCGCTGGCGCAGGAGGCCCAGCAGCTCGTCGAGCCAGGAACGGATCACCGCATGGCCCGCCACGTCCAGCAGCGGCGGCAGCATCGCGCGGTCGAGCTGCACCTGGTTGTCGACGCGGCGCTCCAGCACGCGCGCCACGCCCAGCGTGGTCCAGGCGTCGGTGGCTTCGCTGGCGCGCATCAGGCGCGTGTGGAGCTGGCCCAGCTGCAGCACCGCGGTGCGCTCGCCGGCGGTGTTGGAGTCGGGCACTTCGGACTCGAGCACGCGATGGCGCACCAGCTCTTCATAGTCTTCGGCGTCGGCCTCGCGGGCGCCGGCGCGGCGCAGCGGCAGCGCCAGCACCACGGCCTCGTCGCGCATGGCGGGTGGAATGTCGATGGGCTCGGGCAGCGGATCGACCGCCGGCATGTCGAACACCGTGCCGTCGCCGAAGAGGCCCACCGCGCGCACCAGTGCGAGCTTGCCCAGCGTGAGCGCGGCCTGATCGATCTCGATCTCCGCGAATCCCCAGGCATAGGGCGTGGTGGAACGCAGCAGCACATGCCTCGCATGGTCGGCATGACGCTCGCTTTGCTGCAGGTGCTGGGGCTGCAGCAGCATCCCCTCGCTCCAGACCACTTTTGTTCGCCAACTCATCCGCACTCCGTCAACGGCAAGGGCTGCCTGAAAGAAACACGAAGTTTCCGGCGCGCGCCGCGGCGGGCAAATCCGCCTAACGGCCTAGATGCGGGGTTTTGGAGCTACGGCGAAGGGAGTAGATGCACCGCAAAAGGAGCGGGCACCTCCGGGCGGGTGCTACAGCCCGTAGATCGCGACGATCGTCCAGAAGGTCAGCCAAAGGGTTCCTGCGCCCAGCGCAAGCATCGCGGCGACGAACGCCACGAAGTACCCGATGCGGCGCGAAAGTTCGGGCGCTGCCGGAACGCATCTCGCGTAGATCCAGGCGGCCCACAGCGCAAGCGCTCCGGCCGCCACGACGCTCCCCGACATCGCCAGGATCCGCTGCTGGTCCAGGAAGCGCAGGCCGACACTGAGCAAGGGCATTGCCAAGGTCCAGGCCAGCATATTCAGTGGCAGCCACCACCGCGTTTTCATCGGATCGCCTCGCCTTTGCAGCAATGCTGCCGGCATGGGGCTCTTCCAACCCGTCATGCGCAACCGAATTCGCGTTCGTCGACGTGGCATGTTCTCCCTTGGATGACCCGTTGCCCTGGCGGGCCCGGCACATGATATCGACTCGGATGTGCGCTGCCGCTTCGACAGGGGCCTTCACCTTCAGTGCTCGGCCGGCGCAGCGCCTTGGCCGCAATTGGTCATCGTGCGGTGCCAGCTCCGGCGCGCAAGGCCTCGACCTGCTCACGGTAGTTCTTCTCGAGGCGCTGCAGGCGCTTCTCGCGCGCCGCGTCGTTGACCCAGGCGGCGGCCATGGCGCTCTGCTTGCCGAGCTGGTATTCGAGCATGGCCTCGGCCAGCAGCGCGCTGTCGTCGGCGGTGGCATAGCCATAGGCCGCGCGCAGGGTCTTCAGCACCTCGCGCTCGGTATCCGCGCGCGGGCCCTTGCCCTGTCCGTAGCCCACCAGGAAGGCCTGCAGCCGCGCCTGGAACTCGGGCGGATAGCTGCGCCGCACCACCATCTGCGCACCGGGCGGCGGCTCGGACTCCCAGACGATGTGCAGCCGCGCGGCCTCCACCGGGAACTGCTCCCTGAAGCGCTCGAAGTCGGTGGTGTTGTTGGTGGCCACGTCGGCATCGCCGTTGGCCACGGCGAGCGCGGTGGCCTGGTGGGTGCCGACGATCTCGCCGCGAAAGCGCGTTTCCATCGCAATCCCGCGCGGCAGGAAAAGCTGGCTCTGCGGAACGAGGAAGCCGGTCACGGAGCGGCTGTCGCCGCGCGCCAGCCGCCAGCGCTCGGGCTCGGCGAGCACGGCCTCCAGCGTGCTGGGCAGGCCGGTCTTGCGCGTCAGCAGCACGGCGCGGTGCGTCGGCATGCCGGGCCGGCGCGCGATCTGCGCCACCACCTTCATGCGCCGCTGCATCACGGCATCGAGCGCCATCTTGGCCGAGAGAAAGGCCATGTCGATCTCGTCGCGCTTGATGGCGCGGTCGAGCTCCTCGTACGACGCCACCGAGTAGGCGCTCACGGGCACGCCCATGGCCTGGCTCAGGTCGGCCAGAAGCGGCGTCCACAGGGCGCGCGATTCGACGGCGCCGCCCAGCGGCAGCACGCCGAAGCGGATCGACTTGACCGGCGCGGCACCTGCCTTGTCCGCCGTGCCGGCGCGGCCCTGTGCCAGGCAGGCGGCGGCAACGGCCAGGAGCGCGAGCGCCGCGGCAACCGAACGCAGGAGACGCAGCATGGACGGGGCCCGCGTCAGGGAGACAGGTCGCGCAGCACGGCGGTCTGTTCCGCGTACCCGCTTTCGATGCGCGAGAGCCGCGCCTGCCGCGCGGCATCGTTGACCCACTGCGCGCTCATGGCGTTCTGCCGGGCCAGCTGGTAGGCCAGCTTGGCGGCGGGCTGCAGCGAGCTGTTGTCCGCAGCCACGAAGCCGGCCAGGTCGTGCAGCGACTTGAGCACCACGCGCTCGGCGTCGCCCTTGGGCCCCTTCGCGCGGCCGTAGCCGACCAGGAAGGCCTGCACGCGGCTGCGCAGCTCGGGCGGATATTCGCGCCGCACCACGATCTGCGCATGCGGAATGAGCTCCGACTCCCACAGCACCTGCAGCCGCTCGGCCTCGGCCGGAAAGCGCTGCTTGAAGCGCTCGAAATCGGCGGTGTTGTTGGTGGCCACGTCGGCTTCGTTGTTGGCCACGGCCAGCGCGGTGGTCTGGTGGGTGCCGACGATCTCGCTCAGGAAGCGCGTTTCCATTGCGATGTGGTTGGGCAGGAACAGCTGCAGCTGCGGCACGATGAAGCCCGACACCGACTGCCGCTCGCCGCGCGCAAGGCGCCAGCGCTCGGGTTCCGCGAGCAGGCTCTTCATGCTGTTGAAGGGCGGCGCCTTGCGCGCCAGCAGCAGGGCCCGGTAGCCGGGCAGCCCGTCGTGCCGCACCACCTGGGCCACCACCTTCATGCGGCGCTGGGTGACGGCGTCGAGCGCCATCTTGCCGGAGAGGAACGCCATGTCGACCTCATCGCGCCGGATGGCCTGGTCGAGCGCGTCATACGAGTTGACCGACAGCACGCTCACGGGCCTGGCGATGGCGCGGCTGAGTTCGGCCAGCAGCGGATCCCAGTCGCTGCGCGACTCGAAGGCACCGCCCAGCGGCAGGATGCCAAAGCGAACCGGCGCATCGGGCTGCGGCGCGGGCTGGGCAGAGGCCGCCAGCGGCAGGCCGGCAAGCAGCGCCAGCGCGGCGGTTGCAGCACCGCGGCACACCATGCGTACCATGGCGGCGGCGCGCCCGGACTTCGGACGGCGGGAGGCATCGGAAGCGCCGGAAGCCTTCCGGACGCGGCATGGGGAGGCCAGCATTTTTGGAACACGAAGACATGGGGCCGCTGCGGACCAGCGGGTCTAACATGGGCAACGCGTCGCAATTAGATACCAAATACAAGTGATTTTCGTGATGTTTTTCCCACCTTTCGCTCGTACGGCCGTCCCTCTAAGCTCGACCTTCATGCGCCCAATTCCCCCATGAACTGGAACTTCCACGTCCTCCGGGGGCTTGCGCGCCTCACCTTCGCCCAGCAGCTGATCCTGCTCGCCCTGGTGCCGGCCACCGCGGCCACGCTGGCGGCCATTGCCGTGCTGACGCGCCAGCACCTGGGCAACCTGACCGAGCTGATGCGCGCCAACGCGCAGACGGTGGCCATGCAGGTGGCCACCGCGGCGCAGACGCCGCTGCTGCGCATGGACCGCCGCATGCTGCAGCGCACCGCCCAGTCGGGTACCTACCAGCCACACGTGCAGCAGGTGCAGATCTGGTCGGAGGACGGCGAGATCGTCGCCAACTCCGAGACCGTCGACCGCGCGCGCGGCGAGGGCCTGCAGGTGGTGGTGCCCATCGTCAGCGACGAAGGCAGGCACAACGGCAAGGTGATGGTGGAAATGAGCCTGGACGCGGTGCAGGACGCGCGCCGCTCGGTCTGGCTCAACGTGGTGCTGGTGCTGGCGATCAGCCTGGTGGGCGTGGGGCTCGCCGGCTGGTGGGCGGCGCGGCGCATCAGCGAGCCGATCCGCGCGCTCGGCAAGGCCGTGGACCGGCTGGGCGCGGGCGAGGACGCGAGCGTGGCCATCGAAGGCACCTCCGAGATCCGGCACCTGCAGCACGGCTTCAACCAGGCGGCGCGCGCCCTGGCCGAGAGCCATCGCCTGCTGCAAAGCCGCATCAGCGAGGCCACCGCCGAGCTCGCGCGCAAGAACCAGCAGCTCGAAGTGGCAAGCCAGGCCAAGACGCGCCTGCTGGCCGCGGCCAGCCACGACCTGCGCCAGCCGCTGCATGCGCTCACGCTCTTTTCGGACGGGCTGGCCAACGGCGAGACCGATCCGGCGCGCCTGCAGCGCATCGGCCACATCCGCGAGTGTGTCGACTCGCTCGACCGGTTGTTCTCCGAGCTGCTCAATCTCTCGCAACTCGACGCCGGCGTGCTGCAGCCGCAGTGGGCCGACTTTCCGCTGGATCGGCTGTTCGACGAGATCAGCCGCAACTTCCGGCCGGTGGCCGAGCAGCAGGGGCTGCGCCTGGTGGCGCGCAAGACCGAACTCTGGGTGCGCTGCGACTACGTGATGCTCTCGCGCATCCTCAACAACCTGGTGTCGAACTCGCTGCGCCACACCCTCGAGGGCGGCGTGCTGATCGGTGCGCGGCGGCGCGGCAAGGGGGTTCGCATCGACGTGGTCGACACGGGCGTGGGCATCGCGCCGCAGCACCAGGCGCGCGTGTTCGAGGAGTTCTACCAGGTGGAGACCGCGGGCCGCCAGGCACCGCGCGGCGCACGCGGCATGGGCCTCGGGCTGGCCACGGTGCAGCGCCTGGCGGAGCTGCTCAACACGCGCGTCGACCTCACGTCCAGGCCGCACAAGGGCACCTGCGTGCGCGTGCTCGTGCGCTCGGCGCCGGCCGCGCTGCCGCAACCGGCCGCCGCGCCCGCCCCCGGCGCCGCCGAAGAAGAAGCGAGCCTGGAGAACCTGCGCATCCTGGTGATCGACGACGAGCGCACCATCCTCGAGGGCCTGACGGTGGTGCTCGCCAACTGGGGCGCCGAAGTGCTGGCCGCGCAGACGCGCGCCGAAGCGCTGGCGCTGGCCGACGCCTGGGAGCAGCCGCCGGACGTGGTGGTGAGCGACCTGCTGCTGCAGGGCGGCGACAACGGCCTGGACGTGATCGCCGCGCTCGAGCGCCACCCGCGCGGCATCGGGCCGGGCACGGCACGGCTGCTGGTCACGGGCGAGACCAAGCCGGACCGCCTGCGCGAAGTGGCGAGCGCCGGCATCGCAGTGCTCTACAAACCGGTGTCGCCGCGCGTGCTGCGCCAGGCGATCCAGACGCAGCGCGCGGCGGTGCTGTCGAACGCCGACGCCTGACGAGGGTAGTGCGTCGGACATAGGCCAAGCGGCTGCCGCGCTGTGATCTTCATCACAGCGGCGCGGGGCTGCGGGCACCGACATAAGCCCTCTGCCTTATCGCGCGAAGCAGGCGGCTTCCGTACATTGGGTGCTGCACCTGCTGCAGCCGCAGCCCAAGTTTGTTGCCGTGAACCCTCTCATCTCGCTCCTCCGGAAACGGCGACGCCAAGGCGCCTGCGCCGTGCTGGCCCTGGTGTGCATGGCGCAGCCCGCGGCCAGTGCCGCGGCGGCCGAGCTCACGGTGCTGGTGGGCGACGAGCTCCCTGCGCATGCCGAGTTCGTGCAGCACCTGCGCGCGAGCCAGGAGCCCGGCAGCCGCTTCGAACTGGTGCGGCTGGCCCCGGGCGGCGCCGAAGCCGCGCAGCCGGTGGAAACGGCCCGCGCCGAACCCGAGTCCGAACGCGGCGCCAATGCCGGCGTGCGCACGCGCAGCCTGCGCACCGCGCCCGCGAACGCCGCGCTCACCCTCGCGGTGGGCGCGCCCGCCGCACGCGCCGCGCTGGAGCGCCCGGGCCAGCAGCCGCTGGTGCTCGCGATGCTGAGCCGGCTCGACTACGAGAGCCTTCGCGCCAGCAGCCCGGCGCTCAAGCGCGGCGACCGGCGTGTGGGCGTGCTGCTGCGAGATCCGGCCATGGCGGACCAGCTGGCGCTGATCGGCGCGGTGCTGCCGCAGAAGCACCGCATCGGCGTGGTCGCCACGCTCGAATCCGAACCGCTGGTGCGCGAGCTGCAGCGCGCCGCGCAGAACGGCAATCCGCCCTGGGACATCCAGGTGGAGTACGCACCCGACAACAGGTCGCTGGCCGGCGCGCTGCACTCGGTGCTGCCGCGCAGCGATGCCCTGCTGGTGCTGCCCGACCTGATCGGCGACAACCAGGCCGCCACGCTCTCGGTGCTGCGCGCCGGCGCCGGCGCGGGCCTGCCGGTGTTCGGTGCCAGCGAAGGGCTGGTGCGCTCGGGCGGCCTGGCCGCCGCCGTCTCCACGCCGGCGCAACTGGCCCAGCAGGCGCGCCAGCTCGGGCAGAAGCTGGCGAGCGGCGCCGGCGGCAGCACCAACCCGCTGGTCGAATCGGCTGCGCCCGCGACCGTGCGGGTCAACGTCACCGTGGCGCGCGGACTCGGCCTGCGCCTGCCCGAGGAACGGGAACTGACCGAGCGGCTCACGGTCGTCCGATGAGCGAGACGCTGCCCTCCCCGGGCGGGCGCGCCGATGCATCGGCGCCGCTTCACCCCACCGCGCCGACGCCCACGCTGCTGGTGCGCGGCAACCTGCAGCGCGACCTGTTCCGGCTCGGCGTGGTGCCGTGCGCCGCGGTGGCGCTCGCGCTCACGGGCTGGTTCACCCACAGCCGGCTGCAGACGCTCGAGGCCGCCTTCGACGCCGAGGGCCAGGCGGTGGCGCGCCAGGTGGCGGCCATGTCCGACCTGAGCCTTTATGCCGGCGACCTGCCCGCGCTGCAGAACGTGGCCAATGCCGCGCTGCGCGGCGGCCAGGTGATGCGCGTGGAAATCAGCAACAGCGCCGGCGTCTACGTGACGGCCGGCCCCAAGGCCTCGTCGCTCGCGCAGCTGCGCATGTTCACCTCGCCGGTCACGCTGCGCGAAGCCTCGCGTGCCAGCGCCTTCGCGCCGGCCGGCTCCACCGCCGCCGGCGACACGCCCATCGGCCTGGTGCAGACCTTCCGCGACACCACGGCCTATGCGCGCGAACGCAGCCGCTCGCTGATCGCGAGCATCGGCATTGCGCTGGTGGCGCTGCTCGCAGCCTGGGCCTCGGTGCGCCACATGGCGCGCACGGTGGCACGGCCGCTGCGGCGCATCTCGCGCACCGTGGCCGCGCTCGAGGCCGGGCACTTCGAGGCGCGCTGCGATGTGGCCGAGGGCGACAGCCGCGCGTCCACCGGCAATTCCGGCAGGGGCCGCGCGCACGAGCTCACGGTGCTCGCGCACGACATCGACCGCCTGGCCGAACGCCTGCAGCGCAACCGGCAGATCAGCGAGGAGCGCGTGCGCGAGGCCACCGCGGTGGCGCTGCAGCGCATGGCCGAGGCCGAGCAGGCGGCGCTCTCGCGCGCCCGCTTCCTGGCCGCAGCCAGCCACGACCTGCGCCAGCCGCTGCATGCCATGGGCCTGTTCATCGACGGCCTGCTGCCGGGCGCCAGCCCCGCGCAGCGCCCCGCCATGCTGCGGCTGCAGGAGAGCACCGAGTTCATGGGCGTGCTGCTCGACGACCTGCTGGAGATCTCGCGGCTCGATGCCCAGGTGCTGACGCCGGCGATCACCAAGGTGCCGCTCGCGGCGCTGTTCGACCAGCTCGATGCGCAGCATGCCGCCACCGCGGTCGAAACGCATGTGCGCCTGCGCTGGAGCGACCGCGGCCTGGCGGTGCGCAGCGACGCCGCGCTGCTGCAGCGCATCGTCGGCAACCTGGTGGCCAATGCGCTGCGCCATGCGCCGGCCGGCGGCACCGTGCTGGTGGCCGCGCGCCGCAGCCGCGGAAAGAATGGCGACAGCGTGCGCATCGAGGTGCGCGACAACGGCATCGGCATCGCGCCCATCCACCAGGGCCGCATCTTCGAGGAGTTCTACCAGGTGGCCAACACCGAGCGCGACCGGCGCCGCGGCTTCGGCCTGGGCCTGGCGATCTGCGCGCGCATCGCGGCGCTGCTGGGCACCCGCATCACGCTGCGCTCGGCGCTGCAGGCAGGCAGCACCTTCGCACTCACCTTGCCCGCGGCCCATGCGGCCGACGCCACCGCGCCCGAGCCCGTGCCGCTCGCGCTGACGCCGCTGGCCGGCCTGCACTGCATGGTGGTGGACGACGACCCCGCCATCCTCGACGGCAGCCGCGCGCTGCTGGAGCAGTGGGGCTGCCAGGTCGAATGCGTGGCCACGGGCGCCGAGGCCATCGCGCGGCTGGGCACGGGCGATGTGCATTTCGACGCGGTGCTGTGCGACCTGCAGTTGGCCGGCGACGGCGACGGCATGGACGTGATCGACGCCGCCAGGCGCCTGCAGCCCGATGCGCTGGCGGTGCTGGTCTCGGGCGCCACCGGGCCCGAGGTGCTGCAGCGGCTGCGCCATGGCGGCGTGATGCTGCTGACCAAGCCGGTCGCGCCGGCCAAGCTGCGCGCGCTGCTCACCACGCGGCGCCATGCGCACGCGGCCTGAATGGCACGCCCTCCTCCATCACCTTCGACGACGCCATGCTCGACACCGCCGCCCTCAAGGACATCCGCCCCTTCGTCGCCACGCCCAGCTACAGCGGCGCCATGACCAGCCTCTACGTGCGCAGCCTGCTGGGCCTGGTCAATGCGGCGTGGACGCATGGTTTCGCGATGCAGACGCGCTTCCTCGACGGCGACAGCCTGCTCACGCGCGCGCGCAACCGGCTGGTGGCCGAGTTCATGGCCGATGCGCAGTGGACGCACCTGTTCTGGATCGACGCCGACGTCGGCTTCGCGCCCGATGCGGCGCTGCGCCTGCTGCTGTCCGGCCGCGAGGTGGTGGCCGGCGTCTACCCGCACAAGCACGATGGCTGGCCGGCCCAGGGCCTGGCGCGGCCGCTGCCGGCGGGCGCCACGCAGGCCGACTTCGACGCACTGCATGCGCGCTATCCGCTGAACCTGCGCCACACGCCGACGCAGGCCGACACCGACGGCTTCGTCGAGGTGCTGGACGCACCCACCGGCTTCATGCTGATCGCCCGCGGCGTGTTCGAACGCATGGCCGCGGCCATGCCCGAGCTGCGCTACACCCCCGAGGCCGGCGACCACGCCAATGCGCACCTGCCGCACTGGCGCTTCTTCGACACCCAGTTCGAACCCGCCACCGGCCGCTACCTGAGCGAGGACTTCGCCTTCTGCCGGCGCTGGCAGCAGCTGGGCGGCCAGGTGTTCGTCGACCTGCAGTCGCGCCTGTCGCACCAGGGCCTGAAGACCTGGCACGGCGACCTGCCGCGCGCGCTGGGCGCACTGGGCGGCCACGGCCTCCCGGGATGAGCCGGCGCGCCGGGTCCGTCATGCCCGCCGGGCCGGCGGATCGAAGGTCCACCGCACCCGCAGCAGGCCCCAGAGTTCCTCCGGTGTCAGGCCAACTCCGGCCGAGCTCAGCAGCTCGTCGTGCAGCCCCTCGGGCGGCGGCAGGCCGGCCTGCAGATAGGTGGCCCGCCAGTGCGATTCGTACAGCACGGTGCTCTGCCGGGTCCAGCGCACCCGCAGCCCGTGGTGCTGCATGAGCCAGCACATCGCCCGGTCGCACACGGGGGTCAGCGAACGCGGCAGCTGCGACCAGGCGCCCCAGAGAAACCCGGCCGAGCGGGCCAGGCTGATGCAGTTGGTGTCCACGAAATCCGAGCCCGGCGCCTCGTCCGGCGGAACGATGCGCAGGTGCTCGTGGCCCGGCAGGAACATGTACCGGGAAGAGAACACCGCATCGACCGGCCGGCCCCGCCCCCGGGCCTCGGCGTAGGCCTGCACCACCGAGGCGACGTGGCCGGGCAGGAACAGGTTGTCCGCGTCCAGGAAGCACACCATGTCGGCGCCGTCGGCCAGCGCGCACAGCGCGCCGATGCCGCGCGGCGTGCAGCCGAAGTTGGCGTTGCCGTGCGGCAGCGGGACATGCCGCACCTGCGGCCATTCGGCCAGCAGCTCTGGCTGCGGAAGGCCGTCCGCCACCATGTAGTGCACCACCTGCGGATGGCCCTGCGCGCGCACGCTCTGCATGCAGCGGCGCAGCACGGCTGGCGGCTCGCGGTGATAGGGGGTGACCACAGCCACCCTGAGCGGCGCGTCGTTCACCTCAGCTTCCGCGGTCCGCCAGTACGGGGATGGTGCGGGCCGTGGGCCGCGCCGCGGGAAAGAGCGCGGCCGGGCGGCGCGAGGCGCAGGTGCTGGTCTCCCGTCGCACGCTGTGGCTGATGCCGCAGAACTGGTTGCACCCGCGCATCGCTGTGCGAACGAACTCCGCCTCGCGCCAGAACAGGCGCAAGTCGCCGGGCTTGTCCAGCCGCATGCCCGGAAAGCTGCCCGAGAAGCACAGGCGCGCCACGCCATAGTGGTCCACCATGATGTTGCGCTCGTAGGTGTTGCAGATGTGTTCCGGCGTGCGCGTGTGCGAGCCCCAGCCGCGCGCCGCGTCCGGGCAGGCGCGCAGCGTGGAGAAGTACATGTGGACCTGATGCAGCCAGAGCGGGTTCAGTCCCAGGCGGAAGCGCTGGTCGCAGCGGCGGATCACCTCGACCAGCCGGTCCGGATCGACGTCGCGGTGGGCTGTGAAGAACGGATCGACCAGCGCCATCTGGCCGAAGCTGGGCTGCAGGAAGTTCAGCTTCAGCTTGTCGGCGCCCAGCTCGTCCAGCACGAAGGCGTAGAAGTCCTCCAGCTCGAGGTAGTTCTCGTCGAAGATGAGGCCCATCACGTTGATCTTCGTATCGCTGCCCGGCGCGCGCGAGCGCGCCGCCAGCAGCAGGCGCAGCGCATCGGCCGCCTTGCCGAAGGCGCCCTTCACGCCGCGCGTGCGGTCGTGCAGGGCCGGCCGATGGCTGTTGAGCGACACCGAGATGCCATGCGGGCCCTCGCGGATCATGCGCTCGGCCATGGCCTCGTCGCGCACGCGGGTGCCGTTGATGACCGACAGGCAGGTCAGGCCCAGTTCGCGGCAGCTGCGCGAGATGTGGAAGTAGTCTTCCAGGTCGAGCATGCTCTCGCCGCCGCAAATCACCACGCTGCCCCGGGGATTCATCCCGGCGAACTCCGCCAGCAGCTCGCGCCGGCGCGCCGCGCCGAGGTAGCGCGCGCGGTCGGCGTCGTCGAGCTTCCAGAAGTCGCAGTGCTCGCAACGCAGGTTGCAGCGCTTGTTGGTCTGGAGGAACAGGAACAGGGGCGGCGGCAGTTCCACGGCCAGGTCCGCTCTCAGAAATCCGCGCAGCCGTTCTTGCGGTCCGTGGCCACGCAGCTCGTGAGGTTGGGCCGCGAACGCACGCGCGACCATTCGCGCGCCAGCAGGTCGCCGCCCTGCTGCGCACGTTCGCCCTCCAGCGGCCCGGTGGCAAAGCAGATCGGCGGCGCGCCGAGGTTGCGGTCGAAGGTGTAGGTGTTGGTGTTGGGCAGCTCGCGCACCAGGTCCGAGCCCGGGAAGTCCGGCCGGCGCAGGTTGGCCGTCACGGTCAGCGTCCCGGGCACCACGTCCACCGCATAGCCGGCCGCCGAGGTGAAGCTGCCGTTGATCGCATAGCGTCCCGCGGGGCTGAAGATGCCGGCCAGGCTCGTGGGCGTGCCCATGAAGCCGGCCGTGCCGTCGCCCAGGATCAGCCCGCCGATGGTGAAGCCGAAGGGCGGGTTGGCCATGCCGAAGGGCCGGCTGGCGTCGCCGATGACCACCGTGGCCCGCGGCTGCTGGGCATAGATGAAATGGTTGTCGCCCGGCGTGATGCTCACGGTGCACAGCCCCAGGTAGGCGCAGTGGAACAGGTTGGGGGTGGCGCCCGAGCCGGCGAGGCCGCCGCGCGACTCGCCCACCCAGGTGTCAGCCCAGATGCGCCAGGGCGCGCCGCCCAGGCTGCCGCCGCCCGCATTCTGGAAGCGCGCCGCGGCCACCAGGTCGGTGCCCGAGGTGCTGGTGACGGCGGTGTCCAGCGTGAGGTCGCCCGAGAGCGTGCGCACGAACACCGTGTCGGCCGCCATCGAGGTGGCCGACACCACCTGCGGCTGGTTGGTGCCGGCGTCGAAGCCGGTGACCGACAGCGCGCCGATGCGCACGCCATCGACATCCTGGTAGCGGAAGGCGCCGGCGGCGCCGCCGCCCAGCGTGTTCTCGCTCACGTTGTTGGCCGCCTGGTCCAGCAGCACGCTGCCGCGGCTGGAGCGCGCCAGCAGGTGCTGGGCGGTGATCGGTGCTTTCACCGTCTGCGTGATGTCGCCGGCCGAGAGCAGGCCCAGGCGGTCCGCCGTGACGGCGCCGTTCAGCACGATGCCGCCGGCGCCGCCGCCCACGCCTTCGTTCTGCAGCGTGAGGGCGCCGCCGGTCGCCACCGGCCCGGCCACGGTGATGGTGCCGTCGTGCGTGCTGCTGCCCACCACCACCGTCGGCGCGCTCAACCGCGACAGCAGCGCATCGGACAGCGTGAAGCCGGGCCCCGCCGCGCCCCCGACGGTGATGCCGGTGCTCGTGGCGTCGAAGGCATTGAGCGATGCGTCCATGCCGCCCGGCCGCAGGTTGATGACGCCGGCGGCGCTCACCGGCACGTCGATGGCCAGGGCCGGCGCGCTGCCGTCGTTGCTGGCGCGCAGCACCAGGTTGCCGCTGCTTTGCACCTGCGGCGCCGCACCGACACCGCCGGTGAACGACGAGATGCCGGGCTGGATCGACACGCCGGGGGTGCCCTGCAGGGAACTGCCGGTCAGCTCGATGCTGCCGCCGCCGGTGGTGGCCAGGCGCGCGCCGTCTTCCAGCCGTACGCCGCTGTCGGTGCCGTCGACTGGCGCGCTGGCAAACAGGCCCTGCAGCGCGATGTCGCCGCTGCCGGTGGTGATGCTGCTGCCGCCGGTGACCAGCACGCCGTGCGTCGCATAGGACGCGCTCGAGCCGCGGTCGAAGTCCTGCACGCCCCGCACCAGCACGTTGCCGCTGGTGGTCGAGATGGCGGTGGGAACCGGCACCCCCACGGCCCTCAGGAACAGGTAGTCCAGCTGCACCGCGCTGCCGCTCTGGCCCGTGCCGCCGGTTCCCGTGATGGTCACGTCGCCGGTGGCGCTGTCGATGCGCGCGCCGTTGATGCTCACGCCGCCGCCGGCAATGCTCACGTCGCCGCCGGCCCCCGCATCGGACTGGCCGACGCGCGTGTCGATCTGGGTGCCCTGGAGCAGCACGAAACCCGAGGGCGCACCGGTCTGTCCGTTGAGGATCGACACCGCCCCGCCATTGGTGATGATCCGGTTGTTGAACCTGCTGGTCACCGAATCGTAGATGCCACCGACGCCATGCGCATGGATGGACACCGCGCCGCCACCCGTGTCGATGGTGCCGTCCACGTCGATGTTGATGTCGCTGAACGCGGGGCTGCCGCCGACGAAGCCGGAGTCCAGCGTCACGCTGCCGCCGCGCGTGTGCACATCGCCGCTGAGCGCGACGAACTGGGTGGTGCTGGGCCCGTCCGTCTGCAGGCGCAGGTTGCCGCCGCCGGTGTCGATGCTGGCGAACTCGAAAACCACTTCCGCATAGCCCGTGCCGGTGGCGTGCGCCAGGACGCGGCCCCCGTTCGTGGAGATGATGGCCGGATCGGCCGGCGTATTGCCGAAGTAATGGACGTAGCCGTCGAGCGCCCCGGCCGAGCCGGCATTGAAGATCACGTCCATCGGCCCGGTGGTCGAGCGGATGATCGGCGCCAGGTACGAGCTGGAAAACACGCGGTCGCCGATCGAATGCGCCGCGTTCAGTTCGAACACCAGCGGCGCGCTGCCCGCCGTGCGCTCGATCAGCATGCCGCTGCCGAAGCGGATGTCGCCCGCATCCGTTCCCGCAGTGCCCGTGGTGATGGTCACGCTCGTGCCGGTGTTCAGCGCGCTGTTGATGTCGCCGTCCTGGATGGTCGAGGTGGCCACCGGGTCGAAAGGGTTGGTCGGCAGGCTGCCGCCGCCTGCCGCGCCGTGGACGATGGTGACGTCATAGGGATCGACGATCCACCGCCCCGCCAGGCCGGCCGGCGCCGAGGCGTCGACGCGGATGCCGCTCACGTCGAACGAGCCGCCCGAGGTTTCGATCGTGCCGCCGTTGCCGCCGGCGCTGCCGCCCCGGGCCTGCAGGTCGCCAAAGGCGCGCACCGAACGCTCGCCCACGACGGTGATGCTGCCGCCGTTGCCGCTGCCCAGGGCGTTGGCCAGCAGCGTGAGGTTCGGGCCCACCGAAACCACGCCCGTGTTCTCGTTGCCGGCGCCGGCCGCGGTGCTGCCGCGGATCTCGATGCTGCCGCCGCCGCCCGTACCGCTGGCGTCCGCGAGGCCGCTGGCGTCCGCCGTCGATTGCGCGAGGATGTTGCGCCCCGTCACGCCGATGCTGCCGCCCATGCCGGTGGCGCTGGCGGCATCGAGCAGCGTGCCCTCGAAGGCGCCGGCTGTCAGGCTCACATCGCCCGTGCCGGCCGCGACCCGGATGCTGCCGCCCGCGGCATGCAGCCCGTCGGTCTGCTGGGACGACGAAAGCCGCACACCAAAGGGCGTGACCGTCGCGTCCAGCGGCGCGAAGCCCAGCGCCGCGCCGTTGCCGTCATAGCCGAAGCCCGCGCTGCCGGCCGTGCCGGTGATCGCGATGCTGCGGCCTGCGCCGGCCTCGACCCGCGTGCCATCGATCATCACGCCATTCGAAGCGCCCACGGTGTAGCTGGAACCGAATTCGACAGCTTGCGTGCGCAGGCCGGCGGCCATGCCCGACAGGTCGCCGCCCTGGCCCGTGATGCGCACATCGCCGCCGGTGGCCAGCTTCGCGCCGGTGATCCGTACGCCGGCGCCGTCCGGGGGCTCGCCGACCGGGCCGCCGCCGGTCCAGTCGCGCACCGTCCCGGTCAGGGCGATGTCGCCGCTCGCCGAAGACAGTGCGACCGAATAGTCGTCGCCGTTCAGCCGCACGCCCGAGCCTCCCGCGGCGCCGCGGCCGGCCAGGGTGATGCCGCCGGCCTGCGTGCTCAGCGTGCTGTCGCCGTCGATGCGCACACCATCGGTGGCGCTCAGGAAGCCGCTGCCCACCTCGGCGGTGCCGCCTTCGCCGCGCAGCGAAATGCTCCCCGCCCCGAGCGTGCTCAAGGTGCTGCCGCCCAGCCAGACGCCGCTGCGAATATCGCCGGCGCCATCGGCGTCCGGGCCCTTGACCTGCCCGCCGATCGCTCGCCCGTTGTCGCTGTCGCCCTGCCCGAAGAAGCGGATGTTCCCGCCGTTGGCATCGATGCGCGCGCGGTCCAGCCGGATGGCCGCCGCAATGCCGTTGGCCTGGCCGGCCTCGGCGGCGGCCAGGCCCTGCGCGTCGGCATTGAACTCGACGTTCAGCGCGCCGCTGGTGGAAGCGATCGTTGCACCTTGGCCCTCGGCCGCCCAGCGCATGTCGATGTTGCCCACCGAATTCACGCGCAGCGTGGCCGTGCCGCCGCCGTCCTTGATCACCTGGGCGCCGGGCTGGAACACGACGGCGTCGTTGATCTGCGCCACCTTGCTGGACGAACGCGTGGTCAGCGTCACGTCGGTGCCCTGGCTCAGCGCCTTGCCGATGACGCTGGCCGCGATGTTGCCGGCGTCGGCATCGGCCACGATCGAGAGATTGCGTCCCGCCTCGGCCGTCCAGCTGCCGTTGGCGCCGCCTGCGTTGCCGCCGGCGGCGATCTGCGCGCCCGCCAGCACGTTCAGGTTGCCGGCCGTGGTACGGATGCTGCCGCCGGCCACGCCGGCCGCACTGCCGCGCGCATCCAGCGTGCCGCTCACCTCGAGGCCCGCACCGCTGTCGACCTGCGCGCCGATGGCCTCCAGCACGATCTCGCCGCCGCGCTCGACCAGCGAACGCGCGCGCACCGTGCCGCTCTGGTTGACCACCTGCTGCACCAGCCCGGAGGCGCCCACCAGCACCACGCGCCCGCCGTCGGCCGTGATGGTGCCGGTGTTCATCACCAGCGCCTTGGTGGTGGGATCGGTCGCCTGAACGCTGGCCACCGACGTGTTCATGAGCCCGCCTTCGACCGGCACCGTGAACTTCGTCAGCCCGTCGCCCTCGAAGTCCAGCGTCACCCGGGCGCCCGACACGAGGCCCGCCGAGCCGCGCGCCACGTTGATCTCGCCTTCGTTGCGCACCAGCGCACCGATCAGCCCGAGCGTGCCGCCCTCGCCCACGCTGATGACCGCACCGGGCTGGACCGTCACGCGGGCAATGCTGTTGGCATCGTTGAGGCCGCCGCCGAACAGCAGTTGGCTGCCCTTGCCCACCACGCTGCCCTCCTTGGCGATCTGGCTGTCGCTGATGTCCAGCGTGGACGCCACCAGCCCGCCGACGTTCACCTGGGCGGTGCTGCCGAAGAGAACGCCCGAGGGATTGACCACGAACACATGCCCGTTGGCCGACAGCGTGCCGTTGATGACCGACTGCTCGATCACTCCGCCGGTGCCCACCACGCGGTTGAGCATCACGCTCGCGGCGCCCATCTGCTGGTTGATGTCCAGCGTCTTGCCGCCGGCCAGCGAAAACGCATTCCAGTTGACGATGGCGTTCATCGTGCTCTGGTTGAGCCTCTGCATGGCCGCCGTGCCGTTGGGCGCGACGCTCACATTGCCGAACACCACATTGCCGCTCTGCGGAAAGCCCGTCGGCAGGTTGAGCTGCGCCCAGGCCGGCACCATGCCCATGCAGGCCAGCGACAGCACGAGCGGCCGCACGCGCCAGTGCCGCGGCAGGGCTTTCGCGGAAAGATCATGGTTTCTCATGCTGCCCTCAGAAGGTCTTTTGCGCCTGCACGTACAGCCGCGGGTTGCGCCCGCCGCCGTCGGTGCGCGCCGGGTCGGTGCCGGCGCGCCAGGCCAGCGTGGCGTTGATGGTGAAGTTGCCGGGCCGCGTCCAGCTCAGGCCGATGCCCGCGCCGCGCAGGCTGCGCGAAGGGGAGCCGGCGTCGAAGATCGTCGGGTTCTTCGTCGGGCGGCCGCGCGCCGCGTCGTAGAACACGAAGGGCGTGAACTCGGCGTCGAACGACCAGCGCCATTCCACGGTGCCGATCACGCCCTGGTCCACCAGCAGTTCGCCCGAGGGGTAGGCGCGCACGGCACGCGCGCCGCCCAGCGAGAGCTTTTCCGAGGCGTCGAGGTTCTTGCTGGCCCACTGCCCGCCCAGCGCCAGGTACAGCGAGTGCCGGGGCAGCACCGCCTGCAGGCGCGAGAGCTGGAAGGTGGCCTTGGTGAAGCCGCCTTCGGTGCGGTGGCCGCCCAGGCCCTGGTCGGTCTGCAGGCTGTCGGCATCGCGGATCGAGAGCCGGCCGTGATAGAGATTGCCGGTGCTCGCCCAGTAGCCGCCGCCCAGCCAGTCGTCGCGGCGCTCCCAGGTCCAGCCCAGGCCGAAGCCGCGCACCCGCTTGCGCGCCGAGAAGTCGACCGCCGTGTACTCGTCGGTGAGCTTCTTGCTGTCGGCCGACAGCCGCAGGAAGAGGTTGTGCTGGCGCTGGCGGATCAGCGGATAGCTCAGCGAGACGTCGAACACGTCGGCCTTGCCCTGGGCGCCCAGCTCCGAAAACTCGCCGCCCAGCTCGTAGTTGACGCGTGCCAGCCCGACGCCGGCGCGCAGGCCGCTGCTGCCGATCGGCGCCTCGTAGGCGACGCGGCCGAACTGCAGCGCATTGCCGTTGGAGACCATGGCGCGCACGTCCAGGTTGTCGCCGATGCCGAAGGGGCTCGCCCAGCGCATCGTGCCGCCGAGGCGGTAGCGGCCGGACTCCTTGGTGCCGTGGTTGTCGGCCTCGGCCGCGAAGGCCCAGCGCGGCGCCGCCGCCACTTCCACCGACAGGTCGGTGGTGCCCGGTTGCGTGCCTTCCTGCAGCGCGGACGAGACCTTGATGCCGGGCTGGTCCGACAGCAGCAGCATCGAGCGCTCGTAGGCCGGCGCGTTCACGGCCTCCCCGGGCTGCAATGGCGCAAGGAATCCGCGCACGCGCGCCTCGCCGACGGGCGCGTCGGGTGCAACGATCACCTCGACCTTGCCGAGCCGGCCTTCGATGACGCTGATCTCGACGATGCCGTCGCGCACGGTCTGCACGGGCACCACGGCCTGCGCGAGGAAATAGCCGCGCTCCTTGTAGCGCGCGGTGATGGCCTGCGCCAGGCTTTCGAGATCGCCGAGCGTGACGTCGCGCCCGATGTAGGGCGCGGTGATGCTCTGCAGTTCCTCGTTGCTCAGTGCCTTGACACCGTTGAGCCGCAGGTCGTTGAGCTTGAAGGTGGCCGCGGGCGGCCGCGGCGGTGCCGGCAGGCTCTGCGGCGCCACGGCGCCGGTGGCCTGCGCGAGGGGGCGGTCGCAGCTGCCGCAGGGATCTTTTGTTGGCAGCAGCTCATTGGCATCGGCTTCCGCCGCGTGGGTGCGCTGGGCGGCAACGAGAAGCGTTGCGCTCACCAGGGCGGCGGCGGCAAGGGCGGTCGGGGTGGAGCGTTGGATGGCGCGCATCTCAGTGCTCCGTTGAGCTTTGCTGTTGTTGTGGGCGCTGCTGTTCAGGGTGCGCTCCCGCCGATGGGGAGCGTTGGACAGAGCGGTCGTTGATCGGCGGTACACCAGCAGCGTGCCCTGGTGCACAGGGCATCGGGTGCTCCCCGCAGCGAAATAAAGGAGGAGCCGAAGGCGGGGGACATTCGCGGAGGGGAGTACCCGGTGGCCTGGGCACGCGCCCTGAACAGCAGCGCCCCGAACACAGCACTCCAGACACAACGCGACAAATAGACATGGCTGTTCTTCTTTTCATGTCATCAGCTCCCCACCGTGAGACGCCAGTTGCCGATCAGGTTGAACGGCGCCCAGAAGAAGGGATGGGACATCTTGGGATCCTTCAGCACCGCCAGCTGTCCGGCCTGCATCGCCTTCTGGATGTCGCGGCCCTTGGCCAGCTCGCCATAGAGCGTGCTCATGAGCACCGCGGTCGCGTCGTCCGACACCGGCCACAGCGATGCGATCAGGCTCGAGCTGCCGGCCGAGAGAAAGGAGCGCGTGAAGCCCAGCACCTCGTCGCCCTGCGCGATGCGCCCGAGCCCCGACTCGCAGGCCGACAGCGTGACCAGCGCGGTGCCGTCCATCGGCAGGCCGAGGATCTCGTGCGCCTCCAGGAAATTCTGCTTGCCGCCCTCGTTGGCCAGCAGGATGCGCGAGTACAGCGGATCGACCGCATCGGCCTCGGCATGCGCCGCCACGTGCATCAGCGGCGAGCGCGCAGCCACGTCGCGGAACTGCGTCTTGGTGGCCGCGGCGCCCATGTACACCGCGTTGCGCGGGAACAGCTGCGCGAGCTGCTTCACCTCGACCTCGGCGCCGGGCAGGTCGTACTTGTCCTCGATGCGCGGATTGCCGAAGGCGGTGAGCGATGCGCCCACGCGCGGCGAGCGCTGGGCGAGCTGCACCGCGATGCTGATCGAAGGCGCCACCGCCACCGGATGCGTCTCGATCACGTAGCGTCCGTCGAGCCGCAGTGCCTGGAACGGCAGGTAGTGCAGCGGCCCGTGCGGCACCACGATCAGCCGCTGCCCCGGCGCCAGGGCCAGCGGCCCGAGCAGCGCGGCGCCCAGCTTGTCGGCATTGGTGATGGCCGCGCGGCGGCCGCGCACGATGGAGTTGCGGAACACCTCGACCAGCTCGGCGAGCTCCTCGCGGCGCACCGCCACCGTCCTGGCCTCGATGCCGGCCGGGCCGACCACCCACACCAGCAGCCGGTCGGGCAGCGAATGGAACTGCACCACGCGCTCGTCGGGCGCCAGCATGCCCTGCAGCGCGGCCAGGTCCACGGTGGTCGCGGCGCGCTCGTTGATCTTCGCGCGGCCGCGCACCGCGTCGAGCAGCGCGCGCGAACGGCTGCGCTCGCTCACCTCGAAGGCCTGGCGCGCATCGCCCGCGTCGCTGTAGATCGCAACGCCGCGTTCGAACACCGACTGCAGGTCCGAGAACAGGCCCATCTTGAATTCTTCGCTGCGGAACCTGGCGCGCACCTGGTCGATGCCGCCCAGCGCGCGCGCCACGGCCTCGGCCGCGGCCTGCTTCTGGCCGAGCGCGAGCTCGCTGCGCGCCACGCCGTCCCAGGCCCAGAGGCGGTAGTACTCGGTGTCGGTGCCGACCTGCCGCGCGGTGAGCGCGCGGTAGAGGTCGCGCGCCTCGGCCGGCTTGTTCTCGGCCAGCAGCAGCCGCGCGCGGGTGCGGTCGAGCTGCGCCGTGAGCGGCGCGTCCCGGGGCGGCGCCATGCCCCCTAGCACCTCGCGCGCCCTGGTGGCGTCGCCCGCTTCGATCAGCGCATTGACGAGCGAGGCCTGCACCAGCGGCGCGTAGCGCGACGAACTGTTGGCCAGCGCCTCGTCATAGCTGATCACGGCGCCCGCGTAGTCGCCGCGGCGCGTGCGCACGTCGCCGATCACCTTCTGCACCGGGCCGACCACCAGCTTGGGGTCGCGCGCCGGATGCTTGAGCGCCTCGCGCGCAAATTCCTCGGCCTTCTCGAGCTGGCCGGAATAGCTGTAGACGATGGCCAGGTCGCGGTTGGCCATGGCCAGCAGGTTCGGATCGCGCGTGGCATTGGCCAGGTGCAGCGCCTTGCTGGCGGCGCGCACGCTCTGGCGGAATTCGCCGGCCTCGGCCAGCGCCACCGCCTGGCTGCAGTACTGGTAGCCCGACAGCTTGACCGCATCCTGCCCATAGAGCACCGCGCCCTCGCTGGTCAATGCGAGCAAGGTGTCGGTGTCGGCGAGCCGGGCCTGCTCCGCCCGGCCGGCCGCGGCCTCGGCATTCGGCGCCTGCTGCTGCGCCGATGCCAGGGACCCATGGCCCAGCAGAAGAATGGCTGCCAGCCTCAGCGCACCCGCGGCCCCTGCACGACGTGCCGAGCGCTCCCGTTCCGTTCTTCTCGAAAACCACGTCATTGGACCCCCGCGCGCGGCCGTGTGCCCGCGGTTGCGGGGGTCGACGCCGCGGAAGTGCGCGCCGTTCAGGCCTCGTGGGGAAAGTCTAGGAGCGGCCCTCTGCTGCGCCTATTCGCAAGAAGGCCTAGCGCGAATGGACTAGGGCCTGTTCACGCAGGAATGGCATCGATGTTGGCGCGGTCCCAGTGGCGGTGCTTGGCAATCGCGGCAATGAAGGCCTGCGCGATCTGCGTTGCCTCGCTGGTGTCGCCGAGGTTGGTGACCGGCGTGGCCGCGACGATGACGCCCGCCGGTGCATCGCCCTGCTGCGCGTTGGCACCGATGCCGAGCGTGGAGAGCAGCTGCACGCCGTCGCCCACGGTGCAGATCGCCTTGCAGTGCTTGTACGCCTCGAGCACGAAGTGCACCGCATCGCCCATGCCCGCCAGCGCTGCCACGCCCTGGGCGCCGCCGGGGATCAGCACGGCATCGAACACGACCGATGGCCCGTTGGCAAAGGTCATGTCGACGTCGATCTGCCGCTTCGACGCGCTGGCGATGGTGCCCAGGCGCGCGCCCACCACCTTGCACTTGCCGCCGGCCTGCTCGAGCGCATCGCGGATCGGCTTGAGCGAGGCGGAGTCGATGCCGTCGGCCGCGAGGATCGCGATCTTTCGCGTGCGGATCGAGCCGTCGCCGCTGTCGGCCATGCTGAGCGCGGGCGACTCCTCGATGGGCAGGGTCATGCGGTGCTCGCGGTAGCCCGCGCGGCCCGCAGCCGCCTTGGCGTCCGGCGCCCCGATGCCCAGCGGCTCGGCCACGCGGCGCGCAAGCTTCTCGTCGACGTGCGCCAGGTTGTCGACCATGCGCTGGCGGATGGCCGGCACGTCGACCTTGGAGAGCTCGAAGCGGAAGGCCGCAACGATGTGCTCCTTCTCGGCCGCGCTCTGGCTGTTGAAGAACAGCCGCGCCTGCGTGAAGTGGTCGTCGAAGCTCGGGCTGCGCCGCCGTACCTTGGGCGACTCGAGTTCGTCGGGATGCGGCTGGAAGCCGACGCTGCCGCCGTCGACCCTGAACTCCTTGCCGTCGCCCAGCGAGTTGGGCTCGTAGGCCACCTGGCCGCGCGCGATGGCCTGGCGGTGCATGCCGTCGCGCTGGAAGTTGTGGAACGGGCACACGCTCTTGTTGATGGGCAGCTCGTGGAAATTGGCACCGCCCAGGCGCGAGATCTGCGTGTCGGTATAGGAGAACAGGCGCCCCTGCAGCAGCGGATCGTTGCTGAAGTCGATGCCTGGCACCACGTGCCCCGGATGGAAGGCCACCTGCTCGGTCTCGGCAAAGAAGTTCTCGGGATTGCGGTTGAGCACGAGCCGGCCGATGCGCTGCACCGGCACCATCTCCTCGGGGATCAGCTTGGTGGGATCGAGCAGGTCGAAGCCGAGCGAATCGGCCTTGTCGGGCGGCACCAGCTGCACGCCGAGCTCCCACTCGGGAAAGTCGCCCTGCTCGATCGCCTCCCACAGGTCGCGGCGGTGGAAGTCCGGGTCCTTGCCCGCGACCTTCTGTGCCTCGTCCCATGCGAGGCCATGGATGCCGAGCTTGGGCTTCCAGTGGAACTTCACGAAGTGGCTCTCGCCGCGCAGGTTCACGAAGCGGAAGGTGTGCACGCCGAAGCCTTCCATCATGCGCAGGCTGCGCGGAATGGCACGGTCGCTCATCGCCCACATCAGCATGTGGGTGCTCTCGGGCATGAGCGAGACGAAGTCCCAGAAGGTGTCGTGCGCGCTGGCGGCCTGCGGCATCTCGTGGTGCGGCTCGGGCTTCACGGCGTGGATCAGGTCGGGGAACTTCATCGCGTCCTGGATGAAGAACACCGGGATGTTGTTGCCCACGAGGTCGTAGTTGCCCTCGCGGGTGTAGAACTTGACGGCAAAGCCGCGCACGTCGCGCACCGTGTCGGCCGAGCCGCGCGAGCCGGCCACGGTGGAAAAGCGCACGAAAACGGGCGTCTTCGCGTCCGGGTCCTGCAGGAAGTCGGCGCAGGTGAACTGCGACATCGACTTGTAGACCTGGAAATAGCCATGCGCCGCCGAGCCGCGCGCATGCACCGCGCGCTCGGGAATGCGCTCGTGGTCGAAGTGCGTGATCTTCTCGCGCAGGATGAAGTCTTCGAGCAGCGTGGGCCCGCGCACCCCGGCCTTGAGCGAATTGTGGTTGTCCGGGATCTGAAGACCCTGGTTGGTCGTCAGATTGGGCGCATGATCGGTTGCGAATCCATCGAGCTGCTGCTGCTTGGCATTGCTGCCGTCCGTGGCCTTCGAGCGGCGTCCGGCGGCGGCCTTGTTCTGAGGCGTCATCGAGGGTCTTTCATGGGAGGGTCAGCTTCGTTGTCGATAAAAAGGTCCAGCACGTTCACCAGCGCAATCAGGCAGATGAAGCCCGCCACGGCGGCCACCACCCAGAACAGGATTTCATCCCCCCAAGCACCGGTGAGTGAATCGAACAGCGACGACAGATCCATGATTCGCTCCAGCAGATCAGATTGAACACTCGATGCTTGCGCTGCGGCCTCCATGAAGCCACGAAAGCGGGTTCGCGGGGGCCGTTGCGAGCGAATCCAAAGGTTATGTTTTTCTCACACTGTTACCCGTAGTGGCGCCTCGCCCGCGCTTGTGGGAGAGGCGGCGTCTAGGCGGTAGGAGCGCACCGACAGCGGCTGGCTGCCGCCTACGCGGGCCGGCGTGTCGGCCCGCATCCGCGCCGCAAGCGCAGCCGTACCATCGAACGCAGGCGGCACGAAGCCTGCTTGGGCATCCGTGGACCGAAGCCATTCACTCAGGGAAGAAAGAAAGAACATGCAGATCAAGATCGGTTTCGACATCGAACTCGCCGTCACGGCCCCCACCGCACTGGTCTACATGCTGCATGTCCACCCCTCGCGCGCGGCGGACCTGCAGGACGGCGAGCACGTCACCCTCACGCCGCCGCTGCATACCGACTACTACATGGACGGCTTCGACAACCATTGCGCGCGCGTGCGGATTCCCGCGGGCGTGCAAAGCGTGCGGCTGCGCAACCATGCGGTGGTGTTCGATCCGGGCTGGGCCGACCCGGTGGACTTCAGCGCCGTCGAGCACACGGCAGCGGACCTACCGGTCTCCACGCTGCCCTTCCTGCTGCCGAGCCGCTACTGCGAGGTCGACAGCGAACTGCTCGCGTTCGCCTGGAGCAACTTTTCCAGCGTGGCACCGGGCTGGCACCGCGTGCAGTCCATCTGCGACTTCGTGCACGAGCACCTGCGCTTCGACTACCAGAGCGCGCGCGCCACGCGCACCGCGCTCGAGGGGTTCCGCGAGCGCACGGGCGTGTGCCGCGACTTCGCCCACCTGGCGATCACGCTGTGCCGCTGCATGAACATTCCCGCACGCTATGCCACCGGCTACCTGGGCGACATCGGCGTGCCGCCCGTGCCCTCCCCGATGGACTTCAGCGCCTGGTTCGAGGTGTACCTGGGCGAGCGCTGGTACACCTTCGATGCGCGCCACAACGTGCCGCGCATCGGCCGCATCGTGATTGCGCGCGGACGCGACGCGGCCGACGTGCCGATCACCATGGTGTTCGGCGCCAACTCGCTCAAGCGCTTCGAAGTGACGACCGAGGAAGTGCCGCAGTAGGCCCACGGCTTCGCTCAGCCGGGCAGGAAGCCGAGCATCTCCATGGCAGCGCGAAGGCCGGTGCGGCTGCGCTCCATCGCGTCCCAGGGCGTGTTGCCGGTGGCCAGGCGCGGGCCGATGTTCGCCACCGTCCAGTGGGCGGCGCTGCCCAGGTCGGGCAGCTCCTCCCACGCCAGCGGCACCGACACGCCCATGCCCGGCCGCGCGCGCGCCGACCACGCGCTGACGGTGGTGGCGCCGAAGCCGTTGCGAAGATAGTCCGCGAAGATCCGGCCCACGCGGTTGCGCGGCCCGCTCTTGGCCACGAAGCGCTCGGGCACCGTGCGCGCCAGGTGCTCGACGACGGCGCGCGAGAAACCCCGCACCTCGTCCCAGCCGAACTGGCGCCGCAGCGGCACCACCACGTGCAGCCCCTTGCCGCCGCTGGTCTTGAGGAACGACGGCAGGCCGAGTTCGTCGAGCAGCACGCGCACCAGCAGCGCCGCCTCCTGCATCTGCTGCCAGTCGATGCCTTCGCCGGGGTCGAGGTCGAAGGTCATGCGGTCGGGCTTGCCGATGGCGCGCGAGGTGGCGTTCCAGGTGTGGAGTTCGACGGTGTTGAACTGCGCCGCGCCGACCAGCGCCTCGGCGGTGTCGATCTGCAGCAGCGGGTCGTGGCCCGGGTCGAGCGCAGGATCGAGCAGCCTGATGCCCGCGATGTCGCTGTGCTGCGCATGCTTCTGGAAGAACAGCTCGCCGCCCACGCCGTCGGGCGCGCGCACCAGCGCCACCGGGCGCCCCTCGAGGTGCGGCAGCATCAGCGGCGCAACGCGCGCGTAGTAGGCCGCGAGATCGCCCTTGGTGAGGCCGCTGGCGGCGTCGATCACGCGCTCCGCGTGGGTGATGCGCGGCGCCTTCTGCGCCGTGGCCATGCGCCCGCTCATGCCGCGCGGCGCCGGGTGGTGGCGCTCTTGGCCGCGCTGCGCTTGCGCGCGGCGCTGCCGCTGCTGCCTTTTGCGGCGGTCTTGCCATGAGCCCGGGGCTTGGCCTTGGGCCTGGGCTTGGCCCTGGTGGCCGCGGGCGCCTCTTCTTCATCGTCGCTGTCTTCGCTGGCCGCGGCCGCCTTGCCGCCGCCACCACCCTTGCGCAGGCTGCGCTGCAGCAGCTCGGTGAGGTCGATGATCTTCGCGCCGCGGCTCTCGAGCGCCTGGCCCTCCTCGGGCTCGATCTGGGTCACGGTCTCGGTCTGGCCCGCCGCCACCTTGCGGTCGACCAGCCGCAGGATCTCGTCCTTGAACTCGTCCTTGTAGTCGTCCGGGTCCCACTCGGCGCTCATGTCCTCGACCAGCTGCTCGGCCATCTTGATCTCGTGCTCGCGCAGCCCCGCCTTCTTCGCGTCTTCCGACGGCAGCGGGAGCTCGGTCCAGGGCCGGATGTCGGCGCCCCAGCGCAGCAGGTTCAGCACCAGCCCCGGGCCCACGGGCACGAGCGCGGCCAGGTGCTGCTTGGTCTGGATCACCACGCGCGCCACGCCGATGCGCTGGGTGCGCTGCAGCGTCTCGCGCAGCAGCGCATACACCTTGGTGCCGCGGTTGATGGGCGCCACGTAGTAGGGGCGCTCGAGATAGACGAAGGGAATGCCGTTGGCGGGCACGAAGCTCTCGATCTCGATGGTCTGCGTGGTCTTGGGGTAGGCGTCGGCAATTTCCTTGTCGCTCAGCACCACGTATTCGCCGTCTTCGTACTCGATGCCCTTGACGATGTTCTCGCGCGCGATCTCCTTGCCGGTCTTCTTGTTGATGCGCTTGTAGCCGACCGGGTCCATCGTGCGCTTGTCGAGCCAGTCGAAGTCGATGCCGTGGTCGGTGGTGGCCGAGTACAGCGCCACCGGGATGTGGACGAGGCCGAAGCTGATCGCGCCCTTCCACAGGACGCGCGGCGCGGGGGCTTTTTTCGAGACTGCCATGGGCACACTCCTTCAGCCTCGAGACTCTGCGCCCCGGGCGGTCCGGCGATGTAGGAGCGCGGCGGCGCCTGCCGTAGGGCTCACCGGCATTTTTTTCCCTCCCCTTTCGGGGGAGGGTTGAGGTGGGGGCAAGCGGCGTGTCTACCGGGCGCTCTGCCCGCCCCCATCCCAGCCTTCCTCCAGAGGGGGAAGGAGCGGATGCTTCAGGCCACAGAGCCGAGCACCCGCTCGCTCGGGCGCGCGAAGTAGAACCACTCGGCGCCGGGCAGCGCGAGCGCGTTGGGAAAGACGATGAATCCGTCGTCCGGCGCGCTCACCAGCGTGCCGTCGTGGCGCATGCCGATGGGTTCGCCGCGCTGCACCGCATCGAAGGTGGCCCAGTCGCGCACGAAGCTGTCTTCCTCGTGCAGCCGGTCGGTCACGCTCGCCAGGCGCAGCAGCTGGGGCGGCTTGGGCGGCTCCACCACCAGGCCCTGAGGCAGCGCCGCCATGCCGAGCAGCGCGAGCGCGCGGCGGATGGCGCGCCAGGCCACCTCGGGCGCCTGTGGATCCTGGTGCTGGCCGCATTCGAGCGTGACGCCGTAGCCGCCGCAATTGCGGATGTACTCGTTGGTGCCGCGGCCGAAGTCGATCGCATCGTCGCCGACCGCGATGCCGGCGGAGCGCTGCGCGAGCCCGGCGGCATAGATGTCGAGCCAGCCCTCCACCACGATCGGCGTGCCCAGGTGCAGCGCAAGCAGCCCTTCCTCGCTGGCGCGCGCGAAGGGCTCGAGCGTGCCGGTGTTGTCGCGCGGGCCGATCATCGCGAAGGCCTCGCCCTCGCTCTGGAAGGAATGCAGGTCGAGCAGCACGTCGTGCCGCGCGATGATGGGGCACAGCACGTTGGTGACCCGGTCTTCGTAGTCCGCGGGCGCCTCGCTCGGCTTGAACAGGCGGTTGAGGTTGCGCTCGCCTTCGCGCTGCAGGCGCCGCCGCGCCAGCGGGTTGGCGACCGGTACCAGCGTGAGCTGCCCGCGCCGCAGCCCGAAGCTGCCGCCGTCGAGCTCGGCCAGCACGCGCTCGATGCCCGCGGTGCCGCAGGTTTCGTCGCCATGCACGCCGCCGAGCACGAGCAGCCGCGGGCCCGGCTCCAGCGCGGCGAAGGTGTGGATGCGCAGGTTGTCGGTGGTTGCGGCGGCGGCAAGGGAATCGGAGGACATCCCGGCGATTATTGCGGAGGCCTTCCCCTGCGCGCAAAGCCGCTACTCCTTTCATAGCGGCGCGTCGAGCGCGGCCCGGCGTGCCGTGCCTACAGGGCGTGCCTGGCCTGTCCTACTGGCCGCGGCCGGCGCGCCATGCAGGCTCGCGGCAGATGCAGGCAGGACAGACAGACAGACAGACAGACACCGCGAAGGAACAGAAAGCCATGAACAGCAGCAAGCCCCGCACCAAGGATCCGGTCGAACCGAGCGACCCGCTGCGGGACGCCGGCGGCGGCAACACCAAGATCGAACAGGGCGGCGATTCGGCGCCGCGCCTGCCGCACGAGCACGACCAGTCTTCCGACAGCCAGGAAGCGCAGGACGGGCAGCCGCCCGAAGTCGGCCGCAAGGGCCACGAGGACATCGAGCGCGGCAGCGTGGACACCGACCGCGGGCCGGTGGCGGACCGCGTCTACAACGACAAGGTCAAGCGCTGACCGAAGTTCCTACTTGCGGCCCACGCCTGCGAGCTGGTCGCGCATGGACGAGATCACCGCCGCGTAGTCCTTGGCGTTGAAGATCGCGCTGCCCGCCACGAAGGTGTCGGCGCCGGCGGAAGCCACGCGCGCGATGTTGTCGGCCTTGATGCCGCCGTCCACCTCCAAGCGGATGTCGCGCCCGCTCTGCTCGATGCGCTTGCGCGCGAGTTCGATCTTGCGCAGCGCCGAATCGATGAAGCTCTGCCCGCCGAAGCCGGGGTTCACCGACATGATCAGGATCAGGTCGATGTCGTCGATCGCCCAGTCGAGCGCCTCCAGGCCCAGCCCCGGGTTGAACACCAGCCCCGCCTTGCAGCCTGCGGCCTTGATGGCCTGGATGCTGCGGTTCACGTGCGGCGAGGCATCGGGGTGGAAGCTGATGTAGTCTGCGCCCGCTTCGGCGAAGGAGGCGGCCAGCGCGTCGACCGGCTGGATCATCAGGTGCACGTCGATCGGGACCGCCTCGCCGTCGGCCGTTTTGGCGTAGGGCTTGAGGGCCTTGCAGATCATCGGGCCGAAGGTCAGGTTCGGCACGTAATGGTTGTCCATCACGTCGAAATGGATCCAGTCGGCGCCGGCGGCGATGACCTTGGCCAGCTCGTCGCCCAGGTGGGCGAAATCGGCCGAGAGAATGGAGGGGGCGATGCGGAACGGCGTGCTGCTCATGCGCCGATTGTCGCAGCCGGCGGAAAACCCGGAAAGCAGTGCAAGAGAAGGCTCCAGTTACCATCGCGCGCATGCCGCACAGCCCCATCCGCATCCAGGTCGAACCGCGCTATCTCGCAGACCAGTCCTCGCCCAAGGACAAGATCTACACCTTCGCCTATACCGTCACCGTGACCAACGAGGGCGAGACCAGCGCCCAGCTCATCGCCCGCCACTGGCTCATCAACGACGCCTCGGGCCATGCGCAGGAGGTCAAGGGCCTGGGCGTGATCGGCCAGCAGCCGCTGCTGGCGCCCGGCGAATCGTTCCGCTACACCAGCGGCTGCCGCCTGCAGGCGCCCAGCGGCACCATGCACGGCAGCTACTTCATGGTGACCGAGGACGGCGAGCGCTTCGACGTGCCGATTCCGATGTTCGTGCTGGAGGCCGACATCGGCGGAACCCCCGTTTCACGGGTGCTTCACTAGCACTCCCCCAGGCTTCGCGCACTTCGTGTCGCTTCTTCCTCCCCCTCGCCGGGGGCAACACCAGAGGCCCGGTGTAGCTTGGCTCGCCCCCAGGCTTCGCGCACTTCGTGTCGCTTCGCCAACCCCCTACCGGGGGCAACACCAGCGGCCCGGCAAAGCCGGTTCCGCGGTGTTCCTGGTCTGATTACATTTTTTGTTCTTTTATCAAATGGCTGCTGCATCGCTTGACCTGCAGGGGCTGCTGGCCCGGCTCGATCCGACGGCGGACGTGGCGCAGCGCCACATCTGGCTGATCGACGTCTTCGACTGGCTGCGCGGCGACCGCGCCTCGCCGCAGGCTGCGGTGGGACGCGTGTCGCTGCTGCTCGACGCGGTCGAGGCGCGTCCCGAATTGCGCGAGCGCCTGCGCGCATGGTGGCGCGCCTTCACGCGGGCGGTCGACCTGACCGCGCTGCTCGCGGACTACGGCTTTGCGCCGCGCACCGCCTTCGTGAGCGAACTCACCGAACGGCTGCGCCGCAAGATCCTGCCCGGCACGCCCGAGACCACCGATGCCTCGGATCTTTTCCGCATGGTGCTGCCCGGCGCGTTCGATGCGGGCTGGATCGCGCTGCTGGACGACGCACAGCTCGCGCGCATCGGCAATCTGCTGGCCGACGCCGCGCTCGACGACATCGACGGCGCGCCGCGCTGGCGCCACACCGTGATGGACGCCGTCACCTACTGCAGCAGCCAGGTGGTGGCGGCCGGCTTCTCGCCCGAATTGCGGCTGCGCATGAGCGCCGCGAGCGAGAGCCGCGCCTTCCATGCGCTCATGTCCGACCTCGATGCGCTGCGCGATCAGATGTTCCGCGCCCCTCGCGACGAAGACGCGCTGCAGGCTGCGTTCGTGGCCTTCCGCGACCGGCTCGACGCCTGCCGTGCCAGCGCCTCCTCGGTCTACGCGCACCTGGAAGACAACGGCATCTCGGTCGGCCTGGTGTTCCGGCTGCGCCAGCTGCGCGAGCGGGTGCTGCGCATCCGCGAACTGCTCGATTGCCTGGTGTCGGCCACGCCCGCGCCCAGCGTGGCACGGCTGGTGGGCCGCCTGGTGCTGGCCGGCGGCGAACGCAACAGCATCCGCGCGCTGATCGCGTCGAACTCCTCAATGCTGGCGGCCAAGGTGACCGAGCGCAGCGCCGAAACCGGCGAGCACTACATCACGCGCGACCGCGCCAGCTACCTGCAGATGGTGCGCAAGGCGGCGGGCGGCGGCGCGCTCACCGCGCTGACGGTGCTGCTCAAGTTCGGCATCTATTCGCTCGCGCTGTCGGCCTTCTGGAGCGGGCTCTGGTCGGGCCTGATGTATGCCGCGAGCTTCGTCGCGATCCAGCTGCTGCAGCTGACGCTGGCCACCAAGCAGCCCGCGATGACGGCGCCCGCCATGGCGGCGCGGCTGCGCGACATCAAGACCGATGCCGCGGTGGCCGATTTCGTCGACGAAGTGGCCCACCTGGTGCGTTCGCAGGTGGCGGCCGTGCTGGGCAACGTGGGAGTGGTGGTGCCCGCGATGCTGGCGCTCGCCCTGCTGGTGCAGTTCGCGCTCGGCCGGCCGCTGCTGGACGCAGCGCACGCCGCGGCCACGCTGCAATCGCTCTCGCTGCTGGGCCCCACCGCGCTCTTCGCAGCCATGACCGGCGTGCTGCTGTTCGCGGCCAGCATCGTCGCGGGCTGGACAGAAAACGCCTTTGTCCTGCATCGCCTGGACTCCGCCATGCGTTACAACCCTCGCATCGGCGCTTTCCTGGGTGCCGCCCGCGCCCGCCGGTGGGCCACCTTCATGCGCACGAACATATCGGGCTTTGCCTCCAACATTTCGCTCGGGCTCATGCTCGGCCTGCTGCCCGCAATCGCGGGTTTCTTCGGGCTCGGGCTGGACGTGCGCCACGTGACACTGTCGGCCGGGCAGATCGCGGCCGCCGCGGCCTCCATGGGCACGGCGGTGCTCCAGCAGCCCGCGCTGTGGTGGGCGGTGGCGGCCATCCCGGTGATCGGCGCGCTCAATGTGAGCGTGAGTTTCTATTTCGCATTCAGGCTGGCGCTGCGTGCGCACAGCGTCAGCCTGGGTGACCGTGCACGCATCCGCAGCGCCATCCGGGCGCGCTGGCGCAGCCGGCCCATCAGCTTTTTTCTACCTGCATGAACCTGACGAATCTCATCAACGATCTGCTGGGCTTCTGGTCCGAGTGGCTGCGCCCTTCGGCGGGCCTGCCCACCGTGCTGTGGTCGCTGCTGCTGGCCGCGGCCGCGGCCTCCGGCCATCTGGTGCAGCGCTACCTGGGCCTGCCCAAGGTGGTGGGCTATTCGATGGTGGGCGCGGTGGCCGGCCTGGCCGGCTTCGAGGGCGCGATCTGGCCGCTGCGCGGCATCAGCCTGTTCCTGCTGGAGCTCGGCGCGGCCGTGGTGCTGTTCGAGGCCGGCGGCCGGCTGCCGCTGCGCTGGTTCCGCCACAACCCGATGGTGCTGGTGCAGAGCCTGCTCGAAGCCACGCTCACCTACTTCGGCGTGTTCTGGATGCTGCAGCTGCTGGGCCTGCCCGATCCGGTGGCCAACCCGATCGCGCTGATGGCCATCGTCGCCTCGCCCGCGGTGCTGAGCCGCGTGATCATCGACACCCGCGCCTCGGGCCCGGTAACCGAGCGCGCCATGACGTTGGCCACGCTCAACACCTTCTATGCGCTGGCGCTCGGCTATGCGCAGGCCGGCCTGATCGAGCGGGCGCCCCAGACGCTGCTGCAGAAGCTCTATCCGGTGGCGGTGGTGCTGGGCCTGTCGTTCGTGGTCGGCGGCATCCTCGCGCTGGCGCTGCGCACGGCGCTGCGCTTCATGAGCCCCACGAGCGAGAACACCTCGATCCTGCTGCTCGCGCTGATTGCGGCCGCCAGCGCGCTCACGGCCCACGTCGGCGGTTCGGCGCCGCTGGCCGCGCTGATCGGCGGGGTGCTGCTCAAGACGCTGAATCCCAAGCCCTGGGCCTGGCAGCGGCAGCTCGGCACGGCTTCGTCGCTGCTCACCATGCTGATGTTCGTGCTGGTGTCCATCGTGGCGGCGCAGGCCGACTGGACGCTGCCCGTGGCCAGCGTGGTGCTGGCGGTGATCGGCATCCGCCTGTTCGCCAAGATCGCCGGCGTGGCCATTGCCAATCCGGGCAGCGGCGCCAGCTGGAACCAGGCCTTCTGGGTCGGCTGCGCGATGTCGCCGCTGTCGTCGATCGCGCTGCTCATCGCCTCGAACTTCACCACCGCGTCGCCGCTGCTCGGCACCATGATCACGCAGGTGGCCCTGCCCTCGATTCTCCTGATGGAAGTGATGGGCGCCGTGCTTGCCACCGTGGCCATCCACGCGGTGGGCGAAAGCTCGGTGCCCTGGACGCCCCAGGCCTTCAGCACCACGGAGGACACGCAGCGATGACCGCGGCCATGGCTTTTCCCGACAGCGACGACTTCCGCTCGCCCGCCCTGCCCGCGGACCCCGCGAGCCGCGTGGTCAAGCTCGAACCCTTCAATCGCTCCGAAGCGCTGTCGCTCGGCGTGGAGCTCGAGCTGCAGCTCGTCAACACGCACGACTACGACCTGGCCCCCTATGCGGAAGACATGCTGCGGCTGATGGCGCAGACCCCGCTGCCCGGCAGCGTGGTGCCCGAGATGACCTCGAGCATGATCGAGATCTCGACCGACATCTGCCATTCGGCGCAGGACGTGATCACGCAGCTCTCGCCGATCCGCGAGGCGCTCATCAGGAACGCCGACAAGCTCAACATCGCGGTGGTGGGCGGCGGCACGCATGCCTTCCAGCAGTGGCACGAGCGGCGCATCTACGACAAGCCGCGCTTTCGCGAGCTGTCCGAGCTGTACGGCTACCTGAGCAAGCAGTTCACCATCTTCGGCCAGCACGTGCACATCGGCTGCCCCGATGCCGATGCGGCGCTGCTGATGCTGCACCGCATGTCGCGCTACATCCCGCACTTCATTGCGCTGTCGGCCTCGTCGCCGTTCGTGCAGGGGCAGGACACGCAGTTCGACTCGGCGCGCCTGAACTCGGTGTTCGCGTTCCCGCTCTCGGGCCGCGCACCCTTCACCTTGAGCTGGAAGGAGTTCGAAGCCTACTTCGAGCGCATGACCCGCACAGGCGTCGTGCGCAGCATGAAAGACTTTTATTGGGACATCCGGCCCAAGCCCGAGTTCGGCACCATCGAGATCCGCGTGTTCGACACGCCGCTCACCGTCGAGCGCGCGGCCGCGCTCGCGGGCTACGTGCAGTCGCTCGCCGCGTGGTTCCTGCAGGAGCAGCCCTTCGAGCCGACCGAGGACGACTACCTCGTCTACACCTACAACCGCTTCCAGGCCTGCCGCTTCGGGCTCGATGCGGTGTACGTGGACCCGGCCAGCGGCCAGCACATGCCGCTGCGCGACCACATCCTCATGACCATGACGCAGCTCGAATGGCACAGCGAGGCGCTCAACGCCACGCAGGCGCTCGGCGAACTGCGCACCAGCGTGGAAGCCAACCGCAACGATGCGCGCTGGCTGCGCGAGAAGCAGGGCAAGGAGCGCCTGCTGGCCGAGGTGGTGCGGCAGGCGGCGCTGCGCTTTCGCGGCGGGGCCTAGGCGGCCTCCTGCGAGAACTGCCTGCGATAGGCCGTGGGCGACACCTTGAACGCCGCCGCGAAGTGCTTTCGCAGCGACACCGCCGAGCCGAAGCCCACGTCGCCGGCCACGCGTTCGATCGGGCGGTCGGTGGTCTCCAGCAGCCGCTGCGCGAGCGCGAGGCGCTGGTTCTGCAGCCACTGGCCGACCGTGGTGCCGGTGGCCTCGCGAAAGCGCCGCGTGAAGGTGCGCCGGCTCATGAGCGCGCGCCGCGCGAGGCTGTCCAGTTCGTGCGGGCTCTGGAGGTGGCGGCCCAGCCATTCGAGCAGCGGCGCAAGCCGGTCGCCGTCGGCCGCGGCAGGCATCGGCTGGCGGATGTACTGGGCCTGCCCGCCCTGCCGGTGCGGCGCCACGACCATGCGCCGCGCAGCGCGGTTCGCCGCCTCGGCGCCATGGCGCACGCGCAGCAGGTGCAGGCAGCAGTCGATGCCCGCGGCCGTGCCGGCCGAGGTGAGCACGTCGCCATCGTCGACATACAGCACCTCGGGCTGCAGCCTGACCTTCGGATATTGCCTGGCAAAGGCTTCGGCCAGGTTCCAGTGCGTGGTGGCCGGCCGGCCGTCGAGCAGGCCCGCCTCGGCCAGCACGAAGGCGCCCAGGCACAGCCCGACCACGATGGCGCCGCGCCGATGCGCCGCCTGCAGCGCGCGGATCAGCGCCGGCGGTGCGGGCCGGCCGTCGTCGCACCAGGAGGGCACGATCACGATCTGCGCGCGCCGGATGGCTTCGAGCCCGTGCGGCACCACCAGCGTGAAGCCCGCATTGGTATGCAGCGGGCCCGGCTCGGTGCCGCACACCTGCAGTCGAAAACGCAGGTCGCCCGCCTCGGTGCGGTCCTCGCCGAAGACCATGCACGGCACGGACAGGTGAAAGGGACTGATGCCGTCGAAGGCGACGACGGCGATGGTTTCCGCGGTTTTTCTGGCCATGGCCCGATTTTATCGATGAATGGCTTTCGGGCCACTTTCTCCCAGGGGCTCCAGCGCGAACAATTGCGCCATCCCAACCACTTGCAATACGGAGCCACCACCATGAGCAACCATCCCGCACCGCGCCGAGCCCTTGTCGTGATCGACGTGCAGAACGAATACTTCGAAGGCGGCGGACTGCCCATCGAGTACCCGCCGGTCGAAAGCTCGCTGCCGAAGATCGCGCAGGCCATGGACGCTGCCCGCGCGGCCGGCACGCCGGTGGTCGTGGTGCAGCACCACGCACCCAAGGGCGCGCCGGTGTTCCAGGCCGACACGCACAACGGGCAGCTGCATCCTGAAATTGCCAGGCGGCCGCGCGACCACCTCGTGACCAAGGCCTTCCCGAGCGTCTTCACCGGCACCGACTTCGCCGACTGGATCGCGCGCCACCAGATCGACACGCTCAGCGTGGTGGGCTACATGACCCACAACTGCGATGCGTCCACCGTGTTCGAGGCCATGCACCGCGGGCTCAACGTGGAGTTCCTGTCGGACGCGAGCGGCGCGCTGCCCTATGAGAATGCGGCCGGCCGCGTGAGCGCCGAAGAGATCCACCGCGTCTTCAGCGTCGTGTTCCACAGCAACTTCGCGGCCGTGACGACGACCGAGGCCTGGATCGCGGCGCTGCAGGCCGGCCAGCCGATCGAGAAGGACAACGTGGTGATGTCGAACCGGCGCGCGCGGGGCTGAGCGTTCCAGCGCTTATGCTCACCCCATGGGTGAATTCGACCTGATCACACGCTACTTCCAGCGCCCCGCCACACGCTCCCCGCTCGGCGTGGGCGACGACTGCGCCTTGCTCGCACCCGCGCCCGGCATGCAGCTTGCCGTGTCCTGCGACATGCTGGTCGAGGGCCGGCACTTTCTCTCGACCGTCGATCCCTCGCGGCTCGGCCACAAGGCGCTGGCGGTGAACCTCAGCGACCTGGCGGCCTGCGGCGCGAAGCCGCTGGCCTTCACGCTCGCGCTCGCGCTGCCCGGTGTCGACGAGCCCTGGCTCGAAGCTTTTTCGCGCGGCCTGTTCGCACTGGCCGACGAACACGGCTGCGAGCTGGTGGGCGGCGACACCACGCGCGGCCCGCTCAACATCTGCATCACCGTGTTCGGCGAAGTGCCGGCCGGCGCGGCGCTGCTGCGCTCGGGCGCGCACGCGGGCGACGACATCTGGGTCAGCGGCACGCTCGGCGATGCACGGCTCGCGCTCGAGGCGTTCCGCGGCACGATCGCACTGCCTGCGGAGGTGTTCGCGCAGGCGCGCATGCGCATGGAGCAGCCCACGCCGCGCGTGGCGCTGGGCCAGGCGCTGCGCGGCAGGGCTTCCGCGGCGGTGGACGTGAGCGATGGGCTCGTGGGCGACCTGGGCCACATCCTCGCGTCGAGCAAGGTCGGCGCCACACTCGATGCCGATGCGGCCACGGGCGTGATCGCCGCGGCCGCGTCATCCGGCCTCGGCACCGAGATGCTGCGCACCTGCGCGCTTTCGGGCGGCGACGACTACGAGCTGGTCTTCACCGCCCCGCCCACGGCGCGCGCCGCGGTCGAACAGGCCGGCCGGGAAAGCGCCACGCGCGTGACGCGCATCGGCCGCATCGACGCCGAAGCCGGCCTGCGCATCGTGGATGCGGGCGGCACGCCGGTATCGCAGCGCTTCGACTCCTTCGACCACTTCGTCTGATCAGGACCCTCGGACCATCGCCTGCATCTTGGCCTGCGCGGCGTTGATGTCCTTCGAGTGAGCATTGAGCTCCTGCAGCATCTTGTTGAGCTGCGCCTGCACGGCCGGATCGCTCACGCTGACCGACGATCCCGAGACCTGGATCTTCGACTTGTTCTGCTCGAGGTAGTTGCCCACCGCAAGCGCGCCGTCGAACACCTTGTCGAGCGCCGGGAACACTTCCTTGAAAGTGGCGGCCGGCGCCGACACGGTTTTTTCGTAGGCCTTGTCGTAGACCTGCTTCAGGTCGTCGGGCTGCTTGAGCTTCGCATGCGCGGCATCGGCCTTGGCCAGCTCCTGGTCGAGCGCGGTGCGCAGGCCGCCCAGGCCGTCCTTGGCGGCCTTGAGGTCGTCGCGGCGCGACCCCAGGTCGGCAATCGAGCGCAGCGCGCCCTTGGCCATGACCTGGCCCATCGGCTGGCTGACCGACTTGTTCATGCCCTCGTTGAAGTCGGCAATCACCGCGTAGTGCTGCGCATAGTCGCCGAAGGAGGCCTTCTCCTCGGCATTGGGCGTGGGCACGCGCAGGCCGGGCTTGTCGAGCACCCGGGCCTGCAGGAAGGCGATGAAGGCGGTGCGTTGCTCGGCCTCCTTGTTGCCGCAGGCCGCGAGCAGCAAGCTGAACGCGAGGCACAGCCACAACGCGTTGAAACGGACCACGGCTCTTTTCATGATGGATGGGCTCTCTCGCTTGAATGGGTCGCCAAGCATACGATGCCCCATGCCGCGGGCGAATACGCCGGACGGCATGCAGGAAGGCCTAGAGCGATTGCCTGGGCACGCCGGCCAGGCTGCGCGCGGCAACGAAGCGGGCCACCAGCCATGCCGCCAGCGCAGGCGCGAACGCGAAGCTCGCGAACAGCCAGGCCGCAGCGGAGCGCGCACCCGCCGCGCCGCCGGGCTCGCTGAGGCCGGCCGCGTTGGCCACCAGCCCGGCCACTGCCGCACCCACGGCCATGCCGTAGAGCTGTACGGTGGTGATCGAGGCCGAGGCCAGCCCTTCCTGCCCGGCCGGCGCCAGCGACATCAGGCGCGTGACCAGGTGCGGCCATCCGATGCCCACGCCCAGCCCCACGGCTGCCAGCGCAATGGCGGCCAGCAGCATCTCGAGCCCCGGCGCGAAGCGTCCGGGCGCCGGCAGCAGCAGCGCGAGCGCGGCAAGCCCCAGCGTGCAGGCCACCGGCCCGGCGCGCAGCATGCGGTCGGCGCCCGCGCCGCTGCGCCCCGACGACAGCAGCGAACCCACGCTCCAGCCGCCGGCCATCGCGGCCGTGAGATAGCCGGCCGACAAAGGCGAATGGCCATGCAGCAGCTGCAGGAAGTACGGCACGAAGATCTCGGTGGTGGTGCCGATCAGCAGCAGCACCACGCTCGCATAGATGGCGCCCATCGGCGTGCGCAGCGCGTAGGCGCCGGCGGGCAGCAGCCGTACTGCGGCACGCCGGTCGATCCGCGTGGCGGCCACGCCGAGCCCCAGACCCAGCGCCACGCCGGCGGCCTGCCAGGCGATGGCCGACAGGAATTCGCTGGCGGCGATCACCAGCACCGAGGCCGCCAGCAAACCGATCTGCGGCGCCGCGATGCGCGGCATGGCCGCCGGCCGCTCGTGCCGCACGCCGGCCGCGGGCCGCAGCTGCACCGCCACCAGCAGCCCCTGTACCGCAGCCAGCGGCAGCAGCGACCAGAAGGCCCAGCGCCAATGCCCCGCCTGCGCAAACAGGCCGCCGACCGCCGGCCCGCAGAGCGTGGCCACGCCCCACATGCCCGACACCAGCGCCACCGCGCGGGGCCACAGCCGCGGCGCGAACACCCGCTGGATCAGCGCATAGCTCAGGGCCGCGAGCAGTCCGCCGCCCAGCCCCTGCACCGTGCGGCCCGCGAGCAGCCAGGGCATGGTCGGCGCGAGCGCGCAGGCCATCGAGCCCGCGCCGAACACCGCCAGCGCCGCCAGGCAGGCACCGCGCGGGCCCAGCCGCGCGAGCAGCCGCACCGACAGCGTGGCGCCGAGGATCGACCCGACCACGAACAGCGTGGTGCTCCAGGCATACCAGTCGAGCCCGCCGATCTCGCTCACCACCGACGGCAGCACGGTCGTCACGATGTGCACGTTGACCGCGTGCAGCGCAACGCCGCCCGTGAGCGCCAGCGCACGCCAGCCGTTGCGTCCGCTGAACAGTTCGCTCCAGTCGGCGGCGGGCGAAGCGGGGTGGAGCGAAGCAGGGGCGTTGGATGAGGCAGCAGGCATAGGGCGCGGTCCGTGGCGGACGACAGGTGGCAAGGCAAGGCCTGGATACTAGGCCCGCTCTCTGAATTAAACAAGCTATTGCTTTGATAAATAGAGGGTCTTGGACAGCCCCTCGAATGCGCGACACTCTGGCCTGATGCAAGCTGCTTCTTCCTACGCAGGCCCCATGCCGCAAGCCACGCCCCGCCGTCCCTCGATCGCTTTCCTTTTGTCCCACCCGGCGCATTTCATCGCCATGGGCTTCGGCTCCGGCCTGCCGCGCGTGGCGCCCGGCACTGTCGGCACCCTGTGGGCCTGGGCCGCCTTTGCCGTGATGCAGCTGTGGCTCTCGCCCGCCGCCATCGGCTGGATCATCCTGGCCTCGCTGCCCGTCGGCTGGTGGGCCTGCAGCGTCACCGCGCGCGACATGGGCGTGGCCGACCCGGGCAGCATCGTGTGGGACGAGGTGATCGCGTTCTGGATCGTGCTGTGGCTCGTCACACCGGCCGGCCTCTTCGCGCAGGCCATCGCGTTCGGCCTGTTCCGCTTCTTCGATGCCGCCAAGCCGGGGCCGGTGGCCTGGGCCGATGCGCTGTTCAAGCAGCGCGACGCGACCGAGGTGCGCTGGTGGCGCGCCGGCTTCGGCATCATCCTCGACGACCTCGTGGCGGCGTTCTGCACGCTCTTGGTCATCGCGCTCTGGCGCGCATGGTGAACTGATGGAACCTTCGACCCCGGCGAATTTTCTTGCCGACCAGGACACGCCCGCGCTCGTCGCGGCCCTGGCCGAACTGCTGCTGAAGAAGGGCTGGATGCTGGCCACGGCCGAAAGCTGCACCGGCGGACTCATCGCCGGCGCATGCACCGAGCTCGCGGGCTCCAGCGCATGGTTCGAGCGCGGCTTCGTCAGCTACTCGAACGCGGCCAAGACCGAACTGCTGGGCGTCGATGCCGCGCTGATCGACGCCCACGGCGCGGTCAGCGAGCCCGTGGCGCGCGCCATGGCCGAAGGGGCCATCGCGCATTCGGCGGCCCGTGCGGCGGTGGCCGTGACCGGCGTGGCCGGCCCCACCGGCGGCAGTCCCGAGAAGCCGGTCGGCACCGTGTGGTTCGGCTGGTCGGTCGACGGGCAGGTCCGCACCGAGCGCCGCCGCTTCGACGGCGATCGCGCCGCAGTGCGCGCGGCCACGGTGCACTACGCTCTGCAGACGCTGGTGGGCCTGCTCGGCCCGTACGCCGGCACAACAACAAAGGCCCCATGACATGACAGCAGCAGCCAATGCCCAGACCATCGAGCGCCTCTACGAGGCTTTCTCCAGGCTCGACGCCCCCGCCATGGCCGCCTGCTATGCCAGCGATGCGGCGTTCGACGACGAGGCCTTCTCGCTGCGCGGCCGGCAACAGGTGGGCGGCATGTGGCGCATGCTCTGCAATGCCACCAAGGCCAAGGGGGCCGACGTCTGGCGGCTGACCTGGCGCGACGTGCACGCCGACGACACCAGCGGCCAGGCCCACTGGGACGCGCACTACCGCTTCAGCGCCACCGGCCGGCTGGTCGACAACAGCGTCGACGCGCGCTTCGGCTTCACGCCCGACGGGCTGATCGCCACGCACCGCGACAGCTTTGCCTTCTGGACCTGGTCGCGCCAGGCGCTCGGCGCGCCGGGCCTGCTGCTCGGCTGGACGCCGATGCTGCGCAACAAGGTGCGCGCCACCGCGGCCGCCAATCTCGCCACTTATCTCGCACGCCAACCATGAGCAACAGCAACCTCGTCATCACCAACAACGAAGCCCAGCACCGCTACGAAGCCGCACTCGAGGGCCAGCTCGCGGCCTACGCCGAATACAACCTGCTGACCGACGCCATCATGTTCACCCACACCGAGGTGCTGCCCGAGCACGAGGGCAAGGGCGTGGGCTCGGGCATCGCACGGCATGTGCTCGACGAGGCGCGCGCCAGGGGGCTGCACGTGATTCCGGTGTGCCAATTCATCGCGGGCTATATCCGCAAGCACCGCGAGTACGCCGACCTGGTGCGGCCGGACATCCAGCGCGCCTTCAAGATCTGAGGGCCTGCGCCTTCGGCGCGGGCAGCCACGCGAAGGCCGCGATGCCCAGCACCAGCAGCGCGGCGATGGTGGCCAGCACGGCCGTGAGCGGATCGCCGCCATGCGCCGCGGCCACCGAGGCTGCCACGCCGGTGCCCCATTGCATGAGCGCGACGCCAAGGAACATCGCCATCGTGAACACCGCCATCGCGCGGCCCGTGAGCGTGGCCGGATAGGCCACGCGCACGTCGGCGTACTGCCAGACGATGAAGCCCGAGAGCACGCCGATCAGCACCATGCCACCGATGTCCAGCCAGGCCGAGTGCGTGAAGGCGATGAGCGCGAACAGCGCCGCATAGCCGAGCGCGCACGCCACGATCCGGCGGCGGCGCGCGGCGCCGTCGCGGTCGAAGCGGCCGAACAGCGGCGCACCGAACAGCGAGATCACCGACACCGCGATCGCGACGTTGCCGCTCTGCACCAGCGAATAGCCGTGGCGCTCCATCATGAGCGGCCCGAGCCAGAGCCCGCGCAGCGAGATGAAGGCGGCATAGGTCACGGCCCCGAGCACGACGATGCCGAGCGTGTGCGGCATTGCGAGCAGCGCGCCGAACTGGCGGATGGCCTCGGGAATGGACTCGTTCGCCTGCGGCACGGCCGAGGCGGGCTCGCGCACCCAGCGCCAGATCGCGAGCCACGCCAGTGCCGAGGCCACGGCCAGCACCAGGAAGCCCGCGCGCCACGAATAGGCCTGCACCAGCCACGCGAGCGGCGTGCCGGTGGCCAGCATGCCGAGGCCGCCGATGGCCAGCACCAGGCCGGAGACGGTGGCGAAGCGCGCGGCCGGAAAGTGCCGCGCGATGAACACGGTGCACACCAGGAAGGCCGGCGCGCAGCCGACGCCGATCAGCGCCTGCCCCGCCACCAGCACCGCGTAGCTCGGCGCGAACGCCGACAGCAGCGCGCCCGCGATGGCGACCGGAAACGCCACCAGCACCGTGCGCCGCACGCCATGCAGGTCGATGCCGATGCCCATGAAGAGCTGCATCGCGCCAAAGGCGAAATGAAAGGCGCCCGAGAAAATGCCCAGCGCCTGGGCCGACAGCCTGAAGTCGGCCTGCAGCGGGCTCGCCATGATGGCACCCACGGTACGGAAGGCCTGGCTCAGCGCCACCCCGGCGCACAGCGCCAGCACCATGACCCACGCCGCGCGTGGCGTCAGCCGTGCGCTGGCAGGGCCGCTATCAGGCACCGTGGCACTTCTTGTATTTCTTGCCGCTGCCGCAGGGGCAGGGATCGTTGCGGCCGGGCGTGGCTTCCTTGCGCACGGTCTCGACCTTCGGGCCCAGGCTCTTCCAGAGCTGGCGCAGGTCGTACACGGCCCAGATGGCGGCGCCGAAATCGTCCAGCCGCTGCTGGCTCACGCTCGGCGGGCCGTCGTCGCTGAACATCGAGAGCGTGGGCTTGGCCTTGTCGTCCTCGGTCAGCGCCACGATGTTGTCGAGCGCGTCGTCGAGCATCTGGGCGGCTTCCTTGTCGCGCGGCGTCGCCCAGTCCTCGGGCCAGTTCTCGACCGCGTACATGAAGCCCAGCGCCCAGACCTGCGCGAACGAGGGAATCTCCTCGCCCGCCACCTCGGCGCGCTCTTCCTCGGGCAGCGAGGCGATGGCGCCGCGGGTGTCGAGCACCTCGGGCTGCCAGCTGCGCTCGTCGTCGAGCGACTGCACGTCGGCGTCCAGCCCCTCTTCGATCTCGCGCCAGCGGCGCTTCCAGTTCCAGACGAACTCCATGTGCTGGGCCGGCACGAAGCCCTCGCCCAGCAGCACCGGCCAGTATTCGGCGGGCTCGATGGGCCGGCGGGTGCAGATCAGCGCGGCCATGAAGCCTTCGCAGAACTCCCACTGGGGGATTTCCTCATCGTGCTCGCGCATGGCGTCGAGCGCCTGGTCGAGAGCATCGAAATCGTCGGGGCCGAGGGGGGCGGAAGCGGCCGCTGCGGCCTGGGGGGTGTCGTGGTTGTTGGTCATGGCAAGTTCGGGGCAGCCCTCTATGATGCAGCAGGCCTCCGGTCGACACTATTTTCTATGCCCACGATTATTCCGTTTCCGACGCGCTACAGCGCCTTCGCCCTGTGCGTGGTCGGCCTGGCGGCCTGCATCGCCCTGGTGCTGGTGTCGCCCCACCTGTGGCTGGCCTGGGTGGGCGTGGCCGTCTTCGCGGTGCTTTCGGGCACCGGCGTGCACGACCTGCGGCAGGCGCGCCACGCCATCCTGCGCAACTACCCCGTCATCGGCCACCTGCGCTTCCTGCTCGAATTCATCCGGCCGGAAATGCGGCAGTACTTCATCGAGAGCGATTCCGAAGCGGCCCCGTTCTCGCGCGCGCAGCGCTCGCTGGTGTATCAGCGCGCCAAGGGCGAGCCCGACAACCGGCCCTTCGGCACGCAGCTCGACGTGACCATCGCGGGCTACGAGTGGATCAACCACTCGATGCAGCCCACGAAGCTCGAGAACCACGATTTCCGCATCGTGATCGGCGGCACGCCGCATACCGCCGACGCAAACCCGCCGCCATCGGGCGCGGCCGGGGCGTCGTCCCACCATCCCTGCACGCAGCCGTACAGCGCGAGCGTGTTCAACATCTCGGCCATGAGCTTCGGCGCGCTGTCGGCCAATGCGATCCTCGCGCTCAACCAGGGCGCCAGGCTCGGCGGCTTTGCGCACGACACCGGCGAAGGCTCGATCTCGCAGCACCACCGCGTGCATGGCGGCGACCTGATCTGGGAAATCGGCTCGGGCTACTTCGGCTGCCGCAACGAGGATGGCACGTTCAACGCCGAGCGCTTCAGCGCCAACGCGCGCGACCCGCAGGTCAAGATGATCGAGATCAAGCTGAGCCAGGGCGCCAAGCCCGGGCACGGCGGCGTGCTGCCCGCGCCCAAGGTCACGCCCGAGATCGCGGCCGCGCGCGGCGTGCCGATCGGCATCGACTGCGTCTCGCCCTCATCGCACAGCGCGTTCACCACGCCCATCGAGATGATGCATTTCATCGCCAGGCTGCGCGAGCTTTCGGGCGGCAAGCCGACCGGCTTCAAGTTCTGCCTCGGCCACCCGTGGGAGTGGTTCGCGATCGTCAAGGCCATGCAGGCCACCGGCATCACGCCCGACTTCATCGTGGTCGACGGCGCCGAGGGCGGCACGGGTGCGGCGCCGGTCGAGTTCAGCGACCACGTGGGCGCGCCGCTGCAGGAGGGCCTGCTGCTGGTGCACAACACGCTGATCGGCGTGAACCTGCGCCACCGCATCAAGCTGGGCTGCGCGGGCAAGGTGATCACGGCCTTCGACGTGGCGCGCATGATGGCGCTGGGTGCCGACTGGTGCAACGCGGCGCGCGGTTTCATGATGGCCCTGGGCTGCATCCAGGCGCAAAGCTGCCACACCGGCCACTGCCCCACGGGCGTGACCACGCAGGACCCGGTGCGCCAGCAAGCGCTGGTGGTGCCGACCAAGGCCGAGCGCGTGCGCAACTTCCATCGCAGCACGCTGCATGCGCTGCAGGAGCTGGTACAGGCCGCCGGCCTCGACCATCCGCAGCAGATCACGGCGCACCACATCGTGCGGCGCATCTCCGACACCGAGGTGCGCCTGTTGAGCAACCTGGTGATGCAGGTGCAGCCGGGTGCGCTGCTCGGCCCGCTCGACAAGCAGCACAACGTGTTCCGCACCTACTGGCCGCTGGCCAGCGCCGAGAGCTTCCAGCCCCTGACACAGGGGCCGCACGGCCTGGTGTCGAACCTTCCGCTGGCCGCATGAACCCCTTGCGACGCGGTGGTTCTTCGGCGCGGCTGCACAGCGCCAAGGGCGCGGCCTCCGCGCCCGCGCCGCTGGACGCGCAGCCCATCGTGCCGGCGCCCGGCGACTATGCCGAGTTCCTGCGACTCATGCTGCCGAAGCAGCAGAAGAACGTGGCCAGCCACCGCCTGGGCAGCGAGCGCGTGTGGCTCAAGAAGGCCGGCCCGCGCCACGGCAAGTGGGGCTACCGCGTGATGGCGGCGGTCGCGCGCATGGCGCGGCTGGACATCATCAAGCCGGTGCCCAACCCGGGCGGCGAAGCCGCCATCGCCACCGAGGCGCGGCGCCTGCGGCAGCTCGCGGCCGCGGGCCTGCGCGTGCCGGCGGTGCTGGCGCAGCAGCCCGACGGCCTGCTGATTTCCGACCTCGGCGAAAGCGGCCGCAGCACTGTCGTGCTGCAGGAGCGGCTCGACCAGGCCGCCGCGGCCGGACCGGCCGCGCTGCTCGCGGTCTGGCGCGAAGGGCTGGCCGCGATCGCCAGGGTGCATGTGCGCGGCCAGCACCTGAGCCAGGCCTTCGACCGCAACCTGGTGCAGTGCCCCGACGGCGTGATCGGCTACATCGACTTCGAGGACGATCCTTCCGAAGTCATGACCCTGGCCGAATGCCAGGCACGCGACTGGCTCAGCTACCTGCACTCCACGGCCATGATGCTGGAGGCCGCCGCGCCCGAAGCCGCCGGCCAGCACTGGCACGCCGCGCTGGCCGAGGTGGACGCGCAAGTGCGCGAGCGCATCGCCGAGGCGGCACGGCGCATGAAATGGGCGCAGAAGCTGCCCGCGAGCCGCCGCTGGGGCCGCGACACGCAGCGGGTGCGGGCGGTGGCGCGGCTGCTGGGGCGCTGGCACCTGGCGCCGGCCGCTGCGCTCCGGAACTAGCAGCGGTCGTCAGAGGCGTTGTTGGCGGCTGAGCTGCTTCTGCCGCCATTTGCGGAATGCACGGTCGCCGAGCCAGCCTCCAACTACGACACAAAGAGCCTGTATCGCAAGCGCAATGACGAAGGCTCGCGACAAATCGCTCTCGCTCTGGGCCCTGTTCATTTCGTACCACTGCCCAATGGGAACGAGCACGACTTTCGCAGCAAGAAAACTGAGCGCAAGTGCGCCGACCAAAATGAAGAGCAGTCGAATAAGTATCTTCATGGGACACGACCTATCGGCAGTCGCCACATGGGCTACTGGCGATCCGGCCGCTTCTGCAGCCATTTTCGAAATGCCCAGTCGCCGAGCCAGCCGCCCACTATCAATGCGAGGAATTGAACGGCGAGCGCAACCATGTACGCCTGGCCCAAGTCACCGTCGTTCCTTGCAAATTTGAGCTCATACCAATGACCCACAGGGCCAATGAGCTTGTAGAAAACAAGGCCGAGCGCAATCGCTCCGGCCAAAATACAAAGCGGTTGAACAAGTGTTTTCACTGGACTGGCCAAAACCATATGGCGCATTTCGATAATGCCCGTCCCCAAGAGATGCACCACGGGCTATTGACGATCAAGTTGCTTCTGTCGCCATTTGCGAAATGCCCAATCGCCTAGCCAACCGCCCACAACAGCGAAAATCGCTTGCACAGCAAGAGCGAGAACGAAAGCGTCGGATATATCGTCGAAGCTTTGGGCTTTGTTCATTTCGTACCATTGCCCAATGGGAACGAGTACGACTTTCGCAACAAGAAAACTGAGCACCAGCGCTCCGACCAAAATGCAGAGTAGTCGAATGAGGATTTTCATAGGACCGGCCAAAACCATATGGCTTGCGCATGACGCATGTCAGTGAGGACCCCTTCCCAAGAGATGCGCCACTGAATGAGAAACCACGACGACAGTTTAGTCAGCCGCGCCCCATTCCATAGGTCGATATGGTCGCCTTGCCGCCCCTCACCCCAGTAGTTCTGGATGAACACGATGCCCGTGCGGTTGGCGATTTTCTCGAAACCTTCTTTCCCTGTGTATTTTTCGGTCCGGGACATCAAGCCGGCCTTGCCGGAATCCAGCCAGTTCGCCAATTCCTGCGCCCTGATCGGGTACTTCGGCCTGTCCTTCTGCCAGGAGAAGACGCCGTGGAAGCTGTCGAGGCTCAGGTTGGATCGAATGAATGCTGCGCCCACATTGATGGCGCATTGATCCGTGTAAACGCCCTTGTCCAGCAGGGCGCCGTCGCCCTTGATATTGGGATGATTCGCCCAGAGCGTCGCGAATGAGGGTTGCATGATTTCCAGTCGAAGCAAGAACTGAAGGGTGGCGCAAGGGCCGCAAAGGCAAGGACTGCGATACCCGTTCGCCGCACCATCCTCGCCTTGCCGGAAAGCTAACACCGCCCCTGGCAGGCGTCGATGAGAAGGAAGTAGTCAAGCCGCTGGATTTCGCGCTTCTCGGCGCGCAGCGGCAACGGGCCGAGACTGTGGGTGCAGTCAGGCCCCGAGCGCCGCCTGCACCACCACGCCGCGCAGCGCCAGCCGCTTCTTCATCGACAGCACCGCGCGGTCCTTGCTGAGCAGCAGCGCGCGGTGCGCCACCGCAAGGTCGATGAAGACCTGGTCGTCGGGGTCGCTGCAGACGCAGGGTGCGCGCGATGGAATGCCTTCGACCATGCGCACCCGCGCATCGAAGTCCGCCAGCACGGCGGGCACTTGCAGGCCGCGCTGCGCCATGCGCCGGGCAATCAGTGGGTAGCCGAGCACGCGCTCGAGTTCGGCGCGCATCGCGGCCGTTGCGAGCCAGCGCAGTTCGCCCGCGGCCAGCAGGGCGATAAGCGGCAGCCAGGCGGGGTCTTCGAAGACCAGCAGGTCGAGCGCGATGTTGGTGTCGATGACGACGAGGCCGGATTCCGGAACGGTCATGGTGGCGTGCACCCGCAGGCGCGCGAAGCTACTTCCTGGCGGAACCCGCGACCATGTCGAAGCGGAACAGCCGGCACTCGATGGGGCCGTTCCACATCGGCACGCGGCGCGATTCCTTCAGCCGCATCTGCCTGGGCAGCTTCAGGTCGGGCGTGAGCACCCAGGCGGTCCAGCCGGCGTAGTTCTTCTTCCAGTGGGTGGCGAGCTGCGGAAAGAACTCGCCGCCGCCGCCGCGTTCACCGCCAGCGTCGCCCGAAGTCTGCGCGGCTTCGCGGGCGCCGAAGCGCGCCACGCCGCCGACCTCGATGCGCTCGCCGTACGGCGGGTTGAGCATGATCACCCCGCCCTCGGCCGGCGGCATGCGCTGCAGCGCGTCGCCGCCGCGGAACTCGATGGCATCGGCGACACCGGCGCGCTCCGCATTGCGCTCGGCAAAGTCGACCATGCGGTGCGAGACGTCGGAGCCGAAGATGGCGACATCGCGCGGCACCGCCGACGATGCGGCGTCCTTCTTGATCGCGTCCCAGACATGGGCCTGGAACGGCAGCAGCTTCTCGAAGCCGAAACGCCTGAGCGACCCGGCCGCAATGCCGCGCGCGATCTGCGCCGCCTCGATGGCGATGGTGCCGCTGCCGCAGCAGGGGTCGTACAGCGGCTCGGCGGCCACGGCGCCGGTTTCGGGGTTCCACCAGCCGCTGGCGGCCAGCATCGCGGCGGCCAGGGTTTCCTTCAGCGGCGCATCGCCCTTGTCCTGGCGCCAGCCGCGCTTGAAGAGCGGCTCGCCGGAGGTGTCGATGTAGAGCGTGCAGTGTTCGGTGGTCAGGTGGGCGAACACGCGGCAGTCGGGCCACTGGGTCTCGATGCTCGGGCGCACGCCGCCGGCCTTGGCGCGGAAGCGGTCGGCGATGGCGTCCTTGATGCGCAGGGTGGCGAAGTTCAGGCTCTGCAGCGGGCTGTGCTGCGCCGTGGTCTCGATCTTGAAGGTCTGCCTGGGCGTGAACCAGATCTCCCAGGCCACGCCGCTCGCGATGGCGTAGAGGTCGTTCTCGCTGCGGTAGGGCGCGTGCGCCAGTTCGACCAGCACGCGCTGCGCGAGCCGGCTGTGCAGGTTGAGCTTGAGCGCGTCGCGCCATTCGGCGCGCACCCGCACGCCGCCGCGCAGCGTGAGCAGGTCCTGGCCGACGCGGCCGGTGAGCGCATGGACTTCCTGCGCGAGGAATTCCTCGACGCCGGCGGCGCAGGGCAAAAAGAGAGAGAGATCGTTCACAGGAGGTTCGCCATCATTCGGCCGCAGGGGAACGCCATTGTCGCCGCGCCGGGCCGCTTCTCCACACAGGGGATCGGACAAGCAATTCCACCACCGCGTCCATGGTCGCTCCGGCCGATCGGGCCGCGGCGCCTCCGCCGCTTCCGATATATGCTCCGCGCACAGGCCGCCGGTCCTGCTTCCGATGTCCATCGACACACCTTCCCACCCCGCCGCCATGGCCGATGCACCCGCCGATCCACGCCTGCGCGAACTGCGCTACGGCCCCGTCGCGATCGCGCTGCACTGGCTGCTGGCGGCCATGATCGTCGGCTCGCTCGGCGTCGGCCTCTACATGACCGGCCTGCCGCTGTCGCCGGCGCGCATCAAGCTCTACAACTGGCACAAATGGGCCGGCGTGACGATCCTGCTGCTGTCGGCCGTGCGCCTGCTGTGGCGGCTGCGCCATCCGCCGCCGCCGCTGCCGGCCGCTGCGGCGGCGGCCATGCCGCGCTGGCAGCGCAGCGGCCACCGCGCGAGCCACGCGCTGATGTACCTGCTGTTCCTGGCGGTTCCGCTGTTCGGCTGGGCCTACAGTTCGGCGCTCGGCTTTCCGGTCGTGTGGTTCGGCCTGCTGCCGCTGCCCGACTTCGTGCCGGTCGACAAGGAATGGGCCGAGGCCGTGCTCAAGCCGCTGCACAAGGGCAGCGCCTTCACCCTCGCCGCGGTGGCGCTGCTGCATGTGGCGGCGGTGCTCAAGCACCACTGGATCGACCGCGACGGCATCTTGAAACGCATGTGGCCCGCGCCACGCAAGGAATCCGCCAGATGAAGCGCACCGCCCGCCCCTTGCTCGCAGCCCTGGCGTTCGCCACTCTTGCGCCCGCGCTCGCCGAGCCGGCCGCGGCCACCCGGCTGGTGCCGGACAAGAGCCAGATCGCCTTCGTGAGCAAGCAGATGGGGGTGCCCGTGGAGGGCGCGTTCAAGAAGTTCGATGCCCAGGTGGCTTTCGATCCGCGCAAGCCCGAAGGCGGCAGCGTCGCATTGCAGATCGACACCGGCAGCGCATCGCTCGGCGTGCCCATGAGCGATGCCGAACTGCCCAAGGCGCCGTGGTTCGACACGGCGCATTTTCCGCAGGCCAGCTTCCAGTCGAGCGCGATCAAGGCGCTGGGCGACGGCCGCTTCGAGATGGCGGGCAAGCTCACCATCAAGAACATCTCGCGCCAGGTCACGGTGCCGGTGAGCATTGCGCCGGCCAACGGCCACGCGGTGGCCAGCGGAAGCTTTACGATCCAGCGGCTCGACTACAAGGTGGGCGACGGCGAGTGGACCGACACCTCGGTGGTCGCCAACGAGGTGCTGGTTCGCTTCAAGTTCACGCTCGCGGGCTTCGGTCCGCTTTGAATTTTTCCTGTTTCGTTCCCACGCCACGCACGCCCATTGCCATGAAGAAGCTCCTCCTCGCTGCCGCGCTGTCTGCCGCGGCGGCCCTTGCCACCCCTGCCCTGGCACAGGACTACACCGCGCCGGCCGTGGCCGCCAAGCCCGCGGGCGGCCCGGTGAAGAACGCCAGCTACGTGATCGACCCCACGCACACCTTCGTGATGTACGAGATGGGGCATTACGGCACCACCACCAACCGCGGCCGCTTCAGCACCAAGGACGGCTCGGTGCAGATCGACGGCACCGGCAGCAGCGGCAAGGTCGACATCACGATGGACATCGGCTCCATCAACACCGGCGTCGACCTGCTCAACCGCCACGTGCAGAGCAAGGATTTCTTCAACGTGGCCGAATTCCCGACCGGCCGCTTCGTGGCGGACCGCATCGAGTTCAATGGCGACAAGGTGGTCGACGTGCCGGGCACGCTCACGCTGATGGGGCAGACCAGGCCGGTCACGCTCAGGGCCGTGCGCTTCAACTGCTACCTGAATCCGCTCATCAACCGCCAGGTCTGCGGCGGCGACTTCGAGACGACGGTGCAGCGCAGCGACTGGGGCATCACCTGGGGCCTGAACTTCGGCTTCGAGAACAAGGTGAAGCTGCTGGTGCAGGTCGAAGCCGTCAACGTGCAGCAATAGAAGACCATGAGCGGCATCACGGTTGCACTGCTGGGCATCGCGGGCGCGATGGTCGTGGGGGCCATGAGCCCCGGCCCGAGCTTCGTCATGGTCGCGCGCACCGCCGTCTCGTCGTCGCGCGGCGACGGCCTGGCCGCGGCGCTGGGCATGGGCGCGGGCGGCGTCGTGTTCGCCATTGCGGCGCTGGTCGGGCTGCAGGCGGCGTTCCTCGCGGTTCCCGCGCTGTACCTCGCGGTGAAGCTGCTCGGGGGCGCCTACCTCGTGGTTCTGGGCATCCGCATCTGGCGCGGTGCGAGCCAGCCGCTGCCGGTTTCGCAGGAAGAGCGCTCGCCCGGAAGCCGGGGCGATGCGCGGCGTGCGTTTCTTCTGGGCATGGGCACGCAGATCAGCAATCCGAAGACCGCCGTGGTCTACGCCAGCATCTTTGCCGCCTTCCTGCCGCGCGAAGTGCCGCTGGCGCTGGCGCTCGCGGTGCCGGCGGTGATCTTCTGCATCGAGACCGGCTGGTACGCGGTCGTCGCGCTGGCGCTCTCGTCGGCAGCGCCGCGCTCGGCCTACCTGCGCTACAAGGCCTGGATCGACCGCGCGGCCGGCGGCGTGATGGTGCTGCTGGGCCTCAAGCTGCTGTCGGGCGTGCGCAGCGGCTGAGCCGCCCGGGCTACAGCAGGCTCTCGGGCGTCAGCGGCGCCAGCATCTCGAGCATGGTGCGGCCCCAGAAATCGGAGTCGGGTTCCTCGTTCAGCACGGTGGTCCGGCCGGCTTCTTCCTCCTCGCTGATCCACTCGATGCGCGAATTGCCGCTGTCCTTCGCAAAGCGCAGCCGGTAGGCGCCCTGCTGCTTCAGCACCTCGATGAGCTTGAGCGTCTGCTGCGCCATCTCGGGGCTGCGGATGAACAGGCCGATCTCGGTGTTGTGCGTCTCGGAGCGCGGGTCGAAGTTCATCGAGCCGACAAAAAGAATCTGCCGGTCGATCACCGCCGACTTGGCATGCAGCCGCCCCACCGAAGTACCGAACAGGCCGAGCCGCACGCTGCGCCGCGTGCGCGTGGTGCTCAGTTCGTAGAGCTCGGCGCCGAGCTCGAGCATCTCGGGCCGGTAGCGGCGGTAGGCGGTGTGGACCAGCGGCTCGTCGGTGGCGGCGAAGGAATTGGTGACGATGCTGATCTTGACGTTGCGCCGGCGGATCTCGCGCATCACTTCGAGCCCCGCCTTGCCTGGAATCAGGTAGGGCGAGACGATGGTCACCTCGGAGCGCGCGCGGCGCATTTGCTCGACCACGTTGTAGCGCACGCTGTCGACATCGAGCAGCGGCACGCCGCCGTACGAGGCGGTCTTGCCGATCACGCGTTCGGGCGAATCGGCGTAGGCCTCGGCAAGGGTCCAGATCAGGTCGAGCTTGCCGGCAGCCAGGTCTTCGGCGATCGGGCTGTAGCCGAGCAGGTCGTTGGGCGCGGGCCTGGGCGGCGGCGGCGTGGTGTCGGGGCCGGTGGCGGCCTCGAAGCGCTTCTGCAGCTCGCCCTGCGGAAGTTCGCTGGCCACCACCGACTGGACCGGCCGCACATAGACGCTGTTCCAGTACTGGTCGAACAGCGCACCCAGCCGCGGGACCAGCGCACCAGCCACGAAGGTGTCGAGATCGAGGAAATTCTCGCCCGCCGTGCGCCTGAAATACTGGTTGCCGATGTTGCGCCCGCCCGCCACCGCCATCGCGCCATCGGCGATGAAGAGCTTGTTATGCATGCGCCGGTTGACGCGGCTGAAATCGAACAGCGAAGCGGTGAAGCGCCTGAGCAGGCTGCCGCGCCCGGCCGGAAAGGGGTTGAACAGGCGCAGCTCGACGTTGGGCGTGGCGGCCAGGCCGAGCAGCAGCTCGTCCTCGCCCGAGGTGTAGAGATCGTCCATCAGGAGCCGCACGCGCACGCCGCGCCGGGCCGCATCGCGCAGCGTGCGCAGCAGGTAGCGGCCGGTCTCGTCGTTCTCGATCTGGTAGTACTGCACGTCGAGCGTGCGCTGGGCGCGCCGCGCGAGCTGGATGCGGGTGTCGAAGGCGAAGTCGCCGCCCGGCATCAGGCGAAAGCCGCTCAGGTCGGGGTCGGGCTGCGAGGCCAGCGCGATCTTGCCGAGCGCGGTGTCGGCCGAGGCGGCCATGGCCTTGGTGGGCGGACGCGGTGCCTCGTCGGGCAGGGTGGCGCAGCCGGCGAACAGCAGCGCCGCCGCCATGGCGAAGACCCATTGCCCACAGCGCGACAGCAGGCGGCGGGCCATCGGCGGCTTTCTACAGGGCCTTGCGAAGGTTGGCGGGCGCGATGCGCAAGGCCTCGCGGTACTTGGCCACGGTGCGGCGTGCGCACTCGATGCCCTGCTCCTTGAGCATCTCGGAGATCTGGCTGTCGGACAGCGGTTTCTTGATGCTCTCGGAGCTCACGAACTGCTTGATCAGCGCGCGCACGGCGGTGCTCGACGCATTGCCGCCGGTCTCGGTGCCGAGCGCCGAGCCGAAGAAGTACTTGAGCTCGACCGTGCCGAAAGGCGTGGCCATGTACTTGGCCGTGGTCACGCGCGAGATGGTCGATTCGTGCAGGCCGAGTTCGTCGGCGATCTCGCGCAGCACCAAGGGCCGCATTGCGAGCTCGCCGTGCACGAAGAAGCTCTTCTGCCGCTCGACGATGGCGTTGCTCACGCGCAGGATGGTGTCGAAGCGCTGCTGGATGTTCTTGATGAACCAGCGCGCCTCCTGCAGCCGCTGCGACAGCGCCTGGCTGCCCTCGCCCTTGTGCGACTTGAGCGCGCCGGCATAGATGTCGTGCACGCGCAGCCGCGGCATCACCTCGGGGTTGAGCATGACGCGGAACTTGGCGTTGGTGCCGCGGCCGATCTTGGTGACGATCACGTCGGGAATCACGATGTTGCGCTCGACGTCGACGAAGCGGCGGCCCGGCTTGGGCTCCAGGCGCGAGATGATCTGCAGCGCCGAGCGCACCACCTCTTCGTTGGTGCGCGTGAGCGTGGCCAGGCGCTTGAAATCGCGCCGCGCGAGCAGCTCCATCGGCTGCTTGCAGATCGCGATGGCGGTCTTGCGCACCAGGGCCTGCTCTTCGGTCTCGCTTTCGCTGGCCAGCGCGCGCAGCTGGATGCACAGGCATTCGCCCAGATCGCGCGCGCCGACGCCGGCCGGCTCCAGGCTTTGCAGCAGGCCGAGCGCCACCTGGAAGTGGTGCACCAGTTCGTCGAACTGGTCGTTGTCGTCGCCCGCGAGGCCCGAGGCCAGCGCCGGCAGGGAGTCTTCGAGGTAGCCGTCGTCGTTGAGCGATTCGATCAGGAAGCGCAGCGCGGCGCTGTCGTTCTCGTTGAGCCGCAGGCTCAGCGCCTGCCGGTGCAGGAAGGACTGCAGCGACTCCTGGCTGCGCGCGAGCTCGGTGGCGTCGGCGCGTTCGTCGTCGCCCAGGTTGTTCTGGCGCGCGGGGGCGTCGCTGCCCCATTCGCTGTCGTCGGGCGCCATGTCGACGGTGCCGTCGCCTTCCCAGTCGGGCTCGCGCTCGGTGGCGTCGGCGGCGGGTACGTCGGCCTCGGCTGCCGAGGAGGTTTCGCTCGAAGTGGTGGTTGCGCTGCTGGCCGGGGCCGAGGCGAATTCGCCCTCGGCGGCTTCACCGGCTTCGTCGCGCGGCACCGGCGTGTCGATGGCGTCGAGCCCGAACTCCTCGCGCGCCGCTTCTTCCGCGGTGCGTTCGAGGAACGGGTTCTCGTCCAGCATCTGCTCCACCTCCTGGCTCAGTTCGAGCGTGGACAGCTGCAGCAGCCGGATCGACTGCTGCAGCTGGGGCGTGAGCGCCAGGTGCTGCGAAACGCGAAGGGACAGCCCTTGCTTCATGGAGACCGACTCCTCCCTTACATCCGGAAGTGCTCGCCGAGGTACACCCTGCGTACTTCGGCGTTGTCGACGATCTCCGAGGGTGTGCCTTGTGCCAGCACATGCCCGTCGCTGATGATGAACGCGTGATCGCAGATGCCCAGCGTCTCACGCACGTTGTGGTCGGTGATGAGCACGCCGATGCCGCGCTCCTTCAGGAAGCTGATGATCCGCTGGATCTCGATCACCGCGATCGGGTCGATGCCGGCGAAGGGCTCGTCCAGCAGGATGAAGCGCGGCTGCGTGGCCAGCGCGCGGGCGATCTCGACCCGGCGGCGTTCGCCGCCCGAGAGCGCGAGCGCGGGCGAATCGCGAAGATGGTCCACCCGCAGGTCGGCCAGCAGCCCCGAGAGCCGCTCCTCGATGCGCTGCTTCGTCAAAGGCGCGGGCTTGCCGCTGGCGTCGGGTTCGCGCTGGAGTTCGAGCACGGCGCGCACGTTTTCCTCGACCGTGAGCTTGCGGAAGATGGAGGCTTCCTGCGGCAGGTAGCTCAGGCCCATGCGGGCGCGCCGGTGGATCGGCATGTGGGCGATGGGCTCGCCGTCGATGGTGATGTCGCCCGCGTCGGCCCGCACCAGGCCCACGATCATGTAGAACGACGTGGTCTTGCCCGCGCCGTTGGGGCCGAGCAGCCCGACGACCTCGCCCTTTTGCACGTCGAGCGAGACGTCCCGCACGACCTTGCGGCTGCCGTAGCTTTTCTGCAGTCCGCGCACCACCAGGCGGCTGCCCGGCGTGCCGTCGGCGTTCTGGGTTCCAGCGGTTTCGATCACTTGCGCCCTTCCCCTTCGCCGCCCAGCGTGGTGGTCGAGCGCAGGCCGGCGCCGGGCGCCGGCTGGGGGGCTGCTGCCGCGGGCGCGGCCCGTCCGCCGGCGGGCGCCGAAGCTCCCGGGGCCGGCGCGGTGGCGCTCTTGGGCGTGAGGATGGTCTTCACCCGTCCGCCCGCCGGCGCGTTCACCGCGGTGTTCGGCGGCACGGTGGAGCCATTGACGGTGTAGGTGTCGTTGCTCTGGTCGTAGACGATCAGCGCACCCTGGCTCTCGTCGTTCGGCGTGGCGCCGAGCAGGCGGCGCATGACGGCATTGCGGATGAACTTGACGTTGTCGGCGCGGCTGTCGTACTCGATGACCTCGGATTCGCCCTCGATCCACTCGTCGGGCGCATTGCGCTTCTGCTTGTAGTAGGCCCGCTTGCCGGGCGCCGCCGTGACCACGCCGTACTGGTAGCCCTCGGCATCCTGGCGTACGTCGATGCGCGCGCCGCGGATGATGATCGTGCCCTTGGTGACCAGCACGTTGCCCGTGAACACGCTCGTCTGCTTGAGGTCGTCGTAGCGCATCGCATCGGATTCGATGTTCATCGGCTTGCTGCGGTCGGCGGTCTCGGCCAGCGCGCCCGAGGCCAGGCCGGCCAGCAGCAGCGCACCGATAGCCGCGCGAGCGAGACGGGCCAGGCGGCCGGTGCTGCGAAGAAGAGGGGTGGTGTGGGAGTAGGAGTGCAATGTCATAGAGGCACGAAACTTGCTCTGCATTGTATGCGGCGGATGGCGCCAAGCCTTCAACCGCAAATGAAAAAGCCCGCCAAATGCGGGCTTGACATCCCATCCGGGAGACACCGCGGAACCGGCTTTGCCGGGCCGCAGGTGCCGCCCCCTGCAAGGGGGTGTGGGCGCGCAGCGGACGCGAAGTGCCGCGCAGCCCGGGGTCAGCCTTTCTTGGCTTCGCCGATCAGGTAGTTGGTGACCTGCAGCGCCTTGGTCATGTTGCCGGCCAGCTCGCCGTCCACGTACCAGCGCCCGTTCACGGCCAGCGCCGGCACGCCGGCCACCTTGTAGGCGTCGGTCAGCTGCGCGGCGCGCTTGGCCTTGCTGGCCACGCCGAAGGAGGTGAAGACTTCCTTGAACTTGGCGCCGTCCAGGCCGTTGGCTCCCGCCCAGGCAATGATGTTGGCGTCGCCGTTCACGTTCTGGCGCTGCTTGTGGATGGCGTCGAAGACCTTCGGCTGGAATTCGTCGACCTTGCCCATGGCTTCGAGCGCGTAGTACAGGCGCTGCTTGGCCTCGACGTCGTTGCCCACGAAAGGCACGGGCACGCGGCGGAACGCCACTTCCTTGGGGGCCGTCTTGAGCCAGGCTTCCAGCTGCGGCTCGAAGTCGTTGCAGTGCGGGCAGTTGTACGAGAAGAACTCGATCACCTCGACCTTGCCCGCCGGCGCGTCGACCGGCACGCGCTTGTCGAGCACCAGGTACTCGGTGCCGGCCTTGGGCGCGCGCGCCTGGGCGTGCGCGGTGTTGCCAGCCAGCGAAAGCAGGCCCAGCGAGGTGGCGGCCAGCGAAAAGTCACGACGTTTCATTGAAAGAGTTCTCCTGTGGGGTACGGCAGACTGAGCCGGCGCGCCGCGCGGAGTTCCCGCAAGCGGCATGCCCAGGACGATCCTGGCGGCGGCCCATGCCGCGCGGCGAAGCTTAAAGAATATCCGTGACGGCTGCCGGCAAGCTCAGCGCTGCACGCGCACGAGCGCCGATTCGAGGCCGCCGCTGTCGAGCCGCTCCTTCAGGCGATCGGCCTCGTCCTTCTTGTTGAACGGGCCCGCGCGCACCCGGTAGACGGTGCGGCCTGCCTGCTCGCGCTCGGTGACCCGGGCCTCGACGCCCATCAGCGACAGCTTGGCGCGCTGTGCCTCGGCATCGTCGGTGGTGCGGAAGGCGCCCGCCTGCACGAAGTACATGAACGGATCGGCACCCGCCGCCGCGCTGTTGCCGCCGGGCGCGGCGGAAGCCGTGGCGGTGCTGCCGCTGTTGCCGCCGGCGCGCGCGCGCGCCAGGTCGCCGAGCGGATCGTTCGATGGCGGCAGGGAATTGGCCTCGGCCGGCACCGGGGCCGGGCGCGCGGGCTTCGGAGCCACCACCACCGGCACCGGCGGAGCGGGCGGCGGCGCCGCACCCGGCGCCACGGCGGCGGTGTCGCCGCCGGCCGGTGGCGCCACCGGACCGGCCGCGGCCGGCGGTGGCTTGGGCGCACCGGCCTTGCCGGCCAGCGGTGCGTTGGGATCCCAGTCGCGGTTCTTGCGGGCTTCGGCTTCGTCCTGCTCGGCGCCGCCGCGCTGGGTCTTGGTCACGAACGGGATCGGCACCTTGGTCACGTAGACCGCGATGCCCAGCGCGACACCCAACCCCAGCACCAGGCCGACGATGAGCCCGATGACGATGTTGCCGCGTTGTCTGGTTGTCTTCTTCATGGTGAGGTTCACATCTTGCTCGGCGCACTGACGCCGAGAATCGCGAGGCCATTGTGCAGCACCTGCGCGGTGGCCGCGACGAGCGCGAGCCGCGCCAGCTTGACCGGCTCCTCGTCGACCAGGATGCGCTCCGCGTCGTAGTAGCTGTGGTAGCTGGCCGCCAGTTCGCGCAGGTAGAAGGTGACGTCGTGCGGCGCGAAATCCTTGGCCGCGGCCGTGAGCATGGCGGGGTACTTGGCCAGCAGCAGCATGAGCGCCTGCGCGGCCGGGCTTTCGAGCGGCGACAGGTCCACGTCCTTGAGGGCGGCCGCGTCGCCGCCCCAGCCCGCCAGCACCGAGCAGATGCGCGCATGAGCGTACTGCACGTAGTACACCGGGTTGTCGTTGTTCTTGGCCACGGCCAGGTCGACGTCGAAGGTGTATTCGGTGTCGGGCTTGCGGCTCAGCAGGAAGAAGCGCACGGCGTCGGTGCTGGTCCACTCGATCAGGTCGCGCAGCGTGACGTAGCTGCCCGCGCGCTTGCTGATCTTGACCTCTTCGCCGCCCTTCATGACGCGCACCATGGTGTGCAGCACGTAGTCGGGGTAGCCCTCGGGAATGCCGACCCCCGCCGCCTGCAGGCCGGCGCGCACGCGCGCAATGGTGCCGTGGTGGTCGGTGCCCTGGATGTTGACCACCTTGTGGAAGCCGCGCTCCCACTTGGCGATGTGATAGGCGACGTCGGGCACGAAGTAGGTGTACGTGCCGTCCTGCTTCTTCATCACGCGGTCCTTGTCGTCGCCGTAGTCGGTCGACCGGAGCCACAGCGCGCCGTCCTGCTCGTAGGTCTTGCCGGCGGCCACGAGCTTTTGCACCGCGGCCTCGACACGGCCGCTGGTGTAGAGGCTCGATTCGAGGTAGTAGTTGTCGAAGCGCACGCGGAAGGCCTGCAGGTCCAGGTCCTGCTCGCGGCGCAGGTAGGCGACCGCGAATTCGCGGATGGAGTCGAGGTCGTCGATGTTGCCGCTGGCGGTGTATTCGCGGTCGTCCGACCTGACGGTCTTCTTCGCCTTGAAGTCTTCGGCGATGTCGGCGATGTAGTCGCCGTTGTAGGCGGGCGCCTTCTCGCCGCTCGGCCATTCGGGGTCGCCGGGCTTGAAGCCGCGGGCGCGCAGTTGGGTGCTGTGGGCCAGCGTCTGGATCTGCACGCCGGCGTCGTTGTAGTAGAACTCGCGCCAGACGGTGTCGCCCTGGGAGGCGCGCAGGTTGCAGATGGCGTCGCCGAGCGCGGCCTGGCGGCCGTGGCCGACGTGCAGCGGCCCGGTCGGGTTGGCCGAGACGAACTCGACCAGCACCTTTTCGCCGGTGGCGGGCTGCCGGCCGAAGGCATCGGCCGCATTCAGCACTTCGCGCACGATCTGCTGCTTGGCTGCGGTCTTCAGGCGGATGTTGAGGAAACCGGGGCCGGCGACCTCGATGGCTTCGACCCACTGGCCGAAAACCGGGGTGGCGAGCAGCGCGGCACTGAGCTCCTCGGCCAGTTCGCGCGGCTTGCGCCCGAGCGGCTTGGCGAGTTGCATGGCGGCCGTGCTGGCGAAATCGCCGTGGGCAGCCACCTTGGGCGACTCGAACGCGGCTTTGGAGCCAGCGCCGGGCGAGAGGGATTCGAGCGTGTTCGCGAGCGCCGCGAGCAGCTCCTGTTTGACCAATAGCATCTGCGAATTTTACCGGGGGCAAACCCGGGCGCCGTTGACCATCGTCATCCGATTGCCGCCTTCGGCCGTTAGAAGCCTCGGCCCCGGGGCGGGGCACCTGTCACAACCCACCTTGCAAGGACATATCACCATGAAGAAGTTCCTTTCCCTGGTCGCCCTGGGCGCCTGTCTCTCCTTCGGCGCCGCGCAGGCACAAGACAAGGCCCCGGCCAAGGCTCCAGCACCTGTCACCGCTCCCGCGGCCACGCCCGCTACGCCTGCCACCCCCGCCGCTCCTGCGGCGGCCACCCCCGCGGCGCCCGCCACCGCAGCAGCCCCCGCCGCCGGCGCAAGCTGCGAATCCAAGGCCATCGACAAGAACGGCAAGCCGCTGGCCGGCGCCGCCAAGGGCAGCTTCATCAAGAAGTGCGAAAAAGACGCCAAGGCCGCCGCAGCACCTGCTTGCGCAGCCAAGGCCGTCGACAAGAACGGCAAGCCGCTGGCCGGCGCCGCCAAGAGCAGCTTCATGAAGAAGTGCGAAAAGGACGCCAAGGCCTGAAGCAGCACTGCGCTCCAGCCTGCGCAAACAGGGCCCGCCGCGTGCGGGCCTTTTTCATGGCCGCGAGGCCGGCTACTTCAGCACGCTCAGCAGGTTGTTGAAGTCGTCGGTCCAGGGGCGGACGCCCGCGCGCAGCACGATCGGCGAGGCCGCGGCGCGCACCGGCTCGCGCGCCAGCACGGCCGGATCGCGCGCCACCAGCACCCAGTCGGTCGGATTGAGCCACCTCGAGGCTTCGGCGTCGTCGCTCACGAGCACGGCATGCAGGCCCTTCAGCCCGGCAATCCGCGCGACCACCGGTGCCAGTTCGAGGAAACGGTTGGTCACATGGAAGGCCACGATGCCATCGGGCTTCATGTGCCGCAGGTAGACGTCCATGGCCTGCGCCGTGAGCAGGTGGGCCGGCACCGCATCGCCCGAGAAAGCGTCCACCGCGAGCAGGTCGAAGCCCTGCGGCGGCTCGCGCTCCAGCGCCAGCCGCGCGTCGCCGAGCACGCGCTCGATGCGCGCGGGGCTGTCGCGCAGGAAGCTGAATTCGCTGTCCGCCAGCTCGAACACCTGCGGGTTGATCTCGTAGATGCGGTAGGCGTCGCCGCTGCGGCCGTAGCTTGCGAGCGTGCCGGCGCCCAGGCCGATCAGCCCCACGCGGCGCGGTCCGGCCGGCGCGGCGGCCATCGCACGCCCGATGCCCGAGGTGGCGCCGTAGTAGGTGGTGGGCTCGCGCCGGCGGGCGGGATCGAGGAACTGCTCGCCATGCTTGATGGAGCCGTGCGACAGCACCCGCACGCTGTCCGAGGGATGGAGGCGCCGCACGTCGAAGGTGATCAGCGCGCCGTGGAAATTGCGCAGCAGGTGGCGCGCGTCCGACCTGTCGCTCGCGATCTGCGCCATCAGGAAGTACGCGCAGCCGGCCGCCAATGCCACGCCGGAAACCCGCAGCCAGATCCGCTGGCGCAGAACGGCGGCTGCGGCGAGCGCCGTCAGCACCAGGCCGATGCCCAGCTCGTAATACGCCGGCAGCACATGCGGCGCCACCAGCCCGACCGTGGCGCCGCCCAGCGCGCCGCCGAGCGCGAGCATCAGGTAGAAGCGCGTGAGATAGCGCGGCGCCGGCCGCAGCCTGGCGGTTTCACCGTGCAGGAACATGCACAGCACGAACAGGCCGCCGACATAGATCGGCAGCCCCGTGCGCACGTCCGAGCCGACGTGGTGCTGCAGCCCGAAGGCGCACAGCAGCAGCACGCCCGCCGCCAGCGGCAGGAAGACGCCGCGCCGGTACCAGCGGTCGCTTTCGAAGCACAGCACGAAGGTGAACAGGTACAGCGACAGCGGCACGATCCAGAGAAACGGAACCGCGGCGACGTTCTGGGTGATGTGGTTGGTCACGGCCAGCAACAGCCACGAGGCCAGTGCCGGCAGCACCAGCCAGAGCAGGCCATCGGACCAGCGCGGCGGCTTGTCGCTGCCGTCGGCGGCCGCGCCCAGGCCGGGCGCCGCGGCAACCGGCACGGCCGCGGGCCAGCGGCAGGCCACGAGCAAGGTCGTGCCGGCGCAAAGCCCCACGAACAGGCCATATCCCCATGACCATCCCGTCGCCTGCTGCAGCAGCGAGCTGCGCGGCTCGATCAGCACCGGATAGCTCAGCAGCGACAGCAGCGATGCCAGGTTGGAGAGCGAGAAATAGCGGTACACCCGCGCGCTCCAGGGCGTGCGCGCCACCCACGACTGCACCAGCGGGCCGGTGGTCGACAGAAGAAAGTACGGAAGGCCGATGGTCGCGAGCAGCAGCCCGAGGATCAGCCACGCCGGGTCTTCGGCGCCCATGGGCTTCCAGCGCGCAGCCACCACGAGCGGAAGGAACGCCAGGCTCGCCAGCAGCAGCCCCACGTGCAGCGCGGCCTGCGCGCGTACGCGAAGGCGGCGCGTGACCCAGTCGGAGTACGCATAGCCGGCGAGCAGCACGGCCTGGAAGAACACCATGCAGGTCGACCAGACGGCGGCCGAACCGCCGAACCAGGGCAGGATCTGCTTGGCGATCAGCGGCTGCACCAGGAACAGCAGGAACGCGCTGCTGAAGATGGTGCCGGCAAACAGGAGCTGGATGCCGGCGCGTTCCATGCGCCTACTTGCCGAAGCCGCGCGCGAGGAACACGGCGACCAGCGGAATCAGCGCGATCAGGTGGGCCTGCACCATCACCAGCCTGCGCGTCTTGCGGATGTCGGCTTCCGCCGGCAGCGTGCCGTTGGCGCGCAGCGCCTTGCGCCAGCGGAAGTAGGTGAGCGTCGGAAAGATCGAGAGCACGCCGACGATGATGAACAAGCCGAGCTTCACATGCAACAGCGGGTTGGTCCAATACCACGCCGTGCCCTTCACGCCCCACACCGTGCGCGCGATGCCGGTGGCCAGCACAGCGATGGCGGCGATGCCGTAGACCATGTCGACCTTGGCGAGCCGTTCCACCACGGCGGCATTGAGCCACTGCACGCGGCACAGGGCCGCTTCGCTCGAGATGAAGACGACCATCGTGAGGATGGCCAGCAGATGCAGGTAGGCGAGGATGGCTTCGAGGGTCATCGATGGCTTTCTTCTTCAATGAGTTGCAAATGCTTGCAGATTGTGCCGCCGCTCGCGCGCTTTACCCCCTGCCGCCCCAGAATTCAGGCCGCCCATACTGCTCCTTGAGGAAATCAAGCCACAGCCGCACCCTCAGCGGCAGGTGCTTGGTGCCCGCGAAGACCGCGTAGATGCCATTGGGCGGCGCGGCGAATTCGTCCAGCAGCGGCACCAGCAGGCCGGCATCGATCTCGGCCTCCACTTCCCAGGTGCTGCGCCACGCGATGCCGTGGCCGGCCAGGCACCAGTCGTGCAGCACCTGGCCGTCGGAACAATCGAGCGGGCCTTCGGGCCGCAGGTAGATCAGCTCTTCGCCGCCCTCCTCGCCGGCGCCGGCCGGGGCGCGCTCCTGTTCCTGGCTTTGAGCGGCGCGCGGAACGCCCGCACCCGTCAGGGTGCGCTCCTGATCCCGCCCCTGGGCTGTGCGCGGAACGCCCGCACCCGCGAGGGTGCGTCCCTGATCCCGCCCCTGGGCGGTCCGCGGAACGCGGAACGCCCAGCCGCGCGTCTGCGAAGCATCGCTCGACAGCGTGAGGCAGGCGAAGCGCGACAGCTCGTTCGGATGCCGCGGCATGCCGTGGCGGCGCACGAACTCCGGCGTGGCGACGCAGCGGCGGCGGTTGTCGGCCAGCCGCACGCTGACCAGCGACGAGTCGGGCATGTCGCCCACGCGCACCGCGCAGTCGAAGCTCTCGCCGCGCACGTCGACCACGCGGTCGCTGAGGTTCAGCGAGATCGTGACCTCCGGGTGCAGCGCATGGAAGCGCGGCACCAGCGGCGCCACGTGGCGGCGGCCGAAGCCGGCCGGTGCCGTCACGCGCAGATGGCCGCTGGCCTTGACGCCGCCCGCGCTCACGCTCGCCTCGGCATTGGCGAATTCGGTCAGCAGGCGCTGGCAGTCTTCGAGAAAGGCGCTGCCTTCGTGCGTGAGCGTGATGCGCCGCGTGGTGCGCACCAGGAGCTTGACGCCCAGCCGCGCCTCGAGCGCATCGAGCCGCCGCCCCATGATCGCGGGCGCCACGCCCTCGGCCTTGGCCGCGGCCGTGAGGCCGCCGCGGGTCGCCACGGAGACGAAGGATTCGAGTTGCTTCAGGCGGTCCATGGCGCCCGAACTATATCGCCAGGGTTTTGCCCGGGCTCATCCGGTGATGCCGGCCTGGCGCGCCTCGAAGGCGGCGATCTCCTCCTCGCTGTAGCCCACTTCCCTCAGCAGCTCGCCGGTGTGCTCGCCGATGCGCGGCGGCTGCAGGCGGATGCCGGGCCTTTCGCCGTCGAGCGTGAAGGGCATCAGCGGCACCTTGGCCATGTGGCCGTCGTTCATGCGCACCGGTGCAAGGCCGCCGGTGGCGTTGAGGTGCGGGTCGTCGAACAGCGCCTGCGGCTTGGTGATGGGCGCGAAGGGCAGCTCGTTCTGCTCGAACACCGCGCTGAGTTCGGCGGCGCTGTAGCCCGCCAGGTGCGAGCGCAGGATCGGCATCATCCAGTCGCGCGCGAGCACGCGGTCGTTGTTGGTCGCGAGGCGCGGATCGGCCAGCATCTCCTCCAGGCCGAAGGCCTTGCAGAAGATCGCCCACTGCTTGTCGCTCACCGCCGCGAGGAAGATCTGCTCGCCGTCCTTCACGGTGAACACGTCGTACACGGCCCAGGCCGAGATGCGGCTGGGCATCGGGTCGGCCGCCTTGCCGGTGGCGGCGAACTGCATCATGTGCTGCGCGACCAGGAACACGTTGTTCTCGAACAGCGCGGACTGCACCTCGCAGCCCTTGCCCGTGAGTTCGCGCTGGCGCAGCGCGGCCATCGCGCCGATGGCGCCGAACATGCCGCCCATGATGTCGTTCACGCTGGTGCCCGCGCGCAGCGGGTCGCCCGCGCGGCCGGTCATGTAGGCGAGGCCGCCCATCATCTGCACCACTTCGTCGAGCGCGGTGCGGTGATCGTAGGGGCCGGGCAGAAAGCCCTTGTGACTCACGTAGATGAGGCGCGGGTTGAGCTGCTTCAGGCTGTCGTAGTCGAGCCCCAGCTTCTTCATGGTGCCGGGCTTGAAGTTCTCGCTCACGATGTCGGCCGTGGCGACGAGGCGCAGCGCGGCCTCCACGCCTTCGGGCGTCTTGAGGTCGAGCGCGATGCTCTTCTTGTTGCGGTTGAAGGTCGGGAAGAAGCCCGAGCCCGAGCCGAGCAGGCGGCGCGTGCTGTCGCCCTCGATGGGCTCGACCTTGATGACCTCCGCGCCGAGGTCGGCCAGCAGCAGGCCGCAGGTGGGGCCCATCACCATGTGGGTGAACTCGACGACGCGGACGCCGGCGTACGGCAGGGGCTGGGATTCAGGCATGTGCGGTGGTTTCCTGTTGGACGAAGCCCTTGGGCAGGCCGGCCTCGGGCGTCATGCCGTAGACCGGTTCGCCGGGCAGGCCGGCCATGAGCGGCGCGCGCGCCGCAATGAGTTTTTGAATATCAATGCCGGTGCGCACGCCCATGGCCTCGAACATGAAGACGAGGTCCTCGGTGACGGCATTGCCCGAGGCGCCGGGCGCATAGGGACAGCCGCCGAGGCCGCCGAGCGAGGCGTCGAAGGTGCGCACGCCCTCGTCCCAGGCCGCGAGGCAGTTCGCGATGCCGAGGCCGCGCGTGTTGTGCATGTGGGCGGCGCCGGCGTGCGCGCCGAGCTCGGCGCGCAGGCGCCGGAAGAGCCGGCGCACCTGCGCCGGGTTGGCGTAGCCGACGGTGTCCGAGAGGCCCGCTTCTTCCGCGCCGGCCTCGATGCACTGCGCCGCGAGGCGGATCACGTCGTCCTCCGGCACCAGCCCCTGCAGCGTGCAGCCGAAGGCGGTGGAGATGCCGGCCTCGAGCCTCACATGCGGCGCGATCGCGCGGCGCAGCTCGGAGATGGCGCGCACTTCTTCCACCATTTCCGTCGGCGTCTTGCGCACGTTGGCGAGCGAGTGCGCCACGCTGGCCGAGACCGGCATGGTGAGCTTGTGCACGCCCGCTTCGAGCGCGGCCTGCGCGCCCTTGCGGTTGGGCACCAGCGCCATCACGGTGAGGCCGGGCAAGGTGACGGCATGGCGCACCACCTCGGCGGCGTCGGCCATCTGCGGCAGCAATTTGGCGGGCACGAAGGAGGCGACCTCGATCTCGCGCACGCCGGCCGCGTGGAGCGCATCGATCCAGCGCAGCTTGTCGGCGGTCGGCATCGTGGCCTTGACCGACTGCAGGCCGTCGCGCGGGCCGACCTCGCTGATGAGGACATCGGGGGGTGTCATTGGCTTCATCTCCGTTGAGCGGTCGCGGCATCGACCGCTTGACAGTTCTATCTTGCAGAACTAAATTCTGTGAAACAGAATTAAACTGCCGATCGACTTTCACTGTCAAGCCCGCCCATGCCTCGCAAAGCCCGAACCGAATCGGTTCCAGACCTCAACGCCGCGCCCGGCGGCGCCGCGGCCGTCGACCGCGCCCTGAGCCTGCTCTCGGCGTTCCGGCCCGGCGACGAGGCGCTCACGCTCGCGCAATTCGCCGAGCGCACGCAGCTCTACAAGAGCACGGTGCTGCGGCTCCTGGCCTCGCTCGAACATGCGCGGCTGATCCGCCGGCAGGACGATGGCCGCTATGCACTGGGCGCGGAGATCGCGCGGCTGCACGGCCTCTATGCGGCGTCGCTGTCGCTCGAACGCATCGTGCTGCCGGTGCTGCGCGCGCTGGCGGCAACCACGGGCGAGAGCGCGGCCTACCACGTGCGGCAGGACCAGGGCGACAGCTGGGTGCGGCTGTGCCAGTTCCGGGTCGATTCGTCGCATGTGGTGCGCGACCACGTGCGCGCGGGCGACCTGCTGCCCAACGACCGCGGCGCGGGCGCGCGCGTGCTGATCGCCTTCGGCCCCGAAGCCGGGCGCCCCCGCGGCGCCAAAGAGCGCAAGCTGTACGACGCGATCCGCGCCCAGGGCTACTGCGCGCTGGTGGGCGACCGCACGGCCGAGCTGGCCGGCATCTCGGCACCGGTGTTCCATGCCGACGGCAGCCTCGCCGCGGCCGTCACGCTGACGATGCCGGCGCACCGCTACGACGCGCGCCACATCGAGCCGGTGCGCACCGCCGCCCGCGAGCTCAGCGGAATCCTCTGACAAACAAAGGGGAAAAACGCAGCCGCACTGCGATTACCTTCATTTTTGTCACTGATAAATCCCGATCCTGGTTATTACTGATCAGCAAAGTATCGAATAAAGTCCAAGCCATGGATCAACCCGGCGCAGTGCTCTTCGATGCCTACGGCACGCTGTTCGACGTCTACAGCGTCGCGCAGGCGGCCGAGCGGCTGTTCGCCGGCCAGGGGCAGGCGCTGGCCGCGGGCTGGCGCGACAAGCAGATCGAATACACGCGCCTCGTCACCACCAGCAACCATGGCGCGCACTACCGGCCCTTCGGCGAACTCACGCGCGCCGCGCTGCGCTACACCTGCAAGCGGCTGGGCCTCGGCCTCACGGAAGCCGCCGAGCAGCAGCTCATGGACCAGTACCGCACGCTCACGGCTTTTCCCGAATGCCGCGAAGTGCTGCAGGCACTCAAGGACCGCGGCGTGGCCACCGGCATCCTCTCGAACGGCGACCCCGGCATGCTCGATGCCGCCGTGCGCAGCGCCGGGCTCGACGGCTTGCTGGACCACGTGCTGAGCGTCGACGGCATCCGCAAGTACAAGACGCATCCCGATGCCTACCAGCTGGGCGTCGCCGCCACCGGCCTGCCGCCCGGGCGCATCGCCTTCGTCAGCTGCAACGGCTGGGACGCACTCGGCGCCACCTGGTTCGGCTTTCGCACGCTCTGGGTCAACCGCTACCAGCTCCCGTTCGAAGAACTCGGCACGCAGCCCGAACGCATCGGCAGCAGCCTGCGCGACGTGCTCGGGTTCTTCTGACAGACACCGCCCCTCGATTCATTCAGCATTGCACCGTTCTCAAGGAGAGAAAAACATGACCGCCCGCACCACCACCCATGGCCTCCAGGTTGCGACCGAGCTCCACCGCTTCATCGAGGACAAGGTCCTGCCCGCCAGCGGCGTGGCCAGCGAGGTTTTCTGGAAAGGCTTCGACGCCATCGTCCATGACCTCGCGCCGAAGAACATCGCGCTGCTGGCCGAGCGCGACCGCCTGCAGAGCGAGCTCGACGCCTGGCACAAGAAGAACCCTGGTCCCATCACCGACATGCCGGCCTACCGCGCCTTCCTCGAGAAGATCGGCTATCTGCTGCCGCAGCCCCAGGGCGTGAAGGCCACCACCGCGAACGTCGATTCCGAGCTCGCGCTGCAGGCCGGCCCGCAGCTGGTGGTGCCGATCCTCAACGCCCGCTACGCGCTCAACGCCGCCAACGCGCGCTGGGGTTCGCTGTACGACGCGCTCTACGGCACCGACGCCATTCCCGAAACCGGTGGCGCCGAAAAAGGCAAGGGCTACAACCCCGTGCGCGGCACCAAGGTGATCGAATACGCGCGCAACGTGCTCGACCAGGCCGCACCGCTGGAAAACGGCTCGCACAAGATGGCGACCGGCTACAGCGTGAAGGACGGCAAGCTGGTCGTCGCGCTGCAAAGCAGCAGCACCGGCCTGGCCGACCCCGCGCAGTTCGTCGGCTACCAGGGCGATGCGGCTGCGCCGTCGTCGGTGCTGCTCAGGCACAACGGCATCCACCTCGACATCCGCATCGACCGCAGCACGCCCATCGGCAAGGGCGACGCGGCCGGCGTGAGCGACCTGGTGCTCGAAGCCGCGCTCTCGACCATCCTCGACCTCGAGGACTCGGTGGCCGTGGTGGATGCGGCCGACAAGGTGGTCGCGTACTCGAACTGGCTCGGCATCGTGCAGGGCACGCTGACGGAAGAAGTCGCCAAGGGCGGCAAGACCTTCACGCGCGGCCTCAACCCCGACCGCGAATACACCGGCGCCGACGGAAAGCCCGTGAAGCTGCACGGCCGCTCGCTCATGTTCCTGCGCAACGTGGGCCACCTGATGACCAACCCGGCCGTGCTGTACGCGGGCGGCAAGGAGATCCCCGAAGGCATCCTCGATGCCGTGGTCACCACCACCATTGCGATGATCGACCTCAAGCGCAAGGGCAACTCGCGCACCGGCAGCATCTACATCGTCAAGCCCAAGATGCACGGCCCGGCCGAAGTGGCCTTTGCGAGCGAGCTGTTCGGCCGCGTCGAGCAGCTGCTCGGCCTGCCCGCCAACACCGTGAAGCTCGGCATCATGGACGAGGAGCGCCGCACCAGCGTGAATCTCAAGGCCTGCATCGCCGAGGCCGCCGCGCGCGTGGCCTTCATCAACACCGGTTTTCTCGACCGCACCGGCGACGAGATGCACACCGCCATGCACGGCGGCCCGATGATCCGCAAGGGCGACATGAAGTCCAGCGCGTGGATCGGCGCCTACGAGAAGAACAACGTGCTGGTCGGCCTCTCGTGCGGCCTGCGCGGCAAGGCGCAGATCGGCAAGGGCATGTGGGCCATGCCCGACCTGATGGCCGCCATGCTCGAGCAGAAGATCGGCCACCCCAAGGCCGGCGCCAACACCGCCTGGGTGCCCTCGCCCACCGCCGCCACGCTGCATGCGCTGCACTACCACCAGATCAGCGTCACGTCCGTGCAGCAGGAGCTCGAGAAGATCGATGCCGACGCGGAGCGCGACAACATCCTCGATGCGCTGCTGCAGGTGCCCATTGCGCCCGCGGCCAACTGGACCGAGGCCGAGAAGCAGCAGGAGATCGACAACAACGTGCAGGGCATCCTCGGCTACGTGGTGCGCTGGATCGACCAGGGCGTGGGCTGCTCCAAGGTGCCCGACATCCACAACGTGGGCCTGATGGAAGACCGCGCCACGCTGCGCATCTCGAGCCAGCACATCGCCAACTGGCTGCTGCACGGCGTGGTCACGAAGGAACAGGTCGACCAGACCTTCCAGCGCATGGCCAAGGTGGTCGACGAGCAGAACGCGGGTGATCCGGTGTACCAGCCGATGGCCGGCAACTTCGCAACCTCGGCCGCGTACAAGGCGGCGCAGGACCTGGTGTTCAAGGGCATCGAGCAGCCCAGCGGCTACACCGAGCCGCTGCTGCATGCGTGGCGGCTGAAGGTGAAGGGCGAGGCCTGACCGCGGCCGTGCATCGGCTCTTGAAAACGACGGCGCCCGAGGCGCCGTTTTTTTCTTTGGCATGCCGTTAGGATCCGTGCTGCCTCCGTCTCCAGCGCTGCGCCTCTCCCATGACCCTCTCCCCCGCTTCGACACGTTCGGCCACATCGATGCTGATCGTGCTGGCCTCCGCTTTCGCGCTGAGCCAGGCCTTTCGCACCGTCGGCGCGATGATGGCCACGCCGCTCGCACAGCATTTCGGCCTCACGGCCCAGGCGCTGGGCTTGTGGGCCGGCACCTTCCATTTCATGTTCGGCGCGACGCAGCTCGCGATGGGTGTGTCGATCGACATCTACGGCGTGCGGCGCACGGTGCTCACGGCCTTTCCGCTTGCCATTGCGGGCGCGGTGCTGTGCGCAGCGGCGCCCAGCTTCCACGCGCTGCTGCTCGGGCAGGCCATGATCGGCGTCGGCTGCGCGCCGGCCTTTCTCGCCTGCACCGTGTTCATCGCACGGCACTTCGAGGCCGCGCGCTTCACGGCCATGTCGGGCCTCGTGATGAGCATGGCGGGGCTCGGCATCCTGTTCACCGGCACGCCGCTCGCGCTGCTGATCGAAGCCGCGAGCTGGCGCGCGGGCTACGCCTGCCTCGCGGGCTTCGCGGTGCTGTCGTGGGGCTTCGTGTTCTGGCGCGTGCACGAGCCGCCGCGCGCGGCGCCGCACGAACGCCAGACGCTCGCCAAGGCCGTGCGCGAACTGCTGCCGCTCTTTGCCATGCCGCACACGCTGGGCCTGCTGTGCTTTGCCTGCGTGTCGTATGCCGCGTTCATCACCCTGCGCGGCCTCTGGCTCGGCCCCGTGCTGCACGACCGCCACGGGCTGTCGCTGGTCAGCAGCGGCAACGTGGCGCTGGTGATGACCATCGCGGGCATGATCAGCCCCGCGATGTTCGGCCGCCTGGACCCGGGCGGCGCGCGGCGCGGCCGCTGGCTCATGGGCTGCGCGTTCGCGGCCGCGGTGATGTTCGCGTTGATGGCGCTCACGCATTCGCTCGCCGTCGACATCGGCCTGCCGATCCTCTACGGCCTGCTCTCGGGCTATTCGGTGCTGCAGTATTCGTACACGCGCGCCGCCTATCCGGCGGCCATGACGGGACGCGCGCTGTCGCTGCTCAACATGGCGATGTTCCTCGGCGTGTCGCTGATGCAGTGGACCACGGGCGTGGCCGCATCGTGGGCCGCGTCGAACGGCGTGGAGCCGTTCCGCGCGGTGTTCCTCACGATCACGGCCATGCTGGCGGTGGGCACGCTGGCGTTCCTGTTGCTGCCGCGTGCACACGAAGGCACGAGCCTCGCATCCGCGCGGCCCTGAGCATGTCTTCGCGCCTCGTCAGCCCTCCCGCGCCAAGCCGCGCGCGGCCTTCTGCAACGCGACCTTCTGCGCGCGCCGCTCCGCGCGGTGCGTGCGCAGATGGCGCCCCGCCTTCTGATTGGATTCGCCTCGCGCGATGGCGGCCACCACGGGATTGCGAGGTGCCGCGTTCGGCACCGAAAAATAGAACCGGCCCAGACGCTTGTCGTCGTCGCGGGCCTTTCGTTGAGCACTCATGTGCGCACACTCCAAAAATGCAAAAGCCCCGGCGAATGGCTGCGCGGGGCCTTTGTCGATGGGCCTCGGCGGATGCGTGGATGCACATCCGGCCGGGGCGGTCGGTGTGCGGGTCAGGTGTTCAGGAAACGGTTCATTGAGTGGTTGTGTCGCCCGGGAGGTTGGTCGTCGCCAGGCGCGGATAAAAAACTGTTGCTGAAAAACGAAGGGCGGATTCTTGCGAGCACGCACGCTGTGTGCAAGCGCGGCGCGTGCGCCTGTGGCGCAGAGCCCACGCCTCGCTTCGCGCAAATCCTTCAGCTCCGCTGCGCCGCCTCGGCTTCGTCGCGCAGCCATTGCGCGAATTCCTGTGCGTCGCGATTGCCGGCGGCACGGCGCGAGGCCTCGATGAAATAGCCGCGATGCGAGGCCGCGCCCTCGCCGAGCGGGGCCACGAGGCGGCCGTCGCGCACCAGTTCGCGCAGCAGCGGCAGCCGGCCGATCACCACGCCCTGCCCCGCCACCGCGGCGGCCACCGCATCGGCGTACTGGGTGAAGCGCAGCGTGCTCTTCATGCGCAGGTCATCGAGCCCCATCACCTTGAGCCAGGGTTCCCAATCGGCTGTGGGGGCCTCGCTGTGGTCCGGGTACTCCACCGTCAGCAGCGTGAGGTTCGCGAAATCCGAGGGCGTGCGCAGGGAGGCCGCGAGCTGCGGCGAGCACAGCGGGATCACCGATTCCTCGAACAGCGCCGGGCCGACGCCGCGGCCGATCGGCGCAAAGCGCACCGCCAGGTCGAGCCGGCTGCTCTCCAGGTCCAGCACGTCGAGCGTGGCCGACACGCGCACGTCGACCTGGGGATGGCTGCCGGTGAAGCGCGCCAGCTTCGGAATGAGCCAGAGCGACGCGAAACCCGGCGTGGTGGTGATCGCCACCTGGCGCGGCGCTGAGCTGGCACGCACCCGGGCCGTGGCGTCGCGCAAGCGCTCCAGGCTGTCGGTCACGGCCCGCTGCATCACGCCGCCCGCCTCGGTGAGCGCCAGCGCGCGGTGCCGGCGCTCGAACAGCAGCACGCCCAGGCTGGCTTCGAGCTGCTGGATCTGCCGGCTCACGGCCGACTGGGTCAGGTGCAGTTCGCCGGCCGCGAGCGTGAAGCTCAGCCGGCGCGCCGCGGCCTCGAAACTGCGCAGCAGCTCGAGCGGCGGCAGTTCGCCCACGGAGGCTTTCGCATTCTCTGGATGCATGCAACGAGTTCCAAATGACCGCGTGTAAGAGCGGAGTCAACTCACTATATTCATTCGTATCACGAATGCAATGGAGCTTGCCATGAGCACCCAGCCTCTTTCTTCCCGCTTTCAAGTCAGCCTGCCGACCCGTTCCATCTTTGCCGTGCCCGATGGCGCCGGCGTGGGCATCGAATGCCGCAGCGGCTCGGTCTGGGTGACGCTCGACCGCGACCCGCGCGACATCGTGCTTGCGCCGGGCGAACGCTTCGAGAGCACCGAACACCGGCGCGTGCTGGTCTCGGCGCTGGAGGCCTCGTGCATCACGGTCTCGGACGCGCAGCCCGCAGCCATGCCGCTGCCCGCGCCGGCGCGGCGCCGGTCGCCTTGGCGACTGCTGCCGCTCGGGTTGTCCCCGGCTTGACCTGAGCGGCCCCGGCATCGAACCTCGATGCCATGGACCTCCCAAGCACCGAACGCCGCCGCCGTGACGGGCGGCTTTTTTGCGTCGGGTGCCGCATGGTCCGCGCTGTTTTCTTTTCAAGAGGGACATGACCATGGCAGAGGCATACATCGTCGCCGCCGCGCGTACGGCCGGCGGCCGGCGCGGCGGCAAGCTCGCGGGCTGGCATCCGGCCGACCTGGCGGCGCAGGTGATCGACGCATTGGTGGCGAAGAGCGGCATCGACCCGGCCGCGGTGGAGGACGTGATCCTCGGCTGCGTGAGCCAGGTGGGCGAGCAGGCGACCAACGTCGCGCGCAATGCGGTGCTGGCATCGAAGCTGCCCGAATCGGTGCCGGGCACCTCGGTCGACCGGCAGTGCGGCTCGTCGCAGCAGGCGCTGCATTTCGCGGCGCAGGCCGTGATGTCGGGCGCCATGGATGCGGTGATTGCAGGCGGCGTCGAGAGCATGACGCGCGTGCCGATGTTCACGCCCAACGCGCTGCCGGCCAAGGCGGGCCTGGGCACCTACATGAGCCCGGCCATGAAGAGGCGCTACCCCGGCGTGGAGTTCAGCCAGTTCGCCGGCGCCGAGATGATCGCGGCCAACTACGGCATCGACAAGGATGCGCTCGACCGCTATGCGCTCGAAAGCCACCGCCGAGCCATGGCCGCCACGCGCGCGTGCGCGTTCGACGACGAGATCGTGCCCATCGAGATCCTGCAGGCCGACGGCCGCGGCACGGGCGAGCAGCACACGGTGGACGAAGGCATCCGCTTCGATGCCACGCTCGAAGGCATCGCGGGCGTCAAGCTGATTGCCGAGGGCGGCCGCTGCACCGCCGCCACCGCGAGCCAGATCTGCGACGGCGCGAGCGGCGTGCTGGTGGTGAACGAACGCGGCCTCAAGGCGCTGGGCGTGAAGCCGCTCGCGCGCATCCACCACATGAGCGTGATGGGGCACGACCCGGTGATCATGCTGGAAGCGCCGCTGCCCGCCACGCTGAGCGCGCTCAAGAAGGCCGGCATGCGCATCCAGGACATCGACCTCTATGAAGTGAACGAAGCCTTCGCGCCCGTGCCCATCGCCTGGCTGGAGGCGCTGGACGCCGACCCGGCGCGGCTCAACGTGAACGGCGGCGCCATTGCGCTCGGCCATCCGCTGGGCGCCTCGGGCACCAAGCTCATGGCCACGCTGGTCCACGCGCTGGGCCGGCGCGGCAAGCGCTACGGCCTGCAGACGATGTGCGAAGGCGGCGGCATGGCCAACGTCACCATCGTGGAGAGGCTCTGATGACCGCACAGCAGCCCTATGTGCTTTACGAGCTGGCGGGCGGCATTGCCACGCTCACGCTGAACCTGCCGGCCAAGCTGAACCCGATTGCGCGCGAACTGCAGGTCGAACTGCGCGACACGCTGGAGCGCATCCGCGGCGACCGCGCGGTGCGCGCCGTGATCCTGACCGGCGCCGGCAAGGCCTTTTGCGTGGGCGCGGACCTCAGCGCCATGGCACCCGGCGAAGAAGGCAAGTCGCTCGGCGCGCAAACCGCGGAGTGGATGCAGTCGCTCAGCAACCCGCTGATCGAGACGCTGCGCACGCTGCCCGTGCCGGTGGTGGCAGCCGTCAACGGCGCCGCAGCCGGTGCCGGCGTGGGCCTGGCACTGGCGGCCGACGTGACGATTGCGGCGCGCAGCGCCTACTTCTACTTGCCCTTCCTGCCCAAGCTCGGCATCGTGCCGGACCTGGGCTGCACCTGGGCCATTCCGCGGCGCGCCGGCAGGGCGCGTGCGATGGGCATGGCGCTGCTCGACGAGCGCCTGAGTGCCGCTCGCGCCGTGCAATGGGGCCTGATCTGGGCCTGCGCCGACGACGAGCAACTGCTCGACGAAGCGCGCGCGATTGCGCAGCGGCTCGCCCGCCTGCCGGCGCATGCGGTGGTCGAGGCACGCGAGGCCTTCGAGGTCGCCGAGCGCCACACGCTGGCCGAACAGCTGCACTACGAAAGCGAGCGCCAGCGCGAGCTGATCGACCGCCCCAGCTTCCGCGAAGGCGTGAGCGCCTTCCTGCAGAAGCGCCCTCCAACCTTCCCCGGGCGCTGAGGCCATGATCGAACGCACGCTTTTCAGCGCCGACCACGAGGCCTTCCGCGACAGCTTCCGCCGCTTCATGGACAAGGAGATCGCGCCCTTCCATGAGGCTTGGGAAGAACAGGGCTACGTGGACCGCGCCGTCTGGTCCAAGGCCGGCGAGAACGGCTTTCTCTGCATGGCGCTGCCCGAGGCCTACGGCGGCGCGGGCGCCGACCTGCTCTATTCGGTGATCCAGTTCGAGGAGCTCTGGGCGCGCGGCTTCACGGGCATCGGCTTCGGGCTGCACAGCGAGATCGTGGCGCCCTACATCCTGCGCTACGGCACCGAGGCGCAGAAGCAGCGCTACCTCCCCAGGCTCGCGAGCGGCGAGATGGTCGGCGCCATCGCGATGAGCGAGCCCGGCGCGGGCAGCGACCTGCAGGCGGTCAAGACCAGCGCGCTGAAGCAGGCCGACGGCAGCTACCTGCTCAACGGCAGCAAGACCTTCATCACCAACGGCTGGCATGCCGACCTCGTGATCGTGGTGGCCAAGACCGACCCGGCCGCGGGCGCCAAGGGCACCAGCCTGTTCCTGGTCGAGCGCGGCATGCCGGGCTTCGAGAAGGGCAAGCGGCTCAAGAAACTCGGGCTGAAGGCGCAGGACACCTCCGAACTGTTCTTCGACGACGTGCGGCTGCCGGCCGATGCATTGCTCGGCGATGCCGCGCAGCTGAACCGCGGTTTTGTCTGCCTGATGGAGCAGCTGCCGTGGGAGCGGCTGCAGATCGCGATCAGCGCGGTGGCCGCATCGCAGGCCGCCATCGACCAGACCGTGGCCTACGTGAAGGAGCGCAAGGTGTTCGGCCAGCCGGTGGGCAGCTACCAGAACACGCGCTACACGCTCGCCGAGCTGCAGACCGAGGTGCAGGTGGCGCAGGTGTTCGTCGACAAGTGCATCGAGCTGCTGATGGCCGAGAAGCTCGATACCGCCACCGCCAGCATGGCCAAGTACTGGACCACCGACCTGCAGTGCAAGGTGATGGACGCCTGCGTGCAGCTGCATGGCGGCTATGGCTACATGTGGGAGTACCCGGTCACGCGCGCCTATGCCGATGCGCGGGTGCAGCGCATCTACGGCGGCACGAACGAGATCATGAAAGAGGTGATCACGCGCGCGATGGGCCTCGGCGGGCGCTGAATCGGGCCCCCTGGCGCCTGGCTTGAGGCTGCGGGAGAATGGCCGCATGCCCATCCTCAACGCCTTCTACGCCCAGTCGGGCGGCGTCACCTCGGTCATCAATGCGTCGGCCTGCGGCGTGATCGAGACGGCACGAAAACACCCGGACCGCATCGGCAACGTCTACGCCGGGCGCAACGGCATCATCGGCGCGCTGACCGAGGAGCTGATCGACACCGGCGCCGAGCCGGCCGAAGCCATCGCGGCGCTGCGCAGCACGCCCTCGGGCGCGTTCGGCTCGTGCCGCTACAAGCTCAAGTCGCTCGAGAAGAACCGGCGCGAGTACGAGCGCCTCATCGAGGTGTTCAAGGCGCACGGCATCGGCTACTTCTTCTACAACGGCGGCGGCGATTCGGCCGACACCTGCTTCAAGGTGAGCCAGCTGTCGCAGTCGATGGGCTATCCGCTGCAGGCGATCCACGTGCCCAAGACCATCGACAACGACCTGCCGCTGACCGACTGCTGCCCGGGCTTCGGCTCGGTGGCCAAGTACGTGGCGGTGTCGACGCTGGAAGCCTCGTTCGACGTGCGCTCGATGGCGGCCACTTCCACCAAGGTGTTCGTGCTCGAGGTGATGGGCCGCCATGCGGGCTGGATCGCGGCGGCCGGCGGGCTGGTGGCCGACCATGGCATTCCGGTGGTGGTGCTGTTCCCCGAGATCGAGTTCGACAAGGCGCGCTTTCTCGCGCGCGTGGACGAACTGGTGAAGCAGCACGGCTACTGCTCGGTGGTGGTGTCCGAGGGCTGCCACTATCCCGACGGCAGCTTCCTGGCCGAGCATGGCACGCGCGACGCCTTCGGCCATGCGCAGCTCGGCGGCGCGGCGCCGGTGGTGGCGCAGATGGTCAAGGAAGCGCTGGGCCACAAGTTCCACTGGGCGGTGGCCGACTACCTGCAGCGCGCGGCGCGGCACATCGCCTCGGCCACCGACGTGAAGCAGGCCTACGAGCTGGGGCAGCGCGCGGTCGAGCTCGCGCTCGAGGGCCGCAACGCGGTGATGCCGACCATCGAGCGCACTTCCGATGCGCCCTACACCTACCGCATCGGCAGCGCGCCGCTGGATGCGGTGGCGAACGTCGAAAAGCCGATGCCGCGCGACTTCATCTCGGACGACGGCTGGGGCATCACCGACCAGTGCCGGCGCTACCTGCTGCCGCTGATCGAAGGCGAGGACTATCCCGCCTACCGCAACGGCCTGCCGGTGTACGCCACCTTGCGCAACGTGGCCGTGCCCAGGAAGCTGCCGGTCTTCGAGCTCGCCTGACGCGATGGAAACAGCCACCGTCATCGACACCACGCGCTGTCCGCTGTGTGGCGAACAGAACCGCTGCGCGATGGAAACCGCGCGCGCAACCGGCCAGCCGCAACCGCCCTGCTGGTGCATGGCGGCCGACTTCGGCAAGGCACCGTTTGCGGCCCTGCCCCCGGCATCGCGCGGCAAGGCCTGCATGTGCGCCCGCTGCGCCGCGGGAGTGCCCGCCGAGCCTCTTCAGGACTGAGCGGCGCCCTGCTGCTGGCTCTGGGCCGGCGGCATGGGTGCGGGCGCGGCTTCGGAAGCGGGTGCGGGGGCTTGTGCCTCCGGCGGCAGCGGCACGCTGCGGTCGCGCTGCTGCGTGATCACGCAATGGATGAACTGCAGCTTGCCGACAGCCAAGCGCGGCAGCACGAAGGGGTAGTAGTCGGGCTGCCCCATGCTGCGCGAAAGCTCGTTGAGCACGTTGGTGAGCAGCACCCAGCCGTTGAGGAAATCCAGGAACCTGGCGGCGCCGGGATGCTCGGGCTGCCACAGGTCGTCCGTGGTGAACAGGTCGCTGGCGAGTTCGACGTTGGTGGCGTCCACGCCAAAGCTCATGGCGGTGTCGGTGGTGTCGGCCATGTGCAGGTAGTGCGCCCAGGTCTCGGCCCAGTCTTCCCAGGGGTGCATGCTTGCGTAGCTGCTCACGAAGCGGTTGGCCCAGTCGGGCGGCGGGCCCTGGTCGTAGTGCCGCTGGAGCGCCGCGGCATAGTCGGCGCGCTCGTCGCCGAAGAGCGCACGGAACTCGTCGAGCCAGGGCGTGGGCTGCACGAGCAGGTCCCAGTAGTAGTGGCCGACCTCGTGGCGGAAATGCCCGAGCAGCGTCCGGTAGGGCTCGCGCATCTCGGCGCGGATGCGCTCGCGCACCGCGTCCTCGGCCTCTTCGGCGTTGAGGGTGATCACGCCCTGTTCATGCCCGGTCATCACGTGCGGGCCGCCTGGCATGTTGCCCAGAAAGTCGAAGGCCAGGCCGTGCGCGGCATCGGCATGGCGGCTGACCACCGGCAGCCCGAGCGCCAGCAGCTGCGAGATGAGCCTGCGCTTCGCATGCTCGAGCTTGCGCCAGAGCTCGCCGTTGCCCTCCACCGAAAGATCGGGGATGGTGCGGGTGACGCTGCAGGCCAGGCAGAAGCCGGGCGCGAGGCCGTCGGTGTTGAACGAGGGCTCGTCCCCCTCGCGCGGGGCCGGCACCATCCAGTTGCAGCTGGCGGCGGTCATGAGGTTGGCGCAGCGGCGGTACCTCTTGCCGTCCGGATTGCCGAACACGGTGAAGAGCTCGGGCTCGGCGCCGTCGGCCTCGTCGTTGTCGCCGGCCTTGTCCTCGGCCTCGACGGGCGCCAGCGGCACGACGCCCAGGCGCTCGATCACATAGCCGAGCGGCGTGCGGCAGGCCAGGCACTGGCTGTTGCGCAGGAACACCGGCCGGCCGCACTGGCAACGGTAGGCGCGGCTCACCGTCGGTGCCGCGAGCTCGGAGGCAAGGTGGGAGGCCGCGCCCGGTTCGGGAGCGCCGGCGGGATCAGTTGGCGTATTCATTTCATTGTTCTGGAAAGGCAGCGCGGGACAGCGGTGCATTGTGAGACGCGCGGGCGCCGGCCTCACCACGCAAAGCCCGATATGCTTGTAGGACGACGGACCCGCAACAAGAAAAGCCGGGACCACCGCCCATGACCACCACTCCCAAGCCAGAAGCCGCCTCGCCGGCCCCGCCTTCCATCGGCACCCTGCGCGAACGCTACGGCCCGCGCTATCGCTGGTACCTGCTGCTCTCGGTGATGGTGGGGGTGATGGCGTCGATCATGTCCTCGACCATCGTCAACGTCGCGATCCCGGGCATGAGCCATCATTTCTCGCTGGGCCAGGAGCGCGCGCAGTGGGTGAGCTCGGGCTTCATGGTGGCCATGACGGTCTCGATGCTGACCACGCCCTGGCTCCTGTCGCGCTACGGCTACCGCCGCACCTACGTGGGCACCATGGTGCTTCTGCTCGCGGGCGGCATTGCGGGCGGGCTGGCCAACAACTTCTCGCTGGTGCTGCTGGCGCGCGTGGCCGAAGGGCTGGCGGCAGGCGTGGTGCAGCCCATACCGGCCATCATCATCCTGCGGGCCTTCGAGCCGCACGAGCAGGGGCGGGCGAGCGGCATCTTCGGCATGGGCGTGGTGCTGGCGCCGGCCATCGGCCCGAGCATCGGCGGCGTGCTGGTCGACCTGTTCGGCTGGCGCTCGATCTTCTTCATGGTGGTGCCGTTCTGCCTGGCCTCGCTCTGGCTGGCCTACAGGTTCGTGCCCACCACGGCGCCCGGCGGCGTGGCGGCCGCGCGCGGCAGCGGGCTCGACTGGCGCGGCCTCGCGCTGGGCACGGTGGGCACGCTCTGCCTGCTGAACGGCCTGGTCGAGCTGCGCGGCGATTCGCCGGTGCAGGCCGGCCTGCTGCTGGCGGCCGCGGTGCTGGCCTTTGGCGCCTTCGTCTGGTGGCAGCGCCGCTGCGCGGCCGGCGGCGGCGAACCGCTGATGAACCTGGCGCTGTTCCAGTACCGCCAGTTCGCCATGGGCAGCGTGGTCGCTTTCATCTACGGCACGGCGCTGTTCGGCTCCACCTACCTGCTGCCGGTGTACATGCAGGTCGGGCTGCAGTTGTCTGCATCGCACGTGGGCACCATCCTGCTGCCGGCGGGCATCGTGCTGGCCCTGACCATTGCCGGCGTGGGCCGGCTGGCGGACCGGCAGCCGACCTGGATGCTGGTGAGCATCGGGCTGGCGCTCTTGGCGGCTTCGTTCGCGCTGATGGTGGTGCTGCGGCTCGACAGCGCGCTCTGGCTGCTGGTGGCGTTTGCCGTCATCGGGCGCATCGGGCTGGGTTTCATCCTGCCCTCGCTCAACCTCGGTTCGATGCGGCCGCTGGCCAAGCCGCTGATTCCGCAGGGCGCCAGCGCGATCAACTTCCTGCGCATGCTGGGAGGCGCGGCCGGCGTGAGCCTGTGCGCCATCGTGCTCGAGTGGCGCCTGGCGGCGCATGGCGATTCGCTGGCCAATGCCGCCAGCAGCCCCGCGCGGCTGGCGGCCTTCGACGAGGTCTTCCTGATGCTGGCCGCGCTGTGCGCGCTGGCCATCTGCGCGGCCTGGCAGCTTCGGCAGCCCGCCCCGCAAGGGTAAGCACTTAGTAATACTTAAGCACCCATCGTTTCTAATTGTTAGCATTTGTTAGCTAATGATGGGATGGGTTTCATGCAACGCAGAAGTTTTGTCGCCGGAACGGCCGTTTTCGCAGCGGGCCTGGCCCATCTCTCGTCCGCGCAGGCGGCCGAGGCCGGGGTGACCGACACCGAAATCGTGCTCGGCAGCTCGGCCGTGCTGAGCGGTCCGCTCGGCTCGCAGATCAAGGTCGTGCACAACGGCGCCGCGCTGGCCTTCGACGCCGTCAACGAACAGGGCGGCGTAGGCGGACGCAAGATCAAGCTGGTGGCGCTGGACGACGAGCTCAAGCCCGAGAAGGCGGTCGAGAATTACGGCAAGCTGCTGAACGACCACCGCGTGTTCGCCTTCTTCGGCTGCGTGGGCTCGGGCACCACGGCCGCCGCGGCCAAGCTGCTGCAGCAAAGCGGCGCGCCCAGCGTCGGCGGCTACGGCGTGGGCGACAGCGCACGCGAGCGCGTGGCGGGTTCGGCCTACTTCGTGCGCGCCAGCAATGCGCGCGAGGCGCAGGCGCTGGTCGAGCACCTGTCGACCATCGGCGTGAACAAGATCGCGATCGCCCACCTGGACAATCCCGGCGGCGTCGAGGCGGTGAAGCTGATCGAGGCGGCCATGGCCACGCACAAGCAGGTGCCCGCGCTGGTGGTGTCGGTGAAGGGCGATGGCTCGACCTCCGCCGCCGCTGGCAAGATTCTGGCCGACAGCCAGTCCCAGGCGGTGCTGATGTACCTGGCCGGCACCGTGGCCGGCGAGGTGATCAAGGCGACCTACGGGGCCGGCAGCAAGCCGATGTTCTATGGCATGTCGATCGTGCCGGGCGAGGTCACGGCCAAGGTGGTGCAGCTGCAGGCCAGCGGCCTGGCCATCTCGCAGGTCACGCCCTATCCCTGGGGCGAGGTGGAATCCGTCACGCGCGACTACCGCCGCCTGGCCGAGCGCGCGCAGGTGCCGGTGGGCTACGGCAGCTTCGAGGGCTACCTGAACGCGCTGGTGATGATCGAGGCGCTCAAGCGCACCGGCCGCGACCTGACGCGCGCCCGCCTGCATGCAACGCTGCGCGCCCTCAGGCTGCGGCTGGCCGGCATGGATATCGACTTCTCGACCGGCGCCAATGCCGGCTCGCGCTTCATCGAGATGGTGCGCGTCACGCCCGAAGGCCGCTTCGTGCGCTGAACGGGCGCACGGGTTCGCCGGGCGGGCGGCGCTCGCGCTCTAATAGCGCCATGTGCCAACTGCTTGGAATGAACTGCAACACGCCCACGGACGTGACCTTCAGCTTTACGGGCTTCGCGCAGCGCGGCGGCCGCACCGACCACCACGCCGACGGCTGGGGCATCGCCTTCTTCGAGGACCGCGGGCTGCGCCACTTCGTCGACCACATGCCCGCGAGCGAGTCGCCGGTGGCCGAGCTGATCCGGCGCTACCCGATCCAGAGCCGCAACGTCATTGCGCACATCCGCAAGGCCACGCAGGGCGCCGTCAATCTGCAGAACTGCCACCCCTTCGTGCGCGAGCTGTGGGGCCGCTACTGGGTGTTCGCCCACAACGGCGACCTGAAAGACTTTCGTCCGCGGCTGCACGGCAACTTCCACCCGGTGGGCAACACCGACAGCGAGCACGCCTTCTGCTGGATCATGCAGGAGCTGGCCAAGTCGCATGCGGGTGTGCCGAGCATCGAGGAACTCACGCTCACGCTGCGCGAACTGGCGCCGCAGCTTGCGGGCCACGGCACCTTCAACTTCATGCTGTCGAACGGCCAGGCGCTCTGGGCCCATGCCTCCACGCATCTCTGGTACGTGGAGCGGCGCCATCCCTTCGTCACGGCGCAGCTGTCGGACGAAGACCTGGAGATCGACTTCGCAAAGCACACCACGCCGAACGACCGCGTGGCGGTGGTCGTGACCGCGCCGCTCACCACCAACGAAAGCTGGACGGCCTTTGCGCCGGGCGAGCTGCACGTGTTCGTGGACGGCCAGCTGGCGGCGTTCTGAAGCGCCCCGCTCAGTCGCCCGATTGACAACTTTTCTCTGACACTTTTCCGCAACATTGCGGGAAAGTTTCGAAATCATGGGTTTTGTTATCGAATAATAACGGTTCTCATTTGTATTACAGATTGAACCGTTCCATGTCCGCTGCTCCGTTTCTCCGGCTTCGCCCGACCGTGGCCGCCTCGCTGCTCGCGCTTCACGCCGTGGCAGCCCTCGCCCAGACCACCCCGGCACAGCCGGCGCCCGCAGCGCCTGCCGCCTCGCCGTCGACAACCGGCACCCTGGCCACCGTCACCGTCGAAGCCAGCGCCGACGCCTCGGCCGAAGGCCTGACCAAGCCCTACGCGGGCGGCCAGGTGGCGCGCGGCGGCCGCGTCGGCATCCTGGGCAACCAGGACATGATGAGCACGCCGTTCTCCAGCACCAGCTACACCCACGAGCTGATCCAGAACCAGCAGGCCAGGAGCGTGGCCGACGTGCTGCAGAACGACCCGACGGTGCGCGTGGCGCGCGGCTTCGGCAACTTCCAGGAGTCGTATTTCATCCGCGGCTTCATCGTCAATTCGGACGACATCGCCTACAACGGGCTCTACGGCCTGCTGCCGCGGCAGTACATCTCGTCCGAACTGTTCGAGCGCGTGGAGGTGTTCCGCGGTGCGAGCGCATTCCTGAACGGCGCCACGCCCTCGGGCGGCGGCATCGGCGGCAACATCAACCTGCTGCCCAAGCGCGCGCCGAACGATGCGCTCACGCAGATCACGCTGGGCACAGCCAGCGGCTCGCAGGCCTATGCCGCGACCGACATCGCGCGCCGCTTCGGCCCCGACCAGAGCGTGGGCGTGCGCCTGAACGCCGCGCACCGCGACGGCGGCACCGGCGTGGACGGCGAGGGCGTCAAGCTCGACGTGCTCTCGGTGGGCCTGGACTGGCGCAGCCGCGACGCGCGCATCTCGGCCGACATCGGCCACCAGGAGCACCGCCTGCGCAACACGCGTCCCAACGTGACGCTCGGCAGCGGCGTCACGGTGGTGCCCAGGGCGCCCGACAACAGCACGAACTTCGCGCAGCCCTGGACCTATTCCTACGAGCGCGACACCTTCGGCTCGGTGCGCGGCGAGTACGACATCACGCCGGACATCACGGCCTGGGCCGCCGCCGGCGCGCGCAGCAGCTACGAGAACAATTCCCTCGCGGGCCCGACGGTCTCCAACGGCCTCACGGGAGCGGCCACGATGACCCGCTTCGACAACACGCGCGAGGACAAGGTCAAGACGGCGGAGATCGGCGTGCGCGGCAAGCTGCGCACCGGCAGCGTGGGCCACGAATGGGTGCTGGGCTATTCCTATTTCGATCTCGAGAAGAAGAACGCCTACGGCATGGGCCTGGGCGCCGGCGGCACGCTCAACACCGGCATCTACTATCCGCGCAGCTATTTCCCGCCGGCGCTGACCTACCTGGGCAACGACCTCGCCAACCCCGCGCTCAACGGCACCACCACGCTCAAGAGCCTGGCCATCGGCGACACGCTGTCCTTCATGGACGACCGCCTGCGCCTGACGCTCGGCGCGCGCCATCAGACGATCGAGACCAGCGACATCAGCTACCGCATCGTGAGCAGCGGCCTCCAGACCGCCGCCGGCGGCACCGTCACCTCGTACGACCAGAGCCGCACCAGCCCGCTGGCGGGCCTCGTGTTCAAGGCCAACGACCGGCTGTCGGTCTATGCGAACTACATCGAAGGGCTGGCGCAGGGCGAAACCGCGCCCGCGCAGTCCGGCGGCCAGCCGGTGCTCAATGCCGGCCAGCAGCTGCGCCCCTACGTCTCCAAGCAGAAGGAGGTCGGCATCAAGTACGACGCCGGCCAGGTCGGCGGCACGCTCGCCTTCTTCTCCACCGAGAAGCCGCGCGCCTTCGTGCAGGGCAACTACTTCTCCGCGAACGGCAAGGACCGCCACCAGGGCGCCGAGCTCAGCGTCTTCGGCCAGGTCAGCAAGGGCCTGCGGCTGCTGGGCGGCGTGACCTGGCTGGACGCCAGGCAGAAGGACACGGGCAGCAGCGTCACGGACGGCAAGCGCGTGATCGGCGTGCCCAAGGCGCAGGGCAGCATCGGCGTCGAGTGGGACGTGCCGGGCGTGCCCGGCCTCTCGCTCGACGGCCGCGTGGTGGCGAGCGGATCGAGCTACGCCAATGCCGCCAACACGCTGCGCGTGCCGGGCTGGACCCGCATGGACATCGGCGCACGCTACGTGACCGAAGTGAGCGGCAAGCTGCTCACCCTGCGCGCGCGCATCGAGAACCTGGCCGACCGCAACTACTGGTCCTCGGTCGGCGGCTATCCCGGCTCCGGCTACCTGGTGCTCGGCGCCCCGCGCACGTTCAACCTGTCGGCCACGCTCGAATTCTGATGCGCGCCTTCGCGACCGCCGTGCACCGCTGGGCGGGACTGGCGGTGGCCCTGTTCCTCGTCGTCTCGGGGCTGACGGGCGCCGTCATCTCGTGGGACCACGAGATCGACGGCTGGCTCAACCGCAAGCTCTACGACACCGCCTCGCGCGGGCCGTTCCGCGATCCCTTCGACCTGGTGGCCGCGGTCGAGGCCCACGACCCGCGCGCGCGGGTCGCGTACCTGCCGCTGGGTTTCGAAGAGGGCCACACCGCCCGCTACTTCGTGCAGCCGCGCACCGACCCCGCCACCGGCAAGCCCTTCCGGCTCGGCTACAACCAGGTGTTCGTCGATCCGGTGACGGCCGAGGTGCGCGGCCGCCGCGACGCGAGCGCCATCTCGCTCAAGCCCGAGACGCTGATGCCCTTCCTGCGCAAGCTGCACTACATGCTGCACGTGCCGGCCGTCTGGGGCACCGACCGGCTGGGCTACTGGATCATGGGCGGCGTGGCGCTGGTGTGGCTGCTCGACAGCTGCGTTGCGCTGTATCTCACGACACCACGCCGCCAGCGCCGTGCCGCGCACCCCGAGCACCGCGGCCCGCGCGAATGGTGGAAACGCTGGAAGCCGGCCTGGGCCGTGCGCTGGGCGGCCGGCGGCTACCGGCTCAACTTCGACCTGCACCGCGCGGGCGGGCTGTGGATGTGGGCGCTGATCATCGTCATCGCCTTCACCTCGTTCTCGCTGAATCTCTACAAGGAGATCTTCCATCCGATGCTGTCGCTGGTCTCGAAGACCACGCCGGGCCCCTCGGCGCTGGTGCCGCTCGCACCGCTGGGCACGCGCATCGAGCCCACGATCGGCTTTCGCCAGATCGTTGCCGACGCCGAGGCCGAGGCGCGGCGGCGCGGCTGGACCACGCCGCTCGGCGGAGTGTTCTACAACCAGCGCGGCGGCTTCTACAACGTGTCGTTCTTCGACCATGCCACGCACGACAGCAGCGACGGCATGGGCCTGTCGAACCTCTACCTGGACGGCCGCGACGGCCGCGTCATCAGCAGCAACCGGCCCTGGCACGGCACCGCGGCCGACGTGTTCGCGCAGCTGCAGCTGCCGCTGCATGGCGGCCGCATCCTGGGGCTGCCGGGGCGCATCCTGATGTCGCTCATGGGGCTCGCGGTGGCGGGCCTTTCGATCACGGGCATCGTGATCTGGTGGCGCAAGCGGCGCGCGCGGCTGGTGCAGGTGCGCCGCCAGCGCGAGCTGGCACCGAAGGAGCTCAGCGCAGTGCGGCCAGATGCGCTTCAAGCGCATCGATGAACATCTTCGGCACATCGAAGCCGGTCTGCTCGGTGATCTCCTGAAAGCAGGTCGGGCTGGTCACGTTGATTTCGGTGACCGAATCGCCGATCACGTCGAGCCCGATCAGGAGCAGCCCGCGCGGCGCGAGGGCGCGGCCCACGGTTTCGGCGATCTCGCGGTTGCGCGGCGTGAGCGGCTGCGCCACGCCCTTGCCGCCGGCCGCCAGGTTGCCGCGCACTTCGGAGCCCTGCGGAATGCGCGCCAGCACGAAGGGCGCCGGCTCCCCCGCGATGATCAGGATGCGCTTGTCGCCCTGCACGATGTCGGGCACGAAGCGCTGCACCATGATGGTCTCGGCACCGTTCTTGTTGAGCGTCTCGACGATGGAACCGAGGTTCAGCGCGTCCTGCCTGACGCGGAAGATGCCCATGCCGCCCATGCCGTCGAGCGGCTTGAGGATGATGTCGCCGTGCTCGGCATGGAAGTCGCGCACGGCCTGCGCGCTGCGCGTGACCAGCGTGGGCGTGGTGAACTGCGGAAACTCCATGATCGCGAGCTTCTCGGGGTGGTCGCGCAGCGCGCGCGGCTTGTTGACCACGCGTGCGCCTTCGCGCTCGGCCTGCTCGAGCAGGTGGGTGGCGTAGATGTACTCGGCGTCGAAGGGCGGGTCCTTGCGCATGAGCACCGCGTCGAAGTCCTTCAGCGCCTTCGACTCGCGGATGTCCTCGCGGTACCAGGCCTTGCTGTCCCCGGTGAGCGTGATCTGCTGCACGTTGGCCGTGACCAGCCCGCCGGACACCCACTGCAGGTCTTCCGGCAGACAGGCCGCGATGCGGTGCCCGCGGCGCTGGGCCTCGCGCATCATCGAGAAGGTGGTGTCCTTGTAGATCTTGAAATGATCGAGCGGATCGGCGACGAAGAGGATGTTTTTCATCTGGGAGTCTTTCCGGCGCCAGAGATGGCCGCCATGTTGCTGCTGTCTGGCGCGATGTTGCCGGAAGCGGCGATGCCCTTGCCGGCGCAGGCCTTTGCGCGCCCGGCCTGCTGCACCGCGAGCGCGAGCGCGCCCGCCACCACGCCCCAGAAGGCCGAGCCGATGCCCGCGATGGCCACGCCCGAGAGCGTGACCAGGAAGGTGATGACCGCGGCCTCGCGGTGCGGCTCGTCGCGCACCGCGGCGGCCAGCCCGCTGCCGATGGTGCCCAGCAGCGCCAGGCCGGCAATGGCGGCGACCAGTTCTTTCGGAAAGGCCGTGAGCAGCCCGGTGACCGCCGCGCCGAAGAAGGCGATCAGCACGTAGAGGGCGCCGCAGCTCACCGCGGCCGTGTAGCGGCGCGCCGGGTCCTCGTGCGCCTCGCGGCCCATGCAGATGGCGGCGGTGATCGCGCCCAGGTTCAAGGCAAAGGCGCCGAAGGGCGCGAGCACCAGCGTTGTCAACCCGGTGAACGTGATGAGCTTGCTGATCGGCAGGTCGCCGTAGCCTGCGGCGCGGATGGTGGCCACGCCCGGCAGGTTCTGCGAGGCCATGGTGACGATGAAGAGCGGCAGCGCCAGGCTCACGATGGCCTGCCAGCTGAAGACGGGCATGGTGAACACCGGCCAGGTGAGCGAGAACTGCACTGCGGACACGCTCATCTCGCCGCGCGCCGCCGCGAAGGCGATGGCGGCCAGCAGCGTGAGCGGCACTGCATAGCGCGGCAGCAGGCGCTTGGCCACCAGGTAGGTGCCGAGCATCAGCAGCACCAGCGGCAGCGCGGTTCTCGCGGCGATGAACGCGTCGAGGCCGAAGCGCGCGAGCACCCCGGCCAGCAGCGCGGCGGCGATGGCCATCGGGATCCGGTTCATCACGCGCTCGAACCATCCCGTCGCGCCCGCCAGCACGACCAGCGCGGCGCAGGCGATGAAGGCACCGACCGCCTCGCCCATGCCATAGCTGCCGGCCGCCACGGCGAGCACCGCGGCGCCCGGCGTGCTCCAGGCGATCATCACCGGCTTGCGCCACCACAGCGACAGCACGATGGACGGCAGGCCCATGCCGACGCCCAGCGCCCACATCCACGAGGCCGCAAGCTCGGGCGTGGCGCCGAAGGCCTGCGCGGCCTGGAACACGATGGCCACCGAACTCGTGAAGCCCACGAGCACGGCAACGAAGCCCGCGGTGAAGGCCGAGAGGCTCAGATCCTTGAAAAAACGCATCGGGCGATTGTGCCGGGGACGCCGTGGGCCCGCCCAGCCTCCAGGGTCCGCCGGCGCGCCCATTGATTGTCGACAATTTTCATAAATTAACGTCGACAATCGGCACGAGAATTGCTGCAGCACCGTCGTGCTTCCCGCCATGCACCGCCATGGCCCACATGCTGGAGAACCCATGAACACGCCTGCCTCCTCCGATGCGCCACCATTGCCGGGCCCTTCCACGCCCGCCGAAGTGGTCGACGAATTCCTTCGTCTCGTGATGATTCCCGACCCGCAATCGGCGTCGCGCTTCACCGCGCCCGACATCCGCATCCGCTTCACCGGCAACCGCGAGATGCGGGCGCCCGGCGACACCTCGGCCTTCAATGCGAAGCGCTACGCCTGGGTGAAGAAGAAGATCGAACGCACCGAAGTGGTGGCCGGCGGCACGCCCGATGAAACGGTGGTCTACAGCCTGGGCACGCTGTACGGCGCCTGGCCCGACGGAACCGCCTTCGAGGGCAATCGCTACGTCGACCGCTACGTGGTGCGCCACGGCCTCATCAGCCGGATGGACGTGTGGAACGACAGCGCCGAATGGCTGCTGGTGCGCGCCGGGCTGGCGGTGCTGTGAGGGCGGGCGCATGACTGCACGCTGGCCCGAGCGGCTGCCCACGCACGGCCGCTTCGACTACAGCCCCATCACACGCCGGCCCGACTACGCATGGCCGAACGGCGCACGGCTGGCCGTGTACATCGGCTTCAACATCGAGCATTTCGCCTTCGGCGACGGTCTGGGCGCCTGCATCGGCCCGGCCTCGCCGCAGCCCGACGTGCTGAACCACGGCTGGCGCGAATACGGCAACCGCGTGGGCGCCTGGCGCTGCCTCGAACTGTTCGATGCGCTGGCGCTGCCGGCGGGCGCGCTCGTCAATACGGCGCTCTATGACCATTGCCCGGAACTGGTGCAGGCCTGCGTGGCGCGCGGCGACGAGTTGATCGGCCACGGCCACAGCAACGCGGAGCGCCAGGGCGCATGGGACGAGGCGCACGAACGCGCATTGCTCTCAGGCTGCCGCGAACGCATGCGGCGCGAGAGCGGCCAGGCGCCGGCCGGATGGCTGTCGCCGTGGATCTCGGAAAGCGCCGTGACGCCCGACCTGCTGGCCGAGACCGGCTACGGCTATACGCTCAATTGGTGCCACGACGACCAGCCGGTGCGCATGCGCACGCGCGGCGGCGGCTCGATCTGGTCGGTGCCGTATCCGCAGGAGCTCAACGACATTCCGATGATCGTGGGGCGCCTCATGGACGCCAGGGACTTCAGCGCGATGGTGGTCGACAACTTCGACGAGATGCTCGAACAGTCGCGCGCGCAGCCGCTGGTGATGGGCCTCGCGCTGCATCCCTACATCGTCGGGCAGCCCTATCGGCTGCGCCACCTGCGCACGGCGCTGACGCACCTGGCACGCGCGCGCGACCGCGGCGACATCTGGCTCACCACGCCGGGCAGGATCGCATCGCACATGCAGCAGCTTGCAGCGCAACGGCCCGCGGAGTTCATCTGATGAGCAGCCGGATGCACGCTGCACGCGTTCGATAATGGGCGGGTTCCCCCATCGCCTGCTCCATGCCCCGCTCATCCTCGCCATCCAAGCCCGCCATCGCGCCGCGCCCCGCCCGGCACAAGCTGCCGCCCACCAACGGTGCCGCGGCGAAGAACGACGACCACCACGGCGACATCGAGGAACGCATCTACCGCTCGGTCTTCGAAGGCGTGACCAACCAGCGCCTCGCGCCCGGCACCAAGCTGCCGGAGGCGTCGCTGTGCGAGCTGTTCGGCGTCAGCCGCGCGCTGGTGCGCAAGGTGCTCCAGCGGCTCGCACACGACCACATCGTGGAACTGCGTCCGAACCGCGGTGCCATCGTGGCCATGCCCTCGCCCGAGGAAACGCGGCAGATCTTCGAGGCGCGCCGCGCGCTCGAGGCCGCGCTGGTGCGCATGGCCGTGCGCAACGCTACGCGCGCCGAAATCGCCGAACTGCGGCGCCACCTGAAGCAAGAGCATGCGGCGATGCACCGCTACGCGCAGCCCGAGTGGGCGCGCCTGGCCAGCACCTTTCATTTGCGCGTGGCGAAACTCGCGCGCAATCCGATCCTGGAACGCTACCTGACCGAACTCATGTCGCGCTGCTCGCTGATCGTGGCGCTCTACGAACCGCCCGGCAATGCATCGTGCGAACACGGCGAGCATGCGGACGTGGTCGATGCCATTGCGCGCGGCAATGCGGACGAGGCCGTGCGCCTGACGGAAGAGCACCTGCTGGTGCTCGAGAAGAACATCGCCCTCGACAGGCCCGCTTCGCAGCGCAGCCTGGGGCAGATGCTGGGACTGGGCTGAGGCGGAGCAGGGGCCGGCGGCTGCGCGGGCCGCCGCCGTTCAGATCTCGATCTTGGAGCCCAGCTCCACCACCGCATTGTTCGGCAACCCCAGGAACGCGGCAGCACCGCTTGCGTTGTGGTGCATCTGCGCGAACAGCTTCTCGCGCCATGGCGCCATGCCGCTGCCCAGCGTGGGAATGACGACGTCGCGCGAGAGGAAGTAGCTCGTCGTCATCGGCTCGAGCTGGCAGCCGCGCATGCGCGCGTTGTCGAGCGCCCGCGGCAGGTCGACATCGTTCTTGAAGCCATAGTGCACGATGACCTGCCAGCAATGGTGGCCGAGCGCCTCGATCTCGATGCGCTTGTCCATCGGGATCCAGGGCACTTCGTGGTTGCGCACGGTCACGAACATGTTCTGCTCGTGCAGCACCTTGTTGTGCTTGAGGTTGTGCAGCAGCGCATTGGGCACCACGCCGGGTTCCGCGGTGAGGAACACCGCGGTGCCGTCCACGCGCGCGGGCGGGCTCTCGAACACCGAATCGAGAAAGGCCTTCAGTTCGATCGCATCAGCGCGCTGCACCTCGCCCATCAGGCGGCGGCCTTCCTTCCAGGTGATCATCAGGGTGAACACGGCGCCGCCGATCACCAGCGGGAACCAGCCGCCCTCGAACAGCTTGAGCAGATTCGACGCGAAGAACAGGAAGTCGACCACGAAGAACACCGCGGTCGACGCAATGCACAGCGCCAGCGGCAGCTTCCAGGCGTAGCGGATCACGAAGAAGGTCAGGATCGTGGTGATCAGCATGTCGGTGGTCACGGCAATGCCGTAGGCCGCGGCCAGGCTGCTCGACGAGCGGAACATGACCACCGCGAGCACGATGGCCACGAACAGCCCCCAGTTGACCAGCGGAATGTAGATCTGCCCCGCCGTGCGCACGCTCGTGTGCTCGATGTTCAGGCGCGGCAGGTAGCCCAGCTGGATGACCTGGCGCGTGACGCTGAAGGCGCCCGTGATGAGCGCCTGCGACGCGATGACCGTGGCTGCCGTGGCCAGCAGCACCAGCGGAACGAGCGCCCATTCGGGCGCCATCATGAAGAACGGGTTCTTCACGGCCTCGGGGTTCTCCAGCAGCAGCGCGCCCTGGCCGAAGTAGTTGAGCGTGAGCGCCGGCATCACGACCGTGAACCAGGCCACGCGGATCGGACGCTTGCCGAAGTGGCCCAGGTCGGCGTAAAGCGCCTCGGCGCCCGTCACGCACAGCACCGTGGCGCCCAGCAGGATGAAGCTGGTGCCCGGGTTGTCCCACATGAACTTCAGCGCGAACCAGGGATTCAGCGACTTGAGGATTTCAGGGTGGTGCAGGATCTGCGACACCCCGAGCACCGCAATCGCCAGGAACCACGCGAGCGTGATGGGCCCGAAGAACTTGCCAATGCCCGCCGTGCCGCGCTTTTGCACCACGAAGAGGCCGAACAGCACCACCAGCGTGACCGGCAGCACATAGTGCTTGAAGTGGGGCGACACCACTTCGAGGCCTTCGACCGCCGAAAGCACCGAGATGGCCGGCGTGATGACGCCGTCGCCATAGAAGAGCGAGGTGCCGAAGATGCCCACCAGCAGCAGCACGTGGCGCAGCTTGGGCTTGTCGGCCACCGCGCGCGAGGCGAGCGCCAGCATGGCGACCAGGCCGCCCTCGCCTTCGTTGTCGGCGCGCAGCACCAGCACCACGTACTTGATCGACACGATGACGGTGAGCGTCCAGAAGAACATCGAAAGGATGCCGTAGACGTTTTCGACAGTGAACGGCAGGTGGCCGTGGCCGAACACTTCCTTGACTGCATACAGCACGCTGGTGCCGATGTCGCCATAGACGACACCGATGGCGCCGATGATCAAGGCGGCGGCGGAAGTGGATTTGGGAGGTGACACGAAGTCGATGGGAAAAAGGGAGGTTGCTCGCGCGTAACCAGACGTCACACGCACCGAGATGCTGCCGCGATGGAATTTCCAGCCGCCGCGCGCACCCCTCCGCCCTCTTGTTTCCTTTGCTGTGGGGCCGCTATTTTGCCGCCGACCGAGGCCCGCGCAAGCCGCCCGGGAAAATCATTCGTAGATTTCGGCGTCCGGATCGGTGGCTTCCATTTCGTAGCTCGCAGCCACCATGGCCAGGCGGCCCACCACGCCATACATGTAGAAGCGGTTGGGGGCGCTCGCGCCGGGCTTGGCGCCGGGTTGCGGCAGATGCGCGCTTTCGGAGAAAGCCAGCGGCACGAAGCTCGCGCCCGGCAGCTTGAGGTTCTCGTCGGGGGCGCGCTCGGCATGCACGCGGTAGAAGCCGCCCACCACGTAGCGGTCCATCATGTAGACCACCGGCTCGGCCACGCCGTTGTGCACGCGCTCATTGGTCAGCACGCCTTCCTGGACGATCACCTCGCGGGGCTCGCGCAGTTCCCTGGCGGCCGCGGCCGCCTTGCTGCCCGCGGAGGCGCCGCGCGACTTGCCGACAAGGCCCTCGACCTCCTTCGCATCGCGCACCGTGATCACGCCCGGGCCGTCGCCGCAGACCTGGCCCTTGACGACGACGAAGGGCTTCTCGTTGATGCCGTATTCCTTGTACTTGCGGCGCACCTTGGTCAGCACCGCGTCCACGTGGCTGGTCAGCACATCGATGCCGCGGCCTTCGGCAAAGTCGACGCCGTCGGCGCGCGCATAGATCGGGTTGATGAGCCAGGGATCGATGCCAAGCAGCTTGCCGAAGCGCTTGGACAGCTCTTCGTAGCTGTGCAGGTGATTGCTCTTGCGCCGCACCGACCACCCCGCGTGCAGCGGCGGCAGCAGGTACTGCTCGTGCAGGTCTTCCAGGATGCCCGGGGTGCCGGCCGACAGCTCGTTGTTGAGCAGGATGGTGCAGGGATCGAAGTTCTTGAGCCCGAGGCGGCGCTTGCTGCGCACCACGGGCTCCAGGCACACCGATTCGCCATTGGGCAGCTCGATCTTCTTGGGCGACTTGATGGCCGGATCGATCGAACCCACGCGCACGTTGAGTCCCGCCATGTGGAAGATGCGCACCAGCTGGGCGACGTTGGCGAGGTAGAAGGTGTTCTTGGAGTGGTTCTCGGGAATGACGAGCAGGTTGCGCGCTTCCGGGCAGATCTTCTCGATGGCCGCCTGCGCGGCCTGCACCGCCAGCGGCAGCATCTCCTTGGTGAGATTGTTCCAGCCGCCGGGAAAGAGATTGGTGTCGACCGGCGCCAGCTTGAAGCCCGCGTTGCGGATGTCGACCGCGCTGTAGAACGGCGGCGTGTGCTCCATCCATTCGAGCCGGAACCAGCGCTCGATGGCGGGCGTGGAATCGAGTACCCGCTGTTCCAGTTCGTTGATCGGGCCGGTCAGGGCGGTGACGAGATGCGGAACCATGCGGCGGCCTTGTTGGATTTGTACTTGAAAGGTAGAGCGGAATTGTAGGATTTGGGGATGGCCGCCCCAATGACAAGACTACGTAGAGCGGACTTGGTTCAGTCCGCCCGCCTCCGGCGCATCAGCTGCGCACTTCGCCCTGCCCGAGCACCACGTACTTGAGCGAGGTCAGCCCTTCGATGCCGACCGGTCCGCGCGCGTGGAACTTGTCGGTGCTGATGCCGATTTCCGCCCCCAGGCCAAACTCGAAACCGTCCGCGAAGCGTGTGCTCGCATTGACCATGACGCTGGCCGAATCGACCTCGCGCAGGAAACGCTGTGCATGCACGTGGTCGCGCGTGACGATGGCGTCGGTGTGGTGGCTCGAGTAGCGGTTGATGTGCGCAATGGCCTCGTCGACCCCTTCGACCACCTTGATGCTGATCACCGCGGCAAGGTATTCCTCGGACCAGTCGGACGGGACCGCATCGACGATCCTTGCGCCCGAGCCGGCCAGCGCCTCGTCGGCGCGCAGGATCCGGGCCGCCGCCGGGTCGCAGCGCATTTCAACGCCCTTGGCCGCGAAGATGGCGGCGATCCGGGGCAGGAAGTCTTCCGCCACCGCCGCCGACACCAGCAGGCCTTCGGCCGCATTGCAGGGGCTGTATTTCTGCGTCTTGGCGTTGTCGACGATGCGCAGCGCCATCTCGAACTCGGCCGTGTCGTCCACGTAGACGTGGCAGTTGCCGTCCAGGTGCTTGATGACCGGCACCTTGGCATCGCGGCTGATGCGCTCGATCAGGCCCTTGCCGCCGCGCGGGATGATCACGTCGACGAACTCGGGCATCGCGATGAGCTGGCCCACGGCTTCGCGGTCGGTGGTCTGCACCAGCTGCACCGCATCCACCGGCAGGCCGGCCTCGGCCAGCGCCCCGGACACCAGCAGCGCCAGCGCCTTGTTCGACTCGATCGCCTCCGAGCCGCCGCGCAGGATGGCGGCATTGCCGCTCTTGATGGCCAGGCTCGCGGCCTCGATGGTCACGTTGGGCCGGCTCTCGTAGATCATGCCGAAGACGCCGATCGGCACGCGCATCTGGCCCACGCGGATGCCGCTGGGCTGCTGCTTCATGCCGATGATCTCGCCGATCACGTCGGCCATGCCGGCGAGCTGCTCGCAGCCCAGCGCCACGGTCTCGATGACCTTGGGCGTGAGCTTGAGGCGGTCGACCATCGGCGCCGACAGGCCGGCGGCGGTGGCGCGCGCCAGATCCTTCTGGTTGGCCTCGGCGAGGTCCGGGCCGGCTTCGCGCAGGCGCTTGGCCAGGGCCTTCAATGCTCTGTTTTTGGTAGCTGCATCCGCACGGGCCATGAGGAATGCAGCGGTTTTTGCCTGCAGGCCGAGGGTCTGCATGTGCTCGCTGACGTTGAACGCGTTCATGCAGCTATTTTCCCACGCGGGCCTGCTGCACGGCTGACGCAGGCCTTTTGGCTGCGCTCGTCAGGGATCAGGCGCGGCGCGCGGCAGCCAGCGCGCTGCTGCAGGCGCGGCACAGCATCAGCGCCAGCCGCTGCAGCGCCTGCCAGCCGCTGGCCGGCCAGTCGGGCTGCTTCAGCCCCTTGCAGATGCCGTCCACCACATGGGCTGCGCGCAGCAGCCGCGCCAGCATGCGGTCGTCGAGCCGGGGCAGCACGCGCTCGAAGGCGCGCTCGCGCGGGCCCCAGATGCGGTTCTCGCGCAGCGCCATGGGCAGCGGCCGGCCCGCGGCCATGGCGTCCTTCACGCGCTTCAGGGCGCGGATGTCCTCGGCGATCGTGTAGTGCACCAGCACCTCGGCCTCGCCTTCGGCCTGCAGGCCGTCGAGCATGCGCGCCACGCGCTGCGGATTGCCGGCCAGCACGGCCTCAGAGAGCTTGAAGACGTCGTAGCGCGCCACGTTGTTGACCGCGCCTTCGACCTGCTCCCAGCTCAGTTCGCCCGCCGGATGCAGCAGGGCGAGCTTCTGGATTTCCTGGTGTGCGGCGAGCAGGTTGCCCTCGACGCGGTCGGCAAAGAACTGCAGCGTGCGCTGGCCTTCGTCGCCGGGCATCACGCGCTGGCCCTGCAGGCCCAGGCGCTGCGCGATCCACTGCGGCAGCGCGCTGCGCTCGATCGGGTCGACCTGCAGGCTCACGCCATTGTTCTCGAGCGCCGAGAACCAGGCGCCCGTGCGCGTGGCCTTGTCCAGCCGCGGCAGCATCACCAGCGTGAGCGTGCTGTCGTTGCCTTGCGCCGCCTCGGCCAGCTGCTGCAGCGCCGTGCTGCCGTCCTTGCCGGGCTTGCCCGAGGGAATGCGGATCTCGACGATCTGCTTGTCGGCAAACAGCGAGAGCGAGCCGCCCGCCGCGAGCACCGCGCTCCAGTCGAAGTGCGCGCCGGCCACGGTGTACGAACTGCGCTCCGTATAGCCCGCCACGCGCGCCGCGGCGCGGATGGCATCGGCCGCTTCCTGCGCGAGCAGCGGCTCGTCGCCATGGATCGTGTAGAGAGGCTTCAGACCCTTCTGCAGATGGGAGCCCAGCTGGGCGCTGGCAAGTTGCATGGAATCCTAGAGTTCCTTGACGGCCGCGAGGCGCCGCATCATCTGCTGTGCGATGTCGGCCTGCATGTCGCGGTACAGCAGCTCGGCCTCACCTTCCTTGGCGAGCGCGTTGGTTTCGTTGAAGCTCAGGTCGCGCGACTGCGACACCTCGGTGGGCGCGAGCAGCATCTTGCCGCCCGGCGTGCGCAGGCTGAAGCGAACGCGCAATTGCAGCTGCAGCTCGCGCAGCAGGCCGGCCGAATTGGTCGAGATCACGATGCGGTCGCGGTTCTCGCCCAGGATCTCGAGGATCGCGTCGGCGCTCTGGGCCTGCTCGGGTGGCACCAGCGTCACGGTGCCGGCGGCGCGCATTTCGCGCCGCAGCCGGTTGATCAGCTCCGAATTGCCCGACACCGACAGCGTCTTGAACGCGAACACCGGCGCCTTGCGCAGTTCGAACCCGCAGCCGGCCAGCGCGAGGCTGGCGCCCGCCGTGGCCAGGCCCAGGAGAAAGCCGCGGCGCGGCAGCGGGGCGTTGCGATTGTTCATGCTTCTATCGATCGTTTCGTTCAGATGACCACGTTGACCAGCCGGCCGGGAACCACGATGACGCGCTTGGCCGGCGCGCCTTCGGCGAACTTGACGAAGTCGTCGCACGAGAGCGCGAGCGCTTCGATCTCGGCCTTGGAGGCGCCGGCCGGCACGCGCAGCGCGCCGCGCAGCTTGCCGTTGACCTGCAGCATGAGCTCGATCTCGTCCTGCTCCAGCGCGCCCACGTCCACCACGGGCCAGGGCGCGTCGAGCAGGCCGCCCAGCTCCTTGTCATAGCCAAGCTGCTGCCAGAGCTGGCAGGCGATGTGCGGCGTGGCCGGATACAGGCAGCGCAGCAGGATGCCCAGGCCTTCGCGCAGCGCGGCGGCATCGCCGGCGCTGCCATCGGGCTTGAAGCCCTCGAGCGCATTGAGCAGCTTCATCGCGCCCGACACCACCGTGTTGTATTGCATGCGCTGGTAGTCGTAGTCGACCTGGCGCAGCACGGTGTGCACCTCGCGGCGCAGCGCCTGCGCGGCCTTGCCGAAGGCCTGGCCGCCGAACGCCACCGGGGCCACGTCGGCCTGCGCCACGCCGAAGTTCCAGACCCGGCGCAGGAAGCGGTAGCTGCCCTCGACGGCCGCGTCGTTCCACTCGAGCGTGGCCTCGGGCGGCGCGGTGAACATGGTGTAGAGGCGCGCGGTGTCGGCGCCGTACTTCTCGATCAGGTCCTGCGGGTCGACGCCGTTGCGTTCGCTCTTGCCCATCTTGCCGACGCCGCCGTATTCGACCTTGGTGCCGTCCGCGGCGACGCCGCCGACGATGCGGCCCTGCGCATCGAGCGTGGGCGTGACTTCCAGCGGCGGGTGGTAGTTCTTGCCGCCCTTCTCGTCGCGGTGGTAGTAGATGTGGTTGAGCACCATGCCCTGCGTGAGCAGCTTGCTGAAGGGCTCGTCGACCTTCACCAGGCCCAGGTCGCGCATCACCTTGGTCCAGAAGCGCGCGTACAGCAGGTGAAGGATCGCATGCTCGATGCCGCCGATGTACTGGTCCATCGGCATCCAGTAGTCGGCGCCCTCGGCGACCATCGCCTGGTCGTTCTTCGGGTCGCAGTAGCGCATGAAGTACCACGAGCTGTCGACGAAGGTGTCCATGGTGTCGGTCTCGCGCCGCGCGGGCTTGCCGCAGACGGGGCAGACCACGCCGGCGTGGAAGCCTTCATGCCTGGCGAGCGGGTTGCCCGAGCCGTCGGGCACGCAGTCGGTGGGCAGCACCACGGGCAGGTCCTTCTCGGGGACCGGCACCGCGCCGTGCTCGTCGCAGTGGATGATCGGGATCGGCGTGCCCCAGTAGCGCTGGCGGCTCACGCCCCAGTCGCGCAGGCGCCAGGTGGTCTGCATCTCGCCCAGGCCCTTCTGGGCGAGCGCATGCGCCACGGCGGCCACGGCCTCCTTGTAGGTCATGCCGCTGAAGTTGTCGGAGTTGATGGTCACGCCGCGCTGCTTGTCGGCGTACCAGTCCTGCCACTTGTGATAGTCGAAGTGCGGCTCGTCGTCGACCAGCACCACCTGGATGATCTCGATGCCGTACTTGTTGGCGAAGGCGAAATCGCGCTCGTCGTGCGCCGGCACGCCCATCACGGCGCCGTCGCCGTAGTTGATGAGCACGTAGTTGCCGACCCACACCGGCACCTGCTCCTCGGTGATCGGGTGCTTGACGGTCAGGCCCGTGGGCACGCCCTTCTTTTCCTGCGTGGCGAGCTCGGCCTCGGTGGTGCCGCCGCTCTTGCATTCCTCGATGAAGGCCGCGACCTTGGGATCAAGCGTGGCGCCGTGCACGGCCAGCGGGTGCTCGGGCGCCACGGCGCAGAAGGTCACGCCCATGATGGTGTCGGCGCGGGTGGTGAACACGTACATGCGGCCGTCCTGGATCAGCCGGCCGCCCGCGTCCTTGATGTCGTGCGTGAAGGCGAAGCGCACGCCCTCGCTCTTGCCGATCCAGTTCTCCTGCATCAGCTTGACGCGCTCGGGCCAGCCCGGCAGCTTGTGCTGGGTGTGCTCGAGCAATTCCTCGGCGTAGTCGCTGATCTTCAGGTAGTAGCCCGGAATCTCGCGGCGCTCGACCGTAGCGCCGGTGCGCCAGCCCTTGCCGTCGATCACCTGCTCGTTGGCCAACACGGTCTGGTCGACCGGGTCCCAGTTGACGACCTGCGTCTTGCGGTAGGCGATGCCCTTCTCGAGCATCTTCAGGAACAGCCACTGGTTCCACTTGTAATAGCTGGGATCGCAGGTGGCGATCTCGCGGCTCCAGTCGATCGCCAGGCCCATGGCCTGGAGCTGGCCGCGCATGTAATCGATGTTCTCGTAGGTCCACTTGGCCGGCGGCACGCCGTTCTTGAGTGCGGCGTTCTCGGCCGGCAGGCCGAAGGCGTCCCAGCCCATGGGCATCAGCACGTTGTAGCCGCTCATGCGCAGGTAGCGCGTGAGCATGTCGTTGATGGTGTAGTTGCGCACGTGGCCCATGTGCAGCTTGCCGCTGGGGTACGGCAGCATCGAGCAGGCGTAATACTTTTTACGGCTCGCGTCCTCGGTGACGCGGTAGGCATCGGCGGCGCTCCATTGCGCCTGGGCAGCGGACTCGACGTCGCTGGGTTTGTAGCTGGGGTTCATGACGGTTCGGCAGGAGCCCGGCTCGGAGCGGCCGGGGAAGGCGGATTATCGCGCCCGGCCGGCCGCCCGGCCGCCAGACTCTAGACTTGAGGCACGTAACCTGCGTGTTGCGCGGGTTACGCCTACCCTTCGGCAGATTTTTCGCACCGCCTGGAATGCCATGAAATTGTTCCTGAAACACCTCGCCCTGGGCCTCGCGGCCGCCGCCAGCCTGGCCGTGATGCCGCTGCATGCGCAGCCGGCCGGCGACAAGCCGCTGCGCATCGTGGTGCCCTTCGCCGCCGGCGGGGCGCAGGACGTGATCGCCCGCTACCTGGGCGCCAAGCTCTCGGACAAGCTCGGCGGCAGCGTGATCGTCGACAACAAGGCGGGCGCGGGCGGCATCGTGGCGGCCGACGCGGTGGCCAAGGCGACCGACGACGCCACCGTGCTGCTGGCCACCGGCGGCGCCATCACCATCGCGCCCCACCTGCAGGCCAAGCTGCCCTACGACCCCATGGCAGACCTCGCGCCCGTGGCCCTGGTCGGCGACACGCCCATGACCCTGGCCGTGCGCGCCGAAAGCCCCTACAAGACCCTGGCCGACGTGCTGCGCGACGCCAAGGCGAAGCCGGGGCAGCTGACCTATGCCTCCACCGGCAACGGCACGGTGTCGCACCTCACGGGCGCGCTGTTGGCCCAGGCGAGCGGCGTGAACCTGCTGCATGTGCCCTACCGCGGCGCGGCGCCGGCGCTGACCGACCTGCTGGGCGGCCAGGTGGCGCTGATCGTGACCAGCGCCGCTTCCATCGAGCCGATGGTCGCGAGCGGCAAGGCCCGCGTGCTCGGCACCTTTTCGCGCGCGGCGCTGCCCAGCCTCGGCACGCCGCCGACGGTCGCCGAGGCGGCGGGCCTCGCCGGCATGGACGTGCCGGTGTGGGTGGGCGTGATGGCGCCCGCGCGCATGCCGGCCGCCAGCATCGAGAAGCTCTCGGCGGCGCTGGTCGAGGTGTGCAACCTGCCCGAAACCAGGCAGCGCTTCGCCCAGCTGGGCGCGGTGAACACCTGCGGCGGCGGCGCGGCGTTGGGCAAGGTGATCGCGGAGGACAGCCAGCGCTGGGCGAAGGTCATCAAGCAAGGCGGGATCAAGGTTGACTGAGCCTGCGACAGGGCGCCTGCGCGTCGGCATCGCGGGGGCCGGGGCGATCGCCCTGGCCAGCGCGGCGTGGCTGCGTCAGGCGGGCCACGGCGCCATGCTCTGGTCGCCGGGCGGCCAGGGTGCCGAGGCCCTGCGCACGCAGCCGCTCGAAGCCGTCGGCGTGCAGCCCTGCCGCGTGGCGGTCGAAGTGGCCGGCGATGCGGCGCAGCTTTGCGGCGCATCGGATGTGCTGCTGATCGCCCTGCCGGTCAACGGCCACAAGCGCGTCATGGATGCGCTGCTGCCCTTCCTGCGCGACGGGCAGACCGTGATCGTCAGCTCGATGGCCTCGCTGTCGTCGCTCTATCTGCACGAAAGCGCAGGGCGCGCGGGCAAGCGGGTGACGGTCGCCAGCTTCGGCACCACGGTGCTGACCGCCCGCCGCGAATCCGCCACGCAGGTCAGGGTGATGACGCGGCGCCAGGCGGTCGGCGTCTCCGCGCTGCCGAGCTCGGAAATCGAGCGCGCCATCGAACTGTGCACCGCGCTGTTCGGCGGCGGCTTCTTCGCGCAGGACAACACGCTCGCCAGCGCGCTCGCGAACGTCAACCCGCAGTCGCACGGACCGCTGGCCGTCTTCAACTGGACCCGCATCGAGCACGCGGAGAACTGGCCGCAGTACCACTGCATGACGCCCGGCGTGGCCCGCGCGATCGAGGCGCTGGACCGGGAGCGGCGCGCCGTGGCCGGCGCCTTCGGCATCGCGCTCGGGCCGATCGAGGAGCATTTCGCGCGCTCCTTCGGCACGGCATCGGCGCGGCTCGAGGACATCGCGGCCGAGCTGCATGCCAAGCGCGGCGGACCGCCCGGCCCCGTGCGCACCGACACGCGCTACCTGAGCGAAGACATGCCCTACGGCCTGGCCTTCGTCGAAGCGCTCGGCGCCATCGCCGGCGTGGCGACACCCGCGACGCGCACCATCGTGGACGCTGCCTCGCTGGTCAGCGGCATCGACTTCCGGCAGCGCAACGACCTGCTGGCGCCGCTGGGCCTGGCCCGCGAAACCGTGGCCGGCCTGCTCGCCCGCCTATGACGAGGCGGCAGCGCCCGGAAAGACCGGCTCGCCGAGGTTGAGCATCAGCCGGTTGGCCCAGGCGAAGAGCGCCACGGAGTGGACGAGGTCGAGGATCTCGAGTTCGCTGAGCCCCACCGACTTGAGCATTCGCACATCGTCGGCCGACACCTTGCCGGGCTCGGCGCCGAGCCGGATCGAGAATTCGACGATGGCCTTCTCGCGCGCCGTGGTGCCCGCGGAGGCCGGCTCCTCGAACACCTGCGAGATCACGTCGCTGCGCTTGGCCAGCTGCTCGAAGCGCTGCGCATGCACCGAGGCGCAGTACACGCAGCCGTTGACGCGCGACTCCACCGTGGCGCCCAGCTCGCGCTCCGCGCGCGGCATGCCGCCCGGCGCGAACATGATCGCGTTGAAGGCGATGGAGCGCTGCAGCAGCATCTCGGGCTGGTGCGCGAGCACCAGGAAATACGGCGAGCTGCGCGCCTGCGGGCTCATCTCGTCGAGCGCGGCCAGCTGGGCCGGCGTGGCCGAGGCAACGTCGACCGGGTCGAGCCAGGGCTTCCAGCTCAGCACCTCGTTGGTGAAGCCCTTGATGCGGATCGGCGCGTTCGTACTGCTCATGCTGCGACCTCCACGGCGGCCAGCGCCTGCAGCCCCGCGACCAGACGGACCTGGTAGGAGAGAAAGGCGATCAGCTGGCCCAGCGCGACGATGGCGGGCGTCGAGAGCCCTGCGTCGGCCAGCGACTGCACCGCGGCCCTGTCGCCCTCGATGGGGCGCTCGATCAGGCTGGCGGTGAACGCCAGCACCGTGCGCAGCCGCGCATCGGCCACCGGCGCGCCGCTGCCCACGGCCGCGATCAGCTCGCGGTCCACGCCCTCGGCCAGCAGCCGCTCGCGGTAGTGCGCGGCGAGCGTCGCGGCCTTGGAGACGCTGCAGGCGTGCAGCGCGACCAGCAGGCGCTCGGCCACCGACAGGCCTTCGACCGAGGACGAGAACATCGCGTCGTAGCTGCCCTGCGTGGCCGCCACGACCTTGTCGCGCTGCTGGCGCAGCAGGCGGGTGGCGTGGCCGGGCACCAGCGGCACCGTGGCGTCGATCACGTCGAGGGCAAGAGAAGATTCGGAAAGAGTGGTCATGCGTTTCGATGAAGAAGTCTGGAGTTCAGCCGCGTTCGGACGGCGGCGGCGCGGGCACCCATTCGTCGCCGAACAGTTCGGGCTCGCTGTAGGCCTCGAGGTTGGCGAAGTGCTGCTCGAAGTCTTCGCGATAGAACAGGCTGGCCATGCCGCTCGCAAGCCGCCTGGCGCCATCGCTGATCGCGGGAATGTCGCCCGACACCGTGCCGTGCGACAGGGCCGCCGGATAGCAGAAGCAATGGATGCGGTCCAGGCCCGGGCACCGGCCCGCTGCGCGCTCGCGGAATTCGAACACCGGCCCGAGATCGGGCGAATCGGCCAGCTCCTGGTCTTCGTCGCCGGGCGCGGGCACGAAACGATCCTTCCACGTTCGCACATGCGATGCAATGGTGTCGAACTCGGGGCGGCAGCGCCAGTCGATCTTGAAACCGGTGGAAACAACGAGGAAGTCGAACACGAAGTCGCCCCTGGGCGTGGCCACGCGCATTGCCGCGCCCTGCGGCTCGACCGCAAGCACCGGACAGCCGAAATTGAAGAACGCGTTCGGGTGGCGCGACACGCGCAGCGTGCTGCCATGCGGCGGCGGCACGTTGGCCACATTGATGTAGTGGCGGATGCGCCACTTGAATGCATCGGGCAGGTCGTAGTGGCCCTGCGTCAGGCCCGGCACGCCGGCGCCCTTGCCCTTGTTGACGCGCGGCAGGTCGGGCCGGCGGATCAGCAGCTCGACGCTGTGCGCGCCGGCCTCCAGCGCGGTGGCCGCGCTGTCCATGGCCGACGAGCCCGCGCCGACCACGCCCACGCGCAGTCCGGCCAGCTTGCCGTAGTCCATCTCGTCGGACGAGTGGGCCCATTGCGAGCGCGGCAGTGCGTTGACGAAGGCCGGAACCGCGGGGCCGCCGAGCCCGTCGCGCCCCGTGGCCAGCACCACGCGGCGCGCCAGCACCTGCTGCGCACCCGCCGGCGTGCGCAGCGCGAGCCGCACCGCCGCCGCATCGGCGAGCGGCTGGATGCCGGTGACGGCCGTGTCGTTGCGTACATCGACGTTCATCACGCGGCGGTACCAGCGCAGGTAGTCCATCCACTGCAGGCGCGGGATCTTGTCCATCGTGCCCCAGGCTTCGGTGCCGAACTGGGCCTCGAACCAGGCTCGGAAGGTCAGCGCGGGCAGCCCCAGCGCGGGCCCGGTCAGCTCCTTGGGCGAGCGCAGGGTTTCCATGCGCGCCGTGGTGGCCCACGGCCCTTCGCTGCCCGCGGGCGAGCGGTCGAACACCACGGCCCGGATGCCCTGCTGGGCCAGCGCGGCCGCGGCCGCCAGCCCGGCCTGGCCGGCACCGATGATGGCCACGTCCAGCACGGGTTCGCCGCCGTGCGTGCGAACCGGCATCCACGCACGCGCGGGCCAGCCGAGGCATTCGAGATCCCTGGCGAGCCGCTGCTCGAGCGTGGCAAGGCCTTGCGGGTGGGAGGATGGGGCGGGGGAAGCGGCGTCGATGGTCATCTTGCAAAACGAAACGGGAGGCGGGCTCGCATGGAACCCCGCCCAGTGTAGAAAGCTTTTCAGGCGGGACCGGGACAGGCTCATGCACGGACCGGGCCCGGATCTCGCATGCCACAATGATTTTCAGACCACAGGGGCAGCATGCGCAGCAACAACAGCAATGGCGAATGGTGGCGCGGCGCGGTGATCTACCAGATCTACCCGCGCAGCTTCATGGACAGCAACGGCGATGGCATCGGCGACCTGCCCGGCATCACCTCGCGGCTCGAACACGTGGCGAGCCTGGGGGTCGACGCGATCTGGGTGTCGCCCTTCTTCCGCTCGCCAATGAAGGACTTCGGCTACGACGTGGCCGACTACCGCGCGGTCGATCCGATCTTCGGCACGCTGGCCGATTTCGACGAGATGCTGGCGCGCGCCCATGCGCTGGGCCTGAAGATCATCATCGACCAGGTGCTCTCGCACACCTCCGACCAGCACGCCTGGTTCGCCGAAAGCCGCGCGAGCCGCGACAACCCCAAGGCCGACTGGTACGTGTGGGCCGACCCGCGGCCCGATGGCACGCCGCCCACCAACTGGCTGTCGGTGTTCGGCGGGCCGGCCTGGCAATGGGATTCGCGTCGCCGCCAGTACTACCTGCACAGCTTCCTCAAGGAGCAGCCCGACCTGAACTTCCATTGCGCCGAGGTGCAGCAGGCGCTGCTCGGCGAAGTGCGCTTCTGGTGCGAGCGCGGCGTGGACGGCTTCCGCTTCGACGCCTGCAACCATCAGTTCCACGACGCGCTGCTGCGCGACAACCCGCCGGCCAGCGCCGCCTCGCTGGACGAGGTGAGCACGGTGCGGGCCGACAACCCCTATGCCATGCAGCAGCACCTCTACGACAAGAGCCAGATGGAGAACCTGCGCTTCCTCGAAAGCCTGCGCGGGCTGCTCGACGATTACGGCGCGGTCGCGCTCGGCGAGGTCGGCGACGAGAACGCACCGCCCGTCATGGCGCAGTACACCGAGCTGGGCAAGCGCCTGCACCTGGCCTACAGCTTCAGCCTGCTGACGGCCGAGCACAGCGCCAGGCACCTGCGCCACCAGGTCGAGACGCTGGACCACGCACTCGCGCCGACGGGCGGCTGGGGCTGCTGGGCCGTGTCCAACCATGACGTGCCGCGCGTGGCCACGCGCTGGAGCGGCGGCGGCCCGGAAGACACGCGGCGCGACCGGCTCTGGCTCGCGCTGCTGCTCGCGCTGCGCGGCAGCGCCAGCATCTACCAGGGCGAGGAGCTCGGCCTGCCCGAAGCCGAGGTGCCGTTCGAGCTGCTGCAAGACCCGTACGGCCGCGCCTTCTGGCCCGAGTTCAAGGGCCGCGACGGCTGCCGCACGCCCATGCCCTGGAAGGCCGACGAACTGCACGCCGGCTTCACCACCGGCGGGCCCTGGCTGCCGGTCTACGGCCGCCACCTGCCGCTGGCGGTCGACCGCCAGTCCACCGATCCCGACTCGATGCTCGCATTCAGCCGCGCGCTGCTGCGCTGGCGCCGCACCCAGCCGCTGCTGCGCACCGGCAGCATCGCCTTCATCGATGCGCCGGAGCCGGTGCTGTGGTTCGAGCGGCGCGAGGGGAACCAATCGCTGCAGGCCATCTTCAACCTGGGAGGCGAGTCGGTGTCCATCGCGCTGCGCGAGGCGCTCGAGCCGCTCGCGGGGCATCCGCTGTCATCGTCGTCGTCCCTGCAGGCCGGCGCCGAAAGGCGCATGCTGAAGCTGGCGCCGTACGGCGTCTTTTTCGGCCGACCCGCCGGCGAAGAAGAACCGATGTGAAGAACAACATGCCTTCCCTGCTGCTGCCCGAACGCGAAGTCCATGCGCTGATGCGCGCCGAGCACGGCGATCCGTTCGCGGTGCTCGGCCCGCACGAGACGCGCGACGGCCTGCTGGTGCGCGCGCTGCTGCCGGGCGCGCAGAGCGTGGCCGTGGTGCACACGCGCACGGGCTGGCCGCTGGCCATGCTGTCGCGGCAGGAAGGCTCCGATCTCTTCGCGGGCCTGGTGCCCGCGGCGGAGGCGCTGCTGGGCTATTCGTTCCAGGTCGACTGGGGCACGCACAGCTCGCGGCTCGAAGACCCGTACCGCTTTGCGTTCGTATTGGGCGCCACCGACGTGTGGCTGCTGGCCGAAGGCACGCACCTGCGGCCCTGGGAGCGGCTGGGCGCGCACCTGTGCGAGATGGATGGCGTCAAGGGCGTGGCCTTCGCAGTCTGGGCGCCCAACGCGCGGCGCGTCTCGGTGGTCGGCGACTTCAACAACTGGGACGGCCGGCGCCACATGATGCGGCTGCGCCGCGAGTGCGGCGTGTGGGAGATCTTCGCGCCGCAGGTGGCCACGGGCGACAGCTACGAATTCGAGATCCTCTCGGCCCAGGGCGAGGTGCTGCGCAAGGCCGACCCCTTCGCCTTCTCCTCGCGCCTGCGGCCCGAGACCGCCTGCGTGGTCGCGCCGCTGCCCGCGCCGGTGGCGATGCCGCCCGAGCGCGCCGCGGCCAACGGCCGCCATGCGCCGATGAGCATCTACGAGGTGCACCTGGGCTCCTGGCGCCGCAAGAACGGCCATGAATGGCTGGACTACCGCGAACTGGCCGACACGCTGGTGCCGTACGCGCGCGACATGGGCTTCACGCACATCGAGCTGCTGCCGGTCAGCGAGCATCCGTTCGACGGCTCCTGGGGCTACCAGCCGATCGGCCTGTATGCGCCCACCTCGCGCTTCGGCACGCCCGGCGACTTCCGCCATCTCGTCGAAGCCGCGCATGCCGCGGGGCTGGGCGTGATCCTCGACTGGGTGCCCGCGCACTTTCCCACCGACACGCACGGCCTCGGCCGCTTCGACGGCACCGCACTCTACGAATACGCCGATCCGCGCGAAGGCTTCCACAACGACTGGAAGACCTTCATCTTCAACTACGGCCGCACCGAGGTGCGCAACTACCTGGTCGGCAATGCGTTGTACTGGCTCGAGCGCTACGGCGTGGACGGGCTGCGCGTCGATGCGGTGGCGTCCATGCTCTACCGCGACTACAGCCGCAAGTCCGGCGAATGGGTGCCCAACGTCCATGGCGGGCGCGAGAACCTCGAGGCCATCGACTTCCTGCGGCGCATGAACCGGGTGGTGGGCGTCGAGCGCCCGGGCGCCATCACGCTGGCCGAGGAGTCGACGAGTTTTCCGGGCGTGACGCGGCCGCCCGAGGACGGCGGCCTCGGCTTCCACTACAAATGGAACATGGGCTGGATGAACGACACGCTCGCCTATGCGGGCATCGACCCGGTCCACCGCAAGCACCACCACCAGCAGATCACCTTCGGCTTGATGTATGCGCACAGCGAGAACTTCGTGCTGCCGCTCTCGCACGACGAGGTGGTGCACGGCAAGGGGTCGATGTTCGGGCGCATGCCCGGCGACGAGTGGCAGAAGTTCGCGGGGCTGCGCAATCTTTATGGGTACCTCTGGGCCTATCCGGGCAAGAAGCTGCTGTTCATGGGCAATGAATTCGCCCAGGCGGCGGAATGGAACGCCGACCGCAGCCTCGACTGGCACCTGCTCGAGCAGGCGCCGCACCAGGGCATGCGGCGGCTGGTGCGCGACCTGAACAACGTGTACCGGCACTTCCCCGCGCTGCACGAGCTCGACACCGAAAGGGCCGGCTTCGAGTGGCTGGTGCACGACGACTGGGAGCAGTCGGTGTTCGCCTTCGTGCGCCGGGCCCGCGACGGCTCCTTCGTGGTGGCGGTGTGCAACTTCACGCCGCTGCCGCGCCACGGCTACCGGCTCGGCGTGCCGGCGGCGGGCGCGTACCGCGAGGCCATCAACACCGACGGCGCGGTGTATGGCGGCAGCGGCGTCGGCAATGGCGTGGTCGAGAGTTCGCCGGTTCCGTGGCATGGGAGGGCCGATTCGATCGTCATCAGCGTGCCGCCGCTGGCTACCGTGATGTGGGTGCTGGTTTGAGGTTCTTGGCTTTGGTTTTTTTCCCGGGACCGGGTCTCGCCCCGGCCCCCGAAAGCAAATCCTCAAAGAGGCCAGCAACATGCTGAGCCCAGGCAACCCCTCCCCCTTGGGCGCGACGCTGTCGCCGAACGGCGTGAACTTCGCCCTCGCCGCCCCGAACGCCGAATCGGTCGAGCTCTGCCTCTTCGACAGCACAGGCCAGCACGAGCAGCAGCGCCTGCGGCTACCCGCCTTCACCGACGGCGTCTGGCACGGCCTGCTGCCGAGCGGGCGTGCCGGCCTGGTCTACGGCTTTCGCGTTCACGGCCCGTGGGCGCCGCACGAGGGAAAACGCTTCAATCCCGCGAGGCTGCTGCTCGACCCGTATGCGCGCGAGATCGTCGGTAAATACGACGGCAGCGACCTGTTCCTCGGACATGATCCCTCGAATCCGGACCAGCGCAACACGCGCGACAACGGCGCCGTCGCACTCAAGGCCCGCGTGGCGCCGGCCGGCAGCAGCCCGGCCGCGCCGGGCCATGCCCGCATCCCGGCCGGCGAGCGCGTGCTCTACGAACTGCATGTGCGCGGACAGACCCGGCTGCACCCGGGCGTGCCCGCTGCCTTGCGCGGCACCTATGCCGGCCTGGCCGAGCCCGTGGTGCTCGACCACCTCCAGGGCCTCGGCGTCACCACGCTGAGCCTGATGCCGGTGCAGCACCGCGCCGACGAGCAGCGGCTGCTCGCCATGGGCCTGAGCAACTACTGGGGCTACAACACCATCGGCTGGTTCGTGCCCGAGGCGCGCTACTGGAGCGGCCGCGCCGGCACCACGCCGGCCAGCGAATTCCGCGCCATGGCCGACGCGGTGCATGCGCGCGGCATGGAGCTGGTGATCGACGTGGTCTACAACCACAGCGCCGAAACCGACGAGTTCGGCCCCACGCTCTCGCTGCGCGGCATCGACAACGCGCTGTACTACCACCTGCGCCCCGACGACCGCGCGCGCTACGCCAACTGGACCGGCTGCGGCAATTGCCTCAACCTGGCCGAGCCGCGCGTGCTGCAGCTGGTCATGGACAGCCTGCGCCACTGGGCCTGCGAGCTCGGCGTCGACGGCTTCCGCTTCGATCTCGCACCGGTGCTGGGGCGCGGCGCCGATGGCAATTTCGACCCGCGCGCGCCCTTCTTCGCGGCCATCACGCAAGACCCGGTGCTCTCGCGCACGCTGCTGATCGCGGAGCCCTGGGACATCGGTCCGGGCGGCTACCGCCTGGGCGAATTCCCACCGGGCTGGCTCGAATGGAACGACCGCTACCGCGACACGCAGCGCGGCTTCTGGCTGCGGCAGGGGCGCGAGGGCGCGGCGGGCCTCGGCGATTTCGCGCACCGCTTCACCGCCTCGAGCGCGCAGTTCGCCCACCACGGCCGCGCGCCCACCGCGAGCGTCAACTTCATCACCGCGCACGACGGCTTCACGCTGCGCGACCTGCTCTGCTACGAAGAGCGGCACAACCTGGCCAACGGCGAGAACAACCGCGACGGCCATGCGCACAACCTGAGCAACAACTGCGGCGTTGAAGGCCCGAGCGACGACCCCGCCGTGCAGGCCGAACGCGGCCGCCTGCAGCGCGCGCTGCTCGCCGCGCTGCTGCTGTCGCAGGGCACGCCCATGCTGCTGGCCGGCGACGAGCTCGGCCACAGCCAGCAAGGCAACAACAACGCCTACTGCCAGGACAACGAAACCACCTGGCTCGCCTGGATCGGCGCCCACGATCCCGCGAGCGAAGCAGCGCGCCTGAGCGCCTTCGTCGCCCGGCTCGTTGCCCTGCGCCGCGAAGCGCCCGCGCTGCGCAGCACGCGCTGGTGGCCGGCGCTGCCGGCGGAGGGTGCGCCGGGCATCCGCTGGCTGCGGCCCGACGGCGAGCCGATGCAAGAGGCCGACTGGCATGGCGGCACGGCCCTTGCAATCCTTTTCGAAGCCATGGCGGCGGAGGCGGGCGCCTGGCTGGTGCTGGTGAATGCGGGGCCGGCGGCCGTGCCGTTCAGGCTGCCGGCGGGCTCGTGGCGGTGGCGGCTCGCAACGGACGATCCGGCGCCCGATGCCGGCGCCGCGCTGCAGCAGCCCCATGCCGGCACGGTGGAGGTCCCTCATTCGAGCATCCGGATTGCAAGAAGGTAGAAGCCAGCCGCGCCGCACGGTGCTAGGCTGGCTGCAGAAACGCTGACGATAAGACGACAAACCGACGAACGAACGGAGACACAGGATGGACAACCACAGCATCAGCAACAGCGCGCCGCAGGCCCCTCTGCAGGCGCATCAACTGGTCCGCCGCACCATCGCCCTGGTGCTGGCCGGCGGCCGCGGCTCGCGCCTCAAGCAGCTGACCGACCGGCGCGCCAAGCCGGCGGTGTACTTCGGCGGCAAGTTCCGCATCATCGATTTCGCGCTGTCGAACTGCCTGAACTCGGGCATCCGGCGCATGGCGGTGGTCACGCAGTACAAGTCGCATTCGCTGATGCGCCACCTGCAGCGCGGCTGGAGCTTCCTGCGCGCCGAGCTCAACGAGATGGTCGACGTGCTGCCCGCGCAGCAGCGCACGGGCGACGAGCACTGGTACCGCGGCACGGCCGACGCGGTGTTCCAGAACCTGGACATCATCCAGACCCGCTCCACCAGGCACGACTACGTGGTGGTGCTGGCCGGCGACCACATCTACAAGATGGACTACTCGATCATGGTCAAGGACCATGCCGAGCGCGGCCTGGGCTGCACGGTCGGCTGCATCGAGGTGCCGCGCATGGAAGCCACCGCCTTCGGCGTGATGGCCATCGACGACGGCCGACAGATCACGGCCTTCCTCGAGAAGCCGGCCGACCCACCCGCCATGCCCGGGCGGCCCGACACGGCCCTGGCCAGCATGGGCATCTACGTGTTCGACTCCGAATACCTCTACCAGCTGCTCGAGGAAGACGCCGCCAACCCCGATTCGAGCCACGATTTCGGCAAGGACATCATCCCGCGCGCCGTGGCGCAGGGCCGCGCGCTCGCGCATCCCTTCGGCATGTCCTGCGTCACGCGCGCCTCGCGCGGGCCCGGTGCCAAGGCCTACTGGCGCGACGTGGGCACGATTGATGCATTCTGGGCAGCCAACCTCGACCTGGCCTCCATCACGCCCGAACTCGACATTTATGACACGGACTGGCCCATCTGGACCTACCAGCGGCAGCTGCCGCCGGCCAAGTTCGTGCTCGACCGCGAGGGCCGGCACGGCATGACGGTCAACACCATCGTCTCGGGCGGCTGCATCGTCTCGGGCTCCAAGGTCAGCAGCTCGGTGCTGTTCTCGGGCGTGCGCATCCATTCGTTCTGCGACATCAACGAGGCCGTGCTGCTGCCCGACGTCGAAGTGGGCCGCGGCGCCCGGCTCAACCGCGTGGTGATCGACCGCGGCTGCGTCATTCCGGACGAGATGGTGATCGGCGAAGACGCCGCGGCCGATGCCGCGCGCTTCGAGCGCACCGACAACGGCGTGGTGCTGGTCACCCGCGAAATGCTCAAGCGCCTGCTGGCTGCCTGAAGCCGCACCGCTTTCCCGATGCGAATCCTCCAGGTCAGCGCCGAACTCTTTCCCCTGCTCAAGACCGGTGGCCTCGCCGACGTGGCCGGCGCGCTGCCGCTCGCACTCATGGCTGCCGGGCAGGACGCGCGGGTGCTGCTGCCCGGCTTCCCGGCCATCCTGGCCGGCGTGCGCGATCTCGCGCCGGTGGCCGAGTTCACGGCGCCCTGGGGCCCGGAACGCTTCGGCCTGCGCGCGGGCCGCATCGCGATCGACGGCGCGGCCGCGCCGATCCCGGCCTACGTGATCGATGCGCCGGCGCTCTACGACCGGCCCGGCAACCCCTATGAAGACGCCACGCGCCAGCCCTATGGCGACAACCACCGGCGCTTCGCGCTGCTGGGCTGGGCCGCGGCGCAGCTGGCCCAGGGGCTCGATCCCACCTGGCAGCCCGAGGTCGTGCATGCGCACGACTGGCATGCGGGGCTGGCGCCGGCCTACCTGCACTTCGCGCGGGAGGTCGGCGCCACCCGCGCGGGCAGCGTGTTCACGGTGCACAACCTGGCCTACCAGGGCATCTCGGCGCCGTGGAACTTTGCCGACCTCGGCCTGCCCGGGCCGGCGTTCCACATGGACGGGCTCGAATACCACGGGCAGGTGTCGTTCATGAAAGGCGGCCTCTACTTCGCCGACCGCCTGACCACCGTGAGCCCGACCTACGCCCGCGAGATCCAGACGCCCGAGCAGGGTTTCGGGCTCGACGGCCTGCTGCGCCTGCGCGGCGGCGTGCTCACGGGCATCCTCAACGCGGTCGACGACCAGGTCTGGAATCCGGCCGCCGACAGCGCGCTGGTGCAGGGCTACCACACGCCCGAAGGCCGCCACATGGCGGGCAAGGCGCGCTGCAAGACGGTGCTGCAGCACCAGCTCGGCCTGGCCGAGCGCCCCGACGCGCCGCTGTTCATCGTGGTCAGCCGGCTCACCGAGCAGAAGGGGCTGCACCTCGTGCTCGGCGGCCTCGACACCCTGCTGGCCGAAGGCGGCCAGCTCGCGCTGCTGGGCAGCGGCGAGGCCTGGCTCGAGGACGCCTTCCGCGAGCGCGCGGCGGCCGCGCCGCGCTCGGTCAGCGTCACCATCGGCTACAACGAAACGCTGGCGCACCAGCTCTTCGGCGGCGGCGACGTGACGCTGGTGCCCTCGCTGTTCGAACCCTGCGGACTCACGCAGATGTACGGCCTCAGGTACGGCAGCCTGCCGCTGGTGCGCCGCGTCGGCGGCCTGGCCGACACCGTGGTCGACTGCACGCTCGAGGACATGGCCAGCGGCGACGCCACCGGCTTCGTGTTCGACCGCTTCGACGCCGCGGACTACCATCGCGCGCTGCGGCGGGCCTTTGCGCTCTACCAGCGCGCGCCCGACTGGCGCCGCGTGCGCGGCAATGCCATGCGGCGCCCGGCCGACTGGGCCACTGCGGCCGGCCAGTACATCGAGGTCTACCGGCAGGCGCTCGAGTCCGCCGGCACCTGAATGAAGCGCCACGGCGCACCACCCCACCACTCTTCACCGAAGCCCATGACCATCAAAGACTTCGCCTACGACCATCCCGACCGCGACGTGGCCGCGTTCAAGCGCGCCGTCGCCAACAAGCTGATCTATGCGGTCGGCAAGGACCCCGTCGCGGCCAGCCAGGACGACTGGCTGCACGCCACCGCGCTGGCCGTGCGCGACCAGCTGGTCGAGCGCTGGATGGCGACCACGCGCGCCAACTATGCGCAGGACCTGAAGCGCGTCTACTACCTCTCGATGGAGTTCCTGATCGGGCGCACCTTCACCAATGCGCTGCTGGCGGTCGACCTCTACGACACGGTGCGCGAAGCGCTGGCCGACTTCGGCGTCGACATGGCGGCGCTCGCCGAGCGCGAGCCCGACGCGGCCCTTGGCAACGGCGGCCTCGGCCGGCTCGCGGCCTGCTTCCTCGACTCGATGGCCACGCTCGGCGTGCCGGGCATGGGCTACGGCATCCGCTACGAATACGGCATGTTCCGCCAGCGCATCGTCGACGGCCAGCAGGTCGAGACACCCGACTACTGGCTCACCCGCGGCAACCCCTGGGAGTTCCAGCGGCCCGAGGTCAACTACCGCGTGCGCTTCGGCGGCCGCGTGCAAAAGCGCGAGGGAAAGAACGCGCCCTATGGCGCGGCCGACTGGGTCGACACCCACGACGTGCTGGCCGTGGCCTACGACACCATCATTCCGGGCTACGGCACGCAGGCCACCAACACGCTGCGCCTGTGGTCGGCGCGCGCCACCGAGGAGATCGACCTCTCGGCCTTCAACCGCGGCAACTACATGGCGGCGGTGGAGAGCAAGAACCACTCCGAGAACGTCTCGCGCGTGCTCTACCCCGACGACTCCACGCCCTCGGGCCGCGAACTGCGGCTGCACCAGGAATATTTCTTCTGCAGCGCGAGCGTGCAGGACCTGCTGCGGCGCTACCTGCGCAACCACAAGAGCTTCGACCAGCTGGCCGACAAGGTCAGCATCCACCTGAACGACACGCACCCGGTGCTCGCGGTGCCCGAGCTCATGCGCCTCCTGCTCGACGAGCACGGCCTGGCCTGGGACGCGGCCTGGGCCCACACGCAGAAGGTGTTCAGCTACACCAACCACACGCTGATGCACGAGGCGCTGGAGACCTGGCCGGTCGAGATGCTCGGGCGCATCCTGCCGCGGCACCTGCAGATCATCTACGACATGAACGCGAAGTTCCTCGCGGCCGTGACGCAGAAGGCCGGCAACGACGTCGAGCTGCTGCGCCGGCTCTCGCTGGTCGACGAGGCGGGCGAGCGCCGCGTGCGCATGGCCTACGTGGCAGTGCTCGCGAGCCACTCGATCAACGGCGTGTCGGGCCTGCACTCGGAGCTCATGAAGCAATCGATCTTTGCCGACTTCGCGAAGATCTTCCCCGAGCGCTTCAACAACAAGACCAACGGCGTCACGCCGCGGCGCTGGCTCGCGCAGGCCAATCCGCCGCTGGCGGCGCTGCTCGACCAGCGCATCGGCAAGGGCTGGCGGCGCGACCTCTCGCAGCTGGAGGCGCTCAGGCCCATGGCCGCGCAGCCGGCCTTCGTGCGCGCCTTCCGCCATGCCAAGCGCGAGAACAAGCTGCGGCTGGCCAACTGGATCGAGCAGCACATGGACATCGTGCTCGACACCGACGCGATGTTCGACGTGCAGGTCAAGCGCATCCACGAATACAAGCGGCAGCTGCTCAACGTGCTGCACGTGGTCACGCGCTACCACCGCATCCTCGATGCGCAGGCCGCGGGCGGCCCGGTCGACATCGTGCCGCGCGTGGTGGTGTTCGCCGGCAAGGCGGCCTCGGCCTACCAGATGGCCAAGCTCGTGATCCGGCTGGTCAACGACGTGGCCCACACCATCAACAACGACAGCCGCGTGGGCAAGCTGCTGAAGGTGGTGTTCCTGCCCAACTACAGCGTGAGCCTGGCCGAGGTGATCATGCCCGCGGCCGACCTGTCGGAGCAGATCTCGACCGCGGGCACCGAGGCCTCGGGCACAGGCAACATGAAGTTCGCGCTCAACGGCGCGCTCACCATCGGCACGCTCGACGGCGCCAACGTGGAGATGCGCGACAACGTGGGCGCGGAGAACATCTTCATCTTCGGCAACACCACGCCGCAGGTGGCCGACATCCGCGCCCACGGCTACCAGCCGCGCGACATCTACGAAGAGAACGCCGAGCTCAAGCGCGTGCTCGATGCGATCCGCGACGGCGCCTTCTCGGCCGGCGAGCCCTCGCGCTACCAGGGCATCTACGACGCACTGGTGAACTGGGGCGACCACTACCTGCTGCTGGCCGACTATGCGAGCTACGTCGCGAAGCAGGCCGAGGTCGATGCGCTCTACCGCGACCCGGACGCCTGGACGCGCATGGCCATCCTCAACGTGGCGGGCATGGGGGCGTTCTCGTCGGACCGCACCATTGCGCAGTACGCGCACGAGATCTGGCACACGAAGCCGGTGGTGCTGGGCTGAGTCGGCTGCAATGCGGCGCTAGCCGATGCGCAAGGGCGGCGCGCGCCGGCGTATCGGCTGCATCTTGACGATGGCCGTGTGCGTCTCGGCCTTGTCGACGATGCGGTCCAGCACCTGGTCGAGCTGCTCGATGGAGCGCACGAACAGGCGCGCGATGTAGCAGTCTTCGCCCGTGACCTTGTCGCACTCGCCGAACTCGGGCGTGTTCTCGATCAGCTTCTGCACCACCTGCAACTGGCCGGGCAACGGGCGGATGCGCACGATCGCCTGCAGCTGGTAACCCAGCGCCTTGGGATCGATCTCGACCGTGTAGCCGCGGATCACGCGGCGCTCCTCGAGCCGCCGCAGGCGCTCCGAGACGCTCGGCGAAGACATGCCGACGCGGGCAGCCAGGTCTTTCAGCGAGATGCGTGCGTCCTGCAGCATCACCTCGAGAATCTTTTGTTCGACCTCGTCCAGCATTTCAGATCCTTTGGAGACAACGGGGCCTTGCCTTGTTTTCTTAGCCTCGAATGGATTTTTCCCTTCGGAAAATCATAGGCCCGGCGGCGCTTCGATGGCAACCTGAGGCTTGCTTCACAAGAATCCGGATCATGCAAAGACAAGTGCGGGGCGCGCTCGAGATGAGTGCGGCCATGGTCATTTCGGGAACCATCGGCTGGTTCGTCATCCGCTCCGGCCAGCCGCTGGCCGACCTGCTGTTCTGGCGCTGCGCCTTCGGCGCCCTCACCCTCGTTGCGGTGTGCGCCGCGCTCGGGCTGCTTCGCAGGCGGCTGCTGACCCTGCGCGTCGTTGCGCTGGCGGCGCTGGGTGGCGCCGCGCTGGTGCTCAACTGGCTGCTGATCTTCGCGTCGTTCTCGCATGCGTCGATCTCCATCGCCACGGCGGTCTACAACACCCAGCCGTTCATGCTGGTGGGCCTTGGCGCCCTGTTCTTCTCGGAGCGGCTGACGGCCGCCAAGCTGGCCTGGCTGGGCATCGCGTTCGCGGGCGTCCTGCTGATTGCCGAGGCCAAGCCGGGCGGCGGCAGCCATGGCGCCTCGTATGTGCTGGGCATTCTGATGGCACTGGGAGCTGCGTTCTTCTACGCCATTGCAGCCATCGTCGCGAAGCAGCTGGACGGCACGCCGCCCCATCTGATCGCGCTGGTCCAGGTCTGCGTGGGCAGCGTGCTGCTGGCGCCGTTTGCCAACCTGGCGGGGCTTCCGAAGGACGCCGGCGTCTGGGGCACGCACCTGGCCATGGGCGTGGTCTACACCGGGCTGGTCTTCACGCTGCTCTACGGCGCGATCCAGAAGCTGCCGACGCACACGGCGGGCGCGCTGTCCTTCATCTATCCGGTGGTGGCGATCGGCGTGGACTACCTGGCTTTCGGCCAGCGGCTGCATCCCGCGCAGCTTCTGGGCGCCGCCGCGATCCTGCTGGCGGCCGCGGGCATGACACTCGGCTGGGCGCTGCCGGGCCTGAAGAAGCGCGCGCCATCGGCACCCGATTGAGCTGATCGGACAGGTCGTCCGGGAGTCCCGGGCGTCAACGCGGGGCGGGCGGCGGCTGGCCTGGCGCGGGCGCCTCGGTCACGAAGCCGATGCGGTTCAGGCCCGCCTTGTTCGCAATGCCCATCAGCGCCACCAGCTTGCCGTAAGGCACGGTCTGGTCGGCGCGCAGCTGCACTTCGGTGTCCTTGCTGTCGGCGGCGGCCTTCTGCAGCCGGGCGGCCAGCTCCTCGTCGGTCACGGGCAGGTCGTTGAGGAAGGTCTTGCCCGCGGCATCGACCGACACGCTCACGAACTTGGGCGTGTCGCTGGGCTGGCCGGCATCGGTCTGCGGCAGGTCGAGCTTGATCGAGCTCGCCATCAGCGGCGCTGTGATGATGAAGATCACCAGCAGCACCAGCATCACGTCGACCAGCGGCGTGACGTTGATGTCGGACAGCGGCCGCTGACCGCCCGCCCCGGTCGCGCGCCCGCCGCCGGCGGCACTGCTGCCCAGGGAGGTGCGACCGAAGGCCATGGTGCGCGTGCTCCGTTCGGCTAGGCCGACACCGGCATGGGCCGCGCGGGCGGCGGCGCGGGCGGCGGCGGCGGACTGCCGAAGCTGCCGAGCAGGTCGTGCGCAAAGCCCTCGAGCTCGGCTTCGATGCGGCCGATGACGCGGCCGAACACGTTGTAGGCCAGCACGGCCGGAATGGCCACGGCCAGGCCGAAGGCCGTCATCACCAGCGCCTCGCCCACCGGCCCGGCCACCTTGTCGATGGTGAAGCCGCCGGTCTGGCCGGCAATGCCCGACAGCGCGCCGTAGATGCCCCACACGGTGCCGAGCAGGCCCACGAAGGGCGCCGTGGCGCCGACGGTGGCCAGCAGGATCTGGCCGGACTGCAGGCGCCGCAGCGCGCCATGCAGCGCGCCGCGCAGCGCCCGCGTGAGCCGCTGGTTGCGGTCGCCGGTGGTGGCGCCGAGCGTGGAATCGCCTGCAGCCGCTGCCGCCGCATTCCTGATGGCGCTCACGGCCGGCCCCACCAGCGTGGCGCGGTCGAAGGCCTGGAGCCGCTGCTGCGCATCGGCGAGCGTGGCCGACTGCCAGAATGCCGCGATGCTGCGCAACACATCGCGCGTGCCGCCGCGCAGCAGCCAGCCCTTCCAGAGAATCACCACCCAGCTTGCTATCGACATCGCGAGCAGCAGCGCCGCCACCGAGCGGCTGACACCGTCTCCGTGGGTGAGCAGTTCGAGGACGCTCATCGTTCTTTCAGCGCAAACCCAGTACGTCGAACATGTCGAACAGGCCCGCCTTCTGGCCGGCCAGGAAGCGCACGGCGCGCAGCGCGCCCTGCGCGTAGGTCACGCGGCTCGCCGACTTGTGGGTGATCTCGATGCGCTCGCCGGTGCCCGCAAACAGCACGGTGTGGTCGCCCACGATGTCGCCGCCGCGGATCGCGGAGAAGCCGATGGTGGACGGGTCGCGCTCGCCGGTGATGCCTTCGCGCGCGTACACGGCGCACTCCTTCAGGTCGCGGCCCAGCGCCCCGGCGATCACCTCGCCCATCTTGAGCGCGGTGCCCGAGGGCGCATCGACCTTGTGGCGGTGGTGCGCCTCGATGATCTCGATGTCGTAGCCCGTCGAGAGCGCCTTGGCCGCCATTTCGAGCAGCTTGAAGGTGACGTTGACGCCCACGCTCATGTTGGGCGAGACCATGATCGCGATGTCCTTGGCGATCTCGGCGATCTCGGCCTTCTGCGCATCGCTGAAGCCGGTGGTGCCGATCACGGCCTGCACGCCGAGCTCGCGGCAGGCTGCCAGGTGTGCGAGCGTACCTTCGGGGCGGGTGAAGTCGATGAGCACCTGCGCGTCCTTGAGGCCGGTGCGCAGGTCGGCCACGATCGGCACGCCGCTCGTGAAGCCGAGGAACGCGGCCGCATCGGCGCCGATGGCGTTGCTGCCCGCCATGTCGAGCGCGCCGGCCAGCCGGCAATCGGGCGCCTCGCGCACCGCCTCGACCAGCATGCGGCCCATGCGGCCCGAGGCGCCCGCGATCGCGATGCGCCGCAGCGGGGGCGTGGAAGACTCGGAAAGGTGCGAAGAAGTGGAAATGGATTCAGTCACGCGGATTCAGCCTTCGAAATTGGCATGGAAACCGGCACGCCCCGCCTGACCCGGCGGGTGCGCCCGCCCTCGCCCTGTGTTTGGCGCGTGCTCAGCGCGCGGCTTCGAGCGGGGGATATGCGGCGGGAAGCGGCGGCAGGCTGGTTGCCGTGGCGGTGGCATCGGCCTTCTTGCCGTCGTCCTTCGGGGCGAATTTCTTGAGCTCTTCTTCCGAAGCCTCGAGCGGCGGCACCTTGCCGCTCTTCTTGCGGGTGTCGAGCGCGGCGACGAATTCTTCCTCGCTGGGCATCGGGTCGCCCTCGAAGCGCTCGAGCAGTTCGCCGTTGAAGAAGACCGTCAGTCGGCGTTCCTGGGGATCGACGCCCTGGCGCCTGATCGTGAAGACGTAGTCCCAGCGATCCTTGTGGAAGACGTCGGTCAAAAGCGAGGTGCCGAGGATTTCACGCACCTGCTGGCGCGACATGCCGGGCTTGAGCGCCTCGACCTGTTCCTTCGACACGAAATTGCCCTGGACCACTTCGACCTTGTAGGGCGTGATGGCCGTCAGCGCACCACGCGTGCGATCGCTGAAGCCGCTGCAGGCACCGAGGCTGAACGTCGCGGCGACGGCCGCGGCCAGCAGCCAGGGACGGCGTTGGAGAATGGCAGGCATGGGAGGAAAAAAAGGGGGTAGCGATATGATCGGCCATTGTAGCGGCTGGCCCTTTTTGGGGCCCGTCCGCAGCCCAGGGCGCAGGAACCATCATGGCCAACATCGACGAACTCAAGAACACCGGCCTCAAGGCCACTCTGCCACGCCTGAAGATCCTCGAGATCTTCCAGACCGGCAGCCAGCGCCACATGACGGCCGAAGACGTTTTCCGCGTGCTGCTGAACGAGCACTCCGACATCGGCCTGGCCACCGTCTATCGCGTGCTGACGCAGTTCGAGCAGGCCGGCATCCTCGAGCGCAGCCATTTCGAAAGCGGCAAGGCGGTCTACGAGCTGAACGAGGGCACGCACCACGACCACCTGATCTGCACCTCGTGCGGCAAGGTCGAGGAGTTCTACGACGCCGAGATCGAGCGCCGCCAGCAGATGATCTCCAAGGACAAGGGCTGGATCCTGCAGGACCACGCGATGTCGCTCTACGGCCTGTGCGGCGACTGCGCCAGCAAGAGGTAAGGCCCCCCGGCTTTTCACTTCGCTTCGCTGCGTGTAACTCCACCCCCCGAGGGGGAGGCGCGGCCCGCCTTGGGGCGGCCCGGCGGCGGCCGCACGGTCCCGCAGCGCCGCGCGCCCGTTCAGTCGCCGTCGCGCCCGCTTTCCATCGCCTTGTGGTGGCGCGCCACGAAATCGGCATAGGTGTCGATGCCGCGCAGCTGCAGGATCGAGTTGCGCACGGCAGCTTCCACCAGCACGGCGATGTTGCGCCCGGCCACCACCTGGATGATGACCTTGCGCACCGGAATGCCCAGCACGTCCTGCGTGAGCGGCGCCGAGGGCATGCGCTCGTAGTCGCGCTCGAAGCTGTCGCGCCGCACCAGGTGCACGATGAGCTTGAGCCGCATCTTCCGCCGCACCGCCGTCTCGCCGAAGATCGCGCGGATGTCCAGCAGGCCGATGCCGCGCACCTCCAGCAGGTTGAGCAGCAGGTCGGGGCAGCGGCCCTCGATGGTGTTCTGGTTGATGCGGAACAGGTCGACCGCGTCGTCGGCCACCAGGCCGTTGCCGCGCGAGATCAGCTCCAGCCCGAGCTCGCTCTTGCCGAGCCCCGATTCGCCGGTGATCATGACGCCCATGCCCAGGATGTCCATGAACACCCCGTGCATCGAGGTGCGTTCCGCGAAATGCTTGGACAGGTAGGCGCGCAGCAGGTCGATCACGAAGGCCGACGACTCGCGGGTGGCAAACAGCGGCAGCTGCGCGCGCTCGCAAATCGATAGCAGTTCGTCGGGCGCGGCCTGGCCGTCGGCCAGCACCAGCATGGGCGGCTCCAGCGTGACGATGCGGGCGATGCGCCGGGCGCAGTCTTCCTGGCTGCCGCGCGTCAGGTAGGCCACTTCGCGCGCGCCCAGGATCTGCACGCGGTACGGATGGATGTAATTGAGGTAACCGACCAGATCGGCCGCCGACTGGGCGCGGCTGATGACCTCAGGGTCGAACTGGCGCTCTGACGCCCCGAGCCCGGCGAGCCATTCCCAGCGGAGCGACCCGCGGAATTCCTCGAACATGGCGTCGGCACTGATGACGGTCGGCTTCATGCGTAGGGAGATGGCGCTGCGCGCCTAGTTGGAGGCCGGCCAGAATACCGCGGAACCGGCCCGGCGGGGCCGCGGGAGCCTGCGCGCGGGCGCTTCAGGCGACTTGCGTCGACTGCCAGCCGGCAATGAGTCCGTGCAGTTCGGCGGCGTCGGTGCTCGACTTGATCTGCTCGCGCAGGTTGGCGTCGCTCAGCAGCTCGGCAATTTCGGAGAGGATTTCAAGGTGCTTCTGGGTGGCCGCCTCAGGCACCAGAAGGAAGATCAGCAGCCCGACGGGCTGCTCGTCCGGCGCGTCGAAGCCGATCGGGTTTGCCAGCTGGAAGACCGCGGCCATGGGAGCCTTGAGGCCCTTGATGCGGCCATGCGGGATGGCCACCCCGTGCCCGAGCCCGGTGGAGCCGAGGCGTTCGCGTGCGAACAGGCTGTCGGTGATGAGCGCGCGGCCGAGGCCGTGGAGGCTCTCGAACAGCAAGCCGGCTTCTTCGAAAGCACGCTTCTTGCTGGTGGCGTCAACGCTCACAAGCACTTGAGCGGGCGGCAGGATGGACGCGAGGCGATTCATGGTGGGGGAAGGGCGGGGGCGATTATGCACCCGCTTGGTAAAAACCCCCACTCCCGTTACTTACTTTTTGGCTACATGTTGCCCGGAGGCCTCGCGTCCCTGTCAGCGCCGGTAACAGGAGCAGGCAGCAAAAAGCCGCCCGGAGGCGGCTTATCGGCAGGGGCCGCAGCCCTTTGCCCGTGGCCTACATCACGCGCTTGGGGGCGGCGTGATGGTGGTCTTGCAGGCGGTCCTTGTGGCGCACCACCTGGCGGTCGAGCTTGTCGACCAGTTCATCGACCGCAGCATAGAGATCAGCGTGGCTCGACTCCGCGAACATGTCGTTACCCTTGACGTGAATGTTGCACTCCGCCCTTTGGCGGCGTTCCTTTTCCTTCTGCTTTTCCACCGTAAGGAGCACCTTCACATCGACCACCTGGTCGAAGTGCCGTGTGATCCGGTCCAGCTTGCTCGTGACGTAGGTGCGCAAGGCAGGTGTGACGTCGAGGTGATGACCGCTGATCGTCAAATTCATGAATGACCTCCTGAGAATTGACGGTTGGGAAAATGGCCCCGCTCCGGGATGGGGCGTGGCCGGCGAAACAGGTGTGGGTTGGGGAGGGAAGAGGGAGAAGAGAAAAGAAGAAGCTGTCGATTCACTATGCCCAAGCTGTCACGGTATTGCAATAGCTGACTTCTCCGGGTGGCGGACGCCAATGGGCCATGCGCCACTCACGCTAGCGATTCCATAGCTGCCGGCGCATGCTGGCCCGCCGGTGCGGCTCTTTGGCAGCAAGTGTTTCAGTGCGTCACCAGTGGTGACCCTGCGACGCGAAGGGCCTGCCGGCTCAGTTCCAGGCCGCGCGCATGCGGTTGCGCAGGTCGATCACCGCGGCCGGCGGCGGCACTGCGGGCGGACGCTCGGGCGGCGGTGGCCAGGTCTGCTGCTCGAAGCCGGCAAGATCGCGTTCGGAAATGAAGCGCGTGCGGTTGGCATACAGGTGCCGGTCGCCGCGCACGGCCTGCTGCGTCACGTAGAAGCGCTGCGGCACCAGAAGATGCAGGTGGTCGCGCGCCCGCGTCATTGCCACGTAGAGCAGCCGCCGCTCTTCTTCGAGTTCATGCGCGCTCTGCGCCACGTCGGCCGGCAGGCAGCCGTCGACCACGTTGAGCACGTGCACCGAATTCCACTCCTGCCCCTTGGCCGAGTGGATGGTCGAAAGAATCAGGTAGTCCTCGTCGAGCGAGGGCGGCCCCGGCTTGTCGCTGGTGGCTTCGGGCGGATCGAGCGTGAGTTCGGTCAGGAAGCGCTCGCGCGAGCCATAGCCCGAGGCCAGCCGCGCCAGTTGCTCCACGTCGCCGCGGCGCACGCCGGAGGGGTCGTCGTAGAGCCGGTCGAGGTGCGGCAAATACCAGCGCACCGCCAGTTCCACGTCGGCCGGCCACGGCAGCGATGGCGCGCACAGCGCGGCATAGGCTTCGGCGAACACCGCCCATTCCGCGCGGGCGGCGGATGGCGGCACGAACTCCCGCATCGCCGCCACCGGATCGGCGGCCTGGTCCATGGCATCGAGCAGCCGCGCACCGGTCGCCGGCCCGATGCCCGGAATGAGCTGCGTGACGCGGAATCCCGCCATGCGCCCGCGCGGGTTCTCGGCGAAGCGCAGCACCGCGAGCAGGTCCTTCACATGCGAGGCCTCGAGAAACTTGAGGCCGCCGTACTTCACGAACGGGATGTTGCGGCGCGCCAGTTCGAGTTCGAGCGGCGCGCTGTGCGTGGCAGCGCGGAACAGCACCGCCTGCGACTTGAGCGCCAGGCCGCCCTCGCGGTGCGCCAGCACCTTGTCGGCCACCCAGACGGCCTGCTGCGCCTCGTCCGGCACCAGCACCAGTTGCGGCCGGCCCGCGGAGGGCTTGTCGGTCCAGAGCGTCTTGGCGTGCCGCTCGGCCGCCTGCGCGATGACCCGGTTCGACACGTCGAGAATGGGCTGGGTCGAGCGGTAGTTGCGCTCCAGCGTGACCACGCGCGCAGCCTGCGAGAACTGCGACGGAAAGTCGAGGATGTTACGCACGGTTGCACCGCGAAACGAGTAGATCGACTGCGCGTCGTCGCCCACCACCGTCACGCCGCGGCCGTCGGGCTTGAGCGCGAGCAGGATCGAGGCTTGCAGCAGGTTGGTGTCCTGGTACTCGTCGACCAGGACGTGGTCGAAACGCGCGCCGACCAGCGCCGCCAGCGCGGGCTCGGCCACCATGCCGGCCCAGTAAAGCAGCAGGTCGTCGTAGTCGAGCACGTTCTGCTGCTGTTTGGCCTCCACGTAGGCGCCGAACAGGCGCTTGAGTTCGGCTTCCCACTCGGCGCACCACGGAAAGGCCTCGGCCAGCACATCGGCCAGCGGCGCGCGCGTGTTGACGCAGCGCGAATAGATCGACAGGCAGGTGCCCTTGCGCGGAAAGCGGTTCACGCTCGACGACAGGCCGAGTTCGTGCCGCACGAGGCCCATCAGGTCCTCGGCGTCGCCACGGTCGTGGATCGTGAAGTGGTCGTTCAGGCCAATGTGCGCGGCGTATTCGCGCAGCAGGCGCGCGCCGATGCCGTGGAACGTGCCGGCCCAGGGCAGCGCGGGCGGCTTGTCGGATTTGAGCCCGAGCACGCGCGCCAGCACTTGGCCGGCGCGGCGCTCCATTTCCTGCGCCGCGCGGCGCGAGAAGGTCAAAAGCAGCAGGCGCTGCGGATCAACGCCGCCGGCGATGAGGTGCGCAACGCGGTGCGCCAGCGTGCTGGTCTTGCCCGAGCCCGCGCCGGCAATCACCAGCAGCGGCCGCTCGTCGCGCCCGGTCAGCGTGCCGACGCCGTGCTCGACGGCAGCGCGCTGCTCGTCGTTGAGGGCGGAAAGCGCCGCGGCCAGGCGCTCGGCCTGGGTGGCGCCGGGGGCGTGGGAAACGGGGAACGCAGCAGTCTGCATGGCCGCAACTTTACTGTATGTCCATCCAGATCGATGGACCTGCCGTCACATGGCCGATGACATAATTGCCGCTCGCTGCAACTGGAGACCGCATCATGGAAACCGCACCGTCTCGGCAGCTTTCAACTCCCGCGTCCTGACGCGCCTCGATCGCTGACATCAGGGCCCGGGGATTGAAAGCACCCCTCCCCTCGCCCCATCGCCTCAGCCATTTCACGGGAGTGAGCCCATGCTCAATATCTTTACGCTTGCCAACGGCCGCCTTGTCCAGGAAGAGATCGAGGCGCTCGAGGAGCTTTCCAAGTTCCAGCCGATCTGGGTCGACCTCGAATCGCCCACGCTCGAGGAAAAGCGCTGGATCAAGCAGTACTACGGCCTCTCGATTCCCGAAGACGCGATGGACGAGGACATCGAGGAATCGGCCCGCTTCTATGAAGAAGACAACGGCGAGCTGCACATCCGCTCCGACTTCCTGATCGACGACGACGAAGACCCGCGCTCTGTGCGCGTGGCCTTCATCCTGAACCAGCACAACACCGAGCTTCGCAGCCGCGGCGTGCTGTTCTCGATCCACGACGAGGACGTGCCCGTGTTCCGGCTGCTGCGCATGCGTGCGCGCCGCGCACCGGGCCTCATCGAAGACGCGAAGGAAGTGCTGCTCAAGCTGTTCGATGCCGACGCCGAATACTCGGCCGACACGCTCGAGAACATCTACGACGAGCTCGAGATCGCAGGCAAGAAGGTGCTCGAGGGCAACGTGAGCGACGAGCTGGCCGGCGAGGTGCTGGGCGCCATCGCGCGCCAGGAAGACCTGAACGGCCGCATCCGCCGCAACGTGATGGACACGCGCCGCGCGGTCAGCTTCATGATGCGCAGCCGCATGCTCAACGCCGAGCAGTTCGAGGAAGCGCGGCAGATCCTGCGCGACATCGAATCGCTGGACAACCACACGGCCTTCCTGTTCGACAAGATCAACTTCCTGATGGATGCGACCGTCGGTTTCATCAACATCAACCAGAACAAGACCATCAAGATCTTCTCGGTGGCCAGCGTGGCGCTGCTGCCGCCCACGCTGATCGCGAGCATCTACGGCATGAACTTCAAGCTCATGCCCGAGCTCGACTGGTCGCTGGGCTATCCGTATGCGCTGGCGCTGATGGCGGCGAGCGCGCTGGTGCCGATGTGGTACTTCCGCCGGCGCGGCTGGCTCAAGTAGCCGCGGGCGTTTCGCGGCAAGAAGGCAGCGTGGCCAGCCACGCGCTCGCCAGCGCGAGGCTGTAGCGGCTCGCCACCTCGGCGACGAAGCGCGCGAAGTCGCCATGCGCGGCGTCGTCGGCCCGGTCCGAGATGGTCCGCACGGCCGCAAACGGCACGCCGTAGTCGTGGCATGCCTGCGCCACCGCCGCGCCTTCCATCTCGACTGCGAGCGCATCGGGGAGGCTGCGCCGCAAGGCATCGCTTTCGGCCGCGGTCGAGACGAAGCGGTCGCCGCTCACCAGCAAGCCTCGATGCACCTTCGGCGACCGGAGGCCGAATTCATCGACGGCCGCCTGCCCCACCAGCGCCACCGGATCGCGCAGCGCGGCTTCGGCCACGGCCGCCAGCGCATCGCCCATCGAGGCATCGGCCGCAAAGCGCGAAAGGCCCATCAGCGGCACCTCGTACTTCGGAAAGATCGGCGAGGCATCGAGGTCGTGCTGCAGCAGCTGCGTCGCGACCACCACATCGCCGACTTCCACGCCCGGCGCGAGCCCGCCCGCGACGCCCGTGAACACGATCGCGCGCACGCCGAAGCGTTCGAGCAGCACCGTGGCCGTCACCGCCGCCGCGACCTTGCCGATGCGCGACAGCACGGCCACCACCGGCTGGCCGTGCAGATGGCCGACCCAGAAGTCACGCCCCGCAGCGCGCACGCGCTGCTCGTCCGGCATCTGCGCGAGGAGCGCACTCAGCTCCTCGTGCATTGCAGCGACGACGGCAACGGGCGCATGTACCGAGGAACTCATCATTCTCTTTCCAGGAACACCGCGGAACCGGCTTTGCCGGGCCGCTGGTGTTGCCCCCTGCAAGGGGGTGGGAGTAGCGACACGAAGTGCGAGAAGCCTGGGGGTTTACTTAATATCCACGCCGTAGAAAGTGTGGCGGCCGAAGGGACTCAATTTGAAGTCGACCACCTCCTTGCGCACCGGCTTCAGCTGCACCGCATGCGCGATGGTGAACCACGGCGCCTGCTCCTTGAAGATGAGCTGCGCCTTCTTGTAGAGCGCATCGCGGTCGGCCTGCTTGGTCGCGCTCTTGGCCTTCAGCACGAGGTCTTCGTAGGGCTGGTAGCAGAACTTCGAGATGTTGCTGCCGCTGGCCGACTTGGCCGAGGCGCAGCCCAGCAGCGTGTAGAGGAAGTTGTCGGGGTCGCCGTTGTCGCCGGTCCAGCCCAGCATGCCCATCTGGTGCTCGCCGGCCTGCAGGCGCTTGCGGTACTCGCCCCACTCGAAGCTCTTGATCTCGGCCTTGACGTTGATCTTGGCAAGGTCGGCCTGCATCAGCTCGGCGATCCGCTTGGCGTTCGGGTTGTAGGGCCGCTGAACCGGCATGGCCCACAGGTCGGTAGCGAAGCCATCAGGGAATCCGGCCTGCGCCAGCAGCTTCTTCGCGGCTTCGGGGTCGTACGGATCGTCCTTGACCGCGTCGTTGTAGGACCACATGGTCGGCGGAATCGGGTTCTTCGCGGCCACGCCGGTCGAAAGGTACACACCGTCGATGATCGCCTTCTTGTTGATCGCCATGTTGAGGGCCTTGCGCACGCGCACGTCGTCGAAGGGCTTCTTGGTGGTGTTGTACGAAAGGTAGCCGACGTTGAGTCCGGGCTGCTCGAGCACCTGCACGTTCGGGTCCTTGCGGATCGCGTCGAGATCGGCCGGGTTCGGATACGGCATGACGTGGCATTCGCCCTTCTGCAGCTTGGCCCAGCGCACCGAGGCGTCGGGCGTGATCGCGAACACCAGGTCGTCGATCTTCGCCTTGCCAGCCCAGTACTGCGGGAAGGCCTTGAAGCGGATGACGGCGTCCTTCTGGTATTGCACGAGGTAGAACGGGCCGGTGCCGATCGGGTCCTGGTCGACCTTCTCGGGCGTGCCGGCCTTCAGCATCGCAATGGCATATTCCTTCGACTGGATGCCCGCATACTGCATGGCAAGGTTGGCAAGGAACGGCGCCTCGGCCTGGTTGAGCGTGATCTTCACGGTCAGGTCGTCGATGCGGTCCACCGACTTCAGCAGCTTGGGCATGCCCATGTCGTTGAAGTAGGAATGGTTCTGGCTCGTGACCTTGAAGAAGGGATCGCTTTCCTTCCATTGGCGCTCTAGCATGAAGATGAAGTCGTCGGCATTGAAGTCGCGCGTGGGCTTGAAGCTCTTGCTGGTGCCGTGCCACTTCACGCCCTTGCGCAGGTGGAAGGTGTAGACCGTGCCGTCGGCCGAGATGTCCCATTTTTCGGCGAGGCCCGGCACGACCTTGGTGCCGCCGCGCTCGAACTCGACAATGGTGTTGTAGACCTGCGTGGTCACGTCGAACGAGGTGCCGGTGGTGTTCACGCCCGGATAGAAGTTCTCGGGACTGCCCTCCGAGCAATAGACCAGCGTCTTGGCGGACGCGGCGCCCGCGGCCAGTGCGAGTATGGCGAGTGCCGTTGGCGCGAGCAGCGCAACAAGCCTGGGCGAGCGGCGCGAAACGAGAGGCTGAGTGGTCTTCTTCATGGCAACTCCTTGGGCACGGTTGAAGTGAACTAGGGGTTCGCCGCCAGGGGCGCGGCGAACGGCGGGGACAAGGGCACATCGGCGCTGACCGGCGGCGTGCCATCGAGGAATTTCTCTGCGTAGTGGCAGGCCACCAGCCGCTCGTCGAGCGCGCGCAGCAGCGGCCGCTCCTCGCGGCAGCGCTGCGTCGCATGCGGGCAGCGCGTGTTGAAGACGCAGCCCGCGGGCGGATCGAGCGGCGACGGCAGCTCGCCCTTGAGCACGATGCGCTGGCTGCTGAGCCCGGGCGTGGAGGCGAGCAGCGCCTGCGTGTAGGGATGCAGCGGCCGCGCGAAGATGCGTGCCTTGGGCCCCTGCTCCACCGCATGGCCGAGGTACATCACGAGCACGTCGTGCGCGATGTGCCGCACCACGCCCAGGTCGTGCGAGATGAAGAGATAGGCCAGGCCGAGTTCGGCCTGCAGGTCGGCCAGCAGGTTCAGCACCTGCGCCTGGATCGACACGTCGAGCGCCGACACCGGCTCATCGGCCACCAGCAGGCGCGGCTCCAGCATGAGCGCGCGCGCAATGGCAATGCGCTGGCGCTGGCCGCCGGAGAACATGTGCGGATAGCGGTTCGCATGCTCGGGCCGCAGGCCCACGCGCGCGAGCATCTCGCGCGCCTTGGCGGCCCGCTCGGGCTTGCCGAGTGCGGTGTTGATGGCCAGCGGATCCTCGAGCACGGCGCTGATCTTCTTGCGCGGATTGAGCGAACCATAGGGGTTCTGGAACACCAGCTGCACCGCCTGGCGCAGCTCGCGCCGGTACGTGGGCGGCGGCTCCACCGCATCGTGGCCGACCAGCGTGAGCTGCCCGGCCGTGGGCTTCTCGATCAGCGCGACCATGCGCGCGAGCGTGGACTTGCCGCAGCCCGATTCGCCGACCACCGCGAGCGTGCGGCCGCGCTCGATGCGAAACGAAATGTCGCCCACCGCGCGCAACTGCGCAGGCGCGCGGAACATGCCGCGCCGCACGGCATAGGTGCGCTGCAGGTTGTGCGCCTCCACGACGACATCGCCGACGGGATCGCCACTCATGGCAGCGCCTCCAGGGCCTGCGGCCGCGGCCGGTCGGCCTCGATGGCCGCCATCCGCCCGGGCTCGCCGAGCGGGAAATGGCAGCGCACCTCGGCACCCGGCGGCGAGGCGACCGCGCGCAGCGCCGGCCGCACGTTGCAGGCCTTCGTGGTCACATAGCTGCAGCGCGGCGCGAACAGGCAGCCGACCGGCCGGTCGTGCACGCCCGGCACCACGCCCGCGATGGTGGCCAGCCGCCCCTCGGGCGCGGCGCGCTCGGGCAGCGCGGCCAGCAGGGCCTCGGTGTAGGGATGCTGCGGGTCCGCGAAGAGCCGGTCGACGCGCTGCTGCTCCATCACCTGGCCCGCATACATCACGGCGATGCGCTGCGCCATTTCGCTGACCACACCCATGTTGTGCGTGATGAGCACCAGCGCCATGCCGCGCTCTTTCTGCAGTTCGCGCAGCAGGTCGAGGATCTGGGCCTGGATCGTCACGTCGAGCGCGGTGGTCGGCTCGTCGGCGATCAACAGGCGCGGGTTGCAGGCAATGGCCATCGCGATCATCACGCGCTGGTTCATGCCGCCCGAGAGCTGGTGCGGATAGCTGCCCAGGCGCGACGATGCGGCGGGTATGCCGACCTGTTCGAGCAGTTCGGTCGCGCGCTTCTTCGCCGTGCGCCGGTCCAGATGCAGGTGCAGCCGCAGCGTCTCCATCAGCTGGAAGCCGATGGTGAAGCAGGGGTTGAGGCTGGTGGTCGGCTCCTGGAAGATCATGGCCACCTCCTTGCCGACCAGCGCGCGGCGGGCCTTGTCGGAGATGCCGAGCAGCTCCTTGCCCGCAAAGCGCATGTGCTGCGCGCGCACGCGGCCCGGAAAACCCACGAGGCCCATCAGCGCCATCATCGTCACGCTCTTGCCCGAGCCCGACTCGCCGACGATGCCGAGCACCTCGCCTTCCTCGAGCGTGAGGCTCACGCCGTCGACGGCGTGCAGCACGCCGCCCTGCGCCGGAAATTCGACGTGCAGGTCCTTGATGTCCAGAAGCATGTTCATCGCTTGAGCTTCGGATCGAGGGCATCGCGCAGCCCGTCGCCCAACAGATTGAAAGCCAGCACGGCCGCGAGGATCGCGAGCCCCGGGAAGGTCACGACCCACCAGGCGCGCAGCACGAACTCGCGCGCATCGGCCAGCATCGTTCCCCACTCGGGCGACGGCGGCTGGGCGCCGAGGCCGAGGAAGCCGAGCGCGGCCGCGTCGAGGATGGCGGTCGAGATGCCGAGCGAGGCCTGCACGATGAGCGGTGCCGCGCAATTGGGCAGCACCTCGCTGAACATCAGGCGCAGCGTGCCGGCGCCGCTCACGCGTGCCGCCGTGACGTAGTCGCGCGACACTTCGGCAATGACGGCCGCGCGGGTGATGCGCACGTAATGCGGCAGCACCACGATCGCCACCGCGAGCATGGCGTTGACCAGCCCCGGCCCGAGGATCGCGACGATCACGATGGCGAGCAGCAGGCTCGGCAGCGTCAGCACGATGTCCATCAGCCGCATGATCGCGATCTCGAGCACGCCGCGGAAGAATCCCGCAACCAGGCCGAGCACGACGCCCGCCACCACCGACAGCGCCACCACGGCCACGCCAATCGACAGCGAGAGCCGCGCGCCGAACATGAGGCGCGAAAGAATGTCGCGCCCGATGGCATCGGTGCCCAGCAGGTAGCTGGCGGAGCCGCCCTGGTGCCATGCCGGCGGCAGCAGGAAGACGGCGCTGTTGGTTTCGTTCGGCGCATGCGGCGCAATCCACGGCGCGAACAGCGCCACGAGCAGCAGCAACGCGATGGTGGCAAGTCCGATGACCGCACCGCGGTTCGCGGAGAAAGAGGTCCAGAACTCGCGCCACGGGCCGGGCGGCGCCTTGCCCGCACCGGGCGGGGAAATGATGTCGGTCGAGGCCATGCTCAGCGCCGGATCCTGGGGTTGATAACGCCATAGGTCACGTCGACCAGCAGGTTGACCAGCATCACGATGCCGCCCAGCAGCAGCATGCCGCCCTGCAGCACCGGATAGTCGCGCCGGCCGATGGCCTCGATGAGCCATTTGCCCACGCCGGGCCACGAGAAGATGGTCTCGGTGAGGATCGCGCCCGTGAAGAGCACACCCACCTGCAGGCCGATCACCGTGACCACCGGGATCAGCGCATTGCGCAGCGCATGCAGACCGACCACGCGAAAGCGCGAGAGACCCTTGGCGCGCGCGGTGCGAATGTAGTCTTCGCCCAGCACTTCGAGCATGGCCGAGCGCGTCATGCGCGCAATGACAGCCAGCGGCACGGTGCCGAGCACGATGGCCGGCAGGATCAGGTGATGCAGTGCCGACCAGAAGGCATCGGACTCGCCGGCGCGCAATGCATCGATCAGCAGGAAGCCGGTCTCGGGCTCGACGAAATACTGCACCGCGATGCGGCCCGACACGGGCGTCCAGCCCAATTGCACCGAGAAGAACAGGATCAGCAGCAGCCCCCACCAGAAGATCGGCATCGAATAGCCGGTGAGCGAGGTGGCCATCACGCCGTGGTCGAAGATGGAATTGCGCCGCACCGCCGCCAGGATGCCCGCCGGCAGGCCCAGCAGCAGCGCAAAGGCAATCGCGCACGCGGCAAGCTCGACCGTCGCGGGGAACAGCGCGAGGAATTCGCTGGCCACCGACTCCTGCGTGATGAGCGACTTACCGAGATCGCCATGCAGCACGCGGCCGATGTAGATGCCGTACTGCACGATCACCGGCTTGTCGAAACCGTAGGCCGCGCGCAGCTGGGCATGGCGCGCGGGGTCGATCCCGCGCTCGCCGGCCATCGTTTCGATGGGATCGCCCGGCACCAGCCGGATCAGGAAAAAGGCAAGCAGCGTCATGCCGATGAAGGTCGGCACCAGCAGGCTCACGCGCGTGAGGAGGAAGCGAAGCATCGACCCGCAATATGCAAGATCGATGCCGTGGCCCTACCCGGGCCGAACCCTTACTTCTTGACGTCGCGCAGTTCGCGCCGCAGGATCTTTCCGACCGGCGTCTTCGGCAACTCGGTACGAAACTCCACGATTCGCGGCTGCTTGTAACCCGTAAGGTTTGCTCTGCAGTATTCGCGCACCTGGGCTTCGGTCAGCGACTCGTCCTTCTTGACGATCACCAGCTTGACCGCCTCGCCGGTCTTCTCGTCGGCCACGCCGACCGCCGCGCATTCGAGCACGCCCGGAATCTGCGCCACCACGTCCTCGATCTCGTTGGGGTACACGTTGAAGCCCGACACCAGGATCATGTCCTTCTTGCGGTCGACCACCTTGAAGTAGCCACGCTCGTCGACCACGCCGATGTCGCCGCTCTTGAAGTAGCCGTCGGGCGTCATGACCTTGGCGGTCTCGTCGGGGCGCTGCCAGTAGCCGGCCATCACCTGCGGGCCCTTGATCGCGATTTCGCCGGGCTGGCCCGGCGCCACTTCGCGGCCCTCGTCGTCGAGCAGCTTGAGCCAGGTGCTCGGCAGCGGCAGGCCGATGGTGCCGGTGTAGGCCTTGCTGTTGGTCGGGTTGCAGGTGGCCGAGGGCGAGGTCTCGGACAGGCCGTAGCCCTCGCAGATCGGGCAGCCGGTCTTCTCGAGCCAGAGCTTCGCGACCGCCGCCTGCACGGCCATGCCGCCGCCCACCGAGACCTTGAGGTTCTTCCAGTTGACGGTGTTGAAGTCGGGGTGGTTGGCCAGCCCGTTGAACAGCGTGTTGACCGCGGGAAAGCTGTGGATCGTGTGCTTGGAGAGTTCCTTCAGCACGCCCGCGAGGTCGCGCGGATTCGGAATCAGGATCAGCTTGCCGCCCGTGCGCATGTTCAGCATCATGCCCACGGTGAAGGCGAAGATGTGATAGAGCGGCAGCGCGCAGACGCTCGTGGGCTGCTCGCCCGCCGGCACCTGCGCCATCACGGGTTCGTTCCAGGCTTCGGACTGCAGCACGTTCGCAATGACGTTGCGGTGCAGCAGCACCGCGCCCTTGGAGACGCCGGTGGTGCCGCCGGTGTACTGCAGCACGGCCACGTCGTCGGGGCCGATGGCCGGCGCCTTCAGCGTGCGGCTCGCGCCCTGGTCGAGCGCATCGTTGAAGCGCACCGCGCCCGGCAGGCTGTAGTGCGGCACCAGCTTCTTCACGTTGCGCACCACGTAGTTGACGAGCGCGCCCTTGAGGAAGCCGAGCCGGTCGCCCATGGCGGCGAGCACGATGTGCTTGATGGGCGTGGCCGCGATGCACTGCTGCAGCGTGGTGCCGAAGTTCTCCATGATGACGATCGCCTTGGCGCCCGAGTCCTTGAGCTGGTGCTCGAGCTCGCGCGGCGTGTACAGCGGATTCACGTTCACCAGGATCAGGCCGGCGCGCAGGATGGCCGCGACCGCAATCGGGTACTGCGGGCAGTTGGGCATCATGACCGCGACGCGGTCTCCCTTGGCGAGGCCGAGCCCCTGCAGGTAGGCGCCGAAGGCCTTGCTGAGCTTGTCGGTCTCCGCATAGCTCACGTCCTTGCCCATGAAGCTGTAGGCCGTGCGGTCGGCGTACTTGGCAAAGCTCTCCTCCATGAGACCGACCAGCGAGGAATACTGCGAAGCGTCGATGTCGGCGGGCACGCCTTGCGGATAGCTGCTGAGCCAGGGGCGGTCGGTCATGGGTGTGTCTCCTCGGAATCGCGTGTTTTGAAACGACAGCGGCGCACAAGTGGCGCCGCGGTGATGATCTGCCCGCACTGCGCGGGCGCGGACCTTGGGCCTATTCGATGGCCTTGCCCATATCTTCCACTACTTTCTTCGCATCCCCAAAGACCATCATGGTCTTGTCCATGTAGAAGAGCTCATTGTCCAGGCCCGCATAGCCCGCCGCCATGGAGCGCTTGTTCACGATCACCGTCTTGGCCTTGTAGGCCTCCAGGATGGGCATGCCGTAGATCGGGCTGCCCTTCTGCAGCGCCGCCGGATTCACCACGTCGTTGGCGCCCAGGATGATCGCCACGTCGGCCTGGCCGAACTCGCCGTTGATGTCCTCCATCTCGAACACCTGGTCGTAGGGCACCTCGGCCTCGGCCAGGAGCACGTTCATGTGGCCCGGCATGCGCCCGGCCACCGGGTGGATCGCGTACTTGACGGTGATGCCCTTGTGCGTGAGCTTCTCGGCAAGTTCCTTCACCGCATGCTGCGCGCGCGCCACCGCCAGGCCGTAGCCCGGCACGATCACCACCGTCTCGGCATTGCCCAGCACGAAGGCCGCATCGTCGGCGCTGCCGCTCTTGACCGGGCGCTGCTCCTTGGCGCCGCCGGCCGCGCTGACCGCCTCGCCGCCGAAGCCGCCCAGGATCACGTTGAAGAACGAGCGGTTCATGGCCTTGCACATGATGTAGCTCAGGATCGCGCCCGAGCTGCCCACGAGGCTGCCCGCCACGATCAGCATCGCGTTGTTCAGGCTGAAGCCGATGCCCGCGGCCGCCCAGCCCGAGTAGCTGTTGAGCATGGACACCACCACCGGCATGTCGGCCCCGCCGATCGGGATGATGATGAGCACGCCCATCACGAAGGCCAGCGCCAGCATCGCGAAGAAGGCCGGCCAGCTCTCTGTGAACATGAACACCAGACCCAGCCCGATCATGGCCAGGCCGAGCACGAGGTTCAGCATGTGCTGGCCCGCGAACTGCACCGGCGCGCCCTGGAACAGGCGGAACTTGTAGGTGCCCGAGAGCTTGCCGAAGGCGATGACCGAGCCGCTGAAGGTGATGGCGCCGATGGCCGCCCCCAGGAACAGCTCGAGCCGGTTGCCCGCGGGAATGGGCGCGCCCTTGGCGATGCCTTCGAGCATGGCCGCGGGTTCGACCACGGCCGCGACCGCGATGAACACCGCCGCCAGGCCGATCATGCTGTGGAAGAAGGCCACCAGCTCGGGCATCTTGGTCATCTCGACCGTCTTGGCGCGGTAGGCGCCGTAGCCGCCGCCGGCCACCAGCCCGAGCAGCACCCAGGCCAGGCCCGTCAGCTGGCCGCCGGCGATCTTGTAGATCAGCGCACCGGTGGTGACCACCGCGATGGCCATGCCGGCCATGCCGAAGATGTTGCCTCGAATCGAGGTGGTGGGATGGGACAGGCCCTTCAAGGCCTGGATGAAGCAGACGCTGGCAACCAGGTACAGCAGCGTGACGACGTTCATGCTCATTGCGAGGCTCCCGCTTCGGCCTTGGGTGCGGCCTTCTTGTCCTTCTTCTTGAACATCTCGAGCATGCGCCGCGTGACCAGGAAGCCGCCGAAGATGTTCACCGCCGCAAGGGCCACCGCGAGCACGCCCATGGTCTTGCCCAGCGGGGTTTCGGTGAGCGCGGCCGCCAGCATGGCGCCCACGACCACGATGGCCGAGATCGCGTTGGTCACGGCCATCAGCGGCGTGTGCAGCGCGGGCGTGACGGTCCACACCACGTGGTAGCCCACGTAGATGGCCAGCACGAAGATGATCAGGTTGATGACGGTATGGGAAACGGGATCCATGATTTCTTCTCCTCGCGTGACCGCTTATTGCTTCGTGACCTGGCCGTCCTGCGCGACGCGGCAGGCGGCGACGATGTCGTCCTCGAGGTCGATCTTGAGGGCGCCCTCCTTGGTGACGATGAGCTTGAGGAAGTCGAGCACGTTGCGCGCATAGAGCGCCGACGCGTCGGCCGCCACCAGCGCCGGCAGGTTGGTTTCGCCGACGATGGTCACGCCGTGCTTGACCACCGTCTTGTCGGCCTCCGACAAGGGGCAGTTGCCGCCGACGCCGTCCGCGCCCTTGCCGGCCGCGATGTCGACGATCACCGAGCCGGGCTTCATGGCCTTGACCATGTCCTCGGTGATGAGCGTGGGCGCGGCGCGCCCCGGGATGAGCGCGGTGCTGATGACGATGTCGGCCAGCGCCACGCGCTTGGCCACCTCGACCTGCTGGCGCGCGAGCCAGCTCGCGGGCATGGGCCTGGCGTAGCCGCCGACGCCGACCGCGGCTTCCTTCTCTTCGTCGGTGTCGTAGGACACCTCGATGAACTTGCCGCCGAGCGATTCGATCTGCTCCTTCACGCTCGGACGCACGTCGGAGGCCTCGATCACGGCGCCCAGGCGCTTGGCGGTGGCAATGGCCTGCAGGCCGGCCACACCCACGCCCAGGATGACCACGCGCGCGGCCTTCACGGTGCCGGCGGCGGTCATGAGCATCGGGAAGAAGCGCTGGTACTTGTCGGCCGCGATCATCACGGCCTTGTAGCCCGCGATGTTGGCCTGCGACGAGAGCACGTCCATGCTCTGGGCGCGGGTGGTGCGCGGCGCGGCTTCGAGCGCGAAGGCCGTGAGGCCGGCCGTGGCCAGGCGCTGCAGGCCGGCCGCATCGAAGGGGTTGAGCATGCCGATGACCACGGTGCCGGGCTTCATGAGCGCGGTTTCGGCATCGCTGGGCGTGCGCACCTTGAGCACCATGTCGGCCCCGAAGGCGGCGTTCATGTTGACGATCTCGGCACCGGCAGCCTCGTAGGCGGCATCGGTGACGCTGGCCGCAATGCCGGCCCCGGACTGCACGCGCACGGTGTGCCCGGAAGCGGCCAGTTTCTTCACCGTCTCGGGCGTTACGGCCACGCGGGTTTCGCCGGCCATTGTCTCGGCAGGCACGCCTATCAGCATAGAGATCTCCTCAGGGCAAGGGCAATACGGGAACGCGGGCAGAGCTTACAGCAAGATTACGGCCGCGCTGTCGCCAAAATCCACCGCCTGTTCGCCGCTTGATGACCGTAGTCATTGCATGTGTAGCTATATAAATGGTAGCGAAGCAGGCGACCTCGAAGCCGGCACGCCCGTACATCGGTTGTTTCCCCAACACCGCGCTCCCGCACGCGGACGCGCCCGGCTGCCAGGCAGCGGCAGCCGGCAACCCTTGTCGTCAATTGGCACGCATTTGTTTGCAATTGCTATCAACTCCAAGAAAGATACCTTCATTTCGTGCATAAGTTGCACCAAGGCTTTTTTCCGAAGACGCAGATAGATACACTTCTTTCACTCGAAAGCCCGCAGAGGCAAATTTGGCAGGAAGAAGGGGATGGAATGCGTATTGCAGTACTTGATCACGAGCCCGATCAGCTTCAGCTGATCGCCCAGGCGATGTCGGGGCTCGGCCACGAATGTCACTCGTACACCGAAGGGCGCCCTTTGCTCCAGGCGCTGCGCCGGCAAACCTTCGATCTTCTGATCCTCGAATGGAACCCGCCGGACGTGCACGGCATCGAGCTCGTGAAGACCGCCCGCAACGAGCTGCGAAGCCGCGCGCCCATTCTGTTCGTGACCACGACGCGCGACGAGGCCGCCGTGGTCGAAGGGCTCAATGCGGGCGCCGACGATTTCATGATCGCGCCGGTTCGCGCCACCGAGCTCGAGGCCCGGGTCAATGCGCTGCTGCGCCGGTCCTATCCCGCGCAGCACGAGACGGAGCTGGTGTTCGGCCCTTATCACTTCTACCCGCCCGCGCGGGTCCTCAAGGTGAATGGCGCGACCGTCGAGCTGAAGAACCGCGAATACGCGCTCGCGCTGTTCCTGTTCCAGAACCTCGGCCGGCTGCTGTCGCGCGAGCATCTGCACGAGGCGGTGTGGGGCGCCGGCACGGCGGCGCTGTCGCGGTCGCTCGACACCCACGTTTCCCGCCTGCGGACCAAGCTGGGCCTCGGGCCCTCGAGCGGCTTCCTGCTGCTGGCCATCTACGGGCTGGGCTACCGGCTCGAAGTGGTCGACGCCAGCACACACCCGGACAGCCTCGCGCGCTGAGGCCCGCCCGGGAATCTCCGCCCCGATACGGGCTCCAAACGGCTTCGGGCCCTTGCCGTGGGCCGCCCCAAGGAATGAAGCCGATGAAAGTTCTCACGAGGCTGCTGCTGGTCGCCGTACTGTGCTGGGGCGCCTTCGGCACGGCCGCCGCTCAGGATGTGGAAGCCAGCGAGATGGTGCAAGGCGGCATGCAGGCCATCCGGATGATCGACCAGGGCAGGATCGGCGAGCTCTGGGACGGCGCCACGGCCGCCACCCGCAAGCGCATCGCGCGCACCGAGTTCGCCGCCAAGGTTTCCAGCAGCCGCTCGCCGCTGGGGGCGCCGCTGCAGCGCACCTGGGTGGCGGTCAACCGCCGGGCCGTGGCCGACCCTGATGCCGAAACGGCCGGCCAGTATGTCAGCATCGAGTATGAGACCCGTTTCAGCAACAAGCCGGATGGCACCCTGCGCGAACTCGTGAGCTTCCATCTCGATCGCGACCGCATCTGGCGCTTCAGCAGCTACGTGCTGCGTTGAACCAAGAGCCCAAGACCATGACGACCCCGCGCTGGAAACCCAATGTCACCGTGGCCGCCGTGATCGAGCAGGACGGCCGATTCCTGCTGGTGGAAGAGCACACCGCCCAGGGGCTCAGGCTCAATACCCCGGCGGGGCACCTCGATCCGGGCGAATCGCCGATCGAAGGCTGCGCCCGCGAAACCCTCGAGGAGACCGCCCATGCCTTCACGCCCACGGCGCTGGTCGGCATCTACATGGCGCGCTCGAGCCACCGCACGGGCAGCAAGGAAGACGTGACCTACCTGCGCTTTGCCTTTGCCGGTACGCTCGGCGCGCAGGAAGCGGGCCGCGCCCTCGACGAAGGCATCGTGCGCACGGTCTGGATGAGCGCCGACGAAATCCGCGCCAGCGTGCCGCGCCACCGCAGCCCGCTGCTGCTGCAGTGCGTCGAGGACCATCTGGCCGGCAAGCGGTATCCGCTCGACCTGATCCACGTCCACGAATCAGTGCGCTGAAGGCTGCCGCGCGCCGGCCTCAGGCGCTCAGACGATGACCCCGCCGCCAAGGCAGCGCTCGCCGTCGTAGAGCACGACCGACTGCCCCGGCGTGACGGCCCATTGCGGCTCGCCGAAGCGCAGGCTGAAGCTTGCCGCGGCGTCGCCGCCGCCTTCCTCCAGCTCGCAGGCGGCGTCGGCCTGGCGGTAGCGCGCCTTCGACCCGTAGCGGCCCGGTGCGGGCGCCTCGCCCGAGACCCAGCTCGCATCGCCGGCCGCCAGCGCCGAGGACAGCAGCCAGGGATGGTCATGGCCCTGCACCACCCAGAGCGTGTTCTTCTCGACGTCCTTGCGCGCCACGAACCACGGCGAGTGGTCGCCCGAGCCGCGCTGCGCGCCCTTTTCCTTGACGCCGCCGATGCCCAGCCCCTGCCGCTGGCCCAGCGTGTAGAAGCTCAGGCCCTGGTGCTCGCCGAGCCTGCGGCCGCGGTCGTCCCTGATGGGGCCTGATTCCTTGGAGATGTAGCGGTTGAGGAATTCGCGGAACGGCCGCTCGCCGATGAAGCAGATGCCGGTCGAATCCTTCTTCTTCGCGTTGGGCAGGCCGATCTCTTCGGCAATGCGGCGCACCTCGGTCTTGTGCAGCTCGCCCACGGGGAACAGCGTCTTCGACAGCTGCGCCTGGTTCAGCCGGTGCAGGAAGTAGCTCTGGTCCTTGGAGGGATCGAGCCCCTTGAGCAGTTCGTGCCGGCCCGTGGCCTCGTTCAGCCGCACACGCGCGTAGTGGCCGGTCGCGATCTTCTCGGCGCCCAGGCGCATCGCATGGTCGAGGAAGGCCTTGAACTTGATCTCGGCATTGCACAGCACGTCGGGGTTGGGCGTGCGGCCGGCCTTGTATTCGCGCAGGAACTCGGCGAACACGCGGTCCTTGTAGTCGGCCGCGAAGTTGACGTGCTCGATCTCGATGCCCAGCACGTCGGCCACGCTGGCGGCGTCCACGAAGTCGATGTTCGACGAGCAGTATTCGCTGTCGTCGTCGTCTTCCCAGTTCTTCATGAAGATGCCGACCACCTCGTGCCCCTGCTGCCTGAGCAGGTGCGCCGTGACCGCGGAATCGACCCCGCCGCTCAGTCCCACCACGATCCGTTGCTTTGCCATAAGCCCGCCATTGTCCCAGCCCGGCGCGCGGGCGGCCGGCGTGGGGGAAATCAGGCCTGGCTGCGCAAGCCGGCCAAGAGCTCGTAGGAGCGCAGCCGCGCCGCGTGGTCGAACACCTGCGAGGTGATCATCAGCTCGTCGGCGCCCGTGCGGTCGATGAAGGCCTGCACGCCTTCGCGCACCCGGGCGGGCGAGCCCACGGCCGAACACGACAGCACCGAGTCGAGCAGCGCGTTCTCGGCCGGGCCGACCTTCTGCCGGTAGCCCTCGACCGGCGGCGGCAGGCGCCCCGGCCGGCCGCTGCGCAGGTTCACGAAGGCCTGCTGCCACGAGGTGGCGCGGAATTCGGCCTCTTCGTCGGTGTCGGCCACGAACACGTTGAAGCCCAGCATCACATAAGGCTTCTGCAGCTGCGCCGAGGGCTTGAAGGTCTCGCGGTAGATCTGGATCGCCTGCATCAGCTGCTGCGGCGCGAAGTGCGAGGCAAAGGCGTAGGGCAACCCGAGGTGCGCGGCCAGCTGGGCGCCGAAGGTGCTCGAGCCGAGGATCCACACCGGCACCTCGAGTCCCGCGCCCGGCACTGCGCGCACGGGCTGCTGCGGCGCCTTGGACATGAAGTCCATGAGCTCGACCACGTCCTGCGGGAACTGGTCGGCATCGGATTCGAGGTTGCGGCGCAGCGCGCGCGCCGTGCGCTGGTCGGAGCCGGGCGCGCGGCCCAGGCCCAGGTCGATGCGCCCCGGATACAGCGACTCCAGCGTGCCGAACTGCTCGGCGATCACCAGCGGCGAATGGTTGGGCAGCATCACGCCGCCGGCGCCGATGCGGATGGCCGAGGTGCCGGCGCCGATGTAGGCCAGCAGCACCGCCGTGGCCGCGCTCGCGATACCCGGCATGCCGTGGTGCTCCGCCAGCCAGTAGCGCGTGTAGCCCAGCTTTTCGCCGTGCTGTGCGAGCGAAAGCGAGTTGCGGAACGACTGCGCGGCGTCGCTGCCTTCGGTGATGGGGGAAAGGTCGAGGATCGAGAACGGGATCATGGGCCGGATGATGGCGCGATCCGGCGATCCCTGCTCGTGCAAGCCATTGCCCGCTCTGCTAGGGCTGGCCGCGGCCCGGCTACGGGCTTCGCTTGCGCCACTGGCCCAGGTCGGCCTCGATGCGTTCGTTGATGTTGCCGCTCCACTGGGCGCCGAAGCCGGCCGCGCGCAGCAGCTCGACGATGCGCCGGCCGACCGCGACGGTGTTGGCCTCGCGCTGGTCGATCTCGGGAATCATGCCGCCGCTGAACGCCAGGTAGAGGCGGCCGGTGCGCACCGCAGTGTCGAGATCCTGCGCGTGATAGAAGCAGCAGCCGCGAATGCCCGAAGCGAGCCGGCCTGCGGCGCGCCACTGCTCGCGCACGTCGTCGTGGCCGTCGGCCAGCGTGTTGCCGGCGCGGTGCAGCGCAATGATCTTCTCGCTGCGCAGCTGGGCGAACACCGCGTCGAGCCGGTCGTATTCGGTCTGCGCGGGCCACGAAGCCTCGGCGGCGCGCTTGGCGGCGCAGGCGCGCGCCGCCTCGGCCCTGACCCAGGCACGGTCTTCGGCCGTGAGCTCGTCGGGATCGAGGTACTCGTCGGTGATCATCCATTCGATGTCGCCGTCGGGATGGAAGCCGCACCACGCCAGGCCGTGAATGCGTGCGCGCGTGTCTTCGGGGTCGAGCGTGAGGGCCATGCGTGCTCGGCTCAACCTGCCAGGCACGCGAAGGCATCGGCTTCGAAGCGGCCGGCGGCGTCTTTCAGAACCAGGGTGCAGCTCACGTTGTGGGAATCTCGCGGATGGGAGGCCATCGAAGCCGCGCCGGCCAGCCCCGCCGCGGCGGGCACCATCGTACCGGGCTGCGGCCAAAGCTCGATGTCCGCCCGCGAAGGCGGCGGCCGTTTTGTAAGGCGAAAGCATTTGCCTGCGTGGCAAATCAACCACGCCCGGGCCGCGCCTTCGCGTCCGGGGCGGCCAGCACGGCAAAAAGCCGGCCCATGCTTTCGCATGGCCGGCTTTTGGGAGGACTGGCGCTCGCCGAGCGCCGAGGCCGTTTTTTACAGCGGCAGTGCGTCGCCGCGGGCAGCAGCGCGGGCTGCGGCGCGCACCGTGGCGCGGTCCACCGTGCTGGCGACGATCGGGGCCACGCCCGACGAGGCGCCTTCGGCGTACGGATCGGCACTGCGGGCGGCAGCCACGGCTTCGGCACGGACCGCATCGCGGCTGGTCGACGAAACGAACACCTGGGCCGGGCCTGCATTGGCGCCGGTGGCGTACGGGTTGGCGCTGTGCGCGGCAACCACGGCCTGGCCGGCGACGTCGGCGCGGCTGGCGGCCGAGGTCAGCGGATGCACGCCTTCGTAGGTTTCGGCGTGGGCGGCGCCAGCGACGGCCATGAGGGCAACAGCAACGGCGGAGAGGATCTTCGAGGCGGTCATTTTGATTTCCTTCAATTCAGTTCAGTTTTGGCTTTGGATGATTTCGAACCGGTCTTGGGTGGGTCACCGTCCCTCTTCTGGGGGGCGGCCACCTCGCTCGGGGCCCTGTTCACCCAGATCGGCTTGGGGGCCGGTCTGTGAGATGAATTGTGCGCCGTCTTCTACGTAAAAACCCTTAGCAAAAAGAACCACGGCGTTCACGGAAAGGAAACAATCGCATCGCCAAAGCGAAAGACCGGGGCCATGGAGACACCGGCCTTCGCAGATTGGAAAAAACTGCCGCCCTCCAGCGCTGCGGCTAAAGTAGTCGCCCCAAACGGCCCATCCAGCCACACACACAACACAAGGAACATCAGCCATGGGCGCACAGTGGAAAGCAAAGCACAAGGACCTGGCGGCCAATGCCAAGGGCCGCCTGTTCGGAAAACTGGCCAAGGAAATCATGGTGGCCGCGCGCAGCGGCGCCGATCCGGCCTCGAATGCGCGCCTGCGGCTGGTGGTGGAGCAGGCCCGCAAGGTCTCGATGCCCAAGGACACGCTGGACCGCGCCATCAAGAAAGGCGCGGGGCTCACCGGCGAGGCGGTGCATTTCGAGCATGTGATCTACGAAGGCTTTGCGCCGCACCAGGTCCCTGTGATGGTCGAATGCCTGACCGACAACGTGAACCGCACCGCGCCTGAAATGCGCGTGCTGTTCCGCAAGGGCCAGCTCGGCACCTCGGGCTCGGTGTCGTGGGACTTCGACCACGTGGGCATGATCGAGGCCGAGCCCTCGCGTGCCGATGCCGATGCCGAAGTGGCCGCCATCGAAGCGGGCGCGCAGGACTTCGAGGCGGCCGGCGAAGGCGGCGCCACGGTGTTCCTGACCGACCCGACCGATCTCGACCTCGTGAGCCGCGCGCTGCCGGCCCAGGGCTTCACCGTGCTGTCGGCCAAGCTGGGCTACAAGCCAAAGAACCCGGTCGATCCGGCCAGCCTCAGCGCGGAGCACCTCGAAGAGGTCGAAGTGTTCCTCGCGGCCATCGACGCGAACGACGACGTGCAGAACGTGTTCGTGGGCCTGGCGGGCTGAGCCGCTGCCTCTCATCCGATGGAGAGTCCGGTGACCCGCCCCGAGAATGCGGCCCCCCGCACGCTCGCCGGCCAGTGCCTCTGCGGCGCGGTGCGCTACACCGTGGCCGACGCGTTCGCCTATGCGCTGAACTGCCACTGCGCCGACTGCCGGCGCGCGACCGGATCGGCCTTCAAGCCCTTCGCCGGCATCGAGCGGCACAAGCTGGCCATTGCACAAGGCCAGGACGAGCTCCTGGTCTTCGGCAAGGAAGACGCGGGTGACGTGCACTGCCGCCATTGCGGCTCGCTGCTCTACTCGGTGGTGCGCGACGGCCTGTTCGTGCATGTGACCCTGGGCACGCTGGCCGACGAGCCGTCGATCCGCCCGCGCGCGCACATCTTCGTGGGCTCGAAGGCGCCCTGGTTCACGATCACCGACGACCTGCCCCAATACGCGGGCCACGCCGACGCCGATTGAGCCTCGGCCCTGCTACGCCGCCCGTGCGCCGCGCTGGAGCGGCAGCCAGAGCGTGAACAGCGTGCCCCCGGGCCCGGAGCGCCACGACACCTCGCCGCCGACCGCCTGCGCCCGCCGCTGCTGGTTCTGCATGCCGCGGCCGCCGGCGCCGGCCAGGGCCTTCTCGACGTCGAAGCCCTGCCCGTTGTCCTCGATGCTCACCCGCACGCCCGACGCTTCGGGTTCGGTGGCCACCCGGATCTCGGTGGCGCGGGTATGGCGCAGCACGTTGGCAATGCTCTCCTGCACGATGCGCAGAATGTGCAGCGCGCTGGTCGGGTCGAGCCAGTCCAGCGCCGGAAGCTCCTGCACCTGCCATTGCAGGGCCACGCCCGAACTCTCGAGCCGCGGCCCGAGCCGGTAGCGCAGCGTGGCGAGCAGCAGCAGCAGGTCGTCCTCGAGCGGCTCCATCGAATCGATGGTGAGCTTGAGGTCGTCCAGGCAGCTCTGGAGCACCTGCGAGACCTTGTCATCGCTCATGCTGCCGCCCTCCACGGAGCGGATGGCGCTGATCAGCGAGGAGCCCAGTCCGTCGTGCATGTCCTGCATGAGGCGCTGGCGCTCGTCGCTGATGGTCTGCTTCTTCTCGACCTCGCGCAGCCGCCGGTGGCTGAGCTCGAGCTCGGCTTCGCGCGCCGCAAGGCGCTGGGCCAGGCTGGCGTTGACCCGCTCGACCTCGGCAATGGCATTGACGTAGCGCCGGTACAGCAGCACCCCGAACACGCTGAACGTGACGGCATTGGTGTAGGCGCCCAGGTACCAGCCCTCGGGACTCACGAAATTGTTCTGCAGCAGCCAGTCGGACACGCCCAGCAGCACGCACACGCCGATGCCCACGGCCACCAGCCGCCCCTCGCCGGAGCGGCGCCAGGCGCTGATGCCGCCCACCAGCGCCACGGCGACCCCCATCAGCGCCGCGCCCAGGTAGATCAGCGGCGTGACCTGCGGCGTGTTCCTCAGGATCGCCAGGCCCGGCAGCGTCAGCACGCCGGTCAGCACCGTCCACGCCACCACCGCGCCGGTGAACCACCGGAGCGGACGGCCGTGCAGCTGGCGCAGCGCGAAGTGCACCACCGCCACCAGCCAGAACAGCGAGTTGACCGTGAGCCAGGCGAACCAGTCGTTGGCGACCGGGACGCCGACATAGAAATGCAGGCTGCGCAGGAAGGAGGTGGTCGCGAGGTTGAAGAAGAGCAGGTAGCCGGTCTCGTGGCTGCGCCTGAACCACACGAACAGCGCGAACACGCCCACGGCCATGAAGGCCGCGCTGAGCATGGCCGGCAGCTCCTGCTGCAGCCACTGCCGCATGCGGTAGCGGGGCTCCAGCGCTTCGGCGGGCCCGAGCCACAGCGACGAAACCGCCACCTGCGCGCCGCGCGTGTGCTCCATCCGCACCAGGATCTCGTTCAACGGCGCGCCGTCGATCGTCTTGCCCAGCAGCACCCACAGCGGCGTGCGCGTGCTGTTCCACAGCGGGCCCTGCACCTGCGCGCTGTGGACCAGCCGTCCATTGGCATACACCGCAATGGTGCCGTCGGTCTTGATGCGCGCGCCATAGAGCGCGAGCGGCGCCGTCGTGAGGGGCAGATTGCGCGTCGAAAGCCGCAGCCAGGTGATGCGGGTTGCATCCGTCGACGCGCTGCCATCGGCCTGGCGCAGCAAGGCGATGGGCAGCGCCAGCGGCAGCTCGACCGGCTGCCAGGCGGGAGGCAGGGCCTTGCTGTCCGCGGCAAGCGGCAATGCGCGGAAGCCCGGTGCGTCTTCCACCTGCCAGTCGGCCTGCGTCAGATGCAGCGCCGCGTTGGGCTGCGCGGCGCCGGTGGTGCCGAAAAAGGCGGCCATGGCGACCAGCAGTGCGATGGAAACCACGAGCACCCCGTTCGCCCAGAACGAGGCAAGACGGTATCTGGAGAAGTGTTCGAGCAGCCGCCGCGCAGATCCGAGGCTCATCGGCGTGCGGCCTGGCCGCTCCGGTTCAGGAAAAAACAGCCGGGAACAGATGCGTTCCCGGCAAGCCGCGCGGCTGAAGCAGCGATGGAACGGCTTCAGCCACGGTGCTGCGATTCAGCTCAGAACGGAATGTCGTCGTCCATGTCGTCGAAGCCCGACGACGACTTGGCCGGAGCCTGGCGCGGTGCCGGCGCCGGAGCGCGCGGTGCCGCGGCCGGTGCACGGGGGGCGTAGCCGCCGCCACCACCACCGCCGCCTTGCGAGTAGCCGCCGCCCTGCGAATAGCCGCCGTCGTCCTCGGGACCGCCCGAGGGGCCGCCCTGGCCCTGGCGGCTGCCGAGCATCTGCATCTGGTCGGCGCGGATTTCGGTGGTGTATTTTTCGATGCCGTCCTTGTCGGTCCACTTGCGCGTGCGCAGGCTGCCTTCGACGTACACCTGCGAGCCCTTGCGCAGGTACTGGCCGGCAATTTCGGCCAGGCGGCCGTTGAAGACGATGCGGTGCCATTCAGTGGCTTCGCGCATTTCGCCGCTTTGCTTGTCTTTCCAGCGATCGGTGGTGGCCACGGTGACATTTGCGACCTGGTCGCCGCTCGGGAAGGTACGCATTTCGGGGTCGCGCCCCAGGTTGCCGACGACGATGACTTTGTTGACCGATGCCATATGCACTGCCCCTGATAAGTGGATGAAGGAGAAGGTTGAAAGGAACCCTCGATTGTGCCCCAAGGCGGCCGGCCGCAGCCCCGGCCGATGCCAGAATGCGTCTTCGGCATGAACAGAGAACCAGACTTCTTCGAGCATCTGCGCACCGAGCTGCGGGGCGGCCGTGTCTGGCTCGACCGGGCGATCGTGCTCGGCTATGCGATTGCGGCAGGGCTCTTCGTCGTGGGTTTCACATACGCGAGCGACTGGGCCTTCGGCCGCTTCCATCGCCTCTATGCGGCCCACCCCTGGGCGGTGCTGCTGGCGACCCCGCTCGTCACGGCGGGCATCGTGTGGTTCACGCTGCGCTTCTTCCCCGGCGCGGGCGGCTCGGGCATTCCGCAGATCAAGGCGGCGCTGCATCCTGCGCTTCCCGAGGAGCGGCGCTCCGCCTTCGCGTCGCTGCGGCTGACGGTGGCGAAGATCGGGTTGGGCGCCGCGGGCTTCGCGGCCGGCCTGTCGATCGGCCGCGAAGGGCCCTCGGTGCAGGTCGCGGCCGGCGTGATGCAGCACGCGCGGCGCTGGCTCTCGCCCAACACCGCCATCGACGGGCGCGCGCTGCTGGTGGCCGGCGGGGCGGCCGGCATCGCGGCGGCCTTCAATGCGCCGCTGGCAGGCGTGGTTTTCGCCATCGAGGAACTCTCGGGCCGGCTGGAGGCACGCTCGAGCGGACTCATCATCACGGCCATCGTGCTGGCGGGCCTGGTGGCGGTGTCGGCCTTCGGCAATACCAGCTATTTCGGCGTGATCCGCGTGCCCCGGCTCGGCTGGGATGCCCTCGGCCCGGGCCTGCTGGCCACCTTGCTGAGCGGCGCGGCCGGCGGGCTGTTCGCGCGGCTGCTGACCGCTTCGCTGACCGGCGCGCCCGGGCGCCTGAACCGCTGGCGCGCACGTTTTCCGGTGCGCTTCGCGGCCGCCGGCGGATTGGCCGTGGCGCTCATCGGGCTGGCGACGGGTGGCGTCACCTTCGGCGCGGGCTCGGAGGCGGTCAAGCAGATGCTGCAGGGCCATGACGAACTGACGCCGCTCTACACGGTGCTCAAGTTCGTCGCCACCTGGCTCACGGCCTGGTGCGGCGTGCCGGGCGGCATCTTCGCGCCGTCGCTGTCGATCGGTGCGGGCATCGGCGACGCGGTGGCCCGCCTCGCCAGCAGCGACCTGGGCCCGGCGCTCATCGCCATGGGCATGGCGGGCTTCCTGGCCGCAGTGACACAGGCGCCGCTCACCGCCTTCATCATCGTGATGGAAATGGTCGACGGCCATTCGATGGTGCTGAGCCTGATGGCCGCCGCGATGCTGGCCAGCCTGGTCTCCCGGATGATCAGCCGTCCGCTGTACGACACGCTGGCCGAGTACATGGTGGGCCGCGCGATCAGCAGCGGAGGCGGCACCGAAGCGGTGCACCCGGCGCCGGCAGAGACCCCGAAGTCCGAACCGCCGGTTCCCTCTCCCTCGCCATGAAATCGTCGGCGGTCTATCATGTCCGGTTGCCCTCGGACGATCGCCCCCTTGAATTCCAAAGCCATTGAATACGCCGACGACGACGCGCAGCGCGCACGCGACGCGGAACTCGAACGCGACACCTACCTCGGCGCGGTGCTCGCGCAGCAGCGCATCAGCATCCGCGGTGCGCGCACCCACAACCTGAAGAACGTCGACCTCGACATCCCGCGCAACAAGCTGGTGGTGATCACCGGCCTGTCGGGCTCGGGCAAGTCGAGCCTGGCCTTCGACACGCTGTATGCCGAAGGCCAGCGGCGCTACGTGGAAAGCCTCTCGGCCTATGCGCGGCAGTTCCTGCAGCTCATGGACAAGCCCGACGTCGACGTGATCGAGGGCCTGTCGCCCGCCATCAGCATCGAGCAGAAGGCCACCAGCCACAACCCGCGCTCCACCGTGGGCACGGTGACCGAGATCCACGACTACCTGCGCCTGCTCTATGCGCGCGCCGGCACGCCCTACTGCCCCGACCACCACCTGCCGCTGCAGGCGCAGACCGTCTCGCAGATGGTCGATGCCACGCTGGCCATTCCCGACGAGCCGCGGCTGATGATCCTCGCACCGGTGGCAAGAGAGAAGAAAGGCGAATTCCTCGAACTCTTCGCCGAGATGCAGGCCGCGGGCTACGTGCGCTTCCGCGTCGACGGGCAAACCTGCGAATACAACGACCTGCCCAAGCTCAAGAAGACCGAGAAGCACGACATCGACGTGGTGATCGACCGGCTGCGCGCGCGCCCCGACATGCAGCAGCGCCTGGCCGAGAGTTTCGAAGCCGCGCTGCGGCTGGCCGAAGGCCGCGCCATCGCGCTGGAGCTGGGCACCGAGGGGGCGCCCGACAAGGAGCACCTGTTCAACGCCAAGTTCGCCTGCCCGATCTGCCACTACTCGCTGTCGGAGCTGGAGCCGCGCCTCTTTTCGTTCAACTCGCCGGTGGGTGCCTGCCCGAGCTGCGACGGCCTCGGCCACCGCGAGGTGTTCGACCCGGCGCGCGTGGTGGCCTTTCCCTCGCTCTCGCTCGCAAGCGGCGCCATCAAGGGCTGGGACCGCCGCAACGGCTACTACTTCAGCATGATCGAGAGCGTCGCGAAGCACTACAAGTTCGACGTCGACGCGCCCTTCGAATCCTTGCCGGCCTCGGTGCAGCAGGTGCTGCTGCACGGCTCGGCGGCCGAGGAGATCAAGTTCAACTACACCATGGAGTCGGGCAACTTCGCGGGCAAGAAGCTCACGAAGAAGCATCCCTTCGAGGGGATCATCCCGAACATGTCGCGGCGCTACCGCGAGACCGATTCGGTGATGGTGCGCGAAGACCTCGCGCGCTTTCGCAACCTGCAGCCGTGTCCCGACTGCGGCGGCTCGCGGCTGCGGCCCGAGGCGCGCAACGTGTTCCTGGTCGATGAGTCGGCGCGTCCGGCCGATGGCGGCGAGCCTCCGCGCATGGCGATCTTCGAACTGAGCCACCTCACGCTGCGCGATTCGCTCGCCTGGTTCCAGAAGCTCAAGCTGCGCGGCGCCAAGGCCGACATCGCCGACAAGGTGGTGCGCGAGATCGGCCTGCGGCTGAAGTTCCTGAACGACGTGGGCCTCAACTACCTGAGCCTGGACCGCAGCGCCGAGACGCTTTCGGGCGGCGAGGCGCAGCGCATCCGGCTGGCCTCGCAGATCGGTTCGGGCCTGACGGGCGTGATGTACGTGCTCGACGAGCCCAGCATCGGCCTGCACCAGCGCGACAACGACCGGCTCATCGGCACGCTGAAGCACCTGCGCGACATCGGCAACAGCGTGATCGTGGTCGAGCATGACGAGGACATGATCCACGCGGCCGACCACGTGATCGACATGGGCCCGGGCGCGGGCGTGCATGGCGGACGCGTGATGGCGCAGGGCAGTTACGCCCAGGTGGCGGCCAACCCCGATTCGCTGACCGGCCAGTACCTTTCGGGCACGAAGAAGATCGAGGTGCCCAAGCGCCGCACCGCCTGGCTGCCGGTCGTGAAGAAGCCGGCCTTCAACGAAGGCAGGAAGGCCTCGCGCTTTCCGCCCAGCCCTGCGGCCGAGCGGCGCGCCGCGCGCGAAGCGGCGCACCTGGCCTCGCAGACCGACCTGCAGGAAATCCGCGTGGTCGGCGCCACCGGCAACAACCTGAAGAACGTGAGCGTCGCCTTCCCGGTCGGCCTCCTGACCTGCGTGACGGGCGTCTCGGGCTCGGGCAAGTCCACGCTCGTGAACGACACGCTCTACACCGCCGTGGCGCGCACGCTCTACCGCGCGCACGAAGAGCCGGCCGCGCACGAGTCGGTCGAGGGCATCGAGTATTTCGACAAGGTCATCAACGTCGACCAGAGTCCCATCGGCCGCACGCCGCGCAGCAACCCGGCCACCTACACGGGCCTGTTCACGCCGATCCGCGAGCTGATGGCCGAGACCAACACCGCGCGCGAACGCGGCTACGGCCCGGGCCGCTTCAGCTTCAACGTGGCGGGCGGGCGCTGCGAGGCCTGCCAGGGCGACGGCGTGGTGAAGGTCGAGATGCACTTCCTGCCCGACGTGTACGTGCCCTGCGAGGTCTGCCACGGCCAGCGCTACAACCGCGAGACGCTCGAGGTGCTCTACAAGGGCAAGAACATCGCGCAGATCCTCGAGATGACGGTGGAGACCGCGCACGAGTTCCTGAAGGCCGTGCCCACCATCGAGCGCAAGCTGCGCACGCTGCTGGACGTGGGCCTGTCCTACATCCAGCTCGGCCAGTCGGCCACCACGCTGTCGGGCGGCGAGGCGCAGCGCGTGAAGCTCGCGCTGGAGCTCAGCAAGCGCGACACCGGCCGCACGCTCTACATCCTCGACGAGCCGACCACCGGCCTGCACTTCGCCGACATCGAGCTGCTGCTCAAGGTGCTGCACCAGCTGCGCGACGCGGGCAACACCATCGTGGTGATCGAGCACAACCTGGACGTCATCAAGACGGCCGACTGGCTGATCGACATGGGCCCCGAGGGCGGCGCCGGCGGCGGCACGGTGGTGGGCGAGGGCACGCCCGAAGACATCGCGGCCAACGAGGCGAGCCACACGGGGCGCTACCTCAAGCGGCTGCTGTAGCGGCCCTGCCCCGGCACGGATGCGCGGGCCGCGCCACAATCGCGGCCCATGCCTTCCTTCACGCCGCGCCAGTTCGTCCTGCTCGTTCTCCTCACGCTTGCGTGGGGCCTCAACTGGCCCGTGATGAAGCTCGGCGTGGCGGACTATCCGCCGCTGGCCTTCCGCGCGATATCGATCTGGCTCGGCGTACCGGTGCTGGGGCTCGCGCTGGTGTGGATGAAGGTGCCGTTCCGCGTGCCGCGCAGCGCCTGGCCCGAGCTGTTGTGGCTGGGCGCCACCAACATGTTCATCTGGCACGCCTGCATCATCCTGGCGGTGAAGGCGCTGTCGGGCGGGCGCGCTGCCATCCTGGGCTACACGATGCCGGTGTTCTCCGCGGTGATCGGCGCGCTGCTGTTCTCGGCCGTGCTCACGCGGCGCTCATGGCTCGGCGTGGGCGCCTGCGCGATCGGCGTGGGGCTCCTGCTGTGGCACGAGCTCACCGACCTCGCGGGCCGGCCCGGCTACGTTGCGCTCGCACTGGTGGCGGCCGCGACCTGGGCGCTGGGCACGCAGCTGCTGCGCCACTCGCGCATCGGGCTGGCGACGCTCACGCTGTCGTTCTGGATGACGGCCATGACGGCCGTGGTGATGACGGTGCTGTCGCTGCTGTTCGAGCGCGGCCCATGGCGCTGGCCCGGCCCCGTGACCTGGGGCTCGATCGCCTACAACGCGGTGCTGATCTTCGGCTTCGCGCACGCGGCCTGGTTCTACCTGGCACGCGGCCTGCCGCCAGTGGCCTCGACCTTGAGCGTGATGTTCATTCCGGTGCTGGGCGTGTTCAGCGGCGCGGTGTGGCTCGGCGAGGTCGTGCACTGGCAGGACTGGGTGGCGGTAGCGCTGATGATGGTGGCCATCGCCTCGGTGCTCTGGCCCTCGCGCAGCAGCACCGCCAAGGCCTGAAAAAATTCAGGTCGTCGTCTGCACGTGCAGGCGGCTCGTCTTGCAGCGGTGCAGCGCACGGTAGTGCTCCAGCGGCCGGCCGTTGGCGCCGTAGGCGATCGACTCGATGCGCAGCAGCGGCTCGGGCTGCGGCAGGTCGAGCAGCCTGCAGGTTTCGGCGTCGGGCAGCACCGCATCGATCCAGCGCTCGGCGCGCACCAGGCGCAGCCCGTACTGCCGGCGCAGCACGTCGTAGAGCGAGCGGTCTTCCAGCCGCGCGCGGTGCAGGCCGGGCGCCAGGTCCGCCGGCACCGCGGTCTCGACCAGGAGGCGCAGCTCGCCGTCCACGCTGCGCAGGCGCTTGAGGGCCACCACCTGGGTGTCGTCGGCCAGGCCCAGCGATGCAGCCTCGTGCTCGGTGGGTGCGCGCAATTCCTGCGCGAGGATCTGCGTGCGCACCGAGCGGCCCTTGCGCTCCATCTCGTCGGAGAAGCCGAGCACGGTGGAGACGAAATCCTCGTCGCGCTCGCGCGCCGACACGAAGGCGCCGCGGCCCTTGATCTTGTAGATGAGGTTGTTGCGCACGAGGTCGGCCAAGGCCTCGCGCACCACGATGCGCGAGATGCCGAACTGGTCGCCGAGCTCCGCCTCCGAAGGCAGCTTGGCGCCGATGGGCAGCACGCCCTGCAGGATCTGCAAGCGGATGGCGTCGCGGAACTGCGCCCACAGCGGCGATTCGGAATTGCGGTCGAGCACGGTCGACATGTCGTTGGGACTGTTCACTTTTAGGCTGGGCCGAGGACTGAGCTGGCCATCAATGATGCATCGAAAGAAGGCGCCTCGCCGACGGCCTCGGCATGCAGGCGCACGTTGTGCCGCTCGCGCAGCGCGGTGGCGCAGGCGCACAGCTCGTTGTGGGCGTGGGTGGGGTCCCAGCCCAGCGCCTCGGCCGCCACGCCCGCGATCTCGGCGAGCGCGGCATCGGTGACGAGGCCGCGAATGGCCAGCAGCGTGCGGCGAATGACGAGGTCGTCGAGATGCACCACACCAGTCTCCAGGCACAGGTAGGAGAGCTCCGCGGCCGAGTAGTCCGGTGCATGCTGCAGCGGCAGGTCGCCCGAGGCCGCCAGGCGCTGCGCGAGCGGCAGCGCCTTCGAGCCATAGCGGCCGAGCAGGGTCAGTGCACGCATGCGGTCCATGCCGCAGGCGGCCACCATCTTCTCGACGAAGCGCTCGGCCGCCGGCGCATCGGCCGGCAGGTCCGCACCACCGCCGATGGGCAGCAGCTCGGTCGACGCGGTGCGCGAGCGGCCGAGCAGCTGCAGCACTTCGTCGGTGGCCTCCTCGGCCAGCGAGCGGAAGGTGGTCCACTTGCCGCCGACCAGGCCGACGATGGCGATGTCGCGCGTCGCGTTCGGCGGATCCACCACCACCGAATGGTCGCGCGAGATCTGCCCCGGCTTGTCGGCCTCGGAGCGCGCGAGCGGCCGCACGCCGACATAGGTGTAGACCACGTCGCCGCGCCCGAAGGCCATGTTCGGGAAGACCTCGCGCAGCACCTCGATCAGGTAGTCGACCTCGGCCGGCTCGGTGACGATCTGGTCCGGGTCCTCGACCGGGATGTCGGTGGAGCCCACCAGCACCCGGTCGAGGAAGGGATAGACGATGCACACGCGCCCGTCGACCGCCTCGAAGTAGGCCATGCGGCCGTCGAGCGCGTCGCGCAGCGCGGGATGGTCGAGCACGAGGTGCGAGCCCTTGGTGCCCATCACGCGCGGGCCGGCACCGCCGAGCACGGCCGCGCTGCGGTCGAGCCAGGCGCCGGTGGCGTTCACCACCGTGTCGGCGGTCACGCGCACGAGTGCGCCGGTGATCTCGTCGCGCAAGGTGAGGATGTTGCCCGCGCAGCCCATCACGCGGCAGTAGTTGGCGGCCGCGGAGCGCGGCTGGTCGCGGCAGGCATCGGCTATGAGTTCGAGGATGAGCCATTCGGGATGGCTGATCCAGGCATCGAAGAAGGTCGCGGTCCAGCGGATGGCCGCGCGGAACAGGCCGCGGTCGGCCGGCGGCACGCGGCTGATGCGATGCCCCGGCATCACGCGCTGGCGGCGTCCCAAAAGGTCGTAGAGCCGCAGGCCCAGCGCCACGGCCAGCAGGCCGCGCGTGCGCTGCGGCGGCGTGCGGCCGAAGAACTTGAGCGCGCTGCTCATCAGCCCGCCGAAGAAGCTCGCGAGCGGCACCACCGTCTTGAGCGGCCGCACCAGGTGCGGCGCATTGCGCAGCAGCAGGTTGCGCTCGCGCGTGGCTTCGGCCACCAGCGAGAAGCTGCCGTTCTCCAGGTAGCGCAGGCCGCCGTGGATCATGCGCGAAGGCGCACTGCTGGCGCCGGCGCCGAAGTCGCCCTTGTCGACGATCAGGCAGTCGACGCGCTGCAGCGAAAGGTCGCGGAACACGCCCACGCCGTTGATGCCGGCGCCCACGATCACGGTGGAGAAATGGCGGCCTGCCAGCGAGGCCGAGCGCACGAAGGGAAGTTGCCAGGCGCTCATTCGGCACCGCCCGCGAGGTGGGTGAATACAGGTGACATGCTGTCGATCAGTTCGTTGAAACCGGCGTTGAAATCCGCATGGGCGCGGGCCTCGCGCGCATCGGGCTCGATGAGCTCGCAGGGCGCGAGCAGTGGGCTGCCCTGCGACGCGTCGTCCAGGCCCTGCGACATGGCGGCGTAGATCGCGGCGCCGCGTGCGCCGGTCTCGTCGTCGGCGCAACGTTCGACCGGGCGCCCCAGGAAGGCCGCCAGCAGCCGCACGAGGCGGGCATCGCCCGCGCCGCCGCCGAGCACCGTCGTCTGGCTCACCGCGAGGCCGGCCGCGGCCAGGCGCGCCGTGTGCCGCGCATGCAGCGCCGCCACGGCATCGACCACGGCGCGCGCCATGTCGGCGCGCGTGTGATGGCTCTTGAGTCCCACGAAGCCGGCCGTCAGGCTGGCGCCGCCATTGACGAAGGGCAGGAAGCGCAGGCCGCTGGCGCCCAGCGGCACCGTCATGGCCAGGTCGACCACCGCGCGCGCATCGGGCAGCGCGAGCACGCCGGCCAGCCAGGCGATGTTGGCCATCGAAGACGGGCTGTTCTCCATGTAGAGCCGCGCATTGCCGCGGCCGAAGTTCACGATGGCGGCAACGGCGGGCTTGGGCGCCATCACCGGCCCGACGACCGCATTCACGCACCAGGTGCCGAGCACCGATACGGCGCGGCCGCGCCCTTCCGCACGGATCGCGGTCATCGAGGCGAGCAGGTCGATGGCGCCCATCGCCACCGGAATGCCCGCGGGCAGGCCGCACAGCGCGGCTTCGGCGGGCAGGAGCTTTCCGATCATGGTGCCGCTCGGCACGATCGGGCCGAAGGCGCGCGCACCGAGCTCCGCGATGCCCGAGGCCTCGAAAGCCGCGCGCGACCAGCTGCCGGTGGCAAGCGACACCAGGCCGGCGGTGCTCGCATCGCTGGCGTCGGTGGCGATCTGGCCGGTCAGCAGAAAGCCGAGGTAGTCCTTGGCGAACAGCAGGCGGTGCAGTTCGCCGCGCTGCACCGCATCCGCGCCCAGCAGCTCGGCCGCGATCACCGTGGGCTGCCCGGGCCAGGGGCTGCAGCCCACGTCCTCGAACAACTGCGCGCCGCGGCTTGCGGCCAGGGCGCGCGCCCGGGCATCGGCGCGCTGGTCGGTGGAGGCGACGGCGCGTCCACCCACGAGCTGGTTGCCGGCATCGAGCGCGTAGAGGCCGGCGCCGTGGCCGGTGCAGGCCAGGGCACGGACCTCGGCCGCGCGCGGACCGAGCTGGAGGGCGACATCGCGCAGCACGTGGGTCAGCGCGGCGCGGATCGCGGGCGCGCCCACCTCGCAGCCTCCGCCGGGCAGCCGGTCGTGCGGCAGGGACATGCGGGACAAGGCGACGGTGCGGCCGCTCGCGGCTTCGAGGGCCAGCGCCTTCAGGCTGCTCGAGCCCATGTCGACGCCGATCAGTATATTTGGCTTCATGTCATAACAGCTTCGGCGAGTTGAATGCCACTTGCCAGTAGCGTTTCCCCTAGTTATCGCGGCGAACGACCCGCGATTACATTCTACCTGTCATAACAACTGTCGTGACAATGAGGTCCCGAAGATCTGCTCCCCCAAGGCAGGTCGCAAGCTCTGCCAGTCAACGCGAGGAGACAAAGAATGAGGCGAAATTTCCTGAAGTCCGCTGCGGCCGCCGGTATCGGCCTGGCCGGCACCAGCGCATTTGCGCAGTCCACCCCCACGGCCGCGGCCACCGGATTGCGCGGCAACGCGAGCGACGTCTACGTGATGAACGTGATGGTGTCGGGCGTCGAATACTGGTTTCCGGTGTACGAAATGATGAAGCAGCTCGGCCGCACGCTGGGCGTGCGCACGCGCTACACCGGCACGCCGGAGTACGACGTGAACAAGCAGCTGGCCTCGTTCGAGCAGGAGCTGGCGCGCAAGCCCGCAGGCATCCTGCTGCACCCGATGAACCCCGATCCGTTCATCGAGCCGATCAACCGCGCGGTGGCCATGGGCATCCCGGTCGTGACCTTTGCGGCCGATTCGCCCAACTCCAAGCGCGCCTCCTTCGTCACTTCGGACAACGACCGCGAGGGCACGCAGGCAGCCGACGCGATTGCCGCGGCGCTGGGCGGCAAGGGCGAATACGCGGTGCTCGAGAACCCCGGCCAGGACAACCACGACCGCCGCATCGCGGCCTTCGTCAACCGCATGAAGACCAAGCATGCGGGCATGAAGCTGGTCGGCCGCGCCGCCAGCAACCAGGACCCGAGCAAGGCCTACCAGGCGGTGCTGAGCCTGGCGCAGGCCAACCCGAACCTGGGTGCGCTGTTCATGCCCGAGGCCAACTCGGCCCTGGGCGCCGCGCAGGCCAAGATCGAATCGAAGAAGAACATCCGCGTGATGTGCTGCGACGTGAACGCCAAGATCCTGGACATGATCAAGGCCGGCGACGTGTTCGGCGCCATCAACCCCAACCAGGGCATGCAGGGCTACATGGGCATGATGATGCTGTTCCTGGCCAGGAACCCGCAGCTCATCGATCCGATGAACGACGCCAAGCGCAACGGCACCAACCCCATGTCGGTGCCGTTCCTGGACAACGGCCTGTCGGTGGTCAGCAAGGCCAACGCCGACGACTTCTACTGGGACAAGTACCTCGCGCGCCGCGGCACCAAGGGAATCGGCGAGTGAGCACGTTGCTCGAACTGCGCGGCATCAGCAAGCGCTTCGGCGCTTCGCGCGCGCTTTCGGGCGTGGACTTCTCGCTGCAGGCGGGCGAGATCCACGCCCTGTGCGGCGAGAACGGCGCGGGCAAGTCGACGCTGATGAACATCATCGACGGCATCCACCGTCCCGACGAAGGCGACATCCTGCTCAATGGCGAGAAGGTGGTGATCGACGGCCCGGCGCATGCAATGCGCCTGGGCATCGGCCTGGTGCACCAGGAGATCGCGCTGTGCGCCGACGCCACGGTGGCCGAGAACATCTTCATGCCGGAGATCAACGCCGGCCGGCAGGCCTGGATGAACTACGCCAGCCTGAACGCGCGCGCCGCCCGGGTGCTGGCGCGGCTCGGGCAGGAGATCGACCCCGCCGCCCTCGTGAGCGAACTGAGCATTTCCAGCCAGCAGCTGGTGGAGATCGCCAAGGCGCTCACGCTGGACTGCAAGGTGCTGATCCTCGACGAGCCCACCGCCGCGCTCACCGACAACGAGTCGGCCGCCCTCTTTCGCGTGCTGCACGACCTGAAGACCCAGGGCATCGGCATCATCTACATCAGCCACCGCATGGCGGAAATATTCACGCACTGCGACCGCGTCACCGTGCTGCGCGACGGGCGCAACGTGCATTGCGGGCCGCTGTCCGGCCTGAGCGCGGACGAGCTGGTGCGCCGCATGGTGGGGCGCGACCTCGGCAACTACTACCCGCCCAAGCAAGAGACCACCGGATCGTCCGAGCCTGTGCTCGAGGCGGTGGACATCGCCGACGGCGAGCGCGTGCACGGCATCTCGTTCGCGCTCCAGCGCGGCGAGATCCTCGGCATTGCCGGCCTCATGGGTGCCGGACGCAGCGAACTGGCCGAAACGCTGTGCGGCCTGCGCGCCGCCACGCAAGGCACGGTGCGCCTGAACGGCAAGACGCTTTCCATCCGCAAGTACAGCGATGCGCTGCGCGAAGGCATTGCCTACCTCAGCGAAGACCGCAAGGCGGCGGGTGTTTTTCTCGACCTGCCGATCGCGCAGAACATCTCGTCGATGGCGCTGCGGCGCGTGAGCTCCGGCTGGGGCCTCTTGCAGCGCTCGGCCGAACACCGCCTGGCCCGGGAACTGGGCGCCAGGCTCAAGCTCAAGTCGGACGGCGTGGCCATCGAGGTGTCCAGCCTGTCGGGCGGCAACCAGCAGAAGGTGGCCATTGCCAAGCTGCTGGCCACCAATCCGTCGGTGCTGCTGATGGACGAGCCCACGCGCGGTGTGGACGTGGGCGCCAAGTCGGAGATCCACCACATCCTGCGCGAGCTCGCGAACCAGGGTGTGGGCGTGATCGTGATTTCTTCGGAGCTGCCCGAGATCATCGGCCTGTGCGACCGGGCACTGGTGATCCGCGACGGCCGGCTGGCCGGCGAATTGAATTCCAACGAAATGACGGAGGAAGCCCTGCTGCGGCTGGCCTCCGGACTCAGCGAACAGGAGATGGCATGAACTACCCGGCACAACTCGATGCGGGCCTGGCACCGCGCCCATCGGGAGGCGGCCCCGTGAAGCCCGCCAACAAGTTCACGAGCATGCGCGAGATGGGCCTGCTGCTGATCATTGCGGTGATGTGCGTGGCGATGAGCTTCGCGTCGCCCTACTTCCTCACCTGGGACAACGTGCGCGCCATGCTCCTGTCCTTCTCGATCGAAGGCATCGTGGTGGTGGGCATGACGATCCTTTTGATCGTCGGCGGCATCGACCTGTCGGTGGGCTCGGTGGTGTGCTTTGCGATGGTGGTCACGGGCAAGCTGTTCCTGATGGGCGTGGACCCCTGGATCGCGAGCCTGGTGGCCATCGGCGCGAGCGGGCTCGTCGGCGCCATGATCGGCGGCTGCGTCACGCGCATCGGGCTGAACCATTTCATCGCCTCGCTGGCCTTCATGGTGATCGTGCGCGGGCTGTGCCTGGCGCTCACGCAGGGCACGCCGCAGTCGCTGTTCTCGCTGCCGGCCGAGTTCAAGTTCATCGGGCAGGGCACGCTGTTCGGCATTCCGGCCGTGATCCTGATCTTCGTGGCGATCGTGGTCGTGAGCGACTTCGTGCTGCGCCGCTCGACCCTGCTGCGGCGCGTGTTCTACACCGGCAGCAACGAGAAGGCCGCGCTCTACTCGGGCATCCGCGTGGGCCGGGTGAAGTTCTGGGTCACGGTGCTGTGCTCCGCATCGGCGGGCCTGGCCGGCGTGATCTACACGGCCCGCTTCGGCGCCGCCACGCCCACCTTCGGCGTGGGCATGGAGCTCAACGTGATTGCCGCCGCGGTGATCGGCGGCGCGAGCCTCAAGGGCGGCTCCGGCACCGTGCTGGGCGCGGTGCTGGGCCTCGCGCTGCTGTCGGTGGTGACCAGCTCGCTGATCCTGCTCGACGTCTCGCCCTACTGGCAGGACGTGATCAAGGGCCTGATCCTGCTCGCGGCCGTGACCATCGACCACCTGCTGAACACGAGAAAGACGACGCGATGAAGACGATGATGAAGAAGACGACGCTGGGCCCGTCGGGCATCGAATGCTCGGCCATCGGCCTGGGCACCTGGGCGATGGGCGGATGGATGTGGGGCGGCGGCGACAACGCGGCGGCCGTGGTGGCGATCCAGGCCTCGCTGGATGCGGGCGTGAACCTGATCGACACCGCGCCGGCCTACGGCCTGGGGCGTTCCGAAAGCATCGTGGGCACCGCCCTCAAGGGCCGCCGCCAAGAGGCCGTGATCGCGACCAAGTGCGGACTGGTGTGGCACACGCAAAAGGGCACGCACTTCTTCGAGGAAGACGGGCATCCGGTGTACCGCTACCTCGGCCGCGAGTCGATCTTCCATGAATGCGAAGAGAGCCTGAAGCGCCTGCAGACCGACTACATCGACCTCTACATCACGCACTGGCAGGACGGCACCACGCCCGTGGCCGAGACCATGGACGCGCTGCTGGCGCTCAAGAAGCAGGGAAAGATCCGCGCCATCGGCGTGAGCAACGTGAGCCCCGAGACGCTGGCCGAATACCTGCGCCACGGCCCGGTCGATGCGGCGCAGGAGCGCTACAGCCTGATCGACCGCGAGATCGAGCAGACGCTCGCGCCCCTGTGCAGCGAGCACAACGTCGCGGTGCTGGGCTATTCGTCGCTGGCGCTCGGGCTGCTCGCGGGGCCCATTGATCCGGCACGCGAGTTCAAGGGCGACGACCAGCGCGCGAGCAACCCGCGCTTCAGCGAAGCCAACCGCGCGAAGCTCAAGGCCTTCTTCGAGGCGCTCGATCCACTGCGCGAACAGCTGGGCTGTTCGTTCGGCCAGATGATGATCGCGTGGACCATCGCGCGCGGCACCGTGGCTGTCGCGCTGTGCGGCGCACGCGTGCGCCAGCAGGCCATCGAGAACGCGGGCGCCGGCGCGGTCGAACTGGGCGACGACGCGCTGCGGCTGATCGACGGCGCGGCCAAGCGCCACCTGGGCGCGCTCGCCTGAGCTCACTTCCCCTTTTTTCCATCCCCAACAAGGAGTTCTTTCCCATGTCGAAAGACAAGACAGCGCGGCTCAACCGCTTGCTCACCAACGGCCGCTGCCTGGACATCGCGCTGGACCACGGCGTGTGCAACGAACCTTCCTTCCTCGATGGCCTGGAAGACATGCCCCAGGTCATGGACAAGCTCCTGGCCGCCGGCCCCGATGCGATCCAGCTCAACTACGGCCAGTCCGACCTGCTGCAGGACCGCCCGGGCCGCAACAAGCCCGCGCTGGTGATGCGCATCGACATGGGCAATCCCTACAACGCCACACTGCATCGCGTGATGTGGGCCCAGCTCCAGAACGAGCACGACCCGGTGCTGCCCGCCGTACAGCGCGACGCGGCCTGCGTGGTGGTCAACCTCTTCATGCTGCCCAACGAGCCCGACCTGTTCCGCCAGTGCGTACAGAACATCGCGCGCGTGCGCGCCGACTGCGACCGCTATGGCATGCCGCTGATGATCGAGCCGCTGGTGATGCAGTCGCCCACGCCCGGCAGCCGCTACCAGGTCGACGGCGACGCAGAGAAGATCGTCACGCTGGTGCGCCTGGCGCGCGAAATGGGCGCCGACATCGTCAAGGCCGACCCGACCGGCGACCCGAAGGACTTCCACCGAGTGGTGCAGGCCGCGCGCTGCCCCGTGCTCGTGCGCGGCGGCGGGCGCGAGGACCTGCAGCAGGTGTTCGCGCGCTCTCGCGTGCTGCTGGACCAGGGTGCCGTCGGCATGGTGTACGGACGCAATGTCTACCAGCATGCCAACCCTTCCGCGGTGGTGAGTGCGCTGATGGCCATGATCCACCGCGGCGCGAGCGCCGAGGCGGCCTGGGCGCTCTACGAATCGGGCGGCGCGACGTAAGACAAAGAACGAGCGCCGGCGCAGAACCAAGAAGAAATCAGCACGGCAGGCGATGCACCCGTCGCCAGCCGGGGTGCGTCCTGCGCGCGCACTGGAGAGGGATCGAGCAAATGGGTTGCCCTGCGAATTTCCAACAACCTGGAGGCGACGATGAAGATCCGGTATTTCCTGATGGCGTTCCTGGCCCCGCTCGTCACATTGCTGACGCATGCGGCCATCACCGGGGTCAGCCCGATGACCACCCTTGGCAACATGGCGGCAGCGGTTTCCGAAGCCGTCGCCGACCCGCTCCCGCTGCAGGGGCCGGGCCTGGGCAACCTCACATACACATCGGCGGAGCTGTTCAAGCCGGTGTCGATGATCACGAGCGCGGCGCATCCGCTCGACCCGGCGCACAGCGACGCCTACGAGTCGCGCGAGGTGCCCGCCACCTACCCGGGCCGCAAGGACTACGGCATGAACGCGGGCATCATGATCAACGGCTACTTCCTGACCTCCTTCGCGCCGGACAGCGGCCTGGGCCCGGGCGGCTTCCTGCTGTACGACGTGTCGAACCCGCGCCAGATCCAGCTGGTCAAGAAGATCTACGAACCCGAGGGCCGCACCAAGGAGTTCCGCGAGACGCACTCCTTCGGCACCGCGAAGATCGGCGGCAAGACCTACGTGGTTCTGCCCAGCATCAACGGCGTCGAATTCTGGGACTTCACCGACATCAACGACATCCAGCAGGTGAAGAAGCTGGCGCTGCCCGGCGTCAACGCCGGCGACTACGAGAACGTGGCCTGGCAGCTCTGGTGGCAGGCACCCTACCTGTACGTGGCCTCGGCGGGCCGCGGCATCTTCATCGTCGATGCCAGGGACCCCGCGAACGCCGTGGTTGCGAACCGCGGCGCCGGCAAGCCCAACCCGGTGCCCACGGGCGAACTCGGCAACTTCCGGATCGGTCCGATCTTCACCATGGGCAACCACATGGTGCTGACCGCGATGGAAAGCAACGGCGGATTCGCGAGCCTGGACATCTCCGACCCGCTCAACCCCAAGGTGCTCGATTCCATCGTGGGCACCACGCCGTTCTACTACGCCACCTGCTTCGACGGCAGGAACCTGCACGTCTCGACGCGCGGCAGCGGCGCCAAAATGTACAGCTATGACCTGGGCGACCGCTCGCGCTTCGTGGCCGAGGACAACCGGCTGGTCATCGACGAGCAGCTGTACTGCGCCACGCAGGACAACTACGTGATCCAGGGCGCGCAAACGCGCATCCACAAGGTCGACGTGAGCAATCCGCTCAACCACGTGGAGGTGGGCCGCGGCAGCATCCTGCGCGAGGACGATCCGAACTTCTCGCATTCGGACAACGGCCAGGTCGCGATGTTCGGCAACCTCGTCTTCGTGGGCAACGACCACGGCTCGGGCAGCGGCTTCGTCGTGCATGCGGTGGACCCCGACACCACCCGGCCCGAAGTGAAACAGGTCTCGCCGGCCAACGGCGCGAAGCAGCAGGCCCTGACCTCGCGCATCGGCCTGGGCATGACCGACAACATCCGGCCCGAGAGCGTCAACGCCAACACCTTCATCGTGCGCCCGGTGGGCGGCAACACGCTCGCGGGCACCTACAGCGTGCAGCTGGGCATCATCAACTTCCATCCCGAGCAGCCGCTGTCGCCGGGCACGAGCTATGAAGTGTTCCTGCCGGCCAACGGCGTCAAGGACTATGCGGGCAACGCCATCGGCGCGGACTACAAGTCGACCTTCAACACCGGCAATGCGACCGACATCAACCTGCAGCACTACTGGACGCTGGCGGGCAACCTCTCGGACCAGATCGGCAGCAACAACGGCACGCCGGTGTCGGGCGACGCGTTCGAGAGCATCGGCATGAACTTCGCGAACCGCACCGCCGGCGTGCCGCTGAAGAACGACTCCGTGGCCACCGTGCTCGGCGGCACCGCCTCGCTGAGCTTCTACATGAAGACCACGCAGGCGGGCGGCGCGAACTCATGGACCGCACCCGGCATCTTCGGGCGCGACCAGGCCGGCGGCGCCGACGACGTGTTCTGGGGCTGGCTCGACGGCAACGGGCGCATCAAGCTGTCGGTCGGCAATGACGCCGGCACCGCCTCCGGCGCGGCGGTGAACGACGGCAACTGGCACCACGTGGTGTTGACGCGCGACGCGGCCTCCGGCGCGCAGGCGGTCTACGTCGACGGCGTGAAGACCACCTCCACCGGGCTCACGGGTACCAAGGGCCTCGCGAACAAGTTCCAGGTGCTGGGCCAGATCCAGGGCAACGCCGACCTGTTCAAGGGCACGCTGGCGGAAGTGCGCGTGTACAGCCGCGTGCTGAGCGACACCGAGGTGAACACGCTGCGCGGCCAGGCCATCATCGGTGACCCGGGCATCGGCGGCGGACCGAAGATCGTCAACGGCCAGCTGGTGTTCAACCCGGCCACGCTCGGCAGCAGCGGCGCGCAGTTCCGCTGGAACTTCGGCGACGGCACGCAGACTGCCTATTCGACCCAGCCGAACTACACATACACCTATACCCGCCCCGGCCACTACACGGTGACGCTGACGGTAAAGGACGCGAGCGGCCGCGAGACCTTCTACACCTACAACCTCACGGTGATCATGCCGGTCACCGCGCGGGCGCCCACGCACACCACCAACATCGCGGGCGATGCGAATTCGGTCTATTCACTCAACCCCGACAGCGGCACGGTCGCCGCCATCGACGCGCAGACCCTGGCCAAGCGCTGGGAAGTGCGCGTGGGCGACGAGCCGAAGACGCTGGCCGTGGGCCCCGACGGGCGCATCTGGGTCACTGTGCAGGGCGAGGACAAGCTGGTGGCGCTCAGCGCGGCCGATGGCAGCCTCTCGGCCACCGTGCCGCTGGCCTACGGCAGCGGCCCCTACGGCGTGGCCTTCACGCCTGACGGCGCGAAGGGCCTCTTGACGCTGGAGAGCAAGTCGGTGCTGATGAGTTTCGACCCGAGCAACGGCGCCACCACCGGCGCGGTCGCCCTCGAAGGCAACCTGCGCGGCATCGCCGTGAGCTCCGATGCGCAGGTGGCCTACGTCACGCGCTTCAAGTCGAAGATGACGGGCGGCCAGCTGCACAAGGTGAACCTCCAGAGCATGAGCGCGATGCCCGCGATCGCGCTGCCAGTGGACACCACCACGGTGGACACCGAGAGCCGCGCGCGCGGCGTGGCCAACTACCTGAGCCAGGTGGTGATCTCGCCCGACGGCAGGCGCGCGGTGCTGCCTTCGAAGAAGGACAACATCGTGCGCGGCCGCTTCCGCGACGGCGTGGACCTGACGCACGACCAGAGCGTGCGCTCCATCCTCTCGCAGGTCGACCTGCAGGCGGCCGCGGAAGTGTTCGACGAGCAGATCGACTTCGACGACCGCGCACCGGCGCGCGCGGCGCTGTTCTCTCCGCCCGGTGACTACCTCTTCGTGGCGCAGATGGAAGGCAACCGCGTCGCCATCGTCGACCCGTACAGCCGAACGGTGCGCGGCGAGATCAACGCGAGCAGTGCGCCCCACGGCCTGTACCTGGACGCGGCGCGCAAGCGGCTGTTCGTCAACAACTTCCTGGCGCGCTCGGTGTCGGTGCACGACGTCGCCCTGGTGCTGTCGTCGGAATCGGCGGCGGCGACCTTCCTGCAGAACGTGGCGACGGTGGCGCAGGAGCCGATGGCGGCCGCGGCCCTGCGCGGCAAGCAGGTGTTCTACAACGCCTCCGACCGGCGCATGAGCAAGGACAACTACATCTCCTGCGCGAGCTGCCATGCGGACGGCGGCGACGACGGCATGGTGTGGGACTTCACGCAGCGCGGCGAGGGGCTGCGGCGCACCATCAGCCTGCAGGGCCGGCGCGGCGCGGGCCACGGCAAGATGCACTGGACCGCCAACTTCGACGAGGTGCAGGACTTCGAGAACGACATCCGCAACGAGTTCGGCGGCACCGGCTTCCTCACCAATGCCGACTTCGCCGCCACGGCCGACCCCCTGGGTGCGCCCAAGGCCGGCAAGAGTGCGCAACTCGACGATCTCGCGGCCTACCTGAGTTCGCTGAACAAGTACATGCGCAGCCCGGCGCGTGCCAGCGACGGCAGCCTGAGCGTGGAGGCGGCGCGCGGCCAGACGGTGTTCAACACCGCGCAGTGCGCCACCTGCCACACCGGCGGCACCTTCCGCGACGGGCTGCGGCACGACGTGGGCACGATCCAGCTCTCGTCGGGCAAGGGCATGAACCAGCCGCTGGCGGGCTTGGGCTTCGACACGCCGACGCTCTCGGGCACCTGGAACACGACGGCCTTCTTCCACAACGGGCAGGCGGCCACCTTGCAGGACGTGCTGAACAGCGGCCATGGCAACGCATCGAGTTTGCCGCCAACGGACGTGGTAGCGCTGCGCGAGTACGTGCGCTCGCTGGACACGTCCCCGGCGGTGGTCACGCGCCTGCGCTCGGACCTCAACCCGACCATGTGCGTGAACATCAAGGGCGGGTCGACCGCGAGCGGCACGGTGGCGGTGCAGTGGCCCTGCGGCACTGCGAGCAACGAGAGGTTCACGGTGACTTCGATCACGGGCGGCTACGTGCAGCTGGTGGCCGAGCACAGCGGCCTGTGCCTGGCGCAGAACGGCACCGCGACGACCAATGCGCCGGTGGTGCAGCTGGCGTGCACGGTGGGCAACACGGCGCAGTGGAGCCTGGTCGGCGGCACGCTGCGCAACCGCGCCTCGGGTTCGTGTCTCGACGTGCCCAACGGCTCGACGGCACAGGACACGGCGCTGATCACGTGGACCTGCAACGGCGGCAACAACCAGAACTGGACGCAATTGCCCTGACGCAACGGCGCTCCGCTGAAAGCCGGCCGCCTCCCGCGGCCGGCTTTTTTTCGTCCCACCCATGACCTCCCACGTCATGGACCGCACGCACCCGCTCTGGGAAAGTACCTCCATCGATCAACCACAGGAGAAAAACACCATGACCGGCTTCAACATCCTTCCTCTCGCAGTCGCCCTGCTCATCGGCGTGGCCGCGCTCGGCTCCTGCCTGGGCATCGGGCTGGTCGGCCAGAAGTTTCTCGAAAGCACCGCGCGCCAGCCCGAACTGGTCGACACGTTGCAGACCAAGTTCTTCCTGGTGGCGGGCGTAACCGACGGCGCGTTCATCATCGCCACCGGTATCGGCCTGTGGTTCGCAACGGCCAATCCCTTCGGCTGAAGCCGGCGAAAGGCCCCGGAAAACGGAGCCCGCGCACCAGGAAGCGGCACGGACCATTGGCACCATTCGTGCTAGCACCGTTGACAGCGAATTGTTTATGGTTAAAGTATTTAGCTATCAACGGTTCGGTGTCTTCGGTGCTGCATGGCGCAGCGCCGGGGCGTCGTTTCACCCTTCCTCTGCCGGAGAATCCATGAGCCACCCGTCCCCGAAGTCGCCCGCGCTGCTGCCGCGCACCCTGCTTTCGCTGCTGCTCTGCGGTGCAGCCCTTGGCGGCGCGGCATCGGCCATGGCCGCACCCGTGAAGGTGGGCCTCGCGCTCGACATCTCGGGCCCGTTCGCGGCCTTGGGCGCCGAGGCGCGCGACGGTTTCGCGCTCGGCATCAAGCAGCTGGGCGGCAAGCTCGGCGGACAGGACGTGGAGTTCGTGCAGGCCGACATGGCAGGCAGCCCCGACCAGGCCAAGCAGCTGGTCGACCGCATGATCCAGCGCGACAAGATCGACCTCTTCAGCGGCCCGATCGGCTCCAATGTGGCGCTGGCCGTGGGCCCGACGCTGTTCAACGCCAAGGTGCCGTACCTCTCGGCCAATGCCGGCCCGAGCCAGTTCGCGGGTGCCCAGTGCAATGCCTACTTCTTCGGCACGGCCTACCAGAACGACCAGTTCCACGAGGCCGCCGGCAAGTTCGCGCAGGACCGCGGCTTCAAGAAGACCGTGCTGATCGCGCCCAACTATCCGGCCGGCAAGGACGCGCTGGGCGGCTTCAAGCGCCAGTTCAAGGGCCAGGTGGCCGACGAGCTCTACACCAAGCTCGGCCAGATCGACTACGCGGCCGAACTCGCGCAGCTGCGCGCTGCCAAGCCCGACTCGATCTACTTCTTCCTGCCCGGCGCGATGGGCATCAACTTCATCAAGCAGTTCGTGGGCGCGGGCCTGTCGAAGGACATCACGCTCGTGACCAGCGGCTTCTCGGCCGACGAGGACGTGATCGGCGCGGTGGGCGAGCCGATGCTCGGCCTGTTCAACACCTCGCACTGGGCGCACGACCTCGACAACGCCGCCAACAAGGCCTTCGTGGCCGCGTTCCGCAAGGAATACAACGGCCGCTATCCGTCGGTGTATGCGGCGCAGGCCTATGACGCGATCCTCGCGATGGACGCGGCCGTGAAGCAGGCCGGTGGCAACGCGCAGAACCGCGAGGCCGTGGTCGCCGCGCTCAAGAAGGCCAACTACGCCTCGACGCGCGGCAGCTTCAAGTACGCGAACAACCACTATCCGGTCGAGAACTTCTACCTGCGCGTGATCGGCAAGGATGCGCAGGGCAAGGTCACGAACAAGCTGATCAATACCGTACTGACCAACTACGGCGACAGCTACGCAGACAAGTGCCCGCTGAAATAGGCTCGCCCCCAGGCTGCGCGCACTTCGTGTCGCTCCTCCCTCCCCCTACCGGGGGCAACACCAGAGGCCCGGCGGAGCCGGTTCCTCGGTGTTTCCCGAATGAGATGCGGGCAATTCATTGGATCCTATGAGTGGAATTCTTGTTCTCGAGCAGCTGCTCAACGGCCTCGGCTACGGGCTGATGCTGTTCCTGCTGGCAGCGGGGCTCACGCTGGTGTTCGGCATCATGGACGTGCTGAACCTCGCGCATGGCTCGCTCTTCATGTCGGGCGCGTACCTGGCGGCCGAGGCGCACACGCGCACCGGCTCGTTCACGGCGGCCATCGTCATCGCGGTGGCGGTCACGGTGGTGGTGGCGCTGCTGCTCGAAGTGCTGCTGATGCGCCGCCTCTACACGCGCGACCACCTCGCGCAGGTGCTGGCCACCTTCGGCGTGATCCTGGTGGCCGACGACATCGTCAAGATGGCCTGGGGCCCGTCGCCGGTGATGGCACCGACGCCGGCCGCACTGTCGGGACCGATCGAGCTGGTGGACGGCCTGCCCTACCCCTCCTACCGCCTCGTGATCCTCGCCGGCGGCCTGCTGGTGGCGCTCGCGCTCTACCTCCTGGTCAACCACACGCGCATCGGCATGCGGGTGCGGGCGGGCGCATCCGACCGGCCGATGGCCGAACTGATGGGCGTGCGCGTGGGGCGCATCTTCAACGGCGTGTTCCTGCTCGGCGCGGCGCTGGCCGCGCTGGCCGGCGCGCTGATGGGGCCGATCGTCGCGGTGCAGGTGGGCATGGGCGAGGCCATCCTGATCCCGGCACTGGTGGTGCTGGTGATCGGTGGCATCGGTTCGGTGCGCGGCGCCTTCGTGGCCGCACTGATGGTGGGCGTGGTCGACACGGTCGGGCGCGCCTTCGTGCCGATGCTGCTGCGCGCCACGCTGCCGCCCGCCACCGCGGCCGACCTGGGACCGCTGTTCGCCGAAGTCGCGATGTACGCGCTGATGGTGGTTGTCCTGATCTTCCGGCCTTCGGGTCTCTTCTCGGCCCGATCATGAAGCCTTCCCCACGCTCTCTCGGCCTCGGGCTGCTCCTCTTGCTGCTCGCGGCTTTTCCACTGGTCGCGCCGCTGTTCGGGCTCGAGTTCTACATCGGCTTCGTGCGGCGCGTGCTCGTGGTGGCGCTGGCTGCGGCCAGCCTCAACTTCATCCTGGGCTTCGGCGGCATGGTGGCGCTCGGGCATGCGGGCTTCATCGGCATGGGCGCCTACACGGTGGTGGCGCTCAGCGATGCGGGCGTGGTGTCGGCCTGGGTGGTGTGGCCTGCGGCCGTGCTCGTCGCCGGCCTCGTCGCGGCGCTGATCGGCACGGTGGCGCTGCGCACGCGCGGCGTGTACTTCATCATGACCACGCTGGCCTTTGCGCAGATGCTGTACTTCGCGGTGGTGTCGCTGCGGCGCTATGGCGGCGACGACGGCTACACGCTGATGAGCCGGCCCGCGCTGCTGCCGGGGCTCGACCTCGGCAACGAATCGAACTTCTACTGGGTCGTGCTGGCCATCGTGGCGCTCGCGCTCTGGTGGCTGCAGCGCGCAACGCAATCGCGCTTCGGCCATGCGCTGATGGGCATCCGCGACAACGAGACGCGCATGCGGGCCCTGGGCTATCCGGTGTTCAAGCTGCAGCTCGTGGCCTTTGCGATCGCCGGCGGCATCGCGGGACTGGCGGGCGCGCTGCTCGCGGGCGGCAATGGCTTCGTGAGCCCGGCGACGATGCACTGGACGCAGTCGGCCACGCTGCTGGTGATGGTCGTCATCGGCGGGCTCGGGCGCAGCTGGGGCGGGCCTGTCGGCGCCGTGGTCTGGCTGGTGCTCGAAGAGGCCTTGAAGCAGCACACCGAGCATTGGCACATGCCGCTCGGGTTGTTGTTGATTGCTGTTGCACTGTGGGCGCCCAAAGGACTCGCAGCTTTGTACAAGCGCCGCTTGCCCCTCACCCCAACCCTCTCCCCAGAGGGGCGAGGGAGCAAAGCATGAGCCTTTTCAGAATCGAAGGGTTGGTCAAGCGCTTCGGCGGCTTGCTCGCAACCGACCATGTGAACCTCACGGTGGAGCGCGGCAAAGTGCATGCGCTGATCGGGCCGAACGGCGCGGGCAAGACCACGCTCGTGAACCTGATCACCGGGCTGCTCAAGGCCGATGCCGGGCGCATCCTGCTCGACGAGAAGGACATCACCGGCTACAAGGACCACCAGCGCGTGGCGGCCGGCATGTCGCGCTGCTTCCAGGTGACGCGCGTGTTCGCCAAGGAAACGGTGCACGACAACCTCATGCTCGCGGCGCAGGCCCATGCGGGCAGCAGCCTGCGCTTCATGGCGCCGCGCGCGGCGGAACGCGGCCTGGTGGAACGCGCCGTGGCGCTGGCCGACCGCGTGGGCCTCGGCAGCGAACGCCAGCGCATCGCAGGCACCTTGCCGCACGGCGCGCAGCGCGCGCTCGACGTGGCGCTGGCGCTCGCGGCCGAACCCAAGCTGCTGCTGCTGGACGAGCCGATGGCCGGCATGGGCCCGGATGAGTCGGCGCGCATGGTGGAGCTGATCGAATCGCTGCGCGAGTCGATGGCCATCCTCTTGATCGAGCACGACATGGACGCGGTGTTCCGCCTGGCCGACCGGCTCACGGTGCTGGTGCAGGGGCGCGTGCTGATGAGCGGCACGGCCGACGAAGTGCGCGGGCATCCCGACGTGCAGGCGGTGTACCTCGGTACGGAAGCGGAGGGACACGCATGAACACGGCCACCACATTGCTCGACGCGAAATCCGTCGAGGCCGGCTACGGCGCCAGCCAGGTGCTGTTCGGCATCGACCTGAAGATCGGCGCGGGCGAGGTGCTCGCGCTGCTGGGCCGCAACGGCATGGGCAAGAGCACGCTGCTGAAGGTGCTGACCGGCACGCTGTCGCCGATGCGCGGCAGCGTGCATTTTGGCGGCGCCGCCATCGGCGGCCACAAGCCCGATGCCATCGCGCGGCGCGGCGTGGCCATCGTGCCCGAGGGGCGGCACGTGTTTCCGAACCTCAGCGTCGACGAGCACCTGCGCGCCTTCGCGCGGCCCCGCCCCGGCAGCGCGCCGCGCTGGACGGTCGAGGCGCTGTACGGCCTGTTCCCGCGCCTCGCGGAGCGCAAGGCCAATGCGGGCAACCAGCTCTCGGGCGGTGAGCAGCAGATGCTGGCGATCGCGCGCGCGCTGTCGACGCATCCGCGCCTCCTGATCCTCGACGAGGCCACCGAGGGCCTGGCCCCCGTGATCCGCGAGGAGATCTGGCACTGCATCGCCACGCTCAAGGCCGAGGGCGAAGCGATCCTGGTGGTCGACAAGTACGTGCAGCGCCTGCTGCCGCTGGCCGACCGCCATGTGATCCTCGAGCGCGGGCGCGTGGTGTGGCAGGGCGATTCGGCCGCGCTCGACGCCGACCGGTCGCTGTGGACGCGCTACCTGGGCGTGTAGACCTGCGGTTCGCTACAGCGGACGGACTGCGAGGAAGTTGGCCCACGTCACGTTGTCGCGGCCGATCCACTGGCTGCTCCAGTGCATGCGCAGGCCCGCCGCCTCGAGCTGCTCGGCGAAGCGGTCCTTCGCCCAGTAGACGGTCTGGTAGTCGCCGGTCGTCTCGCCTTCGCCGATGCGCATGGCCGCCAGGAAGACCCCGCCGGGCTCGAGCGCATCGAACACCTTGCGCAGGACCGGGGCGATCTGCGCGCGATCGACATGGATCAGCACGCACATCGCGAGGACCGCGTTGTAGGGCCCGCCCAGCGCATCCGTGACAACGTTGAGCAGCTCGCCCTTCTTGCCGCGCTCCGCCTGCAGGTCGATAAAGGCCTGGACCGCATCGGTGCGCCTCACGGCCGCGCCCAGGGCCTCGACGAAGTCCGCGTCCTGCCCCGATCCGGAACCGATCTCGAGCACGCTGCCGCCGGGGGGCACGGGCTGCATCATCCGGCGCAGCGCCTCCTCGATCTCGGGCGGCCGGTGGCCCGCCACGATCGCGTTGTAGTCGCGGGCGGACCCTTCGTAGGACTGGATGGTGCGGCGCATGTTCTTCAGCACCGAGGCGGGAATTTCCATGGAAGCCTTTCCGGTCCATCGGACATCCGACGGGAACCGCAAAGGCTATGTCCAAGGCACCATCCGGTTCATGGGGAAAATTACCTATGACCCATGCATGACACCGGGCACGCGATGCGCGGGCCGCAGCCTCACACAGACCGCGTGATGCCGCCGTCCACGCGCAGGTTCTGGCCGGTGATGTAGCCCGCGCCTTCCGATGCGAGGAAGCCGATGACGGCCGCGATCTCGCTCGTCTTGCCGTAGCGGCCCATCGGGATGCGGCCACGGAACTCGGCCTTCTCGGGCAGGCTGTCGATGAAGCCGGGCAGCACGTTGTTCATGCGCACGTTGTGCGCCGCGTACTTGTCGGCGAACAGCTTGGTGAACGCCGCGAGGCCAGCGCGGAACACGCCCGAGGTCGGGAACACCGGGTCGGGCTCGAAGGCGGCGAAGGTCGAGATGTTGATGATCGCGCCGCCGCCCTGCTTGACCATGAGCGGCGCGACCAGCCGCGCAGGGCGCACCGCGCTCAGCAGGTAGACGTCCATGCCGCGGTGCCAGTCTTCGTCGCTGATGTCGAGGATCGGCGCGCGCGGACCATGGCCGGCGCTGTTGACCAGCACGTCGACGCGGCCCCATGTCTCGGCCACCTTGTCGACGAGCCGCTTGAGGTCGTCGTTCGACTGGTTGGAGCCGGTCACGCCGATACCGCCGAGCTCGGCGGCGAGCGCCTCGCCCTTGCCCGACGACGAGAGGATGGCGACGCGAAAACCGTCGTCCGCAAGCTTGCGCGCCGCGGCGGCACCCATGCCGCTGCCGCCGGCGGTGACGATGGCTACTTTCTTGTTTTCTTCGGAAGACATGCTTGGTTCCTTGGTTCGTTCATGCGGAACCCCGCATTTAGCCAAGGAATTGTTTCCCCTGCCAGGCGAGGATTTGCACCTGCGTTCGGGAGTGTGCGAATGGTGCCCTGCCGGCGTGATCGCGCCCCGCACGGAATCGAACGCAAATCAGGCAGCAGGCAGGGTCGCCTGCATTGAAGCCCGTCGATTGAACACCTCGAACCACTTCGCGCTGTTCGGCGCCTCGGCACGCCAGTCCACCGAGGGGAAGCGGAAGTCCATGTAGCCCAGCGCGCAGCCGAAGGCGATGGTGCCGATGTCGACGCGGTCGCCGAAGGAAGGCGCGGCGGTCTCCAGCCATTCGAGGCCGGTGTGCACCTTGGCGAGCTGGCCGTCGGTCCAGTCGGACCAGCGCAGTTCCTCGGGGCGCAGCACGGTCTCGTAGCGCGCGAGCAGCGCGGCGCCGGTCATGCCATCGGCGAGTGCCAGTTCGGTGAGGCGGGCCCAGCGCTCCTTGCCGTCGGCGGGGAAGAGCCTGCCCGACTGCGTGGCGTCCAGGTATTCGCAGATCACGCGGCTGTCGAACAGCACCTGGCCATCGTCGGTGATGAAGGTGGGCACCTGGCCGAGCGGGTTCTTCGGGATGATGGTGGCGTCGCGCTTCACCGGGCCGGCCGCGCTGGGCAGCTTCTCGATGCGGTCGGCAACGCCGAGTTCGTGCGCCACGACCATGCACTTGCGCACAAAGGGGGAAGCGGGGGAGAAGAAGATTTTCATGATGGGGTGGAAGCGGGTTGTGTTCGTTCAGGCGCATGCCTCGGAACCGTGGGCCAGATGCATGCCGGCGACCCAGCCGAAGGTTAGCGCGGGGCCGAGGGTGATGCCGGGCGCGGGGTACTCGCCGCCCATCACCGAGTGCATGTCGTTGCCGGCGACGTAGAGGCCGGCGATGGGCGCGCCCTGCGCGTCGAGCACGCGGGCGTTGCCGTCAGCACGGATGCCAAGCGCGGTGCCGATGTCGCCTGGGTACACCTTCACCGCGTAGAACGGCGCCTTCCGCAGCGGAGCGAGGCAGGCATTGGGCTGGTGATCCGGGTCGCCAAGATAGCGGTTGTAGGCGTCGCCGCCCTTGCCGAAGGCCGGGTCCTGTCCCTGCGCGGCGGGCGGGTTGTAGGCGGCAACCGTGCGCGCGAGGCCGGCGGGGTCCACGCCCGCCAGCTTCGCCAGCGCTTCCAGCGTGTCGGCGCGAAAGAGATATCCCGCGCGCACGAGGTGCTCGCGCGGGCGCCCGCCGGGCAGGGCGAGGCCCAGGCCCCATTTCTCGATGAAGTCGCTGTCGCACACCAGCAGCGCGGGAATGGCGGGTGCCTTATCGTTCGCGCGGTACATGCCGCGCACGAACTCGTGGTACGAGGTGGATTCGTTGACGAAGCGCTCGCCGCGCGCATCGACCGCGATGAGGCCGGGCTTGGCGCGGTCCCACACCAGATGCGGATAGCGCAGCACGCTGCCGTCGGACCGCGTCAGCAGCGACACCGGCGCCCACAGCGCCGGCCCCGCGTGGCCAGTACCCAGCGTGCCGCCGGCCTCGCGCGCCATCGCGATGCCCTCGCCCGCGTTTTCCTGCGGGGACATCGAATACGGCCCCGTGGGCGCCGGATAGTGCTTGCCGCGCATCGCGGCATTCCACGGAAAGCCGCCGGTGGCGACGACGACGCCGCGACGCGCATGCACCGTGATCTCCTTGCCATTGCGGCGCAGCTTCACGCCGGTGACCTTGCCGCCAGCGTCCTGCTCCAGGCCCAGCGCCGGCGTGCCGGTCCAGAACGGAATGCCCTGCTTCAGGGCGCTGTGGAAGAGCCGCGCCGCCAGCGCGTTGCCCAGCAGCACGCGCGTGCCCCGGTGATGGCCGCGCAACCTGTCGCCGAAGTACCGCAGCACCAGCTTCACGCCGTGCTTCCATGAGGTGAACGAACGCCAGACGCCGAGCAGGTGCTTCACGTCCGTCATGTTGACCATCATCCCGCCGAGCACGCAGAACTCCGGCAGCGGGTCGCGCAGGGTCTTGAAGTGCGGGCCCAGCAGCCGGCCGTCGAACTCGATGGGATCGAGCGAACGCCCGCCCATGGCCGCGCCTTCGCGGTCGGGGTAGTAGTCGGGCGAGTAGGTGCGCGCGGCCAGCTGCACGTCGGTGCGCTCGCGCAGGTAGCGCAGCGCGCGCGGACCGGCATCGAGGAAAGCATGGCGCAGCGCCTCGTCGCCGGCGCTGCCGACGGTGTTCTGCAGATAGGACAGGGCCTTCTCGCGCGTGTCCGGGTGGCCGGCCGCCTCCGCCTGGTCATTGAGCGGCACCCACACCGCACCGCCGGAGATCGCGGTCGAGCCGCCGATGCGGTCGGTCTTCTCGACCACAAGCACGTCGAGCCCTTCGAGCTTCGCGGTGAGCGCGGCCGAGAGTCCGCCCGCGCCGCTGCCGATCACCACGACGTCGCACGTGGTCTTCTCATCCTGCTGCCGCGCCATCAGGCCCCCGAGCCGCCGAGCGACTTGCCGCCATCGACGAAAAGCACCTGCCCCGTCACGAAGCCGGTCGATGGCGATGCGAAGAAGGCCACGGCGTTGGCGATGTCCTCGGGCCGGCCGGCGGCACCCGTGGGCTGCAGCGCGAGCTGCGCGGCCAGCCGCTCGGGCGTGAGCGCGCGCAGCAGCGGCGTGTCGATGAGCCCCGGCGCGATGGCGTTGACCATGATGCCGCGCGGCGCCAGCTCCATCGCGCTGGCGCGCGTGTAACCCACCAGCGCGGCCTTCGAGGCCACGTAGTGCGGGTGATTCTTCGCACCCAGGTAGGCGCGCGACGCGATGTTGACGATGCGCGCGCCGTCCGCCATCTTGCGCGCGGCCTCCTGCGTGAGCGTGGCCACGGCCAGCAGGTTGACTTCGTACATGCGGCGGAAGTCGGCCGAGCTCACGTCCATGAACTTGCGCTCGTCGAAGATGCCCGCATTGTTGACCAGCGCGGTGAGCGGCGACAGCGCCTGCACCATCGCGCGCACCGCCGGTTCGTCGGTGAGGTCGATGGCGCGGCATTCCACGTCGAGTCCCGCAGCGCGCAGCGCCTGCGTCTCGCGCTCGGCGAGCTCGCCGTTGTGGTCGGCCATCACCACGCGCCAGCCGTCGCGCGCCATGCGCTCGACAATGGCGCGGCCCATGCCGCTGGCGCCGCCGGTCACGAGGATGAGCGGCTTGTCTTCACTGCTGTTGTTCATGCTTGTTCCGTTGGAATGCAGCCTTCAGACCGCCAGGTAGCCCCCGTCGACCGGCAGCACCACGCCATTGACGTAGCTCGCCATCGAGGAAGCCAGAAAGACAACCGGCCCGGCGATTTCGTCGGCCTCGCCGTGGCGCTTGACGGGCACGCGGCTCAGGTACCAGTCGGTGCCGTGCTCGGTCTCGCGCTGGCCGGCTGTCATGTCGGTGACCATCAGGCCCGGTGCCACCGCGTTCACGCGCACGCCATAGGGCGCGAGGTCGCGCGCCAGCACCTGCGTGAGCGATCGCACACCGCCCTTGGCCACCACGTAGCCGGCAGAGGAGATGCCCGCGCCGAAGGCCACGATGGACGAGAGGTTCACGATGCTGCCCTGTGTACGCTTGAGCGCCGGCACGAACGATTGGGTGACATTGAAGACGCCCTGCAGGTTGACCGACATCACGCGGTCCCAGGCCTCGCGCGCGCCGGGCTCGTCGAACTTCGAGCGCGCCGAGATGCCGGCGTTGTTCACGAGGATGTCGATGTCCCCGCGAGAGGCCGCAATGCGCGCGGCCAGCGCATCGACCGCCGCCGCGTCGCTCACGTCGACGCTGTCGGCATCGGCGCGGCCGCCCGCCGCGCGGATCGATTCGGCCACCCGTTGCGCGATTTCGAGATCGCGGTCCACCACCAGCACATGCGCGCCTTCGGCAGCCATGCGGCGCGCGATGGCCTCGCCCAGGCCGCGCGCGGCGCCAGTCACGAGTGCGAGTTTGTCTTCGAGAAGCATCGAGATTTCCTTTTGCGCAGGCGCCGTCAGACGCCGAGGTAGGCGCGGCGCACGGCCTCGTCGTTGGCAAGCCGGTCGGCCGGCCCGTGCAGCGAGATTTCGCCGTTCTCCAGGATGTAGCCGTAGCTCGACACCGCCAGCGCGAGCTGCACGTTCTGTTCGACCAGCAGGATGGTGATCTTCTGTTCGCGGTGCAGCTGCTCGATGATCCCGAACATCTGCTCCACCAGCAGCGGCGACAGGCCCATCGACGGCTCGTCGAACAGCATCACGCGCGGACGTGCCATCACGGCACGGCCGATGGCCAGCATCTGCTGCTCGCCGCCCGAGAGCGTGGCAGCCATCTGGCCCTGTCTCTCCTTGAGGCGCGGGAACATTTCGTACACCGCGTCGAGGTCGCTTCGAATGCCCGCGCGGTCGCGCCGCAGGTAGGCACCGAGGTCGAGGTTTTCGCGCACGCTCATGTCGCGGAACACCTGCCGACCCTCGGGCACCTGCACGATGCCGCGCTTCACGAGCGCGCCGGAGCCGAGGCGGTCGATGCGCTCGCCGGCCAGTCGCACCTCGCCATGCGTGCACTCGACGATGTTCGAGATGCAGTTGAGCGTGGTCGTCTTGCCCGCGCCGTTGCTGCCGAGCAGCGCGACGATCTCGCCTTCGGGCACGTCGACCGACACGTTGCACAGCGCCTGGATGCGGCCATACGCGGCCGAGATCGAACGCAGCGACAACAGGGCTTCAGCCATGTGCGGCCCCTTTCCCATTTCCTTTTCCCAGGTAGGCTTCGATGACGCGGGCGTTGCGGCCGATCTCCGCAGGCGTGCCTTCCGCGATCTTTTCTCCGAAAGCCATCACGGTGATGCGGTCCGAGATCGACATCACGAGCTGCATCACGTGCTCGACCAGCAGTACGGTGATGCCGTCGCGCGCGACAAGCTCCTTCAGCAGGCGGTCGAGGCTTTCGATCTCGCGGTTGCGCAGGCCGGCCGCGGGCTCGTCGAGCAGCAGCAGCTTGGGCCTGATGGCGAGCGCGCGTGCGAGTTCGAGCAGCTTCTGGCGGCCGAAGTCCAGATCGCGCGCCGGCTGATGCCGCTCGCCGGCCAGGCCTACGCGCTCCAGCAGGTGCAGCGCGAAGTCCTCGGTCTCGCGGTCGGGGCGGCGCAGCAGCCGCCCGAGCGTGTTCGCCCCGCGCGCGTGGGTACCGAGCAGCACGTTCTCCAGAACCGATAGTTCGGCGAACAGCTCCAGGTTCTGGAAGGTGCGCGCGATGCCGAGCGACGCCATGCGGTGCGGCGACACGCGCGTGAGCTCCTGGCCTTCGAAGACCACGCTGCCGCTGCTGGGCGTGTAGAAGCGCGAGATGCAGTTGAAGGTGGTCGACTTGCCCGCGCCGTTCGGCCCGATCAGCGCATGGATGCGCCCCTGCTCCACCTGGAACGACAGCCCGTTCACCGCCTTGAGGCCGCCGAACACCACGCTGACGTCGCGCACGTCGAGGAATGCGGTCGCGCTCATGCCTGCTTCTCCATCACGGCCACCGATGCGGTGCGCTGCTCACTGCGGCGCACCGCGAAGAGCGATGCCATGCCCTTGGGCAGGAACATCATGAAGAGCATGAGGATGCCGCCGTAGATGATTTCCTGGTACGAAGGGGCCTGCCGCAGCAGCTCAGACACCAGGCCGAACACCATGGCGCCGGCCACCGCGCCGCGCACCGATCCGAGGCCGCCCACCACCACCATCGTGAGGATCAGGATGGTGGTCTGAAAGCCCAGGCTCTCGGGATGGATGAACGAGGTGAACAGCGTATACATGCCGCCCGCCACGCCCGCGAAGGCCGCCGACAGCACGAAAGCCGTGACCTTGACCGCGCGCGTGTTCACACCCATGGCAATGGCCGCCACGTCACTCTCGCGCACCGCGCGAAACGACGAGCCCAGCCGCGAGCGCGACAGCGCCACCGTGAGCCACAGCATCAGCGCCGCGATGGCCACCACGAAGGGGTAGGCCTGCAGGTCGTTCATCAGCTGGTAGCCGCCAAGGGAGGCCGGCTTCATCTGCAGGCCGTTGGAACCGTTGGTCACCTGCTCCCAGTTCAGGAACACCCACTGCATCGCCTCGCCGAAGGCGAAGGTCGCGAGCGCCAGGTAGATGTCGCGCATGCGCAGGGCCAGCAGGCCGATGACCCAGCCCAGTGCGGCCGAAAGCACGGCACCCGCGAGGATCGACACGAAGAACGGCGGCTGCCACTGGTTGTTGATGAGCCCGGCCGTGTAGATGCCGATGCCGAAGAAGGCCGCATGGGACAGCGCGAACTGCCCCGTCTCGCCGATGACCAGATGCATGCCGAGCGCGAGCACGGTGAACACCATCAGCAGGTTGACCACGTACAGCACATAGCCGCTGGTGGCGAAGGGCAGCACCGCGAGCACCACCGCCATGGCGAGCAGCACCGTGCGATCCCACCAGGGCGAAGAAATCGAAGAGGTACTCATACCTTCTTCACCTGCGGCTTGCCGCCGAGCAGCCCCTGCGGACGCACCAGCAGCACCACCATGATCGCCACGAAGGGCGCGACCACGATGGCGTTGGACGAGATGAACAGCCCCACCAGGTTCTCGACGATACCGATGATGAAGCCACCGACCACCGCGCCCGGCAGGCTGGTGAAGCCGCCGACGATGGCGGCCGCATAGGCCAGGATCGCGATGTGCCCGATGTCGGGCGTGATGAGGATCTTGGGGGTGATGAGCAGCGCCGAGATGGCCGAGATGACGCCCGTGAGCGCCCAGATCTTCATGCGGATGGTGCCGAGCTTCACGCCCACGATCTGTGCGCCGCGCGGGTTCATGCCCACCGCGCGCATGGCCTGCCCGGTGCGGGTACGCGTGAACATCAGGTAGAGCAGCACCATCACGACCACGGCCGAACCGAGGATGGCCAGGTCGAGCAGCGTGAGCGAGGCCTGCCCGATCATGACCGGGTCCTGCGGCACCAGCGAAGGCAGCGAGCGCGGCGTGTCGCCCAGCCCCGTCTTGCGCACCAAGCCCTTGAGCAGGTAGGCGAAGCCCAGCGTGGCGATGACCAACTGCACGCCCACCCCGCGCGAGGCGGTCACGCGCTGCATCACGACGCGCTGGAACAGTGCGGCCAGCAGCGCGGTGACGGCGATGCTCGCAAGCACTGCGCCCCAATAGGGCCAGCCCCACACCACCATGGGAAAGAGCGCCGCGTAGCCGCCGGCCATGAAGATCTCGCCCTGCGAGAAGTTCGGCACGTCGGTGGTCTTGAAGACCATCACGATCGCCACCGCGAGCAGCGCATAGACGCTGCCCGTGACGACGCCGGACAGCACGCCCTGCTGCACGAAAAGCCAGATGTCCGAAAGGCTCATGTCATGCCCGCCGCCCTCAGGGCTTGTACTTCCATACGCTCTTGTAGCTGCCCGGCACCAGCGCCATGCTGCTGCCGTCGAACTTGATGTAGATCGCCGCCTCCTGCGCCGCGCGGTCGTCCGGGCCGAACTCGATGGGGCCGGCCATCACGCCGGAGTCGAACTTCATCGTCGAGAGCGCCGCCAGCACCTTCTCGCGCGTGGGGTTCGGGCCCGCGGCCTTCAGCGCGTTGACCACCGCCATCGCCGAGGGAATGCCATAGGGCATGTAGGTCTGCGGATAGCCGGGTTTCGAGGCCAGGTCGGGGTAGGCGGCCCTGTACATGTCGTACACCCACTTGAGCTTGGGCCCCCCGGGAAGATCGGCCAGCACTTCCTGGATGTAGACGTTCTTGAAGGCGTCCTTGTTGCCCACGTTCTCCACCAGCTGCTTCAGGTCGGCGGTGGAATTCACGGCCAGCACGATGGGCTTGTTGAAGCCCAGCTCGAAGGCGCGCTTGACGATCAGGCTCACGGGCCGCGCGTAGGTGGTGAGCAGCAGCACGTCGGGGTTGGCGGCCTTGATCTTCAGCATGGGCGCCGTGACGTCGGTGATGTTGGGGTTGACCGACTGCACCTGCAGGTCGACGCCGCCGAGCGCCTTCGCCTGCGCCTGGGCCGACTCGAGGTTCCAGCCGCCGTAGGCGTCGTCGTGGTTGATGTAGCCGATCTTCTTCGCCTTGAGCTGCTCGCTCGCGAACTGCACCATCGAGCCGCCCACCGCATGCTGCGAGATGGAGAACGCGCCGTAGATGTATTTCGACGGCGGATACAGCGCCCCGTCGCCCGAGGCGTTGAGCATCACGAGCGGGATCTTTGCGCGCTCCACATACTCGCGCGCGCCCACCACGGCGGCCGAGCAGGACCCGCCGTTGAGCAGGAACACCTGGTCCTGCTCGGTGAGCTTCTTCACCGCGGCCAGCAGGTCGTTGGCATTGCAGCGGTCGTCCTCCACCACAAGCTCGATCTTGCGGCCGTTCACGCCGCCTTCCTTGTTGACCTTGTCGTAATACATCCTGGCGGCGTTGATCACGTCGAAGCCGTAGTTCATCGAGGCGCCCGACATCGGCGAGAACATGCCGATCTTGATGGTCTTGTCGGTAAGGCCGGGTTCGGACTGCGCAAACGCGGCGGGCGCCAGCGCGCACAGTGCCGCGCTGGCGGCCAGGGCCGAAAGCAGATTCTTCTTCATGGTGCTGTCTCCGTTGGAATAAAGGGAAGGCGGGGCGTGGGCCCTACTGCATGCGGTAACCGCCGTTGACATCGATCACGTTGCCCGTGATGTAGGCCGCCTGCTCCGAGGCGAGGTAGTCGACCGCACCCGCCACGTCGTCCACCGTGCCGATGCGCCCGAGCGGGATGTTGGCGGCCGCCGCCTCCAGCGCTCCGCTGCTGCGCACGGTGCCGCGCAGCATGTCGGTGTCGATGAGGCCGGGCGCCACCGCGTTGACGGTCACGCCCAGGTGCGCCGATTCGCGCGCCATGGCCTTGGTGAGCCCGAGCACCGCCGACTTGGCGCCGATGTAGGTCGCGCTTGAGCGGTAGCCGCCAAGCTGCGCCGCCACCGAGCCGAAGGTGACGATGCGGCCATGCGCGACCGGCCTGGCCTCGCGCCGGCGCAGGTAGGCGCGCCCGCAGAGGAACACGCTGCGCGCGTTGACCGCGAAGGTACGCTCCCAGTCCTCCAGCGTGGTGTCCTTGATGGGCGAACGCTCGCCGCCGGGCATCAGCAGCACGCCGGCCACGCAGACCAGTGCGGCGATCGGGCCCAGATGGGCTTCGATGTCCTCGAACGCCGCTTCCACCGCCGTTTCCTCGCTCACGTCGAACTGGCGAAAGTGGTGGCCCTCGCCCAGCGACCGCGCCACGGTGCGCGCGTTGCCGCCGTCGATGTCGGCCACCACGACGCGAAAGCCGCTGGCCGCGAGGCGGCGGCACACGGCCTCGCCGATGCCCCGGCCACCGCCGGTCACGAGGGCCAGCCGGCCGTGGGGTTGTGCATGATGTTCCGCCATGGACTGCGATGTCTCCGGCTGCGCGAGGCAGCATGAATATTGATCGAAGGGTCGCATTGTGTATACATGACAGCCTCAGATCTCCCTCGTTTTCCCTAATATCACGCAATATTCACAACTTCTACTGGCATCATGTATACCTGATATGGACACACTCTCCCAACAGGTCACCGAGACGCTGCGCGCCTGGATCCTTCGCGGCCGGCTGGCGCCCGGCACGCGCGTGGAGGAAGTGCCGATCGCGGAAAGCCTCAAGGTGTCGCGCACGCCGGTGCGTACCGCGCTGGCCGCGCTTGCGATGGAAGGGCTGATCGATCACCAGCCAAAGAAGGGCTACCTGGTGCGCTCGTTCGCGCTCGAGGACATCCTGGCGGCCTACGAGGTGCGCTCCGTGCTCGAGGGGCTGGCATGCCGGCGCTTTGCCACGCTCGGCGTGGACGAATCAACCGCAGCACTGCTGCACGACTGCCTGCGAGAAGGCGACGAGATCCTGGCCAAGGGACAGTTGCTGGTCGAGGACCTGGCGCCCTACCAGCAGATGAACGTGCGGCTGCACAACGCGCTGATGCAGGGTGCCCGCAATCCGTGGGTCATGCGCTTCGGCGCGCAGGCGCAGGCGGTTCCCTTCGCATCGGACCGGATCATGCTGTGGAACGACCACGGCGTGATCCTGCGTTCGCACGACGACCACCACCGCATCGTGCATGCGGTGATCTCGGGCGATGCGGCACGCGCGGAGCAATTGATGCGCGAGCACGTGTATTACGCGGGCATCCTGCTGCGCGACAACTACCAGCGGCTGCTCGACGAGCGCAGCCGCGACGGCGCTTCGGGACCGATGACCACCGAAACGCCGCCATAGCGGCAACCAGCCCTTCAGCGCCTCACGCGCAGCATCCCCTCTTGCGCCGTCGACGCCACCAGCCGCCCGTCACGCGTGAACAGGCTGCCTCGGCACAGGCCGCGCGCGCCGCTGGCGCTCGGCGAATCCAGCACGTAGAGCAGCCAGTCGTCCATGCGGAAATCGCGGTGGAACCACATCGCGTGGTCGAGGCTGGCGGGACGGACCTGTCCGCTCATGAAGCTCAGGCCGTGCGGCAGCATCGCGGCGCGCAGCAGGCCGTGGTCGGAGGCGTAGGCGAGCAGCGCGCGGTGCACCACCGGATCGTCGGGCAGCGGCGCGATGGCGCGCATCCAGATGGCGCTGTCGGACGAGCGCACCACCGGCGCCAGCAGGTCGTCGGCCTCGACGCCGCGGTATTCGATGCCGTGCGGCTCCAGGCCCTTGACGCGCCAGCGCTCGGGCAGGCGGTCGCCAAGCGCGATGCGCTGGTCGAGTTCGCTCGCGAGCCCCTCGGGGCCTTCGACCGCCGGCATGGCGAACTGGTGCTCGACGCCGTCGTCCACCGTCTGGAAGGAGGCCGACATCTCGAAGATGATGCGTTCCTGCTGGCGCGCCACCACGTGCCGCGTGGTGAAGCTGCGGCCGTCGCGCACGCGATCCACGCTGTATTCGATGGGCGCATGCTCGCCCGGCAGCAGGAAATAGGCGTGCATCGAATGCACCGGCCGCTCGGCGCCCACCGTGAGGCTGGCGGCGGCGAGCGACTGGCCGAGCACCTGGCCGCCGAACACGGCGGGTGTGCCGATGTCTTCGCTCTGCGCCAGGAAGCGGTCGCCCCCGAGCGGCTCGATCTGCATGAGCGCGACGAGTTCGTCGACAAGGCGGGCGGCGGTGGCGGGATCGGTGGTCATCGGGGGCATTCAATGCGAAAGAAAAGCAACCCCGGACCATAGCAAAGGCCGCGCCCGCGGGCTGTCGCGGGGCGGTCAGCGCGCCGCCAGGAGCTCAGCGATCGAGATCGGCGCCGTCGGCCGCCAGCTTCTTCTGAAGCGCCGGCACGTCGACGTCCGCGAACTTCGCGCTGGCACCCAGCGAAGCCGCGGCCGTGCCCGCCGCCTGCCCCATCACGAAGCAGCCGCCGCTCGCACGTGCGGCCGACTGGCCTTCGTGCGTCATGGCGGCGCAGCGGCCGGCCACCAGCAGGTTGTCGACGGTGCGCGGCACCAGCATGCGCCACGGCAGCTGGTTGTAGGTGCGGCTCTCGTCGCGCGGAAAGGCCCACTCGATGCGGCCTTCGGCATGCATCTCCATGGGCCAGGCGTTGATGCCGATGCTGTCGTCGAAGCTGGCCGACGACAGGATGTCCTCGCCCGTGAGCGCATAGAGGCCCTCGATGCGGCGCGTTTCGCGGATGCCGACCTGCGGCGCGATCTCGACGATGGCCGATTGCGCAAAGCCCGGCACCTCGGCCTTCATGAACCTGAAGTACTCGGCAATCTGGCGCCGGCCTTCGAGCTCGCCTTCGGTGAGTTCGCGCGCGTCGACGCCGTTCATCGCGCGGCCGGCCGCGTTGCGGATCTGCGTGACGTTGGCGCGCCATTCGCGCGGATCGATGTTGGGCCGCAGGATCGCGCCTTCGCGCGGGAACCTGTAGGCGCCCGGCTTCTGCGCCTGCACCCGTGCCATCAGCTCGTTGATGGCCTTGAACTCGCCGACGGCCGCGAGCGCGGGCTGCGCATCGACCTGGCCGACGCGGAACATGGTGGTCGGAAACAGGCCGCTGCCATGGCCGTCGCCCACTTCGAAGGGCACGCCCGCAAAGGCCGCCACGTCGGCGTCGCCGCTGGCATCGACGAAGGCATTGGCGCGGATCGCCTGCCGGCCCGACTTGGTCTCGACCACGAGTGCCGCGATGCGGTCGCCCTCGCGCACCACCGCGGCGGCCCAGGCGTGGAACAGCAGTTTGACGCCGGCATCGAGCAGCAGCTGGTCGGCTGCGATCTTGTAGGCCGAGGTGTCGTAGGAGCGCACGCGGATGCGCCCCTGCATGCCGTCCTGCGGGGTGTTGAGGCCGCCCAGCGCATCGATGCGCGCCAGCAGGTCGTCGGCCACGCCGCGCACCAGCAGCGTCATCTCGCCGTGGCGCTTGCCGTAGAGGCCCGCGAAGTTGGTCACGCCGCCCGCGGTGCCCATGCCGCCGAGAAAGCCGTAGCGCTCCACCAGCAGCGTGTTCGCGCCGTGGCGCGCCGCGCTCACGGCGGCGGCAATGCCGGCGGGGCCGCCGCCGACCACCACCACGTCATATTCGCCGAACACCGGCAGCTCGCGCGCCGGCTCGGACAGGGTCTTCCTGTGCTGCACGGCCGTCATCACTGGATCTTGATGCCGCGGGCCGAGATGATGCGCGTCATGATCGCCGCCTCTTCCTTCACGCGCAGGCGCATGCCGTCGGGCGAGGTGCCCACGGCCTGCCAGCCCTGCTCGAACAGCTTCTGGCGCACTTCGGGCTGCTTCATGATGACCTCGACCTCGCGGCTGATGCGCGCCTGCGCGGTCTTCGAGAGGTTGGCGGGGCCGAGCAGCGCCACCCACACCTCGAGGTTGAAGTCGCGCACGCCGGCGTCGGCGAGCGGCGGCAGCTCGGGCACCAGCGCGCTGCGGCCGCCCGTGAGGCCGATGGCCTTGAGCTTGCCGGCGCGCACCTGCGGCATGGCCACGCCCGGCGGGATGAGGCCCATCTGCACCTGGTCGCCGAGCATCGCGGTCACGACCTGCGGGTTACCCTGGTAGGGCACGTGCTCCGGGTTGAAGCCGGCCACGCGGCTCTTGAGCAGTTCCATGCCCAGGTGCCCGACCGAGCCCACGCCCACCGAACCGTAGTTCCACTTGTCGCCGCCCTTGCGCGCAGCATCGAAGAAGGCCGTGCCCGAGGGCAGGTTGTTCTGCGCCACCAGCACCAGCGGGGCCGTGGCAATCAGCGAGAGGTAGGTGAAATCCTTGGCCGGGTCGTAGGGCAGCCGCGGGTACAGCATCTTCGACGAGGTGAGATTGCCGTTGATCACGATGCCCAGCGTGTGGTCGTCGGTGGCCTTGGCCACCATGTCGGCGGCGATGTTGCCGGAGGCGCCGGGCTTGTTGTCGACCACCACGGGCTGGCCCAGCGCCTTGGCCAGCGGCTCGGCGATGGTGCGCGCGGCAATGTCGGGCGTGGAGCCGCCCGGAAAACCCACGAGCAGGCGGATCGGCTTGGTCGGCCAGGCATTGTTCTGTGCGCTGGCCGCCAGCGGCAGCGCGGCGGCGGCCAGGCCGCAGGCGATCAGGAGGGCTCTCTTGGTTGCTTGCATGGAAGGTGAAAAGGGAATGTGAAAAAACCGTAATGATTACACCAGGGTTAACAATTCCTAGCAGGCTGTTGAATTTCTCCCCCGCCTAAACGGAGCAAGCAGAGCTGTCGTCGTGGATACCGTGTTCGTGCTCGTCACGGAGTGAAGACGATGCGTGGATCAGACGGAATGCAAGAGGCGCTGTCCACGGTGGCCAAGCTTGAGGATTTCGTGCCCGCAGACGAACCGACATCCCGGTTACGCAGTGAGCGATGCCACAGACGTTGGCGCAATGAGGCACCGCACCGGCGCGAAAAGTGCAACGGCATCGTGTGCGCGCGCAATGACGCGGTCACGAACCCGACAAACAGTTCCGCGGAACCTCGCGACGAGCACCTTTATCGGCGTCGAGGGCCGAAATTCAACAGCCTGCTAGTCAAGGCTGATGTTGCCGCGGCGGACCAGCTCGCCATACACCTTGGACTTGGCCTCGGCGTTGCGCTCGATCTCCTCGGGCGACCAGGCCAGCGGCTCGAAGGCGAAGGTGTCGAAGCGCGCGCGGATCTCGGGGTCGGCAATGACCTTGGCGACGTCGGCATTGATCCTGGCCTTGACGGCCGCCGGCACGCCCTTGGGCGCGAGCAGCGAGACGAAGGAGTTGACCTCGAGCGAGGCCGGCCCGCCGGCCTCGGCCATGGTCGGCACGTCGGGCATCTGCGGAATGCGCCTGGGCGCGGCAATGGCCAGGTAGCGCAGCTTGCCGGCCTTGTAGATGCCCTGGCTCGACGGAATGCTGGCAAAGCTCCATGGCACTTCGCCCGTACCCACGTTCGAGAACAGCTGCGATACCTCGCGGAACGGCGCATGCCGCATGCGGATGCCGGTGAGCGCCTCGAGCTGCTGCGCGCCCAGGTGGCCCGGGCTGCCCACGCCCCACGAACCGTAGACGATGGCATCGGGATTGGCCTTGGCGGCCGCGATCAGGTCGCTCATGTTCTTCCACTTCGACTCGCTCGACACCGCCACGAAGAAGGGCGTGCGAAACAACGAGGCCACGGGGTCGAAGTGCTGCAGCGTCACGAAGTTGCGCGACTTGTACAGGTGCGGCAGCGCGGCGATGTGTTCGCTGTCGAGCTGCAGCAGCGTGTAGCCGTCGGGCGCCGCGCGGCGCGCCTGGTCGATGGCGATGAAGCCGCCGCCGCCCGGCCGGTTGTCGATCAGCACGCGCTGGTTCCACAGGCGCGAAAGCTTGTCGGAGACCAGCCGCAGCACCGCGTCGGGCCCGCTGCCGGCCGCGAAGGGCGTGACCAGCGTGACCGGCTTGTTCGGGTAGTCGGCGGCCTGCGCCAGGGCACCGCTGCTGGCGACGGCGCCGGCCAGGGCAAGGACGCCTGCCAGCAATGCGCGTGATGGAAAGGTCATGGCTTGTTGTCTCCTGGGCCTGTGGCCTCGAATGGTGATGATGAAGGAAACCCGCTCGCTCAGTGTGGCGAAAGCACCGCGGCCGCCTCGGCGCCAGGCACCGCGACAGGGCGCTGCAGCGGCAGCGGCGCGTCGTCCAGGCAATGCTCGGGCCGCCAGGCATAGAGCCACTCGACCGCATCGTAGAAGCGTTCGGGCGTGCGGCCCACCCAGAGGCTGTTGCGCACCAGCCGCTCCACGCCCCTGGCGTGATAGAGCCGTCCCATCTCGCGCACCGACAGCACCACGCGCGCGGTGCGCGGAATGCGCGCAGCCTCGTAGAGCTTGAAGGCGGCCGGCATGTCGAAATCGCAGGCCCGCACCGCGGCGCCCAGCGTGACGGCGTCCTCCAGCGCCATGCAGGCGCCCTGCGCGAGGTACTGCATCATCGGATGCGCGGCGTCGCCGAGCAGCGTGGCCGGGCCGTCGCTCCAGCGCGCCACCGGATCGCGGTCGGCCGTGCTCCAGCGCCGCCACGAGCTCGGCCGGTCGAGCAGCTGGCGCGGGCGCGCATGCACGCCCTCGAAGTAGGAAAGCACTTCTTCCTTGCTGCCTTCGGAAACGCCCCACTCTTCCTGCTCGCGGCTGTGGAAGGTGACGACCAGGTTGTATTGCTCGCCATGGCGCAATGGATAGTGCACCAGGTGGCAATTGGGCCCGGCCCAGACCACGGGCGCGTTCCAGCGCAGGTCGGCCGGCATGTCGGCCACCGGCACCACCGCGCGGTACACCACGTGGCCCGAGACGCGCGCCTCGTCGCCGACCAGTTGGGCGCGCACCACCGACTTCACGCCGTCGCAGCCCACGATCGCATCGGCCTTGAAGCGCCGGCCGTCGCGCGTGGTGGCAACCACGCCCTTCGCGCCGCCTGCGCCGATGTCGAGCGCCTCGACCTGCGCCGAGGTATGGAAGCGGATCAGCGGATGCCGCTTCACGGCCTCGTGGATGGCGCCGTGCAGGTCGGCGCGGTGGCTCACGGCATAGGGGTTTTTGAAGCGCGCGCGGAAGGCCTCGCCCACGGGCACGGAAGCCACTTCGCTGCAGTCGACCGCATCCATCATCACGAGCCGGTCGGTGAAGACCGAGTGGCGGCGCACCGCCTCGCCCACGCCGAGCGCATCGAGCGCCGCGAAGGCATTCGGGCCGAGCTGCAGGCCGGCGCCGATCTCGCCGATGGTCGCGCTCTGCTCGAGCAGGTCGATGGAAACGCCGAGGCGCGCGAGCGCCAGCGCGGCCGCCATGCCGCCGATGCCGCCGCCGACGAGCAGCACGGTGGGGGGATTCTTCGGGGGAGATGTGCTCATCGCGGGTCCTCTGCGCAGGGCTCGGTCAGTCGATGCGAACGGTGAGCGAAGGCAGCTTGTCGATGCGCACCCTGATCGTCTGGCCGGGCTTCACCGCGCCCACGCCTTCGGGCGTGCCCGTGAAGATCAGGTCGCCGGGCTGCAGCGTGAAGAGCGTCGAGAGATTGGCGATCACCTCGTTGACGGACCAGATCAGGTGCGTGATGTCGCTGTTCTGGCGCACCTGGCCGTCCACCTCGAGCGTGATGGCGCCGGCGTTGATCTCGCCCACCTCGGCCAGCGTGCGCAGCGGCGCGATGGGCGCCGAGAAGTCGAAGGCCTTGCCGATTTCCCACGGCCGGCCGGCTTCGCGCATCTTCATCTGCAGGTCGCGCCGCGTCATGTCCAGGCCCACGGCATAGCCGTGGATGTGGCTGGCGGCCTGCTCCACCGCAATGTCCTTGCCGCCTTTGCCGATGGCCACCACGAGTTCGGCTTCGTAGTGGTAGTTGCTCGTGAGCGGCGGGTAGGGAATGGCGCCGGCCGCGCCTTCGGCCACGGGCACCACCGAGGCATCGTCGTTGGGCTTGCAGAAGAAGAACGGCGGCTCGCGGTCGGGGTCGAAGCCCATTTCGCGCGCATGCGCCGCATAGTTGCGGCCCACGCAATAGACCCGGCGCACCGGGAACAGGTCGCTCGAACCGGCAATGGGCAGGCCGACGATGGAAGGAGGCGTGAAGACGAAGGACATGAAGGCTCCTGCCGCGCGCGGCGGCTCATGGTCAAGACAAGAAAAAAGAAAGAAAAAGAGCTCCGGCCGGCTCTCAGGCTTCGTCGAGGAAGGCCTCTCGCAGGATGCCCATGGCCTGCTGCACGGGACGGTCGGAAAAACTGAAGAGCACCACGTCCTCGCCGGGCGCCGAGAGTCGAAGCGGCGCCCACGAAGGCACGACGAAGGTGTCGCGCGGGCCAAACTCGAAGCGCTGGCCCGCGATCTCGGCGCTGCCGCGGCCTTCGACCACGCTGTAGACGGTGCCGTCGGTGGTCCGGTGCGCCTTGCCCGCGAAGCCCTTGGGCAGCAGCTGCAGCTGGGTGCCGATGGTGGGCATCGGCGCGCCGCCCGTCAGCGGGTTGATGTAGCGCAGCTTGTGGCCCAGCCAGGCATCGGGCGCTTCCTGCTTCTGCAGCAGGGCCAGCGCCTCGCGGCTGCGCGCGTAGGGGTAGTTGAAGATCGGCGAGGTGGGCGACACGTGGTCGTGGCGCACCGGCACCATGTTGTGGCCGAAGCGCGCGAGGCTGTTGCCCTCGGGGCGCGCCACGTGCTGCACCTTGGCGTCGTCGTTCTCGGCAAAGCCGGCGTCGAAGAAGCGCAGCATCGGAATGTCGAGCCCGTCGAGCCAGACCACCGGCTCCACCTTGCCGCCGACGCCCTCGTTGCCATGGTCGTGCCAGGCCCAGGACGGCGTGATGATGAAGTCGCCCGGGTACATGGTGGTGCGCTCGCCGCCCACCGTGGTGTAGGCGCCCTTGCCGTCGACGATGAAGCGCAGCGCCGACTGCACGTGGCGGTGCGAGGGCGCCACCTCGCCCGGCATGATGAGCTGCAGGCCGGCGTAGATCGACTGCGTGATCGACGAGCTGCCGGGCAGCGCCGGGTTCTCGAGCACGAGCACGCGGCGCACCGCTTCCTCGGCGGTGATGAGCGCGGCCGACTCCATCAGCAGCGGGCGGATCTCGTCGTAGCGCCAGAGCGCCGGCACGCAGGGCGTGGCGGGCTCGCGCGGCACCAGCGCATGCAGCGACTCCCACAGCGGCGTGAGGTGGAGCGGGCGGATGCGCTCGTAGTAGTTGCGGCGCTCCGCGGCATTGGCAGGCGCCGGGGCGGCGGGTTTCTGGGCGGTGGGGTTCATGGGCTGCAGCAGTTCCGGCCGTCGTGCGGCGGTTGTCTCCGGGGAAGTGCGATCTTCCGCCGGTACTACTATTGGCGCAACGGGTCCGTGACGATAGGCCCGATCTGTTTTTTTGATAGTGATTGCCGCAAAGGAGATGTTCCATGGCCCAGCTCGATCTCGAATGGCTGCTGGTGTTCGACGAGGTCTACAAGACGGCCAACGTGTCGAGCGCCGCCGAACGGCTCGGCATGTCGCAGTCGGCGGCCAGCACCGCACTGGCCCGGCTGCGCACGCACTTCGGCGACAAGCTGTTCGTGCGCACCTCGCGCGGCATGGAGCCCACGCCCTATGCGCGGCAGATCCAGCCGCTGGTGCTCGGCATCCTCGACCAGCTGAACCGGGCCAAGGGCGGACGCGCCAGCTTCGACCCCGCCACCGCGGCGCGCAGCTTTCGCATCTGCATGACCGACATCAGCGAGGTGGTGCTGCTGCCCGGCCTGCTCGACCACCTGCGGCGCACGGCGCCCGGGGTGCGCATCGAGACCGAAATCATCTCCACCGAGAGCGGGCGCCGGCTCGAAGACGGCGCGGTGGACCTGGCGGTAGGCTTCATGCCGCAGCTGGACGCGGGCTTCTACCAGCAGACGCTCTTCATGCAGAACTTCGTCTGCCTGGCCGCGCGCAACCATCCGCGCATCGGCGAGCGGCTCACGCGCAAGCGCTTCGAGAGCGAGGCGCATGCGGTGGTGGCCTCGTCGGGCACCGGCCACGCCATCGTCGACAAGACCATCGCGCGGCTGGGGCTCCGGCGCAACGTGGTGGCCAGCCTGTCGAGCTTCCTGAGCGTGGCGCGCATCGTGGCGCACACGGAGCTGATCGTGATCGTGCCCGCCATCCTCGGCAAGGTGCTGGCCACGCAGGAGCCGGTGAAGCTGCTGGAGCCGCCCTTCGAGCTGCCGGCCTACGCCGTCAAGCAGCACTGGCACGAGCGCTTCCACGCGGACGCCGGCAACGCCTGGCTGCGGCGCACGCTGGCGGAGCTGTTCGGCGGCGGCTGAGCGTGCGCGCCGCGCCGACCGGCGGCGCGCGCTGCGGCCGGCGCTCGCTCGCATAATCGGAACCCCACCCACGGCTCACACAAAAAGGCGGCGCATGTCCTCCATCACCCTTCGCTTTCTGGCCGAGCCCAGCACCGTCAACTTCGGCGGAAAGGTCCACGGCGGCACCGTCATGAAATGGATCGACGAGGCCGGCTACGCCTGCGCCACCAGCTGGGCCAAGCGCTACTGCGTGACGGCCTTCATCGGCAGCATCCGCTTTCACCATCCGATCATGATCGGCGACCTGGTCGAGGTCGAGGCCCGGCTCGCCTACACCGGCACCACCAGCATGAACATCTCGGTCGAGGTGCGCAGCGGCGACATGAAGGGCGGCACCATGGACAAGACCACCGAATGCCTGATCGTCTTCGTCTCGGTCGATTCGCACGGCCGGCCGCTGCCGGTGCAGCCCTACGTGCCGGGCACGCCGGGCGAAATGGCGCTCGCAGAGCGGGCCAAGGCCCATCTCGATGCCAGCCGTGCCGCCGGAGCCGCGGCTTAGCGCCTGGCGGTAGATACAAAGCTCTAAAAACGAGCGGGCCGAGCGGCTAGAGTCGCTCGTTGGTATTCACAGGAACATTCGCATGGCTACCCAGGACGACGACCACGGCACCAAGGGCTCGGACCGCATCAAGGATTCGGCCCAGCAGATCTGGCTTGCGGGGCTGGGCGCCTTCGCCAAAATGCAGCAGGAAGGCAGCAAGGCCTTCGAGGCGCTGGTGAAGGACGGCGCCGGCCTGCAGAAGAAGACCCAGCAGGCCGCCGAGGAAACCCTGGCGCAGGCGCAGACGCGCATGGCCGGTTTCGCGAGCGAGTTCGGCACCAAGGCGGCGGGCCAGTGGGGCAAGCTCGAGAACATCTTCGAGGAGCGCGTGGCGCGCGCGCTCGAAAAGCTGGGCATCCCCTCGGCCGCCGAGCACGCCGCGCTGCAGGCCCGCGTGGCCGCGCTCGAGGCCGAGCTGCATCACCGGCCGGGCAAGCCCACCGCGGCTGCGGGGCGCACCACCACCACCCGCAAGACGGCGGGCCGCAGCGCAGCACCCGCGGCCGCCACCAAGAAGACCGTGCGGCGCAGCCCCAAGGCGGGCTGAAAGCTCTCCCTCCGGGCCCATTTTTGCGGCGGTGCACAACGCGCGCCGCCGCAAAACATTGCGCTGGCGCATTCATGGTGCAGTGCACATAGGCTAGAGTGTCCCCAAGAGATAAAAAACGGGGACTGACATGGCCAAGAAGGCGCCACGCCGCACAGCGCAACGCATCCTCGAAGCCGCACTCGAGCTGTTCAACCGCTTCGGCGAGCCGAACGTCTCCACCACGCTGGTGGCGGGCGAGCTCAACATCAGCCCCGGCAACCTCTACTACCACTACCCCGCCAAGGAAGAGCTGATCAACAAGCTCTACGAAGGCTACGAGGCCGAGCTCAACGAGCTGCTGCATGCCAGCGAAGGCGTGCACGATGTGGAAGACGCCTGGTTCTTCATGCACAGCCTGTTCGAGCTGATCTGGCGATACCGCTTCCTCTACCGCGACCTGAACGACCTGCTGAGCAAGAACCGGCACCTGGAAACGCAGTTCCAGCTGGTGCTCAAGAACAAGACGCGCGCCATCCGCATGCTGATCGCGGGGCTGAGCCGGGCCGGCCACCTGGACATCGACGTGCACGAGGTCGACACCCTCGCCCAGAGCATGGTGGTGGTGCTGACCTACTGGCTCAGCTACGAGTACGTGCGCAATCCGCGCGAGGCGCTCGAACCGGCCCACGCCCAGGGCGCGCTGATGCGCGGCGGCCAGCACACGCTGCACCTGCTCGCGCCGTACCTCGAAGGCGAGCAGCGGCGGCATTTGCTGACACTGAGCAACGCCTACAGCGGCGATGATCCCGCAAGCGTGCGGCCTGCGGAGGCCGCCGCCGATTTGGCAGCCGAGGCCCGCTAACGCCATGTCCCATCCAGATTTCAAGCCGCTCTCGCTGATGTCCGCCAGCCCGGTTGCCGCGGCTGCTGCGCAATCCTGGACACCGCTGCCCTACGCCGACCTGCCGCGCTATGACGCGCACAGCCTGCTGCGGCACTGGCCCCGGCTGCACGCCGGCCACGCCCTGCCGCCCCCGCCGAGCGGACATCCGCTGGCCGATGGCTGGGCGCTCTATCACAACGGCGAGTTCGAGCGCGCCGCCGCGCTCGGCCTGGCGCACGGCCCGGAGGGCCTGGTGCTGGCCAACCAGGCCACCGCCGTTTATGCCAACTACCTGGAGCCGCGCGAATCAGTCCGGCTTTCGATGTTCCGGCAGGTCATCGAACGCGCCGCCGTTCAGGCCAGCGCCGAGCCCGACAACTGCCACGCGCTCTACTGGCAGGCCTATGCGCTCGGGCGCTACAGCCAGGGCATCAGCGTGGCGCGCGCGCTGGCGCAGGGCCTCGGCAGCAAGCTCAAGGGGGCACTCGAGCGCGTGATCGAGCTGCAGCCGCAGCATGCCGATGCGCACATCGCGCTGGCCGCCTTCCACGCCGAGGTGATCGACAAGGTGGGCGCGCTGGTCGGCCGCATGACCTACGGCGTGCGCGCCGAAATGTCGGTCGAGCTGTTCGAGCGCGGCCTGGAGCTGCATCCCCATTCGCCGAGCGCGCTCATGGAATACGGCCGCGCGCTGCTCATGCTGCACGGCGATGCGCGCCTGGGCGAGGCCACGCAGCTCTACGAGAAGGCCGCCGCGCTGAAGCCGGCGGATGCCAAGGAACGGCTCGACGTCGAACTGGCGCGCGCCGGCCTGACGGACTGAGCCGCGCGTTGGTACCCACGGGTACCGCGCACTTTAAGATGCGGGTTTCCCGCTTTTCCACTCCGACCGCCATGTCCGACCTCAACGCCCTCTTCGAAGCCGCCCAGGCCAAATCCAAGCTGCTGCCGGAGCGCCCCGACAACCCCACGCTGCTCAAGATCTACGGCCTCTTCAAGCAGGCCACCGAAGGCGACAACACCGCCAAGAAGCCGAGCTTCAGCGACATCGTGGCGCGCGCCAAGTGGGATGCCTGGACCGCGCAAAAGGGCCTGAGCGCCGACGAGGCGAAGCAGAAGTACATCGACCTGATCGAGTCGCTTCGCGCCTGACCCGCAGCGCTCAGCCGACGATCCCGCGCGCATGCAGCGCGGCGATCTGCTCCGCTTTGAGGCCGATCTCCTTCAGGACTGCGTCGGTGTCCGCGCCCAGCGCCGGCGCATTGCGCCGGTGGCTGGCCGGCGTGAGCGACAGCTTGGGCACGAAGCCCGGCACCGCGAGCGCGCTGCCGTCGGGCATGCGCACCTGCTGCAACATGCCGCGCGCGGCGTAGTGCGGGTCGGCCGCGATGTCGGCAATGGTGTAGATGCGGCCGGCCGGCACCTGCGCCGCATCGAGTGCGGCCAGCACCTCGTCCACCGTGCGGCCCGCGGTCCAGTCGCCGATCGCGGCATCGAGCATTTCCACCTGCGCCACCCGGCCCGTGTTGCCGGCCAATGACGGATCGGCCGCAAGGTCGGGCCGGCCGATGCATTCCATCAGCCGGCGGAAGATGCTGTCGCCATTGCCCGCGACGATGGCGTAGCCGCCGTCGGCGCAGCGGTAGGCGTTGGTCGGCGCGATGCCGGGCAGCGCGCTGCCGGCCGCCTCGCGCACCGCGCCGAACGCGCCGTACTCGGGCAGCAGGCTCTCCATGCAGTTGAAGACCGCCTCGTAGAGCGCCACGTCGACCACTTGGCCGCGGCCCTTCGGATACTCGGCGCTGACGGTGGCATGGCGGTGCTGCATTGCCATCAGCACGCCGATCACGCCATGCAGCGAGGCCAGCGTGTCGCCGATCGACACGCCCACGCGCACCGGCACGCGGCCGGGCTCGCCCGTGAGGTGGCGCAGCCCGCCCATGGCCTCGGCCACCACGCCGAAGCCCGGCCGGTCGCGGTAGGGGCCGATCTGGCCGTAGCCGCTGATGCGCAGCATCACGAGCGCGGGGTTGGCGGCCAGCAGTTCGTCGGGGCCGAGGCCCCAGCCTTCCATCGCGCCGGGGCGGAAGTTCTCGACCAGCACGTCGGCCTCGGCCGCCAGCTGCCGCACCACGGCCTGTGCCTCGGCCTGGCGCAGGTCGAGCGCGAGCGAACGCTTGTTGCGCGACTGCACCTGCCACCACACCGAGGTGCCATCCTTCAGGAGCCGCCAGCTGCGCAGCGGATCGCCCGCGCCAGGCGGCTCGATCTTGATGACCTCGGCGCCGAAGTCGGCGAGCGTGCGCGCCGCGAAAGGCCCGGCGATCAGCTGCCCGAGCTCGACGACCTTGAGGCCGGCCAGCGGGCCTGCGGCCGGGAGAGAAGAAGAGGTGTTCGTCATGGCGCCAGAGTGTGCCGTGCCGCCGCCGGGCCTTCGCGGGGCGGGAAAACACCTATGAATTCTTGACGCCACGCCGTTCGCTCTTGCGGCAGTGCAGCAATCACCGTGCGGCACGGCCTCTCTCCCGAGGAGAAAGGGCTTTGCTGCGATGCAATGCCTGGGCCGGCAGGCTTGCACAAAGGTCAAAAAAGTATCAATTTCGGGCGCCATCTCTGGTTGTTGGCGCCCTGGGCGATTCGTACAGTGCGCCCCGAGACAAGGAAAAGGAACCGTCCATGCAACCCGATCTGGAAATCGTCGAAGTCCGCGGTGACGAATCGTTCACCGCCTGGGCGCACGGCTATCCGTATCGCACGGTGCGCTGGCATTTCCACCCCGAGTACGAAATCCAGCTGATCGTCGAGACCCGCGGCGTGTATTTCGTGGGCGACCACGTCGGCCACTTCGAGCCCGGCAACCTCGTACTCATGGGCCCCGACCTGCCGCACAACTGGATCAGCGACGTGCCGACGGGCCAGAGCGTGGAGCGGCGCGGCATCGTGATCCAGTTTCCGGCGCAGCTGGCGAAGAACATGGCGGCCACCTTTCCCGAGTTCGAGCGCATCGCGCCGCTGCTGGCCGAATCGGGCTCGGGCCTGCTGTTCTCGGCCGAAACCGCCGCTGCCGCCAAGCCGATCATGGAGTCGCTGCTCGAGGCGCGCGGTCTGCGCCGCGTGATCCTGCTGCTCTCGCTGCTCGAACTGCTGGTGGACAGCCAGGACCGCCAGCGGCTCGCGAGCCCGGCGTTCAAGCCCGACCCCAAGGCCTTCATGTCGCACGCCATCAACAACGTGCTGGCGCACATCGCGGCCAACCTCGGCGACGACCTGCGCGAGCCGATGCTGGCCGAGCTGGTGGGCCAGAGCCCGAGCGCGTTCTCGCGATCGTTCCGCAAGCACACGGGCCAATCGTTCGTGCGCTACGTGAACCGGCTGCGCATCAGCCGGGCCTGCGAGCTTCTCACCAGCAGCGAGAAGCCGGTGCTCGACGTCTGCATGGACGTGGGCTTCAACAACGTGTCGAACTTCAACCGGCAGTTCCTGCTGCACAAGCGCATGCCGCCGAGCAAGTTCCGCAGTTTTCATCGCATGCAGGCCGCCGCATCGCGCGCCGCCAGTCCGCCTTAGCGCGTCCCCGAGTTCCCCCGCGTCGTTTCTGGCGCGGCGCACAGGCGCCGCGCAGGGCGACCCTTTGCCAGCGTTTTTCAAACAGAGACAACCTCAAGGAGACAGCCACCATGAAGAACATCCTCAAAGCCACCGCCCTCACCGCCGCGCTGGTCTGCGGCGCCTCTGCCGCCCAGGCGCAGGCACCGAAGCAGCCGCTGCGCATCGGCATGACCTTCCAGGAGCTCAACAACCCCTACTTCGTGACGATGAAGCAGGCGCTCGAGGAAGCCGCGGCCAGCATCGGCGCGACGGTGGTCACCACCGACGCGCGGCACGACGTGGCCAAGCAGATCGGCGACGTGGAGGACATGATCCAGAAGAAGATCGACATCCTGCTGCTGAACCCGACCGACTCCACCGGTGTGCAGTCGGCCGTGCGCTCGGCCAAGAAGGCGGGGCTGATCGTGGTGGCGGTGGATGCCAACGCGCAGGGCCCGGTCGATTCCTTCGTCGGCTCGAAGAACACCGACGCCGGCCGGCTCGCCTGCGAATACCTTGCCAAGAGCATCGGCGAGAAAGGCGACGTGGCGATCCTCGACGGCATTCCGGTGGTGCCGATCCTGGAGCGCGTGAAGGGCTGCCGCGAAGCGCTCGCCAAGTACCCCGGCATCAAGGTGGTCAGCACGCAGAACGGCAAGCAGGAGCGCGCCACCGCGCTCACCGTCACCGAGAACATCCTGCAGGCCAACAAGGACCTGAAGGGCATCTTCAGCGTGAACGACGGCGGCTCGATGGGCGCGCTGGCGGCCATCGAGGCCAGCGGCAAGGACGTGAAGCTCGCGAGCGTGGACGGCGCGCCCGAGGCCATCAAGGCAATGCAGAAGCCGGGCTCGAAGTTCATCGCCACCACCGCGCAGTACCCGCGCGACCAGATCCGCCTGGCCATCGGCATCGCGCTTGCCAGGAAGTGGGGCGCCAACGTGCCGGCCGCCGTGCCGGTGGACGTGAAGCTGATCGACGCCGAGGGCGCGAAGACCTTCACCTGGTAATCGGCGCGGGCCATGACCTCCTCCTCCGCACCAGAAGAGATGCTCCGGCTGGAAGGCGTGTCCAAGCGCTTTCCGGGCGTGAAGGCGCTCTCGGGCATCGACCTCTCGATCCGCAAGGGCGAGGTGCATGCGCTGCTCGGCGAGAACGGCGCGGGCAAGTCGACGCTGATGAAGATCCTCGGCGGTATCCACCAGGCCGACGAGGGGCGCATCTTCATCGAGGGCAGGGAGCGCAAGTTCGCGGGCTACAACGATGCGATCGCGGCGGGCATCGGCATCATCTTCCAGGAGTTCAGCCTGGTGCCGTACCTGAATGCGGTGGAGAACATCTTTCTTGGCCGCTACCTGACAAACCGCTTCGGGCTGATGGACAAGGCCGCGATGAAGCGTTCGGCGCGGCAGCTCTTCGACGAGCTGGGCGTGCAGATCGACCTCGGCGTGCCGATCTGCCGGCTCTCGGTGGCGCAGCAGCAGTTCGTGGAGATTGGCAAGGCGCTGTCGCTCGACGCCAAGCTGCTGGTGCTCGACGAGCCCACCGCCACGCTCACGCCGAACGAGGCCGGGCATCTCTTCAAGATCATGCGCGAGCTGCGTGCCAGGGGCGTGGCGATGATCTTCATCTCGCACCACCTGGAGGAGATCTTCGAGGTGTGCGACCGCATCAGCGTGCTGCGCGATGGCGCCAATGCAGGGCATGCGGAGGTGGGCGCGACGAATGTGGATGCGCTGGTCGAGATGATGGTCGGCCGCCGCATCGAGCACAGCTTTCCGCCCAAGCCGCAGCCCGCGCCGCGCGGGCGCAAGGTGCTCGAAGTGCCCGAGATCCAGCTCGCCAGGGGCGGTCCGGTCAACAGCTTCGACCTGCACGAAGGCGAGATCCTCGGCTTCGCGGGGCTGGTCGGTTCGGGCCGCACCGAGCTCGCGCTGGGCATGATGGGCGCCGACCGCGTGCACCGCAAGACGGTGCTGCGCAACGGACGGCCTGTGCGGCTGAGCGACCCGACAGAGGCCCTGGAGAACGGCATCGGCCTGTTGCCCGAGAGCCGCAAGGTCGAGGGGCTGATCACCGACTTCACGATCCGCTTCAACATCTCGATGAACAACCTCGGCCGTCACAGGCGCGGCGGGCTCGTGAGCCAGAGGTCGGAAAAGCAGTCGGCCACCGAACTCTCGAAGCGCGTGGGCGTGAAGGTGCCCGGCATCGAGACGCGTGTGGCCACGCTGTCGGGCGGCAACCAGCAGAAGGTGGTGATCGCGCGCTGGCTCGGCCACGCGAGCGAAGTGCTGATCTTCGACGAGCCCACGCGCGGCATCGACGTGGGCGCCAAGGCCGAGATCTACGGCCTGATGCGCGAACTCACGCGCCAGGGCAAGTCCATCCTCATGATCTCGAGCGAGCTGCCCGAGATCGTGGGCATGTGCGACCGCGTGGCGGTGTTCTCGGGCGGCGCCATCGTGGCCACGCTCGAGGGCGACGCCATCAATTCGGGGGACATCATGCGGCACGCTACGTCTTCTGGAGGCTTGCAATGACTGTTGCTTCAGGGCGCGCTCCCGCCGACGGGGTACCTTGCTCCGCGAATGTCCCCCGGCCTTCGGCCTCCTCCTTGATTTCGCTGCGCAAGGCACCCCATCGACGTGATCGTTGTTCAGAGCACCGGTTGATCGGCCAGCACAACGGCCGCGCCCATCGTGCGCAGGGCATCGGGTGCTCCCCGCAGCGAAATAAAGGAGGAGCCGAAGGCGGGGGACATTCGCGGAGGGGAGTACCCGGTGGCCTGTGCACACACCCTGAACAACAGCGCCCATCTTCAAGCAATGCGCCATGGAGCACCTGAAATGAATGCAACCGCAACCCACCCGACACCACCGGCGCTTGATGGAGGACTCTTCACCCAGCTGCGCCGCTCCACAGCCTTTCTTCCATTGGTAGGACTGGTAGCGATCTCGGTCTTCATGATCGTCGCAACCGACAACTTTCTCTCCTGGGGCAACCTGCAGAACATCGCACTGCAGTCGTCGATCAACGCGATCATCGCGGTCGGCATGACCGCCGCCATCCTCACCGGCGGCATCGATCTCTCGGTGGGCGCGGTGGTGGCGCTCTCCGGCACGCTGGCCTCGGGGATGATGGTTCAGTTCGGACTTCCTCCGATGCTTGCGGTGCCGCTCGGGCTCGCGGTCGGCGTCGTGATCGGCCTCTTCAATGGCTACTGCGTCGCCTACCTGCGCATGCCGCCGATCATCGTGACGCTCGCCACCATGGGCATCGCGCGCGGCATTGCGCTGATCTACACCGGCGGCTATCCGATCGACGGACTGCCCGACTCGTTTGCCTTCCTCGGCGGCGGCGTGCTCGCGGGCATCAAGGTGCCGATCCTGATCATGCTGGCCACCTACCTCGCGGCGTACGTGCTGCTCAACATGGCACCCTTCGGCCGCTACGTGTATGCCATCGGCGGCAACGAGGAAGCGACGCGGCTCTCGGGCGTGCGCGTGTCGCGCTACAAGCTGCTGGTGTATGCGCTGAGCGGCTTCACCGCCGCCGTCGCCGGCATCGTGCAGGCAGCGCGCGTGACCAGCGGCCAGCCCGGCGTGGGCGTGGGCTTCGAACTCGACGCGATCGCGGCGGTGGTGATGGGCGGCACGTCGATTGCCGGCGGGCGCGGCGCGATCGTGGGCACGCTGGTCGGTGCGCTGCTGCTGGGTGTGCTGAACAACGGGCTTAACATGATCGGCGTGTCGCCGTATCTGCAACTGATCATCAAGGGCGGCATTGTCTTGCTCGCGATTTTCATCAGCCGCGAGGCAAAACGCTGACCCCCTGTCTTGCTCCTTCCCCTCCCGGGGGAAGGCTGGGTTGGGGGCAGCCAGAGCGTGCCCGGTAGCAACGCCGCCTGCCCCCACCCCTGCCCTCCCCCGGAAGGGGAGGGAGAAATCTCCAACACCCTCTGACCACAAGGAACCCATGTCATATCAGAAGCTCCAGCCCGGCGCCTCGGGCGCCATCGGCCAACTCGCCGCCATGCAGGCCGTCGTCTGCCACGGTCCCAAGGACTACCGCCTCGAAACCGTCGCGATGCCCAGCATCGGCCCGAACGAGCTGCTGATCTCCATCGCGGCCTGCGGCATCTGCGCCTCCGACTGCAAGTGCCACTCGGGCGCGAAGATGTTCTGGGGCGGCGACGGCCAGCCTTCGTGGGTCAAGGCGCCGGTCATCCCCGGCCATGAATTCTTCGGCTATGTCGAGGCGCTCGGCGAAGGCGCGGCCGGGCACTTCGGCGTGGAGAAAGGCGACCGCGTGATCGCCGAGCAGATCGTGCCCTGCGGCAGGTGCCGCTTCTGCACCTCGGGCAAGTACTGGATGTGCGAGGTGCACAACATCTTCGGCTTCCAGCGCATCGTGGCCGACGGCGGCATGGCCGACTACATGCGGCTGCCGCCGACCTCGCGCGTGCACAAGATCCCCGACGGCATCTCGCTGGAAGACGCGGCCATCATCGAGCCGCTCTCCTGCGCGATCCACACGGTGAACCGCGGCGACATCCAGCTGGACGACGTGGTGGTGATTGCCGGCGCCGGCCCGCTGGGCCTGATGATGGTGCAGGTGGCCGCGCTGAAGACGCCGAAGAAGCTGATCGTGATCGACCTCGTGCCCGAGCGCCTCGCACTGGCCAAGCAGTTCGGCGCCGACGTGACGATCAACCCCAAGACCGAGAACGCCGACGCCATCGTCAAGGGCCTGACCGAAGGCTACGGCTGCGACGTCTACATCGAGACCACCGGCGCGCCCATCGGCGTGACGCAGGGGCTGGAGATGATCCGCAAGCTCGGCCGCTTCGTCGAGTTCAGCGTATTCGGCTCGGAAACCAGCGCCGACTGGTCGATCATCGGCGACCGCAAGGAGCTCGACGTGCGCGGCGCGCACCTGGGGCCCTACTGCTATCCGATTGCCATCGACCTGCTGGCGCGCGGGCTTGTCACCTCGAAGGGCATCGTGACGCACGACTTTCCGTTGACCGAGTGGGAGCGCGCCTTCACACTGGCCAATTCGCTCGATTCCATCAAGGTGCTGCTCAAGCCGCAGCCACGCACAACATGAAATACGTGATCGGCGTCGACATCGGCACGCAGAGCACCAAGTGCCTGCTGGTCGGCATCGACGGCAAGGTGCATTCGCAGGCCAGCGCCGCCTACCAGCCCGAGACGCCGAAGCCGCTGTGGGCGCAGCAGGACTGCGAAGTGTGGTTTGACGCGGTGTGCGAGAGCGTGCGCGCCTGCGTGGCGAAGAGCGGCATCGCTGCAACGGACATCGCCGCGATGTGCGTGAGCAGCCTGTACGGCGGCGCGGGCATTCCGGTCGACGGAGCGATGCAGCCGCTGCACCCCTGCCTGATCTGGATGGACCGTCGTGCCACCGCAGAGGTCGATGCGGTGAATGCGAACGTCGACGTGGCGCGCTTGCAGGCCATCACCGGCAACGGCGTCGACAGCTATTACGGCTTCACCAAGATCCTGTGGATTCGCGAGCACCTGCCCGAGGTGTGGGCGAAGACCCGCTACTTCCTGCCGCCCAACAGCTACGTCAACTGGCGGCTGACCGGCGAACTGGCCGTGGACCACAGCTCGGCCGGCAACATCGGCGGCGTGTACGACGCGGCGCAGCGCGGCTGGTCCCATGAGGCGCTCGGCATGCTGGGCATTCCGGCGCGCATGATGCCACCGTGCCTGGTCGAGTCGAGCGACGTGGTGGGCGGCCTGAACGCCGAATGGGCTGCGAAGCTCGGCCTCGCCGAGGGCATGCCGCTGATGGCCGGCGGCGTCGATGCGGCGGTCGCCACCTTCTGTGCGGGTGTCACCGGCAGCGGCGACCACGTCGCGATGATCGGCACCAGCATGTGCTGGGGCTTCGTGAGCCCGACGGTGGATGCGCGCCACAGGCTCATCACGATGCCGCATGTCTACCGCGGCGCCGATCGCAGCTATGTGTTCGGCGGCGCGATCACGGCCGGTGCGGCCGTCACCTGGTTTCGCGAGGCCTTCTGCCAGGCCGAGATGGCCGAGGCCGCGCGCACCGGCGAGGATGCGCATGCGCTGATCGAGCGCAAGGCCATCGACGTGCCGCCCGGTGCGCAGGGCCTGGTCTTCCTGCCCTACCTGATGGGCGAGCGCAGCCCGATCTGGGACGCGCAGGCCAAGGGCGCCTTCATCGGCCTCTCGCTCGCGCACAGCCGCGCGCACCTGTACCGCGCGGTGCTCGAAGGCGTGAGCTTCGCGCTGCAGCACAACATCGAGGCCGGCCGGCAAAGCGGCCAGCCGCTGGACGACCGGTTGATCGTGGTTGGCGGCGCGGCGCATTCGGACCTGTGGATGCAGATCGTGGCGGACGTCACGGGCTCCCGGGTGTTCACCATCGAGGAAGAGGTCGAGGCGGCATTGGGTGCGGCGATGCTCGCGGCGCTCGGTGCGGGACTGGTCGATGCGGCGACCGCCGAGCGCGGCTGGGTCACGCTGGTGGAACGCGCGCGGCCGGAGCCTGCGGCGCAGGCTGTTTATCGCGAGCGTTTCGAGATCTACAAGTCGCTTTATCCGGCATTGCGCGATGCGATGCATCGGCTGAGATGAACCGTTCAGGGCGCGCTCCCGCCGACGGGGGACATTCGCGGAGGGGAGTACCCGGTGGCCTGGGCACGCGCCCCGAACACAAGCCGCAATCCATGACAGCAGCACCATGACGACAACTTTCGATTTTTCCGGACGACGCGCACTGGTCACCGGTGCAAGCAGCGGCATCGGCCGCGCAGTCGCCGTGCGACTCGCGCAATCGGGCGCAGCCGTGACGGCCGTGGGCCGCAATGCCGCCGCGCTCGACGCACTGCACGCAGAAGCCGGCTGCGCGCCACTGATGGTCGACGTGGCCAACGCAGTTGAACTGGAACGCACGCTCGCAACGCTGCCAGCCTTCGATCTGGTAGTGAACTGCGCCGGCATCGCATTGCTTGAATCCGCACTCGACCTGCAAGCCGAGAGCTTCGACGCCGTGATGGCCGTCAACGCGCGCGCCGCGGCCTTGGTCGCCACGCGCTGCGGCAGGGCGATGATCGCCGCCGGCGTGCGCGGCAGCATCGTCAACGTGTCGAGCCAGGCCTCGCTGGTCGCGCTCGACGCGCACCTCTGCTATTGCGCATCGAAGGCTGCGGTGGATGCGGTCACACGCTCGCTGTGCCTCGAATTCGGGCCGCATGGCATTCGCGTGAACAGCGTGAACCCGACCGTCACGCTCACGCCGATGGCCGAGCGGGCCTGGGCCGATCCGGCCAAGAGCGCGGCGGCGCTCGGGAACATTCCGCTCGGAAGGTTCGCGCAGGTCGAAGAGGTGGTGGCGCCGATCCTGTTCCTGCTCTCCGATGGCGCATCGATGGTCAGCGGCGTGGCGCTGCCGGTCGACGGCGGCTACACCATCGCCTGATCGCCGGCCGCTCAGGCGAAGCGGGCACCGCCGGGCGATTCCAGCAAGGCATCGAGCTTGCGCGCGATCTTCTGCTCGATCTGTTCGCTGAAGCTGCTGAACAGGAAGCCCAGCGTCGCCTCCAGCGTCAGCGTGTCGGCCGTGACCTCCACCGTGCCGTCGATGCCCGCGCGGCTGAACTGAGCGACGTCGCAGGCCTCGCCCTCGGTGTAGGTGCACTCCAGGCCATAGTCCTGCCCCACCTGCTCGATCCACTGGCGTGCGACTTCGCGGGCGCCGGCAATGCCGAGTGCGTGGTTTCTTTCGATATGGATGTCAGGCACCGTGCCCTCCGTTGTTGTTGTCGTCGTGGCTGGAATTGGTCTGCAGCAATCCCGTGGCCGTCTGCAATGCGTTGCGCCGCTCTTCCATGGTCGGCAGCGCGGCGATGCGGCGGACCTCCTTGTAGAAGCGCGGCCAGTTGCGGTTCTCGCGCGCGAACAGGGCCTCGAAGCCCGGCACCAGGTCGTCGTAGGCGCCCTGGGCCCCGAAAGTCGCATTGTTGGCGCGCGCCACCCACAGGTCGTAGGCGCCCTGGCGCGGGCCCTGCCATTGCGCACGCAGGCTCGCGTAGCGCTCGCGAAAGGTGTCCATCGCGGCCTTCTTCATGGCATCGACCGCGCTCCAGTCGCCGGCCTTGGCCTGGGCGGATTCGTACACCTGGTTGAGCGCGCGGCGGGTCTCGAGGGCCAGCGCGCGGAACTGCTGGCGCTGCCCGTCGAAGCGCGCGTACTCGCTGCGCGCCGCCTCGCTGGCCTCGCGCTGCAGCCACATCGCGCCGCCGATGCGTTCCACCGCGGTGGCATACGACTCGTTGAAGACGATGTCGCCGGGTACGTAGAGCACCTGGTGCGCGAGCTCGTGGAACACGATGCGCGCCAGTTCGCCTTCGGGGTAGCCGATGAAGGTGGAAAGCAGCGGATCGCCGCCGGCCCAGTTCATCCAGCCCAGCGTGGAATACGCCGGCACCGGGTACACGGCCGTTTCCAGGCCCTTGGCTCGCTGCGCCTCGGCCTCGGCCTTGGCGGCGGCCTCGTCGTAGTAGCCGCGGTAGCCCACGCAGCCGGCCACCGGAAAGCACCAGCTCTTGAGCGTGAGCGAATACGGCGGCGCAGCCACCACGTTCCACACCGCCGCGGGGCGGTGCAGATCGGCATACGCGGTGTAGCTGGCGTTGTCGGGCAGCGCCAGTTCGGCCACGGCGAAGCGGCGGATGCGCTGCGCGAGTTCGAGCTTGGCCTTCAGCGGCGCGGAAACGGCAGGGTCCGCGAGCCATGCGGGCACCGGCTTGGCCACCCGCAGGATGCTCAGATGCCCGCTGGCCGACTGCCAGTAGTAGCCGAGGTCGGCGCAGCCACCGAGCAGCAGCAGTGCGGCGGCCAGGGCGGATGCGGGGGCAGCCCTCACCCCAACCCTCTCCCAGAGGGAGCAAGGCGCTCGACCTCGACCAGGCAGTCGTAGAAGGTCGGCCCGCGGCCGATGTCGGTCAGGCGCTGGCTGGTGAGCTGGTTGACGTTGGTGCCGTCCAGGCCGAGCTTGCGCCACCAGATGCCCATGCCGTGCACCACGCCCGGCCGCGCGCGGCGCGACACCTCGGCGCGGCAGCGGTGCTCGCCGCGCTTGTTGAAGACGCGGACGATGGCGCCGTCCTCGATGCCGCGGGCGGCCGCATCGGCCTCGTGGATCTCGAGCAGCGGCTCGCCCTCGATGGCGCGCAGGCTGGTCACGTTGACGAAGGTCGAGTTGAGGAAATTGCGCGCCGGCGGCGAGATCATGGCCAGCGGAAACTCGGTCGAGCTGCCGGCCGCTTCATGGTTGGGCACGTGGTCGGGCAGGCCGTCCATGCCTTGCGTCTGCAGTCGCGCGCTGAAGAATTCGCAGCGGCCCGAAGGCGTCGGGAAGCGGCCTTCGGCAAAGGGCGCTTCGGGCAGCTTGAGGCTGGTGAAGCCTTGTTCCAACAGCTGCGCGTAGTCGACGGCGCCTGGCGCAAAGGCGCTGCGGCACAGTGCCTCGTCGTCGTCCGAGAAGCAGGGCTCGTCAAAGCCCATGCGGCGCGCGAGCTCGCGGAACACCCAGGCATTGCTGCGCGCCTCGCCGCGCGGCGCCACCGCGGGCCGGTTCAGCAGCACATCGGTGTGGCCGTAGCTGGTGTGGATGTCCCAGTGCTCGAGCTGGGTGGTGGCGGGCAGCAGGTAGTCGGCGTAGTCGGCGGTGTCGGTGCGGAACTGCTCGAGCACCACGGTGAAGAGGTCTTCGCGCGCGAAGCCCGCCACCACCTTGCCCGACTCCGGCGCCACCGCGACCGGGTTGCTGTTGTAGACCACGATGGCCTTCACCGGCCTGGCCTCGTCGAGCAGCGCGTCGCCGATGGTGCTCATGTTGATGGTGCGGGGCTGGCGGCCCGCGAGCAGGTCGGGGCGCTGCAGCGCGGCGCGGTCGACCGGAAAGTGGCCCGAACTGCTCAGCAGAAGCCCGCCCGCGCGGTCGCGCCAGGCCCCCACCAGCGCGGGCAGGCAGGCGATGGCGCGCGCCGCGTTGCCGCCGCCGCGCACGCGCTGCATGCCGTAGTTCAGGCGGATCGCGGCCGGCCGGGTGGTGCCGTAGGCCTGCGCCAGCGCCGCGATCTGCGCCTCGGGCACGCCGCACACGGCGGCCGCGCGCGAAGGCGGCCATTGCAGTGCGCGCTCTTTCAGCTGCTCCCAGCCGAGCGTGTGGTTGGCGATGAAATCGTGGTCGAGCCAGCCGTGCACGATGAGTTCGTGCATCAGCGCCAGGGCGAGCGCGGCATCGGTGCCGGGCAGCAGGGCGATGTGCTCGTCGCACTTGTCGGCGGTTTCGGTCTTGCGCGGGTCGATGCACACCAGCCGCGCCCCAGCGCGCCGGGCGGCCTGGGCGTGGCGCCAGAAGTGCAGGTTGCTGGCAATGGAGTTGCTGCCCCAGATCAGGATCAGCTTCGCCTCGGCGAAGAATTCGATCCGCATGCCGGCCTTGGCACCCAGGGTGTGGACCATGGCCTCGCCGCCGGCCATGGAGCAGATCGTGCGGTCCAGCAGCGTGGCGCCCATTTTGTGGAAAAAACGTCGATCCATCGACTCGCCCTGCACCAGGCCCATCGTGCCTGCGTAACTATAAGGCACAATTGTTTCCGGATCCGTCTGCAATGCACGGAGATGCGCGGCGATGTCGTCAAGAGCGGCCTCCCAGCTCACGGGTTCGAACTGGCCGCTGCCCTTGGGCCCGGTCCGCTTCAGGGGCTGGACGAGCCTTTCGGCGTGGTCGTTTCGTTCGATGTAGCGCGAAACCTTGGTGCAGAGAACGCCAGCGGTGTGCGGATGGGCCGGATTGCCCTGCAGCTTCACGGCCACGCCGTCCCTGACGGTGGTGACCAGGGCGCAGGTGTCCGGACAGTCGTGCGGACAGGCGCCCAGGACCGTGGAAGTGTTGGTGGGGGGGACAACAGTTGCAGAGACCGGGGTATCGACCATCCGGCAAGTCTAAAGTTTTCCAGGCAGTGGCGCGGCAGGCGCAAAGGAGGTTTCACATGATCAATCGCAGACATTTTTCGCTGGCGACCGGCGCGGCGGCGCTCGGCGGCTTCCAGCTGGCCCGGGCGCAGGGCGATGTGCCGCTGGTGCTGGGCCAGTCGGCGCCCTTCACCGGCCCGGCCGCGCAGCTGGGCATCCAGTTCCACCAGGGCGCCAAGCTGTTCCTGGACCAGTACAACGCCCAGGCCGGCCGGCGCAACGTGGTCATCAAGAACCTGGACGACGGCTACGAGCCCGACCGCTGCGCCGCCAATACGCAAAAGCTGATCGAAGAAGACGTGTTCGCGCTCTTCGGCTACATCGGCACGCCCACCAGCATGGCGGCGCTGCCGCTCGCGGTGAAGGAGAAGGTGCCTTTCGTCGCGCCCTTCACCGGTGCAATGTCGCTGCGCGACCCCTTCCACAGGAACGTGTTCCACCTGCGCGCCTCGTACAACGACGAGACCGCGCTGATCGTGAAGCAGCTCACGCACCTGGGCCTGAAGAAGATCGCGGTCTTCTACCAGAACGACGCCTACGGCAAGGCCGGGCTCGACGGTGTGACCCTGGCGCTCTCGCAGCAGGAGCTCAAGCCGGTGGCGCTGGCCACGGTGGAGCGCAATTCGGTCGACGTGGCCGCGGCGGTGAAAAGCATCACGGCGGCGCGGCCCGACGCGGTGGTCCAGGTGGGCGCCTACAAGGCCTGCGCGGCCTTCATCCGCCAGGCGCGCAAGGCGGGTTACGGCGGCACCTTCTTCAACGTGTCCTTCGTGGGCACCCAGGCGCTGGCCGACGAGCTCGGCAAGGAGGGCGCGGGCGTGATGGTGACCCAGGTGGTGCCCTCGCCGTACAACCCGGCCAATGCGATCACGCGCGAATTCAGCGAGGCGGTGAAGAAGGCCGGGGCCGGCACGAGCGCCAACTTCTCGAGCATGGAGGGCTACATCGCCGCCAAGGTGCTGACCGAGGGCCTGCGCCGCGCGCCGGGCAAGGCCTCGCGCGACGGCCTCATCGCGGGGCTCGAAAGCATCGACCGGCAGCAGTTCGGCGGCTTCGAGGTGTCTTTCTCGGCCAAGAACCACGTCGGCTCGAAGTTCGTCGAGCTGTCGATGCTGACGGGCGACGGGCGCGTCCGGACCTAGCTGCAGAGGCCGTCCACGGCCTGGAACATCGCCTGCCGCGCCTGGCTGACGATCTGGCCGCGCCAGGCGTCGGTGTCGGTATAGAAGGCTTCGAGCATGCGCGCGCGGATGCCGGCGGCCAGGTCGGCCGGCGCCTCGGGGTGCTTGTGCAGCCAGTGGTCGGCGCGCAGCGCGGCCAGCACGTCGAGCATGGGCAGCGTGCCGTATTCGAGCGCGATGCCGGTGTATTCGGCCTGCGGGCACTCCTCGTAGGCGGCCTCCCCCATCAGGCCGCGCAGCAGCGCCGAACTCGAGGAACCGTCGTAGATCGAGGTGACGGGTGCCGCGGGCGTGCCCCACCAGGCGCTGGCGCGCGCGTAGGCGGCCTTGTCGTCGCGGCAGGCAAAGATGCGCTCGCCCAGGCCGTTCGGGCCGAGCCCCGTGTGCAGGTCGATCCAGGCCAGCCGGCGCGCGCTGGCGGCATGCCGGCGCAGCACGCCGCGCAAGGTCTTGTTGCTCCAGGTCGGCGCCTTGCCGCCGAAGAACAGGCCGTCCTCGAACTGGTACTGGCCGCCGGTGACGGCCGCCTGGTAGGCCTCGGCGCCATGCTTGCCGATCCACTTCTCGATGGCGGCCTCGGTCTCGGGCGGGGGCGGCCAGGTGTCGGGCACCAGCAGCGGATGCAGCTTGGCATAGGCATCGTTGGCCGGCAGCGGCTTCGAGAAATCGACGAAGTTGCGGTTCAGGTCGACGCCCTCCTGCGTGACGCGCCGGCCGTACGAAAAGCCGTGCGGATTGAGCGCATGCACATAGAGCACCGCGACACCCTGCGCCCTGGCCTTCTCGCGCCATTCGGCGTCGTGCAGGGCGAACACCTGCACGCCGCTGCCGCAGTGGCCCTCCACGCCGTGGCAGCCGCTGGAGACGATCAGCAGGCGCTCGGCGTCCGCGGCGCCGTCGAGCGCCACGTCCATCGAAAGCTCCTCGCCATCCCGCCCCTTGCCCGGATGCGCATGCGGCAGGGCCGCGAGGCCCGCGCTCACGCAGGCCTGCAGGAACTTCTGGCGTGCCTGGGCGTAGCGCGGCGAAAACGCCTCGCCGATGCCGATCAAGGCGCGGCTCCCCCGGGCTTCAGGAACTGCTCGGCCAGTTGCACCCAGCAGGTGGCGCCCAGGGGAATGAGCTCGTCGTTGAAGTCGTAGCTCGCGTTGTGCAGCGTGCAGGGCCCTTCGCCGTGGTGCACGTCGCGGTGCGAGCCGTCGCCGTTGCCGATGAAGGCATAGGCGCCGGGCTTGGCCTGCAGCATGAAGGCGAAGTCTTCCGAGGTCATCGCGGCTTCCTGCTTCAGCACGTTCTCGGGGCCGACGATCTCGCCCATCACGCGGCGCGCGAAGTTGGCCTCGGCCTCGGTGTTGATGGTGGGCGGATAGTAGCGCTCGAAGCGGAAGTCGCAGGTGGCGTCGTGCGCCGCGCAGATGTGCTCGGCGATCTTGCGCATGCGCGATTCGATCATGTCGAGCACTTCGATCGAGAAGGTGCGCACCGTGCCCGTCAGCTCGCAGTTGTCGGGGATCACGTTGTTGGTTTCGCCGGCATGGATGGTGGTGACCGAGATCACGGCCGAGTCGGTCGGCTTCATCTTGCGCGTGAGGATGGTCTGGAACGCCTGCACGATCTCGCAGGCGATCGGCACCGGGTCGATGCCGGTCTGCGGCAGCGCGGCATGGCCGCCCTTGCCGATGACGTTGACATAGAACTTGTTGCCCGACGCCATCACCGGCCCCGGGCTCACCGCGAACTGGCCGGCCTTCATGCCGGGCCAGTTGTGCATGCCGAACACGGCGTCCATGGGGAACTGCTCGAACAGCCCTTCCTTGATCATTTCGCGGGCGCCGCCGCCGCCCTCCTCGGCCGGCTGGAAGATCAGGTAGACGGTGCCGTCGAAATTGCGGTTCTTCGCGAGATGCTGCGCCGCGGCCAGCAGCATGGCGGTGTGGCCGTCGTGCCCGCAGGCGTGCATCTTGCCGTGGTGCTGGCTGGCGTGGGCGAAGGTGTTGAGCTCGGTGACGGGCAGCGCGTCCATGTCGGCGCGCAGGCCCACGGCGCGGTTGCTGGTGCCGTTCTTGACGATGCCCACCACGCCGGTGGTGCCCAGGCCGCGGTGGATGGGAATGCCCCATTCGGTGAGCTTGCCTGCCACCACGTCGGCGGTGCGGACTTCTTCGAAGCAGAGTTCGGGATGGGCGTGGAGGTCACGTCGGACAGCGGCGATGCCGGCCGCCTGCGTGACGAGCGAATCGATGAGTTTCATGGGCACAGTCTATGCAATAAGCACGCCCCCAGGCTACGCCTTCCCCCTGCCGGGGGCAACACCAGCGGCCCGGCAAAGCCGGTTCCGCGGTGTTTCACGAACAGAAACTCAGCGACCGAGGCTCTTCAGGTAGTCGGCGCGAGCGGCCAGCGCCGTGTCGGTGAAGTCGGTGAACACGCCGTCCACGCCCAGCTTGTAGTAGACCGCGTACTCGTTCCTGCCGTCCTTGCTGTAGTCGGCCGCCAGGCGGCGCGATTCGTTGCGGAACGTAAACGGGTGCACGAAGAGGCCGGCCTTGTGCGCATCGGCAATCAGCGTGGTCGGCGAGACCGAGGTCGCGTCGGCGTCGTTGATCTTGCCGTCCTTGTTGACGTCGAGCGGCTTGCCGTCGGCGCCGATGCTGCCCTTGATGCTCACGATGTAGCGCTTCCACGGGCCGATGCCGTCGGCATAGGTCTTGATTTCGGCCAGGCCCGCGGGCGTGACCATGGCGTCGAAGTTGCGTTTGTCGCCGGCCTTGGTCCAGTCGTAGGGACGGTCGCTCGGCACGGCGAAGGTCACGGCGCCGGTCTTCAGGTCGACGCTGTCGCCGTCGATCAGCTGGATGAGCCGGGTGTTCAGGCCCTTGGCCTTCATGTACTTGAGGCTCCCGGGCTCGAAGGACTGCACGTAGATGGGCGCGGTCTTGCTGTTCCAGCCGGCGGCGTTGATGGCGGCGATCACCTTGTCTTCCAGCGGCAGCCCGAGGTCGCGGAAGTAGGTCGGGTTCTTGGTCTCGGGGTAGATCGCAATGGTGCGGCCGGTTTCCTTCGACTTGGCCTTGGCAAAGTCGATGATCTCCTGGAAGGTGGGGACCTTGAACTTGCCGTTGAATTCCTGCGGGCGCTCGGGGTCGGTCGAGATGCCGCCCAGCGTCTTGATCTCGGCCAGCGTGAAGTCGTTGCTGAACCAGCCGGTCTGGGTTTCGCCGTCGACCTTGATGGTCTTCTTGCGCGAGGCGAAGCGCGGGTGTTTGGCCACGTCGGTGCTGATGGCCAGGTTGGGGTCGTGGCGGGCGATGAGCACGCCGTCCTTGGTGGAGACCAGGTCCATCTCGATCACGTCGGCACCCAGTTCGATGGCGCGCGCATAGGCTTCGAGCGTCTCTTCGGGCAGGTAGCCCGAGGCGCCGCGGTGCGCGATGACCAGCGGCGGGTTGCCGTCGAGCGTGAGCAGCTTGTTGGACGAACCGGCGGGGCCGGTGGTGCCGCAGGCCGCCAGGCAGAGGGCGGCCATTGCAGACAGGGCAAGCGGAAGGGTGCGCATCGTCTTTTTCTCCAACCAAAAGAGGCGCAGGGTACCCGCTGCGCGTGACAGACCGGGCGCTCGTCGGCGTTCGGCGCCGACTTCTTGGACAATGTGTTGCATGTCCCCTACGCTTTCCCCCCAAAGCCTCGCGCTGGCCCAGTCGCTGGTGCGCATGAACACCGTCAGCGAGAACAGCAACCTCCAGCTGATCGACCTGGCCCAGAGCCACCTCGCCGCCCTGGGCATGAAGAGCCGCATCACCTACAACGCCGAACGCACCAAGGCCAACCTGTTCGCCACCCTCGGCGAGGGCAAGCCGGCCGGCGTCATCATCTCGGGCCACACCGACACGGTGCCGTGGGACGGGCAGGACTGGAGCGTCGACCCGCTCTCCGCCGCGCTGCGCAACGAGCGCCTCTACGGGCGCGGCTCGGCCGACATGAAGAGCTTCATTGCCATCGCCTTGTCCAATGCCAAGCGCTTCTTGGAAAGCGACTCGCCCTTCGCGGTGCACTTCGCCTTCAGTTATGAAGAGGAGATCGGCTGCTTCGGCGTGAAGGAACTGATCGCCGACATGCGCGACGCCGGCATCAAGCCGCTCGCCTGCATCGTGGGCGAGCCCACCAGCATGGTGCCGGCCATCGCCCACAAGGGCGTGTACCGCTACCGCTGCTGCGTGCGCGGCAAGGAGGCGCATTCGTCGCTCACGCCGCAGTCGGTCAATGCCATCGAGATGGCGGCGCGCGTGGTCGGCAAGGTGCGCGACATGGCCGAAGGCTTCGAGCGCAGCGAACCGCGCTACGAAGGCTTCGACGTGCCCTTCAGCACCGCGAGCGTGGGCCAGTTCCACGGTGGCATCGCCGACAACGTGGTGCCGCGCGACGCCGAGTTCCGCTATGAATTCCGCGACCTGCCGACCGCCGACGCCAGGAAGATGCAGGACGAGGTCGTCTCCTATGCCGGCAGCCTCGAGGCGTCGATGAAGAAGGTGGCGCCCGACGCGGGCTTCCGCTTCGAGACCATCTGCGAGATTCCGAGCTTCCTCGGTGCGGCCACCGATCCGGTCACGCTGCTCGCGCAGCGCCTTGCGGGCGAGGAGCGCACCACGCTGGTGGCCTTCGGCACCGAAGCGGGCCTGTTCAAGAACGCCGGCATCCCCACCGTGGTGTGCGGCCCGGGCAGCATCGAGCAGGCGCACCAGCCCGACGAATTCGTGAGCCTGGAGCAACTGGCGCGCTGCGAGCTGTTCATGGAGCGCCTTGCCGCCGCGCCGACCATTGGCTGAAGACAGCCACGGCAGCGGCGCGCTGCGGCGCATGAAGCGGGTCGCGCTCGGCCTGCTGTGCGCCGCGGCGCTGCTCTATGCGCTGGCCAGCGCGCTGCACGGCGAGCATCCGGCCTGGGGCTACGTGGCGGCCTTTGCCGAAGCCGCAATGGTCGGCGCCATGGCCGACTGGTTTGCGGTGGTGGCGCTGTTCCGCCATCCGCTGGGCCTGCCGATCCCGCACACCGCGATCATCCCGAGCAACAAGGACCGCATCGGCGCCAAGCTGGCCGGCTTCATCTGCAACAACTTCCTCGGCACCGAGCAGGTGCTCGCCAAGCTGCGCGAGTTCGACGCGGCCGGGCGCATCGCCGATTGGCTGGCGCGGCCCGCGAGCGGCCAAAAGCTCGGCGAATGGGGCGTGGCGGCCACCCGCTACGGGCTCGCTGCATTCGACGACGAGCGCGTGCGCGCCTTCATGGGACGCGCTGCGGCGGCCGGCCTCCGGAAGATCGACCTCTCGCGGCTGATGGGCCAGGCGCTGGATGCGCTCACGGCCGGCGGGCGCCATCAGGCGCTGCTCGACGACGTGCTGCAGCAGGTGGCCGGCCTGCTCGAGGGCGAGGAGGTGCAGGCGCACATCACCGAAGCCATTGCGCGCGAGATCAAGACGCTGCGCTACGTGGGGCTGGACCAAGTGGCGGCCAAGCTCGCCACGCGCAAGATCGTGGCGGCCGTGGCGCGCACCATCGCCGAACTGGCGGCCGAGCCCGAACATCCGATGCGCCGGCGCTTCGACCACTTCGTCGACGACTTCGTGGTGCGGCTCAAGCTCGACCCCGAGTTCCAGCAGCGCGGCGAGCAGATCCGCGCCGAGCTGATGGCGCATCCCGCGCTCGGCGACTACCTGCACGGCATCTGGGGCGAGTTGCTGGCCTGGCTGCACGACGACCTCGGCCGGGGCGACTCCACCATCCGCCAGCGCATCGCATCGATGGCGGGCGCGCTCGGCACGCGGCTGCAGGCCGACGAGGCGATCCGCCGCTGGATCAACGAGCAGATCGAGGCGGCCGCGCCGCTGGCCATCGAGCGCTACCGCGAGGACATCCGCCGCTACATCGAGGAGCGCGTTGCCGACTGGAACGCCAGCGAGATGACCAGCGAGCTGGAGCGCCACATCGGACGCGACCTGCAATTCATCCGCATCAACGGCACGCTGGTGGGCGGGCTGGTGGGGCTCTCGATCCACACGGCGACGCAGCTGCTGCGCGGGTGAGCCGCGCGGACGAAAGGCCGCATGTCCCGGGAGAGACTGCCCCGCCTCCCCTCCTTCCTTCTAGACTGCTCGCGCGCATCCAAAAGAAGGAGAGAAGACATGCCCTGCCGCCCGTTCATCCGTGCCGCCGCACTCATCGCCATCTTCGCCCTGCTGGCCGCCTGCGGCAGCATCGCGCCGTCGCCATCACCCACCCGCCCCGCCGCGTGGTCCGAGCCCGAAGTGCTGGTCGCGCCCTCCTCCTTCGCGGGCGTCCACGGCCTGGCCATCGACCAGAAGGGCCGCCTGCTCGCGGGCTCGGTGCTCGGCAACACGCTGTGGGAGGTCGACCGCGGCACCGGCGCGGCCAAGGTCCTGATCGACGCGCCCGAAGGCCAGGCCGACGACATCGCGGTCGGCCCCAGGGGCGAGCTGGCGTGGACCAACTACCTCATGGGCATGCTGCGCTACCGCGAAAGCGACGGCGCGCCGATGCGCGTGCTCGCCAAGGACCTGCCCGGCCTCAATTCGCTGGACTTCGACCGCAGCAGCGGCAAGCTCTACGCCTCGCAGGTGTTCCTGGGCGACGCGCTGTGGGAGATCGACCGCACGGGCCAGAAGCCGCCGCGGCTCATCAAGAAGGACATGGGCGGCTTCAACGGCTTCGAGGTCGGCCCCGACGGCATGCTCTACGGGCCGCTGTGGTTCAAGGGCCAGGTGGTGAAGATCGATCCGGCGAACGGCAGCATGGCCGTGATCGCCGACGGTTTCAGGATTCCCGCGGCCGCCAACCTCGACGGCAAGGGCAATCTCTGGGTGGTCGATGCGCGCAGCGGCGAACTGGTCAGGGTGGACCTTGCCACGGGCCGCAAGACCGTCGCCAGGCAATTGCGTCCGTCGCTCGACAACCTGGCCATTGCCCCGGACGGCACGATCTACGTGTCGAACATGGCCAACAACGAAGTGCAGTCCTTCGACCCTGCCACCGGAGTGCTGTGCACGCTCACCAGCGGCAAGCTCGCGGCGCCGGCGGGGCTCAAGATCGAAGGCCGCACGCTCTGGGTGGCCGATGTGTTCGGCTTCCGGCAGGTGGACGTGCGCACCGGCGAAGTGCGCGACGTGTTCCGCATGCAGCGCGATCCGGAACTCGACTATCCGTTCGCCGTCGGCCTGTCGGGCACGCGCTTCGCGCTGACCTCATGGTTCACGGGCACCGTTCAGCTGGTGGACCGCCAGACGCTTCGGACCGTCGAAACCATCCACGGACTGAAGGCGCCGTTCGATGCCATTCCCATGGCCGACGGCAGCGTGATCTATGCCGAGATCGCCACCGGCAGCATCACCCGCGCGAGCGGCCCTCATTTTGCCGAGAAGCAAGTGCTCGCCAGCGGGCTGGGCGGCCCGGTGCAGATGATCGTCGGCCGCGACGGCGCGCTCTACGTCACCGAAGCCGCAGGCAAGCTGACCCGCATTCCGCTCGATGCCAGCGCCCCGCTGCGCGCCATTGCCGAAGGCCTGGCGCTGCCCGAAGGCGTGGCCGAGACGCCCTGGGGCAGCTTCATCGTGGCCGAGAGCGCGGCGCGCCGGCTGGTGGAGATCGATCCGGCCAGCGGCTCGCGCCGCACCGTGGCGGACAACCTGCCGATCGGACTGGCCGCGGGGCCGGGCCTGCCGCCGCCCTACGTGGTCACGGGTGTCGCGGTGGGCAGCGACGGGAGCATCTACATGGCGGCCGACCGGAACAACGCGATCTACCGCATCCGTCCCATGAACAAGTGATTTACTTTTGAAAACAACTATTACAAACTCCTGAACGGACGTCTCGTTACATCTTCGGCCGGCCGGGTGGCCGGCGGGGGCGGGCCGTTCCTTTTTAGGAGAAGAAAAGACATGACTCCCCTCGTCGTTGGCCAACTGCTGTCGCCCGAGTATTCGCCGGGGCTGGTGGCGCTCTCGTTCCTCATCTCGTTCGCGGGCTCCCTGGTGGCGCTGATCTGCGCGGGGCGCATGGTCGGCGCCGATGGCAAACCCAATCTCGCGGTCGTCGCGTGCGCTGCGGTGGCGCTGGGCGGCATCGGCATCTGGTCGATGCACTTCATCGGCATGCTGGCGTACCGCCTGCCGGTGGGCATTTCCTACAACGTGCCGCTCACGGTGGTCTCGCTGGTGGCGGCCATCCTGATCTCGGGCATTGCGCTGTACATGGCGGGCGGGCGGCGCAAGTTCAGCCGGGCCGGCTGGCTGGCCGGAAGCCTGCTCGCGGGGCTGGGCGTGTGCGTGATGCATTACATGGGCATGTTCGCGATGAACATGCGCGCCTCGATGGATTTCGACCCCACCATCGTGGCGCTGTCCGTGGCCATTGCCATCACCGCCGCCGGCGCGGCCCTCTGGCTGGCCTTCAACCTGCGCCGGCTGACACACCAGATCGCCGCGGCGGCCGTGATGGGCGTGGCGGTCTGCACCATGCACTACGTGGGCATGAGCGCGGCCAGCATGATCTGCATCGCGGCCGCCCCCACCGACGCGCTGGCCATCGGCGGCAACTACATGGGCCTGACTGTGTTCGGCACGGCCGGTGCGGTGCTGATCTTCATCTACTGGGTGATCACGGGCACCAGCCTGGACGCGCCCGCTGCGCCACGGCGGGTCCGCACCAGCTAATTGGCGCAAGCCGGGCGCGCATCAGCGCCCTAGAGTCGGTGCAGCTCGCACGGGTGTGCGTGCGCGGCGTTGCGGTGTTTCGACGGCTTCCATCCTGCACAGACGCCACGCGTGTTCCAGGACGGCGGCGAGACGAACGACCGATTGGAGACAACCGCATGCAGTACACCCACGAACATCTCGAGATCCAGAACACGCTGCGCCGCTTCATCGACGACGAGATCAATCCGCATGTCGACGAATGGGAGGAGGCCGAGATCTTTCCCGCGCACGAGGTCTTCGGGAAGCTCGGCCGGCTGGGCATGCTGGGCCTCAACAAACCCGAGGCCTTCGGCGGCGCCGGGCTCGACTATTCGTATGCGATGGCGATGGCCGAGGCCTTGGGCCACATCAGCTGCGGCGGCGTGCCGATGGCCATCGGCGTACAGACCGACATGTGCACGCCCGCGCTCGCGCGCTTCGGCAGCGACGAGCTGCGCCGCGAGTTCCTCGCGCCGGCGATCGCGGGAGAGACGGTCGGCTGCATCGGCGTGAGCGAGCCCGGCGCGGGCAGCGACGTGGCGGGCCTCAGGAGCCATGCGCGCAAGGACGGCGGCGACTACCTCATCAGCGGCCAGAAGATGTGGATCACCAACAGCCTGCAGGCCGACTGGATGTGCATGCTGGTCAACACCGGCGACGGGCCGGTGCATCGCAACAAGTCGCTCGTGATGGTGCCGATGGACAGCCCCGGCATCGAGAAGGCGAGGAAGATCCGCAAGATCGGCATGCATTCGAGCGACACGGGCCTGATCCATTTCGACGAGGTGCGCGTGCCGCAGCGCTATCGCATCGGCGAGGAGGGGCAGGGCTTCGTCTACCAGATGCAGCAATTCCAGGAGGAACGGCTGTGGGCCGCGGCAAGTTCGCTCGAGCCGATGGAGGACTGCATCGCACAGACCATCGAATGGGCGCAGCAGCGCCGGATGTTCGGCGCCACGCTGGCCGACCAGCAGTGGGTGCAGTTCAAGCTGGCCGAACTCAAGACCGAGGTGGAGGCGCTGCGCGCCCTCGCCTACCGCGCCTGCGACCTGCATGTGCAGGGCCGGGACGTGCTCGAACTGGCCTCGATGGCCAAGCTCAAGACCGGCCGGCTCACGCGCCAGGTGGCCGATACCTGCCTGCAGTTCTGGGGCGGCATGGGCTTCACGCTCGAGAACCGTGTCTCGCGGCTGTACCGCGACGGGCGGCTCGGCTCCATCGGCGGCGGCGCAGACGAAGTGATGCTTGGCATCCTCGCCAAGACCATGGGCATCGCCAAGCGGCCGCCGCGCGGCTGAAGCGCACGTGGACGCCGGACCTCGGGCCGACCGCGCGGCGAGAAGATCGCCGCGCCTGGGCTTCATGTATCGGCCCCGTCGCGGAACGCCCGCGCGCACCGAAGGTCCAACAGTCCAGCGCTGTCGCTGAGTCGCAGGAGGCCGCTATGTTCTCTTTCACTTCCGGCATCGGCACCCTCATGTTCGTCCTGCTGGTGGTGCTGCTCTTTTCCGCGATCTGGATCTTCCGCGAATACGAGCGCGGCATCGTGTTCACCCTGGGGCGATTCTCGAAAGTCGCGGGGCCCGGACTGGTGATGGTGATTCCCGCCATCCAGCAGGTCGTGCGGGTCGATCTGCGCACCGTGGTGCTCGAGGTTCCGACCCAGGACGTGATCTCGCGCGACAACGTGTCGGTGAAGGTCAGCGCGGTCGTCTACTTCCGCATCGTCGACGCCGAAAAGGCCATCATCGAGGTCAAGGATTTCTTCAACGCGACCAGCCAGCTGGCGCAGACCACGCTGCGCTCGGTGCTGGGCAAGCACCAGCTGGACGACATGCTGGCCGAGCGGGAAAAGCTCAACCTGGATGTGCGCGAGTCGCTCGACGTGCAGACGGCTTCGTGGGGCATCAAGGTCTCCAACGTGGAGATCAAGCAGATCGACCTCACCGAATCGATGGTCCGCGCCATTGCGCGGCAGGCCGAGGCGGAGCGTGAGCGGCGTGCCAAGGTGATCCATGCCGAAGGCGAGCTGCAGGCCTCCGAGAAGCTGTTCCAGGCCGCGCGCGTGCTGGCGCAGGAGCCGCAGGCGATCCAGCTGCGCTACCTGGAAACGCTGACGGTGATCGGCGCGGACAAGAACACCACCATCGTCTTCCCGCTGCCGGTGGACCTGCTCGCGAGCTTCCTGCACAAGCCCGCGTAGCGCGCATCCGATGAACTGCGCGCCGGACCGAGCGGCGCCGGTCAGTCGCTCTTTTCACCCGCATCATGCTGCGCGGCAGCGAGCGCGGCAGCGAGCGCGGCGGCCGCGCGCAGCTTGTCCTTCTTGCTCGGCCGCTTGCCCTTGATGCCGCCGGTGCCGGAGGCATCGGCCATCGGCACGGCGGCCTCGGTCGGCTCGAAGCCCTCGATGCGCTCGCGCGGCAGGTGCAGGCCCTGGCGCTTCTCGATCAGGCGGAAGTGCGCCTCGGTGGCCGCGCTCACGAAGCTGATCGCCAGCCCGCTCTCGCCGGCGCGGCCCGTGCGGCCGATGCGGTGGATGTAATCGGTGGGCGAGCGCGGCAGGTCGTAGTTGATCACCACGGGCAGCTGTGCAATGTCGATGCCGCGCGCGGCCAGGTCGGTGGCAATCACCACGTCCCAGCGGCTCTCCTTGAACTGCGCGAGGATGCCGGTACGCGTGCCCTGCGCGATGTCGCCGTGGAAAGGCACGGCATACACGCCGTTCTTGTAGAGCTTCTCGGCCACGGTCTGCGCCGCATGCTGCGTGGCGACGAAGACCAGCACGCGGTCCCAGTCGTTTTCCTTCAGCAGATGGCGCAGCAGCTGCGTGCGGCGGTTCGCGTCGACCTCGATCACGCGCTGCACGATGGCGGGCTCGGTGCCGGGCTCGCCCTGCACGTCGATCACCGCGGGGTCTTGCAGCGTGCCGTCGGCCAGCGCCTGGATGGCGGGCGGAAAGGTGGCGGAGAACAACAGGTTCTGGCGCCGCGCCGGCAGCAGCGCGAGGATGCGGCCCAGCTCCTCGGCAAAGCCGAGGTCGAACAGGCGATCGGCCTCGTCAAGCACGAGCATGGACACGGCGCCGAGCTTCAGCGCGTTGTGCTCCACCAGGTCGAGCAGGCGGCCCGGCGTGGCCACCACGATGTCGGCGCCGCCGCGCAGGCTCATCATCTGCGGGTTGATCGACACGCCGCCGAAGGCAATCGCGATCTTGAGCCGCTCGGGCAGGTGCTGCGCGAGGCTGCGCATGGTCTCGCCGACCTGGGCCGCGAGCTCGCGCGTGGGCACGAGCACCAGCGCGCGCACGCGCCGCGGCGATTGCACGGGTTCGGCGGCCAGGCGCTGCAGCAGCGGGAGGGAAAATGCGGCGGTCTTGCCGGAACCGGTCTGCGCCGAGCCCCGCACGTCGCGGCCTTGCAGAATGGCGGGAATGGCCGCGGCCTGGATGGCGGTCGGCGCGGCGTAGCCGCTTTCGGCGGCAGCCTGCACGAGCGCGGGGGCCAGGCCCAGTGAGTCGAATGGCATGTGAGCAGACAGAGGGATGAACCGGGGACAGTGAAGAAGTGAAGAAAAAGAAGAGATCGATCGAATGGCAACGATGAAAAGCAGTCAGGCCAGCGCCCTGGTGTACTCCACCGAGGCGGGCGGCCGCATGTGCCCCGATTGCCGCGCGCCGATGGCGCAGTGCCGCTGCAAGCAGATCAAGGCGCGCGCGCCGGCCACCGACGGCATTGTGCGTGTATCCCACGAGACCAAGGGCCGCAAGGGCAAGGGCGTGACCGTGGTCAAGGGCCTCGCGCTCGATGCGGCGGCACTCGCGGCGCTGGGCAAGCAGCTCAAGACGGCCTGCGGCTCGGGCGGCACGGTGAAGGACGGCATCATCGAGATCCAGGGGGACCACCGCGAACTGGTGATCGCCGCGCTCTCGAAGCAGGGCCACACCGTCAGGCGCGCAGGAGGCTGAATTTCAATGAAACCCGAAGACCTGCAGCGCCTCGTCACGCTCGAAATGCCCTTCGGCAAGCACAAGGGCACGCTGATTGCCGATTTGCCCGGAAATTACCTGAATTGGTTCGCACGTGAGGGTTTTCCCGCGGGCGAAATTGGCCGGCTGCTCCATTTGATGCATGAAATAGACCACAACGGCCTCTCCGGCCTGCTGCAACCGTTGCGAAACCGCCCGTCAGGGCGTGATGTTTCGTAATAAGCGCTGATTTCGGTACGCTTTTTCCGGAACGGCTTGATAATCCGGCCTACGTGTCTGTGAGCTTGCTCCCGTGCACGTAATTCGGTGATCGGTCAGTTTCGCGCCACAGCGCATTTGTTTGTTGTGATTCTGGGACTCCATCGCTTTGTCTTGTTGGTTTGAATTAGGAGTCCCTCAATGGGCAAGAAACTCTACGTAGGCAACCTCGCCTACTCCGTGCGTGACAACGACCTGGAACAGGCTTTCGGCGAGTTCGGCTCGATCGTCAGCGCCAAGGTCATGATGGAACGCGACACCGGCCGCTCCAAGGGCTTCGGTTTCGTGGAAATGGGCACCGACGCTGAAGCGCTGGCTGCCGTTGAAGCCATGAACGGCCATTCGCTCCAGGGCCGCGCCCTGACCGTGAACGAAGCACGTCCGATGGAAGCCCGTCCCCCCCGTACCGGTGGTGGCGGCGGCTATGGCGGCGGCGGCGGTGGTGGTTACGGCGGTGGTGGTGGCGGCGGCGGCTACGGTGGTGGCGGCGGTGGCCGCAGCGGTGGTGGCGGCGGCTACGGCGGCGGCGGCGGTGGCCGCGGCGGCTACTAAGCCCTCCCACCGAGACCTCGCTCTCAAGTAAAAAAGCTCCTTCGGGAGCTTTTTTCGTTTCCGCCTTCTTCCTTTGCCCGCTTGCGCCGGGCTCGCGGGAGAACCCTTGTACGCATTTGTCCCTACCGGGCCGGTCAGCCAGCGGTCAGCCGTGGGCGACGACCCTCACTCCTCCAATCAAGAGGGTCGAGACAATGCGTATAAAGAGTCAGGCTGACTTCTTTTCAGGAGTCATGTTCACAGCCGTGGGCGGCGCTTTCGCCATAGGCGCCACCACCTACAACATCGGCGACGGTGCCCGCATGGGACCCGGCTATTTCCCGCTCATGCTGGGCATCCTGCTGGCCGTGCTCGGGGCGTTCATCATGTTCCAGGCGATGGTGGTCGAAACCGCCGGCGGCGACAAGATCGGCAAATGGGCCTGGAAGCCGCTGGCCTTCGTGCTCGGCGCCAACCTGGCGTTCGGCGTGCTGCTGGGCGGCCTGCCGAGCATCGGCGTGCCCGCCATGGGGATGATCGTCGCGATCTACGCGCTCACCATCATCTCGAGCATGGCCGGTGAACATTTCAAGCTGCGCGACGTGCTGGTGCTGTCCACCATCCTGGCGGCCGGCAGCTATGTGGCCTTCATCTGGGCGCTCAAGCTCCAGATCCAGGTCTGGCCTACTTTCATTTCGGGTTGAGGAGCACACCGCCATGGAACTGTTCCACAACCTCGCGACCGGCTTCGGCGTCGCCTTCACTTTCACCAACCTGCTGTACTGCCTGGTCGGCTGCATCCTGGGCACCTTGATCGGCGTGCTGCCGGGCATCGGCCCGGTCGCGACCATCGCGATGCTGCTGCCCGCCACGTACGCACTGCCGCCTGTGTCGGCGCTGATCATGCTGGCCGGCATCTACTACGGCGCGCAGTACGGCGGCTCGACCACCGCGATCCTGGTGAACCTGCCCGGGGAGTCGTCCTCGGTGGTCACCTGCATCGACGGCTACCAGATGGCAAGGCAGGGCCGCGCGGGCCCGGCGCTGGCCGCGGCGGGCCTGGGCTCGTTCTTTGCCGGCTGCGTCGGCACGCTGATCCTCGCAGCCTTTGCGCCGCCGCTGACCGAGCTGGCCTTCAAGTTCGGCCCGGCCGAATACTTCTCGCTGATGGTGCTGGGCCTGATCGGCGCCGTGGTGCTGGCTTCGGGCTCGCTGCTCAAGGCGGTGGCGATGATCGTGCTGGGCCTCCTGCTCGGCATCGTGGGCACCGATGTGAATTCCGGCGTGGCGCGCTACAGCTTCGACATTCCGGAACTCACCGACGGCATCGGCTTCGTGGTGATCGCCATGGGCGTGTTCGGCTACGGCGAAATCATCGGCAACCTCTCGCAGCCCGACGACGAGCGCGAGGTGTTCACGCACAAGGTCAAGGGCCTGTGGCCCACCAAGGAAGACTTCAAGCGCATGACGCCCGCGGTGCTGCGCGGCACGGCGCTGGGTTCGGCGCTCGGCATCCTGCCGGGCGGCGGCGCGCTGCTGGCGGCTTTTGCGGCCTACGCGCTGGAGAAGAAGATCAAGATGCGCCCCGGCGAAGTGGCCTTCGGCAAGGGCAACATCCGCGGCGTGGCCTCGCCCGAGTCGGCCAACAATGCCGGCGCGCAGACCTCCTTCATTCCACTGCTGACGCTGGGCATTCCGCCCAATGCGGTGATGGCGCTGATGGTGGGTGCGATGACCATCCACAACATCCAGCCCGGCCCGCAGGTGATGACCAGCAACCCCGAGCTGTTCTGGGGCCTGATCGCCTCGATGTGGATCGGCAACGCGATGCTGATCATCCTGAACCTGCCGCTGATCGGCATGTGGATCAAGCTCTTGACGGTGCCCTACAAGTTCCTGTTCCCGGCGATCGTGCTGTTCTGCGCGATTGGCGTGTACTCGACCAACAACAACACCTTCGACGTGTGGATGGTCGCGATCTTCGGCTTCATCGGCTACCTGTTCCTGAAGCTGCGCACCGAGCCGGCCCCGCTGCTGCTGGGCTTCATCCTCGGGCCGATGATGGAAGAGAACCTGCGGCGCGCGCTGCTGCTGTCGCGCGGCGCGTGGAGCGTGTTCATCACGCGGCCGCTGTCGGCCGGCCTGCTGGTGGCGGCAGCGCTGCTGCTGGGCATCGTGCTGCTGCCGTCGATCAAGGCAAAGCGCGAAGAAGCTTTTGTTGAGGAGTAAGCAAGCCCCCCCCGAAACGGCTCACTTCGTGTAGCCGCCTCCCCCTCAAGGGGGCAACACCGGCGGCCGGCAAAGCCGGTTCCGCGGTGTTCCTGGACTCGACTCCGCTTGCGGCGGTCAGCGCGCAAGCAGTTGCCAGGCCATGCCCGCGAGCGCGGAGGCGAGCACCACCGGGATCACGCCGGCCTTGAAGCGGAAGAGCGCAATGGCCGCGAGGGCGCCGATCACGGCGGAGGGGGCCTCGAAGGGCCCGGACAACCCCGCAGGCCAGAGCACGTGGTAGGCGAAGAAGACCGCCAGGTTGACGATCACGCCGACCACGGCCGCGGTGATGGCGGTGAGCGGGGCGGTGAACTTGAGGTTGCCGTGGGTCGATTCGATGAAAGGTCCGCCCAGCAGGATGAACAGGAACGAGGGCAGGAAGGTGAAGAAGGTCACCACCACCGCCGCCGCGGCGCCCGCCGCGAACAGCGCCTGCGGGCCGAACAGCGCCTGGCCCCAGCCGCCGACGAAGCCCACGAACGAGACCACCATGATCAGCGGGCCGGGCGTGGTTTCTCCGAGCGCCAGTCCGTCGATCATCTGCGTGGCGCTGAGCCAGTGGTAGTGGTCGACCGCGCCCTGGAACACATAGGGCAGCACCGCGTAGGCGCCGCCGAAGGTCAGCAATGCAGCCTTGGTGAAGAACCAGGCCATCTGCGTGAGCGCGCCGTTCCACCCGTACATCGCCGCGAGCGCGCCAACGGCGCCGAGCCACAGCAGGAAAAACACCGCCAGCACGCGCGCGAAACGGCCCCAGCCAAAAAGCGCGTGCTGCGGCGTCGGCGTGTGGTCGTCGATCAGCGCCGGCCCGGCCGATGCCGCGGCGCCGCCATGCCCGCCGCCCGCGGCGAAATACGACGGCGCGAACCGGCTGCCGATGTAGCCGATGGCCCCGGCGGCCAGCACGATCAGCGGGAACGGCAGGCGCAGCGCGAAGATCGCCACGAAGGCCGCCACGGCAATCGCCCAGAGCCATGCGTTCTTGAGCACCCGCGAGCCGATGCGCCAGGCGGCGAACAGCACGATGGCCGTCACTGCGGGCTTCACGCCGTAGAGCAGGCCCGCCACGGCCGGCACGTGGCCGTAGGCCATGTAGGCCCACGACAGCGCAATCAGGATGAAGAGCGACGGCAGCACGAAGAGCACGCCCGCCGCGAGGCCGCCCCAGGTGCGGTGCATGAGCCAGCCGATGTAGGTGGCCAGCTGCTGGGCTTCGGGGCCGGGCAGCAGCATGCAGTAGTTCAGCGCATGCAGGAAGCGCTTCTCCGAGATCCAACGCCGGCGCTCGACCAGCTCCTGATGCATCAGCGCGATCTGCCCGGCCGGCCCGCCGAAGCTGATGAAGCCGAGCTTGAGCCAGTAGGCGAAGGCCTGCCAGAAGCTGACGGGAGCGGGGGGTTCGAGAGGCTCTGGCGGCGGCATGCAGGGACTTTCGGATCTGGCTATTTCAGGAATGCGTCGTAGGCGGTCTTCAGGATCAGCGCGCTCACCACGACGATGAACACCACCCGCACGAAACCGGCCCCGTGCTTCAGCGCAACACGCGTGCCCAGCAGGCTGCCGGCCACGTTGGCCACCGCCATCACCAGCCCATAGTGCCACCAGACGTGCCCCTTGAGCGCGAGCAGCAACAGGGCCGCGGCATTGGTGAGCGTATTGATGATCTTGGCCGAGGCCGAGGCGTTCAGGAAGTCGTAGCCCATCCAGCGAACGAACAGGAAGACCAGGAAGCTGCCCGCCCCGGGGCCGAAGAAACCGTCGTAGAAGCCGATCGAGAGCCCGATGGTGCAGGCCGCCAGGGTTTCGGCCCGGCCGCTGAAGCGCGGCACATGGTTGCGGCCCAGGTCCTTGCGCGCCAACGTGTAGAGCAGCACGCCCAGCAGCACGACGGGCAGCGCGCGGCGCAGGAAGTCGCCCGGGAACACCGTGACGCCCCAGGCGCCGAGCATCGAACCCGCGAAACCGAGCAGCGCGGCCGGCCACAGGGCGCCCCAGCGCATCTGCACGCGCTGGCTGAACTGGGCGGCCGCAGCCGCCGTGCCCCAAATGGACGCGCTCTTGTTGGTGCCCAGCAAGGTGGCCGGCGGCGCGCCCGGAAAGACGGCAAAGAGCGCCGGCACGAGGATCAGTCCTCCGCCCCCCACGATCGAATCGACAAAACCCGCGAGCAGCGAGGCGCCCGTGACCACCAGCATTTCCATGGCCGGATTGTCGCACCCGGATTGCTATCAAAAAAGGAGCTTCAACCAGAAGTGGGACGGGCGCGAGAGCGCTCTTCGGCGAGAAGAAAAATGCCTCAGTGGGAGGGTGGCGGCAGGCAAAAAAAAGACGCCGACCAGCGGCGCCTTTTCAAGTTCAGCACGGCTTCTCGAACGGAAGCCTTGAAGAATTTTTGTTGTAGACCGAATTTGTCTCCTCGGACCCTCGGCAGTACGAGCTGGGCCCGTTCGCGAGTGGGCAGACTTTAGGCGGTGCACCGGCCCAGTGCATTGGGAATTACCCGCTTTGCCTTACCGCCGTGGGGCGATTCGCAAACCAAAGTGTTTCGGACCGTTAACGGTATGGCATGACTTGTGCACGCAAGTGCTTGATCCATCCATGGAGGCCGTCATGTCCATGTCCGAAAGCGAACGCATTGCGCTGGCCGCGCGCCTGCACGTGGCGCTCAGGCGAAAGCACGGGCGCGTGACGGACACCGAATGGATGGCCACCAATGCCGAATACGCCGCGGAGATCGTGCGCATGACGCGCGCGCATGCGGTCGAGACCAAGGACGAAGACCTGTACCTGCTCGCCACCCGGCTGGAGCAGGCGATGGAACCGCTGGCGCGCGCCGCGCGGCTGGCGGCGCGCGCGCCCGACGGCCATCTGCCGAACCCGCTGCCGCGCTATGCGGACGGGCTGGGCTGATTTCTTCAGCCCGCGGCGAGAGCGGCCTTGCGGATCGACTGCAGCGTGCTGGCCGGCGTGATGGCTTCGGGGTCGAGCAGGCAATGCAGGATCGCGGGCTTGCCGCTGGCACGCGCCCGCGCCAGCGCGGGACCGAACTCCGCGGTGCTGGCCACGCGCTCGCCGTGGCCGCCGAACACCTCGGCATAGCCGCGGAAGTCGGGGTTCTTCAGCTGCGTGGCGCTCACGCGGCCCGGGTAGTGCTTTTCCTGGTGCATGCGGATGGTGCCGTACATGGCGTTGTCGAGCAGCACCACGAGGATCGGCAGGCCGTACTGCACCGCGGTGGCGAACTCCTGGCCGTGCATCATGAAATCGCCGTCGCCCGCGAACACCACCACCTCGCGCTGCGGCCAAAGCCGCTTGGCGCCCACGCCGGCCGGCAGGCCGTAGCCCATCGATCCGCTGGTGGGCGCCAGCTGGCTCGCGAACGCGCGGAATGGCCAGAAGCGGTGCACCCAGGTCGCGAAATTGCCCGCGCCATTGCAGAAGATGGTGTCGGCCGGCAGCACCTCGCGCAGGTGCTGCATGACCTCGCCCATCTGCAGCGGGCCCGGAATGCGGATGGGGGCCGGATCGCTCCAGCGCAGGAAGTCTTCGCGCGCGGTCTTCGTCTCGGCCTGCCAGGCGGGCGGCGAGGCCGGGCGCAGCGCGGACACCGCCTCGGCAAAGGCCTGCGGCGTGGCATGGATGCCCTGGGCCGGGCGGTAGAGCTTGCCGAGCTCGTCGGCGTCGGCATGCACATGCACCAGCGCCTGCTTCGGCTGCGGAATGGCGAGCAGTTCATAACCCTGCGAGGGCACTTCCGACAGGCGCCCGCCCACCAGCAGCACCAGGTCCGCCTGGCGGATGCGCTCGAGCATGCGCGGATTCGCGCCCAGGCCCAGGTCGCCCGCGTAGCAGGGATGCTCGGCCGACAGCAGCATCTGGCGGCGGAACGAGCAGTACACCGGCAGCGAGAACGCCTCGGCGAAAGCCGCGAACTGCTGCGTCGCGGCCTCGGACCAGCGGCTGCCGCCCAGGATGGCGACCGGCCGCTCGGCCTGCGACAGGCGCTGCTGCAACTCGGCGATCTGCGCTGCGCCCGGATGGGTTTCGACCACTGCATAGGGCTGCGCGTCGGCCACGGCGGCGGCTTCGGTCAGCATGTCCTCGGGCAGCGCGATCACCACCGGCCCGGGCCGGCCCGAGGTGGCGACGTGGAAGGCGCGCGAGACCAGCTCGGGCACGCGGGCGGGGTCATCGATCTGCACCACCCACTTGGCCATGGTGCCGAACACCGCGCCGTAGTCCAGCTCCTGGAAGGCTTCGCGGCCCAGCGCGTCGCGCGCCACCTGGCCCACGAACAGCAGCAGCGGCGTCGAATCCTGGTGCGCGATGTGCACGCCGGCCGCCGCGTTGGTGGCGCCCGGACCGCGCGTGACGAAGCAGACGCCGGGCCGGCCCGTGAGCTTGCCCTGCGCCTCGGCCATCATCGTGGCGCCGCCTTCCTGGCGGCATACCGTCACGTCGATCGCTGCATCGTGCAGTGCATCGAGCACCGCCAGAAAGCTTTCGCCAGGCACGCAGAACAGCTGCCTGACGCCGTGGATGATGAGCTGGTCGACCAGGATCTGGCCGCCGGTGCGGGGAGAGGTCATGCTGAGTCCAATGCAATGAAGGTGTTGGAATTTGCGCCTTCCCCTTCCGGGGGAAGGTTGGGATGGGGGCAGGCGGCGCTGAATACGCCGGCAGCAATTGACATGCCGCGAGCCCCCACCCCCGCCCTCCCCCGGGAGGGGAGGGAGAAAAGCGGGGTCATTCGAGAGCTTCGCATGCCGCGGCAATGCGTGCACACGCCTCTTCCAGCTGCGCCATCGACGTGGCATACGAGATGCGGAAGTACGGCGCGAGCCCGAACACGCTGCCCGGCACCACCGCCACTTCGAAATCCTGCAGCAGGTAGCTGCAGAAGTCGCTGTCGGTCTGCAGCAGCGCGCCGCCGCGGGTGCGCCGGCCGAGCACGCCCGCGCAGCTCGCAAAGGTATAGAAGGCGCCTTCGGGCACGCGGCAATGCAGGCCCGGCGCGCGGTTCAGTGCGGCCACCACGAAGTCGCGCCGCGCCTGGAACTCGTCGCACCGCTCGGCCACCACGTGTTGCGGCCCTGTGAGCGCCTCGATCGCGGCGGCCTGGCTCACCGACGACGGGCACGAGGTCGACTGGCTCTGCACCACCGCCATGGCCGCGATCAGCGCGCGCGGCCCGACGCCGTAGCCCACGCGCCAGCCGGTCATCGCGTAGGCCTTGGACACGCCGTTCACGGTGAGCGTGCGCTCGCGCAGCCGCGGCTCCACGGCCGCGGGCGTGGCGAAGGCAAGGCCATCGTAGAGGATGTGCTCGTAGATGTCGTCGGCCAGCACCCACACCGCTGGATGCCGCAGCAGCACCTCGCACAGCGGCGCAAGCTGCGCCGCGCTGTAGGCCGCGCCGCAGGGGTTGGACGGCGAATTCAGGAACAGCCAGCGCGTGCGCGGCGTGATGGCCGCCTCGAGCTGCGCGGCATCGAGCCTGAAGCCGTTGGCCTCGCTGCAGGGCACGCTCACCGGCACGCCGCCGCAGATCTGCACGATGTCGGCATACGAAGTCCAGTACGGTGCGGGCAGGATCACCTCGTCGCCCGGGTTCAGGCTGGCCATCAGCGCGTTGAAGATCACCTGCTTGGCGCCCGCGCCCACGCTGATCTCGTCCAGCGCAAAGTCCAGCGCGTTGTCGCGCCTGAACTTGAGCTGCACCGCGGCCTTCATGGCCGGGCTGCCGTCGAGCACGGTGTAGCGCGTGTCGCCGCGCTCCATGGCGCGGGCCGCGGCGGCGCGGATCGGCTCGGGCGTGTCGAAGTCCGGTTCGCCCGCGCCCAGCACGATCACCGGCCGGCCGGCCCGCTTGAGCGCGTTGGCATGGTCGGTGATGCGCAGGATTTCCGACACGCCGATGGCGCGCACGCGCTGCGCGGGTTCGAATGCAGAACCGGGAACGGCGGAGGTCACTTCGCGTACGCCTCCAGCGGCTTGTCGTTGGGTTCGGCAATGAGCTGCTTCAGCGCCGCGCTCATCGGCAGGTTCAGGCTGGTGTTCTTGGGCGGAATCGGCGCGACGAACCACTTGGCGTAGATCTTCTCGAGCTCGCCGCTCTTCATGAGGCGGCGCAGCGCATCGTCCACCGCGGCCTTGAAGGCCGGGTCGTCCTTGCGGAACAGCAGCGCGATCGGTTCGGAGCCCAGCGCATCGCCGACGATGCGGTAGGCCGAGGGGTTCTTCGCGTTCGCGATGATGCCCGCGAGCAGGTTGTCGTCGAGCACGAAGGCATCGGCGCGGCCCGACTCCATCAGCAGGAAGCTTTCGAGGTGGTCCTTGCCGAGCATGGTGGTGATGGTGGTGTTCTGCGCGCGCTCGCGCTTGCGCAGCAGCTGCACGGCGGTGGTGCCGGTGGAAGCCGACACGGTGCGGCCCGCCAATTGGTCGAGCGAGCTGATGCCCGAATCCACGCGCGTGGCCATGCGCACCTCGCTCACGTAGGTGGTGAGCGCGAACGCCACCTGCTGCTGGCGCGCGGTGTTGTTGGTGGTGGGGCCGCAGCCGATGTCGAGCGTGCCGTTCTGCACCAGCGGGATGGTGTTCTGCGCGGTCACGGCCATGTATTCGAGCCGGGCCGAAGGCGCGATGTCCTTGAGCACGCGCTCGCACAGCTCGACGTGGTAGCCCACGTATTTGTCGTTCGCGCCCAGCATGTAGGCCATGGGCGGCGAGGCTTCGCGCACGCCGAGCACGGCCTTGCCGCTGCTCCTGATCTTGTCGAGCGTGCCGCCGGCCGGGGCCTGCTGCGCGGCGGCGCCGAATGCGAGCGCGAGCAGCGCCGCAGCGGTGATGGTCTTCAGTTGCATCTTCATGTTCTCTGTCTCCTGGTTGTTGTTCTTGGGCACGGCCGCCGCCCCGCCGCCGCAGCGAAACGCCGCGCGGCAAGAACACAAGGCCGGAGTCGGTCAGTCGTTGATCTCGAAGGTCACGCCCTGGGCAAGCGGCAATGCGGTCGAGTAGTTGATGGTGTTGGTCGCGCGGCGCATGTACGCCTTCCAGCTGTCGGAGCCGGCTTCGCGGCCGCCGCCGGTTTCCTTCTCGCCGCCGAAGGCGCCACCGATCTCGGCGCCGCTCGGGCCGATGTTGACGTTGGCAATGCCGCAGTCCGAGCCCGCGCTCGACAGGAAGCGCTCGGCCTCGCGCACGTTGAGCGTGAAGATCGACGACGACAGGCCCGCGCCCACCGCGTTGTGCCATTCGATGGCGTCGTCCAGCGAGCTGTAGCGCACGACATAGAGAATGGGCGCGAAGGTTTCGCGCAGCACCGGGCCGTCGTGCGACTTGAGCTCGACCAGCGCCGGGCGCACATAGAAGGCGTCCTTCGTGCCGATGCCCTCCACGCGCTGGCCGCCATGCACCGTGGCGCCGATCTCGCGGCTTTCGCCCAAGGCCTTCTGCATGCCGTCGAAGGCGGCGCGGTCGATCAGCGGCCCAACCAGCGTGCCGGCCTCGCGCGGATCGCCCACCTGCACGTTGCCGTAAACCCTGGCGAGCTTGGGCACCAGCGCGTCGTACACGCTGTCGTGCACGAACAGGCGGCGCAGCGTGGTGCAGCGCTGGCCGGCCGTGCCCATGGCCGAGAACGCGATGGCACGCAGCGTGAGGTCGAGGTCGGCCGAGGGCGTGACGATGGCCGCGTTGTTGCCGCCGAGTTCGAGGATCGCGCGCGCAAAGCGTGCGGCCAGCTTGGGCCCCACCTGCCGGCCCATCGCGGTCGAGCCGGTAGCGGAAAGTATGGGCACGCGGTGGTCGTCGACCAGCACCTCGCCGATGTCGCGCTGACCCAGCAGCAGGCCGAGCAGGCCTTCGGGCGCATCGCCGAAACGCGCGAGGGCGCGCTGCGCGATGGCATGCACGGCCAGCGCCGTGAGCGGTGTTTTTTCCGACGGCTTCCACACCACCGAGTCGCCGCACACCAGCGCCAGCGCCGCATTCCACGACCACACGGCCACCGGGAAGTTGAAGGCCGAGATCACGCCGCACACACCCAGCGGATGCCAGGTTTCCATCATGCGGTGCTCGGCGCGCTCGGTGGCCAGCGTGAGGCCGTAGAGCTGGCGCGAGAGGCCGACCGCGAAGTCGCAGATGTCGATCATCTCCTGCACCTCGCCCGCGCCTTCGGACGGGATCTTGCCGGCCTCGAGCGTGACGAGGCGGCCGAGGTCGGCCTTGGCGGCGCGCAGTTCCTCGCCGAGCAGGCGCACCAGTTCGCCGCGGCGCGGCGCGGGCACGCCGCGCCACGCCTTGAAGGCTTCGTGCGCATGGCCGATGGCCGCGGCCGCTTCGGCGGCACTGGTCTGCCGCACCTGCGCGACCACCTCGCCCGTGACCGGCGAGCGCACCGTCAGCTCGCCGCCGGTATGGGCGCCGCGGGGCACGCCCAGGCGCTGCAGCAGCTGTTCGACTTCGGTGGCGAGGGAGAGAGGGGCTTGGGCTTCGGACATGAGCGCGCTCCGGCAGGGAGGAGGAAGGACGGAAGGGGCAGGAAACCCGGCCAATATCAGCGAATCCCGCGCGCTTGCCTAGTGAAAAAACGGAAGGACCTGATGCGTTTGGGGAATGAACTGCTCTTTCGCCCAGCATGCGACGGGCTGCGCGCCTACGCGCGAGCCGCCGCCCGGCGCCGAAGATTTCATCCCCACGCGCAACCACCCTGCCGCCATGAAAGTGATCCACTCCCTCTACGCCGCGATCCACGCGCTGATGGCGCTGGCCTTTGCAGCCGCATCGCTCGTGCTGGTCGTGATTGCGGCGCGCGCCGGCTGGGGCGCGGTCATGCGGGGCCTGGACCTTCCGGCGGCCGAGGCGGTCATCGAGGCGGTGGGGCTGCTGGCGGCCGGGGTCGTGGCACTGCAGATTTCCCAGACGGTGCTGGAAGAGGAAGTGGTCCGCGACGCACACATCGGCGCGCCGACGCGGGTGCGCAGGTTCCTCTCGCGCTTCATGGTGGTGATCGTGGTCGCCGTCGCGGTCGAAGGGCTGGTCGCGACCTTCAAGGCCCGCGAGGCGCCCGAGCTGATGCTGCACGGCGCCGCCATGCTCGGTGCCGTGGGCCTGCTGATGGCAGGCTGGGGCCTCTTCATCCGCCTCAACCGCTACGCCGAGGAGCTCGAGCCCGAGGCCATGGCAGAAGCCAAGAGCGAAGACAGGAAGCTCAAGTGAACGCCGGCCGGCGCCGCCGCCGCGCCTATGCGGGACCGGGCGCTTCGGGCAACGGGATCTTCTGCCCCGCCGGCGAGCCCGCCAGGCTCTGCGCCGGCCGCCGCAAGGTGGCATCGAAGGGATTGATCTTCGGCCCGATGGCCGCCGCCTCGCGCTTGAGCAGTTCCACCACCGTGGGCATGCGGTCGGCATTGAGCCGGTCGGCGATGGTGCCCACGCTGAGCGCGGCCACCGCGCGGCCCTCGCGGTCGAGGATGGGCACCGCCACGCCGGCCATGCCTTCGAGCAGGCCGGTGTTGCGCCCCGCATAGCCGGCCTGGCGCACGCGCTCGATCTCGGTGCGCAGGTAGACCTCGTCGTACACGCCGTACTCGCGCACGCGCGAAAGATTGAAGCGGATCACTTCCTCGCGTTCCGCCTCGGGCAGGAAGGCCAGGATCGCGAGCGCGCCCTGCCCCACGCCCAGCGCGATGCGCCCGCCGATGTCGCCCGTGAACGAGCGGATCGGGAACGGCCCTTCGCTGCGGTCGAGGCAGATCGCGTCGAAGCCGCTGCGCGCCAGCAGAAAGATGCTGTCGCCCAGGCTCGCGCACAGGCGCAGCAGCACCGGGCGGCAGATGGAGCGCAGGTCGCCGGGGTTGCCGGCGCTGGCGGCGAGCGCGAAGAAATCGATGCTCAGCCGGTAGAGCTTGCTGCGCTCGTCCTGCTCGACCATGCCCTCGGCCATGAGCGATTGCAGCAGGCGGTGCGTGGTGGCCTGCGTGAGGCCCACGGACCGTGCGATCTGGGTCACGCGGCCGCCCTCGGCCTGCACCGCACCGAGTGCGCGGATTACCGAAAAGACACGCGGCACGCCGCCGCTGGCCGCCGAGGGGGTTTCCATACCTTGCTCCTGTGGAATTCTTGAGATCGATTCTCTTCATGATATTCCATTGATTGGAATAAATTTAAAAAATATTCTGATTAATGGAATACCCGAGGCGAACTGGCGTGATCGTTGCAATAGAGTGAATTGAAAGTTCTCTCTTTGTCCGTGGCATGCACCAAGGTGTTGCACGCCATTTCCGATCCCGCAGAAAGGCCCTTCCATGTCATTCCTAAGGCTCACCGACGTGACCAAGTTCTACGGCGCCACGCGCGCCGTGTCGGCCATGAACCTCGCGGTGGAGAAGGGCGAGTTCGTCTCGCTGCTCGGCCCCTCGGGCTGCGGCAAGACCACGACGCTGCAGATGATTGCGGGCTTCGAGGCGGTGTCGAGCGGGCACATCGAGCTCGCGGGCAAGGACATCACGCGCGCCAAGGCCAACACGCGCGGCCTGGGCATCGTGTTCCAGACCTACGCGCTGTTCCCGCACATGACGGTGGCCGACAACGTGAGCTTCGGCCTCGAGATGCGCAAGATGCCGAAGTCCGAACGCGCCGAGCGCGTCAAGCAGGCGCTGGCGCTGGTGCACCTGGAAGCGCACGCCACGCGCTACCCGCGCGAACTCTCGGGCGGGCAGCGCCAGCGCGTGGCGCTGGCCCGCGCACTCGTGATCGAGCCGCCGGTGCTGCTGCTGGACGAACCGCTCTCCAACCTCGACGCCAAGCTGCGCGAGGAGATGCAGTTCGAGCTGCGCCAGATCCAGCGCAAGGTCGGCACCACCACGGTGATGGTCACGCACGACCAGAGCGAGGCCATGTCGATCAGCGACCGCGTGGTGGTGATGGAAGGCGGCTGCGCCACGCAGATCGACCACCCGCACCGCGTCTACGAGCACCCGAGCACGCGCTTCATCTCCACCTTCGTGGGCAAGGCCAACCTGCTGGACGGGCGCGTCACGGCCAGCGGCGCGCGCAGCTGCCATGTGGCGGTGGGCGCGCTCGCGGTCGAGGTCGACGACACCGCCTACAAGCCGGGCGATGCGGTGTTGATGAGCGTGCGCCCCGAAAAGCTGCAGCTGGTGGAGGCCGGCCGCGGCCGCCTCGACGGCCAGGTGCTGGAGCGCTTCTTCCTCGGCAGCCAGTGGCTCTACCGCCTGGGCACGCCCGCCGGCGACCTGATGGTGCTGAGCCCCAACGACGGCCGCGACGCGCTCGACGAGGGCCATGCCGCCGGCATCGACTGGCCCGCGCACTGCACGCGCCTGCTGCCGGCCGGCGAGGCGGTGGCGGCATGAAGAACAAGGCCACGCCCTGGTGGCTGTCGGGGCCCGCGCTGGCGCTGTTCGCGGCCCTGCTGGTGGTGCCGCTCGCGCTCACCGCGGTGCTGTCGTTCAACGTCTACGACCCGGCCACCGGCCCGAAGGCCGGCGAGTTCACGCTCGCGCACTACGCGCAGGTGTTCACCGACTCGTACTACCACGGCATCTTCTGGCGCACCTTCTGGATCTCGGGCCTCGTCACCTTGATCTGCGTGCTGGTCGGCGCGCCCGAGGCCTACGTGCTGAGCCGCATGCGCAACCCGTGGCGCTCGGTGCTGCTGCTGGTGGTGCTGGCGCCGCTCCTGGTGTCGGTGGTGGTGCGCGCCTTCGGCTGGAGCATGCTGCTCGGACCCGAGGGCGCGGTGAACGGGCTGCTGCGGCTGGTGGGCATCGGGCCGGTGAAGATGCTCTACACCGAGACCGCAGTGATCGTCGCGCTGGTGCACGTGATGCTGCCCTTCATGGTGATTCCGGTCTGGACCTCGCTGCAGAAGCTCGATGCGGGCGTGGAGAACGCCGCGCTCTCGCTCAAGGCCTCGCCGTTCACCACGCTGCGCCGCATCGTGCTGCCGCAGGTGATGCCGGGCATTCTCTCGGGCAGCCTGATCGTGTTCGGCCTGGCTGCGAGTTCGTTCGCGATTCCGGGGCTCTTGGGCGGACGACGCCTGAAGATGGTCGCGACCATCGTCTACGACGAATACCTGAGCGAGCTCAACTGGCCGCTCGGCGCCGCCGTCGCGCTCACCCTGCTCGCTGCGAACCTGGTCGTGATGCTGAGCTACAACCGCCTCGTCGAAGGCCGCTACAAGAAGGCGCTCGGGTGATCCAATGACCAAGAACGGCCCTCTCGCCCTCGCGTTCAACGCGCTCGTCATCGCCTTCATGCTGGCGCCGCTGGTGGTGGTGTGCATCGTCGCGTTCACGCCCGAGAACACGCTGACGATCCCGACCACGCACTTCTCGCTGCGCTGGTTCCAGGCGGTGTTCGCGCATCCTGACTTCATGCAGTCGTTCTGGAACAGCCTGTGGCTCGCGCTGAGCTCGGCCACCATCGCCACGCTGCTCGCGGTGCCGGCGGGCATGGCGATCACGCGCTACGAATTTCCGGGGCGCGACTTCCTCAACGGCCTGTTCCTCTCGCCGCTGATCATTCCGCACCTGGTGCTGGGCGTGGCCCTGCTGCGCCTGTTCGCGCTGGTGGGCGGCACGGGCAGCTTCGGCTGGCTGGTGATGGCGCATGCGCTGATCGTCACGCCCTACACGCTGCGGCTCGTGGTGGCCGCGCTGGTGGGCTTCGACCGCAGCGCCGAGCAGGCCGCGCTCTCGCTGGGCGCGAGCCAGGCCACGGTGTTCCGGCGCATCACGCTGCCGATGATCCTGCCGGGCGTCACGGGCGGCTGGCTGCTGTCCTTCATCAACAGCTTCGATGAAGTGACGATGTCGATCTTCGTCACCTCGCCCAGCACCGTGACGCTGCCGGTGCGCATGTACATGTACGCCACCGAGTCGATCGATCCGCTGATGGCGGCGGTGTCGGCGCTGATGGTGGCGGTGACGGCCGTCGCGATGGTGGTGCTCGACCGCGTCTACGGGCTGGACCGCGTGCTGGTGGGGCGCCGATAGATGACGAGCCTGCCGCCCCTCCAACCGCTGCTGCATCGCGTGGCCGAGACCGGCCGCGCCGCGGTGCCCTTCACGCTCGACGGCCAGCCCGCCTCGGCCCTCGTCGGCGACACGGTGCTGACGGCCGTGCTCACGCAGGCCGCGCAGTTGCGGCGCAATGAATTCAGCGGCGCCCCGCGCGCGGGCTTCTGCATGATGGGCGCCTGCCAGGATTGCTGGATCGCCACCGAGCAGGGCGAGCGCCTGCGCGCCTGCTCCACCTTCATCGCGCCGGGCATGGCGCTGGTCACGGGAAGGAGCGGCGCATGACGGCTTCTTCTGCCGCAGTGCAGCCGGTGATCGTCGGCGCCGGGCCGGCCGGCGTGCGCGCCGCGCAGGCGCTGGTGGCGCACGGCCTGCGGCCGGTGGTGATCGACGAGGCTTCGCGCGCCGGCGGACAGATCTACCGGCGGCCGCCCGCGAGCCTGGCCCAGCGCAGCGCGCAGGCGCTCTATGGCTTCGAGGCCGGCCGCGCCGATGCGGTGCATGCCGCTTTCGACGCGCTGCGCGAACGCATCGACTACCGTCCCGACAGCCTGGTGTGGAATGCGCAAGGCGGCCGGCTGGACGTGCTGCACGGCCCGACGCGCAGCACGTCCAGCCTTCCGTACGGCCAGCTGATCGTCGCCACCGGCGCCACCGACCGCGTGCTGCCGGTGCCGGGCTGGACACTGCCCGGCGTCTACACGCTGGGCGGCGCGCAGGTGGCACTCAAGTTCCAGGGCTGCGCCATCGGCGAGCGCGTGGCGTTCATGGGCACCGGCCCGCTGCTCTATCTGGTGGCGTATCAGTACGCCAAGGCCGGCGCGAAGGTGGCCGCGGTGCTCGACACGGCGCGGCTCGCCGACCAGTTGGCCGCCGCGCCCGCGATGCTGCGGCAGCCCGCCGTCTTCGCGAAGGGCGTGTACTACGTGGCCTGGCTGCGCGCGCACGGCGTGGCGCTGCACGGCGGCGTGCGGCCCTTGCGCGTGCTCGGCGATGCGCAGGAGAGCCGCGTGGCCGGCGTGGCGTGGCACGACGGCCGCGAAGAACGCACGCTGGCCTGCGATGCCGTCGGCTTCGGCCATGCGCTGCGCTCCGAAACGCAGCTGGCCGACCTGCTGGGCTGCCGCTTCGAATTCGCACCGCTGCACCGCGCCCATCTGCCGGTGCGCGATGCGGCCGGCCGCTCCAGCGTGCGCGGCGTGTACCTTGCGGGCGACGGCGCCGGCATCATGGGCGCCGATGCGGCCGAGTGGGCGGGCGAACGCGCAGCGCTCGCGCTGCTGGCCGACAACGGCGTGGCGGTCGACGCAGCGCGCGCCGCCGAACTCGAACGCAAGCTCCAAAAGCTCGGCGGATTCCGGGAAGGGCTGGAGCGTGCCTTCCCCGTGCCGCAGGACTGGGCCGCCCATGCCAACGACGAACTCGTGGTCTGCCGCTGCGAGAACATCACGGCCGGCACCTTGCGCCAGGCCGTTGCCGAGAACGGCGCCGACGAGATGAACCGCCTGAAGGCGCTGTCGCGCGTGGGCATGGGCCGCTGCCAGGGCCGCATGTGCGGCGCGGCGGCGGCCGAGATCCTCGCGCATGCCACGGGACTGCCGCTGCAGCAGGTGGGCCGGCTGCGCGGCCAGGCACCGATCAAGCCGATTCCGATCCACCTGGCCGCCGCGCCATCCGCCGAAGGAGCCGGCGAATGAGCGGGCGCAAGACCTTGCGCACCGACGTCGCGATCGTCGGCGGCGGCATCGTCGGCGCGTCTGCCGCACTGGCCTTGCGGCAGATGGGCATCGGCGTGGTGCTGCTGGAGCGCGACCTGTGCGGCTCGCGGTCGAGCGGCGTGAACTACGGCGGCGTGCGGCGCCAGGGCCGGCCGATCGACCAGTTGCCGCTGGCGCAGCGCGCACACCGCATCTGGGGCCGCCTGCGCGAAACCATCGGCACCGACGGCGAATACCTGCGCTCGGGCCACTTCAAGATCGCGCGCAGCGAGGCCGACATGGCGTCGCTGGAACGCTACCGTGCGCAGAGCCGCGACTTCGACCTGGGCCTCGAGCTGATCTCCGATGCCCGCCTGCGCGAGCGCTGCCCCTGGCTCGGCACGCGCGCCGTCGGCGGCTCGCTGTGCGCGGAAGACGGGCAGGCCAATCCGCGGCTGGTGTCGCCGGCCTTCGCGCTCGCGGCGCAGCGCGCGGGCGCGCAGGTCTTCGAGCGCCACAAGGTCGAAGAGGTGGCGCACGACGGCCAGGCCTTCATGCTGCGCTCGGGCAATGCGCTCGAAGTGCATGCGCCGGCGCTGCTCAACTGCGCGGGCGCATGGGCCGGCTCGATCGCCGCGGAGTTCGGCGAAGAGGTGCCGCTGCAATCGGGCCATCCCGCGATGGCGGTGACCGAGCCGCTGCCCTTCTTCATGGACTGGAGCCTCGGCGTGGAGGGCGGCGGCATCTACTGCCGCCAGGTGGCGCGCGGCAACCTCGTGCTGGGCGGCGGCGGCAAGGGCATCGCGCTCGATGCCGACCGCGCCCGCTCCGACCGCGACGCCATCGCCTCGCTCTCCGCCCAGGCCGTCGAGCTGCTGCCCGCGCTGCGCCATGCGCATTTCATCCGCACCTGGAGCGGCACCGAAGGCTACCTGCCCGACCGCCAGCCGGTGCTCGGCCCGAGCCGCACCACGCCCGGCCTGTTCCATGGCTTCGGCTTTTCGGGCGCGGGTTTCCAGATCGGCCCCGCTGCCGGCGAAGTGCTGGCCGAACTCGTGCGCGACGGCCGCAGCAGCACGCCGATCGAGAGCTTCTCGATCGAACGCTTCACCCCCACCCCACCCTGAAAGGAAAACACCATGTCCCGTTTCCAGAAGATTTCCTTCTTCTCTCTTCGCCGGACCGTGCTCGGTGCGGCGGCGGTGGCCGCGCTCGCGGCCGGCGGCGCGGCCGGCGCGCAGACCAAGACGCTCTACATCGGCATGAACGGCGGCACCATGGAGAAGGCGTACACGCAGTACGTGTTCCCGGCCTTCGAGAAGCTCTACGGCGCCAAGGTGGTGGTGGTGCCGGGCACCTCGTCCGACATCCTCGCGAAGGCGCAGGCCAACAAGGACCGCCCGCAGATGCACGTGATGTTCCTGGACGACGGCATCATGGTGCGCGCCATCGGCATGGGCCTGTGCCAGAAGCAGCGGCCCAACCCGTCGCTCGCCGAGATCTACCCGGCCGCGCGCTTCAAGGACGACATGGCCAGCGGCGTGAGCCTGGGCATGACGGGCCTGGCCTACAACGCGAAGATGTTCAAGGACAAGGGCTGGGCGCCGCCCACCTCGTGGATGGACCTGGCCGATCCCAAGTACAAGGGCAAGGTGGTGTTCCAGTCGATGTCCTCATCGTCCTTCGGGCTGCACGGCTTCCTGATGTTCAACCGCATCCAGGGCGGCAACGACAAGAACGTGGAGCCCGGCTTCAAGGCCTGGCCCACCACCATCGGCCCGAACGTGCTGGAGTACATCCCGAGCTCGGCCAAGCTGTCGGAAATGGTGCAGACCGGCGAGGCCGCGATCTTCCCGCTCACGCCCACGGCCGTGGCGGCGCTCAAGACCAAGGGCATTCCGGTGGAGTACGCGCCGCCGAAGGAAGGCGCGGTGGTGCTGATGGTGGGCCAGTGCGTGATCGCGAACAACAGCGAGCCCGAGCTGTCGCAAAAACTCGCCGAGTTCCTGCTGAGCCCGCTGGCCCAGGCCAACGTGCTGCAGTACGGCGCGCAGATTCCCACCAACCCCAAGGCTCCGGCGGTGGGCGACGGCGTGAAGCAGGTGGCCGACATCAACCAGTGGATGAAGACTGCGGTCACCATCGACTGGGACAGCATCAATGCGAACCGTCCTGCGTGGAATGCGCGGTGGAACAAGACGATCGAGAAATAGGCTCACCCCCAGTCTGCGCGCACTTCGTGTCGCTTCGCCCACCCCCTTCCGGGGGCGACGCCAGCGGCCCGGCAAAGCCGGTTCCGCGGCATCCCACGAAAAAAAAAAGGCCGGGCGCAAACTCAGCGGTTGTCTTCGAGAATCCAGCCGGCAGCCTTCTCGGCCATCATCAAGGTCGGGCTGTTGGTATTGCCGCTGGTGATGGTCGGCATCGCGCCCGCATCGACCACGCGCAGCCCCTGCACGCCGCGCACGCGCAGCTTCGAATCGAGCACCGCCATCGGGTCGCCGTCGGCACCCATCTTGGTCGTGCCGACCGGATGGAAGATGGTGGTCGCGATGTCGCCGGCCAGGCGCGCCAGGTCCTCGTCGCTCTGGTATTGAACGCCGGGCTTCCATTCCTCGGGCTTGTACCTGGCGAGCGCGGGCTGCGAGGCGATGCGGCGCGTCACGCGCAGCGAATCGGCCGCCACCTTCCGGTCTTCATCCGTGCTCAGGTAGTTGGGCGCGATCGCGGGCGCATCCTGGAAGCGCGGGCTCTTGATGCGCACGCTGCCGCGGCTCGTGGGGTTGAGGTTGCACACGCTCGCGGTAAAGGCCGGAAAGCTGTGCAGCGGCTCGCCGAAGGCATCGAGCGACAGCGGCTGCACGTGGTATTCGAGGTTGGGCCACTCGTGTTCAGGCGAACTGCGGGTGAAGGCGCCGAGCTGCGAAGGCGCCATGCTCATGGGCCCGCTGCGCTTCATCAGGTATTCGAGCCCGATCTTCGCCTTGCCGTACATCGAGGAGGCCAGCACGTTGAGCGTGGGCGCGCCGTCGATCTTGTAGACCGCGCGGATCTGCAGGTGGTCCTGCAGGTTGGCGCCGACGCCGGGCGCGTCGAGCACGACATCGATGCCGTGCTGGCGCAGCAGGCCGGACGGGCCGATGCCCGAGAGCTGCAGGATCTGCGGCGAGCCGATGCTGCCGGCGCACAGCACCACCTCGCGCGTGGCATGGGCGGTCACCATCTCGTGGCCGTCCCACACCCGCACGCCGGTGCAGCGCTGGCTGCCGTCGGGCTGGGTCTCGACGATCAGCTGGGTCACATGCGCGTTGACCCACATCTCGAAGTTGGGCCGGCCATAGCAGACCGGCCGCAGGAAGGCCTTGGCGGTGTTCCAGCGCCAACCGTTCTTCTGGTTGACCTGGAAGTAGCCGACGCCTTCGTTGCTGCCGCGGTTGAAGTCGGTGCTGTGCGGCACGCCGGCCTGCACGGCGGCCTCGGCAAAGGCGTCGAGGATGTCCCAGCGCAGGCGCTGCTTCTCCACGCGCCATTCGCCGCCGGCGCCGTGCATCTCGTCGGCGCCGAGGTAGTAGTCCTCGTGCTTCTTGAAGTCGGGCAGCACGTTCTGCCAGCGCCAGGCGTCGTCGCCGGTGAGCTGCGCCCACTGGTCGTAGTCGCGCGACTGGCCGCGCATGTAGATCATGCCGTTGATGCTGGAGCAGCCGCCCAGCGTCTTGCCGCGCGGATAGCGCAGCGTGCGCCCGTTGAGGCCCGCGTCGGGCTCGGTGCTGTAGAGCCAGTCGGTGCGCGGATTGCCGATGCAGTAGAGGTAGCCCACCGGAATGTGGATCCAGTGGTAGTCGTCCTTGCGGCCGGCCTCGATCAGCAGCGTGCGCTGCTGCGATTTCCGGGTCAGCCGGTTGCACATCAGGGCGCCGGCCGTGCCGCCGCCGATGACGATGTATTCGAATGTGGTGTCGCTCATGGCGCCTGGCTTGTCTCCGAAAAGGTCGACGATATTGTTTGTGCTCATGGGCCCTGCGAGGGCCTTTGCGGGCAGTTTCCCCCAAGCTGCAGGCAAAAAGCCAATGATTTCGGCGCAGTTGGCATATAAATCATCCTTATATGACCGCCGCCACCTTGGACTTCCAGATTCTGCGTGCCTTCGTGCTGGCGGCGCGCGAGGGCAATGTGTCGCGCGCGGCCGAGCGGCTGCACCTCACGCAGCCGGCGGTGAGCCTGCAGCTCAAGCGCCTGGCGGAAGAAACCGGGCTCCAGCTCTTCACGCGCACGCCGCACGGGCTGGCGCTCACGGCCGACGGCGCCGCGCTGCTGCCGCAGGCCGAGCGCGTGCTCGCGGCCGTGGGCGACCTGCAGCAGGCGGCGCGCAACCTGCAGGGCACGGTGCGCGGGGCGCTGCGCATCGGCACCATCCTCGACCCGGAGTTCACCCGGCTCGGCGTGTTCCTGCGCGAGCTGGTGGAGTCGGCCCCGCAGATCGAGACCGAACTGCGCCACGGCATGAGCGGCACGGTGCTGGCCCAGGTGCTGCGCGGCGAACTCGACGTGGGGTTTCACCTCGATGCGGACGGGGGCGATGCCGCTGCGCCGGCGCCGCTCGCGGCGCGCACGCTCACGCGCTTCACCTACCGCGTGGTCGCGCCCGCGGGCTGGGGGCCGCAGGTGCTGGGGCGCGACTGGAAGGCGCTGGCGGCGCTGCCCTGGCTGGCCACGCCGCCGGAGTCGGCGCACCATCGGCTGCTGGAGAAGGTGTTCGGCCCGCTCGGGCTGTCGCCGCGCCGCGTGGCGCTGGTGGACCAGGAGGCCTCGATGCTCGACCTGCTGAAATCGGGCGTGGGCCTGAGCCTCTTGCGCGACTCGATCGCCATCCGCGAGAGCCAGTCGCACGGCCTGGTGATGGCCGACCGCGTGCAGCTGGACTGCGCGCTGCGCTTCGTGTCGCTGGCGGCGCGGCGCAACGAGCCGGTGATCGCGAGCGCATGGAACGCGCTCGCGCGGGCCTGGAACTGAGCGCAAACGGCCACGAATGACCCGCGAAACGGCGTTCCGCCCTACGCAAAGCGGCGCCGCGGCGCACCGGAAAAGCCGACTCATCCGGTTACGATGCGCCCTTCCAGACCGCCTCTTTCTTCTTACTTCGCCCCCTACCGCCGCATCATGTCCCTAGCAACCCCGCCTGCCGACGCACCCGCCGCCGACAGCGTGTTGCCCCGCATCGACGAGCGCGAGCAGGACGGCCGCCGCTGGACCGTGGCCAGCGGCCGCTGGACCACGCTGGCCATGTCGTCGCGCAGTGCGTGGCAGGCGCTTTCAAGGGACCTGGCAGGCGCGCCGCCGGCCGAGGACCGCGCCTGGGACCTGCGCCCGATCGAGCAGCTCGACCACATCGGCGCGCAGCTGCTGTGGGACCACTGGCGCCACGACTGGCCCGCCACGCTCGAGATGTCGCCGCAGCACAAGGCGGTGCTCGACCAGGTCGCGCAGTTCACCGTGGGCACGCCCGAGGAACCGCCGCCCACGCTGGCCGAGCGGCTGCATCATTTCTCGCACACCGGCGCGCGTGGGCTGGAGGTGGTGCGCGACTTCGTGGGACTGATCGGCCAGCTCGCGCTCGACGCCTTCTCGCTGCTGCGCGCGCCGCACCGCGGGCCGTGGCGCGATTTCTCGGGGCACCTCTACCAGTTCGGCGCCACGGCGCTGCACATCACGGCACTGGTGGGCCTGTTGATCGGCGTGGTGCTGGCCTACCTGATCTCGCAGCAGCTGCGCCAGTACGGCGCCGAGGCCTTCGTGGTCAACATCCTCGGGCTGTCGCTGATCCGCGAGCTCGGGCCGGTGCTGGCCGCGGTGCTGATCGCGGGGCGCTCGGGGTCGGCCATCACGGCGCAGATCGGCGTGATGCGCGTGACCGAGGAACTCGACGCCATGCGCGTGATGGGCATTCCGCACGGCTTCAGGCTGGTGATGCCGCGCGTGATGGCGCTGGCCATCGCGATGCCGCTGATCAGCCTGTGGACCTCGATCGCGGCGCTCGCGGGCGGCATGCTCGCGGCCGACGCCGCGCTCGACATTTCGCCGGCCTACTTCCTGTCGGCGCTGCCGCGCGCGGTGCCGATCTCGAACCTCTGGCTCGCGCTCGCGAAGTCGGCGGTGTTCGGCATCCTGATTGCGCTGATCGGCTGCTACTTCGGCATGAAGGTCAAGCCCAACACCGAGAGCCTGGGCCGCGGCACGACCTCGTCGGTGGTGACCTCGATCACCGCGGTGATCCTGGTCGACGCGCTGTTCGCGGTGCTGTTCAAGGGCGTGGGGTTCCGGGCATGAGCGCAGCGCCAAGGGTGCACCAATGAACGATTCGAACGTCGTCGTCGACATCCGCAAGCTCTGGACGGTGTTCAAGAGCGCCGACGGCGAGGTCGTGGTGCACCGCGACCTCGACCTGCGCATCGAGCGCGGCGAGGTGCTCTCGCTGGTGGGTGGCTCGGGCACCGGCAAGACGGTGCTGCTGCGCCAGATCCTCGGGCTCGAGAAGCCGACCAAGGGCACGGTCGAGGTGCTGGGCCGGGCGCCGGGCGAGCTCAGCGCCAAGGGCGCGGCCAACGTCGGCATGCTGTTCCAGCACGGCGCGCTGTTCTCGGCCTTCAGCGTGCTCGAGAACATTGCCTTTCCGCTGCGCGAGCTCAAGCTGCTGCCCGACGAGCTGATCCGCAATGCGGCGCTGGTCAAGCTGCAGATGGTGGGCCTGGAGCCGCGGCATGCCAACATGAGCCCGGCCGACCTGTCGGGCGGCATGATCAAGCGCGTGGCGCTGGCGCGCGCGCTCATCATGGACCCGCCGCTGCTGCTGCTGGACGAGCCCACGGCCGGCCTCGACCCCGAGGCCTCCGACAGCTTCTGCGACCTGCTGCGCGGCCTGCACCGCGAGCTGGGCCTGACGGTGGTGATGGTCACGCACGACCTGGACACCCTGTTCGACCTGAGCACCCGCATCGCGGTGCTGGCCGACCACAAGGTCATCGTCAGCGGCTCGGCGCGCGAGGTGATCGCGTATCCGCATCCGTTCATCCACGAATATTTTCTGGGCGGGCGCGGCCAGCGCGCGCTGGAGGCCCTGCATGACAAACCCGCCAAAGCCCCGCCGGCCCCTGCCGGCGCGGCCCGCTGAAAGGTAGCCACACCATGGAAAACAAAGCCCATGCCATCGCCGCCGGCGCCTTCGTGCTCGGCCTCATCGCCGTGCTCGTAGGGCTGGTGGTCTGGTTCACGCGCGACAACACCGTGCGCAACATCTACGAACTCTCCACGCGCGACCCGGTCAGCGGCCTGCAGCCGCAGGCCATGGTGCGCTACCGCGGCATCGCGGTCGGCAAGGTGACCTCGATCGACTTCGACCCCAAGACGAAGGGCAACGTGCGCGTGCGCATCACGGTCGACCAGCGCGTGCCGCTCACCACCTCGAGCTTTGCCACGCTGAGCTACCAGGGCGTGACCGGCCTGGCCTTCATCGCGCTGGACGACAAGGGCGAATCGAACGTGGCGCTCGCGCCCAACAACGACGATCCGCCGCGCATTCCGCTCAAGCCCTCGATGCTGGCGCAGCTGCAGGACCGCGGCGAAGCCATCGTCAACCAGGTCGACGAGGCCACCAAGCGCGCCAACCAGCTGCTGGGCGACGAGAACCAGAAGCGCGCGGCCGATGCGCTCGAGAACATCGCGGCGGCCTCGGCCAGCGCCAACACGCTGCTCAAGCAGCTCGACAACACGGTGAAGACCGGGCTGAACCCGGCGCTCGCAGCGCTGCCGAACACGCTGTCGTCGGTGAAGACGGCCGCCGGCGACGTCTCGCGCGTGGCCAACAACTTCAACACCACCGTGGGCCGGCTCAACGCGCCCGACGGCCCGATCGAGCGGCTGAGCGACGGCACCAAGGCGCTGGCGCAGTCGGTCGATTCGTTCAACGCCGCCACGCTGCCGCGCGTGAACCGCGTGGCCGACGACACCTCGCGCGCGGTGCGCCGGCTCGGCCGCGCGGCCGACAGCATCAACGACAACCCGCAGTCGCTGCTGTTCGGCAACGGCGGCACCGCTGCCGGGCCCGGCGAGCCCGGGTTCTCCGCGCCGCCCGCCACCACGTCCCTCGGACGCCCCTGAAGTGACGACCATGAAGAACACCACCCACTCCCGTCCGCGCCTCGCCGCCTGCGCCGGTGCCGGCCTCGCGCTGCTGCTGCTCGCCGGCTGCGGTGCGCTGCCCGACAAGCCCGCGCGCGCCACGCTGTACGACTTCGGACCCGGCCTGGCCGCCTCGGCCGCCGCCGCCAACCCGCCCGCGGCCGCATTGCCCACGCTCGCGCTGGCCGAGATCGAGAGCAACACGCGGCTCGACGGCACGCAGATCCTCTACCGGCTTGGCTATGCCGATGCCAACGAGCTGCGCCCCTACGGGCAGTCGCGCTGGAGCCTGCCGCCGGCGCAACTGCTGCGCCAGCGGCTGCGCGACGCGCTCGCCGAGCGGCGTACCGTGCTCGGTCCGGAAGAAAGCGCGACCATCGCGCGCGCCGAGGGCAAGGTGCCCGACACGCTGCGCATCTCGCTCGACGAGTTCAGCCACTACTTCGATTCGGCCAGCAGCAGCGTCGGCCTGGTCCGCCTGCGCGCCACGCTGATCCGCGGCACCACCGGCGGCGACCGCGTGCTGGGCCAGCGCACCTTCACCGTGCGCCGCCCGGCCCCGAGCGCCGATGCGCCCGGCGGCGTCAAGGCGCTGGCCGCGGCCACCGATGCGGCGGTGGCCGAGGTCGTGCAGTGGGTGGACCAGCAGCCGCGGCAGTAAGCTCGGCTTCGGCCCCGGCCCGCTTTTTTCATCCACGGAGGAGACCTCACCATGAACGCCACACGCATCATCGGCATCCTGCTCATCGTCGCCGGCATCGCGGGCCTCGGGCTCGGCGGCTTCAGCTTCACGAAGGAAACGCACCAGGCCAAGCTGGGGCCGCTGGAGTTCTCGGTGAAGGAGAAGCAGCAGGTCAACTTCCCGGCCTGGGCCAGCGTGGCCGCCATCGTGGTGGGCGGGGCGCTGGTGCTGCTGGGCGGCAAGAAGGGCTGAGCGCCCTTCCAGGAAGCGCCATGGCCGCCGCTGTTGACGGCAATGCCTTCGTGCCCCTCGACGGGGGCTGCACTTGCGGCGCCGTGCGCTACCGCATGATGGCTGCGCCGCTGTTCGTGCACTGCTGCCATTGCCGCTGGTGCCAACGCGAAACGGGCTCGTCCTTCGCGCTCAACGCCTTGATCGAACCCGCGCACATGCAACTGCTGCAAGGCACCGTCGATGTGGTGCTGACGCCTTCGGCCAGCGGACGCGGCCAGAAGTACGTTCGCTGCCCCCATTGCCGTGTCGCACTCTGGAGCCACTATGCCGGTGCGGGCGATGCGGTGTGCTTCGTCCGCGTGGGCACGCTCGATACGCCCGACCAGCTGCCGCCGGACCTGCACATTTTCACGATGTCGAAGCAGCCCTGGGTGGTGCTGCCGCCCGGCGCGCCCGCGGTGACCGAATACTACGAGCGCGAGGCGTACTGGCCTGCCGCAAGCCTCGCGCGTTGGCGTGCGCTGCGCGAGGCCAGGCCTTCCGAAAGCTAGCCGCCCATCCCCGCCACCAGCTGCGGCAGCAGCAGCTCCGCCGCACCGCGCAGGACCACCGAGGCTGCCTCGTCCAGATGCGGCAGCGGCTCCATGTTGAGCGTGATCAGCCGGGCGCCGCGGGCCATGGCCAGCTGCGGCAGCTCGGCCGCCGGATAGACCACGGCCGTGCTGCCGACCACCATGAACACGTCGGCCTCCTGCGCGGCCACCTGGGCGTCGTGCAGCACGCCGTGGTTCAGCATCTCGCCGAACATCACGACGTCGGGCCGGGCGCGCGAGGCGCAGCGCATGCAGCGGTGAAAGGGCCAGGGGCCGCGGCGGTTGCCGCAGTGGTCGCAGCGCCAACGGCGCAGCGAACCGTGCAGTTCGAGCACGTCCAGCCCGCCCGCGATCGAGAGCAGGCCGTCGACGTTCTGCGTGATCAGGCGCGTGGCCGGGCGCAGCCGCTGCAGCAGCGCGAGCGCCGCGTGCCCGGGGTTCGGCTGGGCGGCCTCGACCGTGTCGAGCCGCCGGGCCCAGAAGCGGGTGAAGCCCTTGGGATCGCGCTGCAGGTCCTCGGCGTGGGAGAACTGCAGTGCGTTCTGGTTCATCCAGAGGCCGTCGGCGTCGCGGTAGGTCGGAATGCCCGAAGCCCTGGACAGTCCCGCGCCGGAGAGCACGGCGATGCGCCGGGCGGCGCCCAGCAGGGCGATGGCGGATTCGACGGGAGACGCGGGGGAAGAAGCGGTGCCCAGGCTCATGGATCCAGTGGTGCGGAAGCCTTTCTTCCGGCAGACGTCGCGCCCAGCCGCGCGGAGACCGTGCCCGCGCAGGCCTTGAGCGCGCGTGCGATTTCGCCGTCCCAGGCGGTGTCGAAGATGGCGGCAGGGCCGATGGCCGTGACCGACAGCACGATGGCGCCGGTGTGGTCGAACACCGGCGCCGCCATCGCGCTGACGCCCTCGATCACCTCGCCCTCGGAACGGCTGATGCCGTGCGCGCGCACTTCCTGCAGCTGGCGCTCGAATTCGCTCCACGAGGGCAGCGGCCGCTGCGGCGGCATGCCGGCCGCGGGCGGCTCCTCGCCGGACTTGCGCAGCTTGTGCCGCTGGCGCTCGGCGTCGAGCAGCTGCCGCACCGCACCGGCCTCCAGGTAGGCGGCAAAGACCCGGCCCGAGGCGGTGTTGGTGAGCGAGAACACCGTGCCGTGCCGCATGTTCACATGCACCGGGGACGGCGATTCGGCCGTGCGCACGATGGTCGCACCGCGCGCGCCCCAGACCGCGAGCGCCACCGTGTGGCCGATGCGCTGCGCGACCTCGGCGATCAGCGGCGTCGCAATGTGCACCGGGTCGGCCTGCTGCAGACTGATGAGGCCCAGTTGCAAGGCCAGCGGGCCGAGCAGATAGTGGCCGCTGGCGCGGTCCTGCTCGATCAGGCCCAGCCGCCCGAAGCTCACCATGTAGGGATGGGCCTTGGCGGCCGTCATGTCGGCTTCGCGCGCCAGGTCTTTCAGCGCCATCGGCCGGCCGTGGTGCACCAGCGCACGCAGCAGCTGTCCACCCACTTCGATGCTCTGGATGCCGCGCTGGGCGGCGCGGTCGGTGTCACTGGCTGCCATGGCCCGCCTCGGCGTCTGGTTGTTCGTTCATGAAGAAGGGATTAGACATGAACTGATCTCGGGCTTACACTCTCGGAATTCGCTAACCGCAAATTCATTTGTTTTAGACGAATTCAAATTTCGATCCAACCGACGGAGACACACGATGAGCCAAGCCAAGAAATTCGCCAGCCAGGCCGACATGGAAGAGAAGAAGATCACCTTCAGCCAGATCTCGGCGCACGCCTGGGCCTACACCGCCGAGGGCGATCCCAACACCGGCATCGTGATCGGCGACGACTGTGTGCTGGTGGCCGACACCCAGGCCACGCCCGCCATGGCGGCCGACGTGGTGCGCCGCATCCGCGAAGTGACCGACAAGCCCATCAAGTACGTGGTGCTCACCCACTACCACGCGGTGCGCGTGCTGGGCGCGGCCGGCTACGGTGCCGAGCACATCCTGGCCAGCCAGGACACGCGCGACCTGATCGTCGAGCGCGGCGAGCAGGACAAGGCCAGCGAGATCGGCCGCTTTCCGCGCCTGTTCCAGAACGTCGAGACCGTGCCGCCCGGCCTGACCTGGCCCACCATGACCTTCACGGGCAAGATGACGCTGTGGCTCGGCAAGCTCGAGGTGCAGCTGATCCAGCTGGGCCGCGGCCACACCAAGGGCGACACGGTCGTGTGGCTGCCCGAGGAGCGCACGCTGCTGTCGGGCGACCTGGTCGAGTTCGGCGCGACGCCGTATGCGGGCGACGCCTACTTCAAGGACTGGCCGCAGACGCTGGACAACATCGCGGCGCTCAAGCCCGCCGCGCTGGTGCCGGGCCGCGGCGCCGCGCTCACCACGCCGGCCGAAGTGGCCGAAGGCCTGACCGGCACGCGCAACTTCATCTCCGACGTGTACGCCAGCGTGCAGGAAGGCGTGAAGGCCGGGCGCGACCTGAACACGGTCTACAAGGACACCTACGCCAGGCTCAAGCCCAAGTACAGCCAGTGGGTGATCTTCGACCACTGCATGCCCTTCGACGTGAGCCGCGCGTACGACGAGGCCTCGGGCCATGCCGATCCGCGCGTGTGGACAGCCGAGCGCGACATCGAGATGTGGAAGGCGCTCGAAGGCTGACCTGTCCTGCTCCCTCCCCTTCCGGGGGAGGGCTGGGGTGGGGGCACGCAGAGCGCCAATTTCGAGCGCCGCCAGCCCCCATCCCAGCCTTCCCCCAGCGGGGGAAGGAGCAATACAAAGACACGGAGACAAAACGTGATCGACTATCAAAGCCTGCGCTTCGACTACAGGCGCCACGCCGACCAGGACGCGTCCACGCCCGCCCGCCACCCCGTGGTGATCGTCGGCGCCGGCCCGGTCGGCCTCGCGCTGGCCATCGATCTTGCGTTGCGCGAGATTCCGGTGGTGCTGCTCGACAATGACAACACCCTGTCCAGCGGCTCGCGCGCGATCTGCTTCGCCAAGCGCACGCTCGAGATCTTCGACCGCCTCGGCTGCGGCGACCGCATGGTCGACAAGGGCGTGTCGTGGCACGTGGGCAAGGTGTTCTTCCATGACGAGCAGGTCTACCGCTTCGACCTGCTGCCCGAGCCCGGCCACGAGCGCCCGGCCTTCATCAACCTGCAGCAGTACTACGTCGAGGGCTATCTCGTCGAGCGTGTCGCCACGCTGCCGCTGATCGACCTGCGCTGGAACCACAAGGTCACGGGCATCGAACAGCGCGGCGACAGCGCGCTGCTCAGCATCGAAACGCCCGAGGGCGACTACCGGCTGGCCGCCGACTACGTCGGCGCCTGCGACGGCTCGCGCTCCAACCTGCGTCAATTGATGGGCCTCGAAGCCAAGGGCCGCACCTTCCGCGACCGCTTCCTGATTGCCGACATCACGATGGATGCGGACCTGCCGACGGAGCGGCGCTTCTGGTTCGACCCGCCGTTCCATCCCGGCCAGAGCGTGCTGCTGCACAAGCAGGCCGACGGCATGTGGCGCGTGGACTTCCAGCTCGGCTGGGACGCCGACCCGGTGGAAGAACGCAAGCCCGAGAACATCACGCCGCGCGTACGCGCGCTGCTCGACAGCATCGGCTTCGAGGGCGTGCAGTTCCAGATCGGCTGGGCCAGCGTCTACACCTTCGCCTGCCAGCGCATGGAGCGCTTTCGCCACGGCCGCGTGCTGTTCGCGGGCGACTCGGCGCATGGCGTGTCGCCCTTCGGCGCGCGCGGCGCCAACTCGGGCGTGCAGGACGCCGACAACCTGGGCTGGAAGCTCGCGGCCGTGCTCCAGGGCGAGGCGCCCGACGCGCTGCTCGACAGCTATGCGAGCGAGCGCGAATACGCGGCCGACGAGAACATCCGCAACTCCACGCGCGCCACCGACTTCATCACGCCCAAGAGCGAGGTGAGCCGGCTGTTCCGCGACGCGGTGCTGGAGCTCACCAAGCGCCACGCCTTCGCGCGCACGCTGGTCAACAGCGGGCGGCTCTCGGTGCCTGCGGTGCTGCGCGACTCGCCGCTCAACACGCCCGATGCCGATGTGTTTGCGGGTGCGATGGTGCCCGGCGCCGCGGCGGCCGATGCGCCCATCGTGCGCGCCGACGGCGGCAGCGGCTGGCTGCTGCGCGAATGCCACGTGGCGCAGTTCACGGCGCTGCTGTTCGGCACCGGCGGGGCGGCCGAGCGCAGCCTGCAGGCGCTGGAGGCGCTGGAGGCGCTGGAGGCCTGCGACCTTGCGCTGCACGTCGTGCGCGTGCAAGGCGCGACACCCGCAGGCGAGCTCGCCGTGCAGCGCTACGACGCGCGGCCCGGCACCGTCTACCTGCTGCGGCCCGACCAGCATGTGTGCGCGCGCTGGCGGCAACCCACGGCAGAAAACATCCGCGCAGCCATCGGCCGCGCACTGGCCAAGGCATGAGGACCACCATGCAGCAGCAACGACAACTGATCACCGCACCGAACCTCGAAGCACCGGACGATTTCTACGAGGCGCTGATCGAGGCGCACCAGGGGCTTTCCACCGAAGAGAGCCACGCCTTCAATGCGCGGCTCGTGCTCGTGCTGGCCAACCACATCGGCTCGCTGGCCGTGCTGCGCGAAGCCTTCGAGGCCGCACGCGGCAGCTGAACCCACGCATTCCAACCTCATTCATCGCGCTTTTCGAAAGAGAACCCCATGACGAACCCCATCGACGATACCGAACGGCGCTACCAGAGCGGCTTCGGCAACGAGTACGCCTCGGAAGCCGTTGCCGGCGCCCTGCCGCAGGGCCGCAACAACCCGCAGCGCGCGCCCTTCGACCTCTACACCGAACTGCTCTCGGGCACCGCCTTCACCGCGCCGCGCCATGAGAACCGCCGCACCTGGCTCTACCGCCGGCAACCCTCGGTGGTGTCGGGCCGCTACCAGCCGTATGCGCAGGCGCACTGGACCACCGGCGCCGACCGCGAGATCGCGCTGCCGCCCGAGCCGCTGCGCTGGCACCCGATGCCGCTCGACGGCGGCGCGGCCGAGGCGGACTTCATCGACGGCATGCACACGGTCGCGGCCAACGGCGATGCCGAATCGCAGGTGGGCATCGGCTCGCTCATGTACCTCGCGGGCCGCTCGATGGAGCGCCGCGCCTTCGTCAACGCGGACGGCGAGATGCTCATCGTGCCGCAGCAGGGCCGCCTCGTGATCACGACCGAGCTCGGCGTGCTCGACGTGAAGCCCGGCGAAATCGCGCTGCTGCCGCGCGGCATGGCCTTCAAGGTGGCCTTGCCCGACGGCCTCTCGCGCGGCTACGTCTGCGAGAACTACGGCGCGCAATTCCGCCTGCCCGAGCTCGGCCCGATCGGCTCCAACGGCCTGGCCAACGCGCGCGACTTCCAGGCCCCCGTGGCGGCCTTCGAGGAAGACGGCGGCGCCTACGAGCTGGTGAAGAAATTCGGCGGCCGCTTCTGGAAGGCGCCGGCCAAGCAGTCGCCGTTCAACGTGGTCGCCTGGCACGGCAACCTGGCGCCGGTGAAGTACGACACCGCCAACTTCATGGTGATCGGCTCCATCAGCTTCGACCATCCCGATCCGTCGATCTTCACCGTGCTGACTTCGCCGAGCGACACGCCCGGCACCGCCAACTGCGATTTCGTGATCTTCCCGCCGCGCTGGATGGTGATGGAGAACACCTTCCGTCCGCCATGGTTCCATCGCAACCTCATGAGCGAATTCATGGGCCTGGTGCTCGGCGAATACGACGCCAAGCCGGGCGGCTTCAAGCCCGGCGGCGCGAGCCTGCACAACTGCATGGTGCCGCACGGCCCCGACGAGGAAGCCTTCGACAAGGCCACGCATGCCGACCTGAAGCCGCACAAGCTCGACAACACGCTGGCCTTCATGTTCGAGAGCCGCTTGCGCTTCATTCCGACGAACTTCGCGCTCAAGAGCCCCGCGCTCGACACCGATTACGCCGATTGCTGGGCGGGTCTCAAGGACCAGTTCAAGCCATGAAGAACGCATTCGCCATCACGCGCCGCGCGGCCGCCATCGCCCTGCTCGCCGCGCCCTTGCTCGCGGCGCACGCGGCGGACTTCCCGTCGAAGCCCATCCGCTTCATCGTGCCCTACACGCCCGGCGGCACCACCGACCTGGTGGCGCGCACCGTGGGCCAGCAGGTCTCGCAGAAGCTGGGCCAGCCGGTGCTGATCGACAACCGCGGCGGTGCGGGCGGCAACATCGGCATGGATGCCGTGGCCAAGGCTGCGCCCGACGGCTACACCATCGGCTTCGGCGCCATCTCGACCAATGCGCTCAACCCGCACATCTACAAGGCCATGGCCTTCGATCCGCGCCGCGACTTCACCGCGATCAGCCTGCTGGGCACCTCGACCATCGTGCTCGAGGTGCCCGCGAGCTCGCCGATCAAGTCGGTGTCCGATCTGATCGCGGCCGCGAAGAAGAACCCCGGCCTGCCCTACGCCACGGCCGGCGCGGGCACCTCGATGAACCTGGCGGGCGTGATGTTCGCGCAGATGACCGGCACCGAGCTCGTGCACGTGGCCTACAAGGGCAGCGGCCCGGCCATCACCGACATGCTGGGCAACAACATCGGCCTGATGTTCGACAACCTGCCGGCGTCGCTGCCGCACATCCAGGCCGGCAAGCTGCGCGCGCTGGCGGTGGCGGGGCCGGCGCGCTCGCCCTCGCTGCCCGAGGTGCCGACGATGGCCGAGGCCGGGCTCAAGGGCTATGCGCTGGACCCATGGTTCGGCGTGTACGGTCCCGCGAACCTGCCGGCACCCATCGTGAAGGCGTTGAACGAAGCCTTCGTCGAGGCGCTCGTGATGCCCGAGGTGAAGGCCGGGCTGCAGCAGGCCGGCTTCTCGCCGCGCGGCTCGACCGCGCAGGAGCTGGCCACGCTCACGCAAACCGAATACCAGCGCCTCGGCGACGTCGCCAGGAAAGCCGGCATGACCGCCGACTGAACCGAATCTCAAAGAAAGACATGCCATGAGCACCACCGTACTGAACGCCACCCACGACCCGAAGCTGCGCAGCTGGGTCGCCTCCGCCAACGGAGCCGGCTGCGACTTCCCGATCCAGAACCTGCCCTTCGGCCGCTTTCGCACAGCCGGCAGCAGTGAAGCTTTCCGCATCGGCGTGGCCATCGGCGACCAGGTGCTCGACCTGAAGGCTGTCGGCCTGGTCGATACCGACGACATGAACGTGCTGATGAACGCGAGCATGAAGGAGCGCCAGGCCCTGCGCGCGGCCATTTCTGCGGGCCTGGCCGAAGGCAGCGGCCGGCAGGCGGCCTGGGCCAAGGCACTGTTGCCGCAATCGAAGACCGAAATGACCGTGCCCTGCCGCATCGGCGACTACACCGACTTCTACACCGGCATCCACCACGCCACCACCATCGGCAAGCTGTTCCGCCCCGACCAGCCGCTGATGCCCAACTACAAGTGGGTGCCGATCGGCTACCACGGCCGCGCCTCGTCGATCGGCGTGAGCGGGCAGGTCTTCAAGCGCCCGCAGGGGCAGACCAAGGCGCCGGATGCGGCCGAGCCCGGCTTCGGTCCTTCGAAGCGGCTCGACTACGAACTGGAACTGGGTTTCTTCGTCGGCCGCGGCAATGCGCTCGGCGAGCCGATTGCCATCGCCGAGGCCGAAGACCACCTGTTCGGCGTGGCCCTGCTCAACGACTGGTCGGCGCGCGATATCCAGGCCTGGGAGTACCAGCCGCTGGGCCCTTTCCTTTCAAAGAATTTCGCAAGCACGCTGTCGCCGTGGATCGTGACGATGGAGGCGCTGGCGCCGTTCCGCGCCCGCTTCGAGCGGCCCGCGGGAGATCCGCAGCCGCTGCCCTATCTGGACGCGCCCTCGAACCGCGAAGGCGGCGCGCTCGACATCACGCTCGAGGTGCTGCTGCAGACCGCGAAGATGCGCGCCGAAGGCCTGGCGCCCGCGCGCCTCACGCGCGGCAACACCACCGAGGCCGCCTACTGGACCGCCGCGCAGCTGGTCGCGCACCACACGGTGAACGGCTGCAACCTGCAACCCGGCGACCTGCTGGGCTCGGGCACGCTCTCGGGCCCCAAGCCCGACGAGGCCGGCTCGCTGATCGAGCTCACGCAGGGCGGCAAGCAGCCGATCACGCTGCCCAACGGCGAGAAGCGCACCTTCCTCGAAGACGGCGACACGCTGGTGATCCGCGGCTGGTGCGAGCGCGCGGGCGCGGTGCGCATCGGCCTGGGAGAGGTCAGCGGGACCGTGGTGGCTTAGGGCAAGACTCAGGGCGCGGTCGCGGCAGAGGCCGCCGCCGGCCACGCCACTTCGCTGGCCACGCGCGGCTTGCCGATCGGCGCGGTGGCCTTGCCGACCTTGATGGCGGCCATGTCGGCCTCGCTCGGGTACTGGTCCATCAGCCAGTAGTCGAACACGCGGCGCGCAATGGGCGCCGCCGCGCCTGCGCCCCAGCCGGCGTTCTCGACGATCACCGCCAGCGCGATCTTCGGATCGGTGGCCGGCGCGAAGGCCATGAAGAGCGCGTGGTCGCGCTGGTGCTCCTCGAGCGCCTTCGCGTTGTACTTGGTGTTCTGCGCCTGCGTCACGGCCTGCGCGGTGCCGGTCTTGCCCGCCGCCTGGTAGCCCGCGCCGGCGAACACGCCGCGCGCGGTGCCACTGGTGACCACGCTGGTCAGGCCCTCGCGGACCACCGCGACGTTGGCCGCGGTGTAGCCCAGGTTCTCGGCCGGCGGCTGGGGCAGCGGCACCACCTGCCCGCTCACGGTGTTGCGCGTGGCCAGCACGAGGTGCGGCTTGTGCTTGCGGCCACCGTCGGCCACGATGGCCGTGGCCTGCGCGAGCTGCAGCATCGTGAAGGCGTTGTAGCCCTGCCCGATGCCCAGCGAAATGGTCTCGCCCGCATACCACTTCTTCTGCTCGGGCCGCTTGTAGGCGTTGCGCTTCCATTCGGTGCTCGGCAGCACGCCGCGCACCTCGCCGCCGAGGTCGATGCCGGTGATCTGGCCGAAGCCCAGCGGCTTCATGAAGTCGTGGATCAGGTCCACGCCCATTTCGTTGGCCAGCGAGTAGTAGTAGATGTTGCTCGACAGCTGGATCGAGCGGCGCATGTCGACACCGCCGATGTTGCCTTCGGGACTGCCGAAGCGGTGGCCGCCGAAGTTGAAGTAGCCGGGATCGTTCACCACCACGTTGGGGCCGCGCTTGCCGGTCTGCAGCGCCGCCAGCGCCATGAAGGGCTTGTAGGTGGAGCCGGGCGGATAGGTGCCGCGCAGCGCGCGGTTCAAGAGCGGCTTGTCGAGCGATTCGGTCAGCGCCTGCCAGCTCTCGGTGTCGATGCCTTCGACGAACAGGTTCGGGTCGAAGGTGGGCTTGCTCACGAAGGCCAGCACCTCGCCGGTCTTGGGGTCGATGGCCACCAGCGCGCCGCGGCGCTCGCCGAACATGTCTTCCACCAGCTTCTGCAGCTTGATGTCGAGCGACAGCATCACGGTGTTGCCGGGCGTGGCCGGGTGGCTGGCGAGCCGGCGCACCGCGCGGCCGCCGGCCGAGGTTTCCATCTGCTCGACGCCGGTCTGGCCATGCAGCGTCTTCTCGTAGCTCTGCTCGATGCCGAGCTTGCCGATGTAGTCGGTGCCCTTGTAGTTGGCCTGGTCTTCCTCGGCCCAGTCTTCCATCGCGGTCTTCTCGCGCTGGTTGATGCGGCCGATGTAGCCGAGCACGTGCGAGGCCAGCTCGGCGTGCGGATAGTTGCGGAACAGCCGGGCCTTGATCTCCACGCCCGGGAAGCGGTAGCGCTGCGCGGCGAAGCGCGCGACTTCCTCGTCGCTCAGGCGGGTGCGGATCGGAATGGAGTCGAAGCTGCGCGAGTCTTCCCGCAGGCGCTTGAAGCGGCGGCGGTCGCGCGGCGAGATCTCGAGCACCTGGGTGAGGCTCTCGATGGTCTCCTCGACGTCGCCCACCTTCGACGGCGTGATCTCCAGCGTGTAGGCCGAATAGTTCGACGCCAGCACGATGCCGTTGCGGTCGAGGATCAGGCCGCGGTTGGGCACCACCGGCACGATGGCCGTGCGGTTGCTCTCGGCCTGTTCCGCGAGGTCTTCGTGCCGCACCACCTGGAGGTAGATCAGGCGCGCGCACAGCAGGCTGAAGGCGAACAGCACGGCCAGGCCGATCACGACCACGCGGCGCTTGAAGCGCGCGAGGTCGGCGGCGACGTTGCGGATTTCGGTCATGGCGGCGGAGCTGCGAGCTTAGGCGCCGGCCGTGGCCATGGCAAATGCCGGGAATGAAAGACCGGGGTGCGCCATGGCTACAGCGGACGATTCTCGTCGGGGTCCGGCGTGCGAAGCTGCGGCGCGAGCAGCAAGGCGGTGGCCAGCGGCCACAGCGCAGCCTCCAGCGCCGGCGAGATCAGCACGCTCCAGCCCGGGAACACGCCGCCGCCGACCATCCGCGTGATCACCTCGATCAGCTGCGACAGCGCAAAGAGCGGCAGCACCTGCAGCGCCTGCGAGGCCACCGGGTACCAGAGCAGGCGCCGGTGGATGGTGATCGCGAAGAAGCCCAGCGTGGTGTAGGACAGCGCATGCTGGCCCAGCATCGACGACTGGTGCACGTCCATGCACAGCCCGAAGACGAAGGCCGCGCCAATGCCCACGCGCATCGGCTGGTGCACGCCCCAGAACACGATGGCCAGCGCGAGCAGGTCGGGCATCCAGGCGGCGCGGCCGATCGGGATCATGTTGATGAGCAGCGCCGCCACCAGGCTCGCCCACATGAACAGCGGGCTCACGGGCAGCAGGAGCTGCTGTTGTCCGGGACGCTTGATCATCGGGTGCGCTCCGCGGCTTTCTTGTCGGCCTTGTCCGTTGTCTTGCCGGCCGGCTTGGCCTCGGGCTTCTTGCGCACCGCGGCGGCGGGCGCCGGGGCCGGCGGCGCCGACGGCGCCCCGGTGGGCGCGAGCACCAGCACGTAGCGCGCGGCCGTCACGCGGGCCAGCGGCACGCAATAGATGCGCGCAAAGGCCGAATCGGCGCGGCGCTCGATACGCTCGATCTTCGCCACCGGCAGGCCGGGCGGGTAGACGCCGTCGACGCCGCTGGTGGACAGCAGGTCGCCCTCCTGCAGGTCGGCATTGGCGGCCATGAAGCGCAGTTCGAGTCCGCCGCCATGCGCCGACGCGTCGCCGAAGGCCACGCTGCGCACGCCGGTGCGGGTGTTCTGCACGGGAATGGAAAGATCGCGGTCGATCACCAGCGTGACCTCGCTCGTGAAGGGCTGCACCTGCGTCACCTGTCCCAGCACGCCGTGCGCGTCGATCACGGGCGAGCCGGCGGCCACGCCCTGGGTGAGCCCCTGGTCGATGACGATCTTGCGCGTGTACGGGTCGGCCGCGTCGTACAGCACCTCGGCCGCGCGGCCCGGGGCCTGGGTGGTCTGGCGCAGCTCGAGCAGCGCGCGCAGCCGCGCGTTGTCCTGCGCGAGCGTGTCGGCCTGGCTCGCGCGCTCGGCCTGCAGCATGAGCGCCTTGCGCGCCTCGTCCTCGTTGCGCTGGGCCGCCTGCAGGTCTTCGAAATAGCGGCCGCCGCCCACCACCAGCTGCACCGGCTTGAGCGCCAGCCATTGCACCGGATAGAGCACCGCGCCGACGGCCGCGCGCAGCGGCTGCACCAGATGGAAGCGCGCGTCGGCCACCATCAGGAACAGCGCGAGCGCGCCGAAGAAGATCAGCTTGCTGAGCGCCGACTGCCCCTGGTTGAACAGGGGTGGGGCTGTGCGATCGAGCGTGCCCAAGGGCATGGTTCGGACCTGGCTGTGTGCAACGTCAGATGGCAAAAAAGCCGGCCTGCGCAAGCAGAGGCCGGCCGATGATGGCTTGCGCCTCTTACTCGCTCGTGAAGATGCTGCCCAGGCGGTCCATGCGTTCCAGCGCAATGCCGCAGCCGCGCACCACGCAGGTCAGCGGGTCTTCGGCCACCAGCACCGGCAGGCCGGTTTCCTCGGCCAGCAGGCGGTCCAGGTCGCGCAGCAGCGCGCCGCCGCCGGTCAGCATCATGCCGCGTTCGGCGATGTCGGCGCCCAGCTCGGGGGGCGTCTGCTCCAGCGCGTTCTTCACGGCCGAGACGATGTTGTTGAGCGGGTCGGTCAGGGCTTCCAGCACTTCGTTGCTGCTGATGGTGAAGCTGCGCGGCACGCCTTCGGAGAGGTTGCGGCCCTTGACTTCCATCTCCTTGACCTCGGAGCCCGGGAAGGCCGAGCCGATGTTCTTCTTGATGACCTCGGCCGTCGGCTCGCCGATCAGCATGCCGTAGTTGCGGCGGATGTAGTTGATGATGGCTTCGTCGAAGCGGTCGCCGCCCACGCGGACCGAGCCCTTGTAGACCATGCCGCCCAGGCTGATGACGCCCACTTCGGTGGTGCCGCCGCCGATGTCGACCACCATCGAGCCCGAGGCCTCGCTGACGGGCAGGCCCGCGCCGATGGCCGCGGCCATGGGTTCCTCGATCAGGTAGACCGACGTGGCGCCCGCCGCCTCGGCCGCGTCCTTGATGGCGCGGCGTTCGACCTGGGTGGAGCCGCAGGGCACGCAGATGATGATGCGCGGGCTCGGCGTGAGCAGCGTGCGCGGGTGCACCATCTTGATGAACTGCTTGATCATCTGCTCGGTGATCACGAAGTCGGCAATCACGCCGTCCTTCATCGGGCGGATCGCCTCGATGTTGCCGGGCACCTTGCCCAGCATGGCCTTGGCCTCGCGGCCGACGGCCTGGATCACCTTCTTGCCGTGGGGGCCGCCTTCGTGGCGGATGGCGACCACCGAGGGTTCGTCCAGCACGATGCCCTTGTTGCGAGCGAAGATCAGGGTGTTGGCGGTGCCGAGGTCAATCGCCAGGTCGGTGGAAAAGTACCGACGGAAAGCTCCAAACATGTGCGGAATCCTCTGGAGCACGCCTGCGCGTCGGCAGGTCGTCGCTCTGTTTTTTGGGTCGTATGACGGGGTGAATTGATCGTTTTTGGCGCAAAAGCCGGCGCGTTCGCGGGGGTTGCGGCAAAGGCGGGATAATACCCGAATCCCCTCTGAATCCCGTGTTAGCACCCTCTCCGGCGTGCGATTACTTCCGGTTTTTTCGGCCGGTCCGACCCATGTCACTTTCCGCTTCAGATATTGCACGCATCGCCTCCCTGGCGCGGCTGCAGCTTGCCTCCGACGAAAGCGAGCGCATGCTCAGCCAGATCAACGGCTTTTTTGACCTGGTCGAACGCATGCGTTCGGTCGACACCACCGGGGTCGAGCCGCTGGCCCATCCGGTGGCCGCCGTCGAGGACATCACGCTGCGCCTGCGCGACGACGTGGCGAGCGAACCCGACAACCGCGAAGCCAACCAGAAGAGCGCCCCGGCCGTCGAAGCCGGCCTGTTCCTCGTGCCGAAGGTGATCGAATGAGCGGCGAACTGCACCAGATGGGCGTGGCCGCCCTTGCCAAGGCCCTGGCCGAGCGCAAGGTTTCGGCCGTCGAGGCCTCGCAGGCCTTCCTTGGCCGCATGAAGGCGCATGAGTCGCTCGGCACCTTCGTCGACGTGAACGAAGAGGTCACGCTGGCCCAGGCCCGCGCGGCCGACGCGCTGATCGCGGCCGGCAATGCGCCCGCGCTGGCCGGCGTGCCGATCGCGCACAAGGACATCTTCACCACCACCGACTTCGCCACCACCGCCGGCTCGAAGATGCTCGCGGGCTACCGCTCGCCGTTCGACGCCACCGTGGTCAAGCGCCTGGCCGAGGCCGGCGCGGTCACGCTGGGCAAGCTCAGCTGCGACGAATTCGCGATGGGTTCGGCCAACGAGAACGTCGCCGTGCCCGCCGTGGGCCACGACAAGGCCGTGCCGGTGCGCAACCCCTGGAACCGCGAGCGCATCCCGGGCGGCTCCTCGGGCGCCAGCGCCGCGGCCGTGGCGGCGCGCCTCGCGCCCGCGGCCACCGGCACCGATACCGGCGGCTCGATCCGCCAGCCGGCCTCGTTCTGCGGCATCACCGGCATCAAGCCCACCTACGGCCGCGCCTCGCGCTACGGCATGGTGGCCTTCGCGTCCAGCCTCGACCAGGCCGGCCCGATGGCCCGTTCGGCCGAGGACTGCGCGCTGCTGCTGTCGGCCTTCTGCGGCCCCGACCTCGACCGCGACTCGACCTCGCTCGACAAGCCCGCCGAAGACTTCGGCCGCTCGCTCGGCGACTCGCTCGACGGCCTGCGCATCGGCGTGCCCAAGGAATTCTTCGGCGCAGGCGTGGCGCCCGGCGTGCGCGCGGCGATCGACGCCGCGCTCGCGCAGTACGAGAAGCTCGGCGCGAAGCGCGTCGAGGTGTCGCTGCCGCTCACGGAGCTCTCGATACCCGTGTACTACATCCTGGCCGCGGCCGAGGCCTCGAGCAACCTGAGCCGCTTCGACGGCGTCAAGTTCGGCCACCGCGCGAAACAGTACAAGGACCTGGCCGAGATGTACGAGCGCACGCGCGCCGAAGGCTTCGGCGACGAGGTGAAGCGCCGCATCATGATCGGCACCTACGTGCTGAGCCACGGCTACTACGACGCCTACTACCTGCAGGCGCAGAAGGTGCGCCGCATGATCGCCGACGACTTCCAGCAGGCCTTCAGGCAGTGCGACGTGATCGCCGGCCCCGCCGCGCCGACCACCGCCTGGAAGATCGGCGAGCACGGCGGCGACCCGGTGGCCGACTACCTGGCCGACATCTTCACGCTGCCCGCCTCGCTGGCCGGCCTGCCCGGCATGAGCGTGCCCGCGGGCTTCGATGAAAACGGCATGCCCGTGGGCCTGCAAATGATCGGCAACTACTTCGGCGAAGCGAAGCTGCTGAACGCGGCGCACCGCTTCCAGCAGGCCACCGACTGGCACACGCGCACGCCGGAGGGATTCTGAAATGAGCGAACCCGTGAACACTTTCGAAGCACAGCAAGAAGGCCGCCCGACCGGCCCGCTGGTGCGCGGCTATGAAGTCATCATCGGCTTCGAGACGCACGCCCAGCTCTCGACCGCGAGCAAGATCTTCAGCCGCGCCTCCACCGCCTTCGGCGCCGAGCCCAACACGCAGGCCTGCGCGGTCGACCTGGCGCTGCCCGGCACGCTGCCCGTGATGAACAAGGGCGCGGTCGAGCGCGCCATCAAGCTGGGCCTCGCGCTCGGCTCGCACATTGCGCCGCGCAGCGTGTTCGCGCGCAAGAACTACTTCTACCCCGACCTGCCCAAGGGCTACCAGATCAGCCAGTACGAGATCCCGGTCGTGCAGGGCGGCGCCGTCTCGTTCTTCCTCGGCCAGGAAAAGAAGACCGTGCGCCTGGTGCGCGCCCACCTCGAGGAAGACGCGGGCAAGTCGCTGCACGAGAACTTCGTCGGCCAGAGCGGCATCGACCTGAACCGCGCCGGCACGCCGCTCCTGGAGATCGTGACCGAGCCCGACATGCGCTCCACCGCCGAGGCCGTGGCCTATGCGCGCGAGCTGCACAAGATCGTCACCTGGATCGGCATCTGCGACGGCAACATGCAGGAAGGAAGCTTCCGCTGCGACGCCAACGTCTCGGTGCGCAAGCCCGGCGAGAAGCTCGGCACGCGGCGCGAGATCAAGAACCTGAACAGCTTCAAGTTCATGCAGCAGGCGATCGACTACGAGATCAACTCGCAGATCAACGAGCTGGAAGACGGCCGCAAGATCGAGCAGGCCACGGTGCTGTTCGACCCCGACACCGGCGAGACGCGCACCATGCGCACCAAGGAAGACGCGGCCGACTACCGCTACTTCCCCGACCCGGACCTGCCGCCGCTCGCCATCGAGCCCGAGTGGATCGAGCGCGTGCGCGCCGCCATGCCCGAGCTGCCGCGCGCCATGGCCGAGCGCTACGTGCGCGACCACGGCATGTCCGAATACGACGCGGCGCAGCTCACGCAGAGCCCGGCGCTCTCACGCTATTTCGACGACGCGGTGAAGGCCGGCGCCACGCCCAAGCTCGCGAGCAACTGGATCACCGGTGAAATGGCGCGCCGGCTGAATGCGCAGGAAATCGGCATCGAGGCCGCGCCGGTCACGGCGCAGCAGCTGGCGCAGCTGGTCGGGCGCATTGCCGACGGCACGCTGCCCAACAATGCGGCACGCCAGGTGTTCGACGCGCTCTGGACCGGCGAAGGCAGCGATGTCGACGCCATCATCGAGGCCAAGGACCTCAAGCCCATGAGCGACACCGGCGCGCTCGACAGGATCCTGGACGAGGTGATCGCAAAGAACGCGAAGAACGTCGAGGAGTACCGCGGCGGCAAGGAGAAGGCCCTCAACGGCCTCGTGGGCCAGGTGATGAAGGCCAGCGGCGGCAAGGCGAACCCGGCCCAGGTGACCGAACTGCTCAAGGCAAAGCTGGGCTGACGCCGGCCCTCAGCGTTTGCTGACGCCGTTCTGGGGAGACCAGAGCTGCTTGAGGCGCGCGCGCTCCTCGTCGAAGCGCGCGTTGACGCGCTTCTTCTCGTCTTCCTGCTCGCCGATGAAGCGGTTCTGCACCGCCACGCTCTGCGCGTTGTCCTCGAGCTTGCGGCGCACGGCGCCGGGCGCCTTGCTCACGTCGTGCTTGTAGAACTCCAGCTCCTCGTCGATTCGCTTCCGGTCTTCGGCCAGCTCGACGAGGCGCTTCTTCGCCGCCTGGATCACCGCGTCGATCTGCACCAGCGCCTCGGCGCGCTCGCGGTCGTGCACCTCGGCATTGGGATAGCGCACCAGCAGCGCGCGCTCGCGGCGGCGCTCGTCGGTCAGGCGCGCGGCCTGCAATGCGGCCTCGCGGGCGCGGTCTTCGCGCTCGGCCAGTTCTCGGGCGGTGTACGTGGGCTCGATGCGGCGGCGCGTGGTGCCGCTCGGGCTCAGTTCGCGCTGCTCGCGGTCGCTGCATTCGGCAATCGGGCGGTCGGCCGTGAGGGTGCGGCCGCGTGCATCGGTGCACGAATAGATGCCCGCGGCCGGCGCCGGTGCGGGCTGCGCCGGGGCCGCGCCGGCCCACAGTGCCATCAGCAGCAGCACCCACGGGGCTGCGAACGGCCGGGCCGCCAGGTCGAGTTTGCGCATGGGCACGGCGTCGGTCTCAGCTGGCGCCGTAGCGCGCCCGGTAGGCGAGCACCCGCTCGCGATGCACGCCGAGGTCGGCGGCGGCGCTGCCCGAGAGATAGTTCAGCAGGTCGTCGAGCGTGGCAATGGCCACCACCTGCAGGCCCAGCTGGTTGCGCACGTACTGGACGGCGCTGTGGTCCACGTCGACGCCGTTCTCGGTGGCTTTTTCCTGCCGGTCGAGCGCAATGGCCACGGCGTGCGGCGTGGCGCCCGCGGCTTCGATGGCGGCAATGGATTCGCGCACCGCGGTGCCGGCCGACATCACGTCGTCGACGATCAGCACGCGGCCCCTGAGCGGCGCGCCCACCAGGTTGCCGCCCTCGCCGTGCGCCTTGGCTTCCTTGCGGTTGTAGGCAAAGGGATGGTTGCGCCCGCGCCGGGCCAGTTCGGCCGCCACCGTGGCGCCCAGCGGAATGCCCTTGTAGGCGGGGCCGAAGATCATGTCGAACTCGACGCCGCTCTCGATCAGCCGGTCTGCATAGAATCCGGCGAGCCGCGCGATCTTGGCGCCGTCGTCGAAGAGCCCCGAATTGAAGAAATAAGGACTCATGCGACCGGCCTTGGTCTTGAACTCGCCGAAGCGCAGCACCCCTGCGTCGAGCGCGAACTGGACGAAATCCTGCGCCACCGCGCTGCTTTTCTCACCATCTACAGCCATCGGGAATTCCTTGTGTTCAAACTGACCAGCCTCAATCTCAATGGCCTGCGTTCGGCCGCCACGAAGGGGGTGGCGGACTGGGTGGCCGAACTTGCGCCGGATTGTATTTGCATGCAGGAGATCCGGGTGCAGGCGAGCGACATCGAAGGCCGATTCGAGGAAATGGCCGGCCTCAAGGGCCATTTCCACTTCGCCGAGAAAAAAGGCTACGCCGGCACCGCGATCTACACCAGGCACGCGCCGAGCGCCGTGGTGGTGGGCTGGGGCGACGCCGAATTCGATGCCGAGGGCCGCTACCTCGAACTGCGCTTCGACACGCCCAAACGCAAGCTCTCGATCATCAGCTGCTACTTCCCGAGCGGCAGTTCGGGCGAGGAGCGGCAGGAAGCCAAGTTCCGCTTCCTGAAGGGCTTCTTCCCGCACCTCACCGCGCTCAAGAAGGAGCGCGAATTCATCCTTTGCGGCGACATCAACATCGCCCACAAGGAAATCGACCTCAAGAACTGGCGCGGCAACCAGAAGAACAGCGGCTTCCTGCCCGAGGAGCGCGCCTGGATGACCCGGCTGCTGGACGCCGGCGCCGACGGCGCGGGCCTGGTGGACGTCTACCGCCTGCTCAAGCCTGACACCACGGCCGAGGCCTACACCTGGTGGAGCAACCGCGGCCAGGCCTACGCGAACAACGTGGGATGGCGGCTCGACTACCACCTGGCCACGCCGGCCCTGGGCACTCTCGCGCGCAGCGAGCAGATCTACAAGACCATCAAGTTCAGCGACCATGCGCCGATCACGGTGGACTACGACTTCACGCTGTAGCCGCGCCGGCCGATGCCGCTGACCACGCCCGTCGCCGATCCCGCGCCACCGGCAGCCTACCTGCCGCGCGACGTCGTGAACGCGCCCGAGGTCAAGGCGGCCATCGCACGCCGCAGCAGCGAGCGCGGCGACGACGCCGACATGGCAGCCTGGCTGCGCAATCATTTCTTTCGCTGGGCCATCGGCAGCTTCGAGCACGTGCTGCCGGTGCACTCGATGGCCGATTACCTCGCGGCCGCAGGCCCCGCAAAGCCGGTGCCCGAGTGGCTGGCCAGGCGGTTGCAGCCGCGCGCCGATGCGCAGCCCCCGGCCTGCCACTACCTCGACCCCGACCATCTGCTGCTGATCGAGCGCGAGCGCGTGCTGGTGGAGTTCCTGCGCGCGCGGCGCGGCACGCGGCTCGAGCAGAAGCTGCAGCGCATCACCTGCTTCATGGCCCTGGCGATGTGGGAGCGGGAGCACCAGCGCATGCAGGCGCGGCGCAGCAAGGGCTGGGTGCCCAGCAGCGGACTCGCGCTGCGCGAAGTGCTGCGCACGACCAACGGCACCTTCTTCGAGTTCGATGGCAGCCATCCAGCGCTGCGCGAAGAGATGGCCTACGAGTCCTACCACATGCAGCACTGCCTCGGACAGTTCGCGAGCCTGAAGAAGCTCAGCGGCGGCTATGGCGAGCAGTACGCGCAGGCCGCGCAGGACGGCCGGCTGCGTCTTTTCACCTTGCGCAGCGCGGGCAACCTGCCGCATGTGACGATCAGCCTCGGCGTGGCCGCCGACGGCCTGCGGGTGGACCAGATCAAGGGCAAGCAGAACCGCCACCCGGTGCGCAAGTACGCCGACGACGTGCTTCAGTTCCTGCGCGCCCTGCCGCCGCGCGGCGAACGCCATGCCGATTGCGAAGGCATGGGCCTGGTGTTCGAGCCCGATGCGTCCGCGCCGGCCGGAGGCGCCGCGGCCGGCCAGTGGAAATTCGTGACCGACGTGGCCGACGCCGGCTTCCTGCTCAGCGTGATGAGTGCCAACTTCCACCTGATCGAACACTTCGAACGCCCGCCGGCGGCACTGCAATGGCTGCTGCTGCACATTGCGCCCCACGAACTGGACCGGCTGCGGTACGTCGATCCGGCCGTCGCCGCGGCCGCGCGCCTGACCCTGCCCGAAAAATCCCTGCCGCCCATGCTGCGCGACCTGCCGACCGCCGCCTGCGAGATCGAAGGCATCCCGCTCACGGCCATCGTCCCGGGCGCGCTGCCATGCTGAAGCTGTTGCTGTGGCTCGTGGGGCTGGGCCTGCTGTTCTTCGCGTGGCGCGTGGCCGTCGTGCTGTCCGGCCTGATGCGCGAGGACCGCGAAACCACCGCTCCCGGCAGCCAGGGCGCTGCCGCCCCCGCCAGGGAAGACCCGGCACTGCGCGCCGCCCGCGCCGCAGCCGACAACGCGGCGCCCAACAGGCGCCGCTGGGCCCTTGCGCTCGCGGACATCCTGCTGATTCGCAATGGCCTGCCTTGCAACGGCGACACGCTCGCGCTCGAACTGCCTGCCGAAAAAAGTGAGCAACTCGCGCGCCAGGTGCTGAGGGAAATGAACTTCCCCGCCGACCTGCCCGCCGCCGCCATTCCCGCGCGCATGCAGGCCGCGCTCACCGGCTGGGTCGGCGGCCTCGGCCGTTCGCACGATGGCTTCTACGAGCAACTCGCGGCCCAGGGCCGTGTGCGCGATGCGCTGGCCTTCGACTGCGCGCGCACCGCCTTCCTGGTGCGCTGCATCGCACTGCTCGGCTGGGTGCCCGAGGCGCAGGCGTGGCCCGTGCTGTTCCTCAACGCCCAGCGCGCGCAGGACAGCTTCGACGGCTGGGAGGATTTCGGCCTGGCCTACGCACGGGCGCGCGAGCACTGGCTGCGCATCAGCACCCAGGACGGCCCCGCCTCCACGCGCGCCGCCATGGAGGTGCGCGAGCACCTGCACAACGTCGAGGGCAGCTGGCTCATGCTGCCCTGGAAACGCTACCGCATCTTCGATCCGCAAACGCTGCCAGCCTGAGACGGCCGGTGCCCCTTGATCTTTCGCTGCACACCATGACCACGAACCCGATCCTGTCCATTCCCTCGCCATGGAAGATCTGCGACGTCGATGCGCTGCTGCGCGCAGGCGAGCACGCCGCGCTCGACCGCCTGTTCGACGAAGCGCTGGCCGCGAGCTTTCACGACCGCGCCGCCGAAGAGCGCTACCACGCCGCGCTGCCCGCCGACCTCCAGGGCTGCACCGGGGCCGGTGCCGAAGGCCTGGCGCGGCTGCGCGCCTGGCAGGCCGCGCGCCCGCAATCGGCCCACGCATGGCTGTGCGAGGCGCACTACTGGTTCCACTGGGCCTACGAATACCGCGGCTCGGGCTGGGCCGGTTCGGTGACCGACCTGGGATGGACCTGCGCCCACGCCTGCGCCACGCATGCGGCCGTGTCGGCGATGCGTGCGCTCGAGCGCGAGCCCACCCTGTGGAACGCCACCGCACTGATGATGCAGAGCGTGTCGGCCTTCAATGAGCCGGACTGGCTCACGGAGCTCGTGCGCAGCGGACGCGGCCCCGAAGCCCCGCTCGTGCACGACCTGCCGCTCGACGGCATGTCCCCCGAGGCGCGCGAGGAACTGCTGGCCATGCTCGCGCGCTCCGGCCTGCAGGCGGACGAACGCATCGCCTGTCCGTCCAGCGCGCCCGCGGCGCTGCCGTCGCCGATGCAGGGCAAGAAGATGCTGACCGGCAAGCAGTACTGGATGCACGCCACGATGCAGATCCATCCGCGGCTGTTCTTCTTCTTGCGCCAGTGCATCTGGTTCATGCAGCCGCGCTGGGGCGGCAGCCACGACCGGGTGCGCGCCTTCATCGCATCGCCGGCCTGCGCGCACCTCGACGAGGTCGAGAAAGACCGCCTGCGGCACGAGATCTGGCGCGACGACTACCTGGAGAACGAGGTCGACGGCGACGACGACCCCGAGGACGTGCGCCAGTGGATGGCCGCCACCCGCCAGCGCGCGGGCGAGGCGCTGCACCCGTATCACCGCTGGGAAACGCTGTACTGGATCGCCAAGAGCCACTACGGCCGCGACGAGCGGCCGCAGGCGCTCGCCTGCCTGAAGGAAGCCGAGGTCCACGCGCCCATCGACGACGACCACGCGATGTCCCTCGCGGTGCTGCTGGCCTGCCAGCTCGAGCCGCAGGCCCCGTCCTGGCTGGGCCAGGCCGTCGTGCGCAGCGCCAATGCCGGGGAATGCCCGGCCGCGATGATCCTGCACGGCTACTGCAGCCTGAAGGGCGTGCTGGGATTCGTGCCCAACGAGCCCGCGGGCCAGGCCTGGCTCGAACTCGCCCGCACGCGCGCCCCGGGCACGCTGGCATGGAACAAGCTGGCGTCCGCCCTCCGGTACGGCGGGCGCGAGGCCGACGCCTTCGCGCTGGCAACGATGGGCCAGGCGGCGGGCGGAGACTCCTGCGACTACCTGCTCGGACTGTTCCATGAAGACGGCGTGCATGTCGCGCCCGACCTGAGCCAGGCCGTTCCCTACTACCGCAAGACCGCCGAGGACGGCGGCAACATGGGGGCCTACAAGCTGGGCTACGCCTGCTACAACCTCTCGCTCGCCGCGAAGGACCCCGCCGAGCGCGGGCAGCTGATGCAGGAGGCCGTGGAGGAGATGCGCAAGGCGCACGAGATGGGGCACACCGACGGCCTCGAAGGCATGCTGATGTTCATCGGCGACCTGAACGAGATTCCGGCGCGGCATCGCTACGTGGACCTTGTGCGCGAGCACGCGCAGCGGGGCCACCCGGCGGCCATGGCGGCGTTGTCCGGCCTGCTGGCCGATCCCGCCGACAAGCAGCTCTACGACTACCGCGAGAGCGTGCGCTGGATCCTCGGCGCGCAGGCGGTGGCGCCCGACGACGGCTATGTGAAGAACATGACGCGCATCCACCACGAGGACGGCCTCATCGCCAAGCTCAACTTCAAGCTGCATCGCAAGGGCATCAAGGCGCACGAGATCCCGGGCGCCGACAACGCGATGGTCTGAGGCGCGGGAACGCGCCGCCGGCCGCTTCAGCGCGGCGCCGCCTTGCCCGCGTGCCGCGCCAGGTGCACCTGGTGCAGCGTGATCTTGCGCACCTCCGCCTGGCTGGTCTCGATGTGCGCGCGCAGCAGCATCGCGGCCTGGTCGCCGCGGTTGGCGCGAACGGCCTTGAGGATCTTGCCGTGCTCCTCGTAGGTGGCGTCGATGCGCGGCTGCTGGGTGAAGTCGAGCCGGCGGATGATGCGGATGCGGTCGGTCACGTCGCCGTGCACCCGCGCCATCTCGGCGTTGCCTGCGGCGGCCACCAGCGCGCAGTGAAAGGCCTCGTCCCACTGCGCCACCTGCGCGGTGTCGCTGCTGCGCCGGGCCGCGGGCACGAGCCAGATGTCGGCCAGCGCGTCGAGCAGGCTGCGGTCGACGCGGCGGTCGGCTTCGCAGAGGCGGTGCACGGCGGTGGTCTCGAGCACCATGCGCAGGTCGTAGAGCTGCTCGAACTGGTCGAAGTCGAAGGGCAGCACGCGCCAGCCGCTGCGGAACAGCACCTCGACGAAGCCCTCCTGCTGCAGGCGGAACAGCGCCTGCCGAACGGGCGTGCGCGAGACGCCGAGCCGGTCGCTGATCTCGTTCTCGGTGAAGCGGTCACCGGGCACGAGGATGAAATCGGCCACGTCGCGCTTGAGCTGCGCGTAGACCTCGTCGGCCCGCGTGCGGAAAACGGTGGCGTCGGAAGCAGGGGCGGACGAAGCGGAGCGGGGTCGGACGGTAGACACGTAGGGAATGGTAGTCGCAGTCATTGCCCCTGCCCGAGCGCCGCCAGCAGCGCGCTGCTCGGCGCGGTCCAGCCGACGATCGCGCCCTGGGCGCGGACCATCTCGAGCGTGGCCGCCTTGAAGGCCGGAAAGTAGCTTTCGGTGCAGTCTTCGAGCAGCAGGCTGTCGTAGCCCCGGTCGTTGGCTTCGCGCATGCTGGTCTGCACGCAGACCTCGGTGGTGACGCCGCCGAACAGCAGGTGCGTGATGCCGCGGCGTTGCAGCAGTTCATGCAGGCCGGTGGCGTAGAAAGCGCCCTTGCCGGGCTTGTCGATGACGATTTCGCCGTCGACGGGCGCCAGTGCGTCGATGATCTGGTTGCCCGGTTCGCCGGCGACGAGGATGCGGCCCATCGGGCCTTCGTCGCCGATGCGCAGGCTCGGGTTGCCGCGGTTGCGCTTGGCCGGCGGGCAATCGGAGAGATCGGGCTTGTGCGCCTCGCGCGTATGGACCACGAGGCCGCCGGCCTTTCGCCATGCCTCCAGGGCGGCCTGGGTTGCAGGCACGATGGCTTCGAGCAGCGACACGTCGTTGCCCAGGGTTTCACCGAAGCCGCCGGGCTCGATGAAGTCGCGCTGCATGTCGATGAGGACCAGCGCTGTGTTCTTCACTTCGAAGTCGTAGGGAAATGGGTTGGCGGTTTCTATGCGCATGGTTGTTCTCGCTGTTTTCCAGGACGAGGGGCGGCGATGCGCGGCCCAGCAAAAGCAGTCAGGTCACTCATGCCGCAGCCTTCAACGGCTCGTGATGCCCGCCACCCATGTGTGCCCCGATCACATGCCGCTCGGCGCCTTCAGCCGAAGTCTCGAAAACAATCCGCCCTTCGCTCATCACGACGATGCGGTCCGCCAACTCCAGAAGTTCGTCAAGGTCTTCGCTGATCAGCAGCACCGCCCCGCCCTTTTCCCGCACCTGCACGATGCGCTCGTGGATCTCGGCAACGGCCGCGAAGTCGAGGCCGAACACGGGGTTGGCCGCGATCAGCACGTTGATGTCGCCGGCGAGTTCGCGCGCCAGCACCGCGCGCTGCACGTTGCCGCCAGACAGGCTGCGGATCGGTGCGCCCTCGCCCTGCGTCTTCACGCCGTATTCGGCAATCCACTCGCGCGCCCGGTTGCGCCAGAACAGGAAGTTCAGCACGCCGCCGCGCGACAGCGGCGGCCGGTCGAAATCGCGCAGCGCCATGTTCTCCGCCACGCTGAGGTCACCCACGCAGGCGTTGCGCAGCGGCTCCTCGGGCAGGCTGCGGACCTTGAGGCTGCGGTTCTCTGCGCGGCGCGCGCTGTAGGGCTGGCCCATCACGCTCACCTTGCCGGCCAGCCGCGCGCGTTGCCCGACCAGCGCCTCGACCAGTTCGCGCTGCCCGTTGCCCGAGACGCCCGCCACGCCGAGGATCTCGCCGGCGCGCACCGACAGGCTCAGCCCGTGCAGCGCGAGCGTGCCGCGATCACCCTGCGCCTCGAGGCCTTCGACGTGCAAGGCGACGGGCGCCGCATCGGGCACCGGTTTTCTCGCGACAGGCGATGAAGCCGGCGCAGGCGCCGAAGCACCCTCGCCGCCCATCATCGCCTGCGCCAGCTGCGCCGGGTTCGTGTCCGCCACGCGGCAGTGGTGCACCGCCTTGCCGCGGCGCAGCACCGTCACGCTGTCGGCATAGGCCATCACCTCGCGGAACTTGTGCGTGATGACAAGCACGGTGCACAGGCCGCTCTTCGCGAATTCGCGCACGTGGCCCAGCACCTCGTCGGCCTCCTGCGGCGTGAGCACCGAGGTCGGCTCGTCGAGGATCAGCAGGCGCGGCTTCAGGTAGAGCTGCTTGAGCAGTTCGAGCTTCTGCTTTTCGCCCGCCGCAAGCTCGGAGGGCCGCACGTCGAGGTCGAGGCTGAAGGGCGTGGCCGCAAGAAATTCCTTGAGCTCCGCGCGCTTCGCCTTCCAGTCGATCAGCGCCGGCGTCTTGCCGCCCGCGAGCAGCAGGTTCTCGGCCACCGTCATGCCCGGCGCCAGCGTGAAGTGCTGGTAGACCATGCCGATGCCGAGTGCGCGCGCCACGATGGGGTTGGCAATGTCCTGCTCGCGCCCGTCGATCAGGATGCTGCCCTCTTCCGCACGCTGGAAGCCCGCCACGCATTTCACCAGCGTGCTCTTGCCCGCGCCGTTCTCGCCCAGCAGCGCATGCACTGTGCCGGGCTCGACGCGCATCGTCACACGGTCCATCGCGGTGAAGGCGCCGAAGCGCTTGGTCAGCTCATAGGTGTCGAGCGCGAGCGCGCCGCTGCCCGCAGGCAGCGCGCCGATGGCATGGGGCGTGGCGGCCATGCGTTCGTCAGTCCAGTGCAGACAGCAGCGCCTGCGATGTGGCGTGCGCGCCGAACACGCCGCCCTGCATGGTGATCATCTTCAGCGCCGCCAGATGGTTGCCATGGTCGGTGGCGGCCGTGCAGTCCGACAGCAGCAGGCATTCGAAGCCGCGGTCGTTGGCGTCGCGCATCGTGGTGTGCACGCACACGTCGGTGGTGATGCCCGCGAGGATCAGGTTCTCGATGCCGCGCGTGCGCAGGATCAGCTCCAGGTCGGTGGCATAGAACGAGCCCTTGCCGGGCTTGTCGATCACCACCTCGCCCGGCAGCGGCGCGAGTTCGGGAATGATCTCCCAGCCCGGCTCGCCGCGCACCAGGATGCGCCCGCACGGCCCGTCGTCGCCGATGCCCACGCCGTTGGCGCCGATCTGGCGCGAGCGCCAGCGCTTGTTGGCCGGCAGGTCCGCCAGGTCGGGCCGGTGGCCTTCGCGCGTATGGATGACGTGAAAGCCCAGCGGCCGCAGCGCCGAGAGCGTGCGCGCGATCGGCTGGATCGGCGCCTGCACCAGCGAGAGGTCGTAGCCCATCACGTCGACGTAGCCGCCCTTGCCGCAGAAGTCGGTCTGCATGTCGATCACGATGAGCGCGGTGTTGCCGGGCCGCAGCGCGCCGTTGTAGGGCCAGGCATAGGGCTCGGCAGCCACGTGGCGGGAAGATGGGGTGTTCGCCATGGGATTCAGCTCCTTGTCGATGAAAGTTCGCCCGGCGCGCCGGCGGCGGCCGTGCCGGGCCTGCAGGTCAACACCAGGATCATCAGCGTGAGCACGTAAGGCACGGTGTTGAACAGGTGATAGCCCCAGCCGATGCCGATGGATTGCAGCGCCGGCCCGATGGCCCCCGCCCCGCCGAAGAGCAGCGCCGCGCCCACGCAGCGCAGCGGGCTCCAGCGCGCGAAGATCACGAGCGCCACCGCGATCAGGCCCTGGCCGCTGGAGATGCCCTCGTTCCAGCTGCCCGGATAGAACAGCGTGAGCGATGCGCCGCCGAGCCCGGCGATGAAACCGCCGGCCGTGGTCGCCGCAATGCGCAGGCCCGAGACGGAGTAGCCGAGCGCGCGCGTCGCCTGCGCCGAGTCGCCGGCCATGCGCACCAGCAGGCCGGCCCGCGTGCGCGCAAAGCCCCACCAGAGCAGCACCGCCAATGCCACGCCGACAGGCACCAGCGCATTGAGCTGCAACGCCGAACGCACCACCGTGTTGTCGCTCCAGAAGCCCAGCGGTATCGCGGGGATCTGCGGCGCCTGCGGCTGGATCAGCGGCTTGCCAAGATAGAACGCGAGCCCCGTGCCGAGCAGCATCAGCGCGATGCCGGTCGCCACATCGTTCACGCGGTCGAGCGAGCACAGGAGGCCATGCAGCAGCGCGAGCGCCGCCCCCGCCACCGCGCCGATCAGCACGCCCAGCCAGGCGGAATCGGTGAGGTACGCACCGCCGAAGGCGGCCATGGCCGAGAGCACCAGCACGCCTTCGAGCCCGAGGTTGATGCGGCCCGACTTCTCGGTGAGGCATTCACCGAGGCTCACGAAGAGAAACGGCGCGCCCACGCGCAGCGCGCCGCCGACGATGCCGGCCGCGAGCGCGATCCACTGGTCCGCGGTCATCGCACCGCCCCCGCGCCGCGCGGAACGCGCGCGCGCAGGGCGTTCCAGTCGACCATGCGCAACCCCTCGCTCGCAAGGATCAGCACAAAGGCCATGCCCTGCAGCACCAGTACCGAGGCATCGGGCAGCCCGAGCCGCCGCTGCAACAGGCTGCCCGCCGCACCGAAGCCGCCGAACAGGATGGCCACCGGCACGATGGCCACCGGGTTGTGCCGCGCGATGAACGACACCAGGATGCCCGCATAGCCGTAGCCCGCGATCAGCGAGGCATTGGCGTTGGTATGCACCGCCGCCACCTCGACCGCGCCCGCGAGCCCCGCGCAGGCGCCGCCGAGCCCGCAGGCCCCGAGGATGAGCCGCGTCGCCGGCAGCCCCACGAGCTGCGCGGTGCGCGGATTGCCGCCCACCACGCGTACCGAGAAGCCCGAGGCGGTGGCGCGCAGCCACCACCCGAGCGCCAGGCAGGCGACCACGCCGATCACGAAGCCCCAGTGCACGTCCGAGCCGCCGATGCCGCCGATCAGCAGCCCGTCGGCGAGCGCATGGGTCGATGGCTTGTTGAGACTCGCCGGATCGCGCAGCGGTCCTTCGACCAGGTGCTTGAAGATGCCGATGGCGATGTAGGCCAGCAGCAGGCTGCTGATGGTTTCGTTGATGCCGCGGTACTGGCGCAGCCAGCCCGCAAGGGCGATCCACAACGCGCCGGCCCATGCGCCCGCGAGGCAGACCACCACCGTGCCCGCGGCATTGCCCGGCAGCGGCACCGCATGCGCGAGCGCGGCAGAGGCCAGGCCACCGAGCACCAGCGCGCCCTCTGCGCCGATGACGATCAGCCCCGCGCGCGCCGGCAGCGCCACGCACAGCGCGGTGAGCATCAGCGGCGCGGCGCGCTGCAGGGTGTTCTGCCAGGAGAACCAGTCGCCGAACGCGCCCTTGAAAAGCGTCGCCCAGACCTCCACCGGATCGACGCCGGCAAAGGCCGCGAGCACGCCGAACAGCAGCAGCGCCGCCGCAATGGCGAACACCGGCAGCGCGAATTCCTTGAGCGCTTGGCGCATGGCGTGCGGGCCTGTGCTGCTGCGATCAGGCCTGGCCGATCACGCCTTCGACCAGGTAGTTCATCTTTTCGAGCTCCAGGTCGGTCTGCTTGAGCACCTTGCCGGCCGGCACCACGACCGCGCCCTTGTTGTCCTTGATGCCGTCCTTGAAGATGTCGAAGCTGCCCGCGATCATCTTCGCCTTGATCTCGTCGGCCTGCTTCTTCGCGGTGTCGGGCACCATCGGGCCGTAGGCCGACATCTTCACGTAGCCTTCCTTCAGGCCGCCGCGCAGGAAGTTCGGATGCGGCTTGCCGGCCTGCGCGGCCTCGATGGCGGTCTTGTAGGCCGTGAGCCAGTTCCATTCGGCACCGGTGAGGTACGCGTTGGGCGCGAGCTTGGCCTGGCTCGCGTGGTAGCCGCAGACCATCTTGCCGCGCTTGGCCGCCGTCTCCACCACCACCTTGGGGCCGTCGACGTGCATGGTGAAGACATCGCAGCCCTGGTCGGCCAGGCTGTTGGTGGCTTCGGCCTCCTTCACGGCCATCGACCAGTCGCCGGTGAAGATCACGCTGCAGGTGATGCCGGGCTTGACCGAGCGCGCACCCAGCGTGAAGGCGTTGATGTTGCGCAGCACCTGCGGGATCGGCTTGGCGGCGACGAAGGCGATCTTGTTGCTCTTCGTCATGTGCGCGGCGATCACGCCGTTCAGGAACTGGCACTCGTCGATGTAGCCGAAGAAGCTGCCCGCGTTCTTCGGGTGCTTGCCCTCGGTCCAGAGGCCGCCGCAGTGCGAGAAGCGCACGTCGGGATTTTTGGGCGCCATGGCCAGGATGTGCGGATCGAAGTAGCCGAACGAGGTGGGGAACAGGAGCTTGGCACCGTCCTGCGAGATCATGCCGGCCATGGTCTTCTGCACCGCGGCGGTCTCGGGCACGTTCTCTTCCTCGACCACCTTGATGCCGGGCAGCTTCTTGATTTCTGCGGCTGCCATGGCGTGCGCCTGGTTGTAGCCATAGTCGTCGCGCGCGCCGACGTAGATCACGCCGACGGTCAGCGGCTTGCCCTGCGCACTCGCAAGGGCGCTCCAGCCTCCGAGGGTGCCGGCGGCGCCCAGCGCGGCCAGGGACTTGAGGGAATCGCGGCGATTGATTTGGCTTGTCATGGCGTTCTTTCGAGGTTGAAGGGAGTGCAAAAAATGTGCCCCGCGCTCAGCCCGGCAGGCTCACGTGGGCGGCGACCACGCGCCAGCCGTCGGCCGTGCGCAGCCAGGTCTGGCTTTGCCGGCCGATAGCGGTGGCGCCTTCGCGCCGGAACTCGCAGTTGGCCGTGGCAAAGTCGCGGCCGTAGGTGGTGATGACGGTGCGCAGCAGCTCGCGCGGCGGGCTCTGCACCGGCAGCGATGCGCGGAAGGCGCTGATGCCGGCATGGCCGTAGTGGTTCTCGGAGAAGCCGTAGCGCAGCGTGTGCGGGCTGTTCCAGAACAGCGCGTCGAGCACTGCGGGCTGGTTGGCCATGAGCGCTTCCTCGTAGCGCGCGAACACGGCCGTCACTTCGGCAAGCACCTCGGGGATGTTGATCTCGGGCGTCACCGGCGGACCTCGCGCTGGAAGATGTCGAGGCTGAGCTTCTTGGTTGCGACGAAGCTCTCGGCGCTCAGCGTCTCGACCGTGCGCGGGCGCGCGTCGCCATAGCGCAGGATCTCGGCCACCCGGGTGGGCCGCTTGGTCAGCAGCAGCACCTCGTCGGCAAGGTACACGGCCTCTTCGAGGTCGTGCGACACCAGCAGCATGGTGGTGCCGGTCTGCATGAACACCTCCTGCAGCTTCTCGCGGATGAACAGCGTCATCTCGAAGTCGAGTGCCGAAAAGGGCTCGTCCAGAAACAGCACCTCGGGCTTGGGCGCGAGCGCGCGCATGATCGATGCGGTCTGCTGCTGCCCGCCCGAGAGCTCGTACGGAAAGCGCCTGAGGTCGAACTTCACGTCGAACGACGCCACCAGCTCTTCCATGCGGCGGTCGACCTCGGCCTTGCTGCGCCCTTCGAGCTTCAGCGGGTAGGCGATGTTGTCGATGGTGCGCATCCACGGGAACATCGCCTCGCGGTAGTTCTGGAACACGTAGCCGATCTTGGTGTCCTTGCGCTGCTTTCCGTCGAACAGGATCTCGCCCGAATCGATGGGAACGAGCCCCGCGATCATGTTGATGAGCGTGGACTTGCCGCAGCCGTTGGGCCCGAACACCGAGACGATCCGGTGCTTGGGAATGTCGAGGTCGAAGTTCTCGTACAGCGGCCAGCCCGCGAAGTACTTGGTGAGCCCGCGGATGGTGATGTGCGTGCCGGCCGGGCCGGGCTTGAAGACGGGCCTGGGCACGTCGGCATACACGGGGCCGTTGATGACGATGTCTTGCGTGGCTTTCATCTTCCGCTCCAGTGCACGATGCGGCGCTCGGCGACGAGGAAGAGGATGTTGAGCGCATAGCCCAGCGCACCCGCGGCCAGAATCGCCGCATACATGCTCTTCACGTTGAGCACCTGCTGCGCATCGATGATCCGGTGGCCGAGACCCGTGTCGGAGCCGATGAACATCTCGGCCACGATGACGATCACCAGCGCCATCGACACCGCCGAGCGCAGGCCCACGAAGCTGGGCTGCAGGCTTTCCCACACCAGCACGTCCTTGAAGATCTGCCAGCGCGAGGCGCCCATGACGCGCGCCGCCATCACGCGCTGCTTGCGCGCGTTGATCACGCCGTAGGCGCTGTTGAACACCACGATCAGCAGCGCGCCGAACGCCGCGATGGCCACCTTGTTGACGTCCGACACCCCGAAGATCAGGAGGAACAGCGGGATCAGCGCGGACGATGGCGTGGAGCGGAAGAAGTCGATCAGGAACTCGACGCTGCGGTAGGCGCGCTCATTGCTGCCGAGCAGCACGCCCAGCGGCACGCCGACCACCGCCGCAATCGCGAAGGCCTGCAGCGTGCGCCACACGGTCATCGCGAAGTCGGTGAGCAGCGGTCCGCCCGCGAGCCCCGTGATGAGCGCCGCGACGGTGTCGGCGGGCGTGGGCAGCAGGATCGGCTTGATGAAGCCGAGCCGCACCGCCAGGTCCCACACGATGAACAGCACCACGGGGCCGACGAAGGGCAGCAGCCGGTCGCGCGACGGGGGCTTCGGTGCCACCGCCGCCGCGCCGGCGGCCGGCGGTGTCCACGGCGCGGCCGTGGTCGTGCTTGCGTCGGCCATGGTCAGGCCTTGTAGAGCAGGCCGTCCACCGGCACCTTCTTCTCGAAGATGCCTTTCTCGGTGAACAGGTCGTAGAACTTCTGGAAGTACGCGACGTCGCTCGGCTTGAACTCGTTGTAGAGCATGTACGAGGCGAGCGGCACTTCGGCCGTGAGGCTGCCTTCGATGGCGGTGTAGCCCTTCATGTGCTGGCGCGCGTCCTCGGGCTTGCTGCGCACCAGCTCCACGCCGCGCGCATAGGCGGCGATGTACTTCTTCGCCGCTTCGGGGTTCTTCTTGATGAACTCGCTGGTGAGGCTGGCCGCGCCGCCGTGCCAGGGCGCCATCGGATCGCCGAGGATGTATTTGGCGACCACGCCGGCCTCGAGGACGCGCGTGGTGCCGTTCATGCGGCCCACGGTGCCGGTGGGCTCGAGCGTGTAGCAGGCGTCGACCTGCCCCGCGACGAGCGCGGCCACGTGCTGGCCGATCGGAAGCTCGCTCACGGTGGCGCCCTTGGCGCCCGCGCGCTCCAGCATGGTCTTGCACAGGGTCACGTTCTGGATGCCGGGGCCGGACGCGATCTTCCTGCCGGCCAGCTCGGCCATGGTCTTGATCGGGCTGTCCTTGGCGACGATGAATTCGTCGAGCACGAACTTCGCGTTGCTCGGGTTGGTGCAGAAGATCTTGAAGAGCCCCGGCTGCGCGATCTCGCCGATGGCGAGGTTGGCCGAGCCCGTGCCGTTGGAGCTGCCGTCGCAGCGGCCCGCGAGCATGCCTTCCATGACCTGCTGCGCGCCCGCGAACTTGAGCGGCTCCACGTCGAGGCCGGCTTCCTTGAAGTAGCCGCGGTCGACCGCGGCAAAGAAAGGCAGGCCCGCGGCCACGGGCCAGAAGCCGATGCGGATCTTCGGCACGGCCTGCGCGCGCACGATGGCGGGCGCGGCCAGCACGGCCAGCCCCGCGGCGCCGGCCTGCAGCAACTGGCGGCGCGACGCGGCGGCGGGCGATTTTTCAGGGATGCTCATGAAGACTCCTCGATCGGTCAGGTTGGAATGGCTTGGGAAGAGGCGGTTGTGCGGCTTGCGATGTAGGCGCGCCAGCCACCGTGGTGGCTCACGTCTTCGGCGCCTGCGAGCGCATGGCCTTCGCAGATGAAGCCGTGCACCCAGCTGCCGTCGGCGAGCTCGACGCTGCCCAGGCCCAGCGGGGGCGGGATCAAGGCCAGGAAGCTGCCGACCTCGGCCACGGGCACGGACCACACTTCGAGCGCGATGGCTGCTCCGCCGGCCGTGCTGCGCTGCAGCCCCGGCTTGGGCGGCACGGTGCCCGGCAAGGCATGCAGGCGGTAGCGCGGCGAGGTGGTGGTGGCGCGCAGCAGCGTGGCGCCGCGTTCGGTGAGCTGGCCGTTGAGCGGCATGCCCGAGAGATGCGCGCCGACGACGGCGATGGGCATGGTCTGCACTGGCGAAGCGCCCAGGCCCGGAATGGAGCGCGGCTCGGGCAGCGGCAAGCCTGTGGCGCCCTGCGACAGGCCGGTGGCGTGGTGATAGCGCTGGCCCAGCTCGGCCAGCGCAAGATCGCTGCCGCACGGGCCGATCAGCGTGATGCCGAAAGGCAGGCCGTCGGCGCGCAGCGAGCTCGGCACCGAGATCGCGGCGTAGTCCAGCAGGTTGACGAAGTTGGTGTACGCGCCGAGGTTGCGGTTGAGCACCACGGGGTCGGCGCGCATCTGTTCGCGCGTGTAGTGCGTGGGCGCGGTCGGCACCAGCAGCAGGTCGATGCCGCGCCACATCGGTTCGACCTGCTGTGCGATCGCGCGAAGCCTGGTCTGCGCTTCGAACACGTCGGCGGCGCTGTAGCCGCGGCCGCTTTCGAGGATGCCGCGCACCGGCTCGATCACTTCAGCGCCATGCGCATCGAAGAACCCGCGCACCGCCGCATAGCGCTCGGCCACGAGCGCGCTTTCGTAGAGCAGCGCGGCGGCCTCCGCCAGCGGCGCAAAGGGAATCGCCACGGCCGTGCCGCCGAGGGCGGCGAGCCGCACCTGTGCATCGCGAAAGGCCTCTTCGGCCGCGGCATCGCCGAAGAAGCTCGGCGTGTCGGGCACGCCGAAACGGAAGGCGGCTGGAAATGCCTCGCGGCGCAGCGCCACGTCCCTTGAGTAGGGATCGCGTGCGTCGGGTCCGGCGGCCGCAAGAAGCACCTCGACGGCCAGGCCGACGGTGCGCGCAAAGATCGACACGCAGTCCGCGCTCTGGGCGGCCGGCACCACGCCGAAGGCGCTCAGCAGGCCGCGCGAGGGCTTGAGCCCGACGATGTTGTTGAGTCCGGCGGGCACGCGGCCCGAGCCGGCGGTGTCGGTGCCGAGTGCGAAGTCGGCCTCGCCGGCGGCCACCACGTAGGCCGATCCGGAGCTGGAGCCGCCCGAGACGTAGCGCGCATCGAAGGCATTGGGCACTTCGCCATACGGCGAGCGCGTACCGTTCAGGCCGCAGGCGAACTGGTCGAGGTTGGTCTTCCCGATCAGCGATGCACCGGCATCGAGCAGCTTCTGCACCACGGCCGAATGCTGCGCGGGCCGTCGGTCGAAGGCCGGACAGGCGGCCGTGGTGGGCACGCCGGCCACGTCGATGTTGTCCTTGACCGCGAAGCGAAGGCCGGCGAGGCGGCCTGCGCCCGCACCGGGCACAGGCCGGGGAAAGCGGGCAATCCACGCTGCGGCGGCCGATCCGTTTTCTTCATGCACCATCATCAGGCATCCAAACTTGTGTACAAGTCGAGATGCAAGCAATGTGCCAGGCGAAAACAGGCCGTAATGGATTTGCGACCTCTCCCGCGGGAGAGGGAGTCAGACGCAGCCCTCTTTCAGAGGAAGAGGTGGCTCAGACCTCAGCTGCGCTTGGCTTCCCGGTAAAGCCCTTCGACCTTCGGCAGGTTGGCCTCGAGCTTCTGGATGCGGTCCGGACCGCTCGGGTGGGTCGATAGAAAGCTCAGGCCGCCCTGGTTCTTCGAGGCGGTGGCCATCTTGTTCCAGAGCGTGATCGAGGCCTTCGGGTCATAGCCCGCGCGCGCCGCGAGTTCGAGCCCGACGAGGTCGGCCTCGGTCTCGTCGCTGCGGCTGAACTTGAGGGTGAGCAGCTGCGTGCCGGCGCGCGCCGCCAGGTCGCCCATCTGGCCCAGGCCCAGCAGTTGCGCGCCGATGGAAAGCGCCGCGCCGGTGCCCGCGCTCTTGGCCATGCGGGCACGCGCATGCTCGCGCAGCGCATGGGCCATTTCGTGTCCCATCACCATGGCGACTTCATCGTCATTGAGCTTGAGCTGCTCGAGGATGCCGGTGAAGAAGGCGATCTTGCCGCCGGGCATGCAGAAAGCATTGATCTGCTTGCTGCCGATCAGGTTGACCTCCCATTTCCAGTCGCGCGCGCGCGAATTCCACGGCGTGGCAAAGGGAATCAGCCGGTTCGCGATGGTGCGCAGCCGCTGCAGCTGCGCATTGCCGTCGCCCGCGAGCGCACGCTTGGCGCGCGCCTGCTCGAGCAGCTGGCCGTACTGCTGCACGCCGGCGGCCTCGATCCGGTCGGCCGGCACGAGGTTGCGCGCCACCGAGGCATTGCCCACGTTCACCTGCGCCAGGGCCGGCCCGGCCAGCGCGGCGCCGGCCGCCGCGAGCAGGAAGGCCCGCCGCGGCTGCCAGGCCGAGGCGCGCGACGGCGAGGAAGCCGCGGAAGAAAGGAGAAGCTCGCATCGTGTGCACATGCGCGGATCATAGGAACAATTGCCGACAAAAAGACGGCTCGGCAGGCGGCGCGCGCTCATGGACAATCCGAAGCTCATGTCTGCCCAGCCCGCCGAAACCTCCACCGCCCCCTCCCTGCCCTGGCGCGATGCGCTGAAGGTCTACCTCGAGCCCGCCACGCTGCGCATGCTGGCGCTGGGCTTTTCCGCCGGCCTGCCGCTGCTGCTGGTGCTGGGCACGCTGAGCTTTCGCCTGCGCGAGGCGGGCATCGATCGCACCACCATCGGCTACCTGAGCTGGGTCGGCCTGGCCTATGGCTTCAAGTGGGTGTGGGCGCCGCTGGTCGACCGGCTGCCGCTGCCGCCGCTGACCACGCTGCTCGGGCGGCGGCGCGGCTGGCTGCTGCTGGCGCAGGGGATGGTGGTTGCGGGGCTGGTCGGCATGGCGCTCAACGATCCGCGCCAGGGCCTCGCGCCGCTGATCTGGTGCGCGCTGCTGGTGGCCTTCGGCTCGGCCACGCAGGACATCGCGCTGGACGCCTTCCGCATCGAGTCGGCCGAAACGCGCAAGCAGGCCGCGCTCGCCGCCGCCTATCAAACGGGCTACCGCCTGGCGATGATCTGGGCCGGCGCCGGCGTGCTGTGGGTGGCGGCCTGGGCCGAGGTGGCGCCGGCTGCGGCGGCCACGGGCGCGGCGGCCTACCAGAACGGCGCCTGGAAGACGGCCTACCTGGTGATGGCGGCCTCGATGGCGGTGGGCGTGCTCACCGTGCTGCTGTCGCCCGAGCCGGTGCGCCGCGTGCTGCCCAAGCCGAAGAACGCGGCCGAATGGCTGCAAGGCGTGCTGATCGAACCCTTTGCCGACTTCATCCGCCGCTACAAGTGGCAGGCCGCGCTGATCCTCTCGCTGATTGCCATCTACCGCATCAGCGACGTGGTGATGGGCATCATGGCCAACCCCTTCTACGTGGACATGGGCTTCACCAAGGACGAAGTGGCCACCGTCAGCAAGATCTACGGGGTGGTCATGACCCTGGCCGGCGCCTTCGTGGGCGGCGTGCTGTCGATGCGCCTGGGCGTGATGCGCGTGCTGATGCTGGGCGCGGTGCTCAGCGCCGCGAGCAACCTGCTCTTCGCCTGGCTGGCCTCGCGCGGGCACGACCTGACGGCGCTGATCGCGGTGGTGTCGGCCGACAACCTGGCCGGCGGCATTGCCTCGGCGGCCTTCATCGCCTATCTGTCGAGCCTCACGAACATCAGCTATTCGGCCACGCAGTACGCCTTGTTCAGCTCGCTGATGCTGCTGCTGCCCAAGTTCATTGCCGGCTATTCGGGCGCTTTTGTCGACGCCCACGGCTACGCCCAGTTCTTCACCGCCACCGCCCTGCTGGGCCTGCCAGTGCTGCTGCTGGTGGCGCTGGCCGCCCGCATCACCACCACCAAGGCGCCGGCCGGGCGTCAATAGGGCACGGGCCCTATAGGAAAACAGCTGACGCTGCGGGGCCCGCGCAACTGGTAGGCTGTCACTTTCCGGTTACCTACGCTTCGCTCCCAGAGCGATCATTCATCTTCCGCCTGCCAACCCACAAGCAACGTGCCGCCCCGCATTTCTCCCCTTCAGATCAGCGCCTACACGGCCACTTCGGCCGTCGGCGTCGGCAAGGAGCCGCTCGCCGAGGCGCTCGAGCATTCGCGCAGCGGCCTGCGCGCCAACGATTTCGGCGATGCGCCGCTGCCCACCTGGATCGGCCGCGTCGACGGGCTCGAGGACATCCGCCTGCCCGAGGCGCTGGCCTCGTGGGACTGCCGCAACAACCGGCTGGCCTGGCTGGGCCTGCATGCGGACGGCTTTCCCGAGGCCGTGGCGGCCGCGCGGGCCAGGTACGGCCCCTCGCGCATCGCGCTGATCCTCGGCACCTCGACCTCCAGCATCGGCGAAACCGAACTGGCCTACACCCAGCTCGACGCCGACGGCCTCTTTCCCATGGACCAGCGCCGTGCGGCCGTGCACACGCCGCACTCGCTGGCCATGTTCGTGCAAGAGGTGCTCGGGCTCACCGGGCCGAGCGAGACGATTTCCACCGCCTGCTCGTCGAGCGCCAAGGTGTTCGCCTCGGCCGAGCGGCTGATCCGCCTCGGCCTGGCCGATGCCGCCGTGGTCGGCGGTGTCGACACGCTGTGCGGCAGCGTGCTGTTCGGCTTCAACTCGCTCGAACTGGTGTCGAGCGAGCCGTGCCGGCCGTTCGACGCGAGCCGCAAGGGCATCAGCCTGGGCGAGGCGGCCGGCTTCGCGCTGGTGGAACGCGTGCAGGACGACGCAGCCGCGCCGCTGCGGCTCCTGGGCTACGGCGAAGCCAGCGATGCGCACCATATGTCGACGCCGCACCCCGAAGGGCTGGGCGCCGAACGCGCGCTCGACGAGGCGCTGGCGCGCGCGGGCCTGGCGCCCGAGGCGATCGACTACATCAACATGCACGGCACCGCGAGCCAGAAGAACGACGAGGTCGAAGGCGCGCTGGTGGCGCGCCGCTTCCCCGCCACCACCCACGCCAGCTCGACCAAGGGCTTCATGGGCCACACGCTGGGCGCGGCGGGCATCGTCGAATCGGTGATCAGCCTGCTCGCGATCGAGCGCGGCCTGATGCCGGGCACGGTCAACACGAACCAGCTCGACGAAGGCTTCGGGCCGCAGATCAGGCTCGAACCCGCGCATGGCGAGGTGCGCTACGCGCTGACCAATTCCTTCGGCTTCGGCGGCAACAACTGCTCGCTCGTCTTCGGCAAGGCAACCGCATGAAGCCCACGCCCGTGCCACCTACTCTCTACATCGAAGGCCCGGCCTTCTGGACGCCCACCCTGCCGGGCTGGGACGCCGCGCGCGCCGCCTTCCGCGGCGAAGGCGGGCTCGCCGATCCGCCGGCCAAGCGGCCGTCGCCGCAGGTGCTGGCACCGGCCGAGCGCCGCCGCGCGCCCGACACCGTGGCGCTGGCGCTCGAAGTGGCCGCCGCGTCGATGGCGGGCGCGGGCCGCAACGCGGCCGACGTGCCCTGCGTGTTCGTCTCGGCGCATGGCGACCTGTCGATCAACGACTACATGTGCAGCACGCTGGCCACCGATCCCACGGTGCTGTCGCCCACGCGCTTTCACAACTCGGTGCACAACGCGGCCGTGGGCTACTGGACCATCGGCACCGGCTGCATGGCGGCCAGCAACTCGGTCTCGGCCTACGAGAACAGCTTTGCCGCCGGCCTGCTCGAAGCGGCCGTGCAATGCGCGGCCGACCAGTCGCCGGTGCTGCTGGTGGGCTACGACACGCCCACGGTGGGCCCGCTGACTTCGGTGACCGACAGCCAGGGCCTGCTGGCCGTGGCGCTGGTGATCGCGCCCGAGCGCACGGAACGCACCGTGGCCGCGCTCGATTGGTCGGTGCAGGACAACGGCGGCAGCACCGTGCCGGCGCCGCTTTCCGATGCCGCGAAAACGCTGGCGCACATCAACCCGATGGCCCATGCGCTCGGCCTGTTCGAAGCGCTGGCGCGGCTGGAAGACGATCCGCCGCCCATCGGCCTGCCGCTTTCTTCCACCCTGTCGCTGCGGCTGCAACTGCGGCAGGTCCGGGACTGAAGCTCCATGACCGGCACTGCGCAACGATGTGACGCAGTGATCATGGGCGGCGGGCTCGCGGGCCTCACCTTGGCGCTGCAGCTGAAGCAGCGCTTCCAGGACCTCGACGTGCTGGTGCTGGAGCGGCGCAGGCACCCGGTGCCGCATGCGGCGCACAAGGTGGGCGAGTCTTCGGTCGAGATCGGCGCGCACTACTTCGACACGGTGCTCGGCCTCAAGCCCCACATGGACGGCGCGCAGCTGCGCAAGTTCGGCTTCCGCTTCTTCTTCAGCGAGGGCCGGCGCGACATCGACCAGGTCACCGAGATCGGGGCCAGCCGCTACCTGGCGGTGCCCAGCTACCAGATCGACCGCGGCATCTTCGAGAACTACCTGGCCGAGGAGGCCGTGCGGCGCGGCGTGCGCTTCGACGATGCCGCGCTGGTGCGCCGCGTCGACCTGGCCTCCGACGCCGAGGCACCGCACCGCCTCGAATGGACGCGCGGCAGCCAAACCCACAGCGCCGAGGCGCGCTGGCTGGTCGATGCCTGCGGCCGCGCCGGCCTGCTCAAGCGCAAGCTGGGCCTGGCCGAGGCCAACGCGCACGACGTCAACGCCGTGTGGTTCCGCATCGGCGAGCGCATTGCCATCGACGAGTGGAGCGACGACGCCGCCTGGCGCGGGCGCTGCGATCCGCAGGCGCGCTGGCTCTCGACCAACCACCTGGTGGGCGCGGGCTACTGGGCCTGGCTGATTCCGCTGGCCTCGGGTTCGCATTCGGTGGGCATCGTGGCCGACCCGAAGCTGCATCCGCTTGACACCATCGACACCTTCGAGAAGGCGATGCGGTGGTTCGCCACCTACCAGCCGCGGCTGTACGACGCGCTCGACGGCAAGCGGCACCTGCTGCAGGACTTCGCGTTCCTCAAGCACTTCTCGCATGGCTGCAGGCAGGTGTTCTCGGGCCAGCGGTGGGCCCTGACGGGCGAGGCCGGGCTGTTCCTCGACCCCTTCTATTCGCCGGGCAGCGACTTCATCGCGATCAGCAACACCTACATCACCGACCTGGTGGCGCACGACCGCGCGGGCCGCTCGGTGGAAGCCCGCGCGCAGCTCTACGACCAGATCTACCACTCGTTCTACGACAGCACGCTGGCGCTCTACCAGGACCAGTACCCGCTGTTCGGCGACCCCGAGGTGCTGCCGGTGAAGGTGATCTGGGACTACGCCTACTACTGGGGCGTGCTGTCGCAGATCTTCTTCCAGCAGCGGCTCACCGACCTGATGCTGCTGGGCAGCCTGAAGGACGAGCTGCAGCATTGCCAGCGCCTGAACCTCGCGGTGCAGCAGCTGCTGCGCGCATGGTCCGCCGCCAGCGCCAGGCGCAACGCCGCGGTCATGCTCGACCAGGCCGCCATGCCCTGGTTCGCCGAGCTCAACCGCAGCCTGAGGGATCCGCGGCTGGGCGACGCCGAGTTCAGGGCGCGCATCCGGGCCTCGGCCGCGCAGCTGCGCCAGCTGGCCGGCGAGATCCTCGCGCGCGCGCAGGCAGACAATGCGGACCTGCGCGGCTGCGGCCTGCCCGCGCTGCTCGCGGAAAACATCGCCGGCCTGCCCGCCGGCGCGCAAGACGGCGCTATGCTTTTCGCAGCACTTCCGGAGGACAGCCGGAAGCCGCGTTTACCCAACTTTACGGAGCGTTCAAGCCCCGTTGCCCCCGGTGCACGACCATGAAGCGCATGAGTACCCCCCAGCTCCTGATGATCGAAGACGATGCCCGCCTGGCACAGATGGTGGGCGAATACCTGACGCAGTCGGGTTTCCTCTTCACGCATGCCGGCGACGGCGCCAGCGGCCTCGAGCAGCTGCAGCAGCACGCGCCCGACCTCGTGATCCTCGACCTGATGCTGCCCGACACCGACGGCCTGGAGATCTGCCGCCGCATCCGCTCGCTGCCGCCTCCGGCTTCCAAGGTGTCGGTGCTGATGCTCACCGCCAAGGGCGATCCGATGGACCGCATCATCGGCCTGGAGATCGGCGCCGACGACTACCTGCCCAAGCCCTTCGAGCCGCGCGAGCTGCTCGCGCGCATCCGCGCGGTGCTGCGCCGGCGCAGCGAGAACAATGCCGACACCGAAGCCAGCACGGTGATGCGCTTCGGCACGCTCGAGATCGACCGCAACGCGCGCACCGTGTCGGTGGGCGGCGCGCTGGCCGACCTCACCTCCTACCAGTTCGACCTGCTGGTGGCCATGGCCGAGCGCGCCGGGCGCGTGCTCACGCGCGACCAGATCATGGAGGCCGTGCGCGGCCGCGAGCTGGAGGCCTTCGACCGCTCGATCGACGTGCACATGGGCCGCATCCGCGCCGCCATCGAGGTCGACGCCAAGAACCCCAAGCGCATCCTCACCGTGCGCGGCGTGGGCTACGTGTTCGCCAAGCAGCAGGATTGACCGGCCGATGCTGCGCGGCCTGTACTCCCGCCACCTCTACGTGCGCATCTGGCTCGCGGTGGTGGGTGGCGTCGTCATCCTCACGCTGATGGCCAACTGGATCGTGCGCGAGGCGGCCGAGGCCGAGCGCGAACGGCTGGCGCCGGTGCCGCGCAACGTGGTGGTGCTCGATGCGCAGGACCGCACCATCGGCAGCGGCAAGGCGCTGCGCGTGCCGGGCCAGGGGCTGGAGTTCGACGTGACGCTCAGCGACGGCAAGGCCATCACGCTGCGCGTGGCGCCGCGCGACCGCCCCTCGGGCACCGGCGGGTTCGCGCCCTGGCGCACGCCATTCGGGCTGGGCTGGATGATTGCGCTGGTGGGCATGGCGGTGGCGCTGGGCGTGTATCCGATCGTGCGGCGGCTCACCCAGCGGCTGGAGGCGCTGCAGCGCGGCGTGCAGCGCTGGGGCGAGGGCGATCTCTCGGTGCGCGTGACCGAAGAAGGGCAGGACGAAGTGGCTGATCTCTCCAAACGTTTCAACGCGTCGGCCGAGCGCATCGAACAGCTGGTGCGTTCGCACAAGTCGCTGCTGGCCAACGCATCGCACGAGCTGCGATCGCCGCTCACCCGCATCCGCATGGGCCTGGAGCTGATGGGCGAACGCCCGAGCCCCAAGGCACGCGAGGAAATCTCGCGCAACATCGGCGAGCTCGACCAGCTCATCGACGAGATCCTGCTGGCCAGCCGGCTCGACGCGAGCGAGGCCGACATGGGCACCATCGAGGCCGTCGACCTCACGGGACTCGCGGCCGAGGAATGCTCGCAGGTGAATGCCGAGCTCGACCTGGTAGCAGGCACCGACAACGCCAGGCTCACCGTGCCCGGCGTCCCGCGCCTGTTGCGCCGCGCGATCCGCAACCTGCTCGAGAACGCGCGCCGCTATGGCGCCGGCGAGATCAGTGTGGAGCTCGGCAGCGCCAACGGCTTTGCCACCGTGCGCGTCACCGACCGCGGCCCGGGCGTGCCGCCGGCCCTGCGCGAACGCATCTTCGAGCCCTTCTACCGGCTGCCCGGCGCCAGCGAGCGCAACGGCGGCGTCGGCCTCGGGCTCGCGCTGGTGAAGTCGATCGCCGAGCGGCATGGCGGCAGCGTGCGCTGCGAAGACGGCCCGGAGGGCGGCGCGAGCTTCGTGATCCGCCTGCCGGCGAGCGCACCTGCGCACTGAACCCGCGCCCCGGGGTGCGCCGGGGCAAGTCAGGCTGGGTCCGCCGGCCCCACCTAAAATCCCGCCCCTATGCAGAGATCGCACATCGTCAGGCCCGCGGCCATGTTCTGGGGGCTGGTGGTGTTCATGCCCGTCGGCGTCACCTACCTTTCGGCCCTGCTGCTGCTCGCCACCATGCTGCTGGCCGGCGGGCTGCGCGAGCGCTTCGCGCGGCTGCGCGCCAATCCGCTGTGGTGGCCGCTGGTGGCGTACCTGGCCTGGACCTTCATCGTGCTGGCCATCGGCCCGCACTACCCCGAGACCGGCTCGAACCTGTTCCATGGCCTGCGCATCGGTCTCACCATCCTGATGGCGATGGCGCTCGCGCGCGAGGAAGCGGTCTGGGCGCTGCGCGGCTTCCTGCTGATCGCGGCGCTGAACATCCTGCTGGTCGTTGCCTATTACGCCATCGGCTTTCCGATCTGGGCGCCGCTGCGCGCGGTGGTCATGGAAGTGGGCAATAAGTCGATCAGCAATGCGCTGCTGTTCAGCGTGGTGGCGTCCACGGCGGCGGTCTGGGGCATTGCGCAGATCGCCGCGCACCGGCCGCTGCGCGCCATTCCCGCCTTCGTGCTGATGCTCGGGCTGGGGCTGGTGGTGGCGCTGCCGCTGACCTCGCGCACCTCGGTGCTCGCGCTGCTGCTGGTGATCCCGGTGGTGTGCATCCACCAGTGGCGCAGCCACCTGAAGATGCTGGTGAGCGCGCTGGTGCTGGGCGCCGTGGTGCTGGCGGCGGGGCTCTACCAGCTGCCGCAGCTGCAGCACAAGGTCGAGACCGGCGTGGAAGAAATCGAGAAGGCGCAGGCCGGCGAGATCTTCAAGGGCAGCTGGGTCATCCGCTACTACATGTACCGCGACACCGGCCGCATGATCGCCGACCGGCCGCTCGCCGGCTGGGGCATCGGCGGCTGGACCGACCAGTGGCACAAGCGCGGACCGGCGCTCTTCGCCGACTCGAACATGCCGCACAACGACTTCCTCTGGGTCGGCGCGCAGGGCGGGCTGCCGGCCTTGCTGAGCCTGCTGGCCATCATGGCGGGCGCCGTCTGGCAGGCATGGAAACGGCCCGACATCGCGGGGCGCTATGCGCTGGCGGCCACGCTGATCGCGCTGATCGCGTCGAGCGTGAACTCTGCCGTGCGCGACGCCCAGATCGGGCTCGCGCTGCTGTGGATCGCGATGGTCTACCTGCGGCTCGCGCAGGAGCCGCGGGACACGCAGCCCTGGCGCGACCTCTGGCCGACGCGCCGCATCGCGGCGGCGCTCGAGGTCCCGCCGCAATCCCGATAGCTATCTGCGGCTATTGCTGCTGCGTTTGGCTTCAGCGGCCGCGAACTGCCGGCCCGCCATGCCGACGAAAAAGTAGATCACCGCGGCGTGCAGCGCGCCCACGAATAGCAGCACCAGCAGCATCGGCCCCAGTTGCAGGACCGAGGCACCGGCCGCCAGCGCCGCCGCCACCGAGACCGCGGCCTGGATCGCCAGGTCGATCGCGATCATGCCGAGCACGGCACGGGTCTTTTCATCGCGTGCGAGGTACCGGCCGTTCTTCTTGCCGAAGGCCAGGCACACCCACATCACGGCGCCCAGCAGCGCGGCCGTATTGACGCCCGCGTTGGCCTTGACGCCGAACATGTTCAGCGCCAGGCCCAGGATGAGCAGCAGGAGCAGGTAGGCGGCGCCGAAGCGCCCGAGCAGGCCGCGAACGGTCAATGCCGCGACGACACCGTCTCGCCCGCCTTCAGGCGGTAGACGGTGCCGCAGTACGGGCACTTGGCTTCACCGGTGCGCGCCACGTCCAGGTAGACCTTGGGATGGGTGTCCCAGAGCTTCATGTCGGCCTTGGGGCTGGGGCAGAACACGCCGCCCTGATGGTTGAGCTCCCTGGCCAGGAGTTCGACGACTGCGTTGGTAGGCATGGTTTTCTCAGACTTTCGTGAGCCAGTGGGCGTATTTGGGGTTCTTGCCGTTCACGATGTCGAAGAAGGCAGCCTGGATCTTTTCGGTGACGGGACCGCGCGATCCGCCGTCGCCGCGATTGCCGATCTCGATGCGGTCGAGCTCGCGGATGGGCGTCACTTCAGCGGCCGTGCCGGTGAAGAAGGCTTCGTCGGCAATGTAGACCTCGTCGCGCGTGATGCGCTTTTGCACCAGCTCCAGCCCCAGGTCCTTGCACACGTGCAGGATGGTGTTGCGCGTGATGCCGTTGAGCGCGCCGGCCGAGAGGTCGGGCGTGTAGACCACGCCGCCCTTGACCACGAAGATGTTCTCGCCCGCGCCTTCGGAGACGAAGCCGCTCGCGTCGAGCAGCAGCGCCTCGTCGTAGCCGTCGTCCAGCGCTTCCATGTTGGCGAGGATCGAGTTGGTGTAGTTGCTCACCGTCTTGGCCTGCGTCATCGTGATGTTGACGTGGTGGCGGGTGAAGCTCGAGGTCTTCACGCGGATGCCGCGCTTCATGCCCTCTTCGCCCAGGTAGGCGCCCCAGGACCAGGCCGCGACCATGGCGTGGATCCGGTTGCCCTTGGGGCTCACGCCGAGCTTTTCGGAGCCGATCCAGATCAGCGGGCGCAGGTAGCAGCTTTCGAGCTTGTTCTCGCGCACCACCTGCTTCTGGGCTTCGTTGAGCTGTTCCTGCGTGAACGGGATCTTCATGCGCAGGATCTTGGCGCTGTTGAACAGGCGCTCGGTGTGCTCGGCCAGGCGGAAGATGGCGGTGCTGCCGTCGGCCGTCTTGTAGGCGCGCACGCCCTCGAAGGCGCCGCAGCCGTAGTGCAGCGTGTGGCTCAGCACGTGGATCTTGGCGTCGCGCCAGTCCACGAGTTCGCCGTCCATCCAGATCTTGCCGTCACGGTCGTCCAGCGAGGGGGGGATCGAGCTCATTTCCTGATTCCTTTGGGAGCTGTGGGGGTGCGACAGGGGAAGTCGCAAAAGCTTTCGATTTTACGGCCGAGCCCGCAACGCCGTGCCCGACAATGGCCGGTTGTCCAAACCAGTGGAAAAAAGGGTTTCCGTGTCCGTATTCAAGAACGTCATCGTCTATCGCATCGAACCTGCCTGGTCCCAAACACTGGCCGAGGCCGAAGAAGCGCTCGCCAAGGCGCGTTTCGAGCCCTGCGGCCCCTCGCAGGAAAAATCCGCCGGCTGGATCGAGCCCCGCGGCGAGGCCAATGGCCCGCTGGTCGAATCCATCGACGGCCAATGGCTGGTCGAATACATGATCGAGAGCAAGGCGGTGCCCGGCTCCGTGGTGCGCCGCAAGCTCGACGAGCGCTGCGCGCAGATCGAGGCCGCCACCGGCCGCAAGCCCGGCAAGAAGGAAAAGAAGGAGCTCAAGGAGGACATCACCCTCGAGCTGCTGCCGATGGCCTTCACGCGCAGCGCCCGCGTGGCCGTGTGGATCGACAAGGCCGAGCACCGCCTCGTGATCAACAGCGGCAACGCCGCGCGCGCCGACGAAGTGGTCACCAGCCTCGTGAAGTCGCTCGACGGCTTTGCGGTGGCCCTCATCAACACGCAGATCGAGCCCGCCGCCGCCATGGCCAACTGGCTGCTGACGCAGGAGCCGCCGGCCGGCTTCACCATCGACCGCGAGTGCGAACTCAAGGCCTCGGACGACTCCAAGGCCGTGGTGCGCTACGCCAAGCACCCGCTCGACATCGAGGAAGTGCAGAAGCACATCACCGACGGCAAGCGCCCGACGCGCCTGGCGCTCACCTGGGACGACCGCGTGTCCTTCGAGCTGACGCACGGCATGCTGATCCGCAAGATCGTGTTCCTCGAAGGCACGGGCGACGGCGCAGCCGGCGGCAAGAAGGAAGACAACTTCGACGCCGACGTGGCCATTGCCACCGGCGAACTCGGCCAGCTGGTGCCGGCGCTGCTCGATGCGCTGGGCGGCGAGGCAGCCTTCAGCGGCGCCCCAACGGACGCAGCAGCGCCGAAGGCTGCCGCGCAAGTGCCTGCGACCACCACACCGGCCGATGCCGAAGCCGAGGAAGAAGACGCGCCGTTCTGACGGCCGGCGCTTCCTGGCTTCTTCCTAGCCCGCGTTGTTTTCTTCGGAAGACGGCGCGTCGTCGAGCGCGGCTTCGGGCCGCGTCAGCGTCCAGCTCTGCAGCTTGCCGCCGTTGAACACGGCGTCGACGTACGAGCCGCCGGTGTCGGTCCAGCGGTAGAGCTCGGGCTGCTCGTCCTTGGGCGAGCGCAGTTCGCCCAGGGCGCGCGTCATCGCAATGACGTGCATCAGCGTCACGCCCGGCTTGAGCTTGGCGTTGAGCATCACCGCGCTCGCGACATAGCCCACCGGCCGGTCGGCCGCGCGCTTGAGCACCTGCATGGCGCGGTTGAAGTGCAGCAGCAGGAACATCACGATGGCGCCGCCGGTCAGCGCCACGCCGGCCCAGCCGTAGCTGCGCCATGCGAGCCCGAGCAGGACGATGCCGCCCACGGGCACCAGTATTTTCTGGAAATTCATGGGCCGCATTGTCGCCTCGCGCGGTAGCCGGCGCGGCTACCGCCAGGCGCGCAGGACGGTACTCGCCCCCAAAAGCGACCCGCGCGGCGGCGCCAGCGGGCACATTTCGCCGCACGGGCCAACGCCACCGGCTTCAGGGAGAGGCAACCGAGGTTGCCAGCACAACAAGAAGACACGTCACACATATCGGGGGGACAGGGAGGATCGCCCGGCGCATCAATGGTGCGCCGGGCATTTTTTTGCGCACTCGATCCCTCGGTCAGTCGAGGCGGCGCACGATCTCCATCGCCTCCTCGATGCGCTCGACGGCATGGATGGTCAGGCCCTCGATCTCCTTCGCGCCCTTGCGCGGCGCGTTGGCCTTGGGCACCACGGCCACGCTGAAGCCGAGCTTGGCCGCTTCGCGCAGGCGCTCCTGGCCGCGCGGCGCGGGGCGCACTTCGCCGGCCAGCCCGACCTCGCCGAAGGCGATGAAGCCCTTGGGCAGCGGCTTGCCGCGCAGGCTCGAGGTGATGGCGAGCATCACGGCCAGGTCGGCCGCGGGCTCGCTGATGCGTACGCCGCCCACCGCGTTCACGAACACGTCCTGGTCCATGCAGGCCACGCCGGCGTGGCGGTGCAGCACGGCCAGCAGCATCGCGAGGCGGTCGCGGTCCAGGCCCACCGAGAGGCGGCGCGGGCTCGGCCCGCCGTTGTCGACCAGCGCCTGGATCTCCACCAGCATCGGCCGCGTGCCTTCGAGCGTGACCAGCACCACGCTGCCGGGCACCGGCTCGGCATGCTGGCTCAGGAAGATCGCGCTCGGGTTGGCCACGCCCTTCAGGCCGCGCTCGGTCATCGCGAACACGCCGATCTCGTTGACGGCGCCGAAGCGGTTCTTGATGGCGCGCACGAGGCGGAAGCTCGAATGCGTGTCGCCTTCGAAATACAGCACCGTGTCGACCATGTGCTCGAGCACGCGCGGTCCCGCGAGCGCACCCTCCTTGGTGACGTGGCCCACCAGCACCACGGCCGTGCCGCTGGTCTTGGCAAAGCGCGTGAGATGCGCCGCGCATTCGCGCACCTGGGCCACCGAGCCTGGCGCGGAGGTGAGCTGGTCGGAATACACCGTCTGGATCGAGTCGATCACCGCGATGGCCGGACGCGTGGCGTCGAGCGTGGCGATGATCTTCTCGAGCTGGATCTCGGCCAGCACCTGCACCTGCGAGTGGTCCAGGCCGAGGCGCCTGGAACGCAGCGCCACCTGCGCGCCGCTTTCCTCGCCGGTGACGTAGAGCGCGTTCTGCCCCGCGCGCTGCAGCGCATCGACCGCCTGCAGCAGCAGCGTCGACTTGCCGATGCCCGGATCGCCGCCGATCAGCGTGACGCCCCCCGAGACGATGCCGCCGCCCAGCACGCGGTCGAGCTCGTCGAGCCCGGTGGGCGTGCGCGCGACGTCGGTCGCTTCTATTTCGGAGAGGGTCGCGAGTTCGGACACGCCCGCGAGCGCGGCGTACTGCGTGCCGAAGCGGTTGTTGGCCGGGCCGCTGCCGCCCGCCACCTGTTCGATGAGAGTGTTCCAGGCGCCGCAGCTCGGGCACTTGCCGAGCCACTTCGGGCTAGTGCCGCCGCATTCGCTGCAGACGAAAGTTGTTTTGTCCTTGGCCATGCAGCGAGTTTAGGTGTCCGCACAAACCCTGATGCCGAACGGCTTGGAAAGCGTTTGCCAATCATTTAACATGTTAAGTAATTTGGAAAGGCACCGCGCTTGAGCACCACCTTCGCCCACCGCAACCTCCCGCGTCTGCTGCTGCAGGCGCGCGAAGCCGTCATGGCCCACACGCGGCCCAGCCTGCGCGAGCACGCGCTGTCCGACCAGCAGTGGCGCGTGCTGCGCGTGCTCGGCGAGAACGGTGCGGTCGAAACCGGCCGCGTGGCGCGCGAGGCCTTCATCCTCGGCCCCAGCCTCACGGGCGTGCTCGCGCGCATGGAGCGAGACGACCTCATCACCCGCAGCCGCGACCCCGAGGACCAGCGCCGCACCGTGGTCGAGGCGACGGCGCACGGAATGAAGCTGGTGAAGAAGCTGTCCTCGAGCATCGAGTCGCACTACCAGTGGCTGGAGCAGTCGCTGGGCAAGACCAAGCTGACGCAGCTGTATGGGCTGCTGGACGAACTGATCGCGCTGGAGCAACCCGAATGACCTCCTCCCCTTTCCTGCCGACCGGCACCGTGTACGGCACGCTGCTGAACTTCCGCGCGGAAATGCAGGCGCTCGCGCCGCAGATGACGCAGCCACCCTACAAGGCACCGCCGAAGGCGCCGGTGCTCTATGTGAAGACGGCCAACACCTGGAGCCCGCACGGCAGCGCCATCGCGGTGCCTGCATCGGTGCCCGAGGTGGAGATCGGCGCGAGCATCGGCATGGTGATCGGCGCCGAGGGCGACGTCGAGGGCTTCGTGCTGATGAACGACCTCTCGATTCCGCATGCGAGCTTCTTCCGCCCGCCCGTGAAGTTCAAGTGCGTCGATGGGTTCCTGGGCATCGGCCCGGTGCTGCGCGATGCGCAGGAGGTGGCCGACCCCGCGCACTTCCACGTCGAGGTGCGCATCAATGGGGAGTTGAAGCAATCGATCGATTTCTCGCAGCTCGTGCGGCCGGCGCAGCAGCTGCTCACCGACGTGGGCGATTTCATGACGCTCGCGCATGGCGACGTGCTGATGCTCGGCTGCGACGCCGGCCGGCCGCTGGCGCGTGCGGGCGACCGCATCGAGATTTCCGCGCCGGGGTTCGAGAGCCTCTGCAACACGCTCGTGCAGGAGGCCGCCGCATGAAGCACGCACGCGTCATCTTCGAAGGCCGCGAGCACACCGGCACCGCACACGACTTCAACGGCCAGGCCGACGCCGCCGTGCGGCTGGACGACGGCCGCGTCGTGCCGCAGGAACAGCTCGTCTGGCTGCCGCCGCTCGCGCCCACGCCGCGCCCGCGCACCATCCTCGCGCTCGGCCTCAACTACGCCGATCACGCGAAGGAACTCGAGTTCAAGGCGCCCGAGGAGCCGCTGGTGTTCGTCAAGGGCCAGAGCACGCTGATCGGCCACCGGCAGTTCACGCACCGGCCGGCTGGCGTGCAGTTCATGCACTACGAGTGCGAGCTCGCCATCGTGGTCGGCAAGACCGCAAAGCACGTGAAGCGCGATGACGCCTACGACTTCATCGGCGGCTACACCGTGGCCAATGACTACGCGATCCGCGACTACCTGGAGAACTGGTACCGCCCCAACCTGCGCGTGAAGAACCGCGACACCTGCACGCCGCTGGGCCCGTGGTTCGTCGACGCGGCCGACGTGCCCGACCCGATGGCGCTCGCATTGAAGACCACGGTGAACGGCACCGTCACGCAGCAGGGCAGCACGCGCGACATGATCTTCGACGCGCCCTTCCTCATCGAGTATTTCAGCCGCTTCATGACGCTGTCGCCGGGCGACCTGATCCTCACGGGCACGCCCGACGGCGTGGTCGACTGCAAGCCGGGCGATGTGGTCGTCTGCGAGATCGAAGGCATCGGGGCTCTGGTCAACACCATCGACGCGGCCTGAATTTTTTCCTGTCACACACAAAAAAAGCGGAGACAAGCACCATGAAAGCCAGAAAGAAAATGCCCGGCGTGGCAGCCATGCTCGTGGCGCTGAGCGCCTCGATGCTCGCGCTCGGCGCGTCCGCGCAAACCGCAGCCTACCCGGCCAAGCCCGTGCGCTGGGTGGTGGGCTACCCGGCCGGCGGTGGCACCGATTTTCTCGCACGCACGGTCGGCGCGCAGGTGTCGCAGCAGATGGGCCAGCCGGTGCTGGTCGACAACAAGCCCGGCGCGGGCGCGATCATCGCGTCGGAGAACGTGGCGCGCTCGCCGGGGGACGGCTACACCGTGTTCTCGGCCGACAACGGCGTGCTGGTCTACAACCCCGCGCTCTACAAGAAGCTGCCCTACGACGCCGAGAAAGACTTCGCGCTCGTCGGCATGATGGGCCGCTCGCCGCTCATCATCACGGCCGCGCCCAATGCCGGCATCGCCGATGCGAAGGCGCTGCTCGCCGCGCTCAAGGCATCGCCCGGCAAGTACAGCATCGCGACGCCGGGTACCGGCAGTCCGCACCACCTGGCGATGGAACTGTTCCAGCGCGAGGCCGGCGTGTCGATGCTGCACGTGCCTTACAAGGGCGGCGCGCCGGCGCTGCAGGACCTGATGGGCGGGCAGGTGCCGCTGATGATGCTCGACCTGCCCAGCGGTGTGAGCGCCGTGAAGGCCGGCAAGGTGGTGCCGCTGCTCGCGATGTCGGCCGAGCGCATTGCGCAACTGCCCAACGTGCCCACCGCCAAGGAACTGGGCTACGCCAACGTCGAGGCCTACACCTGGCAAGGCCTCGTCGCACCCGCCGCCACGCCGAAGGAAGTGCAGGCGAAGCTGGGCGCGGAGCTGCAGAAGGCCATGGCCGATGGCGGCGTGCGCCAGAAGCTCTACGACGCGGGCTGGGAAGCCCGCCCTGCAGACGCCGCCGAAATGACGCGCTACACCGACGCCGAGCGCAAGAAGTGGCATGCCCTGATCAAGGCGCGCGACATCAAACTCGATTGAACCGGACCGGACATTTCTCCATGCAACAGATCGACCATCTCATCGGCGGCAAGTCCGTCGCCGGCAGCGACTACTTCGAAACCGTCAACCCCGCCACTCAGGAGGTGCTGGCCGAAGTCGCCTCGGGCGGCGAGGCCGAAGTGAATGCGGCCGTGGCCGCCGCCAAGGAGGCCTTCCCGAAGTGGGCCGGCCTGCCCGCGCCCGAGCGCGCCAAGCTCATCCGCAAGCTCGGAGACCTGATCGCCCGGCACGTGCCCGAAATCGCGCAGACCGAGACCAACGACTGCGGCCAGGTCATCGCGCAAACGGGCAAGCAGTTGATCCCCCGCGCGGCCGACAACTTCTATTACTTCGCCGAGATGTGCACGCGCGTGGACGGCCACACCTATCCCACGCCCACGCACCTGAACTACACGCTGTTCCATCCGGTGGGCGTGTGCGCACTCATCAGCCCGTGGAACGTGCCGTTCATGACGGCCACCTGGAAGGTCGCGCCCTGCCTGGCCTTCGGCAACACCGCGGTACTGAAGATGAGCGAGCTCTCGCCGCTGACAGCTGCGCGCCTGGGCGAACTCGCGCTCGAAGCGGGCATTCCCGCCGGCGTGCTGAACCTGGTGCACGGCTACGGCAAGGAAGCCGGCGAGCCGCTCGTGGCGCACCCCGATGTGCGCGCGATCTCGTTCACCGGCTCCACCGCCACGGGCAACCGCATCGTGAAGAGCGCGGGCCTGAAAAAGTTCAGCATGGAACTCGGCGGCAAGAGCCCGTTCGTGATCTTCGACGACGCCGACCTCGACCGCGCGCTCGACGCGGCCGTGTTCATGATCTTCAGCAACAACGGCGAGCGCTGCACGGCCGGCTCGCGCATCCTGGTGCAGCAGTCGATCTACGCCGGCTTTGCCGCCAGGTTCGCCGAGCGCGCCAGGCGCATCACCGTGGGCGACCCGCTCGACGAGAAGACCATCGTGGGCCCGATGATCTCGCAGGCGCATCTGGCCAAGGTGCGCAGCTACATCGAGCTGGGGCCGAAGGAAGGCGCGACGCTGCTGTGCGGTGGCCTCGAGGCGCCAGCGAACCTGCCCGACCGCGTGAAGAAGGGCAACTACGTGATGCCCACCGTGTTCGCCGATGTCGACAACCGCATGAAGATCGCTCAGGACGAGATCTTCGGGCCGGTCGCCTGCCTGATTCCGTTCAAGGACGAGGCGCACGCAATCGAACTCGCCAACGACATCGCCTACGGCCTCAGCAGCTACGTGTGGACCGAGAACATCGGCCGGGCGCACCGCGTGGCCGCCGCGGTGGAGGCCGGCATGTGCTTCGTCAACAGCCAGAACGTCAGAGACCTTCGCCAGCCCTTCGGTGGCACCAAGGCCTCGGGCACGGGGCGCGAGGGCGGCACGTGGAGCTACGAAGTGTTCTGCGAGCCGAAGAACATTGCGGTATCGATGGGCTCGCACCACATCCCGCATTGGGGCATGGCATGAACACGCGGCGCCGCACGCTGCTGCAGGGCGCGGCCGCACTCGCCGCGCTGCCCTCGCTCGCGCGGGCACAGACCGCCTGGCCCCACAAGCCGGTCCGCGTGATCGTGCCCTTCCCGCCCGGCGGCACCACCGACTTCGTCGCGCGCCTCGTAGGCACCGAGGTGGCGAAGGCGCTGGGCCAGCCGGTGATCGTCGAGAACAAGCCCGGCGCGGGCACGGTGATCGGCGTCGACTCGGCGGCCAAGGCCGCGCCCGACGGCTATACCTTCGTCTGCGTGGCCAACAGCTTCACGGCCAACCAGACGCTGGTCCGCAAGCTGCCCTACGACACGCAGAAAGACCTGCGCCCCGTCGCGCTCATGGGCATGTCGGAGCATGTGCTGGCCACGCATCCCGCGAGCGGCCTGAAGACGCTGGCCGACCTGCGCAACGCCGCCACGGCCAAGCCCGGCACGCTGAGCTTCGCCTCCTTCGGCAACGGCACCTCGGCCCACCTGTCGGGCGAGATGCTCAAGCTGCAGATGGGCCTGGACATCGTGCACGTGCCCTACAAGGGCCAGGGCCCCGCACTCACCGACCTGCTCGGCGGGCAGGTGACGATGATGTTCGGCAACTGGCCCGAGTTCCGCAGCCACGTGCAGGGCGGCAAGCTGGTGGCGCTGGGCATGGCGACCGCGCAGCGCTCGCAATACGCGAGCACCATACCCACACTGGCGGAACAGGGCGTGCCCATCGAGTCCAATTCGTGGAACGGACTGCTGGCGCCCGCTGGCACGCCCGATGCCATCGTGCAGCGCATGAACGCCGAGGTGAACCGCGCGCTCGCGAGCCCCGCGGTGGCCGAAGCCTTCCAGAAGGGCGGCATCGCGCCGCTGCCGGGCACGCCGGAGCGCTTCGCGGCCTTCATCCAGAGCGAGATCGCGAAGTACGGCGACGTGATCCGCAAGGGCAACATCCAGCTCGAAGCCTGAACGGAACAAGGAGATACGGACATGGGCCAACTCGCTCTCGCCGCCAAGATCACGCACGTGCCGTCGATGTACCTCTCGGAATTCCCGGGACCGAACTTCGGCTGCCGCGACGCCGCGATCAACGGCCACAAGGAAATCGACCGGCGCTGCCGCGCGCTGGGCGTGGACACCATCGTGGTGTTCGACGTGCACTGGCAGGTCAACAGCGAATACCACGTCAACTGCGGCCCGAAGTTCGGTGGCACCTACACCAGCAACGAGCTGCCGCACTTCATCAAGAACATGCCCTACGCCTACCCCGGCAACCCGGCGCTGGGCCACCTGATCGCCGACGTGGCCAACGAGATGGGCGTGAAGAGCCGCGCGCACAGCGACACCACGCTCGAACTGGAGTACGGCACGCTGGTGCCGATGCGCTACATGAACCCCGACCAGCACTACAAGGTGATCAGCATCAGCGGCTGGTGCGACTGGCACGACCTCACCGAGTCGGGCCGCTTCGGCCTCGCGGTGCGCCGCGCGATCGAGGAGCGCTACGAGGGCACGGTGGCGGTGTTCGCGAGCGGCTCGCTCTCGCACCACTTCGCGGACAACGGCCGCGCCCCCGAATTCATGCACAAGGTCTACGATCCCTTCCTCGAGCAGGTGGACCGCCGCGTGGTCGAACTGTGGAAGGCCGGCGACTGGCAGACCTTCGTCGGCATGCTGCCGATGTACGCCGACAAGTGCTGGGGCGAAGGCGACATGCACGACACCGCGATGCTGCTGGGCCTGCTGGGCTGGGACCGCTACACCGCGCCGGTGGAGGTGGTCACGCCCTATTTCGGCAGCTCGGGCACGGGGCAGATCAATGCGATCTTCCCGGTCACACCCCTTCCCGTCTGAGCACGCACCATGCCCCACCTCGTCATTCTCTACACGCCCAACATCGAAGCCGAGACCGACATGTCGGCGCTGTGCCGCACGCTGGCCGACACCATGCTCGCGCAGCAGGACGAGACCGGCAAACCGGTGTTCCCCATCGGCGGCACGCGCGTGCTGGCCTATCCCGCTGCGCACTACGCGGTGGCCGACGGCAAGGCCGACTATGCCTTCGTGTACCTCAACATCCGCATGGCCGCGGGGCGCTCGGAGGCCGTGAAGAAAAAAGCCGGCGACGAACTTCTGGCCGCCGTGCGCACGCATTTCGAACCGATCTTCGACAAGCGCCACATCGGCATCACGCTGCAGATCGACGAAAGCCCGGGTCAGGTGTACGACGGCAAGCACAGCAACCTGCATCCTCTCTTCAACAAGTAGCACCATGCTCACCGCCGACACCATCGCCAAGCTCGCGGCCGAACTGCACGAAAGCGAAAGATCGCGCGTGCAGGTCGAGCATTTCTCCAAGCGCTTTCCCGGCATGACCATCGAGGACGGCTACGCCATCTCGCGCGAATGGGTCAGGCAGAAGATCGCGGAAGGCCGCGCCGTGAAGGGCCACAAGATCGGCCTGACCTCGCGTGCCATGCAGCAGTCCAGCCAGATCGACGAACCCGACTACGGCACCTTGCTCGACGACATGTTCTTCGAGCAGGGCGGCGACATTCCGTTCAAGCGCTTCATCGCGCCGCGCATCGAGGTGGAGCTGGCCTTCGTCCTCGGCAGGAAGCTGCAGGGGCCGAACCTGAGCATCTTCGACGTGCTGGCCGCCACCGACTACGTGGTGCCGGCCATCGAGATCATCGACGCGCGCATCGAGCAGTTCGACCGCCACACCAAGGCGCCGCGCAAGGTGTTCGACACCATTGCCGACAACGCGGCCAACGCCGGCATCGTGATGGGCGGCCGGCCGGTCAAGCCCGACGCGGTCGACCTGCGCTGGGTGAGCGCGCTGCTCTACAAGAACGGCGTGATCGAGGAGTCGGGCGTGGCCGCGGCCGTGCTCAACCACCCGGCCACGGGCGTGGCCTGGCTCGCGAACAAGCTCGCGCCGTGGGACGAATGCCTCGAAGCCGGCGAAGTGGTGCTGGGCGGCTCGTTCACGCGGCCCACCATCGCCCTGCCCGGCGACACCTTCCATGCCGACTACGGCCCTCTGGGCAGCATTGCCTTTCGTCTCATCTAAAAGACACACCATGCAAACACCCCTGAACACCTTCAAGCAGGCCATGCAGGCCGGCGAACAGAAGATCGGCCTCTGGGTCGGCCTGGCCGACGGCTATGCGGCCGAGATCCTGGCCGGCACCGGCTTCGACTGGCTGCTGGTCGACGGCGAGCACGCGCCCAACGACGTGCGCTCGGTGCTCGCGCAGCTGCAGGGCATCTCGAGCGCCTGGTCGGCGCAGCCCGATTCGGAACGCTCGCATCCCGTGGTGCGGGTGCCGGTGGGCGACGTCACGCTGCTCAAGCAGTTCCTGGACATCGGCGCGCAGACCATCCTGGTGCCGATGGTCGACACCGCCGAGCAGGCGGCGCGCATGGTGCAAGGGATGCGCTATCCGCCCGAAGGCATCCGCGGCATGGGCAGCGCCCTGGCGCGCGCCTCGCGCTGGCAGGCCTATCCGCGCTACCTGCACGAGGCCAACGCGCAAACCTGCCTGTTGGTGCAGGCCGAGACAGTGGAAGCCATGAAGAACCTCGACGCCATCGCGGCCACGCCGGGCGTGGACGGCGTGTTCATCGGGCCGGCCGACCTGTCGGCCTCGATGGGCTTCGTCGGCCAGCCCAACCATCCCGAGGTGCAGGCCATGATCGCCGACGCCATTGCGCGCATCCGCAAGGCCGGCAAGGCGCCGGGCATCCTGTCGACCACCGAGGAGCAGGCGCGCAAGTGGCTGGCCGCCGGCGCGCAGTTCGTGGCGGTGGGCGTGGACACCATCCTGCTCACGGCGGCGGCCAGGCAGCTGTCGTCCCGGTACAAGAGCGCCGCGAGCGCCGTAACGCCCAGCGGCTACTGACGCTCCTTCGCGCCATGACCTCCCCGACCGATCCCAAGCGATTCCGCTCCGCCACCATCCGCGAAGGCACGATCCGCGCGACCACGCGCAGCTTCCTGCATGCACTCGGCCAGGACGACGAGGACATCGAGCGCCCGCACATCGGCGTGTTCCACACCGGCGGCGAGATGAGCCCGTGCAACCTCAACCTGCGCGAACAGGCGCAGCACGCCAAGACCGGCATCTACGCCGGCGGCGGCACGCCGCACGAATGCCCGGTGGTGTCGGTGAGCGACGGGCTCACCATGGCGCATTCGGGCATGCGCTTCTCGCTGATCTCGCGCGAGCTGATTGCCGACAGCGTCGAGGCCTCGACGCGCGGCCACCAGTGGGACGGCATCTTCGCCATCGGCGCCTGCGACAAGAACCTGCCGGGCCTGATGATGGGCATGGTGCGCTGCAACGTGCCGAGCGTGTTCGTGCATGGCGGCTCGGCGCTGCCGGGGCAGATGCCGGGCCCGGACGGCCGCGACCTCAATGTGGTCGATACCTACGAAACCATCGGCAAGGTGCTGGCCGGCACCGCCACACACGGCGAGCTCGACGCCATGAGCCGCGCCTGCCTGCCCACGGCCGGCGCCTGCGCGGGCCAGTTCACGGCCAACACCATGGGCATGGTGTCGGAAGCGCTGGGCCTCGCGCCCATCGGCTCGAGCATGGTGCCGGCGGTGTTCAGCGAACGCGCACCGCTGATGCGCCGCGCCGCGAAGAACCTCATGAAGGCGGTGCTGGGAGACAGCCCGCTGCCGCGCGACATCGTCACGCGCAAGGCGCTCGAGAACGCCTGCGCCGTGGTGTCGGCCACCGGGGGCTCGACCAACGCCGCGCTGCACCTGCCGGCCATCGCGCACGAGGCCGGCATCAAGTTCCACCTCGACGACGTGGCCGAGGTCTTCGCGCGCACGCCGCTCATCGCCGACCTGCGCCCCGGCGGGCAGTACCTGGCACGCGACGTGTTCTACATCGGCGGCGCGGGCGTCATCCTTCGCACGCTGATGGCGCAGGGCTTCGTGCATGGCGATGCGCTCACCTTCACCGGCCGCACGCTGGCCGAGGAACTGGCCGATGCCGCCGCGCCCGACGGCCGCGTGGTGCGCGCGCCAGGAGATCCGATCACGCGCGACGGCGGCCTGGCCGTGCTCAAGGGCAACCTCTGTCCCGACGGCGCGCTGCTCAAGACCGCGGGCCTCCAGACGCTGGTGCACCGCGGCCCCGCGCGCGTCTTCAACTCGGAAGAAGAAGCGCAGGCCGCCGTGCAGAACCGCCGCTACCAGCCCGGCGACGTGATCGTGATCCGCAACGAAGGCCCCAAGGGCAGTCCCGGCATGCGCGAGATGCTGGGCATCACCGCGCTGCTCTACGGCCAGGGCATGGGCGACAAGGTGGCGCTTTTGACCGACGGGCGCTTCTCCGGCGCCACGCGCGGCCTGTGCATCGGCTATGCGGGGCCCGAAGCGGCCGACGGCGGGCCGATTGCGGCGCTGCAGGACGGCGACATGATCGCCATCGACGCGCGGGCCGAAGCGCGCACCATTTCGGTGGAACTGGCGGCGGAAGAGATTGCACTGCGGCTCTCCCGACGTCAGGTAAACGCGGGGGTCCCGCACCGCGGCTTGCTGGAAAAATACGCGCTCACCGTGCGGCCCGCTCACCAGGGCGCCGTGACCCATTCGGGCGCAGTCACCTGGCTGCGCGACGAGTCTTGAGTGAAACGCAACCCACAACACCCCGGAGACAGACCATGACCTTCACCCGCCGCCAGCTGCTGCAGACCACCGGCGCCTCGGCGCTGCTCGCCAGCCTGGGCCAGCGCGCCTTCGCGCAGGCCTCGCTCGAGACCGCCACCATCGTCACCGGCTTTGCGGCCGGCGGCACCTCGGACACCACCTGCCGGCGCATCGCGCAGAAGCTCAGCCCCGACTACGCCAAGGCCGCCGTGGTCGAAAACCGCACCGGTGCGGGCGGCCAGATCGCCGTGAGCTACGTGAAGGGCCGGCCCGCCGACGGCGCCACCATCCTGCAGACGCCCACCTCCATCCTCACGATCTACCCGCACATCTACAAGAAGCTGCCGTACGACCCGATGGTCGACCTCACGCCGGTCAGCATCGCCTGCATCTTCGACTTCGGCTTTGCAGTCGGCCCCGCGGTGCCCGCCAGCGTGAAGACGGTGCCCGAGTTCCTGGCCTGGGCCAAGGCCAACCCGGCCGGCGCCAACTTCGGCTCGCCGGCCGCGGGCTCCACGCCGCACTTCATCGGCGCGCTCTTGGGCAAGAAGGGCGGCGTCGAGCTCAAGCACGCGGCCTACCGCGGCACGCAGCCGGCCATGCTGGACCTGCTGGGCAGCAACATCTCGGCCGTCTCGGGCCCGATCGGCGACATCACGCAGCACCTGGCCTCGGGCAAGGTGCGCATCCTGGGCGTCTCGGGCGCCAAGCGCAGCCGCTTCGCGCCCGAGGTGCCGACCTTCGGCGAACAGGGCATCCAGGACATGGCGCACAGCGAATGGTTCGCCTTCTTCCTGCCCGCCAAGGCCTCGCCGGAGCTGGTCGCAAAGCTCAACACCTCGATGAAGAACGCGCTGGCGCAGAAGGACGTGATCGACGGCCTCGGCACCTTCGGCCTGGAAGCCATGTCCTCCACGCCCGCCGAGCTGACCGATCTGCTCAAGAAAGACACCGCCAAGTGGGCGCCGATCGTGAAAGAGGTCGGCTTCACCGCGGAGGGCTAGCCCACCCCCGAAGCGGCTCACTGCGTGTAGCCGCCTCCCCCTCAAGGGGGCAACACCGGCGGCCCGGCAAAGCCGGTTCCGCGGTGTTCCCCGCAAAGAGCTCGGGGACAAGACAAGCGTCATCTGAAAGGAACTGCAATGAACACCACACTCGCCACCCGCGTGCCGCCGTCGGCGCCGGTCCATCCCTCGATCCATCCCGACGAGCGCGCCGCGCGCGAGCAGCTCGCGGCCTGCTACCGCATCTTTGCGATGCTTGGGTGGACGGAAATGATCTACAACCACATCACCCTTCGGCTGCCCGACAGCGTGACGGGTGGCGAGAAGCAGTTCCTCATCAACCCCTTCGGCCTACACTACAGCGAGGTCACGGCCAGCAACCTGGTGAAGATCGACCTGCACGGCAAGGTGCTCGACGGCTCGACGCATCCGGTGAACCCGGCCGGCTTCACGGTGCACGCCGCCATCCACGACGGCCTGCCCGGTGCGCATTGCGTGATGCACACGCACACCACGGCCGGCGTGGCTGTGGCCTGCCTGCAGGGCGGCCTGCAGCAGACCAATTTCTATACCGCGCAGCTGCACGGCATGGTGGCCTACCACGACTTCGAGGGCATCACCATCCACGCCGACGAGGGCCCGCGCCTGCTCAGGAGCATCGGCGACCGCAACGCCGTGATCCTGCGCAACCACGGCCTGCTGGCCTGGGGGCAGACGCTGCCGCAGACCTTCGCGATCCTCTGGACCCTGCAGCGCGCCTGCGAGATCCAGATGGCCACCTTCTCGATGGGCGCGGCCATTCCGGTGAGCGAGGAGATCGCGCAGTGCTGCACGCGCGATGCGCTGCAGTTCAGCCCCGAGCATGGCGCGGGGCAGGACGTGTTCGACGCGCTGGTGCGCCAGGTCGACCGCATCGACGCCAGCTACAAGAACTGACATGAAGATCTGCATCTACGGCGCCGGCGCGATCGGCGGATGGATCGGCGCCAGCCTGGCGCAGGCCGGCGAGCGGCTCAACGTGGTGGCGCGCGGCGCCACGCTCGAGGCACTGCAGCAAGGCGGCCTTTCGCTGATGCGCGGCGACGTGCGCACGCGCGTGCCGGTCAACGCAGTGGCCGACCCCGAAGCGCTCGGCACGCAGGACCTCGTGGTCATCGCCGTGAAGGCGCCGGCGCTGGCCGGCGTGGCCGAACGCATCGGCCCGCTGATCGGGCCCGACACCCTGGTGCTGGTGGCGATGAACGGCGTGCCGTGGTGGTTCCTCGAAGGCGGCTTCGGCGGCGCCATCACCGGCCACCGCCTGGCGGCCGTGGACCCCGACGGCGCAATCGCAAGGGCCATTCCCTCGCGCAACGTGATCGGCTGCGTGGTGCACGCGAGCTGTTCGCTCGACGGGCCCGGCGTGGTGCGGCATCACTTCGGCAACGGGCTGATCGTGGGCGAGCCTTCGGGCGAAGCCACGCCGCGCGTGCAGAAGCTGGTCGCGCTGCTGCAGCGCGCGGGCCTGGACGCCACGCTGTCGCCGCAGATCCAGAAGGACGTGTGGTTCAAGCTCTGGGGCAACATGACGGTGAACCCGATCAGCGCGCTCACGGGCGTCACCACCGACCTGATCATGGGCGACGACTACGTGCGCGGCTTCATCTCGGCCGTGATGCTCGAGGCCAAGGAGATCGGCCGGCGCATCGGCATCGAGATCACGCAGAGCCCCGAAGACCGGCATGCGGTGACGATGAAGCTCGGCGCGTTCAAGACCTCGATGCTGCAGGACGTGGAAGCCGGACGCTCGGTAGAGCTCGATGCGCTGGTCACCGTGGTGCGCGAGCTCGGCGAGCTGACGGCGGTGGCCACGCCGTTCACCGATGCGCTGCTGGGGCTGGCGCGGCTGAAGATGCGGCAGCTCGGGCTGTATTGAGCGCCGCGGGGCGCCGGCGCACGCGCTTCAAAGCAGCCGCGGCGCCGGGATGATGCGTCGCCGCAGCGTCTTCGGCGCGGGCTTCTTCACCGGAACCGGCTGCGGCAGGTCGCGGGCGTTGCGCAGGCGCGGTCCGGCCACCATGATCTTGCGCAGGCGGTGGTCGTAGCGCAGGAACAGGCCCGAGACACTGCCCACGTAGGCGTCGATCTGCATGTCGTTCGCGACGCCGCGGTCCTCGGGCGAGAAGCGGTCGGGCTCCATGTTGAAGCCTGCGCCCTTGTAGGCCGGATGCGTGTGGTAATAAGCCACCGCCGTCGTGCCCTCGGGGCAGCCTCCGTTGCCGAGGCGGTGGCCGACGTCGACCGTGTTGGTGTCGCCCTCGCGCGGCGGCATCGCGAAGAACTGGTTGCCCTGCTGGCAGATCATGGCGCCGAACTCCTTGCGGCGTTCGATCGACTCGATCAGCACGGACTCCAGTGCCGCGCGCGCCGCCTCGGTGACGGTGTTGAAAAGCTCGTACTCGAGAGGGAATGCGGGTGCGGGAAGTGGTTCGGCCATGCCGCGAGTGTGGTGGCTCTGCGGGCGCCAGACCATCCGACGGACTGCGTATGACGATCGACCGGTCAGGCGCAGGCAGGCATCGCGGCCACCCACAATGCAGCCGCCGGAAGAAGCTCAGTGCTTCTTCAGCAGGACCCGCACCGCCTCGGGCAGCGAATTGACCTGGGGCATGAAATGGTCGAGCGCAGCGCCGAGGACCACCGCACAAAAGACCGCCCCCAGCAGCGGCTTCCACGTCAGCCGCACGGCCGCCATCAGCCAGCCTTCGCGCGCCACGCGCACCGCGGCGCGCGCCGACACGTACGAGAACGCCACCTCGACGGCCACGGCCAGCAGCGCGTCCCAGCTGAAGTAGAGCAGCACCAGCGAACCGGCGCCGAGCACGATGGCCGTGCAGATCAGGAAGATGGCGACCACCGGCACCACGATGACGGCGCCTTCGTCCGCGGCGCCCGCCACCTCGAGCGCGCCGCTGGCTGCATCGGACAGCGCGCTGCCGCCGGTGCCGCCGGCCGGGCTGCCGCCCGCATCGAACGCCAGATCGCCCGCATCGACGACGTCACCCGCATCGAGGTTGAAGCCGGCGCGGTTCTCGACCAGCCGCCGGGCCCACCAGCGCAGCACCCCCAGGTAGCCGAGATATCCCACGCCCAGCGTGAGGAAATAGCGCACCGCCAGCGACTGCACGCCGAACACATGCATCTGCAGCGCCGACACGCCCCACATCAGCAGCAGCGTGAAGCTGCCGATCAGGATGCCATGCGTGCGCAGGCTGTAGTTGCGGTGCAGGTCGCGCTCGAGCTGCGTCTCCCACAGGCGCACCGAGCGCCAGTTGGAGAGCACCTTCATTCGTCGTCGGCCGGGGCGAAGGGCACGCGCGGCGCCACCGCGCACATGAGCTCGTAGCCGACGGTGCCGGCGGCCTGCGCGACCTCGTCGATGGGCAGCACCGCGCCGCTCACGGCCGAGCGGCCCCACAGCGTGACCTCGGTGCCGAACTTCGCCTCGGGCACGGGCGTGAGGTCGACGGTGATCATGTCCATGCTCACGCGGCCCACCATGCGGGTGCGAACGCCGTTCACCAGCACCGGCGTGCCGGTGTTGCAATGGCGCGGATAGCCGTCGGCATAGCCGACCGCGGCCACGCCGATGGTCAGCGGCCCGTCGGCCGTGAAGTTGGAGCCGTAGCCGATGGTGTCGCCGGCCTTCAGCGACTGAATCCCGATCAGTTTGGTCGAGAGCGTCATGGTGGGCTGCAGCTGCCAGTGCGCCGCGTCGTGCTCGGGAAAATCGGGCGCGCTGCCATACAGCACGATGCCGGGGCGCACCCAGTCGCCGCGGGTCTGCCGGGCATGGCGCAAGGTGGCGGCGCTGTTGGCGATGGAGCGCTCGCCCGGCAGGTCGTGCGTGACGCGCTCGAACACCTCCAGCTGGTGCGCGATGCCGCGCGCGCCGTCGGCGTCGCTGAAATGCGTCATCAGCGAGATCTCGTCGACCTGCGGCAGCGCGTTCAGCCGCGTCCAGGCCGAACCGAAGCGCTCGGGCGCGAAGCCCAGGCGGTTCATGCCGGAATTCATCTTGAGGAACACGCGCTGCGGCTTGAGCGTCTTGTGGGCCGCGAGCATGTCGATCTGCTCGTCGCAGTGCACCGTGTGCCACAGGTCGAGCCGCGAGCACAGTTCCAGGTCGCGCGCCTCGAACACGCCCTCGAGCAGCAGCACCGGGCCGCGCCAGCCGAGGGCGCGCACGCGCTCGGCCTCGGCCAGGTCGAGCAGCGCAAAGCCGTCGGCGCCGCGCAGGCCTTCATAGACCCGCTCGATGCCGTGGCCATAGGCATTGGCCTTGACCACGGCCCAGACGCGGGCATCGACCGCGGCACGCCGTGCCCGGTCGAGGTTGTGGCGAAGTGCGGCGGTGTGGACAGTGGCGAGAATGGGGCGCGGCATTGGGGGGCGTCGAATGGTGAACAGATGGGGTTTTAGCATCTTCCCGGACCAGGCCGTCCAGGATGGGAACGCTGATTTCGCTGTCGTACCCCCATGCTATAACCGCCCATTCGCCCAAAAGACGCGACACTTTCTCACTACTGCCAGCACCTTCCTGGCCAGCCAGCCCATCGATGAAGCGCGGTTTCTACACGATCATGTCGGCCCAGTTCTTTTCGTCGCTGGCCGACAACGCGATCTTTGTCGTGGCGGTCGAGCTCATGCGAAGCACGGGCGCGGCCGAATGGCAGCGCGCGGCGCTGGTGCCGATCTTTGCCGTCTTCTACGTGGTGCTGGCACCGCTGGTGGGCGCCTTCGCCGACGCCTTGCCCAAGGGGCGGGTGATGTTCATCAGCAACGCCATCAAGGTGATCGGCTGCCTGATGATGCTGTTCGGCTCGCATCCGCTGCTGTCGTATTCGATCGTGGGGCTGGGCGCGGCGGCCTATTCGCCGGCCAAGTACGGCATCCTGACCGAGCTGCTGCCCGCTTCGCAGTTGGTAAAAGCCAACGGCTGGATCGAAGGGCTCACGATCGCCTCGATCCTGCTGGGCATCGTGCTCGGCGGCTCGCTGGTGGGGCATGCGGTCTCCAGCCGGCTGCTGTCGTTCGACATGCCTTTGATCAACACGGGGGTCGATTCACCGGCCGAGGCGGCCATCTCGGTGCTGATCTTCGTCTACATGCTGGCGGCCTGGTTCAACACGCGCATTCCGCACACCGGCGTCGAGATGCGGCCGCTGCGCGCCAATCCGGCGCATGGCCTGGCGCGCAACATGTTCTCGCTGCTGCCCGACTTCTGGCACTGCAACGCACGCCTGTGGCGCGACAAGCTCGGCCAGATCTCGCTGGCCACCACCACGCTGTTCTGGGGCGCGGGCGCCAACCTCAAGTACATCGTGCTGGCCTGGGCCGCGCTTGCGCTCGACTACAACACCACGCAGGCCACGGCGCTCACCGGCGTGGTCACCATCGGCATGGCGGTGGGCGCCATCGTCGCGTCGATGCGCATGCGGCTGGACATGGCCACGCGCGTGATTCCCATGGGCATCGGCATGGGGCTGCTGGTCATCAGCATGAACCTGATCGGCAACGTCTGGATTGCGGTGCCCTTTCTGATCCTGCTGGGCGGGCTGGGCGGCTTCCTGGTGGTGCCGATGAACGCGCTGCTGCAGCACCGCGGCCACAACCTGATGGGCGCCGGCCGCTCGATTGCGGTCCAGAATTTCAACGAACAGGCCTGCATCCTGCTGCTCGGCGGCTTCTACAGCGCCTGCACCGGCCTGGGCCTGTCGGCCTTCGCGGCCATCGGCGCCTTCGGCGGCGTGGTGGCGGGCTGCATGTGGTTCATCCAGCGCTGGCATCATCACAACCTGCGCAAGTACCCCGAGGAAGTCGAGCACCTGCTCGCCATCGCCCGCAGCGATAAACACCACTAGCCCCCGCTGCTGCGACCTTTTGCTTTCACCAGGAATACCGCGGAACCGGCTTTGCCGGGCCGCTGGTGTTGCCCCCGGTAGGGGGTTGGCGTAGCGACACGAAGTGCGCGCAGCTTGGGGGCGAGCAACAACCTATGCCTGCTCTTGCATTGATTTTCAACGCCTTTGTGTGGGGCGTTTCGTGGTTCCCGTTCCGGCACATCGAAAGCCACGGGCTGCATCCCGTCTGGACCACCTGCATCATCTACGTGGCCATTTCCGCGGTGATGGGCTTCTTTCGCCGGCATGCCTGGCGCGGCTTCGCGGCGTATCCGATGCTGGTGCTGCTGGGCCTGGCGGCGGGCTTCACCAACCTGGGCTTCAACTGGGCGGTGACGCAGGGCGACGTGGTGCGCGTGGTGCTGCTGTTCTACCTGATGCCGCTGTGGAGCGTGCTGCTGGGCTGGGCCGTGCTGGGCGAGCGGCCCACCGGCGGCGCGCTCGCGCGCGTGGCGCTGGCGCTGACCGGCGTGGCCGTGGTGCTCAAGACGCCCGGCGTCGAATGGCCGGTGCCCTCGAGCCTGCCGGATTGGCTGGGCCTGGCGGCCGGCTTCAGCTTTGCCGTGACCAACATCGTGCTGCGCCACCTGCGCGACGCGCCCGGCGAATCGCGCGCGCTGGCCATGTTCTGCGGATGCGCAACGGTGGCGGCCATCGCGGCGGCGGCCGGCACCCTGCTCGGCGCCTTCGGCTCCCCGCTTGCCGCGGAGCCGGGCTGGATCGGGTGGGCGGCCTTGCTGGGCACCGGCTTCGTGGTGGCCAACGTCTGCCTGCAGTACGGCGCGGCGCGGCTGGCGGCCAGCGCCACGGCGGTGATCATGCTGTCGGAGGTGCTTTTTGCCAGCGTCTCTTCCGTGGCGCTGGGCGCGGCCCAGATGGATCCGCGCATCCTGGCGGGCGGCGCGCTGATCGTGCTGGCCGCCGTGTGGTCGGCGTTTGCGCGAACGCCGGCGCGGGGCGATGATCGGCTTTCGTCCCCCACCTGACCGAGGCAGCGCCATGACCACCAGCATCTACGACTTCGAAGCCAAGCGGATCGACGGCAAGAACGTGAAGCTCTCGGACTTCCGGGACAAGGTGCTGCTGATCGTCAACACGGCCAGCCAGTGCGGCTTCACGCCGCAGTTCGCAGGGCTCGAGGAGCTGTACGAAAAGTACGCCAGCCAGGGGCTCGTGGTGCTGGGCTTTCCGTCGAACCAGTTCGGCTCGCAGGACCCGGGCACCAACGAGGAGATCGGCGCGTTCTGCACCACCAACTACGGCGTGAGTTTTCCGATGATGGAAAAGATCGACGTCAACGGCAGCAACGCCGCGCCGCTCTACCAATGGCTCACCAAGGAAAAGCCGGGCCTCCTGGGCAGCACGGCCATCAAGTGGAACTTCACCAAGTTCCTGGTCGGCCGCGACGGGCGGGTACTCAAGCGCTATGCACCGCTGGACACGCCCGCGTCAATCGCGCGCGACATCGAGGCGGCGCTGGCGGCGGGCTGATTCATCAAGGCCCGACGCGCAGGAACCCGATGCCTGCGTGCCGGCCATCCCGGCCATCGCGCCGGTCCAGCGCGTTCAGCCACTCGATCAGCGCATCCTCGTCGACCGGCGAAGGCAGCAGGCGGAACGACTCCTGCGCCAGCACCTGCGCAGGCAGCCGATGCACGATCTGCAGCTCGGTGTGATGGGCGACATACAGCACTGGAAGCGGCCGGCCCGCGGCATCCTCCACGTCGGCCAGCTCGGAGATCGTCTTCGCGGCGTCCGCATGGATTCCGACGATGACGGCGTCGAACTGATGCCCCGCGCGGATCGCCGCGACCAGTTCGGACATCCGGCCGAAGGGCGCGTTGTCCGCGCCCAGGACCGACAGCGAATTGGAGGTGCAGATGCGCTGCAGCGCATCCGAATCCACCAGGGCAATCCGATACTCCCTGTGGATCCATGATGCGTTCACAGGCTACTGCTCCCCGGCGACGTCGATCTCGACCCGGCGGTTCGGCTGCAGGCAGCGCAGCAGGGCCGGCGAACTGCGCGTGCCCTCGCAATCGCTGACCACCGGCTGGCGCTTGCCCATGCCCGCGGCGCGGATCAGCTTGCCGTCGATGCCCTGCTTCACCAGCAGATCGCGCACGGTGTTGGCGCGGGCGAGCGACAGGGCCTCGTTGTAGGCATCGCCGCCGAGCCGGTCGGTATGCCCCGTCACCACGATGTAGTGCAGCGACCTGAAGTTGCCCCGCAGCTCGGCGGCCAGCCGCTCGATGCGCACCTGTCCATCGGGGAGAAGGTCCGACAGCGAAGCGCCGTCGAAGCGGAACAGGCCGTCGGCATTCAGCGTGACCTTCTGCGGCGGCGCCAGCCTGGTGCTGGCCGGAATCGGCGTGGCCGCCGGCGGCTGCGCAAGCAGGGCGCAATCGGGGTTCTTCCACCAGCCGCCCGTGGACACGCCATCGCTGCTGAAGCGCACCATGTACTGGCAGGTCACATAGTCGGCGCTCTTGCCCGTGCGGAAGTGGAAGATGTAGTTCCACTCGCGCACGCCCCACAGCCCCTCGCTGAAGTGCGGCCAGCCCAGCAGTTCGCGCACCTGGTCCTTGCCCATGCCGGTGCGCATGCGGGCGAACGCATCGGTGCCGGGAAAGGCGCCCTGCTTCCACCTGGCGCCGCCAAGGTCCGGAAAGTCCTCGGGCCTGGGCGCCTCCGGCCGTTCCGATGCGACGCGCGCCTGCGCGTCCTTGTCGATGGCGACGCCCGGCGAGGCACAGCCCTGGAGCACCAGCATCGCCGCTGCCAGCGCGGCCCCACCGCTCGTTCGAATCATGATTTTTTTCATCTCTCTCTCTCGCTCAATTGAAGACCCACTCGGCACCGACCGTGGCGGCCGCCCCCGCGCGGCTCATGCCGATGCCGCCGGTCAGGCTCCATGCGTTGTTCTCCGAGGTGCGGCGGAAGCTCACGCCCACCGCGCTCTCGCCCTTGAAGACGCCGTAGCCCAGGCGCATCACGGTCTTGCCGGGCACGTAGCTGCCGGGCATCTGCACGGCCATGGCCGCGGCCGTGCCGGCATAGGCGTTGCGGGCGACGGCGCGGATGTCGCTGCCGAGGGCGTTGACGCGCGCATCGGTGTACGCGGTATTGGCCGCGCTGGACTGGTGCAGTTGCTGCACGTTGACGGCATCGGTGGGCGCCACGCCCGGCGCCACGTTGTGCACTGCCACCGGACCGGTGGCGCTGCCGTTGCCCATCGTCACGTTGTTGTAGTTGACGCTGCCGTCCGCGTTCGTGTCGTAGCGCACGCTGCCGGCCTGCACCGCCTGCAGCTGGCGCACGTTCACCGCATCGGTGGCCTGCGTGCCGCCCGCGACGTTGGTGATCTGGCGCTCGTTGCCCGCCGATCCCACCGACACCGCGCCCTGCGCGGACAGCACCGAGACGTTCGAGAACATCTCGCGCTGGCCGTTCATGCCGGCGCGGTCGGCCGATGCGCCGCTGCCAAGGGCCACGCCGCTGCTGGTGGCGGCGATGGCATTCGCGCCCAGCGCGATGCTGCTTGCGCCGTTCGCCTGCGCGCCGCTGCCGCCCGCAAAGGCGCTGTTGCCCAGCGCGACGGCCTGTGGCCCGATGGCCACGCTCTCCGCGCCCGCTGCCTGCGAGTCCGCCGCCTGCGAGTTGGCGTGGAAATACCTGATGCCGCCGCTGCCCGTCTGGATGTTGTTGATCGCCTGGTTGGTTGCGTACAGCTGGCTGCCGTTGATCGCGTCGGTGCTGGTGGCGCTGATCTGGCCCGCGGCCACGTTCTGGACCTGGCGCTCGGCCCCCGGCGCGCCCACGCTGACCACGCCCACCGGCGCGGTGCCGGCGAAGTCGTAGGTCTGTCCCTGGATCGTGGTGCTGGCCGTGGGCGTGGCCGCGGCGGTGGTCGAGCCCGCGCCGAGCGCCACGCTGTTGTCGGTGCTGACGGTGGCATTCGGTCCCACGGCCACGCTGTTGGCGCTGGTGGCACTGGCATTGGTGCCCACGGCCAGCGAATTGACCGCGCCGGAGCCGACGCTCGCCCCCGCGCCGACAGCAATGCTGTTGGCCGCGCTGGCGCCGCTGTTGTCGTAGTTGCCCTGCCTGGTGCCGCCGTCGTTCACGCTGTAGTAGTGCGTCTGCGCGTTGTTGACGATGGTGGTGAGGCTGCCGCCCAGCGCATTGACGGTGCTGGCCACCGCGTACAGCTGGCTGCCGTTGATGGCGTCCGTGCTGGTGCTGCTGATCTCGCCCGGCGCCACGTTGACGATCTGCCGCTCGGCGCCGGGGGCGCCCACGCTCACCACGCCCGCGGCGGTGCCGGCAAAGTTGCCGTAGGTGATGGACGGCCCCGGCGCATAGCTGACAGAGCCGTCCGGATTGAGCGTGGCGATCACGCCCGGCACGGTCGCGCTGCTGACCTGCACGGCCGCCTTGTCGGCGCTGTCGTTGCCGAGCACCACGTTGTTGGCGTTGCTCACCGTGACGTTGTTGCCGAGCACGAAAGCGTTGTCGGCGGTGACGCTGTTGTTGTTGCCCAGCACGTACGAGCCGGAGCCTGACACCGTGTTGGGATCGCCGATGGCGCCGCTGTTCTCGCCTGTGACCGTGCTCCATGTTCCGATGCTGATCGACTGAACGCCCGTCGCGCGCGCGCCGGTGCCGATGGCGATGGCGCGATCCTGCGAGGCCCGCGCTTGCGAACCGATGGCCACGGTGTCATTGGCGATGATGCCCCCACCCGCCAGGTAACCGCTGGCCACGTTGTTGTTTCCGGTCACACTGAGGCCGGTCAGGTAGCCGCTCGCAACATTGTTGTTGCCGGTCACGTTGTTGCCTGCGACGTAGCCGCTCGCGACGTTGCCGCTGCCTTCGACGGAAGCCCCGGCGCTGTTGCCGCTGGCTACATTGTTGCTGCCGATCGTGCCCGCCCCCGCTGATGCGCCCAGGTAGGCATTTCCGCTGCCTTGCAGGCTGACCCCGGCCCCGGAACCGATGCCCGTATTGCTGGACCCCGACGCCGGGCTGAGACCCGAAGCATTGGCCGATGCCAGCGCATTGCTGCCCAGCGCCGTGTTGGCGCTGCCATCCATGAAGCGCATGGCGTTCTGGCCGACGGCGGTGTTGTGGTAGCCGTTGGTGCTGCGGCCGGCCTCCTGGCCGATGAAGGTCGCATACTGGTACTTCGAGTTGGCGCCCGCCTGCGCCCCGACCATCACGCTGTCGGACAGGTAGCCCGGCTGCGCCAGCATGGTGGCGTTCAAACCTGCATCGGTGCCGATGACCACTTCCTGCGCGTCATGCGACTTCGCGTTGTTGCCGATGGCGATCGACGAGTAGAACGTCGAAGGCGTGGTCGCGCCCGTGGAAACGGTTCCCGACACCGACGCGCCCGTGCCGATGGCGATGCCGCCGGTGGCGATAGCTCCCACGCTCGCGCCGTTGCCCATGGAAACCGAATTGGCGGCCTGCGCCGTTGCATTCACGCCTGCCGCCAGGCTGTTCAGTCCGGTGGCGCCGCTGTTGCTGTAGTTGCCCTGCTGCGTGCCCCCGTCGTTGACGCTGTAGTAGTGCACCGCGCCCGCCGCTGCCGCGCTGGACACCGCCTTGAGCTGGCTCACGTTGACCGCATCGCTGTCGGCCGCACCGGCCGCCACGTTGGTGATCTGGCGGTATTGCCCATTGCCGCCCACGCTCACTGCGCCCAGCGTTCCGGTGGTCGCACCGATGGCGGCAGCCTGCCCGGCGCTGGCGCCTGTCGGTACGTAGCCCGCCACGCCCTTGTCCACGCTGGCCACCGAGCCGCTGCCCAGTGCCACGCCATCGGCCACCGTCACGCTCGTCGCGTTGCCCAGCGCCGTGGCGTTCGCGACCTGGATATTGACGCCGTTGCCCAGCACGAAGGTGTTGGTGGCGCCTGCACCCAGCGTGTTGTTGTTGCCCACGCTGTAGCTGTTGGCGCCGTCGATGACGCTCGGGTCGCCGATGGCGCCGCTGTTGGCACCGTTGACCACATTGCGCGTGCCGATGGAGATGGACGAGGCCCCCACCGCCTGCGCGCCCGCGCCGATGGCGATCGCGCGATCGCCCGTCGCGGTGGTCACGGTATTGCCCACCTGGTTGTCAACCGCGCCGAGCGCGATCGAATAAAGGCCCGAAGCGCGGGCCTGGTTCCCCATCGCAATGGCGCTGCCGGCCGTGGCCGTGGATTGCCTGCCGATGGCAATCGTGTTGTTCACATTGCCGTTGTTCTGGCCTGCAAAAGCACCAAGGGCCACATTGCCGCTTCCACCGGCGCCGAAACCCGCATTGGCACCCAGTGCGGAGTTGTAGCTGCCCGTGCTGTTCTGCAATGCGCCCGAACCTACGGCGGCCATGTAGTCGGCGGTGGAATAAGCGCCGCTGGTCGTGCCCATCGATGCGTTCGAGTAGCCCTTGGTCTGCCAGCCGGCACCGTTGCCGATGTAGGTGCTGCTGTCGCCGGAAGACTCCCGTCCGGCGTTGAGGCCCAGGAAGGAGTTGCCAGCGCCCGTGTTGCCGAGCCCCGCGAAATTGCCGACGCTGGTGGTTCCCACGCCAAGGGCCGCGGCGCTGGGCCCGATCGCTGTCGCGCGCTCCGCGCTCGCGGTCGCTGCGACGCCGACAGCCGTTGCGTTGGCTGCGCTCGCCGTAGCGTTCTGGCCGACGGCTGTCGTGCTCGGCCCCTGCGCCAGCGAATTGGCGCCCATGGCCGCCGCCCGGTCGCCGTCCGCAACGGCGTTGTTGCCGATGGCCATTCCCCAAGTCGTTGCCGCCGTCGTTCTCGCCTGCACGCCCGCAGCCATCGAACCGACCCCACTCGCCAACGAACCCGTTCCCACGGCAATGGCTCGATCCGCGTCGGCAATGGCCTTGTTGCCGATTGCCACGGTCTCGTTCCGCACGATCGAAGGGGCGGACGCCACGACATTGCCGTTGCGGTCCAGGACATCGCCTGTCACGGGATCGACGGAGAACCCCGTTCCCGCAGACGTGCCGATGGCGACGTTGTTGTTCCCCTCGGTGCCGATGCCGGCAAAGCTGCCGGAAGCATAGTTGTTGCTGCCCTTGGTCGCGAGCCCGGCGAGGCTCCCGATGGCCGTGTTCTGACTTCCCTCTACCTGAAATCCCGACGCGGCGCCGAACGCGATGTTGGCATCGCCTTTGACGAATTCGCCTGCGCCATATCCAAAGGCAGCGTTGGCGCTGCCTGTGACCACGCTCCCAGCAAGAGGGCCGAACGCACTGTTGACGTCGCCGTTCGCCTGGTAGCCGGTACCTGTGCCAATGTATGAGTTGCTGTTGCCAGACGAGTTCGCGCCGGCGTTGGGGCCAATGAAAACGCTGTTGCTCGCGGTCGCGCCCGTGCCGGCGCTGGGACCTATGGCCGTGGTGCCAAGGCCCGATGCGGTTGCACCCTGGCCAATTGCGACAGAGGCGGCATCGCCGGCGCGGGCGAAGGTGCCGATGGCGACGCTGCTCCCGCCCAGGGCCTGCGCCGAAGTACCGATGGCAATGCTGTCGATGCCAAGCGCCTTGGTGGCGGTGTTTCCCCAGACAATGGCATTGGTGCCGACGTTCGCGGAAACTGTGCTTGCAAGGCTGGCCAGATCAGGTCCTCCCGTCGTCGGGTTGGTCGCGATACCCGAAATCGTGGCAAAGCTGCCGCTGCCATTGGGGACCTGGCAAGTCCATGCGCCTCCCCCTGCAGCAGGCGTGCCCACCGCGCTGCACACCGCCCCCGAGGCGTTGTCGATCTTGACGTCGGCCCAGGCGGCTCCCTGCACACCCGCCGCCAGCAGAATGCCGGCCATCACCTTGCCGCCGGCGCGCTTGCCGCGCGCCCTGGTCACTTCGGATGCCGCCACCCAGGCACCCAGCGCCTCGTTCCATACAGACCGGTAGGTCTTGTTCATTTCAGTCTTCCTCGATCAATCAGGTTGCATGCACAACCTCGTCCATGACCGGGCACGGGAGACTGTGGCTTTTGCGGAATTCGCAGCGCCGGCCGGCACTGCACAGGGCGCGGATGATGTCGAGAGGGGTTCCGCGGCGCGGACGCGCCACGAGGTTTCGTCAGAATTGCCGACACTTTTCGTGTCGGTTTGTGAATTTTTTTACTACTGTTCGCATCCTTCGAGTAACGGCGGCGGTTTGCGTGAAATCGTCAGATTTGGTCCTTCGATTCGCTGTCAGAATCCCGCCGCCAGACGAACGGACCCCATGCGCATCGCCATCCTCGAAGACGACCCCGACCAGCTGTCCCACCTCGTGCGGACGATGGAACAGCTGTTCACGGTGGGAGAGACGACGGTGGCGTGCACGGCCTTCACCGACGGCGCCGCGCTGCAGCAGGTGCTGCGGCGGGAAAGCTTCGACCTGCTGGTGCTCGACTGGAACGTGCCGGGGCTGGAAGGGCTCGAGTTGCTGAAATGGCTGCGCACCTGGCAGCGCGACCTGGTGCCCGTGCTCATGCTCAGTTCCCGCACCTCGGAGCAGGACGTGGTGCAGGCGCTGAACTTCGGTGCCGACGACTACATCGTCAAGCCGTTCCGCCCGCTGGAGTTGCGTGCGCGCGTGCAGCGCCTGATGGCCAGGCGCTCGCCGGTGGCGCAATCGGAACAGGAGCTCTTCGGCCGATGGGAGTTCGACAGGCTCACGCAGAGCGTGCTGATCCATCCGCTTCCGCCGGACAGCGCGCCGCCCGAGCGGCATGCGCTCACCGACCGCGAGTTCAAGCTGGCGCTGGTCTTGTTCCAGCACATGGGCGGCGTGGTGTCGCGCGCCCATCTTCTGGAAAGCGCCGGCTACAGCAGCGAAGAGCTGCCGTCGCGCACGCTGGACAGCCACATCTACCGCTTGCGCAGCAAGCTCGGGCTGGAGGCGGCGCGCGGGCTGAGCCTGCGCACGGTCTATGGACGCGGCTATCGTCTCGAAGCCACCCGGCAGGAGGAACCCTGATGGTGCCGCAGGGGGCAACGACTATGCTCCCGCCAACCAGAACGATTCCGACATGACAAAGAGCGATCACGGAACGAGGGGAGATTCTCGAGCGATGCAGTGCAGGCAGCTGGTGGCATGCGTGTGGTTCATTGCATTCGCGGTGTCCGCACAGTCGCAGCCGACGCCGCACGTGGTGCAGCCCGGCGAAACACTCTGGGGCATCACGGGGCAGCGCCTGCAGGCACCGCAGCGCTGGCCCGAGGTGCAGCAGCGCAACCAGGTCGGCGAGCCTCGCCTGCTGCAACCCGGCACGGTGCTGTATTTCGCGGACGGCCGCATCGTGCCCGAGGGCGCCGCCGTGGTGACGGCAGTCGAAGGAGCGGCCTCGCGCCGCCGCGGCGGCAGCGGGGGCGAACAGGCGCTCTCCCCCGGCATGCCGATCCAGCCGGGCGACATCCTCACCACCGGCAGCGAGGCCTTCGTCACCCTGGGCCTGCCCGGCGGCAGCCGCGTCGTGCTGCCCTCTCGCAGCGCGCTCGAAGTGCTGGCGATCGATGCCGCGACGGTCAGGCTGCGGCTCATCGAAGGCCGCGTGGAGTCGCAAGTCCAGAAGCAGCGGCCCAGCCAGCAGTTCGAGATCCGCGCACGTTCGCTGGGCCTGGGCGTGCGCGGCACCCATTTCCGCGTGCGCGACGAAGGCGGCTTGCTGGCCAGCGAGGTCATCGAAGGCGAAGTGACGGTCGGCAAGAGCGCCGTGGCAGGACAAAAAGACCCGCAGCGGCCCGCAGCTCCTGCCCTCGTACTGCGCGCGGGCCACGGCGCCGTCCTGCTGGAAGACGGCAGCGCCGAGGCGCGCCCCCTGCTGACGGCACCCCAGCTCGTGCCTGCCACCGGGCCCCGAAGCGGCGACCGGACGCTCGAACTCGTGCCGGTCGCGAACGCCAAGGGCTACCGGTTGCAGCTCGCGCGCGACGAGCGCGTCCTGCTGCCGGTGCACGAGCAGCGCGGTGCCGGCCCTGCATTCACCGTGCCGGCCGAAATCGAGCCCGGCTTCTACCAGCTTCGCCTCACCGCCTTCGATGCCGCACAGCTCGAGGGATTGCCGGGCGACAGCACGGTCTACCTGCCGCCATCCAGTGCAAGTGGACAGGGCAGCAGCGCAGGAACGGCCACGCCCATGGCCGACGGCCGCGTCGAGATCCGGTGGCCCGGGGTTTCCGGTCGGCGCTACGCCTTCGAGCTTTCGCGCAGCGCCGACTTCTCGCTGCTGCTGCTCAGCGAGCCGGCTGTCTACGCCACGGGCATGACGGTGGGCCCCTTCGCGGTCGGCGGCCGCTACCACTGGCGCGTGCGCGAGCAGCAGCCGGGCAGCACTGAACCCGCGAGCCCCCGGCAGGGCTTCGGCGGAAGCTTCGACATTCCCGCGCGTTGAGCCGGGCCTTCGCAATGCGCACGCGGCTCGTCATCGAACGGCTGTTGATGGCGCTGCTGTTACCCATTGCCATGCTGGGACTGGCGCAGCGCCCCATCGTGACGCAGATCGATGCCTCGATCCATGACCGGATGCTGCGCCTTGCATCGCATACCGCGACGCCCGACATCATGATCATCGCGATCGACGAACGCAGCCTGGGCGAACTCGGCCGCTGGCCTTGGTCCAGAGAAATCCACGCCCGGCTGCTGGAGCGGCTGGCGCCCCATGCACCGCGCGCGGTGCTGCTGGATCTTTTCCTGACCGAGCCCAGCATCAACCCGCGGGATGACGAGCGGCTGGCGCAAGCCATGGGCAAGCTGCCGGTCTACCTGCCGCTGCTGCATGCCCCGCCGTTGGCGTCGACGAACGAGTACTGGCCGGGCTTCCTGCCGCCGCTCGCGGTATTCGCCGAACGCGCCAGGGGCGTCGGCCATGCGGGCCTGACGCCGGATTCTGACGGGGTGGCGCGCACGCTGTACCTGCGCGAGGGATACGCCGGGCATCTGCAGCCCTATGTGGGGGCGCTCATGACGGGCCGCGTCCCGTCGCAGCCGCCCCCAGCGGCACCGTCCGGCACCTGGCTGCGCGAGGACCCGCTGCGCCTGCTGTTCGCCGGCCCGCGCGGCAGCTACCGCACGGTGCCGTATGTGAGCGCACTGCGTGGGGAAGTGCCCGGTGAGCTGCTGCAGGGCAAGCTGCTGCTCATCGGCGCCACGGCCCCGGGCCTCGGCGACCAGACGCTGGCACCCCATGCGGGCGTCCGGGGCGTTCTGTCCGGCGTCGAGGTGCACGCCAATGCGATCGACAACCTGCTTCATGCGCGCAACATCAGCGTGATGCCGCCACTCGCCTATGCGGCATGGACGGTGGTGCCGATCTGGATCGCGCTGTGGCTGCTGATCCGCATGGCGCACCACGCTTTGCCGGTCGCCTTCAGCCTGGCCGCGACCTGCCTGCTGCTCAGCATCGCCGCCATGCTCGCCCGGCACTGGTGGCTGCCCCCGGCGGCCCCCATCTTGGGTCTCGCCATCCTCTACCTTCTATGGAGCTGGCGGCGGCTGGAGTCTCAGTTCGCCTTTCTGCGCGAGCGCGCCCAGGCGCTGGACATGCTTCCGGCCGGCGCCTTCGAGATGCTTCCGGCCCTCGCGCCTGCAGCGGCCGATTCCGCGCAGCAACCCAAGCAGGCCCTGGACCGGGCCATTGCCCGTGTCCAGCGCATGCAGAAGCTGATGGACGAAGCCATGCACACCGTGCCCGTCGCGATGCTGATCTGCGACGAAGACGGGCGCATCGGATCGAGCAACGCTGCGGCCTTTCGCCTGTTGCGCGCCGGTGCGCTGCCTTCGCGCGACGGCGAGACGGCGGCACTCAGGGATGTGTCGCTGCCCAGGTTGCTCGCGACCCTAGCGACCACGGTGCAAGCCGATGCAGCGATGGCGGCAGAACACCCCCACTGGACCGAGCGCCTGCGCGGCGAATACCAGACCGCCGAGGCACGCGTGTTCCAGTTCGAGGCCGCGCCCTTCGGCGCCGCGGCGCGTGACGAGCGGGGCTGGGTGGTGGCACTGCCCGAACTCACAGCCGAGCGCGAAGCCCAGCGCCAGCGCGATGAATGGCGGCGTTTTCTGTCCCACGACCTGCGCAGCCCGCAGGTCACCATCCTCAGCCTGTTGTCGATGCATGGCGCCGAGACGGACACAGCGCCGCCGCCGGCGGATCTGCTGCGGGCGATCCGCCGGGAAGCGGAACGCACGCTCGCGCTGGCCGAGGGTTTCATGGACTACACCGAGGCCGGGTCGAACGACTACCGCTTTGCGGAAACGCATGTCGGCACGGTGCTGCTCGACGCGCGGGATCAGGTGTGGCCCTACGCCCGGACCCACGGCGTGCGCGTGGAGACAGGGCTCGACGAAACCGATGAAACAACGATCCGGGCCGACGGCGCGCTGCTGACGCGCGCCATCGTGAACCTGCTGAACAACGCCATCCGCCACAGCAGCCAGGGTAGCTGCGTGAGCCTGCGCATGGAGGCCATGCCCGATCTCCAGAGCCCCGGCGGAGGCGTTGTTCGCATCACCGTCAGCGACGAAGGCTCGGGCATGACGCCTTCGCAACTGCAGGCCCTGCTGACCACGCCGCGCGGCCAGCGCCTTGCCATGCACAAGGAAGATCAGGCTGCCGCCGCGCCTGCTCCGATGCCCGCCGCACGCGGCATGGGCCTTGGGTTTTCAGTGGTGCGCGCGGTCGTGCAGCAGCACGGCGGGCGCATCGAGGCGCAGAGCGCACCGGGCGTGGGCACCACGTTCTGGCTGAGCTTGCCGCTGCGCTGCGGCGCGCCCTGAGCGCACCGGAAGCTCAGAACCTGAAATCGACGGTCTTCGAGCCGCCGCCCACCGTCACCGTCTGGCTCTTGGCACTGCCGGCCATGGCGGCGTCGATGGTGTAGCGGCCCGCCGGCAGGTCGACCAGGCAGACCGGCCCGCTGGCGCGCAGGCCCAGCGAAGGCGCGCCGTCGGCGCCCTTGATGTCGACCTGGACATCCGCCAGGTAGGCGCCGTCGGAGCGCGCGAAGAGCAGCGCCAGCGGATGCTCCTTCATGGCCGCGCGCATTGCGGTCGATTCGTCCGAGCCGATGCCGCCGCAGACATAGCGCACCGCGCCCTCGCCCTTCCATTGCGGCATGGCCGACTGGGCTTGCACTGCGAAGACGCCGGCCGCACAGGCGAGAGCCAGCAAGGCACGCCGCAAGGTCCTGGAGGCGATGAAAGCTGGAACGGAAGACATGAGGCTTGCTCCTTGGAAAATCGGTGCCGCCATGATGCGGCGCGAATCGCCTTGGCGCGAGTCGGACCAGGGCGCTCTTCGGTGTGCGATCAGGCCGCTGCCAGCGCCGCGTCCAGCAGTTCCACCCAGTGCCGCACGGGCGTCTCCGGGCTGCCGCTTTGCAGGTGCGTGATGCAGCCGATGTTGGCCGAGGCGATGACGCTCGGCTGCAGTTGCTCCAGGTGGCCGAGCTTGCGGTCGCGCAGCGGGTAGGCCAGTTCGGGCTGCAGCACCGAGTAGGTGCCGGCCGAGCCGCAGCACAGGTGCGATTCGTTCAAGGCCACGCGCACGTCGAAGCCGAGGGCGCGCAGATGCGTCTCGACGCCGCCGCGCAGCTTCTGGCCGTGCTGCAGCGTGCAGGGCGGGTGGTAGGCGACCACGCCGGCCGGCGCGCGCACGCGGGCCTTCAGCGCAGGCACCAGATCGGGCAGCAGCTCGCTCAAATCGCGCGTCAGCTCGCTGATGCGCGCGGCCTTGGCGGCGTAGGCCGCGTCGTGCTGCAGGATGTGGCCGTATTCGCGCACCGTGACGCCGCAGCCCGAGGCGTTCATCACGATGGCTTCGGCCTCGTTGCGCTCGACCATCGGCCACCAGGCGTCGATGTTGGCGCGCATCTGCGCCTTGCCGCCCTCCTGGTCGTTGAGGTGGAACTTGACGGCGCCGCAGCAGCCGGCCTCGGGCGCGATCACGGCCTGGATGCCGGCCGCATCGAGCACGCGCGCGGTGGCGCTGTTGATGTTGGGCATCATCGAGGGCTGCACGCAGCCTGCGAGCATCAGCACCTTGCGCGCATGCCTCGCGGTGGGCCAGGCGCCGGCCTCCTGTTTGGCCGGCACCTTGGCCTTGAGCGCATCGGGCAGCAGGCCGCGCACCGACTGGCCGAGCTTCATCGCCGGGCCGAAGAGCGGCGACGGCAGCCCCTCCTTCAGCAGCCAGCGCGTGGCCGACTCCATGGCGGGGCGCGGCACTTTCTCGTCGACGATCTTGCGGCCGATGTCGACCAGGTGGCCGTACTGCACGCCGCTCGGGCAGGTGCTCTCGCAGTTGCGGCAGGTCAGGCAGCGGTCCAGGTGCAGCTGCGTGCTGCGCGTGGGGGCCTTGCCTTCGAGCACCTGCTTGATCAGGTAGATGCGCCCGCGCGGGCCGTCGAGCTCGTCGCCGAGCAGCTGGTAGGTGGGGCAGGTGGCGGTGCAGAAGCCGCAGTGCACGCATTTGCGCAGGATGGCTTCGGCCTCGCGGCCTTCGTCGGTGCCGCGGAATTCGGGGGCGAGTTCGGTTTGCATCGCGGAGGTGTCGTTTCTTTTTTATTCGTCTGCGAAGAGCCGGCCGCGGTTGAAGATGCGGTGCGGATCGAACTCGTGCATCAGCGCGCGGTGGATGCGGGCGATGGGGGCGCTCAGTGCGTCGAAGCGGGGAACGTCGCCGCCCGCTTGCGAAGCAGGCTTTCTGAACAGCGTGGCGTGCCCGCCCGCGGCGTGCGCGATGCCGCGGATGCGTGCGGCCTGGTCGGGCGCAGCCTTGTACCAGCGCTGTCCGCCATGCCACTCGACGAGCGGCGCGTTGCCGTCGATGGCGAGCACCGGCGCGGTCTGCGGCACCGACAGGCGCCAGAGTGCATCCGGTCCATCGGCGCTATCGAACCACGGCAGCTGCTGGTCGCGCAGCGCCTGCCAATCGGCGGCGGCGCGCGTGCTGGGCTTGCGCTCGCCGCCGAGATGCGTGCACGCCGCCTCCACGGCCGCCATCGCGCCGCGCAGCCGCAGGTAGAGCGCACCGGCCCCTGCGTATTCGAACCAGCAGCTCGCATTCAGCGGCAGCGGCCGGCCGCCCCATTCGTTGAGCAGTCGCAGTGCATCGGCCTGGCTGCAGGCGAATTCGAGCGTGGCCTCGGCCGGCGCGACGGGCAGCACCTTGAGGCTCACTTCGGCAATCACGCCCAGCGTGCCGAGCGAACCCGCCAGCACGCGCGAGACGTCGTAGCCGGCCACGTTCTTCATCACCTGGCCGCCGAAGCTCAGCACTTCGCCGCGCCCGTTGACGAGCCTGGCACCCAGCACGTAGTCGCGCACCGCGCCCACGCTGGCACGCGCCGGGCCGCTGAGCCCGGCGGCCACCATGCCGCCCACAGTGCCCGCGCCCGCCGCGCCGAAGTGCGGCGGCTCGAAAGGCAGGCACTGCCCTTTTTCGGCCAGCACGGCTTCGAGTTCGTCGAGCGGCGTGCCGCCGCGCACGGTGACCACCAGTTCGCTGGGTTCGTAGCTCGTGATGCCGGTGAGCGCGGTGGTGCTCAGGACTTCGCCGTGCGGTGTCTCGCCATGGAAGTCCTTGGTGCCGCCGCCGCGGATGCGAAGGGGCGTGGCGTCGGCGGCCGCGGCGCGGATGCGCTCGGCGATCTGGCGGAGGGCGGGTTCCATGGTCTGTGTTCTTGTTGTCGTTCTCAGAAGCGGGGCAGATCGGGGTGCGGCAGCCGGCCGCCGCGCACCACCTGCTTGCCGTATTCGGCACAGCGCTGCAGCGTGGGAATCGCCTTGCCGGGGTTCAGCAAGCCGGCCGGATCGAAGGCCCGCTTGACGCCGAACATCTGCTCGTTCTCGGCCGCGGTGAACTGCACGCACATGCTGTTGAGCTTCTCCACGCCCACGCCATGCTCGCCCGACACGGTGCCGCCCATGGCCACGCTGGTTTCGAGGATGTCGGCACCGAAGAGCTCGCAGCGGTGCAGCTCGTCGGGGTCGTTGGCGTCGAACAGCACCAGCGGATGCAGGTTGCCGTCGCCCGCGTGGAACACGTTGCAGCAGCGCAGGTTGTACTTCTTCTCCATCTGCTGGATGGCCAGCAGGATGTCGGCCAGCCGCTTGCGCGGGATGGTGGAGTCCAGGCACATGTAGTCGGGGCTGATGCGGCCCGAGGCGGGGAAGGCGTTCTTGCGGCCGCTCCAGAACTTCATGCGTTCGTCTTCACTCGTGCTCACCGCAATGGCAGTGGCGCCGGAGGAGCGCAGCACGGCCGTCATGCGGCCGATTTCTTCTTCCACCTCTTCGGCGGTGCCGTCGGATTCGCACAGCAGGATCGCGGCCGCATCGAGGTCGTAGCCCGCGTGCACGAAGTCTTCGACGGCGGCGGTCATCGGCTTGTCCATCATCTCGAGCCCCGCGGGAATGATGCCGGCCGCAATCACCGCGGCCACCGCATCGCCGGCCTTGCGCACGTCGTCGAAGCTGGCCATGATGCAGCGCGCGAGCTGCGGCTTGGGCACCAGCTTGACGGTGACCTCGGTGGTGACGGCCAGCATGCCTTCGCTGCCGATGACCAGCGCGAGCAGGTCCAGGCCCGGTGCATCGAGCGCCTCGCCGCCGAATTCGACGGGCTCGCCCTCCGCCGTGAATCCGCGCACGCGCAGCACGTTGTGCAGCGTGAGGCCGTACTTGAGGCAGTGCACGCCGCCCGAATTCTCGGCCACGTTGCCGCCGATGGTGCAGGCGATCTGGCTCGACGGATCGGGCGCGTAGTAGAGGTTGAAGGGCGCGGCGGCTTCGCTGATGGCCAGGTTGCGCACGCCGCACTGCACGACGGCCGTGCGGCCCACCGGGTCGATCTTCAGGATGCGGTTGAACTTGGCAAGCGACAGCGTCACGCCCAGCGCATGCGGCATGGCGCCGCCCGAAAGCCCGGTGCCCGCGCCGCGCGCCACCACGGGCACGCCGAGCTGGTGGCAGGTCTTGAGCACGGCCGCCACCTGCGCCTCGGTCTCGGGCAGGGCCACCACCAGCGGGCGCTGGCGGTAGGCGGTGAGGCCATCGCACTCGTAGGGCGTGGTGTCCTCGGCGTGCCAGATCAGCGCGTGGGCCGGCAGGTGGGCCTGCAGGGCGCGCACGATCTGCGACTGGCGGTCGGTTTTTTGCAGCGAATCGTGCTGGGCGGCTGTGAGCGGCGCGTTCATGGATGTCTCTCGTGGTGCCCTGCACTCTACGCAAAATGCGGCGGCGCCGGGTTGAAGCTTTTTTGCGCCGGGCTTGAGAGAACTTTGCCGCATGCGGCGGCCGGCCGCCGGCTCAGCGCAGCGCCAGCGCCAGCCAGTCGGCAAAAGCCGCGCATTCCCAGCGATCGAGCGTGCCGGGCTGCCAGCAGATGGTGTGGCGGTGCGGCGAGGGCACGGGCCGGTCGGACAGCGGCACCAGCCGGCCCGATTCGAACCAGGCGGCGCCCATCTTCTGGCGCACCAGCGCCACGCCGAAGCCGCTGGCCGCGGCGTCGTATACCAGGCCCAGGTCGTTGAACTGGGAGCCGACGTGCGGCTCGGGCTGGTCGAGGCCGCAGCTCGCGAACCAGGTGCCCCAGGGTTCGAGCGGGCTGCGGATCAGCCGCGCGCTGGCAATTTCCGCCGCGGTGCGAAAGCCATCGAACGGGCCGAATTCGTTGAGGTAGCTCGGGCTGCAGGCGGGCAGCACCTCTTCCTCGAGCAGCAGACGGTGTTCGCAGTCGGCGTACGCGCCGCTGCCGTAGCGCACCTCGAGGTCGGCCTGCTCGGCCGTGACGTCGAGCAGCGGGATCGACACCTGCAGCACCAGCTCGATGTCGGGGTAGATGTTGCGGAACAGTTCGAGCCGCGGCATCAGGAACACGCGGCTGAAGGTGGGCGTGACGGCGATGCGCAGGCGCGTGGCGCGCTGCGTTGCCGCGCTCAGCGGCGTGGCCTGCAGCGCCGCGAGGCCGGTGCGCACGTTGGCGAGGTAGGCCGCGCCGTCGGCCGTGAGGCTGAAGTCGCCGCGGCCGAAGAGCTTGAAGCCCACGTGCGCCTCGAGCTGGCGGATGCGGTGGCTCACGGCGCTGGCGGTCACGCACAGCTCATCGGCCGCGCGGCCCGCATGCCGCAGCCGTGCCACGGCCTCGAAGGTCAGCAGGCATTGGATCGGCGGGATGTGCTGCAGGGCCATGCGGGGGCCGCTCAATCTTCGAAGAAGGCGACCGGCAGGCCCGGGGTGTCGACGCGCATGGAGACCACCGTGCCCGAGGCCGGCAGCCGCTCGATCTCGGCGGCGGGCCGGCCCTTGCGGGCGGTGGTGACGAAGAGGGTCTTCAGGTCGTCGCCGCCGAAGCAGGGCATGGTGGGGCATTGCGCCGGAACGGGAACGGCGGCCACGGTCTCGCCCGACGGCGCGAGGCGCAGCAACTGGGCGCCTTCGAACATCGCAACCCAGTAGTGGCCTTGCGCATCAACCGTGGCGCCGTCGGGGCGGCCTGCGTAGCGCAGCATCGGCGAATCGGGGGTCCAGCCTTCGGGCTTGGCGTCGAACTGGCGGAACACGCGGGGTTGCGAGAGCGTGTTGGCCTCGGCGTCCCAGTCCCAGGCGCGCACCTGGTGCGCGGGCGTATCGGCCCAGTACAGGGTGCGCGCATCGGGCGAGAACGCGAGCCCGTTGGCCGTGGTCACCTGGTTGGCCATCTGCGCGAGGGCCGCCGGCGCCGCGCCACGGCCGGGGCGCGCGTCGAGGCAGTAGAGCGCGGCGTTGGCACGGTCTTTCGCCTCGTTGATCGAACCGCTCCAGAAGCGGCCGAGCGCATCGCACTTGCCGTCGTTGAAGCGCATGGTGCGCACGTCGTGTTCCACGCGCGCGATGGCGACGAGTTCACCGCCCCACTCGCGCGCCCGGTAGATGCCGTCGCGCAGCGCAATCACGAGGCCGCCGCTGCGCGCCGGTGCCATGCAGCCGGGCTCGGTGGACAAGGCCCAGCGCTCGACCGTGGCGGAAGGCGTGCCGATCTCGCCGCGCGTTCGCAGCACGGCGCGGCCCGGGATGTCGAGCCAGTACAGGGCGCGTTCCCGCGGATGCCAGAACGGCGATTCGCCGAGCTCGCAGAGGCTGTTGTCGATGGAGGTCCACATGCCCGGAATTGTGCATGGGCGGGCATCGCCGCTCCAGAGGAAAAACACAGGCAAAAAAAAGCCCGCTGGCGCCGAAGCGCTCACGGGCTGAACATCCAAAGGAGACCTCGCTGAAAAATCGTTCCGTGTAGTTCTTATAACCAGCCTGTACACCGCATGCCTTCTTCCAGAAACACCGAGGAACCGGCTTTGCCGGGCCTCTGGTGTTGCCCCCAGCAGGGGGGTTGGCGTAGCGACACGAAGTGCGCGAAGACTGGGGGGTTGCCTATTTTTTGGGGTTACCGGTTGTATGCGGTCTCGCCGTGCGAGGAGATGTCGAGGCCTTCGCGCTCTTCTTCTTCCGACACACGCAGGCCGATGGTGAGGTCGGCGATCTTGAAGGCAATGAACGCCACCACGCCCGACCACACGATGGTCAGCAGCACGCCCTTGAGCTGGATCCAGACCTGCGCGCCGATGCCGTTGGACACCACGCTGGCCGTGACCCAGTCGCCCACGAGGCCGGGGCCGCCGAGTGACTGGGTGTTGAACACGCCGGTGAGCAGCGCGCCGACGATACCGCCGACACCGTGCACGCCGAACACGTCGAGCGAGTCGTCCGCGCCGAGCATCTTCTTGAGGCCGTTGACGCCCCAGAGGCAGGCGAAGCCGGCGATGAAGCCGATGATGATCGCGCCCATCAGGCCGACGTTGCCGGCAGCCGGGGTGATGGCCACGAGGCCTGCGACAGCACCCGAAGCGGCACCCAGCATCGAGGCCTTGCCGCGCATCAGCGCTTCACCGATGCACCATGCGAGCACGGCCGCGGCGGTGGCCGAGAAGGTGTTCATGAAGGCGAGCACGGCGCTGGTGCCGGCTTCGAGAGCCGAACCTGCGTTGAAGCCGAACCAGCCGACCCACAGCAGCGAAGCGCCGACCATGGTGAGCGTGAGCGAGTGCGGCGTGAAGGATTCCTTGCCGTAGCCGACACGCTTGCCGATCACGTAGGCGCCGACCAGGCCCGCCACGGCGGCGTTGATGTGCACCACGGTGCCGCCTGCGAAGTCGAGCGCGCCCCATTGCCAGATCAGGCCGGCCTTGCCGTTCATGGCGTCGACCACGTCCTTGCTGGCATAGGCGTCAGGGCCCATCCAGAACCAGACCATGTGCGCGAGCGGCGCATAGCTGAAGGTGAACCAGATCACCATGAACAGCAGCACGGCCGAGAACTTGGCGCGCTCCGCGAAGGCACCCACGATCAGGCAGCAGGTGATGCCGGCGAAGGTGGCCTGGAAGGCGGCGAACAGCAGCTCGGGGATGTAGACGCCCTTGCTGAAGGTGGCGCCGGGCGCGAACACGCCGGTGGCCGGATCGAACACGCCCTTCATGAAGAGCCGGTCGAATCCGCCGAAGAAGGCATTCCCCTCGGTGAACGCGAGGCTGTAGCCATAGATGAGCCACAGCACCACGATCATCGAGAAGGTGACCATCACCTGCATCAGCACCGACAGCATGTTCTTGCTGCGCACCAGGCCGCCGTAGAACAGCGCCAGGCCGGGGATGGTCATCATGATGACGAGCAGCGTGGACAGCATCATCCAGCTGGTGTCGCCCTTGTTGAACGAAGGAGCGGCAGGCGCCGCGGCGGGCGCTGCTTCGGCAGCAGCTGCAGGCGCGGCGGCGGCCGGGGCGGCCGCGGGTGCCGGTGCGGCAGCTGCGGGCGCCGATGCCGCGGGCGCCTCGGGCGTGGCAGCAGCAGGCGCCTGGGCGAAGCTCGCCGTGCCTGCGGCGAGCAGGCTCAGGCCGAGCGCGAGAGAAACAAGCAGTTTTTTCATGGTTGTTGTTTTCCGGGCTGGATCAGAGGGCTTCGCGGCCGGTTTCACCGGTGCGGATGCGAACGACCTGCTCGAGGTTGTAGACAAAAATCTTTCCGTCACCGATCTTGCCGGTGCGCGCCGCACCCTCCACGGCTTCGATCACGCGGTCGACGAGGTCGTCGGAGACCGCCGCCTCGATCTTCACCTTGGGCAGGAAGTCGACCACGTACTCCGCGCCGCGGTACAGCTCGGTGTGGCCCTTCTGGCGGCCGAAGCCCTTGACCTCCGTGACCGTGATGCCCTGCACGCCGATGGCCGAGAGGGCTTCGCGCACCTCGTCGAGCTTGAACGGTTTGATGATGGCTGTGACCAGCTTCATGACTTTCTCCTTCTTGGATGGAATGAATGGTGCGGCAGCTTGGGCCGCACCTTGTTTTTGTGCCTGCTTACAGCGTCTTGCTGAGCGTAACGATGAAGCGCGCCTTGTTGGGCGAATAGGTGGTCTGGCCGAAGGTGCCGAAGCCGAAGTCGTAGCCGGGGTTGGCCACCGCCAGGTACGAGCTCTTCTTGTTGGCGCCCTGCACCGAGCCGGCCAGCGCCAGGCCGTTGCCGAAGTCGTACGACACGCCCACGTTGTAGTCCACGTAGCTCTTGTAGCCCAGGCTGCGGATGTCGCTGGACATGTGGGTGTAGCCCACGGCCGCCTTCAGCGTGAGCTTGGGCACGATCTCCTTGCTGTAGGCCAGATTCAGGTAGCCCGTGTTGCGGCCCTTCAGCCCCGAGCCGGCCTTGTTGCCCGCGTAGCCGAAGTAGTCCTTCGACACCGTGTGCGAGTACTTCAGCGTGAACGAGCCGATGGCCTCGTCGGCCCAGGTGCCGGCGCCGTACAGCTCGGTGGTGTTGCCCGCGGAGTTGCCCGGGTAGATGTAGCTGAGCGCGCCCACGTCCAGGTCGAAGGGGCCGGCCTTGAACTTGTAGCCGCCGTAGATGTCGCTCTCGATGCTGTTGCCCTGCAGCCAGTTGACGCTGGAGTTCCAGTTGCCCACGTAGAAGCCGCTCTCGCCGAAGGCGTAGTCGAAGCCGCCCTGGATGGCGGGCTTGAAGCCCTTGGTCTTGGCGTAGTCGTTCTTCCCGATCATGTCCTGGTCCTGACCGCGGAACTTGTAGTTGCTGGTCAGTGCCACATTCCCCGTGAGCTGTGCGCTCGCAAGCATCGGCAGGGCGGCAAGGGTGGCCACGGCCATTGCCTGGGCGAATTTACGGTGCATCATCGAGACTCCTCGGAGTTGGTTGGATTGTTGGGGGACACCGTCTCATAGCAGGGAGCGTGCCAAAGTGCACGTTTTGCCCTGCGGCACGGCGGCCGCTCCCGCACCGGCAACCCAGGCGAAATAGTTACAAGCGTGTTCGGTTGCGGTACCCCATGGGGCACCGCGGTGCATGAGCCCGGCCAAAAACGGGCGCACCACAATGGTGAGAGGGAGTGGAATGAGCCTGTCTTTGGTGCAAAGCCGTGCTTTGCTTGGGCTGGAAGCGGCCAGTGTCACGGTCGAGGTGCATCTGGCGAACGGCCTGCCGAGCTTCACGCTCGTCGGGCTGGTGGAGACCGAGGTCAAGGAGGCGCGCGAAAGGGTGCGCTCGGCCATCCAGAACGCCGGCCTGGAGTTTCCGAACAACAAGAAGATCGTCGTCAACCTGGCGCCGGCCGACCTGCCCAAGGATTCCGGCCGCTTCGACCTGCCGATCGCACTCGGCATCCTCGCGGCCAGCGGGCAGATCCAGCCCGCGCTGCTGGCAGGCCACGAATTTGCCGGCGAGCTCTCTCTTTCAGGCGAGCTGCGGCCCGTGCGCGGCGCGCTGGCCATGGCGCTGGCCCTGCACACGCGCGGCATCGCGACGCGCCTGGTGCTGCCCGCCGGCAGCGCCCAGGAAGCGGCGCTGGTGCCCGGCAGCGAGGTGTACGGCGCCAGGCACCTGCTGGACGTGGTGCAGCGCTTCATGCCCGAGGGCGCCGCGCCGCTGCAGGGCGAGGATCGCCAGCAGCCGCCCGCCGCGGACGGCTGGGCCCGGGTTCATGCCGCGGCCGCAGCGGCCGCGCCGCTCTATGCGGACCTGGCCGACGTCAAGGGGCATGCGGGCGCCAAGCGCGCCCTCGAGATCGCCGCCGCGGGCGGGCACAGCCTGCTGATGGTCGGCGAGCCCGGCTCGGGCAAGTCCATGCTGGCGCAGCGCTTTGCCGGGCTGCTGCCGCCCATGAGCGTGGACGAGGCGCTGGAGAGCGCGGCCGTGGCCAGCCTGGCCGGCAGCTTCTCGGCCGCGCGCTGGATGAACCGGCCGACCTCGGCGCCTCACCACACGTCGAGCGCCGTGGCGCTGGTGGGCGGCGGCTCGCCCCCGCGGCCGGGCGAGATCTCGCAGGCGCACCACGGCGTGCTCTTCCTGGACGAATTCCCGGAGTTCGCGCGCTCCGCGCTCGAGGCGCTGCGCGAGCCGCTGGAGACCGGCACCATCACCATCGCGCGCGCCGCCCGTCGCGCCGAGTTTCCGGCGCGCTTCCAGCTGGTCGCGGCCATGAACCCCTGCCCTTGCGGCTACCTGGGCTCGACGCTGAAGGCCTGCCGCTGCACGCCGGACCAGATCTCGCGCTACCAGGCCAAGCTCAGCGGCCCGCTGCTGGACCGCATCGACCTGCACATCGAAGTGCCCGCGGTATCGGCGCAGCAGCTCATCGATGCGCCCGCCGGCGAATCGACGGCCAGCATCCGCAGCCGCGTGGTGGCCGCGCGCGAATTCGCCCTGCAGCGCCAGGGCAGCCCCAACCAGGCGCTGCAGGCCGGCGCCATCGACAAGCATGCTGCGCTCGACGATGCGGCCCGCAAGTTCGTCTACAGCGCCGCCGCCAAGCTCGGCTGGTCGGCGCGCAGCACGCATCGCGCGCTCAAGGTGGCGCGCACAGTGGCCGACCTGGCGGGCGCCGAATCGGTGGAGGTGGTGCATGTGGCGGAGGCGGTGCAGTACCGCAGGGCGCTGCGCGGCATCGTGTGAACGGTGCAGCGCTGGAACGGCAGCCGCACGCTACACGCTGAATTCCATCTCGCCTTCGACGCGGTAGCGGTGCGCCAGCCCCACGCCATTCAGCGCCTTGTCGCGGTAGTAGCGGAAGGCGATGTACTGGGCCTCCTGCTCGAGCAAGGCGCCCTTCTGCGCGTCGACGACCCGCCACTGCCCGTCGACCAGGACCTCTGCCCAATCGTGAAAGTCCATCGGCTTGGGGACAAAGCTGCGATCCGTGACATAGCCCTCGACCATGCGGGCCGGGATGCCCGATGCACGGCACAGCGCCACCACGAGGCAGGCGTACTCGGAACAATCCCCGCGCCGTTGGCGCAGCGCGTAGAGCGCGCCGAAGTCCTCCGGCGCGTAGCCCGCGTAGTCCACGCTCGCGGCCACGAAGCCGTGGATGTTGCGCACCGTTCCCTCGCCGGTCGCGGATTTCAGGGCCCGCGCCTGCGCCACGATCGCTTCGTGGTCCGATTCGATGTAGCGCTCCGGCGCGAGCCAATCCTGTGCATCTTTGGGCGCAGGCATCGGTGCGCCTGCGCGCTTCAGGCTGATCATCAGCGAGGCCGTGCGCCGCGCATAGGCGCTGAGCTTGTCGATCGAAACGAAGAGGACGGTGTGCCCCAGCGGATCGGCCTGTAGTTCATGCCGCAGGCCGGTTTCGACGGCGTCCAGCGTCCACCAGGCATTGCGGCGCACGGGAAGGTACATCCAGAGCCGCTGGGCCGCCAGGTCGAGCGATCCCGGGTTGTTCATGCCCAGGTTGAAGCGCAGCTGCAGCTCCTCTTGCGCGGCAAGGCTGCCGCGGCCGATGGACATGAGCGCGCTGCCCGCCAGCGCGCCGGCCGCACCGATCCATGCACGTCGCTGCATTGCTGCCTCAGCCGCAGCGCGGCTGCTTCGGTCCGCGCGCGTGCGCGGCCCACACGGCCTCCTGCGTCCGGAGGTAGGCCTTCAGTGCGCCCGCGCCGCCCGCATACACCAGCAGCGGCGTAGGTGCCACGGCCTGGCTGTACTGGCGAAAGGTGGCCTCGCTCATGGCACCGTCGACCACCACCGTCACATTGGCTAGCACCCCCTTTTGCTCCTTGCGGCGGCGCTCCACGGCGCCTGCAACGGCACGCGGCGCCGCGTCTGCCGTGCGGAACGCGAGCGGCAGGGCCTCGGCGGTCGCGGGACTGTTCACAACAACGACCAGGCTTTCGGGAAACTGGCTCTGCGCCCACAGCTGAGCGGGATCGAGCTGCGCAGACTCGAATGCATCGGGCGCGCCGCGGCCGCTCACGGGCAGTTCCCTTGCCAGGTAGCCGGCCATGCCACCCATCAGCACCTGGACCGACTTGAAGCCCTGGGCCCGCAACCGGCCGCACGCCCCATAGAGCTCGCGGTCGGACTTGCCGTCTCCCACCAGCAGCAAGGGCTTGTCGCGCAGGTACTCCTTGAGACGGACGCTCGCCGCATCGGCCCGCATGGCATTGGCAATATGGAAGCGCGCGAACTCGCTCTCGTGGCGCGTATCGATGACCGTGGCCCCGCTCTTTTGCAGAAAGGAGGCCGCCGCGGACGCCGGCAATGCGCAAGCGGCCTCCAGGCCGCCTTCGGCACGCCCCGTGCCGGATAACGCCGAGCCCGGCAAGCGCTCGTTCTTGCACATCGACCCGGACTGGGGCATGTCCCGCAGCACCGGAGGAAGCCCCGAATTCGTCTGCGCACCAGCGGGCGCGCAGAGCGGCATCGACAGCAGGGCGGCAGCAAACGACACGGCGGCAGCGATTTTCTTGCGCATGGACACCTCGGCTCGGTTCAAGGTCGTGGGGACGCGCCGAAAGGCGTCGTCGAGAAAGAAGGAAGCGATGTGGTGGCGGCCCCCGGCCCGATGGTCTTGCCCCCGGCCGGCGCCGGCATCTGGGCGACCGAACCGAAGACCCATTCGGCGTAGCTCTGCGCGCCCGTGAACGCCTGCTCGTCGCCTTCGAAACCCGCCTGCTTGATCGGCACGGCCGTCGAGAGCGAATGGATGCCGACGATGCGCCCCGACACCTGCACCAGCCCCCACTCGGCCTTGCCCGTCATCGGATCGACGAAGACCTTGCGCAGGTGCCGGCGCACGCCCGGAAAACGCTCGTCCTTCAGCAGTTCCTCGAGGGTGGCGGGGTAGCCGCGCGGATCGTTCTGCGGCGGCAGCGCGGCCTGGCCGCCCGCGGCGGGAATGTTCGCGCCACCGGCCGCGGGCGGCAGGCCCGAAACGGGCTGCCCGGCCCCCATGCCCAAGGGCAAGCCCGCCGCCGGCGCCGGCAGCCGGGCCTCGTAGTAGCTCGCAAGCGCGGTGCGGAACTGGCGCCCGATGGCCAGCAGCTCCTTCTCGCGGTCGCGCTGGCTGACGGTGGTCTGCACGTCGGCGGCCACCGTCAGGCCAATGCCCATGAGCGCGATCAGCAGCAGCATCCAGATGTAGGTGAAGCCCCGCTGCGCCAGCGCGCCTGCCGGGCGCGGGCCGCCGTCAGAAGCTCTCATACGAACGGCCGTCCTTGGTGGCTCCGGACGCGCCGCTCTTGATGCCGGCAATGCCCGTTTCCTCGCTGTTCTGCGAGGGCAGCAGGATCCAGCTGGTGCGCGACTCCGTCACCGGGTCCGTCGGCACTGCATGCAGGTAGCGCTGCTCGACCAGTTCGTCGAGCGTTTTCGGCCAGCGCCCCTTGTCCGCATAGAACTTGTCCAGCGTGAGGCGCACCACGCGCAGGTTCTCCTGCAGCACCTGGTCCTTCGACTTGTCGATCGACCCGAAGTAGCGCGGCGCGGCAATGGTCAGCAGCAGCGCAACGACCGACAGCACGACCAGCAGCTCGATCAACGTGAAGCCGGCGCGGCGCGCGGCCCTTGCGAAGGAGATGCGCTTCATCATCACCACAGCGCGTACTCGACCCCGTTGAGGCCGGTCTTCTTCGACTTGGAATAGACATCGAACACGTCGTCTCCTTCGGCCGGAGCGTCGGGCGGCGAGGCATAGCTGCGCAGGCCCCAGGTCTGCGCGGCGGGTGCCTGGGCGTCCGCATAGGTCGGGTCGCGCGGCAGCGACCGCAGGAAATAGAGCTTCTGCTGGTTCGGGCTGCGCTGGTCGGGAACGCCCTGCCACAGGTCGTCGAGCTTCTTGGGAAATCCGCTCTCGCCCAGCTTCATCTGGATGCGCCCCTGGTCGGACGCGCGCTTGTAGGCGTCCAGCGCCTTGCGGATCTGCATCAGCGAGGCCCGCAGTTCGTGCTCCTTCTGGCGCTGCACGCTCACCTGGGCCAGCGGCACCGCCACGGTCGCCAGCACGGCCATGATGGCGAGCGTCACGAGCAGCTCCACAAAGGTGAAGCCACGCGCAGGATGAGCGCTACGGAACAATTTTGAACACCTGTTCCACGGGAACGGCCACCGGGGATGCCGAGGCCGGCTCCGGCGTGGCCGACAGCAGCTGCAGCCTCGCGCCAGTGCTGGCCTTGACGGCCTTGAAGGTGAGCGTGGCCACGCTGCCGGTGCCGTTGATGCCGGCCTCGCCGCCCGCCGGGTTCTCGCGCAGGGCCGCAATGAACACCTTGCCCTGCACGCCATCCACGCGCTGGCTGAACGTGCTCTTGCCACCGGCCTGCTTGAAGAAATCGCCCTCGTGCGCGCTCACGACCTGCATCAGCTGCGGATCGAAGCCCACGAGCAGGGGCAGGCCGCGCAGCGCCTGCTGGCTGTTGACGCTCAGCACCGCACTGAACTGCTCGCCCACCTTCACCTGCGCGGGCGCCTTCCAGCTGAGGCTGACGGCGCCCGTTGCCAGCGCACCCTGCTGTGCCGGGGCCGCCTTGGCCGCAGGAGCCGCAGGAGCTGCAGGAGCAGTGCCGGCATTCACAGGCGCGACTGCGCTTGCCGCAGCCGCGCCGGGCGCCACCGCGCCACCCGCGGCGGACGCAGGGGCCACCGTCTTGACAACTTCAGCCCCGCCCCCCGTGAGCTGCAGCGGACGCGCACCGATGTTGCTTTCGGTACCCGAGTCGAACTCGGCCGACTGCAGATCGGGCCGCCGGATGGAGCGCACCACGCGCGGCGTGATGGACAGCAGGATTTCGCTGCGCAGCGAATCGTCCTTCTGGCTGCCGAACAGGCGCCCGGCCACCGGCATCTCGCCCAGCCCCGGCACCTTGTTGGCGCTGGAGCGGTCTTCGTCGCTGATCAGGCCCGCCAGGATCTGCGTCTCGCCGTCCTTCAGCCGAAGCACCGTGCTCGCGCCGCGCGTGCCGATCTGGTAGGCCAGCGAGCCCGACTTGCTGATGATTTCCCGCACCAGGCTGGAGACTTCGAGGTTGACCTTGATGGCCACCTCTTCATCCAGGTAGATGTTGGGTTCGACTTCCAGCTTGAGGCCCACGTCCACGTAGTTGATCGACTCCGACACGAAGCCCGTCACGTTCGACGTCGTCGTGATCACCGGCACCCGGTCGCCGATCAGCACCTTGGCCTTCTCCTTGTTGCGCACGCGGATCCGCGGGTTGGCAAGAATGCTCACGTCCGCGTCTTCCTTGCGGGCATTGGCCGTGACGCCGCCAATGGTCGCCCTGAGATTGCTGCGGTTGAGGTTCCCCAGGTCCTTCAGCACCAGCGGCACGCCGTCGATCTGCACCGGCGACAGCGACAACTGGTTGGGCCAGTTGATGCCGAGTTCGAGCAGGCGCGAGCGCTTCATCTCGACCACTTCCACTTCGAGCATCACTTCCGGATCGGTCAGGTCCTGCAGCGCCACGATGCGCTCCGCCATGCGGATGGCGTCGGGCGTGTCGCGCATGATGATCAGGCCCAGCCGCTCGTCGATCACCAGGTCCTTGGTCTTGACGATGGTCTTGATGGTGTTCGACACCGCCTTCACGTCCGCGTTGGCCAGGTAGAAGGTGCGCACCGACAGCGTCTGGTAGTCCTTCAGCTTCTGCGGCGTGTTCGGGTAGATGAGCACCGAGTTCTCGTTCAGGATCTTCTGCTCGAGCTGGTTCGTCACCATCAGCAGGCGCACCGCATCCTCGATGGTGGTGTTGCGCGCCATGATGTTCGCCTTCAGGTCGGGGCGAATGTCCTTGTCGAAGAAGAAGTTCAGGCTCGATACCTTGGCGATCACGTCGAACACCGTGCGCAGCGGCGCATCGCGAAACTCCAGCGTGATGGTCTTGCGGAAGCTTTCCGCGAGCTTGGCTTCGGGCTTGGCCTGCTTGTTCTGGGCCTCCTCGATGCGCTCCTTCAGGTTCAGCGCCTCGCGCTGACGCGGGTTTTCGCTCAGGACCGGGCGCAGCATGTCCAGCGCGGTGGCCAGGTCTTCCGGCTTGCCTTTCTTCAGCAGCGCCTCGCCCTCTATGACCACGAGCCGGTGCTTGCGTTCGACCACCAATGCCTCCAGGCCCTGGCGCGCCATCGCGTTCTCGGGTTCGTAGGCCATGACCTGCCGGTACCACTTCTCCGCCTCGGTCAGGCGCCCATCGCGGCGGTTGGCCTCGGCCGCCGTGAGGTAGCGGTTGACCAGGCTGGCGCGGGTGGTCGACAGCGCCACCCGGTACTCCGCGTTTCGGGGGTCGAGCTTGACCGCTTCTTCCAGCTTCGCGAGGCCCTCGGTGGGCTTGTTGTCGGCAAGCAGCTGGTTCGCTTCGCGAAACGCCATCTGGCTCGCGCAGCCGGACAGCAGCAGGCAGGCCAGCGCGCACACCCCCACCGCATGGGCCCAGCGCTTCTTCGGGCGCGGGTGCATGAACATCGTCATTTCTTCTTTCATTGGGAGGCCGTCCACGGCAGGCTCTGCTTCTGCCCCAGCGGCAGGTAGGTCAGCACGACCTGCCCGGCCTCGATGGCATCGACGCGCCATTCGGGGTTGATGTTTTCTCCGGGCCACAGCACCACGCTGTCGCCGTTGAAGGTCGCGAACATGGCCGTCCTGCCGCCTTCCTGGTAGCGGCCCAGCAGCTGCAGCGGCGCGGGTGGCGCCTGCGGGGCCGTGGCTTCGGGTGCGGCGGGCGCCGGCGCCTCGATCCGGGTGGGAGGAGGCTCCCAGCTCAGCGCTGCGAACAGGTGCGAGTCGTCGCCATCGATGTCGTCGCGCGGGCGCAGTTCGAGCACGCCCGCCGCCGCGCCCGCCGACCGCCGGCCTTCCGCCTGCATGGGCAGCGCACGCGGCGCCGCGTCGGACGCGGCCGGACGCACGGCGGCCTGCACCACGGCCTCTTCCTGGGCCGGCGCAAAGTACACCGCGACCAGCGTGGCCGCGAAGGCCAGGACCAGCCACACCTTGCGCTGCGTCATGGCGCCCCCTCCTGCGGCCGGTCCAGCGGCCTGGGCAGCGGCGCGCGCACCGCAAGGCCGGGCAGCCCCGTGACCAGGGTCCATTGCACGATCGCCTCGACCTGCTCCGCCTGGATGCGGTCGCGCTTGAACTGCACCGACTCGAACACCAGGCTGCGGTTGCCCGCCAGTGCGCGCTCCAGGAAGCGCTGGACCGCGGGCGCATTGCCCTTGATGGGCATGGTCATCCGGTAGCGCACGAACTGGCCGACCTCGTCGCTCTGCGCGCGGTACTCGCCACGCGACAGCAGCAGCCTTTCTTCAACGCCCAGCTCGAACAGGCGCTCGAGCACCTCGGGAATGTCGTCGTGCGCGGGCAGCATCTGCTCGAATTTCTGCAGGTTCGACAGTTCCGCCGCCGGCCGCGCCTGCAGCAACGGCTCGGTCGTTTCGCCCGCCACGCTGGCGGTTCGCAGGTCGATGCGCAGTTGCCTGACGTGCACCACGGCCGCTGCCAGCCCGCAGACCACGAGCAGCCCCAGCAGGATGGCAAGGCCGTCGGGCCCGGCCATGCGGTACACGCGGTGCGCGCTGCGCCGGCACTGCCACCAGATGTCCGCCATGCCATGGCGCGTCCATCGCGTCAGTCCTTCCATGCGACCTCCACGGTGAAGCGGAACGTGGCTTGCGCATTGCCGCCCTGTGCGGCGTTGTCCGGCACTTCGTGCCTCACCAGATAGGCATGGTTCAGCGGCTTGCGGTCAGACAGGAAGGCGACATAGCGCGTCATGTCGGTGCTCGCGGGCGCCTCGGCATGGACCTTGAGCGTCGGGCGCAGCACGCGCGCATCGCCGGGCCCCGCGCCGCGCTCCCGCCCTGCCACGAGCTCCAGCCCCAGCAGTCCGACGCGGATGTCCTTCGGCGGCTGCAGCGCACGCAGCAAGCGGGGCAGCGGGATGTTGAGCTCGGAGACCACCGCATTGACGGCGGCGATGCGCTTGGCCTGCTCCGCGGATGGCGGCGGCGCCTCGGGAACCACGGCGGCGCGCCGGGCCGCCGTGGCCGTTGCGAGCGCCTCCTGCAGCCGGGCCTCGTTGCGCCACAGCGCCACGCCCGAAAAGCCGATGCCGCCGAGCACGCACGCGAGCAGCAGCAGCTTGGCGGCGGAAGGCCGGGCGGCGCGCGCCACCGCATCGAGCGCGTGCGCTGCGGCAAGGTCGCGCCGGCCTTGCGGCAAGACCCACCATGCCATCGGGCCGGAAGCGCCGCCGAGCGGATCGTTCGGCGCCAGGTCGGTAACGGAGAACAGCGTGGCGACTTCGGGCGACGAAGGCGACGGCACGGCGTTCCATCCCAGCCGCTGGACGATGGCCGCAACCGACGTTGCCAGCTCGCGCGCCGCAGGCCGCGCGGTGCCATCCGAGTGCAACGGGCGGATCACCACTTCGTCGATGCACGCCGAGGCCCGCTGCCCGCGCACCAGAATCACCTGCCGCGCCGACGCGTCGCCCGGCTCGAGGATGGCCAGCACGCGTTCGGAGTGCGCGGGCGTCTGCCCCGGTGCGTCGTTGCCGCGCCAGGCCAGCGCGGACAAGGTCGTGATCGAATGCGGCCGCGTCTTCAGCCCCGCCGCCAGCCGGTTCACGTGTTCGAGCAGCGAGGCCGGATAGCAAACCGCCAGCCGGGGCTGGCGAAGCGGCGCATCGTCCAGCCGCAGCAGGTCGCCGGGCGAAACCTCGTGCCCCGCTTCGCGCAGTTCGCTGCGCGCGGCCGCGACGGCCGCCGCCGCGCGGTACTGCGCCGCGTTCCACGGCACGGAGGCGCTCGGCACCCACTGGTCGGACACCAGCACCCGAAGCTCGGCGCCGCGCTGCAGCGCCATCTCGGCCTGGCAGCTGCGGGCGAGCGCTTCGATGGCTTCCGGTACGGCGGCCGGCAAGGCGTCGACCGAAGCCAGCGGCTCGTCCGCGGCCGGCTGCCTGTAGGCGGCGTCGAACAGCATGCGCAGCTCGGCGCCGCGCCGCACGCTCCAGGCGGCCTGCAGCCGCTGCGCGCCGATGTAGAGATAGAGAACGGGTTTGGGCATGGGCGCTCTCAACCCGCCACGCGCGCGACTTCGTCGAGCGTCGTTTCGCCGGAGGCCACCAGTTCGATGGCCATGTCGGCCAGCGGTATCCAGCCGGCCTGCCGCGCCTCGTCCTTGACGACGGAGATCGAGGCCTGCGCGGCGATCAGCTCGCGCAGCTTGTCGTTCATCACCAGCACCTCGGCCACCGCCCGCCGGCCCTTGAAGCCGGTGCCGCGGCAATGGCCGCAGCCCTTGCCGGCCCGCAGGGTCCAGGAGCGGATGGCCGCGGCATCGACGCCCGCGGCCGCCAGCGCCTCGGGCGTTGGCTCCACGGGCTCCGAGCACACCGGGCAGTTCACGCGCACCAGCCGCTGGGCCACGATGCCGTTGAGCGCGGCCGAGAAGCTGTAGGCGTCCACCCCCATGTGCAGGAAGCGCCCGAGCACGTCGAACACGTTGTTGGCATGGACGGTGGTGAACACCAGGTGGCCCGTGAGCGCGGCCTGCACCGCGATCTGCGCGGTCTCGTCGTCGCGGATCTCGCCCACCATGATCTTGTCAGGATCGTGGCGCAGGATGGAACGCAGCCCGCGCGCGAAGGTCAGCCCCTTCTTCTCGTTCACCGGAATCTGCAGCACATGCGGCAGGCGGTACTCGACCGGGTCCTCGATGGTGATGATCTTGTCGCGGCCCGTGTGGATTTCTGTGATGGTGCCGTACAGCGTGGTCGTCTTGCCCGAGCCCGTCGGCCCGGTGACCAGCAGCATGCCGTGCGGCTTGCTCGCGAGCCGCCGGATCGAGGCCTTGGTCTGCTCGCGCAGCCCCAGGCTTTCGAGCGTGAGGCTCTGTGCCTGCTCGGTGAGCGCCTTGCGGTCCAGCAGCCGCAGCACCGCGTCCTCGCCGAAGATGCTGGGCATCACCGACACGCGAAAGTCGATGTCGCGATCGCTGACCCGCACCTTGAAGCGGCCGTCCTGCGGAATGCGGCGCTCGGCAATGTCGAGCTCTGCCATCACCTTGACGCGCTGGATCACCTGCTCGGCCATGTCGGCACCGGCCACTTCGGTGATCGACACCAGCACGCCGTCCAGCCGGTACTGCACGCGCAGCCCCTGGGCGTCGCACTCCAGGTGGATGTCGCTCGCGTTGAGCTTCAGCGCGTCGTACAGCGTGGAATTGACCAGCTTGATGACGGGGCTCGTCTCCTGCTGGATCGAGACCATGCTGATCAGCGCGGCCAGTTCGCCGTCGTCGGCCTCGGCCTCGACCGCCTGGAAGCCGTCCATCGCGCGCATCTGGCGCTCCTGCTGCGCCAGCAGGCCGTCGAAGTCGTCGGCATCGACAAGGCCCACCGCCACATCGCGGATGCCCAGGCGGCGGCACTGGTTGAGCCCCCAGGTTTCCGCGGCCGCATCGCGGTGGTCGGTCAGCGCAAGGTAAACCTGGTTGGCGCCGGCCGGGTCGTCGGCGGCCGATTGCAGCACCGCGATCTTGCGCGCCACCGCATCGGTGTAGCCGACCGCGTCCCAGCGCGTGCGCAGTTCGCGCAGGCGTGCCATGTCCATCCACACCAGGCCGAGCGAATGCGCGAGTTCGATCGTGTTGAGCGCGGTGCTCACTGCAGGCTCCCCGCCAGCTCGAAGATCGGCATGTACATCAGCACCACCACCAGCCCGATGACCAGGCCGATGGCCAGCATCAGCACCGGTTCCAGCAGCTTGGAGGTGGCGTCGATCCAGCGGGTCATTTCCTCGTCGTGGAAGCGCGCCGTGCGGTCGAACATCGGCGCCAGCTGGCCCGAGCGCTCGCCCACCTGCACCAGCGACTTCGCCACCGGCGTGGCCAGCCCGAACTGCACCAGCGCCTGCGACACGCTGCCGCCCTCCTCGATGCGTTCGCGCGCGCCCGCCAGCGCCGCGCGCTGGGCCGAACTCAGCAGCCCGCCCACCATGCCCATTGCGCGAGGCAGCGCAATGCCGGAGGACAGCAGCAGGCTCAGCGCGCGATAGAAGCGGCTCAGCCGGAACAGGTCGGCACGCGGTGCCAGGCCCGGCAGCCGCAGCGCCAGCTCGACCAGCTTCTGCCGCGTTGCGGCCTGGCGCAGCTGCCACACCGCCAGCACGAGCACCGCCGCCACCAGGCTCAGCGCGATCACCGCATGGTCGTAGACCAGGTGCCCGATCGACAGCAGCACGCCCGAAGCCCAGGGCATCGGACGCCCGGAGCTTTCGTACACGGCAGCAAACCGCGGCACCACGTAGCCCAGCAGGAACAGCGTGACGAATCCGCCCACCGTGACCAGCAGCGCCGGATAGATTGCCGCCGACACCAGCTTCTTGCGCAACACGTCGAACTGCTGCTGGTAGGCGATGAAGCGCTCCATGGCCTCGGGCAGGTTGCCCGTGCGCTCGCTGGAGCGGACCGTTGCCACGTACACCGCGGGAAACTGGAGCGGGTGGGCCTCGAGCACGTCCGAGAAATTCCTGCCCTGGCGCAGGCTCGTCTCGACGCCCGACAGCAGCGCGCGCGCGGGCCCCTGCGACTTCTCGACCAGCGTGTTGAGCGCCTCGCCAAGATTCAGGCCCGCCTGCAGCAGCGAATGCATCTCCTGGCTGAAAAGCAGCAGGTCGAAGGCAGCGCCGCGTGCCGCCGCCGTGCCGGCACGGGACCGCGACCCGCCGTCGGCCGGCCCGCTGGCATCATCATCGGACGAAGCATCGACCTCGAGCACGCGCAGGCCGTCGCGGCGCGCCTGCCGGGTGGCTGCCGCGGCATCCAGCCCGGCAAAGCGCATCCAGCTGCTTTGCCCATCGCGCCCCTGAACCCGGAGCCGAACACCCGTTGCAGCCATCACCGCCCCGGCTCAATGAAACGACACATCGGCGTTCTCTTTCTCGCCGCCGGCCTGCCCGTCCTTGCCGTACGAGAGCAGGTCGAACTCCGCCGTCTGTCCCGGCGTGCGATAGATGTAGTCCTTGCCCCACGGATCGGGCGGGATCTTCTTCTGCATGTAGGGGCCGTTCCACTTGGCCTCGCCGTTCGGCTTGACCACCAGGGCCTGCAGCCCCTGCTCGGTGGACGGATAGTGGCCGGTGTCCAGCCGATAGGCGTCCAGCGCCTTGGACAAGGCATCGATCTGCGCCTTGGCCGTGCTCTGCTCGGACTTGCCGATCTGCGAGAAATAGCGCGGCCCCACGATGGCCGTGAGCAGACCGATGATGACGATCACCACCAACAGCTCGAGCAAGGTGAAGCCGCGCGCACGGCGAGGCGCCGCACCGGAATGGCGAATGGAAGAAGAGTGGGATTGCATTTGCTTCATGGCTGTACCGTGACCGTCCAACGGAACCCGACACCGAGTTTGAAAAGCGACGCCGGGATCTGGAAGGCCGAGCGCACCGTGACCGTGTCGGTGGTCTTTGCGGTTTCGCCCGCGCCGACCGCGCCGAACACCAGCGTGTCTTCGGCCAGGCGCATCACGCTGAATGGAAGACGGCTCAGCCTGGCGCTGACGCCCGACACCGCAACGCCGGTGTTCGTGAGTTCACCGCGCAGCGTGTATTCCCAGGTGCGTGCGTCGATCTTCTTTTCCGTGACCACCGCCAGCCCGCACAGATGGATGTTCGGGTTGCTGGTGCTCGACAGCACGTCGATGTTGTCGAAGTTGACAAGATTCACCGGCTTGCCGGAAAGACCGATGTAGTTCGGATCGTTCGACAGCGCCTTGCCGCTGAGCATCTGGTAGCTCTGCGCGCCATCGGGCGCGCAGTCGTCGCGGCCCGTGACCGTGACCGTCTGGTTGGCCGACCAGTTGCCGGGCGTGAACACCAGCTGGGCCGGCGTCGGCTCGCCTTCGCGCGGATTGCTCGATGCGATGGGCACCATCACGTCGAACGCGGGCGCGTTGGCCAGCCGAACCTTGTACGTTGCCGTGCCGCCCTGCTCCGAGGTGAAGAGCAGCGGGCCCGCCGTCACCACCACGGCGCCCGACTGCGTGGCCGCCGGCACCACCACCGCACCCGGGGCATACGCACGGCCGAGGCCGCGCGCGTCGTAGATCACCGCATAGACGTAGTAGGTGCCGGTGCCGAGCGCGGACACATCCCACACGTAGCTGCCCGATTGCGTGCCCGCGCTCTGGCGCAGGCCATCGACGATCAGGTTGCCCGCGTAGCCCGTGGCGCTGGTGCTGTAGTACAGCGCCACCGTCGGCTCGATGTTCGGGTCCACGCCCTCCCAGCGCAGCGTGACCTGCTTGCGCTGCACGCCGCCCACCGTCACGGTGTCCGGAACGGTCGGCGTGGCCGGCGCGGTCAGTCCGATGCTCGGGTTCTGGTACGGGCCGGTGCTGATGTAGAGCACCGCCGGCGCGCTCCAGGCGCTGGTGGCGCCCGATGCATCGACGGCCCGCACATGCCACCAGTGCGTGGTCTTGTCTTCCAGCACGGTGCCCACGATCAGCGCCGTGGTGTTCGACAGCCCGCTGGCCACGCGCTGCGTGAGCCCCGCGTCGCGGTACACCTCGAACTCGTAGCGAACCGCTTCGGCCTCCGGATCGATCACCGGGTTGGCTTCGAGGCTGGGCTGCTGCGTGGCGGCCCAGGCGCCGTTGCCCGGGTTCTTGACCGTTGGCGCGGGCGGCGCATCGTTCACCGCGTTCATCAGGAAATCGCCCATCACCCAGGCCGATTCCGCATGCGCGTCCTGTGCCTTCGCGCGCCACCAGTAGCGCTTGTTCTCCACCAGCGCGGGCGTCACCCAGGTGGTCGAACCCGAGCTGTTCTGCATCACCTGCCCCGAGGTGCGCTTGTCGGACGAATCGAAGGTGTTGACCGAATCGATCTCGAACACATAGGTGATCAGGTCGTTCTCGGGGTCGGTGCTGTTGAGCACCGTCAACGGCGTGGCCGGGTTCGCGCTCTGCCCGCCCACCGGAGGAGACACGATGCCCGGCATGGTCGGCGCAAGGTTGCCCGTATTGACGACGAACAGACGCGCCGGCGTGGGCGTGAGCGCGCCCAGCGCGTCCTTGGCAATCACGCGCCAGTAGTAGCGGGCGTGGTTCGTCAGCGGCGTGGGCACCGTCCACGAGGTGCTGCCGCCGGCCGCTTCGGGCAGGTCCACCACCTGCGCTGCGATGTCCGTCAGCGCCGCGTCCTTGTAGACATTGACGCTGTAGGTGATGGCGTCGCCGTCCTTGTCCAGGCTGTTGGTCCAGCTCAGCACCGGCACCAGCGTGGTCACGTCCGAGCCCGGCACCGGGTTCGTCAGGTTGAAGTTGTCCGGCGCATCGTTGACCGTGTTGACGAAGAAGCGGCCATTCACCCAGGGGCTGTAGATCGTGGTGCCATTGAACGCACGGGCGCGCCACCAGTATTTGGTGTTGTCGCTCAGGTCCACGCCCACCACCCAGCCCGTCGGCTGCACCACCGTGCCCGTGCCGTTGCCGGGGGCGGGCGGTGCCTTGTCGACCAGGGCCGAAGCAACCTGCTGCGTCATCGCCTCGTCGGCATACACCTCGAACTGCACCTTGGTCGTCGGGTCCTTGGCGTCGGCCGAAGTCATGACCTGCAGCGTCGGATGCAGCGTGGCCACCTGTGCGCCCGAGGCCGGGCTGTCGATGGTCGGCGTGCCCGGGCCTGGCGGCGGCTCGTCGGTCTCCACCTTGATGCTCGCCGCGCGGCTCGCGCTCAGCGTGCCGTCCGTGGCCGTGTAGTTGATGAGGTAGTTGCCCGCCGAGCCCGTGCCCGGCGTCCAGCTGAACAAGGCGCGCGCCACCGTCGGGCTTTGCGCGTTGGCCGCCTGCGGCGTGAACGTGGCGCCCGTCGGCAGCGGCGCCGCGGCCAGCGCGACCGGCGTGCCCTGCGGGCTCGAAGCCTCCACCAGGAACGACACCTGCTGGCCCACCTTGGTGACGCGGTCCGGAATGAACTGGATCACCGGCGGCAGCGCCACTTGCGGCGGCGCCTGGAAGTCGCTTTCGTAGACGCCCGTGGTGTTGACGTCGAAGAAGTTGACGAAGTACTCCCACTGCTTGGTCGTCGCATTGCGGCTGCGCGACAGCCACACGTTCTCGGGCAGCATCTGCTTGGCGTCCGAGCGCACCACGTTGCCGATGGCCTTGGTGCCGTTGAACGGGTCGCGCATCTTTGCGTAGACAAAGCCATCGGTCGGCGGCATCGTGAGCTTGTAGGTGGCCGCGCCCTGCGCGTTGGTGCCGGCCTGCAGCTGCGCCACCGTGCTGCGGTCGGTCACCAGCGTGTCGAGTCCTTCGGATTCGTAGACGCGGATGTAGTCGCCATCGACCGCGAGAAAATCGCGCACCGTGTCGCGGCCCGGCAGGTCAACGCGCACGTCGCGAATCAGGAAGTGCGCGTTCGTCGCCTGAAGAATGGAGGTGACCGCGCCGCCCAGTTCGTCCGCATGGCTGAAGGTGGCGCTGAACTCCGTGAACTTGCCGGAGAGCGACGTCTCCATGACCCAGCGCCCCGTCTTGCTGGTGGACGCGGCAATGTCGCCGAAGTTGATGAGCAGCGAGTTCTGCGTGGGTGCGTCGTTGACGTAGCTGCCTGTGAGCTGAAAGTTGATCAGCAGGCCCTGGTTGTTCTCGATGATCTTGGGCTGCGCGGAATCGATCTTGAGATTGCGCGCGGCGGCATAGCCGTTGTTCTTGACCCGCACGCCCAGCGTGAAGGGCACCACGGGTTCGATCTCTGCCGTGAGCGGGTCGTCGCCCTCCACCTCGCGCGGCAGAAAGTAGTCGAGCGTGAGCAAAGGCAGCGGCTTGACCGTGACCACATCGGGCGACACCTCGAGCGTTTGGTCTTCACCCGCGTAGCGGTACTTGAGCGTGGCGCCGACCAGGTACTTCTTGCCCGCCGGGTTGAGCCCCGCCGAGCCCGGCGCGGGAATGATCAGCCAATTGATGATGGCGGACGTTGCCGGGCTCACCGTGCCGGTGCCCGTGACGTCGGAAATGTTCTGCTTGTTGGAAACGCGGATGAAGAACTTCGCGCCGCTCGCGTTCGGGTCTTCGGTGATGGCAACGGGCGTGCCGTTTTCTTCCATGACCTTCACCACCACCGAGACGTTGGAGATCACGCCACTGTCGGTGGTGTTGTTGATCTTCATCTCGGCGTCGAACGCCTGGCGCTCCAGGGTCAGCTGCTGCTTGATCTGGATCTTGACGCTGGCGCACACCGTCTCCTGGGCGAAGGCGGGCATGACCAAACCGCAGGCGGCAAGCACGCCCGCGCACAGGTACCCGACCAATTTGTTTTTCATCCTCCGACCCTCTTTCGCTTTTCAGTGCGCGCTACTTTTGCGCGCTATTAATAGTTTCGCGAATTCAATTTCGCGGATATGTATTGTTTGCCCAAAAATCGTCCATCTAAAACCAATTGAATTGAATTTCAGCCCCACACCCCATCGACGAAAATAAAACCAAACCACCTACATCATTGCCAAATACTTTTTAGCCCAGACGGAATTTATTTCCGAATGGCTTTTGGCAAAACTCATGACATAGTCAAAATCATTTGGACGATCTAATTTTCGCGCAGCCAATAGCGCAAGGATGAATGACCCCATGCCCAATTTTTCGCCGTTCTCCAGATGAAATCTCACCCCCTTGACAACATACTCGAGAGTCATGCAGTCTTCGAGCTCATTCAAAGCAGGTCGATATATCTCCATGAACTCACGCACCTGCTCATTTACGTCTGTTGACGAGCTTACGCGCCAATGACGTGTCGGATTTCCAGGTACCGAGGAAAGCGCGTGTCGCCCCTCTGTCAAACCGACATCCTCATCGTAGATTCGTAGCGATTCAATGGATCGTTCTGGGCGGAAGATTGGATTGAATGCAGCGTAAATTACAGCACCAAGCATTTGCCAGAGAATTTCACCGTCGTTTTCGTGCCCAATTAACCTGCTAAATTTGAATATGCAGGTTGCCTCCTTAAATTTCTTTCGCATCTCAGCTCCGGATTTTTTAAATCCATACGCTTTGAGTTCAATAGAAATAAGGCGCTGCACTTCCTTGTATTTTTCGAGAGAATTTTTCATGGCTGATGAGCGACAGTTTCCTGAGCGTGCGCAGACAGGGCCAAGGCGAGCATCGCAATGGCGCCTACGCAGATTCGCCCGACCATGTTTCTCCCCATCCCTGCCCCCCTACAATTCCTCTTTGCTGAATATATGAAAACTATAAGAAAATGAAAACGCAAACTGAAGTACCGAGAGCATCAGAAAATCTTCTTTTCCATCGAACTTCCAGATTGCCAAAAAATCAGAATCGGAAAATATATTGCGACAAAACTAAGGACTTTTTGCTTCTTTTTATAAAAATAGGCAATGGAAAACAGTATGGCCGCCTGCCTCATTCGCACAACCAAATCACCGCCTTATTTATTTCTTGCAAGTTTTTTTTACTTCCAATTCAAACCCAAAGCCCCTCAACCCGCAGCAATCTCGAACTCGAATCCATCATCTTCCAAAGACTCGAGCGCTTTGAATTTCTTCATCCATGCTTTTCTTGAGATTGAAGGAGGAATTCCTATTGCAAAATAGTTTGCCTTATATGCAACCTCGAAAATGCAGCCATTCTTTTTCGCCCACTTCAATAAAGATTGCGCTTTTTTTGGATCAAAACAAAAAACATGGACGGTAGAGTAATCAGACGGCTCAAGTACACTTTCAAACCAAGCCACACCCTTATCGTAGGTCACCTTGATCTTGTCTCTATACCTTATATCTTTCACAAAATAAGGCACATTTCCCACTTGATAAATGTTGTCTCCAATTGGTGTGCACCACAGCGACTCCACCGCAAATGGCGGCCAATCATCTGCATCTTGAACAAGCCGAAAACGAACTTCGAGCTCCTGCACTTGCGCGCTCATCTATTTTTTTGAATTACCTTCAATCGGCAATCACTTCTTTTTTCACGTCATTGGCTTCATTCCAAATGCATATGGCAACCAATGCACCGGCTTTGCCACGGCCTCCATCTCGTCTTCAAAAAAATTCAAAACCTCTATTGAATTCACCTTCTCCATCACAACAACTTCGCCCAACAACCCAACAGCCACTATGTTCGCGATTCGGCTTAGCCTTTCAGTGTCGCAGTTCGAGCAATTAGCAGAAAAAACGATATCGATCAAATCCTCTTCGACTCTATACGCAATGTGCTTCCATTTCGACAAATCGACCTCACCGGTAGCATTAAGCTCATCATCTAGCACCTCCAAGACGCTGCTCCAGGGCCGTCGTTGTCGCCCAACGAGAAATTTCCAAAGCGTACTTTTGTAGGATCGAGCTATGCTTTTTTTCGCTAGCCCCATCAGCCCCTCATCTAGATCTGGAGATAATGAAAAATAGAGTCCCTCATTGTCGACGGGCCCAATCTCCCACGAAAGATCTGGACAAATTCGATGCACATGAAGGTCTATATTCTTCATGACCTTGGGCTCGTGATAGCTCGTTGAAAGTTCAGCTTCAGATGCTTGAAACCACTTCCAAAATAACTCGACGCTGTCTTTTTTAGTCATTTTTTCTTCTTGATTTCGTTACGTTTATTGTCGAGGGTGCCCGGGCCACCATGTTGATCAATTAAGTCTTGTTCGCCTTTTCTTGCTGCTTCGGTGTCACCATCCGGGTAGCTACCGACTCGATCCTCATCCCGTCTATCTCTTCCATCGCGTTTTCCGCGCTTTGAAACCTTGTCGTTTTTTGTTCTACCCACGTATGGCTTCCCGCTTGGAGTTCTGCATCCAGGGACAAGGTAGAAACTGCCGTTGTGAACCACCAATCCTTCTTCACCCACGAAGAAGGTATGAAGGTTTTCCACCTCAAGATTGAAGACTCTGACTGTCTTTGTCTCGATCTGGATGCCCGCAATGGTGGCCGCGCCGGCTGAGTCGTCATCTCCGCTTCCAATGCCCTTGAGCAGGAGCTTTCCACCTTGCTTGAGCATGATGGCGTCCCGCCATCCTTCGCTGGTCCTGAAGGGGTGGCCATCGGTGGCCGTTAATTTCTCGCCTGTGTCCAGCGTCAGATGCACCAGCCGCTGCTGCTTCTCGCTGCTAATGATGTCGCTCACTTTTTCGTAGCGAGTGGCATCCGGTCCACGAATACCGAAGATGTCCTTTGCTTGTGAGTCTTGAGCTTGTTGGTCCTTTTGCCTCAGGCGCAGCGGGCGGCTTTGGCTGAGCTGGCCGTCCACCACGGCCAGCTCGTCCCAAGCCAGCACTTCATCGCCAACCTGGATATCTGCAATAGGCTTGAGAGCAGGGGTTCCATCTGAACCTTTCACGTGTACCAAGGTATCGCCGGTGAAACTGTTGTCTCTCAAGCCGCCGTCACCAAACCTGGGCAGAGCCCAACCGCCAAAGCCTCCGAAACCACTGCCCTCCCCACTACCACCACCATCGAGCACCGCGCCGCCTACCCCAATGGCTGTACCCACTGCATCGGAATACTTGCAAGGTCTTGGGATAGGAATGAGCGACCACAGGCAGTCCTTGGCACAGGCCTTGCCCGATTCCAGCAGGTTTGGATCGTCACAGCTCACGCCGAGCATCTGGCCTGCGGTATCCATTGCCACATCCATGCCCACACAGCTGACCATGCAAGCTGCGTACCGACGGGCCGCCCATCTGATCGCGGCGCCCGCTGCAGCACGCGCTCCTGCCCATGCCAGAGGGGCCAGAAACGCTACTTCCCCCGTAGGGTCGATGTAACGATTGGGCGACGCGCCGACATAAGCGTATAGATTAATGCCGCCCTCGAACCCTACGGGGTCGCGCGCGATGTAGCGCCCCACATCGGGGTCGTAGTAGCGGCGGTCGTTGTAGTGCAGGCCGGTTTCCGCATCCCAGTATTGGCCGGGATAACGCAGGTGGCTGGTGACAGCAGTGGCGACGTTGGCGGTTGTCTGGGCAGTTGCCTTGCCGTAGGCGTCGTAGCTGGCGCTCCACACCACCGTGCCGGCGGCGTCGGTAATCCGCTGCGGGGCGCCCAAGTGGTCGTTGTGGTAGTAAACAGTGCGCCAGATGCCCGGCTGGCTCGTGTCTGCCAGGCGCGCATAGATAGGCGCGGTGCTGGCTAGATTCTGTGGGTTCCAGCCGTACGCAGTCTGGACTTTGCCAACGCCATCGGCCTCAGCGAGGAGGCCCCATTCGCTTTGCAGGTAATGGGTGACAGCATTCCGGATGTCGCTTCCGCCGGTCCCGGCCGTGGCCAGGATGGCCGAATTGCCCAGCTCCTTGCGGATGCGACGATCGAAAGGGTCGTAGTAGTAGCGGGCGACAAGGTCGCCGGCCCCGTCGCGCACTTCGCTCAGACGCTTGAACGCATCCCACATATAACGTGTGGTGCGCGCGGGCTCGTTTTTGGTGGTGTCGGTCTTCTGAATGAGATTGCCCGATGCATCGTACTGGTAGCTGACGATGCCGGTGCCGCTCGCTGCGGGTCGTTGTGTCAATTGGCCAGCGCTGTCGTACACCCAGGTACCGCTGCCTGTCCTGCTGTGGGTCAGACGATTGCTGTTGCTGTCAAGGGTGAATGCTTCGCTGCGACCGCTCAGCGCGCTTGCATCGAGAGCCGTGAGTCGACCGGCGTCGTCCAGCGCATATTCGGAGGTGTTGCCGTCGATGATGGATTGCTTGACTTCGGCTAGCTTGCCGAACTTGTTCTGCAATTCGAACACTGTTGCCTGGGCCGGATTGACGACTCTCAGGCGAGTGAGGCTCTGATAGGCGTCGAACTCCATGCGCTGCTCGGTCCCGCCGGGCAGAACCACCTTCTTCGGCGCAAACCACTGCCATTCGGTCACGGACAGGGTGCCAAGGCCGGGAATGGTGAGGCTCTCCAGCAAGCCGGTGCTGTCATAGCCGTACTCGATAGCAGCGCCATCCGGCCCGGTGTATGTCTTGATCTCTTTGTTGCCGTAGTAGGAATAGGCGTGGGTGAGGCTGAAGCCGCCGTAATTGATGGTTTCGCTGCTCAACTGATCGGAATCTTCGTAGCTTCGCCCCGCGCTGTAGGTGCCATCGTTCCAGGTCAGAAGGTTGCCGGCAGCGTCATAGGTGAAGCTGGTGGTCTTGACCAGCGATGCTTGGGCGTCGTACTCGCGCTGGGCGACGACCCGACCCACTGCGTCGAAGTCATAGCCGACCTTCTGTCCGTTGGCCTGAGTGATGCTGCTGAGCCAGCCGTTGGCGTCGTGCGCGTAGCGGGTGGTGTTACCCAGGGCATCGATCGTCGAGGTCAGCAGATTGCGCCGGTCATAGGTCATGCGGGTGGACTTGCCATTGGCGTCCACGACTTCGATGACGTTGCTGCGCGTATCGCGCACCAGCCTGATGCTGTTGCCCAAGGGATCTTTGACTTCGTTGATCTCTCCGTGTGGCGTATAGCTGTAATAACGGGTCTTGCCGTTGGCGTCGGTTGTCGTTTTCTGTCGACTCGCGCCGTCCCACGTGTAGCTTTCTATCCGCGACTCGGCGCCCGCCTTGTCGTTCGTCAACGTCGTCCGCTCGCGCGCGTCGTAGCGGAACTGGCGCTGGAAAGTGGGGTAGTTCAGCTGGCCAGGCTTACGTGCACCCTTGTCTGTGCCGTCGGGCTCTGCATACTCCAGCGAGTAACTCTGCCCCTTAGCATCGGTCGCCTTCGTCAGCCGGACGAGCGCGTCGTAGTCCATCTGCATGGACTTGCCGCCGCCGTCGGTGACGGATATCAATGAGCCCTGAGCGTTGTAGCTCGTGGCATAGGCCGCCCCCGTGGGATCGCTCTGCTTGAGCTGGCGGTTCATCCTGTCGTAAGTGAATTGGTACACCTTGCCGCGCTCGTCGGTCGCCGACGTCCGATTTCCAGTTTCGTCGTATGCAGCCGCGACGATCTTGCCTAGCGGATCGGTTTCCGAGAGCTGATTGCTGTCGGCGTCGTACGCGTAGCTCCACACTGCACCAGTGGGCTCGGTGTATTGCATGAGATCGCCGAGGCGGCTGTAGACGTATCCGCGTTGGTTACCTTCCGGGTCGACGGTCCGAGCCAGCTGGCCTGCCTGGTCGTAGCTCAGACGCCACGTGGCATCGGGTGTAACGGTGCCGTTGGGTTCCGTCCGGCCTTTGCGCGTGATGCCGATGGACCTGCCCGCTGCATCGCGCTGGAATTCGGTGATGCGCTCATCGGGCGACCCCAGCGCTTCGGTCATCTTCGTGAGATTGCCCTTGCCGTCGTATTCGTACCGGGTCTTCACCCCCAGTTCATTCGTCTCCTCGACGGGGTTCAGCAGGTTTGCGTCGTAGCTAGTTGTGACCTTGCTTCCATCCGGATACTCGATCTGCGTGATCTGCTCGAACTCGTTTCTGGTGAGGACGGTGGCGAAGCCTCTGGCGTTGGTTCTTGTCTCCGTTCTGGCACTCGGGTCTCGCTTGACCTCGATCTCGGTGCGTCCGTTGACCTCGTACCTCACCAAGTCGCCCGCGCGGTCGTGGCTGTAGTCTTCGGTGCGTCGGCCTGCAGCCGTCGCGGGGCCCTGCACCTTGCTGTAGAAGAGCTTCTTGGTGCTGTCCCAGCTTGAGCTGTAGTCGGTGACGCCTCCATCCGCCGCCGTCATGCTCTTGACGGTGGTGCCCTCGGATTCATACGTCAGCTTGGTTTCACCACCCCTGGGGTCGGTGGTCTTGATCAGCCGGGACTTGCTGTCGTAGTCATAGGCGGTGGTATTGCCGCGCACGTCGGCCACGCCGGTCATGCGGCCCTGCGCATCATAGGTGTAGGTGACGGTGCGCTGCGGCAGGTCGAGACTGTTTCCCACCTGCGGCCAATCCTTGGCCTGCACAAGATAGCCGGCGGCGTTGTAGTGCAGCGTGATCAGAACGGTGCCGCTGGTCGCGGTGCCACCGGCGCCGCCATCAACGATGCGCACCAGCTGACCTGCCGCATTGCGCTGCAGCCAGATGGCGTTGTTGTTCTTGTCGCCATACCGGCTCATCCGACCTTCGTCGTCATACTCGGCCCACTCGCCTGACTTGTCGCTCCAGCGCCAGCCGCTGGCGACGTTCGCCGCGCCGACCAGGGGCACGCTGCCCCCCACGGGAACGGCACTGCCCGCCGGAAGCTTGAGAATGGCCTGCTTCCTCAGAAAGAAGCGATTCTTGAAGACGTAGGTTCCGCCGGCGCCGACATACAGCTGGCTTTGGCGGCGCCAGCCTTCGAGCACTTCGCTGGAATTACCCCCCAGATTGCCGCCGATGCTTCCACAACCGCTCGCGAAGCCCGTGGTAATGACCGTGTCCAGGGGAACTGCAGTCTGGCTGTAGCTGCGATTGAGCGGCAGGTAGGTTTCGGGAGGCACTGCCGGAGCGCTGCCGCTGCCTCCACCGATCGGGACGGTCACGCCATCACCGGGTTGCCAGTCCTCGTCGACCCAGATCCAGCAGGTCGAGGACCCGCCGCCCTGGCTGCCATAGCTCATGCCGGGCGAGCCCCCACCGGTGCTCTGCGTCATGGACGGCTTGTAGCTGGCCGAGATGCCGTCCCAATTGCGATTGAAGCGCCAACCCGTACCGTTGAAGGTACGTTTCCAGGACACACTGCCCATGGCGGTCTGCACGCTCAGGTCGACGACTTCCGCGCTCATGGTGCCGTTGGGAGGGACGACATTGCCTTGAGCCACAACGGCCACGGGCAGGCTCAGACAGAGCAACGCCGCCACCGCCGCTCCTATGCGGCGTGCCATCCACCCGGTGCTTGGCTGTGTTTTCACAAATCTTCTTTCCTGTACTTCTTCTGAATCGAATGCAGGGCCGTAGCGATCGGCTCGCCCTACTTGCCTCGCATCGCAGCCACAAACTCTTCGGAGTCGAAGCCGTCTTTCATGTGATGACCCTTGACGATGAGGTACGGAATGCCGTCACCTCCCAGATTGGCGAGTTGCGCCTTGCAGCCGGGGCCGTGATCGATGTCGCATTGCTCGTACTTGAAGCCGTGCTGCGCCAACCAGCTCTTGGCTTCACGGCAGTTCGGACACCAGTCAGCGGTGTAGATGAATACATCGCTGGCCTGAGCGCTATCGGCTAGTTCTCTGACTTGTGCAGGGCTGTCGCTGCCGCTCAAGCGCGACGCAATGCTGCCAATGCCTTCGTCCGTCCGGCCGCGCTCGTGCGCCATCCGGTAGCCAAGGTACGCAGCGCAACAAAGAACGAGCACGAGCACCCACTTGCCCCACACCAAGCCGCCGCTGCCGCTGGAGTCAACGCGCATCTCACGGCGACGCGGCCCCGCCGACGACGCACGTGCTCGCTGGGCATCGCTGGCCTTGTCGTAGGCGACACCGCAGCCGGGGCACTGCCAGACTGGCACGGTTGCGTCCTCGGGACGAACGAGATGACACTTGGCGCAGATGGTGGGCATGAGCGTTCCTCGGCGTCAACTGCACTGCGTCTTGCCATCAGGAGTGGCAACGCACTTCCTGCCGCTCAGCGGAATCGACGTGCTGCCGCCACCGATGCCGCCGAAGCCGCCACCTCCACCCCAGCCACCCCCGCCACTGCCGCCTCCGCCGCCCCCGGTGCCCGGCGCACAACTGCTGCTCGAATTGCTGAACCAGCTCGTCGAGGTGGTGCCGTTCGACTGCTCCCCGTTCTTGCAGGTGAAGTCATAGTTCACCCGCGTGGTGTTGCTGTAGTTGTAGCAACCGCCACCACTCGCATTGCCAGCATTGGCAAGCGTCTCGAGCGACTGCAACGCAATGACCCGATACGGAATGGTCACGCGCTGCTTGGCCTGCAGTTCGGCCGGCACCTCGACCAGGAATTCGTAGCGGAAGAACGAATCGCTCTGCGGCAGTTGCTGCTCCACGCCATCGGCACGAATCAGGCCGTGGTTGGTCAATGACAGCTCGCCGTAGAACACATCGCCCGGATTCATGATGGGCAGGTTCACCGAACTCGGCTGCATCACCACCACCGCCGCGGGCACATCGGTCTCGAAGGTCGCGTCGATGGTGATCTCGTAGCGGTCCTGGATCGTGACCTCGCGCACGCTCCACTCCACCGTGATGAGGTTGTAGTTCAGGAAGATGGGCTGCGTGAGCGTGACGCCCGGCTTGATCTGCAGGCGTCCGGCCACTTCCTGGTGGTTGTTGGCGCGCGCGCGGTAGGTGTAGCGGCCGGCCGGCACGTCCTGGAAGTAGGCCTCGCCCAGGGCATCGGTGGTGAGCTGGTGGCTCACGCTGGCGACGTCTTCGTTCTGCAGGGTGATGGTCGCGCCCGCCAGGCCGGGGATCAGGCGGCCCTGCTTGTCGAGCGTGGCGGTGTAGATGTCGCTCGCGCGGAACAGCGCGTTGCCCTTGCCGCTTTGCGTGACGCTGGCGTAGATGTTCAGGCTTTGTGCCGGCACGTTGGTGCCCTGCACGTTCAGGCGGAACTCATACACGCCTTCCTGCAGGCCCGTGGGCGGCTTGAAGGCGATGTCGATGGTGCGCTTGTCGCCCACGGCCAGGTTGCCGTCGGCATTGCTGGAGAGGTTGACCCAGCTCGGCACCGCGCTGCCATCGGGCTTGGCCAGCGTGAAGGCGAGGGCCAGCGCGTCTTGCGTGCCCTTGTTCTGCACGGTCACGCTTTCGATCTGGTTGGCGCCCTGCGACATGCCGGTTTCGATCACGCTCGGCAAGCTCACCAGGTAGGCCTTGGCCTCGCTCAGCGCGTAGTTGATGCGCACCAGGCCAATGGGCGCGCCGGCGCCTTGCGGGCGCTCGTCGCTGTACACGCTCAGGATGACGCTGCCCGAAGCCAGCGCCTCGTTGGTGGCGCTGAAGACCACCGGAATGTTGACCTGCGAGCGCTCGCCGATGCTGGCGGGTGCGGGCAGCTGCAGGTTGATGCCCTCCGGCAGCTGGCCCGTGGGCTGGGCGCTCGGCTCCAGCACGAAGCGCATGTTGGTTGCGGTGGTGCCTGCGCCCGAGCGTGCAATGAAGGGCACGGGGTAGCTGTAGTTGCGCGGCACGTCGACCTTGAACGGCGTGGGGCCGAAGGTCACGCGGTTGATGGTGAAGTTGCGCTGCTCCGGCCGGTCGGTCAGGTCCGGATGGATGGCGCTGATCTTGTAGAGGCCGGCGTCCGTGGCCGTGGGCTGGAAGGTGTAGGTGAACGCACCGCTGGCATCGGTCAGCACGCTGAACACGCGTTCGAAGCCCTGCTGGTTGAACACGAGCTTGAGGCGCGTGCTCGGCAGCGGCTGGTTGCTGCCGCGGGCCAGTGCGCGGCCGGTGATGACGATGTCCTGGTCGCCGAAGGAGCTCAGCGGCGTGACGTTGGTGATCTCGCCCACATAGGCGGTGTCGATGAGCGAAACCGCCTTTTCGCTGCCGCGGCCGGCAATGACGACCTGGTCGTCCTGCCCGCTGTGGTAGCGCATCTTGTCGACTTCGAGCTTGACGCGGATGCTGTTCGGGCTGGAGCCCGGCACGGCCAGGTCGAACTGGTCGGAGGTGTAGCTGGCGCCGGCCGGAATGCGCGCCACGGTCTGGCCGTTGGTCAGCGTGATCACGTTGGCGCCCACGGCCTGCTTGTAGGGCTGGGTGGCCAGCACGTTGCCGTCTGCGTCGAGGATCTTGAAGCGCAGCTCGCTCGAAGGGTTGTTGCCGCCGGCCGTGGCCGTCAGAAACTCGACTTCGACTTCGGAGGTGTTCTCGATGGTGAGGCGCACCTTGCCGGTGGCGCCGCGCGTGAACTCGCCGGTGGACATGCCCACGACGAGCGCGCTGTCGCCCACGTCGAGCGTCTGGTTGCGCGCGATCTTGACGGTTTCGCCTTCGTTCGGGCTGCTCTCGAGGCCGACCTGCGCTTGGGCCTGGCCCGGCAGGTCGGCGTAGCCGCCAACCACCACGGTCACCAGCTGGGTCTGGTTGCTGCCAAGGTCGAAGGGCTCCGACTTGTGATCGGCAAACTGCGTGGCCTCGCGGTTGATGGGCAGGCGCACGACCACGCGGGCGTTGGTGACGGCGCTGGCCGAGGTGTTGACCACCTGGGCCTGCACCTTGTTCATGATGCCGCGCTTGATGGGCAGGCCCGAGACGATCTGCGTGCTGACCGCCGGCAGGTTCAAGCTGCGGCCGATCTCCTGGCCGGAGCCGTCGACGCTGGCCACGGTGTAGCGGCGCTCGCCGCCCGAGAAGCCGCTGTCGCTGAAGCTGGTGGCCGTGATGGGACTGGGCGTGAGCTTGGTGCGCGTGGCATCGGGGCCAACGTACACGTTGTAGCCCGAGAGGCTGCCATTGGGCGCCTGCCACGAGATGACGGGCAGCGCATTGCCGATCTGCTCGACCCGCAGGTTGACCACCGGCAGCAGGCTGGCGTTGAGGTAGGCCGAGTTGGACACGGCCGATTCGTTGCCCGCGGCATCGACCGCGGTGACAACGTACGCGCCTTGGCTCGGCGAAGGCACCGGGTCGTAGGTGATCGGGTTCTTGACACGCGTCTTGATCGGCGTGAGGCCGGCCACGCTGGTGATGCTGGTGCCGCTCGCGCGGTACAGGTTGTAGTAGTCGACGGTGCTGGCTACGGGCGCCTGCCACGTGGCCTTGATGCCCTGGCCGGTCAGCAGCAAGGCAAGGTTCTGCGGCGCGCCTGGCGCGTTGGCGATGGTGGTCACGTCCACGGTCGCGCTCTGGCTCGACACGGTTTCTTCGCCGTTGGACGAGCGCACCGATGCCACGGCGTAGGTGTAGAGGCCATCGGCCGGTGTCTGGTCGATGTGCGTGGCGGCGGCGGCGCGCGCGAGCGCAACCAGCGCCGCGTCTGCCGGGCCCTTGCGATACACCTGGTAGGCGAAGGCTTCGTCCACGGCCTGCCAGGTCAGCGAAACCTTGCCGCCCGGCATGGCCTTGCCGGTGAGCATCAGCGGCGCGCCGGCCGGCGGCAGGTTGCCCTGGTAGACCTGGAAGCGGTTGGCTGCGCTCACGCGCGTCGAGACGTTGTCGAGGTCGTCCTGCGCCTGGCTGCTGAAGCTCAGGATTTCGGGCGAAGCCAGGCCGGCATCGTTCGGCAGCACGAAGCTGGCTTTCCAGGTGGTCGCGTCAACCGCCGTGAGGCCGGCAATGGGCGTGGCCTGGCGCACGGGGCCCGACAACAGGTACTTGACCTGCGGCGTGGCGCCAGGCTTGGGCGCCTTGCTGAAGACGAAGGTGGCCTGGACCGTGGTTGCGGTGCCCACCTTGATGGGCGCGCCCGGGTTCAAGGTGATGGAAGACAGCGCGGGGCCCTCGGTGTCGATCTTGAGCGTGGCCCCGGCACCAATCTCGGTGCCGCGGTTGCCGACCATGTCGCGCGCCGAGAACAATGCATTGGCCGTGCCCGAGGGCGTGTTGCCGTCGACGAAGAAGGCGCCGGTGTAGGTGGTCGCGTTGGACTTTGCCAGTTCGAGCACGATGGGCGCGCCGCCCGCGGGCACCACGGCGAGGTAGGGCGCGGTCTGCAGCTCTTCGCTGACGGTCAGCTGTACGTTCACCTTGCCCTGGCCGATGCGGCCGGTGGCGGGGTCGACCTTGCCCAGCGGCTGGTAGACCACCGAGACGGCCTTGGGCGCCGTGCCGTCGGCCACCACCTGCACCTGGTCGGTCGGCACGGAAGGCGTGAAGACCGAGTTGACGGCCACGAGCCTGTAGAACCATGCGCCATCGGGCTTGGGCAGGTCTTCGTAGCTGGTGCCGGTGATTGGCGATGCGTTGGCCTTGGTGGCTGCGCCGATGTCCGCGAACGCGCTGCGCGAACGGTAGAGGTCGTAGCCGATGGCGTTCGGATCGGTGGAACGCGCCCACGTCAGGCGGACCTTGCCGTCGACCAGCGCGGCCGCCGCCAGGTTGCTCGGGCCCGAGGGCACCGTGGCATCGAGCGTGACCGACACCGCGGCCGACAAGCCGCTCTGGCCATAGGCATCGCTGGCGCGTGCCTGCACCTGGTTGCTGCCGGAAGCGAGCGTGACCGCACCACTGAACGCGCCGTTGCTGGTGGTCAGCAACGGGCCGGATGGCTGGCCATTGACCAGCAGCTGCACGCTGCTTCCGGCGGCAGCGGTGCCGGTCACGGGCAAGGTGGCGGTGCGGGTCGTCAGGCCGGTCTTTGGGCTGGTGATGACGGGCGCATCGGGCGCCGCGTGCGCAACGGTGACCTGGTAGCTCGCGGTGCTGACGTTGTTCAGCGAATCGACCGCGCGCCATGCGAGCGCATGGCTGCCGTTGGCCACGCCGGCAATGCTGAACGGCGCGCTGTACTGGCCGCCGGAGCCGGTCGGGGTTGCGATGGTCTGGCCGTCGAGCAGCAGCTCGACGCGGGCCACGCCGCTGCGGTCCGTGACCTCGGCGCTGGTGACTGCGTTGCGGGTCAGGGTGGCGCCGTCGGCCAGCGCCATGCCATCGAGCCGCACGTTGGCAATGGCCGGTCCGGCGGTGTCTGGCGCCGGGGGTGTTCTGGACACCGTGACCACGCGCGATTGCTCGCTGCTGCGGCCGGCCTCGTCGGTGGCCACCACGCGCAGCGTGTGGTCGCCGTTGGCGCTGTTGTCGGTGTTCCACGCGTAGCTGTAGCTGCCCGATGGAGAGATCGTGGTCTGCGTGGAAACCACCTGGCCGTCGAGATAGAACACGACCTTGACCAGGCCGCCCGCATCGGTGGCCGAGGCTTCGACCGTGATGGGTTGTGCAAGCACGCTGCCGGCGGCGGGGTTGTTGATGCTCACCACCGGTGCGGCGCTGTCGATGAGCACCGTGGCGGTATTGGCGGCGGCGGGGTTGCTGAGGTTGGCCGACACCACGGTGCCTGCCGCGTTGCGGAACTGCACGCCAATGGTCTTGCGGCCATCGCCCGCCGATGCGGTGTAGTCGATGACGGCCTTGCCGCCTGCCAGGGGCACGAACGTTGCCGCAGCGAACTCGCCGTTCTCTGCAATGCGGTATTCCGTCGCGTTCACGCACGCGAGTTCGAGCTGCAGGTTGTTGGTTGCGTAGAACGCTGCCGGCGCCACCAGGCGAATGCTCGGGCTGATCAGCGGGGCCTGGGCCAGGTAGCTGCTGTAGTTGACGCCCGCCGACACGGCATCGCCCTGCCCTTGCGGATTGCCCGCGGCGTCGCGCGGCCCGCTCGCGTGGCCCCACCAGTTGCCGGTCGCCTGGATCACGGTGGCCGGTTTTTCGTTGGTGATCGCGAAGCCGGTGTTCTGCGAGAACTGCGTGGTGGTGACGTTCGGCACGCTGCCGCCGAGCGCCTCGATGCCGATGCCGTTGCGCAGGAAACTGGAGCCGGTGATGGCCGGGTTCGCGCCATCGAGCAGCCGCAGGCCGACGGTGTTGTCGGTCAGCTGCATGAACTGCAGGGCCGGGCTGGCACTGCGCACGGACAGGCCTGCGCCATAGCGCAGGGAAAGCCCGTTCAATGCCGGCTGGCCGAAGGCGGTCGATGTCTTCTCGATGCTGAGGCCGCGCCAGCTGCCGGCCGCAGGCGTGCCCGCCGTGGGATTGGTCTGGCCGGCCGTCGCGTCGTCGTTGACGCTGGTGAGCGTGACGGCCGCGCCCGCGCGCAGCTTGTCGCGCACGACCAGTTGGGCATCGGCGCCGAACTTGACGACGACGCCTTCGTCGAGGATCAGTTCGGCGGCATGTGCCACCGGGCCAATCGAAGGCGCAAGCATGGCCACGGCCACGAGCGCCGCAACGGCGCGCTTGAAGCGCGAACGCAGTGGCGGCGTGTGAGAGAGCGCGAACGGTGGCGCAGCCTTGACGGGACGCTGCTCGACCGGCCGGTCACCGCTGACCGCGCCATGACGCGCACTCTCCTGCCACTGCCGTGCATCCGCCACTGTCGCTCCCTGTGGTTCTTGTTCGAGCGTCGCCGGCCGCGATCAGCCTGCCAGGCCGACCAGCTGCAGCACCGAAGCCGGCACCGTGTAGCGCTTGCCGCTCGCGGTAATCAATTGGGCCATGCTCTCCTGGCCCATCGACGCCACGAGTTCGACGCGCTCGACCTTCTCGTTCTCCGCAAAGCGGGAGAGCGATTCGGCCTGTGCGACGGTGACGGTGTAGCTGGTGATGGCCTGCAGGACGCTGGGGCCCTGGGGCAGGTTCACGCTGACGCTGGTGGCGCCGCTGGCTGCGGTGCCGGTGATGGCGGGGCTCAGTACCTCGACGGCATCGCCATAGGCCGGCACGACGCGCAGCTTGATGGTGTTGCCCGTGGGAACGTTCGCGGTCGTGAAGTTCACCGTGACGGGGTTGGTGATCGTTGCGGGGAGCGTGACGTCCGCATTGCCGGTGGGCGTTGCGGGGACGTTGCTGCCGGCGACGGATGCGATGCGGATGGAGGGTGCGTTGGCCACGGCGATGGCGGCAGGCACGTCTGTTGTGTACGCTGGCGACGAAGCACCGCTGAAGGTCACGCTTTCGCCTTCGATGCGGATGCGGCCTACAGAACCTCCATTCAGCCGTACGTCGCAATTCTGGCGAGAGCCGTTGGCGATCAGACAACCTCCGTCGGCATTCAACGAGCCCGCGCCCTTGATGGCTGTAGCGACCAATTTGATGGCGCCCCCGGAGCCGGCCGAACCTTCGCTGCCGACACCGGTGCCCGCGCGATCGGCCGCGTCGCCACCACCTGCGGTGATGGAACCTGTGAGAGTGATAGTTCCATTCGCGGCAATCAGGATTGCGCCGCCGCCACCTCCGCCGCCGCCGCCCGGATAGTTCGTTCCACCCCGACCACCACCGCCGCCAGAGCCGCCGATGAGGGGAACGATCGCGGGAGTCCCGTACGGATTTGCACGCTCCGGCTCGTCGGCCACTGCCGTGCAGTTATAGCCGCTGCCGTGTGCTGCACCACCTTTGGAGGCATAGGCTCCACCACGCCCCATCCGGTGGTAGTAAACCCCCGCATAGCATCCGTCTGCACGTTCATACCCGCCACCGCCACCGCCAGGCCCAAGGCCTGCGCCACCGCGAGTCGGCTCGGCGCGGTTTTGCAGATCGTCCTTGCCGCCACGGCCACCGTCATACCCTCCAGGTCCGCCTACACCTGGAATGCCATCGTCGGCCTGGTTACCGTCCCCAGCCGTGCCGGACGCCTTGGCCGTCCCGCCACGAATGTCGATGCTCCCCACGATGGAAACATCACCCGAGACCAGGAGCTGCACCGGCGTATTCAGCACGTTCCTCTTGAACGTCACGGTAACGCCGGTGGGAATGTTGATCGAGGTGTATTGAAGAATGCCGCTCGGTGGCAGCACGATTTGGGTAGAGACCGCAGGGTTCAACACACCGTCGGCACCCGTGCTGCCACTGTCGAACGCAGCAAGGCTCGACCCCATCGAGGCGAGCAGCAGAACGGCAAGGGTGATCTTCGATGCGGCATTCAGTCGTGGCGCCACGATCGACGGACGGGGTGCAAGTTGCAGGGTTGAGTTCATTCAGGACTCCTTGAAAAGGCGATGGACGCGCGAACAAGTGAAAGGGGACTGCCCTCGGCAGTGCCGCTGTGAATTGCCCGCGGCCGGCGTGGAAGACGATGAAATCGATCCATTACGGAGACACCACATTGAGGGTGTTGTTGGTTGCGCTTTGGCCGCTGGTGCTGCCACCCGGATAGACAAGCCGCACGACACGCGGCCCTGTGGCGGCCGCCGGCGCGATGAAGACGCGAATGCTCAGCTTTTCCCCAAGCGAATCGCTACCCCAGGCCAGGCTCAGATCCTCCAACGTGATGTCGGTGGAAGGCTCGATGGCGATGCCTCGCACTTCCTTGAGATTGCTGCCACGAACCACCAGGGTGTATGCGCGGCCGCGCGTCATCACGATGGGCTCGAACGAGGAGATGGATGGCGCGTCAAGAACGCGCAGTTGCAGCGCGGTGTCCGTCAACGCAGGGATGCGCGCACCGGCTGCATTCAGCAGGTTGATCCGATGGCTCGCACTCGTCGCAGTTGGCGCGGCCTCGAAAGGCACAGTTGCTTCCATGCCCGAGGCATTCACCACAGGCACGCCCAAGGTCACGCCGCCAGCTGCCGCAACCGGCGTGAGGCTCACCGCGGTCGCGCCGTCGAGCGCAAAGCCGCTGACCACCAGACTGCCCGAGGTGCCCTTGACGAGGCCTGCCGGAGTGACGGCCGTGACCACCGGCCCGACGACCACTCCCACGGAGGAAGCGAACACCTCGCGAACCACCGGATCGGCGACCGGCGGCGCACCCACCATCACCCCCACCAGCGACGAACTCACGTCATTGAAAGGCCCCTCGACCGTGCGCGCCACCTGCACCGTGTTCGCCGGAATCGCGACTTCCGACGACTCGCCAGCAACGGTGCTCACCACGAGAACGCGCGGGCCGGTTTCGGCATCGGCGCTTGCCTGCACGCTGACCAGCATCGAGGTGCCGTCTGCATTGGCGGAAGGCGTGCCCAGCGCCGTGATCCCTTGCGGGGGAACGAAGCGCACGCCGAGCACGTCGCGCAGGTTGCGGCCGCGCACGATGAGATCGACCTTGGGCTTGCCCGCCACCACGACCTGCGGGGTGATCGAGATGTCGACCACGGGCAGCGGTGCCGCAACGAGGAACTGCGACTTGGACGACAGCAGGAACGGGATCACCGGGTTGGCAGGGTCGGCTGTCTTGAGCAGCACGCGGCGCACCGTCTTTGCTGCCGCCGCATCGATGGCGACAGTGAAGCTGACCTGCGTGCCCGCTGCGTTGGCAACGACATTGCTGATGGCCAGGTTGTCGGCCGGGAACATTTCGACCGCGGCCACGGATGACAGGCCGGTGCCCTGGACGACGACGTTCACGCTGGTTCCCACGCTGCCTGCGGCCGGCGCCATGTCGAAGGCGCCCGAGCCCACGACCAGGCCCACGAGCGGCGACACCACCGGATCGACACTTTGGCCGGAGGCAGCGGGCGGCTCGCCCACCATGACGCCCACCTGCGCCGAGATGATCGGCCCGACAGCCTGTTCCTGCGGGAAGGAGGTGGCACCGACCTGCACGCCGACCATTGGCGAGCTGACGTCGCGGTAGCTGGTACCAATCTCGCGAGCCACCTGGAAGGTGTTGCCCGGCGTCGGCACGGCGGACGATTCGCCGCCGGCGGTCGAGACGATGACAGTGCGCGGTCCGCTGGTGGCGGCGGCATCGGTCTGGATCGTGATCTCGAGCAGCGTGCCATCCGCGCTCGCGGCCGGCGCATTGATGGCCACGATGCCTTGCGAAGGCTCGAACCGCAGCGACTGGATGTCGCGCAGGTTCTGGCCGCGCATTGACAGCTTCACGGCCGACTGGCCCACCGTCACGACGTTCGGATTGACCGAGTCGATCTGCGGCGCTGGCGCAGCCACCACGAACTGGTCGCCGGTGGGCGTGGTGAATGGCACGCGCCCGGTTGCCGTGGACAGGATCACTCGGCGCGCGGACTTGGTTGCGGCCGCATCGATGGCGACGCTGACGCTCAGGAGCTTGCCGTCGACGCTGACGGACGGAATGCCGACCGTGAGGCCATCCGCCGGCGAGAACTGTACGGCGGACACCGCGCCCAGCCCTTCGCCGGCCACCTGCAGCGTGAGCGAAGTCCCAATCACCGCCGCCGACGGCGTGAGTTGCTTGGCATAGGTGCCGAACGCAACGCCCACGTGGGGAGATGCAAGGCCGTCGACCGACTGGACCACCGGCTGTGTGTCGGTGCCGACCACCACGCCGACCAGGGCCGAAGTGACAGGCTCGTAGGCCAGTGTGACGGGCGGCTGGATCACGGCCACCGGCAGGGTCGCATTGGCCCAGGCCGATCGCGCAACAATCACCTGGCTTTCGCCGATGCCCACGCCTTGCACCTGGAAGCTGGCGGTCTTCGAGCCGGCTGGAACGACGACGCTCGGCTGCACCGTGGCGATGGCTGGCGCGGCCGATGTCAGGTTGAACTCGAGTCCGCCCGCGGGCGCATTGAACGGCAATTGCAGTGCGATGGTCTGCGAGGCACCCGCGAACATCGAGGCCGTTGCCGGGCTGAAGCCGGCCTTTGCCTGCGTCACGGTGAGCGGCAGGACGTTGGACGTGAGGAATGCGCCGGCGTTGAGCGGGTCCGGCGTGCGCAGGCGCACGTTGCGCGAGCCGGCGACGGATTGCTCGGGCAGCGTGGCCGTGAGCTGCGTCTCGGAGTTGTAGGTGGTCGCCAGCGTCTGGCCGTCGAGTTCGACGATCGATGCGCTGGTGAAGAAAGTGCCGGAAACGGTAAAGCTGCCCGCTCCTGCGGCAGTGAAGAAGCTCGAAGGGTTGAGCGCCGTGATGCGCGGCTGGTTGCGCTGCACGATCAGCGCGTTGGTCCTGACCGCTTCGCCCGCATCGGTCAACAGTGTGAGGTCGGCATTGCCCGCGGTTGCCGTCAGCGCCGCCGCCACCTGCAGCTGAACCCGCGTGTCGGTTGCACCGGGAAGCACTTGCGTGGTGAGACCGGCCAGCGACCATTTCGGCGAAACCGCGCCGCCGAGGCGCTTGCCGGTGATCGACAGCGTGGCGGTCTCGCCCGCGAGGATGCTGCCGGGATCGATGGTGTCAATGGCCGGCGAAGCGCCGACCGACAGGGTTCCCGAGCGAACGAGGTACGGGATGCCCCGCAGGCCGAAGCGCGCGGTGCCGGTGACATCGCCCGACGGGACCACCACCGCGTTCAGGGTGTTGCCGGCAGCCTCGTTGCCCGAGCCGCCGAGGCTCGCCACCAGGTCCGCCGAGATGGCGGGCGCCGCGTGATTGAGCAGGCGCACGTTGTCGAGCGTTACGGCGGCGCCGGAGATCGACACGCCCTTGCCGTAGGCGATTTCCGCGTGCTGAAAGGTGCTGCCGGTTGCACCAGCCGTGAGAACCAGTTGCCCCCAATCGCCGGCGGCGGGCACCGCTCCCGTTCGCACTTTTTCGGAGGTGAACTTGATCGGGCGAGCCGCTTCGCCCTGCATCATCAACTTTCCGGATTCAATTCGGAGCTCGGCATTGGCTCCCATGTAGACGACCACGCCGGGATCGATCGTCAGGACCGCGGAGCCCTGAACGGAAACTGTTCCACTCACCACATAAGGGCTGGCCGCGGTGGTCCACCGGGTGGAGGCAGAAATGGGTCCGGAAACGGCGGTTTGCGCCCAGGCCGGAGTCGCGCCCGTCAATGCAACACCAATTGCAAAAACAAATGCAGCCGCGCCGCTTTGCAATTTGCAAAACGCGCGGCAAAGCGAAGAGCACGCCGAAATCAAGAAGACCTCGAGCAAAACCCGATCGCGCTGGAGGGCATTTCCAGACGGATCACGGCTGCGCGGATCTGGAATCGACACATCGATTCAGACGCAGCAACCCAACGCTGCGCATGCAACGGGCTTTCGCTCAAGCTGTCCTCCCTATTTAATACTTATTAGCTAAAATTTCTTCTATTGCTTTCTTACGTTACCGATCTTATCAATAAATTACATCCAGACATCAAGTGAACAGGACCTGACTTGGGTGAAAAAACAACGTCCTTCGCATCGAGGAATTAAAAAGTATTAATTTTCTTATGCAATTCTCAATGCAAATGTGTCGCGCGGACAAATTGAGTGGCATTGACCCAACAGGTCGCCGCATTCATTGAATCGGCAATGCAGCGGCCGCCCTTGCAACCCTCGGTTGCAAAGGCACGGCGAATTGGAACGTTGCTTTTTTTTAGCGCCGGCCCCGCGGCGCAATAGCCGCCGCTACTTGAACTCGTGGCTCACCACGGGCGCCGACTTGCTGTCCTGCACCGTCACGCGCTGGCGATAGACATCGAGGTCGCCGTTGCGCACTTCGATGTTGTAGATGCCAGGGCGCAGCGACAGCGACTTGAGCGGCGGGCTCACGCCGCGCTCGGCGCCGTCGACGAAGACCTGGCCCCAGGGCCGGATGTTGAGCACCACGCGTCCCATGCCGGGCGGAGCTGCAGGCGGCGCGGTCGGCGGTGTAGTTCCGCCGGCGATCACGGTGGGTATGGAGTTCGTTGGCGCCGTGCCGGGTGCCGCGGGCATCGTCTGCGCGAGCCGGTTCAGCTCGGCGATGGCATTGCGGGCATCGCGCGCATGCGGGCCGCGCCGGTAGCGGCGCAGGTAGGCCTCGTAGCCTTCGCGCGTGTTCTCGGCCTGGGCCAGGTTCCAGTCCTCGGCTTCGGCGGTGGCCATGGCGGCCTCCGGCGGCGTCACGGGCGTGGTGGTCGAGCCCGGCGGCGTGGCTGCGGGGTCCGGTGTGGCCGGTGCAGCTGCCGGCGCCGCGCCGACCGGCACGTTGGTCAGCGGCGTCAACGGGCCGGCCGGCGCGCTGGCGGCCGCCGCGGGAGGCGGCGTGCCGGGCGCTGCCGCCACGTTCTCGCCCGCAGTTGCCGGTACGCCGCCGGGGGCGCTTTCTCCCGGCGGCATGGCGGCGGGCGGTGGCGAGGTGGCGGACATCGGCCCCGACGGCGGAGGCGCCGGGACCATGGCGGTCGACGTCTCTTGCCGGCCCGCAGTCAGGTGAAGGCCGATCCAGCTGCCCACGGCCACCAGTGCAATCATCAGCACGCCGACCAGGCCCCACGGCGGCCGCGACGATTTCTTGGCGGCGGACGGCGACGGCTGCTTGCCGGCGGCCACCGATGGCGCGCGCGCCGGCGCTGCCGCCGCCTCGCGCGGTTCGGCGGGCCTGGGCGCGGGAGCCGGGGCCGGCTCGGCCTTGGGCGCGGGCTGGGGCCTGGGCCTGGCGGGTTCCGGGGCGGCGGCTTCAGGCCGCGCAGCACTGGCCGATGCAGCGGCTTGCTGCGATGCGGCTGCTGCCGACATTGGTGCCGGTGTCTGGGGCGCCGGAACAGCCGGCGCTTGCTGCGGCACCGGCGCCACGACCGGCGCGGGCTTCGAAGGAGCGGGTGCAGCAACAACGGCCGTCGGCGCCGCCAGCCCGCTCACGTAGGTGTCGCCCAGCTTGGCAAGGCCCAGTTCGGCCGCGAACGCGGCCACGGTCTGCGTGCGGTCCTTGCTGTGCACGGCCAGCGTGTGGTCGACGGCCGCGCAGAAGGCCGGGCTCAGGTCGCTGCGGCCGAGCGACGACAGCGGCACGTAGGCGTCCTGCACGCTGCGCACCACGGCCGACGGCGGCGGGTGCCCGGTGACGGCGCGGTACAGCACGGCGCCCAGCGCGTAGAGATCGGTCCACGCGCCCTGGAGCAGCGTGTTGTCGTCGGCGTACTGCTCGATGGGCGAATAGCCGGACTTCACCATCACCGCCACTTCGTCGACCAGGTCGGCAATCGACTTGCGCGCGGCGCCGAAGTCCAGCAGCACGGGCAGGTCGTCCTGCTGGATGAAGATGTTGTCGGGCGCGATGTCGCGGTGGAAGCACTGGCTGCGGTGCAGGGTTTCGAGCGCGCCGAGCAGCGGGCCGAGCATGCTCAGCAGCCAGGCCTCGGAGATCTTCTTCGGCTCTTCCTCGGCCAGGCGGCGCAGCGTGCGGCCGCGGTAGAGCTGGATCGCCATGTAGGCGGTGCTGTTGGCTTCCCAGAAGCGGTGCACCCGCACCAGTGCCGGATGGCTGAACTGTGCGAGCGTGCGCGCCTCGTTGATGAAGCTGCGCAGGCCCGCCTGGAAGGTGGCGGTGAGACGGTCGGAACGCACGTGCACGCTGTCGTCGCCGACGCGGCGCGCGAGCATCGAGGGCATGTATTCCTTGATGGCCACCTCGCGCTGCAGCGAGTGGTCGTAGGCGCGGTAGACGATGCCGAAGCCGCCCTCGCCGATGACCTCGAGCAGCTCGAACTCGTCCAGCCGGTGGCCCGCGTCCAGCGGATGGGGGCGCTCCTGCGGATCGGCCTGCACGCTGGTGCTGCTGCTGTTGTTGTTATTGCTGCTGGCGTTGGTCGTCATGCATCTCCTCCCGCGGCGGGGGTCTGGTCGTTCATGCCCATGGCACATGCCCCTGTGAAAACAACTTCGAAAACAGCGGCGTGTTGAGGCCTCCGCCGTGGGCGGCAGTGCGCAGCGGCGAGCCGTCCGCCTGGTTGGTCCACCAGTAGCTGGTGCTGCCGAAGGCGTCGAAGCACAGGGGCAGCTCGGGCCAGCCGAGGCGCTGCTGCGCGCCCGCCGTGCCGGCGCCCCCGGCCGCAGGCCCGAGGATCGACAGGATGTCGTCCGAGCCGCCGCTCGCGGTCTGGAAACCGCCGTGGGCCGCGGCCAGCACCTGGCGGTCGAACTGGTCGGGCGCGACGCTGTGGCGGATCGCCTGCAGCAGCGCGGTGCCGCATTGCCAGTACCAGGCGGCGGAGCCCTCGAGCATGGAGGGCCGGTAGCTCGATGCCGCCACCTGCAAGGTCACGCACACGGGGTAGTAGCGCCCCACGCGGTCGCAGCTGGGCGCCAGGCAGCCGAACTGCACCGCGTCCACGCCCTGGGTGGCCGGAATCGCGAAGTTCCATACCGGCGCTACCACGTAGTGCCGCGTCATGGCGTCGGGCCAGCGCTTGAAGGTGCCCAGGCCGTTCTGCATCCAGCGGTCCCACCAGGCCTGGAGCTCGCGCGGCACGCGGCGGTAGAGAAAGTCGCCGGCCGCGGGCAGCTTGCCGTACCAGCCGATCTGCTGGTCGTCGGGCACCCACACCCGCGGCGAAGGAATGCCGCTGTTCATCTCAGGACTTCCCCGGACATGCAAAGCCGTTCATCTGGTTCAGGCGCAGCGGGTTGTAGACGCTGTTGGCCGTCACCGCGAGCACCACCTTCCTGCCTTGCAGGTCGAAGGTCGCGTTGAACGATTCGGGTGCGCTGCCCGACGAGATCGAGGCCTTGTCGAACAGCCGGTGCAGCGCCCACGGCCCCTCGGTGACGATGCCGCCGGCCGGCGTGCCGCTGGCGGTCGTCACCTGCAGGCGCACCTGGTTGCTGTTGCGCGGACCGGGCCACTTGACGGTGCTGGGCGCCTGCGGCCCGTGCGCGTAGCGCACGGTCTGGCCGTCGATGTCGAGCGTGAACTGGCTGATGGCGGCGTCCATGTCCTCGGGCCGGATGTCGATGGTGAACGAGGGCGTGCGCCCGCCCGCCATGCCCGAGAAGAACACGTCGCGGATCGCCTGCGCCTTCTGGAACGAATCGAGGTACGCCGAGCGGCCCGGCGAACTGCCGTCCACGCCCTTCTTGAAGGCCCACGGGTTGACGGAGGTGTCGACCTGCGAGGCCAGGTTCTTCTGGAAGAAGTCGTCCATCATGCCGCCCGGCGCGAACAGCTGAGCGAAGTCGCCGGCCGCCACGTCGCGGTTGGAGCCGCGCGAGAAGGGATAGCGCCCCGCGATGGCCTGGCTGCAGAACTGGCCGATGGTGGCAGCGGCGTTCTGCCCGATGTTCTGCCGCGTCACCGCCGCCGCCTTGGACGACGCGGTGGCCGAGAGATCGTTCAGCATGCCCTGGAACGGCACCGGCAGGCGGCCCGCCTCGGCCTGCACCTTGGTGACCGCATCGCTCGACGGCGGGATGTTGCCGCTGCGCAATGCGGTGTCGGTGGCGGTGAGGAAGGTGTAGAGCTCGTTGATGAGCGCGGCGGTGGCGTCGATGGGCGCCTGGCCGCCGGCCTTGGGCGCGGTGACCATGCGGCGAAGCGGCGCGAAGTGGTTGTCCACCAGCGATTCGGGGCGGTCCGGCACGGTGTTGCGGCGCTGGCTGCCGTCGGGCTGCCCGATGAGCTGCTCGATGCGCTCGCGCGTGCTGGCCACACGGTTCTGCGCCTGGTCGAGCAGGCTGCGCGTGGCCTCGTCGTGGTTGCGCAGCAGGTCGGTCTCGCGCGCCGCGCCGCGGATGAGGCGCGACATCGGCGACTCGCTGGTCGAGAGCACGCGCGTCATCTGGATGCTCTGCAGCAGCGAGCGGCTGTCGGCCAGGCGCACGTCGGCCAGGTAGTCGTCCCAGATGCGGATGTAGTCGGTGAGGTAGAGCCGGCGCACCTCGCGCAGCAGCAGCTCGCGCGAGGTGATGTCGGTCATGCCCGGCGCGCGGATCTGCAGCACCCAGCGGTCTTCCTGTTCGAGCGCGAGCGTGGTCTCGGCCATGCGCTTGTCGAAGATGTCCCAGTAGCCGCGGTAGGTGAAGAGCGTCGGGATGCCGTCGGTGAGCGGCTTGCCGCTCGCGCGCTTGATCACCAGCGCCGACTCGGCTCCCGCCGCCTCCGCGATGCTGAAGGCGTTGGGCGGGCTGGTCTGCAGCAGGATGCGCCGCAGCCGCGCATAGGAGCGCTGCGCCAGCGGCACGCCGGCCAGGCGGGCGCGCGTCTCGTTGATGAGCCGGTCGTCCTTGGCGAAGGGCGAGGTCACCACGCGTTCGGCGAACAGCGCCTTCAGGTGCGACTCGAGGTTGGTGCGCTGCTCGCGCGTGAGGCCGGCGCCGATCTTGCGGTCCACGTCGGTGAGCAGCCAGGCCTGGAGGAAGTCGGCGTCGTAGCGCTCCGCGTCGTACAGCATGAGGTAGGCCTTGAGCGCCTCGTAGCTGTATTCGGCATCGGTCTTGGAGGCCTCGCGCAGCGCCTGCTCCACGCGCTGCGAGGCTTGCGGCAGCAGCACGCTTTCGAGCGCACGCTGGTAGACGCCGTCGGTCGCGGCCTGCAGCTTCTCGCCCTGGTAGAGGCCGAAGCGGTAGGAGACGGGCGGATCGCCGATGTCGAAATGGCTCGACTTGGGCAGGTCGCGCAGGCGGTCGAGCACCGGCAGCGAGCTGGCGATGTCGCTGTTGGAATCGACCACCGTCGGCAGCTCGCCGCGCGCCGCGGCCTTGTTGAAGGCCTTGGCGTTGTTGTCGACCTCGGCCACGTAGTCGCGGTTGTTGCGCCAGCTGTTGACGCAGGCGCCCAGCAGCACCACCAGCAGCACGCCGATGAGGCCGTAGCCCGCCAGGTCGATGGCGCGCTTGCGCCGGTACCAGCGCAGGTTGGTGCCAGCCACGCCCGCGTCGCGGAAGATCACCTGCTGCAGCAGCTCCTTCAGGAAGTAGCTCTTGCCCGGGCCCGGCGGCGGCGCGGGCGGCGCGTTGACCTGCAGGTAGCGCTTGATCGCGCCCATCACGCGGTCGAAGGCCGTGCCCTCCTGCGTGCCGCTGGTGAAGTACACGCCGCGCAGCATGGGCGCGACTTCGAACTTCGAGGGGTTGAACACGTCGGCCAGGAAGGTGCCGAGGATGTCCTCGAAGCTTGCGAACTGCTGCGGCAGCAGGTAGGCCTGCGCGCGGCGCAGCTGGTCGGGCTCGGCCGCCAGCAGCTCCGGCAGGCGCTCGTCCAGGCGCTGGTGCAGCAGCTTGTATTCCTGGTGGAAGCGCTCGCGCAGGTCGGCCTTGGCGGGGTCTGCCGGGTTGGCATCGATCGGAAACGTGAAGCCCCACACCTGCGAGCGCTCGGCCCGGCCCAGCGAGCCGAAATACTCGTTGAAGCCGGCCAGCAGGTCGGTCTTGGTGACCAGCACGTACACCGGAAAATTGATGCCCAGGCCGTTGCGCAGTTCGAGCAGCCGCTTGCGCAGCGCCATGGCGTGGCGCGCACGCTGCGCGTCGTCGGCCAGCGGCAGGTCGGCGATGCTGATGGTGAGGATGGCGCCGTTGATCGGCTGGCGCGGCCTGAACTTCTTGAGCAGGTCGAGGAAGCCCTTCCACTCGCCCTCGTCGGTTTCGCGGTTGCTCTCGTGCGTGGTGTAGCGCCCGGCGGTGTCGATCAGCACCGCCTCGTTGGTGAACCACCAGTCGCAGTTGCGCGTGCCGCCGATGCCGCGCACCGCGGCCTTGCCGAGCTGGTCGGCCAGCGGAAAGTCGAGGTCGGAGTTGACCAGCGCGGTGGTCTTGCCCGAGCCCGGCGCGCCGATGAAGATGTACCAGGGCAGCTGGTACAGGTACTGGCGGTCGAACACCGCAAAGCGCCCCGCAGGCTTGCCGCTGGCGTCCGCGCCGAAGCGCATGTTCTTCAGGATGGACGTGGCGTCGCTGAAGCCGCTTTGCAGCTCCTTGATCTCGGGCGCATCCTCGGGCTTGGCGGCCTTCTCCTTGGGGGACGGCGTGCGCAGCTGGTTGAGCAGCTGCGCGTTGAGGCGCCGCTCGCGCCACTTGCGGTAGAGCACGCGCGCGATCCAGACCGCGAACATCAGCGCGATCACCACGATGCGCACGAACTCGCTTTCGAACGGCCGGTAGCGGCCCACTGCGATGACGGGGCCGATGATCCAGATCAGGAACGCAATGGCCAGGAGCCCGAGGAAGACCCACAGGTCGCGGCTCACGAGAAAACGGAAAATCGCGCGCAGCATCAGCGGTTTCCTCCCTGCGGCGCCGCTGCTGCTGCGCCTGCGGCCACGGGCGCCACCAGCAGCGTCACTTCGACCCGCCGGTTGCGCGCACGGTTGGCCGGCGAATCGTTGGGCACCAGCGGGTCGGCATCGCCGCGGCCTTCGGCGCGCAGGCGCTCGGGCCGGGTGACGCGCGTGGCGATCATCTTCTTGACCGCATCGGCACGCGCCTGCGAAAGCTGCCAGTTGGACGGGAAGCGCACGCTGCGGATCGGCTGGTCGTCGCTGAAGCCGCTGATGAGCACGTTGCCTTCCACCGAATTGAGCGCGTCGGCCACGCGCGCGAGCACGGGCGCATAGCGGTCGAGCACGCGGTCGGAGCCCGATGCGAACAGGCCGTCGCCGCGCAGCACCACCACGCTGCGGTCGGCCTCGTCGCGCACCGTCAGCAGGCCGTCGCGGATCTCGGGTTCGAGAAAGCGCTGCAGGCGCGGCTGCGGCGCCGGCGCAACGGCCACGGCACGCTGCGTCTGCGGCAGGCGCACTGCATTCACCGCGGCGAATGCACCGTCGGAACGGCCGGCCAGGCTGAACGTGAGCACGCCGAACACCAGCACCAGCAGCACTGCCGCCACCGCGCCCACGGCCCACAGCGGCACCCAGTTGCGCGTGCGGCGCACCGGCGCGCTCGCGTCCTGCCAGTGCGGCGACAGCGGCACGGCAATTTCGCCGCGCGTCTGGCGGATGATCTGCAGCAGCCGCTGCTTGAGCGTTTCGAGCTGCGTGCGGCCGTTGTCGATGACGCGGAAGCGCCCTTCGAAGCCCATCGCCAGGCAGAAGTAGATGAGCTCGATCAGCTGCAGGTGCTGCTGTGGGTTCTGCACCAGCCGCGACAGCAGCTGGAAGAATTTCTCGCCGCCCCAGGTCTCGTTGTGGAACATCACGAGCAGGCTCTGCGACGACCAGATGCTGCCGCCCCAGGGCGTGAGTGCGGCCGCTTCGTCGACCGCGGTGCACAGGCAGTAGCGCGCGCCGATGATCACCTCGGGCGCGATGCCGCTTTGCTGCGCGCGCGTCTCGAAGCGCCGGACCTCGTCGACCAGGTGTTCGCGCAATTGCGCGGGCGCATCGTGGTGGCCGGTGGCGCGGATCTGCGGGATCAGGTCGAGCAGCGGGTTGGCCGCCGCGACCAGCGGGTTGTTGCCGGCCAGTGCCGTGTCGCCCGCATGCGGACGGCGTGCGTCATGCCATGCGGTGAATGACTGGGGTTGCTGCTGTCCCGCGCCGCGCGATGCCAGGGGCGTGCCCGCGGGATCGCCGTTGCCGCTGTTGTTGCCGCCGCCCGGGTTGGGCGGCACGAAGCCTCCCGGACCGACCGCCATGTCATTGACACCGTTCATAGGGTCCCTCACGGACGAATTGCCCAGAACTCCATGGCCAGCCCCGGAAAGTCGCCGGCCAAGTGCATTGCAACGCCGCCCGATTTTTCGAGCTGGCGCCACATGTCGCCGCTCTTGTCGAGTTCGAAATAGTGATAGCCCGCGTTGTATGGAATCTGGCGCGGCGCCACCGGCAGCGGCCGCACCGTGACGCCTGGCAGCTGCAGCTGCACGAGGTCGCGGATGCGCTCCACCGAACCGATCTTGACCTGCGTCGGAAAGCGCTGCTGGATGGCATCGGCGGGCAGGTTGGCATGCACCGCGAGCACGAAGCCTGCATTGCGCACCAGCACCGGATCGGGCATGCGGCCCACGCGCACGCCGTGGCTGCGCTCTTCGAGCTCGATGGCGATGGCGCTCTGCTCGAGCACGGCCGAGAGCGAGCGCCGCAGCTCTTCCATCAGCGGCCGGATGGTCTCGTTGAGATTGTCGTGGTCGTACTTCGGCCACACCACCGGGCGCCGCGTGGGCGAGGTGTGCGTGGCGAGATGGCAGGCCAGCTTGAACCAGTCGATGAACAGTTCCTCGGGGTGCACCTGCACCGCATGCTGCGCATGCCAGGTCGTTGCGAGATAACGGTTGACGAGTTCGAGCAGGAGAAAGTCGGAGACCTCGCTCACGCCGCCGCGGCCGGGCTGCGAGAGCCGCGAGGCCAGGGCCTCGGAGCGCTGCGTGAGCAGGCCGTGCAGTTCGGCGACCATGCTGCGCAGCATGGGGTGCGCCGATGCATCGAGCACCGGTGGAATGTAGTTGGCGTCGATCACCAGCTTGTGGTCGGTGCGCCGTTCGATCACGCGCACCGCGCCGATGGCCTGCCACTCGGCCGTGAGCGACGATGCGCGCGCAAGCCGCAGGCGCGGCTTCGCAAGCTGCAGCACCGCCGGTCCGAGCGCCACCGAATTGCCGTCGGCCACCTCGCGCTCGACCACGCCGAAGCGCGCGGCCGAGCCCTCGTCGTCGGCGAAGATGATCTCTTCGCTGCCGGTGCGGCGCAGCGGCAGCGCCAGCACGATGAGCTCGTCGGTCAGGTCGCTCGGCACCTCGTAGGGCAGCGGTGCATCTTCGGCGCCGAAAGAGAACGGCGTGCCGTCGGGCAGCACGCCGGCGCCGCCGAGCAGCGACACGCGGCCGAGCGCGTGTGCATCGCGATCGATGTCCAGGTTGAGCCATCCCCAATAGGCACCTTGCAGGCCCGCGGTGCGGCGCGTGACGTACTGCTCGACATAGCGCTCCAGTTGCTGGAAGTGCTGGGGCCTCAGGTACATGCCTTCGGACCACACCACGCGATTCGCCAACGCCTGCGGAAGGGCGCCCTGCTTGCCGGCGCCCGGATTGCGAACTGTCACCAAAGAACCTCCTGGGGCATGCCCACGCTGAAGCGGGAGGTCTTGTTAACGACCTCCCGATTGAATCGGTTTTTTTCTCTGATGCTACACGGCGCTTCTTACGTTTTGCACCGCATTTAGCGTGCGAATTTCTCGCACTTTCTAACTACAAAGCCGTGAAATTAACGACTTGGTAGTAACTCGATGCCGCTCTTGCGGATCGCGACGCGCACGTTTTGCTCGCTCGGAGAAAACTGCCACACCTTGTACAGATTGGTTTGCTTCGGCTCCTTGAGCGGCAGCACGATGCGCCAGCGTGCGGCCTCGAGCTTGCGGTAGCCCGCGATGATGCCGATGGCACGCGAGTCGAGCCCGGCCTCGCGCTTGAAGACACGCTCTTCGCCGCTGCGCATGATGGCCTGATCGGCGTTCACGAGTTCCGCGGCCAGCGTCTCGCGGTCGCGGTCCTGTAGTGCAAAGTAGTCTGCCGTCTCGAAGTTACCGGAAGATTTCAATTCGAAGACCTTGACGAGAATCGGCGCCGGCTGGCCGCGTCCGTCGGGGTTGACGCCATCGTCGATCCTGATGGTCACCGCGTAGGGCGTGGGCAATGACTTCGCAGTCGATGCGCATCCACTGAGGCCACCAAGCAACGGTGCGGTTGCAAGTGCGCCTTGAAGCAGGGTTCGTCGATGCATTGAGATCTTCCCTAGTGGTTCGCGGCCTATATTATCGAAGTCGTGCGCACCTACCGCGTCGCATCGCGTGCCTGTCGCATGACAGCGGCACACTATCTCAAGCATTGCCTTTTGCAAGGTAGGAGAGAAGATTGAAGTCATGTCTGCCTGCTTTGGCGTTCACCTTGGTTCTGGTTGCTGGTTGCACGACCACGCCGCCGCCCGAGCCGCCGCAACCCGAACGCCTGAGCCAGCAAGTGGCGCGCAGCACGCTCGAACGCGCTCAACAGGCCTATGACGAAGGCGACTACGCCAAGGCCATCACCACGCTCAAGAGCGGCGGCGTCTCGGTGTTCGACGCGGCCGAGCCCACCACGCGGCTCGATGCCATGAAGCTCGAAGCCTTCAGCTATTGCGTGGCCAACCAGGTGCCCGAATGCCGCGCGCAGTTCCGCAAGCTCATGGACGCGTTCCCCAACTTCGACCTCACCGTGGCCGAGCGCAAGCACCCGGTGTGGGGCCCCGCCTTCGAGGCCGCCAAGCGAATGAAGCGTTGAACGCCGCAGGCGATGAGCCGCGGCACGAGCCGCGCTCGACATGAACATGGAGATGCCATGCGTTGGACGGTGATCGAACATGCCGGCAAGCCGGTGACCGCAGGCCCTTCGGCCTTGCTCGCTGCACCCGGCGGAACCATCGGGCGCAGTCCCGACAACCACCTGGTGCTGCCCGACGAGCAGCGCCAGATCTCGCGCCTGCAGGCCACCGTGCGCTTCGACGACAGCGGCGCGGCGGTGCTGCGCAACATGAGTGCGGTGCTGCCCATCGGCGTCAACGAACGCACGCTGCAGCACGAGCAGGAATCGCCGATCGCCGATGGCGACCGCGTGACCATCGGAAGCTATGTGCTGGTGGCGGGGAGCGGGCAACGCGCAGCAGTCGTGGCGCCCGCCGCGCCGCTGATGGCGGCGGCACCGCCACCGGCCTCGCCTGTGCACAGCCCGCTGCCCGCCAGCGCCATGGCGCAGGCGCCCATGGACTCGCTGCTGCCGGCGGCCCCCGTCTCCGATGTGTTCTCGGACCTCTTCGGCGCCGGCGCGCTGCCGATCGGCGATACGCAGCCCGTGACCGTGGCGATGCCGCCACCGCCGGCCATGCCGGCACCGCCGCCCGCACAGGCATTGGCGGCTGCGCCGGTGCCTGCCGCGCCGCCATCGCCGGCCCCGTCACCGGCAAGCACGCAGACGAGCGCCTCGCAAATTCCCTCCGCCGCCGATTGGGATGCCATCCTCGCGAACGCGCCGCGGCGCGAGGCCAGCGCTGCCGAGCCCATGCCCGACCCGATGGCGCACGAGCCTTTCGAGCTGCCCTCGCAGGCGCGCAGGAACCCGGTCGATCCACTGGCCGAGCTGAATCCGGAAGCGGAAGACGGCATGTCCGACGTGGCGCTCAAGCGCGGCATGGACCCGCTGTCCTTCTTTGCCGCCGACAACGACGCGCCCTCGCCGCTGTCCGATCCGCGCCCCACCGCGCTGACCCACGAAGATCCGCTGCACGACGTGCATCCGGCGATCGACCTGCTGTCACGGCCGCAGGCGCCGCAGGGCTACAGCCATTCGAACCATGCGCGGGAACTGGCGGCGCAGTTCAGGCCGCCGAACCCGGTGCCGTTCGAGCCGCCGGCTGCGAAGCCGGCCGAGCCGCAGGTGTCCGCGCAGGCCGAGCCACCACCACCACCACCACCACCACCACCACCACCACCACCGCCGCCGCCCCCGCCACCACCGGTGCCCGCCGCGGCCGCACGCGTGGAGGATGTCGCGCCGCCTCCTCCGAAGGCCGCGCCGACGGAGCCGCCCGCACCGCAGCAACCGAAGCCTGCTGCCGCAGCTTCGCCCGTGGCCGCGCTCACAGCCCCTGCCGCCGCGCCGCCATCGGCATCCGCCTCTTCGGACGAACTCTTCAAGGCCTTCCTCGAAGGCGCCGGCGTGCCCGACGTGGCCGGCCAGCAGCCGCTGGATGCCGAAGCCATGCGGCGCCTCGGCCGGCTCATGCGCGCGTTCACCGACGGCACCATCGAGCTGCTCTCGTCTCGCGCCATGCTCAAGCGCGAAGTGCGGGCCGAGATCACGATGATCGTCGACGAGGAGAACAACCCCTTCAAGATCCTTCCCAATGGCCGCGCCGTGCTGATGCAGATGTTCGGCGCACGCATGCCCGGCTTCCTGTCGCCCGAAGCGGCCGTGCACGACGCGCTCGGCGACCTGCAATCGCATCAGCTCGGCATGGTGGCCGGCATGCGCGCCGCGCTGCTCACGGTGCTCAAGCGCTTCGATCCCACGGCGCTGAACACCGCCACGCCGCACGACGGCGGCCTGGGCGAGAAGCTGCTGCCCGGCGGCCGCGAGGCGCGCCTGTGGCGCCAGCTGCAGAAGCTGCATGCGGAGACCACCGCGGCCGTCGAGGACGATTTCCAGGCCGTCTTCGGACGGGCCTTCCAGCAGGCCTACGACAAGGAGATGGAACGGTTGAAGGAGGCGCGCCGTGCTTGAGACCACCCCCCGCGCATTCGCGGTGCCCATCTCGACCTCGCAGTTCTCCTGCGTGGGCGAGCGCAGCGGCAACCAGGACGCGATCGGCTACCACCTGGACGAATACAACGCCTGCTTCGTCGTGAGCGATGGCGTCGGCGGCAACGCGGGCGGCGAGCTGGCCGCGCGCATCGCAGTCGATACCGCGCTGAACACCTTCGTCGACAACCCCTCGGTGGCGCAGCACGACATCCTGCAGGCCGTGAAGGCCGCCAACGACGCCATCCTCGCCAAGCAGCGGGAGCTGGCCGACCAGAGCCGCATGAGCGCGACCATCGTCTCGCTGTTCGTGGACCGCACCAGCGGCCAGGCCTGCTGGGCCCACGTCGGCGACAGCCGCCTCTACTGGTTCCGCCGCGGCGCGCTGATGCAGCGCACCGAGGACCACAGCCTGTCGGAGCGCTCGGGCGAAGCGGCCCTCGGCAATGGTGCCAATGGGGGCGAACGGCTGGTGAAGAGCAACCTGCTGTACCGCGCGCTCGGCGCCCGTGCCACGGCCGAAACCACCGTGTCGACGCCGCAACGCCTCGCCGACGGCGATGCGTTCCTGCTGTGCACCGACGGGCTGTGGCAGCTCATCTCGCAGCAGGTGATGGAACGCTCGCTGCAGCTCGCGGACAGTGCCGAGGAATGGCTCGCGCTGCTGCGCCGCGCGGCCGAAGCCAAGGCCGACGAGTCGCGCGACAACTACTCGGCGCTGGCGGTGTGGGTGGGGTTTCCGCAGCAGGTGACGCTGGCGGGGACGGCGACACCCGCAGCGCGGCCGTAGACGGTCGGGCGCTATTTCCTTCCTCGCCGGTGGCGGCAGCAAAGCGCGCCGCGCTCCTTTCAGGCCATGAAATTCATGTTGTTGAGCTGACCGGGAGTGAACTGCCCCCCCAAGGTATTGCCACCATTCTGCTGTGTCAGGCTCGTGAGTCGGACCGCTGGCGAGCCCTTGATCAAGAAGGTGTTGGAGCCCGTGGTCTTCTTTGAATAGCTCATGACCCGTTGTTTACGCACCCCGAGCCCGATGCCCGTGTTATCGCCGAACGTCAGCGGTATCTTGGTCTTCTTGTTGTGCGCGCACATGCACATCCAATAGATGTTGGTGACGTTGGGCACGGCCATGAATCCCAGCCCGAAGTTAGGATGCGGAAAGGGAACCGCCGGCGTCTTGCAGACGTCTGGTCCCGCGATATCGAGGCTCGGCCCCTGGCAACCACAATGCATTCGTTCTCTCCTTTAAATGGAAATCAAGCGGTCATCCCATGTGGATCTGTTTGGCATCCGTCTTGATCAGATTCCTTGCAGTGACCACCGTGTTTCTTCCGTGCAGGCGGGCCATCTCGTTGGCCCTGTAGTCGATCTGGCCCGCCTGCACTTGCTCCAGCCCCTCCGTCATGCGGAATGCCGATTTGCTCAGGTGCACCAGCCGATCCACGACAGCTTCATAGATGCGCCCGATGACACGAATACGCGTGACCGTCGCGCATGCCTCCTCGCCCTGGTAGTTCATGCGTCCCACCCGGCAGTCCGCCACCTGGGCGTCGATGCGCAGTTGCCCGGTCTGCATGGCAAGGCCTTTCGGTCCTTCGAGCACCAGTTCAGTGGCGCTCTTCACGCTGACGGCCCCGCGTTCGGAAGCCAGCGTCAGATCTCCCGGCACGTCGATACGCGCCGCAGTCGCATCGGCCTGCTCGGCAACCGCCGTCAGGTAGAGGCGATGTTCATCCGGACCGTTGACAAGCACCGTGTCGCCGATTTCAGGCCGCAGCAAGCAACTGGCCGCGCGCTGGCAGCGCAGGGTCCGCCCTTCGCTGGCAACGCTGTGGATGCCGCCGGGAAGGATGGCCGTGACGATTCCTATCGCATTCACGACACCGGTGCCAGTCTCGGGCCTCATCGGTACGGCGGCGGCGAGCGTCTTGTGACGCTCTCCTGTCAGTGAAGCGGAACTCATTGGAGAAGGATGGTTGTTCATGCTGAATTCCTCGATGGGATAGGGTCTCAATCGGTACGGCCGGATACGGGCGGAGGATCACGGTGTTTCGGACGCCGTGCAGAAAATTCCTCAGCCTCGAACAGCGGCGCGTCATTGAGGATCAGGCCTCCTCGATCCGAGAACCGCGCACCCTCGAGGGTGGCCCTGTGGACCTGGGTGCGCATCAGGGTGGCATCGCGCATGTCGGCATCGTGCAGGTCTGCGTAGCAGAGGTCCGCATAGTTGAGCCTCGCCCCTCCGAAATTGGCACCGCCGCAACTCGCACGGTGAAAGACGCACTGCTCGAGATCGGCATTCGACAGATCGGCGCCCACGAGCCGCGCATCGGACCAGACGCTCTGAACGAAATTGCCGCCGTTGAACCGGACCCCATTCAATCCCGCTTCCACGAATACGCACTGCGGCGCGATTGCCCGCCGAAACGATCCGCCATCGACACTGGCGCCTTTGAAGTTGCAGTGTTTCAAGGTTGCATCCTCGAAGTCGCAGCCTGTGAGGTCGGCCCCGACAAATTGGGCGCCGTCAAAGATCTGCCCTCGGAACACTTGCCCTGAAAGATTCGCCTCTACGAACATGGTGCGCGAGAAATGACATCGAGAGAAGATGGCGGTGCGCAGGTCAGCCTGGTAGAAGGTCGTCTTTTCCAGCACACTGCCCGAGAAATCCGCCTGATCGAGCCGGCTCTCGTAAAACACCATCATCTCGGATGCCAGCGTCGCAAACGACACCCTGCGCGCATCGCAACCGGTAAAACTCAGCATCCCCGCTGTCGCACCGTCGAGACGGGCCTCACACATCACGACATCGTGGAACGACGCGTTGTCGAGCTTTGCACCGCCAAGACGCAATCCCGAAGCATCGCCACGGTGAAAGGAAGACAGATCCGCATCGGCATGCTCAAACACGGCGCCCGTCAACCTGCAGCCGTCGAACACACTGCCTTTCACACTCGCGCCGGACAGGTTGGCACCCGCAAGATCGGTCTCGAGGAATATGCCACCGGAAAGATCCATGCCGCGAAAATCCAATCCCTGCAGCTTGGCATTGTGGATTTCCCTGCCTTCTTTGACCATTCTCTGTATCTGCTTCGGCGTCATGGCTGCGCCTCTCGCGATCTGCGCACGGGCTTCGTGATGACCTGATCGGTATAGGCCTCGTCGAAACGCGTCGTGGCGTCGATTAGGCACTGCGACAGGTCGGTCTGAAACAGGTTGGCACGATGGAAATCGGCCGCTGCGAGAATCGATTTCTGCATATCGGCCTCCATGAGGCTCGCATCGACGAACGACGCGCCTGTGAGGTCGGTTCGCACGAAGGTGGCGCCGTCAGCGTTTGCTCCGGCCAGCTTTGCGCCGCGCATTGAGGCATCGGAAAAATCGGTATTGTCGAGCCGGGCATCGCGGAAGTCCGCACCGTCGAGCTCGAGCTGCTGTAGATTGCAATCGATCAGCACGGCACCCTGGAAATTGGCACCGCGCAGATGGCTCTCGTCCACGAAGCAGGTGCTGCGCAAACGGGCATCCGAGAAATCGATGCCCTTGCTGCAGTCGGTTTCGGTCCAGTCGCAGGTGTCGAGCTCGGCTGCATCGAATTGGAGGTCCGACACCGTGCTCTCGATCCATGCCACCTTGTGGAGCGTGGCACCGGTGAAGCGAATGCCGCGCAGGACGCTGCCTTCGTCAAAGTTCACCACCGAAAGGCGGGCGCGCGTGAAGTCACAGTCGGACAGCGTCGCATCGGAAAAATCGAGATCCTCCATCAGGGCATCCGAAAAGCCGCATCGATCCGCGGTCATCGATTCGACGATGGTGTCCTGCATGCGCACACCCGCGAAATCGGAATCGCTACAGCGCGCCAGTGCCAGATTGCTTTTCGCCAGGTTCACGTCACGCATGGACGTGCGATGCAGCCCGGCACGCGCCAGCACGGCTTCCTGCATGTCGCCTCCGTCCAGAACGCTGCCGGAAAAATCCGCGCACTCGAGCAACGTGCGGTGCCAGCGCGCGTTGCGAAGGTCCATGTTCGACAAGTCGGCGCCGGTGAGATCGAGATCCGAAAGATCCCGCGTATCCGCAAGGATGCGTTTCACCCTGGCCCGGGCCTCGGCCGACTGCTCGGCCGTCATGCGGTCGGCGGCATCCTGCATCTGCGCCGTGCGGCGATAGCTCTCGAGAAGACTGGCCTGAGCCTGCGCGACGAGCTGGCGCATCTGCTCCATCTGCTGCGCAGAAGGAGAAAAGCCCGCAGAGGCCGGTCCCCGGGCCATGGCCTCGATCCGGGACATGTGATCTTCCTTCGGCGGCCCTTTTTGGCGCGCTTCACCCGCGCGATCGAAGATCTTGGACGTATCGAAGCCCACCTTGCGCGATTGCTCCGCGTTGGCCCGTCCCGCTTCGGCGAGCGCAGCACGAACTTCCTCGGCCTTCTTTCGATGCTCTTCGATGGTCGCCTTGGTTTTCTTGATGAAAGCCGGCAGCTCTCGCAGCGTCGGCATCTTCTCCACCGGAAATTCGGCCGGCAATTCACCTTTGGGGTCCAGGCCCGCCATCTTGAACGAAGCGCTCATTTCCGCCATCTCGCGGTCGGCGCGGGCTTTCATGTTGACCCGCATTGGCGAATCCTCGAATGGCGCATCGAGCTCCGGCCAGGGCGCAATCGCAGCCTCTGGCATCAGGTGCTCGTCGAACAGCCCGTAGAGGGCCCGGTCTTCCGATTCGCACCGCAGCATCATCACGTCCCGATAGGTGTCCAGGCTCTTCGGCGGTTCCACCCCATGTTCAAGCGCGATCATGGCGTGCGTGATGTCAGCGGCATCGTCTTCGGCGACCGGAATAAACCCGTGGTAGATCAGGCCGATCCGTTCCAGATGAGGGAAGAACCAGGCCGTGTCGAGGCGCATGGGCACATCGTCAAGCATTCCCTCGGAGAGACTCAAGCCGTTGATCCTGCCTCGCACCACGATGCAGCGCGCGCGCCACTCGGGAACCTTGCCATGCAAAACCGCATGCTCGGGATGCATGTTCCAGATCTCGAAATCCGCGCCGGCGATGCCGGCTTCACCCGTCGGCAGCCACTGGTCACGAGGAGCCGCATTGAAATAGCCCCAGTCCATATCCTTCGCGAAGCCGGGAAACAGGTGCTCCTGCCAGTGTTCGTCGTACTGGCGGCCCAGCCGGCTTGCACGCGAAGGCACTGCGATATCAACCGGCCCAAGGCCGGCAGGCTGGACGTCCTGGTTGGGCCGATGTAGCCGCGCGCCGGGATGCTCGACATGCGGCAGCCGACGCGCACTCAGGCCGTTGACCGTCTCGTCTTCTCGCCCCATGCCGACGGGGTTCTCTTCGAATCCCGGCCCGCCATAGGCGTGGCGCCAGTCGATGCGCAGCGACTCGAACGGTTTGGGCGCGCTTGGGCGGCCATCGACCCAGAACCGTTCTCCGGAAACCAGCAGATCCTTCTGGACGCCTGCGACGCGCACACGCACTGCGCATCGGCTCTTGTCCTCCTGATGACGGGTATAGGCATGGCCGCTGACGAGGAACTCGGGACTGGACTTGGGCATGGCCAGATCAAAAGCGGCCTCCTGACCGAATTCTTCACCGAAGATCTTCCAGAAATGCGGCTCGGGGATCAGCCTGGCATCCTCCCTCAGGCTGTCGGTCATGGCGATGACCGTGACGGCCAACCAGCGGCGCTGGTCATGGGTGAACGGGCGGGTGAGCATGCCCAGCCGCAGTGGTTTGACGATTCTCATACGCGCTACGTGGAAGAGAACGCCACCTGCGCGCGCTCGCGATCGATGGCCACGAGCGGCGGGCTTCCGCTCGAATAGAGAATAGGCAGCTTCTTGCCCACCGTGAAATTGGCGAGAAGCTCCTGATCGATCAAGGTTTTCAAACTCGCCTCGCGTGTCGTTCCTGTGTCATCGTCAAAGCGCACTCGCAATTCCGCGGCTGCCATGTTGGGCGAACCGTTGCGCCAGACAACGAGCCGGTTGTGGGGACGCGCCAGCATCAGAATATCGGCCTCGGCGCGCTGGCCGACACCCTTCAACGCCTCCCAGTCTTTTTCTTCCACGACATGGATCGCCTCGGTGGCGAAAGCGCCTCGAACGAGAAAAAAGCATACGAACACGACCGCCGCCCCGAGGACGACGCTCAAGACCGTTGCAGCGATATCCAGCCAATCCACCATCACTCAGCTTTCGACTTCCATACCGCTGGTCGTCTTCTGCTTGCCCCCGGAGCGCAATGAGGCGAGCCCTGCCGCAATCTTCGCCCATGGCACATCGGTCACTTTTTTCGCTTGAACCCAGTTGAGCACCGAAAGGTTCACGAACATTCCCGGTTGGAGCAGCGAATTGATGATCGACGTCTGTATCTTGTTTCCAAACAGGTCCAGGCTGGCGAGGACGAACAATCTCTGGTGCCAATAGGATTCCCTCGTGAGTTGGTTCCACCAGCTCTGGTCGGCGGCGTTGACATGTTGCTCCGGCGTGTTGATCACGGTGCCGGTCGCATTGAGCTTGAACGTGGTGGTGGAAATGACGTAGTCCGTGCTGGTATTGCGCATGCTGGGCGCATAGACGATCTTGGGCCCCAGTACAGTCTTCAGCTTTGGGCCCTGAACCAGGGTGATGTCCACCGCATTGACGATCTCCACCCGGCCGCTACCGGTGACGCGAATATCGGCGCCGCTCACGAGGCGCAACACGGTGCCATTGATGGTCACAACGACATCGCCGTTCACTGTTTCGTTGATGCCGCCGTTGACCGTGCGCAACTCGCCCCCGCTGATCCTCTCGGTCGCGCCATCCTCGATCGTGCGCGTCTCTCCGCCTTTCACCGTCTCGATCGCTCCACCTGTCACCGTACGCGTCTCGCCATCGTCGATGGTTTCTTCCGCGCCGTTCGTGATGTGCCGCTCTTCGCCTGATTCGTAGGTCGCCGATTCGTGCCCCTTGATCAAGGTTGTGCGCGTCTTCTGCGTGGTGTGCGTCTCGTCGCCCTCCACCTCCACGTCGAGGTTGCGCTGCGCATGCAGCAGGATCTGCTCGGCACCTGTCCGGTCCTCGAAGGCGAGCACGTTGGCATTGGCGACTGCGCCCCCCGGCGTGGACCGTGAAACAATGCCGCTTCGGGTGGCTTCGCTCGGCAGATCGAACGGTGGCATCTGGTCGGCGTTGTAGACGCGGCCAATGACGATGGGTCGATCGATGCGGCCCGCGATAAAGTCGACCACCACCTCCTGGCCGATCCGCGGAACGTGAACGGTACCGAATCCATCGCCCGCCCAAGCCTGCGAAACCCGCACCCAGCTCGAGCTGTTCTCGTTGCGCTGGCCTTCGCGGTCCCAGTGAAACTGCACTTTCACGCGGCCGTATTGGTCAGTCCAGATCTCCGAACCTTCGGGACCCACCACCGTGGCGGTCTGCGGGCCCGTCGTGCGGGGCATCGGCGTGCGCCGCGCCGCGCGGAACGGATTGTCCGTGGGTTGGGCCGTGAAGCCGAAGCTGTACGCGCCCGGGGCTGCGCCCGTCGCATAGCCGCCTTCACGCAATGCATAGGACACCGACACGACCAGATATTCGCAGTTGTCGCTTTCGCGCGGCGAGTTGCGCATGCTGAAGCGATAGCCCGGCGCCATTCCACGCACGGTCGCATGCCCAGAGCTGCGTGCGGCTAGAGATTGCGATTCCTCCAGCCGGACGCGCGCGTAGTGTTCGGCCTGCGCTACATCGGTGTAGTCGCCGAGCCATTCGTACATTTCGTAGTCGGCGTTGGCATGCGTGCGAGGCTGGCTGCGAACAGTGCGGAGATCGGCCTTGAATGTCGTGAAGTTGAAGTCGTCCAAGGCGTAACTACCCGAGCGGATTTCCTCGGTCGCTTGCCAAGCGTCGATGACCTCCAGATCGTCGCTGGCGTCCAGATCAGCAGCAAAGTAATCGATGCTGGCATACCCTGGAATGTCTTCGTGCGCCCCGATGTCATCGGCCAGAACAAGCGTGTGCTTGTTTTTCTCGTGCTTGAAATAGTAATAGATGCCCTCGAGCTCCATCAGGCGGCTCACAAAGTCGAAGTCGCTCTCTTCATATTGCACGCAGAGCTCCCATGGCCTGTAGCTGCCCGAAAGCTTTTTCTCGAATGCAAAACCGTAGCCCCCAAAGACTTCCTCGAGGATCTCAACCACCGACTTGTTCTGAAAAACCTTGTTGCCGCTCGAACGCGTGAGAAACCACAACCAGGGCCGCACCGTCGCACGGTGCACGGTGTAGCGCGAACCACTGCTTTCGCGGCCAACCGCAGCGAAACGCACGATTTGGCCATGGAGGAACCGGGTGCCGCCGGCCGTCCGCATCTCTAGCGCGAGCGCTTTGCCCAGCACCTCGCCGGCGTCGATCGATCGTCGTGGACTTAGTAATTCCACCTCGAACTCGAACAACTGCGAAAGTCCTTCCGTGCCATGCATGGCACGGAACAATAGTTGGTCTTCGCCCAACGGCGAGTAGGCTTTCAATATCCGGTCCATGGCTTGTTGCCTCTCATCTCGATGGAGTGCAGAAACGGGCGAGAAACCAGTCTCACGACTTCTTGATCTTGAAATAGTTAGTGAAATAGAACGACGTCTTCCGAATATTCACCGCGCCGGCCTTCTTTCCCTTCTTCTCTCCAAGGACGAGCTTGAAAGGAGCATCAAGCATGAAGTACGTCGCCCAGTTCTGGAAGACGCCGTTGAACTGCATGTTGTTGATGCAGAGCTGCAGCTTGACCCCATAGAAATCGGTGGCTGCTGCAATCGCCTTCACCTGGTTGCGGGTCAGGATCTTCAGGAAACCGAGGAGCCAGTGCTGATCGGTGGCATTGACCGTCTTATTAGGCGTGTTGATGATGGTGACGTCCGCGTTCAACGTGTAGTTCTTTGCCTTGATCGTGTAGTTGTCGGTGTGGTTGATGATCGTGGGCGCATAGACGATCTTGGGTCCGGCAACAACCGTGATATCCGGCCCCAGCACCGCCTTCAGATCGATCGCATTGACAAGCTCGATGCGTCCGCCACCGGTGATGCGGATGTCGGCGCCGGCCACAAGGCGAATATGGCTTCCGTTGACGCTGAGCACCAAGTCACCATTGACGGTCTCCTTGATTCCGTCGTTGACCAGCCGCGTCTCCCCGCCCGTGATCGTCTCGGTCGCACCGCCCTTGATCGTGCGCGTCTCCCCGCCCTTCACCGTCTCGGTCGCCCCGCCGGTCACCGTGCGCTCCTCGCCGCCGTCGATGGTCTCCACCGCGCCGCCCGTGATGTGCCGCTCCTCGCCCGACTCGTAGGTGGCCGACTCGTGCCCCTTGATCAGCGTGGTGCGCGTCTTCTCGGTCGTGTGCGTCTCGTCGCCCTCCACCTCCACATCGAGGTTGCGCTCGGCGTGCAGCAGGATCTGCTCGGCGCCCATCTTGTCCTCGAACACGAAGGCGTTCGCGTTCGCGGGCGACCCCCCCTTGCTCGAGCGCGTGACGATGCCGCTCTTGGTGGCCTCGCCCGGCAGCGCGAATGGCGGCATCTGGTCGGCGTTGTACACCCGCCCCACGATCACCGGCCGGTCCACCCGGCCACCGATGAAGTCCACCACCACCTCCTGCCCGATGCGCGGCGTGAACACCCCGCCGAAGCGCTCACCGGCCCAGATCTGCGACACCCGAACGAAGCGCGAGCTGTTCTCGTTGCGCTGGCCGTAGCGGTCCCAGTGGAACTGCACCTTCACGCGGCCGTACTGGTCGGTCCAGATCTCCTCGCCCTCGGGACCCACCACCGTCGCGGTCTGCGGCCCGCTGGTGCGCGGCACCGGCGTCTGCCGCGGTGCCCTGAACGCGAGCGAAGTAGGCTGCACCACGAAGTCGAAGTTGTATTCGCCCGGCGCGGCGCCCGTGGCATAGCCGCCTTCGCGCAGCGCGTACGACACGGCCACCGCCAGGTACTCCTGGTTGTCGTCCGACCTCGGCGAGTTGCGCATGGTGAACTTGTAGCCCGGCGCCATGCCGCGCACGGTCGCCTGGCCCGCGCTGCGCTGCGCGAGGGCCTGCGTCTCTTCGAGCCGAACACGCGCGTAGTGCTCGCCATCACCGGCAGCGGGATAGTCGCCCAGCCACTCGTGGATCTCGTAGTCGGCGTTGTCGTGCGGCCTGGGTTGGCTGCGCACGTTCATCAGGTCGCCCTTGGGCGTGGTGAAGTTGAAGTCGTCCACGGTGTAGCTGCCCGAGCGGATCTCTTCGCTGGGTTGCCACTCGCGGATGACTTCCATGTCCTCGGTGATCTCACGGTCGGCCGCGAAGTAGTCGATGGTGTCGTAGCCGGGCATCGCTTCGTGCGCACCGATGTCGTCGGCCAGCACCAGCGTGTGCTGGTCCTTCTCGTGCTTGAAGTAGTAGTAGATGCCTTCGAGTTCCATCAGCCGGCTCACGAAGGCGAAGTCGCTCTCGTTGTACTGCACGCAGTACTCCCACTGACGGTAGCTGCCGCTCAATTTCTTCTCGAACGCGAAGCCGTAGTCGCCGAACACCTCCTCCAGGATTTCCACCACGCTCTTGTTCTGGAAGATCTTGTTGTCGCTCGAGCGCGTGAGGTACCACAGCCACGGCCGCACGCTCGCCCGGTACACGGTGTGGCGCGAGGTGCCGCCTTCGCGCCCCACCATCGAGAAGCGAACGATCTGCCCGTTCAGAAAGCGCGGCTCGCCCGCCACTGCCGTCTGGATCTCCAGCGACAGCGGCTTGCCCAGCACCGACTTCAGATCCAGCGCAGCACTCGGGCTCAGCAACTCGACCTCGAACTCGAACAGCTGCGACAGGCCCTCGGTGCCCGCCATCGAGCGGAACAGCAGTTGGTCCTCACCCAGTGGGGTGCGCGCGCTTACGACTCTCGCCATGCAGTTTGTCTCCTGGTTGTTCGAATTGCCGAATCCGCGGTGCGCGTGATCGCTGCAAAGGCCTCTGGCAAGATCACTTTGCCTTCGCTGCCATCAGGCCTTGATGTATATCGTTGCAAGCGCCGCACGCAGCCCTTTCTTCTTGACCTCCGACCTGAAGTTCTGGAATTCGACGAACTCGAATTGCCGCCTGATCCTGTGCTCGATCGAATTCACCGTCGAAAGGTTGACGAAGATTCCGTTCAACGAAAAGAACGCCCCCGTCACCTGCATCTTGAGTCCATAGAAGTCGTAGGCTTCCCAACGGTGAACGAACTTCCCCCAAGCGGCCGAATAGTTCGTGTTGCGATGGTGGTCCTGCACCTGCGTGGTCGTCTCATGCTTCGGCGTGTTGTAGATGATCACATCCGCATCGAGCGTGTAGTCCTTGGTGTTGATCGTGTAGCTCGAACTGAGATTGACAATGGTGGGCGCATGGACGACCTTGGGTCCGGCGACCACCGTGAGATCGGGCCCGAGGACGAACTTGGCGTCGATGGCATTCACGATCTCGATGCGTCCGCCACCGGTGATGCGGATATCTGTCCCGCTCACGATGCGCACCACCGTGCCGTTGACAGTCAGCATCACGCATCCATTGACGGTCTCCTTGATTCCGTCGTTGACCAGCCGCGTCTCCCCGCCCGTGATCGTCTCGGTCGCACCGCCCTTGATCGTGCGCGTCTCCCCGCCCTTCACCGTCTCGGTCGCCCCGCCGGTCACCGTGCGCTCCTCGCCGCCGTCGATGGTCTCCACCGCGCCGCCCGTGATGTGCCGCTCCTCGCCCGACTCGTAGGTGGCCGACTCGTGCCCCTTGATCAGCGTGGTGCGCGTCTTCTCGGTCGTGTGCGTCTCGTCGCCCTCCACCTCCACATCGAGGTTGCGCTCGGCGTGCAGCAGGATCTGCTCGGCGCCCATCTTGTCCTCGAACACGAAGGCGTTCGCGTTCGCGGGCGACCCCCCCTTGCTCGAGCGCGTGACGATGCCGCTCTTGGTGGCCTCGCCCGGCAGCGCGAATGGCGGCATCTGGTCGGCGTTGTACACCCGCCCCACGATCACCGGCCGGTCCACCCGGCCACCGATGAAGTCCACCACCACCTCCTGCCCGATGCGCGGCGTGAACACCCCGCCGAAGCGCTCACCGGCCCAGATCTGCGACACCCGAACGAAGCGCGAGCTGTTCTCGTTGCGCTGGCCGTAGCGGTCCCAGTGGAACTGCACCTTCACGCGGCCGTACTGGTCGGTCCAGATCTCCTCGCCCTCGGGACCCACCACCGTCGCGGTCTGCGGCCCGCTGGTGCGCGGCACCGGCGTCTGCCGCGGTGCCCTGAACGCGAGCGAAGTAGGCTGCACCACGAAGTCGAAGTTGTATTCGCCCGGCGCGGCGCCCGTGGCATAGCCGCCTTCGCGCAGCGCGTACGACACGGCCACCGCCAGGTACTCCTGGTTGTCGTCCGACCTCGGCGAGTTGCGCATGGTGAACTTGTAGCCCGGCGCCATGCCGCGCACGGTCGCCTGGCCCGCGCTGCGCTGCGCGAGGGCCTGCGTCTCTTCGAGCCGAACACGCGCGTAGTGCTCGCCATCACCGGCAGCGGGATAGTCGCCCAGCCACTCGTGGATCTCGTAGTCGGCGTTGTCGTGCGGCCTGGGTTGGCTGCGCACGTTCATCAGGTCGCCCTTGGGCGTGGTGAAGTTGAAGTCGTCCACGGTGTAGCTGCCCGAGCGGATCTCTTCGCTGGGTTGCCACTCGCGGATGACTTCCATGTCCTCGGTGATCTCACGGTCGGCCGCGAAGTAGTCGATGGTGTCGTAGCCGGGCATCGCTTCGTGCGCACCGATGTCGTCGGCCAGCACCAGCGTGTGCTGGTCCTTCTCGTGCTTGAAGTAGTAGTAGATGCCTTCGAGTTCCATCAGCCGGCTCACGAAGGCGAAGTCGCTCTCGTTGTACTGCACGCAGTACTCCCACTGACGGTAGCTGCCGCTCAATTTCTTCTCGAACGCGAAGCCGTAGTCGCCGAACACCTCCTCCAGGATTTCCACCACGCTCTTGTTCTGGAAGATCTTGTTGTCGCTCGAGCGCGTGAGGTACCACAGCCACGGCCGCACGCTCGCCCGGTACACGGTGTGGCGCGAGGTGCCGCCTTCGCGCCCCACCATCGAGAAGCGAACGATCTGCCCGTTCAGAAAGCGCGGCTCGCCCGCCACTGCCGTCTGGATCTCCAGCGACAGCGGCTTGCCCAGCACCGACTTCAGATCCAGCGCAGCACTCGGGCTCAGCAACTCGACCTCGAACTCGAACAGCTGCGACAGGCCCTCGGTGCCCGCCATCGAGCGGAACAGCAGTTGGTCCTCACCCAGTGGGGTGCGCGCGCTTACGACTCTCGCCATGCAGTTTGTCTCCTTGCATTCTTGTCTTCTTACGCTTCGGAAAATTCGTACTGGAAGTCGTCGCCCGCCGCGGACAGCCGCACGCCGGCGAGCTTGCGCGCGCTGACCGTGGCGCCGATGACTTCCTCGCTCAACCGCGGCAGGATGGTGTGCGTGAGGATCGCATCGATCATCCGCCCACCCGATTCGATGGCGGTGCACCGGCGCGCCACCAGTTCGACGGCGCTGTCGTCGTAGTCCAGCGCAATGCCATGGTTCGCATCGAGGCGGGTGGCAATGCGGTCGAGCTGGAGGCGAATGATGCGATGCAATGCATCGGCTTGCAACGGGTAATAAGGCACTACAACCAGCCGGCCGAGCAGCGCCGGCGCGAACACCTTGAGCAGCGGCTCGCGCAGCGCGGCCGCCAGCGGCTCGGGGTCGGGGCGCAGGGTCGGGTCTTCGCACAGCTGCATGACCAGGTCGGTGCCGACATTGGAGGTCATGATGATCACGGTGTTGCGGAAATCGATGTGGCGGCCCTCGCCGTCTTCCATCCAGCCCTTGTCGAACACCTGGAAGAAGATCTCGTGCACGTCGGGGTGGGCCTTCTCGATTTCGTCGAGCAGCACCACGCTGTAGGGCCGGCGGCGCACGGCCTCGGTCAGCACGCCGCCCTCGCCGTAGCCCACGTAGCCGGGCGGCGCGCCCTTGAGCGTGGAGACGGTGTGCGACTCCTGGAACTCGCTCATGTTGATGGTCACGAGGTTCTGCTCGCCGCCATACAAGGCCTCCGACAGCGCAAGCGCAGTTTCGGTCTTGCCCACGCCCGAGGGGCCGCAGAGCAGGAACACGCCCACCGGCTTGTTCGGGTTGTCGAGCCGCGCACGCGCGGTGCGGATGCGCCGCGAGATGGTCTCCAGCGCATCGGGCTGCGCGACCACGCGGGCCGAAAGTATTTCACCGAGGCGCAGCACCGATTGCGCGTCGTCGCGCACCATGCGGCCGATCGGAATGCCGGTCCAGTCGGCCACCACGGTGGCAATGGCCTGCGCGTCGACGGCGGCCAGGATCAGCGGCGATTCGCCCTGCAGCTGCACGAGCCTGTCCTGTGCCTGGTCGAGTTCGGCGCGGATCTCTTCGGGTGTTCTCCCGGGTTCGGGTGCAGCGGCCTCGGCGTCCAGCGGCGCGTCTTCATCCGCCGCGTCGCCCTGCTCTTGCGTTTCGGCCTGCACGGGCACCGCCGCCGGCGACAGCTGCTTGCGCAGCGCCACGATGCGTTCGACGAGCAGGCTTTCTTCCGCGCGCCGCTGCTCGAGCAGGTCGAGCTCGGCCTGCGCCGCAGCCACCTGGGCCGCGATGTCCTCCACGCGCCGGTGCTCGCCGACGCCGATCGCCGCTTCGCGCCCGGCAATGCCCGACTCGATGCCCAGCACCTCGATGCGGCGCTGCAGGTCTTCGATGGCCGCGGGCAGCGCATGCTGGCTCAGGGCCACGCGCGCGCAGGCCGTGTCGAGCAGGCTCACGGCCTTGTCGGGCAGTTGGCGCGCGGGAATGTAGCGGTGCGACAGGCTCACGGCCGCTTCGAGCGCGGCGTCGAGGATGAGCACGCCGTGGTGCTTCTCGAGCTCGGCCGAAATGCCGCGCAGCATGACCACGGCCTTGGACTCGGTGGGCTCGTGCACCTGGATGGTCTGGAAGCGCCGCGTGAGGGCCGGGTCCTTCTCGATGTACTTCTTGTACTCCGACCAGGTGGTGGCGCCGATGGTGCGCAGCCGCCCGCGCGCGAGCGCCGGCTTCAGCAGGTTGGCCGCATCGCCGGTGCCGGCCGTGCCGCCCGCGCCGACCAGCGTATGCACCTCGTCGACGAACAGCACGATGGGCTTGGGGCTCTTCTCGACCTCGTCGATCACCTGGCGCAGCCGCTGCTCGAACTCGCCCTTGACGCCCGCGCCGGCCTGCAGCAGCGTCGGGTCGAGCACCCAGAGCGACACGTCCTTGAGCGACGGCGGCACGTCGCCCGCCGCGAGCCGCGAGGCCAGCCCTTCGACCACGGCCGTCTTGCCCACGCCCGCTTCGCCGGTGAGCAGCGGATTGTTCTGCCGCCGGCGCATCAGGATGTCGATGATCTGGCGGATCTCGTCGTCGCGGCCGTAGACCGGATCGAGCTCGCCCGCGCGCGCCTTGGCCGTCAGGTCGCTCGCGTACTTGGCGAGCGCCGAGCCGCCCGCGGCGGCGCCGTCGCCCTGGTGGGATGCCGCTGCAGCGGCAGGCCCCGGCGCAGCCGCAGCGTCGAAGTCGTCCTCGGGCGAGCCTTCGGTCCACGCGGGAAGCTGGGCGATGAGCACGTCGGGCACGATCTTGTCGAACTCGCGCGAGATGCCCGAGAGCACCTGGCGCAGCCCCGGCGTCTTGACGATGCCCGCGAGCAGGTAGGCACCGCGGATCGATGTGGCCTCGAAGCGCAGGCTCGCATAGACCCAGGCGCGCTCGACGGCGTTGTCGACGTGCTCCGAAATGTCGCTGATCGAGGTGGCGCCGTGCGGCAGCCGGTCGAGCGCACGCACGAGGTCCTGCTCGACCGCATCGAGGTTGAGGCCCGCGCGCCTGACGATGCGCAGCAGGTCGCTGTCCTGCAGTTGCAGGATCTGGTGCAGCCAGTGCACCAGTTCCACATAGGCATTGCCGCGCAGCTTGGCAAAGGCGGTGGCAGTCTCCAATGCCTTGTAGAGCATCGGATTCAGCTTGGAGAAAAGGGAGACGCGGCGGATATCGGTCATAGGGCCATGGAAGAAGCCTCGGCCGCTGCGGAAGCAGCCGATGCGGAACGGGAATACAGGGCTTCGGGCTGGAACAGCATGTCGCCGGCATCGGTGGGCGAGAGGCGCGTGCCGAGCCAGCTGCCCCAGCCCAGCCGCTGGTCGCTGCCCAGCTGCATGCCGAGGGCCTCCTGCTTCTTGAGCACGAGGCGCAGCTCCCAGGCGAACTCGATGCCCACGTACTGGCGCACCCAGTCGACCACCTGCTGCAGGCGCCTGCTGCCCGGCAGGAAGTCGCGGAACTCGCTTTGCGAGAGCGGCCCGAGTTCGAGGCGGAACTTGCCCTGCGCATCGCGCACCGCCAGCCCGACAGTGGCGCCGGCGCCCAGTTTCTGGTTGCGGCCGGAAGTGCCGATGCGGCTGACCTCGCGCTCGTCGAGCATCACCCAGTCGCTCACGAACTCCTCGATGCGCACGGGCACGTCGAAGTACAGCCGCAGGATCTGGATCAGGCCCTCGGGGTTGCGCGTCTGGCGCACGAGGTGCCCGGCCATGAAGGTGCGCGCATGGTCAGCGATGCGGTCGCGCTCCTTGAGCCCCGGCTGCCCCATGTTCATGAGGCTCGCCACGTAGTCGACGAAGCGGTGGCCGTCGGGGCGGTCCAGGCTGTTGACCGACTGGGCATCGGCCCAGGCCCGGTAGAACAGCAGGATGAGCCGGTGGTGGAACAGGTCGGCGAAGGCGCTGAGCGTGTTGTCGCTGTGGTGGCGCTTGCGTTCGCGCGCGTACTCGGTCAGGTGCAGCGGCAGTGGCCCGTTCGGGCCGAACAAACCGAAGCCGTAGATCGAGATGCGCGGCGGACCGTCGCCGTCGACATCGACACCCGAGACGTTCGACGGCGCAAAGGCCATCGAAGGCTCCTGCCCCAGCCGCAACGGCTCGTCGAGCGGACGCGGCGCGCGGCCCAGCAAGGGATGGCCCCCGTGCGCATCGAGGCGGCGCAGCAGCATGAACAGGTCGTGCTCGAAAGGCTGGTCGACCAGGCCGGCCCACAGGACCGGGTCGGCCTCGGATGCGCCGCGGCGCGCGCGTGCCTCCGCATGCTCGGGCGCGATCGGCGGCGCCTGCTGCGAATCGTCGGCGAGGCCGGCTGTGCTGCTCATACTCATACGGCGGGACGGCGTCCGATGCGCGGCGTCCAGCGCGCGATCTCGCCGCGCTGCAGGCTGGAGAGCGCGAACTCGGTGAACGCGTTGAGCGACACGTGCCGGCTGAAGAACTGCTCCAGCACGGCACCGAAAAGATAGGGACTCGCGCCCGAGAAGGCCACTTCGTCGATCTTCAGCGCGATTTCCACGCCGCGCCCGAAGACGATCGGTCCCGGCTCGGGCAGGCGGCGGAACACCGGCGCCAGCGCCATCGAGCGCACGCCCTGGATCTGGCGGCGCACCGCCGGGTCGGCCAGGTTGCCGTAGAGGTCGAGCATCTCGCGCAATGCGGCTGCGCCCTGCGTGGCGTCGATGTCGGTCAGGCTCAGGTAGTTGAGGCCCAGGTGGCTGATCAGGCGCCAGGTCAGCGCACCCTCCGCCAGCGCCGGATAGGGCCGCGACGGCCCGCGCAGGATGCGGATGCCGCGCACCGGCGCCGACACGCGCAGCGAGAAGTCCGACTCCAGCCCCGTCGGCAGCAGCAGCGGCAGGTCGCGGTTGGTGCACAGCGCATCGATCGTGATGTGCCGCAGGCTGTGCGGAAAGGGCGCGTCGTGCTGGTCGACGAGCGACACGTACACCTCGCTGCCGGTGTAGCTGGTGCGCGTGCCTTGCGCGCGTGCGCGGTCGGACACCAGGCGCGGCTCGCGGCGCAGCGAGAAGTACGCGCCGAAGTCGCCGTCGTCGGCCGCGAACGAGCCCAGGAAGGGCCTGAACTCGCGCTCTTCCGAGCCGCTCGCCATGTGGCCCGTGACGCGCTCGACGGTGAAGATCTCGAAGTCGCGCGGACGCGTGCGGTCGATCACCGCATGGTGCTCGTGCTGCCCGGGCCCCACCGGAATGCGGTCGCTGCGGCGCGGCACCAGGTTGATGATGGGCGTGCAGAACAGCGAGAAGTGCTTGGCGTCGACCAGCCGCTCCAGGTCGGCGTCGGCGCGGTCGAGCAGGATCACGATTTCCATCGTGGTGCCGCCCATGGCCGAGGCCGCCGCGCGCAGGTTCTTCACGCTGAAGAACAGGTAGCGGTCGGGGAACGCGAAGTACTCGTGCAGCAGCCGGTAGCCCTGGAACGAGCGCGCGTCATAAGGCAGCAGCGCCTGCTCGGGATCGAAGCCCTCGTGGCGAATGGCTTCGTCGCCGAGCGGAACGATCCGCGCCTTGCTGCCCGGCCCGCTGCGGCAGACGGTGCCGATGCTGTGGTGCACCGCGAGTTCGAGCACGCGCAGCGCGTGCAGCTCCGCGCCCGAAAGAAAGAACTCGAGCCGGTCGATCGGCAGCTCGGCGAACGTGGTGCCGCCCACCGCTTCGAGCTTGATGGTGATGGCGCTCCTGGCGCGCTGGGCGACCGCGGGCATCGCATGCGCGATTTCCGCCGGCACGGGGCCGATGCTCGCATCCGCGATCCTGATGGGCCACAGCGTGACCTCATGGCCGGTTCGGAATTCGCAGGCCGTCTGCTCGCCCTTGATCATGCGCCCGCGCATGATCGTGTGGCGCGGCAGCTCGTAGCCGGCCTTCAGCGAGCCCTCGTTGAGGTTGCCGTCGATCTGCACCACGGCCATGGCCGGCAGCGGCGCGAGGAAGTTGGGATACACCACCTCGAGCAGCCGCTGCGAGAAGCGCGGAAACTCCGCATCCATCTTGAGCTGGATGCGCGCCGTGAGAAAGCTGAAGCCCTCGAGCAGGCGCTCCACGTAGGGGTCGCTGACCTCGATGCCGCGCATGCCCAGCCGCCCGGCGATCTTCGGGTAGCGCTGCGCGAACTCGGCACCGAGCTCGTGCATGTAGGTGAGCTCGCGGTTGTAGTAATCCAGCAGCCTCGCGTCCATTCAGAGGCCCCCGGTCGGACGCAGGATCATGTGGCCGCTCTCGAGGTCGAGCTCGGAGCGCAGGATGAATTCGATCGGATAGGGCACCGACCACAAGGTGCCGCGGATCTCGAGCGCAAGCAGGTTGTGGTGCTCGAGGTCGGTGGCGTCGGTGACGCAGCGCACGTCGATGCTGTCCTTCATGATGCGCGGCTCGAAGTCGATGATCGCGGCGCGGATGGCCGCCTCGACGTCCGCGAAGTTGACCTCCGACATGCGTCCGCCGGCCCAGCCGCGCACGCCGTAGTTGACCACCGAGCGCCGCGCGCGCGGCATGGCGTTGATGGTGTGGTCCGCACCGAAATTGGTGGTGTTGAGCAGCCACTGCAGGTCGCGCAGCACCGAGTCGCGCAGCAGCTTGCCGCTCATGAGGAATGCACCCGCGCGCTCCTGGCGGCTTTGCGGCTGCTTGTCGGTCAGGCGGTCGAGCAGCACCGGCTGCAGGCGGTCGCGCGCAACGCTTTCTTGCTGGTCGCCATCGGCCTCCATGGCCTGGCGGCTGGCTGGCAGGACGGAACTCACTGCGCAGCACTCTCGGCAGGCGCGAACTCGACGAGGCGGATATCGAGCAGCGAATGGTCGCCGGCTTCGCTGATCAGCGTGCGCTGGCCCACGCCGGCGTATTGGTCTTCACCGGCCAGCGGCAGCCAGTCGGTGCGGCGGCCCAGGGTCGTTTCGTCGTCCAGCGCATCGAGCGCGCCGGGATAGCGCACCGGCACCAGGCCGTTGAGCCCGCGGCCGTCATGCAGCACGATCTCGGCCGGCGCCCAGAGCAGGTCGACCAGATGCTGCGGACGGGAGAACTTGAGGCGCCGCACCGCCGGCAGCGGCAGCCACGCATAGCCCGAAGGCGTGAGGAGTTCAAGCGCGGCGCCCATGCGCACGTCGCCGTCGCAGAGCCAGGCGAACTCGCTGCTTTGCACCGGCTCGCCGTCGATGGCCTGCACGGCGCGCGCGTCCGACCGGTCGACGCAGTTCAGCGTGCCCTGCAATGCGGGCGCATCCTGCCGCGCGGCCTCGCGCAGGTCGGCCGCTTCGGCGGCGCGTTCGGCCGGCAGCGCGGCGGCAGCGATCAGCGCCGCGACCCAGCCGGCCTCGCCGGCCACGACGGCCGGCGCCCGGCCGCCATTCCAGAATTCGGTTCGATGCCGCTCGGCCGCCAGCGCCATTGCGCAGGTGGCACTGGCGGGAGCAAAGGAGGGATCGATCTTCGCGGCCAGCTTGAGCTGGTCTTCAGCCCGCTGCCAGTCGCCCCGCAGCGCAAGAAAGTGGCACAGGGCAAGCCGCAGGCTGGCATTCTGTGGACTCGCGCGAATCTGCCGCTGTACCCATTCGGTGTGTTCGGCCACGGAGCGCTCGCCCAGCACTGCAAACCCATCGCCCATGAAACTTCCTCATTGACTCGCGCACGGCCCTGGGACCGTGGATAAATATCTGCAGGCGACCGGCCCGCGGCGTGCGCGGGCCGGTCGGGAACAAGCAAGAAGGGGAATCAGGCTTCCCGGTTTTCCTTGATGTTCCAGGCCAGCACGGTTTCGGCGCCCTTGCCGCCCTTGTCGGTCTGCTCCCAGTACTGCTGCTTCACCTTGGCCGCCTGGAACGCGAACTGCACCAGCACCGCATCCCCGCCCTGCTCGGCCGAGTACTGCACCGAGGTGACCAGCACTTCTTCCAGCGTCACGCGCGTGTATTCGATCTGCGAACCACCCGCCTTGCACACCGACACCTCCACCTTGCTCAGGTGCTTGCCGCTCGCGCAGTTCTTCATCACCGACGGCGCCGCCTTGTCGATGCGCGCGAGCACCTGCAGGTCGTTGAAGCTCGCCTTGCCCACACCGCCCCCGCCGCCGCTGACCATGTTGCCAGGCTGCGTTGCTCCCCATGCGAACGACTTGATATCCGTCCAGTCCTTGTGGTTCGAGTCCTTGGATTCGCCGTTCGCGCCCTCGACGCGCATGAACATGTCTACTGCCATGATTAACCCCCAGAGTTATATATATGCCCGATTGCGGGACACCGTTGAACTAGCTGCTGTCCTTCTTGTTGGATGGCAGCTTCGAAACCAGCCGCAATGACACCGTCAGCCCTTCGAGCTGATAGTGCGGCCGGAGAAAAAACTTGGCGGCGTAGTAGCCGGGGTTGTCCTCGATGGCTTCCACCTGGACTTCGGCCGCCGCCAGCGGCTTCATTGCCTTCGTATCCTGGGACGACGTGCCCGGGCTGCCGTCCACGTAGTTCATGATCCAGTCGTTGAGCCAGCGCTCCATGTCCTCGCGCTCGCGGAACGAACCGATCTTGTCGCGCACGATGCACTTCAGGTAGTGCGCGAAGCGGCAGCATGCGAACAGGTACGGCAGGCGCGCCGCCAGGTTGGCATTGGCCGTGGCATCGGCGTCGTAGTACTCGGCCGGCTGCTGCAGCGACTGCGCACCGATGAAGGCCGCGAAGTCGGAGTTCTTGCGGTGCACCAGCGGCATGAAGCCGTTCTTGGCGAGTTCGGCCTCGCGCCGGTCGCTGATGGCGATCTCGGTCGGGCACTTCATGTCCACGCCGCCGTCGTCCGTCGGGAAGGTGTGGGTGGGCAGGTTCTCGACCGCGCCGCCCGATTCCACGCCGCGGATCGACGTGCACCAGCCGAACTGCTTGAACGAGCGGTTGATGTTCACGCCCATCGCATAGGCCGAGTTGGCCCAGGTGTAGCGGTTGTGCAGCGCCGAGTCGGTTTCTTCCTCGAACTCGAACTCGTCGACCGGGTTGGTGCGCGCGCCGTAGGGCAGGCGCGCCAGGAAGCGCGGCATGGCCAGGCCGATGTAGCGCGCGTCTTCCGACTCGCGCAGCGACCGCCAGGCGGTGTGCTCGGTGTTCTGGAAGATCTTGGTGAGGTCGCGCGGGTTCGACAGTTCCTGCCACGAGTCCATCTGCATCACGGTGGGCGATGCGCCGGCAATGAAGGGGCAGTGCGCGGCCGCGGCGATCTTGGCCATTTCGCCGAGCATCTCGACGTCGGGCGGGCTGTGGTCGAAATGGAAGTCGCCGATCAGCGCGCCGAAGGGCTCGCCGCCGAACTGGCCGTACTCGGCCTCGTAGATCTTCTTGAACAGCGGGCTCTGGTCCCAGCCGATGCCCTTGTGGCGCTTGAGCGAGCGCGCCACTTCGCGCTTGGAGGCGCACATCACGCGGATCTTGAGCTGCTCGTCGGTCTCGGTGTTGTTGACCAGGTAGTGCAGGCCGCGCCATGCGCCTTCGAGCTGCTGGAAGTCTTCGTGGTGCAGGATCTGGTTGATCTGCTCGGAGAGCTTGCGGTCGATCTCGGTGATGATCGCCTGCACGGTGCGGTAGGCATCGTTCGAGATGGTGACGGTGCTCTCAAGCGCCTGCACCGCCAGCGTCTTGACGGCGCTTTGCACCGCCTCGCGCGCCTGGTCGGTCTTGGGCTTGAATTCGCGCTGCAGAAGGTCGGAGAACTCGTTCGGCTCGAGCGCTTCGATGGTGGCGGCCTGTCCGCGCGCTGTCTGTTTGGGTGCGGTGCTCATGATGGAGATCCTGTCGGCTTACTCGGAAGGTGTGGTGCCGGGGTTGCCCGACTTTTCGTTCGCGGCCTCGATCGCCTTGGCAACGGCGGGATTGGGTGCGGATGCGAGCGACTTGAGCAGCTCCGGGTTCTGCAGCGCCTGGGCGATCAGCTGCTCGGCGCCGTTCTTGCCGTCCATGTAGGACAGCAGGTTGGAAAGCTCGGTGCGCGCTTCGAGCAGATGCTGCAGCGCGCCCACCTGGCGGGCGATGCGCGCGGGGGAGAAGTCGTCCATGCTGTCGAAGGTGATGTCGACGTTCATCTGTCCTTCGCCCGTGAGGGTGTTGGGCACCTGGAAGGCCACGCGCGGCTTGATGGCCTTCATGCGGTCGTCGAAGTTGTCGATGTCCACCGCCATGAAGTCGCGCTCGGCGAGGTCGGGCATCGGGTCGACCTGCTTGCCCGCGAGATCGGCGATCACGCCCATCACGAAGGGCAGCTGGATCTTGCGCTCGCTGCCGTAGATCTCGACGTCGTACTCGATCTGCACGCGGGGTGCCCGGTTGCGCGCGATGAACTTCTGACCACTGTTTCTGACACGGTTGTCTGCCATAAAGCTTCCTCTTGAATCTCAATGCGTATTCGTATGGGTCGAGCCCCGGCGGCCTGTTTCCCGGTGATTGCGCCGTCCGCTCATTCCGCTGCGGCCCCGCCGCTCAGCGAACGGCCGGCCAGGCTTTCGATCTTCTGCAGGCCCTCGGGAACGAGTTCTTCGATGATCTGGAAAAAGTTGAGGTCCAGCAGCCTTTGCGCTCTGCGGATGAGCATGGGGGCCGGATGGCTGGGCTCGGTGCGTTCCATGTACTGGCACGCCTTTTCCAACAAGACCTGCACATCATCACGAGTCGATATTTCAATATCTTTAATGCTTGCCGCACGCGCGCCGGAGGCGCCATTGCCCATGGCCGCAGCGCCCTGCGCCGAAGGTGCGGCCTGCGCCGATCCATTGCCTTGCACGGCCGCCTGCGACGCTTCGGCCGGCTCCGGCTGGGCCTGCTCGGGCAGCAGCTGGACCACGGTGCGAAGCGAGCGTTCGAGCCGGGAAAAATCGGGCGCCCAACTCTGTCCCAGGGCCCGCTCCGAAGTCTCCCGGATGCGCCGCAGCAGTTCCAGCGCCGCATGCAATGCCATCACCGCGGGCGCCGACTTCTCCTGCGCGCGGCGCGCCACCTCCCGCAGCCGGCCGATGCCGCCCGGGTAATCGATCTGGTCGGCCTTGCTCGAGTCGAGCAGGGCCTCGACCTGCCGCAGGCTCATCGACGCGCCGGCATCCTCGAGCAGCCGCGCATCGCGCACGCTGCGTCCGAGTCCCTCGGCTTCGGCCAATGCAGCCAGCGCATTCATGCGCGGCAGCGGGTCTTCGAAATCACCATCGACGACGCGCGGATGCACGTCGTTCCAGAACTTTTGCAGGATGCCGTCCACCACGCGCAAGCCATCGACGTAGCCCGGCAGTCCCCGGCTCTCGGTCCATGCCAGCGTCAACAGGACCAGCACGCGCACGTCGAGCGTGCGCTGGCACAGCTGCTTGGCAATGCGCTCGACACGGGCCCAGTCGGGCGGCTCGGCCGGAATGATGGTCGAGCCGAACTGCTGCTCCCGCTTTCCCGTTGCAGCTTGCTGCAACGCCATGAACTCGGGGTCGTATTCGAGGTCTTCACCGCAAGGAAGCGGGCCTTCAACAGGCGACTGCAGTAGTTCGATCTCGCTCGGTGGCAACCCCATCTCCCGTGTTATCCATTTTCAAGACCGGTTATCTTGAGGGGAACGCGAGACGCGGTCAACAGCAACAGTTTGCTACGTGCCGGCTATGAATCACAAAGGAGTACAACTCCTTTTAAAGCGTAGAAAGAACGTTTACAGCAATCCGCGCGCAGCCAGATTCCGCATCAGCGCACTTAACCCGAAAGTCCACCGCGGCGCCTGGTCCGAATGGACCACGCGGTTCACGAGGGCGCCGAGTTCCGGCGCGGCAATGCTCACGCGATCGCCGACGACATGGGTGAATCCTTGCCCAGGACCATGACGGTCTTGTGTCGGCGCAAACATGGTGCCCAGGAACAACATGAAGCCGTCGGGATAGTCGTGGTGCGCGCCGACCGCCTGCGAGACGAGGTCGAGCGGATCGCGGCTGATCTTCGCGAGCGAGCTCGAGCCTTCGAGCGTGAAGCCTTCGGGGCCTTTCACCTCGAGCGCCACCGTGATGCGGCGCACGTCGTCGATGCCGAAGTGCGCATCGAACAGGCGGATGAAAGGACCGATCGCACAGGAGGCGTTGTTGTCCTTGGCCTTGCCGAGCAGCAGCGCGCTGCGGCCTTCGAAGTCGCGCAGGTTGACGTCGTTGCCGAGCGCGGCGCCCAGCGTCTCGCCGCGGCTGTTGACCGCGAGCACGACCTCGGGCTCGGGGTTGTTCCACACGGATGCGGCATGGATGCCCACGTCGGCGCCCGTGCCCACGGCCGAGAGGACCGGTGCCTTGGTGAAGATCTCCGCGTCGGGCCCGATGCCGACCTCGAGGTACTGCGACCATGCGCCCTGCGAGATCAGCACCTCCTTGACCTTCGCGGCCTCGGCCGAGCCCGGCACGATGCCCGCGAGGTTGTCGCCGAGCACGCCGCTGAGTGCCGCGCGCGTGGCCTCGGCGCGCGAGGCATCGCCGCGCGCCTGCTCTTCGATCACGCGCTCGAGCAGGCTTTCGACGAAGGTCACGCCGCTGGCCTTGATGGCCTGCAGGTCGCAGGGTGCGAGCAGCCAGGGCCTGGCTTCGTCGCGCGCGGTGGCGTCGCTGTTGGCGATGGCTTCGCCGAGCGAGGCGACGCGCGGAGCCTGGCCGCTGCGCAGTGCGCGCCGCACCGCGCCGGCGGGCGGCTCCTTCGCCTCGAGCAGGTCGCTCATCGTGGGAGCGAGCCGCGAGAGATCGTGCAGCCCGCCCTCGTGCACCGCCACGAGTACGGGGCCCACGCCGGGCTGCCAGATGCGCCCGACGAGCGTGGCGCGCTCTGCATCGCGGGGAAGGCTGGCGGCGGTGGAAAGATTCAGGGGCATGTTGTCTCCGGAGGCACTTGGGTTGGGTTCTTGGAGCGGACATTCTGAATGAATGTGTTCCCTGCCGCTGCGCAAGCGGAAAGCGGCACGCCGCGGAAGGCGACTTACTCGGCGCCGTGGCCGCGCGCGGCGCGCACGCGTGCCACTTCGGCCGGCAGGTTCTTCCACGCCGGCTCCTGCGGTGCGAAGCGCGCGCGCATGTAGCCCGCGAGTTCGGCGATCTGCCGATCGTCGAGCGCGTCGCGGAAGGCCGGCATGAAGCCGATGTCGCGGCTCGCGGGCTCGCGCACGCCATCGAGGATGGTGCGCAGCAGGTTGTCGGGCCGCGCGCTCGTGAGATTGCCGTTGAGCGCGAGCGGCGTGTTCACGCCGAGCAGCGTGGGGCCGTCGCCGTCGTGGTGGCACGACGCGCAGGCGCTGTCGAACATGCGCTGCGCGGGACCGAGCAGCCGATCCTGCGTGCGTGCCGCGTTGTCGACCACCTGCTGCGCCACGGCCTGCGGCTCGGCCGCGGGCGCCGGATTGAACGAGGCGAGGTAGGTGGCCATGGCGCGCACGTCGGCATCGGGCACCTGCGCGAGTTCGCGCACCACCTCGGCCATCGGACCGCCCGCGATGCCATGGCGCTGCGTGTGGCCCTGGCGCAGGTAGCGGTAGAGCTCGTCGGCATCCCAGGGCACGGCGGATTTGGAGCGCTGCGTGAGCGCGGGCGCCTCCCAGCCATCGACCATCGCGCCCGAGAGGAACGCGCTGCCGCCCTGCTCCGCACCGAGCGCGTTGCGCGGCGTATGGCAGGCGCCGCAATGGCCCAGGCCGTTGACGAGGTAGGCGCCGCGGTTCCACTCGGCGCTTTGCGTGGCGACGGGCTGCAGGGGCGCGGGGTCGTGGAAAAGTGCGTTCCATCCGGCCATCAGCGGCCGCATGCTGAATGGAAACTTCAGTTCGGCCTTCGGCGTCTCGGCGCGCACCGCGGGCATCGACATGAAGTAGGCATAGAGCGCCTGCAGGTCGTCGTCGCTGGTCCTGGCGAAGGCGGTGTATGGAAACGCCGGGTACAGGTGGTGGCCGTCGCGCGAGACGCCCTCGCGCATCGCGCGCTGGAAGGCGCTGAACGACCAGCGGCCCAGGCCCGTGTCGGCATCGGGCGTGAGGTTGGTGGTGTAGAGCGTGCCGAAGGGCGTCTGCATCGCGCGGCCGCCGGCGTTGGGGGCGCCGCCCGGCGCGGTATGGCACACGGCGCAGTCGCCGAGCGCGGCAAGCACGCGGCCGCGCTCGATGGTGGCCTCGCTGTACACCGGGGCAGTGAGCGAGACCGGGGCAATGGCGGAGCGCCAGCCGAGCAGGCCGGCGATGAGGCCGATGCCACCGATGGCGAGGGCAGAGGCGGTGGCCCAGAGGCCTTTGCGCCGGGGCCAGGCCGTGTTGCTCCTTCCCCTTCCGGGGGAAGGTTGGGATGGGGGCATGGCAGCGCCACCATTCGAACGCCGCTCGCCCCCACCCTCGCCCTCCCCCGAAAGGAGAGGGAGCAACCCCGGATTCAACGCGGCCAGCACCTTCTCCGGCGTGAACGGCGGCTCGCGGAAGCGCACGCCCGTCGCATCGAAGATCGCATTCGCGATCGCCGCCGTTCCCGGCACCGACGACGACTCGCCCGCACCCAGCGAGGGTTCGCCGGGCCGCGGCATGTGCATGACCTCGATCACCGGCACGTCGCGGAAATTGATGATCGGATAGCTGCCCCATTCGCGGCTGGCGACGACGCCCGAGGGCAGCACGCCCGGCAGCTGCGCACCGCTGCTCGAAGCCGCGCCCTGCTGCGGCGCGAACTGCACCTCTTCCCTGAGCGCGCGGCTCGTGGTCTGGATCACGTTGCCGTGCACCTGGTGCTCGACGCCCGCGGGGTTGACCAGCAGTCCCGCGTCGTGCCCCACCACCACGCGGCGCACGTGCACCTCGCCGGTCTTGCGGTTGACCTCGACGTCCGCCACCCATGCGGCCCATGCGGCGCCGAAGCCCGGCCACTTGCTGTGGATGTAGCGCGCGTAGGCAAAGCCCTGGCCGAAGAGAACGTCGCCGCCCATACCCAGCCCGCCATCGGCGTTTTCCTGCGGCCCGGTGCGCCTGCGCCAGCCGGCCTTCTGCGCGGTGGCCTGCACCAGTTCGACCGCGCGCGGATCGTTCAGGTGGCGCAGGCGGAACTGCACCGGATCGACGCCGGCCGCGGTGGCCAGCTCGTCGATGTACGACTCGTGCGCAAAGGAGCTCGGCAGCGCCGACACGCCGCGCAGCCAGGAAGCGCGCACGATCGGCGCCATGTCGTTGACCTTCACGCGCAGGTTGTCGACGCTGTAGGGCGGACGCGCCGTGCGGTCGCCCATCTCGAAGGCCTGCGCCACCGGCTCGATGGTGCGCGTGAGCAGCAGCGCGAGCGTGGGCGCGCCGTTGGAGGGGTACGAAGTTTCGAAGTCGTAGGCGGCGATGCGACCATCGGCCATGAGCCCGCCATCCACTTCCATGAGCTGCGCGGCGCCCTTGGGCTCCCAGGCATGCTCCTGCTCGCGCGTGAGCTGCACGCGCACCGGCGCGCCCACGGCGCGCGCGAGCAGTGCCGCATCGGCCGCCACGTCGTCGGCGCCGTTGCGGCCGTAGCAGCCCGCGGCTTCCATGCGGATGACGTCGACCTGCACGTCGTCCAGGCCCATGAGCTTTGCGAGATCGGCGCGCAGCACATGCGGATTCTGCGAGCCGGCCCAGCAACGCAGCCGCATCCCGCTGCCATCGGCCGGCTGCCACTCTGCCAGCGCACACGACGGCCCGATGGACGCGTGCATCTGGTACGGCCACACGTAGGTGCGATGCATCGGCTGCGCGGCCGCGGCGATGGCGCCGTCGACATCGCCTTCATCGACCAGCAGGCGCTGCGTCGACGGGTTGTCGCGCAGGGCCTGCGCGAGGTCGGACAGGTCGGGCATGCCGGGCCAGGGCTTCCACGTGACGCGCAATTCGCGCAGCGCCTGCTCGGCGTGCTCCTCGCGCTCGGCCACGATGCCGACGAAGTCGCGGATCACGACCACCGCGCGAACGCCGGGGATGTGCGCGATCGACGATTCGTCCACCGACTCGAGCGTGTTGCCGATGAACTCGCCATGGTCCGCACCCGCATACGGCGGGCGCACCACGCGGCCGTGCAGCATGCCGGGCACGCGCATGTCGTGCACGAACACGAGGTCGCCCGCGAGCTTGGCAGGAATGTCCACGCGGGCCTGGCGCGTGCCGACGATGCGGTAGTCGGCCGGGTCCTTGGGCTGCGCGCCCGGATCGAGCCGCAGCACAGTGCGTTGCCCCGCGACCAGCTCGGCGTAGTGGATGCGGCGGTCCGGCGCCTCGGCCACCCGCACCACCCCATTGCGCACCTGCAGTGCGCCGGCAGCCACGCCGAGCCGCTCGGCCGCGCGCGCAAGCAGCCACGCGCGCGCCTGCGCGGCGGCCAGGCGCAGCGGTTGCGCATGGATCTGGATCGAGGCGCTCGCGATCGTCGCGCCCTGGTTGGGCGCGCGCGCGGTGTCGCCGAGCATCATGCGCACGCAGGGCATGCCGAGCTCGAGCTCCTCGGCCACGATCTGCGCAAGCGCGGTCTGGATGCCGGTGCCGAGGTCGACATGGCCGTTGAGCGCCGAGGCGCTGCCGTCGTCCCAGACAGCGAGCAGGATCTCGTCGCCTTCGAGCGGGTTGCCCGCCACGGCCGCGGGCTGCCCGTTGGCGGGCGCCGGCGCTGGCGGCGTCTCGCGCACGACCAGCAGCACGCCGTCGGCCGAGAGAAACTCCGCGCGGGTCCGCGGCAGATCGGCGCGGCGCGTCATGGCTCTTGCTCCGCGCGCATGCGCACCGCCGCGCGCTGCACCGCGTCCAGTATTTCAATGTGCGTACCGCACCGGCACAGGTTGCCCGAGAGTTCGCTGCGGATGCGCGCCTCGCTTGCCTGCGGGTCGCGCGCAAGCAGCGCCGCGGCCTGCATGACCATGCCGTTCAGGCAGTAGCCGCACTGCGCGGCCTGCGCGTCTTCGAAGGCGGCCTGCACGGGATGCCAGCGCCCACGCGTGCCGAGGCCTGCGAGCGTGGTGATGGCGCGGCCCGCCACGCCATGCGCCGGAATCACGCAGGACCGCGCCGCCACGCCGTCGACGTGCACCGTGCAGGCGCCGCACTGCCCCAGTCCGCAGCCGTACTTGGGCCCGTTCAGGCCGAGGTCGTTGCGCAGCAGGTGCAGCAGCGTGGCCGCGCGCGGCACGCCTTCGATCGAACAGGCCCTGCCGTTGACCTGCAGGTGCAGCAGCGGCTCAGCGCCGCAACTGGCCGTCACGGGTGTACATCTCCAGGTCCACGAAGGTCGAGCCGTTGTGGTTCTTCGCGCCGTACTCGACCGGGAAATCGCCGAAGCGCGCGCTGCCGATGCCTTCGAGCCCGGCGATGAAGCTGTCGCGCGTGAGCGCCTTGCCCGCGCGGCGCAGGCCTTCGACCATCACGCGCGATGCGATATAGCCTTCGAGCGTGGTGTAGCTGTCGATCTTCTCGCCGAACTCGGCACGGTCGCGCTGGTAGTCGGCCACGATGGGCACGCGCACGGCCTGCGGCGGTGGCACGATGCTGGCCGTGACCAGCCCCGCGAGCCTGCCTTCGAGCCGCTTGGCGGAACCGGCCGCGTCGGTGATGCCGACCGACAGCGTATAGAGCGGCGCCGCCCCGCCGTTCGCGCGGTAGTCGCGCATGAACACCTCGACCATGCGCCCGGCCATGATCATCAATACCGCGCCGGGCTTGGCATCGGCCAGGCTGGCGACGACCTGTTTGGCGTCTTCCGCGGCAATCGCGAGCGGCAGCGTCTTCACGACCTGCACCTTGTAGTCGGCAGCCAGCTGCTCGCAGGTGGCGAGGTTCGACTTGCCGAAGGCGCTGTCCTGGTAGACCACCGCAATCGACGAGAGGCTGAGGGTCGAGAGATGGCTGATGATCTTGCGCAGCTCGAGGTCGTAGCCCGCGCGCACGTGGAACAGCAGCCGGTTGACCTTGGTGCGGAACGAGGTGGTGCCCACCAGCGGCGCGAACATGGGCACGCCCGCCTTCTCGGCCAGCGGCATCGCAGCCGCGAGATTGCCCGTGGCGACGAAGCCCGCGAGCGCGAAGACCTTGTCTTCGTCGATCAGCTTCGCGGTGTTGGCGGCCGTCTTCGCGGGGTCGTAGGCATCGTCGTAGCTGACGAGCTCGAGCTTGCGGCCGTTGACGCCGCCCGACTTGTTGACGCGGTCGAAATACAGCCTGATGCCCGCGCGGTAGTCGATGCCGAAGTCCTTGGCCGGGCCGCTGAACACGGCCGACTGGCCGATGCGGATGAGGCCGTCGGTCACGCCGTTGTCGGCGCGCGCCGAACGCAGAAGGCCAGGGCCCAGTGCCAGGGCTGCGCCGCCCGCCACCAGGGCGCGCCTTGAAATCGGGATCGTCATGCGTTGTCTAGCTCGTTGTTGTCGTTGTTGCCGGGCGGGAGTGAATGCGGCGCAGGCTTGCTCAGGCCGTCTGGATATCGGCGGACTGGATGCGCTTGACGCCCTTGGCCGTCATCTGCTTCCATGCCGCGGCGAGCGAGCCGTTGAGATCGATCGCGCGCGTGGCGTCCTCGATCACGTAGACCTCGAAGCCGGCCTTGCGCGCGTCGAGCGCGGTCCAGGCCACGCAGAAGTCGGTGGCCAGCCCGGCCACGTACACCGTCTTGATGCCGCGCTGCTTGAGGTAGCCGCCCAGGCCGGTGGCGGTCTTGCGGTCGGCCTCCTCGAAGGCGGAATAGCTGTCGACGCCCTTGTGGAAGCCCTTGCGGATGATGACCTGCGCGGTGGGCAGCTTCAGGTCCTTGTGCAGCGCCGCGTCGTCGGTGCCCTGCACGCAGTGGTCGGGCCAGAGCACCTGGTTGCCGTAGGAAAGCTTGATGCTGCTGAACGGCTTCTGGCCCGCATGCGCGCTCGCGAACGACGCATGGCCTTGCGTGTGCCAGTCCTGCGTGACCACGATGTTCTCGAACGAATCGGCCAGCTTGTTGATGACGGGCACCACCTCGGCACCTCCCTTGACGGGCAGCGTGCCGCCGTCGACGAAGCAGTTCTGCACGTCGATCACGATCAGCGCGGACTTGTCGTTCGGCTTGAGCTTCGGGGCCGCGAACAGCGTCCCGGCCGCGCCCAGCAGGCCCAGTGCGGCCGTGGACTTCAGAAGGGATCTGCGGTGCGAGTCGTGCATGGCGTGTGCTCCGGTGGTTGATGAGAAGAAAAAGTGGCCGCGCAGGTGCGGCTAGACGCTCAGGTAGGCGCGGCGCACCTCTTCGTTGGCCGCGAGCTCTGCCATGGTGGCGTGGTAGCGGATCTGGCCCTTCTCGAGCACGTAGGCGCGGTCGGACACCAGCTCGGCGAAGTGCATGTTCTGCTCCGACAGCAGGATGCTCACGCCCTGCGCCTTGAGCTCCAGGATCATGTTGGCCATCTGCTCGACGATGACCGGTGCCACGCCTTCGGAGGGCTCGTCGAGCAGCACCAGGTAGGGGTTGCCCATGAGCGTGCGCGCCACGGTGAGCATCTGCTGCTCGCCGCCGCTCATGCGGCCGCCCGGGCGGTCGGGCATTTCGCCCAGGTTGGGGAAGAGCTTGAACAGCCGTTCGGGCGTCCACAGCGGCGCCTCGCTGCCATCGGCCCAGCGGCGCGACGGCTGCTTGCCGACCTCGAGGTTCTCCATCACCGTGAGATCGGTGAACACGCGGCGGTCTTCGGGCACGAAGCCGAGGCCGAGCTTCGCTGCGTGATGAGGTTCGCTCTTCGAGATGTCGTGGCCGAGGAAGCTGACGCTGCCCTTGCGCTTGGCCAGCATGCCGATCAGCGTCTTGAGCGTGGTCGACTTGCCCGCGCCGTTGCGGCCCATGAGCGCGACGACCTCGCCGCGGCGCACTTCGAGGTCGACGTCGTAGAGGATCTGCGCGGCGCCATACCAGGCGCACAGCGAATTCGCCTTCAACAGTGTTTCGTGTGTGCTCATCCGATGGCTCCCACTGCCGCATTCACTTCGGCGGCTTTCTCTGCAATTTTCTCGAAGGTCTTGCCGCTGCCGAAGTACACCTCCTGCACCTTCGGATGGTCACGGATCTCGAGCGGCTTGCCCTGCGCGATCAGGCGGCCGCGGGCCAGCACGATCATGCGGTCGGCGTAGGCGAACACCACGTCCATGCTGTGCTCGGTGAACAGCACGGCCAGGCCGCGCTGGACCACCAGTTCCTTGGTCAGCGCCATGAGCGAGTTGCGCTCCTTCGGCGCCATGCCGGCGGTGGGCTCGTCCATCAGCAGCAGCTTGGGCGCATTGGCCATCGCGATCGCGAGCTCGACGCGCTTGACGTCGCCGTAGGCGAGCTCGCTGCAGGGCCGGTCGGCCTGTGCCTTCATGCCGACCTGGTCGAGCAGCGCCAGCGCCTCGTCGCGCTTGTGGTCCGCCGCGCGGCGCCACATCGAGAACAGCTTGCCATCGTGCGAGAGCATGGCCATCTGCACGTTCTCGGCGACGGTGAGCGACGCAAAGGTTTCGGCAATCTGGAAGGTGCGGCCCACGCCCTTGCGCCAGATCTCGCGCGGCTTCTGGCCCACGAGCTCGTGGCCGTCGAACACGATGGAGCCCTGGTCGGCCTTGAGCTGGCCGTTCACCATGTTGAAGGTGGTGGACTTGCCGGCGCCGTTCGGGCCGATGAGGGCCAGCAGCTCGCCGGCCTTCAGCTCGAAGCTGATGCCGTCGACGGCTTTGACGCCGCCGAAGGACTTGCCCAGGTTGTCTACTTTGAGGAGGGTCATTTGGCTTTACTCCCTCTCTCTGTGGGAGAGGGTTGGGGTAAGGGCTCGCAGCTTTCGAACTCTGCAGATTCTTCGATCAGTGCCGAGCGATTGCTTCCCGGGACCGGGTCTCGCCCCGGCGGGCGACCTACTTTTCTTTGCTTCGCCAAAGAAACGTAGGCAAAAGAAAGGCGACCCCACTGTCTGCGACCCCTTCGCTGCGCTACGGGGCAACCTGCGGTGCTCGCGTTTCGCGGGGTCCGCAGAACTCGCTTCGCTCAAACAGCTGCGGCCCTGATCCGCGAAACGCTCCGCTCCTCGGCGCATACAGAGGGGCTTGGAAACCGAACGGGCCTTTGCTTCGCTCGGCCACCAAGCCACCGCGGCGCGCAGCGCCGCGGTGGTTGAGATTGGCTGTTGGTGTTGAGTTGGGCTGTTGGGGTTGGCCCCGGCCGAGCGAAGCGATGGCCTGTCTTCTCCCCACCCCTTCTGGCTGCGCCGAGGAGCGCAGATGGAGGCGGGATCAGGGCCGCAGCTGTTTGAGCGAAGCGAGTTCTGCGGACCCCCGCCGGAATCGAGCACCGCAGGTTGCCCGTAGCGAAGCGAAGGGTCGCAGACAGTAGGGTCGCCTTTTCTTTGCTTACTTTCTTTTGGCGAAGCAAAAGAAAGTGAGTCCGCCGCCGGGCGGATATCCCGGCCTCGGGAAAAAAGAAGACCCCTGAACGATGAAAGACAACCGTCCCTCACGTCCGCTTCTCCTTCAAAGCAACATCCACTTCCGAACGCCGACGCCCGCGCAGCCAGCGATCGCTCAACTGCTTGGCAAACCCCGCAATCCCCTGCGGAAACAGCAGCACCAACAGCAGGATGATCGCCCCCAGCGTCGCCCGCCAGTAGTCGGTATTGCGCGCCACCGTGTCATGCAGCCAGCTGAAAGTCACAGCCCCCACCACCGGCCCCGCCAGCGTCTGGATGCCGCCAAGCAGCACCATCACCAGCCCATCGACCGACTTGTCGACGCTCAGGCTTTCAGGCGAAATGCTGCCCTTCGAAAAGGCATAGAGCGCCCCGGCCAATCCAGCCGCCGCTCCAGCAATGACGAAGGCCGTCCATTGCATGCGCTTGACGTCGATGCCGATCGCATCGGCCCGCAGCACCGAATCGCGGCCCGCGCGCAAGGCATAGCCGAACGGCGAGAACAGCACGCGGCGCAGCATCAGGATGCCCGCGGCCACCAGCACCAGCGTGAGCCAGTAATAAGTGCGCTTGTCCGACAGCCACTCCGAAGGCCATACACCGGTGAGCCCGTTGCTGCCCCCGGTGAACGAATCCCACTGGTAGACCACGGCCCAGGTGATCTGTGCGAAGGCCAGCGTGAGCATCGCCAGGTACACGCCCGAGAGCCGCACCGCGAACCAGCCGTAGACGAAAGCGCCGATGGCGGCCACCAGTGGTGCGACGACGAGCGCGAGCTCCATCGGCATGCCGCTTGCGCGAACCAGCAGTGCGGCACCGTAGGCCCCCAGCCCGAAGTAGGCCGCGTGGCCGAACGAATGCATGCCAGCCGGGCCCATGATGAAGTGCAGGCTGGCCGCGAACAGCGCCGCAATCAGCAGGTCGATCATCAGCACCGTGGTGTAGGGCGAATCGGCAGTCAGCAGCGGCATCGCCATGAGCGCGAGCCCGAGCGCGGCGACGAGCCACAGGTAGCCCTTGCTCGCGCGCCGCAGCGGCTCTTCCTGCATGCCCACGTAGCGGCTGGGCGCCTGCGGGCGGCCGAGCAGGCCCCAGGGGCGCCACACCAGCACGATGGCCATCACGATGAAGTCGACCACCAGCGTGAGCTTGGAGAACGACACGCTGTAGCCGAAGATCTCGACCACGCCAAGCCAGATGCAGACCGCCTTGATTTCGGACAGCAGCAGCGCTGCCACGTACGCGCCAGGAATCGAGCCCATGCCGCCCACCACCACCACCACGAAAGCCGCGCCGATGGTGTTGAGGTCCATCGCGAGCGTGGCCGGCTCGCGCGGCAGCTGCAGCGCACCACCCAGCGCCGCGAGCGTGGCGCCCAGTGCGAACACGGCCGTGAACAGCCAGGCCTGGTTCACGCCCAGGGCGCTGACCATCTCGCGGTCTTGCGTGGCGGCGCGCACCAGCGTGCCCCAGCGGGTGCGCGTGAGCAGCAGCCACATGAGGCCGAGCACCACCGGACCGACGACGATCAGGAACAGGTCGTAGGTCGGAAACTGGCGGCCCAGGATGTCGACCGAGCCCGACAGGCCCGGCGCGCGCGGGCCGAGCAATTCGTCCGGCCCCCAGACATAGAGCACCGCATCCTTGATGACGAGCACCAGTGCAAAGGTGGCCAGCAGCTGGAACAGCTCGGGCGACTTGTAGATGCGGCGCAGCAGCACCATCTCGATCAGTGCGCCGATCACGCCCACCGCGAGGGCGGCGATCAGCACGGCCGGCCAGAAGCCGAGCGTGCCGAGCTTCTCGACCAGTGTGTAGGCAAGGTAGATGCCCACCATGAAGAAGGAGCCATGCGCAAAGTTGACGATGCGCGTGACGCCGAAGATCAACGAAAGGCCGGCCCCCACGAGGAACAGCGACGAAGCCGACGACAGCCCGGTGAGGAACTGAAGCAGCAGGGACGAGAGGCTCATGGGTGCAAGCGTTCCGGGAAGAAAAAGGTCAGTCGGCAGCGCGGGACTTCTTGACGTCGGCGGCGCTCGGCTGGAACTTGGCGCCGTCGAAGTAGGTGTAGTCGACCATCACGCCCTTGCCGTTCTCGTTCTTCGTCTTGCCGACGAAGGCGCCCATGGTCGACTGATGGTCTTCGGCGCGGTAGCTGATCTTGCCGAACGGGGTGTCGACCTGCAGGCCCTTGAAGGCGGCGACGAGCTTCGGCGTCTCGGTGCTCCTGGCCTTGTCGATGCCGGCCGCCACCGACTTGATCATGCTGTAGCCCACCACCGAACCGAGGCGCGGGTAGTCCTTGTACTTGGCGTGGTAGGCGAGGAAGAAGGCCTTGTGCTCGGGCGTCTGGATGCCGTACCAGGGATAGCCGGTCACGATCCAGCCGTTGGGCGTTTCGTCCTTGAGCGGGTCGAGGTACTCGGGCTCGCCGGTCAGAACGCTCACCACGGTGCGGTCCTTGAAGAGGCCGCGGGTGTTGCCTTCGCGCACGAACTTGGAAAGGTCGGCGCCGAACAGCACGTTGAAGACCGCATCGGGCTTGGCATCGGCCAGCGCCTGCACCACGGCACCCGCATCGACCTTGCCGAGCGGCGGCGCCTGTTCGGCGACGAACTCGACGTCGGGCTGCGCCGCCTTCAGCAGCGTCTTGAACGCGGCCACGGCCGACTGGCCGTACTCGTAGTTGGGGTAGACGACGGCCCAGCGCTTCTTCTTGAGCTTGGCCGCTTCGGGCACCAGCATCGCGGCCTGCATGTAGGTGCCGGGGCGCAGGCGGAAGGTGTATTCGTTGCCGCCCTGCCAGGTCATCTTGTCGGTCAGCGGCTCGCCGGCCAGGAAGAAGATCTTCTTCTGCTTGGCGAAGTCGGCCACGGCCAGGCCGGTGTTCGACAGGAAGGTGCCGGTGAGCACGTCGATCTTCTCGCGCGCCACCAGCTCCTCGGCCACGCGCACCGCATCGCCGGGGTTGGCGTTGTCGTCGCGCGTGATGAGCTCCACCTTGCGGCCGTTGACGCCGCCCTTGGCGTTGATCTCTTCCACGGCCAGCTCCATGCCCTTCTTGTAGGGCTCGAGGAAGGCGGGCTGGGCCTTGTAGCTGTTGACCTCCCCGATCTTGATCACGCCCTGGGCATGGGCAGGAACGAGGGCGGTGGCCAGCGTGGCAACGGCCGCGGCGCTGAAGACGTGACGCAATGGGTTCATGAGGAAACTCCTTGAAGGGACGAGAAACGAGGTCTTTGCGGGAAACACCGCGGAACCGGCTTTGCCGGGCCGCTGGTGTTGCCCGGGCGAGGGGGAAGGCGCGCGCGACACGAAGTGCGCGAAGACTGGGGGTGTACTCATCTCAGCCCGTCTTCACCCTTGATTTCGCTGGCCTGCAGCCCGCCGATGCGCGGCAGCGGCCGGCCGCTGTCGGTGACGGCCACGGCCACCACGATCTCGTTGGCGCGCGGCGCGTCGGACACGCGGGCCTCGACGGCGTCGAAGTGGCTGCGCACGAAGGCCGCATCCTTGTGGCCGAGCGGCACGTCGATGGCGGTGCCCAGCGTGCCGCGCTTCTTGGCCGAGGGCACGAGCGCGGCGCCCCTTTCAACCGCCGCGCGCAGCGGCGCGCCGAGCTTGGGATGCAGGATGGCGGCGGCATGCTCGAGCTCGCCGTTCTCGCCGACGATGGCCGCCTTGCCGTAGCTCTGCGCCTGGCCCGGCTCGATGCCGAGCGCCTTCACGGCCTTCTGGCCGAGCAGCGCGCCCAGCTCTTCGCCGATGGCGATCAGCTCGTCGAGGTTCTCGCTGAAGCGGCCCGCGTACGGGTTCTCGATCACCGCGATGGCCACGGCGCGGCGCGTGGGGGGCACGATGTCCTTGCCCATTTCCTTGCGGGTTTCGTCGACCTGGATGACGAGCTTGCGGATGTTGGCGGTCATGTCTTGTGTTCCTTCTTCGTGTCTCTGGTTCATCAGGTCAGCGCAAGCCGTCCCATTTGCTGATGTCTTTCGCGAGCAGGCCGCCCACGCGCGCATGCACGCGGTAGCCGGTGCTCATCGCGAGGATGAAGACGATCTCGTCGGCTGCCGGTGCGCCGGGCACGCGCACCTCGATGGCGTCGAACTGGCCGCGCACGTAGCTGGCGTTGATGTTGGTGAGCGGCACGTCGAGTGCGGCGCCGGGCGGGCCGACCTTCTTGGTCGAGGGCACGATGGACAGCGCGTTGCCGGGCTGGCCGGTTTTCTCTTCGGCCTTGCCCGCGGTGTAGGCCGCGCGGTCGCCCTTCCAGCCGAGCAGCTCGCGCATCGCATAGCCGCCGGGCACATGCCAGAGCGCGCCGTGTTCGAGCTCGCCGGCGGCGCCGACGATGGCGCCCTTGCCATAGGTGGCGATCTGCTCGAGCGGCACGTCCATGGCGGCATGCAGCTTGTGCGCCATGTCGACGCCCACCGGGTCGAGCAGCGCCATCATCGGCAGGATGTCGGGCTCGTAGCGGCCCGCAAAGGGATTGGTCAGCACCGCGCCGATGGCACCGCGCACCAGCGGCGTTGCGGCGCGCGGTCCGAACTCGTGGTGAATGTGCTCGACATGGGTGAAGACGCGGCGTATATCGATCATGGAAAGGAACCTTGCTTTTCGTTAAGCAAATACTGAACCAACTGCATCGGACGGTGCACTGGGCAGCGACTTCGAGCATAAGGGTTCGACAAGTCGCCACTGCCCCTGGCAAACGAGCAGAGCGGCCCAGACGAGCCCCCCTTTTTGCAGCACCTTCGCGCACACGGCGCCGGTGTCGAGCGCGCTTTTCACTTGCGAGGGCGCCAGTGGCGGCACATCGACCGTGACCAGGGTGTCGCCCAGGTCGCTATCGTCCTTGCATTCGCTGGCGGGGCGCCGTCCGATGGCCGCATCGTCCACGTCGACGGCATTGGCAATCGCGGTGGCGGCGGCATCGGCCTGCGCTGCGGTGGCGGCCAGGACCGTCACGCTGTCGGCAATGCCCAGCGAGAAGCTGCGCCCGCGCCAGCCGCTGGTGGCCACGCCGCGCACCGGCTGTGCGGCCTTGATTTCGAACTGGCCGTCGGTGGTGAGAAGGCCGGTATCGCGCTCGCGCCAGTCGAAGCGCGCGAGATCGGCATAGACGCCCACGCGCGCCGAATGGCCCGGCGCCAGGTGCAGCGCAATGTCGCCGCCGTTGTTGATCCAGGCGCGCTCGATGCCGGGGCGGTCATAGAACGCGATCAGCTCCTGCGCCACCGAGCCGGCCACCGCCGCCATCGGCGTGATGAACATCGGCGAGAACGCCGCGCAGGCATCCCACATGCGCGCACCGACCACGCCGCGCGGGCGCACGCCGCCGGCCACGGGCGCGCGCAGCAGCGGCAGCTCGCGCACCAGTTCGTCCAGCACATGGCCGAAGCGCGCCCAGGCCGCGTCGTGCGCGGCTGCGACAGCGTAGGGGTCGCCATGCGCCTCGGCCACGATGTCGATCGGGCCGTGGTTGAAGTGCCAGCGGTTCGCGTCGAGCGCGGTACGTTGGGCGGTCATGGCAGCAAGAGCGCGGGGACGGCGCTTTGTTTCTCCCTCCCCTTCCGGGGGAGGGTCGGGGTGGGGGCACGCGGTGCAATCGTCGGGCGCTCTGCCCGCCCCCATCCCGGCCTTCCCCCGGTGGGGGAAGGGGCAACAGCCACGGCACACGAAAAGATGGCCATCGCTCAACCCAGCATGGGTGGGTGGCCAAGCGGCCACGGATTGGCATCGTCCATCACGACCCACTGCCGCGCCAGCGGTGCGCCGTCTTCCTGCCACGCGCCGCGCGAAAGCGCCTGCTCGAGCGAGAAGATGTGTTCCATGTGGCCGCCGAGCGCCTGGTAGTCGTCACGCCGCATGCTGAACTCGATGGGCGCCACGATGGCCGGCGTGGGCACGGTGCCAAAGCTGTTGTCGGGCATGCGCATGACGTCCGCCATCACGGTGATGCCGCCGCCGGGCCACACATAGGCCGGCGCGCCGCCGCAGGTGACGTTGACCAGCGCGCGCTTGATGGCCCGCGTGAGCAGCACCGGGTTTTCGGTGACGCCGGCGCGCAAGGACCCGCCCGCACCACCGAGGAACAGCACGGTGCACAGCGAAGGTTCGCAGTTCTCGCCGATGCGCTCGACGATGCGGCGCACCTCGGCGGGCATTGGCTGTTCGACAGGCTTCAGCGCCTCGTCGAGCACGTACCACTGCGCATGCTCGCCGGTGGTCGATGTCATCAACAGGCGCAGGCCCGGCCGCGCCACGCCCTCTTCCCAGCCCTCGATGATCGAGAGCGGATCGGCGATGTCGGTGCCACCCCAGCCGTTGCCCGGATTCGCCACCTGGAAGTAGCGCCCCGGCGTGGACTTGCGCCCCAGCATCTGGATGCCCGAAGGCGCCATGTCGAGACAGCGCCCCGCCTGGTGCTCTGTGAGCACGCCGGTGATGTGGTCGTCGACCACCACCACCTCGTCGGCCACGCCCGCGAACTGGCGCGCGAAGATGCCCACGGCCGCCGAGCCGCAGCCCACGCGCATGCGCTGCTCCTCCACGCCGTTGACGATGGGTGCTTTTCCGGCCTGGATGACGAGCGTGGAACCGCCGTCGATGGTGCATTCGACGGCCTTCTTGTTGCCCAGCAGCTGCATCAGCTCGGCCGTCATGCGGCCTTCCTTCTTGCTGCCGCCGGTGAGATGGTGCACGCCGCCCAGCGACAGCATCTGCGAGCCGTACTCGGCCGTGGTCACGTGGCCGACCACCTCGCCCTTGTAGCGCACGTTGGCCTGCTCGGAGCCGAGGAAGCGGTCGGTGTCGATCTTCACCTTGAAGCTGCAGTAGCTGAAGATGCCTTCGGTGACGACGGTGACCATGTCGACGCCTTGGGCTTTGGAGGCCACGATGAAGGGAGCGGGCTTGTAGTCGGGATAGGTGGTGGACGAGCCCACGCCGGTCACGAAGACTTCGTCAGCGTGCAGCAGGTCGCCGCTCCAGTCGGGCGCGCCGCCCTCGGGCTTCTCTGCAGCCGGGCGGTCGAAGGGCACCAGCACCGGGGCCTCGCTCGCGATCTCGCGGCGCAGCAGCAGCACCGGGTCGACGCGCACCAGCACGCCCTGCCTGTTCGCATAGCGGTCGCAGGCGCCGGTGCGGCCGTCGGAGATCTGGCACAGCACCGGGCAGGCGTTGCATTCGACCTTGGCGCTGCTCATCTTCTCGTTGCGCGGGGGCGCCTTGCCGAAGGCGCCGCTGCCGGCTTCGGCCACCACCGGCATGTCCATGCCGGGAAGGCCATCTGTCTTGGTGTGTTCTGTCATCGGGGCGATCTCGTGGGCGTGATGCGGGTCGGGCACGGGGAAACTCGGTCAGCGGAGGGTTGCAACAAACGTGCCGCCTGCCCGCTTGTGCGCCGCCTTCCATTTGTGTAGCATTCCCTACACTTTCATGTTGCGTTCACTACATTCGAGGTCAATGTAGCAAACAGGCCCGATGCTTGCAATGGTGTTTTCTCGCGGTGTTCATCGGGGTTTTTCCGACCAACGACAATGGAGGGTTCGCAGCCGGCCGGCGGCTGCACGCCCCACAAGCGTGCGTTCCGGCTCAGCCACCTTCCACTGTTCCAACCAACTCTTGAGTTCCGTATGAGTGCTTTCAGCGAAGAACGCGTCCTGAGCGTCCACCACTGGACCGACCGCCTGTTCACCTTCACCACCACGCGCGACCCGGCGCTGCGCTTCTCCAACGGCCATTTCACGATGATCGGCCTGAAGGTCAACAACAAGCCGCTGCTGCGCGCCTACAGCATCGTGAGCCCGAACTACGAGGAGCATCTCGAGTTCCTGAGCATCAAGGTGGAAGAAGGCCCGCTCACCTCCAAGCTGCAGCACATCCAGGTCGGCGACACCATCATCGTGGGCCGCAAGCCCACCGGCACGCTGCTGATCGACTACACGCTGCCCGGCAAGCGCCTGTACCTGTTCGGCACGGGCACGGGCCTCGCACCGTTCATGAGCATCATCCGCGACCCGGACACCTACGAGAAGTTCGAGCAGGTCATCCTGGTGCACGGCGTGCGCCAGGTCGACGAGCTGGCCTACCACGACCTCGTGACCGACCACCTGCCCAAGCACGAGTTCCTCGGCGAGATGGTCGAGAAGCAGCTGCTCTACTACCCGACGGTCACGCGCGAGGAATTCCGCAACCAGGGCCGCATCACCGACCTGATCGAGACCAACAAGCTCACCGACGACCTCGGCCTGCCCCCGCTCAACCCGGTGGAAGACCGCGTGATGCTGTGCGGCAGCCCGGGCCTGCTGGTGGACCTGAAGCACATCCTGGAGAAGCGCGGCTTCAAGGAAGGCAACACCTCGACGCCCGGCGACTTCGTGGTCGAACGCGCCTTCGCCGAAAAGTAGGCCGAGCCGCGCGCACGATGGCCGACAGCCGCACCGCCGCCAAGCCCCAGCGCCGCACGGGCGTGCGCGAGGCCGCGGCACAGGCCACGCGCGACAGCATCCTGAAGTCGGCGACCAAGGTGTTCGCCAAATACGGCTACGACGGCGGCAGCGTGGAGAAGATCTCCAAGGCCGCCAAGTCGTACGACCGGATGATCTACTACTACTTCGGCAGCAAGGAAGGCCTCTTCATCGCGGTGCTCGAAGGCATCTACAAGCGCATGGACGACGCCGAGGCGGCCATTGCGCTGGATGCCTCGCGGCCGGTGGAGGCGCTCACCGAGGTCATCCGCTTCGTGCTCGGCTACTACCGCAAGAACCCCGAGTTCGTGACGCTGCTGAACACCGAGAACCTGCACAAGGGCCGGCACATCTCGAAGTCGCTCAGGGCGCGCGAATACTCGTCGCGGGCGGTGGCGATCATTGCCGAGATCCTGGCGAGCGGCGCGGCGCAGGGCCTGTTCCGCCGCGACCTGAACGCGCGCGACATCTATCTGCTGATCGCGTCCACCGGCTACTTCTACACCTCGAACCGGCACACGCTCACGGCCTTCCTGGGCGAGCCGCTGGAGTCGCCCGAGGCGATCACGCACTGGGAAGACTTCGTGATCGAGACCGTGCTGCGAACCGTGCGCGCGGACGACATCCAGGAACAAGAGAACAACTCCCCACCCCACGACGAGGACACCACGAAATGGCAGAAATCGCAGCCGGCGCAAAGTCGGGCAAGGTCGTCATCAAGAACATAGGGCTGCTGCTCTCGGGCGACATCGACAAGCCCATCCTGGACGCGGACACCCTCGTGGTGAACGACGGGCTGATCGTGGCAGTCGGCAAGGAAAAGGACTGCGACCTCGAAGGTGCGCAGACCGTCATCGACGCGAAGAAGACCTGCGTCGCGCCCGGCCTGATCGACAGCCACGTGCACCCGGTGTTCGGCGACTGGACGCCGCGCCAGGGCCAGATCGGCTGGATCGACTCGACCATGCACGGCGGCGTCACCACCATGATCTCGGCCGGCGAGGTGCACCTGCCCGGCCGGCCCAAGGACATCGTGGGCCTGAAGGCGCTGGCCATCACCGCGCAGCGCGCGTTCGACAACTTCCGCCCGGGCGGCGTGAAGGTGCTGGCCGGCGCGCCGGTGATCGAGAAGGGCATGGTCGAGAGCGACTTCAAGGAACTCGCCGACGCCGGCGTGGGCCTGCTGGGCGAAGTGGGCCTGGGCTCGGTGAAGGCCGGCTACGAGGCCAAGGAGATGGTGGCCTGGGCGCGCAAGTACGGCATCCAGAGCACGATCCACACGGGCGGCCCGTCGATCCCGGGCTCGGGCCTGATCGACAAGGACGTGGTGCTGGAGGCCGACGCCGACATCATCGGCCACATCAACGGCGGCCACACCTCGCTGCCCGAGGCGCATGTGTGCGAGCTGTGCGAGAAGAGCTCGCGCGCGATCGAGATCGTGCACAACGGCAACGAGAAGGTGGCCATCGCCGCGGCCAAGGCCGCGCTCGAGCTCAAGTGCCCGCACCGCGTGATCCTCGGCACCGACGGGCCCGCGGGCTCCGGCGTGCAGCCGCTGGGCATCCTGCGCATGGTGGCCATGCTGTCGTCCATTGCAAACATCCCGGCCGAGCTGGTGTTCTGCTTTGCCACCGGCAACACCGCGAAGATCCGCAAGCTCAACTGCGGGCTGATCGAGGTGGGCCGCGACGCCGATTTCGTCTTCATGGACCGCGCGCAGCATTCGCCCGCGCCGGGCCTGCTCGAGAGCGTGCAGCTCGGCGACATTCCGGGCGTGGGCATGGTGATGATCGACGGCATCGTGCGCTGCGGCCGCAGCCGCAACACGCCGCCCGCGACCGAAATCCCCGTGGTGGTGTCGGCGGCGCACTGAGCGCCAACGCTGCACTTTCTCCTTCCCCCTCTGGGGGAAGGTCGGGATGGGGGCAGGCAGAGCGCCGATGGATGCGCCGCGTGCCCCCACCCCAGCCCTCCCCCAGAGGGGGAGGGAGCAACACTGCTACTTCGCGCGAAACACCAGGTAGCGCGCGGACAGGAAGTTCACGGCCAGCCCTGCGCAGCTGCCCAGCGCCACGCCGGCCGCGGGAGCCCAGGGGCCCGAAGCCCAGTGCAGCACCAGCACATACGCGCCGTAGTTGACGACCGCCCCGCCCAGCATGGTGGCCAGATAGCCGAGGTATTCGCGCACGATCGGCGTCGCCGCGCCCGAGGAGCGCCGCGCCGCGAAGGTGTAGCGCCGGTTCAATGCCCAGGTGGCCGTTGCCGCCGCAAGAAACGACAGCACCCGCGCGCCGTACCAGCCCAGCAGCGGCGCCGCAAGGTACAGCACGGCCACGTCGACCACGAATCCCGCCGCCCCGACAATGGCGAACGCCAGGAACTCGCGGCCCGCCTTCATGGCGTGCGGCGGAACTGCCCGACGCCGGGAATCGCGAGGTAGCGCAGCCGCTTGGCCTCGCGGCGGGCGAGCCGGATGGCGTGCATCACGACGCCGCACACCATCGACAGCATGGCGGCCAGCATGGCGCCCGTCGCCAGCACCGCCGTGGGGAGCCGGGGCACCAGGCCGGTGTGCAGGTAGGTGAGCAGCAGCGGAATGGCCAGTGCGATCGCGCCCGCCGCAAGCACCGCCGCAAGGATCGAGAAGAACTGCAGCGGCCGCTCGCTGATGAACAGCTTGCAGATGGTCTTCAGGATGCGCCAGCCGTCGCGGTAGGTCGAGAGCTTGCTGTGCGAGCCTTCGGGCCGCGTGCTGTAGGCGGTGTCGAACTCCGCATGGGGCATGCGCAGTTCGAGCGCATGCACCGTGAGCTCGGTCTCGATCTCGAAGCCCTGTGAAAGCGCGGGAAACGACTTGGCATAGCGGCGCGAGAACACGCGGTAGCCCGAGAGCATGTCGGTCAGCCCGCCGCCGAAGAGCTGCGCCACCGCGCCCGTGAGCAGCCGGTTGCCGAAGCGGTGGCCGGCGCGGTAGGTGAGCGCGTTCTGCCCGTCGTCGACGCGGCAGCCCACCACCATGTCGAGATTGCGCTCCACCAGCGCATCCACCAGCCGCGGCGCGCTGGCCACGTCGTAGGTGGCGTCGCCGTCGACCGTCACGTACACGTCGGCCTCGACGTCGGCGAACATGCGGCGCACGACGTTGCCCTTGCCCGGCGCCGCCACGTGCGTCACCGTGGCGCCGCTCGCGCGCGCGATGGCGGCCGTGTCGTCGGTCGAGTTGTTGTCGAAGACATGGATCTCGGCCTCGGGCAGCGCCGCGCGGAACTGCGCGACCACCTGCGCGATCGACAGCGCCTCGTTGTAGCAGGGGATCACCGCCGCGATGCGGATCGGGGCGCGGGCGGCGGCGGATGGGTTGTCGTCGGTCATGGTGCGGTCGAGAGAATGCGGTAGACCCGGCCGCCGTCTTTTTCGTACAGCAGGGCGAAATGCGCGTCGAAGCCGGGCCGGGTGGCCAGCGTGGGCACCATCGAGGTCGGCATGACGATGGCCGTGAATCCCATCGCGGCCAGCTTGCGCGCCATGTCGCCGGGCAGCAGCAGCAGGAAATCGCGGTAGCGCCACGGGCCGAGCGTATCGCCCCAGATCGGATTGGGGCCGTAGTAGATCGCCTCGTTCAGCGCGATCTGGTAGACGCGACCGGTGGCATGCTGGCGCAGGTAGTCCATGGCGGCATAGCCCGGCACATGCTGGCGCAGGAAGGCTTCGCGCGTTTCGGGCGTGGGCGAGATCATCGCCACCTTGCCCGCCGTCTGGCGCAGCGACACCGCGGCCAGTGCCGCCAGGAGCAGCACGACGATCCAGTCGCCCACCAGGCCCAGGCGCCCGGCAGGTGCCACGGCGGCAGGCGCGGCACCCGCCGGCCCGCCCCGGGCCCCAAACACGCGGCGCACGCCCGCGGCGATCCAGCCGAACAGCACCTGCCAGCCGATGGCCGCCATCAGCGCGAGCAGCGGAAACGAAGCCGTGAGGTAGCGTGGATAGCGCGAGGTCAAAAGCCACACGGCCACGGAATAGAAGCAGAACCAGCCCGCGGCGCGCAGCGCGGCCGAGCGCTTCCACAGCAGGCTGAACGGCGCCAGGAACACGGCCCAGATCAGCGCGTTGGGCCGTGCCGCATGGTCGCGCACGTCGGCCACCTGCTGCACGTAGTCGGCCGGGATCCAGTCGGTGAAGCCGAACACGCGCGCGCCGATGGGGTTGAACGGATCGCCGGTCATGATGGCGTTGCGCGCGTACCAGTACACGCACGGAATCAGGAAGCACAGCAGCGCCAGCGCCCAGGCCTTGGGCCGGCGCTCGTGCCAGACGACGAACAGCGCCACCAGCGGCAGGAAGGTGAGCGCCTGGTATTTCGAACCCGCCGCCACCCCAAGGCAGAACGCCGCCAGCCCGAGCCAGCGCGTGCCGCCCTGCAGCGGCTCTGAGTCGCGCCACCACCACAGCGCCACGCAGGCACTGAGCACGAAGAGCGCCACGCCCATGTCGATCAGCGCATTCGAATAGTCGCCGATGCCGATCCAGATGGCCGCGCCGATGCAGGCCGTGAGCCGGTTGGCGTGCTGGATGCCGAGGCGGTAGACCATCACCGCCGAAAGCGCTCCGGCCAGCGCATTGAGAAAGTGCGGCAGCACGTCGTCGCCCACCTGCAGCGCGGCCGCATAGAGCAGGTTGTAGTTGTACGGGAACCAGGGGTAGCGCAGCCACTCGTGGATGCCCAGCGAGCCCTGCTGGGCCACCTGCCGCGCATAGGGCAGGTGGTACATCAGCTCGTCGAAGGCGGCGGGCGGCGCGAGCGGCGCGACCAGCGCGGGCAGCGCCACCAGGGCCAGCGCGATCGCGGCGATCCTTTCGGCGCGGGTCCATGGCGCGGCCCCCGCGCCGGCGGCACGAAGCGCCCGCGCTTCGCGCCACCAGGGCCGCAGCTGCAGCACGGCCGCCACCACGCCGGCGGCGATCAGCGCCACGGTGGCGCCCGGCTTGAACGCGCCGAAGATCGCCAGCAGCTGGAAGGCGCAGATGAACAAACCCACGCCCAGGGCCGCCGCCATGGCCGCTTCGAGCCAGGCGTCCCGGCGCGGCGGCGGCGCGAGGCGCGCCAGCAGCGCACGCCCGAAGCCCCAGCAGCCAAGGACAAAGACCGCCAATGCCGCGTAGTGCGCGGCAGCAAATATCAGCTTCTGAATAACAACTCCCGGTGCCGGTCGGCCACGCCGGCCGGCAGGTTCAAAGGTTCGGCGCCAGCAGGCGCTCGAGGTCGGATTCGCTCTCCTTGCGCCGCGCCGCCTGGTCCTGCAATTGATCGTGCCCGATCTTGCCGACATTGAAGTACGTCGACTCGGGGTGGCTCAGGTAGAAGCCGCTCACGCTGGCGGCGGGCATCATAGCGAGGCTTTCGGTCAGCGTCATGCCAATGTCCGCGCAGCCCAGAAGGTCGAACATCGGGCGCTTCACGCTGTGGTCGGGGCAGGCCGGGTAGCCGGGCGCGGGACGGATGCCGCGGTATTTCTCGGCGATCATGTCCTCGTTGCTCAGGCCCTCGTCGGGCGCATAGCCCCAGAGGTCGGTGCGCACGCGGTGGTGCAGCGATTCGGCAAAGGCCTCGGCCAGCCGGTCGGCCAGGGCCTTGAGCATGATGGCGGAGTAGTCGTCGAGGTCGTCGATGAAGTACTTCTCCTTCTTCTCGACACCCAGGCCCGCGGTCACCGCGAACACGCCCACGTAGTCTTTCAGCCCGCTGTCCTTGGGCGCGACGAAGTCGGCCAGGCAGCGGCTCGGGCGCATCACGCCGTCGATCACCTGCTTCTCGGTCTGCTGGCGCATGCCGTACCAGGTGAGCGCGACCTCGCTGCGCGTCTCGTCGGTGTAGAGCTCGATGTCGTCGTCGTTCACCGTGTTGGCGGGCCAGAAGCCGACCACGCCACTCGCGCTGAGCCAGCGCCCTTCGATCAGGCGCTTGAGCATGCGCTGGCCATCGGCATACACGCGCACGGCCTCGGTGCCGACGATCTCGTCCTTCAGGATGGCCGGGAACGGGCCGGCGAGGTCCCAGGTCTGGAAGAACGGGCCCCAGTCGATGTACCTGGCGAGCTCGGTCAGGTCGAAGTTCTTGAACAGGCGCCGGCCGATGAACTTGGGCACCGGCGGCGTGTAGCCGGACCAGTCGACCGGCGTCTTGTTGGCGCGCGCCTTGGCCAGCGGCCACATCGGCACCTGCTTCTTGTTGGCGTGCTGCGTGCGCACCTTCTCGTAGTCGGCGTTGATCTCGTCGATGTACGCGGTGGCCTGGTCGGAGAGCAGCGACTGCGCCACGCTCACGCTGCGCGAGGCATCGGGCACGTAGACCACCGGGCCTTCGTAGTGCGGCGCGATCTTCACGGCGGTGTGCACGCGGCTGGTGGTGGCGCCGCCGATCAGAAGCGGAATCTTCTTGATGCGGAAGTGGTCGTCCTTCTGCATCTCGCCGGCCACGTACTGCATTTCTTCCAGGCTCGGCGTGATGAGGCCGGAGAGGCCCACGATGTCCGCGCCCTCGACCTTCGCCTTGGCCAGGATCTCGTGGCACGGGACCATCACGCCCATGTTCACCACCTCGAAGTTGTTGCACTGGAGCACGACCGTGACAATGTTCTTGCCGATGTCGTGCACGTCGCCCTTGACGGTGGCGATGATGATCTTGCCCTTGGTGCGCACGTCGCGGCCCGCGGCCTCGTCCTGGCGCTTTTCTTCCTCGATGTAGGGGATGAGGTGGGCCACGGCCGACTTCATCACGCGCGCCGACTTCACCACCTGCGGCAGGAACATCTTGCCCTGGCCGAACAGATCGCCCACGATGTTCATGCCGTCCATCAGCGGCCCTTCGATCACGTGCAGCGGACGGCCGCCCTTGGCGAGGATCTGCCGGTAGGCTTCTTCGGTGTCCTCGACGATGAAATCGGTGATGCCGTGCACCATGGCATGCGAGAGGCGCTGGTTGACGTGCACCGGATGCTCCGGCGTGCCGCGCCATTCGAGCTTCTTGCTGTCGTCCTTGGCGCCGCTCTTGGCGGTCTCGGCCACTTCGACCAGGCGTTCACCGGCGTCCGGGCGGCGGTTGAGCACCACGTCTTCCACGCGCTCGCGCAGGGTCGGCTCGAGGTCGTCGTACACGCCCACCATGCCGGCATTGACGATGCCCATGTCCATGCCCGCCTGGATCGCGTGGTACAGGAACACGGTGTGGATCGCTTCGCGCACCGGGTCGTTGCCGCGGAAGCTGAAGCTCACGTTGCTCACGCCGCCCGACACCTTGGCGCCCGGCAGGTTCTGCTTGATCCAGCGCACCGCGTTGATGAAGTCGACCGCGTAGTTGTCGTGCTCCTCGATGCCGGTGGCAATCGCGAAGATGTTGGGGTCGAAGATGATGTCCTCGGGCGGAAAGCCCACCTCGTCCACCAGGATGCGGTAGGCGCGCTCGCAGATCTCGATCTTGCGTTCGTAGGTGTCGGCCTGGCCCTTCTCGTCGAAGGCCATCACCACCGCCGCGGCGCCGTAGCGCCTCACGAGCTTGGCCTCGTGCTTGAACTTGTCGACCCCCTCCTTCATGGAGATGGAGTTGACGATGCCCTTGCCCTGGATGCAGCGCAGGCCGGCCTCGATCACTTCCCACTTGGAACTGTCGACCATCACCGGCACGCGCGCGATGTCGGGCTCGCTGGCAATCAGGTTCAGAAAGCGCACCATCGCGGCCTTGCTGTCGAGCATGGCCTCGTCCATGTTGATGTCGATCACCTGCGCGCCGTTCTCGACCTGCTGGCGCGCCACGGCCAGGGCGTCCTCGAACTGGCCGTTCAGGATCATCCGCGCGAAGGCCTTGGAGCCGGTGACGTTGGTGCGCTCGCCGATGTTGACGAACAGCGACCCGGCATCGATGGCCACCGGTTCGAGGCCGGACAGCTTCATCGGGGGGACGCGGGGCGTGGAGACTTCGTTCATGGGGGCTCACCTGGGCAGGAAAAAACGTCAGGTGAGCGTCGTTTGCGGCTTGCGCCCTGGCGGCAGGGCGCCTTCCAAGCCTGACGGCGGGCCTCTCGATGCGGGCCGCCGCTGCAACGCTCCTTGGAAGGGAGCGCAATTTTACCGGCTGCGGCAAGGACCGCGGCCGCCAGGGTCGTTCAGGCGCCCTGCCCGGCCGCCGTTGCCGGGCCGGTCTTGGCGGGCGCGGCCGAGGCCGGCAGCCCGAACACCCGGTCGAAGCCCCAGTTGAAGACGAAGGTGTAGACTAGGAAGAACACCACCAGGCCCAGGTCCATCACCAGCGCCTGCCAGAGCGTCACGCCAAGGCCCCAGGCAAACAGCGGCACCAGCACCGCGATCAATCCGCCCTCGAAGCCGACGGCATGCGCCACGCGCCGGCGCACGCTGCGCCCGCGCACCGCCTGGCGCGACTCCCAGCGCTCGAACAGGGCGTTGAAGACCAGGTTCCAGATCACGGCAATGACCGAGGCGGCCACCGCCAGCACGCCCGAATGCCCGAGCCCGGCGTCGGTCATCAGCGCCAGCCCGGCACTGGCGGCCACGATGGCGATTCCTTCGTAAAGGCTGATGTAGACGACGCGGCGCTGGAACCCCTGCATGACTGTTTCCTCTGGCGGATGAAGACGATGGCTGGACTTTATTTGCTGTTCGCTGATATAAAAAGTCAACTTATTTCAATTTTATTGATAGATAGGTGCAGCAGATGGCTTTCTCCAGCGACAACGTCGAGGTCTTCCTGGCCGTGATCGACCACGGCTCCTTTTCGGCTGCGGCGCGCGCACTGCACAAGGTGCCCTCGGCCGTCAGCATGGCCATTGCCAACCTCGAGGCCGAACTGGCCCTGCCCCTGTTCGACCGCAGCGGCCGCGAGCCGCAGCCGACCGCCGCCGCCCGTTCGCTGGAGCCGCAGGCGCGGCTGCTGGCGGCCCAGCTGAAGCAGCTGCAGGTGCAGGCCCTGGCGCTCACGCAGGGCCTGGAAAACCGCCTCACGCTGGCCATTGCGCCCGAGTTGCTGGCCGCGCCCTGGAGCGGACCGCTGGCCGCGTTGGCCGAGGAATATCCGCTGCTGCAGGTCGAGGTGCTGGCCGCCCCGCAGGCCGATGCGCTGGCGCTGCTGCACAGCGGCCGCGCGCAGCTGGCGCTGGTGTTCGAGCGCCCGAGCCTCGATGGGCGGGAAGGCTTTCAGGAGGTCGGCAGCGACACCATGGTGGCCGTGATGGCGCCCGGCCATCCCGTGCTGCTTGCGGCCGCCGGCGAGCGGCTGCGCGAGGAGCACCTCACGAACACCCGGCAGATCGTGGTGGCGGGGCGCGACCTGGCCACCAGCGATCCGCGCTTCGTGTTCGCGCGCCACGTCTGGCGCACCGACAACGCGCTGGCCGCACTGAGCCTGATCACGGCCGGCCTCGGCTGGGGCTGGCTGCCGCGCAATTTCGCCAGGCCGCACGTGGCCGCGGGCGCGCTGGTCGAGATTCCATTCGAGAACCTCAGCAACGGACTCGACCTGTGGGTCGACGTGGTGTGGTCGCGCGAGCGGCCGCTGGGGCTGGGGGCGCAGCGCTTCGTGGCACTGATCGCGCGCGACCGGCAGGCCGCGGCGGGCATTCCTGCCGCGAGCGCGCGCGGCTGATCAGTCGCGGTGGCCGTGGCCGCCGCCCTTTCCACCGCCGCCACCGCCGCCATGGCCGCGGCCACCACCCCTGCCGCCACCTTCACCGCCTCCATGCGGGCGCCCGCCGCCCGGATGCATCTGCGGCTGGCCGGGCGGCGGTCCGGGCCGGAAGGCCGGCTGGGGCCGCGGCGGCTTGATGCCCGGGTCGGCCGGCGGGCGATAGCCCGGCCCCGGCCGTGGTGGACGGTAGCCCGGCCCCGGTTGCGGATGGAAGCCGGGCCCCGGCGCGGGCTTGAAGCCCGGGCCCGGCCATGGCCTCGGTTGCCAGGCCGGCCGCACCGGCGGCGGGGGACGCCAGCCGGGCATCGGCGGAGGCGGCGGTCGGCCGCCCCACCAGCGGCGCTCGCCGTACCAGGGCCGGTCTCGGTAGTAGTCGGCCCAGTAGCTGCCGATCACGAACGTGACGACGGGCACGCCGATCACCGCGGCATAGCTGGCCAGCGGCACGCGCCGCTCCTGGTAGGCGTAGTCCAGGCTCCGGGCCCAGACCCAGCCGCGTCCGCCGTCGGGCAGCACCACGTCGCACCAGCTGTAGCCGCCGGTGCAGCCGATCACGTCGAGCGGCTGGCCCGGCCCGAGCCGCGCCACCAGCGGATAGTCGCCCGAGGGGCCCGCGCGCAGGTTGACCGCGCCGCGCGTGAAGGCCTGCTGCGCCGCGGCGGCCAGCGGCAGGGCCAGCGCCATGGCGCCAATGCCGATCCAGCGCAGGGAAAGTTTGTTGTTCATGATGAGGCTTCCTTTGCGCCGCCAGCCTAGGCGGCGGCCCGGATGCCGTCAATCAGCCGAGGGCGCGACAGCCCCGGCCGTCGGTCACGCGGCTTCGCGGTAGAAGCCGTTGCTGTTCAACAGCCGGCCGCTCATCGGCGCCACGGCCTTCCCGATCGCCGCGATGTGGTCCGGCGTGGTGCCGCAGCAGCCGCCCACGATGTTGACCAGCCCTTCGGCCGCGAACTCGTGCAGCAGCCGCGAGGTGACGTCGGGCGTCTCGTCGAAGCCGGTCTCGCTCATCGGGTTGGGCAGGCCCGCGTTCGGGTAGCAGCTGATGAAGGTGTCGCCCGCCACCTTTGCGAGTTCCTGGATGTAGGGCCGCATCAGCGCGGCGCCGAGCGCGCAGTTGAGCCCGACGGCCAGCGGCTGCGCATGGCGCACGCTGTGCCAGAACGCGGTGACGGTCTGGCCGCTCAGGATGCGGCCCGAGGCGTCGGTCACGGTGCCGCTGATGATCAGCGGCAGGCGCTGGCCGCTGTGGTCGAAATACTCGTCGACCGCGAACAGCGCGGCCTTGGCGTTGAGCGTGTCGAAGATGGTCTCGACCAGGATCACGTCGGCGCCGCCCTCGACCAGCGCCTCGGTCTGCTCGTAGTAGGCCGCGCGCAGCTGCTCGAAGTCGACGTTGCGCGCGCCGGGGTCGTTCACGTCGGGGCTGATGCTCGCGGTCTTGGGCGTCGGGCCCAGGGCGCCGGCCACGAAGCGCGGCTTGTCGGGCGTGCTGAACTTGTCGCAGGCCGCGCGCGCGAGCTTGGCCGATTCGAGGTTCATCTCGCGTGCGAGATGCGCCATCCTGTAGTCCTCCTGCGCGATGGTGGTGGCGCCGAAGGTGTTGGTCTCGATCAGGTCGGCGCCGGCCGCGAGGTAGCCCTCGTGGATGTCGCGGATCACGTCGGGCCGCGTCAGCGAGAGCAGCTCGTTGTTGCCCTTCACGTCGCGCTCGAAATCCTTGAAGCGCTCGCCCCGGTACTGTTCCTCGGTGAGCTTGAAGCGCTGGATCATCGTGCCCATTGCGCCGTCGAGGATGGCAATGCGCTTTTCGAGGATGCCGGCGAGTGCCTGGCCGCGGGTGTAAGTGACGGGCTTCATAGCCCCCGATTGTAGGAAGCGGGGCTGCCCCTGGCCGCCGTCGGTGCTTTAGCGGCCTTCGACGAATTCCAGCACCGCCTCGATCATGCGCCGCACATGCGGCTGCACGCCGGCCGCCACTTCGGGCAGGTAGTCGAAGGGCAGCTTCTCCTGCATGTAGCTCGACTGCGTCATTTCCAGCTGCACCGCGTGCACGCCGGCAGCGGGGTTGCCGTACTGGCGCGTGATGTAGCCGCCCGTGAAGCGGCCGTTGAGCACGCCCGTGTAGCCCGTGGCCGATTCGGCAATGCCCAGCAGCGTGGCGGCCAGCGCCGGGTCGCAGCTGGTGCCCTTGCCGGTGCCCAGGTTCAGGTCGGGCAGCTTGCCCTCGAAGAAGCGCGGCAGCACCGAGCGGATCGAATGCGCGTCCCACAGCGCGATGGTGCCGTGCGCGGCCTTCAGGCGGTCGAGCTCGGCCTGCAGCTGCCGGTGGTAGGGCTGCCAGATGGCGTCGCGGCGCGCGGCGATTTCATCGTCGTCCGGCAGGTCGTCGCTGGACGCATAGACCGGCGTGTCGTCGAAGGTGTCGACCGGGCACAGGCCGGTGACGCTCTGGCCCGGATAGAGGCTGGCGCCGTCCGGCGGGCGGTTCAGGTCGACCACGTAGCGCGAATGCGTGGCGATGAGCACCGAGGCGCCGAGCGCATCGGCGAAGCCGTAGAGCCGTTCGAGGTGCCAGTCGGTGTCGGGCACCTGGCGCGCCTCTTCGGTCAGGCGGGCGGCGAGCGCGGGCGGCACGTAGGTGCCGACATGCGGCATCGAGATCAGCAGGGGACGCGTGCCCTGGCGGAAGCGGAAGGCGGGTTCGGTGGTGGTGAAACTCATGGGCTCAATTTTCCTGGAGAAGCTGGCTGCGCGCCGCGACGAATGCGGCGGCGGCCTCGTTGTGCAAGGCATGGCGGCCGGCCGCGACGCGCGGCTGGCCCGACACCCAGACGGTGTCGATGGCCGAGGTGCGGTGGCTCGCAAAGACGTGGGCCGACAGCATGTCGGGCGCTGGCAGGCCCTGCAGCGCGATCTGCGCGGCATCGAGCACGACGAAGTCGGCCTGCTGCCCCGCGGCCAGGCCGCCGATGGCCCGGCCCGAGGCCTGCGCCCCGCCGCGCACCGCTTCGAGCGTGAGCGCGGTGGCCACATGCGGCTGCGCCGCGCTGGCGCCGACGTTGCGCTGCCGCCAGGCCAGGCGCTGGCTGTATTCGAGCATCAGCAGCTCTTCCGCGGCGTTGACCGTGGCATGGCTGTCGGAGCCCAGGCCCCAGGCGCCGCCGTGGTGGCGCCAGGCGGAAAAATCGAAGATGCCGTCGCCCAGGTTGGCCTCGGTGGTCGGGCACAGGCCGGCCACCGCGCCGCTCTTGGCGCCGCGCTCGTATTCGGCCGCATCCATGTGCGTGGCATGCACCAGGCACCAGCGCGCATCGACCGGCGCATGGTCGAGCAGCCAGGCCACCGGGCGCTGGCCGCTCCAGGCCACGCAATCGTCGACCTCCTTGGTCTGCTCGGCGATGTGGATGTGAATGGGCGCGCCCGGATCGATGGCCTCGAGGCCTGCAATGGCTTCGCGCAGCGCGTCGGGCGGCACGGCGCGCAGCGAATGCGGTGCCAGCCCGAGCCGCGCGCCCCCCGCATCGCACGCGGGCTTCAGCGTATCGAGCAGGCGCAGCATCGAATCGGTCGAGCGGATGAAGCGGCGCTGCCCCTCGTTGGGCGGCAGGCCGCCGAAGCCGCTGGCCTGGTAGAGCACGGGCAGCAGCGTGAAGCCGATGCCGGCCTTCTTCGCGGCGCGCAGCAATGCGAGGCTCAGCGTCGCATCGTCGGCATAGGGGCGGCCGTCGGCATCGTGATGCACGTACTGGAACTCGCACACGCTGGTGTAGCCCGCCTCGAGCATTTCGGCATAGAGCCAGGTCGCGATGGCCTCCATCTGCTGCGGGCCGAGGCGCGCGGCAAAGCGGTACATCAGCGTACGCCAGCTCCAGAAGCTGTCCTGCTGCTGGGCGCGGTATTCGGTCAGCCCCGCGAAGGCGCGCTGGAAGGCATGCGAATGCAGGTTGGGCATGCCGGGGATCACGGGGCCCTTCGCCATTTGCACGCCCGCTGCGGGCTGGGCGGCGGACTGCACCTGCGTGAGCTGGCCGGCGTCGTTCCACGACAGCAGCACGTTCTTCGCCCATCCGCCGGGCAGCAGCGCATCGGCCGCGAACAGCGTGTTCATCGGGTCGCTCCCACTGCGATGCGTCCTTGCCGCACGACGCTGCGCACCGGACGCTGGCCGAACCAGTAGGCGAGTTCGGCCGCATCGCGCACGTTCCACAGCACGAAGTTGGCGGGCATGCCTTCGGCGATCACGCCGTGCGTCGAGGACAGGCCCAGCGCGCGCGCCGCATGCACGGTGACGCCGGCCAGCGCCTCTGGCACCGTGAGGCGGAACAGCGTGCAGGCCATGTTCATCATCAACAGCAGGCTCAGCGCCGGCGAGGTGCCGGGGTTGTGGTCGGTCGACACGGCCATCGGCACGCCGGCAGCGCGCAGCGCCTCGATCGGCGGCAAGTGCGTGTCGCGCAGCGTGTAGTAGGCGCCGGGCAGCAGCACGGCCACGGTGCCCGACTGGCGCATGGCCTCGATGCCCTCGGCCGACAAATGTTCGATGTGGTCGCAGGACAGCGCGCCGTAGCGCGCGGCGAGCGCGGCGCCGCCCATGTCGGAGAGTTGCTCGGCATGCAGCTTGACCGGCAGGCCCAGTGCCTTCGCGGCCTGGAAGACCTGCTCGGTTTCCGCAAGCGAAAAGGCGATGCGTTCGCAGAACACGTCGACCGCATCGACCAGCCCCTCGGCCGCGAGCGCGGGCAGCATCTCATTGCAGACGAGGTCGATGTACTCGCCGCTGCGGCCCGCATATTCGGGCGGCAGCGCGTGCGCGCCGAGGAAGGTGGTGCGTACCGTGACGCCGTAGGCCTCGCCCAGGCGCCGCGCCACACGCAGCTGCTTGCGCTCGTGCTCGAGCGCCAGGCCGTAGCCCGACTTGATCTCGATCGCGCAGACGCCGTCGGCCAGCAGCTGTTCGAGCCGCGGCGCGGCCTGCGCGAAGAGCGCCTCTTCATCGGCCTCGCGCGTGGCGCGCACCGACGAGACGATGCCGCCGCCGGCCTGCGCCACTTCTTCGTAGCTGGCGCCCGCGAGCCGCATCGCGAATTCGTTGGCGCGCTGGCCGCCGTAGACCAGGTGCGTGTGGCAATCGACGAGGCCGGGCGTGGCGAGCGCGCCGCCGCCGTCGTGCAGCGGCAGGCCCGCGAACTCGGCCGGCAGGGCGCTGCGTGCGCCGACCCAGCGGATCGTGCCCTCGGCCACCGCGATCGCGGCTTCGGTGCCGGCGTCCAGGGTGGTGCCGGGCGCGGCGCCGGGCGCCAGGCGCAGGCCCGTCCAGAGGCCGTCGGCCGATGGGGATGTGGTTGCGGATGTCATGTCTTGTCTGGTGTTGGCACAGCTTACGCCGGCACGATGCGGACCGCAGCGAGCCGCGCACCTTCCTGTTGTGCGGGCTCGGCCTGCCAGGGCTGTGCGCTGTCGGTCCAGTACAGGCCTTCGCCTTCAAGGCAGGGCTCGCCGTTCAGGCGCCATGCACCGCAGAGCGCGAGCAGCACGCCGTGCGGTGCGGCCTCGATGGCCGATGCATGGTCCAACACCTGCACGTCGGCGTGCCACTGTCCATGCCGCGTCATCACGTTGAAGTCGTTCGATGCGCCGCCAAGCAGCGCGCAGTCGATCGCGTCGTCGCCGCTGAATGCGAACGGCCGGTGCGGCACGTCGAGCCGGTGCTCGACCCGCCCGTCGTGCGTGAAGAGCCGCACGCCGTCGCCTTCGAGCAGCATGATGCTGCGGTCCACGCCCGCGAACACCGAGAACGGCCCGGCCGCCGCGATGGTCGCGATGCTTGCGCGCCAGCCGAAGCTGTCGAGCCCCGCGCCCTGCGGCCAGCTCACGATCTCCTGCGTGGTGCCGCCGCCGTTCTTCCAGGGCATGGCCGGGAGCGCCGTGCGCGAGAAACGCTGCACGTTGCTCATGATGGGTCCTCTTGCTCCTTCCCCTTCCGGGGGAAGGCTGGGACGGGGGCGGCGCGCAACGAGCGCCGCGCGAAGGGCAAGGCCGTCGTGCCCCCACCCCGGCCCTCCCCCGGGAGGGGAGGGAGAAATGCGAATGCAGTGCCGCTCATCGCATCAGCCCGCCCTGCCGCAGCTTCTGTTCGAAGTGCCTGAGCACCAGCGTCATCGTGCCCGTGAGCACGAAGTACACGAGCGCGATCGCCAGGTAGACCTCCAGCGAGCGGTACGACACGCTGATGATCTTCTGCCCTTCGTGCATCACGTCGTGGATCGTCAGCAGCGACACCAGCGCCGAGTTCTTGATGAGCGCGATGAACTCGTTGCCCAGCGGCGGAATCATGCGCACCACCGCCTGCGGCAGCACGATCTCGCGCATCGCCGTGCCAGGCGTCATGCCCAGCGACTGCGCCGCCATGGTCTGGCCCTTGTCGATCGACTGGATCGCGCCGCGCACGATCTCCGACACATAGGCGCCCGAATACACACCGAGCCCCAGCACGCCGCACAGGAAGGCCGGCAGCAGGATGCCGAAGTGCGGCAGGCCGAAGAACAGGATGAACAGCTGCACCAGGAGCGGCGTGCCGCGAATCGCCGCGACATACGCCGTGCAAATGCCGTAGAGCCAGCGCCGCTTCGGATTGAGCCGGCCGATGCCCACCAGCAGCCCCAGCACGCAGCCGAGCGCCAGCGCGCAGGCGGTGATCTCCACCGTGACCAGCGCGCCGCGCAGCAGGTCGGGCCAGCCCTGCCAGACCGGCGAGAAGTCGAAATCCATGGGCCGCTTATTTGGCGTTGGCGCTGAACCACTTGGCGACGATCTGCGCGTAAGTGCCGTCGGCCTTGAGCTTCTCGATCGCGCCGTTCACGGCCTTGGTGAGCTCGGGCGTGTCCTTGCGGATGGCCATGCCGTATTCCTCGGTGGTGATCTGCTCGGGCAGCACCTTGAGGCCGCCGCGCGTGCGCACGTACTGGTAGGCGGCGGGCTTGCCGGTCACGGCGGCATCGGCGCGGCCGATGTCCACGAGGTTGAACATCTCCTGGTTCTTCTCGACTTCCATCAGCTGCACCTGCGGGAATTTTTCCTTGGTGTAGGCCACCGACTTGGTGCCCACCTGCACGCTGACCTTCTTGCCGTTGATGTCGGCCGGCGCCTTGATGGCCGTGTTGCCGTCCTTCACCATCACGACCAGGCCGCCCGCGTAGTAGGGCACGGTGAAGTCGACGACCTTCTTGCGCTCGTCGGTGATGTAGATGGCCGACACGGCCATGTCGAAGCGCCTGGAGACAAGGCCCGGCACCAGGCCCTTGAAGTCGATGTCGATCCATTCGATCTTGCGGCCCAGCGTCTTGCCGATGGCCTCGACCAGCTCCACGTCAAAGCCCGTGCGCTTGCCGTTCTCCACGAATTCCATCGGCGGAAAGGTGGCGTCGGTGGCCACGCGCAGCGGCTCGCCCTGCGCTTGCGCGGTGGCGGCAAAGCCGAAGAAGGCGAGGCTGGAGAGTGCGGCGGCAACGAGGGTGCGGCGGGTGTTCATGGGAAGGCTTCCGTAGGTTGAAGAAAAATCGGTGCGGCGGATGGACCGCTACTGCAGCGCGCGCGAGATGCGCGCCGCCGTGACGACGGTCATGTGAAGCAACGCAGCTTCCATGCCTTCGACGCGCGTGAGCGGCGCCATGAGCGTGATCGCGCCGCGCAGGCGCCGGCCCGGGCCGAGCACCGGTGCGCTTGCACCCCAGACGCCGGCGTCGACCTCGCCGTGGGTCACGGCATGGCCGGCCTCGCGGATCGCGTCGAGCTCGGCGGCTCGCTCGGCGCGCCGCCCGGGACTCTCGCCGAGCGCATCGAGCAAGGCATCGCGCTGGTAGAGCGGCATGTGGGCCAGCAGGCACTTGGCGCTGGCGCCGTCGCGCGCCGGCACGCTGCGGCCGCGGTCGAAGGAGCAGCGCAGCGACTGCTCGCTGTCGATCATCTCGAGGCACACCACGCGGTCGTTCACGGCCGTGACCAGCGCCACGCTTTCATGGCTTTGCTGCGCGAGCGCGCGCATGTCGGCGCGCGCGGCCATGACGAGGTCGGAGTTGCCGTCGAAACCGCTCGCGAGCTGCACGCTCACCGGGCCGGGCGAATAGCGCCCGTCGGTCTCCATCACGAAGCCCCAGCGCCGCAGCACCGCGATCTGCCGGTACAGCGTGCTCTTGACGAGGCCCGTGGCCTGCACGAGCTCGGCCGCGCTCATCGCCGACTTGCTCTGCGCCAGCACCGACAGCACGCGCAGGGCGCGGTCGTTGTGGGCGGAAGCTTCGGGCATGGACGTCATCTGGGCCAATCGCGGGGCGTCGAAAGTGGATGCGGTGTGCAGTATCTTGTCCGCCGTTCCCACATCCAACCCTTCATTCCCACTGAGTGGGAATGAGCTTGCTTTTTCTTTCTACCTTCGTCTTACCGCCGCTTCACTCGCCGGTCAGCGCACCATCGGCAGCTTGAGCCCCTGCTTCTTCGCGGTGGCCACGGCAATGTCGTAGCCCGCGTCGGCATGGCGCATCACGCCGGTGGCCGGGTCGTTCCAGAGCACGCGTTCGATGCGCTTGGCTGCCGCATCGGTGCCGTCGCACACGATCACCACGCCCGAGTGCTGCGAATAGCCCATGCCCACGCCGCCGCCGTGGTGCAGGCTGACCCAGGTGGCGCCGCCGGCGGTGTTGAGCAGCGCGTTCAGCAGCGGCCAGTCGCTCACCGCATCGGTGCCGTCCTTCATCGCTTCGGTCTCGCGGTTGGGGCTGGCGACCGAACCGGTGTCGAGGTGGTCGCGGCCGATGACGATGGGCGCCTTCAGCTCGCCGTTCTTCACCATCTCGTTGAAGGCCAGGCCCGCGATGTGGCGCTCGCCCAGGCCGAGCCAGCAGATGCGCGCCGGCAGGCCCTGGAAGGCGATGCGCTCGCGCGCCATGTCGAGCCAGCGGTGGGTGTGGGTGTTCTCCGGGAACAGCTCCTTGATCTTGGCGTCGGTCTTGTAGATGTCCTCGGGGTCGCCCGAGAGCGCCACCCAGCGGAACGGTCCCTTGCCTTCGCAGAACAGCGGGCGGATGTAGGCCGGCACGAAGCCCGGGAAATCGAAGGCGTTCTGCACGCCCTCGTCGAAGGCGACCTGGCGGATGTTGTTGCCGTAGTCGACCGTGGGAATGCCCATGGCCTGGAAGTCGAGCATGGCCTGCACGTGCACGGCGCACGACCTGGCGGCCGCTTTCTTGAGCGCGTCATGCTGCGAGTCGTCCTTCATTGCGGCCTGCCATTGCGCAACGCTCCAGCCCGAAGGCAGGTAGCCGTTGATGAGGTCGTGCGCGGAGGTCTGGTCGGTCACGAGGTCGGGCTTGATGCCGCCGGCCTTCGCGCGCTTCACGAGCTCGGGCAGGATGTCGGCGGCGTTGCCGAGCAGCGCGATCGACACGGCTTCCTTCGCGTCGCAGTGCTGCTGGATGAGCTCAAGCGCATGGTCGATGTCGCGCGCCTGCTTGTCGACGTAGCGCGTGCGCAGGCGGAAGTCGATGCTGGTCTGCTGGCACTCGATGTTGAGCGACACCGCGCCCGCGAGCGTGGCCGCGAGCGGCTGCGCGCCGCCCATGCCGCCGAGGCCGGCCGTGAGGATCCACTTGCCCGCGAGGCTGTTGTTGTAATGCTGGCGGCCGGCTTCGACGAAGGTCTCGAAGGTGCCTTGCACGATGCCCTGGCTGCCGATGTAGATCCAGCTGCCAGCCGTCATCTGGCCGTACATGAAGAGGCCCTGGCGATCGAGCTCGTTGAAGTGCTCCCAGGTGGCCCACTTGGGCACGAGGTTCGAATTGGCAAGCAGCACGCGCGGCGCGTTCTCGTGCGTCTTGAACACGCCGACCGGCTTGCCCGATTGAATGAGCAGCGTCTCGTCGTCGTTCAGTTCCTTCAGCGACGCGAGGATCTGGTCGTAGCAGGCCCAGTTGCGCGCAGCGCGGCCGATGCCGCCGTACACCACGAGGTCCTGCGGGCGCTCGGCCACCTCGGCGTCGAGGTTGTTCTGCAGCATGCGGTAAGGCGCCTCGGTGAGCCAGCTCTTGCAGTTGAGCGTGCTGCCGCGCGGGGCGCGGATCACGCGCGTGGGGTCGTGGCGCGGGTCGGTGTTTTGCAGCGGGAGCTTTTCGGGTGCGTTCATGGCGGGGGTTCTCCTTGATCGGTGTTCAGGCGTGGCTGGGCAGGATGTTCAAGAGCGCGGCCGGCAGCTCGGCCTTCAGCGCCCACTGGCGCATGGCTTCGATGTCGGGCGCGAGGTAGCGGTCGCGTTCGAGGAAGGCGACCTTCTGGCGGATGGCGGCGAACTCGGCTTCGACCAGCGGGGAGCTCTTGAGCCCGCCGCCGGGCCGCCCCAAGGCGGGCTGCGCCCCCTCGGGGGGCAGCGAGGACGCGCCAGCGCCGAGCGTGGGGGCGACATCTCGCTTGAGTTCGATGCCCTGCGCGGCGGCCATCGCCTCGATGCCGACGACCACCGCCGTGTTGTTGACCATGTCGCCGAGCCGGCGCGCCGCGAAGGTGGCCATCGAGACGTGGTCTTCCTGGTTGGCCGAGGTCGGCAGGCTGTCGACGCTCGCGGGATGGGCGAGCGACTTGTTCTCCGACGCGAGGGCCGCGGCCGTGACCTGCGCGATCATGAAGCCGGAATTCAGGCCGCCGTCGCGCACCAGGAACGGCGGCAGGCCCGACAGGCCTGTGTCGAGCAGCAGCGCGATGCGGCGTTCGGCAATCGCGCCGACTTCGCTCACGGCCAGCGCGATGATGTCGGCCGCAAAGGCGACGGGTTCGGCGTGGAAGTTGCCGCCCGAAATCACTTCGCCGGTGTCGGTGAACACCAGCGGGTTGTCCGAGGCGGCATTGGCCTCGATCACCAGCACGCGCGCGGCATGCGCGAGGTTGTCGAGGCAGGCGCCCATCACCTGCGGGATGCAGCGCACCGAATACGGGTCCTGCACGCGGCCGCAGTCGGCGTGCGAAGGCACGATCTCGCTGCCTTCGAGCAGCGTGCGCACGGCGCCCGCCACCGCGATCTGTCCCGGCTGACCGCGTGCGGCATGGATGCGGGCATCGAAGGGCTTGATCGAACCCTGGATGGCTTCGAGCGAGAGCGCGCCCGACATCAGGGCCGAGGCGAACACGTCCTCGGCGCCGAACAGGCCGGCGAGCGCGAGCGCGGTCGACACCTGCGTGCCGTTGAGCAGCGCCAGGCCTTCCTTGGGGCCGAGCACGAAGGGTTCGAGGCCGATGCTGCGCATGGCCTCGGCGCCGCCGACGACCTTGCCGTCGGCCAGGGTCGCCTCGCCTTCGCCGATCAGCACGCAGGCCATGTGGGCGAGCGGCGCGAGGTCGCCCGAGGCGCCGACCGAGCCCTTGCACGGGATGCGCGGCATGACGCCCGCATTGAACAGCGCCAAGAGCGCATCGGCCAGCGCGGGCCGCACGCCCGAATGGCCGCGCGCCAGGCTCACGGCCTTGGTCGCGAGCACCATGCGCACCACCGGCGCGGCCAGCGGCTCGCCCGTCCCCACGCTGTGCGAGAGCACCAGGTTGCGCTGCAGTTCGGCCAGGTGGTCGTTGCCGATGCGCGTGCTCGCAAGCTTGCCGAAGCCGGTATTGATGCCGTAGACCACCTGGTCGTTCTCGACGATGTGGCGCACCGCCGCTTCGGCGCGCGCCATGCCCTCCTGCACCGAAGGATCGAGCGCCAGCCGCACGCCGCCGGCCTGGATGCGCCGCAGCATCGCAAGGTCCACCTTGCCGGGCGTGAGGGTCAGGGTGGTGGCGGTGTGTTTGCTTGTTGGCATGTGAACCTGTCTATACAAGTGGTTGCGAGAGAAAACCTTCGGTTTCCGTGACAAAAAAAGATCAGCCGAAGCTGGGATTGCCGTCGGCTCGGAAGCGGCTGCCCAGGCTGTAGCGCGACGCCGGATGCAGGCAGCGCACCCAGGTGACGGGCGTGTTGCGCGTCCAGGTGCGGCGCGTGAGCAGCAGGCACGGATCGGTGGGCGCCATGGCGAGCCGCTCGGCCTGCTCGGCGGTGGGCAGCACGGCGTCGACCACGTGCTCGATCTGGTCGAAGGGCACGTGGCGCACCAGGTACTCGCTGGGCGGCACGGCGGCGAAGTCCTGCTCGAGGAAGTCGGGCACGACCAGCGGATTGACGTAGCGCTCTTCCAGCTGCACCGGCGTGTCGTTCTCCAGGTGCAGGCAGACGCTGTGGAACACCGAGGTGCCCGCGCGCATGTCGAGCCAGGCGGCGACGTCGGGCGAGGCGGACAGGCGTTCCACCGCGAGCATCTCGCAGCGGTAGTCGTGCCCGCGCTGGCGGATCTCGCTCGCGATGTTGGCGATCTGCAGCAGCGTGGACTGCGGCTTGTTCTCGGCCACGAAGCTGCCGACGCCGGCCACGCGCACGATGCGGCCCTGCTCCATGAGTTCGCGCAGCGCGCGGTTCACCGTCATGCGCGAAATGCCGAACTGCGCGACCAGCTCGCTCTCCGACGGCAGGCGATGCCCGGCCGGCCAGGTGCCGTCCTGGATCCTGCGGGAGATGTGATCCTTGACTTGCGCATAGAGCGCGAGGGACGGCAGGTCGCGTTTCATGTCAGTGTTCGGCCGCGGCCATCGACTCGGCGCGGATCTCTTCCGTCAGCCGCGCCTTGATCTCCATGAACTCCGGCGAGGTCTTGATGGTGTAGCTGCGCGGATGCGGAAAATCGACCGCGATCTCGGTCTTGATGCGGCCCGGCCGCGCGCTGAACACCGCCACGCGGTTGGCCATGAAGATCGCCTCGTCGATGTCGTGCGTGACGAACAGCACCGTCTTGCGCGCCGATTCCCAGATGCCGAGCAGGAGCTCCTGCATCAGCACGCGGGTCTGGTTGTCGAGCGCGCCGAAGGGCTCGTCCAGCAGCAGCATCTTGGGGTCGTTGGCGAGCGCGCGCGCAATCGCGGTGCGCTGCTGCATGCCGCCCGAGAGCTGCTTCGGAAAGTGGTGCTCGAAGCCGCGCAGGCCCACCTTGGCGATGAAGAACTCGCTGCGCTCCTTCTGGTCGGCCTCGCTCATGCCGCGCTCGCGCAGCCCGAAGCGGATGTTCTGCGCCACCGTGAGCCACGGAAAGAGCGTGTAGCTCTGGAACACCACGCCGCGGTCGGCGCCCGGGCCGTCGATGCGCTCGCCATCGAGCAGCACCTGGCCGGTGGTCGGGAAGTCCAGTCCCGCGACGATGCGCAGCAGCGTCGACTTGCCGCAGCCCGAGGGGCCGAGGATGGTGACGAAGTCGTTCTCGCGCACCTCGAAGTCGATCGGCAGCAGCGCCTGCGTGCTCTGGCCCCTGGTGCCGGTGAAGACGCGCGAGACGCCCTGGATGGAAAGCTGGTTGTTGGTCGTCATCACAGTGCCGCCCATGCAAAGAGGCGGCGGTTGAGCGCCTTGAAAGCGAAGTCGGACACCAGCCCGATGACGCCGATCACGATGATCCCGAAGATGATCTGCCCGGTGTTCAGGAGCGCCTGGCTGTCGGTGATCATGTGGCCGATGCCCGACGAGGAGCCGATGAGTTCCGCCACGATCACGTAGGTCCAGGCCCAGCCGAGCACCAGGCGCAGCGTCTCGGCAATGCCGGGCGCGGCGCCCGGGATGAGCACGCGCGCCACGATGCCGCGGCTCTTCGCGCCCAGCGTGTAGGCGGCCTCGACGAGGTCGCGCCGCGCACCACCCACCGTCACCGCCACCATCAGCACGATCTGGAAGAACGAGCCGATGAAGATCACCAGCAGCTTCTGCATCTCGCCCAGGCCCGCCCACAGGATGAGCAGCGGAATGAAGGCCGACGCCGGCAGGTAGCGGCAGAACGAGACGAAGGGCTCGAAGAAGGCCTCCACGGCCTTCCAGGTGCCCATGGCAATGCCCAGCGGCACCGCCAGCACGGCCGCCAGCAGGAAGCCGCCGAACACGCGCCACACGGTCATGCCCACGTCGCCGATGAAGCCGAACTCGGCGAACAGCATCCAGCCTTCCTTCAGCATGGTCACCGGGCTGGCCAGGAAGGTCGGCGGCACGAAGCCGCCGAGCGTGGCAACGGACCACACGAGCACGAAGGCCACGAAGAAGCCGAGGCCGAGCAGCACGCGGGCGCGCCCGCTGACGGGCTCGAGCGGCGCGAGCGAGCGGCGCCGCGCGGGCGCGGCGGCCTGGGGGGTTGCGGCCGATGCAGGCGCCGCCGCGCGCGGCGCCACCTGCGGCAGGGCCTTACTTGACGAAGCTTGCATCGAACATCGCCGTGTAGTCTTCAGGTGCCTTGCGGATCACGCCGGCCTCCAGCAGGATGGGCGCGGCTTCCTTCATGAAGCTGGTGAGTTCGCCCGCGAAGAATTTCTGGTTGGCCGCCTTGTCCTGCCAGCGCAGGTAGGCCGACGACTTGGCGAACTGCTCGCCGGTCTGCTTGACGGCCGAGCCCATGAGCTCGTTGGCCTTGGCGGGGTCGGCCTTGATCAGGTCGAGCGCCTCGAAGTACGACTGCGTCAGCGCGGCGGCCGCCTTGGCGTTGGCCTTGAGCCAGGTGGGGGCGCAGCCCACGGTGTCCATCACCATCGGGTAGTCGAGCGTGGTGGCCAGGATCTTGCCGGCGGTGGGGTTGGCGCGCACGGTCGACAGGTAGGGCTCGTAGGTCATGGCGGCGTCGTTCTGGCCGGCCACGAAGGCCTGGGCCGCGGGCTGAGGCTCGAGCGAGACCACCTTCACGTCCTTCAGCGTCATGCCGTTCTTGTTGAGCATCCAGGCCAGCCCGAAGTAGGGCGCGGTGCCGGGCGCGCTCACGCCGATGCTCTTGCCCTTGAGGTCGGCAAAGCTCTTGACGTCGTTGCGCACGGCAAGGCCGTCGGCGCCGTAGGACTTGTCCATCTGGAAGATCTGCACGATCGGCACGCCGTTGGCGTTCCACGCCACGTGCGTCTCCACGGTGGTGGCCGCGCACTGGATCGCGCCCGCGGCCAGTGCCAGGTGGCGGTCCTTCTGCGGGATCATCTTGAGCTCGACGTCCAGCCCGTTCTTCTTGAAGATGCCGGCCTTGTCGGCCAAGGAGAGCGGCGCAAAGCCGGTCCAGCCCGACATGCCGAGCGCGATCTTGGTTTCCTGCGCCGCGGCCGTCTGGGCCATGCCTGCTGCACATGCACCTGCTGCCAGCAGCGAAGCGACTTTCACAACTACCGTCTTGACCATGGGTACTCCTGGGTCTGTTTTCTAGGAAAAGGCTTGGCGATGCACCCCCTCTCAAGGGCTGCGCACGCCTCGCATTGTTGCCAAGCGCCCCAACTTGTATATACAGGATAACCCGAAAGGCCACTTTCGGTGCATTCCTTCAGCAAAATGCACCAGATTGCTGTCTATACAGGAGGGGCGGCGGGACGGGCTTCACGATTGCAAACCTCGTGCCACAGTCATATCGATGCTGCTGGGGGACAATCAGCGGCTCCCCCTTCCGCTCTTTCCCCATCCTTCGCATCCGCTGCCCGTGTCCTCGCTCGCTCCCCTCCCCCTCGACGCCCCCGGCAGCAGCAGCGCACCCGCCGACATCCTTCACGAAGTCTTCGGCTACTCGCAGTTCCGCGGGCCGCAGCAGGACATCGTCGAGCACGTGGTGGCCGGCGGCGACGCGCTGGTGCTGATGCCCACGGGCGGCGGCAAGTCGCTGTGCTACCAGATCCCGGCCATTGCGCGGCAGCGTGCGGGGCGCGGGGTCTCGGTGGTGGTGTCGCCGCTGATCGCGCTGATGCACGACCAGGTCGGTGCGCTGCACGAGGCCGGGGTGAACGCGGCCTTCCTCAATTCCACACTCGACTGGGAACAGACGCAGGACGTCGAGCGCCGCATGCTGCGCGGCGAGATCACGCTGCTGTATGCGGCGCCCGAGCGCGTGAACACGCCGCGCTTCCTGTCGCAGCTCGATTCGCTGAAGGAGCGCGGCAAGCTCTCGCTGTTCGCGATCGACGAGGCGCATTGCGTGAGCCAGTGGGGCCACGACTTCCGCCCCGAGTACCGCGCGCTCACGGTGCTGCACGAGCGCTACCCGGGCGTGCCGCGCATCGCGCTCACCGCCACCGCCGATGCGCTCACGCGCGCCGACATCGTCGAGCGGCTGCAGCTCGAGGAAGCGCGCCAGTTCGTCTCCAGCTTCGACCGGCCGAACATCCGCTACACCATCGTCGAGAAGAAGGACGCGACCACGCAGCTGCTGCGCTTCATCGAACGCGAGCACGAAGGCGATGCGGGCGTGGTCTATTGCCAGTCGCGCAAGCGGGTGGAAGACGTGGCCGTGATGCTGCAGGGCGCCGGCATCAACGCGCTGCCCTACCACGCGGGCCTGGACGCGGCGGTGCGCCAGAAGCACCAGGACCGGTTCCTGCGCGAGGAAGGCGTGGTGATGGTCGCGACCATCGCCTTCGGCATGGGCATCGACAAGCCCGACGTGCGCTTCGTCGGCCACCTGGACATGCCCAAGAACATCGAGGGCTACTACCAGGAAACCGGCCGCGCGGGCCGCGACGGCGCGCCGGCCGATGCCTGGATGGCCTACGGCCTGCAGGACGTGGTGAACCAGCGCCGCATGATCGACGAAAGCCCCGCGGGCGAAGAGTTCAAGCAGGTGATGCGCGGCAAGCTCGACGCCCTGCTCTCGCTGGCCGAGGCGAGCGACTGCCGGCGCGTGCGCCTGCTGGGCTACTTCGGCGAGAAGAGCACGCCCTGCGGCAACTGCGACAACTGCCTGAACCCGCCGCAGGTGTGGGACGGCACGGATGCGGCGCGCAAGCTGCTCTCCACCATCTACCGCGTGCAGCAGTTGAGCGGCATCAGCTTTGGCGCGGGCCACATCATGGACATCCTGCGCGGCAAGGAAACCGAGAAGGTCAAGCAGTTCGGGCACGAGCGCATCAGCACCTTCGGGATCGGCGCGGAGTTCAGCGAAGTGCAGCTGCGCGGCGTGCTGCGGCAGCTCATTGCCACGGGCGCGCTGGCCGTCGATGCGGAAGCCTTCAACACGCTGAAGCTCACGGAAGGCTCGCGCGCGGTGCTCAAGGGCGAAGCGAACGTGACGCTGCGCGAATCGGTCTCTTCGCCGGCCGCGCGCGGCGGCAAGCCCCGGCGCGAGAAGGCGGCGCGCGGCGCCCCGTCTCCTGCGGCCGCGGCACTCGACGCCGACGGGCAGAAGCGCTTCGAGGCGCTCAAGGCCTGGCGCGCCGAAGTGGCGCGCGAGCACAACCTGCCGGCCTACGTGATCTTCCATGACGCCACGCTGGCGGCCATTGCCGAACGCGCGCCCGCGACGCTCGAAGACCTGCAGGGCATCAGCGGCATCGGCACCAAGAAGCTCGAGGCCTACGGCACCGAGGTGCTGCGCGTCGCCTCGGCTTTCTAGGCCCGGCCCGCGCACATCGGTCAGCTCGCCGGCGGCAGCGTGATCGGCACCGGCCGCGTGAGCAGGTCGACGTACAACTCGAAGAAGCGTGCGTTGTCGAACTTCTTCACCACCGTCATCTTCTGCAGCGCCGGGCCCGCGGGCTGCGAGGCGTAGCCGATCGAGCGGCCGTTGTCGGCGGCGCCGGGCTTGGCGACCACGTCGACATAGCGCTCGACGGTTTCGGTGGCATAGGCCGGATCGATGAGATAGGCGAGCGTGAGCGTGTCCCAGATGTTCTGCGTGTAGGCCGGGTTGTTCTCGAAGCCGTTGGTGCCGCTGAAGCCGTAGCCGTTGAGCTGGCGGAACACCTCGGTCACGGCCGTGGGCCGGGCCGGATGCGCGATGCGGTCGTAGATCGGCTTGGTCAGGAACACGGTGTCGGTCACGTCCAGCGGCACCACCACCTGCGGAATCGGCAGCCGCGCCACGAACTGCGCGGCCTCGGGGTCGAACCACCAGTTGAATTCGGCGTACCTGGTGGTGTTTCCCGGCACGTCGACCGCGCCGCCCATGTAGATGATCTTCTTGATCAGCGGCACGATCTCGGGGTTCTGCTTGACCGCGAGCGCGATGTTGGTGAGCGGGCCGATGGCCAGGATGGTGATCTCGTTGGGGTTGGCCTTCACGGTGTCGACGATGAAGTCGACCGCGCTCCTGCGCTGGAGCTGCGTGTGGGTGGCAAAGCCATCGGGCGGGGGCTTCAGGTCGGCATCCGTCTTGGGCTCGGGCGAACTCCAGGCGCCCAGGTAGCCGTCGCCGCCGGAGCCGGCCGCCATCTCGGCCTCGATGGTGGCGTAGTCGTGGTTGAAGGCGTAGTTCGCACCGGCATAGATGCCGATGCGGTCGCCCACGCCCAGCCGCTCGACCGACTTCAGCGCGTCCGCCACGCCCTGCCTGAGCCACTGGTTGCCCGAGACCACGCTGATGCCCATGACCTGCACCTTGCCCTGGGCCTGCAGCTGCGCGGCCATGACGCCGAGCTGGCCGTCGTCGCTCATGGTGTTGTAGTCGCTGTCGATGATGATCTTCTGCGCCGGAGGCGGCGCCGCGCCGAAGCCCGGTGCGAGCCCGAAGCCGCCGTTGCCGTTGCCGCCGCCCCCGCAGGCCGAGAGCACCGTGGCGAGCAAGGCCGCCGCCATCCATCTGCGTCGCTGAATCCGAATCGTCATCCCGGCTCCTTTTCGAATGGTCTTGCCATGTAGAACTAAATGCCAAACGTTTGCGCAAACGTTTGCCTGAACTCTAAAGCGCATGCCACGGGCGCGGCAACGCGCAAGGTTTCAAGGGGTAACCGAGGCCGGTGCCGAAGCGGGTCAGCCCGGCGACGGCGCGGCTTCGAGCAGGCGCATTTCGCGCAGCGGAGAGCGATGGAGCAGGTAGGGCTGTTCGTCGTCGGCCGTTCCGGATTTCTCGAGTTCCGCCTGGGACTTGGCCGAGGCCGAAACAGGGCAGGCACCGCCGTTGCGCATGGCAAGCGCGGCCGCGAGGCGCGCCTCGGCCGGGTCTCCGAGCTGGTGGCCGAAATCGTCGGCAACGGCGCAGTCGGGCGCGAATCCGTCGCCGTAGTCGCCGAAGTTCTTGTTGTTGACACCCTGGAACTGGATCGCGAAATAGCTGGTGCCGCAGTTGTCCTGCGGAGAAAAGCCATAGGGCTTGCCGCAGGTGGTGCCGCCCACGAGATTGACCTTGACGTCGATGCCGCGCAGGCCGTTGACGACCGCCTCGCTGGCCGAGCAGGTGTCGCGGCTGACCAGCACCGTGACCTGCGAAAGGCCGAGCCTCGGCAGCGTGGCGCCGGTGCGGCTGGTGCCGAGGAACGGATAGATGGTCTGCGCCGGCGTCAGGTGGAACGGGTTCTTGTCGTTGAAGGCCAGGCGCTCGAAAACCTTGCCCGAGGTGGCGCCCGACGAAGACACCATGGAGGCGAGCCGGTTGGCGATGTTGAGCTGGCCGCCGCCGTTGTAGCGCATGTCGAGCACCAGGTCCTGCACGCCGTCCTGCTTGAACTGGTTGAAGGCGTTGACGAGCTGCGATTCGGAAGTCGTGATGTGGTCGTTGAAGAGCAGGTAGCCCACGCGGCCGCTGCCGGTGTCGATCGTCTTCACGTTCTGCACGGGCGTGCGCGTGATCTTCGCGGCCGCCAGCGTGACGGGCGCCTGCCGGACGCCGCCCACCTCGAACACGAAGGTGTGCGACTCGCCCTCGGTTTGCGGCGAGATCGCGCGGTTGATCGCATCGACGTTCTCGGTGCCGGTGCCGCCGACGGCATCGACGCCGTCGACTTCGACGATCTTCGCGCCCCGCTGGAGGCCTGTATTCGCGGCGGGCGAATTCGGCTCGACGAAGGCGATGCGCATGTTGCGCGGCGGAGAACTGCGCACGATGGCAATCTCCATGCCGTAGCCCGGCGCCACGCCGTTCTCCGAGAGCTGCCGATAGCGCTCGGTGTCGTACACGTAGTGGAAGCGGTCCTTCGCGCGGCCCGAGGCCGTGAGGGCCGGGCTCTTGAGCACGCTGAAGTAGGCCACCGGCGTGGCGTAGTCGGCGGCCTTGAGGGTGGTCGGCACCTCGCCGTACCAGAGGTAGGTTTCGTCGATCCAGCCGCGCACCCAGCGCTTCTCGTCGGTCAGCGTGCCGGGCTTGTCGGGATAGGCCGCCCCTGTTGCGGGGTTGACGCCGGCGCGCGGCGCGGCGCACAGGCCGGCCACGGTGGCCGAGGCAAGGATGGCATCGTCGTCGCCACCGCCACCGCCACCGCCACCGCCACCGCCACCGCCACCGCCGCCGCCGCTGGCGGGAGGCGGCGCGCTGCCGGGCGGCGCGATGACCGGAAACCCGCCGCCTCCGCCCCCTCCTCCGCCGCCACCGCCACAGCCCGCCAGCACGCAGACAACGCCGGCCAATGCGAGTGCGGCCGCAGCCGATGCGGTGAAGCGCGGCGTCGCCCGCGCATGCCCATTGCCCAAGCTCATCGAGCCCTCCTCGTGTCCGCCGCGGCGGACGGTTTTTCTTTCTTGTCTGCCGCGCTGCCGCGGCCTTCCTGCTTGCTTTTTTTTGCTACTGCATGAAGCCGATGCCGCGCGATTCGCGCACCTCGGGCTTGATGCGGTGCTCGGCCTCGAGCTGGTCCAGGAATTCGGCGGCCGAGAACTCGACCGCGAGAATATCCGTCTGCCGCTTCACGGCCGCGAAATCCCCCGGGCACAGCTGGTGCAATGGCGCCAGCCGCGCCTTGATCTCCCCAGTGAGCAGCGCAGCGTCGCCCGCCAGCGCCTCGGTCACGAACATGCGCTCGCGCTGCGGGGCGGTGAGCGGCATGAACTTGATCTTGAAGGTGAAGCGCCTGAGCGCCGCTTGGTCGAGCCGATCGAGCAGGTTGGTGGTGCAGATGAAGACGCCGTTGAAGCGCTCCATGCCCTGCAGCATCTCGTTGACCTCGGTCACTTCGTAGGTGCGCTGCGCGCCGCGCCGGTCCTGCAGGAAGCTGTCGGCCTCGTCGAGCAGCAGCACGGCCTTCTCGGCCTCGGCCTCCTTGAACATGGCCGCCATGTTCTGCTCGGTCTCGCCGACGTACTTGCTCATGAGGTCGCTGGCCTGCTTGATGATCAGCGGCCGGCCGATGGCCTTGGCGATGTGCTCGGCCAGCGCGGTCTTGCCGGTGCCGGGCGCGCCATAGAAGCACAGCGTGCCGTGGCCGCGCGCCTTGATCGCCGCCACGATCCGCGGGATCTCGAAGCGGGTCTCGACGTTGAGCATGTCGAGGTCGTAGGTGGTGACGCTGCGCCGCTCGCCCGGGCCGGTGTCGAGCGTGCCGAGCGCGAGGTCGGCGTTCTTGAGCTGGCGCTCGATCAGCGCCTCCATCGAGGCGCCGTCCTCCGTCTGCGCCAGGCCCGCAAAGCGCACCGCGGTGCGGATCTGCGCGGGCGTGAGGCCCTTGCGCTCGGCCAGCTTGGCGGTGAAGGCCTCGGACACGACGATGCCTTCGAGCGTCTTCTTCACGAGCTGCTCGCGCGCACCGGGCGGTGGCGACTTGAGCTCCAGGTGGTAGGCGAAGCGGCGCCGGAACGCCGGGTCGATCTGCTCGATGCGGTTGGTGACCCACAGCGTGGGCACCGGGTTGGCCTCGAGGATCTGGTTGACCCAGGCCTTGCCGCTCACGCTGCCGCTGGTGGGCGCGGGAATCTGCTCGGCGCGCGCCATGAACTGCGCGGCCTCGGTGCTGATGGGCGGGAACACGTCCTCGACTTCGTCGAACAGCAGCGCAGCCTGCGCGCTGCCCTTGAGAAACACCTGCGCGATCTGCAGCGAGCGGTAGCGGTCGCGGCCGGACAGCGAGTTGCCGTCGCGATCGGCGTATTCGACCTCGAACAGCTCGAGCCCCGCCGCCTGCGCCACCACCTTGGCGAGCTCGGTCTTGCCGGTGCCGGGCGGCCCGTAGAGCAGCACGTTGACGCCGGGCTCCTTGCGCGCCACCGCCGCGCGCAGCAGCGTGACGAGCATCTGCGCGTCTTCCTCGACGAAGGAAAAGTCGTGCGTGGTGAGCGCGCTCTTGGCGGAAGGCCGCGTGAACACGGCCATCAGTTCGTTGTGGTCGCGGTATTCGCGCATCAGCACCGGCGGCAGCTTCTCGCTGACCTTCATGAGGTCGGCCAGGTCGGTGATGTTGTGCTCGGAAATCAGGTTCTCGACCAGCCCGATGCGCTCGAGCCGCGAGCCCGCCCGCAGGGCCTCGCCCACCTCGGTGGCATTGACGCCCGCGATGTCGGCAATGGCGGCATAGGCCTCGGGCGCGTTGTTGACCTTGAACTCGACCAGCAGCGAACGCAGGTCGCGCTGGTAGCGCGCGAGCGTGCCGTAGAGCAGCAGCGCGCGCTCGGCCTTGTTGAGCTGCAGCAGGCCCGCGAGCGCATCGATGTTCTTCTCGACCAAGGTCGACTGCTTGCGCAGCGCATGCGTGAGCCAGTCGCGCGTGACGGCCAGCACCGAGAGCAGGTCCTTGGGGTAGTCCTTGGCGTATTCGTCGAGGTAGAAGAACAGCGTGCCTTCCTCGTAGGGCCCGCGCCACACGCCGTGCCGCTCGAGCAGCGTGCGGCCGTCGAAATTCTCGACGCCCTTCCAGGCCTCGTTGCCGGCGCAGCGCCGGCCCAGGAATTCGCGCAGCCGCTGCAGCACCGCGGCCGGCCACACCAGGTGGCGGCCGGTGAGCGAGAGCAGGCCGTTGATGTCGCGGCGCACGTTGAAGCGCGGCCCCTGCTTGGCGGCCAGCGTGAGCACGAAGTGCGAACACATCAGTTCGAGCACCGGCGCACCCTTGAGCCCGGGCGACGGCAATGCCTGCCCGCGTACCGCAGCAGCCACCACATCGACACCCGCACGCTTGACCATCGGACAACCTCCAGACGAGGAACTTCTTGGGGCGACCATAACGCAGACTTTTGGCTTCGGGAAGACGCGCGAGCGGTAAAAACCCTGATGAGGCGATTCCAGCCACAATGCCCGCCATGGTCGGAATCGAAGAAATCCGGCGCGCCGCGGCGCGTCTCGAGGGTCAGGTGCTCAACACGCCCTGCGTCGAATCGCGCACGCTCTCCGAAATCGTGGGCGCCCAGGTCTACCTGAAGTTCGAGAATCTGCAGTTCACATCCTCGTTCAAGGAGCGGGGGGCGTGCAACAAGCTGGTCGATCTTCTGGAGAGCCAGGAAGCAACGCGCGGCGTGGTGGCCATGTCGGCCGGCAACCACGCCCAGGGTGTGGCCTACCACGCGCAGCGGCTCGGCCTGCGCGCACTCATCGTGATGCCCCGCTTCACGCCCGGCGTGAAGATCGAGCGCACGCGCGGTTTCGGGGCCGAGGTGGTGCTGTACGGCGACACGCTCGAGGCGGCGCGCGCGCATGCGCTGGAACTGGCCGAACGCGAGGGGCTGACCTTCGTTCATCCCTACGACGACGAAGCCATCATCGCGGGCCAGGGCACGGTGGCGCTTGAAATGCTCGATGCGGTGCCCGACCTCGACACGCTGGTGGTGTCGGTCGGCGGCGGCGGGCTGATCGCGGGCATGGCGATCGCGGCGCGCGAGCGCAAGCCCGGCATCGAGATCGTCGGCGTGCAGACCACGCGCTTTCCGGGCATGGTGAATGCCGTCAAGGGCACCCAGCACCTGCAGGGCAAGAGCACCATCGCCGAAGGCATTGCGGTCGGAACGCCCGGCGTGCTCACGCGCGAGATCATCGCCAGGCATGTGGACGACCTGCTGCTGGTCGACGAAGGCGACATCGAGCAGGGCGTGCTGATGCTGCTCGAAATCGAGAAAACGCTGGTCGAGGGCGCGGGCGCGGCCGGCCTGGCGGCGCTGATCCGGCATCCGGGACGCTTCAAGGGCAAGCGCGTGGGCTTGGTGCTTTCAGGCGGCAACATCGACCCGCTGCTGCTGGCGGCCATCATCGAACGCGGCATGGTGCGGGCCGGCCGGCTGGCGCGCGTGCGGGTGAGCGCGCGCGATGTGCCGGGCTCGTTGGCCCAGATCACGGCCACTGTGGCGGAAGCGGGCGCTAACGTCGATGAGGTTCACCACCAAAGAGCGTTTACCATGCTGGCAGCCCAGAACGTCGACATCGAACTGGTGCTGCAGACCCGCGGACGGGCGCACCTGGCCAGCGTGCTGGGCGCGCTGCACGAGGCCGGCTTCGAGGCCGAGGAGCAGCACTGAAGGGGCTCGCAACCCCCTAGACCGTGCCGCCGGGGGCCGCCGGTAAAATGGCCGCAGTTTTCCGTATTTGCGTATTCGAGGTAATCAATGTCCAACCCTACTCCCGTCGAGCCCGGCCACGCCGCCGCCGTTGAAAAAGACGCCGTCGAATCGATCGTGCACCTGATGCCGCTCGTGCTCCCGCTGGCCGGCGGCGTGCTGATGCTGCTGCTGGCATCCATCGCCGTCTACTTGGCCTGACAGCCATTTGCGTCCTCGTCCGCGGGTCGTGCGGCCCGCGTTGACGCAGTCTCCCGAAGCGAAAACGTTTTCTCAAACGGACCTCCGCGCCATCGCAGGCGCGGCGTCCCGTTCGGAAAGACGATTTTTTCAACTTAGGAGATTTCCGATGAACGCACCCACGATGCAGGGCCTCGCCATCCAGGCACCCTCGTACGTCAAGAACGCAAAACTGATTGCCTGGGTGGCCGACATGGCCGCGCTTTGCAAACCCCAGGCCATCCACTGGTGCGACGGCAGCAAGGAAGAGTACGACCGCCTCTGCCAGCAGCTGGTCGACGCGGGCACCTTCAAGAAGCTCAATCCGGCCAAGCGCCCCAACTCCTTCCTCGCGGTGTCCGACCCGAGCGACGTGGCGCGCGTCGAGGACCGCACCTTCATCTGCTCCGAGAAAAAGGAAAATGCCGGCCCCACCAACAACTGGATGGCCCCGGCCGAAATGCGCGCCACGCTGCAGCCGCTGTTCGACGGCTGCATGAAGGGCCGCACGATGTACGTGGTGCCGTTCAGCATGGGCCCGCTGGGCTCGCCCATTGCCCACATCGGCATCGAGCTCTCCGACTCGCCTTACGTGGCGGTCAACATGCGCATCATGACCCGCATGGGCAAGGCGGTGTACGAGGTGCTCGGCGCCGACGGCGAATTCGTGCCCTGCGTGCACACCGTGGGTGCGCCGCTCGAGGCCGGCCAGAAGGACGTGGCCTGGCCCTGCAACAAGACCAAGTACATCGTCCACTACCCCGAAACGCGCGAGATCTGGAGCTACGGCTCGGGCTACGGCGGCAATGCGCTGCTGGGCAAGAAGTGCTTCGCGCTGCGCATCGCCTCGAACATGGGCCGCGACGAAGGCTGGCTGGCCGAGCACATGCTGATCCTCGGCGTGACCAACCCCGAGGGCAAGAAATACCACGTGGCCGCCGCCTTCCCGAGCGCCTGCGGCAAGACCAACTTCTCGATGCTGGTGCCGCCCGCCGGCTTCGAAGGCTGGAAGGTCACCACCATCGGCGACGACATCGCCTGGATCAAGCCCGGCAAGGACGGCCGCCTCTACGCGATCAACCCCGAGGCCGGCTACTTCGGCGTGGCGCCCGGCACCAACATGCTGACCAACCCGAACTGCATGGACAGCCTGGACCACGACGTGATCTTCACCAACGTCGCGCTCACCGACGACGGCGACGTCTGGTGGGAAGGCATGGAGCAGGACACCGGCACGCTGCCCGCGCACCTGATCGACTGGCAGGGCAAGGACTGGACGCCGCAGATCGCCAAGGAAACCGGCGCCAAGGCCGCGCATCCGAATTCGCGCTTCACCGTGGCCGCCATCAACAACCCCGCGCTCGACGACGCCTGGGACGACCCCAAGGGCGTGGCCATCGATGCCTTCATCTTCGGCGGCCGCCGCTCGACCACCGTGCCGCTCGTGACCGAGGCCCGCAACTGGGTCGAGGGCGTCTACATGGCCGCCACCATGGGCTCCGAAACCACCGCCGCGGCCGCCGGCCAGCAGGGCGTGGTGCGCCGCGACCCATTCGCGATGCTGCCGTTCACGGGCTACAACATGAGCGACTACTTCCAGCACTGGCTCGACCTGGGCAAGAAGCTCGAGGCCTCGGGCGCCAAGCTGCCGAAGATCTACACCACCAACTGGTTCCGCAAGGGCGCCGACGGCAAGTTCGTCTGGCCCGGCTACGGCGAGAACATGCGCGTTCTCAAGTGGATGATCGACCGCGTCGAAGGCACCGCCAAGGGCACCGAGCACATCACCGGCGTGAGCCCGCGCTACGAAGACCTCAACTGGAACGGCCTGGAATTCAGCGCCGAGCAGTTCGCCACGGTCACCAGCATGGACAAGGCTGCCTGGCAGGCCGAACTGAAGCTGCATGCCGAGCTGTTCCAGCAGCTGGCGCACCACCTGCCGAAGGAACTGCCGGAAACCAAGGCGGCCATCGAGCAGCGCCTGGCGGCCTGAGGCCGCTCCCCGGGTCTTGTGCGGCCTGGCCGCACACGCAAAAAAGCCGCCCGGAGGGGCGGCTTTTTCATTGAACGGCCGGCGGCTGGCGCCGATCGATCAGTAGTAGCGCGAGCTGTTCATGCGGCGCATGGCTTCGTAGAGCGTCGGCATGCGCGCTTCGCTGGAGCGTGCGGCCGCGCGGGCCACTGCGTCCACCTTGGCGACGACCGCGGCGGACACCTTGCCTTCGGACTCCTGGCGCCACGTGGCGGCCTGCAGTTCCTGCATCACGCGCGGGTCGTTCTGCGCGGTTTCGAGGAAGCGGGCGTCGGCGCGGGCCGAGGCACGGCGCGCGGCGGCTGCATTCCAGGCACCGGCCACGCGGGCCAGGGGAGCGCGCAGCGAGCCGGCGAACAGCGCGGCAATGCCGAAGGCGGCGGCGCAGAGCACGGCCCAGGCGGCGAGCAGCGCGCCTTCGTCCCAGTTGGAAACGAGCTTGTCGGCCACCACCATCACCGCCGCGGCAACGGCGACGATCAGCAGGGCGATCAGCGGGCGCGAACCGTTCGCGCCGGCGCGTGCGGCCTTGATCTGGCCGAACAGGATCTCGGCGCGCTGGACGCCGGGGTGGACAGTGGGTTGGTCTACGTGGACAAAGCTGGTCATGATGAATCCCTCCGTGGGACGAATGGCTGATGCCGATGGACAGATATTAGGGTTTGTCCTAGTGTTTTGCCACTTTATCTTTCTGATGTTTATCATTCACATCACTGATGGACGTCAACTTCCGCACACTCGACCTCAACCTGCTCCGCGTCTTCGACGAGGTGATGGCGGAGCGCAACCTCACGCGCGCCGCGCGCAACCTGTCGATCACCCAGCCCGCCGTGAGCAATGCGCTGCGCCGCCTGCGCGAGGTGCTCGGCGACGAGCTGGTGAGCCGGGCGGGGGCGGGCGTGGAGCCCACGCCGCGCGCGCTGGCGCTCTGGCCCACGGTGCGGGATGCGTTGCGGCAGTTGCAGCACACGCTGGCGCCGGGCGAGTTCGATGCATCGACCGCGGACACCACCTTCCTGCTGGCCATGGCCGATGCGACCGCCGCCGAGCTCATTCCAGGACTGGTTCGGATCGTGGAGAAGGAAGCGCCCGCTATCTCGCTGCGCGTTCTGCCGCTTACAACGCGCGATCCACGGCGGATGCTCGAGCAGGAGGAAGTCGACATGGCCGTCGGCTACTTTCCGGCCGTGATCGCCAGTCTCGCGGCGCGCGGGCAGTCCGGCGCAGGGGTGGCGTTCGAGACCCAGCGGCTCTACCTGGGCCAGTACGTGTGCGTGATGCGGCGCGGCCATCCGCTTGCGAATGCGCCGCTCACGCTGGACGACTATTGCGCGGCGCGGCACCTGCTCGTGAGCTTTTCGGGGCGCCCCTACGGCTTCATCGACCAGACGCTGGGCGCCATGGGGCGCGAGCGGCGCATCGTGGTGACCGTGAACCAGTTCTTCACGGCCGGGCGTGTGGTCGCGAATTCGGACCTGCTGACGGTGCTGCCGCGCCATTTCGTGACCGTGACCGGCATCGACGAGCAACTGGTGCTGCGCGACCTGCCCTTCGACCAGCCGATGGTGCACGTCGACGCCATCTGGCATCGCCGCGCGCAGCACGGGCATGCGCACGAATGGCTGCGCACCGCGCTGCTGCGCTCCGCCGCGGCCGCCTTCGCGGATTCGGTCCTCGGGCAAAAAGTGCCCGGATGACCGGGTTTTCTAGCGGATGACCGAGAGCCAGGCGCTGGCGGCAGCGCGCAGTTCCTGCGCGTGGTGGGCGCCCCGGCCGGCGCGGACGTCGGCGGTTTCCATCAGCGCGGCGGCGTGGCTGGCCGGGGCGCTGGCATCGGAGGAACGGAAGAAACGGGCCACTTGGGCAATGAGGCTGAACATGACAGTGCGCTGCTCTTGGCTGCGCTGGAGTGGTTGATGTCCTAAGAATAGGGGTTATCCCTAATATTGGAAGCCCTACTTCATGCGCTTTGTGCATGGGCTGATTCCCCTAGACTGAAAAGACGATGAAGCTGCAATTGCTGTCCGACCTGCACCTGGAGTCCCACCCCCGCTTCCAGGCCGAACCCGCGCCCGGCGCCGACATGCTGGTGCTGGCGGGCGACATCGGCTCCTACCAGGAAGGCTCGCGCCTGACCGACCCCGACTTCGGCCTGGGCCGTTTCTCGCCCCGCAACGGCTGGCCGGTGCCCGTGATGTACGTGCCGGGCAACCACGAATACGACAACACCGATTTCGACCAGACCCACGAGCGCCTGCGCGCGCTGTGCCGGGAGCTCGACATCCTCTGGCTGGAGCGCGAGACCCTGGTGATCGACGGCATCCGCTTCATCGGCACCACGCTCTGGGCCGACTTCGACGCGCTGGTGGAACCCACCGACGGCCTGGCGGATGCGCTCAAGAAGCGCGGGAAGGCCATGCGCGCGGCCGACTTCTATCTCGAGAAAGCCGCCACGGTGCGCCATGGCCAGCCCTTCATGGCCGGCGCCATGCGGGAGCAGGGGCTGGCCTGCCAGGCCTGGCTCGAACAGGCGCTGGCCGAGCCTTTCGACGGCGCCACGGTCGCCATCACGCATTTCGCGCCCAGCCTCGCCAGCGCCGATCCACGCTACGGCCTCACGCCCGGCACCGCGGGCTTCTGCAATTCGCTCGATGCGCTGCTGCCGCGCGCCAAGCTGTGGCTGCACGGCCACCTGCACTGCCCCTCCGACTACGTGAAGGACGGCTGCCGCGTGGTCGCCAACCCGCTCGGCTACAAGGGCAAGGGCGAACAGGAGAGCTTTCGCCCGGACCTGCTGATCGAGGTGCCCTGAGCGCGGTTTGCGGCCGCGCCCTGGCGAGGCTCAGCTAGCCGCGCCCCTTGGCCACCAGGCGAATGCCGGGCATCAGTTCGGCCGCGAGTTCGGGGCGTTCGAGCGCGTAGTCGAGGTTCATGCGTGCGATCTCGACGTGCTCCTCGCCCAGCGCCTGCGCGCGCGAGCCCTGCCCGCGCTCGATGGCCTGCACCATCGCATGGTGCGTGCGGTGCGCCTGGCGCATCCACTGCTGGCCCTCTTCCATCGACGACTGCATCGGCAGCATCGCGCTGGGCGCGGCGAAGGGCTGGCCGCCAAGCATGTCCATCACGCGCTTGAGCGCAAGGTTGCCGCAGCCTTCGACGATCAGCTTGTGGAAGCGGTCGTTCATCTCGACGTAGGCCGCGTAGTCGTCCAGCTCCATGCTGGGCTTGTTCACCGCCCGGTCGCCGGCCTCGAGGCACTCTTTCAGGTCACGCAGCAACTGTCGTGGTGCACCGTCCTCGGCCAGCAGGCGCGCCGCGAAGCCTTCGACCACGCCGCGAACGCGGATGGCGTCGGCCACTTCCTGCGAGGTGAAGCGGCGCATCTGGTAGCCGCCGCCGGGCGATTGCTCGATCAGGCCTTCGTGCTCGAGGCTGGCCAGCGCCAGGCGCACGGGGGTGCGCGAGGCGCCGAGTTTCTCGGCGATCGGAATCTCGGCCAGCCGCTCTCCGGGCACGAATTCGCCCTTGAGAATCAAGTCGCGCAGCTGCACCAGCACGCGGGATTGTTGGGAGTCCATCGGGAAGCGCCAGGGAGAGGGGATGTGCGGATTCTAGGAGACCTGCCCGCCATTGCACGCAGCATATTTACCTTGGCTCGGTTGTTGCATGCACCTCTAGGCAATATGCGTCAAAAATACATGCAGAGCCTCTCGTTAACCCTATATTTAGCGCCATCATCCCTCGATTTAGGACGAAATTGCCGATAAAGGTTTGACCCGGATCGAGGAACACCCAGACAATGCATACAACTGCATGCAATGCCTGCAGACTTCTTTCTGAAGCACCACGATGGAGCCCGCACGATGATCAGCGCCGAACAAAATGATTTCATCACCCGCGTCGGACCCGGCGCGCCCGCCGGCAAGCTGCTGCGCCGCTACTGGCAGCCGGTGGCCCTGGCCGACGAACTGGCGGGCCCGCGCCCGGTCAAGCCCGTGAAGCTCATGGGCCAGGACTTCGTGCTGTTCCGTGATGAAAACGGCCAGCTCGGCATGCTCGACCGCGACTGCCCGCACCGCGGCGCCGACCTGGCCTTCGGACGCCTGGAGAACGGGGGCCTGCGCTGCGCCTTCCACGGCTGGCTGTTCGACGCCAAGGGCAACTGCCTCGAAACCCCCGCCGAACCCGCCACCAGCAAGCTGTGCAGCCGCATCAGGCAGTCGGCCTATCCGGTGGTCGAGAAAAGCGGCGTGGTGTTCGCGTACATCGGCGAGGGCGAGCCCCCGGCCTTCCCCGAGTTCGACTGCTTCGTCGCGCCCGACAGCCACACCTTCGCGTTCAAGGGCCTGTTCGAATGCAACTGGCTGCAGGCGCTCGAGGTGGGCATCGACCCCGCACATGCGTCGTACCTGCACCGCTTCTTCGAGGACGCGGACACCTCCGAGAGCTACGGCAAGCAGTTCCGCGGCGCCTCGGCCGATTCCGACATGCCGATCACCAAGGTGCTGCGCGAGTACGACCGCCCCGACATCAGCGTGGAGCCCACCGACTACGGCTTGCGCCTGAAGGCGCTGCGCAAGCTCTCGGAAGACACCACGCACGTGCGCGTGACCAACGTGGTGTTCCCGCAGGCCTTCGTGATCCCGATGAGCGCCGAGATGACCATCTCGCAATGGCATGTGCCGGTCGACGACACGCACTGCTACTGGTATGCCATCTTCACGAGCTTCACCGGCCCGGTCGACAAGCAGCAGATGCGCGACCAGCGCCTCGCGCTCTACGAACTGCCCGACTACACCTCGCGCAAGAACAAGCGCAACAACTACGGCTACAGCGTCGACGAGCAGCGCACCGAAACCTACACCGGCATGGGCGACGACATCAACGTGCACGACCAATGGGCGGTGGAGTCGCAGGGCCCCATCCAGGACCGCACGCGCGAGCACCTGGGCAGCACCGACAAGGGCATCATTGCCTACCGCCGCGTGCTGGTGAAGGCCATCGAAGCCACGCTGGCCGGCGAGAGCGCGCCGATGCTCATCGACGCCGCGCAGGCCAGCGCGATGACCGGGCCGCCGTCCATCGACGGCATCGGCCACGTCAGCGGCGAAGAGGCCACCGAGGCCTACTGGCAGGAGGCCGACCGCGCACGCCGCCTCAAGTCGGACTGGGCCAGCGCACGGCTCGCTGCCTGAGCAGGCCCGCCATGAGCAGCAGCAACACCTTCGTGGACCGCTTCGGTCTCTGGTCCGACGACCAGCATGCACAGGCGCGCGAGCTGGTGCGCCGCATCGACAGCGGCGAGGTGGACGTGGTCCGCTTCGCCTGGCCCGACCAGCACGGCCTGCTGCGCGGCAAGACGCTGGTTGCCAGCGAGGCGCGCGCTGCGCTGTGGGAAGGCGTGAACCTCACCTCCACGCTGCTCGCCAAGGACACCTCGCACAAGACCGTGTTCCCGGTGTTCAGCGCGAACGGCGGCTTCGCCATCGAAGGCCTGCAGGGCGGCGCGGATTTCACCATCCTGGCCGACCCCGCCACCTTCAAGGTGCTGCCCTGGGCGCCACGCACCGGTTGGATCCTGTGCGATGCCTACATGGCCGACGGCAAGCCCTGCCCCTTCGCGACGCGGCAGATCCTGCAGCGCGCGGTGCGGCAGCTCGACGAGCTGGGGCTCGATTTCATCGCCGGCCTCGAGGTGGAGTTCCATGTCTTCAAGCTCGACGACGCCCGCATGGGCCTGGCCGATTCGGGCCAGCCCGGCGAGCCGCCGCGCGTGTCGCTGCTCTCGCACGGCCACCAGTATTTGACCGAGCTGCGCTACGACCGCGTCGACGAACTGATGGAGTTGCTGCGCTCCAATCTGATCGCGCTCGGCCTGCCGCTGCGCTCGCTCGAGATCGAGTTCGGCCCGAGCCAGTTCGAGCTGACCTTCGGCCCCACGGCCGGCGTGATGCCGGCCGACACCATGGTGCTGCTGCGCAGCGCGATCAAGCAGATCTGCCAGCGCCACGGGCTGCACGCCACCTTCATGTGCCGGCCGAAGATCCCGAACGTGATGTCCAGCGGCTGGCACCTGCACCAGTCGCTGCGGCGCAAGAGCGACGGTGTCAACGCCTTCATGCCCGAGGCCGAAGGCCGGGACCTCAGCGGGATCGGCATGCACTACCTCGGCGGCCTGAAAGCCCATGCCTGCGGTGCGGCGGCCCTGGCGAGCCCCACGATCAACGGCTACCGGCGCTATCGCCCCTTCTCGCTCGCACCCGACCGCGCGATCTGGGCGCGCGACAACCGCGGCGCGATGCTGCGCGTGCTCGGCGGCGTGGGCCAGAGCGCCTCGCGCATCGAGAACCGCGTGGGCGAGCCGACGGCGAATCCGTATCTTTATCTCGCGTCGCAGCTGTTCTCGGGGCTCGACGGCATCCGCAACGGCATCGACCCCGGTCCTTCGGCCGACGCGCCGTATGAAACGCCGGCCGAGCAACTGCCGCGCTCGCTGGGTGACGCGCTCGCCTGCCTGCGCAGGGACGAGATGCTCAACGCGCAGATGGGCAAGGTCTTCATCGACTACCTCTGCCACATCAAGGAAGCGGAAATCGCCCGCTTCAACCTTGAAGTCTCGGAGTGGGAACACCGCGAGTACTTCGACATGTTCTAAGCCCTTCTTTCATGCCCACGATCCACTACATCCTCAAGGACGGCACCACGCGCGAGGTCGACGCCAAGATCGGCGCCAGCGTGATGGAGACCGCCATCCGCGGCAACGTGCGCGGCATCGACGCCGAGTGCGGCGGCTGCTGTTCCTGCGCCACCTGCCACGTCTACGTGGACGACGCCTTCGCAGGCATGCTGCCGCCGCCCGACGACATGGAGAGCGCGCTGCTCGACGCCGTCGCGGCCGAGCGCCGGCCCCATTCGCGGCTGAGCTGCCAGCTCAGCGTGACGGCGGCCTTCGACGGCCTCAGGGTGCACATTCCAGAGACACAGGTCTGAAGCACACTCGCTCGCTCCGCATTCACCCCACCTGAAAGGCGTTTTTCCATGACGACGATGACGAAGAGAACCGTTCTCTCGACCCTCCTGCTCGCCGGCTTCGGCCTGCTCGGCAGCACGGCGCAGGCCGCCGACGAGCCGCTGCGCATCGGCCTCATTGCCACCTATTCCGGCCCGTACGCCGACTATGGCCGCCAGTTCGACGCCGGCATCGCGCTCTACCTCAAGGAGCACGGCGGCAAGGTGGGCGGGCGCACCGTCGAGATCATCAAGAAGGACACCGCCGGCCCCGCGCCCGACGCCGCCAAGCGCATTGCGCAGGAGCTCATCGTGCGCGACAAGGTGAACGTGCTCACCGGCCTGGACTTCAGCCCCAACGCCTACGCCGTGGGCGCCATCGCCACGCAGGCCAGGATCCCGACGATTGTGATGAACGCCGCATCCTCGGCCATCACCACCAGCTCGCCCTACGTGGCGCGGCTGTCGTTCACCGTGCAGCAGGTCACCGACCCGATGGCGCGCTACATGCTCAAGGAAGGCATCAAGGACGCCTACACCGTGGTGGCCGACTACGCCTCGGGGGTCGATGCCGAGACCGCCTTCAAGAAGACCTTCACCGCCGGCGGCGGCAAGGTCTCGGGCGAGGTGCGCACGCCGATGAACAACCCCGACTTCTCGGCCTACGTGCAGCGCATCAAGGACGCCAAGCCCCAGGCCGTGTTCTTCTTCTTTCCCTCGGGCGTGATGCCGCCGGCCTTCCTCAAGGTGTGGAAGGAGCGCGGCATGGAGCAGGCCGGCATCAAGCTCTACGCGACTGGCGAAGCCACCGACGACAGCTACCTCGACGCCACCGGCGACGTGGCGCTCGGCCTGGTCACCAGCCACCACTACTCGTTCGCGCACCCGTCGCCCAAGAACCAGAAGTTCGTGAAGGACTTTGCCGCCGACAACGGCGCCAGGCTGCGCCCGAGCTACTTCGCCGTCACGGCCTACGACGCCATGGCCGCCATCGACCTCACGCTGCAAAAGACCAAGGGCGACGCGAGCGGCGACAAGTTCATGGATGCGCTGCGCGGCCTGCGCTTCGAGAGCCCGCGCGGCCCGATCGAGGTGGACCCGCTCACGCGCGACATCGTGCAGACCGTCTACATCCGCAAGACCGAGCGCGTGAACGGCCAGCTGGTGAACGTGGAGTTCGACAAGTTCGACCGCGTGAAGGACCCGGCCAAGGAAAGCTCGAACTAAGCAGCACACCGGCAAGCAGCGCAGCAACAGGAGGCCCATGGGCATCGTGATCTTCGACGGGGTGGCCTACGGCATGCTCCTGTTCCTCATCGGCGTGGGCCTGTCCATCACGATGGGGCTCATGAATTTCGTCAACCTCGCGCACGGCAGCTTCGCGATGGTGGGCGGCTATGCGGCAAGCGTGCTGATGAACCAATGGGGGCTGGGCTTCGGCCTTTCGCTGGCCGCCGCCTTCGTGGCGGCGGCGCTGGTGGGCGCGGTGCTGGAGTTCGTGTTCTACCGGCGGCTGTACCGCGCGCATCCGCTCGACCAGGTGCTGCTGTCCATCGGCGTGGTGTTCGTGTCGATCGCCGCCTTCACGTATTTCTTCGGCCCGACGATGCAGCCCTTCACCCTGCCGCCGGCGCTCGACGGACAGGTCGCGCTGCTCGGCCTCGAAGTGGGGCGCTATCGCCTGTTCCTGATCGTCTGCGGCGTGGCCGTGCTGGCCGCGCTGCTGCTGGGCCTGGGCAAGACGCGCTACGGCGCGATGGTGCGCGCGGCCGTCGACAACCAGCGCGTGGCGGGCGGCACCGGCATCCATGTGCAGCGCCTGTTCTTCCTGACTTTCTCGCTGGGCTGCGGCCTCGCGGGCCTGGGCGGCGCGCTGAGCCTGGGCATGCTGGGGCTGGAGCCTTCGTTCCCGCTCAAGTACCTCGTCTACTTCCTGATGGTGGTGTGCGTGGGAGGTGCGGGCACCGTGACCGGGCCGTTCATTGCGGCGCTGCTGGTCGGCATCGTCGACGTGGCTGGCAAATACTACCTGCCGGAAGCAGGCGCCTTTCTCATCTATGTGTTCATGATCGCCATGCTGCTGGTGCGGCCGAATGGCATCGTGGCGAAGAAGGGGATCGCGTGAAACACACCGTGCGTTGTTCAGGGCGCGATCGCGCCGACGGGGTACCTTGCTCCGCGAATGTCCTCCGGCCTGCGGCCTCCCCCTTTATTTCGCTGCGCAAGGCACCCCATCGACGTGATCGTTGGGCAGAGCAGTCGTTGATCGGTCGGCACAGGAGCCGCGCCTCTCGTGCGCAGGGCATCGGGTGCTCCCCGCAGCGAAATAAAGGAGGAGGCGAAGCCGGGGGACATTCGCGGAGGGGAGTACCCGATGCCCTGCGCACGCGCCCTGAACAACAGCGCTCCGCACACCGGCACTACGCAACACAACGCACAGGGCACCCAGGATGAAGCCTGTCACGATGTTCCCCACGCACCTGCGCATCGCCGAAACTGCTTTCTGGCTGGCACTCGCGTCGAGCTTCTTCCTGCTGCCCGACAAGCTCACGCTGATGAGCCAGATCATGATCTTCGGCCTGTTCGCCGTGTCGCTCGACATGGCGCTGGGCTACGCCGGCATCCTCACCGTCGGCCACGCGGCCTTCTTCGGCGCAGGTGCCTATGCGGCCGGCCTGCTCGCCAAATACGGCTGGAGCGAACCCTTCACCGGCCTCGTGTTCGCGCTGGTCGCGAGCGGCCTGCTCGGCTACGCACTGAGCTACCTCGTGGTGCGCGGCGCCGACCTCACGCGGCTGATGATCACCATCGGCGTGTGCGTGCTGCTCTACGAATTGGCCAACCGGCTCTCTGGCATCACCGGCGGCACCGACGGCCTGCAGGGCGTGGTCATCGCGCCGGTGCTCGGCCTCTTCGACTTCGACCTGTACGGCAAGACCGCGTTCTGCTATGCCTTCGTCGTGGTGCTCGCGATGTTCCTGCTGGTGCGGCTGGTGCTGCGCTCGCCCTTCGGCCTCGCGCTGCGCGGCATCCACGACAGCCGCAAGCGCATGACGGCCATCGGTTCTCCGGTCGAGGCGCGGCTGCGCATGGCCTATGCCATGTCGGCGGCCGTGGCCGGCGTGGCGGGCGGGCTGCTGGCACAGACCACGCAGTTCGTCGGCATCGAGTCGATCGGCTTCAACCGCTCGGCCGAAGTGCTGATCATCCTGGTGCTCGGCGGCACGGGTCGCCTGTACGGCGGGATGATCGGCGCCATCGTCTACATGCTGGTGCACGACTGGTTCGCGGACATGAACCCGCAGTACTGGATGTTCTGGCTCGGCATCTTCCTGATCGCGGCGGTCATGCTGGGGCGCGGCGGCATCATGGGTGCGCTCTCGCGGCTCGTGCGCACGGGGAAGGCGACGCGATGAGCCGCACGACCCCGCACACGCTGCGCACGCAGAACCTGGGCATCCGCTTCGGCGCCTTCCAGGCGGTGGGCGAAGTGAACCTCTCGCTCGAACCTGGCGCGCGCCAGGCACTGATCGGCCCGAACGGTGCGGGCAAGACCACGCTCATCAACCTGCTCACCGGCGTGTTCAGGCCCACGAGCGGATCGATCCACATGGGCGATCGCGACATCACCCGCCTCTCGGGCGACAGGCGCGCCCGCATGGGGCTGGCGCGCACCTTCCAGATCAACATGCTGTTTCCCAGTCTCACGCCGCTGCTGTCGGTCGTCCTCGCCATCAGCGAGCGCGAAGGGCTGGGCGCCACCTGGTGGCGGCCGCTCAAGGGCTGCACGGCGGTGTTCGACGAGGCGCATGCGCTGCTCGGCACGCTCAAGCTCGACAGCCTGGCCGACGTGCCCGTGGCCGAGCTGGCCTACGGCAAGCAGCGCCTGCTCGAGATTGCGCTGGCGCTTGCGGCCAAGCCCCGCATCCTGCTGCTCGACGAGCCCGCGGCCGGTGTGCCGCAGGACGAGAGCGGCGAATTGTTCGAAGCCATCGCGGCGCTGCCGGACGACATCAGCGTGCTGTTCATCGAGCACGACATGAAGCTCGTCTTCCGCTTCTCGCGCCGCATCTCGGTGCTGGTGGGCGGCCGCATCCTCACCGAAGGCACTCCGGCCGAGATCGGCGCCGACCCGCGCGTGCGCGAGGTCTACCTTGGACGCTCCCATCGCCATGTCTGAAGTGCTTGCCTTCGACCACGTCACGGCCGGCTACGGCAACGCCGTGGTGCTCGACCGTCTCGACTTTTCGCTGCGGCAGGGCGAAAGCCTCGCCATCCTCGGGCGCAACGGCGTGGGCAAGACCACGCTGCTGGAAACGCTGATGGGCAACACCCGCGTGATGCAGGGCGCGGTCCGATGGCAGGGCGCGGACATCACGCGCTGGCCCTCGCACCGGCGCGCGCGCGCGGGCCTGGGCTGGGTGCCGCAGGAGCGCGAGGTGTTTCCCTCGCTCACCGTGGAAGAAAACCTCACGGTGATCGCGCGGCCGGGCGGCTGGAACCTCCAGCGCGTCTACGGCTTCTTTCCGCGCCTGCGCGAGCGGCGCAGCAACTACGGCAACCAGCTCTCCGGCGGCGAACAGCAGATGCTCGCCATCGGCCGCGCGCTGATGACCCATCCGAAGCTGCTGCTGCTCGACGAACCGATGGAAGGCCTGGCGCCGATCATCGTGGAAGAGCTGGCCGCCGCGATTCGCCGCCTGTGCGAGGCCGAAGGCCTGGCGTCCGTCGTCGTGGAGCAGCACCCCGTGCTGGCGCTGGAGATGACGCACCGCGCGATCGTGCTGGAGCGCGGCACCGTGGTGCATGCCGGGCCGAGCAACGAGCTGGCCGCCGATCACGGCCTGCTCGAAGGGCTGCTCGGCGTGGGGGTCTGATTGCCGGGTCGAGAACCTAGCTCAGCATCTGGCCGCGGCTGCCGATCACGGCCACGTCCACGAACTGCCCGCCTTCGCGGTTCGTGCGCCCGTAGCTGATCTTCACCCCGCCCAGATCGAAATTCTCGATGCTGGCCATTCCCGCCATCACCGAAGCGCGCGTGAGCGAGCCGCCGGCGCGGCGCATGCCTTCGGCGAGCACGGCGGCGTTCATGTAGCCCTCCAGGCTGGTCAGCGAGAACTCCCTGGTGCCGTTGGCCAGCATGTCGGCCTGGTAGCGGCGCACGATCTCGAACCTGGTCGAGAACGGCGACGGCACCACGACCACGAAGCCCAGGCCGCGCGCCAGGTCGCCCATGGCGGACAGCGCGCTTGCAGTGATCGAAAGCCCGTAGGCCGAGCTGTTGCCGCCCGCGTCGCGCAATGCCTTCATGAAAGCCGGCGCCGTGCCGGCCAGGCCGATGAGCACGACCTGCGGCTTGGCCTTGGCGATGGCCTCGGCCGCGGGGCCGACTTCCATGCTGGTGGTGTTGGGCGTGGTCGCGATGACGGCCGGCTCCAGCCTGGCCTTGGCGAGCGATGCCTTGAACGCTGCCAGCACCGATTGCCCGAGCGGATCGTTCGAATGCACGAGACCGATGCGGCTCTGGCCCAGCACGGCCGCCGTGCTCACGAGCTTGTCGATTTCCTGGTCGTAGTTGACGCGCACCCAGAAGGTATTGGGCGAGGTCTTCTTGCGCAGCGAGATGGTGCCGGTGATGGGCCCCACCACGGCCATGCCGGGCACGGCGTCCATCACCTCGGACGTCTGGCGGGTGCCGAGCGGATGCACCAGCGCGAGCACGGAGCTGTCCTTCTCGAAGGCCAGTGCATTGGCCTTGGCGAGGTCGGGCTTGAACTGGTCGTCGGCCATGACGAGTTCGATCTTCGTGCCGTTGATGCCCCCTGCCTTGTTCAGCGCATTGAAGAAGGCGCTCGAACCCTGGTGGAGCCCCTGGCCGTTGGCCTTCTCGACGCTGCTGTTGTCGAAGGTGGTCCCGATGCGGACGGCCCTGCTCTGCGCCAGCGCCGGAAATCCCAGGCTCGCACCGGCCGCCGTTGCGGCCAGACCGGTCAGCACATGGCGACGGCGGGTGGAAAGCGGCGCAATCGACTCGCGCGGCACGGGAACGGTCATGTCGAAGTCTCCGGGATTCAGTGACAAAAATTCACACTTTGATTGGGAATGTAACGTAAGCCATCGATCCGAAAGTGACAGCCGGGGCCTGTGCAGGCGGCCGCTACAGCAGTTCTTCGCCCACGATCGGCAGCAGCAGCCAGTTCTTGAAGCGCAGCCATAGAAACTCGCCGGGCTCGTCCTCGTGGACGATGTCGCCGCCGCCGCCGTCGTCGTATTCCAGCCATTGCGCGCGGCGGCCGTCGGGCGACAGCCGCAGCCGGTAGCCCAGGCTGACGCGCTCCCCGCTCATGAGCCTTTCATAGTCGGCCACCAGCGCCGGGCTGTCGATCACGAGGCCCATTTCGGTGTTCACCGAGGCCGAGCGGCGGTCGAGGTTCATCGAACCGACAAAAAAGCGCTCGTCATCGATCACCGCGAGCTTGGCATGCAGCCGGCTGATCGAGTGCCTGAAATTGCCGAAGCGCCCCGAGCGCCCGGTGAGCGTGGGCGCGATCTCGTAGATGGTGACGCCGATCTTCAGCATGTCGGCGCGATAGCGTTCGTAGCCTGCGTAGGCCAGCGGTTCATCGGTGGCGCCGAGCGAGTTGGTCACCACGGTGATGCGCCCGCCACGCTCGATGGCCTTCTTCATCATGGCCATGCCGCGTGCGCCCGGAATGAAATACGGCGAAGCGATCTTGACTTCGCGCTTCGCCGAGTTGATGACGCCGAGCGCACCCTCGGTCACGCTGCCCTCGTAGGCGGCCTCTGGCTTGCGCGTGATCTTCGCGGGGTCGTCCACGAACAGCGTGAATGGCGCCCATTGCAGGTCGAGCTTGCCGGTGGCGAGTTGCTCGCCCACGGGCGATCTGTTCAGGACGTCGCGCTGGCGCATCTGCACATCGGGCAGCGCCGCGCCGGCAATGGCATCGAAGCGCTTCTGCGCCTCTTCGACCGGCATGCGCAGCGGCGCAATGCGCTCGATGGGCCAGACATGCTCGCTGTTCCAGTAGCGGTCGAAGCCTTCGGACATCTGGCGCACGACCGGTCCGGTGGAGAGCACGTCCATGTCGATGAAGTTCGCCGCCGTGCCGCGCATGAAGTATTCGTTGGCGATGTTGCGCCCGCCCGAGACGGCAAAGCTGTTGTCGGCCACCAGCAGCTTGTTGTGCATGCGGTGGTTGATGCGGCCGAAATCGCCGAACGAGAACAGGAGCCGCATCGCGAACGAACCGACGCGCGACGGCAGCGGATTGAACAGCCGCACCTCGACGTTCGGAAAGGCCGAGAGCGTGCTGAACACCTCGTCCTCGCCGGCCGTGTAGAGATCGTCCACCAGGAGGCGCACCCGCACGCCGCGCGCGGCGGCCTCGCGCAGTTCGCGCAGCAGCAGCAGGCCGACGTCGTCGTTCTGGATCAGGTAGTACTGCACGTCGAGCGACTTCTCGGCATGCCGCGCGAGCGAAATGCGCGCGTCGAAGGCAAAGGCCGCCTCCGGCAGCAGCCGGAAGCCCGACAGCGATGCGGACTCCTGCGGCGCGCGCAGCCGCGCCAGCTGGCCGAGCGCAGTGTCGGCGACATCGGTGATGGCCGCGGACGGCGCGCTAGGCTGTGGCGGCGGCAGGCCCGCGCAGCCCGCCAGCCACGCCGAGGCCACGGCGACCCACACCAGGGCTGCGAGTCTGCGGATAAAGCAAGAGGCTGCCATGGCCCGCACTGTAGCCCGCGGCAGGCGCGGGCGGAGCCCTATGATCGCGCTCACAAAAAGGAAAAAGGACACGCGTGCTCAACGGCTTGTGGCTGGGTTTCTTCGCAGTGGCGATGCTGGCGGCGCTCGGGCGCTGGCTCGTGGGCGGCGATCCGGCGGTTTTCGCGGCGATCGTCGAAAGCCTGTTCGCGATGGCGCGGCTCGCGGTCGAGGTGATGGTGCTGCTGTTCGGCACGCTCACGCTGTGGCTCGGCTTCCTGCGCATCGCGGAGGCGGCGGGGCTCGTGGGCTGGCTCGCGCGCCTGCTGGGCCCGCTGTTCCGGCGGCTCATGCCCGGCGTACCCGCGGGCCATCCGGCGCTGGGCCTGATCACGATGAACTTCGCGGCCAATGCGCTCGGGCTCGACAACGCGGCCACGCCCATCGGCCTGAAGGCCATGCGCGAACTGCAGCGGCTCAACCCCGACCCGGTCACGGCCACCAACGCGCAGATCCTGTTCCTGGTGCTCAACGCGTCTTCGCTCACGCTGCTGCCCGTGACGATCTTCATGTACCGCGCGCAGCAGGGCGCGAGCGATCCGACGATGGTGTTCCTGCCGATCCTGCTGGCCACCAGCGCATCGACGCTGGTCGGCCTGCTCTCGGTGGCCGTGGCGCAGCGCCTGCGTCTGTGGGACCCGGTGGTGCTGGCCTACCTGGTGCCGGGCGCGCTGCTGCTGGGCGGCTTCATGGCGCTCTTGGGCACGCTCTCGGCGGCGGCGATTGCGTCGCTCTCCTCGCTCATGGGCAATCTTGCGCTGTTCGGCGTGATCATCGTGTTCCTGCTGGCCGGTGCGATCCGCCGCATCAAGGTCTACGAGTGTTTCATCGAGGGCGCGAAGGAAGGCTTCGACATCGCGAAGAACCTGCTGCCCTACCTGGTGGCGATGCTGTGCGCGGTCGGCGTGCTGCGCGCCTCGGGTGCGCTGGACTTCGTGCTCGGCGGCCTGCGCTGGCTGGTGAGCGCGGGCGGCTGGGATGCGCGCTTCGTCGACGCCATGCCCACCGCCCTGGTCAAGCCCTTCTCGGGCAGCGCGGCGCGCGCGATGCTGATCGAAACCATGAAGAGCCAGGGCGTGGACAGCTTCCCGGCCCTCGTGGCCGCCACCATCCAGGGCAGCACCGAGACCACCTTCTACGTGCTGGCGGTGTATTTCGGTGCCGTCGGCATCCAGCGTGCAAGGCATGCGGTGGCGTGCGCGCTGCTGGCCGAGCTGGCGGGGGTGCTGGCGGCGATTGCGGTCTGCTATTGGTTCTTTGGCTGAGCGCCGAGAAACCGGCCCCGGCGAGCGGGGCGATGCCACTCGCCAAGCAGCCGTCCGTGCGCTGAGCCAAAATGGTCCTCCGCCGTCCAACGCACAGCCTCTTCCGTGACCTCCTCCCGCCGGGCCAAGCCCCCTACCTTTTCGCCCGAAGAATTCCGCGAAGCGCTCGGCATGTTCGCCACCGGCGTGACCATCGTCACCGCGCGCTCGGCCGAAGGCACGCTGGTCGGCCTCACGGCCAACTCGTTCAATTCGGTGTCGCTCGCGCCGCCGCTGGTGCTGTGGAGCCTGGCGCGCGCGGCCGGCTCGATGCCGGCGCTCAGCACCGGCTCGCACTACGCCATCAACATCCTGGCCGCCAACCAGAAGGGGCTGGCCGAGCGCTTCGCCACCAAGAACATCGACCGCTGGGCCGACGTGGCCTTCACCGAGGGGCTTGGCGGCGCGCCGGTGCTGGCCGGTGCGGCGGCGAGCTTCGAATGCTTCAACCGCAGCCGCTACGACGAGGGCGACCACGTGATCTTCGTCGGCGAGGTGGAGCGCTGCACCCACAACGCCGGCGCCTCGCCGCTGCTGTTCCACGGCGGGCGCTTCTACACGGAACATCCCTTGTGAGCCGCGGCGCTGCGTTCATGTGCGTGTCGGTGCTGCTGGCTGCGCAGAACGTCGCGGCGCAGGAGCCGGCAGCACCGCTCAAGCAGAACTGGTTCGACGATCCGTTCTTCCAGGTCTCCGCCGGCCAGCCCGCCTGTGCCATGCCCGAAGGCCCGCTCTATACCGCCGAGGAGCGCCGTGCCCAGACCCATTCGCGGCTGGAGCGCGGCACCAGCTGCTGGCTCGCGGGCAAATGCACCGACAGCAACGCCTACCGCTACGACAAGCCGCTCGCGCCCAAGGTGCGCGCCGCGCTCTCGGCCGTGCCGGGCGTGCAGAAGGCCAGCGTGTGGGTGATGATCCAGCGGCGCTGGATCTACCTGCAGGGCTGCGTGCCCTCGGCCGCCGTGGCCAGGAAGCTCGAACGCGCCGCGCGTGCGGTGCCCGATGTCGAAACCGTGGTGCCCGACCTGATGGTGGGCACGCGGGGCAAGCCGCCTTATCCGGTGGCCGGCCGGTGAACGAACAACAACGCGACGAATGATCCAGCGCAAGACCCACCTCGACTCCCTCGCCATCGGCCTTCTCATCGCATGCTGCGCGTTCTGGGGCTTGCAGCAGATCCTCATCAAGACCACCGTCGCCGAAGTGCCTCCGCTCTGGCAGGCCTCGGTGCGCATGGCGGGCGCCGTGGCGCTGCTCTGGCTCTGGTGCCTGTGGCGCCGCGTGCCGCTGTTCGAGCGCGACGGCACGCTGCCGGGCGGGCTGCTCGTGGGCCTGCTGTTTGCGGGCGAGTTCGCCTGCATCTACCTGGGGCTGCAGCACACCTCGGCTTCGAGGCTCACGGTGTTCCTGTACACCGCGCCGTTCTGGGTCTCGCTGCTGCTGCCGCGCTGGGTGCCCGCCGAGCGCCTGCGCGGCCTGCAGTGGCTGGGCCTGGGCATCGCCTTCGCGGCGGTGCTGTTCGCGTTCAGCGAAGGCTTCGGGCATTCAAGTTCGGGCCAGCTGGTTGGCGATGCGATGGCGATCGTGGGCGGCATGCTCTGGGGCCTGACCACGCTGGCGCTGCGCACCACGCGGCTCGCCACCGCGAGCGCCGAGAAGGCCCTGTTCTACCAGGTGGCGGTGACCGCGGCCGTGTGCCCGCTGCTGTCGTTGGCGCTCGGCGAGCGCTGGGGCTTCTCGTATTCGGCGTGGGCATGGACCTCGATCGGCCTGCAGACCGTGATCGGCGCCTTCGCGAGCTACCTCACCTGGATGTGGCTGCTGCGGCACTATCCTGCCACGCAGATGTCGTCGTTCAGCTTTCTGACGCCGCTGTTCGCGCTGGTGTTCGGCGTGGCGCTGCTCGGCGAACCGCTCACGCTGCAGCTGATGCTGGCGCTGGTGGGCGTGGGCCTGGGCATCGTGATGGTCAACCGACGAAAGGCGCGGGCATGAAGGACACGGACTTCCAGCCGGTGCTCGACGACATTGTCGCCACCCTGCGGCCGCTGCTGGGCACCGCCGGCACGGTGGCCAGCTACATCCCGGCGCTGGCCTGCATCGACCCGCGCCAGCTCGGCATTGCGCTGCGCACCTGCGACGGCACCGAGGCCTTCGCGGGCGATGCTGAAACGCCGTTCTCGATCCAGAGCGTGTCCAAGCTCTTCACGCTGACGCTGGCCATGCAGCGCATGGGCGACGCACTGTGGGAGCGCATCGGCCGCGAGCCTTCGGGCAATCCCTTCAACTCGCTGGTGCAGCTGGAGAACGAGCAGGGCAAGCCGCGCAATCCGTTCATCAATGCGGGCGCCATCGCAGTGGCCGACCGCCTCGTGAGCCAGGCGCTGCAGGCCGGCGGCGGCGCCAAGGCCGACATCCTGGCGCTGATGGGCAGCCTCTGCGGCGAGCCGATCTCGTTCGACGACGAGGTGGCACGCTCCGAGGCCGCGACCGGCTTTCGCAACATCGCGCTCGCCAACTTCATGAAGAGCTTCGGCAAGATCGACAACGACGTGGCCGTGGTGCTCGACACCTACTTTCACCAGTGCGCGCTGCGCATGAGCTGCCGCCAGCTGGCGCGCGCGGCGGCCTTCCTGTGCCGCGACGGCGCGCATCCGATCGACGGCCGGGCCGAGGTGACCGGCGAGCGGCAGACGCGGCGCATCAATGCGCTGATGCTCACCTGCGGCACCTACGACGCCGCGGGCGACGTGGCGTTCTCCATCGGCCTGCCGTGCAAGAGCGGCGTGGGCGGCGGCATCGTGGCCGTGGTGCCCGACCGGCTCACGCTGTGCGTGTGGTCGCCCGCGCTGGACGCCACGGGCAACTCGTTGCTGGGAATGAAGGCGCTGGAACTCTTCGTCGCGCGGACCGGGCTGTCGGTCTTCTGAGCGGCTGTTTGCTCGCGCCTCTGCCGCATCTTCAGGCGGGCACTGCCACCGGTGGCGTGCGCAGGCACGCCATGCCTTCGAGCGAAGCCTCGACTGCTTCGTCGAGCGGCGTGTGCGGCTCGCGGCCGAGAAACGCGACCAGCCGCGCATTGTCCATCCGCACCGGCGTCTCCCACAGGTAGCGCATTTCGCGCATCTCGCGAAAGGTCGCGAAGAACGGCGAAGCCAGGGTCAGCAGCCACCACGGAAAGGCCACCACGCGCGGTTCGACACCCGTGCGGCGCGCCACCACGCGGCGGATGGCGCCGCTCATGCGCGTGCCGTCCGCATCCCAGTGGCCGGCCATGTGAAAGCTCGCGAAGGCCTCCAGCCTGTCGCGGCGCTCCAGCAGTTCGACCATGGTGCGCGCCACGTCCGGCAGGTAGGACCACTGGTGGCCGATGCCGCCCCTGCCTGGGTAGCTCACCGTGCCGACCGGCTTTCCCGCCTTGACCAGCCCCTGCGAGAACCAGTTGTTGCCGGCCTTCGGGCCGAAGAAGTCGCCGGCGCGCACGATCAGCACGCGGGCGCCGCGGCGGCTGGCGGCTTCGAGCCGACTTTCCATCTCCACGCGGATCGCGCCCTTGCGCGTCGCGGGGCGCTGCGGCGAATCTTCGGCGAGCAGGGCAAACGCATCCGGCCCGTAGTTGTAGACCGTGCCGGGCAGCACGATGGTGGCGCCTTCGGCCGTGGCGGCCGCAATGGTGTTGTCGAGCATCGGCAGCACCAGCTGCGGCCAGCGGCGGTAGCCGGGCGGATTGACCGCATGCACGATGACCGAGCAGCCCTTCGCGGCCTCGGCCACGGCATGGCGGTCCATCGCATCGCCGGAGATCCAGGTGATGCCGTCCTTCTGCGCCGCTGTATCCGCCGCGCCGCGCTTCAGTGCGCGCACCTGCCACCCCGCGTCGCGCAGTTGCCGCGCCACCTCGCTGCCGATGCCGCCGGTGGCACCAAGAACCAGAACCGTGTTGCTGCGGGCCATGAAAACGCTCCAGAAGAGTTGTCGATGGATGGATTCTGGAGCGCAGGCAGTTCCATTGGAATTGCCTAACATGATCCAGCAGCTATACATTTATGCATGACATCGAACATCGACTGGGAGCTCTATCGCTCCTTTCTCGCCGTGCTGCGGGAGGGCTCGCTCTCCGGTGCGGCGCGCGCGCTCGGCATCACCCAACCGACGGCGGGACGCCATGTCGCGGCGCTGGAAAAAGCCCTGGGCGTGGTGCTCTTCACGCGCTCGCAGGTCGGCTTGATGCCGACCGAAATTGCCCTGGCGCTGCGGGGCCACGCCGAGGCAATGGAGAGCACCGCCGCCTCCCTGGCGCGCGCCGCCACCAGCCAGGGCGAGGGCGTGCGCGGCGTGGTGCGGGTGTCCGCCAGCGAAGTGATCGGCGTCGAGGTGCTGCCGCCCATCGTCGCGCGGCTGCGCGAGCAACACCCGGCCCTGAAGGTGGAGCTGGTGTCGACCAACCGCGTCCAGGACCTGCTGCGGCGCGAGGCCGACATTGCCGTGCGCATGGTCCGCCCGAAGCAGGAGCAGCTGGTGGCGCGCCGCATCGGCCAGATCGAGCTCGGCTTCCACGCGCACAAGGACTACCTGGCCCGCCATGGAACACCGCGCAGGCTCGAGGAACTGGCGGCGCATTCGGTCATCGGCTACGACCAGCCTTCGGCCTTCGTGCGCAATGCGGGCAAGTCGCTGAAGGGCTTCAGCCGCGATGCCTTCTCGCTGCGCACCGACAGCGACCTGGCGCAGCTCGCGCTGATCCGCGCCGGTGCGGGCATCGGCATCTGCCAGGCCGGGCTCGCCCTGCGCAACGCGGCGCTGGTGCGCCTGATGCGGCGCACGTTTTCCCTGAAGCTCGAGACCTGGGTCACGATGCACGAGGATCTTCGCAGCAGTCCGCGCTGCCGCGCCGCCTTCGATGCATTGGTCGATGGCCTGCAGCACTACATCGGCACGCAGGCGCAGGCGAAAATGGACCGCGCACGAACACAAGCACCCGAATGACCGAAGCCACAGACTCCACCGACTCCGACACCCTCCCCCTGCAGGAACCCCGCCTCTGGCGCGACGGCCAATGGACCGCCCGCGTCATCAAGAACGAGGAAGACGACGGCTGGGCCGTCGAGATGACCCGCCACGGCGACCCCGAACCGGCGCTGGTCGGCCCCTGGACCATGGGCCGCGACAAGAAGAACCCGAAGCCGCTCGACGGGCCTGCGTTTTCCACGCTGGTGAAGACCGCCGCCGAAGTGATTCGCCGCCACGAGCAGCAATTGCACGCCACGCTCAACAAGAGTGTGACGGTCACGGCGCAGAGCGGCCAGCGCGTGCGCGTGTCGCTCGCCATCGTGCCTGACGAGGACAACCCTTCGGCCACGCTCACGGCCTATGACGATGCCGACGATTCGGAACTCGCCAGCGTGAACGTCTCGCCAGCCTTCAGGCTCACGGTGGGCAGCGCCGCCGCGTGGATCGAATCCGATTACGCGCGGCCGCGCTGAGCGCGTTTTCGCAATCAGCGAAATGACGTATGTGCAGCCTGCGCTGAGTTGAGAACAATCGGCTTCGACGACACAAGCCCATTGCACCCAAGACAAGCCCGAGCCGGTGGACCACCGGCTCGGGTTTTCTTTTTTTCAACCACCCTCCAGGAGCAGCGTCATGAGACATGGTGATATTTCGAGCAGCAGCGATTGCGTGGGCGTCGCGGTCGTCAACTACAAGATGCCCCGCCTGCACACCAGGGCCGAGGTACTGGACAACGCCCGCAAGATCGGCGAGATGCTGGTCGGCATGAAGAAGGGCCTGCCGGGCATGGACCTGGTGATCTTTCCGGAGTACTCCACGCACGGGATCATGTACGACGCGAAGGAGATGTACGACACCGCCGCCACCGTGCCCGGCGAGGAGACCGCGATCTTCGCGGACGCCTGCCGCCGCGCCAATGTGTGGGGCGTGTTCTCGCTGACCGGCGAACGCCATGAGGCGCATCCGGACAAGGCGCCCTACAACACGCTGATCCTCATGAACAACCAGGGCGAGATCGTCCAGAAGTACCGCAAGATCATGCCGTGGGTGCCGATCGAAGGCTGGTATCCGGGCGACTGCACCTACGTGAGCGAAGGCCCCAAGGGCATGAAGATGAGCCTGATCATCTGCGACGACGGCAACTACCCCGAGATCTGGCGCGACTGCGCGATGCGCGGTGCCGAACTCATCATCCGCTGCCAGGGCTACATGTACCCGGCCAAGGAGCAGCAGATCCTGGTGTCGAAGGCCATGGCCTTCATGAACAACAGCTACGTGGCGGTGGCCAATGCGGCAGGCTTCGACGGCGTGTACTCGTACTTCGGGCATTCGGCCATCATCGGCTTCGACGGCCGCACGCTCGGCGAATGCGGCGAGGAGGAAATGGGCATCAACTACGCCGAGCTGTCGATGAGCCTGATCCGCGATGCACGCAGGAACGGCCAGTCGCAGAACCACCTGTTCAAGCTGATGCACCGCGGCTACACCGGCATCATCCATTCGGGCGACGGCGACAAGGGCGTGGCGGACTGCCCGTTCGACTTCTACAAGCAGTGGATCAACGATCCCGAAGGCGCGCGCGAAAAGGTGGAGTCGTTCACGCGCAGCACCATCGGCACGGCGGAGTGCCCGATCGTGGGTCTTCCGAACGAAGCGGCCCAGCGCTGAACTCAGAGCGGCTGCTCAGCTCCGGGCAAACTCCAGCAGCGTCTCGATCACGCGCTGCGTCGCGCCATCCAGCGTGCCCTGCGCGCGGTACGCAATGGCCAGGTGGCGCGTGAGTTTCGGGCTCAGCGGCCGCGTCTGCACGTGCTCGCCGGCGTCGGCGACCTTCCCGCCGTCGGGTGCGGGCAGCAGTGCCACGCCGTAGCCGGCGGCCACCAGGCCGCGCATCGCGACGTCGTAGTCGTGCTCGATGCGCGCGCGGGGCGCGAAGCCGGCTTGTGCGAACCACTCCATGGTCAGCGCGAACATGCGCGAACCCGGCTCGTTCATGATCAGCGGCTGCTGCGCCAGCCAGGCCGGCGTGATGCGGCGCGGCGCCTGCCAGCGCGCGGGGATGAAGGCCATCATCGAATGCTGGCGCCAGGGTGTCAGCGCGAGGCCCGGCACCGCAGGCTGGGGCAGCGCGATGATGGCCAGGTCCAGGGTGCCGGCCAGCACGCCGGCGACCGAATACTCCGAGCCCATGAAGCTGGGCGTCAGCACGATGTCGGGATAGCGCTCCAGCAGGGCATGGAACACCGGCGGCAGCAGGTCAACCACCACGCTGGTGGTGCTGCAGCCGATGCGCACCCGGCCGGCCAGCCCCTTGTGCTGGCGCCGCACCGCATCGATGGCGTCGTCGGCATCGCGCAGCAGGCGCCTGCCGCGCTCCACCAGCACGGCCCCTGCCGCGGTGGGCGTGACCCGGCGCGCGCCGCGCAGCACGAGCGGCGCGCCGAGGCGCGATTCGAGTTCGCTGATGTGCAGGCTCACCGTGGGCTGCGCGAGGTGCAGCGCCTTGGCCGCCGCCGAGAAGGTGCCCAGATCGGCAATGGCGATGAGCGTGCGGAGTTGGTCGAGGTTGAGCTGTCGCATCAGGAATGCTGATTGAAGGTGTCAGAAATCTCAACTTCCACAATAGCATGCGTCGCCGCAAGATGAGCGCTCCCACAAGGAGACCATCGTGACAGCGCCAACGCACTCGCCCTTCCATCAACGCCTGATGCATGTCCTGCGCAGCTGGCGCCGCCGCGCCGCGGAGCGCCGCCGCAGCCGCGCGGACGCACAGCGTCTGGCCGGCATGAGCGACCACGAGCTGTGCGACCTGGGCATCGGCCGCAGCGAAGTTCCCGGCCTGCTCGACAGGCATCGCTGATCATCGGATTTGAGGTTCAATCCGAGGCGTGCCCAAAACCGCCGCCCCCACTCCGCTTTCCATCGAACTCACCTCGCCGCAATCGGTCAACGGCCAGCGCGCGGCATTCCAGTCGCTCTGGCTGCTCGCGCGCATGAAGCATGCGCACGATGCCGAAGCCGGCCTCGTGCGGCTGGCCGACCTGCGCGGCGAAGTCTCCGATGCGAGCACGCTGCGCATGGTCGTGAGCCGCGCATTCCGCGACTTCAAGGCCTGGCACATCGAGGTCGGCTGGGGCGAGGACACGCAGCGCGAGCCGCGCTTCCTGAACGCCGAGCGGCGCAGCCAGGGTCCGTTCTGGCTGCCGCCCGCCGAGGCCCGGCGCGTGCGCATGCTGGTGGGCGGCCGCCCAGCCACGCCCGCCGAGGTGGCTTCTTTCCTGGGGCTGCGCTCGCGCAAGGCCCGCGCGGCCGCGCCCGGCTCGCCGCCGCCCGATGCGGTGCACCTGCAGGACGCCGCGTTCTGGAAGCAGCTGGTGGCCTCGCAGCAGGCGGCGCGGCAAGGCCGGCTGATGGCACCGGTGGCAGGCGGCAGCGCGGCCGGGTCGCCGGCCAGTGCGCTGGAGTCGATCCGCCTGGCCGGCACGCTGGCCGCCACCGATTTCCAGCGCGCGCTGGTCACGCTCAACGAGGCGATGCTGTGGCGCCGGCTCGGCGACAACGAGCAGGCGCGCCGCCGCCTGCAGGCGCTCAAGAAGCAGCGCCTCGCGCACCATGTGGCGGGCAACGACTACCTGGGCGCGATGGAATGCATCGTCTCGGCCTGGTGCGCCTACACCGCGCGCGACCTGCCGCTCGCGCAGTCGCTGCTGAGTGGCATGGCGAACGATGCGGCGCGCAGCCTGGTGCTGCGGCACCACCCCGACGTGCGCTTCGAATGGTGCAACCTGTGGGCGCTGGTGTGCCGCTCGCGCGCACTGGGGCTCTCCGCCGACGACAAGCCAACGGCCGCGACGCTCGCCGAAGAGTCGCTGCAGCGCTTCGGCGAAGCATTGGCCGCGGCCTTCGAATCGCATTCCTTCGACGCCGCACAGCACGTGGCCGCCAACATGGGCATGGCCGCGTGGCTGTTCGACCGCGTGGGCCTGTCCGACCTGCCGGCGCTCGTGCACGAAGGCCATGCCGACACCACGCGCCGCGCGGTGCAGTGGATCGCCTTCAGCGAATGGCTCTGCGGCCACACCGACGGCCAGGGCCGCTCGGCCTGGAACGCGATCTACCTGATGCGCATCGCGCGCGGCCACTGCCGGCCCGAGCGGCAGCCCACGCTCGCGCAGTTCCGTGCGCAGAAGCCGCTCGATAGGGCCGCGATCTCCCGGCTCGCCGGGCCGCTCGCGGATGCCTTCGATGCCGCCCATTGGCCCGCGCGCTGGATCGAGGTGGCGCAGGCGCGGCTGGCCGACCACCAGGCCGGGCGGCGCCGCTACCCGGGCCTGCAGCATTGCAGCCTGCTGTTCGAGCACGCCTGGTACGCGGCGCACGCGGGCGACCTGAGGGCGGCCGAACAGTCGCTGGCTGCATTGCGCGAAGCCTTGCCGCAGCTGGTGCCGAGCGACCGCGCCTACTTCACCGAATCGTGGAACGACACGCTGCCGGCCGAGCTGGTGCTCGAAGCCAAGCCGCCGCGGCGGCCGGCAGCGCGCAAGAAAACCCTGCCCCGCTGATCAGCGCGCAGCCGGCACGCCGGTCGACTTGCGCACCACGAGCTCGGGCCGCAGCACCACGGTCGATGCCGACATGGCACGACCGTCGATCTCCTCGAACAGCATCTCGGCCGCACGCCAGCCGAGTTCGCGGTGCGGCAGGCGAATGGTGGTGAGCGGCGGGTCGACCATGTCGACCAGTGGCATGTCGTTGTGACCGGTGACCGAGATGTCCTTCGGCACGCGCAGGCCGGCCTGGCGCAGCGCATCGTAGGCACCGAGCGCCACGAGGTCGTTGCAGCACACCACGGCCTGCGGGGTCGGGCCGGCTTCGAGCATCTGCCGCATGGCGGCCGCGCCGGCCTCGCGGCTGTAGCTCGCGCACTCGATCACGCGCAGCGGCTTCATGCGGTGGTCGCGCAGCGCCTGCTCCACGCCCAGGCGGCGGCCCACGCCAGTGGGAATGTTCTGCGGTCCGGCCAGGTGCGCAATGCGCTTGTGGCCGAGGCCCACGAGGTGGTCGACCGCGAGCTTCATCGCAAGCCGGTCGTCGCTCACCACGGCCGGCAGGCGGCCGGTCTCGTCGGCGCGGTTGACCAGCACCGCGGTCATGCCGGCCTTGGAAACGAAGTCGACCAGCGGATCGTCGCGCGTGGCGGTGGCCAGGATCACGCCGTCGACGCGCTGCGCGAGCATGCGCTCGAGCACCGGCCGCGCGAGCGCAGGGTCGGCCACGTTGGTGACGAACACGAAGTAGCCGCGCGCCGCAGCGCTGGCCTCGATGCCCTGCAGGATGGGCGGGAACACCGCGTTCGTGATGTCGGGCACCAGCACGCCGATGGTGTGGGTGCGGCCCGTGCGCAGCGCCGAGGCCGCGCGGTTGGGCCGGTAGCCCAGGCGCTGCGCGGCCTCTTCCACCACGCGCAGCACTTCGTCGCTGATCAGCGAGCGCTTCTCGGGGCTGAGCGCGCGCGAGACGGTCGACACATGCACGCCGGCCGCGCGGGCAACGTCGCGGATGGTCACAGGGGAAGAAGGTGGGCTGATGCTCATGGGCTGATTGGTGCAAACGATTGTCGCCGGGGCTGCGCGTTCGGAACGCCTGCGCGCATTCCCATATTGGCCGACAGGGTCATTTTACTTTCTGCCGGTTTGGACTAAGATCGTGCAAACGATTGCACAAACATCCCGACGAGACATCCCATGAACATCGCCACCTCCCCCGACTCGGTACTGGGCTTCGCGCTCCAGGCCATGGAGCGCACGCCCGATCCGCGCCTTCGCACCGTGATGAATGCGCTCACGCGCCACCTGCATGACTTCGTCCAGGAGGTGAAGCTGACCGAGGAAGAGTTCGAGCAGGCGCTCGAATTCATCGTCGCCATCGGCCAGGCCACGGGCGAGAAGAAGAACGAGGTGGTGCTGGCGGCCGACATCCTCGGTATCTCCACCGTGGTGGCGCTGCAGAACAACCAGGACCCGCACGGCGAATCGCCGGCCGCGCTGCTCGGCCCGTTCTGGCGCGCGAACTCGCCGGCCTGCGCGCTCGGCGACAGCATTGCGCGCTCGGGCACGCCGGGTCTTCCGCTCGTGGTGGCGGGCACGGTGCGCGACGCGCAGGGCGAACCGATCGCGGGCGCCACGGTCGACGTGTGGCAGGCCTCGCCGATCGGCCTCTACGAAAACCAGGACCCGGCGCAGGAAGACATGAACCTGCGCGGCCGCTTCACGACCGACGCGCAAGGGCGCTTCCACTTCCGCAGCGTGCGGCCGGCCGGCTATCCGGTGCCCACCGACGGGCCTTGCGGCGTGCTGCTACGCGCACAGCAGCGCCACCCCAACCGGCCCGCGCACCTGCACTTCATGGTGAGCAAGCCAGGCCACAAGGTGCTGGTCACGCAGGTGTTCGCCGATGACGACCAGAACCTGGAGAGCGACCCGACCTTCGGCGTGACGCGGCGGCTGATCGGCTGCTTCGCACTGGCGCCCGATGGCCAGAGCGCCACGCTGCAGTACGACTTCCAGCTCGAACCGGGCGAGATGAAGTTCCCGCGTCCTCCCATCCCCTGAACCCAGGCTTCCATCCCATGAGCTTCGATCCTGTTTCCCGACTCGACGGCAAGGTTGCCGTCATCACCGGCGGCCTTGGCGCCATCGGTTATGCGACGGCGGTGCGCCTTGCAACGCTGGGCGCCACCTGCGTGCTGCTGCACCGCAAGGGCGACGATGCGGCCGCACGCGCGGCTGCCCTGCCCTCCGCCCACGGACAGCGCCACATGGCGATCCGCGCCGACATCGTCGACACGCCGAGCCTGCAGGCCGCGGCCGCCGAAGTGAAGGCCGCGCACGGGCGCTGCGACATCCTGGTCAACAGCGCGGGCCACACGCAGCCCGTTCCGGCGGGCGACCTCGACGCCTTGACCGACGAACTCATCGACGAGCTGCTGCGCGCCAACTTCCGCGGCGTGTTCGCGACCATCCGCGCCTTCGCACCGATGCTGAAGGACAGCGGCGACGGGCTCATTGCCAACATCTCGTCGATCGCGGGCTTCACGGGCGTGGGCAGCAACCTTGCGTACGTGGCGGCCAAGGCCGGGCTCGACGTAGTGGGCGATGCGCTGGCCAAGGCGCTGGCGCCGGCGGTGCGCGTGGTGTCCATCTCGCCGGGCGCGGTCGAGTCGGGCTTCGTGCCGGGCCGCGGCGCGGAATTCGCGAGCAAGATGGCGAGCACCACGCCGCTCGGGCGCATCGGCAAGCCCGACGACGTGGCGGCCACAGTGGAAGCGCTCGCGACGACGATGCGCTTCGTCACCGGCACGCGCATCGTGGTCGATGGAGGGCGCCACCTGTGAGCACCGCCAAGACGCTCATCACCTGCGCCGTCACGGGCAACCTCGTGAAGCCCGAGCAGACGCCGCACCTGCCGATCACGCCGGTGCAGATCGCCGACGAATGCCTGGCCGCCGCGGAGGCCGGCGCGGCGCAGGTGCACATCCACGTGCGCCACCCCGAGACCGGCAAGCCGTCGATGGAGATCGAGCTCTACCGCGAGGTGGTCGAGCGCATCCGGCGCGGCAACCGCGAGCTGGTCGTCAACCTCACGACCGGCCCGGGCGGGCGCTTCATTCCGAGCGAGGACGATCCGAAGATCGCCGCGCCCGGCACCACGCTGCTGCCGCCCGAGAAGCGCGTGGAGCACATCGCGCTCATCAAGCCCGACGTGTGCTCGCTCGATCTCAACACCATGAACTCGGGCCCCGATGTGGTGATGAACACACCGAGGAACGTGCGCCGCATGGCCAGGGTGATTCGCGAGGCGGGCGTGAAGCCCGAGCTGGAGATCTTCGATTCCGGCGACATCAATCTCGCGCTCGACCTGATTGCCGACGGCACGCTCGACGGCCCCGCGATGTGGACCTTCGTCCTCGGCGTGAAGTACGGCTTCGCGCCCACGCCCGAGACGCTGCTGTATGCCCGCAACATGCTGCCGCGCGGCGCGTTCTGGAGCGCCTTCGGCATCGGCCGCATGGAGTTCCCGATCGTCGCGCAGGCCTGGCTGCTGGGTGGCCATGTGCGCGTGGGCATGGAAGACAACATCTACCTCGAGAAGGGCGTGCTGGCCGAGAGCAATGCGCAGCTGGTGGCGAAGGCGCGCGACATCCTGCTGAGCCTGGGCGGCGAGGTTGCCAACCCGCGCGAGGCACGCGCCATGCTGGGTTTGCCTGGTGCCGGGAGCTAACTTGCGGCCTCGTTCTACTCAGAGCGTTGTGGGGCATTCAGGGCGCGCTCCCACCGACGGGGTACCTTGCTCCGCGAATGTCCTCCGGCCTTCGGCCTCCCCCTTGATTTCGCTGCGCAAGGCACCCCATCGGCGGAAGCGTTATGCAGAGCGGTCGTTGATCAACCAGCACCACAGCCGCGCCCATCGTGCACAGGGCATCGGGTGCTCCCCGCAGCGAAATCAAGGAGGAGGCCGAAGGCCGGGGGACATTCGCGGAGGGGAGTACCCGGTGGCCTGTGCACGCGCCCCGAACAACCGCGCCCTGAACAACAGCACATCCAAACAACACACGCACCCATGAGCATCGCCGCAATGCACACCACCTCCCGCGCACTGCGCGTGAACGAAAAGGCCGCCAACCTCGACGCGCTGCAGATCCAGGCCGCGCCGCAGCCGGAACCCACAGCCCCCCCCGGCCACGCCGTGGTGCAAGTCGCCGCTGCCGCGGTCAACCCCAGCGACGTCAAGGCCGCGCTGGGCCTCATGCCGCAAGCCGTGTGGCCGCGCACCCCGGGCCGCGACTTCGCGGGCACCGTGGTCAGCGGTCCGGCCGAATGGATCGGCCGCGAGGTCTATGGCTCGGGCGGCGACATCGGCATCACGCGCGACGGCTCGCATGCGCGCTATCTCGTGCTGCCCGAAGCCGCGCTGCGTGCCAAGCCCCAGGGCATCTCGATGGACGAGGCCGGCGCCGTGGGCGTGCCCTTTGTCACCGCCTACGAAGGCTTCAGGCGCAGCGGCATGCCGCAGGCCGGGCAGACCGTGCTGGTGCTCGGCGCCAACGGCAAGGTCGGGCAGGCGGCGGTGCAGCTGGCCTCGCAGGCCGGTGCGCGCGTGATCGCGGTGCAGCGCCGCGCCGGACCGTTCGAGGGTTTCGCATGCGGGCCGGTCGACGTGATCGACGCGCGCCACCATGCCGACGTGGGCGCGCAGGTGCGCGAGCTCACCGGCGGGCGCGGCGCGAACATCGTCTACAACACCGTCGGCAGCGCCTACTTCGAGGCCGCCAACAAGGCCATGGCCAAGGGCGCGACGCAGATCTTCATCGCCACGCACGAGCGCGCCGTGCCCTTCGACATCTTCGCGTTCTACCGCGGCATGCACACCTTCGTGGGCATCGACTCGCTCGCGATGGACTGCGTGGCCTCCACCGCCCAGCTCGACGCGATGCGCGAAGGCTTCGAGCGCGGCACGCTCAAGCCCTTTCCCGTGGCGCGGCACTTCATGCTCGACGAAGCGATGGACGCCTACCGGCTCGTGCTCTCGGGCAGCACCGATCGTGTCGTGCTGCGCCCCTGACGATGAACAGCAACCCAGGAACACCGCCATGCACGTGACCCGTTTCAGCGAAGCGCCGCACTACGAGGCGCCCAATCATTTCGACATGCGCTGCCTGCGCCTGCAGGGCAAGGAGGCCGGGCCCTCGACGCAGATGTGGATGGGCATGAGCCAGATCCTGCCCGGCGGCCGCACCGGGCTCGACGGCTCGCCGATGGAAAAGCTCTACCTCGTGCTCGAAGGCCAGCTCCATGTGGTCGGCGAACTCGATGGCACGCACCAGGAAGAAGTGCTCGGCCCCTACGACAGCTGCCGCTTCGCGCCCGGCGAGAAGCGCCAGCTCGAGAACCGCAGCAATCGGCCGGTGCTGGTGGCGCTGGTGATGCCGAACGCACCGCCGGCCGCCTAGGCCCTCTTCAGTCATTCATCGCTCACCCAATTAAATCAACGGAGACAAGACGCATGAAGAAGACATTCCACACCTGGAGCCGCCGGCAGGCGCTCACGATGGCCGCGGCATTCGCGGCCTGCACGCTCGGCGGCACCGGCGCACACGCGCAAGGCGCATGGCCCGGCGCGCAGCCGATCAAGCTCGTGGTGCCGTTCACCGCAGGCAGCGGTACCGACATCGTCGCGCGGCTCGTGGCCGAGAAGCTCGGGCCCGCACTGGGCACCAGCGTGGTGGTGGACAACAAGCCCGGCGCCGGCGGCACGCTGGGCGCAGCCATCGCGGCCAAGGCGCCGGCCGATGGCTACACGCTGCTGGTGCATTCGGCCGGGCATCTCGTGAACCCGTGGATCTACAAGGGCCTGTCCTACGACACCCTCAAGGACTTCACCGGCATCACGCCGATGGCGAGCCTGCCCAACGTGCTGGTGACCGGGCCTTCGCACTTCGCGAACGTGCAGGACCTGGTCGCGAAGGCCAAGGCCAGGCCGGGCGGCTTCAACTACGGCTCGGCGGGCAACGGCTCGGCCACGCACATGAACGCCGAGGTGTTCCGCCTGGCGGCCGGGCTCGATGCGCAGCACGTGCCCTTCCGCGGCACGCCCGAGGCCATGACCGAGGTGATGGCCGGGCGCGTCGACTGGTTCTTCGCGCCGATGGTGTCGGCCCTGCCGCTCATCAAGAGCGGCAAGCTGCAGGCGCTGGCCGTGGGCACCGCGAAGCGCTCGCCCGCGCTGCCCGATGCGCCCACCACGGTGGAAGCCGGCGTGCCGGGTTCCGAGTATCTGTTCTGGGTCGGGCTGTTCGCACCCGCGAAGACGCCGCAGCCGGTGGTGGACCGCCTGCAGGCCGAGGTCGCGAAGATCATGGCCTCGCCCGAACTCAAGGAACGCCTCGACAAGCTCGGCGCCGAGCCCTTCACGATGCCGCCGGCGCAGTTCAACAAGTTCATTGCCGATGAAACGGCCAAGGCGCAGCAGGTGGTCAAGGCCGCGAGCATCAAGGTGGATTGACCATGCTGCGCACACTGCTCACGGCGGCCACAACCGCCGCATTGCTGCTGCCGCTCGCCGCACAGGCCCAGCCGGCCGACCTGGTCGTCACCAATGCGAAGATCGCCACGCTCGACGCGGCCTCCACCACCGCACAGGCGCTGGCCGTGCGCGACGGCCGCATCGTGGCCCTCGGCAATGCCGCGCAGATGCGCGCGCTCTCGGGCCCGATCACGCGCACGGTGGATGCGGGCGGACGCACCGTGATCCCGGGCCTCATCGACTCGCACATGCATGCGGTGCGCGCGGCGCTGAGCTACTCGACCGAGGTCAACTGGATCGGCGCCGGCAGCATCGGCGAAGCCATGGACCGCATCCGCGCCGCGGCCGCGCGTGCGCGGCCCGGCGGCTGGCTGATCGTGGCCGGGGGCTGGACCGAGCAGCAGTTCGCCGAGCGCCGCCGCCCCACCATGGCCGAACTGCAGGAGGCCGCGCCCAACCATCCGGTGTACGTGCAGCTGTTCTATGAAGCGGTGGTGATGACGCCCAAGGCGCTCGAAGCGCTCGGCGTTCCGGCGGGCACGCTGCCGGCCGGCATGAAGCCCGCGGCGGACGGGGCACCGGGCTGGATGACGGGCGACATCGTCGGCATCTCGGCCCTGTTCGACAAGCTGCCCAAGCCGACCTACGAGGACAACCTGGCCGGCACGCGCGCCTTCTTCCGCGAGCTGAACCGCCTGGGCATCACCGGCCTGGTGGATCCGGGCGGCTTCAGCATCGCGCCTTCGCAGTATGCGGCGCTGTTCGAGCTGTGGCGCGAGAAGGCGCTGACGCTGCGCGTGGCCTACAGCGTGTTCGCGCAGAAGCCCGGCGCCGAACTGCAGGAGTTCCGCGATCTCACGCAGATGCTGCCGATGGGCTTCGGCGACGAGATGCTCAAGTTCAACGGCCTCGGCGAACGCGTGACGCTCGCGATGTACAACAACAATTTTCCCGACGCGGCCGCGAAGGAGAAGTTCTACGAGCTCATCAAGTGGGCGGCGATGCGCAGGCTCGCGGTCACCATCCACTGGCAGGAGAACGGCTCGGTCGAGCACCTGCTCGGGCTCTACGAGAAGCTCAACGCCGAAGTGCCGATCAAGGACCTGCGCTGGTCGATCGCGCACCTGGACGACGCCTCGCCCGAAACGCTCGCGCGCATGAAGGCGCTCGGCATCGGCTGGACCCTGCAGGACGCGATGTACTTCCAGGGCGACCGCGCACTCGCCACGCGCGGCGACGCGGCGCGCCGCATGCCGCCCATCGGCAGCGCGCTGCGCACCGGCGTGAATGTGGGTGCCGGCACCGATGCGCACCGCGTGGCTTCGTACAACCCCTTCGTCGCGCTGCAATGGATGCTCGACGGCAGGACGGTGAGCGGCAAGCCCATGCGCGGCGCCGACGAGACGCCCACGCGCGAACAGGCGCTGCGGCTCTACACGGTGGGCAGCGCGTGGTTCAGCTTCGACGAGGGCAAACGCGGAACGCTCGAAGTGGGCAAGCTCGCGGACTTCGCGATCCTCGACCAGGACTTCTTCTCGGTGCCGCTGGAGCGCATCGGCAAGACGGTGTCGCTGATGACGGTGGTGGGCGGACGCGTGGTGTATGCCGCGCGGCCCTTCGATGGGGCAGGCACCTCGGTGGCCGCGGCACCCTAGGAGGGCTTTGCGAGCGCCCGCCGCACGCGTTCGCGCAGCACCGGCAGCACCTCGCTCTCGAACCACGGGTGGTGCTTGAACCAGCCGGTGTTGCGCGGCGACGGATGCGGCAGCGGAATGAAGCGCGGCGCATAGTCCGCAAAGGCCGCGACGGTTTCGGTGACGCCGGCCTTGCGCGCCGCGCCCAGGAAGTGGCGCTGCGCGTACTGGCCGATCAAGAGCGTGAGCTCGACCCGGCTCATCTGCGCGAGCAGGCGCGCATGCCAGAGTTCGGCGCACTCGCGGCGCGGCGGCAGGTCGCCGCTGCTGCCGCGGCCCGGGTAGCAGTAACCCATCGGCATGATCGCGATGCGCGCGGCGTCGTAGAACAGCTCGCGGTCGATGCCGAGCCAGCGGCGCAATTGCTCGCCGCTCTTGTCATCCCATGGCAGGCCGGTGGCATGCACCGTCAGGCTCGGCGCCTGGCCGACGATCAAGAGGCGCGCGCTGGCGCTGGCCTGCACCACGGGCCTCGGGCCCAGCGGCAGCTGTGCGGCGCAGGCGGTGCAGCTGCGGATTTCCGCGAGCAGCACGTCCATGGCGCCGGCACGCGCGCTATTCGGAGAACCGGCCGAAGAAGCCATTGAGATCGGCCCCCGAGGCCGCGCCTTCGAAGCCGTCGAAACGCCCCTTCTCGGCCAGCGCCCGCGCGGCGCGGTCGAAGCCGCCCCAGGCCGCGCGGGCGAGCGCGCCGCCCACGCTGACGCGCCGCACGCCGAGCGCGGCAATGTCCTGCATGCTGAGCTCGCTGGGCCAGCCGATCAGCAGGTTGACCGGCTTGGGCGCCACCGCGGCCACCACCGCGGCGATCTGCTCGCGCGTGCGGATGCCCGGTGCGTAGAGGCAGTCAGCGCCGGCTTCGGCGTAGGCCTTGAGGCGGGCGATGGCGTCGTCGAGGTCGGGGCGGCCGGCGAAGAAGTTCTCCGCACGGCCCACCAGCAGCGTGTCGCCGCCCGCCGCATCGATGGCGCCGCGGGCCGCGCGCAGCCGCTCGACCGCCACGCCGATCTCGAACAGCGGATTCGCCGCATCGCCGGTCGAGTCCTCGATCGACAGGCCCGCCACGCCGGTCTCGACGGCCAGGCGCACGCTTTCGGCCACGCCCCGGGCATCGGCCGCAAAGCCGTTCTCGAAGTCCGCATTCACGGGCAGGTCGGTGGCACTGACGATGTCGCGCAGGTGGGCCAGCATGGTGTCGCGCGATTGCCCTCCGTCGGCCAGGCCTTGCGACCACGCATGGCCCGAACTCGTGGTGGCCAGCGCCTTGAAGCCCAGGCCCTGCAGGTAGCGCGCGCTGCCCTTGTCCCAGGGATTCGGAATGGCGAAGCATCCCTGCTGATGGAGCGCGCGGAACTCGGCGCGTTTCTGGGCGACGGTGCGGGTCATGGAAGCCTCATCTTTCTTTCTTGCGTGCGAAGCATGGGTTTTTAACGCAACGGGGCGGACATTGCGCGGGCGCACCTTTCGGTGTTCTGATCGGCCCCCATGTCCTATGCCATCCTGCTCTTCATCCATCTCCTTGCCGCCGCCTTCTGGGTCGGTGGCATGGCCACCCTGCACTTCGCGGTGCGCCCCGCCGCCGTCGCCACGCTGGAACCGCCGCTGCGCCTGCGCACGATGGCGGCGGCGCTGCGGCGCTTCTTCGTGGGCGTGGACGCGGCCGTCACGCTGCTGATCGCGACCGGCGTGGCGATGATCCTGTTCGCGGGCGGTTTTCGCGCGGTGCACTGGCGCATCGAGGCGATGATGGGCATCGCCCTCCTGATGGCCGGCATCTACGTCTACATCCGCGCCTCGGTGTTCAGGGCGATGCGCCGCGCAGTGGAAGAAAGCGCGTGGCCGGTGGCGGCCGCGCGGCTCAACACCGTGCGCCTGCTGGTGACGGTGAACCTCGCGCTCGGCGTGGCGGTGTTCGCCGTGGCGACCATCGGGCGCGCCGGCTAGAAGCTGCCGCCTGCCGGGCCTTTCAGCTCGACGCCGTTGCCGTCGGGGTCGGCGATGTAGATCGAAGGCCCGTTGCCCTCGGCGCCGAAGTTGTTCTGCACCTCGCCATGCACCGGCACGCCGTGCCGCGCCATCAGCGCGCGGATGGCGGCCTCGTCGAAGGGCTCGATGCGCAGGCAGAGGTGGTCGACGTTGCGGCCTTCCTTACCGGCGAGCGCGCCGCCCTGCCGGCCGAGCGGGCCATCGTGCGAGACGAGGTCGATGAGGCTCGAACCGGCCCGCAGGTGCACCAGCCCCAGGTCGTCGCGGCGCTTCTCGAGCTGGCAGCCCAGCACGTCGCGGTAGAAGGCGATCGACTGCTCGATGTCCTTCACGCGCAGCACGACATGGTCGATGCGCAGGACCGAGAACGGCGGGCAGTGCGTCGGGTCGGCCATGGCGCGCCTCCTTTCTTTCTACGTGGGGTTCAGACCACGCCGGCCGCGCGCAGCGCGTCGAAGCGCGCGGCGTCGATGCCGAATTCGGCCAGCACCTCGCGCGTGTGCTGCCCGAGCGCCGGCGGCGCATGGCGCAGCACGGGCGGCGTGGCCGTGAGGCGCAGCGGGCTCGCCACGCCGGTGATGCTGGCAATGCCGTCGCCCGCATCGCGCGGCAGCGTGACGGCCAGGCCGCGCGACTTGACCTGCGCATCGTCGAAGGCCTGCGCGATGTCGTTGATCGGGCCGCAGGGCACGGCCTTGTCTTCGAGCAGCGCGACCCAGTCGGCAGTGCTGCGGGTGCGCGTGAGCTCTTCCATCATCGGAATCAGCACGCCGCGGTGCTTCACGCGCAGCGTGTTGCTCGCAAAGCGCGCGTCGGTGGCCCATTCCGCATGGCCGGCCGCTTCGCAGAAGCGCGCGAACTGGCCGTTGTTGCCGATGGCCAGCAGCATCGAGCCGTCCTGCGTCGGAAAGTCCTGGTAGGGCGCCAGGCTCGGGTGCGTGTTGCCCTGTCGCTGCGGCGGCTTGCCGGTGTTGAGGAAGGCACTGGCCTGGTTCGCGAGGATGGCCATGCCCACGTCGAGCAGCGCCATGTCGATGTGCTGGCCTTCGCCCGTGCGGTCCCGCACCTGCAGCGCCGCAAGAATGGCGGTGCTCGCGTAGACGCCGGTGAACAGGTCGGTCAGCGCCACGCCCACGCGCAGCGGGCCGCCGCCGGGTTCGCCGTCGGGACGGCCGGTGATGCTCATCATGCCGGTCATGGCCTGGATCATCAGGTCGTAGCCCGCGCGCTCGGCGTACGGGCCGTCGTGGCCGAAGCCGGTCACGCTGCAGTAGATGAGGCGCGGGTTGGCCGCGCGCAGGCTCTCGTGGTCGAGGCCGTATTGCCTGAGGCCCCCCGTCTTGAAGTTCTCCACCACGATGTCGGCCTGCGCCGCCATCTGCTTCAGGAGCGCCTGCCCCTCGGGCGTGGCCATGTCGACCGTGACCGAGCGCTTGTTGCGGTTGCAGGCCGTGAAGTAGCTGGCCTGGTCGGTGTCGTTGCCGTTCGCGTCCTTGATGAAGGGCGGCCCCCAGGTGCGCGTGTCGTCGCCGACGCCGGGGCGTTCGATCTTGACGACGTCGGCGCCCAGGTCCGCGAGGATCTGCGTGCACCACGGGCCCGCGAGCACGCGGGACAGATCGAGGACCTTGATGCCGTCGAGTGCTGCGGGCTTGGCAGTCATGCGTTCGTTCAGTTGGCGAAGGCGGCAATGCCCGTGATGGCGCGGCCCAGGATCAGCGCATGGATGTCGTGCGTGCCTTCGTAGGTGTTGACCACTTCGAGGTTCACGAGGTGGCGGGCCACGCCGAATTCGTCGCTGATGCCGTTGCCGCCCATCATGTCGCGCGCCAGGCGGGCGATGTCGAGGGCCTTGCCGCAGTTGTTGCGCTTCATGATCGAGGTGATCTCGACCGAGGCCGTGCCCTCGTCCTTCATGCGGCCCAGGCGCAGGCTGCCCTGCAGGCCCAGCGCAATCTCGGTCTGCATGTCGGCCAGCTTCTTCTGGATGAGCTGGTTGGCGGCGAGCGGGCGGCCGAACTGCTTGCGGTCCAGCGTGTACTGGCGGGCGCGGTGCCAGCAGTCTTCGGCGGCGCCGAGCGCGCCCCAGGAGATGCCGTAGCGCGCGCTGTTGAGGCAGGTGAAGGGGCCCTTCAGGCCCTGCACTTCGGGGAAGGCGTTTTCCTCGGGGCAGAACACGTTGTCCATCACGATCTCGCCGGTGATGCTGGCGCGCAGGCCGACCTTGCCGTGGATCGCGGGGGCCGAGAGGCCCTTCATGCCCTTCTCGAGCACGAAGCCGCGGATCGGGCCGACCGTGCCGCTTTCACTGACTTCCTTGGCCCAGACCACGAACACGTCGGCGATGGGCGAGTTGCTGATCCACATCTTGGCGCCGCTGAGCGAATAGCCGCCCGGCACCTTCTTGGCGCGCGTGACCATGCTGCCGGGATCGGAGCCGTGGTCGGGCTCGGTCAGGCCGAAGCAGCCGATCCATTCGCCGGTGGCGAGCTTGGGCAGGTACTTCTGCTTCTGCGCCTCGGTGCCGAATTCGTTGATCGGGACCATCACGAGCGAACTTTGCACGCTGGCCATCGAGCGGTAGCCCGAGTCGACGCGCTCGACTTCGCGCGCGATCAGGCCGTAGGCCACGTAGTTGAGGCCGGGGCCGCCGTACTGCTCCGGAATGGTGGGGCCCAGCAGGCCGAGCGCGCCCATTTCGCGAAAGATGGCGGGGTCGGTCTCGCCGCTGCGGAAGCCTTCGATGACGCGGGGCGCAAGGCGCTCCTGGCAGTAGGCATTGGCCGCGTCGCGGATCATGCGTTCTTCGTCGGTCAGCTGCTGGTCGAGAAGAAGGGGGTCGTCCCAGTGGAATTGCGCTTTGGCGGCCATGTGCTTGTCTCCGGAAGAGAAAAAAAGAGGGGGAATGGACCGATCCTAGCCATGCAGGGGGTTGGGCGCAAACGATGAATCCTCACCCAGATATGCGTCTTTCGCACATCTGGCACCCATGCGGCAAGACGTTTCCATTGGTGACGGCGTCCGTCCAGTCATACACTACCGGCATACATGCGCCGCAAGATCCCGCCCCTGCAGACCCTGGTGTGCTTCGACGCGGCCGCGCGCCACGAGAGCTACACCCGCGCCGCGCAGGAACTCGCGCTCACGCAGAGCGCGGTGTCGCGCCAGATCGGCACGCTCGAAGCCTTCCTGGGCGTGGCGCTGTTCCGCCGCACCCGCCACGGCGTGGCGCTCACCGCCAGCGGCGCGGCCTATGCGCGCCAGATCACCAAGCGGCTCGAGGCCATGGAGCGCGACACGCTCGACGCCATGGCGCACCAGGGCGAAGGCGGCTCGCTCTCGTTGGCGGCCGTGCCCACCTTTGCCACGCGCTGGCTGATGCCGCGGCTCAAGGGCTTCGCGGCGCTGCAGCCCGACGTGGTGGTACACATCGAGACGCGCACCCGGCCCTTTCTCTTTGCCGACGCGGAGTTCGACGCCGCGCTGTATGCCGGCACGCCCGCGCAGGTCGAGAACTGGGCCGGCACGCGCCCCCTGATGCTGATGCACGAGGACGTGGTGCCGGTATGCAGCCCCTCGCTGTTGCCGCGCGGCAAGGCCGTGGCGCCCGCGGCCATCGCGCAGATGCCGCTGCTGCAGCAAAGCACGCGGCCCGACGGCTGGCGCCAGTGGTTCGACGCGCAGCAGATCGATGCGCCCAATGCGCGCGGCGGCCCGCGCTACGAGCTGTTCTCCATCCTGGCCGCGGCCGCCTCGCACGGCCTGGGCGTGGCGCTGATGCCCACGATGCTGGTGGCCGACGAACTCGCGCGCGGCGAACTGGTGGTGGCCTGCGCACGGCCGCTGTCGGGCGAGCGCAACTACTACCTCGTGACGCCCGAGCGCGCCGACCAGCGGCCGCTCTTGAAGTTCTTCAGCGACTGGCTGCTGGCCGAGGCGCAGCGCAGCGCCGCCTGAGACAGTGCCGATATGATGGTCCGCACCATCGCGCCCCGCCTTGCGCCCCTCACACCATGCTGAACAACATCGCCCCCTTTCTCGTGCACTGGGCCATCACCGCGCTGTCGCTGTGGGTGGCCAGCCTGATCTTTCGCGGCATCAAGTTCGAGAGCACGTCCGCGCTCGTGATCTCGGCCCTGCTGCTGGGCCTGGCCAATGCCGTCGTCAAGCCGCTCCTGATCGTGCTCACGCTGCCGCTGACGCTGCTGACGCTCGGCCTCTTCCTGCTGGTGATCAACGCGCTGATGATCATGCTGGTGGCCGCGCTGGTGCGCGGGTTCAGGCTCTCGGGCTTCTGGACCGCGTTCTTCGCGAGCATCTTCATCTCGCTGCTGAGCATCGCGATCGATTCGCTGGTGAACAGCGGCGACCCCGCCACCACCATCCAGATGCCGACGGGCAGCGGCAAGTGGCTGTAGCTGCCGCAAGGGCCGGGGCATCCGCGTAATCACTGCCCCCGGGCGCTTGATTGACGAGGATGATGTCGACAATATTCAGTACTTTTGTCGACAAAGATAGCCGGACGCACCGGCGCTGAGCGGCTGCGGCCGGGCCGGCGACGGGGGTGGCGTGCAACTTGCAAGGATTTGGACATGACGGACAGCAGCTCCCCCCGCTCCTCCTCTTCCTCCAAGGCCGCCGGCAAGGTCATGCGCATCGACCGCGACGGCGACGGCACCGTGCAATCGCTCACGCGGGCCATGCAGCTGCTCGAACTGCTGGCCGACGACGACGAGGGCTACCGCCTGGTCGACATCGCGGCGCGCAGCGGCCTGTCGTCGTCCACTGCGCACCGCCTGCTCACCACGCTGGAGCAGCGCCAGTTCGTCCAGTTCGACCGCGAAACCAGCCTCTGGTATGTGGGCGTGCGCTGCTTCTCGGTGGGCGCGGCCTTCGGGCGCCGGCGCCGCATCGCGCACCTGGCGCTGCCGGTGATGCGGCGGCTGCGCGACAGCTCGGGCGAAAGCATCAACCTGGGCATTGCCGACCTGGGCGACATCGTGTTCGTCACGCAGGTGGAAAGCCGCGAGCTGATGCGCGCCATCGGCAAGCCGGGCTTTCGCGCACCGTTGCACGGCACCGCCATGGGGCAGGCCATCCTGGCCGCCATGGCCGAGGACGACGTGCTGCAGTACCTGCGCACCTACGGCCTGCCCAAGCTCACGCCCAACACCATTGCGCGTGCATCGCGGCTGCATGAAACCCTGGGCGAGGTGCGCCGCGCCGGCTATGCGGTGGACGACGAGCAGAACGCCGTGGGCCTGCGCTGCATTGCCGCCGCCATCCGCGACGAGCATGGCCAGCCTTTCGGCGCGATCTCGCTGGTGGGGCCGACGCAGCGCATCAAGGCGGCCGACTTCGCGCAGCTCGGTGCCACGGTGCGCAGCGCCGCCGACGAGATCACCGCGGCCTACGGCGGGCGCCTGAAGTAGCCGCCGGCCCGCGTCTTCCACCGGCGTGCGGCGCCAAGTGCTTGATCCGCAAAGATTTTTTCTGCCGTTCCCGGTGTGCGGAAAACTCCGCGCGCGTGCCTTGCGGCGCGGTTCAATGGCCTTCTCCATTGCCGCCTTGCCAATCCGCCCACCTTTGCCCTCCCAGGAGAAATCATGCCGATGCGCCCTCTTGCCAAGCCCTTTTCAAAACTGTTCGCCGCAACCTTCGTGCTCGCGCTGGCCACGGTGCTCGCCCTTCCTGCCGCCCAGGCGCAGGACCGGATCAAGCTGAAGGCCATCGGCCAGCCGCTGGCCACCGGGCTGATCCAGAAGAACAAGGAACAGCCCTTCTTCGAGAACTTTGCCGCCCGCACCGGCCTGCCGATCGACGTGGACTACAAGCCCATCGACACGCTCGGCATCAAGGACACCGAGCAGCTGCGCGTGATGAAGGCGGGCCTGTTCGACATCGTCTCGCTGCGCGTGTCGCAGAACTCGCGCGACGAGCCGACGATCCTGGGCCTCGACCTGGTCGGCGCCGCGCCTGACTACGCCACCGGCCGCAAGGTGGCCAAGGCCTACTTCGACACGGTCGATGCGCGGCTGCAGCAGCAGTTCAACGTGAAGCTGCTCGGCGTGTGGCCCTTCGGCCCGCAGATCCTGTTCTGCAAGAAGCCGATTGCCTCGCTGGCCGACATCAAGGGCATGAAGGTGCGCGTGTACGACCAGAACCTGGCCAAGTTCATCGAGATGGTGGGCGGCACGCCGGTGCCGGTGTCGTTCGCCGACACGCACCAGTCGCTGTCGCTCGGCGTGGTCGACTGCGCCATCACCGGGCCGAGCTCGGCCAACTCGGCCGGCTGGCCCGAGGTCACGACCCACCAGCTGGCCATCGGCTTCCAGATGGCGCTCAACGGCTACGGCATGACGATGAAGTCGTGGAACGCGCTCAAGCCCGAGCAGCAGGCCAAGCTCAAGGCGGCCTTCGACGGCCTGACCGAAGAGGTGTGGAAGTACTCCGAAGAGCTGTTCCGCGATGCGCTCAACTGCAACGCCGGCAAGGACCCGTGCACCACCGGCAAGAAGTTCAAGCTGGTCGACGTGCCGGTCACGCCGGCCGACCTCGAGCTGGTGCGCGGCGCGGTCGGCAAGGTGTCGCTGCCGGTGTGGGCCGAGGTCTGCGACAAGTCGAACCCGGGCTGTTCCAAGGGCTGGCAGGCGACCGTGGCGCCGGTGCTGGGGCTCAAGTGAGCAGCGCGGCCATGAGCGAGCGGCCGCAGTCCACCGCCGCATCGCCCGAGGAAGCGCAGCGCGCGCCGCGGCAGGTCAGCTTCAAGACGCGCGTGGAGACGGTGCTGGCCACCCTCTTCGGCGCCATCTTCCTCGGCCTGTCGCTGATCGTGACCATCGAGACCGCCGCGCGCAAGCTGTTCAACATCTCGCTGCAGGGTGCGGACGAGCTCGGCGGCTATGCGCTCGCGGTGGGCTCGACCATTGCCTTCAGCCTCGCGCTCATGGGCCGCAACCACATCCGCGTCGACGTGTTCCACGAGAAGTTTCCGGTCCGCGTGCAGGCGCTGCTGAACTGGATCTCGGCGGTGTCGCTGGCCGCGCTCGCGGTCTTCATCGGCTGGGTGGCGTTCAAGGTGATCGGCGACACCATGGCCTACCGCAGCACCGCGCAGACGCCGTGGGCCACGCCGCTGATCATTCCGCAGGGCGTCTGGTATGCGGGGCTGGTGATCTTCGCGCTGGTGGCCTGCGGGCTCGCGCTGCGCGCCACCCGGCTGCTGCTTCGCGGCGACATCGCGGCGCTGAATACCGACTTCCATCCCAAGAGCGCCAAGGAAGAACTCAAGGAAGAGCTCGACGACCTCGCGGTGCGCCAGGCGCCGCAGCCCGGCGAAGGAGACAAGCCATGAACCTGCTCGTCATAGGACTCGCGTTCTTCGCGATGCTCGGCATGATGCTGGTCGGCATGCCCATTGCCGTGTCGATGGCGCTGGTGGGCATCGTGGGCGGCATCGCGGCCTACGGCACGCCCTTCATGGACTCGATCGCGCCCGTGGTCTGGGGCGTGCAGAACGAGAACCTGCTGACCTCGGTGCCGCTGTTCGTGCTGCTCGGCGAACTGCTGCTGCGCTCGGGCATCGCCGACCGCATGTACATCGCGCTGTCGGCCTGGCTCGGCCGCCTGCCCGGCGGGCTGCTGCACACCAACATCGGCAGCTGCGCGCTGTTCGCGGCCACCTCGGGCTCGTCGGTGGCCACCGCCGCCACGGTGGGCACGGTGGCGCTGCCTTCGCTGCACCGGCGCGGCTACTCGATGCGCGCCTCGCTCGGCAGCCTGGCCGCCGGCGGCACGCTGGGCATCCTGATTCCGCCCAGCGTGAACATGATCGTGTACGGCTCCCTCACCAACAACTCGATCGGCAAGCTGTTCATCGCGGGCATCATCCCGGGCCTGCTCTTGACCGGCTTCTTCATGCTCTGGATCGCGGTCTCCAGCCTGGCAAGCGGCAATGCGATGCGCGAGCCCAAGGTGCCGCTCGATGAACGCATCCGCGCGCTGGTGCACCTGGTGCCGCCGGCGGTGGTGTTCGGCATCGTGATGGGCAGCCTCTACTTCGGCATTGCGACCGCGGCCGAAAGCGCCGCGCTGGGCGTGATCGCGGCGCTGGGCTTCGTGCTGCACTCGGGCAAGCTGAGCTGGGAGCTGATGCGCAACTGCTTCGTCTCGACCGCGCGCGTGAGCGGCATGATCCTGCTGATCGTGGTGGCGGCCTTCGTGCTGAACCTGACGGTGAGCCTCACCGGCGTGGCCGAGGCCATGACCAAGTGGGTCTCGGGCCTGGGCCTGTCGGCCACGGGGCTGATCCTCGCGCTGATGCTGTTCTACCTGGTGCTCGGCATGTTCATGGACGTGCTGTCGATGCAGGTGGCCACCATTCCCATCACCTACCCGATCGCCACGGCGCTGGGTGTCGACCCGATCTGGTTCGGCATCTTCATCGTGCTGATGTGCGAGCTCGGGCTCATCACGCCGCCGGTGGGCATGAACCTGTTCGTGGTGCACGGCATCCGGCCCGACAAGGGCGGCATCGAGGACGCGATCTACGGCGCGCTGCCCTATGCGCTGATCATGATCCTGTTCACCCTGCTGCTGCTGGCCGTGCCGCAGCTGGTGACCTGGCTGCCGGGCCACATGTGAGCCGCTTCGTCTGCGGTCCCTCAACCTTCCACAAGCAGAAGCCATGAAGAAACTCAAGCTCGCCCTCGTTGCCGCGGCCGCCCTCGCCCAGGCGCTGCCCGCGCTGGCCGAGAACGCGCGGCTGCGCGTGGCGGGCAGCCTGGTGTCCGGAGGGCTGATCCAGCAGAACAGGGAGCAGCCCTTCTTCGAGAACTTCGCGAAGAACACCGGGCTGCCGATCGATGCCGAGTACAAGCCGCTCGACGTGCTCGGCATGAAGGACGCCGACGGCCTGCGCGTGGTGAAGTCGGGGCTGTTCGACATCGTGGCGCTGCGCCTCGCGCAGGTCTCGCGCGACGACCCGTTCCTGCTCGGCCCCGACATCGTCGGCCTGTCGACCGACTACGACACCGCGCGCAAGGTGGTCGATGCCTACCGCGCGCCGCTCGACACACGGCTGCAGGAACGCCACGGCGCCAAGCTGCTGGGCACCTATCCGTTCGGCCCGCAGATCATGTTCTGCAAGACCCCGATTGCAGGCCTTGCCGATCTCAAGGGCAAGAAGGTGCGCGTGAGCGACCAGTCGCTCGCACGCTTCATCGAGCGGCTCGACGGCATTCCGGTGGCCCTTGCATTCACCGAGACGCAGCAGGCGCTGGAACGCGGCGTGGTCGACTGTGCGATCACCGGGCCGAGCTCCGCCAACTCGGCCGGCTGGCCCGACGTGACCACGCACGTCATGCCGATCGGCTTCCAGACCCACTTCGTCGCCTATGCCATCAACCTGAAGAAGTGGAACGCGCTGCCGCCCGGGCAGCAAGCCAGGATGACGGCCGCCTTCCAGCAGCTGGAGGCCGACACCTGGGCCTATTCGCGCGAGCTGTGGGACGACGCCTCGCGCTGCAACGTGGGGCGCGAGCCGTGCAAGCTCGGCAAGCGCTACACCATGAAGGAAGTGCCGGTGAAGCCGGCCGACCAGAAGCTGGTGCACGACGCCGTCGGCGCGGTCTCTCTGCCGCTGTGGGCCGAGGTTTGCGACAAGTCCTACGACAAGTGCTCGGCCACCTGGAAGCAGGTCGTCGCGCCGGTGGTGGGCCTGCGGTAAGCCACGATGAAAGCACTCTGGCAACTCACGGCAGCCCAGCTCGCCGACGGCTTTGGCGCCGGCGCCTTCACGCCGGAACAGGCGCTCGCGGCCTGCCTGGCGCGCACGGCCGAGGTGAACCCGCGGCTCAACGCGCTGGTCGTGCTCGATGCCGAAGGCGCGGCCGAGGCCGCCGCGCAAAGCACCGCGCGCTGGCGCTCGGGCAACGCGCTCGGCGCGCTCGATGGCGTGCCGGCCACCATCAAGGACAACCTGCAGGTGCGCGGCCTGCCCACGCACTGGGGCAGCCGCGCGCTGGCCGGCTTGGTCGCCGGGCGCGACGAGCTGGCGGTGGCGCGGCTGCGCGAAGCCGGCGCGGTGATCTTCGGCAAGACCAACGTGCCCGAGTTCACGATGCAGGGCTACACCGGCAACCCGGTCTTCGGGCCCACCGGCAATCCGTGGAACCCGGCGCTCACGCCCGGCGGCTCCTCGGGCGGCGCGGTGGCGCTGGTGGCCGCGGGCGGCTGCCCGATCGCGCTGGGCACCGACGGCGGCGGCTCCATCCGCCGGCCCGCATCGCACACCAACCTGGTCGGGCTCAAGCCCTCGCGCGGCCGCGTGCGGCGCGGCAACGGGCTGCCACCGATCTTCCTGGACTTCGAGGTGGTGGGACCGATGGCGCGCTGCGTGGACGACGTGGCCGCGGTCATGCGGGCGATCGCGCCGCGCGCCGCGGCCGATGCACCGCATGAAGCCAAGCCCGCGCGCATCCTCTACCTGCCGCGCTTCGCGGACCACCCGGTGGACCCGCACATCGCGCGGCTGGTGGATGCCGCCGCCGAGAACCTGGCCGCGCTCGGCCATCATGTCACGACGCTGCCGCGCTTCGAGCTGGCCGAGGCAGTGAACCAGCGCTGGCCGCTGCTCGCGCAGGTGGGGCTGGCCTGGCTGGTGGACCATCCGCAAGAACTCTGGCCGCGGCCCTTCGATCCTGCGCTGTTCGGCCCCGCAATGCAGGCCAACACCGGGACCGGCCGCGCCGCCTCCGCGCGCGAGCTGTTCGAACTGCTGTTCGAGGCCGAGCGCCTGCGCGGCGAACTCGCAGGCCTGTTCGAACAGCACGACTTCCTGCTGACCCCCGCGACCGCGGCGCTGCCCTGGCCCGCGGCCGACACCCATCCGCCGCGCATCGACGGCCGCGAGGTCGGCCCGCGCGGCCATGCGGTGTTCGCGGGCTTCGTCAATGCCGTGGGCCTGCCCGCGATCGCGCTGCCCTGCGGCTTTGCCGAGGGCCTGCCGGTGGGGCTGCAGCTGGTCGCGCGCGAAGGCGGCGACGACGCGCTGCTGGCGTTGGCCCGCCAATTCGAACGCGCCCATCCGTGGCAGCGCTTTCCCGCCCTGTGAGCGCGGCCGGCGGCGGCCTTGCACCGGCCAGCGCCGCACACGCGCTGCATCTCGCGCGGCGCGAGGGCCGGCGCGTGCCCTCGGCGCTGCTGCAGACGGCCAGCCGCAGCGAGGCCTATGCCATCCAGGACGCCACGCTGGCGGCGATCGGCCCGGTCGGCGGCTGGAAGGTCGGCGCGCGCGCGTCCGGCCAGGAACCCACCTGCGCGCCGCTGCCGGCCGAGGGGCTGCTGCCCGGCGGCGTGCGCCTGCAGGGCCCGGCATGGCGGCTGCGCGGCATCGAGGCCGAGGTCGGCTTCCAGCTCGGCGCCGACCTGCCGCCGCGCGCCGCGCCCTACACGCTGGCCGATGTGGCGGGCGCCGTCGAATCGGTGCTGCCGGTGATCGAGATCGTCGAGACCCGGCTGGCCGACTGGTTCGGCGCCCATGCCAACGCCCTGCTGGCCGACCTGCTGAGCCATGGCGCGCTGGTGCTGGGGCAGCGCCAGCCCTTCGCGCCGGCCTGGTTCGACCTGCGGCATGCCGAGGCCGCGCTGCATTTCGACGGGCAGACCGTCGCGCACACCGTGGGCGAGCATCCGAGCCCCGATGCGGGCGCGCTTCTGGTGTGGCTGGCCAACCATTGCGCCGCGCGCGGCGGCGGGCTCAGGGCCGGGCAGATCGTCACGAGCGGCTCGTGCACCGGCATGCTGTTCGCCTCGGCGGGCACGGCCGTGCGCGTGGAGATCGGCGAACTCGCGCCGCTGGCGCTTTCGTTCTGAGGTTCGCGCGCGGGCATCGCCGCGTGGCCGGAACCCATGTCCGGAAACAGCGAGCGCCGCGGCCGCGCCGGCCGCACACTTTCGGCATGCCGACCTCTCCTGCCAACATCGTCCGCGCCCTCGACTGGCCCCGCATCGAAACCGAGCTTGCCACGCGCGGCTGCGCGACCACCGGCGTGCTGTTCAGCCCGAAGGAATGCGCCGCGCTGGCCGCGCTCTATGACGAGCCCGGCCGTTTCCGCAGCCGCGTGGTGATGCAGCGCCACGGCTTCGGCCAGGGCGAGTACCAGTACTTCGACCACCCGCTGCCCGCTTCGATCGCGGCCTGGCGCAGCGCGCTGTACGAGCGCCTCGCGCCGCTCGCGAACGCATGGGCCGCCGCCATGGGGCAGCCGGCCGACTACCCGCCCGACCACGCGGCCTACCTCGCGCGCTGCCATGCGGCGGGCCAGCTGCGCCCCACGCCGCTGCTGCTGCGCTATGTCGAGGGCGACTACAACTGCCTGCACCAGGACCTGTACGGCGAGCTGCAGTTCCCAATGCAGCTCACGGTGCTGCTGAGCCGGCCGGGCGAAGACTTCACGGGCGGCGAATTCGTGCTCACCGAGCAGCGCCCGCGCATGCAGTCGCGCGCCGAGGTGGTGCCGCTCGCGCAGGGCGAGGCGGTGATCTTCGCGGTCAACCAGCGGCCCGTGGCGGGCACGCGCGGCACTTACCGCGTCACCATGCGGCATGGCGTGAGCCGCGTGCGCTCGGGGCGGCGGCACACGCTGGGAATCATCTTCCACGACGCGCGCTAGCAAGGCCCGCGTCTTGCGCACGACCGTGCCATGACGCGCGCGGCCCGAAGTCGCGCAAAATCCGCCCTGCACCCCGGGTGCTCGCCATGATTTCCGACAACAAAACGATCGGAGCAGCGAGCGGCCGGATGCGATCCGCGGCCCGACGTGACGGCCGCGGGTGCGTTCGAGTGGTCGACAGGGAGCTGTATGAACAAGAAGAACTCATCCGGGTCTGTGGATGGGGCGGGAAAGCCGCCTCTCGCATTCTTTGAATTTTCCGCCGCCGTGGCGCGGCTCTCGCGCCGCTTCAGGGTCGACGTGAGCACCATCGTGAGCGCCGTGGCGCTGACGCAGTCGCTGCTGCTGGCCACGCTCGGCTACTGGGGCTCGCAGCGGCTGGTGGCGAAGATCGGCGCCTCCGCGCACGCGGCCAACCACCACCGCACCGAGGACAACATGCGCGCCGTCCTCGCCAGGACCGAGTCGACGGTCGGAGCGCTGGCCGGCGCGCCCAGCCTCGGTCCCGCAGGCGAGCATGCCCAGCGCACGGCCGAGCTTCTCTGGACCCTGCTGCAGCAGTCGCCCGAACTCGACAGCCTCTACGTGGCCGACGACACGGGCCAGATGATGATGGCGCTGCGCTACCCGGTGCCGGCCATCCGGCGCATCGTGCGCGGCGCGGGCACCGGCGAACTCGCCATCGAGACCTGGCAGTACAAGCTGCCGCCCGCGCCCGAGGTCGACGCACAGCAGCGCTTCGCCACGCAGCGCATCGAGTCTTTCCGCAGCAGCTTCGACCCGCGGCTGCAGCGCTGGTACCAGGAGGCCCGCCAGATGCGCAGGCCCGTATGGACGGCGCCCTACACCTTCGCCGCGACGCAGGAACTGGGTGTGACCTACGCATTGACCAGCAAGCGCCGCCACGCCGAAGGCGGCTCGAAGATGCTGGTGGTGGGCGGCGACGTCTCGCTGGGCCGGCTCTCGCAGTTCGTGCGGCTCTTCGCGAGCGATGGCCGCGGCGAGAGCGCCGTGCTGGGCACCGACTTCCAGGTGCTGGCGCGCAGCGACCAGCCCGGCGTGCTGCGCCGGCCGGAGCCGCCCACCGGCGTGCTGGGCGCGCTGCACGCGCAGATGCTGGGCGACGGCACGGCCGGCAGCGCAAGCGGCGCGGCCTTCTCGTTCGACCACGAGGGGCGGCCCTACCTCGCGCAGGCCTCGCCGATTCCCTCCACCGGCTGGCAGCTGGTGAGCTGGGTGCCCGAGGACTTCGTGCTGGGCGAGCTGCGGCGCGCCGTGCTGTGGTGGCTGCTGCTGGGCCTGGCCTTGCTCGCGGCCGCGCTGTTCGTGTCGCTGCAGTTGTCCAGGCTGGTCACCTCGCCGGTCGAGAAGCTCGCGCAGACCGCGCGCCGCATCGGCCTGCTGGAGCTCGACGACCTGCCGCGCGAGCCGAGCCGCGTGCTCGAGATCCAGCACCTGGACCAGGCGCTGGACGAGTCGGCGCGCAGCCTCCGGGCGTTCAGCAAGTTCGTGCCGGTGGACGTCATCAGCCAGCTCGTGGCCGAAGGCCAGGCACTGGCACCCAGCGGCTCGCCGCGGCGCATGACCGTGATGTTCACCGACATCGAGGGCTTCACGCGGATCTCCGAGTCGATGGAGGCCAATGTGCTGGTGCGCATGCTGACCGAATACTTCAACCTGGCAACGCGCGTGCTGGCGCGCTATGGCGGCGTGGTCGACAAGTTCATGGGCGACGGCATCATGGTGCTGTGGGGCGCGCCCGCCGACCTGAAGGACGCGGAGTACCGCGCCTGCCTGGCCGCGCTGCAGCTGCACATCGAGACGAGTGCGCTCAACCGCAAGTGGCGCGCCGACGGGCTGCCCGAGTTCCGCACGCGCGTGGGCATCCACACCGGCGTGGCGATCGCGGGGGTGCTGGGCTCGAACGACCGGCTGTCCTACACGGCCCTGGGCGACGTGGTCAACGTGGCGAGCCGCATCGAGGGCATCAACAAGCAGCTGGGCACGCACACGCTGATCTCGGAGGTCACCTTCGCGGGCCTGAAGGGCCGGCTGCAGACGCGCCGCATCGACGAGCGGGTGGCGCTGCGCGGCCGCCAGACGCGCATGGTGCTCTACGAACTGCTGATGCCCTGAGAGGCCGCGGCGCGCCGCGCCGCGAGCTCCACGTACCAGCCGAGCGAGCCGGGGTTGGCCATGGCCTCGGGGTTGACCACCTTCTCGAGCGGCTGGCCCAGCAGCAGCTTCTTGATCGGCAGCTCCTGCTTCTTGCCCGAGAGCGTGCGCGGGATCTCGGCCACCTGGAAGATGTCGTTGGGCAGGAAGCGCGGCGAGAGCGAGGTCTTGATCGCGTTGTTGATCTTCGCGCGCATCGCATCGTCGAGCGCCACGCCGGGGCGCAGCACCACGAACAGCGGCATGTAGCTTTCGCGGCCCAGGTATTCGAGGTCGACCACCATCGAGTCGAGCACTTCGGGCAGCGCCTCGACGGCGCTGTAGATCTCGCTGGTGCCCATGCGCAGGCCCTGGCGGTTGATGGTGGCGTCGCTGCGGCCGTAGATGATGCAGCCGCCGTCCTCGCCGATCCTGATCCAGTCGCCGTGGCGCCAGACGCCGGGATAGGTGTCGAAGTAGCTCGACAGGTAGCGCGCGTTGCCTTCGTCGCCCCAGAAGTACAGCGGCATCGATGGAATGGGGCGCGTGCAGACCAGCTCGCCCACTTCGCCGATGACGGGCTTGCCGTCCTCGTTCCAGGCCTCTACCGCATGGCCGATCTGGCGGCACTGCATCTGGCCGGGCACCTCGGGCAGCTCGCGGTTGCCGCCGACGAAGGCGCCGCAGAAGTCTGTCCCCCCTGAAATGTTGCACCACCACACGCTGCTCGCGCCGGCGGCCAGCAGCTGCGCCGTGCCCCAGCGCTGCACCTCTTCCGACAGCGGCGAGCCGGTGCTGCCGAGCGCACGCACGCGCGACAGGTCGCCGCACTCGACCGCGACCACGCCGGCCTTCATGCAGTTGGTGAAGTAGGCCGCGCCGGCACCGAAGAAGGTGATGCGGTGCTTCGCGACGAAGCGCCACAGCACGCTCCAGTCGGGCTTCTCCTTGCTGCCGGCCGGATGGCCGTCGTAGATGACGATGGTCGCGCCGAAGGCCAGGCCCGCGAGCTGGCAGTTCCACATGACCCAGCCGGTCGAGCTGTACCAGTGGAAGCGCTCGTTGAAGTTGTTGGCGCCGTAGCTCGCGCCGATGTCGTTGTGCAGCCCGCAGGCGTACATCGTCACGATGATGCCGCCCTGCCCGTGCACGATGGGCTTGGGCAGGCCGGTGGTGCCGCTCGAATAGACGATCCAGATCGGATGGTCGAAGGGCAGCCACTCGGGCTCGAAGGCGGCCACCTCGGCGTCGCGGCGCGCACTGGCGCTTTGCCAGTCGGCGTCGGCGGCAAGCTGCTCGGCGGCATAAGGCGTACGCAGCAACAGCAGCTTCTGCACGCTGGGCAATGCGCCGCGCAGTTCCTGCACCACCGCGCTGCGGTCGATGGGCTTGGCGCCGTAGTGCACGCCGTCGGCCGCGATCAGCAGCTTGGGTTCGATCTGGCGGAAGCGGTCGACCACCGCGGCCGTGCCCATGTCGGGCGCGCACACGCTCCACACCGCGCCGATGCTCGAGCACGCAAGAAACGCGACCATGGTCTCGGGCACGTTGGGCATATAGGCCGCCACGCGGTCGCCACGCTGCACGCCCAATGACTTGAGCGTGAGCGCCACCGAGGCCACCTGGCGGCGCAGTTCGGGCCACGACATCTCGCGCACTTCGCCCAGCTCGTTGTCGCTCACGATGGCGGGCATGCCGGCCGCATGCGCCGCGTCGGCATGGCGCAGCACCTCGCGCGCATAGTTGACCTGCGCGCCCGGAAACCACTTGGCGCCGGGCATGCGGTCGTCGGCCAGCACCGCCGTGCGCGGCGTGGGCGACACGATGCCCATGTAGTCCCAGATGCTCTGCCAGAAGGCGTCGAGGTCGGTCACGGACCAGCGCCACAGCGCGTCGTAGGTGTCGAAGGACAGGCCGCGCTGCTCGCGCAGCCAGTCCTGGTAGAGGCGGATCTGGGGAATGTTGGGAGCGGGCATGCACCGAGCCTAATGCCGCATTCCGCGCCGTTCAACCGGGTTTGACCTCAGGGTTTGTACGTGTGTTCAATAGTTTTGTACAGACGTTCAATACGCCCGATGAACACCCGCACCCCGCCCGCCAGGCGAAGCGCCCACCGGGCCGCAGCCACAGCCGCCGAAGCGGCCCGGCCCGATCGGCGCCACGCCATCCTGCTGGCGGCGGAAAAGCTTTTTGCGCAGCACGGCTACCACGCGGTCACCATCCGCCAGATCGCCGAGGAAGCGGGCGTGCCGCTGGCGCTGGTGGGCTATTACTTCGGCCCGAAGCACGAGCTCTTCCATGCGATCTTCGAGCACTGGAGCCACAGCATCGAGGAGCGGCTCGCGGGTCTGCGGGCCGTGAACAACGACCCCGACGACGCGCGCACGCTGCCGCGCATCATCGAGGCCTTCACCGGGCCCGTGCTGGCGCTGCGCGCGAGCGCCGAGGGCGAGTACTACGCGCTCTTGGTGGCGCGCGAGCTCTATCACGCCACCGAGGAAGCCGACCGCGTGCTGCGCGGCTACTTCGATCCGCTGGCCGAGGCCTACATCGATGCGCTGCACGTCGCGCTGCCGCATGCCACGCGCGGGCAGGCCGCCTGGGGCTACCAGTTCTCGCTCGGAGCGCTGCTGCACCACCTGAACGACAGCCGCATCGAGCGGCTCTCGCACGGCGAGAACCGGCGCAGCGATCCGGCCGCGGCGCCGATGCTCGTGAACTTCATCGTCGGCGGGCTGCGCGCCGCGCTGCCGCGACCCAAGGCCCCGCAGAAGAAAACCACCCCCAGGAGACAGAAGACATGATGAAACGACGCACCCTGCTGTCGGCGCTGGCCGCCGCCTCGGCCGCCGCGGCGCTGCCCTCGCGCGCGCAATCGAACCCGAAGATCGTGTTCGGCTACACGGCCGTGTCCGACTTCGCCTCGGTCTTCGTGGCCGCGGAAGAGGGCTACTTCAAGAAGCGCAACCTCGACGTGGAGCTCAAGTTCATCCCGCTCAACTCCACCATCCCCGCGGCGCTGCAGTCCGATTCGCTGCAGATCGGCGGACCCACGCCCTCGGTGTTCCTGCAGGCGGTGGACGGCGGGCTCGACCTGGTGCTGGTGGCCGGCGGCGGCCTCACCTCGAAGACGATCACCGGCTTCGGCCTGGTGGCGCGCGCCGGCTCGGGCATCAAGAACCCGCAGGACTGCGTGGGCAAGAAGATCGGCGTGCCGGGGCTCGGCGCGTTCCTGCACGTGACCTTCCGTGCCTGGCTCAAGGACAGCGGCGTGGACTACCGCAAGGTCAACTTCGTCGAGGCCTCGTTCCCGCAGCATGCCGACCTGCTGCGCGGCGGCTCGGTCGACGCGGTGGTGTCGGCCGACCCGTTCATGAGCCGCATCACCGAGAGCGGCGCGGGCTATGTGGCCTCGTACTACTCCACCTTCCTGCCGGAGAACAACCAGACCATCGTGCACGCGGCCAAGCGCGAATGGGTGGCGAAGAACCCGGGCGCCGCGCGCGCGTTCCGCGAGTCGCTGGTCGAGGCCGCGGCCTTCATGCAGCAGCAAAAGAACGACGCCAAGGTGCGCGCGGCCATCGGCAAGTACATCAAGCTGCCGCCCGAGGTGCTCGCGAAGATCCAGATCTCGCCGCCCGGCGCCACGGTGAACGAGAAGCAGCTGGGCTACTGGGTCGGCCTGATGAAGGACCAGGACATGCTCAAGACCTCCATCGACGTTGCGAAGCTGATCGCCAAGTGAGCACGGCCGCCGACTTCCTTCGCTTCGACGGCGTCGCGATCCGGCTCGGCGGGCGCGAGATCCTGTCGCCCACCTCCTTCGACGTGGCGCGCGGCGAGTTCGTCTGCATCGTCGGCCCGAGCGGCTGCGGCAAGACCACGCTGCTGCGCGCGGCCAGCGGGCTCGTCACGGCGAGTGCCGGCGAAGTGCGGCGCAACGGCGTGAAGATGACCGAGCCGTCGCGCGAAGTGGCTTTCGTGTTCCAGGACTACGGCCGCGCACTGCTGCCCTGGCGCACGGTGGAGGGCAACGTGAGCCTCGCGCTCGAAGCGGCCGGCGTGCCTGCGGCCGGGCGCGCACCGCGCATTGCCGATGTGCTCGGCAAGGTCGGCCTGGCGAAGCACGCGCAGAAGTTCCCGGTGCAACTGTCGGGCGGCATGCAGCAGCGCGCGCAGATCGCCCGCTGCCTGGCGCAGAAGCCCGAGCTGATGATGATGGACGAGCCCTTCGGCGCGCTCGATGCGCTCACGCGCCAGAGCCTGCAGGACGAGCTCGCGCGGCTGGTGCGCGACGACGGGCTCACGGTGCTGTTCGTCACGCACGATCTCGAAGAGGCCATCTACCTTGGCGACCGCGTGATCGCGCTGCAGGCCAACCCCGGCCCGGGGCGGCCCAGCCTGGCACGCATGATCGACGTGAAGATTCCGCGGCCGCGCGACCAGCTCACGACCAAGGAGCATCCGGAATACCTGCATCTGCGGCGCGAACTCTTCGCCTTCATCGAGCAAAGCCATGGATAGGCACACCCCCAGTCTTCGCGCACTTCGTGTCGCTTCGCCCACCCCCTCGCCGGGGGCAACACCAGCGGCCCGGCAAAGCCGGTTCCGCGGTGTTCCTGGTACGGTCCGCCCCTTTGTACTGCCGCTGCTGCTGCTGGCTCTGTTCGAGTGGTACGCGCGGCGCGCGGCGGCCCAGGGCAGCGATGCGCTCGCCGCGCCGAGCGCGGCGGCCCGAGCCTTCATGGGTGCGGCGCTCGACGGCTCGCTGTGGCAGGCCACGGGCTTCACGCTGGGCACGGCCGCGCTCGGCCTGCTGCTGGGGGCGGTGCTCGGCATTGCGCTGGGCCTGGTGCTCGGGCTCTCGCGCCGCGCGGCGCAGCTCGGCTCGCTTTCCATCGAAGTGCTGCGGCCGGTGCCCTCGGTGGCGCTGATTCCGCTCGCGATGCTGAGCTTCGGATTCGGCGTGCGCATGGAGCTGGCCATCGTCGCCTTTGCCACCTTCTGGCCGCTCTTGGTGCTGGTGCAGTCGGCGGTGCAGCAGATCGAGCCGCGGCTGCTCGAAGTGAGCCGCGTGCTGGGCCTCTCGGCGCGCGAACGCGCCTTCAAGATCGTGCTGCCGGCCATCGTGCCGCGCCTGTTCGTGGCGCTGCGGCTGGGCGTGGCGGTGGCGCTGGTGGTGGCCGTCACGGTGGAGATTGCGGCCAATCCCCACGGCATGGGCTACGCGATGATGATTGCGCAGCAGAGCTTCGACCCCGCGCTGATGCTCGCCTGGCTCGGCTGGATCGGCGTGGTGGGCTTTGCGATCAACGCGGGCATGGTGCGGCTGCAGCGCGTGGTGGCACGGCGCATGGGAGTGCTGCCATGAACGCCAATGGCCGCGTTGGCGTGATGAACCGGCTCGGCTCGCTCGCCGTGCTCTGCGCACTGATTGCGCTGTGGTGGATGGCGAGCAACGCGGGCTGGGTGAGCCGCGTGTTCCTGCCGACGCCGCAGGCCACTTTCGCAAGCCTGCTCGAAGGCCTCAACCTCCGCGGCTCGAACGGCAACGGTGAGCTGCTCGCCTTCACGCAGGCCACGGTCGGCCGCATGGTGCAGGGCTGGCTGCTCGCGTCGCTGTTCGGCGTGCTGCTGGGCGCAGCCATCGGGGTGTCGCCCGCGGTGCGCGCGTGGGTGCAGCCGACGCTCGAGTTCATTCGCCCGCTGCCCGCCTCGGCGCTGCTGCCGCTCGCGATCTCGATCTTCGGGCTGAACCCCGGCATGGTGCTGTTCGTGGTGGCCTTCGGCGCGATGTGGCCGGTGCTGCTGGCGACGGTGCATGGCTTTGCGGCGGTGGAGCCGCAGCTTTCGGAAGTGGCGCGCTGCCTGCAGATGTCGCGCGCGGCCTTCGTCTGGAAGATGGGCCTGCCCAACGCCATGCCCGACATCCTGGCCGGCATGCGGCTTGCGCTGACCATTGCGCTGATCGTTGCGGTGGTGGGCGAAATGATCGCCTCGCAGAGCGGCCTGGGCCAGGCCATTCTTCTCGCGGCACGCGCGTTTCGCGCCAGCGATCTTTTCGCCGGCATCGTGCTGCTCGGGCTGATCGGCTTCGCGAGCAACGCGCTGCTGGCCTTTGCAGAGAAGCGGCTGCTGCGCTGGCAGCAGCCCTGACGCCATCCCTCAGATCCTCATTCCACAAGGAGCCCCGCCATGCCACGCAAGTTCGTCGATCTCTCGATCTTCCTGGAAAACGACGTGCTGTCCGATCCGCCGGCCTTCGCGCCGAAGATCCAGTACTTCACGCACGAGCAGACCTACGAGCAGATCGAGCCCTTCTTTCCCGGGCTCAAGAAGGAAGACCTGCCCGACGGCGAAGGCTGGGCCGTAGAGCTGGTGCAGCTGTCGACGCACAACGGCACGCACCTCGACGCGCCCTACCACTTCCACTCCACCATGGACAAGGCACTGGGCGAGAAGAAGCCCGCCATCGCGATCCACGAGGTGCCGCTCGAATGGTGCTTCCAGCCCGGCGTGAAGCTCGACTTCCGCCACTTCGCGGACGGCTACGTGGTCACGGCCGGCGACGTCGAGGCCGAACTCAAGCGCATCGGCCACACGCTGAGCCCGCTGGAGATCGTGGTGGTCAACACGCGCGCCGGCTCGCGCTACGGCAACCCCGACTATGTCTCGGCCGGCGCGGGCATGGGCTACGAGGCGACGATGTACCTGCTGGAGCGCGGCGTGCGCCTCACGGGCACCGATGCCTGGAGCTGGGACGCGCCTTTCGTGCACACCGCGAAGAAGTACGGCGAGACGCAGGATGCGTCCCTCATCTGGGAAGGCCACAAGGCCGGCCGCGACATCGGCTACTGCCACCTCGAGAAGCTGCACAACCTCGAGGCGCTGCCGCCCACGGGCTTCTTCATCAGCTGCTTTCCGCACAAGATCCGCGGCGCATCGGCCGGCTGGACGCGTGCGGTGGCGATCTTCGACGACGCGTTGATGGCGTCGGTCTGAAGCGCGAGAGGCCAAGCCGATGATTACGCTCAACCACACGCACGACGCCAACGCCAGGAGCTGGGTCGACACGGCCAATGCGCCGGACACCGACTTTCCGATCCAGAACCTGCCCTATGCGGTGTTCCGCCGCACCGGCAGCCCCCAGCCCTTCCGCGGCGGCGTGGCCATTGGCGACCAGGTGCTCGACATGGCCGCGCTCTGCGCGCGCCAGCTGCTCGACGGACTCGCGCTCGACGCCGCCCGTGCCGCCGCGCTGCCCACGCTCAATGACTTCTTCGCGCTCGGCGCCACCGCCTGGCGCGCGCTGCGCCATGCGGTCTTCGCTTTGCTGCGCGACGACGCGCCGGCCGCCACGGTGCAGGCCGTGCGCGAATGCCTGGTGCCGCAGGCCGAGGTCGAATACACGGTGCCCGCACGCATCGGCGACTACACCGACTTCTACACCTCCATCGACCATGCGCTGAACATCAGCCGCCTGATGAATCCCGAAGGCGACGTGACGCCCAACTTCCGCTGGATCCCGACGGCCTACCACGGGCGCGTGTCGACCATCGGCATCAGCGGCCAGCGCTTCCATCGGCCGATGGGGCAGACGATGGCGCCGGGTGCGAAGGCGCCCACCTTTCACGCCTGCGCGCGGCTCGACTACGAACTCGAGCTCGGCATCTGGATCGGCGAAGGCAACGCGGCCGGCGAAGCGATTCCGCTCGAACGCGCGGAAGAGCACATCTTCGGCATCTGCCTGCTCAACGACTGGTCGGCGCGCGACATTCAGTTCTGGGAGATGGCGCCGCTCGGCCCCTTCCTCGCGAAGAACTTCGCGACCACCATTTCGCCGTGGATCGTGACGATGGAAGCGCTCGCGCCCTATCGCCTGGCCTGGACGCGGCCGGCAAACGAGCCCCAGCCGCTCGGCTATCTCGAAAGCCCGGCCAACCGCGAAAGCGGCGCGATCGACATCCGCCTGGAGGTCTGGCTCGAAAGCGAGAAGGCGCGCAACGGGGGGAGCGGGCCTTCGCGCCTGTCGCGCACGAGCTTCAGGCACCAGTACTGGAGCGTGGCGCAGATGGTGGCGCACCACACGGTGGGCGGCTGCAGCCTGAACCCGGGCGACCTGTTCGGCAGCGGCACCATCTCGGGACCGGGGCCGGGCGAGGCCGGCGCGATCATCGAGCTGACGCGCGCCGCGCAGGACCCGGTCACGCTGGCCAGCGGCGAGCAGCGCGGATTCCTGGAGGACGGCGACGCGGTGCTGCTGCGCGGCTGGTGCGAGAAGCCGGGCCACGTGCGCATCGGCTTCGGCGAAAGCCGCGGGATGGTGCTGCCCGCGAAGGGCTGAGGACAGCAGCCGCCCCAAAGCAAAAGGCCACCGGTGAGGTGGCCTTTTGCATGAAATGTGGAGCGGGAAAAGAGTCTCGAACTCTCGACCTCAACCTTGGCAAGGTTGCGCTCTACCAACTGAGCTATTCCCGCATTTCGAGCCGCAGATTATAGCCTGGTTTTTCAGGCCTCCCGTCGCCCCTTCGATCAGTGGCCGAACACCGATGCGCGGTGCAGCGAAATGCCGGCCATCACGCCATCGGCCGAAGCCATCGTGGCGTTGTGGAACATCATGGCCGCATCCCCGGCCGCGAACACGCCGGGCACCGTGGTCATCTTCATGGCGTCGGTGCGGATCAGCGGGCCGAAGCCGCCTTCGTCGATCGCGCATCCGAGCTGCTCGGCCAGCGGGCTCGCCAGGCGCGTGCGCGGCACGAGGAACATCGCATCGAGCGGCACGCGCCGGCCGTCCGCGAGGCGCACGTCCGAGAGCTCGGCAGGCGACGGCCCCTCGAGCGCCGCGATGCGGCCCGGCTCGATCGCCACGCCGCGCGCCTGCAGCCTGGCGCGCGTCTCCTCGTCCACCGTGTTGTTGCCGTTGAGGAACAGCGTGGCCGATCCCCATTCGGCGAACAGGATCGCATGCTCGGGCGCATGCGGCCGTTCGATCAGGATGCCCAGGCGCCGGCCGCCGACTTCATAGCCGTGGCAGTAGGGGCAGTGCAGCACGCTCTGGCCCCAGCGTTCGCGCACGCCCTCGATCTGCGGAAAGCCGTCCTCGACGCCGAAGGCGAGCACGATCCGGCGGGCCGACAGCGGCGCGCCGCCACCTTCGAGCGAAACAACGAACCCGCCCGCGCCATCGGCCTGCGCCTGCACGACCCGGCCCTCGACGAAGCTGGCGTTCGGATACGCGAGCACCTTGGCGCGCGCATCGGCAATCATCTTCAGCGGCGGCGTGCCGTCCTGGCCGAAGAAGCCGTGCGAAGCGGCGGCGAAGCGGTTGCGCGGCGCGCCCGCATCGACGATGCAGACCTTTTTTCGCGCGCGCGCAAGCTGCAGGGCAGCGGAGAGGCCGGCAAAGCTGCCGCCCACGACCAGAGCGTCATAGTGCATGTTCGATGTCCTTGCGAGTGAAGCCGCCGCCCGTCATGCGGCGATGAAAGTCCCGGGAAAGATCGGCCAGCGTGATGCTGCTGAAACGCTCGAGCAGCAGGGCCTCGGCCTCGCGGCAGGCGCCGTCGAGCGCCGCGTTCACGGCCTGCTCGACGATGCAGCCGGGGCTCTCGGTGCGGTTGCCCATGGCCAGCAGCGCCGGAGACCCCACCGCCTGGTGGATGTCGCCGAGCGTCACGGCATCGAGCGGGCACGACAGCACCCAGCCGCCGCCATGGCCCTTGGCCGAACTCACGAAGCCGGCCTGGCGCAGGCCCGCCATGACCCGGCGCACGACGACGGGGTTGGTCTGCATGGCCATGGCCAGCGATTCGGAGGTGACGGGCCCCTCCATCTCGGCCATGTGCAGCAGTGCGTGGAGAACGCCTGAAAGCTTGCTGTCTCGTTTCATGCAACATTATTAGTTGCATGAAAGGCCGGGCATCCAGGAAGATCGCCTTTGACCCTGCCGCTGAAAAGGTTGCCTGGCCTCCCGCCGTGCTGGTTCTGATCCTCTCGCAGGCAAGAAGGAGGCGCCGCCTAACGCACGACCCCTCATTCCGGACGACGGAGGCGTCCCACACGCGCCGGCGGCCGCCTCGCACACGGCGACATGTGCGGAGGTGGTCACGGTAGCGACCGAACTGGCCCAAAGCCGGTTCTGGTCAGTGACCATTCAACGAAAGGAAAAGTCACCTATGAAGCAGCAACAACACAAATCCCTTTTCGTCGGCGCCTTGCTCGCAGGCCTTCTTGCCATGAGCGGCTTCGCACAGGCACAAGGCGTCGGGGTCGGCGTGGGCGTGAATGCCGATGTCAACACATCGGGCAGCGCGAACGCGACCCAACGCCAGGGCGCCGCGGGCGCCGGTGCACGCACCGATGCAGCCGCGCAGACGCGCACCGAGGGAAGCGCCGGCGGCAGTGCCGCCACGAATGCCGGCGTGCTGCCGGTCGAAGTCCCCGGCAAGGCCGCAGGCGGCCTGGGCAATACCCTGGGCGGCGTGGTCGGTGGCGCGACGGGCGCGGTCGGCGGTGCCACCGGTGCAGTCGGCGGAGCCACTGGCGCAGTCAGCGGTGCGACCGGCGCAGTGGGCGGCGCCGCCAATGCCGCGACCGGCGCGGCCCGCAACGTGACCGGCGCGACGAACGTCGTTGGTGACACGGTGAGCGGTGCGACCGGCGCCGCGGGCTCGGCCGGCGGTGCGCTGAAGGCGCCAGCCGTGGATGCCAAGGCGCGCGGCAAGGCCCAGGGTTCCGGCGCGGTCGACGTCAAGAAATAAAGCACTTCGCTCAGGGAAAGAAGCCCGCGGTGCGATGCGCCGCGGGCTTTTTTAACTTGCTTCCAGCCTGAACAGGCTCGTCACTTCGACATCGAGCACCATCAGCTCGCGCTGGTTGAAGAGCCGCCAGCGCCAGCGCAGGATGCCGAGCGTCGGCCGTTTTTCGGAGCGCCGCGCCTCGATGACGTCGGCCACCAGCCGCAAGGCATCGCCGGGCCGCACCGGATGCGGCCAGCGCACATGCTCGAGTCCCGGCGACGCAAAGGACTCCGAGCCCCTGAGTGCGGCATCAACCACGAGCCGCATCGCGATCGAGCAGGTGTGCCAGCCGCTCGCGATCAGTCCGCCGAAGGCGCTGTCCGCGGCGGCGACGGCGTCGGTGTGGAACCACTGCGGGTCGTAGGCCTGCGCAAAGCCGACGAGCTCCGCTTCGGACACGACATAAGGCCCGGCCTCGATGACCTGGCCGGGGTGGAAGTCGGCGAACTTCATTCGCCGCAGCTTAATACGTCTCCAGGTGCAGGCGGCCTTCGCGCTTCAATGCGGCGCCGACGGTGTCCCAGTCGAGCCCGGCTTCCTTCGCCACGTCGCGCAATGCGAGCACCACGCCTTCTTCCATGCTCTTGAGCCCGCACACGTAGAAGTGGCTCGCGCCGTCCTTCAGCAGCGCGGCCAGGTCGGCGGCGCGCTCGCGCATCAGGTCCTGCACGTAGCGCTTGGGTTGGCCCGGCGTGCGCGAGAACGCGAGGTTGATGTCGATGAAGTCCTTGGGCAGCGACTGCAGCGGACCGAAGTACGGCAGCTCCTGCTGGGTGCGCGCGCCAAAGAACAGCATGAGCTTGCCGCCTTCGAACTTGCCGCTCTTGCGCAGGCGCCGGCGCCATTCGGTCATGGCGCGCATCGGCGCGCTGCCGGTGCCGGTGCAGATCATCACGATGTGCGACTTGGGATGGTTCGGCATCAGGAACGAGGAACCGAAGGGCCCCACCACCTGCACCGTGTCGCCCACCTTCAGGTCGCAGACGTAGTTGGAGCACACGCCGCGCACCGGGTCGCCCTGGTGGTCCTCGGTCACGCGTTTCACGGTGAGCGACACGTTGTTGTAGCCGGGCCGCTCGCCGTTGCGCGGGCTGGCCACCGAGTACTGGCGCGCATGGTGGCGCTTGGCCGTAGCATCGACGCCCGGCGGAATGATGCCGATCGACTGGCCTTCGAGCACCGGGAACGGCACCACGCCGAAGTCGAGCACGATGTGGTGGGTCTCGCTGTCGAAGCCGGCCTCGGTGCAGTTGAAGTTGCCCACCACGGTGGCCGTGGTCGGCGACTTGGGCGCAAAGAGGTTGGTGTAGGCGTGCGCGGCCGACCAGGGCGGCACGGTGGCGCCGTACTGGGCGGAGTTGAAGGCGGGCTCGACGGACTCGACCGCGGCCTGGGCTTGCGCCTGGGTCTGCGCGGGCACGGCGGCGGCCGCATCGCCGGCCGCTTCGGCGGACACGCCGGCGGCTTCCAGCTCCTCGGGCGTGAGCTCCGCGGGCAGCGATTCCCAGCTGAGCTGTTCCTCGATCGTGTAGGCGCGCACCAGCGGCATGGTGCGCCAGTTGTCGATCGAACCCGTGGGGCACGGCGAGATGCAGGCCATGCAGCCATTGCAGACGTCGGCCCGCACGACGTAGTTGTTGTCGTCGTGCGTGATCGCGTTGACGGGGCAGGTGGCCTCGCAGGTGTTGCAGCGGATGCAGATCTCGGGGTCGATCAGGTGCTGCTTGATGACTCCGGCTTCAACGGCCATGTCCATGTTGTTCTCTCCTGAAAGCCCTCCCCTTTCGGGGGAGGGTTGGGTGGGGGCCCGCGGCGCTTGTCGTGGTCGCGCTGCTGCCCCCATCCCAGCCTTCCCCCGGAAGGGGAAGGAGCAATACCAATACCAATCAGCCGAAACGCACGTACTCGAAATCCACCGGCTGGCGGTTGATGCCCATCACCGGCGGCGAGATCCAGCCCGCGAACTTGCCCGGCTCGACCACGCGGCCCATCAACGATGCCACGAAAGCGAAGTCTTCGGCGCTCGGCAGCCATTCATCGCGCTTGGCGGCCCATTCCATGTCGTTCACCACGCGGCCCTCGGGCGACATCTTGATGCCGGCGAGCGCACCGATCTGGCGGTTGAAGGCCTTGTGCGGCACGGTCAGGCGGGTCGGAATGCCGGCCTTCTCGAGCACCTTGTTCCAGCGGCCGACGCCGGCCACCGAGTCCTTGATGAAGTCGTCGCGCAGCACTTCGTTGAGCGCGTTGAGCATCGGCACGTCCTTCTCGACGAGCTGGCCGTCCTTCACTTCCAGCACCTTGTAGGTCTGGCCCTTGAGCACGTGGTCGTCGCCCCGCTTGCCTTCCTCGTAACGGCCCTTCAGGCCCGAGCTGTAGAAGATGGCGGCGTTGCTCGACTGGTCGGCGCCGAACAGGTCGATGGTCACGCTGTAGTGGAAGTTCAGGTAGCGCTGGATCGTGCCCAGGTCGATGGCGCCGGCCGCGCGCACCTTCTGCGGGTCGTCCGTCTTGAGCTCGTTCATGACCTGCGCGGTGCGCGCGAGCACGCGCGACACGCCGCTCTCGCCCACGAACATGTGGTGCGCTTCCTCGGTCAGCATGAACTTGGTGGTGCGCGCGAGCGGATCGAAGGCGCTCTCGGCCAGCGCGGCCAGCTGGAACTTGCCGTCGCGGTCGGTGAAGTAGGTGAACATGAAGAACGCCAGCCAGTCGGGCGTCTTCTCGTTGAAGGCGCCCAGGATGCGCGGGTTGTCCTGGTCGCCCGAGGTGCGCTGCAAGAGCGCCTCGGCCTCCTCGCGGCCGTCGCGGCCGAAGTGCTTGTGCAGCAGGTAGACCATGGCCCACAGGTGGCGGCCCTCTTCCACGTTGATCTGGAACAGGTTGCGCAGGTCGTACATACTCGGCGCGGTCAGGCCCAGGTGACGCTGCTGCTCGACCGAGGCGGGCTCGGTGTCGCCCTGCGTCACGATGATGCGGCGCAGGTTGGCGCGGTGCTCGCCGGGCACGTCCTGCCAGGCCTTCTCGCCCTTGTGGTCGCCGAAGTGGATTTCGCGGTTGGCGTCGCCGGGGTTCAGGAAGATGCCCCAGCGGTAGTCGCGCATCTTCACGTGGCCGAACTGGGCCCAGCCCTGCGGGTCGACGCTCACGGCCGTGCGCAGGTAGACCTCGTGGTTGGTCGAGCCTTCGGGGCCCACGTCGTCCCACCAGTTGATGAAGTTGGGCTGCCAGCCTTCGAGCGCGCGCTGCAGCGTGCGGTCTTCGCCGAGGTTGACGTTGTTGGGGATCTTCTCGCTGTAGTTGATCGTGCTCATCGTTGTTCCTTGGGTTGTTCAGGCTGCCAGTTCAAACGCGGTTCAAGTCGAAGCCGGCTTTCTCGCCGGTGCCGTAGACCTTGAGCGCGCCCTTCTCGCCGACGGCGTTGGGGCGGTTGAAGATCCAGTTCTGCCAGGCGGTGAGCCGGCCGAAGATGCGGGTGGCCATGTTCTCCCGGCTTGCGAAGCGCAGGTTGGCTTCCAGGCCGGTGAGTGCATCGGGCGACATGGCGGCGCGCTCCTCGACGGCGATGCGGATCTCGTCGTCCCAGTCGATGTCGTCGGGCGCGGCGGTGACGAGGCCGAGCTTCAGTGCCTCGTCGGCATCGAGCGGCTGGCCGGCGGCGGCGCGGGCGGCGTCCAGCGGCGCGGCCTCTTCGTAGAAGCGGCGCTGCAGGCGGCTCTGGTCGTTCACCATCGGGAAGAAGCCGAAGTTGAATTCGTTGAGCACGAGCTTCGGTGCGCGCGCGGCATCGTCGGGCAGCGCGAGCATATAGCTGCGGTCGGCGGCAAAGGCCAGCTCGGCCAAGGTGCCGGCAAAGCAGGAGCCCGCCTCGACCAGCGCAAACAGGCTGCGCGACGACACGTCCAGCCGCGCCAGCGTGCGGCGTAGCGCGCCGATGGTCTCGCGCACCAGCCAGTGGTCCTTGTGGGCGAGCATCAGGGCGTCCGATGCGAGCACGGCCTGCGCGTCGCCCTCGGTCTTGAGCAGCCAGGTGCCGATGTCGAGCTCGTTGGTGCGCAGGTTGAGGATCGCGTCGTCGAGCTCGCGGCACACGGCCAGCGGCCACCACGCGGCGCCCGCCGCTTCGATGGCGGCAATGTCCGCGGGCTGCGTGCCCGCGGGTGCCTTGACGGTGAGGGTGGCGGTGCGCTTGCTGCGGTCGATCTTCACGTCGACGTGCGAATAGGCGATGCCGTCGGCGCTGTCGGTGCGTTCGAGCCGGGTCAGCGCCACGCCCTTGCCGCTGGCGGGGCGGTCGCTCGCAGCGGCGAGCTGCGCAGCACGCTCCTGCACGGCGGCGGCGAACTGCGCGGGCTTGGCCACGGCATCGACCAGGCGCCATTCGACCGCGCGCTGGCCGCGCACGCCTTCGACGCTGGTGCAGAAGATGTCGGCCAGGTCATGGCGCACATGGCGCTTGTCGGTCACGCGGGTCAGGCCGCCGGTGCCGGGCAGCACGCCGAGCAGCGGCACTTCGGGCAGCGAGACGGCGGAAGAGCGGTCGTCCACCAGCAGGATCTCGTCGCAGGCCAGCGCCAGCTCGTAGCCGCCGCCGGCGCAGGCGCCGTTCACGGCCGCGATGAACTTCAGGCCCGAATGCTTCGACGAATCCTCGATGCCGTTGCGCGTCTCGTTGGTGAACTTGCAGAAGTTCACCTTCCAGGCATGGCTCGAGACGCCGAGCATGAAGATGTTGGCGCCCGAGCAGAAGATGCGGTCCTTGCCGCTGGTGACGATCACGCTGCGCACCTCGGGATGCTCGAAGCGCACGCGGTTGAGCGCGTCGTTGAGCTCGATGTCCACGCCCAGGTCGTAGCTGTTGAGCTTGAGCTTGTAGCCGGGGCGGATGCCGCCGTCTTCCGCGATGTCGAGCACCAGCCGCGCCACCGGGCCTTCGAAGCTGAGCTTCCAGTGCCTGTATTGCGCGGGTTCGATGCGGTAGTCGACGCGCGGGGGCGCCTGAAGGGTCGTGGTCTCGGTCATACGGAAGTCTCCTGTGGGGGCAGATGTAAACCGGAAAAATAATGCACACTCCGGTTCCGATGACATGCATCATGCTGCATGCGAACAGGCAAGTCAATGCCTGAATCTCTTTTTTTCAGATTTCAGGCATGGCCAGACATTGAGGCGGCCTTTTTTCCAGCGAACACCGCGGAACCGGCTTTGCCGGGCCGCTGGTGTTGCCCCCGGTAGGGGGTTGGCGTAGCGACACAAAGTGCGCGAAGACTGGGGGCGAGCCTAGGCAATCCCCATGGACTGGCGCGCCACGGCGCGCAGCGCCTGGAAGCTCTGCGCCAGCGTCTTGCCGCTGGTGTCCACCGAGAGATCGGCCTTCGAATAGAAGGCGGCGCGGCCGTTCAGGATGCGGCGCAGGTCTTCCATGGCTTCCTTGCTGGCCGCCATGGGGCGGGTGTCGCCCTGGGCGGCCACGCGGCCCATGTGCTCCTCGGGCGCGGCCTGCAGCCACACGGTGGTGCAGTGCGCGAGCAATTCGTTGAAGGTGGCCGGGTCCGAGACGATGCCGCCCGGCGTGGCGATGACCACCTCGCCGTAGATCTGGATGGTTTCCTCGAGCGCGCGGCGCTCGTAGCGGCGGTAGGCATTGGTGCCATAGAGGTCGTGGATCTCGCGCACGCTGCAGCCCGCGAGCTTCTCGATGTCGCGGCTCAGCTCCACGAAGGGCACGTCGAGGTCGTCGGCCAGCATCTGGCCGAGCGTCGACTTGCCCGCGCCGCGCAGGCCCACGAGCGCGATGCGGCGGTGGCGCGCCGGATCGACCGAGGCCGTGCCCAGCAACTCACCCACCGCCACGCGCACGCGGCGCAGGTCGGCCTCGCTGCGGTTCTCGAGCAGCTCGCGGATCAGCAGCCATTCGGGCGAACTGGTGGTCACGTCGCCGACCAGCTCGGCCAGCGAACAATGCAGCGCGCCAGCCACCTGCTGCAGCACCAGGATCGACGCATTGCCGATGCCGTATTCGAGATTGGCCAGGTGCCGCTCCGACACGTCGGCCGCAATGGCCACCGCCTTGCGCGTGAGGCCGCGCTGCGCGCGCAGGTTGCGCACGCGCTCGCCCAATGCCGCCAGCAATGGATTCTTGGCCTCCGCGGCCGGTGCCGCCGGGTTGCCGGCGCGGTGGCCTTCTTCGGGCGCGGGGGCCAGCACCGCGTCTACGTGCTCGTTCATGCATGTCCTCGTTCTTGGCCGGGATTGTGCGCGCTCAGGGTAAACACCATAGATGCACTATATTGCTTGACACCCATGGAGTCGATGCTTATTGTTCGGCCACAAGCAAGATACTGCACGCGCACCAATCCTGCAAGGTAGTCCAAAAGTTCGCTGAGCCATTCACCCTGCCAGCCAGCCTCCAAAAAGGAAGCCCGCCAATGTCCAGCAAGGAAGCATTTCATCAGTTGATTGCCGGCCTGGCCGCCGAAATCGCCGGCCGGCCGCTCGATGAACAACTCGACCAGTGGCTCAACGCCACCCATGGCGCGGGCAGCGCGCGCTTCGAGGCGCTGCGCCAGGCCTGCATCGGCGGCGTGGCCGAAGGCTGGCTGTGCGAGCGCGAAGGCGGCGGCATCCGCTACGGCCGCGTGTTCAAGGCCGAGGACGCGCTGCACCGCTTCTCGGTCGACGTGGTCGACATGCAGGACATCGCGGGGCCGCACCACACCCATCCGAACGGCGAGATCGACCTGATCATGCCGCTCGAAGGCAGCCCCGGCGCCACCTTCGACGGCCGGCCCGCGGGCTGCTGCGTCTACGGGCCGGGCACCGCGCACCAGCCGACCGTGGCGAACGGCCGCGCCCTGGTTCTCTATCTCCTGCCCGAAGGGCAGATCAAGTTCACCGCATGACCGAACTCCTCCCCAATTACATCGCCGGCCGCTGGCAAGGCGGATCGGGCGCCGGCACGCCGCTCTTCGACCCGGTGCTGGGCACCGAGCTCGTGCGCGTCGACGCCTCCGGCCTCGACCTGGCCGCCGCCTTTGCCTTTGCGCGCGAACAGGGCGGCCGCGCGCTGCGCGCCCTCAGCTACCGCGAGCGTGCCGGGCTGCTCGGCGCCATCGTGAAGGTGCTGCAGGCGAACCGCGATGCCTACTACGAGATCGCCACCGCGAACTCCGGCACGGTGAAGAACGATTCAGCCGTCGACATCGACGGCGCGATCTTCACGCTGGGCCAGTACGCGAAGTGGGGCGATGCGCTCGGCGACGTGCGCGCGCTGCGCGACGGCGACGCGGTCAAGCTCGGCAAGGAGCCGGTGTTCCAGTCGCAGCACCTGCAGGTGCCGACGCACGGCGTGGCGCTTTTCATCAATGCCTTCAATTTCCCCTCATGGGGCCTGTGGGAAAAAGCCGCGCCGGCGCTGCTCTCTGGCGTGCCCGTGATCGTGAAGCCCGCCACGGCCACCGCCTGGCTCACGCAGCGCATGGTGCGGGACGTGGTCGATGCGGGCGTGCTACCCGCCGGCGCACTCTCCGTCATCTGCGGCAGCTCGGCCGGCCTGATGGACCAGCTCCAGCCCTTCGACGTGGTCTCTTTCACCGGCTCGGCCGAGACCGCCGCGGTGATCCGCTCGCACGCCGCCGTGGCCGGGCGCTCGGTGCGCGCGAACATCGAGGCCGACAGCCTCAACAGCGCCTTGCTGCTGCCCGGCGCCGCCCCCGGCAGCGAGGCCTTCAACCTGCTCGTGCGCGAAGTGGTGCGCGAGATGACGGTGAAATCGGGCCAGAAGTGCACCGCGATCCGCCGCATCCTCGTGCCGGCCGAGCTCTATGACGCGGCGGCCGAAGCCATCAGCGCCAAGCTCGCGGGCATCACGGTCGGCAATCCGCGCAACGAGAGCGTGCGCATGGGTGCGCTCGTGAGCCGGGCGCAGATGAAGGCCGTGAGCGAAGGCCTGGAGGCACTGTCTGCGCAGGCCAGCCTGCTGTACGACGGCCGCAACACGCCGCTGATCGATGCCGAACCGTCCGTGGCCGCCTGCATCGGCCCCGTGCTGCTGGGCGCGCGCGATGCCGATGCGGCGCAGCGCGTGCATGACGTGGAAGTGTTCGGGCCGGTCGCCACGCTGCTGCCGTACCGCGATTTGGCGCACGGCATCGCGCTGGCACACCGTGGCCAGGGCTCGCTCGTGACTTCGCTCTATGGCGGCGACGACGCCGCGCTGGCGCAAGCCGCACTCGCCGTCGCGCCGAGCCACGGCCGCGTGCACGTGATCTCGCCCGAGGTGGCACAGGCCCACACCGGCCACGGCAACGTGATGCCGATGTCGCTGCACGGCGGTCCGGGCCGCGCGGGCGGCGGCGCCGAGCTTGGCGGCCTGCGCGCGCTGGACTTCTACCATCGCCGCAGCGCCGTCCAGGCGAGCCCCGGCGTGCTCGCCCACCTCGGCCTCTAGAGAAAAGCACAGGCCCCACGGAGACACACGATGAGCCCACCCGCACGATTCAATTTCGCCGAACACCTGTTCGCCCTCAACCGCGGCCGCGCCGGCCGCACGGCCTACATCGACGACCGCGGCACGCTGAGCTACGGCCAGCTCGAAGACCGCGCGCGCCGCCTGGCCGCCGCGCTCAAGGCCGCCGGCGTGCGGCGCGAAGAGCGCGTGCTGCTTCTGATGCTCGACAGCAGCGACTGGCCCGTGAGTTTTCTGGGCTGCCTCTATGCCGGCATCGTTCCCGTCGCCGTCAACACGCTGCTCACGCCCGAGGACTACGCCTACATGCTCGAACACAGCCGCGCGCAGGCCGCGCTGGTGTCGGGCGCGCTGCTGCCCACGCTGCAGGAGGCCATGGGCCGCGGCGCACATGAAGTGCACACGCTGATCGTCTCGCAGCCGGCGGGCGCGTTGCCCGACGGCGCGCAGGAATTCGAAGCCGCGCTCGCTGCCGCCCTGCCGATGGCAGCGCCCGCAGCCACGGCCTGCGACGACCCCGGCTTCTGGCTGTACTCCTCCGGCTCCACCGGCAAGCCCAAGGGCACGGTCCACACCCACGCCAACCTGTGGTGGACGGCCGAGCTCTACGGCAAGCCGGTGCTCGGGCTGACCGAGAACGACGTGTGCTTCTCGGCCGCCAAGATGTACTTCGCGTACGGCCTCGGCAATGCGCTGACCTTCCCGCTGTCGGTCGGTGCGACCGTGGTGCTGATGGCCGAGCGGCCCACGCCCGACGCCACCTTCCGCCGCTGGGTGGAGCACAGACCCACGGTGTTCTTCGGTGCGCCCACCGGCTTTGCCGGCATGCTCGCCTCGCCGAAGCTGCCGGCGCGCGAAGCCGTGGCCTTGCGCATGTGCTCCTCCGCCGGCGAGGCGCTGCCCGGCGAGATCGCGCAGCGCTTCAAGGCGCACTTCGGCTGCGAGATCATCGACGGCATCGGCTCCACCGAGATGCTGCACATCTTCATCTCCAACCGCCCCGGCGACGTGCGCTACGGCACCACGGGCAAGCCGGTGGAGGGCTACGAAGTCGAACTGCGCGGCGAGGACGGCCGCCCGGTGCCTGACGGCGAAGTAGGCGACCTCTACATCCGCGGCCCGAGTTCGGCACTGATGTACTGGTGCAACCGCGAGAAGTCGCGCGAGACCTTCCAGGGCGGCTGGACCAAGAGCGGCGACAAGTACACGCGCGACCCCGACGGCTACTACACCTACGCCGGGCGCAGCGACGACATGCTGAAGGTCAGCGGCATCTATGTGTCGCCGTTCGAGGTGGAAGCCACGCTGATGCAGCACCCCGCGGTGCTCGAGGCCGCGGTGATCGGCAAGGAAGACGCGGACGGGCTGACCAAGACCAAAGCCTTTGTCGTTCTGAAGGACGGCCAGTCGGTCGGCGACGAGGAATTGAAGGCTTTCGTGAAGGAGCGGCTTGCGCCCTACAAGTACCCGCGCTTCCTGGAATTCGTGCAGGAGCTGCCGAAGACGGCGACGGGGAAGATCCAGCGCTTTCGCTTGCGCGAGCGGGAGAAGCAGGCATGAGGTGCCCCTTGTCTTTTTTCTCCCTCCCCTCCCGGGGGAGGGTTGGGGCGGGGGCAGGCGGCCTCTGCAAAGGCATGGCTTCTGCCAGTGCCGGGAGCCCCCATCCCAGCCTTCCCCCGGAGGGGGAAGGAGCAACACCATGAGCTCCCTCGACTTCGCCACCATCAACTGGCGCGGCCGTCCCGTGCAGATCGAATGCCAGTGGATCTCCCCCGAACGCAGCGATGCCCCGCTCATCGTCTTCCTGCACGAAGGCCTCGGCTCGATTGCCATGTGGAAGGACTTCCCCGCGCAAGTCTGCGAAGCCGCCAATGCCCGCGGCCTCGTGTTCTCGCGCCCCGGCTACGGCCGCTCCACGCCGCGCGCCGACGGCGAGATCTGGGACGTCGACTTCATGCACCGCCAGGCGCACGAGGTGCTGCCCGCCCTCTTCACCGCCCTGGAGCTCGACGCTGAAAAGCCCTGGCTCTTCGGCCACAGCGACGGCGGCTCGATCTCGCTGCTTTATGCCTCGCGCTTCCCGGACCGCGTCGAAGGCCTCGTGGTGCTCGCGCCGCACATCTTCGTGGAGGACGTGACCGTCGCGAACATCGAACAGGCCCGCACCGCCTACCTCTCGACCGACCTGCCGAAGAAGCTCGGCCGCTACCACGACAGCGCCGACTCGGCCTTCTGGGGCTGGAACCGCATCTGGCTGCACCCGCCCTTCCGCGAATGGAACATCGAGGCCGAGCTCGACACCATCCGCTGCCCGGTGCTCGCCATCCAGGGCATCGGCGACGAGTACGGCACGCTCGCGCAGATCCGCGGCATCGCGGCACGGGTCAGGGGATGCGAGCTGCTCGAAATCCCGGAATGCGGGCATTCCCCGCATCGCGATCAGCCGGATCGTGTCATCGTCGCGGCCACTTCTTTCATTGCCAAAAACAGGAGACAAACACCATGACCATCCGTACCGCCCGCCTCGCGCTCACCGCGATCGCCTTCGCCGCCCTGGCCAGCGCCGCCGGCGCGCAGGGCACCGGCAAACTCAAGGTCGGCCTGATGCTGCCCTACAGCGGCACCTACACCGCGCTGGGAGTGGCCATCGAGAACGGCTTCAAGCTCTATGTCGACGAGCACGGCGGCAAGCTCGCCGGCCGCGAGATCGAATACTTCAAGGTCGATGACGAGTCCGACCCCGCCAAGGCCACCGACAACGTCAACAAGCTGATCAAGCGCGACAACGTCGACGTGATCGTCGGCACGGTGCACTCCGGCGTGGCCATGGCCATGGCCAAGGCCGCCAAGGAAAGCGGCACCGTGCTGATCGTGCCCAATGCCGGCGCCGACGCGGTCACGGGCCCGATGTGCGCGCCCAACATCTTCCGCAGCTCGTTCAGCAACTGGCAGCCGGCCTACGCGATGGGCGAAGTGGCGGCCAAGCAGCAGGGCAAGAAGAAGGCGATGACCATCACCTGGAAGTACGCGGCCGGCGACGAGTCGGTCAACGGCTTCAAGGAAGGCTTCGAGAAGAATGGCGGCAAGGTCGAGAAGCAGCTCACGCTGCCCTTTCCCAACGTGGAGTTCCAGGCGCTCCTGACCGAGATCGCGGCGGCCAAGCCCGATGCGGTGTATGCCTTCTTCGCGGGCGGTGGCGCGGTGAAGTTCGTCAAGGACTACCAGGCCGCAGGCCTCAACAAGACGATTCCGCTCTACGGCCCGGGCTTCCTGACCGACGGCACCCTGGATGCGCAGGGCGAAGCCGCGCAAGGCATGCTGACCACGCTGCACTATGCCGACGGCCTCAACACCGCGCGCGACAACGCCTTCCGCGTGGCATATGCCAAGTCGTTCAAGCTGCAGCCCGACGTGTACGCGGTGCAGGGCTACGACGCAGCGCAGATGCTGGGCGTGGGCCTGGCCGCCACCAAGGGCGACATCGGCAAGAAGGCCGAGTTCACGGCCGCCATCGAGAAGGCGAAGATCGACAGCCCGCGCGGCACGTTCACGATGAGCAAATCGCACAACCCGGTGCAGGACATCTACCTGCGCAAGGTGGAAGGCAAGGAGAACAAGCTGGTGAGCATCGCGATCAAGGGCCTGACGGACCCGGCCCGCGGATGCAGGATGTGACCCACCCCCGTCCCTCGCTCACTTCGTGTAGCTCGACTCCCCCCTCGAGGGGGCGACACCGGCGGACCGGCGAAGCCGGATCCGCGGTGTCTCACGAACATCGCGGGCGCTTTCGCGCCACGCTCTCCAAGCCCCCTACCGGGATGACCTAACGTGGATTTCGGCACCTTCCTTGTCCAGTGCCTGAACTCGGTTCAGTACGGACTTCTTCTATTCCTGGTGGCCTCGGGGCTCACGCTGATCTTCGGGATCATGGGCGTGATCAACCTTGCGCACGGCAGCTTCTACATGATCGGCGCGTACATGGCGTTCGCGCTCGCGCCGCTGTTCGGCGACCAGTTCCTCTTGATGCTGGTGGCCGGCGTGGTGCTGGCAGCCATCTTCGGCTACCTGCTCGAATGGGCCTTCTTCAGCTACCTCTACCAGCGCGACCACCTGCAGCAGGTGCTGATGACCTACGGGCTCATCCTGGTGTTCGAGGAGCTGCGCTCCATCCTCGTGGGCAACGACGTGCATGGCGTGAAGGTGCCGGCCTGGCTCGACGGCAGCTTCGCGCTCGGCAACGTCATGAGCTATCCGTGGTACCGGCTCTTCGCTTCGGCTGCCTGCATCGTGCTGGCGGTGGCGCTGTACTGGGTGGTCAACCGCACGCGGCTGGGCATGATGATCCGCGCAGGCGCGAGCAATCGCGACATGGTGCGCGGGCTGGGCATCGACGTGAAGCGGCTCTACCGCATCGTGTTCGCGGCCGGCGTGGCGCTCGCGGCGCTGGCCGGCATGATCGCGGCGCCGATGTCCTCGGTGTATCCGAACATGGGGGCGAGCGTGCTCATCATCTGCTTCGTGCTGGTGGTGATCGGCGGCATCGGCTCGATCACGGGCGCGCTCGTGGCCTCGCTGCTGGTGGGCTTCGTCGACACCTTCGGCAAGGTGTTCTTCGCGGACCTGAGCGGCATCGGCATCTACCTGCTGATGGCCATCGTGCTGATCTGGAAGCCCGAAGGGCTGATGGGGAGGCGGCCATGACGCAGGTCCACACTTCTTCCGTGCGGCGCGGCGCGTTTCTCGTGCCGGTGGCCTGCGCCATTGCGATCGGCGTGCTCGGCCCGATGATGGGCAACTACGTCTCGGACTTCGTCGTCAAGGTGATGATCCTGTCGATCTTCGCGCTGAGCCTCGAACTGCTGGTCGGCATGACGGGCCTCGTGAGCCTGGGCCATGCGGCGTTCTACGGCATCGGCGCCTACGTGACGGTGCTGGCCTCGGGCAACGAAGGCGGCAACCTCGCGCTGCTGCTGCCGCTGGCCATGGGCGCGGCGGCGCTCTATGCATTGTTCGTGGGCGCGCTGAGCCTGCGCACGCGCGGCGTGTACTTCATCATGGTGACGCTGGCCTTCGCGCAGATGGCCTTCTTCGTGTTCCACGACACCAAGGTGGGCGGCGGCAGCGACGGCATCTACATGTATGTGCGGCCGGCCATCGGCAAGCTCGACATGGAGAACCGCATGGTGCTGTTCTACGTGGTGCTCGCATCGCTGGTGTTCACCTACGGCTTGCTGGCGCTCGTTCGCCGCTCCCGCTTCGGCGCGGCGCTCGCGGGCATCCGCGTGAACGAGCAGCGCATGCGCGCGGCCGGTTTCCCGGTGTACGGCTACAAGCTCGCGGCCTTCGTGCTGGCCGGCGCGCTGGCCGGGCTCGCGGGCTTTCTGCTGGCCTCGCGCGACGGCGTGGTCAACCCCGAGCTGATGGCCTGGCACAACTCGGGCGAGGTGCTGCTGATGGTGATCCTCGGCGGCCTCGGCCACCTGCGCGGCGCGGTCATCGGCGCCATCGCGTTCACGCTGCTGAAGGAGATCTTCTCGACGCATGCGGTGATGGGGCCGCTCGCGGACCACTGGCAGCTGACGCTGGGCATCGCGATCATCGTGTTCGTGGCGTGGCTGCCCAAGGGGTTGATCGGGCTGGCAAAACGGCTCTCGCCGAAGGGGGCTGCATGACGACCGCACTGCTTTCCGTCGAAGGCCTCACGCGCCGCTTCGGCGGCCTCACCGCCGTCAACGCCATCACGCTCGACCTGCACGTGGGCGAAGTCCATGCGGTGATCGGCACCAACGGCGCAGGCAAGTCGACGCTGATCAACATGCTCTCGGGCGAGATCGAAGCCTCCGAAGGCCGCATCGCGCTCGACGGTGTCGACATCACGCGCCGCGCGCAGTGGCGCCGCGCACGTGCCGGCGTGGGCCGCAGCTACCAGCGCACCACCATCTTCCCGGAGTTCAGCGTGCACGAGAACTGCCGGCTCGCGGCGCAGGCCGCCACGGCGCGGCCCTGGACGGTGTGGCAGTCGTCCGGGCGCTGCGCGGCCAGCAATGCGGCGGCCGATGCGGCGCTCGAAGCCGCGGGCCTGTCGAACGAAGCCCTGCGCATCGCCGGCACACTGAGCCATGGCGCGCAGCGCCAGCTCGAAGTGGCAATGTGCCTGGCCACCAAACCGCGCGTGCTGCTGCTCGACGAGCCGCTCGCGGGCATGGGCGCCGAGGAAACCGACCGCATGCTCACGCTGCTCGCGCGGCTGAAGGCCACGCACGCGATCCTGCTGGTGGAGCACGACATGGACGCGGTGTTCCGCATCGCCGACCGCATCACGGTGATGGTGAACGGCACGGTCATCGCGACCGGCGATCCGAAATCGATCCGCGAGAACCCCGAAGTGCGCACCGCCTACCTTGGAGAGGATCACTGACCATGCTCGTCGTCCGCGATCTCAACACCTACTACGGCAGCAGCCACATCCTGCGCGGCGTGCACGCCGGCATTCCGGCCGCCACCTCGGTCGGCCTGCTCGGGCGCAACGGCATGGGCAAGACCACGCTGATCCGCACGGTCATGGGTTACGTGCGCCCCGCCTCGGGCGAGGTGCAGGTCGACGGCCGCACCGTCACCGGCTGGCCGCCCGAGAAGATGGCGCGGCTCGGCATCGGCTACGTGCCCGAGGGCCGCGGCATCTTCCCGAATCTCTCGGTGCGCGAGAACCTCGTGATGAGCGAGCGCGCGGGCATCGACGGCCGCCGCGCCTGGACCTTCGACCGCGTGATGGCCACCTTTCCGCGCCTGGCCGAGCGGCTCTCGCACGGCGGCCAGCAGCTCTCGGGCGGCGAGCAGCAGATGCTCTCGATCGGCCGCGCACTCATGACCAACCCGCGCCTGCTGATCCTCGACGAGGCCACCGAAGGCCTCGCGCCGCTGATCGTGGCCGAGATCTGGCGCGTGATCGGCGAGATCCGCGCGACCGGCATCGCCACGCTGATCGTGGACCGCGACTACCGCAAGGTGCTCGCGCATACCGACCTCGCGGTGGTGATGGAGAAGGGGCAGATCGTGCGGCATGGCGCGTCGGCCGACCTGCTGGCGGAGCCTCAGGCGCTCGAAGAATTGCTGGGCGTGTAAGGCGCTTCAGGCGGCCCGCTGCGCCATCAGGAAATCGATGAACACCCGCATGCGCAGCGGCACATGCCGCCCGTCCGGGTACAGCAGCGTGTAGGGCCGCGAGCGGCCCGCAAAGGGCTTGAGCACCTCGACGAGCGATCCGTCGGCGAGCTCTTTTTCCACCACGAAGCGGTAGGTCTGAAAGAGTCCGGCGTCGCTCCTGGCGAGCGTGACGCCGCCCAGCACGTCGTCGGAGCAGCTGTAGGCACTGTCCGCGAAGACTTCGCGGTCCTTGCCGTTCTCCTTGAAGAGCCATGAGATGCGGCGGCCGCTGCTGGGCAGCTCGAACTGGATGCACTCGTGCGCGGAAAGATCGTCCAGCGTGCGCGGCGTGCCGACCTTCCTCAGGTACTTGCGGCTGGCCACCACCACCAGTTGCGCATCCTCGAGGTGGCGCGCAATCAGCGTGGAGTCGGGCTGGGCACGCACACGCACGGCCATGTCGTAGCCCTCTTCCACGAAGTCGATGTTCCGGTTGCTCAGGTGCACATGCAGCCGGATGTCGGGAAAGCGTTCGCGGAACGCGGGCAGCATCGGCAGGATGCGGTGATGGCCGTAGGTGGTGGGCACGCTGATGCGCAGCATGCCCGAGGGCTGCGCCTGCTGGCCCATCACTTCGCGCTCGGCCTCGGCGAGTTGCGCCAGCGCCTGGCGGCATTGCGCGAAGTAGGAGCGGCCCGCGTCGGTGAGCCGCACGCTGCGCGTGGTGCGCACGAAGAGGCGAAGCCCGAGCCGCTTTTCGAGCCGCGAGATCGAGCGGCTCACGGCCGCTGGCGTGACGCCGGCAGCGAGCGCCGCCGAGGTGAACCCGCCCGTCTCTGCTGCGAGGCAGAAGAGCTCGATGCTGCCCAGGAGGATGTCGCCGAACTGCCGCTGCATGGATTGATTACCTTGCGTATCAAGTGAAGTGCGAGTCTAGTGATTTATCTATTGCCGTGTCATCAATACAGTTCTCCCCACGTCATCAACTTCCTTTGGAGAACCGACATGCAGGACAACACATCCCCCACCGTGGTCATCACAGGCGCCTCGAGCGGCATCGGCCTGGGCCTCGCCGAGGCTTATCTGGCGCGCGGCTTCAACGTGGTCGCCAATGCGCGCACCGACGATCGGCTCGCCGCCGCAGCGAAGCAGCTCGGCAGCCCTGCACGCTTTCTCGGCGTGGCTGGCGACATCGGCCAGCGCGACACCGCGCGGCAGCTCATCGACCGCGCCGTGGAGCGCTTCGGCCAGGTCGACGTGCTCATCAACAACGCGGGCATCTTCAATGCCAAGCCTTTCGTCGAGTACACCGAGGAAGAGCTGGACCGCATCGTGGCCACGAACATCAAGGGTTTCGTCTACGCCTCGCAAGCCGCGGCGGCGCACATGGTGCCGCGCCGCCGGGGCCATATCGTGAACATCACCGCGAGCCTCGCGCTGCAGCCGAACCTCAAGGTGCCGGCCCTGCTGCCGGTGCTGGTGAAGGGCGGCGTCAACGCCGCGACGCGCGCGCTGGCGCTCGAACTCTCGCCGCACAACGTCAAGGTGAATGCGGTGGCGCCCGGCATCGTCGACACGCCGCTGTACACGCCCGAGATGCACGGCTTTCTGAACGGCCTGGCGCCCGCCGGCCGCATCGCGCAGGTGCGCGAGATCGCCGACGCGGTGCTCTACCTCACGAGCTCCGACTTCACGACGGGCGTGGTGCTGCCGGTGGACGGCGGCATGAGCACGGGCACCTGGTAAGGAGCACACCATGCCTTTCATCAACCTGAAGATCACGCGCGACGGTGTCACGCGCGAACAGAAAACCCAGGTCATTGCCGAGTTCACGGAAACCCTCGAACGGGTGCTGAAGAAGCCGCCCGAATGGACGCACGTCGTGATCGAGGAGATCGACACCGACGATTGGGGCTTCGCGGGCCTGACGACCACCGAGTACCGCAAGCGGTTGGCCGGTGGTGCGAAACCGGGCAGTGAAGGAACTGCGCCGGATTGAGCGGCGTGCCCGCGACGCGAGGGGCGTAAAACCTCCGTTCCACCGGGTTTCACCTCTCACCCCGGGGCATGCGGCAGTCGAATGATGTGCGGCTGCACGCCCCATGGATCCCCGCGGAGGCCGTGCGCACCGCGAGGTTGAGCATGACTTCCCTGCAATCGCGTCACATCGACAACGTCTACTCGATCGCCACCGGCACGGCACTGGCCGATCCGGCGGCGAGCCTGGTCCACAAGTCGTGGGCGCGCTGCGTGCGCGAGCACGGCCTCGACCCGACGAAGCCCAGCCCCGCGCGCATCCTGCCGGCGCAGGAGCTGCGCGCGCACCAGCAGCAGCTGGAGCATTTTTTGCGCGCGGCGCGCGCCGGCATGGAAGACATCTACCGCCGCGTGGCGGACCTCGGCTACATGGTGCTGCTGACCGACGCCGAAGGCATCACGGTCGACTACATCGGCAATCCGGCCTGGGACGACCAGCTGCGCCGCGCCGGCCTCTACCTGGGCGCCGACTGGAACGAAGCCCATGCGGGCACCTGCGGCGTGGGCACCTGCCTGATCGAGCGCCAGCCGATGACCTGCCACCAGACCGAGCACTTCGATGCCACGCACATCGCGCTCACCTGCACGACGGCGCCGCTGTTCGACCACAGCGGCAAGCTCACGGCCATCCTCGACGTCTCGGCGCTGCGCTCGCCCGAGGCCAGGGAGAGCCAGCACCTCGTGCGGCACCTGGTGTCGATCTACGCGCGGATGATCGAGGACGCCGATTTCCTGCGCAGCTTCCGCGGCCACTGGATCCTGCGGCTGGGCACGGCCTACGGGCTGGTCGACGTGGCCGGCGAGCTGATGCTGGCCTTCGACGAGGGCGGCACGGTGGTCGGCGCCAACAGCGGCGCGCGGCAGGCCCTGGCCGAAAACCCGCTGGGCCGCGAGCTGTCGCAGCTGCTGCACATGCCGATGGACGCGATCTGGCGCCTGGGCAACGGCGGCGCATCGGCCATGCCTTTCGCACACACCGTGCTGCTGCCGGGCGGCGGCGAATACCACGCCTCGCTGCTGGCGCCGCGCGTGCGGCGGGCGGCAGCGCCAGCGCCTGGCACGGCCCGCCCCTCCGATCGCCTGCCGCCGCTCGCGCGCATCGCCGGCGACGACCCGGCCATGCAGCAGCTTCTCGCGCAGGCGCGCCGTCTGGTGGACCGCGGCATCCATGTGCTGGTCGAAGGCGAAACCGGCAGCGGCAAGGAAGTGCTGGCGCGCGCCATGCACGGCGCAAGCGCCCGCGCGGCGATGCCCTTCGTGGCGGTGAACTGCGCGGCCATTCCCGATTCGCTGATCGAGAGCGAACTCTTCGGCTACACGCCCGGCAGCTTCACCGGCGGCCGCGCCAAGGGCATGAAGGGGCTGATCGCGCAGGCCGACCGCGGCACGCTGTTCCTCGACGAGATCGGCGACATGCCGATGGCGCTGCAGACGCGGCTTTTGCGCGTGCTGTCCGAAGGCGAGGTGCTGCCGCTGGGGGCGGAATCGCCGCAGCGCGTGGACATCGCGGTGGTGGCGGCCACGCACCGCGACTTGTCGGCGCTGGTCGCGGCCGGGCGCTTTCGCGAGGACCTGTACTACCGCCTGTGCGGCGCGGTGCTGAAGCTGCCGCCGCTGCGCGCGCGGCGCGACCGGCGCTACCTGATCGAGGCGATGTTCCATGAAGAGGCGGCGGCGATGGGCTCGGCCGCGCGGCTGTCGGAGGCCGCGATGCTGCGGCTGATGGCGCACGACTGGCCGGGCAACCTGCGCGAGTTGCGCAATGTGCTTCGGCTGGCACTGGCGCTCTGCACGGGGGCGAGCATCACGCCCGAGGAGTTGCGCCTGGCGCCGCATCGTCCGTCGCTCGACCGCGGGGACACATCACCCACGCCGGCAGACGACGGCGACAGCGCCGCCGATGCCACGCGCCTGCTCGACGCGCTGCAGCGCCACCGCTGGCATGTGGCGCGGGCCGCACAGGCGCTCGGCATCAGCCGCGCCACGGCGTACCGCCACATGAAGCGCTTCGGCATCGTGGCGCCGCAGCGCGGCTAACGCCTCAGGATCTGCTCGACGGCGCGCACGGCCGTGCCCAGGCCGTCTTCCGCGCGCATGCGTTCGCCCAATGCCCGTGCCCGCGCGCGCACCTGCGGGTCGTGCGCAAACGCGATGCCGCGCGCCAGGTCGCCGGCGCCGAACCGGGCACCCGCCACCGCAGGCGGTGCCACGCCCGCCTGCGCGAGGTGGTGCGCCCAGAACGCCTGGTCGCCCGCGAAGGGCACGACCACCGAGGGCACGCCCGCGCGCGCGGCCGAGTGGCTGGTGCCCGAGCCGCCGTGGTGCACCACCAGCGCCATCTGCGGAAACAGCCAGTCGTGCGGGGTGTCGCCGATGGCGTGGAAATTCGGCGGCAGCTGCACATCGAGGCCGCTCCATCCGGGATGCAGCACCGCGCGCCGGCCGGCCACGCCCTCGACGAGGGCCGCGAGCAGCCGCGCCTTGTCGAAGCCCGTCATGCTGCCGAAGCCGATGTAGACGGGTGCCTCGCCGGCCGCGAGAAAGTCGCGCAGCGCCGCCGGCGGCTGCCAGCCGGGCGCGGGCGCGAGCCACTGGCCGCACACGGCGGCGTTGGCGGGCCAGTCGGCCGGGCGCGGCAGCAGGCTCGGCGAGTAGCCGTAGAGCACGGGGTGCGTGGTCCACAGGCGGCGTCGCGGCGGCAGGCCGCAGACCTCGGCGCGCGCGGCATTCACGGCCGGCCGGAAGGCGCGCCAGAGCAGCCCGTTGACGAGATGGTGGCTCGCGCGGTTCAGGAAGCGCGGCACGCGGGCGGGCGGCAAAAAAGGCGAAGCGAATGCGGCCGTCGGCGTGAGCGGGAACATGCCTGCGCCGATGGCGGGCACGCCCAGCGCCTCGGCCGCCGACAGGCCCACGAAGGCCGCGAGCCCCGCGCAGACGACCGCGTCGCAGCCCTGCGCGGCCTCGACGGTCTGGCGCAGCCAGGACGTGGCGTTGGCATTGGCGATGTCCGCGAGCGCCTTCGCGGCCGCGGCCGGCTTGTCGCCCTGCGCGACGACGCTGCCGAGCGCCTCGCGCATGTCGCCGGCCAGCGCCTGCGAGCGCACGCCAAGCCGTTCGGCCGCGCCGAGCGTGGTGGCGTCCGCCAGCAGCACCGACGCATGGCCCGCGTCGTCCAGCGCGCGGCACAGCGCAGCGAGCGGCCGGGCGTCGCCCTCGGTGCCGTAGGTGAGCACGGCGAGTTTCATGAGGAGCGCCTCCTTGCAGGGGGTTTCGGCGCCGCGCGTGCGCCACGGGCGAAGAGATCGACGACCACGGCGAACTCGTCGCGCAGCACCAGGCCGGGCAGCGTGAGCCAGCGCATCAGCGCGCCAAAGTACAGGTGGTGCAGCAGGCTCGCAAGGTGCGCGGCCGACACGTCGGTGCGCAGCGTGCCCGCCTGCTGGGCGGCGGCGATCAGCGCTTCGAACAGCCCCGACAGGTCGCGCGGCGTGCTGCGGTCGCCGCCGCCGAGTTCGCTCTCGATGTTGAGGAAGCGAAAGCGGAAGTAGTCGAGCAGGTAGGCCCGGTAGCGCTCGGACCACTCGGCCGACGCGTCGAGCAGGCTGGCGAGCTGCACCGCGAAATCCGCCTTCGGATCGACCGCCTCGTGCAGGCGCTGCACATCGGACACGAGTTCAAGGTGCACCCAGTGCGCCAGGATCGCTTCCTTGGTCGGAAAGTGGTTGTAGAGCGTGCCCTTGGCCACGTCCGCCCGCTGCGCGATCTGCTCCATGGTGGTCGCGTCGTAGCCCTGGGCTTCGAACAGGCGCATGGCGGTGGACGCGACGTGGTCGAGCGTCTGGGTGCGCCGGCGCTCGCGGCGGCCTGGGGGGTCGGGTTCTGTCACGGTGTGGGCCCTTGAATTTAAACGCCGTCCAATTTTATACGACGTTCAAATTCTCATGCGCTGTCTCAGTCTCGGTGAGACAGCAACAGGCGCCTGCGACAAAACCCCGGCCAGGCCCTTGATTCTTCGTCCCGTTCCGCACGGCACGAAATCTGCGCCACGAATCCCGCGTGCGCCTTGCTGCGCCGCGATTCGATTCGACTCGTTCAACGACACACGGAGACATGCAATGACAGACCCGACCACCGCCCCCACCCGGGCCGCCGCCACCTGGCTCGCCGACTTCGCCGCCGCGCTCGCACGCGGCGACATCGACACGGCCGTCTCGCTGTTCGAGGCCGACAGCTACTGGCGCGACCTCGTCGCCTTCACCTGGAACATCCGCACGCAGGAAGGTGCCGATGCCATCCGCGCGATGCTGCAGGCGCGGCTGGCCGACACGCAGCCCGCGGCCTTCGCGCTGGAGGGCGAGGCGACCGAGGCCGATGGCGTGGTCGATGCCTGGTTCAGCTTCGAGACGCGCGTGGCGCGCGGCCGCGGCCATCTTCGGCTGCGCGGCGGCAAGGCCTGGACCTTGCTCACCACCATGACCGAGCTCAAGGGCTTCGAGGAAAAGACCGGCGACAACCGCATCAAGGGCGCGGAGCACGGCGTGCACAAGGGCCGCAAGAACTGGCTCGAGAAGCGCCGCGACGAAGAGGCCGCGCTCGGCTACACCGAGCAGCCCGAGGTGGTGGTCATCGGCGGCGGCCAGGGCGGCATCGCGCTGGGCGCGCGGCTGCGCCGGCTGGGCGTGCCGACCATCATCGTGGAGCGCAACGCGAAGGCCGGCGACTCCTGGCGCAAGCGCTACAAGTCGCTGTGCCTGCACGACCCGGTCTGGTACGACCACCTGCCCTACATGCCCTTTCCCGACGACTGGCCGGTGTTCGCGCCCAAGGACAAGATCGGCGACTGGCTCGAGATGTACACCAAGATCATGGAGCTCAACTACTGGAGCTCCACCAACGCGAAGAAGGCCCGCTTCGACGAAGCCACGCAGCGCTGGGAGGTGACGGTGGAGCGCGAAGGCAAGCAGGTCGTGCTGCGGCCGAAGCAGCTGGTGTTCGCACTCGGCGTCTCGGGCTACCCGAACGTGCCGAAGATCGCGGGCGCGGAGAACTTCAAGGGCGACCAGCACCATTCGAGCCAGCACCCCGGGCCCGAGGCCTATGCCGGCAGGAAGTGCGTGGTGCTGGGCTCGAACAACTCGGCGCACGACATCTGCGCGGCGCTGTGGGAGCACGGCGCGGACGTGACGATGATCCAGCGCTCGTCCACGCACATCGCGCCTTCGCAGTCGCTGATGGAGCTGGCGCTGGGCGGGCTCTACTCCGAGCAGGCCGTGAAGAACGGCATCGACCACCACAAGGGCGACCTGATCTTCGCCTCGGTGCCCTACAGGATCATGCACACCTTCCACATCCCGGTGTATGAGGAGATGAAGAAGCGCGACGCCGACCTGTATTCACGGCTGGAGAAGGCGGGCTTCCTGCTCGACTTCGGCGTCGACGGCTCGGGGCTCTTCATGAAGTACCTGCGGCGCGGCTCGGGCTACTACATCGACGTGGGTGCCTCCGAGCTGGTGGCCAACGGCAGCATCCACCTCAAGAGCGGCGTGAACATCGAGCGGGTGAACGAGCGCTCGGTCACGCTGACCGACGGCACCGAGCTGCCGGCCGACCTGCTGGTGTACGCCACCGGCTACGGCTCGATGAACGGCTGGCTGGCCGACCTGATCTCGCCCGAGATCGCCGACAAGGTCGGCAAGTGCTGGGGCCTGGGCTCCAACACGCCGAAGGACCCAGGCCCGTGGGAAGGCGAGCTGCGCAACATGTGGAAGCCCACGCAGGTCGAGAACCTCTGGTTCCACGGCGGCAACCTGCACCAGTCGCGCCACTACTCGCAGTTCCTGGCGCTGCAGCTGAAGGCGCGCATGGAAGGCATCGACACGCCGGTGTACGAGCGCGCGCCGTCCTACCACACGCGCTGAGCGGGCGGCTCATTCGCTGATGAAGCGGCGCAGCCCTTCGAGGTCGACCACGGTGATGCCGCCGTATTCGATCCGCAGGAACCCCGCTTCCTTCAGCCGGTTCAGTGCCGCATTGCAGCGCTGGCGCGACACGCCGGAAAGGTTGGCGATCTCCTCCTGCGAGGTCTGCAGGTGCAGCTCGCTGCCCGGATACAGCCACGGATGGAACAGCCCCGCCAGCGCACGGGCCACCTGGCCGTCGGCGTCGAGCAGCCGGTGCGCCGCGTAGTTGCCCATGAACCAGTGCAGCCGCTCGTTGAGCTGCTGCAGCAGGAAGTGATCGAAGCCGCGCTGCGTGCGGTGCAGCCATTCGAAGGTCTCGACCGGCAGCTGCGCGACGCGGCTCGGCCGCAGCGCAATGACATCGGCCGAGCGCGGAGCGCCGCGCAGCAGCGTGCCTTCGCCGAACCAGCTGCCCACCGACAGCCCGCCGAAGGTGACCGAGCGGCCGTCGCTCGAGGTGATCGACCACTTGAGCAAGCCTTCGAGCGTGCCGTACCAGTGCAGCGGCGTATCGCCGCGCCGGCACAGCGCGGCGCCGGCCGCGACTTCGACCTCGCGGATCTCGTCGAGCACGCGTTCGCGCGCCGTTTCGTCGAGCAGCGGATACCAGGCCGAGCGCTGCAGCAACTGGGGAATCGTCAGCGATGCCGCCTTGAAGGCCGGCTTCGTCGTGGCCATGAAATGAAAGCTCCTGGGGCCCGGGTGCGTAAACCCTGAGCCCAAATGTCGTCGCAATGACTGAGTGTGCCTGCGCCGCCAAAAATAATAGCGCGCCCCTCATGAAAGAAGACCCCCCAGGAGACCCGGAGCATGTCGTCCAAGCGCAAAGTGATCGTGACCATCGCCCCCACCGGCGGCATGGCGCACAAGTCGCAGAACCCCCACCTTCCCACCCAGCCCGACGAGATCGCGGCCGACGTGCTGCGCTGCTGGAACGCCGGCGCGAGCGTGGCCGCCATCCATGCGCGCCGCCCCGACGACGGCGCGACCTGCGACGCGGACGTGTACCGCGACATCAACACGCGCATCCGCAATGCCGGCTGCGACATCGTCATCAACAACTCCACCGGCGGCGGCGTGCACGGCGACATGGTGAAGCCACTGGCGGGCGACCGCTGGGAGATCGCCTGGGAAGAGCGCATCAAGGGCATGGACGCGGGCGCCGAGATGTGCACGCTCGACGCGACCACGCTGAACCTGAGCTTCGAGGGCAGGCAGATCCTGATGGACACGCCCATCACGCGCGGCCGCGAGCTCGCGGCCGGCATGAAGGCGCGCGGCATCAAGCCCGAATGGGAAGTGTTCAGCCCCACGCACATCCTGCAGGACACCACCACGCTGATCGAGGAGGGCCATGACGACGAGCCCTACTTCATCAACCTGGTGATGAACGTGCACCGCAACTTCCAGAACGCGATGCCGTATTCGCCGCGCTTCCTGCAGATGATGGTCGACACTCTGCCGCGCGGCAGCATCTTCGGCGTGAGCGGCATCGGCACCTCGCAGCTGGAAGCCAACGTGGCGGCGCTGCTGCTGGGCGGCCATGCGCGCGTGGGGCTGGAAGACAACCTCTACTTCCGCCACGGCGAGCTGGCCACCAACGTGCAGCTCACCGAACGCATCGTGCGCGTCATCCATGAGCTCGACATGGAAGTGGCCACGCCGGCCGAAGCAAGGCAGATGATGGGGCTGCCGCGCAGAAGCGGCCCGCGCCCCGAATTCGCGCCGCGCTGAAGCGGCCGTCCGACCCGCCGGAAACCGCCCGAACCGCCACCAGAAAACAGGAGACATTCCATGAACACCCGCCGCCACTTCCTCCACACGCTCGGCGCAGCCACTGCGCTGGGCGCCCTCTCGCCGCTGGCCGCACGGGCCCAGGCACTCGAGCAGGTCAAGATCTACTACGGCTTCCCGGCCGGCAGCGCCGGCGACAGCGTGGCGCGCCGCGTGGGCGAAAAGCTCGCGGGCTCGGCCTACTGCCGCAACGCGGCCGTGGTCGAGAACAAGCCGGGCGCCGGCGGACGCATCGCGCTGGAAACGCTCAAGAGCGCGCCGGCCGACGGCAGCGTGCTGGCGCTGTCGCCCTTCTCGTGCACCTCGATCTATCCGCACATCTACAGCAAGCTCAGCTACGACCCGGGCAAGGACTTCGTGCCGGTGTCGATCGCCGCCGTCATGCACCATGGCCTCGCGGTCGGCCCGCTGGTGCCGCCCGAGGTGCGCACGGTGAAGGACTTCCTCGCCTGGGCCAAGGCCAACCCGAACCAGGCCAGCTACGGCTCGCCCGCGGCCGGCTCGACGCCGCACTTCATCGGCGCGCTGCTGGGCCTCCACAACGGCGTCGATCTCAAGCACGTGCCCTACCGCGGCTCCATTCCCGGCGTGACCGACGTGGTGGGCGGACAGATCGCCGCCATGGTCACGCCCAGCGGCGACTTCATTCCCAACCACAAGGCCGGCAAGCTGCGGCTGCTCGCCACCTCGGGCAAGGCGCGCTCGCCTTTCTCGCCCGAGGTGGCGACCTTCGCCGAGCAGGGCTTCGCCGAGCTGACCACCGAGGAATGGTTCGGCTTCTACGCGCCGGCCAGGACGCCAGCCAGCGTGGTGGCAACGGCCAATGCGGCGATCAACGCGGCCATCAAGGAAAAGGTGGTGACGGACAGCCTGGCCGTGGTCGGCCTGATCGCCCAGGGCTCCACCGCCGAAGAGATGGCGCGCTCTCAGCGGGCCGAGGCCGAGCGCTGGGGCCCGCTGGTCAAGAAGATCGGCTTCACGGCGGACTCCTGAGGCGATGCAGATGGAACCGACTCCGAAACGCGTGGCGGTGGTCGCCACCGGCGTCATCGGCGCCAGCTGGGCCGCCTACTTCCTCGCGCGCGGCCTCTACGTGGAGGCCACCGACCCCTCGCCCGATGCCGAGGCGCGGCTGCGCGCGGCCGTGGCTGCGCACTGGCCCACGCTCGAACGCTTCGGCCTGGCCAGCGGCGCCTCGGCCGGGCGGCTGCGCTTCCACGCGCGGCTCGAGGATGCGGTGGCCCAGGCCGACTTCGTCCAGGAAAGCGGCCCCGAGCGGCTGGATTTCAAGGTCGACCTGTTCCGGCGCATGGACGAGGCCGCGCCGGCCCACGCGATCCTGGCGTCGAGCTCCTCGGGGCTCGCGATCAGCGCCGTGCAGGCCGAGTGCAAGCACCCGGAGCGCGTGGTGCTGGGCCATCCCTTCAACCCGCCGCACCTGATCCCGCTGGTGGAGGTGGTCGGCGGCGCGCGCACCTCGGACCAGACCATCGAACGCACGATGGCCTTCTATGCCGCCATCGGCAAGCGGCCGATCCACGTGAAGCGCGAGGTCAAGGGCCACATCGCGAACCGGCTGCAGGCTGCGCTCTGGCGCGAGGCCTTCCACCTGGTCGATGAAGGCGTGGCGAGCGTGGCCGACATCGACACCGCCATTGCGCACGGCCCCGGCCTGCGCTGGGCGGTGATGGGGCCGTTCATGAACCTGCATCTTTCAGGCGGCGCGGGCGGCATCGAACACGTGCTCGCGCACCTGGGCGGGCCGATCGAGGACTGGTGGAAAGACCTGGGCGCGCCGTCGATGACGGAAGAACTCAAGCAGAAGGTGGCCGAGGGCGTGGCCGAGGAACTGGGCGCGCGGCGCGTGGCCGAGCTGGAGGCCGCGCGCGACATCCTGCTGTTGAACCTGATTCGCGCGAAGTCCGAAACCGGCAGACTCGATTGAAATGAACGACGACGACTTCCTCCTCGACCAAAGCCAGATCGCCCCGCCGCGCACGGTGCGCATCGACTTCGACGACGGCTCCTTCGCGCTGCGTTCGCCGATGGCGCTCAAGCCCTATGCGCGCTGCATCGGCGAATGGCTGGAGCGCTGGGCGCGCGAGACGCCCGAGGCACTGGCCTTCGCGGAGCGCGACGACAGCGGCGAAGGCTGGCGCAAGCTCGACTACCGCGCGCTGCGCGAGGCCGTGGGCGGCGTCGCGCAGGCGCTGCTCGACCTGGAGCTGCCGGCCGAAAAGCCCATCGTGATCCTCTCGGACAACGCGATCGACCACGCGGTGCTGATGCTCGCGGCCATGCACATCGGGCGCACGGCGTGCTCGCTGTCGAGCGCGTACTCGCGCCTGGCCAGGGATCCGTCGCGGCTGCACGGCATGCTGCAGGCGCTGCAGCCCGCCTTGATCTACGCCTCGGACGCCAGGATCTACGGCGGCGCGCTCGCGGGCTGCGGCGTCGAGGCGGTCACGGTGTTCAGCCGCCATGCCGACGCGCATGCCGGCGCCCTGCCCTTTGCGCAACTGCTGCAGGCGCGCGAGACATCCGCCGTGATGCAGGCCTACGAAGCCATCCTGCCCGACACCCACGCCAAGTACCTGCTGACCTCGGGCTCCACCGGCAAGCCCAAGGTGGTGATCAACACGCACCGCATGCTCTGCGCCAACCAGCAGATGATGGCGCAGACCTGGCGATTCCTCGCGCACGAGAAGCCGGTGCTGGTCGACTGGCTTCCCTGGAGCCACACCTTCGGCGGCAACCACAACCTGCACATGGTGCTCGCCCATGGCGGCGCGCTCTACATCGACGAGGGCCGGCCCGCGCCGGGCCTGATCGAGAAGACCATGCGCAACCTGCGCGAGGTGAAGCCCACGCTGCTGTTCAACGTGCCGCGCGGCTTCGACATGCTGCTGCCTTTTCTCGAAGCCGACGATGCGCTCGCGAGCGAGGTGTTCTCGCGGCTGCGGCTGGCCTTCTATGCGGCCGCGGCGCTCGCCCCCTCGACCTGGCAGCGGCTCGAAGCGGTGGCGCAGCGCGTGCGGCCCGAGCGCCCGCTGTGGCTCACCACCTCGTGGGGAGCGACCGAGACCTCTCCTGCCATCACCTCGGCGCACTGGAAGCTCGATGGCGCCGGCTGCATCGGCGCACCGCTGCCAGGGCTCGAACTCAAGTTCGTGCCCAACGGCCAGAAGCTCGAGATGCGCGTCAAGGGCGTCTCGGTGTTCCCGGGCTACCGCCATGCGCCGCGCGAAACCGCCGAGGCCTTCGACGAAGAGGACTACTACCGCATCGGCGATGCCGGCTTTCTTGCGGACCCCGCCGAACCCTCGCAAGGCGTGATCTTCAACGGCCGCGTGGCCGAGGACTTCAAGCTCTCGAGCGGCACCTGGGTCTCGGTGGGCACGCTGCGCGTGAAGCTGGTGTCGATGCTGGCGCCGCATGTGCAGGACGTGGTGCTCACGGGCCATGACCGCGACGAGATCGGCATGCTGGTGTTCGCGAGCCCGCAGGCCGCCTCGCTCGCGCCGCAGGCGCTGGCCGGGCGCATCGCCGAGGTGCTGCGCGCGCTGCGCAGCGAAGGCGCGGGTTCCTCGCAATGCCCCGCATGCGCGCTGGTACTCAGCGAACCACCGAGCCTCGACGCGGGCGAGATCACCGACAAGGGCTACATCAACCAGCGCGCGGTGCTCGTGCGCCGCGCGGCCGAGGTGGCGCGGCTGCATGCCGGCGCGGACCACGACCTGCAGGTCATCCGGCTGCGCGACTGACTGAAAAAGATCAACCGCCGGGACGTCGCCGCAGCGCGGTACGCAGCGCCTTCGCGAAACGCGGGTCGGCCATGGCGCCGACGTTGAAGCGCGACCAGCGCGAGACCTGCGTCGAATCGGTGCTGAAGATGCGCCCCGGCGCCATCACGATCTTGCGCGGCAGCAGTTCCTTCGCCAGCACCAGCGAGTCGGCCACGCCGGGAAGCGCGGCCCAGACATAGAGCGACTGCGGGGTGCGCGCGAAGACCTCCGCATCGACCGAATCGAACAGCTGCAAGGCCTTGCGCGTGGCCTCGCCGAGGCGGTTCTGCAGGCGGTTCAGGTGCCGCTGGTAGTGGCCTTCGCTCAGGATCACGTCGACCGTGCGCTCGCTGTACTCCGAACTGCTCACGTGGATCAGCGCCTTCAGGTCCGCGAGGTCGCTCGCCAGGCCGGCCCCGCAGGCGATGAAGCCCACGCGCAAGGCTGCCGAGAACGACTTCGAGAAGCTGCCGATGTAGATGGTGCGCTCCAGCTGGTCGAGCGCCGAAAGCCGCGGCAAGGCCGTGGGCTTGAAGTCGGCCAGCGGGTCGTTCTCGACGATCAGCAGGTCGTATTTCTGCGCGAGCTGCAGCACGCGGAAGGCCTTGGCCGGCGAGATGTCGGAGCCCGTGGGGTTGTGCGCGAGCGACTGCGTGAAGAAGAGGCGCGGCCGCTCGGCCATCAACAGCCGCTCCAGCACGTCGAGATCGGGCCCGTCGGCCAGCCGCGGCACGGCCAGCATCTGCGCACCCGCGAGCTTGAGCTTTCCGAACAGCGGGTAGTAGCCCGGGTCGTCCACCAGCACCTTGCCGCCGGGCGGCACGAAATAGCGGATGACGATGTCCATCGCCTCGTTGGCGCCGTGCGTGAGCACGATCTGCCGCGGCTCGGCGCCGATGCCGAAGTCGGCCAGCTTGCGCACGAGGTGGTCGCGCAGCGGCGCATAGCCGAAGCGGCTGCCGTAGCGGAACAGCGCGCCAAGCCCCGTGCGGACCACCTTGGGGTGGTACTTGTCGAGCCGCACGTCGGCCAGCCATTCGACCGGCGGGAAGCCGTCGCCCACGGCCACCGCGTCGGGCTGCGTCTTGAGCTGCTCGCGCATGAGCCACACGATGTCCATCGCGCGGCCAAGGCTGCCCGCTTCTTCCTCGACGGGCTTGGGGGTCGACTGCGCGAGCACGAAATAGCCCGAACCGCGCCGCGGCTCGACGAGGCCGCGCGACACCAGCAGCTCGAACGCGGCCACCACCGTGTTCTTGGCATAGCCGTGCAGCTGCGCGAGTTCGCGCAGCGACGGCAGCTTGTCGCCGGCCTTGTAGGCGCCGCTCGCGATCTGGCGCGCGAGGGTTTCGGCAAGCGAATCGGCAATCGTGGTCATGGGCTGCGACTGTGACACAGCAGGCCGCCGCGGTGCACCACTGTCCGCACTGTCCCGCCAAACTGTGCCTTCCGCGGCCGGTACAGCCGGCCTAAATTGCCTGCTCCCGAATTCATCTTCCGAAGAGACAAGCAACGATGGTCGCCGATTCCCGCATTCCCAACTTCCGCGCGCTCACGCCCGCACAGCGCCTTGCCCACATCGCGCAGGCCACATCGCTCACCGGCGACGAGGTGGCGCTGCTCGCCCAGCCCGGCGCGCTGAGCGTGGACCGCGCCAACGGCATGGTCGAGAACGTGATCGGCACCTTCGAGCTGCCGCTGGGCGTGGCCGGCAACTTCACCGTGAACGGGCGCGACTACCTCGTGCCGATGGCGGTCGAGGAGCCCTCGGTGGTGGCGGCCGCTTCCTTCATGGCCAAGCTGGCCCGCGAGGGCGGCGGCTTCGAGGCTTCGAGCACCGGGCCATTGATGCGCGCGCAGGTGCAGGTGATCGGCATCACCGACCCGTACGGTGCGCGGCTCGCGCTGCTGCGTGCGCGCGACGAAATCCTGGCCGTGGCGAACAGCCGCGACAAGGTGCTGATCGGCCTGGGCGGCGGCTGCCGCGACATCGAGGTGCATGTGTTCGGCGACACGCCGCGCGGCGCGATGGTGGTGATGCACCTGATCGTCGACGTGCGCGACGCGATGGGTGCGAACACGGTCAACACCATGGCCGAGGCGGTGTCGCCACTGGTCGAGACGCTCACGGGTGGCACGGTGCGCCTGCGCATCCTGTCGAACCTGGCGGACCTGCGGCTGGCCCGTGCGCGCGTGCGGCTCGCCCCCGCGGTGCTGGCCACGCGCGAGCGCAGCGGCGAGGACGTGGTCGAGGGCGTGATCGACGCCTACACCTTCGCGGCCATCGACCCCTACCGCGCGGCGACGCACAACAAGGGCATCATGAACGGCGTCGATCCGGTGATCGTCGCGACCGGCAACGACTGGCGCGCGGTGGAAGCCGGCGCGCATGCCTATGCGTGCCGCAGCGGGCGCTACAGCTCGCTGACCACCTGGGAGAAGGATGCGGGCGGCGCGCTGGTCGGCACCATCGAGATGCCGATGCCTGTGGGGTTGGTCGGCGGTGCCACCAAGACGCATCCACTCGCCCGGCTCGCACTGAAGATCCTCGACGTGAAGTCGGCACAGGAACTCGGCGAAGTCGCGGTGGCCGTGGGTCTCGCGCAGAACCTCGGCGCGCTGCGCGCGCTCGCCACCGAAGGCATCCAGCGCGGCCACATGGCGCTGCATGCCCGCAATATCGCGCTGGTCGCGGGCGCCGCCGGCGACGAGATCGACAGCATCGCCAGGCAGATGGCCGCCGAGCATGACGTGCGCACCGATCGCGCCGTGGCATTGCTCGAAGCGCTGCGCAGGAAGTAGGCAGGGCCGGAGAGGCCCGCACAACGGACCGCGGCCGAAACCGCGGCGGCCATGGAAGCGGCCGTCACATCACCAAGACGGAGACATCACAAATGAACGCAGACAGTGCAACGCGCGCCAGATGGCGGCTGGTGGAGATATGGGGCGACACGGCCGACCTGGGCCACCTCGCGTGGTCGATCGTCATCGGCGTCGCGGTGAGCCTCACGGGTTATCTCGTGGCCAGCCGCGTGCTCGCGAGCGCCGTGGGCACACCCGAGCTGGCACGCGCCTACGCCATGCTCGCCGGCCTCGGCGGCTGCGTGGTGTCGGGCCTGGTCTGCGCGAAGCTCTTCACGCCGAAGCGCGAAGTGGTGGAAGGCACCGAAGCCGATCCGCGCTGGCGCGAAGAGGTGCTGGCCGAACTGGCCGGCGAGCATGGCGACCTGGGCTCGGTGGACGACCTGCCGCCGTCCGTGGTGCGCGAGATGAAGGAGCTGGAGATCTACGACCTGTTCGCGTCGTACAAGCCCCGCGCACGCAGCGCCGAAGGAGCCGCACCGTGATCGACGCTGCACTCCTCGACCAGATCCTCGTTGCCACCGGCATGGGCCTCGTGGGGGCCATTGTTTTCGCGGCCATCGGCCTCGTCTCGGGCACCGACGAAACCACCACGCTCGCGCCGCTCACCCTGCTGGTGGTGCTGCTCGGCGTGCCGCCCGAAGGCGTGTTCACCTTCTTTCTCGCAGCGGCCGTGGCCAAGCACATGACGCATGCGGTGCCCACCGCGCTGCTGGGCATTCCGGGCGACACCATGGCCACGCCGCTGCTGCAGGACGCGAACGTGCTGCGCAACCTCGGCGTGCCGCACATCGCGCTGCGCAAGATGGTGTCGGGCGCAATCATCGCGGCCTTCCTCGCGGTGCCGCTGGCCGTGCTGTTCGCGGTGCTGCTGGCACCCTACGGCGCGGCCATCACCAAGGCGGCGCCCTGGATCTTCGTGGTGGCGGCCGTGGCCATCGCCTACTTCTCGAGCGGTCGCTGGGCCTCGGTGGCCACGCTGGTGCCGTTCGTGATGGTGATCGTGGCGCTGCAGGCGCTCACCGGCAAGTACGGCGTGAAGCTCAGCATCAGCTACTTCCTGGGCATCGCGATCGGGCCGCTGGTGGCCGACCTGTTCTCGGTGATCTCGCCGGCGGCACGCGCCCGCATGAAGCGCGACAAGGTCCGCACCTTCTCGCTCGCGCCGGACGTGAAGGGCTGGTCAGGCTACTTTCCGAACCCGTTCAAGGTGCTCGACCGCGGACAGGTGAAGTGGACCGTTGCGACCGCCGCGATCTCCAGCGCCACCTTCGTGTTCAGCCCGGTCGCGATGACGGTGGTGCTGGGCGAGCTGGTGGGTTCGCGCATCAAGCACGCCTACCACCGGTTGACCACCACGCTGGCCGCGCGCAACGGCGTGACCGAGGCCACGTACATCGCCGAGGCGCTGATCCCGCTGATCGCCATCGGCCTGCCGCTGAGCCCGGTGGCGGCCGGCCCGGCCGCGCCGCTCTTCAATGCGCCGCCGGTGTTCACCATCGATTCGGCCACCGGCCAGACCCACAACCTGCACAACCTGCTGAACCACTGGGAGTTCCTGGGCTACGGCATGCTGGCGGTGATGCTCGCGGCGCTGGTGGCCTATCCGTTCACGATGAACTTCGCGCGCCGCGCGGCGCTCTTCGTCTCGCGCAAGGTGAGCCACGAGGCCATCATCGCGACCTTCGTTGGCCTGATCGTGGTGATCAGCGTGTGGGAAGGGCAGCTGCTCGGCTTGCTGGTGATCCTCACGATGGGCCTGCTCGGGGGCCTGCTGTCGCGCGCCATCGGCTTCAACACCGGCGTGCAGTTCATGGGCTACTACACGGCGGTGCTGACGGTGCCGGCCGTCATCAAGGCCTTCGGTTGATGCCTCGGGGTGCGCAGCGCGGCTTCAACGAGCTTCAGTGGCAGGCCCCGCCGGCACCGGTCAGGGGGAAACCCGAGGGCCTTTCCTGCGAGCCGCCGGCGCTGCCTTCTTCGCGGGCTCTTCCTCGCCGAAAAGCCTTTCGATCTGCTGCCCCGCGCGCGCGCCGATGGCCGTGCCCACGCCCGGCAGCAGCGCGGTGCCGACCGCCGCACCGGCCAGCGCACCGCCGGTCAGCGACACCTCGGGCTCGCTCATGGTCCCGCCGATCTTGAGCGGCATGCCCACCACGCCATCGACCAGGTCGACCGCCATCTCGCCGTCCAGCTTGCCGTTGAAGAGCCGCAGGTTGCCGCTGGCCGTGAGCACGCCCGAACGCGCCTTGAGCCCGGTGTAGCGCATCACGACGCCGTCTTCGGTGCCCTGCGTGTCGAGCACGCCGGTGAGCTCGTCGAGCGGCGTGGCGCCGCCGCGGCTGATGCCGGCGGTGGTCACGGCCTTGGCCAGGTCCAGCCGCGTGAGCGTGGCGGGCTGGACCGAGAAGGTGGTGCGGGTGCGCAGGCTGCGCAGCAGCGCGCCCACTTCGCCGGCCTCGGCCACCAGCGTGGACTGGCCCGATACCTTGCCGGCCACGGCGCTGCGCCGGCCGAAGGCCTGAACCAGTCCTTCGATGTCCACCTGCCGAGGCTCGAGCTCGGCCGACACGCGCAGCAGGTCGTTCGGCAACGCCTCGAACCACGTCACACCGTTCGCGGTACCACCGCCCACGTCGATGCGGGTGCGCCACCGGTCCTGTCCGGCGGCGCGGTCCAGGCGCAGCCGGGCGGGTGGCGATGCGCCGGCGCGTTCGATGCGCGCCTGGCGCGGCCGCCAGCCGGCGTCGAAGCTGATTTCGCCGTCATAGGCCAGCGCAATGCCGCGCCGGTCGATCCAGCTCAGGTCGCGCCAGCGCAGCTTTTCGAGCGGAACGGGCGCCAGCGTCCAGGGCGCGGGCAGCGCGACGATGTGGCCGCCCTCCTTCGGCTTGGGGCCCTTGCCGCGGAACGCGCGCACCGACTCGCGCGGCAGCACCAGGCTTTCGATCTCGACCTCGTCGATCGCGACGACCCGGCGCAGCAGCTCCCGCAGCTTGAGCTGCACCGTGATGCGGCGCAGCGTGACGGGGCGCGGCTGCTCGGTGGCCAGGTCGGACAGCACCAGCACGGGGCTGGGCCACAGCGCCCAGTGCGCACCGCCGATCTTCAGGCCCACGCCGAAGCGCTTCTCGAAACCTTCGGCAATGCGCGCGGCCACTTCCTCGTCGCTGGGCAGGCGGGTGCTCGCCACCCACACCAGCGCGCCGGCACCCAGCAGCAGGACCGCGGCAATGCCGATGAGCCAACGGCGGACAGGACGTTTCATCCGGCCAACTTAGCACGCAAAGGCGACTGCCGTTGTCAGCCCCCGTCGCTATAGTTTCCCAAATCCTGTACCGGAGAAACCGAATGCGTATCTGGAAAAAAGACATCTCTGTCGAGGAACTGACCCGCAACCACATCGGCACCGCCGTGTCCACGCTGGGCATGGAATTCCTGGAGGTGGGCGACGACTTCATCCGCGCCCGCGTGCCGGTGGACGAGCGCACCCGCCAGCCCTACGGCATCCTGCACGGCGGCGTGTCGGTGGTGCTGGCCGAGACGCTGGGCTCCTGCGGCGCGCACTACTCGGCCCCCGAGGGCGACCGGGCCGTGGGCCTGGACATCAACGCCAACCACATCCGCTCGGCCACGAGCGGCTGGGTCACGGGCACCGCGCGGCCGGTGCACCGGGGGCGCACCACCCAGGTGTGGCAGATCGACATGACCAACGACGCGGGCGAATTGACCTGCGTCTCGCGCATCACAATGGCGGTGCTGGCGCCGCGCTAGGGCAGGAAACCCGCCCGGCACGCGGGCGGCAGCGGGCCGAGAGAAGCCCCCCAGGAACATCAATAACTACCGAGGAGATCACCACTCATGAGCAACCTGTTCAGCTGGCGCGAAGTCGCCGCCACCGAGGGCCGCGTGGTCGCGCCCGACGAACGCCTGCCCTGGCTGCAGACCGGCGCGATGGGCGTGCAGCACGTGATCGCGATGTTCGGCGCCACGGTGCTGGCGCCCATCCTGATGGGCTTCAATCCCAACATCGCGATCCTGATGAGCGGCATCGGCACGCTGATCTTCTTCCTGGTGACGGGCGGCAGGGTGCCCAGCTACCTGGGCTCGAGCTTCGCGTTCATCGGCGTGGTGATCGCGGCCAGCGGCTACGCGGGCAAGGGTCCCAACGCCAACATCGCGGTGGCGCTCGGCGGCATCGTGGCCTGCGGGGTGGTCTACATCCTGATCGGCGCCCTGGTGCAGGCGATCGGCACCGGCTGGATCGAGCGCTTCATGCCGCCGGTGGTCACGGGCGCGGTGGTGGCGGTGATCGGGCTCAACCTGGCGGGCGTGCCGATCAAGAACATGGCGGCCAGCAATTTCGATTCGTGGATGCAGGCCGTCACCTTCCTCTGCGTCGGGCTGGTCGCGGTGTTCACGCGCGGCATGCTGCAGCGGCTCCTGATCCTGGTCGGGCTGATCCTGGCCACGCTGGTCTATGCGGCGCTGACCAACGGCATGGGCCTGGGCAAGCCGGTGGACCTGGGCGGCATCGCCAACGCCGCCTGGTTCGGCATGCCGACCTTCACCGCGCCGGTGTTCACGGCCAACGCCATGCTGCTGATCGCGCCCGTGGCCATCATCCTGGTGGCCGAGAACCTCGGCCACCTGAAGGCGGTCACGGCCATGACCGGCCGCAACCTCGACCCCTACATCGGCCGCGCCTTCATCGGCGACGGCATTGCCACCGTGGTGAGCGGCGCCTCGGGCGGCACCGGCGTGACCACCTATGCCGAGAACATCGGCGTGATGGCGGCCACGCGCATCTACTCGACGGCGGTGTTCGTGGTGGCCGCGCTCATCGCGCTGGTGCTGGGCTTCAGCCCCAAGTTCGGCGCGCTGATCCAGGCCATTCCGCTGCCGGTGATGGGCGGCGTGAGCATCGTGGTGTTCGGCCTCATCGCCATTGCGGGCGCCAAGATCTGGGTCGACAACAAGGTCGACTTCTCGCAGAACAAGAACCTGATCGTGGCCGCCATCACGCTGATCATCGGCACCGGCGACTTCACGCTGAAGTTCGGCGACTTCGCATTGGGCGGCATCGGCACCGCGACTTTCGGGGCCATCATCCTCTACGCGCTTCTGGGCCGGACGCGCAACGCCTGAGGCTCTGCAAAGTGAAACCTCGTGCAAGAAATGTTGTCCGAGGTGCTTGAAGCGGGCCCCGGTCACTGGCCCGAAGCCCGCGCCCGTTAGACTTCAACGCTTTTCGCACCGACGTTTTCCAATGGCCGATGTCTCCGCCGCGCGCACCAAGGCGGTTTTCGAATTCAAGAGCGCCACGCTGCCGCTGATCGCAGTGATCCTCAAGACGGCCGACCTGGCCGTGCTGGCCGAGGCCCTCGACGCGCAGCTGGCCGACTCGCCCGATTTCTTCGAGCAGGAGCCGGTGGTCATCGACCTCTCGCAGCTGCAGCCGGACGAGGAAGGCGGCGAGGAACCCCCGGCGCTCGACTTCGCGGCGCTGCGCGGCCTGCTGGCGCGCCACCAGACGCAGCCGATTGCGGTGCGCGGGGGCAACAACGCCCAGAATGCGGCGGCGCGCGCCGCCGGCCTGTCGCTCACGGCCATGCCGGTGGCACCCGCGCCGCGCTCCCCGGCACCGCCGGCCGCTTCGCCGGCGCCCGCGAGCGAGGCACCGCAGATCGTGCGCGAAGTGCCGGTGCCGGCCAACGGCACCCTGCTGATCGACAAGCCGCTGCGTTCGGGCCAGCAGGTCTACGCCCGCGGCGGCGACGTGGTGGTGACCGCGGTGGTGAGCTTCGGCGCCGAAGTCATCGCCGACGGCAACGTGCACGTCTACGCGCCGCTGCGGGGCAAGGCCATTGCCGGCGCGCGCGGCAACACCGAGGCGCGCATCTTCTCGACCTGCATGGAAGCGCAGCTCGTGGCCATCGCGGGCATCTACCGCACCAACGAGGTGCCGCTGCCCGACCCGGTGCTCGGCAAGCCGGCCCAGATACGCCTCGATGGCAAGAAGCTAATGATCGACGCGATTCCCTGACGGGCCGCGCCGCATCCGACAACCAACAACCGAATCGAAACAAGAAGGAATGGCCATGGCCAAAATTGTGGTGGTGACCTCAGGCAAGGGCGGCGTCGGCAAGACCACGACGAGCGCCAGCTTCGCGTCGGGCCTCGCGCTCGCAGGCAAGAAGACGGCGGTGATCGACTTCGACGTGGGCCTGCGCAACCTCGACCTCATCATGGGCTGCGAACGCCGCGTGGTGTACGACCTGATCAACGTGATCCAGGGCGAGGCCAACCTGAGCCAGGCGCTCATCAAGGACAAGCAGTGCGACAACCTGTTCGTGCTCGCGGCCTCGCAGACGCGCGACAAGGAAGCGCTCACGCAGGAGGGCGTCGAAAAGGTGCTGACCGACCTGGCCGCGATGGACTTCGACTACATCGTCTGCGATTCGCCCGCCGGCATCGAGACCGGCGCGATGATGGCCATGCACTTTGCCGACGAGGCGCTCGTGGTGACCAACCCCGAGGTATCCTCGGTGCGCGACTCCGACCGCATCCTGGGCATGCTCAGCAGCAAGACCAAGCGGGCGAAGGAAGGCGGCGACCCCATCAAGGAGCACCTGCTGATCACCCGCTACAACCCCAACCGCGTGGCCGGCGGCCAGATGCTCTCTCTGGAGGACATCCAGGACATCCTGCGCATCAAGCTGATCGGCGTCATTCCCGAGTCGGAGAGCGTGCTGCAGGCCTCCAACCAGGGCGTGCCCGCCATCCACGACAAGGAAACCGACGTGGCCAAGGCCTACAGCGACGTGGTGGCGCGCTTCCTGGGCGAGGACCGCCCGATGCGCTTCGTCGACGCCGAAAAGCCGGGCTTCTTCAAGCGAATTTTCGGAGGCAAGTAGGCCATGTCCTTTTTCTCGTTCCTGCTCGGCGAAAAGAAGAAGACGGCCAGCGTCGCCAAGGAGCGGCTGCAGATCATCCTCGCGCACGAGCGGTCCAGCCTCAGCGGCAAGAAGCGCCCCGACTACCTGCCCGACCTGCAGCGCGAGCTGATGGCGGTGATCTCCAAGTACGTGAAGATCAATGCCGATGACATCAAGGTTCACCTGGAAAAACAGGACGACCTCGAAGTGCTCGACATCAAGATCGAGCTGCCCGACCCGGCACCCTCGCCGGCGCGCTGAAATAGAAAGAACGCGGCGCGGGCGGCATTGCCCCCCACGCCCGCCCACCGCTCAGGGCTGCGCCACGAAGCGCACCACCTGGCGGACCACGTCCTCCTCCTTGAGGATGCGGCGATGCCCCAGTCCCTGCGTGGCCACCAGCCGCGCTCCACTGATCGCGTCTCGATAGGCCTCGGCATCCGCAAAGCGGTTCACCCGGTCGTCGCGGTCATGCACGATCAGCGTCGGCTGCGCGATGCGCGGACCGACGGCCGCCGGCTCCAGTTGCGCCATCAGGATGCCTTCGCGCGCCTCGAACCGCCGCTGCATGGCCTGGCGCGTCGCCTCGCTGAGCCCGAAGGTGTGCGCGAAATAGCGCGTGTATTCGCGCGGCGACGCCGGCGGCGCGAGCAGCACCATCCGCTCGGCCTGCAGGCCCTGCGCGGCCGCCAGCGCCAGCGCGTTGGCTCCCAGCGAATGGGCAGCCACCGCGCGCAGCGCATGGCCGTCGGCCGCGAGCCTGGCAACCACATACGCGATGGCGCGCGCGAACTGCGGCGAGTTGCTCGTCGTGCCCGCGCTGCGGCCATGGGCCGGCAGTTCGAGCAGCACCGGCCGCAGGCCCGCATCGGCCAGCGCCTGCGCGAGCGCCAGCATCTGCCCCGCATGCCCGCCCCAGCCGTGCACCAGCAGCACGACGGGCGCCGATTCCGCACCGAAGTCCTGCGCAGCCAGGTGATAGAGGCCGAGGCCGGCGTTTTCGAAAGCCCAGGCCTCGCGCCGCCAGCCGGCCCCGGGCCCCTGGCCGCGGTAGAGCCACTTGGGCGGCAGCGGCGTGCCGAACACGCGGTAGGCCGCACGCACGCCCAGCGCGGGCCACAGGCGCTGCGAGGCGGTCAGGCCGAAGCGCAAGGCGCGCATCAGGCGGCCCGGGCGGTAGTAGTTCGACTGCGCGGCGTGCGTGGCCGCGGAGGTGGTGGTGCTCGTCATGCAATGGGCTCCTGCGTACGGTCGTTCAGTACCAGACCCAGTCCTCATTGCTGCGCGGCAGGCTGCGCAGCGCATCGCGGGTGGCGTCGGCGCCGATGGCGACCACATAGACGGCAAGACAGAGGGCGATGATCAGCATGGTGTTTTTCCTTTTATCGCACGATCGTGCGAAATTAAGACAAAGAAAGACGGAACGAAATGGCCTGTGCCGTGGCTCAGGCGCGGTAGCTCGAAAGAAGCCGCTGCCAGGTCTGCGTGGCGCGATCGGCGGCTTGGGGGTCGCGCAGGAAGCGCGCGTCGTGCAGCAGGCCCATGATGAGGCCGTTCAGTTCGCTGACCAGCTGCGCCGGGTCGGTGTCGGGCCGCAGCTCGCCGGTTTCCACCGCCTGGAGCACCGTGCGGCGCAGCGCGGCGCGCCAGCGCGTGATCTCGCCGAACAGCAGGTCGCGCAGCTCGCCTTCGCGGTCGTCGTATTCGAAGGCGCCCGCCATGTAGATGCAGCCGGTTTCGGCCTCGATGTCGCGGGTGCGGGCAATCCAGCGCCCGACGATGTCGTTGAGGCGCGCCAGGCCCTTGGGCTTTTGCATGGCCGGCACGAACACGTCGGCCAGGAAGCGGCGGCCGTATTCCTCGATCACCGCCTTCTGCAGCGCTTCGCGCGAGCCCACGCGCGAGAACACGCCGCTCTTGGAGAGCGCCAGGCGGCTGGCCACGGCCTGCAGCGTGATGGCCTCCAGGCCTTCGGCCAGCGCAAGGTCCATTGCCGCGCCGACGATGGCGGCGCGGGTGAGTTCGCTTTTCTGGGTCTTGGCGTCCATGCCGGCAACTTTAGCACAGTCGTGCGAAATTGCAAATTCGCTGGCTGCGGCATCGGCAGCAGGTCTGCACAGATGTTTTGCTCATGTGAAACCAACAAACGCATCGTTCCCCGCATGAGCGCTTGTGCCGAGAATCGCCGCTCGGCCCGCCGCGGGCCTGTGCCTTCTCCTCCCGATCTTCTCCGCGCCAGATGAACTTCCAACAACTGCGCTCGGTACGCGAGGCCGTTCGTTGCGGCTTCAACCTGACCGAAGTCGCCCATACCCTCCACACCTCCCAGCCGGGCGTGAGCCGGCAGATCCGCGAGCTGGAGGAAGAGCTCGGCATCGAACTCTTCGTGCGCGCCGGCAAGCGGCTCACCGGGCTCACGGAGCCGGGCGGCCACGTGCTGCCGATCATCGAGCGCATGCTGATGGAGAGCAGCAACCTGCGCCATGCCGGACAGGAGTTCGTGGCGCAGCAAAGCGGCCTGCTCTCGGTGGCGGCCACGCATTCGCAGGCGCGCTATGCGATGCCGGTGGCGGTGCAGGAATTCCGCGCGCAGTTTCCCAACGTGAAGCTGCACCTGCACCAAGGTTCGCCCAGGCAGATCGCGCAGATGCTGATCGACGGCGAGGCCGACGTGGGCATTGCAACGGAGGCGCTGGGCGACTATCCCCAGCTGGTGGCCCTGCCCTGCTACCGCTGGACGCATTCGGTGATCGTGCCGCCGGGCCACGCGCTGCTCGATGCGCCGCTGACGCTCGAGGCGCTCACGCGCCATCCGCTGATCACCTACGACACCGGCTTCACCGGCCGCTCGCGCATCGACGAGGCCTTTGCGCAGCACGGGCTCGAACCCAACATCGTGCTGGCCGCGATGGATGCCGACGTGATCAAGACCTACGTTCAGCTGGGCATGGGCGTGGGCATCGTGGCCGGCGTGGCCTACGAGACGGAGCGCGACACGCAGCTGCGCGCGCTCGATGCGGGCCGGCTCTTCGGCATCAACATGACCAAGCTCGCGGTTCGCCGCGGCAACTACCTGCGCAAGTACGTCTACGCCTTCATCGAGTCGTTCGCACCCACGCTGACGCGCGCGGTCGTCGAAAAGGCTCTGGGCGATGAAGCGAAGGGATCGCACTACGAAATCTAGGGCCCGCGCAACGTCTTCGGCGCCTGCAGCAACAGGTTTTAAAAAGATGCGCGCCGCTTCACACAGGGGGCGTACATTCGGGTTAATTCCTTGGCTTCCCGGAACGGATCAGCAATGGCATCGACCCCGCAGCAGCAACAGAAAACAAGGGCCGCCCTGAAGGCCGCCGACGCCGCCGAACGGCGCGAGCGGCTGAGGCGGGCATTGCCCGCCACGGTGGAGCTGCTGCAGAGCCGCCAGGCGGACCGCATCGACGACAGCGACATCGAGGCCTACGTGAGCCTGAACTGGCTCGAATGGCACGGCGGCGGCCTGCGGCTCACCATCACCGGGCGCAATGTCTGCGCCCAGTCGCTGCCCACGGTGGTGGCCTGAGAGCCTCGCGCCCGCCAAAGCAAAAGACCGCCACAGGAAGCCCCGCGGCGGTCTTGAAATGTCCGGTGCGCAGCAGCCTGCGCGCCCGGCCGGTTACTGGCTGCCCACGATGATCTGCGCGATCACGCCGGTCGCAATGGCCGCGAGCACGTAGTCGCCGCCCACGCCCACCCACTGGTAGCCGCGCGGCGGCTGCTGCAGGCGGTAGGCGCGCCAATCGTTCACCACGTAGTTGCGGCCACGGTATTCATGGGGCACGCGCCCGCCGCGACGCCACTCCGCATGCGGCTGGGGGTAGCCGGCGCGGTCGAACTGCCGGCCCGGCCGATAGTCCTGGCGCCCGTAGCGGTCGCCGCGACGATCGTCGTCGTGCCGGTCGAACCGGCGGTCCTGCTGTTCGTAGCGGCCGTTGCCTCGATCGTTGCCGCGGTCATGATCGCGATCGTGGCCCCGGTCCTGTGCGAAGGCACTTCCCGCTGCCATGCACATCGCGAGCGCCGCAGCAGCGACGGCCATGCTCTTTGACTTGATGATCATCTGGAACTCCTTCGTGTTGATGACGAGTCCATTGTCAGTGGCGCTTGTGTCCGCCCTGCACGCATCAGGTCGCGGTCAGGTGAAATCAGGTAAGTGCTGGTATCGCGGCGGCGCGTTGTCCTTCAAGCCGGGTTTCGCGGTACCGATTTGCGCCCGGCCCGGGGCTCTGGCGACAATGGGCCTGCAAAGCAGCAGAGGCGTGGAGGCGCCATTCATCAACATGCGTGACAAGATCATTGGTGCCATCGGCATCGTGTGGGGCGGGGGCATGCTCCTGAAGTGGCTCATGTCGGGGCCGCCTGCCGGAATCGGCGGCTATCAAGGCGGTCAGACCGCCGGTGCTCTCCTGGGCGCCGTCATGTTGGTCGCGGGCCTGTACCGCTTCTTCAAGCGTCCGGATTGAGCGAAGGCGCAGGCAGGCGATTCCTGGACTGCGTTTAAGCTCGCGCGCAGCATGAAGCGACGACACCTCCTCCACCTGCTGGCCGGCCTGCCCGCAAGCGCCGTGCTGGCCGCCTGCGGCAAGCGCAAGCCCTCCGCTGCCGCACTGAAAGCCGACGCCCGCGTGCTCGCACTGGGCGACAGCCTGACCTTCGGCTACGGCGCGCCGCCCGAGGCCGCCTGGCCCGTGAAACTCGGCGAGCTCACGGGCTGGCAGATCGAGAACGCGGGCCTCAATGGCGACACCTCGGCCGGCGCGCTGGAGCGCCTGCCGCCGCTGCTGGCCGCCGCCAGCTACGACGCGGTCCTGATCGGCATCGGCGGCAACGACATGCTGCGCGGCGTGCCGCCCGCGGCCACGCGCGACAACCTCGCGGCCCTTGTCAGCCAGGCGCGCGCACACGCCGCACGTCGCGCTGCTGGCCACGCCCTCGCCCGACGCGATGCGCGCGGCTGTCGGGTCGCTGAGCGATGCGTCGTTCTACGAGGAGGTGGCGAAGTCAGGGCAGGCGCTGCTTGTGCCCAATGTGTATTCGAGCGTGCTGTCGGACGCATCGCTGCGCTCCGATCGCATCCATGCCAATGCCGAAGGCTATGCCCGTGTTGCGCAGCAGCTCGCCGACCAGTTCAAGGCTGCGGGCTGGCGCTGAGGACCGCAAGGCTCAGGCGGCCTGCAGCAGGTCGACGTAGGCCCCCTGCACGAGCTGCCCGGACGCAATGCCCAGTTGCGCCATGAGCGCATGCGCTTCGGCCGTGCCAGCCTCGGCGGACTCGCCTTCTTTCAGCACCACCTCGAGTTCGAGGAACTCGCCCAGCCCTTCCACGCGGTCGAGGTGCACGCGCGTGCGGCCCACGATGAAAAGCCGGCGCTGCTTGCGCACGCGGCCGGCCTGGCCCCAGGCGAGCGTGAGCGATTCGCGCAGCGCATCGGGCGTGGTGGTGGGCGAGATCAGGTAGAACGATTCCTTCGGGCCGCTGCTGTTGGCGCGGCGATAGAAGATCAGCTCGGCGCGGTCGGGCGCGAAGGTGCGCAGCTTGAGGCGGTCGGCGCTGTTTTCGCAGCGGAAGAAGGTGTCGTCCTGCGCGATTTCAATGGGGCCTGAATCGGCGAGCTTCGCGGCGATGGATGTCACGCGTTCCACGCTGTCGATGCGGGCCTTGATCTCTATGTTTCTTGCCATTCCGGTTGGCCTGCCTCGCCGCGGCGGCTCTCGCTCAGGGCGCGCTGCCCTGCGGCCCCACAGGCGGCGGCGCGGTGCGGCCGCTCGAACCCGGCGCGAGCTTGCGTCCGAAGGCTTCGCCCACCCTGCGCACCGGCCGGCTGGCTTTTTCCGAAACATTGTTGACGCCGCGCCGCGTCGCGTCCTCGGCGCGGTCGATGCCGCGGCCGGCGGCGTTGGTGCCGCGCTGCACGCTGTTCACGACCTTGCTGTCGCGCGGCGGCGGCTTGAGCGTATGCGCCGGTTGCGCCGTGGGCGGACTGTCGGCGCTCTGCGCGTGAACAGCAGCGGCAGACAGCAGCAGGAGTGCGGCGCTTGTCGCGGCCAGTGCGAATGCACGGGCAGGCATTTTCTTCGTCGTCATGATGGGCTTCCTTCTTCGTCGTTGGGCTCGGCTGCGTCTGCCGCTGCGGCGCGTGCCATGCGTTCGCTCTTCCAGTAGACGTCGTCGCCGCCGTTCATCCGGTTGAGCACGCGCGCGAGCACGAAGAGCAGGTCGCTGAGCCGGTTGAGATATTGGCGCGGCGCATCGTTGAGTTCGGCCGTCGCGCCGAGCGCCACCACCGCGCGCTCCGCCCGCCGCGCCACCGTGCGGCACACATGCGCGAGCGAGGCCGCGCGCGTGCCCGCGGGGAGGATGAATTCGGCCAGGCGCGGCAAGGCCGCGTTGTGCTCGGCCAGTGCGTTGTCCAGCTGCAGCAGCGCGTCGGCCTTCAGCAGCGTGTAGCCCGGCATCGAAAGCTCGCCGCCCAGGTTGAAGAGCTGGTGCTGCACGTCGACCAGCAATTCGCGCACGGGCTCCGGCAGGGGCTCGCACAGCAAGAGGCCGATCTGCGAGTTGAGTTCGTCCACGTCGCCCATCGCGTGCACGCGCAGGTGGTCCTTGGGCACGCGGGTGTTGTCGCCGAGGCCGGTGGTGCCGTCGTCGCCGGTGCGGGTGGCGATCTGCGAAAGTCGGTTGCCCATGGGAGCTCCTGGTTTAGCCGGCGATGGCTGCCTTCGATGCGTCGATCTTGCCGGCCAGCCATTGCAGGCCCGCCAGATGCTGCTGGTCGTGGCTGCAGAGGTAGTGGACAAGGCTGCGCATCGTGAGCGGCCCATAGCCTTCGAACACGGCCGTGCGCGCAAGTTGCACCTCCGTCAGGTTCGAGACGATTTCCATGGTCCGGGCACGCGCGATGCGGAATTCAGCCAGCACCTTTGCCGCATCGGCCATGCCATAGGCGCGCGCAATGGCGAGCGGCTCGCTGTCGATCGAGGCCAGCGTCGGATGGCTTTCTTCCAGCGTGCGGCGAAAGCGCACGTGATAGCCCTCGACCTCGATGTCGCGCACATGGCAGAGCTGCTCGATGGCCGTGAAAGCCTCGCTGGGCACGCCCTCCCACGAGGGCGGCGCCCAATGCCGGAACGCGTCGGGAATGGCCGCATAGTGGGCTTCGAGCTGCGAAGGGAATGCGGCGAGCGCAGCGAGGGTCGTAGGGTTCATGGCTTTTTCCGAAGCGCATTATGGTGCTCGCTCCGTAAAATGGCCGGACAGAGCCCCCGCTCCCCTTTCACGACCAGGAGACGCCCGATGAACGCCCCGACCCAAACCTCGCACCTGATGCCGGAGCTTCATCTGCGCGACGTGCCCGACAGCCTGATCGAGGGCCTGAAAGCGCGCTTCGGCAGCAACTGTTCCACGGCCATGGCCGTGCGCACGCAGCATGGCCGCGACGAGTCCTCGTTCGACGCGCCGCCGCCGTCTGCGGTGGTATTTGCCGAAAGCACGCAGGACGTGGCCGATGCGGTGAAGCTCGCGAGCGAGCACAGCGTGCCGGTCATCCCCTTCGGCGTCGGCTCGTCGCTCGAAGGCCACCTGCTCGCGGTGCAGGGCGGCATCAGCATTGACGTCTCGCGCATGAATAAGGTGCTGTCGGTCAATGCCGACGACCTCACCGTCACCGTGCAGCCCGGCGTCACGCGCAAGCAGCTCAATGACGAGATCAAGAGCACGGGCCTGTTCTTTCCGATCGATCCGGGCGCGGACGCCTCCATCGGCGGCATGACCGCCACGCGCGCGAGCGGCACGAACGCGGTGCGCTACGGCACCATGCGCGAGAACGTGCTCGCGCTCGAAGTGGTCACGGCCGGCGGCGAGGTCATCCGCACCGGCACGCGCGCGAAGAAGTCGTCCGCCGGCTACGACCTCACGCGCCTCATGGTGGGCAGCGAAGGCACGCTGGGCGTGGTGACCGAGATCACGCTGCGCATCTATCCTCTGCCAGAGGCGGTATCGGCCGCGATCTGCTCGTTCCCGAGCATCGAGGCCGCGGTGCGCACCACCATCGAGACCATCCAGCTGGGCGTGCCGATCGCGCGCGTGGAGCTGATCGACGTGAACACGGTGCGCATGGTCAACACCTACGCCAAGCTGAACCTGCGCGAAGAGCCGATGCTGCTGATGGAATTCCACGGCTCGCCGGCCGGCGTGAAGGAACAGGCCGAGACGGTGCAGGAGCTCGCGAGCGGCCACGGCGGCAAAGCCTTCGAATGGGCCAGCACGCCCGAAGAGCGCACGCGCCTGTGGACCGCCCGGCACAACGCCTACTTTGCGGCCGTGCAGTCGCGCCCCGGCTGCCGCGTGATCTCGACCGACACCTGCGTGCCCATCTCGCGCCTGGCCGACTGCCTGCTCGACTCCGTGGCCGAGGCCGATGCCAGCGGCATCCCCTACTTCCTGGTCGGCCACGTGGGCGACGGCAATTTCCACTTCGGCTATCTGCTCGACCCGAACATTCCCGAAGAGCGCGTGAAGGCCGAGGAACTGAACCATTCGCTCGTGAGCCGCGCGCTGGCACTCGAGGGCACCTGCACCGGCGAGCACGGCGTGGGGCTGCACAAGATGGACTTCCTGGTGACGGAAGCAGGCGTGGGTGCGATCGACATGATGCGCACGATCAAGCGCGCGCTCGACCCGAAGAACATCATGAATCCCGGGAAGATCTTCGCGCTCTGATCCTTCGAAAGCGCCCGTGAAAAAGCCCGGCGGCTCGCAAGAGCCCCGGGCTTTTCTGTTGCTGGGCGTGCGCCCTGCGGCCTACTTGCGGCGGCGCGTGGGCGCCGGCTGCTCGGCCGGCACGTAGGTCTGCGACGGCGCCGCGCCGCCATCCACGCCCAGGCGGCCGCCGCCGCCCAGGCCCTGGCCGCGCACCGTCTGCGCCTTGTAGCTGCGCAGCGAACGCACCATCTGGTTGAAGGCGTCCATGAAGGCCGCGGCAATCACCTTGCCTTGCGCCGTGTTGGTGTAGCCGCCGAGGCCGCCACCGGCACTGCGGCCGGCGACGGCACCGAAGGCGCCGAAATCGGTCTTGGAGGCGCTGCCTTCCGAGGCCGCGACCTGCACACCCGAGCGGTTGTCGATGAGCGTCAGGAGCGCGCTGGCTTCCTTGGTCTGCAAGCTGCCGCCGACGGCCGCCAGGGCGCGGCCCCGGCCGCCGCCCACCAGTCCGCCCAGCGCGCCGCCGATGCCGCCGGCATCGCTGTTGCTGAACACGATCTCGGGCGACAGGCCGTAGTCGGACGCCACCATCTGGCCGCGGCCGAAGTTGCTGCCGCCGCGCATTTCGCCCGACTGCATGAGCGCGCGCTCGCGCGTCATCGCGTTCATGCCGGCCGCGCCGCGCTCGACCACCACGAAGCAGTTCGACTGCTGCACCAGCAGGCGCAGCAGGTTGGCCGTGGGCGGCAGGCGGTATTCGCCCGTGAGAATGGTGTACCAGCCGGCATTGACGTTCTCGATCAGCGAGACGGTACCGAGCGGCGATTCGCAGCGCTCGAGCTGGCTGCTTTCGCCGGCGGTGGCGGAACCTGCCGCGCTGCCCGTGGCCATGGTCTTGGCCGACTGGCTGCCCATCTGCATGTCGGTGGTCACGCAACCGGTCAGCAGCAGAGCGCCCACGGCCACGGCCGCGAACGGAAACTTTGTCCTGAACTTCATGATGAACTCCCTCTCCTCGAGATCTGGTGTTGAAACGTCAGCGGCGAGGATACGCGTAAAAGATTGCAAGAATCAATCACGCGAATGTCCGACTGGACGCCTCCGCGCCTAGGCCGTTCGGCGGATGCGCTCGATCAGCCCGTTGAGCGCCTCGATGGAGCCGAAGTGGATGGCCAGCTCGCCGCTCTCCTCCACCTTGCCGCCGCGCTTGCTGCGCTTCTTGATGCGGACCTCGACTTCGGCGGTCAGCAGGTCGGCCAGTTCCTCTTCCACGCGCTGCAGGTCGCGCGACTTCTCCCCATCGTTGCTGCGGCGAGACGGCGTGAGGGTGAACTCGGCCGCCAGCCTTTTCACCAGCGCCTCGGCTTCGCGCACCGACATCTTCTTGGCCGCAATCTGGTTGGCGGCGGTGATCTGCGTGCCGCGGTCGAGCGAGAGCAGCGCGCGGGCATGGCCCATGTCGATGTCGCCCGCCATCAGCATCTGCTGCGCCGGCTCGGCCAGGTTCAGCAGGCGCAGCAGGTTGCTGGCCGCGCTGCGCGACCGGCCCACGGCCTGTGCGGCAGCTTCGTGAGTGAGCCCAAACTCTGAGACCAGGCGTTGCAGGCCTTGGGCTTCTTCGAGCGGATTGAGGTCTTCGCGCTGGATGTTCTCGATCAGCGACATGGCCGCCGCGGCCTCGTTGGGCACATCGCGCACCAGCACCGGCACGCGGTCCAGGCCCGCGAGCCGGGCAGCGCGGAAGCGGCGCTCGCCTGCGATGATTTCGTACTCGGCGTTCTTGGCGGCGGCCGATTCGGCATCGAGCCGGCGCACCAGGATCGGCTGCATGATGCCCTGCGCCTTGATGCTCTCGGCCAACTCGTACAGCGCACCTTCGTCCATGCGGGTGCGCGGCTGGTAGACGCCCGCCACCATCTCGTCGAGCATCAGCGTGTTCGGATTCTGCGCGGCGGCGCTCTCGTCGGCGCCGCTGGGGTCGGCGGACGGCGCGGCCGTCGGGCCGAGCAGCGCTTCGAGGCCGCGCCCCAGGCCCTTGGGTTTCTTGGTCGCCATCAGTGCGTGTCTTTCGAGATTTCGTTCAATAGTTGCCGGCCCCGGGGCCAGTCGCCCAGGCCGGATTCGGCGTTCAGGTGGCCGCCCGCACCGGCGTCCACGAAGCGCGCGCCCCAGTCGGCGGCCATCTGGCGCGAGCGCGCGGCCTCGCAGTAGGGATCGTCGTTGGCGGCGATCAGCACCGAGGGAAAGGGCAGCGGCTTGCGCACGATGGGCGCCCAGCCCGGAATCAGCTGGCGCAGGTCGTCGCGTTCGAGGTCGCCGGGCGCCACCAGCAGCACGCCCCGCACCTTGTGCGTGTTGCGGGAATGGGCGGCCCAGGCCGCGACGAGGATGCATCCCAGGCTGTGCGCCGCGAAGACCACGGGGCCGGGCGCCGCCAGCACCTCCTCCTCGAGCCGCGCGGACCAGTCACCGCGCAGCGGGCGCATCCAGTCGTGCTGTTCGACGCGGTGGTCGCCATGGACCGACTCCCAGCGGGTTTGCCAATGGCCGGGGCCGCTGTTCTGCCAGCCCGGCAGCAGGAAGACACGGGACGCTGCCATCAGAAGCTTTTTTCGCCCGAATCGGGGCCACCCGCCGGCGACAGCACGTCCTCGGGAACGGCCAGGTTGGGCGGCGCGACCGGCCCGACCGGGGCAATGGGAGGCGCAACGGCCCCGGATGCGAAGGCGCTGGCGGGCGGCATTTTCTCGACCAGTTCCTTGGCAAAGGCAACGAAGGCCTGGCTGCCGCGCGCGGCCGGATCGAACACCACGCCCGGCAAGCCATAGCTGGGTGCCTCGGCCAGCCGCACGTTGCGCGGAATCACGGTGTCGAACACCTTGTCGCCGAAGTGGGCCTTGAGCTGTTCGCTCACCTGCTGCTGCAGCGTGATGCGCGGATCGAACATCACGCGCAGCAGGCCAATGATCTGCAGGTTCTTGTTGAGGTTGGCGTGCACCTGCTTGATGGTGTTGACCAGGTCCGTGAGCCCCTCGAGCGCGAAGTACTCGCACTGCATGGGCACGATCACGCCATGCGCGGCGCACAGGCCGTTGAGCGTCAGCAGGCTCAGGCTCGGCGGGCAGTCGATCAGCACGAAATCGTACTCGGCGCCCACCGTCGCGAGCGCGGTGCGCAGGCGTTTTTCGCGGCGGTCGAGCGCCACCATCTCGACCTCGGCGCCGGCCAGCTCGCGGTTGGCGCCCAGCACGTCGTAGCCGCAGCCGCCTTCCACCAGCTTGTCGGCCTTGACGCGCGCCTCGGCCACCGAAGCCGACTCGAGCAGCACGTCGTACACCGTGAGCTCCAGCTGGCGCTTGTCGATGCCCGAACCCATGGTTGCATTGCCCTGGGGATCGAGGTCGATCATCAGCACCCGCTGGCCCACCTTGGCCAGCCCGGCGGCCAGGTTGACGGTGGTGGTGGTCTTGCCGACGCCGCCCTTTTGGTTGGCAATGCAGAAAATCTTGGCCATATGAGAATCAGCGGGAAATGGCGAGCTTGATGCCGAAGGCGATCAGGAAGACGCCCGCGAGCTTTTCGAGCCTGCCCGAAATGCGCGGATTGGCGCGGATGCGCTCGGCCAGAAAGTGCGTGAGCAGCGTCGAAGTGAGGCCGTAGAGGAAGGTCAGCGCAGCAATCGTCAGCGCCATGGCGCCGAAAGTGACCACGCCCTGGTGGCGCGCCGGGTCGACGAACAGCGGGAAGAAAGCCATGTAGAACACGATGGCCTTGGGGTTCAGCAAGGTGATGGCCAGGGCCTGGCGCATGAAGTGGCTGGGGCGAATGTTCAGGATGGGTGCCGCGCCGGGCTTGGCCAGCAGCATCTTGGCGCCCAGCCATGCGAGGTAGATGGCGCCCAGCCATTGCACCGCCTTGAACGCGGCCGGATAGGCCCCCAGCACAGCCGCCACGCCCGCCACCGCCGCCCACATCAGGAACTGGTCGCCGACGATCACGCCCAGCGTGGCCGCCAGGCCGCCACGGATCCCGCCTTTGCTGGTCGAGGTGATCAACGCGAGGTTGCCCGGACCGGGAATCAGGAGAAAGAGGACGATGGCGGCGACGAATGCGCCGTAGTCAGCAATGCCGAACATGGGATTTGCCTCGAGAAGGAGAGCCAGGGGGAGGCGTCGAGTCTAAGCGAGGCCGGCCCGGCGAGGATCGTTCGGCACCGGCTTTCACCGGTGCGGCGGCCTCTTTTTTGGCGATTCAGGCCGCTTCCTGGCGCGCCCAGACGATGCAGCGCTCGGCGCCCAGGCCAGGAACAGTCAATTGTTCCACGTGAAACACTGCGATACCTTGGGGCAAGGCAGCGAGTTCATCGGTGGGTACCTTGCCCTTCATGGCCAGCCAGACGCCGCCCGGCGCGAGCAGGTGCCTGGACCCGTTGAAGAAATCAGGCAGCGAGGCAAAGGCCCTGGAGCTGATGACTTCATAGCTGCCCGTCAGCGATTCGACGCGCGCGTGCAGGCCGCGCAGATTGGGCAATCCGAGTTCGGCTGCCACCTGTTGGACGAAGGCCGCCTTCTTGGCCACGGCATCGAGGCAGCTCACCTCGAGATCCGGCCGCATGACGGCAATCACCACGCCCGGCAGGCCGCCCCCGGAACCGACGTCGAGCAACTTGCCCTTCCCTGCCCATTCGCGCTGCAACGGCGCCACGGCCGCCAGGCTGTCGAGCAGATGGTGCGTCAGCACGCTGGCCGGTTCGCGCAGCGCCGTGAGGTTGTAGACCTTGTTCCACTTGAGCATCATCGTGCCGTAGGCCAGCAGCTGTTCCGCCTGCGCATCGCTCAAGGCCGTGCCCAGGGCTGCCGCGCCCTGGCGCAGCGTGTCGATGGGCGCGCTCATTGGGCGGGCTGCGATTCAGCAGCCGCTTCCGAGTCTGCATCGCGGTTGAATGCCTTGTGGCCGCCTTTGCGCAAATGGATCATCAGCAGGGAAATGGCGGCCGGCGTGACACCCGAAATGCGCGATGCCAAGCCCAGGGTTTCAGGCCGGTGCTCGTCGAGTTTCTGCCGAACCTCAAAGCTCAGCGCCTTGACCTGGCTGTAGTCGAAGTCCGCCGGCAGGCGCAGGTTCTCGAAATGCGCGGCGCGCTCCACTTCGTCGTGCTGGCGCTCGATATAACCCGAGTACTTGGCCGAGATTTCGATCTGCTCGATCTCGGTTTCAGTGAGTGCAGCCCCTGCGCTGTACTTTCCGCCGTCCAGCGACATCAGCGTCTGGTAGTTCACATCGGGCCGGCGCAGCAGGTCGGCCAGGTTGTATTCATGCTCGATGGCCTTGCCGAGCACGCGCTCGGATTCGGACGCCGGCAGGTTGCGCGGATTCACCCAGATCGACTTGAGTCGTTCTGTTTCACGTGAAACAGTGTCGCGCTTGCGGCTGAAAGCATCCCAGCGCGCGTCGTCCACCAAGCCCAGCTTGCGCCCTGCTTCCGTCAGGCGCATGTCGGCGTTGTCCTCGCGCAGTTGCAGCCGGAATTCGGCACGGCTGGTAAACATGCGATACGGCTCGGTCACGCCCTTGGTGATCAGGTCGTCGACCAGCACGCCCAGGTAGGCCTCGTCACGGCGCGGCAGCCACGCCTCTTCTCCGCGGCATTGGAGCGCGGCATTGATGCCGGCAAACAACCCCTGAGCCGCCGCCTCTTCGTAGCCGGTGGTGCCGTTGATCTGCCCGGCAAAGAACAGGCCCTTGATCGAACGCGTCTCGAAACTGCTCTTGAGTTCGCGCGGATCGAAATAGTCGTACTCGATGGCGTAGCCGGGTCGCAGGATGTGGGCGTTTTCAAGCCCGGGCATCGAGCGCACGAGCTGGTACTGGATGTCGAACGGCAGGCTGGTCGAGATGCCGTTGGGGTAGTACTCGTTGGTCGTCAGGCCTTCGGGCTCGAGAAAGATCTGGTGGCTTTCCTTGTCGGCAAAGCGGTTGATCTTGTCTTCCACGCTCGGGCAGTAGCGCGGACCGACGCCGTCGATCTTGCCCGTGAACATCGGGCTGCGGTCGAAGCCCGAACGGATGATGTCGTGCGTGCGCGCATTGGTATGGGTGATCCAGCACGGCATCTGCTGCGGATGCATGTCGACCCGACCCATGAAGCTGAACACCGGCATCGGCCCTGCCCCGCCCGGCATGCCGTCGCCGGGCTGCTCGGTGCACTTCGAGAAGTCGATGCTCCGGCCGTCCAGGCGCGGTGGTGTGCCGGTCTTCAGGCGGCCCTGCGGTAGCTTGAGTTCCTTGAGCCGCGCCGACAGGCTGACCGCCGGCGGATCGCCCGCGCGTCCGGCTTGGTAGTTGTCCAGGCCCACATGGATGCGACCATCGAGAAAGGTCCCCGCGGTGAGCACCACGGTGCGCGCACGAAAGGCAATGCCCACCTGCGTGACGGCGCCGACCACGCGGTCGCCCTCCACCATCAGGTCATCGACGGCTTGCTGGAACAGGCTCAGGTTCGGCTGGTTCTCGAGGCGGCGGCGAATCGCGGCCTTGTACAGCACGCGGTCGGCCTGCGCGCGGGTGGCGCGCACCGCCGGCCCCTTGCTCGAATTGAGAATACGGAACTGGATGCCCGCCTCGTCGGTCGCAATGGCCATCGCGCCGCCCAGCGCATCCACCTCTTTCACGAGGTGGCCCTTGCCGATGCCGCCGATCGATGGGTTGCAGCTCATCTGCCCCAGCGTCTCGATGTTGTGGGAGAGCAGCAACGTCTTGGCGCCCATGCGTGCGGCGGCAAGCGCGGCTTCGGTGCCGGCATGGCCACCGCCGACGACTACACAATCGAATTCTTCGGGGTACAGCATTTGAAAGAGGGGGCGCACTACTGACGCGTGCGCTGCGCAAAGGGGGCACCGATTTTAATCGGGGGTGCCGCTTTGCGTCCGAAATGCGGGCAATATGGTTAATCGCGCCTGAATCACCCCGGACCCAGCCGACCCCTCTTGTATCCTGGATAGTTTGCTATTATTTTAATAGCAACAATGCGGCATTCAGACGCGCCGCCGGCGCGAGCGGTACTCTGGAAGCTGCCAGTGGCTCTGCGTCACGAGCAGCACACGCACCACGCGATGGGCCGGGCTTTGCAGCAGCAGTCCGAGCGGACGGGCCCGCGGCCAGACAGGTGCCGGATGCTGCATCAGTCGATCACCTTTTTCACTGCGCCGATCCCCAGTGCCGCCAGGACCACGAACACCACCGCCAGGACCAGGAACAACCCGAACAGCAGCTTCGCGATGCCGGCTGCGCCTGCCGCAATGCCGCCGAAGCCCAGCACCCCGGCCACCAGCGAGATCAAGGCAAAAATAATCGCGTACTTCAACATCTGAAAACTCCTTGCGGCGAGCCTCGCCCACCGTGCGGGGGAGCTTAGGAACCGGCCGCAGCCGCCCCGATAGTCGCCCCGCGCGAGCGGCCGTAGGACAAACGCCCAGCGGGCAAACCCGCTAGCATCCCCGTTGGTCCATGGATCGATTCCCGCTATCCATATTCCCAATATTGGAGATTTCTTCGCATGAAGCTGTATTACTCGCCCGGTGCCTGCTCCCTCTCGCCCCATATCGCGCTGCACGAGGCAGGCCTTGCCTTCGAGCCCGTGCTGGCCAGCACCAAGACCCACAAGCTGCAGGACGGCACCGACTACTACGGCATCAACCCGCTGGGCTACGTGCCCATGCTCGAACTCGACGACGGCACGCGCCTGCGCGAAGGCCCGGCCATCGTGCAGTACATCGCCGACCTGGCCCCGACGAAGAACCTCGCACCGGCCGCCGGCACGCTGCAGCGCTACCGCCTGCAGGAGTGGCTGACCTTCATCGGCACCGAGATGCACAAGGGCTACAGCCCGCTGTTCAACCCGAACATGCCCGAAGAAGCCAAGGCGATCTTCAAGGACAAGCTCAAGTCGCGCTATGGATGGCTCGACGGGCAGCTTGCCGACAAGTCCTATCTGATGGGCGACCAGTTCAGCGTGGCCGACGGCTACCTGTTCACCGTCACCAACTGGGCCAAGTCCACCGGCGTCGACATCTCGGGCTTCGCCAATCTCCAGGCCTGGCATGCGCGCGTGGCTGCTCGTCCCGCCGTCCAAGAGGCGATGAAGGCCGAAGGCCTGCTGAAGTAAGAAGAAGTCGGCAGAAGCTCGCAAGAGTCGCAAAGCGGCCCGTCCACCCGCAGGAAAACCCGGGCTGCTCTCAGCCACAAGCCGGCAAGGGCGAGGCGCGCGCGCGTGAGCATCGACGGGCAGCACATCGATGGGGCAGATCCTGCCCGCGATGCCCGTGCGCGTGGGGACGGAACTGCTCGCATTTGCAGCGGCCTGAACGCCTAGCAGCAATCGGACAACCGTGCGACAGCAGGTTTGGCCGCCCAGGTTTAGCCTCGCGTCCTCCGTCCCACTCTTTGACGTTCCGCCATGCCCTCCCTTTTCGATCCCGTACAAGCCGGTGACCTGCAGCTCGCCAACCGCGTCGTGATGGCGCCGCTCACGCGCAACCGCTCGCCCAACGCGATTCCCCAGGACATTGCCGCCACCTACTATGCGCAGCGCGCCAGCGCCGGCTTGCTCATCACCGAAGCCACTGCCATCAGCCACCAGGGCCAGGGCTATGCCGACGTGCCGGGCCTCTACGGCACCGAGCAGCTCGACGCCTGGAAGCGCGTGGCCGATGCGGTGCATGCCAAGGGCGGCAAGATCGTGGTGCAGCTCTGGCATGTGGGCCGCGTGTCGCACAGCGAACTGCAGCCCGGCGGCGGCAAGCCTGTCGCGCCTTCGGCCATCACCGCCAGGACCAAGACCGTGCTCATCAAGGAGGGCGTGCCGACCTTCGTCGAAACCTCCGAGCCGCGCGCGCTCGACGCCGAAGAACTGCCCGGCATCGTCCACGCCTATGCGGCCGCCGCGCGCAACGCGGTGGAAACCGCCGGCTTCGACGGCGTGGAACTCCACGGCGCCAATGGCTACCTGCTCGACCAGTTCCTGAAGGACGGCAGCAACAAGCGCACCGACGACTACGGCGGCAGCATCGAGAACCGCGCCCGCCTGCTGCTCGAAGCCACGCGCGCCGTGGTCGACGCGGTCGGCGGCGGCAGGACCGGCATCCGCCTGTCGCCCGTCACGCCGGCCAACGACGTGCACGATTCCGATCCGCAGCCGCTCTTCACCTACGTGGTGAAGCAGCTCGCTCCGCTCGGCCTGGCCTACATCCACATCATCGAAGGCGCCACCGGCGGCCCGCGCGAGATCGAGGACCGTCCCTTCGACTACGAGGCGCTCAAGGCCGCCTACCGCCAGGCCGGCGGCAAGGGCGCATGGATGGTCAACAACGGCTACGACAAGCCGCTCGCGGACCAGGCCGTCAAGGAAGGCGACGACCTGGTCGCCTTCGGCAAGCCCTTCATCGCCAACCCCGACCTGGTGCGCCGCCTGCGCGAGAACGCGCCGCTCAACGCCGTGGACAAGGCCACCATGTACGGCGGCGGGGTCAAGGGCTACACGGACTATCCGACGCTGGACTGAGTCCCTCGCGGCCGCGGCGGGGCCCTGGCAAGATGCGGCGGCGGACCCAACCGCCGCAGGAGAAAAATGCATGGCCCGCATCGAACAGCGACTCGCAACGCTCGGCCTCGTGCTGCCGCCGCCGGTCACGCCGCCGCCCGGCGTGGTGCTGCCCTTCGCCTTCGTGCGCATTGCCGGGCGCCGCGCCATCGTCTCGGGGCACGGTCCGCTGAATGCCGACGGCACCATTGCCGCCCCGCTCGGCAAGCTGGGCCGCGAGCTGACGGTCGAGCAAGGCTATGCGGCGGCGCGGCTCACCGCACTGGCCATGCTCGGCAGCCTGCAGCGCGCACTCGGCGACCTCGACCGCATCACCGCCTGGACACGCCTGTTCGGCATGGTGGCCTCGGCACCGGGCTTCGACAGGCAGCCCGCCGTCATCAACGGCTTCTCGGATCTCGTGCTCGAGCTCTTCGGCCCGTCGATCGGTGCGCACGCGCGCAGTGCCGTCGGCATGGCGGAGCTCCCGTTCAACATCCCCGTAGAGATCGAAGGCGAAGTGGAGTTCGAGTCGCGCACTCGCATCTCCCCGCGCAAGCCGGCGAAGGCCTGAACGCCGCGCCACCTCAGGCAGCGCGCGCCGCGCCCGTACCACCCGCATCGGCGACAGTGCCCGCGCGGAGCTCCGCGAAGGTAATGCTCACCCGCAGCCCCGTGGGCTCGGCCGCATCGAGCCGCAGATCGGCGCCCAGCAGCTCCGAATAGCGCGCCACGATCGACAGGCCCAGGCCCGAGCCCTGCCCCAGCTTCTGGCCCGCCGGGCCCTGCGCCCAGCGCTGCATCAGGTCGCGCTGCGCTTCCAGCGGAATGCCGGGGCCGTCGTCGATCACGCTCAGGGTGCGGCCCGCCAGCTCGACGGTGATGGTGCGTCCGCCGTAGCGCAGCGCGTTGTCGATCAGGTTGTCGAGAATGCCCTCGACCAATGCTTCGTTCGCAAGCACCGTCACGCGCTCGTCGAGGCCGCGCGCACCCAGGTCGACGCCGTGCGCATCGGCGCGCGCGAGGTGCCGCAGCACCGTCTGCTCGGCCAATATGTCGAGACGCACCGGCTCGCGCGCAAGGCCGGTCCGCGCCTCGTCCGCGAGCGCGAGCGCCAGCAGCTGGTCGATGAGATGGCTCGCGCGGGCCTGGCGCTCGGCCACGCGCGCGAGCTGCTCGCGCCACACGGTGGAGTCGTGCTGCGCAAGCCCGTATTCGGCCAGTGCGCGAATGCCCGCCAGCGGCGTGCGCAGCTCATGCGCCACGTTGCCCGCGAACTCGCGCTGCGCACGCACGCTGTGGTTCAGGCGGTCGAACAGCGCATTGACCGCATTGCCCAGGCGCTGCACCTCGCGCGAGGTGCGCACCACCGCGACCGGAGAGAGGTCGTGCACATCGCGGCGGTCCAGCGCCTGCTGGAGTTCGCCGAGCGGGCGCAGGTCGCTGCGAATGCCATGCCAGAGCCATACCGCGAGCAGTATCAGCAGCAGCACCTGCGGCGCCAGCGCATAGCCGAGCAGCCGCTGCACCAGCGCCGCGCGGCTCAGCGTGGTCTGCGCAATCACCACCCGGTAGGGCATCAGCCGGTCAGGCTCGGTGACAGGCTCGAGCACCACCGCGCGCAGGACCTTGCCTTCGTAATTCACGTCCGAAAAGCGATAGTGCGCGCCAGCCGCCGGCAGCGGTGCTTTCAGGCCCGCCTGGCCCGAGATCAGCGTGCCGTCGAGCCGCTGCACCGCAAAGTAGATCTTGTCGACCTGGTCGAACAGCACCGTGGCCACTTCGCGCGGCGTGAGCAGCAGCTCGATGCCGCGCTCGCCCGCCTGCACGTTGGCCGACAGCGCATAGGCGTCGTCGAGCATGGCGCGGTCGAAGGCCTGCTCGGAAAAATAATTTGCGATGACCAGCGCGATCACCGCGCCCACCATCCACGTGAGCGCCAGCGGCACCAGCACGTTGCGCAGCACGCGCCGCGTGAGCGAAGGCGCTGCCTTCGATGGCGCGGGCGCGGCCGGATGCGTACGGCTCACACTTCGGCTTCGAGCAGGTAGCCGATGCCGCGCAGCGTGCGGATGCCCGCGCCCGAGCCGGCCAGCTTCTTGCGCAGCCGGGAGATGAAGGCCTCCAGCGCGTTGTCGCCCAGCGATTCGTCGAAGCTGGAGAGCTTGTCGGACAGGGCCCGCTTGCTCACCGTGCGGCCCGGCGGGCTCATCAGCTCCCACAGCACCTCGAACTCGCGCGCCGGCAGGTCGAGCGGCCCGCTTGCGGTGGAAAAGCGGCGTGCCTTGCGGTCCAGCTTGAGCTGGCCCAGCAGCACGATGTCTTCGGTGCCCTTGGCCCGCCGCACCAGCGCGCGCAGCCGCGCCTCGACCTCGGCCAGATCGAAGGGCTTGCCCAGGTAGTCGTCGGCACCGGCATCGAGGCCCGCGATGCGCTCCTCGGTGCGGCCGCGCGCCGTCAGCACCAGCACCGGCGTGCGGTCGCCGCGCGCACGCGCCTGGCGCAGGACGTTGAGGCCGCTCGCCAGGCCGCTGGTGGGACTGGCCGTAGCCGGCAGGTTCAGGTCGAGCAGCACCGCATCGAAAGGCTGCACGCGCCAGAGGTGGTCGGCGTCCTCGATGTTGGTCGACACGTCGACCCGATGGCCGGCATCCGCAAGGCTGCGCAGCATCACGTCGCGCAGCACGGCATCGTCTTCGACAAGCAGGATTCGCATGGTGTGTATGGTGGTTTGAAGTGCCTATTCTTGCGCGAAGGAGGGTCAGCGGCCGGTCAGCACACCCCGGCGATAAACGCGCCATGAGCATACGACAGCAACCTGCGGCACGGGTCTCTTTCCAGGCCGCAGCGACAACGCGATGAGCGCCCGCGATCCCTCCGATCTCCTGAGCGTGGTGCACCCCGCAGTGCGGCGCACGGCCATCGTGCTGCTGCATGGTTTATGCAGCACACCTGACGAGCTCCTGACCGTGCAATCGTCCCTGCGCGCGAGCGGCTACCCAGTGCATCCGATGCGTGTCGATGGCTACTCCTTCGATGCCGCCGCACCGGTGCAGCAGGCCCTGCCGTACGAACGCTGGATCGACGCCATCGAGGCACGGGTGAAGGCGCTGCGCACGCAGCACGAGCGCGTGATGCTGGTGGGCATCTCGGCCGGTTCTTCTCTGGCGCTCGGCGCGGCCATCCGCTGCGGCAGCAGCGTCGATGCGCTGGTGCTGATGTCGACCACGCTGCGCTTCGACGGCTGGGCCATGCCGCGCACCCAGGTGCTGCTGCCGCTGGCCTTCTACACGCCGCTCGGGCGGTTCTGGCAATACCGCGAACGCCCGCCCTACGGCGTGAAGAACGAGCGCGTGCGCGCCTGGATCGAGCGCGAGCTGCGCCACCGCAAGGTGTCGAGCGCCGGCAGCGCGGTGATCGGCGTGGGCCACCTGCGCGAGCACGACCGGCTGATCCGCCACGTGAGGCGCAACCTGCACCGCGTGCAATGCGGCAGCGTGCTCGCGCTGCATGCACGCGAGGACGAGGTCGCCAGCCTCGCCAATCTCGACATCCTCGCGCGCGGGCTTCGCTGCGGGACGTTCCGCAGCGTGGTGCTCGCCAACAGCTACCACATGATCACGATCGACAACGACCGCCACCAGGTGGTGCGCGAAACCTCCGCCTTCGCCGATGCCGTGGCCCATGGCACGCCCGAAGCCATCGGCGCCCTGCCCGCACGCTCCTTTGCCGCCTGAAAGAAAGCACGCCATGCCCTCTTCTTCTTTTTCCTCTTCTTCGCCCGTCTTCAACAGCATCGCAGCCATCCTGGTGAACCAGTTCGACGTGGCACGCGACGACATCGCGCCCGGAGCCGCCTTGTCCGAGCTCGGTCTCGATTCGCTTTCGCTGATGGAGTTCGTGTTCGCGGTGGAAGACGCCTTCCATCTTCGCCTGCCCGAAGACCGGCTCGATCCGCGCGAGGCCGGCATCACGCTCGGCCGCCTGTGCGAGGCGATCGAGGCCGAGATCGACTGCAAGCTCGATTCGCCGATGGCCGTGCAGGCGTGAGCGGCGCGCGCGTTCACGTCACGGGCATCGGCTTCATCACACCGCTGGGCTGCACCGCCGAGTCGTTCGACGACGCACTGTTCAACGGACGTTCCGCAGTGCGCGCGCGAACGCTCGAGATCGAAGGCCTCGATCCGGTCGAACTGGCCGTGGCCGCCTGCGATTTCGATGCGGCCGCCGTGCGCAGCGGTTCGCGCCTGCCGCTCGATCGAGGCACCGCGATGGCTGTCGCGGCCGCGCGCGATGCCGCCGCGCAGGCCGGGCTCCGGTCCGGCAGCGTCGACCCCGAACGCCTTGGCATCTTCTGGGGCAGCGGCCTGGCCGGCGCCGGCAGCTTCGACGACACCACGCGCGCGCTCTACGGCGAGCGACGCCGCATGCGGCCCACGACAGTGCTCACCGTGATGCCCAACGCAGCGGTGGCGGAGCTCGCACTGCAGTTCGGCGCACAGGGCGCGGCGATTGCGTATGCCTGTGCCTGCGCGTCGTCGGCCGTGGCCATCGGCGAGGCGATGCGCGCCATCCGGGGCGGCTGGATCGACACGGCCATCGTCGGCGGACACGAGGCCATGCTCACGCCGGGCGTGATGGCCAGCTGGCATGCGATGCGCGTGACGGCGCCGCCGCCGCCCGGTGCACCCGGCAGCGCCTGCCGGCCATTCTCGGGCGACCGCGCAGGCTTCGCACTCGGCGAAGGCGCGGCTGCGCTGGTGCTCGAATCGGAGGCGCATGCCAGCACGCGAAGCGCCGTCCGTGCCTCTTCGCTCTTTCTGGCGGGCTATGCCACCAACTGCGACGCCACGCACATCACCAATCCCGATCCCGCCGGCCAGGTGCGCGCCATGCGCGCGGCACTGCGCGATGCGGGCATCGAGCCCGCGCAGGTCGGCCACATCAATGCACACGGCACCGCCACCACCGCGGGCGATGCGGCCGAGGCTGCGTCCATCCGCGGAGTGTTCGGCCGTGCCACGCCCGTGAGCGCCACCAAGGCCATCCACGGCCATGTGCTGGGCGGCGGCGGCGCGATCGAACTGGTGACGGCGCTGCGAACGCTGGCGCAAGGGGTGCTTCCGCCGACGGCCAACCTTCGGGTGCCCGACGCAGCCTTCGACGTCGACTTCGTGCTCGGCGAGGCGCGCGAAGCCCGCGACCTGCGCTACGTGCTTTCCAATTCGTTCGCGTTCGGCGGCACCAACGCCGTGCTGGTCGCGGGCCGCGCCATGGACCGCTGAGGAGCGCAACGACGGACTGGGTATGCTGGCGCTTTCGTCGCCGCATCCGCAGAAAATCCGTCATCCATGCGCAGGCTCGCCACCCCCCAGGACCTCGAAGCGGTCTTCTCCATCTACATGCACGAGAGCGTGGTCCCGTTCCTGGGCTACGACCCCATGCCGCTCGATGAATTCCGCGCCATCTACAAGGAGCTGGTCGACAGCCGCAGCTTCTATGTCTATGAAGCCGATGGCCGCGTCGCAGGCTTCTACCGCGCGACGCGCTACCCGGGCCGTGCGCGGCACGTGGCCTGTTTCGGCACGCTCGCGGTCGATCCGTCGCTGCACGGCAAGGGCATTGCGCAGGCCATGGTGAGCGATGCCATCGCCAGGCTCAAGGCCGAGGGGGTCAAGCGCATCGAGCTCTATGCCGAGAGCGACAACGCGCCGGGGCTGCGCTTCTACGAGAAGCTGGGCTTCGAGTACGAAGGCACCCTGCGCAAGTTCTACAAGCGCGCCGGCCAGGCCGACTACATCGACGACCACCTGCTGGCGCTGCTGATCGACTGAGATCGACGGGGAGGGCTCAAGGCTTCCAGCGCCGCAGCAGCAGCGCATTGGCCATCACGCTGACGCTCGACAGCGCCATCGCCGCACCCGCCACCACCGGGCTCAGCAGCCCGAAGGCGGCCAGCGGAATGCCGGCCACGTTGTAGGCAAAGGCCCAGAACAGGTTCTGCCGGATCTTGGCCACCGTGCGCGCCGAGAGCTCGAGCGCTTCGGCCACGAGCGACAGGTCGCCGCGCATCAGCGTGATGCCCGCCGCTTCCATCGCCACGTCGGTGCCGCCACCCGCAGGCGCCATGGCAATGCCCACGTCGGCCGCGGCCAGCGCGGGCGCATCGTTGGCACCGTCGCCGATCATCGCGACCACCTGGCCGTTCTTCTTCAAGGCGCTGACCTGCGCTGCCTTGTCGGCGGGCAGCACCTCGGCGCGCACGTCCTCGGCCGCAATGCCGAGCCGCGCCGCCATGGCCTGCGCGGCGCGCAGGTTGTCGCCCGAGATCATCACCACGCGCAGGCCGCGTGCATGCAACGTGCGGATGGCTTGCGCGGCCTCGGGCTTGGGCTCGTCGGCAAAGGCCAGCAGCGCCTGCACCCGGGCAGCACCCGGCGCGTCGAAACGCAGCAATGCGGATACGGTGGCACCCTGCCCGTGCAGATGCTCGAGCTGCGCGGCGTCGATCACGGCGCCGAGCTCCGCGCACCAGCGCAGGCTGGCAATGGCCCAGGGCTCGCCATTCACCAGACCGCGCACGCCGCGGCCAGGCATCGCCTGCATCGCATTCAGTGGCGGTGCCTGCACGCCGCGCTGTGCGGCAGCCGCCATCACGGCACGCGCCAGCGGATGCTCGCTGCCGCCTTGCAGGCTGGCGGCGGTTGCGAGCAATGCGGCTTCATCGCTGCCGCCCGCCACCGGCACCAGCGCCGTGAGCACCGGCCGGCCCAGCGTCAGCGTGCCGGTCTTGTCGAAGGCCACGGTGCCGACGCGGTGCGCAAGCTCCAACGCCCGCGCGTCCTTGATGAGGATGCCGCGGCGCGCCGCCACACCGGTGCCGGCCATCACGGCAACCGGCGTCGCAAGGCCCAGCGCACAGGGGCAGGCAATGACCAGCACGGCCACCGCATGGATCATGGCAACCTCGATGCCGGCGCCCGCAAGCAGCCATCCCGCCAGCGTGGCCAGCGCAATCGCCAGCACCACCGGCACGAACACGGCCGCGACCTGGTCCACCAGCCGCTGGATCGGCGCCTTGGCCGCCTGCGCGTCCTCGACCAGGCGGATGATGCGCGCCAGCACGCTCTCGGCACCCACCGCGCGCACCTCCACGACCATGCGGCCGTCGCCATTGACCGCGCCGCCCGTCAATGCGTTGCCAGGTCCCTTCGGCACCGGCAGCGGCTCGCCCGTGAGCATCGATTCGTCGACCTCGGACTGCCCCTCGATCACGCGCGCATCGGCGGGCACGCGTTCGCCCGGACGCACCGCGAGCCGGTCGCCCACCATCACCTCGGCCAGCGGCACGTCGCTTTCGCCGCGCGGGCCGACCAGATGCGCGGTTTCGGGCCGCAACTGCTGCAGCGCGCGGATCGCCGAAGTGGCCTGCCGCTTGGCGCGCGCCTCCAGCCACTTGCCGAGCAGTACCAGCGTGATCACCACTGCCGAGGCTTCGAAATACAGATGCGGCACGCCGCCGTGCCCCGCATGCACGCCCGTGGCCGCGCGCCACCAGAGCCAGAGCGACAGGCCGAATGCCGCACTGGTGCCGAGCGCCACCAGCAGGTCCATGTTGCCGGTGCCCGCCTTTGCTGCATGCCAGCCTGCGCGATAGAAGCGCGCCCCGAGCCAGAACTGCACCGGCGCCGCCAGCAGCAGCTGCAGCCAGGGCGGCAGCATCCAGTCCTGCCCGAAGGGTTGGCCGAGCATCGGGGCGAGCAGCGGTATCGACAGCAGCAGTCCGATGGCCACGGGCGCGAAACCGTGCCAGGGCGACAGCGCAGCCGCCTCGTCGGCCGCGCTGCTGGCCGCGAGCGGCTCGTAGCCGGCGGCACGCACGGCACGGCGCAGGCGGGCATCCAGGTCCTCGCCGCCAGCGGCGGTCACGCGCGCCGATTCGGTGGCGAGGTTCACGCTGACCTCCTGCACGCCCGGCACGTTCCTGAGCGCGCGTTCGACGCGCATCACGCAAGAGGCGCAGGTCATGCCGCCGACGGAAAGATCCAGGGTGCTCATCGGGTCGTTCAGGTTGTGCAGCAGATTGTCCATGCCCCGAGGCTAAAGTCTCACATCATGGCAAGGTCAAGCCGGGGTACGCAGTGTCCCTGCGCTGGACATTGACATCATGAGAAGGTTCAAACTGGCGGTTCGTTCACTTCATTTCATTCAACAGGAGCAAAGACGATGAGCCAGAAATTCCAGGTCTCGGGCATGAGTTGCGGCCACTGCGTGAGCGCGGTGCAGAACGCGGTACAGACGGTGGACCCCGAGGCGCAGGTCACGGTGGATCTTGAAACCGGCCATGTCGACGTGCTGAGCGCACAGCCTCGAAAGGACATCGTGGCAGCAATAGAGAACGCCGGCTACAGGGTCCAATGAGCAGCTTCGGCACCACCATCTCGATCGGCGAGGCCGCACGGCTCTCGGGTGTCTCGGCGCGCATGGTGCGGCACTACGAGGGCCTGGGCCTGCTGCCCCCGGTGGCGCGCACCGAAAGCGGCTACCGCCAGTACGGCGATGCCGACATCCACACGCTGCGCTTCATCAAGCGCTCGCGCGATCTCGGTTTCTCGATGGAGGAAATCGCCGAGCTCGTGGGCCTGTGGCACAACCGCCGGCGTGCGAGTTCGAGCGTGAAGCGCATCGCGCAAAAGCACCTGGGCGAACTGGAGCAGCGCATTGCCGACATGCAGTCGATGCGCCACACGCTCGCGCACCTCGTGCACTGCTGCCACGGGGATGCGCGCCCCGACTGCCCGATCCTCGACGACCTGGCCAGATAGGCTCTCCCACGGTGTTCCTGAAAAAGGGGATCAGGCTCCCCTGACCAGCGACAGCACCTTTCCGGCATCGAGGGTGCGGGCCTTTTCCTGGATGGCCGGCAGGTACTGGGTCTGCAGGCTCTTGCCTTCCTGCACCACGCCCGAAAAGGTGTCCTTGAGCATCTGCGCCGAGAGCGTGCGGCCGCCGGCGTAGTAGCGCTTGGCCACGTGTCCGAGCGCGTAGGTCGAGGCGAAGCTCATGCCCGAGCTCACCGCCTGGTTGCCGAGGCCGCGCAGCAGTCCGCCACCCATTTTGCCGAGCAGGCCGCCGAGCAGCTTGCGCCCGGCCTGCTCCAGGTACTGCGAGGTCAGGCCCACGCCGACCGTCGCCAGGAAATCCTTCACGTGGCCGCTGTCGAGTTCGTAGCCGTAGGCCTTGCCGATGCGGTAGACCAGCTTCATCTGCAGCGGAATGATCGCCATGGTCGAGAGCGTCTCGGGCAGCAGTTCGAGCGCGCCGTTGAGGATGGACGCATTGAGGATCAACTTGTCGAGCTCCGCGCTGTCGGGCGATGGCGCAGCGGCAGCTGGCGCGACGGCCGTGCCCGTGCCGGGGGCCGCCGCCGGCACCGCTGCCGCAATCTCTTCCGCCTGCTGCGAGAACTGCGCCGCCGAGGCAGCCAGCCCGAGCGAGGTGCGCACGTCCGCCAGGAACATGCGCTCGGCATCGGACTGCGCGCCGTCCGCATCGCACACGCACACCGCCATCTCGTAGGCCAGCTGCTTCGATTCCGTGCTCTTCAGCTCGCCCGCGACCGAAGCCAGCGAGACGCGCTTCATCAGGACGTCCTGGTAGAGCGTGGGCAGGTTCACGCCGTCGGCTTGCGAAAGACCTTCGGCAATGCGCTTGATCTCGGCGCGTTCGCGCTCGTGCTTCTCGCCGTCGACGAAGGCGGCCAGGAGGCTGAGGGACACGATGGCCCGGGTTTCGGAAGGTGTCACGTTCGAATTTCCACTGGTTGAGGGACAAAGTTCGTTCGGCATGGGGCCCAAAGGTTCCGCCGCCGGTTCTCCCCACAAAGCTTGGGCAACTCTGTGGATAACACTCGCACTTCCTTGTAAGAGAAAGCTAAGTGATTGATCTATATGAAAAATCTACAGTCTGCCCAAATATGAGGCAATGAATTTCTCGCACCGGAAAACGCCTTTGGCAGATTTTCCGGAGCGTGTCAAAGGACAACTCTGGGGAGATTTCCGGCACAAGCAGGGCGTTATCCACAGGGCCGGCGCTTCCAGCAATGTTGTTCCTTTTGGTGCGACAGCATGGAAGCGCAGCTGCGCACAGTGACGCGGGCATGACAAGTCCATGTCACGCAAGGGAAAAAGTGCCATGTCCACAGACCGGCGCTGCCCTTATCTACTACTACTAATTTGAATAAGAGAAATAAGAAATAGAAACGGGGACAGCGCCGCGCCCGAAAAAAAGTCCGTGAACGGCCGCGCCGTGTTCGCGGCGCCACGCGGCCAAACCGGCCGTCGCCGGACGGCGCCCGCTCGCTAACATCCGGGGATGAGCTTCAAACCGCGGATCCTGATCGCCGAAGACGAATCGGGCATTGCCGACACCCTCCAGTACGTGCTGAAGAGCGACGGCTTCACGCCGGTCTGGTGCGCCACGGCCGAAGACGCCATCGCGCAGTTCGCGCAGGAGCCGCCGGCGCTCGCGATCCTGGACGTGGGGCTGCCCGACCTCAACGGCTTCGAGCTGTTCAAGCGGCTGCGCGCGCTGAACCAGTCGCAGGGCGGCGCCGAGGTGCCGATGCTGTTTCTCACGGCCCGAAGCGACGAGATCGACCGCGTGGTGGGGCTGGAACTCGGTGCCGACGACTACATCGCCAAGCCCTTTTCGCCGCGCGAGCTGGTGGCGCGGGTGCGCACCATCCTGCGGCGCAGCGCACGAGCCGCCCCTGGAGGGACCGCAGGCCCCGGCGATGGGGTACCCCCTCGAATTCCGGGCGCGGCGTCTCCAGCGCCCGCCCAGCCCCCCGCAATGCCCTTTGCACTGGACAACGAGCGCATGCAGATCCGCTACTACGGACGCCTGCTCGAGCTCTCGCGCTACGAATACGGGCTGCTGCGGCTGCTGGTCCAGCGGCCCGGACGCGTGTTCACGCGCGACGAGCTGCTGCAGCTGGTCTGGGACGACGCGAGCGACAGCTTCGACCGCACCGTCGACGCGCATGTGAAGACCCTGCGCGCCAAGCTCAAGGCCGTGGCGCCCGAGGTGGAGCCGATCCGGACGCTGCGCGGCACCGGCTATGCGCTGAACGAAGAACTGCCCCCGACGCCGTGAGCCGGCGCACGCGGATATTCATTGGAATCCTGCTGATCTACACGGCGGGCATCGCGTTCCTGCTCTACCGCGTGGTGTCGGACATCGATCCGCGCTATCGCGAATCGGCCGAGGAATCGCTGGTCGAGACTTCGCAGCTCATGGCCAGCCTGGTCGAGCAGGACGTGATCGCGGGCGCCCTCAACACCGCGCGGCTCGAGCCGCTGTTCCGCACGGTCTATGCGCGCGAGTTCTCCGCGCAGATCTACAACCTGCACAAGAACCGCGTCGAGCTGCGCGTTTACGTCACCGACCGCAGCGGCCGCGTGGTGTTCGACTCGCTCGGCAGGCACCTGGGCGCCGACTACTCGCAGTGGAGCGACGTGAGCCGCACGCTTGCCGGCCTGTACGGCGCGCGCACCTCGCGCGACGTCGACGGCGACCCGCGCACTTCGGTGATGTACGTGGGCGCGCCGATCCGGTGGAACAACGAGATCGTCGGCATGGTGAGCGTCGGCAAGCCGGTGCAGAGCTTCGGCCAGTTCGTGGAGGACGCGCGGGCCCGCACGCTGTGGGTGGGCGTGGGTTCGGGGCTGGCGCTGCTGCTGCTGGCGGTGATCGTCTCGGTCTGGCTGGTGCGGCCCTTCGGGCTGATCTCGGACTACTGGGCCTGGGTGCGCGCGCAGCGCACGCTGAGCCTTTCGCGCATGGCGCGGCGCGCCGTGGACGCGGTGCGCAGCGGCTTCAGCGAAATGCGCGATGCGCTGACCGGCCGCAACTACGTGGCCGACTACGTGCAGACCTTCACGCACGAAGTGAAGAGCCCGCTCTCGGCGATCCGCGGCGCGGCCGAGCTGCTGCAGGAGCCGTCGATGCCGCATGCCGAGCGCGAGCGCTTCCTGAAGAACATCGAACGCGAGACACAGCGCATCCAGGAAATCGTCGACCGCATGATGGAGCTCACCGCACTGGAAACCCGTCACGGGCTGGACCGCACGGAGCCGGTGGCGCTGGCTTCGCTGATCGAGGACATCGCCCTCAGCGCGCAGCCCGCGGCGGCCAAGCGCAGCATCCAGCTGCGCGTGAACATCCGCGCCGAGGCCCGCACCGAGGGCGATCCGTTCCTGCTGCGGCGCGCCATCAGCAACCTGCTGGACAACGCGATCGATTTTTCACCGCAGGGCAGCGAGGTGCTTCTGACGCTGGAGACCACCTCGAAGCTGGCGCGCGTGAGCGTGCGCGACCATGGTCCGGGCATTCCGGACTACGCACAGGAAAAGGTCTTCCAGAAGTTCTATTCGCTCGCGCGGCCGCACAGCCGGAAGAAGAGCACCGGGCTCGGGCTGGCCTTCGTGAAGGAGATTGCCGCGCTGCACCGCGGGCGCATCGAGCTCGGCAATGTGGCGCGCGGCGGCGCGGTGGCCACGCTGACCCTGCCGCTCCTGCCGCACCACTGAGCGGATCACTGGCCCGTGAGTGCCGCGTAGGCCCGGCGCGTTGCGGGGCTCACGGCCTCGAGCAATTGCTCGTACGAGGTCTTGTGCCGCGCCAGCATGCGGGCCGAGGCCACCGTCTTCGACTTGCAGAACCAGTGGCAGGTGTGCTGCATCAGGAACAGCTCGGCCGACATGGTGAAGGCCTTGGCCTTGGGCGTGCGGCCCGCATCGTTGCGCATGACATCGGCAATGCCGCGCGCGTGGATCGCCAGCGCCTCGCGCAGGTCGAAGGTCGCGGCCGGAAACAGCTTGTGCGCGAACGGAATGGCCACGGGCAGCTTGCTCACGCGTGCGTCGGCCGCGTCGACGCGCGCAAACTCGGCGGCAAAGCTGTCGAACTGGGCCGAGAGCTTTTCCTCGGTGGAGTCGAGCAGGCTCCAGATCTGCTGGCGCCGCTCGGCGCTGTCCTCGCCGAGGCAGCGCAGGTAGCCTTCGGTGAGGCTCTCCATCAGCCTTTCGATCTGGTATCTGCCCAGGTGGCTGCCCAGCAGCGCGATGCGCTGGCGCTGGTCCCTGGACTTGAGGATGTAGGCGCCGACGATGATCGACGTCGCCAGGATGAGGATTTCCATGGGGGAGAAGCGTGGGAAGGTAAAGCGAAAGGAGCCGCACCGAGTGTAGAGACCCGGTGCGGCTCCTTCCCGCCGTGCCTCAGCGGAAGAAATCGAGGATGCGGTTGCGCTCTTCGGGCTGCGGCGGCGGGCCCAGCGGCGGCGGCACACCCGAGAGTTCTTCGGCTGGCACTGGCGGCGCCTCGCTCTCAACGCCCAGGCTCGCCACGCTGTGGCCCGGCGTGAAGTCGTCGAAGTACCACTCGCCATCGATGTTGACGACGCCCGGCGGCTCGGCAATCTTGCTGACCGGCACGCCCTTGAGCGCCGCCTGCATGTAGCCGATCCAGATCGGCAGGCTCAGGCTGCCGCCGGTTTCGCCGCGCACGCCCAATTGGCGCGGCGTGTCGTAGCCGATCCATGCAATGCCCACGGTGGTGGGCTGGAAGCCCGCGAACCAGGTGTCGAAGGAATCGTTGGTGGTGCCGGTCTTGCCGAACAGGTCGTCGCGCTTGAGTGCCTGGTAGGCGCGCGCGGCCGTGCCGCCCTTCACCACGCTCTGCAGGAGCGAATCCATGATGAAGGCGTTGCGCTCGGGAATGGCGCGCCGGCTTTCGTCGAGCACCGGCGGCTCGGTTTCGAGCAGCACCTTGTCGCGCAGGTCGGTCACGCGCGTGACCAGGTACGGATTGACCTTGTAGCCGCCGTTGGCGAACACCGAGTAGGCGGTGGCCATCTGCATCGGCGTGACCGAACCGGCGCCCAGCGCCATCGGCAGGTAGGCCGGATGCTTGTCCTTGTCGAAGCCGAACCGGGTGATCCACTCCTGCGCATACGGCGCGCCGATGGCCTGCAGCAGGCGCACCGTCACCAGGTTCTTCGACTTCATCAGTGCGGTGCGCAGCGGCATCGGGCCTTCGAAGCCGCCGTCGAAGTTCTTCGGTTCCCAGGGCTGGCCGCCAGGGGTGCTTGGCTCGAAGTACAGCGGTGCGTCGTTGACGATGGTCGCGGGCGTGAAGCCCTTCTCGAGCGCGGCCGAATAGATGAAGGGCTTGAAGCTCGAGCCCGGCTGGCGCCAGGCCTGCGTGACGTGGTTGAACTTGTTCTTGCCGAAGTCGAAGCCGCCCACCAGCGACTTGATGGCGCCGGTGCGCGGATCCATGCCGATGAAGGCGCCCTCCACTTCGGGCAACTGCGTGATCTCCCAGGTGTTCTTGGGTGTCTTCGCGACTCGGATCACCGCGCCGCGACGGATCTTGATGTGGGGCGGCGCCTTCACCGCAAGGCCCGACTGCGCAGGCCGCAGCCCTTCGCCGGTGATCTGGATGGTTTCGCCGTTCGCGCGCACCGCGTTGATTTCCTTGCTGCCGGCCTCCAGCACCACCGCGGCCATCACGTCGCCGTTGTCGGGATGCTCGGCCAGCGCTTCGTCCACCGCCTCGTCGGCTTCCTTTTGATCGGCCGGCAGATCGACGAAGCGCTCGGGACCGCGATAGGGTTGGCGCCGCTCGTAGTCCATGATGCCCTTGCGCAGCGACCTGTAGGCGGCTGCCTGGTCGGCCGCGACCAGCGAGGTGTAGACCTTCATGCCGCTGGTGTAGATGCTGTCGCCGTACTGCGCGTACATCATCTGGCGCACCGTCTCGGCCACGTATTCGGCATGCAGCCGCTCCGGATCGGCGGCATCGCGCAAGTGCAGCTCTTCCTTCTTGGCTTCGGCCGCCTGCTCGGCGGTGATGAAGCCGGTTTCCTGCATGCGGTCGATCACGTAGAGCTGGCGTGCGCGGGCGCGCCGCGGATTGGCCACCGGGTTGTTCGCGCCGGGCGCCTTGGGCAGGCCGGCCAGCATGGCAGCTTCGGCCAGCGTGACGTTCTGCAGCGGCTTGCCGAAATACGCTTCCGATGCGGCCGCGAAGCCATAGGCGCGGTTGCCCAGGTAGATCTGGTTCAGGTAGATCTCCAGGATCTGGTCCTTGCTGAGCTGCTGCTCCAGGCGCAGGGCCAGCAAGATCTCGTAGGCCTTGCGGCTCAGCGTGCGTTCGGAGCTCAGGTAGACGTTGCGCGCCACCTGCATCGTGATGGTCGATGCGCCTTGCTTGCGGCCGCCCTTGAGGCTGGCCACGGCCGCGCGTGCGAAGCCCTTGTAGTCGACGCCCCCATGGTCGTAGAAGCGCGCGTCCTCCACGGCGAGCACGGCGTCCTTCATGACCTTGGGAATGCTCGCAAAGGGCGTGAGCGTGCGCCGTTCTTCGCCGAACTCGCCGATCAGCGTGCCTTCGACCGTATACACGCGCAGCGGCAGCTTGGGCCGGTAGTCGGCCAGCTCGGAAATGTCGGGCAGCCGGGGATAGATGGCGGCCACCGCGACGACGGCGGCCACCAGCAGCACCAGCGCGCCGCAGCCGAGCGCGATGGCGCTCCACCGCGCCGCGCGCCGCAGCTTCGCTGAACGCTGCGAGCGCGCGGGCTCGGTGGAAGGAGAAGAATCGTCCATGGGATCAGTGGCAAAAGGTAAGGAAAAAAACAGTCCGTAGCGTTGGTTACACGGACGCGGCCGCCTCAGGTAAGACCGGCTCGGGCGTTCGGGGGTTCCCGGCCGACAGTGCATACCAGTCGACCTTGCGCGTGGCGAGCATCAGCACCGTCAGCATGCCGAATGTCAGCAGGGCGCCGAGCAGCAGGGCATTGCTTTCCGATGCCAGCAGGCCGTAAAGCGCGCCATAGAGTACCGCGACATAGGCCCCGAAGCCCGCGCCGCGTTTCCAGCTTTGCAATACTGCGCTGAAATAGATGCCCAGCAGCAGCACGCTCGCGCCGGCCGCACTGGCATAGGCCAGCCAGAACGCCAGCTTCTCGGACAGGGCCAGCAGCAGCAGGAAGAACAGCGCGATCGACAGGCCGACCAGCCCATATTGCACCGGATGCATGCGCTGCCTGCGGAACAGCTCGAACATGAAGGCCGCCATGATCACCAGGCCGATGAAGAGCGCGCCGTACTTGCCGGCGCGGGTGCTCATCGAGTACACGTTGACCGGCTGCGCGAGCGAGACGTCGAAGGTTTGCAGCGGGCCGAGGTTGCGTTGCGCATGGTTGGTTGCAGCCACAGCAGCAGCCGTGGCGGCACTGGCGGCATCGCCGCGGCCCGACAGCCCGGCGCGCACCTGCTCGCGTGCGGAAGTCACGAGCAACGACACGCGCCAGTGCGCATCGAAGCCCTGCGGCGTCACTTCGCGCTGGGTGGCGAGAAAGCGGCCGCCGAAACTCGGATGCGCCCAGGGCGACTTCAGGTGGGCGGTGGTCTCGTCGGCAATCGGCACCATCGAGAGCGTGTCCTGCCCGACCAGGCCGAGCTTCATCTCGAAGGGCAGCGGCGCCCTCGCCTCCCATGCGGCCAGCGCTGTGCCGGTGAGCGGTGCGTGGATGCCGTCGGCCAGCAGGGCATCGTCTGCCAGGCCAGGCACGCGCTGCCTGAAACCCAAAGCCTCGCCGTTCATCGCGATCGAAGGCGAACCATCGAGCCCGCGCAGGTCGCTTGCGCCGAAGACGATGAATGGTGCCTTGAACTCGATACGCGAATCGGTTTCGCTGTGCGCCACCGATCGGGGATCGAAAGCCGCAAAGCCGCCGCCGAGCGTGGCGTCGAGCGTATAGAACGGAATCCTGAAGATGCCGCGGTAGCGTTCGTGCGGCGCCATCGACCCCTCGATGTGCAGCTTGTCGGGAAACACCACGTGGGTCATTTCCTTGCTGCGGGCCTCCTGGCCGATCACCCGGCCCTGCGCATTGCGCAGCGGCTCCATCCAGCGCTCCACATAGGGCACCAGCAGCAGCGGGCCCACGACGGTCTGCGGGCCCGCATAGGTGGCGGCAAGCTCCTCGGCCGCCTCGCGCTGGCTGTGGCCGCGCTCCCGGTTGATCGCATTGATCTCGGCCAGCGGAATGCACAGCAGGAGCGTGAGCATCAGCAGCCCGGCCACCTTGACCAGCATCGAACCCTGCAGGGCCTTGAGCAACTGGAACATGTTTTTTCTCCTCGTCGGTTGTCGAAGCCGCGATGCTCGCCGCGCCATCCGAAGCGCGTGTGAAGCGCGGCCGCCGGCGGACTTCACACAGGCTTCACACAACGCGGCATCCGGTGGCCGGACTTCAAGCAGCCTTCCAATTTCCTTCTCGCGCGGTGCCGACAGTTGCGGCTGTGCAAGTTCGCACGGACACCAACACCACACCGCCATGGATGCCCACACCTCCACCCGTCCCGGCCGCTGGCTCTGGCTCGCCACCGTGAGCCTGGCCACGGCGGGCTTCGTCGCGCTCAGCCTCAACCCCGTGCATGCCCAGGAAGCACCGGGCCCGCGGCTGAAGACCGAGAGCCCGTATTTCTTCGTGAAGAGCGACGACCCCTCGGTCGACCGCCTGCCGCTCAAGGCCACCGAGGTGGCGGTGAAGATCTCGGGCGTCATTGCCGACGTGACTGTCACGCAGACCTACCGCAACGAAGGCCAGCGCGCCATCGAGGCGAAGTATGTTTTTCCGGGCTCGACCAAGGCTGCGGTCAGCGGCCTCAACGTGCGCCTGGCCGACCGCCTGATCACCGCGCAGATCCGCGAGAAGCAGCAGGCGCAGATCGAGTACGACACCGCCAAGAAGGAAGGCAAGACCGCCGCGCTGCTCGAGCAGCACCTGCCCAACGTGTTCCAGATGAACGTCGCCAACATCCTGCCGGGCGACGACGTGAAGGTGGAGCTGCGCTACACCGAGCTGCTGGTGCCGCAGTCGGGCAACTATGCGTTCGTCTTTCCCACCGTGGTGGGCCCGCGCTACAACAGCCCGCAGTCGGAGAACGCCCAGGCCAAGTGGGTGGCGCAGCCCACGTTGCGCGCAGATGTGGCGCCGAACACCAGCTTCAGGCTCAAGGCCAGCATCGACACGCCCATGGGGCTGAAGGAGGTGCGCTCGTCGTCCCACGCCATCGAGGTAAAGAAGAGCGACGAAGACCGGCACGCCGACATCGCACTCGCGCCCGACGGCCGGCCCGCGGACAATCGCGACTTCGTGCTCGACTACCGCCTTGCGGGCGAAAGGATCGAATCGGGCCTGATGCTCTACAAGGGCCAGAACACCGACGGCGGCGCCGAGAACTTCTTCCTCGCGATGGTCGAGCCGCCCAAGGCCGTGGCCGCCAGCGCCATTTCGCCGCGCGACTACATCTTCGTGGTCGACATCTCGGGCTCGATGCACGGCTTTCCGCTCGACACCGCCAAGACCGTGCTCGAACGCCTGATCGGCGGCCTCCGGCCGAGCGACACCTTCAACGTGCTGCTGTTCTCGGGCAGCAACAAGATGCTCTCTCCCCGCTCGGTGCCGGCCACGCGCGCCAACATCGAGCAGGCGCTGGCCACCATCCAGAACTACAGCGGCAGCGGCAGCACCGAGCTGATTCCCGCGCTCAAGCGCGTCTACGCCGAACCGAAGGAAGAAAAGGTGTCGCGCACCGTGGTGCTGGTGACGGACGGCTACGTGAGCGTGGAGCGCGAGGCTTTCGAACTGGTGCGCAAGAACCTTTCGAAGGCCAATGTGTTCGCCTTCGGCATCGGTTCGTCGGTGAACCGCAGCCTGATGGAAGGCATTGCGCGCGCCGGCATGGGCGAGCCCTTCATCATCACCGACCCGATCCAGGCGCCCGAGCAGGCCGCGCGCTTCCGCCGCATGGTGGAGTCGCCGGTGCTCACCAACGTGAAGCTGACTTTCGGCGGGCTCGACGTGTACGACGTGGAGCCGCAGGCGCTGCCCGACGTGCTGGGCGAGCGCCCGGTGATCGTGTTCGGCAAGTGGCGCGCAGACGCGGAAGGAAAAGCCAGGGGCCGCGTGATCGTGGAAGGCCAGGGCGCCAACGGCCCGTACCGCCAGGAACTGCGCATCGATCCGCAACTGCGCCAGGACACCGCCGCGCTGCGCACGCTGTGGGCGCGCCACCGCATCCAGAGCCTGAGCGACCAGGAGACGCTCGAGGGCGGCAGCGCCTTCAAGGAGCGCATCACCGAGCTCGGCCTGAAGTACAGCCTGCTGACCCAGTACACCAGCTTCATCGCCGTGGACAAGGTGGTGCGCAACCCCGCGCCGCAGAACAGCGTGGGCGTGAACCAGCCGCTGCCGTTGCCGCAGGGCGTGAGCGAACTCGCACTCGGCGCAGAGGTGCCCAGCACGCCGGAGCCCGAGACCTTGGGCGCCATTGCCGTGGTGCTGTCGATGCTCGCGATGCTGCGCCGCCGCGCGCGCCGCAACGACCCGCGCCGCTTCACGGCCTGAGCCAGGAAAAGAAAAATGTCATTGGCCGCACTCGCCCATCGCCATCCGCGCATCGTGGATTGGGGCATCCACGTCGACCGCGCACCGGCCGCCGGCTGGCTCGCACTGCAATTCGCCGCACTCGCGCCGACCTGGGCCTGGATGGTTCGGCGGCTGCGCGACGGCTCCGACGATCCGCTGGGCCTGCTGGCGCTGGCCGCTCTCGCCGCCTTGGCATGGCGCTGCCGGCGCGAACTGCGGGCCGCGCCGCAGCTGGGCTGGCTCGCACTGGCGGGCGCCGGCACGGTGCTGGCGACCGTGCTGCGCACCGGGCTCGGCGCCCTGCCCGCGCTGCCGCCGCTCGCCACGGGCCTGGTGGCCGTGCTGGCGCTGGCATGCGGCCTGCTGGCTTTCCTGCCGCGGCGCGTGGCCGCGCTGCCGGTGGCCGGCCTGGCGGTGCTTGCGCTGCCGCTGCTGTCGTCGCTGCAGTTCTATGCGGGCTATCCGCTGCGCGTGATCACGGCCGAGGCGAGCCGCTGGCTGCTGGCGCCGGGCTTCAGCGTGGCGCGCGAGGGCGCGAGCCTGGTGGTCGATGGACGGCTGGTGATCGTCGATGCGCCGTGCTCGGGCGTGCAGATGGTGTGGCTCGGCTACTTTACGGCCTGCGCCGTCGCGCTCTGGGCCGGGCACAGCGACCGCGGCTTCCTGCGCCGGCTGCCGATGGTCGGCCTCGTGGTGCTGGGCGGCAACATCCTGCGCAACAGCATGCTCATCGGGTTCGAGGGCGCGGGCCACCCGCTCGCGCCCTGGGCGCACAACCTGCTCGGGCTGTCGATTCTGGCCGCGGTGTGCGGCGGCATCGCGCGCCTGATGGTGCCGGTGTGCACCGAGCCCCCGTTCGCCGAGCAGCCGATCCCGGGCCTGATCACCACCCAAGGAGGCCGCCATGTCGACACGGTTCTTTGAAGCCCTGTTTGCCAACCATTTCATCAACCGCATCGGCCACAAGACGGCCTTTGCGCTCGCAATGCTGTTGTGCATGCTGTGGTCGACCGCGGCGGCGCTGCGCGCACCGCCCGAGCCTTCGATGGCCATGGCCTCGCATGAATGGCCCAGCCAATGGGACGGCGTTCCATTGCGTCCGCTGGCGCTCGGCGACGTCGAGCAGCGCTTTGCCGACCGCTTTCCGGGCGCCATCGGCCGCATGACCGACGGCACGCAGATGATCGTGATGCGCGCGGTGAATGCCCCCACGCGCATGCTGCATCCGGCGGCCGACTGCTACCGCGCGCTCGGTTTTCGCATCGAGCAGGCACGCCTCGAACGCGATGCGCAGGAGCGGCTGTGGCGCTGTTTTGTTGCGCAACGGCACAGCACGCAAAAGATCCGCGTTTGCGAGCGCATCGTGGATGCCGAAGGCACGGCTTTCACCGACACTTCAGCCTGGTACTGGGCGGCGGCCAGTGGACGCTCGAGCGGTCCGTGGCAAGCTGTGACGGTGGCGAGGCCGATGTGATGAGAGTTTTGTGAAACAGTTTCTGCGATTCGTGATCTACGGGCTGCTGGCCCTTGTGGTGACAACGTGCGTTGCTATCTTCCTGATAGTGAAACTGGTGCTTGCGCCAGCGGCGGGCGAATGGAGCACCACGGTCGAGGCCGGCCCGCTGCGCATGGCAGTGGGCGTGCCGACGGCAGTGCGCCTGGCCACCTCGTCCTGGTTCGCGCCGCGGCTCGACGGACATTCGTTCGACAGCCGGTTCGGCACCCTGCACTTTGCCTGGAAGGACGCGGCGGGCGTGCTCGAACTGCGCTGTGCGCCCTGCAGCGCCGAGGTTGCCGCGCTCGGCGCGCAGCCGATCGTGTTCGAGGGCCTGGTCGCCACCGTGAAGCGGGACGGCAACACGCTGGCCGGCACCATCGAGGCCACGCCCCGCAACGCCGACGCGGCCGCCATGCTCCAGGGCCAATGGGAAGGACACCTCCCGCCCAAGGGCAGGGGCCTGCAGCTCAGCGCCGACATCAAGGACGCACCGATTGCCCGCTGGTATGCCGTGCTCGCGCCCAACCTGCCCGAGCTGCAGCGCGCCCGCATCGGCGGCACGCTGGCGCTGCGCGGGCAGGTCATGCTGCCCGAGGCCACATTCACGGTGCAGCCCACCGTCAGCCAGTTCACCGTCGAGGGGCTGGGCACCGAAGCCATGCTCGGCGCGCGCACCAGTTGCGGCGCGCCGTCGAAGCTGGCCAATGACAGCTGGCTGGCGCGCGCCGTCATCGCGGCCGAAGACCAGCGCTTCTTCACCCACGCCGGCTACGACCTGACGGAAATCGTCGCGTCCATCGACAACAACCAGAAGGAAGGCCAGCCCAAGCGCGGCGGCAGCACGCTGACGCAGCAGCTCGCCAAGATGCTGGTGACCGGCAGCGACCGCACGGCGGAACGCAAGCTGCGCGAGCTGCTCTACGCGGTCGAAATGGAACAGACGCTGGGCAAGGCGCGCATCCTGCAGCTCTACCTGGACAACGCGCCGTGGGGCGGCAACCTGTGCGGCGCCGAAGCCGCCGCCCGGCGCTATTTCAAGCGCTCCGCGCGCAGCCTGGAGCCCGCCCAGGCGGTCTGGCTCGCGTCCATGCTGCACAAGCCGCAGGCGGTGCTCGAGCAATGGCGGCGCGACGGGCAGATCGACCCGGACCGTACCAGGTGGGTCGCCGAGAGCGTGCGCGGCATCAGCCGCAACCAGCGCGAGTCGCTGCTCAAGAGCGTGGCGGCCGCCAGATTCACCGCACCGGAGGCTTTTCCATGAACGACGTCGAAGCCATCGAGCGCGCCACCGTGGCCGCCGTTTCGCCGCTGGCCGTCGAAGAGCTCGACGGCTGGCTGCTGCCCTTCGACGATGGCACCGTCAAGCGCGCCAGGTCGGCCGTTCCGCTGCACCGCGAACCGGTCGCAGGCCGCACGATCGACCGCATCGAGGACCGCTACGACCGCCGCCAGTTCGTGCCCGCGTTCCGCCTGGCCGATGTGCCCTCTTTCGTGGCGCTGCAGTCCGAGCTGGAGCAGCGGCACTATGTCGGCGACTCGCCGACCTGCGTGCAGATCGGCTCCGCACGGCGCATGTGCGAGGTGGCGCCGGCCGGCGCCGCGCTGGCCGACGTCGACCTTGCGCCCGACGACGCCTGGGCCACCCTGTTCCTCGGCGAGGGCTTCGATCCCGTGGACGGCGCCCACCGCGTGCGGGCGCTGTCGCGCGCCCAGGGCTCGCTCTATGCCAGCGTGCGCGAGGGCCGCCGGACCGTCGCGGCGGGCGCCATGGCCTTCGGCCACGGCTGGGCCAGCGTGCACGGCATGCGAACCGAGCAGTCGCAGCGCGGCCGGGGCCTGGCCGGGCGCGTGCTGGCGGGCCTCGCGCGGGCCGCACTCGAGCGCGGCTTCGAGCGCGTGTTCCTGCAGGTCGACGCGCACAACATGGCCGCCCACGCGCTCTACCGGCGTGCCGGTTTCTCGACGCAGTGGCAGTACCGCTACTGGCAGCGCCAGCAGTGGCCGCGCTGAAGCCGCAGCAGCGCGCCGAGGCAGATTCCGCAATTCCTCCCGGGTGGCGCGGTCGGGCCGTTAGTGCCACCATGGCTGCATGACGAATGCAAACCACCACGCCAACCACCCGACCGATCCCGTGGCCACGCCGCGCGGCATCGACCACATCGTGGCCGGTGTTTCCACCAGCGATGGCGACGGCGTCAAACTCACCCGCGTGCTGCAGCAGCCGCTGCAGAAAAGGCTCGACCCCTACCTGATGCTCGACGCCTTCGGCAGCGACAACCCGGGCGACTACATCGGCGGCTTTCCCAGCCATCCGCACCGCGGTTTCGAAACCGTGACCTACATGATCGCGGGCCGCATGCGGCACCGCGACAGCGCCGGCCACGAAGGGCTGCTGCAGAACGGCGGCGTGCAATGGATGACGGCCGGCCGCGGGCTCGTCCACAGCGAACTGCCCGAGCAGGAGGACGGCCTGATGGAAGGCTTCCAGCTCTGGCTCAACCTGCCCGCCAAGGACAAGATGCGCGAGCCCTGGTATCGCGACATCCAGAGCGAGGAGATTCCGGAATACACCACCGCGGCGGGCGTGCACGTGCGCGTGATCGCGGGCGCGAGCCATGGCATCGAAGGCGCGGTGCGGCGCGAGCACACCGAGCCGCTGTACCTCGACATTACCCTGCCGCCCGGCGCCGAATTCGCCCAGGCCCTGCCTGACGACCACAACGCGCTGGTGTATGCATTCCGCGAATCGGTGTGGATCGCGGGCAGCGAGGTGCCGACGCGCCGCATGGCCATTCTTGCGAACGACCCCGGCAGCGACGGCGTGGTGCTGCGCGCCGGGGCCACCAACCACAGCCCGGCGCGCGCATTGCTGATCGCCGGCAAGCCGCTGCACGAGCCGATCGCGCAGTACGGCCCCTTCGTGATGAACACGCAGGAGCAGCTCAAGCAGGCGGTGCAGGACTTCCAGAGCGGCAAGTTCGGCGCTTGATGTAGTCGCAGGCCTACCGAAAATCGGCATCGCCCGCAGGTCACGGGCGCACGGATGGGGCATAGATTGGCCGCCATGCCCCACCGCACGATCAAAGCCCCCGAGGTCCGCAAGGGACAGGCACCCGAAACACTGAAGCGCGACCAGTTCCACGAGCGCTTCATGCAGCCGTTCCAGGATCCCGCCTTCCAGTCCGAAAAGGAGGCGCTGCAGCGCATCGAACTCATCGCATGGGAGGCCTACGAGCAGGGCCGCAAGGCGCCCGTCACGCGCAAGGCCGGACCCGGCCATGCCGACCCCGACTACGAGCTTTCGGTCGACTGGCTCGAAGCCAGGGCGCGCATCGACGCCGCGCAGGCGGCCTGGGGCCAGGCGCAGACGAAGTCGCGCGTGCTGCTGGTCAACGGCTCGCCGCGCAACGACGGCACCTGCCCGGGGGAGATCTCCAAGAGCTGGCGGCTGCTGCAGCTCGCGCGCGAAGTGCTCGATGGCTGCGGCATCGACGTCGACGTGCTCGACCTGAGCCTGCTCGCCTCCGACTACGGGCGCCACATCCATCCCTGCAAGGGCTGCGTGTCCACCGCCATGCCGCTGTGCCACTGGCCCTGCAGCTGCTATCCCAACCATGCGATGCGCCAGACCGGCGACTGGATGAACGAGATCTACGAGCGCTGGGTGGCCGCGCACGGCGTGATCCTGTTCACGCCCACGCACTGGTACCAGTCCGCCAGTCCGCTCAAGCTCATGACCGACCGGCTGGTATGCGCCGACGGCGGCAACCCCGACCCCACCAGCACCCACGGCAAGAAGCCCGATGAAGCCAAGGCCCTCGAGCTCCAGGGCTGGGGCTATCCCAAGCACCTGGCGGGACGGGTCTACGGGCTGGTGGTGCACGGCGACGTGGCCGGCGCCGAGAGCGTGCGGCGCAACCTGTCGGACTGGCTCGACTGGATGGGCCTGGTCGACGCAGGCGCGCAGGCCCGGCTCGACCGCTACATCGGCTACTACGAGCCCTACGCCACCAGCCACGACAGCCTCGATGCCGACGAAGGCGTGCAGGAGGAAGTGCGCAACGTGGCCCGTGCCGTGGCACTGGCCGTGGGCGAACTGCGCGCGGGCAAGCTGCAGCGGACCGATCGCGGATTGAAGCCGCCAAGGCCCAAGTAAGCCACGCCGCGGGCGCGAAAAGCCTGCGCGTTCATGATTCTTTACGCACGCTCACTTCCGGCTCACCTCGCCGATACAGAGGTCTTCCACACTTCGTCTCACCTGCTGCCCATTGGCGGCGGGCTTCTTCGAAAGGAAGCACTTCTCATGATCTCTCTTCGCCAACGCATCGTCTGGGCCAGCCTCCTGGGCTCGGCCGCCCTCGCCTCTTCGGGCGCCTTTGCACAACAGGCCCCGGCGGCATCCGGCACTTCGACTGCCACGCCCACCGCCGCCGTTGCGCAGGCCGAGGGCGGCGCAGCACCCAAGGCGCAGCACAAGCGCATGGACCCGGCACAGCGCATGGAGCGCATGCAGGAGCACCGCGCCAAGCGGCTTGCCGCGCTGAAGGAAAAGCTCAAGCTGAACGCCGGACAGGAAAGCGCGTGGACCACGTTCGCAGCGGCCAGCCAGCCGCCGGCCGGGGCCCATGCGCAGCGCATGGACCGTGCGGAATTCGCCAAGCTCACCACGCCCGAGCGGCTGGAGCGCATGCAGGCCCGCCAGGCCGAGCGCAGCGCCAGGTTCGCCAAGCGCGCCGAAGCCACCAAGGCCTTCTATGCGGCGCTGACGCCCGAGCAGCAGAAGACCTTCGACGCGGAGACGGTGCACGTCGGCATGCATGGCCACCGCGGCCACCATGGTCACGGCGGCACTGACGGGCAACCCGCCAAGAGCTGACCATCATCAGGGCGCCGGAAGCGGCGCCCCATGAAAAAAGCCCGCGATGCCTCGAGCACCGCGGGCTTTTTTCGTACATGGACGGCTATTGGGGCGTGCCGGTCCTTTCGATCGGGTTGGTGGGCACGTCCGGCCGCTCGCCGCGCTGGCCGAACTGGGGCTTGGGCTTGCGGGCCAGCTGGCTCACCTCGGCGCGCGACATCTCGCCGGTGGGTTGCGGCATCGCGTTCGGCTGCCCGTTCATGGTGGTGGTCGCCTCGCCCTTGGGCACCAGGTTGTTGGTGTTGTTGCGATTGTGGGCGCGCGCCTCGGCCTTCACGGCTTCGCGCGACACCGGCATGTTGGCGTCGGGGCGCTGCGGCGGGTTGGGCACGCCGGCAGGCGTCTGCGTGCTGGCCTGGCCGCCCACGGCCGGGTCCGGCTGGGCGGGTATCGACGTGGCTTGCGCCATGGCGGCACCGGCCGCGGCCATCAGGCCGGCCAGCGCCGTGGCGCGAAGGATTGCGTGCTTCATGGTGCGTTCCTTTGAAAGTGATGATGAAGAAGGCCGCTGGCTTGTTTCCCGCAGCCTGAAAACCACCGTAGGAGGCCCCCCATGCGCCCCGTGTCGGGGTGTGGCAGGCCTGCCTGTAGGAGCCGGCCGTCGCCTGGCGAAAGCGGCAAAGAAGGTGGCGCGTTCCTACAGGCGCGCCGGGCGCGGCAACGTACAACCACAACACCGATGTCTTCCTCACCGATTCCACTTGCCGCCGCAGCGCCGACTTCGCTCAAGGTCATGACGGTGAACACCCACAAGGGCTTCACCGCGCTCAACCGCAAGTTCATCCTGCCGGAGCTGCGCGACGCAGTGCGCACGGTGGGAGCCGACGTGGTGTTCCTGCAGGAAGTGCTCGGCACCCATTCGCGCCACTCGCGCAAGGTCAACAACTGGCCCGAGGCGCCGCACTACGAATTCCTGGCCGACACCATGTGGCCGCAGTTCGCCTACGGGCGCAACGCCGTGTACCCGAGGGGCCATCACGGCAACGCGGTGCTGTCCAAGTTTCCGATCGTGCATTTCCGCAACCACGACGTGTCGGTGGCCGGGCCCGAAAAGCGCGGCCTGCTCCATTGCGTGCTGCGGCTGCCGGGCCGCACGGTCGACGTCCATGCGATCTGCGCGCATCTCGGCCTGGCCGAGGCGCACCGGCAGCAGCAACTGGAACTGTTGCTGCACATCGTGCGCGACGAGGTGCCGGCCGATGCGCCGCTGATCGTCGCGGGCGACTTCAACGACTGGCGCGGCCGCGCCCACCAGGTGCTGGAGGAAGGCGCCGCGCTGCGCGAGGTTTTCGTGCATGCGAACGGCTCGGCCGCCAAGACCTTTCCGGCGCGCTTTCCGCTGCTGCCGCTGGACCGCATCTATGTTCGCAACGCGGGCGTGCACGCGCCCGTGGTGCTGCCGCGCAAGCCCTGGTCGCACCTGTCGGACCACGCGCCGCTGGTGGCGAACATCGATCTTTGAAGCGGGCCCCACCCATGACCTGCGGTGAACGCCATGGATAACGTCGGCCGATGGGTGGGCGGCAACCGCATCGCGCTGCTCGAGAACGGCGAGGAGTTCTTCCCGCGCGTGTTCGATGCCATTCGGGAGGCGCAGCGCGAAGTCATCATCGAGACCTTCATCCTGTTCGAGGACAAGGTGGGCCTTGCGCTGCATGCCGCCATGCGCTCGGCGGCCCAGCGCGGCGTGAAGATCGACCTGATGGTCGACGGCTTCGGCTCGCCGGACCTGTCGCGCGAATTCATCGCGGAGCTGAGCGCCGTGGGCGTGCGGGTGCGGGTGTTCGATCCAGGGCAGCGCATCCTCGGCCAGCGGCTCAACGTGTTTCGGCGGATGCACCGCAAGATCGTGGTGGTCGATGGCGAACTCGCGTTCGTGGGCGGCATCAACTATTCGGCCGACCATCTGCTGGACTTCGGGCCCAAGGCCAAGCAGGACTACGCGGTGGAGCTGCGCGGGCCCGTCGTGGCGCAGATCCACCAGTTCGTGCTGCGCGCCATCGCGCTCGGCGACAAGGGGCCGCGCTGGTTCCGCCGCCGGCTCAAGCAGGCGCCGTCCGTCGACCGGGAGCCTGTCGGCGATGTGGAGGCGGTGCTCATCACGCGCGACAACCGCCGCCACACCGGCGACGTCGAACGCGAATACCTGGCCGCGATCCGCGCCGCGCGCCAGCGCATCGTGGTTGCCAACGCGTATTTCTTTCCCGGCTACAGGCTCATCAAGGAGCTGCGCCGCGCGGCCCGGCGCGGCGTGGATGTACGGCTCATCCTGCAGGGCGAGCCCGACATGCCGATCGTCAAGACGGCCGCCACCATGCTCTACCACCACCTGCTGCATGCGGGCGTGCGCATCTACGAATACTGCGACCGCCCGCTGCATGCCAAGGTCGCGCTGATGGACGACGAGTGGAGCACGGTCGGCTCGAGCAATCTCGATCCGCTGAGTCTGTCGCTCAACCTGGAGGCCAACGTGTTCGCGCGCGGCAGGGCCTTCAACCAGCTGCTGTGGGAGCGCATGGACAAGCTCATGCGCGAGAGCTGCCAGCAGATCGGCGTGGCCGACCTGGAGACCGGATGGAGCGGCTGGCGGCTGGTGCGCAGCTTCTTCATCTTCCACTTCCTGCGCTGGTATCCGTCGTGGCTGGGCTGGCTGCCGCGGCAGGTGCCGCGCCTCACCCCGGCCGAGGCCACCGAGCTTGCCGAGAAGCGCGAAAAGCGCGAGGCTGCCGGCGACAACGGGGCCACGCCGACGGAAGCGGCATGAGCGCCCACCGGCCGTTCCGAAAGCGCATGGAGGCCGCCCAGTGACCACACGCACCGCGAGACTCGCGCGCCGGCCCTGGTGGCCCTGGCTGCGGCGCAGCGCGGTCTGGGCCTTCTTCGGCCTGATCGCCTGGCTGCTCGTGAGCCAGGCGCGTTCCATCGACTGGCAGGAGGTGTTCGATGCCATGCGCGCGCTGCCCGCGGCCACGCTGTGGCTGGCCGGCGCGCTAGCGGCCGGCAGCTTTGCCACCTACAGCACCTACGACCTGCTGGGCCGCCATCTCACGCGCCATCCGCTCGGCGCCCGCACCGTCATGGGCGTGACCTTCATCAGCTATGCCTTCAACCTCAACCTCGGTTCGCTGGTGGGCGGCGTGGCGTTCCGCTACCGGCTCTATTCGCGGCTGGGCCTTCCCAACGGCACCATCACGCGCGTGCTCGGCTTCAGCATGCTGACCAACTGGCTCGGCTACCTGGTGGTGGCCGGCCTGGCCTTCTGCTTCTGGCCACTGGCGCTGCCGGCCGAATGGAAGGTCGGCAATGGCGGGCTCCGCATCCTGGGCGCGGTGCTGCTGCTGCTGGCCGCGGGCTACTTCGTGCTGTGCGCCCTGGCCAGCGGGCACGTGTTCCGGCTGCGCCACTATCCGTTCAAGGTGCCCTCTCTTCGGATGGCCTGGCTGCAGCTGGCCATGTCGTGCCTGAACTGGGCGCTGATCGGCAGCGTGATCTGGGTCCTGCTGCAGGGCGCGGTGGCCTACCACACGGTGCTCGCGGTGCTGCTGGTGGCCGCTGTGGCCGGCGTGGTCACGCACGTGCCGGCGGGCCTGGGTGTACTGGAGGCGGTGTTCCTTGCCCTGCTCTCGCATGAGGTGGCGCAAGGCCGGCTGCTGGGCGTGCTGCTGGTCTACCGCGGGCTCTACTACCTGTTGCCGCTGGGCGTGGCCACGGTGGCGTACTTCGTCACCGAACTGCGCGCGCGGCGCTGGCGGCATACCGCGCCGTTGAAGCGCTAGAAGCGATAGGTGTAGCGCAGCCGGACAAAGTTTTCGCCCGGGTTGGGTTTCTTGATGCCGGCGTTCGAAAAATGCTGCAGCCGCAATGTCAGTTCATGCTTGCCGTTCTCGCCGAAACTGCGTCCCACGCCCAGCACTTCGGTGAACTGGAACGCGGTGCTGAAGGTCCGGTCGGGCGTCCTGTAGAGGTGGTCCATCACCGTGCCGCCGACGCCGCCTTCGGCAAACCACGGCGAGCTGCCGCTGTCGAAGCGGTAGCGCCAGGTGTAGATCGCGCCGATCTGGGTGTAGTTGCGCGAACCGCTGCCCAGGGCCGGCGCATGCCAATGGCTCGCGAACAGATCCCAGTACGAAGTGAGCGCCCCTTCGTGCACCGGCTGGCGCGGCGACCACGGCAGCGTCACGCCCACCGTGGCCGACTCGGTGCCGCCCTTGTCGCCATGCGGCGCATGGCCGCCCTCGAAATAAAAGCCGCGCGCGCTGTCTTCGAAGGCATGAGCCGGTGCGCCCAGCAGGCTCAGGACGCCTGCGAACACGGCGGCCCCGAGGGACGCGGACCTGTGTGCTTTCATGATGTGGTTGTTATCTGCAAATAATGAAAGGAAAGAAAAGAAATAATTACTTTCCGCAGCGGTCCGCGCCTTGGGCCGAGGCTATTGCCATGTCGGAAAGTAGGACTTGTTCAACAGAAATGCGGAGTCGATTTTGTTGCGGTGCAGCAATTGCTGCGCCTCGCGTCTATAGTGGGGCTCATCCGTCCTCATAGATCGCCCATGCCATCCCTTACCTCCGTCGCTCGCCTGTCCAACCCGCTGATGCTGTGGGTCGACGTGGCCCTCAAGACCCAGGAGATGCTGCTGTCCTCCGGGTCCGTGATCCAGATGCGCACCGGGCGCATGGCCAAGGCGGGGCTCGCGCCCAGCGCGGCCGATCTCGCGGAGTTTCAACTCATGGGAAATGAAAAACTCGCCGCCGCGGGTGAATCGGGGGCCGCCATGGTCAGGCAATGGCACAGCAGCCATGTCTCGCTGGCGAACCGCGCGCTGCAGCAATGGCTTCTGAGTGCCGGGGCCTTTCTGTCAATGGCCGGCAGCGTCACCCCCGCGCAGGCTGCGGAGCGCAGCGACGCCTTCGTGCAAGCCACGGCCCGGGCGGCGGGCACGGCCAGCCGGCTTTCGGGCGCGGCCGTGCGCATTGCGCGCGAAGGGCTGAAGCCGATCCACGCCGCAGCCACCTCGAACGCCCGGCGGCTGGCCGCCGAACTGCGCGGCTGAGCGCGCCGGCGCGTTCAGCCGCGCGCCATCACCAGCGTCAACAACGTGATCTCGGACGGCGCGCCAAAGCGCTTGGGCGGCCCCCAGTAGCCGGTGCCGCGGCTCACGTAGACCCACATGTCGTGCAGCCGGTGCAGGCCGGCGGTGAAGGGCTGCTGCATCGGCACGAACAGGTTCCACGGAAAGAACTGGCCGCCGTGCGTGTGGCCCGACAGCTGCAACTGGTAGCCGGCCTGGGCCGCCAGCGTCGCGCTGCGCGGCTGGTGCGCAAGCAGCACCCGCGTGTGCACCAGCGGCGGCGCATCGAACAGCGCCAGGTGCGGGTCGCTGGCGTGCGCGGCGTCGAAGTGGCCGGCGGTGTAGTCGGTCACGCCCGCCAGCACCAGCTGGCTCTCGAACAGCTCTTCGTCGTTCTGGGCGCCGCGCACGTTGCGCGTCTGCAGCACCACGTGCTCATTGAGCAGCACCTTCAGGCCCAGCCTGCGCAGCTCGTCGATCCATGCATGCGCGCCCGCGTAGTACTCGTGATTGCCGGTGACGACGAAGGTGCCGTGGCGCGCGCGCAGGCCGGCCAGCGGCGCAATGTGCTCGCGCAGCTCGGCCACGCTGCCGTCCACCAGGTCGCCGGTGATCGCGATGGCATCGGCGCCGAGCCGGTTCACCGCGTCGACGATGCGCTGGATGTAGGCGTTCCTGATCGTCGGACCGACGTGGATGTCGCTGAGCTGCGCAATCGTGAAGCCCTCGAGCGCCGCGGGCAGCCCGCGGATCGGAACCTCGACGCGCTTCACGTCCGCGGTGCGGCGGGCATTGAGGAAGCCCACCATCGACACCAGCGTGGCCAGCACCAGCACGGCCATCGCGCTCCAGGGCAGCACGGCATGCCAGGGCACCGTTGCGCCGAACAGCACGCTCGCGAGCCAGGCGAGCAGCAGCCCCGCGTCGCGCAGCAGCGTCGACACGAACAGCGAGGAGAACCAGCCCATGCTGATCAGGCCCGTCCACTGGAGCAGTTCGCCCGTCGAGGCCTTGCGTCCGGCGCGGCGCGAGACAAAAGGCAGCGGGATCGTCAAGGCCGAGATGGCGAGCGCGGCCAGCGCGAGCGGCCAGGCCGGCGTGAGCATGGCCAGCGCTGGCAGCAGGCGCAGCGCAATGTAGACATGCAGGAGCGCGGTGAGCACGCTCAGGGAACGTATCGGCATGGGGGCAATGGGAACGGGCATGGCCCGGGACACGGCATCTGCAAGGCGCATGCCGTGCATTCAAGGCGGTCTCCGGCCAGCGCCCCGCTATTTTTTCTATAGCGCCGGGCAGCCGGATAGCGTGCGCTGCGATCGGCGTGAGCGGCAAAGCCCCCCGTTCCGGCACGCCGCCGCCGGGCCGGTGCTCGCCGATCACTGCACCGCGCGCGTGCCGGCAGAAGCCATATCGGTGCCCGCCGGCCACACGAATGCCACCCGAGCGGGCGTGCCGGGCCTGATCTGCAGCGTCTGTTTGAGCGTGTTTCCGCGCAAGCGAGCCTCCACTTCATAGGTGCCCGGGTCGAGCCGCGCCACCATGAACGGACCGGCCGACTCCACGTTGTCGAGCAGCGCCGTGCCGTGGCTGTCGCGCACGGTCACGCGCACGTCGGAGGCGAACTCGGCGCCCTTGTGGTCCTTGATCGCGAATTCGAAGGTGGCCGGCCAGCGCGGCGCCACCGTCTCCATCAGCTTGGCCTCGTCGCTGCCGATGCCGCCGCTCATGTATTCGATGCCGTGCGTCATGCGGATCGGCGGGTTGAACGTTGCGTGCGCCGAAGAGGAAAGCGCCGCGAGAAGAACGGCGCCGCACAGCATGGCGGCCGCCAGGGGCCGCGTCTGCGATGAAATCCGGGGGATCATGGTCTGGTCCTTTCTTGCTTGCCAGTCTGCGTGGCTGGGGAAGGCCACGGCGCCACTGTGCGGCGCACGGCTTAGGCAAGGCTTAACGAAAAGGGCCGGACCCGGCCGGGGCCGGGAAAGAAGACAGAGGGGAAGCTCAGCGCGCCGCCGAGGTCTGCGCGAGTGCCTGCGGCATCGGCGGCATCACCGAGGCCATGTCGAAGTTCGACGGCCACATGAACACCGCCCGGGCCGGCACGCCCGCAATCACCGTCAGCGTCTGCGTCATCGTGAGGCCGCCGAGCGTCACGTTCACGTCGTAGGCGCCCGGATCCAGCCGCGCAAGCATGTACGGCCCGTGCGACTGCGCTTCCATCACGGGGCGGCCCGTGTACTTCTCGCGCACCTGGACCGCCGCGCGCACCGGGAAATTGCCGCGCTGCGCGCTGTCGTTGATGCCGAACTCGATGGTGGCCGCCCATCGCGGCGACACCATCTGCATGAAGGCGGCCTCGGCCTTGTTCGTGCCGCCGCACATGTATTCGACGCCCTGCGCCATCTGGATGGGCGGGTTCGAGAACGCATGGGCCGATGTCATCGCCCCGAAGAATGCTGCTGTGCCGCCCAGTACCAATGCAGCCACCGGCTGCCGCAGACGCATAAGGTTCATTGCTTCGAGTCCTCGATCATGGGGTGACGTGAAATCCGTCGAGGATTTTGCTTAGCAAGAGTCGGGCTAGATATAGCGTTTACGAGGAAGGATCCTCGGGGAAGTACTGAACGCTATTGTTTTAATAGCTGATGACAGGCGTGTGACGGGCGCCGGCGCCCTTTCGGAGGTTCTTCCCAATGAAAACCCTGAGAGTGCCGCGCTGTGGGCCCGATTCGACGCGGTGCACGTCCTCGGCGCCTACAGAGGTGCACCGAACCGCTCGCTATGAAGAAAGTTCGTACAGAAAAGGAGCTTCAAATGACCATCGGATCCAGGATCGAAGCCATGCGAAGAATGGACGCGCAACGGCGCGGCTTCCCCGGCGAGCACCTTGCCGTGCTTGGTGCCGGCCTCCTGCTGCTCTTGACCGCGGGGCGCAGCCATTCGCTGCCGCGACGCCTGCTGGCGGGCGCCGCCGGCGGTGCGCTGGTCGGCCGCGCGGCAAGCGGCACTGGCGGGCTGGCGCGTGTCGCGCGGATGGTGCAGGGCGGCCGAGGCGGCCGGAAGGGTGTTCGCGTGCATCGCTCGATCTGAAAACCCCGGTCGCGGCCCGTTCACTGGCCCAGCGGCCTCGCCATTTCGCGAGGTCAGCAAATGCACGAATGCGGCAGGCAGCACCGCCTATTCGGACGGGCCCTGCCCCGCAGGCTCGACCGCCACGACCGTTCGGCTGGATCGCAATCAGAATCTGGTGGACGGAATGAGCCTCGAGGCGCGAGCTGCGTCGAATCGGAATAGCGCCGCACTTGCGGCGCAGCAGCAGTCCCTTGAGCGCGAGCCGGCTCGCAATGCCGCTGGCGACACAGGAGCCGAGTGCGATGCGCTCGACGCCCACGTCAAGTCGCTCGACACCGCGGCGCGGCGGCCGCAGGGCGCGGCCATGCAGGACTGGCTGCGCGGGCAGAGACAGCAGGCCCGGGACCGGCGGTTCCGGCTGGGCTGCCGCTGACCGATCGATCAGACGTCGATATTCGCCGCCCGCAGTGCGTTCTGCTCGATGAACTCGCGCCGCGGCTCCACCTCGTCGCCCATCAGCATCGTGAACACGCGGTCGGCTTCGATGGCGTCGTCGATCTGCACGCGCAGCAGACGGCGCACGGTCGGGTCCATGGTGGTTTCCCACAGCTGCGCGGGGTTCATTTCGCCCAGGCCCTTGTAGCGCTGGCGCGAGGTGGCGTTCTCGGCCTGGCCGATGAGCCACTTCATCGCGATGCGGAAGTCGGCCACCTTTTCTTCCTTGGCGCGCTCGCCTTCGCCGCGGCGGACGATGGCGCCCTCGCTGCTCAGCAGGTTGCGGAAGGTGTTGGCGGCTTCGGCGAGCGCGGCGTAGTCGGCGCCGTGCACGAAGTCCTGCGTCAGCACGCTGCTCTTGATGTTGCCGTGATGGCGGCGGCTGATGCGCAGCAGCGGCTTGTCGGTGCGGGCGTCGAACTCGCTGCTCACCTCGGCCGGCACGCCGGTGGTGTTGAGCTCGCGCAGCTTGGCCTGCAGCGCCACGGCCGAGGCTTCGGCCGCGGGCGTGGTGTCGAGGTCGAGCGCCACGCCGTCGGCAATGGCGCGCAGGGCTTCGGCATCCATGAAGTTGCGCAGCCGCGCGATCACGGCCTCGGCCAGCTGGTGCTTGCGCGCGAGCTCGGCCAGCGTGTCGCCGGAGAGGGTGGTCGAGTTGGGGCCACCGGTCTCGATGCTCGCGTCCTTCAGCGCCACCTTGAGCAGGAAGGCGTCCAGCGCGGGGCCGTCCTTCAGGTACTGCTCTTCCTTGCCGACCTTCACCTTGTACAGCGGTGGCTGCGCGATGTAGATGTGGCCGCGCTCCACCAGCTCCGGCATCTGCCGGTAGAAGAAGGTGAGCAGCAGCGTGCGGATGTGGGCACCGTCGACGTCGGCGTCGGTCATGATGATGATGCGGTGGTAGCGCAGCTTGGCGACGTTGAAGTCGTCCGCCCCGCCGCCCGCGGTGGTCGCGCCGGCGCGGCCGATGCCGGTGCCCAGTGCGGTGATCATCGTGAGAATTTCGTTGCTGGTCAGCAGCTTCTCGTAGCGAGCCTTCTCGACGTTCAGGATCTTGCCGCGCAGCGGCAGGATGGCCTGGAACTTCCGGTCGCGGCCCTGCTTGGCGGAGCCGCCGGCGGAGTCACCCTCCACCAGGTAGACCTCGCACAGGGCGGGATCCTTTTCCTGGCAGTCGGCCAGCTTGCCGGGCAGGCCCATGCCGTCGAGCACGCCCTTGCGGCGCGTCATTTCGCGGGCCTTGCGGGCGGCTTCGCGGGCGCGGGCAGCCTCGACGATCTTGCCGCAGATGATCTTGGCGTCGTTCGGGCGTTCCTGCAGGTAGTCGGTCAGCAGCTTGCCGACGATGTCTTCCACCGGCGCGCGCACTTCGCTGGACACCAGCTTGTCCTTGGTCTGGCTGGAGAACTTGGGCTCGGGCACCTTCACGCTCAGCACGCAGCACAGGCCTTCGCGCATGTCGTCGCCGGTGACTTCGACCTTCGCCTTCTTCGCGAACTCGTTCTCTTCGATGTACTTGTTGATGACGCGGGTCATCGCGGCGCGCAGGCCCGTGAGGTGGGTGCCGCCGTCACGCTGCGGGATGTTGTTGGTGAAGCAGAGAACCTGCTCGTTGTAGCCGCTGTTCCACTGCATCGCCACTTCGACGCCGATGTGCGTGCCGGGGATGCCGCCGTAGGTGTCGGCCGGGCGCTCGCCCTCCGCGTAGAACGAGTTCGGGTGCAGGACGGTCTTGCCCTTGTTGATGAATTCCACGAAGCCGCGCACGCCGCCGGCGCCGGAGAAGTCGTCCTCCTTGCCGGTGCGCTCATCCTTCAGCCGGATGCGCACGCCGTTGTTCAGGAAGCTCAATTCGCGCAGGCGCTTGCTGAGGATCTCGTAGTGGAAGTCCGAGTTCTCCTTGAAGATCTGGGTGTCGGGCAGAAAATGCACCTCGGTGCCGCGCTTGTCGGTGTCACCGATGACCTTCATCGGCGACACCTCGACGCCGTTCACCGTTTCGAGCAGGCGGTTCTGCACGAAGCCGCGGCTGAATTCGAGTTCGTGGATCTTGCCTTCGCGCCGCACCACCAGGCGCAGCATCACGCTCAGCGCGTTCACACAGCTCACGCCCACGCCGTGCAGGCCGCCCGACACCTTGTAGCTGTTCTGGTTGAACTTGCCGCCCGCGTGCAGCTCTGTGAGCGCGATTTCGGCGGCCGAGCGCTTGGGCTCGTGCTTGTCGTCCATCTTCACGCCGGTGGGAATGCCGCGGCCGTTGTCGGTGACGGAGATCGAGTTGTCGCTGTGGATGGTGACGACGATGTCGTCGCAGTGCCCGGCCAGCGCCTCGTCGATGGAGTTGTCGACCACCTCGAACACCAGGTGGTGCAGGCCCGTGCCGTCGGAGGTGTCGCCGATGTACATGCCGGGGCGCTTGCGCACCGCCTCGAGCCCTTCGAGGATCGTGATCGAGCCTTCGCCGTAGCTGGTGTCGGCGGGCGTGATCTCGATCGGTACCGCACTCTCGATCTCGGGCGTGTAGACCGGCTCGGTGTGGGGTACTTCGGGCTTGTTCTCTTCTGCACTCATTCGGATATTCCTCTATCTCTCACGGCATTCACGGGATTTCTCGGGCTCTCGGAGCCGGTTTTTCCTGCCTCTTGAAAGCGCAAACCCGCGGAGGGCCGCGGGCTGTCTGCGCAAGGCGCTGTGTTTTCTGGCTTCTAGATTCGCATCGGCATCACGACGTACTTGAAGGATGCGTTCTCGGGGATGGTCAAGAGGGCCGAGCTGTTGGAGTCGGCCAGGTCCAGCTTCACCATGTCCTGGTCCATGTTGGACAGCGCGTCGATCAGGTAGGTCACGTTGAAACCGATCTCGATGGCGTCGCCGCCGTAGTCGATGTCGAGTTCGTCCTGCGCCTCTTCCTGCTCGGCGTTGTTCGACGCAATGCGCAGCGTGCCGGGCTCGATGTTCAGGCGCACGCCCTTGAACTTCTCGCTCGTCAGGATGGCGGTGCGCTGCAGGCTGGCCAGAAGCGGCGCGCGGCCGAGCGTGACGCTGTTCTTGTGGTTCTTGGGAATCACGCGGTTGTAGTCGGGGAACTTGCCCTCGACCAGCTTGGTGACGAACTCCATGCCGCCGAAGCTGAACTTGGCCTGGTTGTTCGCAAACTGCATCTCGATGGCGCCTTCGGCGTCCGACAGCAGGCGCTGCATCTCGAGCACGGTCTTGCGCGGAAGAATGACTTCCTGGCGCGGCACCTCGACGTCGAGCGTGGCCGACGAGAACGCCAGGCGGTGGCCGTCGGTGGCCACCAGGCTCAGCTGCTTGCCTTCGGCCACGAACAGGATGCCATTCAGGTAGTAGCGGATGTCGTGCACGGCCATGGCAAAGGAAACCTGCGAGAGCAGGTCCTTCAGCGTCTTTTGCGGCACGCTGAAGACCGGGCCGAAGTTGGCGGCTTCCTGCACCAGCGGAAAGTCCTCGGCCGGCAGCGACTGCAGCGTGAAGCGGCTCTTGCCGCCCTTGAGCACCAGCTTGCTCGCGCTCGATTCGAGGCTCACGGTCTGGTCGGCCGGCATGGTGCGCAGGATGTCGATCAGCTTGCGCGCGCCGATGGTGGTGGTGAAGTTGCCTTCGTCGCCGCCGAGCTCGGCCGTGGTGCGGATCTGGATCTCGAGGTCGCTGGTGGTCAGCTGCAGCTGGCCGCCGGTCTTGCGGATCAGCACGTTGGCCAGGATCGGCAGCGTGTGGCGCCGCTCCACGATGCCAGCCACCGACTGCAGCGCGGCGAGGACCTTGTCTTGGGTAGCCTTCAAAACGATCATGTCTTCTTCCTCTTCTCTTATCTCTTTGAATCCGCCATTGAGACGCCATTCTCCGCTGTTGCGAGGGGCATGCCTGATGACATCCGGGATCAGCCCTTGAGCGTCTGCTCGAGCACGTGTAGCTGCTGGTTGAGTTCGGTGAGCTGCTGGCGCTCGCCCGAGATCTTGCGCACCGCGTGCAGCACCGTGGTGTGATCGCGCCCGCCGAACAGCTCGCCGATTTCGGGCAGGCTCTTCTGCGTGAGCTCCTTGGCCAGGTACATCGCGATCTGCCGCGGCCGCGCAATGCTGGCCGGGCGCTTCTTGCTGTACATGTCGGCGACCTTGATCTTGTAGTAGTCGGCCACCGTCTTCTGGATATTTTCGACCGAGATCTGCCGATTCTGGATCGACAGCAGGTCGCGCAGCGCCTCGCGCGCCAGGGCGATCGAGATCTCCTTCTGATTGAAGCGCGAATAGGCCAGGATCTTGCGCAGCGCGCCTTCGAGCTCGCGCACGTTGGAGCGCACGTTCTTGGCCACGAAGAAGGCCACTTCCTCGGGCATTTCGGCCGATTCGGCGCGCGCCTTGTTGATCAGGATGGCCACGCGCATTTCGAGCTCGGGCGGCTCGATCGCCACCGTCAGGCCCGAATCGAAGCGCGAGACCAGCCGCTCGTGGATGTCGGCCAGGCCCTTGGGATAGGTGTCGCTGGTCATCACGATGTGCGACTTCTTGGCCAGGAGGGCCTCGAACGCATTGAAGAATTCTTCCTGCGTGCGGTCCTTGTTGGCAAAGAATTGCACATCGTCGATCAGCAGCAGGTCGAGCGAGTGGTAGCGCTCCTTGAACTCATCGAAAGTCTTGCGCTGATAGGCTTTGACCACATCCGAGACGAACTGCTCGGCATGGATGTAGAGAACTTTGGAATCCGGGCGGTCGGCCAGCAGCCGGTTGCCCACCGCGTGCATCAGGTGGGTCTTGCCCAGGCCGACGCCGCCGTAGATGAACAGCGGGTTGTACAGGTGGCCCGGCATGCCGGCCACGTGCATGGCGGCGGCGCGCGCCATGCGGTTGGCCGTGCCCTCCACCAGGGTGTCGAAAGTGAGGCCCGAATTCAGCCGGTTCTTGAAGCCGGCGTTGGCGGGCTCCTCGCCCGGGCCGGCCACGTCGCGCGGCACGTCGGTTTCGGCCAGCACGGCAACCGGGGCAGAACGCACGGGCGCTTCTCGCGGAGCAAGCGCTAACTCAACAGCTACCGGCTGGCCATACATCTTCTCGGCCATGGCGGCGATCTTGCCGGCGTACTGGGCCCGGATCCAATCGAGCTTGAAGCGGTTGGCAACGAACACCGTCATGCGCGAAAGGTCGTCCGCGACCTGCGCTGTCAGGGGCTTGATCCAGGTGTTGAACTGCTGCTCGGACAGCTCCTGCGCGAGTTGGTCGACGCAGGCTTGCCAGAGGCTTTCGCCGATGCCGTCAGTGGACAT